>NZ_FNRA01000022.1 GCF_900107535.1 Pedobacter hartonius | reverse complement strand
TTCCGAACAGAGAAGTTAAGCCCACCAGAGCCGATGGTACTGCGGTAACACGTGGGAGAGTAGGTCGGTGCCAAATCTTAAAGAAAGCCTTTCAGTTTCCTGAAAGGCTTTTCTTGTTTATAGCCTTTTTATTCCTTGAGATTTATAGTCTTTTTAAATCACCGGTATTCCTGTTTAGATTCTTATTATAAACGCTAACCAGTTAACCCAGTTCAATCTGTCTTCTGATACTTTCTTCAAGGGAGATCAATGTCTCTGTTCTTTGTATGCCGGCTACCGCCTGGATCTCTTCATTCAATACATGCCTCAAATGGTTCGTGTCCCTGCATATAATCTTAGCAAACATGCTGTAAGCACCGGTAGTATAATGAAGCTCTACAACCTCCTTAATCTTGCTGAGTTGGGCTACGGCATCTTTATACTGGATTCCTTTTTCAAGGTAGATGCCAAGAAATGCGCAAATATCATAGCCTGCCTTTTGCGGATCGATAATCAGGTGCGAACCTTTAATAATGCCCATTTCCTGTAGTTTCTTCATCCGGACGTGTATTGTACCTCCTGAAACGATCAAATCTTTAGCAATTTCTGTATAAGGTTTCGTTGCATCCTGCATTAATTGCTTTAAAATGTCAATATCGAGGTTATCAATTTCTAAATTTTGGCTTTCTTTTTTCAGCATGATTTCAATTAATTCTAATGATGCTCTAATATAATTACAATAATCATAATAATAAAATTATATCATTAATATATTTGCAATGTATGGGAAGTCTTGTTACATTTGTATCAAGCAAATAAGAAAAAAGGATTTTTTATTGTTTGTTTACACTCTGTAGGGTGGCGAAACTGGCAGACGCACCTCCTTGTCTCGGTGGTGGAGAAAATGGGAAACCTGTAAAGGCTAACCACTCCTTGAAGGTTCGACTCCTTCTCCTACAGCTAAAGAATGACGTTCTTTATTTAATGTTGGGTGGTGAAATTGGCAGACACACCTTCTTGTCTCGGTGGTGGGGATCATGGGATAAACACAGTTTATGGGTTGACCACAAATTAATTTTTTGAACTGAGGCTAACTTCCCCTTGAAGGTTCGACTCCTTCCCCAACAGCCAGTTTTTTTATTTAATAAGTTAGTTAATTAGGCAACCTGGAGGCGGGTTGCCTTTTTTAGTAAAAGAGAGTTTTTAGTAAAAGCCAGGGTACCATTATTGAATAGTGGCCGTGGCTTAATTGTATTAATTTGCCGCTTTCATTCCATATTTTTCACTGAATTTTTTATCCAGCTGTTTGTGCAGGTTATCCAGGTTAATGTCCCTTCCCTGTATAAATGCTTTCTCCACATGGTTGGTCAGCATGTCCAGTGCATCTCCGGTTGAGATAAATAAAGTGGCATCTTTTCCTGCTTCCAGGCTTCCGGTAGTTTTATCTATACCTAAAACCTTTGCGGTATTCAGGGTGATGGTTGACAGGGCCTTCTCTTTATCCAACCCCCAGGCGGCTATTGTTCCTGCCATGAATGGTAAATTCCTTTGCTGCCAGTAACCCTCAATACTAACTGCAACATTGATTCCTGCATTTGCAAGGACTGCCGCATTCTTGTATGGCATATTTACGTCGTCATCAGTGGAATTTGGAAGTGTATGAGGTTCTCTTACCACCACAGAGATTCCATTTTCTTTCAGGAAATCCGTAACCAGGGAAGCTTCGTTTCCTCCAACAATAACCGGCCTGATATTGAATTTCTTTGCAAAGTTTACCGAGGCCACGATATCTTTCTGCGTGTCTGCCGAAATAAACAATTGCTGTTTTCCATCAAACAGATGTTTCATTGCCGCAAAACGTGTGTTGGTTACTGTAGGCTTACTGATGGCTGCGTATCCCTTTGCTTCTGAGAAGAACTGTTCCAGTTCATTAATCGCATTTAGTCTGCGTTCTGCCAGCAGCTCGGGCGGAAGTATCTGCTGACGCCTGCCGCCGCCCCCTCCCGATTGTGGTATCACCGGCCAGGTCATGTGCATGGCATCGTCCGTTTTGATTGCCGCATCTTCCCAATTCCAGGCATCCAGCTGTACTACAGAAGAACTGCCCGATATTGTTCCTCCCTCTGGTGTGATCTCGGCCATTAAAACGCCATTACTCCTCAATGTGGGCGGAACTTTTGAATCTGTATTGTAGGCAACAAGTGAACGGATATGTGGATTGAAGTTCCCGATCTCAGTGAAATCCAGTGTGGCTCTTACTGATGCGAATTCTGCCAGTCCCAGATAGGTAACCGGCGCAATGAAGCCAGGATAGACATGCTTGCCGTCCGCTTTGATCACAAGGACGTCATCCTGCGGGGCCTGGCCGTTTGCAGTTACGGAAAGGATCTTTCCCCCGCTGAAAACGACGGTTCCATTCGCTATTACTGTGCCATTGCCTACGTGTACTGTTGCTCCTGTGATGGCTATTGTTTTTGTTTGTCTTGCCGCAGGGATGATATTTGCCTGTGCAAAACAGGTCGTTGTGCCCGCCACACTGAGTAGCAGGGTAAATAAATACTTATTCATGTGCTTTTGCTCCTTCCATTTGGTTTAATTCTGCTGAATAGTCTTCCAGTGACTCGCAATTGTAGATACGCGGCGTATCAGCTGAAGGGCGCTGTGTTTTGGCTCCTTTACTTTTACTTTCTACCATCTTCTGTATAATCCTTGCTTTTTCTGCTTGTTGCTGTGCCCGTATCTGTGCGTCCCTATCGATGTCCCAGTAAGGAATTCCATCTACAAAGGTTTTTTCCACCCTGGCATAGATGGATAGGGGGTTGGCCGACCAGAGTACAACGTCGGCATCTTTACCAGCTTTGAGACTGCCCACACGCTGGTCAATATGCATCATTTTGGCGGGGTTAAGCGTAACAAACTTCAATGCTTCTTCTTCTGGTAGGTTACCATAGAGTACTGCCTTACCTGCCTCCTGGTTTAGGTGGCGGGCCATTTCTGCATCATCAGAATTGAAAGCGGTGGTGATCCCTATGTTGTGCATGATCTTGCCGTTGTAGGGAATCGCTTCGGCAACTTCGATCTTATATGCCCACCAGTCGGAGAAAGTCGAGCCTGCAATTCCGTGTTCCTTCATTTTGTCGGCCACCTTATAACCCTCCAGGATATGCGTGAAGGTGTTGATCCTGAAGCCCATGCTGTCTGCAGCATGGATGAGCATATTGATCTCAGACTGTACGTAAGAATGGCAGGTAATGAAACGCTTGTTGTCCAGTATTTCTACTATAGCATCCAGTTCCAGGTCTCTCCGTACTGTGTTTCCCTTGGTGGCCAAACCGGCTTTGTATTCTTTTGCACGGGTGAACTCATCGATATAGGTTTGTTCTACTCCCATTCGTGTAACCGGAAAGCGGAGGCCGGAACCGAAATTACTTTGTTTTACATTCTCGCCCAGGGCAAACTTGATAAAACCGTCATTGCCACCGAACTTCAGTTCTTCAGGTGTTTTGCCCCATCGTAATTTGATCAGCTGTGACTGGCCGCCAATAGGATTTGCAGAGCCATGAAGCAGGTGGGAGGTGGTTACGCCACCCGCAAGCTGGCGGTAGATATTCACATCTTCAGAGTTGACCACATCGGCAACACGTACTTCGGCCGAAGAGGATTGCGAACCTTCGTTCACTCCGCCGGTGATGGCAATATGTGAATGTTCATCTATAATCCCGGGGGTGATGTGTTTGCCGGTGGCATCAATTACCCACGCATTGCCTGCAGAGAGCCTTTTTCCAACGGCTTTGATCTTGCCATTTTCAAGCAGTACGTCTGCATTGAGTAAAATGCCTTCTTTTTCATTGGTCCATACTGTTGCATTTTTCAGCAGCACTGTTTCCTGTTTGGGAATGGTTTCATTTCCGAAGGCAACAAAAGGATAGATGAGTTTCCCTACGGGCGATACCGGTTTAAGGATGTCTTTTTTTGGAGGTTCTGTATTTGCCGCGCTGAACTGTGCAGACCATTTACCGGCCGTTCCTGATGCAAGGACAGATTCGCCGCGGAGCATCACGGGGTTTTCTGAGCTGAGGTATCCGCTCAGTCTTACCTCCCCTGAGGGTGTGTTTTTCAGGTTGAAGGTTATCCCTACCCAGTCGCCATTACGTATGAGGCTTGCTGTGATCCTGGTGGTATCTGCTCCCGGGCGCCGGATCACTGCGGTAGTTCCGTTGATCTTAAGACTTAAAGCGCCAATGCTGTCAACCGTCAGGTTATAGATTCCGGTAAGGTCGTTCACATTCATTTTGTTCAGCACAAAACGTTTTCCCTGGATCCAGTTCTCAAAGATCACGTTATTAGTTTTGAAGAGATTGTCTGAGGTGATCAGGAAATTGGCCAGTTTGCCTTTTTCAAGTGTCCCTGCCTGAGCAGTGATGCCAATCATAGCAGCGGGAATTTCAGTCATGGAAAGCAGGGCTTGTTTCTCTGTCAGTCCGTTTTCAATGGCAGTGCGGATGTTAATCCAGAAGTCCTTCATACTTTCCATTCCGTATGAGGTCAGGGAAAACCTGATCCCCGCTTTTTCGAGGGCCGCAGGATTGGCAGGTGCCATTTCCCAGCCTTTCATTTGTGCCATTGTAATGTTCCTTGCTTCAGCAGGATCTTCAACGTCGTAAGCCTTAACAAAATTTACAGGGATGATAAGGCTTGCGCCTGTAGCTTTGACAGCATCGATGCGCTGGTATTCATCACCTGTTGATTTAATGATATACTGCTTTCCGAATTCTTTGGCAATTTTATCCGCGCGGAGCACGTTCTGCCAGCCTTCCGCTTCAAATATCTGCGGCAGGCCCTGTTGCTTGTTAAATTCTTCGAGGGAGATGTTGTACTCTTCCTTTTGCTTGCCGTACCATTGTGCATCGTAATAGGTCTGTCTGAGCAGGGCGATGGAGCCCATCAGTGAGGTAGGGTAGTCGTTTTGTGAACTGCCCTTGTTAAAGGAGTAATTGGCGGCAGCCTGGTCTTTAAGGATGATCTTGTTCTCTCTCTCTCATCACTGAGGCTTACAGCAGCTGAAGTACCGCGCGCAATACCATCGTGGTTCAGGGTATTTACGCTTCCGAATCCAGCCTTGCGCAGTTCATCTGCTTTTTTGGCGTCGATCGTAAAGACAGTGCGCACCTCGGTTTCGGGGCGGATAGCCTCATTCCAGTTATAGGATCCTTTTTTTGTAGATACAAAAATGGATTGCCTGCTGCCAAAGCCACCAGCGGTGGCACCGGCAGGTTCGGGAACTCCGTAAGTAGTAAATGGATCAATGAGTGAAGGGTAGATAAATTTACCCTTGAGGTCTGTCACCACGTATCCGGCGGGGATAGTTATTCCGGCGCCTAAGGACTGGATGGTCTGACCCTTTACCAGCAATGTACCATTGCTGATCGTTTGGTTAGCATTCACTACAATTGTAGCATTGGTAAAAGCAAATAGTCCCGGTCTGGTATCATATGATCCGTTTACGGGGTAGGTTTGCTGACCAAACAAAAATGTAGCTGAAAAAACTAACGCAAGTGTAAATAGCGTTTTCATCATGAATTGTAAATATTTAGTTAATGATTTAAATTTATAAAAAATATTCGTTCAGATTTTTGTCTATCAATCTTATTACCTGAATTTATCGCGGTCTGTAATTACAGGCATTCTTTATAATGATTATAAATTTCATTAAATAAGTATCGGTTCACATAACAGCAAGTAATTTGTTATTTTTGAAGAAAAAACTACTATGGGTATTTATGAGATCTTGAAGAGTGCACACTCCGGATGGCGTTATCTGGTAATTATTTTATTACTGGTAGCATTTATCAATGCGTTGATGGGCTATCTCGGCAGAAAGCCTTACACAGAAGGTAACCGTAAATTAAACGTATTTGCCCTGATCAGTGCACATATTCAACTGGTTTTAGGCCTGCTGTTGTATTTTATGCACGACTGGTACAAGGGCGATATGTCAATTGCTATACAGCGTTACTGGAAAATGGAGCACATCACCATGATGCTGGTTGCGATTGTCCTGATCACGGTAGGCAATGCAAGATCCAAGAAAGTGGATAGCGCTTTGATGAAACATCGCACCATATTTGTATTTTTCGGCCTGGCGCTGTTACTGATCACTGTGGCAATTTTCGGTATGATCAAAGCCGATCCGAGCCGCCATTTATTTGCGATGTAAATAAAATCACGATTTAATTTTGGTTTATTAGTTTTATTTCTATTTTTGCTACGCATGATTTACAATATACATACCTGGCAATGGCGCGGTTATTCTGAAAAGAGTATCGTCGTAGCCCTGTGTACCTTATAGTTTATCAACCTAAACCAAACCACACATACTAACCCGACGTACACACGTCGGGTTTTTTTCGTTTAACAGCATATGGAAAGAGTTAAGATTAGCACCATTTTTAAGAAGAGACTTGCAGATACCATCACTCCGGTAAGTATTTATCTGCGTTTAAGAGATGTTTTCCCGAATACACTTTTACTGGAAAGTTCGGATTACCACAGCCGTGAGAACTCCGTGAGTTACGTGTGTGCAGACCCCGTGGCGGGGATAATGCTGCAAGACGGGAAATTATCTTCTTATTATCCCGGGGGTGAAAAAGAGGTGAAGGATACGTTTGTCCTTACCGACGAGATTGATGCGTTTAAAGCCAGGTTTGATATTGAGCCGGTTGAAGAAAAGCGGTATATCTCGACGGGCTTATTTGGTTATTTTACATGGAACACGGTACAGCACTTTGAGGATATTAAACTGGCAGCAACAGCACCTGCGAATGAGGAGATCCCCGTCATGCAGTACCATGTTTACCGCTATATTATCGCGGTAGACCACTTTAAAAATGAAGTGACCCTCTTCAGGAACAATTTTAACGGGGAGGAGAACGGTGGCCTGGAAAAAATTGAATACCTGATCCAGAACAAGAATTTTCCTGAATATAGTTTTAATACGGTTGGCGAAGAACACTCCAACCTTACAAACGAGGGGTTCATGGAGATCGTGGAAAAGATGAAGAAACATATTCTCCGCGGAGATGTATTTCAGATCGTCCCATCACGCGCCTATAACCAGGGGTTTTCAGGGGATGAGTTTAACGTTTACCGTTGCCTGCGCTCTATCAATCCGTCACCTTACCTGTTTTACTTCGATTACGGCAGCTTCAAACTTTTCGGCTCATCGCCGGAGGCACAGATCACGATAAAAAATGGAGTAGCCAATATCTTTCCCATTGCAGGTACGTTTAAACGCACAGGAAATGACGAGGAAGATGCGGAGATCGCAAGACAACTGGAGCAGGACCCGAAGGAGAGTGCGGAACATGTGATGCTGGTAGACCTGGCGAGAAATGACCTTAGCAGACATTGTACCAATGTTGAAGTTAAATCGTTCAAAGAAGTACAATATTATTCACATTTAATCCATCTGGTATCAAAGGTGAGCGGCAAGCTCCAAAAAGGTGTTTCAGCATTTAAAATTGTTGCAGATACCTATCCTGCAGGTACTTTAAGCGGGGCGCCAAAATATAAAGCAATGCAGCTGATTGATGAGTATGAAGGACTGGGCAGAAATTTCTATGCCGGAGCTATTGGCTACATGGGTTTTGGGGACGAGTTTAACCACGCCATTATGATCAGGACCTTTATGAGTAAAAATAACCAGCTTCATTACAGGGCAGGGGCCGGAATTGTGGCCGACTCAATCGCGGTAAATGAAATGAACGAAGTAAACAATAAGATCGCTGCCTTACGTAAGGCTGTAGAGATGGCAAAAGAAATTAATGTTATTTAAGAGATAAGGCTCCATCTAACAATTAAACAATCAAATAAGAAAGATGAAAAAGATATTGGTTATCGACAATTACGATTCATTCACCTACAATTTAGTACATCTGATCAATGAGCTTGGCGGTGAAGTAGAGGTATGGAGAAATGATAAATTTGCTATTGAGGATGTGAAACAGTTCGATAAGATCTTATTGTCTCCGGGACCAGGTATTCCTGAAGAAGCCGGCTTATTGCTGGAAGTGATCCGTACCTATGCTCCCCATAAAAGTATCCTGGGTATTTGCCTCGGACAGCAGGCCATTGCAGAAGCATTTGGAGGTTCCCTGCTGAACCTTGGGAAACCCATGCATGGCATAGCTACACCGGTGAGCGTAGTAGATGCTGAGGAGATCCTGTTTAAAGACTGCCCTGTTACGATCAATGTTGGCCGTTACCACTCATGGGTAGTAAACCAGGATGACCTGCCTTCATGCCTTCAGGTTACTGCTACAGACGCCAGTACCGAGATCATGGCGCTGAAACACAAAACCTACGATGTACGCGGTGTACAGTTCCATCCTGAGAGTGTGCTGACCGAGTATGGTAAACAGATGATTAAAAATTGGTTGGAAATTTAAACCCTTATTTATTAGAGATGAACATTTTAGATAAAATCGTATTACGGAAAACAGAAGAGGTTGAACAGGCGAAACAACTCGTATCTATAAAACAACTCGAAAACGGGGCTTATTTTAACCGGACACCTTATTCCCTCAGGGAATTTATGCTGGCCGAAGACCGCAATGGAATTATTGCAGAATTTAAACGGCGCTCTCCGTCAAAAGGAATTATCAACGACCACTCAGGCGTAGTGGAGGTAACAAACGGTTATGCAGCAGCAGGGGCTTCTGCAATTTCTGTACTGACAGATATAGATTTTTTCGGGGGCCATCCGGATGACCTGCTGCAGGCCAGGGCAGCCAATACCGTTCCGCTGTTGCGGAAAGATTTCATGATCGATGAATACCAGATCCTGGAAGCAAAAGGTTTGGGGGCTGATATTATTTTACTGATCGCTGCCATCCTGACACCCCAGCAGATCGGCAATTTAGGCAAACTGGCAAAAAGTTTGGGATTAAATGTACTGCTGGAAGTCCATAACCTGGAAGAGCTGCAGCGCAGTATGAATGCGAATGTGGATGCAATAGGGATCAATAACCGGAACCTTGCAGATTTTTCTGTTAACGTTCAGACCTCATTTGATCTGATAAAGGAGATTCCTGATGAATTTCTGAAAGTTTCGGAAAGTGCGATCAGCGATCCGAAGATCATTAACCAATTGAAACACGCCGGATTTGATGGATTTCTGATTGGTGAAAACTTTATGAAGACTTCCAATCCTGGTGCCGCAATGCGGAGTTTTACTGAGGAGATGATCTCGGTATAACTTTTGTATCTTTGTACTTTACATGGGAAAAGAGAAAACTTATGATACCGCGGTTAAACAGGAACGGGCTATCCTTGTAGGCGTGGTAAGACCGGGAGAAAAACCGGAAGAGACGAAAGAATACCTTGATGAACTGGCCTTTCTGGTAGATACTGCGGGAGGCCTTGTGGAGCATACATTTACACAAAAAATGCTGAAGCCCGATCGTGGTACCTTTGTGGGCACAGGAAAACTGGATGAAATAAAAGCCTACGTTAAATCGGAAGAAATAGACATGGTTGTGTTTGATGACGAACTGTCACCCTCACAACTGCGGAATATAGAGCGTGAACTGGAAGTGAAAATCCTGGACAGGAGTAACCTGATCCTGGATATTTTTGCGGGAAGGGCACAGACTGCACAGGCTAAAACGCAGGTAGAACTTGCACAACTGCAATACCTGCTGCCACGCCTTACCCGTTTGTGGACTCACCTGGAGCGCCAGAAGGGTGGTATTGGTATGCGTGGTCCGGGTGAAACGCAGATTGAGAGTGACAGGCGGATGATCCTTGAAAAGATCTCCCTGCTCAAAGGGCGCTTGAAGCTGATAGACAAGCAAAATGAAACACAGCGGAAGAACAGGGCCGCACTGATCAGAGTAGCGCTTGTTGGTTATACCAACGTAGGAAAATCTACGATCATGAATATGATCTCCAAGTCTGAAGTATTTGCGGAGAATAAATTGTTTGCAACGCTGGATACGACGGTAAGAAAAGTGGTAATTGAAAACCTTCCGTTCTTGCTGTCCGATACTGTAGGGTTTATCCGCAAGCTGCCCCATCACTTGGTAGAATGTTTTAAATCCACGCTTGATGAAGTAAGAGAGGCCGATATCCTGATACATGTGGTTGATGTTTCTCATACCAGTTTTGAGGATCAGATCAATGTGGTGAATGAAACCCTTAAAGATTTAGGCGCAAGAGATAAAGATACCATCATGGTTTTTAATAAGATTGATGCTTATATAAGTCCGGAGGCCGAAGAGCTGAATGAAGGGGAAAAGGCAACCTTAACACTTGATGAATTTAAAAAAAGCTGGATGGCACAGCACAATGCGCCGGCATTATTTATTTCAGCGCTGCATAAGGAAAACCTGGAAGAGTTCAAACAGCTTTTATATGATAAGATAGTAGCTTTACACGTAGAGCGTTATCCTTATGACAAATTATTATACTAAATACTAACATCGAAAATCATGGAAAGTAAACGTCAACAGAAATTTGCTGGTGTACTGCAAGAGGAATTAGCGACAATATTTCAGAGAGAAGGAGCAGAGTACTTACCGAATACACTGGTTACAATTACAAAAGTCCGTGTATCTCCGGATTTGGCTGTAGCAAAAGTATATTTAAGTTTCTTAAGCACAAACAATACAAGTTTATCCATCGCTACCGTGAATTCTCATGCCAGCGAGATCAGGTATAAACTGGGTACGCGTATCCGTCATCAGGCAAGAGTAGTACCTTCGCTTACTTTCTTCCTGGATGATACCAATACCTATGTAGAGCATATGGATAAGATCTTTGATAAGATCTCCAGGGAGCGTAAAGAACAGGGCGACGAGGAAGAGACTGAAGGATAAATTTCGGCAATGCCGGTAATGGAAGGCTGAAAGCATACCTGTTGAGGAAATGCGATTAGCAAAGGCAGAATGGTGTGTTTAACCTGATAATTTCGTAAATTGGAAAGATGAACAAGATCCTTACACTATTCCTTCTTTTCCTGGGCTGCTGTGTAAAGGCGCAGCAGCCTGTCCTTACAGGGGGAATGGACAGCTTTATCCGTCAGAATATCATTTATCCGGCATATTCTTATCAGAATTGTGTACAGGGGGTTGTTCGCATTAGCTTTAAACTCAATAAACAGGGAGCAGTATATTCATCCAAAGTAAGCAACGGGCCGGGGATAGACCTGGACCAGGAAGCGCTGAGACTCATCCGTATGAGCAGCGGTAAATGGAAAGTACCCGCAGATTATGATACCACTTATGTCCTTGTGGCACCGGTTAATTTCAGGTTATCCAGTGAAGACTATAACCGGGTGACCCAGCAGGATATGAATAAAGCCATTGCGGTCTACAAAGCAAATGAAGGTTTAACAGATGCCATTACAAATTTCTATCGCAACAAGGCCCAGGGTAAATATAACGAAGGGGAAGAGAAAAAAGTGATTGCTTTAAAAACGGAACTGGGTTATGACGACGATTATCTGAATAAAAAGATCCAGGAAGGGCAAAAAAAGCTGAAACAAAAAGACAGGCAGGGAGCCTGTGAAGATTTTCTTTTTGTAAAGTATATGGGCTCCACACTGGCGGACGATCTTTTAGAAAAGTATTGTAAATAAATTGCGTGTCTGCGCTATGTCCCGATCGCCGAAGAGCTGTCTTTCCATACACTGTTTATTTCATTATTGTTTATGACATCCGGTCTGACGATAACAGAAATGGCTGCCGGCAATAAGCGGGCGTCAATCTGGTTAACTTTTCCCATATATTCTCCGTCAATCTGAAAATGTGCTTTGTGACGCGCTTTGATCCTTAGCTTTTTGGTATGAAAAAGTTCAATCTTCTCCGGATTGAAAGGAAGACGGGTAAAGCGGATCTTGAGTATTTCAAGAAATGAATATTTTTTTACCAGGATCACCTCAAACAGATCATCATCCAGCTTGCCTTCAGGGTTGATCTTTACGCCGGTGCCGTACATCGTCGCATTTGCAATCACCACCATTGCTGCTTCTGAAGAGATCGTCTCTTCGCCCATAGTCATTTCTACTTCCATCTTATGATGGCTCCAAAGGGCTTTCCAGGTTGCCTTTGCATAACCCAGCATTCCGCGCTGCGCCAGGTCATCGAACTTTTTGACGATATAAGCATTGAATCCGATGTCTGACAGATGGATACAGAACTCGCCATTTACATCTACGGCGTGGATCTCCTTAGGTTTGCCGGTTATTGTTAGTTCCAGGGCTTCCTGAATTATCGTCGGGATACCCAATTCCTTAGCCATACCGTTCGCCGAGCCTGCGGGAATGATGCCTATGGGAATCTTTGTTCCCTGGAGGCACTCGGCAACGAGCTTTAGTGTCCCGTCCCCGCCAACAGCAACTACGCGGTCGGGATCCGCCTCGCTGATCGCGGCTTTGATCTGGTCCAGGTTACAGTCTTTCTGTAATTCATAGATCCCGAAAGTATGGGGGCCGGAACTGAAGAAATCTGTAATCACTGCATTGAAATCCGTATCATCACTCCCCGATCCCGGATTCACTATAAAGAGTAATTTTATTTCTTTTTCTTCAGCTGTCATTCCTGTCGTTTAATACCAAACAACTTCTTCTATGCTCTGTTTCAATTATAATGAATAATTCTTTCAGCGTTCAAATATATCGGGGTTACGGGCATACCAATAACCTGGTGGTTTATGGGCATGCCTTTAAATACCGGGCTAAGAGCACACAGAATTTTAGTGATAACCTGTTTGTAAACATCCGCTACCTGTTCCGGTTATTCCTGCTCAAACCTTATCCATGGGCCAAAGTGAACCTGATCTTTAATGACCAGGTGATCAGCCAGATTACGGAATATGATGGTTTTTTTAAGTTTGAATGGAAGGCGGTACAAAACATCAGCGCAGGCTGGCATCAGGTAAAGGTGGAGCTGACCGATGATGTGGGTAATGTACTGGCTGTAAATACGGGAGATGTATATGTACCCCATATTACGCAGTATGCATTTATCTCTGATATTGATGATACCGTCATGGTTTCCCATTCTGCAACCATCGGGAGGCGCTTAAGAGAGTTATTCATTAAGAACCCGCGTACACGGAAAACTTTCCCGGATGTGGCCAGGCACTATAACTTTTTATCTCTCTCTCATACTGATGCCGAGCATCCTAATCCCTTTTTCTACGTGTCCAGCAGTGAGTGGAACCTGTATGATTATTTAATGGAGACCTTCAGCTATAATAAACTGCCCGAGGGGGCATTCCTGCTGAACCAGATCAAGCGCTGGAAGAACCTGATCAAAACCGGTAAAACTGGTCATGAGGGTAAGCTGATCCGGGTGATGCGTATCCTTGATGTTTTTCCCAATCAGAAGTTTGTTTTTTTTGGCGACAACTCCCAGCAGGACCCAGATATCTATTCGGCCATTGCCATTAAATACCCAAAAAACATAGAAGCGATTTATATCAGGAACATCAGGCCTGAACGGGCGGCGCATACGCAGCAGGTACTGGCGCAGGCGGAGCAGCAGCAAATCCATACCTGTCTGTTTTCTGACAGCCAGGAGGCCATTGACCATTCTGTACGGATTGGATTGATCAATCAGCCTAAATAAAGTCTAAGGTATTGAAGCGCTTATTGAGCACCTGCCCGTTATTCACGTCCAGCCATTTGTCCAGTATCGTGCCATATACTTCACGGAAGTCCACCTGGTATTTCAGGTCCCCGTTTTCCAGATCGCCCAGGTTCGGGGCGGCATTATAGATACCCTGTTTCTTGAGTTTTCCACCAAACAGGAACATGTTGTTGGCGGTACCATGGTCTGTGCCGTTACTGGCATTTTGCGCTACGCGTCTGCCAAATTCGGAAAAGGTGATCACGAGTGTATCTTCGAGCTTATTGTTCTGGTGGAGGTCTTTTACAAAGGCATTCATCCCTTCGGCGTACTGCTGTAACAGCCTTCCCTGCTGGGCATTTTGATTTACATGAGTATCAAATCCACTCAGTGATACATAATAAACCCTTGTTTTGAGTCCGGAGCAGATAAACTTAGACACTGTTTTCAGCTGATTGGAAAATGCTGTTGTAGGATAGGTGTAATTGGGCTGGTATATTTTTGAGGTATTCTGAATGTAATTTGCAGAAGAGGAGGTTTCGATCATTGTTTTGTAGAGGTAACCGAGGTTATCTTCATCGAGGTGTTCTTTGTTGCCATTGATCATTTCCCTGAAAAAAGATTCATTGGTATTCCTGAAGAGGGCTGCAGGATCTTTCAATGCGATCCCTTTTTTACTGCTGCCTTTCATGGCCAGCGAGAGGCTGTCATCTACTTCAATGGCGGTATAGGGCGAATTGCAGGCGGCACAGTTTGAGTCGAGATAGCGGCCTATCCAGCCCGTAGAGAGGTATTGGTTAGCATCACTTGCGGTCTGCCAGATGTCCATCGAACGGAAATGGGAGCGGTCAGGGTTGGGATATCCCACATCGTTAATGATTGACATCCATCCCTGGTCGTACAATTCCCTCAGGCAATTGAGATTAGGGTTTAGCCCCTGCATGTCGTCCAGTTTGATTACATCGTCTGCTTTGATCGCAATGTTTTTTCGCATTTGGTAATAGATGTCGTTTCCAAAAGGCACAACTGTATTGAGGCCGTCATTGCCACCTGAAAGCTGTACGACTACCAGGTTTTTGTACAGGCTCAGTTCATCAAGCGCCAGTGCTTCGAATGGTTTCATGAAAGCAGGGACGAACACTGTGCCTGCTGCCGCAAAGGCTGCATTTCTTAAAAAATCTCTTCTTTTCATCGGTAGAAAATTATTTTTATTGTGAGTTGTATACCCGTGGTAACAGTCTCTTTGTGTTTAAGCATTAGGAGGGCGTCAGTTTAACACAATTGATATTCCGGCATGCTCGTTACTGCAATTGCCGTGTTTTTTAAATTCACGTTATGGTTCACCAGATCGCTGATCCTGGTGTCCAAAGCAGGCTGCAAAAGGAAAGAAGCCAGTTCGGCCTGTTTCATGTCTTTTGGCAGATCTGCTAAAAACCTGTCCCAGTTTGCTTTTGCATTGATGTAAGATTTGACGGGTCTTGGCCTGGGTTTCCTGTTGAGCGCGATCACGGCTTCATCCTCAGGGTCGGCCTTGCCATTAAAATCCAGTATACCGTCATTTAAGACCAGCGAGGGAATTTTCATGCGCAGCATTAAAGAGGAGCTGTCTATCCAGTTCCTGCCTCCGGGCCAGCCGGCAACATTTGGCGGATTGAACAGGTATTGTCCTAAACTGGTTTGCAGCTGGATCAGGATCTGCGGTTTGTTATAGATGACGTAAAATTTCCTGCTCATATTGACCAGGAGTTCTACGGGCGACTTGATCTTGTTGGCTGTATTTTCCTTTGCATAAAACCAGTCTGCAGTGAATAATTTATTCATTACGGCAGAAATATCATACTTCTGCTCGTAAAAATACGCTGCAAGCCCTTTCACATGACTTTCATCCGGCGTATCATTCACAAAGAAGATATACAGCTTGCGGCAGATGAAGGTGGCCGTTTCCGGTTTTGCCAGGATCAGGTCTATGATGGCCTCTCCGTCAAACAGGCCGGTTTGTCCGAAAAAGGTTTTTTCTTTTTCATCATGAACCTTCTGATTGAACTCAAACTCACCGTTTTTATTATAGGCCCAGCCTGTAAATGACCGTGCAGCTTCTTTAATGTCTGTTTCCGTATAATTGCCACGGCCAAGGGTAAAGAGCTCCATCAGTTCCCGGGCAAAGTTTTCATTGGGGCGGCCCTTCCTGTTTTGCTGGTTATTCAGATAATCAAGCATGGCGGGCGATTTGGAAACCTCAAGCAGCAGAGTTTTAAAGCCGCCTAGTGCATTTTTTCTTTGAATGTTATTCAGTTCCTGTGCGTAGTAGGGGTGGTTGGCTCGGCAGGCGAAATGCCCATGCCAGAAGAGCGTCATCTTCTCCCGCAGCGGATTCTCTGTGGCTATCATCTGTTGTAACCAGTCGATATTGAGGTCGCGGCTCTTTTCATTGCGCGCTTTGGTAATGTCTTCCCGCTGTTGTTTTTCTTGCGGTGTTTGTTCTTTCTTTGCGCCCAGGCTGGCCAGTAAAGCCTGTTGTGCAATAAACTCATCCTTATTTACAGTATTGAGGTCTGTTATAGGTTTTTCAGGATTGAGCAGGGCATCGGTTACTTTACTGAGCCTTTTCTTGCTGAACTGCTGCAGTTCAGGATAGGAAATTCCAAAGCCTGCCCTGTTGTAAAGATGTTTTATATTGATAAAATTGTCTTTCCTGTCCATAATAATTGTCATTTGCACTGTTACTATGACTCTTGTTAGTAGTATAGGTTTAAATCAATTACTTTTGTTTATGATATTCCGGCTGACTGATGAACTGATTTTTCCCGATCCTTCCCTGGCTGAGCCTGATGGCCTGCTTGCAATTGGAGGTGACCTTAGCGCGGAAAGACTGGTGTTGTCTTATCAGAATGGGATATTTCCATGGTTCAGCGAGGGTGATCCGATCTGCTGGTATGCACCCCATGAACGCTGTGTGATCTTCCCTGAACATGTTCAAGTTAGCAAAAGTATGCGAAAGATCCTTGCTGACGGAATTTTCACCGTAACGATGGACCAGGCCTTTACCGATGTGATTGCGAATTGTGCACAGGCACCGAGGAAAGGGCAGGACGGTACATGGATCACTACGGCCATGCAGGACGCCTATATCAACCTTCATGAAAAAGGCTGGGCGCACAGTGTAGAGGTATGGCATAAGGGAACCCTGGCCGGGGGATTATATGGCCTGGAAATCAATGGCGTGTTTTGCGGGGAGAGCATGTTCAGCCTGATGAGCAATGCTTCTAAAACTGCATTGATATGGCTTTGCCGTAATCCTGCGTACAGGCTGATCGACTGTCAGCTGCCCAATGATCACCTGATGAGCCTGGGTGCGGAGATGATCCCGCAGGAAGACTACCTTTCCATTCTGGCGGGTTGAGTAACAAGGCAGTTCCGGCAGGAACAGTCCTTTTTTCTAGTTCAGGATCTCTCTGATATCCTCTTTGCTCAGGGATTTGAAGAAGCTCTCTTCGGTAGTGATCAGTGAACTTGCCAGTCGTTTTTTGCGGTTTTGCAGTGCCAGGATCTTTTCCTCTACGGTGTCTTTGGCGATGAACTTATAGATAAATACCTTCTTCTCCTGCCCGATACGGTGCGACCGGTCGATAGCCTGCTGTTCTACCGCAGGGTTCCACCATGGATCGAGGATGAACACATAATCTGCCTGCGTCAGGTTTAAACCCACGCCACCGGCTTTAATGGAGATCAGGAAAACCTTCAGCTCTGTATTTTCCTGGAACTCGGCTACGATCTCCCCGCGGTTCTTGGTAGACCCGTCCAGGTAGGAGAAAGGGATCTCCTCGCTTTCGAGGTGGCTTTTAAAGATCTGCAGGTGTTTAACGAATTGTGAAAATATCAGTACTTTATGTCCGCCTTTCAGTACGTTGTCCAGGGTATGGATCACGTTCTCAAATTTACCGGAGTCAGAGGTGTAATTCTCGTCGATCATTTTCGGGTGGTTTGCGAGCTGGCGCAAAGCAGTTAAGCCCTGTAGCAGCTGCACCTGTTTTTTTGCGTAGGTACCGTCATCCATACTGCTCAGCAGGTCGTTCCGGTAGGCAGATTTGGTTTTCTCATAACAGGCCGCCTGGTCTTCGCTCATATCGCAATAGAAGATCTGTTCGGTTTTCGCCGGAAGCTCTTCAGCTACCTGCTCTTTGGTCCTTCTCAGTACAAAAGGCTTAATGATTGCCTGTAATTTTCTGGCTTTGTCCTCATCCTTTCTTTTTTCAATAGCCTGTACATATTCTTCATTGAAGAAAGCCTGTGTGCCCAGTAAGCCGGGGTTCAGGAAGGTAAGTTGTGTCCATAGGTCGGCCACAGAGTTCTCTACAGGTGTACCGCTGAGCACCAGCTTATGCCTCGATTTGAGTAAACGGACGGCTTTAAAGGATTTCGAAGACGGGTTTTTGATATTCTGGCTCTCATCCAGGATAATGTAATTGAAATAAAAATCCTGGATTTCATTCACATCCACCCTGGTAATGCCATAGGTGGTGATGACAATATCATATTTAATGAACTGGCTTACATCTTTATTCCTGTTGCTGCCGGTATGTGCCAGGATCTTCAGTTTCGGCGTGAATTTTTTTGCTTCGTTCAGCCAGTTATAGATCAGTGAAGTAGGCATGATGATCAGCGAGGTGCTGTGGGTATCATTGGATTCATCTTCTTCCTTGAGCTTCTGAAGCATGGCGAGTGTCTGGATGGTCTTACCCAAGCCCATGTCATCGGCCAGGCAGCCTCCAAAATTGTACTCACGTAAGAAACTGAACCAGTTATAGCCTGCTTTCTGATAACTTCTGAGCTCGCCTTTAAAATGAACTGGCATCTGGGTATCAGCGATGTTCTCGAAATCATTCAGCTTCTGTAGTTTACGCTGTAGGGTAACGTTGGCAATACCGTCGCCAGCCAGATCGTTGATGAGCCCGATGTGGTGTTTTTTTAGTTTCAGTGCCTTTCCGCCATCTGAAAGGCTGAAGAGGCTTCCGTACTGGGAGAACCATTTTTCAGGAATAATGGCGATAGTGCCATCCGGTAAAGAGAACTCTCTTTTTTTATGAAGGATATGCTGCTTTAGAGAAATGAAAGGGACGGGATGGATCCCGAAATAAACGATGGCATTGATGTCAAACCAGTCGTTATCTTCTTTGATCTCAAAGTCTATCTTGCTGGATGCAAACAGGAATTTCTTGTTTCCGGTAGACTGCTCGATCTGGTAACCTTTTTCTTTAAGCTGCTCAATATGTTCATTCACCCAGTTAAGCAAACCATAAGATTGATGGTCTCCCTCGTTTACGGTATTGAGTTCAAGATTATAAAAAAGAGGACTTACTTTTTTCAGTCCCATTTTGATCAGCTCATTGTATTTCTGTTTTTCCCAGGTGGTATCCCGTTTGACCCTGGTAAAGAGGTAGTTGTTGTTTTCCTTAGTTACATGAACGGTAATTTTTTTCTCATTGCCCAGTGCGAAGATATGGCCTCCGTAATTAAAGTATAGCTGTAATTGTGAGATCCCACCTTCCACATAGATCACTTTGATGATGACAGATGGGGTATGCTGCTCGGTTTTGATCTCAAACCCTTCGGCGTATACATGATATTTCTCGATTAAGGGGGCAACAAATTTGTCGAAATAGGTTTCCTCTTTTGCTGTAGGAATAGATATATAACGTTTATTCAAAAAAGGAACCAGCTTTTTGCCTTCTATATCCTGTTCAAAAAAGTAGAGAATGTCATTCAGTAACAACCATGCCGGCTGGTTGCTGACGATCTGTGCCTCTTTAAACATAAAATCAATGCGCAGTCCCTCGTATTTGATTGTGGGAAAATAGCGGGTTTCTTCTTCGTTTCTCCTGAAATGGAACAGGATGGTAGCGGGTTCTGAGGCCAGCTCAATTTTACGTTCTGCGGGCCAACCGTCTTTATCCATCAGGTAGAGATCGTCCTTGTCCTTCAGAATTTCGAGAACCTCTGCCAGTTTTTTCTCAATCTTAGGGCGTACGGACTCATAGAAGCGGTCGTCATAAAACTTACTGAAAAACTCAAAAGGCCTGATCGCTTTCTTATGAAACTTTTTGATCACGTGGTCCTGTTCTGTTTCGTCGAGGATTTTGATGATTTTCAGGTCTGACTCGGAGAGATGTTTGGTGAATTCCTTCGCAGTATGACTAAATAGCCGCTGATAAGTCAGGGAAAAATCGCCCTGTGGATTGAGTTGAACAATATGTGGTTCAATCAAATAACCCAGGTATTCATGTTTGCACAGTGAATAAACGATTTTGCAGGGTTTAGAGCTATCTACGCGTAACATGAGCTAATTAATTAAAAAAGGAAGGAGTTTAAGCTTATTAAATCTCTAAACATACGTCAAATTTGAATTGCTGTCAAATAGAAAGGAAATAAAGATGATTTTTTAGTTCCTGTTTGTCGAAAATGAAGGGGAGTTGGTCGGATTTTATGGCCTTGTGGTATAATACAGCAGATATTTTGCAACGTTCCATAGGAGTTTGCGTCTTAATTGTAAACTATTTAAAAACAACGGTTTATAAAGAACCTAAAAACTTAAAAATATGAAAACGTTAAAAACATTACTCATACTTTAGCAGAGTAATACCAAAGATGAATTGATGAGTACCGAACACAAACATGCAGCACGTTTATATGTATGCAAAGCAAGATTGTACC
>NZ_FNRA01000016.1 GCF_900107535.1 Pedobacter hartonius | reverse complement strand
TCTCTTTGATATTGTTTCTTGTGATCCCGCTGGGATTCGAACCCAGGACCACTACATTAAAAGTGTAATGCTCTACCAGCTGAGCTACGGAATCAATACCCTTTTTGAAGGACTGCAAAGGTAGAAATTAATATTTTATATGCAAATCATTGTCTGAATAAAACGCATTTAATCATTCAACAGGCTGTTTTTCAGTAGAATTATTTTCAGCACAGTATTTAAATATACGAATGAACAGAACAATGATATACTATCTGGACGCAGATAAACAAAAAGGGCAGGATGACGATGTCTCCTGCCCTGCTGTTCTTTTAGCAAATCCTATCTGGCGGGCTTACTGCTCATGTAAAATGTAAGTTTCCCTCCATTGATAATATCCGCATGTTTAATGGTCTGTGTAATTACAGGCGTGCCGTTCAGCAACACCTTTTGTACATACACATTCTTATCACTCTGGTTGATGGCTTCTACGGTAAAGGTTTTGCCGTTCTCCAGCTTAACCACAGCAGATTTAACTGCAGGACTTCCCAGAGAGTATTCATCAGACCCCGGTGCCACAGGATAAAAACCCAGGGATGAGAAAATGTACCAGGCACTCATCTGTCCGCAATCATCATTCCCTCCAAGGCCGTCAGGTGCATCCTTGTATTGCATTTTCAGGATCATCCTTACACGTGATTGTGTTTTAGAGGGCTGACCGGCCCAGTTGTACAGATAGGCCACATGGTGTGCAGGCTCGTTTCCATGCACATAACCGCCAATAATACCCTCCCTGGTAATATCTTCAGTCTCTGCAAAAAATTCATCCGGCAGGTGCATCGTGAACAGGGTGTCCAAACGGCTTGCAAATTTCTTTTTGCCTCCCATATGTTCAATCAGTGACGCCGGATCCTGCGGTACAAAGAAGCTGTAGTTCCATGAATTGCCCTCAATAAAACCCTGTCCGTGTGTACTCATGATATCGAATTTCTTTTGAAAAGTACCGTCAGCCATTTTAGCGCGCATAAAGCCGGTAGAAGGGTCAAAGTTATTTACCCAGTTTCCCGAACGTTTCGTGTATTCCTGATAAATATCCTGCTTGTTCAGCTTCTTTGCCAACTGTGCAATACACCAGTCGTCATATGCATATTCCAAAGTATTGGATATTGAAGTCCCGCTTTTTTCAGCAGGGATATACCCTTTATCAATATAATCACCTATGCCGTCATAGTCTCTATGGTTTGACGAAATGATACAGGCCTGTAATGCGGCTTCAGCATCACCATCATAAACCCCTTTGATCACCGCATCAGCGATGACTGAAACACTGTGATAACCGCTCATACACCAGTTGTCATTGGCAGAGTTAGACCACACCGGCAGCATTTTCAGCGCGCTCTGGTCATAATGCGCCATCATCGACTTTACCATATCATTGTTTCGCGAAGGCTGTATGATATTGAAAAAGGGGTGTAAAGCACGGTAGGTATCCCATAACGAGAAGGTAGTATAATTCGTGAATCCCTTAGCCGTGTGAACACCCTGGTCCAGTCCTTTATATTCACCATTTACGTCGTTATACGTGGTAGGGTTAATAAAAGCGTGGTACATGGCCGTATAGAAATTCACCTTATCCTCTTCATCCGTATTAACAGTGATCCTATTCAGCTCTTTGTTCCATTCCGCCCTGGCCTGTTTTTTTACTTGTTCAAAATCCCATCCCGGTATCTCAGCCTTCATATTGGCCAGTGCATTTTCCTGGCTTACCGGCGATATCGCAAACTTGATCTTTATCTTTTCCTGATCAGCAGTGCTGAAATCGAAATACATCCTCATCTGCCGGCCTGCAAGTTCCGGGAAGTTCTTTGTCTGGTCAAATTTGCTCCAGAAACCACGGTATGTCTGTTTGCGGTCGTAATTCTTCTGACCGTAAGATTTGAAAGCTTTGGAAAAAGACATAGCAAAATATACCGTTCTCGTTCTCGCCCAGCCATTGGTTTGACGGTAACCGGTAATCAGGCTGTCATTTACCACACGTACATAGGTCCATACATTTTTATCGGGATAATTGTAGATCCCCGATATGAGGTCAAGGATAATGTGCGACTGATCAGATTTTTTAAAAGTGTACTGGTGCATCCCCACCCTTTTTGAGGCTGTTAGTTCTGCAACAATGCCATCATCATCCAGTTTCACTTTATAGTAACCAGCCTCAGCAACTTCATTCTGATGAGAAAATGCAGATCTGTAGCCGCTCTTAGGGTCTGCTGCGGTGCCGGGGTTCAGCTGCAGTTTGCCCTGGCTCGGCATCACCAGGAAATCACCCAGGTCAGAATGGCCCGTTCCGCTGAAATGCGTGTGGCTGAAACCAACTATAGTAGGATCTTCATATTTATAACCGGCACAATATTTATAGACATCCCCGTTATATTTGCCATTTAGCTCATAGGAAATCGTGTCGGTTTCAGGACTTAGCTGTACGGATCCGAACGGTACTGTTGCGCCGGGATAGGTATGCCCCATTTTCTGAGTTCCGATGATAGGCTTTACATATTTCGCCAGATCCTGCTGTGCATTCACAATAAATGGAATAAACAACAAACTGCAAATTAATTTTCTCTTCATTTATCAATACGTTTTGTTTATTTTTTTAAGCCCCTAATATATTACATTAAGTTTAAAATAGCATATCTCATCGGGCTATATCATTTAGTCGTTACACAATTCATCCTTTTTACAACTATCTGACGGCTGAAAAACTGAATGTTTCAACAAAATCAGTTATTTTTGCACCATATTTTTTTATAATGAGTAAAAGGGGCAGAATTCTGGTAGCCATGAGTGGCGGTGTTGATAGTTCAGTTGCAGCAGTGATGTTACATGAACAGGGGTATGAGGTAATCGGGTTAACGATGAAGACCTGGGACTATGCTACATCAGGAAGCAGCAGTAAGGAAACCGGGTGCTGCAGCCTGGACAGTATCAATGATGCACGTACCCTGGCAGTCAATTACGGCTTCCCGCATTATATATTAGACATCAGAGATGAATTCGGCGATTTTGTAATCGACAATTTCGTAGATGAATACCTTGCCGGACGCACCCCAAACCCTTGCGTGCTTTGCAATACCCACATCAAATGGGAAGCATTGCTTAAACGTGCAAATAAACTGGATTGCGAATTTATTGCAACAGGACATTATGCCAACATCAGACAGCATACCAATGGAAGACATGTCATTTCCAAAGGACTTGATGAAAACAAGGATCAGTCCTATGTGCTGTGGGGTGTCTCACAGGAAAACCTTGCACGTACAAAATTCCCTCTGGGTTCTTTTGCCAAATCGGAGATCAGACAGATGGCAATGGAAATGGGCCAGGAAGAACTTGCAAAAAAGAGTGAAAGTTATGAGATCTGTTTTGTTCCTGAAAACGACTACCGTTCATTTCTTAAACATAAGGTTGAAGATCTGGAAGAGCGGGTTGCGGGCGGTAACTTCATCAATAGTGACGGAATGATCGTCGGGCAGCATAAAGGTTATCCTTTTTATACGATAGGGCAACGTAAAGGTTTAGGAATCGCTTTTGGCGAACCGATGTTCGTTACGCAGATCCTTCCTGAAAGCAACACAGTGATGCTGGGCAGAGCAGAAGAGCTGGAAAGAGGAGAAGCTATGGTGCGTAACCTTAATTTGATTAAATATGACAGCATTACAGAGCCAATGGACAATGTAGTTACTAAAATAAGATATAAAGATGCAGGAATGCTGAGCACAATCGTTCAGGAAAAAGACAAAATGCGTGTGGTTTTTGACCACAATGTCTCTGCAATAGCTCCCGGGCAGTCGGCAGTATTCTACGAAGGAAATGATCTCCTGGGAGGCGGCTTCCTGATTTAAAGGTTAGCTATCCAGATGTTCAGATATCATATAGGGTGGAGAAGCGAGTAATTTCTTCCCTCTGTATGATTCAAAATGATAGTCTATACGACCTAAATTTATTCCCGCAAAACCAACCTGGTTAATTGTTGTAATATTTCCTGACCTGTTCTTTACATCCTGTGGTTTTGCCATAAAGGTATGGGTATGCCCGCCAATGATCAAGTCAATATGGTCATTGTTTTGAGCCAGCACCTGGTCAGACACCGTGTTATCAAAATATCTGTACCCCAAATGTGAAAGGCAAATGACCAGGTCACATTTAAGTTCATTTTTCAGCAGGCCGGCAACTTCATTCGCTTTTGCAACCGGGTCCTGGTAGATCGTGCCCCCATAGTTTTTCTCTCCCACCAATCCTTTCAGTTCTATACCTAACCCGAATACACCGATTTTCAACCCGGCTTTATTAAATACTTTATATGGACGTGTAGACTGATGAAGGAC
Organism: Pedobacter hartonius; assembly: GCF_900107535.1. Taxonomy (GTDB): domain Bacteria; phylum Bacteroidota; class Bacteroidia; order Sphingobacteriales; family Sphingobacteriaceae; genus Pedobacter; species Pedobacter hartonius. The sequence continues at coordinate 84,924 of NZ_FNRA01000016.1, read as the reverse complement.
GGTATCTGAAAAATCGTAATTACTCACCAGGATGGGGAAATTTGCATACGGCAGCTGCTTGTAGAACCCCTCTACCCCATTGTCAAAATCATGATTACCCATTGTTGCTGCATCATAACCCATATCGCTCATGAGCTTGATCTCCAGCTCGCCACCATATAGATTGAAATATGGCGTTCCCTGGAAAATATCACCTGCATCAAGCAGCAATACATTTTTTTCTTCTGCCCTTATCTTTTTGATCAATGCTGATCGTCGTGCTACGCCCCCAAGCCCCTGATTCCTGGATCCATCCATGGGGAAAGGCTCTACACGGCTGTGAACATCATTGGTGTGCAGGATGGTAAGCCTTTTGACCTCACCACTGGCCAGCGCATCAAGGGAATTAATACTCAATGCCGCTGCTGCTGCAACGATACCACCATTTTTTACGAATTTTCTGCGATTAATCATGACTGATCCTTCTATCTAATTTTGAGCTGACCTTTTCACCAGCGGCCTGTTTTTCCTTTATATATAAAATCAATGCATCCCGCACCTTCAATCCTAAAACTTTCCGGGATACGGGTTGCTTAAAACTATTCAGGTTATCGCCACCACCAGCAATATAATCTGATGTAAGTACATGATAGTTTCTTGTAATATCAAAAGGCTGGTCGTTGATCTTTACTTCTACAGGCTTGCTGTCTTTAATTATAAGACTGAGGCCCGAAACAGGTTGCCCGCCTGTACGTGCAATAAATTCCAGCAGCGACTGCACATCACTTCCTTTCAGTTCAAAAACCAGCAGTTCATTCTCAAAAGGCATCAGTTCAAAAACGTTGGACAGTGTGACGGCACCATTTGGAAGGTCGTTACGTATGCCACCATTTGTACTCGGGATTGCAAAATCTATAGAAGGATCAATTTTTTTTGCTTCAGCGAGAGAAGCATCGGCGAAAAAGTTGCCCAGAAGGGATTCACCACCTACAGATGTTTTGCTGAGCGCAAGGTCTGTATGTCCAATTACAGCATTCATTTGGGAGTCAAGCCTTAGTTTATAGGGAAGATATGTTTTGATGACCGCACTATCTGCCGCTATAGTACTGGCTATTCCATATTCGGTTCGGTTCGACTTTACTACCCTGTAACTTTTACTACAGGAAAATAAGAGGCCAGATCCTAAGACCAGTGTGAGTGCCCAAACCTTTACAAAACTTTGCATACATGAAATTGAGTTGCAAATTTAATTCAATTTCCGGCAAAGCATCCAAAAAAAGGAGAAATCTCCTGAATGAAATTTCTCCTTTTAACTGAACTTCGCGTTTCAGTCGTTCGTTCTACATACCTGATTACAGGTTCTTGGTGATCTCCGGGCTTAATGGTACCACTTTAGAACGAAAACGGTGAACAAGCTGTCCTTTTTCATTGATCAGAAATTTCTCAAAATTCCAATTGATATCACCTGTAAAGTCAGGATTGCCTGCAGTGGTCAGGTATTTAAAAATCGGATTAATGTCATTTCCTTTCACACTTACCTTTTCGCTCAATAAAAAAGTAACGCCAAAATTCTTTTTGCAGAAATCCTGGATCTCGGTATTCGTTGCCAGTTCCTGGCCACCGAAATTACCTGCCGGGAAGCCGATAAGAACAACGTCGTTACCATATTGTTTGTGCAATTTTTCCAGGTCTTCGTACTGTGGAGTATAGCCACATTTCGATGCCGTGTTCACGATGAGCATTTTTTTACCTTTGAATTTCGACAGCTTAACCTCTTTACCATCAATTGTTTTCATGGTAAAATCATAGATGCTTGCAGGTGGAGATGGTGGGGTAAATAATAAACTAAAGAGAATAACTAGTAGGTTCATAGTTTTGATTTTTTTATGATAAACGAATATATGTACAAATATTTTATACATATATAATAATACGGTAAACTTATTCCGGCAACATCAATTTCCGGTACAATAGTGCGTTTGGTTTTGAGAAATAGTCAATATTTTTTATCGGCCAAATGACCCTTTTTCATATTTATTCTCGATAGAATTTGGATTATAGCCTTATTTATAGTTTTATTTGCAGAAAAACGTTCTGAATGGCCAAAAATTTATTAATAGTTGAATCACCGGCGAAAGCAAAAACAATAGAAGGGTATTTGGGTAAAGATTTCCTTGTCAAATCTAGTTACGGGCATATCCGTGACCTGGTTAAAGGCGATATGGGAATCGATACAGCAAATGACTTTGCCCAAACCTATGAGGTGCCTGCTGATAAAAAGCAAGTCGTAGCAGAACTTAAAAAATTAGCTAAGGAAGCCGAAATGGTATGGTTAGCGTCCGATGAGGATCGTGAAGGAGAAGCTATTTCATGGCACCTTTACGAAACACTGGGATTAAAAGAGAATAAAACCAAACGTATTGTTTTTCATGAGATTACCAAGCCTGCCATATTAAAGGCTATAGCATCTCCGAGAACAATTGATTATAACCTGGTAAATGCACAACAAGCAAGACGTGTACTGGACCGCCTGGTGGGCTTTGAACTTTCACCTGTCTTATGGAAGAAAGTTAAACCTTCCCTTTCAGCAGGCCGCGTACAGTCGGTAGCCGTAAGGTTAATCGTTGACAGGGAACGTGAAGTAAATAAATTCAATGCTGCTGCCGCTTTTAAGATCACTGCCAAATTTGCCACCGGTAAAGGCAGGGAGCTGGTTAAAGCAGAACTGCCACAGCGTTTTGAGCAGGAAGCAGATGCTGAGAAATTCCTTAATGACTGTATCAATGCCAGTTTTAAGATCAGCAGCCTGGAAACTAAACCTGCCAAACGTAATCCTGCAGCCCCATTCACAACCTCTACCCTACAGCAGGAAGCTTCCCGAAAACTGGGATTTCCGGTTTCAAGGACAATGCAGGTAGCACAGCGTTTATATGAAAGTGGAAAGATCACTTACATGAGGACAGACTCAGTAAATTTATCTGAAACCGCACTTACAGCAGCTGCAAATGAGATCAATTCTGCCTACGGACAAAAATACCATCAGCCAAGAACCTATAAAACTAAATCCGCGGGGGCGCAGGAGGCCCATGAGGCCATCCGCCCTACTTACTTTGATCAGCATACTGTCACAGGAGATAGTTCGGAGCAACGCCTGTATGAGCTGATCTGGAAACGTGCCATTGCATCGCAAATGAGCGAAGCACTGTTTGAAAAGACAACTGCCCATATTGCAGTAAGTACCCGTGCAGAACATCTGGTGGCTGAAGGAGAGGTAATGAAATTCGACGGGTTCCTGAAAGTATACCTGGAATCAAGCGATGATGAAGAATCTGAAGAAAGCGATAACGAAAATATTCTTCCTCCGTTAAGCAACGGCCAGGAGCTTTTACTTCGGGTGATGAACGCTACCGAGCGTTTCTCCCGCCCGCCTGCAAGATACACAGAAGCAAGCCTGGTGAAAAAGCTGGAAGAACTGGGAATTGGACGTCCCTCTACCTACGCACCAACCATTTCCACGATACAGAACCGTGGTTATGTGGTAAAGGAAGACCGTGACGGCCGTAACCGCTCTTTCGGGTCGATCATACTGGAGGAAGGCAAAGTTACCAAAGCCATAAAAACCGAGATCACCGGAGCCGAAAAGGCAAAACTATTCCCTACTGATATTGGTGAGGTAGTAAATGACTTCCTGGTTGAACATTTTAAAGGAATCGTAGATTTTAACTTTACGGCTAACGTAGAGAAAGAATTTGATGAGATCGCCCAGGGCCTGCAGAACTGGACTAAAATGCTGCATGCGTTTTATACTCCATTCCATAAAGAAGTAGAAGTCACTACTGAAACGGCAGACAGGGCAAACGGGGAACGCCTTTTAGGTGTAGACCCTGTCAGCGGAAGAAATGTTTATGCTAAGGTTGGCAAGTTCGGCCCGCTGGTACAGATTGGTCAGGTGGATGACGAAGAAAAACCAAAATACGCGAGCCTGATGAAATCTCAGTCAGTAGGCACCGTCACACTGGAAGATGCACTGGAGCAATTCAGGCTGCCTTTCCATCTGGACAACTACAGAGACAAAGAAGTTTCTGTTGGCGTAGGCCGCTTCGGACCTTATGTGAAATGGGGAGAAACCTATATTTCTATTCCTAAAAACGAAGACCCTCTTACGGTAGACCAGCCCCGTGCGGAGGCGATCATCAGTGAAAAGATCACTGCTGATGCTCCTGTGGCGCACTATGATGGATTACCTGTAACTAAAGGCACAGGCCGCTTCGGACCTTTTATCAAGTGGAACGACCTGTTTATCAACGTGCCAAAAGCATACAATTTTGATACCCTTTCTGACAATGACATCAGGGAGCTGATCGCTAAAAAAGTAGAAAAAGAATCCAACCGTTTTATCCAGCAATGGCCAGATGATAAGGTCGCTATCGAAAACGGCAGATGGGGAGCATTCATCCGTTTTGGCAAAGATATGCTGAAACTGGGCAGAAACCCTGCTACCAATGAGAAGTATACACCTGAAGAACTTGCGGTACTTTCTCTTGATGAAGTTAAAAAATTAATTGTAGAACAGGTACCAAATGCCTTCGAGCCAAAAACTAAGAAAAAGGCCGCCAATGGTACGAAAGTTGCGGCCACTAAAGCACCTGCCAAAAAAGCACCTGCGAAAAAGAAGGCCGTAGCCAAAAAGAAATAAACTATGAAGAAGGATCTGCCTGAAAATATTGTAGAAGACATGGCCATGGCAGTGGTACTTATGAGTGAAACACCAGAGGTAAAGAACTGGACCGTTTACCTGCTGAATCTGAAAAATATACAAATCGACAATGTACTGATCAGTTCTAAAGGATACGGTGAAAAAGATGGCAGAATAGTAAAAACCTCTGTACTGCGTCATTTTCTGGGTGATATTCCCGCAAATTCCTTTAAAGGTGTAGAAGCGATCGATACAGAAGTATTTGGCTTAACCAATGAATATTGGTTAAGCTATTATATCAATGGCACTATATATGACAAGAAATTTATCTTTTTACCGGAAAGCATTGTGGATGATAACATGATCAGAATACCACTGGTTAATAAACCGGGGGTAATGATCAAATAGTATTAAACTGCTGTTTGAGTATGTATCAGTTTTCTCTCCACCCCGCCCGTGATAATAAGGCATTGGGCAATCATATAAACTGCGCTGATCAGCAGATCAGCATGAATAAAAGGTTTGATAAAATGTACCTGCGCCATCAGCGCGTCTGCCAGAATAAAGAAGAGCACACCTGTAAGAACCAATTTGAAGCTCAGTGAATTTACCCGCTGATTTCTAAAAGCAGCCATCATTACCATCAGGGCTCCTGTAAATACACAAATCAGCACCGGTAGTTTTAGCAAAGGCAAATGAGGCCTGAGATAAAAATAGAATGCTGTAAAGACCACGGCACAACTGCCAATGGCAATCCTCGCTCCTTTTTTATCTAGTTCCTTTGCAGACAGGAAATCAAGGTAAAAGGCACTGATGTAAAATACGTGGCAGATCAGAAAGGCAATAAGCCCATAAAGGAAATAGGATGGATTATAGTTGCAAAGCATCAGCAGGGTATCTCCTGTTAACGCAAAAACAAGTCCTGTAAATAGTCTTTGATGAAACCGCCCCTTAAGCGTTGTCGATAAACACAAAAATGTGAGCAACACCAATGCAATTGCAGGCTTAACTGCAAAGTTTAACCTTGTCCAATGCCAATATTCGGCTGCCAGCACCAATACAAATATCAATGCATAGGCAAGTTTGAACACCGGAAATTTTTTCAGCATAAAAACTAGCTATAGTTCAATTATACCATCAGAATGATGATTAAGAACAAGGAATTTTTTATTAAATAATCCCTTGTTCTCTATGTGATGATAGAAAATTCAGTCCATAGAAAAAAGCTAATTAATAGCTTCTTTCCCTGTTGTTATTGTTGCGTTTGAAACCACCACCACCAGCGTTTCCGCCACCAGTACCAGGTTTCTCCTGTGCTTCAGCAACTTTGATCCGGTTACCATTGTAGTCACCACCGTTCATTCTCTTGATCGCTTCTTTAGCCTCCTCGTCAACTGGCATCTCTACGAAACCAAAACCACGACTCTGACCAGTTTCACGATCTTTGATAATCCTAAGTGATTTTACCTGACCGAAATCGCCGAACACGGCTGTTAATTCATCTTCCCCTACTTCTAAAGGAAGGCCTGTAATAAATATCTTCATTAATGTCTAAAAATTTTCCTCAAAGGTACAAAAACCGTACCTTTTTTTTGCTATATTTTGTAAGGAATCCGTAAAAAAGCAGATTATTTTGATGTTTTTTCGAATGTGAACGACAGATGACAAAATACCGGCGTTTAAATCCGTTAACTTAAGGTGAAAGGTTTAAACTAAAAAATTTTTTTCGAAGGTCTCAATGGTCATGTCTGCCGTGTTGTACAGTGGTGTATGAAATTTTGTCCGCTGTCAGCCGCTAACTTAATATAGCTCCCGGAATTTTAATATTCCGCTCCATACAAAAGTCCCTGCCCTCATAATTCCATTCCAGCAGCACTTTCCATGACCCACCGGGTATATCCTCCACCGGAATCACCAAAGAACCATCCTCGTTACTACGCAGGAATTTTATCTCATGCTTAATCTCCGGGTTCGACACACAGTTAAAAAAAACTTTTACTGCTACCGGGTGGTCGAAACAAAAAGTCAGGGTTTTCATAATGTCAGGTTTAAACTTTATGGACTTTCGGCTTTTGTAGAACAATTACAATAGAAAAGTTAACAAAATATCCTTCAATTTCATAACAAAATACTATCAAACAATGTTTTAAAATAAATTGTGGAAAATGAGTTTATTATCCCCTTCCTGCCATTTTGATCATTCTGCCGGCGAGATCTTTCCCCAGGTAGCGGTCAATAATACCATGCACAATATATAATACCGGCGTCATCAGTATAGCCACCAAAAACTTATAAGTATAATTCACCAACCCTATAGCAGCCACCATCTGCCAGCTCCAATGGTATTGAGGGTTTAAATAAAATGCAATAAAAATAACCACAAAACTATCAATCAGCTGTGATACCAGTGTAGAGCCAGTAGACCTGAGCCATAACGCCCGCTCACCGGTGATCTTCTTGATCCGGTGAAAGATGAGGACATCGGCAATCTGCCCCACCAGAAATGCAACGATCGATCCGACAATGATCCACATTCCCTGACCAAAAATTCCCGAAAACGCGTTATTCATATTCAAGTCTTCTCCGTTTATATTTTGATGGATCCAGAAGTCGGACGCATTAAGATGCATTGCCCCCCAGATGGCAAGGAAAGCGTAGGCAATTAATGCAGAAGTCAATATAGAAAGGAAGCGTACCTGTCTTACGCCAAAATATTCATTGATAATGTCTGTCATGATAAAAATAATAGGCCAGGTCAGCACTCCGGCCGACATGTTAAATGATAAGTTGGGAACCCCAAGCAGATTGATATCAAAATGTTTGATTCCCAGCGTACCTTCCACACTAAATATTTTTACTCCGATAAATTCTGAAAGAATGGCATTAGCCACAAAGAAGGTTCCTAAAACGAGCAGCAGCCTGCTCTCTTTTGTTTTAAAAGTCATAGTCCATGAAATTATTAAATAAATCGTAATATCCGATAGGAAATATTTTATAATTTCGTATTTACATGATAGCTACCAACTCGAAACTCCCGGGAACATTTACAAATATTTTTTCTGTAATGTCCCAGTTAGCGGCGGAACACAATGCGATAAACCTTTCACAAGGTTTTCCTGACTATGACTGTGATCCTAAGCTGATAGAATTTGTTGCAGGAGCAATGAAGGGCGGGCATAATCAATATGCGCCCATGACAGGCACCCCTGCTTTAAGGGAACTGGTTACTAGCAAGGTCAACACCCAATATGGCTCTGATTACAATCCCGATACAGAGGTTACCATCACTGCCGGCGGCACACAGGCTATATTTACAGCCTTAACGGCATGTATCCAGCCTGGTGACGAAGTCATTATCTTTGAACCCGCATATGACGCCTACGCACCGATTATACGGTCGCTCGGCGGCCTGGTCAAATCGTACGAAATGGCCCCTCCCGATTATAGGATCGACTGGGAGATGGTGAAAAAGTTGTTTACCGCGAATACCAAGATGATCATTCTGAACAGTCCGCATAACCCAACAGGAACGGTGCTTCAGGATGAAGACATCAGGGCACTCATCAAACTCCTTAAAAATAACGATGTGCTCATCCTCAGCGATGAGGTATATGAACACCTTGTGTTTGACGGGGAAAAACACAGGTCCATCGCATTATATCCTGAATTGAAAGAACGCAGCTTTATTACCGCTTCTTTCGGAAAGCTGCTGCATGCTACGGGATGGAAAACCGGATATTGCCTGGCTCCGGAGAACCTGATGAAAGAATTCAGAAAAATCCATCAGTTCAATGTATTCAGCGTAAATACCCCAATGCAGGTCGGCATTGCCAATTACCTGCAGGATCCTTCCACTTACCTGGGGCTGGCCGACTTTTTCCAGCAGAAGCGCGACTTCTTCCGTGGCCTTCTCAGCCAGACGAAGTTTAAAATGTTACCTTGTAAAGGTTCCTACTTTCAATGCGTAACCTATGATCATTTCAGTGATGAACCTGACACCGTTATTGCCAGGCGCCTGATCACTGATTTTGGCGTTGCCGCTATCCCGGTTTCGGCATTCTACACCAGGAATACAGACCACAGCGTGCTGCGTTTTTGTTTTGCGAAGAAGCAAGATACATTAGAAAAATCCGTTGAAAGATTAATGAAACTTTAGTTTTTACATATCCCTTACCGAAACAACATATGGAAAGTCCTAGTTATCTCAATATCAATAATCTCAAAATCACCATTTTTCAGGCTTATTTATTTTGGGAAAATGTTGACAAGAACCTGCAGAACATTTCCCTGCGTTTATCCATGGGGGTAAAGGAAAAAACAGACCTGATCGTGCTTCCCGAAATGTTCAATACCGGCTTCAGTATGAATGCTGCGGAGCTTGCAGAAGAAATGGATGGTAAAACCATGACCTGGATGGCACAGGCTGCTGCCAGATACGAATGTGTGGTAACCGGAAGCCTGATCATTAAAGAAAAGGATAACTACTTTAACAGGATGATCTGGATGCTTCCCTCCGGAAAACACCAGTATTATGATAAAAGGCATCTCTTTGGGATGGGCGAAGAAGATAAGACTTATACAGCAGGACACGAAGAAGTGATCGTAGATCTGAAAGGCTGGAAGATCAGGCTGGCAATCTGTTATGATCTCAGGTTCCCTGTATACCTGCGTAACCATGATGCTGCCTATGATATCTTACTGATCATTGCCAGCTGGCCGGACAAACGGATATCCCATTGGAAAGCATTGATCCCTGCACGGGCGATAGAGAACCAGAGTTATGTGATCGCTGTGAACCGGGTAGGCCATGACGGCAACGAGCTTTATCACAGCGGCCACTCCATGTGCATCGATGCCTATGGCAATACGGTATATTACAAACCTGAGGACGAAGACCTTTATACCTTTAGTATCAATTATGAAGAGATGGTGAAGATAAGGCAGAGCTTCCCTTTCCTGAAAGATGCAGATGATTTTACACTGTCCGAATAAGGGGCAGCACGATCTGATTATAAATCCGGCCTCCCGCCGGATTTTCTTTTTATAAGCTTTTAACAATAGATATTTTTAGGTATTCTTGTGCCCTGAAATACTCAAAAACCGCTTATGTTCGACCGTAGAAAATTCATTAAATCTTCCGCTCTCTCTGCCTCGCTCCTGGCAATTGGTAAAAGCGGTATTGCCAATATTCTTCCCGATCCTCTTCAGCCTGTCGCGACAAAACCACTGGTGATCTCTACCTGGGACTTTGGCATTGCAGCCAACCACGCTGCATGGGAAGTTTTGTCAGGCGGCGGCCGCGCGCTGGATGCCGTAGAAAAAGGGGTTCAGGTTCCTGAGTCGGACCTTAAAAATCAGTCGGTCGGACGTGGCGGACTGCCGGACCGTGACGGCAAGGTTACACTGGATGCCTGCATTATGGACGAAGAAGGGAATTGTGGCTCAGTTGCTGCACTTGAACATATTGAACATGCGATCTCTGTGGCAAGAATGGTGATGGAAAAAACCCCTCACGTGATGCTTGCCGGTGACGGTGCCCTGCAGTTCGCACTGGAAAATGGTTTTAAAAAAATCAATCTCCTTACTCCTGAAAGCGAAAAGGCATGGAAAGAGTGGCTGAAAACAGCGAAGTATGCGCCTGTAATGAATATTGAGAACAAACTTTACGATAAAGCTTCCCCTACCCGTCTTCCCGGCAATCAGTACAACCATGATACCATCGGAATGCTGGCATTGGATGCAAAAGGAAATCTTTCCGGCGCCTGTACAACCAGCGGTATGGCCTATAAGCTGCACGGGCGGGTTGGCGATAGCCCAATTATCGGCGCGGGATTATATATAGATAATGAAATTGGTGGCGCTACTTCAACAGGCGTAGGCGAAGAGGTGATCCGCAACGTGGGCAGTTTCCTTGTGGTGGAACTGATGCGCCAGGGTTATCCCCCTGAAGAGGCCTGTAAAGAAGCGGTGATGAGGATCATTAAAAAGAAAACTGCAAAATCCAAAGAGATCCAGGTAGGTTTTCTAGCGCTCAATAAAAAGGGGCAATACGGTGCATATGCCATACAAAAAGGATTCAGCTACGCGGTTTGTAACGAGAATAACCAAAGTCTTCTCATCCCCGGAAAAAGTTATTATTAATTCAGCTTATGATAGAAATGGAAGTCTGTGCCAACTCTGTAGCTTCGGCCGTAGAGGCACAATTGGGTGGTGCTAAACGTGTTGAACTTTGTGCCAGCCTTACTGAAGGTGGTACTACTCCCAGCTATGCGCAAATCGCGATGGCCAAAAAGATGCTTGACATTGAAGTATTTCCTATTATCAGGCCACGCGGAGGCGACTTTCTTTACTCCAATCTTGAATTTGAGCTGATGAAGGAAGATGTCAGGATCTGCAAATCGTTGAATTGCGAAGGCATCGTGACAGGTATTCTTACCAGGGAAGGCAAAGTAGATAAAATACGCTGTGCCCAACTGATTGAACTGGCAAAACCAATGCAGGTGGCTTTTCACCGCGCATTTGATATGACTGATGATATGTATGAAGCCCTGGAAGATATCATCGCCCTGGGAATGGTACGCGTCCTGACCTCGGGTGGCAAAGCTTCAGCATTGGAAGGTGCTGCAGTACTCTCAAACCTCGTAGTGCTGGCAGGCGGGCGGATCAGCATTATGCCGGGTGCCGGCGTCGGCACAGACAATATCGCAAAGCTTATCAGCCTGACGGGGGCAAAAGTATTCCATGCTTCGGCAAGGCTGCCGGTAAGCAGTGAAATGAACTACAGAAATGAACAACTGAGCATGGGCGCCAATACCGATGAGTATAGTACCACGCTAACCAATGCCGAAATGGTCAAAAAATTATTGGAACTGGCAAACAGTGCAGAATAATCAAGCGAATATTCTATATTTGCGGCACTGATGAAGCACATACGTAATTTTTGCATAATTGCACATATTGACCACGGGAAGAGCACTTTGGCCGACCGTTTATTAGAATATACAAATACAATCACCCAGCGTGAGTCGCAGGCTCAGTTGCTGGATGATATGGATCTGGAGCGTGAAAGGGGTATTACGATTAAAAGTCATGCCATTCAAATGGATTATATTCAGGACGGACAGCCGTATATCCTGAATCTGATAGATACACCCGGACACGTGGATTTCTCCTATGAGGTTTCCCGTTCCATTGCTGCCTGTGAAGGTGCATTACTCATCGTAGATGCTTCACAGGGTATACAGGCGCAAACCATCTCCAACCTCTACCTCGCTTTGGAGCACGATCTGGAGATCATCCCGATCTTAAACAAAATGGACCTTCCGGGGGCTATGCCCGAAGAGGTAAAAGATCAGATCATTGAACTAATCGGATGTAAAAGGGAAGAAATCATTCCCGCATCCGGAAAAACAGGATTAGGCGTACACGATATTCTGCGTGCTATTGTAGAACGTGTACCTGCACCGGTAGGTAATCCCGATGGTGAACTTCAGGCCCTGATCTTCGACTCTGTTTTTGATTCATTCCGCGGTATTGTGGCTTACTTCAAAGTTCTGAACGGGGAGATCCGCAAAAAGGACAAAGTTAAATTTGTAGCCACAGGTAAAGAATATATTGCAGAGGAAGTAGGTACATTAAAATTAAAACAATCTCCTAAGGATGTCATCAAAACCGGTGACGTAGGTTATATCATTTCCGGTATTAAAGAAGCCAGAGAGGTAAAAGTCGGAGATACGATCACACATAAAGACCGTCCGAGTTCAGAACCTATTAAGGGTTTTGAAGAGGTAAAACCAATGGTATTCGCCGGTATCTATCCTGTGGATACTGACGAATTTGAAGATCTGAGGGAAGCCATGCACAAGCTGCAGCTAAATGACGCCTCTATCGTTTTTGAACCGGAATCATCTGCAGCCTTAGGCTTTGGTTTCCGTTGCGGATTCCTTGGAATGCTGCACATGGAGATCATCCAGGAGCGTTTGGAGCGTGAATTTGACATGACAGTGATCACTACGGTACCCAATGTGTCGTACCAGGCGATGACCACTAAAAATGAGCTGATCATTGTCAATAACCCTTCAGATCTTCCTGATCCAAGCAAAATGGAATATGTGGAAGAGCCTTATATCAAAGCAAACATCATTACTAAATCTGAGTTTGTAGGACCTGTAATGTCACTTTGTATCCAGAAAAGGGGAATCATCGTCAACCAGTCGTACTTAACCTCAGACCGTGTGGAACTCGTATTTGAAATCCCTATGGGAGAGATCGTGTTCGACTTTTATGACCGCCTGAAAACCATCTCTAAAGGTTACGCCTCTTTTGATTACCACCAGATCGGTTACCGCAGGTCTGACCTGGTCAGACTGGACATCCTCCTGAACGCAGAGCCCGTAGATGCTTTATCTTCGCTGATCCACCGCAGTAACTCTTATGATTTCGGAAAAAGGATCTGTGAGAAACTGAGGGAACTGATTCCCCGCCAGCAGTTTGAGATCATCATTCAGGCTTCTATCGGAGCAAAGATCATTGCCCGCGAAACGGTGAAAGCCTTACGTAAAGATGTAACTGCCAAGTGTTACGGTGGTGATATCTCGCGTAAGCGTAAATTGCTTGAAAAACAGAAAAAAGGTAAAAAACGTATGCGCCAGGTAGGTAATGTGGAAATCCCGCAAACTGCATTTATGGCGGTACTGAAATTAGATTAATCGATAGCATTTAACATAGCATTTGATATGCAATTACTGGACGGAAAATTCGCATCAGAAAAGATTAAATTAGAAATAGCTGCAGAAGCTGCTGAATTCACGGCACAAACCGGCAGGAAGCCGCATTTACTGGCCATCCTGGTTGGTAATGACGGCGGTAGTGAAACCTATGTGGCCAGCAAAATGAAGAACTGTGAAAAGGTAGGATTTGAGTCATCACTTGTTAGGTATGATACAGATGTTACCGAGGAGGAGCTGATACAAAAGATTCGGGAGATTAACGCTGATGCCGGGGTTGACGGTATGATCGTTCAGTTGCCTTTGCCAAAACATATCGACCCTGAAAAGATTACGGACGCCATAGACTACCGTAAGGACGTGGATGGCTTTCATCCTGTAAACCTGGGCCGCATGATGCGTAACCAGCCTTGTTTTATCCCGGCAACACCCTATGGGATTTTACTCATGCTGCAGGCTTACGGAATTGATACCACCGGTAAACATTGCGTAGTTGTTGGCCGCAGTAATATTGTGGGCAGTCCGATGAGTATTTTGATGGCACGCAATGCTAATCCGGGAAACTGTACAGTAACCCTTACGCATAGTAAAACCACCAACCTGAAGGAAATGGTTCTGCAGGGCGATATCGTCATTGCAGCAATCGGCAGAAAGAATTTTGTAACCGCTGATATGGTTAAGCCCGGTGCTATTATCATCGACGTAGGTATCAACAGGGAAACTTCTGAAACCACAAAATCCGGTTACAAGCTTTATGGAGATGTTGATTTCGAAAATGTTGCTCCCTTAGCTTCGTGGATCACTCCTGTTCCCGGCGGCGTTGGGTTAATGACCATCGTTGGACTGCTGAAAAACACATTAGCTTCTGCTAAAAAAGAGATCTACCAGTAAGATCCTTTAAATCTCTACCGAAAGCCTGCAAATCGAATTGCGGGCTTTTTGCGTTGAGGAAATTTCTATAATTTTTTAACCATCATGTTTCATTTAAGAATTAAGTTAGGAGGAATTTTATATACAAATACTAATATATAAAATATTTTAAATTAATGTTCTCTTTTAGAGAACTATTACTTACCGTTGATTGATATTGAAATGCGTGTTCATTTGATTAGGAAAGAAACTATTGAAAATTATATCAGATTAAATGCCCGAAGCAGTACTTCTTTGGAAGATTGGTTAGCGAAATTAAGCAATGCTGACTGGGAGCAGCCGGGAGATATAAAGAAGACCTATGGTTCTGCTGATCTTTTGGGCAAAGGCAGCAATAAAGTAATTTTTGATCTGGGAGGAAATAACTACAGAATGATATGCATTTGGCAGAAAGCAGGTACATCTGTTTATTTGCTGGATAGGTACACATGAAGCGTATGACAGGATCTGCAAAGAATTGAGACAATACACGATTAATATTTATTAAAATGGAAAAGCTAAAATACACGGTCATTAAAAATAAAGAGCAATATTTTCAATATTGCAGCATTCTTGAGGCATTCACAGACATTGAGGTTAAAGATATCCATACTGAAGATGAAATTGAGCTGCTCACCCTGCTCATTGAAAAATATGATGAAGAACATAACAGCCTTAACGCAGTTGATCCGATCAGGCTGCTACGGTCTTTTATGGATGATCATCAGCTGAGTGCTACTGCCCTCGCTGATCTTCTCAGTGTAAGCAAAGGTTATATTTCAGATATCCTTAATTATAAAAAAGGACTGTCTAAAGAGGTAATCAGGAAATTATCAGAACATTTTAAAGTCAGGCAGGATGCCTTCAACAGGCCTTATCCCTTAAACCAGGTGATGAAGCAAAGCCTGGCAAATGCGGGGTAATTAATTTTAATCCCCGCCAAAAAATCTGCTGAACAGGCTTTGACGAAAACCCGCGTATAAACCATCGGGTTCTTCGCGCAAAGGGTAGATATTGATATAGTCTCCCTGACCTTCTGCTCCTCTTCCATTTTCTAAACTATAAGCATAACGGTGAATGGGACAGACGAGCTGACCTTTAGTACACCAGCCTCCGCTTAATATACCTCCGGCATGAGGGCAAGTATTCTGGATCAGGTGAACCTTACCTTCATTCCTCAGCAGGCACAGTTTTTTACCGGCAACAATAACCTGCCGCATGAAGTCTTCCTCAGGAATTTCCTCTTCTATTTTATACCAGCGTAAATTAGCCATTATGCATAGTGTTATTCACAGATTAGTCATTTAAACAATTCCAATATACAGATATTCCCTTTTCCCGTTCATATTTTATTTAACTTCGCAAAATTAATATGGCACACAATATTCCCGCAGACGGCACATTGCTTCCTTTAATGGAAGAATTTTACACTATTCAGGGTGAAGGTTTTAATACAGGCAAAGCTGCCTATTTTATCCGTCTTGGAGGGTGTGATGTAGGCTGTCACTGGTGTGACGTGAAGGAAAGCTGGGATGCAGAACTTCACCCTTTAACTTCCGCTGACGCAATTGCTGAAAAGGCAGATACATTTCCTGGTAAAGCCGTAGTGATCACCGGTGGCGAACCTCTGATCTATAATATGGATTACCTCACTAAGAAACTACAGGAAAGAAATATCCTCACGTTCATCGAAACCTCAGGTGCCTATCCCCTGTCAGGCAGCTGGGACTGGATCTGTCTTTCTCCAAAAAAATTCAAAGCACCGCGTCCGGATATCACACCCTTTGCCAATGAATTAAAGGTGATTGTTTTCAATAAAAGCGATTTTGAGTGGGCAGAACGCTATTCGGAAACCGTATCTCCTACCTGTAAATTATATCTGCAGCCGGAATGGTCAAAATCCAAAGAAATGACTCCGCTGATCATCGATTATGTGATGGCGAACCCAAAATGGGAGATCTCATTGCAAACGCATAAGTATTTGAATATCCCTTAGGATCATTCGGCTTGTTCCCTGAACACATTGTGCTTTATTTCAGAACCTTTAGATTATTTTTCATTAAGTTTAGCTATCGGATCATCTAACCAGCATAATGGATATACATACGTTCCTGAAAAATTGCACTCATAATTTCGCCTGTTCAGGAAAAATGTTCCTGTTCATCCTGGTTATTTCCATCGCAACAGTTAAAGCTGCCCGGGCACAGGAATCTACTGTAAGAAAAGCACAGCAGAATTTTGAGTCTGCGCAGAAATCCCTGCAGCACAAAGACTATGAAACAGCAATCAAATCACTGGACGATGCCCTGGAAGCCGACCCTGCATTTCAACTGGCCTTTGTGCAGCTGGGAGATGTCTACAGATTAAAAAGAGAATTCAAAAAAGCAAAATCCAGTTATCTTAAGGCAATCGCTATTTCCGGTGCAGGAACAGAGGCGAGGGTTTATTACTCGCTGGGAGACGTAGAACTGAAATCTGCTGATTATGAAAATGCCGGAAAACACTTCAGATTTTTCAAAGAGAACTACAAGGGAAAAGACCAGGATCTTTTAATGAGAACCAACAAATACATCCTGGACTGCGATTTTTCTGCAACTGCCCTCAAACATCCGGAAACGTACCGGCCAGTCAACCTTGGAAACGCAATCAATACAAAAGACCGGGAATATTTTCCCGCCTTAACAGCAGATGGGTCAAGCTTAATATTCAGCCGTACCGTCAATGGAAATGAAGATTTTTATGTTTCTCACAGAACAGCAGATAAACAATGGTCGGCGGCAGTGCCAATGAGCGACAAGATCAATACTGCGCAAAATGAAGGCGCGCAGTCCATCTCACCCGATGGCATGTACCTCTTTTTTACGGGTTGCAACCGCGAAGACGGATTAGGCAGCTGCGATCTGTACGTCAGCCATAAAAACGGGAAAGACTGGGATAAACCTTTCAACCTGGGCCCCACTGTAAACTCTGGCTCCTGGGAATCTCAGCCGGCAGTTACTCCTGATGGAAGTACGCTGTACTTTGTAAGCAACCGCCCCGGCGGACTTGGCGGATACGATATCTGGAAGACCACATTTAATAGCGAAGGTGAATGGGGCAAGCCGGAAAACCTGGGACCCGGCATCAATACGCCATTTGATGAAACGACCCCCTTTATACATCCTGACGGTAAAACCTTATATTTTTCTTCAAACGGATGGCCCGGTCTGGGGGGCATGGACATCTTTTACAGCCGCCTTCAGGAAAATGGCAAGTGGGGTAAACCAACGAATATCGGTTATCCAATCAATACCTTCAGTGAGGAAACGGGCCTGATGGTAACACCAGACGGCAGCCAGGGCATGTTCTCTTCCGTATTGAAAGACGGATACGGCGACATGGATATCTATAGCTTCGATCTCCCTGCCGCTGCCAAACCACTTCCTATCACTTATGTAAAAGGCATCGTACGGGATAAAGAAACACATAATTTCTTGGAAGCCAACGTGCAGGTGGTGAACCTGAAAACCAAAGAGAGCAAATTCAATGATTTCACTTCCAAAGACAACGGCGAATTTCTGGCAGTAATGCCACTAGGCAGCGCCTATGCGTTCAACGCCATTGCCGATGGCTATCTTTTTTATTCAGATAATTTCGAATTGAGCACCGCCACCCCGGGCAAGCCATATGTATTAGAGATCTATCTGGAAAAACTGAAACCGGGAGGCAACGTCATCCTGAGGAACATCTTTTTTGATACCAACAAATTCGAATTATTGCCGGCCTCAGTCACCGAGTTGACAAACTTACTGCAGCTGTTACAGGCCAACACTACAACCGGAATTGAAATTCAGGGACATACCGACAATGTAGGAAATGCGACGGATAACCAGAAATTGTCCTTTCAACGCGCTAAGGCCGTATACGATTACCTGGTTAATCACAAAATTGAAGCAGGTCGTTTGCGCTTTAAAGGATTCGGGCCAACAGTACCGGTTGCGAAAAATGACACTGCTGAAGGGCGTCAGAAAAACCGTAGAACTTCATTCCTTATTACTAAAATATAGGATTGCTGCTGCACCTGATCGCTAAATACCTGGTTAACACGCCTTTCTTTCTGGATTTCCCCTAAGCACCTCGCTGCAGATAATCTTAAAATAAAAGTATAAACTATATGACGGCCTCAGCGTTCTTTTGCGCAGCAAATTAATGCAGCCGGAATATAGTATATACTTTTATTCAGCAAAGCATGAATACACTCAATTTACCAGGCTTCTGCAAATTAATATAGCAACATATCCTGAAGAAGAAAAGTTAAACTTAACCGGTCTAAGCAGTTGAACTAAATCACAGCTTGCCTGATCCTGATCAGCTTCACCATTAAATCTTCCAACAAATCGATCTGAAGCATATTTGCGCCATCAGATTTCGCATTTGCAGGATCAGGGTGAGTCTCGATAAACAAACCGTCTGCTCCTACCGCAATAGCAGCTTTGGCAATAGTTTCTATGAGTTGTGGTTTTCCGCCCGTAACACCGGAACTTTGGTTAGGCTGCTGCAGCGAATGGGTCACATCCATTACAACAGGTACGCCAAAACTCTGCATTTCCGGTAATCCCCTGTAGTCAACAATCAGGTCCTGATAGCCGAAAGTGTTTCCCCTGTCTGTCAGGATCACCCTTTGATTTCCGGAATCATTGATTTTCTCTACTGCGAATTTCATTGAACCGGCAGAAAGGAACTGCCCTTTTTTAACGTTCACTACCTTCCCTGTTTTCGCAGCAGCGATCAACAGGTCAGTTTGGCGGCACAGGAAGGCCGGGATCTGCAGCACGTCCACATAAGCAGCAGCCATAGCAGCCTCGTCGCTTTCGTGGATGTCCGTTACTGTAGGCACACCGAAGGTTTGCCCTACTTTTTCCAGAATCTTTAATGCTTTTTCATCCCCTATACCGGTAAAGCTATCGCCTTTAGAGCGGTTGGCTTTTCTGTATGAACCTTTAAAGATGAAAGGGATTTCCAGTTTATCCGTGATAGTCACGAGTTTCTCCGCGATCCTTAAGGCAATTTCCTCCCCTTCAATTGCGCAGGGGCCAGCCATTAAAAAGAAATTACCGGATGTTGTATATTTTAATTTATCTAATTCGAAATTGATCATTTCCCAATTTAATTTCCAAGTTCAGACATGAACTTGATTCGCATTAACTGTATCTCTTCACGGGTATAATCCGTCTCGCCCAAATCCTTCAGTGCCTCATCGATAGAGTCATTCTCGGCAGAGCGGAAGTAATCAAACACTTCATCCTGGCGGTCATCATCCATGATCTCATCTACAAAGTAGTTGAGGTTCAGCTTGGTACCGGAATTCACGATGGCTTCAATCTCTTTCAGGATCTCAAAATAAGTGATGCCTTTAGATTTAGCGATATCTTCCAGCCCGATCTGCCTGTCCACATTCTGTATAATGGATACCTTCAACTGGGATTTATTCGCCTGAGTTTTGATAATCAGGTCTATAGGCCTTTCAATATCATTATCGGTCACGTACTTTTTGATCAGCTCCAGGAACGGCGTACCAAACTTCAGTGCCTTCCCGTTTCCGACACCCGAGATTTGCTTCAGCTCTTCCATAGAAATAGGATAATGCGTACACATCTCTTCCAGCGAAGGATCCTGGAAAACTACGAACGGAGGAACATTCTTCTGTTTCGCAATCTTTTTCCTGAGGTCTTTCAGCAGTTGCAGCAACTGCGTATCCAAAGTTCCGCTGCCATGTTTCACATCATCCTCATCATCGTCTGACGCGCTTTCAATCGGTTCATTCAGGATAAATTTAAGGCCATATGGATTCGCAATAAAGTCTACACCAGAGTTGGTGAGCCTTAGCAGGCCGTAATTATCAATATCTTTTGACAGAAAGTTATTTAAAACCGCCTGTCTTACCAAAGATTTCCAAAGGTTCTCGCCTTCCACCCTGCCTAAACCAAACTCAGGCAATTTACTGTGTTCATAAGCAATGGTCTGTGCTGTTTCCGATCCCATCAGGACATTCAGGATATGGGCATCATCAAATTTCTCCCCGATATCCCTGATCATCAGCAACAGTGTTTTCAGATATTCTTCAGCTTCAAACAGCTGTTTGGGTTTCTTGCAGTTATCACACATGCAGTTACAGCCGGCCTCATTGAAGTTCTCACCGAAATAATGCAGGATCTGCTTTCTGCGGCATACGCCGGATTCAGCATAGTCTATCACTTCTTTCAGGATCTGCGTGCCGATCTCACGTTCGGCAACAGGTTTATCTTTCATGAATTTCGCCAGTTTATCTACATCCTTCTGTGCGTAAAACGCGATACAAACACCTTCCCCGCCATCACGGCCTGCCCTGCCGGTTTCCTGGTAATAGCCTTCCATACTCTTGGGGATATCATGGTGGATCACAAAACGCACATCCGGCTTGTCAATCCCCATACCAAAGGCAATCGTAGCAACGATCACTTCGGCATCTTCCATCAGAAACTTATCCTGGGTATCCGCACGCACCTTAGGTTCCAGCCCGGCATGATAGGGCAAAGCCTTGATCCCGTTGAGGTTCAATGCTTCTGCTACTTCCTCCACCTTCTTCCTGCTCAGGCAATAGATAATGCCAGACTTCCCTGTATTGTATTTGATGTACCGGATGATTTCTTTCAGCACATCTCTTTTAGGGCGGATCTCATAAAATAAGTTAGGCCTGTTAAAGGAGGATTTGAACAGCGTGGCATCGCTCATCTGCAGGTTTTTGATAATATCCTGCTGTACCTTTGGGGTCGCCGTAGCTGTCAGGGCAATAATTGGAATATCAGGGCCGAGGCCACTGATCACCTGTCTGATCCGCCGGTATTCCGGACGAAAATCATGTCCCCATTCCGAAATACAATGGGCTTCATCAACCGCAACAAAAGATATAGTAATGAGTTTAAGGAATTCAATATTATCCGCTTTGGATAAAGATTCCGGTGCCACATATAATAACTTGGTCTGTCCACTGAGCAGGTCATTCTTTACCTGTGTAATTTCCGATTTGTTCAGCGAAGAATTCAGAAAATGTGCAATGCTATCGCTGCCACCGAATGCCCTGAGCTGGTCCACCTGATTTTTCATCAGCGCAATCAGCGGCGATATCACAATGGCAGTGCCCTCAGACATGAGTGCCGGTAATTGATAACAGATAGATTTACCTCCACCTGTGGGCATAATCACGAAGGTGTTTTTGCGCTCAAGAACATTAGTAATAATTGATTCCTGATCGCCTTTAAAGTTGTCGAAACCAAAGAAGGTTTGTAAGTTGTCAAACAACGACTTTTTCACGTCCATTTTGTGTATAAAATATTCAGTGCTATTTTTGATTCAAAATAACATAATTTTGCGTCAATTAAAGCATCAATATACTAATAAATTCTCTTTGAAAAGTAAAAAATCAATTATTGAGGCGGGGATCAACACTTTACAGGCCGAAGCGCATGCAATTCTCGGGCTAATTTCGTATGTAAATGACGATTTTGTAGCTATTGTGGAGCATATTCTTGCCGGAAAGGGCCGTGTGATCGTCACGGGAATCGGTAAAAGCGCTATAATAGCTCAAAAAATTGTCGCTACTTTTAATTCTACGGGCACTCCTTCCAGCTATATGCACGCCTCTGATGCGGTACACGGAGACCTCGGGATGATACAAAAAAACGATATCGTCATCTGCATTTCCAAGAGCGGAAATACCCCCGAAATCAAGGTACTTACCCCCCTGCTCAAACAGGCGGGCAACCTGCTGATCGGCATGGTGGGCCAGGTGGAATCTGAGCTGGCAAAACATGCGGACCTGATCCTGAATACTTCCATAGATAAAGAAGCCTGCCCTAATAACCTTGCCCCCACTACCAGCACCACGGCACAACTGGCCATGGGCGATGCACTGGCGGTAAGCCTGCTGATGGCGCGCGACTTTAACGCCGATGATTTCGCACGTTTTCATCCGGGCGGCTCCCTCGGGAAAAAATTATATCTCAAAGTATCTGAACTGGCGCAGCGTAATGCGAAACCCAGTGTTTCGCCGGCAGCATCTGTTAAAGACGTGATAATTGCAATTAGTAAAAACCGTTTAGGTGCCGTGGTTGTTGTTGATGCAAATCATCAGATAAAGGGTATCATTACCGACGGCGATATTAGAAGAATGCTGGAGAAATATCCGAACCTGACTGATCTCACTGCAAGTGAAATTATGAACAACAATCCCAAAACGATAGATAAAGATACATTAGCTGTCACTGCTTTTGAACTCATCCGTGAATATAATATTACACAATTGTTAGTTACCGATGCCAAAGGTTACTTTGGTATTGTACATTTGCACGACCTTTTACATGAAGGTTTAATATAATTATGTCTAACCACATTATGAACGAAGATAATTTTGTCCTAATTATGGCTGGCGGTGTTGGAAGCCGTTTCTGGCCCGTAAGCAGAATAGAACACCCAAAACAGTTCATTGATTTTTTTGGTGTCGGTAAAACACTGATCCAAAGTACATACGACCGTTTTTTAAAGATCTGTCCGCCGGAGAACATTTTTGTTGTCACCAACGAGATCTATACAGATATCGTCAAAAAGCAACTTCCTGAACTTTCAGACAACCAGATACTGGCAGAGCCGATCATGCGCAACACCGCTCCCTGCATCGCTTACGGATCAATGAAAATCGCAGAGATCAATCCCAATGCAACCATTATCGTTGCCCCGTCCGATCATACCATAGCCAACCTCGAACGCTTTGTCGGTGCCATCGAAGAAGCACTGAAAGCTGCAAGGGAAAACCATTGCCTTATCACCCTTGGCATCAAACCAACCCGACCCGATACCGGTTACGGCTATATTCAGTTTATAGAAAACACCCTTCCTGCAGATGACCGCATTCACAAAGTGAAGCTGATCACCGAAAAACCGAACCTTGAACTTGCAAAGTCATTTGTTCAAAGCGGTGATTTTCTTTGGAATGCAGGGATCTTCGTTTGGTCAGTAAACGCTATCAGCGATGCTTTCAGTACGCATCTGCCTGAAATGTACGATATCTTCCATTTAGGGGCATCCTCCTACAACACCCCGGAAGAAAAGGACTTTATTGCCAATGCCTATACACAATGTACCAACATCTCTATCGATTTCGCAATCATGGAAAAGGCAGACAATGTGTATGTGCTGCCTACTGACTTCGGCTGGTCTGACCTGGGTACCTGGGCCTCTATTTATGATATGGCCGATAAGGATTATGTCGGCAATGCCGTAATGCCTTCAGAGCAGGTCATGATGTTCAATTCTTCCAATTGTATGGTAAATGTTCCTGAAGATAAATTGGTAATCCTGCAGGGTTTACACGATTACATCGTTGTAGAATCCAACAATACGCTGCTGATCTGCCCGCGGACGGAAGAACAGAGCGTGAAACAAATTGTGGCAGATGTAAAGTCCAACTTCGGGCAGCGGTTTATTTAAATCTTATTGCTGATGTGTTGACCAGGCCTGCCGGAGCTAACACATCAGCACAAAACTAGGTGGTACGCTGCCTGATCGCTTCATAAAGGATCACCCCTGTAGAAACGGAAACATTCAGCGAGCCAATCTCTCCGAACATCGGGATCTTCGCCAGGTGGTTGGCCATACGCATGATCTCATTTGAAATCCCTTCGTCTTCTGCCCCCATCACAATCGCCGTAGGTACAGTATAATCCGGTGCATAGATCAGGTCACTTGTTTTCTCGGTACAGGCAACAATCTGCAAACCACACTCCTGAAGATACAATGCTGTTTTATGCAGATTCTGATGACGGCAAACCGGAATGGTAAATAAAGCACCGGCAGAAGTTTTTATCGCATCAGCATTGATCTGTGCAGAATTCTTTGCGGGCACAACAATCGCATGCACGCCGGTACATGCAGCAGTTCTCGCGATAGCGCCCATATTCCTTACATCAGTAATTCCGTCCAGAATCAGGATCAGCGGTACCTCTCCTTTTTCATATATCAGCGGGATGATATCTTCGATCTTCTGAAAGGTAATGGAAGAGATCACGGCAATCACACCCTGGTGATTTTTTTGCGTCATCCTGTTCAGTTTTTCAATGGGAACATTGTGTACCGGGATGTCTGTATCTTTTAATAAGCCTTTCAACTCAGGAATGATCTCTCCCGTAAGCCCCCTTTGCATATATAAGCTTTCTATATCTTTCCCCGCTTTAATCGCTTCTATTACAGCACGGATACCAAAAACGAATTCATTATTTTCTTTAGGTCTGGGAGACCTTCTAAAGTTTTCCATTTATTTTATTTTACGTGCAAAAATAGCCGAAATTATGAGAACTGAGGCATTCATTTTTTATAGCAGCCATGAGCCTGCTTATCCACAGGTTCATGTTAGCAATTTCCGCGTGCCCGGGAAAAGGAGCAAAAAAGGATAAAGCAATCCTTCAAAATGTGCAAAAACAATTCGCGTCAGGAGTGTATTTTTGTATATTTTTGTTCTTATGAATATGGATAACGGATCACAAGGTCAGGAGAGACAAAATTATACATCTTCCAAAAAAAACAGGCTGGCTGTACCTACCATGGGACAGGGTAAAATACCACCTCAGGCGCTCGACCTGGAACAAGCTGTTCTTGGTGCACTGATGCTGGAAAAAGATGCCTTATCAACTGTAATTGATATCCTGAAGCCCGATGTTTTCTATGATGAAGCCCATAAAAAGATATTTGAAGCGATCGCGCTGCTTTTCCAGAAATCCAAGCCGGTTGATATATTAACCGTTACTGCAGAACTGAGAACGTTGGGCACGCTGGAAATGGTGGGTGGTGCCTATTACGTGACCAACCTGACCAACCGTGTGGCATCTGCGGCCAATATAGAATACCACGCAAGGATCATCTCCCAGAAATATATACAGCGGGAACTGATCAGGATCTCTTCAGAGATCATCCAGAATGCTTACGAAGATACCACAGATATATTTGACCTGCTGGACAATGCAGAAAAAGGGCTTTTTGATATTGCCCAGAATAACCTGCGCAGGGATACCCAGAAAATGGACGAGATCATCAAACAATCTCTCGCTACGCTGGAAGAACTCCGGACAAAATCTGACGGATTAACCGGTGTACCTTCGGGTTTCACTGCCCTCGACCGGATTACCGGCGGATGGCAGCCATCAGATCTGGTGATCATCGCAGCACGTCCTGCGATGGGAAAAACAGCCTTCGTGCTGACCTGTGCAAGAAATGCTTCGGTAGATTTTAAACGCCCTGTAGTGGTATTCTCCCTGGAGATGTCCTCCGTTCAGCTCGTAAATCGTCTGATCTCCGGAGAAACCGAGATCGAACAGGAGAAGATCAGAAAGGGAAACCTTGCAGAATGGGAATGGCAGCAGCTGCACAGCAAGATCGGCACGCTGACGGAAGCTCCCCTGCTGATTGATGATACCCCCGCGCTGAATATCTTTGAATTCAGGGCAAAATGCAGGAGACTGAAATCACAGTACGATATACAAATGATCATCATCGATTACCTCCAGCTGATGCATGGTAAAGGTGAAGGGCAGAGCGGTGGCGGTAACCGTGAGCAGGAGATCGGTAGTATCTCCAGGGCGCTGAAATCCGTAGCCAAGGAACTCAACATCCCTGTACTGGCCCTGTCTCAGTTAAGCCGTGCGGTAGAATCGAGACCAGGTGTGAACGGTAAACGTCCGCTCCTGTCGGATCTGAGGGAATCTGGCTCCATTGAGCAGGATGCGGATATGGTACTCTTCCTGTACCGCCCCGAGTATTACGGGATCACTGAAGATGAACAGGGACGATCACAGGCCGGTGTTGGTGAGGTGATCATCGCAAAACACAGGAATGGTGAAACCGGTATCGTTCCCTTAAGGTTTATCGGTAAGTATGTGAAATTCACCGATCTTGAGGAAGACTTCATGCCACCGAATTCATTCTCTATGGACAGCCCGAGTGCGGGAATGCTGCCTTCAGCAGATTTCGATAAACCATCCGGTAATGTGATCATCAAACCTTCACGCATGGATGATTTTAATGATGAGGACGCGCCGTTCTAAACCAGTAAAAGCTTTGGCAGATGATATTGTTAGGTTAGATAAAATAGCCTAACAATATACCAGCCAGCACAATAAACGGCGGACTGATCTTCGTAAAGTTAAGGATCATGAAAGTAACTATGATCACTGAGATCTCCAGGGGATCAAAACCGACAGGTTTCACCAGCAGGATAAATGCAGCGATAATAAAACCTACACTCACCGCATTGATGCCCGACAAAGAACGTTTGATCCGGGTGATCTTCTTCAGGTCTTCCCAGAAAGGGACAATAAACAGCACCAGGATCAGTCCAGGAAGATTAATTCCCAGTACACCGATCATTCCCCCAAGCATCTGCCCGTAAATGCCATAACCAAAGTTCTTCATGCTCAGCGTACCCAGGTAACTCGTAAAGGAAAACGTAGGTCCCGGTAATGCCTGCTGCAAGGCGAAGCCCGACAAAAATCCGGATGAGCTCAGGTAATGTTTCATTTGCACAAACTCCGTAAACATCAGCGGCACAAGCACCTGCCCCCCTCCAAAGATCAGGATCCCGTTCCTGTAGAAGTTCTCAAAAAGCCTGATGGGCAAACTGAATGGCGAGGTCCTGTTGATGAGCGCACCCAGCATAGCCATCACCAGCAATACACTGAAAAAATAAGCAAGCTTCCTCGGGTTGATATTCGCGAATAACTTTACCCTGATCTCGCTTTCCTCCTTCGGTGATTCGAGTGCCGAAGAGATCATGCCACCAATGAGAATAGCCAGTGGAAATACATAGGCATTCCTTAAAACCAGCGTAACGATCACTGCCGCAAGGGCGAGAAATACCGCAGTTTGTGATACCAGCACCTTTCTGGAAAGGTTATACGCCCCAAAAGCAACAATACCAAGGGCTATGGGCTGGATATACTTTAAGATCACAATGAATTTTTCCTTTTGGTCCAGCTGCGCGAAACTGATCCCGGCGAAGGTCATGACTGCTGCCGAGGGAATGATCCAGATCAGAAAGGTGACCAGCGACAATTTTAATCCCCCAACCTTATGTGCAATTCCAACCAGCGTTTGTGTAGAGGCCGGTCCCGGCAGAATCTGTGCCAGGGCGTTCAGTTCCAGTAGTTCCTCTTCTGAGATAAACTGGATGTCCTTCACGAAATACTTCAGCAAAAGGGATATATGTGCCTGTGCACCACCAAATGCCGTAAAAGTAAACAGGAAAACGTTTCGTAAAAACAGTAGCTGCCGCTTTGCCATCAGTCCTGATTAATCGTCTTCATAATCAAGACCAGCCGCCATATTATACGCCCCCTGCAATTCTGAAAACGCATGCCTGTCCCCTTTTTCCCTCGAGCGCTGCATGCCAAGCTGATAGATCGCTACAGCTTTGTCTTTCTCCCCCTGTTTTTCATACAATTTACCCAGGTGGTAATAGGTACCTACATAGGAAGGATGTTCCTCTACCAGTTTCAGGTAATAATGAAAGGCCTGTCCGGTCTCCTTTAACGAGTTATATTCGGTCGCCAGTGCGTATAAGATAAATGGGTCATTGGGTTCTGTGGTTAAAAACGCCAATAACTTGTTTAATCGGGTACTTTGCATTTTAATTCCCTGCTTTTTTAATTAGATTTGCAAAAAGACTTTTTGAAGAAGCTGCATATTCAATTGCCGAACATAAGTATAAAAAGCAGAAAGCGCTTCAATATATAACAAATAAACATTCATTATCAATCAGACCTTAAATCAATATATAAATTATGAAAATATTAGTTTGTATCAGTAATGTGCCCGACACAACCACAAAAATAACCTTTACCAGCGATAATACCCAATTCAATACTTCGGGAGTACAATTTATTGTAAACCCTTACGATGAAATTGCGTTATCAAAAGCGATAGAACTTTGTGAAGGTGGCAAGGGCACGGTAACTGTAGTAAACGTTGGTGAAAGTGCAACTGACCCAACCATCAGGAAAGCACTGGCTATTGGTGCAGATGATGCGGTGAGGATTAATGCTGCTCCGCGTGATGCCTATTTTACTGCTTACCAGATTGCTGAATATGTTAAAACTGCCGATTTTGACATGATCCTGACCGGCCGTGAGTCTATAGATTACAATGGTAACCAGGTAGCTGCAATGATCGGTGAGTTCTTAGCTATCCCTTCTGTATCTATCATTAAAAAACTTGATTATGACGGAACTACAGCCACTATCGAACGTGAGATTGAAGGTGGTAAGGAAATTGTAACCGTAAGCGGCAAATTCATAGCCAGCTGTGCCGAAGGTGTTGCTGAACCTAAAATCCCGAACATGAGGGGGATCATGTCTGCCAGAACCAAACCATTGGTAGTTGTTGAAGCCAAAGAAATTGAGGAACTGGCAAAAGTAGTTTCCTTTGAAACCCCTGCCCCGCGTGGTGCAGTAAAGTTAATTCCTGCAGAAGACGCAACAAGCCTGATCGGGTTATTGCATACAGAAGCAAAAGTGATCTAACCTATTTATTGATAAACCAATTGAATTAAACAGCAGTAAAGGCCGGAAGAACCAGATCATTTGCGCTAAAGCTCAGGATCAGCCCGGCTGGCACTATATAAATTAAAAAGAATATGTCAGTTTTAGTATATGTAGAACAAGTCGATGGTAAGTTTAAGAAATCTGTATTTGAAGCGGTTTCTTACGCGAAAGCTGTCGCAGCTCAAACAGGGACAAACCTTAGCGCAGTAGCGATAGGCAATATTGCTGAAAACGAACTGCAGGAATTAGGCAAGTACGGTGCGGAGAAGGTACTGAGCGTAACCAGCGATGAGTTAAAGAATTTTGTGAACCAGGCTTACGCTGCTGTCATTACTGAAGCCGCACAAAAAGAAGGTGCTGACGTGATCGTATTGTCAAACTCTTTCTCCGGAAAAGGACTGGCCCCACGTATTGCTGTAAAACTTAAAGCCGGACTGGTTGACGGTGCCATAGAACTTCCAAATCTGGATGGCGGAAAATTCCTGGTAAAGAAAAATGCTTTCTCAGGAAAAGCCTTTGCCATCACAGCACTTACTTCAGCAGTGAAGGTGATCGCCCTGAACCCAAATGCTTTTGGCGTAAAAGAATCTCCTGTAACACCAGTTATTGAAGCCTTCGCTCCAGCGGTTCAGTCTTCAGACCTTGCAGCTATCGTAAAAGAGATCGTAAGGGCTACAGACAAAGTTTCCCTGCCTGATGCAGAACTGGTAGTTTCAGCCGGAAGAGGCCTGAAAGGACCTGAGAACTGGGGAATGATCGAAGAACTGGCTGGCTTGCTTGGCGCAGCTACGGCCTGCTCTAAACCTGTTTCTGATGCAGACTGGAGACCACATTCGGAACACGTAGGGCAAACCGGTATTGCGATCAGTCCGAACTTATATATCGCCATCGGCATCTCCGGTGCTATCCAGCACCTGGCAGGCGTAAGCTCTTCAAAAGTAATCGTAGTCATCAACAAAGATCCTGAAGCTCCTTTTTTCAAAGTGGCGGATTACGGAATCGTTGGCGATGCCTTTGAGGTAGTTCCAAAATTAATTGAGGCATTAAAAGCACATCAAGTTTAATAATACCCACGGAGGTGCAAATCTCCGCCAGGTATTCTATTATATGAAAAAAGTAAAATTAGATATTGTTGGCTTATCCTATAGCCAGACCCAATCCGGAGCTTATGCCCTGGTACTTGGAGAAGTAAATGGCAGAAGACGTTTACCGATCATCATCGGTGCGTTCGAAGCACAGGCCATTGCTATTGAGATCGAGAAAATGACCCCAAGCAGGCCCTTAACGCATGACCTCTTCAAAACATTCGCCCAGACCTATAACATCGAGATCAAGGAAATCCTGATCTATAACCTGGTGGACGGCGTATTTTTCGCAAAACTGATTTGTACTGACGGAGATAAAATACAGGAAATAGATGCCCGGACCTCTGATGCCATCGCTTTAGCCGTACGCTTCAATTCCTCTATCTATACCTATGAATTTATTTTGTCCTCCGCTGGTATTGTGATTGAAGGAAATGATTTTGTATTCCTTGAAAATATGGATAACCTGAGCAAGGAACAGGGACAGGAAGATATTGATACCTCACTTCCGGGAACAGGTTACAGCAACCTGAGCATCGAAGAATTAAACCAGAAACTGCAGGAAGCCATTACAGAGGAAGCTTATGAAAAAGCTGCAAGAATAAGGGATGAACTGAACAAAAGAAATTCGTCCCAATAACAAATTACCCGCATTTATATTACATCTTTATTTTTCTATACCCTAACAAATCATATTTGATCAATTTTTATGGAGCGTTTTCACGGAATCATCGGTATCATTTTAATATTAAGCCTCGCTTATCTTTTTTCCAATAACAAGAAAAAGATCAATTACAGGCTCGTTGCCAGCGGACTTACGCTCCAGGTCTTGATTGCAATACTTATTCTGCGGGTAAGCCCCGTACAGCACTTCTTTGAGTTTCTCGGCAGAGGAATGCAAAAAATTGAGCAATTTGCGAAAAAAGGTGTCGATTTCGTTTATGGTGGTATTGCAGTTATCGGTTATGACGGACAGCCTCATCCATATACTGCACCAGACGGCTTTGTATTTGCTTTCAACGTTACAGCTACAATTATTCTCGTATGCGTACTGGTTGCCATATTTTACCATTTCGGTATCATGCAGCGCATTGTGGCCGTGATTGCCAAAGGAATGAACTTCGTAATGCGTGTCAGTGGTGCAGAAGCCCTGAGTAACGTCGCCAGTGCATTCGTAGGCCAGATAGAAGCACAGGTAATGATTAAACCCTACCTGAAAGGGATGACCAAAAGTGAACTGCTGGCCTCTATGAGCGGCAGTCTGGCCTGTATTGCAGGCGGCATCCTGATCGTATATGCCAATATGGGCGCACAGGCAGGAATGAACCTGGCACCAAAACTGATCATGGCCAGTCTGATGGCCTCCCCCGGCGCACTGATTATCGCCAAGATCGTTTATCCGGAGACTGAAGTCTCTCAAACCATGGGAAAGGTTAAACTGGAAGTAAAAAGTGAATACACCAACCTGATCGATGCCATCTCACATGGTGCCGGTGAAGGTTTCAAAATTGCAATGAACGTGATTGCCATGCTGATCGGTTTTATCGCACTAATTGCTTTGGTCGACTATATCTTTGTTCATATCGGCCACCTCTTCAATCCCGACTTCAACCTGTCGCTGGACTGGATCTTTGGTAAATTATTTTATCCCTTTGCCTGGTCAATGGGCATCCCTGAGGCAGATGTAAGCAATGCTGCTACCCTGCTCGGACAAAAATTAACGGTAAATGAATTCTTAGCCTTTAAAAATTTAACCACCAAAGCTGTGCCTATTGTTACAGAAAAAGGTGTCTTAATTATTAGTATTGCTATTTGCGGATTTGCTAACTTTAGCAGCGTAGGTATGCAAATTGGCGGTATCGGAGAATTGGCTCCTGAGCGCCGTTCAGATCTGGCAAAGCTGGGCCTTAAAGCACTGATGTGTGGGACACTTGCTTCCTACCTTTCAGCATCTATTGCAGGTATTTTGATGTAACTCATGTGTGTCAGGACATTACCGTAAAAATACGGTCATTCACAGCTAAACCGGTTAAAATTATATTAACTTCATCAGCACCTGGCTACCGAATATGTTAAATTTTCATAAAATAACATATTTTAACATTTTTTAATAGTATAATGTTTTTACCATTAAGTATTTAGTTATATATTAGGCTTAACAATAGCCCTGTATGAAACTAAATTATTTATCCCTGGTCCTCCTCGGTCTGATTTCGTTTACCGCCTTCGCTCAAACTCCCTATACGGTCAGGGGTTCAGTAGTAGATACTGCAGGCAACAAGAAACTGATGAATACCTCCGTCAGTGTGCTTCGCAGCAAAGATTCTACACTCGTCAAATTTACCCGTGCCGATGAAAATGGAACTTTCTCATTGAACGGCCTTCCAAAAGGAAAGTTATTTCTGCTCGTCACCTACCCGGGATATGCAGATTATGTAGAGCCGTTTAGCCTGGACAGTATCAAAAAGAACGCCGACTTCGGAAACATCAGGCTCACCCTCAAAGCGAGGCTTCTGGCCGATGTGATCATTAAAGGCAAGGCAGCAGCCATTAGGATAAAAGGCGATACCACGGAGTTCGATGCTGCTGCATACAATATTCAGCCAAACTCTAAAGTCGAAGACCTGCTGAAACAATTGCCAGGCATCCAGATAGATAAAGATGGAAAGATCACTGCCCAGGGAAAAACCGTAAGCAAAGTGCTGGTAGATGGGGAGGAGTTTTTTGGAGATGACCCTACCCTTGTCACCAAAAACCTGAGGGGAGACATGATAGATAAAGTACAGCTTTTTGACAAAAAGAGTGATCAGGCTGCGTTTACCGGTGTAGACGATGGCAAAACAACTAAAACGATCAATCTGAAACTAAAGGACGACAAGAAAAACGGATATTTTGGCAAGCTGGAAGCCGGTGGTGCTACCGACAGTTATTACCAGACGCAGGCCATGCTCAATGCCTTTAAAGGGAAAAAGAAGTTTTCCGCCTATGGTACCCTGGCTAATACAGGCAAGATTGGCCTCGGCTGGCAGGACAGCAACAAATACGGATCTGAAAGCCTGGATTTCGGGGAAGAGTATATCTCCGTATCTAATGACGGCAATGATGAACTGTCATCATTCAGCGGACGATATGACAATCAGGGTATCCCTGTCGCAAAAACCGGCGGAACACATTACGATGCAAAATGGAACAGTAATAAGGAGTCTGTCAACGTCAATTACAAGATTGGCTCTTTAAATGTTGAAGGCGACAGAACTACGATGGTGCAGAATAATCTTCCTTCCGGGATTCAAATAACAAATTCCAACGAGCATTTTGATAATTATATGTTTCGTCAGAAGGCCGACGGCACTTACACCATCAAGCTGGATACCTCCTCTACCTTGAAGATCTCGGTAGATGGAATGTTAAAAAATACCGAGACCAGGAGTGGTTTTACTACCAATAGCCAGAGGGGAAACGGCATATTGCTCAACGAAACTGACAGAAGTATCTCTAATGACGCAGACAATAAGGCCTTCAATGCAAAAGCATTGTGGACAAAAAAACTGAAGAAGCCACGCCGCAGCCTGTCGCTTAATCTCTGGGAGTCCATTACCCAGACAGACGGCAAAGGTTTCCTGAAATCTAAAAGCGAATTTTACAACACCGAAGGCATACTGGAAAGCGATACGGTGGTTGATCAGTTTAAAACAAGCCTCGTTAAAACTTCTGCTTTCAATTCCAATCTCGCTTATACAGAACCCATTGGCAAAAACCTGACCGTAGTACTCAACTACGGATTGGGTATCAATAACAGCAGCGCAAACAGAAAATCCTTTAATCCATTCGCAGGAGGTGCCTATGACCTGCTCGATACCTTATACAGCAACAATTACCAGTTCAATCAGCTCTCCAACCAGGGAGGTGCAATCCTGAATTTCAAGAACAATAAAACCACAGTAAATTTCGGAACTAAAATCGCCAGTGTAAATTTCAAACAAAAAGACCTGTATCATCAATCTGTTTTCAGAAGAGATTTCATCAACTGGTCACCCCAGTTGAACTATATGTATAAATTCTCGCAACAAAAATCTCTGGGTATCTGGTACAACGGAACCAATACCCAACCCACTATCGACCAGATCCAGCCGGTCAGGGTAAATAACGACCCGCTTAACATCATCCAGGGTAATCCCGACTTAAAGGCCTCCTTCAGAAATTCCATCGAGGCCAATTATTATTCCTATAGGATTATCAGCGGGCAAAGCATTTCCGGTTACGCGAGTTACAACGTTACCTCAAACCCGATCGTCAGCAATACCACTACTGATTCTGCGGGTAAAAGTACTTTTCAATCCATCAATCTCCGTGGCAAGAGTGCGAGCTCGCTGTATCTTTCCCTATCGGGAGACCGGAAAATAAAAGCAATCAATCTGACCGTTGGAATCAACGCCAACATCAACCAGAGTACCTCCTACAACTATATCAATACCGAGCTCAACAAGATCCAGTCCTCTACCTACTCAGGTCAGATCTATATGTTTAAATCAAAGGAGAAAAAGTACGACGTGTATACTTTCTTCGGCCCAACCTACACAACAAATGAATCTTCCGTACAAAAAGCCATTAACGATAATGGCTGGGGATTTAAGGGAGATGGCTATTTTACAGTTTTCCTTCCCGGAAAGTTTGAAGTAAGCACCAGCGGACAGTATGAGTACAGGGCGAAAACACAATCTTTTGATACCAATTTCCATCGCTTCATCTGGAATGCCACGATTAGCAAAAAATTCCTCAAGTCAGAAGGACTGAAGTTCTCCCTTTCGGCGAACGACCTCCTCAACCAGAATATAGGTTTCTACAGAACAGCAAATGGAAATATGATCACACAAAGTAATTATACAACGATAAAGAGATATTTTATGGGTTCAGTATCCTGGGATTTCAGTAAAATGGGTGGTTCCTCCACAAAATAAGGATTCAAAAAATAAGCATCAACGAAATAATCAAAATATTTACCAATGAACAGATATTTATTTATCATCCTCCTTCTTTTGCAAGGCACCGGCATACTGGCACAGCATGTCAGATTCCCGACCGAAGGGGTAATTGAATTTGAGCGCAGCAATAACATGTATGCAATCATTCAGAAAAAAATGGGCAAACAAAGTGGCAATTTTGATGAACAAATCTTCGATCAGTACAAAAAGACGAACCCACAATTTAAGCTCCTGAAAAGCACCCTTTATTTCTCGAAGGACAAAACCCTGTTTAAACCTATCGAGGATCTGAGCTCTGCCAGCCCCTTTTTCGGGCCAAGCCCTGATGTGACCCAGAACAATACGATATACATAGATTTTGCCAGCCATATCCAAACCACCCGTAAACAGGTTTTCGAAGAGAATTTCATTGTAAAAGACAGTACCAGGAATATCAGCTGGAAGATGACCAGCGAGACCAGGGAAATTGCAGGTTATATGTGCAGAAGGGCGAATGCCATTGTGATGGATTCCATCTACGTTGTAGCCTTTTATACAGACCAGATTCCGGTATCAGGCGGCCCCGAATCCTTCACCGGCCTTCCCGGAATGATCCTCGGCGTGGCACTGCCACATGATAACATCAGCTGGTTTGCAAAAACGGTCACGGACAAAACCGTTGAGCCTTCAGTTATCGTTCCTCCGTTAAAAGGAAAACCGGTGGACAATAAGGGGCTGGCGGCCATATTAGACAATGTCATGAAAGGCTGGGGAAATTACGCAAAAGCCTACCTGAGGGCGCTGATGTTGTAACAGATCAAGGCTGATGCGCTGACAGATCTTTTACAGTAACAGTGATTCACCTCAACTATGAAGATGTACCGGATAATCTTAAGACTTATCCAGTACGTCCTCTGCTTGATCAGATACCGGGTGATCAAGCAGGTTTTTCTTTGGAAAATTGAATAACAATGAGCTCAGTACTGGCAGGATAAAAATTGCCACGGTAAATATCGAAACAAATAGATCCGTTTTCTCGCCCTCTATGATCTGCGATATTGGTGATTCCGGATAGAAATGAGTAAGTAACGAAGAGGTGAGCTTAATGCCCAGCACCCCTATAACAATAAAAGCCACAGTCTCCAGGAAGGTAAACTTCTCCATCAGCTTCACAAAGGCCTGTGCCACAAATCTCATCGCCAGGATGCCTATGAATACACCGATATAAATCAGCCAGATATGGTCAGTAAAAGCTACCGCTGCAAAAACGTTATCAATAGAAAATGCAAGGTCCATCACTTCTACCAAAGCCACCGTTGCCCAGAAGGTACCCACCAGTCCTACTGTAGATTTATAAATCCAGCTTTTGCTTTTGTCAATTTCTTCTTCTTCAGCAGCATCCTTCACATTCTTCTTCCTGAAATAATCAAAGGCAAGGTATAAAAGATATAAACCACCAAGTGGTTTAAGCCACCATATTTTTACCAGCCACGCCGCCAGGAACAAACAGATCCCGCGAAACACATAGGCCCCGATAATCCCGTATTTCAATGCTTTATCACGCTGATCTTTAGGCAAGTCCATCACCATGGTAGCCAGTACGGCCGCATTATCCACAGACAATAAGCTTTCTATAACGATCAAATTTAAAATAATAAGGAGACCGGCCTGAATATCATCTCCCAGAATAGTGTGTAAAAAATCCATTTATATAGCGTTGTTTGGGTTCTAATTTACTAAAAAATTAACGAACCAGCACCAGAACGACACAGAATCTACCTTCTTACCGGCCATCATGCTATAGACAATCCCAAAAAAAATGGTTCCCTCTTTCAATGCCTGCTGCTGAAGCGCAGCAGGCATTGAAAGAGGGAACCATTTTTTTCAGCGAAGCCATCACAACCCTAAGCGCTATAGAATCACGTTAGGCCATATCAAGAGATCACTAAGCGCTATCGAAATCAGGCCCGGCTATAAATATTATCTTTTTTCAGCTTCTACAAAAGTCCTGTCGGTATGACCAACATAGATCTGACGCGGACGGCCGATAGGTTCTTTGTTTTCGTGCATTTCCTTCCACTGTGCAATCCATCCCGGTAAACGGCCCAGGGCGAACAATACAGTAAACATATCTGTAGGAAAACCTAATGCCCTGTAAATAATACCTGAGTAGAAATCCACATTAGGATATAACTTGCGTTCTACAAAATAAGGATCGCTCAAAGCAGCTTCTTCCAGTTTTTTTGCAATTTCAAGCACCGGATCGTTGATACCCAATTTCTCCAGGATATCATCACATGCTTTTTTAATGATCTTTGCACGCGGATCAAAGTTTTTATACACACGGTGACCAAAACCCATCATACGGAAAGGGTCGTTTTTATCTTTAGCTTTATTGATCCATTTCTCTGTATCACCCCCGTCTTCCTTAATACGTTCCAGCATTTCAATCACAGCCTGGTTGGCACCACCATGCAGCGGGCCCCATAAAGCAGCGATACCTGCAGAAACAGAAGCGTAGATATTACAGTCTGATGAACCCACCATTCTTACTGTTGACGCAGAACAGTTCTGCTCATGGTCAGCATGCAGGATCAGCAGTGTGTTCATAGCTTTCACTACTACCGGATCAATTTCGATCTCTTCGGTACGCTGGCCAAAGGTCATGTTCAGGTAGTTGCTTACGTAGTCATATTTGTTTTTAGGATAGATCAGCGGATGTCCTAATGATTTTTTATAGATAAAAGATACAATTGTCGGGAACTTAGCCAGCAATTTGATCATCTCACGGTTCATTGTCTCCGGTGATGAATTTGCATCCAGTGACTCAGGATAGAATGTTGACAGCGAGCAAACCAGTGATGCCAGCTGTGCCATAGGATGAGATTTTGACGGATAGCCATCCAGGAATTTTTTCATATCCTCGTGGATCAGCGTATGTTTAGTGATCTGCGACTGGAAATTCTTCAGCTCATCAGCTTTGGGAAGGTCGCCATAGATCAGCAGATAAGCAACTTCAAGAAAGGTAGATTTTTCAGCAAGGTCCTCAATAGGATAACCCCTGTATTTTAAGATTCCTTTTTCACCATCCAGGAAGGTAATTGCACTTTTGGTAGATCCTGTGTTTTTGTATCCGAGATCTAAAGTAATGTGACCTGTTAAATCCCTCAATTTTGAAATATCAATTGACTTTTCTCCTTCAGTACCAGTCACAATGGGAAATTCATATACTTTACCATCAATCTTAATTTCTGCAAAATCTGACATATATCTTTTAATTTATAAATAACAAAAATAACTATTCTCGTGACAATAGCCTATAAACAAGTATAACAAAGCTGTTAAATTATTGTTATGCACTGACCGTCACTCTTTAAAAAAGGATCTTACTTTTTAGGTTTTATTTCT
This sequence comes from Pedobacter hartonius, assembly GCF_900107535.1. Taxonomy (GTDB): domain Bacteria; phylum Bacteroidota; class Bacteroidia; order Sphingobacteriales; family Sphingobacteriaceae; genus Pedobacter; species Pedobacter hartonius. The sequence goes on along the minus strand of NZ_FNRA01000016.1, from coordinate 46,560 downwards.
TCCACAACCCCGCCACAATCCATCATTTCTTTTCCATAATAGGGATTGCGGATTTTGCTTTCCGACGAAAGCCAGTCTCCCCCGTCACCGTTATTGGCCATCGGACAATGCTGTACATATATAGTACCTTTCTTCAGGTCTACATGTTTAAACAGGGCAATCACGTCCGAGCTCAGCGGGGTGAATTCCTTACGCTGGATTTTAATATCTCCAGTACCGGCAATCTTATCCGCAATCAGTGCTGTGTTCTCACATCCTTCAAAAGCGGAGAGTGCTTTGGAGAGATCTGCAGCAGTCTGGCGTGCCGCAACGGCATTTCCCGCTACGAGTGTATTTTTCAGACTGATATAACCATTGTATATGTTTGCAATCTTTGGATCGGCCAGCTGCACATCCACCGCAGCAGTTGCTGTATCGGTTTTAGTGATACTATCGGTCAGGGCAGCATCTTTTTTGGGAGCGTTTGTACAGGCCATTAAGACCGACAAAAACGCTATTCCAATATATTTTTTCATTGCTTTATATTTTTTAAAGGATAACGAAGTTCGCATCTGATTGTTCGTTGCTTTTTTGTCACAAGAAATCTATGCAGGTTTCATCAATTCCGTTTTTTGCTCAAAATACTATTTTAATTCTAAATAAATAAAAAAGCTCAACATAATCGCGAAGCCTTTTTGAAAATATTGCAATCGGTAAAGATGAAGGCCTGATTGACGTATAAACAGGTCTTAAAATCCAACTCCAACCAACAAAAAAGCAGCCCTGATTAAATACCAGAGCTGCTCTCAATACCCCCATACGGGAGCACTCATATTTTATTATAATTTAAATCCGTAGGCGATACGTAGTGCGATCTGACCAGTACGGTTTTTGTCGTCCACCAGGCGCAAGGCGTCACCTTTACCTGTGTTTTCGTATTTAAGACCTAAGTCCAGTCCGTTGCTCCATGAGTAACCGATTGTCGGTGCATAAAGGAATGTAGTTTTAGCATTATCGGTCACACCGAAAGCAGCACCCACTTCAGCCATTGCATATACACCTGAACCTGTTGGGTCAAGGAAATATTTCAGACCGGTTTTCACAGGAATATATCCGTAATCAGGAACGTCCACAATTGCGGCGCCATTGAAATAGCTTCTGTCTTTAGCGAAAAAGTTGGTATAACCTGTAGCAACAGGAACTGATAATTGTTTAGTTACATCGAACTGAATACGTGCGTCGATACCGGCAGCAAAGCTGTAAGCACCATCGGTAGGAATACCTAAGTTCGCACCAAAGCCAATCTTTTGTGCGCTTACATTTGTCGAGATCAATAATGCAACTGCAGCTACTGCAGAAGCAAAAAGTTTAGTAGATTTTTTCATTAGAATATATTTGTTTTTGATCGTTTATGAAGCTATCATCAGCTTATTCATTACATTTTGTAGGCGGTAAGCTGATGACGGTTTCATTGCTTGTTTATTTTGTTGTAAATTCCAGAATCACTCTGTTATGGCCACATTTACAAACAGCATGCCAATAGCGGCATTACATTTTTTTAAGTCCGGAAAAAATGGTCATTCATCTTTGCGGCAGAGATTTTCGTAGAAACAGCAAGCAGCATCGTTATGAGAGAGATCAGGGTCTTAGCCTTGACGCAGAATATTATTTATATTATTATCACACAGCATTTTACACACCATACTTCTTCTTATACAGTTTAAACACGCTTTCCTTCAGCATGCCGGGTTCCAGATCCGAATCCAGCCAGTTTATCACGACACCGTCTTTTTCCATTTTTCTGAAAAAAGTCATTTGCCTTTTGGCGAACTGACGTATCGCAATGTATAGTTTCTCCTTCAAATCTTCGAAACTGAGCTCATTTTGAAGGTACGCGGTTACAAACTTATACTCCATACCATAAAACAGGAGTACCTCAGCGGGTACTCCCCGTTCCAGCAAGCCCTGTACTTCTTCAATTAAGCCTTCATTGAAACGGTCGTTCAGCCTCTTCAGTATGCGCTCCCGCCTGGAATTCACTTCCCCTGTTAAACCGATAACCAAAGGGTCGATCTGCGGGCGAAGCTCTTCCCTGAAAGAATTGTGCTGCAGGAAATCTGCAATCTCGATAGCCCTCACCAGCCTTTTTGCCGAAGAAAGGTCTGCATGGGCAGTCGATGTGGCCGAATACCCCGATAAAAGAAGCCTGAGTTGCTGAATATCATGAACAGGCAGTTGTTCCCTGAATGCTGTATTCACCGGAATAGCTGTATACTGATGGTTCTGCAGGATGCTATGGATATACATACCTGTGCCGCCACAGAGTACGGGCAGTTTTTGCTGCCGGAGGATTCCTTCATAGGCGAGGTAAAAGTCATCCTTAAAGGCATTTACATTGTATTGCTCTCCCGCCTCCCTGATGTTGATCAGGTGGTAGGGAACGGCTCTTCCCTGTACAGTATATTCCGCCAGGTCTTTGCCCGTACCAATATCCATATCTTTAAATACCTGCCTGCTGTCGGCACTGATGATCTCGCCGTTCAGCGTTTCGGCAACTGAAACTGCCATTCTGGTCTTGCCGGAGGCAGTTGGTCCAAGAATGATCAGGAGAGGGTTTATAGCTATTGATGACATTGACTTACAGGTATAAGATATATTTAAGATTGCCGGTATTAAAGATGCGGATATATTGCAGGGAATTCAAATAGGCCGTTTCTTCGGATGGATCCAGCGTATGCAGCACAGCTTTGATCTCTTCGGGCAAGCGGTGAGGGAAACAGCGGCTCATGTCCTTTTTGTTCAGCCATATTTCGGCAGGGGCCGAAGTGTCAACCAGTTCAAAACCCAGTTTGGCGTATCCCTTGCCGTACGACCAGTCCAGGTCTGTATAGGTCATCACGTCATTCGGGGAAATGGTTTTGATCAGGTGACGGATCAGTTTACTTAAGCCGCCCTGTACAGTAATTCCTTCGGTGGTGGCGAACCTGATCAGTTCAACCGAAGTATAACTATCCTGTTTCCTGGTCATCTTTCTTTTTCCGCTAAAAGACGCCGCCGCCAGGAGCCGACCGTCCAGTGTTAAGCCATATTTGTACCTCGCAGTGGCCGAGGATTGCAAATGGTACTGATCAAAAAAGCGATCTGCTTCGGTTTGGTTAAGGGATATGATTTGGGTTTTACGGCCATGCACCGGACTATTCTTCCCAAGCATGGAACAGATCCTGCTTAACACTTGCGACGGCCTTGTCATCCAGATATCCTCCCAGAGTTGTACAAGCTGTATGCCATCAGCCTGATATGCATGCTGTAAGTCCGGCAGCTCCTGCGGCTGAAAGTTATTTTCAGCAGGTATTAAATTCAACACCAGCTGGCCGGAATCCTCAAAATTTAACAGCAGGGCTTTACCGGAAACAACAGGTGCTGCAATAATTCCCTTTAATTTTAAACACGTTATTAAATTTTCCTGCCAGCCGGCAATTTTTAAACCCACTCCTGTTCTTTAAATATTTTATATCCAGCCGCTACTTTATCTTCGATCAGGTTCTGCGTAAGCTCATCCAGTTCTTTGATCACCAGGGTACGTTCATGTTGCGGCAGTCCTTCCGGCAGCAGGTCAAATGCTACATGGTCATCCTTTATTTCCAGTGAAACAAAAAAAGTTTCCGTCCGTTTTTCCCCGTCAATTTCAATATTTTTCTCAGACCAAAGATCGTATTTTTCTTCACTATTGATTCTATTGTTAAAGCCCAGGGCAGTATAGGGCTGCAATGCCGCCCTAATCGTTTGAAATATTTCTATCAGGTCCGTCTTCATATGTTTACAATTTAAGATATAACACAGCCGGAAAATTATTGTTTAGCAGGTGCCACATTTAGCCACCATTTGCTGTCCGGATAATATGCGCCCAACACTATTGTTTCACCCAGCTGCGGCGTAGTCATCTTTTGCTGGTTTGCTTCTGCGCTTTTCAGCACCCGCAGGATAGGCTCATCCCAGTCGTGCAGCGCCAGCGAGAACTTCGCCCAGTGAACAGGAAGCAGCCATTCGGCCTTCAGGTCTTTTGCGGCTTTCACCACCTGTTCAGGAAACATATGGATATAAGGCCAGTATTCATTGTATTGTCCGCATTCAAGGATAGCCAGGTCAAAAGGCCCGTATTGATCTCCTATGGTTTTAAAATGGCTTTCATACCCTGAATCGCCACCGAGGAAGAGTTTATACAACGGCGTTTCCAGGATAAAGGACGACCACAGTGTTTGTCCGCGCTTAAACTTCCTTCCGCTGAAATGCCTGGCGGGCGCAGCTGTGAACCTCAATCCCAGTATATCTGCCTGTTCATCCCAGGCCAGTTCAGTAATCTTTTCCGGAGAAACACCCCAGCGTTCCAGGTGGGCACCAACACCCAGCGAGGTCACCATATGTCCGGTCTTATCTTTGAGTTTCAGGACGCTGTGCATGTCCATATGGTCATAGTGGTCATGCGTAATCAGGAGAATATCAATTTTATCAAAGTCCTCTGCATGGATAAAGTCCGTTCCGTCATAACTTTTATTGCCAACCATCGAAAAGGGGGAAGTAGAACGGCTGAAAACCGGATCTACCAGTATCTTCAGTTCATCGATCTGCAGCAGATATGAGGAATGGCCAAACCAGGTTACCTTGGTACCCGCTACAGAATGCAGTTCGGGCTGAACGAATGGCAGCATTCCCGGAGGTTTTTTACGCGGGTTACCTTTGATCATCGCTTTCATGACGTCCCAGTACGTCACTCCTTCCGGTATATCCGGCGTATGCACCAGATTCCTTATGGCGCCGTCTTTGTACATCGGGAGCTGGGCGATCCTTTCCATCCTTGCATCCTTTGGCAGGCTTCCGAATGCGGAAATATTGAGTAACCTATAGATCAATACCACAGATATAAATAAAATAGCGAAAAAGATATACATCGAAAATGTTTATAATATTAATAATAGCAAATGGCAACGAATATAAGTATTGAAGATGTAGAGCGCGCGGATTTTTTATTAATATTGCAAAACCTCAACCCAACAGGCTAATGGCAACAAAATATGTTTACATCAATGATACTTTTATAACGGAAGACAAGGCTGCACTGCTGATCACGGATCTGGCTATACAGCGTGGGTACGGGATCTTTGACTTCTTTAAAACTATTGGTGGCAAACCAATTTTCCTGGAGGACCATCTGGACCGTTTTTACCATTCCGCCCATAAAATGCACCTGAACATTGCCTATTCCCGGGAGGAACTGAAGTCGATACTGGCGGAACTGATGGAAAAAAATGATCTTCCTGATTCCGGGATCAGGATTACGCTCACCGGCGGCTATTCCACTGATGGTTATCTGCTTCCTGACAAACAGAACCTGATTATCACCCAGCAGCACTTCCTGATGGACCTGGAGCTGAATACCCGGGGGATTCGCCTCCTTACCTACGATTATCAGCGGCAGCTTGCCAGGATGAAAACCATTGATTATGCTATGGCCATCTGGCTGCAACCCTTTATCAAAGAGAACAACGCAGACGATGTGTTATACCACCACAACGGACAGGTGAAGGAAGTTCCCAGGGCAAACTTTTTTATCGTGAGCGAACAGGGGGAAGTGATCACCGCTAAGGGCGACGTACTTCCGGGCGTTACGCGTAAAAACCTGCTGTCCCTTGAAAACCATGAGCTGAAGATCACCGAGCGCGAATTTACCCTGGAAGAACTTCAGAACGCCAGAGAAGCATTTATCACCAGCACCACCAAACACATTTTACCTGTCCTTCAGATAGACGGCAGGCCGGTTGGTGACGGCAAAGCAGGAAAGATATCAGAACAGCTTTTAGCCCTGCTTGTTGAAAAAGTAAAAAGAAATTAAGGGCTGCCGTTAAGATCAATTAAAGGCTGACAGCAAAACGGTCGGTAAGGGTAAAGCGGGAATACCGGAGCTGCTGCCAGTAAACCGGAACAATCGGCTAAAGCATATCTGTATTCAGCATCGACTTCAGGATATTGGCCTGAACATCAAAATTATTCAGGTTATTAAGGAAATCGATATCAGCTATTTTCGCATAGTTCTCTTCCAGCAGCCTGATGATCCCGGCAGGAATATAGGTTTTCACCGAAGCGGCATTACTTTGCAGCTTATCATTTTTATAGGCCAGCTCCTGGATCATGCGGACTTTCTCAGATGATGTGCCCGAGAAATCTGCCCCTGCCAGTTCTTCAGGCGTACAAAAAAGAAACAGGTTCCTTGCGGGATAAAACAGAAAATATTGGCCCGTATCCAGGAATTTATAGACCTCAATGATCAGCGTTCCGGACTTCAGCCCGTATACAAATTCAGTTTTAAAATCATACTTACAGAGCAGCCCCATCAGCTTACGTTCAATAGTAGCATATTGGTTTGCATACACAGTACCTGAATCATAGTCAATCAGTTGAGCAAGCTGATCTGAAGAGATGGTATAATAAAAATCCTTTGCAAAACGCGCGCTGAACTGACTGACGTTTTTTACGAAGGGGAAATCTGTAGTCAGGTCTGACAGCACCTCGTAAAGGTTTCTCAGCGAGTTATTGATCTTCAGTGCCTGGCGCTGTTTACCGGCGATGAAGCTCTGCTCATTCACCAGCGTTTCGTTCAGTTTTGCTATCACCTCCCTGTTCAGCCGGATCTCGTCATCAATGAGCGTTACGTTTTTCTCGTTGCTTTTCTTGATCTTTCTGAGCAGTTCTATCACACTGGTGGTAAACTGCAGGTGAAAAAGTTCCAGCTTATCAATGGGGAGCTGGGGGTTATCAGCAAATAACTGATGGATGACCTGGCTGCGCAGGAATATTTTATACACTACCTCCTCCTGAAAAAATACAGACAGGAGCTGCAGGCGGCTGATCATCTGATCAGACTCCTTTAATATACTGGCAGCATGTTCATCCATCCTTAACTATTTAACCTGCGTAACGTTTTTCTTGAGTTCAGTTTCCAGGTTTTTCAATTCCGTATCCAATACCCTTCGGCTTTTCTCTCCCTCTTCATGAATTTTCTTCACTTCATCCAGTGTGGAGATCAGCGAAGCGGTAGTCATCTTCAGGGTTTCCAAAGATACGACAGTTTTTTCATTCTCTTTAGCTACATCAATGCTGTTTTGTTTGAGCATATCGGCGTTTTTCTGCAGGATGGTGTTCGTCGTGTCAGACACCTTCTTCTGCATCTCTACATTTGCCTTCTGGCGCTGCAGGGCTACGGCGATGGTCAGCTGGTTTTTCCAGACCGGGATCGTGGTAGAAATGATCGATTGTGCCTTCTCGGCTACAGAAGTATTGTTGTTCTGCACCAGGCGGATCTGTGCCAGGGACTGCATCATGATGAAACGCACGATCTTCATATCCGCCAGCCTCTTGTCCAGGCGGCTCAGGAAGTCCCTCAGGTCGGCGATCTCATAATCTTCAAAATCTGCGGGCCTTCCTTCCATTTCGGCAAGTTTCACACTGAGTTCATTGTATTTGATCTGCCCGGAGATGATCAGTTCCTCCATCTGGTGGATATAGGAAACGTTACTTTCAAACATCGTCTGCAGAGAACTGTTGTCCTTCAGCGAGTTCAGTCTGCCGGCTTTGATTTTATTGGTAATCTTATCAATATTATTCACCACTACATCATACTTCTGGAAAAGCTTTTTCACATCCACCACGAGGTTCTTCAGAAAAGGGATTTTTGAAATGAAAGACTTAAAGCTACCCTGTTCCAGCTCAGACACGTCAATATAATTCAGCTCCGTCAGCAGTTCATTGATCAGTACACCCACATCGCCACTGTTATACGTACGCACCGAAGCCAGGAAATCATTACTATATTTCTCCATGGCATTCTGTGTATCCGCCCCATAGTTCAGGATTGAATTGACATCAGATGGCTCGAGCGACTTATTGAGGTCATTATACTTTGATATCTCCTGCGGACTAAGCGCAGTAAGATCTACATTTCCGTCCTTATCTAATTTCGCAGGTGTAGTAGCGGGTGTAGTATTGGATAGTTCCTGAGCGTTTGTTTCCATAACATTAAAATTGAGCATGAAGCTGAAACCGATTCAAACAAACCGGCATCAGCTGAAAAATATTTAAATTACAGGTAGTTTTGCATTACCGTTTGTACGGTTTGCTCCAGTTTCCTGTCTTTTGTAGGTTCCCCGATCGCGTTGAACTTCCAATCGCCGTTCTTTTTGTAGAACACCCCCATTACCATTGATACATGGCCGGCAAAACCGGCACCATGCGCAATATCATAGGTTGCAAATACCTCGTTCACGCGTGTGGCCGTTCCTTCATAGATCCTGATTGAGGCAAAAGGGATCGAAGCAAAATCCTGTCCCTGGAAGCTGTTAAGCACAAAGGCCACATAACTTGCTGTTGCAGGAAGCCTGGACAGGTCTACCGTGATCACCTCGTTATCCAGTCCGTCATCCCCGCCGGTATCACCTGTACGGTCGTCCCCGCTATGTTTGATTGAGCCGTCTTTGGAAGCCAGGTTACCGAAATATACCACTTCCATCAGCTGTTTGCTTTCATTATAGACTGCACAGCTTGCATCCAGGTCTACCGCAACTTTAGAAGAACCAAAGCCAAACAGGCCTTTCTTTTCAATGGCTCCCCAGTTGATCCCTATACAAACCTGCTGTAATTTGGTTCCATTGGTTTTTTCAAGACTGATACGCTGTCCTTTTTGAAGATTAATTGCCATAATTGCTTATTGATATTTATTAAGATAATCCTGCAGGCCACCTTTCATCCCTACTCCTACAGCTTCAAATTTCCATTTTCCTTCACGTTTGTAGATCCTTCCGAATTCCACTGCGGTTTCGATAGAGAAATCCTCTTCGAGTTCATATTTCAGGATCTCCTGGTTGGTCACCGCGTCAACAATACGGATAAAGGAATTTCTTACCTGTCCGAAATTCTGCCTGCGGGATTCAGCTTCATGGATCGTCACCACGATACAGATCTCTGTTACCTTCGCATCTGTCTTTGACAGGTCTACTTTCACCTGCTCATCGTCGCCATCGCCATCCCCTGTCAGGTTATCGCCTGTATGTTCTACTGCTCCGTCCGGAGAGATCAGGTTGTTGTAAAAAACAAAGTGTTCATCAGATACGATCTTTTTGTTGTCGCCCAATAAAAAAAGAGAAGCATCAAGGTCAAAATCGGTGCCTGTAGCGGAACTATTGGTATCCCATCCAAGGCCTATAGTAAATTTCGGGGCATCAAGATTTTCGCGCTGCCCCTTTTGCAAGTTTATAGCCATTTTATATTAATTTATATTTTTTAGTATTAATCTGATTTTTAATGTAGTTCAGGTTTAGCGTATAGGCATCTATCGTATGATACCCGTTACCTAATGCCAAATTATACAACATATTGATAAACTCTTCTGTTTGATTTGCAATAAATATAGAAAAACTGCTGAAATCGGTATTCAATATATATTTAACTATCCTGGTATTGAAAGAGAAGGAACCACTTTTAACAATCCCGTCAAGGTCAAATATAGATTTTACCTGGTGATAATTAAGCAAATTTTCTACGTTGGGGTGAATATCTTTATTCGCCAGTTCAGCAAAATAAAGCAGGTGGATATCATTCTTCATCTGGTATTCATCTACCATCTTCAGGATCATCCGTTCATGACTTCCGGTGATGCGGATATCATCGAGGAACAGCAGGGTTTTATGGTCCAGGAAGTGTTTGTCGATATGAAAGGAGTCATTCCCGATCAGGTTCATGCGCTCCTCGGCGCTCAGGGCACCGTAGTCTTCCTTATAGGTGATCGTGCGGTGCACCTTTGCCTCCTGTACTACCAGCCCGCCGTTATCTACCATCCAGCGGTTGAGCTGATGGATGAAGTAGTTCTTCATGGCAAAGGTGGCCGTAGGAATAAAAGAATAAGGACTGGAGATCACCACGATCTGGTTCTCAATAAAATTATCCTGCAGATAGCCGGAAATGAAGCCCGCAGCAAGCTGCTCACCAAATTCCTTTGCGACCAGGTCATCCCCGAACTTAAACCTTGAATAGGCATTGGGATCAAATCCGAATATTTCCGCGTGATGGATCTGATGTAAAGCATATGACTTTGTTAAATTCATCTTAAACAGGTTATGGGTTGCTGATTTGAGTTAATTAGCACACTGTGTATGCCCAGCTGATTGGCGCCATGGACATCCGCAACGGGGTTATCCCCTACATGGACGATCTCATGGAGTTCCAGCCCGCCTTGTTCCCTGCGGTTGAGCTGGTCCAGCATCAGCTGGAAGAAAGCTTTGTTTGGTTTTGACAGCCGCACTTCGTCTGAGTACAGCTGGAAATCCAGGAACTGGTCCAGTTCGAGTGCCCCTAAGACCTTCCGGAGCGTTATCCCGCGGATAAAGCCCGTATTGCTCAGCAGGCTCAGCGTTGAAGACTCTTTCAGACTGCCCAGCAGGTCTGCCGTGTTCCCGCAGTAGAGGTGAGGCATATAATTGAACAATAACGCTTCCATTTCAAGGTATAGTGCTTCAGTATCCACGGCTGCAAATCCGGGCTTATAGTCGTTCATGATGCTGATCACCATCAGGTACATTTCATCGGCATCGATATTTTTGCCCGTTCTTTCGTTGATACTGTTGCACATTAGATCCACATTCCTGAAAATTGTGACAACTTCGTCAAAAGATTTTTTTAGGGGGTTGTACCGGGCATGAAAGATCTTCGCCCGCTCCTGTTTGAAAGCAGGATCAGACCTGATCAGTGTGAGCCAGAGATCGAAAGAATAGTGTTTATATCTTTTCATCATTCATTTTAGGACATACAAAATACAAAAAATTACGATAAAAAATGTCAGTTGCAGAAAAATTAATCTTTTGTTGATCTTAGATGAATGAAGTTAGTAGTATCTGGTGATATATTAAGATTTCTCTCCCATTCCCTGGTATCAGGGAATGCACGTTCGAAAACAGCATTCCCTTTTTTATAAAAGATCATCTTCGGGATCTTACGAAGCATATTGCAGAACCCAGTGTTCTTTATCAATTTTTCTTCTATCAGGAATTTACGGCTATCGTTAATGGCGTAAACGAAGCAGCGAGCTGTTTATTGCGAAATATTTCCGTTACAGTAAGGTCTGCTTTTGTAAACACGCCCCTGTGTTCCCTTACACTACTGGAGTGTCTTCCTTTTTAGGCATCAGCTTTTCCGCCAGTCCGGCCCCTGCCGCCAGCAGCTCGTTGGTGATGGAGCGCGTGTATTCAGAGATCTCCGCCTTAAAGTCCTTCACCGAGGCGCCCGAACGGATCTCTTCCAGGCGTTTCTCCCAGGAACCTGTGAGTTCTGCCTGGGCGATCTTCTGGTCCTTCACCACATCGTATACGGAAAGCCCTTTATGCGTAGGCACAAGGTTCCTTTTTTCCCTCTGTATATACTCCCTGGTGATCAGGGTCTCGATGATCGATGCACGTGTAGCCGGCGTACCTAAACCACTGTCCTTCATTGCGTAGCGGAGCTCTTCATCTTCAATCTCTTTACCTGAGGTTTCGAGCGCTTTCAGCAGCGAGGCTTCATTATATAAGGCCTTCGGCTTGGTTTGTTTTTCCAGGAAAACCTTCTCCACGATCGGTAGTTCTGCTCCTTTTTTCACTGTAGGAAGTGATGGGTTGTCTTCATCCTTTTTCTCCTCGTCTTTATCATTCAGTACCGAGCGCCATCCTGCAGAGCGGATCACCGTTCCGTTGGCAATAAATATGGAACCCGATTCAATGGTGATTTTGGTGACTTCCTTTACACATTCCTGGTGGAAGGCTTCAAGCATCCGGGCAACTACCATATTATAGATGGCCTGTCTGTCGGAGCTCAGGCCCTGCGGTGTCACTCCTGTAGGTAATATGGCATGGTGATCCGTTACTTTCTTTGCATTTACGCTTCTTTTATTCAGCGGGATGGTTTGCAGGAACTCAGCCGATTTCCCGAAGTAGGAATGTGTGGTCAGCTGACTGATCAGTTGCGGCACTCCGGCAAATACATCATCCCCGATATAACGACTCCCGGTACGGGGATAGGACACCAGTTTACTTTCATACAGGTTTTGCAGCAGGTTCAGCGTCTGATCTGCCGTATACCCTTTACGCTTGTTGGCTTCCTGTTGTAAGCTGCTCAGGTCATGCAGCAGCGGTGGCGGTTCTTTCCTCGGTTTGGCCTCCACATCGAGGATCTTTCCTCCGTTAGGGAAACCCGAAGGGACATCCTCAATTTTATCAAACAGCGCCTGGGCTTCTTCTTTTATATTGAAGTTGGCCACAGACACCGCCTTAAACAATTGTCCGTCTTTATCCAGCTGAATGCCCAGCTGAAAGTATAACTGGGGTACAAAATTCTTTATTTCAATATATCTTGAACAGATCATTGCCAGCGTAGGTGTTTGTACCCTTCCGAGCGACAATACCGAACGTGCACCTGCAGAGATACTGAGTGCCTGTGTAGCGTTCATCCCCACCAGCCAGTCAGACTCTGACCTGCAATGCGCCGAGTTGAACAGCGTATCGTAATCCGTACCCTGCTTAAGGTTCCGGAATCCTTCTTTGATCGCTTCGTCAGTTTGCGAAGAGATCCAGAGCCGCTTGAATGGCTTTTTACATTTCAGGAAGTAATAGATATAGCGGAAAATAAGTTCCCCTTCCCTCCCGGCATCCGTTGCCACGATGATCTCAGTAGACTCGTCGAACAGCTTTTTGATGATATCCAGCTGTTTCCTTACACCCGGATCTTCTACAAAACCGTCTTTGGTTTTAATCTTCCTGATTGACAGCTTGAACTTAGCCGGCAGCATTGGCAGGTGTTGTCTTCTCCAGCCGATAAATCCGTATTCCTGAGGAGGTGCCAGTTGCAGGAGATGCCCGAATGCCCAGGTGAAAGAGTATCCTTTCCCTTCAATGTATCCGTCTTTCTTAACCGTTGCGCCAAATACTTTAGCGAGCTCACGTGCAACGGATGGTTTTTCTGCAATAACAATCTTCATCAGCAATCATTCAGTTTGGAACCGATAAATCTCATCAAAATTATCTGGATACGGAACAGATGTGCAAAACTAGTCGGGCGTATAGTTTTCAAGCTGAACATTTTCAGGCTGTTGCCTGACGAAGCATTGCCCCGCCAACCTGCTGATTTCATCAGTACCTTAAACGGCCTCAATCCCCGAGCAGGTCTATCCCTACCTTATAGGTATTGCAATGTGCATCTACAATATCCCTGATCTCCGGGGAATACCCTCCGCCCATGCTTACCTGCACAGGCAGGCGATGATCTTTGCAAAACTGGAATACCATCCTGTCGCGCTCCCGGCACCCGGCTTTAGTCAAAGCGAGTTTCCCGAGTTTATCACTGGATAATACATCTACGCCCGAGAGATAGAACACGAATTCCGGTTCGTGCTGTTCATACAATTTCGGCAGGGTGTCTGCCAGAATAGAAAGGTAGGCTTCATCTTCCAGGCCATCATCCAAACCGATATCCAGGTCTGAAACCTCCTTTCTGAAAGGGAAGTTTTTTTCGCCATGCATGGAAAATGTAAATATCCGGGGTTCATGCTGCAGGATCTCGGCAGTACCATTCCCCTGGTGTACATCTAAATCGACGATTAATATGCGGCTATATATCTCTTTATGCAGCAAGTAATTAGCAGCAATCGCCTGATCATTCAACAGGCAGAATCCTTCACCCCAGTCCGATCCTGCATGATGGGTGCCGCCAGCCACGTTAAAGGCCAGGCCATGTTCTTTTGCATGCAGTGCCCCCTCTATTGTTCCCTGTGCAATCCTGAGTTCGCGTTCCAGCAACTGCGCATTCAGCGGAAAGCCTATCCTGCGCTGTTCCTTTGCGGGCAGCGTCAGGTCACTCAATTGCGTCCAGTACTCCGGGGCGTGCGACAATAGTACAGTCTCCTCCTTCAGCTGCTCCGGAGCAAATAGGTTCTCCTGTGTAATTACCCCTTCATGGAGCAGCTGCGCCGGAATCAGTTCATACTTCAGCATCGGAAAACGGTGCCCTTCCGGCAGCGGATGGGCATACAGCGGGTGGTATGCGATCTTTACCATTTTAGCCCAGGATCTCCCCGATGTGTTTTTCTATATTGTTACAAATCTCGTCCACCGGCAGGTCGTTCGCATCTTGTCCGAAGGGGTCTTCTATTTCTTCAGCTATGAGCTCCAAACTCGCTAATACATAGAACACAAAGGGCACGATCAGCACTACAAAAAAGCCGAGGCTGAACACCCACCCAAAGGGCAGTGTGATCACATACAGGAACAGGAATTTCTTGATAAATGCACTGTAGGAAAATGGGATCGGCGTCTTTTTTATCCGTTCACATCCCCCGCAGATATCGGTAAAACGACTCAGGTCGGCACTTAGTATGATCAGTTGTTCGCCCGAAATCTTTCCTTCGGCGGAAAGGTTCCACATCCGGGAGGTCAGGCTTCCGGCGATCTGGTTGGGGATATGTTTTCCGCCATCCACTTCAATCAGGAAGCTGTTCTTTCCAAAATACAATTTTTCACGCAGGTGTTCTTTCAGGGCAAAGGCATATTTAGGGATGCCATAGTTGAAAAACTCCATTTCTTCCTTTTCCAGTTTCAGTGCTTTGATCTTGATGGCCAGGTTACGGCTGACGTTGGTCAGTTCTCCGAGCAGCCGCCTGCCTTCCCACCACCTGTCGTAAGCCGTATTGGTACGGAATACCAGCAGCAGGGAGATCACGAAGCCCAGAATACTGTGCATGATGTTGATATTGCTGACAGAATTACTTTCCGACAGCTTAAAAAAGTGAAGTTCCAGCAGCGCTACTATGCCTGAGAAGGCACCTACACTGAGGATCAGCGGCCATAACTTCCTGAAAGTATCGCCTTTATGGACGTGAAAGATAAAGGTAAACCAGGCTTTGGGGTTGTAATTGATCATATCGCTTCTTCTCTGCTCAGCTGCAACAACAGTTCGCCGGCACGGTAAATATCTTCAAATGAATTGTATAATGGTGCAGGGCCGAAACGGATGACGTTCGGTTCTCTCCAGTCGCCCAGCACGTTGTTCTCTACCAGCTTGTTAAACACTGCTTTTGCATCTCCTTTGGCGATGATAGAAAGCTGTGCGCCCCTTTCGTTCTCATTGGCCGGGGTGATGATCTTGTATTGTTCAGTGCCAATCGTTGCATTGACCTCTCCGATCACATAGATCAGGTAGGCCGTTAAACTCAGGCTTTTCTTTCGTAGCGGCTCCATAAATCCAGCCTGCTCAAAAATCTTCAGGGAAGCATGGTACAAGGCCATCGGCATCACCTGGGTACAGCTGACCTGCCATCCGTCCGCTCCGGGTTCCGGGATAAAACCTTTCTCCATTTTAAAGCGGATAGATTCCTGGTATCCCCACCATCCTGCAAAGCGGTTCATCTGATCGTCGGCAAAATGATTTTCATGGATAAATATTGCTCCTATCCCCCCGGGGCCGCTGTTCTGATATTTGTAAGTACACCAGCAGGCGAAATCCACCTGCCAGTCGTGCAGCTGCAGGGGCACATTTCCGGCGGCATGCGCAAGATCGAAGCCTACGATGGCCCCTGCATCATGCCCTGCCTTTGTAATAGCAGGCATGTCAAACCACTGACCGCTGAAGTAATTGATACCGCCGAAGAGCACCAGGGCAAGCTGGTCTGCATTTTCAGCGATGATCCGGGTAATATCTTCCGTTCTCAGCGTATATTCTCCTGGCCTGGGTGCAATTTCGATGATCGCATCTTCGGGGTCGAAACCATGAAAACGCACCTGGCTTTCCAAAGCGTACTGGTCGGACGGAAACGCACCGGCTTCCATGATGATCTTAAATTTTTTTTGATCCGGGCGGTAAAAGCTAACGAGTAGCAAATGCAGGTTTACTGTGAGGGTGTTCATCGGGCAAACTTCTGCAGGTTTGGCTCCTACTATTGGTGCCATGAGTTCTTTGAGTTCTTTATGGTAAAACATCCAGGGCGTTTCTCCTTCAAACCAGCCTTCCACGGCAAGGTTTTGCCAGTTGTCGAGCTGTTTGCCCAGTACCTCTTTCGCAGATTTAGGCTGTAAGCCAAGAGAGTTTCCGCACAGATAGATAAAAGGCTTGCCGTTTTGTTGTGGAAATAAAAATTCTTCCCTTAAAGGATGCAGCGGGTCTTGTGCATCCAGTTGTTGTGCGTATGATAGCGTATTTTCAAATTTCATTTGTTCAGTATATGCGTTTGTCAGATGGAGCCTGCGATGATCAGGGAAATATTGCCTTACGGGTTTTTATTGTGATTACGCCGGGTTCATTGTAGTCAAATATCAAGAAAAAATAGTCAAAATCGCTGAGGCGGGATGAAATTACCATTGAGTTACGATTGGGGTCTGATTTTATGTATTTATATAGCTATACCTTGTCCAGATCCAATTTATTTCGGATAATTTTATATTTTTGATTAATTAAAATTAATTAATTATTAATATTATTCGCATTTTAAAGAAGTGAGTGCTAAATTTGCTTTACAACCAACCCGGCTATGGCGCTCAGAATAAACAGATATATAGACCCTTTAACAGATTTCGGATTCAAACATTTATTTGGTACGGAGGCACACAAGGAAATTATGATTAAATTCCTGAATGCGCTTTTTGAAGGCAGCAAAACGATTGTAGACATTACATATGGCCCTACTGAAAAATATGGCGATGCGATCGGATACAAAAAGGTATTCTTTGACCTTCTGTGCACAGGTGATGATGGAGAACAGTTTGTCATTGAAATGCAGCGGGGCAAGCAAAAGTATTTCAGGGAGCGATGTATGTTCTATCTGTCAAGACTGATTAGTCAGCAGCTGCCTGCGGGAAAGCCGGACTGGAATGTACAAATGAAAGAAGTCCACTTAATAGGCATCATGGATTTTAGCTTTGAAGACAGCAGCAACGGGGAGTATTATCATGACATTGCCTTCATTAACAAAAATACTGAAAAAGTTTTTCATGATCATATTGGGTTAAAGTTTGTGGAATTACCTAACTTTAATACACCTAAAGAAAAATTGAAGACAGAATTAGACAAATGGTTTTATTTATTAAAGAATATGCATAGTATGGATAAAATTCCGGAAGTATTGAATAACGAGGTTTTTCAAACAGTATTTGAAACAGCAGAAGTAGCAAACTTAAACAGAGAGGAACGTATGATATACGAATCGAACTTAAAAGCGAAATGGGATTATGAGGCTTCCATCGCTTATGCGGCGGAGGAAGCTACACTTAAAAATAAACAGGAAATTGCAGGTGCAATGAAACAGGAAGGATATTCATTTGATGAGATCGCAAAGTTAACCAAGCTTCAGGTGAAAGAGATTGAAAACTTAAAGTAACCAACAACCCGGCGGCACCGCTTCTATGCGCTTCATCAAAAGTATTTGTTAATTTAGCGCTATGAAGATCTACCAGCAACAGATACGCCTTCATGAAAGACGAAGGGGTTTCCACCTGATCACAGCGGATATTCTCCAGGCTTTTCCGCAGATCAACGAAATCAAAACAGGGGTATGCCAGGTGTTTATCCAGCATACCTCCGCTTCGCTGAGCATCAATGAAAATGCTGATCCTACGGTGAGGCATGATTTCGAGATGTTCTTTAACAAGGCTGTTCCTGAGAATGACCCGGACTACCTGCATGACGATGAAGGTTCTGACGACATGCCTGCCCATCTGAAGGCTGCACTGCTGGATACCTCACTGATGATCCCTATCCGCAATGGACGGCTGGCCTTAGGCATGTGGCAGGGCATTTATCTTTGTGAGCACCGCAATTACGGAGGTGCCAGAAACCTGATGCTCACGGCCTGGGGAGAATAAACCTAACCTAATGTGGGGATAATAGTAAAAGATATTGGTCATTTTAATATATTTGACGCAATATTTAATCACTTTGCCGATAACAGGCTTATCATTCTTGCTCAAAAAACATATATGAAGACAATAGTCGAGGTTAAATCAAAAAAAGAACTTGCTGCGTTCATTGATTTCCCACACGATCTGTACAAAAATGATCCCGTTTATGTGCCCGAACTGTTCATTGCACAAAGGGACCTGCTGACCACCCATCCATTTCACAAACACTCCTCACTACAGTGTTTTTTACTGTATGACGGAGACAAAATCACCGGCCGTGTTGCTGCGATCCTGAATAACCGGCACAATGAATTCAATGGTACCAAAGATGGTTTTTTCGGCTTCTTTGATGTGATCAATGATGCTGAAAGTGCACAGATACTGATCGATACAGCAGTAAAATGGCTGAAAGAAAAAGATAACACCATTACTAACCTGGTTGGTCCGGTAAATCTCACCACCAATGATTCAGCCGGACTACTGATCAAAGGTTTCGAATACCCACCCCTGATCCTTACCACTTACAATGCCCCATATTATGAAGGCCTTTTAGAAAACACAGGACTAAAAAAACAGGTGGATTTAATTTCATGGAGATGGAATAAAACCTCTTATGACGACCGTTCAGTACGGATATCTGATAAATTAGAGGAAAGACTAAATACCCGCGGGGTCATCATCCGCAAGATGAACATGAAGAAATTCAAGGAAGAATCTGCAAAGTTCAAACTGGTATACAATAGCGCCTGGGATAAAAACATGGGTTTTGTGCCACTTACTGACGATGAATTTGAATTCATCGCCAAAGACCTTAAAATGATAGCCGATCCTGATTTCGTACTTGTTGCCGAGAAAGAAGGTAAGTTTATAGGTCTTGCTGTCGCTCTTCCAGATGTAAACCAGATACAAAAGAAAATCCCCCGTGGCCGACTGCTTCCTACGGGCATATTCAAATTGCTTTTCGGTATGAAAAAAATCAAAGGTATAAGGATCTTCATGCTGGGCGTAATTGAAGGATACCGCCATATGGGTATTGAGGCAGTGTTATATGCCAATATCATCAAAAATTACAAAGCCCGGGATTTCGAATATGCTGAGGCCGGATGGACTCTTGAACACAACCATCCCGTAAACAATGCAATTAAAGCGATAAAAGGCGATCCTTACAAAATCCACAGGATCTACGAGAAAGCCATATAAGTTGATGAGCTGCGCAGGCCAGATCCGAATTGCGCAGCTCATTCAAAATCACACAACCCATAGTAGTAAGGTAACCATCAAACCTCTCCCACTGCTAATCAAGGGACATTTCAGGAAATATTTCTTACGTTTTAAAGAACCATTGGAGTTTTTTTTGAAATAAATGTCAAAACTTTTACTTGAAACCTTTAAATTTGTTTTCTGCTTCTGCATAGTCAGCAGCAGAAAACAAAAGAAATGTATTGATCAGCCTTTCAGGTATGTTTACCTGAATGAGGTTAGTCATCAAGATATTAAAAATCCACATTATTTACCTTGAATTAGTTATATCGGGCGTTCTGCCTGATATAACAATTCTATCTTTCTGAATAAAGTTCTATTTCCGATTTAATCGCATTAATAAATATCTAAATCACTACGATAAACATCGTCAATCACCGCAACAATATCCCGCTAAAGCCGTTAAAACAATTCTTGGCTATATTGTATGGCTTTTGTTACATTTGTAATTGCAACCTACCTAAGTTTAAATGGAGTTAAAAAAACCTTTTTCGATCACATATCCCGCTTCTTTCCTGATCCTGCTCATTAGTCTTTGTTTTTATAGTTCTGTTGCTGTTGCACAAAGTACAAAAGCGCAGCAAAGGGCTAAGGCCAATGCTGCGGCCGACCTGTCTTACCTTGCAGATTCGACTGTGCTGACCCGGGGAGACTACCTGGCAAGATTGCAAAAGGTCTTTGAAGCGATCAACCAGGTGAAGGTGACCACGGCTTCATTTTATAAGATGGCCCCTATCTCTGCGTATTTAACACAGGACGAGGCCGCAATTGCACTCATTAAGGAACGCGTCAGCCAGAGTGACCGGTCGCTCAACCTGCAAAACCTGCAGATGTACCAGACGCTGCTGGATGAATTGGAAAACAGCAATACAGACTGCCTCGAAGACCTTAACCATTACGAACAGAAGCTCAACGGGTTAAAAACACAGATCCTCAGCCTCAGAAAAGACACGATACTCCACAAAATATTTACTGTAGACTCTTTAAAAAGGATCTTCAAAATCCAGCTGACGGAATTAAGGGATAAAAAGGTAGTGATGGACAGCCTCATCAAGACCAATACAAGTCTGATCAATTCGCTGCAGGCCAGAACATCTGCCAATATTATCAATGTAAAGGAACTGAAATATGCTACCGACAACCAGCTAAAGACGGTTGGCGTAAAGGCGTTTGGCAAAGAAAGACGTTATCTGTGGGAAAGTGTTGACCGGCCTGCAAACCGGAGTATGGGTTTCAGGCGTTTTATGAAAAGCGAACAGCAGATCTCCGGCTATTACTTTGTCTATACACGGAGCGCCAGGCTGCTGCTGATTTTGAGCGGCGTGGTTTTCTTCTTCTGGGTATTCTTCAATTACAAAAGCCTGATCAACCGTAAAAGACTGGATGCTGTAGAATCCTTCCAGTTCCTGTTCATCCGGCCAAAACCCTACCAGATCTCCATTATTTTTATTCTGACCCTTGCTCCTGTTTTTGATTTGCTGGCACCGGCCTTATATATTGAAGGCGTACATATCCTGCTGGCCATAAGCCTTACCACACTTCTGTATAAAAGGCTGCCACCTGACGTATTCTTCCAGTGGTGCATCTTTGTGATTCTGCTGATCGCCCCTGTTGTCCTGCGACTGCTGGGAATGCCACCGCGCTACCAGCGCTGGAACCTGCTGGTATTCAGCATTGCCTCTACAGCATTTGGCGTTCTCACTTACCTGAAGCTGAAGAAACGGACAGAGCGCTATAAGACCCTGCTGCCGGTTGGCCTGATCTTTATCGGCTTTAACCTGCTGGCTATTTTCTGTAACCTGTTTGGCAGGTTCACACTTACCCAGATCTTTTATACTACTGCAGTGAGTGCTTTCCTGCACGCTGTTTCATTGATTATCCTTGCAGGAATGATCACCGAGGCATTTTTATTACAAATCAAAAGCAGCAGGATCCGCAAACATTACCCGGAACATTTCGACTGGGAACCTGTGGTGAAAAGTGTCCGCGGTTTGCTGGACATCATTGCCTTCCTGGTATGGCTGACCTTATTCCTGGTCAATCTTAATATATTTAACGAACTATATGACAACAGTTTAACCATCCTTACCGAAAAAAGAACTATAGGAACACTGGCCTTTACTTTTGGCGGGATCGTATTGTTCCTGATCATTATCTGGACAGCGAATTTCCTTCAGAAATACATCGCTTACTTCTTTGGTGATACCGGCGATGATTCCCTGGATGATAACAAAGGCGAACGTTCCAAACTAATCGTTACCCGTTTGATATTGCTGATCGGTGGTTTCCTGCTTGCGGTAGCGGCCTCCGGTTTACCGATCGATAAAATCACTGTGGTACTGGGTGCCCTGGGTGTGGGTATCGGTTTAGGTTTGCAGAACATCGTCAGCAATTTCGTATCCGGGATCATTCTTATCTTTGATAAAACGTTACGCATAGGCGATGTAGTGGAACTGAGCGATAAAAAAGGGAGAGTAAAGGAAATCGGTATCCGGGCAAGTACTTTACTGACCGACGAAGGTGCCGAGATCATCATTCCAAACGGAAATATCCTGTCCAATAACATTATCAACTGGACCCTCACCAATAACCAGATGCGGATAAAGATCGAATTTGTACTGAACAAGCCCTTCTCCAGGGATGAAGTGGAAGAACTGATCAAATCAACCATTGCCGCGGATGACAACATTATGGCCGGTAAAGAGACAAGGATCATTATCAGCCCAAAAACCAAAACCAGCAGTACCGTTTCCATCTATTTCTGGTGTAAGGACATCTCCCTGGCCGAAAGAACCAGCAGCAGCGTTAATGCGACGATCTATGAGGCGCTTGAAGCAAAAGGAATAGAAGTGCTTTAAAAAAAATCCGGGATATGGCATAGGCTCGTTTACAGGATGGCCTATGTCTGCTCTGCCTGTCCATTCTTTCTTTGTATGTCCTCTAATATCATTTTAAAAGGCTGTATACACCAGCTAGTAAAACGAAAATTCATTGTCTTCTAATATCAGTATAGGGCAGCCTGTATTGCGCTTTACATTGTGCCGGTTTTGGTTCGCTTTTGATACGGTATTGATGGGGGGTTGGTTCGGGTAAATGCCGAATCAACACCCCATCGATACCTGCCCAGCACCCTGAAAAGAGGTTATCAATATAAAGCAGTATACAGTGTGTATACGGGTCGTCATGACCTCCTGTACCTATATAGCTGAAGGGTTAGGGAGATGTAATTAGTGGCTCTCCAGCGAAAAATCTTATAAGTGAAGTGCAGAAAAATATGAACCACATTAAACGTTGAAATACAATAACTTAAAAAGTAAATACTATCAAATGATAAGTAGCTAAATGATCAGTTTTATCCCCCTATAATCATAATTTAACTCTCTTTCACTGCTAAGGTCAGGATCTGCACCGCCTCTTCCAGCTCTGCTATAGTCAGGTTTCCAAAGCCCAGCCGCATAGCGGTAAAGCTGTCATTTTGGTAGAGCAGTTCCTGCGGCAGGTGCAGGTTTCTTTTCATACAGTTCTTGCTGATCCGCATCAGGTTGAGCTTAGGGTTCCAGTGCGTCCAGACAGACAATCCTCCCGGAGGGGAAACAAAGGTCAGCTCCGCTCCCAGCTGGTCCTGCAATAATGCAGCAAACGTATCCCTGCGCTCCTGGTAAATCTTCACTGCCTTCTTCAAATGCCGCTGGATCTCCCTTTCTTCCAGCAATTCGGCAAGCGCCTGCTCCATCAGCATATCCCCCTGGCGGTCTACCAGCCTGCGGAACTTCGCCATCTCCACGATCAGGTTCTCCGGGGCAATCAGGTAACCTGAACGGAAGCCCGGGGCGAGCGACTTACAAAAGGAGCCAATATAGACCACCATCCCGCTCGTATCCGCACTTGCCAGCGGCAGAACAGAGTTCCCGTTATAATGAAAATCATAGTCGTAATCGTCCTCAAGGATGATAAATCCGTAAGTGGCAGCCAGTTGAAGCAACTCTATCCGTCGCTCGGCACTCAGCGTCACTGTTGTAGGATAATGGTGATGCGGCGTAAGATATAACATTCTGATCTTTTTACGTTTACAAAGCTCACGTATAGCTTCTACTGAGATCCCATCCTGGTCTACAGGCACCGAGATGATCTTTCCTCCGCACTGCTGAAAGCACATATTTGCCAGGTAATAACTCAGGTCACCAACGATCACCAGGTCGCCCGGTTCGATCAGCATACTGGAAGCCATATAGATACTCATGTGGATTCCGCGGGTGGTAAGAATATTGTTTTTATTGATATGCAGGCCACGGGTATTGTTCAGGTACAAGGCCAGGGTTTCCCGGTAATGCTCATTCCCTTCCACGTGTGAATATCCGAAATGCCTGTAGTTGGTCTTGCTTTTGAGTATTCCTCCATAAACCTTAGACAGCCTCTCGAGCGGCAGCAGCCGGATATCAGGCAGCCCGTCATTGAATTCAAGTCCTGCTGAAGCATTTACAGGCAGCACGTCCAGCAGAATACTCTGCTTAAAGCCGTACCCCGTTTTTGCAGGATAGCTGTTCAGGAACTGCTCATTGTACTGATCCTGTTTTTTACCCGGGGAAACCGTATTGCCGGTCGGCTTTTTATTCAGCAGGTTCAGCGGAATACTCTCCTGGGGTGCTTTATTCCGTACAAAAGTACCTTTATTGGGCCTGATTTCTGTCCAGCCCTGCGCATCAAGCTCGTCGTATGCGGCGATGATCGTTTTCCGGTGCACTTCCAGATCTTCTGAAAGACTTCTCGTGCCCGGCAGCTGAACCCCATCGAGCAGGACTCCGCGCTGAATGGCATTGATCATCTGGTGGGCCACCTGCAAATACACGGGGCGATCAAGTGACCTGTCAATGCGGATCACGCTTTTAAAAGGAATTTTAACCGGACTACTCATAAACTACAAACTGGTACCATTAAACTATCCGGCAAGATAATACTTTTGAATAAAATAATTGACATCATGGAATTAGAAGAGCTCCTTAAACAAATCGTTAGTGACGATCAAACGCATGCCCGTTTCCTGAATACGTTATCCCTGCAGGAAAATATCGGCGCCAGGAAGATCTCAGCAAACGAATTGCCCGAAACTTCCACCTATATGGTGCTGAAACATGCCGCAGAGGAGCACCGCCATGCTTTTTACCTCAAAAAACAGGTCGGCAAACTGAGCGCAAGCGCCTGCCCGACATATGAACCGGACTACCTCCTGGCACCCTACAGCAGCAAGTACTACCTGAACAAACTGGATATGGCTACCAGCCGCTACTTGATGGAACACCTGCATTTAAAGGGCGCTCAGCTAAAGTTCGCGGCCTATCTGCTGGTGACTTACGCCATTGAAGTACGGGCAGACCTTATCTATCCCATTTATCAGGACATCTTAACACAGGCGGGCAGCAAGGTAAGCGTCCGTTCCATCATCCTGGAAGAACAGGGACACCTGGAAGAGATGACTGCACAGCTGAAAAACTTCTCGCCAGACTGGGAGTTTCATGCAAATCATATCATTTCGATAGAAAAAAACCTTTACCAGAACTGGATCAATGACCTCGCAACCGCGATAAAGGAAGAAAGCCCGGTTGCGTAAATGACTAAGATAACGAATAAAGAAACAAAATCTTCATCAGATATGGTGGTCAAAAATGATTTCACAGCAACGTGTATCACAGACTCTCTCGCAGAGAAATTGAATTTAATAAAAACTAAAGGAACGATTCGTAAACTACAGTATGAAAACGGCTTATATGATTTCAGCTCAAATGATTATTTAGGGTTCGCACGATCGTCGGCACTGAAAAAAAAGATCAGTAATGAACTGAAAATACATCCCCTGCATTTATTGGGTGCCACTGGTTCAAGGCTATTAAGCGGCAATACTAAATTTGCAGAACAGCTTGAAAAGGAGATCGCAGCGATCCACCATGCGGAGAACGGACTGATCTTTAACTCAGGATATACGGCTAACCTGGCCCTGTTCTACAGCGTTCCCCAAAAGAACGATACGATCATTTATGACGAGCTGATCCACGCTTCGGTGATCGATGGCGCAAGACTGAGCCTTGCAAAAAGGTTTAAATTCAGGCATAATGACCTGGAAGACCTGGAAAAGAAGATCAAACTGAGTACCGGCCACTGTTACGTAGCCGTGGAAAGCGTTTATTCCATGGATGGCGACCTTGCCGATCTGCTTCACATCGCCAGGCTCTGCCGTGACTATGGCGCCCGTTTAATCGTCGATGAAGCCCATGCTTTTGGTGTATATGGCACCGGACTGGTAGATGTACTGCACATCCAGCATGCCGTATTTGCACGTGTAGTCACCTTCGGGAAAGCCCTTGGCCTACATGGCGCAATCATCTTAGGCACTGAACTGCTGAGAGATTACCTCATTAACTTTGCCCGGCCCTTCATCTACAGTACTGCAGCTCCATTCACACAGCTGTTACCGATAAAGATTGCGTACAGGCACCTTTTATCCCATCCAGGGGAACAACTAAAGCTGCAGCATAAATTGTCGCTCCTGAAGGCCCATATGCCTCCGCAGGAACAGTTGCGCAGCAGCATGAACCCCTCAGCGATCCAGTGTGTATTTCTGGATGGCAACAGCGCGGTGATGCAATTCAGCACGGAGCTGCAAAAACGGGGCTTTGATGTCAGAGCGATCCGCAGTCCCACTGTACCTGAAGGCAGGGAACGGCTGCGCATCTGTATCCATACCCATAACAGCGACGAAGAAATCCTGGCACTTTGTGATCATTTCCATCAACTCAGTAAAAACTCTCATGCAAAATAAACCCTTATTCGTCACCGGCATCGGTACCGGCGTGGGTAAAACCATTGTTTCGGCGGTACTTTGTGAGCAGCTGAAAACCGATTACTGGAAGCCGGTGCAATCGGGCGACCTGCACCGTACCGACAGCCACCGGGTGAAAAGGCTGATCAGAAACCAGCAAACATTTATCCATACTGAGGAATACAGACTGGAAATGGCGGCTTCACCTCACAAGTCGGCCAAAGCACAGGGTATAGAAATTGTTTCATCAGCATTCAAGCTGCCCAGGACTGATAACGATTTACTGATTGAGGGCGTCGGCGGCTTGTTCGTACCGCTTTCATCTTCTTTTCTGATGACCGACCTGATCAAACAGCTTGACGCGGAGGTGGTGCTTGTTACCCGCAATTACCTGGGCTGTATCAACCACACCCTGCTCAGCCTGCATGCCCTTGCCAGTTTAAACATTCCTTTAAAACATGTGGTCTTCAACGGACCTTTCTTAAAAGACATTAAAGAAGTTATCCTGCAGCATTTACCAGCAGCTACAACCTGGAGCGACCTGCCTCAATTTACCCGCCTCAGTAAAGCTGCGATCGCATCCGCACCGACACAACTCATCAATCTGTCAACAAATTAACCATTGTTATATGAACAATTATTCAACCATAAGAAATGACTGGAGCATCCAGGAAATAGAAAGCATTTACCATCAGCCTTTGCTTGAACTCGTTTACCAGGCTGCCACTGTTCACAGGAACTTTCATCAACCAAACGAAGTACAGGTTTGCACGCTGCTCTCCGTTAAAACAGGCGGCTGCCCTGAAGATTGTTCTTACTGCGGACAGGCCGCACGTTACCATACAGGCATCACAGTAAAATCGTTAATGTCTAAACAGGATGTTGTGGCTATTGCCCAGCGCGCGAAAGATGCAGGCTCTTCCCGTTTCTGTATGGCAGCCGCCTGGCGCGAAGTGCGTGATAACCGCGATTTCGAAAACATCCTTGAAATGGTTGAAGGCGTGAACGAACTCGGACTGGAAGTTTGCTGCACTTTGGGCATGCTCTCAGAAAGCCAGGCCAAAAGGCTGCAGGAAGCAGGTTTATATGCATACAACCACAACCTGGATTCTTCCAAGGAATATTACGAAGAGATCATCACCACCCGTACATACGACGACCGGTTAGATACCCTGAAACACGTCCGCAAAGCGGGAATCAGCGTTTGTTCCGGCGGAATCATTGGCCTTGGAGAAACCCATGCCGACCGGATCAATATGCTCCATACTTTATCCAACTTACCCCAACATCCTGAATCCGTACCGGTTAATGCACTGGCCCGCGTAAAAGGCACGCCGCTGGCCGACCTTCCTAAAGTTGATTCCTGGGAAATGGTGAGGATGATCGCTACCGCAAGGATCCTGATGCCGAAATCCATGGTGAGGCTCAGTGCAGGCCGTGCCGAGATGAGCACCGAAGAGCAATCCTGGTGTTTCATGGCCGGAGCAAATTCTATCTTCACCAGCGAAAGCGAAGAACTGCTGGTTACGCCAAACCCGAGACTGGATGACGACAAAAAGATGTTCGACCTGCTGGGATTAAAACCAATGGTGAAAGACAAATCAGTTCAAGTAATACCTGTTCAATGACCTTAACTCAAAGAGATGCTGAAAGTATATGGCATCCTTATACACAGCAACTTAATGCCAGACCACCGCTCCCGGTCTTAAGTGGGAAAGGCGCATACCTGTATGACGAAGAAGGCTGCCGCTATATCGATGCGGTCTCTTCATGGTGGGTTACGCTGCATGGACACAGTCACCCTTATATCGTAGAACGCGTAACTGCCCAACTGCAGCAATTAGACCAGGTGATCTTCGCCGGCTTCACTCATGAACCGGCGATTGCCCTTGCGGAGAACCTGCTGGCCATTCTTCCTGAGGGGCAAAAGAAAGTTTTTTATACTGACAATGGCTCCACCGCGGTGGAGGTTGCCCTGAAGATGTGCGTACAGTACTGGTTTAACAAAGGAAAGTCCAGAAAAAAAGTACTGGCCTTTAACAATGGCTATCACGGGGACACTTTTGGCGCCATGTCTGTCAGCGGAAGAAGCGCATGGACGGCTCCATTCGATAATCTTTTGTTCGAAGTGATTTTTATTGATACACCTACGGAAGAAAATCTGCCTGTTCTGAAAGAAATTATCTCTGTTCATGCCGCCGAACTGGCATGTTTCGTTTACGAACCGTTGGTTCAGGGATCTGCAGGAATGCTGATGTACGAAGCTCCGGCATTGGATCAGCTGATGGCACATTGCCTGGAAGAAGGCGTTCTGATGATACAGGATGAGGTATTTACAGGTTTTGGCCGCACAGGGAAGAATTTTGCTGCTGATCATTTAAAAACACAGCCCGATGTGATGTGTTTCTCCAAAGGGCTTACCGGGGGAACGATGCCATTAGGGGTCACAACTTGTACTGAGGACATATACAACGCATTTTTGTCGGAGGATAAACTGAAGACTTTATTCCATGGTCATTCCTTTACAGCAAACCCTCTGGCCTGCACCGCAGCTTTGGCTAGTATAGAGCTATTGTTACAGCACGAAGCGCAGGATAACATCCGCAGGATTTGTAACAGGCACGCCGAGTTTTCGCTGAAAATCTGCGGTCACCAGAAAGTTGCGGCTGTGCGCCAAACCGGGACGATCATCGCGATAGAATGGCAGACTGAATCTGGCACTTCCTACTTTTCTAAACTCAGAAACCTGCTATATGATTATTTCATGGATAAAGGAATCCTGATGCGCCCGTTAGGAAATGTGATCTACATTTTACCACCCTATTGTATCAGTGATGAAGATTTGAAGAAGATCTACCAGGAAATCCAGAATGCACTGGAAATCTTCTGATCGAAAAAGAACTGCTCCCTGCGTACCAAACTGATTGAATTTTAGTTAGCAAGTCCTCAGGGAGCAGAACTTTTTCTTTTTATGATGTATGCTATACGATACCTCAGGGATGTTATTCTGAACACTGATCATCCTGTTACTCAAATATAAAAAGTTATTTTGAAAAACAAAACAGGTAATATATGTTCTTAGAATTTTTTTTTCATCTGTTAATCAACAGGTTAATTATTAGGACGCAGCAGCCAGAATAGTAACCGCAGGCTTTATTGTTTCCAGTTTGTTTTGGCCTACTTCTGGCTTGTTTCCGGCCTGTGGGTCCGAGGTTATTACGTGGTAGAAACGTGGCAAGTCCGAGTTTTGGGGTGATATCTCGGCCTGGCCTCGTACCTTCATCAGACCTACCACGGGCTCACAAGCACAGATGAAGCCAAACGCATACTATAAGTATTTATTTCTATTAGAAAAAGCTTATGGCTGGCTCCTTGAAGTAGCCCAGAACGGGAAAGTATTGCATTCTCTGATGAAGTCGAAAAAGTACTCGTTCATCGGGATAATTTCAGCGCCATACATCTTACGGATCACGCTGAATATGCTTTGGTCATAACGATGGGCAATAAAATCACTATCCTGAGGCAGTATCCGCAGTTCATCAGTAAATAAAGAAGGATGTGCACAAGCGGTATCATACCATTTATCCACCATCATTGTGGTATGCGGGCACTTCTTCAGCATCAGGATGGTAGCCATCAGCTGTTTCGAGTTCCTCAGCTCGTCTGATGTATTGAAGTGCTCAAACACTTCCATTTTTGTATATTCACTTTCTTTGTATGGCAGCTCAAAAGCCAGGGAGCCGGTTTCAGAAGCAAGCAGACGTTCTACGTAGCCATCGAAACGGGGTTTGCCCCAGGAGTTGACCACACAGTTTGCACCACAGTAGACCAGTACATCACCCTCTTCAATTTGATCCAGCATCTTTTTGATGAAATAAGGCTTCCATAACCAGAAACCTCCACCCTTGGTTAGCGTTAGCGTATTCCTCATTTTTGAGGCAAACTCGATATCAAAATCTTCAGGAGTGAATACGTTTACCTCATCAAAAAATTCAGAGGAAACTGCCAGCGCCCGAAATAATTCTCGTTGCAGGCTAAACCTTTCACAACCGTAACTAATTAAATATTTCTTCATATTATTGCCGTTTTAGAGCTGATTATTGTTTGTTTAATTTTAATTGTTTAAACGAATATATATAGTTAATCCACAACAACAAATAGCTATAAATTATTGTATAACAGTTGGTTGATGTTAAACTGTTTTAGCAATAGTATAAGTGAAGAAAATTATTTTGAGATAATTTTTGAATTTTTCAGAGACGAGGGTTAAACCTGGTGGTCGTTGTAAATTCTTAGCAGATTGACCCAAAATAGTGATCGAACAGATGACAGAAATTCAGTTATCGAATGTTAACCAGTAATCAATGTTTCGCTTATTCCACGTCCGCAAATGCACTTAAGGGCAAAATCATTTCATAACATTAATGAAAGATGGATATTCTTTATTTTTATAAACCATTATCTAATGGATAACCAAATATTTAAGCTTACGTATGATCAAACAATTTACGCTCTGTTTACTGTTGGGCGCCAGCTCTGCACTCAGCTATGCACAAACGATAACACTTACTTCGCCATCGGGCGACATCCACATTGAAGTTAAAAATCAGGACAAACTGACTTACCGGGTGCTGATGAAAGACAAGCTAATCATCATGAGCTCCCCTATGGGCTTTAAATTCCAGAATGAGCCTGATATGGGATCAGATCTTCAGCTTGTCAATCAAAAAGAGGCAGAATTCAACGAAACATGGACACCTGTTATCAGATCGAAACACGAAAAGGTTAAAGATCACTATAAATCCCTTCAGCTTAGTTTTATAGAGAGATCCGAATTGCGAAGGAAAATAAACATAGAACTGCGCGCTTATGATGACGGTGTTGCGTTCAGGTACCAGTTGTTCCCAGAAGCCAGAATTGGCAACAGGAACATCACCAAAGAACTTACCGGATTTTCCTTTTCAGGTGATCCTAAAGGATGGGTAGCAGATTACAAAAAATACTCTTCGCCACAGGAAGAACAGTTCCTGCCAAAACTATTAAGTTCAATAGATCCTTTAACAAAGGCAGGGTTGCCTTTCCTGGTGGAGGTTGACAAAACTCATTATGCAGCGATAACTGAGGCCAAAATTGATAACTATCCCGGTTTTTATATTGGCATGGACAGACAGGGCGTCACCAACAAGGTTAACCTTGTTACGAAACTATCTCCTCTGCCTTTTGAACTGGAAGACGGGATCAAAGCACGCTTCTCCGATAATTTATATACCCCATGGCGGGTGATCATGCTGGGAAAAACACCAGGCAGCCTGATTGAATCAGAAATCATACAAAATCTAAACGATCCATGCGTATTAAAAGATGTCTCATGGATCAAACCCGGGATGAGCGCCTGGGATCACTGGTGGAGCGGAGAAGTGAAACAGGATATGCCTACTATTAAACAATATATCGATCTGGCATCAGCACAGGGATGGCCTTATATGATTGTAGACTGGCAGTGGTACGGGGCATTTAATAAAACAGAAGCTGATATTACCAAAGCTGCCCCGCAACTGGACATGCCGGAGCTTTTAAACTATGCCAAACAAAAAAATGTTCGCTTATGGCTTTGGATCTACAGCTCAGATGTAAACAGGAAGAACAACTTTAAAGAAGCTTTCGCTTTATATGAGAAATGGGGCGTTGCTGGTATCAAAATTGACTTTATGGACCGTGACGATCAGGAAATGGTAAACTGGTACAAAAAGATCATCGAAGAAGCCGCAGCGCATCACCTGCTGGTTGACTTCCACGGAGCCTATAAACCGGACGGGATCATCAGGACCTATCCGAACATGATCACCCGCGAAGGGGTCATGGGCGAAGAATGGTCAAAATTCTCCACCAAGTTATTACCAGAACATAATGTGACGCTGCCCTTCACCCGGATGCTTGCCGGACAAATGGATTATACTCCGGGAGGATTCTTAAATATAACCAAAGCACAATTCAAGGAGGGCTCTCTTCCGACCAAAGTAATGAATACACGCTGTGCAGAGTTGTCCAAGTTTGTCATCTATGAAAGCCCTTTGACGGTGAATTGTGAACACCCTGATAATATATTGAATCAGCCTGGGGCAGATTTCCTGAAGGTTGTACCTACGGTTTGGGACGATATCCATGTATTGTCTGGTTATCCGGGAGAACACATTGCATTGGTCAAAAGAACGGGAAATGACTATTTTATTGGAGCAATGACAAACAGTTTGCCAAGGGTATTGAAGATTAAGCTGAATTTTCTTCCTAAAGGGGTATATGAACTGACCTCCTGGACCGACGCAAAGGATGCTGGCACTAACCCTACGATACTTGTGAAAAACAAACAGATCGTTAATTCAAGAGGTTCGGTTACTATTAAAATGGCTGGCAGTGGTGGTTATGTTGCCCAAATCAAGCTGGTGACGAAGAACGCCAGGTAAACATTTGATTTAAGCACTGCCCTGATGCAGGCAGTGCTTAAATTGTGACTTTTGTCCCGTTGGATATCTTCTGTTTTGCATAATTTCAGATGAAATCTACAAACGGGAATTGCTGTAATACTTATATGAAATTATTACAGCTCCGAAGCCTCATACCTCAACTAACCCTTATTCTGTTTATCATGGGGTTGAAACAAAAACGCACCGGCAGATTTGCCGATGCGTTTTATAGGTAGATGTTAAAATTATCTATTCGATCACGAGCCAGGTATAACCATTAGCCGGAATCACTACATCGTAAATTACGTTATTATCCTTATCAATGGAATAGGGTTTGGAGATTCCTTCCTTATCCCTGATAGCTGCTTTACCTTTTAAACCGGTATAATAAAGTGGCAGGCTTACCTTTCTGGTGATCGGTTCATTTAACGGATTGTATAACATCGCCAAACCTTTTTCCTTTCCATTAGGATCAACATGTAAGATACCATCCCAGTCTCTTCCATCAGCCCTTCGCAAATGGATAATCTGCGAATTCAATATTGTACGGTATTTCTTATACCAGGTAATTACGTCAGTCACCAGTTTTTTCGTTTGATCAGTGTCGTATAATCTTGTACCAAGGTAACATGCCTGGACGCCAGAACCGAAGTATTGCATCATCAATTGCTCATATGCATCGAGATGCTCAGACATCGGCTCTAGAGTTGCCGCGGCACCGCCCCCATGATACTGGGTCAATGGCACAAACCCCCATCCCATAGAGGGCATTTTCTCCCAGGTAGCGTCATAGATATTCTGACGGTTAAGTATAATCTGCTGAGCGCGCGGTAAAGAGAAGTTGACTTCCCTGTATCCCAGCGCACATTTACTTCCACCATCCAGGAAATACCAATCCGGAGTATTTACAAATATTCCATTTTCGGCACACCATCTGTAATATTCCTTTTGCAACTCAATTTGAGTCCATTGGGAATCATCTAACCCTTTATGACCAGGGTGTGTAGTGGAGGCACAAACATCTCCAGGATAAGCACCATCCTGATCAAATTCATCGAAGCCCGTTCTTTTGAGGAACTCTTTCAATTTGCGAAAATATTCAAGTCCCCATTTACTCCCCAGGCAAGGCGACTTCCCATACATTGCATGCACATCCGGCTTACCTGTTTTAGGATCAATTACGTCTTCAGCATCGCTGATTCTTCTGCTGGCCAGTAAGGAATAGCCCCCCACCTGTATTCCTTTACTGTGGGCGTAATCTGCAAGTTCCTTGCAATACTTAATATTTCCTTCAGAAATATCTTCCATATTAAAGCCGGTGTGAAAACTAATGATCAGCATTTCGTAACCCACAGCTGCGCACTGATCTACGGCATTTTTGAATATCCTTTCGTCAAAACTCTTAACAAATAAATATATCGGGTTTTGAGTGGCCCACGGTGCGAGTTTACGGTACATCATTCGCTGTCCAAGTCCATTGCGCTCTCTGTCGTAACTATCCAATAATAATTCGTTAGTTCTGATCGATTTAAAACTTTGCCCGTCGGACAGTTCTATGCCAGGGCCGACAGGCGGATAAACTTCCAGTAAACAAGGCGTCTTTAACAAATAACTTACCTGCGAGGTATAAGTTGAATCGGTCTTCCAATTGGTAGTCTGATCGGAAAGACGCGCATTCATCGCATTATTATAGGCGTAATTGCTCTCTACATATATTCCATGAGGTGTCATCATTTTTGAGGCAGCCCCTTCAACGGAAGATTCCTCTTCATGAGCAGCCAGAATTTCATTTACCACTTTATCCAGTTTTATCTTTACCGAACTTTTGTTATCAATTTTAATCCATTTACAAACCAGAGGAATACCGTCATACAGTTCATAATTGACCGCTACAATGATGCCTTTCAATGCAGGCAAATCAGATTCAAATTGTAAGCTCAGCATTTTACCTGCAGGCTGTAATTTATTGGCGGCCCATAGCTTACCAGTATATTTCCAGTTTACATATGGAGTGATAGCCGATACTGCATAAGATTTATACTGAAAATCAGCAGCTTTAGAGGTTAAACTATCAATCCATTCTTCTTTTAAATATGCTTTTTCCTTTTGGCCGTACAATCCGCCAACATTATAGATTTTGCCGTTAATAGTAAGTCTTGCTTCAGCACTTACTGCTCTTAAAAGCTGCTGACCATTGCTAAGGTTGCTAAAATCGGTACAGGCAAGGTTGGGCTGTAAACGGAAAGATCGTTTAAGCAGCCCATTGTCTAAAATGATGTTCTTGTGATCTGCACTTTGGTAAATTTCAGCCCGGGCAGTGGTCTTATTCAGCAGCCAGTCTGATTTAATTTTATTTTTATCGTCTTTCCATACAGGCAGGGATGCAATCTTGTTCTGAGCTAAAGAAAGCGTTAACTGAAATAACAATATTATTGTTACTAATGGTTTCATGTTTTAATATTTGGTTGTACGAATATATAGAGATATAACCTCTAAAAAAAGAAGCATAAATATCTAAAAGACAGTTATATCAAGTTAAAATGTTTTAGCGGCAGCATCGCCTGCGAATATTAAATACAAATAATTTCTGTTTCTATCTCCTAAGCCTTGTTGCCCAGAAAGGGAACCTTAACCCTTCCCGCAAAAAGTCTAAAAAATATGTCTCATCAGGAATAATATTAGCCCCGTATTCTTTGCGAATAATACTAAATACACTTTGGTCATATCGGTTGGAAATGAAATTCTCATGCTGTGGAAGTACGATCAGCTCATCAGTAAACAGAAATGGGTTATCGCAGGCAGCTTCGTACCACTCATTAACCAACATAGTGGTATAGGCACATTTTTTCAAAATTACCACTGTAGCCATCAGCTGGTTGGAATTAATGGTTTCTTCTGAGGAATCGAAATAGTCAAACACCTCGCGTTTTGTATATTCATACTCTTTGTGGGGCAGTTCGAAATCTATAGTTCCTGTTGGTGACTCGGCCAGCATATTCAAATACTCATTGAAACGTTCTTTTCCGGATATGTTAATCATACATCCCGCATCACAATATACCAGAACATCATTTTCTTCAATTTTATCCAGCACCTTCTTCACGAAATATGGTTTCCACAACCAGTATCCCCCACCTCTGCGAAGATCCAGTGTTTCACCAACCTGGTCAGCAAAATCCTGCCTGATATCACCACGGGTAAATATGGTGACCTCATCAAAAAATGCTGATGCCAGCGCGGTCTCTCTAAAAAATTCTCTTTGTGATGCAAAAGCATCATCGCCATAACTGATTAGGTATTTTTTCATTCGTATTATTTTATAGGTTATAGATGCTTACAAGCAAATTCTTATTTGTCGAATTGCGGATGTTCAGGGAGTGCCAGGAAGAATGATTTCCTTCAACTTCCTGTACAAGTTGTATTTATTAAAATATAATGCTTTGTTAACCGTACTATATGGTGGCGGCTCAGCTATAATCTGTTTGATATCATCAATCACCGTTGGACTATCCAGATTTATCTTTCTAAAATATCTGTTATTGTACACCTCACTGACATTTGGAGCCCCATGGTATATCGGTACGGTATTGCAAAGCACACAATCCACAAACTTTTCGGTGATGTAATTTTTCTCTTCAGAATTTTCTATTGCTATGGAGTACTCATAAGGCAGTAAAGCTGTGAACTTGTAATCCACATATCCTTTAAACCTACGGTCATCTATTGATAATCTCCAGCCATAGATATCTATGTCAAGATCTGATTCCAATATTTTGTTCAGTAGTCCGAAACGCTTCTGATAAATGCCGGTGGGCTTATTGAGATAGGATATGATAATTGATAATTTCTTTACTTTAGCGGTACTCGCAGCATAATGAAAAAATGATTTATCCACCTTGTCATCGTAAAACATATAAGATGGGGATTCAATCACCTGGCCTCCTAATTTCAAGCCCAGCGACCGCTCAAACAGTTCTGCATCATGAATAATAAGGTAATCACTCCCGGTCAGGAAGGAAGGATTTTCATGAACTTTGCTCCAGGACGGCTCCTGGATAACTGTAATTATTTTTGCAGACGGGAGGATAAATTCATCCGTCCGGTTAAAGACTACTGCATAATCATAATTTTCTGCTATTGTGAAATCCAGTAAATTGTCCTGAACAACATAATTAGCCATAAATCTTTTTAACAGACTTTCAGAAGAGCTGTAGTTAGAAAAAAACTTGATCGTCATTGATTAACATATTGGTCATTTCTAATTTAAGCATAGTTTATTAAGCTTAAATGCATACTCCCATTATGGGACTTTTGTCTCTGGTATCACCAGACAAACCTTCTTAATTTGTCTTAAAAAAACTATGAATCTACCCCTGGTATCATGTATTATGCCTACTGCCAACAGGGAAAAATATATCCCCTTTGCAATAGACTATTTTATACAGCAGAATTATCCCAATAAAGAACTGGTGATTATTGATGATGGAAAAGCATCGATAAAAGATATGATCCAGGCAGACGACCGGATCAGGTATTACTATTATGACCCGCTAGGAACCATAGGTATCAAAAGAAATGTGGCAATTGGGCTGACTGAGGGAGATATCATCATGCATTGGGATGATGACGACTGGCATGCTCCGGACTGGATCAGCCAGCAGGTGAACTTCCTGTTTACAACAGGTGCAGACATTACGGGTATCAGGCATGTACACTATTTTTCTCCCATAATGAACAAGTTCTGGCAGGGAGATGCCCATAATAGAAATAATCCCAATTCAAGAGTGTGGCTGAATGGAGCAACATTAGGATATTGGAAAACCTATTGGAAAAAGCATCCGTTTAAGGACTTGCAAACCGGGGAAGATGATGATTTCATCCAGCAACCGGGGGCAAAAGTATTTGCGCATGATTATATCAATGGGTTTGTAGCTATTCTACATGCTGAGAATACAACAATAAAGGCCTTTGAAAATCCAAGACATAAAAAGAATATTCGCCCATAAAAAAAACCGGCTATGTGAATAGCCGGTTTTTTAATTAATATACTGTATAGTTATACTAACTGAACATTAACTGCGTTAAGACCTTTACGGCCATCTTCTACATCATAAGTAACTTTATCGTTCTCACGGATGCTAGCCATCAGGCCTGTTGAATGAACAAAGATTTCACTATCACCATTAGCTGGTACAATAAATCCGAAACCTTTAGTTTCATTAAAAAATTTTACTACTCCTTCTTGCATTGTATTTTTATTATAATTAAAGCACAAATGTAGAGATAATAATTGGTGTATTAGTTACCCTGTGAAATTATATTATTTTCCAGCTTCCACCATAACACATATAACGTGCAATCGCAG
Source organism: Pedobacter hartonius (assembly GCF_900107535.1). Lineage (GTDB taxonomy): Bacteria > Bacteroidota > Bacteroidia > Sphingobacteriales > Sphingobacteriaceae > Pedobacter > Pedobacter hartonius. The sequence continues at coordinate 8,730 of NZ_FNRA01000016.1, read as the reverse complement.
CTTTCCAGCATGACCATATGCTTGTACCCATTCATGATTACCTCCTCTATTTAACCCATCTCTTAAAGGGTCAATCATTGAAAATAATTTCCTTTAGTTTGGTGTACAAATTATACCTGTCAAAATAAATCTCCCTGTTCACTGCCGATGCTGGTGCAGGTTCGGATATGATCTCTCTGATCTCATCAACAATCCCGGGGCTATCAATATTTATCGTTCTGAAATACCGGTCATCGTACACATCAGAAATGTTTGGCGCACCATTATAGATGGGCATCGTATTACAGAGGGTACAATCCACAAATTTTTCAGAAATGTAATTCTTCTCATTGCAGTTTTCTATGGCGATGGAATATTCATAAGGCAAAAGTGCAGTATGTTTATACTGTATTTGACCTTTGTATCTCGGATCAGATATATTGAATCCTCTTCCGTAGATATCAATATCCAGATCTGAGTCCAGGATCTTACTCAGCACAGCAATTCGTTTGCGGTAATTGGCATGGCTGAAATACAATGCAGAAACGATCATTGACAGCTTCTTCTGTTTTTTAATATCTTCTGTATGGGCAAAAAAAGAATGGTGGATACGGTCGTCATAAAACATATAGGACGGTGATTCAATTATTTTACCTCCAAGTTTTACGCCGTTAGTCCGTTCAAAAAGATCAGTGTCATGTACAATGATATAGTCGCTACCCCTGAGAAAAGTCTTATACTGATGAGCTTCGCTCCAGGATGGCTCCTGAATCACAGTAATGATCTTTGCCCCTTGCCTGATCGTTTCATCCGAACGGTTAAAAGCCACTGCAAAATCGTAATCATCGGCTGTGGTAAACGTTATTTCATTATCATATACCCTGTAATTGGCGGTGAACCGGCGTAACAAATTTTCAGAACGCTCGTAGTCAGAAAAAAATTTAACCTTCATAATTTTATAAAATTGCTTATACCTAAGTTAAAAATTAAGCTTCTCAAAATAATCAGTATACAGATTATGGGACAGCTGGCCCTAGCCTAAAAGTCTAATCCTATCTAAATTGATGAGCAAAACAAAGCAGTTATGAACCCTCCTCTAGTATCTTGTATCATGCCTACAGCAAATAGGGAAAAGTATGTTCCCTTTGCAATCAGGTATTTTTTACAGCAGGATTATCCAAATGCAGAACTGATCGTTATTGATGACGGAAAAGAATCGGTAGCACACCTCATACCGGAACATCCTTTGATCTGGTATTATTATACTGACCCTGTTGGAAGTATTGGCTTGAAAAGAAATTACGCCTGTGAGAAATCGAATGGCCAGATTATCGTACACTGGGATGACGACGATTGGCATGCTGAAGACTGGATCAGCGCGCAGGTACATTTTTTATTATCCTCGGGGGCAGATATCTGTGGTATCCAGCATGTACACTACTATATTCCCATTACCAACAAGTTTTTCACTGTTTTAAGGCAATACGAGGGCATGCCCAATCCTATGAACTGGGTTCATGGCGCCACCATGGCCTATCAGAAATCATTCTGGGAAAAACATCCGTTTAAGGATCTGCAGCGGGGCGAAGATGACGACTTTATACAAAACAACGGGGCAAAGCTTTACATACATGATTACCGGGATGGCTTTGTATGTCTTTTACATCCCAAAAATACGGTTATCAGAGAATTTGAAAATCCAAGACACAAAAAAGCGAAAGTTCTATGAAGGTAAAACTCACACATCCACTGGTGTCCTGTTTATGCATTACAGATAACAGGCCATCGTTACTCTTAAAGGCTATTGTCAATTTCGACGCCCAAAATTATCCCAACAGGGAATTGGTGATCTCTTACCCCAGCACTGATATAGCAACCAAAAACCTGTTAAACAGGCTATTGGAAACTTCTGACCTTAATATTATACCTGTTGAACGGAATGCTTCTGATTCTATCGGAAAAGCAAAAAATCTGGCGATCCATCATTGCGAGGGTGATTATATTTGTACCTGGGATGATGACGACATATATTATACGAATAGGCTGGCACACCAGTTTAACAGCCTTCAGGGTCAGGGTAAATATTTCCAGGCAGGTATCCTGTCCCATATTCTCCTGTATAATGCTAATACCCAAAAAGCCTATAGTTCTTTTCCCTCCTATTGGGGTGGCAGCCTGATCTGCAGAAAGGATTTGATCATACGATATCCCTACTCCAACACAAACATTGCTGAAGACACCTCATTGTTAAAATCGCTGGAATCAATCAAGCTATTACAGAAAATTGATGATGCACCGTATCTCTATATATTTGTTTATCATGGAAAAAATGCGCTTGATCACTCCTATTATCATTTTTTCTCCAGCAGAAGCCAACAGTTAGATCAAGAAACTGCACAAAATATCCGTATTTATTACGAACAACAGATCGAGCTTGTGTATTGAGCATCTGACTCCAGACAAAAAATTTCATTTCTAATTTAAAAAAACAATGACGGAACAACCCCTGGTATCTTGTATCATGCCTACAGCCAACAGGCAAAAATATATTCCCTATGCGCTAAATAATTTTTTGGAGCAGGATTATCCTAATGCGGAACTGATTATTATTGATGACGGCAAAGAATCAATCTTTCAACTCCTGCCAGATGATCCTAGAATATATTATTTTTATGTACCCCCTATAGGAACAACGGGACTTAAGCGCAATTATGCTTGTGAACGTGCAAATGGAGAGGTGATCATGCATTGGGATGATGACGACTGGCGCGCTCCTGACTGGATCAGTAAACAAGTAGATTATCTTCTTAGTTCATCAGCAGATATTTGTGGAATCGAACATGTAAATTTCTTTTCAGCCGTAACTGATACCTTTTGGAAAGGCACTGCACTTAACAGGAATAACCCTAATACTCCGGGATGGCTAAACGGCGCTACCATCTGTTATAGAAAATCATTCTGGGAACAGCATCCGTTTAAAGATATGCAGACTGCAGAAGATGACGATTTCATAAAGAAATCCGGAGCAAAAACCTTTGCTCATGATTATATAGATGGCTTTGTTGCCATATTACATCCTCATAATACGACTGTTAAATACTTTGAGAACCCAAGACATAAGAGAAGTTAGCTAAACTTCTCCCAATCTGTGCCTAAACGGAGATTCCATTTCTTTTCGTAATAAAAGAATTCTTCGGACGTGAGTTCATCCTGGCGTTCCTGAGTCTGGCTGTTTAAGGTCTGGCTTTCCAGATGATCTACAATAGAAGTAGAGATCAGGGCATGACCGATCCTGAGCACATATAAAGTATTGGCGTAATCGTTATCTGCACACCAGAATTCATAATTCTCATCTAATTTTCCTGTCGTTAACAGGATATCCCGCTTCATAAAAATACACCATCCGGCAACCTCATAACGTATGCGGTAACCCGGATAAATGCCATTATTCATATTAAATCCCATTTTTTTGTGATGGATTGAGCAATACGGAGAAGCGCTGGAGAGGTCGTAGTACTTAGAAAATGCTTTCAGTATTTCGGTTGCCCACAAGGAATGAAAAATCAGGTCATTGTTACATAAACAAACGTACGGGGATGAAGTCATATTGATTCCAATGTTCATATACCTGTGGTAACCGAAAATTTCATCAGGATAAACCGTAGTAGTATTTTCATATTGATACGGTGCGATACCCTTCTCTGATTCGATAACTATTATATTAAATTGAATATGCTCCGGGTCTTCCGAAGCTACCAGGGAATGGATACAGTTTTCTGTCATTAACTTTAGTTCTTCATTTTGCGCATAACTCAAAATGATCATATCTACCATAATTTTATTCTCCATAAGTATTTCTCAGCTATTAATATATACCCAGCGTAACCTCCACGCTATTTTGATCGATCAGGTCTAAATGCTCCAGCTGCTGCGCCATATAGATACTGGTCAATCTCCCGGTTCCTTCTACGGCCACATATGGCCCTACCTTATCTACTGCTAAGAGCGTAATTCCCTCCAGTTTAACTTCTTTATTTTTAAGAGCGGTATAAATAGAAGTTACTCTCTTATCCAGGTAGGGTACCTGATGTATATTCCTGGCGGCATCAGAAATTAAAAATGATCCCTCGGTATTCCTCTCCCATCCAGGCAGCTGCAGGGTATACACCATGTCCAGGTCTGACTTATTGATTTCCAGAAGCGCCCTGTACCAGTTGATATATAACGATATTGAATCTACCAGTCCCTGTTTAAATTCCAATACATTACTGATACCTTCCCTTTCCAGATAATGACTGCCTGACAACAGCATTGACAGTGTTTCTTCACGGTTAGATTCATATAAGGGATTAAAAAATTCAGAATAGACTTCACCTACTGCCCATCGCCTGAGGACTTCATGACGATCAATTTTCTCTATTAATTTCATAGTAATGCGGTTCAAGGTTTATTTAGTTAACCCAAGTTACCAAGAAAAGAAACTTTTGAACCCCTATTTTGCTTTTTGGGACATTTGACCAAATCCATCTTAGGATGCCGTCAAAGATTATGGGACATCTGCCCCTGCCCTTCGATGATCAATTCTATAATTTTATGCCGGAAAACAATACTTAAATTATGTCAAAATCATGGTACGCGTTTATTGGAAGCGACCCACTCGATGTCTTATCCTATTACAGGATAACTATTAAACATGACTGCCTTTGCGGCACGCAGATCTGTGCAATATATGCTACAGACAATGGAATGCACCCGGCAGATCCACTATCGTCCAACCTTCAGGAGTATATTAAAGAGGCGCTGGTTACACGTATGATACAGCCCGCTGAACCTTACAATGCAAGGAAGTTTGTATATCTGAAACATTAATTAAAACTATTATGATGAGTTTACCCTATCCTTTAATCTCCTGTATCTGTATCACTAACAACCGGCCGATCGTCCTACAAAGGGCAATATCCTGCTTTGCAGCACAAAATTATCCCAATAAGGAACTGGTGATTTCTTATCCTAAAAATGATAAACAGACACCGATGGTTATCAATCATGTTCTGCACCAGGTAGAACTTAATATTTTGAGGGTGGAACGTAATAATGATGAAACGGTGGGTAATGCCAGGAATGAAGCCATAGCGGAATGCAGCGGCGATTATATTTGTATCTGGGATGATGATGACTGGTATCATGGTAGCCGGTTATCTTATCAATACAATAGCATGCAAACCACAGGTCAGGGTTACCAGGCAAGTATCTTAACAAGGGTGCTGCTGTATGATTTTACTTCAGGAAAAGCCTATTTATCCTTCCCTTATACCTGGGATGGCAGTTTGATGTGCAGAAAGGAAATCATCTTTCAAAATCAGTATGCACATCTGGATAAAGGAGAAGATACCCATATCATTAAATTTCTGGACGCCAGAAAGATTTTATACCATATAGATGCAGTACCTTTTCTCTATATTTATATCTACCATGGGGAAAACACCTGGAACTACACACATTTTGAATATTTTATCAAAAAAAGCGAGGTGTTAGACGATGAGACAGCTAACACCATTAAAAAATTGATTAGCCTAGACTAATGTAACCGGTACCCATCTTGCGCCCAAACGGTAATTCCATTTTTTCTCGTAATAAAAGACCTGTCCAAAAGTAAGTTCTTCCTGCCTCTCTTCTGTTTGATTCTCTAAGGTTTTGCTTTTGACATGGTCTACAATAGAAGAGGTAACCAGCGCATGCCTTAGATTCAGAATCCTTAATATCGTTGCATAATCATCATCTGCTGCCCAGAACCTGAAGTTCTCATCCAGTTTTCCGGTAAGCCTTAAAATATCCCTTTTAAAAAAAAGACACCAGCCGGCAATTTCGTGCCTGGTCCGGTAACCGTAATAAATACGTCCATCGAGTTTAAATCCTACTGTGGGATGGTGTATTGAACAAGCCGGGGAACCGCTCGGGAGATCATAAAGCTCAAAGGCCTTTAACATATTGGTAGCCCATTGGGCATGAAAGATCAGGTCGTTGTTACATAGACAGATAAAAGGTGACGAAGTCATCTCAATGCCAATGTTCATATACCTGTTATACCCAAACTCTGTATCCGGGTATATTGTAGTGGTACCCTCATACTGGAAAGGCTTCAATTGCTTTTGTGACTCAATTACTATGATGTTGAATTTAATCTCCTCAGGATCGTCTGATTTGATTAAAGACCGAATACAGTCAACAGTAACTGCTTTTAATTCATCATTCTGTGCATAACTCAAAATAATGATATCGATATTCTTTTTGTTATCCATATGGAATTTAGGGTTTTATGTAGACAATCCTGGCTTGATTAGTTCTTACAAGTTAATAAGAAAATGAAGCACTAAACTTACTCATCTGCTTTATGGGACAGCTGGCCCTGTTGCTGCACTTCTATTTTTTCTAATTTTAATTTCAACAAAAAACACAATATTTATGATTGAACTACCACTTGTATCCTGTATCATGCCTACTGCCAACAGGCAAAAATATATTCCTTTTGCTATTCAATATTTTTTAGCACAGGATTACCCGAATGCAGAGCTGGTGATCATCGATGATGGCAAAGAGCCCGCTTATTCGCTCATTCCTGACAACCCGAAGATCAAGTATTTCTATTCTGAACCTATTGGCACTATCGGGATCAAAAGAAATAAAGCCTGCGAAAAAGCCGAAGGTGAATTTATCATGCATTGGGATGATGATGACTGGTATGCTCCAGACTGGATCAGCCGGCAAGTTGAAGCTCAGAACAAATCTGGTGCAGATATAACCGGCCTGAACCAGGTGATTTTCTATTCCCCTTCCATAGAAAAAAGATGGATGTATATGGATACTGATCAAGAAAAACCCTGGTTATGCGGGGCTACCATGGCCTACCGCAAATACTTTTGGGAAAAACATCCTTTTATCGATATCCAGGTTGGAGAAGACTATGACTTTGTCTGGAATTCCGGCGCAAAAATCTTTGCGATGGATTATATCCATGGATTTGTAGCTATTCTTCATGCACATAATACTAGTATCAAACCTGTAGAGAATCCAAAACATAAAAAACAGGCCGTAGGATGGAAAGAACCAACTCAAGAAACTGAATCATGACACCTTATGTATCCTGTATCATGCTGACGGCTAACAGGCCTAATTTTGTCCCTTTAGCGGTCGGCCATTTTCTAAATCAGACTTTTAGAAATGCAGAGCTGGTAATTATAGATGACGGAAAGGAATCTGTAGGGCATCTGTTACCTGATCATCACCGGATCAAATATTTCTATTCTGAACCTATTGGCAGTATTGGAAAAAAACGCAATTATGCGTGTGAAAAATCCAGAGGTGAGATCATTATGCACTGGGATGACGATGACTGGTATGCACACGACTGGATCAGCAGACAATTAACTGTACTGGAAAGCTCCGATGCAGATATCTGCGGATTGAATAAGATTATGTTTTTCTCTCCTTTAGTCAAGAAATTCTGGAATTATGAAAATCCTAATACAAAAGAACCCTGGTTATCCGGCGCTACGCTGGCGTACCGCAGATCATTCTGGGAAAAACATCCTTTTAGAGATGTGAACATTGGGGAAGATTATGATTATGTATGGAATAAAGGTGCTAAAATAATTGCACATGATTATTCCGAAGGCTTTATTGCCACGCTACATGCAAATAATACTACACTGAAACCATTTGAAGATCCGAGACATAAAAAAAATGCTTCAAACTGGATGGATGTGGAATTTGAGGGACATGCCGAAAACCCTGAAACAGAGTAGGCTTAATATTAAAATATAACCTTATGCCTTGGTACCAATTTATTAATAATGAACTGGACATTTGTGATCCTGATAGTTATACTATTTTAGAAAAAGCTCCGGATACTGTAGATGGCCCTTATTTAGCTGCTGTCTTCGCTGACGAAATTCCTGATGACCCTGAGAGACGACCAGATTTAGAAGGTACACCAGGATTACTGTTTTATATCATCAGGGCACTGGCAAAAGGAAAAGGACAACCTGCTTCGGATTTTCCGCCGGTGCCACTGGAAGTACGAATGTCTGCGGTGCCTGCTTCTGGTACGCCGAGACAGCCTGATTTTTTGCAGGAAAATCAACAACAGCAGGTTTGAGGTGATAAGGAGGAAGCCGAAAATCCTGGCAACAGAGTAGGCGTAACTTAAAGTTTTGAGATACTTTTGATGTATAAAAGTATCCTATTATATGCCTAGATATTGGTATGCCTATGTGCCAGGTGCTAATCCTGACCCCACTTTACCGGCTAATTATATACTTATCATAATAAAACCTACTTGTACCACAGGTTTTATAATCTGTGCAATTTTGGTATATGTGGGTCCCGGTTCTCCCCCCGTCCAGCTAACTTTTATAAGTGTCAGATTGAGAAGCTACATCGCAAATGCATTAACTACAACAGCGCCGCAGCCAGCTGCCGGTAAATACTTTGTTTACCTGAAAAACTGATAACTAAATAAACAATGATTATCCCCAGAACGTAACCTTAAATGATAATTCATTAAATCTTTTTTTACAATGTGTTTAATAATATTAAGGGATTATATATTGCCCGTTTGATCCATTCATTTGTTAAATCAAATGGATGGATCAAATGGTGTCTAATACGGTAGTCATTGGGCCAAGCATAACGGTGATACTGGGCCAGTCAAAACGGAAATCGTTGGGCCAAAAGATTGGCCGCCATTACGGA
>NZ_FNRA01000036.1 GCF_900107535.1 Pedobacter hartonius | reverse complement strand
TCCGTAATGGCGGCCAATCTTTTGGCCCAACGATTTCCGTTTTGACTGGCCCAGTATCACCGTTATGCTTGGCCCAATGACTACCGTATTAGACAATTAAGGGTATACAGGTTGAAAGAAATGATCGCCTTCACTCATGTAATATTGAAATTGATAGACTCCCCTCGTCTGGTTGTTGAAATAAGAAAGCTAAATGAATTTGATTTCCTAGATTCTGACAATGAAATATTAGAGGAGGAATCAGATATATCATCCGGCTATAAGCCATTGCCAACCCACATCATTGAACATGTGGAATGGATTTCCTATATCCTTAAAAGGAAAGAACTGTCAATGGTCATTCTCTTAGATAGTTACTATAGCAAATTTGATTGGTATCCTAGAAAACATCAGGAAAAGAAGTTGATTAAGATTTGTAGGAAGTAGACGCACTATTAATCATTTGTTCTGGTAAACCGCCCTGTAATGCGTGCGAGTGGCCTAATGTGGGTACTCGCTATTTATTTCTGCTCTCAACAAACAGGTTAATTCCACGTATTTAAAACCCAATACGTCCTTTAAAAGAGTATTTAATATGAACTGCAAAAAAATATGTATTTCAGAAAAAGACTTAGTGCAGGCTTTAAAAAGTCAGAGAGTTAAAGGTTTAGAGGCACTGTACAGTATGTATTCAAGTACTATTTTTGATATAGTAGCAGGGATTGTAAAACAACAAGATGCCGAAGATGTCACACAGGAGATTCTCATTGAAATTTGGAATTCCACACATAAGTACGATAGTCGGATAGGTAGGTTTTTTACCTGGATACTAAATGTGTCCCGTAATTGCGCTATTGACGTCCTCCGTTCGAGATCATTTAGAAATGGGAAGAAAAATATTGATTTATATGAAGTTCAGAATCTTGTCGAATTGAAAAGTACGGTTACTTTTTTACCGTGCTAAATTCAATGAGACAATGGATTAAGGCAAGACGATATGAACCAGATAAGTTAGGCAAGGAATAGAGGCCAACCTATAAAATGCGGAAATATGTACAATAACCCGATTGAAAAGCGGGGCTATCTGTACACAGAAGCAGTGCAGTACCTTTTCAACGTAGATCTATTAAGGCGCGCAACGGTAAGGAATCTACCAAAGGGATCATATAATCATAGATTATTCAAAGAAAGTACTTTTCTTATAAATCACATTAGGTCTATCCACGATAAACAAAAGTTTATTAGGCACATTAAACTTCAATGAGCTGCCGCTTGAATTTGAAAGTGTAGTATCTATACTGTTAAACTTTGTAGGGTAAGTCGTAAAACCAGGAGTTTTAAAACAAGGCTCTTTCGGCTTATCAGAACAGATAAATCACAGTCGATTGTACCTCGAATCCTTCATCTTTCTTATACTATAACAATGGTATCTCTGAAATTAAAATAATAGTAACCTTTGGATTCTTTATATTCAAGAGCGTAAGATCCTAATATTTTACCAGAAATATCGGAGGAATTTTGGGTGTTGTTGGAGCAACCATAGAATGTTTGTCAATATGACAGAAAAACAAACCAGAATCAAATTCTGTAAAAGAATCTCTGTCCAAAATTTGGGATCGCACGTATTTCTCATGATGACGAATCAAGTTAAAAAAATAATCAATATATAGAGAAATATCATCTTGTTAAAAGATATTTTAAATTCCATATCTTGAATTTCTAACGACAATGACATTATCTATTGTTGCATTTCAGTTAGCAGTACTTAAGGGGCTAATATTTCCTTGACTGTAAAACTGTCGCCAAAAGGCAAATAATTAAATGTACCCTTGAATTCAGCATGGGTAATCTTCGCTTGAAATTTCGTCTTAAAAGCACTTTCAATTTTTTCCAGATCTATGGCAGTTAACTTTGTATCCGATTTTAGATAGAATACTACATCTTCCACCATGCCTCCATCATTTACAAAACAATCGATAAAGAAAGATTCATCAGATAACGATTCCCATCTATTTCTATCCAATGCATACGTTAAAACATTTTTTAAGTCCTTTCTTTTGATATTAAATATTACTACAGGAAGAATATGCATTTCGTCTTTTGCATACCCTGAACGCGTTGGTTTCACATTGGTAAATTTAGAAAAGATATTCACCACTTTAAGAGGATACGGGGATTTGGCATCCGCGTCCTTTGAAACGTTATAGGAATTAGTTTGCGTAGATACCTTACCAATAGCAGTAAGTTTTTGAGCTTTTACGGTGCATATAACAGTCGAAAAAACTATAATTAGAAAGAAGAATTTCATATATTTTTTTTTCATTTTTATGGCATTGGACATTGTACACCATTGAAAGCAGAAAGCATAGCGAATGGCAATAAATTATTATCTGTTGTTGTGCTATATTCAGGATTCAAACTTTTGAACATTTCCATAAATTC
>NZ_FNRA01000021.1 GCF_900107535.1 Pedobacter hartonius | reverse complement strand
ATGGTTCTTTATTTTTCATCGCGTCCTAAGTATTACTAAATTACTTATTTTAACTCTAACTTTTTAGAGTTGACACAGTTCACTTTACAGTCTCTTTACAGTAGCCTGGATATATGGAAGATTTTTTTCTACACGGAAAATTGTATCAATGGCAGGGGACTGTCCTGCAATATATAACGTGCTGATTGGCTGCAGATCGATTGTCCTGCTGAATAAAGTTTTAGTGGTATCTGTTGAACTTACCACTTTGATCGTGTTGCTCCCGGTAAAAGCACCATACATAGCATTTGCTCCGTAAGCCAGGTCAGCCGTTTTTGAATAAGCGAAACCATTGCCTGCTCCCGGATTGACCTTTATTGATCCCGCTCCTATAGCAGCATTAATTACATTGATATTTGCTGTTCCTTTTATATCATCTTTTTCTTTCTCACAAGAACAGATTGAAAATAGCAGTATAGCCGACATTAAACTAGGTAATATTTTTTTCATGTTGTTTGGTTTATCATTAAGATTTTTTTAAGATTCAATGCTGACGCTATTGCTGAAATATAAGTGATAGGTTATAATGATCATTGTTAGCGACGTTTGCTCATGTTTAATTTCAGGACTGCCACTATTTGATGACAGCTTTGTTGACATTTCCAGATTTGTTTACTGCATATCACACTCCTTTCCTTAAAAGCTTTGGAAAAGCTCCGCAACATTATAGTATAAGTTCAATGCATACTCTCCCATAAGCACGGAAAAAATATTCATTCCCGAAGCAGCGTGTCAGCTTTCCCTGATTCTTACATTATCAGCATGAACTATTGCCAGGAAACCCTCGAAATAACCATGGGCAAATACACTTGCATTTTTATTCCTGACAAATAGGATATCTTCACCGATATGAATATTCCTGAAAGGATTTTTATTCCAGAAAGATTTACGGTAGGCAAGGGTCGCCCCGCATAGCCAGTTCCTCTTCGCGTCAGTGTTTTTTTTGATGTAATACCTATTCTCCTTAATAGAATAGAACTGGACATGACTCAGCCCGCAGATGTCAGCCTCGGCATTCAGCATTGCATTTACCTGATAGGTAATCCAGTTTGGGGCATACCAGTCGTCATCATCCCAATGCATAATAATGCTTCCCGAAGCTTTTTCACAGGCGATATTTCGCTTTGTTCCAATACTTAGCGATTGCGGCAGATAGACGTACCTGAGACAGTATAAATTTGGAATTAAATTGAGAACTGAATGAAGTCCGTCATCAATGATAATCAACTCTTTATATGGATAATCCTGTTCCAGAAAATATTTTACAGCCTTAGGAATAAATTCCTGTCTGTTGGCGGTTGGCATTATACAAGTGACTAGCGGGAGTTCCGCAACCTCAATAGTTTTTGGCCAGTAAATCTCTGGGGAACATTGGTATAATAAAGATTTGGGCATAATTTAAATTTTACTGAAGTTAAGCTGCTGCCGGATATTAAATGCGGGCAAGGGTTACAAAAGATGTGTGATGGCCAGACTGTTGAGGACAGTTAAACATCATCCCTTCAATACATTTGGATAAATAAAATCAGATAATGAAATTAAAACAGGGTATACTAATTGCCACATTATTGTTAAACGGTATAACAATTGCAAGTGCTCAGATTGCACAGATCCCTTTTGAATTCAATGGGAAACATATTTTTGTAAAGGTGCTAACCAATCAGAGTGATACGCTTCGTTATATTTTTGATACGGGTGCAACTACTGCATCCATAGATTCTGCAACAGCTGAAAGATCCGGAATCTCCAAGGATAACAGAAGAACGGTAACAGCTGAAGGATCCGGAGATTCACAAAACTACAGTATGGCGTTGCATCAGAGTTTAAAGCTGAATACTATTGAAATGAAGGATGTCAATCTTTTGATTGTCAACTTTGCTTCTCTTTCAGCTAAAATAGGTTCAAAGCTGGATGGTGTGATAGGATACGAGATCCTGAACAAGTATACTACGCAATTTGATTTTGATCAAAAAAAGATATTTCTATATGATCAGATCAAATCTGTGGATACTACAGGTTATACCGCCATTCCTTTTGAATTCAGCAAAAACATTTTGATTCCGCGCTTTCCTGTTTCCATAACCCTGACTAATGGAGAAGTTTTCACTGGTAAAGTTATGTTTGATACCGGCAGTATTTTTACGCTGGTTATCAGTTCACCATTTAGTAAATATCATAACCTGGAGCGCAAAATCGGTAAAACACACATCAGTTCAAGCACTGGGCTTAACGCAATAACAAAAGATCAGGTCGCTGTAATAAAGGGGATGTCATTTAATGGTTTTGAGTTTGGTTCAATGGATGTAAGGTTAACCCTGAATGAAAACGCAGTTTCCAAAGATGGATATCTTGGAATATTAGGAATTGAGATCATCAAACATTTCAATGTAATCGTTGATTATGCGAATAAGAAGATTTACCTAAAGCCCAACTCGGCATATCGTGACAAAATAAGTAAAGGATAGGGAGACTCATTTTGTAGCTGTTTTCTTAACTTTGTTTGTACACGTATACAGTAGCTTTATGGAGAACCAGTTATTTCAGTATCTTATAGGAATTCGTCAAAATATTCATCAACACCCTGAATTGGGTTTCAGGGAGTTCAAAACATCGGCACTTGTACAGCAGCACATGCAGGAACTTGGAATTACTTTTGAGATCCTGGCGGAAACTGGTGTATTGGCTACCCTAAAAAAGGGAGAGGGACCAACTGTTGTGCTCAGGGCAGATATGGACGCCCTTCCTGTTAAAGAAGATACTGATCTATCTTTTTCATCAGTCAATGAAAATGTAATGCATGCCTGCGGACATGATGTTCATACCACAATGCTTATTGGTGCTGCATATTTGTTGAAAGACAAGGATTTCAAAGGAACTGTTAAATTCCTGTTCCAGCCGTCAGAAGAAGGAAATCTTCGCAGTCCGGAACCTGGTAAATCCGGAGGACAAATCATTGCTGAAACAGGTAGACTTAATGATGCGAAGGCCATAATAGGCCTTCATGTTAATCCATTGATGCCGGTTGGCTCTCTGGGTTATACTCAGGGAGAGGCGCTCGCAAACGTCTGCAATTTCATTATTAGCGTACATGGGAAATCCGGTCACGCAGGGGCACTTGAACATGTGATTGATCCTGTGCTGATCAGCAGCCACCTGATTGTTGCAGCTCAGTCTATCATTTCCCATACGGCACCTACACAGCCTGCGGTAATGGCCTTTACTACAACTGAGATTGTAGGGGAACCTGCCTATAATATCATTCCGAAGACCGTCATACTAAAGGGAAGTTTGAGGGTATTGAATCTTGAAACCTACAATCTGATCGTCGATAAACTCAACACACTGATTAGAGGTATGGAAATCTCTTTCAGTTGTAAGATTACTATTGAATTTACAGCCTATTACCCGAGTTTACTCAATAATGCAGAGATCAATCTTCGACTAGTTCCTGTACAGGAGCTGATATTTGGCGATCAGGTGATACAGCAGTCCGGGCAGCTCATTGCCGAGGATTTTGCCTTTTATTCCAGAAAAGTACCATCAGTGTTTTATTTCCTGGGAGCAAAGGCTGATAGGGAAGACGTTTACTTTCTTCATCATCCCAAAGTGGTATTTGATGAAAACTGTATTCCGTTAGGATCGTTATTTCTGGCAGAATCTGCTTTGCAACTGCTTCAGGAACAATCCTGAATTGACATATAAGTTTGCCTTTAAACAGTGTCCTTAGAGACTGTTGAGGATAGCTGTTGCTTTCGTATTTATTACTTTCGCATCTAACCAAATATTCAGCTGATCAAATTTAAAATCCAGTCTTTATAGATGTATTAGAATTTGAAGGCTTCCGTGAAAATGAAAAGAAATGTAATGATTATGCTAATACTGCTGACAGGCCGTACAGTCTGTGCCCAGCAGGTGAAAATGATGATGCCGAAACCCAACTGGTATAACCTGGATTTAAAAACTGATAGCATGTTCGGTATCAGTATGGACAGGGCCTATCAGGAATTACTGAAGGGAAAGAAGCCTGAGAAAGTAATTGTCGCGGTAATCGATGGAGGCATGGATGCGGCCCATGAAGACCTGAAAAGGGTAGTGTGGACGAACCCAAAAGAGATTCCCGGCAATGGAAAGGATGACGACAAAAACGGATACATTGATGATGTTCATGGATGGAATTTTATGGGTTCGGGTAAAGATGATTTTGAATTTGATAACGATTATATTGTTCTTGAACTAAGGAAATATACAGCCAGATTTGGCGAAAAAGACAGTTCTGCCATTGCCAAAGATGATTTGCCTGAATACAGGAAATATATCTCTCAACGGAAAGAATTAACCCAAAAACTGGAAAAACTAAATAAGGATATTGAAAACTCTACCCGGTTTTTTAAGGACCTGGAGGCCGTATTGAAAAAGATTGGCAAGGAGAATCCAACGCTTGATGATTTTAACAAATTGGTCCCCGCAAATGATGCAGAAGCAAAGATCAAACAGTTTATGATTCCCGTACTTGGCAAAAATCCTGATTTCAGAACATATGTTAACCAGGCAAAGACGACATTGGAGGATAACCGGAATAAAGTTCAGTATAATCTCAATCTTCAATATGATCCGCGTGCTAAATATGCAAATGAGTATCCTCCTGTTAAAGAAGGGTTTTACGGCAACCCAAACGTTTATGGGACCGTCGCACCTGCACACGGTACACACGTGGCGGGAATAGTAGGGGCTGACAGGAATAATAACACAGGCATCAGTGGAGTGGCAGATGCGGTGCAGATCATGCCCATAAGGGCGATTCCCGATGGTTATGGCTTAGATATAGATCAGGCCAATTCCATTCGTTATGCTGCAGATAACGGGGCCAAGGTGATCAATATGAGTTTTGGTTTAAATACATTACTGGATCGTAAAGCGGTAGAAGAAGCGGTAAAATATGCTTTGAGTAAAGATATCCTTTTTATACAGGCAGCAGGGAACGGACATGAGAACCTTGATAACACCAAACGGTATCCCAGCCGGGAGAAAAAGGAAGACCAGGATTTCGTTGATGCTTTTATCAAAGTTGGCGCATCAGGTTTTGCAGATAACGAACAGCTTGCAGTTCCTTTCTCCAATTATGGTAAACAGACTGTTGATGTCTTTGCTCCGGGCCTGGGAATTAATTCTACCATACCCGGAAATGGTTATGAAGCACATAGCGGCACAAGTATGGCCGCGCCCATTGTGGCAGGATTAGCTGCAGTCATCAGGGAGTATTATCCTAAGCTGACAGCGAAACAAGTAAAAGAAATTATTGTCAAATCTGTTGTAAAAAGAGATGCATTAAGAGATTTATGTATAAGCGGAGGTGTGGTTAATGCTTTCAACGCCATTCAAATGGCGGAGAGCTACAAATAACAAAAGAGGCGGGACATCCATCCCGCCTTTCCTCATGCTCATCATTCAAAAAAACAATTATATAATTAACTATTGTATAGTTAATGTCTTAGAGCTCCATCAATATCACCCCGGCAAGAGCAATAATTGTGAGCATTATATTTACTTTAAAATGCTTATGCCATCCCATTCGGGCAAAAAGCCCTCCGCAGGCACAAGGATAGCGTTCGTAAAACTGGAATACGGCCCCACCCACGTAGAGGGTAAATATTACCATTAGGAACAATGAGGCATACATTCCAAGCAGCCGTGTTCCGGGAACCAATAAAAGAACAATAAAAGCGGTTTCAACAAGAGGCAACAGATATAAAAGTATTTTGCCTACCCAAGGCGGAAACACTTGTGTTTTGAGGGCATAGCTAAACTTATGGAAGTTAAATATTTTAGAAAATGCCGCGTAAGCCCATAGTAAGATCAATAGCCCGGTAATTAAGATGATAAAAGGATGTGGGGTCATGTTTTTATAGATTTGAGGTTAAATGACAGGGTTGATTTTCCGATTCAATAGTACCAAGTTAAGAGACAAGGGGGCAAAAAAAAAGGACAGATGACTCAAAAGATTGGTCATCTGTCCATGAAGAAACATGATTTTAGAAGGTATTTACATCCTTCGCGTTCGGTTTCTGATGCGGTTTAGGGTCTTTCTTGATATTCCCAGATAGGCCGCTATGCTTTCAACAGAAGCTTTTCTGAAAAGTGCAGGGCAATCCTTCATCAGGTGTAAATAATGCTCCTCAGGGGAGTAGGCAGCAAACTCCAGGATTCTTTTTTCGCTCATTCGCTGGTATTCATGCATGATCTTCCTGATATAGTCATTCGACTCAGGAAAGTTTTTTATAAGCTCCATTACCTGCTCATAAGATATAGAAATGAGAACACTAGGCTCCAGTAATTCTATATAAGTATCTGACGGTACCTGGTTGAAAAAACTATTGAATGATACCATCAGTTCGCCCTCATTCCAAAACCAAAATGGCACTTTTTTTTCTTCTCTGAAGATAAGTCCCATTGCTGCACCTTTTTCGATGAACCATGCTCTGTTGGATATTTGATTTGGTTTTAAAATAATCTGGCTTTTCGGATAGTATTCCCTCTTAATCATTTCGTTGAGTTTTTCTTTTAACTCAGAACGTAAAGGATATTTTCCAGCTAATAACTTGAACAATTCCTCATTTTCCATTTCATACGATAGTTTAAATATGACACGAACTATTAATTTTCAGGTGATTTGTATGTGTAATGGCCTGGCCTTACTACAAATCGGTTATAAAATATCTCAATATTTTATTTGTTATGTGGGGACCATTACGAGGTAATTCATAGGCTTTAAATAATTAATGATCAACAAAATACGAAAAATATCATTTACTTGATTTAAGATTTCTACAAAATATACTAACATTTTATTATCAAGTTGTCCGCGTATCTTATCATAATTCTTAAATATTTGCTTCAAACCCCTTATATCTATAGAAATTCAACTTTATTGCTCCAAATTCCAAAAAGATATTATGTCGTTTTTTACACCCATATATGAAGAGACATTTGTCCCATTCATAAATTCTCTATAGATTTTGTATAGTTTGATTGCCACCATGTAACTTTACCGATTTATTTTTCCATGTAAATATTCCGGTAAGCTCCTTTGGTAGCGTGATGTCTGCTTTAATTCCCTCTTTACCTTCACGTTGTAATTTTACACTGATTTGCCCTAGGGGATGAGGCATCGTCCCTTCAGCATCGGTTAATTCTCCCAAAGCTGGTTTAATCAGCACCTTGCTGAATCCCGGTGCATCAGGAACAATCCCGCATATCGTAGCCAGAAAATCATAATTTGGACTGGCACTCCAGGCATGACAATCTGAGCGTGTAGGCTCTGGTTTTTCTGCAAAGGTCGTCAGTCCTAATTTCAGCATGTCTTTCCAGGGCCTAAGTTCGCTGTAATACAGATCTGCCATATCTGCTTTCTTAAGGGCCTGAATGAGGTAAAACCGGTAGAAGAAGGTAACCTGACCTATCGACTTATCCTCAAGTAATTTCTTCATCATCTTTGGAACTTCATTCTGTGGCATCGCTCCGCTCAGGACCGCCCAGATACCCGCATGCTGACTATAGGTTAGCTGGTCCGGCGTATCCGCTATTAATCCTTTCTCAGGATTAAAGCATGACATAAACGTGTTTTGATTGAGATCTGTTGCCAGCGCTTTGTATTCCTCTGCCTGTGCAGTATGGCCAAAAGCCTTAAACAAGTCAGCTGCCTGGTCGAGTGTATATGCATATTGCAGGGTAATAATAGAAGAGTTTCCTTTATCTGAACCCGGAGCAGTGCCCCAGCCATTGAAATTATCCCAGTCTACAAAATTCCACCAGGTAAGAGGCCCGAGCATTTTCTTGTCTTTGTCTGTTCTTGCGTGATACCATTCCATGATCTCATTTACGGCCGGCAGGAACTGCTTAATAAATTCATCATCCTGTCTGTTCATCCAGTAGTCATGTATCATGGATACCCAGAATAAGGAAAACGGAGGGATGATCTGCAGGCGGTTACTCGGATAACGTCCCTGAGTTAAGCCTTCCGGTGTGCGTGAATGGTAAAAATCCAGTATGGCTTTTCTCATCAAACGATCGTCGCCGCTCATGTATAAAGAGATCAAAGCCTGAATTCTGCTGTCCCCCGTATATTGCAGCTGTTCATAATAAGGGGTATCATAATATTGTTCACCGGCACAAAGCTGGGCCGTACGCCATCCCACATTCCATATATCGTGAAGGGCGGGATCACTGCTGGAGAATGAAGCTTTCATTTCCAGAGGATAACCAGTTTTCATGCAGGAAAGATCGTTTATCAGCAAGGGTTCATCTTTAGTGGTGATATCCAGTTGTACATAACGGAATGCTCTTATCCAAAGTGGCCTGAATTTCCTGTTTTCTCCTCCGTCAGGAATGAATTCGTCATAGTTCCCTTTTATCTCTTTATTTTCTATTTCATTTCTATTTCCTTTATTTCCCGCGGCATCAAACAGGGATTCTGCGTAGGTGAGTTTAATTATTGCACCTTTCCCCTGGGCCACAGTTAATTCCGGATAGGCAACAGTATTTACTGAATTATCTAATAAAATACTAACGGTTTGATGAGCAGGGATTTCTAACCTACTTTTTCCCAGGAGGAAATCATTATTTACGTTCATACCGGAAGCCCGCCGCAGATAGGGGAAACGTGACAGATGCTCTTCAAAGAAGGGAATGCTTCTGGGCGCTAAGGTCCAGCGGTTATCGGTTCCATAACCAACCGGGTCAGGATGTGTTATTTCCTTTGCGTTTTCCCATGAAGAATCATCATATCCCGGATTTTCCCAACCCCAAAGATATTGAGTGCCGTCAACCCTGTCTCCCGGGCCTACTACCATATAAGCTTTTAATCTTTCACCGTTATCTACTGAGCAGGGAGTATAAGCTTTGCTTTTCATCACTTTCCAATCATGATTAGTGTTGACGATTTTTTCTGATTCGGTATTTCCCTGAACAACGAAGGCTGTCTGATTAGATATTTGCCCTACCGCAGCAAGATCACCCATATTCCAAACCAAAGCGGCTATCGTATTTTTCCCTGCTTTTAAGAAGGGTGCTATATTTACGGTTTCATAAAACCAGTTGAATAAGTCTCCTCTTGCGGGGCCGGAACAAACTTGATTCCCATTAACAAAGAAGCGATAGCGGTTATCTGCACTTATATTCACATAAAATGAAGTGGGAATAGCTGTAAGTGTGAAGCTTTTTCTGAAATGATAGATTCCATATTCACGCTGCTGGGTGTTGGGATGACTGACCCAAAAAGCAGACCAGGAGCCATTTAATAATTGGGGATTTACTTGTGTAGTTTGACCCTTGGCTACACACATCCCGATCAGAATGCAGAGCATAACTAGATTGATTTTGAATTTCATAAGTCCTATGTTTAGGAATAGGTTAAGGTTATATTTGGTTTTGCCTTGTCTACAACTTATATGTGTAAATTGGCGCGGCTAAACTACATAAATATTTAAACTTTAACTACTTAGGTTATGAAATGAATGTGAGTTTTTAGTTCAAAATGTTTCAGTTTGAAAAAAATAATTGATTGTGATTTTTTAAAAGCATTTAGCAAATGCTGATTATTTTTTATTTTTTTTCGAATTGGATTAATAAGATCTCAAATCAGTTTGTTTTTATACCAAATTAGTTCCATGAAGCTGTTAATATTAGATTAATTTTATTTAATACCATAAATAAGCAAAAAGTATTTTGCTGATATAAAGCTTCCGGAAATATTATTCTTCCCGGAAACTTATTTTTAAATTAACTCGCTTTCATATACAGGTAGAATTTAGATCCTGCCGGCATTTGTGGTTGCGCCAGTGATGTTACTAAACCATCTGCAATATATTGCTGTAAATTTGCAGAGAAAGGTGAGGTAGGATTAATTCCGCAGGCAGGTGCATAAATTGCGCATAAAACCGGTCCATTCACGCACGTAGGTTTAATTCCCGGACTCAATCTTCTCCAGTTTGTATTTAATAATGGGCTGGGGTTTGTCCCAGGCAGCCAAGCATACCAACATCTCATAATAAACAATGCTTTTTTACTAAAAAACATTAGAAAAATTTATGTTTTGCCTACTCAATCTCAGGGCTTTCGGCTTCTCCCTGCTCAATTTAACTAAAAATTGATACTTCGCAATTTACCTGATTTATTGAGTTGTAAATAAGCCAGAATCCCCAAAAATTTTAAGAGCAGAATGAAGATTATTTTTTCGAATCTGTTTGTTTTGTGGCTGGATCTTCAAACTGTTTAACACTTGTGTTATGAGCATGAAGGGTAGCTATGAATCCCTGATAATAATTATGAGCATATACATTGGCTTCTGAGCTTCTGACAAAATCATCATCTTCTTTAATTTTCATGTCTTTAAAAGGGTGCTTCTCCCAAAAAGATTTCCAGTAAGCTAATGTTGCTCCAGATAGCCAGGGTCGTTTAGAATTCAGGTTTTTAGACATCCAGTATTTATCTTCGATAGGTGAGTAAAACTGCACTTGATCAAGGCCGCAAATGTCAGCTTTTGAATTACGTAACTCATCTACCTGGTAAGTGATCCAATCTTCGCTATACCAGTCGTCATCATCCCAATGCATAATAATTATACCAGCGGCTTTTTGGCAGGCATAATTACGTTTAAACCCGATACTTTCAAATGGATTTGTATAGAAGTATCTTATGTTATATAAATTGGGTACTATATCCTTTATCGGAATTGTGCCATCGTCAATAATGATCAATTCTTTATAAGGATAGTTCTGCTTTAAAAAGTTATTTATGGCGGAAGGTATAAAATTTGCTCTATTTGCTGTTGGCATAATACAACTTACAAGAGGTAAATCGGAATTTATAGTAGGGTTGAAGATCTCAACTTTTCTCTCCGGATATTCAATTTCTTTCCACCACTTAGTGATTTGGATCTTTTCTTTCGGATCTTCATATGGGTTGATACCAATATTTGTATGGTGAACAATAGCTATGTAACCGTTGGTATAATGATGTGCATATATTTTTGCTCCTGAATTCCAGATAAAATTGTTGTCTTCTCCGGCTTGCATATCCTCAAATCTATGATCTGACCAGAATGATCTCCAATAGGCCAAAGTGCCGCCATATACCCAGGGTTCATCTTCTTCACCGGCCTTATACGTCCAGCTTTCGTTTTCCAGGGGCATCAAATATGTAATCTCGCCCAGGCCGCAAATATCCGCTCCGGAACGGATTAAGGATGAGACCTGCTGACTCACCCAGTCCGCGGCATACCAGTCGTCGTCATCCCAATGCACAATTATTTCTCCAAGAGCTTTTTCGCAGGCGTCATTACGCTTGTTACCAATACTCCGGCGTATTTCATTATAAAAATATTTAATAGTAGAATTCGAAGGAATCAAAGAAGCGACAGATTCTTCCCCATCATCAATAATGATCAATTCTATATTTGGATAGTCTTGCTGTAAAAAGTAATCAATTGCCAGCGGAACAAGATTTTTTCTATTGGCAGTAGGCATAATGCAGGATACAAGAGGTCGGTTCATGTTAATATATTTTGCTGGTTCAAGGTAAGATCATAGCATTAGTTATTTCCCGGACGTTTTGTCTCCGCATCTTCAAATTCCTTTATACTCGTATTATACGGATGTAGGGTTGCTATAAAACCTTCATAATAATTGTGGGCACATACTAATGCTCCGGAGGTTCTGATGAAATCATCATCTTCCATTAGTTTCATATCTTTAAATGGATGTTTTTCCCAGAATGATTTCCGGTAGGCAAGGGTAGCGCCAGATAACCAGGGCATTTTGGAATTAAAATTTTTTGTCATCCATGTTTTATTTTCGGTAGGGGAGTAGAACTGAATTTGATTGAGTCCACAAATATCAGCACCGGAGTTGCTCAATGTTTCTACCTGGCAACTAATCCAGTCTTTTGCATACCAATCATCGTCGTCCCAGTGCATAATAATTGATCCGGTTGCTTTTTCACATGCGTAATTGCGTTTCGTTCCTATGCTTCCTAAGGGTTCTGAATAATAATACTTGATCGTCTTTATATTGGGAATAAGATGGTCTACGAGTACTTGGCCATCATCTATAATAACTAGTTCCCTGTAAGGATAATTTTGCATTAAGAAGTTATCAATAGCCGATGGAATGAAGTTTGCTCTGTTTGCTGTAGGCATAATGCAGCTCACCAATGGTAAATCCCCGTTACTACCAGGGATGAAAAGCGGTTCTCTTGTTAATGGGGCTGCTAATTTTGTCCACCATTTCATTTGTTGCAGCTTTTCTTTTGGGTTTTCATAAAGCTCCACTCCGGCATTTGTTTGATGGATGGTTGCTAGATAGCCGTTGGAATATAAATGAGCATGTATTTTACCTCCTGAATTCCAGACAAAGGCATTATCTTCGCCAGCTTGCATGTTCTCAAATTTATGTCTTGCCCAGAAGGATTTCCAATAGCATAGTGTTCCACCATATACCCACGGTACTTCATTAACAGGATCAGTGTATGTCCATCTTGTATTTTCTATAGATGAAAGAAAATTGATTTGGCTAAGCCCACAGATATCTGCTCCTGAGTTTACTAAAGCATCAACCTGACGGCTTACCCAATCCGGTGCATACCAATCATCATCATCCCAATGAACAATGATTTCTCCTCTGGCTTTTTCGCAGGCCCTGTTTCTTTTATCTCCAATAATACTGGGTGTTTCATCGTACCAATACTTGATCTTATTAGTTATCGGTACGATAGGAGATATAGGTTCTTCTCCATCATCTATAATTATCAACTCAATATTTGGATAGTCCTGATGTAAAAAGTAATTGATAGCCAGCTGGCTATATGATAACCTATTTGCGGTCGGCATGATGCAAGAGACAAGTGGATATTTCATTAATGCTTTATTACTATTCCGATTTCATTTTGAAAAAAATTAGTATACAGAAGGCTTGCTTTCCCATTTGAATATTTGGTTTATTAATTACTGCACAAGTTACTGGTTCTAAAATGTGATAATAAGGACAAAAGCCTCAAAATATTTGAGATGATCAACTGATAATTATTTTTTTTCATGAATAGGACATCATCCCTTTTTGCTATACTTTATAGATATAACATTCAGGATTCCCAATAATCAGAAATGCAAGATATAGTAGTTCGCCCAAAATATACATATAACAATTATCTACCGGCTTTTTCGTCTTGCTGCCCTTTTGCGTTTAAGGGTGGCTTGCGAAAGGCGAAGTTAATGCGCAGATCGGATCAAATTAAAAGAGTAGAAGTAACTGAAATGGTTCATTTCTACATAGAAAGGAGGTGTATCAAAAATGGAATGAAAATTACCAAATCTTAAAAGCCATTTAAAGTCAGGGATGCTTGAAACACCCCCAACTTTTTTGGTCTAGTAACCAATCAACACAAACAACCAATTACTAACGCAAAGTGCCGAAACCTAGCCGTCAGGGTTCTTTGCAAAACCATCGAACAAAAGTATGAAATTTTATACTCAATATCCAGCCCGCTATTGCAGTAGGCTGTCTAAAATTTTATTGGTAATGCGACTAATATTTTTAATACTGCTTTCAGGACTTATGCAGGTGCATGCCAAAACCTACGGGCAACAGTTCAGTTTGAAAAATCAAAGCATTTCGATTAAGGAAGTGTTTAAAGCAGTTAAA
This sequence comes from Pedobacter hartonius, assembly GCF_900107535.1. Classification (GTDB taxonomy): domain Bacteria; phylum Bacteroidota; class Bacteroidia; order Sphingobacteriales; family Sphingobacteriaceae; genus Pedobacter; species Pedobacter hartonius. The sequence goes on along the minus strand of NZ_FNRA01000021.1, from coordinate 10,067 downwards.
GTACAAACCGGGTATGATATATTATGGCAACCCGGTAAACTGGATGCAAGCAGGAAAATAAATGCCAACTTCAATAAATCCTCTTTATCAGAGGTCATACAGGCTTGCCTAACCAACAGCCTGACTTTTACTATTGAAGATAAAAGTATAGTCATTAAGCCCGTTAAGGAGGAGAAAGGCTTGATCAACAATTCTTATATAGTGCAGGATTCTTTGGTGTATAAGGGAACTGTTAATGATGAAAAAGGTAAACCACTGCCCGGAGCAACTGTAAAAATTGTGGGTGGCACTAAAACTACTTTTACTAATTCTTCCGGGGACTTTTTGATTTATGCAACAGCTAAAAGTAGCATAAGAATTTCGTATTTGGGGTATCTAAGTAAGGAAATTAGTTTAGCAGGATTGAATGCCGGACAAGCAATAAAAACGTCGATGATACCTGGTACAAACAACCTGGGCGAGGTGAATATTGTAAGTACTGGTTACCAGGATTTAGCGAAGGAGAGAGCTACAGGCTCTTTTGAGGTAATTACTAAAGAACAGTTACAGCATAGTTCAGACCCAAATTTATTACGGAGGCTTGAGGGGATTACGACAAGTATGAACTTCAATAATAATTTAACTCCCACAAATTCCAGTGTATTAGGACAATCCCGTAAATCTCCGCTTACAAACTTAACGATTAGAGGGAAAAATACACTGGATCCTAATAATATTCAAAATTCAAGTGGCCAGGTGCTCGTCGTGATTGACGGAATTGCAAGTCCATATTCTATTGACCTGGTAAATCCAAACGATGTAGAGAGCATTACAGTATTAAAAGATGCAGCGGCGGCATCAATCTGGGGTTCAAGAGCGGCCAATGGAGTGATTGTCATTAAAACAAAAAAAGGTAGTTATGAGCAACCCTTACGCATATCCTTTAATACCAATGTAAACGTCACCGAAAAGATGAATCTTTTTTATAAGAAGTATATGAGTACTTCTGAGTTTATTGATGCCCAAATTTTTCAATATGATGCGTCTAAGACTTCATTAGGAGTACCATCTTCAATTAATTTGCCACAAAGACTAGCCTCCCCAGTTGCTGAAATTCTTGATTTACAGAAACAGGGGAAGATTGACGCTGCCGAAACCAACAGACAGTTGGATGCACTTCGAGGTAACGATATTAGAAAGGATTACGACAAATACCTACTGCGTGATGCTGTTACCCAGAGTTATTCGCTAGGGTTGGATGGAGGTTCGAAACGTATGGCTTATCGTATATCCGGAGCGTATGATAACATATTAAACAACACTAAATATTCATCTGCCGAACGGATTGTACTCAATTTTAATACTTCCTTCAGGCCACTTAAAAATCTGGAACTACAGGCCAATCTAAGTTATAATGAGCAACGTAATCAGGATCAGGCCGGGGAAAATTCACTTACAGCTTCATTCGGTAATGGTTATTATCCATATACTCGTCTGGCAGATGATAATGGAAATCCTCTGGCTGTTCCATTCGTTTATCGCCCCGCTTACCTAGATTTATTAACATCCACATATGGAAGTAGTCTTTTAGATCTGAGGTTTAAGCCTCTGGAAGATGTGAAAGAAGGATATAATCGTAATATTAGCAGGTCACTTAATTTTAATTTGGGAGCCATATATAAAATTAGCAACATACTTTCAGTTAATGCCACCTACAATGACAATCGGGGACGGAATGACAATGAGATTTTGTATAAACAAAATTCATTTTACATGCGCAATTTGATCAATACTTTTACGGATCCTAGTACCCTTACAAAACAAGTTCCTTTGGGTGGAATGTTTTTACCGTTATTAAGCACTACAAGTAACCAGACTTTGAGAGGGCAATTGAACGCGAATAAAAACTGGGGAGAAAAACATAGCTTAAATGCAATTGCGGGGATAGATGTCAACCAGACTTATTCCTATTCACGCGGAGAACAGTATCTGGGTTATAACGATAAAGCTTTAACTAGCGTCGATAGAATTGATTATGTAAATTATCTGAATATTATGTTCATTGATCCTGATATTGGTATCGGAGCAGATCAAATACCTGTCAGGGCGAGCGGAATTTCTGATCAAAAGATTAGAACTTACAGTTTGTATGCAAATGCAGCCTACAGTTATTTAGGCAGATATATTTTTTCGGGCAGTGTACGTAAGGATGCTTCCAGCGAATTTGGGGTAGGTACAAATAAAGGCGGAACGCCATTTTATTCGATGGGTGCTAGCTGGAATATTGCTAAAGAACCTTTTTATCAATTGAATTGGTTGCCGCGGTTACAATTACGAAGCACCTTTGGTTATAATGGGAACGTAAATTCAAAAATTTCGGCGCGTCCCGTTATCTTACACCAACTTTTTCTGGCACCTAACGGTTTACCATTTGCAGTTACAGGATCTGATCCAAGTAACTCACAACTGCGTCCGGAGAAAACGTCAATTACAAACTTTGGCTTAGATTTCGGGATCAGGAATAATAGAATTTCAGGTAGTATTGAATATTACAACAAGCGCACTACAGATTTGATAGCTGACAATACGATAGATCCAACCACCGGTTTTAATCGGCCAACTTTTAACATAGCTAGTCTGCATGGATGGGGAACAGACATTACTCTGAATTCAATTAATTTTCAAAATAATGTATTTAGCTGGACAAGCAGCTTTCTTTTTAGCTCTAACCGGGTAAAAGTGTCTAAACTTTTCTCTGCCAGTGCTAATACAGCTTTAGATGTAGTGGTAGGAGGAATATCATATAGTGAAGGATATGATTTATCTAGGATGTTTGCTTTTCGCTGGGCAGGATTAGACCCAAATACGGGCGAGCCCCGGGGCTTTGTTAACGGACAACCCATTACTATTTCCGCAACATCTTCAGGAAGCGATGCATGGAACAGTATACTAGCGGCGCCAATTTCATCCACTAAATATTTTGGTTCATTGGTACCAGTATATTTCGGTTCGTTACGTAATAGCTTTAACTATTCAGGCTTTATGGTATCAGTAAATCTGCTATATAAATTTGGTTATTATTTTAGAAGACCGTCTTCGGAAATTGTACAATATGGTCAATTGTTCAATAGCAATAGGCTACAAGGAGCTGAATATAGTAGAAGATGGCAAAAGCCTGGTGATGAGTTATCTACTAATGTGCCGTCACTTAAATATCCCGCAAGCGGAATAAAAGATAATTTTTATTATTATTCGGACATCAATGTACTAAAGGCTGATCATATAAGGCTGCAGGAGATTAATTTATCTTACACTTTTAAAAACCATAACTGGTTTATTAAAAACCCTAGGATATACACGAATATTTCTAATCTGGGAGTGATCTGGCGGGCGAATAAATATGGATTAGATCCGGATATTAATGATTATCCTAATCCAAGAACATATGCTTTGGGATTAAGTGCTAACTTCTAATTGAATATTTATGAAAACTATGGCTTGTATAACACTCAATAAAAAGTTTAAAAGTACTTTGTTATTTACAACGATTTTATTATTCTCGGGTTTTAACTTTTCGTGTGAAAAATTTGTAGATATTAAAAAGAACAGTTCACAGAGTCTGATCGAGACTGCGGATGATTGCCAGCAAATTCTGGATAATTATTCACAGATGAACACACTTTACCCCAGTGATGGAGAACTTTCTGCCGACGATTATTATCTTGGTGAAGAAGGGTATTTAAATCCTGATGTGGGACAAGAAGAACGTAACTTGTACGCATGGATGCCAACAGCTATCCGTGGTTCCGCTTCCCAATGGCAAAGTGCTTATCTCATTGTTTATCACGCGAACCTTGTGCTGGAAACTGTTGAAAAACTGAAAGGTAGTGCAGACCAGTCTATTTTAGACGGTTTGCGGGGATCTGCATTGTTTTTTAGATCTTTTGCATTTTGGCAAGTAGCTCAACTTTATGCTAAACCTTATACTATTGCAACAGCCTTACAAGATCCGGGAATTCCTTTACGCTTGAACTCTGACATTAATGGGGTGTCGTCAAGAGGTACTGTTTCCCAGACTTATGAAAGAATTATCCAGGACTTACAGGAAGCAGTTACATTATTGCAACCCACCTCCATTGTGTCATCGAGGCCTAATAAAGCAGCAGCTTATGCTATGCTTGCACGCACTTATTTGTCGATGGAAGATTATCCACAGGCATTGATTAACGCAAATTTAGCATTACAAATCAATAGTACATTGGTAGATTATAACACAATTAATAGAGATGTATTTGTACTTTTCAGTCCAAGATTCAGTAGTAAAGAAGTGATTTTTCATTCTGTTACCTCCCTTGCGCCTATTTTAAATCCGGGCTCTGCAGCGAATAATGTAGCAAAGATTGATCCCTCACTGGTTGCTTCCTATGCAAGTAACGATCTTAGAAGTGTGCTCTTTTTAAAACAAAATACCAGTAATGTTAACGTTCCTGACACACCGGGTTCTTCCGATTCTACGTCTGTCACAGCTAACGATGGGACCTACCGTTTTACTGGAAACTATGAGCCTAATACCAGGTCCATCTTCTTTAATGGGTTGGCTGTGGATGAATTATATTTGATTAGGGCTGAATGTTATGCAAGAGCCAATAATGTGACTGCAGCTTTAGGAGATCTGAATACCCTTTTATCTTCCAGGTGGAATAACACCAGTGTTTACCAGCCTATCGTCGCAACCAATGTTGATGACGCTTTAAGCAAAGTATTAATAGAAAGAAGGAAGGAATTGTTAATGAGGTCATTACGTTGGACTGATCTGAGAAGATTAAATCATGATGCACGATTTAAAAAAGATCTGGTTAGAAAGGTGGTGAGAATTACACCTAAGGTTATAGGTTCAATATCCACCGGATACATCATATCTTTTGACTATCCTGCTATAGCCACATATAGCTTACCGGCAAATGATTTAAGATATACATTGTTAATTCCTAACGAGGTGATAATTAACTCTAGTTTAACTCAAAATCCCCGCTAAACCATCAGCCCTGTATCACAAGATAATAGTTATGATACAGGGCTTTGAATTTTTATAGTTATGAAATTAAGAATAGTTTTATTGCCATTGTATTTATTTAGCTCCATAGGTCTTTATGCGCAGCAAAAGGATATGCCAGATAGCATATATCGAAGACCATTGTTTGATTTTGATATCATTAGGCCGGTATTTAAATTTAATAAAGAACAGCAAAGTAATACAAATCGTTTTCTTCGTTATTCCGTTTTGACTGGGTACAGGGAAGGGGTGGAACCCATAAAGGGATGGGCTAATTTTGCGGGATATACCGATACCTTAACTGGTACCCGCAGATTGTATATGTTTAATTTATCAATCGAGGAAATGCTAACCCATGGTATGAAAAAAACAAGTCAGGTCCTTTTAGAAGTTAAGGATCCTTCTAAATATCGCTATGATTCTACTCAAGGTTCAAAAGATGCTTGGCTGAAGAAAAATGCACATTGTTACGAATTACTATTGCCCGTAAGTGCCATAACCTCATCTAAACAATTGGAAGATGATCTTGCAAAAACCTTAGGAGTAAGATTTGGTATTGAAAAGCGTTTCGTCAACGCATTGGTATTAATAAGGACATCTAATAAGGATAAAATTAAAAGTTCTGGTAAAGAAAAACCGGAAACAGATATGAAGACATATTTTAGAAATGTATTAGTAAATTATTTGGCTTATCCATTAATGGACGCGGATATGCCACCTATGGTAGATGAAACCGGATACAAGGATCATGTTGATTTGATATTAAATATTAGCGATTGGAAAGATCTTGTAGCTGTTCGTAAAGCACTCCGGAAATATGATCTGGACTTAAAAGAAGAAAAAAGAGAATTAGAAATGTTTGTGATTACTGAGATCAGATAAATAACAATGAAATCAAAATATATTTTAATATTAGCTCATTTGCTAATTATTTCCAGTGCATCCGCGCAGTCTATAAAAAATTTGAGTATAGGCGATCATTTACCTGATTTTGTGGTTAAGAAAATTATAAATTATCCGAAAAGAAGCGCTAAGACGTCTGATTTTAAAAACCAGTTATTGATCCTTGATTTTTGGGCAACAAGTTGCAGTGGCTGTGTATTTGCTTTGCCGAAAATGGAAAAGTTGCAAAAACAATTCGCTAATAAAATTATAATTCTTCCCGTGACTTATGAGTCCAAGTCTCTAACTTCTAGCTTCTGGAGAAGTAATAAATATACTAAAAACTTAAAAATCCCATCTGTTGTTGAAGACAAGCTTTTCTCTACATATTTCAAGCACAAGACGATTCCGCATGAAGTATGGGTATATAATGGAAAAGTGATAGCGATCACTACACCGGATTATGTTAATGCAGAACAAATTAAAAAAGTATTGACAGGTGAACCTATAAATTGGCCTGTTAAATATGATTTTTATAGGTTTGATGGGTCTAAACCACTGTTTGCTACGGATACGAATCAAATTGATCTTACTTCTACCTCACTAAAATATGCGGCTATCAGTGACTATAAAGAAGGTATAAATTCTGAAGGATTGACTGGTGGGTCTGATATTTTAAGAGATTCTGTGAAAAAGATTGTTCGTGCTTATTTTCTGAATCAACCTATTTATACTTCATATCTGCTCAACTGGATGATAGTAAAGCCTATGAATAACCTTGTAAAACCAGGTATATTAGTTGCACCCAACCAGATCGTATGGGAAGTAGCTGACCGGTCAAAATATCTATTTGATCCAAAACTCAGTTATCAGCAGGAATGGATAAGAAAAAATGGAATTTGCTTCGAGTCAGTCAATCCTGATACAGGACAGACAGATCAACAAGTACACCAGACGATTATTTCGGATCTGGATCGTCTTTTAGGTCTCTATGTGAGATGGGAGAAGCGAAAGGAAAAAGTGTGGATATTGAGAAAATTGGATGGAGGAAAAAATAAACTGCAAAAAAAGGGTACTGATAAAATTGAAGAACTCTCCACTGGAGGACTAGTTTATTTTTTAAATCAACAGGAAAATAATCCATATGTTTTTGATGAAACCGGAATTGATAAAAAATTACCCCTATACATTAGCTCTTGGACTAATCTGCCCGAAATTGCTGCTGAATTAAATGATTACGGACTGAAGCTGGAAGAACAAGAGCGGGAAATTGATAAATTGATTTTTACTGAAATAGATGCCGGGATGCTGGTAGACGGACAAATGCAACGGGAGTTTAAAGCGAAAAGGGATGCAAAAATAAATCTGACTGAAATAATACCTATAGAAAATCAGACTTTCCTGGAAAATAATAAAAAACAGCTTGGTATAAAGGTAACAACTTCTGGCTTACAATATAAAATATTGAAGGAAGGAACAGGACCAAAGCCTGTACCAGGATGCAAGATTGTTGTACATTACACTGGCGCATTAATAAACGGAAAAATATTTGATAGTTCTTTTGAGAATGGTAAAGCGTCTATTTTTCCCATAAATGATGTCATTCCTGGTTGGATGGAAGCATTACAATTGATGAATAAGGGATCGAAATGGATGTTATATATTCCGGCATCTCTGGCATATGGAACAGGTACCGCGCACGGAAAGCTTCCACCCAATAGCACATTAATCTTTGAACTCGAATTACTTCAAATCCTTCCCTAATATGAAACAAACTAAATATTATTTATACGTGATATTAGTACTACTTCTTTTTTCTGGTTTGTCTAGTGCGCTTGCGCAGCAGGCTGCGCTACCCAAGTCTAATTGGCAAAACCTGGATTTAAAAACAGACGGAGTATTTGGAATGAGTACAGAAAAGGCATATCTTGAAATTTTGAAGGAAAAGAAAGTAGTTCCGGTAGTCGTAGCCATTATAGACGGCGGGGTTGATATTGAACACGAAGATTTGAAGCCAATAATATGGACTAATTCTAAAGAAATTGCAGGTAACGGAAAAGATGATGATGGTAACGGGTATATCGATGATGTTCATGGATGGAACTTTTTAGGATCCAGTAAAGGAAGTTTTCATTTTGATAATATAGAACTTGTTCGCTTACTTCGTAAAGCGATTAAAAAAGATTCTACATCTGATGAAACAAAAAGACTTCAAACAGAGTTGGATCAAAAAATACAAGCTTTGAAATCAGGACTAAATACAATTGAATATCAACGTCATGTATTATTAGGGATTTTAAAAAAAATGGGGAAGCCATCCCCAACTGAAGCAGAATTCAGGAAATATCATTATCAAAATGATGAAGAGGCAAAAGTGCTTATCTTGATAGTCAGAGGATTGAAAGATGATGCTAAATACCTGAAAACCGTTGAAGATAAATATAACCAGTATAAGGATCAAATTAAGTACCTGGTAAATATCAATTATGATCCTCGTGCGGAAAATCCTGAATACAAAATGAATAATTATGGTAATGAAAATGTTAAAGGATCAGAACCAAGTCACGGGACTCATGTTGCAGGCATCATTGCGGCTATCCGCGATAACGGATTGGGTATTAAAGGAGTCGCTGCTCCGGTTCAACTTATGGTTCTACGTACAATTCCGGAAGGTGATGCATTGGACAGTGAAGTGGCAAATTCGATTCGTTATGCTGTTGACAATGGTGCCAAAGTGATTAATATTAGTATTAGTAAAATGGAATCCCCGCAGCGTCAACTAGTAGATGAGGCAGTACAATATGCTATGGAAAAAGATGTATTAGTTGTCCATTCAGCTGGTAACGATGGGAAAAAGGAAGAGACAGAGTCTGATTTTCCTAGGCGTGAATATGAAAAGGGTGGCATGGCAGAGGCTTGGATTGAGGTAGGAGCTTCAGGGTGGAGGGATGATGAAAGCCTATTGTCGTGGTTTACTAATTATGGAAAACAAACAGTGGATGTTTTTGCCCCCGGAGTAGCCATCTTTTCTACTTTTCCAGAGAATAATTATAAATATGAAAATGGAACCAGTATGGCTACACCTATGGTTTCAGGATTGGCAGCTTTAATTAGAGCTTATTATCCTAAATTAACTGCGGTTCAAATAAAGAATATTATTCTTAAGTCAGTCATTAAGATTAATCATAAAGTCAAAAGCAGGGATGGTGAAAATTTGAATTTTTCTGAGCTGTGTAGTTCAGGAGGGATTGTCAATGTATACAGTGCTATGCGGATGGTGGAAAATATAAAATAACCGATATAGAAACCAATTACCCCTTAAATTTTGAGTTTTCAGGGGTAATTGGTTCCTAATTAAAGCGATTAGCTTTTCAGGTAAACAAAGAATTTGCCTGTTACGGGTTGTGCCGCATTTGTAGATAAACCATTTGTAATATAGTTACTTAACCTATTACTTAATGAAGGAAGGATTGTTGGTGCGGCAGCGCCAGTAGGAACACTTGAATAGACTGAACAGATTGTTGAGCCTGTAACACAAGTTGGCTTAATTGTTGATAATCTGTAGTTAGCAGGAAGTGTCGGGCTAGGATTCGCACCTGGGACGTAGTTATACCAATATCTAGGCATGTTACATACAATGCTTTTATATATCAAAAAGCATTAGAAAACTTTAAGTTAATGCCTACTCTTTTACAGGGTTTTCGGCTTACCCCTTTTTCCAATTTAAGGAAGACTTTATACATATTTACTATCGTCATCATAATATAGAGAATAAGGTGATTTATGATTATTGACAGTGAGTTATGCTTCCTCTTGTTATAGATGATCATCTAATTACAATACTAAGTTAGCATCAAACTCGGTCTTATAAAAGGCCAAAAGGCTCAAATAGAATATAGATATTATATTTTTTATTCGGTTTAGGGAGTGTAAAGTGAACTGTGTCAACACCACTTCTTCTTAGGTAGAGGCGGATCAGCCTCCACCTAAGAAGAAGTCGCCGAAGGCTTTAAGCCGTTCCCCAAATTTAATATACAATTGGGACATTGTCAAACTCCAGTTGTGCATTGGCATCGTCCACTTCTTAGATAGCTCTCTGAAGGCTAAATATACTAGCTTTAGCAGTGCCTGATCTGAGGTGAAAGCACCTTTG
>NZ_FNRA01000019.1 GCF_900107535.1 Pedobacter hartonius | reverse complement strand
TCTTTGCCAAAAATTAGCGACATAACCTCTGTATTGACAAATATAATACTTGAAAAAAGATACTCCAAAATTTGCTTTTTATAATAGTATCTTGCTCCTTCACTTCCTTTAAACTATAGGGCTATAGAACTTCGTCAGAAGTTCTGCAATCCGGGGTAGTATTTTGGTTTCTTTCCCGCTGGTTTTAGTCATCCTCATTCTGTCCCTCTTCGTTTAACAGCCATATTGAACTGGCATTTGTCGGGTGGTAGGATGGCTCATAACTGATATAGCCGTAATCAATTAAATCCTTCAAGCATTTGTGATAGGTGGCAATGGATTTGATACGTGAGAAACGCATGAGCCTGCTCCGGCTAACACGGATTGCCGCTCCCGGTGTGTCATCAGTACGGAAATAAAATATCGCCATAACCAGACTCAAATGGGAAGGCAATAGGCGGTAGTCGTCTGCTGCTCTTTTCATAAATGTGGCGGGCAGGTAGTTCATACTGCACCTCCTTCCGTTGGATTCTCCCCAAGCATCCGATTAATATCATCAGATTTGTAATACATCGTTCCCCCGACTTTTCTGTAATTGAGCGTACCATTGATACGGAGGTTCTGCAAAGTTCCGGGTGAAATGCTTAATATCTTTCTGACTTCGGCACTTTTCAACCAGGTCTTTGCAAATGGCTGTTGTGGCTGTAATACTTCTTTGAGTTCTGCGATCAATTCTGATTTAAAAAGTTTTAAATCTTCAGGGGTTATAAAGTCAATATTCATAATGTCATATTCAGGTGAAACAAATAAGTATAACTGAATAGCTGTATATCTGACCATGTGCCTATAGGGATATAGCGATTGTCTTGTCCGGAATTAGGTTTACAATTTTGAGCAATTTAAACTCAATAAAAGATGAAAATTGTAAAGCATTATTCGGACGATTTCAAGCGCGAGGTTGTTCAACATTACCTAAGTTCTGATGACAGCATGCAAAAAACTGCTGATAAATTTAAGTTAGCTGTTCCTGCTTCAGTTGGGCAATGGGTTAGTAAATTTGGTGGTGAATTCAGAACAGCTGTTATGAACAAATCTCCAGAAAAGCCAAAAACCGAAACGCCTGATACTCACGAGGGCATGGCAAAACGTATTAAAGAACTGGAAGAAGCTCTGGAAAGGGAGCGCCTGATGAACCTGGCTACAAACAAGATGATAGATATTGCAGAACGTGATTTAAATATCTCCATCAGAAAAAAGTCTGGAGCCAAACAGTCAAAGAAATAAAAGAACAATGTCCAGAGCTAAGCATTGATAAGCTCTGCGGATTGTTTGGCTTTACCAGACAGGCTTATTATCAGTTACAGAAGTACGAGTATAAATGTCGGGCGCAATCTCATATAGTGCTTGAAATGATTAAAAATGAGCGCAGTAGTCTACCTGGTATTGGTGGGCGTAAGGTGCTTAGTTTAATTGGCGCAGAAATGAAAAGAGAAAATATAACCATGGGTAGAGATGCCTTTTTTGATTTATTGAGGGAGAACCATTTATTGATTCGGCACCATAAAATCAAAATCATAACAACCAATTCTAGGCATTGGTATCGTAAATATCCCAACCTGATCAGAGGTATTCAGTTAATACGCCCACATCAAGTATGGGTAAGTGACATCACATACGTTGCAACCAGCGAGGGACATTTATACCTCTCTCTGATCACTGATGCCTATTCCAGAAAGATAATTGGATGGAACATATCCAATAAGCTCGAAGCAGATGGTGCTGTATCTGCTTTGGAAATGGCTCTTTCTCAGTTACCCGCTGATAAAGCAGCTGGTCTTATCCATCATTCAGATCGTGGCATTCAATATTGCTGTGATAAGTACATTTCGAAACTAAGATCCTTTAGCATCAACATCAGTATGACTGAGAATAGTGATCCTTTGGAAAATGCTATAGCAGAACGGGTTAATGGTATCCTGAAAACTGAATGGTTGAACAGATCTGCGCTTACTACCAAGTACGATACTGCATTAAAAATATCAGGGATCATTTGAGGCCTACAATACTAAAAGACCTCATTTGAGCATCAATATGATGACGCCAGAAGCAGCACATGTCTCTGAAGGAAACTTGCCCAGAAAGTGGAAAAACTATTGGAAAGAAAACCAAAATAAAATCATGTATGATGAGAAAAATAAATTACCTACTTTGGATATTCAAAGTCAATTCAGTAAAGCCTAATAAGGATTACTGCTACAATGGTGTAAAGCCGGAAAAGGATCACTTAAAAAGTCAATGTAAACCCTGAACCGGACGAAATAGCAATTGTAAAGAATACATAGTATTAACAGCTCCCAACTGTAAAGACTTCTCAGGACGAGACAGATCCTTATAACTACTGATCTGACTAGCTATGTAGCTGTGCGCATAGCTAAGTGCTGTTTTCGAAAGAATGGTGATCTTGGAATTGGGCGAATGTTGTATTTTGTGTAGTCATCTGCTTACATTTTGATTTGACTCAAATGTGCAGTTTAGACCAACATGTTCATGACCCTTCAAAAAACGAGGGTCACGGGATTCCTGGATAGGACATAGATAAATAACTACCTATCAAATAGATACAAATGGAATGGCAATGAGAAAAAGGAAGAGCAGATACAGGGCGTTTTAGCTTCTCCTTTTTGCAGGTACAATATTAAAGATCCTTTTGTCGGCTGGTACAGGCGAATGCTTACCCATAGTTGGCTTATTTTTATCGGCAGGGAAGTACCTTTTAAGCGTTTCAATTTTGATTTCCTTGTGGTCTTCGGTAAAATAATTGTTAATCATTTTCATCCATACTGCCTGTGTTCTGGCAAATACCAACTCTTTGTCATCATCCAATTTAAGTTCCTGTAGCTTTAGAAATAAATCAACTAAGATGAGATAGCTATCTTTGTGGATATTAATTTTATCGGTGGTTTCCTTTGATCTGAATAGTTTTATTTCTTTGTCCCGCTCGATCAATTGATTTTGAAGTCCTTGGTTTTCTGTAAGCAACCGAACCTTGATGGCCTCTTCGGTTTCATTGGAGTTCCATTTGTCAATAGAGGTCAGAAATTCAGTAAAGCTTTTCAAATGTTCGATTTCCTGCTGATCTCTTACATGGTTTTTACTTTCATAAATATCTTTCTCCACCAGTGTTTTTAGCCGTGTTTCTATCAGGCTCCATAGTTTTTTGAAGAAAAATTCTTCCTTGCCATCAGTATTTTTGTCTAAATAATAAGTCAAATGCCTATTGTAAAATTCTGGCCATCGACTAGCATCAATAGCGAAAATGCGCAAGAAAAAGTGTTTCAAAAAGCTCTTTCTGCTCCATTGCAGGTAATTACCAATGTCCAGTGTGTTTTTTGAAAAATCAAAACGGTCTCGTAGCCGGAAATACTCTAAACCCATAGGATATGATTATATCCAAATTTAGTTAAATCCATATCCAATAGCAATACTGTTAAAAGCAATGTTATATTGCCATCCGCTTATTAGGGCTTGGAAAAACGGATCTTATTAAGGGAATTTGATAATTACCGGTTCATACTCATTTGGCTTTCTTTGAGGTGAAGACATAACAGGCATCTAAAAATTCGCTGAACTGCGTATAAAAGCAGAGCATGTCTTTTGTAATCTTTTCATTGGCATATTGTGATGAATTGTAAACCCATCCTTTATACAATTCCCATAGGTTATCCCTTGTTTCATGGATAGGGAAATCATGAAAGAAATAATCCATTACATCAAATGGGTTCTCTAGTTCATGTTTTTGCAGCTTGGTAGGCTGATAATTCAGCTTCTTATTGATCTTCTTCCTTTTCATGGCTGTCAATTCCTTTAGTCGTTAATTCATAGGCTTCTGCAAGCCGATCTATAAATGTTTTAAAATGACCCTGATAGTGGCATTTGAGTACAGACAACTTAAAATTGTGCCTTTCAAAAAAACACAACACATGATAATCTGTAATCGAGTCCATCAGGTAAAACCGATAAGGTGCTATTTTGGAATGGATAAAAAACGTAGGGTTGCTTTCGTTCGGCACGTAAAATTTACTTTCTGCTTTAAAGCGCAATTCCAGTTCGTAGTAGTCTCCTTTGCCCACTAATAAAAAACAAAGCTGTGGGCTTTCACTGGAAAAGGTGCAGGCTTTCATATCCTGCTTTCGTGGTTTCCCTTTCACGTTGCGCAAACCATGGGTAAAAAGATAATGCGTAAAGGGTTGTGTCTGTAGCAGTGGAACGGCCTTTTGCCATAGGGCATAGACTAATTTCAACGTTCTGAGATTCTCCCGTTTGACTGCCTGTTTCTCTTTGTCTGTACTACGGTATTCAGGTATTTTGATGGGGGCAAGTGTTTGCATTTTTCGGCAAAGCATATTGATCTTCTCCTGCATGGGCGTATAATAATTGGCAATGGCTTGATTGGGGGTGATCACAAACTGATTAAAGCCTTTGATCTCTCGATGGTTCTTCTCCCAGATACCTCTATAGCGCACAATTAAAGGAAAATGAGCGGAACGGGCTGAACTTAATTGGGTATCGGCAAGGCAATAGCCAATAGCATAAAGGTTAAACTGGTTAACATTATCTTTTTCAAGTGTTGGCGTAGCAGTAGTTATTGCTTTCTTTCTTCTAAATGGGTAGATCAATTTATCCCCCGGTTTATAAAAAAAGGCATATTTAGGCTTTCTTTTAATATCCGTTCCCGCCCTGTCAATGATGACCGTCAGGTATTTGCTTTTGCCTGTTTTGGGGTCGAAAAAGTCCGGCCAGTAATATTTACCAAAATTGTAGCCGCCACCCGACCAAGTAAAGGAATACAAGGCAAAATAAGCGTAACGGCTCAAATAGGTATGATCAGTGTCTACGCTGCAACTGACCCTTAACTCTTCCTGCAAAACCCTGATATATACTCGTTCTTCTTTTTCTTCTCCCAAACGGATGCCTAAAATCAATACCTCATTCTGAAACGATATTGTCCTTTTTCTAATTACCAGATATGGACGCTCCGGAAATCTAAAATCAGAGTGTTTGTTTAAGGTGTCTAGGGTTAATCTAACCGCACCTTTTTCCAATGGCAGTGTGTAGTAATGATATTTTCCGGGGCTGGTCATTTCCTTAATCAACTGTCACCTCACTTTCTCCTTTCAGTTCTTTATACAAGAGACCTGCATGTTCCATCTCTTCAATTTTTACCCTGCACATATCTTTCACTAGGCTTACGAAAAATGAAGTGCGATCGAACAGGCTTTGGGCATCGTCTCCTGAAACAGAGAAGCTTGTTCCATAACGGGAACCGGAATAGCTTTTTATCAACAAGTCAAAAAGTCTCTCATCTTCCCGGTTACCAGATAAAAACGTTTTAATGGGTTTGTCAGAAAAAGAACCGCATAACCGTAGCATACGAAGTAGGTTATGTACCTCTGAACGGTAAGCAAGGTGTACCCGGATTAGGAGGATACAACATTGCTCTACAACTTGGTGAAGCAAGAAAGTAGAAATATTAAAATCCTTCTTGGCAAGGCACTCTCCAGCACCATGTAAAAAACCTTCCGCTAATGGCATACGATGGTTAAAATGTTTCTGCGCCTTATTTGCTGACTGCGTAGGGATAAATTTTCCGGTAAAATCAAAGTGGCTCATACCATCGTGACTATATAGAAGCTGTCCGGAAGTGTAAACGGTCATAAAAAATCTGTTATTCGCTTTAATCGCCTCTAAAATGGACTCCTGACCATGACAGATGATAGAAACATTACCTTTTCGATACCGGACATTCGTAAATTCCTGTACCTCATGATCAATGCGGGTACTGGTTTCTGTCACCATTAGCAGACAATAGTTGCAATGATGAGTATTCTCCTGATCCCGAAAACAGCCAGTAGTTTCCGATAGTAGATTGGTTCTGGCAAAGCAGAAAAGCTGTAAGGGTTGAAATTTCTCAACCAGGGACTTGACGAACGTTTTAAAATAATTTGCCTGCTGGTCTGCTGCTGAAAGAATGTGCATTTCCATATATTCTCATTTTAGTTAGTTACACTATAAATGAGTCTTGATGGGCTGGCTGCACATAATAAATGTGGGATCTGCCTACCATTGGTTACATTAAAGTTTCTGACGCCTTACGTTAACATGGATTTACAGCAGACCCCACATCTATCTTAATGCACAAATATAGCACATTTAAGAATAGATATGGTATTACTCTGCTGTCCTGCGTTAACGGCGTCAGATTCTGTAACCGCAAGACTCTTAATAAATTTTAATCCTTTTTAATTCATATATCGAAGATACAAAAAAAGGAAACAAACCCTGCTATATCAGGGTGAATTTATTTTCTTTTATTCTGTACTTAGTCACCTATGAGCGAAATTTCTAAAATAGAACAATACGTTATTGATAGAGTACGGGAAATTAGAATGAAGGCTGGGATAAGCCAAGTAAATTTGTCTGTAGATATGGAGTTAAATTCTAAGTTTGTTGGAAATGTAGAAAGTAATAAAACTCGTGACAAGTATAATTTGAACCACTTAAACAAGATCGCTGAAATTCTTAATTGCTCTATAAAGGATTTTTTTCCAGATAGTCCAATAGCAACTAAATAAAAAAACCATCCTATAAATAAATTATAAGATGGTCAATATTTTAATAAAGTATTAAAATTAAGCTGCCACATTTTTATTTTTTAGCACGCCCATATCTTCACCGACTTTGTTATCCATGATCTTGGCGTAAATCTGTGTGGTTTTAATACTTGCATGACCAAGCATTTTACTTACGCTTTCTATCGGAACACCATTTCCCATTGTTATAGTTGTAGCAAAAGCAACTCTGGCAACCTTAAACGTCAAATTCATATCTACACCGCTTAAATCGGCTATCTCTTTTAAATAGGCATTCATTTTTTGGTTGCTGTTCATAGGTAGTACCCGATCAGTATCAGCACAAAGCGGATGATCAGCATATCGTTCAATAATTTCTAAAGCGATTGGTAATAATGGAACATTACAAGGAATACCAGACTTATGCCTTTTTTTAATGATCCATAATGAACCGTCAACGCCAGTGACCACTTCTGATTTCTTTAGTTCTACAAGGTCAATAAAACTTAATCCGGTATAACAGCAAAAAATAAAAGCATCACGAACTATTCTTAGCCGCTCTATGGCAAATTCTTTATTATAGATGGTTTGTATATCGGTAGGGGTAAGAATAACCTGTTGAACCTTTGTAATCTTGTTTTTATGACCACAAAATGGATCATAGGTCATCCAACGATTCGCCAGGCAGATGCGTATCACTTTACCCAGATTTTTAAGATGCTTTACTGCCGCATTATTTGCACAGCGGCATTTGCTTCTCAAATAAAAATCAAATTCGGTGATAAAATAGTTGTCTACCTTTTCAACCAGCAGATCGGGAACTTTAAATTTATGCTGGATGAAAGATGTTGTGTGCATTAGAGTGGTGTTGTACTTACTCAGCGTTCCTTCTGTAAAGTCTTTTCCTATCAGTGCTTCCATCTTATCATTATGGTCTTGAAAAGCAGTGAGCAGGGTATGTGCTTCTTCTTCAACACCTAAGAACTTGTTTTTAAGGGATACCGCTGTGATCTCCTTATCTGCTTTGAATAGATCGGTATGTGCCTGATCTACCTTGTCTTCAACTATTTTAAGATAGGCATTGATTGTTCTTGCATCTTCTTTTTTTCCGTCTACGCGGTTAATCTGCGGATTCCAGCGTTCTGGCTCGCATTGTTTTCCAATTGATAATTCCTTAGGAACTCCATCTACAGTTATACGCATGTAAATCGGCATGGCACCAGCAACATAATTTTTGGGCTTCTTCAAATAGAAGAGCAGGCTAAAAGTGTTTTTCATCTTTTTCAGATTAGAGTTAAACAAAATTAGCGTTGCAGCTATGGGCAGTCAAGACGTTCATATTCTGAATTAGCTTGCAAATCAATGACTTACATGCTTTTCAGTGAGTAGGGCATCCGCCTGCATTGACTCACTGAATGTCTCACTGCGCATATGAGAAAAATTGAATATTTCGGAGATTCCGTAAATCAAAAAAGCCCTTAATCATCAGATTAAAGGCTTTTTGAATGTTTTACTACTTATTATGCGGACCGGACGGGACTCGAACCCGCGACCTCCGCCGTGACAGGGCGGCATTCTAACCAGCTGAACTACCGGTCCGTTTCTCCCTTTCGGGAATGCAAATATAGGAACTATAATCACATTACAAAATTAATATTTCAAGTATTTTTGAAATAAAATCTAACTCATTAAGCTACAGAGCCCTCTTTCATTTTTTCTGCGTTTTCAGCGAACTGAAGTGCATCAATCAGCTCCTGAACTCCCCCATCCATCACTCCGTTGAGGTTGTAAAGGGTTAATCCGATGCGGTGGTCTGTTACTCTTCCCTGCGGATAATTATAGGTCCTGATTTTCGCAGAACGGTCACCTGTGGATACCATGGTCTTACGCCTAGCGGCAATATCACCGTTTTTCTTCTGTACTTCAATATCATACAGCTTACTCCGCAGCATTTCCATCGCAATCTCGCGGTTACCCAGCTGCGAACGCTCCTGCTGACAAACCACTACCAATCCCGAAGGCCTGTGCGTAAGCTGTACTTTAGTCTCCACCTTATTTACGTTCTGTCCACCTGCACCACCTGAACGGGAGGTTTGCAGATCAATATCTGCGGGGTTTAAGTAAAAGTCTATCTCTTCAGCCTCAGGCAAGACTGCAACAGAAGCCGCAGATGTATGTACCCTGCCCTGCGTCTCTGTATCAGGTACGCGCTGCACACGGTGGACTCCAGACTCATACTTCAACTGTCCGTATACGTCTTCCCCGGAAACCTTCATGATCACCTCTTTGTATCCGCCTGCAGTGCCTTCCGTCACATCCACCACTTCAACTTTCCATCGCTTCTGCTCAAAATAGCGGCTATACATTCTAAACAGGTCACCGGCAAATAAAGCAGCTTCATCACCACCTGTACCGCCACGGATCTCGAACACCGCATTTTTAGCGTCTTCAGGATCTACCGGGATCAGCATCAGGCGAACCCGCTCTTCAATCTCCTCCTGTTGTTTTAACAGGCCATCGAGTTCTTCCTTGGCCATGTCCCGCATTTCAGCATCCTTTTCAGTAGACAGGATCTCTTTATTGGCTTCAATGTTACTCATCACATTCTTGTAGATCTTATATTCATCTACAATTTTGGTGAGGTCTTTATATTCTTTATTTAACTGGGCAAAACGTTTCATATCCTGCATCGTATCAGGATTACTCAACTGCTCTTCAACATCTTCCCAGCGAATTTTTATGGCTTCTAATTTCTCTAACATAATCGTTTATTCAGAAAATAATTAATTGCATGATCAGTATAACATCCTTACTCAGACCTTAATACCGTATAAAACGGGTGGCACCTATATAGTTAAAGGGGTATACTGAAGCAATCGGTATTAAATAGGACTACAAAAATAAGGTTTTTCAGTAGAATTATATATTTGTTTTTCAGGATAGCCTAACTCTCGTCTTTTTCAAAGTACTTCAAGCTCAACTCTTCACCGTCAAATACCACATAAGAATTATAATAGAACCAGTCTCCGGTATTGTAATACTTACTGTTATCGCCAAGGTCAATGATCATAGGCAGGTGACGGTGGCCATATATAAAATAATCATAATGCTGCTTCTTAAGTATCTCCTTTGAATGAACAGCAAGCCATTCCTCCGTTTCACCCAGAAAAGGTTCATCTACACGAATGTTCGCATTCCGGCTTTTAACCGACCACCCACTGGCAATGCCCAGCCCTATCCTGGGTGGCAATATCGAAAACAGCCAGTGGCATACCGGGTTTCTGAAAAACTTTCTGAGGATCCTGTAATTGCCATCCCCCGGCCCCAGCCCATCACCATGGTGCAGGTAAAAACTTTTCCCGCCTCTGTGGATAACCAGCTCATCGCTGATGATCCGCATGCCCAGTTCTTTGGTAAAGTAATCCTCCACCCACATGTCGTGATTGCCCTTAAAAAAATAGAGCTGAATACCGGCATCAGACATTGCGGCCAGCTTTCCCTGTAAACGGATGAATCCTTTAGGTATAACCGTCTTGTACTCAAACCAGAAATCAAAAATATCACCCATCAGAAACAACTCCGAGCAGGTAGATTCAATGGAAGTCAGCCAGCGTACAATCCGGTCTTCCCGGATCCGGCTCTCTTCATGGTTTGGAGAACCTAAATGAAAATCAGAAGCAAAATATATATTCTTTGTCATCAGTAGTTCAAAGATAGTCAACCATTTTATCAATCATACTCAAAAATAAATTTTGAACAGAATGCACCAGTTTTACCCCCAAAAAGGGCCAATAAAGACGATTACATCTGTCAACTTTGTCAGACTTAACTAAAATTTGCACCAATTGCAGGCAATTCAGAACCATTACAAACTATTTTTGTAAATTCGCGTCAAATTTAAATACATGATTTCTACAGATATAGCCATCATAGGCGCCGGACCCGTAGGGTTGTTTGCTATTTTCGAAGCAGGTTTATTAAAAATGCGTTGTCATTTGGTTGATTATTTACCCCAGATTGGCGGTCAGCTTTCTGAAATATATCCTAAAAAACCGATATACGACATTCCTGGTTATCCTAGTGTTCTGGCACAGGAACTGGTAGATAATCTGCTTGAGCAAGCTAAACCCTTTCATCCCGGCTTTACTCTGGGAGAGCGGATCGAAGGTCTGGAAAAACGAGGTGAAGGAGACTTTGTATTAACAACCAACATGGGTACTGTCATAGAATCCAAAGTTGTAGTGATCGCAGGAGGACTTGGTTGTTTCGAACCCCGCAAACCAGCCGTTGAAGGACTGGAGCAGTT
This sequence comes from Pedobacter hartonius, assembly GCF_900107535.1. Lineage (GTDB taxonomy): Bacteria > Bacteroidota > Bacteroidia > Sphingobacteriales > Sphingobacteriaceae > Pedobacter > Pedobacter hartonius. The sequence continues at coordinate 25,436 of NZ_FNRA01000019.1, read as the reverse complement.
TGAAAATGGCCGAGGTGTAAATTACATGATCCTTGATCCTGAAAAATACAGGGGACAGAAAATGGTAATTGCCGGCGGTGGTGATTCAGCTCTTGACTGGACGATCTTCCTTGCTGATATCGTTGATGAATTGACTCTGGTTCACCGCAGTGAAAGTTTCCGCGGTGCCCCGGATTCGGTAAACAAAGTAATGGAACTCGCAGAAAGCGGAAAAATCAACCTGATTTTGAACAGTAACCTTAAATCTGTATCCGGAGAAGGTAAACTGGAAACAGTAGAGATCATCCATAACAAAACACTGGAACCTACAATTGTTGAAGCTGACCACCTGATCCCTCTTTTCGGATTAAGTCCTAAATTAGGCCCTATTGAACAATGGAACCTGAACATCAACAAGAGTGCTATCGAGGTGAATACAGACGACTATTCTACAAATATCCCGGGCATCTATGCCATCGGAGATATCAACACTTATACAAACAAATTAAAACTGATCCTTTGTGGCTTCCATGAAGCAGCATTGATGAGCCATAGTGCTTACCAGTATATGAATCCAGGTGTTAAATACACGATGAAATATACCACTGTAAATGGAGTAGCAGAATTTTAAGAATGGAAGAAAATAATATTACCGTACACGTCCAAAATCCTGATGGTAGCCTAACTGCTTTGGAAGCGCCCGTGGATATGGGCCTGAGTTTAATGGAATATCTTAAAGCCTGCGAATATGATATCCTGGCAACCTGCGGCGGAATGGCACTTTGTGCTACCTGCTGTGTTGACGTTCTGGAGGGCGAAGAAAAGTTAAAGGAAATGACTGACGACGAATATGCGATGCTCGATACTTTACCTGACCTTTTACCCAATTCAAGACTGGCTTGTCAGTTGCAGCTCAGCCATGACATGGACGGACTGGTAGTTAAATTACACGGAACTTAATTATTGTCGGCATCTGCGATCGTTTTCGCAGGGTCGCCAATGGTTTTATAAGCGCCTTCACCTTTTAATATTGCAAGCATTTTAGTGGAACTGGCCAATACAGACTTCGCTGCATCCAACTCCTTATCATACTGGAATGCCTGCACTATTCTACCTTTTTCAAAATAGTAACGGCTCACGATCTGGCTCTCCAGTATCCTTTTGATTTCTGCCTTATGGGTCAGCAGGTCCGTTTTTTTAGCAATCAGCATTTTTGCTTTCAAATCATCCAGGTCACTCTTTACTTCTGCCAGCTTCTGCTCCTTCTCTGCCTCTGTCTTCAGGTCTGCAAGTAACTTCTCCGTATTCGATACATAGGCGTAGTCCTTTCCTTCCAGTGTAGTAATAAAAGTATTATACTCTTCATCGCTCATCCTGAAATCGCCGGCAGCCGCAATTGAAGCATGGCTCTTCTTATAGCTATTGGCAAAATCGAAGAACATACTTTTGCTGATTAAAGAGATGGTAAGCGGGCTTAATTTGGTAGTACCAACCACAACGTCCGGATAAATACCATTCCCGTCATATACGCTTCGGCCTGTCCTCGTGTTGAATTTTGCGATCAGGGAATCTGCTATTCTCCCGCTTTTCCCGAGCGCACTCTTATGCGAATAATCAATTGCCTGAATACATCTTCCGGAAGGCGTAAAATACTTGGCCACGGTAACCTTTACCAGGCTGTTGTAAGGAAGGTTAAACGTCTGCTGAACAAGGCCCTTTCCGTAACTGCGCTGCCCGATGATGACTGCCCGGTCCAGATCCTGCAACGCTCCGGCAACAATCTCCGATGCAGAAGCCGATGCTCCGTTGATCAGTACAGTAAGCGGTAGCTCCGGTAAAAGAGGAATAGTATTGGTCCTGTAATTGATGGTTTTTTCAGGGTTACGCCCCTTTTGGGTGACGATCACCATGTCTTTACTGACAAACAGGTTTACAATTTTCACAGCTTCCTGCAAAATACCTCCACCATTGTACCTCAAGTCCAGGATCATTCCCCTTGGGTGTTGCTTATTTAATTCTATAGCCGCATTTTGTACTTCCTGGGCAGAATTTTCCAGAAATTTGTCCAGCCTGATGTAGGCAATGTCGCCTACCATTCCGGAATAAATCACATTTGGCTGCCTGATCTCATCACGGATCAGCTCTTTCCGGATTAAACTTCCATCCCTGAGAATAAGCAGGTCCAGTGCAGACCCGCGCGGGCCACGCAGCAGCTGGCTCACCTGCAGACGGTCTTTCCCCCTGACCTCTGCCCCGTTGATCTTCATGATCTGATCGCCCGCCAGAATGCCCTGCCTGAACGCAGGATAACCCTCGGTAATTTCATTGACAAAAAGCTTTCCCTCAATAAAGACGGTGCTTACCCCTATTCCTCCAAATTGTGTGCTTACATATTTCAGTTTGAAATCTTCAACCTCTGATTCCGGGACGTATACGGTATATGGATCCAGCGTCTCCAGCATCGCATCAATCCCGTTCTTCATCAGTTCCGCCGGATCAGTTTCCTCTACATAGTTGATGCTGATCTCCTTGTACAGCGATGCAAAAATATCCAGATTTTTAGAGACCAGAAAAAGATCTTCTTTGAAAGACCAGGTTAAGGTAGCAACTGCAACAGTTGCCATCAGCAATGCAAACTTAAGTTTCTTCATGAGCATGCAATTTTGTTAAAAGAGATGAGCTTACACCCTTTTGAGCCAAAATGCCCATCAGGCCTTATTGTTGAGAGGTCCGCTTGAAATTATAACCTGTTTCCGTCAGGGTCTGCAAGCGCTTTATTAATAGTAAATTCAACGTATCTTACATCCCTTTTTAGTAAATGTGTCAGTTGATCTACCAATTGATCTTCATTACCAGGAGCAAATGATAAGTTCTCTTTAGCCAACTCTCTGTATTTCCTCAGAACTTTGATCTTAACCCTTTGTGCCGTTTCAGGAGTGAATGTAAAACTTGCCATAATATATAAATTCTATATTGCAAAAATATAAAAAAAAACAGCACATCTTTAATTAACAGCCGCAAGCACTTAATATTTATGTAAATATTGCTCCCCAACATAAAAACCATTGCATTTTATTCCTTAAACAATCATACTTCTTTATATTTACGGCGTGCTTAATCCTCTGCACCAAATATTTAACCATGTCAAAGACCAAATATTTTAAATCATCACTCTCCGATAAAAAAACCCATATTATTTTTCCGGAATTAACTTAACACCATATACTTTACAAAAAAAACATGATTAAAAGAATCGGTTTTGCCTTATTAGGAATCGCTGTATGCATTGCAGCTGGCAGTCCTGTATCAGCGCAAAAAAGAACTGTTCAACCTAAACAGTCGGCCCCAGTAATTGCTGGAAAACCTATCCCCAATGATCCAGATGTCAAAACAGGAAAGCTGCCAAATGGCCTTACCTATTATATCAGGAAAAACACAGAACCCAAAAAACGCGCAGAGCTTTACCTGGCCAACCGCATCGGTTCCCTGATGGAAAATGATGATCAGCAGGGACTGGCACATTTTACAGAACACATGGCATTTAACGGCACAAGGGACTTCCCTAAAAATGACATCATCAACTATCTTCAGAAAGCAGGCGTACGTTTTGGTGCAGACCTGAATGCGTACACAGGCTTTGACCAGACCGTCTACCAGTTACCTATCCCAACGGATAGTACTGAGGTCTTTAAAACGGGATTTAAGATCCTGTCCAACTGGGCCGGGCGTATGACCATGGATGGAGAAGAAATAGACCGGGAACGCGGTGTGATCATCGAAGAAGATCGCCAGCGGGGTAAGAATTCGCAGGAAAGGATAAGCAAACAGCTGCTCCCTGTGCTGCTTAAGGATTCCAGATATGCAACCCGCATCCCCATCGGCAAGGTTGACCTGCTCCGGACTTTTACACATGACAAGATCAAAAACTTTTATGCCGACTGGTACAGGCCCGATCTGCAGGCGGTGATTGCCGTGGGCGACTTTGATGTGAATGAGGTCGAGAAACTGATCATCGCCAATTTCTCCGACCTGAAAAACCCGGTAAAGGAAAAAGAAAGGATAAAATACACGCTTCCGGACAACAAAGAGCCGTTGGTAAAGATCATCACCGATCCGGAACAGCAGTACAACGTAGCTTTCGCCATCTATAAACATCCTGCCAGTGTTACAAAAACCACGGCCGACCTCAGGAAAAACCTGATGTACAACATGATCAACACCATGATCGCCGCACGTTTCCAGGAAATACTGCAAAAGGGAAATGCCCCCTTCTTATTCGCCCAAAGCACCTACGAACCTTTCCAGGGAGGGATGGTTGCAGGAATGAACGCCTTCCAAACCGTAGTTGCGGCTAAATCCGGTAAGGACCTGGAAACAGCGATTACTGCAGCAGTGGCGGAGACCGAAAGAGTTGCAAAATACGGATTCGTACAATCTGAGCTGGATGTGACCAAAAGAAACGCCGAGGCCGGAAATGAAAAGAAACTAAGGGAAAAAGACAAAACTGCTTCTTCTGCATTCGTTCAGCAATACCTGGGCAATTTCCTTACAGGTTCCCCAATGGGATCTATTGATTTCAGTTATGCCGAAATGAAGAGAAACCTCGCTTCAATTACCCTCGCACAGGTAAACGCACTGGCAAAAACACTGATTACGCCAAACAACCAGATTTTACTTATTCAGGCACCTGAAAAGGAAAAAGCAAACCTGCCTACCCCGGCAGCACTGCTTGCAGCATTTAATAATGCGGGTAAAAATATTACGCCTTACATAGATGACGCTGTTAACAAGCCTCTCCTGGCTCAAATCCCCACCGCAGGTAAGGTTACAGCAGAGAAGAAATTTGAGGACATAGGCGTTACCGAATGGACACTCAGCAACGGCATTAAAGTTCTCCTTAAACCTACCGATTTCAAAAACGACCAGATCATTTTCAGCTCTTTCGGCAAAGGCGGAACATCTCTGGCAGATCGGAACGACTACCAGTCGGCCGACTTTTCGGGTATCATCCCACAAAGCGGCGTTGGTGATTTCAATCCTTCACAGCTGAACAAACTGCTGGCCGGAAACACAGGAAGAGCCGGTTCATATATTGACGAGCTCTACCAGGGCTTTACAGGCAGCTCATCGCCAAAAGATATGGAAACTGCCTTCAAAATGGTATACGCCTATGCCACAAACCCACGTAAGGATACAGAGATCTATAATAAGAACATCAGTGATTTTAAGGTGAGCCTCGAAAATAAAGATGCCGATCCGGCAAGTGTCTTTGCGGATACCGTACAGGCGGTACTTTCTTCCTATAACAAAAGAAATATGCCCACTACAATGGCCGATCTTGACAAGCTTTCCCTGGATAAAGCATTTGCTTTCTACAAAGACCGTTTTGCTGATCTTGGAGAACAAAACTTTGTATTCGTAGGTAATTTCGACCTCGCTACCATTAAGCCGCTCGTAGAAACCTATATCGCCAGCCTGCCTGCCCTGAACAAAAAACAGGATTTTGCAGATATAGGCGCCAACCCTCCAAAAGGGATAGTCAGTAAAACCGTCTATAAAGGACTGGAAGACAAAGCAAGCGTACAACTGTATCTCCACGGGGATTATGACTTTACAGCCGGGAATAACGTTCAGCTGGAAGCAGTAAAAAGTGCACTGGAAAACAAAATCCTGGAAAGGCTGCGTGAGAAGGAAAGTGGCGTTTACAGCCCCTCAGTTGGCCTGAATGTTGGCAAATATCCAAACGCGCATTATTTCTTCACGATCTCCTTCAGTTGTGCCACAGCCAATGTAGAAAAACTGATTGCAGCGGCACTTGATGAGGTAAAGAATATAAAAACCAATGGTGCTACGGCAGACGACATCTCCAAATTCAAGTCTGAAGAGCACCGTCAAATGGAACTCAGCCTGCGCAATAACGGATACTGGCTTGGTTACCTGAGCAACCGACTGAAATATGGCGATGATTTAAATCTGGTGCTGACCAGCAAACAACGTGTTGATGCGGTTTCTGTTGAATCTTCAAAGGCTACTGCCCGGAAATACCTGGACGAAAACAACTACATCCGCCTGGTACTGATGCCGAAGAAATAACCGCTGCCAGGGAGCTGATTTAGTTTAAAAAGGTTTCCTGGCTTCGCTGAAAATAATGGATTTGTTTCGATGCTGCAGGCTGCTGAAGTGCAGCCGAGAAGGCATTGAAACAAATCCATTATTTTTTGAGGTTATCCAATAGCGTGATGTAAATAGTTAGATTCCTATAGCGCTCGGGTTAGTACGCTGGCTTAGATGATCTTCAAACACCTATTTCACTTCCAGTTTCACCTCTACACCTACAGGTCCGCTCGGATCACTTTCATTCTTCAGCCTGTCCAGCGCTGTCACCAGGTAGTTATATCTTTTCCCTTTTTCAGCAGTCGTATCCAGGAAGAATGTAAAATCTTCAAAACTTACCCTGAGCATATTCTTAGGATCAAGGATGCTTATCTTCTCACCCTCATTAAAGCGATAGATCACGTATCCTGAAGCTGTCTCACCATCCACCGCCTTCAACGGTGGTGTCCATTTCAGCTGAACACCTGTAGACGTAACGTCTGCAGTGAATGTTTGCGGTGGATTTGGAACAATCTCGTCCAGCCATGGCATTTGAGGAGGAAGGGCAGGATATCTGTAGAGATCGTTTTTCAAAGAATCTGCTGTGCCCCTTGCTACCGTGGATAAAGATTTTGAACTAAAGAAGATGCTTCCCTGGACCCGGTTGTTTGACCGCAGATACCGGATCTGGTTGGGGATCTCCTGTGGATTTCTCCAGGCAGCTTCCATTCGCTGGTTTACCAGATATGCGGCCTGGCCTATATAAAGATGTCTGCCGTAAGTATTATTGCTCCACCAGTCTACCAAGGTAGGAAACGGGGCAGCTCTCCTTGTAAAGCTGAAATAGATCTGGGGATTGATGTAATCAACCCAGCCCTCTTTGATCCATTTCCTGGAATCTGCATACAACTCATGATAATTGGAAAGGCCATGAGTAGCAGAACCCAGCGTATCTTCATTGCTGTTTTTCCAGATCCCGAAAGGGCTGATACCGAACTTCACATAGTTTTTATAATGGTGAATACTATCATCCAGTTCCTTGATCAGCAGGTCGACATTGTTTCTTCTCCAGTCCTTTATATCCGTGATACCATTTGGATATTTACCAAAGGTCACGCTGTCATTAATACGCTGGCCTTCGATTGGGTAAGGGTAAAAATAATCATCAAAGTGAATCCCGTCCACATCGTATCCTTTTACCACATCCAGAATCACCTGCACGATGTATTCACGAACTTCGGGCATTCCCGGATCAAATTGTTTCTTGCCCCCGTACGTAAAAAAAAGATCCGGTCTTTTCCTGGTCATATGGTCTTCACTTACAAAAGATTTTGAACCCATTGATGCGCGGTACGGATTAAACCATGCATGCAGTTCCATTCCGCGTGAATGTGCCTCCTTGATCGCAAATTCAAGAGGGTCATAACCAGGGCTTGGTGCAAGCCCCTGTTTGCCCATCAGCCACTGGCTCCAGGGTTCCCTCGACTTGCGATAAAAGGCGTCTGCTGCCGGTCTTACCTGCAGTATAATCGCATTCATACCGCTCCTTTTATGCTGTTCAAGCAAACCGATCAGCTCCTGCTTTTGCTGGTCTATTGTCAGACCAGCCTTTGATGGCCAGTCGATATTCTCAACGGTAGCAACCCAGACCCCTCTGAACTCCCTTTTTGGAGCAATTTTTGTTGGTATCTGTGCAATTAGAAGGTAAGGGGTAATGAAAGTTGTGAAAATTGTAAAAACAATCTTTTTCAGCATTATAGTTGTTTTTGGTAGTGTACAGTTTAACTCAAAATGGGGAATTGCCAATGAGCGGAATTCCCGTCATCAGCAAGTAAACGATTTTTTTTAAAGGTCTTATACAATTTTCAGAATTTTTTACCACAAATTATATAATTTATCCTATGTTCGTTTTTTTTTAGAAATAGGTAAGAACAACTAACCCAGCAAAGAGACCTCAATTTTTTGATTCAAATGTCAGACCCAAAAGATCCTGTTAACAAAGGAGACCGTAATAAAATCTATTTTTTAATCGTAGTTATCTTAGCATTACTAGGAACCAATGCATTTCTATTTTTCAGGGACAAGCACGAAAAAGAGCGGTTTGTAACTACCAATACCGAGAAAGACAGGTTAAAACTTGAGGTAGAAAAAATTGAAGTAGAGTTCGACAAAGTGAACCTGATGAACGTTGCATTAACGGAGAAACTTCAGAATGAACAGCAACAGGCAAGGACAAAGATTGCTGAACTGAAAAAAGCACTGCAGAAAGGAAACGTTACTGACGCAGAGCTTGCAGCAGCACAGGATGAATTGAAGAAGCTGAAAGCGTTTTTATCAGATTACAAAGAAGATATTGGTCACCTGGAGAAAGAGAATAGCTACCTGAAATCAGAAAGGGACAGCCTGGCGACCTCGGTAAACTCAGAAAAGGCCAAAGCGACAGATCTTGAAAAGAAGAATTCAGAACTGGCGGCAAAAGTCAAAAGCAGTGCTGCCCTAAAAGCATTTAACGTACGCCTGATTGCCTTCAAGGTAAAGAACAGTGGCAAAAATGTTGAAGTTTCAAAAGCCTCAGCAGCGAAAAAGCTAATTACCTATTTTAATATCATTCCAAATCAGTTGGCAGAAAAGGATTACCATAAGATTTATATCCGGATTTTTGACCCTGCAGGTAATCTGGTTGCCAATGAGAACAATATGTTTGAAGCAGACGGACAGGAAATGCAATACAGTGACATGATCACTGTGTCTTATAACAACGACGATACAGAATACAATCTTGAATGGGTAAATCCAAAACCATTCATCAAGGGAACTTATTCGATTATCCTCTATGCAAACGGCTTCACCATGGGTAAAGCTTCACTGGAATTAAAGTAAAAAGGGCCACCGGTTAATGTGGTACCAGCGGAAAACTCAGGTAGAACACTGTACCTGTATCGGCGGAGGATTTAAAGCTTATTGATCCTCCGGCATTCTCAACAGCCTGTTTTACAAATGCAAGGCCAAGGCCAGTTCCTGATGACTTGGTAGTAAAATTAGGCACGAATATCTTCTCCTGAAGGTCCAGGTCTATGCCCTTACCATTGTCCTCCACTTCCACAAACACATAGTCCGTGTCATTGGTTATTTTAACATATACCAGGCATTTATCTTTGGTACTTGTGGCCTCAATTGCATTTTTCAGCAGGTTATTGAATGACCGCAGCAGCTGGTCCTTGTCACCCAGGATCAACACCTCCTTATTCGTCAGGTTGGAGATATAAATCTCTGCACCCGAAGAGTTCATAAAAACGTCCCTGCTCTGTGCAATGATCGGAATCAAAAGCAGTTGTTCCAGCTTCGTATCCGGCATCTTGGCAAAATTTGAGAACTCCGAAGCGATGGTTGCCAGGCTGTCAATCTGCTCTACAAAAGATTTGTAGAACCTTTCAAACTTGAGCTCAAAATTGGGGTCTTTTTCCTTCCAGGATTTCTCCAAAAGCTGTACACCCAGTTTTAAAGGCGTCAGCGGGTTTTTAATTTCATGTGCCACCTGTTTTGCCATTTCCCGCCAGGCACTCTCACGCTCAGACTTTGCCAGCTTAACGGCGCTGTCTTCCAAGGCAGCGATCATTTTATTATACTCTTTGATCAGGGAGCCGATCTCGTCATGCCTGGACCATACAATAGGCTGGTTTTTCTGCCCAAGTTTAGTCTTCCTGATACTCTCCTGGATAAACGTCAGCGGACTCGTGATCTGATTTGCCAGGAATACGGCAAGCACCCCTATCGCCACAAACACCAGGGCATAGATATTGATCAGCGTATTGATGAAAAGGCCTATTTTCGACTGATAATCCGCCTCGTTCCCGTAATATGGCAGGCCGATATAAGCTACAGTCTGATTTTGTGCATTGCGGATCGGGGCATAGGCCGATGAATAAATAAACTCCCCTATAGCTTCTGTAGGGTTTGTATATTCCGACCGCTGCAGTTGCTTGAGATAGATGAAGGCTTTAGCCCCCATTCGCTCTCCAATGATACCATAGTCATACATCTTAGGTAAGGAAGTAAACAGCAAGCCCCCACTCACGTCAAACAGGTTCAAATAAGCCGAGTTGATGTCCGCAAACTGGTTAAAGTTCACAATCGCCTGGTCTGTATTCTTTGGTATACCGGTAGCAAAGATCTGTTTCTCATAAGACATCTCCACCTTCCTGATCTTCTCCCTGATAAAATCGTCCTGCTGTTTACGGTATTCATCCCTGATATAAAAGAAGGTAGACCAGCCGACGATCAGCAGCGTAGCAACAACCGATAAAACAATCGACAGCTGTATCCTCGTCTTATAAAGAATCTTATTGGCATTGATCATTAAGGACCTGTTGATATTGAACCAGCCGCCCCAGCTCTCATCAATGTTCTTCAACAGCCAGATCAGCACGTACAGGGCTGCAGAAAAAATAATAAAAACAAGGAAGAAAAAGGACAGTGCTGCCAGTCTAACGATATAGGTTACCTTTTCCTTACTGATCACAATAATTTTCGAGCTGCTGGCCGTATAGATCAGATGGCTGTACCCCTGCCGAGGCTCATTCACAAAAACAGGCTCGCCAAACTTCCCTTTAAATTCATTATTGGCAAGTTTATAGGTGTATTTACCCGTTTGCTTGATCAGCCTGTTGTTGTTATAAAACGCAAAGGAATAATTGCTGTAGTCATCGTCAGTCTTCAGCTTTCCGTCTATCAGTATTTCCGGAAACTGGCTGCTGTAGTTGTACTGTTGGGACTTTAGTTCAACCACAAGGGTACCCAGGATATGGCTGTCATCAAAGATCGGCACGATCCCAAAATAATTCTGGTATCCGAAAGTGTCATTCAGCCGGTAGAAGAAGTTGGAGATCTTTACAGATCCTGATCTCACCAGGTTCTGATAATGCCTCAGCGAATTCTCCCCCCTCTGGCTGCTGACCGAATCTTTACCGTTGAATTCATAGAAATTGTGCTCAAAGGGCGAAAGGTAACCGTCCAGAAAGGTCTTCGTGATATAATTCTGCAGGGCAAGATGCCTGTTCGCCTTCGGACTTTTAAAATAATCCGCTATGAACAGGTCGTTGGAGATACCGTTGCCCAGGCTTTCTATAGAGTTGATCACTTTGGGATCATCAGAAGACTGAAGTTTTTGCGCGATCACATACCTGTTGCTGCGCTCCTTGATATCATTGAATTTTAGGTATTTGATCGAAGAAATAAACGCAAGGCAAAAGAAAATAGCCGCAAATACACTGATCGTAAACTTATTTTGCTGGATATAAATATTATAGGAGACGATAAAAAGAAACAGGGCATAGGCGATAAAGAACACTGTAAAAGCTGTAAACAGCATATAGATGAAATACAGCGAGAACATCGAAAAGAACACCATAAGCCGCTCTTTGTTGCTTACTTTTAGCTGTTTCGTGAGTTCAATCACGATGCTGGCAATGAGATATACATTAAACCAGACCAGGCACAGAATAATAATACATACCCAGCTTAACCAGCTCAAATTAATGATATTGGTGATATCAAAATTAATCTTTGAGTTATAAATCAATCCGAAAAACAGCGTATTGATCAGGAATGCTATCCCTGAAAAGAGCAGCAAAGCAATCACATGAAAGGCCAACCCAAACGGCCTGCTTCGGGAGGCCCATGCCGGGAACCTATATTTATCCTTATAGGTATAGATGAAAAGTACAATCCAGGTTAATGCCACTACATTGAGCAGAAAATCTCCAACAGAAGGCAAAAAGAAGCTTTCAGCGTAAATAGCGGGACTGAAAATTTCGAGGTTAAACTGATGGTTGAACCATCCGTATTCCAGGTCTGTGATCCTTACCAGAAAGAAAAACACCGTCAGCAATAGCGTAGCCTTGATGAGGTGACCCTTTTTAACCAGCCGGGCACAAAACGAATTCGTAAACAGCGCAAAACAGAACAATCCCACTACCCACAGCCAGATTTGTATGGCCGCATAGATTCCCTGCGTATAATTAGGATTGAGCTTTACCTCAAACAGTAACTTCCCATCGAGATTTGTAATGCCAAATACCTCCTCATCCATGAAAGACGCCAGAACAAGCGAATTTGTGGGAGAAAGAGATTTTACGATCCCATTTCTGAGATACCGGTTCTGAATGCTGAACTGGTTCTTTACATCGATCAGAAAAATAATGGAATAACTGCCCTGTGTTTTCTTGATCACCTCATACCATCCGTTCGGGAACTGCATAAAAGAAGACCCTTCCTTTATCTTGGAAGGGTCTGGTGGTATGGCTTTATAGGAACTCCAGAATTTTAAAACAGAGTTGTAATAAGTAAGTACATTGATTCCCTTAGGCCTGTAATTATTGATATAACCTACAGCAAAACCTTCATTCAGGTGAAACTGCTTGGCTCTTTCTACCTGTTGTACATCTGCCAGGTAGTTGTATACTATACGTTCATTTGAGGCAAGGTTTTCCTGAAGGATCTCTGCCTCGTGCTGTAAAAGATCTTTTTTCGTAATAGAGTGCTTCAAAGATAATGCTGTAACAATACAGCACATCCCCAGGATCAATAGAAGAAATCTGATTTTAGCGCCAATATTCACACCGGATAATTTAATATACAATAAAAATTAAACGGGAACAGCCGCTGAACTTGTTTGAACAGCCCTGTTTACTTTTTTAACCAGGCCCTGTAATACATTGCCGGGTCCAACTTCAATAAACTCATCCGCTCCATCAGCAAGCATCTGCTCTACCGTCTGCGTCCATCTTACAGCGCCGGTAAGCTGTGTGATCAAATTAAATTTAATCTTTTCAGGATCTGCCTGCGGATGCGGGTCAACATTCTGATAAATCGGACACACAGGAGGCAGAATTGTAGTATTTTCGATCGCTTCTTTTAATTCAATTCTGGCAGGCTCCATTAACGGCGAATGAAAAGCACCGCCAACATTAAGTTTCAAAGCTCTTTTTGCACCTGCTTCAGTTAACTTTGCACAGGCGATATCAATACCTTCTATGCTGCCTGAAATCACTAACTGACCAGGACAATTGTAGTTCGCGGCAACTACCACCTCATCTATTTCATCACAGATCTTCTCTACCACATCATCTGCCAGTCCAAGGATCGCAGCCATGGTAGAAGGCTGGATTTCACATGCCTTCTGCATCGCATTGGCCCTTGCAATCACCAGTTTCAATCCGTCTTCAAATGAAATAGCAGCGGCAGCCACCAGGGCAGAAAATTCACCCAGAGAGTGTCCTGCAACCATATCCGGCTTAAAGTTGTCGCCCAAAGATTTGGCCAGTATAACAGAATGCAGAAATATAGCAGGCTGCGTAACTTTTGTTTGTTTAAGTTCTTCTTCCGTGCCGTAGAACATGATGTCACTGATACGGAATCCGATAATATCATTTGCTTTTTCAAACATTACTCTGGCTTCTTCATTTTCATAAAGTTCCTTGCCCATGCCTGAAAATTGCGCGCCCTGTCCCGGGAATAAATATGCTTTCATTATATTGGTCTGTTGTTTATTAAAGACTCTCCGGAGCCCGAATGTTATTAAAAAATCTAATCTAGTGTAGTTTCGCTGTAATTAACCTCAAAAACTCTGCCCGGGTTTTGTCGCTCGCAAATCCACCGGTAAATGCCGATGTGGTAGTTACAGAATTCTGTTTCTGTATGCCTCTCATTGCCATACACAAATGCTGGCATTCAATCACTACCGCAACACCCGCCGGATTTAAAGTTTCCTGGATACAATCCCTGATCTCATTCGTCAGGCGTTCCTGTACCTGAAGCCTCCTGGCAAAAGCATCCACCACCCTCGGGATTTTGCTCAGGCCTACAATATGTCCGTTTGGAATATAAGCGATATGGGCCTTTCCAAAAAAAGGAAGCATATGGTGCTCACACATCGAGTACACTTCAATGTCTTTTACCACCACCATCTGGCTGTAGTCTTCCCTGAACATGGCCGATCGCAGGATCTCAGCCGGATCAAGGTCATACCCATGTGTAAGGTACTGCAGCGATTTTGCCACACGCTCCGGTGTTTTCAACAGCCCCTCACGCGACGGATCTTCGCCGATCGTGCTCAGGATATCTGTATAATGACTGGATATAGATTCGATCTTTGTCTTATTATAACGGTCTACTTTAATATATCCATCGTTCTCCTCGTCAAAAGGATCTTGTGTATGATTTTCCATTGATGTATTTGATTAACCGAGATATTCTATAATATTATTTTCGGTCTCGTAAATTTTTATGCTGTGCAATTGTGCACCGCCGGCATTGATATGCGGCAACAGTTGTTCCCAGATGGCAATAGCAAGATTTTCGGTAGAGGCTAATTTATCTTTCATAAAATCCACGTCCAGATTGAGGTTTTTATGATCCACTTTATCAATGATATGCTCATTGATCATGTTTTTCAGCCATTTGAGATCCACCAGAAATCCGGTCTCAGGATTGATTTCACCTTTTACAGTAACAAAGAGCTGATAGTTATGACCGTGCCAGTTAGGGTTGGCACATTTGCCGTAAACCTCCAGGTTATGGTCGTCTGACCAATCGGGCCTGGCCAGTTTATGTGCGGCGTTGAAGGATTCCTTACGGGTTATATAAATCATTATGTTATTTATTGAATGCAAATATACGCAGAAAGCTTAAAGTAGAAAGTTTTCGGGAAAAACCCCCGATCAGCGTTCAGCTGCAAAAAGCAATGAACAGCGCCTGCGGGCTCCTGAAGGCAAAAAAACAATAAACATCACCGAAACAAATCAATATATTCTCATAAAAAACGGGTAAAAATTCTTGTAACTTCGTTAAATGAAGATATTGATCGTTGCTGCAACCAGGGCTGAATTATCCGGTCTTTGCGGCTACTTTACCCTGCCTGAAGAAGATTTCATACAGACAGCGGCATTTGATCTGCTCATTACCGGTGTTGGGATGACCGCAACAGCATTTGCGTTGGGGAAATATCTGTCTGAGAGCTATAATCTTGTTCTCAACCTTGGAATAGCAGGTTGTTACGAATGGAAATACCCTCTGGGCAGCCTGCTGAATGTAACACATGACACATTTTCAGAACTCGGAGCGGAAGACAGGGATGAATTTTTAACGATCGATGCCCTGGGGTTTGGAAAGAGCAGTTATACTGCCGGGAACGAACCGGGCACAGCTCATTTCAGCCTTCTGCCCAGGGTCAGCGGTATTACAGTTAATAAAGTGCATGGCAATAAGTCAAGCATTAAAGCCATCGAAAAACGCCTCCATCCTGTTACTGAGAGCATGGAGGGTGCCGCAGTCTTCTACTGCTGTGAACAGCTCGGCATTCCCTGCGTACAGGTGCGCGCCATCTCCAATTATGTGGAAGAAAGGAACCGCGAATTATGGAAAATAGGCCTGGCGGTAAAAAACCTAAATGAATGGGCAATTGAATTTTTGACAAACCGCTAACGGAGCGCCTCCCCGAACTCCTTACATTTACCGCATGAAACTTTCACTTGGTTTTTCCCCATGTCCTAACGACACTTTTATATTTGATGCACTCATTCACCACAAGATTGACACCGAAGGCCTTGATTTTGAGGTATTCTATGACGATGTAGAGACATTAAATCAAAAAGCGCTTCGGTCTGAGCTGGATGTTTCTAAGCTAAGTTTTCATGCTTTCGCCCATCTGGCAGATAAATATGCACTTCTGGATGCCGGAAGTGCACTGGGATTTGGCGTTGGCCCCCTGCTGATCTGTAAAAATGAAGAGCTTGTCAACAGCGAAAAGCTAACCATGGAAAATTCTCCGCTATGGGTAGGCATTCCCGGTGAGCTGACAACCGCGAACTTTCTGCTGGGCATCGCTTTTCCCAATTTACGCAATAAACAGGTAATGGTTTTCTCAGAAATTGAGAATGCCCTGTTAAGTGACAGCATCGATCTTGGACTGATCATCCACGAGAACCGGTTCACCTATATGGACAAAGGACTTTACAAGGTGGTAGACCTGGGAAGTTACTGGGAAGAACTTACAGGCTGTGCGATCCCGCTGGGCGGTATTGTGATCAACCGGAAGCTGGATCATGACATTCAACTCAAAGTGAACAGGCTGATACGCAAGTCAGTAGAATTTGCTTTTGAAAACCCAACTTCTGGAATCGGCTTTATTTCAAGTCATGCACAGGAAATGGACGAGGCTGTGATGTACAAACATATAGAATTGTATGTCAACAAATATTCCATTGACCTGGGTACCGAAGGCAGAAAGGCAATTGATATTATGTTTAACATGGCCCAGGAAAAAGGAATTATACCAGCCGTTACAAAAGACCTCTACGTGACAAAATAGCCCCTATTGATTGCAGGGGCCGTCAGGAATTTCTTTAGTGATCTTCAGCAATTTAGTTACTACCAGTGTAGAATCAAAATCTGCCGACACCATCAGGCTGTCAGATTTGATCACGTGACATTCTGCTTCAATATAAACGGGCTCATATGGCTTCTCGAAATTGAACTTGCTGTAAGCAAGCTCCAGCGTTTTAGCACTATCTGCCACCCAGAACTCCCTTCCCTCTTCGCAGTCTGTAAATGAGTGTATTTCCGGTCCATAGCTATACAGTCCCTTTATTATTTTGGTATTGCTCTTTTGCTCTTGCGACGATTCAGGATTACAAGCAGCAAAAATAACAGACATTGCAAATAATAATAATGCTGTACGTTTAAAGGAATTCATGTTAAAGATCTTGGTTTAAATTATTGATGTTCTTAACGCTCAAATTAGATGACAAAGCTGATGCCATAAACGAGAAAATACTCACCGTAACAAATACTAATAGAAAATCTTTCCATTTCAGGCCAATTGGGTAGGCATTACTGATTAAAAGATTCTCCTGTGACATTTTGATCCAGCCAAATTTCTGCTGCATGACACAAAAACCCAATCCTACCAACAACCCGAAGATACAGCCTGCCATGGTGATCATCATCCCCTCAAAAAGAAAGATCCTTTTGATCAGTCCCCGCCCCGCCCCAAGGCTGCTCAATATGGCAATGTCTTTGATCTTATCAATAACCAGCATCGTGAGTGACCCTATGATATTAAAGATCGCAATGATCAGGATGAAAGTTAAAATGATATAAACGGCCCATTTCTCGGTACCCAGTATATTATACAGCGCCTTATTCTGCTCAATCCTGTCTTTTACGACAAACCCGGCACCCAGCTGTTCCTCTATGGTCTCCTTAAAAGTATCCGCATCAATGCCCTTCTGCAGATTGATCTCAATGGAAGAGATCTTACTATCCTCCTGCAATAATTTACGCGCAAAGCTCAGTGGTACAATCGCAATGTTATCAAAATCCTGCTGAACTTCGAAGATACCCGAAACGGGGATATACATATCTACAAAGTCATCTGCCGGGTTGATAGAGGTGGAAGTAACTCCCTTCCTTGGAGAAAAGATCTGCAGCTGCGTAAAAGGGTCATTGGTATTTACCATCAGGTAATTTTGTATAGCAGAGCCGATGACCGCATTAGGGCCGCCGCTGTTCCGGATCACAAACTTACCCTGGATGGTAATACTGTCAAGGCTCTTATTTTTTAAATAAGCCGAGCTTACCCCCTTAACCAATCCTACGGATTGTTTGTCATGGTATCTCAACAGGGCATTTTCCGATAGTACTTCCGTATAGGAATAAATATCTTTATTCGCTTTAAGCTGCTTAAAATAAGCTGTGTTCGGCTCAAAGGTTTTACCTTTAGCGGGAGCAATCACCAATTGCGGAGTAATCGTATTGAACATTTTCAGCACTACCTCCTCAAAGCCGTTAAACACCGAAAGGATAATAATCAGTGCCGCACTACCCACAAAAACGCCCAATACTGATATCGTAGAAATAATATTTATAGCATTGGTAGACTTTTTAGCAAAAAGATACCTGCGGGCAATATAGAGGGCTGTGTTCAAATGTTATCTGTTTATTCAAATATACAGGTACTTATTTTAAAAAAGGATTGTTTTGCTTTTCATAACCGATATTGGTGATAGAACCGTGCCCCGGATAAACCTCAACACTGTCAGGAAGGACAAAAAGTTTTTCCCTGATGCTGTTCAGCAATTGCTGATGGTTTCCGTACGGCAGGTCTGTGCGCCCGATACTCGAGTAAAACAACACATCTCCGCCGATCAGAAAATTATCTTCTCTGGCATAGAAACATAAATGTGCCGGAGAGTGCCCTGGAGCAAAGATCAGTTCCAGCTCACTATTACCAAAAACCACCGTTCCTGTTTCCTCCAGAAACACTTCCGGTTCAGGTGAAAGCTCATAGTGCAGGCCCATCTGTGGTGCGTATCCGGGAATGGCGTAAAGTACAGGAAGCTCGCCTTTGTGGAACCGGGGTTTTAAGCCCCAGTTATCGAAAACGAATTTATTGCCCAATACATGGTCAATATGGCAATGGGTATTGAGCAGCAGTACAGGTTTCAGACCACTTTCTTTTATCCACCTGACCAGGGTATTCTGCTCGGAAGCATCGTACATCCCCGGATCAATAATTACACATTCTCCTGTTACATCGTACAAAACATAGGTGTTCTCCTGGTAAGGATTAAAAGTAAACTGCTGGATAGTAATCATTCGAATAAGTATTTATTTTTTCCACTTAAAGGTATCAATCATGCGTTCAATATCCCTCTTTATAAAACTCACAACCGGGGCAATAGAATCATATTGCGGGCGCTCATTAAAATATAGTGCCCCCCTGAAATAGTGTTTGGCACTGTCTGTTAAAAAGAACTGCACTGACGAGGCCGTATTACCCTCTATCGCATAATAAATACCATAAACCTTTCTTTCTGGAAAACTGATCAGCTTCTGGTCAATGGCATTCGCCTTAACGGTATGTTTAAAAGCCAGTGTTCTCGCATCTTCCACCAACCCATAGTACTCTTTTGCAG
This sequence comes from Pedobacter hartonius, assembly GCF_900107535.1. Classification (GTDB taxonomy): domain Bacteria; phylum Bacteroidota; class Bacteroidia; order Sphingobacteriales; family Sphingobacteriaceae; genus Pedobacter; species Pedobacter hartonius. The sequence goes on along the minus strand of NZ_FNRA01000019.1, from coordinate 6,390 downwards.
ATGAAACATCATAATAAGTGAGGTGCAGGCGGGCATTGAACTGAGGAAAACTAAGATTGTTCCAGCAGGTTCCGGCATCCCCTTCCCGATCGGGCTCTATCGTTGCATATTTTGGATAATCAAAAGAGAAAGGGCATCCTGCATCGTAACTCAGGTATTCCTTTTTAGGAAATTTGATATGGAAATAACCTCTTGGTTTGGGTACATAACTCTCATTGTTACATGCTGCAGTGCAGCATAACAGGATAAAAGTACCGGACAGCAACAGGTTCTTCATCATTTCTACGCTAAGCTGTTCCAGATCATCCATGAGCGGTCTGCCTGCAGATGGAGCATTTCAAGGCCATTTTTTATAGCAGCTCCCCGGGCTTTTGCCCTGCGCAGGAATTCAGTTTCTTCAGGATTGTAAACGAGATCGTATGCGAGGTGATGCGCTGTCAGTAAATGGTAAGGCAGATCAGGCGCATTTTCAACCTTCGGAAAGGTTCCCAAAGGCGTAGTATTGATGATCAGCTGATGGCTGCCGAGAATGTCTTCATTCAGGTCTCCATACACAACTGCATCCGGAACTGCCGTTCTCACGACAGTCAGGTAAGAGATATTCAGTTTACCAAGCACATAACGCACGGCTTTCGCCGCTCCCCCGTCACCGAGAATCAGCGCTTTGGTATGGTGTTCTTTTAAATAAGGCTTTAAGGATTCTTCAAAACCAAAGGCATCCGTGTTATAGCCTTTAAGCAGGGTATCATTGCCCTGTCTCCTGATGGAGATACAGTTCACGGCGCCAATCTGCCTGGCTGCATCATCGAGCTCATGCAGAAAAGGCATTACATTAACTTTATGAGGAATGGTCACATTTAGTCCTTCCAGGTCTTCCTGGCCCGTAATCAGCGGAAGAATGGAAGAAATATCTTCCATAGGGAACAGCTCATATTTACAATCTGTTGTTCCCTCCCTTTCAAACTGATCAGTAAAGTACTTTTTTGAAAAGGAGTGTGCTAGCGGAAAACCAATCAGGCCAAATGTTCTCATAAAATCGAGCTGAATAAGGCTTACTTACCTGAATTAAGAAAGTAATCAAATGTATCTCCACGAAGGCCCAGACGAATGGTTTCCAACGGAATAACTTCTGCAGGAGCGATATTACCCAGATTGACATTGCTGCCGATCAGTTTAATAAACCATACCTGCTGTTCTTTCTGCGGAGCTTCCCATATGATGGTTTCCTGTGGGATCTGGGTAAGAATCTCATCTACCAGCCCCTCACGTACTTCTCCTGAACCACGGTATATTCCTACATTTCCACCTTCCCTGGCCTCTGCAATCACCTTCCATGCACCCGCTTCAATCTCGGCATTCATGAGTTTGATCCATTTATAGGGAGCAAATATCTTGGTGGCATCTTTAGATCCCACTTCTGAAATTACGGTTACATGTTTGGCCAGTTTCTGGATATATTCACATTTCAGATCGTGCTCAATCTCTATAGAGCCATCTGAAACTTCCGCATATTCCATTCCGTACTGCTCCAGTACCCGGATATAGTCCTCAAACTGGTTACGGATGATAAAAGCTTCAAATAATGTCCCTCCAAAGTAGGTAGGGATCCCTGCACTACGATAGATATCGAGTTTCTCTTTCAGTTTCGGTGTAACAAAGGATGTTGCCCAACCTAATTTAACAATGTCTGAATGTATGCCTGCAACATCTATAAAGTCTTCTGTCTGTCTTAAACTAAGGCCTTTGTCCATTACCATGGTAATGCCGCTCTGGCGTGGTTTAACCGGACGTTCCGGAATATTATTTAATGGGTAATTCATATCTGGTGCAAAGGTGATAAAAAAAATCAAGACTGTTCATTAGAATATAATTGCATTTTCGTCACCTTTTTGTAGTAAGGCCAAAGCGGGCTTTTTACAATTTCATAGCCACTAAATACATTACAATGAACTATTTACAAATAAAGCCTTTATTTAATATATTTATTGATCACTTCAATGATCGCCCTGTTGTCCTGTAACTGGGGAAGGTACTCAAACAGGATATAATGTTTATCCGGATCGGTCACCAATGCTGTTTCCAGGTAAACAATGGCGTCATTGTTCTGTCCCAATGCAAACAGGTAAGCCACCATCCTGTAATAAAGCTCCGCAGCGTCAGGGTTGTTTTTTATTCCGTCAGCGATCGTTTCTGAAGCTTCCAGCAGTCTTCCCTGCTCATACAATACCGTAGAGAAATCAAGCCATGCTTCTATGTCCAGCGGATTATATTCCAGTACCTTGTAATAGGCTTCAACAGATTGTTCGATCTGCCCGAGTTTATAATAAGCATCGGCCATGGCAAACCAGAAATCAGGATTTTCGTCATCCAGCTCAATCGCCTTTTTATAGAAATGCAGCGATTCAAAATAACGTTCCTCAAAGTTCAGTGTAACACCTATCCCAAACCAGGCGTCTGCAAGCTTACCGTCCATCTTTACAGATTTTTTGTAATAGGCACGCGCCTCGTCCATACGCTCCAGCTTTTCGTAACACTCTCCTATTGCACAATAGGTATCTGCGTTGGGCTGCTCATATTCCCAGGTTTGTTTATACACTTCTATAGCCTCCGCATAACGGTCCAGTTGCACGAGTGCATTGCCTTTATTGTAGTAAGCGGATGCAAAATTGTCTTTGATCAGTATCGCATAGTCATAGGCATCGATCGCTTTTTCAAACAGGTCAAGCTTATGATATGAATTGGCAAGGTTGTACCATGCCGCATAAGAATAGGGATCATTGTCAATATATTCCTGGTAAAACTGGATGCTTTCCTCCTGCTTATCGAGGATATCATAACAGAATGCCAGCTCATACAAGCCGTCTTTGTTCTCCATATTCTGTTCCAGGCTTTGCTTGATATACTTGATGGCGCTTTCATAATCAAGCATATTCTGATATACATAAGCAATCTGCAGCAATATCTCATCCGTAGTTTCCGCAAATGTAAGCGCGATCTGGAAATTATCCAACGCCTCGGAATAACGCTCCAGGCTGTTGTAGATATTTCCGCGCAGCACATAGATCTCAGCTTCCGATGCTTCGAGCATCTCTGCTTTTTGCAGGGAGAAGAATGCACGGTCTATCTGGTCCGTAATAAAAAATAACTGTGCCTGTTTAATTAAAAATACCGCAGCATAAGGATGCTGGTTCAGGGCATATTCTATCACCTGGAGTGCCTTTACAGGATCGCTCTTTTCTATATAATAGTCGATGATATTTTCGAAAGCCTGGGCATCAAAAAAATACTGATCCTGATTCCTTAACATCTCTTCATAACGCTCTACCGAACGCTGCGCATCATCACTAAAATCAAAGTAAAATTCCTCTTCCATTGTATTTAATAATTAAAGAACATCTCCCTTTTTCTAAAATACAGTATAAGTTTACAGTATTGTGTAGCATCTAGCCGAAATAATTTTCAACATTCAAACATATTGGTCTGTAAATCGCTGATAATATTAATTTTAACTAGGATTGGCTGACTGGCATTTGTCAGCATCTTTTTCTTGCTGTTGGGATCTTTTCCAGAATTAACTACAAAGGAACGCAACTTTATTGTAATTACGGTAAAATTCAGGTCAGGAAATGGGCGCCCGGCTTTTCACCCTTTCCCGTTTTTTTTGTTGATTTGTATAAACTAATATCCATGAGTTATGCAAACTGATATCAATTCCGTTTTAAAAAACCTGGGCATTCAGGAGGTCAGCCAGGCTTTCAGTACAGGCAGTACCTGGGGAGGTACAGGCAGCTTAGGTACACTGGACAGCTACTCTCCCGCGGACGGCCGCAAGATAGCCACAGTGCAGCTGGCGGACCAGGAAGATTACCATACAGTCATTTCCCAGGCACAAACAGCCTTCAGCTACTGGCGCGATATACCTGCACCAAAAAGAGGCGATATTGTACGTCAATTGGGTGATGCCCTGCGCCATCATAAACAGGATTTAGGAACCCTGGTATCCTACGAAATGGGCAAAAGTCTGCAGGAGGGACTTGGAGAAGTACAGGAAATGATCGATATCTGCGATTTTGCAGTGGGTCTTTCACGGCAGCTATATGGCCTGACCATGCATTCCGAACGGCCTCACCACCGGATGTACGAGCAATGGCATCCCCTTGGCATTGCAGGCATCATTTCAGCATTTAACTTCCCCGTAGCAGTATGGAGCTGGAATGCCGCACTGGCATTGGTTTGCGGCAATGTCTGCGTCTGGAAGCCTTCGTCTAAAACTGCACTTTGTGCTATCGCCTGCCAGCAGATTCTTGCCGGCGTACTCAAGAAAAATGAAATGCCCGAAGGGATCAGTTCCCTGCTGATCAGCGAGGAATTTATCGGGGACCTGATGAGCAATGACAAAAGCATACCACTGGTATCTTTTACCGGCTCTACGCGGGTAGGCAGGATCGTTTCCACAGCAGTAGGATCCCGCTTCGGGAAAAGCATCCTGGAACTGGGCGGTAACAACACCATTATCATCTCTAAGGAGGCAGATCTGGACATGTCTGTCATTGGTGCCGTTTTCGGTGCAGTTGGTACTGCAGGGCAACGCTGTACATCGACGAGGAGGCTGATCATCCATGAAGATATCTACGAAGATTTTAAAAACAGGCTGGTAAAAGCATACGGACAATTGAGAATAGGGGACCCGTTGGACCAGAATAACCACGTCGGCCCGCTAATCGATCAGCAAGCGGTAGCGATGTACATCAAAGCCATTGAAAAAGGCAAAGCCGAAGGGGCAAAGTTCATTGTAGAAGGCGGCGCCCTCAGCGGCGAAGGATACACTTCAGGATGTTATGTTAAACCCTGCGTGGCCGAAGTGGAAAATCACTATAAAATTGTACAGGAAGAAACATTTGCCCCCATCCTGTACCTGATTAAATATAAGACACTGGAAGAAGCAATAAAGCTGCAGAATGCCGTTCCACAGGGGCTGTCTTCAGCGATCATGACCCTGAACCTGAGGGAAGCAGAGCTGTTTCTTTCAGCGGCAGGATCAGACTGCGGTATTGCCAATGTGAACATCGGTACATCCGGAGCGGAGATAGGCGGTGCCTTCGGCGGCGAGAAAGAAACCGGCGGAGGCAGGGAAAGTGGTTCGGATGCCTGGAAAGGATACATGCGCCGGCAGACGAATACGATCAACTATGCGGATACGCTGCCCTTGGCACAGGGGATTAAATTTAATCTCTAAGGACCGTTAATTCTTACTTAGTAAAAGATCATCAAATTTGTTTTCTAAAAGCTGTTAATTTATAGTGAAAGCTCATCAAATTGAAAAAGAGGTAAATTGTATCGGGGCCGGTCACTTAACCACCCTGCTACAGACGATCACTTGGCTACCTTGTCATAGACAAATGGCTTGTCTACCTTGCTATAAACGATCGTCCGGCCATCCTGCTATAGACAATCCAAGGGATAAGCTCCAAAAAAAAGGTATTGTTAGTTCAATGCCTTCTCTGGCGCGCTTCAGCGGCAGGCAGCATTGAACTAACAATACCTTTTTTTCAGCGAAGCCAGGACTTCCCCTTTGAACTTTCTCAACCAGACCGGATCATCCTATGAAGCTTAACCGAGCCGAGACTGGCCTTATTTCAACCAGATCGGAACTCCTGGAGGCTTACGGCAACAAGCTACGTAACAGCCCGGTTATTTCAATGCAACTTTAGTCACTTGTCTTCTGCCGGTTGAATCCCTGTTCATTGCAGTTTCAATCTCAGCCTGCTCATGGTTGGTTACCACAGCGGCGAATTTCTCAGTGTTCATTGTTGCGATACCGTTTGATCTGATAATATGTTTTTCCGTTGTGCCCAGCAGCTCCAGGTCGGCGCGGTCATTGATCACAGTGTAGATGCTATGTGTATTAGCTTTGATACGGGCAGTGGCATTATCTTTCAGCATTACCTGAAGATATTTCAGATTGAACTTCCCAACAGTTTTTACCATTGCATTATCGGCGGCGTCTATCCGGTATATATCTTTAACGTACACGGTAATGGCTACCGGTTTTTTTTCTGTTGTGCCAATCGTCAGCGTATTTCCTATTTGTTTGATTGATACCAGTGGCTGATCCTCTTCATCCATTGAGATCCATTCAGAATTTCCCTGAACGATGAACACTCTCAGGTTACCTCTGACCACAACTTTTTTAATGTCAGGATTGGCAGACCTGATCTCAATCATTGTTCCCCTTGCTGCAGCAGCAGAGGCGAATACTGTTGCAGATAAAATGATTGCTGTTAATGCTGATGCGAGATACTATTATAAAAAGCAAATTTTGGAGTATCTTTTTTCAAGTATTATATTTGTCAATACAGAGGTTATGTCGCTAATTTTTGGCAAAGACCA
>NZ_FNRA01000014.1 GCF_900107535.1 Pedobacter hartonius | reverse complement strand
TGTTCGCCTTGTAAACCGGCTTCAGATCTTCAACAACGGCCTTTTTATCTTTCTCAGGTACATACCGCAGACTGGTGCGAATCTGATGCACAATACAGAGCTGGATTTGGGTTTGGGGAAAGACTGCGGCTATCGCCTCAGAAACCCCTTTAATCCATCAATGCAGGCCACAAGGATATCTTCAACACCAGAATTGAACAAGTTGTATTTGATAGCTTCCTCCAGGAAAGCGATTGGCTCACTGAACAAATGGCTGGGAATGACTGGTTGCCTGATAGAACCCCGCTTAGGATATGCAGTAAGTGCGCTCATGGCCAGTGGCGATTTCAGGAAAATTGAGACTAAAGTTCAGCGTATAATGGATAAAATAACTGACGAGACGGCTACAGCACTGGCTAAATCTGGCTTGTGGACAAAGAAGTTTATCCACTTCAATTCAGGCTGTTTCTTCTACCTGGAGTTAATGACGGGGTCACTTCCGGTGGATATATTTGAAAGGCTTGCTGTACTATCTGTTTATATTATCGACCCTTCAAGATATAACGCGCTTCCTGAATTTAGTAAGGGAATTCTGATAGGCATTGGAAGATATTCGGAAAAAAGTCCACTGACAAAAGACATAGATAAATTTAATAAATATGTGAAATACAAAATTACCGGTCTGGAAGGTTAAGTGTGCACGCTTCATCGTTCAGGTCAGATAATAAACCAAATATAATATAACCTTTAAATTTAATTGAAACGGACATGGAAAATTTAAGCAAACAGGATCAGGTACTGGAGGCATTCCTTCAGTTAAGGGCGGGTGAGAAGACCCACAAACAGCTAAAAGAGGCAGTTCAAAAGAAGGTGCTCGGATCAGATGATTTGACATTTATTTTGCAGATCAGCAACAGAACTCTTTATCGCTGGCGAAAATAAGGAATAATAAAATCTAAAAAAATCTCAGGAAAGTACTTTTATGTATGGGATGATCTGATCCCGATAGTAGAGGACAAATTTTTATATTTTTAATACACGCACCAATAATAATGAGTGGGGTCTGGTTGTCAAAACGCCAGGCCCTTTTTTCTTACCCATCTCATTCGTTCCATGCCATATAATTTCCATCCCCGTAAAATACTTCGCAAATAATACCCCGGACAAATTCCAGGCGTATAAAAATTTCGTATATGATGCAGGCTTAACCAGGATATAACCGATCATACATCGTATCGTTAATGTCCGTTTAAAGATTATATTTATACAACGCTATCATTTATCCTAACCAATGGAATTATTCAGTGACCCTTTCTTCAGAGTATTATTTGATACCGCAGTGCCCCGTGTTGTCCTACAGGCCGATATTCCCGATTTTACGATCATCGCTTATAACAGAGCCTATGAAATGGCTACACATAATAAAGACAGGGATATTACAGGGATGTCTCTTTGGGAGGCCTATAATCCAGAAAAGGCTGATGGTGAGGGGGCCAGGATCTTACCCGAAGCGCTGACACGCGCGGTCAACAACCAGGAAAGTATTTACCTGCCACCCTTCAAGTACAATATCCCTTCGGCCTTGCCGGGTGAGATAGAACTGAGCTGGTGGGAGGTAGAGATCACTTATGTAGCTGCTACGGAGACCCGGCCTGCATTTTTGCTTACCACTACTTATAATATTACTGAAAGAATTTTGAACAGGGAACGTATTGATGAAGGACTGAAGAGGGAGCAGCAGATGGACGAAGAGCTGAGATCTATCAATGAGGAATTGTCCGCTGCAAATGACGAGTTTTCTGCCGCCAATGATGAGCTCACCTCAACGGTTCATGAATTGAACATCTTGAATGAACAGATGGGGATGATGAACGAGCAGCTGATGCATTCGCAGCTCGAGCTGAAGTCGCTCTCTATAGAACTGGAAAAACGCGTGGAAAGGCGTACGTATTCACTGGCAGAAAGCGAGCAGCAGTTCAGGCAGCTGGCAGACTCCATCATCCAGATGATCTGGATCACGGATGAGCATGGAAACCCGGAATATTTTAACCAGCGCTGGTTAGACTTTGTGGGTGACCTGCTCGGAACAACAATTAAGGACTACTGGGAAGGGGTCTTCCATCCGGAGGATATGGAAAGGGTGAGGGAGATCTGGAGCCGTTGCCTGGAAACGGGTGATGACTATGAGTTAGAATACCGGCTGAAGAACTGTAGCGGCGAATATGTATGGGTACTGGGAAGGGCTTCGCCGTTTTTAAATACCGAGGGGAAGATTATCAAATGGTTTGGGACCTGTACGGATATCAATGAGCTGAAACAGCTGGAAGAGAAAAAGGATGATTTTATCAGTATTGCCAGCCACGAACTGAAAACGCCGGTCACGAGTTTGAAGGCATCGCTGCAGCTGCTGAATAAGCTGAAGGACAATGATTCTGCAAAACATGTGATTCCGCCGCTGATTGAACAGGCCTGCAGAAGTTCGGAAAGGGTAAGTATACTGATTGAAGACCTGCTGAATATGAGCAGGCTGAACAAAGATCAGCTGCATTTAAATAAGAGCAGGTTTTTACTGGCCAAACTGACTGAAGAATGCTGCAGCCATGTGCGCCTGGCAGGGATCTACTCGATCACCACATCGGGCGATGTGGAGCTGGAAGTAAATGCCGATGCCGCCCGTATAGACCAGGTGGTGGTAAACTTTGTAAACAATGCAGTGAAGTATGCAGCATCGTCTAAAGAAATCAGAGTGCTGATTGAAAAAATGGAGAATGTGGCGAAGGTGTCAGTCATTGACCAGGGGCCGGGAATCCCAGTGGAAAAGCTGCCGCATCTGTTTGAACGGTATTACCGGGCGGGCGGCGATGGAGTACAGTATTCCGGTTTGGGACTGGGACTGTACATCAGTGCGGAGATCATCAGGAAACACGGCGGACAAATAGGAGTGAACAGCGAACCCGGAAAAGGCAGCACGTTCTGGTTTACTTTACCACTTCAAAATTTTGTAGAGTAGTAAATAATTATTATTTCACAATCAAAATGTTACACAATATTGTAATCAAATTGTCATCAAGTTCTTAAATTGGGCATGCGGACTAATTTGTGGTTAGACAAAAAAATTAAATATGAATCGGATAGAAAATTATTTAAAAATATTTGAGAACGCCCCGGTTGCCGCTGCAATCCTGGAGGAAGATACGCTGAAGGTTGACCTGGCGAATGAAGCTATGCTCAAATTATGGGGCCGTGAGTCTGAGGTGATTGGGAAAAAGTTACTGGATTTTATGCCTGAACTGCACAGTCAGCCCTTTCCAGAACTCATCAGAAATGTTTTTAAAACCGGAAAGTATTACCATGATTCAGGAACTAAGGTAATGATCAACAGGGCGGGGCGACTGGAAACAATCTACATAGATTACAGCTATACGCTCATCCCGGGAGAAAAGGAAAATACAACGGCTTTACTCATCTTGGCAACTGACGTATCAGAACGGGAAGTGGCTAAATACGCATTGGAAGAGGCCGACCGGAATCTGCGCTCGCTGGTAATGTCTGCCCCGGTACCCATGTGCGTATTTAAGGGGGATGACCTGAAGGCGGAAATAGTAAATCACGCGATGTTAGAGCTCTGGTATGACAAAAGGAAACTTCGCATGGATGCGCTGAAACATGTTTTCCATAACGGAACCACCTATACAGAAAAAATAGAGGAAACACTCTATAGTTATACTCCACTCCGCGATGGCCTTGGCAAAACCTGTGGCGTAGTCCTTACCGGCAACAGAATGCTGAACTAGTTTTGGCTCCGGTTGTGCCTTTATTCGTAATGGTAATATCCAGGGCAAAACGCTTTTTTTTTTCAAGGTTATCCGGCTGTGCCATAAGGGTTGCGTGCTTAATTACAGTGTCTCGTGTTGGTAAAAGTATTCCCTTAACTTCTAATCCACCCTTATTTTTGATCGCGCTACCAACGGGCACGTTAAATTTTATGGGTGGAAGGTATGCAGACTGGGAATATGTTTATTAATAAGGACGCATATTAAGAATGATATTACAAAATATTTGATCTTCACAGTTTTGAGCGGCAGCATAACGTGTAATTGTTGATAATATTCAATGGATTTGTAAAAAAACAACGCGTGGAAATGATGGGACTACTATAAAGCTGGAGGAATTTATCCCGGTAAAAAATACCTGTTGTTAGGTGTTTTTACTGAGATTGGAAAAAGATGAGCAATGAAAAAAGAGGGTGATCATAATGATACACCCCCTTTTTCACGCTGAACTAAAATGCAGCCGCTGCCCCTGAAAAGGTTGTTCACCGGCGGCGGAACTGTTAAAACCACTAACCGCCGGCTATTGGAAAATAAACCCTGCTCTAGATGACTTTAGTAAGAACAAAATTCGCGGCATCAGCTCGTAAGGTCAGGTACAGCAGGCTTTGCATTATTTATTGATTATCTCACAGGCAAATGTAGGGGCCAAAGGTTGAATTCAAAATCCCCATTATTGGGGGAATATTGCTGGAGTTTAGATACCACAGGTTGCAGCTGAACCCGTCATGGGAAAGAAAGGGTATATATCAAATGAAGGATCTGTCATATGATAAGGTTAGTCGGGCGGTTCTGCTAAAAGGAAACAGCAAACTAAATCTTTTTTTATTTGTGTTTTATTAAAAATAAATTAGAAATTCGGAACTGTATATACTAGTTTTTTGTCATTTTTATGACTGATAACCATGCTGAAATCGCTCTCAAAACGAAAAAACACATGGCTGAATTATCTGGATAGGGTGAAGGGTAATTCGAGCGGACAGGAACTCCTGCAGCTCGGCTGTTTCAAGGAGTTTTTCAGGACTGACAGTTTTGCTAATTCGTTTTTCAGGCACTGCACACCTTTAATTTATTTACTGGATTACCGGAAGTGTGCCTACACCAGGATGTCAGGGAATTTCGCTGGCTACCACGCCGCGGCTTTTCTGGAAGGCGGCATCAGCCATATGCTGGATATTTACCATCCCGATCACCTGCGTTTATTCAATGAGGAGGTATTCCCGGAGCGGCTGGAGTTCCTGGATGGCGTCAAACCCCAGGAGCAGAACAGCTACCTGTTTACGTATAACTTATGCCTGCGGAACGCTGCCGGCAGGTATGAGAACTTCCTGCAGCGCAATTGTTTCGTCCCTGACGCACTGGGTAACCCGGTTTTCAGCATGGGAATGCTGACGCCCCTGAACGACCACCATACCGGCAAGAGGATCATCCAGAGCATCGATAAGATCTGCATCAACGGGCTGGTAGAACAGCGGCTGGTAGACAGGAAGGTGTATTATCTGAATGAGGAAGATAAACTGTTTTCCAAACGTGAAAAGGAAGTGCTGTTATGGATGGCGGACGGCTTTAGCAGCAAGATGATTGCGGAAAAGCTGAACATCAGCGAGCATACGGTAATCAACCACCGGCGGAGCATGCAGGAAAAAAGCAATAAACCCAATGCTACGGCACTGGTGAGCTTTGCGATCCGGAATGGGATCATCTGATATTAAAAACAGGTCTTTCTTTAAGCAGGATATTTATGTGGTTATGAAAAAATATGAAGTAAATTTCTATTTTTTAGGAATATACATATTTCTTGATTACTTTAGTTCCTGTTGTCAACCTAAGAAATTTGTTGTATTGCGTGCTCTTCTATCCATTGTCTATAAACATCTGAATTTTTTCGAAAAGTTACTTACTTCCATCTCTGCGGCCCTGCTGCTGCTTATTGCGATGTATTGCTGGATGAACATGCCCATGAATTTTATTGGTGAGGAAACCTTTGCAAAAGCATCGGTAAAACTAGCCAATCTTTTTTCACCAAAGGAAAACCTGCCCTATGACATGAATGATGTGATGTTCATCGATGTGTCGCGCAGCAGCGCCATAGTAGAAGATCAGTACGGTACGCACGTGATTGCCAACCGGGCCAGGCTGGATACGCTGTTCCGCATGCTCCACCGGAATATGAACCCAGAGCAGATCATCGTATGTGACCTGTATTTCGATATTTCCTCTGAACGGGACTGGTCGCTGCAGTCGTCGATGGCCGGGTTTCCAAACCTGCTGTCAACGGTGAAAACAAACTGGCATGGCGATATTACACGAAATGTACTGAAAGCCGGAACGAGCGCCACAACAGGCTTCCAGCGGATAAGGGAACCTTTCCTAATCTTTTCAAATTCCCTCTATAAATTTCATCTGACGGATGAAAAAAATATCAAAACGCTGCCGCTCCTGATGTATGAAAGGGTAAATACTACATCGGCCTTCTGCTGGGGGGATGCCCTTAAAATCGGTAATGACTGGTATTTCAATACCATTCCCATCACCGAAGAACTCGGCCGAACGGTACCCAAAGCAGTTTACGAAGACCAGGTGATCCCCATACAAAAGGTGATCAGCTCCGCAAAGAAAAACCTGAACGGCATGATGGACCAGCTGCATTACAAGAAGTTTATTGTGATAGGTAATTTTGAACAGGACGCCCATCAGACAACCTTTGGCGGGAAACCCGGCCCAATGATCATCTTTGATATCTATCTATTCCTTCAGCAAAAGGAAAATATGATCAGCACAGGCTGGTTATTGCTGACCATCTCCTTTCTCACCTTGCTGTTCTTCAGGAAGTTCTACCATCCTGACCTTTTTAAGACATATATTCAGCCACTGAATGACAGGATCAAATTTTATGGCCTTCAGCTTCCCTCTGAATTTGACTGGCTGTTTTTTTACCTGTATATCCTTTTTTCAGCAGTATTTTTTCATATCTACCTGGAGACCGTCGCGGCAATCCTGTTCCTGAGTATCTTCACCTGGACCCGCCTGTACCTGAAAAGCCGTTATCTGATTATGCAGAACTTTATTCAAAGTGGCAGGATTCTGAGTGCCAGGATACTGTTCTCGTTTCTGTTCAGGAAGCCGGGGCTGAAGAACTGATTGTTGCATCTTCTGTTAACAGAAAATTAACTCTGGCTTTAATTGGGTATATTCGTACACATTTAAAAATCAATAAGATGATAACAATAGGTTATGTTGAACCAGGTCATGAAGAGAACTTCAGTGGGTTTTATGACGAATATGTTTTGCTGCCTTTTGGAAAGCAGAGCTCGATCAGTTCACTGGATGACGCAAAGAGTTTTATTAAACTGGAGAACGCGAAGGATAAACCATTATGGCCGTTTAATTCAAGGACGATATATATTTTTGAGGATGAAGTAGTAATTGGGAATGTGAGGCCGAAGAAGGGGTAGGGGGCAGCCCTTGCAGGGTGGGGTTAATTCCTTTTTCGAGTGCTAAACTTTTCGCTTAGGCTTAGAAATCGACAGATAATAATTACCTTGGAGCCTGTTAATACTAAATTTATGTGTGCAAAAATCGAACATCACAGCGAGCAGATTACTTACGAAGGTCTTTTAAAAGGTAATAAGGATTGGGTAGCCGAAACATTAGCCGAAGACCCTACTTATTTTGACAGACTATCAGCAGGGCAGAAACCTCCGATATTGTGGATAGGCTGTTCGGACAGCCGGGTGCCTGCAAACCAGATCACCAATACGCTTCCGGGGGATATCTTTGTTCACCGTAACATTGCGAATGTGGTGGTACATACGGATATGAATATGCTGAGCGTGCTGGATTATGCAGTGAATGTACTGGAAGTTGAGCATGTGATCGTTGTTGGCCATTATGGTTGCGGCGGTGTGCAGGCAGCACTGGGAAATAAGCAGTTCGGGATCATCGATAACTGGCTGAGGAATATCAAGGATATTTACCGCATGTACGCGACAACGCTGGATGCGATAGAAGATGAGAAGGAACGTTTTGACAAGCTGGTCGAACTGAACGTGATAGAAGGGGTTTTCAACCTGACAAAAACTTCCATCGTGCAGAACCGCTGGGCAAACGGAAAGAAATTGAGCGTGAATGGCTGGGTATATAGTCTGGAAACAGGACTCATCAACGATTTGCAGGTAACAAGCACTTCAAATGACCATATTACATCAGTATTTAAGATGGATAAACTGTAGATAAAATACATTTGGGCAGGGCTGAAACAATTTCTGAGAGAAGCTGTTATCCAACAATATATAACTGATATGCCCGTTAAAGAATATCCTTTTTACATGAAAAGCACGGTAGTGCTTTTCGGCCTGATATTGCTGACTTATACTTTGAGTAATCTCAGGGATATTCTTACGCCACTGGCCTTTGCGCTGATTATCGCCATTCTGCTGAACCCGCTGGTGAACAGGTTTCAGAAAAGAAAAATGCCAAAAATGCTGGCTATCATATTGTCAATGTTTATCGCATTGGTGCTGATCGTGGCGGTGGTGTATTTTCTCTCTACCCAGATTGCCCAGTTTGGGGAGAGCTTCCCGATGCTGTCGCAGAAGTTCAACCAGCTGCTGGTGATGTTTCAGAACTGGCTGCAGAAGGATTTTGGCATCAGCATTCAGAAACAGGTGCAGCTGATCAATGAGGCGGTCAATAACAGCAAGGCCCTGGTAGGGCATACGCTCGGTACCGCCATAGGAATACTGGGCGTGGTATTCCTCATCCCTGTGTATGTGTTCCTCTATCTGTGGTACAAAACCAAGATGCTGAACTTTCTGTATGAAGTCTTTGCAGAGGAGAATTCTGAGAAGGTGGCCGACGTACTCAGCGAAACCAAACTTGCCATCCAGAGTTATATGGTGGGACTGCTGATCGAAGCTGGGATTGTAGCCGTGATGAACTCTACGGCACTGCTGCTTCTGGGGGTCAAATATGCCATCCTCTTTGGGGTGATCGGAGCCATCTTAAATATGATCCCTTATATAGGCGGAATTGTTGCAATCCTGCTGCCGGTGCTGATGGCTACAGTAACAAAAGATGGATATACTACACAGCTGGGGATAGTAGGCGCTTATGCCGTCATCCAGTTTATCGATAATAATTTCCTGGTACCAAATATTGTGTCTTCAAAGGTGCAGATCAACGCCCTGGTATCCATCCTGATCGTATTGCTGGGAAATGCCCTGTGGGGAGTTTCCGGCATGTTTCTTTCCATTCCTTTTGTGGCTATCCTGAAGATCATCTTTGACAGGATCAATGAGCTGAAGCCCTGGGGCAAATTATTGGGTGATGAGCCCTCTGAAGATGAGCGGCGCAAGCGCCCGTTCTGGAAGAAGAATAAGGACTCCGTAGCTGAAAAGATCATCTCGAAGGTCTGAAATCTTCCGGCTGTACGGCATTGTAAACGGTCTGCTAATTAAAATTTTAAAAACTGCTTCAGAAAAACAAACAAAGCGGGAATATTCATTGTTGTTGTTTTTTATTGAATCTTTTAAGTAGCGCACTGACCTTTTTAACTAGCAATCAGCTGGTTTACGTCTGATATCTTTTGTTTTTCTTAACCCATCGGAACGTCTTATTAATTGATAGTTTGCCCGCAGTTGACAGGAATTGGCCGGGGACAAATCCGTATTTTTACAGTGTTGGCATTTTCCTTGCAAACCCCTGGTGACTGAAATTTATTAATACGCCTCTTCCCCTTCAGTTTTATATAAATATGCTGCTCATATGATCTCAACGGTTAGAAAGATTCCCATATTACGTTATGCTTTAATTGTTTCTCTTATTGTTGTATTATTTATCAGTTCGTTTTACCTGTACCTGTATTATCGCAGGGCGGAAAGCGTACGGTATAATATACACCAGATGATCCTGGCAAGAGAGAGCGCAGCGATGATTGATAATTGTTTAATCAGTTTATACAGTGCTGATAACAATAGCAGACTATATGCTTTGACCTCTGATAATAAGTATTTTAACAGGTTCTCTGCCGAGATCAAATTCGTGAACCAGGTGATTGCCCAGCTAAACGTGAACGACCGCTCTGCTATCCCCGCAAGGAATTTTAAACACCTGATGATGGAAAAGACCGCCAAAACGGAAAACTACACCAGGCTCAGGTTTTTGTCGGACTCCCTGATGCGCTCTGCCGGCAGGATGAACGTAATCATAGAACACGCCGCGGCAATGCCGATGAAGGTGCCGGTGGTGAGCAAATACATCAGTGAGGTGAAGATTGATACGATCAAAACCGTACCCAAAGAGAATTTGCCCAAAAAGAAGTTTTTTGCACGTGTGTTTGAGGCCTTTTCGGCAAAGAAATCGGATGCGTCATTCAGGGAAGCCCTGGAAGAAAAGAAATCGCCAACGGTGGTGGAGAAAAAGATCGCTACAAAGGTGGTGAGGACCACCATTATCCCCAACGGGACAGTGGTTTCGAGAAAACATTTTGATCAAATCTACAGGACTGACGGCCAGTTGAGGGCATCGGAACAGGAGATTATCAGGATCAATGCCGGACTGATAGAACAGATCATCACGAGCCTCAAAAAATATAAACTTGCAGAACAGCATTATATTACAAACGGAAAGAACGACCTGAATGATAGCCTTCAGGATATCGTCTTTAAATTTAAAAGGTTATCCTGGGTGATATTTCTCTTTCTGACATCGCTGGTGATCATTATTTTATATAATATCTGGAAAATCTTCAGGAACGAGGAGGATATCATCAGCTACAGTTTGAATGCCGAAGAATATGCCAGGTCAAAGAGTGCTTTCCTGGCCAGTATGAGCCATGAGATCCGCACACCTCTCAATTCGGTGATCGGATTTTCGGAACAGCTGAGCCAGAGCAGGCTGGACGACGTGCAGAAAGAACAGCTGGGTGCAATCAGCAGCTCCTCAAAGCTGTTGCTGGAGGTGGTGAATGAGATCCTTGATTTTTCGAAGTTTGAAACCGGAAAGATGAGTTTTGAACATGCGCCTTTTCATCCCCATGCTACCCTGGAAGAAGTTTTTATGGGCCTGAGCATCCAGGCAGACCACAAGGGGATAGGGATGGAGAAGGAATTTGACCTGAGACAAGATGTGTGCCTGAAAGGGGATGTGTTCAGGCTCAAGCAGGTAATCATTAACCTGGTGAGCAATGCCATTAAGTTTACTACAATAGGTAAAGTGGTGCTGAAGGCCTTTGTTACGGAAGGGGAGAAGGGCTTCAGGATCTTGCATGTTGTAGTTCAGGATACCGGGGTAGGCATCAGCAGGGAGAACCTCCCGCTGATCTTCGGGGAATTTGCACAGGTGGTTTCCGCACAGGAAAAGGCATCGCAGAAGGGTACCGGCCTGGGGCTGGCGATATCCAAAAAGATAGTGGAGATGCAGGGCGGAAAGATCATGGCGGCAAGTGAACCCGGTAAAGGGTCCGTGTTTGAATTCCACCTGCCTTTCCAGGTGGTTGAGGCAACGGACTGCCTGGTAAAGGAAGCTACGGATGACCCTGTAAGACACGCTTCATTGAATGGAAAATACGTTTTAGTCGCGGAAGACAACAAGCTGAATATACTGCTGCTTACTACCATCCTGAGGAAATGGGGCGTTGCCTGCGATATCGCAGAAAACGGCAGGGAAGCTTTTTTGCTTTTTGAAGCCAATCGCTACGATATTATACTTACCGATATTGAAATGCCCGAAATGGGCGGGGTAGAATTTTCCGGACTTGTCCGCGGGTACCCTGAAAGCAGTAAGGCCTCGGTTCCGATACTGGCCTTGACAGCCAATGTGTTAAAGGAGGACCGTGATAAATACCTGCATGGAGGAATTAACGGCGTGGTGCTGAAACCATTCTCCGAGCAAAACCTGCTGGACCGTATTGCTGATGCACTGGAAAACTCCCTGCTTATGGATGAGCCGGTGTAGGATGACGGAAGGCCACATAAAATACAGATCCAGCGCCTAAGTTACTCTCCACCCAGATCCTGCCCTGGTGTTTACTGATGATCCTTTTGACAATGGCCAGGCCCACACCGGACCCTTCAATGTCTTTGGCGTTATCTAGCCTGTTGAATAATTCGAACAGCTTGGGATGATCTTCAGCGACGATGCCTAAGCCATTGTCCCGCACACTGTAACAGGTCTCTTCTGCGTTGACTTCACCTTCAATATGGATAATTGACGGGCGGGATTGCTGGCTGTATTTGACGGCATTGCTGATCAGGTTGGAAAACACCTGCAGGATCATCGTCCTGTCGCCATGCAGGTTTGGCATTTCTCCTGTACTGATATGCAGGTCGGGTGATGCATACAACAATTTCAGGTCGGCAATAATGTCTTTGACCATCACTGCTATATCTACGCTTTTATACACAATATCAAGCCTACCTACGCGTGAGTAGTTCAGCACTTCACTGATCATCACGTTCATTTTATCGGCCCTGTCACTAATGCGCTTTAAAAAGTCTTTTCCCTGCTGACCCAGGCTCTTGTCCCTTTCCAATAGCTGCGCGTAACTTTTAATTACGGCCAGTGGATTTTTAAGATCATGGGAAATGGTATAACTGAAGGCGTCAAGTTCTTCATAGGCAAGGGTTAACTTTTCATTTAATAACCTTAGCGCACTTGCCTTGGCATTGATGATATAGATGATCTCCTCCTTTAAATTCATGGCGGATTTGATTTCTTCAGTGGTCCAGTCTGCGGAGGTTCCTGTGACGGTTTGTTTCCATACTTCAAAGGAATTCCGCGGGGAAATCTGTTTCATTCCATCCTCTTGTGGTTCAAAGGATTTATTGGGGTTGCCGGCCCAGTTGACAGTTTGAATGATCTCGGGCTTGAACCAGATGATGTATTCTTTGATCTCTTTTGACAGCACACAGACCATCATTCCGCTGGCAATGTCCTTGTAGAACCATGCCGGCGGGTAAACCGCAGAGATACTGACGTTATGATAAAGAGAGCGGGCAATGTTCTTCTGTACCCATAAGATCAGGCCGGACAGCTGCACATCATTGGGTGTAACGCCAAGGCGGGTAATCTTGTTGTTGTACACCAGTATGGCACCGCTTGCTTTCACTATATCTAAAATCGTACTGCTGTTCGATGTCAGCGCTGCTTCGATATTGTCGTTTTCTTTTAAATGACTGAAAAGCTGTTTGGAATGGTAGATGAATTCTTCCTGTTCCTGTTGAATCTTATCGTTCTGCCGGTATTCCAGCGCCGAGGATAAGATCTGCCCGATCAGCCTTGCAGACTGCCTGGATTTGTAATCGATAAACTTGGGACTGGAATGGTGACAGGCAATGAGTCCCCATAGTTCATTTTGATAGATCAGTGAGATACTGAAACTGGAGCTTACCCCCATATTTTTCAGGTACTGGATGTGGATAGGAGACACGGCCCTCAGCTGGGAGTTCGTTAAGTTCAGTGGTTCAGGATCCGTACCGGAACTCAGGATCCTGGAAGGGGTTGTGTTTACATCAGCAATGAGCCTGGTCAATTTTAATTTATAGAGCTCCCTGGCCTGTTTGGGAATATCAGATGCAGGATAATGTAGTCCAAGCCATGCAGGCAGGTCATCTTTTCTGGCTTCGGACACTACTTCACCATGGCCATCTTCAGCAAAGCGATAAACCATCACACGGTCATACCCCGTGATGCCCCTTATCTGGGTAGCCGTATCATCCAGCAGGTCCTGTAGTACCCTTTTACCAAGTATTTCGAAAAGCGTATGGCCGATCACTTTTTCAATATCCATAGGCGCAGTAGCTGCCACGGGCTCAAATTCAAGCAGATGATAACCGCCACTCAGGCCAATGATCAAATGATATGGTACGCCGGCAAGGTTAAATGCAAAGGGGTTAAACTGGTCGAACTTTTTTGCGTCTTTAGCTAAATTGAGCTGATCAGCAATGAAATTGGGCTTCAGACTGTAGCCAATTTCAGATTCCAGGAAATGTAACGGTTTCTGTATCAGCTCAGCAGCACTGACCGACAGGAACTGTTCGATGTTGTCACTGCAGAATTGAATCTGCTGTTCTGCATCAACAACTACTAAAAAACCGTGGGATTGAATCTGGCCGGGTATGTGAATAGGTTCGGTATCGCAGTTACTGAGGTTGACCTGATCATCTGCCATGTTAGAGATTTATTTTTTCAAATATGATTAATTAAACCGGTGACTACACTATTTAATTATATGTTTTAACTGTGATTTAATGTTTATTAACATATATATAGGTGTTTTTTTTTGCATAAAGACGATTGTATTTCGGGCAAATTTATTAATCATTCCTCATAATTATAAAAAGATATTTTTTGATAAAAACCTTTTAGGTCTTTCGAAGCTTTAATAGAAAAATTCATTCGTCATGAGCTTATCTAAATATGTTGCCAAGCGTGATTTCACAAAAACCGCGGAACCTAAAGCGGGGAAAACCAAACAGACAGGAAGTTTAACCTTTGTGATTCAGAAGCATGATGCTTCGCGCCTTCACTATGACTTCAGGCTGGAAATGGATGGTGTGCTCAAAAGCTGGGCAGTGCCGAAAGGCCCTTCTACGGACCCGAAAACGAAAAGACTGGCAATGATGGTTGAAGACCATCCTTATGACTACCGGAATTTTGAAGGACTGATCCCAAAAGGCGAATACGGAGGCGGAACGGTGATTGTTTGGGATGAAGGCACCTATGAGCCGATAGAACCGATCAAAGGGAAGAAAGCACAGGAAAAACACCTGCTGAAGCAGCTGAAAACAGGTTCGCTCAAAATAAAACTGTATGGGGAAAAACTGGAGGGAGAATTTGCGCTGGTAAAAACGCAGGGCATGGGCGACAATGCCTGGCTGATGATCAAACACAATGACGAGTACGCTTCGACAAAGGACGTGACGAAACAGGATGAATCGGTACTGTCAGGAAAAACGATTGAAGACGTTGGAAAAGGAAGTGACAAGGTTTGGAAAAACGGGCACGAAGAAAGTGTAAAACAACCCGAATCCAATATACCGATAGGGATGAAACCTATGCTTGCGACACTCGTAAATGAACCTTTTGATGATCCGGACTGGGTATATGAGGTAAAATGGGATGGCTACCGTGCACTGGGTTTTGTGAAAAAGGGAGATGTTGAATTATTGTCGCGCAATAACAAAAGCTTCAACGAAAAGTTCTATCCCATCTATCAGCTGCTGAAGGAGTGGAAGATCAGTGCAGTAGTTGACGGAGAGATCCTGGTACTGAACGAAAAGGGGATCTCTAATTTCGGGCATCTGCAGAACTGGCGGAGCGAAGCAGATGGGGATCTGGTATATTATGTGTTTGACCTGCTCTGGTATGAAGGAAAAGATCTGATGGATTTACCTCTGAACGAACGTCAGGCCCTCCTGAAGGAGGTACTGCCTGTGGATGATGACCGTATACGCCTGAGTAAGGTATTCAACGCCAGCGGGATTGATTTTTTTAATGCAGCACAAAAGATGGGCCTGGAGGGGATCATCGCCAAGAAATCAGACAGCGTATACGTGGCGGATTACCGTTCTAAGGAATGGCTGAAGATAAAGGTGCACAAGCGGCAGGAGGTAGTGATTGCCGGTTACACCAAAAATGAGGATACTTCCAAGCAGTTCAGCTCCCTCTTGCTTGGTGTATATGAGGACGGTGCTTTACAATATGCAGGGAAAGTAGGGACAGGATTTTCAGACAAGGTACAAAAAGAAATGATTGCACAGTTTAAGCCTCTGGTGACCAGTGAAAGTCCTTTTAAAACGCTTCCTGATGTGAATAAACCCTCCCGGTTCCGCCCCAGTCCACCAAAGGCGAAGGCTACATGGCTAAAGCCGGAACTGGTATGTGAGGTGGCATTCTCAGAAGTGACCAGTGACGGGGTGTTCAGGCATCCTTCCTTTCAGGCAATGCGGGTGGATAAAAATGCAAAGGAGGTGGTACGTGAAGTTGCTGTACCTACCGAAGCCGCAATAGAGGAAGTAGAATCAGGGCTGGAAGATGCTGCTCATGATCAGTCTGATGAGAACGTTCAGCAGGAGCATAAAGGTCAGCGCAACCAGAAAGTTCATCCTGATGAGATGGTGTGTCCTGCGAAAGATAAGGGCAGGAAAACCCTGCTCAACCCGAAAGACGAAACCCAGGTAAGGAAACTGAAAGGGCACGAGCTTAAATTTACACATCTGAGTAAAATATACTGGCCTGAAGATAAAGTCACTAAACGGGATATGTTCAACTACTATTACCAGGCAGCGGAGTATATTATGCCCTATCTGAAAGACAGGCCGATGTCACTCAACCGTTTCCCGAATGGTATTCACGGCCCTAGTTTTTACCAGAAAGATGTGAAAGGCAAGGCGCCCGACTGGGTGAAAACCTTTCCTTATACCAATGGTGAAGGGGAAAAAAAAGAATACCTGGTGGGTACCGATGAAGCAAGCCTCTTATGGATGGCCTCCCTGGGCTGTATTGAGATGAACCCCTGGTTCAGCCGGGTGCAATCAGAGGATAATCCTGATTACTGCGTGATTGACCTGGATCCGGATAAGAATACGTTCGACCAGGTGATTGAGGCGGCATTGGAGGTGAAAAAGGTACTTGACGCACTGGATGTTCCTTCGTTCTGCAAAACTTCGGGCTCTACCGGGATGCATATATATATCCCGATGGCGGCTAAATATACTTACGATCAGTCGCAGTTGTTTGCAAGGCTCATCGTCAATCTGGTGCATGAGCAGCTGCCTGATTTCACTACGCTGGAACGGTCCATCTCGCAGCGTCATGGTAAGATGTACCTCGATTTTCTGCAGAACCGTCCCGGAGCTACTATTGCAGGCCCATATTCTTTACGGCCGAAACCAGGCGCTACGATATCTATGCCGCTGCACTGGGATGAAGTAAAACCAGGGTTAACGATGAAACATTTTACGATTTTTAATGCGATAGACAGGTTAAAGGCGGAGGGAGATTTGTTTAAAGGCGTTTTGGGGAAGGGGATAGACCTGGAGAAAACAATTAAAAAGTCTAAAAGTATTTTTAACTGAGCGCCCGCAATAGGTTAGCCGTCAGTAATATGGAATAAGAACTGAGAGCAGAACGGCCTGTAAATAAAAAGTCTGATCAGCATTACAGATCCGGAGATCTTCATATTGATCAGACTTTTGTAAAAGACATCTGATTAAATAGGCTCATCATATATCCTTCTTTCAGCGATAAAGTCGTCCTTAATCCGTTTAGCCTCATCTACCCACTTCGGTGCATTGTCCTTCAGATCATCAACGATTGATTTTCCACTGCTATCCTTTTTGGTTACGTACTTAATTACACCGTAAACTGCGGCGCCAATTATTGCTGTTTTTATTAATCCCATAATACTGTACTTTTTTGGTTTTAATAGATAACACGGCATTGCGTAAAATGTTCGGTCAATTGTTTCAACTTTTTTACCGGATATAAAAATCAGCCTGCGGGGTTTGGAGCGCTGCATGGCAAAATATCTGTTTTTGGGTGCCCGCCCGAGAGACTAAATCGTATGAAATAACAAAATCAGCCCGTGTAATAGCGAAATATCCTTATTGTGAAAGTCGGTAATTTTTTGCAACTTGCTGACAGATAAATCTTTGTCATATGGCATAAATGTTGCTTAAAGTGTTTTAATCATGATTCACGCGAAACGCTTAAAAACACTCATGATCACTCATAACTAACAAGAACAATTTTTACCAAATATACCAACATATGAATTGTCTTATTATTGACGACAACCCGATTGCCAGAGCCACCCTGAATCAGCTGGCCGGGCAGGTGATCAATATCAATATTAGCGCCGAATGCTCCAGTGCAATGGAAGCATATAACTATATGCAGGAACACACGGTTGATCTGCTTTTCCTGGATATAGAAATGCCCGGAATGAACGGGATTGAACTCATCAGGAATTTAGGCAATTACCGGCCGGTGATCATCTTCACAACTTCTAAAAAGGATTATGCCGTGGAAGCCTTCGAATTAAATGTTGCAGATTACCTGGTGAAGCCATTGATGCCCGCAAGGTTTATTCAGGCGGTGAAAAAAGCGCAGGAAATTGTTGACAGCCAGAAACTGGAAGTGAAATGGACCAGTGATGAGTTTATTTTTGTGAGGGACACGAATGTGGTACGCCGCCTGAAACTGGATGATATTCTTTTTGCCGAAGCCATGGGCGATTATGTAAAGTTCTATACCAAGGAAAAGCTGTATGCCATCCACACCAAACTTAAAACCGTAGAAGAGCGCCTGCCATCCCGTAATTTCCTGCGCATCCACCGTTCATATATCGTTGCCATCAATAAGATCGATGCCTTCCAGGACGGAGCCCTGCGGATAGGAAGTAAGTTCCTACCGGTTACTGATACCTACAGGAAGATCTTAAATGAACGATTGAATGTACTTTAATAACGATTGTTTCTCCCCGTTCAGCTACTCATTCGCAACTCCCGACGAATAGTATGGCCTTTGCTTTATTTTATCACTTACTTAGCTGCCGATCATATGACTTATCTGGATAAAATGAATACCAAACGGTTTATTTCGCTGATACTTTCTTTTTTTGTTGTGGGTACGCTGCTGCTGGCCGTTATTCAGTTTAATTCTTCAAGTAATATTGAAAAGCTAATCAGCGGGAATGCAAAACTGATGAAAGAACTGAGAACCAACAACCACCTCAGGGAGCTGGAAAGGGATATGTTATGGGTGGAAAGCAGGATCAGGGCCGCTATCGCTACTGATGATCTTTCGCACCTGGAAGGAGTAGATGAAAGGATTGCCGAAATGGATACTTACCTGGATTCCCTGAAAGCAAGTACCGTGTATGTACAGGCACAGCCCTATATCAGCAGGCTGAGCGAACTGGCAAAACAAAAAGCGAACACTAAAGATGCCCTCATCCGGGAATATAAAACATCCGGACATATGGATAACCTACAGCTGATCGCTAATCCGGGGGCGAGGCAGATCTCCAATGAGATCAGCGATGTGGTACGCAAGATCTATGACGGAAGGCAAAGGAAGATGCTGGACCTCAGCAGGGCTGTTGAAGAGAGCGGAAGGAATGCACGTCTATGGGGAAGCGTGATGATCAGCTTAATTGTGCTGAGCGGCTGCGGATGGTTCTGGTTTATCGTGATACGGCTGCAGCAGCAAAACCAGCTGATCATGCAGCTGGACAGCTCGGAAAAGAAAGCCAGGGAAGCAGCGCTGGTCAAGGAGAACTTTATGGCAAACATGAGCCACGAGATCCGTACGCCACTCAACTCCATACTGGGCTTTACCAACCTGCTCCAGAGATGCAGGCTGGATGCCGAACCTGAAGAGTTTGTCCTTGCCATTCAAAAGGCCGGGGAAAATCTGCTTGCGATCATCAATGATATCCTTGATCTCTCAAAAATTGAGGCGGGAATGATGCGTATAGAGAATAACCCCTTCAGCGTCAGGGGGCTGTTTCACTCTGTCAGGACCCTGTTCAGCGAACGCATCAAAGAAAAGCGGCTGGAAATGAGGATAGAGATCGAAGCCTGCGTGCCTGATACACTGATTGGTGATGCCACAAGGTTAACCCAGATCCTGGTAAACCTGATTGGGAATGCGATTAAGTTTACGGAGAAGGGGCATATCTTTCTGCATATCTATACTAAAAAAATTGAAGGGGAACGTATTGAATTGGGCGTTGTGATCAGTGATACCGGGATCGGGATAAGTAAAGACAAGATCTCCGGTATTTTTGACCGCTTTCACCAGGCTGAAGATACAACTACACGTAATTATGGCGGAACAGGGCTGGGCCTGTCTATCGTTAAAGACCTGCTGCTGCTGCAGAATGGGGGTATATATGTAGATAGTGAACCCGGAAAAGGGACGACCTTCCGTCTTTTTATCCCTTACCAGATCTCTTCAACACAGATCACGGCAAACGGCGGAGCGGAATCCCGTAAGCTGGAATATTATGCTCCCGGCGTCCTCAGGTTACTGGTGGTGGATGATAACAAAATGAACCAGAGCCTAATGAAACACCTGCTGACGGAGTGGAACCTGTCTTTTGATATAGCTGGTGACGGGCTCTGTGCCCTGGTGCTCCTGAAGGAAAATACGTATGATATTGTACTGATGGATATCCAGATGCCCGGAATGGACGGTTATGCAACGGCCAGGCGTATCAGAAAAGAGCTGCACCTCAATATTCCCATCATTGCTATGACGGCGCACGCACTTGCAGGTGAAAGGGAAAAATGTTTGAGTTATGGGATGGATGAATACCTCTCAAAGCCGGTCAATGAGCAGCAATTGTATCATTTTATATCGAAATTTTCAGGAAATGATCATCAATCTGAGCCGGTAAAAGTTGTTGTGGCAGCTCCTGAGGAGAATTATAGGTATATTAATTTGAGCTACATGAGGCAGATCAGCAAGGGCAATGTGAATTATGAGAGACAGGTTACCGGGCAGTTTATAGAATTAGTTCCCAAGGCAATACTGGGGATTGATACCGCTTTAATACATAATGATTTCCTGACCGTCAGCCATATTGCACATGACCTGAAGACCAGTGTTTACATTATGGGAATGACCGGGCAGCTGGATGATATTCTGGATCAGCTGGAATATAACGGAGAAGCGGAGGTTATACAAATCAATGCCGGGCTGTTGAAAAAAAGGTGTGTCCTGGCGGTGCAGGAAGCGAGACATTATTACGAATTATTAAACCAAAAAAACTATCAGCTATGATTTCCACACCTAAAAATTACAGGAGCCCGGAGCAGTGTATTACCCTGGTTATGATATAAAAAATCCCCGTCTGTTACTGACCGGGGATTTAAGACGCTGCACCGTATACCGGCGCAGTGTGACAGGATGGATGAAAGTTTTTTATTGGAACATTGCATTTTTTTGTTCCAGGTATTCTTTAATTGGAAGTGAATCCCTCACGGCCATCAGTTCTTGTGTATCTTCACCAACCGGCACTCTGAAATTTGTGTTTTCGCCGGTAGCCACTGCGAAGATCTGATCAGCTATAGTTTGTGGCTCTGTTAATGAAGGATTGTTTTTAAAACTTGCCAGCTGGTCTCTCACTTTAGTTGTTAAGTTGTCATAATTTTTGATATCTGTACCTTCAGCCCAGATAACGTTATCAACATAATTATTTCCATTGAAAGCGCCCGGCTCTATCAGGTGAAGATCAATATTGAAAGGTTTCAGTTCATAATATAGCGCCTCTGTAAGTCCTTCGAGCGCAAATTTTGACATGTTATACAATGATGACATTGGTAAAGCAGTAAGGAAGCCCATGTAAGAACTGATGTTGATGAATTTTCCGCCATGATTTGCTCTGAAATGCGGGATAAATGCACGGATAACGTTGATCGGGCCACGCACGTTTGTATTGTATTGTCCGTCCAGCGCTTTTTCTCCCACTAGTTCAAGGGCGCCATGAGCACCAAGACCAGCGTTATTCACCACTACGTCTATCTTTCCGAATGCTGCGATTGCCTGTGCAGTTGTTTCAGCTACCTGTTCCACGTTGGTCACATCCATTTTGAAAATCTTTACGTTTTCATATTGTGTGAGCTCAGTTTCTTTTTCTGGTGCCCGCATTGTCGCTGCCACATTCCAGCCTTGTTTTGCAAA
This sequence comes from Pedobacter hartonius, assembly GCF_900107535.1. Lineage (GTDB taxonomy): Bacteria > Bacteroidota > Bacteroidia > Sphingobacteriales > Sphingobacteriaceae > Pedobacter > Pedobacter hartonius. The sequence continues at coordinate 131,007 of NZ_FNRA01000014.1, read as the reverse complement.
ATGTATTGCTGTTGTTTTACCTAGTCCGCTGCTTGTGCCGGTAATAAAAATTGTCTTTGTCATTTGATTTATTTATATAAGTTAATCCTATCAGAACGCTTGTCTATTGGGAACGTTCATTCCGTAAATGTATTTAAAAAGGAATGAACGTTCCTAATAAAGTACCTTAAATTACATTTTAAAGACATATTTATTGGGAATAGCTAAATCATCGCCGTATTTTTGTTGAAGAAAAACAATAAATAGAATCCTAGCAGCGGATTGAAGTACAGCGGTGTCACGGGCATACAGGTTCAAAAACAAAGCGTGGGTTTTAGCAGGACAATAGGTTATGGCAAGAACAAAATCATTTGATGAAGAGACCATTCTGGATGAGGCCATGAAGCTTTTCTGGCATACGGGTTACCATTCTTTATCTGCCCAGGAGCTGGTTGATGGCCTGGGACTAAGCCGTTCAAGTTTATATGATACTTTCGGGGACAAACATACTTTATATGTAAAAGCGCTGAGGCGGTACAGCAAGCTGACTGTGGAGGCAACAATTTCGGTTCTGGATCAGGCTAAGAATATTCCAAAAGCAATCAAAGAGGTATTTCAGATGAATTTCAATGCAAGTTTCGGATCAGAACTGACCAAAGGTTGTTTTGTGGTCAACTCCCGCGTGGAGCTTTCCCCGCACGACCCTGAAATTGCCGGGATCGTAAAGGAGAACTGGCAGTCCCTGGAAGATGGTTTCTACAGGGCACTGAAAAGAGGGCAGGAGGCGGGACAGGTATCCAATGCGCACAATGCACGTACACTCGCCCGCTTTTTTGTGAACAATTCATGGGGGCTGAACGTATACGGAAATGCGGACGCGGATGAAAAGGTATTTAAAGATATCATTAAAGTTGCCTTATCGGTGTTATAATGTTCCGGGGATATCTATATTAGTACATGTTTAAAGGAGCGGTCTTTGTTTTTCTGGGAGCATGCAGTTTCGGGGTTTTATCTACCTTTATGAAGCTGTCCGTTCAGCAGTATCATTATACTATAGGAGACATCGTCTGTGTTCAGGCATTTTTAGGAATGCTCGTTTTGTGGTTCATTGCTACTTTCATAAAAAAAGAGAAGGAGGTAACTGATGCGGCTGTCTCTGCTGCTGTAACTCCTGTCTGGAAAGTGATGCTTGCCGGGATATCCACGGGTTTATCTGCTTATCTCTATTATCTGGGTGTTAATTTACTTCCGGCATCGGTAGCGATTGTCATCCTGATGAATTATACCTGGATGTGTCTGCTGATAGAACTGCTGGTATACCGTAAAAAGCCCACACCGCCCCAACTGGTTTCTGTAGCGCTGGTGCTGGCAGGAACACTGCTGGCCGGGGGACTACTAAACGACAAACTGCTGTCTTTAAATTTGGGCGGCGTGACTTACGTACTTTGCGCGGCCTTTGTCTATGCGGTATCCATCACCTCGAGCGGAAGGGTAGGCAATGAACTGCATCCCATCAGGAAAAGCGCACTTTTCGTCACAGGATCAACTATCTTCCTATTTATCCTGCTCCGTCCGGGATTCCTTTTTGACGGCTCCTTATTTGGCCTGTTTGGTTTGTGGGGACTGTTCTTTGCCGTATTCGGCACCATTATCCCTCCCATTTTCTTTGCGGTTGGCATCCCCAGAACAGGGGTAGGGCTTGGGGCGATTATGACCTCGGCAGAATTGCCGGTTGCCGTGCTTGCTTCCAGCATACTGCTGCATGAACAGGTAACGGCGATCCAGTGGGGAGGCATTGTTCTGATCCTGTCAGCATTGATCCTGCCGAATCTAAAGAGACGGAGTGCGGATTAGTAAATGGTCCGGCAGTTCAAGAAAATATTTGGCAGAGCACATGTTTAGTACTGAAGGGTCAGGAATAAACCTGGATATAGTTCCTTCAGGAATAAGTTCTCACCACAAAGTCTCCGATTTTAAAAACGCCGATTCAATATTACTTGACCTGTTTTCTTCTTCTTCTGCACAGTAACTTTGAGCCCCTGTGCATCAAACTCTGTTAAAACACCATCAAGGTATTTGTCAAAGGAGAAATCAGGATCTGGCTTGATCAGCGAAAAATCTGGATCCTGTGAAAATCTGTCAAGGCCATATAATATTCTTACATAATTTAAGCGATTCAACGTAAAGTTACAAGACAATCAATAGTTGAATTCTGTAAAAGCTTAACAAAATTATGTAAGTGCAGTTGTACGGAAAGGAATATCTTTGCGATAGCAATTTATAAAACTCAACATGAAGAAACTTTTTTTAATCGTTGCTTTCATCGCAACCTTATCCGTACAGTATGGTTTCGCACAGGATAAAGAGGGACAAGCTTTGTTGTCCTCGTATTACGATATTAAAAATGCACTGGTTAATTCTGATGCAACAGCAGCAGCTGGCAAAGCAGGTGATTTCCTGAAGGTGATTGGTGGTGTTGATGAGAAATCATTTACGGGTGCTAACCTGACTGCCTTCAAAACCTACCAGGATAAGCTGATCTTTGATGCGAGGCATATTTCAGAAAGTAAGGACGTGGAACATCAACGCGAACATTTCGCCACATTTTCTGCTAATTTTTATAAACTGGCTAAAGCAGTGAAGTTATCAGGACAGCCGTTTTACTACGATTACTGCCCGATGAAAAAAAACTATTGGCTGTCTGCCTCTAAAGACATCAAAAACCCATACTATGGGAAACAGATGTTAACCTGCGGCAAAGTTTCAGAAACCATACAGTAAGCTGGTTTTATTCCGTCATAAAAAAGCCCGGAACCCGTTTTAAAAAGGCTCCGGGCTTTTTTGTAGCCAGTTTTTGTAATATCAAAAAAAATATATTATTTACTGAACACCATTCAGTATATTTGACCCGTGCAGAATTCGTTTGAGAGGTGCGCAGCAAAGAATGGGGATATCTGAAAGAAAAAAACGGGAAAAAATTGACAAGAAAGAGCTAATCAGGTCTGCGGCCATGAAGATGTTCCTGGAAGATGGTTATGCAAAAACTTCCATCCGTAATATTGCAGATGCCATTGAATATAGCCCGGGTACAATTTACCTGTATTATAAGGACAAAGACGAGCTGCTCTACGAAGTACAGCGCGATGCCTATCTTAAAATGCTGGAAGATTTTAAAACTAAAGCCAAACATAAGGACCCGGTAAAAAGGTTGCTGCAGATTGGTAAGACCTATGTGACGTTCGGCCTGAAAAACCCTGAACTGTATGACCTGATGTTTATCATCCGGGCCCCCATGAACGTTGATGAAAATCTGCACAAAGATAACGGTGGCGAGTGCTTCGAATATTTGCTGGACTGTCTGGAATCATGTATCGATAAAGACCTGCTGAAGGTGACAGACCTGCAGCAGGCCGCACTGCAGTGCTGGGCTATGGCCCATGGACTGGTCTCGCTGCATCTCCGCTGCCGCCTGAAGATGATTGCAGAGGAAAAAGAAATACCAAAAGTACTGGCTGCTGCGATGGAAGGTTACATTAAACAACTGATTAAGTAGTTTTTTTTTGTAACAATACTGAACACTGTTTAGTCTGAATATATAGTAATACTATTACAATAATCCCGTTTTTAACAAAAGGATAACACTCGTCCTTTAAAGAATAAATTATATTTATAACGCGCTATTTTTTTTGCCTCATTACTAAACACTGTTTATTATGTATACATCAGTTATAAAAAAATCGTTGCTGCTGATCTGGGTGATTTGTGCCGCCCTGCCTGCTGCCTACGGACAGGCCAACCCGGAGCAACTGGATGACTATATTGCCATTGCTTTTGCAAACAATCAGGGCTTAAAGCAGCAGCAGTTTGATCTGGACAGAGCTTTGTCTGCCCTCAAAGAAGCACAGGCTATGTACCTGCCTACAGTAAGCTTGCTGGCCAGTTATACGAAATCGGCCGGCGGACGTACCATTGATGTGCCTGTGGGCGATCTGGTGAACCCGGTGTATACGGCGCTGAACCAGCTAACCGGTACCAATACTTACCCCCATCTGGAGAACGAGTCGTTCCTCCTGAACCCCAATAACTTTTACGATACTAAGGTACGTACCTCATTGCCGCTGATCAATGCGGAGATCTGCTACAACAAACTGATCAAACAACAACAGATCAGCAGCCAGCAGGCCGCAGTGAACGTATACAAACGTGCTTTGGTAAAAGACATCAAAACAGCATATTATCGGTATTACCAGGCTTTACAGGGCATCGCGACATACAACAGTGCCATGACGCTCGTTAACGAAAATGTCAGGGTGAATGAAAGCATGCTGCGCAATGGCATCCGTAACGGAACGGCACTGCTGCGTGCACAAACCGAACAGCAGAAAACAAATGCTGCGCTGATACAGGCGCAGCGTAATAGCCAGAATGCCCGTTCGTATTTTAACTTTCTGCTGAACCGTCCGCTGAAGGATTCTGTATATACGGAGAGCATTGTCAGCGCGGTAGTACTTACCCTGCCTGATACCACGGCAGGGGTGAGCCGCCGGGAGGAACTGAAACAGCTGGAAACATTAAGGCAGGTATACACCCTGGATGAGAAACTGCAGAAATCAGGATTTATTCCCAAGCTGAATACTTTTATAGACCTTGGCTCACAGGGTTTCGATTTCAATGTGAACAGCAAAACCCGTTATTATCTCTGGGGCGTAAACCTGCAGTGGGACGTATTTACCGGTGGCCAACGTAAGTACCGTGCGCAGCAATCGCACGCAAACTTCAATGCTGCCACGGCCCGGCTGGACCAGGCACAGCAGTCGCTGGCGCTTGAACTTGACCAGTCGTACAATAACTACCAGTCGGCCAAAGCCGCTTATAAAAGCGCTACGTCCCAGCTCAGCTTTGCCCTTAAATATTACAATGATCAACTCAAAGCCTACCGTGCAGGACAACTATTATACCTCGAACTGATCGATGCCGAAAACCAGCTTACCTCTTCGCGGCTCCAGCTGGCAGAGGCGCAGGCAAGCCTGCAGATTACCCTTGCCGAGCTGGAACGTGGTCAGGCCACTTATCCAATCAATAACCCTAATGCAAATTAATATGAAGACGATTCAATACATGTGCCTGCTGTTGTGTATCCCGCTGGTTTATTCCTGCAGCAGCCATCCGGAAGCTGTAAAAACGGAAACAGATACCATTCCGGTACGGGTGATGGCACTTACGCAACAAAATGCTAACGCTGCCATGGCAGTTTCGGGACAGTTTACCACGGATGATGAAGTGATGCTTTCCTTTAAAACAGGCGGTATTATCAACAGCCTGAATGTAAAGGAAGGTGATGCGGTAAAAAAGGGGCAGCTGCTGGCTACGCTGAACCCAATAGAGATCAACGCTCAGGTTCAGCAGGCCAGGTTATCTGTAGAAAAGGCACAGCGTGATTACCAGCGTACACAAAACCTGTACAGGGACAGCGTGGCTACGCTGGAGCAGCTGCAAAACAGCAAAACCGCGCTTCAGCAAAGTCAGCAGCAATTAAATATGGCGAGTTTCAACCGCCAGTACTCGGAGATCCATGCACCTAAGGATGGATATATCTTAAGCAAACTGGCCAATACCGGTCAGCAGGTCAGCCCGGGTATGGCCATCCTGAAAACAAACGGTGCCGAATCCGGCAAATGGATGCTGAGGGTAGGGATAAGCGACAATGAATGGGCGGTAATGCAACTGAACGACCATGCGAATATCCAGACTTCATCCTTACCCGGGCAGTCATTTGAAGGAGTAGTGACCCGTAAATCTGAAGGGGTGGATGAGGCAACGGGAACCTTCTCTGCCGACATCAGTTTCAGGGGAAAAAAACCAAAGGCTATCGCTGCGGGAATGTTCGGAAAGGCGATCATTGAGCCGGGAAGAAAAACCGCTGGCAGCAGCAGCTGGCAGATTCCTTATGAAGCCCTGCTGGACGGAGACGGAAGCACGGGTTATGTCTTTGTTACCAATGACAACAAAACCGCGAAGAAACTGAAGGTGACTGTTGCAGGTATCGATAAAAATACGGTCACTATCAGCCATGGCCTTGAAAATGCAACTGCACTGATCATTTCAGGATCAGCCTATCTGACAGATCAGAGTATGATCTCCGTTTTACCCTCTAAAACTGCCACAAAATGAAGATCTCTGAATATGCTGTAAAAAACGGCCAGTTTACCCTGGTGATCTTGATCATGATCATTGCACTGGGACTCACCACGATGTTCAATATGCCCCGTTCAGAAGATCCTGAATTGCATCCGCCATCGTTTTCGGTGATCATCACTTATCCCGGCACCAGTCCGAGGGATATTGAGGACCGCGTGGTGACGCCACTGGAGAAAACCATTTCCAGCCTGGACGATGTCAAACGCCTGCGCACCAGTATAGCCAATGGCGTAGCGGTCATCCGTGTAGAATATCTGTACAGCAGCAATGTAGAGTCCAAATACCAGGAGATCGTGCGTGAAGTAAACGGCAAGCGTTCCGAACTTCCTGCAGATATCGCAAGTATAGAAATACAGAAACAGCAGCCTACCGATGTGAATGTACTACAGGTAGCACTGGTTTCAGAAAATGCGGCCCGGAGCCGGCTGCAATATTATGCTGAAAGGCTGCAGGACGACCTGGAGAAAGTACCTTCGCTCAAACAGGTGTCCATCTTCGGATTACCGGGACAGCAGGTACGCATAGAGCTCGACCTGGAGAAGATGGCACAGATGCATTTGCCGCTGAGCGCGGTTATGAACAGCCTTCACAGTGAAATGGCCAGCATACCGGGCGGCAGTATTGATGCGGGGCAGAAAACCTTCAACATCAAATCCAACGATTACCGGACGCTTGATGCGGTGAATAATACGATCGTATATTCGGCCGGAGGTAAAAGTATATTGCTGAAGGACATTGCACGGGTATACTATGGTTATGGAGAGGAGCAGCACATTGCCCGCCTGAACGGACATCGCTGCGTGTTTGTAGTTGCCGCACAAAAAGATAAGGAAAATATTAGTAAAACTCAGATAGCCTACAAAGAGGTATTGGCTAATTATAAAAAGCAACTGCCGGGGAATATAGACCTGGTACAGAATTTTGACCAGGCGGATAATGTAAACAGGCGTTTAACCGGGCTTGGGCATGATTTTATCATTGCCATCCTACTGGTTGCTATCACACTGCTTCCCCTGGGTATTCGCCCTGCCGTGATTGTGATGATTTCCATTCCGCTTTCGCTGGCTATCGGGATCGTATTGCTGCAGCTGTTCGGTTTCAGCCTCAACCAGCTGAGCATTGTGGGGCTGGTAGTTGCCCTCGGCCTGCTGGTAGACGACAGTATTGTGGTGGTGGAGAACATTGAGCGCTGGATGCTGGAAGGGCATAGCCGGATAGATGCCACGCTGAAAGCTACAGGCCAGATTGGAATGGCCGTTGTGGGATGTACGGTTGTGCTCATTATTGCATTCATGCCCCTGGTATTTTTACCGGAAGGATCGGGCGACTTTGTGAGGGGGTTGCCACTGGCAGTGATCTTCTGCGTGCTGGCTTCCATGTTCGTATCGCTGACGATCATCCCGTTTCTATCGAGCCGCTTATTGAAAGATCATACCGGGAACCCTGAAGGCAACTTTCTGATGAGGGGAATGAAAAAACTGATCCATGGCAGTTATGCACGTTTGCTGGACGAAGCACTGAAAAGACCTTTTTTCACGATTGGGATTGCCGTAGTGCTGTTTTCCGGCTCCATCTACCTGCTTGGAGTCATTGGTTTCAGCCTGTTCCCAGCATCTGAGAAACCGCAGTTCCTGATCAATATCACTACCCCAATCCAGTCCAGCCTGCCCTATACCGATACCGTTGCCAGGGCCATAGAGAAACAGCTGAAACAGGAGCCTCAAATGAAATACTTTGCATCAAACATCGGCAGGGGCAACCCGCGGATCTATTACAATGTGATCCCTGAAAATACGCGTAACGACTTTGCACAGCTGTTTGTACAGCTGGACGAGGAGACCAGCCCTGATGAAAAACTTGCACTGATACAAAAACTTCAGCACCGCTGGGTACATTATCCGGGCGCAAAGGTGGAAGTAAAGAACTTTGAACAGGGGCCTCCGTTAATAGCCCCCGTTGAGGTGCGTCTGTTTGGCGATAACCTGGACATGCTACGCTCCCTGAGCCTGAAAGTTGAGAAACTCTTGCAGCGGATTCCCGGTACGATGTATATCAACAATCCTGTCAACCTGCTGAAGAGCGACATCCGTATTGCTGTGAACAAGGAAAAGGCACAGCAGTTGGGCGTTTCGTCCATCAATATTGATCAGATCGCCAGGCTGGCAGTAATAGGACTGAATATGGGCACCTATTATAATAACGATAATAAATACGGCTTCACGGTACTGCTTACCCGTATGAAAGAAGGAAGGCCTACCCTGGATGCATTCCGTAATTTGTATGTGAACAACGCCATGGGCAATGCACTGCCGCTAAACCAGGTCGCCGTTCTGCAGCTCGAAGCCTCTCCTTCGGTGATCAGTCACCAGGAGAAAAAACGTGTGGTATCAGTAGAGGCAAATCTGAAAAACGGATTTTTGGCCAACCGTGTAATCCAGGATGTGGTACAGCAGATGAATAAAATGAAATTACCGGCAGGATACAGCTATGAGATGGGTGGTGAAGTGGAATTGCAGAACAACTCGTTCGGGGGGTTCCAGAGCATTATCATAGTTACCGTATTTGTGTTTATCGCAGTGCTGGTATTGCTGTTCAAAACCTTTAAAAGCACATTAATCATCCTGTCGGTCATTCCGCTGGGGATAGTAGGCGCCGCGGTAGCATTATGGCTTACGGGCAATTCCCTGTCATTCATTGCCGTAGTAGGCTTAATTGCCCTGGCAGGGATAGAAGTGAAAAACACGATCTTACTGGTTGATTTTACCAATCAGCTGAGGCGTAAGGGAGCGAGTCTTCAGGATGCCATCCGTGAAGCCGGTGAGGTACGATTTTTACCCATTGTACTAACCTCGCTGACGGCGATCGGCGGACTGATCCCGATTGCAGTATCTACCAACCCGCTGATCTCTCCGCTTGCCATTGTACTGATCGGGGGGCTGATCAGCTCTACACTGTTATCAAGAATTGTAACACCAATCATTTACGAACTGATTCCTCCGGCGGTAACACCGGAAGAAGAAGATGAAAAAGCAGGTTAGATCTTTATTTTTGCCGCTCATCCCCAGGGAGGGGGGGGCGGCTTTTCAATGACTTGTTATTTCCAAGGCCTAATCATATAAGTCGGAGATCGTGTTCCTGATAAAATTTTCCATGGTAGTGATCATTTCTCCGAGTTGCCCGGAGGAGGTAAGCGGGGTTAATTCATCTATTACCCCCTTGTATTCCAGCTGCCATCTCAGCAATTCTGCTGTGATAATTACATTTATATTCTGATACTTATTCATCATTCTTTCAATGTCATCTTTGTAGGCTACCCAACACAATGCTGTTGTCCTGTTTTTTCCTGATCTGATATCATCATCAGTGTATGCCTGATCTGCCAGAAAACACATAATGCCGGTAAATTTCTTCCGATATACAGGTTTAACAATCAATCTGTACTTCTCCATAGTTTTTGTTTGGTAGAATAAAAATATTATATTTTTTTAGAAATGATAATATTTTCGCAGGCTTCCGGTTAAATTTTTGAATTTGCCGGCATGCTGATCTCCTGAAGGCGTAATTCTATCTCATTGATCACGATCGTTGCCATATTTTGTAGCAGGATCCTTTCTTTCCCGGAGAATTTTCTTTTTTCATATCCCATCACACAAATTGTTCCGATGCGGAAACTGTCAAAGGTGATCAGGGGGGCGCCTGCATAGAACTTGAAGCCCAGTTCGGCAGCGGAAACCGAATTGGCCAGCAGACAGGGATCTGCCAGTGGTATGGTCTCAAAAACTGTTACTTCATCGGTTAACATTGCCAGGGAACAAAGACTGGCATTCCTTGGACTGCTTGTTATGCCATCAAGGCCGGTATGGCTTTTCACAAATACACTTTCCCGGTCTACGAAGTTGATCAGTGCGACGGGAAGGTTAAAAAACTGGGTAGCAAGTTTAACAATAGTATCGAAAGATCTTTCAGGAGTGCTGCCCAGAATCTGATAGCGGTTAAGCGCCTGAACACGCCCGGTATCGTTTGCTGGAATTAGGTTTTTTCCCGGATTTTTTTCCATGTAAATGATTTGTGGTTTAGCTGTATATACGCTAAGCCCTGCACGACGGTTTGTGTTCATTTTAACCATTTACGTTGTACTGGAATTTCTGTTCAGCGTATCAGAAGGTGTCTTTATTGAAGACTGCGAAAATATATCTTCCCAGAATGGGGCAGGGTAAATGCCTGCTTATGGGCACAGCTACGGTTGGTACATGCAATTTCAGGCCTTAATGGTTAGCGTGAAGCAGGTTTCATCATCGGAAGATACGACTTCAAGTGTGCCATCATGCGCACGTGCAATTTCTGATGCGATATATAATCCCAGGCCCAGTCCATCTTTGTTTTGTTCTTCCGCACCACGGGAGAACGGCTGGAAGAGGCGGGCAATCTTGGCAGACGGAATCTTCTGGCCACAGTTGGCTACGAGCAGCCTGAGCTCGCCATTTTTACTGAAAACCTTAACCCTTACCGGTTGGTCTGCCGCGCCGTAGGTCAGGGCATTTCCTAACAGATTGGAAAATAGCTGGGCAATCCTGCTTGCATCACAATTGACCGGCTCATCCAGCTTCATGTCGATATCAATACCGCGGCCAGGCCATATTGCATGCAGTTCGGTGACCACCTGGTGGAGGGTGGCTTCAAGGGGTGCATTGGGATTTCTGTTTAAAGTAATCCCTTCACCCAAACGTCCCCTTGCAAAATCAAGGACGTTGTCAATCAATCCGGTGATGCGGTACGAGCTGTCCTGAATAATATTGGCGAGACGAAGTGCACGGTCGTCCAAGGGCATGCGGAGCAGCAGTTGTGCACTGTTCCGGATGGCGCCAACGGGATTTCGCAGATCATGACCCAAAATTGCAATAAATTGTTCGCGCACTTCAGAGGTTTTTTGCTCTTCGATCAGATTTATTTCTGATACTCTGATCTGTTCAACTGCATTCAGGTGAAAAGCGATCAGATCGGCAAATAGTTTAAACATGCCAATGGTTTCAGGTGTATTGAGGCTTGCCGGATTAGGATCTATCGCGCAAAGTGTGCCGAAAAACCGTCCGTTACTGAGCGTGATAGGAATGGAGATGTAACTTTGAAATCCATAGAGCAGGGGGGTATGATGATTGGCATACCGTTTATCTTTAGCAACATGGTCAATAACGACAGCTTCCTTACTTTTTTCTATTTCATAACAGATCGTTGTTTTAATCTGCAGCTCTTCACCTGGCTTTAGTCCGAAATTGATAGTATCCTTTACTGCGCAGGCTATCCAGCGTTCTTCGGTAACACGCGCAACAGCAGCAAATCCCATCCCGGTGGTCCGGCAGATTACTTCCAGAATGCTGTTAACGGCAGGTATACGGTTAAAGACTTCAATTTCGGCCTGTATTTTAGCTTCAGTATCGTTCGACATGTGTTTTGCTCAAAAAAATATATCATTGCAATTTAAACATATTCAAAACATAATCAACAATGTTTAATTCTTTATTCTTAAAGTTCTACACCATGGGGGAGTAAGCCTGAAATATGGGGCCGCGGCTTAAAGGATTTACCAGCTGTTGCGGCAAAACCAGCTGCCCCAATTTTTCGTATACACTGATATATTATGATATTACTTTTAAATTTATGAGCTTCAGTAAGGAAAAGGCGAAACTTGAAAAACTATTGATGAGCGTGGAGAACGTGAAGACAGTTGATGAACTCAATATGGAGATCATTAATGATAGCTACAGGGAATATGCCGTCATTATAAAGGCCTTATATACCAAACAGCCCAATATATTTGGTAATCTATACAATTACGATTTGCGGGAAATCAAAAACAACAAGAAATTTACCAAGGAAAGCTTTACAAATAAGGCGCGTCAGGTTAATTTTGCAGTTTACCGGGATTCTATTGTGCAGGCAATTGAGAGAACTACCGAATACATTACGAGTTATCTTCAATAATAGCAGACGGATTTTCGTTTACAGATTATTACGGTCTATTTAGATGATGTTTAGCTATTTGATCTCCGGTGCTTGTCTATTCTCCTATCTTTAAATTATCAGTATTTATCAGCTGATTTATAGATGGAGCTTTACAAAAGCAAGGAAGATGAGCTGATCAGATTCGCCGCCGAGGTGCTGACATGGGAACTTCCTTTTGAAATGACGCAGGATAAACTAACCGGGTAAAATCACTCGCAAATGCTGCCATTACGCATACGCATGATGTACTAAAGATTAAACTGAACTGGATTGTGATCAAACCCAGGATCAGCATCGATGACCTGGCCAGGTTCAATAGGTAGGGTAAGGGTAAGGGTAAGCGAAAAAAAACTCCTTAGATTTTCTAAACAATAGCCGCTATTCTTGGTTATTGTTGAAATTTGTAGCGATGTCCGAATTATCTGATGAGTTAAAAGCATTCAATAAAAGCCGTTTACCCGAAATGGTTAAGTTAAAATATGAGGCAATGACGGAAAATGCTTTCCGTTTCTTTAGGGGCACCTGTCACCTGTTCTACCAGAGGCTCAGCAAAATAAAACACCTCCCTTCATCACCCCTGGCCTGGATATGTGGAGACCTTCACCTGGAAAATTTTGGTAGTTATAAGGGAAACAATAAACTTGTCTATTTTGACCTGAATGATTTTGATGAGGCTGTGCTGGCACCTGCACTATGGGAAGTGCTGAGGCTGGTGACCAGTATCTTTATCGCTTTTGACGCGCTTGATATAGACCAGGAGCAGGCGCAGAACATGGGCGTACTGTTTATCAATACTTATGCCGCTACGCTGTGCAAAGGCAAGGCGGTAGGTATAGAACCAAGAACCTCCAGGGGAATAGTCACTGAGTTCCTGAAAAAAGCCGAGAAAAGCACTTACAGGGAGATCCTGGAAAAGCGCACCGAAAATAAAGGAAACAAGGTAGTGCTCTCCCTCAGGCATGAGCGGCATTTTAAACTGAACAAGGAGCTGAAAAAACAGCTGGAAGAGCACGTGACGCAGTGGATACAGAAAAGTAACGACGGCCCCTATAATTATAAGGTAAAGGACGCAGTTTTCCGGCTGGCGGGTACAGGCAGCATAGGGGTAAAGCGGTACCTGATCTTATTGAAAAGCACCAATACCAAAGAAAAATACCTGATTGTTGATATGAAACAATCTTTCGACTCCTCATTGGCCCCATATCTGACGGTCAAACAGCCGGAATGGGAGAACAATGCGCAGCGGATCATTTCAGTACAGCAGCGGATGCAAAACGTATTTCCATCCCTGCTCAGTACAACTGAATTCAGAGGCGAGGAATATGTGATCCAGGAATTGCAGCCCGTAAAAGATACACTGGAGTTTAAAATGATCAAAAACCAGTACCGTGACCTGTACCAGGTGGTGGATGATATGGCCGTTCTGACGGCTTCCTCACAGTTGAGAAGCGGCGGAATGAACGGTTCGGCCATCATTGATGAGCTGAAAGCTTTTGGAGAAAACGTAGCCAAATGGAAACAAGCTGTACTGGATTATGCGGTGAATGATGCTGAAAATGTAAAAAGCGATTATAAACAATTTGTAAAGGAATACGGAGGTAAGGCATTTGAAAATGAGTATAGTACCACCAATACAATTGATACACATGCCACTGTTTAAATGAGCTGATAAATTCTTGCGATTCCCGTTGAAACATCGAATGAAAAAGGTATCTTGGGATAGATAATTCCTCTCTATGCCTTACAATGATCCCAGGCGGCTTCAGGCTGTGCAGCGTTTTTTACAACTTGATATCAATAGAAAAGCAGAAATGCAGGAGATGGTAGAACTCGCAGCATCCTTATGTGATACACCGGTAGCCATGATCACCCTGCTTGATGAAAGAACAGAGTACATCAGATTCAGAAGGGGAATAGAGATTCAGGAACTTTTAAGGGAAGATACGTTTTCTCAGTACCTGATAGAGGAAGATAATTTACTGATCATTCCTGACGCTTTGCAGGACCCCCGTTTTGCCCATAATAAAATGGTGCTCAGTGAACCCAGGATTCGTTTTTATGCCGGTTGCTCGTTGATTACCCATGACGGATACAGCGTTGGAAGCTTGTGTATTATGGGCCAGGTAAGTAAAGAATTAGCTGAGCCCCAGAGGCATTTGCTGGGTATGATGGCCAAACGGATTGTAGAGATCATGGAAATGGAGTTCAGCCTGAGTATCGTAAAGAACCAGTTTGTAAAAGCTAAGGACTCGGATTATAAATTACAGGCCTTTCTGGAAAGTACAGGAACCATACATATGGTGATAGGAAAGGAAATGGAAGTGATTGCCTTCAACCAAAATGCTGCAGATTTTATCGGAAAAAATAATAAGGTGCTGATGTATGTTGGTATTACTATGGCGCAGATTCTGGATGAAGAACACCTGGAGGATTTTGTGGTAGAATACCAGAAGACGATGGCTGGAGATCCGGTATTTTATGAACGTGAAGTGAAACATGAAAATGACAGTACCTGGTGGTCAGTAGCTTTAGAGCCTGGTTACAATGCTGACGGGGAGATCATTGGCATCTATTATAACGCTACCAACATTACAGAGAAAAAGGTTCATGAAAAAGAGATGATGGATAAAAATGAACGCCTGATGAAAATAGCGCACATACAGTCGCACGAACTCAGGAAACCGGTGGCTTCCATTTTAGGCCTCATGGAGTTGTTCAAACACTGTGATTATACGGCTGGCAGGGAAGAACTAATGGTACTGGAGAGGGCAACGAACGAGCTGGATACCCGAATCAGGGCGATCGTGTTTTTAACGGAATAGGTGATGCTATCCTTGCTGAACACTGAAGGTGTACATCTGAAATATTAAAATAATAGCTAATTTACTGACGGCTAATCATAGGTATAAGGATTCTATCTTTCACTGCCGGGATCAGTTCAACAGGTGGCCTGCCTGATGTAACTACAAGGTGATTCCATTGTGTTCCTTTTGCAGGGAACAGTACATCAGCAGTCCGTAGGGTATTTTCGGCTCTATCCATGTAGATTTTGGCGGAAGCGGTTTTTGTTTGCCGGCATGCCTGGTCAGCTGCTCAACGGTCATGGGAAAGAGGGTGAAAGCAATGGAAGATACTTGATGCCTTAGTTCCTGCAGTAACTTTTCCCATCCGCCATCCGGACTGAAATTATGGAGCCTGTCATCCGTTCTCGGGTCGGCGATGCCGAAGAATGGTTGGAGCACATATTCCTGTAAGATCAAAGCATCTGTTTCCTGCGCTAGCGCAGACAAGTCAGGTCTGAGGTCCAGCTGGTACCATTCCCCATGGAAACACATGCCAAGGCGATGCTGCTGATCGGGCTGATAAGCTCTGTTGTACGGAATGGCGGAGACGTGGAAATAACGGTAGATCAGTTCAAACAGCTCTTCTTTATTGATGATACTGGCGGGAATGACCAGCCGGTTAAACTCCCTGATCCTGAGCTGGTCAGTGGATATATATAAACTTGAAATCCACTGTTGTTCATCCGATTTGAGATGTGCCGCGGCGGCGAGCCTGTGATGGCCATCGGCCAGGTACACATTCTTAAGGGAGGCAAAAGACCGCTGAAAAGCTGCTATCGATGAGGCTTCATTGACTTTCCACAGCAAGTGGGCAGTTTCCGCCTGAACTATCCTTTCCGGCTGCTGCGAACTGACTACGCTTTCCATCAGGTTGTTGATTTCCTGCTGCGGGTAATAGGTGAGCAGTACAGGCTCGCCCTCCAGGCCGATATATTCCCGGTAGGCTTTGATTTTATCTTCATGTTCCGGCAGGGTCTGTTCATGGAGGACGATCATTCCGTCTGTGCTGTCCTGAACATTGGTCAGCGCCCAGACGCCCCTTTGTATTCCGCTGCTGCTGTGATTTTCATACACATAGATTGCGGGTCCTTCTTCTTTCAGGTAAAAGCCGTCTTTCAGTAAACGCTTAAATGTCAGTAAATAGGGTTTAAGATCTCCTCCGTAGTTCAGGCCCGGTTCCAGCCAGGCCTGAAGGTCTCTTTCAACAGAACTGTCATCTGTACGCTGTCTGATTGCTCTGAACGCTTTAATGTTGGCCATACTACGAGCCAGCAATTTGTGTGCCCATAGAATAAACCATTGTCTTCTCTTTTTCAAAATGCTGCATCACCTGCACTAAAAATTCTACGCTTGACAGGGGCAGTGCGTTGTAAAGGGAAGCCCTGAAACCACCTACAGTACGGTAACCTTTAATTCCTACCACTCCATGTCCCGCGGCGAACCTTAAAAATTCGGCTTCCATGGACGGGTCATGCATTTTGAAGGTGATATTCATTTTTGAGCGGTGTGCCGGCATTGCTGTACCATAAAAAAGTGGATTACGGTCTATTTCTTCATATAGTAATTCAGATTTTTTATGGTTTTTCAGCTGAATGCCTGTTACACCTCCCTGTTCCCTGAGCCATAACAGGTTTAACATAGACACATAGATGGAGAACACAGGCGGCGTATTGAACATACTTTGGTTATCGCGGTACACCCTGTAGTCTGACATGGAGGGCAAGGCGTGTTTTACACTGTTCAGGAATTCGTTTTTGGCGATCACGAGGGTCATACCTGCCGGACCCATGTTCTTTTGTGCACCTGCATAGATCAGGTCGAAATCCCTGACATTGATGGTTCTGGAAAATATATCGGACGACATATCACAGATCAGCGGGGCGCTGGTTTCCGGGAAGCTGAACATTTCTGTCCCTTCAATCGTATTGTTTGATGTGCAATGTAAAAATGCTGCATCGGAAGGCGTTTCAAAATGGTCGGGAATATAACTGTAGTCCTTGTCTTCCGATGAGGCAACAATGGCTACTTTTCCAAACAGTTTCGCTTCCTTAATCGCTTTCTGCGCAAAATAGCCGGTGTCAAGATATGCTCCGCAGGCTCTGCCCTGCAGGAAATTCATGGCTACCATAGAGAACTGCGTACTTGCACCTCCCTGTAAGAAAAGCACTTCATAGCTCTGTGGAACATTCAGTAATTCCCTGATCAGTAATTGTGTTTTGAGTACTACGCTCTCAAATTCCGGAGAGCGGTGCGAGACCTCGAGGATGGAGAGGCCGCTGTCATTCCAGTTCACTACGGCATTTGCGGCCTGTTGCAGCACAGAGCCGGGCAGGATACAAGGGCCTGCACCAAAGTTGTGTTTTTTGAGTACTTGCATTTCTATTTGGTTTTGCTGCAAAATTCAGCGCTTTAATCAGGATTGTCTCATGATTGCCGAAGATTGGGAAAAAAACCTGTTTTGACGGGAAAAGTATTGGAATGATTCTGTTTCGGATTTTCAATCCTGAGCTGTTCGGAATTTAATTTTTCCGGCGGTGCAGATTGACTGCCATTAATGTAGTTTTTACACTATGACTGTTGATGATGAATCGGCATTTATTTTCGATTATCGTTTTAATGAGATTAATTCGGTAAAATTTGATTTGCGTGGCCCCGTATTCCTAAAAGATATGAAAGTATAAAAAGTACACTAAGGTAAAGGCGTTTATCAGAACTCCGTATAATCAGTGATGTATTCATTTGCGCTCTCAATGGCATGCATGACAGCGTCTTTGTAGAGAATGAAGTTTCGCTGCTGGGTTTCATCAGCAAAGTCTTCTTTAACGGCCCTCTTGTGGCTCCTGATTTCAGCCAGGTCATAGTTATAGAGGTTTGCAAACACATTTGGTTTCATTTTGAACAGGACGCGGATGATCTTCGCATATTCTACGAAACCATCATTAAGGACCAGCAGGCTTACCTGGTTAAATAGTTGAATAGCTGCAAGTGAAGCCGATATTTTTTGAAGTTTTACTTTTTCTTTACTGAAAATCATAGCGGCACCTAATATAGCTATTTGGAGTGATAAATATACTGGCCATATCAACAAACGGGATGAAAAATAGAATTTCCGGCTGACGTGCAGCTTTCAGACGTAAAACGCTGAATTCAGATCTGAAGGGTCAATATTTTTATTCTTATATTTTTTAGCCCTCATTGCCTTCAATTCTTCGAGGTCTTTTGTAAGGCCAGTGATGAGGTCGCTCAGCAGCTGTACATTGTGATCATCGTGGTTCAGCAGCCGGAGTGACGCGGCTCCCGGCTGTTTAAATTGTCTTTTCAGTACAAGCGGAATCTTATTGCTGGATGCGGTGAAAACACAGGCATAAGCATAAAAAGCTTCTATACACTCTGAAAGTGCCCTTTCATAATATGCGGTTAACTTCTTGTAACTTTTGGACCTTTTGAAAATCAGTATTCTGGGCAGAAACCTGTAGGATTCAGATATGACTACTCTGGTGAGCAGGTCCTCCTGTTCATAAATTCCATATCTTACCACCAATTCCTGCTTGGCTGTGATGATTTTGAGTGCCGCACTAAAGCAATTCAGCACGAAGGTATCGTTGGTATCCCTGAAAAACTCCATATCTTCAATGTGCTGGTCCCACGCGTTTTTGAAATCTTTTACATGGGATTTCATTGCACGTTTAAAAGTGAGATAATACATATACTCATACAGATCTGAATGTACATACGTCATCATGACACCCAATCCCCTGACAGAGAGATTCAAATCAAAGGGATCATTTCTGGAAACCTTCATACGGCATTTATTTGGCTTTGAGTTGTTATTGTTAAATAAATATAGCGTTAAAAAATAAATAGTATCCAATATTCTAATGGAAATTATCAACTGGCATCACGCAGTAAAAAAAGAGCAGAATTTTTATTGTAACTTAGAACATCACATAGTTGTTAATATGAAAAATTCATTTTATGTAGTAGGCATCGGATTGTCTGCGGGTGGGTTTCAACCTTTGTGTGAAATATTTGATGGACTGCCCAATAAAATGAATGCTGCTTTTATCGTTGCACAGCATCTTTCGGCTAATTTTGTCAGCGCCGGACCGGAACTGCTGGCCAGGCATACGGGATTAATAGTAAAGCCTGCCGTTGACGGGGAGAGGATAAAAGTGAATACCGTTTACATGTTACCTGAGAAGGCGATGGTTACAGTAAAAGATGGCAAGATCATCATTCGGCAAAGAGGATCATCTGAGCTCATTAACAAGGCAATTGATATCTTATTTGAGTCTTTGTCCGAAAGTTTTGGAACAAGGGTGATCAGCATTGTGCTTTCAGGTGCAGATGGCGATGGGGCTAAGGGCAGCCGGCAGATTTTCAGCAATGGAGGAATCACTTTCGCGCAGAGCCCCCATTCGGCTGCATTCCCTTCTATGCCGGAAACTGCAATCGATATGGGAACCATTAATTTTATCCTTTCGCCATTTGAAATTGCTAAATTGCTGAGTGAGATGATAAAGGGGGAGGTATCACAAGCCGATATTCCATAGTATAAAACCAAAAGCAATATTCTTTGTTAATGTTCAAACCTTAAAACATAAGGCTTACATATCCCATCGTCAATTGGAAAATAAAAAACGTATTGCCATTCTTGGAGGAGGTCCAAGTGGTCTGTTCATGTATAAGAGACTCGTAGATGCCGATCGCGGTGATCTCATTGTTGATATATTTGAAAGGAAAAAAAGTCTTGGTTCGGGAATGCCCTATAGCGCCGAAGGAGCAAATGAAGAGCATATCACCAATGTTTCTGGTAATGAAATTCCTGAGCTGGTTACGCCCATCGCTGAATGGATACAAACTGTACCCCAAAAAACACTTGAACGGTTTCATCTTGATAAAGGTAAGTTTAATGATTATAAGGTATTGCCGAGGTTATTATTCGGACAGTATTTGTCGGCACAGTTTGAGCTGCTGCAGCAAAAGGCCGAAAAAACGGGTATGGCCACCAACATACATTTTAACAGCTGTGTAACCGATATTACCGATCATCCTGAACGGGGGACAGTAATGATTGAAGCAGGAGGGATAGATGTTTTTGAATATGACCATGTGATTATCTGTACGGGGCATAACTGGCCTGTTAAATATGAGGGGAAAGTGCCCGGTTATTATGATTCTCCATATCCACCGGCAAAACTGAAAATCAGGGTTAACCACCCTGTAGCCATCAAGGGATCGTCATTAACGGCTATTGATGCCATCAGGACCCTGGCCAGGCATAACGGTACTTTCAGTACAGATACTCAGGGTAAACTTTCCTATCAGCTGGCCGATGACAGCCCGGATTTCAAGCTGCTTATGCATTCGCGGAACGGCATGTTACCTGCCATCAGGTTTCACCTGGAAGACTCACACCTGATGAAAGATGCAGTACTGAGTGAAGAGGAAGTGAACAGCAACAGGGCAGAGAACAGCGGTTTCCTTTCACTGGATTATGTTTTTGAGAAGAACTTCAAAGAGATGTTCCAGGAGAAAGACCCTGAGTTTTACAGCCTGATCGAAGATATGGATATAGAGACCTTTGTGGCATCGATGATGGACTTGAGGGAACGCGTACCGGCTTTTGTGTTATTTAAAGCTGAATACATTGAAGCTGCCAGGTCTATCAGGCGGAAGGAGTCGGTTTATTGGAAGGAAATGTTGGGCGTGCTCAGCTTTGCCATGAATTATCCTGCCAAATACCTGTCTGCTGAAGATATGCAGCGTTTGCAAAAAGTATTGATGCCATTGATTTCCATTGTGATTGCATTTGTTCCGCAAAGTTCTGTTGAGGAGATGCTTGCCCTCTATGATGCCGGTGTGCTTGATATTCTATCCGTTGGAGATGACAGCCGTATTGAAGTAGACAATAAGAAGGGGGTCATCTATCATTATACTGACGAAGACGGCCACGCTCAGTCTGAGCATTTTAAAACCTTTATAGATTGCGTGGGGCAGCCGCATATGTCGTTCCATGAGCTACCTTATAAAAGTCTGCGCTCCCGGAAAACGGTTACCCCTGCCAGGCTGATGTTTAACGATAGTTGTACCGGGGCCGGAGAAATTGAAAATGAGAATGTTGAAACAGATGGTAAGGGCAATTATTACCTGAAAGTTCCGGGAATCACGATCAATGACAGCTTCCAGGCCATCGATGAAAACAATGCGCCGAATGAACGGGTTTATATTATGGCTGTTCCCTATATTGGAGGGTATAACCCCGATTATTCAGGACTTGATTTCTGTGAGGCTGCATCAGCTGCAATTGTGAAGTCCATTCTGTAATTCTTATATTTGGTGCATGGATACGTCTGATCTGAAATTATATATGCTGTTACTTGGTTCAAAAGCACCTCAAAGAAATGTAGAGCAGCACGATTATTTTTTTGCTGCAGCAAGCTCACTGAAAGAGCTTATACCGGAAATCATAGCCTTCTGGCCGGAGGCAGGTAGCAGTATCCATATAGACGGATGGCGCGAGGTAAATATGGTTGACGGTTACCAGGTCCGCGTGCTTTTAAAAGCGGATCCCGCGGTGCCTTCAGTCAAAAGCCTGTTCTTTATCAATTTGGGCGGTTACCAGGAAAATAAACTGGAAGAACAGCATTATGTTGTTTTAACTGTGCAGGACGACCGTGTACAGGCAGTACAGGCGGCCAAGAAAACGGTGTTTTTCGAAACCAATTCGATTATGGGAGCCAATTCCCATATTGACGAAAAATATGGGATTGATGTAGATGATATCTATAGGATCGATGAAATACTGAGTTCTATACAGAAGGAAAAATACAAGATTATGATTACTCCAGCTGCAGATCTGCCTGCAGACCAGGTTCAGCTTGGATATTTTAAATTAGATAAGTTATAGAATGAAGTTCAGGTTTACACTTCGGCGGTAATAAATTAAGCGCGAAAGTACCTGATCGGTTACTTCATTTGCTGTAATGAGTATAGTAGCTGTATTATCGTATTCATCTTTTAATGGCTGAAATACATAATTAAAGTAGATTTCCCTCTTTGCCTGTCTATGAGAGCATATCGCCAGGGATTCATTGCCATAATAGGCTTCGCCAGTAGTAAATACATGATCAAATGTTTTTAAAACAGACTCATTTCCGGTATTCAGCACTACACTGCCCATAGGTGTGCTAATCACACTATGATCTTTGTTCCAGATCTCAAGCATCATATCATTGATCAAGTTTGCGGCCTGTGATATCGATACAGGAGGCAATGAAACCGGCAAATGACTGGTCGGAACGGAAACGTGGCGGAGCTGTGGCCAGCTGCTCATTTATTTCCTGTTCTTTAAGATATAATTGTTCCTGCACCTGCGTCTTCAGCAGGGCTTCACGGTTAATGATCTGTTCTGTTACATCTATTGCAGTATGTAGTAGACAGATGGTCTTTACCTTCTGCATCTTAATTGCGCGGTATTCAAAGTTAAAATAGAATGTTTTTATCAGTCCGTCCACTTCCAGATCCGCCGCGGTATCAGAACCTGATAAAGTTAAGCCTTCACGCCAAACCCTGGCAAACATTTCAATAAAATATTCATGCCAAAGTTTAAAGAACCTGAATATTTTGGAAAACAAACCTGTGTGTTGTGCAGAAAGCCAAAAACTCATTGCCCGTAATTATTTTCGATAATAAGCGGGGTATTATTTATCTTTTTTATATAATGTATAGTGCTAAGACTGGCGTTTCGTTTCCATCGGGATAACCCAGGTATCACATTCGCAAATTACACATGATTGTTCTCCTGCTGGCACTGAGCAGAGACGGCCGCAATTGTAGCAGGCCACAGTACTGTTATCAGTTAATTGGCTTTCCAGCATATGTGGGAAAATGGTCAGCCCGGGTCTTACCTTCTCTTCTGAAAAATATAGCACACTGAACTCACCCGATGTTTCGATCAGCACAGTTTGCACCTGCCCCAGATGTTCTACGTTCAATAAGCGAAGTTCTGCAAAAAAATCATCTCTCGATAGGGAAGAATTTTTAAAGGCATCAAGGATGATTTCCCCGTCACGGAGAAGATAAGTAGCCTTACCCTCCAGAAGCCGTTCAAGCCAGGTAAACTTATCAGTTAGTTTGGTAATACCGATATAGAGCAGAATAATAACAAGAAACACAGTAATTGCTGACAGTAAACCTACATCCTCATAGAACATGGGATCTCCAGCAGCCGAACCCAGGCCGATGATCAATACCAGTTCAAAGATGGAAAGTTGTTTGATGCCGCGTTTGCCGGATGCACGCAGGGTAATCAGGATGATGATAAACATGATAACCAGGTGATATTTGGATTGCCCGGCGATTCGTCGGCAGTGCTGAACTGTTTCTATGAATACATATTGCCTGCAATCGAAAAACTCAACAATTATAAAGCTGTATTGAAAAATAAAGTGTCCTGAAAAAACTGGTAGCTATTGCCACCAGTTTTTCTTAACCAAGCTGTTTGTTGTTTTCCTGGATGCAATCTTCAATAAATTTTGCGATCAGACTGAGCATGTTCAGTACCTGCTCTACACTTGTCACCTGGTAAAGATTAATGACAACGTCTGAAAAATCTTCCTTGAATTTATTGAACATCCCTTTAATCAGTTTCTCGCTGTCCCTCCCGGAAATGTTTAATCTACGCTGTAAACCCTCATGGTTTGCTATCCAGGCGAGGGTGAGCAGCTGTTGCCTGATGTTGTCAGCATTGAAGGTTTGGTCTGCCGGGTCTTCCAGCCAAACCATGATGGTACTGAAAGCAGACCTGTTCAGTTTCTTCACTTTTACTTTGTAATTATCCATAAAATTTAGCCAATAAAAACTCTCTTTATCCTTGGTTTAGCCAATTAAAATTATGGATTTTTATCCTTAAAAAACAAAGGTTATTTTTACCGTATCGTGTCCGTGCAGCCTGCTGAGCAGATAAATTTCACTTTTTATTGCTCTAAACCTATTTAGCATTATGATAAATTTTTTTATTTTTTTTCATACCAGCAGTAAGGTTTTTGAAAAATGAACAAACTGAATTCAAAATATGGATAACGATCCATATAAGGCATCAAAAAAAATATCTTCTTTAGGATCAATGAAGGAAGGTAGTAAAAAGAGGCGTAACGAAAAGGGTATCACTGCTCTGGGGAACAATATAAGAAAATACAGAAAGCTAAGGGGCTTAACAATCAGCCAGCTGGCGAATCAGATGGATGTGGATTATAGTCAGATCAGCAGGATGGAACTGGGAACAGTAAATACAAATATCTCCATGATATTTGCCGTTGCAGATGTGCTGGAAATTAAAGCCGCTCAGCTTTTGGAAGATGATGATACAAGCTGGCCGTTTTCTCTGTTATAATTTTTGCCAGTTTGCACACCATCAACGCTCGCTTAATTGTCTATAATAGATATTTTATCTGAAGAATCATCTACATAGGCAACTATCGTTTCCAGCATATAGGGCATTACAATTTTACTCATTCCATTTGATGCGTAAACCTTAAATTCTTTTTCAAATTTTTCACCCAGCGGGATGTCCCGGATGAAATAGGTGTGTTCCATGTTGTTCTTGTCCAGGTACTTAAATGCAAAGCAGGTGTAAATGTGTTTTAACCCGGCGCATTTGGATTTTATCTTATAGAAGATACTGTCCTTGTTCGTATAGGAATAACTGACATATATTTTTCCGCCGTTCATTTTGGTAACAGCGATTGGGGTTGTCCATGTTTTTTGCTGCTGCGCCGATGCGTTAATGCTTAATAGCAGCATGCCTGACAGCAGAAGGATTGAAAATGCGATTTTTTTTATCATTATCTATTATTTATATGATCAGAATGAACCCGGATAGGTTGATGATAAAATTAGGATGATCTGTCAGGCTCTGCAATACCCAATAGTGGTGAAAGCGTAAGTAGAAGCCATGAGGGGGAGGAGATGCACTCAGTGCCAACAAAAAGGGAGCATCCAGCGGATACTCCCAAATTGCTTTTCACAGATAGACTCTTTACCTAAACAGGAAGTGTGCCACAATTCCTAAATAAGATATGAATCTTCAATTTTACTTCTATAAATACTGCTTTTGACTATTTTTAGCACAGGTGGGCACCTAAATCCGGGTGCGGGTGTTCAGTCGCTATGTTTATGTTGTAGCTTTTTGAAGACGGGCAGTCAGACGATCAGCTTTGCAACTTTTTCGAGCAGGTCATCCATATCAAATGGTTTGGCCAGGAAATCATCGGCACCGCTTTCCAGTGCGGATTCCCTGATCTCCCTGCTGGCGGAGATCATCAGCACGGGGATGTTCAGGGTTGCCGGATCTGCCTTCAGTCTGCGGCAGATATCGCGGCCATCGAATCCGGACATCCATATATCCAGCAGGAGCAGGTCTGGCCTGTCGAGCAATGCTGTTTGTACGGTGGCGCCGTTAAGCGTATGCCTGACCTGGTAGCCTACCATTTCCAGCATCATTGACGTCGCATCTACGATAGCCTCGTCATCATCGGCGATAAATATTTTTTTACTTTCCATTTTTTGTTGCTTCATGATCATTGGAGGGGTAAGGCAAAACAAAATGTAGAACCTTTGCCTTCCACGGAATTTACCCAAATCCTTCCGTTTAAATGTTTTACGATCTCTGACGAGATGTACAGACCTAAGCCGAGGCCGGGAAAGGTGTGTTCCCTGGAACCGCTCACGCGGTAAAATTGTTCAAATATCCGGTCCTGCTGGTCTCTTCTGATACCTATCCCAAAATCCTGTACACACAGCTGTACTTCATTCTCATTTCGTTCTGTGTAAATGATAATTCTGCTAGCATCAGGCGAATATTTTATGGCATTGGTCAGCAGGTTGGTGATGACCTGGAAAATGCGCTCGCGGTCACCTGTGACTTCTCCTTCAAAGCGGAGTTCCTTTTGGATCTTATGTTTCAGTGAAGTACGCTGCACTTCTTCAATTACGTCTTCAACCATCTGGTTAAAGTTAAAGGGCGAAATGACGAACTGTAAGCGCCCGGTGTTGATCTTGGTTACTTCCAGCAGATCACCGATCAGGTTATTTAACCTGTTGATCTGGTTATCCATTTTCCCCAGCAGCTCCGCATTTTTTGTGTCGCCTGCGCGCCTGAACATCATTTCCATTACCTGTGCGTAGGCTTTTATACTGGTGACAGGTGTCTTTAATTCGTGACTGGCTACACCCAGGAAGTTATCCTTTTGCCGTTCCAGTTCTTTATGATCGGTAATGTCGATATTTGATCCATACCATTTGATGATATTGTCATTATCATCCTTCAACGCAATCGCACGCACCATCCACCAGCGATAATCTCCGTATTTATCAAGCATGCGGAACTCAATCCTGAAGGGATCGCTTGTTTTTAAACATTCGTGCCATGCTGCCCGGGTACGGGCAGCATCGTCAGGGTGCAGGATCTCTGTCCAGCCATCTCCAAGGGCCTTACTGATTGAAATAGGGCTTCGTTCATACCAGCGCTGGTTAATATAGTCGAACTGTCCCCGCGGGTTGCTTGTCCATACCACTACCGGAACGGAATTGGCCAGGAACTCTAATTCTCTGATGGCAATGTGAAGTTGTGTGTTTTTAAAGTCAATCACTTTGCCGGCCTTTAACTCGGGGCGCAGGTCCCGTGCAATACCCGCAATGGCGATAGGCGTATCGGTAATATCCTCGCGGATGATAAATAACTGTTTATGAATAGGGATGATCTCACCTGTCTGCTGATGTACAAGCTCCAAGGGACCAGACCATTTGCCTTTGCTGAGCAACTGCGGCATGATAACATCGCTGATGGCAATTACAGACGCCTCTGAATGATAATCATAGAGATTGCTGGAGCTCATCCTGCTTTTATCCATGCCGATGAGTTTAAGCCCTGCATCATTCAGGTAAATTGTATTTCCGCTGATGTCGCAATAATTGATAAAATCTTCGCTGATATCGACAATCATGCCCAAGCGCTGTAATTCGGCTTTTGCTTTTATCTCCGGGCGCAGGTCGCGTGCGGTAGCTCCTCTGCCGATGACCTTTCCTGTTTCCACATCCTTGATGAGGATATAGTTTACCTGGCATGGGATCTCTTCTTTGGTAATGCGGTTCATTAACCTGATCACGCCCTGCCATCCGGTGCGTTCATGGATTTGCCGAATCAGGTTTTCCTGTACCCTTTTAAGTTCAGAGGGTGTGTAGAAATCATTTGCACTGAGCGTAGTGATATCCATGTCAGGATCAATGCCCAGTATTTTCTTTCCGGCATCATTGATATAGATCAGGTTGCCTTCCATATCAGCTACTGACATATGGTCAACATTATGTTCTACCAGGCAGAGCAGCCGCTGCTCACGCGTGCGGGTTTTCACTTCCTCAGAAATGTCCTGTGCAGTACCTGCAAACCGGTAGGCTATTTTCTTCTCATTAAAATAGGCTTTGCCTTTGCAATGCAGCCAGCGTATTTGCTGATGATCCTGGCTGACCGTCCGGTAGCGGATATCGTAATGTCCTTCGTTTCCCGGCGTGATCGCTTTTTCCACTGCTTTTCTTACAAAAGACTCATCATCAGGGTGTATACAGTTCAGCACCTCCTGGTAAGTCACATTGCCGTCTTTGGCGAAACCAAACAGTTCACGGCAGCGGGCATCCCATTTTATGGTATTGTTGAGCGGGGCCAGGTCCCAGGTGCCGATCCCGGCGGAAGAAAGTGCAAAGGCGAGATGTTCTTCTGTCTCCGCAATCTTTTGCCGCGCCAGCACCAGTTCTGTAATGTCAGTCTGGGTATGTATAATCCCTGTTGGAACCCCAGCCCCGTTTTTTATCGCTTTAATGGTAATACTGAAGTAAAAAGACCGGATTTGATGATCTATGAGTAAATCTGTCTTTTCCTCCCGGGCATGGTAAGTGGTCCCGCTTGTGTATACCTGCCGTACCAGTTCAACCAAATGTTGTGATGAGGGGACGGGCAAGGCTTCAGCTATCGGTTTTCCAATAACTGAAGCATCTTTTCCCCAAAAGTTCAGCATAAGATCGTTAGCCGCACTGATCTCAATGTCTGCTCCGACATAAATTGCGGCAGGCGTAGGAGAGGCCTCAACCAGCGACTTAAAAAGTTCATGCTCTGAATTTGAGATTGTCATAGATATCTTATGAGAGTACTAAGATATAATTTTTGTTAAGGTTTAGAAAATTTCTACTTCGATGTGATTAATTATATGGTTTCTAATGCCTGTTTAAAATCCTGCAGCAGATCTTCCTCGTCTTCTATGCCTACTGATAACCGTACCATAGAGTCCGGAATACCCATTTCAGCGCGTCTTTCTGCACCCAGTTCAAAAAATATGGTATGGGCAACAGGAATGGCTAAGGTCCTGGTATCCCCAAGATTACTGGATTTAATCACAAGTTTCAACCGGTTAAGGAAGGCAAAGCAGTCAACGCCGTCGTTGAGCGCAAAACTCATCAGGCCGCCGAAGCGGTGGAAAATTGTAGCAGCCAACTGATGCTCCGGGTGGCTTTCCAGACCAGGGTAGTATACTTTGCTCACCATAGGGTGCGCCTCCAGCAAACGGGCCAGTGCGAGTGCATTATTACATGCTCTTTCCAAGCGGAGCGCAATTGTTTCTGAGCCTACGGAAATGCTGTGTGCTGCTTCCGGAGAAAGGGTACCGCCGGCATCACGCAGACCTCTTTTCCTGATCTGGGTAATACCCAGCATTTCGGGACGGATCTGTTCGCGAAGTATCGCGGCAATATTTGGGAATTTGTCCCAGTTATATAAACCAGTATCCGTTACACTTCCGCCCAGCGCATTCCCGTGGCCTCCAATATATTTGGTGAGTGAATTGATCACCAGGCTGGCTTTTACAGTAACGGGACGGAAGATATAAGGGGAGGTCATGGTGTTGTCTACCACATATATAATTCCCTTTTCTTCGCAGAAATCGCCAATAGGGCCAAGATCTGCCACCTGTGTTGCAGGATTGGCTATGGTTTCTACAAATACCATTTTCGTATTTTCCTGATAAGCATTCCTGAACTCCTGTACGGAGGTAGCATCTACATAAGTGACATTGAGGCCCATATCTGTATAGGTTTGCAGTACACTGCGGGTATTTCCAAAAAGGTAGGAACTGGCAATAATATGATCACCTGCTTTCAGCAAAGCAAGCAGGGTAGCAGAAATTGCGGCCATACCGGTTGAAAAAGCAACTGTAGCCATTCCATGCTCCATTTGTGTAACCTTATGTTCCAGTGCGGTTACCGTTGGATTTCCCTGACGGGAATAGGCGTAACCTTTGGCCTTATTTTGAAATACGTTAACCAGTCCCTGTACATCGTCATAACCCCAGGTCACAGCGGTATGTATTGGCTGGTGTAAAGCACCAAATTCAGGTTTTAGAAGACGATCAGAGTGTAATATAGTAGTTGTAAATCCTTTTTTGTCGTTCATTTCTTTTCATTTTAACAGCGAAGGCAAACTTGCGGCTTTTATTTGAAAATAAAAAACCGTTTAAACTGATCAATTACAGTATTTACTATATTTTTTGATTTGGTTGGCGGGGGTACTCAGGTCGGATTGCATAGATAAATTGACAACCGAAAACAATTTATGGGAGGTATTGGATTTAATTGTTATCTTATCAACAGTTATATATGTTTTAGTATAAAGTAAAACGTTTAAGTAAAACCCTTTTTCAGGATTTTCAGTATATATAGCTATTATTAAGCTAACCAAATATTCAAAACGCCCGATAATTCCTTGAATTATGTTTGAAAAAGGATTTGAAGATTTAAGTGTGATTGACCGGTTTTTGGATCTTAAGGTCAATCACCAGGAAGAGATGCAGGAAATTGTCCAGCTGGCATCTGAACTTTGCGATGCACCGATTGCGCTGATTACGCTGATGAATAAAAACATTCAGTATATCAAATTTAAGGTGGGTACTACGCTGGAGCAGCTGGCCAGTAATGAAACATTTTGTCAGTATTTCAGGGAGGGAGAGGAAGTAATGATCGTTGAGGATGCACTGCAGGATGACCGGTTTTCAAATAATAAACTTGTTGTTGAATCAATGGTGAGGTTTTATGCAGGTGCTCCGTTGAGGACCCATGACGGGCTTTATGTGGGAAGCCTTTGCGTCGCCGGAACGGAGCCCAGAAATTTATCGCCCGCTCAGAAGCACCTTTTGAAGGTACTTGCCAAGCGTGTGATCCAGATCATGGAACTGGGGCTGAGCCTGGACATCTTAAAGAAACAATTTCTGCAGGCTAAAAACTCGGAGATCAAACTGCGTTCTTTTTTTGAAAGTGCCGGGAGCTGTCATTTACTGATCGGTAAAAATCTGGAGGTGATAGCCTTTAATAAAAATATGGCCTATTTTATTGATAAGCTGTTCCAGGTGAAAGTTTTTGCAGGCCAGTCTGTAAAGCACATTCTGAAGGGGGATATGCTGAAAAATTTCATTTC
The DNA here is from genome assembly GCF_900107535.1 of Pedobacter hartonius. Taxonomy (GTDB): domain Bacteria; phylum Bacteroidota; class Bacteroidia; order Sphingobacteriales; family Sphingobacteriaceae; genus Pedobacter; species Pedobacter hartonius. The sequence continues at coordinate 100,473 of NZ_FNRA01000014.1, read as the reverse complement.
TGAATATCATAAAGCGTTGAGGGGTGATTCGGTAAATTATGAACGGGAAGTGACCTTTAACGAAGATATTATGTGGTGGTCAGTTACTTTAGACCCAGGTTATAACTCTGAAGGGCAGATCATCGGTATTTCCTATACTGCAACCAATATCACGGAGAAAAAGGTCCACCAGCAGCAGATTCTTGAGCAAAACGAGTGCCTGATGCAGATCGCACATATACAGTCGCACGAACTCCGTAGACCCGTAGCCTCCATCCTTGGACTCGTTGAGTTATTTAAGGCGAATAACTACACTTCTGATCCGCATGAGCTGATCATGCTTGGCAGGGCCGCGAAAGAACTGGATGAGAAGATACGGGCTATCGTCGCTTTAACAGAATAGGGTAAGCTGGCTTCATAATTTATTCTGTTTTTTGTCGTTGAATTAATAGGTAACCCTCATCAAAAATAATTTATTATTAAGCTATGACATGGTCTCCATATTTGTCTGTCTTTTTCGCCGGTACGTTTTTTGCCAATTTGGTTCCTCACTTTGTAAACGGGATCTCCGGAAATAAGTTTCCTACCCCTTTTCCAAACCACGGGGAGTAGGGCTTTCCTCATCAACCACCAATGTGCTGTGGGCCCTGTTTAATGTTTTTATAGGCCTGGTATTGTTAAAATCGTTAAGCCTGCTTGAATCGCTTTATTTACAGGGGTTCTTTTTTGCAGGGGCAGCGTTCATGAGTATATTCCTGAGCGTCCATTTCAGAAGTAAGCACAAAGAGTAGCCTGTTCTGTTTGCACATTTCATAAAATTAGCATTTTGATTTGGGAATTCATTCAGTACTTTTAGCGTTCTGAACTGAAAATATGAAACAACCTATCTTATGTATTGCGCTCTGTGGCTTGTTGCTGTCTTTGAACAGCTCTGCTCAAAACAAGCCCTTAACCGGCATCTATCAGCCTTCCGAAGCTTTTTCACCCAATTTCTACACCCAGCGGGGTGATGAGTTCCGCACTGCCGAAGGAAGGCCAGGTCCTAAATACTGGCAAAATCATGCCGATTACCAGATCAGCGCCACGATAGACACCCTTGCGAATACACTGACTGCAACAGAAAATATAACCTATACCAACAATAGCCCGAATGTGCTGAGCTCCCTGTGGCTGCAGGTTGACCAGCAAATCTATAAAAAAGATGCACGATCAAAATTTACCGCGGGATCATATAGTTTTGACGGTACAACTGACGGAAACCACTTCAAATCCGTACAGATCATGGTCAACGGGAAAAAACAGGCGGCAGACTATGTCATCACTGATACCAGGATGCAGATCCGCTTACCGGAGGCTCTGGCAGCAGCCGGAGGCAAAATCAACGTGTTGATTGTATACGCATATACCGTACCGGGCGCTTTTGGCAACCGTACAGATTTTGCAGGAACAAAAAACGGAAAGATCTTTGAAATTGCCCAGTGGTATCCAAGAATGTGTGTGTACGATGATTCGCGTGGATGGGATACACTGCCCTTTTTAGGAGCTGGCGAATTTTATCTTGAATATGGAGACTTTGACTATAAGATCACTGTGCCCTGGGATATGATCGTTGCCGGATCCGGCGAGCTACAAAATCCTAAGGAAGTACTAACCGCATTGCAGAACAAACGACTGGAAGCTGCACGCAACAGCGATAAAACGATCATGATCAGGACCGCCGCAGAGCTGAACGACCCAACGTCAAGACCTGTTCAAAAAGGTCAGCTCACCTGGCACTTCGTGATGAAGAATACGCGTGATGTGGCCTTTGGTGCGTCCAGAGCTTATATCTGGGATGCCGCGAGGATTAACCTTCCAGAAGGAAAAAAATCCCTGGCGATGTCTGTTTACCCGATAGAAAGCGCTGGGGATGCTGCCTGGGGTAGGTCAACTGAATACCTGAAAGGATCTATAGAACATTTCTCCGCTAAATGGTTCAGTTATCCTTATCCAGTAGCCGTCAATGAAGCCGGTGTTGCTGGAGGGATGGAATACCCGGGAATACTTTTTGACGGGATCAATGACAAAGGAAAGGAACTGTTCTGGGTGACGGCACACGAAATTGGCCATAACTGGTTCCCGATGATCGTTGGATCAGACGAGCGCAGGTATCCCTGGATGGATGAAGGGTTTAATACCTTTATTGATGTATACGCTTCTGATGAGTTTAACAAAGGCGAATATGCGCCAAAAAGGGATAGCGAATATGCAGAAAAACAGGGAAACCCTGCCGATGAGATCATTCCTTTTATCACAGATCCCGAAGCGCCGGTGATCATGACCGCCGCAGACGCTATCTCTGAAAAATACAGGCACGCCTATGCCTATTTTAAACCCGCTTTTGGAATGATCCTGCTGCGGGAACAGATCCTTGGCCCGGAGCGTTTTGACTACGCCTTCCGCCAGTATATTGCAGACTGGTCTTACAAACATCCAACGCCGTACGATTTTTTCCATGCGATGGAAAACGGGGCTGGTGATGATCTTTCCTGGTTCTGGAAAGGCTGGTTCTATCACAACTGGAAGCTTGACCAGGCAGTCCTTGATGTAAGTTATACCGGCAACGGAGACAAAAGAACGGTACAGGTAAAGGTGGCTAATCTGGAGAAAATGGTCATGCCGGTAAAGGTGGAAGTTACTTTTGCTGATGACAGCAAATATACGCAGGTGCTGCCTGTAGAAACCTGGCTGATCAATAAGACCTATACCCTGAAAATCGCATCCGGGAAAAAAGTGAAATCAGTTGTCTTGGACCCTGAGCAAAAACTGCCGGATGTGAACCGTAAGAATAACGTGTTTAAGCCAGTTTAGGTAGTCTGAAAACAGGGGCGGGGATGGTAAAGAAAAAAGTACATCCCTGCCCTTTAATACTGTCAACCCAGATTTTCCCGCCATGATCACTAATGATCTTGGAACAGATAAAAAGGCCCATTCCGAGGCCGTTGAATGCTTTTGTTACGTCCTGTACGCGGTAGAACTTCTCAAATACTTTTAGCAATTCTTCTTCAGACATACCTATTCCTTCATCCCTAACAGAGATCAGCAGGTCTCCATTGCTGAGGAACCTTGTATTTAGCCAGATGTATTGTCCGCCCGGTGAGTATTTCGCTGCATTTCCTACAATATTCATAAAAACCTGCTCCATCCTTAGCTTATCTATGTTCACGGGGCGGCTGTCGTCCAGTGAGATGATCAGCTCATGAGACGGAACCAACTGCCGGATGAGGTCAGCCATGTCATTGAGATACATATTAAAATCTACCAGTTCAATATTGTAGTCTGCTATTCCTTTTTCTATTCTTGAGATATCAAGCAGTTGCAGGATCATCGTTTGAAGCTTTAACGACTGTGCATCTACTTTTTTAAGATGTGCCAGGGTTTCAGGGCTGCATTCAGATCTTAATGCCATTTGGGTATAGGCCCTTAGAATGGTCAGGGGTGTTTTTAATTCATGGCCGGCAACGGAGAGAAATTCATTTTTCTGCTCATTTAAATACTCTGCCTGCCTTAAGGCCATTTCAGATTGCTCATTGATCTGGAACAGCTTGACGTTGTGTTGCCTCACTTCCTCATAGGGCGTATTGGGTTCAACAAGTTCAAAATAGCTTTTAATAGCGATCAATTTTTCTTTACTGATCTTTGAGGAGCGGGGTATATTCAGCTTCAGTTCTATTAAGCCCCTCGAATTTGATATGGAATGGTTAAATACAGGGACAAGCTTTTTTGCGTATTGCAGTCCCTCCCTGAGGGAATCAATGCCTTCGCTTTCCCTGTAGGTGATCACTGCTGCGAGATCATAGCGGTCTGCACTTCCCTGAACTTCTATTTTTACCAGTCCTTCATGGGTTTTGTCAATGATATCCCTGCAGACTTCTGATACGGCAGTTGCAAATGCTGTCTGGGTAGACATGGAAAGGCCAAGCAATTCTGCTGCCTTGATGGACTTTTTATAGGCCAGCGTAAGGTCCATCTCATTTTCAAGTGCTACCTGTACAATCTCCATTATCTTAAATTTATTTTCGCCATGACTACAGACATATCATCTGTCTGCCTGGCAAATTCCTTGTAAATAGCGGCAGCCTGTATACTGAGGTCGCAGCGGTTAATGCCGGCAAATTTGCTCCATTCCCAGCGGGCTTTGATGCCATCAGAACATAGTGTTACCTGGTGATAGCTATCGATGGATACTTCCTGATCGTTGATCGTATTTGGAATATTCAGCCCGATGATCCCATTGTGTGACATCAGGTTCTTGATATCCAGAAAGTTGGACATCCTTGTGGTGATATTCCCTACGCCGGCTACTCTCCATGCTTTCTTTTCAAAGTCGTACACTACTACCGTGCCCACCATCCCGCGTGTTCCGCGGATAGACTGGTGGATATATTTTATCATATCTGACGGGGAGTGGTAGGGGCAGGAGCGAAACGCATGAACGGCTTCATTCACAGCATGGTTAGCTTCCTCGCCGTGTCCCAGGCCGTCAGCCACAAGAAGTTTAAAATATTGTTCTGTGATTTTGTAATAAGAACCGTCACCGCTTTTCTTTTGTCCGGGCATGGCTATCACCAGCGGTCGGACGTCCAGTCTTGCGGCAGCTTCAGATTTGGTGGCGATATTATTTTTATAAATGCGGCTCAGTACAACGGTACCCCATTCTTTCATGGAATAAATATCAAATTTGTCGGACAGCCTTTTTATACTGCCCAAGCCCATTCCAAGGGTATTACTGGTGGATACGCCATCTTCCATCATTTTCTGTGGAGATACCATTCCGGGACCATTGTCTATACTGATCAGCTCGATATAATGGTTATCTCCGTCTCTGAATGAGCCGGCCAGTATCTCGCCGTCCACGGCATACTTATGCAGATTGGAAGTCATTTCTGAAACCACCAGATCCAGATCAGCCAGCCGTTTTTTATCAAAGCCGGCTTCTTCCGCTTTTCGGCGGATTTCTTTTTTTATAATAGAAAAATAGCTTCTGTCGTTCGCTGTAAAACGAGTATGTGTTGCATCAACCATTTGCCCATTTAATTATGGTAATTGTAGTACCTGTACCAGGAATACTTTTAATATCAAATTCATTAACGAGCCTTTTAGTCCCGGGCAAGCCAAGTCCAAGGCTTTTTCCTGTCGAGAATCCGTCCTGCATTGCCTGTGGGATATCCGCGATTCCGGGACCTTCATCCTTAAAAGTGACGCGCACGCCACTCTGTGGTCCTCTGGAAACAATTTCTATGATTGTGAGTCCGCCGTTTGCGTATTTGAGCATGTTTCTGACCATTTCGCTGGCCGCAGTGATCAGTTTGGTTTGATTGACCAATCCCATCTTTATCCTTTCCGCATACTCCTTTACCTCGTTCCTGAAGGGAACCACGTCCTGGTCTTTAAACACCATCATGGTGCCTCTAGTCAAAGGAATGATCTCCATCTTCTTGCTGGGTTCCATTGAAATCCATCATTGATTTTAACAGGTACATGCCTTTTTCCATATTCAGCGCTGTATAAACTCCGTTTAGCGGTAAGCCAAGTTCAACCAGCGTGATGGCCACTGCCGGCTGCATGCCTACCACAACGGTTTGCGCATCCAGTAACCTGGACATGCTTGCGATATTCCCCAGGATCCTGCCCATAAAGGAATCTACAATGCTCAGTGCTGAAATATCAATTAAAACACCCTTTGAAGCAGTTTTTTCAACCATCTTCACCAAGTCTTCCTCCAGGTTTAATGCCAGGCGGTCATACAAGTCTATCTGTATAGTCACCAGAAGGAACGGCCCCATTTTTAAAATAGGAATTCTCTCCATTAAATTATTGATTAGTTACCCCCGCTGCCTCTAAAGCTGTTTTTCTGACTTCGAGGCGTAATGATTTAAATGCATATTGTAAGGCACTCGCTAAAGTTGCCTTTGTGATCACCTGTGACAGGTCTATTCCAAGATGTACAATCGTTTGTGCAATCTCGGGTCTGATACCGCTGATGATACAATCGGCTCCCATTAAGCGGGTTGCGCTCACTGCTTTGAGCAGATTCTGTGCAACCAGCGAATCTACTGTTGGTACGCCGGAAATATCAAGTATGGCAATACCGCTACCTGTTTTTACGATTTCCTGCAGCAGGTTTTCCATCACTACCTGGGTACGTGCGCTGTCGAGCGTACCGATGATCGGAAGAGCCAGGATACCATCCCATACTTTAATTACGGGAGTGGAGATATCAGTGATCTCGTCTGTCTGGCGCATGATCAGCTCTTCGCGGCCTTTGATGAAAGTCTCAAAAGTCAGGATAGTAAAGTTGTCCAGCAGGCGGCTTAGTTTTAAGCTCTCTTCAAAAACTTCATTTACATTTGAATTTTCCTTTTTTAGGATTTCCAGTAAAGCTTCTTTCAGGCTCAAGATGAAAGACCCGGTTTCGCGGGGGCTAAATCCTTGTCGTGCCCTCGAAATAGAGATGCCGCCAAGCAATTCGGTCAACTGGTCAAAATCAGGTGACTGACTATCGTTGATACTGTTTTCGTTGAGGTTATTCACCAATGCATTAACGAGTTCTTCTGATTGTTTTCTTAACTCCTGATTGGTCATCAGATCTTCGGTGATCACTGAAGATGCCAGTTGGTTTTTCATCCATAATTCAAGGATCTCACCTTTATTACTTTTGAGCGTTTTGATAATGTTTTCAAACATCGTAAAATATTTTTATTATAATGTAATGATAGCTATAAAAACGCGTTAAATCCCATATTTGACCGTTTATATTTTGTTTTTAATAAATAATGGCTGCGTTAAATTTAATCGTTATGAATTTTAGATTAAATATACCCGCCCAAACCTACCAGTGCTATGACCAGTTTACGGGTAGGGCGTGCTGAGCAAAAGGCGAGTGAATTCAATGCCGGGCTTAGCGCCAGCGTGCCTAAACCATAGGATAAGGTTTTAAGGAAGGCTCTTCTGTGATACGGATTGTTGGTTTTCATAAGAGTTATATTTGGTGATATCTTGATATAAAGATAAAAATTGATAAATTATAATTATCGGACTTATTAATGTATAAACCTTAATAAGGTCATTATTTAAACTGATTAACCTCCGTTGTAATGTCAGATTATTGTTGTAATTATAAATTTGGATGTTTAGGTTAAATTGTTAAATTTGATTTTACCAAATATTCCCTTATTATGCCTAAACGTCTGCCAGACTTAGCTGACCTGATCAGTCGTATCACCTTATACGATAGTGAAAGCGCATATCAGCAATTGTTTAAATTTCTTTTCCCTTCATTATACAGATTTTGCTATTGTTTATTAAGGTCCAGAGAGCTTGCGGAAGAAACCGCCAATGATGTCATGATCACCCTCTGGAGAAACAGGCAAAGACTGATGGACATTCAGAATATTAGCGTATACGCTTTTGTGATTGCGCGTAATTTGTCGCTGAATACCTTAAACAGGCATTCCAGACGGGAACTGGTATCCCTGGATGATATTCATGTGGATATCGCGCTGGACACACTGGATCCCGAACAGATCCTGATCAATGAAGAACTTAAGAGGAAACTCGAACAAGCCACAGCAACATTACCGAACCGTTGTAAACTGGTTTTTAAGCTGATCAAAGAAGATGGGTTGAGCTACCGGGAAACGGCAGATATCCTGAATATATCTGTTAAAACGGTTGATGCCCACCTCGTAACGGCGGTTAAACGGTTAACTGCCATTCTAAAAGCCGAGTTTAAACTAATGTAAGTTTTTATTTTTCAAAAAGGACTAGGGAGTTTTCCGCTAAATGTTGTCCTACACTTACAAACCAATATAAACTTTAGTACGGCTGTGATGGATAGCAATAAAATCATAGAATTATTAGCCCGTAAGATGGCTGGTGAAGCTACTGCAACTGAACTGGAACAGTTGAACGAGCTGATGGCCGGGTATCCTGATACGGTCTATTATGAAGAAATCCTGAAGGAGATCTGGCAAACATCCGCGCAGAACAACGAGCAATTGCCGCTGGATGAACTTTACCTGCGCCATCAGTTTAGATATTATGTTGATTTTGCTGCTCCTGCTGAAAGACCTGTCAGCAAGACCTATGATCCTTTCGAAAAGCTGCTGGCAGGTGCCGCGGGAATCCTCGTCATTTTACTGATCTGCTTTGCCTGGTGGTATATCACTGACGGGGATGGTGTGAAAACCAGGATCGTTGCGGGAAAAGGCATCCGTAAAAAACTTATGTTGCCGGATGGTACCCTTGTTTGGCTGAATGCCGGGAGCCAGCTTTCCTATTCATCCGATTTAAATAAAAAGAAGATCCGCAGGGTATACCTTACCGGTGAGGCTTTTTTTGATGTGTCGCACCGTTCCAACCGGCCTTTCATTGTACGTACTGACAAAATCTCCGTAAAAGTGCTTGGAACAGCGTTTAATATTCAGGCTTATCCCAGGGAGCACACTGCTGAGGCTACCCTGCTGCGCGGTTCAATAGAGCTTTCTGTCAATGACAGGTCCGGACAAAAAGTGATTCTAAGTCCTTCAGAGAAATTTGCTTTTACAACAGGCCGGCACAGTCGCTCCGGGAAAAAAGACTACGTAAGGAATCCCAGGGACATCAGGATGATGATCGATCATGTGGTTCCTGTAAAGATAGGGCAGAAAGAGTATATTGAAGAAACCTCCTGGAAAGATGACAGGCTGGTTTTTAAAAATGAATCGCTTGAAGAATTAAAACCCAGGCTTGAACGCTGGTTCAACGTGCAGATCCACCTGGAATCTGATTTGCCATCAAAATACAGGTTTACCGGTGTATTTACGAAAGAGAGTATTACAGAAGCTTTGACAGCGATGCAGTTAATTAAACCATTCACCTTTAAACTAAAAGCACATGACGTGATCATCTACTAAAAAAGGGGAGAATGCGACCAACATTCTTCCCCTTTTAACCTTCAAACGGCAGTAAAACTGCCACAATCAGATTTCTAAACTTTGAAAAGAACAAATCTATGAAAAAAACGGGACTGTACAATAATGTTCTATGCGTCCGATTTTCCAAAAAAAAAATACTTTTAATGTTAAACTGGATCTTCGTGTTGTCATTTATCGGTTGTCTTCAGGTTACTGCGGCCAGCTATTCCCAATCCAGGAAAGTTAATCTTGAATTCCGGCAGGTAAGTTTGAAGAACGCCCTGATGATCCTGGAGAGTAAGGGTAAATTTCGTTTGTTATATAGTGAAGAAGATGTTCCGGTATATAAGAGTATTACCTTAATCAACAATGATATACTTGTTTCTGATGCATTAGATCTGCTGCTGATGGATACAGGGCTGAAGTTTCTGTCGCTCGAAGGTGATCTGGTCGTGATCAGGCCGGCAAATATACCCGCAGATGATATGCTGAAAGGACAGGTTACCGACGCCAAAGGGCAGCCGCTTCCTGGAGTAAGTGTTAAACTGAAGAACACGCCCATTGCAACCAGTACTGATGCAGGCGGCCGGTTCAAACTGAAGGTTCCTGAGAACGGCACGCTGGTATTCTCCTTCCTGGGATATGTAACACAGGAGATCACAGTGGGCGGACAGGCAGTGATCAATGTAAGGCTGGTGGAAAACAGCCAGGCGCTCTCAGAGATTGTGGTAGTGGGTTACGGAACCCAGAAGAAGGCTGTGGTTTCAGGAGCAGTGACCTCTGTTAAAGGGACGGATCTGGCTAAAACACCTACCGCTAACCTTTCCAACTCGCTGGCGGGCAGACTGCCCGGCGTTACTGCCGTGCAGACCAGTGGAGAGCCCGGTGCTGACGGCTCTACGATCCGGATCAGGGGAGTGAACTCGCTGGGGAATAACAATGCGCTGATCGTTATTGATGGAGTGCCAAACCGCGCCGGCGGACTGGAAAGGATCAACCCGAATGATGTGGAAAGCGTATCAGTGCTGAAAGATGCTTCTGCTGCAATATATGGGTCACGTGCTGCTAATGGAGTGATCCTCATTACCACCAAGCAGGGCAAATTCGGCAAGCCACAGCTTTCCTATGAATTCAGTTATGGCCTGCAGCAACCTACAAGGACACCAAAGCTGGCCAGCTCCCCGCAATATGCAGAGATCCTGAATGAACTGAATATATTTGGGGCAGACCTGCCTACCAATCAATGGGCAGCAGCATGGCAAGCCTTTAATACTAATGGTTCTTATACGAGGCCCGATAACGGCAATGTCCTTTCGGCTGCTTACCGCCCGGATGAGCTGCAGAAATTCCGGGACGGATCAGACCCCCTGCGTTACCCCAACACGGACTGGTTTGGAACAACACTTAAAACCTGGTCGCCACAGAAAAAGCATAATCTGCAGATCAATGGCGGTGCTGAAAGTATCAAATACCTGATATCGCTGGGCTATCTGGATCAGGATGGTTATTACGAACACTCCGCCACGGGTTATCAGCAGTACGACCTCCGGATCAACCTGGAAACCAACATCAATAAATATGTAACGGCGACGCTGGGCATTACCGGCAGGGAAGAGGTGCGTAACTATCCAACGGTGGCAGCGGCAGATATCTTCAGGATGCTGACGCGGGGGAAACCTACGGAGCCTGAGGTATGGCCCAACGGACTCCCCGGCCCCGATATAGAATATGGGTTTAATCCGTATGTGATCACAACAGACCTGACTGGGTATAACCGTGACAGGAGGGACTATTTCCAGTCAACCGGCAAGATAGAGATCAAAGTACCCGGTGTGGATGGGCTGAAGTTAACCGGTACAGCTGCAGTGGATAAGTTTTCCGGCAGACAGAAGATCTGGCAAACGCCATGGACGCTGTACTACTGGGATAAAAAAAGTTTTGAAGCCGATGGCGTAACGCCGGTGCTTACCGGATCTGTACGTTCACAGCGTACAGATGCCAGTTTATCTGAAACGGCAGGGGAGCAGCTGGCCGTAAACTTAACAGGCTTAATTAATTATGACAGAAAGATCGGGGAGCATAACCTTGCGCTGATGGCCGGTGTGACACGTGAAAAGGTAGATAACGATGCCTTCGCCGCTTCAAGGAGATATTTTCTTTCCACTGCCCTGCAGGAGCTGCTGGCCGGAAGCGATAAGGAACAAACGATCACCAATCCGGCAACGGAACCGTACAGCCTGTTTAGAAGGGCTCGCCTAAGCTACTTTGGCAGAGCGGGATATAACTATAAGGAAAAGTACCTGGCAGAGTTCCTCTGGCGGGTTGACGGATCTTATATTTTTCCGGAGAATAAGCGTTTTGGATTTTTCCCAGGTGTATCAGCCGGCTGGCGAATCTCTGAAGAACCATTCTTTAAAGCGCATGTCAGTTTTGTAGATAATTTAAAACTAAGGGCCTCCTGGGGACAGCTGGGGGCGGAGGCCTACTTCGGCGATGCCCTTGCAGAGTATCAATACCTCAGTACGATAGGTTTTGGGAATTATGTGACCAACAATCAGCAAACCCAGACCTTACATGAGAACAGAGTGCCCAATCTGTCTTTTGGCTGGGAAGTAGCCAATAACTCGAACGTTGGTCTGGACGCCTCTTTCCTCGGCAACCGGCTGAACCTGGAGTTTGATTATTTCTATAATAAACGGACCAAGATCCTGATCAGTCGTGCGAATTCTATTCCGGGAAGTTCAGGTATAACCGATAAGCTCCCGCCGGTGAATCTTGGAAAAGTGAACAACAAGGGTTTTGAGTTTAAAGTAGGATATAGTGATAAGGTGGGTGGACTGAACTATAGCGTAAGCGTGAATGGTGGATATGCGAAAAACAAGATCATCTTCTGGGACGAAACTCCGGGGGCTCCTGAATGGCAGCGCTCTACGGGAATGCCTACGGGCACACAACTGGTGTATGAGTACGCAGGTGTGTTCCGGGACCAGGCAGAGATTGATGCGAATACGATTGACTATAGTGCTTTTGCGGCAAGGCTGCTGCCCGGAGATATGAAATTCAGGGATGTAAACGGCGATGGCAAGATCAACGGAGATGACCAGGTAAGGCTGGACAGAACAAATACACCCACATTTACAGGTGGCTTTAACTTGAGCCTGCAGTATAAGAATTTCGACTTCTCTGCCCTGATACAGGGTGCAACAGGAGGGGTACAGAGTGTAGGGCTGACAGAATCAGGTGATATCGGCAACTTTCTGGAGTGGTCTTACAAAAACAGGTGGACCATTGACAAGCCAAGCTCGGAATTTCCCCGCCTGTCCAATCGCGGACAAACCTATTTTACCGATCTGAACATTGCCGGGAACAATACCTACTGGATAAGGAGTAACAACTACGTGCGCGTGAAGAATGTGGAACTTGGTTATACACTGCCGGGCGATATCTGTAAAAAGATAGGTTTATCGGCCCTGAGGGTATATGTAAATGGGCTGAACCTGTTCACCTTTGATAAGATCAAGATCTGGGACCCTGAGTCTACCAATTCAAGTGCGCAGTATTATCCTCAGTCAAGAGTTCTCAACTCTGGCATTAAAGCTACTTTTTAATCATGTATTCCATCTCACAACTGACATTAATAAACAAACAGATGAAACAGATCATTCACTATAAATTCCTGCTTACCTTTACCTTAACGCTCCTGGTTGTTTCGGGATGCAAGAAAGATTTCCTGGCGGTACAGCCGCCTGATCAGATCAATGGCGAGCTGGTATGGCAGAACCCGGCACTTGCCCAGGCCTTCGTAACAGATATTTACAATGGGCTCAGTCTTGGAGGTTTTCCCGAGCAGATGCTTTCTTCAGTATCGGATGAGTCCCTTTTTACTCACCCTAACAGGGGGATAGACCTGGTGAACGCGAGTACTATTAATCCAACCACGCTGGGATGGGTGGATGACAGCTGGAGCTATAACCTGATGTATAACAGGATCAGGGCTTGTAACATCACCATAGAAATGCTTTCCGGTACGGATAATACGATCAGCAACCAGTCGCTCAAAGATCAGCTGCTCGGCGAAGCACATTTCCTGAGGGCTTATTTTTACCAGCAGCTGCTGAGGTACCACGGAGGTGTTCCCCTGGTTACCAAAAGTTATGCCCTGGATGATGATTTTGCGATCAAACGTTCTACATATGAAGAATGTATTAACCTGATCGTAAAGGATTGCGATGACGCCATTGTCCTGCTTACAGGGAAAACACTGCCCTCGGGGCGGACATCTTCACTGGCTGCCAAAGCACTGAAGTCGCGGGTGCTGTTGTATGCAGCGAGCGACCTGCATGACATCCCGACGGCCAAATCAAAGTCGGCCCTGATCTCCGGGTATGCCAATCCGGAATTGCTGGGTTACCTGACGGGCGACCGTACCGCGCGCTGGAAAGCAGCGCAGGATGCCGCTAAAGCTGTAATTGATGCAGGAACTGGTTATAAGCTGAACCTCAGTGCAAAAGTGAATGCCGATGAAGGGCGTGTAAACTATAAGAGCATCGCTATGGGCGGGGGCAGCAAGGCTCCGGGAATAGATGCCTCAGCTGCTTCGGAGCTCATCCTGGGCAGGTATTTTATTGACCTTAGTGATCTGCGTTACGGCCGGGCGAACGGGCCAAACGGATACCATAATTGGGCAGGCAATACACCCGTCGGCTTATTGGTGGATGATTACGAGATGGCCGATGGAACGGCGTTCAGTTGGACGAACCCTGCACAGAAGTCCGCTCCCTATCAAAACCGTGACCCCCGTTTATACGCCACTGTGTTGTATGATGGAGCAGGCTGGAAACCACGTGATAAAGTATCCGGAAATGTAGACCCTGCCAACCAGATCCAGACCGGAGAGTATGACCTGCTGGAAGGAAGTAACGCAATCACCTTCAAAGGACTGGATACCAGAGGTAGCTCTATCGAAAACTGGAACGGAAGCTGGACAGGTTATTATACGCAGAAATTTATAGATCCGGACCCTAATATTGTAGATGCAAACCAGCCTCAGTTTGTACCCTGGCCATTTTTCAGGTATACCGAGGCCGTACTGAACTATGTAGAAGCAAGTATTGAGCTGAATCAGCTGCCTGATGCCCTGCTTTGGTTAAACCGCGTCCGTTTCCGGGCAGGTATGCCGGCTGTAACATTGAGCTCCCAGACCGCACTGCGCGATTTGTACCGCCATGAACGACGTATAGAAATGGCCTATGAGGAGCAGCGTTACCATGATACCCGCCGTTGGATGATCGCAGCGGAAACATTGGGACGGAAAACTACCTATATCAAGATCACCGGGAAGTTTAAGCCGGGAAAAACAATGTCTGCCCCGTACCATTACGATCCGGCAGTATATGATTACAGCTATACGCCTACCGTTGAAACAGCACAGGAAAACAGGAGATGGGATGATAAGATCTATTTCCGGCCCTTCAGCCGTGACGAAATCAACAGGAATAAAGAACTCCGGCAAAATCCTGGCTACTAAATGTATGATGAGCAGATGCCGATGTTGGTATTGCTGAGCACCAGGGGCCTGTTCCTACGTCTGGCAAAACAAAGGTGATTTAACAGACTATACTTTGTTGGGGCGCTCATGTTGAATTGAAGGCATTTTATCGGTTGACAATTCCATTATTTAATTATATTTAACTTATTATCTGATTAATATAACCAGATACTCTACAAAAAGTTTAATCAAAATTAAGCTATGAACAGAACGGAATTTCTTAAAAACAGCCTGCTTGCTACCGGTACTCTGGTGGCAGGTTCTTCCATCAATGCACTGGCGGTGAAAGCTTCGGAATCTGCCGGTAACGCTATCCTGGCCGGTAAACCTTTTAATCTTGATTATGCGCCCCATGAGGGTACGTTCGCCGGTCATGCCGGTAAGGTTTTTACTGACCAGATCCGGTTTATGCACAACCAGGGTTTCCGTTCCATTGAAGACAATGGATATTTAGCCAGGCCTGTTGCCGAGCAAACCCAGATCGGTAACCTGCTGGAGAAACTTGGGATGAGAATGGGTGTTTTTGTGGTAGACGGCGGCGATAACTGGAAGACCTCCCTTACTACCGGGAAAAAGGAATTTAAAGATCATTTTGTGGATACCTGCAAGCGATCATTAGAAGCGGTCAAACGCTGTGATGCGAAGTGGCTGACGGTAGTTCCCGGATTTAATGAAAGAAAATTGCCATATGGCATTCAAATGGCCAATGTGATGGATGCCATGCGGGCAGGAGCGGAAGTGTTTGAACCACATGGACTGGTGATGGTACTGGAAACGCTGAGTGATACGCCGGAATTGTTCCTTCAGCAAACCCACGAAACCTATAGCCTCTGTAAAGCAGTAAACAGCCCCTCATGTAAAATCCTGTTTGATATCTATCATATGCAGCGTACTGAAGGAAACCTCCTCATCAACATAGACCGTTGCTGGGATGAGATTGCTTATATCCAGATCGGTGATAACCCAGGAAGAAAAGAACCTACTACCGGGGAGATCAATTATAAGAACATATTTAAACACCTGTATGAGAAAGGTTATAAAGGTGTAATGGGGATGGAGCATGGCAATTCTCAAAAAGGTAAGGAAGGAGAGGCCAGGGTGATTCAGGCTTACAGGGAATCAGATAACTTTATCGATTAAAAGTAGATTTAACGTTTATTTTTTGATGGCAGGTTGTTTTCTTTGTGTAAGAAGTAGTCATCTGCCCGGATTAGCGTAATCTTAGAAGTAATTCTTCTAAAAAAGCTTTTTGTTTTTCATTGATCATTATACAGGCATCAGCGTAATTAAACCAATTTCCTTGGTCTATTTCAGGGAAACTTTTCCTTTTGCCTGACCGTGGAGGCCATTCGATTTCAAATGTATTGCTTTGTATGGATGCAGGTTCCAGATCTCCTTCAGCAGCCCAGCAAAGCACCGCTTTACCTCCTTTCTGGCGGATAGGTTCCAGAAGGATGAAATCTCCTGAAGGCCGGTATCCCGTTTCTTCTTCAAATTCCCTCACAGCAGCGGTGAGTGGCTCCTCATCATCCAGAAGTTCTCCTTTTGGGACGGTCCACCACCCTTCATTTTTTTTCGTAAAGAAAGGCCCTCCCGGGTGAACCAGAAAAAATTCAGTTTCATTACCCGGTTTTCTGAATAGAAGAATTCCTGCGCTTTGTTTCATCGTCAAATATAATTTTCTGGCGCTAATTATTTCTGGTAATTATCCAGGGGTAAGAAAGCTTTTTTATTAATTTTTGTTATAGTTTTTTCACTGAAAAATTTATTTAAGCAGATATGAATGAGCGTTATTTTAACTAAAGAGATATAATAAATAGTTTTAATTCAAATAAAAATATATTTGCAATGAAGATCACTTTTAAAATCATTCGTTATTAAAATTGGTAAATATCGAGAAGAAACGTATAGCCGCAATGGGCAAGATACGGGCAGATAAATTTAACCGCAGATTTGTTGACATGCTGAAGGGGAGAATCTTGAGATGTTAAGGTTTCTGCCCGGTAATTACCATGAACTAAACGGGGACAGGAAAAACCAGTAGGCATGTGATTTAGATCAACCATACAGACTGATATTCATTCCTCATAAAAATCTGGTTTTAAAAGATCTTCACGATGGATCTGCCTGTCTGATAGCACAGGGGGGTAGAAGTATTATTTTGATCAGCAGTTAAAGGCCTCGTTTAAAATTTCACTTGCCAAAACAAAAGAACCCTAATCGATTTCGGCATGGCTACGCCAGGGAGACCAAGACGCCACAACTTAAGAAGTAAAACCATACGTTGAAAAAAGTTTTAAAGAAGTAATTCAGGTATTAAAAGAGCTGGTTGTTAAAACCCTGCGGACGTCTTTGAAGAATTACAGCGGATGTGTTTGGCTGCAGGCGTAAAGCTCGTCATCACACAGCGCCTGCCGAAGACTTCAATCAGTGGCTGCACCGCTGGCTGAATTATACCTCTCATTCAGCTGGCTGACGATCTGATCAACCACAATGATTTTTGGTTTACGTTTTTTCATGAGGCAGGGCATATTTTGTTACATGGTAAAAAAGATATATTCCTCGAAAAGACGGTATACGACGACAGCGATGAACAAAATGAAAAGGAAGCGGATGATTTTGCAGCAAAATGTCTTCGTTCATCCAGATTAAACAAGAATCAGTGACGGACTATGCCAGAGGAAATTAACAGGCACTGCAATGGTCTCTTAATATAAAGTTAACGCATTGACAGCAAACATACGGGCTGTTAAATTGTCTTATATCAGTTCATACATTTAAATTATTATGCTAACAAGAGAAGACATCTTCAATTATACTCCAGATTTAAAATATACTACATCCGTTGCTTACTTCTCTATGGAGTTTGCCATTGACCAGGCACTTAAAATATACAGCGGAGGACTTGGGTTCCTCGCCGGGTCTCATTTCAGAAGCGCTTATCAGTTAAAGCAAAACCTGCTTGGGATCGGCATCTTGTGGAAATACGGATACTACGATCAGTCAAGAGACAAAGAAGGGTTGATGACTCCTTCGTTTGTACAAAAAGATTATTTCTTTCTGGAGGATACCTGTATAGTGTTTACCGTTCCCGTACATGATACCCCGGTGTATGTCAAAGCTTACCTGCTGAAGCCGGACACCTTTGGATCAGCACCGCTGTTCCTGCTGAGTACTGATATTCCGGAAAATGATGAGATCTCACGTACCATCACTCACAGGTTATATGACCCGAATGAGGCTACGCGCATTGCGCAGAGTATTATCCTTGGAATTGGCGGTGCCATGCTGCTGGATCTTTTAAAGATGGAACCTGATGTTTATCATATGAACGAGGGACATTCGGTATCACTCAACTTTTATTTGTACGCAAAGTTCAGGAACTTGGAAGAAGTGAAAAAACGTGTGGTCTTTACTACGCACACACCTGAAATGGCCGGGAACGAAGAACACAGTTACCGCCTGCTCAAAGAGATGTCTTTTTTCTATCACCTGCAGGAACATGAGGTCAAATATATCCTGGGCATGGAAGGGGACAATTTCAGCTATACGCTGGCGGCACTTAAGTTCTCAGGCAAGGCCAATGGAGTATCAAAACTGCATGGTGAAGTAGCGAAAGAGATGTGGGGAGGCAATCCAGGGATCTGCGAGATCACATCGATCACCAATGCGCAGAACGGAGCTTACTGGAAAGACCAGGAAATTGCACGGGCTATTCTTGACCGTAACGATCAGGTGATTGTTGATAGAAAGAAAGGATTGAAAAAAATATTGTTTAAAACGGTAGCCGACCAGTGCGGAAAACTGTTTGATGAAAATGTGATCACCATCGTCTGGTCCAGACGTTTTGCCGGTTACAAGCGGGCTGACCTGGTGATGTACGACTGGAACCGGTTTTTAAACCTGATAGGTAATACTCAATTTCCTGTACAATTCATCTGGGCAGGCAAGCCCTACCCTGAAGATCTGGGAGCAAACAGTTTATTTAATGAGATCCTGACGCGTGTGAGGCCGTTTGCTAACTGCGCCGTACTCACGGGTTATGAGCTGGGGCTTTCGGCATTGCTGAAAAAAGGATCGGATGTGTGGCTGAATAACCCTAAAATGTACAGGGAAGCTTCGGGAACCAGTGGAATGACAGCTGCCATGAACGGATGCATCAATCTTTCTCTACCCGACGGCTGGGTACCGGAATTTGCCAAAGATAAAGAGAACTGCTTTCTGATTAGTGCGGCAACCGACAGACAGTCAGATGCCGCAATTGATGCTGCAGAAAATAAAAGTCTGCTGGATACCCTTGAACAGGTGGTGATACCTATGTATTATGAGCACCATGCAGACTGGCTGACAATCCTTAAAAAAGCGGCTGCCAATGTTGAGCCTGCTTTTGAATCGGGTAGAATGGCCGATGAGTACTACCTGAAAATGTACAGGCGTTAACAAACGTTTTATTTATACTTTAGGTAAACTGTATCCATTGTGATAAGGAGCGAGCAAATATTTATCATTGATATGCTGATCTGTAAATTCATGTTTAGCATCATCCCAAGATAATTTTTGTCCGCTTCTGAACGCTAGGTTTCCCATTTGTGCCACAGTAGCCACATGTGCGGCGGCCTGGATGTCACAATTCAGTTCTTTCTTTTTCCTGGATCTTACTACACCGAAGAAATTTTCCATATGCATGTTGATTCCAACATCTGAGACCTTAACAAAAGGCTTGCTGACCTTATTTCCGCTTTGTTTTTCTTCGATCACCTCCCAGCCCTGCCTGTTCAGGATCAGTGTGCCGTTATTACCAATATAGGCAATACCATGATCGCGGTTATAGGAGCCGTTGTCTATTCCCATCGCTGAGTCCCAGACCATGTTAAAGTTTTCAAATTCATAAAGAGTGGTGAGTGTATCGGGCGTTTCTTGATACAGATCCGGGTAGGCAAATCGCCCCCCTAAAGCAGATATTGTTTTAGGTACAGGAGAATTCATCCCTAGAAGGCCATAATCCAATAAGTGTACGCCCCAATCCGTCATTAATCCGCCTGCATAGTCCCAGAACCAACGAAAATTAAAATGATACCTGCTTGCATTGAATGGCCTTTTTTGTGCCGGGCCAAGCCACATGGCATAATCAACCCCGGCAGGAGGTAAGGCGTCAGGTACAATAGGGGCCGGTTTCATCCATCCCTGGTAACACCATACTTTAACGGTTCTGATATTGCCAAGCTGTCCGCTTTTAACAAAATCCACGGCATCCTTGAAGTGCTGCTGGCTGCGCTGCCATTGTCCGGCCTGTACCACTTTATTATATTTCTTCTGGGCGGCTACCATTGTCCTGCACTCAATAATAGAATTCCCGACCGGCTTTTCTACATATACATCTTTACCCGCCTGAAGCGCGTGGATCATCATCAGGGCATGCCAGTGGTCAGGTGTTCCGATGATTACCACATCAATATCTTTATTGTCCAGCAAAGCGCGGTAATCTTTGTATCTTTTGACTTTTGCTGCATCTACATTTAAGGATTTTAATTCGGCCATTCTTGCATCAAGTACATTGGCATCGCTGTCACAAAGTGCTGCCAGATTTACGCCCGCTACCTTTAAGGCAGCTTTCAGATCAGACCAGCCCATGCCTTTGATACCAATTACCCCGATATTGATCTGGTCATTTGCGCCTATAGTTTTGTTAAATAAAGCATAGGCGGGGTTGTCAAGCGCAGCTAAAAGGACGGATGTTCCGAGCGCAGTGGCGGTGCGCCCGATAAAGTTTCTACGGTTCAACATTTGGTTTTCAGGTTCATACTGCAAGTAAAATACAAATTAATCTTTTAACCATTGGCAGTAGTATTGGAATACTATTTAGATTGTTACAAATGTTCGTCGAGATATAACTATACACGGGGAGTTATAGAATTTATAGAAATATAAGACTGAAAGATTACAAGAATAGCATCAATTTTATTTGCATAGCATATAACAATCGGTATATTTGCCTTATGAAATTTGTTCCAAGATCAGAAACCACGAGAAATCTTATTATTGAAGCTACTGCAGAGCTGTTTAATAAAAAGGGTTATGCAGGTACTTCTATTGCAGATATGGAAAAGGCTACCAAGCTGACTAAGGGTAGCATCTATGGCAATTTTGAAAACAAAGAGCAGGTTGCGCTTGCGGCGTTTGATTATAACCTGGAGGCAATCCGTAAAAAGATCAGAACTGTTGTGGATGCTGCCCCCAGCTATAAAGGCAAGATCCTTGCGTATCTTGACGCGTACAACAATGGGCATGTAGTAAATAGCGGCGGCTGTCCCTTACAAAATACGGCAGTAGAGGCAGATGATACGCATGAAGAGCTGAGAAAAAGGGCTGCTGATGGCTTACTGGCATTTAAGGGAAGCATTGTGGAGCTGATTAATAAGGGTATAGGAGCGAGGGAGTTTAGGGAGGATGTGAACGCAGAAATAGCTGCACTTACGTTTGTTGCTTTAGTAGAAGGTGCTATCTTGATCAGCCGCGCAACCAAAGACCGGTCTGCTTTGAAAACTATACTGGAATCCGCAAGGAAAAATATCGAAGAGATCTGTATCAGGTAATATTTTTTTTATCCGTATATATACTAATTGTTATATCATTGAATTGGCAAATGACAATGACAAGGCTTTTAATATGAACTTAAATATACTGATCGTTATTTGGGAGATGTCGCATGCAGTGACTAATTACACACAACTTATAAATAATTCATGAGCCCCTTAAAAAGACAAATATTGATCGTTACCGTAATTGCCGCTGCCGTTATGGAATTGATTGATACCTCGATTGTAAACGTTGCATTAAATTATATGAGCGGTAATCTCGGTGCTACCCTCGAAGACATATCCTGGGTAATTACGATGAACACCTATACCCGGTATTTTCAGCAAAAGGGCATTAGTTTGCTTGATGCAAAAATCAGGGCACTGAAGTTGATTGATGTAATCGTGGTAAAGCAATCTGCACTATTGAGCTACGAAGACGCATTTTTCCTGGTGGGAATCTTTTTTGTGATCACCCTGCCATTGTTATTGTTTGTGGTGGGGCAGGCAAAAAGGAAAGGGGGAAACGTAATCATTTCTGACCATTAAGGTTTATAATGCTGCTACGGTTTGTTCCCATCCGCTGTCTTTCAGGAAAGCCTGGTAATCCTGTATGTTCAGCATCTCTTTAATCGCCTTGTTTTTGTCGGCCGCCCGGTCATAATAAGCCTTGCAGATCTGATAACCTACCCAGTATCCCTGGTCTGCGGGGTTGTCTGGACTGGAGCGCTGTGAGTTTGCCAGCCAATTATTATACCGGTTGTAATACATATCGGCCGTAAATTTAGTCCATATGGCCTTTTGTTTACCGGATGCCCATTGATGCAGCTTAATGTTTGCGTTAACGCCACTTATTTTCTCACCTATGAAATCAGCCATGCCTTCTGTTATGGCATAACTTAGGGTTGTGGTGTCTTGTTTCATGCCCTGCTGCTGAAAATGTATAAGCTCATGAGGAACCAGGCCTGGAAACAATTCTTTACTGACCAGCATTCTTTTTATTTTAGGGTTCAATTCTTCTTTAGGAACACTTTGATCATCACAGAATTGGTTGATGCCTATCAGCAGCCCATGATCTGATACCGTACCCGCACTGGTGAAAGCTCCTATGATAAAATAGATATCAGGAAACTGAGCCCCGGGATATATTGATTTCAGCTGATCAAATGACTTTACCAGATTAGTTTTTGTTCTTGAGGGGGCGTAGGTATTTTCCCTGATAGCCTTATAAAATTCGGGCAGTGCTCTCACATGGTAGATAAAAGCATCGATGTTCCTTACCTTCATGCCCATATAGTCCTCCATGCCGGCACTTGCCTTGTCGAAATAATAAGTTTTGAAGATGGATTTAAAATGGGCGGTGTCTGCGATGGCTTTATCATATGCCGTCCAGAAATTATCAATATCCGAGACAATTATACCGGCTTTTTCAGGATCTGCATTTATCTTTCTCTTGCTTTCTTTTATACTTGCAACAGTTTCAGCCCAGCGCTTGTCGCTGCGGATGGCATGAAGGTCAATGTCTTCCATCACATTCTTTTTATTGTTATAGCCGGCGGCAATAGATTTTATGAGATAAAAAAAGGCAGAATCCTTTTGATCCAATAGGCTGTAACAGCAGGCGGCCTGGTAGTACAACCTGTTTTTCTTAATTTTAAAATCGGCATGTCCGGCTAGGTCAATAAATCCTTTTACGGCCTGTTTATAGTTTTTATTTCGGTATAAGCTATCTGTTTTTCGATCGGTATTTGCCGGTTCAGGGCCTTTTTGTGCCATAACGCAACGAGTTGTACAGGCTAGAGAAAGCAGTAATAAAGTTTTGGATATCATTTTGTTGTCAAGCTTGATTTTATTTAGCAGATGAACAATAATACAATATAAAATTTAGTATTTTTATATGGAATTGATAAATGGGTATTTGGGTATCTATTTTAAGATCAATTACAAATTACTATTTGGTATGACATTTCTAAGACAATCAATGTGATTGAGTTGTTATAACTATTACATTAGCTATACATAATTTAGATTTTATGCCATCCAGAACCCTCATTACACTTTCACTATTAATATTTACAGTTGTATTGATGAGTGCATTTATGCCCCAGGCGCCAAATAAGGCCAATAACTTGAAGATACTTCCCAAAGATATCAGTCATGAAGAATTGGATAAGATCATGGACGGATTTAAGGTAGCTCTTGGAGTAAAGTGCAGTTTCTGCCATTCCGCAGATAAAGACGACCCTAAACATATGGACTTTGCCAGTGATACCAAACTTGAAAAAGAAATGGCCAGGGATATGATGCGCATGACCATTAATATCAATAAGAAATACTTTCATATTAAGGATGCTGGTGATACCAAAGCAGTTCTTGCTGTAAGCTGTTTTACCTGCCATAACGGAAACGCACATCCCGATAACAAATAGGTACGAAGAAAATTACTGATCATCTAGGTGTGACGAAAAGTAAATCGGCACTTTTGCACAGTGAGAACCGCATGTCTTTACATATTGATCGTTGTACATTTATCTACAAATAATACCCTGGCAGAGCTGTTGAAGATGCCCTTTTCAGGTGAGCATTCATAGCACATCAGGAGCGTAACCCGCGTATCAGTAATGCAATTCCTGTCCATGCACTACTGGTGTAAGGATATCAATGATAAGGACGGGAAAGAAGACATGAAACTTCCTTTCAAGAAACTGCAGTTACACTCGCAGCACCTGTTATTCCAAACCCCGGTAAGATCTTTTCAGCATCAGAAGGATATCCGTTATATGAACCCCATGGTAATTCACCGGGAGGGCTTCATCAGGAATCTCTATCTGGTAAAGCTCTATCGTCTTCCTCAATTGATGTTTTCTAAATCTTCTTAGTATACTCAATTGCCCACGGCCCGTTCATTAGGCGGGGCGAGCTTTATCCCTCAACATTCGTTAGTATCTGATCGGGGCAGCAGCCTGGATCACCTGGCTTGCCATTTATTTT
Organism: Pedobacter hartonius; assembly: GCF_900107535.1. Lineage (GTDB taxonomy): Bacteria > Bacteroidota > Bacteroidia > Sphingobacteriales > Sphingobacteriaceae > Pedobacter > Pedobacter hartonius. Next base: position 76,444 of record NZ_FNRA01000014.1, on the reverse strand, counting down.
ATTCAGACACCTCATGCGCTTCCAAATATCTATACGCTGGGCGTTTTAGTGGTGGTGGTTGTAGTCAAAGAATCAGTGTTCCGCTATGTGATGAAGGTTGGGAAGCGGCTAAACAGCAAGGCTGTAAAAGCCGATGCCTATCATCACAGGAGATCATGGACGGTGCTCCGGCTGACGAACTGATCGCAGCGATAACGGCAATAGCTTCGGTCCATACAGAAGTGAAATGGGTGGAGAAGTGTTTTTTACGAAAAATAGAGCTGCAGTATTATGTGGACATACACATTGAAGTTGACGGAACGATTATGTATTTGACGCGCATCAGGTTAAAGCTGAGCTTCTGCAGTCAAATCTGAATATCAAGGACATTCTCATACATGTTGAGCCCTTTTTAAAATAAAATTATGAGGGAAAAGATTGGATCTTGTTCAGGATGATCAGCGGCGACAGGAAAGATTAATGTGGCGGGCAATAGCGTTTATTTAAGTTAATGCCGTTATTTAAAGCTACCTTGATAAAATATTGGCAATCCGCCAGTATTTTACCGGTATCCCAATTGGAAAAGATATTTAATGCGCTCATTGATAGTTTTATTGATAACAAAGTAGGCATAGCTGAAAATTTTTTAAATGAGGCATTAGCTGCGCATTTAAAAGAAAACCTAACCGGTTTATTTCATGAAAAGATGATGCGTTCTGCAGGAACAGGGAATGATACTCTGGTTGTGCATAATAAACTGGTGAGGAGCGATATGATCTACTGGCTGGACCGCAGCAATAACAACCCCTATGAAAATGATTTTTTTGACCTGATGGATAGCTTTGTCAGCTATTTAAACAGCAGCTGTTATACAGGAATTACCGGATATGAGTTTCATTATTCGCTTTACGAGAAAGGTAGTTTTTACAAAAAACATCTTGACCAGTTCGGGAATAATCTGAGCAGGCAGTATTCCATGATCATGTATTTAAATTCCGACTGGCAGGAAGATGACGGAGGTGAGTTACGGATTCATCATCCGGACCACCTGCAAAATATTGCCCCGGTTAACGGAAAGAGCGTCTTTTTCAAAAGCAGCGAACTGGAACACGAAGTGATGCTCACCAACAGACCGAGGATGAGCATCACAGGGTGGCTGAAGATCAACTGACCTGAAACAGAACATACAAGGAGACCAGCCGGGCTACCAATCATTTGCCTGGCAAAACTACATTTTCATTGAGCAGTTCAGCAATATAACTGGCACTGAGCTGGTAAGCATCATACTTTTTCAATTCATCGCTCAACTGGCTGACATGGCTTTTATAGGTATAATTTGACAGAATTTCCTGTACAGCATCCCTTATGGCTTCTGATGCAGGAATTTCAACATTGAGGTTAATGCCGCAATTGAAATATGCCACGCGGGTACCTACTTCATTTTTGCCACCATGGATTCCGGATGTTATGATCGGAAGTTTATGTGTAATGCTTAATAATGTTGTCATGTAACCTCCGTTGGTGATACATAATGAGGCATAGGGCATGACCTCGTCAAATGGGATATAACTTTCTATGATCAGATTGCTGGACTTGTACTTCTCCCTGAGTGCCAGTGTCCCATTTCCACCTGTAGTAACAATTACCAGTGTATCGGTGTCTTTTAAGGCTTCCAGCGTTGGCTCCAGGATATTTTTCAGGTCGCTTTCGGCCGTTCCCTGTGTAACCAGTACGGTCTTGTCGTATTTTAAAACTCGCTCATCAAACCAGGTTCTGTTCTCTTTCTTGTTTGAATAAGGCATCATTGTTCCTACAAACCTGATATTATCTCCAAGATCACTCCGTTTGTATTCAAAACCTGGTACGCCGATCTGGAGATACAGATCTGATTGTCTGATCAGGAGGTCAAATAGGATTGCACGTTCAATTTCAATATCGTTTTCCCTAAGGATGGCCTCGTAGACGTCTATTGAACGTTTGAATAATACAGTTGAAACAAAGTCGCGCAGCCTTGCGTATTCAGCATGCTGGCTGGCCGTGGCAGCAGGTGTCAGCGCCATTCCATATGAAGCCAGGTCTACAGAATCTGTAGCCAGCGGAACCATACCTACCGATACCACAGGGATATTCATTTTAGCTTTTACAAACGGAATTGCCGAGAACATGCTGTCACAGATCATCAGGTCAAACGGGAAGGTACCATAAATCGTTTTGATGTCTGCATAGTATTCGGATGAACGTTTTGCAAAGATATTAATCAGGTCAAAGTTAAGTTTTTCAGGCTGGTCAGTTATATATTCTCTTTCAGGAAAGATATATTCCAGATTGATAGGGTTGATATCCAGCGCCTTTGTGAAAATGTAAAGCGGAATTGATAGTCTTTTCAATTTCTCTTCAAATATCCTGGAGGTATACCAGCGTACATCACAGCCGGCTTCCTTTAAATATTTTGCTAAACCTGTAAGCGGATTAATGTGTCCGTCGCTGGGTACAGTAGCAAATAAAATCTTTTTTCCATACAGGGCTTCATTCATAATTGTTAGATTAATGCAACTTAATTGAGGTGTCTTGTTCTAATTATTAAATAATAATTAACTTAACAAAGTTGAAAATCTGGTAAAGAAATACATATCCCCAAATAAGGTGCTTTGCTAACTCGGAAACATAACACTTTGAGGGATATCAGCTGGATTTAGCCGATGTGTGTTTGCTAAGGTGTTGATAGTAAGTGTAGTAAAACAGCAAGAGCGAATATCGATTCAAATAAGACAAATATATATTAAGATGAAAACAACTATTGGAATTACAGAAGAAAACAGGGCGGCTGTCAGCGGTCAGCTTGCTAAACTACTGGCAGATGAATTTGTATTATACACTAAAACCCTGAATGCACACTGGAACGTTGAAGGCAAGGATTTTCACAGTATGCATGTCTTTTTAGAAGAGCAGTATAACCAGTTACAGGAGCTTTCAGATAGCATTGCTGAACGGATCAGGTCGCTCGGACATTATGCTCCTGCTACATTAAAAAGCTTTCTGGAGCTTACGCATCTGACGGAATACAGTGAGCGGAAAAATGACAGCATTGGTTTCATCACTGAGTTGCTGGAAGACCATAATATTATCATCGAATTTATCAGGGGTAACATTACACCCTTTGCCGAAGATTTTAAAGATGCCGGAACCAGCGATTTTATTACCGGATTAATGGAAGGGCATGAGAAAATGGCCTGGATGTTACGTGCGCATTTAAAATAATACTGCTGAGCTGACCCTCAGGACAGGTGTCCGGTTCATTTAGAATTCCCTATGCGGGCAAGCTAACCGGTACAGGGAATTCATCTATGACCATTTGTAAATAAAGGCTAAAGGCATGTAGCATATTTGTAATGACAGGCGTTTAGCCCGTTATTACCGTTCATACCAGCTTATCATTATTACTACCTGATTATTCCATGAAAGAAAAACTTAGCCTGATACTGCTCACTTTAATCACATTATTATCAAGTTGTATACAAGATAAGCATACATCTTCTCTTGAAGGAGAGTGGGAGCTGAGGACTGAAATTGACAGACAAACCAGCGCGACGACAAATTATTTGCCCGGAAATGGTACAATTTTGAAATTTACCGGGACAGATTATGAAATATATTCCCATGAAAAATTTGTGAAAAGTGGGAAATATACAGTAGAAGGCTGTAAAACCATTTATAGAAAAGACTCCGCTGAAAGAATTGTGTATGACGACCAACTGGATTCCTTGTCTTTCAATAGTTGTTTTAAGATCGACGGTAACAATCTAAGCATTTATGTGGGCGCCGGCAACAGGCCTTCAGTTATCTATACCAGGATAAAATCTTAATTACCATCCTTATATTTCTTATTTCTTCACAGGCTGAAGAAATACGCTGGCAAATAATGTAATAACTCTTGCATTAATTAAAATTTATTTTTTCTTAAAAATAATTGCATACCCTGTGCAACAATCCGCAATGTCAACCGTCATATGTACTATCCGGTCATATACCGGTTTAATACCTAACTATTATTTACTGCAACTCATCAATTCACGTGAAGAAAATTTTACTGTTCGTTTTATGTCTTTCTACCTATTTGTGTACTGCACAAACCAAAGATTCATTCACCCTCAAAGGGGTCGTGCTCGACTCTGCAAAAAATGAGCCCCTAGAATATGTGACCCTTAGTTTGCAGTACGCTGCAACGGGCGAACAGTTGAAGACCACCCTGACAAAAGAAGATGGCTCATTTGAACTGGCTGTAAGCAAACCCGGTGCATATAAGTTAGTGCTGGCATCAATCGGTTATAAAACTAAAACCATTCAGCCCGTACAGGCCATCACAAATGTGCATAAGGTACTTTTGGTGTCTACCTCCAATCAGCTGACTGAAGTTGCTGTAACAGCTACCAGACCGGTGATTAAACAGGAAGTTGACCGCATCAGTTACGATGTACAGAGTGATGCGGAGAGTAAAGTCCTCACCGTGCTGGACATGCTGCGCAAGGTTCCGATGGTTTCTGTAGACGCAACTGACAACATAAAACTCAAGGGAACCGGAAATTATAAGATACTGATCAATGGGAAGGAATCTTCTCTGATCGCCAAAAACCCTTCAGACGTATTTAAATCTATGCCGGCGAGCAATATCCTCAAGATAGAAGTCATTACTACGCCGCCTGCAAAGTACGATGCGGAAGGACTCTCCGGTATCATTAACATCATTACAAAAAAGAATATCGACCAGGGCTACAGCGGTGGTGTAAATGCCCGGTACAATACTGTAAATGGCCCGGGCATCAACCTAAACGGAACTGTAAAACAGGGAAAATTTGGTGTAAACGGATATGTGGGAAGATACAGCCAGGGTAAACGCAGTACCGCCTATGGCAGCTCAAATGAGATCACCAATCCCGTAAGGTCAAGTTTGCTGCAGAACGGAACTAATATTGAAGACTGGAACAACATCTATGGAAATGCGGAAATCAGCTATGAGATCGACACGCTTAATCTGCTGACAGGTAACTTCCAGGGATACAATAATAAAAACACCAATGAAACTGATCTTTTTTCTATGGATTACAACGGGGACAATTCCCTTTACAGATCGTATAACCTGCTCAATAATGCCGTGGGCACGAACAAAGGGAATGACGTTGGGCTTAACTATCAGCTCAGTTTCAAAGATAAAAAAGACCAGATTCTGACAGCCTCCTATAAATACAGCGTGTCCACAAACCGGCAGGATAACGATGCCAATTACCTTCAGGACCAGAATTTCAGGTATCCGGGCGCAATAGCCAGCAATTACAGGCAGTTTAACCGTTCCGGGACTAACTCCCATACGGTGCAGCTGGACTATGTGCATCCCATTAAGGCGTTAACAATAGAGGCAGGCACAAAAGGCATCCTGCGCCATAATTACAGTGACTTTGAGAATTACAACCAGAATGCCGCTTCGAACGAATATATGCTGGACCCCTCACAATCCAATCATCTGAATTACGACCAGAACGTCTTCAGCGTGTACAATACCTATCAACTAAAGCTTAAAAGCTGGGTAATGAAAACCGGGCTGCGTGTAGAGCGTACTACAGTTGACGCAAATTTCGAAGGCATTCCATTGGATCAGCGTTATACAAATTTTGTTCCCTCAGTCTCTGTACAGCGTAAAATTGACAGTACCAATAATATCACCTTTGGTTTTACCGATCGTTTACAGCGGCCGGGTGTATGGCAGTTAAATCCATTTATTGACAGGTCGAACCCTAAATATATCAATACCGGAAATCCCGAATTAAGGCCCGTAACCAGCCATACTTTTGAGTTGAATTACAGTAATTTCAAAAAGGGATCTATAAATATCGGCTTAAACTATGCTTTTGCGAATAACACGGTGGAGAGCGTGGTTAACGTAAGTCCTGATACGGTTACGACCACCACGTATGCAAACGTGGGGAAAAACAGGAAACTGGGGACTGACATTAATGCTAATATTCCGCTTACAAAAAAGCTAAATGTGAACTTGAATCTAGAAATTTTAAGAGTTTGGCTGTCTGGTACTTATGACGGTGAATTTTACAACCAGAAAGGTTACCAGGGACATGCTTTTAGCTATACCAGCTATAAGTTTGAGAAAGGTTATACCGCAGGTGTCAATATTGGATATGACAGCCGTTATGTGATGCTGCAGGGGCGTGACAATGAGTTCTTTTTCTACTCGGGCAGCGTATCCAAAGAATTTCTGGATAAAAAGGCCAGCATTTCACTCAGTGCCAATATGCCCTTCAGAAAGTATAAAAGAATTGATTTTTATAATGAAACACCAGACTTTAGTCAAAGCAGCTACAGGGATATTTATTCAAGAAGGTTTAACCTCAGTTTCAACTACAAATTCGGCAGGCTGAAAGGGGAGATCAAAAAGAATAGCAGGGGAATAAATAATGATGATGTGAGCGCTGGAGGACGTCAATAACAGACATTAGGCCATGATCGTTTAAAAATAGCAGGAAACTGTAGTAAATATTAATAAAAATATTTATTTTGATCACCTAACTGTGTTTTGTTTACCAGCTCAGTTAAACTGATAACTATTATTTTGAACTGCTGAACAAGATGGATGAAGAGAATGATTTGGAGTTTGTGAATATCTTAAAAGATCAATTTCTGGAATATAAGCAGCTCAATGAGTTTTTTATGCTCTCGGGTGACTTGCTTTGTATTGCAGGCTTTGATGGCTATTTTAAGAAGATTAACCCTGCAGTTTCAAAATTATTGGGTTATACAGAGCAGGAATTGTTCGCAAAACCAATTAACGAATTTGTATATTCTGACGATAAAACTGTAACTACAGCTTCCAGAAAGCAGGTATACACCGGAAAGGCATTACGTAATTTTGAAAACCGGTATGTAACAAAAGACGGCGGAATCGTATGGCTTTCCTGGACATCCATGCCTTTACCGGACCAGCAACTGGTTCTCGCCATCGCAAAAAATGTTACCGAAAAAAAATTGCAGGAAGAGGAAAGGAACATTTTCATCGATAACCTGACCAAAATTAACCAGGATCTTAAGCAATTCACGCGAATGACTTCACATGATATGAGGTCGCCGGTAAGTAATCTGCTTGCTATATTTAATCTCCTGGATCTTTCAAAGATCGCTGATAATGATACGGTAGAACTTGTAAAGTTATTGAAAACGACCAGTGAACGCCTGCATGAAACGATGAATAACTTTGTTGACGTAATGATCAAAGGTGATAAATTGAACGTTCCTATCGAAAAATTGAATTTTGAATTTTCGCTTGATACGGTTAAAAGTTCGGTCAGCTCTCTGATTAAGGATTCAGGGGCTGCAATAACGGAGGATTTCTCTGCCTGTAAGGACATATTTTTTAATAAAATATACCTGGAGAGTATTCTTCTGAATTTAATTACCAATGCTATTAAATATGCACGGCCTGGTCAGGTACCCCTGATTAGTATATACACCAGGATTGCAGATGAAACAGAACAGTTGATCATCTCTGATAATGGAATTGGTTTCGACCTGGAAGAAGTGAAGGATAAGATCTTTGGCTTGTACCAGGTATTTCATGACCGCCCGGATAGTAAGGGAATTGGGCTGCATCTGGTATATACCCATGTGACGGCCCTTGGAGGAATGATCAGTGTGGAGAGTAAGGTGAATGAAGGCACTATATTTACAATTTCATTTAAAAGATAGGGTCTCTGATGACGGGTGTAAAAGGCAGATCATGATGACCTGCCTTTTTTTATTGATCAATATGCAGCCCGCTGCTAAGATTGGATAAATGCCAGCAGATCTGCATTGATGGTTGCAGCTTCCGTAGTTGGCATACCATGCGGAAAGCCAGGATATGAAATCAGTTTTCCATTTTTTAATAGTTTAACAGCTTTTGCTCCTGAAATAGGGAAGGGAACTACCTGGTCATCTTCACCATGCAGCACCAGTACAGGAATGTTTACACTTTTCAGATCTGCTGTAAAATCCGTTTCTGAAAATGCTTTGATACCGTCATAATGTGCTTTGATTCCACCCATCATTCCCTGGCGCCACCAGTTGTCCCTGATACCCTGTGATATTTTTGCTCCATCACGGTTATATCCGTAAAACGGAAGCGTGAAATCTAGGAAAAACTGGGGTCTTTGAGTTGCCGTATTCAGCCGTATTTCATCCAGAACAGCTATCGGAACACCGTCCGGATTACTATCGCTCTGTACCATAATCGGTGTAACCGCACTGATCAGTACCGCCTTGGCAACACGGTCTTTACCGTATTTTGCCGCATAGCGGATTACTTCTCCACCGCCTGTAGAATGACCAATATGTATTGCATCTCTCAGGTCAAGCGCTGCGGTAAGTTCGGCTACGTCAGCAGCATAAGTATCCATATCATGCCCTGTTGAACCCTGGGTGGATCTGCCATGGCCTCTGCGGTCATGCGCTATCACACGATATCCTTTTTCCACGAAAAACATCATTTGCGCGTCCCAGTCGTCGCTTGACAGGGGCCAGCCATGATGAAACACTATAGGCTGTCCTGTGCCCCAATCTTTGTAATAAATTTCGGTACCGTCTTTTACTGTAATTTTCATGTTCTTGCCAGTTATATCAGTTATAGTTGAAAAATTGATTAATGATTAAACAAAATGCTGCATTTGACCGTATCAAATGTGCTTGCTATAAATATGCCAATAGTTAAGAGTTTAAAATTCAATTATTTAATAATATATATCTGTCTTACGATATGTCGTTTATTTAAAATTACAGTTTCTGCTCGGTCAGGCCCTGAACCGACTACTATAAAAATAGGCACTAATAAATTGAAATTGCCGAAATTGGGGAAATTATTGCTCACCATATAACAGATATTCATTTTTACCTTTACGATATAATATTAATCAATTTGATTGCTTTACGGGCTGTAAAACCAGTTTAAAATCTATTTGTGTAGTACATATTTTGCCTTTATATTCCAAATTAATTGTCCGAACGGGGTGCTATACAACTGAGAGTGATAATATGATCAAAAAAAAGATATATTAAAATAAAAATTATTATTACTTTAGAATTGCGGTTGTATAACTAAATATATATATATCTGCGAACTATTTTTTATTGAAAAGACATTTATTTATCTGAATATGGCAGATTCAACAACCGCCCTTCCAGCTATCAAACGAGTAGTGTGGATAGATTACGCGAAATTTATTGGAATAGTACTTGTTATCTGTGCCCATCAAACATTAAATGATGGCTGGTTCGATTTTATATCTGCCTTTGATATCCCTTTATTCTTTTTTCTGTCCGGGTATTTATTCTCTTTCAAAAAATTTGACGGTTATAAAAAGTTCCTGCATGCTAGGGTACGGCAGCTGCTGATACCGTATTTCTTATTGAACTTTGTCACCTATGCAATATGGTTGTTTTTCTTCAGATATTTTGATCATACCTTCAACACAAGTTCTCATTTTTACAAACCTTTTGTCGGAATATTCTATGGAAACGGATTTGACGACTGGCTGATTCACTGTATTCCCTCCTGGTTCATTATCTGTCTCTTCACTTTAGAGAACATTTACTTCCTGGTATTCCGGAAGCTGAAAGGAGCCTACAAATACATAGCCTTAGGCGGATTTTTGGTGCTGTGCTGGGTTGATCATACTTATGATCATCACAGGTGGCCATGGGGATTAAATGTAGCCATCATCGGGCTGATCTTCTACGGGACGGCAAACCTTTTTAAAGAAAAGATCAGTACAATTACACAGTTATCCTTACTGAAATTGTTTGTCATCTGCGTATGCTCATTCGCCGTGTTATTATATGTATCATCCATCAACCACTCCGATATGAATGAAAATGCTTATCAGAGCTTAAAGCTGTTTTTCATCGGCGCATTTGCGGGAATTGCATTTGCTTTAACCTTAAGCCGTATTTTAGACCTCCTGCTGGGGCATGTGAAATTGTTCCAGTATATCGCACTCAATACGCTGTTCATCATGGCGTTTCACCTGATGGTAATGAGTACTGCTACCAAAATTGTTCTGGCAGCCTTTAATATCACCCTTGAAGAGTCTATGACCAATGCTTATATCGGTGCCATCGTTGTGCCGATGACGGTATTGTTCCTCTTACCCCTGATCTACCTTTGTAATCAATATTTTCCCTATTTGGTCGGAAAACCTGGCAGGGCGGAAAAAGTCATTAAGGCGCAGGAGCCGGTCATTATTCAACCGAAATCATCTGATGTGGCTTATGACGTAAAATGACATCAATAACACATGTTTTAATTTTGCCGATAATAAATTGGAATAAGCGCTATAATTAGTGATAATTAGTCATGATAATGTCATTATACATAATCAATCAAAGGATCATCTAAAGTAAATTACTTCTTATTGTATGTTTGTGATTTAAAATCATTCTAAATAGACATGCAGAAAAATTACAGAAGTTATTTTATCACTATCATAGCCATATTTATGAGTATGATGTCCTTTGCGCAAAACAAATCGGGTACTATTACCGGGACAGTTCGTACTTCCGATGGAATTTCAGCAGATGCTGTTGAAATTTCGATTAAAGGGATAGCAAATACGACAGTAGATCGCAAAGGAAATTATACATTGAAGAATGTTCCGGCAGGGCAGTATACCGTTACTGCGAGATTGATAGGCTTAAAGCCCACATCATCCGACGTGAACGTTATTGCCGGCAGTACCGTAATGGTTGACCTTACGCTGGAGGCTTCGAATCAGCAATTGCAGGAGGTAGAGATCAGTCATGGCAAGAAGAACAAATATTTTGCCAGGGAAAGCGACTTTGTTTCCAAAATGCCGCTGAAGAACCTGGAGAATCCTCAGGTTTACTCAGTAATCACAAAAGAATTGCTGGCCGATCAGGTGGTAACCAACTTTGATGATGCATTGAAAAATGCACCTGGTCTTGACAAATTATGGTCAGCATCAGGAAGGGCAGGTGATGGAGCGGGTTATTTCACCCTGAGGGGCTTTGCTGTTCAGCCGAAACTTGTAAACGGCTTGCCTGGTTTAACCAATGGAAGTCTTGATGTGTCTAATGTTGAGCGTATTGAGGTGCTTAAAGGACCATCAGGAACCTTATTCGGTAGTAGCCTGGTTTCTTATGGCGGTTTGATTAACACCGTGACAAAACAGCCTTTTGATCAAACAGCTGTGGAAACAAATTACACGGCAGGCAGTTACGGACTGAACCGTGTTACCGTGGATCTAAACACTCCATTGGATGCGGAACATAAAGTGCTGTTCAGGCTGAATGCCGCTTATCATGACGAGAACAGTTTTCAGGATGCAGGTTTCAGGAAATCGAGATTTTTTGCGCCTTCATTGTCCTATCAATTGAATGACAGGGTTTCCTTCCTCTTTAATGCGCAGTTTTTATCATCCGAAGGAACCAACCCGACCCAACTGTTCTTTAACAGGAGTCTTCCGCTGAAATCAACGAATTTAGCTGCGCTGGGTTACAATAACAGAAGGTCGTACACAACGAACGAACTGAGCATAAAGAACCCGGTAACTACCCTTCAGGCACAAATGAATTATAAAATTTCAGACCAGTGGCGCTCGCAGACTATCGTTTCCCGCGGGACAGCAAAATCTGATGGTTATTACAGCTATCTGTTTGAAGGTGAGGCAACTGTTCCCGGTCCGGGTGATACCCGTGTGGGGGTATCCGGAAATGGTATTTTTGACAGATGGATCACCGATCAGAACTCAACTACAGAGACTACTGATATCCAGCAGAACTTTGTTGGCGACTTTAACATTGGCGGTATCCGTAACCGTATAGTGGCAGGTTTGGATTATTATAATTCTACCTCAATCAACAACAGTTCTAACTATGCGCACGTTGGTTCAGTAAATCCATTGGTGGATGCAGCGGAAAATCTTTCAAAACAAAGAATAGATACAGCGATAGCCGCTGCAGGTTATGGTGGAAGCACAAGAACCACGCAGGAAGTTTACAGCGCCTATGTTTCCGATGTAATTAACATTACCCCGGCATTCTCGGCGATGGCAAGTTTACGTGCTGACCGTTTTCAGAATGGTGGTTTAAGCACTCCGCAGGCATCAAAGTTTGGCCAAACTGCTTTTTCCCCAAAATTTGGATTGGTTTATCAGGTGATTAAAGATCAGCTGTCTGTATTTGGTAACTACATGAACGGATTTACAAATGTAGCACCTGTTAACCAGCAGATTAATGGAGCGAATGTGATCACCATATTTGATCCCGAACATGCTAACCAGACAGAGGGTGGCATTAAAGCCGACCTGTTTGACGGTAAATTATCAGGTTCATTGAGTTATTACGATATTAAGGTTTCCAATATTGTGCTCATTACAGGCCCTAACACGTCCTCACAAGGTGGCGAACAGTACAGCAAAGGTTTTGAAGCGCAGATTACGGCCAACCCGGTTGACGGATTGAACATCATTGCCGGTTATACTAAAAATAAAAGTAAATTGACCAATGCCGATCCAAGTACTGAGGGTAGAAGGCCACTGGGTGCTGGTCCTGAAGACCTGGCTAACTTATGGATAGGTTACAAAATCGCCACAGGATCTGTGAAAGGATTGGGCTTTGGTTTCGGTGGTAATTATTCCGGCAAAAACATGATTGTAAATGATGCTACGGTAGGTGTGTTCACCTTGCCATCATACACGATCCTGAATGCTGCGGCCTCTTACGGAACCGGTCAGTTCACCTTTGGACTGAAAGTGGATAACTTAACTGATAAAGAATATTATAAAGGATGGTCTACGCTTGAGCCAATGCGGCCACGTACCTTCGCTGGAAGTGTTACTTTCAGGTTTTAAAAGGAAAGCTATCTGTTTGAAGGGCTGCATGATCGAAAGATATGCAGCCTTTTAAGCAGAAGGATTAACCGGTATTACAATGGCTAATTTTTATAGTTCTGCCAATCTGCTAAATGTTGTTTCATAAATCTCGTAATATAATACACCATTAGTGCTGCGCTCTTCACCCTTCAGAAAAGTATCATCTCGGTTGCAGTTAACTTTTTGATTTCCCAAATTTCTATTGTGCCAGAAGCCGTATTGCTGAGCGTAAGTGCGGATCCGTTTTCAGTTCTGTAGCTGTCGATTATCACTTTAGGTTCCGTAATAATAGTATTTGGTACTACTTTAAATGCCAAAGGCTCTTTAAAATTGACAGACTTTATTTTGAGCTGGTAAGTACCTTCAGGAATTACCGGAATGATCCCGGCATACTGATCCTGATTTGTTTTAAACATCGGCATCGTTGTTCCATTCAGATTCACATGAACAGAATCATTTAAAGTTACAGCAGCATCAAAAGTTAATACCAGCGTTTGAACGGGAGTGAGATCAGATGAATTGATGGTAAAATTATTTGCCGGTGCAGTTACTACATCAGAGTCGATTTTTTTTGTCTTTTTTACAGGTAAGAGATAGTAGAAAGAATAACGGAAGGAGGCTGAGATAAATAAATTTTGAGCGAAAATTCATGATTTTCTTTCAAAATTATTTAATAAAACTTCCTCGATCAATACCTACAGATAAGGATTTCTTGTTGGTAATTGATCAGGAAAAGGGTGGATTCGGAAATCGTATAGAGAGTGTTTATTTGACAGGATATACAATAATTTTTGATTCTGTTTTTAGGCCGTCAGAAGTTACTGCAGAAATAACTGCCGTCCCAACAGTTAATGCAATAATATCGCCAGTGGGGCTAACGTTTAAAACCGCACTGTCACTTGACCGCCATCTATAGGCAGGTACAGCTGATTTTGCGGGATTGTGATCAATTATAAGAGTAAACTCATCTCCAACAATGACTGACATCCCATCGATTTTGAATTTAATTGAGCTAACCTTCTGTCCATTTACTGCTTCGTCCTTTGAGCAGCCTAAAAAAAATAAAGGTAAAATAAATAATAAGAGGCAATTTTTCATAAATGGTTTTTTATACAAAATAAAAACATTTCTTTATACTTCAAATTTTATTATAGGTATTTTTAAATAAAATAAGATTTAAGAACAGAGAACACGATTATAAATAATCTTTTCTGATAATAATACCAATCAACAGGTAGCTTAAAATATCATCTATGTCAGAAAGGAATTGTACATAAAAAATTGTCTGAATTTCTTGTCATATTTGCAAAAACTATAGTAACCATTGGTGCCATTGGACGCTTTAAATGACGCGTTATCGGGACTTTTTGATGGGCCTGGGGTCAATCTTAAAGCATACCAGTTAAATCGGTCGGTTTGCTTAGGATCCAGGCTATCCGCAACGATGCGACTGTTGGTATCGATCAGTGCTGTGATCCCTTCCCAGCCCCAATGTTCACAGGTGACTTAGGATCATAGGATGAGCCGTCAGCGGAAGACCTTTTACCATGATGAATTACTTCTGCCAGGCCGTTTAAAAACGGACGGGCCTCATTGAAAGATGCTGACCGGGTCACAGCATAATCATGAGAAAGAATAAAAATTCATTACAGAAAGATATTGTAATTCCGTTAACACACCGTGCCCGAAAGTAAAAACCCGTCGCTAAAAATATAATAATTATTTGTAAGGTTAAGCAGTTAATTAAGTGATATATTAGTGCAACGCTTAATCTAAATTGTTTTAGGCGTTATAATACCGCATACAGACCTCCTCATTATATCAATAAATAATATAAAAGTTTTCAAATTATCCAGATGTATAAAACAAAAAAGAAGGATATGTCCAGTGTTCCCACCGAGGAACTTGCTTTTCAGCATGAGGAAAAAGAAAACCGTGCTGCTGAACTCGTTATTGCCAATAAGGAGTTAGCTTTTCAAAATGGAGAGAAAAAAGACCGTGCTGCTGAGCTGATCATAGCCAATAAAGAACTGGCCTTCCAGAAGGAAGAGAAAAAGAAACGTGCGGACGAACTGGTTATTGCCAACAAGGAGCTGGCCTTCCAAAATGAAGAAAAGGGAAACCGTGCTGCTGAGCTGGTTATTGCCAATAAAGAACTGGCTTTCCAAACTGAAGAGAAAGAAGACAGGGCTGCTGAACTGGTCATTGCCAATAAAGAACTGGCTTTCCAAACTGAGGAGAAAGAAGACCGTGCTGCTGAACTGATCATTGCCAATAAGGAGCTTATTTTTCAAAACGAGGAAAAAGAGAACAGGGCAGCCGAGCTGGTCATCGCCAACAAAGAACTCGCCTTCCAAAATGAAGAAAAGGAAAACAGGGCTGCTGAACTGATCATCGCTAATAAGGAACTGGCCTTTCAGAATGAAGAAAAAGAAAACAGAGCTGCCGAACTCATTATTGCTAACAAAGAACTGGCCTTCCAGAATGAAGAAAAGGAAAACAGGGCGGCTGAACTGATCATTGCCAATAAAGAACTGGCTTTTCAGAATGAAGAAAAAGAAAACAGAGCTGCCGAACTCATTATTGCCAATGAGCATTTAAAAAAGGCAGAATATCAAATTGCAGAATTAAACATCGGTTTAGAACAGAAAATCAAAGAACGTACGGCGCAGCTGGAAGCTGTCAATAACGAGATGGAATCTTTCTCCTACTCTGTATCACACGATTTAAGAGCCCCGCTTCGCGCTATTAATGGTTTTACCCAAATTCTGGTAGAAGATTACCAGGACCAGCTGGATCCTGATGCACTAGATGTTCTCAATGAAATTGTGGGCAACTCTAATAGAATGGGGCAACTGATTGACAACCTGCTGGAATTTGCACGTTTTGGAAAGCAGAACCTTTCTATGGTGAATATCAATATTACAGAAATGGTAGAATCCATTGTTACAGGACTGCAAAAAGAGAACTCCGACAGGCAGGTGAGCATCACTATCCATCCCCTGGAAAATATTACCGGAGATAAAAACATGCTCAAACAAGTGTTCATCAACCTGATTTCAAATGCCTTTAAATATACCGGTAAAACAGAAGAAGCGGTTATCGAAATTGGCTCCTACAAGAAAGATAAACAGTCCGTGTACTATGTAAAAGATAATGGAGCAGGTTTTGATATGAAATATTACGATAAACTATACGGCGTTTTTCAACGTCTCCACAGCTCAAACGAATTTGAAGGAACTGGTGTTGGCCTGGCCATCATTAAGCGTATCATTAACAAGCACAGCGGATCTGCATGGGCAGAGGGTATAGTGGATCAGGGGGCATGCTTTTATATTTCTTTACCAACATTGATTAAAATTTAAACATGCAAGAAGTAGAAATGTCCCATACAGAAATTCAGATTCTTCTGATAGAAGACAATAAATCAGACGCGATGCTCACCATCAGGGCATTAAAAAAACATAACCTGGCTAATAACCTGGTTCATTTAATCGACGGTGCACAGGCGCTGGATTTCATCTTCGGAAAAGGAGAATTTGAAGGAAGAGATATGGATAATAAACCAAAAGTAATATTCCTGGATATAAAAATGCCAAAAGTAAGCGGACTGGAAGTTCTCCGTATAATTAAGAGTGATGAAAGAACTAAACTGATCCCCGTGGTGATGATGACCTCCTCCAAGCAGGAAAAAGATATCCTGGAAAGTCATCAGCTGGGGGCAAATAGTTACGTAGTAAAACCGGTGGGATTTGAGAACTTCTCCAAAACTATTGCAGATCTGGGATTTTACTGGCTTGCAATTAACAATTCACCGGAATTCTAATTTGAGGGGATGAATACTAAATTGAGAATCTTACATCTTGAAGATCTGCGCAGTGATGCCGAACTGGTGAACAGGACTTTGAAAAAAGCAAAGTTCGACTTTGAGAGACTGGTAGTAGACAACAGAGAAAACTTTATCAAAGCTTTAACTGAATTTGTTCCGGACATCATTCTCTCTGACCATTCTCTACCTTCGTTTAATTCTCACGAAGCCCTATCTATCTTTAAGACAATGGGGTTAAACATACCATTTATCCTGATCACTGCCACAATTTCTGAAGAGTTTGCTGTTGATGTGATTAAAAGGGGAGCGGACGATTATATTTTAAAAGACAGACTGGAGAGATTACCCACTGCGTTAGCTAATGCTTTAGAAAAATTTCAGCTCCTGAAGGATCATCAAAGTATCCAGGATGACCTGGTCAAAAATGAAACGCTATTTCGCGCTTTGATAGAGAATAGTGACGATGCTATTATTGTTATCAATGAACAGGTGGAATTTACCTATCAAAGTCCGGCCGTTGAGAGGCTTACAGGATTCGATTTTACGGATTTAATGGGTAAAAAGTTATTAGATTTTATACACCCGGATGATTTGGAAGATTATCACCTGTTTTTTGAACAGGTGCTGCAGTTACCAGGAATTGCCATCCCCAATAAATTCAGGTTCCTTCAAAAAAACCTCGGTTATATTTATACCGACGGAACCATTATCAACCTCTTACATGATAAAAATGTAAATGCCCTGGTGATCAATTACAGAGACAATACTAAAAAGATAAAAGCCGAAGAGGAAAAAAAAGCACTGGAAGTTTTATTGGATAAAGCAAATAGTCTTGCCCGCATTGGGAGTTATGAGCTCGATCTGGAAAACGATAAACTTTTTTGGTCTAATATCACCAGGCAAATTCATGAGGTGGAGGACAGCTACCGGCCAACTGTTGAATCAGCCACCAGTTTTTACAAGGAGGGACTCAATAGAGAAACGATAAACAATCAACTGAATATAACGATTACGACTGGAAAGACGCTGGATCTGGAACTTCAGATCATTACAGCCAAAGGCAATGAATGCTGGGTACGGATCATCAGTGAGCCCGATATCATCAATGGTAAATGTGTTAAAGTAAGAGGGAGTTTCCAGGATATAGACATTCGAAAACGGGCTGAGCTCGAACTGCTGAAAGTAGCTGAAGAGAAAAATATGATCCTCGAAAGTATTGGTGATGGTTTTTTCACGCTTGATGTAAATTGGATGATTACTTACTGGAACAAAGAAGCGGAGAACATTCTTCAGAAGAGAAGAGAAGAAGTGATTGGCAGGAATATTTGGGATCTATATCATGAGGCCGTAGATACCTTAAGCTACCTGAATATGCTTGAGGCAGCTAAGGAAAGCAAAGTACAAAATTTTGAGTGGTTTGTGGAAAGCCTGAAGTGCTGGCTTGATGTTACCATATATCCATCAGTTAAAGGTTTGTCAATTTTTTTTAAAGATATCACAGAGCGCAAGTTTGGTGAGATGGAACGGGCAAAAATGGTGTCTGATATATTAAAGCGTAACAATGATCTGGAACAATTTTCATATATCATATCGCATAATCTCAGGGCTCCCGTCGCGAATATCATTGGTCTGGCCGAGGAATTAAGACGAAACCTGGCTGTTAAAGGAGAAAACAACCTGACAATGGATTACCTGATAGCCTCTACAAAAAAGTTGGATACCGTCATCATAGATTTGCATAGTATTCTCCAGGTTAAACACGAATTTATAGAAAATAAGGAGAGCGTCATTCTGTCCAGATTGCTGGAAGAGGTTTTAACCTACATGCCAAACCTGATCAGAGAACAGAAAGTTAAGTTTATCATCGACTTTAGTGCCGGGGACGAACTTTGGATTTTAAAAAGTTTCATGCACAATATATTTTATAACCTGATTTCAAACAGCATAAAATACCGTCAGCCTGCTCTTGATCCGATCATTGAAATTAAAAGTGAAAGATCAGGAGACAAATTCATCCTGATCTTTACAGACAATGGCATTGGTATTGACCTGGTGAAGAACAAAGGCCAGGTATTTGGATTGTATAAGCGATTCCATAGCCATGTGGAAGGTAAGGGCATGGGACTATTTATGGTAAAAACACAGATAGAAACACTAGGTGGAACAATATCGGTAGATAGCAAAGTAGACCATGGCACGCAGTTCAGACTGGAATTGAAACTGGATCTTCCAGCGAATACATAAGGAATTACTTTTATTTATGGTTTAAATGGTCATCAAGTAATTTGATGGCATAACCACCCACAACGCTCCTTGCCTGGAAGCCCACCTGTTTACCATCAGTAGTCTCATGCCAGTCGCTCAATGGAACGCGTGTTGGGCTTTCCACAGCAAATTTGTAAATAGGGGCAATAAACTGCTCAAAGTCTGCTTGGTTATCGGCCAGCGTAGCGGTCCACATGATCCAGTCAGATTTTGTATAAGTTTTACGGCTGTCCAGTGGCAATCCGAAGGTATTCTGTTTTTTCAGGTAATAATTAATCTCTTTCTTATAAACCGCTTCAGGGAAAATTCCGAGTTTAAGTACTTTGTCCCACACCAGGTTATATTTTTGGCTCCAGGTGCCTTTACTATCGAAGGTAAGTGTATAGTGGTCTCCATCATCAGCCATGACCATCCATTTTTGCGCCATTTCCCTCGCCATACTTTTATATTTGGCAGCTACATCAGGCTTTCCTGTATCCTCCGCCAGCATAGCATAAGCGCCTAGCGCAACAATAGCTTTTACGGATAAATTGGCATTACGTGCCAGATGGCCAGCAAAGTCATCCGTACACAACTGGTTTGCCGGGTCAAAACCTTCTTTACTCAGGTATTCTGCCCAGGTGGTTAACGTAGCCCAGTGTTTTTTTGCATAATCAGCATTGCCTTCCGCTTTAGCGATTGCAGCAGTAAGGATAATCATATTTCCGGATTCCTCTACCGGCATATCTTCTCCATAGGTCTGTCCGTTAGCTAAAGGATAAGTACCTAAATCATGTGCTGCAAATGGTTTTTTCCATCTGCCACTTTCACTGTAATAGAAGATACCGTTCAGCATTCCTTTTAAGAGGTCAGGATTGTAAACCAGGAACAGTGGTGCGGAAGGATAAGTAACGTCAACTGTGTTGATAGATCCATTGCTAAAGTTCTCTTTTGACAGGAAGAGCAGTTCGCCTTCAGGACTTTTTACCAGTTTATGGGCCGATATCGCCTGGCGGTAAGATAAGTCGGACAGTTTAGCATATTTTTCTCCGCCTGCCTTTAAATTTGCTGCATAGTAAGCCTGGTTAAAAGCCGCACATTTGGCCAGTACATCTGTATATTCAGTTTCTGCCAGCACCAATTGTTTTTCGATGGTCTGATCGTTTTTATTGTTCCACCATGGACGAAGGTCTTTACCAAAATACTGAACCGAATATACGTCGTCATAACCGATCATCAGGTGTTGTTCTACGCTGGCACCAGCGCTCAGGTTAAAAGGCATAACCGTTGATAAGATCAATTTTTTACCTGTTGTAACCGGAGATTTTTCAGGCTTACCGGATACAAATGAACTTAAAGCAGTAGCTGCTGAACTGACATACTGATGTGCTCCTGTTTTTTGAGGAGCTGCAATATAGATATAACCCCAGTCGATACGGACGTCATCGCCCTTCTTTTTCAGTAAAGGCTGTTCCGTGGTCCCTGCTTTTAAAATAGACAGGCCTCCATGCTGCTCAGCACTGGCTTTAACTTCCTGAAAGGGGGTATTAACGGCCAGGGCTGTAGAAGCGCCAAAATATACCTCTGCTACATGTGGTTTACCGTCCTTAGCTTTCAGTTTAAAGGAAACATAAGAAACCGGGCGGGCCAGCAGATCAAGATTGTTCATTAACAGGGGAGAGGTAAAGGAGACATCCAGGTTCACATTGCCGCAATCAAAACTGTAGTTCGTTTGTGTGGCATTCAGTTTTACGTCTGACTGTTTTGCGCTCAGTACATTTTGTGTTGCCGTAACCGGCTTTTCGTAAATCAAACCTGCATCCAGCCATTGGCCGCCCACGTTATTTTTTACGTGTATGGCCAGTATGTTCTGCCCCTTGCGCAGGATCTTATTGTCTACTGGCACATTGATGAATTTACCGTTAAAACAGGTACAGGAGTAGATCTTTTCACCATTCAGATAAACTTCAGTATCATCGTCATGCATGATCTTCAGTTTCAGGTTATTAAAGTCCGTTGTGGTTAGGTTAAAGGTTCTCCTGGTCCATAAGTCGCTGGTTTTCCATTGTGTGGCAGCCTGTCCGTCGCCAAATGGTGCTGTCCCGCTCTTCCATGCGGCATCAGCAAAACCAGCTTTTTCCCAGCCTGCTGCAGGTGCATTAGTAGTATATTTTACAGTATATGCTTTTTCATCTGAGGCAGGCAGCACGGTACCGAAATTTTCTTCCAGGTTGCCCAGAAAACGGTATATCTTGCCATCTACTTTAAGCAGGCCCGACAAAGACTGGTTAGCACCCGTCCAATGCCTGGTAGGAGAGGCATTTAAATCGTCGCTAAATGACCAGACGCTAAAATAGGGATCGTGCGTAATCAAAGGGTAGGCTGGGGCTTTGCGTTCCTGAGCAGATGCGTTAAGTACTAACACAGCCAGGCTTAGGGACAGGAATAATCGTTTCATTTGATGTAGTTAAAGTAAATGTATTGCGTACTGAACTGATTGATATTGATCTTGCGAAACTGCCATTTAAGCATGCAGCATACCGTGCCGACAATTTTAAATGGCAGTTTTCACTATAAAGTTATCTTTTGCAGTGGTGAAAAGATCATATCTTCAACCCCGGCTATCTTTAAACCTATCCTGACGAAAACATAATTTTGCGTTGGCGTAATGGCAGGAACAGTAGCACTCAGGTTGATCATTGCGGGATTGGTGATTGCAGCTGCTGCAATCTCTGCCGCTGCGATATTATCAGCTGCGGATACAAACTGGGTTTTGTTGATATACAGGTTAATTCTTTCTATAGTTTTGGCACTGGCATCGGTAATGATCTGATCGGCCCTGAAAGTTGCTGATACTGATCTTGCGTTAACCGTGTATACGGCATTCCTGATCAGGAAATAAGGCACGGCTTCCAGATCGAGCGTCTGGTTGCCCTTTACTGTTACTGACAGTGTATCCCTGCCACCGGCCGCATTCTGCCTCCATTGAAAAGGGCCCTGGCCGTTAGGAATAATCAGCTTGTAGTTACCGTCAAACAGTAAGGTGGAATAGGCACCATCCTGGGCAAAGGTTCCTGCAATGGCACCTACCTTTCCAAATCCCGGCTGGTACAGTTCAACCGGAACCTGGTTATATTCCAGGCCGATCTCTTCACCCTTGTAAACGATGTGTCCGTTAAGGGTAGAGGAGGGTGCTTCATAATTGTCTTTCTTACAGGCCGACACACCGGTAAGGAGTGCCAGCAGGAATATATAGTGAATCTTGAGCTTGTTCATGATTGCTGATTTAGAGATAACTTATTGATTGGGTTGTTTTACAATTTTCGGATTGGCAGATAATACTTCGTTATTGATCGTAGAATAATAGTTTCCGAACTGGAACCTGCTGGCACCCGTTACGGCAGCTGGTAATACTTCTTTGAACAGCCATTTGCCATTATCCGGACTGGCAGGATTGTAGTATTTATAAGGCCATAAACCGAAAGGCTGTGTATTGCGTTTGGTGGCAGAGCCGATATTGGTTTGCAGCTGGCTAACTGTCATTGATGCGCCATCCCATACCAAATGCGCCAGGCGCCATCTTTTCATATCGTACAGGGTATGCCCTTCAAAAACAAGTTCTACTCTTCTCTCATGTACAATCCTGTCAAAAGTCAGCACCGTCAGCGGTGTGGTTAAACCTGCGCGCGCACGTACCTGGTTGATATAACCGAGTGCAGTACCGGTTCTTCCCAATTCAAAGGCAGCCTCAGCGGCATTTAATAAAACTTCAGCATAGCGGTAACGGATAAAAGCAACATCACTCTGGCGTCCCCTTCTGCCGGAGCCTACCGCCGGATCCAAATATTTGCGGATATAGAAACCACTTTGTGTCCTGAATTCCTGGCCATTTATCGGTCCGTCTTTACCTACCACCTGCACATCTACATTTGTACCCGGCAATGGCTTTAGCCTGCTGGCATCATCACTGGTAAGGATGCTGCCGTCGGCAAGCTGGTATCCGGCCCAGATATCCACATGTTTGCCTTTAAACAATCCGTTCGGCAGCAATACTGTTCCGGCTAAACGCGCATCCCTTCCTGCAAAGATATCCAGCTGGTCGGCATAATAGATCGGGTTGCCTGCGCCGTCTTTTGTAGCAATAGGTGCATAGGTATTATCCAGTTTCTCAAATGATTCTACAAGGTTGAGCGATGGATTTAAACGTCCGGCGTCCAGACCTTCATCCGAGATAGAGAAAGGCTGGTTGTTTGTGGTAAAGCCATGTACTTTGCCGCTGTTCACCTTAAAATCTTCTACGAAGATAGATTCCTGGTTCACACTGCTTTTATCAAGGAATATTGAAGCAAAATTATCTGCAAGGTCTGGCAGTATTTTATATAGCTGATAACCTCCGGCACTGCCATTGATGATTTCTTCAGCCGCAGTTAAAGCTTTGGTATAATAAGCCGGGGCCATTCCTGAGGGAATTCCCACTTCATTACCCGGTAAAGCCACCTGCGGTGTACTTGCCCCATATTTTGCGATAGAACCTGCGTACAATGCTGCGCGCGCTTCCATGGCCAGTGCAGCCCCTTTTGTAGCGCGTGATTTCTGGCTGGCATCAGCAGGCAGCATCCCCTTTACGGCTTCAGCCTCAGCAATCACGAAATCATAAATTTCCGATTCCTTAGACCGTGCTACCTGTAAATTGGTGACATTACCACTATAGTCATATTGTTGTGAATTGGTAATCAGCGGTACGCCGCCCATTCTTTTTACCAGTTCAAAATAGTAGTTGGCGCGCAGAAAACGTGCTTCGGCTATAAACCTTGTTTTATCGGCATCCAGCAATTTTGTTGCTGCAGTGGCACGCTCAATAAACAAATTCAGGTCACGGATATAACCGTAATTCCAGATTGCCCATTCTCCGTAGCCCCATCCGCTCCGCTGTACGATAAAATAACTGCCGGCTTCAGAAGGAAAGGCCTCATTGAAATCGGCAAAAGTGCGCCATCCAGGTTCTGCAGGGGTAATATAGGGTTTTTCTTCTTCCAAACCGTCAAGGCTGGAGAAATCACGCTGCCTGTTGTACAGGTCGCCCAGTACAGAAAGTACCAGTGCAGGGTCTGAAAACGCCACCTCTTCAGGTATTACCTGTTTGGGTGGAACATCTAAAAAATCACTGTCTTTTTTGCATGATCCTGTCACCAGCAGGGCGGCAAACAGGGTAAGTATATATAATTTATTCATCGGATTTAGGATTGGTGCCTTAGTTAAAATGTTAAATTAAGACCTACGTTAATTACTTTGTTTTGCGGAAACTGCAGACCATTATCGTCTGTAACTTCCGGATCAAGGTTGTATTGTTTCAGGTTATCAATAGAGAAGAGGTTATATCCGTTCAGGTAAACCCTCGCTTTTTTCACTTTGATCCTGCTCAGCATGGCTGTAGGCAGTGAATACCCAACCTCAATGGTCCTTGCACGCAGATATTTTACGCTATGCAGCCAGAATGTGGAGTTCCCCTGTCCGTTGAGCGAGTAATCACTGTGGCTGGTTCCCGGATTGTTCCGGTTGGCCGGATATTTACCGGGGATCCATTCGCTGTTCACGTCATATGGGTCTGCATGGTGCCAGCGGTCTTCAAAAATAGTGTTCAGGTTACCGTTGTTCTGGAAGGCCCAGCGTGTTTCATAGTTCTGTGACCAGGTATAACCTGCGCCACCCGAAAAGTCGGCATGAAAGTCAAAGGATTTATAAGAAGCCCCCAGCGTAAATCCATAGTTGATGTTTGGTTGTTTGCCATAACCGAAACCTACCGGGCGTTCATCATACTGGTCGATCTTTCCATCGCCGTTCTGGTCCTTATACATCAAATCTCCGGGCAGAAGGGAACGGTTTCCCTTGCCGTCATTGTTGATCGTATAGTTGTTGATCTGCTCCTGCGAACTGAACTGTCCGATCACCTCGTATCCCCAGTCGATATTCGTATACCTGTTATCGGTAGCGTTACGGTACTGGTCCCATGAGTTAAAGAACAAAGGATTGTATGATTTGAGGTTTTTAGCGCGGGTATAAGAGAAATTTCCTCCCACATTAAAGCTTACTTCGCCAATTTTATTGGCATAATTCAGGGAGATCTCCTGTCCGTACTGGGCATCACTGTTTACATTTTCCTGTGGCAAAGTATAGCCGATCTCTATCGGTACAATAAGATCTGTCCGCTGCCCCAGCAGACCGGTGCGTTTTCTGTAGAAATAGTCGACTGTACCGGTCAGCCTGTTGTTCAGCATACTAAAGTCGGCCCCGATATCTGTGGTTTTGCTTTTCAGCCAGGAGATCCTGTCAATAGGCACTCCCTTATCCCTTGATACCACCACAGGGTTTCCATCCAATATCGCTGTACCCTGGTTGTAATTATATCCCGGCAGGTAGGCATAAGCTGCAACGATAGACTTGGTAGGGTCATTCGGGTCCCTGTCGTCACCCAGTACACCATATGATGCCCTGAATTTCAGGTCGTTCAGGATCTTGCTGTCACCGAGCAGGTTTTTCATCCAGCTTTCTTCTGTAATTCTCCATCCCACTGACACGCCAGGAAAGTAACCCACCCGGTTGTCTGGTGCAAATAAGTAGGAGGCATCCCTTCTTGCCGAAAGCTCCAGATAATATTTGCTGGAATAATTGTAGTTGATCCTGCTGATATAACCGATCCGCGTTTCCGTATCATCGGTGTCGTTATAGGTATCCACCGTAGGGAAATAGATCAGCGGGAGGTTGTTAGAGATGGGAGAGGAATGCACATAATTTCTCAGGTGCTGCAGTTTAATTCTTTCTGCAACTAAAGTGGCGGTCAGATTATGTTTGCCAAAAGTATTGGTATAATTTAACTGCGCCTGGGAGGTTGTAGAAAACTCTTTTCGCTGCTCACGCTCACGGTAAGGGTTATTACTGCCACCTGTAATATCATAAGTTCCTGTTGCCGGGCGGTAGGTATAGGTATTATAAGTATACTCATGGTTATTGAGCAGATAATCTGCATAATAATAGGAATACACTCCTTTTAAGCTCAGTCCTTTTACACCTGGAATCTGGTACTCTGCGTTGAAATTGGTTTGTAATACGCGCCAGTCGCTGTGGTATACTCCGGAAAGTTTCTCATTCAAAAAGGCATAGTTGGATTCCGTATGGCCGATATCATTCAGGTATAACGGATTATCATTTGCATATGGCCTTTCCACCGGGGTATTTCTCAGCACGGCATAACGTGCAAGAAAATAATCATCCGTTCCTGGCACACCCGGATTTTCACGGGTTTCAATCCGCCCGTTGATATTAACGCCTACTTTCAGCCCGTTGGCTACTGTGGCGCTCACATTGGATTGAATGTTACTGCGTTTGAATTCGTATTCTTTACCCAATACAGAATTCTGGTACAGGTTGGTGGCCGATACATAATAACTCATTTTATCGGTACCACCCGTAAAGTTTACGTTTACAGAATTCTGAGGGGCGTTGTTGTTGCTTTTCAGGACATAGTCGCGCCAGTTGAAACTGCGGTAGGCAGGATCGGTACCGGCCTGGTATTTAGCCAGTTCGGCGGGTGTGATACTCGTACTTCCGTTACTGTTGATTTCGGCTTCCGCTTTATAACGCATATAATCGTATGAACTGGTAAGCACGTCGGGAAACCTGGTCCAGTTCTGGAAACCCAGGTAAGCATCGACATTGACCACACTGACACCTTCCTTGCCTTTTTTGGTAGTGACCACGACCACACCATTGGCTGCCCGTACCCCGTAAATTGCGGCCGAAGCGTCCTTGAGCACGCTGATACTTTCTATATCATTCGGAGAGATATTATTGAACTGCATGGCATCCTGTTGGATCCCGTCAATCACATACAGGGGGCTGCCCATGTTACGGATCTGGATGTTAGCGCTTGCCCCGGGCCTGCCGTCAGACATCCTGAAGGTTACTCCCGGCAGTTTTCCTGCCAGTGCAGTACTTACGGTAGCACCGCCATGTACCCGTTCGATATCCTTACTGGTCACAGATGCAATTGAACCCGTAATCGATTCGCGTTTCTGCGATCCATAGCCGGTCACTACAACTTCCTGCAGGTTTTCATTTCCCTCATTCAGCTGCACCGTCACTGAGGAGCGGCCCGCAAGGGCTACTTCCTGGGTGTTAAAGCCCACATAAATAAACTGCAGTGTTACATTTTTGTCGGGTACATTGAGCGTAAACTTACATTGGCATCTGTAGTTACACCCAGCTGGGTATTTTTTACTTTTACGCTAACGCCAATCAGTGTAACACCTTTGCCATCGGTAACGGTACCTTTGATCGTGTTCTGCTGTGCATAACCTGCGGCGGATAAAAAGAGAAAAAAGAAGAGTAAATAGAGACGGGCTTTGATGCTGTTATCTCTAAACGTACACTCCCTGTCAATTGGAGGTAAATGTCTTTTCATAGGAATTAATATTTGGTTAACATCTCTGTTGAACGCCTTACAAACTGCAGGCGGCAAAAGTCAAATATGAGACATTTTAAATTTTCAGGTGCGCTAATTTGTATCATTATTTCCTCAATTTGTCTCTATTTACGAAAGAACATTCCCGCCTTAATTTCCCTTTTAAAAATTACTTTACCGATTTAGCAGCTTATTTCGTTATATTTGAGTCAGCATTTTCTAACCAAATTGAAAAAACTAACTGTTATTATTCTTTTGTTGTTTGCAGCACACTATTTACGTGCACAACCTCACTACTTTAGGCATTACCAGGTAGAGAACGGACTATCCAATAACACTGTATTCTGCAGTGTACAGGATAGCAGAGGATTGATGTGGTTTGGAACCAAGGATGGGTTGAACCGCTTTGACGGCTATTCATTTAAAACATACCGCTACTCCCTGTCAAAACCGAAAAGCCTGGGGAACGATCTGATTTTTGCATTGCATACCGATAAAAACAACACGCTCTGGGTGGGCACCAATAATGGTGTTTACCAGTATGATCCTGTGAACGAAAGTTTTACGCATATTAAAGCCACCAGGGGAATGCGCATTAATGATATCTGCAGTGATACACAGGGAAATCTCTGGATCATTTCCCTGTTCAGGGTTTTTATGTATAATAAGGCAGCGCATACCTTTTATAAATTCGAAAACAAAGCTCCTTTTGATGCGACGGCACTGAGTACAGTTGCTGATGGCAGCGTATGGGTATGCACTATGCAGGGCACCGTTGAGCGGTACCATCCTGACAGCCGGCAGTTTGAGTCGCACCAGGTGCTGAGTCAGCACAGCGATGGACAGAGCTGTATAGCCAAAATGGTTGAGACACCGGACGGCAGGATGGTCATCGGAACCACTAACTATGGAATTAAACTATATGATCCGCGCACAAAAAAACTACAGGAACTGATCACCTTAAACAAGGACCATACCCCGATTTTTGTGAGGGATATGAAGCATTTTTCTGCTGAAGAAGTGTGGATTGCAACAGAATCCGGCGTATATATTTACCATACCCGTTCCGGTAAAGTTACCCAGCTGCAAAAACAATACAGCAACCCTTACTCCCTGTCAGACAATGCTGTTTATACCTTATGCCGTGATAACGAAGGCGGCATCTGGGCAGGCACTTATTTTGGAGGGATCAATTACTATTCTGCACGTTACTCCATATTCACCAAATACTTCCCTCAAAAAGAAACCAATTCGATCAGCGGCAATGATGTCCGTGAAATCAGCAAAGACAACGACGGTAATTTCTGGATAGGTACCGAGGATTCAGGATTAAATAAATTTAATCCAAAAACAGGGCGTTTTACCAATTTCTTTCCTGACGGCGGTAAACAAAGTATTGCCTATTCCAACATCCATGGCTTACTGGTAGACGGCAACCGGTTATGGATCGGCACTTTTGAACATGGGCTGGATATCATGGACATCCCTACAGGAAAGATCATCAAACATTATACTGCAGGTAAAGGAAACGCACTGCGGACAAATTTTGTGGTTGCCTTCTGTAAAACGCGATCAGGAGAAATTCTGGTGGCCACCATCGCGGGAATCTATCGCTACAACCGTAAAAACGATGATTTTGACGCTATTCCTGACTTACCTGTGCTCTTTTACTGTACACTCAGGGAAGACAGCAGCGGCAATATCTGGCTCGGGAGCTTTAATGACGGGGTCTTCCGCTTCCGTTTAAATGAGAAAGGTTTTACGAATTTCAGGTATAAGGAAAAGGATCCGCAGAGCTTAAGCCATAACACGGTGAACAACATCTTTGAGGACAGCCGGAAGCAAATCTGGATAGCTACCGATGGTGGCGGGCTCTGCAAATACGAACAGAAAACCGCCACCTTTAAGCGCTACACTGTCCACAATGGTTTGCCAGGTAATTTTATCTTCAGGATGGAGGAGGACAGTGATCATCAATTATGGATCAGCAGTACAAAGGGCCTGATCCGTTTTAACCCGTCCAATGATAATATTACCATATATTCCAGGTCCAATGGATTATTGACCGATCAGTTTAATTACAATTCTTCGTATAAAGACACTGACGGCCGTTTATACTTTGGCAGTGTAAAGGGGCTGATCAGTTTCCAGCCTTCACAGCTTTATACCAGCACCTATGCCGCTCCCATGAGTATCACAGGATTTGAGCTCGACAACAATGAAAACCCACCGGACAGGGACAGCCAGGTTTTAAAAAGGTCTGTACTTTATACAGATACCATTATCCTGAAGCATAACCAGTCTTCCTTCAGCCTGAGTTTTGCAGCGCTGAGTTATTTCTCGCCCGAAATGACTGCCTATGCCTACCGGATGAAGGGATTGTACAGGGATTGGGAATATCTTAAAACCAACCGCAAGGTATATTTTACAAAACTTGCACCCGGAGACTACGTATTCGAAGTTAAAGCGCTGATCAATGGCAGCAATAAATGGAGCCAGAAAAATGTAAAACTTTTCATCCGCGTGCTTCCTCCATTCTGGAGAAGTGTATTCGCTTATATCCTGTACTCGCTCCTGATAGCCGGAGTGATCAGTTACTTCTTTATCCGTTACCATAAACTTCTGGAACGCAAAAACCAGCGCCGGATGGAGCTATTTGAAAATGAGAAAGAAAAGGAGATCTATCAGGCCAAAATAGAGTTCTTTACCAACGTGGCCCATGAAATCCGTACACCGCTTACGCTGATCAAAGGCCCGATGGAAAAACTGGTCAAACAGGCAAAGGAAATTCCTGCGATAGAAAAGAACCTTAAAATAATGGACCGGAATACGGAGCGCCTTTTTACGCTCACCAACCAGCTGCTCGATTTTAGAAAAACTGAGATCAGCGGCTTCTCCCTGAATTTCGTAAAAGCAAATATTACAGAGATACTCAGGGAAATTGCACTCAACTTTCAGGATGCAGCAGAGCGAAAAAATATTAGCTGCCACATGCATTTGCCCCGGGAGCCTCTTTACGCCTATGTTGATGCTGAAGCCTTTCACAAGATCATCAGCAACCTGATGGACAATGCTTTTAAATATGGAAAAACAACAGTAACTGTTACGCTTTCTGCGGCTGCAGACACAGATAAATTTGCAGATGATACATTTACTGTACGGGTAATGAGTGATGGAAAGCGGATCCCTGAAGAGCTTTCAGAAAAAATATTCGAACCCTTTTACAGGGTAAAGGAGGCAGAAATAAGGCTCGGTACAGGAATTGGCCTGTCAATCTCGAGGTCACTGTCAGAACTGCACCGGGGAAGCTTGCGTATGGAAAAGCATCAGGGCAGCCTGAATATTTTTATACTTCAGCTTCCTGTACACCAACTGATAGAGTTTAACTTAAATGGAAATGGAAAAAAATATGAACCTGGAAAATCCTTTAAAGACCAGCGAAGATCTTAAACCTGTAATTCTGCTGGTAGACGATCAGGAGGACATCCTGGAATTTATTGCCGATGACTTGTCAGATACATACCAGGTCCTGGTGGCCAGAAATGGTATAGAGGCCCTCGAACACCTGCGGCAGGAAAATATACAACTGGTGGTCAGCGATGTAATCATGCCGGAGATGAATGGGTTTGAACTTTGCGAAAAGATCAAATCAGACCTGGAGTTCAGCCATATCCCCGTGATTTTGCTGATTGCGAAAAACAGCCTGCAATCCAAAATAGAGGGACTGGAACTTGGTGCTGATGTGTATGTAGAGAAACCATTCTCACCTGAATTTCTGCAGGTGCAGATCTCCTCGCTGATCAAAAACAGGAACAAGATCAGGGCATATTTTGGCAGTTCACCGCTGATCCATATCAAGAGTATGGGCTACTCTAAAGCGGATGAATTGTTTTTAGGGAAGCTGCAGGAAACTATCCACAGACATCTGGATAACCCGGATCTGGATGTAGAACACCTGGCAGAAAACATGAACATCAGCAGGCCTACGCTTTACCGGAAGATCAAATCCATTTCAGACCTCAGCCCTAATGATTTTATCAATCTGGCCAGGCTGAAAAAAGGAGCCCAACTGCTCAATGATGGCATTTTAAAGATCTACGAAATCTCGGAAATGATAGGTTACAGATCACCAACAAATTTTGGAAGAAACTTTTTCAGGCAGTTCGGGATGTCGCCCTCAGACTACGTCAACAGCAAACAGGCAGAAAAAAGAAACCTGGCCTGAGATCATTCCTTATCTATGAAGGTAAATGAAGATATAAGGTACAGCTTTAACATATTATTAGGACGGATAACCCTGCGCGGAAACTTTCCCAGATTCTGCGAGATATTTATTTAAATATCAGTTGTATGTTGCTTTTCTCCGCAAATATTTTATAGTACATTTCTACTATTCCGCGATGATAACCATGCCCTGATGACAATTCAAAATTATCGATATACATCTTTTCCACATCCCGGACGAGTACGATATCACCATGTATCTGGGCTTCAATGTATCCTTCAGGTGTCCTGCTCGCTGAATAACTTCCATCAGAGACCTCATAAAGCTTTTTTAACTTGTCCACATCCAGGTGTAAGATTAGGCGTTGTAAATTATGATAGTTCGCTACATGGTTTTGGGGGTATTCCTGCTGGTCTGAAACGTCAAAGGAGTCCCTGTCGGTATACGTGCAATTGTGTTTGACATGCTGTTTCATAACCAAATACGAATTGCCGTAACGCTTTGCTGGCCCATCTATTTGTTTGGCGTAGTTAAGTGCTGCATACTTTGGTCTTATGGAAGGTTCAAAAGATAGATTATTGCCGTCGTTGAAGCTGCCAAAATGATTAATCCGGTTAGTTACACCTCGTGGGTACCGTATTCCATGTTGCGTTGGAATACTTAAAAAGACGTTCTTCAATATCCTCTCTGTCTTCTATATAATCCTCATTATTATTGAGATTTACTTCGTAAACATTTCTCCAGCTGTTCGTTAGCAGGTGTTTCCAAAAATAATCGCTTCCGAAGTTTATCGTGAGGTCTGAATTCTGCAGTGTTTTGATCATTCGATCAAGTACACTTTCTGCATTGTGCGGCGAAATACTCAATTCATTAACGAGTCTCATGGCTGCTCTACCATGTTCTATCGTCTCATAAGGTTTATTATTGAGATCGCTCATCGAAACGATGTCGCCAGATGCCAATCTGCTAAGTACTTTTTGTCGTTCTTGATATTCTTCTGGTGTCATAAAATAAAATTATAAAAACCTAGTTTAAAGTCCTTTATAAGGAACGTTATTTAAAATCCACAAATTTGGGGTAATCTGATTAACCTGTGAGGATGGAAATAAAGATTTACTATATGCCTGATCCTGTTGCTAAACAGATGATCATGTCCTTTATCCTTTTTTGGTCCTATTTTTTTGTTTTGATCTCCTGTAATGAATAAGAAGCTGTGGCAAATTTCTCTGGTTCTGCGGAATACTTATGTAAATATCAGTTGTATGTTGCTTTTCTCCGCAAATATTTTATAATACATTTCTACTATTCCGTGATGATAATCCTCCCCTGATCGTAGCTCAAAATAATCGATACACATCTTTTCTACATCTCGGATAACTACTACGTCACCATGGATCTGCGCTTCAATATATCCATCAGGTATACCGCTCGCCGAATAATTTCCATGCGAGACCTCATCAAGTTTTTTTAATTTGTCACTGCTCATATGTATGATTAAGCGATGTAAGTTATGATAGTTAGCTACATGGTTTTCGGGATGCCCTTGCTCATCTGTAACGTGGAAGGAGTCCCTGTCGGTAAATGTGCAATTGTGTTTTACATGCTCTTTCAGAACGAAATATGAGTTGCCGTAATGATTTGCTGGTCCATATCTATCTTTAGCGTAGTTAAGTGCTGCATACTTTGGCCTTATAGAAGGTGTAAAAGACAGATTATTTCCGGAATCTAAGCTGCCAAATGATCTAATCCTGTCAGTTACTCCTTGTGGTATTAAGTCCATTCCTGCGCTGGAGTAATTAAAAAGGCGTTCTTCAGCGTTGTCTCTACTTACTATATAAGAATCCTCAATAGTAAGGGGATTTACCTGGTAATAATTTCTCCAGCTGTTCGTAAGCAGGTGTCTCCAATATACATCGCTTTCGAAGTTTAGAGTGAGCTCTGCATCCCGGAGCGTTTTAATCATACGTCTAAGTTTTGGTACTCCATCGTCCGACGAAATGTCAAAAACAGTATTGACTCGTACGATTGCTTGAACTAGTTCGTCCTCATTCGTTTGTCCGCTATTGAGATAGTTGATTGAAACTATGTCAGAAGATGCTAATCTGCTCAATATTCTTTGTCTTTCTTCTGGTGTCATAAATAAAATTAACTTATTAAAATTAATGTAAAGGTCATTATTACAAAATTCAACTAAAATCCCCTAAATAGGGGTAATCCAACTTATCCGTCAGGATGGACATAAAACTTTACTTGACGCCTGATCCTGTTGCTAAAGAGACCACCATTTCTTTTATCCCTGGTCTTATTTTCCCTGTTTTGATCTCTTGAAATAATTCAGTTGCCGCAGCAAATGTCCCGGGTTTCTGCGGAATATTTATTGAAATATCACTTCTATTCTTTCTGCTAGTATCCTAAATACATTTCTGAGACGTTGGGATCAGTACCGGGCTGTAATGTTAATTCAAAACGATTAATCCTGTCAGTTACACTTTGTGATGTTGCCAGCCCACCGGAGGCAGAGTACTTAAAAACACGTTCTTCAGCATTATCTATGTCATCTATATAATTGAGATCATAATCGGAATTTATCTCGAAAATATTCTTCCAGTGGTCCGTTCGCAGGTGTTCCAGGAACTCAGAGCTTTCGAAGTTGATATTGAAGTCTCCCTCCCGCAATGTCTTAATCATTTTTTAGGTTTATCTTTTACCTCCTTCGGCAAAATATCCAATTTAGTATAGAGCCTTAGGGATGCCATATCCAGTTCATCCATCGCCTCGCCGCTGTTATTGAGATCATTTATCGAAAGGATGTCGCTGGATGCCAATCTGCTCAACACTTCCTGTTTTCCTTTTTCTGCTTCTTCTGGAGTCATAAAATAGTATTAAAACATCGTTAAAGTTATTTACTGGGAACATCTTCTAAAATCCCCTATTTAGGGTAATTTCATTTACCTGTCAGCCTGGTATTTAGGAAACCAAGCAGTCCTGATCTGGTTGGTAAAACACAGGCCAAAATACCGGCATGTTGTATAAGTGTATTTCAATAATTTCTATAAAAGATAAATAACCGGTATTGGTGATATGTATATGTATAATTAATAGTCATTTTTGTATAAACGATATTAACTTATAAAGTTATATCTTATTGACGACATCAATATTTTATGAGTTAAAACAAGATTATTTTTTTCGACGAAATGAATAAATTAAGTGTAAAAGAACGCAGGGAACAATTTATTTTCCTGCTTGGAATATTCCTTCTTACCATTGGGTTACTGGGCTATGGTCTTTTTCATGATTTTGATGATGCACAAAGTGTTTCTAAAGAGGAACTGACCGAACAATTGTCTCAGGATGCGGAGTTTGAAGCATTGGTTAATGAACAGAGAGCTACTATAGATTCCACTTATAAACATATTATGGAATTTGATCCTGGTGTGCAGGCAGATTTCCTGGAAAATGATATACGGAATTCCTTAGGCTCTATTCAATCAAATTATAACCGACGGGCTTTTGATCTGCGTTATAAGACCTTTCTTCAGACTGCTCAGTTGTATAATGATCTTTTCTATAACAGGAGGGAACTCAAAGGCAACCTTAGTGATTTGGAGAAGCTGAATAAATCTTTGGAAGATTGTAAGCTTTCTACCAGGCAATTGAGAGAAACTTTAGGCAGCCAAACCAGATAATCAATTAAAAGAAACATCACACATATGCCAGACGTGACCAACAATAATAAATCTGTAACCGGTAATCAGCAGCAGTTTATCTTTTTATATATTCTTACTGCCATTCTGATCCTTACGACAATTATCTTTCTCTTTAAAAGTTCCCTGTTTGACAAACGGGTTACTGATACCAGGATACTGAAAAATGAACTTTATCTGAATGAAAAACTGGTTTATGCCGACAATACGAAAAATGCAACAAAATGGTTATGGCAGTTTGGTGACGGCTCCAGGTCTACGTTGCAAAACGGTAGCTATCACTACCCGAAATCCGGTTCTTATATTGTCAGGTTAATTGTAGATGGTACCCTTCAGGTTCAATTTCCTGTAACGGTAAAAGATACGGTTAAAGCCATCTCTGATACAGCCGTAGCGATCAACGGACCAACCTCAGGAGTAGTCAACGAAGAAGTACGTCTGGAAGCAGAGGGAACAGGCAATCAATTTGAATGGTCATTCGGAGAAACCGGCCGCGTAGATGTAAGGGGCAGGACTGCTTTATATACCTTTCATAAAGCAGGGAGGTTTTTAGTGAAGCTAAACAGTGATAAAAGCCGCCCCGTTACACATCTGATCTATATCACTGATCCCAGCCTGGATACTGTCCTGGTGATTCCCGGCGAAGGGGAACGCAAGATTGTTGATGATATAAGAACCCATTTACAGGCTATTGCAGATGGCGCTGAATTTAACCCTAATTATTATTACCTCATCAATCAATACCTGTGCAAAAATGAAAAAGTTACGGTGGCTATCGAACAGGATAGCGTAAAGAAGAACAGCGACTTTTATTCCTACTGCATGGGATTAACCTTCGGCGGAGAAATATTTGTAGATCAGGCGCAATTGACTATCAGCCCTAACTCAAACTGTGCCACCCTGTTAAATATTAAACAACATTCTGCTAAAGCAGTGAAAAAATAATTACTGATTTTTATGAAAAAAGTATTTTCAATTTTCATTCTTTCCCTTCAGGTAGTCATGGTAATGGCTCAGGTACCGTTGCCCTTTCAGAAAAGAGTAAGGCCCATGCCTGAATCTTATGAAAAACCTTCCGAAAATACCGACCAGGGTAAAGATGGCAGAAAAACTATTTCTCCCTGGATCGTTTTTTCTGACAGGGATGAAAATTTCACCACCACCGCGCCGGGAGGAAGCCTGTTGATGAAAAAACTAAATTTTATGGAACCTTTTTATGTAGGCGAAGAAAAGGATGGTTATTTGAAACTGATCAGGTACGGGACGGGGCTGCTTAACGGAAGAAAGATAAACGATAAAAAAAATGCAGTAAGTTACGGATGGATAGACCGCTCCAAATTACTGATGTGGCACCGTTCTTTTATGAACGTAAAAACGGGTTACCCGGAAAAATCTATCGCTGTCATTAGTGGAAAACTACCGCTTACAGCCCCGCAGTTTTATTATGACCGTACAGATTCCGCTTTTGTGTACAGCTCTCCGGAATTGAAAAAAGTGATTGCCAAAGTGAGGCTGCATGAGATTAACTATGTTTTTAAAAAATCTGCCGATGGTAGGAAATTTCTTATTGGAAATGAGGACCAATTGATTACAGATAGCGCCCGAAAAGTTATCTGTGGATGGGTTGCAGCTGATGCGGTACACCACTGGGGAGAAAGATTATATATTTCTCCTGCTCAGCTCAATTCCGGCGCAGAGGCAGACTCTGCTTCGGTATTGCTGAGCGGCTCGCACGCAGATCCGCTGCTGAATTTTGAAAACCTGGTTTTAACGAGTTTCCCGGTCATTAAAAGCGGCCTTGCCAATGGTGATGAGATAGGTATTGCTGCCGATGTATATGATAAATCTCACAATACACTTACCACAATTAACGGTTCAAAACTTAACTATCCTGACTACCTGGACCTGAGGAAAAACATACATCGTATCAATCTGATCTTTGTGATCGACGGCGGCAGTACGATGTCAAAATATTTTGCAGGGTTAACCAATACGATTCAATCCTTTGAAAATATTTTCACCGGGTACGGGCATAAATACCAGATGAGTTATGGTGCAGTTGTATACAGGGATGAGGAGAACTGTGTAGCCCATGGGGTGACGACTAACCCAATCAGCCCTGATTACCGCCAGTTGATGTCTTTCCTGGATCTGGAGGCTGAGAAAACCAAACAATGTAATGGTATTATCGGCTACCAGCCCATATATCAGGGGATAAGAGGAGCATTGGATATGATTAAACTGCATCCAAATGAAACGAATTTAGTAGTATTGATCGGTAGTACGGGGGCCTCAGCATTGATGCCTTTCGGTTTAAGTGCAGATTTTGGCAGTTTGGACGCGCGCCTGCTGGCTATCCAGATGTACAGCGATTACAATCAGCTGTTTAACAATTTTGTATTACAATCAAAAAAAATGGTGCTTGAATCGGCAGTGGTTTCAGCCCAAAGGAAAAAAGGATTGCTGATAAACGGGGAGGGCCTTACGGTTACTCAGTCCTATAATACCAGTCAGCTGGATTCTCTTCCTTTTTACCTGGATTACCCCAATAACAGTTTGATTCAAGGAGGTGTTGTTTTTCCTACTAAAGGCGCGGTGACCTCCAATAAATCTATGACGGTAGCCGTGAAACGTTTCCTTAAAGAAACTGATCTTGATATTCATAACCAGATCAGCTCCCTGGATAGTGCCTTCAGGCTGAGTGGTATCACGTCAAAAAATCTGTCTGCAGTAATCAAAACAAAGCTTGAGCAGCCTGTTGGAGCTGATGTGGCAGATAAAATGCCGCACAATGGTTTTAAGTATTTCATGACTTCGGCTATACCGGATAATGTGGTATCACAGCATAAGGACCTGCTCCAATATAGTATTGTATTGAACAGTATGGAATATAAACAGCTGAACGATATTCTTTCCCTGATGACTGGCCAGAACATTCAGCCAGACCTGTCGTCATTCAGAAAGAAATTGGTTAAAAATTACAAAGGCATTCCGCGCAAGCAACTGAATATTAAAATATCAGGAAACACAATCAGGTCTATGACACTGGCTAAATACCTGTACACTGTAACTGGTTTGCCACTGGAAAATCAAATGCTGGATCATTTTACAGTGAATGACCTGAAAAGCTACAGCAGGATGCCGCGTGCCGATTTCGAAAAATACCTGCAATTTCTGACCCGTTCCGGCGAACATATTAAAACAGGTACACAGCTTAACCAGCAGTTTATCTCTAACGGCAAAACATATTATTATATCACGCAGAAGAATTTTGATTGTAAACCCGAAAAATAAAGCCTTTGATTATGAGTGTCAGGAATATTAGTGAATCAGTAAAATTAGCGGTTAAGATTGCTCAGTCTCTGGCTAAGGAATACTATAATGCATCGTTCACTGCAGCTCACCTTTTAAGGGCACTTTTGCATAAGGATGTAGGAATAAGCAACTTTTTACTGTCCATTGGCCAGGATGCGGCATATATTGCTGACTGGGCAGATGTAAGAATTGAAGAGCTGGGCAAAACTGCAGAAATGCAGGATGAAATTAAAGGCGGCCCGGAGATTGCCGGCGTGTTCGAAGAAGCAGACGCTATCAGGATCAGATTAGGGCTGGATCTGATCACTCCGATTTGTGTACTCGCTGCGTTATGTAAACCAACTGTTGGATTTAGCCCCGGACAGCTGAAATCGTTTCCCTTGAAAGAAAAAGAACTGTTGGATCTCTATCTCAATGATGAAGAAATAAGCAGGGTGGTTTCAGCTGCAGCCCCGGCAGCAGCCGGGCAAAAAAGCACAGGCACAGAAAGTGCACTGCATAAGTTTTGCCTGGACAGGATTGCAATGGCCAGGGAAAATAAAACTGACCCCATCATTGGAAGGGATAAAGAAATGAGGATGATGATGGAGACACTCTGCCGGAGGACTAAGCCCAATGTAATCATTACAGGAGATGCAGGGGTGGGGAAGACTGCCCTGATAGATGGATTTGCACAGGATGTGATAGCCGGTAACGTACCTGGCCTGCTGAAAGATGTCCGACTGTTTGAACTTGACCTTGGATCTTTAATAGCGGGCGCTGCTTACAAGGGAGAAATTGAAGACCGTTTAAAAAATATCATAAAAGAAATCAAACAGTTTGGCAAAGCAATATTATTTATTGATGAGATCCATACCCTGCTTGATAGTAAAGGCCCGATAGGTGCCGGGGCAGGTAATTTACTGAAGCCCGAACTGGCAAGGGGAGAAATTACTGTCATCGGCGCTACTACAACTGATGAATACCGGAAGTTAATAGAACCTGAGCAGGCTTTTAGCCGCAGATTTGAAGTGTTGCAGATCAATGAACCCAGCGAAGCTTTTGCCATAAAAATGCTGGAAAAGCTCAGTGTTAAATACGCGGAACATCACGGGCTTAACATACATCCGGAAGCGATCCATGAATGTGTCCGGCTGGCTAAGCGGTATATGAAAGACCGCCGCCTCCCGGATTCCGCCTTTGATCTGCTGGACCGTACCCTGGCCGCCACAAAACTCATGAATGATACTTCAGAAAAAGTACTCAGCGATCTCAGCATTAGCTTAAATGACCTAATGGTATTTGATGATGACGGCCTGCGTGAAAACAAATCTGATGATTATCAATGGTTATACCATCAGCTTCAGGATAAAGTGAGTCCTGTGCTGCTTGGCCAGCTCAATGATGAAACGCAACAGGAGGCGCTGGAAACTGCTGAAGATTATCAGGATTACCTGCTGCGCAACCTGCGTGCCTTACAATTGCTCTCCCTTCAAAAATCAGATGAAGTGAGTAAACATGATATTGCCGCTATCGTTTCCTATAAAACCGGTATTCCAATGGGAAAAATACAGGCGCAGGAAAAAGAAAAGCTGCTGAATATGGTGCCATTTCTTAAAAAGAGAGTGGTTGGCCAGGATCAGGCGCTGAAAGCTGTTGCCGATGCTATTCTGGAGTCCCGGAGCGGATTGAACAAAAAAGGGCAGCCTGTAGGTTCATTTTTTCTGCTGGGGCCTACCGGCACAGGAAAAACGGAGCTGGCCAAATCAATCGCAGAATTCCTGTTCAATGATGAGAAAGCGATGATCCGTTTTGATATGTCAGAATTTAAAGAAGAACATTCTGCAGCCTTACTGTATGGCGCGCCTCCGGGATATATCGGGTACCAGGAAGGAGGGTTACTCGTGAATAAAATCAGGCAGCAACCCTATTCAGTTTTGCTTTTCGATGAAATAGAAAAAGCGCATCCTTCAGTATTTGATACTTTTTTGCA
The DNA here is from genome assembly GCF_900107535.1 of Pedobacter hartonius. Taxonomy (GTDB): domain Bacteria; phylum Bacteroidota; class Bacteroidia; order Sphingobacteriales; family Sphingobacteriaceae; genus Pedobacter; species Pedobacter hartonius. The sequence continues at coordinate 35,792 of NZ_FNRA01000014.1, read as the reverse complement.
GATCCTGGATGAAGGGCATATGCATGACAGATTGGGAAAGGAGGGCGATTTTTCCAATTCCTTAATCCTGTTTACCTCCAATATAGGCAGTGAGTGGATTGCTGAACAGTTACGCAAGGGAGAACTGCCTAAATCCAATCAGCTGATGGATATCATGTCGTTGCATTTCAGGCCCGAGTTTTTAGCCAGGTTATCAGAAATCGTTCCCTTTGCACCGGTCAGCGAAGAAAACGTGGTCAGGATCTTTGAAATCCAGCTGAAAAGTCTCGTTGATGTACTCTATAAACAGGGAATAGGATTTGTAATTGAACCTGAAGCTATAAAAATGCTCGCGTTGAATGGTTTTGACCCCAAATACGGCGCAAGGCAATTGTCTGGAGTGATCCGCAACGAATTAAGACGTCCGATTTCCAGATTTATCATTTCAGGTGAATTGAAAAAGGGCCAGGCCATCCTGATCAAAAAGGTAGAAAATAACCTGAAATGGGAAATTATCGAAGATGAAATATTTATAAACCTTTAAATATCAATACTATGTTTAATTATGAAATAGGTGGTAACGAACGAAAAATAGACACTTCGGAAGCCTTCGGAGATATTGCCCACAATAAAACACTTTTCGTTCAGCAGTTTACTGATGATGAACCGGTTAAACCCGAGAAAGTTGAAGGACTGAAAACAGTTCAGGATGTATTTAACCACTACAAGCCGAAGGTGAAAGTAGAATTTGAAAAATATGATGGTTCACAGGCGGTGGAGACGCTGCAATTCGGAAACCTGGGTGATTTCTCCGTGAAAAAGATGATCAGCCAGAGCCAGCACCTCCGGAATGTCAGCATTGAAAAGGAGATGTCTTTAAGTGTAATCAAGCAGCTGAAATCAAATAAAACGCTGAAGACTACGCTTGATAATGAAGAAACAAAACATGCGTTCATCAGTGCGCTCAAAAGTTTTGTAATGGAATTAGAAGAACATAATTAGGCATCTGCCTTATTAAAAACTAAACAATTAAAGTATGGCAACTCCAGAAGAACAACAGGCAGTAAATAACGAATCGGCTGCAGCTGGTTTCAAACCCGCCGAAAAAGATACAAAGGAAAAACTTTCTCTCCGGGATAGCCTGGATAAATTGTTGAAAGTAGGAGGAATCGACCTGCTGGAATCAACAATCGACGGATTACAAAACTTAAATCCGGAACGAAAAGCCAGGAAACAGATCTTTCTTACCGGCGATGAGAAAGAAAGCGAAAGAGAAGAGCTCAAAAGAAAAATCCAGTTATGGATTGATATCTTGGAAAACTCGGATTCAGTTGCAGCCATGGTAGACAGAAGCACAGAGAAATTAAAGGCAGCGGAAGACAACATTGTTAAGAATATAGCCGGGGCGCTTAAAACAACCAGGGCGCTGGAACAATCATACCGGTCTGTCAATTTATTTTACCAGAATACCGAGGAAGACAAGCTGAAGAACGTCATCCTGATGAATGCTTCGCCAGAGCAGGTTAAAGACCTGGATAATCCAAGATTCATTGAATATGTAAGTGATGAGCTGAAACAGAACTACGACAGACTTGACCTGCGGCAGAATTATTCCCTGCTGGTTATTCCAGGGTATATGGGCTCGAATAAAGTAGTAGAAAAATGGGGCGCCATAGCTTACAGGAATAAGGTCATGCTGATCACTGATTTTGCTGACCTGGACCACCCTGATGATGTGATCGATCTCTTCACTGAAGCAAATTTAACCGGCGGTGATGCCTTCAGGTCAAATGTGATCATGACTTGCAATTGGCTGATTGGCCGCGGAAAAGTAGCCGAAGCCGGAGAAGAAGACGACCTTACCATTCCTGGATCTTCGGCATTGGCCGGCAAAATGTATTATACATTGATGTCGCAGGTTACAGCAGGAAAGAAACATGGATCAATGAACGATGTTGACGGCGTTAAGTTTGACCTGAAGAAAAGTGAGATTTCCCATCTTGAACGGATAGGGTTGGTCCCGATGGTAAATGAATATGGAAAAGTAATGGCTTTTTCTGCCAAGACACTATTCAATGGTGATAACATTGGTCTGCAAACCTATTCGGTAGTCCGTGTATTTGACTATATCACCAAAGTACTGTTTGACTTTTTAAACAGGCGTGCTTTTGAAAACTGGACCTCCAGAACAGAGAAAGACCTTCGCGGACAAATTGTAAAGTTCCTGGATAAAATTCAGGGCCCCGACCGTTTGATTGAACGTTTCAAGATCATGCGTTTTGAAAGGGATGATGTCCAAAAGGATATGATCCATCTGGATATTCACATCACACCTTATTTCCCGGCAAAAAGTTTTGTAGTCAGGCTGGACGGACAAAAAGGAGAAGATGAAGAAACTACCTGGAGCTCTGAATATGCACAGGCTTAAAATTTAAATAATTATTTAGTACAAACCTTTAAATAAAAAATTATGGCTTTTAAAGCACAATTGACCATTGCAGGTAAGAATTTTGATATAATTTCAGTTGGCTATCAATTTAAACGGAGTGTTGACCCTAAGGGCATGCCTTCTTCCGCTGTTTATGGCGGTGTCATCAACGTGGGCATAGAAGCGAATGAAGATACCTCTGTTATAGAAAGTATGGTAAATAATCAACATAAGGCAGTTAGCGGAAGTATAACTATTAAAAAGCAGGATGAAGATGCTAAAATGAAGGAAATAGAATTTACAGATGCTTATGTTGTTGGTTTTTCGGAAACTTTGAGTGCCTTTACTGCAGAACCAATGACCACACGTTTTAGACTATCGGCACGGAAAATTACAATAGGTACTGCCATTCATGAAAATGATTGGCAGGAAAAGTAATAGAAATAGATGGTCAAATAACCTGCTGCTATAGATAGCACAGGGATTATTATTAATTAGTGAAATAAACCTTAAATTAAAAGACTATGGCTTTTAAAGCAACATTAACCTTATCAGCTAACGAATATGACGTATTATATTGTTCCTATGATTTTAATCGTGACGTAGATCCTAAAGGTAGACCTGCTTCCGGTATATACGGCGGTAAAATAGAAGTGCATATAGAAGCTAACGCGGATACATCGGCTCTTGAAAGTATGGTGAACAATCAATATAAAGCAATTGAAGGCAGTTTAGAAATTAAGAAGCAGGATGAAGATGCTAAAATGAAGGAGATAAAATTTTCAAATGCTTATGTTATTGAACTCACAGAAGAATTGCATGTTTTTACTTCCCAGCCGATGCTTACAAAAATTGTAATCTCTGCCAAGACGATAACAATAGGCAACGCCACTCATGAAAATGAATGGCCGAAATAAGAGAAGAAGGCATTAACAGGCCAAAATAGATGAAATGATAAACCTGCCAGCTTTCTGGCAGGTTTATCATTCATAACCTCTATCATATCCACCGGCGTTATGTACCAGAATTCCTTCTTCCGTAACAAAATAATTTTCATTATCGGCCACTGAGAAATTATAAACTAATACACTTTTCCCCAGCATGCCAATATTTCTGATGAGTATCATTTCGCCGGTAATATTTTCCAGCTGATCGGCTGTTTCAAGATTCTGTATTTCTTTCCATTCACCTCCGGACCTTACGCGGTGATCTGGCGTGATTTCAAAAAGAATTCCGTTTTCCAGTTCAACTGCCATCAGATTCAGGGTACTGCGGCGGTGTGTTTTTTTTACTGGTTTCAGCTCCCGCTGTCCGTTTTTCTCATTAACTGTCCATAACAACGTACCTTCCTGTATTTCTTCAACAGGTAAAAGGCCACTGCTGGTATGTACCAGTGTTCCTGCCGGGAAGCAGGTCAGCGAAGCGCCCTTTGCAGAGAAAATTGCAATTGTCAGTTCATGTCCGCTGGCAAGCAGTTTATTGCTGTTATTTCTTTCGTCCAGACCTGACAGGTCGTTTTGGCCTGCCGGGCCAAATAAGCTGAACCCGCTGGCAGCCCTAGACATCAGGCTCATTCCGCCAAATAGCGATGAAGGCTCATAAGCGTGTGCCGGCGTATGCCGGGCAGTCATTGTACCCAATCCGCGCCCGGCCATCAGTCCAAAGGCAAAATTGGCGATATGGCCGATTTTGTTTAAACCGACGTTCATCATGGCCATCCAAAAGGTTTCAATAGTTTGTACCATCACTCCCTCTGAGGGGCACATCAGCATACTCTTTCCAACCACCAGGCCTTCATTGCGGTTGATAATCAGGTTAGGAGAGGAGCCGATCCATTTTCTTGATGCGGAACTTAAACTGCATTTGGCAGTACCCAGGCTGCTTGCTATCAATAATATTTGCGGAGGTATGCCAATTCTTGGCAGAGCCATTACAGGAACCGCAAGTAAGGCCAGTGCTTTAGTTTGCAAGACGGAAACCGGCGGTGCAGCAGCGGCCAGCATACCCATACACATAAACGGATTGCCAATCATCGTGTCTGCTGTAGTTGCTGCAAGATGACCGCTAAAAGAAACCATCCGCTGGCTCATGACTTTCATTTGCTTAAACATTACTCCCTTAGGGCAGACCAGGTAATGTTTTTCTGTTAACCATTGTGATTCTTTCTCCATAGGTCAGTTACTTTCAAGGTGCAGGTACAGGTCTGATTTATAATCATTGTTTAACTGTTCAAAAATTGTCATTTCAGCGGATAGTAAATCTCGATTTTCACTATAATTAAAACTGGCCTGTGTATAATGTTTTATATCCAGGTTCTTTTCCCCTGTTACGCTGATAATCAAATTTTTATCAATTTTTCCATCTTCATTTAACAAAGCCTCTGCGTATACTGTATAACCGCTACCGGTTTTTTCGGTAGTAAAAATCTGATTAACCGGAATTGAAAATCCTATTCCCATGCGGTCCCGAACCAGCCGCTGCTGCTGTTCAGTTATACTACCCAGTTGACCGGTAAATACATATAAAAACAGGTGCATAAAATGTGCATTGCTCAGGTTATCTATCACTTCAGCGGGGTTTGCCAGTTCCCGGTCTTTATGACGGATAATTTCAAAAGCAGCAATGGGATTTACCTGCATCAGCTCCTTTTTTAACTTATCCCATTTTGATTTTATTTCGGGCATATTTAACAGGCCCTTAATTGCTCCGCGTTCATTGATGCAGATGTGCTGCCTGTTATAGATTCTGGCAAGTTTGTTTACATATTCAATCAACTGGTAGGTATTGGGATCAAAGTATTCCGTCAATTTTAGCTCTTTCTCTTCCAGTACATATTCCTGTAAATCCGGTTTGATGGCATTTTGCCCTCTTTCAGATAAGGTGTAGCTGCCTGCCGTGGCAAAGCTATCCATCATGGTCAGCATTTTTACATTTCCTTTTACCACCAGCTGATAATTTTTTTCGGTATACGGGTTCATCTGTTTAAGAATTAATTTTTACCGGAGTCCCGTCAATACTGGTTTTGCCGCCCGCAATGCGTACGTCTTTTCCGTTTAACTTTGCGGTAGATTCTCCGACAAGTGAAAGCTCATTTTTTGAAAAGATCTGTAACTGATCTTCAAACTCTAAACTTCCATTTTTACTCGGTGCGCCGTCGCCTGTCAGTTTGAAATCGTCAGCGGCCCGGATCTCTATATTTTTGGCCTGTATAATGATCTGGTCTTTTTCTTTATCCATAATGATCATTACTTTACCCGTTTGCAGGGTGATATTGTTATCCGTGTTGATCGTAATGGCATTTTTACCGTCAATAGCAATAAAATTCAGGTCGGTTTTATCTTTTACCAATATACCGCCATTATCATCCAGGCTGACAGTATGCCCGCTTTTAGAGGTCAAACTTTTACGGTCGTTATTATTGCCTCCGCCTATGCCGTTCTTACCATGAAATACACTTCCCATTACTATCGGACGGTTAATGTTTCCGTCTTCAAAACCAATGATCACCTGGTCTCCCTTTTCAGGTATAAATACGAAACCCCTGTTTTTAGTCACTTTGCTGCTGTTGCCGGCATCAGGGGTCATGACTCTCAGCCATTCTGTAGGATCATTGTTTTCACATATCCATTTGAATTTCACCCTTATCCGGCCCTGTCCCAGCGGGTCAGCATTGTCAAATACCTCGGCCAGCACCATATCCGGCTGCGGGCGCAGATAATCTTTGACATGGATACGTTCGGTAGCAGCGGATATCCCTTCAAACGTATTAAAATAACGTCCGGCGCTATCTATATGGTGTATTACCGAGGTAATTAAAAATTCACCAAGGCTTTGAATTTCAAACCCGGATCCCTGGTCAACACTCATACTGATATCTGCAATCGTCCCTATGCCTGTTTCAGGATTATCGCCACTTCCGCTAATCTTAAGCAGCTGACCGTTAATGGCTTTTTCTTCACTTTCAGTAAGGTTCTGAACATCACTTTTGTTCTCTACCCTGATCAGTGAGAGCTGATTGTATGTTTTACTATAGATGGAACCTGAGGTATTCATGGCATGGGCATGGTCAGGCCTTCCGTCTGAATGCCCCTTACTTTTTCCCTGCAACATTTCATCCTGCTTTGGATCATAAGCGAACCTTGTATTTCTTTTAGGGGTTATTTCGATACCATATTGCAGACTTTGAATGTCTCGTCCGTAGATTAAACTCACTTCTGCCGGTTTATCGGGTTTACCGAAATGCAGATTTTCACCATCATAAAAAAACCATTCATAATACTCTGCACTTAAACGGTTCAGGAAGTTGAAATCACTTTCATTGTATTGAATGAGATAATCGACCGGCTTTTTACGGTCTGGATGGGTATTCATCATCAAGTCATTAGCCGGAGTGTCACGCGTAGCCAGTTTAACAATTTCTTCAAGGGTCTTGTTAAAATAGGAGCCCAGGTCTGCCCCGCGATCGATTAATATAGTTGGACTGTAACCGCTGGCAACGATCACACTATGATAGCCATGACTTTGAGCTGACTCTATTTTAGTGACGATTCCGGCAAATTTTTGCTGTTTGCCTGATAAAGAACCAAATGATGCGGTAAGAGTTTTACCTACCAGATGCCTGCTTTTATCCAGCTGGATTAAGTCGGGTGCAATTATATGATTATGTTTAAATTTCAGTTCAAAATAATGATGCGCATTAAATTGCTGTTGAAGATGAAACGACGTGACATAAACAATAGTCTCTGTGCCGATGCAGATATCTTTAATGAACTGTATATTCATAAATTAATTTACATGCCTGTTGATGATTTGGCATAAAATCCTTTCTATGCCCTGTTAGGTTTGTGCTGATCTGTCTGATTACGCTTAAAGACAGATCAAAAATACCATTGAAGGGGCTTTTTTACAATCCCCACTATCGGTGATTTGTTCAACGGATCGAAAAAAAAGGCCGCCCCGGTTATTGGAGCGGCCAGGATAATAACTAACTGATGATTTAATCCAGCAGCGTCCAGGTTCTTTTTACCTGAACCTGCTGTACTATTTGCTGCTCGGCAACAACAATGTTTTCTTTACGCTGACCAACGTAATCGAGCATGCTCAGTTTACTCCAGAGGGCTGCAATAACCTTTAAAAACTCCTCAATCAGCAACATGGACGCATAAATGTCCTGGTGGTTATAAATCAGTTCAATATTGCGCGCCAATAATTCTTCAAAATTGCCGGGTGTAACGTCTTTCCATTCATAAAAATATTTTAGCATTTCTTCTCTTTCTCTGGATTCAACAAGTTTAACACCGGTAAAGAATACATGGGCCAGATTAGAAAAATAACCAGCCAGTTGAATGGGCGGTTGCTGGTAACCCAGGTTCCGGTAGTTGAAGAAAACCTGTGCGAGGCAGTCCAGTAATTTTTCTGAAATCAAACGGATATTTTTACCCAGTGGGGACAAAGCTTCTTTAGCAGCTGTTTTATCAATAATTTTAAAAGCCGACAGCTGTATATCATTCATCAGTGTGCTGAACAATTCGTAATAATGAATTAAATTTGGATGGCTTCCAATCGTACTGCTTGGAGGGATATAATTCTTGTTAATTAAGATCCGGCTGTTTTCCAGGATGAGCTGTGCGATGGTCAGGTGGGAGGTGTCTGTTGCATGAGGTGCCTTTTCAGCCACAGGAAGCAAAGAAATGCTGTATCCCCTGGATATATCCGGATATCTTGGCGGGTGATCCTGTGGATCGGGGTTACCTGCAGGTACTCTTTCAAAAGGGTTTACGAGTAAGAGAACATTGTAAACGATTTGCCTTGAATCAGAATTCTCGTTAAAGTAATGACTGTAAGTAAGGTGGTTAGTATAGTCAGTTGAACCATCAATATCAATCCGGCATCCTTCGGCAGTAACGGCGTTACAATGCCGTATTTTTATCTCTACCTGATTGGTGGCCTTTTCCGTTATCTCAATATCATGTGAACTGCGTTGTCCTGAAAAGGGAGGCAGCAGGCCATAATTGTAGCTGCTGAGCGCTAATGACCGCGCATCCCTGACAAAATCCTGGTTATATTGATCTGTAGCTACGAAATGGGCACTGGAGAGCTTCATTCCATCTATCCAGTTGACAGGTTTGTATTTTAGTGGGGAAATCATAGGCTTTTAAAATGATTAAATAAATATGGAATCGTCACCTTTTATTTCTGGTGCAGCATCGTCAGCTACTCTTTTCGCATAGATAGTTACTTTATCAGTAATGCCGTTTTGCAGGATATCCAACTCCGGATCAATAAAAATATTCCGCTTAAAAAAAGAAGTTTTAATGAAGAATATCCACTTAAACGATTCATTTCTTTCATTCGTATATTTTACGTTGCTTTTCGGAAATTTCAGGTTGTAATCTTCTATGAATTTATAGAACCAGCTACCAAATTCCATGTTCTCCGGTGCCTTTGCTTTCACCCTGACAGGCTCGGCATCATCGCTGTTTTTATACAACTCCAGTTCCAGCACCAGCATCCTGTCAAAATCAAGATGATCGATATCAAAATCTATGGGGATTACCGGGTATTGCCATATCTTATAAATTTCTGAAGGTATGCTGATCAATGCCGCATAACACCACCAGAATAATAATGGGATCATAAAATTAAAAATGCTGGTTGCAGCCCAGGCGCCGATCCGGATAGTACTTAGCCAGTTGAACGCCAGCTGATAGAGGTAAAATCCAAGCAGGCAGCTGATCAGTAAAGCAATGATGATAAATACCTTTCTGGTCAGGACCCCGTTTGAATAGTACCTGGTCATCAAATATACAAAAACGCAGCCCAGGATGAGATAAAAGAGCTGACAAATGACATATCCCCAGGGCATAAAATTTAAGCCAAGAAAACCAAGCAGGCCCGGAATAGCCAACGAAAGGCTTAGAGACAATATCCCGGTGATCAGTTTTTTGTTACTCACAAACTGATTTTTTTTATTCACTATAACAAGTATTGTTGCAGAAACAATTACAATTACCGGCAGCAGCAAATATCTGAGAAAAAAAGATTGCACATTCATTGAAAAATATTAACACATTATTTAATCAAACGCAAATATACTATCTTAGTGTTGTAAAAATAAGCCGCTAAAGTTATTATAGTAATTTTACTACAAATAATAACGCAATAAAATTATCAACATGCGGCTGGTTGGGGTATTGTTGCCTTTACATGACAGCAGCAACCTGCAGATTTTAACTATCAAAAACGAGTGCTAAACACAATACTCATGAAAACGGACTTGAATTTTCTTAACGGGTTTGACACAGATTTTAAAGCAATTGTAAAAGTTGCAGAATTAATGGAAAACGAGGATTACCATACCGATCAGGTAGTTGTTCTTCCTATAGGTGCTAAACAAAGTGCTTATGCAAAAGATATTATTGGCGTATCGTCCTATTATTCGGAAAGCAAACTTATGGATTGTTTTATAGTAGAAGTTAACCGGGAGGGTTTGTATGACATGCTTCCCGAAGGACTTTTTCACTATCCTCCGGTAAGAAGTTCCGGTCTTTCCGAACAGCAAATGATCAATGATGTAGAGCTGAAAAGAAGTGAAGAAAAAGTGGCCAGAAGATTTTTCATGCCTTTTGAAGCAGAGCTCAATCATATGAGGACATTGCTGGCATGGTATGAAAACAGATTGGACAAGAAAACGGATTACAATGATCTTTCCATGCTTTTTGGCGTTGAATGGAAAGAATTTCAATTTCTTGACAGAGAGCAAAGTATTATATGGATGCATCTTCTGCCCCTTATTCAGCGAAAACGCAACGACATGTTTTTTTTAGGTCAATTGCTTGCAGTCCTATTTAACATTCCCGTACAAGCGGTATTGAATTCTTCAGCTGTCATTGCCACGCCAATTGAGGAAAACATGCAATTTAAAATGGGAAATGGTGCATTGGGAATTGATACCATAATAGGTGTCGCTTTTGATGATATTGAGGAAGAAATGTGTGTCCATATTGGCCCTGCAGGCGCAGAAAAGCTGGTTAATTTTATGCCGGGTACTCCTTATTCCCGCTTATTGGATATTGTTGTCTCTTATCTTGTGCCTGCTGAGACATCAGTAAAGACTGAATTGATCACGAGCCGGGAGCACAGGGCTGGTGCTTTAGGGGCAGAGAGCGCTAATTCTTTTCTTGGCTACACGGTATATCTTTAAGCCAGAAACAAACGGTAATGAATATTCATCGTACTTCTGATTTCAAGCTTCGACCTCGTCAGCTCCAGGATTGACTTCCATTCCTCCGCATTTAACCCATTAAACTGTGCTGGCGTAACCACAATGTCAGTAGTTTTGATGAAGCCTTCTTTAGGGTTTTGCGCTTTGCTGAGACCTTTCCTGATCTCTACGCCAGTAATCATATTACCCAGCTCAAAAGAGCAGAAACCCAAAATATCTGCATGTGTAACTATCCTGTTACCTGTAGTAAGCCCATATTTATAAGCCTGTACTCTATTTTCAGCATTTAATCTGGACCTGCCACCGATTGAATTGCTTAAGAAGTACAAACTTTCAGGAAAGGCTTTATGGTGTTCAAAAGCCCTTAAACTGCTTCCGCGTTTTACCTGGTTGCCCAGTTCTGCTTTGGTACTCCAGAATTCCATAAACATAATGTCTGCATCGTTCAGCGGCTTAACCACCAGATAATTGATTAATTCCTTTCTGTTCAGCAATTGTCCCGCGGTTTTTTGCACCAGCAAGGAAATATTTTGTTCCAGCTCTTTTAAAGAGGTATTCAGGAAATCAGAACCATAGGCAGAAAATGCAGCTTTTTCATCTCTTAACAGTTCAAACAGGTGATCCAGTACTTCTTTGGCATTTCTGTCGTCAAAACGCTCAGCCCCCCCGTAACGGATAGAAAAAAGGCCCGAGCTTCTTTCCTCATCATAGCCCTGAGGAATTTCGGTATAGTGATTGCCAAAATTATCTTTTAAGGTATCTACACCCAGAAACTGATCATCTGCTGAAAGTTTTAAGGGAATAATATCACTCATCATCTTTAACCGGTGTTTTAAATCATGCATCTTTTTATTGACCACCGGAAATGCATTAATGGACACAGAAAGTTCATTAAGCAGTGGCTGACCAATGGCGACCGGAAAGATTACTTTGATCCAAAGCAATGGTTTTTTGAAGTTTTGAAGACTGCTGTCACGAAAAACAGGTTCAAAGTCTGATGGATACAATTGTAAATCGGGGATATGTTGAACAGTACTCCCGTCAATAGTTAAAAATCTATGTGCATAAAAACCATGTATGTCTGCTGTCAGCACGTTTAGCATATCATGGTTACTAAATGGCGATTGCCGCTGTTTTTTTGAAGACTGAAAATATCTGCCGGAAGATACTTTTACGGGATGCCCATCCATAAACCATGCAGACAATTTCAGCAAATCATAAATGTTGTTTTCGATGGCATAATCAGGCCAGTCAAAATAAAAGCTAAGACCGTCATAGGAACTTAAAGCTGATGGCATGCTCAGCCCGATATAAAAAGCGTTATTCTCCAATCTGTAGGTTGCTGTACTCTGACTGATCAGTGATTTGTTTTGTTGCTCATCAATCCGGAACAGGAAGGTGCCGGTAGCTATATAACTTACTGCAGCATTAAATACCTTCACAGACCGTAACGGACTAAAAAATAAATCAAGCTGTACCTCCTTATTGTTGTTTCCGTCGCTTATTTTTTTACTGAAAATGAACTGGTCTTTTTCGTCAATCACATCAGTATCTTCATAAGGGCGGGCATGCAGGATAGCATGAGCCGGGATGGCTGAAATTAGAGTATCAGAAGCCAGGACCTTTGATATCTTATCTAAGATTCTGTTTTCCAGGTCATTTACTTCATTGGATATATTAAAAAGCTCGGTACACAATGCTTCGATCAGTAATTTGACCATCGGATCGAAATCATTTGTATTTTTTACATCCCAGAAATCCCGGGCATTTTTCAGCATCCTGTTCCTGATCTCATCTTTTGAAGAGTAAAATATTCCTTTCATGCAATCTCAAATAATATTAGCTACATAACGGGCTTAAATAAAGCGTGGTATTGAAAAGATATTTTTCACCGGTTAGATTTACCCTCCCGCTAATATAGATTTCAACCTTTTTTTTAACTTCAGCGATTTTAATTCCTGAGAATATTTTTTCTACCTCCGTCATTTTGATTTCCAATCCTACCTGATATAACCTTGGTTCGTAAGTGGTAATTGATTTAAGCAATGACTGTCTGAATTTTTCCTCCCAGATCCTTTCACTAATCACCAATTCGAAATCAAGGTCCCATATTTCACATCCAAAATCCGGGTTATGCCTGTGTTCTCCATATCTTGTAAAGATAATCAGTTCAAGGTTTTGGGATATAGACTCACCCAGATTCGAGGTGTCCAGATCGTGATTTGAGAAAATACTTTTTAATTTAAATGGCTTGCTGTACAATAAGTTTGACATTTTAATTATTTTATTATGATTAATTTAAATTAATTAATACAATTATGTTTAGTATTATTAAATTCAAAATGATTATTTTATTTAATGTAGTTTTTTGGTTAAAAAAAAATATGATGATACATGTCTGATTAAATTCTTTAAGGATAATTGATCATATATTTTAACGTTTAAATAGCGGATAATAATATTAACCTAATACCTTTTTTATGAAACCTATCAATGCTAAAGAATTAAATAAATCATACCGGGTATTTTCCCTGAATTTTTTAGCGCTCGCGGCGTTTTCTATTCTATGCGTTTATTTCTTTTTTGCATCTACGCAATATGATTATGATCTCCTGTCGGATAATATGAAAAAAAGCCGGCAGTTGCTGGCCAGGAGGAGGGAGATCAATACCCAGTTTGATCTGATCCTATTAAGGTTTAAGCAGTTATCCAGATTTACTTCTACCAATTCTGAAGAAATGAATAACCAATCTGTTATGATTGATGAGATACAGAATGCAAATTTTAAAATTAAGGAGACCATCAAACAGCAGCAGTCTACCGCAGGTAGTTTTCTCCTGTATAAAAAAATGACCGATGATGTGGCACAAATGGCAGGAATACAGGATTCCCTTTTTACCACAAGATTCCGGATAGAAAGTACCAAAACGCAATTGGAATCATGCTTACAGGTAAATCATTCTGCTTCAGCTGCATTAAGTGGCCAGTTGTTTAAGAGATAGTTCGCTGCACCCAAATGAGACATACTGCTCGATTATACAAGGATGGGCATGGGGGGAATCCTGAAAGTGCAAAAACCAGGGATTTACTACATATACTGTTAATAATTACGTAACATGTAATACATACCTTTGCCAAATACGCAAGTCACCTCTAATTCGGTGAAAGATTTATGCAGGCAAAAGTTCAAACAGACGAGGAACTATGGATACTTATCAAACAGCATGACAGTTCTGCATTCGCAAAACTATACCTGCGCTATCTAAATCCTGTTTTTACTGAAATCCACAAAAGAATTCGCGACCGTGATCAGGCAGAAGATTTAACCCAGGAAGTTTTTTTGTCTCTTTGGGAAAAGCGGATGACCAGCAATCCCATCGGTAGTTTGTATCCATATGTCTACGGCATGGCAGTGAATAAAGTATTCAATTATTTTCGCTCCAGCAAAATTCCTGCAAACTTCATCGATGCCTGGGAAAGTCTTCCTGAAGATATCGCCCAGCTTACAGCATTGCCTGATGCATTCAAAGCTGCTGAAATTATCGAAATGGAAGCTTTGCTGAAACAGGAACACGAAAGTCTTCCTGAAAAGATGCGCCGTGTCTACGAACTGCGGTATGAAAAACAGCTCAGCATTGCTGAGATCGCCGAAGGCCTGTCCATCTCTCCGAATACTGTGCACAACCAATTGAAGGAAGTGCGCAGGCGGTTCAAAGCTGCCCTGAGGAAATCCAGTTTTCTTTGGTAAGCTAATCAGTCCCTGTTGTAACCATATTGCTCTTCTAAATGCGGTTTTCCTGCCGTTCCAGGTTAAGGAATTAATTGCAATATTAATAAATCATTAATTCGCATTTTCCGTATAGCCGAAATTTCATTTCCGGTTACTTTATCAATAGAGACCCTGATATCAGGTGTCTGTTGATCACATTGATATGCCAACACAACAAGAATTAGAGCAGCTCCTCTACAAATATACTTCAGGCACCAGCACAGCTGAAGAAAACAGATTGCTGGAGGCCTGGTTCCAGCGCATTGGACAGGGGCAGAAAGCTGAGGATTTGAGCGATGCCGACAAATACCGGATGCTGGAAGCTTTTAAAAAACTTCCCGGGTTTGCAAAGGATCAATGGGGCATCGCACCGGTGGTTGTGTCGCGGGAACCTGTGGCAGCTCAGCCAGTGCCAAAAATCCGGCAACTTCTCAATTCCAGAGTGATTGCCGTTGCAGCATGTTTACTGGTGCTGGGATCTGTCTGGATCATCACATTGACCCTTCGTGATAACACACCCCTGAATCATAAAACTGTCTTGTCTGCGGAAAATCAGATTGTTCAGACAGGAACAGGACAGATTAAAAAAATAAGGCTGAAGGATGGCAGTACTTTACATTTAAACGCCAACTCCAGGGTTCAGATCCCCGGGACTTATGCAAGCACAAACCGGATTATACAGCTTGAGGAAGGAGAGGCCTATTTCGAGGTGGTAAAAGATAAAAAACATCCTTTTATCGTAATAACTCAAGCGCTCCGGGTCCGGGTGCTGGGAACAGCTTTTAACGTCAGTTCTTACCGTGAGTCGAAGTCTTCAGACGTACGGGTTAATCATGGTAAAGTAGAAGTGAGCGACAATAAAAAATCTGTACTGGCAGTATTGAAAAAGAACCAGGCCATTACCTATGACAGGCGGACAGGTAAAGCTGAGATCTTGACGACAGATGGTTTTTATGCCAACTTATGGATCAGCGGTTCCGTTCTGCTCACGCAAGCCAGCTTCAGCGATGTAGCGCTACAATTGAAAAACCTATATGGGGTCAAACTGATCAGCAGCCAAAATAAAATCAAGGGCTACAGTTTTAACCTGACCATTAAAAAAGAACGTTCACTGGAAGCAACACTGGATGTGATATGCGGAATTCACCAAAATAAATACAGGAGGAAGGGAAATGTAATCGAAATCTACTAAACTAAAACAGGCACCATAGTGGTACCTGTCTAATTGTCAACTGTCACGACCAGCTTGAGACCCTGTCGTGGTGGTTATTTAATAACCCTTGATGAACAAGAATTCAAAAATATGAAGAAA
Organism: Pedobacter hartonius; assembly: GCF_900107535.1. Lineage (GTDB taxonomy): Bacteria > Bacteroidota > Bacteroidia > Sphingobacteriales > Sphingobacteriaceae > Pedobacter > Pedobacter hartonius. The sequence continues at coordinate 20,080 of NZ_FNRA01000014.1, read as the reverse complement.
AGAACACTTCTTTACCAAAATTATATTAAAGCTTATATTTTAATTGTTACCCTGGTACTATCTTTTCCACAGATGTTACTGGCCAATTCAACAGAAGACCAGGTACTGGCACGCAGAATTTCGATAACTTTTGACAATACAAATCTCCGCAAGGCCTTCAGTCAGCTGCAGCAGGTCCGCAATGTTGATATGGCATATGATGATAAGCTATTGCAGTTAGATACGAAGAATATCAAAGCAAAGAAATTTGACAACGAACAAATCTCTGCAATTCTTAATTATCTGCTGAGCGGAACAGATATTACCTACTCGCTGAGCGGAAAAACTATTTTAATCCTAAAAAGGCCACCCACGCAGCAGCAGGGAATATCCGGGAGGGTAGTTGATTCGGCCGGTAAAACATTTCCGGGTGCAAGCCTGAAAGTAATGGAGACTAACCGTACCTACACGACCAATGCTGAAGGTTTTTACACGATCGCTTTACCCTCAGGCAGCTATACCATTGAAGCCGCCTTTATTTCGTTTGAAACACAAAGAAAGACAGTAAAAGTGGAGAACGGAACGGGCGCAACTGTTGATTTTGTTCTTCAAACCTCCGAAAAGTTGTTAGATCAGGTCGTAATTGTTGGTTATGGAAGCCAATCCAGGCGCTCACTGTCCACCGCGATCAGCAGTTATGACGGCAAAAAAATGGAAGGTGCTCCGGTGAACTCTATCGGCGATAACTTAAAAGGCAAGCTGGCAGGAGTGAGGGTGGCAACTACCGATGCGCAGCCAGGCGCCAACCCCCAATTTCTTATTCGGGGCGGATCTTCAATCAATCAGTCAAATGAGCCTATCATCATGGTGGATGGTGTGCAGCGTGACATCACGGGATTGAACCCAAATGATATTGAATCGATAGAAGTATTGAAAGATGCGGCCTCGGCAGGTATATACGGCGCAAGGGCATCAAACGGGGTGATACTGATCACCACTAAAAAAGGCGGACGGCAGGATCCTCAGATTATTTTTCAGTCGGAGGCAGGAATACAGCAACCGGAAACCAAATTCAATCTCGTGAGCGCAGCAGATTACCTGAGAATCTTACGGCCTGCGCTGGCCACGAGTCTGTTCCCAGGTGTACTTAGCGGTGCCGAATCTGCGGGAACCGGTAATACAGAAACTTCGATCTGGACTACCAGATATCTGAATCCGGGAGAGGCTGTCCCCTCCGGCTGGGAGTCCATCGCTGATCCTGTAGAGCCCTCCAAAACATTGGTTTTTCAAAACAACGACCAGCAAAAGCAATGGTTTGGAAATGCGGCCTGGCAGTCGCACTATATAGGCGTAAATGGTGGGCAGGATAAAGTAAGGTATGCCGCATCGGCCGGATACAATAAAGATTCCGGTATCGGTGTAAACACAGGCTTTTCGGCACTGACCTTTCACGGCAATACCTCTTTCGACCTCAGCAAAAAACTGACAGCAACCACAATATTTGATTACGCGCAGACGGACCTTCAGGACCTGCCTGAAAATAAAAGGGCCAGCGTGACCAGGGGTTTATCTATTCCCTTTACCCATAGAGATTACCTGGCAAATGGTACACCGGCACTGGGACCTAATAATACGACCCTTCCTGCTGCATTTTATAAACAATATTATGACCGCGGTAATATCCAGAAGCGCAGCACTGCTACTTTTAAATTGAACTACACTATTCTGGATGGATTAAACGCTGTGGCGCAGTTTACTAACCACAACCGGAATACCCGCAGCAATTCATTTACCAAAGGTAATGCGATCAGCACATTGCGGGAAACTTATGAGGGTTTTTCGGAATTGAACAGGATCAATTTCCAGGGATATATGAATTATAAGAAGACCATCAGCAATGCTCATCAAATCGACCTTCTTGGTGGTTATGAATATTATAATGATAAGATCAATACTTTAAATGCAGGGGTGACCGGCGCAACATCTGATAAAGTTCCGACACTCAATTCAGGAACCCAGGCAATAGCCGGTTATCCGAACAGTGCCCGTACAGAAGAGGCGATCATCTCATATTTTGGAAGGGCAAACTACAGTTATCTAAACAGATACCTGTTTTCATTAACCATGCGTGCAGATGCATCATCGAAATTCTCAAAAGAAAACAGATGGGGATACTTCCCGGCAGGTTCAGCAGCATGGATCGTGTCTGACGAGAACTTTTGGGGGCACAAAAATACAGTCAATTTCCTGAAGCTGCGGACGAGTTACGGATTGACAGGAAATAATGGTATCGGTCTTTTTGATACTTACGGCAGCTACATCAACGGCGTTAAGTATAATGGAAATTCCACTATTCAACTGGGCACCATGCCGAACCTTGGCTTAAAATGGGAAACTACCGCTCAATTTGATGCAGGTGTGGATATGGGCCTGTTCAATAATAAGTTACAGTTAAGTGCTGACTTCTACAACAAGGTAACCAGGGACCTGCTCTTTAATATTTCATTACCTGATATTACCGGTTATAATTCTGGTATTGCCAACGTCGGAAAAGTAAAATTTTACGGGTTTGATTTTGAATTGAATTCAACGAATATCAAAAAGCAGCACTTCGAGTGGTCCAGCAGTTTCACTTATAGTTATAATATGAATAAGGTATTGAAACTAAATAATAATGGGATCGCACAAAACCGTATAAATGGGATCATTATGGGCAATGGCACCCAATATGGCGGTATTGCTGAAGGGGAACGGCTGGGTGGAATATTTGGGTATAAAGTTGATCATATCATTCAAAACCAGGCTCAGGCGGATGCGGCATTATACGATGCACTGTCAAGAGGCTTTCGCGTGGCTGATGGAAAAAATTCTGCCTCCAATCCTGCACTGGCCGGCCGGAAAGACATTGGCGATTATGAGTGGGTAAACCGTCCCGGTTCTACTAAAGGGGTCAATGGCAATGAAATTATCAACGCAGAGGACCAGTTTCTGCTGGGTAACGTAAGCCCGCATTCAACAGGTGGGTTAACCAATACTTTTAAATACAAAAACTATTCACTGGGCATTACTCTTGATTTTGCTTTGGGTCATACCATTTATAATGCGCTTCAGGCGCGCTATTTTATGGCAACCTTTGGAAATGCGAATTATAACCTGGTATACGATGTTCAGGAAACCTGGAAACAACCTGGCGATGATACAAAATATGCGAAATTTACTGTAAACGACCCGGATTGGGGTAACAGTAATTTCTCCCGTACCTCCAACATTTTTGCCCAGAAGGGAGATTACCTGTGTATAAGGGACGTGGTATTTACTTATGACCTGCCAAAGGCATGCATTTCAAAGCTCGGCGTAAAGGGTTTAGCGCTTTCAGTAAGAGGAAATACCCTTTATTATTTCACTGCTGTCAAAGGTGTATCACCAGAGGCGGTTACCTCCGGGGGCTTATATACCTACGCAGATACCTATGACTCCAATTATAATCCTTATCCGCCCGCAAGGAAAATCCTCCTGGGTGTTAAAGCATCATTTTAATCAGAATTGACTTAATTATCAAGCTAAATGAAACTTAAAAATACAATTTGCCTGCTCGTATTCTTCTTGGGTAGTATTATTTTACCAGGTTGTAAAGACGATTTAAATATTATTCAGGACAGCAGAATATCCTCTGCCAACATGTGGCAGGATGAAGGGGATATCAGATCTGCCGTTTTCGGCATGTACGATTACCTGCGCAGCAGCTTCAAAAACAATTTGTTATACTGGGGGGAGTACCGTAACGGATTATGGGGGCCGGGAACTAACAATGTCCTGCACAGCAGCGATATGTCGGCCGTATTGTCCGGAACTATGAATTCCACCAACGCATATGCGAACTGGTCCAGTCTGTATACAACGATTAATCAGGCCAATTTAATCATAAAATATACAAACCAGGTTACGATGAGTCAGGAAGGTAAAGATTTTGCCTTAGCCAATGCGTATTACACCCGCGCATTTTGCTATTTCTGGATAGCCAGGATATGGGGGGATGCCCCGCTTGCAACCAAAGGATTTGAAGATGCAGGTGATGACCTGTACCTCGCAAAGTCGCCCCAGAATGACTTATACAAACAGGTAGAAGCCGATATCAGGTCGGCCGAATTGTCAATGAAACCCAGCTTTACCACCAGGACAACGGCTAATCCGGCGGCATTGGCCATGTTAAAGGCCGATTTCGGTTTATGGATGTACGCTGTCCCCAAGGCCGGAGATAGCTATTTGACTATGGCTGAAACTGCAATACAGTCGATGGCTTTATCCGCTGACCGTCTGGAGACAGATTATGCCAATATCTTCAGCGCTGCGAACCAGTCGGGAAAAGAGGTTATTTTTTCTTTGTTTCAGGAAAATGGCGAATCAACAGGCGGCTTTGCAATAGAACACTTCTGGAACCGCGGTTACTTAAAACCTGAATTTATCAACACGGCAGTGCCTATATCCGAAAACCAGTGGTGGTCTTATAATTCCAGATATGTGAGCCTGATACGCAGTGATGCGAGCGACAAGCGGATCATCAGCACCTATGGGCATGGTGCATATGGCACAAATGGTAATGAAATCGGCTGGCCAAATAAGTATGCCGGTCAGATGGTTTCAGGCACGCGGGTATTTGATTCAGACATCATAATTTACAGGTATGCGCAGGCCTTCCTTTTTGATGCGGAAATTAAATACTACAGGAAGAACTATGCTGCTGCACTTGCCTCTTTAGGGATAATTACCAACAGGGCTTACGGAAAGCAAAACTATTATATAACGACCAGTGACGCCGGTATTTTAAATGCAATTGTCAATGAAAACCTGAAAGAGCTGGCTGCTGAAGGCAGCAGCTGGTGGATGCTTGTGCGGACCAATAAGATCTGGGAGTATAATGCGAGTCTTGCAAGCCAGATATCAAAGAAGAATATTCTTTTATGGCCAATCACCCAATCGGCATTAAACCGGAACAACAACCTGAAGCAGACCGAAGGCTGGCAATAATCATTTCATCTGAAGCATCCATTACTGCTGTAAGGGCGGTGGATGCTTTTTACAATCAATAGCTAATGAAAATAGTATATATAATCCTATTGACCTTGCCGGCTATAACCGCAAGTGCAATCCAAAAAGACAGCAGCACCGTTTCGTTTGCCGGAAATCTGGTGATAGATTCACTGCCGAGACCAAAAAAGGTGAATAATCATGTTGTTGCTCACCGGGGAGGATCCATGGAGACAGGTGTGCCGGACAACTCGCTGGAGGCATTGAATTATGCTATGGGGCTTAAATGTTATGCCTCAGAATGTGATATCTATATCACTAAGGATAATAAGGTTATTGTTGCACATGCAGATGGTAATGATAAAATCAATGGCTTACATCCCTGGGAGGCAACTTATGAAAAAATAGCTTCAGTCGCTAAACTCCCTAACGAGGAAACGATCCCGACACTGGAAGTTTATCTTGACAGGTTGCTTCAGGGCGGAAGTACAAAATTGTGGCTTGATGTAAAATCAATTTCCAGTATACAACGCAGCGAAGCTGATGAATTAACATCCCGCTGCTCGGAACGCGCTTCCGAGATCGTGCGGCAGAAGAAGGCCAACCACTTTGTTGAGTTTATTGTTGCCGGAAAGGATATTTACGACCGTACGCTCAAAGCTGCAAAAGGCGACTGGCCATGTGGGCTAATGGATACAGGACTTTCTCCGGAAGATTTTAAGAACAACGGATATAAATGGGCCAATTTCCAGGATACCAAAGTTTTTTATCACGATGGTCAATTGAAAGGTGCTTATTCCATCCGGGATTATACTGATGCCGGAATAGCTGTTAGTGTATACCATGTTGATACAGAACAGGATAAGGCCTGGTATGTTAAGAGAAACGATGTGTATGCATTAACCACCAATTATCCAAAAGCTTTGTTAAAAGCCCTGGCTGAAGAACGCTAATCTCCGGGACGTTATGGTCTGTAAACAAAAGGCTTTAAACATATATTTAAAGCCTTTTGTTTACTTTGATTATACACTAGTGCGAAACGTAATAGCTGAATATTTATTTTTCCAGATCCCTATAGGCTCAGAAATTATTTCTAATTTAGTATCAACCAAATAATTTCTAATGACAACGAACCGCCTGATTAACGAAAAAGATCTGCTGAGGCGCTTGCAAAGCGGGGACGAAGCAGCCTTTGAAAGGTTATACAGGAATTATGTGGATCCGGTCTTTCGTAAGACACATTACCTCACCAAATCCGCACAGATCGCTGAAGAACTTACGCAGGACGTTTTTTTAAAAATATGGGAGCGCAGGGCCTCCATCGATCCTGAAAAATCTTTTGGTGCCTTTGTGCACCGTATTGCGCAGAATCTGATCACAGACCTTTACCGCAGGCTGCTGCACGACCGGGCACTGCGCGAACATCTGGTTAACTCAGTTACTGAACTATATGACCCGATGGCTGCCGATACCGACCGGCAACTGATCTGGCAGGCGCTGGATTCTCTGCCGGCGCAGCGTAAAAAGGTGATGGCATTGGTGAAGATAGAAGGCCGGTCCTATCAGGAAGTGAGCAGTCTGTTAGGGATATCTCCATCAACGATACGCGACCATGTGGTGAAAGGCACTAAAAGTCTTAAGGCTTATTTCATGGATAATGAGCTGACACTGATACTTATAGCCGCATCCCTGACCATCGCGGCAGTAACGAAGTAAAAAATAAATTTATCCGGGCAGACCTGATCCCGTTTTTGTTCGTACTATGATGAAAACCTTACAAAATTGGCCGCAAAAGAAAACCTGGACGAACTTTACAAGCGATTTTTGCGCAATGAATGCAATCCTGCTGAAATCAGCAGGTTATCAGAGCTTTTTGATGCGGCCGACTACCAGGTGTTACAGGAAATGGTACGTCAGCAACTAGATGACCCATCCGCTACCATTCCATTCCGGAGCAGCAATCAATACCGGTACGACCGGATTTTCAGGAACCTTAAAGAACATACAAAACCATCCAGACCGGTCAGGAGCCTCTGGGCGAATATCTCCGCAGCAGCCGGGCTGATACTGCTGGTTGCGTCCGGCGGTTATTTCTGGTACCAGAAGGTTAGTCCAAAGCCAGTTCTTGCGCTGCATCAGGTGCACAAAGACGTTAAGCCCGGAGGCAACAGGGCCTACCTGACCTTATCTGACGGCAGAGAAATTAACCTCAGTGGCATGAAATCCGGACGTATCGGAAGTGATGGGGGAAACGATATTCTGCAGGCAGTAAACGGAGAGATATCCTATGTTGATGGTCAGGCAGTTACTGAACAGGGACCTGCAGCGTTAAACACTTTGCGCACTCCGAACGGGGGGCATTACCGGGTGATTTTGCCCGATGGTACAAAAGTCTGGCTCAATGCGGCCTCACAGCTCCGGTACCCGGCAAATTTCGAAGGTTTGCAGCAACGCAAAATCGATTTAACGGGAGAGGCCTATTTCGAAGTAGCCAAAGATCCTCATCATCCTTTTGTGGTGCAAACAGATGACCAGCAGATCAGGGTATTGGGCACTCACTTCAACGTAAACGCTTATCATGACAATGGCGGAAGCAAGACAACTTTGCTCGAGGGCAGTATTCATGCCCGTGGCAAACAGGCGGAAGTAACTCTCGTTCCCGGGCAGCAGGTGAGCACTGTGGCTAAGGGCAGGTTGAAAGTTGATCCGGCCGATCAGGAAATTGCTGTAGCATGGAAGAATGATCAGTTCATGTTCGAGAGCGAACCCATCAGCATCCTGATGAAAACATTGGCCCGATGGTACGATGTTGAGGTGGTTTACGGGAAAGATGTTCCGGATATCCGCTTCAACGGTGCAGTATCAAGATTTGAAAATATCTCTGAGGTCCTGAAGATACTGGAGTCTACCGGCAAAATCCATTTCCAGATCGACGGCCGTAAAGTGCGCGTCATTAAACAGTAGAATTTCTATAACCAAGTATAAATAACCATTTAAACCTATTCATATGGACAAATTATTACCCTAGCTCGGTCTGAGCGAAAAAGCAGGGCCCGATCAGATCGAACCCTGCATGCCGTTTGGCTCAATTTACTTTATTCAACTGTTTCACCGCAACTGCCTTCGCCTGGAAAGTAATGGCATGTTGCTTCACCAAACAAAACAAATGTATAGAATTTATACCAATCGAAAAGGTATAGCCAGAAGGCTATTGCCAAAAATATTGCGGATTATGAGACTGACGATCATTATCCTGATTGCCTCCCTAGTGCAGTTAAGCGCTAACACACTGGCGCAGCGGGTAACTATTTATAAAACTAATCAAAACATCATCAGTGTGCTGCGGGAGATCCGTAAGCAAACCGGCTATAACTTTGTGATCACTGACGACCAGGCAGAGCAAAGCAAACTCCTTACTTTGAATGTCTCAGATGAGGAATTGCCGAAAGTGCTGGATGAAGTCTTCAGGTCTCAGCCCTTTGACTATAAGATCGAAAACAAGACCATTATTGTTTCCGACAGGCGCGGAACTGCGGATCCTTCGCTGAAAGCCGGAGCGCAGGACCCTGTGGAGATACACGGCAGGGTAGCCGATGAAAAAAATGAACCGCTGCCCGGCGTGACCGTTAAACACAAAGAAAGCGGAACGGCGGTATCGACTAACGCAAAAGGGGAGTACCGGATCAGTATTGCCGGCACAAGGGGAACGCTGATGTTTTCTTCACTGGGTTATGAGACCCAGGAAATAGCCATCACTAACCGTACTCAGATTAATGTTACGCTGAATTCAAGCTCCAGTAGCCTGAACGAAGTGGTGGTGATCGGATATGGAACCGTAAAAAAGGAGGCTGACCTTACCGGATCGGTAGCGCATCTCAACGGAAGCAAGATACAAAACCGGCCGGTAACCGGTGCGCTTGATGGACTGCAGGGCCTGATTCCGGGCGTCAGCATCAGCCGCACAGGCGGACAGCCCGGTCAGCAGGGATTTGGCCTGACCATCCGGGGGGCTTCGTCCATCAACGGAAATGCTCCGCTGGTACTCATTGATAATATTCCTGGAGATCTGAACCTCATTAATCCGGAAGACATTCAGGACGTTACGGTGCTGAAGGACGCTACTGCTGCCATCTACGGTGCACGGGCTGCCGACGGCGTGATCCTCGTAACCACCAAAAGGGGAAAGCAGTCGGGAGCACCGATTGTGACCTATGGTTTCAACCTGGCGGTGAAGAAAGTTGGCCTAAGAAAAAAGGCAGCTACTACCGACCATTTTGTAAGGATGTTTAATGAAGCAAATAAAAATGACGGGGAGAAGCAGACATTTTCTGATGCCACCCTGGAGAAGATCGCAAACAACGACCCTGGTGTTGGTCCGGGCGAAAACAGGAGTGTCGAGTCATTCCCTATGTTCTATCAGAACCATGACTGGTATGGCAGACTGTTTAAGACCGCGTACCGTCCAACGCACAACCTCAGTGTATCCGGCGGCGGCGAAAATTCCTCTTACCTGGTTTCTTTCGGGGATATGCGCGATAATGGAAACATCTCTGAAGGAAAGAATCTTTCCGTAAGGGACAATCTCCGTATTGCGCTGCAAAGTAAGATTACCAATGAGCTGAGACTGGAACTCACAACGGCCTACGACTATCTCAATACCCAAACGCCTTCACAGTTGCACGATGCCATCAGCAATGGACTAAAAATCTTTTCTTATTTACCTGAAAAGACTCCCGGAGGCAACTATTACGGTTATCAGGGGTATGAGAACCCTGTACAGGAGCTCATAAAAGGTGGAAATGAGACCATGACCAATAACCGCTGGAGCAACAATGTCAAGCTGGATTACGAGCCGCTTAAAGGTTTAATATGGACAGGTCAGGTGGGTATCAACCTGGAACGCATAGACAACGATGCGAATTTTCAGACCAATACAGAATATAACTGGGATGACACGCCAAACCTGCTGATACGCAATAACCCGAACAGGGCAACGTTCAGAAATTCCAGTACGATTTATAAAAACTACAGCACCTATGTAAACTACTCGAAAACCATTGGCCGGCACGACATCAAAGTCATGGCAGGTGCATCACAAGAGAAGTTTAAGCAGGATTCAAAGTATATCCAGGGGCAGGACTTCTTTAGCAATGACATCTTCACACTGCCGCTCTCTGATAACACAAACCTGCGGGCGGGCGACGCAAGGGACTGGAACCGGGATCCCTGGGCACTGCAGTCCTATTTTGGCCGCGCCAGCTATTCCTTTGCAGGTAAATACTATTTAGATGGTACGCTGCGTAAAGACGGCAGTTCAAAGTTCGCTCCCGAGAAGCGATGGAGCGCAATCTATCCCAGTCTTTCTGCGGCATGGAAGATTTCGGAAGAGCCGTTTTTTAAACAGCTCTTCAGCGATAACAAGATTAATCTTTTCAAGCTGCGCGCCTCCTGGGGCAGAACCGGTAACCAGGATATTTCACAATTGGGCCTGTTTGATTATGTACAGTTGATCGATGTGTTCGGTCAGTATCCTGTAGACGGTACCTCGGCAGCCAGACTGGCAGCGCTTAAGGGGCTGTCTTCTCCACTGCGTACCTGGGAAACCATTGAAACAAAAAATCTGGGTGTAGACCTTTCATTATTTGCTTCTAAACTGTCTGTGTCATTTGACCTTTACCGAAAGACCAATAATAACATGTTGGTGAGTATCACCTATCCAACCACACTGGGGGCGGCAGCGCCAACATCAAACGCAGGAACACTTAAAGGCAAAGGCTGGGAATTCAACGGGCAATGGAATGATAAGATTGGCCAGGTCAGCTATAATGTCGGCGCGATCTTAAACTATAATTCCAATGTGGTTTCGGACCTGCAGGGGAATGATAACTATAACCTCGGGCTCACGCAAGCCAGGCAGGGCTATCCGCTGAATTCTTATTTTGGGTTTAAAGGCAAGCTGATCAGGAACCAGGCCGAACTGGATGCTTATGCTGCCAAATTTGGCGGCAAAGGCGTTGTACCTTCCGCACAACCCAATGGCTATGGCGGTTTAGGAATAGGTGATGTGATGTACGAGGATATTGATGGTGACGGACAAATCACTGTTTATGGTGATAAATCCAAGGGGCTTAGCGGAGATGCTGTTAATTTAGGTTCTCAGATCCCGAAGATTACGTATAGCTTAACCGGTGGCTTTGCTTATAAAGGATTTGATATGAATTTTATCCTGCAGGGTACCGGCAATAAGTATGTTTGGAGAGGTAATGGTAATTTCGGTGTGCCGCTGGCACATTTCTGGTTCCAGCCACTGGATTATTTCTATGGCAAAACTTTTACTGCCGAAAATCCATCAGCCCAGTATCCCCGTCTTTCTAACAATGAAACGGTGAAGAATAACAATTACCAATTCTCTTCAGCCTGGCTGGAGAATACCCGTTATCTGCGGATGAAGAACATTACCGTGGGTTATACATTCAGCAACATTCAGTTAGCGCGACTCAAATTACGCAGTATCAGGCTTTATCTGAGCGGTCAGGACCTGTTCGAGTTTGCCAGCGGAACACGGAATGGAAATTACGATCCGGAAGAAACCCGTGTGCCAACGATCAGCGATGACGCTGGAAATGTAGATTTTTATGAAAACAACTATCCCATGTACCGTACATTTTCGATGGGCGTAAATGTCAAATTTTAAAATCCTGAAGCAATGAAATTACTTAAAATATCAAGCATCATCCTTTTGATCATCGCCACTTCGGCCTGTAAAAAGGCTCTGGACCTGGAGCCACAATCAGATATTTCCGATTTCACCTACTGGAAATCTGCTAATGATTACCGGCTGGCGGCAAACTGGTTCTATAACTATTCCCTGGATGATCCGCATTATAGTGGATCCTACATGAATGATAACAATTCCGATATCGCTTTCGGCACGGAAGTGAATACCATCAGTTCCGGCAGGTATGTGCCGCCGGAGCAGGATCCGAACTGGGATGATAGCTATGCGGCAATCCGTAATGCCAATAAACTGGTTGCAGAGGGAACTGCTTCTTCGATTAAAAATGAAGTGAAGGCTTTTCTTGGCGAAGGATATTTCTTTCGTGCCTACAACTACTTTCGCCTTCTGGATCTTTACGGCGGGGTTCCGATCATAGATAAGGTTTTGCAGCCAGATGACCCGCTGGTGTTTAGCGAACGCGCCTCACGTGAAGCAGTTTTGGATTTTATACTGGGCGACCTCAATAATGCGATCGCTAATTTGCCTGTGAAGGCCAGCGTAGAGAAAGGCCGGATCTGTAAGGAGGCAGCACAAGCGCTGAAGGCACGTATCTGTCTCTTTGAGGGTACCTGGCGGAAGTTCCATGCTACAGGAGACGGAAATGCTTTACTGGATCAGGCTATCACAGAATCAAAAAACGTGATCAATAGCAATGCTTACGCACTCAACCAGCTGAGAGGTGATTCCAGTTACCGGATGATGTTTATCGACACCTACAGCATGGAAAACCCGGAGACGATTATTTCCAAGAAATACCGCACCAATATCAATGTTAATGGTTGGGCCTATGGAGTATCCTGGGGTAACCTTAATCCTACAAAAGCTGCTGCAGATCTGTATCTCTGCAGAGACGGATTGCCGATAGAGAAGTCTCCAGCCTTTAAAGGTTACGATTCCACCCGTACAGAGTTCCGCTTCCGCGATCCGCGGATGGCACAGTCGCTCATCGTGCCGGCAACAAAGATCGTTCGCCCCCAATATGATAAATATCGTCCGCAGTGGCCGGGGATTGACAATAACCGGAATGTGAATTCAGGATATATGCTCTATAAATTTATATCTCAAATGGCCACACCTGGTGATGGTGGCGGTGCGTTTGATTGGAATATCATCCGCTATGCGGAGGTTCTGGCTATCTTTGCAGAGGCAACATACGAACGTAACGGATCGATTTCAGACGCAGAACTAGACCTATCCATCAATCTACTGCGCGACCGCGTGAAAATGCCACATCTTACCAATACCCTTGTGACAGCTAACGGATTGAATATGCAGACAGAAATCCGGAGGGAGAGGACGGTTGAACTGGCTTTCGAGGGTTTCCGCTGGGATGACCTGCGAAGATGGAAAACTGCCGAGTCAGAACTCAGGAAATCTGTTTTGAGCGTAAAGGTGACTGGTTCAGAGTGGTCTAAACAAGTGATCAGCCTTGATGGTGAAAGCTACAACAGTTATTTTTATAATACTCCGGCCTCGCAGTTAGAGAACGGATATAAAGTGCTGCAGCCAGGGTCACAACGCGCGTTCGATGTGGCGAAGAACTATCTGCTGCCAATACCTACAAAACAGATTTCGCTGAATCCGGATAAGCTCAAACAAAACCCGGGCTGGTAATTCATAAAATTGTTAACTCAGTAAACAACGTCTTTGGACAAATAACGTTAATTAAATAATGGACAGACGATCATTCGTAAAAAATACATGTTTAACAGGCGCAGGACTTCTGGCAGGCGCGCAGCTGCTGAAAGGAATGCCAATCCGTATGCTGGAACCATCGCAGCTCATGGGCGGACGGTTTATCACCCTCTGCATTATGATCAGGACTACACCCTGGGAGGTTTCGCGGGACGTGAAACTTCACCCGCGTGATGAGGAAAAATGGCATACCCTTGAAGGGGTAAAAAACCTTCGTGATGCTTTTGGTTCCAATAATCCGAAAGGTCGCCTGACCTGGGGGTTTACACTGAATGCACTTGAAGATCGCCGGTCTAATTATGTTCAGATCCGCGAGTATGCTGCCTACTGTCAGGCTACATATGGTGATGAAGTAACGGTCTTTCCAGGTTACTTTCCAGCGATGTACCTGCCACCGGCGCGAATTAACAGCGAACTATCAGAGGCCTTAAGGATCATCACAGGATTTGTGGGCAAAGGTTATAAACCACAATCCGTCATCGGTGGTTTCCTGCCGGCAGAGTCTTTGAAATATCTCGCAGAGAAGGAACATATACATGTAGCACAGGCCGTGATCTGGAGTCAGCATAATATTGATGGGGGGGGAGCAGACGGTTCCCCATCCTATCCCTATTATCCCTCAACTGAGCATTTTTGCAAGCCGGGGCAGCACAAAAAGGATCTGATCGACTGCGTGAACCTCGATGGATGGTCTATGGATTTCATCTGTGCAAGGCAAAGCGGCCAAACGGGTCACGAGATCACAGGTTTTAACAGCAGGCGGGGAGTTGGCCCGATAGAAACTTATAAAGGATGGGGCCTGGATTTAGGACACAGGGAAGTGATGCATACCCAGTCGATTCATTTTGACAAGGGTGTTGAGCTAAATGGTTTTGGCTGGGTGCCCAATATCTGGGAAGCCCAGATGGTATATGAGTTTGGAATGGATTTTATCTGCAGCGCGATGAAGTTATGGGTAACTGACACCTTGAAACGCTGGCCCGATGCTCAATTTGTAAGTTTTGGCGAGTTTGGTGAAATATGGCGCAGCCACTATAAATCCAACGATGATTACAGCTATAAGTTTGTTGAACGGGGCTGCGGACTTGGAGATTCGTACAATAACCTTGAGATCCGCTGGTTCATGAATAAAGGTTTCAGGCTGGCGCTGCTTCGCGACTGGCATCACCGGACACCTGAAATGGTTATTGATTTTACACGATACGACCTTCCGGCGAAAGAACCAACAGGCGCCAGGCCGGATAAGCCAGTGAAGGACTGGAGCCTGATCAACCGTATTAATCAGAAAGGGCTGCGGGCTGAAGACAAGCCGGTGATGCTGAAAGATCTTACTGCCGGTGAGCAAGAATTGATCTACAGCTACTGTCCTGAACTTAAACCCCGGTAAACCTATTTTCTATGCAAACCAGTCACTACTATTTACTTTTAAATATGCCCAACTTCATCAATAAAATACATGGTATTTCCCTTGTCTTGCTTCTGCTTTTGTGCAATTTTCCGGCATTAGCCCAGAAAGCTGAGCTTCCAACACCATGGACCGAACAGGCCAAAAAGGAAGAAGTGCCGCTGAAAGAATATCCCCGCCCGCAAATGCAGCGTACCGAATGGCTCTGTTTAAACGGTAAATGGGATTATAGAGGAGGCAAGTCTGCACCCAATGCCCTAAATCCGCAGATTGAAGCATCATTTGAAGGCGTCAGCCAAAAGATCCTGGTGCCTTATTGCCCGGAATCGTATCTCTCCGGTGTGCAGAAGAAGCAGGAGATCAACTTGTGGTACCGCCGCACATTTGAAGTTCCGGTCTCCTGGAAAGGTAAGGATGTCTTGCTGAACTTTGACGGCGTAGACCATGATGCTACCGTTTTTGTAAATGGTAAAAAAATAGGCAGTCATTCCGGTGGTTACGACGCATTCAGCTTTAATATTAAACCCTATTTAATTAAAGGCCGAAATACGATTGTAGTTGCTGCATACGATCCTAACGATGGCAAGGCACCTTCCGGAAAGAATAGCTCGCGTGGCGATTATACTTTCAGCTCCGGCATTTGGCAAACCGTTTGGCTGGAGCCGGTTTCCAGTACGCACATTAAAAGTATTAAGCTTTTGCCTGATGTGAATGGCAAGCGCCTGAAAGTGCTGGTAAATACCATCGGTGCGGGCAATGTGACCGCTGTTGCGCTCAGCGGCAGAAAGGAAATAGCGCAATCTAAAGCTGCTGCGGGTACCTATTTCTATTTGCCGATTGAGAACCCTGAACTATGGTCGCCGGATCATCCCTTTTTATATGATCTGAAGATTACCTTACAGAATAGCAATGGCAGTATTGCAGATGAAGTAGTGAGCTACTTTGGTATGCGCGATATTAAGCTAGCCAGCCTGAATGGCGTTATGCGCCCCCTCATCAATGGGAAATTCGTCATGCAACTGGGATTGCTTGACCAGGGCTACTGGCCGGATGGGATATTAACTGCACCTACTGAAGAGGCTTTGAAGTCTGATATCGAATATACCAAAAACGCAGGTTTCAATCTGATCAGAAAACATATGAAGACCGAGCCACAGCGTTTTTATTACTGGGCCGACAAGTTGGGCTTACTGGTTTGGCAGGATATGCCAGCGATATGGTATCAAAATGAAGACACGACTGCTACCCGCCGTATGTTCCGCAAGGAGCTGAAAGCGATAGTTGATGACCACTATAATTCCCCGTCCATCATTACCTGGGTGCCATTTAACGAAAACTGGGGTGCATTTGATGTGAAAAACATTACCGCCTGGCTCAAACAATATGATCCTTCGCGCCTGGTAAACGGCAACTCTGGTTTCAATAACAATCCTCCATACCAGAAACCTTATGGCGACCCTGGCAACGGCGACTTCGTTGATACCCATATTTATGTTGGCCCGTATGGTGCATCGGTGCCTGATGATAAACGCGCAGCCTCATTAGGTGAATTTGGCGGTGTTGGCCTGTTCGTTCGCGATCATATGTGGCCGGTTGAGAATAATGCATATGAATTTGAGCCGACGCGCTCCGCGCTTACCGACAGATATGTTTTCCTGATGGAGCGCGTAGAACAATTGATGAAATACAAAGGGCTCAGCGTTGCCGTCTACACCCAGACTACCGATGTGGAACATGAAGTGAATGGTGTACTTACCTACGACCGTAAGGTTGAAAAAATGGAAAGCAAACGGATCAGGGAAGTGAATCAGGCCGTCATTCAGGCGGGGAATGATTTGAATAAGTAATGTCGCATACACCGGATCTTGTTGACGAAATGAAACTAAGGCAAATGAAGAAACACCTCATATTTCTGGTCATACTGTGCCAGTATACATTCTCTGTAACGCAAGCTCAGCAGCAAGCTGTCAGTAAAGAAAACGGACCAAAAATTATCAACATTGTCAATTTTATCAGAGACATTGAGCCCCGTGACTCCGCTGTTACAAAAGATGTCCTGTATCAGACTGTCCTGAAGCAAATCCAACTGATGAAGAAATATCATCTGGGAGGAACATTCCTGCTGCAATATGATGCGCTGATTGACAAACGTTATCAGGATTTGCTGAAAGCGTTACCTAAGAATGAGTTCGAAATCGGCGGCTGGTGGGAGTTGCCACAGCCGCTGATCGAAAAGGCGGGTATCAAATGGCGCGGCAAGTATGCATGGGACTGGCACTCCGATATCGGTTTTTCAGTAGGCTATACTCCAGCAGAACGGGAGAAAATCATTGATGTTTATTTTGCTGATTTCAAAGCGGTATTTGGCTATTATCCTAAATCGATCGCTGCCTGGGTAATTGATGCCCACTCCCTCAATTATATGTATGACAAGTACAAGATCGTGGCTTCAGCAAATTGCAAAGATCAAGTCGGCACAGATGGATTTACCCTCTGGGGAGGCTATTGGAACCAGGCCTACTATCCGAGTAAATTAAACGCCTATATGCCGGCACAGCAGCAGAAGCAACAAATTCCGGTTCCGGTTTTCCGCATGCTGGGCAGCGATCCGATCCGTCAATATGCAGATGGACGGACGGTAACCACTTTAGAGCCCGTCTATGCTCATGCCGGCGGAAATGAGCAATGGATCAACTGGTTTTTTCAAACCTTTGCCAACGATCCCGCACTAGGCTTCAATTATACACAGGCGGGTCAGGAAAATTCTTTCACCTGGGATGCGATGAAGAAAGGCCTGGAATGGCAAATGCCGATAATCGCAGATTTGAAAAAGCAAGGGAAGGTACGCGTCGAGACTTTGGCTCAGTCGGGAGAATGGTTCAAACAGAATTTTAAAGTTACCCCGGCAACTACCTTTACCGTAACTAAGGATCTTGGTAATAGTGATAAGAAAACCATGTGGTACAACAGTCGCTTTTACCGCATAAACCTGCTCTGGGAAAAAGGTTTGCTGCGCATTACCGATATCCATTTATTCAATGAACAAATCCCTGATAAATACCTGAAGGCGGTAACTACGACCAATCAGAGTTTCTTTTATACACTGCCGGTAGTGGATGGATTTCAGTGGGGCAAAGCCAATCAGCCTGAGGGCTTTCGCTTAATGATGAAAGAGGGCGGCAGGGAAGTTCCTGTACAGGGCGGTGACCCCGTCTTTACTAACGTGAACCAGACTACGGCCCGCGCCACCTGGCCGCTGGCAAAGGGTTCATTCGAATTTGAGATGGGCGAAAACGCAATTACGATTACAGCAAAGGGTCAACCTGCTTCAGATTGGTTTTTGGATCTCTATGTAGCCGATAAAGATAAAACTTCATTCAAAAAAATAATGGATAATAGTGCACGCTACGAGTTCCATGGTCATCCCTACCGGATAAGTCCAACGCAGGGAACTATGGAAGAAACAACCAATGGCAGTTTATACCGGATCCGTCCCAAGGGGGACCGTATTTTATTTAAATTAGCAGATAGTGAAGGAAAAGAATCTCGGTAAATGGAACTGTACCAATGAGTTTTGTCATTTTTTAACGAACAATCGGGCAAACCTTATTACATTTGCCTGTTCAACCCGAAGTAATATTATTCTTTACTCAGTTTTAGAAACATCAAACTAAGTGCTTTAAAACAACATGCCTACTGCGTCGTTTTTAACTAGTTATAATTGATGTAATGGATATATAGTCATACTGTAATCAGTATGGAGTCAAATAATTCAAACAAGCCGCAGCCTGCGGCAGCCTGAGCTTTTTTAGCATTTGAACAGAGAGAAACTTCTTCCGGAACCGCATAAAGCAGAATATCACTTTGGAATGGTAAATACAGAGCCTGGGGCACTTCAGAATTTGATAAATCGTGCGATTTTTGCTGTGGTCTACAAACGAAAAACGCCTTAAAAATAAGTTTAAAGCGTTTTAGTGTATTTTAATTATACATTGGCGGAGAGCGGGGGGCAGAACAAACCAATTTTAAATGCACTCCAGGCTATATATATTCTCTTTTTTGTTTGTAGTGCACTTGTTTGAGGCACCAACAAAACAACATGAAACGCATATACTTGTTGATTCTAATTTACGGATATAATTGTATTTAAGCGAATAATTTAAATTTAGAATGGCGATCCTAAATGCCAGTTTGACCAAAACAAATTAGAGAACATTTTTTTATTTCTATTTTCAGTAAATTTACTCTTATGAACATACAGGCAGAGAAACTTAATGTGTTACAGCAGATCATCAATTCTGATGATGTGAATCTTATCAAGGATATCAAGTCACTAATTAATAACAGGAAAATGGACTGGTTTGATCGCTTAAGTAAAAGTCAACAGAATAATGTTACAGAAGGGTTAAATCAACTTGACAGCGGAAATTTCTTCAGTCACAAAAAGGCAAAGAAAAGATTTGGGTATAAATAATGACAATTGTCTGGTCTCAAAAAGCAGGGGAAACTTTCAGTGGAATATTGATTCTCTTAAAGAGAATTGGTCTCAGACTGAGGTTGACAATTGTGAAAAAAGTTAATTAAATTTGTAACATGAAATTTGTATTAGATGTTAAAGAAAGTAAAGTAGCGATGTTAATGGCATTACTGAATGACTTGCCATATGTGAAAACTAAGCGACCAACATCTAATAAAGCAAAAGTTTTAAAGGATGTAAAAGAAGCTGTTGATGAATTAAATATGGTGCTGTCTGGTAAGCTGGAAGCGCGTAATGCGGACGATTTACTCAATGAGCTATGAGGTTCAGTTGTTTTTGATAAGAGTGAACATGAAAATATCCCAGATATAGAACTTAGAGAACTTCTCGAATTCATCGATTAAGTTACAATCTTAACAATTGTATGTGATGAGCAAAGACGTCGCTTTCCGTATAACCTTCTTTTTACTCGCAGTGACATTAATAATATTGATTGTTTTAGAAGCCTGCAACATACTAAGCCATTTATTAGACACAGAGATATAAAGCTTAAAGCTATCATAAAAAAATTGCAGAGACTTTTAGTATATTTTGTTCAGTAACGAATTATATTATTAATAATTTTATGGGAGTGTAAAGTGAACTGTGTCAACATCACTTCTTCCTAGGTGGAGGCTTCTTCAGCCTCCACCTAGGAAGAAGTCGCCGAAGGCTTTCAATC
>NZ_FNRA01000017.1 GCF_900107535.1 Pedobacter hartonius | reverse complement strand
AATGGTTCTTTATTTTTCATCGCGTCCTAAGTATTACTAAATTACTTATTTTAACTCTAACTTTTTAGAGTTGACACAGTTCACTTTACAGTCTCATGAATCTGTACTATCAATTGAACCCGTCGAGAAAAATAAATTTGAGAATTTATGGGAAGGTAATAAGATTGAATTTAAACCAAATACGAAAGAGATGATCTTTGAGGAAAATGGACAAAAGTTTATCTTCTCTAAAAGGTAAAAACATCGTACAGTATCTAATAAACTGCCGAAGACAAGTTGTTTACAATTCGTCATTACATACCCAGATCGAGGATCTGTTTTTGAAAATAAAAAGTTATAAGTAATACGGAGGCTATTGATGTCAAACGTATCCGTAATGGACTCTCTGAATATCAATTTTATCTGCCGTCGGTATTCTATAATTTAGGAAGGCGCTAATAGTAGTGATTAAAGCATTCCTATACAATAAAATTGTCTGTAAATTAGATGTCATGGATTATCAAACTCCCTTATAGGCCAATCATTTGCCAAAAGCTTGGCTTCTTTGATTTAGTATCCTCTAATGCAATCTTCAGTAAACCCACAAAAGATTTTATTTTTCTTTTGAGATGCCCAGTTTTATATAGCTGCCTGTTGACCATTTAATCTTAAGGGGTTCTCCTGCATCATGAATGTTTTCATGGCTCACTACCATACCGCTTCCATAGTTAATTTCCGCAAAGGGGTTTTTATTGATGTTAAGTGCTACAACCAAACGACTTCCCTTAGCCAGCTTTTTGCTAAAGACCCTTGAACGACTAAAGGGTATCTGCTCAAGCTTGCCTGGAATGAGCAGTTTACGTTTACTCATATCCTGCGCATAACTTGCCCGACCGAGGTAGTAAGAAAGCTGAAAATATGCTCCCGATGAAGTGAGCTCATATAAAATCAATCCCACATCCATGTCTTTTTTGTTGATGATGGCCTGGAGTTGCCCCTCAAAGTTTCCGCTGACGGTTACCGCCTGCTCAAAGGGCTTGCTAAAGAAAAATAATCCGTTGGTACGTTCAAGCTTCTTTTTTACAATCGGATCAGGGTAATAGTCATTGTAATAGTGCGTCCTGTCAGCTAAATCAACCACCTGCTCATTATAACTGGTCTTTTTGGGCTTTATTCTGGAAAGTAAGAAATTTTTCCCAACAGGATTGGTCAGATAAAACTTCACCTCTCTATCTTCCATAAGTGAAAGTGAGAATGCATGCCTCCATCGGTTTGTGCCCATGGTCTGGTAATTTACGCGGTCTTGGATCAGCTCAGGCCTCGGTCCGTCTTTTAAGATGTAATCGAGCCACTCAAAGGTAATCTCCCTAGTATTGATTAGTGAAACCGGATCGACCTTGTAGCCACGCAGGAGCGGAGTTCCTCCCTTCTGCGCACCAAAATGATCGTAAGGGCCAATGATCAAATAATGCTGTGCGTGGGGATTGTAGCGGTAATGTTCCTTGAAGTATTCCATCGCCGACACTTGCCCGTCGTCATAATAACCCGTGATGCTGAGCACGGGAATATTAATTTTAGAAAAGTCACTCTTATACGGAACCATCCCCTGCCAATAGCCATCATAATCAGGGTGGCTTAGCCATTTCTGCAAAAATGGGTTTGCCTTCCCGTCTATGCTATCAATGCGGTTATACGCCGCTCCGCTAAA
Source organism: Pedobacter hartonius (assembly GCF_900107535.1). Classification (GTDB taxonomy): domain Bacteria; phylum Bacteroidota; class Bacteroidia; order Sphingobacteriales; family Sphingobacteriaceae; genus Pedobacter; species Pedobacter hartonius. Next base: position 45,120 of record NZ_FNRA01000017.1, on the reverse strand, counting down.
CCACCATTGCGTTCTCATCTTTTGCCAACGCTGGCGGTCTTCATTCACCGCATCATCGGTAAACCGGTTTCCTGTAACATAAAAAGCCCATTGGTAATTTGCTGTCTGGAAAACATTATTTTCCATTGGTAACCCAAGTCCCGGTATAGCTGCCACATAGGGAACAATGGTTTTTAGTGCGGGGTGCAAATGCTTTGTCGCTGCCCACTGAGCGAAACCCGAATAACTTCCGCCATACATCCCGACCCTTCCATCGCTCCAGGGCTGTTGGATGATCCAGTCAATTACTGTGTTTACATCCTGCGCTTCATGCTCATAAGGTTCTATTTTATTTTGACTAAGCCGTTTACCACGGGTATCGGCAACAACGCCTACATAGCCTCGATCGGCCGCATCCATCGCCTCAGAAAGGCTCCTCTTTAAGTTGGTATAAATGAAAAATAATAAGGCGGCAGGAAGCTTTGCAGGATTGCTTTTCTTCCTGATTACGACAGCAGAAAGCGTAACGCCTTGTTTTGAGGTAATCAGCACATTTTTGTCGATGATGTAAGCACTGGTGTCTACCTGAGCCGCAGTATTTTGGGCATGTGTTCGCGAGCTGTAAAAAAAGCATATAAAGCCTATACCAATAATTTTTAGTTTCATTTTTTTATCTGTTATATGAATTTATTTTGAGAGCAGCTGCCTGAGTTTCGCAGATTGTCTGGTGGAAACAAATACCAGCTCGCCCGAGAGGAGCTTTAAAAATAGTCCACTTTCGTTGCTATCGATTTTATCTATATGGTTTCTGTTTATAATCTGGGAGCGGCTTGTCCTGAAGAATACATCGCCGGGCAGTCTTTGCCCGAGTTGGTTGAGTGAGGTCTTATGCAGTACAACCTGTTTATTGAAAAAGATCCTGGCATAATTATCCATGGATTCGATTAGGTGGATGTCCCTGAGTTTGATTAGGTGGTATCGTCCGGAATCTTTGACGAAAAGACTTTCCTCAACTTCAGCCGCTCGTACTGTGAGCAAGTCAATTGCTTTTCTCAGCCGCTCCTCCCGAACTGGTTTCATTAAATAATCCACAGCGCTCACTTCAAAAGCCTTTAGCGCATATGCATCATACGCTGTTACGAAGATCACTAAGGGAACGCTCGCTAAGGATTCCAGTAAATCAAAACCCGTGCGCTCCGGCATCTGTACATCAAGAAAAATTAATTGCGGGTCTAACCTTCGGATCATCTCCTCAGCTTGATCTGCGTTTGCCGCCTGTCCGATAAGCTCAATATGATCAAATGCCCTAAGCATCGCACTAAGCTCGTCCCTGGCGGGTTTTTCATCATCAACAATTAAGGTTCTGATCTTATTCATATAAGGGTAGTTTCAGCGTTGCCTGCGCATATGCGCCGGGATTTATATTTATTTCAAATGATGCTTTTTCATTATAAGCTGCTTTCAGACGCTCCCGCAGGTTCTCTAAGCCAAGTTTGGATGCACTTTCTTTTTGCTGCAGCGGAACGGGGTTTTCAACCTTTATTTCCAGCAAGTTTCCCCGGTAACTAATTAAAATGGAAATTTTCCCGCCCTGTTTCAGTTGCGAAATGCCATGTTTCACTGCATTTTCGACCAAAGTTTGAAGACAAAGGCGCGGAATCAAGAGGGGCAGGGTAATCGGACTTACTTCGATTTCAAAGGTTAATCTTTCCTGCATCCTCAGGGTCTCAAGTTCCAGATAATCCCTTACCAGGTCCAGTTCCCGATCCAGCCCCCAAAAACCCCCCGATTGCTCATAGAGGCTACTGCCCAGCAGTTCACTCAGCAAGTCTACAGCCCGGCGGGCAAGCTTTGGAGAAATGCTTATCAGGGATTTAATGGTATTGAGGGAATTGAAGAGAAAATGTGGGTTGAGCTGCGCAGTAAGCTGGCTAAGTTGGGCCTGTTTTGCAGTGAGTTTTAAAAGGGTGTTTTCGCGGGCAATTCGAATTTCACGCCTGGCATAATAATACAGGTGAAAGGCGAGCATCCAGATCGCCATCAGGCGAATACCTGCTACAAAAATACCGATTCCTGTCGGGCCCATCAGGGTCTTCATATCCGGAAAGGTACCTATCGAAAATACAACCCTGATGCCGTACACTTTAATGGTCGTTACCAGTGTATACAGAATCGCCATAATCACAATTGCGGGAATAATCCGCTTAAATAAATCTGTTAGATTTAAATCCTGCCAATGGTTTTTCAATGCAAAAATCCGGTAAAGATGGGTGATAAAATTATAAAGCGCTACATCGCTGAAAAACTGAACAAGACCGATGCCGATTTTAAACTGTCCTCCGAGTGCCCCTAAAATGCTCCAATATAAAGATGCAAGTGACCAGCCGATGAGCTGACACTTCCAATACAGGGACAAGGTTGTTTTTTTTCTGAATTTCATCTGCGCGCTAAAGGACCTTCTACAAATGAACGCAAAGAGAATATATTAAAAAAGAAAAAATACAGGAACGTCATGATTTTGGGGACCAGCGCCAAGTGTACTACAATCTGTGGTTATGTTAATGCAGGGGATAGGTTCGAATCGTATAATTTAAGTATACGAGGGCTGTATGCATAATATGTTTGGAAAAATATTATGCATCTTTTTATAGGATGGAAATGAATATCTACTGTATACTGGACTATAGTGATATATTCTGTTACCGTCTATATCCGGAACTCTCCAGTTTTCCAAAGCCATTCCTATAGCTGTCAGTCTTGCTACACTAACGTAGATGCTATTTAAATTTCCCGGAAAAAATCGTAGCAAATACGTAACGGAGCAAAATTTTTAGGTTTCAAAAATAGTTCGTAAATTGCTTCAGTACGTCAGAAAAGCACATTTTGCCTCATAATAGGGCGGTTAGGCTAGAAGATAGTAGATCTTTTAGTTTGAATTGAAAAAGCTTTTTATGTTCCTTTCATGCAGGAACACGACGCATCTTTGTATGCGGTTGATTGGGCTTCAAACTTTCCAGACGCACGCTTAAATGCCTTTATTAACCATCCATGGCCCTGGTAAATTGAATAATCTTAATTTTCCGTCTCTTTTTAAATTGTATCAGGAGCAGGGATACACTGCCGGATATTCTCATGCCTACATGGCTCAGCATTATATTGATATTATGGCAGAGACTTTGAGATTTTATGATCAGAACAGATCGGATATTTCCAATTATCAGGTCTTAGCCTGGAAGGGTTTATCGGAAACTGATGAATATAATTTAAAAACGCAGGCTGAAAAGTCTGATATTGAGAACAAAATAAATGCCCTGTTATTAAACCGAAGTAAATCAGATTGTAATGATGTTTTATAGTAACCCAAATTTTTTATTACTAAAATGGCTGACGGTTTTAATGTTTTTAGGAACATTGCCTTTTGCATCATGCTACAGCCAACAAAAAATAGCGAAGGTGATATATTTATACTTTCAGGATGACGATGGCAAATCTATGAGTAAGGTAACACGAAATGCTGTAAAAACTGATGTTTATACGATCTATTGGTATCTTCATATCAAGCAGGACAAAGACCACATCCGGCGTTATGCATTTTGTCCTATTGATGAATCTACATTTGAATATAAAGATGAGAAGTTTGTTAAAACCATGGTTACAACTATTGATAAAGTGAAGAATATACCCTGCTTTGGCTATGATACCACAGACAAGAAGAGATTCCCGTTCAGCAAGATTTATATTGTTGAATACATAAAGCCAGATCAATATAAAATGGTAGAGGTGAACTCCTATATTGGCTCTGATTATTTTTAATATGATCAGCTTAATAGTTCAAGGCGCTTGGTATTTTTGAGTGTGTGTTGGAGTGAAAGGCCTCAGCTGTTGATACCACATATTTTGTAGTCTGATATCCTGTTCCTTAATAACTGTTCAATGGTAACACCAAATCCGGGTGATTATTATGCGCTTTATTAATCACCGTTGAATTCACAGACAATGAAACCTGAAAGCTGTTCATCAGATCATCGGGATAGGGGTTGCAAAGACTGATCAGATCAGGCGCACTGATGCCTTTACTTAGCCATAGTGCTTCCTCACTTTTATCCAGGATCACAGGCATTCTGAATTTTGGGTCATGTACTTTTCCGACCGTGTCATTTGCTACTGTAGTCATGATCGTGAATGATCTGTATACCTCATTTGTTATTTTATGTTTCCACTGGCTCCATAGCCCCGCAAAAGCGAAAATCTCACGGTCATTTAATACGAAGCGGTGGGGGATAGGCTTGCCATTGATCTTATGGCTGTGCAGGCTTTTTTTGTTTCTTTGGCACAACATACTTTTCATAGATATACTCGGACATTGGTGATAAAGTTCGAGAGGTGTCATCTGGATTATTACCCCTGGCAGTATAAAAGGTCAGCACTTTGTTAATTTTCGAGTATTGTATTATTCCAATACCGTTACGGGTAATCCGTGTTACATTCGTTATCTTTTTTTGATGAGCAAGCTTGAAAGTATCTAGAGGAAGAATTATAATGCCCTCGACATTATCATATAAGGAATAGGTTTTATATTCTTTTCCATCCCAGTACATTCCTCTCGGTTTAAAGACGTTATAAATAATGCTAACAAGGAATAAGAGTGTAAGCGTTAAAATAGCAATTTTTTGATTCAAGAAATCGACGCCGATTTTCTTTTTCTTACCCTTCTGTCCTATAAAATTGGTAAACGGTCTTGGTTCAAAATCTATCAGCCAAGCTAGCAGCTCAATATTTTGGTTTCTGGTATCATCCGTATTACCTTTTAAATAGTTATTCAAGGGTCTAAAAATATCAGGATCTGATAATCTTAATCTTGCAAAGTACTCTTCCTTATTTTCCGATTTTCCAAAGAGCGCAGTAAATGTTTCAGTATCCTTTAGATTGAATCTATCCATAAATGCAACGATACATTCCTTCTTCAGATTTGCCGCCGTATGGTCGCGCAAGTTAGCCGGTAATCTTCCTTCAGTTCTTTTTTTAGTGTGGGCAATGGCTACCGCTTCTTTATATTTATCGAACGTACTCAAGTCAGTATTAATTGATAATTAGATAATATTGATTGTTCTTATATTTTGAAATTTCAAAGATCCGGTCAATTAGTGCAATCTCTAGACTGCTACCATGTGAGCATTAGGATGTATTGATTCCGTTAAATTTCTATACAATAATCGTTTGATAACATTAAACTGGTTTACGGGTTCCCGTAAAAAATGTTTGTGTCAGCTCTATACTTTTGATTATATGAAACCACTGCTGCTCTCAGGATATATCATCATCAATACGATCGCCTCCAATGGTCCTAGAGCTGTATATATCTGTAATAATAAACATACCAATAAGTATCATTATTTATCAACATGCAGAGGACTAAGTAATTGTCAGTATAAGCTTTTAAAAAGCGATGAGCTCAGCGCTCAACAAAAGGGAATGTCTTTATGTGTGTGGGAGAACAGAGCCCGCAGGCATGGCAACAAGCCTCCTGAAACAAAATCAATTCATTAATTAAGTCAGTATGGATTTTAAAGATCAAATAGCGCAATTAGCATCCCGGGTAGAGAAGATGCTTCCGCAGATACAAACCGAAGAAGCTACTAAGAATGCATTGGTGATGCCCTTTATTCAGATTATGGGATATGATGTTTTCAACCCATTTGAAGTGAACCCCGAATTTATTGCAGACCTGGGTATTAAAAAAGGGGAGAAGGTTGACTACGCTATAATGAAGGACGGTGAGCCAACTATTCTAATCGAATGCAAACATCACCTCGAAAACCTTGATCCTCACAATTCACAACTGTTCCGGTACTTCCATACCACGAAGGCAAAGTTTGGGTTACTAACAAATGGATTGGTATATCGTTTTTATACTGACTTGGTAGAAAAGAATAAGATGGATAGCACTCCATTCTTTGAATTTAAACTTACAGAAATTAAGGAAGCTGAATTAGCAGAGCTTAAGAAATTCCATAAGTCTTATTTCGACGTTGAGAATATCACAAATACTGCCAGCGAGTTAAAATATCTAAACGAACTGAAGACATTATTGCACCAGGAGATTGCAGAACCCTCAGACAGTTTTATTACTTTTTTTACCAAGCAGATCTATCCAAAGGTTATAACGGCGAAGGTTAAAGAGCAATTTGCACCAATTATCAAGCGATCCTTTAATCAGCTCATCAGTGATGCAATTAATGAAAGGTTGAAGTCTGCGCTTAATCAGGAGAAGGCTAAAGATGTTGCAGAAGCAGCTAAAATTGAAGAAGAAATTATCGCGGAACCGGCATCAGGAATCATAACTACCGAAGAAGAGATTGAAGGTTTTTTTATCGTGAAATCAATTCTCAGGGAATCTACAGATCCTAAAAGGATTACCTACAGAGATGCTCTTTCATATTTCGCTATCCTTTTGGATGACAATAACCGTAAGACCATTTGTCGATTATATCTGAATTCAAAAAAGTATCTGGTAATTCTAGACGATGCGAAGAAAGAGATTAAGTACGAGATCCAGTCTTTAGATGATCTGTACAAATATGCTGGTCTTTTGGCTGAAGCAGTATTGAAACTGGAGGCGACTAAAGTTAAATAAGCAATCTAATACAATTTAAAAAATATAAATTATGAAAAAAGGTAAGCCCGTTGTTTCCAGGCTGGCATATGTATTCGGTTTGTTAGTGCTATTAACTTCTTGTGATGGTAGTGTCGGTGGAAATCAAGATCCGTTCGGGAAATTCAATCCTTATGACCAGGAGTTATCTGGGCGCGTTAAGGCGTACAATAACGCGATTACGCACGATACCACCAAGACAAAAAGTGGAAATCCAGCAATATATATAGATTTTTCATCTGGGATATATAAAGCTTTCGCGGATCCTGCTATAAGAGGAATGATGACGAATTGCTTCAATACCGTGTTGGCAGAAAACTTCGATGTTTATAAATTAGGTTCGAATGCCATCTCGCCTTTAAATGTTTCTAATACAACTGAGTTAGGCCAACAAGTAAGTGATCCTGCTCAGTATGTTGATATTTGGGCACCTATTCAATCTGCAGTTGAAAAAATTGTTGATGGAAATAGCGATGCTTTGTTAATTACGGACTTTGAGGAGTGGCAGAAAAGTAGTGAAGTAACCAATACGGCCTTTTTGAAGATCCCATTCTCCAAATGGCTTGAGAAAGGTAACAGTATACATTTCTTTATCGCCGATTACAAAGAAGGCACAGTTGATAAACATCTTTATTTCACTGTTTTCAACTCGAGAAGAATAAACGAATCAAGTATGATCAGCAAACTTGCGCCTAAACTTTCTCCATTTACCTCAAGATTTGATTTATCTGATAAATCCTACAAACTACATACTGATTATGGAAGTGAGAAGTCTGGGGGAATATTTTATGATGCGAGTGGGAAATCCGAAAAGGCCAAAAATGTGCTGGATCTGAAAGAATCTTACGTCAATGGACTTAAAAGCGGTAAATATTACGAATTCTACCCTCTGGGTGTAGATTGGAAAACGATCGATGAGCTTCACACAACATATAAAAATCAGAGTCAGTTTAATGACTTTTTTAGAAAACTTTATGCTGATCTTAGTAATGATGACAGTTATTCGTACACTGATTTTGGTGTCAAGGTTTCCGATATCACAGAGGACTTCGAACAATTTGCTAAATCTGCTGAGGCCAAAGCTCACAAGCCTAAGCTAGTAAAAGGATCAGATGGTGAGGATAAATTTGCAGATAATGAAACTGATCCTATTGCATTGGCATGTTATGATACCAAAGGAAAATTAAAAGACCAGTGGATCTATCAGCAGAAGCCTGCTGAAGCTGTCAACGAAGTGTTTACCCTCAATAAAAATTTGTTTAACAATACCAAGAGCACTGACCATAAAAACGTAGAATTCGGAGTAGCCTTTGATCCTATGTTTAATCTCAAGAATATTCACAATTCAGAAGGCTTGTTGAAGGTTGACATCCTTCTAAACACTGCTGAACCTAATGTGAATGGCCCTAAGCTTTCCAAGTTCCAATGGATAAATGCCAAGCATGTTCCAAACATTGCCTTATATGAGTCAATCAAAAACACTTTGCAGGAGCTTAAGCCCTCAAACAAAGTAGTATACTCTTACTACATCAAAACACAACAATAAATAAAAAATAACATTAACCTCAAAAGAACAGAATAAAAATGGAATCCACATCAGCTTACATTATCACACTCATTACAGCACTAATATTTGTATTGATTTCTGCACTTATTGCAAATGCTATAAAGTTTGAGGGAGGTAGCAATCCCAAAGATCCTCAATTACGTAAAACGTGGTTTTGGATACTGGCAATCTTAAATCCTGCTGTAGCTTTCCTGCTGGGGTATTTTGTATTCAAGCCAGATGCTAATATCATGGTTGTAAACAACTACATCAGTGCATTGAGCATGGGCACTGCTATTGGATTTGTCTTATACATTCTACTAGGCTTTATACTCAGCAAAGTATTCGCAAACGGTAAAATTGGTCATTGGTTTTAACTCCCTAAAAGTACTTTAATGGATAAATTATTTGTCATCGCCATCGGCGGTACCGGAATGCGCTGTTTAGAATCTTTTACCCATTTGTGTGGTATCGGAATGTTTGATAACCAGGAGATAGAAGTATTAACCTTGGATACTGATCAGAATAACGGTAATAAAGGAAGGGTTGAAGAACTCATAGGATTATACAATCGAATTAAAACATCAGGAAACTCTGTGAACGGAGGAACACCAAATGCGAATACCTTCTTCTCTGCAAAGCTGAATCTTCACAGATTCTGGACTAATTATTCTGGTCCGGGAAGAGAGAACTATAAAAATATATCCAAAATTTCTACGGGTACTCCGGAACAACAAAAAGCTAATAAACTGATTTCTGATCTGTTTCTTGATACGAGTTCCGTACAAGAGTTTGCGCTTGATCATGGTTACCGCGCTCAAACTCATTTAGGTTCTATGCTCATGTATCATGGTATTGTAGAAGCTGCAAGGAATATTGTCAAGGGCTCTGCCGTACAATCTCAGGAGCGCGAGCTGGATGAATTTATGGGTAGGTTAGAAAAGGCGGGCGCCAATGCAAGAGTATTCATTTTTGGATCCGTATTTGGGGGCACAGGTGCATCATCGATTCCAGTAATTCCAAAGGCTCTTCAGGATTTTGTGAAGATCAGATCTAATGGAAACGCCAGTATAGATTTCTCTAAAGCCAAGTTCGGTTCTACTTTATTGACGGAGTACTTCACCTTTAGCAAGCCAGATGACAAACAAAAAGCTAGCAAAGCTAACAGCGTTATTGCTGATTCTTCGTTCTTTCCGCTAAACAGTCAGGCTGCACTCCAATTTTATCAAAGTGATCCAACTGTTCAAAAGTGTTACAAGTTATTATATCATATCGGATGGCCAATTGAAAGTAAAAAGATCGATGATAACAATGCCTCCAACCAGACAATAACGGGTGGCAGTGAGCAAAAGAATCCATGCCATATTACAGAACTTCTTTGTGCATGTGCAGCGTACGACTTTTTCACCAGAAATAACGGATTTGATAGTGCTAAGGCTGAATATTTATATAAGGCAGTAGAGTTTAAAGACAATTCCTTCAACTTCTCTTTTGATGATTTTATTGGAAAGGATAAAAAAGCAGGTGAGATTTTTGTCAATAAACTTGGTGCATTCTTTTCTCTAGCGCACATATCGTTAACAAAAAATGGAGGCGCTGCAGATAATTCCGGAATCAAGGGATTTATCAAGCAATGTGAGAATCAAAAACTGCTTCAATACAGTACAATTACTGATGCAGAATGTAAAGATATCAACGAATATTTCAAACTATTTGCCTATGCTTTCAAAGATGCGAAGTTCGTACCTGGCTGGCTTTACCAAGTCAGGAACTCTGTAGCACCGGGTAAATTTCTGTTTGACAGTAAAGCATTCCCAGACAATCAGGCTGAACTCAATAAATTAGACGTTGGCACTCTCTTCCTGGATGAGAAACACCATTGGTCGAAAGGAGGCATTTTTAGTAACAGATACGACACCTTCGTTGAAAAGCTGATCAATACAAATCCAAAAGATGAGCAAAAGGTAAATACTACCAAAGAGAAATTTCTCGCTCATATTTTCAATTCACTTACCATTTCACAAAACTTCGATCTAAACTAAAGGGATATGTCAGATAAAAGAATAAAAGCACTGGCGATAAAGGTTCATCCTAAAACTGAACCAAATGGTGTTGAATTTGCCTGGGATAAGATCCCTCAATTAGAGGTTTTCACAAAGAATATTTTAATACCAGAGATTGCTGTCGACAAAGAGGGAAATTCCTCAGTAAACATCGGCACTATTGTTTCTGGTATCCCTTCTGTATTTGCCAGAGCTAACCTATTTAAAAGTGCATTGGACAATATCCTTGATAAAGATGCCGAAGCGGCAGGACTAATGCTTTTTTATAAGTCCCTTCTCAGCGAGTGGAAAGGATTTATAAGCTGCATCGCTTTAAATTACAAGGATATCGAAGTAAGTAGAATTCATTTAACGTATACTGATGGTCAGCAGGTCATCAATACGGCAAATATCTATGAACCTGTAGGGGCATTTGGAAATATGTTATTCGAGCGTCAGCCATTATGGTGCGACCAATCCTTAGCAAACAATGCGGATAAAGTTCCCTTTATTGACGTCATATCTTTTAAGGGAAACGTTGTAGGTGGAACTTCGCCAGACAGCTTTTTGTTTACTTCCGTTGCATACAGCGTAAAGGATAAGCTGCCATTTGTTAACGTGCAGAATGGCAAGTTTATAGATCCATTGCAATCAGAATTAAATGCCCAGGAGCTATTTACTATCTATGGTTATGCCAGGCATATCTTGCATAACATTGAAAAGTTCAGAGCAAATTACAGTGGTCTTGAAGAATTAATCAGGCCAGAATATGGTAACTTATCGGCTTGTGTTCGGGGATGGATTGATGATATGGTCGTGTATCAGCAAAAGAAGGGGTATCCAAAACTTGATCAGCAGACACCTCCGGAAGTTGGATCTCTTTTCAATTATCCATTCAGCATACTATTCAACTTTTCTACGGAATTGTTTGGATCGGAGGGAATTATATATAGCGATCCCAAAGAGGGAAGAATTATTTTCGATCCCAAAGATCTTTTACTTCCTGATACAACGGAAATCGCACAAATAGATTTTGGCAGAGAAGGAGTGGAAACCAGAGGCTATCTGAAATCCAAGCCAATCTTACTCTTAGCCGCAGAGACAAAGGGACAACCTAACAGTTTTGCTTACTTCACACTTCCTTTAACACCACTCGCACTTAATGTCTTTGGTGCAACATTAGATGCCCTGGTAGGCATCACTGATGCTTCAAATGTGAAATCAAGAATTTCGGCAATCTACGATCCAAATGATAAAGATGGTGAACGCTTAACCGTTAATCTTAAACTCTATACGGAGTCTGGTAGTGAAATCATTAAAGAGGTAATCTACAAAGTCACTCCTGATTCAATCGTTGGGAAGGACATTTTAATGTGGCCTAACTTTATTTCTAAACAATGGAACCGGTATTTCTTATATTCCGAAATCCCTCATAATGATGCTAAGTTTCAAGCGACTCCCTTTATAGGCAACGTCGATGATGATTTTTTTAGGATCGTACATGATGAAAACGGCGTGCCCTTGTATCTCGCTAACAACGGCAAGGCAGCCATTATCCCAGATAAGTATGGAAGCATAATGGCTCAGTTGCATATAACTTCAAATAATGCAGTCGCCGATAATAAATATAAATATGAGATTTACGAGAGCAACAAGCCTTTTAAGGGCGTAAAGTTTGCTCACGCAGGTTTAGATTGCGGCTTTGGAATCATACGATATGATGGGTCCGGAAATACACAGTCTCTGCCTGTCAATATGCTCAACTCTCCTAAAGCACTCTCTCCTGCATTTTTAGGGGTTGACTTCGGAAGTACAAATTCTTCAATCGCATATTTCTCTGATCATAAGAATGAGGTTTGCGAAAGTTTAAAATTGACAAATAAAAGGGTCTCACTGTTATCTACAGATGCGAAAAACAATGATATCCGGCCTGCAGTAGAAGATGAGATTTTCTTCTTTCAGAATGATGAAATCTTAACCAATGCGATCAAATCAGTACTAACTATTCATGATTCCAGAAGAGTTGTAAATGACAGCAATATCTTAAGTGAGTCCTTGATGGCACAGGCTGTTAAAGGGGGGTTCCCCTGTTTTGAAAAGAATCTCCCGATTGAGAATGCTGAGGATAATAAATACATTTTAGGATACAATAGAATTGGAAAGGCTGAATTGATCTATAACATGAAATGGTCTACCCAGCCCATTGATAAAAGTTATAAAACAGCCTATTTAAGCTCTTTACTGCTGCATGTATACGCACAGTTATTTATCGAAGGGCATGAGCCCCATACTTTGAAATGGTCATACCCATCTTCAATGGGAAAAGAATTGCTTAGTGAATACCGCGCAATATGGGACTCACTCAAGGGTATCTCGCCAATTGTCAGTAACGTGACATTAAAAACATATCCACCTTCCGATCTTTCGGACCTGGGTGATACGACGGGAAGCAGCAGTTGGGGCGAGCCAGTAGCAGATTCAGGATGGGGTAGCTCAACATTACAACCGGTAACATCTGCATCAGGCTGGGGATCGGAATCAACTGGCAGCGGCTGGGGAAATGAGACCAAATTGCCCGCTGCCGCAGGGGGATGGGGTGATAATTCCAGCAAACCTGCCGTGGCAATAAATATTGCTACAGAAACCGGACCTGTGCGTTTTGATTTCAAAAAATTGAGTAATGAAGAATCTCTTTCAGAGGCGTGTGCTGTTGCCAATTACTTAGTCAGGCCAAATGGAGGGTATTCAATTAATCCCGGAGAGTTAGTCCTTTGCTTTGATATTGGTGGTAGTACAACAGATATCACAGCCTTATGCCAGATGGATGGTGGCAAAGCAATGATTAAACAGAACTCTATCCGTTTTGCTGCGGAAAGAATTGCTCAGGCTACCAAGTTTTCTCCCAACTTCAAAAACGTGCTCTTAAGAATGTGCGAAAAGAAAAATATCTCTATTCAGGGATTAAATATGGGCGCAAACAAGTTTTCTGAAAATACTGCTCCTTATTATTTTGAACAGGTTGTAGATCGACTGGGGGCCTCGGATTTTGAAACCTTTTATCTTTTGATAGCCGCCGAATGCAAAGAGATGATGAGTATTAACCTATATGTTACTGGTTTAATCATGTTCTATGCTGGGCAGCTCGCCTACAAATTAAGAAATGAAATTGTAAAATCAGAAGATGCACCAGCTGCGGTTAAAGCGATTCAACCAAAAATTAAGATTGCATTTGCTGGCAAAGGCTCTAGAATATTTGATTGGTTTAGTGCTGTAAATCCGGCTGCTGCGGATGATTACTATACTCAGATGTTCATCAGGGGGATAGGCGGAGAGGCTATTGCAAAGCAAACAATTAATCCTATAAGTACAAACCCGCTAAAAATCATTGATATCAACTCACAGCGTGGATCCAATAATGCGGACGTCAAGTACGAAGTATCAAAAGGTTTAGCTATTCCAACAAATATCACAAGCATTTTGGTTCCGACCAATAAGCAGGCAATAGAAATATTAGGAGAAGATAACTTCTGCGTTGTAACCCCTGCAGGTGAGTTTAAATATCTGGAATCCACCAATTCTATAACTCCGGAGATGTTAGAGCATATCGGAAATCATTTTATCTGCTTGCCTCCGGATGGGAAACCACACTGTCCCAGGTTTATGGATTTCGCGGACTTATTCTATAAAGTGTCCTCTACCATGTTTGGCTTAAAAATGAACGCCGCGGATTTCATGGCAGGCTTTCAGGATATGAATATCGAAAATTACATTAAGGGCGAACCTGGATTTATCAAGGCGCAAAAGCGGAAGCATGACGATCAAAAGGAGTTCGACTATGTGGCGCCTATCATCATCCTGGAAGGAATGAAATTTTTCGAAAAACATCTCCTTAAAGGAATTCAAAAACAATAAGAACGATGAAATTCTGTGTATTAACAAAAATATCCAAGCGTTCTGTCTCCTTCTGGTACCAATCAGACAACAATGCATATGCACCCTTAAGTATAAAGGAATCCAATGAAATTCCTTTATACTTCTATGTGAACGGGAACGACTTTATTTTTGGTAGTGCAGCAAGGGATCGTTTTAACCGGCATGATCCTCATGCTTATGGTAGGTATTTTGAAATCATTAAAGATCCAAGTAAGCACTTCAGTATTTATGGCAATAAGAAACCGGTTAAGCAATTGTTTTATTATGGAATAGAACAATACCTGTCGTATTTTCTAAATACCGTATTGTACAAAACAGATTCAATTGAATCTTACCGGCAGAATTTTCCACTTCGATTTCTTTTCGATACAGATATTGAAGACAATGAGAAGTCATTGATCGAACATCTATTTAAGGAAGCCGGATACTTTAATCTGGATAGGGTATTTTATAATAGAACTCTCTTCCAGGTATTGTCTGAAAGGGGTATAATACCTAAAGACAAAGCAGTTCTACTTTTAAGCGGAATTGATGATGTTCTTTATCTAAAGCTGTATAAAAATATCAGTGCCGATCCAATTGGGACACAACGGCTAGAGGGCCAGGGAGCGGATCCCAGGGTTAAAATTCTGGCCGATATGATTGTGGAATATATTATTCTCCAAAATTCATATCTGTCTATAGACAAGGATTTAGAAATTGCTGTTCTGCTGCCGTTTTGTGCAAGCCTGTTGGAAAATATTGTACCTATTATCAAAGGTGATGCTGAACTTTCCGATGGTAATAAATATTGGTTTAGAGTCAATGAGCGCAGTCTTAGTGACAGGCTGCAGTATTACTCAAATGACAATCTGATCTACAGTGCTATTGATGAGCTATTGAAGACAGGAAGCCTACTTGAAGAGAACGTATTTATTTTATTAGGTACAGAGGAAATCAGTACTTCTTACTTCTCAACCAAACTGCTAAAGAAATACAGGTATGTAAAAGAGGTGCAGGCTTCTGATATCGCAGATACAATGAAGTCCATTTTTGCTGAGATTGCTTATTCCAATTATTCCGCGAAACCAAAAGAACCCACAGCACCACCTGTCTTGCCGATAGCTGCTGCAAGACCCCCATTACCTGCGCCGAAAGTACCACCCCCATTACCACCGAAAAAGGGTAGCCATGTAGCGCCCGCACAGGTAATCATTCCAAAATTGCCTGAAATGAAGGCTCCAAACCCGGTGAAGGTAAATCCGGTCAAGCTACCGCCATTGCCACCCAAAAAGGGTTCATAACTCGAAATAGAATTAAAATAATTACATACCAAATGGCTATACAACTAGAAAAGAGAAAACCAATTTCCATAATTAAGGAAAAACCAGGTTTAAATAACATCATAGCTGGTTTAGGCTGGGATCCAGCTACAGTAAACGGACACTCTGTTGATCTTGATCTTTCATTATTCATGCTTGGTGCAGATGGCAAACTTGTGGAAGATGAATACTTCATCTTTTATAACAATGCTACCAGTCCGGACGGATCTACTCACTATCCAGGAGATAGCAGAGGTGGTGAAGGCGAGGGAGATGATGAAGTAATCAATATCGAACTTTCTAAAATCAATCCTAAGGTTGAGTTCCTGTATTTTGCAGTCACTATTGATCAATGTGAAGAAAGAGTCCACAACTTTGGGCATGTGCAAAATTCCTACATCAATATCAGGAATGCTGCTGATAACTCCGTCCTGTGCCAGTATAAACTACAGGAAAATTTCACCAATGAGGATTCACTGATCATTGCATCAATATCCAGGAATGGTGGTGCCTGGGATGTAGAAGCTTTGGGCCAGGCGTTTTCCGGAGGTCTAAATACACTAGTAGAATTATATCAATAAACATATCAATATGGGCAGTTTCAATTTAAGTAAAGGGGATAGGTTTTCCCTGTCTAAGGCAGCACCTGGACTAACGATAGTAAAAATAGGAATGGGTTGGGATCCTAATGAGGAGTCCGGCGGGCCAGAGTTTGACCTGGACGTGTCTGCCTTTTCAATTGGCAGCGACTTTAAGATACCATCTGATTCTTATTTCACCTTTTATGGCCAGATCCGGATGGGTAACAAAATTGAGGATAAACTAGAGAAAGGGCTTTTCAGACCGTTAACTGAGGATGGTGCTATCATTGGTGCGATTGATGATCCTGATGGATCCAGAAGTGACGGCGATGATGATGAAGATATGTTTATTGACCTTACCAAAGTGAGTTCCAAAATAGAGCAGATTATCGTGTGCTGTACGATCTGTAAATACCCTCATGATAACAAAAAAGATCGTAGAACACTAGATCTTGATTTTGGAAAAGTGAATGACTGTTATATCCGGATTGTTGATGAAAGCACCGGCGAAGAATTGCTGCGCTACGATCTTAAGGATCAATATACCAACGAAGATGCTGTTGAATTTGGACGATTATTCCGCGTAGGAGATAGCTGGGAATTCGAAGCTATGGGCAGAGCGCATACTGGTAGCCTGCAAACATTAGTAGATATGTACACCTAATCTTAATTGAAATTATGGCATTTGATTTAAACAAGAATGATGGAGCTGATAAAGCGACATCCAATAAACCTCAGTCTACATCCAAATTTGATTTATCAAAAGGTGATGCAGCACCTCCGGTAACTTCGCCACCTGCTCCAAGTTCAAATAAATGGATACTTGTGCTTTTGGGAGTTCTGATCATAGGTGGCGGAATCTGGTTTTATTTATCTAAGGATGAAAAAGCCAAAGTCGAAAATAATTTGGTCGCAGAGGTTCCTACTGGTTCAAGTAGTAAGGTAGTTCCCGCTACGGTCAGAACTGCACAACCATCAGCCGTGGAAAGTGACACTGGCAGCCAAACTACTCCCATAATAACACAACGCGATGCTGAGAAGAATGTCAGCAATGAAGCTGCAAGTTTAAATAATAAGACTGTTGCAAGCTTTGCTGAAGGATCATCTGCAATTAGCCAAATGGATCAGTCACTTGTAAAAAGAATAGTTTCCTATTTAACAAAAAATCCTGATGCGGCGATCAACGTTCTTGGATATGCAAGTAGTGATGGATCATTGCAGGTAAACCAAATAGTATCCCAAGGTAGGGCAGATGCATTTAAGGATTTGTTAGTTAAGAAGGAAATCGCTGGAAGTAGAATATCTGCTATAGGTAAAGGTATTGAAAATCCAATTGCATCCAATGCTACAAATGCCGGCAGAAAGAAGAACCGAAGAATAGAAATAACTTTTCAATAATTCGTTTAATGGCAAAGAGAAGAACAAGAAAAGCTGCTGCTAAAAAGATGGGATTTAAACAGGTCATAGTTTCGTTAGCAATACTATTTAGCGCAGTACTTTTCATCATTAAAATTTTTATCGGAAGCGTGGGTTGGTTTGAAGTTTTTGCTCCGATAATTATTGCTTTTGTTATTGTTTTTCTTCTCTCAGCAATAAAGGCTGGTATAAGAAAAATATAATTGCAAAGTAACTCACATCTAAACAAATATAAAAGCAATCATATAATGGACATTTTACACACTATTTTGGGTGATGACATTCAGGCCGGGCTACTTGTAGTCTTAAACTTAGTTGTCATCGAGAGCCTGCTTTCGGTGGATAACGCTGCAGTACTAGCAACCATGGTAATGGACTTGCCTAAAGATGAAAGAGACAAAGCTCTAAAATATGGAATTATCGGAGCATATGTATTTCGCGGAATATGTCTTTTTCTCGCAGCATGGTTAGTTAAAATATGGTGGTTAAAACCATTAGGGGGATTATATCTATTATATCTGGCATTTGATTATTTCATGAAAAAGAACGCTAAAGTAGAGGGGGAAGAAGAAGAGGTAGATAAAAGTAAAAATTGGATATATAAATCCACTGTTGGTCTGGTCGGTACATTCTGGGCCACTGTTGCATTAGTTGAGGTAATGGATCTCGCCTTCTCTATCGATAATGTGTTTGCTGCAGTAGCATTTACGGATCACATCTGGCTGATTTACATTGGAGTATTCATTGGAATCCTTGCTATGCGATTTGTTGCACAAGCATTTGTAAAGTTAATGGAGAAATTCACCTTCCTTGAAACTGTTGCTTTTATTGTGATAGGTGTACTAGGTCTGAAACTGACATCTTCCTTATTCACTCATTTTTATCCGGAATCGGTACTGTCCAATATTATTGAAGGTGAGCAGACCGATTTGTTCGTGTCTATTTTCACTGTAGCAGTTTTCATTCTGCCAGTTATTACTTCTCTGGTATTTGACTATCCCCGGAAAAATGGCGTTAATGTTGAATCTGAAACCAATTAAAAGCTAACAGGTATGGACAACATCAATTCAGGTTCGCTGCAAAGACGAGAAGAACAATTCGATAATTATGATCCCAGACTTGATCTTGCAAGTTATAATTATCCAAACATTGATCTGCTTGAAACCTACATTGACAGCATCGCTATCGATGCTGAAACACTTGAGATCAACAAGAATAAAATAGTAGAGACCTTCAGCTATAGCCAGATTGAGATTGACAAAATAAGAGCTATAGTAGGGCCATCCCTTACCTTATACGAATTTATTCCTGCACCAGGTGTTAGAGTTTCAAAGATTAAAAGTCTTAAGGACGATCTTGCACTTATTTTGGCTGCAGAAATTAATATTGTCGGCCCTATACCTGGCAGGGGATGTATGGGTGTTGAAGTTCCACATCTGAACCGCGCTCTTGTTTCGATGCGTTCATTACTGGCTACTGAAAAATTCCAAAAGTGTGATTTTGATTTACCTATTGCTTTGGGTAAGAATATGGTCAATGATGTCTTTGTTGCTGATCTAAGCAAGTTGCCCCATCTTTTAATCGCAGGCGCAACCGGCCAGGGTAAATCTGTTTGTTTGAATGCAATCCTATTATCACTTCTTTATAAAAAGCATCCTTCCCAATTGAAGTTTGTTCTAATTGATACGAATAGTTTAGAATTAGGGCTGTTCCGTAAAATTGAACATCACTTTCTAGCCAAACTCCCAGGTAATACAGAAGCCATTGTTAGTGATAAATTGGAAGCGATCAATACCCTAAATGGTTTGGTTATAGAAACAGATCATCGTTATGATCTGTTTAATCACGCTGGTGTACGTCAAATTGCAGAATACAATCAAAAGTTTATAGATCGCAAATTAAATCCTAATGATCACCACCGTTTCCTGCCATTTATTGTAGTAGTAATTGATGAATTTGCAGAATTGTTGATGGACAATAATGACATAGAATTAGTGATTAGCCGCCTGGCACAGTTGGGAAGAGCGGCAGGCATTCATTTAATCATCTCCACTCAGCGACCTTCTGTAAATATTATCACTGGCACAATCAAAGCTAATTTCACCGCAAGATTGGCATTTCGGGTTACATCTGCTATTGATTCACGTACAATATTGGATAGTATTGGTGCTGAATCATTAAATGGATATGGTGATATGTTAATGTCTAATGGTACTGAAATCGTTCATTTACAGGGTGCTTTCGTGGATACAACAGAGGTAGAAAGAGTAAATGAATTTATCGGAAATCAACGGGGATATCCAGAAGCATTCCTGTTGCCGCAAAATAGAGTGGAAAGTGTGCCACAAGCAGATTTTGATCCTGATGATCGTGATTCGATGTTCGAGGACGCCGCAAGATTGATAGTTATGCATCAGCAAGGCTCCACTTCTCTTATACAAAGAAAGCTAAAATTGGGATATAACCGTGCGGGGCGAATTATCGAGCAATTGGAAGCAGCGGGAGTAGTAGGGCCATTCGATGGAAGCAGAGCAAGAGAAGTTAATCTGTCCGATAATTACGCATTGGAAGTGTTTCTTGATAATTTGAAATCCGGTAAACCGTTAGCTAACATAAATAAAGAGGCACAAATTGACTCATTACAAGCTGAAGAATCAACCGTTAAAGATATACCCACGGAGTTTGTTCCTCCTCCATTCAGCAATAATGAAGTCGTCTCTGAATTGAAGAAGAAAAGTTTTTGGTCCAGGTTTTTTGAATAATAAATTACCACGAAAATCTTCATCTACATACCTCAATTATGCCTAAAAATTTCAATAATGAAAATCAACTCGGCTTACTCAATCTAGTTGTACTTGTATTATCTATCTATGTTTTGCTCGCGATCCTGGTAGATACCGTTTTTATTCTCCCAAAAGAGACATCAATTTTACTGACATACATAGACAATACTATTTGTGTGTTTTTCTTCGCAGAATTTTGCGTTCGTTTCTATAAAGCCCAAAATAAATTGGCTTTTTTGAGGTGGGGGTGGATCGACTTAATTTCCAGCGTACCTGCAGTAAGCTATTTGCGAGCAGGGAGGATTTTGAGGTTAATCAGATTATTACGCCTGATTCGTGCGTTCCGCTCTACACAGATGTTTGTCAAACACGTGTTTAGGAACAGAGCAAAGGGTGCTTTCACTTCAGTGACCATTCTTGCAGTACTACTAATTATATTTTCTTCGATTGCCATCCTCCAAGTGGAGAAAGATCCTAATAGTAACATAAAATCTGCAGAAGACGCCATATGGTGGGCATATGTAACCATAACTACTGTTGGCTATGGTGATAAATTTCCAGTGACTACAGAAGGTAGGATTATTGCAGCGATCTTAATGACTGCAGGAGTGGGACTATTTGGTACTTTTACTGCTTATGTGTCAAGTTGGTTTTTTGTAGTGAAAGAGGAATAATTCTTAGGACAGCATTACCAGGAATAAAATCCATGTTTTGTGGTGAAAAAAGCTAATCATCAAGATAATTGATTTTAAATATAGTGTTGATAATTCTGATTTGTACTATTGTTTAATATCATTGTATGTTAATTTTACATAACTTAGAAGAACAACAATTTAGTTATTATAAAACATTATATTGCGAGATCAATACCTCTAAAACAATGTAGATATAACAAATTGATACTTAATTCAAATATGATGTTGCCATTACTACAATCGATCACTGAGATTTCACGCGTTATAGAAACCGGGGGTAGCAGGCCTGTGGTGGTACTTGGCAGTGACGTTGAAGATTACGTTTGTAAATATGATTACAAGAATAAGTTAATACAAGAGGTTATTGCTCATCAATGGTTGCAAAGCTGGGATTTACCGTTTCTTCCCGGGGCTTTAATAAAAATCAGGGAGGAACACATACCAAGCAAGATCTTGGGTGGACTTATTCAGATTGCAAATTTCGAAAAGCCAGCATTTGGTCTAAAATATAGTGAAGCTCTTTCCAATATAATAAATATATACCTGATGAATGGTGTAGTGACAAATCGGTTTTATTAGACAATGTTAAGTCAGCCGTTATCGAAAATGAACAATGGTTAAATGACACAATTTTTTCATTTTCACAACTTATTCATAAATTTATTCGTTAATAGTTCAAAAATGAAAACATTCTACTCAATATTATACTGCACAATCCGTCCAAATGTTGGCGAGCGGGTAAGTATTGGCCTTTTTGTTGGGAATGAAAGCACATGCAAATTTGAGTTTTCTGCTCATAAATTATCAGTGATCAAAGGGTTGTTTTCCGAAAGTGCATTCAGTATGATCAAGATTAGCTTAAAGGCGTTACAAAAACTTTCTCAAGAATCTAAAGGTGATATTTTGGAAACTTATAAGGGCACATCAACTTTAAAAGAGCATTATTTCAATTATTTAGCAACTTACGCAAACAATCTAATAACATATTCAACACCAAAAAGGATTGATCTTGATCTCAATCAAAATATTTTTGATAAACTTTTCGAGAAATTTATTTACCAATTGCCTAGTCTTGATGAACCACAGCTCAAACCTATTGATAGAGTAAAAAAACAATTAACAAGTTCACTGGCAGGCAGAGTCAATTTTGATGCAGAAATTGATAATTCTAAAATTCCAGGCCTTGTTGTTCCGGCAAAAGTATGGTTTATAGGTAAGAATGAAGTTCAGGTTACTGGAGAAGTCAAGGATTTTAATGGTCAGAGACCTCACATCATTCAACAGCAAATTAGTGCCCATTTATATTTAATAGATAGAATCAAAGAAACCCCGACTGGGAAAAACGGCCATTTCTTTTTGATTGGCGACGAACCACATAAAGATTTTATAGAAAATCATAAACTATGGCGGGCCGTGAAGGAATCCTCAATTTTGGACTTGGTACCCACTAGCGAAGTTGACAAGATTGAGCTTTACATGGAAGAACATGGAGTCGAGCCCTTAATAAAAATAAGTAATCCAGGCCTGAATCCATCAGGCCTTTTTTAATCTTACATACGGCTATCCGTAAGCTTTCGTATTAGTTGATCATATTACATGGCGTCAATATCATTACAATGGGATACAATATGGTCTAGCCCATAAAGTAATGCTGCTTCATCTATATTCATCCACTGAAATAATTCTAATATCAATCGATACTGGTGTCTTGCATATAAAGTGCTCTTAACTTGTTGGCCATTCGCGAAACAGATTGGCTCATGATGCGCTAATCTGTTTCGAAGCCCATTTATTTTTTCAAGTTCATTGAATACGTAGGTGTGGTTATACTGAATAAATGGAGTGCTTCGGGGTTTAGAAGGAAAAACCTTTAATAAAACTTGTCCTCCTGCATAAAATTGGGGTTGGGCATACAAGTATCTCCAGAAGCCAAAATCCATTCTTGCTACCAGTTTGTCATGAGTGTAGGATTGGCCTAGCTCAGTCATGGAGCGGGCAATAATATTTTTGGTATGCCTGCTGCTTTGGGTATCAAACATTCCGCCTGCAGAAGAGGCATTTAGCAGCCAGTCTCCACCTTTCTGATTTAAATATAGACCATCTATTTTGTTCCGCAATGCAATTTCCAAACAGCTGACTATGGTAAATAGTTCCTGTGAAAGTTTTAAGTTTTTACGGTAAAGGGTCATCGCATTTCTGCTATCGCCGCCACATGCAGCAAGATATCTGCCCATTCGATTGGGAGACATTATATTTTCAAAATCAATATACCTCATTAATTGTTCGTATTTGCAAGATCAATTATTTGTTTATATATTTGTACTACATTATTCCCGGTAGCCCCTGAAGCAATTCAAGCTATCGGGTTTTGCTTTTTATAGCCAACTATTTCTTTTCTATTGCAAATGTAACTAATAAGGAAATAAAATATATTTTTATTTAAATATTACTAATAAATCAAGCCTTACAAGACCATATAAAATTTATAAGCAACTTATATACTGATCCGAATTATGGGCGATATACTACAGTAGAAACAAATTTTATTAATCAGGTGTAACTTTTTCAAATGCTTTCTCACTAGTAGGTGTTTATACCAGTTGAATTATGTACCAGGATTCCGGTTGAAAAGTGTACCCGTTAGCGAGGCTCAAATGTAAGATTTTAGTTCAATACTAGCAGCGCATCACTGCTCAACTTTGTAGTTACTTTTCTTTAGATATTCGCTGTTATCCCCATCGGTTTTTCAGCAATTTTGCTTCCCATCATGCTTTTTGTCTCTTTCATCCGATAGGATTTCCCATTCATGTTTACCATGAAAGATTTATGGGTAAGCCTATCCAGCAATTCCGCTGTCAATATCGTGTCCATACTGAAGATTTCATGCCATTTATCAAAAGATTTATTAGATGTAATAATGGTAGACTTAATGGCCGTTCTTAGGGAGATGTGGTTAAAGAGCATTTCCGCACCTGGTTTATCAAATGAGATATAACCCTGTTCATCACAGATCACCAGATCAGGCTTTCGCTGTAAAGTGTTTATCAGAGCTGCTGGATCTTGAAAATCCAACGCTGGAAAGTAAATTCTCTGCCGGGGACCCCGTCTATAAAGACCCTCGGTTTGAGCATTTGAGCAATAACCTGGAGTACTTTCAAAGGAATTAAAGCATGTTGGGGGTACCAAAAAGCTACTCTGGGAAGAATATATAGCAGTATAACCGGATGGCTATGGCTATTCTCAGTTCTGTTTTCATTTGCGTCAGCAGCTAATTGCAAGACGCCTCGGAATGAAGCTGGAACATGGACCCGCAGATAAACTGTTCGTTGACTTTGCCGTTAACCGTTGCATTATATAGACTACTCCTCAGGGGAATTGATCCCTTGTCATGTAATCGTGGCCTGTCTTTCGTTTTCCGACTACTGCTTTGCAATGTGGTGCCAAGCCAGCGTATCAGTAATTTCCTGTATACCTTCAGGATCAAAGAAACTGTTAGACGCTTTCACTGCTTTATAGAGATCCAGTGGCGCTTTTTTATAATCTTCAATCATTATTAACACTGTTTCTGCATAAAATAAGGTGACATCTGCATAATTTTTACGGGTTACCGTAAACCTATTTCCGATTTATTCATCCAATTGATTACTACAATTAAAGTACTGCAGTGATAATAGTTTTATACCTATATAAATGATATTCTCAATTTATAAGAGACATCAGGTTCGGTTTACGGTTTTCCGTAAAATATCTGTCCATGATCTATATAAATTTGATGATGCAAATAGGCAAAATTGCTAGCTAACAGGTTTTATGGAAATTTATAGAAGATATACTCGTGAAGAAGATAATTCTGAAAGTAAAGCTGAACCGAATCCTAACAAGCATGGTTCGTACGGCACCTTACTTTTTGATGTTAGATGGAAACAAAAAAGAGGCAATATATTATTACTTGACAATAACAAGTGTGTGATATGTGGGCTCAATGAAGATTTACAAGTTCATCATAGACAATATCAATACATAAATGCGCTGAAAAAATTTAAGGCTCCGTGGGAATATCCTGATAGAATGTTAATTACTCTTTGTAGTTCATGTCATCAGCGTGGACACGCTAAGTATAAAGTTCCAATAATCTATATATGATATGTTTGATTTTTTAAGACGAAACAAAGTAGAAGAAATGTCTACAAATCCTTTGGTTATGACCGAGTCTACCAATGTGCCAAAAGCAATGGAAATCCCAGAACGCCTATTCATCGAGAATGAAAAAGAACTTTCGGGTAAAACTGATGAGGTTTCAGTAAGAAAGGCTGAAAATAATATCGAATTATTGTTTGATTTCCTAGATAAGAATCATGAGAACAAAGGTTATGAGGATGCTTTGATGAACCCAGAT
This sequence comes from Pedobacter hartonius, assembly GCF_900107535.1. GTDB lineage: Bacteria > Bacteroidota > Bacteroidia > Sphingobacteriales > Sphingobacteriaceae > Pedobacter > Pedobacter hartonius. The sequence continues at coordinate 19,796 of NZ_FNRA01000017.1, read as the reverse complement.
GCCAGCCATTTGGATCAAAATCTTGAGGCGTTAAAAAATCAGCTGGATCGAACCATAAGACGGGTAAAGACATTCTATGAGGATTTTATCAAAGAAATCGATTTCCACATTGACAGTAGATCTAGAAGTGGTATGGTGGACGTAGTTGATGAATTAAAAATGAAAAAGTGCATTGCTGAGAGTCATGTTTTGAAAGTTCTTGAAATTGAAGCAGAACACCGTAGTAATACTGGTGATAGTCAGGGAATGATCATAAGTTATACTCGTGGTTTCATGAATGGACTTTCAGCAATATCTCATCATACAATTTTAAAACGATTTTAGATGAAAAATTTTCAGAATTGGTGGCTGAAGGTTTGTTGCTTTCTGACAGGATACGATTTCTATATCCTTAGTAATTGCAGCGAAATCTCTGTACGGAAAGTCAGGAAGTACACAGCTGCTTTATTAATTGTGGTAACTGTTTGGGCTTTTGTGGGCTATTGTTTTTGTCATACATACATGAAGCTAGATGTTCCCGGAAGTATCTTCGGGGCACTGACTGCAGTACTAATGATCATTCAAATTGAAAAACAGGTGTTGCTTTCTGATAAAGCTAATAAATGGTTAAAATTAACCCGAATAGGGTTAGCCCTATTAATGGCCATCATAGGCTCTTTGGTGATCGATCAGATAATCTTTAAAGATGATATTGAGAAAGCAAAACTTAAAAGCAATCAAAAACAGGTGGAAGATCTTCTACCAGGTAAGACCAAACAAATTAGCGACCAAATCGCGCAGCTAAACACTTCTATAGCTATCAAAGAAAGTGAACGAAAAGAAATAGTTGATGATTTTAATAAGCATCCTACCATATCCTCCGTGGAAACAAGTACAAGCAATGTACCAATTACAAAGTTTACCACAGACACAGCTACTAAAACTACCACGAGTAAAACTGCAATGGAAAGGTCGACTTCTAAGACTATAAAAATGATAGCAAATCCAAAGATAAATCAACTTCCTGCAATCGATGCACAATTATCCACGCTAAATAGCCTTAAAACCCAAAAAGATATGCTACTACTTAGCGTGAAAGCCGATCTTGAAAAAGAGGTTAACAATAAAATTGGTTTTTTAGATGAACTTGGAATTATGTTTAGCATTTTGAAAGAATCTACTATAGCGGCAGGGGTTTATTTTATATGGCTTGCATTCCTGCTGTTGCTTGAGCTGCTTATTTTAATAGGGAAAGCAAATGATTCAGAATCAGATTATGACAAGACTGTCCAGAAACAAATGGCAATACATTTTAGAAAAATAGAATTATTATAAGAAAAGCTTGCTCTACTAATATACCTCTCAATATGAAACTTACAACAAGATTAGGTAAGCCAACCCTTAAGGTCAAAGATCTATTGAAACATGATCATGGACTGCAGGGCCCACTAAAAGACTGGGACAATATAAAAGGTTCAGAGCTCTACTATGGACAGTCTTATGATGGAACCCCATCCTGGAAAAGCTTTTTGGAAGAAGGGCTTAATCAGAAGATCCCTGACCTAAAAAACCAAGGGGCTGCCGCTTTGCTTTTTGTACCTATCTCCGATAGGTTTTTGGTCTATATATTTGGGTATGGTCTACATGACCTTATAGAAGGCAAGACAGAATGGGACTTTGGTATGAAGGTCGTACTCAATACTATCAATGTCAATGGGATAAGAAGCCTTGACTCGAAGACCATCGACAGAAAGGCCAAAAGTAAGCGTGTTCAGCTTGCTACCCAGGGCGCCATCTCGGAATTCGAATTGGATATTATGAAAGACCTGGTCAGCCAGATTGCTGGAGTCTCAATTGACAGCTCATTTGCTAAAGGGTTGGTGGGCAGTGAAAGCTTAATGATCACAGCAGACCTTGCGGGCAGTTCTATTATCAAAAAAAGCGGCGAGATTTTTAGCCGATATCAACAGGTCAGCTACAAAACAAATTTTAACTGGATTGATTTTGTTGCGCCAGTCAAGGACAAGGCATTAAAAGACCTTCTTGACATCGAACTTGAAAATGCAGTCAATACCGCAATTGCGGCTGACAGCTCAGAGGGATTTACCTTGTCGTACCCTGAAATTATCAACTATTTCGATATCGATCACATTTGTTACGGTGGGTTCAGATCATACATTGAGTCGGACTATCCAGATGCTGGAAATTTTATAGAAGAGTACCGTAATGCTGGGCATCTTGTTCTTGCCCATGATCTGAATAAACTTACCATAGAAACTTATGACGGCAATGATGCCCACAAAAAAAGTTATTCGTTCTACAGGTCGCTATCTTGTGAGGTTGAGTTCAATAAAAATTATTACGTTTTCACAAATGGAGTCTGGTTCAAGCTGGAGAAGAATTACTATAAGACAGTAACTAGATTTTTTGACCATCTGACAGCTAGGAAAGCTGAATTTGAAGGTTCGGAGACTACTTTTTTTGGAACAGAAACGGGGTATCTTCAAAATTTCGCACAGATAGAACATGAAGTAATGGACCAGGTATTTTATACTGGTGCGCCGACAAAGATCGAGTATGCAGATATTGTAAACAAGAATAAAGAGATTATCCATGTCAAAGAGGGAGGTAATGCATCCAAGCTCAGCCATCTCTTCAATCAGGGACTGGTTTCGGCAAGGCTTATGCTAAACGATGTTAGTTTTAGAAAAGATTTCAAAAAGGAAATAAAGACTGCTGCCATCCGCTCCCAATATGACATGGCAAGGTTCATTCCAAGTGAAGTTACCATTGTATTCCGAATTATAAAGGGAGGGAAAAAATTTAACCTTTCATTTTTCTCCAAGATTACATTATATGATACTTATCTAAAAATAAAGCAAATGGGCTATAAATTTAAGTTGGAATGGGTAAAATACTGATATCCGACGAAATCGAATCTATAAGTTCTACCATGCCATCTTTGCAGCGGAATCATGGCGTACTATGGAGCGGAATATCCAGGCAGCAGGTATTTATAACGGATGATTTTTTTGGCCGTTAGATGTGCAGGACTAGCAAACGCTGCGATCTGCCGAATGTTGCGGGAGGCGGCATTTTTAGCTTGAGTATTTTTAGGATTTCCATAAAGGAATTTTTTATTTGTCATGCCTTTAGCAATGTATTATCACGCATTGTAATATTATTGATTTTTTTTAACTTAAAACCTTAATGCCCAAAAACCAATTATTCCCAGTTGCTGAACTGGCCGACAAAATATTCCGGATACCGAACTACCAGCGAGGTTATAAATGGAGCGGCAAAGAAGTAGAAGAATTACTAATCGATATCACGGAAAGCGATCCAAACGAGATTTATTGCCTGCAACCTCTCGTGGTCACGGCTACAGAAGAAGATGTTCAAAAAGATCAAGGCCAACACGAAATTATTAACGGTCGCTTTGATGTAATCGACGGGCAGCAGCGATTATCAACCATTTATATTATTCTTTCATACATAAATAAGGCAATTCCGCATTTCACCTTATGTTATCAAACCCGTACTGGCAGCGAACACTTCCTGAGAACAATTCACAAAAAGCCACTTGGGGATAATGACGACTGGAAACAATTGATCAGTCAACAGCCCGAAGAAGATAACATCGACAATTATCATTTTTATCAAGCTTATAATACCGTACACAATTTTTTCAATCGCGGAGAAGTTACGCCGCACTACATTAAGAATAAATTACTAAACAATACGGCATTTATCTGGTACGAGATCGTCGATCAGTATCAAAGTTCGGAGGAAATATTCAAGAACTTTAATGCTGGTAAGATCACCCTGACTGATGCGGAACTAATCAAAGCCATGGTCCTGCTCCAATTTCAGGAATATCCAAATACAGAGATAAGAGATCTAAAGATCGCGGAGTTCGCTTTCGAGTGGGAAACGATAGAAGCAGGCCTACAGGAAAGAGAATTTTGGTGGTTTCTCGGCGGTGCAGTGCTATCAACACGTATCGACTTTTTGTTGCAATTGGAGGCGGGTATCACTCCGGGCACCGACGATCAGCGTAAGGTCTACAAAAAATGGGAAAGTGCGCGTAAAGTAGGTGAGGACCTCGCGGAGAACTGGAAAAAGATAGTCAGTGAGTACCAGCGCCTACGAGACTGGTCACAGGATACCTATACCTATCACCGTATCGGATTCCTTACCGCGACTGGGAGTACAGACCTCGTGAAAATTCTGAGATGGAGCAATGAAAGCACATCAAAAAGCGCGTTCAAAGAAGAGCTCATAAGACAGATCAAAAACTTATTTCTGCGCGTCCGGGAAAAGAACAAGGTCAAATATCATCCCTATCATATTGACAATTTACACTATGTTGATGAACCAGGGCCCGTTCGAAATACACTACTATGGTTCAATGTATTGAGTTATGAGTTATTGTTGCCGGACGCTCGCTTTCCTTTTTGGCGATATAATAACCCTGAAAACATATGGTCACGAGAACATATCCATCCCCAAAGCCCAAAAGATCTCAGTACAATAGGCGAGGCTATTCAATGGGCTAATGAACAAGTCCGCATCGTTGACGTCGAAATTGAAATCAAAGGGTCTTTAGAAGTTTTTATCAAGGAATTGAGCCAAAGTCAGCATGAAGCAAAGATCAATCCTGACTTTAGAGATCGGCTGAAACAGCTCAGCGATCAGATCACCGCAAAATTAGAGCTGCACGGCATCGGTAACATGGCGCTGCTAGATAGCAAGACCAACTCAGCGCTGAGTAATCGCCTATTTTTTAAGAAACGCGAAATGATTCTGGATGCCGTAGAGACTAAGGATGACCGTTTCATTCCATTGGCAACACGCAACGCTTTCTGTAAATACTATAGTAAGAATCACGACAGCATCAATGTCTCTTTCTGGAGCATCAATGATGCCCGGGACTACAAAGAGGGGATAGAGAAACTCCTAAACAATTATCTTCCGGAACAACCACAACCATACATATAACAACGATACCTATCATGGCCACAAGTTACACATTCCCCAAACTTATCCGGAATTTTCGAATCGAAATACCAGTTATTCAGCGTGATTACGCGCAGGGTAGGACCGGTGTTAAAGCTACCGAGATCAGGGAACGTTTCGTCGCTGACCTGGCGAGCGCCATTACCAGCAATACTAGGATTCACCTAGACTTCATCTATGGCCGAGTCCGGGGAGGTGAAAAAGATGAGTCAAGGAACAAGAATGTTAGAGCAATGAAATTGCTGCTCAGTTCCGTCAAACAATATGCGTCTTCTTTAGCCCTCGGCCTCGAGTACGATCTTGATGAACTGGATAAAAATATTCGAGCTGACCGCCTTATCCTGCTCGACGGGCAACAACGCATGACCACGCTTTACCTGCTATATCGTTATCTTGCTGTCAGGGGAAACCAAAGCCATTTGATCGACTTTAGTAATTTCACCTATAAAACACGAAAAAGCTCAAATCTTTTCTGCACACATCTTGACCAACTAAATGTTAACGACCTGAACCCAAAGACTCAGCCGTCGGTCTCGATTATCAACCATAAAGAATTCTTTGACAATTGGCTGCATGATCCTACAGTATCCGGTATGTTAATTGTGCTTGACGAAATACACAAACATTTTAAAGATGCTAATCCACAAGATATAAAGACCTACTTCCAGCTTGCCAATGAAGAAAATGGACCAATTACTTTCGATTTTTTTGATTTAGATAGCATTAATGCGGAAGACGAGCTTTATGTCAAAATGAATGCGCGCGGGCGACAGCTTGACAAGTTCGAAAATTTCAAATCCTGGCTAATCGATCATATCAAAAAAGAAAGTATAATTATTGCTATCGCAAATTGGGACGATCATATGGACATCTCCTGGGCAGATATCTTCTGGCAAAAAAAACTTAGCCCTGAATCCGTAGACGCTGCCCAATGGAATTTCTTTATCCGGTTAGCGCAATATGATCTCCTTCGGACACTAAAAACAGAGACGACGCCGGTTTACCGCGAAAGGCGCACGCTGTCCAATGTATTGGATATTGATACAAGAGACAATATTATACCATTTAGCTTCTTTTCAACCCATCAGATTTTCAATACTGAAAGCATCAATTATGTCTTCAAAGCACTTCGACAACTAAGAGGAAAAGGTTGGGAGATATTAGACGCACTCCTAAGGATAAACGGCGCACATACGTTCATCGACCCCAATCTAAGCTTCTCATCAGTACTATTTTCAGGTAAAAAACTTTACAGCTACTCGGATAGGGCTTTCCTTTATGGGATATTATGTTTTGTTGTTAAGTATAACAAACCTCTAAATGCTTATGAGCAAGAAGATAAACAAGCCTTTTGTTCCTGGCAGCGCGTAATCCAAAACCTTATTTACAACTCCCGCATTGATGAACTGCCTGAATACGTCTCCGCGATTGTGTCGATCGACAGGCTTTCAAAACATTACGCTGCCATTCTTCAAAACCTAAATAATGGCAGCGATGTCGCTTATTTTGCTCAAGGACAAGTCGCCGAAGAACGCTTAAAGGCCAGCCTTATACTTAATTACAAAATAGACGAAGATGTTCTGCTCCGGTACGAACAACACTTTTATTTGTATGGTCAAATTGGCTTTTTACTGAAAAGAGCAACCGTAGATCGGAACTTCGAACAAGAATACTTTGTCCAACTGGCCGAACGTTTCCAGTCTTATTTCACAGAGACGAACATGGATGACCCCTACCGCCGTTTACAACGGGCTTTTATCTGCTATGAGGATTACCTCATCAGCAAGTCCTCGGGGAGATTTAGTTTCTGTAGTAACAAACGGGGTAATAGCCGTGAGCGTGACGAGAACTGGCGCGCAGTATTTGATAAAATCAATGTCATGAACAAATTCTTTGAGGATAGCCGCAAAATCGATGATCTTATCAAAGAAGAAAAGACAGGTCTTAAAGACTGGCGCTGGTACTTTGCGAATCATGCCAGTTCGATCTCTACTTGTAGACAATCGCTGATTTCCTGGCAGGAGGTCTCGCATGATAGTCCATACATCAGATTACTTACCCAGTCCAAGCTTAACCATTATCATTACGAGCTATTCTCATTTACCCTCAGCCTAAATCTTACGGAAACGTACGGATACAGCTGCGCTCCGGTTCCGGTCAAAAGCTCGGGAGAAACTCCTTATTGTAAGATTGGTGGTTTTGACCTAGAACAACCGACCAAGAATGTTTACATCCGCCATACAGAAGATCGCTTTTTCCAGTATAGCAATAACGAGCACGAATGGTTCGATATTACGAATGGTCAGTTGCAAACGGTATATCCTGAACTATTTGAGCGCATTCAAAACCAAATACAGAAATGGAAGGAGTTTGTACATAAGAAAGGTTCCAGCAAGCTGCTGTCTTTGGATATTCTGGACGATGCTGACTCTCACTAAAATGTGCATATAGAACGAACCGATAGGCTTACATATTTGTAAACCCTGTCATTCCGGCGCATATTGGTTCTTCCCCACTTTTGGTGGTATGCAATAACTTCACCATATTACGCTTGCGGTTAAAAAAGATAAAGATCTTTCCACCGGTAGGATCAATGGAAAGTTTTGAAAGATTAAATTGAATACTATCATTCAGCCACATGATAAAAATACAATGTTCCGGAAGATGGCTCTGTATTCTTGATTTGCTTACCCACTCCATCAGTGTAGGCACTAATGTTCTCTTTGCTATATATCCGATTTCCATAAAGCCAAAAATATGCTAATATATTTAGTAAATATGCGCATGTGGAAAACTTAAATGATTTTATAGAAGCCTTCAGCGCTAACATATTTTACCTGAATAGTGTGTAAGGTGCATTTCAATACACAAAACTGAAAACTACATGTATTATAATTTGTTAGCATTAACAGTTTAAACGCATTATGGACAATTATCCGATAAGTATCAGCATAGATCAGCAGATCCACCATTTTGAAATTGGTGAATACCTGCACCAAAATGGTGAAACCTGTAAAGTAAAAGTATTCCAGGAAGGAAAGCTTGTAGCCAGCTTTGAACCAGACGCATACAATTACCTGCATATTTGCCAGAACCCGGCAGATCTTAAAGAAGAGCTACTGCATTTGCTGGCAGATCAGATTGAAGCACATCACCCACACGGGATAAACAAAGATAAAAACGAACAATTATGAGATCTATCTGGAAGGGGAGTATTGGCTTCGGGCTGGTTAGTATCCCAATGAAATTGTATTCAGCAGTTGAAACGTCATCCCTTGACCTGGATATGCTTGACGGGCGGGATCATGCCCATATCAAGTTCCAGCGGATCAATGAAAACACCCGGAAGGAAGTGCCCTATGATAAGATCGTGAAGGGTTATCTGTATAAGGAAGATAATTACGTGATTGTTGAGGATAGTGATTTCGAGGCGGCAGCGCCGGAAAAGACTAAAACGATAGAGATTGAAAGCTTTGTAGATATCGCTTCCGTTAACCCTATGTTTTATGAGACATCCTACTATGTTGAGCCCGATGTGAGGAGCAACAAGGCTTATAATCTGCTGCTGCAGGTGCTGAAGAAATCAAAAAAAGCAGGGCTGGCCCGCTTTGTACTTCGCAGTACAGAAAGTTTATGTATTATACATCCGGTTAAAAATGCTCTTGTGGTAACCCGCATCCGTTTTCAGCAGCAAATCAGGGACGCTGATGAGCTGAAGATTGATGATAGCAAAACCATTAGTAAAAAGGAAATGGATATGGGCCTGGCGCTGGTGAACCAGTATGCCGAAGATTTTGATGTTTCAAAATATGAAGACACTTATCATAAAAAGCTGTTGAAGCTGATCGAGGCTAAGGCAAAAGGAAAAAGGCCGACTATCAAAAAGCTTAAACCACGGAAAGAAGCCGAAGAAGATCTGTACAGTCAGTTAATGGGTAGTTTGAAATCGAAGAAGGGAGCCTAAGTATTTACCTTCATCACTGGAATCACTTACCTATCGTTTCGTTACCAATATTTATATCGGCATAAATTTTTTATTTCAAATAGATAGGTAATTAATTATTTATTTACTTTTGCCGTAGTAAAGTTAGATTGTGCCAGCGTCGGGCTACCCAATTAGTAGACAAAAACAGGATCAAACTCACATTCGAGTAGGGGAATCAAGGTAGTAACAACGTGATCTGTCTGATTATAAAAAACAAATTTGTGATATGAGAACTAAAAATATAAAAGAAGATAATAAGGTCAATCTGCCAGAATCTGAAATAGAAACATTGGTATTAGTAAGACTCAGAGGAAGACTTTTGTTCGCTAAACAAATTGAGTCTTCAAAAAAATATCTAAAACAGATAAATAAAAACGCTCGCGTCTAATGAGTGCTTTTGTTAAAGGGTATTACCCGGTAAGGGAAGGTGATCCCAAGGTTGGTTTAGCGCAATCGTGATCAACGGCTTGATGTTATCTTCGAATTTCTTCTTTACTTCCTCCCTATTGTCCTGATGCAGTAAATCCAGATCAGGCAGGAAGGTTAAATAGTCTTCCTGTAGCGTATGTGGATATATGGCGGTATGTAATTTTCATAAAAAAATACATGAGAAAATTCATCGTAATCTGGTGCAATTCTATTTGAACAAACTCATATGTCGAATGTTAAGATAATATGTCTGATATGCATTCAAAAGAAGTTCGGTCTTATAATATGAGTAAGATCCGTAGTAAAGATACAAAGCCTGAGCTACTTGTTCGTAAGTACCTCCATAAACATGGATTTAGGTTTAGGTTGCATGTGAAGAATCTTGCAGGCAAACCAGATATAGTATTACCAAAGTACAGAACGATAATTTTTGTACATGGATGTTTTTGGCATGGACATGAAGGATGTAAATATTATGTAATTCCTAAATCAAGGACCGAATGGTGGCGCAACAAAATTTTTGGTAATAAAATGAGAGATGCTTTACATCATAATGATTTAGAGATGAAAGGGTGGAGCATAATTGATGTTTGGGAATGTGATCTTAAAAAAGATAAGATCCATGAAACTTTATCTGCTCTCATGGCTAGAATTCTATCATGGGGATTCACTTAGATCAATACTTAGTCAGGGTGTCATCTCTTTTCGCATTAGTCTAAATAGCCTAAGTCCAATATTCGGCAAAAAGTATCAGATTAAGTTTTAATGGCAAAAAGAGCCTTGATAAGGACTATATTATGATTTAGCTTGATGCTGTAAGATAATTATTTTCAGAATATTAGTTGCTTACGGGAAACCGTAAGTAACTTCATGCTCTCCCTATTAAATTTGATATTTAGGTTTGATGCAATCTTCAGTTTCTTGACGGCAAATTACTGGTGCCTTAAGGGACATTAGATAAGTCATCTATTATATGGGGGAAAATATTTGCTCACTAAAACGATTAAAAATTCATGTTGGTCAAAATAATATGGACGGACGATATTTTTCTTTAAAAAAAAGATTATGTCTTTTCTGCTAGCAGATAAAAAAACGATACTTTAGCTAATACTATACAATTAATGCCGTTTAAATGTTCAAAACCGAAGTCGTCGATCCTAACGTTGGAAACTTTATTGAATCAATTCGAGATATTGGATATTCATTTGAAGTTGCAGTGGCTGATCTAATTGATAATAGCATCACAGCAGGTGCGAGTCAAGTAAGTATACATTTAACACCCGTTCCTCAGATAAGATTTGCAATGTTAGATAATGGGACAGGTATGTCAGAGTCTGAACTAAGAGAGGCAATGCGTCTAGCGACTAAGAATCCGAAAGACACAAGAAAGAAAAATGACCTCGGAAGATTTGGGCTTGGCTTGAAGACAGCGTCATTTTCGCAGTGTAGAAAGTTGACTGTTGTATCCAAAAAGGATAGCCAAATTTCCAGTAAGCAATGGGACTTAGACTACATTTCGGAGAAAAATCAATGGTTATTGAAAACTCCCGAGGATATTTTGGATCTTCCATTGTTAGCGGAACTAAAATCGCAGAAAAGCGGCACATTAGTTTGTTGGGAAACGATTGATCGTTGTGAAAAATCAGAACTTACTTCTGTTATTGATCAGGTTCGTAAGCATTTAGCTTTAGTATTCCATCGTTTCTTAGAGGGTGCTGATAAACTCTCCATTAAAATTTCATTAAATAATAATGGAATTAAACCATTTAATCCATTCAATTTAAATCACCCAGCAACTCAGCAGCTATCACTTGAGCGTATCAAAATTCATTCATCAGAAGTTACAGTGCAACCTTTTATTCTTCCACATCATTCAAAGCTATCACAGCAAGAATATGAGCATTATGCAACTGAGGAAGGATATATTAGGTCTCAGGGGTTTTATCTGTATAGAGAGAATCGTATTCTGGTTTATGGCACGTGGTGGGGATTACATAAAACCGTAGACGCTCATAAACTTGTGCGAATAAAAATTGATATTCCCAACGATATGGATCACTATTGGGGCATTGATATAAAAAAATCAACAGCAAAGCCTGCAGATCTCGTTAAGACTAATCTTAAACGTATAATCTCGCGTGTGACCGAAATTGGATCGAAACCATTTACTGGTAGGGGACGGAAAATAGAAGATAAAACTCTGATACAATTTTGGGAGATTTTTCCTATGAACGAAGATTTCCGTTTTGCGATAAACGAAGATCATCCATTGTATGCAGATCTAGAAGCTGATCTTCCGGAAGAACTATTACGAAAGCTTCAACTATATCTTAAAGGACTGCAGGCTTACCTTCCAATTGATGCAATACAGTTTAAGCTACAAAATAGTCCGCATCAGTTAAAACAACAAACTGCTCTAACAATTTCAGACGTAGAAGAACTGACAGAAAGATTGAAGAGTGCAGGTTTGCCACCAAACTACATCGAAGAATTATTGAAAACAGAGATATTTATAAATAGAAAAGAATTGTTAAGAGATGGAGAAAAATAGTTATCAGGCCGTAAAGGGCTACATTTTTGATAAGCTCAACAAAATGCCCAGTCCCTTGGACAAGGCTGCTATTCATCAAGAAATAAGCAATCTTCAAGGCGTGATTGCCGCTGTTCCTGTTTTAATATTACATAACATTCTTTCAGTGTCTGAGTTCATAGATCTGAAGGACGTTGAATGGAAACAATTGAAGCACGAGTTCGAGGTACATTTTGATGTTGGAATGCGGCATGGGACAGTTATTCAAGGTAATGAACAACAGCTAAGAGATAATTCCTGGTGGACGTCTTTGGCAAAAGGGAAATCAGACTTATATTACTGGGACAGGTATAAGACATATCTCTACAAATCCCTTCCTCCAAATGTTGTCAAAACAACGGATGACGATACTGATGTCGTTATGAATAACCTTGAGTCTCCATCCACCGACCGGTTTAGTAGATATGGGATGGTTGTTGGGCATGTGCAGTCGGGTAAAACACTTAATTATTCATCTCTTGTCTGTAAGGCTGCAGATGCTGGATATAAATTTATTGTAATTATTGCCGGAGGCATTAACAATCTAAGGGATCAGACACAGGAGAGGATGAATGAATCGTTTGTTGGCTATAGTGGAGGGGAACAGGTTGGGGCTGGAATTGGTAACGGAGGGAAACACCTTACGCCATATAGTTTGACAACTACACAACGTGACTTTAATAGGCAGGACGCAGATCGATTAGCACAGGGCATCAATTTTGAGACTGTAAATGTACCGGTGCTTTTAGTAATCAAAAAAAACACCAGCACCTTAAAAAGCGTGATCGAATGGCTTGAAAAACAATATCGGGGAAATGATATCGAACATGCCATGTTGGTAATAGATGATGAATCAGATTATGCCTCTATAAATACAAAAGGAGAAAACGATCCAACAATTATTAATAAAAGATTGCGACAATTGCTAAGCCTTTTCAAGAGATCAGCGTATGTAGCCTATACCGCAACCCCTTACGCTAATATTTTTATCGATCACAAAGCGAATAACGATTCAGTTGGAAAAGATCTTTTTCCAAAAGATTTTATTTATGCTTTGAATGCTCCTACAAATTATTTTGGAGCTAGAAAAATATTTATAGATACCAATCAACGCCATCTTATTGCGATAGATGACCATGAAACAGTAATTCCATACACTCATAAAAAGGATTTCATTCTAGAATGTTTACCAGAAAATCTTTTGGATGCAATTAGACTTTTCCTAATAAATATATCTATTAGAAGATTGAGAGGTCAGGGAGACAAACATAATAGTATGTTGATACATGCAACAAGATTTACTGATGTACATAAAAATTTGGCAACGCTTGCCGAGGAATATTTAACGTTACTAAAGAAGGACACAATTGCATATGCTGCATTAGAGGGCGGCGAAGGGATGAGTGTGTATTTAAAACAACTTGCTGTAACGTACAAAAATCACGTCGAGGAATTAAATTTAAATTGGAATGACGTCCTCCTGGAATTTCCAAACTTTGTAGAAACTATAGTGATACGAGATGTGCACGCTAAAAGCGCTATTCCATTAGAATATAGAAAAGATGTAGTGACTAATGCTATTGTTGTTGGCGGAGCTAGTTTAGCCCGTGGATTTACTGTTGAAGGATTAAGCGTTAGCTACTTTTTACGTAACACTGTATTTTATGACACACTTATGCAGATGGGTAGATGGTTTGGATATAGACCAGGGTATGAAGATCTATGTAGGATATTTATGCCTCAGGATAGAATCAACGATTTTGCTGAGATCATCAGAGCGACAGAAGATTTGGTAGACGACTTTAAACTTATGGCGGAAAACCGTAGGACGCCAGAAGACTTTGGGCTTTATATCAAAGAGAATCCTGATAGTGCTCTCCAGGTTACAGCAAGAAATAAGCAGCATAATATGGAATATTATTATTTTGATATGCGTCTTGAAGGTTCGCTGAAGGAAACCAGTTATCTCAGAAAGGAACCTAATGTAATAACTGATAATATTAGAGCGATACAAGACTTGATTGATAACCTGCCGACAAACCATTCGCCTGATTTTCAAAGTGTATTATGGACAGATATCGATAGATCCCTCGTGAAAAAGTTCGTGAATACTTATAAAACCTACGATAAGGATAAACTTGGGCTTTCATCGAGGATGCCAATTGGTTTTATAAAAGAATATATAAATCAGACTGATACGTTATGGGATATTGCGCTGTATAGCGGTGACGGAGAAGAGTTCTCATATAAAGACATTAAATTAAAACGTCAGCAAAGGGTTGTAGCCGACAAGAATGGTGCTTATGAGGTTCTCAATCGTCAGGTGTCATCTGGAACATCAGAAGCGATTGCAATAAAAGATCCTGAACTAAGGCGATTAGTTAGTAATAATCGAAAGAAGTCTCGCGGTATGAGGACTAAGCCACTACTAATGCTCCATCTATTAGAGGTAGAGAATAAAGAAGGTGATATTAAGTTGGAGGAAATTGCCGCTTTTGGGATAAGTTTTAACGGGACTGCTTTGTCAGAAGCGAAACCAGTTCGTTTGATGGTGAATACAGTTTTTTTAGATCAGCTTGAGGACAGGCTAGATGAAGGTGAGGAATAATTATGAATCTATCTGAAAACCCATGGCGATATATGAACTCTCAGACAGTCAGAAGAATTGATCTAAAGACAATTCATAATCTCTTTTGGATCTGTGATGATGATGGAAGATTTGGAATGATGTTTCATTTTAATCATTCACTGCCCCAAGAAAGTTTTATTGGCCAAATGAAAGGAATCTCTATTGCGACTGTAGATAATGATGGCACAAGATTTTATTTGATCCTACATGAGAATAAAGACTGGGAGATGTTTTTGGCGGTATGTTGCGATATTGTTGATCGAGTCTCGAGAGTAAAGGATGAACCTGATATGATCAGGATTATAAATCAACGTATAAAGCGCTGGCAAAGATTCTTAAGTGAAGATAGACCTTTATCGATGCCTGAAAAGATACAAATGGGCCTCTTCGCGGAATTATATTGTATTTTAGATCTGATCATACCCGCTATCGGTTACAGAAACGCTATTATTGGATGGGTTGGTCCCGATTCTGATCAGAAGGACTTTTCGCTGCAAGAGTGCTTCCTGGAAGTTAAGTCTTATGTATCCAGCAAAGGCCCCAAAATAAGAATATCTTCCTTGGGACAGTTGGAAACGGATATCAAGCCGGTCTACCTTATATGTTATGCTCTCAGCCAAGGATCAACTGGATTGGATATACCATCATTAGTTAAGGCTATCATTGATCTGATTACTCCAATGGATATTCAGATATTAGGTATTTTTGAGGAACGATTAACAGCCTATGGTTATATAGAAGGCATAACACAAGGTCCATTTTCTAGTTACTCTATAGATTGCTCGAAGACTTACAAGGTAGAAACAGATTTTCCAAGGATTACTAACGATATGATTGATTCCCGAATTTCAGGCGTCAAATACAGCTTGGATCTTGTACAATGTGAAAAATATGAACAAAAATTACCATTTTAACTTGATAACACCATGGCAACTTTAGAAGAATTTCATGAGGATTTTCTCCAGTCGATACTTACTGATGCGGATAGTAGAGGTCTACTGCAGGCCCAATCCTTCTTCGAAGTAGTTTGTGAAGATCTGGTCAGTGTTGGTGACATGACAAGCAACTATTCCCCAGCGGAGTATATTAAAAAAGGAATGGAAGTTTATGGTTATGACTATGATGACGACAGAAAGATACTTACTGTCCTCAATCACCAGTTTTTTCAGGATGAGTCAATCCAAACTTTCACGAGAATGCAGATGGAGGCAAAATTTAATCGCCTCAAGACTTTTCTCACTAGGTCAGTTGATGGTCTGTACAAGGATATGGAGGAAACTTCCGAAGCTTATAGCATGGCTTACAATATTTATAAATATTTTCAAAAAAGACAACTGCTTCGTGTAAGGTTAATGCTATTAACAGACGGAAAGGCAACAAGAAATCTATTAGAGCTACCATCAGATATACTAGAGGGAGCTGCACTTGACTTTAGGGTGATTGACATCAATTATCTTCATAACATTTATGAATCTGAGGCAAAGTCTACTATCTCTGATATTGTGGTCGACCTACCATGTTTAAAGATTAATGATGAGGAAAATAGTTATCAATCTTATCTTACAGTTATCAATGGTGATCACTTAGTCGACATTTATGAGGAGCATGGTCAAAAGCTATTTGAACAAAATGTTAGAACTTTCCTTCAGTTTAAAGGCAATGTTAACAAGGGCTTAAAGATTACTATCGAACATAAGCCCGAGATGTTCTTCGCATATAACAATGGAATCACTGCAACAGCCAGTGAGATTGAGCTTGGTGAGGATGGCCACCTAAAAAAGATTAAGAATTTTCAGATCGTAAATGGTGGACAGACTACTTCTGCCATATATGCTGCTAAGCGAACCTCACTCATTGATGTTTCCAAAGTTTCTGTCCAAATGAAACTTTCGGTTGTAAAAGATGCCAGCAAGCAAGATGATTTCATATCCAAGGTAGCTGAATATGCAAATACCCAAAACAAAATAAATAATTCGGATTTCTTTTCAAACAGCCCGTTCCATAAGGATATGAAAGAATATTCAAGTAGAGTCTATGCGCCTGCAATCGGTGGTGCCCAGCGCAGAACTAAATGGTTCTATGAGCGTGTACGAGGAGAATATCTTAACAGTCAGGCTTATCTTAAGACTGCTGAAAAAAACAGCTTTGCATTGGAAAATCCTAAATCACAAGTGGTCGACAAGACTCTTCTCTCTAAAACTGAAATAATGTGGTTGCGGCGCCCTGATGTTGTTTCAAAAGGTGCGCAGGAGAGTTTTAAAAAATTTGCAGAGGACATTACTGAATTATTAGAAAAAGATAATCTGGCTATTACAGAAACCTATTTTAAGGATGCGATCTGCAGGGTGATCCTTTTTAGAACAACAGAGAAGCTTGTATCAGCAGCGGCATGGTATGATGGTGGATATAGGGCGCAGACGGTAGCCTATTCGATCTCTTATCTTTCAGAGCTTGTTGTGACCTCAGGCTTACAACTTAACTTCGATCTAATTTGGGAACAGCAAGAAATCCCATTTGAGCTTATTGAAATGCTAAAGCTGATTACACAGCAGGTTTACCAAAAAATCACGCATCCTGCAACAGGTTACGCTAACATCAGTCAGTGGGCAAAAAATAGCATGTGTTGGGAGGCCGTTAGAAATATAGATATCGATTTCCCTGAACTTGACGAGCGCTTATTCATCTACCGTGAGGAGAAAAATTATAAAATAAAAGAAAGTAAAGACGTTAAGATACTTGAAAAAGCGATCGACAATCAGGTGTTTGTGCTCAACGTTACCAATGCAAATTGGAAGATGATTTTTGAACATTATAGGAATTATAAGGGTATACGGAGCTTAAGCAATATGCAATTAGGAATTCTCGAAAAAATGTCCATAAAGCAAATCACCTTACCTTCGGAAAAACAAGCTAAGATCCTGTATCAGATTTACGACACGGCAAGGGAAGAGGGACTAAATCTAAACTAACGAAGCATTGGGATTAAAAATATAATTATAATTTGTACTTTCACAAATGTTTAATCTAACAGAAAAACATGCTTCTAATTATTATAAAGGACTGGGAGATAACATATCTAATAAATTGAAAACAATAAACAAAATAGGAATTGACATTTTTAGTGGTGCCGGAGGACTTAGTCTTGGGGCGGAGAGTGCCGGCATTAAAATTGGATTTGCTGTAGAAAAGGATCCATCTGCAGCCAAAACCTTCGGTCGTAACCATCCTGGAGTAAAGGTGTTGTGTGAAGATATTACCAAGATTAATCCCAAGTTTCACATGGGCAGTGCCTCACCATTTATTGTTTTCGGTGGCCCGCCGTGTCAAGGCTTTTCACTCTCAAATACAAAGACAAGGAGTGATGAGAATAGTAATAATAAGCTATTCTCTGAGTTCGTTCGTTTTGTCAATGTATTGCAACCCGAATGGTTTCTTTTTGAGAATGTCGAGGGGATAACAAACTACAATCAGGGCAATACAGTATTGAAAATAAAGGAATGTTTTCGGGAGATCGGCTATGATACTACAGAAGCTGTGCTATATGCGTCAGACTATGGTGTGCCGCAACATCGTAATCGATTTTTTATGGTAGGAAATCGCAAGGGAATAAATTTTGAGTTTCCTCAAAAGCACGATAAAAAAGTAAATGTACAGGAAGCTCTAGCAGATCTACCTGTCCTCGTCAATGGTGATAACTTTCCAATTGCGCAATATACCTTGCCATTCAGTGATATCAGTGAATATGCTGCAAAGATGCGGGCAGATTCCGTAACACCACTACAGAATTTTGTCTCGCGAAATCAGGATTATGTGATTGAGCGCTACAAACATATTAAGCAGGGTGAAAATTGGAAGGCAATTCCAGCTGAACTAATGGGTAACTATTCAAATACCAGTAACTGTCACAGTGGAATTTATAAGCGTTTAGATGCTAATAAGCCATCTGTAGTAATCTCGAACTATCGGAAAAATATGCTTATTCACCCATTTCAAGATCGAGGGTTATCGGTACGCGAGGCAGCCAGATTACAAAGTTTTCCGGACAGCTTTGTTTTTGAAGGACCTTTGTCTCACATACAACAACAAATTGGAAATGCAGTTCCGCCGCTATTAGCAGAAGCAATTTTCAGAAAGATACTTAGTTATTAACCACAGCTTAAGGCTAAGCTAACACTACCGCACAGGTTCGATTTCTTGCAGCTCTTTCCATCGGTGTGGTAAAAGATCTTGGATTTGGTCTGTGTGTTGATTATTGATTTTTTTCAATACGTCTACCATCCAGACCATGGGATTAATGCCTTGTAATTTGTATGTTCCCATGAAAGAATATAGCATGGCACTTCTTTGTGCCCCTTCCTGGGAGCCGCAGAACAGAAAGTTCTTTCTTCCGAGCGCAATTCCTCTTATACTGCCCTCAATTGGGTTGTTATCAATGTTTAAGGTGCCGTTTTCAATATACCACTAGGCATTTATATCGTTTTATGGTATAGGCAAAGGTTTTAGTAATAGCATTTTTCTCATTCAGCATCCCAGCGTTTTCTTCAAGCCACTGCCCAAAGTGAACCCATATAGGTTTGGATAGTTTCTGTCTGGCTTGTTTGCGCTCATTGGGAGCTTTATCCTTGATTTCGCGCTCAATATCATAAGCCGTCCGAAGACATTCAATGCATAGGTTCCCCTTTTTTGATCATTTTTTTCTGATTCCAGGAAATAGCGCATTGCGCTTGGGTTGATCTACTTCACAGCAGTAATTCATAATTATCAACCAGTATCACTGGTAATGTATTAATAATTATTTTCTTATTCTGAAATAATTATTTTTATATTTAAATCTTATATTTATACGTTTTTACTTTTATGAATATAAATCAGTATGATAGAGCAATTAAAATCTGTAATGATATTATATGGAATGGCAGTTTCGTTAATAGACATACTGCAAACTCCATAGCGTCTCAAATTTGTTTTGCTATAGATCAGGATATTGTCTCTCCAAATCAAAAATTGGATCGAGATATATTTAGGCTAGTCGCCAATGTGGATTATAAAGTAATTAATGATTCCTATAAAATACTAGAAAAAAAAGGATATTGGACTTGCTATATTTGAGTAGACACGGAGTTAAGGGATTTACATACCTTAACAGAAATTATGTCACGAGAGAGAAAAGCATACCCGAAGGAGTT
>NZ_FNRA01000018.1 GCF_900107535.1 Pedobacter hartonius | reverse complement strand
TCTCTTTGATATTGTTTCTTGTGATCCCGCTGGGATTCGAACCCAGGACCACTACATTAAAAGTGTAATGCTCTACCAGCTGAGCTACGGAATCAATTCCTTTCGTTTAAGGAGGTGCAAAGATAGAAATTAAATATTATGTTGCAATTAAATCTGAAAATAAATCTAAAAAAGATTCAGATATCCTTTTAAAATGCTAAAAACACCCTGAATCATCGTCCTTAGATCACTCATGCAGCTATGATATCAGCAATTTCTTTCACCATAGCTGCTTCGTCAATAGCTATGCCGTTAAGCTTCGTTGCGTTCCCTGCATAATTTATTCAGAATCACCTCGTGCTGAGGATAGCGACCGATTAATTCTTGCTTATCTGCCATTTCAAATTCTTTAAACTCGAAGCCCGGGGCGACTACACAACTAACCAATGTAAAATCAGTTCCGGATGGAATCTCAGCGGCAAACCAGATCCCTGCTTCAATCAAAAATGACAGGGTTCCTGTTGACGTATCTGAAAGTTCCTGCGTCGTATAAACTCCATTATTATCGATCATATGAATGAGCAGGGGAGCTCCTTTGTGGAAATACCAGATTTCATCCGAAGCGAGGCGGTGAAAGCTGGAATAGTCATTTCCTTCAAGCAAATAGTAAATAGAGGTACAGGCATTGTATACTGAAACAGAGACAGATGACCATCTTGATACCTTCAGCTGAGAACGGTAAAGTTCATTATAATAACCGCCTTCCGGATGTGGCTGTAATTTCAGTTTCTCAATCCAGCGGGCAGCACTTTGTGGTTTATTTTCTTCCATTGTTAGTTTAAATTTTTATTGTTGAAGTTATTTCTATTTTACAATATCTAAACGCAAATATTCAATATCTAATATCATTATACGATTTTTTTACATAAGTACTGCATGACCAGCATATGATATATGCACTAAGAGGAGGGATAACATCTATTTACTATCTGATATACAGGATATTATAGATTATACTGGGAAGAGAAATATTTCCGGGTGGGCAGATACTTTATATAACAGGTTCAACTTTAAAATCTTCGAATATTACATCAAAAGATTGTTTACCAGGCGCCGCTGCAACCACTCCGATCATTGCTTTCACTTCCGGAGGGAAATAGGCCAACCGCAGCATATCAAATTTTACGCCGTCAAAAGAGTACTTAATCTCCACGAAATCACTTTTACGTAGTAACTTTAACCACATAGATTTTGGGCTGTCATGCCTCGGTATTACCGACCAGTCAGAAACCTCACGGGTAACTACAGCACTGACGTTCTGTACGCCATCCACATATTCAATTCCGGTCTTTATCCAGTTTTTATCATCAATACGAACCATTAACCCGGCCTGGTGAAATAGTTCTTTATACTTACCGCTGATCTTTACACTGGCTTCAAAAGCTCCGGCTTGTTCCATATAAAAATAGGGGCCATTGTCACGGATAAAACCATAATGTGTAATACGCCAGTAATCTGTATCAGGATTTACTGTCATGTGTAATTTACATCCCTGTGCGAAAGATTTATCCGGTTCATTAAACCACTTCATCCGGGACTGTGAAAAATCAAGTGAGGAGCTCATGGGCAAATACTATTTAAGATGTTCAAGTAATTCAAAACGGTTGCCGAAGGGATCACGAAAGAAACAGCGCTGCCGGCCGTCGATCTCCGAAGAATATGCAATAGCTACTCCCTTTTTTTGCAAAAACAGCTTTGCTGCATCAAGGCTTTCAACTTCAAAAGCCGGGTGCCTGTCAGACAAAGGACCGGCAGGCTCTTGTCTGACATGTAATTCTATATCACCTATCTTAAACCAGAGCGCAGCCCGCGGATGTTCCCCACTGATCTCTTCAAGTTCCATGACATCTCCATAAAATTCTCTCGCCTGTAGCTGCGTACCTTCAGGAACAGTGATCATCACATGATTTATTCTTTTAAAATTGATATTCTGCGCACTCATTTAAAACTCCTCATCAAGATAAATATCATGTACAAGGAATTTGACTTTGGCGAGCGGCTCCAGCAACTCGGTAATATCGTCAGATTCAATAGGATAAATGGTTTCTTCAGCATCCGGGATCTCTGAATCTGGAATCAGCTCGAAGAACTTAACCGGAAGATCTGTTTCCAGCTCTACCAGCTTAATATATTTTACGCCATTAGCTTTCCAATTTTCAAGAATCCCTACATTAAATTGGGTGTAGGGATTGCTGCGTTCATTTTCCATTTCGTAAAGCTAGTGATTTTAGCGGAACAAGAATTATCGGCAGGGCTTTGTAAGAAAATTGATAAACCCGTTCCTGCACTATTAATTCTTAGAAGAATCTACAGGAAGACAGCGTCAAATCAACATAAATTATAACTTAATAAAAATATAGCAATAATATTTTCGTTTATTTATTGATTTTAACTATAAAAATATCTTTATAAAATTTCATTTTAATCAATCATTTATCATACAGACGCATATCTCGAACTCAACCAATCTATGCATATAATCAAATTCTAATGGAAACAATAACCATATCACAGCCTTCAAAGGAAGAAAAGATTGCTACAGGTGTAACAGCAGAAAGTTCTTTACCTGTCTACATTTACGCCGTGGTATTTTCGTCATTGAGTATCACCGGGGGACTGATCTGGGATCTTTCCTGGCATATGACCATCGGGCGTGACGGGCTGTTTGCCCCTCCGCATATGTTTATGTATCTGGGGGCAGTGATCGCCGGGGTATTCTCCGGCTATCATGTCCTTCGCCTTACGTTTGCATCCAAAGCGGTTGAAAAACAGTCGGCTGTTCATTTCTGGGGCATATTTTATGGATCGCTTGGTGCATTATTCTGTATATGGGGGGCATTCGCAATGATCACATCTGCTCCATTTGACGATTGGTGGCACAATACCTTTGGGCTCGATGTTAAAGTGCTTTCGCCTCCGCACAGTATTTTGGCAGTTGGTATGATCACCATACAGTTTGGTGCCATTGTTAGTGTACTGGCATTTCAAAACAGGGCAACCGACGCATCACCGAGTACCAGAGATATCATCAACCAGTGTTTTAACCTCTCGTTTGGATTTCTGCTGATCATGGTATTTTTCTTCGCGAATGAATACCTGTCCAGAAATAGTATGCACAAAAGCCTTTTTTACCAGATTAGCGGAGCGTTATTCCCATTATTTATGGTTGCCGCATCCCGGGCTTCTGCCGGTAAATGGGGAGCCACAGGTATGACCATCGTTTTTTCTGTCCTTTTAATCCTTCTGGTATGGATCCTTCCATTATTCCCCGCAGAACCTAAATTAGGACCGGTATTGAACCATGTAACACATTATCAAAACTTCGATTTCCCTTTGCTGCTTATTTTTCCGGCCATCGCCATTGATCTGGTTAACCAGCGTATGCGGGATAAAGGTGATTTTGTAAAAGCAATATACATAGGGATCCTGTTCAGTGTGATATTTTTGGTATTTCAATGGCCCTTTGGCGATTTCCTGATGAGCACCTATGCGCGAAACTGGATCTTCGGCAGCCGCTCCTGGTACTTCGGTACTGATCCTGACTATCCGTACAGGTATGTTTTCAAGCCTTCAGACCTGGAAACAACTGCAGTTTTTATAAAAGGTATTGGCATTGCGATAGTCATCACGATAGTATCATCATCAGTGGGATTCAGATGGGGCAGGTGGATGAAATCTATAAAACGGTAAACAAACATGAAAAAGAGCATATTATTTTTAAGCCTGCTGTTTACTGCTGTAACTGGTTACGGGCATGTTGGCAGCCCGGGAGTAACGTTTGAGGGGGATGCGGGGCCGTATAAACTACTGGTAAACATTACTCCGCCAGATGTAATTCCAGGCACAGCGCTGGTAACGGTGTATCTGGAAGGTGCTGATAAGAACATCAATATCAGTGCAAGACCTGTCTATTGGCTTTCTGGGGCAGATGGTTCGCCAAAGGCTGATGTTGCTGTGCCATCCGCTACAGAATCCGGGCGTTATGAACTGAAACTATGGCTCATGACTACCGGTACATCCAGCGTTCAGGTCACGGTAAATGGCGCCAGGGGCAAAGGTATAGCCGTAATTCCTGTGATGGCTGTCTCCACTGGCAAGCGTAATATGCCCCCTGGCTTAGGCTGGGCATTGCTGGCCATGGCTGTCTTTTTACTGATCCTGATGGTAACGATCATCGGTTCCAGCGTAAGTGACAGCTTACTAAATCCCGGTGAAAAATTTACTACTAAATTGCGAAGACGGCAAATCTCCGGCGTGGTTACAGCTATCGTAGTGTTGGGATTGATTTTATGGGGAGGAAGAAGCTGGTGGAACTCTGCCGCAGATGAGTATACAAGGTATCTGTACAGGCCCCTTCAGGCAACTACCACATTGGATGCCAGCAACGGTACACTCAGACTGACGATTGATACCGCCTCGCTGAGAAAGATTGGAAACGCAAAGCGGATGGACCTTACCAGGAAAATGAATTACATCGTACCGGACCACGGTAAACTGATGCACCTGTTTTTAGTACGTTCAGGTGAACTGAATGCCTTTGCGCACTTACACCCACGCAGACTTGATTCCCTGACTTTTATAGCCGCAATGCCTGATCTGCCTGCCGGAAGGTACTGGGTTTATGCGGACATTACCCGCCTGAGTGGTTTTGCAGAAACTATTGTGGATACACTGGATATACCGGAGCATACATTTCATCTGGTGAGCAACCGGCCGGAGTTAAAGATATCATCCAACAAGGATGACAGCTACTTTGTTACCAATCCGCTTAACGGAGGCAATATGCCTGCAAGCACGCGGCCCTCGGTATTATGCGGGTCATCCGGAATAGAAGCCAAATTGCCGGACGGTTCCTCGGCAGTATGGCTGCAAACCGCAGGACAGACGATCAGATCAGGCGAGTTGACGATGCTCAGATTTGAAATACTGGACAAGAACAGGAAGCGGGCCAAACTGGAGCCTTATTTAGGGATGGCCGCACATGCGGTGATCCTCAAGGATGATGGCAGCGTATACATACACCTGCATCCCGCAGGCAGTTATTCTATGGGTTCACAAAAAGCATTACTGGACAGGATAGCATTCCATCAGCCTTTAAATGAATACTTACCCAACCCTTCAGTATTTGCAGACAGCGTGAACCATCTGGTAAACCGCCTGGATACGATGGATGAAAAAGATCGAAATGAGATCCTGATGGCCGGCATGGAACATCCTGTGGAAACAACAGGCGCACATGATATGCAGGAAATCAGTTTCCCCTATACCTTTCCACAACCGGGTAAGTACAGGATATTTATACAGACTAAACGCGAAGGGCAGATACTGAATACCGCTTTCGACGCAGATATCAAATAAAAACAGGATTGCCTTTATTCATCATTAGAAGGATGAATAAAGGCAATAATTATAAACAACATTGCGGCTATAGCCCGCCTGTCATTATCATAATTGTAGCATGGTGTTTGATAGAGGCTTGGATATGCAATTAACCTCATGAAAAGTTTTGGTTTTATAATTCTGCTGGTGGCCGTAACCGCTCTGGTACAGTCTTGCAGCAGCATGTTTTCAACTGCGGGAGGCAACACTGCCGGAAATGATAGTATTAGTAGATTTACAGCCCCCACCATAGTTGGAACATCAAATACACCGGGAACACCCAGAGGAGGGTATTTAGGTGAACCGCCACCCGGGATTCGCTCTACAGCCAATTCTACAGGCCCCAGTCCGTCTCCTAACGATACAAAGACCAACTCAGCCCTGGCTTTTGAAACACAGAAATTTATCCGGCTGGCATCTGTCAGCAAAATCACTGAAACACAGTTAAGCCAGCTGGCCACATCCAGGTCTAAAAATTCCGGGATTAAAGAATATGCTTCCAGGATTGTGCTTGAGCAGAACAGGATAGGAGAAGACCTGAAGTCTTTATCAATTTCCAGAGACATGGCTGTAGTAGATTTAGATCAGTCTGCAAGTGATGAGCTCACCGGCAAACTGGACAAACTGAACAAAGCAACGGATACACAATTTGATGAACTTTATAAAAAGATGATCCAGAAGGAGCACCGCGATGCAATCAGAATATTTGACGGAGGCTCTAAATTTAAAGATCCCGGAATTGCTGCTCTTTCAAATAAATACTTACCGTTGTTAAAAACACGATTGCAGGAACTGGAGTCTTTAAAATAGGCTTTCAAATCCATTCTCCTGTACATTCTTAAGCCAATTGAACCCGAAACCGGCGTTGGTTCTCCGTATAGTTATACCAAAAGGCCTTAACAATTAATTTTGCTGAGGCCTTGTTATTTATAAATAATATTGCATTAACGCCATTTAATGAGTTACTTACGTCCGTTATCCAAAGATATAACTAGAGGCAAATATCACATTCTTCAGAAGAAAGTAAAAAAAATTAAAATGTTTCGCCGCCATAGTCGTCTTTATCAGTAAACAATCCATATTTTGAAAGCCGCGTTGATGCCCAAAGACCAGAACAGTTACATTATAGAAACTATTAAAGCATATGGTAAGAGCTTGATGGGTTTTATTCGTAAGCAGGTAAAAAGCGATGCGGATGCAGAAGATATATTGCAGGATGTATGGTACCAGTTCAGCAATGTGATCAATGCCCAGCCTATTGAACAAACCAGTGCATGGTTATATCGCGTAGCTAAAAACAAAATCCTGGATAAACACAAAAAACATGGCGAAAGGCTGCTTGATGATCTTTATAAGGCGGAGGATAATGATGATACAGCTGATCTGATCAGTATGCTGATGATCGAAGTGACCACCCCTGAAACTGCCTATCTGCGTAACCTTTTCTGGGAACAGCTTTTCCTTGCACTTGATGAATTACCTCCGGAACAGAAGGCTGTTTTTGTATGGCAGGAACTGGAGGACCTTTCATTTGAAGAGATCTCCGAGAAAACCGGTGTCAAATTCAACACCCTGGTGTCCCGTAAGCGCTATGCAGTACTCCATCTCCGTAAACGTTTAAAACAGCTTTACCAGGAGATCACAGAATATTAACTAAAACACACTTAGTCAAATGAAATCTACATTCAATAGAAACAGAAAAAAGTTTTTTCTTATTCCTTTCGGTATCGCAGCCTTGCTGGCCCTGGTTAGTTACGTGGTAATGATATTGTGGAATAATTTACTTCCGGAAATACTCCATGTGGGCACTATTACTTACTGGCAGGCTATGGGCATCTTTATTTTATGCAAGCTCCTGTTCGGATTTGGAAAGGGCAGTGGAAGAGGCCCATGGTCACGCCATAAAATGGCAGACCGTTTCAGGGGCATGACGCCAGAAGAAAGACAGCACTTTAAAGAAGAGATGAAAAACAAAATGTGCGGCTGGACAAAGCACGACACAGAAAATAGCTAATTTTAAAGAACCCGGGATGCACCTTATCATATTTAAAACAAGCGTTGACAAACAAAAACATGTTGGGAAGCTGTTGTCATTACTAAAGGCATTGCCGCCGGTTACCCAATGTAATTTTGATCTGGATGATTGTGACAATATCCTGAGGGTAGTCAGTACAGATTTACAGCCGCAGCTGATCTGTGAGCTGCTAAAAACTGAGGGCTTTCACTGCGAGCCAATGGAATCCTTCGTCTACCATTTATAATCTTTATCTGCCATTTATAATGCTTTATGGTCTCGTTCTGGCTTCATCTATGCTTGTGGGTCCGAGGTAGGTAGTACCTGTCTTGTAGGATACTCGGACTCATAAGCATAGAGCAAGCCAGAAACAAGCCGGAGATAAGCCGGATGCACTGCGCCTGCAGCTTATGACTTCGTCACGTTCCCATCATACCGTCCCGGTACAGAAACATAACCTATGCTCTTATATCCGATCTCTGAGGTGAAGTAACCCAATAATGTAAGTTGTTTGATCATCGCAAAATAAGGTGTGGGCGGCGTTTTTTTAAGGTAATTGGGCTTGCCGCCTGCCTGTGAGGATTTTTGCCTTTCAGCTTCTTTCTGCTGTAGCAGGTCATTTCTTTTTTTGCCGTCTTTTACTTCGGCGTCCAGGGTGATTAATAACTTTTGCCTTTCCTCCAGACTGCTGCTTAAAAACCCTTTACCCAGTGTTTTTTTACAGCGCTGCTCCAGGGCATCCAATCCATCAAAGAATATTTGGCGGTCTTCAGGAGAATAACAATCTCTAACCATAATCTTCATAAAGGCACCCACATTTGCGGCTTTAGCACCGTCCGAGGCAGCGGTTTTAGGAAGGATAGTTTCGCCTACTTCGTTTAGATAACTGACCTGAGCGTCAGTAAGTAGCGCCTGAACCTGTGCAGGGTGTTCATTTGTACAACCACTTATAAATAAATCAGCACCTATGATAGTGCTTCCCAATATCATGGCCACCCTTGAAATTGCTGTTCTTCTGTCCATAAGTTAATAATTAAAGATTACCGCTTTTTAATTCATTAAAGGCAAAGTCGCAGGCCCTGGCGGTAAGCGCCATATAGGTCAGTGAGGGGTTTACACATGCTGATGAAGTCATACAGGCACCATCGGTTACAAAAACGTTAGGGCATCCCACACCTGGTTATGCTTATTGAGCACTGAGGTTTTAGGGTCGAGCCCCATTCTGGCGCTTCCCATCTCATGTATTCCATGGCCCATGGCGTGTCCGCTATCCCATGTACGTATGTTTTTTACGCCTGCAACATCCAGCATATTTGCCGCTTCCATTGTAATGGCACTGCGCATCTTCTTTTCATTGTCCTTCAGCTCTGCGTCCATAGACAAAACCGGTAAGCCCCATTTGTCTTTTCTATTTGCATCCAGGGTGATCTTATTTTCATGATAAGGGAGAATTTCGCCGAATCCGGTCATTCCGATGTTCCAGTTGCCGGGTTTGCTCAGGGTATCTTTAAATTCACCCCCGATGTTCAGTTCTGCGATCTCCCTGCTCCAGGAGTCGCGGCTGGCACTACCCTGATAACCAAAACCGCGCGAAAAATCTCTTTTATCGCCATAAAGATTGGTAAACCTCGGAATGTAAAACCCTGTCGGCCTCCGTCCGTATATGTAATGGTCTTCGAAACCTTCAATAGTTCCGGAGGCACCCAAATTGTAATGATGATCCATAATATTATGCCCCAGTTCTCCGCTGCTGCTTCCTAAACCACCTTCCCATACATCTGTGGCCGAATTCATCAATACCCAGGCAGAGTTGAGGCTCGAAGCATTCAGGAAGATAATTTTTGCATGATAGCGATAGGTCTGGTTTGTCTGCGCATCCAGGATTTCGACTCCTGTAGCCTTCTTTTTATCCTTATCATAGATGATGCGGGTAACGATGCTCCATGGCCTGACAGTTAGGTTGCCTGTGTCCATGGCTGCCGGCAGGGTAGAAGACTGCGTACTGAAATAGCCTCCAAAGGGACAACCTTCCCAGCAGCGGTCCCTGAACTGGCATCTGGTACGTCCGGGGATCGCTGCTGTTAAATTAGCTACGCGTCCGTTGATCAGATGCCGCTGATCCTTGTAGTATTTTTTCAGACGGCTGGCCACATCTTTTTCTACGATGTTCATGCTTACCGGTGGCAGAAAATGACCATCCGGTAAATGTGCCAGGTCGTCCATGGCGCCACTGATGCCTGCAAATTTCTCTACATAATCATACCATGGCGAAATATCTTTGTACCGGATAGGCCAGTCTATAGCCCAGCCTTCCTTGGCGTTGGCTTCAAAATCAAAGTCACTCCAGCGGTAGCTTTGTCTTCCCCATAAAGTAGAGCGGCCGCCCAACTGGTAACTGCGCCACCAGGTAAAAGGCTTTATTTCCGTATAAGGACTATCCTGCTCGTTTACCCAGCATTCCATTACGGCCTCATTTGCCGCCCAACCACGATGAATTACCGGGTACTTGACCTGCTGCTCTTTTGTAGTGCTGCCCCGGTGTTCAGCTTCCCATGGTTGTTTGGTTCCGTATTTATAATCCTTAATATGTTCGTAATTTCTGCCTCTTTCAAGCATCAGCGTTTTTAAGCCTTTGCCGGTTAATTCTTTGGCTGCCCAGCCGCCGCTGATACCTGATCCTATAACGATTGCATCGTACGTGTTTTCTACCATGTTTTTTGGTTGATAAGGTTTATACCTGGATTGATATCCTAATGTATCATTTATTTACCAAACAGCAAACGTTTTAGCCAGCGGAAATCAAACCTTCAGTGAACCCCGGAATGCTCTCGCAGCATAATAGGACTGGGCGCCGTTGTGATACACGAAAACAGTACCATAGCGAAAATCAGCGAAGAGGGCACCTCCAAGTTTTCTGATATCAGCAGGTGTCTTTATCCAGCTTGACGTTTTTGCATCAAATTTTCCAAGTTTCTGCAAGGCCCGGTATTCTTCTTCCGATAAAAGCGCGATGCCCATCGCGGCAGCCATATCAATGGCGTTATTTCTAGGCCGGTGTTCTTTCCTTGATTCCAGCCCTTCGATGTCGTAACAACCACTTCTGCGGCCAGCAGGGCTTTCTGCTGAGCAATCGTAAAAAACGTATTCGCCGGTATTCTGATCAAAACTCACCACATCAGGCTCACCGCCGCTGCTCTCCATTTGACTTAGAGACCAAATTTTTTCAGTACCGGCTTCCAGTTTTGCCCGCACTTTAACCCATTCCAGATCTTTATGACGGTTCATGTTTTTCTCAAAACGGGATTTCAATATGCCGATTAGTGCTTCACGTTGTTCAGGCGACAACTCCTTTTTATTGCTGTTCATATGGCTGCTCAGGAATGTGGTTAAGTTTTTTATGCAATTTACTTATGAATTCCGCAATTTTCCAAATCCCGCAAGTAATTCGCTCTGGTGTTAATTTCATAATAAATACTTAATACTAGACTAATCGAAAAATGAAGCGGGCTCTAGTTTTGCTGAAAATATATTCATCCATTGATATGGAATATCCCTTATTTTAAGCAATTATTGCAGGAGTGTTCAATGAACAACCTGAAAGCTTTCAATACTTTATTCGACAGGTATTTTGTGAAGCTTTACCACTATGCCCTGAAGTATGTCAGAGATGAGCACTTGGCAGAAGAAGCAGAATCCAGGCTGATTTTCCGGGAAGCAACGCTCGTCGAGATTTTGCAGACCCTGCAAAGGTGGTATAATGTTAAAATAAGCTTCAAAAAACACCAGAAATCGGAAGAAAGGATGACAGTATTCAGGGCCATCAACAGGGGAGTGGATCATTGACCGGTAAAATTCGGAAACAGGGAGATATTCCGGTTCCGCACGAAGTATATAAAAAAAGCGGAAATGACCAAGAATGGCCACTTCCGCTTATCTAAATTAACGCTCTCATATACTAAAGCGTAAAATGGCTTTAAATATTGTGCAGCTGTTAAAATAATTTTATAAATCTTTTTCGCACCACCATTGAAGCTGTTCTTTCGCTTTTCAGCCGGAGAAGCAAACAAAAACCGGTAAATAAATATCCCAATAAAAAACGTTATCGTTAAATTAGGCAAATCTTAAACAGTAATCAGAAACAAGACGTTCAATGAAAGACTTACAGGAATTTAAAGACTCTTTAAAAAACGAAAGCCCGGGTGCGGATCTATCTGCGCAATTAAAGGCACTTTGGTATGACGGTAAAGGTGATTGGAATAATGCGCATCAGCAGGTAGACCATTTGAATGACCGCTCGTCAGCACACGTCCATGCTTACCTGCACCGCAAGGAAGGAGATATCTGGAATGCCGATTACTGGTACGGGAAGGCACAGCGGACACGTCCGGATCTATCTCTGGATGAGGAGTGGGAGCAACTCGTATTATTGTTCATGTAAATTTTGGATTGAATTGACCGTACCACAAAAATTAGCTACAAAATTCTTAGTGTATATACCAAGGGGGTCGAGGTCCGGATCTAATATCGTAATTTCTAAACCTATAGCTTTTGTATCAGATAATAGTAAAGTCAACATTTCATTAAACTCGGTATATTCCAGTCCATCTGGTTGGCGGCTATCAACCGCAGGCATGATATGATCATTCAAAACATCAACGTCGATATGGATCCAAAAACCATTTAAATTTTTATCCCTAACCATTTGTAGAAAATCAGAAATACATTTTCCAATTCCTTTTTGCCTCAGTAAATTAAGGTCAACATAATTTATACCTGAATCCGCTATTGCTTTAACATACCATTCCTCATAGTCTCTGTTTCCAACACACCAAACATTCTGTTCTTTAAAATAGGGTTTCTCCCCACTAATATCTGTGAGTTTGTTATGCCCATAGCCAGTTACTATTGCCAAATCCATTCCTGCAGCTCCACCCGTATGCGATAGGGATGGCCACATAAAATCTGTGTGCCCATCGAGAAAAAATAATGCAAACTCACCTGTTTTTTTTAATGCCAATGAATTGCCGATTAAAATGCTGCAATCACCGCCAATTACAATCGGGAAGTTGTTTTCGGAAAGCACCCTTTCTAATATTAGAGATTGTTCTTCGGCATATTCCGAAATTTGGCCGGCATTTCTTACGCCAGAAATTTCATCAAGGCTCATGCTATAAGGTGGCGGGGCAAGGTTAAGAATGCTGCTTGGGTTTAACGATGAATGAAAGTGATGCTTTCTTAAAAAGTCTGGTAATTTTTTTACGCCAGGTTCCCGTCCGGCACAGGGCTCTTTCAAACCAAGGTTAGAAGGGAATTCCAATATGCAAATAGGGTTTCTCATACAATTGCAAATAATATTTTGACGCTTGGTGTAAAAGCAATGTTTGGATCCATCGCTTACATTTCTAAGGCAGTTACATCAATAGACTGACGATCTGGTAACTAGACCAGGAATAATGGTAAACTGGTACAGTTCTCTATTTTGTAGAATTTAATATAGTTATTTATAAATTTTCAATGAATAAATTATTTAACATTTTAATTTTCCTGGGTTTCCTGCCCTTTACCAGCATTGTTCATGCTTAGGATGTTTATGTTCCTGGACACGGTCATGCCTAGAAGGTCTCACTATTACCGTTACCGAATCACCCGGCTCCCAAACACCTTATGCATTCGCTTGTCCTCCGCCCACAAATATCCCCGGATGTGGACAAGGGGATTGGAAAAAGTCGGATTCATAGAACATAAAAAAACCTATCAGAATATAAAATCCTGATAGGTTGAAAGGGATTAATTAGTACAGTTCTGTACAAATTCCCATGGGCCCCATTGTTCTGCTTCAGGCACCTGGTTAGGATTAACATACCACTTGTTCTTGTATATTTTTCTGTTATAAAAAACCTTGGTGCCTACAGTTGGATAAGCTTTTGTTGCATTATAAGCAGCTATTCCACAACCTCCTGTACTCGGATTAGTAGGGTTGGCAGGAGGAGTAGGATTTGTTGGTGTAGTTGGTATAGTTGGTGACTGGCCTGCATAATCAAATGCGCTTGCCAGTGCTGCAGACGTAGTCTGTCCGTTTAAAACTTTGTTGGCTACATTCAGGTAAGTTATACCAGTATAGTTAGTTCCTTTTGCAGATAACAAGGAAAGATTCCAGATCATGATACCGTCATTTTTACCTGCTCTTTTTTGTGAACCACCATCATGGATGTATTTTGCAAGATCGGCTTCAAACTGTGGTGTATGCTCAAAATAGGGCCCCCATGGTTCGTTAGGAACATGAGTACCATGTGCTAATTTAAAACCATAGGTGTTGGCATAATAAGCATATGAATCGTACATGAGTTTACGGTTAGGAGCTGCGCCAGTATTATAAGCCTGATAGGCAATAATATCCAGTTTATCCCCGGCAGCTTTAATTACAGGGATCATTGCACCTGTTGCGCTGAAGCCAAATAAACTGATACTTTTTGTACCATCCGTGGCACTGTACAAGTAACTATCGGATTCACCTGTTACTGTATTACGTTTACTGTAAGCAAAAGGAGAGGCCGTATCATCATTGTTCAGGCCACCCAATGCTCCTGCCCCTGCAGGTGCGGTAGCAATGATATACCCTGCTGATTTTGGCATTAATTTCCTGGATTCGGTGATGTATTTTGTTAGACGGGCTACATTGACTGCATTCCCTGATTCGCTGAAACTACCATTTGGCTCGAAATCCCAGTCAATACCTGCAAAGCCGATATCGTCTACCAGATCCTTTATCTGCTGATAGTTAATATTGTCGAAGTTCTCCTGTGTCCGCCAGTAGGTTTCTCCCCCTAAAGATAAAATTACAGATATACCGCGTTGTTTGAGGATTCCGACAGCACGTTTCAACATTAGTCCACCATCTGGACTACTGTAACACTCCAGGCCAGTATTTGCAGTTGTAATATTGTAAGAGCCTTTTACGTACTTCAGGTTAGGCTTGCCAAAAGCTAAGAATACGTGGGTTACAGTAGTTGGTAAAGTTGTAAATGGACTTTTTCCATCTTCATTAAGCCATCCTTCAGTCCAGCTTGGATAATAGCCTATGGTAATTGGTTTGGTCAAACTAACGTTAGGATTAGTTTCCAGAACCGCCAGGTTGACTTTTGAATTAGCTGACTGGCTATCGGACTGAAATTTTTCGTTTCCGGTTTTCTTACAGGAAGAAAGTACTGTTAATAATAAGAGCCCCGTTGCAGTACTCGTTTTCAGGAAATTGTACAATTTCGTTTTCGATGACAATATTTTGCCATAAACAGATAGATATTTTTTCATAGTATTTAATGTTTATTTAAAAGCAAAAATAGGAGATTTTATAAAATTTGCAAATTTAATTGTAAAAAAAAAGTTATAAACTAAAAAGTGTTAACTGTTTATCGATAATCTTATTATGTGTTATGCTAATATTGTTACTGTTGTCACAATCACGCTGGTTTATATATTAGGGACAGTAGTAGCAATAAATTATCACATAGACTATTATGTGATAATTTAGTGTGATTATTATAATTTTTACAACCTTCGGTTGTATTTTTTATTTGCTGTATTATGACAAGTTCAAATTTCTTTTTACATAAATTTTAGGCTATACATACGCATATCATAGAAATAAAATATTGTTTAAATAATAAATATTTATTATAAAGTGATGATTACAGATTCTATTTGTAGCCATATTGGAGATTTAAAGGAATCGAAATGGGATCAGAATCATGAGGATCCCAGGCCCTCAACACACAACAGGGTATTTATGGCAAGTTTACACATCCACAGTCTTGACGATGGCTGATTTTCTTGATCATTTCTAACACCAAGCCCTGTTTTTCATCAGACGTTAAAGCTTTTTTTCGACCGCTTATTTGAAAGTTTCATGGACCAGACTCAAATTCGCAAACATGTTGCTGTATCTGCGTGTTGAATTTAGCTGTCACTGTTGGAGGGAAAATTGCATATACTGCTTACACAAAAATCAATGCGATATAAATATATTTTGTCATAAGTTTTATTTCTAAAAAGGTAAAGAAATGTGAACCATTACACGGTTTCCTGCATGTGCTCTACCTCCTGCAAGATCCTGCGAACGTACATTTTGATAATTTACACCGAAAGAGAGTCCCTTCATTGCAACCTCGACACCGCCAACGGCAGATAAAGAATACCCACCTGATATCGCTACGTCATATTTTTCACTTTCCACATCTTTAGCCGCAGTTTCATATAACAAGCCAATATTTGGTGCTAAGGTTACTTTATTTGCTATCCTTAATTTGTAGTACGCCAACACATTAGATGTGAATTTATTTCCGTAACGGTAATCGTATTTATTTTCGGTATTGATTTTATAATTAACATTGGTATTGATTCCCATATCATTGTAACGGATGTCATAAGCCACATTAAGTGTGAAATCTGTACTGGCGGTTCCCAACTGGAAATTATTTGGAGACTCGCTTACGGCCAAACGCTCGGAAGGCTCATACTTCCCGGTAGGCACCTTAATTCCTCCACCGATCCATAAAGACTGAACCAATAATCGTTCACCCAAATTACCTTTGTGGTCGAATAATTTATAGTATGCCATTACTGCAATGTCTCCCAAACCTGTCTTTGTACCATTTCCAGTCTGGCTCTCCCGCTTGTTAAAATTGTAAGGTACAAAAGCCAGTACCCTAAATCTGTTTCCAAAATTCCAGCCTCCCCAAAGTTCTGCACTCTGGTAAGTTTCATCCGCTGTTATTGGAGTACGTTCTCCGATTGGCCCCAAGTGGGTACGCAGGCTTTTGTATTGGTAGCGCATGCCCAGAAAGCGTTTATTGTATTCCGGTAAAATTCCCAAGTAATAGCTCCCAACACCACAACCGCAAATATCACATGCTCGGGTAGCTGGTATGCCAATCATAATTAGGACTACCGTAATCATTATTTTCTTCTTCATATCTATTGTTCTGATAGTATCTTATTATTGACAAAGTCCGTGTCATTCAGGGTATTCAGAAAGGCAGTGAGTTTTGCTTTTTGATTTTCATTTAGCGCTATACCGAGTTTTCCATTTTGGTTCAATAGTGGATCTAAATTAGGTGTAGTCTGAACTTCTGAATTGTAATGCTCCAGCACACCAGCCAGCGATAAAAACCTCCCATCGTGCATATAAGGCGCAGTATATTGCAAGTTCCTTAGTGATGGTACTTTAAACTTATATCTATCTGTCTCGATCAGCGTAGCACCATATAAACCTTTGTCATTGATAGCACTGATACCTAAACCATTGTTACGGAAAGATCCATCGGTGAATAAAGGCTCGGAATGACAAGAGGCACACTTTTCTGTAAACAGCACATAACCTGCCTGCTCATCGGCCGTAAAGGTTGCATCAGCTTCCTTACGCATCACCTTGTCGTATTTGGAATTGCTGCTTACGCACATTACCATAAATTGAG
Organism: Pedobacter hartonius; assembly: GCF_900107535.1. Taxonomy (GTDB): domain Bacteria; phylum Bacteroidota; class Bacteroidia; order Sphingobacteriales; family Sphingobacteriaceae; genus Pedobacter; species Pedobacter hartonius. The sequence goes on along the minus strand of NZ_FNRA01000018.1, from coordinate 28,585 downwards.
ACAAGGCTTTCATGAAACATGCCGTTGTTACTTCTTCTGTTCCAAAAGCATCTTTAAACAGGGCTGTATACTTAGGCAGTGCCCGGATCTTGTTCAATACATTTTCAAGATTCTCGTCCATTTCTTCATGGGTAGTGATTGGCGTGATCGGTTGCAGATCAAGATCAAAAATGCCACCTCCCCACATAAAGGCCTTATTCCAGGCCAGGTTCATAATTGGCGGTGAATTTCTTTTTCCCAGTCGGTCATCAATCCCGTGGCTCACATCGTGTCCATGCTGCGTAAATGCGGATGACTGGATATGACACGAACCACAGCTGATGGTATTGTTACGCGAAAGTCTGGGCTCATAGAACAAAGCCCGCCCCAGTTCAAACCCTTCTTTGGTAACGGGATTATTGGCTAACTTATACACAGGCTCAGGAAAGTTAGCTGGCTTCTGAAAGCCAAGAAACTTCTCTATCTCTTCTTTGATCGGGTTGTCTTTCTTACAGGCCAATATAAAAAGGCCAAAAACACACCATACGATCCAGTGTTTTCTGTTCATGTTACTTAATTTTCAGTATGGTCGTGCCTAAACATTTCCTGGAAATTGGCTGCAATTTTAGCACTAAAATCGTCGAACATCACATTCGGTTTCTCCGCTATTTTAAAAGCATTTTTACCATTAAATACCTTCATCAGATCTACAAAAAGGTGGATATTACTCTGACGGTCTTTCCTCACTTTGGCTATTCCCGCTGTCCTTAAATCAACATTTATCACTTTTATGTTATTCAATGTTGGGGCACTGTAGCCGCCAAAAAAGCCAATATGATATTTCATCTGTTTCTTACCTGTAGGATCCCCATTTACATCATCTGAAATGACATTCGAATTACCTTCAAATTTAAAGAAGATGTATCCGCTGTTCCATCCCCAATACATGCCGCCATCTTCCATACCACCACCCGCTGCCGGATCAAGTACACCTTTACGTTTGTCAATCGGCATGGTACTGCGTAAACTATCTATACCCAACGTGAAAGTTAAATTCGTATAATCGCCTTCAGGCACTCTGACCTTCGCAAAACGGGTTGCTTTGTCATCACCTTTAATCAAGAAATAACTACTGTCCTGTTTTACGGTATAGGTATTTCCAGACGCAGTGGTTGCCTTAATGTTGCTGATAAAATACTGAATTCTCGATACGGTAAAGGCCTCGCCAGCTGCATTTTTGTAAGGACTACCTGTATTGTCAAAAGCTAATGTCCTCTCCCCAACAATACTGTCAAACTCAACTGAAAGTGGCGCAAGGTTTTCTTCTTGAAAGTCTGGCGTAGGGTCGTCTTTTTTAGAACAAGCAGCAAGTACTAGCATGAAACTAAGCAACAGCATTGATTTTAAATTTTTTCCATTTATATTCATTTTGATTATGGATTAGGGTTATTAATTTTTTTATTGGTAATAAATTCATGATCGGTAAGCGCACCCAGAAAGGCAATAATGGCTTTCCTTTCTGTTTGTGATAGAGGAATACCTCCTTGCCCCAGATGCTGATAAAGTAACTGATCTGTAGTCGAAGAGATTTGAATCCCAAACTGATAATGATCTAATACTTCGTCAATTGTTTTAAATCTGCCGTCATGCATATAAGGAGCGGTAAGCAACACATTTCTTAGTGAAGGGGTCTTGAATTTACCAATATCGTTCGGATTAAAACTCACCCGAAAACGTCCCTGAAAAATGCCTTCATGCTCATCACTGAAACTTGCGTCAATGCCATTGTTATGGTAACCATCATCCGTAAACAGTTCACCGCTATGGCAAGCTTTACACTTGCTATTTACCAGGTTCATTCCCTGCAATTCAATAGCGGTAAGACTGGCGCCAACTTCAGTTCTTTTGTATTTATCGTATCTGGAAGTACCAGAAATCAGCGTACGTTGGAATTGGGCTAATGCCTTAACCACATTTGCAGATTTAATATCCTCATTAAAAACCTGCTTAAACCGTGTTACATAATCAGGAATGTGTTTCAGTTCAGCCTCTAATACCAAAAGATCCTGATGCATCTCGTCTGCACTAGTTAAAGGCCCAAACGCCTGAGATTCAAGGTTCTTTGAACCACCATCCCAGAACAGTCCGGTTTTTGCCCATGCCAGATTAAACAGTGCCGGAGCATGCCTGTCTAACATTTTCCCAGAAATACCAATCGTACTCAAAGCTACTCCATCAGTAAAAGCAAGATCCTGACGGTGGCAAGAGGCACAGGAAATCCTGTTGTTTCCAGATAGTCTCACATCATAGAAAAGCAACCTGCCGAGTTCAATACCTTCAGCAGTCAAAGGGTTGTCCAGATCCTTTTCAGCAGCCGGGAAGTTATCCGGTACCTCTAGCTTTACAGCATGAGGTACCGGATTAAGTTCTTCCAGCGGAACATCCTTTTTACAGGATGATACGGCAGTCAGTAAAAGAATACAGACAGTAATACGCAAATATGCGATCTTACCTGTCATTGAATTAGTTTACTGATTTTACCGAAAATACTTTTGTTGAATAGTTGGTTGCTACCGCGGTCATTATAGCTGCTTTTGAAGCGCTAACAACAGGATTGGTCAACACATCCACACCATCGATGGTTTTTTCTACATCAGCATTCAAAGCGATCTTTGTATCTTTCGCGGAACTGATTTTAACAGCCTGAGGCAAATCAAGTGTTACGGTTTTATAATTTGCATTTAGGCCAGTCTCTACCAATAAAGTTTTTGAGGTGCCATTTTCCGTTACTTTACCGCCAACAGAAGAAAAAATATAGCTGGTCATCCACATCCAGGAAACATTTGTCATCCCGTTTAACTGAGAAAGTTCACCTGTTTGCAGACTTAAATTGTCATTGTATTTCTGATCTACACCGATAGAGAATTTGATAGTTTTGTAATCTCCCAATGGAATATTTGACAACACCACATCTTCACGTTTAGTAGCCGGGTAGGTAAAAACCCCGTCCTGAACAGGAACCGCAGCGGTTTCCTCTACTAAAAAGTAAGAATTAGGTACTTTGTATTCTTCCCCTTTACTGTTTACAAGGATTACATTACTCACCCAGTATCTGAATCTGGTGAAGTTAAAGGTCTTTGTTCCAGAAGTTAGATCTTTATTCAATGCGAAATCCTGAGATCCGAAAACGGCATCAAAAGAAACAGTTGCTTTGCCCTCTGCTTCTACCAGAATAGTATCATTGTCTTTTGAGCATGAAGTAAATAGTAAAGCAGTTAAACCTATGATAGATAGTAATTTTTTCATTTTTAAGTGTATAATGTATGGTAATGAAACATCATCAATAATGACGACCGATTCAAAAAAATTAATAGGCGCACAACTTTACGATAATGTAGGTTATGCAAATTTTGATAATTGATAATGGTTACAACAGACTCTTGTATGTTGCAATACTTAAATACAATTTTCTAAAAACAGCTAGAACATAAAATTACAGTCAAACAATACAATTCCATTTATCGGAATATAAATTACCTGATTACATGTTATAAGTCTGTGATTACGAAAAAACCTTGGCAGGTGGTGGATGAAGTATTTCTGAACTAATTTTAGGAAGCTGGAAAGAAATGAAAGCTGGCTTTTTCTTTTTAGGCGTAAATTCGTAGAACGAAACTACCAATGGACTGCTTAGGATAAAAGCATCCTGTCCGCCTTTTTTCTGGTTAGCCTCTTCCTGCTTTTTTTCTTTTTCTTCCGCCTCTTTAAGCTTTTTCATCAGGTAACATTTACCATTACAATGCATTTGTGGTTTGTCTCTGTTTTCGCAAAGTGCAGCAGCAATGTATTTTTGATTAGCTTTAAATTCAGCATAAATGAAAAACCGTGATAAGTTAGTGCTTACCAATGCTAAAAGTAGGGTAATAGCAATTAAACGGTTGATCATTTGCCGCAAAGGTAATTAAAATACGTAATTCTCCAATGCTTTAATATTTTATAAGACCGTAGATGCTATATCTTGGAGCCGTAAAGATTTTCTAAAGCATTTGTTTAAAAGAATTTTCGCAATCAGCCAAGAACGCATTGAAGAATTTTATCAACGGCATCTTAATTATTATCTCGAACATCACCCCGACGGTAATGATGAAAATTTTTTAGATATCTATGGGATTTGATAGATCGTCAGCTGAGCGTATTACTGCTCAAAGATATCTACGACAAAGACCATATCCGAAATGAGGCTGAAATCCGACAGCTTAAAAAATTCACCGAAGTATTGATCTCACACGACACATGGAATTTGCATAAATCCACCGAATCAGTTGTTGCCTCACAGGCGATAATTAAAAGAAGCGCGAAATTCTAAAGGTGTTGTATTCGTTTTATCTTTAAAAAGCTTATTGAAACTTTGTGAATGCTCAAAGCCCAATTCATAGGCAATTTCGCTAACCGAAAGATTGGTGGTTGACAACCTTTCTTTCGCCTTTATAATAAGTTTTTCGTGAATGAGCTGTTGTGTATTCTGGCCGGTTAAAGTGCGGGTCATGTCAATTAGATACCTTTGTGAAACTTTTAATTGATCCGCCAGGTCTGCTACTACAGGAAGGCCCCTGTGCACCGCTTTATCTTTATCAAATAATCATTTAGCAATTGATCAAGCTGTTTTAAAACGTTGCTATTGACTGATTTTCGGGTTATGAATTGTCGTTGGTAAAAGCGATTGCAATAGTTTAGCATTAACTCAATTTGCGACCATACGATCTCCTGCGTTATGGCATCGATATGTTCGCATTCCTGTTCTATTTTACAAAACAGATCCTGCATATCCTTTGCTTCCCTTGCAGAAAGATGCAAGGCTTCGTTAACGGAATAATCAAAATATACATCCCAAGCTCTATTTTTAAAAAATACTTTTTCCATTCTTAAATTTTCTAAACTAATGAAACAAAGTTAGAATTACTAATTTGTAGGGTTGTTGCCGATTTGGTGTCTTTTGTAGTTGATTTGGTTGCAATACAATCAGTTGTCTTATACTTGATAATCAGGTATTCTTTGATATGTCTTTCCAATACATCAAATCTCTCTAATGTTCTTTCCGCATAATCTTCCGTTTCTACCAATACCGCCATGTTTTCATTGTGGATTTTAATGGCCTCGCAGATCGTATGCATTCTTTTAGATTTACCAAGATTTTTGCATTTAACACTATCAGCGGTGACTTCAGCCCAATCTGCATTTAAAAGCGATGGGCTACATAAACTTCAGCTTTTATATTTTCCAGAATAGGCATTCAAGGTTTTGACGTCTCCCTTTGTGCCAATTACTTTACCTGCTTTTGCACTCCATCGTTCCGGTTCGCGATTTCTGCTAGCTAACATTTCCGCACGAACCCCGTCTACAGTGATTCTTAAAAAGATAAAGTAAACGCCTCCTTGCAGACTTTTTGAATGATGATTTTACTAAGTTGATGAAGGATTTTTCTACTCCGCCCTTCATGATGGGGATGTATGCAAAGGTGATGGCTAACCAATACAAACTTAAAACGAAGGACTCTGTGGTGTTAAAAATGATCTTCTAAAAGAAATTAATACCGTAGATAAACAGCTCAAAAATGTAGAGAATTACTGATTGACGATAAAATTGACTTATCGAACACCTAAATTGAATGAAGGCGCTTTCTATATACCTCTGTTAAACAAGATATTAGGTGAGAATTATGACGGGACAAACTATGATTTTTAAAGCTTGTCCCATATGGTGACCCCGCTGGGGCTCGAACCCAGGACCCATACATTAAGAGTGTATTGCTCTACCAACTGAGCTACAGAGTCGTTTTTATATTTGAAGATACGAATATACAATAATGAACTTAAAAATTCATTTTCAGTTAAACATTAATATCACCTTCAATTGAATCATCAAGGGTTTTACCGACCGCTGCACCGATCACAGTTTTAAGGGCAGCGATGACGTTCCCATGCTTATTGTCCCAGTAATAACCAGTTGCAGGCGAAACCTTTATAATAGCAATACGGTGATCATCTACGCCTTCGGTAAACCATGTCTTCATGATGGGATTCCACAATTCCTTGATTCTGACTTTATCTGCTGAGAGTATTGCTATTCCTTCAAGAAAAAGGAAATCGGAGTGCGGTGAACCCTGAAAATATAATTTCACATCTGAATTCAGGCTGATGTCCCGGTAAGTATGGCTGTCATTGGCCACCAGAAACCATAATGTGCCTTGCTCATCAACTTCCTGCACATTCATAGGCCGCGTACCATTGGAGTCTTCTGCTGTAGGGGTTGTGCACAGGAAGCAGGTTTTAGCTATTCCGGTAAGTTCTTTAATCTTCTCAATAGCGGATACGCTATCCAGATTTTCGTGATTTTGTTCAGATTGATTTTGATTAATGCTGTCCATAGATATATTTTTATGGATGCATTACAACTCATTCTGATTATTTGTTTTCCTCTCTAATGAATTGTTTACAACCTTAGCGGGGGAGGGGCATGAAGCTGAATGATTTAGATAAGGTGCATTAACTCTGCAATACGGCAAGCTTCATGAGAATTATTTACCCTCAGCTTTTCCAGAATATTCTGACGGTGCCTGTTCACTGTATTTATACTTATTTTGATTATATCAGCAATTTCTTTACTCATCTTACCTTTTCGGATCAGTTGTAAGATTTCCTTTTCCCGCACAGACAGAATATTGTTTGATTTTTGATTGTCAGATTTTATGATTTCACCCGTGGCAGAATTTACAATTTTACATTCAGGTTTTTCAACGGCAAACTCCTCATCGGAAAAATTATAAAGGCACAGGGCCAGCCAGAGACTACCGTTGGGTAAGCTGGAAACATAGAACATGCGGTGCCTGATGAATTTATATTTTCCTGTCTGATCAAACATCCTTATTCTGCTCTTAACCTGATAATGAACCCTTTCTGAAACTGGCATACCTCTCAACATATTGAAAAACTGCAGCTCCAGCAGATGTTTATCCAAAAGGTCATCCGGATGAATCTTACTAAAAATCTCATCCTCCCATATTGAATTTATCTCCTCTGAAAGGCCTGATCCCATCAGTCCCAGCTCGTTAGCCACATTCCCCTTATATATATAGCTTTTATTTGATTTCATGTCACTCAATACAGCTATCGAATTTTCTATCCGGGAATACATCAATGCGGTATATTGATAATGGGGCAGACTCAGCAGCTTAGATTGGTTATCGCTAAAAACCTGCTTTAATAATTTTTCGCTCAATGTATTTACGATATCCATCTGGTTATTGTTCAGTATTGACTGCTCTTTAAAGGGTGTATATATATCTTTGTTAAGATAAATATTATATGGTTATTAACCAATGAAAAAAATATTCTGTCTATTATCTCATTAACAGAACCGCCATTTCAGCTTTAATATTTCAGCTTTGCCACTGCAGTTATTTTGCCAGTTTTACCATTTTGCAATAAGGCAATGATGTCCGCACTGCCCTGCTGAATTCCTTTTGCAGGAAGAAAACTTACCCTTCCATTTTCTTCCCCGTTCAGGCTGAAATTTTCCAAACTGCGCACGATCTGTACATGCGAAAGTGTTCTTCCCTTATTTTCCCCCCGTTCAATTTTATTGCGTGCATTTGGTGTGATGAATGCGACCAGTAAATTGTAGCCTGAGGTTGGCTGATTGATTTGATAATCCATTATAAGGCTTTCCCCCATGTGCCCCGAAAGGGAGATTCCGAGTTTTGTATTGCCTGCTTCAGAAAGTGAAGCTGCAATTGCGTCCCGTAGTGTTTTTTCTTCCGAACCGACAAATTCTTTGCTGCCATTGACCACGATCTGTGGTGTATAAACGCTGCCAAGTCTTAACCATTTTGCGTATTGACCCTGTCTTTGGGAAAATATGCGTTCACTAAAGGTATCTTTCCAGCCCAGCCGGTCCCAATAATCGACATGATAGGCCAGCACATAAACAGATCTGTCTTTATTTTCCGTCTCTATTTTGGCAACCAAGGCATCTGCCGGCGGACAGCTTGAACACCCTTCCGAAGTAAAAAGCTCCAGTACCGCAAAACCGTTCCGGACGGGTTGCCTGAGCTCACTAGTAAATGCAAGACTTATAGCGCACAGTGAAGTTAGGAGCAATGTTGTTTTTATGGACATAAGATTCTTTTTACCATTGGTCGCGGGCCTGGTGTATTCCTTACAAAAAAACAAAAAAATGTAAGGAATTAATTTTTTAGCGACTAAACTCTTAAGCACTATATTTATACAGATGTAATCAAAAAAATGAAAGAGGAGAAGACTGCAATAAACAGCCCATTAAAGAGCGATCCGGCAACCTGGGTTGAACAGTATGCCGATTATCTGTACCGCTTTGCCTTTTCCAGGCTCCGCAATGAAGAGATTGCAAGGGATCTGATACAGGACACATTTCTGGCGGCACTACAACAGGTTTCCAGGTTTGAAGGAAAGAGCAGCGAAAAAACATGGCTGACCGGTATCCTTAAAAACAAGATTGCGGACTTCTACCGCAGGCAGGCTTCAAAAAGTATTACCGAAATTAGGACTGCTGAAATTGAACTGCAGAATTTCTTCGATGCAGATAACGGACATTGGAATATGCAGCATTCCCCCAAGGCCTTTGGATTGGACGACAACGATCCAATGTTGTTAAAAGAACTTGGCGGTATTTTAAACGACTGTCTTAAAAAACTCCCTGCATTGTGGCTTTCCGTATTTTCAATGAAACATATGGATGACCTGACATCGGAAAAAATCTGTATAGAACTTAAGCTGACAGGCTCTAATTTCTGGGTAATCATGCACCGGACAAAACTTAACCTGAGGGCCTGCCTTCAAAAACACTGGAACTGATATGACAGGAGCACTAAAAAAAATAATATATAACTGTAAACAGGCTACTTTTCTTATAGAAAAAAGAACATTGGGAAAAATCACAGCGGCCGAGTCGCTACAGCTTCAGCTGCATCTAACAGGCTGTTCGATCTGCAGGACCTACCAAAAGCAAAGTACACTTATCAGCCGCCTTTTTACCGGTTTTCAATCCAATGAACTCAGACTGGATGCTGAGTTTAAACTACAGCTTCAGCAGCGCATTGAAAAAGAAATGAATAAAAATTGATTTTGATTGTAAGGAGTTTTATAGTCTAACGACTAAGAAGGAAACAAAAAATACAATAACATGAAAAATAAATTCTTAAAATCGGTAGGTAAGCTTTTTCTTATTGCTTTGGTGATGGTAAGTCTTTCTGTATCAGGCTTTGCAAACGCTCCTAAACAGGAGAAAGAAAAAATGTCCAAAATGAAACAAGATAAAATGGGCAAGGAGAAAATGGAGAAAAGCAAAATGTCAAAGATGAAAGCAGACTCGATGAAAAAATCTAAAATGTCAGACAGTAAAATGTCGAAAGGAAAAATGTAAAAAACAGGCAGGAAAGTATTTTCTTTCCTGCCAAAATTTTTGATATGATAGAAATATTTACGATATCCATCTCCATATGGTTATTATTCAGTATTGATTGCTCTTTAAAGGGTATATACATTTGTTAAGATAAATGTTATATGGTTATTAAACCAATCAACAAATGAAAAAAATTATTCTGGCCATTATCATGATGGCGGTAGGGCAGACGGGATCCGCTCAAAATCTTGAGAAGATGCAGTGGTTTAATGAACCAGATAAGTGGGAAATAAAAAATAACACTTTGAATATGTTTGTGACACCTCAAAGTGATTACTGGAGAATTTCATATTATGGTTTTACTGTTGACGATGCTCCATTTTTTTATACAACCTATGGTGGAGAATTCGAGGCAAAGGTTAAAATATCTGGTGATTACAAAGTTCGTTTTGATCAAATGGGCTTAATGCTTCGTATTGATCAGGAAAATTACATCAAAACAGGAATTGAATTTGTGGATGGCAAATATAATCTGAGCACCGTAGTAACACATAAAACGAGCGATTGGAGTGTAACAACAATAGATAAGACCCCGGACTTCCTATGGATAAAAGCAGTCAGAAAGCTGGATGCTGTTGAGATATTCTACTCTTATGATGATAAAACATATATCATGCTGAGAAATGCCCATCTCCAGGACAATGTTCCGGTGATGGTTGGATTAATGGCCGCAAGCCCGGACGGCAAGGGCTTCAATGCTAAATTTGATAGTTTCCAGGTGAAACATTTGCCTGATCAGAGAAGATTAGAATGGCTGAAAAAGAATCCTGATTAAACACCATCATAGAAAGATAAAGACCCTGCAACAGCCTTCTAGGATAGGCCTATAACCCAGGCGATCTCCTTTTAGAATCGCCGTACCCTCTGCTATAAGCAGCACACTCCAAAATGAATATGATTTTATTCCCCAGGAATTCTTACCGGGTTGCGTTTTCATATTTTGATTTTTAGTGAACCAAAATTCTGATATAAAAAACCGCGAATCATACACCTGGGTTAATAAATAATACCAGGTAGTATTGTCAGCGATAACATTTATGTTATGCTGTTAACTATGCCTTTCTTCCAGACTTTTACCAAAAAAGAAATCGTAGATGCCCATAAAGCCGTGGAGTGCTCTATATGCCTGTCTGCCGATACTAAAGATGCAGTTAACGAAATGGTAGACAAAGCAGAAGCGTCGGGCGCCACAATACCTAACCCAGCTACTGACTATGGCTTTATGTACAAGCACAGCTTTGAAGATCTGGATGGTCATCATTGGGAGTATGTATAGATCCAAAAGGTATTCCTGAAGATCAAGGGTAAAACATCCCATTAAACAAGTAATGGTGGCACGTGTATTCCGTTGATCAATGTATGTAATCAAAGATTGGAACACCAAAAAGGAAATAGTGAGGAAGATTACTGATATAACTGATTGGCATCATTTATTACACCCAGGGCTGTTCCTAACTTTGATTAACCTCTAAAATATGATGAAATGGAAACAGTAGCTAAGACTTCCCCAATAAAAACAGTGAACCCTTTTAATAATGAATTTGTCAAAGCGTTCGACGTAATGAGTGATGAGCAGGTCGAGTCAAAGGTCGCTCTTGCAGACGCCGCCTTCCAAACCTGGAAGAAAACGCCAAAAAAGGAACGGGCGCGACTCTTGCACAGAGTAGCGCAGCTGATGCGTTTCCGGAAGCCACAACTGGAAGTACTGGCGACGCTGGAAATGGGAAAACTTCTGACAGAGAGCCGTGCAGAAGTGGAGCTTTGTGCCGCCATCTTCGACTATTATGCAGATAATGGTGAAAAGTTTTTGGCGGACCGCCCTTTACAAACCCCGCAGGGTTCAGCCTTCCTAAGTTATGAGCCAATTGGTGTTTTACTTAGTATCCAGCCCTGGAACTTTCCTTTCTACCAAATTACCCGTTCTGCAGCCCCTCATTTGATGGCCGGTAATACCATGCTGCTCAAACATGCTTCCAATGTACCGCAATGCGCGCAAATCATGGAAGATATTTTTATCGAGGCTGGTTTCCCTGTCGGTATTTACCAAAATCTATTTATTCCCGGGAGCAAAATTGATGTCCTTATAGCAGACAAAAGGATCAAAGCGGTAACCCTTACCGGCAGTGAACCTGCAGGTTCTTCAATAGCAGCGGCGGCTGGTAAGTACATTAAGAAATCTGCATTAGAACTTGGCGGGAGTGATGCATTTATAGTGCTGGATGATGCAGACCTTGAAAAAGCAGCTGAAGCCGCTGTGCGTGGCCGCATGTGGAATGCCGGCCAGGTTTGTGTGTCGCCAAAGAGAGTGATCGTGGAGGAAAGTATAGCCGACCTGTTCCTGGAAAAAGTAAAAGTTAAATTCGCCGCATTAAAAGTAGGCGACCCGATGGATGAGCAAACCGACCTTGCGCCATTAAGCAGTGAAAAAGCCGTAGAGGACGTAATGAAGCAGATTCAAAAAGCCCTGGAACAAGGGGCAACCTTGATAGCAGGTGGGCATCGCATTGATTGCCCCGGTGCTTTTATGGAGCCGACCATCTTAAGTAACATCCAACCTGGAACTGCAGCCTACCAGGATGAGATTTTCGGTCCGGTATTTATGTTTTACAAGGTAAAAGACGAGCAGGCAGCCATTGACCTGGCCAATGACTCTGATTTCGGTTTAGGAGGCAGTGTGTTCAGCTCTGATGACGAGCGGGCAGTTAATGTGGCAAGACAGATTGATACGGGCATGGTATACATCAATCATGTGACTGGTATAGCACCTGAACTGCCATTCGGTGGCACGAAAAATTCCGGATACGGCAGGGAACAATCACCGGCAGCGATTTATGAATTTGTCAACGCAAAACTGATCCGGGTGACTACGCCGGAAAATGCCTATTAATCATAATATCAGGCAGCTAAGGCCTGCATTTCGCATCGCTGTGACAATCAGGAATATGATAATTCTTCATTTTTAAACAATTAAATAGCTTATGATACCAAAAAAAATGAAAGCAGCAGTTATCCATGCGTTTGGAGAGCCATTGCATATTGAGGAGATGCCAGTCAGGGAACCTGGTGAAAATCAGATACTGGTGAAAGTAATTGCCTGTGGCGTTTGCCATACCGATTTACATGCCTGCCAGGGAGACTGGCCTGCTAAACCAAAAATGCCCTTGATCCCCGGACACGAGGCAATTGGGTACGTTGTTGCCATTGGCCGCAGTGTACAAAAAATTAAAGAAGGAGATGTGGTAGGTGTACCCTGGTTATACAGTGCCTGTGGCTGCTGTGATTACTGCTATACCGGTTGGGAAACGCTCTGCGAATCCCAGCAGAACGGCGGCTATAGTGTTGACGGCGGTTTTGCAGAATATGTTATTGCAGACTCCAGATATGTTGCACATTTTCCTTCCAATATCAATTTTTCAGAAATGGCCCCGATCATTTGTGCCGGTGTTACTGTTTACAAAGGTTTAAAGGAAACTGAAGCGAAACCAGGGGAATGGGTGGCAATTTCCGGCATCGGCGGTTTGGGACACCTTGCTGTGCAGTATGCTAAAGCAATGGGACTGCATGTTGCTGCCATTGATATTTCTGAAGATAAGCTGCAACTGGCTAAAGATTTAGGTGCCGACCTTACCGTTAATGCCAAAGAAACGGATCCCGGTATATTCCTAAAAAAGGAAACAGGTGGCATGCATGGGGTGTTGGTAACAGCCCCATCACCCATTGCCTTTAACCAGGGGTTAAGTGCACTTCGGCGTAAAGGGATACTGTCATTAAACGGCCTGCCGGCAGGGACATTTGATCTTTCCATTTTTAACACCGTAATAAACGGGACTACCATAAGGGGTTCCATCGTGGGTACACGCAAAGATATGGAAGAGGCTATTTCCTTCGCGGTGGAAGGGAAGATTAAAGCGACAGTCAAATCAGCCCGCCTTGAAGATATCAACACTGTTTTTAACGATATGAAAAATGGAGACATTAGTGGACGGATAGTCTTAGAAATAGGCAAGCCTTAGCTAGATGATATTTGTGTTTTCGCGACTCATTTTCTGATGATTTATTAAAATACTTTAGATATTTTTTTCGACTGAAGACCAATTTAATCCCTTGTAGCGGTCGTTATCCAAACTTTCATGATGTGCAAAAAACATACTATATAAATATTGCGACTGCTGCCATCTTGAATAGAGTTCATTTTCACCGGCGGGATTTACTGCCCGCTGCATTTTATTGTAAGCGGAAAATCCTTCCATAGTTCCCATATTAACAAGTTTAAATTCTGCACCCTTAAGTTCTTTACTTAACTGTACAAGGTCATTGGGACTAACCCTGAAGCTGGCGATTTTCAAATATCTTGGAGTTGTTTCAGCGAGGGCTGCCATCGCTGCATAGGCGGCAGTATCATCCATTGTTGTAAAGTCAATTTTCCAATCCTGTTTACCATCATAATAAGCAATAGTTTTTTCAGGGACATTAAAGAGTGGGGTATTGTAGCGCAGGATATCAGCAAAGCAGCCATTAAAAATTGAGGTAGCTTTAATTGGACTTCGATCAAGATAGACATGGAATTTCCTCCTCAGGTCAAAATTGCGATTTTCGCCTTCGGGAATGCAGGTGAAATCAGATGAAAAATCTGAGGGAATAAAATGGTTCACACCTGCAGCAATAGCGGCATTTAAGAGTTTTGTTTGTGCTTCTACGATGACATTACTTAAACCTGCAAGGGCAGATACAACGCATGAAACGCCAGTACATGCCTTTATTAATTCCTGTTCGTTGGATAGATCAGCCTTAAATAACTCAACGCCCATTTTTTCAAGGCTGTCAACTTTTTCATTACTGCTTTCTTTTCTTATAACCGCCCTTACTTTGACCTTATTTTTAATCAGTTCACGGCAAATCTTTTGCCCAAGATTACCGGTAGCGCCTGCTACCAATATTAGTTTATCGATCATAAATCATTTTTTAATGACGTAAAGCTATGGGCAATTGATATCTGAAAAACTACCATTTGGTAGTTAATAAATCTATCTGATGTTTTTTCTGATTCTGCTCAATGCATTAGGAGTGATTCCCAGATAGGAGGCCATTTGTTTTACTGGAATTTTTGTAATTACCTGAGAATCGGTCATGAATTCTAAATAGCGCTCTTCCGCAGATAAAGTTTGAAAACTGATGATCTGATTGATCATTCTTACTGCCATATTTTCCAAGGTGATCCTTCCAAATTCCTGCCACGCAGGGAATTCTTTATACAATTTTTCCATGTCCTGTTTATCGATGCAGAGTAATTCTGTATCTTCTATAGCTTCAATATTAAACCGGGAGGGCTTTTGTGGACCAAGACTAGAGATCTCTGTAAAAAATTCGCCCTGGAAAACTACCCAGGCGGTCACCTGTTGATCAAATTCACCATAAAAAAAACGCAATGCCCCTGATTTAATATAGAAATATTGGTTGGCAATTTGGCCTCTTTTTAAAATTGACTGCCCCTTTCTAACAGACTTTTGCTTAAAGTTTGATAGAATGACTTCCAAAGTTGATTGTTCAATCAGGACTTTTGATCTTATAAAATCAGAAAACTCTTTCACTAATATCAGTATTTTACGAGACCTAATGTAGGTAAAATTTTACTCACAGAATCACTCGTCTTTTTTACTGTGAATTTTGATGAATTTCAGGTATTCCTGTAAACGAAAAAAGCTTACAATTATGTGATTTGCAATATTTACGTAGTATTGATACTATTCTCTATGACCCTGCTGATACCTTTATCGAACACTTTTATTAAGGATTGCATGAAAATTAGTATATTAAGCTATAGTTTTGAACGGATGTAGAATTTACACAAGGCTTTTAGGATGGGTACGCGGTAATGTTAACCAACCTTGACAATCTGCTGACGACATTAACGCAGAAATAATAAGAAATTAATCACTCAAGATAAAATCATGAAAGCAATCAATCCCTGGATTAACTTTAATGGCAATGCCGAAGAAGCATTCACCTTTTACAAATCAGTTTTTGGCGGAGAGTTCACAAAGATGATTCGTTTCAAAGATCTGGCAACTACCGAATTTCCGGTAGCAGATAATGATGCAGATAAACTCATGCACATTGCTTTGCCTATTGGCCCAAATAATGTATTAATAGCCAATGATGTACCTGAATTTATGGGACGGGTAAGTGAAAACGAAAACCGGTCAAAAATAACACTGAGTGCCGAAAGTAAGGAAGAGGCTGATAATATATTTAACGGACTATCGGCAGGCGGTGATATTGAAGGGCAGATTGGCGACAGTCCATGGGGCACATATGCTGGAATGTTTAGAGACAAATATGGTATTGAATGGATTGTGGAATTTGACCCAGATTACAACGCGTAAAATTATGACTTGATCCGATTTAATACATATTTTAGGTATTCCTGTAAACGAGAAAAGCTTGCAATCGTTTGATTTGCAAGCTTTTACGTAGTATTTATACTATTCTCTGTGATCCCGCTGGGATTCGAACCTAATCCAAAAATCAGCGTTTAAATAATATTTTATGTGGTTTTCGATTTCGGCTCACCTAATCGCTCACCATTATTTTCGATACGTTTTAGCTGCAATTGCTATATTGTAAATATAAGAATCATATTATTATGATTCAATTAATATTTTGTATTCAAGGGCTATAAGTGCAAATGTTAAGATATTTCCAGCACGATTTTTGTTTCCATTTTATCGTATAAAACTTTATTTTTAGTAATTTTGTAAATATCACAAAGAACATATTACTATGGAACTCATCTTAAAATCAAATAACCAAGAGAGCCTCGCTAAGATCATGACATTAGCTAAAAAGTTAAATGTAGTGATTGAAAAGAAAGATGCCGATTTACAGGACACCTCTAAGGAAGCACTTAGGAATAGAATTTTAAATTTCAAAGCTAAAAGAGCATCTTCATTCGGAGATGCAGGCAGATGGGAAAAAGACCAGCGTGAAGATCGTTACCTTCCGCTTATATAAATATGGCTTTTCTTCTCGATAGTAATATAATTATTTATTCCTATTCAAGTGAATTTGAATATCTAAGGGAGCTAATCATAAGCGAATCATGTACAATCTCTGAAATTTCCAGAGTGGAGGTACTTGGTTATCATGGATTAAAAAAAGAAGAAGATAAATACTTTAGGGACATTTTTGACTATGTCCCTTTAATTCTTCCTGATCAGGACATATTTGATCAGGCGATTACTATACGCAAGAAATACAACTTAAAATTGGGTGATAGTCTGATAGCCGCGACAGCGGTTGTTAATGACTTAGAAATTTATACTCGTAACTTAAGTGACTTTGAGCGGGTGAAAGGCTTAAAGTCTTATAATCCAATTTCTTAGAATGTAAAAACATACAATTCAAAATTAATTAATATATAGATATATATTGGATAATTCATCTGTAAATAACATTTTGCTATATAAATCTTTATTCCGAGGCAGGGAAGATATTTATGCAGTTCACTGGGCAAAAGGAAATAAAAGTGGTTATATGCCTGCTAAAGTATTTGACCCATATCTTAACAGGATTTATAAAAAAAATACAAGTTCAATAAATTCCACATCTCCAACCTATCTCGAATTAACTCAGGAACAGATTCAAAGACACCTCGAAGGCAGGCAGCTGGTGGGATTATATCCACTTTTAACCGATAACACTTCTTGGCTGATAGCAGCAGATTTTGACAAGAGTAACTGGCTGGAAGATTGCAGGAGTTTTATTAAAATATGTTCCAGCTATAATATACCAGTGTACTTAGAGCGTTCACGTTCTGGAAATGGCGGCCATGTCTGGATTTTCTTTGACAAACCTTATCCTGCTTCTAGAAGCAGAAGTATCATAATAGCATTACTTGAGAAATCTGGGTTGGTGTCAGTCTTTGATAAAAATTCCAGCTTCGACCGATTGTTTCCAAATCAGGATAAACTTTCTGGAAAGGGGTTTGGAAACCTAATAGCCTTGCCCCTTCATAAAACATCAATGGAATCTGGCAATAGTTGTTTCATCGATATCAACAGTGGACTACCATATAAAGACCAGTGGCATTTTTTAAACTATATTCAACGAATTTCCACAGGGGAACTAGATCATATATTCTTTTCGATAGTTAATTATAAAAAATCAGATCCCATAGGGTCAGAAAAGCTCACGATATCCTTATCAAACAGAATAGAAATCAAAAGCAGTGAAATGAGTACCGCTTTAATTACCTTTTTAAAAGATGAGCTCAATTTCTTTAATGCGGATTTCATAATTAAAAAGAATAGCGGAAGGTCAACTTTCGGTACGAAGCGATATTTTAAATTTATAGAGGAGGCGGATGGATGTCTTGTTATTCCGAAGGGGTTTATCAAAAAATTAGTAATGTATTGCCGAAAGCAGAATATCGAATATCAACTAAATGATAATCGCAAATTATTACCTCCTGTGATATTTTCATTCAACGCCTCACTCAGGGAATATCAATTGCCAGCAGTATTAGCTGCATCTCAAAAAGGCATTGGCGTTATAGTTGCCCCACCAGGATCAGGTAAAACTGTAGTTGGTCTTAAAATAATTGCAGACAAACAACAACCAGCGTTAATCGTAGTTCATCGCAAGCAATTGGCTGATCAATGGGCAGAAAGAATTGAAGCATTTCTTGGAATACCCAAACACGATATTGGAAAAATTGGCGATGGGAAAACCAAAATAGGAAAGCAGATCACCATTGCCATGATACAGAGCCTTGGCAAAGAATTACAGAAACCTGAAGCAAATCAGTTGGTAAAAAGCTTTGGAACTATTATAGTTGACGAATGCCACCATATTGCTGCTGAAACCTTTAAAAATGCAATTTCGCTGTTTCATTCTTATTTCTTGTATGGCCTTACAGCCACGCCCTTTCGAAAAAATAGTGATGACAGGCTAATTTTCATACACCTTGGAGAAGTTATTTCCAATCTGGAGGCAAGTGATTTTGGGACATCAGTATATCCAGAAATTATTATAAGAAACACAAGTCTGGAAGTGCAGTACAATGCTAAAACTGATCGATTTGAAACGTTATCTAATATACTTATTCATGATTCTGACAGAAACAAACTAATTTTTAAAGATGTAGCATTTCAGCTTGGTAAGGGAAAACGAATTGTTATACTTACCGAAAGAAAGGAGCATATTGAGACGCTGCAACAATATTTAAAACAGTCTTATGAGACTGTCACATTAAGCGGTGATGATTCTGAAGCCAGACGCACATCTAAATGGAAAATATTAAGGGCTGGCAACTATCAGATACTCATCACAACCGGACAATATTTTGGAGAAGGCTCTGACCTGCAAAATGTTCAATGTTTATTTTTAGTTTATCCGTTTTCTTTTGAAGGAAAGCTCATTCAATATATTGGACGTGTGCAGCGTTCAGAGCTGAACCCTATTATTTATGATTATAAAGACATTAAAATAGATTATCTCAATGCAATGTTTCTTAAACGTAATGTATACTATAAAAAATTGATAAGGCACAGGACGCTATTCGATGATGTAATTGATAATGATGATCAAGTACAGCCAGCGACCGATTTTAAAAGTAGTTTAAGCGATCAAATTATCGAGCGGACTATTAAGGTAACAATTGAATCGTTGGATTTTCTATATGGCGGTATTTGTTTCCGTGAACATATTAATGAAATTGATGATAAAATATTATTTTATATAGAAAATCTTAATATGCGCCCAGAGTTTGAAGTGTTAAAATCATACTTTGCGAAATTTCTAAAAACTAAAGTATTACATATAGAAATCTGTATTGTAATAGAGCATGGAGCTATTGTAGGAAAATCTGCCAAATCGGACGATGTAAAAAAGTTGAACAGAGAGGTCGTAGATGGCGTGCGTTTCCGCTTCACCGAAAAGAATTTTATTAAGAAATCCAATCTTTCGGAAAAAGACATTAAAATTTCACAGCTTAATACTGGTGATTCTAATCACACATTATATGAATCTGGTGAAGAACTGCTCAAGGATGTATTATCGAAGGGCAATTATAGACACAGAATTCACCTCAAATATCTTTCTGAAGTGCATGAAGGAAAGATACTTAAGATACGGTTTGTTCTTAGCCCATTCTCATTCGTTTTTCTCATCGGAGGCATTGAGCAATACCATATTGTCATGGAGACCTTAGATACGGATGAGGCGACTTATATTTGGCATGTTTTAAAAGATATTGCTGCTCTTAAAAATGCACTTCACGACATTGACAATGATCTCTATAAAATACGCAATGATGGAAGGGCATCATACTTGGAATCCACCCCAATAAACTTTAGTCGTGTTTTGCATGATTATACAGATGAACTCAAAGGTTTTGTAATTTGGAAAGACGATTTAGAGCAACTTTTAGTGTAATTATGAGGGCTCTTAGATTTCGATGAAGTATATTACCCCTCAATTCTATCTTGGACAATTCTGGATCACATACAAATATTTTTTAATGCAAAATGCCCCAATTTGCATTGAGGCATTTCGTGATCCCGCTGGGATTTACACCTAGTGTAAAAATCAACGTTTGCAATATCTTAGAGTGGCTTTGAAATTCGAACTCCCCGAATAACGCACCTTTTTTTTAATATATTTTAGCTGCAAATGCTATGCTTAAATCTACTGATTTATCTGAAAAAAAACAAATCAACATTAAACTTTAGAGGCTACTAAGTATTGTTCAATACTTATTCAGTCCCACAGAAGCGGGATCATAATAATAATCGGTGATAGTGCCATCCTTTATTTTTCCCACCATTTCGTCAATAATAAATAGTGGTACTAAAAACCATTCTTGTGCCTTTACCAGCTTTCCAAAACGATCCTTCATTTCAATATCTAGTTTTGCTGCACTGAAAAACTTATGGATGACTTTCTCAAGTTTTGAGCGATTGATATTGGCCAGTTTATAAGTAGCAATAATTTCTACATCAGCCAAAAGGAAGGTAGCGTCATATTTGGCATTTGCGATGCGTTTTTTGACATCCCCACCAGTCACACCAATTTTATGAACAACGTTACGATTTTCTCTAACGAGAGGGTAATCGGAAAGACTGCGAAGTACATATATTGTCCCGCTTTCAAGGTCATATTCGCTGTTTTCACTTGAGAAAAGAGGTCCAGAATTAGGTTCAGTAATAAATCTACTCGTTTCATCTTTATACATTGAGCGGATAAGAGACCGTAATAAAATATTACTTTCAGTGCGGTTGTCATAAATAACCCTTAAACGAGCATCATCTTCGCCATTGGGAGCTTTGAATGAATCTCCAATTTCTGCTATATATGCAATTTGACCACCTATTATAATGAATTGTCCTTTTTTAAGCGTCGTTTTAGTGAAACCTGCATCTTTCCTAAAACGAATAGTGGTCTTATACTGGGTATCAATATCATTTTTTACAGCCTCAAATAGTGGTTTAAATTGCTCAAAATCTTCGCAGCTAGTACGGTTGGCTATTTCTTCAGCAGCCTTTTTTTCTGCATTAGATTTTACGTGTTTTAGCTTTGTAATCGAATTTTCTTCATTTCCATCAAACCCAAGTTGCGCTAGCAATTCATCATCATTTATATTATCTGGGGTGTCCATTATTTGTTGAAAGTCATCCTCTAAAAGATTATGAAAGTCCAGGTGTTTCAAAAGATTTCTGCATTCTTCTTGTTTACGGATTTGATCAAGTCTAACTGCATAAAGCCTTTCAAAAATATCTCCGTCTTCACCATGTTGTGGTAAGCGCCCTTTTTCTTCTACAAATTTTTCTATCTCTTGAAAACCAGTAATAATCCGCTCCTCACGCGAAGTGTGACTAGCAATCTCCTTTTTTTCGACCTCAATACCCAATTCTGCTAAAAGTGCATCATCTTCCTCGGTAAGTATCTTTTTTTTAGCCATTTCTTTCTTCAGATTTTATGCGGGAAAGAAACGCAATGCCTTGAGCCATGCGTTGTTCCCAGGGGTCAATCGATTTGATTTCTGGCAGTCTACCTCGTTCTTTCTTGAACTTTAAAGCGCGTTTGGCCAGTTCACGAGCTTCTTCTAATGAAATATTGGGTTTTTTACCAGAAATTACTTCCGCCATAGTTTTTAGGCTTTGCTCTGTCATTGCCTTGGATAAAATGGCATAAGCTTCACTAAATGGGTTGATACTATCAATCCAATCCACATCAAGTTCCCGGACATCCATAGCGAATCTACGTATTCCATCAATTAATGCTGTATTGCCACGAGTGCTTAGATCATCATCACTATTGAGTGTTTCTTTTGCCTTTTGAGTTAAATTTAAGGCAGCTATAGCATGTTGTCTTACGGCTTCCAGATCCTCTTCATCTAGTTCTGGATATTTATCTTTGATTATTTTACCCATTCTGATTTGCGTCAGCTCTTGTGGTACAACTTCCTTGTCAAAAAGTCCGCGTTCAACCGTTTGTTTATCTTGTGCAAATGCCGCAATAACCTCATTTAAATCTTGTTGGCAAATACGCTGGGCATCAAGGCTTTTTGGCATCGAAAGTCCTTTAACTTCAATTTGGAATTGACCAGTTTGATCATTGAATCCGACATTTTCTTTGTCCGGATTGTAACCGCCTTCACCATAATCGTATCCCTCGATTGGGCCGTTTTGTGGTTTTTTCGGCGTGAAATTGAATCTTGGCGCCAGTACCTGTTCCATCAACAAACTAGCCGAAATGGCTTTAAGCGTATCATTTACTGCATCAGCAACAGCCCCCTCTGAAGCATCTGGCTCAGCAATCAGATTTGTGAAACGTGCATGGGTCTTGTTTGGTGCGTCGCGAGTTGCACGGCCAATAATCTGTACGATTTCAGTTAGGCTTGAACGATAACCTACTGTTAGCGCATGTTCACACCATATCCAATCAAAACCTTCTTTAGCCATGCCAAGCGCGATTATAATATCAACATAATCACGATTCTTCTTTGCTTCTGGGTGTTTTAACGCCGCGGAGACTTTATTACGCTTCGCATCATTATCTACTAGATCAGCGATACGCAAAATTTTACCTTCGGGAGTTTTAACCAAATGAAAGCCTGTTATAGGATCAATTCCTTGCCAATCTCCTAACTCATCAATGATATGCTCAACTTCTTTGATCTTATCACCCATGCTTTCGCGGGAGTTGACATTCGGAATGTGTATAATAGTTTTTTCACTTGGATTTAGAACATTTAAGATCTCGTCAGCATATGCCCCGCTATAAAAATAATACCCGAGATTCAGTGTTTTTAGATATTCGTATCCATTTAGCTGCTCATAATATGTATAAGTAACAGTATCGAATTTGACTTCGTCCTCATGTATTAGCACAGGATTTGCATCTCCACGAAAATAAGATCCCGTCATAGCGACTATATGTGTTTTATCCCTTGCAACTAATTGCCTTAGTTGTGAACCAAGTACATTACCTTCATCTGCACTAACATGGTGGAATTCATCAATAGCTATTAGTCGGTCGTCAAAAAATTCAACTCCAAATCTCTCTATCGCGAAACGGAAGGTCGAATGTGTGCAAACTAGTACCTGATCTTCACTTTTAAGAAAAGATTTAACTGAATTGACCTTGCTACCATCCTCGCCAGGTGCATTACAAAGATTCCATTTTGGCTCCACGTTCCAATCGTAATAGTAACCGAATTCTGTAAGCAACTCATTAGCAAAGCTTGAGCCGATGGACTTTTCAGGTACGGCTATAATTGCTTGCTTAATTCCTTGATTTCGCAACTTATCAAGCGCGATGAACATCAAAGCACGGCTTTTTCCGGAAGCCGGAGGAGATTTAATTAATAAATATTGTTCACCTCGCTTTTCGTAAGCACGTTCCTGCATTTGTCGCATACCAAGTTCATTTGATTTGGTCGAACTCTTAGTACTTTTATAATTTACAGTAACAGATGGTATAGCTTTTTTTTCATTCATTAAGCTTTTCTTTTAGAGGTTAATTGGGTGTAAAGATCAAAGAGCTTTTCAAGTCGTTCAGTGTCATTTTTAAACCTGCGGCCAACATAGATGCGATCAATGACTTCATCATTCCTATCATGAGCGCGGCGCAAATCTTCTGGCATACTTTCCGAATCATATAGGTCGGCAATTGTAGCTGGGAAGTACCGTTCTCTTGCAATCAGAATTTCTTCGGCACAGTTAATTAAATCTTCTTTATTTTTTTCTGTAAGGAGCGGTACAGGGAAGGTATTATAGGCAGTTGTGTTACCATACCTAGTTCCATTACCTAGACGCCCAGCAATTGTTTCTGCCCAGACACAATGTAAGGTTGATACGATAATTGAAAACTCCACAAGCGGGGTACCGTAAATAGTAAAGGCTGCATCGCTTGATACAAATCCTTTAGGGCGAAGAGTAGCGGGTACAAATTTCGTAGAATTGCCTATTACTTTGCCTACATTAACAAATGGTAAATCATTATAAGTAGAATAACAAAAAGCGTAAGGACGTTTTGCTGCTTTTCTGGCATCCCGCCCAGCCGTTTCCCTGTATATGCGACAGGCCTCAACTCTTTCAGCTATCAATGGAATTGCCAGAGCCTCTTCAACTTCATCTTCCTCAATCCATATACACCATCGATTATTTCCAGACGTAATTTCATCGGTACCTCCATATTTTTTAAGGTACTTTTTTGCTCGTGGGTCAGAACTAATTATTTTTTTATATTCTTCTACCGAAAGTACCAATCTTTTACCATCAACAGGGTTACTACCCATTTGCATTTGTCGAATATCAGAAATAGGTTTCTTGCGAGGCTCGCAAATTATATCCGGCCCAGGTATTAAATATGGAGCAATATTATCACAAAGTTTAAGCTGCCCATCAAAAAAAAGGCGTTTTATTTTTTTTTCATGGGCTTCTAAACCAAGAATTGTACACCAAACACCAGCATTATTCGCTGCCGAGTTTGCCCATTTAAAGGGACGGTAAGCAAAATTCAATTTAGATTTTTTGAAAATTTCAGGCCAAAGTAGTGACACTTGCTCACCTTGACAAATGGAGCTTGTTACAACTAATGCCATTCCGCATTCAGTATGTTTAATGACTTCTAAACCTTTAATTATGAATGCACAAACATAATCAAGCAGTTGTGCTTTTCCTAAACCCACCGCATTCATATCTTCAGTTTGTATTGTAGATTTTTTTTTTGCTCCAAGATAAGGCGGATTGCCGCAAATGTAGGTTTCGCCTCTTTCGTTTTCGAAGTTGATTTCTGATTGATGAAGCGGAGTGGAGAAAAGATCATCGGCGTGAAGTTTGACGCCGGCGCCTTTTACGTCCATCAGGCTGAGCCAATCTCTTCGTAGAGAATTTCCACAAACAATCCAGTTTTCCTTATTAAGCGGTAGAAACTCAGCAAGAGCTAATTTCTGACCTCGATAAATCACATCGCTTTGGTATTCAGCTATAATAAGGGCAAGGCGTGCTATTTCGCAAGAAAAATCTCGAAGTTCTATACCCCTAAAATTAGTAAGAGGAATTTCGGAGGCAAGGTGACCTTCGCCGCGGCGACTATTGATCTCCGCCTCAATTTCTCGCATCTGTTTATAGGCAATCACTAGAAAATTGCCTGATCCACAGGCTGGGTCAAAAATGCGAATGCGCGAAATGCGTTTACGCAAGTTCAGGAGCTTGCGCGTATTATCCCCCGCTTCTTCCAATTGCATTTTAAGATCATCAAGGAATAATGGATTTAGAACCTTAAGTATATTAGGGACAGATGTATAGTGCATTCCTAATGCACCACGTTCATCTTCATCTGCCACAGCCTGAATCATCGAACCGAAAATATCTGGATTGACTTTTTTCCAGTCCAGCTTACCGACATGAAGCAAATAGGATCGCCCAATTTTGGTAAACTTCGGCGTTTCAGTCGATCCAGAAAATAATTGTCCATTTACATACGGAAATTTAATAGCCCAATTTTTGACTTTCCCCTCAGCGCGATCATCCTTTTTAATGTCCATCGTTCGAAAGATCTCGCTAATAATCTCATGCGTATCGGACGCATCACGATTACTCATCTGCTGAACAGTTTGGGTGAAAAGACCATCTTCTATGAATATATCCGTATCTTCAGCAAAGAAACAAAATATCAAACGTGCTAAAAAATGGTTCATATCATGTCGGCGTTCCGCCGTTGCCCATTCAGGATTATTGCTTAACAACTCGATATACAATTTGTTTAGTCGGCTTGTAGCTTTTATATCAAAAGCGTCTTCACGGATTTGCTTAACAGTGCTAATACCAGCAAGAGATAGAAAGAATCCAAAGTAATTATGAAAGGCTGAATAATCACAGACCACGGTTTCACCACTGTTCAAATCTTCAGCCTGAAATTCGCTTCCGTCTGTGGCTAGAATAAATTTGACCTTCGCCTTGGTGGTGGCGGGGCTTTCTTTCAGCTTAAAAAGTGTTTCTGTGACGTTGCCGATATCACAAACAGCAATATGGATATTATTATATTGTAGAACACCACCTTCAACATCGGATTTATTATTATTACCCGTTTTGAGTCGTATAATCGTTGTTGCTTTGTTTCCAAAAGCTTCTAAGAACGCATATGGAAATTCAGCAGCAACAAATGGCTGTTCTGCTAACAAAGAAATAGCTTCTTCAATCTCAACTGCATTCATTTCTTAAATAATGTGAATCAAATTGCAAAAAAAAGGAAACTTTTAGAATATTTAAATACCAAGATATAGTTCTAAAAAGTTGTAGTTTAATTTGAGCAATTCGTTTGTTTTTCTAACAAGATTAACGATTTTCTCGGGTTAAAAAGAATAAAATTTTTAAAGGCATTTCAAATAAGGATCGACGTTCATTACTAGGTTGTTAAGATTCATTACGTTATCAATAGAAAAGCCAGCCATTTAAAGTTTATTTTTTTTGGTATTTTAAAGGCACTATTGTTCTGTTTTTCTAAACATGCTTCTAATATTATTAAATTTGATTAAGCAATTTTTTATCGTTCCTACCAGATCTTAATATTAAAAGCCATGCCTAACAAATATTTTAAAGCACACGAAGCCTACAACCTTAATCCACACCGTTACGATGTAGGTACAATCATCGGGCTAAAAAATGGCTTCGAGGATAATCTCTTCATTAAAAAACTATTTACGCTACCCGAACCGGAATATCCCGCCTTTTACCAATATCACCTTGCTTATTTTCTAGGAAAGGAACCAGACGGCGAAGAGGAATTTTTTACCTTTGTTTGGCAGATCGTCCTTAGACGTATCAATTTTTTAGAGCATAAAAATCCTTTTAATTCCAGTCATGCACTGGATATGGAGATACTGGAAAAACTCACAGATTTTCAAAAATATCTTCGTTCGATTGACCAGTGGCATACCCAAAAGACCTTACCTGAAATTATCGCAGACCAGTATGAGGAAATAAGGAATCAGCAATCAAAGATTGAGCTTTTGAAAGAAGAGTTAAGGATAGCAAATAAGCTGGAAACCAAACAATATATAGATATCCCTAAGGGTCACCTATTGACCGTTTATGACATTTTTAACCAATTGATTGATCTCAAAATCAAGGACGAAAAGCTGATGGTTACAAAATTCCCGATTGTATGGGTCAAGATAATATGTAAGTATTTTCGGGTGGATAAGAAGGTGCTAGACATGGAACGTGTACGCAGTTATTTTCCAAAAGACAGGGACAATCCTGGCGAGCGATCACGCCTTGTTCCAATGGATCAAAAGATTTTTGAAATCAAAACTAAAAAAAGATAGGTAAAAACGTCCTCATATCCGATCAGTAAATCTTTTATACCTTAGAATTGTATCAATCTGATATCAAGCATCTTGCGTTTTAACATCAACTTAATTTAAACATCCCCAAGTTACCATAAAAATCTTTATGGTACAGGCAAATCATTTCCATAGCATTCCTTTGTCCCAAAACAAAGGCTATGGAGATTATCAATGAACAAGCCCTTAGCCAGTGCATCCGGGATGCATTGAGGGCAGAACTACAAGAGCATTTCAAAACAGGTGTCAGTTCCAGCAAGGATCAGCAAGAACGCCTATTGTCCAAACAGGAACTGTCGGCAGAGCTTGGCGTATCACTGGTCACCCTGACGGACTGGATGAAAAAGGGACTGCCCTTTTTGCGCCTGCACAGGCGTGTGTATTTCAAAAAAAGCGAAGTGCTTAAAATCATGCAAAAAGACATTACCGATTAATTTAAGGAGGGAAAAACTATGAACCTAGAGATCATCACTAAGGAAGATTTAAGACAATTAAAGACCGAAATGCTGGCCGAAATCAGGCAGCTTATTAAACCGGAAGACAGGCAGAGTAAGCAATGGCTAAAGAGCGCCGAAGTGCGCAAGCTGCTGAACATCTCACCGGGAACGCTGCAAAATCTACGCATCAACGGTACGTTGCGATTTACAAAGGTTGGCGGGATGATGTACTACAAATTGGAAGACATCAACAGGCTATTAGAGGGAGGCAACCAATGACAGAAACAGGCATCCATAACAAGATGGCTGACTACAGCAAACTAGTGAGACGCATGGGTGCAGACAGCCGGATGCTGACCACCCATGTCAGCCTGTTTGCCGCACTTTTTGTCTGCTGTCAACATAGCGGATTTACCAGCCCCTTTGCCGTTACCCGCAAAAAGCTGATGGTATATAGCCGGATCGCATCGATTGCCACATACCACAAATGCATCAAAGAATTAGATGCATTTGGGTACATCCGCTACCAGCCATCCTACCATCCGATCAGGGGCAGCCTGGTCTACTGGCCGCCCGGTTGACCTGAGCAGCCGACCAAGGAAAAGGAGCCGGAAAACCCGGCGAAGTATTGAGCTCTGACGCTCCTTTCAGGAGCCATCAGGGCATGGAAACCGCTAAGGTTTGCCGAAGCTTTTAGCACGTCAAACTTATGCGCTTTGTAGGGAGCGAGATACTATTATAAAAAGCAAATTTTGGAGTATCTTTTTTCAAGTATTATATTTGTCAATACAGAGGTTATGTCGCTAATTTTTGGCAAAGACCA
>NZ_FNRA01000020.1 GCF_900107535.1 Pedobacter hartonius | reverse complement strand
CACTGGGATATTTGTCCCCGGAGGAATTTGGTAAAAACTTAAATAAAGAAAATATTGCAGCTTAACTGAATGTCCATTTTATTGTTGCAATTCCAAACCACCCATAGCATAAAAGCACTGCTGAAATTCAATTTACGTCTCACTACCAAATTATCCCTACTGATGTTTGACGGCAGTGCCGAAGATGAAAGACTCTTAGCGGTGTTTGAAGGTGCTTACTTAGGTTACAGATATTCCGAAAAATACAACATCGACACCCAAGACTTAAATATTCTTTTTGACAAGGTTAAAAATCTGCATGCTTCTGCCGAAGAAACCTTTGTGAACTGGATGGACAATTACGAACGCTTGATTAACACTACTCAAAATGGTTAAGGATTCAAAAAACACCCCATTAAGGAAAAGTTCTACCCCCTATAAACTCTTGCTGGATAAGGATACAAAACTGCCTAATCCTGCTGATTTGATTGCTATAGAAGAATCTGACGCTGAAAAATATGTATATTTCGATTATGAGATTATAGATTTTAAAGGCCGTACAATAACCATCCGTTCAGGATGGCGTGATACTTATAATCAGGAAATCATCCTGATTAACGATTACATTCTGGTGTCCTGCAATTGTGGCAGCAAAATAACCCACCTCTGTTCGCACGTTACCAAGCTGTTTACCCGCATGATAGAAAAAAGAGATCATGGATACTTTGAACGCTTTAAATCATATCCTTTTACAGATACTATTTTCTTTAATAAGTACCTAACCTTGAAATCTCATTATTATAAAGATGTAAAGGCAGTCCCTAAGCCGGAGTTTGGCCACATTTACAAGTTTGAAAATGACATTGACGCTGAACGTTTTGCGCCGTACCAT
The DNA here is from genome assembly GCF_900107535.1 of Pedobacter hartonius. Lineage (GTDB taxonomy): Bacteria > Bacteroidota > Bacteroidia > Sphingobacteriales > Sphingobacteriaceae > Pedobacter > Pedobacter hartonius. Next base: position 24,698 of record NZ_FNRA01000020.1, on the reverse strand, counting down.
TCGTTCTTCCTCTCTCCGGTGAAAACAAAAGAAGAAGATTCAATCTTAGTTAGCTATGCTATAGCAGCTCATTATGATTTTTCTATTCCCTTTCTAATCCCATGTAAGGCAATTTTGAATGCCGAAGGGAACGCCATAAAGTCTTTTGTTAATTTTTATAATCCTGAATTTGGGCAAGAACGTCTGGATTCAGCAGGAAAACTATTGCATGGACATAGCCTAGACTTCAATAAGTTATTGAATTTTGAAACGGTACATAAGCATTACAGACATGCGACCAATGAAGAAAAAGCAGACTTAAGGCATATCGCTTTTAACTATTGGAAAAGCATAGTCCCGCTGCTAAAGGATCAAAGGAACCTGTTCTATCATAGTTTTTACAATAAACTGTCCTATAAGGGTAACCTTCCAAAAAATTCCATGCGGCCGATTGCCTTAACCGACGACAGGGTGTCATTTAGGTTTATCTTATCCGAACACGAGGGGCATTATAAGCTGCGTCACAATGCCTGTATAAACGGACAGGATTTTGAAGTCGGCGAGGTATTACCTGCAAAAGAGCCTTTTTTCTTTTCCCTGAAACATGCACCTGAACTATTTTACCAATTCTTTAGCCCCGAAGAAGGACAGGCTATAGGTGAATTGGTTAAGGCAGGTGGAATATTTACTATACTTAAAAATGACCTTGAAGATTTCAACAATGGTATTTTATCAAAACTTACATTGAGTTATCCGGTAATTTTCAAACTGTCAAAAAGAACAGAACCGCTGGGGCTTACCGTTAAATCAAAACAGATCAGGGTCGAAGATCAGGGTGAATATGTTGCCTTTATACCTTCAATTGTATATAATGAAGGTTTCGACGTACCTGTTCAGTCCGGCGGTACTGAAATGCTGCAATTTAACAAGGGTTTATTTCATGTGGTACAGCGGAACAAAGCGGATGAACTGAAATTTAAAACCTTTTTTATGGAACTGCATGCCGCATTTAATAAGCAGGAAGCATTGCCATATTTTTACCTGTCAAAAGAAACCCTTAGAACTGAACTCTGGTTTGCCCGAACAATCTATAACCTTAATGACCCGAATGTCACCTTTACAGGTCTGGAAAACCTTACTGGCATTGATTTCCACATACAGTTACCTGACATAGCTGTAAACGTACAGGAAGAAAAAGGCTGGTTTGATATTGGTGTATCTGTGACTTTTGGTGAAGTTGAGCTTAGTCCTGAAGAAATTCAGAAAGCCCTTAAAAAGCGTTCAACCACTTTGTATCTATCCAATGGGAAAACGGCGCATTTACCGGATGTCTTTTTTGAAAAATTGGATACCGTTTTTCGAAGTGGTACGATTACCGACAAAGGGGTAAAACTTGCCGGACAACATTACACGCTGATAGATCAGCTTTATAATAAAGTCGAAAGACCTGATCTTGCAAAGATGGTTGCTGCAAGGGATAAACTGTTTAGTGAACAGGAGAACATACCGCTGGTACCCGTTCCTGATAACCTGAATGCCGTACTGCGGCCATATCAGTTAATAGGTTATAGCTGGTTGTGCCATTTGCAATCCTTAAGATGGGGTGGCCTGCTGGCCGACGATATGGGACTGGGAAAAACTTTGCAGGTACTCACCCTGCTTCAACACCTTAAAAATAAAGGGTTTTCTACGGCTCCCCATCTGCTGCTAGCCCCAACGTCTTTATTGTATAACTGGCAGGAAGAAGCGGCTAAATTTAAATGTGCTGGTTTTTCATGGAACGGAACGGGAAAAGGATATTGCCGAATTAAATAAGTATGATCTTGTTATAACTTCCTATGGTACGGCTGCTGTTGATATTACCTTTTTACTCACGATCAGCTTTGATTATGTGATCTTGGATGAAGCGCAAGCAATTAAGAACCCATTTTCACAAAAGTTTAAAATGGTGATGCTCTTAGAGGCTCAAAATCGGCTTGCACTAACCGGAACACCTGTAGAAAATAGCTCTTCCGATCTGTATGCACTGATGAATTTCGTGAACCCCGGATTTTTCGGTAGCCTAAGAATGTTTAAGGACAACCTTGCAGCAAAGGGAGATAATGAGGATAACGAGCGGGCTGGAACATTGCTAATGATGACAAAGCCTTTTATTTTAAGGCGTACCAAAAAGCAGGTAGCTACTGATCTGCCACCCAAAACAGAAATGACGATATGGTGCGAAATGGAACCTGCCCAGCGAAAAATTTATGACAGGTACCGTAAACAGTTTAAGGCTTATCTGAACGATAAAATTGACACTATTGGACTTGAAAATTCTAAACTGTACGTATTGAAAGGCTTAATGACACTTAGGCAAATTTGTAACTCTCCTGTGTTAATCAAAGATACACCTGATTTTAATGGACATTCCTGTAAGATCATTGAACTTATGGAACACATTATGGAGAAAACAACAGGCCATAAGCTGCTGATTTTTTCAGCTTTTACCGGAATGTTAGGCTTAATCAGATCGGGACTTGAACAGCAGGGCATAGCTTACGCCTATCTGGATGGAAAAACCACTTTGAATAAAAGAAAAGAAGCGGTAGCAAATTTTCAGGAAAAAGAGGCTTGCAGGGTGTTTTTAATCAGCTTAAAAGCAGGTGGAACAGGATTAAACCTAACCGCCGCTGACTATGTCTATCTGGTAGATCCGTGGTGGAATCCTGCTGTAGAAAATCAGGCAATTGACCGCTGTTACCGGATTGGGCAGGATAAACATGTCATGGCCTACCGTATGATCTGTAAAGATACTTTGGAAGAAAAAATCTTAGAGATACAGGATAAAAAGAGAAAGCTCGCAGGTGAACTGATCCCAACGGATGAGGGAATATTAAAATCGCTAGGCAAAGATGATCTGCTGAAATTATTTGGATAAATCGCCGGACGGAATTTAAGCCATTACAAATTGTAGTGGCTTATTTGAATACCTAACAGGCATATTTAACGGCTCATTTGCTGTCCCTGTGATTGATCTGTTGACTGGCCTCTTTTCTTTTTTTTCTTCTTACGCCTTTGGGCATCGTCTATATCGTTGGGTGCTATTCCCGGATCATAAACTGGCTCCATCAGGATTTCAAGAAATCCACCAATGCTCTTGCCTACGGATTCGAGCATATCCCCAGTAGTATGAAACAGACCTTCCGCCACATCTTTTATCAGTTCGCTGGCTATTGACTTGCTTTGATAATTTTGTGATGCCCCTTTTTCCAGCATATCCAACTGCTCTCGCTGCTTCAGGGTGCCATTCTTCTGAATGTTGGCATAAGCCATTGTATCCTTCAGGTTCCTTTCAAAATCGAATTTCTCATCAAACAGGGTTTCTCCGCATTGTTTAAAAGCCATGCGGTCAAATTGTCCCATCTTTTTAGAGTGTTCTATATTCCTGCCCTTAGAGCTGTTCATCGGACTAAGTTTGATCCTGTTGGTAATATCCCTGCGGCTGACGATAGCCTGAATATGGATCTGATCGCCCGTCTTTTTCTCCCCACGCTTTTTGGTTCCGTCTTGAACTTCCTTGTCTTTGTAGGTGTAATAACGGTGGTTTTCGAGCTTGGCAAACCAGAGCAGATCTTTGCTGCTGTTAATGCCGGGACGTTTAAAATTGCGAGCGTATTCATCCATTACCTTTTCTGCATATGCCTTCAATTGTTCTTTAAGTTCCTCCTTGCCAAATAGCTCTTTTAAATGGGCGAGTTCTTTTTGGCTGGGGCTGATATTGACCAGAAAAAATTTAGCCTCATCTTTACCCAACTTGGCATTATTACCGTCAAGTGCATGGCGGACTTCATAAGCTTCAATATCATGGCGCTGCCCGTTGAACCAAAGTTCAGGTTCCTTTCCATTTTCTAGGCGGTTCTCTTTTTCCAGATAGTTTACAAGGGCTCCGCTGCTGCCCTTGTTTGCTGCTTCTTTGTTGTCCGTTATATTAATATACATCGTTATAAAAGATCGATTTGGTGCTTGGTTTTTTGAATAAGGTCGTCCTTCTCTTTTGCAGATGTCATCATGCCAAAGGCATCCCTATTTTTGATATAATTGTTCATGATATAATGGAATTGGATCTTCATTTGCTCTTTGCTGGTCAACTTGCGGGAGATTATTTTTATTTCCTGATCTGACTCATTCAATTTACGGAGCTGTACGTTTTGCGAAGCCACCAAATCCAGGTGTCCGGCCTGCATCGTTTTATTGTGCTTTTCCTGATTATCAAAATAGATTACAATGTCTCTTTGGTTGCGGATCATCCTGTCCACTTCTCTTTTGATCGGTATCAAAAGGTCATTTTCCTGGGTCTTGATAAAACCGATATAATCCTTGTGATGTTTGAGCAGTGTGTTTTTTAGCAACTCATCGTTAATGTCCAGCGGATCTTTTTTACTGCGGTAAAAATAATCCACCATTTGGGCGAATACCAGCCGATTTGAACGTCCCAGCTTTAGGGCGACCTTGTCGAATTTCATAGCCGTTTGCGGCGTATATTTAATGGTTCTTAAAGTTTCTGTACTCATAATCATTTAGTTTTTAGTTGACTAATCATATAGCTGTATATACATATATGCAGCTATACCAACCCCTAATAGGGGTTCCTTTTTCTTTTGCTTTACCGCTTCCAGCGGCCACAAGAACCTCTGGAAGGTTCTTGAAACAGCCTTTACGCTAGCGTAAAGGCCAGATGGTGAGGCTCTGCCCAACCACCGCTTGCTCCTTTTTTTTGAAGGAAAAAAGGACTTTTTTGCAAGTTCCATAACCCCTCATAGTTTCAGGGGAAGGTCTTTTAATTATGGCCTTCCCCTGAAAATCTACTGACCGCTCATTTAAGCGGCCAGTAGACCAGGCTGCCCATCTTGGGATGGTAGGATGGTTGATAACGGATATACCCAAATTGATCCAGTTCACGGATACATTTGTGGTAGGTGGCAATGGATGCGATCCGGCTGTATGCCATTAGCTTTTTGCGGGTAACAGCAAAGGGACTGGTAAAACCTCCATGTTGCCAGCACACAAAAAGTGCGGTAAACAGGCTGACATGGGTAGCCAGTATCCGGCTGTCTGTACCCATACGCCTGACCCATTTGCTGTATTCTGCCGCTTCGTTTTGAATGCGTGTATCAGTCATTTGTTGCCTCCCTCTAATAATCTGTTAATGTCTTCCAATTTGTAATACATCATACCGCCAATCTTTGTAAACCGTAGCGTCCCATTGATGCGTAAGTTTTGTAAGGTTCCCGGCGAGATGTTAAGCAGCTTGCGCACTTCGGCGCTTTTTAACCATTGTTTAGCTTGTCCTTCTTCCGGTTTAATTAGTTGCTTGATCTCGGCCAGCATCTCGGTTTTAAATTCTTTTAAATCCTCTTTTGTGATGATCTCTACATTCATAGTTTTTCCCTCCTTAAATTAATCGGTAATGTTTGCTGCATGATTTTAAGTACTTCGCTTTTTTTGAAATACACACGCCTGTGCAGGCGTAAAAAGGGCAACCCCTTTTTCATCCAGTCGGAAAGGGTAACCAGCGAAATGCCTAATTCGTTGGCTAGTTCCTGTTTGGACAACAGGCGTTCTTCCAACTCCTGTACGGAACTGTTGCCTGTTTTAAAATGTTGTTGTAGTTCTGCCCTTACCGCACCTCTGATGCAATGGCTAAGGGCTTGTTCATTGATAATTTCCATAGCCTTTGTTTTGGGACAAAAGAATGCTATGGAGCTTACTTTATATTACCTCGGAGTCTGCGTGGTAAATTTGAAGTAGTTTGGATATGTCTTTAGTAAGTGGTTAAGAATCTTAATATCAATATGATATTAAACCATTTCTTTTAGAGGTCAAGTGCGAAGTAAAATGCTATTTCCGTTTCTTTTTTGCTGGAGTGATGGTGTATAGCAGGTGTTTTTCAGGTATTTTATTCTCCCTCTTTTGAGGATCTTTAAGGTCAATGCCCCGTAAATAATGCCTTAATTTATCCATTTTAATTTCTTTTACCTCGCCTAAATTTTCCTCGTCAACTTCCCTGAAGTACTTGCTAATCATCTTTGCCCATGTTTTTTGTGCAGGAGTGATTAACAATTCTTTGCCATCCGAAGCTTCTAGTTTCTGCATTTGCAGACAAAGGTCGAGTATGGCCAGCGCCTGTCCGTCCCTGATTATAATATAGCCGTCCCACTGGCGGAATTCTTTTATTTCCGCTGTAAGGTCTGCAATTTCTGATTGCTGCTTCCTGATTACTTCGTGCTGATCGGCGATAATTTCAGGCAGGGTTTTTTGGGTATGCCACTGGTCAATGGAGCGAAGATACTTTTGGAAGTGCAGCAATTTTGCCAGTATCTCCATATCAAGGGCATGGCTTGAATTAAAGGGATTTTTATGCTCAATAAAGTTAATACGTCTTAGCACTATCTGCCAGACAAAGGTGAAAAATTCCTCTTCGCCCTCCGCTTCCTTTCCTAGAAAATAATCAAGGTGATATTGGTAAAAGGCAAGATATTCCGCTTCATGTAGCGTAAATAGTTTTTTAATGAAAAGATTATCTTCGTAGCCATTTTTAAGCCCGATGATAGTACCTATATCATAACGGTTTGGATTAAGGTTATAGGCTTCATGTGCTTTGAAATATCTGTTGGGCATGGCTTCGGGTGTTACTTGTATTACATAAACGATAGAATTTACTTACCCAAATTTAACGATTATTAATCCATAATGGTAGTTCTGACCTATTGATGTATTATAAACATTGACAACTATTGAGCTAAATATGGAAAAAAATAATATATTCTGAGCAAGAAAAATGGTTATAACATAATTTTTTTTCTACTTTTAGAGAGTACACCAAACTAAAACTCCATGGATATTTTAACACTCGCATCTACAGCCTTTATACTCGCAAAACCTTTTCTCGAAAAAACACAAGAAGGTGTCGCTCGAAAAGTTGGAGAGGATATTTGGAATCTAATTAAAACACCTTTTACCAAAAAAGGGAAGGACAAAGTAGAAGAGTTAGCAGGTACAGATCAAGAATTATTTAAAACCGAATTGCAGCAGTATCTTTTGGAGGATGAAACATTTGCCAAACAACTAAACGAGCTTATTAACCAATCACAAAATTTACTTAGTGGTAATTTCCAACAGAATATTAATTCTTATGATAAGATCGAAAAACAAATTAATATACAGACCAACTCAGGTAATATTGAAATGTAATGCCAGATCCTCAGAATGTAAGTAATATCGCCCCCGTTGGTAAGCAAGTCAATGTAGGTCAATTGAATGGGAATATTGATTTTTCCAATATCAGTAGGCTCGGACAGCGATTTAGACGTTTAAAGGAAGAGGTTGATAAAGATATTCGTTTATCAGATTTTATGGAAGACTTTAAAAATTACAATACTAAACTCGATGGCCGAAGTATGCCTGATAAGCTAATGGATGGTGGGTTCAGTAATCTTGAGATCCTTCGAGCTACTAAGAGAAAACATATGTATAGTAAAAAGTTAGAAAAAAACAAGCTATATGAAACAGCTCAATTAATTGATATGGAGTTATTTAGCTTAATAAGTCTCTATTTCGAAACCTATATAGAACCATTAATAGATGAGGGGGCTGCAAAAACTGTTGTGAAACAAGCCGTTCTTGAAAAGATTGTACAACCTATTATTGATCTTATTAATCAAGATGGAAAAGATGACACCTTCATGAATTACACAACTAATGAAATTTACGGTATGATATTCTTTCTTACAGGCAAATGTCATTTAAACTGGGCGGTTTATGATAGTATATAATCAAGCATTTGATTATTACCATGCAATCTACCGTATGATACGGTTGCTTACTCATGTCAAAAAGGACAACTTTGTTGAACTTGATCGCCTTCGGATACGGGATTTCTATTTGCTATTTCCAGAGCAGATACATACCATTACCTTAAAAGAGGGAGACAAGGATATAAAAGAATTAAGAGCTCGCTTCGTCAAGCAGAGAAACAACCCTTATAATCAAGTATTTGATAATAAAAAGGTGTTTGAGAAGTTGCGACCATATCAGTTAACAGCTTTACAATGTCTTGCCTCCTATGGAATTATTAATAAGGACTTATTGAAAGAAGGTCGGGTTTCGATTATTTCACAGGAAGTATTAAAAGATTATGAAGGGCGTTTTGAAGATTTAAGTTTTACAGAACAAAATATTATTACAATGATGGTTTACCATTTTTCATCAATATCAATGTTTGGTACTGATGGACTAAAAAGTAGAACTAAATTAATGGTTAGCAAATATGATTACCAATAACCTTTTTGTCAATCGTTTAGTTGTTATCTCTTTAAACGGTTCCATTGCTTATAACGAGGCTTTTCACAAAGGTGTAAATATAATTCGTGGGGACAACAGTAGTGGCAAGTCAACTATTTCGAATTTTATATTTTATATTTTGGGGGGAGAGTTTACAGACTTCGTTCCTGAAGCAAAGAAATGCTCGGAAGTTTTTGCAGAAACAGAAATGAGTGGTGCAACTATAACGCTCAGAAGACAAATCGAGTTAGATGAAAATCGTAAAGTAAAAACAAGAACGTCTATTTATTTTTTTTGGGGAAACTACGAAGAATCTAGAAATCCACCAACAGATAAACACTGGCAAAAATTTGGATATAACTCTTATCCTGAAACTAAAAGCTTCTCAAATGTTATCTTTGACAATTTAAACATCCCTACTGTAAAAGGAGATAGCAACATTACCATACATCAATTATTGAGATTGATGTATATTGATCAAGAATCCCCAACCGGTTCTTTATTTGTATATGAACAGTTTGATTCCCAAATTACTAGGGAAACTACGGCGGATCTTTTGCTCGGAGTATACGATGATGATTTGTACCAAAATAAAAAGGGATTAATTGATATCACTAAAGAAATTGACGAGCTAAAGAGCGAAATAAAGGCTACAAAAGGATTTTTCTCTAATGCGCTACTTCTTAATCCATCGCATATTGAGGTTAAGATCGAAAATACAGAAAAAAAAATCAGTGAAATCGAACAGCAGATTATTACCTTAAAAGCTGCCGATAGAGTGAGGACTATCAAAGCTGACAAATTCAGATATCAACAATTGTCTTCTGAGATATCTAAACAGCGTGGTGTAGTAACCAAATTAAAAGATGATTATATTAATGTACAGCATGAAATTTTAGATAACGATTTTTTCATAGGTTCTTTAAACGAAAAGTTGAAAGCATTAAAAAACTCATCCGTTACTAGGGAGTTTCTGAATAATTTTCAATTGGAGTATTGTCCAGAATGCTTATCTGAAATCAAACCCCACGTTAAAGCAGATGGCCAGGAATCTTGTAAACTGTGTAAAGAAACAATAGATTCTACATACGGCCTAACTCAGGTGAAGCGAATGCAGCAGGAGATTAATTTTCAAATTATCGAGTCTAATAGCATTCAAAAGTTGTTAAAAGACGAACTTGAAGCTATGGTACCCCAAATTAAAAAAGAGACTGGTGTATTACAAGATTTACAAAAGCAGTTCGATAGCGAGATTGAAGATGTAAATACAAGCAGACAGGAACAGATCGAAAATTTGGCAACTGAAAAAGGATTAGCGGAAGGTGAAATTATGCAATTCCGGACGATGCTTGAAAATGCGCAGTTCTATGCAAGTTTATTAGAAAGGCGAGATCAGTTAGTAAGGCAAAGAGATCAAATTGATGCATTTATAAAACAAATTGAGAATCAACAAAATACTTTGAAATTTCGTGTTGAGAATCAAATTAAAAAAGAAGCACTATATTTTTTAACTAATGACTTTCATCGGCAGGATGAGTTTAAGAACGCTAACGATTTTCATATAGATTTTTCAAATAATATTGCTTTCTTATCAAGTAAGTATGCTAAATATTCTGCCAGTTCTAACTTTTACTTAAAGATTTCTGCACGATTTGCTCTTTTTCTAGCCTCGCTGTCAATTCCAGAAATGAGATATCCACGCTTTATATTGGCAGATAACATGGAGGATAAAGGAATTGAAGAAAAAAGGGCACAGAATTTTCAGAAGATACTTATTGAACGGTTAAAAGATTTTGATCCAACAACATATCAGGTTATTTATACTACCTCATATATAACTGACGAACTCAATAAAAGTGATCTGGTTGTTGGAAAATTCCACACCATTGGTAATCGCACGCTTCAAAATCTATAAATTATGTTCTCTTACAATTAGGATAAGTTCATGATTTTTATCCATTTTAATTCTTCCTATGACAACAAAGAAAATAAGAAAATTAAATAGGTTTACTACCTTACCAGTACTACTTGATTTATTAGAAAGGCGAAAACTCACGCTTTTAGATCCAAAATTATGGGATGATAGAAATGACTCAGAAGTAATCTTAAGTTATAAAAGGAAAAAGGGCGTTAAAAATTTATTTGCTGTGTGCCTATCACATGGAGACGAAACTGTGCACCATTGGAAAACATTTTCTGATGGAACAAGCGGTTGTGTGATAGAGTTCGATGCTGAAAAATTATTTGATATTATTAATAAAATACCTGGTTTACGTCATGATAAAATTTCTTATAAAAAACTTCTCGAAATTGAGAAAAAAGATGCCGTTATCGACATTGAAGACATGCCCTTTACAAAGCGTTGGCCGTACCGCTGTGAAGAAGAATATAGAATAATTGTGGAAAATAGTTCAGACGAAACTTTTTTTGAAATTGATATTACGTTGGATATAATTAAACGTATAACTATTAGCCAGCATATGCCTCAACCTATTTATGCTACAATCAAGAATTATTTGAACGCATTAGGAAAAGATGCTTCTAGCAAGATAAGCCGTTCAACACTTTATGAAAACAAAAGATGGATCAATAGATTCCAGAAATGATAAAAGCGAATTCAACAACTTTCTTTACAATTGGATTAGCTGAAGCCGTCTCATGTTGTTTTAAATGTGGTCTAGCCTCTTCGATAATTTCGAATAAGGTCTTTTGAATATGCCACAGTTCATTCATTTTTATTGTGCCTAGAAATAAGTATCTTGGGTAAAATTTACACTATGGCAAGAAAAATCAGGAAAGACATCACAGTCGGGGGGCTTGAGAAAAAATTAGGTGTAGCACCAGGTACGATAAAAAACCCGGATGGCCGCGATGCGCGCAGTGACAAAAAGCTGGAGACACTTCAAAAAGAAGCTGCAAAAAAAACTGCCGCAAAGAAAGTAACGCCTGCAAAAGCTAAGGCAACGAAGAAAACTGTTAAACCAACCCCGATTACTCCTGACCAAAAGACAGCTTCACTAAGAAAAGTTAAAAGTAATCCAAAAGCCACTACTAAAATGGCAAAAAAAGTCAGTGCAGTCATTAAAAAGACAATTAAGAAATAATGCCGCAGCATCCAGATTATTTAAATAATGTTTTTATCAACTGCCCATTCGATGCAAACTATCATCCTATGTTTGAAGCGATTGTTTTCTCCATTCATGATTGCGGTTTTATAGCTCGATGTGCCAGAGAGGAAGAGGATAGCGGGGATATTCGCTTTCAAAAGTTGATCCGGATAATCGAAGATTGCAAGTATGGTGTCCATGACATTTCAAAGGCAGATCTTGACGTCAATACTAATTTGGCACGTTTCAATATGCCGCTCGAACTTGGTCTATTTATGGGTGCCCAGCGATATGCAGCGAAAGAACATCACAATAAAAACAAGAAAATCCTGGTCATGGATAGTGCACAATTTAGATACCAACAGTTTATATCTGATCTTTCTGGTACTGACATATCTAGTCATGGGAATTCTGCAGATCAGGCCATCAACATCGTAAGGAAATTTTTATACAATAATACCAGACGGAATAACATAGCTAGTGGTCAGTTCATTTCTGGCAGGTATCATGAATTTGTAAATGCTCTACCTGATTATTGTGACGCCTTGCATTGGGAAAGAAACGATCTGACATTTTTGGAATATGCCAGTTGCGTAACCGAATGGATCAAAGCTAATCCCATTTAACTATGAATCTAAACCAGCATACTACTTATTTCGGAGACTATCCTCCTATCGACCTATCCACTGAAGAACTCAAAAAAGTGGTGCTCAAACAGTTTACCAAAGATGCAAGCAGTTTTAATTTTTCAAGCTTCACAAACTATAGTGTATTATCGCATTTGAAAATGAACAATATTGGCCTTGTGATTCCCCCCAATACCACCTATCAAGGAGGATTGGATACCAAAGATTGTTCAAGAGTGAGAGAGATCATTTGGGATCTAATAATCGAACGTTACTTAACGGTTGGATCTCACGGTCAGGATTCATGGCCCAACTTTTCCATTACTGAACGAGGGCGTGCATATTTCAATGAATTGAATGCTCAAACAACATAGATTGAACTATGCGAATAACCATCACCAATTGGCGTCTTGAACCCAGGAACGCAGACGATTTCAGAACAATTCTTTTACTCATCAGCACCGATCTTCCAGAAATTGAAGAAATGTTGGTTACCATAAATCTAAGTGGGTCATTGATAACTCAGATTGGAGATTATGTTATTGCCCAGTATGATTCAATAGATTTTCAGAAGCGATTGGGAAGATTAGCTGCGGCACTTTTTGCAAAGGAACTGAAGATGAATCCAAAACTGATCTACAATCCTGTTCTAAAATTCGGCTATTTAACGGAGACCTTTCCATACGGAGCCGTTGAAATTCCGGATATTGCTGATCCAAAGGACTGGGAGTTCAACATCTAAAATTTAATAAATATACCCATGACTCTCATTTCTATGATTAATGGATATGGGCGGCCACTAATCATTAGCGACCGAGCTATATCCGAAAAGGGCACTTTAAGTACAGTTTTGTTATCATCAACAAACAATAAAACCTTTTCACCGACCCCTGTAATTGATTTCAATGTGAAAACGCTTATCATCCAGGACATTTTATGTGTAACTTTCTCCGGGCGCCTTACAATTCTTGAAGAAATACACCGGGACATTAGTGACTTCTTCTTACACCGACAGGTCAGTAAGGCAACCTTAAATGAATTTTTAACATCAAATGAATACGGTCAAGAATGCTCACTTTTGTTCGCTATGGGTGGATCAGAATTTCCGGATCAGCTGTTCGTACTCAAAATAGGTGACTGGATTCACGAACAAGGCCATGGAGATATAGATGTGTTATCATGCGGAAGTGGCGCGATGGACTGGATCAGCTATCTAATGCAGAAACTCAATTATCTTAACGACGATGACAATTCTGAAGAAAGTAGTTTGCAAAACATACTTTCAGCCTGTATGGCGTTTTTAAACCTAGAGCGTAAAAGTACCATAAATCTACGAAATGGATGGGGTGGCGGATTTGATGTAGTTTGCTTTCAGGGCGGTAAATTCCATCGCTTTGAAGACATTACTTATATCTTTTATAAGTATGATTTCACTATGCCCGGTCAGCCCGCAGTTCTTTCCGTTATCCACAACAGTTATGTAAATGGGGATGTCATTGTTCGTCATTTTATCGAAGCTGGCTTTGAGATTTATCATATCCCACAATTAAATAATAGGCTCCCCATTACAGAGATAGATCCTAACTGCTCGTCCAAAAATGTCATATCTTGTGTCCATTTGTTCGAGGGACAGCAGTTTCACAGTGACTTAGGTGTGATGTTTTGGGATACGAACCCAGATGCAGACCCCGCTATTTTTACTACAAGAGAAAATGGAATGTTCGGCATAAGATTTCGTGACGAGTACATCAAACAGATAAAAAAGGCGATTAAACTTTTTTTAAACTAGGAGAAGGATTAACCGTAAGATTTGCGATCTGGAATTTGCTGAAATCCAGTAATGTTGAAAGTTCCGTTTGCAGCGCGAACCATATCAGAGCACTTATCTGCTACAAATGTCTTATCGTCTCTGAAAAAACGGTACATTATAATGACGTCAAGTTCAAGACAGTTATCTGCGGCATCAGGCATCACCACTACATTCAGGCCATTTTTTTCAGTTGCAGCACTTGAAAAAACCAAGCCATAAACATCCTGCTCATAATGTTTTTTATAATAAAACCGAATGGCATAAAAGAGCGCAGTCAAGATATAATATTCGCGTTTTTGCAAACTCTGGCGTCCACTCATTTCTGAAAAATAGCCTAGGAAACGTTTAACAAATGCAAAAGCTTCAACACTCATGTGACTAGCCAGGCCGTTAAAATAAGATTGGACTGCAAAATTGAGACTAGGGCTGTACTGAAGGTGTTCTGGATCAAAGCAAAGATTGATCACGTGAAATGGCTGGGTAACTTTCCATCGGCCAATAGTAAAATCTAACAGGTTGACTAAATTATCTTTATCGATCAAGCCTTTACAGGTTTCAAAACAAGCAGCCAAATACGGAACAACCTTACCCTTTTCAACAGGTAAAGAGGCGTAAAAGACAGGCTGTTTAGGCTGGTTAAAGCGACCTGCCTCGATTAGGTCCGGTCTTGCTTTATTGTACGAGATTTCTGATGCTGAATCGAACAATGCATTTTTTTGATTAACCCTAGCCCTAAACAAATCAATTTCATCTGGTTTCATGGTCAAAGACATGAGCGGCACAACATCAAAAATGAAATAAAAAGAACTGATGGCAGCATTGAAATTATCGTCTGAGACGTCAATGTCAAAAAGGGTTTGAATTTTTTTAAATTCTGATTCTAGGTCTTCTAAGCGGTTATGCAGAGATTCCATAAGTGATTTGTATTTTCCTAAATCTCTTATATCGACTGTTTTCATATTCTATTTGACATTTTTATTTTTTATAAGAAGAGTTCTCGTGTTAACGGTGCAGGTTCACCCCAATTTTGGTTTGGTTGCCTAACTTTGAACATCTCCTCAACTTGGAATTCTCTTGTATGAGTACCATAATCAGTATGAACCATAACTGTTATGACTGTTCCCAATATCTGATGGATGGCATGGGCATTTATTTTGACATCAAAAATATCAGTTTTTGCTGTTGCATTAGGAAACAGTTTAGACGAAATACTATCGCCTATGATGTAATAGCCCTCATGAACGGATTCATAATAAGATTTAGGAATGAGTTCCCTTTTGATTTTGATCTCATATGCAAAACCTTCTATTGATTTACCAGAAATATTCTTGAAAGCGAAAACAACCTTAAACTCAATTTCTTTATAAATACCGCCTTGACTTCCTGAACCATCCAAAACTATAGAAGGATTCTCAATTTGAATAACCTTTGCCGGATCTACCGCTTTAAAATCGCTTATATTAATACTTTTAAGATCGGGTTTTTCTGGAGCAACTTCGGAAAAAATGTATTTATCCGTTCCAGATAGCTTATGATATAATGTATCAAGTCCATCAGGACGGGAAAGGTCTGTAATGTCCCGTCCCTGTAAGCCAAATGGAACAATTTCGTCAGAACGTCCCTGAAAACTAACTAAAATATATTTTTTAGGATTTTTTGAAATATCGTTTAATAAAAGCTGGTATTCTTCGCCAACACCCCCGGTAAAAGTTTCTGCCTTTTTCTTATAGCCTTCAGAAAGAACAATAATGATCTTTTTATGTTTCAACATCGCCTGATGCATCATTTTAACAAAATTTGTAGCCGTTTCTTGTTGGCTAATCATCTTATCTATCTTGGCGTCGTATCCATTTTTTCGAAGATGTTCCGTAAATTCCAAAACCTTTTCTTCATGTTCTTCATTATCCCAACTGTAGGAAATAAATGCATCATCCATACTTATATCTTTTTTTAAACTTTGATTTTCAAAATTGGATTTTACCGTCACCTCCTGATTCTCTAAAATTCCTGTTTTATCCCTTGTACTATCCAATTCCCTAATTTGGTCGAGCCATTCGTTTACTAAGCCTACATAGATTTGGTGCTGCTTGCGCTTTTCCAAAATAGGTATCACCACATATTTGATGTGACGTAAAAACATCTTATGGTCATTGTGATTAGCTTCGACAAATTTTCTGTAATGGTGATCTAAAAGCAGTTCAATATCATAGGGAGGATTCGTTTTAAAGATCATGTTAGCAAATAATCCATCATAATCGCTAGCTTTAACATCGCGGTCGACAGAATGGCGACTATAAGTTCGCTCGCCATAATCGTTGCGCCTAGGAATACTGAAAGTTGCCATAATTCGCCTTGATCCTAAGTGTCTTAGTTGCAAAGAACTGTCCGGTTCTTGTCCTTCTGGAGCAATATCATATAATTCGTTCATTAAAATCACTGATGTTTTGAATTCAGTTAAATATAAGCAAAGAAATCATGCTGCACCAAATTAGATCGACTTGAAAAAATACATTTTGTTAATAGTTGATAATCTTGCTGATTAAAACTAATTTTAGCCATAAAACAATTAAAATGAGTATTGACAATTTAGAGGCAATCGCAGAATCGCTAAGAGGCCAAAATGTAATCGTAAACACAAAAGCGGGCGATCATTTTCCTGGCCTTTTGAGCAGTGTGAGAACGAATACTTCCTCACTTGAAAAATCAATTGAGCTTACAGATCAGAATGGAAAAGGAGCATTGATTTCTTTAAAAATAATCGAAAGTATAGACGAGGCTGAATAAAGATCATTATAGATATTGGGGATCAAAGTAGGTGTAGCTCTTTTACTTCACTGGGTCTTTGGGGTGGTGTTTGGTGTTATTCTCCATGAAATATTGGAATTAGTATTTAAGCATTTAAAACAAAGAATTATGAATGTAGACTATAAAACTATTGGCAAAAAAATCTGGTGTGGGGCCTTAGCGGAGATATTGGTATGAAATACCACCCCGAGATAGCTTAGTGAAGTGCAGACCAAAGTTACATCTACTTCCCAAAATGCGGGCTTGAGGGGTTCGATTCCCCTCTCTCCACTTATAACCAAAGTAGAATACTGGGATATAAAAATATTAATTCTGTTTTGTATATTATAGATAAATTCTTATATTTATATAGCATTTGCAACCATTATTTATTAAAAAAAAGGTGCGTTATTCGGGGAGTTCGAATTTCAAAACCACTCTAACATATTGCAAACGTTGATTTTTGCACTAGGTGAAAATCCCAGCGGGATCACAGAGAATAGTATCAATACTACGTAAAAGCTTGCAAATCACATGATTGCAAGCTTTTTTCGTTAACAGGAATACCTGAAATTCATCAAAATTCACAGTAAAAAGGTGAGTGATTCGGTGAGTAAAATTGGGGGATTTGGAACTCACCAAAAAAGATGTAAATTATTGATTTACAGTAAGTTCATCCATTGAACGACTTGACGTATATAGACTGCAAGGCTTAACTTTGTTTAACCTTAAATCAGTTATTATGAAAACTACTTTCAGTCTTCTTTTCTATCTGAAGAAACCAAAAAACTACCTTAAAGGCGCTGCCCCTATCTATTTAAGGATTACCGTTGACGGAAAACGTGCAGAGCTTTCCGCAAGCAGAGAATGCGACCCCCCTGTTATGGAACACCAAAAAGGGACACGTAACAGGCAATAAAGAAGAAGCTGAAATCTTAAATAGTTATCTGGATAAGATGAAAGTTGGCGTTACAGCATCTCATATCCTTCTGTGCCGAGAAGATGTGGAGATTACGGCCGACACGGTAAAATGTCACTATCTTGGTAAAGATGAAAAGATGCATACTATCTGCGAGGCTATTAAATTACACAACGACAATATGCGGCAGTTGGTTGGGAAAGATGATTATGCTGAAGGCACGCTAAGAAGATTTGAGGTCTTGGAAAGGCACGTGAAAGATTATCTATCATTCAAATACCAGAAAAGCGATCTCAATATCCGTCACATAGATCACGAGTTTATTGATGGCTTCGACTTTTACCTCCATACCTCTAGGGACAACGGAACTAATACAGCCAGCAAGCACCTTAAAAATCTTGGTAAAATTGTCCGTATCTGTTTAAAAAACAAATGGATTATCAGTGATCCATTTTTTGGTTATAAATTAAAGACTAAGATCGTACATCGGGAATACCTGACCAAAGAGGAATTGCAAAGAATTGCCGATAAACGTTTTACTACAAATAGACTGACACAGGTACGCGACTTTTTCCTGTTTAGTTGTTATACGGGTTTGTCTTATGCGGATGTACAGAAGTTAAAGTTATCTGACATTGGCGCAGGAGTTGATGGGAAAAATGGTTGTTCAGCTATAGGAAAAAGACTGGAACACGGGTAGCAGTGCCACTGCTACCGGTTGCAGCGGATATTCTTCATCGGTATAAAGACAATCCATACTGTTTACACCAGTGTGATGGAATGGTGCGAAGGGGTTCCGTAGGCCGCAAATGCGCGGGGGGAAATTTTGGGATTTAAGATTTATTCAGGATTAAATATAATTACACTTTAGCTCACAATGCTGACTATCAAGAGGTGATACTTATAAACTAATTAGACATCCTGAGCGTAAGCTTGAACACTTAATAAAAGAATCAGAGTCTCTACAAAGAGGGATTTTTTTTCCAAAAATTTTCGTGTATAAAATATCATTTTCAATAGGTAAATACTAAAATGTTGTTAGCTGCAAAGTTAAATATCTCCATAAATCTCTCTGTTTTTATCACCCCAGTCATCCAATGAATCAATTAACGGAAAGACAGTTTTACCAAGTTCGGTTATAAAATACTCACTACGGGGAGGCTGTTCAGCGTAAATTGTCCTATCAATAACTTTGTACATTAACAGTTCTCTAATCTGGTGATTGATAACTCGTTCAGTCGCTTCGGGAATCGCTTTAAATAATTCACTGGGTCTTAAGGGGCCATTCCGCAATGCATCAATAATACAGATCTTCCATTTTCCACCAATGACCTGCATGGTAAGACTGTAACCGCAACCATTATATATTGGCATTTTTCGTTCGCGCATATTATCTCATCAATTTGGGAGCTGGAAATTACGACAAATTATCCAATTTGATCTCATCGGAGATACTGATAAATTAATCAGTATATGATAATGTTTCCATGTATTGTCAATTAAAAATTGATGGTTTATTTTTGGCTTGTAAATTCAAATGGTGTCGTCCATGGATTTAATTTTTTCAGATAGCGTGCTTTATAATAACAGAAATTAATATGAATTATAGGAGATTAGGAAAAACTTCATACCAGGTTAGTGAAATAGGAATAGGAACTTGGCAACTTGGTGCAAAATGGGGAGAACGATTCGACCATTCTAAAGCTGTTGATATTCTACAAGAAGCCTACCAAGGCGGTGTAAACCTGATTGACACAGCAGATATCTACCAAGACGGTCTGAGCGAAAAGACCGTAGGAGAATTTTTAAAGACGGTCAAAGACAAAGTCTATGTGGTTACAAAGGTTGGACGTAAAACAAATCCACATACGGCTTCCAATTATAATAGGGTCAATTTAACAAAATATGTGGATGCTTGTTTGGATAATTTGCAGGTTTCAAGTTTGGACCTTGTTTTATTACATTGTCCACCAGGAGAGATATATAAAGATCCTGCTGTTTATGAAACGTTGGATCTATTAAAGCAACAAGGTAAAATTGCGCATTATGGTGTGAGTGTAGAGACAGTTGAAGAGGCTATCAATGCGAGTCAATTTGATATTTCAGCGGTAGAGATTATATTCAATATGTTCCGTCTGAAACCCCGTGAATTATTTTTTGACCAGGCTGCCGAAAAAGATTTAGGGATACTTGCAAGAGTTCCCTTGGCAAGTGGTCTGTTGACAGGGAAATTTGACAATCAAACCGTATTTGGAGAAAATGACCACCGCAAATTCAATAGAAACGGAGAGGCATTTGATCAGGGGGAAACATTCTCCGGTGTTGACTATGAAAATGGAATATTGGCGATGGAAGCATTAAAAGCGATATTAGGCGATGAAAATTTAGCACAGAAAGCACTGAAATTCATTTTGATGCATAAGGAAGTATCAGCAGTTATCCCCGGTGCAAGTAATGCCGCTCAAGTCACAAGTAACCTTTCAACATTAAGCATGCCCGACTTGAGAAAAGAAGAATTAGATGCCGTAACTAATGTATACAACTCCTATCTGCGAAAGAATATAGAACAGAAATGGTAACTAACTCTGAAGCTTACTATCGACATTCAACAGTTCCATTAGATTAGTTTTTTATAGGAATGTTCACGGTCTGCTATTAATATATGGTGGCAGACCTGTACAAGCTTGAAGCAACATTATATATAAAGACACTATAAAGCATGGAATATTTGTTAGCCTGCTTCTGAATAACTCAGGAAAAGGATCAAGAGGATACCTCGGTGGTTGTTAAAATCAGTAGCGGTAAAACCAGGGTCCACAGCATTTACCTTGAAAGGCGAATCGCGTAATTCAAGTGACAAAGCTATCGTATACATATTAAGTGCTGCTTTTGATGGGCTATAAATACCACCTACGTCCTTATATGGAAATGTGGGATCGCTGCATAAAGTCAAAGAACCCATACCAGATGATACATTTACAATCCGCGGTTGTTGCGCTTTTCTCAATAGGTCAAGGCTTGGGTAACCCTTACAGCACCATAAACATTAGTATTGAATACACTGTTCATGACATCAATGTTGGCTGTCAAGGAGGGTTGGGGAAAACCGCCGCTCATTCCTGCATTATTGATCAATGCATCCAGAACGTCATTTTTTTTCCCGATCTCAGCACGTGCCGCTTCAACCAAATTTTGGTCTGTGATATCAGTCAGGATGGCTTCGGCCTCTCCCAAGCCTTCCGACCTAAGTTTCTCGATGGCTTCTTGACCATTTTTTAGATTACGACATCCTAAGAAAACATAATATCCTTTTTTCAATAGTTGTCTTGCAGTTTCCAAGCCAATACTTTTATTGGCTCCGGTAATCAATACTTTTTTCGTTCGAGTTTACTATTTATTTATCCAGAGGTCTATCGAATCCGGTAATCAAAAGTTTGCTAATTGAGGTATTTTGTATGCAAAATTTCGCTGGCCTATAACGGTCATAAATTCATACGGTTCATAATAGTTTCTTTCCGTTTTTTCTCCAAGGTATTTACTGCTATGAATGTAAAATGCTCATCAAAAATATAGATGCAAAACAGCACCAATAAAACTGACAGTACTAATAAAAGATATAAATTTAATACTGCTTTTCTGATAATAAACGGTTCGATTGAAACATATTTAGGTTAAAAACGTGCTCTGCTATAAAAAAATCATATCTAAAGCTCTAATATAAATACTATTTGATTGATTTGGAATAAAATTCTGTCACAATGCAATTGTGCGGAAATTATTCCTTTGCTCCCAATTCAATCATAGAATTTATTTATAGTTTAAAGTTATTACTTGCGCTTTTGTTATTCTAGACCATTTATCCTTGTACGACAAGCTAAAAATCAAGGGATGTTGTAATGGCACTTAGTACCCTGGGGCCATTGGCCATTCTTTTTGAAAAGACTAAAGACCTACAAAAAGTGATGCCTATTTTATCCTTTTGAGAAATAATAAAAGAGTAAACCCTAAACGAGATTTTTTTCGAATTAGCTTAGAAGATGTAAAACTTAATTCATAATAACCTTCAGCGATACAGGTATTAATAACAGGTCATAGATGTCAATATTCAAAAAAAATTGACATCTATGACAACTCCGAACGGAAATGAGACTAAAGATTCTCTCTGTAAAATGGGATTAGTTGATCCAGGGCCTCTTTCGTAGCACCAGGCTGATCGTACAGATCATAATGGCTTGCACTTTTTACCACGTATATTTTCTTATTGGTAGAAGCTGCTTTATTATAAAGGTCAAAACCATCCCTATAAGAACCAAATTCGCCCACTTTATCACCTACAATTATCTGTAGCGGTTGGGTCAATAACTTTTCAGCAAGATGGAAAGCATCAAACGTTACCAGAGCGGACATGCTAGTGAAAAGAAGTTTATTGCAGGAGGTTGGATATTCGCCCCTCGGTGTTCTATAATAATCAATTGCTCCCAGCATATCAAATCCTGCCATGCCGTTCTGCCTTGCTTCTTCGGCAGAATTAGGTGTCCAGTTAGTAATTAAAGGTGCTGCTCCTCTGGCTTCTGCAGTACGTTGTTCGCCCACAGCTTCCAGTGTCTGCAGGGTGTTTGCCTCGCCAAACGCACGGCTGGCATTGGTACCTACAACAGTTCCGACCGCTTTTATACGACGCTCTGTTAAAGCTGCATTCGCTGCATATCCTCCACCGGCGCAAACACCCAGTACACCAATACGTCCCTCATCCACAAATGACAATGTAGTCAGGTAATCGACGGCGCATCGTATATCTTCCACACGAGTAGCAGGATCTTCAAGGTAACGGGGTTGACCTCCACTTTCCCCCTGAAAAGAAGCATCAAAGACAATAGTCACAAAGCCTCCGATGGCTAATCTTGCGGCATACATACCCGCTGTCTGTTCTTTAACACTACTGCCGGGATGTACGCACACAATGGCCGGGTACTTCTTTAAACGGTCGAAACCTTCCGGAAAATGAATATTCGCAGCAATCTGCCAGTTTCTGTTTTTAAAATTAACTCTTTCCATTTTTTTGTTTTTATTATCATTTAAACTTACCACTTTTTCTTCAACCCCTGGGAATGCAGATAGTACAACTTTGGGGATAACAAAGGTACCTAGAGTACCCAGTACGGTATTACGAATGAATGAGCGGCGGTTGTTTTTCATATTTGAATTATAGAGTACAAATATCAATAGTAATTACAGGTTACATGTATCCATATCGTGGTTGGTTGTGTCCAAACTGGATACGGATAAAAATTGACACCTAGTGAAAAGATATCGGGTAAATATATAGCCCACGGTTCGGATACAATTAAATCCGGCTTGGATACATGGATCATAAAGTCAAAGTCGAATTTTGCACCGTAGAACCTAAAAGACAAAATGAAAAAGACAATATTCATTACCGGCGCATCGACAGGCCTGGGAAAACCAACGGCTAGATTATTCCAGCAAAAGAGGTGGAATGTCATTGCCACGATGCGGAGGGGTATTTATCAGCACAACATCTATGGGTGGTTTTTTGGGATTTCCATTGCATTCAATCTATCACGCTGCAAAATTTGGATTGGAAGGCTGGTCGGAAAGTATGTTATTTGAGCTCGGCCTCCACAATATTCATATAAAAACAGTTGCACCTGGGGCCACATCTACGGACTTTTTAAACAGATCGCTGGAAAAAAGTCTGCATCCCTCGTATAGCGTTCTGGAAAATAAACTGACCCTTTCAAACGATTCCATGATGAACCTGGCTGTACCGGCAGAACAAGTTGCCGAAGTTGTTTATGAAGCCGCCACTGACGGAAAAGATCAGGTCCGTTACCTTGCAGGGGATGATACAAAATCCCTGTATGCCAGACGCTTGGAAATAGGAAGCGAGGCATTCAGGAAAGAGATTCGTAAACAGATCATAGGATAGTTATTTTAAACAACCGGTAACCAGAATTCCTATTATTTCTGTAAATTTGTAACTATCAAAAAATGAAAATTATTAATTCTATATCCGAAAAACACCATATGCTTTCCCTGCGGGAACCTTTGCATCCACTGGTAAGCGTAGTTCGGATTGCGGATATCCGGGTTGCCGATGATGCGGTATGGCAACATTTTTCATTGAATTTTTATTGCATATCTCTAAAAAGAAATGTGGCCGGAAAAATGAAGTATGGTCAAAAGTATTATGATTATGACAAAGGCATAATGACTTTTGTCGCACCCAACCAAGTGTTTTCCTTTGATAGCCCTCCCGTTTACGACACAGGCCCCTCCGCAGGATATGCACTGTTTTTCCATCCCGATTTTTTATACAGGCATCCCATGGTATCGAAGATAAAAAATTATGGGTTCTTTTCCTATGCACTTAATGAAGCGTTGCACCTTTCTGAAAAAGAGGAGATCGACATTGAAGATATTTTTCTCAAAATTGATGAACAGCTACATCATATAGATAAACATACCCAGGACATCGTACTCTCGCAAATCGACCTTTTATTAAACTTGAGCAACCGTTTTTACGGTAGACAGTTTATTACCCGGAAAATGGTAAATCACGATGTACTGGCAAAGATGGAGCAGCTTTTAGAAACCTATTTTGCAGGAGAGGAAACCTCGAAAAACGGTCTTCCATCAGTTGAATACTT
The DNA here is from genome assembly GCF_900107535.1 of Pedobacter hartonius. Lineage (GTDB taxonomy): Bacteria > Bacteroidota > Bacteroidia > Sphingobacteriales > Sphingobacteriaceae > Pedobacter > Pedobacter hartonius. The sequence goes on along the minus strand of NZ_FNRA01000020.1, from coordinate 480 downwards.
CGCTGGCCAGCTTAACCTTTCACCCCATTATTTAAGCGATCTGTTACGCTCCTTCACCGGACAGAGTGCCCAGCAGCACCTACAGTCAAAACTTATTAATAAAGCCAAGGAATACCTATCGGTAACCAATCTGTCGGTTGCTGAAATTGCTTACAATTTAGGTTTTGAATATCCCCAGTCATTCAACAAATTGTTCAAAAAGAAAACGAGCCAATCTCCCTTGCAATTTCGACAGAAATTTAAATAAGACAATCTTTCGGTCACTCCAAGATCTTTCTACTGTAATTTTTTTTGGGATTCGAATTCGGCCCAAGGCATCTCAGTACATCGATAACGTCTTGTGCCAACTTGAATACTTTTTCACAAGCGATTGGCTCATGCGAGCCCATTGAAAGCAGAAAGCATAGCGAATGGCAATAAATTATTATCTGTTGTTGTGCTATATTCAGGATTCAAACTTTTGAACATTTCCATAAATTC
>NZ_FNRA01000015.1 GCF_900107535.1 Pedobacter hartonius | reverse complement strand
TCTCTTTGATATTGTTTCTTGTGATCCCGCTGGGATTCGAACCCAGGACCACTACATTAAAAGTGTAATGCTCTACCAGCTGAGCTACGGAATCATCATTCTTTTCAGAACTTTACTCTAAGCGTTTCCTTTTAAAGTGATGCAAATATAGGAGTACCATCCATATAGTGCAAATAAAAATGCGGTGTAACGTATAGTACCCTGATCCTAAGCCTGATTAATTACATTTCGTGTTAAATAAACGTTAAATTGATGCAAAAAAGGCCGTTTTAACCCTTGTATAAAGGTTGAAGTATTTCGGATTTCCAGCAAAATTTCGATTTTCTTTCCAATAATTATATTCAATCATACGCTCCTTTAAATTATATTTTGATATTTGGAGCAAATACGAAATAATGAACAAAGCAATTTTTTTAGACCGTGATGGGGTACTGAACCATGAGATTTACGATTATATCACCAGACTGGAAGATTTTGAAGTCCTGGAATACCAGATTCCTCCTTTAAAAAGATTTTTTGACGAAGGCTACCTGTTAGTAGTAATTACAAATCAGGGAGGGATTGCTTTAAAGCGTTATACGGAAGAAACGCTTGCAGACATGCACGAGATATTGTTTAATAAATTTGAAGAGCAGGGGGCCGAGATTATTCATGCTTACTATTGTCCGCACCATCCCACAGTTTCCGGAGATTGCGAATGCAGAAAACCAAAATCAGGTATGCTGCTGGAGGCTATTGTAGAATATAACATTGATCCTGCTCTGTCTGTTATGATAGGAGATAAACCCAGGGATGTTGCAGCAGCAAACGGGGCAGGGGTGAAGGGCATCCTCATCGAGCCGGACGAACAGATTGACTATGATAAAGTAAAAGCTGTTTTAGCCGGAGCATAACAACCGGATAACCGTGTAAAGCAGGTAATCCGGTTAATCAAGTAGGAAGTAGGAGATTATTTCTCCTACTGTCCTCTCACACCACCTTTGTTCTAAATATTGTTATTGTTTAGACCGAAGGTGGTGTTATTCTAAACTAAAAGTTTCTTAAAATACGTTTATTAAAAGACAGGGGTGAACTTGCTCACACCATAGCTTCAGAGCTTTGTACGGTATTAGTCCATTCTCCATGATACCACTAGATACAGACGAATAAGCTTTAAAATTCGCTTATCACTTATCCTTGTTCATGAGCTTGTCGTGGTTTACCCGATCAAAGAGCTTATCCAGATCCAGATCAACAATCCATGCAAAACCTCCATTGATGTATTCCTGAGCTTTGAGCACTGCCTGATGTGCATTGCGGTTAGGCCGGAACCCATAACTGTTTGCTGAAAAATCGCTCTTATACTTTGGGCTTAACCATTGGGAAATAGCTTGTTGTATTAACCTGTCGATTACTGTGGGAATACCCAACATCCTCATTCCACCACTCGCTTTAGGTATCTCTACCTTTCGCACAGCCTGGGAATGATAACTGCCGTTCAAAATATCAACCCGTAATACTTGCCAGTTCGTATTTAGGTAGTCACGAAGTTCATCGGTCTGCATACCATCAATACCACCCGCCCCCTTATTGGCAGTAACCTGCTTAAAGGCTCTTTGTATATTTCGGATGTCTAATATTTCTTCAAGCATACTACAAAAAAACTTCCTTCCAGACATTGTGCACATTGGTTGCACAGCTCGGCTCAGCTCCTCCTGCTCTTTACTTTCGGGTTCCGCCCTATTCTCCTGCAGGTAGTTCTCTAATGTGTTTCTGCTGTTATTGCTCTGCCATAAACTTCCTGTTTCCCTTGTCATCCTAACATTCAGTCCTCCCTAAAAAAAATAGGTGCTATGGCTTCTGCTGACTTCTCCCTATAACGAATAACCATTATTGATCTGGTTATTGTTTCTTCTACGACAATCGCGCTTGCCTTCGACAGATTACAGGGAGATCTCCTGGGGTAAGGCAATCCGCTTTCTGTGGATGTGGCCTCTGCATCTACGTAGTGATAATCCGTGCAGTATCAGGCTTTTGTTTGTCTTGCAACATCACCCATATCACCTCGCCTTATATACAGTTCCTGTTCGTAGCCCTCCATATTTGCCTCCAGCTTCCTTCGGATTCGCAGTCGCCCACGACACCCTTGCTATTGGCTCACACTTCCTACTGCAAAGTGTGTTCGGGACTTGCACCCTATAGCTGATCGCCATGCCCAGCACACAAGAAAAAGCCGGTCTAAGAATCTCAGACCGGCTTTTATATATTCTTATACAGAATGAATTATGCTTTAACTGCTGCTTCTGCTGCTTTTTTATGGTCAGCAAGGAAGGTAGCTAAACCGCTGTCAGTTAACGGGTGTTTTAATAAACCTAATATAGCTGTTAACGGGCCAGTCATTACGTCTGCGCCTAATTTAGCACAGCTAATGATATGCAATGGTCCGCGGATTGATGCGGCAAGGATTTCAGTGGGGTATCCGTAGTTATCAAATATCAAACGGATATCTTCAATTAATGTTAAGCCTTCAGAACCGATATCGTCTAAACGGCCAAGGAATGGAGAAACATAAGTTGCACCTGCTTTAGCAGCTAATAAAGCCTGACCTGCAGAGAAAATTAACGTACAGTTTGTTCTGATCCCTTTAGAAGTGAAATATTTAATTGCTTTCACACCATCTTTTATCATTGGAACTTTAACAACGATCTTCGCATCTAATGCAGCCAGGGCTTCACCTTCTTTAATAATTTCTTCGTAAGTGGTTGAAATCACTTCAGCACTTACTTTGTCATCAACGATCGCACAAATTGCTTTGTAGTGGTTGATTACATTTTGTTCGCCAGTGATACCTTCTTTGGCCATAAGGCTGGGGTTGGTAGTCACACCATCTAAAATACCAAGATCCTGCGCCTCTTTAATTTGATCAAGGTTAGCCGTGTCAATGAAAAATTTCATGATTATATAATTTAAGGAAAAATAAACTGCGGAATAAATCAGCGTATACTTTGAACGGAAGATTGTGCATTGAAAGCATAGTCAATCTGAAAAAAAAGTAAAAAATGGGCAAGCAACCTTTATCGCACCGCTACAACCTTCTACCCTTGCTTCGTTCCCGCCCTGGGGGAGTTCAAAGGGAGCTGATCGTAAAGGACTTGCCCACTGCAAATGTAGCAAAAGAGTTCAGTCTACAAAAGTCTAAACAACAATTTTTAGCTATCTTTTGTACTTTTTGTGATAATAGATTGAAATTTAGGGGATTGTATCTGAATAAAAATTAAATATTCGTGTTTAACCACCGGCTGCAAAAAAATCGGTATTTGAGGCTCCAAAGCCATTTTTTATTATGAATTACTATATATATAGTGTATATTTAACACTATCAGTACAAATAACATCTCAAAACGGGGGGATGCAACCACTAATCAAAAACGAATCTAGATAATAAGCTTATATATTTGCTAATTTTAACATCATAATATTACAAATATGTTAAAGTATACTACTGATCTTTGTACTATTCTTTATTTTTCATAAAAAAAATATGAATTTAACAATTTGAGAACATTTTGATTATCTTAGTGTTTCGAATACATTAAGATATGGAACAAATAGAAGAGAATCAAAGCTTATATCATTCAAGCTTTGAACACGATGCCTGCGGTATTGGTTTTGTTGCTCACGTGAAAGGAAGAAAATCCCAGCAAATCATTTCGGATGCCATTACTATTTTAGAAAACCTTGACCACAGGGGAGCTGTTGGTGCTGAAATTAATACCGGTGATGGCGCAGGTATTATGATCCAGGTTCCGCACGAATTTTTATATGATGAGTGCCTTAAAATAGGATTTAGCCTAAATCAGTCAGGTGACTATGGGGTTGGAATGTTGTTCCTTCCAAAGGACGTTAGAGCAAGAGAAGAATGCAGAGAGATCATTTACCGCGTAGCTGAAAAGCTGAGCCTGGAAGTTTTAGGTTTCAGAAAGGTAAATACAAACCCTACAGACATTGGTAATATGGCTTTATCAGTAGAGCCGGAAATGGAACAGGTATTTATTGCCCGTCCTGACAGTATTGCTGCCGGTGCTGATTTTGAACGTAAGCTATATGTGTTAAAGAATTATCTTACAAAAACCATCCTTAACACGGTAAAAGGCATAAAAGGCGACTTTTATATCGCTTCTTTCTCTTCACGTACTATAGTATATAAAGGACAATTGACCTCGTTGCAGGTACGTACATATTTTACAGAACTCAGTGATAAAAGAGTAGTTTCAGCATTTGGCCTTGTACACTCCAGGTTCGCCACAAATACTTTCCCTTCATGGAAATTGGCCCAGCCATTCCGTTATATCGCTCACAATGGCGAGATCAATACACTGCAGGGTAACCTGAACTGGTTCCGCGCAAGTGTAAGATCATTTGCTTCAAGCTATTTTACTGCCGAAGAACTAAATATGCTGCTGCCGTTTATCGACGAAACACAGTCGGATTCCGGCTGTCTCGATAACGTGGTAGAATTATTAATGCACGCCGGCCGCTCTTTACCACACGTATTGATGATGCTGATTCCTGAAGCATGGGACGGCAATGACGATATGGATGAGCTGAAAGCTGCCTTTTATAAATACCACGCTACTTTAATGGAGCCATGGGATGGCCCGGCTGCTATTGCATTTACTGACGGAAACATTATCGGCGGTACGCTGGACAGAAACGGACTGCGCCCGGCAAGATATGCGATCACTGAGGATGACCGCGTGATCATGGCCTCCGAATCAGGTGTGCTTGCACTTGACCAAAGCCAGATCATCGAAAAAGGCAGATTGACTCCCGGAAAAATGTTCGTAGTGGACATGGAAGAAGGAAGGATCATTAGCGATGACGAAATCAAAACCAAAGTATGCGGTAACCGTCCGTATGCAGACTGGATCAACCAATACCAGATCCGCCTGGAAGAGCTTTCTGATCCTAGGGTTGTATTTACCGGCTTATCTAAAGAATCTATCTTTAAATATCACCAGGTATTTGGTTATAGCAGGGAAGATATTGACCTGATCTTAAAACCGATGGCTTTTGAAGCCAAGGAAGCAATAGGATCTATGGGGACAGATATCCCGTTGGCGGTACTTTCTCAAAAACCACAGCACCTGTCTTCTTATTTTAAACAGCTGTTCGCACAGGTAACAAACCCCCCGATTGATCCGATCAGGGAAAAGGTGGTCATGAGCCTTGCAGGATTCATGGGTAATAACGGTAACCTGCTTGAAGAAAATGCAATGCACTGTCATTGCGTGGGAATCAAACACCCTATATTAACTAACCTTGAACTGGAAAAAGTCCGCAGTATTGATACAGGAGTTTTCCAGTCGAAAACCTTACAGACCTATTTCAGGGCTGACGGCAAACCAGGCTCACTGGCAAAAGGCCTTGAACGCTTATGCCGCTATGCGGTAGATGCAGTGGAAGATGGCTTCCAGGTGATTGTACTGTCAGACCGTGCACTGGATTCTGAACATGCTGCAATTCCATCCTTACTGGCTGTATCTGCAGTTCACCATCACCTGATCCGTAAAGGTCACAGGGGTGCTGTAGGCCTTGTTGTGGAGGCAGGAGATGTTTGGGAAGTACATCATTTTGCCTGTTTAATAGGCTTTGGTGCTACCGCAGTGAACCCTTACCTTGCTCTTGAAACCATCAGCGGTTTCGATAAAGAAAGTAATCTTAAACCAGAGAAACTGATTGAGAACTATATCTATGCGGTGAACAGCGGCTTGCTGAAGATCTTCTCTAAAATGGGAATCTCTACACTGCAGTCTTACCATGGTGCACAGATCTTTGAAATTTTAGGTATCCACAAAAATGTGGTTGATAACTATTTCAGTGGTGCTGTTTCCAGGATCGGAGGTTTAGGACTGGATGAAATTGCCCGTGAAGCTTTGATTAAACATGCACGCATGTTTGGTAAATCTACGAGACCTGATACCATCCTGACTACCGGCGGTAATTATAAATGGAGAAGAAAAGGAGAGCAGCATTTGTTCAACCCGCAAACGATCCACTTGTTGCAGAACGCCACCCGTAAAAACGATTATAATATTTACAAACAGTACAGCAAACTGGTAAACGAGCAAACTAAACAGGCTTTTACCATCCGCGGACTGTTTGAATTTAAATATAACCGTCCTTCTGTTCCTTTGCAGGAAGTGGAACCGGTTGAAAATATATTAAAACGTTTTGCAACAGGTGCCATGTCATTTGGTTCTATTTCACATGAAGCGCATTCAACACTGGCAATTGCAATGAATCGCATCGGCGGAAAAAGCAATACCGGTGAAGGTGGTGAAGATGAACTGCGTTATGAAACAATGGCAAACGGCGATTCAATGCGTTCATCGATCAAACAAATCGCTTCTGCACGTTTCGGCGTAACCAGTAATTACCTGACCAATGCTGATGAGCTGCAGATCAAAATGGCACAGGGTGCAAAACCAGGTGAAGGCGGACAGCTGCCAGGACACAAAGTTGATGACTGGATCGCAAAGGTTCGTCACGCAACGCCTGGCGTAGGACTGATTTCTCCTCCTCCACACCACGATATTTACTCGATTGAAGATCTGGCACAGCTGATCTTCGACCTCAAAAATGCAAATAGGGAAGCCAGGATTAATGTGAAACTTGTATCTAAAGCTGGTGTGGGTACAATTGCTGCCGGTGTGGCGAAAGCACATGCTGACGTGATCCTTGTATCCGGATTTGATGGTGGTACAGGCGCTTCTCCGCTGACGTCGGTTCAGCATGCCGGATTACCATGGGAACTGGGATTGGCCGAAGCACATCAGACATTAGTGAAAAACCGTCTGCGCAGCAGGGTAGTATTACAAACAGATGGCCAGTTAAAAACCGGAAGGGATATCGCTATCGCTGCTTTACTGGGCGCTGAAGAATGGGGTGTAGCGACAGCTGCCCTGGTTACTTCGGGATGTATCATGATGAGAAAATGCCATTTGAACACTTGTCCGGTAGGTGTGGCCACACAAGACCCTGAACTGAGAAAACTGTTCACAGGTGAAGCAGACCATGTGGTTAACCTTTTCCATTTCCTTGCCGAAGAACTTCGCGAGACTATGGCTGAACTCGGTTTCAGAACAATAGAAGAAATGGTAGGCCAGTCAGACGCCTTAGTAACACGTGCTATTGACCCTGAAGATTGGAAACTGAAAAACCTTGACTTATCAGCTATCTTATATAAAGCACCTGATACAGGCGTAACATTATACAATACTGAAAAACAGGATCACGGAATTGACCATGTACTGGATCACCAGCTGATCGCTGCTGCACAGCCATCATTGCTGAACAAAGAGATTGTCTTCAAAGAATTTGAAGTGATCAATACTGATCGTGCAATTGGTACAATGTTATCAAATGAATTGTCTAAGATCTATAAAGGCGCAGGTTTACCTGCCGATACGATCAACTTTAAATTCCATGGTTCTGCCGGACAAAGCTTTGGCGCTTTTGCTGCCAGGGGTATCTCCCTGGAACTGGAAGGCGAGGGTAACGATTACGTTGGTAAAGGCCTTTCAGGCGCACGTTTATCCATCTACCCATTCAGGGAAGTGAAATACGTGCCTGAACAAAATATCCTTATCGGTAACGTGGCCTTATATGGCGCCACATCAGGTGAGCTGTATGTACGTGGTTTGGCAGGTGAGCGTTTCGCTGTAAGGAACTCAGGAGCCACCGCAGTTGTTGAAGGCCTGGGCGACCATGGTTGTGAATATATGACCGGAGGTGAAGTGCTGGTACTCGGAAATACAGGCAGCAATTTTGCCGCTGGTATGAGTGGCGGTGTAGCCTGGATCTATAATGTAAACGGCGATTTTCCAAATAAATGCAATAAGGAGATGGTGGATCTTGATCCGCTGAATGAGGAAGACGAACTTCGCATCAACAACTTGCTTAAGAAACATATTCAGCTGACAAAGAGTAAACTTGCTGAGTTTATCTTAAGCGACTGGGCAACTCAGTCTGCCCACTTTATCAAAGTATTCCCTAAAGAATACAAAGCAGTTTTATTAAAAAAGAGCCTTAAAGTTAAAACATCGTAATTATGGGAAAAGTAACCGGATTTTTAGAATATGAGAGAACTGCTCCTGTAAAACAAGATGCAAAGGAACGTTTGCAGCACTACAACGAATTTGTTGTAGCCTTTGAACAGGAACAGGTTAAACAGGAAGGTGCACGCTGTATGGACTGCGGCGTCCCGTTTTGCCAGTCGGGCTGCCCGCTGGGGAATGTAATTCCTGAGTTTAATGAAGCAGTATATAAAGGAGAATGGGAGTTAGCATCAAGTATTTTACTGAGCACTAACAATTTTCCTGAATTCACAGGCAGGATCTGCCCGGCACCATGTGAGTCGGCCTGCGTATTGGGTATCAATAAATCACCTGTCTCGATTGAAGAGATTGAAAAACATATCATTGAGATCGCTTTTGCAAAAGGATTTATCAAAGCAGAACCGCCACTGATCCGCACAGGTAAAAAGGTAGCGGTAATTGGTTCGGGTCCTGCAGGACTGGCAGCGGCTGCACAGTTAAATAAAGCTGGTCATGAGGTTGTTGTTTACGAACGTGACGACACTCCCGGAGGTTTATTAAACTATGGTATTCCTGACTTTAAATTGCAGAAAGATGTAGTGAGCAGAAGGATTAGCCTGATGGAAAAAGAAGGTATTGAGTTTAAATGTAATGCCAATGTTGGTGTAAACGTAGAACTGAACACTTTACTGAGAGATTTTCAATCTATCGTTCTGGCAGGAGGTTCAACCATTCCGCGTGATCTACCCGCACCGGGAAGATCTGCAAAGGGAGTTCATTTTGCGATGGACTTTTTGAAACAGCAAAACAAAAGGGTACGTAATATCAGTGTAGAGCAGGAAGAGATCCTGGCAACAGGTAAAGATGTGATCGTTATTGGTGGTGGTGATACGGGATCTGACTGTATCGGCACTTCAAACCGCCAGGGCGCACGTTCTGTAATGCAGTTTGAGATTATGCCTATGCCTGCACAGGCGCGTACAGCGAACATGCCATGGCCTACTTATCCTATGCTGCTGAAAGTTACTTCTTCTCATGAGGAAGGTGCTGAAAGGGCATGGGGAATCAACACCAAAGAGTTTATCTCTGATGAGAACAATAATCTCAGGGCGTTACGTGTGGTTGATGTAGAATGGGAATTCGATCCAAGCGGCAGACCGCTGAACTTTAAGGAGATCGCCGGAACTGAACGTGAGTTGCCTTGTCAGCTGGTTTTACTAGCCATGGGTTTCTTACATCCTCAGAAAGAAGGTTTGATAGAGAAACTAGGTGTTGAACTGGACAACAGGGGAAATGTGAAAGCCGAAGAAGGTAAATATCAGACCAACATTGCAAAGATATTTGTAGCAGGCGATATGAGAAGGGGACAGTCACTTGTTGTCTGGGCAATTTCTGAAGGCAGGGAAGCAGCGAGAAAAGTAGATGAATATCTAATGGGATCAAGCAGACTGGCCACTAAAGACGGTATCCCTTACGCATAATCAGTATACCTTTACAAAACGATAGTATTAACTAAAAAGCACCGGGATGTTCCCGGTGCTTTTTCTATTATGAGTGAGGGCAATTGCTTGTGCCGTTACTGCAATCTTAGTTTCGCATAAAAATCCCACAGTACAATACCAGCTGAGATCACGATATTAAAAGAATGTTTAGTTCCAAACTGCGGTATCTCAATACATTTGTCAATTTCTGCCATCACTTCTTCACTCACGCCATTCACCTCATTCCCAAAGATCAGGGCATATTTCTTAGCCGTATCCGGCTTAAAGGTATTCAGCATAATGCTTTCTACAGCCTGTTCTATGGCAATAATCTCGTACCCCTCATGCCTCAGTTTCCTGATGACTTCCAGGGTTTCATCATAATGTTCCCAGTTTACAGACTGCGTGGCACCGATAGCCGTCTTTTCAATTTCGCGGTGTGGCGGCTGTGCCGTTATTCCGCAAAGGATCATTTTTTCTATCGCAAATCCGTCTGCAGTTCTGAAAGCGGAACCCACATTGTTCATACTGCGTACATTATCCAGTACCACAACCACCGGTAGTTTCTTCTGCTCTTTGAATTCCTCTATACCTACACGGTTTAAATCAGTGGTCTTTAATTTCTGCATAGCGCAAAAATAGAATTAAATTGTGGTTGCCCCGTTACCAATTTTACTTACATAGACCTCACAGGCATAACCGATGTGTTCGGTATAGTAGGCCGTCAGCTTTTCAGTAAAGTCATCCACCGCGTCTTTTTTAACGATTGCAATTGCACATCCGCCAAATCCTGCGCCGGTCATCCGTGCACCGGTAACATCTGCGTATCCTGAACAGAATTCTACAACGGTATCCAATTCTTTACCGGTTACCTCGTAAAGATCTTTCAGAGACTGGTGCGAAGCATACATCAACCGCCCGAATTCTTGCAGGTCTCCGTCGCTCAATGCTTTCGCTGCAAGGCTGACCCTGTCATTTTCTTTAATGACATGCGTAGCGCGTTTTAAAATGGTCTCGTCTGTGATCAGATGACTGTGCAATGCAAATTTTTCAGTATTGAGCTCACACAGGTTATGGAGTGTGATCTCTGTGTTCAGTGCTGCCAGCGCAGCCTGGCATTCGGATACCCTTTCATTATATTTTGATTCTGCCAGCCCCCTTGGCTTTTTAGTATTGATGATCGTCAATACGTGATCACCAAGGTCACAATCTACAAGTTTGTATTCCAGCGTATCACAATTCAGTACAATGGCCTTGTCTTTTTCACCAAAGGCTACAGCAAACTGATCCATGATACCACTGTTGAGCCCGATGAACTCATTTTCAACATTTTTAGACAGTTTTACCAGGGCCAGGCGATCTAAGTCGAGTTCCAGGTAAGCGGTAATTGCATAAGCCGTGACCACTTCTATGGACGCAGAAGAGGACAGGCCTGAGCCAATGGGGATGTTACCGTAATATAACAGGTCAAATCCAACCGGGATCTGGAAATTCTTCAGGATCTCGTTGAATACACCAAGCGGATAGTTGTACCATCCGCTCCCGTCTTTTTTGAAAGCTGGCTGTAAGGCAATTTCCGCTTCTTCAGGAAAATTTATACTCTTGAAACGGAGGATACGATCGTTATTGGGTGCCAGGCAGAGCCATGTACCAAGGGTGATGGCGCAGGGGAATACCAGTCCTCCGTTGTAATCGATGTGCTCACCAATGAGGTTAACACGACCGGGTGTAAAATACGTTGCTGCAGGTTGCTGACCATAAGTCTCAAAGAATTTTTTGGCTAATTCGTCTTTCATAAGGTAATGGAATGGATAATTATATATCTGGTTAAATTTTTACTTTGGCTAAAATATTGCCTGTATTATTTGTAGTATTGTTTTAGTATTAAAGTCGACCAATATACGTTTTATGAAAGAAAATCAAATTAGCACAGGGAAAATTATTGATGGAAAAGAAGTTTTCGCTGTCGAGCTAACCAATATCCGCGGAAGTAAAGTTAAAATATACAATTATGGTGCTATCGTCAGCAGTTTTATAGTTAAAAATGCAAAGGGAGAAGATCAGGATATTGTCCTGGGATTCGATGATTTTGACGGTTATGTCAATGAAGATTACCTGGCTAACTACCCATACATGGGCGCAGTCATCGGCAGGTATGCCAACCGTATCAAAAACGGCAGATTTACTATCGGGGGTCAGGATTACCAGCTTGACGGCAACCTTCACGGGGGTGAGAATGGTTTTGATAAAAAAGTGTGGGATATCCTGCCTACCATAGACCCAAGCCTAACCCTGCAATATATCAGCCCTGCCGGTGAAGAAAATTTCCCCGGAAAGCTGACGGTTCAACTTACTTTCAAGCTGTCTGATGAAGATGAACTGATCCTGGATTTCCATGCGGTTACTGATGCCACCACCGCGGTCAACCTTACGCATCACGCGTATTTCAACCTTGCCACCAAAGGGGGGAACGTTGCACAGTATCATCATCGCATGGCTGCCAGCCGTTATCTTGAACAGGATGAGGAATATATCGTCACCGGAAATGTTTTGCCCGTTGAAGGCACTATCCATGATTTCCTGGCTGGTAAACCCATCGGACAGGACTGGAATCCCGAAGAGGGATACGATCAAAGTTATGTACTCGATAAGGCTTATGGACAAATGGGCTTAGCATCGGAAACTACGGAGGCTAATTCAGGCTTAAAGCTTGAAGTATTCACCACTGAACCCATTGCCCATTTCTATACCGCAAAATACCTGGACGTGACAAACGCGAAAGGAGGGAAGGACTACCATAAATTCGAAGCTTTCTGTGTAGAAACCCAGCATGCTCCAAACGGTATCAATATCCCGGAATTTCCTGAAACCACTTTATCACCCGGTGAAACCTACCTGCAAACAACTATTTTTAAAGTAACCAGCTAAACTTTTCGCTTACACAAACGTTTAAACTTATAAATATCACTATATGGATAAGCTACTAATCATCAGCTCAACAGTAAGACCGGGCAGAAAAGGCCCTATAATTGCCAGCTGGATCACAGATCTTGCAAAAGAATCCGGACAATTTGAAGTGGAAATGATTGACCTCGGTGAACTTAAACTGCCACTGATGGATGAGCCCAATCACCCTTCGATGAAAAAATATGAGCACGAGCATACCAAAAAATGGAGTGCCAAAATTGATGTAGCAGATGCATTTATCTTTGTGACAGGGGAGTATAACTTTGGTTATCCGGCACCACTAAGGAACGCACTGGAATATCTCTACCAGGAATGGAACTACAAAGCTGCCGGAGTGGTGAGTTACGGAGGAATCTCTGCCGGAACGAGGGCAGCCAAGGCTTTAAAAGACGATCTGGCGACTTTTAAAATCGTACCTTTGTACGAAGCAGTAAACATTCCTTTTTTCACGGAAAGAATTAACGAGGAAGATATTTTCGAACCTGCAGAAACTACCAGCAGAATCGCAGCGGCAATGCTGAAAGAACTGGTCAGATGGACGAAGGGATTGAAAACGATTAAAGCTGACGTATAAGTAAAACCATTAACCGCCGAAGGCAGCTTGAAAATAATAAACAATATACAACACTGAAAAAACAATAGATGAAGGTAGATATTTGGTCAGATGTAAGGTGCCCTTTCTGTTATATTGGGAAAAGAAAGTTTGAACTGGCGTTGGAAAAATTCCCCCATAAAGATAAGGTTGAAGTGGAGTGGCACAGTTTTGAACTTGATCAGCAGGCAAAAACTAAACCTGATATGGACCCTGCAGAATATCTTGCACAAAAAAAGGGACAGACAAGGAAGTGGGCCGTCCAGATGAACGCACATGTAAGTAAGGTAGCCGCTGATGCAGGCCTTCATTTCAATATTGAAAACGCCGTTGTAGCAAATTCATTTAATTCCCATCGTTTAATTCAGCTTGCAAAATCAATGGATCTGGGCAATAAGATGAAGGAGCGGCTATTCATTGCCTATTTTATTGACGGTAAGAATATTGACGACAAGGCGGTACTAACCGACATCGGCGTAGCTGCCGGCCTGGAAAAAGTAGCCGTTGAAAATATGCTCGATAGCTTCGACTTTAGTAATGAGGTCCGTTCTGACGAGCAAATTGCACAACAGATGGGTATTAATGGCGTTCCATTTTTCATTTTTGATCAGAAATTGGCCGTTTCAGGAGCACAGCCGCCGGAAACTTTTTTAGGGGCAATGCAGGAAGCATGGTCTAAATAAAATGAAAGCTCTCACAAAATATATAATTGTATTGCAGTTTAGCCTGCTGTCTGCAATACCTTTTACAGTATCTGCCCAGCAAAACACTGGATTACAGGGAATGGACGACCGTATTATGATCGACCTGTCTGAACACCGTACCCCTGAAAAAATAAACTTTTTCCTATTCCTGTCCAGGTACAATAATCTCGTGAACGTAGCAGTGCCGACAGGGGTATTTGCCGGAGGTGTAATAGCCAATGACAAAGGCACACGCCAGAATGCGTTGTACATCGCCAGCAGCTCCGCAGTAAATTTACTGCTTACTACTGTAATCAAGAAGATCGTACGTCGCCCGAGGCCATTTCTGGGACGGGTGAAAATCAATGCAGTTTATCAGCCCGGAAGTACATCTTTCCCTTCCGGCCATGCCTCTTCGTCATTTACCACTGCAACAGCCCTGTCGCAGGTTTACAACAAATGGTACGTGATTGCGCCAGCATATCTCTGGGCAGGATCGGTGAGTTATTCCCGGATGTATCTCGGGGTCCATTATCCTACTGATGTGGCTGCAGGTGCTATTTTAGGAACCGCAACTGCGCTGTCTATGAAGTTCATACAGCCGGGACATTAGCCACAGCAAATTTTGCTTTACTGATCTGTTCATGGAATTCTTATCTTCGCAGCAATATTATCAAATATGAAGAAAGTTTTACCTGTAATGGTAGCATTATTACTGTCTGCCGGTTGTGCCGCAGCACAAAGTGATACCACTAATAATCTGAATGAAGTGATGGTGAAGGAAAACCGTCTGAAACTTCCATTTTCAAAACAAACTCGCAATATCTGGATTATCGACAATCAGCAGATCAGAAACCTGCCTTCAAGATCGATTAGTGAACTGTTAAGTTATGCAACCGGCGTTGACGTCCGGCAGCGCGGGCCGGGTGGTGTACAGGCCGATATCAGTATCGACGGCGGTACTTTCGATCAGACACTGGTACTGCTCAATGGGGTGAAAGTTTCCGATCCTCAAACGGGTCATAATATGATGAACCTGCCAATTTCTATCGATGACATTGACCATATCGAAGTATTAAGGGGATCTGCATCCCGTATATACGGTCTCAATGCCTTAACCGGTGCCATCAATATCATTACCAAATCTGTTACCTCAACAGGTGTCTCTGCAAATGTTTTTACAGGAAGCAGTTTCAAGAAGAATGAAAGTGGCGACCTGTACGGAAACTATGGCATACGTGCCACCGGTACGCTGGCACTAAAGGAGTCCAGCCACCTGTTCTCCGTTGGTCAGGAAGCCGGTAACGGATACAGGCACAATACGGCATTCGATAATCAGAAAGTATACTATCAGGGAAAAGTTAATGTAGGCAAAACCGACAAGCTGGATATCAGCGGAGGGTATATCCACAATAATTATGGTGCGAATGGCTATTATTCTGCACCGGGAGATAAGGAAGCTGAAGAAACTGTTAAGACCGCCCTTGCCGCTGTAGCTTATCAGACAAAGCTGACCTCTTTCTGGACATTATTGCCAAGATTGAGTTACAGGAATAATGTGGATGACTACCTGTATATCAAACAAACCCCGGATAAGTTTCATAACCACCATGTGACGCAAGTGCTCAGTGCCGAACTGAACAACACTTTTGAAACTGGGATAGGAGAATTTGGCCTTGGGCTGGAAGGCAGAAAAGAGTTGATCAATAGCACCAATCTCGGTAAGAGAAGTAGGGAGAACCTCGGTTTATATGCTGAGTATAAGTTTGACAGGGTCAAAAACCTGCTGATCAACGCAGGAACATATGTAAATTACAATTCCGATTTCGACTGGCAGGTATTGCCCGGAATTGATGCAGGATATACATTCCTCGGCAACTGGAAGGTTTTTGTGAATGTGGGTACAGGTGAGCGTTTGCCAACCTATACAGATCTTTATTATAAAGGCCCTACCAATATTGGTAATGAACAGCTCCGGCCGGAAAAATCACGTTATGCTGAAGGAGGACTAAAATACAATTCAAACCATTTTGTACTAAACGCAAGTGTCTTTAAACGACGGATTTCTAATTTTATCGACTGGGTAAAAGCCATTCAGACAGACCCATGGCAGCCAAATAACTATGGACAGCTCAATACAACTGGTTATACCTTGAGTGCTGATTACAATACCGGTGCCTTGACAAATTCACAGGTGTTCAACAGCATGAGATTCGGCCTGGCCTATACCCACCTCGATCCTAAAGTAAAAACAGTAATTCCGCTGGCCGTCTTTTCAAGGTATGCCATCGAGACGCTGAAAAATCAGCTGACCGCAACCGCAAATGCCGATTTTCTAAAGGTCATGTCCTTCACCTTAACTGCAAGATATTGTGAAAGGATCAGCTATAAGGATTATACAATAGTGGACGCGCGCGCGTCTTACAAACTGAAAAACAGCAGTATTTACGCTGATGCCTCCAACATCTTTAATGTAAATTACATCCAGGCGGGCGCAGTTCCTATGCCTGGTGTATGGGCCACACTGGGATATAAGTTTATTTTATAGCGCAATGTGATGTATTATTATAATCTGATGTGATTTCTTATTCTATGGTAAGACAGATGGCTGTTCAATGCCGTAAATTTGGTATACAATATTAATTCTATCAATCATGGCACAAACAGTTTTACATACCGCAAATTCCAGAGGCCTGGCAGATCATGAATGGTTAAAAAGTCACCACACCTTTAGTTTTTCCAGTTATTTTAATCCTGAACGCGTTCAATTTGGCGCACTAAGGGTACTGAATGACGATACAGTAGATGGCGGAATGGGTTTTGGTGAACACCCGCATGACAATATGGAGATCATCTCTATACCCCTTGAAGGTGCATTACAACATAAGGACAGTATGGGGAACGTCGCAACGATAGAGGCGGGAGAAATACAGGTGATGAGTGCCGGTACAGGGATGTACCATACAGAATATAACAAGAATAAAGGTGAACCAGTGAAATTTCTCCAGATATGGGTTTTCCCGAATAAAAGAAATGTGCAACCACGGTATGACCAGGTAAAAATTGAAAGCCCTGCGGTACCCAACCAACTGGTACAGATACTGTCTCCTGACCCGGAAGATGCTGGCGTATGGATTTACCAGGATGCCTGGTTTAATCTCGGCAAACTGAATCAGGGCAGCAATGCTGACTATACTATTCACAGGAAAAATAACGGAGCTTATATTTTTGTTATTGAGGGCAAAGTAGAGGTGAACGGACAATTGCTGGATACACGTGATGGTTACGGAATCTGGGATACTGAAGGTTTTACCATTAATGCCGCTACAGATGCCAGATTTTTAATTATGGATGTCCCAATGGAACTTTAATTATGGAAATAAAAACCGAAATCCTCGTAGTATGCACCAATGACCGGATCCTGCAAACCGTAATCAGGTTATTGAACACGAATGCCTCATGGAAGGCTACCGGAGCCTTAACTCCTGAAGAAGTGCTCAGGAAGTGCCGGGAAACAGCATACCAGGTATTCCTGATTGGCGCGGGCCTGACTGATACGGAGGAGGCCGGGCTCAGTGCAGCGGTGAAGCAGATACATCCGGCTATTCATGTGATCCCCCATTATGGAGGTGGGAGCGGTTTGCTTTTCGCAGAGATTTACCTCGCCCTTGGCACCAAAAACCAGGCCCAGTAGATCAGCAGGAATTGTAAGGGCAGGCGTATTAATGCAAAAAGGGTAGAGCCGATTGCAGGATGCGTACGGAATACGTCATATACATGAAAAGGAAGGAAAAATACCATTAGCAGGTTAGTTGCTATTGCCGCCACTTTTCTTGATGCCGGAAAGATCAGTCCGGCCCCAAGCCCGATTTCTACGATACCAGTAATATAATTCGTAGCGATCAGCGGTAGCCAGTCCGGAATAAAAGACGCGTAAACTGTGGGGTGAATGAAGTGGTTGATGCCGGCAGCAATCAGCAGCAGGGCAAATAAGAAGCTGAGTGCTAATCGTAATTTCTCCATTGGTAGTATAAAAAAAGCAGACCTATGAGAGTCTGCTTTCCTGTTTTTTATTTTGGTCTGCTGAATTAGGCATTTTCAACGTCGTTTTTAATATCACTTGCGAGATCTTCAGCACGATTGAATTTAGACTTTACAGATTCTACAGCGATATCTTTAAGGTCCGAAAGCTCATCTACACCGTCCTGTATTTTGGTACCGTAGGTTTGATATTTATCTTTTGCTGTCTCAGCTAAGTGATCTGCACCAGATTTAATTTTGTCTTTGTAGGTCTGCAGTTTGTCTTTTGCACTTTCTGCAAGATCTTTGGACTTGTCTGATATCAGATCCCTTGTTTCTGTTCCGCTCGCTGGTGCGAACAATACCCCTAAGGCAGCACCAACTGCTAGTCCAGCAAGTAAAGCTATAACGACAGGAGTTTTATCGGTATGTCTATCTAGCTGATCATTCAATAATTTCTTGTAATTCATGGCAATTAGTTTTTAAATAAATATTGTTTTGTCATTTATAGTTCAAAAACCAGTCCATATTTTGTTTATTATTGAAATTTATTTAAAAAACAGGGATTATCTATTCCGCTAAAGTCTGCCGGTCGTTCTCAATAGATAAAACCCCGTCTCCTTCTATTAAAAAGCAGACCAAAGCGAGCGTTACAGCACAGGAGAACCAGAATTCGGAATACGGCCTGAAGATTTGCCCCGGCAGGTTCACATAAAATACTGCAACCAACAAAATGGGCATATTGAGCAGGCAAAACATCCGGGTATGCGAACCCAGGGCAATCATCAATCCCCCGATCAAGTGCAAAGCAATGATCGCATGGGCAATCAGACTCAGTGACACGGCCGTGCCCAGTCCTGCGTTTTCCATCAAACTTGTGAAAGCATGTAAATTGAATGCAAATGCTACGCCTTTCCAGATCAAGGTTAAGCCTAAGGCCATTCTAATAAAGTCAAGCCATTTTGGATGGTGCTGATCGCCCCATTCCTGAATTTTCGATAGTACTTTCATGTTTATACTTGGTTAGTATTGTTTCCATGAATTTAAGAAATAATTATTTGATAATCAAAGAATTTTGGACATTTTTATCTGTGCCTCCGGTCCATTTTTTCTCCAATCAGCTGCACATTCTCGGCAGTTAATAATTCCCCCGAAACATCTTCCAGCATCCAGCCTCCGTTTTCTCTTTTGATATGACCGGTCAGTACGTTGTCTGCCGTCACCCGGTACACATTAGTGCGAACCAATTTTACCCTGCAAATTTTGTTTCCGAATATACCGGCCAGTTGAATCTCTTCCATATCCAAATTTAAAATTAAACGATAGAATTATCTTTTTGGCACGCAATTTCGTAGATTAAAAAATGTTTAATAAAATTTCGCTGTCATTTTTGCTCCTATTTTTAATTTCTTCCTCACTTATAGCGCAGGAAACCGATTCACTGAAGCAAAAGACAGATACGCTCAGGCAAAAGACAGATACGCTAAAGCAGAAAAAACCCAAACTGAGGGACCAGGGCAAACTTAAACTGTACGCTTTTATTCCCGCTACCGCCGCTGTTGCTTATGGCTTCGTAGCCCTGAACGCAGATTTTCTGCGTAGTGCAGATAATCAGATCTATAAATCCATCAAACACGACAACAGGAATTTTTACACCAGTGCCGATGATTACCTTCGTTACGTGCCCGCTGCCGCGGTGTATGGTCTGGATCTCTTTGGTGTGAAGGGCAAGAATAACTTTCGCGACAAAACAGCAATCCTGTTTATTTCCAGTGCGTTCACAGGCGTTACCATCACCGCGCTTAAAAAAAGCAGTAACAGGTTGAGACCTAACGGGCTCAATGACTATTCTTTTCCTTCCGGCCATGCGGCAACAGCATTTGCCTCGGCAGAATTCCTGCGCCAGGAATATGGCGAAATATCGCCCTGGTATACGGCCGCCGGATACAGCGTAGCTACAACCACCGCTGTACTAAGGCTATATAAAAGTTACCACTGGTTTAGCGACGTGGTGGCCGGTGCCGGTATCGGAATACTCTCCACCAAGTTCGCCTACCTGGTTTACCCGGCTGTAAAACGCGCCGTCTTTGGAAAGAAAGGTTCAAACATGGTGATGTTGCCTTCCTATCAGAATGGCGTGGCAGGATTGTCGTTTTCAGGCAAGTTTTAGGCATAAGGGACTGGAAATTCGCTCAACATTCCTTATTATTGAAGAATGAACTCCAGCAGTCAACGTAATCCCGAAAAGCAACGTATTGAAAGCAATTATGCAGGTAAAAGCAATTGGCTGAAATGGGGGCCTTACCTTTCCGACCGCCAATGGGGAACCGTAAGGGAAGACTACAGCAGCAACGGTGATGTATGGAACCACGTGACACACGATATGGCCAGAAGCAAGGCCTACCGCTGGGGAGAAGAAGGACTGGGCGGCTTTAGCGACGACAAACAATTTCTTTGCGTGGCCCTCGCGCTCTGGAACGGAAAAGATCCCATACTCAAAGAACGGTTATTCGGCCTGACCAATGAGCAAGGCAACCATGGCGAGGATGTGAAGGAGATCTACTACCACCTGGATAGTAGCCCTACGCACAGCTACATGAAAATGCTGTATAAATATCCTTTGCAGACTTTTCCTTACCAGCAACTGATTGATGAAAATGCCAGGCGCGACAAGTTACAGGCCGAGTATGAACTCATTGACACCGGTCTTTTTGATAAGGACGACTATGCGGATGTGTTTATTGAATACGCAAAGAACGAAGAGGAAGACCTGCTGATCAGATATACCGTTTGGAACCGCAGTAATGCAGATGCATCTATTGCAGTTATTCCGCAATTATGGTTTAGAAATATATGGAGCACCGGCGACAAAACAGTCAAACCGGAGATTTTAAACCACGGAAACAATACACTTTTACTAAGATCAGCAGACATTGGCGACTATCACTGCTTCGCCGAAGGCAGCCCAAAACTGCTGTTCACAGAGAATGAAAGCAATAACCGGCGTTTGTACAATTTCTCCAATGCATCAGGTTATGTGAAGGACGGAATCAATGAAGCCATCGTAAATGGCAACACTACAGCAGTAAACCCTGACCAGAGCGGTACTAAAGCAGGCCTGTGGTACCAGCTTGAAATCCCCTGCGGAGAAAGCAGGGTGGTAAGGCTCAGGCTTTCCAAAAACAAACAGAACACGCCATTTGAACATTTTGATGAGATCTTTACCGAAAGGATCTCAGAAACGGATGAATTTTATAACAGCTGCCAGATGCCCCAGGCAGATGCAGAAGAAAAGAAGATGCAGCGCCAGGCCTGGGCCGGAATGTTCTGGAACAAACAATTCTACAGCTACGACATCAACAGGTGGCTGCGGGGAGATCCCGGACAGCCTGCACCCCCACGAAGCAGACGAACAGGCCGCAATTCACACTGGAAACATTTTGTGGCAAATGATATCCTGTCTATGCCCGACAAATGGGAATATCCCTGGTTCGCCGCCTGGGATCTTGCCTTCCACTGCATCAGCTTTGCGGCAGTAGACCCGGATTTTGCCAAAGAACAGCTTCTCCTGATGGTCAGCGCCAATTATATGCATCCCAGCGGACAGCTGCCTGCCTATGAATGGGATTTCGGGGACGTGAACCCACCAGTGCATGCGATGGCCACCTGGCACGTTTACCAGATCGATAAAAAGAGTAAAGGCAAAGGTGACGTCAACTTTCTGGTTGATATGTTCAATAAGCTGCTGCTGAATTTTACCTGGTGGGTAAACCAGAAAGACAGCGAAGGCAACAATATTTTCGAAGGCGGGTTTTTAGGTCTGGATAACATCGGCGTGTTTAACCGCAGCCAGCCCGTGCCGGGAGGTGGTTTCCTTGAACAGGCAGACGGTACCAGCTGGATGGCCATGTATGCTTTAAACATGTTTGAGATCAGCCTGGAACTGGCATCACATCACCATGTGTTTGAGGCAATGGCGATCAAGTTCTTTGAACATTTCTTATATATAGCAGGTTCTATTTCCAATATGGGAGAAGATTCAAGGGGACTGTGGGATGAACAGGATGGTTTTTATTACGATATGCTCAGGAAACCTGATGGCACGGCCGACAGGCTGCGCCTAAGGAGCCTGGTGGGACTGATCCCTATGTTTTCGCAGGTCGTATTCGAAGAGTCGAAATGGGAGAAGCTGCCAAGGCTGAAGGAACAGATGGACATCTTCATGAAACGGCGGCCTGACCTGGTGCAGCTGGTCAGCCACTGGACAGATACTAAGGGGAATAACCAGCATTTACTGTCGCTTTTACGCGGCCACCGGATGAAGTTGCTGCTGAAAAGAATGTTGGATGCCAATGAGTTCCTGTCAGACTATGGCGTGCGCTCAGTGTCTAAAGCCTATTGCGAAAACCCCTTCCAGTATCAGCTGGATGGATCTGACTATACCGTTTCGTATCTTCCTGCAGAAAGTGATTCCAATATGTTTGGCGGAAACAGTAACTGGCGCGGGCCGATATGGATGCCGATGAATTACCTCATTATTGAATCGCTCCGGAACTTTCAGGAATATTATACAGACGACTTCAAAGTGGAATACCCCACAGGATCGGGCGAATATTTCAGCCTCGCAGAGATTGCTGACCACCTGAGCAAACGTTTGAAAAACCTGTTCCTGAAAAACGAGGCAGGTGAACGACCCGCATCGGGTGGTCACCCTAAATTTAACCACGATCCGTATTTCAAAGATTACATCTTATTCAGCGAATACTTTAACGGAGATAGCGGAAAAGGTTTAGGAGCGGGCCACCAGACGGGCTGGACAGGATTAATAGCCCTCCTGTAGCAATTCAACACATTTTTCAATTTTATTACCCTCAATACTTATGGCTGCTGCCTATAAAAGAATCGTCGTAAAGATCGGTTCTAATGTCCTTACCCAACCCAATGGCTTGCCTGACCAGTCCAGGATAGCACACCTGGTAGACCAAATCGTTACCCTCAAGAAACAGGGGAAAGCTGTTGTGGTAATTTCTTCCGGTGCTGTCGCATCGGGCAGGAGTATGATCAGTATCTCTGAAAAACATGATGCCGTTGCAGCAAGACAACTTCTGGCTTCTATCGGACAGATCAAACTGATCAATACCTATTTGTCGCTGTTTGAGAAACACCAGATGTTATGCTCCCAGGTGCTGGTCACAAAGGAAGACTTTCGCGACCGCAAGCATTACCTGAATATCAAAAGCTGTCTCTCCATCCTCCTGAAACACCAGGTGATCCCCGTTGTCAATGAAAACGATGTGGTGTCTGTTACCGAACTGATGTTTACGGATAACGATGAGCTGGCCGGACTGGTGGCCTCGATGCTGGATGCCGACGCACTGATCATCCTTTCAAACGTGGACGGCATCTACAATGGAGACCCGAAATCACCATCTTCCAGTGTCATCCGGGAAATCAAAAGGGACAGTGACGGTATCAGTTCTTTTATCAGTACCGCAAAATCCGGCTCCGGCAGAGGAGGGATGGTCACCAAACTGGGGATGGCGCAGAAAGTAGCCAAACTCGGTATACCGGTATACATTGCCAATGGTACACGTGATCATGTGCTGACAGATCTCATTGATGGAAATGTTGTCAATACTTATTTCGTACCGGAGAAGAACACTTCAGGAAAAAAGAAGTGGATAGCACATTCTGAGGGGTCTGCCACCGGTGTAGTGAAACTGAATGAAGGTGCAGCACAGGCGCTGATCTCTGGGCAGGCGAGGAGCCTGCTGCCCATCGGGATACTGGACGTGTCGTCCGAGTTTAAAAAAGGAGACATCATCCGTCTGGTTGACGAGAACGAAGTATTAATTGGCTTGGGAATTGCTGAATATGGTTCAGATAAAGCAAAAGAAAGAATAGGACAAAAAGGACACAAACCTTTGGTTCATTACAATTATTTTTATGCTGTAGGCTAAAGAAAATGGAAAAAGATTACACTATATATTTTGAGAACGCGGTAAAAGCAAGCCGTACGCTACATCGCCTGGACAAAGAGAAAGTGAATACTGTGCTGAAAAACGTTGCTGATGAAGTGCTGGCACATACAGATGAGATCCTTGCGGCAAATAGGAAAGACCTGGCAAGAATGCCTGCCGGTGACCCTAAATATGACCGCCTGGAATTGAGCAGGGAAAGGCTGGAAGCGATGGCCCGGGAGATGAGAAATGTTGCAGCACTGCAAAGCCCGCTGGCCGAAGTGATCTCGGCAGATACCCTTCCCAATGGTTTACAACTGAGCAAGATCAGGGTTCCTCTGGGCGTGATCGGCGTAATATATGAAGCCCGCCCAAATGTGACGCTGGATGTATTTTCCCTGTGTTTTAAGACGGGAAATGTTGCTGTTCTTAAAGGTGGCAGTGACGCGGAGTTCTCCAATATTGCCTTAATGCATGTTATCCAAAACGTACTGAACGCGCATGGCATCGATGTGAATGTGGCTACTTTACTTCCTGCGGAACGCGAAGCTACCGCAGCGTTGCTCAATGCCGTAGGTTTCGTGGATGTACTGATCCCAAGGGGCAGCCAGTCACTGATCAGTTATGTACGCGAAAACAGCAAGATCCCGGTGATAGAAACAGGAGCGGGGATAGTACATACCTATTTTGACCTGTCAGGAGACCTGGAAAAAGCTAAGGATATCATTTTTAATGCAAAAACCAGGAGGGTAAGCGTATGTAACTCGCTGGACTGCCTTATGATCCACTCCGGCCGCCTCGACGACCTTTCTGCACTGATACAACCACTGGCAGCCAAATCTGTACAGATCTATGCTGATGAGGCTGCTTACAAAGCCGTTGATGGTGCTTATCCTGAACAATGGCTGCACCATTCCACACCGGCAGATTATGGCACCGAGTTCCTCGATTATAAAATGGCCATCAAAACGGTTGACGATATGGAAACTGCTTTAACGCATATTGCCGAACACAGCTCCCGGCACAGCGAAGCGATTATTGCTGAAGATGAAGACAAACTAAATACCTTCCTCAGCGCAGTTGATGCCGCCGCCGTTTATGCCAATGCTTCTACTGCTTTTACTGACGGAGCAGAGTTTGGACTGGGTGCAGAAATAGGTATCAGCACGCAGAAACTGCACGCCCGGGGCCCGATGGGACTGGTGGAACTGACCAGTTACAAGTGGGTGATCAGAGGAAATGGACAGGTTAGATAATTTTTTTGGTACTTTATCAGAAATCTTCAAAATATGACGCATAAAATAGAAATTTTAGGCCTAACTGTCCTTCATTATATTAATTTTGTGGCCGATATAAAGAATAAACTATCTACCCTTCATGACCAGTAAAAATATTAATTCAGATAAAGTAGTTGATGTGGTGTTAATTGGCGCAGGCATTATGAGTGCAACTCTTGGTGTGCTCTTAAAAGAGCTGTCACCGGAGTTAAGCATAGAGATCTTTGAGCGGCTCGATGTGGCTGCCGCGGAGAGTTCAGATGCCTGGAATAACGCCGGAACAGGACATTCAGCATTTTGTGAATTAAATTATACGCCCCAGCTGGCTGACGGATCTGTAGAAACGGTGAAAGCGGTAGCTATTGCTGAATCTTTTGAAATATCCAAACAATTCTGGTCCTTTCTAGTACAGAACAACCTGGTAGGTTCACCTGAATCTTTCATCAAGAGCATCCCTCATATGAGCTTTGTATGGGGAAAGGAAAATGTAGATTTCCTGAAGAAACGTTATGTCAAATTACAGGAATGCGAACTGTTCAAAGAAATGACCTTTTCTGACGATGCCGGACAGCTGGCAGAGTGGATGCCCCTGGTGATGACCGGAAGGGATCCTGAAGAAAAGGTAGCCGCTACAAGAATGCTGCTGGGAACAGACGTCAACTTTGGCGCCCTGACCAGGATGATGTTCAACTCACTGATGACCAAACCTGATGTGGATATGGAGTTTAACCAGGAAGTGCGCAAGCTGAAACAGAAAGATGGCATCTGGGAAGTCAAAATAAAAGACCAGGAAACCGGTAAGAAAAGAACGATAAAAGCAAAGTTCGTCTTTATCGGCGCCGGTGGCGGATCTCTGCCCTTGCTGGAGAAATCTGACATTCCTGAGGGTAAAGGATTTGGTGGTTTTCCGGTAAGCGGACAATGGTTAAAATGTGTTAACCCGGAAGTGATTGAGCGTCACAACGCAAAGGTATATGGTAAAGCATCGGTAGGTGCTCCGCCAATGTCAGTACCCCACCTGGATACCCGGATGATCGACGGAAAAAAAGCTTTGCTCTTTGGCCCGTACGCTGGTTTTTCTACACGTTTCCTGAAAAACGGATCATTGCTTGATCTTCCGATGTCAATTAAAGCAAATAACATCAGGCCGATGATCGCGGCCGGTTTAGATAATATTCCATTGACCAAATACCTGATCGACCAGGTGAGGCAATCACCGGAAGACCGTCTTGATGCATTAAGGGAATATCTTCCTGCAGCGGCAATGGAGGACTGGGAACTGGAAACTGCTGGTCAGCGTGTTCAGGTGATAAAAAAGGACGCCAAACATGGGGGTATCCTGGAATTCGGTACTGAAGTGGTGTCTGCAGCAGATGGTTCCATCGCAGCTTTATTGGGTGCTTCTCCAGGTGCTTCAACAGCTGTGTCTATCATGGTCGGCCTGATGGAGCGCTGCTTTAAGGTCAAGATGAAAACCGCAGAATGGAAATCCAAGCTAAAAGTGATGATCCCTTCTTATGGAAAGGCACTGAGCAGTGATCCTAAACTGGCATCATCAATCCGTGCGCAGACTACAGAGGTACTGCATCTTCGGGTCACTGAGTAGGCTGGTGTTTCCATCTTTTATGGCTCCACAGCCAGTATTCAGGTTGTTCCTGTATTAATTTTTCGAGCAGCCGGGCATGAAGTTCTGTAATTTCATGCTGGCTGAACTGATCCGGATGCAGGCAAAGTGGCACACATTCCAGTTCATAATAACCTCTTTTTATGACATTAACTTTGAGATAAAATATTGGCCTGTTGGTCTTTATAGCGATCTTCTCCATACCGAGTTGAATGGAGGTCTGCTGGTTCAGGAACGTTCTCCATTGATGTGATTCCTGGTGGGGAGGTGCCTGGTCGTTACCAAAAAGGAATAATGTAGGTGTATTTTTACTTTCACTGATGGCCCTGTAGGTTTGGCGCATGGCGATCAGCCGGTTGCCAAACCTGGTTCTGATATGGTTAAACCAGCGGTCGAACACCTTATTTGAAAGCGGCTTATAAATAGCGTAGTTAATGCCCTTTGAACTCAGCCCGATAGAAAGCGTTCCCCATTCCCAGTTCCCGTAATGTGCAGAGCATGCCAGTACGCTTTCTCCGCGTTCAAAATAACCATTGATCTGTTCTATATTTTTGAATTTAAACCGCCGCTGCAATTCCGCTCTGGAGATGGTAGACATCTTGATGATCTCAAAGATCAGTGCAGACAAGTATTTATAATAGCGTTTTTCAATTGAACTGATCTCTTCTGCGCTTTTTTCAGGAAAAGAGTTTTTAAGATTATTGCTCACTACGGCCCTGCGGTAGCCAAAAACATAATATAACATCCAGTAAAGCAGCGTAGCAAAAAGATAGAGTACCTCTAATGGCAGCAGGGAAAGTGCATATATAAAAAACAAGCCAATATAGGAGGGGACTCTTTTCAACATCTTTTAAAATTAAGATGCAAACTTAATTGTTTTTTATCGGTTACGACGCGATCATGAGCATTTTCATGATATCCGGCTGATGCTGATCGAGGTCCTCATTATTACCTATCGGAAATACTCCGGCTAAATCTGCAGGTGTTCGAACTCAAATTTGTTCCTGATGAAATGATTGAAATACCTTCCTTTTGAACCGGCAATTTTTAATGAACGGTAGACCTTCCGGGGCACATCTTTATAGCTATATACATTACCGGATACAAAAATGATGGTTAGGGTAGATGAATCCGGATCATAACTGAAGTGTTCTATAACGGTTGATGGCATAAGCTGATTCTTTAATGGTTGTAAAACCAATGGGCTTTGGGAATGTTTGGGTCAGAAAGCCCCAAAATTGCATACGCTATTACAATTTCGGGGCGGATTCAGTTATTTACCACGTTTCAAAAATCAAAGCCCTTGTCGGGAATAATTTCCTGAAGTTCAACATAACTGTCTACTACACTCACATCCTGTAAAGCGGCAATCTTATCTTTGATCAGGTTAAATGAAATGGGGTCAATCGCAGCAATTTTTATTTTCATGCTGTTTTGTCCGGTAATACTGGTACAGCCACATACTCCCTTGATCTGCAGGAGGCTGGACTTAAACAGCTCCATGTTAGCGCCGGAATGATTGAATACTTTCAGGTAGATGTAACCGGTGATTCCAAAGCCCAACAGCTTTCCGTTGAGCAGCGCACGCGTGTGAAGGATAGCTGCCTTTTTTCTCAGTTTTCTTATCCGCCCAAATATGGTTGTAGGGGATTTCTTCAGCATGGCACCAATTTGCTTGAAAGATAGGGTGCCGTCGTTTTGTAATAATCTCAGAATGGATTTATCCAATTCGTCCAACTCGTTTTTCATTTTTATGTTTTTAGGTTTTAACAGTCAATCTTTAAAATTAACTCAAAAGGGCAAATTAAGTCCATATTAGAATATTATTCTTATTTATCGAATAAATACACGGTTATTTGAATTAATATTTAATATATACATGTTATTTGCGAATAATTTTCTTTTATTGGCCATTTGTTTTCTTCTTAAGCTTTGAATTCAAAGATTTGTATTTCTATTCAGGCGCCTATGAAAGAGTTAAAACTGAGTTCATCTATTACCGGGAGGGATGCGGAATCCATTAACAGGTATATGGCAGAAATTGCGAAGATCCCCTTGTTAACTATCGATGAAGAAGTGTGGCTGTCACAAAGGATCAAAGAGGGGGACCTTAACGCGGTTGAACGTCTGGTAAATGCGAATCTCAGGTTTGTGGTGTCAGTGGCCAAAAAATATCAGCACCGCGGGTTATCCCTGGGTGATCTTATCAATGAAGGTAACCTTGGCCTGATCAAGGCAGCTACAAAATTTGACCATACTAAGGGATTCAAGTTTATTTCGTTTGCCGTCTGGTGGATCAGGCAAATGATCATACTGGCTATTGCCGAACAAACCCGGATCATACGGCTGCCGCTGAACCTGATCAATTCCATTTCCCTGATCAACAAAGCCATTTCTTATCTGGAACAGCACCTGGAACGCATTCCAACGCTGGAAGAAATAGCAGCGGAGATCAATATAGATGAAATGAAAATTACAGACTATATGTACCGAGCCTATAAATCCGCCTCACTGGACAGCGGACTGAACGACGAAACAGACTCAACAATGCTGGACATGATTCCCGGTCATTACGCGCCTCCTGACAATCAGCTGGCGCTAGCAGATGAGGTTTATGATGTGGGAAAGATGCTCAGTATACTGCCGCACAGGGAGGCAGAAATATTACGGCTGTATTTTGGCCTGGCGGGTACAATGCCCGTCTCCCTCGATGATATTGCTTCGCTTGTCAATTTAAGTAAGGAGCGGGTAAGGCAGTTAAAAGATAGAGGAATAAAAAAGTTAAGATCAAGAATGCAGGGAAGAATTGAATAACCATAAGCTATCAACCTATAAATCAATAAAATGCTCTATTATTATTTAGCCGAAAGTTTGAATGAGCTTGGCCTGCTCAGTTTCCTGATCAAAAAGATGGGGGCAAGAGACACACCGTTAACGGAATTCATGGATGACAGGTTCCTGACCGCTGAGATGCGCCGGATCAGGCTAAGAGCCTCGATGGATATCCTGATTTTTGGTGTGCATTCTGGTATCTTTTTAAACCATAATGTCACTAAAATCAACCATCTCATCCTGCACGTGCTGGAAATGCTTTCCAGGCTGCCTGAGCTTTACCTGATGAACGAAAATGAACTATACAGGTTCAGGCATTGCATATACCTGAAAGAGGAGCTCAGCAAGCTGTCAGACTTTTTTTACAAGCTGAACGAAACGATGAGCAACCGGTTATAGATGGAAAGCGGGTTTACCATAGATTGAGCCGGCTGGAATTGAATATAAAGCAGAGGCCGTCTATGGAAACAGACGGCCCGCGATAGCATTTAAACAAATGCAGGGGTGGCACTTGCAGGGTCATTTCCCTGTATCTGGTTTCTGCGGATCTGAGAGATCTCTGTAGGCTTTTTCGGATAAGTTTCTTTGATGCCATTCACAGCATCATATATTAGAAACACACCGAGAAAAGCTTCCTGAATACTGGTTATCGGGTGTTGGGTAATACTCCGGACTCCCCGCTGGAAGATATAAACTCCCGCGAGTATAGAGAGTAGTCGTTTTGCAGTGCTTACAGTATCTGTCCTATTTGTATCCAACAATCTCTTCGCTGCTGAGACAGTCAGACTATGTGTTGTTTTGCTAAACATATATTTCCAATTGATGTATAAATTGAACATATGCCTGCATTATTTGTTTTCCGTTTTTTAGAAATGCTTAAACTTTTTGATTCGGATGACGTTATACGTTATCAATTGATATGATGCATAATGATAAAAGAACAAGCCAATACAGACCGCACCCTACAGTTTTACGACAAAGCCTTTAACTGGATCTTAGACAAGGGCCCGAATATACTGATCGGAATTGCCATACTTTGTATTGGCTTATGGCTGATCAAACTCTTTTCAAAATGGATGCAGAGCGGATTACACACAAAAAATGTAGATCCCTCGATCAAACCTTTTTTTATCAGTCTGTCCGTTGCCGTATTGCGGATCCTGCTGTTTTTTACGGTAATGCAGTTCATTGGCATTCAGATGACCATATTTGCAGCACTAATTGGTGCTTTAGGCGTAGCCGCAGGCCTGGCACTTTCGGGTACGCTGCAGAATTTTGCGAGCGGGGTGCTCATCCTCATGCTCAAGCCATTCAAAGTAGGTGATAATATCATCGCACAGGGACAGGAAGGAACAGTGACCAATATCGAGATCTTTTACACCACCGTAACCACTTTTGATAACCGGCTGGTCATTGTACCCAATGGCAAGCTATCAAATGAAGTGATCATCAATATCAGTACACAGGGAAGCCGCAGGCTGGATATCGAAATGAAGTTTAGCTATGGCATCGATTATGACGAGATATTGAAAATTACTGAGGAAACCATTAAAAAATCTGAGGATATCCTGAAGACCCCCAAACACCGCGTAGGGGTTGTTCTGCTCGAAGAAAGCGGCTATAGGGTAATGATCAGCGTCTGGCTCAATTCACATGGCTTTAACGACGCAAAACTCATCTTTCAGGAAAAGCTGGTGCGTGCGCTGAAAGATGGAGCCATTGCCCTTCCCGGTATCACAGCAAAATAAGTTAATGAAATGCTACATCGCCATCTTTACTGGCTTCCACTTTATTTTTAATTCTTTTCCTTCCAAAATAAAGGATGGTCAGCGCAATAAGCGATGTGGAGGCCATGATTGCCACCATCGGCAGAGAAGAATGTGTATCAAACAAACCTACTCCAATGGACGCCAGTGTTCCTATTCCCATCTGAATGGCTCCCATCAGGGCTGAAGCACTGCCTCCGTTTTTAGAAAACGGAGCTAAAGACAAGGCTGAGGTATTCGGATTTGCAATACCCAGGCAGCTCAAAAAGATAAACAGTAAAAAGATAGTTGCAGAAAGTCCGAACCATCCGTTGAAGCTTCCCACGATGAAAACTATACCCGTCAGTGCCTGGCAGATCAGGGCTGCAAAAATCAGCTGTTCACTGCTGTATTTCCTGAGCAAAAGCGTATTCACCTGGCTGGAACCAATCAGGCCGATAGATAGAAATGCGAAGATCCATCCATATGTTTCTTCCTTAACGGCAAATATGTCCATGAACAGGAGCGGAGAGCCTGCTACATAGGCGAAAAGCCCTGAAAAAGCTACTGCCCCCGTTAAAGCATAGGTGTAGAACTGCGGCTCTGTCAATACCACGAGGAAATTTTTCAGAATTGGCCTTGGTTTAAGAGAAATACTTTTGTCGGGTTGATAACTCTCGGGTAAACCAAAAATACTGGCCAGTAAATTCACTAGCCCCAGCACCATCAGCACCAGGAATACGGAATGCCATCCAAAAGCGGTAGTCACATATCCGCCAACCGTAGGGGCTATCATTGGGGATACACCTACAACGAGCATCAATAAGGCAAACACTTTCGCATTTTCAGAAACAGGGAACAAGTCCCTCACCATCGCAACAGATGCTACTGCTGCAGCACAACTTCCTATGGCCTGTATACACCGCAATACGATCAGCACATTGATGCTGATAGCATAAGCACAGCCGATGGAGGCAATGATGTACACAATTAAACCAATATACAGCGGTTTTTTTCTGCCGAAACGGTCAAGCAGCGGGCCGTATAGAAGCTGCCCCACAGAAATCCCGATAAAAAAACCGGAGAGGGAAAGGGAAACCTTTGCGACGGTAGTATGCAGATCTTTGGCAATTGCCGGGAAACCGGGCAGGTACATGTCGATAGAAAATGGTCCAAGGGCAGTAAGAGAACCCAGAAGGAGTATAAGAAAAAAGTGTCTTTTTTTAGTCATTAAGTTTTACAGGCAACGTCTGCCGCTGGCAAATTTATGTCAATTATAATCGGACAATGCCATTGGTAGCAAACTTTTGATCATTATGACAAGGTATTGATAAATAACTTATGTTGTACTCAGATATTTGATAGCTATTCCAGCCTGATTTTCAATCCTTTGCAGCACTTTATTCAATTGAGATTTCCTCACCTCAAAATTGATCCTGCATTCGTTGTCAAAATGCTGTTCGAGAACAGTCAGCTGTTCTTCCTTTATCAAACGCATCACATCGTTCATCACCAGGTAATCAAACTTAAGCTCGTATCTGTCATTGACGGTTTTTTCAATGATCCGGGCAGCCTGAACAGCTGCTGCTGCTGCCGATTTATACGCATTGATCAGCCCAGGCACCCCCAGCAGCGTACCGCCAAAATAACGCACCACTACAATGAGTATGTTGGTCAGATCAGCGGAGAGCAGCATATTCAGAATGGGTCTTCCGGCAGTTCCCGAAGGTTCTCCGTCATCATTCACTCGGAATACATTTCTGTCTGGACTGAGTCTGTAGGCATAACAAAAGTGATTTGCCCGGGTATGCTCAGCGCGCAGCTTCAGCAGAATTGGCTTTATTTCAGCATCTGACAGTATTGGCCATGCAAAGGCAATGAACTTGCTTCCCTTATCCTTAAAAAGTCCTTCAGCAGGCTCTGCTATCGCTTTATAGGTATCATCAAACAGCATTCGCCTGGGATAAGGTGATTAACAGGATGGCGGTCAGGGCCAGGGCTATCCCAATATAATTGATGCGGCTTACTTTTTCTTTAAAAAGCATGATACCAACGATACTTCCGAGTAAAATAACTCCCATATTCATTGCCGCAAAAACGGTGGAGGGGTTATCTGACATCGCACGGTGCGCTTTCATATAAAACAGGATATTGCAAAAGTTAAAACAGCCCAGCACAATTCCGCAGGCAAAATTGATCAGCTGAACTTTCTGCTTTTTCAGAACCACGGTATAGGCCAGGATCAACAGGGCTACAATAAAGGACACTCCAAACACAGCCAGCAATGCACTGGTATAGGGGATAGATTTATCTATAGCCAGTTGCTTGAAAAGCACATCAATGACACCAAAGCCTATAAAAACAAGAACAGGATAGACGTAGCTGAACTTTTCTGCCTTGCTGGCCGACTTACGGAAAAGCGTCAGGAATATCGCTATAAAACCTACAATCAGTCCGGCGATTTTCAATCTGCTAAAATTCTCGCCAAAGAGAAACAATGCTGCAAGAATCGGAATAAACAGTGATAGCCGCTGTGCAATATCAGTTTTCACAATACCAATCTTCCTCACCGATGCGGAGAGGATCAGAAAAAGCACGGGCAATAATACTCCCAGTAAAACCACTAGCGGCGAAGGGAGCACAGCAACAGTATCCAGGACAGGCCTGAAGAAAACAAAGCTTAGCAGGATTGCTGCAAGATAGTTCCACATGACGGCCTGTAACACATTGATCTGATATCTCTTCGCCAGTTTAAGCAGCACTGCCACAGTTACACTGCAGCAGATACTTAAAAATATGTATATCATTGATTGTTTATGTTTTCATAAATTGTTAAGTAACCCTCATCAATCGCCGTCACCGATGTGATCCTGCCATTGATCTGGGGGGAAAATACGCCCGTTTCCCAGTTGGTTGAAGAGTTGAAAACCCTTGCCTCATCCCACAGATCAGATGAAATAAACTGATTGAGAATATTGGCGCCGCCTTCAATAATGATGGACTGTATATCCATCAGGTACAACTGAAAGGCTATTTTTTGGGGAAGATAGTATTGCATGTCTTCCATTTCTATAAAGTGTATATTACCAACTACATCGGTTTTTACTTCATTCAACACCAAAGTTTTAGCAAGGTCGTTGTACATATGGTTGTCTGCCGGGATCTCCAGCTTGCGGTCAATCACAATCCTTAGGGGATTCTTACCCGTCCATTCCCGTGCACTCAACTGAGGGTTATCTGCAATTGCAGTCTGCTTTCCAATCAAAATGGCGTCTTCTTCAGTCCTCCATTTGTGCACCAGTTTTTTTGCCAGCGGTCCGCTGATCCATTGCTGCACAGTATTTTTTGGTGCAAAATAACCGTTGGCAGTCCTGGCCCATTTCAGGATAATGTAAGGCCTTTGCTGTGTAATCCTGGTAAAAAACCGGCGGTTAAGATGCAGGCATTCCTCATTCAGTATCCCATACACAACGGCTATACCTGCACGCTGCAGTTTTTCTATTCCCTTACCGTTTACATCCGGAAAGGGATCCCGGTTGCCGATCACAACTTTTTTAACCTGATGGCGGATCAGCAGATCAGCACAGGGCGGTGTCTTTCCAAAATGCGCGCAGGGTTCAAGACTGACGTAAACCGTAGCATTTTTTAAAAGTTCAGCAGCATCGTCACCATGAGCATCCAGCACAGCCCGTATCGCATTCACTTCAGCATGTCCTTCGCCAAATTTCTGATGATATCCTTCACCGATAACTTTCCCTCCACTCACAATTACACAGCCTACCATAGGATTCGGACTTACCTTGCCAATCCCTATTTCTGCCAGTTCAAGACAGCGTTTCATGAATAATTCATCGCTCATAAAACAAAAGTAGCTTCAATTTATGAGATGTTGAAATATTTCAACCACACACATGCAACATTATTGGTTACTTTTGCCATTGATGACACTTAAACAATTAGAAAAATACTTTATTGGGGAATTACAGTTTCTTTATGATGACGAAGAAGCAAGGCAATTGTATGAGCTGACAGTATACCATGTTTCGGGTCTGAACCGTAGCCAGGTCATGTTTAAGACAGATATGGAACCCGGTGAAACACAGCAAAATTCTTTTGAGTATGTTCTTGCCGGACTGAAAGCGGGCAGGCCGCTGCAGCACATTATTGGCGAAGCCTGGTTCTGCGGTTTAAAATTTAAGGTCAGCAATGCCGTGCTCATTCCGCGCCCTGAAACAGAGGAATTGGTACAGTGGATCATGGAGACTGCAGCAGGTGCTGAGGGCCTCAGCTTAATCGATATTGGTACAGGCAGCGGATGTATTGCAGTTACCCTGAAGAGCAGGCTGGAAGGCCTGCAGGTAGATGCACTGGATATTTCTGCGGGTGCATTGTGCATAGCCAGGGAAAATGCGAAAGGAAATGCTGTGGAGATTAACTTCATACAGTCTGACATCCTGGGTTATGAGAGCCTCAGCAGCTATGACTTCATTGTCAGCAACCCCCCCTATATCACACAGGCGGAACGCAAGGAAATGCATATGAATGTATTGTCGCATGAACCTCACCTTGCGCTGTTTGTCAGCGACGAAAATCCCCTGATATTCTATCAAAGTATTGCTGATTTCGCACTGAAGCAGCTCCGCCCGAAAGGATATTTATTTTTTGAAATCAATGAATACTTTGGTAAAGAAATGGTGGATATGTTATCATCTAAAGAATTCACAGACATTCAGTTAAAAAAAGACATGCAGGGAAAGGACAGAATGATCCGCTGCAGGCAGCCCTCAACTCCGGGGATGGAAGCCGGTGATGATCCCCTTTAAATAATCCCTGTCCAGGTGGGTATATACCTCTGTAGTGGTAATGCTGGAATGGCCGAGCATTTCCTGTACCGCACGCAGGTCTGCCCCGCCTTCAATCAGGTGGGTGGCAAAGGAATGCCGGAAGGTGTGGGGACTGATGCTCTTTTTCAAGCCGATCTGGCCGGCAAGCGCCTTGATCATTGTAAATACCGAGATCCTAGACAGGAGAGTGCCCAATCTGTTTAAAAAAATATAATCTTCATTACCCTTTTTTACAGGCTGATGAATCCTGACTTCGCCGAGATAGATATCGAGGAACTTTAATGCTGTATCGCCGATAGGAACAATACGTTCTTTATTTCCTTTACCTGTTACTTTGATATATCCCTGTGCAGCATGCAGATCGGAAATCCTTAAGGTGATCAGTTCGGTTACCCGCAGGCCACACCCATATAAAACCTCTATCATCGCCTTGTTCCTCATACCTTCAGGTTTAGAAACATCAATGGCAGAAATCAGTTCGTTGATTTCTGCAACACTCAGCACATCCGGTAGTTTCCTGCTCAGCTTGGGCGCCTCCAGTTGCGCAGATGGATCAGTTTCAATGAGATTTTCGAGCACGATAAAACCAAAAAAAGACTTCAGCCCGGAGATCACTCTTGCCTGGCTGTTGGCCAGCATGCCCAACTCGCTGAGCCAGGTTAAAAATTCATATAAATCACTGTCTTTTATATCTTTAACAACAAATGGTTTACCTTTAACTTCATAATACTGCAGCAGCTTGTCCAGGTCGTTCAGATAGGCATTCACCGAATTTGCAGACAAGCCTCTTTCCAGTTTCAAGAAGGCTTTAAAGGAGTTATGGTAGGGGTAATTATTCACACAAAAATTTTAATTGTTGTTTTTTAAGGTTAAGTTTGGATGGATGAAGATACAAATTATTAACGGACCGAATTTAAATCTCCTGGGCAGGAGAGAGCCTGGTATATACGGAAGCAGAACTTTCGAGGACTATTACATCGAATTGAAAGACAAGTACGCGGGGGCGGCAGAACTGGAATATTACCAGAGCAATGTAGAAGGTGAGCTGATCAATAAGTTACAGGAAGTCGGTTTTTCCTTTGACGGGATCGTCATCAACATGGGTGGTTATACACATACCTCGGTAGCGATTGCCGATGCAATTGCGGGCATTAAAACTCCCGTGGTTGAAGTGCATGTTTCCAATATCTATGCCAGGGAGGAATTCCGTCATGTATCACTGAGCGGTAAAAACTGCAAAGGTGTATTGACAGGCTTTGGTCTGGACGGATATCGCCTGGCTATTGAAAATCTTTTAGCTGGCTGAAATACCTGATGCCCCTGATAAAATAATCCCATACAATACTGGATTGATAAACGCCGGTATGCCTGATATAGGGCAGCTGGCTTTTCCCTCTTTTCGCAGCAGTCCTGCTCATGTTTTTCAGGAACTGATAATGCGCCTTATTCACTGCCGATGCAAAGCGGATTTCTCCTTTTAACAGGAACTGCAGCAGGGCAACGAAGTCAATACACATACGCAGTAAAAGTGCCCATACAGCTTCGCCGAAAGGCAAGTTCTTTTGCATGATCATCAGGTTGTTACGGAAATTGAGGAACACTTTATAGGGGTTACCCGTGTCCAGGGTACCGCCACCTACGTGGTAAACTTCCGCATCCGGGCAATAGATTATTTTATAGCCCATGTTCTTTAAACGCCAGCAAAGGTCAATCTCTTCCATATGGGCAAACAGGTCCGGGTCCAGTCCTCCGCTTTCTTCCCATTGTTTACGTTTGATAAAGAATGCAGCCCCACCAGCCCAGAATACCTCTTTTTCATCATCATACTGACCATGATCTGTTTCCAGCAGGTCAAATAACCTTCCGCGGCAAAAAGGAAAACAGTTCCTGTCCATAAAACCACCGGCACCACCTGCATATTCAAACTTCGACTGATCGGCAAACCACTTGATTTTGGGCTGTGCCGCGGCGATCCGCTCATCAGCTTCCATCGCCCTGATAACCGGTGCGATCCAGTTTTCAGGCACTTCAACGTCCGAATTGAGGAGTACAAAATAATCGGCCTCTATCTGTTTGATAAGCCTGTTGTATCCCTCGGCAAATCCATAATTCTGATCGTTCTCAATGATTCGGATAGCCGGAAAATTAGCGCGGATAAACTCAACGGAACCGTCAGCAGAGGCATTGTCGCCCACGATCAACTGAAGATTGGGATAACTGGACTTCACTACGCCCGGCAGGAAACGGGACATTAATTCTTTTCCATTCCAGTTGAGGATAACAACGGCTACGCTAGGTTCTGACATTAGGGTTTAAGAGGGGTTAAGACACATAAAAACAGTTAACACTAGGAGATAGCCTTTTTTTATCATTATTTTGCCTGCATTGAAAATGCAAACATAAATTAACCAATGCACAATTCTGCTATATTTCCTCTTTTTTATCTTCCCCCGGTCAGCTACTTCTCTGCCCTGAATGCTGTTCATTATGAATTCCTGCTTGAAAAGGAAGAACATTTCCCAAAACAAACCTATCGCAACAGAACCAGAATATATTCACCAAACGGCCCTCTTGACCTGTTTCTTCCCGTAATCAAGGGTTCCAAATACCATACAAAGATTAAAGATGTGAAGATCAGTTACGATTTTAAATGGCAGCGCCTGCACTGGCTGAGCCTGGAGAGCTGCTACAGAAACTCTGCATATTTTGAGTATTATGAGGATGAACTGGCACCGTTTTATCATCACAAGTTCGACTTTCTGTTTGACTATAATTTAGAATTGCTGCAGTGGATCTTTAAAGCCCTGAAAAAATCGCCTGAGCTGAATTTTACAACAGAATATATCAAAGAAGTGCCTCCGGAAATGGACTACCGCTCCAAGCTTCACTTTAAGACTCCGGAACCCGTAGTTCCCGCAAAACCTTACTATCAGGTATTCGAAGACAGGTCAGGATTTTTACCAAACATGAGCATCGTTGATTTGTTGTTCAACCAGGGTCCACAGGCAAAAAACTACCTTTAATTTTATGTACAAGAGAAGCAGGTCAGGCAAGAAAAAACGCCACTATATATTACCGAAAGCAGGAACAAGCCCGGGGCTGGTCTATATCGATGAGAATGCACTCAAACCCCAGATCACGCTGCACCAGTTGAATGAAAAAAGTTATCAGACCAAGCAGCTTGACAACCTGAAAGATATTGTAAAGATCATTGCAGACAAGAGCTTCACCTTCTGGATTGAAATTAAAGGTTTCGGCTCCCCCGATTTATTCGATACGCTGGGCCGCGACCTGAACATCAACAAACTGGTACTGGAGGATATCACCAGAACCTACCAACGCCCGAAAATGGAAGAATACGATGGCTACGTTTTCGCCGTCAGCCGTATGTTATTACTGGATGAAGATAAAAACCTGGAAAATGATCAGCTTTCGTTTATCCTCACAGATAACGCACTGTTCACCCTGAAAGATACTTATGGCGATTGCCTGGAGCCTGTAAGGCAAAGGCTGGAGGCCGGCAAGGGGAACATTCGCAGTGCGGGAAGCAGTTATATCATGTATGCGCTGATGGATATCATTGTAGATACCTATTTCGAGATCCTGGGTACCTGGAGTGAAGACCTGGACCTGATTGAAGACCGTTTACTGGATAAGCCAGACAAGTCAATCATGTATGATACACAGCTGATCAAGCGGAACCTGATCAATATCAGGAGGGTATCCTGGCCGGAAAGGGACAAGCTGAATGACATGCTCAGAAGTGACAGCCCCTTAATCACCGATCAGACCAAACTGTACGTACGTGATGCTTATGATCACTGTATACAGATCATTGATATTGTGGAATCGCTGAAGGAAATCTCCGCCAGTAATATCGACATGTACCTGTCCATCATCAGCAACAGGATGAACGAGATTATGAAGGTGCTGACCATCATTTCCTCCATCTTTATTCCACTCACCTTTATTGCAGGTGTTTATGGCATGAACTTTTCAGATAAAGACCCCATCACAGGCAAACTCATGCCGGCAAATATGCCGGAGCTTTATCAGCCCCACGGTTATTTATATACCATGATCGTGATGGCCATAATTGCAGTGCTGCAAGTGATCTATTTTTGGCGAAAAGGCTGGTTTAAATAAAAGCCAGGCAGGTTAAAATGGAAAATATACTTACATTCGCAAAGCATGCAATCCTACGAATTGAACAAGACTGATGTCACCAGATTAAAATCTGCATTAACCGGAAGCGACAACCAGCTGGCTGTAATTCTGGACGAATATCATGCGTCTGAAATTGCGATACTGTTTGAAAGTCTGACCAAAGAAGACCGTCAGCGGATCATCAATCTTCTCCCTGTAGAGATTGCCTCGGAAATCATCTCTGAGATGCATGAGGAGGCCCACCCGGAAGAACTCCTGCTTCAGCTGCACCCGGATAAACGTACGGAGATCGTTGAAGAACTGGACTATGATGACGCCACCGATATCATCTCCCAGCTGGAAGAACATGAGCAGAAAGAGATCCTGGGCGACCTGAGTGAGGACGATGCCTCGCACATCAGAAACCTGCTGAGTTATGACGAGGATACAGCGGGTGGACTGATGAACACGGAATTCATCCGTATCCATCTGCATCTGACAAAAAAAGACGCCATCGATGAGATCATCCGCCAGAGCGAGGAGATCGAAGAATTCTATACTATTTTTGTCATTGACCATAACAATATTTTCCAGGGGATCGTATCCCTGAAGGACATCATCAAAGCAAAAGGCAATGTGCAGATCACCGAGCTGGTAAAATCTGACGTAGCCTGGGTAAGCCCCGATACAGACCAGGAGGAAGTAGCCAGGCTGATCTCTCAGTATAATATTACCAGCATCCCCGTACTGGACCAGCAAATGAGATTACTGGGCAGGGTAACATTTGACGATGTGATTGACGTACTGGAAGATGAAAATACAGAAGATATCCTGAAGATCTCAGGCGTATCAGAAGACGAGGAATTGAGCGGTAACTGGGTAGAGGCAGTGAAGTCCAGGCTGCCCTGGCTGATCATCAATTTGGGCACAGCATTCCTCGCATCGGCCGTAGTACGTTATTTTGAGCCTACGATCGCCAAAATAGCCGTGCTTTCAGCCTATATGACCATCATTGCCGGGATGGGCGGAAATGCCGCCACACAGGCTCTTGCTGTTACCGTCAGGAGGATCTCGCTGTATGACCTTACCGACAACCAGGCTTACCGTACCGTATTAAAAGAATTCACTGTAGGACTGATCAACGGGGCGGTAACAGGCCTGATCGTATTTATATTTGCATTGGTATTTGACAATAATCCGCTGCTGGGTGTGGTGATCTTTCTGGCGATGACAGGGAATTTACTGATTGCAGGAGTAACAGGAGCGGGGATTCCCTTGATACTGAAGAGAGTAGGCATTGACCCGGCCATTGCATCCTCAATTATCATCACTACTTTTACCGATGTGTTCGGATTTTTGCTGCTCCTTGGACTGGCCAGTAAATTACTGCTTTAAATCCTGATCTTTTCTGACAGTTTAAAGATGTCATACGCCACCTTCTGAATGAGGTCAAACTGCTCAATGACCAGCGCTTCATTGCTATTAAGGAGTTTTTTATCATCGTTCACGCTTTTGATCAGCGGTACACTGGCCGGTTCGGCCTTAGGTTTGACCAGGTATTCAGCCGAAAGGTTTAACAAATAGAGTGTGTTATTGGCAATGGGTTTCAGCTCATCCGGTGTAGAAAAGAAAAATGAATGCTCCTTATTATACAGGGATAATGTAGCGATATAAGACGACAGGAGATGGTTCAAAGCCGTAAACTGGTGCATTTCCTTCATCAGTTTCTGTTTACTCTTCGGCTCGGAGAACATCCGCTGAAAAATTGAGGCCAGATTGGCTGAAGTCACATACACTTCTTTTCTGGCCAGCTTATAATTCGTCAGGTTCTGTTCGGTCGCGAAGTACAGAAGCGTAACCTCTTCAAAATAAGCCATATTCGCACGCAGTGTATTGAGCATTGCCTCTTTCAGGTTCTCATGTTCCCAGTTTGGGAAAAGGACATAACTCCCCAGCAATGCAATTCCGGACCCGATCAGCGTATCATAGATGCGCTCTCTGGCAATGGACATGCTGCCCATCCCCAGGAAATCAAACAGCACCAGGATATAAGGGGTCATGAACAATACGCTCACCACATAGTTCTTGCGCTGGAAACTGTAAGCACCGATCATACAGAACAACAAAATGAAGAAAAGCGTATGCCTGTCGTGAATATACAGCAGTATGCCCATACCAATGAAAGCACCCACAACCGTACCGATCAGTCGTTCATAATTGCGTTGTTTAGTGAGGCTGAAGCCAGGCTTAGATATCACCAGAATAGTCAGCAGAATCCAGTAGCTATGGGATGAATCGAGCATTCTCGCTACGATAAACCCAATGATCATCACAATAGCAACACGGAGTGCATGCCTGAATGTGGCTGAACTAAAGGTAAGGTTATCGAAAAATAATTTGATATCAATAGGCTGCCTGGTCACAAACCGTTCGGTTTCGATTTCTCTTTTCTTTAAATTCTTTTTCTCGCTTTTATTGAAGTAGCTGTTGATGGTTTTTACCCTTGAAAGGATATTCTCAATATTTACTTCAATGTTTTTCAGTGCAATGATCCCCAAGGTATTGTATTTCCCTTCTTTGTTTTCGTTCTCCAAATTAACGATCTCCTCCTTCAACCGTTTCACCTCATCGATCAGAATTACCGGCGGAAGGGGAGTGCCCCCGGTTTTTAAAGAAAAAGCGATCTCATCAAGCTCAGATGCAATCCTGTTGATGACCCTTTCGTAACTGGATAAAATACCGACAGCATCAAACTGCTCATGCAGATGCTGATAATCATAATAGGTGGACATCACCTGTTCATACAAGTCCACAGTATCTACAAATACCAATAATAAAAATCTTCCTTCAGGCGTAGATTCCCTTACAATTTCCCTGGTTTTAAACAGTAACTCGCGGACGGCGTCCTGTTTTTCATGTACTCCAACCTGATGTTTCAGTAATTCGGCATAATTATCATCATAATCTGTATTCCGATGATAAAATCTTGCCTTTGCCCTGAGAAATTCACTGATCTCATGAATGGATTCACTCAGGGTCTGCTGTACCACCCGGTACGGCCTGAGCTGGTAAAAGAAGAAACTGAGGAATGAATACCAGATGCTGCCGCAGAAAACCAGCAGGGAATACATCAGCACATCTTTCCAGGGGCGGACGTCATCGATGCTCAGTACCATAATCAGCAACACTGCAGTTCCAATGGAAGCAGCCCGCGTACCATACAGGAAAAACATGGAGAAAAGGAAACTGCAGGTGACCAGTAATATGCCTATGAAATAGGGATTTTTGTTTGTCAGGCCAACGATCACAGAGATCAGGGTGATCAGTGCGGTAGTCACCAGCATTGCATTTCTGCGGTGCACACTTGGCCCCGGTGTGTCTACCACGCTTACGCATAAGGCACCCAGTGACAGCGTCATCCCAAATTTCAGCATCCCAAACTGGGCAAGGATCATCGAAGGAAAAAGCACACCGATTGTGATACGCAATCCATCAGCAAAATAAGTGCTGAGTAAAAAATCTTGTATCGTTCGGATCTGACGGTTACTCATTGTTAGACAGGCGCAAAATTAAATATACATTGGTTATGGGTATGGACTACATTTTTATCTGATCAATAATCTGA
Source organism: Pedobacter hartonius (assembly GCF_900107535.1). GTDB lineage: Bacteria > Bacteroidota > Bacteroidia > Sphingobacteriales > Sphingobacteriaceae > Pedobacter > Pedobacter hartonius. The sequence goes on along the minus strand of NZ_FNRA01000015.1, from coordinate 66,928 downwards.
CCGAATATCGCAAAATGTTAAATCTATTTCAGGAATGATATTTTTTTAATGATCTGGAACAAATCACGAGCCCTATGACTGTCAGAACGGCGGCAAGGATAAAGGGTGCACCGGGAAAATAAACGGAACTTTCCTTACTGGTAAAATAGGCGAACAGATTGGTCATAATCAAAGGGCCTATAATGGAGGACAAGCTCATCAGTCCTGCAGTAACACCCTGTAATTCACCCTGCTCATTCGCAGGTATATCGTTTGAAAGTAATCCCTGTATAGCAGGATTAAAAATACCCGCAAAGCAGTATGGAAGTGCAAAAGCAAACATCATCCAGCTCTGAGTGGCAAAGGCGAAAAGTACAAAGCTAATGATATACAGCACCAGGCCGTAAAATACTGCTTTCACCTTTCCAATCTTAGGAATGATCACCCTGATAAGGCCGCCCTGTACAGTTCCAACTGCAATACCTATAAAACCGAGAGAATAACCCACCATAGCTTCGTTCCAGTGGAACTTTTCCATGGTATAATACGTCCAGCTGGATTGTACAGAATTACCAGCAACATATAAAAGGAACAATGCAACTAAAAGGCCGACAAGTGCAGGATATTTTTTGATATGAAGGAGGGAACCTATGGGGTTGGCCCGCTTCCAGTCGAACGCCCGCCTGTTTTCTTTAGCGAGCGACTCAGGCAGGATAAAATACCCGTATAACCAATTCACCAGTGCTAATCCCGCTGAAATCAGAAAGGGGACTCTCAGTCCAAACTGGCTGAACAAACCACCGATCACGGGGCCAACGATAAACCCTATACCAAATGCTGCGCCGATCATTCCAAAATTCTGTGCACGTTTTTCAGGTTCACTCACATCGGCTATATAGGCCATCGCGGTGGTAAAACTGGCTCCGGTTATCCCGGCGACGATTCTTCCTACAAATAACCATACGATTGTGGGTGCAAATGCCAGGAACACATAATCAAGGCCTAAACCAAGCAATGAAGCCAATAACACAGGCCTGCGGCCAAATCTGTCGCTCAAACCTCCGAGCACCGGCGCGCCGATAAACTGCATTGTCGAATAGGAAATGGTCAGCCATCCGCCGTAAACTGCGGCAACACTAATGCCACCACCGGTAAGTTCCTCAATTAATCTGGGCAGAACAGGAATGATGATACCATATCCTGTAAAATCTATCAATAAGGTGATAAATATAAATCCAATTGCTGATTTTTTTTGAGTGGCCATATTTGATTAAAACTATAAATTTATTCTTATTTTTATAGAACCCTATAAAACCAATATTAAATTCTCACAAGAAACGCCAGTTGTCCTGGCGTAAAACAGAGGTGAATAATCAGTTGAACAAGATCTCAATAAAAAAGGATTAATACAGGAATATATTACGTACTATAATTAATATTATGTTAAGTACGATTATTGGATGCTCTTTCCAGAGTAATAAATCAGCCTCAACAATTAAAATTCGTCCAGCTGTGCTCTGAGTTCCTGAACCCTGTCAAACCTGTTTTTGCGGGTATAAATTTCAATCAGTAAATTGATGGTAGATTTATCCTTGGGTTTAGTTTCATGAGCTTGTACCAGGATCACCTCGGCACGGTTCAGATAGGACGCGAACTTCTCTACATCCTTATTCGCAGGCGTTAAAGCTTCGTTGCCAAGATTAATGTACACCAGTCCCAATTGGTACAGGGCATCAAAATAATTCCTGTCAATGGTCAGTGATTTGTTGAATGCCAGTTCAGCAGTGCCCATATTCGCATTTTTCTGATGAAGGTATCCATACAGGTAATACAGCAGTTTGCTTCTTGTTTCAACTTTCAGCGTATTCTCAATCACCTGTCTGGCGTCTGAGTATCTTTCATCGTCCAGTAATATGTTCATATAATCATTGTTTAACAAAGTATTATAAGGATTCAGGTTCAGTCCTTCTTCAAGTGCCCTGGTAGCTTTAGCGGTATCCTGCCTGTTTTTATAGATCGTTGCCAGGCGCTGGAAAACCACAGGGTTTTTTATGCCATTGTCTTTAGCCCGCTTGAAATAATCAAATGCGGCATTATCATTCTTTGTGCCTTCAGCACTTAAAGCAGCGTTAACAGCCAGTACGGTATCTTTAGGAAAGAAATCGCTGACCTCCCTGAGGTAATTATATGCAGCAGAGAAATCTTGAGCTGCATAAGCCTTGTTTCCTTTTTGCTGTTTTTTGATGTTGATATTATAGTTTGCCGCTGCAATCAGACCTGAATTATCTTCATAATTTTCAAATCTTTTTGCTGAATCTATTGCCTGCAAAGCCTGTTGATAATATTTATCGGAATTGCTTTCACTAGAGTCAGTGATTGCAATATAAGAGCTCAGGTATGATTTGATCGCCCATGTTTCCGGCCATTTTTTTGTTTTGCTATCTTTTTCTGTGGATTCACTTGCCTTAATCCCTTCCGACAAGATATCCATCTTTGTTTTGCGGTCTTTTTTATTTGCAATCGCAGCCTGAAGTTTTCCGACACTATTTTTAGCGATCAGCATTTGTGTTTTTTGCGCAAAAACCTGAGAGGAATTGATTACTAGAAAAAATGCAGCAGAATAAATAAGTCGTTTGTCAATCATATGCTTTGTGGCTTAACTACAAATTTATACAAAAAAAAAGAGGGATAAAATTTATCCCTCTTTTAATTATCGTTCAGTAACGATTATTTTTTCTGTGCATCCAGTAATTTCTTGGTTGCTTCATAATTTGGCGTGTCATTTTTAAACGCGTAAATGATTTTCAGATTTTCCAGTGCCGAAATCATTTTAGGATCAAGTTCATACGCTTTTTTGTAATATGGCAAAGCCTGATCGATAAAACCTGTCATTTTTAATGTGATCGCGTCAAACTCTTTTTTCTTTTTAGCGTCAATTGCATTTCTTTTTCCCTGCAGGTCCAGCGCTTGTTTGTAATAGGTATCCCCCATTGCATATTGGTAAGCGGCATTTTTTGGATCTTTAGTGATCAGTTTGTTTAACATCTCCTGTGATTTGGCAATGTTACCCTGTTTGATAAAAAGATCTGTCTGCATTCCTACGAAATAAGGATTCTCAGGATATTTGGCAGCAGCAGTTTCCAGTAAAGCTGAACCGGCAACAGTATCTTTAACTTTATCAAAAGTGGTAGAGATCACCTCACTGTACAATGATTCACTGTCTTTGTAACCCAGATCAATTGCTTTTTTAAAGTTTGTGATCATCTGAGGATAATCTTCTATTTGTTTAGCTGTTACACCTGCATTTACAAAAGTAGATGTATCCTGAGGGTTTTTGGCAGTTACCTCATTGAAAAACACCAAAGCGTTTTTAAAATCCTTTTTGTTGTAGGCAAAAATAGCTCTGTTTCTCAAGGCATTAGACAAAGTTGTTTCTGCTTCCTGAATATTTTCTTTCTCCCCCCCTTTTGTGTCTAAAGCTTTGGCTTTTGTTATTGCTTCTTCAGCAATTTTCTCATTAGCTACTGCATTCTGTACATTCAGTGAGTCTACAAACGCAATCCTTGAAGCGAACAGTGCCCTGTAAGACCATGCTTCAGGCATATCTTTCGATTTTTCGTTGGCAATGGCATTATCAGTAGATTTTAATCCTTCTCCTAAAGATTTCAGGGTAGCATCAAGAGGCGTAGTTGTATTGGCAAATTTGGCTAATGCCCAGGCATTCTTCGCTTTTGAAACTTCACTCTTTTGAGCATTCGCAGCATAGGTGGCAGCACCTATAAATAACATACTTAAAAGTACTTTTTTCATAATGGGTTGGTTTTTTAATAATTATAAAACCTGCAGGAGCCAAGAATGTTTTGAATATTCTCTTCTCCGGCAGGTTTTACGGGATTTGTATTTATTTTTTAACTTTATTTTTCTTCGTCCCCGGCTTCCTCATCTTCAGTAGTATCGTCCTCTTCTTCATCTTCTTCCTCCTCTTCTACTGCAGCATCTTCGCCTTCGGTCACTGCTCCTTCTTCGGGCAGCACATCAGCCTGGTCGGTGATCAGCACATCTTCAGAAACTTCTTCCTCATCATCTTCATGTTCAATTTTGGCCACTGAAGCGATAGCATCATTCCCTTTTAAATTGATCAGGCGCACACCCTGTGTAGCCCTTCCGATTACCCTTAGGTGGCTCAGCACAATTCTGATCACGATACCAGATTTGTTAATGATCATCAGGTCATCGTTATCGGTAACGCTCTTAATAGCGATCAGGTCGCCGGTTTTCTCTGTGATCGTAATGGTTTTCACCCCTTTACCACCACGGTTCGTTACACGGTAATCTTCGATATCCGTACGTTTACCATAACCTTTTTCAGAAACAACCATCACTGTTGCAGACGCATCATCAACAGCGATCATTCCTACTACCTCATCTTTATCATGTGCTAAAGTAACACCTCTCACACCGGTAGCCGTTCTGCCCATCGGACGGACTGTACTCTCATTGAACCTGATTGCACGGCCTGAACGTAAAGCCATCACAATTTCACTTGACCCGCTGGTTAAACTTGCTTCCAGCAACTGGTCACCTTCATTGATGTTGATCGCATTGATACCATTTACCCTTGGTCTCGAATAAGCTTCCAGCGAAGTTTTCTTAATCGTTCCCTTTTTGGTACACATGATAATGTAGTTGTTTTCCAGGTATTCCTGATCTTTCAGGTTTTTGACTTTAATATAAGCCTTTATTTTTTCTTCCTTCGGAATATTGATGATATTCTGGATTGCCCTTCCTTTGCTTAACCTTGATCCTTCAGGGATTTCATAAACCCTTAACCAGAAACAGCGGCCTGTTTCCGTGAAGAATAACATGTAATTATGGTTAGAGGCAATCAGCAGGTGCTCAATAAAATCTTCATTTCTTGAATCACTTCCCTTAGAGCCCTTTCCGCCCCTGGCCTGGGTACGGTATTCTGTGGCAGGAGTACGTTTGATATAACCTTCATGGGAGATCGTGATCACCACTTCTTCATCTTCGATAAAGTCTTCCATGCTCATATCTTCGGCAGAGTGAACGATCTGAGTTCTGCGCTCATCACCGTATTTCTCCATCATTTCAGCGAGTTCATCTTTGATGATCTGCATTCTCAGCCCTTCATCAGCTAAAATTGAATTCAGGTATTCAATGGTTTTCATCAGCTCGTTGTATTCGTCTTTGATCTTGTCTCTTTCCAGACCTGTCAAACGGCGAAGAGTCATGTCCAGAATTGCTCTCGACTGAATATCACTGAGGCCGAACTGCTCCATTAAACCTAATCTCGCTTCATCCGGTGTATTTGATCCCCTGATCAGTTTGATCACTTCATCGAGGTGGTCTAAGGCAATTAATAAACCTTCCAGGATATGCGCACGTTTCTGGGCTTCGTTCAGCTCAAATTTCGTCCGGCGGACAATCACGTCATGTCTGTGGTCAACAAAATGCCTGATCAGGTCTTTCAGGTTCAGCATCTGCGGTCTGCCGTTCACCAGTGCAATGTTATTTACACTGAATGAGGTCTGCAGTGCAGTTTGTTTGAAAAGGTTATTCAGAACGATAGAGGCATTCGCATCACGTTTGATCTCATAAACGATACGGATACCATCTTTATTTGATTCATCTTTTATATTAGAGATCCCTTCAATTTTCTTTTCTCCGATCAGTTCAGCGGTACGCTCAATCATCATCGCCTTATTCACCTGGTAAGGAATCTCGGTAACAATAATCACCTCGCGGTCCTTAACGGCTTCGATTTCAGCTTTGGCACGCATCACGATACGTCCCCTGCCTGTTTCAAAAGCTTCCTGAACGCCGTTGTATCCGTATATCAGGGCACCGGTAGGAAAATCAGGTCCTTTTACGAATTTCATGAGCTCGGGAATAGTGATCTCATTGTTTTCAATATAAGCTATAGTCGCATTGATAACCTCTGTGATATTGTGGGGCGGCATATTCGTTGCCATACCTACCGCAATACCGGAAGCACCGTTGATCAACAGGTTTGGTACTTTAGAAGGAAGCACTGTTGGCTCCTGCAGGGAATCATCAAAGTTGAGTTGAAAATCTACTGTATCCTTATTGATATCGGCCAGCATATCTTCAGCAATCTTTTGAAATCTTGCTTCTGTGTAACGCATTGCTGCCGGAGAATCACCGTCAACGGAACCGAAGTTACCCTGACCATCTACCAGCAAATATCTTAAACTCCAGGGCTGGGCCATACGGACCATAGTCATATATACCGAAGAATCACCGTGCGGGTGATACTTTCCGAGTACTTCTCCAACGATACGGGCTGATTTCTTATAAGGTTTATTATTTGCCAAACCGAGATCAAGCATCCCGTAAAGTACACGACGGTGCACTGGTTTTAATCCATCGCGTACATCAGGTAACGCTCTTGATACAATAACGGACATCGAATAATCGATGTAAGCAGACTTCATCTGCTCGTCTATATCAATCTTTATTATTTTGTCGTTTTCCTGATTTTCTAAATCTTCTGCCATAAAAAATTAATGTTCGTTTAAAAACGATTTAAATAAGGTAATGTTATAACCTTGCGAATTTAAGAAAATATTGCTGTTTAAGCGTATTGTGGAAAAAAATTAAGCCCAGTCTATACCTTTTATTAACTTGCTCAGAGTTTCAGCTTCTGGACTGTTTTCTGAAGGTTTGTGGTTATAGGCCCATTTTACTGTTGGTGGTAAGCTCATTAGGATAGATTCTATCCTTCCGTTAGTTTCCAGACCAAATTTTGTACCTGAATCGTAAACCAGGTTAAACTCTACGTAACGGCTTCTTCTGAGGTACTGCCACTCCTGCTCTGCCTCGGTAAACTCTGTATCCCTGTTCCTGTCGATCAGTTCTGTGTAGACAGGGATAAAGGTATTGCCTACGCCCAGCGAAAAGCTGAAGAGCTGCTCCCAGTCAAACCCTGTATTGGATGGCTGAAGACGGTCATAAAAAATACCGCCTATTCCGCGCGTCTCTTCCCTGTGTTTAATATAGAAATAGTCGTCAGCCTGTTTTTTAAACTTTGGGTAGAATGATGAATCGAATTCATCACAGGTCTGTTTGAGCAGATGATGAAAAAACCTTGCATCGGTATCAATGATATAATGAGGACTAAGATCAATACCACCGCCAAACCATCGCGTTTGCTCATCCATTTCAAAATAACGGATGTTCATATGTATGATAGGCACAAAGGGATTCGAGGGGTGAATAACTATAGATACACCAGCAGCAAAAAAATCATCGCTCTCCACTTTAAACGCTTTTTTTACCGCTTCAGGAAGTTTTCCGTGGACAGCAGAGAAGTTGACGCCGCCTTTTTCAATCACATTTCCATGCTGAAAGATCCGGGTACGTCCGCCGCCGCCGCCCTCTCTTGTCCATATCTCTTCTTCAAACCTGCCTTTTCCATCCGCTAATGCCAGACCCTGGCAAATGTCATCCTGTATCTTCTGATACGCTGCTACTACTCTATCTTTAAACATGATTATTGAAATATAATCAAAGTTAAGTTTTATAAAATTTAATGGGGGAACGATTCAAGTTTAAGTTTCCCAATTTGACACTTAAACAAGAAAGGCTGTCTCCAGACAGCCTTTCCTATAAATCTTCAGCAATTATTGTTGGGTCCTGGTAGTGTCTGGCGGCGTAGTTTTAGACGTATCCGGTGTAGTTTTAGCAGTGTCTTTAAGGACGGTATCGGTTGCCGGAGTAATAGAACTGGAGTCTGATGCCGTACTGTCAGACGATCCGGATACATTTTTCGTCGAGTTGCATGCTGAGGCGGCTAATATCATTGAACCTGCAAAAGCAAGACTTAAAATCGTTTTTTTCATCTCTTTATTTTTGTTTTTTAAATGTGATGAGTTTTATTAGTTCTCTTTATACAACAAACAGCACACCCTATTGTTTTATTTTTGTTACAAGGCAATAAACACATTATATATATCTCATTCAAGAAAAATATTAAAGACAGAGCTTTGATGAAAGTTTCAATAATGTTTCAGATATTTAAGCGTCATGATCGTATCAGAAAAAACACTTGAATGGGCGCTGTGTTTATATCCGCCACTTTTTTTTCAGCGTATCCGGGTAAAAAAATTCCATAGCGGTTTCAGGGGTGTAGACGTAAAAATCAGCAAAAGTCTTTTCAATAAAAATTACAACGGCTCCATATTCGGAGGGACGATCTATGCCGCTACAGATCCTTTTTATGCCATCTTATTTGACCAGCTTCTTCAGCGGCAAGGTTTTAAGATCAGGGTGTGGCTCAAAAGTGCCAGTATCCAATATCTCAAACCAGGCCGCTCGGCACTTTATTTTACGGTAGTCATCACGGACGACATGCTGAACGAAGCAATTGAGACGTTAAATACCAATGGTAAATTCATTAAAGCCTACCCTATGGAAATCAAAGATATCAACGGAGAGGTTTGTGCCACTGTAATGAATGAAGTTTACATCAGGAACCTGCATAAGGGCGAATATGGCCCCGTAGCTTATTAACACCATTTTGCGCGCATAAACCCAGAAAAATGAACATCAGGAAACTAATCTTACAAGGTGAGGGAACTACACTGGATTTTAAAAAGACCATTACCAATAATGAGAAAATTGCAAAGAGCCTTGTTGCCTTTGCAAATAACAGAGGCGGACAATTGCTGATCGGTGTAGCGGATGATGGCAGCATTAAGGGAGTCAAATCTGAGGAAGAGGAAAAATACATGATCATTAAATCTGCACACCAGTTTTGCAGGCCGGCCATAGAACCCGAATTTGAAGAAGTATATGTAGATAGCAAGCTGGTTCTGGTTGCAAAAATCGCGCAGAGCGATACAAAGCCGCATTATGCACTGGATGAAAATAAAAAATGGTGGGTATATTTCCGTGTGAAAGATAAAAGTATCCTGGCCAGTAAGATTATTGTTGATGTGCTGAAAAACGAACATATGCAAACGGGACAGCTGATCACCTATACGGCACAGGAAAAGATACTGCTGGAATACCTTGGAGATGAAGGACGTATCACCTTAAAACAGTTTAGCAAGCTCAGCAGGTGCTCTCATAAACAAGCCCGCAAGATCCTGGTAAGCTTTATTCTTGCAGATCTGATCCAGCCCCATACTTCGGAGAAAGAAGAATATTTCACTATGATTGAAGCAAAATAGGTTACCTTTACAGGTTCAAATCTATTTTATGCTACTCGCTCTGTACGAAAAATATAAGCCTTATTATGCCGATAATCTAAGACTGGCGATGCCTATTGTGGTCTCACAAATCGGGCATACGCTCGTTCACCTGGCTGACAGTGTGATCGTTGGCCATTTTGCCGGTACGATACAACTGGCTGCTGTTTCGCTGGTAAACAGCATATTTATGCTGATCCTGGTTATGGGTCTTGGAATTTCCTACGGCCTCACCCCCCTTATCGCACGGGAAAACGGAAGCAAAAACTACCAGGAATGCGGCAAGTTATTATCAAATAGCCTGATGATCAATATGGTGATGGGCGTACTGCTTTACCTGTTCGTGAATTACGGAACCTTACTGTTCATAGACCATATCGGGCAGTCGAGGGATGTAGTTACCTATGCAAAACCCTATCTTCAGTACCTGGGCGTATCCATCATTCCATTAATGATCTTTCAGACCTTTAAACAGTTCACTGAAGGACTGGGCTTTACCAAACAAGCCATGTATATCTCTATCTGGGGCAACCTCATCAACATCCTGTTTGGGCTGGTCTTTGTAAAGGGTCTGTTTGGCATTACCCCGATGGGCGTAAAGGGCGTGGGCCTGAGTACGCTGATAGACAGGGTACTGATGTGTGTGGTAATGGGGTATTATGTATTCAGCTCCAGAAATTTCAGACCTTATCTCCGCAACTTCCGGTTAACCTTTTTTGATAAGGTTAGGAGCCTGAAGATCTTAAAGATCGGGGCACCGGTATCACTGCAGTATTCATTTGAGATCAGCGCTTTCAGTGGCGCCGCCATCCTGATCGGCACCATCGGGGCAGTAGAACAGGCCGCGCACCAGGTAGCGATTAACCTGGCCTCTGTCACCTATATGATATCCAGTGGAATTGCCTCAGCAGCTACCATTAAAACAGGGAACAACCTTGGTAAAAATAACTTCGGCGACCTGCGCAAGTCGGCTTTAGCCAGCTACCATGTCATCCTGGTGTTTATGGCCATTACTGCTGTTATTTTTATTTTAGCAAGCGGAGTACTCCCCTATATTTATACAGAAGACCTCGCTGTGATCGGGATCGCTTCTCACCTACTGATCATCGCGGGATTTTTCCAGTTATTTGATGGCACACAGGTAGTTGGCCTGGGCGTATTGCGGGGTCTCGGAGATGTAAATTACCCAACGATCATCACCTTTTTCGCCTACTGGGTCATTGGTATTCCTCTGGGCTATTTTCTGGGCATTCCACTCGGGCTGGGCGTAAATGGGATCTGGTATGGCCTTACATTCGGGCTGCTCACCGCCTCCGTCCTGCTATTCTTCAGGTTTCAAAAGCGGACAAAAATGCTGTTGCCTGAAAGGTAGTCCTGTTTTAACTTTATGAATAAATTTCTATACAGTAAGGAATAAACTGAAGCATTCCGGGAACCTGACCTATCTGTGGGTACCATCAAAACGAGGATCAGGATGTCCATACAGGTGCTCTGCTCCTTCTTTATTTAATTTAGTATTGCTCCCCGGTTATTGTGGTATGCAGTTTGTCTGTTGGCTATTAACAATTCAATATGGCCTCTTCAAATAAATCGATTTATAGTGCCCTTGCTGCAAACCTTCTGATTGCAATTACGAAATTCACAGCCGGTGCCTTCAGCAACAGCGCTGCAATGCTATCAGAAGGGATACATTCCCTGGTTGACACAGTGAATCAGATACTGTTGCTGTTTGGTTTAAGACGCAGCAAAAAACCCGCAGACGCCCTCCGGCCATTCGGATATGGCAGGGAACTTTATTTCTATTCATTTATCGTTTCCATCCTGATTTTCGGACTGGGAGGCGGAATATCCATCTACCAGGGAATTATCCATGTGATTACGCCCCAGGAACTCGGAAATCCGACCTGGAATTACGTTGTGCTTGCGTTATCTGTGGTATTTGAAGGGACCTCATTTCTTATTGCCGCGAAGGAATTTAATAAAACCCGTGGTAACGAAAGCTGGTGGAATGCGATTGTTAAAAGCAAAGATCCCGCGAGTTTCCTTGTACTGTTTGAAGACGGGGCTGCCGTACTCGGATTGTTCACTGTAATGATCTGTATGTTCTTTAGCCACCGGTACCACATTCCCCAGCTTGATGGTGTAGCCTCACTGCTGGTTGGCCTGCTCCTGGTGGGCGTATCATTAATCCTGGCCCGGGAAAGCAGGAGCCTGCTGATGGGCGAGGGAATTTCTGACGTATCCAAACAGAAGATCACGCAAATCACAGCAGAAGATCCCACTGTATTGAAAGTAATGCGGATCATCTCTACTTATCAGTCGCCCGAAGATGTGATGCTGATACTCATTGTCGCTTTTCAGGAAGACCTGGATACCCAGGAGATCAATGAAGGAATTGAGCGGATACGTACAAAAATCCGTCAGGAATTTGATCTGATCCATTTTGTCATTATACAACCGGAAGTCATTACACACAAATTCCATTATTAATTGTAATTATTTTGTATTAATAATCAATATTTCGTTGCATAGACAGTGAACTGCCTATATTCATGTCATGAAACGCATTTTACCGCTCCTGATTATCTTATTTTTTATATTCCTGCTCAACGGCTATGTACTTTCCGGGATACATACGTTAAGTTACAGCCCCTATGTTACCCCTATTTTCTGGCTTGCCATCGTGCTGATCACAGCTGCTGTTATTTATGGGACCCAAAGGTTACGCCAGCATGGTCTGGACCTGTTTTTCAAGATTGCCAGCCATATGGCCATTACACTTGTCGTTTCAGAACTGATCATGGTGATGATGCTGTTCCTGGGTGATGCTTACGGTCTGATCACCGGAACACCGAGAAATGTTCGCTGGGTAGAAGCCAGTTTTATGCTGATGCTATTTACCATATTTCTATTCGTCTACGGGATGATATTTGGTAAGTACAACTACAAGGTGATCGAACACACCTTATATTTTGAAGACCTTCCTGAAAGCTTTGACGAATTTAAGCTGGTGCAAATATCTGATATACATGCCGGGAGTTTCAATAACCCCAAAGCCGTACAGCGGGGTATAGACCTGATCAATAGACAGCATGCCGATCTTTTTGTCTTTACCGGTGACCTTGTGAACAACAAAGCGGAAGAGATTAAGCCCTGGATCAGTTATTTTTCGCAGATCAGGGCACCTTACGGCCAGTTCTCCATTCTCGGAAACCACGATTACGGGGATTACATCAAATGGGGGACCGAAGCGGAGAAGACCGCCAACCTGAACCAGCTGAAGGCCTACCATAAAGATTTGGGATTTAGGCTTTTACTGGATGAACATGTGCACATCAAAAAAGATGATCAGCATATCGTCCTTGCAGGAGTAGAAAACTGGGGGATTGGATTTGGCGAACGCGGGGATTTGAAAAGGGCACTGTCAAACACCACCGACAGGGAATTTAAGATCCTGCTTTCGCACGATCCTACACATTGGGAAGCACAGGTTAAAAGCTATATTCCTAATGTACAGCTCACACTTTCCGGCCATACCCATGGGATGCAGTTTGGCCTCGAAGCATTTGGCATCAAATGGAGCCCCGTAAAGTACAGGTATAAACACTGGGCCGGCTTAAAAACCGAGAATAACAGTGTGATCAATATTAACCGTGGCTTTGGCTTTATCGGATTTTCAGGCAGGATTGGCATCTGGCCGGAGATTACCGTGATCAAGCTCAAAAAGATACGCTAAGTATTTATTAAAAGGGTTAACAGGAAAAGCCGGGCTTTTCCTGTTAAAAAAACACACATATGAAGTATAATCTGTCCGCCTGTTATGCAGCGTAGATATATAATTTACTGTTCCTGACAGGCTGCCCTTTAATGGCAAGATAAGCCCCCCTGTCGTCCCTTAATGCTTTGATCACAAAGGGGTCATTTCCTTTCGCGATTTCATCAAAGGCAAGCTTAAGCCTGTCTATATGTGTATCGGCATTTACCTTCCACTTCTTTTCCTGGTACAAAAAATAAGCAAAAACTATCCTCGTATCTCCCTTTGGTTTGCCGTCCAGGCGGATAAATGCCGGATTCGCTGCTTTTAAAGGCTCAACTGCCCTTGTATAAAATTCTTTAAAATCCGGATAAGTTTCTTTTGTGTTGGTCATATTGATATTATATTCTTGTAATTACTAATTTTTTAGGGTTAAGCCTCCTGTTCCCTTACATTTCCCGTCCGCTTTAATGCTCCCCAGCCTTCCAGCTCACCCTTTAAAGCCTTACGTACCGACTTGAACAATACCAGGTACATGAGCTGTCTCCAGTAGAAACGCTGAGGGATCAGATAGATCAGCTTTTTATATGCTTCTTTCTCCATTCTGAATGCGATCCCTGCAAATACTAAATCTACCAGGATAAAAACGCAGTAATAGAAAAACACCTGCCCAAAGCCGTTGTGCAGGCTAAGCAAACTACTGATACCATCCATGTTGAGAGAGTTCACGGATGACAAGGAGAATAGCCCGGTAATGATCGAGAGCAGCATGAAGAAATCAGCCAGAGGAGAAAACAGCGGCAGGATGATCTGATAGATCAGGATGTTTGGCATGCCCACCATTCCGAAATAACCATATTTTTTATTAAACAGGGTCTGCCTGTTTTTCCAGAAACTCTGCATCACGCCAAAACTCCATCTGAAACGCTGTTTGAGCAGCATATTGACCGTTTCCGGCGCTTCAGTATAGGCGATGGCACTGTCACAGTTCCTCACGTCATATCCTGCCCTCAGGATGCGCATCGTCAGGTCACAGTCTTCCGCAAGGGTATCGGTGGTAAAACCGCCCACTTCCCGGATCACCTTCTTTCTGAACGCTCCGATTGCGCCCGGAACCACAGTGATAGTATTCAGCAGATCAAATGCACGCCTGTCCATATTCTGCGCTGTAATATATTCTATAGACTGCCAGTTGGTAATCAGGTTGGTCTTGTTCCCCACCTTTACCGTTCCTGCAACAGCAGCAGTTTCTTCATTGTAAAAATACCGCATCAGCTCGGTGATGGCATCGGTTTTCAACTGGGTATCAGCATCAATGCAGATCACAAAACCGGCTGTTGAATGCGCAACACCAAAGTTTAAAGCAGAAGCCTTTCCCCCGTTTGCTTTGGCAAAAATCTTTATATGTTCCAGATGCCCGAAGTTTTCCTTCACCAGTTCAACGGTACGGTCTTTGGAACCATCATCAACAAAAATAAACTCTACATTTTTATAGGTGGTTTTCAGTAAACTCTTCAGGGTTTGTACCACTGTTACCTCTTCGTTATAGGCGGGGATGATAATGCTCACTTTCATATCCGGGTCCTTTAACAATAGTTCCCGCTCTTTTTTCGAAACAGCTTTCTGCCTGATGGCAAGAATGGCTATAAAAATACTCCTCAGCATCGCCAGGATGATCGCAACGATAAAGATGAAGTTCAGTGTCAGGGTTCCGTAAGAGAAGGCCCTCAGGAACAGATCATCGCCTGAGCTGATAAAATCACTGCTGTTCAGCTTTACCGGAGGCATCAGCGCGTCCCTTTGTTTTCCGATCAGCTGCCCGACTGTTGCAAACTCATATCCTTTGGATTTGAAATACTGAATGATCCTGGGAAGCGCCTCTACCGTTGCCTGGCGGTTGCCCCCTGCATCGTGAAGCAGCAAAACATTGCCTAGGTTCTGCTGTTTGACAACAGCATTAAAAATCTGGTCTGCCGTAATTCCCGGCTGCCAGTCCTGCGGGTCAATCGATTCCCCGATATTGATATAGTTTTCTGCCCTGCTCTGCATCACCGGCAAAATCTCCGCAGAGGTTGTAGGTTCGGCATCGGCATTGTATGGCGGCCTGAACAGGATGGTACTGTGGCCAGTAACAGACTCAATGATTTTCCTAGTAGCATTCAGCTCAAAGTTCACCCGTTCGACACCCATTTTAGACATATCCGGATGAAAAAACGTATGGTTACCGATCTCATGGCCCATGTTGTACTCCCTCAGCAGGAGCCCCATGTTCTGCTCTGCCATAATGCCCACGACAAAGAAACTGCCCGGTACTTTTTCATCGTGCAGGATATCCAGGATCTGTGGTGTATAAACGGGATCGGGCCCGTCGTCAAAAGTCAGCACGATCTTCTTTTCAGCGTGGCCATACCGGCGTATGCTGTATTTGGTTGGTAAGACCACATAATGCTGGTCAGTGATCTCATAATTATTGGTATCGAGCTTCACGTCAATCTTTCCAGCCTTAGGCGTGGATACCAGGTCCAGGATTTCCCCTTCGCCGGAATAATCTATCCTGTCATTTAACCCGATGTTGGTCAGCCTTTTGAGATCCACACCGGTTTTCTTTACAGAATCGATGCTCAGGTCTTTGGAGATGAAGGTCCACACTCTCGGATCCTCAGCACCCATCCGCCAGAGTGCAACGCCCGCTATACCCCAGTCGTCCGCTTTCCTGATCAGGTTAAAATTAGTTGCAGCATCGGTGAAAAACACGCGGTGCTGTATTGAAGATTCATCTTTATAGGAAAAATTCAGGTTTGCAGAGAGCGGGTCATATTTCACTTTGCCGTTATAGCGGTTAGCAGTAGCGATCGCCTGCTGATAGGTGATCGTATTGCCGACGTCACCATTCGGCCAGTCGTACCCGTAACAGGCCAGGGCAAGGATCACCTTGTCTGAGGAGATTTGCTCACAGATCCTGTCCAGTTGTTCTTCTACCCACTGCTGATGGGAAATATCACCGGCATTGCTGCTTTCGCTGTGCTGATCGTACGCCATCACAAAGATATAGTCGTTATATTTTTCGAGTACACTCAGGTTATAATCTTCGTTATCCGGAGAGATATCCTGGGATACGATAAGGTTTTGGGCATGCAGCTTTTCGTACAGGTTCTTCTGAAAAGCGGCCAGAGGAAGGTCAGACGTTTCTTTGATCTCTTCGAAATCTATATTTACACCCTGGAAACCATACGATTTCAGGGACTTGATCAGGTTGGCTATAAATCTGTTCTGCAGATCAGTATCCTGCAGCAGTTTATGGATGGCATCACCGTCAAAATGATCATCAGTAAAATTGGAAACCAGGGCGATGGCCGTCTTTTTGTTTTTCCTGATGAGCTTCATGGCGTCATTATCTACCTTATCGATCAGCGTATCAGCACCATTTTTAACAAAAAAAGACTCGGTAACCACCATATCGAGCTGTTTGATATGGTCCTGCAGGTCTGTCAGGGACTGGGGGTCCCAGTTTACATAAAATCCGGCGTTGATCCTTGCTTTGTTGTTGGGATGTTTCAGGCGGTGGGCCTGCTGGTCATGCCTGATCTTCAATAATCTCTTTTTGGAGATCTTAAAATCCTTATAGGTTGTCGATTTCCTGATCTGCTCCAGCTGTTTTTTGGACAGGGTGACCGTTGACGTGATGATCGGCAATGCGGGGTAATGGTTGGAGATCAGCGTATAAGCCACACAGGCAGTAGCCACAAGGAAGGTGATGATCAGTAACCTGGTTACCCATTTAAAGGTGATCCACCTGCTTTTTTTAGAAGTTTGAAAAATCTGTTTTTCTGACATTTTAGGAATGAATAGTTACCGTTGGGGACATTAAATTACATGGAAACCTCAATAAAAAAAGATATGGGGGAAAACAGCTGTATGTATCAAAAATCCTTATAAGGTTCAAATATAGGTATAGAATTTGATAAAAAAACCGGGTTTAATCAGGAGATTTGCAAGAGCCCGTAACATGATAACACCAGAGATCCCAAAACCCCTTCAGCGAAAGATCATCCATATCGATATGGATGCGTTTTATGCTGCTGTTGAGCAGCGGGATTTTCCGCAGTACAGGGGAAAACCGATCGTTGTAGGCGGCTCTCCCGATGGCCGCGGAGTGGTTGCCACGGCAAGTTATGAAGCGCGTAAGTTTGGCATTCATTCGGCCATGTCTGCCAGGAGGGCCATTCAGTTATGTCCTGAAGCGATATTTGTGCGGCCCCGCTTTGATGCTTACAAAAGTGTTTCAGTACATATCAGGGAGATATTCAACCGTTATACCGACCTCATTGAACCGCTGTCACTGGACGAGGCTTTTCTCGATGTGACGGAAGACAAGCTCAATATCGGCTCTGCACTGGAAATTGCGAAACAAATCAAAGATGCCATCAGGGATGAGCTCAACCTCTCTGCTTCGGCAGGTGTTTCCAGCAACAAGTTTATCGCCAAGATTGCTTCAGACATGAATAAACCGGATGGGCTTACCTTCATCGGGCCCTCAAAAATAGAGCGTTTCATGGAAAACCTGCCCGTAGAAAAGTTCTTTGGCGTGGGAAAGGTAACGGCCGAAAGGATGAAAAAAATGGGCCTGCATAGTGGTGCCGACCTGAAACAGCTAACCGAACAGGACCTGGTTACCAAATTCGGGAAAACAGGGAAATTCTATTACAGGATCGTCCGCGGAATTGATGAAAGGCCTGTACAGCCCCACCGGCTGACCAAATCACTGGGTGCCGAAGATACTTTTGAGGAAGACCTGTCCACACAGGAAGAAATGATTACCGAGCTCGAACAGATCGCGGAAAAGGTAACTGCCAGATTGGAGAAAAGCCAGCTGAAGGGTAAAACACTGACGCTGAAGGTGAAATTCAGTGATTTTACACAGATCACCCGGAACCAGTCCTACGTTACCCCTATCGGCGATTACCTCTCCATCATTGCCGGCGTGAAAGACCTGCTCATCAGGGCAGATCTTGAGAACAGCAAAGTAAGGCTGCTGGGTATCTCCCTGAGCAATTTCGGCAATCTCCCGGCATCTGCTAAGGTAACGGACCCGGACCAGCTGGAACTTTTCTGATAAAGCGGTCAGTAGCTTGTCAGTTCCCCATTATAGGGGATTGCTATCAAATGAAAAGATCTGCAATTTGGCGACTCATTTTTACGATAAAACTAAGTACGATGAGCGGTAAAGAGTGGAGCCAGAAATCAGCTGATGAACTGGAAAATTATTTAGGAGATAAAATGATCCTGCCCGGAAATGAAAAATATGCTGAGTGCTACCAGGGATGGGCAGCGACGGATCATGAGCCTGCAATGATCTGTTTATGCGCGAACACAGCAGACGTTCAGGCAGCCGTGGTACTGGCAGTTAAAAAAAATATCCCTTTATCCGTTCGCGGCGGAGGGCACGACTGGCAGGGCCGTTCATTTATTAACGGCGGACTGGTGATTGATCTGACCGGGTTAAATACGATAAAAATCGACGAAACAGCAAAATCAGCAGTGATTGGAGGTGGTGTAAAAACAATAGACCTTACTAAGGCAGCAGATGCATACGGGCTGATACCTGTGATTGGCACCTCCGGAGAAGTCGGGGTAGCGGGCTTTACAATGGGTGGAGGTTATGGATTAACCAGTCCTTCAAATGGACTGGGCACAGATAATCTGCTCAGTGCAGAATTGGTCCTTGCAGATGGCAGCCTCGTTACAGCGAGTCAAACAGAAAATCCGGATTTATTGTGGGCCCTCTGCGGTAGCGGCGGGAATTTCGGTGTGGTGACTTCCCTGCAGATCAGGCTTCATGAGGCCAAACCCGTGCTGTCCGGCTTTATCATGTTTGCATTAGCAGAGGCCGAAAAGGTATTGCGGGGCTTTGAAGAGCTGATGAAAAATGCACCGGATGAACTCTATACCCTTCTATCCATCAGAACAGTGCCTGATGGCGGAATCTTCCTTTTGGTAACGCCGACATGGTACGGTGATCCTGAGGTTGGAAAACCAGTAATTGAGTCTATACGGCAACTGGGTACACCGGTTATGGAACAGATTTCAGCATCAAGTATGCTCGGATTGATGGAGTCCTTCGCCCCTTATATCGGCAACGGGCGCTACCGTTATTTAAAAACCAGGTGGATAGCGAAACTCCTGCCTGAAGTTATTGACGGTATTACAGCTGCTGCAGCGCGGATATCCTCCCCGTTCTCCATTATCACTTTGTTTTACTTACATGGAAAACCTACAAGAGTGCCTTTAGCTGAAACCGCATTCGGGATCAGGGATGTCCACTATACTTTGCTGATTGCCACCGAGTGGGAGCCGGAAGATACCGGTACCAGTCACATACATAAAGAATGGGCAGATGATTATTTTGAATTGACAGCACCCTATTCTTTACCGGGTGGCTATCCGAATGTCCTGGGCAGTGAAAACACTAACCAGATTTCTCAGGCCTATGGCAGCAACCTTCAAAGATTACAATTGGTGAAGAAGAAATTTGATCCGGATCATGTATTTAATTCCATACCACTTGCCCGGTAAAATTATTGATCAATTTTATCGGTTAAAGAGCGCATAAATACTACGATCTGATGCATTTCATCATCAGATAAATGCAGCGGTTTTGCAGAAAGCGTCTGTTGCGGCTGCTCCATATGAAGGCCTGCTCCCCCGCCCTGGTTGTAAAACTCAACCACTTTTTCGAGGTCTTTAAATACTCCGTTGTGCATATAGGGCGCCGTCATCGCCGCATTTCTTACCGTAGGGGTTTTGAAGGCGGCTTTGTAATATTCGATCGGGAAAAAACCAAACCTGCCCTGGTCCTGATCATGCTGCGGACGGTCAAAATCATCATTTGCAGGCGTCCCCAGGATTTCATATTCAGTACGTTTATACAATGGCGGGATCAGCCCGTTAAATAAAGGCGCAAAATGACAGCTTCCACATTGCGCCTTTCCCATAAACAGGTTGAAACCTTTTACTTGTTCAGCATCGATTGCTGTTTTATTGCCCGCTATATACTGATCGAAAGCGGAATTCCTGGGCGCTAAACCCCTGATAAAGGCTGCCAGCGCATCGGAGAGATTGGTCATGCTGACGGGGTTTCCCGCACTGTCCGGAAAAGCTTTCAGAAATTCTTTCCGGTATGCGCTGTCTTGCTGTAACCCAGTGATGACCACAGCATGATTTCCGTTCATCTCAAGCGGGTTAGCTATTACTGTGCGGATTTGTTCCTGAAGGTTTTTCACGCGCCCATCCCAAAACTGGGCATACTGGAAACCCGCATATAACAAGGTTGGTGCGTTCCGCTGCACAAAATTCTTACCGTCAAAGGCCAGGCTTGTTTTTAAGCCATCACTAAAATACTGCTGCTCACGGTGACAACTTGCGCAGCTCCTCTGCAAATTTCCCGATAAGGCTGTCTCCCGGAAAAGTCTTTTTCCCAGTGCTGCCTTCAGGTCATTCTTTGCGGCCGCCCCTCCGAAAGCTCCGGGAGGAATAGCATCGGGGCTGAAGATATTTTTCGCCTGGTAATTGAGGGCGCTTTTGTGATTCACATCGAGGTTTAGGGCAGCGATGAATCCGCCCAGTTGCTCCTGCAGTGGCAGCGCATAACCGGTCAAAAACTCCATCCGGTTAAAGCTGTCAAAATCCGGATGTGCTTTCAGATACGCCAGTGTTTCTGCGATAGTCTTACTGAGCGTTTCAGGCTGTATACCAGGACGGGAGTTAGTTGGAGAAGACTGTTGCCCGGCAGCAATGCCGGATTTCAGATAAGGCTGCAGGACCTGCCTGATGGCAGCGACCGACTGCCAGGATTCTTCTATACCGCTTTTCAGCTCGGGGGCATCATACCCCGTAATGCTTAAGGTAATTACTTTGATCAGCGCTAAACGTACACTTTCCAGTACCTCCTGGTCTGTACCTTCAAAGCCATAGAGCAGGGCGTTCAGATCTGCAGCAGAGGAAGAAATCAAATCGGCCTGTTCCAATAAGGCTGCCTGCTGCGCAAACGGATCTTCGCCGAACAGCATTGCTTCCATCACCTGGAAACCCGAGGGTTCCTGGTATTCCATATAAGGCTCATCGACCTCTGTTTTTGCCGGCCTGTTATAGATCAGCGATGAACTTTCAAAGAAATAATCCATAAAGAATTCTATTCTTTTATAGTCCGTACGGCTCCTTTTCAACGCGAGCCGGGCATTGATAAGCGTGCTGCTGTCCCTGGCTGATAATAAAGATACCGCAGTTTTCAGCTCCCGTCCGGAACTGTTAAATGCTGCGGTACCTGTTTTAAAGCCATCAATGGCATTGGCCACTCCTATACTGCTGTTCCCGGTTTTTAAACCCAGGACAATGCAGAGGATGGTCAACCATAAACTGGTAACAATAAATATCTTAACTTTATTTTGAAACATTTTTACCGGCTTCCTTCATCATCGTGAACTGGTCGCGGATCACGCCATCGGCACAGATCCATTTCAGTTCAAGCGTATTGTCCTGCACATCCAGCACACAGGAGCCACCGTGGTCTGCATCCGAGAAATACATGGCGTTATGCGGATAGGAAGCCTGCTTGCCTCCCAGTTTCCCGGCGGAGCCACTCAATACATATACTGTTCCCTTTCTGTTCTTAATGGTCTTTTTATACGGTGCAGCATCCTTACTGCCGTCATTCTTTCCTGACGAAGAACTCAGGTTATGCTTTTTAGGATCAAATGTATTTTCCATACCATAGTGCCCCATCATCAGGCGACTGCGCTCATAACCATGGCTGTGACCATTCAGCACTACGTCTACCCCGGCACGTTCAATGATCTGAATAAAGTTTTCCCTGATCTTTACCAGCTCTTCTTCCTGATCTGAATTATGCGAGCCCATAGTATATGGCGGATGGTGCCAGAAAGCGATTACCCAGCCTTTGTTTTTATTGGCAGCCAGGTCTTTTTTGATCCACTGCACCTGCGGGCCCAGGGTATCATACAGGCGGTAGGAATTTTCCTCTTTGCCATAAGAATCAAGTGAAAGAAAATGAATATTGCCGATATCAAATGAATAAAAGGCCTGTGTATGTGAGGGCACACCACCTGATTCAGCCTCTGTTGGCATTGAGAAATTTTGGTAATAAGCGGTCTCGTGGGTCTCCTGCGCATGTTTGGCACTCAAGTCGGTATCATGATAGTCGTGATTTCCCGGTGCAGGGAACAACGGGTATTTCTTGAGCAGGTCGTTCTTATAGATATTAAAAAACTTGCTTTGAAATTCTGAATCGGTTCCGTCCTGATAGGCGTTATCCCCTAAAAGTATCCAGGCGTTCAGTTCATTGGGGCCAAGGTATTTCAGCAGCTGTTCTTTTACATGACGCTGGTTGACAGAGTTATCACCACAGTCACCTAAAGCGGCAATGCGGTAATGCCCCGGTTTTCCGGGCTCCGGAAGTGTGACAAAAAAGTTGTTTTCATCACCCTGTAAGGTATCGCGCAAGCCTCCGATACTGTAAAAGTATTTCGTATACGGCTTTAAGCCACTGAGTTTTACCTGATGTTCGGTAAGGAGTTTGGTATCTTCGGCCGACTGGTCGAGCTTCGCTTTGTCGGTACCGTAACGCACCCTGCTTCTCGAGGAAACGTCAGTTCTCCAGCGGATCAGTATACCCCTGCTGCTTGCCACCTGCAAGTACGGTCCCCGGATCAGCCTTACCGGCTCAGTAGCTGCCCCAGGCTCTTTTTTGTCCTGCGATAAAGCTGCCTCTGTAAACAGTAAGGCCAGTGATAACAGCAGGAATAGCGGTTTCTTTATCATTTTATATTAATTTATTTTTAGTTCCGTTCCGGCTATATCTTCCCAGCGGTAATAATGAAAAGTTCTGTCATCGCTCATCACGACGAACAGGCCATGTTTAAAAGTATCATTCAGCGGCACATTTACCACATCCGAACCATCACTATGGCCTGCGCTCACTTTAACGATTTTCAGCAGCTGATGGTCAAACTGGTTTTTCAGGCTTCCTTCCCTGCTAAAGATCTGGAAACGGTTGGCTCCCTGATCAGATACTAAGATATAACCTTTACGCGACGAAGTCTTATAAATTGATATTCCTTCATGGTCTTCCAGGAAACCGGTGGTACCAAACTGGGCAAGCTGCTCATTGCCCTTTTCAGGATCGGCATAATACTGGCGCACACCGTATTGCTCATCTGAATAATAGATATAACCCAGCTCATTGTCCACCGCAATGGATTCGATCTCCTTTTTTCCGCTGTAAATACCAAATTTACGTACCAGTTCGGCTTTCACCTGTCCGGATCCGTTGTCAGACAGCAGGTACTGCCAGAGATAAGACCCATCTGCAGGGCCTGTTTTACGGCCAACTATCGCGTACATCTTTCCGGATTTGGCGGTATAAATGGAAATGCCCATCAGGTCGCGGTATTCGGCACCGGTCTCCCCTTCAAATACAGGAATGCCTCCTCCGTCCACAGGTTTCATATCCGGCAAAGCATAGATGCGCAGCTGATGGCTGAAACGTTCTGTAGTGACCGCAATGTCGGTTGCTTTGCCGTTCAGTTTCAGGCCGTAGGCGATATCTACATTATTGGGTCTTTTGAGCCCTTTAACCACCAGGTCATGCTGTATCTTACCCTGGAGATCAAAAACGTATAAGGCCCCGGTTGCAGACTTATCAGTACCAATGACCAGGCTTTTTGAGGCGTCCTTCGGATTAACCCATATGGCAGGATCATCGGAATCAAAACCTACTTTTTCAGAGATGACAACCGGTTTTACGGCTAAAGTATTTTCAGTTACAGCTGAGGTACGTACCGGGGCGAGGTGTTCGCTGCAGGCGCCAAGAACGAGAGGTAACAGTGTATACAGTATAATTTTATGCTTAAACATGATTTGATTTAAAAATAAAGAACATCTCCGGAAGACTGATCCGGAGATGTCAAAAAGTTGCTAATTTGTACCAAAAGCGCCGATGTATGAAGCTGGCTCCGGTGAAGCGTACACTGTTCCGTTGATGGTGATCCCATCAGGGAAATTACGTACAAAATCTTTTCTTCCCTTGTTCAGCGCTGCCGATCCGGTCAGCAGATGAAAATCCCAGCTGTCGCTGAACGTAAAGTTGGAGGTAGCGGTGCTTAAGGGGTAGTTCGCAAACTTCGGATCATTGGCACCCACTACCGTACTGATGACGTCATTTGTACCTGCTACGATATCAGCTGCGGGCTGAAACTGGGTCACAGCGGCTTGTGCATAACCGTAATACAGATTGTTGCTGAATTTTGACCTGGCATCCTGAGGTGCCTTGGTGTCTTTTTTTATACCGAAACGGGCATTGGCAAAGAGGTTATTGTACAGCTCTGCATACACTGTTGCTTCCAGCCACACTGAACCACCTTTGGCGGTTGGTCTTCTCCAACCTGTGTTTAGCATGGTGTTGTTGTAAACCACCACGTGTGCCTGTGGCGTACGGTCGCCCGTATTGGAAAGTTTAAACGCATTGGTATTGGTTGAATAGAAGAGGTTATAGGATAAATCTGCCAGACATCCCGACTTGATATTGATCCCTTCTCCGCCAACCAGGCCTGTATTGTAGAATTTGTTTCCTGTAAAAATGATATGACCGCCTTCAATATAGGTACAGTCATCCTGAAAGTGCCGGAAGGTGCTGTTGGCAACCACCAGTTTACCATTCACGTTGGAGAACCAGATTGCCGGTGTGTTTTCACCGCTGACAGCTTTGTATAAACCCAGTTTTACTGAAGTAGAGGCCTCTGTGGTAGTGGCACCGCCATACTCAACGATCGTATTGTCCAGCAGCAATTCAGTACAGGTTTTGGAGGCCAGGATACCGCCCCACATTTTACCAAAGCTATGCGCTGCATTTCTGTAATTCTCTTCGATGGTGAATTTCACCGGGTTTGCTGCTGTACCTAAGGAATATAAATTCCCGTTCAGGATGATCTCAGGCCTTGTCAGTGTATCCATGATCACAAGAACGCCTTCTTCAATGGTGAGCGACTTATTCACCGGAACAATGATGTCACCCGTTACACGGATCACACTTCCTTTGGTCCATATTCCGTAAACTTCACCGGAAAGACCACTGGTATTGGTCGGGACAGGCGAAGTGTCCACATCAACATTTGCTTTTTCACAACCTGTGAATACTGCGGCCGTCATTGCGGCACAGAGTAGTAATACTTTTATCTTCATAGCGTTTATCTTTTGCTTAAATTATAACTTGTACCGTATGCCCAATAAATAGGTCTGTTCGTAAAAATCTTTTCTGATCAGTGTTTCGTTACTGCCAGCCTCTTGCTGAGGCAATCCCGCATTTTCTGTATTTGTTCCCTTGATAAATAATTCTGTAGGTGTATTCAACAAGTTCCCGGCTTTAATAAAAATACTCAGGTTGTTTTTGAATTTTTTCTCTACCGACGCATCCATCTGGATAAATCCTTTCTGCCACAGGTCATTGTCTACAAACTGAGAGATCGTATTGATCCGCTCCCCTGTATAGGATCCTGCGAGTTGTGCATCCCAGCCATGTTTAGTGTCTTTGTACAGCAGGGACAAGTTTCCGATATGCGCAGCCTGCCCGTACAGGGGTCTGGATTGCTGAACAATGATCGTTTGCACATCACCCGAAACCGCATTTCTGATCCGTTGCGTTTTGTCAGTTGTAATTCTCGAATGTGTGTAGGTATAGTTGGCTTTAAACCCGAATTTGTTAAAGAACTTGATATAATCCAGCTCTAACCCGTAATTTTTTGCATTGCCGAAGTTTCCCGGAGAATAGAACTGATCCTGTCCCCTGGTTGGGTCTGCCTGGATGGTATATTCAATAGGATCTTTGATGTTTTTAAAGAAAGCACCAACCAGCAACTGGTCTGAGCTATTCGGAAACAGCTCGTAACGCAGGTCAAAGTTATCGGCTATCGCACGTTTCAGATCCGGGTTTCCGCGTTCCTGGTATTCTTCAGTAACGACTTTGGAAGGCACAATTTCGTAAAAACCAGGACGGTTCAGGGAGCGGAAATAGCTGGCTCTCAGGTTCTGGCTGTGGGTTAACCCGTATTTTAAATTCAGGCTGGGTAACAGATCGGTATATTGCTGGCTGCCAACAGGGTTTGCCTCCCCTGCCGGGAACAGCAGGTCGTAACCCTGGTTGGTATGTTCAACCCTGGCACCGCCGGTCACCTCCAGCTTGTTGACCTTAAAACTAAACATTCCGTAACCTGCAGACGTTTTTTCAGACGCGTTGTAGGTCAGTGAATTGGCCACAGCACCCTGCGGATTCTGGATATCCCATGCGATATCGGCATAGTTTGTAAATGCTACACCGTACAATGAGGCCGGAACCAATGGCTTGAAGTTATAGTTGTTATAAAAACTGCTTCTCTGTTTATCCCTGTACAGGCCACCACCGGTAAAATCAACCTTGATACCTGCAATATCAGCGGTATAGGTAATATCCAGGTAACCTGCTTTATCTTCATCCGTGTTACGCGACCACCTGTGGGTCAGTGATGAAGCTGTAGTTCTGGTTTCATTAAAATTGGTACGGAGGCCGTTCAGTGAAACCGAAGTTTCATCAGGAACATCATTTTTTGCGGTTGAATAGACGGCCGACCAGTCCACTTTCAGTCTGCCCGGGATGATGATGTGATCCCCATGCAAAGTACTGTTGTAGATCTGCTGCTCGGTTAATCTTGAACGGGTATTGTAAGTGATCTGCGCATTACCTGCTGCAGGGTTATAATCTGCATTGGAGAAATTTGTGGTCAGCACGTCACGTGTCTGGATATTGGTCAGGTTCACGTATGAATTTACCCAGGAGAACTTATTGTTTTCATTGAGTGTATAGTCAACCTTTCCGTGCAGTCCGTAACGTTTCTGCTGCTCACTGTATTGCCGGTAGTCCATGGAAGTGATCCTGGAGATCCTGTCATCATCTACCACAGAAGAATTAAAGAAGGTACTATTTGTTCCCCTGTATGTATTCTGGTAGCTTCCGGCAACGATCACCCCGAGTTTGTTATTCAGGAAACGCTGACCAATGGAGAGGCCGCCGACAACGTTAGGTGCAGGCTGTTTCTCTTTATAATCAACCGTTGCGGTAGAAAAGTCTGAAGGTTTTGCATTATAGCTCCTGCCATTGATCTCATAGGGAGATTTATAATTTACTGAACCTGCGTCAAAACCCAGGAACTTACGGTCGAAGAACATCTGGCTGTAACCCGAAGCCAGGTTGGCATTGATCTGTAGTTTTGCAGGTGCATTTTTCATCACCATATTCACTACACCACCAACAGCATCACCTTCCATATTTGGCGTCAGTGATTTATAGATCTCCAGCCTTTCCAGCAGCTCAACCGGAAAGATATCCAGCGGTACATACCTGAATTTATTATCCGGACTCGGGATCTTAATGCCGTTTACCAGCGTATAATTGTAACGTTTATCCATTCCCCTCAGGATGGCATACTGTCCATCACCGTTGTTACTTCTTTCTACGGAAACACCCGAAACACGCTGAATGGCATTAGCCACAGTCAGATCGGGAGAGATTTCCATCGCACGGCCTGAAACTACGTTCATCACCTGTATAGATTTCTGCTCCAGTCTCCTGGCTGTGTTTTCCGTTGCGCCGTCATGTTTCGCTGAGATGGAGATCTCACTCAAATCATTTCCGCCCTGTTCTGATAAATAAACGTTAAGCGATGGATTGTCCTCTTTCAGCACCACGATTTGTTTACTAAAAGTCTTGTAACTAATGTAAGATACCCTTAAGGTAGCGGGTCCGGCACTGACCTTTTTGAACTCGAAAGAGCCGTCAAGACCGGTTAGTACAGCTTTATCAGTGTTTTCCAGTCTGACAGAAGCGCCTACCATTGGCTCCCCCGTTTTCTGATCATACACATGCCCTTTAATATTACTGGCCTTAGCTACAGTAATGCTTAAGAATAAGCAGAAAATCGTTTTTAGAATTGGTTTCATTTTTTAATTAGTTTTTGAGCGCTGATTGTTTTTTACAACGCTGCTGCAAATGTGTAGGATCATTTTGCAGCGGTCAAGAAACCGGCGTGTACAAAACGTAAACACCGTTACCACAGCTGTATACAAAGCGCATACAGCGTATACATTTATCCGGTAAAAACCTGTTATACAGTGATTTGCAAATAACATAACCGCCATTATCATTCAGTTAGCGTAACATTAAGAAATTGTTAACCCAGCAAAAGACATCAGATGGTCTGGATAAAGGAGCTGAGGTTGTCCCCTTCGGCGATGTTCAGTTTTTTTCTGAGCCGGTATCTTGAAACCCTCAGGCTATCTTGTGAGATCCCAAATATTGCGGCCATATCCTTCGAGCTCATGTTCATTTTCAGTAAGGCAATCAGGCGGATGTCATTTACTGTCAGGTCTTCGCAATAGGATTTGAGGTTATCAAAAAACGACTGGTGTAATTGTTCGAAGACCATCGTAAAATCTTTCCACTGCTGGTCGTGATTAATGTTCTGGTTAATCTGCCTGACCAGTTGCTGCAGCTGTTTTTTCTGGTCGCGCTTGTCTTCGTTGATCATCTCATCCAGTTTACTGCGCATGCTTTCGAGGAACTGGTTATGCTGGATCACCTGCAGGGTATGGGTGGTGAGCTCCCTGCTCTTCAGTTCCAGCTGTTCCTGCTGTGCGAGATTCAGCTGTTCATTCTTTTCCACGATGGCGATATTCTCCCTGAGTTTAAGACGCTGCCTGGAGATGGTGAGCAGTCCCATGACCACCAGCAGCAGGATCACCACCACAACCGAAACGCTGATGATCATATTTACCTTGTGTGCATTCTCCAATCGCGCGATCTCGTCATTCTTCTTATCCGTATCATAAATGATCTGAAGAAAAGACATCTGACGGTTATTCTGGTCAGAATAAATATTGAGCAGGTATTTTCTGCTCAGCTCCATATAATGATAAGCGCTGTCATTTTTTCCCAGCAGGTTCATGGATTTAGCGATATCCCTGTAGGCTGAAGCCTGCTGATATTCATTTTTGGTTTCGACAGACATTTGCAGTGCTTTTCTGGAATACAGCAGGCCTGCACTGTAATTACCGGTTTTCCGCAGGATATCACCAATGTTATTGATCACTTCTATGCTTGACACCTGGTTGTTCACTGCATTGTATAATACGAGCGATTGATCAAAATAAACCCTGGCAGAGTCATAACGTGCCAGGTCTTCGAAAATACTGCCCAGGTTTTCGTAAATCTTTCCCATACCGCCTTTATGATCTGCAAAGCTGTATGCTGTTAAGGCTTTCCGCTGATAATAAAACGCGCTGTCGTAACGCTGTTGTTTCTCATATAAGTGGCCGATATTCCCGTAGGTCTCGCCTAAGCCGACCTTATCGTTGATTTCCTTATACAAGCGCATCGCCTGGTCGTACTGCCTGCGGGAAGATTTCCTGTCCATATTCTGGTAATAGATAATCCCCAGATCATTATAGTTGTCAGCCAGCAGGCTCTTTTCGTGGAGCTGACCAAAGATCCGGTTAGCCTGCTGATGGTATTCCAATGCCTGGGCATAATGTCCCTGTGAATAACAGATCTCTCCCATTTGCTTCAGGCAGATGCCGATCGCCCGTTTATCGTTTTTAAGCAGGGCATCATGGTGTAACTTCTTCAAAATCAAAAAAGCAGAATCGGGATAACTCTTGCTCAGCTCCAGCGTGTGCTGAAGTGCTGGTGCAGGATCCCCGGCAGCAGATAGCCCGTTCAGGATGCTGCACAGCAAAAAAACCGTGAGGATAGATTTGCCGTAAATTCGATGGTAAACAGATATCATGATAAAATTCGGGCAGAAAATTGATGAGATCTGCCTGCTGCAAAGGACGACTTCCAGTATTAACAATAGGTTAACCCAGTATTGTCTGCGATCACGAAGCGATTTTTTATTTTAACAAAAAAATAATATATTAGGGATAGTAAAACGGAAAACTATCTGTTACATTTAGGCATAAGTATTGTTATAAGATATTCACTAAAACCATTTAATATTTATTGATTATGCTCCGACACAGCTATTACGACAGAGATGAAATGAGATTGAAAGACAGGAAATGGATCAACCTGCAGGAATATTATGATGTAGAATACTGGTCCAAGAAGTTCGGCATAACCCCGGAACTGTTACAGCTGGCGGTAAAGAATTCGGGCACAACTGCTGCTGAAGAAGTTGAGCAGTATATCAGGAACAAATACGTCTTCAAATAATGAATTAAAGCTCAGCAGCATTCTGATGACAGCAGTGCTGCTGAGCATAACTTTCCAGATTACAGTAACGGCGATAATAGCCGGGCTAATTTTTCGGGCAGCTGTTTGTATAAGGGTCTTTTTTCCCATTCTGCAGCATCAATTTTCCTGGACACTTTAAGGTCCTGGTAAAATATCCTTGTCATCTCCTCCGCCGTATCGTTATCATAGATGACGGCATTCACTTCAAAGTTCAGTTCAAAGCTCCTGTTGTCCATATTTGCGGTTCCGATGACGGACAGCTGCTGGTCTGACACCATAGTTTTTGCGTGAATGAATCCTTTCTCGTACTGGTAGATTTCCACTCCTGCAGCCAGCAGTTCACTGTAAAAGGAGCGGGCGGCAGCGGCCACCATCCTTGAATCTGATTTATCCGGCACCAGCAAGACTACCCTTACCCCACTCAGGGCGGCAACAGTCATGGCGTCAAGCAGGCTTTCACCCGGTATAAAGTACGGTGTGGTGATCAGGATCTCCTCTTCGGCCATGCCTATAGCCTGGATCAGTGAAAATAAAATGGTCGGATTATCCGAATCGGGTCCACTCGCAGCAATCTGAACTACTGCATCCCCTCCGTTTTCTTTGGGTTCATAAAAAAATCCGGGTTCAACTTTCAGGGCTTCGTCCGCACAAAAGTTCCAGTCGCATATAAACAGGTATTGCAGGTAGAAAGCCCCGGTACCGGTGATCTTTACATGTGTATCCCTCCAAAACACCTGATCCTTATTTTCCTCCGTGTTGATGTACCTGTCACTTACATTGATGCCGCCGGTAAAACCTATATGGCCGTCAATTACAATGATCTTGCGGTGGTTGCGGTAGTTGATCCGGTTGGCGAGTGCAATGAATAAGATCCTGTAAAAGGGATAGGCCTCCACCCCTGCTTCCCGCAATTCCGTGATCACGTTTTTTCTGATGCTGCGGCTGCCAAAATCGTCATAGATCAATCTCACCCTGACGCCCGACTTCGCCTTTTCAATCAGTATATCTTTGATGGCGTTGCCAATGTGATCATCTTCAAAAATGTAATATTCAATATGAATATGATCCTTCGCTTCCCGCAGGCATCGTAATACTTCAGGGAATTTCTGCTCTCCGTTCAGCAGTACTTGCACTTTATTATTCCCCGTAAGGTAGCTCATGCCATCATTCAGCAGCAGCTGTGCAAGCTTCTGGTATTTAAGGATTTCATCGGGTACGGTATCCCAGATTTTCTTTGATTCCAGATAGACCTGTTCCCTGATCCTCAGCTGCATCTGCTCATCCAGCACGATCTTTTTGCTGTATAATTTGCGCTTGCGGTAGTTTGTACCAATACAGAAATAAATAACAATGCCCAAAATGGGAAGAAAGACCGTGAGCATCAGATATGCCAGCGTTTTCGTTGTTGAGCGGGTATCGTAGATAATGCGCAGGCAGGTAGCGATGATTGCAAGTGTGTAAACTATTTCAAGTATAAGTATCCAGCGTATTTCCTGCATTATGAATTTTAATTGTGGTCAGCGTTGCCGATAAATATAGCACAACTTACACCAGTCTGCAACGGATGGATGATTTTCCTGTTATCTGCTTATGATCAATGCCTTTCAAAATGTTACATTCACAGCGCATTGTATTGGCATAGTATTCGTTGTATAACGATTAGGTAAAAAGAAAGAAGAATGAATAAAAAAATAGTAATTTTTGATGATGATCAGGACATCTTAACGGCGATGGAATCTGTACTTGATTTTGTAGACTGGGACCTGATGACATTTTCGAGCGGGCAGGATGCCATAAAAGTAATCAGCAAAGAAAAGCCTGACCTCATCTTAATGGATGTGCTGCTTGACGGATTTGACGGAAGAGAAATCTGCAGGTCAATCAAAGAAAACACTGAGTTAAAACATATTCCCATCATCCTGATTTCAGGACAGCAGGGAGCTGAAGCGGCTCAGCATCAGGACTTCGGCCCTAATGATTTTCTGCCAAAACCATTTAACATCGGGGATCTGATCGATAAAGTGTATTTCCAGCTGGCCTCTTAATCTACTTTATTTCTCTTCCTAGCCCCTATGGTATGCACGTGGTGATATTGCGCCGTGTATGCTGATCCGTATGCGCTTGCGCGCAGGTCTGAGGTAAGTTCGATATTTCGGCCCTAAACCCGGAGTTAGCACAGACCTGGATCAGATTTATGTCGAACCTGCATACTTCCCTGAAGCCGGAAAGAGTAATTGGATAAGTTAACTCAATGCGTCAAGTGCCTTCAATATGACCGCAGAAGCCTTTTTGATCTCCTCTTCAGTGATGATCAGTGGCGGAGCTATCCTCAGGGCCGTTTCACAGTGCAGGAACCAGTCGATCACCACGCCATCAGCAGCACAAAGTTTGCTGACCCTCTCTACCTGCTCAAAACTGTCCAGCTGTATACACATCATCAGTCCGATTCCCCTGACCTCCCTGATCAGCGGATGAACAAGCAGTGACCTGAACAGGCTGCCTTTTGCATCCACATCTTTTACCAGTTCTTCTTCCAAAATCACATTCAGGCTCGCCAGTCCTGCCACACTGGACACCGGGTGCCCGCCAAAAGTAGTGATATGGCCGAGAATGGGATTTTCCTTCAGGACACCCATCACCTCTCTGTTGGCGATGAAAGCGCCGATTGGCATTCCCCCGCCCAATGCTTTTGCAAGGAGCAGTATATCCGGTACTATTCCATAATGTTCAAATGCAAATAATTTACCTGTACGGCCGAAAGCCGCCTGTATTTCATCAAGAATAAGCAAGGTGCCCGTTGCTGTGCAGCGTGCCCTCAGTTTCTCCATATATTCAGCAGAAGCTACCCTGATCCCTGCCTCCCCCTGAACAGTTTCCATAATCACACAAGCAGTGCTGGTGCTGATCAGCGAAAGGTCGTCTTCCTTTCCGAAAGTCATAAAGCTGACATCAGGAAGCAGCGGACGGTACTTCTGTTTAAAATATTCGTTGCCCATTACGCTCAGCGCACCATGGGTACTGCCGTGATAGGCATGGTGACAGGAGATGATACCTGATCTTCCGGTATAACGTTTTGCCAGTTTCAGCGCCCCTTCGGTAGCTTCGGTTCCTGAATTCACAAAATATACGTTGTTCAGCTGTTCAGGAAGTACGCTGATCAGTTTTTGGGCGAAAAGTACCATGGGCGACTGTACAAATTCTCCGTAAACAGTAAGGTGGAGATATTTATCCAGCTGTGCCCTGATCGCTTCCAGTACTTTGGGGTGCCTGTGGCCGATGTTGCTTACTGCAAAACCCGATACCAGGTCCATATAGGCCTTGCCACTTTTATCATACAAATACATACCCGCGGCACGTTCTACTTCCAGCATATTCGGACTGGTAGAAGTCTGGGCATTGTTAAGCAGAAAAAGTTCTTTGTGGCTGATCATAGTAATAGTGATTTGGCCACAAAACTATTTATAATTTAAGCAAAAATCACCTGTTAAACGTCAATTTAATGTACCTCTTTGTAAATATTAACGTAGCACACTGTAAAATACCGGTCTGCAAAGGCGTTTATCCAGCACTGTTTTTCTCTTCCGGCACCGGCTCATCGTCAACACTGGGGATATCCACAGGCCTGATGATCATCCGTAAACTCTGGTCTTTTGAGAAATAGGCCACCGTCCAGTGATAAAGCGTATTGATCCTGTTCCTGTAGGAGATCAGCGATAAGAGGTGGATAAATAACCAGGCACACCAGGCGATAAAACCACGCAGGTGTAACTTTGGTTTCGGGAGATCCACCACGGCCTTATTGCTGCCTATAATGGCCATACTTCCCCTGTCGCTATACACAAAAGAACGGAGGGCTTTGTTTTCAGCCAGGCGTTTAAAGTTAGCAGCCAGGCTTACTCCCTGCTGGATAGCAACCTGTGCCACCTGCGGATGTCCTTCAGGATAAGCAGGATCGCCGGACTGGATACAGGTATCTCCAATGGCATAGATATCAGGAAGGCCTTCTATCTGGTGAAAGGCATCCACCATTAACCTTTTTCCGCGGCCATAACTGGTCGGGGGTATTCCATCGAAACGCATTGCACTTACGCCGGCCGCCCAGATCAGGTTTTTGGTGGCTATCTGTGTACCATCAGAAAAGATCACCTGATCGTTTGCAAAATCACTTACGTGACTGTTTAGTATCACTTTAACCCCCAGTTTGGTAAGTGATTCTAAAGTATGGTCCTGGGATTTCCTGCTCATCGGCTTGAGTAAGGCAGCACCACCATCCACCAGATAGATCTGTGCTCCCGTATTTTTCAGCTCTGGATAATCCTTGTGCATAATCCTGTGCCGCATTTCGGCGAACATGCCGGAGATCTCC
Organism: Pedobacter hartonius; assembly: GCF_900107535.1. Classification (GTDB taxonomy): domain Bacteria; phylum Bacteroidota; class Bacteroidia; order Sphingobacteriales; family Sphingobacteriaceae; genus Pedobacter; species Pedobacter hartonius. Next base: position 32,264 of record NZ_FNRA01000015.1, on the reverse strand, counting down.
ACGCCCGTAGGCCCGCCACCGGCAACAACGATCGTCAGCATTTTCCTCACCTCCTCTTTGTCTGTGGAGATGGTCGCTTCTTCAAAATGTGTGAGCAGCCTGTTGCGCATCTGGATAGCATCACTCAGGGTTTTCATTGGAATGGCATGTTTTCTTACGTTTTCCATCCCAAAGTAATTCGTCTCTGCCCCGGTAGCGAAAACCAGCATATCATAATCCAGCGTTCCATTGTTCAGTATAATCTGTTTTGATTCAGGGATGATCTTTTGTAATTCTCCCAGCCTGAAATGCAGGTTGTCTTTACTTCTGAAGAGTTTGCGTATGGGATAGCTGATACTGGATGGCTCGAGGTAAGCCGTAGCCACCTGATAGATCAGCGGCGGAAAGAAATTATAGTTGTTTTTATCTACAAGCGTAACCTGATAATGTTTATTTTTTCCAAGTTCAAGGGAGAGGTTGATACCGGCAAATCCCCCGCCTATGATCACTATTCTTTTTTGCATAATTCAATATTTATTCGCATCTTCTAAATAAGCATACACTTGTGGTATATGCTTAAGGACAGTTAAATGTAAAGAATGTTTTAAAACCTGAATGTAAAAATGCAAGATGATATTAATGTTATCATTATCAGTTTTTGTTTTCGATATATTTGAGTACATAAATTTTAATGCTGAATGCTAAAGGACGAACGACAAGCCTATATTATCAAACAAATAAACATTCATAATAAGGTGCTTTCGGCTGATCTGAGCAGGCAGCTTGACGTTTCGGAAGATACCATCAGGCGGGACCTGAATGAGATGGCCGAAGCAGGGAAAATACTTAAGGTATATGGCGGGGCCATCTCCAAATCATTCCACTACCCATTTCAGCAAAATGAAGTTTACGCCAGGGAAGGAAAAAAAGAGATTGCCAGGAAGGCACTTAAACTGATACAGAACGGCATGGTGATCCTGACCGGCGGCGGCACGACGATGATCGAGATGGCCAGGATGGTTCCCGAAAACCTGAGCTGTACGCTGTTCACCGTAAGCCCCCTGCTGGCACTCGAACTTACCGAACATTCCAATCTTGAAGTACACCTTATTGGCGGGCAACTGGCTAAGAATTCACAGATCTGCGTGGGTGCGCAGGTGATCAATCAATTATCGGACATCAAGGCCGATCTTTGTTTCATGGGAACCAATGGCATCTCCCTTCAGGATGGCATCACAGACTCCGACTGGGAGGTGATCCAGATCAAAAAGGCAATGATCAATTGTGCCGAAAAAACCGCAGTCATGAGCATTGCCGAAAAAATAAATTCCATTCATAAGATGAAGGTCTGCAACCTGAATGCGATCAACTACGTGATCACAGACCTGGAGCCAAAACACCCTCATCTAAGTCAATATGCCAAAGCGGTTACCCTGCTTTAACGTTTTCCTTTTTGTATGGCACGGTAAATGATATCCTGCACCCTGCCCCTGATGCTGAGCGTGAGCAATGCGTTCTTTTTCGCATCAGGATAAACCCTGTTGGATAAAAAAATATACACCAGATTACAGGAGGGATCTACCCAAACACATGTACCGGTATAACCAGTGTGGCCAAATACCTGTGACGTAGCTAAAAAAGAAGGATAACCTTTAGCCTGATCGGGGTCCTTGCGGTCAAACCCATACCCCCTGCGACTCACTTTTGATTGTCCCGATGTAAACTCAGTCACCGTAGCAGGCTTGTAATATTGCTTACCGCCATAACTGCCTTTATTGAGCAGCATCTGGTACAGTATAGCCATATCATTGGCTGAAGCAAAAAAACCGGCATGGCCGCTTACCCCTCCTGCCATAGCTGCTCCCGGATCATCTACAAAACCCTGCACCAGCATGTCCCTGAACCAGCTGTCATTCTCCGTTGTGGGAACGATCCTGTCTTTTGCAAAACGCTCCCTCGGCAGAAACCCGGCAGTCTGCATACCCAGGGGCTTGTAGAAATTCTGATCTGTATACATATTCAGGGGCGTTGCAGCCACCTTTTCTACAATCTCTTTCATGTAGTACATGCTCAGGTCGCTATAGACAAACTTGCCCCTGGTCAGCGCCTTATCGGCCAGCATCTGCGGCCACATGACCTCCTGGTAGTAGTTTGCCCGGATAAAATAGTTATCTGCCACCTCAGTTGGATATTTATCAGACTTCAGCGTACTCATGTCACCCGGTTTCAGCTGTGTATAAAAAGTGATAAAAGGCGTAAATCCTGCCTGGTGCAGCATCACTTCCTTCACCAGGATATCTTTTTTGTCGGCCATGCTCCTGGTTCTGGCAATATACTTACTGATGGTACTGTCCAGCCCAAGCTTTCCTTCTTCCACCAGCCGCATCACTTCGAGCGTTGTGGCAGAAGTTTTCGTGAGCGAGGCCATATCAAAAATATCGGTGGTACGCATTTCCCTGTTACCGGTATACGTATGTTTTCCAAAGGCCTGGTCATAGATCACTTTACCGTCCTTCAATACCATCACCACGCCGCCCGGTGCGGCACTTGCAGCGATTGCCTCTTTCATCACCACCGCAATGCTATCCAGATCGGCCCTGTTCACACCGGCATCTTCCGGTACGGTATATTTCAGGCGGATAGCCGTTTGATCCAGACTGATCCCGCCAAATATCAGCTGCGCCAGCACGGCAGCCCCTTCAGGAGTTCCGTTCTTACACCATACTACCGGTGCATTTAAAGATTTAAAAAAATCCGTATGGTCTTTTTTCCCTGAAACAGCGATCACCACCGTTTTTGTTTTTTCCATTTCCTGCAGAAAACCGAGCAGGCGCTGGTCATATACCGTGGCATCAGAAAGCTGGAAAATTGCCGTGCGGTAAAGTTTAAGATCGTCATTTAAATGCGCATAGCCATTAATATCCGAAGCGGGATAACCGCTCAGCGTATCTACTTTAACATACCTGTTCAGCAGGGAATTGAACACGGCACTGTTGGCCGAGCCCAGATTGATACTTGCGGCAGCGAGTTCTTCCAGGCCAATAATCGGCACCAATCCTTTTTCATTCTGGATAATGACCGAATTTTTCTCTGCATCCTGCTCATTTTTCAGCCAGAGCAGATTATTTTGATGGCTGTTTTGAGCGGATAATGTTCCGGCACTGCCGAAAAGTATCCCTAAAATAAAGCAGGCAGTTCTTTTATTCATCTGGTTGGTATTTGTTTTTAAATATATAAAATGATCATATCATAAATGTATCATCACAGATTCTTTGCATAAGAACAGCCATCATGCTGCAGTAACCTGGAACAGCCATTGTGCTGGTATGCAATCTGACCGGCCATCATGCATTGGATGATCTAAAAAAAATAAGGTATGCTATATCGATGCCTTTCCGGCTGCGCTTCAGCAGCCGGCAGCATCGATATAGCATACCTTATTTTTCAGCGAAGCCAGGGAAAACCTCAACTATATCGCCGGATCAGCCGGAGTATTCGGATTATTCAACCGCTCCTGATCCGGATAAGGATAAAAATTCCGGTTACGTTCCGTAAAATCGGTCAGCGAAAACGGACGGCCAAAACGGCGCGAGTCTTCCCATCTTTGCCCGGTAAGGAACAGCTCTGCACAACGCTGACGGTACACCTCCACCAGCAGGTCTGCCTGTGTAACTGCACCGCTGTATGCCGGCAAACCGGCATTCACACCAAACAGATCTCCCGATGCCTGCGTTCTTACCGCATTGATCTGCGCAAGTGCGTCCGTCAGTGAGCCGCCGGTTCTCAGCATTGCTTCTGCTTTGTCAAGCTTGATCTCATCAGGCAGGTAAACCGGAACGTTTGCTGTTTGTGTAGCGCCAAACCCTGTCAGCGTACGCACCGTTCCCACTATACTCACGTAAAAGTTAAGACGGAGGTCGCCTGCCTCAAAAAGTCCTGCAGGCAGTCCAAAACCTGCCCTTGGAGTATAATACTTCAGGGTATTGATATTGTTCCATATCGGGTTTACACTTTGCGCGTTATACTCATATGCATTTGCCTTTGTCTGGTCTACCAGATTGGCGCTCAGCAATGCCGCGGCATAATTGCCTGCCATCAGGTTATACCTGGCACTAAAGGCGTACAACACGCTTTTGAGGTCAAACCTTGAGCCGGCCACCAGCGTAGTGAATTCCGCAGTTGGAGGTGTGGTATTGGTTCTCGCAATTGCATCATCCAGCAGGCGTATGGCCTCTGCCAATACCTGCGCCCTTGGCACGAACGTCACTTTTTCGGTAGTACTTGTATTGATATTCGCCTGTTCAAAGGAAACGGCCAGGTTACCCAGGGCTATCGCTTTAAAAAGTTCTGCATTGGCGATGATCCCCGAGAGCAGGCCGCCGGTGAGGGTGCTGACTTTAGGTGCATTGTCAATGATATTCTGGCTCATGGTCATCATGCGCTGCATGTTGGACCATAACGTCAGGATATTGCCGTTTGCGGTTGGCAGGGCCGTTCCGCCCGCTTCCAGTTCCAGTACATTGGTAAAGCTGGCTACTCCCTGCAGTTCTCTCGAGGTTACCGCAGGATAAAAATACGCAGCATTGATACCATTGGTGGAATTGAACTGCCTCAGGCCCACACTTAAGCCAATGATTCCTTCTCTTGTTGTCAGCACGTCCGTTTCCGCGGGTGCGTTCAGGTTCACCGTATCCAATTTACAGCTTCCCGCAAAAAGCAGCAGGCTGGCTAAAAGGGTGAATTTTATGGGGTTATATCTTTTGTTCATGTTGTTTAAATTGAAGAATTCTTAAAAAGTGATGTTAAAACCTGCAACGATCGTTCTCGGGATCGGCACTTCCACGAAGTCGAACCCGCGGACCGCAGAGCTTTGTCCTGCCGCGTTTACCTCAGGGTCATATCCACTGTAACTATCAAACGACAGCAGGTTACGTCCTGCAAGGCTGAACCGCATACTTCCGGTTTTCAGGAATTTTGGTTTAAACTCATAACTTACTGAAGCTTCTCTCAGTTTCACATAAGAACCATCTTCGATCCAGTTTTCAAAGATCGCAAACTCCGCGGCCGACGTACCTTTAGGCACCTCACCTTTCAGCTCCTTCTCGTAACCAACCAGTCCTCCGTAAAGATCCCGGTCGCCCACCCGTTTTGTAAAGTTAAACACATCACCACCGATAGAAGCGTCAAACTGTGTGCGGAACGACCAGTGTTTACCGATATTGAACTCATTGATCAGGGAGCCTATCCAGTCCGGGTTAGGGTCACCGATCACCTTTTTCAGTGTTGCTCCCGAAGGCTGTCCGTTGGCGTCACGGCCAACTTTCTCTGTTGTAGGCAAACCGGCTGCATTCAGCAGCAGTGAGCCATCGGCGTTACGTGCAAAATAGGTGGAATAAAACGTACCTAAGGGTTGTCCGTCCACAGCAGCTACCTGGCTGAAACCACCGGCAAAAAGTAACACTCCGCCCGGGATGTCATTGATCTGGTTGCGGTTCCTTGAATAAGTTGCCGTTACGTTCCACCTGAAATTATCCTTGAGGATGGGTACTCCCCTTACCATCAGCTCGATTCCTTTATTGGTCATCGTCCCGATGTTCAGGTACTGACTCAGGTAACCTTCAGAAGGTGCCAGGCTGGCGAGCAGGATCAGGTCTTTCACATCCTTTTTGTAGTAACTGAATTCCAGGCTTAACCTGTCTTTGAAAAAGCTCATGTCTGTACCCACCTCAAACTCTGTCTGGCGTTCCGGTTTGATATCCGGGTTCCCCAGTAATGTGGGCGATGTTACAGAAGGTTGTCCTGAAACATTTACAGGAACGTAGGATGTGGTTTTATCATAAGCCCCGATTGCCGTTAAATTTCCTGCCTGTCCGTATGATGAACGGATCTTAAAGCTGGAGATCACATTGGAGATCTTTGAGTCGGTCCAGAATTTCTCATTGGAGATCACATAACTGCCGCTTACTTTGGGGTAGAACTGGCCCCTGAATTTTTCACCAAAAACAGACGACTCATCATAACGTGCTGCACCGGTGATATAGAATTTGTTCAGGATGCCAAAAGTCTGCTGCGCAAAAGCACCCAGGATATTCACGTCACTGCGGTATTCAGAGGCAACAGAAACCCCGTTATTGATTGTCTGGCCAATCGGGCCCAGTAAAGTAGCCGTAATACTTGTCTGGTATGTTTTCTGACTTTGTGCTGTACCGCCAATGCCCGAAGTAGATTCCAGCCAGTCATTTATTTTAGTCTGGTAAGAGATATTCAAATCGTTATTCACCAGGAAGGTGGTCTGATCTGCCCTTCTTGAATAACCTGTATTGTAACTTGGCGTAGTATTGCCCACCGGGATGTATCCTGTACCAATTTGCGTGGCATTATCATATCCCAGGACATAGTTGATGTTCAATCCTTTTACCGGGTTGGCCATCAGCTGGAAATCTCCGATAAAGCGGCTGGTACGCTGCTGAAAGTCAAACCTGTTGATCGCCTCCAGCGGGTTGGTTCTGGCAATAGCGGTAGACAGAGAGGGGTACACCCCATTAACAGGATAAGGATTAATATAGTTATTGGAGAAAATAAAACCTGTCAATGCACCATAGGCCTCATTGATACCACCGTTTGGAACTTCATTACTTGTACTCAGGATATAATTGGTACCGATGGACATCTTCAGCCAGTTATTCAGTTTCTGATCGATCTTTGCGCGGACACCTGCCCTTCTGAAATTGGTAGCATCGATGATTCCCTGGTTACCGAGGAAGTTACCGCTTACATAATATTGTGTATTTTCTGTTCCACCCGAAACAGACAGGTTATTTTCCGTTCCGATGGCAGTCCTGAAAATATCATCCTGGTAATCGTAACGGCTAACTGCTGTTTGCGTCAGATCGGTAGCCAGCGTATTGTTAAAGCGGAATGGATAAGTATTCACTTCCAGCTTTTTTCTAAGCTCGCTTACTTTCAGCTGTGAAGAAAAGTTAAACTGTGTTTTCCCTATTTTACCTTTCTTGGTGAAGATTTGCACTACCCCGTTACTTGCCCTCGATCCATAGATCGCGGCAGCGGCAGCACCTTTGATGATCTCCATATGGTCAATATCATTGGGATTGATGTCTACCATACGGTTCTGGGAATAGCCGCCCAGATCCAGCAGTTCCGAAGAGTTATTGTTGACGATCACTCCATCCACGATATACAGCGGGTCACCGGATCCGGCAACGGTACTTGTACCGCGGAGCCTTACACTGATCCCTCCTGCAGGGTTTCCTGAATTCTGGGTGATCTGCGCGCCGGATATCTTGCCCGCCAGTGCCTGATCTATTGAGGTGGCCGAGCTGTTGGCAATATCTCCTGCATTTACCGTAGCAATGGCATTTCCAAGTGTCTTACGGCTTGTGGCTACCGAGGTTCCTGTTACGACAACCTCATTTAACCGCAGGTAATCTTCAGCGATCTTTGCGTCCAGCGTAACTAAAGGGCTGCCCCCCAGCACAATGTCTTTCAGCACCGGTGAATACCCGATAAAGCTGAAGGTAAGCTGATATTTTCCGGGTTTCAGGCTGGTACTGATCTGGTAAGCGCCATCGCGGCTTGCTACAGCGCCGCCACTGGCATTGCTGATCCTTACGGTGGCACCCGGGATCGGTTCATTGGTTCTTGCATCCGTAATTACACCTTTTATGGTATAATCGCGGGTTTGGGCAACTCCCAAACCTGCGTGGAACAGGAACATTAAGACCAGCAGAAGAGCGAGCTGGCAGGGTCGGTTGAGTAAAGTTTTTCTCATACTTTGATTGATTTGATAGGTTGTCTTGTGGATTGATATATTAATAAGGAAGGCTTATTTTCCCCATGGTTACACTGGGGATTCCCTGCCTGGCACCAAAATCTGTATCGCCACCGGCCACACATTCATTCGCCAGCAGGGCGAAAAGAACCGCCTCTTTGGCATCCGGATTTATTCCGAGCGCTGTAGTATTCCTAAGTTCAAAGCCCAGTCCTGCGGTAAGTTTATCTACCAGCAGCGGGTTATGCATCCCCCCTCCGCTCAGGTAAACAGCGAAAGGCTGATCACCGATCGAAGTCCTGATTGCAGCAATGATGCTTCTGGCAGTAAACTCACACAGTGAAGCGAGTATATCTTCAGGTGCCAGGGCTTCCTGTCCTGATTGTTTTTGCGCAGCACGGAGATAGGCGATATTGAACAGCTCCGGTCCTGTGGTGCGGGGAAAAGGATCAGCAAAAAAGTCGTTGTCCATCAGTGCTGCTACCAGTGCCTCATTCACCTTTCCTGTTTTCGCGACAGCAGCATCCTGGTCATAATATTTTCCGGGATAATGCAATTGTATGAACTGGTCCATCATCGTATTTCCGGGACCAACATCGGTAGAAAAAACGTGATTGGCGTCCCTTCCGGCAGGCAGATAGGTAAAGTTGGAAATACCGCCGATGTTCAGCAGGATCCTGTTCTCATCAGGACTTGAAAATAAGAGGTAATCACCATAAACGGCAAGTGGTGCACCCTCACCACCGGCAGCAATATGTTTTTGCCGGAAATCACTCAGGGTGATGATGCCTGTTTTTACCGCGATATGGTCCCCGTCTCCGATCTGTAAGGTGGCATCAGGAAAGGGAATTTGCTGATGAAGGGAAAAAGGCGCATGAAAGATTGTCTGGCCATGGCTGGCGATCAGGTCTACAGCGTCAACCGGGTAGTCCCATTTCTTCAGCGCTTCCAGGATCAGCTCTGCAGAATACGTTCCGATCAGGGCATTCAGCAGCGTCACCTGCTGCAGGCTTACCTGGCCTTTAAAAGAAATTGATTTCAGCTGTTCCTTGAATGCTTCTTTATACGGAAAAGTAATAAAATGGAGCACTTTCAGCCGGGTGTTCAATCCGGAGCCGCTAAATTCACACAGGGCGATATCAAGCCCGTCCAATGATGTTCCTGACATTAAACCGGCAATGACCCTTGTGGAAGCGCTGCTTATCCCTGCTAATTTTGAGATTTGATTGTTCATTTTAAAAATCTGGTATATGGACTTGCCGGTAATCCGGGAATTAAAACCGCAGAGAACAGCAATAAATCCTTTTAAACGTTGATATTTTAAATATATGGATTTATAAATGACAATTCTTGCATATTTTAAATAATAAAATGCAAAAACATGCAGCCAACATAAATACATGCATCTGTTTAGAAAGCTTATACCATTTAGCAAACGCATAAAGCCTGCATCAATAAAATAAAATAGCATTTTCAGGAAAAATCCGGGAGTTTAACTACAGTCTTCTTAAAAAAAGATCATTTCACAACAGATCCTGCATGATCTTTCAGTCTAAGGCCTGATCACTTTTGCTAAAACAGCAGGAACCTGGATCAGATCATAATCCTGGTCATAAACCAGGTATTTATTGTGCCATTCCGGTGAAAATTTGTCCTTGGCATCCCTGAGTCCTTTATAATGAGAGAAAGAGCGGATTTTTTCATAGGCAAATTTCATGGAACGCTCGGTCAGGTTTTTGGGATCATCCAATCCTGACAGGGGCGCAAAACCGATGTTAACCGAACTGCGGCCTGCAGCTTTCAGGTATTTGAACAGCTCCACGAGGATAAAGTCGATCACTCCGTTTGGTGCATCCTGTGTTTTCCGGATGAGGTCATAAGTTCCTTCGCCTTTGGCATAATCGGGGATTACATTCAAGAAAGCCACAATCTTTTCCTCCGAATTCTCTACGGTGATGATCGTTTGTTTCTTCAGTTCATCCCAGTCGAACATCCCCTGCGAGAATACGATCTCCTCCCTTTCGGTATCAGCAAGCCATTCATCCGAAACGGATTTTATTTTCTGGAGCAGCCCGTCTTTTACAGGTGCAGTGTAAAGTTTACTCTTGAAGCCTTTCTCGCTTACCTTTTTCAGTGCATTACGGATAGACTTGCGGTTTCCGCCGTCCAGCGTAAACGTGTTCAGGTCTACCACGCCTTCCTGCCCGAGGTACAATTTCTTCTTGCCACAGGCGATAAATGGTTCCAGTGTTTCTTCCGCTACGCGGTAGTAGAAACTTTTCATTCCGCTCTCAAAGCAGTATTTATCAAATGACCTGATAAAAACCGCCAGATTCTCCGGTGCCGTAACCGGCGATTCCAGTACTACGGCGAAGTTTCCTGAAATACGATAAGAAATAAATCCTTCCAGTTCTTCCGCACGGTAGATCAGCTTATCGTGATAGGTTTTAAAGTAATCCATGGCAGAGTTGCCATACAGATCAAGTTGTTTTCTGGCCCATTCAAATTCTTCCTCATCCGTAGTTTCCTTGAGGATATAAGGACGGATCAGCGTGTAGACCAGGAAAGCAAGGGACAGGAAACCGCTGAAATTGATCGAATACAAAAACCCCTGGGCAAAAGAATCCTGTGCCAGCAGGTCATCATTACCGATCAGCACAAAGTTTTCCAGTGTGTAACGAACGGACTGCAGGAAACTGAAATCGACATTGAAGTGTTTGGCATCGAGGAAATAAAAGCCTAACGTGCCATACAGCACTACGGCCGCCACACTGAGTAAGGTTGTTTGAATACCCAGATAGCGAAGCTTTGAATTATGTTTTACGTAATACTCTTTCCTGGAGGCGATCAGGCCGATGATCACGATTACCGAAAAAGTGGCCTCTTCATAGTCGATCGCTTTGGTCATGTTACCGATTAATGATAACAAACAGAGGCCCATGGCAAAGTACCAGGCCATTTTTAGTCCTTTGAGCATAAATGCCGCAGTGACCAGGAGGAACAATCCTGCCACCAGAACAAAATAGTTGGAAGCTGCAATGGCTGATACGGGGAGGAAGTTCTTCAGGAAAACAAGCCTTTCATGGATAGCTGGCGTTAATACAGACACCACATTGACGATGCCCAGCACCAGGATCAGCAGGGCCGGAACAATACGCATCAGCAGCTTATTGATTTTCACCAGAAAACTCAGGGCGCCCAGTAACAAAGGTATCCAGAATTCCATGAAGCGGTAAAGGAAGGTCACGGAAACTGCAGCAGCTTCGGTGTATCCCATCCTGATCAGCATGAAGGTCATTGATGCTTCAACAGCACCAAGGCCGCGCAGAAATGGAGAAATGATCAGGAACACTACCCCTACCACATAACTAACCGTTGCAATCAGCACTGAAGGCTGGATGCCGAGTGCCAGCATGGCTATATAAATATGCAGGACCCCAAAGATCTCGATCAGCATACTCCAGAGAAAAGTCCTGATGAAACTTTTCCGTTCTATCTTGTTATTTTTGAATTCCGCCAGAAATACGTCTACCACCGGAATATATCTGACGATAAACCGGTAGAACCTACCGTTCAACGCGATAGAACGGTAGATGAGGTAAACACCGCCGATCAGGGCAAACACAGCTACCAGGCCAAACCATTCTCCCGCACCGATGCTCCCTTCAAAGATCGCATAAATAAAAACGGGAACGGCGATCACCACTACAGAGAGAATCCCTACAAAACCGTAGATGGAAGATGCAAAATTGATCTGCGACTTGCTGACTCCGCTTTTCTCGATATTGCCGCTGAAAAAGGCAAGAGAAGAAACTCCACCAGCGGGTAAAAACACACTGATGAAATTTCTTTTCATATATAACATGGTGGCATCGATCAGCCCTACTGTACTGCCAACTGCGGCAAAGGATGCCCTGTACATTTCTCCGTGCACAAATACATACACCACGCTCAATGCTACACCCAGGGTTATCCAATCCCATTTAGAGGTGATCACCAGATGTTTTACCTGCTGCAGCTCTGCCTGCTCATGCTGAATAAACCATATGGCCAGACCTATAAAAAACAAGGTGAAGATATAGCTGAAAATGATCTTGTAATTTTCCCTGATGAAAGGAACGGGATTATATTTTAGCGATAATTTCATTTGCTGATTGACGTTTCAAGAGGTTTGAATGCGTTCAAAAGTAGGCACAATTCTCCGGTTTTGACGTATTGGCAGCAGAATTACCTTAAGGAGGAAAGATATTCCATCAAGGGTTCATACTCCCAGTCGCCATCGTACCTGCTGCCGTTCACAAAAAATGAAGGCGTACCATTTACACCACTTTCTACGCCGCTCATAAAACTTTGCTGCACTTTGTCTTCATAGGTACCGCCCTGCAGCTCGTTCTGAAATCCCTCCTCATCCAAACCAAGATTGGCAGCATGGGTAGCAAGACTGGAATCATCAAGGGCATCCTGGTTTTCAAACAGCACATCATGATATTCCCAGAATTTGCCTCCCGCATCTGCAATCTCGGAGGCTTCGGCAGCATGTTCTGCATGGGGATGTGATTGTGAAAGCGGAAAATTGCGGAATACAAAACAGAGATCCTTACCGAGATGCTGCTGGATCTTCTTTACAATAGGATATGCACGCCCGCAGTGCACACATTCATAATCACCATATTCTACGAGCACCAGTGCTGCATCGATGTTTCCCTGAAGATGATCATCTTCAGTCACGGGAACCGTTAAGTCATTACCTAGATCAGTCATGATGAACTCCTTCCTTAATTTCCTTTAAAGCTTCCAGGATATGATTGGCACCTGGGTTAATTTCCATTGGGGACAGATAGCTCCAGCGGATCACGCCTTCGGCGTCAATCACAAATAAGGCCCTTTCTGTAAAGCCATCCTGCTCCCGGTACACACCATATTTTCTGGCAACTTCGCCCTTAGGCTCAAAATCTGCCAGCAACCTGATTTTATATTCCCTGTTTTCACGGAATGCCTGGTGGCAGAAAGCGCTGTCTACTGATATCCCTATCAGTTCTGCGTCTAACTTTTCAAACATGGGGATCAGTTCATTGTACAGTGCCAGCTGGTCGCCGCAAACGGCACTCCAGTCTGCCGGGTAAAAGGCAAGTACTACGTTTTTTCCTTTAAGATCACTGAGTTTAACCATTTCACCCGCATCTCCTGCCGATGTTCCGGCGGTGCTTTGCAAAGCGAAATCAGGCGCAGGAGTACCTGCTGATAATATATTGCTCATCTGCTATTGTTTTAGAATGTATAGTTTCAGAACAACGGGGTTAAAACAATTGTTTCGGTTAAGAAATTACTTTTTCGAAAAAAATACAATCCCCAGGGCAATGGCAGCCCAGGCGAGCATCTGCCAGGTAGACAAATCCCAGCCGCCATGTTTCCAGCAAAGCAGGCCAAAAAACGTACCGATGCCGCCGCCAATAAAATAGGTGGTCATATAGATTGTATTTAAACGGCTGTGTGAATTTTCGTCCAGGGAATAGATTCTGGCAAAATTGGTGATCTGCGTGGCCTGCACACCGATATCCAGAACAAAGATGGCTATCACCATCACCAGCACTGAAAGCGGGAAAACCTTCAGCAGGATCAGGCTGAAGATGATCATGGAAACAGTCATCAGCAAAGAACTGCGTGTATTTCCCTTATCAGCCAGCTTCCCGAAATACGGCGCAACGAGAGCTCCGCCTATAGCTACCAGTCCGAATAAACCTATGGTATCTGCATGAAAGTTAAACGCCGGGCCGCTCAGGTAAAAGGTGACAGTTGTCCAGAAAGAACAGAAAATACCAAAAGTAAATGCACCCAGAATGGCCGACTGGCGAAGAATCTGATGTTCCTTTACCAGTACAAGAGTTGATTTAAGTAACGCTAAGTAATTCCCTGAAAATTTATGTTTTACATCCGGCAGATAGAGCTTTAACAATACAGTGACCACAACCACCATCACCGCTGAAATGCCATATACGTATCTCCAGCCCAGCCAGTCTGTAATGAATCCGCTGATCACCCTCGACCCGAGGATACCCACCAGGATACCACTGAAAACGATTCCTACCGTTTTGCCGCGGTTCACCTTATCCAGGCTTGCCGCCATGGGCAAAATGATCTGTGCCGGAGCAGAACAGATCCCGATCAGCAGGCTCAGCACCCAGACAAAAAACACGCCCTTCGATAATACCATCAGCACCAGCGAAAGGGCCAGCAGGATCATCAGGGTCAGGATCAGTTTTTTACGGTTCACCATATCCCCCATAGGAATCAGGAAGAACATACCCAGGCCATATCCCAGCTGTGAAAACATGGAGACCCTGCCAATTTCTACATCAGTAGCATGCAGAGAAGTGGCCATTTCCTTTAAGATGGGCTGATTGTAATAAATATTCGCGACGGTCACTCCCGCAGCGATAGCCATTAGTAAGATCGTACCTGATTTCAACGGGTCACCATCCTGGTGATAATTTTCATGTCCAGCTTTCATTGGCGACAAAAATAGGGCTATAGGCCAATGATTCACCAGGATGCCCCGGTTTTTTTCAGTCCCCGTTTATCATATTAAAATCAGATGACAAAGAAGATTTCCAGGGTACCGTTCTTATTCGTAATACGAAGAGTTGAGATTCTGATTTGCCTTTTCCGCTTTTTCGATCGGTGCAAAATCTGAAAGCACCAGGGCGGTATCCGGTTTAATACAAACATCGTGTTCAAAATGGACGGATATTGAGCCGTCAGCCGTCCTGATCGCCCAGCCTTTGCCTTCATCGACCACATCATGTTTTCCCAGATTCACCATTGGCTCAATGGCCAGTACCAGGTTTTCCCTCATCAGGATGCCGCTTGCCTTTCTCCCGAAGTTAGGCACCTGCGGCCCTTCATGCATGGCACGGCCAATCCCATGGCCTACAAGTTCCCTTACCACTCCAAATCCCTGTTTTTCATTGTAGTGCTGGATCGCACTGCTGATCTCCCCCAGATAGTTACCTGCGATAGCCTGTTTAATTCCCTCAAACAGAGAATCTTTAGCGGTTTTTATCAGTTTCAGGATCTCCTCCGGGGTATCCCCTAAAATGAAGGTGTAGGCAGAATCGCCATGGAATTCATTTTTAACTACTCCCACGTCTATAGAGACCACATCCCCTTCACGCAGCGGCAGTTCATTAGGTAATCCATGAACAATTATATCGTTAACAGAGGTACAGATATGGAAGGGATAACCACCGTAATTATGAAAAGAAGGGACAGCATCATGATCGCTGATAAATTCGTTGGCGAGCTTATCCAGGCTCATTGTCGTGATACCAGGTTTTAATACTTTGGCGATCTCTGCAATGGTATCGCTTACCAGCATAGCGCTGATCCGCATCAATTCAATTTCTTCTTCTGTTTTAAAAAAAATCATCTCTTAAAATTTTATTATTTCAATCAATTTTTAAACTACGATCGGCAAAACCCAGGGTTTCCTGCGCATGGTGGCTCACGATGATGGTAGTAGTTCCAAATTCCTTTAACAATATTTTCAGGTCTGTGATCAATGTTTCCCGGAGCTCATCGTCCATTGCCGAAAATGCCTCATCCATCAGCAGCAGCTTTGGCCGCTGTGCAAGGGCACGGAGTATGGCAAGGCGCTGCTGCTGGCCGCCGGACAGTTGATGCGGACGGTGACCGGCAAATGTTTCCATTTTCCCTGCACGCAGCAGCCGGCTGACCAGCTGATGGTCCTGTGTGGCATACCGCAGGTGTTCCAGGGCAGTCATATTCGGAAACAGCGCATAATCCTGGAATACAAAACCAGCTTTTCTTTCCTGGGGCGGCAGGTTGATCTTTTTCTGCGTATCCAGCCAGGTCTGGCCGGCTACTTTAATGATCCCCCGGTCTGGCGTAATCAGACCGGCAATGATCTTTAAAAAAGTGGTCTTGCCTATTCCAGACGGGCCGTAGACCTTAGTGACAGAAGATACGGGAAATACGTCTTCCACCCGCAGGCGGTTATATCCCATATAGGTTTTTATTTTTTTGTCTATAGCTATTTCAATCATTCCAGTGGCCCCTTTAAAGAATTTCTGTTAAAAATAAAGACCAGGATCACGATCACAAATGTAATGGCAAATAAGACCAGTGAATATAAGTTCGCCTCATGGTATTGATTATTGTCGACAGCATCGTAAATCGCAATAGAAGCCACTTTAGTTACACCTTCCAATTTTCCGCCGATCATGAGCACCACCCCGAATTCCCCGAGTGTATGCGCAAATGTAAGCACCACAGCAGTCCAGAGTGATGATTTGATGTTCGGCAGCAGCACCCGGCAGAAGGTTTCAAACTTAGACTTCCCCATGGTATAGGAGGCTTCTGCCAGCGAGGCCGGTAAATGGGCAAGCGCAGATTTTACAGGGCTCACCATGAAGGGAAGACTATAGATCACAGAGGCCACAACCAAACCCTCAAAAGAGAAAACCAGGCTTATGTTAAAATACTCCAGCAGCCATTTGCCCAAAATGCTGTTGGGGCTGAAGCTGAGCAGTAAATAAAATCCCAGCACTGAGGGTGGCAGTACCAGCGGCATGGTCAGTATGGCCTCTATAATGACCTTCAGCAGCGAGCCGCGCCTGGACAGCCAGTACGCCATAGGAATGCCGGTAACCAGCAGTATCAGAGTAGTAATGGCAGCAAGCTTAAGGCTGAGCCATATTGGAGTCCATTCCATTAAAATTTTCTTTTTTTATGTTGTGGTATAGCCAAATTTCTTAAAAATAGCTTTTGCACCAGCAGAGAAAAGATAATCAAAAAATCTCTTATTATTTACAAAATTCTTGTTTTTTGAATACTTTAACATCACCGCGCCCTGCCTGATCGGGGCATAGGCCGAAGGATCAACTTTTTGCCATTGGAATTGCTGCAAAGGATCAAGCTCGTAGACCAGCGACTGTGTAGTGAAGCCAATATTCACCGCTCCTTTGAGCACATAGGTATTCACCTGGCTGATGCTTTCGGCAAAAACCAGCCTGCCGGTGGCTGCCTGATAAAGGTTGTAATGGTTTAAAGCTTCTTCAGCTGCTTTACCGTAGGGCGCAAGCTTCGGAGTGGCTATCGCGATCTTACCCGGAGTTTTGCTGCTGATGTAAGATTTCCAGTTTTTGACATCTGCACCCGTGGAGGAACAGACAATAAGGCTGCCCAATGCATAAACCTTCGGTTGGTTTAACGCAAAACCGTCAGCATATATGCTTTGTGCAAAATCCATATCGGCAGACAGAAATATATCATAGGGAGCGCCATTTTTTATCTGCGCAGTGAGTTTACCGGATGCCCCGCTGATCACTTCTACTGTGATGCCTGTCCGCTTCCTGAAATCACCGGCCAGCTTCCTTAATACGAACTGTGCGTTGGCAGCAACTGCTACCCTTACGGGCTGCGCGAATGTAGATATGGATACCAGCGTAATGAGGGTGAATAGAATGAATCTTTTAAACATGCAGGGGTCTTTAAACAGCTAAATGTAAACCAATGATCTCAGGATTTTGTTCTTTAGAAAAATTTTAAGATTAATTTATATCATAAATAATACCACGCATTTAATTATGCCCATTGGAAATAAAACCACCCAATAAAAACAAATGGCCGGATGATCATGTCTGATGATCATCCGGCCATTATAAGGGGATAAGTTTTATCCTGGTTCAGTTATTTCACTGCCCTGATTTCCACACGGCGGTTCAATACTTTGCCTTCTTCAGTATCGTTTGAAGTCATCGGCTGTGTTGCGCCAAAACCTTTGATGCTCATGTTTGCAGCAGGAATACCTGCATTTACCAGGTAAGATTTTACAGAGTTGGCCCTGTCAACAGATAATGACATGTTGTGCTCGGGAGTTCCTTCAGCTGAAGAATGTCCGTTCAATATAAATTTCACAGATTCATCTTTCTTCATTTCCGTAGCTACCTGGTCTAAAACTGCAAATGAAGCGGTTTTTAACACACCGGAGTTAAATTCAAACTGGATATTATCAAAAGTGTAATTAGGTTTTGCAGGAGCCGGAGCCGGTTCTTCTTTCTTTTCAACAGGTGCAGGTTCAGGAGCCTTTGCAGGTTCTTCTACAGGTTTAGTTACCGGAGCAACTGGCTTTGCTGCTATCTTCTTGGTTTTACACGCCTGAAGCGAGATCGTCATCAGCCCTATGATGGCCAATACTAAATGGGGTCTTAAAATTTTCATTAATGATTTGTTTTTGTAAACATAAAAAATATCCGTCATATCTTTGAAAAGGAAAGATATATTGCATAATTAATAAATAAAACGAATTTGTTTGCAAAATAGTGTTAACATGTAACATCCGAGTTACAATTGAATGAAAATATGGAAGTTATTCATACCACGAAACTGGCGGATGAGCATAGGAAGGCTATTTTTACGCTCTGGAATACGGAGTATCCTGAGCAGCTCCAATATAAAGATCTGAACGGGTTAAATGCCTATATCTCAAATCTGCCGGGAGCAAAACATTTTTTATATCTGGAAAATGGTTCCATTCTTGGCTGGGCGTTCAAATTTCCCCGTGAATCTGAAACCTGGTTTGCCGTCATCCTGAACAGCAGCATCCATAAAAAAGGAATAGGCACATTATTACTGGATAAACTTAAGGAAGATGAAAGCGCACTGAACGGCTGGGTAGTAGACCATGACCAGTATTTCAGGACAAACGGCGAGGCGTATCAATCACCTCTGAACTTCTACCTTAAAAATCATTTCAGCATCGACAGAACGCTGCGTTTAGAATCTTCCCAGCTTTCCGCAGCAAAGATCAGGTGGCAGGCATCACCGATCAGATAGGATAAGCAGTATCACTTTTCGTCTCCGAAAGCACAAAAAAGCTTTGCACTGTGCTGATATTGGGTAATGTTGCCAGTTTATTTCGCAAAAAAAGATGGTAACTGTCCATGTCGCCCGTTGCAATGCGCAGGATAAAGTCGGACGAGCCGGTCAGCTGAAAACATTCCATCACTTCCGTAAATTTCGCTACTTCTTTCTCGAATTCAATCAACGCTTCCGCAGAATGTTCCTTTAAAAGTACCTGAGGAAATGCAATCAGCCCTTTATTGATCTTCTTCCTGTCCAGGATCGCAACAATACGTTTAATGTAGCCCTGTTCTTTCAGTTTTTTTATTCTTTCATGAACCGTAGCGATAGACTTATTCAATTTAAACGCCAGTTCCTTATTCGTTAAGGTCGCATCTTTCTGAAGGATCCTTAAAATCTCCTTATCTGTAGGGTCTAACTCTGCACTCATAGCCGGTTGTTATAATTATAAAGCGAAAAAAAAATGACAAGCAATATATATTGGTTACTAATACTGAAAAAAAGTACAATAGATATCTGTTTTTCCGTATAATTTACGGACTTAAAGGTAGGCATTGTTATTATAAATTGCATTACGGAGTTTTACTAAATAATTATACGGCTTCCATCAGGCAGGTATAATGACATTTCAACTAAACCGCAACACTCATGATAGCAGTTAAAACACAACCCGAGGCAGGTTTGACCGAGGACCTGGCCAGTAAATTTGAACATCTGTGGCACCTGGTAGGCAACACGCCTATGCTCGCCCTGCATTATACCTATAAAGGCAAAGCAGGCAGAATCTATGTGAAATGTGAACATTATAACCTTACCGGAAGTATAAAGGACCGTATTGCGCTCTTCACCCTATACAATGCTTATAAAGAATGTAAAATCAAACCTGGTGATGAGATCATTGAGGCTACCAGCGGCAATACCGGAATAGCATTTGCGGCAATAGGTAAGGCAATGGGCCATCCCGTAAAGATCATTATGCCCAACTGGCTGAGTAAGGAACGGATAGACATCATCAAAAGCCTGGGAGCCGAAGTTGTACTGATCAGTAAAGAACAGGGCGGATTTCTGGGCAGTATCAGACTCGCAGAAACAATGGCCACGACAAACAGTCACACCTTTCTTCCGCGGCAGTTCGAAAATGTGGACAACCCAATGGCCCACCAGGAAACCACAGGAGTAGAGATCTGGGAACAACTTAAGCTGAACAACCTGACTCCTGACGCTTTTGTAGCAGGTGTGGGAACAGGTGGAACAATCATGGGCGTAGGCAGGCATTTACGTGCTAAAAACCCTAAGGTCAGGATACATCCGCTGGAACCAGCAGAATCACCTACGCTGACCACCGGTTATAAGGTAGGCAGCCACCGCATCCAGGGGATCTCAGACGAGTTTATCCCCGAGATCGTCAAACTGGATGAGCTGGACCAGGTTCTTCAGGCGAATGACGGTGACTCGATCCTGATGGCACAAAAGTTGGCCTCCCAGCTGGGGCTGGCAGTAGGCATATCGTCTGGTGCAAATGTGATCGGCGCCATTAAGTTACAACAGGAAATGGGTATGGACAGCTGCGTGGTCACCATATTTTCAGACAGCAATAAAAAATACCTCAGTACTGACCTGATGAAAGAAGAACTCCTGAAAGCAGGTTATCTGAGTCCGGATACAGAATTTTTAAATTACCACCCTATTTGCAGGTTAAAATAATGATGTTTATGAAAACATTTAACATCAGCGTCAAAGTCCTGCTATCCTCAATATTCATCATGTTGATATCAAATCTCCCTGTAAATGCACAGGAAGCTGATACTACGGGAATAGAATTTACAGAGATTACTGCAGCCAGCCCAGACATTGTTTCGAAAACAACAGCCGTTCACGCAGCGGCGACTACAAAAAGCGGGGCCATAAAAACGACAGCCAAGCAGACTTCATTATGGGGCATCTTTATTACAGGATTTGTTGGTGGACTTGCCGCAATACTGATGCCCTGTATCTTTCCCATGCTTCCGCTGACCGTGAGCTTTTTCACTAAAGGAAGCGAAAAGGGGAAAGCTTTCGGCAGGGCCGCCCTTTATGGAATTTTTATTATCCTCATCTATGTGGTGCTCGGCTTGCTGGTTACCGTATTGTTTGGCGCTGATGCATTAAATAGTCTGTCCACCAATGGTATCTTCAATTTCTTTTTCTTCCTGATGCTGGTTGCTTTTGCAATCTCTTTTCTGGGCGCGTTCGAACTCACACTTCCTTCATCCTGGGTAAATAAGATGGACGCAAATTCTGATAAAGGCGGAATTGCCGGACTTTTCTTTATGGCGGGCACACTGGCGCTGGTTTCCTTTTCCTGTACAGGCCCGATCATCGGAACGCTCCTGGTGCAGGCAGCAACAAGCGGCGCACTGCTGGGACCGGCAACCGGGATGTTTGGTTTTTCCCTTGCCCTGGCAATACCTTTTGTCCTGTTCGCGCTGTTTCCCTCAGCCCTCAGCGCATTACCGAAATCCGGAGGATGGCTA
The DNA here is from genome assembly GCF_900107535.1 of Pedobacter hartonius. Taxonomy (GTDB): domain Bacteria; phylum Bacteroidota; class Bacteroidia; order Sphingobacteriales; family Sphingobacteriaceae; genus Pedobacter; species Pedobacter hartonius. Next base: position 11,102 of record NZ_FNRA01000015.1, on the reverse strand, counting down.
AACAGCGTAAAGGTTGTTCTGGGATTCCTTGAACTTGCTTTTGCTTTAAAATTCTTAAGCAACGTAGACCTGGCCTATCACTGGGAATGGTTTGACAGGGAAGTTTTCCTGGCCTTATGGATCATCATCTTCGCACTGATGGGTATTTATCTGCTGGGCAAACTCAGATTCGCTCATGACAGCCCTGTGGCCTTCATTTCCGTGCCCAGACTACTCATGGCGGTGGTTGTACTTTCCTTCAGCGTCTACATGATTCCCGGATTATGGGGCGCACCACTGAAATCAGTTTCAGCTTTTCTGCCGCCAATGGATACGCAGGATTTTGATCTGTACACGCCAACACTGATTCCTGGTAATGCCGGCGCAAATCAAAATGCCACTGCATCTTCTGGTCCGCATAAGTATGCCGACTTGTTCCATGCCCCTTTGAAACTGGATGCCTTCTTTGATTATGATGAAGGCATGGCCTACGCAAAAGAGGTAAATAAACCCGTTCTGATTGATTTTACCGGACATGCCTGTGTAAACTGCAGAAAGATGGAGGCAAACGTATGGCCTGATAAAGAAGTTTATCAGCTGATCAGCCAGAAGTATGTGCTGATACAATTATACGTAGACGACAAAACAGAGCTGGCCGGCGGGGACGTCATTACCACTACGGCAGGCAAAGTGCTGAATACGATAGGAAAAAAATGGAGCGACCTGCAGGCTTCAAAATTCAATGCCAATTCCCAGCCATTCTATGTGTTACTCAATCCAAATACAGCAGAACTGCTGGCTGCGCCGCAGGGTGCGGATTACGAAGCCACCAATTACATTTCGTTTTTAAACACCGGCTTAAAAGCCATGCAATAACAATAAATATCAAAACTGCTAACCCGTTCCGACCACCTCCCGGAACGGGTTTATTTTTTTAAAAAAAATGATGCAAAGCCAGGTAGTTAAATGCTTTTAGCAAAAACTGAGTCTTTCGCTGCAATAAACGCCTCTTTTTTTTGATAATTATTTTTTTATAATTGTAATAACCAATGTGTACCTAAACCAAATTCGTTGTCAGATATGGCCTCATTCTCCGGAGCAAGCGATGCTAAATTATTGATGTCAATGAAGGACGGAAGCAAATCCGCATACAATGAAATTTGTGTCCGCTATTGGAAAAGGCTCTACAACGAGGCCTTTAAAAGGCTAAAGAATACAGAACTTGTTGAGGAAACTGTACAGGATGTTTTTGTTGACCTGTGGATATCCAGGGAAAGAAAACAGATTGAGCATCTGTACAAGTACCTTATCGTCTCGGTGCGTTACACAATATATACAAAGTACGGGAAGAAGAAATCCCTGCCCTATTTTGAAGAGCCCCTGGAACATATAGCCCTGTCAGATCTGGAGGCAGATTCATTTTTGAACGTTAAAGAAATAAAAGGCTGCATAGCCATATGGCTGAGTATGCAGCCGGAGAAACGGGCGGAGATATTCCGCCTGAAATACTTAGAAGATTCTAGTACAAAAGAGATCAGCGAAATGCTGGGCATATCCCAGAAGACAGTACAAAATCAACTGATCACCTCATTTACAAGCTTGCGGGATTTTCTGAAAAAATTAATGATCTTGCTGACCCTGATATAGCCATGTATCAAATCAGACAACCATCATCATTGCTCAGCAATACTGCCCGTAAAATTTCGACTGAAGGTAAAAAGCCCCACTGTTAGCCAATTGTGCGTTTTTAGCTAATCTGGTGCGGGCTTTTACTTTATATCACCAATTCCGCCCCCCATCGGTCCTAACTAGTTCATGCACACGGTATCCAATTATTTCCATGCATCATACTACTTTTTGAAAAGATAGTTCGCTACAATGATCACAAGCCCTACTACGTTGGCGGTTGTGGTGGTCAGTAAGGTGATGATTACACTATCGGAATAGACCAGTATACCTCTCCCAACCGAAATAAATATTCCCAGAACAAGGAACAGCCAGATGATAGTTACTGTAAACAGTACATTGGCATAATCTTTTCTTTCATTTTTATCCTGTTCAACAATATCGTTCTGAAGTCTTTGAGACCGTATACTCTCAGCCTTCATTTCGTCAATAGCCCTGTCTCCGACTTCCCTCGAAGAGTTATTGGCGTCGACGACTATTGTATCCTGGATACTCATTAATCTTTTATAAAATTTTCGAAATATTGCCTGATGTCCTGATCAGCGATATATACTGATTTTGGCTGTGAATGAAAAGCCTTATCCCAGGGTGAATTTTGATTGTGTGACCATTTGGACAGTGTTAAGCCATCCAGGTTCTTGGCATTGTCCCAGGCTTCTCTGATGAGCTGAAGATCTTCATCGTTTACATTGATAGCAGACGAATTTACCACACTCCCCCCCTCCTTAAATACAGGAACATTCTTCGGCCCGGGAATCGGGTCACCACGGTATTCCTTAAACTCATGGTAAACATTTTCAACCACCGGGCCATAATCCCATGCTTCAAAACGCTCATCGATGAGTTTTTTGCCCTTACGTTTATAAGATATTCCATTTGCCAGGTAAAGCATCTTTTGAAGCTTCATAGGGGTAACAGGAATCTCTTCCGACAAAGAAAGTTTGATCAGTTCATTTGCAACTGTGATTGCTGGATATGACATTTGTTCCTCCTGTTTTATCAGTACCATACAAAATTACTAATTTATTTAGTTAATTAAAACAAAAAACACCAACTACCTGTCTGGCGGAAGCCATTTTGCTTAAAAATAAAAAATCAGCAGAAAATCATCAACTATAAATTTATATTTGATACCCTAATCATGCCCGATACGAAAAAATATAAAGGTTTTCTATTAGCCCTTACTGCCGCCATCATGTGGGGTGTTTCGGGTACCTGCGTCCAATTTTTATTTCAGCACAGAAATATCAATACAGAATGGCTCGTTACCGTACGCCTCCTGCTCTCCGGCATCCTGCTACTTTGTTTTGCACAATCGCAAAAGAACATTTCGGTATGGGCGATCTGGAAAAACAGGAAGGATGCAATTTCTATTCTGATCTTCAGCATACTCGGTATGCTGGCAGTGCAGTACACATATTTTGCTGCTATACAGTTCTCGAATGCCGCCACAGCTACGATACTTCAATACATGGCACCCGTCATTATTGTGATTTACGTAGCATTGCGAGGCAGAAAAGCGCCTACGGTTATTGAAGGATCAGCCATACTGCTTACGCTTTGCGGCACTTTCCTGATCGTTACGCATGGCAGTTTTCGCAGCTTATCACTTTCCGGTACTGCTTTGTTCTGGGGAATTCTCTCCGCATTTGCCCTGGCAACCTATACTTTACTGCCGATTGATCTCCTTAAAAGTTGGGATTCATCGGTAATTGTTGGTTGGGGCATGCTTTTAGGTGGAATTGCCTTTAGTTTTGTACATGCACCCTGGAAAGTGAGCGGACAGTTTGACCTGACCACAATAGTACTCCTCAGCTTTATCATCTTGTTTGGAAGCCTTTTGGCCTTCTGCAGTTTTATGGTCAGCGTAAAAATAATAGGGCCTACTAATGCCAGCCTGCTCAGTTGTACCGAGCCGCTATCTTCCACAGTGCTGGCCGTAATCTGGTTAAAAGTGCCTTTTGGGATATACGACTGGCTCGGTACCGCCTTGATCTTAGCTACAATAGTGCTCTTAGCAATGAATGAAAGGATGAAAGACCTTCCTCAGCCTGAGCAGTAAAACAAAATGTCCTGTACACAAGCCACTATTTATGCTTCAGTTCCTCTTCAATGCGCAGGCTCTCTTTATGAACCGCATTCAACACTTCCGTAATCAGCTCTGCTGACAGTCCTTCTTTATCTCCTGCTGCAATTCCCCTATCTAAAACCTGCTGAAAGCGCGCGGCCTGTAATGGAGGAATATTGTGTTTGGCTTTATAAATACCAATCTCTTTCACTACTCTTTCTCTTTTACCTAGTACCTCGATCAACGTTTTATCCAGGGAATCGATCTGTTTACGGTACATTTCCAAAGTCATATCTTTTGTTTCTTGTTTTTTCACTGGGACAGATTGCGCGTAAATACTTCCTTGACAACTAAGTAGAACAGCTATAATATAATTATATTTTTTCATTTGCATTTTTTTCGATGGTTTTTAAAGTCTGCAGCAAAGACTATTTTGTCTTCGGCAGGTTCATGATATGATTTCTTCAGGTCAAACATTTATATAAATACGAATTATGCACAATATTATTGCAAAAGATATATATTTTAATAAAAATGACAGATTTACTGAGGTAATTATACGCAGGTGTAATACATTCCTTTATGCAATGAAATAGCCTTCAGGAATTCTTTTAAGCAATACAAAATATGCCCAATGTATTTAAAGATTTTGCAAATAATGATATAAAACCCGTTATTCGGGAACAATTGAATTGAAAGAATGATAAAGTGCTCAATGCAGAAAAATAGCGATAATTTATAAAAATGGAATTTACGGAAATATGCAAACCCTTTGAATCATTGACCGCAAAGGAACTTTATGCCATACTCAGGTTAAGAAGCGAGATTTTTGTTGTGGAGCAGAACTGTGTATTCCTGGACATGGATAATAATGATCAGGTCAGTCAGCACCTGATGTTATATCAAAATAAGGAACTCACGGCCTACGCGAGGATAGTTCCTGCCGGAATAGCTTTTGCAGAGCCTTCAATCGGCAGGATCGTGAGCAGTCCTGCAGCCAGGGGAAAAGGATTTGGCAAGCAGCTGGTAAAGCTTGGAATAGAGAACTGTATACGCCTGCACGGGAACAAACCGATAAAAATAGGTGCACAGATATATTTAAAAGCTTTTTATGAGTCGTTCGGCTTTGTAAGTGAAGATGATTTTTATGAGGAGGACGGAATTGATCATGTACATATGATCAGGAGAGCCAATTAATTTTAGATAAGATATGATACAAAGTAATGTATTCCAGATTGCTGCAGAAACTGAATGGCAGGACCTGGGCGATGGAATCCAGCGTCAGGTGTTTGGATATGATAACCGTGTAATGATGGTAAAAGTGAAGTTTGAACAAGGTGCTATCGGAGTATTTCACCAGCACCCTCATACACAGATCAGTTATGTGGAAAGCGGTGCCTTTGAAGCAAGTATAGCCGGCGAAAAGAAAACGCTGAACCAGGGCGATGGGTTCTATGTGATGCCAAATGCGATCCATGGTGTAGTTTGTATGGAAGCCGGAATATTGGTAGACGTCTTCAGTCCGCACAGGGAAGATTTCCTGAAGTAACAACATGGAACTTTTATACTTACCGGAACCCGAAGGATGTTTACCCCTTTAGTATTTTTAGCTGGCTTAGCCTGCGCATTCTGTAACCATTCATAGCAGTATCACCAAGTTGTGCGATAAGTTTATAGTTTGCAATTGCACCTACTGCCGCGCCTATAACGGGAAGCAGCTGAGCCATTTTCGAAAGATCAATATAATCACGGTATTCCTGCTGAAATTTCCTCCAGTCGAATGCAGTTACATCGTCAGGCAGTGAATTGCTGTACCCCTGCCAGCCTGATACAATCTGATAGACATCATTCCGGTGGTGCTGACTGGAAAAAGCAAGCTGAAAGAGATATAAAAGGTAGAGTCTTTCTTTATAGTCCTTTACATCAAAGCCGTACAATGAGGCAATATCAAAAACCATTTTCAGCTTGATGCTAAGCAACAGAGGAAAATCTGCAAGGCCAAGTAAAATACCTCCGGCACCGGTAACAGCGCCTTCCAGGCTCGCTGTTTTCTGATAAAAGCTGATCTGTTTTTTGACATGGGATTCGCGAAGCTGCAGAGAGGCTGTTTGGTCCGGAGACTTACTAGTGGTGTATTTCGCACCAAATAATACTGCCTTGATCATATTCTCAATGGTTAAAGTAATCACATCATGTACTTTTTCAGGAATGACCATATTAATCTTATCCTGCACATTCTTGGATACGCGATCAGTAAACGATGGTTTCTTCAGCATTTTTAATTGCCAAAACTGTAATTGCATGTAGGCCTGATCTTCGTAAGGTGTCATACCCACAAAATAACAAAAACCAAGCCTCTATTTTGGCTTGCTGACCTTTCGAGGCTTAAAATAGGCGAGAGCCTTATCCACCAGTGGGTTCAGAAATATTTTCTTGAGTTTATCAGCAAAAAGGGCCATTAGTGCAGTAAAGGTCCAGGATAGAATTTTTGTGACCGACCAGTCCAGCAGGATATTACCGATAAAATTATTATAATATGGATTTAGCAGTTTCAGGTTGATGATGGTAGATCTGCCGGCATGTTGATTCAAAACATCACCATTGATATCATTTGGCAGAAAATGAAAAATCTCGTTTTCCTCTTTGTCCAGTAAATTTTGTCTTTTGGCATCAGGATAGGTTTCAAGAACACTTCCTTTTTTCGCTACCAGAGAGATCACAGATTCAGGCGATAAAATATAATTTACAATTGACGACGATGCAAACTTTACCAGTGTTTTATTCAGGTTCGCTTTTTTTACAGAATCAGTATTTTTTGCTGTAAAAAGAAGAGGGACAGAAACGACCTGCGTTTTTGTTAAAAATCTGATTTTGTAAGGTATGTTACGTTCCCTTTTCAACAGGTAATCGCTGGGATTAGTTGGACTCTGTATCCAACCCCTGTTTACTAAGGATGCAATGTATGATTCTCTTACGGACTGAAAAAAATCGATTGAATCAACGACATTGCTTCCCTGGTCGGCAGATTTCTTCCGGTTCTTCGGTCCCACCATATTTTTTCTGATATACTGGTTCTTTACAAAGGTGTCCAATGTACTTTTTTTAAAATGTATGGATTCACGCAAATGAACCACCGTATCCTTCACTGTGATCAATGAGTTATAATCGCCCGTCAGACTTAATTCTGATTTAAACCTTGAAGCAAGGTATGGAATCTTGCTATGATTACCTGTGGATAAACAAATGTAAAATATTGACAAAGAAATCAGCAGCAGGGCCAAAATCCATCTTGAGATATTCAAAGTCTTCATACAGTGTTAATTTATATTATGGCATTCCTCGTATAATTAAATACAGCATATAATTACTTAATCATAAGTATAGTTTCATAGTATTATTAACGCAAAAGCCTCTAATAAATTTCGTTATGTATGAATGAATAAACTATTTCTCATCAGGGGTCCAGTCGTCACTCAGCCCTCCGAGCATAGGGTGATACATTTCGTCACCTTTATGCTGGGTAAACTCTACATTAAGTTGCTCAATACATAACCCAAGAATTTCCACACAGGCACTGATCAGTGCTTCTGCAAGTTCTGCACGCATCTCCGGAGGGCGCCCCTCCCTGATATCACACATCAGTAATGCGGAGGGATAAGGTTCGTCATCAGTACAACGCCAAACTGACCCTTCGCCCAATAGCAACCGTTATCCTTTTAATATCAGCATGCATAAACCTGGCGAAGATGGCACCCAAAGTTTTGGCAAGGTGCTGCTTCGTTTCCAATGTGTATTTCTCATTAGTATCAAGCTGTAGATAAGGCATCTGTGGAGGTTTATTGTGGTGTATCAATACAGGATTCGATATACTCCCCGATCTTAACAGCGATTGGCTTCAGTATATTATATTCGGTTTTCCAGATGGTACCATCATTTCCGGTATTCACCGGTTTTATCGAACCGAGGAAATCTGAATCATGGAATACCCTGTAATCACTTCCTTCCCCGGGCGTCAGGATCAGTAGCTTTCTTATTTTTCCCCTGTAATGGTCTTCGTATATATATTGCATCGGTCTCTAAAAATTAATGGATACCATAGCAAGGTAGTACATTTCTGTCATCCTTACCTGTTGATATGGAATAATTTTCCAAACCTTATCCGGCTTGCCGTGAGTGTTGGTTGCTACTGAACAACCCGTAAAATGTTTCTAAGGTGTTGATTTTCTGCTACGTTAAAGCTTTGACCAAGCCTTTTGCTGTTTGATCTGTATTCATTGATTTTATAAATTTGATATGTTTACAAAAATTTATTGAGGCTGCTACGACCTTATTGTTATTTTACTTCAACTGCTACCTTACCAGTTGCTCTTCCTGATTCCACTGCAGCTTGTGCCTCGGGTAGTTGATCAAATGCAAATACCTGTGTAATTTTTTGGGGTAACTTTGCCCGCTTTGATAAGGCTACTGATTTCTGTAAGTACTTTGGCCAAAGCCATTCTTGCAGGTTCTATTATAATCCATAGAGGAACGAATGTTAAAACAAATATTTACCTTTAAACACTCCCTGCAATTTTGCCAGATTTAACGAAATCCAACAATGGAAAACACCTTTGGAATAAATATTATTCCTGAAAATGATCTTCAAAGAATCGAGGTACTAAAACGATATAAAATTTTAGATACACCACCCGAAAATGCTTTTGATCATATTGCAAAGTTGGCTACCCAAATATTTGGCGTTCCTATTTCCATGGTGTCTCTTGTTGATGCTGAACAAGTATATTTTAAGGCAAATGTAGGGATGGGTAAAGTTAGAAGTACATCGAGGGGGGTCAGCTTATGTTCCTTAGCCGTTCTCAGTCCCGGTGTCACGGTATTTGAGGATGCGACTGTGGAACCTTGCTTATTGGTAAACCCTTTAGTTGCGGGCGATTTTGGTTTAAAATTCTATGCCGGAGCGCCAATTACTACTCCGGATGGCTTCCTGATAGGCACTCTGTGTGTTGTTGATAAGAAAACCCGAATCTTTACTGAACAAGATAAAATAATCCTTCAAGGACTTGCCACTCTTGCAATGGACGATATAGAATTACGGTTATCAGCAATTGAGGAAAATGAAAAGCAGGAACAAATTCAATTGCTGCTTGCAGAAAGTGAATACCGTGCACGCCTTATTGTTAACGACGCACCAGTAGCTATAGGAGTATTAAATGGCGAGCAACTTATAATTGAATCTGCAAATGATAAAATTTTAGAAGTATGGGGCAAAACGTCTAAGATAATAGGTGTTCCTTTACACTTGGCAATTCCAGAGCTGAAAGGGCAACCCTTCCTGGGCATTCTTAATGATGTGTTCACCAGTGGCCAACCATACTACGGGAACGAACTTAAGGCACAGCTCAATAGAAACGGTCAGAATGAAGACGTATATTTTAATTTTGTTTATCACCCGCTAAAAAATCTTGATGATGCAACAACAAGTATTTTAATCGTAGCCACAGATGTAACCCAGCAGGTAAATGCCAGATTGCAAATTGAGGTTACCGAGCGCAAACTTGAAAACATGGTACTCAATTCAACCGTTGGGATGAATATTTTCAAAGGCAGGGAACTCATTATTGAACTGGCCAATCAACCAATGTATAATATTTGGGGGCGAACTCCATCCCAAGCACTTGGAAAACCTTTGTTAGCTGTATTTCCTGAATTAATCGGGCAACAGTTCCCCGAATTATTGGAAGGTATTTTTGACAGCGGCAAAACTGTTGAGCAAGTTGAGATAGGTGTCAGAATTGCAACGGATAAGGGAGAAAAGAATCTAATTATCAACGCAAAATATGTCCCTTTATTTGACATTTTCGGAGAGGTCGAATCCATTGTTGCAACCGTAATTAATATTACCGAACTTGTAAATGCAAGAATTTTTTTAGAGCAGAGCGAAGAGGAATTACAGACCATTAATGAGGAATTAACAACTACAAATGAAGAACTCGCTACGTTAAATGAAGAATTAAGTGATACAAATGAAGAATTATCGATAACTCAGGAATACCTTCAACAGTCTATGACTAGTTTAGAGGAAAGTAAAGTCTTATTATTGAAATCTGAAGAGATGCTACGGATTTCAACAGAAGCAGCAGAAGTACATACCTGGCAGGTTGATCTAAAAACGGATGATTTTACGGCATCAGCCAATCTGAAGAACTTACTTGGATTTACAACCTATCAGGAAATGACATTTGAAGCTATGAACACCCAGATAGTTGCAGAGCATAGGTCGAGAGTGCAGGAAGAATTTGAACACGCCTTAAGGCAAACTCAAACTTTTGATGTAGAATATAAGATTATTCGAGAAAATGATAATCAAAATCGTTGGCTGAGAACTAAAGGAAAACTTTTACTTGATTCCGATGAAAAGCCAGCCTACTTTTCAGGGATTGTAATTGATATAACTGAAAAAAAAGAAGGTGAAATACGTAAGAACGACTTTATCGCAATGGTCAGCCACGAGCTTAAAACTCCTCTTACCTCCTTGAAAGGCTATCTTCAGTTACTAAATATTAAAAATAAAAAAAATGAAGACCCATTTACTACTTCTGCACTAGCGAAAGGTGATAAACAAGTAAATAAGATGTTATCCATCATAGACGGATTTCTAAATGTATCCGAAATGGATGCCGGGAAAATAACATTACACAAGGAAATTTTTAACTTGAGCGATGTGGTTGATGAAATCGGTAAGGATGTGCAGCTCACAACGCTTACCCATGTAATAGAAATTGCTGATTGCCGGGCTATTAGTGTTCATGCCGATATGAATAAAATTGGACAGGTAATTAATAATTTTCTAAGCAATGCCATAAAATATTCTCAAACAGGTAAGAAAATACAGATATTTTGTGAGGAAATTGAGGGGAATGTCCGTGTAGGTGTCAAAGATGAAGGTGAAGGAATACGACAACAAGACGCGATAAAATTATTCGACAGGTTTTACCGGGTTGACAATCAGGAATCAAAAACTATCGCTGGATTCGGGATAGGATTATATATATGCGCTGAAATTATACGAAGACACGAAGGAAAAATATGGATAGATAGTACGATTGGTAAGGGTTCAACTTTTTATTTTAGCCTGCCTTTAGGAAGTGTAAAGTGAACTGTGTCAACACCACTTCTTCTTAGGTGGAGGCGGATCAGCCTCCACCTAAGAAGAAGTCGCCAAAGGCTTTAAGCCGTTCCCCAAATTTAATATACAATTGGGACATTGTCAAACCCTGGACTTGCTATATTTGAGTAGACACGGAGTTAAGGGATTTACATACCTTAACAGAAATTATGTCACGAGAGAGAAAAGCATACCCGAAGGAGT
>NZ_FNRA01000013.1 GCF_900107535.1 Pedobacter hartonius | reverse complement strand
AACTCCTTCGGGTACGCTTTTCTTACTTGTGACATAATTTCTGTTAAGGTATGTAATTCTCTTAACTTACTGTCTACTCAAATATAGCAACTCCAAGCCATAAAATAAGATCAAATGATAAAACCAACCGCTAACTATAAAAGCTTGTTTCTACCTGTACTTCTCTTATTTGCAATGATGGTTCTTGACTACTTTACGCCATTATGTTTGGCAGTGGGAATACTATATTCTGCCGTGGTTTTAGTGTCATTAAGAGAATCCACAAGAAGAATAGTTGTTCTCTCTGCAATTGCATGTTTTTTTATCATTATCAATTTTATGTATTTTAATATCATGATGGATGATCCACATTGGACGTTTCTAATAAACAGGGCTACGTCATTAATTGGCTTGATGGCAACTACTTTAGTGGCCATCAATTACAAAAAGGTTGTAGAAAAATTACTGAAGGAAAGAACAAATTATTCTGCAACGTTTGATGACGTGATTTTTGCTAATTCACATAAAGTGAGAAGACCATTGGCAAATATAATTTCACTGGTTGAACTCTTAAATGATAATCATACCATTGAAAAGGATGTCAAAGAGATGTTGCCTTTACTTGGACAATCAGCTGCAGAACTCGATGCTGCTACCCGGGAAATGACTAGTGCAATTAGTAGTCATAAATACATTAGTCATCTTCTTTTTCCGTAGATCTGTTTGATCACATCGGTAGTACCGAAGTGTTTTTAAAAAACTGTACCCCGGACGTACTAAGATTGAACCAGTTTATGGAAGATCTGGTAAAAATTGCCCTTATACCACTGTAATACGCAGAAATATGACATCGGAAATGATTAGATAATTATGAAAAAAGCTTAGGTATCTTAAACGACAAAACTAGTGTAAAAGATCATGAGAAAATGTGGCTGGATAACATAAGTTTCTCAATAAATCCATGTTTCTTTCAGAAGCACGGATTTGTTGTTTAACGCTGGTCCCAGATGGTTAAAGGATATTCAAACCCCAAATCTTCCATCGGGTAAAGTTATTTCCATTGCTCATCTGAAGCTTTTTTTAGCGCCGAGGCAATTACCTGATGCATATCGTAATACCTGTATTCTGCTAATCTACCACCAAAGATCACATTAGATTCTTTATCTGCAAGACATTGATATCGCTTAAGTATCTTCATATTTTTTGTATCATTAATAGGATAATAAGGTTCGCTGTTTAAAGATTCATTTATCGCATATTCCTTGGTTATCACCGTGCTTTTCTGAGTTCCAAATTCAAAATGTTTATGTTCAATGATTCTGGTAAAGGCAGCTGTCAAATCGCAATAATTAACAACGGCATTACCCTGATAATCTTGGATGTCATGTATTTCATGCTCAAATTTCAGACTACGATACTCTAATTTTCCGTATTGGTATTGATAGAATTCATCAATTTTACCGGTAAATACAATTTTTTCTGCCAGTGATTCAAAAAAAGACCTGTCTTTAAAAAAATCATGTGACAAGCGCAATTCGATATTCTGAAGCATTTTGTTAACAACTAAATTATACCCGCCGATTGGGATTCCCTGATAGCGGTCATTAAAGTAGTTGTTATTGTATGTATAACGCAGGGGAAGTCTTTTTATAATAAATGCTGGAAGGCAACTGGCATCTCTTCCCCATTGTTTTTTTGTATAATGCTGTATAAATTTCTTGTAAATAGATTCGCCAACGAGGGAAAGTGCTTGTTCTTCCAGGTTTGCAGGGGTTTTAAAATTTGATGAGTTCACTTCCGCTTCAATGATACTCCGTGCTTCCGAAGGAGTCTTCACCCCCCAAAGCTGATAGAACGTGTTCATATTAAAGGGTAAATTATAGAGTTTTCCTTCACTAAGGGCCAGCGGCGAGTTTATATAATGATTAAAGTCTGCAAACTGATTTACATATTTCCAGATCTGGAGGCTATCTGTATGAAAAATATGCGCTCCATACGAATGTACATTAATACCTTCCAGGTTTTGACAGTGTACATTTCCACCACTATGATTCCGTCTATCAATAACTAAACATTTTTTTCCAGCCTTATTAGCCTCATACGCGAAAACGGAGCCGAAAAGCCCTGATCCGACAATCAGATAATCATATTTTACGTTTGCCATCTAATCCTTTTTATCAACCAGCAAACGAATATTCCTGGCCAGTCGCTTAAAGAGCGAAGCATCTTCTGTTATAATTTCGGCAGTTCCTATCATCCCTGTCCTGAGCTGAATATGCCTTTGCGGAGTAATGGGCGATAACTTAATTTTAGAAAGAAATATGCTGTCCTGATATGGCGCTCCGGTCATTCTCATCATCCGGCCCCTCAAAACCCCATATTCTTCGAATGGGTAGCCGTCCAGTTTAACGAGTACTTCCTGTCCTTCTTTCACTTTTCCCATATTATATTGCCGCACTTTAGCTTCGCCAAAAAACAGCGTACTGCCGGGATCAATGCGAAATACCTCCTGGCCGGTCTGAATATATTGATTGAGCTGTATGATACCGGTATAGGCCACGGTTCCACTTTGCCGTGCCGTTAGGATGTACTGACTTTTCCACTTTTCAATTTCACTGATCAAACTGTTTAGCGCTTCTGCAAATTTTGATTTTTCTTCTGTGATCTGATTTTCCAGATCCGCCAGTTCCTTCATTTTAGCAGTATAGCTATTTTCATTTGCAAGCAATGCCGATTGAATCTGTTGTAAAGGATGCTGTTTTGCCAGGAATACGGCTTGCTGTTCCTCATATTCCGAAGAGGAAATAATTTTCTTTTTTGCCAGAGCATCATATCTTTCAAAATTTTTTGCAGCCAGATTAAATTCGCGTTCATTTAATTTTCCCTGCTCACCAAGCTGGCTTCGTTGCATAGAAACATGCTGCAGATCATTCTTAATAAATGTCTTTCTCTTTAAATATATACCATTACCTGTGGCAGCGCTGTAGGTTAAATAAGACTGGTAAAAAGCCTGATAGCTGCTCTGCAGTTCACCCAACCGCAAACCCTTTGGTGCGTCAAGTATTATATTCATGCCTTTTCCTTCTGAATGCCCGTTCCTGATCGCATCCAGCTTATCTGCCAAATTCAGAATTTGCCTATGGTCTGCAGTAGATTCCATCCAGGCAAGAAGCTGCCCTTCAGCAACGGGGTCATTTTCTTTCACCAGAATTTTCACAATATTACCCGAAACCCGGCTGATTACTGCTTTAGGTGCATTGGCCGCATTGATCCTCACCTGGGCTTTAATGACGTCCGGATACCGGATAAAAGAGGTTAATGCCATCACACCCAGCAATACAATCAGCACCCAGGTTATTCCCCAGCGCATTAAGCTACCAGGCGGCGTTCCTACTATATCCTGTATGTCTTCCGTATGCAGCTCCTCTACAGGAGCAGATACTTCATTAATCACTACCCGTTCTTGCGTAATAATAGGTACTTCTGTATTTTCCATAATTAATATATTCAAAATATCGGGCATCTCAGTGCTGCGTCCGGTTAATTTCCCAGCTCCAATTGATTTTTAACCAGATTATAATATTTTCCGCGCTGCAGGGTTAGATCCCGGTGAATCCCCTGTTCAACCACTCTACCTTTATCCAACACCACAATATTATCTGCGTGGCTAACCGTACTTAAACGGTGTGCAACGATAATAGCCGTCCTGTTTTTTAAGAATTCTTTAAGGTTATCAATAATTACCCTTTCATTATTGGCATCCAGCGCATTAGTCGCTTCATCAAAAATGATGTAATGCGGGTCTTTATAAACTGCCCTGGCAATTAAGAGCCGTTGCCGCTGTCCCTGACTGATACCTTTCCCGGCTATCCCGATTTTTGTTCTTACTCCAAAAGGCTGTTCCTCGATAAACTCCTGCAGATTAGCTATCCGTATAGCATCCTCTACCCTTTTTTGATCAGGAAATTCGTCTCCTACCGCTATATTTCTTTCAATGGTATCAGCGAAAATGAATCCATCCTGCATCACCACCCCACAGGCGCTGCGCCATGTAGCAAAGCCTATCTGTCCGATACCGGCAGAACCGATATGAATCTGTCCTTTCTCAGGTTCATAAAACCGCAGCAACAATTTAAGTATGGTCGTTTTTCCGCTACCACTCATGCCAACAATTGCCGTGGTCTTACCTTCGGGAAATAGCAGATTGATATCAGTAAGCACCGGATCATTACCTGCACCAGGATATCTGAAAGTTAAATTGCTCATATGAATACTGCAGTCTGCGGGTAATTCACGCAGCCAGTCTTTACCAACCGGCTCTTCATCCTCTTCACTGTAAATTTCATTAATCCGCTCCAGACTAATCTTTGCGTCCTGATAGGACTGGATAAAGCTTAGGATATGCTCTATAGGATTGCTTACCATACCGACGATGTACTGGATGGCAACCATTCCTCCAAGGGAGAGGTCGCCGTCAATGACTGCTTTCGCACTCATAAAAGTGATTATAATACTCTTTAGCTGATTAATTGCCATAGAACCCGCCTGCTGATATTGCGACAGCGCCAGGCTTTTCACTTTAAATTTAAACAGACGCGCCTGGATTGTTTCCCAGACCCAGCGTTTCTGTTTTTCACTGTTATTAAGCTTAATTTCCTGGATAGCACCTACCAGCTCAACGATTTGCGTTTGATTATCTGATGAGATGGAAAAACGTTTGTAATCCAGTGACCTTCTTTGTTTAAGAAACAACAGAATCCAGGCGGTATAACATATCGTTGTAACAGCAAATACCAGGAATATACCCGTATGATAGAAAGCTAAAACAAATCCAAAAACGATCAGGTTAACGAAAGAAAAAAGTGTGCCCAGTGTAGACCCCGTCAGGAAAGATTCAATTCTTTGCTGATCAGCCATACGCTGCATAATATCACCCGAAGTCTTAGTTTCAAAAAAAATCATCGGGAGCTTCATCAGCTTGATGAGCAGATCGGTGAGAATGGAAATGTTAACCCGGGTACTGATGTGCAGCAAAATCCAGGAGCGGATAAACTCTACGCCCGTTTGCCCGATGAATAGTGCAATCTGAGCAATGAGGATCAGGTAAATAAAGTTAATGTTGCGCGTATTGATCCCAATGTCCACAACCGACTGGGTAAGGAATGGAGTAACCAGCTGTAGA
The DNA here is from genome assembly GCF_900107535.1 of Pedobacter hartonius. Classification (GTDB taxonomy): domain Bacteria; phylum Bacteroidota; class Bacteroidia; order Sphingobacteriales; family Sphingobacteriaceae; genus Pedobacter; species Pedobacter hartonius. The sequence goes on along the minus strand of NZ_FNRA01000013.1, from coordinate 152,773 downwards.
ATTGTACCTACCAGTAGCCCCAAAAGGAGCTGCACGAACAGCTTCTGATAAATCTGAAAGTAACGAAGCAGCTTTCCCCATCGCAGTTTTGCGCCTGCCGGTTCCCCCTGCTCTTCACTATCATAGAAATGAGGAGTGGGTGTTAACATTAATAGAATACCGTTAAACAGCTGATTATGGGCAAACCAGTTGTCTAGAAATTCATCTTTTGTCAGCTTGCGTTTACCACTTGCCGGATCCGCTATGAAATAAAATTTTTTATTCACTTTATATAAGACCACAAAATGGTTCTGCCGCCAATGCAGGATACAGGGTATGGTCACATGAACAAGCTTTTCAGAGCTGACTTTTACACCCTGAGTCCGGAAGCCGATTTTCTCAGCAGCTTCACTGATCCCAAGCAGATTAACACCCGACCGGGTAAGCTGGCACAACTTGCGCAGCCAATAGATGTCCACATTGCGGCCATAATGTTTGCTTACCATTTTGATGCAGGCAGCACCACAATCCATTTGACTTCGCTGACGATAATGATTAAAATTTTTCACGGGCGCTTATATGTTTACAAATCAATTCTTGCTATACCGGCTTTATTGTGCAGAGGCAATTACCTGATTAAAAAAGTCTGTCAGGTCTTTTAAATGATAGTCGAAAGAAAAACACATTCTGTTCTCCCAGACCTGCTTTCGCTTCTGTTCCATCGATGGCTTATCATGCAGCTGCTGTGCAAGATCGTCGTAAGAGGTATATAGGACACCTATATTTAGCTGCCGCAAGATGCTTTCCGAAGCTACAATATGGCCTTCATTTGCCTTCTGGATCATAGGTAAACCAGCGACAGCCAGAGTGGCCATTCTTGCCGGCAGATTCAAATCATTCCAGTCACACCTGATGATATCACCCTGATTTTTACTGGTAAAACAATGCAGCCATCCGGCATCATACCTGGACAGTTCCTCCGCCCATTGATCAGGCTTACAATGCTCGTGCAGGTGCAGGTGGCCGGGTACCAATTCATTCACGGCTTTTACCCATTTGTGCCATTTAGTCTGATAGAATTTTCCATATAAATGGAAATGCACCTGATGTCTTGCAAGCACAGCAATGTCATCCGGACTTATTCCATAAGGACGTCCGATCATCACCGTATGTATGCAATTCCCTTCAGCTGACAAAAGGGGCAATCGGGTTGATGTAAACCAATTCGCCGGCGGCAGGTCACCATCTAAAATATACGATGGCCGCTCATGGTCTCCAATAAATTGTTCAAACCAGTCCCTGCACTCCTGATTTATATAAATTCTACCGTCAGCATTATAATAAAGTTCTACCAAATCATTCCAAAGACCAGCATTACGACAAAAAAATGGTCCTTCCTTAAAATGCCAGATAAATGGTATACCAGGATTTGAAAGCATAACTGTATGAGCTAGTTTAACTGCCTGCGTATTGAGCAAAGCATAAATCAAATCCGGATTTATCCCGGCAATTTGAGATTGAAGATTGTCAAGATCCAACTCGAGGATGTTTCCAAATGCAAAGGGGCCCACCGCATTGTGGATATCTGGATTACGGATCCATATTCCAAAGAGCTGATGTCCTTCTTCTTCCAATACTGCTAATCTTTCCGGATTAAAGCCTAATTCACCCACAATAATGATTTTCAGTTTGCCGGGTGCCGTATTCATCTCACTGAGGTTTACAGGTATTTTATTTTCATCCAGACAAACGCCATCACTGTAGAATTTGAGCCTCTGATCTACACCATAATAATTTTTATAGAAATGAATGCTCCCGCCTTCTTTCTTATTAATGATTTTATGACGCTGAAAAGGATGATTAACCCATTCACAGGTAATTTTTCCGGTTGCAACAAATGCACCTTCCTGACGCAATTCGTTAAGAAACATAACATCTAAATCAGCTGTTACAAGAACTTCACGTTCAGACCACCTGCAAGCCGTAGTTTTGTGCATAATCTGCACCAACTGCAGACACTGGTCCGGAACATTCCCCAGAGTACGATTAGTAGACAGACCAGTGGCATAACTATCAGTGTTATGAAAACAGGCACCCGTGTAACTTAACACAGCATTGTTTGTAGCTGTAAGTTTCCCGTAAAGGGACTGCAGATGATTTTTATAAATTATATCGTCTGATGGCAAATAGCAGATATGTGTATATCTGGCCTGTGCTATTCCCAAATTCAGACAATAGCCCAGTCCCCTGTTTTGTTCATTTTTAAAGTATCGTACCCGGGCGTCACGCAGATGGCCTGCAATGACCTGTTCTGTATAGTCAGTAGATCCATCATTGATGATGATCAGTTCCCAATTTTCAAACGTCTGCTTAAACAGTCCTGTTAAGGCACCTCTTATAAACGCTCCCTGATTATAGGTTGGCATAATCACGGAAACCCCGTATTGTTCTTTAATCATATCATTTAATTAGTAGCTGTAAAACTTCCGGGGATAAATAGGCATTTGCTATGAAAAAGATACTTCAGTTTCTTAAGCATCAGCTCGTAAACAGCCGCATATTCGTCGTAGATTTCTGCGGTAGAAAAGCAAGGTTCCAGGGCTTTCAACAATGCCCCAAAGGACAAGGGCTCGGTTAAGAGCATGAAAATATTATGATCTAATCCATCAATTAATATTTCTTCATATCCTTTCAGGAACAGCCGGGGAATGATAGCGAGACCGTTCAGCTCTTCAAATGGTGCAAATCCGATATCCTGATTAATAGAGGATTTTGTTTCTGGAAGCCAGTCAAATGAATCTTCAATTACTGTCAGATGGGGATTTTTTTGTAGAACAGCCCTCAACTGATGATTCTTATCCTGCGCAAAGAAAGCGAAGTAATTACAGGCTGAAGTTTCGATCACTGTCAATGATGCAGCATTGATATTACACCAGCTACCAAACAATTCAGATAAGTTACGTTCATATTCAAAAATCTCATTTGCAGATACAGAATCCTGATTTTCGACCAATGTTCTATAATCTACCTCCAGATCGGCCGGTATGGTATTTCTTACAGAAGGGAATGCTCTTGCCGTTCTCGGAAAGCTTATTTCGCCCCAGGGATAATCTGCTTTCCTTTCCGTTTTATTTGAAACAGCTGCATCAGACCCAAAAATTTTGCTGTAAAAGTACTTGTGTTTATCGGGGAACAACCTGATGATTTTATGGTAATATTCGGGATACTCATTCAGTAAAATTGCACTCATCAGGTCACAAACAGCCTTATTTCTTTTTGAGCCTCCAATCAGGTGAAAATATTTTTGACCCAGGGCGATTCTGGAAAAGTCAGAAAACAAAGAAATCAGATAACCGTTATCATCAAAAGTTTCCTTAAAATAGCAGGTAACCTTTTTATTTTGATGCTTACTTAATAAAGAGAACAACACCTGCTCAAAGAGGATATTAAAGTTGAGGTATGTCGTTTCGTCCGGCGCAAGATGTTTGTTTCGGCTAACCATTTCCAGGGCTTCATCTGCATACTGCCTAAAAAAACTGATGTCGCTCCCCCCTATGATTCCGGCATTATAGGAGGAAACCTTATTCGTATCTAATTCTTTCTGAAAGATATCTGGGATATAGGCTAACTTACTTCTCAATTCATTGAACATACTATCTGAATAATCTGTTCCCCGTTCAATATTTTGCGCAATTAAACCGGCCTGTTCAAGCTCTTCACTGAATTTATCCCATATAAAGACATCCGCATCAACATGGATGAACGGCTTTGTCTGAGCAGCATAAGTCAGGATTTTACTAATGCCCCATTGGTTTTTGTCAAATTCAATATTGTCATAACATATCTCTGCCGAACTGTAAGGAAGATTAAGCTGGTCTATGAGGATAGCATAGCCGTTACTATCAGTACATAAATGCAAATCCTCATAATGTTCTCTTAATTTAAGAGAACTTAGTGTCCAAGCCATCAGGTGATATTGCGGGGACACCCATCCAAACCTGTTTTCCAATAAATTACGGTTAGAAGACCAGAAAGATTGTACAATTCTCATACGATATACATTAAATTTGTCCTATTTAATTTCAAATTATTAGGTTCCCCCTGCTTCCCGGGCAATCAGTCCAGATGTTTCATTAGTTGCAATTGAAAGCGTTCATCGCTCGGCCGGTAGAAGTCATCATCTATGATATTTCCCTGCTGATCGATGAGGAGATATCTTGGAATGTTCCTGATATGGATTAGTTTAGTTAGCGGGGATTGCTTGAAATTAGCCAGTCTATATTGAAAAGCCTTGCCATAAAGTTTGTTCTGTTTTGCTGCAGTAATCCATTTGCTAATATCCTGGTCTTTATCGATGCTAATGGTTACAAACTTTATTGGCTTGCCCTTCATTTTTTCCTCTGCCCTTTTTAGCGCCGGCATTTCCATAATGCAGGGAATACACCAGCTGGCCCAAAAATCAACGAGTGTTAATTTATAGTCATTTGAAGCTACTACCTGTTTAAAATCGGCTTTCTTTCCCGCAAAATCATAAAGCAGAATTGGTGGTAAGTACTTTGTCGGTTTAATTTCGTGATTATCGGCCTGGTTGTCTGCGTCCATTATATATGCATAATGTCCCCCAGCATAGTTTTGTAATTTTTGCTTGGCTCCGCTGTAATCTTTAAATGTTTCAGCTAATATCCCGCTGACCTGGTAAAGTGTATCCAAAAATGGGGATCTGGAGCTTATATCAGCTAATTGCTGCCTGATCGTCATTATTTCTTTCGGAGCGTTAATATATTGAGCCTCCATCGCAGATTTTAAATAATCTTTGTAAAGGGCAGTTTTCCTGAGCACAGTATCAACCCCGGCAGCAGTGGCCCAAAAGTTGTCTTTATTTAAGTTTTGATCGTTTTTTTTTGCATTATAGGACACTATCGCACCCATAATCACATTGTTATTTATCGCATCTACAGCTAGTATATCGTTAACATCAGCATACATTTCCTTATACACACTGTCCATCACTGTAGATGAATTGATTTCCTTATTCTGTAATAAGTGTGCAATAGCAGTATATTTAATATTTTTGTTTACTTTTCTTATCCAGTCGCTTCTCAGCGCTGATACATTTAACCGGTCTATACGATTTTCATTCTGGCTAAATGTATTTTCGATACTTTGTAAAAATTGTTTAATACCCGAATCCTTAACCAGTATCTGCTGCGATTTTGCGTCATACCAATAAAATTCTTTAGGTAAGGTAATTAAGCTGTCAAGCAGTTTTTGGTAGCCGGAACTTTTCGTCATAGCTATCGCTCCATCATTAATTCCCTTCAACAAAACCGTATCTCCGGGAAGTAACAGCAGGGAATAGATTTTTAAGACCGGACCGGTTGGTAATACTAAAAAATTTCCATACTGCCACAATGCGGGTCTGGACAGCTTGATTTGCCTGGTGATTAAGGTATCCTTTTCTATGTAATTTTTAAATTCATATTTTCGGCTATACCTGTCAAAGCTATTGAACACCAGGCTTTCGTGGGATTTTAAAGCGACAGAAACCACCACAGTACCGGCTTCACCAAGTGATGGCCTACCCGGCTTATCATGCGAAGAATACGAAATTAAAGCGGCACTTATAATCAAAAAAAAAGGAAGTTTTATATTCATAGCACAAAGTTAATGAAGGGGGCAGTTCCCCCTTCAGATTCATTAATTGCCCCAGCCGTCACAACCACAATCGTAGGTAGTATGACCACCGCATTGTCCCTGTTGGCTGCTAGCGTAACTGCCTGCCCAGCTGCTCATATAAGAACAGCTTGCGCCACTTCCTCCTGGCCAGGTGATGTTGGTAACTGTTGTACCGCTGGATGAAGTATTGGTAACGGTACAGTCTGCCCCTCCCCAAACGTTTTTCATTTGTGCCCTGGACAGGATATCGGTAGCACCCAGTCCAAGTGATTTTAATTTAAGCTTTTCCATTTTTTAAGGCATTTGGTTAAAAATAATTTGTTGTTTACCACTTAAGCAGGTAAGCGCTTCTGTCAAACTTTGCGTCCTGCTACAGTTTACAGATGTTATGATATTTTTCTGCCTTTGAAGGCTTAAACTATTTATCTTCATCCTCCGCCCATCTCAGTTTTTTCAGATCTCCTATTTGATAGCTGCGCGGTAACTGGTATCCGTCTAAAAAAAAAGTGGGTGTAAAGCGGATTTCCATCTGGTCGCACCATTCACGCATGGCCTTAACTTTACTGCCCTGCTGCTGCAGTTTGTCATGCACAGGATATTTAGCAGCAAATGCGGAATAGTCTTTTGTTTCTGCGAGATACCAGTCGTCCAAAGCCTGCTTCAATAACCCTTCATCAGCACTGTCGGATACTGCCATCAGGTGACGGGCAGGAGCTGCTTTTCTATCCTGATCATCATCAGAAGCAGTGAAAATGATTTGTATCTGCAAGTCCGGGTTATCCGCTAAAATCTCATCTATCACAACATGCGCGCTTGCACACGGACCGCAGTAAGGATTGCAAACCTTAATTAACCGATGCCTTGCATCTTCGCGGCCAAGGGTAATCCCCAAACCATTGGCTGATGAGGTAATCATAGGCTGTGTGTACAACAGCGCCTTCAACACCTCAGCATTTGACTTTAAATGCGCCAGGCTTTTTTGGTATTCTTCTCCTTCTCTCGCTTTTTTTATAACCGGTACAATAATTAGTCCCAGGACAAAAGGTAGGATATAACAAGTGATCATTGGGAGAATTAAATTTTCCGGGATCAAAGCATTGAACATACTTATTTTACTATTTGAGACTAATAAACCTGCCTGCAGGATAAGGATGCCCTGGGTGTAAAGACATAACAGGCACCATTGTTTAGCAATACGCCACTGGTAATAAAGTGAAAAGGCAGTATAGATAAGGGCACCTGAACTTAAAAGAGTAAAACATTCAAACAGTAAGCTATTCATTATACCCATTGTCAGAATCGCTAACAACGAACCGGCGAAATAGCTAAAACCAATAAGCGACCAGCTGACACCAAAGACTGCAGAAGCCTGCGAACTCAAAATAGAATCGCAATTAACCCGTTTACCCCCTGCACAAACCTGTTTCAGCAAGGTGCTTTGCCTGTCAATTTCATGCCACAGCAGCAGGCTACCGACCATTACCCCCGCCAGGGAAAGTATAGTATACAGCGAAGGTATAATTGCTGCCAGCCGGTACTTGAACAGCGATAGCACGATCAGGCTTACTGTTAATAATGGCAACGCCAGCATACCAAATGTTATTTTCCTTTGCTGCGATTCTTCCTTTTTTTGGTCTATTGCAAACTGAGGATGCCGGGTAGTGTCATTTACCGCTCCAACCAAAACAAGTCTCTGAAAATCCTGCAAGAATAGATCCTTCCTAATGCGTTGCCAACGCTGTTGTCCTGAAGGCATGTAGGTGACAGAATCATGATTAATTTCTTTTACTATAGCCAGTGACAGTCCCTCACCAGATTGCGTTCGGACAAGAAATGGTGCGGATATTTGATCCAGTTCTTCTGAAGAAACCATCGCCGCAACATTCTCTACACCAAAGCCCGCAATCGTATCACTAATAGAAAGGAGGCTATTTGCATCCGGATGATCCATCAATTCGCTTTTCACCGCATGTCTGCTAACCGGTACGTTTAAAAGACGTAAATACATATAAACCTTATCAACCTCGTTATCAGAAGCAAAAAGTAAATTATTTAAAGTTTGCATCATCGTTTGTACCCTGCATTTAATGTTGTTATGAATTTACTATTGCAAATTGGATCGGGGTAATAAGTTCGATCAACTCTGGTTTGACTGTTACCAATGAGCTGTAATCTCCGATTTGTTTAAAATACCTGTAAATTCTGTAAAAATCCTATTACAATACAGTTATCATGTCCCAAATATCTTTAAACTCTTAAATTTAGAATTAATAACACTTTCGAGATATGTTATTTAGCCGTGTCCCTTCGCAATTACGCAAGCTCTAAGTAAGATATATTGATGATCCAGTTGGTTTAGTTGCGAATTATATATCCTTATAAACTAACCAGATAAAACCTTTAGTATGAACTGTATCGTAATCGATGACGAACGTCTGGCGAGAGAGACGCTGTCAGGATATATCGAAAAAATACCGGGACTGCATCTGAACGGTGCATTTGAAAATGCATTGGAAGCTACAGATTTGATTGGGTCAGGTAAAATTGACATCATTTTTTGTGATATTCAGATGCCGGAACTGGACGGCGTATCATTTTTTAAGACATTAAAAAATCCGCCCATTTTTATATTCGTCACCGGCCACTCTGCTTTCGCGGTTGAAAGTTTTGAACTTAATGTTTTCGATTATATATTAAAACCATTTAGTATAACCCGTTTGCTGAAAACTGTCAATAAAATACATGCTGCCGATGACAACAAACGCAATGGGATTGATAAGAAAAGTCTTATTATCAAGGACAGATCTTCGAACGTGATTATCCCGCACGGTGAGATATTTTTTTTAAAAAGCGATAAGGATTATATTAAAGTAGTTACCATAAACAAGGAATATCTTGTTTGGAAAAAGATATCTGATATGGAAGATGGACTGGCCAGCACCGGACAGTTTTTGAGAGTTCAGAAATCCTATATCGTTAACCTTAATTTCGTTAAAAAAATCACTGGCAATATGATTATAATGAACGGAAGTATAGAGGTTATACCCATTGGGGGGCAATATCGTGAGGAATTATACCGGTATTTTGGTATTAGCATAAAGAGCAGGTAAATTAGTGTCAGAAGTACTTGGTGTCACTCATGGAGAGCCTTGCGTGTGCCATGCAACATAATAGCGTGATATCCTTGTTTGTAGCCAGCGTTTCATAGTCGGGTAAGAGGGCCCAGTTACCTGGGCCGACTCCCCTAAGAACCGTGCATGCAAGTTTCCCTGCACACGGCTCAAGTCATTTTAAAGCCAAACTTTATTGGTGTGGCCGATGGGGTATCACAAATTTTGGTTTGTCACCTCGTGCGCATTTTGGATGCAATAAGCTAAGATTGTCCAGCTTGTCGCTTCCTCCCTCTAGTTTACCTTTATGCCAGTATACAATCCAGTTGCTTAGTTTAGTCACTTTTTCCAGGCAAACAGGGCAGGTACCCTTTTGCCGTTTCCATAAGGCCATTACCTTCAATTTTCCACTTTTGTTGTTCTTCCATTTCTGTGAAGTGCGTTCCTGAAAGTATCTTTCATAAGATGGGTCAAATGGTGTAGCCTGTTGTTTTATTTTGGTGTGCCGTACAATTGGAACACTACTGGCAAAACAGAGGGTATCTATCACCTTTGCACCCTTCTCAGTATTGATTGCCCTAAAGATCCAGTCGCGTAGTTCTATACGATGAAAGTACCTTGACTTTATCCATCTTTTACCCTTATTGGGGTGTCTTCGAACTGACCACTTCCATAAGGCCTTCCAGATTTCCTTATCCACTGCACTGAATATTTCTGAGGAAACAACTGATCTGTGATAATATGTCCAGCCTCTTATTTTCGGGTTCAGTAATCGGATAAGTTCCGCCTGCCCTATACTTCTTTCCGAACGTATTATTTTTCTGATACTGGTGAGGAAAGTCTTGATATTGGTTTTTGATGGTTTTATCAAAAGTTTCTCTATACCATTTTTTAACTGGTATTTTCGAACATTCTGCCCAAGAAAGTCAAATCCATCATGAATATGGGTTATCTTGGTTTTTGTTTCCGATAATTCCAATCCACGTTCTTTCAGAAACATTTGGATCATTGGCATTACCTCCTGTTCCAAGACTTCCCTTGTCCGGCCAATTACAACAAAGTCATCAGCATAACGCACAAACAGTATGGGGTTCTTTCGCTGCTTGGAATAATCACCATCTAATTTTGCTGAACCGAACCTTTTGCCGATCAGGTCTTCGATAACATCTAGAACCATATTGGCAATTGTCGGTGAGGCAAGTCCTCCCTGAGGGGTACCATAATTTGTTGGAAAGAGCTTCCCTGATTCCACAAACCCTGATTTCAGCCATTGCGAAAGAACCTTTTTATCCATTGGAATATGATTAAGAATCCAGTCGTGACTAATCAGATCAAAGCAGGATTTTATATCCCCCTCCAAGACCCATTGTGAAGACCGCTTGGTGGCAAGTCCATTAAATAATTTCTCAATTGCATCGGCAGTTCCCCTTTCAGGACGAAAACCATAACTGTTCCAATCCGCATTCATTTCTGAGATCGGCAACAATGCCATCGTATGCAGTGCCTGCATAGCTCGGTCTTTCATACACGGAAGTCCAAGAGGCCTCCGTTTCTTTCCGTCGGATTTCAGAATATAGATCCGCCTTAATGGAAGTGATTTATATCCTCTTCTGTTTAGGCTTTTTACCATTTCCCATTTATCCGTGGGCGAAGACATTACGATGCCATCAATGCCCGCAGTTCGATGGCCTCTATTTTGTGATACTCGCTTTACGGCCAAACATTTGGCAGCAAAGCTGTGGGTTAGTAACCATTGTAAAGCCTTGACTCTGCGCCGGTTTCTAAGCCTTTCCCATCTAGCGATACGTAGTTGAAGCTTCTTTACCTCCAATAGACAGTGATCCCAATCAATGGAATTCCAGTCCTTGCAGATGGCAATAGCATCCGTGGCACTACTTGAGTTCACAGTCATTTGCATATTGTCTTTTAAAAAAAAGTTCTTCATCGTTTATCACTAAAATAACCAGAGATAAGTCTGCCAGTTTTCACTGTAGGGCAATCTTTTCATCCCATATGTGACCCATCATCGGTCACCATTCGCTTTTTATCTCCTCCTTTAACCGCTCATTCATCAGCCTCGCTTGCGCTTGGCCTTGCATACTAATGCGAATAAACGGTCTTACCCTGTTGCCATTATCCAACACACTGATTTAGATATCGACTTTTCACCGTGTGCGTTCGTTGGCTGTGTATCCCTAAACATGCCAAGGGATATCCCGCACAGTTACCATTTTGGCTTAAGCGTTTCAGTTCCTTTCGCTTATTCGGCTTAACGGCGTTTAACATCGATTCATTTAATTTTATCATATCAGCAAGCCTAACCCTATCCGGAATTGAACTTTCCGGAACCCAGTGTATCCTCACGGTTTAATGGGTCTGCTTATCAGGCATTCGGTATATTGTCTTTCGAGCTTCACACAAGCCAATTACTCGGCTCGCATGTCGAAGTAGGCTACTGCCAACAGCATGGCAGGTTCGTTGTTCAGTTTCCTGATTGAACAATTAGACAATGACCTTTGCAGGTCGCACACAGCTGTAGCCGTCACTTTGGAGGTAACCTTGTAACCGAATAGTAGTGCCTGTGGCACTTCCTGATTACGCCCAGGCTGATATTAAAAGAATACCAGTTTAGCTGGCGGAGCCTGCGCTGCCCAGAAATATCCTCTATGAGTTGTGCTTTTTTACTCTTATCCATCACCTTCATCGTTGTTTCATCCATCATCAGGTAATTGCTTTGCAGCACTTGCTGTTTAAGTTTTTCATATAATGGATTTAACAGGGTGCCAGTTTTATTCCTGTACGGTCAAAACGGGTCATCTGGCGGTAAACCGGCATGTGTCACAATACTTTTCAACAATCAGCGTGGCCAGCAGCGAGGCATCAGCCATACAGTTTTTGATCACTTCATCGGGTAGAGGCGCAATAATGATCTTGCTGGTCAGGCCCGGATCACCGGCTGGTGTAGGTAACAGGTATTTATAACGGATAATCTTTTTAGCCGTCAAACGTGCAGGACTGCATTTTAAGCGATAAGATACTTCGCTTCCAGTACATTTACTACCTTCAGGAATTACATCAGGATGGATCTCCTGGATCTCATCCACAATATTTTCTGGAATCACGAAGTGCTTCTTCTTTTGTTGCACTGCCTGTGTCGGTTTTGCCTTTTCAGCAGGAACAGGTGCAGGTGCGGTTACAGTGGCAGTCACTTCTTCGATCAGCCCCAAACGAAGCTGATCAGGACTTTGTTCCTTGCCCGGATAGCGTTCACTTTTGCTGCCAAAGCTCAGTTTGAGCAATTGTTCCAATCGATGGAGCAGCTGCTCGTTCACCAAACGCAACTGCTTGAACTCGTCCCGCAGGAGGATATTTTCCTTACGGGATTGTTCGTAGAGTTCTTTGTAATCAATCGTATCTGCTGACTGCATTAAGGGCGATTTGGTTGCCATAAAAATAAACAACCTTACCTTTTTCTGCAAATTTTCGCCGTAAATTTCTCACCCGTTACTGCTCTAAAGCCAGGGTGTTTTTCCGTATGCTGCTGCGTTGCTTTTCTTTTTGAAATTCAATCCCACGGATGACCTGTAGTAATTGAATTTCGCTGATATGCCGCCCTTGTCCATCAGCACGAAGTGGCGGAACCTCAAAACTCCCATTATCCATCTTCTTATAGTAAATCACAAAGCCGCCGTGTTCCCAGAATAATAGTTTGATGCTTTGCCGCCAGCGGCTCACAAAAATATATACATCGCCACCTGCAGGATCGCGTTGCAATTCGCTACGGATAATCCCTGTAAGCCCGTTAAAACTTTTGCGGCCATCAATACAATCGGGGTATACAAAATAATTTTTACCAGTCGGTATCATAATCCTCTGCCTTTGTCCAGTAGTGATTGAATATATTCTGGCGCAACATATTGATGCAGCTGGACAGTGAGCGCTCCTGAATTTATACTGGCAAATACAGGAAGTGACACTGCTGGTTCCGGCACGGATATAGGTTCAGGAGATAGGGCCATAAATCTACCATTGGCTTTATATTTTCCCTCACGCTGATACCTGAGCCAGGTATAAAATGTACCTGTCGGTACATCATGATCTTTACAAAATTGAACCAGACTGGTCTGTGCTTTTGAGGATTCGTATTTTTCCAGCAGTTGAATAATCAGCTGCTTGTTGCGAATGCATATCGCTCTGCGGGGTTTGATTTTTTGAAGCTCCATAATAATATTTTTATGAAGCCAAATTTATAATCCGCGTAAGCTCATGTCAATATGCACCGTAGTGTTAGCTTACGATGAATTTTGGTCTATTATGATAGTAACTGGCGGTTAGTAACATCGCTATCCGAAAAAAAAGGACAGCGCAAATATGCGCTCTCATATCAAAGGCATATTTATGCCCTGGCCCTCGACATCATGTCAAACCCCTGCTTTGCAATCATAGGCACCTATATTTGCATTTACCCAAAATACAACCAAGTAACTGTGGGTTACCCAGTGGGCTAACTGAGTAAGTTGAAATTAGGCGGTTGATCAGATATGGAGCCGACAATTTTGGCGACACCCTTACCTTGTCACTAACCGGCAGTTAGCACCAAGGTTTGATCTGGCTATAAATGTTATACAATAGCCCCGTCAATACAACGTACATATTTTGTCAATACCAACGTGATTGCTACCTAATTTTGAGGACAGTAATTTGCAAGTAAGCAGTACTTACAGGCAAAGTGACCCTAATACGCATGTTATACTGTATGTGATTTCAAATAATCAGGCTTCAATCACGCCTTGAAGGCTATTATTGTACCCTGATAGCTGGGTATAATTAGGTTTGCAATATCTATCTAGCGCATTATTCATCTATTTCGGTTGTAAGTAAATTTCTCGGATCAATAACCGGTAAGATAACACCTTGCAACGGTGTACCGTTGGACCTGGTCAAGATTATTCCTCGTGAAGTTGAATATGCTATTCCCATTAATGTCGATCCTATAGAAGCATCAGCAGTCAACGAGTCTTTTTCAGGTCCGTCTGGATAAGAAAGGAATTCATCCAAATTCTCAACATGAAAATCAAATTGAATGGTAAATGTAGCATTTGCTATCTCTTCACCGCTTTCCTTTCTTTTAGTTATGTTAATTTGGAATATTATTCTACTTTCATTTTCCTGGTTAAACATTGTCGTAGTATTCAACTGGATCTTGACATCATCTTGATCATTTACCGGCTCATCTAATAATGAGTTTACTTGAGCGTTGGTAATCTTTATATTTCTTATAGAGATTTTATCAGGATCTACTTGACCTATTTTAGGCTGCACTGTATTCATCTGAAAGGCGGTGTTTTCTAGGACTTAGTAATATTCTATTGTAGACGATTGCTGAAGGTTTGTCAAAGATCATCTTCTTTTCTTTGAGAATCAACGTTTGTTTTCCATTCGACGTAATATCTAAGTGTTGTCGATATGCAATTGTTGTTGGTTGGTCAGTAAAACAGCCTACAACATCAGAATATACCTTTGTTGCATGAACTTCTAGTTGGGCTGTGAATTTTCCCGAGATTGATAGAGGAGTTATCAATAAGTCTTGCTCTAGTACGGACTCTAACTTGCTTATTGATTTAAGAGTAAAGTTATGTAATCCTGAAAGCCACTTACTAACTTCAGATTCAGATTTCCCTAGTTTATTAGCCAATATTTTTTGAGACCAACCTTTTTCGTCCAATATTGAAAATATTTGATCAATAAGAGACATATTTTTAGCAATAAACATGCGTTGTTCAGGTCTAATCTTTTCTTTAGCTTTTAAAAAAATATCACTTTGCATACTAATAAATAATTATTTCCTCACTATCTGTCGAGACCAACTTATTTCCCGATATAGTATAAGATACATTTAAACCTTCTTTAACTTTTTTAACAAACATCTGTGCCTCTTGAAGCTGAATCGGCGGACGTCCACTATCGCTATCGTGAGCTATACCCCCACCTAACAATAAAACTATGCTAGGTGCTATTTGAACATAATATAATCGCAAATTGTTTCCAACGTAAAAAGCTTCACACTCATCTTCCATTGATTTAGGAGGTAAAGCGAAAGCTCCAGCTTCTGGTCTATCTTTTTTAATGGCCTTGATTCCATGTATACTTAAATATTCTATGAGAGCAAATATACTCTCAGCATCTTCGAAAAATTCATTATCCTCATTGAAATACCTGTAATAGAATTTTTCAACTTCAGATATATCTATACCATCAAATTTCACCATGTAAAAATTACAGGCATTTTCATCAAGTACAGTATAATCTTGGATAACAAAGGTATTCACTTTTAAGTTAAGTACAAATAAAGATTAAAAAAATGACATTATTAGTTCGTTTGACACAAAATCAAACATAATTGTTTTTTATTTAAATCTCTAATCCAAATTTCAACTTGTAAGAAATATATTCTTGGCTACTATGATCAACCAAAGATATCGCTCCTGACCTTCAACTCTCCCTTATAACATACGCCTAGTAAATCCACCTATCCAATTCCCATCTCCCCTATAGGTAAATTTGAATATCAATAAAAACAATTAAAGCATAGTACTATCGGCTCATGCAGGCAGGGAAATGCTCTCCGCATCATAAGGAGTTAATTAAACTGGAGGACTTATTAGGAAAGGTTTAAAAAGCGTTGGTCCTCAATCTGGGATTTATATTGGCCAATATGTGTAAATTTAGTAATAATGACATACCGCATTTAACGTGCGGCATTACGAATTTCATCGGATCACGTCTTTAATCTAAATCAAACCCAGATATCACTCAATTTACGTTAGGGTCTAATCACTTGGACATTTGGTTAGGCAAAGTGAACATTTCACGATGGGCAGATAACGATTTTTAATGTTGACAAGTTTAAATGATTTACGATGTGGTCATCAACTGTTTCGATTTATTATAATCGATATAGTCTTCCTCGTATGAAGTTATAGTTATTGATACATTCGTAACGCGTTGACAGCACTTGTGTAGTAAATTATTTCTTAGTCATATAATTAGATATGTTTAAGTGTATTCATATTAAATCTATTAAAATGACTAAAAGCTATTTGACGAACACGCTAACTCTTCAGCAAGGATTGTGCTGTTATGCAGGCACAATGAAGAATTTTTCAAAACAACCGCCAAGTGTGCAAACGCCACACTCGATCACTTAATCCAGAAAACAGCTTACACAAAACAGCAGATGATTGTTCAATAACGTAATCATTTAAGGCAGAATGTCCAGGTGCGGTTCGGCGTAAACACACATTATAATCCTATAAAAAAAATACAAGGCTAATTCTTTTTGGAAAAAAACTAAAAACATATCACTTATGCGGAAAATATTAATTTTATTTATTTGCTTCCTTGCGCTTCGTGTACAAAGGAAACTTCGGTTAGAACCGAACCGGAAAGCCAACTAACAACTCTGGAAGCAAGACACTATTATGAGAACCTAAGTAAAACTCAGCAGATTAAATTTTTAAACGGCGAAATAGCTTCACTTTCGGCGGTCATAACTCCGAATTGGGAAAGCACAGTTGAAGTGACGTTGAATTCCTACAGCATTGTTGAGATACCAATAAGTATCCTAAAGAACGAAATCTCTATGTATCAATTAAATGGAGAAAATTCCAAAGACAATATTAAAAGATCAGAATTTTCATTGTCCAGGTTGATTGTATATAAAGATTCGTCTGACAGGCTAACATCAAATATTATAACTTATATCCCAGATATTAGTTATATCGAGAAAGGGAAGGATATACGTGAGAACACATTCCTTCAGTTAGGATCAACATTTACCGGATACATTGAGTTTAAAAAAATAGATGGACAACCATACCGGCTGTTGCGGATTAAGGACGGGAAACTTATTAAAAAATACAAAGTAAGTAGCTCTTCTGTTCAAAACCAGACAAGGGTTAACAGCGAAAGCTCCGCATCTACTTGTTCTCCAATTTGTACCCCTATCTTTCAAACTATTTGTTCGGGTCCTGGAGGTCCAGGTACAGGAGATCCTAACGATTGGGTTTGCGAAACTCAGCAGATCGGAGAAAATTGTATCGTTGTTTGTGATGGTGGTGGTGAGTTCCCTGATCCTGGACAGGGAGGTAATCCCGATACGCCAGGAATATTTGGATTAAACGGTAGTAATGCAATCGTACCGGATTCCAATTTTGGTTCATTGGTCAATTATGTTAAATCAAGGAATTATTCGGTGTCCGATCAGTTTTCTTCCTCTTTAACTGTCGACGGTGTGAGTTACGAAGGAACGATAGTAGAAATATATACTAACCAAGGGGAGGTAACTGCCGCATATTTCCATGTAAATGAACCCCAAGGTCCCTTTGCAGTTGGTTATTTTTATGCCATAGGAGAAGGAAATGGCTCTAACACATCCGATTGGCCACGACCTGATTTCATCTTGCCGGGGATAACCGGAACAAACATTACCTGGACGAATGGTACATCATCTCCTGCTACCGTTTCTTATGAAGCGATTCCGAACATATCGGACGATGATCCAGAGATTGCGATGTGGAATGATGAGCCGAATCCAGAATATGGCGCGACAGCTGCTCCTTCATATGATGCAATGTATGCTAACTATCCAAAAAATTCGACCGGAGGTGATCTGCCAGCGCCACAAGTATATGCTCTTGTTGGTGGAGACATTTTGGCAATGTACCAGTCTAATCCTGTGAAGTATGGCAATGCATGCGCATTGCGGGTTTCACGGGCTTTAAATTATTCGGGAATTCGAATTCCTTATATTCCAAATCAAACAACAAGCGGCGCAGATGGTAAATATTATTTCGTATCTTCAATACATCTTTATAATTATCTAAAGCAGGTTTTTCAAACTACCTATCGTTTGCAATTGAAAGAAATCGACGGAGGCCCTCAAGGAAACCTGTTCAGGGAAAAATTAAAGGGTATAAAAGGCATATTTATTATGCAACCAAATTACCCTCGTAAGTTCCGCGCATATGGGCATGCCACATTGTGGAATGGTTTTATGGCTATCGGTGGGCACGATTATTTTAACGCACTCGGTGGAGTAGCAAGAATAGTAGTATGGCAGTTAGAATGAAAAAAATACTTTTTATAATACCTTTTATGGGTATTTTACTTTATACAGGAGGATGTAAGGTAAGAAAAAATGAGGCTATGGAAGCGATTTTGAAAGAACGACGACAATGGATGAAGGAATATGCATTATGCAGCTGTTTATCTTTGGTTGGTAAACAGGATACAGCGTTTCGGAACGATATCAGCCAAACGGTGTATGTAGAAATTACGGATTACAGTCGCACCACCAAAAATAACCTTTACAATGCTGTGGATAGCTTAGCATATAAGGCGTTCAATTCAATTACACCTACCCAAATCGCAGATTATGAAGGTAAGAAGCCATATATGATGTCTTGCATCGAATTCTCACAGAGTGAAGAATTAGATTCATTGATCCGCAGGTATGACTACCAAATACAAAATAATCCATAATTATATTATCTACAGCAACCTAGATGTAGATGATTGGTATTGAGGCACGGAAACTCATTGAAAGGGAGCGTACCTCAATACTATTTGATCGAAAATTTCGGAAACTACTACCCAGAGAATCCTGCGACCATTGTTGAAAAAAAAAGATTTGATAGCGTATTTATCAACCCATACAGCAAACTGTTTTTGATAAACTAAATTCTCAACCATGTTGGAGCAGATGAAAATTGATCCTGAGCGAATCATCGAAGTCGATTACTCAGGCGCCGCAAAGGCTTTAAAACCTGTTGTTTACAAAAACAGGGATTTGTATTGCTGCATATTTGGGTCAAATCGTGAAAAAGGCGTTTTGGGTTGTGGGAAAACAACAGAGGAAGCGCTCACCGATTGGGACAAAAATCTAAAAGTACGACTGAGAAAAGCTGAAGGTGATGATGAGATCGTTCAACATGTTAAAACCTTGCTATCTAATGGTAAAGTAGCAAATTCACTTCAAGAGGAGGAGTTCATTAGCCAGTTCAGACCGCTGAAGAAGCATTGAAAAAGGGCAATATCATTTATGCACAATATTGCCCAGTGACAAGAAATTGATCAACAAAACAATGAAAGGGCTCTACCTGCTTAATCCTTGGCTTTTTGACATGCCTTGCTGATGACCCTCGGTTTTATGGGCAAGCTTCTCCTGTGCTTTCGACGTTAAAAACTGCTCCCTCATTACAGGCTTGCCATTTTGCTCATAAAAATTAATTTGAGTGAACTGGGGAACTGCTGCGATCCGAAGACGGATATCTTCGCCGTTTTTATTAACCGTAACCAGTGGGCTGCCACCATTTTTCAATGATGTTTCAAGTTTTTCCATGAGACCGGGATCTTCGAGCTCTTTAATCGAATAACGACTCAATACCTCGTTCAGATTAAAGCCGTATCCTTCACTAAACATTTTAGATCTGAAATTGCCGTAACCATCTTTAGGCTGATTTAATTCCAAGGTAATCCAGGCTTTATACTCTTGCCCATTAATATTTAGCAAATCAGTTCTAAAAACCGAACGCCCTTGAATCAGGTTAGCCGCTTGGTTGATAGTAAAACCATTGCCGTCCTTGATGTAAATATTATGGGTTTTGGAACCGTAAAAGGCTCGCTGAAAGTCTTTATGCAACCGATCACGTATGGAAACTTGGAAAATCAAAAAGTATGAAATGTAGCAGAAACTCGTTTTGGACATCCATACGTAACTCTGTTTACTGTGGTAAAATAATTATTCCACCAAGCGAGGACACTGAATTAAACTTAGTTGAAGGCATTCATCAGCCAATTATTTCCGAGGATTTATTTTGGGACGTACAGGATGTTCTGAATGGTAAAAAGAAAATCCAAGGTGTGAAAATCGCCACCCCTTTAAATCTACCACTGAGAGGCTTTATGTATTGCCCTGAATGCAAAAGAACGCTTACAGGAAGCGCTTCGAAAGGAAGACCGGGGTATTATTATTACCACTGTAAATCGCCTTGTAGGGTCAGGTTTAGCGCGGATGTTATCAATAAGGAATTTGAAAGTGAACTTAGAAGATTCGTTCCTAAACCTGGTAGAGCAGAGTTGTTCAAACAGATAGTCTGTGATATAATTAATAATAAGACATTTGAAGCTGACAAGAATCGGGGCATCGCTGCCATAACGGAGCAGCAAAACTTATTAACGCGCTCCCGTACATTACTTCTCCAAGAGGATATTGATATTTCTGACTATAAAATAATGAAGGCAAATGCGGATGAAAAGATTTTAAAGTTAGAAGCTGAACTGAAAAAAATCAAAAATGAAGCCTCTAACGCTATGGATCTTAATGATCTCGTGAATAAAACGTTGGAAAATCTAAAAAACATTGATAAGCTATATAAAATGGCTGATATTGAAGGTAAACGACGTATCATTGGTTCGATCTATCCCGAAAAATGGACTATTAAAGAAAATAAGGGTCGAACCGATAAAGTGAACTTTGCAGTTCTACTTATCTATCAGATTAACAACGGGTTATGGCATAAAAAACCGGAATAAGATCTAAGATTAGAAATTATTCCGGCGAAGTACCCAGTACCGGAGTCGAACCGGCTATATTTCTTTTATATCTTCGAGAAATAGCTAATTTAAACAATTATCATCCATATTAATCAATTATTCGGTTTAGGAATAATCACTTTAAATTGTTCTGTATTTACATCATTCACAAACTGAATTTTAGGGTAAGCAGAAATTGCACGCCCTACTCCTGTTCCTAATCCTTTATAAGGCAAAATATACTGAGTAAGTGATTGTAGTACAGGATTCCGTGCTATTGAAATACCATTTGCTATGTTTTCTATTGTTAATGAATTCGGAAGTTTTCCCGGACTTACTATTTCTATTCTATCAGAAAAGATGAAAACCTTTATAGTGGATTGAACAAAATAGTCCCTGTGGATTAAGGCATTGACTAAAACTTCTTCAAAAACCTCTTGGGGTATCTCCCATACCGCTGGACTATTAAAAGAATTACCACTTTGAATTTTTTTAATATGCCTATCAATAAACCCAAATGCTTTAAGATAAACATCGTTTAATGTACCATCAAAAGCGGGTTCATTATCAATAAAATGATTTCCACTTAAATTCACATCATTAACAGCTACACATTGAATCGAGAACTGAGGTTTAATTATACTGCGTTTTTCTGAGAATAAAAGTAAACCTGCGAGCGTGAGCTGACCGGCCTTTAATAGTCCCAGATTCTCTAAGGATTTCGAGAGATCTATGCCTAAATCCTCCAGTGAGTTCTTAAATTTACGTTTTAGAAAATTATCATAGAGATTTAGATTTACATCTGCTTTTGAAGTTCCCAGAACCGGAACCTCATCTGCAAACATAGATCCGCTACTCTGTAAAAGTCTTGCTATTTCATCATTAGACGTGACCCTTCTTTTATCAGAACCATTTTTCAAATATATAGTTCCTAATCTATCCTTATAAGGCTTGCTGATGCCTTCAGAAATATAAACTATCATAATGTTATTATCCGAAACAGTTAATACCTCAGTATCAATTACAACAGGTGGAAAAACAGACTGCGAAGCAGTATTAACCAATTTTTGATTATAATCCTGTATCTCCGTAAAAGTAAGACCATTCAGCGCACCAGTCTTATCATTAATACCGATGATAATTACTCCACCTTTAGAATTAGAGAAAGCAATTAATTCATGTGCTAAAGAGTCTGTATGAGGAAGCTTTTCTTTAAATTGGACTTTTGAACTTTCCCCCTGCTGAATAATCTTTAATATTTCTGATGCATGCATAATTCATAAAAGCTTACGGTGATTGAATCTATTACTAATTTAATTAAAATCAGTATACGTTTCAATTCATAAAGATAATCAAACAATCCTATACAAAAACAGCCTCTAAATTTAATTAGAGGCTGTTTTTCCAAAATGTACCCAGTGCCGGAGTCGAACCGGCACGGTTTCCCACAGGTGTTTGAGACCAGCGCGTCTACCAATTCCGCCAACTGGGCATTGCTTATTAAGCGGGATGCAAATCTATATATTCAGCCCTATATATCCAAGCCTTATTTCAAATATTATCCTTTAACCTGATCTTCAGCACCTTCATGCAGCCGTTTCTCTACAATAAAAGGGGCAAAAGGCAATAATGACGCCAAAAACACCAGCACGATCTTACCAAGCTTCCATTTATACTCCATTGCGCACATGATCACGAAAGCCCCATACAAAACAAACAGCATTCCATGAGCCCACCCGGTGTATCTCACCGCCAAAGGCATTCCGGCAAAATATTTCAATGGCATCGCTATTAACAATAACGCCAGATAGGAAAGCCCTTCAGCAATAGCTACTTTCTTAAAAATTGACAAGGTGCTCATAATTTCAGATTTGCATAAAAATAGAAAAACCGGGACAGCAATGCCCGGTTATCTTTATATTTTACATTGAGTAAACACCTATAGTGCTGATTCCAGCTTAAACAGGCTGTCATTGATCCTGTGCAGGTATTTCTTTTTGTAATACAAATCCTTTACCGAGATCAGCACAGGCTCCTGAGCATCCTCCTGAAGGCTGTCAAACAAAGCAGCAAGCCTGTTCAGTTCTTCTTCAATACCGTTCTCAATTGAAAGCATTTCTTTCCTGATGAGTTCAAGCCTGGAAACGTCAGGTTCTGCCTGCAGGTTTATGAGCGCTTCATTTATCTCCTTCATCTCCATCTGGAAATCCTGGGGCAAAACATAGTTCTCCCCTTCTGCCAGCAATCCTTTGAGTTCAAGAATATAATGCAGGCGTTTCTGAGGATCACTCAGCACATGGTAAGCCATGTTATTCTCCGTAGACAGTTCCAGAACCTCCTCCTGTTTTTCCTCCGAATAATTGATATAAAAATCAGGATGATATTTCCTGCTCAGCTCATAAAATTTGAGCTTTACAAGAGCAGCATCAGGATGAAATGAGACCGGCAGGTTATAGCGCTCAAAATAATTCATTACTTGATAAAGGCTTTGAAGATATCATTACCAATTACAAATACCATCAGCGACAGCAGCATCACAAATCCCACGATCTGGGCCGTCTCCATAAATTTATCGCCCAATGGTTTCCCTTTCACCATTTCTACGCACAGGAACACCACATGGCCCCCGTCTAACGCAGGAATAGGCAGCAGGTTCATAAATGCCAGTGCGATAGAAATCAGGGCTGTAGAAGCCCAGAAATGCGACCAGATCCATATACCGCCATACACCTTCTGTGCAATTGCTACAGGTCCGGAGAATGCCTTATCTGCTTTGATCTTACCACTCAGCACTTTCCAGATTCCCTTGCCATTATCAGTAAAGGAGATCCATGCCTGGTTCAGGCCAACAGGCAAAGCAGCGAAAAACCCATAATTGATGGTTTCTTCCCTGATCTCGTCAGCATTAAAGCCAATTCCAATGGTACCGGCGCTATCAGTAGACAATTCAAAATGCAGCAATTCCGTACCCCGGTAAGCATCCAGCATAAGCTTTCTGTTTTTCAGTTTCTTCAGCTCCCTGGATACATCTACATTGTATTTCACAGGGACTTCATTTACGGCTACGATGCGGTCGCCCTTTTTCATGCCCACTCTGAATGCGCCCTTTCCCTTAACCACGGTATCAACAGTAGTTGTCAGTAATGGTACACGGCTGACAAACTCTTCAATCCCCAGGTCGGCAACTTTATTCAGAATATTATCAGGAACCTTCACATCAAGGGTTTTTCCTTCACGGCTAACTGTCAGCGTTGTATTTCCCATCAGCACTTTTGAACTCAGCAGTTCTTCATAGCGGACCACCTTCTTTCCGTTTACCGCAATCACGCGGTCACCCTGTTTCAGGCCGATCTGCTTGCCGATTACACCCGGGTTGATACCACTCACAACAGAGCTGTTCGCAATATAGGTTTCACCGAATTTAAAGGTCAGCATCCAGAAGATAAAGATCCCTACTACAATATTTACAAATACCCCGGCAAGCATCACGATCAAACGCTGCCATGCCGGTTTAGACCTGAATTCCCAGGGCTGCGCCGGTAAAGCCATCTGCTCTTTGTCCATCGACTCATCAATCATTCCCGCAATTTTCACATAACCGCCCAGAGGCAGCCATCCAATACCGTACTCCACTCCCCCCTTGGTAATACTAAATAACTTTACTCCCCAGGCATCAAAGAACAGATAAAACTTCTCTACTTTAATACCAAAGGCACGCGCCGCAAGAAAATGTCCCAGTTCGTGTAAGATTACTAATATTGATAATCCCAGTAACAACTGGGCAACCATAATCAATCCGTTCATATATTAATTGTTGTGTTTTTATATTTTTAATTAGATCGCTAAATATTTTTTTGTTACTAACTCCCGGGCAAATATACGTGTAAGCTCGTCGGTTTCTAAATAATTGTTCAGGCCGGGCTCCTGGATGAAAGGCAGGTCAGCCATGCATTGTTCGATCACATCGCTCATTCCAAGAAATCCGATCTGGTCATTTAAGAAGGCATCAACTACCACCTCATTGGCCGCATTGATGATACAGGGCATATTTCCTCCTTTTTCAAGGGCTGCATAAGCAAGGCCGAGATTACGGAAAGTATCCATATCCGCCCTGGCAAAAGTAAACTCCGGATAATCCAGGAAATTAAACCTCGGAAACTGGCTGTCTATGCGTTTAGGATAAGCCATTGCGTAATGAATAGGCAGTTTCATATCGGGCAAACCCAGCTGGGCTTTCATCGATCCATCGTTAAACTGCACAATGGAATGGACGATAGACTGCGGATGTACGATCACATCGATCTGGCTGATATCCAGATTGAACAGCCATTTTGCCTCAATTACTTCCAGTCCCTTGTTCATCAGTGAAGCAGAGTCTATCGTGATCTTGGCACCCATTACCCAATTGGGATGTTTTAAGGCCTGCTCTTTGGTTACCTGCGCCAGAAAGTTGCGGTCTTTTCCCCGGAAGGGACCACCTGAGGCAGTGATATAAATTTTCTCAATGGTCTCCGGTTCTTCTCCTACCAGACACTGATAGATGGCAGAATGTTCCGAATCTACGGGAATGATTTTCACGCCATGCTCAGCAGCGAGGCGGTTGATCAGTTCCCCGGCTACAACGAGGGTTTCCTTATTGGCCAGTGCTATGGTTTTCTTTGCCTCAATCGCAGCTATCGTAGGGCGCAGCCCTACCGAGCCCATAATTGCTGTAAGTACAATAGCTGAACTTTCCAGGGCCGCAGCTTCGCATAACGCAGCTTCGCCGGTCAGTACGGTAATACCTTTTCCGGATAGCGCTGTTTTTACCGCCTGATACTGGCTTTCATCGCTGATCACTACCATTTCCGGCAGAAATTCCAGTGCCTGCTGCACCAGCAGGGCAGCATTGGACCGGGCGCTGAGTGCCACTACCTTGTACAAGGCCGTATTTGCCCGGATCACTTCCAGGGCCTGAGTACCAACAGAGCCAGTAGACCCCAGTATTGTTATATTTTTCAAATCTTATCCGTCAATTTAATCAGGCCCTCTGCAATCTTTCTGTCATTCGATAACCGCGGAACTTTGTTCTGTCCTCCCAGCTTGCCTTCGGCACGCATATAGTTTACAAATGCATCTTTTGGTAAAGGCCGGATGACCAGGGGCTGCAAAATTTTACCTTCAATAAGGTCAAAGTAGTAAATATTTTTCTTTTGTAAAGCCTTATCTACTTTTTTACTAAAGGCTTTTATGTCTTCCGGCACATTCGAAAACTCTATAAACCATTCGTGATAAGGAAGTTCGCCCGCCGCAGGATTCACCTGCGGGGCAACAGTAAATTCGGTAATACCAACCCCTTCTTCATTTGCGACAGCCAACAAGGCTTGTTCCACTTCCTCACCGATCACGTGCTCGCCAAAGGCCGAAATAAAATGTTTGATCCTTCCCGTTACGTAGATCTTATACGGGTTTTTGGAGACAAATTTAACCGTATCACCAATGCTGTAGCCCCACAATCCCGCATTCGTATTCAGGATCAGGGCATAGTTTTTATCCAGCTCTACATCTTCCAGGCTCAACCGTGTAGGGTGTTCATCGTAATACTCGTCCGCAGGAATAAACTCATAGAACATGCCGGCCTTCGCCAGCAGCAGCAAACTTTTATCCTGCTGGCTATCCTGATAGGCAATAAAGCCCTCTGAGGCGGGATAGGTTTCTATCGTGTCTACTTTCCTGCCGATGCTGGCTTCAATCTTTGCACGGTAAGGCTCATAGTTCACCCCTCCGTAAACGAAAAGCTGGAAATTCTTAAAAATATCTTTGATCTGCTTACCCCCTGTTTTTTCGCTGAGCCTATCGAAATACATCTGCGCCCAGGGCGGAATGCCAGAGATGAGTGTCATGTCCTGCCGGTAGGTTTCTTCTACAATAGCAGCTACTTTTTCCTCCCAGTCTTCAATACAGTTGCTGGCGTAAGACGGAAGCCTGTTTTTCTGCAGATACGCAGGTACCAGATTGGCAACGATTCCTGATAAGCGCCCTACTTTAATGCCGTTCTTTTCCGTCATCACAGGGCTTCCCTGCAGAAAGATCATTTTGCCATTCACAAAACCGGCGTTCCCGGTCTCATGTATATAAGTGAGCAGGGCATTCCGGGCAGCCTTGATATGCTCCGGCATGGATTCCTTCGAGATCGGAATGTATTTGGCACCCGAAGTAGTACCCGAAGTTTTTGCAAAATAGGCTGGTTTTCCCTTCCACATCACGTTTTTCTCCCCGGCAACTACCCTGTCAATATAGGGTCTCAGCTCTTCGTAATCCCTTACAGGAACCCGCTTTTTAAAGTCCTCATAATTCCTGATCGCAGCAAAATGATGGTCCTTTCCAAAGGCTGTATCTTTTGCATCTGCCAGCAGCTGTAACATAGTTTCCTTTTGTGCCGCTACTGCATTTTTTTTCCATTTGTTTAGCCCTTTTACAATAAAGGCAGCGAACGGTTTACTTAATGCCGCTTTTAATCCCATAAATGGTTTAAACTATATTGTGAATAATATCCGGATTTTCATCACCCTGATATTCGCTCATCATCTTCCTGTAAGCGATTGTTAAAGCAACGCTTGACAAAGGCACGATGATAAATGAACTGAAAATATTAACAAAGAACGCAACAACAGGATATTGTAGTGCAATCAGTACCAGGCATAACACATAAAATCCTCCCAAAACCAGCAGCAACAGCAATATCTTAGTGAAATTACCCTTGGTAATGGCAAGACTGAATTTCAGCGAGCCGAAAGGCGGCTCATTTTTGTCTATAATAAAAAAGGGAAAGAAAGAGATCCGTACCCAGGTAATGAAAATTGCCACGATACCGACCCCGATGGCGATATTGGTAATGACAGGCATCTTGATTCCCGTATAGATAAAGGGGAAAGCAACCAGGATCACGATAACATATACACCTACAATAACCAGCATAAAGTAAAGCATGCCTACCACAAACCTAATGATCTGCTGACGGGTAGGAAGTGTGCTCACAATACTCACATCATGTTCTTCATCGTCCAGCAGGTGAAAAATATACTTTAACAGCGACAGGTTGATGGTGAAATACATCATGATAAAAAAGAAAGCCATCAGCACGCTGAGCCCCTTGTTCACATCCTTGATCAAAAAGGCCATTAATCCGGAAGCATTTGAAGTGATGAACATCAGAAAGCATAAGGTAGCGATAGAAAAATAATGACGTTTGGTCAGGTCCCATGACTTGCCTATTACTTCATTAACGGTAAACGTAGTCTCTTTTAAAAAATTTATCATTGTTGTTTAAGTACTATTCTTTTTAAAAAATCCTGGATAAAACCTAAGCCGTAGGCTGTCAATTGTATAAATGAGGATATAATGCTCAAAAATGCAACTTTTAAAGAATGATTAAGGATAAGGGAGTGAAAAAATATCAACATAAAGTATACCAAAAGGAATACGTTACTTATATATGCCAGCGGCGGATAAAAAATATTCAGCACCAGCACCAGCATGATGCCTAATGTGAACACTGCGGGGAAAAAATGCACTAATTTTAATTCAGCGGGAAAATGTTTATAAATATTTATCCGGGCACGGCCGAAGAAATGGATCTGTCTGTAAAACTGGATCAGGCTGGTCCTCCTTTTATGAAAAACCTTTGCACCGGGAATCAGCCCGATCTTAAAACCGCTCTGATGGATACGGATGCTGTATTCAATATCCTCTCCCAGCCTGGTGATCTTAAAACCACCCACCTTTTCCCAAACTTCCCTGGAAACACCCATATTGAAACTGCGCGGATGAAACTGCCCTGCATGTTTTTTATTCCCCCTGATGCCTCCTGTGGTAAACACCGAGGTCATCCCATAGCTGATCGCCTTCTGCAGGGGTGTAAAACTTTCATGGGCTGCATCAGGACCGCCATAGGCATCCAGGTCATGATCATAAAGATAATCTTTAACGATCTCAAGGTAGTCATGGGGAATCAGGCAATCCGAATCAAAGATCACAAAATAGTCGCCCTTGGCACGTTCAAAGCCATAGTTACGCGCAAAGCCCTGCCCGGCGTTCTCCTTATAGTAGTAACGGATGTCCAGTTTATCGGCATACCCTTCCACAATATCTTTTGCCCTGAGGGAAGAGCCGTCCTCAATGACCAGCACCTCAAACTGCGGATAGGTCTGAATAGCAAGCGTAGCCAGCAGTTCGTCTATTTCCTGCGGCCTGTTGTATAAGGGAATAATGATCGAGAAAAACATATTAAAGGATCTCTTTTTCTATCAGGTACTGGTTGCGTTCAGATGCATTACGGGTAACCAGCTCGGCCACAAACCCCGTAAGGAACAGCTGCGAACCCAATATAATAGCTACCAGTGCGATGTAAAATCCCGGCTGGTCAGTGATCTCCCTGTACGAAGTGTTCATGGAGATATGGTATAACTTTTCGCCAATGATCCATAAGGCCATGATGGTTCCTACCAGGAAACTCAGCACCCCCATAGACCCGAAAAAGTGCATTGGCCTTTTGCCGAATTTGCCCACAAAGAAGATAGACAGCAGATCCAGAAAGCCGTTGATAAAACGGCTGAAGCCGAATTTGGTCACGCCGTATTTCCTTGCACGGTGTTCCACAACCTGTTCACCGATGTTCTTAAACCCCGCCCATTTTGCAATCACAGGGATATAACGGTGCATCTCTCCATATACTTCAATGGTTTTCACCACATCACTGCGGTAAGCCTTCAGGCCGCAGTTGAAATCGTTCAGCTGAATACCAGACATCTTCCTGGTAGCCGCATTGAACAATTTAGTGGGGATGGTTTTGGTAATCGGGTCGTAACGTTTTTTCTTCCAGCCGGAGATGATATCCAGTTTTTCCTCACGCAGCCTTCTGTACAATTCAGGGATCTCATCAGGGCTGTCCTGAAGATCGGCGTCCATGGTAATCAAAACTTCGCCCTGCGAAGCTTCAAAAGCCACATTGAGGGCGGCCGACTTACCATAATTACGCCTGAACTTGATAGCTTTCACGGCAGGATAGCTGATTTTCAGTTCTTCTATGACATTCCATGAATTGTCCGTACTGCCATCGTCTACAAACAGGATCTCATAAGAAAAGTTATGCTCCTCCATTACCCTGGCAATCCAGGCGGTCAGTTCGGGCAGCGACTCATCTTCATTATATAAGGGTATGACTACGGAAATATCCATGCAGGTATAAAATGGGCTTAAAGATTAACGTGCAAATTTTGTCAATTAAAATGACAAAACCTGCACGTTGCAGAATTTATGTTCGCACACAAACTATTAGTCAAATTTTACCGGGGCTATCCTTTTGTTCACCGCAGCACCAACCACGCTGATGATGATCCCATAGATCGTATAGGTGATCGCGGCGCCAAAGCCAATCATGACCGGCATGTAAGCACCCATCGCTTTTACACTTCTGATCGCCTTGGCACTGTCGCCCGCCGTTTCAGAAGCTTTTTCAATGGCAATATCCAGGATATGGTCCAGTGCCGCAGGGTCCAGTACTTTGTAGTAAAGGATCATCAGCAGGCCAATGAACATCCCTGCGGTAGCACTTACACGAAAGCCTGTAGAAAATGCCCTTCCAAAGGTAATGTACCCCCCAAGTTCATTTCTATGCCTGATCTGTGCAAATAAAATAGCCAGCACGTAAGGCAGATAGGACAGCACAGCACTCATGATCTTTGTTACAACCGGCACATTTTCTTCCTGTACGTCTATCCCCAGAAATTTAAAAAGAAAGATCAGTACAATAGTGTAAACAGAAAAGCCAGCTGCCACCTGGAAAGCCAGTTTATTTGGCTTGATCTCCAATTCCTTTATTTGTTGTTCCATGGTGATTTAGTTCTGTACGTTGAATTCTGCTATTAAAGCATATACGGCAGTATCAAACTCCTTATCCGCACTGAATTCTTCCAGGTCTTTGAACGCTTCGGCGTTAGCCTTCGGCTGATTAAAGAAAGCCATGAAAGGAACAAACAGCGTTTCCATTTCTTCCCCAAGATCGATCATCCCTTTATGGCTGCAGATATCCTCGATGCTGCTGTCTGCCAGCTGCTGATTGCTGATCAGGTCTTCATAAATATGGTACTCGTCCTGGAACTCATCTTCCTCAACCAGCAGGAATTCCCTTAGGAAATCTCCCAGTTCCGGTTTGATCTGCTCGTCATGGCATTCATTGATGTATAACAACAGGTTTAAGAGTTCCGTTCCACGGTCAATCGTGTCTTCTTCAATGTCAACCCATTCGTCCGAATCCAGGTAATCCTCTTCCAGTTTTTTTATATCACTCGCAAAGAAATTGATCATCAGCAGATCAAAGAATACTTCTCTCAGTTCATCAAAAGAAGGATGCTCATCAAATACCTCATCAAATTCTTCCACTTTTTCAAGGAACCCAAGGTCTTTGCTGAAAACATCTACCAGGTCTTGTTCCAGTTTTACCGAATCGTTACCCGAGAGCGCAGCGAATTTATCTAATGAAGCGATAAGGGTGCTTTGTACTTTACTATCCATATACTTGAATTTGATTGTTGTTATAAACTAGTTTTACTTTCCCGGTGAGGGTTTGGTTGAGCAAAGGGCTGTTTCTCGATTTTGAATAGTTGTTCCCGCTGTTATACTCCCATTGTTCAGTCATGCTGAACAGCGTGATATTGGCAGCCTCTCCTTTTGCAATCACCGGTACTTTTAAGTTAAGCAATTTTCTGGGATTAACGGATAACTTTTCTGCAATCAGTGCAGCGTCCATTCCTGCTTTCACCAATAACGGCAATACAGTTTGCAGGGCGATGATGCCATATGCAGCGATCTCAAATTCTACATCTTTAAATTCCGGCTCATGCGGGCGGTGCTGTGATGAAACAGCGTCAATAGTGCCCTCCTTCAATCCTGCCAGTAAGGCTTTGTTATCGGTCTTGCCGCGCAGGGGCGGTTTCACCTTGTAGTTGCTGTCGAAATCGTTCAGCAGCTCTTCGGTAAAGACAAGGTGATGCGCAGCAACGTCACAGGTGATCTGCAGCCCCTCCTTTTTTGCTTTTTTGATCAGCGCTACCGAGCCTGCGGTAGAGATGTTGCTGATATGCAGGGGCGACTGGTGGTAAGTGGCCAGAAAGATATCCCTGGAGATATGCATCTCTTCTGCCAGCGCAGGCATGCCCTTCATACCCAGCAGCACACTGGTCTTACTTTCGTTGATCTGTGTTTTACCGGCGATCGATTTATTTTCCGGGTACACGATCAGCAGGCCGTCGATGCCTTTTGCATATTGTAAGGCGCGGCTCATAAAACCATCGTCACTGATCGGTTTCGTACCGTCTGAAAATGCGATGGCACCTGCCTTTTGCATATCATACAGCTCGGCAAGCTCCTTTCCTTCCAGGTCATGGCTGATTGCCCCTACGGGATAAATATCAACCAAGTTATTTTTTGATTTGTTAATGATATACTCTACTTCTGCTTTGGAATGCACTACCGGTTTGGTATGCGGCAAAACTGCCAGCCCGGTAAATCCTCCGGCCTGCGCAGCAGCACTGGCGGTCTGCAGATCTTCTTTGGTCTCAAATCCGGGATCGCCTACGGAGCAGTTCAGGTCAAAAAAGCCGGGTGCAAGAAAAGCACCTTTACCGTTGACCACTTCTTCATTTTCCTGGGGGTTTGATGTTTGCTGTGGTTTTAAACCAAGCCCAATCTCAACGATCATTCCCTGTACCACACGAACATCACGTACTTGATGATTAAACTCGCTGTTCGGATCGGCAATAGTTACACCTGTGAGGAGAAGGTTCATGTTTTATATAGTTTTTTTGTTAAAAAATCTGATCAATAGGGCTTCAGCAGCTAAAAAAACAGCACACAAAACTAGACAAAGTTTCCATAACTCTGTGTAGTTATTTTCCATAACTGCAGCTGAAAGGTCAGTCGCGGCACCTGCAACGGTTAAGCTCTTTTTGCCGAAAAACTGTTTAAGGTCTTTGTCGCCCGTAAAATTCATATCTGATTCTGCGCGGCTTTCATTGAAAGCATAACTACTCAACACCGAATCCGCTTTCAGCAACTCATAGAATCCTGATGCCCGGATCTGGTCGGCAATATACAGCAGGGTTTTGCCCGGCGTTTGCCTCAGCTCGGGGATCACTTCGTCTTCGCCTGAGGTTAAGCGCAGCGACTGGTTAGGGCTCAGGCTCAGCTGTGTGGTGGTCAGCAGGTTGTTCTTCCCGATGGTATAATACAGCGGCTGTTCCTGTATGCTGGTGAGGGCTATCTTATACAACAACGGTACAAAAACCGGGTGCTGCGACAAATTGCCGTCTTCCGCTTTCAGCGAGGAGGCCGATAAATAGATTTGTCCGGCACCCAACCGGTAGCGGCTGAAAAAGGATTGTCCGGAGGGCAGTTCCATGATGTTCTCCCTGCTGCTCCTGGTATTTGCAGCATATACAAAATGGCGGTTCACGAGGGGCAGATCTACCTTAGCCGGGATTTCTTCAAACACATCAGTAAACAGGTTACTTTTCAGGTCAATCGTCTTGACGCTAAGGGTATCCCTGCTGAGGGAAACAACCGGCGGCAGCGACAGTCCCTGCAGGAAGGAAGAAAATTCTGTGGTATTGACATCCAGGTCAGGAAAGATCACTGCGGAACCTCCATTTTGAACAAAGTTTTTCAGTTGCAGGGCCAATCCGCTGGAAGGCGTCTTCAAACCGGAAAGGACAATGAGCTGGTAGCCTGAAAAAGCAGCGTATACGACATTGGATTCGGGCATGACGGTCATCCTGAAATAGCCGTCCCCCGAGAACAGGGCGCTGATATGTCGCTCTGCAGGGTCTCCGCTGATATGTAAAACGTTCAGCCCACTGCTCACCTTAAAGGTAAACTTCAGCTCGTCGTCAAAAGTTAAAGGATAGTCTTTAATGCTCACCGCCGCCTTTTGCCAGCCGGCAGAGAGACCGCTGAAAGTTAATGTATCCGTGACAGACTGCCCGGCAGGCACATTCAGCCTTGCCAAAGCTCTTTGCTGGTTGTTGACCAGCAGTTTCACCGGGATCCCCGTACCGGCCTCATTGGTATAATTACGCAGTTTCACTACAAACTTCTCCTGCTCCCCCGGCCGGTGTACAGGAGATAAAGACCAGATACTGTCCACCGCTATATTGGGCAGCGTATTGGCCTGCAGGCGAACCAGCGACAGCTGATCATCCGCAGCGGTGCTGATTGCCTTTATGCCCACAAAGTTTCGCTGAAAATCAGAAAGGATATAGCTGAAGAGGTTCCTTTTCCCGGCATCTGTAGTGTGCTGACGGTTAATTACCTGCTGTAAACTGCGCTGCGCCGCTGAGATCTTTACCTCATCGATCAGGCCTGCCAGCTCTGCATAGCCCACCAGGTGCTGGTGCCTTCCTTCAAAATCGTTTGTGGTCAGCTGGAACCTGTCATTGGGAGAAAACTGCTTTGCAATGTCTTTTGCTTTGCGCTTCGCCTCGTCAAGCAGGCTGCCTTCTTTATTGACCGATCCCATACTGTAGGAATTGTCGATATAGATATTGACCAGGCTGCCCGTTTCCGGCCGGTAAGCGGTATCAGAAGAAAGATAAGGACGTGCAAAGGCTAAAACAAGGAAAATCAGGGCGAGTATCCGGCTGAAAAGGATCAGCAGGTTTTTTAAGCTTTCCCTCGATGAATTTTGCTCCTGTGCGGCCTTCAGAAACTGGACATTACTGAAGTATACTTTCTTGAATCTGCGGAAATTAAATAGGTGAATAAGGATAGGAATGGCTATCGCCAGCAGAAAAAAAAGAAAACCTGAGTATAGGAAATTCATTAAAAACCAAAGGTAGAAATTTTATCTGAATTTTTTCATCGCATTAAAAATCGCCTCATCCAGATCATATACATCATTACGGTATTCAATCTTCCCGTTCTCAGCCCAGGCAGTTTTGTAATTGATAAAGATGGAGACATTCTTTTTTGTGCCGAACCATTTGGGTTTCACCTGGTATATATTTACGGTATCAGCTTTTTTGGCCAGCCGCTTTTTATAAACTTCCATTTTGGTGGTATCAATTGGCGGCAGGTTCACTTCCATTCGCAGCTGGTCGTACTGGTATTTGTCATCAACCAGTTTTTCTGCAAATTCCAAAGGTCTCTCCACACGCACACAGCCATGGCTGATGGCTCGGCTATCCCGCATGAAAGCCGACTTATTGTTGGTATCATGCAGGTAAATGCTCGATCCGTTATCAAATATGAATTTGAATTTCCCCAGGGCGTTTCCTTCGCCTGATCCCTGTTTAAACTGGAAGGGCAAATGTTCACGGGGATACTTTCTCCATTGGATAGTATCAGGATCAGCGATCAGCTGGCCCTTGTAATACACCCTCATGTTATTATTTGATAAGTAATACGGGTCACGCAGCGCCTGGTAGTAGATTTCGCTCTGCGCAATGCTTACAGGGATATTCCAGACCGGGTTCACCTGGATGGAATTGAACTTGCTCAGTAAAATCGGGGTCTGGTGGTTCCTGGGTTTATCATCCAGCGAATGCGTTTTCAGAAAGATCTTCATCTTCTCTTCATACTCCTTTTCACGCCTTCCCCCTACGCATACTTTCATATGGGTAACGGTATCCTGGTGGTTGAACCAGGTCAGAGAGAAATCTGGAATGTTGACTTCCACGTACTCCTCCCCTATACCCGGGATCTTCCATCGCAACCGCTCCATATTCACCTCAATGGTTTTGATGGTGGCTGCGTTAGCGGAAGGATCACGTTTCAGATTTGCGAGTTCCTGCTGTAAGATTTTGTAGTTTTCGCCTGCCGGCTGAATAGCGGCCAGCAATTGCAGGAGGTCTTTGCTTTCCAGCACCTTCAGCATACTGGCACTGTCGGGTCTTAAGGTCGTTACATTATACCTGTTCAGTACCCTTTTCGGAATAATACTTCCATAGCCAATGAAGGTATCGTATTTTAAAAGGGAAGAAGCACTGTAGATTTCCAGATCTGCGATAACAGGGTAGACATCACTGATGGATTTAAACTGATGCGCCGATAGCTGTGCTAATAACTGTTCAAGTACCGCACAATTGAATATCTGGGGGTTAAACCCATGTGCAGCACTACGGGATATGTAGTTTTTTAGGGTATCCAATTCCCCGTTCACGTAAAAACGGGTAACCAGGTCAGTCCTCCGTTCATTGTCGGCATAGTACTTACCGAGCACTTTCGGGTTGCTTAATTTTAATTTAAGGGAGTCAAAATGGCGGTTAAATACGACATTGTAGGCAGCTGTGTCAAAATCTTTGTACAGCTTATCCTTGAAATGTTTGGACAAAACGAGACCCACTTCAGGTGTGGTTTTGAACCAGTTACAGGCAGACAGGAAGATAGAGAAGGATAATAACAGATAAAATACTTTTTTCAAAATGTGTTTTTTTAGCAGGCCCCCAGCTTTTAACTGCATGACCTGCCCAGTCTGATCAAATAAAATGCCATTAATTTTTTGATTTCTCAATTCTATCTATATATTTGCATCACCTCAGTGTGCAGCCGCATTATTGAATAGGGACAAAAAAATTATGAACAAACACTTGAACCATCACTTACATTTGCATCATCGCCAGTTATGGCGATAGATATGTAATGTTTTGTACTTCAAAACTTGTTTCCGAATTATTTTCATGTTCCATTCAATAATTTCAATCAATTGAAAACACTTAAAATTGCTATCCAGAAATCTGGTAGACTAAACGAAAAATCTGTAGAAATTCTTAAAAACTGTGGTTTATCATTCGAAAACTACAAAAGCTCATTGATATCGACCGTTACAAATTTCCCGCTGGAAATCCTTTTCCTGAGAGATGATGATATTCCTGAATATGTTCAGGATGGTATTGCCGATCTGGGTATCGTAGGTGAAAACGTCATCACTGAAGTAAACGCTAATGTAGAATACCTGCAAAAACTTGGCTTTGGAAAATGCACGCTGAAGATTGCCATTCCCAATGAAAGTGAGATCACCGATATCAGCGGACTGGAAGGCAAAGCTATCGCTACTTCTTACCCGGTCATCCTTGAAAAATACCTGAAGGATAACAACGTGAATGCCATAGTACGTACCATTTCAGGATCTGTAGAAATTGGCCCGGGCTTAGGTTTGAGTGATGCCATCTGCGATATCGTTTCTACAGGCGGAACACTGAAAAGCAATGGCCTGAAACCCTTTGCTGAAGTGATGAAATCTGAAGCCGTCCTGATCGGGAATAAAGGCATTGAGCTCAATGAAGATGTGATCGAACTGCTGCAGCGCATACGTTCTGTACTGCGTGCAAAAGAGACCAAATACGTGGTATTGAATGTGGCCAAATCTAACCTGGAAAAAGTAGTGAGCCTGTTGCCCGGCGTAAAAAGCCCAACGGTTGTTCCTCTTTTTGAACCAGACTGGGTAGCCGTTCACTCTGTAATTGCAGAGCAGGATTTCTGGGAAAAAATCAACAGCCTCAAAGCTGCCGGTGCTGAAGGAATTGTAGTCATGCCGATCGAAAAAATCATCGCATAAACTGTATATATCCAGGCATTCACTGTTAACTATTGGTTAACACAAAAACATAAAACATTGAAAATCTACAGTTATACTGATTTATCTAAACAGAATATTGAAGACCTCTGTTTAAGACAGCTCTCTGACGATGACGCTATCGCAGACCGGGTGAAGAACATCATTTCAAGGGTTAAAGCCGAAGGCG
This sequence comes from Pedobacter hartonius, assembly GCF_900107535.1. Lineage (GTDB taxonomy): Bacteria > Bacteroidota > Bacteroidia > Sphingobacteriales > Sphingobacteriaceae > Pedobacter > Pedobacter hartonius. The sequence continues at coordinate 115,638 of NZ_FNRA01000013.1, read as the reverse complement.
ACAAAGCGCTGTTCAGTTACGCCCGGGATTTTGACAAGGTGGAACTGAAGCAGCTTTATATTGAAAAACAGGAGATCGAAGAGATTGCTTCAACGATTCCTGAAGATGCAAAAAGCGCCATTGATACCGCCTGTGCCAATATCAGAAAGTTCCATGCCGCGCAGTTATACAAAGAGGATGCAGTGGAAACAATGCCCGGTGTTTCCTGCTGGCGCGAAGCCCGCGCAATTGAACGCGTAGGCCTCTATATCCCCGGCGGAACAGCGGTACTTCCAAGTACTTTTCTCATGCTCGCTATCCCTGCCGTACTGGCCGGGTGTAAGGAGATTGTCGTTTGTTCCCCGCCCCAGAAAGACGGTAAGACCAATTGTTACCTTGCCTACTGCGCCCTGCTGCTGGGTATCGAAAAAATCTATATGGCGGGCGGCGCACAGGCGATCGCGGCGATGGCCTTCGGCACGGAGACGCTGCCTAAGGTATACAAGATCTTCGGCCCGGGAAACCGTTATGTTACACAGGCCAAACAGCTGGTCCTGGCCTCAGGAATGACGGCCATAGATATGCCCGCCGGCCCTTCAGAAGTGCTGGTATTTGCAGATGAAACCGCAAACCCCGCTTTTGTAGCTTCAGACCTCCTGGCGCAGGCAGAACATGGTGCAGATAGCCAGGCCATCCTCGTATCCACCTCCTCAGAGCTGATTAAAGAGACCCTTGAACAGGTAGAAATTCAGCTGAAAGCTTTGCCAAGGGAAGCTATCGCCGCACAGGCGATAGAAAATTCTTATGCAGTGCTGGTAGAGAATACCCAGCAGGCAATGGATTTCAGCAATACCTATGCCCCTGAACATCTGATCCTGGCAACAGATACTTTCAGCGAACTGATCCCGATGATCAGCAATGCAGGTTCTGTTTTCCTCGGAAACCTGAGCCCTGAAAGTGCCGGGGATTATGCCTCGGGCACGAACCATACTTTACCCACCAGCGGCTTTGCAAAAGCCTATTCGGGTGTATCTATAGATTCATTCATAAAAAAGATAACTTTCCAGCATATCAGCCCGGAAGGTTTAACGGCCATTGGCCCTACTGTAGAAATATTAGCCGAAGCCGAAGGGCTCCAGGCGCACAAAAATGCGATCACTATTCGTTTAAAATCAAGAAATGGATATTAAGAACTTACAACGAGAAAACATTAAAAACCTACGTCCCTATTCTACCGCAAGAGATGAATATAAAGGACAGGCGAGTGTATTTTTAGATGCCAATGAAAATAGCTTTGGCTCTCCCCTGCCGGAAAACTTTAACCGCTACCCCGATCCGCTGCAGCTGGACCTGAAAGATGCCCTTAGTAAAATAAAGGGTGTGCCGATAGAAAATACCTTTTTAGGAAATGGCAGTGATGAAGCGATCGATCTGCTCTTCAGGTGTTTCTGCAACCCCGGAAAGGACAACGTGATCATCCTTCCGCCAACCTACGGCATGTATGAGGTATCTGCAAACATCAATGATGTGGAGATCCGCAAGGTGAACCTGCTGCCAAACTTTCAGCTTGACCTGGAAGGGATAGCTGAAGCCATTGATGAATACACGAAACTGATCTTCATCTGCTCGCCGAATAACCCAACGGGTAATTCAATCGTCCGCACAGACATTGAAACCGTTCTGGCTAATTTCAAAGGCCTGGTGATCATCGATGAGGCCTACATCAACTTTGCCAAACAACGCACTTTCATCCAGGAACTCACGGAATACCCGCAGCTGGTGATCCTGCAGACCTTCTCTAAGGCATGGGGACTGGCAGGATTACGCCTCGGAATGGCCTTTGCGTCAAGCATCGTGATCGATATCCTGAATAAGGTGAAAGCGCCGTACAACATCAGCCAGTCTACACAAGACCTTGCTTTAGCTGCATTGCAGCATGTTGCACAGGTGAACGACTGGATCAAAATCACTGTTGCGGAAAGGGAACTGCTCAGCCAGAAACTCGCAGACCTCCCAATGGTTAAAAAAGTATATCCTTCAGACGCCAACTTTGTACTCGCTGAGGTGGAAGACGCCGCAGGGACATACAATGCACTGGTGGAACAGGGAATTATCATCCGCGACCGCTCAAAGGTGGTCTTATGTGATGGCTGCCTCAGGGTTACGGTAGGTACACCACGAGAAAATGAAATACTGTTGTCCGCTTTAAAATCGTTAACATACTAATATGAAGAAGTTCCTTTTTATAGACCGGGATGGTACCCTGATCACTGAACCTGAAGATGAACAGATCGACTCATTCGCAAAGCTTAAGTTTTACCCGAAGTCTTTGTACTACCTCGCCAAAATAGCCGCTGAGCTGGATTTTGAACTGATCATGGTGACCAACCAGGACGGTCTGGGAACAGATTCCCACCCTGAACTGAACTTCTGGCCCGTTCATAACTTCATACTGGATACCTTTGCCGGTGAAGGCGTTGTATTCTCTGAAGTGATCATTGACAAAACCTTTGCCCATGAAAATGCCCCCACACGTAAACCAAATACCGGTCTGCTGCAGCATTTCCTGACCGGCGAATATGACCTCGCCAATTCCTTTGTGATCGGCGACCGGATCAATGATGTGATCCTGGCAAAAAACCTCGGTGCAAAAGCAATCTGGCTGAGGAACAATGACCTGCTGGGCGCAAATGAAATTCTGGAGAAAGCTGAAACACTGACGGATGATATCGCGCTGCAGACACAGCACTGGGTAGACATCTACACCTTCCTGAAAGCAGGAAGCAGACAATTTCACCACGTCAGGAAAACCAATGAGACAGATATCGAGATCGGCATCGACCTTGACGGAACGGGAAAAGGCGACATTAAAACGGGACTGAACTTTTTTGACCATATGCTGGACCAGATTGCCCGTCACGGCGGGATAGACCTGAAGGTGATTGCCAAAGGCGACCTGCATATTGATGAGCACCATACCGTTGAAGATACAGGTATTGCCCTGGGCGAAGCCTTTGCCAAAGCACTGGGAAACAAACTGGGTATAGAACGTTACGGCTTCTGCCTGCCTATGGATGACTGCCTCGCGCAGGTAGCCATTGATTTCGGCGGCCGCAACTGGATAGTCTGGGATGCAGAATTTAAACGCGAACGAGTGGGTGACCTGCCTACCGAAATGTTCTACCACTTCTTCAAATCTTTTAGTGATGCCGCAAAATGCAACCTGAACGTGAAGGCTGAGGGCGACAATGAACACCATAAAATCGAGAGTATCTTTAAGGCTTTTGCAAAAGCTATAAAAATGTCTATCAAAAGAGACGCAGAAAAGTTAGTTTTACCAAGCACTAAAGGACTGTTGTAGGTAACGCTGCAGCTGTGATCTTCGTATAGGAGATGTTAGAACAAACACAGCCGGTCAGTGGTTAACACAGAATTGTTGGATGATTAAATGACAGGAATTAAAAGATGGTAGGTATTGTTAATTACGGGGCAGGGAATATCTTTTCCCTCACTTCAGCCTTATCCAGGCTCGGGATCACCTATGGAATGATCAATTCTGAGGTAGAATTTGATCTGTACTCACATATCATTATCCCTGGCGTAGGACATGCCGGGGCAGCAATGGATAAACTGAACCAGAGCGGTTTAGTGGATAAGATCAGGTCATTAACAAAACCTGTACTGGGTATTTGTGTTGGAATGCAGCTGCTGACAGACCATTCCGAAGAGGGTGATGTCACCCTGACGAATATCATTCCCCTGCAAACCAAACTCTTTGATAAAGCGCTGGGTATCAAGATTCCCCATATGGGTTGGAATAATGTAGAGATCAAAAACAATTTACTGTTCGAAGGTGTTGAAAATCAGACACAATTTTACTTTGTGCATTCGTATTTTATTGAATATAACCCTACTTTTGGAATCGCAACTGCTGATTATGGCCAGGAATATTCGGCAGCAATACAAAAGGATAATTTTTATGGGGTGCAGTTCCACCCAGAGAAGTCCGGTGCTGCCGGAGAACGTTTATTATTGAATTTTTCAAACTTAAAATAACAAGATGTACATTATTCCCGCTATAGATATTTTAGATGGCAAAGTTGTCCGGTTGAGAGAAGGCGACTACAACCAAAAAACAGTATATGAAGTCTCGATTGCCGAAATGATCGAAACTTATCGGTCTAACGGTACAGAATTCATTCATATTATTGACCTTAACGGCGCCAAAGGGGATTTCAGCAACCAGGCTGAACTTTTTGAGATTATCCGCAAAACGGATATGCGTGTTCAGTACGGAGGTGGTATCCGTACCATCGAACAGGTAACCAACCTGCTTGATGCCGGTATTCACCGCGTGATCGTCGGTACGCAGGCCATCACAAATCCTGATTTCCTTGCCGAACTCAGCAAAGAAGTAGGCAAGAAATATGATTATGCCAACCGTATTGTGATCGCTATCGATGTGCTTGATGAGGTGATCAAATACTCAGGCTGGATGGAAAGCTCTCCGATTAAACTGATGGATTACGTTGACAAATGTCTTCAACTGGGCTTTTTCAGGTTCCTCTGCACGGATATCAACAAAGATGGCAAACTGGGCGGTGCCGCAGTAGACCTCTATAAGAAATTACTGGAACACTCTCCGTTCATTAAGCTGATCGCTTCGGGAGGCGTGAGTTCTATGGAAGATATCGAAGAACTGGCAAAACTGGAAGTACGATCGGTAGTCGTTGGAAAAGCGATCTATGAAAACCGCATCACTATTGATGAGATCAAGGAATGGAACCTTAGGGCAATGACTTCCCTGTAATCCATGCTGAGTAAACGTATCATTCCCTGTCTGGACGTGAAGGACGGAAGGACAGTAAAAGGTGTTAATTTCGTGGATCTTAAGGATGCCGGAGACCCCGTAGAGCTGGCATGGCAATATGCACAGCAGGGAGCAGACGAACTGGTATTCCTGGATATTACCGCTACCCATGAGCGTCGCAAAACGATGATCGAAATGGTGAAATCTGTAGCCAGGCAACTCAATATCCCCTTTACTATAGGTGGTGGTATCACTGAGATCGCTGACGCCGAAGCACTGCTGAATGCAGGTGCCGATAAGATCAGCATCAACTCTGCAGCAGTGAAAAACCCGCAGCTGATCGCTGACCTGGCCAAGGTATTTGGTGTACAGTTTGTTGTGGTTGCCGTGGACACCAAACTGGTTGGCGGCAGGAATATGGTGCACCTGAACGGCGGCAGACTGATCACAGAACTGGAAACAGAAAAATGGATCAAACAGGCGGAAGAACTGGGTGCCGGAGAGATTCTGCTGACCTCAATGGACCATGATGGTACAAAACAGGGGTTCGACTGTAATTTATTGCAAACGATCAGCCAGATGATCAATATCCCCGTCATCGCCTCTGGCGGAGCCGGAAAAATTGAACACTTTACAGAAGTTTTTACAACTACAGGTGTTGATGCCGCTTTGGCTGCATCTGTCTTTCATTTTGGTGAAATACCGATCCCTGTGCTGAAGAACGAATTAAAAAAACACAACATACCAGTAAGGTTATGACTATAGATTTTGAAAAAACCAATGGCTTGGTGCCTGTAATCATTCAGGATGTACAAACATTGGAAGTGTTAATGCTGGGGTATATGAACCAGGAAGCATGGACTAAAACACAGGCAGAAGGAAAAGTGACCTTTTATTCGCGCACTAAAAACCGCCTGTGGACCAAGGGAGAAGAAAGCGGAAACTTCCTCTATGTAAAAGAGACACATATCGATTGCGATAATGATACGATACTGATTAAGGCTACACCAGTGGGGCCAACCTGCCATACCGGCAGCAGAAGCTGTTTTAAAACGAACTTCAACCAGAACTTTATCTTTGAACTGGAAAAGATCATTGGCGACAGGTATGACAACCCTACAGAGGAATCTTATGTGAATAAACTCCGCAAAAAAGGGCTCAATAAGATCGCACAGAAAGTTGGTGAAGAAGGTGTGGAGACAGTGATCGCTGCACTCAATGAAACTGATGTGGATTTTGTAAATGAAAGTTCTGACCTGGTGTTCCACCTGCTGGTACTGCTAAGGGAAAAGGGTAAAACACTGGCTGATATAGGTATAAACCTGGAAGGCAGGCACAAATAGACCCTGATTATGCTGAAACATCTAAAATCACTGAGTGGTCATCAGAACCCTGTCTATGCGCTGGACAACTCCGGCAAAGACGGAATCTTTTTTACCGGTGGAAATGATAAAGGCGTAGTAGAGTGGTCACTGGAAAAAATGAGCTTTTTAAAGGTGCTGATGCCTGTAAAAAGTTCGGTTTATAGCCTGCATTATCACAATGACCAGCTTTTTGTTGGGCAGCGCAGTGGTGAGGTCAATATCTTTGATCTTGAAACGCAAACCGTTAAGACCAGCTTTCAGGCGCATGAAAAACCGGTCTTTGACATTATTGCTATCCCGTCCAAGCAGGAGTTTCTGACGGCCAGCGAAGACGGAACGGTCGGCGTATGGTCGCTTACTGATTATTCTTTGCTGTACCGTATTCCTGTTTCATACGATACGGTAAGATCGATTGCAATCAGCCCTGATACGCAATACGCGGCTTTTGGCTGTAAGGACAATATGATCAGGATCTACAACCTGAAGGACTACAGTCTGGTTCATACCCTGGAAAAACATACGTTACCAGTAACCTCAGTTCAGTATTCGCCTGATGGAAAATACCTGATCTCAGGCGGCAGGGATGCACAGCTCAATTTCTGGTCACTGCCTGATTATGAATTCCAGCACAATATCCCGGCGCACCTTTTTAGTGTATATGGAATTGCCTTCAACCCGGTACTCCCCTATTTCGCTACAGCAAGCCAGGACAAAAGCATTAAGTTATGGGGTGCGGAAGACCTGAGGTTATACAAGATCCTCAGTATAGAGAAAAACACAAACGGGCACACCCATTCCATTAATAAACTGGTATGGACGCCGGACGGCAGGTACCTGATCACCATCGGGGACGATAAGTTGGTGATGATCTGGGAGTGGGAATAAATACGAGAGTTGAAGAACAGCAAAATAGATGAAATATTCTTTATAAGAAATATTATTCATTTCAGCTTCATGAACTACTAAAAGTATGATAATATTTCTATTTCATTAGATTACCTCGATTATGAGTTTATCAGCACCGGTAAAAACACGGTTGTATCAAATGGCCATTCATCATGCATATGAAGAGATCAACGAAACATTTGATATTTATGGTTTGAACAGAATCGCTAAAGACTATATCCCAGTCCGATTTAAAAGAGGTATCAATTTTGATGGCTTCTTATTTAAAAGAAAGGAATTTCTATCGGAGGTGAATACCTAAAAATTGAATTTTGAATTGGGAAAAAGTATATTGCTTTCCTTCATTTTCTCCGGCACTATTTTAGAATATTTATCAAGAGATTTATCGAAGGTAAGATTGACTCCCAATAATTTAGCAAACTCCCTCAGCTCTTTTCGATATCTTTTTTATAGTAATACTGGCTGTAAATACAATACAAATGTAAACGATATAATTTAAAATTTCAAATGTATCAGATTTAAAATACACAATAAATTACTAAATATTCCATATAGTTAAACATAAGCATCTATCTCTGCTTAACAATGATGATCATCTGGGAGTGGGAATAATCCAAGGCGCTAAAAAAACCTTTTAATAATCCTTAACTTATGGGTATATCTGCCCAGTTCCGTATTATAAATTCCCTGGTCATCGATCGGATCAATCCGTACCCTTCCTGATGCATGAATGATCCTGTCCGGGCTTAATATGACACCCACATGCACAATCCTGCCTTCGGCATTATCAAAAAAGGCAAGATCACCGGTTTTTACTTCAGGCAGAAAATTGACGGTATCACCCTGTTCTGCCTGCTGCCAGGCATCCCTTCTGATGCGGATACCCGCAAGTTTATATACAGCCTGAGAGAAACCCGAACAATCAATCCCAAACAAAGTCCTTCCGCCCCACAGATAAGGTGCATTCATGAAAAACATGGCCAGTTCTTTAATTTTCTCTTCAGTAGCTGAAGGTACCTGGTAAGGTTCAAACGTTACCCCGAACTTATTCCCCCCGATTTCGCATGATCCGCCTGCATAAGCAGGCAAATTAGCCGAAGCAGTCAAATAGAACTGGCTGCCGTCCGCAGCAGTAACCGTATTCAGTACCGCCGGCGGTACCAGGGTATGATAATTCTGGTTACGCTCATATTCTTCCCGGGTAATCACAGTCAGCTGTTTAAAATCCATCCAGCCTTCATAACCGTCATAAGCATTACGGATACGCCACCAGGGCTCAGCCTGTCCGAGTACTTCAACAGCATCTCCAAATAACAATTGTGTGGCAATCTCTGCTTTATCAGAGGCCGCCGGCCTCAGGGCTGCAATGGCTACTCTGCAAATCGCGAATTTCTGTTCCATAGTAAAATATCGGTGCGTAAAAATAATGATCCCGAACTAATAAACCTCATTTTAAACATTTGATTCATAAAATTGTTAATTTGGTATTACAAATTAATCACTCATATTTATGAACTTCAGGAAGATATTAATAGCCGTTGACAATAGTACCTGCGCTGAGAAGGCTGCAAAATCGGGCTATGAACTGGCAAAGACCTTTGATGCAGAGGTTGCGCTCGCCAATATCATAGAGCCTATACCTGCTACGATCAACCAGGATCTTACCATTGCACCAGTTTTCCTCGAAACTTATGATAACAGTGAGGAACATAGCCATGTATTACTCGAAGAACTAGAAAAAACTTATTCCGGTGGCGTAAAGACAACATATCTTAGTGTAATTGACAGCGCTGCACACGGCATCATCAACCAGGCTGAAGAATGGGGCGCCGACCTGATCGTGATCGGTACTTATGGCAGAAGCGGTCTCTACCACTTTTTGATGGGCAGTGTTGCAGAACATGTGGCACGCAAATCTGCATGTCCTGTATTGATCATTCCAAACAAAGCCGAGGTATAGAAAAATCCATCATAAAACAGAAAAGGACGCATATGCGTCCTTTTCTGTTTTATGATGCTCAGGACTAGCCTTCCTGGTGTAACCAGGCTTTTTTCTTCAATAATTCTTCTTCTGTTTCACGGATGTCTTCGTCATCCACACAACAGTCTACAGGGCAAACAGCGGCACACTGAGGCTCATCATGGAAACCTTTGCACTCTGTACACTTGTCTGACACGATATAATAAACCTCGTCAGAAACTGCTTCCTGTGCCGCACCAGCATCAATCTCCTTGTCACCGAAATCAATGATTCCGTCCAGATTGGTGCCATCTGAAAATCGCCAGGCCGTACCTGCGTCATATATTGCATTATTTGGGCATTCAGGCTCACATGCTCCGCAATTAATACATTCGTCTGTTATTTTAATAGCCATGTCTTAGTATAAATCTATTTGCTAAAGTTACCTTTGCACTGCAAATATAACAATTTATCCTTTAAAATCATTCCAAACATGCCAAGCCTTACCGCTGAAAAGTTAATTATTGCATTTCACAAACTAAGTGATTTCCTGAATCAGCCAGATGATGAATTCAACAGCGTAACCGATTTAGCAATTCATCACAATGCGTGGTTCCAGCCGGAAGAAGTGCAGCGGTCCCTATCCTCCTTCAGGGAGATGCTGAACCCCGCAGCGCTGGAAAAATGGTTTGAAGGGATTAAGGTAACCGGAACCCCGAAAAACATTGGAATGATCCTGGCAGGAAATATCCCTATGGTGGGCTTCCACGATATACTTTGCGTACTGGCTACCGGAAATACTGCAGTGATTAAGCTCTCTTCTTCAGATAATAAACTGCTCCCGGCACTGCTCAGACAGCTGGTCATCTTTGAACCGGCACTTGGAAAAAGAATTGTTTTCGCAGAGCGCCTCAAAGATTTTGATGCCATTATCGCTACCGGCAGTAACAATTCATCCAGGTATTTCGACTACTATTTCGGAAAGGTACCTAACATTATAAGGAAGAACAGGAACAGCATCGCCGTACTGAACGGCAAAGAACAGACAGAAGACATAGCCCTGCTTGGCCACGATATCTTTGACTACTTTGGTCTCGGCTGCCGTAACGTGTCCAAGATCTATCTTCCCGAAGGTTATGAGATTAAAAATTTCTTCGAACCCCTGGAAAAGTTTCAGCCCATCATCAATCATTTTAAATACAATAACAACTACGACTATAACAAATCGATCTATCTTGTAAATTCTGCCCCGCACTATGACAATGGCTTCCTGCTATTAAAAGAAGATACAGGCCTTTCCTCTCCGCTTGCGGTCCTGTATTTTGAATACTACAAAAGCCTGAATGATTTAAATGAAAAGCTTATCTCTATGCAGGACAACATTCAATGTGTGGTTACCAGTACTGAACTTCAGCTTGAAAGTGGTATCGTAACCTTCGGCCAGAGTCAGCATCCTGCCTTATGGGATTACGCAGATAATGTGAATACTATAGATTTCCTGAACAGCCTATAACGGATAACTGTTAACTCTTACGGTGATCTGATTATTTTGTTATTGCGGTCTGCCCGGGCATACCCCGATCTTAGCAAAACCTTACCACAGCTATACCCCGGCCTTGCCTAAGGGGGTATAGCCGCGGTATAGCTGTGGCATCCGGAAAGTACGCATGGGCTATGTTCGGGAGGACTGGTTGGACATTCCTTTACAGGTCGTATAAGAGCACTTAATAACGCCGTAGATTGCAGTAGAAGATCGTTCCAAAACAATAAGATGCATAAAAGAGTAGTGTAACAGTATTCTTCGTTTCGTAATTCTCATTTTGAAACACTATTTTTGAACAAAATGTATGTAATCAAAGTTAAAGGCATTGCCAAAATACCAGACTATGTTCAGTTAAGGGACGATAAGTTTACGCTGCTGGCCTATTTCAGGGTAGACAGGCCAGACAAGTCGCTCGATAAACTGGGCCTTGGCCACAAGCTGCCTTACATTATGGACCTGGTAAAAGAACTACCATTTGGTCAGATTGCAAAATTAGATATTTAAAACAATGACAGGAAACGCGGTTATCAATTTAAAGAACGTAGATGTATTTCAACAGAAACACCTGGTGTTATCCAACGTAAACCTCAATATAGACAAAGGTGAATTTGTATTTTTAATCGGCCAGACCGGATCGGGAAAAAGCAGTTTGCTGAAAATCATTTACGGGGATCTTCATATTGGTAACGGAGAAGGACAGATAGCCGGCTTCGATCTGAAAAAACTGGCGGAAAGGGATGTTCCTTTCCTGCGCAGGAAACTGGGTATCGTATTCCAGGATTTCCAGCTGCTGACAGACCGGACAGTTGAAAAAAATCTCGACTTTGTGCTGAAAGCTACCGGATGGAAAGACAAAAAACTGATCGAAGAACGTGTGAAGGACGTACTTGAAAAAGTAGGCCTGCGCTCAAAAATCAGGAAAATGCCGCATGAGCTTTCCGGTGGTGAACAACAGCGTGTAGTCATCGCACGTTCGCTGCTGAACAACCCTGATATTATTCTTGCTGATGAGCCTACCGGAAATTTAGACCCCGATACTTCTGAAGAGATCGTATTGCTGTTAAAACAGATCAGCCAGAGCGGAACAGCGGTACTGATGGCCACACATGATTACCATATCATACGCACCCTACCATCGCGCATTATCAAATGTGAGGCCGGCATAGTGCATGAGGATGCCACAATAAACTAGGCTATTCCTGACAAAATTTTCCTTTTCAGCCAATATGTACAGTGTTGTTCAAACAAAACTGACAGCATGGCTGATATATTCCATTGGCAAACATTTTGACTTTATACACAAAAATTCTACTATAGTATGTTTAGCAAGAAGAAACCGAACGATACAGAAAATCCTACTACGGAAAACACTGCTGAAGAGCAGTTGAACCAAGAGCAAAACGAAGACGCAGGTGCGGCAACTGAAGAAACAGTTACAGAACCGGTGGAGGAGATTTCTGCAGAAGAAAAGCTAAAATTGGAAAATGCAGCGCTGAATGACAAATACTTACGTCTTTTTGCTGAATTTGATAATTTTAAAAGACGTACACAGAAAGAACGTGTAGAACTTTTACAGACAGCAGGTAAGGATGTAATCATCTCTATGCTTCCTGTTCTTGATGATTTTGACCGTGCAAATAAAGCGACTGAAAACGCTACTGATATCAACGCCATCCGTGAGGGAGTGCAGCTGGTACATACCAAACTTAAAAGCATTCTGGCGCAGAAAGGCTTGAAAGAACAGGAAAGTATCAATACTGTTTTTGATACAGATCTTCATGAAGCTATTACTAAAATCCCTGCCCCTACAGACGAGCTGAAAGGAAAGGTTATAGACGAATTAGAAAAAGGTTATACGTTAAATGACAAAGTGATCCGCTTTGCAAAAGTTGTTGTTGGTAGTTAATTATGAGTAAAAGAGATTATTACGATATCCTTGGCGTAGCTAAAAACTCTTCACCTGAAGAGATTAAAAAAGCTTACAGAAAGCTGGCTATAAAATACCATCCGGACAAAAACCCGGATGACCATACGGCGGAGGATAAGTTCAAAGAAGCAGCTGAAGCGTATGAAGTGCTGAGCAACCCTGAGAAAAAACAACGTTATGACCATTACGGTCATGCCGGTGTTGGAGGAGCATCAGGTGGCGGCAGCGGTTATGGCGGCGGCGGCATGAATATGGAAGATATTTTCAGCCAGTTTGGCGATATCTTTGGTGGCGGCGGTGGTGGCGGCAGTCCTTTCGAAAGCTTTTTCGGCGGGCAGCAGCGCGGCGGCGGCGGCGGCAGGCGTGTGGCCAAAGGATCCAATCTGCGTATTAAGGTAAAACTTACTCTTGAGGAAATAGCGCATGGCGCAGAGAAAAAAATAAAGGTGAACAAACAGGTGGTTTGTAAAACCTGTGACGGTAGCGGTGCAAAAGACAAGTCTTCTATCAGTACCTGTAAAAGCTGTGGTGGAAGTGGCTCTGTTCGCAGGGTGACCAATACCATTCTGGGGCAAATGCAAACTACCTCTACCTGCCCTACCTGTAACGGATCAGGCAGTCAGATCACTTCCAAATGTACATCTTGTCATGGTGAAGGAACCGTACGCGGTGAGGAAACCATTTCAATCAATATCCCTGCAGGAGTAAGTGACGGTATGCAACTGAGCATGAGCGGAAAAGGGAATGCTGCCCCTAACGGCGGTATCCCGGGAGACCTGATCATCCTGATCGAGGAAATCCCTCATGAAACGCTGAAACGCGAAGGTAATAATGTGGTGTATGACCTGCACCTGAGCATTGTTGACGCAGCCCTCGGTTATAGTGCAGAAGTACCTACGATCGATGGAAAAGCGAAGATTAAAATTGAACCCGGAACACAAAGCGGAAAGCTGCTGAGGCTGAAAGCTAAAGGTATTCCTGAAGTAAATTCTTACCACCGCGGAGATCAGATCATTCATGTGAATATCTGGACACCAAAAGTACTGAGCAGTGAAGAACGCAGTATCCTTGAAAAATTAAGAGATTCTCCCAACTTTAAACCTCAGCCAGGTAAAAACGACAAGAGCTTCTTCGAAAAAATGAAAGAATACTTCGAATAATATATCCGGACAAATAAAAAAAGCTACCCTTTAAAGGTGGCTTTTTTTATGCCGGAAAACTTTAATAAAAAAGTGTTGTTGTGTGAACAATTATGGATAGACTTCAACAAAGCATTTACACACTACTTTTCTTTTTTTTAACATTTGCCGGCTTGTATTTTGCTGCCGGTTTCCTCATCCCCCTGGCCCTCGCTGCAGTATTTGCAATGCTTTTCTCCCGCTTATCGGGATGGTTTGAACGGATAGGAATGAGCCGGGGCCTCGCCTCCTTCCTTTGCATAGTGATCTTTCTTTCTGCAATTGCTGTTATCGTATTTTTACTGGCCTGGCAACTGAGCGGATTTGCTGATAATATAGACCTTATGAAAGAGCGGGTGGTGACCCTGTTCACCAATCTCCGCCATTGGTTGCATGAAAGTACTGGCATCACGATGAAGCAGCAGCAACAAATGGCAAAAGAAAGCAGCGCAGGAAGCAGTGCAGGGACTATGCTGGCAACCTTTGCAGGCAGCATCATGGGAATCATGGTCAATACCATACTGGTCATTGTCTACATGTTTCTTTTTCTGGTATACCGTTCACACATCAAAAAATTCATCCTCAAACTCGTTCCGCCAGACGACAAGAGTACGGCTGATCATATTGTCCATAAGGCCGGAGATGTAGCACAGCAGTACTTAAGCGGACTGGGCATGATGATCGTACTGCTCTGGGTAATGTACGGCATCGGATTTAGTATTGTAGGTGTTGAAAGCGCCATCTTCTTTGCAGTGCTCTGCGGAATTCTCGAGATCATTCCCTTTATAGGCAATCTTACAGGTACCTCCCTGACAGTGCTGGCCGTGGTAGCACAGGGTGGAGATACCAAAATGATCATCGGGGTACTGGTCACCTATGCGCTGGTGCAATTTATCCAAACCTATATACTAGAACCACTTATCGTAGGGGAACAGGTGAACATCAACCCGCTTTTTACAATTCTGGTGATCGTTCTCGGAGAAATGGTATGGGGCGTTGCGGGAATGATTCTCGCCATCCCCCTCCTGGGAATCGTTAAAATCATATGTGACCGGGTGCCCCAGCTGCAGCCTTACGGCTTTCTGATTGGAACAGAAAACCAGCGCAATAAAAAAACCGGTCTAATTGACAAAATTAAGCTGTTGCTTGCAAAATAACAACATCATATTTAAACGCATTTTTACCACAATGGGACGCTTCCGGCAGTAAAAGAAGGCTGATTTTTCTCCCCTGCCTCAAATGCTGATTAATTTTGTAACATTTCCTTTCTTTTATATACTAATATAGAACTAAAACTATTTCTATGTTAAGCGTAAACAATATTGTGAAACAATATGCGGCGCACCGTGCCCTCGATGATGTAAGTCTGACGGTAGAGCAGGGAAAAATATTCGGGCTTCTGGGCCCCAATGGCGCAGGCAAAACCTCCCTTATCAGGATCATCACACAAATTACGGCCCCCGATAGCGGAGAGGTGATCTTTAACGGACAGCGTTTAAATTCAAATCATATTTCCCGGATCGGATATCTGCCTGAAGAACGCGGCTTATATAAAAAAATGGAGATCGGCGAACAGGTGCTTTATCTGGCCAGGCTGAAAGGCCTCAGCATGGCTGAAGCCACCAAAAGGGTAAAATACTGGTTCGAGAAACTGGAAATGGGCAGCTGGTGGAATAAAAAAGTAGAAGATCTGAGTAAGGGGATGCAGCAAAAGGTGCAGTTTGTGGTCACGGTCTTACATCAGCCGGAGCTGATCATCCTTGATGAGCCATTCTCCGGCTTTGACCCTGTAAATGCAGAGATTATAAAGAACGAGATCCTGGAACTGAACAGACAGGGTGCAACTTTTATCTTCTCCACACACCGCATGGAATCCGTAGAGGAACTGTGTGACAGCATTGCCCTGATACACCGTTCAAGGAAGATCCTGGATGGTGCTGTTGAAGATATCAAAGAACAGTACAGGAACAATACCTACTGGGTGGAATATGAAGGGGATTACAATACTGAACTTCCATCCGGTATATTTGATATTTTGTATAAGGATATCAAAAGGGGAAAGACAACACTAAAAGTACAGCTGAAAGAAGGGCAAACCTCTAACCAGCTCCTGTCTGTATTACTGCCGGTGGTAAATATTCAGCGCCTGGACGAAGTGATCCCTACGATGAACGATATTTTTATTGACAAGGTTAAAACCAAAGATTAACGCCATGAACAAGATCTTACTCATTATACAAAGAGAATACCTGTCAAGGGTAAAGAAAAAGTCATTCATAGTGATGACACTGACCACGCCCATGATCATTGCCGGGTTCTACGGTATGATGATCTATTTCTCCCTCCAGGGAATCAAAGGTAGCTCCAATAAAATAGCTGTAGTGAACAATAACAAAACCCTGACCGAGAAACTCATCTCTTCAAAAAATGCAACGTATACCTATGTAAACAAATCACTGCCGCAGATGAAAGCTGAACTGGCAAAAACAGGTTATGATTATGTGCTTTACCTACCCGGGTTCAGCCTGGATGCCCCATCGGGGATACAGCTGCTGGGTACCAAACAGGCCGGCATGAGCTTAAACTCAAGGGTGGCCGACGATATCGGAAATGCGATCCGCAACCAGAAACTGAAACAAAGCGGGCTGGCCCAGAAGGACCTCGATAACCTGAAATCATCAGTGGATATCGACATAAAGAAAATCGGTGAAACAGGCAAAGAAGAAGATTCCAGCGCCGGTGCCAGTACCATTATCGCCTATGCAGGCGGAATACTGATGTTTCTGTTTATCCTGATGTACGGCATCCAGGTGATGCGTGGCGTGATCGAGGAAAAAACAAACCGTATCATAGAGGTGATGATCTCTTCAGTAAAACCTTTTCAGCTGATGATGGGCAAGATCATCGGGATAGCTCTGGTGGGCCTTACACAGTTCATCCTGTGGATCGTGCTGACGGGGATCATCTCCACCGCTGTGCTAAAGATCTATGCCGGTAAAACTGGTATCACTGAAACGTCGGTTTCGGCAGCTTTGCAGCAGCAGAACAAAGATAAGATGATCAAAGAGGCAACGGACAAAAGCCCGGTCGGAAATATACAGAAAAGCCTGGCAAACCTTGACCTGACAAAGATCATCACCTTGTTCCTGTTTTTCTTTTTAGGGGGTTACCTGTTTTACAGCGCATTATATGCTGCAATAGGTTCTGCTGTAGACAGCGAAACGGAAACGCAGCAGTTTATGTTTCCCGTCATGATGCCGCTGCTGCTGGGGTACACGCTCTCCTTAAGTGTGGTCACAAATGATCCCTACGGAAATATTGCATTCTGGTTATCTGTCATCCCTTTTACCTCTCCTATCGCAATGATGGTAAGGTTACCCTATGGTGTGCCCGACTGGCAGCTGGCCCTATCAATGGTTTTGCTGATCCTGGGTTTCATAGGCACCGTATGGGTGGCTTCCAGGATATACAGGGTAGGAATACTGATGTACGGCAAGAAAACCAGCCTGAAAGAAATGATCAAGTGGTTTACTTATAAGAATTGATATCTTTAATCGTTATTTGATAAAAAAGAATGAAAGCAGCAGTCATAGATCTCGGTACAAATACCTTCCATTTGATTATAGCAGAAATATCTTCTAAAGGTGTAACCCTGATCTATAAAACCAATGTTCCTGTACGGCTTGGCGAAGGCCGCATTAACGATCATGTGATCATTCCCGAAGCTTTTGAGCGGGGCATTGCAACGCTGAAAGATTTCAGAAACGAAATTGACCGGCATGAGGTGGCGGTGGTCAGGGCCATTGCCACCTCTGCCATACGCAGCGCGGCAAACGGGGCAGATTTTGTCAGCTCGGCAGCAGACAGGGCCGGGATTGCTATTGAAGTGATCAGCGGGGAGGATGAGGCGGCCTTTATATTCCAGGGGGTTAAAGCCACCGGCATTATCCGCACAACTTCCCTCATCATGGATATCGGCGGGGGAAGTACCGAATTTATCATTTGTAATGCAGAGGGTTATCTCTGGAAGAAAAGCTATAATATCGGGGCTGCAAGGCTCATGCAAGCATATTTTCACTCAGACCCGATCAGTACCCGAGATCAGCTGTCCATCCGGCAGCGGCTGACGAAGGAACTGCCCGACCTGCTGCAGGCCTGTGTTATTTACAAGCCCGAAGTACTCATTGGCTCTGCCGGCGCATTCGAAACCTTCGCAGCAATGCTGCTGGAAGATATTGATATCAAAAGTATAAGTTCAGCTTCGCTGGATGCAGAAGACTACAAGAGACTCGCTGCAAAACTGGTGGGTTCAAGCCATGCGGAAAGGACAGCCATGCCAAACCTCATCCCGCTGAGGGTGGATATGATTGTCATTGCAGCGCTGATCACCAGTTATGTAATGGAGAAGACCGGCCTGAGATCCATCAGCCT
Source organism: Pedobacter hartonius (assembly GCF_900107535.1). Lineage (GTDB taxonomy): Bacteria > Bacteroidota > Bacteroidia > Sphingobacteriales > Sphingobacteriaceae > Pedobacter > Pedobacter hartonius. Next base: position 97,540 of record NZ_FNRA01000013.1, on the reverse strand, counting down.
CTCTACCTATGACCTTAAGATGGGTGTTCTCTACAGTAGCTGGGAAGATCAGAAATCCGATAATGCCATATAAAGTTTTTCTGTAGGCAGGCCCATGACATTGGTATAGGAACCAATGATTTTCTCTACGGCGATAAAACCCAGCCAGTCCTGAATTCCGTAAGAACCTGCTTTGTCGAAGGGATGATAATTGCTGATATAATGTTCAATCTCCTCTTCGCTAAGCACCCTGAACCATACTTCTGTCCTATCATAAAAAGTTTTGAGCTGATCCCTATAGGCAAGGCTTACCCCAGTATATACCTGGTGGGCGGTTCCTGAAAGTTTAGCTAACATTTCAAGTGCATGTGTGGCATCAGCGGGTTTACCCATGATCTCCCCGTTATAAGCGACGATCGTATCGGCCGTAATGACGAGGCTGTTTTCCCGCTCAGCAGTAAAGGCCAGTGCTTTCTTTTCAGCGATATAACAGGCAATCTCCGCGGGAGAAAGCTGATCGGGGTAACTTTCATCAACTTCCTTTAAAAGCACGTTAAAATGGAGCCCCATGGCTTGCATAAGCTCCTGGCGGCGCGGTGATTTAGAGGCGAGGATCAGTGGAGTGGTTTGCTTGTACATATGATTTAATAATGTGCTAAAATAACAAAAGCGGCCAGGAGCCGCTTCTATTATTTGATATTTGTTTTGGGATTAGTTATTTCCCCGTCCGCCCATTCTGTTTGCCATGGCAGCTTTTCTTTCTTCCTGATAAGCAGCAAATGCTTTTTTCTGATCGTCAGTTAACACTGCATTGATCTTTGTATTGCTCTCCTGCATCATTGACATCATTTTGGTACGCATCGCTTTTCTGTCTTCACCTGCATCTTCACGCGCTTTGGTCATTTGTGTGTTCTGGTCCAGAAGGATTGTTTTTACTTTAGTTTGCTGATCTGCTGTAAGTGCCAGTTTTTCGGTCAGCTGAGTAGTCATTTTAGTAGCCCGTTCTTCCGGGGTACCCATCATTTTTCCAACTTGTGCATGTGCAAATGTTATCGTACTGAATAACATGCCGCAAATAATCAATAATTTTTTCATAAGAATCTTTTTAAGTTTTGAGGACTGAATAATTCCAGATCCTGTTTAAGCTTTGTTTTCAGAATAGAGTGAAAAAATTGGGGAAGGTTTAAACGGTTATAAAAATTATTTGCCGGAATCAGCCGCAGAAGGATTTGCATCGAACCACTTTCCCTGTATCTTCAAAACTTTTTCGATCACGTCCCTGACAGCGGTTTTTCCTCCCTTATAGGGAGAAATATAACTGCAAACTGCTTTAATATCAGATGAAGCATCTGCAGGGCAGGTGGCAACGCCAACCAGCTTCATCACATTCAGGTCTGGAATATCATCACCCATGTACAATGCCTCAGCGGCATCGATACTGTATATATCAAGATAATGATTAAAGATCTGGACTTTATCGGATACCCCCAGATATACATCGGGTATGCCCAGTCCGGCAAAACGTTTTGCCATCGCCTGTCCGTTTCCGCCGGAGATAATGCATACGTGGTAACCCTTTTTGACCGCCAGCTGTAAAGCATACCCGTCCTTGATATTAAAAGTGCGCAGGAGCTCTCCGGATTCCGAAGCGAGCACATCGCCGGTAGTCAGCACTCCGTCCACATCAAAGATGAAGGTGGTAATTTCTTTTAGTTTTTGCAGCAGCATCGCCTGACTCTCAATTGATAAATATTCATAATGGTTCCCAAAAATAAGAAGCAAAAACGGTAATTCTGTTATCGCTGTGCTTTTTTAATGCTATTGCTAAGCAATTCATAAATGTGATGCAGCTCTGGCGAGTCCTTCAGCAAATCCAGGTGTTTGCGCATGGTTTCTTCATCGCCCCTTACCGCAGGCCCGGTTTGTACTTCTGCCGCTGAGGCATATTGTATTTTTGCTGCAGTCTCCGTGATCAGCGGTTTGAGCAGGTCAAACTTCAGCTGGTGCTGTGCCAGTAACTGACTGCTCAAATGGTAGAGGTGGTTGCTGAAATTACAGGCAAAAACGGCCGCAAGATGTAGTATTTTACGCTGTTCACTGCTCACTTCAGCAACTTCATGACTGAGCAGCTGTGCGATAGCAGCTATTTTTTCGAGGCTCTCCGGGCGGTCGGCCTCTATGCAAAAAGGTACTTTCTTAAGGTCTATTGCTTTGGTTTTAGAGAAGGTTTGTAGCGGATACAATACACCATATCCGCTTCCCGCGCCAGCGAGGGTATCCATTGCTGTTGCCCCGGAAGTATGCACCACAATACCCTTTACGCCTTTCAGATGGGTTGCGACTGTCTCAATGGCGTCATCCTTAACAGCGATGACATAACAATCTGCGGAGCGGTCCAGCTCCTCCCAGCTTTGAATGGGCTTTGCTTTGGTCAGTGCCGCAAGAATCTCGGCATTCTTGCTGTCCTGACTCCATACCTGCACGATTTCGGCGCCCATCGCCTTAAAAGCGATAGCCAGGTGTGTTGCCACATTTCCTGAACCAATGCAGACGATGTTCATTTTTAGGCCGACTTAATTTCTTTTTGTCTTCTGACGATAGAGATCAGGAACCCGATCACCATTACGATCAGTCCTACCCAATACAGGTTAATGAAAGGGAATTCAATGGATTTAAATACCACCCAGTCTTTTGCCTGCTGAGGTTTTTCAAACACCTGTAATTCCACTTTTTTCTGTTCAGGAAGTATTTTAGTAAATCTTACCCTTAGTCCCAGATCAGTAATATTACGGGCAAAATCGAAAGTATTGTTACCTTTTACCAGGAAGATCGGCTCAGTCTTATAGATCTTGCCATTCAGGTCAATATCCAGCGGAAGCCCCACTGCAAGGTCACCCTTTTCCAGGGCCAGGCTTTTTGCCGTAGGCTTAAAGTTAAGGCCCTTTACCGTGATGATCCCACTACTGGTATGCAGCGTATCACCTTCACTTACATTGACGATCCTTGGTTTTTTATAGTTCGTTTCATCACTTTCTGCATCCATTTCACCATGTGATTCCTTTTTATCAGGAGCACTGGTAATGTGGGTATATACATCGTATGTGAGGTAATGTTTGGTATCAGGAGAAGCGATCAGCCCCATTTTTTCATTGATCTGAATTCTTGGGTTCAGGTCAAAATTCTCTTTCATTTTACCTGACTGCTCATCAAAAACTTTGAAGTTCAGGTTATAATAGGTATTGGGTGCTATCGTAGTATCGCTGGTGTACGTCACTGTAAAACGGCCCATCTTCTTCGGCTCATTTTTGTAGAGCACGATGTTTTCGCCGGGTTTATCAGCCTTTTCAAAATCCTTTACAGGAATAAAATTGGAGGCATTAAGGGAGATTGGCTTGTTTGTAGCCGCCGCAACCAGTGCTCCGACCAGTAATAAAGCAAAACCAATGTGGGCCACTGCAGCACCAACCAATTTGCCCTTACCTGATACACCCTGCGACAATACGCGGGCATTGGATAGGATGGCAAACATACAACTGAATGAAAGCAGGATATAGATCAGGTTATTGTATACGTCAGTCACAAACACGAAACCTGCGGTAACAACCAAGGCAATAATAATGGTGGCGATCAGGCTGCTGTAGAATTTACGGGCATCTGTACGTTTATATTTCAGGAACTGTGAGAAACCTGAGATCAGCGTGACCAGGATGGCAAACGGCGCCTGCCACTGGTTGTAATATTTTACGGCATCTATAGGCGGGGCAAAATTGGTACCGAATGCTTTGTTAAATACCGGAACCGAAGTAGAGAAGATCACCTGTATACAGGCTACAGTAACTACCAGTGCACCGATGAACATCCAGAACTCCCTTGAATAGGTTTCTTCGTCTTTATTGGTGATAGGCAATTCTTTCCAGCGGATTGCAATCAGGACCACCGGGATAATCAGGAATACCACGTTAAAGAATACCAGCTGGCCAAACATTCCAAGATCTGTAAAAGCATGAACAGATGTTTCACCGAGGATACCGCTTCGGGTTAAGAAAGAGGCGTAGAGCACAAGGATAAAACTGATCAGCACCAATGCGATGGAAGTAAAAAAAGCGTGACCGGTATTTTTAAATGCGATCATCACGTGCAGGGCACCGATTAAGGTAAGCCATGGAATTAATGAAGCATTCTCTACAGGGTCCCATGCCCAGAAGCCACCAAAGTTCAGTGCTTCATATGCCCAGAAGGACCCCATGATAATTCCTGTTCCCAATACCATTACGGCAAACAGCACCCATGGCATGGCGGGTTTTACCCATTCTTTATATCTCCTTGTCCATAAGCCTGCAATCACATAGGCAAAAGGCACTACCATACTGGCGAAACCAAGAAATAAAGTAGGCGGGTGAATTACCATCCAGTAGTTTTGCAGCAAAGGATTGAGTCCTCTTCCGTCGGTAATAAATTTTAAATAGTTTTTAAAGTTCTCTGCATCGGCGAATACCACCGGGGCCATATCCTTCAGGTTAACGGCATCCCTTAACAGGATAAAAGGAGAACTTCCTACGCGGTAATGAAAAATTTCTATCCCCAGTAACATAGAAGTAAGGAATACCTGGGAGAAAGCAATAACGGTTAGTACAGGGCTTTCCCATGATTTGGCTTTCCAGATCAGGATGGTTCCCAAAATAGACTGCCAGAATGCCCAAAGCCAGAAGCTTCCCTCCTGTCCTTCCCAGAATGCAGAAACAATATAATATACGGGCAGTGATTTTGAGGAATGCGAATACACGTAATAGTATTCGTTATAATGATCCAGGATCAAATAAAATAATGTCCCTCCGATAGCGATGATACTGATGAAATTGACCAGAAATCCAATTCTGCCCAGCCTTTGCCAGGATTGATCAGTGAGGTCTTTATTGCGTGTAGCGAAGAAATACGAAATAGTTGAAAGTAGCGAAGCTGCAAATGCTAAAACAATAAAAAACTGCCCAACTTTACCGGGAAGGAGAGATTCTCCTGTGAATTGTATGTTCATTAAAATTATTTGTATTTTTTTTCTTGTCCGTCCTGCATAGCCTGTCCGTCCTTATTCATATCCCTTCCATTCATCTCAATAACCTTTCCGTCCTTGCCAATGGCTTTTCCGTCTTTGTTAATCTCCACAATATCATTGTTGTACTTAGAAGGGCACTTCATCAATATTTTAGAAGCAAGAAAAGTATCATGATTCATTTTTCCTATCAATACCAATTTTTCAGACCGTTCAAAATCCGCCGGTTTGGTTCCACTGTAAATCACCTTTTTAATATCTCCTTTTTCATCCTTCATGTAAAAAGAAAAGTGGTTGGCATCTTTAAAGGCATCATAAAAAGTTCCTTTTTCTTTAACCCAATGCCCCATTACGTGAAACTCCCTGGAGTCTTTAGCAGCCTCGGTAAAGGAAGAGTAATTGCTTGTATCAGCATTTAAGCTTACCAGGAAACATACGCAGATCGCAATTGTAATTAAGCCAATAATTGCACTTTTTTTCATTAGAATATATTTGTTTTTTTAGCGGTTATGAAGCTACTGCGAGCATTTTCATCGCTGTTTGTGAATTGCATGCTCTTAGTGGTTTCATCGGTAAATATTTGTTTTTTTCAGTTGTCTTTCTTGTTTTTGGTCTTCAACCTGCCTCCGGTGGTTAATGATCACGGGAGTTAAAATTTGGCAAATGTCAGTTTCTCTGTAAAACAAATTTTAAGAACGCACAAAGATAAAAAATATAAGCACGGAATGCCCTTTGGACACAGTCTAATACTTTAGATGACAATATATTGATAGTAGGCTGACATAAAAATTACAGAAATTCGGCAACGCACACCAATCGGAAGAAGATGCCCCTATTTAAGGTATTCTGTTTTAATCAATTGAGGGAGTTCTTCTCTTACATGCATCACTTTTGGTTCAGATACGTTTCTGATATAAGGGTTCCATGTATTTCGTTCATAATAATTCTGATGTGAACTTTCTGCGGGATAAAAGATCTTAAATGGCTCCATTTCGGTGACAAAGCTATCCTTATAATACTTTGCAGCTTCCATCTCAGACATCACCTTACCAATCGCCTTTAATTCCTGGGGCGTCCGGTAAAACGCTATCGACCTGTATTCGGAGCCCATATCAGGCCCCTGCCTGTTCAGCTCTGTAGGGTCATGGGCAATAAAAAAAGCTTTTAGCAATTGCTCATATGAAATCACCGACGGATCATAATACACCTGTACAGACTCGGCATGTCCTGTTTGCCCGCCTCCAACTTCGTCATAATTGGGATTTTGTGTGATCCCGCCTGCATATCCACTGATGGCGGTATGTATTCCCTTCAGCTGGATCAGACTTTCCTGCATTGCCCAGAAACAGCCCCCGGCAAAGGTTGCCACGGCCTCAGTTGGGGCCGGTTGAGGTAAAACGGCAAATCCATTGTTACTGGCTATCTTCTGCTGGGTAGTGCGACCCGTACCGGAACATGCGCTGAGCAGCAGCATGACCGGCAATAAAAAAATACCTATTCTCATTTTCGTTAGTTTTTTAACCCACCCGGGGTTCGTTATACAATATACGAAACAGAGAAGGGGTGGTTTTTAACCCGAATGTCATTTTGATTGGCGGTAACTAAGGCGATAACAAAAATGACCCTGCATCCATACTATTTCCCTGAAACGCCTGCCAAGCCATCATGCTACAGATAATTTTCAGAAAAAAGGAGTCTCACTTTCGGTGCTGCCTGCGCTTCAGCAGCAGGCAGCACCGAAAGTGAGACTCCTTTTTTTCAGCTAAGCCAGGATCAGCTTAAGAAAGCTGACTTCGCTCAGTAAACCTGGATTAGTTATACCAGCCTTATGGCCAGATACCAAGGTTCATATAAGAAACTGCAATCTTGTCGATCGAACCTACAAAAGCAGCTGTCCTCAACGTTTGGATACCCGGTTTTGTTACCAGTGTTTCCCTGATCTCATGATAAGAATGGATCATCGTATCTTCCAGTCCTGAATTTACAAGTTCCAGCTCAGAAGCACCTTTAACAATCATTAAACGGTGCTCAGATGGAATACTTTGTCCGGTTAAACTTTCCAGCGTATTGATCAGGTTAGCATTGGAGTTCTCCGCATAACGTTTTTCCATACGGCCAAAAGCTACGTGTGAAAGGTTTTTCAGCCATTCGAAATACGATACTGTAACCCCACCGGCATTGCAATACATATCAGGGATGATGATCCCTCCCATTTCGGTAAAGATCTCTTCTGCTTCCGGCGTACAAGGTCCGTTGGCACCTTCAGCAATAATTCTGGCTTTAATATTTCTGACGTTATGAACCGTGATCTGGTTCTCCAAAGCTGCAGGAACCAGGATGTCGCAAGGCTGTTCAAGGCCTTCCATAGAGTTTTTAAATTCTGTCGCTCCCGGAAATCCAAGGATTGAACCTGTCAGCTTACGGTGTGCGAACACTTCATCTACATTCAGCCCGTTCGCGTTATAAATTGCGCCTTCATACTCACAGAGACCAACAACGGTAGCGCCGAATTCGGCCAGGAATTTTGCAGAGTGGTAGCCTACATTACCTAAGCCCTGTACGATTACCCTTTTATCTCCCAAACCAGCCTGAAAGCCGATCTTCTGCATATCTTCAGTGACCCTTACACATTCTCTGACTGCATACGCCACACCACGTCCCGTTGCTTCTTTACGACCGCGGATGCCATGCAGGGCAATTGGTTTACCGGTAACACAACCCAGCGCATCAAGCTGCCCGGGGTTCATAGTCATATAAGTGTCTGCGATCCAGCTCATTTCACGCTCACCAGACCCATAGTCAGGTGCAGGAACATCAATGCCGGGACCGATGAAATTCTTTTTGATTAATTCTGTGGTATAGCGGCGGGTAATATTTTCCAGCTCGCCGGTAGTATAATTTTTTGGGGTAATTTTAATCCCGCCTTTGGCGCCGCCAAAAGGAACATTTACAATTGCGCATTTGTAAGTCATCAGTGCAGCCAAAGCCATGACCTCGTCCTCATTAACCATCTCACTGTAGCGTATTCCTCCTTTGGTAGGGCTCATGTGATGAGAGTGTTCCACACGCCATGCATCAATTACTTCAAATCCGTTTCCTCTGCGAATGGGAAACTGGAAGCGATAGACACTGTTACAAGCTTTGATCTGGGTTAGTAGTCCTTCGGGGTGACCGGTGAATTGTGCTGCGTTGTCAAAATTCTTACAGACGTCTGTAAAAAAAGTTGTCTCGTTTGCTGTAGTAGCCATTATATTTGGTTTTTTTTTATTTAAATGAATTAGTTAAAATTCCTTATGGCTGCAAAATTGCACTAAAAAAAATGATTAATACAAATAAATAATTGCTTAGTGTATGCGACACACAGGTCACATTTTTCAGCAAAAACCCTTATTTAACGCTTTAAAACGAGATTTTTATCTTAAGATTTTTTTTCCAGTTTTTTTAATCTTCTTTCAATGGAGAAGAGAAAGAACAGCAGTCCGAGCAGAATTATGGTCACGCAGGTAACCACAACATAAATTTTTTCCGATCCGGCCAGCGTATCTGCAATTGCAGAACCTTCGCCCTGCGCAAACAACTGCAGTGTAACCATTAACATCAGGACAGTAGTAATTAATTTCTTCATGGTTATATCTGTTTGTTTTTTTCTAAAGAAGACACTCTGAAAAGTATGCTGTATATCCAGCATCCTATTAATATCCAGCCCAGGCAGGCCGGATAAAACACCATTCTCATATGGCTGTCCAGGTCATAGGCATTAAAGCCCGGGTTCCCGCCGTTACCGGGATGCAGTGAATCTGACAACCTCGGCAGCACAAAAAGAAGTACTACCATCATCGGGAAAGCGAAAATATTGTAGATGGCCGAGATTTTGGCCCTTTTCTGTTCTTCGTCGATGGCATTTCTGAGCACCAGGTAGGCGAAATACAGCAGTAATGCAATGGCGGCGAAATTTTGTTTCACATCAAAACTCCAGGCCTGTCCCCAGGTAAACCGTGCCCAGACAGCACCGGTGATAATGCCCAGTATCCCGAATACAATCCCCGCGTTAATACTTTGAACCGACTTCAGATCGTCATCCTGCTGATTACTGCTGAGGTATTTAATACTGTGAACTACCGATATACTGAAAAGTATAATCATGCTGAACCACATCGGTACATGGAAATATAAGTTTCTAATACTTTGATGCAATATAGGTAATGGGGGCACTGAAGCCAGGAAACCAGCTATTGTAGAGTAGGTTACCAGTACTGCCCCTAAAATTTTCCACCAGGATTTATACATTTATTTCAGATTTAGATTGCTACCAAACAGGCCGTGTATTACTCAGGCCAGTTTAAATTGCGGATTCAAAGTTAATAAAGCTTTATATATTTTGTTCAATTATTGTAAATCCCTTAGTCGCGCCATAAATAAGGAAACAGCAGCAGGGAGAATGCGCCAACCAACACATTGATGATCAGCAGCGTAGCTATTTCATCCAGGCTTACGCTCCTGTCCAGCCCATCCACAGCATTTTTACTCAGCTTAATGAGCATGATGATCACGGGAATGATCACGGGGAAACTTAAGATCGCCATGAGCATACCTCCGTTTCCCGCTTTAGAGGCTATTGCAGAAATCATGGTAAAGATCGTGGAAAAACTCAGGCTTCCGAGGATGGTTGCCAGAATGTACAACCCCATATCCTGCGGAACATAATCAAACACAAGCGTATAAAATGCAAGGGCGATCAGTGTGACCAGCAGCATTAAAAAAACGTTATAAATGGTTTTGGAGATGATCAGCGCCAGCGGACTGGCAATGGTATAGATATACAGCTGCCTTCCCTTACTTTCCTGAAGGAAACTTTTGGAGACCGTGTTGATGGATGCGAAAAGCATAATGATCCAGAACAGTGCGTTCCAGGTGACACCTTTTAGAGACACAAAAGAAAGAAAACACACAAAGACAGTCGATACCACATACAGTACCACACCATTCAGGGCATATTTCGACCGCCATTCCAGCAGTAACTCTTTGCCAATTAAAAATTTTACTTCTTTTATCAACTGCATTTCAGGACAAAGATAATTTTATGGTTCGTTTTTTTATGCTGTGGCATACATTTGAAAGCCCAATTCAGGATATTATTGTATTGCCATGATAAATGAGTACTAAACTTCTGAACCGGGCTGCAGTACAGGAACAGGTTTCCTTACCGTCATCAGCGCCAGTACACCGGCAAGAATGACCAGCCATCCCCACCTGTATTTTACCATGCCCGCAGCCAGATTGATCAGTTTCTTAAAATGAATGAAGCTAAAGAAATCGTGCGACTTTAGCCATACGGCACAAAGTGTAAGGATAATCCAGATCAGACCGGCCCAGCCGGAAAAACGCATCAAACCGCTTTTATTAAAATAAGACGCCGCTAAACCCAACACAACGATGAAATAAAATACTGTTCCCAGAACCGGATCAATTTGAAAATAGTTCCAGTTGCCCATAAATGTCACATGTACCAAAGGGCACATCCCGCCTGCCGCCATGACGATAGCACCTACAACACCCTGAATTCTCATAGAAAAAAGCTTAATTAGATTACAATTATGCCTTTGCAGGCTTAAAAGATGGCGAATTTAAATATTTAGAAAGTATTACACAATTATTTCAGCGGTCTGCAGTGATGACAGTCTACCTCAGCTCTTTTGCCTTATACATCCTCCTGTCCACGTCACTTACAGAAAAATACCCCTGCGAATTTCCTGAAATATTCCCGTTAACATTTACAGGCACGCTGGAAAACAAGCCGTTCCAGTCTGTTTCCAGGAAAACACCATATAAATATTTTGCGTATCCCTCTGAAATGGAAATTTTAAAAATCGTCACCACATCTTCGGCCCCCAATGTAAAGTTGCGTTTAAGATTAGTTAGCGGATACAGGGAATTCGGGGAACCCAGAAAATGGGTATAGTTGTAATATTGCGTCAGCATAAATTTTGAGGGGTCCCATTTTGGGATCGCCCCATAGCAGATCCACCATTTATTCGGGTTCAGATAGCCGAAGGTATGTTTGGGGATGGTACCGTTGTATTGTGCGTCAGCTGTTTTGCTGACAGCAAGGGGCAAATAGTCATCATTGATATTTACCACTTGCCTCAGGGTATCAACTGCGGTATAAGTTTTGCCCTTATAAACAATTGTAAGCCGGTATGCCTGGTTATAATTGGGGCTCCTGGTATTGGCGGCAGAATAGACGCCGGCCTCCGCTGTTTCCTTAAAAACCAGATCGGCCCTGCCGTCATTTACCGTTACGACGGCATTCCTGATCGCAGCAGGCAGAGAGTCGGGGTTTAGGGCAGGTTTTGTCAAACGGATATACTGGTCACGATAAAATGTATTTATCCCCCCTTCCACAGTAATATCATATATTTTTCCGGGAGCCCGGAATTCAATTTCCTCATTGCTTTTCTTGCAGGCACCGGCGAAAGCCGCCAGTATACATAATACAAAAATATAACGTACTGGGTTCATATTAAATTTTAAAGCGATAAGCAACCCAGGGATAAAACCCGAAGGCATATTCAAGCGTACTTTTTTGTGGTTGGGTTGAATCGGTACTCAAGTGGTAATATAGCGGATTTTTCCGGTTATAGAGGTTATAGGTTCCAATAGAAAGGACGCTGTTCAACACACGTTTTTTTGATAACCTTGATGTAATCTGGTACTGCCCGGAAATATCCAGCCTGCTGAAATCCGGAAACCTGGATGTATTCCTGCCCTCAAATATAGGCACATTGATCCCGTCATGCTGGTAATAACCTGTCGGAAGTGTCAGCGGTCTTCCGGTGGAATAGGTGAAAAAAGATTGTACAGAAAGCTTTTTGGTGAAATTGTACGTCACAGTAGCTTTCATCTCATGAGGGATATCATAATTGGCAGCAAACGTTTTCCCATCATTTATTCCCGGTATGGTACGGAACACCCTTGCATAGGTATACGCCAGAGTGGCGCTGAACTTCGCTCCTGTGGTTTTGATCTCTGCCTCAATACCGGAGGCCTTTGAGGAACCTGCTTCAAGCTGATTTCTGATGTCAGGGTTCTGGATGATCTGTGCATGGCCCGCCAGATCGAGTTGCTGATACAATCTTTTGAGGTAGGCGTTCACTGAAAATGAAAACTGCTCCTGTACATACCAGTATCCGCCGGAGAAATAATCAATGTGCTGGGGTTTGATCGTTGATGAGGCCGGTATCCATGGTTCCAGCGAAGAAAATGCGAGTGTGCTGTTCTGTATCAGCTGTAAATACTGGTAACTACGGTTGTAGGTAATGGAGAAACGCTGTTTGGAGGCGACGAGGTAACTCAGGTTTAACCTGGGTTCCGGGTTTAAAAACGTCTGATGGTCATCCTGTTTCAGGCGGTTCCCTGCCTGGTCGAAAATATCGAGCCGTTCTTCTGCATTTTTAAAAAGGCTGATCCGCAATCCGTAATTCAATTCAAAATGTTTACCGAGGGAGATTTGCTGATTGTAATAAAGGGCAGATTCCAGGGAACGGTCTTTCGCAATATTGAATTCATCGCTTGCTGAGTTGTTTGTTTCACCGGGAATAAACCGGTGGTAGGTACTGATCATGCCAAACTTGATCAGATTTTCCGGGGTGTTGTAATAGGTAAAGTCGGCCTTTAAGGTCAGGTCCTTCACTCCTGTTCTCCATTGGCTTTTTTTAGAAAGCGTGTCCGCATTAAGGTCGAGCAGGTTACTGTAATTGCTGTATATGGCCGAAAAGTTCATAAATACCCTTGAGTTAAACAGGTGGTTCCAGCGTAAAGTAGAGGTAATATTGCCCCAGTTATTGGCAAATGAATTATCAGACAGCAGGTGATCTTCCCCGCCATAAATTGAGTAGTAAAGGTTGTTCCTGGTGTTTAGTTTATAGTTTGCCTTGGCATTGATATCATAATAAACAGAGCTTGGGTTAAACAGCTTAAACCGGCTGTGAAAAACATCAAGCAGACTTCTTCTGAATGCGATAATAAATGAACTTTTGTCTTTTACGATAGGGCCTTCAGCGGAAATCCGGGCAGACATCAGGCTGATTCCCCCGTTGACATGAAACTCCTTATTATTGCCCTCTGCCATGCGGTTTTCGATCACTGAAGAAAGCCTGCCCCCATAATTAGCAGGGATAAAATCTTTATATACCTGCACGTTATTGATGGCATCAGGATTAAAGACAGACACCAGGCCATACAGGTGTGAGGGATTGTAAATCACGGCTTCGTCCAGCAAAATAAGATTTTGATCAGAATTACCACCCCTGATAAATAAGCCGGAACTGCCTTCGGAAATCGCCTTGATACCATTTTGCATTTGCAGCGCCTTAACGGCATCAGACTCTCCCGCATAATAAGCGAGGCGGTTCAGCTGCCTGGGTGTGAAGTTTTGTTCATTCAGCAGCAGGGGGTCTGGTGTAACGGGCTGCCTGATGGTTACTTCAGAAAGATTATTGGTCTCTACTGAAAGTTCAACTTCGATCTGCTCATCCTCAGTGAGGTTCAGCGGTATATTTTTTGTCTGGTAACCCAAATTTGAAATATGGAGTTCGTAATTTCCTTCAGGGATATTCAATGCATAAAAGCCATATTGGTTGGTCAGTACGCCCACTTTCAGTTCGGGGATAAATACGGTTGCGCCAATCAGCACTTCACCATTGGAGCGGTCGGACACATGCCCATGCACTGTTCTTTTTTCAGGTTTAACCTCAGTAATAACAATATCTTTTCCAACAAGCGCAAAAGTGAAATGCGTGCCGCTGAAGATTTTTTGCAATACCGTTCCCAAAGGAGTTCTTACTACATTTATATCCTCTACCCTGTAGTTTCTCAACAGATCAGGATTAAAGGAAAAGCTGGATCCGGTCTTTTTCTGCAGCTTTAACAACACAGTGATCAAAGAATCTGGTGGAAGATGGATACTGACCTGTTTATCCAGCGGGCCGGACTGCTGTGCATAGAGTTGAGTTGTCTGCAGTATCACAACGAATAAAAGGAATGCGATCACACGCTTCAGCATACCCTTAATTCCCGGATAAGATATAGCCGCTCTTTGAATTCGTTAATTTACATTGTAAAGTAGCAGCGATAACGTTTAACGCACTATCCGGGGTCTGGTAATGTAAGTGGGCAGTGAGTTTTTTTCTTTTCAGGTCATTACCATTTACAGAGATCGGTGTATGGTAAGCTTTACTCAGCTGCCTGGTCACCTCTTTTAGGGGAGTTTCCACAAAGACAAAGTCTTTGTCTGCCCAGGCTTTATAATTTACATCCTGGTTTTTTTGGACGATCAACTCTCCTGTCAAAGAGGAATAACGGCCTGTTGTCCCACCTGTTAATAGAATTGACTGGTTGTCAGCGATTTTCTTTAACGCTACTTTTCCTTCTTCCACGGTAAGCGTAATGTTTCGCTGATCTTTAATAATATTAAAGCTTGTGCCGATATCCCTGGCCTGTAATTTATCAAGATCTACCACAAAAGGGTACCGGTCATCATGTTTTACCCTCACAAAAACTTCACCGTCAAGTAATTCAAGCATTCGGTCGGTATTGAAGTCCCTTCCGATATACCTGACCGAAGCACCTGCATTCAGATCCAGCTGTGTACCATCAGGAAGGAACACTGTTTTCAGGGCTGCATTTGGCGCATTTGACACAACAATATACTTTGTATGGTCAATAAAATAATAACCGATAGAAAATATCAGCAATATTGATGCGGCCACGCTTAACCATGTCCTCAGGTTCTTGCTGATGAAGGGCTTATGGAAGCCCAGCTGATCGATCTTTTTGTCCAGTATATCCCATGATTCTTCAGGGGTATAAGCCTGCATTTCGTACAGCTTATCTATATTCTGCTGAATCCTGACAAATTCATGGTAGGTATCTTCATTGGCCGGATTCAGGGTACGCCAGTTGTCCAGCAACCGTTTTTTTTCCGGGCTGATCTGCTCATCCAGCTCATCAATGATCAGTGAGTAAATAAATTCTTCATTGGTATCAAACTCTTCCATTTTTTTATTTTTAGTGCCGCAGGTATTCAAATAAGATAAATGCGGCCAGCCATAATTGCGGGTTCTGGTTTTCCAGGTGCTCGCGTATTTTGTGGAAACCATAGGTCAGATGGTTTTTAACCGTTTTCACCGATATCTGCATCTGATCAGCGATCTCCTGTTGTTTCATTTTCCCGAAACGGCTTAAATACATCACCTCCCTGCATTTCGGAGGTAAGATATCAATCGCATTTTCTACACTGGTTAACAAAGCTTCCTGCCGTTCAGTTTCATCATTTTCCAACCCATTAGTCGTATTGATCTTCATATAAGCTGCTTGTTTCTCATTCTCATTTTTTTCCTTTTTAATAAAGTTGAGCGATGAATTTACAACTGCCTTATATAAATAACTCTTTATTGTATATTGAATATTTATTTGATCTGCTTTTTTCCAGATCATTAAAAACACATCATGCACAATTTCTTCAGCAGCGGGTGCATACCGTACATAACGGAAGGCAACTGCAAATAAAGGCCTGTAATATTCCTTATATAAAGATTCAAATACACTTTTCTCACGGTTCCTTATGGCATTTACAATTTCCTGCTCCTTACTGTTCATTCCGGTCATTGCTGCTTCAAAGTAACGCTGCCGGATATCTCAGGTGCCGTTGAGCCCGTACCTATTGCTACAAACCATAGGCCTTTAAGCAGGTTTCGCTCTTGTAAAGGCGTCAGTTTCAAAGATCCGCCTATAGGTTGTTTTAATTCAACAGTCCCTCCATTTTTATAAATCTCTTTTATAAGTTCACCCGCAGTGCCCTTAACACCGCTTCGCAACGTAATCAAAGAAGCATTAATATTCTTATATTCAATTGAATATAAGAATATTTTACTTTGTTCATCATAAAATCCTTTCAATACTCCTGTACCTTCAGATGTTGAATTCGTCCCTTTTTGATCTATCCTTGCTGTAACTATATATGTCCTGACAGGCGGTTCAATTCTGGCATCCTCCGCTGGCTGCTGCTTTTTGCACGATAATATGCAGAAAAGTATCAGAAGCACAGCCGGGAAAATATAAAACCTATTCTTTTTTAACCCCATTTATTTAAAAACAAGAGGCTAAATTACTAAATAGAGTTTAGAAGATGTTGAACATTTTTACGCTTACAACCCCATATTCTATGGTTCGCTGACGGTAGAAATTTTTGTAATAACCACGCAAAAAAAATAAAATTGAACGACCAATTACAGCGGTAATCCAGCTGATATCTTCTATGAGTTCATGTGCGGCAATTTCCCTGTTCTGCTCAAATATCTGTGCCTTGGCAATAGTAAGTGCCCGTGTGTAGGGTTTATAAATATGTTTAACCGAATTACGGTCCAGTACATACTGCGGGGCTGACAAACAGTAATTCTCGCCCTTCAGATAATGGAAATCATGGAAGTGATAAAACACAAGATCGAAATTATCGCCGGATGCAAGCGCTGTACCCGTTATATGTTTCCCGCTGTGCATGAAGTTATATTGCTGAACATTCCAGGGTGCTACGCCACCGCCCAGGTATTGCAGCACATGAATGCAGTCAAAACGGCTAAGCCAGTCATCAAGGTATTTCTGGTCCCCAAATTTATTGTCTTCCATCCTGTTGAAGCACCATTCGATGCAGGCATCCACCCACCAGTTCAGCACTTCCAAACCTGCGGCAGTACTTTTGAAGGTAACAAACTGTACACAGTAAATTCCGCTGGTTGATGTCTGGTCGTAACCGGGCGTATACCTGTGTTCAGTAATCAGGACCGATTTTTCAGCCATCTCTGCAACCAGTACGCCGGGATCACTAAAGAAAAGCAGATCTGCATCAACATAAGTGCAGTGGTCCAGATTAAATTCTTCGATGCAATATTTGATCGTCGAGGAAGCGCAGGTCCAGCAGTACTCTCCGGCCGTACGCCCGTCCTTAATGGCCAGTAACCTTTCGTTTTCAAAGGCCTGCAGGCTGATGACCGTAACATGCTCCAATTCCATTGCTGACAGCAGGTCATAACTGTTACCGTCAAACGCGAAGATATACAGATGGAAGCTTTCGCATTCCTGTTTCAGCGAATTGTACATGGCCAATCCGCGTGTGAGATAGGTAGTGTTAAATAAAGTACAAAATTTAAGCATGCAGAGATTGATTAATGAGGTAAAATCCTTTGTTGAAGCCGGTTGGCTGATGGTCTATGAACATGACTGACTCGCCGTTTACGTAGGGCGGCAACTCACATATGATCCGGTAGTTGGCATTGAAATGGCTTAGAAAACCATCTGTATTGAAAAACCATGAAGGGTAAGAGGCTTCGTAAATTTCCGGCGGTACGGTTTGTAAGGTGATCCTGTCTTGTTCACCATGATGAAATGCAGTACGGTCGAACACGATAAAATCGATAGGATAACCAGCTAGTTTTTCCAGAAACTGGTGCGGTGCTGACAGGTATTGGGCAGAGCTGGACAACAGGATGAGATCAATCTTTTTTTCCTGCAGGCAATCTTCAATGGAAAAGTAGAATTTCAGGTGGTCATCTTCAAAATTCTCTTTGCCACAATTTACGTAGTGCTCCTGTTCAACAATATTCCAGCTGGCACAGCTGTCCTGGTCAATGAAATCTTTAACTTGATAGTATGTGCTACCGAGGGAGCCACCAAAATCAAGGATATGAAGGGGCCGCTTAAGCAGTGCAGCACTGCAAAGCAGACAGGAAATTAAGGGGAATGGGTATTCTTTGTCGGCAAAAATCACGGAATCCCGTTCATATACAGCGGTTCCGTTTTTTACCTGCAGCAGTGCGTCCCTGGTTTTGGCAAGGATATTGGCAGAATCGTACCCGCATGCTACTGCTGCAGCATCTTCCCAGGAGGTATAATTTCCAAACCAGCCATACTTGATTTTTTTATGTTTTGAGGGGAAGAGTTTAAACATGAGACCTTATCGATTTTCATGTTCATGACAACCGTTTATCCAAAAGGTCCTATAAGGAATTGAAATTTATAAAATAAAATTTGTGTAAAATAAAAAAGGATTCCATTGCTGAAATCCTGATTTTCTATAAAAATAAGAAATGGGTTATTTACCCATGTCTATTCCCATTTTATCCGCAAAATGTGCACAGTAATCGCGCAGGTCTTCAATGATCAGTTTTTCACCGGTTGCTTTCAGAAAGCTATCTCCCATGGTCTGCAAAGTTTCATAGAAAAACCTTTTCATCTCATCAACAGGCATATCTTTAGTCCAGAGGTCTATACGCATTGAATTTTTATAGTTATGGTCCCACAGCGCAAGCATCATCGATTTCACCGGAACTTTCTCCTGTGTTTCTGCATCTGTAGATTCCCACATCAGGTTCTCTGGGACATTGTTGTCATCTAACTCAACTGTTATTTTAATTTCTGCTGTCTTCATTAATTTTTGTATTCAGGAGCTTGCAAGCCCGGGTTATTTAAGCGTTTTATTTTAGAAATTTAAGCAACAGTGATCTTTAAGATCACCATTAAAACTACGGTAAATACGATAAAAGCACATTCTACCACCCATAAGTTTCGGAGCAAAGGTATGAACTTCCTGAAAATCAAGTCTGAAATGAAAGCAATAATTGCAGCTAAGAAACATAGTCCGGTAAGCAGTCCGTTCAGTCCTTTTTGCAGGGAAAGCGCCTGACTGGGACTAAATAGCATCAGCAGTGCCAGTACCAGGCAGCCTGAGGTCACTATATTTAAAGGTGTTAGTTTCAAGCTTACGATTTTTTAAATTTCCTCTTCTTCCAGGCCGGTGTTTTATCAGTTTTCTTTTTGGCAGCAGCAGCAGCCGAAGCGGCTATGGCGGCGGCATGTTTCTTCTCATGGAAGGCCCCTTTAAAGTCAGGATCGTCTTTCCGTTTCTGGGTATCGATCTCCCTGGCAATATACTGGCGTTCTTCATAAGGTGTTTCTTCCACAAAAACTTCTTCCGGCAGGGGAACCACAGGAATACTTTGGCGCATCAGTTTTTCAATCTTCCTGATGTAATACTTTTCTGCTTCTGTACAGAAAGTCAGCGCATCGCCTTTTGCATAGGCTCTTCCTGTACGGCCGATACGGTGCACATAATCTTCAATGATGATCGGCACATCGAAGTTGATCACGTGGCTCACTTCAGCAACGTCAATTCCCCTGGAGGCCACATCTGTAGCTACCAGTACGCGCAGGTTTCCTTCTTTGAAAGCGGCGATCGAGTTGATCCTGGTGTTCTGCCCTTTATTGGCGTGGATTACCCTAACGGCTTCCGGGCCGAACCGGCGCTCGATGAAGCTGAAAATATTATCTGCTACAGTTTTGGTTTTACAGAAGATCATCAGTCTTTTAAAATCGACGTCATTTTTCAGCAGGTGCTGCAGCAGGTTGATCTTGGTTTTAAAGTTCGGTACCTCATACAGCACCTGGGTAACGGTTTGTGCCGGAGTGGCCTGCTCCCCTACTTCGATGATTGTAGGGTTTTTCAGAAAATCACCCGCGATCTTGTGTACCAGTTCACTCATTGTTGCCGAGAAAAGCAGGTTCTGCCTTCTTCGCGGCACCACTTCCAGTATCCTGTGGATAGAGCCGATAAAGCCCATATCCATCATTTTATCTGCTTCATCCAGTACCAGGAATTTCAGGTACTGGGTGTTGATGTGCCCTGAAAGGTAGATATCCAGGAAACGTCCGGGTGTAGCAATAATAATATCCACACCGGCTTTGATCTGTTCGATCTGCGTTTTCGGCCCTATTCCGCCGAATACAACAACGGAACGGAGGTCTGTATATTTTGAGAATATTTTTACATGTTCAGCGATCTGCATGGCCAGCTCACGCGTTGGCGCGAGGATCAATGCACGTGCAGCATCACCCTGTGCATATTTTAACTGCATCAATATCGGCAGCACATAAGCCGCCGTTTTACCGGTTCCTGTTTCAGCGATACCAAAAATATCCTGGCCGGATAAAACCGGTGCAATTGCTTTTTCCTGTATTGGCGTAGCAACTGTAAAGCCTGCATCAGCAACAGCATTTAAAATCTGCCTGTTCAGGTTAAATTCTTCGAATGTTTTCGACATTTTGCAAATATACTATAATCTATATTAGCTAAGCGTAAAAACACCACTGAAGCGGTTTGCAAAATCCGGGAGTCATGAAATGCAGGTTTGCAAGTTTGCAAACCTGCATTTCAGATCAGCAGCCAATCAGGCTGAGATTGGTTTTCAACAAAGCAGCATTTGATTCTTCAAACTTCTTTTCAAACAAATTGACGTGT
Source organism: Pedobacter hartonius (assembly GCF_900107535.1). Lineage (GTDB taxonomy): Bacteria > Bacteroidota > Bacteroidia > Sphingobacteriales > Sphingobacteriaceae > Pedobacter > Pedobacter hartonius. Next base: position 77,168 of record NZ_FNRA01000013.1, on the reverse strand, counting down.
TTCAGCTTATTCAGACTTTTATCAATCTTGACAGCGGATTGTGTACCCAGATGACCAAAACCCAGATTATAAAGATCTGGTAAGGCCTCATCGAATATTTTATATTGTACGACCTTTTCAATAAGCCCATTTTAACCTTCACTAATAAATTTATATTCAGAATTGTCTATTGATGCCCGTACATCTTTATAACGTTCGCTGTCCATCGTACCATTTAAATTAAATCACAAGACAAACATAATAATTTAAATGAAATATTAAAAACCAAATATTAATTTTTAATTTCTATTAAATTAACTTTAATCTAATAACATTGAAATAACTAAAATCATATGCCGCATTTAGCAAAAGCCTAACACATCATCTTATTTAATCCGTCTCCATCTGAACATTTGATTAAAAAGTTCATAGATTTGACAATATGAAAACCATCCTTATCAAAGGCGCAACCCTTGTCAACGAAGGCAAAACAGTTGTTGCGGATGTCTATATCAAAGACGGATTTATTGATGAAATCAACCCGCAGATCAGCAGGAAAGCAGATCAGGAGATCAATGCAGATGGCCTCCACCTGTTGCCCGGCATGATTGATGACCAGGTCCATTTCCGCGAACCGGGTTTAACCCATAAAGCAGATATCTTTTCTGAAAGCATGGCTGCCGTTGCCGGCGGAATCACTTCCTTCATGGAAATGCCCAATACCGTTCCCAATACGTTAACACAGAAGCTGCTGGCCGATAAATACGCCATCGCTTCAGAAATGTCGCTTGCCAACTATTCGTTTTTCATGGGCGCCTCCAACAATAACATTGAAGAAGTCCTGAAAACTGATCCTGCCAATGTTTGCGGGATCAAAGTATTTATGGGCTCCTCCACAGGGAATATGCTGGTAGACAACGAGCAGGTGCTTGAAAACATCTTCAGCCAGGCACCGATGCTGGTGGCCACCCATTGCGAAGATGAGCTGACCATTCAGCGGAATATGGCAGCTTTCAAAGAAAGGTACGGGGATCACATCACGATAGAGATGCATCCGCTGATCCGCTCCGCAGAAGCATGTTATACCTCCTCCTCTCTTGCAGTATCCCTGGCAAAAAAATACAATACCCGCCTTCATATCCTGCATATCTCCACCGCAATGGAAGTGGGAATATTTGATGCCCTTACCCCTTTAAAAGACAAAAGGATCACTGCAGAAGCCTGTGTGCATCACCTCTGGTTTGATGACAGGGATTATGCCGACAAAGGAAACCTGATCAAATGGAACCCAGCCGTGAAAACGCTGGCCGACAAGGAAGCCATTCTTAAAGGCCTGCTGGATGGCCATATTGATATCATTGCTACAGATCATGCCCCGCACACGATAGAAGAAAAAGCACTGCCTTACTTACAGGCGCCTTCAGGCGGCCCGCTGGTACAGCACGCTTTACCCGCTTTACTGGAAATGTATCACCAGGGCAAGCTCAGACTCGAACAGATCGTGGAAAAAACAGCGCACAATGTGGCCACCTGCTTCCAGATTGACAGACGGGGGTTCATCAGGGAAGGTTACTGGGCTGATCTTGTACTCGTGGCACTAAATGACCCGGTTAAGGTAACAAAAGCCAATATCTTATACAAATGCGGCTGGTCACCTTTCGAGGGACAAACCTTTCAGGCAGAGATCACACATACCTTTATCTCGGGCAACCTGGCTTACCAGAAAGGCAAGTTCATGACCAATGAAACAGGAAAAAGACTGGCTTTCAACAGATAGATGAATCCCGCGATCCGAAAAAAATTCCTGCAGCTGGGCATATTGTTCAGCATCGCGCTGCTGATCTTCCTTTTCGGACTGAGCAGCAATGCAGTGGAATATCTGTATTCCGACGGTTTTTACCAGTTTTCTTCGGTCGCACAGCGTCTCATCAGCAGTCTTATCCCTTTTGCACTGGGAGATTTCCTGTATGCACTATTGGTCATATTCTGCCTATGGTCAGTTTTTAAAGTCATAAAGCAGGCCGCCGGCAAGCAGTTAAGCCAGGCAGCCATTCTCAGCACTGTATTACAGTTGGTCAATTTCTCATTGATCCTCTATATCACATTTAAGGTACTGTGGGGTTTAAATTATTCCCGGCCATCCATCTCAGTACGACTGGGCATCAGCGACAAGGTGTATACCACAAAGGACCTGGTGCTGCTGGGTGATTTTCTGGTCAAAAAGGTAAATGCCGCAGAAGTAAAACGCAAAAAAAAGAAATACACGGTTACAGAACTGAAAGATCAGTCTGAATCTGCTTACGCTAAACTGGCCCTGCAAAATCCATTTTTCAGCTACCGCAGCCCTTCAGTGAAACCGGTGATGTTTAGCTGGCTGGTCAGCAAAACAGGCATCGAAGGTTATTACTGCCCGCTTTCCGGCGAAGCCAATGTGAATATGAGGCTCCCCTATATGGATCTCCCATTTGTTACTGCCCACGAAATATCACATACCCTGGGCATTGCACGTGAGGATGAAGCCAACCTGATCGGCTACCTGGTGAGCATTAATAGTTCTGATGTTAATTTCCAGTATTCGGGATATTATAATATCCTGAGAAGTGTGCTGTTTGAGATCAGGATGAAGGAGCCCGAAGAATTTGCACAACTGATGAAAAAGATCAATGCCGGCACATTGGCTGATTTTAAGGAAGAACAGGAGTTCTGGAAGCAATACAATGGGGATATGTCTGCCTATATGGGCACTGCCTTGGATAAATTCCTGAAGATCAATAATCAGAAAAAAGGGACTGACAGCTATCAGGATATTGTATTATGGGTGTTTAACCTGCACAAACAGGAAATGCAGGCGAAGCGGGGCAAAACATTACAACCTTAAAACAAAAGAACATTAAAACATTCCTAAATTTGCTCTCATGGCAAAGATATCGATTAACCTGGCTACAGGTACATTACAGCAACCAGAGATCATTGTTGGTATTGATTTAGGAACGACCAACAGCCTTGTTGCTTTTATTGACCCTGACAAAAACCCGAAAGTGATCAATGATACAGGCAAAGGCCTCCTGGTTCCTTCAATCGTGCATTTCAATGCTGCCGGTGTTCCACTGGTGGGGAATGAGGCCAGGGAATTTCTGATTACTGATCCGGCAAACACTATATTTTCAGTGAAACGCCTGCTCGGCCGCTCCTATAAGGATGTTGCTGAAAAACAGGATACGTTTTCCTATAAACTGATTGACGACAATAATGATTCATTGGTAAAGATACAGGCTGGCGATAAATTCTATACGCCTATTGAATTGTCGGCCGAGATCTTAAAAGAATTAAGAAAGCGGGCAGAACATGCATTGAAAACCCCTGTGAACAGGGCGGTAATCACTGTACCTGCCTATTTTAATGATAGCCAGCGACAGGCAACGAGAGATGCAGGCAGGCTGGCCGGACTGGATGTACTGCGGATCGTCAATGAGCCCACCGCGGCAAGTCTGGCTTACGGCATCGGCCTGGACCCTGCCGAGCAAAAAACAATTGCTGTGTATGACCTTGGCGGAGGAACGTTTGACGTTTCCATACTAGCCATTCAGAACGGTATTTTTGAAGTTCTGTCCACCAACGGAAATACCTTCCTCGGCGGAGATGACTTTGACCGGGCAATTGTTCATTACTGGATTGAAAATAACAAACTGGACACCGCAGTCCTAAAGGCTGACAATATTCTGATGCAGCAGCTACGCCTTAAAGCTGAAGAAGCCAAAAAAGCCCTGAGCAGCCAGAACCTGTTCAACGAAAAGCTGGGCGACATCTGGTGTACGCTGGATAAGCAAACTTTTGAACAGCTGATTGCCTCTAAAGTTGCCGGGACGCTGAATTCATGCAAACAAGCCCTGGCAGATGCTAACTTAACAGTTAAGGATATCGACGACGTGATAATGGCAGGTGGTTCTACCCGCACACCTTATGTAAAAGCACAGGTGGCGGCATTCTTTGGCCGCCCGCCACATGATCACATCAATCCTGATGAGGTGGTTGCCCTTGGTGCAGCCATACAGGCCGATATCCTTGCCGGTAACCGTCCGGATATCCTTTTGCTGGATGTAACCCCGCTTTCACTGGGAATTGAAACCACTGGCGGATTAATGGATGTAATCATTCCCAGAAATGCAAAAGTACCTGCCAAAGCAGGCAGGCAATACACCACCTCTGTTGATGGCCAGGTAAATATGAAGATCTCTGTCTTCCAGGGAGAGCGCGGCCCGGTAAAGGAAAACCGGAAACTTGCCGAATTTGAGCTGAAAGGCATTCCTCCGATGCCCGCCGCAGTTCCTAAAGTTCATATCAACTTTGTGCTGAATGCAGACGGGATCTTGACCGTGCAGGCTACTGAACTGCGTTCGGGTGTGAAACAGGAAATAGATATCAGGCCGAGTTATGGCCTTACGGACAGCGTTACCCATGCCGAATCAGAGGTCACACAAAGAATGCTGATCGAAGCAAGAGCAGCAGGTGAACAACTCTTATTTACTGCAGAGCAGTTTATCGGCAGGAATAAATACCTGTTGAATTCGATGGAACTGAATGAAACCAAACTGCAGACCGGGGCGCTGAAACAGGCACTGCTTTCAGGTAATAAGGACCTTATCCTTAAAAAATCCGCTGAGCTGAACGAGTTTACCCGCCCTTTTGCGGAGCGCTTAATGGAAGAGGCTGTTGCACAGGCCATGAGAGGAAAAAAGACAGATTAATTACCAACATATTGCCTCCCGGCATTAGTTTAAGCAAATGAAAAGGACTTTCATTTGCTTAACATTTCTGGCAGCCGGGCTCCTCAGCTGCTCCTGGGGTTTCTTTGCCCACATGCAGATCAATCACCTGGCTGTTTTCACCGTTCCTTCAGGAATGACCAGGTTCTATAAGTACAACATAGACTATATCACCAATCATTCTACCGATCCGGATAAACGCCGTTACGCCGATACGGCAGAAGCACCGGGGCATTACCTGGATACTGAAGTATATGAAACGGTGGTGGACAGTATCCCCCGAAAATGGGAAGATGCAGTAAAAAAGTACGGAAGAAAAAAACTATATAAAAATGGTATTCTCCCCTGGCAGATCCAGCGCAGCTATTACAAGCTGGTCAATGCTTTTAAACAAAGGGATTCTGCCAGGATACTGATCAACTCCACTTACCTTGGCCACTATCTCAGTGATGCCCATGTTCCTTTGCATACCAGCGAAAATCATGACGGGCAACTCAGCAATCAGAAAGGCATCCATGGCTTCTGGGAAAGCCGACTGCCGGAACTGTTCTCAGAAAAGTACAATTTCCTCGTGGGAAGGGCTGTTTATATTCAGGACCCGCTCAAAGAAGCGTGGAAGATCATTGCGCATACCCACAGTCTCGCTGACAGCACGCTAACGGTAGAGTCTCATCTAAACCATATTTTCCCTTCCTATCGCAAATACGGCTACACCAAACGAAACGGACAGGTAACGAAACAGTATTCATTTGAATATTCAAATGAATACCATAACCGGTTAAACCATATGGTGGAAAAACAGATGCGTGCGGCAATTCTGGCAGTGGGTTCCTACTGGTATTCCGCATGGGTTGATGCAGGCCAGCCAACCCTGGAAAACATGCATGGTGTTAAACAACCTCTTTACTTTTGAACATAGATTTTACGGCTGCAAAAACTACAGGTGCAAAAGTAACAATGGCGATGAACGCAATAACTGCTGAGAAGTTGTTTTTGATAATCGGAATCTGACCCATCAAAAAGCCCGCAAAAAGCAACGTAGCAATCCAGGCTATTCCTCCGAGTACATTAAAATAGGTGAATTTACCGAAGGGCATTTTTGCCACACCGGCAACAAAAGGGGCAATTGTTCTGATAATCGGTAAGAAACGGCTGAAGATGATCGCCTTGCCCCCATGTTTTTCAAAGAACATGTGCGATTTATTATAATATTCAAGCTTCAGTATCTTGTTGTTCTCTTTGAAAACCTGAACACCGAAAAACATTCCCAGGCGGTAATTCAGGCTATTGCCTAATATACCTGCGGCAGTCAACAGAAAGAACATCAACCAGATATCCAATCCGGTTCCGCCCTTCGCGATCAGCGCACCCACAGCAAACAGCATCGAGTCACCCGGCAAAAATGGCGTTACCACAAATCCGGTTTCGGCAAAGATGACAAGAAATAAAATAAGGTAGGTCCAGGTCTGGTAGCTACTTACGAGTTTAACTAGTTCTACATCTGTATGCAGAATAAATTGTATGAGCTGATTAATGATATCCATAGGTAGTATCTTGCTTATAAAAAAACGTCATTACGAAAGAATAATGGAGTCTTGCATAATGACGTTCAAAGGTAGTATCTTTTTTTTTAGTTATAGTTATTCAGCATGACAGGCATGACCAGCATCAGAACATCTTCATTTTCATCATTCGTCTGAGGGATCAGTAATCCTGCACGGTTTGGTGTAGAAAGTTCCAGTGTTACTTCCTCGCCTCCCAGGTTACTCAGCATTTCGATCAGGAAACGTGCATTAAAGCCAATTTCAAGGTCTTCACCTTCATACTGGCAACTTAAGCGCTCATGCGCTTCATTCGCAAAATCCAGGTCTTCAGAAGATATGTTTAATTCACTTCCGTTGATTTTTAATCTTACCTGGTGGGTAGTTTTATTGGCAAAAATAACCACACGGCGTAAAGTATTCAGGAACAGGGCCCGGTCTATAATCAGTTTATTGGGATTGTTCGCAGGAATTACTGCTTCATAATCAGGATAACGCTCATCAATTAAACGGCAAACCAGGTTGATATTCTCAAATTTAAAGAATGCGCTGGTAGCATTATAATCTACAGAAACATTGATATCAGTTGAAGGCAAAGCTGCTTTCAGTAAAGTCAGTGCTTTTTTTGGCAGGATGAATGAAGCTGTCTTATCAGCCTTGCTGTCCATACGCCTGTATCTTACCAGTTTATGTGCATCAGTAGCCACAAAGGTGATAAACTGATCAGATAACTGGCAAAAAACGCCTGTCATTGCCGGTCTGAGTTCGTCACTGCTTACCGCAAAGATGGTTTTGGTGATCGCTTCTGTTAACACCGAGGCAGGAAGGTTTACCGAAGAGGCATTTTCCACTGTAGGGATCTTAGGAAAATCATCTCCATTTTCACCACTCAGCTTATACTTTCCATCACCTGCGCTGATCTCTATTGAAAATGAAGTATCATCAATATTGAATGAAATCGGCTGATCAGGAAGTGTTTTTAAAGTATCTAATAAGATCCTTGCCGGTACAGCTACTTTTCCGCCCTCTTTTGACTCCACTGGTAAAGATGTGGTCATACTGGTCTGCAGATCAGTTGCAGAAATAGTCAGGCTACCATCTTTAATCTCGAAAAGGAAATTTTCCAGTATCGGCAAAACAGTACTGCTGCTTGAGGCACCATTAACTGTTTGTAAATGTTTTAAAAGTGTTGATGTGGATACAATAAATCTCATAATTATGATCTGGTCAATTCTCAAAAATATAAAAATTACCTTGCATACTTATACTTGCGGTAATAATGTTGAAAAATTGCGAACAATATTAACAGTAATAAGGGCAGAATCAGATTGATCAGCTGCCATTCAGACTTCTGTGCCCGCAGTAATTGTTTATCCAGTAGCCTCACCCTGACCTCTTTATTTCGCAAATCAATCAGATTATCATCTGAAGACAAGTAATCTGCAATATTTAAAAGGAGGGCCTTATTTCCGAAATTTCTTTGTGTATAACGGTCAAATCCCAGAGGAAAAACGGAACCGTCACGTCCGCTCACCTGATTTCTGAAGATATCACCGTCTCCGATGACGATCATTTTGGTAGGTTTGCTAAGTGCTCCGCTGCTGAAATCTTCGGTAATTCCGGCCGGGACCTGCCGGTTCAGGAACACTGAAGGAAATGATCCTTCCAGCAATACGGCTGCATTTTTTGGCGGGTGCAGATACAAACGCTGGTCCGGTGCCTCAGCAATAGTCTGTAAGGATAATACCTCTGGTGTATTGTGTTCTATATGGTATGGCGATGTCTGCAGGATGAATGTTTTGCGAACCCCCTTTACTCCGATGGTGTCTACAGTACTCAGAAATTCCGTACGTATCCCGTCAATATTTTTTACCAGGCTGACGGAAGCCTGCGGAATCAGCACAGGATAATATACCCATGGTGCCATTTGGATATCACGCTGCTGTCCGCCGCCGCCACCCATGGCCAGCGGTATTTCAGCACAGTTCAGATCGGCCACCAGGTTATAATTTATCCTTGCCCCATACATAAAGAGCATATCATCCAGGTTCAGCTTGTTATTAAAGGCCAGCTGCTGCCCTTTGCCTTTCAGGCTATCCAGGTCTGCACTGACCTGGTCCAGGCTCCATACGATCCTGCCTCCATTCATTACAAAATAATTGATCTTATACTTCAGGGCTTCAGAAAATTCTTTCTGGGGTTTAGTGATAAACAGCACCTTCAATTTATCCAGCCCCTGCCTGCTGATCAGGTTCAGGTCTACCCTCCCCACCTCATAACTGTCAGAAAGGGATTTGATCGCATCGCTCAGATAAGGATCGGCAGGCTCTCCATTGCCTTCGGTAAATCCGATCCTTGGGTTTTCACCCGTACTGACTTTTTTAATTGCCGAAGTGAAAACGTATTCCAGGTTCTGGATAGAGTTATTGATGTTTTGTTCATAGTTCCCCGCGGCATCAAGATTTTGTAGAAGCTTAACAGGAACCTGCCTGTCTCCTGCCTGTACGATGGCCATCGGAAAAACTGTCTTTTGGGTAAAGCCAGCATCATTTTTGATATTCAGACTGGTTGGCTCTATGCCTTTAGCATACAGGTTTTGTAAAACGGTGTCCTGCGCCTGCTGGTCCAGCCCATTGAGGGGATCTGTAAAAACAACTTTGATCTTCACCGCTGAGTTTGCCTTATAGTCGTTCAGCAAATCCGATGTTGCATTTTTAAGCCTTTTAAATGCTGCCGGAAGGGTTCCATCTAAAAATACAGTAACCGTAATTTGCTGATCGGCCTTAGCCAGGACAGCCTTCGATTTTGGATGTAATGTAAACCTCTTTTCAAGGGTAAAATCAAAACGTGTATAGCTATACCGGGCGGCGATATTCAGCCCCGCCAATACAATGATGAAAAGGATTGGCTTCAGCCATTTGTTATTTCCCGCATTTACCATTTCCTACCCCCGATCACCAGCTTAGTCATCCCCAGGAACAATAACATGAAAGTAATAAAATATACAAGGTCCCGCGTGTCCAGTACTCCCCGGCTCATCGATTGAAAATGTTCGTTCACACTGAGCCATACAAAAATATCTTCCGGAATACCCGGGGCGAAGATCTTGCCCAATGCGTCAAATCCGCTGTAGGCGATAAACGACAGAAACACAGCAAGGGCAAAAGCAATGACCTGGTTTTTGGTAAGGGATGAAGCAAAGATACCTATTGCAGCAAATGCGCCACCAAGCAGTAATAGCCCGATGTAGGAACCTGCAACCGCGCCTCCGTCAATATTGCCTTTCGGCATGCCCAGCTGCATAATGGAATAATAATACAATAAGGTAGGGATCAAGGCAAATATGATCAGGGTAAGGCAGGCAAAATATTTTGCCAGGATGATCTGCCAGTCTGTTAATGGCCTGCTTGCCAGTAAAACATACGTCCCCTCCCTGCGTTCTTCGGCAAATGACCGCATGGTGAGCGCTGGAACTAAGAATATAAACAGGAACGGCGCGAGACTAAAAAAACCATTGAGTTCAGCATAACCGTATTCCAGGATAGAGGTATCGGGGAAAAACCAGAGGAGTAATCCGGAGACTAGTAAGAAGACACCAATGGTGATGTATGCCATCATTGAATTCAATAAACTGAATAATTCGCGTTTAAATACTGCGTACATGAAAAATGATAATGATGCCGAAGTTAGATAATTTAGGGGAAAATGAAACCATTCTCTATTCGCAAAACAGCAAAAAAAAAGCAGCCTGGAATACAGGCTGCCTTTCACTATTCTAAGTTAGTTGGTTATAAACCGAAGTTATATGCCAGTCTTAACCCAACAAATCTCGATTTGAAGTTAAAGTTGGTGTTACCCGGCCCATCATAGTTGGTTGACCATTCTTCGTATCTTGCGCTCAGATCGATAGATCCTTTGTCAGATACCGGAAATTCAACTCCAATATGCGGAGTATAGGCGAATGAGGTTTTTGAATTATCACCGGTACCGAAGGCAGCACCCAGCTCACCACCTACATAAATGTTTTCTGCCAGAAAATAGTTGATACCTGCTTTTACTGGTATTACGTTTAGATCTGCATTTCTAAATGTTACTCCCCCAACAGTGGCGATATCTTCACCTCTAAAGGTAAGATAACCCGCAGACGCGGTAAAATTCAATTTTTCTATGATTGGCGTCTGGAACTGTAAAGTTCCTCCATATCCCAATTTGTAAGCGTCACCAAAGTTACCTGTAGGGAAGGCAAATTCTGCACCGATTCCGATTTTGGAGCCAGTCATTGCAGGATCTTTCGTCTGTGCAGAAACATTTGAGAATGCAAATATTCCGGCGATTGCGGTTAGTAAAAATAACTTTTTCATAATTGTTTTTTATTTAGTTAGCGGGATTTCTCTCCCGTAAATACCTAAACAAAAAGTTGGCCAAAGATGAGAGTTGTTCAACAAAATACTATGTATCAGTTTGTTAAACTCCTGAATATTTCCTCCAAAGAGTCAGTATGATGTTTGGTTTTAAGTTCATTAAGTAAAGAATCAGCTACGATCTTTCCCTTGTTAATGATCACTACCTGGTCGCATAAAGCCTCTACTTCCTGCATGATATGCGTAGACAATATCACAGTTTTATCTTTACCGAGGTTTCTGATCAGCTCGCGGATATCTGTCAGCTGATTGGGATCCAGTCCTGTGGTAGGTTCATCAAGGATCAGTATACGGGGATCATGGATGATTGCCTGTGCAAGGCCTACCCGTTGTTTGTATCCTTTGCTCAACATGGAAATCTTCTTGTGCTGCTCGTCGCCAAGCCCCACCCGGCCTATCACTTCCTTTACTTTAATGCCCGGTTTTTCCAGCTGATAGGTGTCAGCAATAAAGGTCAGGAATTCGCGGACATACATATCTGTGTACAAGGGTGTGTTTTCGGGGAGGTACCCGAGAATGCGTCTCATCTCCAGACTCTGGCGCTGTGTGTCAAAGCCACCAAGGCTCGCACTGCCGGCCGTTGGCTTCAGGTAACCTGTCAGCATCCGCATTGTAGTAGACTTACCCGCGCCATTCGGGCCTAAAAAGCCCAGTACTTTGCCGGGAACGGCTTTAAAACTGATATTGTCGACAGCCTTTTGCTGACCGTACGTTTTAGATAAACCTTCTACCTGTATACTCAATGCCTGAATTTATAATCTGTCCTGATATGGAAAAAGCCTTTTTAACCGCTATCCCTTTCAAAAGTAATAATTAGTCCTTACTTATTCGGTCAAAATTACCCTCAACTTTCTATCTTTGCAGTATTATGGCCAAAACGAATAACGACGAACAATTTAAAAATGTGATCTCCCACGCTAAAGAATACGGTTTCGTATTTCAAAGCAGCGAAATTTATGATGGATTAAGTGCCGTGTATGACTACGGTCAAATGGGCGCCGAATTAAAAAACAACATCAAAACCTACTGGTGGAAATCTATGGTACAAATGCATGAAAACATCGTAGGGATTGACTCTGCAATATTTATGCACCCTAAAGTATGGAAAGCCAGCGGCCACGTAGACGGGTTTAGTGACCCTATGATCGATAATAAAGATTCGAAAAAACGTTACCGTGCCGATCAGTTATTAGAAGATAAAATTGCCCGTTATGAAAAAGACGGAAAAACAGATAAAGCAGCAAAACTTCAGGCCGATATGGATGAAGCACTTAAAGCGGAGAACCTTCCCCGGCTTAAAGAACTAATCGAGGAGCATGAGATCGCTTGTCCTGTAAGCGGTACAAAAAACTGGACCGATGTACGCCAGTTTAACCTGATGTTCAGCACCCAGTTTGGTGCCATGGCGGAAGGTGCCGAAGAAGTTTACCTTCGCCCGGAAACGGCACAGGGTATCTTCGTAAACTTTCTGAATGTACAGAAATCGGGAAGGATGAAGATCCCCTTTGGGATTGCACAGATCGGCAAGGCTTTCAGGAATGAAGTGATTGCCCGTCAGTTCATTATGCGTATGCGCGAATTTGAACAGATGGAAATGCAGTTCTTTGTCCGCCCCGGTGAAGAAATGAAGTGGTATGCTTACTGGAAGGAAGCCCGTCTGAAATGGCATACAGCTTTAGGAACAGATCCTGCAAAATATAAATACCATGACCATGCGAAACTGGCGCACTATGCCAATGCAGCAGTTGATATTGAATTTGAGTTCCCGTTCGGATTTAAAGAAGTTGAAGGTATACACAGCCGCACCAACTTCGATTTAACGCAGCACCAGGAGTTCTCAGGCAGGAAAATGCAATATTTTGACAATGACCTGAATGAAGATGGCAAGCCTTATGGAAATTATATCCCTTACGTCATTGAAACATCGATCGGCCTGGACCGTATGTTCCTCCTTACCATGATCAATGCTTTTGAAGAGCAGGACCTGAGCGAGGGCGAAAAAACAGATAGCCGTATTGTTCTTCATTTACACCCTTGCCTGGCACCGATCAAAGCAGCGATCCTGCCATTGACGAAAAAGGACGGCCTGCCGGAGAAAGCACAGGCAATCATGGATGACCTGATGCTGGATTATAATGTGGTTTATGAAGAGAAAGACTCTATCGGAAAACGCTACCGCAGACAGGACGCAATAGGAACACCATTCTGCATCACCATTGATCACCAGACGCTGGAAGACAATACCGTAACGATCCGCCACCGTGACAGCATGGAGCAGCAAAGAGTAGAAATTTCGGCGCTGAATGAGCTGATCGAAAGCAGGGTGAGCTGGAAAAACCTGCTCAGGAAATCATAGGATACGCGTTCATATACAATACAGACCTGCCGGCAAAACCCGGCGGGTCTTTTTGTTTACGAACAGCCATTAAACTATTTCTGCAGCAAATGGTCTTATTATTGTTATGGAGGGATAGAGATCTAAAACCCGATACCGACGCTAACCATAAATGAAATTCATCCCCATTGCTTTCTTATTGCTTTTTTTTGGTCTCGGCCATGTAAATGCACAATCTTACACTTCCGATAATATCTGGACCCAGGAAGAACTCGACAATGCTAACACCGCCAGAAACACTGATTATCTGAACGAGGAAGAAAAAAAGATCATCTTTTATATGAATCTCGCACGTACAGACGGACAGAAATTTTTCAATACATTCTTCCAGGATTTTGCCAATGCCTACAATATAGATATGCAGCGCTATAGTAATTATGACGACCTGAAGGTAAACCGCAAGGACAAATACTACCGGGGGCTGGAGCAGGATCTCCGGGAGATTAAAGGACTGCCGCTGTTTAGTCCTGATGAAACACTCACCTGGATTGCACAGCAACATGCAAAAGACCTGAGCAAAAATAATAAGGCCGGTCATAATTCCAGTGATGGCAGAACGGTAAAGGACAGGATCTCCAAATTTTATCCCCGAAGGGCAATGGCAGAAAACCTGGCCTTTGGGTTTTCAAAAGGATTGGCCAACGTATGTATGCTGCTGCTGGATAAAAATGTGCCTGATTTAGGGCACCGAAAAACGATATTGGGAACCGGATACAACCTGAGCCTTGTAGGAGTAAATATTAAAACCCATCCGGGATACAGGTATTGTGCAGTCATTGATTTTATTTCGGCACCCGCTGCCCGGTAATCACCTCATAATTTCGGGAAATGATATTCTATCCCTAAATTGCAGGCCTTTACCGGATATCCGATATTACACATGCGAAAAGCCGTCCTCAGATTTATTGATTTCTTTTACCCGCCGTTTTCACGATGGTTATCAATCCATACCTTCAGGTATATCGTTTCTGGTGGCACGAATACCGCCAGCGGAATCATTTTATACTTTCTGATCTATAATTATGTGCTCCACCAGCAGGATATCATATTATCTTTTCCTCCGGAGATGATTACAGCCCCTGTAGCAACGCTGATCATTGAGGCTCCCTTAACGTTTATCATCGGTTTTACATTAAACAAGTACCTCGTATTTACCAAATCTGAACTTAAAGGCCGGATACAGCTATTCAGGTATGGCATTGTGGTGAGCACCAATATGATGCTCAACTTTGCCATGATCAAGATCATGGTGGAGACTTTTCACTTCTATCCAACCATCTCTAAATTCATTACGACAATCGTATTGGCACTAGCCAGTTATTTTATTCAAACGCACTTCTCTTTCAGGCTTAAAAAATAAATCACCGTAAAGTAAAAGGGCAGCCCGTTCCTTGCTAAATCCTGCCGGCAGGCTTATCTTAGAGGGCACAAATATAAATTGGTTATGAGCGATTTCAATAATTTTAATAATCCGCAGGTAGCAGGATTGCCCAGGCATCTGAGGCAGTTCATTGTGGATCAGAACTATGAAAAATATACATCCGTAGATCAGGCAGTATGGCGTTATGTAATGCGTCAGAACTACAGCTATCTGAAAGATGTTGCTTATTATCCCTATATCAAAGGGCTGCAGCGTGCAGGATTGAGCATTGAATATATTCCGGACCTGCAAACGATGAACAACAATCTTGGTAAACTGGGTTGGGGTGCAGTAACTGTTGATGGTTTTATACCCCCTGCAGCCTTTATGGAATACCAGGCCTACCGTGTACTGGTTATAGCCGCAGATATCCGGCAGATCAATCACATTGAGTATACACCGGCGCCGGACATCATTCATGAATCGGCCGGCCACGCACCGATCATTGCAGATGCAGATTACAACAGTTACCTGAGTTATATTGGTTCTATCGGGGCAAAAGCAATGTTTTCGGCTAAAGATTTCGAATTGTATGAGGCTATCCGTGCGCTGTCAATTTTAAAGGAGGCAGTAGACGTACCCGAATATGAAATTGCGAAGGCCGAAGAAAACCTGCAGCAGATCGCAGACAATATGGGCGACCCGTCAGAAATGGCCCTGCTGAGTCGCCTTCACTGGTGGACAGTGGAATACGGACTGATCGGTAGCCTGTCTGACCCTAAGATATATGGTGCGGGCCTGCTTTCGTCAATTGGGGAGAGCGCCTCCTGCATGATGGACACCGTTAAGAAGATCCCTTACACGATAGACACGATCAACTATGCATATGATATTACTAAAACACAACCCCAGTTATTCGTCACAGAGACCTTTCAGAACCTGATCGATGTACTGGAACAATTTGCAGATACCATGGCCTTCAGAAAAGGAGGCACAGAAAGTATCATCAAAGCAATGGAATCCCGGAACCCGGCTACAGCCGTTTACAGTTCAGGGCTGCAGGTGACAGGGGTATTCAGTGATATGGGAATTGACCAGAGGGATGAACTGACCTTTATCAAAACCACAGGCCCTTCAGCACTTGCCCTGGGCGATAAACAACTTGAAGGCCATCACAAAATATACCATAAAGATGGCTTTTCATCGCCTGTTGGCAAACTGACAAATGAGGTAAAACCACTTGAAGATTTTAGTGATAAAGAACTAAAGGCCATTACTGTTGAAGAAGGAAAAGCAACTGAGCTGATTTTTGACAGCGGCATCCGGGTAAGCGGAACGGTGAGGTCAGTAACAAGGGCTGCAGATAAAATCATCCTCATTACTTTTGATGACTGTACAGTAAAAGAAAGTAATGGCAATGTTCTCTTTCAACCGGAATGGGGCACGTATGACATGGCCGTAGGTGAAAAAATAGTCTCGGTATTCAACGGGGCGGCCGATAAAGAAGCCTATGAAGAGATCACCCATATCAGCGGGAAACAAACAGAAAAGGTGGTTTATGACACTGCCACAGCGACATTACACCAGATCTACAAAACCGTAAGGACAATCAGGGAAACGCAGGATAACCTGCAGCAGCTGCCGGATTTATTTGAACGTTTAAAAACATCCTACCGCCAGGACTGGCTTTGTGCACTTGAAATACTAGAGATACTCCACTATACAGGCGCTTATCCGGAACTGGAAAAAGATGTCAGGATTTACCTGGAAATGAAAGCTTCCAATGAGCCTGACCATAAAAAACTGATCAATGACGGGCTGCATGTAATTGCAAATCCGGTTACACAACTAATCACAGAGGAAGATTAAAGATGAATATCGTATTAACAGGAGCAAGCAGCGGAATAGGCTTCGAGACCGCACTGGAGTTTACCTTAAAGACTGAGAATAAAGTAGTCTGTATTGCAAGATCGGCCGATAAATTAAGGAAACTGCTGGAAATTGCAAGGGGTATCAATCCCGACTGCACGCTGCTGCCTGTAGAATTCGATATTGTACATGATGATTACGCTGCCCTTGTTCCCTTTTTACAGCAGCGGCTGGGAACGATAGATATCCTGATCAATAATGCAGGGCAGCTGATCAATAAACCTTTTACCGAAACAACTGCAGAGGATATGAACGACATGTTCCTGGGCAACGTGACGGGTCATTTTAACATGATCAAAAATCTGCTGCCGCTGATGCAGGCCGGCAGCCACATTGTGAACATCAGCAGTATGGGAGGCTTCCAGGGAAGTATCAAATTTCCCGGTCTTCTGGCTTACTCTACGAGCAAAGGCGCGCTGGCCACACTTACGGAATGCCTTGCCTTTGAACTTGCAGAAACCGGGGTCAAAATCAATTGCCTGGCCCTGGGCTCAGCACAGACAGAAATGCTGGAGCTGGCATTTCCAGGATACCAGTCGCCCGTAATGGCCTTTGAAATGGGTAAGTACGTGGCAGATTTTGCAGCTACCGGGCATAAATTCTTTAATGGAAAGATCCTCCCTGTAGCTGTGACTACCCCATAATTTTTTTTGAGACATTTGTCCTATTGAAGAATATTTTAATATCTTTAGGGCAGAGCATGAAAAAAATACTTCTTTTATTTTGTTTTACAGCCCTGTTTGCCACCGCCGGCAAAGCACAGACCGTGCCTGCCAAGTATAAAGAATTACTTCAAAAACTCAATTCCCGGTTTACACCACAAACTCCCGGGGGGAAACTGATCAGCTTTGCAAAAACCATGATTGGTGTACCCTACCGTTATGCCTGCAGCAATCCATCCATCGGGTTTGACTGTTCCGGCTTTGTAAGTTATGTGTTCCACAATTTCGGGTTTGATGTTCCGCGTTCTTCTACAGAATTTAACGTGGCTGGTACTCCCATCAAACTGGAAAACGCAAAAGTAGGCGACGTACTGGTGTTTACGGGTACTAACCCCCGGAGACGGGTAGTGGGACATGTCGGCATTATCGCCGATATTGAAGGAGATACCATACACTTTATCCATTCCACATCAGGCAGGGCACATGGTGTAACCATTACCACGCTCAACGCCTATTACCGCAGCAGGTTGTTGAGAGCGGTGAGTATTCTGTAGTATTTCAGCTTTCCAGCAAAACAACTTTCAGTGCATTCAATATCTCTCCGTTTTTGAGCATTTCCCTGGCCAGTTCATGTAGTTCACGCTGGCGGTTCACAGCATCGCCGATCGTGGCATCCAGTATTTCTTTTACTTCAAAAGTATTCCTGATCATCTCTATTTCCTCTTCAGAAGGAATTTGCTCCAGGTTACCCAGCATGCCCAGATCGTTTCCTGTAAGTACATAAGAATTCCTGACCTGATGCGGCAATGCGTCTACACCAATACCCATTGTAGTTAATGGCTTGGCCACTTTAAAAAGGCTTTCAGGCGTAACGCGGCAATACCAGTCGCCCCCCAGACGTGCCACCAGGTCGATCTTCGCCTGGTCAATCTTTCCCTCCTCATCCAGGATATCTTCCCTGATATGGATCAGTTTCACTTCTGCCAGTACCAGGTTTCCCGCACCGGGATTCTCCCCCAGGTGGATCACCTCCTGCACGATACATTCCATTTGCACAGGAGCTTCTGCTACGCGGGGTGGTTTTACCAGCTGTGAGGCCTGCATGGTAAAACCTGCCTTTTCAAACTCATTGATGCCTTTTGCATAGTCTGTACTGGTAAGGCTCATCTGCTGTACCATCGGATAATTGACAATATTGATCACACATTCCTTTACCTGAAGGATATTTTCCAGCGTATGTTTGTTCGTATTGTCGCGCACTCTCCGGGAAGGAGAAAAGATACATAACGGAGGATTGGTACTAAACATATTGAAAAAACTGAAAGGACTTAAATTGATATTTCCAGCATGATCAATGGTAGTAGCAAAACATATAGGCCGCGGCGCAACTGCATAATGCATATAGTTTTGCAGTTGGGCAGGGCTCAGATCGGAGACATTAAGGGTAATCATTATTTTTTCAGTGCTAAGATAGAAAAGTCAGAATCGGCCTTACGGATGGTATTGCTCAAACGGCCAAGGCCGGTGATCTCCATTTCTACCACATCACCATCCTCCAGCCACTGCGGCTGGTAGTTTGCATCATTTAACAAACCTGTTCCGTTCAGTTCGAGAAAACAGCCCGTACCTACGGTTCCTGAGCCAATCACGTCCCCTGGCAAAATAGCTGTACCATAGGCACAGCGTTCCACAATTTCTGCAAATGTCCAGTCCATATCGGCCATATTGCCTGCCGACACCTGTTTTCCGTTGACCCTGCAAGTCATGCTCAGATTGTAGGTATTCCCTGTATGACCTGCTTTAGTGGCAACTTTGTAAGCTTCAAGTTCGTCAGGTGTAACGAGCCATGGGCCAATTACTGTAGAAAAATCCTTCCCCTTTGCTGGGCCAAGGTTTAACATCATTTCTTCCATTTGCAGCGTCCTGGCACTCATGTCATTCATGATCATGTAACCGGCAATATAATTGTCTGCTTCAGCGGCGGTAATATTCCTCCCCTTTTTTCCAATCACTATGGCTGCCTCCAGTTCAAAGTCCAGCCGCTGAAAATGATCCGGCATACATTCTATTTCTCCGGGACCGCTGATAGCGTTGTGGTTTGTAAAGTAAAATATAGGGTACTGGTCAAATTCAGGGATCATCTCCAGGCCCCTGTTCCTTCGTGCAGTAGAAACATGCTGGCGAAAAGCGTAGCCGTCACGGCAGGAGGAAGGGTGCGGCACCGGCGCAATTACCTCATAGAAGGCTTCTTCTTTAGGTTCTATTGCTCCCGACTTGATCCCTGCGTCAATTTTTAAAGCGCGCTCCATCAGTACTTCAGCATCCTTTAAAAAAGAATTCATGTCATTCGGTATCTGCTTATCACAGGAATTCAGGTTATAAATGTGACCATTTACGAAAACACCCAGGTGCTCTCTATCCTCTGTTTTGTATGATACTAGTTTCATCTGGTTATTATTTGGTATAGATCAAAGCTAGATATTTTAGCTGGAATATGATTAAATCTACAACAATTAGAATGTAAGGATAATTTTGATTACTGCTAATTTAATTCTTAAATTAGCACACGCAATTATGACGAACAGCAACCTAAAATATCAGGATCGTATCGCAAGCCAGGTTTTGGCTTCATTCAGGTACGCTATGCTTTCTAAACTCATTTTTGCGCAGTATTCCATTTAAGTTTTCCCCCAAGCTGAGCATATAAACGTTTTCACGTTTGCTATATCCCCCGATATTTTAACCAATATATATTCCTATAGTTATGCCTATTTATCATACTTTAGGTACCATTCCGCCAAAGCGGCACACCGTTTTCCGTAAACCAAACGGCGAACTTTATGCAGAGGAACTGGTATCCACAGAAGGATTTTCAAGCCTGTACTCGCTTGTCTATCACTGTCATCCCCCCACCATTGTAAAATCACTGGGCGAACCCTATTCCGTGGAGCCGAAAATTGCCAGGGAAAAACACCTGAAGCATACCTCGCTCATCGGCTTTAACATTGCCCCGGAAGATGATTATCTGCAAAGCAGGAAACCCGTACTGGTGAACAGTGACCTGCACATCTCCCTTGCCGCACCAAGAAAATCCATGACGAATTACTTCTACAAGAATAGCCAGGCAGACGAGGTAATCTTTATTCATCAGGGCTCAGGCACCTTAAAAACGGGATTTGGCAAGATCCGTTTTGCCTACGGCGATTACCTCGTTGTTCCGCGGGGCACCATTTACCAGCTGGAATTTGATGATGAACAAAACCGGCTGTTTATTGTAGAAAGCTTCAGCCCTATCCGCTCCCCTAAAAGGTACAGAAATGAATATGGACAGCTGATGGAACACTCCCCTTACTGCGAACGCGACATCAGAAAACCTTCAGACCTGGAAACAACAGATGAACTGGGCGACTTTAAAGTGCTGATCAAAAAGCAAGGCCTGATCTATCCGTATACCTACGGGACACATCCTTTTGATTTCGTCGGATGGGACGGTTTCCATTACCCATGGGCTTTTTCCATACATGATTTCGAACCCATCACCGGCCGTCTGCACCAGCCGCCTCCTGTACACCAGACCTTTGAAGGCCATAATTTCGTGATCTGCTCGTTCGTACCCCGCAAATATGACTACCATCCCCTTTCTATTCCTGCCCCCTATAACCACAGCAACGTGGATAGCGACGAGGTCCTGTATTACGTTGACGGCGATTTCATGAGCAGGAAAAGTGTGGTAAAAGGGCAGATCACCCTCCATCCCGGGGGAATTCCCCATGGGCCACACCCTGGCACGGTAGAGAAATCCATCGGTAAACAGGAAACAGCGGAACTGGCCGTCATGATCGATCCCTTCCGCCCCCTAATGCTCACAGAAGATGCCGTCAAAATTGAAGATGAAAGCTACCATAAGAGCTGGCAGATCAATGTAGAATAAACCAGGAGTATAAACCCAAAGACATCAGCAACTAACTATTAAATAAAAAAACAAAACCATGCAAACTCAACTTGTAGAAAAAGACACCTCAATTCAGGATTTCCTTCCGCTAAACGGAACAGACCATGTGGAACTGTATGTAGGGAATGCCAAACAATCCGCACATTTTTATAAAACAGCCTTTGGGTTCCATACCGTAGCCTATGCAGGCCCCGAAACCGGACTAAGGGACAGGGCATCATATGTGCTGCAGCAGGGAAAAATAAGGCTGGTACTCAGCACTCCTTTAAAGTCTGAAGGTCCCGTGATGGATCATATCAAGAAACATGGTGATGGCGTTAAAATACTCGCCTTATGGGTAGATGATGCCTATAAATCTTATGAAGAAACTATAAAGCGCGGTGCCAGGTCCTATCAGGAGCCACAGACTTTAACCGATGAATCTGGAGAGGTACGCACTGCAGGAATCTATACCTACGGGGAAACCATACACCTTTTTGTAGAACGCAAAAATTACAACGGGGCCTTCATGCCCGGTTATATCGCTGTAGAAGGCGGTTACCAGCCCGAAAGCACCGGACTGTTATATATAGACCACTGTGTGGGAAATGTAGGCTGGAACAGGATGAACGATGCCGTAAAATGGTACGAAGAGGTCATGGGTTTCAGGAACATCCTTTCCTTTGATGATAAACAAATCAATACGGAGTACTCTGCCCTGATGAGTAAGGTGATGAGCAATAAAAACGGCTATGTTAAATTCCCAATTAACGAGCCGGCAGAAGGCAAAAAGAAATCGCAGATTGAAGAATACCTGGAGTTCTATGAGGGTGAAGGCGTACAGCATATCGCTGTAGCTACGCACGACATTATTGCTACGGTAGCAGAGATGAAAGCCAGAGGAGTAGAATTTCTGAGCCCCCCTCCAAAGGCATATTATGAAACGCTGCTGGAAAGGGTTGGAAACATCGATGAGGATATTGCTCCCCTGCAGGAACTGGGAATACTGGTAGATCATGATGAGGAGGGCTACCTGCTGCAGATCTTTACTAAACCGGTACAGGACCGCCCCACTTTATTCTTTGAGATCATCCAGCGTAAAGGCGCCCAGTCATTTGGTGCAGGCAACTTTAAAGCCCTGTTTGAATCGTTGGAACGTGAGCAGGAGCTTAGAGGGAATTTGTAAAACCTTTCAGGTAGGGCTACGGCCCTACATTTACCTTCCCCCTTACCGCAAGGTTTCCTGCTATACATCTTCAGGGGCAGTCAATTCAATTTCTGTTCCCCGGATTGGAAAAAATTAAGTATTTTCGGTGGTTAGCTGTAACCAATTAGGAATGTCGCACAATATTATCCAAAGAACACAATTATTTTCAGGGCACCTGAGATCGGCATTTAGCCTGTTTCAAAAAAATGATCCCCTGCGGCTTGCCGGTGCTACAGCATTTTTTACCAATTTCGCCCTGCCACCAATATTACTGATACTGATCAGGCTGTTCGGCTTTTTTGTCGACCGCAGGATACTGGTTACAAGAATCTTTGAACGGTTATCCAATATTTTAGACGAGAGCAGTACTAAACAGATCAGACAAACCCTCCGGAATATCAGGGGTATAGATCATAAATGGTATGCTACCCTGATCAGTTTTGTGTTTTTCCTTTTTGTAGCCACAACATTGTTCAGCGTGATCAAAAATTCAATGGACCAGATCTGGTCCATCGGGATGAAAGCCCACTCCAGCTTTCTCTTTAAATTAAAGATCAGGGCAAGGGCAATTGTGATTATTCTGATTGCAGGTCTATTGTTTTTCGTTGGTTTGCTTACAGACAGTATTCAGGCCTTTATCGGCCCCTATATCAATACAGCTGCCCCAACTGCGGGCAGGGTCTTTCTGATGATCCTGAACCAAATTCTGTTTATTATCATTGTCACTACCTGGTTCAGCGTTTTATTCAGGTTCCTGACCAGCGGCCGTCCCACATGGAAATCGTCTGTACGGGGAGGGTTACTTACAGGCATTCTTTTTACACTCGGAAAATACATTCTCCGCATCGCCCTGCCCTTAAGTAACATCGGCAATATTTACGGGGCCTCAGGGTCGATTGTACTGATCATGCTCTTCGTATTCTACTCTTCTTTTATCTTTTATTTCGGCGCCTGCTTTGTGAAAGTGCTGAGTGATGCCAAAGAAACTCCCATACGCCCAATTAAAGGAGCGTTTAACTATGAAATTAAGGAGGTTTAAAAAACACTAGTTCAGCTCTTGTCCGGCCGACTTCTCAAAGCCCTGCATTTCAAATACTGCCAGCTTGCTAAACAAATTATAATGCAGCGTACCAAAGAAGTTGATGATTCCGTCTTCATTTTTGCCTTCTATACAGATACTCTCTTTTGACAACTGCGGGTGTTTAAAAAAGTAGTCGGCAAGCAGCTCTTCATCTTGAATTTTGATGTCTGCGATATCAATAGCATACTGTTTCATGAGCAATAAAAAGCTGGTTCCGTTTAATAATAAATCTTTGATATTCATAGCTGTGCAGGGATTTAGTTGGGCATGATAATCCCGCAAATTTGGCGCCAAAAAAAAGGATAACCCGGTGTGGGATACCCTTTTAATTTGCTAATACGATATACCGGTACTAAAAAAGCGTTAAGGCAAGACCGAGTGTAAACAGATTTAATTTCGTGTCATCATATCCTGATTTCCCGATTTTGGACAATCCTGCCTCATACCTGAGATCGATTCCTAATTTCCCAAAATCAAATCCCGCTCCAAATTGCCATGCCAGTGCCTGATTTTTAAAATTTCCCCTGAAAACATCTCCCGCGGCATTGCCGAAAGACTGCTTGTCATCCAATATAAAAGAAACTACAGGTCCTGTATTTAAACGCAGACCTACACCCGCAGCACCGATCTTGGTACCAATCAGTAAGGGTACGTCCAGACTGGTAAACTTCACTTTATTCTCCAGGCCTGCATCATTTGTCAGTGTCGTATTTTTTCCTGCCAGGTACAGTTCGGGCTGAAAGTGGATACCGGCGGCGCCTATCCTTGCCCATACACCCGCGTAATAACCGGAACGGTTGTCACTGCTCAGTGTATTATCTGTTGTAAGTTTAGAGAGATTCGTACCTCCCTTGATACCAAACTGGAAACTTGGTAAAACCTGACCGAATGCGATTGCAGTGATGCAAATAAATAATGCGGAAAGTATTAATTTTTTCATAATATGCCTGTTTTATTTTTATATTGTATCGGGTAAATTTATAAATATTTTTTATTGTAACTAAATTACACCGACTTATATTAATCAACCCATATTTCATAGATTTGTTTTAGCTGGTCACACTTAACAGCCACATAACCTTTAAATGGCTTTTGATTTTAATATCTACGCGTTCACATTAGTTTTTTTCGGAAGCATTACGCTTCTGTTATCTCTTTACATTATAAGTAACGAAACGGGTGCTGTTCGGAGGGTAGGGCTATTGATGCTGTCAAATTCCGTCTGGTCAGTCACCTACGGCTTAGAACTTGCCAGCGGGAGCCTGCTTCAAATGAAATTACTCATCAATGTGGAGTATCTTGGTATCGTATCCCTCCCTTTCAACTGGTTTCTATTCTGCCTGGTACTTGCCGGAAAGGGAAAATGGCTGCAGAAAACCAGTAATAAGATCCTGATTACTGTTGTACCGCTGTGTACCCTGCTGCTGTTATGGACCAACAGTTTTCACCACTTATATTACACAAGCATAAGTATAGACACCAGCGGCAGCTTTCCAATGGTCAAGATCGTACCGGGAGTGGGTTATTATCTTTTCACCCTTTACTTTTATATTTTACTGGCCATAGGGAATTACCTGCTGATCAAAAAGTTCAGTAAATCTGATATAGTGTATCGAAAACAGAACAGGCTTGTGCTCACAGGAGCGCTTATCCCCTGGCTGGCAAACCTGTCATACATGGCGGGACTGAGACCAATTCATAACCTGGATATTACCCCTTATGCCTTTCTGATCGCCATTACGATGATCTTTGTAGCCATTTACAGATTCGAGCTTTTTGATACCCTCCCTATAGCAAGAGAAAAGGTGCTGGAACTGATGCGTGACGGATTTGTAGTACTGGATCATCAGAACAGGATCATTGATTACAATTCCGCATTTAAAAAATACACTCCTGCCGCTAAGTCCGGAGAGATCATTGGCAAATACATCAGCGAAATACTGCCCGGCCAGCCGGGGCTGAGCCAGTTCCTCGAAAAACATACGCCGGGAAAAACAGAATTACTGGTTAAAACAGCTGAGGGAGAATACGACCTGGAGGTGGACGTCACCTTTCTGAATGAAAACAAGCTTAACCGGAACGCTACCATTATCAAATTTCAGGATTTAACCAATCTCCGGCAGGAAGCCTTAAAATCTCAGCAGCAGGCCCGTGAACTGCAAAAGCTAAACCAGCTTAAAGACCGTATATTTTCCATTATGGCGCATGACCTGAGAGGCCCGCTGTTAAATGTCACTGAAGTATTGAAGATGATCTCTGATGATACGATCACTACAGAAGAGTTCAAATTTCTTTCTCCTAAGCTCAGCAAGGATATTTCCTATACAACAGATCTGCTGGAAAACATCCTCCACTGGTCCAGAAGCCAGTTGAAAGGATATAGCATTAACAGGGATTTTTGCGATATGAAAACCCTCGTTTCTTCGGAGATCAATTATCACATGAAATCTGCTTCCGAGAAGGGCATCACCATTGGGCATTCTTTAGATGATGAACTTACCGCCTTTGCCGATCTGCTGATGATGCAGATGGTAGTAAGAAATTTACTGGGCAATGCAATAAAATTCTGTCATCCACAGTGCCACATCGAGATTTCGGCATCTTATTGTGATAAAAACTATATCTGTATTCGTATTAAAGATAATGGTGTGGGCATCGCTGAAGAAAATATTCAGCGGATATTTAAGGGTGAAAATGTATCCAGTATGGGAACAAGGAATGAAAAAGGCACGGGTATAGGTCTAATGGTATGCTGGGATTTCATGGAGAGGAACGGGGGCTACATCACGATGGAAAGCCAGTTGGGTAAAGGCACTACTTTTAACCTCAGGATCCCACGGATTGACCTATAAA
The DNA here is from genome assembly GCF_900107535.1 of Pedobacter hartonius. Classification (GTDB taxonomy): domain Bacteria; phylum Bacteroidota; class Bacteroidia; order Sphingobacteriales; family Sphingobacteriaceae; genus Pedobacter; species Pedobacter hartonius. Next base: position 51,046 of record NZ_FNRA01000013.1, on the reverse strand, counting down.
AAAACCCCTTGGAAGGGGTTCTTAATATTTCTTAAGGTAATGCTGGTTCTTAGTGCCCAACCGCGTCATTGATTACCTGCTGTTCTTTCAGCGCATCAACATTATTTTGATTACCAAAGTTTTGTGTTTTATCAGCAAAGTATTCAAGTATACCAACAATAGTATCCAGGTTATCTGCTACTCTCTGATGCATGTCCGGTAAATCCTTTTCCAGTCTTTTATCACTCAGTTCAATATTATCTACTTCAATTTTCCCAATCTTCTGAATAATTGCTTGTTGTGAGTGCTGTAAGTCCTCTAATTCCCTTACAATTTTTTCCATCAATTCAAACTTCTTCAAAGTATCCATATCATTCAATTTTAAGTTCCTAATTAATTATATCTATTTGTGAATAACCAATTACCTTGCCAATAGTTTGATCGATTTTTTTTATTTACAATTGATTTATGACTTTTGAAGCAGCCGGGCGACATATTTCCCGATGATATCAAATTCTAAATTTACCGTATTACCTACATTTACTTCCTGAAGATTGGTATGTTCAAAAGTGTAAGGAATGATAAATACAGAGAACTCATCAGTTGTGGAATTTACAACGGTAAGACTAATACCATTTACACATACAGAGCCCTTTTCGACGGTTACATTTCCTTTGGCAGCATCATATTTAAAACGGTATTCCCAGCTGCCATCCAGTTCCTCTCTCAGCACACACACCGCTGTCTGGTCTACATGTCCCTGAACAATATGTCCGTCTAACCGTCCGTTCATCTGCATACAGCGTTCCAGATTCACCCTCATGCCTGTTGTAAGGTACTGAAGGTTGGTTTTCTCCAGGGTCTCCTGGATAGCAGTCACAGTATGTGTATGATCTGTCAGTGCGACCACCGTTAAACATACACCGTTATGGGCAACGCTCTGATCAATTTTTAATTCATTACTTAAATCAGATGTAATGGTATAATGGAGGTTTGTACCCTCTTTAATTATATTACTTACTGTACCAAATGTTTCTATAATACCTGTAAACATAATCTATTTATATTTAAGCCGGTTTTTACGCCAGTTATTTTCTAATCCGGACCTGGCCGTTGATGTGGCACCTGAGCTGTTGTCCGGCTTAAAGCGCGTTAATGCTACTATCGCTGCAATCAGTGCCTCATCCTCAGCCCCCTCATCTATCACATCGGGGTTAAAATATTTAGCCACAAAATGAGTATCAAAATTGCCTGAGATAAAGGCCTCGTGTTCCATCACAAACTTACCAAAGTTCAAAGTGGTTTGAATGCCCGTAATGTCATATTCTGAAATAGCCCTTAACATCCTTGAAATCGCTTCCTGCCGGTCGGCACCAAAAGTGATCAGCTTAGCGATCATCGGGTCATAATAAACAGGGATCTCCATTCCTTCCTCAAAGCCATCATCAACCCTTACGCCATTGCCTTTTGGTGTGCTATATGTTTTCAGGGTGCCAATATCTGGCAGGAAATTATGCGCCGGATCTTCGGCATATACCCTCAGTTCTATCGCGTGCCCTTTGATTTTCAGGTCTTCCTGTGTAAAGGACAATACCTCGCCCCTGGCAATCTTGATTTGCTCCTTCACAAGGTCAAGCCCCGTGATCAGTTCCGTCACCGGGTGCTCCACCTGCAGGCGGGTATTCATTTCCAGGAAAAAGAAGTCCAGGTTTTCATCCAGAATAAATTCTACTGTGCCTGCTCCTGTATAATTTACGGATCTGGCCACATCAACTGCACATTTACCCATGCGGGCCCTGATCTCCGGACTGAGTATGCATGAAGGAGCCTCTTCAATCACCTTCTGATGCCTCCTCTGGATAGAGCATTCCCGTTCAAACAGGTGTACAATATTGCCATGCGTATCACCCAGTACCTGAATCTCTATGTGCCTTGGAGACGAAACGTAACGTTCAATAAACACAGCGCCATCACCAAAAGCAGATTGTGCCTCACTTACAGCCATCAGCATCTGCTCTTCGAAGCTCTCTAAATTCTCAACAATCCTCATCCCTTTCCCCCCGCCTCCTGCTGCAGCTTTAATCAGAATGGGAAAGCCTACTTCTTCAGCTCTTTTTTTCGCTTCCCCGATGTCCTTGATCGCCTCGTCCGTACCCGGAACCATTGGAATATTATATTTCAGTGCCGCAGCTTTAGCCGATAACTTATTGCCCATGATGGCCATTGCTTCAGGTGTAGGGCCGATTAAGATCAGTCCCGCTTCGGCTACCATAGTTGCAAATGAAGGGTTTTCCGACAAAAATCCATAACCGGGATGGATTGCCTCCGCCCCCGTTACACGGCAGGCATCGATAATTTTTTCGCCTACGAGATAGGACTGATTTGCGGGGGCAGGGCCAATACAGATGGCTTCATCCGCAAAACGCACATGCAGGGCTTCCCTGTCAGCCTCGGAAAACACCGCTACCGTCTGTATGCCCATCTCCTTTGCCGAGCGCATGATACGCAGGGCGATCTCTCCTCTGTTTGCAACTAAGATTTTATTCATGGTACACCAAATTACGAATTCCTGGCAGGTTTTAGTTCTTTTATAGTTTGAATGGCATGCGCGACCATCTCCGGACTGATGTTCAGATGCGTCACGAACCGGATCGTATCCGGCCCGGTTGTGCCGCATAAAATGCCCTTTTCGTTTAAACTACCCAGTACTGCAGCAGAGCTATACCCTGCGGCCATTTTAAAGATCACAATATTTGTTTCTACCGGCATAACCTCAGCAACATATGCTGTTTCTTTAAGTGCTTCTGCCAGTAGCTGAGCGTGGGCATGGTCTTCCGAAAGCCTGGATACATGATGGTCCAAGGCATAAATTCCTGCAGCAGCGAGAAATCCGGATTGCCGCATACCACCTCCGAAGGCTTTCCGGATTTTCCTTGCTTTATGAATAGTTTCCTTTGAGCCCAGCAAAACGGACCCAATAGGTGCACCCAGTCCCTTAGAGAGGCAAACCGAAATCCCATCGAAATATTGTCCGTACTGTTGTGCCTCATCTCCTGTAGCTGTCAGCGCATTGAATATCCTGGCGCCATCCAGATGCAGTTTTAATCCATTACGCCGGCACAATTCGTAGATCGTCGCGATCTGCTCAAGCGTATAACATGCTCCTCCACCTTTATTCACGGTGTTTTCCAGTACCACCAGGCTGGAATTAGGGTAATGGATATTATCATCATTAATCTCCGGGGCTATTAATTCAGGAGTAAGTATACCTCTGGGGCCATGAAGCAGGCGCACGGATGCCATGGAATGGTAAGCGATACCACCGCCTTCATAACGGTAAACATGCGCCGTCTGGTCACAGATCACTTCATCCATAGGCTGGGTGAAACATTTGATCGCTATCTGGTTGGTCATGGTGCCTGACGGACAAAATAAACCGGCCTCCATATTAAAAGTCCGTGCTAATTTATTTTCCAGTTCCGCAACGGTGTCATCTTCACCATAAACATCGTCACCAACTTTTGCCGCCATCATTGCTGCTAACATGCCCGGTACAGGCAAAGTAACCGTATCACTTCTAAAGTCTGTTTTTATCTGCATGGTATGTTTCTTTGAAACCGTACAAATATTACATTTTTCTATTTTCTTTTCTGACTGAAGTCGAAATTATTATAATAAGGCCATATAAAATTCTTTAATACCTATATATGAGTCATTTAAAATTTAATTATTTGATATCATTAAAGAATATATGACATTTAAACTCTGTTTTAATTTTATTAAAATTTGGATTTTAAAATAACTAATGTAATTTTAGCTTAGTGTTATTTTGACAATATGTACCCAAAAATCACACAAACCGCTGAACAACTGTTGATTACTTAAAAATATAAACTTTAAGTTCCCCGGTATGTTATCCCAATTCAGTCAGAAATTAACCCTGCTGAACTGGACAGAGAGAGAAACTAACCAAATAAGAACGCAGGATCGGATAAAAAAAAACAAAAAGATCATGTGTAATTAATAATGATAAAAAGAAAATCAAATGGAAAAAAACAAATTTGAATTGTCAGGATTATTTACTTTTACCCCCCAAAAAACAAATTAAGATGATAGTTATTGCAGATGGTGGTTCAACCAAAACCAATTGGTGCTTACTTAATGAAGCTGGTAGAAAAATTCATTTTAATACCGAAGGTTATAATCCTTATTTCTCAGATACTGATTACATTGTTGGATCTTTAAAAAAGTCTTTACCAGATCACTTAGAGGCTGATAAACTCAGAGGAGTATATTATTACGGTGCCGGTTGTTCAACTGATGCCAAGAAAAAAATAGTAGGCGATGCCATGGCTCAGGTTTTTGTGAATGCGGAGATCCATATTGGTCATGATCTGCTGGCGTCCTGCAGGGCGTTATTGGGTGATGAACCCGGTTTTGCTGCTATATTGGGTACAGGAACAAACTCCTGTCTGTATGACGGAACCGATATTTCATTGAACATTGATTCCCTGGGTTATTTCCTTGGTGATGAGGGTAGCGGATGTTTCATCGGCAAACGTATTCTAAGTGACTATATGAAAGGCTATATGCCTAAAGGATTAAGAGAAAGCTTCTACGATAATTTTGCGTTAACCAACGAAGATATATTTGACCATATCTACAACAAGCCACTTCCAAATCGTTTCTGTGCTGGCTTCAGTAAATTTTTATATGACTTCAAAGATAACTATGAAGACTATACATTCTCTACTGTAGAATATGCTTTCACCGCATTTTTTGAAAACCTGGTTATTCATTATCCGAACTATAAAGACTACAAACTGAACTGCGTGGGTTCTGTAGGATATAGCTTCAGGGATATCCTGAGCATTGTTGCTGACAGATATGAAATGGGTGTAGGAAAGATCATCCGTTCTCCTATAGATGACCTGGTTGATTACCACATGCAGGCTTCAAAGAAACTCGCAAAATAAAGATACGCCTTTAATTAAATTGTCAAGATCCCAAAGAGATCCCGTTTTTAAAACGAGATCTCTTTACCAAATAACTTTCCGTATTTCCGCTTATCAAAGCGATACAGGGTAGCAGCACGGAAGGATACTCCTTTTTGTTTCTCGTTCAGGTCTTTCAGGACGTTGAAACTGAGCATTTTCTTTCTGAAATTCCTTTTATCCAATTTTTTGCCCAGGATGACTTCATATACATTCTGTAGTTGTGTGAGCGTAAATTTTTCGGGAAGCAGTTCAAAAGCGATGGGCTGATGTTTGATTCTCCTTTTGATCTTCTCCAGGCCCTGGTCAAAGATCTTCTGATGGTCAAACGCAAGCTTGGGCAATTCTTTCACATTGATCCAGTGGGCCTGTTTGGCATAGTTGCTGATCGGCTTCAGGGCTTTGTCGCCCCCCAGCCTGAGCATTGCATAATAGGCTACTGAAATGATCCTCCCCTGCGGATGCCGCCCGATGTCACCGAAGGTATAGAATTGCTCCATATATACATTCTCTATTCCTGTAAGTTCATGCAAAATACGTGAGGCAGACTGGTCCAGGCTTTCGTTTTCACTTACCAGGTTCCCTGGCAGAGCCCACCAATCTTTAAAAGGCTCCTCGTTCCTTTCAATGAGCAGAATTTTCAATTCTCCCTCATCAAATCCAAACAAAATACAATCAATTGAAAAGGTGGAATTAAATTGTGGTAAGACTTCAATCAAAACAATAAGTGTTAATTTTACAATATCTGGTTAATTTTCCCTCATAAATCGTGGCTGTAACTATCAAAAAATAGCTTTTACACATTTTACGAAGTTTATAAATAGTACTTTTTCTACTTTTTGAAAGAGCGTTAAAAGTATGAATTCTCGTAAATGTATTAAACTTTTTTAATAAAATTCATAATGTAACTTACATGTATTTTACAACAAATGATGTAACATTCCAGTCACATAATTGCTTTCTGCAATTTCAAAATGAATCACCTCAGGATGCAGCTCTCCGGTCAAGATATTGTGCTATCTTTGATTTATCCGCAGCATTTAAAAGACAACAGTAGGATCAGACTGTGCATAGCTTATAAAACATAAAACTTTTAAAAACTAAAGCAAATTAATATACTTGCCTGCGATTTATATAAAAAAATCAAAATAAATTACTTAGTGTAAAATTTACACGGTATATTCGTATCCTATAAGATGAGACCAAATATCAAAAATATAGCTGTTTTAACCTCAGGAGGAGATGCTCCGGGAATGAACGCATGCATTAGAGCGGTTGTACGCACCGGCATATACAATGGTATAAATATGTTTGGTGTCTTGCAGGGCTATCAGGGATTGATAACTAATAATATTATTCCAATGGATGCACGTTCTGTGAGCAACATCATCCACATGGGTGGAACAATATTAAAAACGGCACGCTGTTTAGAATTTAAAACTGACGAAGGCATGGACCTTGCCTTTGAAAACCTGAAGGCACATGACATTGATGCCCTGGTTGTGATTGGAGGAGACGGGACTTTTACGGGTGCACGTCGTTTTGCGCAAAGGCATCAGATCAATGTGATCGGTATTCCCGGCACTATTGACAATGACCTTTATGGTTCTGATTTCACCTTAGGTTACGATACGGCAATGAATACCGTGATCGAGGCCATTGATAAGATCAGGGATACCGCAGATGCCCATGACAGGCTGTTCTTTGTTGAAGTGATGGGCCGGGATTCCGGATGTATTGCTCTGCGAAGTGCAATTGCATGTGGTGCAGAAGCAGTGCTGCTGCCAGAAAAAGAGACCAGTATTGATGACCTGGTAAAACAGCTTGGAGCAGGTGCCATCACGAAAAAAACTTCCAGTATAGTCATTGTATCAGAAGGCCACAAACAGGGAGGTGCCTATGATATTGCAAAACATGTAAAGGAAAGGTTCGATCACTACGATACAAAGGTTACTATCTTAGGTCACTTGCAGCGTGGTGGAAGTCCGAGTAGCTTTGACAGGATCTTAGCCAGCCGTTTAGGTTATGCCGCTGTGAATGAATTGCTGAAGGGCAGCACACAGATGATGGTGGGATTAAGGGGAAATGAAATTGCATTAACGAGCCTCGATGAGGCCCTGTCTGAACATAACTTTAAATTAGAAAGCGACCTTTTAGAAATGACTCACGTTTTATCCATCTAATATGATAGCTGTAGTATACAGTGGTACAAAAACCGCAATCTGGAAAATAGCTAAAGACGGTAAAACGATAGCTGAATGCAGTATGCCGGGCATCAACCCTTTTTTTGTTGATCAGAAAACTTTACTACAGCAGCTCAATAAAAAGACTATCCTGATCAATCACGCAGAACAGATCAAGAAGATCTACGTTTTTGCGGCCGGTGCTACCTGCGCTGAAAGAAGAAACGAACTGGCAGAATCCTTGTCGCTCTTTTTCAAATTCAGCAAGATATCTGTTCAAGATGATCTTCATGGTGCCGCAATTGCAGCTTGTTATAATCAACCGGGCATTGTTGGTATCCTTGGCAGCGGAGCGAACTGCGCATATTTTAACGGCCATAATCCCCTGCCCAACAATTTTGGCCTTGGCTTTATCCTGGGTGATGAAGGTTCTGCCAATTACTTGGGAAAGATCATTCTGAAATACTATTTGCAGGAAAAACTGCCAGCTGAACTGCTGAAAAAGTTCGGCACGAAATATGATATTAACAGGGCAGAGATCCTGGAGAGAGTCTATAAGAAGTCATTGGCACAGCAGTTTCTAAGTTCTTTCCTTGATTTTTATATAGAAAACAGAGAACATCCGTATATTCAGCAATTAATTGATGATGCCTTTCAACGTTATGTAAACATATACCTTTTACCTACTTTAAAACAGCATCCTGACAAGGAAGTGCATTTTGTAGGCATAGTTGCAGGAAACTTTCAGGACCGTTTACGTTTGGTTGCAGAGAGAAATAACTTTGAAATTACCACGATTACCAAAGAACCAATATATAACTTACTTAATTACTATTCAAATTAATAATAATGACAAAGATTGGAATAAACGGTTTCGGCCGTATTGGCAGATTAGTTTTTAGAGCTGCTTTAAAAAGAGGTTTAGACATCGTTGCTATAAATGATCTGGTTGAGCCGGATTATATGGCTTATATGTTAAAATATGATTCTACACACGGTCGTTTCGATGGAACGATTGAAGTTGTTGGTGGAAATCTTGTAGTAAACGGAAAAACTATCCGTATCACTGCAGAAAGAGATCCTGCAAACTTAAAATGGAATGAAGTAGGTGTTGAAACTGTTATTGAGTCTACAGGTTTATTCCTGACTCAGGCTGATGCAGAGAAACACATTACTGCAGGTGCAAAAAGAGTTGTTCTTTCAGCACCGGCTAAAGATGATTCAATCCCTACCTATGTAATGGGCGTAAATCACGACCAGCTGACAGCAGATCAAACTGTTGTTTCTAACGCTTCATGTACTACAAACTGCCTTGCACCAATTGCAAAGGTATTAAACGATAACTGGGGTATTGCTGAAGGTTTAATGAGTACTGTACACGCGGTTACTGCTACGCAGAAAACTGTTGATGGTCCTTCTCATAAAGACTGGAGAGGTGGCCGTGGTGGTTTCTCTAACATCATCCCTTCTGCTACAGGTGCTGCTAAAGCAGTAACTAAAGTAATCCCTGCATTGAAAGGTAAATTAACTGGTATGGCTTTCCGTGTACCGGTTTCTGACGTTTCAGTAGTAGATTTAACAGTACGTCTGGAAAGACCAGCAACTTACCAACAGATCAAAGATGCGATGAAAGCAGCTTCTGAAGGTGAATTGAAAGGTGTTTTGGGTTACACTGAAGATGAAGTTGTTTCTTCTGACTTTATCGGTGATGACCACGCATCTATTTTTGATGCCAATGCAGGTATTGCATTGAATGATAACTTCGTAAAAGTGGTTTCATGGTATGATAACGAATGGGGCTATTCATCAGCTTTAGCAAAATTCGTTGAATATTACGGAAACTTAAAGTAAAACCCGTTCATACAGGTTTATATTTGGTTAGAATAGGGATGATTCCGGATGGATCATCCCTTTCATTTTTTATAGCCTTTTTTTAACCCAAAATAAGCAGCAAAAACTTAAAATTGATGCAAAGCCCGCCCGCTTACGGCATATGCTGCAATTCGCGCAGCATTCTGGCCGCTATGCCTTTTACGCAACCATCCATTAAACGTCCATTGTTCCTATCATAACGCTATCGTAAACCTACTCGCTGGGTAGGTCAGGGATAGGTTTGCAATAGGAGTAATATAGGTGTGTACCAGGATTGCCCAAAACTAAACCCGGGCAGTGCTCCTCCCGCTTCCAGCGTCAATTCTTCAGGGTAGTTGATCAATCGCAAATAATACCAGATAAAGCAATGCAAACATCATTGCCGATGTTTGCATTGCTTTATCTAAGATTCAGAATATTACAAGTCTATTTACCTTTTAAAGAGTTTCTGCAGCTTCGATGATCACTTTGGCAACGGCATCCGGTTGTGAAATAAACACTCACCGAAAATCGGTCCTTGCGAGGCTGCCATAAAATTGGTATCAGCTTTACTCAGATCAGCTGCAAATCCGGCCTGAAACTTAGCCTGGTCATAGATAAGTTTAAGTATTGTCAGTGATACTTATATTTTAAAATACTCGACAACAATTCATGTTCCTATTAAAAAATGATAGGGTAACACATTTTATTTGAGAGCATAGTAAACCAGCCTTTTGCTTCAATTCAAATTTTATTATTTTAACGAGGATGCTTTACACTACCTTGTATAAATCCCAATATAAATTTATTGTTTTAAAACCATCGCTCCCAGTGGCGCAATATTGATCTGAATAGAATATTCCCTTCCGTTTGCTGCAATCTGTTCCGGCGCAAAGGATTGTGGATTGAGCTTGCCACTGCCAAAAAACTCCTTGCTGTCACTGTTAAAGATCTCTTTCCAGTTGGCCTTAAAGGGCAGCCCCATTCTATAGTTCTGCCTGTATACCGGGGTCATGTTTAAGATGACAATCAGTGTATCGCCCGCTTTATGCCCTTTGCGGATATAGGCGAAGATAGAGTGATCTGCATCATCTGCACTCAGCCATTCAAAACCCTCCGGAGAAAAACTGAATTCATAGAGCGCCGGTTCCGTACGGTACAATTTATTGAGTGCCTTCACGAAGCTCTGCATTCCACGATGGGAGGCATACTGGAGCAGGTCCCAGTCGAGCGACTTGGTAAAATTCCACTCTCCGTTCTGCGCAAACTCATTCCCCATAAAAAGCAGCTTGGTACCGGGCTGGGTAAACATATAAGCATATAATAAACGCAGGTTTGCATGTTTTCTCCATTCATCGCCCGGCATTTTATAGATCATAGAAGATTTGCCATGCACTACCTCATCATGAGAAAAAGGCAGCATAAAGTTTTCGGTAAAGGCATAGGTGATACTGAAAGTCAGCTGATGGTGATGGTATTTTCTGCCCAGCGGATCGGTCTTGAAATACTTCAGCGTATCGTTCATCCAGCCCATCATCCATTTCATGCCGAATCCAAGGCCGCCATGCTCCACGGAGTGTGTAACCCCCGGATAAGTGCTGCTTTCCTCTGCGATGGTCTGTACGCCTTTAAAATTGGTATATATCGAATCATTCAGGTCTCTCAGGAACTGAATTGCCCCAAGGTTTTCTGAGCCGCCATGTTCATTTGTTGCCGCATCACCTGCTTTCCTGGAGAAATCAAAATAAAGCATAGAGGCCACAGCATCTACCCGCAGCCCGTCTGCATGGAACTGATCCAGCCAGTACATCGCATTACTGATCAGGAAAGACCTTACCTCATTTCTGTCATAATTAAAAATGTAGGATTTCCAGTCGGGATGAAAGCCCTTTCTCATATCTGCATGTTCATACAAATGCGTGCCGTCAAACTTAAATAACCCGTGGGCATCGCCCGGAAAGTGTGAGGGTACCCAATCCAGGATCACTGCAATGCCATTTTTGTGCAGCTCCTCGATCAGGTACATCAGTTCCTGAGGTGTTCCATGCCTGGAGCTGGCCGCAAAGTATCCTGTAATCTGATAACCCCATGATGGGAAATATGGGTATTCCATAATTGGCATTAGCTCTACATGGGTGAAGCCCATTTCAAGCACATATGGAACGAGGCTGTTGGCAATTTCCTTATAGGTAAGTATCCGCTCAGGTTCAGACGGGTCACGCTGCCATGAACCGAGATGCACTTCGTACACAGACATCGGCTGGTTCAGTGCATTCAGCTTTTCCCTGTTCTTCAGCCAGGTTTTGTCCTCCCAGGAATAATCGGTATCCCACACAATAGAAGCAGTTTGCGGTGGATGTTCCCATCGCGTTGCAAAAGGGTCGCCCTTTTCAATGGCTGATCCGTCAAAACCCCTGATAAAATATTTATAGATAGTACCCTTGCCCGTTGCCGGAACAAAACCTTCCCAGATGCCCGAGGCATCAAGCCGTTTGTACAAACGGTGTGATGTTTTATTCCATTGGTTAAAGTCGCCCATTACATACAGGTCCCGTGCATCAGGTGCCCATACCGAAAAATATGTTCCTTTTATCTTGTTGATCTCTACGAGGTGGGCACCTAATTTCTCGTACAAGCGAAAATGCTTGCCCGAAATAAACAGGGCTATATCAAAGTCTGTAAGCAGACTAAAAATCCATACAGGTGTGTCAGTACGCTCAGCAACTATTTCATCTACAGGTTTGCGCTGCTTTGGTTTAGCCATTATCTATGGGGTTATTATTCAGTTTTCAAATTCCTACATCCAGGTTCCGGGTGTTAGTTAAACACTCAGTATTTGTATTTCAGAGAAGTTTTTATTGGATTTAAAGCGCAGAGAATTACGGTCATCAATAAAGTAGTCTTTAATCTCCATCCCATCTACACTTACTTTCTTTACTCCAAAAGGAATGCCAATTAAGTTATAATTATACAATTCATAGTTAGGCGTATAGAGTCCTTCCAGTTTCTGCTGAATGGTCAGGTTGCGCTCAGTACCCTTTACGATGAATTTTTTCTCCGAATAGATATCCTGCTCATAGGCAAATGTATCGCCATGGTCTTCAAAGAAAAATGAATTCACCTCATAGTTAGCGTAATAGATATTCAGCAAAACTTCTTCCACATTTTTCTCGCCCACATACTGCATTACCGGGTATTCCGGAATCACTGCTCCTGCCCTGATGAAGATGGGCATCGTTTCCAGAGGTGCCTCAATGTGATGCTCGTTCTCTCCTGACAGCAGTTCATGTGTCCAGAAATTATACCACTGTCCTTTTGGCAAATAGACGGTCCTTGAAACAGCATCCTTTTCCAGGATAGGGCATACCAGGATCTTATCACCATAGGCAAACTCATCCTGTCTGAAATGGTTCGCCACATTTTCCTGCTCCAGCATCACCAGCGGTCGCAGGATAGGAAAACCATAACGGTGATGTTCCCAGAAGACGGAATAAATATATGGCATGAGCCTGTATCTGAGCTCTATGAACTTCCTGTTGATACTGGTAAAAGGCTCACCAAAACTCCATGGTTCCCGTTCTGCAGTATCACCGGCAGAGTGCGCACGCATGAATGGAGAGAAGGTTCCCAGTTGTATCCAGCGGGTAAAGAGTTCCCCATCAGGCTCGCCGCTGAACCCGCCGATATCCGTTCCGCAAAAAGGGACGCCGGATACGGACATCCGCTGGCATTGTATATTTCCTATTTTCAGATGTTCCCAGCTGGCTACATTGTCCCCGGTCCACACACAGCCATAACGCTGCATACCGGAATAGCCGGCCCGGGTGATCGTGAACGGACGCTTGTTGCGCATCAGTTTTTTCAGTCCGTCATAAGTAGAGCGGACCATCTGCATCCCATAAACGTTGTGTGCCTTGCGGTGCGATCCCCTGAAGCCATCATAGTTATGACGGACATCATTTGGAAAAGTACCGGCACCAAAAACTGCAGGCTCATTCATGTCATTCCAAACACCCGCAACGCCCATATCTACCAGTTCTTTGTACAGGCCACCCCACCACTCCCTTACTGTAGGATTGGTAAAATCAGGGAACTGACATCTTCCGGGCCATACATGGCCTTCCATAAAATAATCGTCGCTTCTTCTGCAGAAGTAATTGTTCTCTTTTCCTTCTTTAAAAACCCAATAGTTGTCGTCTACTTTAATTCCCGGATCAATCATCACCACGGTCTTGAAACCGTCAGCAGCAAGTTCTTTGATCATCTTCCGCGGATCAGGAAAATGCTTTTTGTTCCAGGTGAAACAGCGGTAGCCGTCCATGTAGTCGATATCAAAGTAAATGGCATCGCAGGGGATGTCCCTTGAACGGAACCCTTCAGCTATTTCTTTGACTTTCGTTTCCGGATAGTAGCTCCAGCGGCACTGATGATAGCCCATAGCCCATTTTGGGGGCATAGGATGCGTGCCTGTAAGCGTCTGATAACGTTTAACCACATCCATCATATGCGGACCGTGAATATAATAGTATTGCAGTTCGCCGCCATCAGCCCAGAAACTGGTCTTGTTGTTGTCTTCCCTCCCAAAATCAAAATACGAACGGAAGGTGTTATCGAAAAATATACCATAGGCAGACTGTTCGTGAACGCCGGTATAAAAAGGTATGGTTCTGTAAAGGGGGTCCTGATCCCAGGAGAAGGAATAGGCATCGGTATTCCAGTTCTGGAAATGGCGGCCGCGCAGGTTCATATTGCCCGACTTGTCCCCCAGCCCAAAGAAGTTTTCCTCAGGAAAACATTTTTTTGTCGCAAATACATAATAACCACCAAATTCTGCATTTTCTTCCCAGTGCATTGGCGATGCGTCTTCACTCATGACCAGCTGTGAAAGGTTCTCCGTAAAGGATACATGAAAATCACTTTTCCTGATCTTACAGGTGATCGTATTTGTAGCAATATGGTAAGCATCTTCCAGCTCCGTCATATGAAAAGTGCTCACCTTCTGGTCCACCACAGGAACCGCATAAGAGAAATCACTTAGAAATACACCATGAGGAGCAAGTCTTACCCTGATAATCTCATCACTTACCACCCTCACTTCAACACTTGCTTCTCCGTCTGAAAAGAAAAACCTGTTTCCGTCCTGACGAACATTCTGAACCTGAGTAAGATATTTTTTGACGATCGGCTTAAGATCGAGTACCGGATTATTTAAATGCTGTATAGTTTCTTCTACTATTTCCTTAATGTTCTCGCTGTTCTTTATTTCGTTTCCTTGTTCTTCAAATTCTTCCATAAAAATGGTCTCTGTAATGTGCTTGTATAGTAATATCGCCTTATTGGCATAGCTAAAGTGTTAATTATTATATCAAAAGACAAGGTTTATTTGATATAATTCAACAACGCAAATACACGTATCAGTGTGATCAGAAATGTGAAAAATATGAAAATATACCTACTGGTAAGTATTGCATACCGCACTGATCCTGAATATCTTTAGCCTCAATCAATTCCTTTTTTAACATTCTAAAACCTCTCAAAATGAACAAAATTTTACTACCTTTTATGGTCTTCATCTGCGTGTTTAACTTAAAGCTGACTGCGCAAAGATCTGCTTTCCGCAGTGGCTACATACGGATTGGCATCAATAAAATAGGGGACGGCCTTGATCAGCAGCTCAGTCCGAAACAAAACGTTTTTGATGGCAGGTATGGCGCAGGCACAGGTTATGTTTTTGAAACCGGGCACATCTTTTATTTTGGAAAAAAGTCTGCAGAAAATCAGCCGGTAAATTTTGGTCTCGACTGGACGTATATCTCTCTTAACTATAATAAAATGGACGAATGGGAAGACTACGGCCGGGCAGCCGGTGCAACCGAAATTGACGTTTCGGGCACAAAAACCGCCGCAGCTATCTCCTCAAAACTAGGACCCGTAATTTCATTTAATCCGATAGGAAAACTGGTAATTGATGCCCGTTTTCAGGTAGCACCGGTATTACGTTTCTTTGATCTCGACTATTCACAAAACTACGGAGAACCAAACCAGCAGTCTTTCACCTTTGTGAACTATCAAAAAGAAGAAATGGACGACAGCTTTGAGGCCGAATCTTTCAAAAACCGTATTGCCTTTGGCCTGGCTACCTCTTTTGGCATTACCATACGCCGCAAAGCGATCGGATTTGCAATAGACTACGTTTCAGGGAAAGTAAACAGCTATTACGAAGCTACCGAAGGCAGCCTTGGCAGCAGTGCCGGAAAAGAAAAGATACCAGTGCATAACCTGCAGTTTAAACTGAGCCTCAGCCTATAAGGTCTTCATTACTTTCAATGAAAAACTAATTACAATTAATGCCTCAAATGAAAATACCCGGCGGCTGGACAATCATCCATCCCGCTGGGTATTGTTGGTTTAAAGTGTTTTTGAATGGGTAATGACTTCAACAGCTTTGAGCAGAACACCTCCGTACGTATAAGTATCCTCCTGCGAAATCACCGGTTCAGTGCTGGTTAAAGATTGAAAGATAAACATCACCTATATTTCCGGGCTGAATATCCTGCAATTAAAGATTAAAGCCATATGAAATGTAATACAGCGCACCTACTGCAGGATCACCATAGGAGGTGATATAATACTTATTTAACAGATTTGTACCACCGATTTTAATCATCGAATCTACCGAGGGAATCTTCAGGTTAACCTGTGCATCAACCGTTCCATACGAAGGTACAGGCCCCGATATAAATGGAGAATTCCAGAAATAAGACCCCTGCCAGCGGTAGGCTACATTAAATCCTACATTTTTCACAATATTCTTATTGCCCAGCCCCAGGTTAAAACGGTACTTCGGTGTATTGAAATCGTTCAGATAATCGTTAGGCAGATCATCGATATTGTTGTAGGACACGTTTCCGCTCACATTGTATTTACCGATCAGGTAATCAAGCCCGACCGCTCCTCCATAGGTTTTCACCTTACCATGTGCATTCACAGGCACACTAAAACTAGTAAAGTCTTCCCCGTTATTCTGGTAAACCTGTATTTCGGATATAAAGTTTTCATACGAATTGTAGTAAACATAGGTATCCAGCAGCAGGTTATCAACTAACAAAGCCTTGTAACCAATTTCATATGCCTGTACAGTTTCAGGCTTTATTCCTTTCGGATCAAAGTTATATTTCTGCAGAAGACCGGGATCTGGCATACCTATGGCGTTTGAATTCAGGAATGCACTATAACTTGCTGCCGTGTAGGGTACGTTGGTATACAGCTGATATTTGTTGAGCAGTTCCGGCAGGCCACCGATCAACCGTATTGATCCGCCGCCTGCAGCCAGGTTCAGGTACTGGTTATGCGTAGTTGGATTGCGGAAACCGGTTTGGTAAGAAGCCCTGAGGTAGTGGTTTGGCGCAACGGTATATACTGCAGTGAACCTTGGGGTAAAGCGCCCGTCAAAATTTTCACTTTTATCATATCTCCCAGCTGCGCTCAATTTGAGTTTATCATTAAAGAACCTTTTCCCTATTTGCGTAAAGGCACCAAACTCATCGATACTGATCTTACGGTCCAGATCGTCAAAAATAGTTCCTGCCGATCTTAGCTGGTACTTTCTGAAAGAGCCACCCACCTGCAATTCCAGTACATTGTTCAGCAGGTTGCTGAAATTGTACATGCCTTCATAGTGGTACAAGTTGGTTTTATCGTTAAACCTGGCCCCTGTTCCAGAACTGATCGTATTGTTTATAATCCTATTTTTTGCAGTTTCAAAAGCAGGTGATCCCGGTTCAAACCTTCCTTTGTCTGCCTCTGCACGGGCAATGGCACTTGCCTGCGCATCTGTAACACCAGGGGTTAGTTTGGCCCCTATATAATTCCCTACATATTCAGGAAACCATTGCTGCGAGGCTTTGGATTGTTCGTTGATATAACTGCCCAGGATAGAGGTGATGTAGGAATCACCAGAACGCTCCTGTGTAGTATACCCCCTCAGGAAAAAATCTTCCCCTTTTAACTCCAGTTTATACTGGCCGATAATAAAATTACGTATCGCATAGCGGTCCGAACCGGTGTACAAGGATGTTCCTTTCCCCCAGTTGGCCTGTGCAATGGCTTCTATGGTTTTGTTAAACTTATAATACACTGCTGTTGATGTTTTCAGCGACTGTGCGTTATAATCTGCCAGATCGCGTTCGTTGTATCCCGTCCGGGATACATTTTCATTGGGCAACAGGCCTGGCGTATTGATCCCTGCATAGAAGGGGGAGGTTTGAGGATTGGTACTTAAAAAGCCATTAATCTGTTCCTGACTGGGAACCATCCCGCCGGTAGCATCGCCATACTGCTTAATAAAGGCACTCTGCCCGGCACCAAGTACTGCCTGGGCAACGTTTCTCACATTCTGGCTCACCTCATCCCCATATACATTTACGCCATTATAATTGGGATCAGAATTTCTGTCTCCGGGTTTTACCGTCCTCGAAACGGGGTCATAGTTGCTGTTATTATTCGCAATCCAGTCCTTCGCCTGTAAAAAAGAAAATGTGGTCTTTATCCCAAACTTATTGTTCCAGGATTTTGCCAGGCGTACATCCAGCTGGTCAAAGGGCTGCACGGATGAATTGTCATCATTCACATGATTGATCCCACGTTTAAACTGAAAGCTCACCCCCTGGTACTGGAACGGGTTCTTAGAGGTCATCAGTAAAGTTCCGTTGATGCCTCCTGCGCCATATAACGCAGAAGAAGCACCGGGCAGCAACTCTACATTATCCACATCCAGGTCTGACATGCCAATAATATTGCCAATTGCAAAATTCAATCCCGGCGCCTGGTTATCCATACCATCAACAAATTGGTTAAACCTGAAGTTTCCCGTCGCATTGAATCCCCTGGTAGTGACTGATTTAAATGTTAAGCTCTGGGTACTTACCTCCACTCCTTTGATATTATTCAGTGCGTCATAAAAAGAGATCCCGGGAGTTTCTTTGATGGCCGCAGCACCTATGCGCTCGATGGAAACCGGTGATTCCAGTATCCGTTCGGGTAACCTTGATGCCGAGATCACCACTTCCTGGCCCAATAAAGCAGCAGTTTCCAGCTCTATGGTGATATTATCCTTACTCCCCGTGACCGTACGCTCTTCAGATGCATATCCGATAAATGAGACAACCAGCCTCAGCGGGGGTTTCCTGTCGATATCCAGGTAAAACTTGCCCTGCGCATCGGTCCTGGTCACAAAGGATGTCCCTTTAATACTTATTCCTGCACCAGAGATGGGCTCGCGAGTAGCCTTGTCGGCAACATAACCGCTGATTTTTGTAGATTGTGCATGGGCAAGGCCGGCAAAACAAAGCAGACTAACACAAATCTGTAATTTAAGTAGACATTTTATCATTGGAATTGGTTTACGTAAAAAAATATCTACAAACGTAACTACCAAAGCTCAGATAATAAATAATTTTCCCAATAACCCCCGTTTTTGGGGAGGACTTTTCACTGAAATGCAGCGTAAATTGGTATGTGTTTAATTCAGACTATATCCGAACATGATGAAACAAAAATTTTTAGCCCTGATCTGGATCATCATACCTGACCTGCTGGTCTTTGCTTTGAATACAAAATTCGGAAAAATACCCCCTATTCTCAAATTTCTATACCGCAAATTCCATCGCACCAGGCCTGTTTGAATTTTGGACTAACCGCCTGTTCTTCGACATCTGGAATGATGAGTTTAGCTCTTCGGCACCCCTGATCTTCCCTTCAAGAGACCGCAGCGAAAAACTGATCCTGCGCTATGCCGGCCAAAGCAATAAAAGCTTCCATCTGGCAGCCTTTCCTTGCCACTGTAGTGCTGTGGACGGCAACCGCCTTATTTAAGACATTTCCTAATCATCATCTTCTTGTTACCCATATAACCGGGATATTCTGATTAAAATCATGGCTGATCATCTTACTGATTACTGTGGTTTCAGGAGGAATTCCAGCCGCCGTTGGCGGATTTAGCGGCTATAAGTTCAGGAACACATTGAAGCGCTGAAAAGAGACCTGATGCGAATAAAATCACATTTCTGAAATTCCTTATTTTTTTAAACAACTTCTCTTGTTTTATCTTAAATTGCCATATGGTACAACATCAATTGTATCCATTGAAAACAGCGAATTTAAAACCCATATGAGGAACAAATTAAAAGCATTGATTTGCGTCATTATACCTGTTTTACTGGTCTTTGCCCTGAACACTAAATTTGGCAACCTCCTGCCTCTCCTCAAATTCCTCAATCCTTTTACGGGGTTCTGGCAAAATGCAGAAAGGCTCCAAACGAAAAAAAACAATTCCCTTGCACTAAAAGGGACTAATGAAGCTGTAGATATTGTTTATGATGACAGACTGATTCCCCATATTTTTGCCAAAAATGATCATGATGTATATTTTGCGCAGGGTTATGTTACTGCGATGAACCGCCTGTTCCAGATGGATTTTCAAACGCGCTATGCCGCCGGAAGAATCTCTGAGGTAGTGGGAAACAAAGCAATTGAGCTTGACAAATACCAGCGCAGGATAGGTATGGTTTACGGCGCCGAAAACTCCCTCAGGGGCATGATGGCCGATCCGAAATCGCGTGCCATGATCAATGCCTATACCGATGGTATCAATGCATATATTCACTCCCTCTCTGCTGCACAAATCCCCCTGGAATATAAACTTCTGGATTTTAAACCTGAGGACTGGACACCGTTAAAATGCGCACTGCTGCTCAAACAGATGTCCGCCACCCTGGCTATGGGCTCCACAGAATTTTACATGACCAATATCATAAAGAAATTTGGCCCTGAAGTAACGGCAGACCTGTTCCCGGATTATCCATACAGAGAAGATCCGATCATACCTGCCGGAACTTCATGGAATTTCAAGCCGCTTCCTGTTCCCTCCCCACCAGCTTCATCTCCGGAGATCAAAACCGGAAAAGTCCGCACCAATATCCTGGAAGATGGCATAGGAAGCAATAACTGGGCACTATCCGGTACAAAAACTGCCTCCGGTTATCCCATCCTTGCCAATGATCCTCATTTAAATTTAACCTTACCTTCTGTCTGGTACCAGATCCAGCTGAATGCCCCCGGCTTAAATGCCTACGGCGTATCACTGCCAGGCGCACCCGGCATCGTCATCGGTTTTAATGACCGTACCGCCTGGGGCGTAACCAACGTTGATGCAGATATCCTGGATTACTACCAGATCAAATTTAAGGACAGCTCACATCAGCAGTACTGGTACGATAGCCAATGGAAGAACACCAGTAAAAGGCTGGAAGTGATCAGGGTTCGCGGTGGCAAAAACGAAACAGACACGGTAGTCTACACCCATCATGGGCCCGTGGTATACTTTCATAAGCCGGCAAAGCCGGTAAGACTGTCAGACAATGTACCTGTAGGCACGGCACTACGCTGGATTGCACATGATGAGTCTAATGAACTGATGACTTTCTATTACCTTAACCGGGGCAAAAATTATACAGATTACAGAAAAGCATTAACCTATTATACCGCACCGGCGCAAAATTTCATCTTCGCCTCGGCAGATAATGATATTGCCATCACAGCCAACGGTAAATTCCCCTTAAAATATAAAGACCAGGGCAAATTCATCCTGGACGGCACCAGTTCCCGGGATGACTGGCAGGGATGGATTCCCGCAGCACAGAACCCCACCGTGAAAAATCCTCCAAGGAATTTTGTCAGCTCGGCCAACCAGTCGTCCACAGACCAGAGCTACCCCTATTATATCAACTGGCAGTTTGGCTCTTATGAAAGGGGAAAAAGGATCAATGACAGGCTGACTGCGATGAATAAAGCAACAGCTGACAGTATAACGGTAATGCAGACCGACAGTTACAGCATCTTTGCACAAGATATCCTGCCTGCGCTGCTCTCCAGAGTATCACCAGGGAAACTGAATGCCACCCAGAAAGAGGCCTTTGACATCCTGGGTAAATGGAACAGATCCTATACTGCAAGGGCTGTAGGGGCAAGTGTTTTTGAATTATGGACAAAACGTTTATTCTTCGATATATGGGATGATGAATTTGCCGGTAAGGGCGCTCCTATGCAATACCCCTCCAGGGACCGTACCGTTGAGCTGATCCTGAAAGATCCCGGTTCCAAATGGTTTGATAACGTCAGCACCCCTGCAAAAGAAACCCTTGACGATCTGGTGAACGAGTCCCTCAAATATGCTTGTGATAGCCTGGAAAGGAAATTTGGCCCCATAGGTAAACCATGGGAATGGGCCAACCTCAGGCAGACGCATGTACCGCACCTGCTGAATCTCCAGGGTTTCGGCTCCGGGACATTGATGACCAATGGTGGCAAGGGTACGATCAACGCACTGAGTGGAGCCAATGGCCCCTCATGGAGAATGGTTGTTGAATTGGGCAAAAGGCCCAAAGGACATGGCGTATTTCCCGGTGGACAGTCCGGCAATCCCGGAAGCCCTTTTTATGATGACATGATCAGCACCTGGGCCAGCGGCAAATTGTATGACCTCTACCTCATGTCTTCTGCCGCCGATACCAGCGGGAAGATTATTTCTCATCTGACAATCTCAAAAAAATAACACATGGTTTTTCTTGTTATACTGATCGCTTCTTTTTTACTTCAACTGGTACTGCCCTGGTGGATCATCGTTATGATATCTTTTGCAACCTGCGGCCTGATCGGAAAAACGGGTAAGGTGGCCTTATGGCACCCATTTTTAGCCATCCTTGTTTTATGGACAGCAATGGCACTGTACAAAACGCTGCCCAATCACAACCTCCTTGTAACACGTGTAGCCCAGCTGTTTGGCCTGCAGGCGTGGTGGTGGATCCTTGTGCTTTCAAGCCTGGTAGGTGGCTTTACAGCCGGCCTGAGTGGATTTTGCGGTTACCATTTCCGAAAAGCAGTGCTGGCTAATCAATCGAATACAAAACTTTAATTGTATTTTTGCAGCGTGAAAATTTCAATTCCTTCAGTCTTTTCCATTCAGTTTGAAAACGAGTTTAGCGATGCTGCCATGGCCATATTCAGGCATCAGGCCGCACACTGCGCGCCTTATCATCAGTTTATCAGCAACCTGCATATTGATCCTTCGGAGGTGAACAGCCTGGCGGATATACCCTATCTGCCCATCAGCTTTTTCAAAACCCACCGCGTGGTAAGTAATACGGACAGCGAAGAAATTATCTTCAGCAGTTCAGGCACAACCGGTCAGACCCAAAGCCGCCATTTCGTAACAGATGTCACGCTGTACGAAGAAAGTTTTAACAGGGCATTTAAACAGTTCTATGGTACAGCAGAAGACACCTGCCTGCTTGCGCTGCTTCCCTCCTATCTGGAAAGAGATGGTTCTTCACTGATCTATATGGTAGATGCTCTGCTCAAACAAAGCCGGAATCTTGAAAGTGGCTATTTCCTTCATAACCATGAAGACCTGTTCCATAAGCTTGCCCATCTGAAACAATCAGGAAAAAAAACGATCCTCATTGGCGTTACCTATGCACTGCTCGATTTTCTGGAGAGCTTTCAGCTGGATTTTCCCGAACTCATTGTGATGGAAACCGGCGGAATGAAAGGCAAGAGAAAAGAAATGGTAAGAGAGGAACTGCATGAGCTGCTTAAAAGCGGATTTGGTGTAGATGCCATTCACAGTGAATATGGAATGACGGAACTGCTTTCACAGGCGTATTCCAGCGGAAACGGTATTTTTGAGTGTCCAAACTGGATGAAAATCGTGTTAAGGGATACCAATGACCCGCTTACGCTCCTCAGCTCTCAACAGACAGGAGGAATCAACGTGATCGATCTCGCCAATATCAATTCCTGCTCGTTTATCGCTACCCAGGATCTGGGCCGCTTATTCCCGGATGGATCTTTCGAAGTATTGGGACGTTTTGATAACGCCGATATCAGGGGATGTAACCTCCTGGTACAATAGACGATGGCGTCACGCTGAATCCATCCCTTTCGCACTGAGAAACCATACGGGCTATACCAATAGTACAGCCCGCTTAACGCTATTATTCTGCAATCAGCAGGAAATAATTCTTCTTCCCTTTCTGAACGATAATATATTGGTTATCGATCAGGTTAGCAGTAGCATATAACGTTCCGATCTCAGCAACCTTTTCTTTATTGATACTCAGCCCGCCACCCTGTATGGTTTTCTTCACCTCTCCTTTTGATGGAAAAACTGCAGTTTTTTCTGCCAGTAAAGTAGCTACATCAATCCCGGTGGCAAGTTCTTCCCGGTTTACCGCAAACTGTGGTACACCTTCAAAGATCTCCAGCACATGCGCATGGCTTAAGCCTTCCAAAAACGACAGCGCGCCGTTGCCAAATAAAAATTCAGAGGTTTTTAATGCAGTTTCCAATGCAGCTTCAGAGTGGGTCCTGATCGTGATATCTGTAGCCAATGCCTTCTGAAGAATCCTCAGGTGTGGTGCTGCATCATGTTCTGCTTCCAGTTTTTCCAGTTCTTCCTTACCCATCATGGTAAAGATGCGGATCCACATTTTGGCATCAGCATCGGTGGCATTCAGCCAGAACTGGTAAAATTTGTAAGGCGAAGTTTTCTCCGGGTTAAGCCATATCGCTCCGCTCTCGGTTTTGCCGAACTTGGTGCCATCTGATTTTTTGATCAGCTGTGTGGTCATCCCATAGGCCGTTCCGCTGTCCTTTCTCCTGATCAGTTCTGTACCGGTCACAATATTTCCCCACTGGTCCGATCCGCCCATTTGTATCGTACAGTTGTAGTTTTTCCATAAATAATAGAAATCGTATCCCTGTACCAGCTGGTAGCTGAATTCGGTGAACGACATTCCCGTATCTCCTTCCAAACGTTTTTTTACGCTGTCTTTGGCCATCATGTAATTTACAGTGATGTGTTTTCCCACGTCCCTGATAAAATCCAGAAAGCTGAAATTCTTAAACCAGTCTGCATTGTTCACCATCACCGCACCATTGCCTTCATCACTAAAGATCAGGAATTGTTTCAGCTGCTTTTTTATTCCTTCCAGGTTGGCGGCCAGGGTTTCTTCATTGAGCAGGTTCCTCTCGGCCGACTTACCCGAGGGGTCACCCACCATGCCCGTTGCCCCGCCAACCAGCGCAAAAGGCTTATGGCCGGCATGCTGAAAGTGAATGAGCGTCATGATCTGAGTAAGGTGACCAACATGTAAAGAATCTGCTGTAGGATCAAAGCCAATATATCCCGAGCACATGCCTTCATTTAATTTATCTTCCGCATTGGGCATGATATCATGTAACATGCCTCTCCATCTTAATTCGTCAACAAAATTGGTCATTCTTCTATACTTTTTGGCAAAGATAAGAAAAGCCTTGTTAAAAAATTTCTACTTTTAAAGCGATGAACTTCCTTTCACATTTTTATTTTGAGCGCGAAAACATTAACGATTACATCGTAATGGGCGTAGTGTTGCCCGATCTGATTAAAAATGCAGACAAGAGCTGGAACCTCAACCCCCAGAAAGATGAATACCTGTACCGCGATGTGCCTGAATACGATGCCCTGCTTACCGGCTGGAAAAGGCATCTTGAAGTAGACAGGCTGTTTCACTCTTCCGAATTCTTCAGGACACAAACGGCCATTCTTAAAAAGATGATCCTGCCCGCGGTAGAAACGGGCCCTGTAAAGGCCTTTTTTCTTGCCCATATCGGGTTGGAGCTGATCCTTGACCATTTACTGCTCACCCGGAACATCGTCGATACAGATAGTTTTTACCGGCAGCTGCAGTCTGCACATTCTGAATCGCTGAACGGGTTCCTGCGACTTGCACGGCTGCCCGATCAGCACCTGTTTGACAAGTTCCTGAACGATTTTATTTCCAGCCGCTACCTTTTCAGTTATGAAAAGATCGAAAATATCACGTATTCGCTCAACCGGATCTGTATGCGCTTATGGGCAGACCCTTTCACCCAGGCACAGCTGGATATCCTTACCCTGAAGCTGGAGGAATTTAAGCAGCAGCTGGAATACAACTTTCTGCTGATCTTTGACGAAATTGGGGCCGAACTGAATAAATAAATCACAAAAAATCCTATTCCTTTTTTACCTTCGCCTTATGTCACAATCTTCTGTTCAGGACACCATGGATGCACTGGTTAAGGAACTTAACCAGCATAGCTATAATTATTATGTTTTGGCGATGCCTACCATCGCCGATTATGAGTTTGATAAAAAACTGGAAGAACTCAGCCGGCTGGAAAAAGAGCACCCCGGGTTTGCAGACCCGGATTCGCCCACGCTGAAAGTTGGGGGCGATATCACCAAAAACTTCGTCACCGTAAAACACAGATGGCCAATGCTCTCTTTAGGCAATACGTATAATGAGCAGGACCTGCGTGATTTTGACGAGCGCATCAAAAAAGCCATTGGCGATAACTTCGAATACGTATGCGAACTGAAGTTCGATGGCCTCTCCATCAGCTTAAGCTACCAGGACAACCAGCTGTTAAGGGCTGTTACACGCGGAGACGGTACCAAAGGAGACGAGGTAACATCGAATGTAAAGACAATCAGCAATATCCCCCACCACCTGAAGAAGGCAGACACCCCACCTTTGTTTGAAGTGCGCGGAGAAATATTTATGCACAGGGCGGCTTTTGAAAGGCTGAACAGGGAAAGAGAAGAGCTCGGAGATATTCCGTATGCCAACCCGCGTAATTTTGCGTCAGGCACGATCAAAATGCAGGACCCGAAGGAAGTATCCAAAAGGCCGCTGGACGCTTTTTTTTATTCGTTAAATACCGAAAAAGAACACTATAAAACACACTGGGAAAGCCTGCAGGCCCTCAAAACATGGGGCTTCCATGTGTCTGAACATACCAGGTTAAGTGGCAGCATTGAAGAAGTACTGGAATTTATCCATCACTGGGAGAAAGAGCGCTTTAAGCTGACCTATGATATTGACGGCATCGTGATCAAGGTGAACAGCTTTACGCAGCAGCAGGAGCTTGGCTTCACTGCAAAATCACCAAGATGGGCCATCTCCTATAAATATAAGGCCGAAGAAGTGGAAACGCTGCTTGAAAGGGTGAGTTACCAGGTAGGGAGAACAGGTGCGGTCACTCCGGTAGCTAACCTGAAACCTGTGCTGCTGGCCGGGACTACGGTCAAGCGGGCAACGCTGCATAATGCCAATGAGATTGAACGGCTTGACCTCCACTTTGGGGACAGTGTTTTTGTGGAAAAGGGCGGAGAGATCATTCCCAAGATCATGAACGTGAACCTTGAAAAACGAAAGCCCGGTGCAGAAAAGGTAATTTACCCGCTGAACTGTCCGGAATGTGGCACATTGCTGATCCGCAAAGAGGGAGAAGTAGCCTTCTACTGCCCTAATGACGAGGCTTGTCCGCCGCAGATCGTAGGTAAGATCCAGCATTTTATCTCCCGCAAGGCAATGAACATTGACGGCCTGGGAGATGAAACCATTGAGTCTTTTTACCAGAAAGGCCTGGTTAACCATATCAGTGACCTGTATGTGCTGAAAGACAAAGCTGAATCACTCAAGACCATCGAAAGGTTCGGAGAGCGCTCTATAGAAAATATGCTGAAAGGTATAGAGCTGTCTAAACAAATGCCATTTGAAAAGGTGCTTTTCGGTCTGGGAATACGCTATGTTGGAGAAACCGTAGCAAGGAAACTGGCTTTGGGCACAAGAAATATAGACAATTTAGCTGCTGCTTCGCTGGAAGAGCTGACTGCCATAGATGAAATCGGGGAGCGGATTGCGGAAAGTATTATTGAATACTTTGGAAACCCGGCACATATGGAACAAATTAACCTGCTGAAATCCCATGGTTTACAGTTTGAAGTGGTAAACACAGTGATTACATTGGAAAGTAACAAATTAACTGGAAAAACATTCGTAATTTCGGGGGTTTTTGAAAATCACAGCAGGGAAGAACTGAAAGAAATGATTGAAAACAACGGCGGAAAAATATTGAGCAGCATTTCTGCAAAGCTGAACTATCTCCTTGCCGGCGATAATATGGGCCCGTCTAAATTAGAGAAAGCCCAAAAACTAAATGTTCCTTTGATCTCGGAGGAAGATTTAATAGAGCTATTGAAGTAAAAAAAGTTAAAAAAATGAACAGATTTCATGGAACGGGTGTAGCGCTGGTTACACCATTTAATGCAGATGGATCGGTAGATTACGACGGTTTAAAAAAACTGATCAACTACCAGATCGACGGAAAGGTAGAATACCTGGTATCGTTGGGTACCACAGGAGAGTCGGCAACACTCAATAAGGACGAAAAGAAGAAGATCTGGGCGTACACAGCAGAAATAAACAACGGAAGATTACCTCTCGTTGCAGGTATTGGCGGGAACTATACTGCGGAAGTGGTAGAAGCGATCAGAGAATTTGACAAAAATGGCTATGATGCGATCCTGTCTGCAAGTCCATACTATAATAAACCTACCCAGGAAGGGATATATCAGCACTATAAGGCTATCAGTGAAGCAACTGACCTGTCTGTATTTTTATATAATGTACCTGGCCGTACAGCCAGTAATGTAAGTGCAGAAACAACATGCAGACTGGCAACGGACTTCAAAAATATTATAGGTACCAAGGAGGCATCGGGCAATTTTGACCAATTCAACCAGATCATGAGGGATAAGCCAGCAGATTTCATGCTGATCTCCGGTGATGATCCGGTAACATTGCCAATGATCGCCCTTGGTGCTGTGGGCTTAATTTCCGTATCAGGCAATGCTTTACCGCTGGAAACTTCCGAGATGGTGAGGGCATGTCTCAGAGGCGATTTTAAAGCCGCTCAGCCGCTTCACCAGCAGTTAATTGAATTCACACGCCTGATGTTTGTTGAAGGCAATCCTGCGGGCGTAAAGGCCGCTTTAAAGCATTTTGGCGTTTGCGGTGATGCGGTGCGACTGCCATTGGTAGCTGCTTCAGCGGGGCTGACACAGGATATCGTTTCCCAGATTAACAAAATCAGGAAATAAAAAAAGCGCCCCGTTTATACCGGGGCGCTGATCATAAATAACTAAGAAATTGGTTAAGCTTCTTTGTTTTTTGCTTCCTGGATCTCTAAACGAATAGCCTGGGCTATGTTTTTAAGATCCTGCATTCCTTTCCGTACACGTGTACCGGCAGCATTGTTAGTCTTGTTGTAAAACTTGTCTGCGTCTGCTTCCAATGAAGTCACGAGTTTTTTTAAGTCATCAAATTTTTTCATTCTAATTACCTTTTGGTTTATATTTTAGGTTTGATTAATACTTAATTACTAATGTAAGCGGATTATTCTAATAAATGAAAATTTAATTTAAGAAAAAAAAACCGTGAAACCGCCTTTTTTTCCACAAAAAGACGGGTTATTAACAAATTTCGTGCAAAATCAAACCCATAGAACTGGTAATTAAGCAGATAAAAAACAAGCAAAATGAAAAATGCCCTTTAAATCACTTTAAAGGGCATTTTTATGAATTAGATTTTGGCTATTGGGCGCTAAACTTATTATCATTATAATGGCCCCTATTTAATTTATCAGCAATTTCACTAAATGCCTCGAGTGTGCGCTGCACGTCCTCAAGGGTGTGCATAGCGGTTGGGATCAGGCGCAGTTCAATCAGGCCTTTCGGGATTACAGGATAGATCACTATGGAGCAGAAAATTCCATAATTTTCACGAAGATCAAGTGTAAGGGCAGTGGCTTGCTGCAGTTCACCTTTCAAAAATACAGGAGTTACCATAGTATCAGTAATTCCCAGGTCAAAACCACGGTCACGCAGTCCCTTTTGCAAAGTAGTGGCAATATTCCAGAGACGTTCTCTCAGTTCAGGATTGTTTTTAAGCAGCTCCAGCCGTTTCAGCAAGCCAATTACCATTGGCATAGGCAAAGCCTTTGCAAAGGTCTGTGAACGCATGTTATAGCGCAGGAAATTAGTAATTTCTTCAGTAGAGGCAACAAAAGCGCCAATTCCGGCCATAGATTTCGCAAATGTCGCAAAATAGATGTCAACACCATCAATGCTGTCCTGCTCTTCATGGGTTCCGGCACCGGTTTTACCCATGGTACCAAACCCGTGTGCATCATCAATCAGCAGGCGGAAGTTAAAATCTTTTTTCAGTTCAATGATA
This sequence comes from Pedobacter hartonius, assembly GCF_900107535.1. Lineage (GTDB taxonomy): Bacteria > Bacteroidota > Bacteroidia > Sphingobacteriales > Sphingobacteriaceae > Pedobacter > Pedobacter hartonius. The sequence continues at coordinate 21,880 of NZ_FNRA01000013.1, read as the reverse complement.
TCCCTGATCTTGCCCTGTGCACCGGACATTCCAAAAACGCCTTCAGTAATCACCAGGATACCTCCACCGGTTGTTTCAACCAACTTTGTAGCACGTTCAAGCTGCTTGCGGGCACTTTCAATATCATTATGTTTATATACAAAACGTTTACCTACATGAAGGCGCAGGCCATCAATGATACACGCATGGCATTCGCCGTCATATACAATAACATCATTTCTGTCAACAAGGCAATCGATAATCGATAACATACCCTGGTAACCAAAATTAAGCAGGAACGCATCCGGTTTGCCCACAAAAGCCGCCAGTTCACTTTCCAGCTGCTCATGGTACTTGGAGTTTCCGGACATCATGCGGGCTCCCATTGGATAAGCCATTCCGAAATCAGCCGCGCCTTTCTGGTCGGCTTCTCTCACCTCCGGGTGATTAGCTAAACCCAGATAGTTGTTTAAACTCCAAACCAAATGCTCTTTACCCCGAAAATTCATATGCGGTGCAATTTCTCCTTCTAATTTAGGAAAGGAAAAATATCCATGTGACCATTTTTGGTGTTGCCCAAGAGGCCCCATATGTTTTGCTATCTTTTCAAAAATATCCAATGTTACTGTATTTAAGTTTTCTTATTTGGTGCAAATTTAAGCTTTCTGCGGCTGATAAACAAGGTTGACGAAATACGTCTTCATTGAACGCGGCGCAGCAATGAATAGTATGCAAAAAAAGCCCTAACAATATTACTGTTAAGGCTTTCTGTTAAAATTTAGAAATGGTTAATCAACATTATCGTGAAGGAATGAATTATTAGGCCTGATTTCAGTGCCTCCGTCTTCATCATTACTTAAGGTAAATCTTGACACCTGTGATTCAGAAGAGTGCTGTACTTGCTGCAGCTGCATTTGTTTGCGTTTATAGGCGGGCTCATTTTCCATCTCCTGTAAACCATTCGTAGTGCGCAGTTTCATGCTCAGGTCTTTCAGCCTCATGATCCTTTCTTTAGACTTTTGTAACTGGTCTGCTATAGACTCATCGCTCTTATCGTCATCCAGTCCGGGTTCAGCTACTTCTTCCTGTTGCTGCTGTGCAACAGGCTCCGCATAATTCGTCTTAGGGCTTTCAAAAACAAAATCAGTTTCCGAAACTTTCAATTCAAAATCAATAGCAGACTCCTGTTTGGCATCAGCGGCAGGAGTTTCTTCCTCTACAAGCGTATGCCTGATCAGTCCGTTGTCAGGCTCTTCAGTTTGTCTTCCCCTGTTCCCGTTGTACATGTCACCAAAAAGATCAGACTGTTTAATGTCTTCCCTCAGTTTCATGGTAGGTTCATTGGAAAGAGCAGCCGTTTTAGGTTCCATAAAAGAATTCACCGGCTCCAGTGGTTTTACCAGTGGTGCTTCTTCAGGAGTCAGCAAAGAGATTTTCTTTACATTCTTTTTGTCCTGCGCGCGTTGTTCGGTTGTCTGAAAACCGGTAGCAATAATGGTCACCGACAATTTATCACCCAGGTTTTCATCAATACAGTTACCCCAGATCAGATCTGCTGATAAACCAGCTTTGTCCTGGATATAATCCGTAATGATCGCTACCTCATCCATCGTTACTTCACGTAAACCAGAACTGATGTTCAGCAATATATATCTTGCACCTTCAATTTCGTTATCTTTTAATAGTGGAGAAGCCAGAGCGCCTTCAACAGCGTTCAATGCCCTGTTCTCGCCCTCACAGGCAAAGCTGCCCATGATGGATACACCACTGTCTTTCATAACCGTACGCACATCCTTAAAATCCACGTTGATATAACCCGGAACAGTAATGATCTCCGCAATTCCTTTGGCAGCCGTCGTTAAGATGTCGTCAGCCTGCGCAAAAGCAGAGCCCAGCGTAAGGTTACCGAAGATCTCACGTAACCTGTCATTAGAGATCACCAGGTATGAATCCACGTATTTCTTGAGTTCATCCAATCCGTCTTCAGCCTGCATCTTACGGCGCTTGCCTTCAAATGAAAATGGCGTAGTAATGATCGCAACAGTCAGGATATCAAGCTCCTTCGCTGCCTGGGCAATGATCGGACTGGCACCTGTACCGGTTCCACCGCCCATACCCGCAGTGATGAACAACATCTTTGTCGTACTGCCCAACATGCTTTTGATATCGTCTATATTTTCTATAGCCGAATTTTTTCCAACTTCGGGAATTGAGCCTGCGCCCATCCCTTCGGTTAAACTTGCACCTAGCTGTACTTTATTGGGTATAGGACTGAACTCCAATGCCTGAGCATCGGTGTTACAAATTATAAAGTCCACACCTGCAATTCCCTGACGGTACATATGGTTAACCGCATTACCACCACCGCCACCAACACCAATTACCTTGATGATTGATGACTTATCTTTTAACATTTCAAAATACATATATTTATGAATCAGTTACTTAAAAATTGGTTCTACCTGTTCATCTCTCAACGTAATATTAACACTTTTTCAACACTAGTTTTCCACAACTGTGTATAATGTGGAAAAGTTGTGTTTTGTTGATAAATATTACGGTTTTATATAATCCTCATCGCTTACGTTCATGTCGTCTTTAATGAAGTCTTTAGTTTTCGCTAACAACTTATCAAATAATCCACCGCCGCTGCGCTTCACCTTATCTTTTGCAGCTACCGGTTTTTCTACATAAACACCAGGCTGTTTAAGTTCCTCAATCAGCTCTTCAGCCTTTTGAATCCCTTTGATCAGCAATCCTACACTTGTTGCATACATCGGGCTTTTCAGATCATCATAGATGGTCTTAGGCATATCCTCGTATTTGGACAAATGCTCATTCGGATAACCCACGCGGCAATCTAAACCTGTTACGTATTCAACCAGCTGGGAAAGATGTTTTAATAATGCTCCCCCACCAGTAATCACTACACCACCGATCAGTTTTTTCTCATACCCTGAAGATTTGATCTCATAATAAACATGCTCTATGATCTCTTCCATACGGGCCTGGATGACATAAGCTAGGTTCTTTACAGATATCTCTTTTGGTTCTCTGCCCCTTAAACCGGGTACGCAGATAATTTCATTCTCCTTGTTTTCTTCTGCCAGTGCAGATCCGAAACGTGTTTTCAGCAGTTCTGCCTGGTTTCTCATCACAGAACAACCTTCACGGATATCCTCAGTTACGCTGTTTCCACCAAATGGGATCACAGCCGTATGGCGGATAATTCCCTCATGGAAAATAGCAATATCCGTGGTACCACCACCAATATCCACCAAAGCGATACCTGCTTCTTTTTCCTCTTCACTTAACACAGATTCAGAAGATGCCAGCGGCTCCAGTATCAGTTCCTGAGTCTGCAAACCGGCATTGCTTACACATCTCATGATATTTTTCACCGCAGTAACCTGTCCGGAGATGATATGGAAATTCGCTTCCAAACGAACCCCTGCCATTCCGATCGGGTCTTTCACTCCCGGCTCATTGTCAACAGTAAACTCCTGTGGCAGTACATGAATGATCTCTTCTCCCGGGGGCATAACCAGTTTGAACATATCGTCAATTAACTTATCCAGATCTTTCTTGCTGATCTCATTATTCAACTCTCTCCTTGTCAGGATTCCACGGTGCTGCAAACTCTTGATATGCTGTCCTGCGATGCCAACATTCACTACACGTACCTCCACATTAGACTGGCCGCTTGCCAGCTCAACAGCTTGTGAAATACCCTGTACAGTTTTTTGTATATTCGAAACCACCCCACGGGTTACTCCCGCAGATTCCGCTTTGCCTATACCCAAAACCTCAACTTTCCCATGCTGTGTTCTGCGACCAACTATCACACAGATTTTAGTGGTACCGATATCTAATCCCACTACTATCGGAGATTGAACGGTAGTTTTCTCTTTGCCCATAACTATATCTATTTGTCGAATTATATACTATACTATTTGTCCTTTTTGGTTTCCTTATTATCTTTCGGCTTTACCCCTTTCGGCACCGGTTTAATCCATCTGATCTCAGGCATTGCCGGTGTATGTGCCTTTTTCTCTGCTTTTACTGCAGACTGTACTGTCTTCTTTACTTCAGTCTTTGTCTCTCCGGCCTTTTTTGCCTCCGGCTTAACCGTTTTTTTTTCTTCGGGCTTAATCACCTTTTTCTCCTCAGGTTTCCAGGTTTTCATTTCCTCTGGTTTTGCTGCCTTTTTCTCCTCCGGTTTTGCTACCTTTTTCTCTTCGGGCTTAACTATCTTCTTCTCTGCGGCCGGAACTGTTTTCTTTACAGCCACTGGCTTGGAAGTAACTTTCACCACCGCTTTTGCCGGGCTTTTCACTTCAGGCTTGTCTGCCTTTTTCAACTCTGGTTGATGCACAGGTTTCACTTCCGGAACAATAACGTTCTCCGGCTGGCTGGTCATTATAGAATTTTCATCAGGGTTATTTTTAAGTTCCGATGCTATTTCAGCTTTCACAAGAGAATCCATTACCTTTTTGGCTGTAGCCATAGTAGGTTTGAATGCCTTTGCGGCCCCGGTAAAACGGTGCAGCGAATCGGGGTTTCTTTCACAAACGATCTGATTAGAATATTTGACATTAATAGTTCTATAGGTATCCCAGCCCATCTGCGGCATGGCTTTTTTATAGAAGGCAAGCAGGTTCGTCATCTTCGTTTCCAGTGAATCTGCCGTGCCCAGAATGATCCGCTGATCGCCCACCCTTGGCACCAGCTCAATATCATCCTTATCATTAACAAATATCTGTTCAATTTGTGCGTCCCAAAGTGTATCTTTTTTCAAAAATAATGCCGTTTTATATAAATCTTCCGCCATCCTGGTGATCAGGGTATCTACCTTCCCGCTGAAGTGCTCCAGAATATGTCCGTTTGCCACCAGCACGTTTGCGGTAAAGTTTGGCGAAACCGGCATTTTCAATCCGTTGCGGTCAATATAATAATCCTGTCCCCCGGCATTAATGATTCGCAGAAGTGGCTGACGCTGACTGATTTCTATGTGGATCACTCCGTCCATATCGGCATAAACAGTAGACAATGCGATGTATGGGTTGGCCTTGATTTTCTGCTCTATTGCATTCAGATTGATACCTTCCAGGCTACGCCCGATCAGCTGTCCTTCACTCTGTTTTAATATGGCATCAATTTCTTCTCTTTCAATAAAATTATCTGCTCCGGGAATAAGAATCTTTATATTGGTACAGTGGACCGTATGTTTTTTTACCTCAATAAAGCTCATTAAGGTCACTATTCCGCCCAGGCATACTATCCAGGCAAAATAGCTAAAAACCGATTTCCAGTTGACCCTCTTAAGCATGGGTTAAAATATTTTTTAAAGGTTGAATTAAAGTATCTATATCTCCTGCCCCTACGGTCAGCAGTAACTCAGGCTGCTCTTCTTTCACCGTCAGCAGCGCTTTCTCTTTTGTATAAATACTGCTTTCCTGCAGTGTGATCTTTTTCAGCAGCCATACTGCATCAATCCCTTCCATAGGCAGTTCACGGGCCGGGTAAATATCCAGCAGCAGCAATTCATCAACAGTGCTCAGCACTCTGGCAAATTCATCCGCAAAATCACGTGTACGGCTAAACAGATGCGGCTGAAAAATCACGGTAAGCTTTTTCTCAGGATACAGTTGCCGCACTGCATGAAAACAAGCCCGCAGTTCTTCAGGGTGATGAGCATAATCATCTATGTATATATGTTTGTCCGCGCGGACAATATATTCAAAACGTCTTTTCACCCCTTTAAAACTTGCCACAGCAGCTTTCACTTTTTCAGGTGTGATGCCCAGTTTTAGTGCCGCTGCAATAGCAACCGTAGTATTTTCTACATTGTGCTGTCCGGGCAGCATCGACTTTATGCCGCGGATATCCGTCTCAGGATCTTTATAATCAAAAACAAAAACTCCGTTTTCAACGCGTATATTCCGCGCCTCCACAGCAGATCCTATACCTGCACTATAGGTGATTGCATTACTTACAGGCAATCCCTCTTTTACAAAGAGAACACCTCCTGCTTTCAGTTGCCCTGCAAACAGGTGAAACGATTCATGCAGCTGTGCGGCATCTCCGTAAATATCAAGGTGATCTGCATCCATAGACGTGATCACGGCGATATCAGGATGTAACGTTAAAAAAGAACGGTCGTATTCATCCGCTTCCACTACCACCACATCATTGTTCCCGATCAGAAAATTACTGCCGTAATTCGTCGCTATCCCTCCCAAAAAGGCTGTACAACCATATCCGCTATCGGTTAAGATATGCGCAATGATCGTAGAAGTGGTAGTTTTACCATGGGTACCTGCTACAGCAATGCAAAACTGGCCTTTGCTGATGATGCCCAATACCTGGGAGCGCTTCTGAAGGTCAAATCCGTTATCCCTGAAATAATTCAGCAGTACCGAATCTTTAGGAATGGCAGGCGTATAAACGATCAGTGTTTCCTCATTTTTTTGCAGGTATTCTTCATTTAATGAATTCATCTGATCGGTATAAGTAATCAAGATGCCCTCCTCTTCCAAAGCTGTGGTTAAAATAGTGCGGGTTTTATCATATCCGCTTACCTGGCAACCGCGTTTTTTAAAATAACGCGCAAGCGCACTCATCCCGATGCCACCGACACCAACAAAATAAACGCGTTTGATCAATTCCAGTTCCATTTTTATACTCCTCCTTTTCCTGCTAATCTGAATACTTCGGCAGCGATCAGTTCATCGGCATTTGGCAACGCCATTTTCCCGATATTTTCTGACAGCAGTTCGCAACGTGCCTCATCCTTCAACAGTTCCAATGCCTCTTTAACCAGTGTATCTTCAGCAGCGCGATCATTGATCAGCATTGCTGCATTGTTCTTTACCAGCGCCATCGCGTTCTTAGTCTGGTGGTCTTCAGCCACATTCGGCGAAGGCACCAGAATCACAGGTTTTCTGATCAGGCAAAGCTCGGCGATTGTACCGGCACCTGCCCTTGAAATGATCACATCAGCTGCAGCATAAGCCAGGTCCATCTGGTTCAAAAATTCCAGTACCCGGACATTCGGGTGGAAGTTCGGGCCGATGCGCTCCATGATCCCTGTATAATAATATTTACCTGTCTGCCAGATCAGCTGAACATCCTGTTCAATAAAATCCTGCAAATGTTTCTCTATGCTTTTATTCAATGTCCCTGCACCGAGGCTGCCACCGGTAACCAGCACGATCTTCTTCAGCGGGTCCAGTTTCAGCAGCTCTGAACCACGGAAATGTTTATTCAGAATATCCACCACGTCCTTACGAACAGGATTTCCTGTCTTTAATATCTTGCCGGCAGGAAAAAACACATCCATTCCGTCAAAGGCCACGCAGATTTTAGCTGCGTTTTTACCCAGTCTTTTGTTGGTTATACCTGCGTAAGAGTTTTGCTCCTGTATCAGGTAAGGCACTTTTTTCCAGGAAGCGGCAAATAAAACTGGTCCTGAAGCATATCCGCCCACGCCTACCACCACGTCAGGTTTAAAGTCGGTAATCAATTTCAATGCCTTCTGCATGCTGTCCACCAGCTTAAAGGGCAACGCCAGGTTTTTCAGTATAGACCCGCGCTGGATACCACTGATATTCAGCCCTGCGATCTTGTATCCGGCTGCAGGAACTTTTTCCATCTCCATCCTGCCGGCTGCACCTACAAATAATATTTCACAGCCGGGTTCGGCACGCCTTAGCGCATTTGCTATAGCGATGGCCGGGAAAATATGCCCGCCGGTACCTCCACCTGAAATAATTATCCGTGTTGCTCTCATTTCTTTGTCTTTATGCAATAGCAGGTAATTCCCCTACAATTACTTTATTTGTATTGCTCCCGCTTTTATTAACGCCGTCAGCCGGCAGTTTCTTACCATTTTCTTCTACATCGCGGCTCACGCTCAGTATAATTCCAAAAGCAATACTGGTGAAGATCATTGACGTACCGCCCATACTTACTAAAGGCAGGGGAACACCTGTAACCGGCCCTAATCCTACCGCAACTGCCATATTTGCAAATGCCTGTATGGTGAGGCTAAAACTTAATCCTGCAGCGAGCAGTGCCCCAAAGGCCTTGGGACTCTGGGTAACGATCCTTACGCACCTGTACAATAAGATCAGGTATAACAGAATGATGATCATGGCTCCCAGAATGCCGTACTCCTCTACAATGATGGCAAATATAAAATCTGAATAAGGGTGGGGAAGAAAGTTACGCTGCGTACTGTTCCCTGGTCCTTTACCAAAAAAACCTCCCGTTGCCAGGGCTATCTTCGCCTGGTCGGCCTGGAATGTCTTATCCGAATGCTGCAGCTCAGGATGCATAAATGAGTTGATCCTTGATTTGTACGTCTCCCTCCTCGGGCCGAGGAAAAACACGAACATCAGCAGTACAAAGCCACCTGCACATACAATGAGTATCTGTTTGATACTGATCCGGCCGATGATCAGCAGTAAAATACTTACGCCAAAAAGCATCAGTGCCGTAGACAGGTTTGCCAGGGCAATCAGCACAAATACCACACAAACAGAACCCATGATTGGTATAAAGGAAGTTTTAACGTCCTTGATGTTTTCCTGCTTTTTCGTGAGCATCCGGGCCAGAAACGTAATTAAAGCCAGTTTTGCTAAATCTGATGTTTGAAAGGTCAGCCCGATGATAGGGATTTTCACCCATCTGGAGGCATCGTTCAGACTGGCACCGAAGATCAGCGTATAAAACAGCAGCGGGATGGTGATGATCATTAAGATCTTTGATATACCTGCGTAATATTTATAATCCAGTAAATGGGCGATATAGATCATACCGATCCCCATCACCACAAAGATCAGGTGTTTGGTCAGCAATAGTTTTTCCACGGTCTTGCCCTGTTTAAATGCCAGCGTTCCGGTGGCACTATACACAGCCAGAATGGAAATCAGAGAAAGCAGGATAATGATCAGCCATATCCAGCGGTCTCCTTTCGTCTTCTCTAAAAGCAACTGTATCGCACTCATTTTTATAATTCTTTTACGGCCATCTTAAACTGATTGCCACGGTCCTCATAGTTTTTAAATAAATCAAAGCTTGCACAAGCCGGCGACAGCAACACGGTATTTCCTTTTGTTGCCAGATGGTAGGCTACCTGCACGGCTTCGTGTGCAGAAAATGTATTCACGATCACTTCCACATCATTTTCGAAAGCTTCATGGATCCTTTTGTTGTTCTTGCCCAGGCAAACTATTGCCTTTACCTTCTGCTTCACCAGGTCCTTCAACATCTCATAATCATTCCCTTTATCAACCCCCCCCATGATCAGGATCACCTCCGGATTTACACTTTCCAGTGCATACCAGGTAGAGTTCACATTCGTTGCTTTGGAGTCATTGATATAATCTACACCTGAGATCTTAGCCACATGCTCTAACCGGTGTTCAATATTTTTAATATCTCCCATACTCTCACGGATCGTCACGTTGCGGATTTCCAGTACTTTCGCAACTATGCCCGAAGCCATAGAGTTGTAGATATTATGCTTGCCCTGCAGGGCTAACTCTGAGATTGACATGGTTAATGGGTCTATTGGATTTATGTTGATATGTATATTGTTGCCTTCGAGATATGCGCCCCCTTCTACCTTTTTACGGATAGAGAACGGGCTTCTCTTTGCGTTTATCTTTGCATTTTTCAATGCCTTTATCGTTTCTTCATCGTCCGCACAGTAGATAAAATAATCGTCCGCGGTCTGGTTCTGTGTAATGCGCATCTTCGATGCCGCATAATTCGCCATTTTGTAGTCGTACCTGTCCAGGTGGTCTGGCGTGATGTTCAGCAGAATGGCAATATCAGCTTTAAAGGCATACATATCGTCCAGCATAAAACTTGATATTTCAAGCACATACCAGTCAAAATCCTCCGTAGCTACCTGCGCTGCAAAACTATGTCCTATGTTTCCTGCCAGTCCTACATTTAACCCTGCTTTTTTCAGGATATGGTACGTCAGCATTGTTGTGGTCGTCTTTCCGTTTGATCCGGTAATACAGATCGTTTTTGCAGCAGTATATCTTTTTGCAAATTCGATCTCAGAGATCACAGGGATATTCTTTTTTTTCAGCGTTTTGATCACCGCAACTGTATCAGGGATACCGGGACTTTTGATCACCTCAATGGCGTTCAGGATCAGCTCTTCGGTGTGCTGTTTCTCCTCAAATGCGATATTCAAATCAACCAGGGTCTGTTTGTAGCGGTCGGCAATAGCACCAAAATCCGAAACAAAAACGTCAAAGCCCTGCTTCTGCGCCAGCATTGCTGCACCTATTCCGCTTTCACCAGCGCCGAGTATAACAATCCTTTTTCCTTCCATTACCTCAGTTTTAAAGTGATAATAGTGATGATAGCCAATAAGATACTAATGATCCAGAACCGGGTTACGATCTTGGCCTCATGATATCCCTTCTTTTGATAATGGTGATGGAGCGGCGACATGAGGAATACTCTCCTGCCTTCTCCAAAACGTCTTTTTGTATACTTAAACCAGGATACCTGGATCATGACCGAGAGCAGTTCAACTACGAACACCCCGCACAGTACCGGGATCAGGAATTCCTTTCTGATCATGATGGCAAAAGCAGCAATAATACCGCCTATCGCCAGACTTCCCGTATCTCCCATAAATACCTGGGCGGGGTAAGAATTGTACCATAGAAATCCGACACATGCTCCTACAAAGGCACCTGCAAAAATCATCAGTTCTCCCGAATTCGGAATATACAGTATATTCAGATAATCGGCCATCATCGTATTACCCGATACATAGGCCAGCAGGCCGAGGGTAATTCCAATAATTGCCGAGGTGCCTGTAGCCAGTCCATCAATTCCATCCGTGATGTTCGCCCCGTTTGAAACGGCAGTGATAATAAACGCAACAAAACATACGAACACAATAAATGCATATTTCTCAGAACCCGGAAGGAAATTCAGCACCTTGGCATAATCCAGCTCATGGTTCTTATAGAAAGGATAATTCGTAATCGTAGATTTCACGTCCTGGGTATAATAAAATTTTTCTCCTTTTTGTCTCAGCACCATCGGCGCATTACTTTTGCTTGCAGCCGTTTCATCTACTGTTTTCCTTACTACAATATTTGGATTGAAATACATCGTCCAGCCAATGATCAGTGCAAGTCCTACCTGACCAACAACCTTAAACCTGCCAGCCAGTCCTTCCTTATTCTTTTTAAATACTTTAATATAATCATCCACAAAACCCACTGCACCCATCCATATGGTAGTAACGATCATCAGCAGTACGTATACATTCGTCAGGTTTGCAAGTAATATCGTGGGCACAAGAATCCCTGCCAAGATAATGAGTCCACCCATTGTTGGTGTACCCTGTTTCTGCATTTGACCTTCCAGTCCCAGGTTTCTTACCGTTTCTCCCACCTGCATTTTATGCAGGTAATTGATCAGCCTTCTGCCATACACAGTAGTGATGATCAGTGAGATTATGATAGCGAGCGACGTACGGAAAGTAATATACTGGAACAACCTTAGTCCAGGGAACTGATAATGTGCGTTTAAATATTCAAATAGGTGGTATAACATCAGCTGAGTAAGTTTAATTGTTCCGTTAAGACTTCTTTATCATCAAAATGATGTTTTACGCCATTGATTTCCTGGTATTTCTCATGCCCTTTACCGGCAATGAGGATAATATCGCCTGGCCTGGCCAGATGACATGCTGTTTTTATGGCCTCCTTCCGGTCGGCTATGGTTAATGTTTTACGTCTGTTGGTTGGAGATACTCCGGCTTCCATCTCTTTCAGGATCTCCATCGGGTCTTCCGTTCTCGGGTTATCGGATGTCAGGATCACTTTATCGCTCCAGTCGCAGGCCACCTGTGCCATCACCGGTCTTTTGGTCCTGTCCCTGTCGCCACCACAGCCAATCACTGTGATCACCTGTTCTGTACCTTTTCTGATATCATGGATCGTGCTCAATACATTCTGAACAGCATCAGGTGTATGTGCATAATCCACAATACCGATGATCTGTTTTGCATTGCTCACGTAATCAAACCGTCCTTCGGCACCGCTCAGGTTACTCAAAATAGTCAGTACCGCCAGTTTATCCTGGTCCAGCAGCAATGCAGTGCCATAAGCAGCAAGCAGGTTATAGGCATTAAATGAGCCTACCAGTTTAAAAAAGACATCCACTCCATCGATATCCATATTGAGGCCGCTAAACCGGTCCTCGATCACCCGGCCTTTATAATCTGCCAGTTGCTTTAGTGCATAAGTCTTTTTAGAGGCCTTGGTATTCTGCAGCATGACCATCCCGTTTTTATCATCAGCATTGGTCAGCGCAAAGCCAGACTTTGGCAGCACATCAAAAAATGCTTTTTTAGCCCTGATATAATTATCAAATGTTTTGTGGAAATCAAGATGGTCATGCGTAATGTTTGAGAACACTCCGCCTGCAAAGATCAGCCCTTCTATCCTGTGCTGCACTATAGCATGAGAACTTACTTCCATGAAACAATAGGTACAACCGGCATCGGCCATCTGCCTGAGCAGCTTGTTTAATGCCAGCGGATTAGGCGTAGTATGAGTGGCAGGAATAATGTCATCATCAATCTGGTTCTGTACCGTAGAGATCATCCCGGTATGGAAACCTAAACTCCTGAACAGCTTGAATAAGATCGTGGCAATGGTAGTTTTCCCGTTGGTACCGGTGATTCCCACCAACTTTAAAGAAGCGGATGGGTTTTTATAATAGTTGGCCGCCATTATTCCCAGGGCAATGCCGGTATCTTCCACCTCGATGTAAGTTACTGCAGCGTCTTTCTGCTCAGGGAGTTCCTGACAAATGATCACATTGGCACCAGCTGCAATTGTTTGCGGAATAAAAGTATGTCCGTCAGACAAAGTTCCTTTCACAGCAAAAAATACCGCATCTTTCTTTACCTCGCGGGAATCGAAAGTCAGCACACTGATTTCCCTGTTGGTTGAACCAACCAGGTTTGTTATCGCTACTCCATATAGAACATCCTGCAATTGCATGTTATCGTAAAGCTAATTGTACCAATAAACCTTTTCCAATCTTCGTTCCCGAGGGGATAGACTGGCTTTCTACTTTTCCACTTCCAATGATCTGTGTTTTTAAACCGGCGTTGCCTAACAGGTACAGGGCATCTTTTAAGCCCATTCCTACCACATTGGGCATCATGCCTTTCACAGCACTGTATTCTTCATATACAATCCCGTTGCTGGTGTCTACGCTATTGAAATAATCAGACTTTGCAGCATAAAGGGTTTTTATTCCCAGGGCGTTATAAACTTTTTTCACCGCTTTACTTTGTCCCGCTTTCGCTTCAGGGCTTTTCGTATTTCCTACCAGGTGCACATCACTTACGCTATTGTACATCTGGGTATCACTCGCATAAATGCGGTCTGCAATTTCTTTAAATACCGGGCCGGCAACCGTTGAGCCATAATAGCCATGTTTCGGTCCGTTGATACAAACGATGATCGAATACTTGGGCTTATCTGCAGGAAAATATCCGGCAAACGAAGCCTGGTAGCTTTTTTTAGCCTTATATCCTTTATTTCCATCGGCTACCTGTGCAGTTCCTGTTTTACCGGCTACCCTGTAAAACGGAGATCCCATCAGTTTACCGGTACCTTCAGTAACTACGCCCTCAAGCATTTCCTGCATTTTTTTCAGCGTTTTCTCAGAGCAGATCATGGGATTGATCACCCTTGCTTTGAACTGCTCCACCGGGTTACCCAAACGGCGGATCTCCTTTACAAAAATTGGGGAGATGTACCTTCCGTTGTTTGCCACTGCGTTATAGAAAGAGAGCATCTTCAAGGGGGTCAGCTGCATTTCATACCCATAGGCCATCTGTGGCAGTGTCAGGTTTTTATTCCAGCTTCTGTTTTTTGGATTTTTCACCACAGGCTGTGCTTCACCCGGTATCTGAAGTCCCATTTTTTCATTCAGGTGCCAGTCATACAAGTGATCGGTAAACCTGGATTGTTCCTCTCTGTAATGTGTATTCACCAGTTGGGCAACAGCGGCGTTTGAAGATTCTTCAAATGCCTTTTTCACTGTAACCACACCAATACTTCCATGAGAATCCACAATCGTTTTACCGGGAACATGGTAAGAACCCGTTCCGATCATTGTATTCGTATCTACCTTCTCGTCTTCCAGCAGTGCCATGTAAGAGGCTACCTTAAAAGTAGAGCCCGGATCCTGATTACCTGCAATGGCATAGTTAAATTTTTCCTTGTACTCTCCCGGAGCAACCTGGGTATAGTTGGCAATGGCCCTGACTTCTCCTGTATTTACTTCCATGAGGATCACCGTACCATGGTCGGCATCACTCAGGATCAGCTGTTTTTCCAATGCGCTTTGCGCCAGGTCCTGCATGTTGATGTCGATCGTAGAAATGATATCAGCACCCTCTTTCGGTGCGATCTCTGCCTCTTCATTCACCGGCATCCATACGCCACCGGCAATCCGCTGTACCAGCCTTTTGCCGTTTTCGCCATTGATATAATTACCATAGGCCCCTTCCAGGCCAACGCCGTTGGCTACATTTTCATTTTTGTAGCCAATGGTTCTGGCTGCAAGAAACTTGAAAGGTTTTATTCTTTTGTTCTGCTGAATAGCCATTAGGCCACCGCTGTACTTCCCGATGTTATACAGGGGGAACGAACGGATCATTTTTAGTTCCTGGTAATTTACCTTGCGCTTGATGAGCAGGTACCTTACGCTGTCTGCCCTTGCCGAACGGAGTATTCGCGAATATTCCTTTGGCGTTTTATCACCAAAGAACTGGGAAAGTTTCATGGCCAGGGAATCCACCTTGCCGTAGAAGACCTTGCTGTCGGTAATTCCCCCGGCGTACATATCCATGCGTAATTCATATTCAGGCACCGATGTAGCCAGCAGGCTGCCATCATTAGAGTAAATGTTTCCACGGGCCGCCTCCACGTTGATATACTTTGTAGAGAGACTATCGGCCATGGCACGCCATTTATGTCCCTCTACAAATTGTACATCGCATAATCTGATCAATACTGCCACGGCAAGCAGTACAATCAGTCCGAAGGACAAATAAACACGTAATAATATGTTAGCTCTAATGTTCATCACTGCTTACAATAATTTTTTTAGGAGGTTCTGTCAGCTCTTTTATACCCAACGTATCTACTTTTTTTGCTACTTCTGTCAGTTTGCTTTTGAACATCAGGTCTGCCTTAAGCGACTTATACTCCCAGCTCAGTTCTTTAACTTCTTTGTTTAATTTATCTATATCCCTGATATTCTTTACTGCCATATGGCTGTTCGCGATGTATAACATCGTGAGCAGCGACAAAAAAACGAGGAAAGGCATCATCGCAGTAGCTGATTCTTTTGAAACCACGCCCTCTGTGAAAAGCTTCCGGAAAAAGATGCCCGCATGATCGGTATCCTTTTCCTTCTTAGGCTTTAGCTTGATTACCGGCTCTTCCGGTAATTCCTCTTCTTCCTCTATTTCTTCTCTGAACTGGTTATTCATAACTTCTCCCCAATTCTTAGTTTTGCACTTCTGGCCCTGCTGTTTTTTTCCAGTTCTTCCTCATCTGCAATGATGGCCTTCCGGGTAACCGCTTTAAGAGGCTTTTCTTCATTGCCAAAGAAATCTTTATCTGCCTCACCCCTGATCTTACCTTTGGCAATAAAATTCTTAACCGGCCGGTCTTCCAGTGAGTGATAAGACATCACCACCAGTCTTCCTCCGGTATGGAGCACTTCTGCGGACTGCAGCAGAAAACTTTCCAGCACATCGATCTCGGCATTTACTTCAATCCGTAAAGCCTGGAACACCTGGGCCATATATTTATTCTCTTTTCCTTTCGGGATATGTGCAGCAGCAGCCTGTTTAAAGTCGGCCAGTGTTACAATAGGCTGGTTTGCGCGAAAAGTTACTACCGAGCGCGCCAGCGATTTTGCATTCTTTACCTCTCCGTAGATTCCGAAGATCCTGTGCAGCTTTTCTTCAGGATAGGTATTCAATACATCAGCAGCCGTAAGCTTGCCCTGTTTATCCATACGCATATCCAGAGACGATTCAAACCGGGTAGAGAAACCACGCTCAGGTTCATTGAACTGATGCGAGGATACCCCCAGATCGGCCAGTATGCCGTCCACCTGTTTGTAACCCAATAAACGCAGGTTATTTTTGAGGAAAGCAAAATTCTGATCAACAAAAAGAAAACGCGGATCGTCAATTTTATTGCGTTGCGCATCAGGGTCCTGATCAAAAGCAATCAGCGTCCCGTTTTTACCTAATTTTTGCAGGATTGCCCTGGAATGGCCACCGCCACCAAAGGTAACATCCACATACACACCGTCAGGCTTTATATTTAAACCGTCAATGCATTCTTTCAGCAGTACCGGTACATGATAATCAGTTTCCATCTTCCCCCCTCTTTTTATTTCCCATCACATCTTCGGCGAGATTTGCAAAATCTTCAGGCTCGCTGTCCATTAAACTATCATAAGCAGATTTAGACCAGAGCTCAATTTTATCAAACTGGCAGGCCAATACTACTTCAGTGTCAATACCGGCAAATTCAAGTAATGACTTTGGCAAATTCACCCTGCCGGCAGAGTCAAGCGTCAGTTCTGTTGCGCCGCGTGTAAAAAAACGAATGAATTCCCTGGTCTTTTTTTCAAACTGGTTAAGTTTACTCAGTTCTTCCACGATGCCTTCCCATACTTTTTTAGGATAGATCACCAGGTGTTTTTCAAAACCCCTGTTCACCACAAGTCCCTCCTGGTCAACGTTTGGCAATTGTTTCTTCAGACCCGAAGGAACCATCAAGCGGCCTTTGGCATCCAATTTACAATCAAATTCTCCTAACAGTTGAACCATTATAGTATCTACACTTTTTATGTAGTGTAAAAATAGATACTTCTACCACTTTTTACCACATTCTACCACAAAAAAGTTATCAACATACTATTTTCCCCATTTTTCCCCACCTCACACGCAAAAAGGCCACTTTTTCAAGTGGCCTTTTTGGCGGACGAATGTCCGATTCTGGTATAATCTGATCATTAACCCGTTGAATATCTGGGCCAATGTTACGAATTCCGACTTATTTAGTCATTAATTGCTTTCACGCCCGGCAATTCTTTACCTTCCATATATTCGAGTAAAGCACCACCACCTGTAGAAACATAACTTACTTCATCTTCCAGGCCGAACTTGGCAATTGCAGCAGCAGAATCACCACCACCAATCAATGAAAAAGCGCCGTTTTCTTTTGTGGCAACCACTACTGCTTCCGCAATAGCACGTGTTCCCTGCTCAAAGTTAGCCATTTCAAAAACGCCCATAGGACCATTCCACAGCAGGGTTTTTGATTTTTTGATCACATCAGCAAAAAGTTCAACAGATTTCGGGCCGATATCCAATCCCATCCAATCCGCAGGAATTTCGCCTGAATCTACATTTTTCTTCTGTGCGTCATTGTCAAATTTATCCGCAATCACAGTATCTACCGGAAGGAGGATATTTACACCTTTTGCTTTTGCTTTTTCCAGTAATTCCAGGCACAGTTCCATTCTGTCAGCTTCTAATAAAGATGTACCGATTTCACCGCCCTGTGCTTTGGCGAAAGTATAAGCCATTCCGCCACCAATGATCAGGTTATCAACTTTATCCAGTAAACTTTCGATCAGCAGGATCTTATCTGAAACCTTTGCACCGCCCATGATGGCTGTAAAAGGTTTATCAGCATTGCGGTTTATTTTTTCTGCATTTTTCAGCTCTTCAGCCATCAGGTAACCGAAATATTTTTCAGTCGGGAAGAATTCTGCGATGATGGAAGTAGAAGCGTGTGCACGGTGAGCTGTACCAAAAGCATCGTTCACATATACATCACCTAATTTTGCAAGCTTTTCTGCAAAATCTTTATCGCCTTTTTCCTCTTCCTTGTAAAAGCGAAGGTTTTCCAATAATAATACTTGTCCCGGTTCAAGGTTCTTTGCTTTCTCAGCAGCATTTGCACCGATACAATCATCTGCAAATTTCACTTCAAGATCAAGCATTCTTGACAGGTCACCTAAAATGTGCTTAAGTGAATATTTATCTTCCGGGCCACCTTTCGGGCGACCTAAATGCGACATCAAGATCACAGATCCACCATCATTCAAAATTTTAGTGATAGTAGGTAAAGCTGCACGCATCCTTTTATCATCTGTGATATTGAAGTCTTTATCCAGGGGTACATTAAAATCTACCCTGATTAAAGCTTTCTTGTCTTTAAAATCACATTGGTCAACTGTTTTCATCTGCTTATTCATTTATTTTTAATTGTTACATGGAGCCTTTGATGATTAAAATAATTATTAAACACACAATGCAATAATTATTTTAATTATGTCGGGTTCATCTGTTTATTTATTTTATGTAAAATAGACTGGGTTTAACATCTCTAATCCTTTAAGGGTACTGAAAACCGGCCATGTTCATACCATATATTCCTTTTACCCGGTAATTATACTTTTACTATTTGGTATCGCATATCAAAATGTGCCCCTATCCCGGGAACTTCAAATTCGGCAGAGATCACTTCAAAGCCAAGCTTTTTGTAAAATCCAAGGGCCGTAATCCTTGCGTTGCACCAAATATAAGAAGCCTGAGCAGATGTAAGCTCATTAATTGCAAAATTAATCAGCGCTGCACCAAAACCTTTTCCGGCAAATTCCGGATCAGTAGCCATTCCCCTTAATCTGAATCCGCCTGCACCATTTTCAGGGTAATCTTCAAGAAAAAAAGTTCCTACGCAAACCAGCCTGCCCCCTTCAAAGTATCCGAGATGAAAAATACCTTCTGCATTATCCGTAGGTAAAACACATGCCGGAAAAGGTCTGCCGTTCCTCAATACAGCAGTACGAAGCGGATAAACTTCCTCTAAAGCAATTTTTCTAATCATTTTTTGACATTATTTTAAGTACCAAATCTACTAATCTTGCTGAATATCCCGACTCATTATCGTACCAGCCTACTACTTTCACCAGGTCGCCAACGATAGAAGTGAGCAGGGCATCAAAGATACAGGAATGGGGATTGTCTAAAATATCTACAGAAACGATCGGGTCTTCAGTATACTCCAGTACATTAGCCATTTCATTTTCAGCTGCATGTTTAAATGCTGCATTGATCTCTTCAATGGTTGTCGGTTTCTTCAAAATACAGGTAAAGTCTGTGAGGGAACCATTCAATACGGGGACGCGGATCCCTGCTCCTCCCAGTTTACCTTCCAGGTGCGGAAAAATACTGGTAACGGCCTTCGCTGCGCCGGTACTGGTAGGGATAATAGATGCAGATGCTGCCCTTGCCCTGCGCAGATCCTTATGAGGACCGTCATGCAGGTTCTGGTCTCCCGTCATGGAGTGAACTGTAGTGATATAACCATCCAGTATCCCCCAGTTATCATCGAGAATCTTTAGCATTGGTGCCACATTGTTGGTGGTACAGGATGCGTTGGAAAGAATCGGTGCAGTGATATCGATGCTGTGATCGTTCACCCCCAATACATACATTGGTATATCCTTATCAGCAGGCGCAGAAATCAAAACCTGTTTCGCACCGGCCTCCAAATGCTGCTCTGCCCCTTTTCTGGTAGTAAATTTGCCTGTGGCCTCTAAAACAAGGTCTATTCCCAGCTTGCCCCATGGCAGATTTTTTGGCTGCTGTTCCTTGTAAACAAATATCCTTTTTCCGTTGATAATCAGTGCCTCATCATCAAATGACACCTCGCCTTTAAAGCCTCTGTGAACAGTATCATATTTAAAAAGATGTGCAAGTGTTGCCGGATCAGCAAGATCATTTATGGCTACTACACTGATGTTTTTTTCAAGCGCCGCACGTAAAAATACACGGCCTATCCTACCAAAACCATTAAGAGCTAATTTCATTTTATATTCTGTTGAAAGGCACAAAATTAGCTATATTCTATTTAGTAACAGCCAATTTCTGATTGTTTTACATCAGGTTTATATACTTGCTGCCGGCCGAAAAAACAGCAGTTCAAAGCTGATAAAAATGGGATAAATGTATACTAAAAAAAGGCTGCCTCAATTGAATGAAACAGCCTTTAATTAAGATCTGGCACCGACCTACTCTCCCACGTGTTACCGCAGTACCATCGGCTCTGGTGGGCTTAACTTCTCTGTTCGGAATGGGAAGAGGTGGACACCACCGATATAGACACCTGAATATTTTGCCATTTTATCTTGCGATAAAATGTGTGATATCTTATTGATGCCCAAAGATAGCCAAAAATCCCATATATACAGCTTCTATTTGAATTTGTTTGATCAGTGGCGTCACAACACTCTAAATATTCGTATATTCAGGTAAGAATTCTAACCAAATATCTTTCCGGACATTTAGCCTAATCATGCCCTGCATAAATAGGAGGGCTACTTTTTATATCATAGCTTTTTGACCGGAAGCATGCAGAAGATCATGATAACGGACTGGCCTGTCAATCGATTCAAGGGATTAAAGTCAATGCTCTGCATTGTGCTCTTTTCCATTTTAGCCATGCATATTCCAATTTTATCAGGTGCCCAATCTTTTGAATTCGATGGAAAGAGAAAAAAAGATGTGATCAGTTTTATCAGGATTAAAAATCTGATCGTTATACCTGTATTTATCAATGGAAAAGGCCCGTATAATTTTTTATTAGATACGGGTGTTGGACAAATGATCATTACTGACACGTCTTTTTTAAAAAGTCTGAATGTGAAATTATTCAAAACCTATAAAATACAGGGATATGGCCTGGGGAAGGAGATAGAAGCGATTTTAACAAGGAACATAACCGCGAATGTCGGGAAGTCCGAAATCAGGAACATCCCTGCGGCAATCTTTAAGGAGGACATATTTGATCTCTCGTCTTATCTTGGAATGAAGATTCACGGCATATTGGGCTATTACTTTTTCAAAAGCTTCATCGTGAAGATCAATTACTCATCAAACAGGATGACATACTATGCGCCGGATACCAATCCCAGGATCAAAGGAGCAAAAATCCCTATGCAGATATTAAATGCCAAGCCTTATATCCATGCAAAGATCAGAATTGATTCTGCGACAACAACTGATGTACATTTGCTTGTAGATAACGGATCCAGTCATCCGCTTTTGCTGGAAGCCATCGGTGATCAGCCTTTTCCCTTGCCAAAACATACGATAGCGGCAAACCTTGGTGTCGGGATCAACGGAGTGATCAGTGGTGCAATGGGCCGTCTGCCTGCCTTAAAACTAGAGAAATTCAACTTCAATAATATACTGGCAGGCTTTCCGGAGTACAGTACAAAAAGAATGGAGATTGAGGGCACACCAAGAAATGGTACCCTTGGTGCAGAAGTCCTCAAACATTTTGTAGTTACTTTCGATTATCAGCATGAAGTAATGTATCTCAAAAAGTCAAATGCTTTTAAAAAGAAATTTGATCATGACATGTCCGGTATGGAGATTTACACAGCAAATGCGCCTAAATTCAAATATATTATTGGAAGGATTGAAGCAGGTTCTCCAGCTGAAACAGTTGGTTTAAACGAAGGCGATGAAATTCTGTCCGTAGATCTCAAGCCTATGGGAAATTATACGCTGAATGACCTTACGGAGATATTCAGAGATCACGATGGCAGGCAGATACTGATAGAAGTATCGCGAAAAGACGAAAGGCATATGGTAATCCTTAAATTAAAAAGAAGGATATAAACACGAACCACCCGTATACAAGAAAAGCCTTTCAGTTTCCTGAAAGGCTTTCTTTAAGATTTGGCACCGACCTACTCTCCCACGTGTTACCGCAGTACCATCGGC
>NZ_FNRA01000027.1 GCF_900107535.1 Pedobacter hartonius | reverse complement strand
CCCTTATAATTGTATTGAAAAGTGGCCCACTGATTATCGTAATGACTGGCCCGCTATCATCCGTTTTCGCTGGCCCAGTATCACCGTTATAGACATAAAACCGGGGAACCTTAAAAACGTATCTGTACAGCCCGTCTTTTTTATCAAAACTATTATAGTTCAGCTTGATGATCTCATTGTTGACAGTTCCAAAAAGTGTATCTCTGATCACCTCAAAATCCCCTTTGTGTAAAGTAGATGTTTTTCTTGTTTTTTCCTGACTATTCCTACCATTAACGCTCGTTTTGCGACTTGCATACCGATATACATAACTAGAACTTGTAAGCTCATTTTTATATACAGCAACAAGCGAATCCAGCGACTTATAATTTTTGCCCATTGGGTAAATGATCGTAAATGACAGGCCAATATCTCTTAACGGAGTATTTTGCCTTTCCATTTCACTCAGCGTTTTGGAACTATATTCGAGGGCTTTTGAAGAATTGGCTATCGTTACCGTAGTACGCCTGAAAATCTCGCCGGTTGATTTCATTTGCGCAGTCAGGAGATCCTTCGCTTCGATGTTATTCTTTAACACACCGGTGGTCAGTTCCAGGTTCTTATTGAGCGTATCTATAATGATATGAGATGTCCGGAGGGTTGATTTGGCGGTGTCCAGGTTTTCATGTAACTGGGCACTGTATAGTGCGTAATTTCTTTTGGCTTCCTGGGCATTCTCCTTGGCTTCCAGTGCACTTGCTTTGGCAAGGGCTTCATTTTTATCTGAATCAATATGGCCCAGGATAGTGCCGATTGAACCGATCAGGCAACTCATTAAAGTCAGTAAAAACAGCTGTTTGCTGTGCGTCTCGTCACGGGTTTGACTATAGGTGTAATATGCACTGAATACCACAATGGATGCACCAACAATCAACAGGGTGTAAAATATGAGGGAGTTGTATTTTTCTATCATATCAGAGAATATTGGTCTTAAAATTTCGATTCATCTGTTCAAAATTACATCCTTGAAACCTAAGCTGATCAAATCTGGATACAGTTTATTGCGGGTCAATAAAATATGCCTTTAGGAATTTCGCGTCAATTATTTTTATAATCTATCATCCAATAATTATGCGTTTTGATGATGAAGAAATCACGGCAGACTGATGGATAATGATGTGCAGAATATCATCATTATTTTGCGGTCAAATAATGACAAGAAATAGTCATTGCCGAACCTTATTATCCTGCATAATTTAGATGTAATAAGTATCGTATTTATCGATAGCATGAATTGATACTTAGGTAACTATTATTATCATCATGACAAAAAAACAAACCAAACCCGCGGGACTTCCCTTTAGTCCGCTTGATCCTTTTGCTCCCCAAAACAAAGCCATGTTAGAAAATCTTCAGGGCAATATCCTACAGGGACATGGAAGGAATTTCAGTGCCAACATCTTCATCCAGTTCTCCATCACGGGGAAACAATTAAAGGACCTGATCAGTAAAATCTCCGTTCAGTATGTCACATCAGCTTTTCAACAGGCAGAGGAAAGTAAGTATTTCAAACGCTTCGGCATTCCGGGATCTTTATTCGGAAACTTTTTCCTGGCTGCTACTGCCTACAATAAGATGGGTGTTGGAAAAGACCTGATGTCGGCAATGTTTAAAGATCAGGATAATGTGCCACCTGGGGCGGAGAAAATTTTCCCTCAAAGTGACAGTTTCCTGAAGGGAATGACTGCACTTGGTGCCGATCTCGGAGATATTCCCGCTGATCTTTCCGCCGTAGATCCCGCAGCTATAGCATCATTGCCGGCACTGCAAAAGTGGAAGCTCTTTGAAAAGAAAGTGATCACCGAAGAACCGGAACTTGAGCCTTTGGAGAAAGCGTATCTTAAATTAGACGGGTTGCAGATTGATGCAATGCTGTTACTGGCAGACGATAGTGAACCCTATCTTTTACGCGAAACGCGGTCTTTCGTTACCGAATTTGAGAAACTTGGAATTCAGGTTGTTGCCATCGAGCTGGGCAAGGCGCTCAGGAACAATGAAGGTGAGGGAATAGAACATTTCGGTTATGTGGATGGGAGGAGCCAGCCCCTGTATTTAACCACTGATTTTGAGATGGGCAACCCGAGAAAAGAAAGAATAAATGAGAAAGCATTTCGTAAAGAAAGCGGCGATATTGACCTCTGGGATCCGAAGGCACCATTGGAAATCCTGTTGAAGGAAGATCTTGCAAGCAACGTTCCGGGGTCATTCGGAAGTTACTTTGTATTCAGAAAACTGGAACAGGATGTATTAAGATTTTCGATGGCTGAACAGAACCTGGCCGATAAATTAAAGCTGACAGGTAAAGACCGGGAGCGTGCCGGCGCAATGGCTGTAGGAAGGTTCAGGGATGGGACACCCTTAGTCTTGTCGTCTACAGATGGCTTCCTTCCGGGTAAGGACAACAACTTCAGGTACGACGGACGCGATGCGTCGGGGAACCCTAATCCCAGGTCGGTTGACGACAGCCTCGGACTGAAATGCCCGTTTCAGGCGCATATCAGAAAAACCAACCCGCGTCAGAATGTGGGCGAAGGCGAAGACGGTGATCAGTCAAGGCGCATTACGCGCAGGGGCATCCCTTATGGGGAAAGGATTAAAAATCCAAATGCTTTTCAGGCACTGGACGACCTGCCGACCGGCGGAGTAGGATTGTTATTTGCCTGTTTCCAGAGTTCCATTGTAAAGCAATTTTCTTTTATGCAGAAAACCTGGGCCAATAATACCGGGTTCAAAGTCTCTTCCGCGCCCGGGCAGGATGGTAGTTCCCCTGAAACGGGAATAGACACCCTCATCGGTCAGTCCTCCCAACTTTCCGGCGCCGGTGGAAATCCGGATCATAACTGGCGGAAAGAATATGGCGGCCATCATGGACACACGAGCCTGCCTGATGTTGGAAACCTCGATCTGTCACATTCTCACCCTACCAGGTTTAACTTCAGCAACTTCGTCAAGTTTCGCGGAGGGGAATTTTTCTTCGCCCCCAGTATACCTTTCTTAACACAATCTGCTAACAATAAACCAAAATAAACATAACTATTATGACAAATCTAACAGTTAATGCGCTTTTAAATCTCAAAGAGGAACCTGCTTCACTTACCATCCATGGTTCAGTGATGACTCCTCACAGCCGCGATACGGCTTCTATTGAAGTTGCGGAATCACAGGGGATCAATGCGGAAATTCTGCTTGTAGAACTCCTTGTCAACGAAGTTCCGGGACCAATGAAAATGACGGCCAAGCCATTTTCCAAAACACTGACGGAAGAGGTGTCGGAGTATAAACAGATCCAGGTTCTTTATGCTGAAAATGAATCACTGACAATTGATATCCAGATTATAGGATAACATATGCTTCAGGAATCAGGTTCAATTTACTCCTGGTTCCTATTCAATCATCTTTATTAAACAAACGCTCAAATGAATTTAATACAAAATGTAAATGAACTGTGCAGTAAACTTGCCAGTCATGGATGGAGAGATATGCTGCTTTCAGTTACAAATAACGAACTGGATATTGTTCAAAAAACGCATGAGAATTTGCGGAAGGCATTGCTCGCTCCGTTAAACAACATCGACAGGGAATTTCCCGGCTTTGAAGACTATGCCTTCGAGGATAACAAAGGGATCTGCCCCCGTAATCCCGCCAGCAGCCTGCTGTATCATGCGCTGTCAAGCCCGAATGTATTATGGCAGGATAAAAGTAAAGCGCACAAGCTGACTTACTTCCCTGACCTGTCTGAGCTTGAACTCATCGAAAACTTTGTTTTTGGAATCACGCCTCCGTCACTGTCATTTTTATTTAGCGAGGCAAAAGGGGCCGAGCTGGCTATCGTAGTGTATGCAAGCCAGTACCGGACTGCCGTTGACACACCACATCAAAAACACGCAAACATTGTTTACAGCAGAACCGGTGTTGCCCGCGTTGGTACTGCAGCATCTTTCTTTAACCCTGAAACAAGGAGTTTCGACGCGCTGGTTGCCGATGATCCGCATAAAATAAGAGTCCTTCCGGCCAGGTACTGTGCCTACATTGCCATTAAACATAGAGGTGATGAAAGCTTTCTCGGCAAAAATATGCGAAAAGACATCAATGATACTGATGAGGCACCGATAGACCGGGAACTGGACTTTTGGGTCCCTGTACAGAAATTGTTTAGCGGAAACGAATGTATAGACGGCAGAACAGTGGCTGTAAGTTTTTCTGCCAACCATAAAAACGAGAAGATCAAAAGGGTACACCAGTTTGTTAAACAACGTTTTTCTTTAGAAACCGGGCATTCTACGGCCGATCTGCTGAACGATCCATTTGTGATCTCAGACGAGATAGCTTCATTTTCAGCTGCAGACAATCTGCTGAAACCCGCTGTACACGACAGCCTGGTGGATAAAGCAGCAATGAAGGGAAATCATGTCGTATTGACGAAGCCTGCACTTCCACAAACGCAAAATGGCTGGCAACTGGAAAGGAAGGGCAACACCCTGGCAGATTTTTCTACCAGCTTGGAACTCCGGTCATCAGAAGGAGCCAGAACAGGGCCTGAATATATGCATATCCGCACCAAAGTGGAACAGGATGGCAGCCTGACAGATCTCAATTTAAGCGAAGATATTGCCAGTCAGATATTTCCTGAACAATATAATGCATTACACTATAAGGATTTTACCGGGGACGGTGCTGTGGTAGTCAACCTTTCAGGATTGCCTGAGGTCGGCAAAGTTTTACCGGCTTATTCCATTGTGGCCGCACCAGATTTCTTTCCTTTTGTAGAACAATCTGAAATCCTGCATCAGAGCTTACAGCTTTTGGCCAATCCCTGGTTCCGGCAGCCGGAGACCTTATGCAATACCAGGATGTATCCAAATATAAGTTCGCATCATGAATTTGATATTGAAGCTGATGATGCCTGGAATACCATTACCTCACTTGTATGTTTACCGGTCATTTCCGGTATAACGACCAACTTTAAAGATCCGGCAAAAGAAAACCGTATTTCTTATCTGACAGATGGGGCTGCGGGTATTTTTGCTCCCGGCTGGGACACTAGTTTTGATATTACGATCAGGAACCAGGAAGCCATCACACACCTTTCCGCCTATGGATTGGGAAGCCCTTTCCCTGAAGATTCAAAATTATGTGCGGCACTCAGTTCTTTCTGGCCGGCCGTTGCACCAGATATCTCCAGAAGTTTCTGGCCCACCCGGGCGACTGTTCTCCCGTTGCTGGATGCAGAAATTGGCGCAAACGGGCAGGGTACAGGCTGGGACGGCGAGTTGGGCCCGAACTATAAACGTTCACAGAAAACTGTAACCTTCAAGAGATTTGAATATGTAGATTATACCTTAAACGTGTATGAGAACAAGTTTAATTATCATTTGCTTGCAGGTATAGATGCAGAGGAATATTTGAAACGCGTGGTCAGCTATAAGAAATTGAAACAGCTCAATGATGAAATCAATGCAGATCAGATCAAGCTGGTCAGTGTTTCAAAACCGGGCGAAGCTGATGCAGACCTCATCAGTGCAAGGGCGGCCGTCCCTCAGCTGTCAGATTCTGTTTTATACAAATATATATTTGTCCGCCCTGACCGCGCATCCTTTGTTAATCTGGATATAACCACGCTGCAATTTAGTATAACGGACGAACTCATCTATTTGGTTGATGCCGGCGGATCTGTCGCCACCAGGACTTTGAAAGAAGATTGGAAATTAGCCTAAGTGTTGGAACGCGTTGTGATTTTAGGTTGTGGTGTTGCCGGACTGGCAACCGGCATCGAACTTTCTAAAGCCGGCTTTGATGTGACCATTCTGGAGGTCACATCAAAGGCCCGGCAAATTCGCCCCGGGGAAAGCTGTCACCCCGGGATTGAACCGCTGCTGAAACAGCTCGGCGTGTTTGATCAATTAATGAAGAGCAAGCCGTTGCGGTATAATTCTGTTCTCATTACTATTGACGGGGAGAGCAGGACAGATTTTTTCAACGAAGAGCAGAGCTGGCAGGGGTTTAACTTTGACAGGGCTGAATTTGATCAAGTTTTGCAGCAGAAGGCAATCAGTGCGGGCTGTAAAATCCTGACCGGCGTAAAAATCATCGGGTTTCCTTTGCAGGGAAATATGGTAAAGGCGGTAGATACCGATAAGGGGGTTTTTGAACTCGAGAGGTTGGTAGATGCAACAGGTTTGAAGTCTATCACTGCCGGCAAATTTAACCTGCGGCGAATTTATCATTCGGAGAAACAGGTTTGCAGCTATACCCAGTTGAAATTTGAACACATTCCTGCCAGATTGCCCAGGGCGTATTTTGAGAGCAGGAACGGTTCATGGATATATTGCAGTATGATCAATGATCAAACCTGTTCGGTAACCTGTTCGCGCAACGGCAGTTTCGAATTCAGCATTGCTGAGTTTATACAGGACCATTTTAAAAGGCCATATGAAGTGGTTGTATCCAGAAATTATGTAACCAGTTGGAGCATACTGGCACCTTACGGGATTGATAACCTCTTTTTTGCCGGTGATGCATTTATTACTTACAATCCGATAAGTTCAAAAGGCCTACTAAAGGCAATCATGTCAGGTATTTACGTGGCTTTCATTTTAACCCATATTTCCAGAGGAAAAGTAACACTCAGGGAGGGCAATATCCTGTACCAGGAATGGGGACGGGAATTATTGAAAAATGAAATGCAGGAATTAAAAAAGGTAAACATTTAATTACGATAACTAAATAATCGGGTTATCAGAAAAACACATCGCAAATACACTACCTACTGTCGGGTTTAAGGGCAAAGAGATTATCGCTATGCCGGACTATCGTAATCATTATCTGGAGTTCTACAATTAGGATTGGTGGTTGAGGAGTCAACCGACCTGCTGGAAATGTCAGGGATAAAAAACAGAGGGATGGAATATTTTTTAATCAAAAGCCTATCAGATCGATACAATTGTTGTTCCGCTATATCCAAAAATTTATCTTGAAGCCTATGTTGCAAAAAATCTCATATTGCAAATATTAAAGGATTCTTTTCTTGGCTATAAATTTAGCGATGGGTTTGTAATCAGATGCTTTTTGTCTTCAAGTAGATCCTTTAAAAACCATATATCTAAATTGGATAAAATGGAACAGGGAACAAGAAGTACAATCCTGTTGTCGAAAATGCCCAAGTTTATCTGGGTTGCGGAGATCTATGATAAAGACAGCTATTTACCGTTCACAGGAAAAGCTGCAGGACTTATCATTCTTGATGCAACGGAATCTAATTCAACAAGTGTTGATACACTTATTCTCGCTGCATATCCTGATAGATATATTGCAGTTGATGAAAATAAATTCATAAATTTGAAGTATCTCTTGAAAAATTACAGTTATTACAGTAACTTAAAATAAGAAAGATCATGAGTAAAAGAGTAAAATTTTCATTCGATTCTATCAATAAAGGAAAGATTACGCCTATAAAAGCTGAAGACCTTGCTATGTCCAGTCAAAGGATAAAGGAGGAAATGAAATTAGTGGTTAGGAAATACAAAAAGAACGAGACTGGATCTGTTATGGATGCACGCAGGCTGGTAGTTGTGCATTGGCATCGTCCACTTCTTAGATAGCTCTCTGAAGGCTAAATATACTAGCTTTAGCAGTGCCTGATCTGAGGTGAAAGCACCTTTG
>NZ_FNRA01000029.1 GCF_900107535.1 Pedobacter hartonius | reverse complement strand
AACTCCTTCGGGTATGCTTTTCTCTCTCGTGACATAATTTCTGTTAAGGTATGTAAATCCCTTAACTCCGTGTCTACTCAAATATAGCAAGTCCAAGTGCCTGGCTTTATCTGATAAAGATCTACCGCATTCATCCCACACAGGTAAAAGCTTAGTAGAAATAAATCCCTTGCTTGGCGTATCCTGCTTCCTATAGGTAGCTTACAATTTTTGATTGCCTTGAAGTGACTAACATACCTTTCCGGCTTTTTCTTCTCCGTCAGTTCCACCAGCTATATTTTTTAAACGGATAATGATTGATGATCTTTACACCCAGATCCTCATCGTTATAATAATCCACAATGTCATTGAACAAAATCCGAAGATCCCGCATGTGGTTGTGAAGCCCATTATCAGCTAAACCTTTAAATTTCAATTGAACTGGCTTTTTAAATTGGTTCAGCCTAACCATGGTTCTGGGTGTACGTAAAAACTTCTGATAATCCTCTAGCATTTAGCCCGGATCTCTGTCACCGGCACAAAATCGGATTTAAAATAATCTTGCAGACTATTGACTACAGTAATCATATTCCTTGCACTTCCGTCGCGACCTGACAGCATTAAACGCTCAATTTGTTCTCTACCAAACTGGATTACATTAATTTTCTCCACTTTAACCAACCCGCCATTCAACAAATAAGCCGCCAAGGTTTTTTCATTGTAAGTATTTATCCGAGATCCAAGGCACTAATCATGTCTCTGTATTTGGCAAGTTCAGGAGCGATAAGATTAATAATGAATGGATCTTTCAGCACATAAGTCTTTCCTTGTTTTTTGATTTGTTTTGCGCTGACCCAATGCTGGGTTTCCAGATAGCCTGATTTCCTATCGACTGTTACTCTGATCTGTACGTTCCATGTACCATCAGTTTTCTTCTTTCTTGAGTGTCTGATTACCTCCGAAATAGTCGTCATAATATAATAAAGTTAGCGATCGCAGTTCTCAAATGAAACCGTCAAAGACGGCTGTCAAACATTTGTCAAACAAATGCGATCAGTTCAACAAAAAACCCTGTAGAACTTCACAATATTTGAAAGGCTAGTCGATTAAATTGACAGAAAAAAGACACTCCAGAAACCAAAAAAGCCTGTTTTCGTTATGAAAACAGGCTTTCTGTAGAAGTGGTGTGGGCCGGGATCGAACCGGCGACACAAGGATTTTCAATCCTTTTTATTTCACTTTTAAAAGCTTGTTTTTCAAATAGTTGTAAGGTTCATTTTTTCAGCTGTCAAACATTTTTCAAACAGTTTGATAGAGCACAGGATGCAATACCTTATTGCAATATGAAGATAAGGAATTCTACAGTTTTATTTAAGGGCATATTTTCTTTCTCGTTGCTTGAATGCTAAATTTCCACCCTCCAATATATCACAAACATGTTCTTTAATACCCTGATTTTTAAGTATTGTTTTATTATCCTTATCAAGTTCACGTGTATGTTCCAAAGATCCGTTTACATACTCAAATCGATACCTTCCAATCTGGTCCTGTGTCGTTTGTCCTTCCTGATTAGCAACGATAATATTTTCTGTATCGGTAGCAACTACAAGATTGGCGTTATGTGATACAATGATTATTTGGCGTTCTTTCTTTTTCTCTTTAATCATCCTACACAACAATTCATAAATCGTTCTATTATCAAGATTATCTTCTGGCTGATCAATCAGGATAGGATATTCAGATGAACTTATTTGTAAGAACAAGATAAGTAATACGGTGCCTTTTTTACCGGGTGACATTTTTAATAAATCATCCCCTTTATAATTTACTGTGTAATCAATTTCAAATGAGTCTTTGATTAGTGACCGTAGAATGTTTTCAAATGACACCTTCTGTTTTACGGATATATATCGTTCAGCATCTAAAAAAAGCTTATCGTCTTGTAATCTCAATGGATTAGAATAAAATTCGGGAACAAATTTATAATCAATATCTCCCCCTGAGAAGAATTTGTGGTACTCACTTGTTTGAGACGTAGTAGCTTTATTAACTTGATCTAAAAAAAGAAAATTCTCCTGTTTGTAAAGCAACCGTGCCTCTAGTGTTATCTCGTCATCAATATTTTTTTTCGTAGCATTGACTTTGGAAATCATTTCTTCGTATAAAATATATCTTAATTTCAACAGCTTCACAGTTTTTTCTCGATTATTCTTATAATCTTCTAGGTGCGATTTGAATTGTTTCTCTAGAACAACCGCCTGATCAAATTTGACTTTTTCTTTAGTCAAACTTTCTGTTAATCGTACTAATTCTTTTTGTCCTGCAAGTTTTAAGATGTATTGACTGAGATTCTGATTTAATGTAGCAAGCGTTACCCTGAGTTTTACAAGGTTCTCTTCAATATTTTGTTTGGTGATTTCTTCCCTTAAATTTGCGAGCATTACTTCATAATCTCCCGAGATTTTATTTCTTACTATTGAGATATCTGTTTCTTCGCTTAGTTCCTCAAAAATTTTGTCAAGACTTCCTCGACTTGAAAGGCCATCAGCATCCACACTTCCTAACAATTCTGACCTATTGCTTTCAAGTTCAGAATACACTTTTTCGAATACCTGCGCCTTCTTAATTTCTATATTGATCTGTTTATCAGTAAGTTGCCTGCTATTTGAAAGTTCCGTGTAGTGATCAAATTCTTCTTTTGAGAGATTGGAGCTTTTTTGTCCGTCAGATATAAGTTTTTGTAGATCGTCTATGCTTTTTTTTATCGAAGTACTTTTACCCAGTTCGTTCGATTCTTTTTGCGTGGCAAGAGCCTTAATCCTGATTTGGATATATGAATTAATTAAACTATCAATCTCAGCATTAATAACTTTGATCCTGTCAGTAACTTCATCATAAAACACTTTAAATTCTTCATCTTGCAAAAGAATACCACGGATTAATATGTTAAGCTCCTCTTTATTATTTTTCTCAACCAGGTAGTTGATATATAACTGCGGTATGTAGGTTATTTTATGTAACTTATTTTCGACTAATTGATCTTTAAAATTGTCGATTTCGCCATTTTTCCATTTTACAGTAAAATTGAAGTCCTCCTTGAAGTCATAACCATCAAATTTTAATCTATTGGAAGTTCTCTCAACTTGATCGGGATCGATACTTTTTGCAATCAGATAAAGAAGCAAAGATTTTCCTGATGACTTACCTCCAATTATGGCATTCAGGTTTTCATTAAGTAAGATTGATTGATTACCGAATAGTTTCCCATTATCATTAAAATTTAATTCGGATATTAAATACCTATCCTTTTTAACATCTGGTTTGAAAGATTGTATCTTTAATCTATCATAAGGCTCAT
Organism: Pedobacter hartonius; assembly: GCF_900107535.1. Lineage (GTDB taxonomy): Bacteria > Bacteroidota > Bacteroidia > Sphingobacteriales > Sphingobacteriaceae > Pedobacter > Pedobacter hartonius. Next base: position 3,250 of record NZ_FNRA01000029.1, on the reverse strand, counting down.
AAATGATTTGCTTCAACCCCTCAAAGTTGGGATCAGCCTTAATCCAAGTATTACAATTTCCAACTCTGTCCTTTTCTGAAGAAGTTGACAGATAGTGTGCATCACTACAGTCTAATAACAGATCATTTACAAACTGAGCCTGCAATTGTAATTTGGCTTTTTCAAATTCTTCTACGGAACTTGCTGCTGTGAAAACAAGATTTGCCCGATTAATAATGGACTTTTTTGTTGCTATTGATGCATCTGACCATTTTAAGTCTGCCCATTCTGTTTTACCAATAGCAATTAAGTGTTTTCCTGTGAAGCAATCCTTTTTTAAAGATTCGAATATTTTGTCCTCCTTAACATTCAAATTGCTAAATCCAACATCTAGATCAGAAGGAAAATTCCTTCGTTTATCTTCCGGCATGCCATCTTTTATGGTTTTACCAAGCTCTTTAACACTCTCATATGTAATTGCTCGAGTCCAGGGTTGATCACTTCCTTCAAGATAATAACTTTGCTCAAGCGTGTTTAAAAATTGACTTTTAATAGTTTCAACTGAAACTTCCTCAGAAAATATAACATGTAGATTAATCCGTTTTAATTGTTTAAAATCTATACCAGCAAATTTTTCAATTCGAAATTCAACAACTGGCAATATGCAATCTAAATTATCGAGTCTTCCTTTTGCTCTTTCTTTAATAAGTCTTTCATAACCATCTAAGAAAAAATAGTCATTAATACCTAGTACGCTAAATTCCGAAGGTAAAGTTTCTAAGTCTGTAATATACGATTCCCAGGTTGCATCATTGTTTTCTCCATACTGCTGGAATATTGAAGAAGGTGTATGTACATGAAGATCCCATTTTCTCCATTCGGAACCTTTTAGAAACTTATTAAAAATAGTCATAATTTGTTTGAGATATGTTAATATGGAATCTTAAATTCTACATGTTGAAAAGTAGAATATTCAACAATAATAACTAATTAATAATTAAGTTCACTAAATAAGCATTAGCTTAATTTTTTGTAAAAAATTAAAAAAACTAGATTTATTTCTGGATAATTCGGGTGAATTTTAAGCCTATATATACAAATATAAGTATAAGACACTTACTATGTTAACAACAAAACTACTTGTTAGCAACTGCGTCTAAGCATTTCTTATGGTCAAGAAACGTCAACACATGCAGCAACCCTAGGATAGTGAATTGAATCTACATATCTTGTTAGATTTCCTAAGAAAAATTCTGAGGATAAGAATCTGATGGTTTGACATGAAACAATTTAAAGAATGAAAGATAGCTCTAAAAGAAATTTGCACTACAGTTTGTACGGCGCTCCTACTCCTGATGATCCAGGATATGAAAGTGCCTTGAAACAAGCTGAAAAAAATCTCGCAAATAATAGTAAACTGAGAAAGAAAATCAAAGATTCGAGCAAAATTGCCTATAGTATTGCCTACACTCAAGCGTGTAATGGACTTCAGTTTTTACAGGATAAAGAAATCAGGTATTTTCAGCAAGAATACAATTCACGGCTTTGGAATCATGGATTGGCTTCCATGCCATCTTCATTCAGAGTGCTGGAAGGCTTTTACGAATGGATTTCTAATCTTTTTATGTTTAAAATATTTGATGAAGAAGAACATTTGTTTTCATTCTTTGACTTTATAGATTTTGTCACATCAGATTGTTGTAGCAATTCAATCGATTATTTTATCAAAAACGTCGAGGACAACATTATCCTGTCTTACAATATATTAAACGAGGTAGAGGAAATTACCTTTCGCACAAAAGATTCAATAGAATACGTAATTGGAGGTGTCTCAATTATAAAAAGGGGAAATGAGGCATATTTGTTATTGGTTGCTGGTGAGAAAACAGACACAGCGAACATATCAAAAGAACGGGATTTCAAGGAAGCCGACTATTCTAAATCTTACATTAGTCCGGACAAGAGTCTGAAGAGGGAAGCCGTCAAACTATTCGGAAAATCAGACACATGGAAAGTCAATCTTTATTTGAGAATTGACCTTTCCACCAAGACGGCAGACTTAAGATATATCCAGAAAGATATGGGTGATTCCTTGGAAACTATAACAGATGATTTTGGAATGCTTAAGGCTTCTTTAAAAGATGAGGATTTTTTTGAATACATGAAAAGTTGTGTGGACCAGATAGAGAACTACGAGGCTATATTTGAAGTTGCATATAAATGTTTGCATCTTCCTGAATTTTTTGATGTATATGAAGACAGCATAATTCATGAAGAACATCCGACACAGCTATTTGGGAAAACTTTAAAAAAATCTATAATTAGTTCCGAAATACAGTATTCTCACAAGTATTTCTTTAAAACCAGGGATGTATGGGTTTTGGATTTGATTAATAATTTAAATGCCAATGATTTTATATTACGACAAAGTGAACTGAAAATACAAAAAGATGGCTATTGGGATCAGCTGGCCCCAGGACAAATTGGACGAGGAAAAAATGGAGAACCCATTCACAATCGTACTTGGGTAGAAAAAACCTTAACTTGGTATGAAACGGTAAGATCAAAAGATGTAATTATCAGCACATCCGAACATATCTCGCAGAACAGTGGCTACATCTACATCATGAGAAATCCGGCACATGCTTTAGACTTATTTAAGATCGGTTTAACTACAAAAACTGTAGAACAACGCGCTGGTCAATTGTCTGCAACAACCGGATCTCCAGATAAGTTTCTAATAATACATAGATGGAAGGCCAATGATTGCATCGTTGCAGAGAAGTTGATTCATGATCGCTTAAGGGAATACCGGATTAATCCGAAACGGGAATTTTTCAATATTGATTTGGAAAAAATTTTACCTATAATTTCCTCAATAATTGAAGAAGTGAATCAATCAAAATCCTAATATGAGCGTAATATTTTATTAGTAGTTCGGCCTAGCAAAATTGATTCAAACATTTCTGTATATCAGTATTTAACAGACAGATACTAGACCATTGATATTAAGAATTGTCTATGTCTGTCGCATGCAGTAATTACTTTGCCAAAAAAACGAGTTGCGAGCTTTTTCTCCCTCTGACTAGCCTTTCCCCAACGGGGTTAGGCCAGGCGAGGCAAGTTAGTTTTTGTTCGTCAGCCATGCCGTAGGCAGGCTGTACGTACAAAAACACAACTCATACTTTAGCAGAGTAATACCAAAGATGAATTGATGAGTACCGAACACAAACATGCAGCACGTTTATATGTATGCAAAGCAAGATTGTAC
>NZ_FNRA01000012.1 GCF_900107535.1 Pedobacter hartonius | reverse complement strand
AATGGTTCTTTATTTTTCATCGCGTCCTAAGTATTACTAAATTACTTATTTTAACTCTAACTTTTTAGAGTTGACACAGTTCACTTTACAGTCTCAATTTTATGGATTTGCAAACATTTTATAAAGACCAATATGATAAATCCCTTGCTAGTAAAAGCGAGATAAATTCTTCCTTATCTACACATATCGGTATATCAACCACTTTAGTGGCAGCTCTATTTTATGCTACCACAAATTTTGATTTTAATGATAATCTAATTTTAAGTGTATTTTTTATCGATTTCCATTTATCGTCTTAGTAAAGCCTTTTCGGATTTCCATGATGGGCAAGAATATGCTCGTTATCTATGTTGCAAACTGTCACAATCTCTTTAAGGTAGTTATCATCTTTTGGCTACTTAACAAAGGTAAAACGCGTGAATAGCCCGCGCAGAGGGGATGATGCTCATATTTTTCAGAATATCTAAAGCCATTCTTAGCAGGTAAAAGATCCTGGATTTCTGCTGCCGGATGATGATTGATTTTTTTAAGTATATCTACCATCCAGATCATTGGGTTTATTCCCTGTAATTTAAAGGTTCCCATGAAAGAATATAGCATTGCGCTTCTTTGTGCGCCATCATGTGATCCACTGAAGAGGAAGTTTTTTCTGCCCAGGGTAATAGTTCTGATACTTGACTCTATCGGATTGTTATCAATGTTTAGAAAACCCGTTATTCAGTGAAAATGATGGCGTGATTACGGTTTATACACCCAAAACGGTGTAATACTGGCATACCGACTCAGTAAGCGTTCTATATAATAAATTATTGAGATCCTAAACCAGTCCTACCGGGCATACCCCATCCTTAGGTCGCGGGTACCCCGGCTATACCTCAGCTATACCCCCATAGGTATAGTTGAGGTATAGCCGGAGTATGTTTTAAGCATATGCGGGGTATGTCTGATCAGACTAAAACACCAGCTATATACCATCACGCCCAGTCTTGTTATACACCCCTAACCGGGTCATTACAGCAAGCTCTGCAGCTGCATGTGAAAGCCAATAAGACCGCGCTGTAATCGGTAAATAATACTGCAGCATTTTCGTAAGCTAACACTACAGCATATGTAACCCTCCCTTTTTTCGAACCGGTTTAGGAGACGATAATTCAAATCTATATAATATTTTTTCATCCATCAGTATGCAGTCATCTCGCAGGAGATGACTGCATACTGATGCTCCATTCTGCTCTATATTCCAGCGGAGTTTTACCACCTAATGTTTCATGTGGTCTTCTGGAATTGTAATCTGTTACCCATTCTTCTGTTAGGATCTGTACCTGCATTACATCTTCAAATAAGTAGGCATCCAGAATACTTTCTCTAAAGCTTCGGTTGAAACGTTCTATGTATCCATTTTGCATGGGTCTACCGGGTTGGGTATACTGGATTTTGATATTATTGTCCTCGCACCAGGTATTAAATTCCTTACTTATAAATTCAGGTCCATTATCCTGATATATTTGGCTTTCCGTGTTCGTTAATAATCTGTTCCATTAGCGCTGTAACCCTCACTGCAGGCATAGAATGCGCAACATCAATAGCATCCCGGTTAAAATCATCAATTACATTTAATGTCCGGAACTTTCTTTGATTGGTTAGTACATCACTCATGAAATCAACAGACCACATTTCACCAGGAGCTGATGGTTGCGCAAGGGGATTTTTCACCCGCTGTGGCACACGTCTGCGTGTTTTTCGTCTTTGATTTAACCCCATTAGTAAATATACGCGCCGCACCCGCTTGCGATTCCACTTCAAGCCCTGCTGATACTAATATAATGGCTCTCCGCCACATAAGTAATCATGTTTTTGCGCTGGCAGGGCTTTAGAACTTTTTTGACAGCACGTCTTTCAGGATTTTATTGTCCAACGCCAGTTCAGCATACATATGCTTTAATCTGCGGTTTTCCTCCTCCAACTCTTTCAAACGGCGAAGTTCCTGGTTATACATTCCTGAATACTTTTTCTTCCAATTGTAAAAAGTCGCCTGATGTACGCTAAGAGCACGGCAGATATCCGCCAATGTTTTTCCTGACTCCTGTTCCTTAATTGCTGCCACGATTTGGCTCTCACTGATTATTTATTTTTTCATCTTACTGTTTTAAAGTTACAAATTTTCGTCTTTTATACAGTCCGATTTTTTGGGAGGGTTACACACCTTATACTGCGAAAAATTGTGTGATTTTACTAGGGGCTACAAACAAAAAACGCTTTAAACATAAGTTTAAAGCGTTTTAGTGTATTTTGATTATACATTTGCGGAGAGTGGGGGATTCGAACCCGCGGACCCTTTGACAAGTCAACAGTTTTCAAGACTGCCGCAATCGACCACTCTGCCAACTCTCCGCGACAAAAGTACAAATACTGCTTGATTCTGCAAATAATGATGTTGATTTTTTAACAGGAAATTGATAACTAGTTAAAGGAGAGATAGAAATATTTTTATTTATTCATTTTATTGCCCTCTAAAGGCGCTTTTTTGAACAAATTGAAGGGCTGTTTGATGATTTTGATGCTCCGTTTGGAGAGGTCTACACTTGCATTCAGCTCAAAACCGAGTAAAAGTATCAGAGAATTGAGGTATAACCAGATCATAATTACGATCAATGTACCTATCGATCCATACACTTTATTATAAGATCCGAAGTGGTTGATATAAAAAGAGAACCCCCAGATCGTCAGAAACGCAAGGATTGTAGCCAGCCATGATCCGGCACTGAAGAGACGCCATTTTTTGGTGTTGGCCGGGCCATAACGGTAGAGAATAGAAATGGTCACGAAATAGAGTAATCCAAGCAAGGCCCAGCGGGAAAGCTCGATGACATACACAATAAATTTCCCATTGATATGCAGTCCCCGGTTCAGATAGTTCAGTGTAATTTCACCGATAGTCATCGCGGCAATGGTAACGATCAGGGAAAATGCAATTACGCAGGTCAGTATTAACGCAATAAAACGCTGTTTAAGCCAGCTTCTGGTTTCCCGGGTGAGTGATGACTTATTGAAGGCCTTCATAAGGTTGTGTAAGCCGTTAGTAGCAAAGAACACGGACAGGATGATACCAAAAGATAACAACTTCCCGTTCTGTATCTTAACGATCTCAGCAATGGTGGTCTCAAAAGCTTTATAGGCTTGTTTCGGAAGGATCAGCTGCAGTAGCACCATGAGCTGATCCTGGAAGCCGATACGCTTAGGGATATAGGGGATTAAGGTAAACAGGAATATAATTCCGGGGAAGATAGCCAGCATGAAATTATACGCCAGTGAAGAGGCCTTGTTCACTAAAGATTCTTTGCCTATCTCTTTAAAGAAAAACACAGCAATAGTGTAAAGCGGGAGGGGGCTAAACCCTGGTAAAACATAAACTTTTGTCCAGTCTATAAATAAGGAGTAGAGCCTTATCTTTAAAAGTTGTCTATGTACCCAGATCATCCATCAAAATTAAGTAAAATATTGGGCTATCTTTTCCATAAAATATCCCGGTGGCTGACATGGCTTTTTCCTGGCCATATCAAAGAAAACCAGGATAGTTGACCCGATATTGATCAGCACTCCATCCTCATTGAAGATTTCATAGTTAAACGTTATCCTTGTGCCCGGCAGGTCATTCACAACAGTCCTGATGGTGAGTTCCTGGTCATAAAGGGCGGGTCTGATAAACTTACAGTGCAGCTCCAGCAGTGGCATCATAATTCCAGATTCTTCCATCTGAACATAGGTCATATCCAGACTGCGCAGCATTTCTGTTCTCGCCATATCGTAATAGATGGCGTAATTCCCGTTATGGACATATCCCATCTGATCCGTCTCATTGTATCTTACCCGTATCTTAGTTTCGTGCGTATACATCCTACTTAAAAATATTCCTCTTGTTGAGTGCTGCCCGGTATTTATTTGCATTGATCTCATGTTCCGCTTTAGTCTCCGCAAAGGCATGGTATCCTGAGAAGTCTTCTTTAGCGCACATGTAGATATAATTGTTTTTATCGTGATTGAGAACGGCATCTATCGCATTGATGCTGGGCATCATGATAGGGCCGGGAGGCAATCCTGCATATTTATAGGTATTATATTTTGAATCTACGCGCAGCAGGGCATTGGTTACCCGCTTCACCGTAAAATCATTATTGGCAAAGATGACAGTAGGGTCTGCCTGCAGCAGGATGCCCCTGTCCAGACGGTTGAGGTATAACCCTGCAATGATCGGCATCTCTTTGTCGTAAAGTGCCTCTCCATCCACAATGGAAGCCAGTACGGTTACTTGCTGCGGACTTAACTTCAAAGCAGCTGCCTTTTGTTTACGCTCTGCATTCCAGAATTTATCATATTCTTTCTGCATCCTGGTAAAGAATTCAATCGGCGACGTATTCCAGTACATATCATAGGTGTTCGGGATGAACATCGTATAACTATTATCAGTGGTAAAACCATATTTCTCAACAAGCGCTGCAGAGTCCAGCACCCTGATAAAAGTGGCTGAGTCTGCTTCCAGGTTTTTTGCCAGGTAACCTGAAAAATCTTCTTTTCTTCTGATGTTATGGAACTTTAGCTTTACGGGTTCCTGGTTTCCGGCTTTGATCATATTGATCAGCGCGCGGTTGGTCAGTCCTTTGGATAGCTTATAGCGGCCCGGTTTTAAGCGCTGTGCAAGATCCATTTTTGCAGCGGCCTGACTAAACGAACCTACATCTTTCAGCAGATCTTTGCCTTTGATCTCGGCATACAGGTCGTCAATAGAAGAACCTGTTTTAATATAGAGGTAGTTTTCTTTACCTGATATGTTGGGCTTGAAATATATCCTGAACTGCTGGTATCCATAAAACCCTGCTGCAATACCGAGCAGGAGCACACCTGCAGCTATAAGAATAATGGTACCTTTTTTTATTTTTTTATTTTCGGTAGTCATAGAAGATTTTGAATACTAATTTGTGGGCTTATTGTTTGACAAGGTAATATTTACAGGCGTACCAATTTTAACTTTTGATAAGGTATCTGATAACACCGGGTCCTGCCCTATAATAACGGCATTTGCGGTATCTGTGATATTGCCTTCATAAGTTATCGTTCCTAACTTAAGGTTTGATCCCCTCAGGGAGAAAGCAGCCTCGTCTCTAGTAAATCCTAACAGCGATGGTATATCCACATCTTCATTTCCTCTGCCGTCACCAAGCAGCATGTCTATTTTCGAACCTTTAGGGATAATATCTCCGGGTTTGATGGCCTGTCCTCCAAAAGAGACTTCCAGTACCACATCCCGGCTGACATCAGCTTTGTAGACCGTGTCACCAACTTTTAATCCAAAGCTGTTAATGACAGACTGGGCTTCAATGAACGACTTGAACTGCACATCAGGAAATTTCACATTTGGTGCCTGCGCGGTATTGATGGTGAGGTAAATGGTCCTGTTGTCCTTTACAAAAGTGTTAGCTTCAGGATCCTGATCGATCACCGTTCCCGGTGGCAGGTCCATAATATATACCGAGTCTACCTCATAACGCAATCCCAGATCCTCCAGTTTGGTAACCGCCTGGTTGAATGATAGTCCTTTAACAGCAGGAACATTCAAACCTTGTCCGTGTTTAGTATAATAACGCAGACTGAAAAAGGCAACCAGCAGCAAGACTACAACAGTAGTAATAGCAGCAAGAAGGTTATTTCTGAATGATTTAGTTTGCAGGTAGGAGATGAAATTTGCCATTTATTTTTATGGGTGCATTGTATTTGGGTCAAATTTAGACTAAAATTATATTTTATCGGAATTTAAATGAGATCTGAATAAACTATTTTAATATTTTTGAGCCAATATCTTATAGTTGAATTCATTTCATCGTAAAGATAAAGAATGCCTAAATATGAAAACAATGAAGAAAGTAATCGCATTACTTACCGGAGGTACTACAGGAGAATGGGTAGTGTCTGTAAAAAGCGCGGCAACGATAGCCCATAACCTCGATCCCGATAAATTTGAGGTTTATAAGATCATGCTGACACAGCAGGGATGGTTTTATGAACCTGCAGATTCTGTCAGGATAGAGATCGATAAAAATGATTTTTCACTCATTATCAAAGGACGGAAAGTAACTTTTGACGGGGTCTTTATTGCTATCCATGGCGCCCCCGGGGAAGATGGTAAGTTGCAGGGCTATTTTGATATGCTCGGTATCCCTTATACGACCTGTGATGCATTAACTTCAGCAATTACAATGAATAAAGGCTATACAAAAGCCATTGTACAGGATATTCCATCGCTACAGGTGGCCAAATCCGTTCAGATATTCAGCAATGCTCCCTATAACCTGGCCGATATCAAACAAAATCTTAAACTTCCTTATTTTGTTAAGCCGAACAATGGCGGCAGCAGTATTGGGATGAGCAAGGTAAAAAATCAATATGACCTGCAATCGGCAATCGATAAGGCATTTAAAGAAGACACTCAGATCCTGATTGAAGAATTTATTGAAGGCCGTGAATTTACGGTGGGTGTAGTAAAGCTGGACGGGAAAGTTACCGTGCTGCCGGCTACTGAAGTAGAAACAGCTAAGGAGTTTTTTGATTTTGAAGCAAAATATACCCCGGGAGTAGCCATTGAAACCACTCCTGCAAAATTGAAAGAAGAAACACGCAAAAGGGTGGAAGAGATTGCCTCAGCAGTATATTTGAAATTGAATTGCAGGGGAGTAGTAAGGATCGATTTTATTTTGCTTGGCGATGAAGGTGATTTCTATTTTATAGAGATCAATACCATCCCCGGTCAGACTGCAACGAGCTTTATCCCTCAGCAGGTAGCAGCATTTGGCTTACCGCTGAACGATTTTTATACAAAACTGATCAAAGAAACTATTGGCTGATCAAAGCGCTGAATTAATGATCAGAGCGCTGAATTAGAAAGAGCTGCAGTCTTGCAATGCGTCAGAAAGTGTTTAACTTTTTTGAGCGGTGCAAGACTGCAGCTCTTTTTGTTTAAAACCTGAAACCGATGTTTAATCCGGCCCGGGCACCAGCCCATGGGCCTTTAATATGGATGTTTGCGCCGTTGCCATCTACCTGAGCGGTAGCATGTACCAGCGGAAGATCCTCAACAAAGTCATCAAGCTGTTTTTTAAATTCGGCCTGCTCCAGGGCATTTAAGGTTTTCTGTCCGGTCAGGTCGCCTTTGGCAGTACCATAATTTGGCCCCACAATCCACCAGTCCAGGTACAAAAGTTTGGTCAGTTTCCATTGTGCCCCGATCATCAGCCCGGCAGTATAAGTATTAATGCCACCCTTAAAGTATATAGTTTCAGAGAGGTTCAATTGCGTGATGTCATATTGAAAAGGACCCTCACCATTGTATTTCGCATACCTTGCAAATGGCGCAAGGTAGAAGCCCTGGAATATACCTTTGCCCACATAAAACCTTACTTCAGGAGTAATCGCGAAGTTTGATGTTTTAAAATTATTAATCGTTCTTTCTGTTTGTTCATCGTCTACCCAGTCATTTATCGTAGATTTAAATGGAATTCCGGATTTGGGCATGAACCGGTAGCCTATAGCTACGGCTACTTTGTTTCCTACCGCACGTTCATATTGAAACGAGTAGCTTTTTGTAGCGAGTGCAGCCACGTTCCATTTGAGGATGTTTTTTCCATCTGCTGATGAGGCATCTGCGGAAGCAGTTTGCGCCCGGAGTTGCTGGATGCCAAATAGTAGTGAGGCTACTGAAAGTGCAACAATTTTTTTCGTAAGGTTTTTGCTCATAGTGATTTTTGAAAAATTAGATGTTATATGTGTATTTATTTTTACAGATTGAGTAATTTTGAGTAATGTTAAGTAATTTTTGGATAAAATATCATTTCAAAACCATCTTATACAAAAAGGGTGCCGTGATCTACGAATCGGGGCAGACTCCCCGGTATGTCTATTTTATTAAAAGCGGCGAGATCAGGATGGTGACAGTAAATCATGATGGTAAAGAGTTTATTCAGGGTGTTTTTAAAGCAAAGCAATATTTCGGTGAACCGGCCTTGCTGCTGCAGCGTTCCTATCTGGCCTATACCATTGCGTCCCGGGATACGGAACTGATCCTGGTGGACCGCCCTCATTTTCTCAAATTACTGGAAGAAGACAGGGCTTTCAGCATGAACCTGATAGAAACCCTCAGCAGCCGGTTGTTTTATAAATCTATGATGCTGGAGGAACTGGCCAATGAGCAGGCCGAACACAGGCTGCAAACACTGATTACCTATTTATGGCGTGATACAGAAAAAGGGGGCAGTCTGGATTTTACCCGTCAGGCATTGGCAGATATGAGTGGTTTAAGGGTGGAAACAGTGATCAGAACGATAAAAAAAATGGCCGCCGCCGGAGAACTGAAGCTGAGCAGGGGAAAGATCTTTAAGATCTAATATGATATAGGTCATAAAACCGGCAGCTGCGATTGCTTACCTTTGGGTATTAATTGATCATAATCAGATGAAACCTATATCAAAATTTGAAGCTGTTGTCCAATGTAAATGCCCAAGGTGCAGACAGGGGGATATATTCTCAGGTAAAATGTATTCTTTGTCTTTTAAAGGACAGACCACAAACGAATATTGCCCGCACTGTAACCTGCGTTTTGAAAGGGAACCCGGTTTCTTCTATGTTTCGATGTTTGTAAGTTATGCAATGAATGTGGCAGAAATGATCAGTGCAAGTGTGGCAAGTTATATTTTAGGACTTCCACTGGTTTATGAAAGTCTCTGGTATTATGTAGGTATCCTGCTATTGACAGTGTTTATCTTCAGCCCCTTCAATTACCGTTACTCCAGAGTGATCCTGCTGCACTGGTTAACCCCCGGACTGGGATATGTACCCGGCAGCGGAGATGAAGACGTTAAACTGATGAAAACTGCATGATGACCTATATACTATAGGTTTCGATCATCTGTTCGGTAACCCTGCTGCCTCTGCCTGAAGAAGTATCGATCAACACATAATCGAACCAGCCATCTGCTGCAATCTTCTTCGTTGCTGCATTTTCAATTTCAAACTGCACACGGCAGCCTTTTTCGTTGATCGTAAGTATGCCGGTGCGGATTTTTATCTGATTGCCCATTTTTAAAGGCCTTTTGAAATCCACATAGGCAGTACGCACTACCCATCCGTAGCCGTTCTGCAGGAAATGCTCCATCGGCATGTGGTAGAACTTCTCCATCTGCTCATACCGCGCAGCCAGCACATAATCAAAGTATTTGCTGTTATGAACATGGTTGAACATGTCTATATCGTCGGGCCTTACCTTCAATTCAGTCTCGAATATGCTGTACTGGTTCTTTTCCATGAGGCAAAAATAAGGCTTAAAGGCTGTTTATTGAAATGTTAATCATCACAAACATGTATTATTTAAATCATATTCTGATATTTGCGAATCATTAAAACTTACACTATCTTTGCGCTCAATTAATTAATCCATATACACTTTAGTATAATTCAAGTAATGTATTTAAGTAAAGAAGTAAAAGCCGAAATTTTTCAAAAACACGGCGAAGTAGAAACTAACACAGGTTCTGCAGAAGGTCAGGTAGCGTTATTCACCTACCGCATTGCACACTTAACAGAACACTTAAAGAAAAATCGTAAAGATTTCTCTACTCAGTTATCTCTTCAGAAATTAGTAGGTAAACGCCGTGGTATCCTGGCTTACCTGTTTAAAAAAGATATCAACCGCTACCGTGCCATCATCAAAGCTTTAGGGCTAAGGGATATTATCAAACCACTTGGTTCGAGAGACAGCAAATAAGCGTAATAATATCAAGGAAAGCCATTCTTTAGGATGGCTTTTTTACTTTGTGAAATAAAATAAGTATATATAAATCTGGTGTGGAGAAAGAGGAAAACACACCGCAACAAATTGTAAATGAATGTAATAAAAAAATCGTTCGACCTGGGAGATGGTAGGATCATTGAAATTGAAACAGGTAAACTGGCTAAACAAGCTGACGGTTCTGTAGTCGTAAGAATGGGTGATACCATGCTTTTAGCAACTGTAGTATCTTCTGTAGGCGCTAAATCAGGTGTTGACTTTTTACCTTTATCTGTAGATTACCAGGAGAAATATGCTGCCGCAGGCCGTATTCCAGGTGGTTTCTTACGTCGTGAGGCAAGATTATCAGACTATGAGGTTTTAATCTCACGTTTGGTTGACCGTGCTTTACGCCCGATGTTCCCTGAAGATTATCACTCTGATACACAGGTGATGATCACACTGATCTCATCTGATAAAAATATTATGCCGGATTCACTGGCAGGTTTAGCTGCTTCTGCTGCTATCGCTGTTTCAGATATTCCGTTTAATGGCCCTATCTCTGAAGTTCGTGTAGCAAAAATTGATGGTCAGTTAGTGATCAATCCTTATGTGAGCGACTTAGAGCGTGCAACCATGGAATTCCTTGTTGCAGGTACTGAGAATGATATCGTGATGGTTGAAGGTGAAGCTGATGAGATTTCTGAAGAGGAAATGGTTGAAGCGATCGAATTTGCACACAAAGCGATCGTTATCCAGGTTCAGGTTCAGAAAGAACTTGCTGAAGCAGTAGGTAAAACCGTTAAACGTACATATTCCCATGAAGACAGCAATCCTGAACTGAAAGAACAGGTGTATGCTGCTACTTATGATAAAGTATATGCTGTCGCAAAAAGCCAGACTTCAAAATCTGAGCGTGGTGATAAATTCGGAGAGATCCTGATGGACTTCATCGCTACTTTAGGCGAAGATATTGATGATGTAACAGGTTTCCTGTCAAAAAAATATTTCCACGATGTACAATATGACGCTATCCGTAACCTTGTATTAGATGAAGGTATGCGTTTGGATGGCCGTGATGCACGTACTGTACGTCCGATCTGGTCTGAAGTAAGTTACCTTCCTTCGGCTCACGGTTCAGCGGTATTCACACGTGGTGAAACCCAGTCTTTAACTACCGTTACTTTAGGTTCTAAAGATGATGAGCAAATGATTGATGGTGCTTTCATCAATGGCTACAACAAATTCCTTTTACACTATAACTTCCCTGGTTTCTCTACTGGTGAGGTTCGCCCGAACAGGGGAGCAGGCCGTCGTGAGATTGGTCATGGTAACCTGGCAATGCGTTCACTGAGAAAAGTTTTACCAGGACTGGAAGAAAATCCATATACTATACGTATCGTTTCTGATATCCTTGAATCAAACGGTTCTTCATCTATGGCTACTGTTTGTGCAGGTACACTTGCACTGATGGATGCCGGTATCAAAATCAAAGCTCCGGTATCGGGTATTGCAATGGGATTGATCACTGACGAGAAAACTGGTAAATATGCGATCCTTACAGATATCCTTGGTGATGAAGATCACTTGGGGGATATGGATTTCAAGGTTACAGGTACTGAAAAAGGTATCGTTGCCTGTCAGATGGACTTAAAAATCAATGGTCTGAAATGGGAAGTGTTAACTGCTGCCCTTAAACAAGCCAACGAAGCTCGTCTTCACATCTTAAACGAGATGAAGAAAACGATTGCCGCTCCACGTGAAGATTACAAGGACCATGCTCCGCGTATCGTTTCTTTAAGTATTGACAAGGAATTCATAGGTGCTGTAATCGGGCCCGGCGGTAAAATCATCCAGGAGATGCAACGCGAAACCGGCGCATCGATCTCTATCGAAGAGGTTGGTAACAAAGGTATCGTTGAGATCTTCGCTGATAACAAAGCGGCTATTGATGCTGCAGTAAAACGTATCAACGCGATCGCTGCCAAACCGGATATCGGTGCAACATATGATGGTAAAGTGAAATCAATCATGCCATTTGGTGCATTTGTTGAGATCATGCCAGGTAAAGACGGTCTGCTGCACATCTCTGAGATTGCATGGGAACGTTTGGAAACGATGGATGGCGTGCTGAAAGAAGGCGACAAGATCCAGGTTAAACTATTAGATATCGATAAGCAAGGTAAAATGAAGCTTTCCAGAAAAGCTTTACTGCCGCGCCCCGCTAAACCGGAAGGCACGCAGGAAAACAAACCTGCTTAATGAATTGTCATAAACCCCGCATTTTGCGGGGTTTTTTGTTTTAAAATAGGTTATTTTTTTATATTTACTTCCTCAAAACACTTCCCCGGTTTCCGGTTGCGTATTTTTGAAAAATCATAACTCAAACACATGAAACACCTGATTGCCCCTTCGGTTCTTTCTGCAGATTTTGCCAATCTGCAACGTGATGTGGAGATGATCAATTCCAGCGAAGCAGATTGGTTCCATGTAGATATTATGGATGGCGTATTCGTACCCAATATCTCCTTTGGTTTCCCCGTGATGGAAGCGATCAGCAGGCATGCAAAGAAACCCCTCGATGTACATCTGATGATCGTCAATCCAGATCATTATATTGAACGTTTCGCGCAAGCCGGAGCCTCAACGATCACGGTACATTATGAAGCCTGTCCGCATCTGCATAAAACCATACAGTCTATACATGAGGCAGGTGCAAAAGCCTGTGTTGCGCTCAATCCCCATACTCCGGTGGAATTACTGAGTGATATCCTTACAGATCTTGATATGGTACTGGTGATGTCCGTAAACCCCGGTTTCGGTGGGCAGAAGTTTATTCCCAATACATTGGATAAGATCCGCAGGCTGAGAAGCCTGGCCAATGTTTTAAATCCCGGTCTGCTGATAGAGGTGGACGGGGGAGTAGCCCTGCATAATACACCCGCTTTACTTCATGCCGGCGCAGACGTGCTGGTAGCAGGAAATTCTATTTTCGGAGCGGAATCGCCCGTAGAAATGATTTCCGCAATGAAACATCTGCCTTCAACTGAAAGCAGTAGTATATAAGATCTATTGTCCCGGTAGATAATTTCAAAAAGGCAGGTTTAATTTCTATAAAACGATTACATTTACAACCAATAAATAGCATATAAAATGAGACATAATTTTGGAGCAGGTCCCTGCATTCTACCCCAGGAAGTATTTAAACAGGCGTCACAAGCGGTTTTAGATTTTAAAGACGGGTTATCGATACTGGAAATCTCCCATCGTACACCAGAGTTTGAAGCGGTAGTAGAGGAAGCTGTTAAACTAGTTAAAGAACTATTAAATGTGCCTGAAGGTTACTCTGTGTTGTTTTTACAGGGCGGTGCAAGTCTGCAGTTTGCAATGGTTCCGATGAACCTGCTGAACGAAGGACAAACTGCAAGTTACCTGGAAACAGGTGTATGGGCTAATAAGGCCATCAAGGAAGTGAAAAACTTTGGAACAGCTAACGTGGTAGCTTCTTCAAAAGACGCTAACTTCACTTATATCCCTAAGGACTATTCAATTCCTGAAGACAGCACTTATTTCCACTTTACGTCAAACAATACAATTTACGGAACTGAACTGATGACTGTACCGGTAACGAAGGTTCCCGTAGTTTGCGACATGTCTTCTGATATCCTGAGCAGGGTAATCGATGTTTCCCAGTATGACCTGATTTATGCAGGTTCACAGAAAAATATAGGCCCTGCCGGTTCAACAGTTGTGATCATTAAAGATTCGATCTTAGGGAAAACTACCAACAAGATCCCTTCTATGCTGGATTATAAACAACATATCGACGGCGGATCTATGTACAATACTCCTCCGGTATTTGCTATTTATGTAGCCATGCTGAACCTGAGATGGTTAAAATCTAAAGGTGGTGTTGCTGAAATTGAAAAAGAAAATATCGCCAAAGCAAAAGCTCTGTACACAGAAATTGACAGAAACCCATTGTTTAAAGGTACCTGTGCTGTGGAAGACCGCTCCAGAATGAACATCTGTTTCGTTATGGAAAATCCTGAACTGGAAAAACCATTCCTGAAATTTGCTGAAGAGAACGGTATGGAAGGTATTAAAGGACACAGAAGTGTAGGTGGTTTTAGAGCATCTGTTTACAATGCCCTTCCAATTACAAGCGTACACGCATTAGTAGAACTCATGCAGGAATTTGCAGAAAAACACCAAAAATAAAATTTAATGACTAGGATACTTGCAAACGACGGGATAGACCCCATCGGAAAAAGATTATTAGAAGAAGCCGGTTTTATTGTAGATACAGAAACTGTCGCACAGGATAAACTGATTGAAGCGCTGCAAAATTATGACGGTATCACCGTTAGAAGTGCAACTAAGGTACGTAAGGACGTGATTGATGCATGCCCGAACCTGAAACTGATTGGAAGAGGTGGTGTAGGGATGGATAATATCGACGTGGAATATGCACGTGAAAAAGGTATTGCTGTTGTAAATACGCCTGCAGCATCTTCTTTATCTGTTGCTGAACTTGTTTTTGCACACCTGTTCACCGGTGTACGCTTTTTACAGGACTCCAACCGTAAAATGCCGGTTGAAGGTGCTGCCAGCTTTAATAAACTGAAAAAAGACTATGCCAAAGGTGTTGAACTGAAAGGTAAAACCTTAGGTATTATCGGTTTCGGTAGAATAGGAAGGGCAACTGCCTCAGTAGCTTTAGGCCTGGGAATGAATGTCCTTGCGTATGACCTTTATCCGTTTGAAGGTGCAATTACACTGAAGTTTCAGGGCGGCCTGAGCCTGGATATCCCGGTAAAAACTGTTGCGCTTGAAGAAGTGATCAAAAACAGTGACTTCATTACTTTACACACTCCATTTGCAGACCGTCCTATATTGGGTGCGGCTGAATTTGACCAGGTAAAACCAGGAGTAGGAATAGTAAACTGCTCAAGAGGTGGGACCATTGATGAGCAGGCGCTGATCAATGCGCTGGACAGCGGAAAGGTTGCTTTTGCAGGACTTGACGTATTTGACAATGAGCCTACTCCTTTAGAGGCGATCTTAAAACACCCTAAAATTTCATTGACACCGCATATTGGTGCCGCTACAAATGAAGCACAGGAACGTATCGGTGAAGAACTGGCCTCACTGATTATTGCTCATTTCAATAAATAAAAAGATCAGGTATAGGGGTTTAAACTATTGGATCCCTATACCTTGTTTATTTTCTCAGTCTGCTGAAAATAAAGATTCCGCCGGCCAGGATCACCACAGATAAAAAGATGATCACATAAGTACTGGTGTCTTTTTTTTCTGTTACTTCCGATGTTCTGGCTTTGAGCTCGTCATTCTGCTCCTGCAATTTTTTGATGGCGAGCATATATCCTTCTATGCGTTTATTGGTGCTGCTTGCATTGCTTTGTACCTGCTGCACTTCCTGGTCTTTATAATTCATCAGCACCTTTAGTTCCCGGAAGATATTATTATCACTGAGGATGATCCCTCTCAATATTTCATTGGAATTCCTCAGGTCATTTTTTGTTTGTAAACCGAAGATACCGGTCCTGGCGCTCAGGCTAAGATCATACTGACCGAATTTCGCACTCCGCTCTGCCAGCAATGCGTTGATCTTAAGGCGTTGTGTCTGGTAAGCAGATGTGTCGGCCTCCATAGCCATCACATTCAGGGCAGCACTTAAACCGATGCACAGGAGCAAAAATCTGATCATATTGTTTTTTTAGCTGATAAAGCAAACTTTATGCCTTATCGTATTTTTGATGAAAAAATGCAAAAATCAGGAGTGAAACTGGATACGGACAATATCACTCAGATGTAAGCCCAGTAACCCGCTCGCCTTTCCCTTGTTGATGGCAATCTCCAGGTGGTTACTGATCCCGAACAGGCACAGTTTTTCGCCTTCAGGGACTTCATTGTAATGCCAGCTCAGCTGGGTGATCGTTTCACTCTTCCTGAAGTAAAGGGTAAAGTCGCGGTTACGCTGTATTTTGGTGAATAGCTCTTTGGTAATATTGGTGATGACATTGCAGAAGGTGTCGATATAGATCACGCTCCCCCTGATCATGTCTTTCTCAATAACCGGGTTCAGCAGCGTCCGCTCTTCAATGCCGCCGGTGGGCAGGCCAATGTCTTTCAGTTTTCCGCCTTTGGCAAGATGAATTGCTGCTTTCACAAAAATGTCTACCAGCGGGAAGTGTAAATATTTAAGGTCCTGCATAATATTCAGCTCCACAATCTCATCCGGTTTTCCTTCAAAAAGGAGAGAAAAGATTCCGTTATCGGCACCAACAAAATAATGGTCCTGGTATTTTAGCCCTACGTATTTTGTATTCTCACTGAACACAGAATCTATACCTATCAGATGCACAGTGCCTTTAGGAAAATAATGGTATACATTCTTTAAAACGAAGGCCGCATAAGAGATATTGAACGAAGGAACTTCATGGGTGATATCAACAATAGTAGCTGTAGGTAAGATCGTCAGAATACTGCCTTTAAGGGCAGCCTGATAAAAATCTTTGGAACCTAAATCTGTTGTTAAAGTGATAATGGCCATTAAATATTGAATATTTATTCTTATTCTTGCGTATGCGGTAATCGCCTACAAATATTCAAATTTAAATCAAAATATACACCTCTATCCAAAAAACAATATTTTGAACGAACTTAAACTAACATTAGAAACAGTAGATCCGGCACAATTCTGGGGCTCGAACAACGAGCATTATGAATTGATCAAACGTGCATTTCCAAAGCTGAAAATAGTTGCCAGAGGCAATGAAGTTAAGGTGTTAGGTGATGAGGAAGAGCAGAAATTATTCGATAAGAAGTTCGGCAAATTAATAGGACATCTTGAACAATATGGTTCGCTGAATACAGGTGAGATAGAGTCAATTTTAGCGATCAAACATATGGCTGAATCTGCCGATGCTGCTCCTGAAAAGGTGAATGGCGGAGGAGGGGAGGTCATCGTCTTCGGTAACAACGGCGTAATGATCAAGGCCAGGACAGCTAACCAGCGCCGCATGGTGGACAGTATCGTTAAGAATGATGTCCTTTTTGCAATAGGCCCTGCCGGAACCGGTAAAACATATACTGCCGTAGCACTTGCTGTGCGGGCATTGAAAAATAAAGAGATCAAAAGGATCATCCTCACCAGGCCCGCAGTGGAAGCAGGAGAAAACCTGGGCTTTCTGCCGGGAGATCTGAAAGAAAAGGTAGATCCTTACCTTCGTCCGCTATATGATGCCCTGGACGATATGATTCCCGCTGAGAAACTTAAACTGTACCTGGAGAACAGGACGATTGAAATTGCACCCCTGGCGTTTATGCGCGGAAGGACGCTTGACAATTGTTTCGTGATCCTGGATGAGGCACAAAACTCAACCGACCTGCAGCTGAAGATGTTCCTGACAAGGATGGGCCCGTCGGCAAAGTTCATTGTTACCGGTGACGTAACGCAGATCGATTTACCAAAGAAAAACATGTCCGGCCTCCATAATGCCCTGCGTATCCTGGATGACATTCCGGGCATCGATATTATTTATCTGACCGGAGAAGACGTAGTCAGGCATAAGCTTGTGAAGAGGATTTTGAAAGCCTACGGAGATATACAGTAATTTTTAAACAATAAATTGATGTGATCCATCAACAACATGAGAGCAATAAAAGAAACCAATTTTAAATTTCCAAAACAGAGCAATTTCTATAAAGGTAAGGTACGTGACGTATATACGATTGATCACCGTCTGATGACGATGGTGGTGACTGACAGGATCTCTGCATTTGATGTGGTGCTTCCTGAAGCTATCCCCTTTAAAGGACAGGTACTCAATCAGATCGCTGCCAAATTCTTAAAAGCAACGGCTGATATTGTTCCGAACTGGGTGATCGCCGTGCCTGATGAAATGGTGACTATCGGAAGGATCTGTGAGCCCTTTAAAGTGGAAATGGTAGTTCGTGGTTATCTTGCAGGACATGCCTGGAGAGAATACAGTGCAGGTAAACGCAGTGTTTGCGGTGTGGCACTGCCGGATGGACTGAAGGAAAATGACCAGTTACCGGAGCCCATCATCACCCCGACAACCAAAGCGCATGTTGGTCATGATGAAGATATTTCAAGGGAGGATATTTTAGCCCGAGGCATCGTCTCGATCCAGGATTATGACAGGCTGGAAGAATTTACTTTCGCCCTCTACAAAAGGGGAACAGAGATGGCTGCTGAAAGAGGGCTGATCCTGGTGGATACGAAATACGAATTCGGCAAGGTTGGAGAGGAGATCTTCCTGATCGATGAGATCCATACGCCGGATTCATCGCGTTATTTTTATGCCGAGGGGTATAGGGAACGCCAGGATACCAATGAGCCACAAAAGCAGCTTTCAAAGGAATTTGTAAGAAAATGGCTGATTGATAACGGTTTTCAGGGAAAAGACGGACAAACAGTACCGGAAATGACGCCGGAACTTGTGGATTCTATCTCTGAACGTTATATAGAACTCTATGAACAGATCACAGGCGATAAATTTGTGAAGAATGAACAGGATGATATCCCCGACAGAATAGAGCAAAATGTTTTAAAGAGTCTGACTACACTTTTATCAAATTAAATTCTTAATTTGTTAGCATCAAATAGCGAAGTATGAAATTTTCAGTTGATAAACACGAAAAGTATGTTGTCCTCAGATTAGATGAACCCCGCCTTACCGCGGATAATACCCCCAGGTTAAAATCTGAATTCATTTTATTGAATGCTGAAGGATACTGTAATATAGTTCTGGACCTGTCTGTAGTGTCTGCATGTGACGACTCACAGGACCTGAGCTGTCTGCTGGTGGGGGACCGCTTATGCAAAAAAGCAAAAGGCTTATTCATTGTTACAGGCATAACGAAATGCATTTCCCAGTTATTGGAAATGTCTTCTATTGACCAGTCGTTAAATATTGTAAGCCAGCTGGAAGAAGCTGAAGATCTGATCTTCATGGAAGAAATAGAGAAGGAATTACTAGGGAGTTTTGATCAGAAAAATTAATGAAATTTGAGGTTACCATTTTAGGGAGTAGTTCCGCTACTCCTGTATTTAACAGAAATCCAACAGCACAGCTTCTAAATTGTAATGAAAAGATCTACCTGATTGACTGCGGGGAAGGTACGCAGCAGCAGATGATCAGATTCGGCCTGAAAGCCAGTAAGATAGATGCCGTTTTTATCAGCCACCTCCATGGTGACCATTATTTTGGCTTAATTGGCCTGCTTTCTACCATGCACCTCAACGGGCGCATCAAGCCTTTCCAGATATTTGCACCTCCTCCGCTGAAGGAGATCCTGGAAATGCAGTTCCGGTATTCTGATACCATACTGAGGTATGAGATTGATTTTATACCCACAACCGCTGATGCCCCGGCAAAAATCTTTGAAAACCAGGACATGGTTGTTGAAACGATTATCCTCAACCACCGTATTCCTACTACCGGGTTTAAATTCACTGAAAAGAAACGCCAGCGTAAACTGCGCTCAGAAAAACTGGAAGCAGACAATATTCCGCTGGAATACTATCCCTTATTAAAGAGGGGGCTTGACCTTGAACTGCCCGGCGGCAGGATCATTGCCAATGCAGACTATACCATAGACTCGGATGCTCCGAAATGTTACTGCTACTGTTCGGATACACTAGCGGACGGCAGTTACCTGGACAGTATCCGCAATTGTACCATGTTGTATCATGAAGCCACCTTTCTGGATGAGCTGCTGGACAGGGCCAATATGACCCATCATACTACCGCTTTACAGGCAGGATCTATCGCGAAGGATGTTGGGGCAGGCAAGCTGCTGATCGGGCATTTTTCTTCGAGATATAAAACGCTGCTTCCCTTGCTGGAAGAAGCTTCAGGTGTATTTGCAAATACTGAGCTGGCCCTGGAAGGAAATACCTACAGCATTTAACCGCATCGCAGCTTATCCCGGAAAAGGAGATACTGCCTGCGAAAAAATAATTGACGATATAAAAAAGGGGTGCTGCTTTCAAACGAAAAGCAGCACCCCTTTTTTATATCGTCACCCTCCGGATGCATGAAATTTATTATTTATCCTTTCCACCGCCTCCGAATACAGAGAAGTGTACATAACGTTTTGGATTTTCTTTCAGGTCTATGATCAGGTTATCCAGGTTTTTAGACGCATTGTTCAAATTATCATACATCTTGGTATCGTTCACCAGTAAACCCAGTGTGCCCTTACCATCATTTACTTTGGTCACGATGCCCTGCAGATCTGTAACGGCTTTGTTTGCGTTATCTATCGTTTG
The DNA here is from genome assembly GCF_900107535.1 of Pedobacter hartonius. Classification (GTDB taxonomy): domain Bacteria; phylum Bacteroidota; class Bacteroidia; order Sphingobacteriales; family Sphingobacteriaceae; genus Pedobacter; species Pedobacter hartonius. The sequence goes on along the minus strand of NZ_FNRA01000012.1, from coordinate 174,826 downwards.
TTTAAAATTAGCAGCAGCTACCTGATCGGTAATGGTGTTGATATTGTTTAAGATCGCGTTGATCTTGGCATTGTTGTTTTTCAGGTTTCCTGAGATAGACTCCGCATTGGCGAGGATCGCTGCAATTCGTTTTCCTTCTGTTCCCACTAATCCGTCTACCTTTTTAGAGGTTCCTTCAAGGGAAGCCAGCGTAGCAGAAATACTGTTGAAACTTTTATTTACATTTTTCTGGAAGTCAGGATTCAGGATCGTATTCACGCTGGTCAGGATGGAGTCCATTTTTCCAATGATCAGCTCCGCTTTTTTCTGTACCGGCTGAACGGCTTCCATCAGGTTTTTCTCTACGTTTGAGTTCAGTGTATCACCATCCTGGGCGAAATCTTTACCCGTGCCCAAAGCCATAACGATTGCTTTACTTCCCAGCAGGTCTGTACCTTCAAGTCTGGCCACGCTGTTTTTGGGAATATCATATTTGCCTTTGATTTTCAGTGTAGCTACAATTTCACCATTAGGCTGCAAAACCAGTTTGTCAACCCGGCCGATCTGGAATCCGTTGATCAGTACTGGTTTTGATACACCCAGTCCGTCAACACGTGAGTATCTGGCATATAATACAGTTTCGCTTGAAAAAATTGAATTACCTTTCAGAAAGTTATATCCGATGATTAATACGGCGATGGAAAAGGCCGCTAGTATGCCTACTTTGGTTTCGTTTGCTATTTTCACTTATGCTATGATTTACTAATTTACTTCTGTTTGTTTCTTATAGGTCTTTACAGCCTTAAAAATTGCGTTCACAATTTCCGACTGTCCGCTGGCAGAATTCATGTAATCTTCTTCGGTAGGATTTGAAATAAATCCTATTTCGGTGAGTACAGAAGGCAAGCCACATCGTTGCAGGACTAAAATTCCCTGTTCTTTTACACCCCTGTCCATCCGGTGGTTTTCTTTTGTGTAATTGTTCTGGATCAGCTTCGCCAATCTTAAGCTTTTGTCTCTGTACACATTCTTAAACAAAGATAGTATAATAAATGTTTCGGGATCCTTCGGATCGTATCCGTCGTAATTCTTTTTGTAATCCTTTTCAAGGCTGATATCCGCATTCTCCCGGATCGCCCCGTCCTGTTCATGCAAGCGGTGGCTCCCTGCAACAAATGTTTCAACCCCTCTTGTCGACTTGTCTTTTACATAGCTGTAACGGGCTGTTTTTTTTCCTTTTCTCTTGGTGTAACCTGTAACTACTCTTTTATCCGGCATGGAATTACAATGGATGGCTATAAATAAATCTGCTTTGGCATTATTTGCGATCTCCGCTCTTTTATACAAGGATACATCGATATCCCTTTTGCGTGTATACAGGATTTTTACTCCCGGCATTTCCTCTTCAAATTTCCTGCCTAATTTAAGTGCTACCTGCAAAGCTATATTTTTCTCCTTCGAATAACTTCCTGCCGCACCGGGTTTATCACCACCATGACCAGCATCAATCACTATAGTTTTTACTCTATATCCCTGTGAAAAAGCATTTTGCAGTGTAAAGACAAAAAAAAGCGTCAGCAGGAATATATTTCTTTTCAGTATCATTTAGCTCTTTATTTTTATGCTGTTTTTTTTTATGTTTTTTACAATAAATTATGTCGTTCTGCAGGACAGATTATTCCGTTATACTGCCTTACTGCGAACAAAGATAGTATAATTAAGTTTTTAGTTTGAATTGTTGCACAACGCTTAAATTGTATTCTCTTTCAGGATCTTAAACCTTCCGGAATATTTGTGTCAACTCAAAATATTTTTAACGTATAATCATCTGATAATCTTATATTTATGTAACGAGAAATAAATATATTTTAGCAAAACAGGATTTGCTCCCGGCAATGCTATATTTTTCATTAATTTTGAGCGTTTTGGGATAAACACTAGTGCAATTGTTACATTCATTCACGAATTTGAGATTCTTACAGACTGTTATTTTATTGAGCTCAATCGCATTACTGGTGTTTGCCGGTCATTCTGCGTTTGCATCTTCCACTTTTTCGTCAATGCAGGTCATTCAGCAGCAGGATACCACCAAAAAACCTGCCGTAATTCCTCAGGATACCTCCAAAAAAGTAATCAAGGCCGGTGCGGAAAAGATAGAATACTCTGCCGTGGATTCCACGAAGTTCAGCAAGGACAAAAGCATTATTTATCTGTATGGGAAGGCGAGGGTGATCTATCAGTCTTTTGAGCTGGATGCCGACTATATTACCTATAATTCAAAAACCAATACCATATTTGCCAGCGGAAGGAAAGATACCAAGAGTAATAAATACCTAGGAAAGCCCATCTTTAAGATGGAAAAGGAAGGCTCATCAGTTGCAGATTCGCTGTTTTATAACACCAAATCGGGCAAGGGAACAGTATTCAATACTTTTACTGAGCAGGAAGGCGGATTTTTCTCCGGCGGACAAAGTAAAAAGCAACCCGATAATGAAATCAATGTGAAAGGTATAACCTACAGTACCTGTGACCTGCCGCATCCGCATTATGGCTTGTTTATCACCAAAGGTATTGTGACTGATAAACAGATCATTACCGGCCCAGTTTACCTGAAAATCGAGGATATCCCGCTTCCATTGGGATTACCCTTCGCTTTTTTTCCAAAACCAAACAAGAAAAATTCAGGAGTGATTATTCCTTCCTTCGGTGACGATGCCACAAGGGGCTTCAACTTTCAGAACGGTGGATATTATCTCATTCTGAACGATTACTGGGATGCGAAATTTCTGGGGACCATTTACACCAGGGGTTCCTATAGCACATCCGTAACCTCAAGTTATAAAAAGCGCTATAAATACACCGGTAATATCAAGCTGGACTATGCCAGTAACCGGTATGGGGTGGAAGGAACCCCTGAATATACACCGAGAAAGGATTATAGCATCCAGTGGGTACATACCCAGGATGCAAATGCCAAACCGGGAACCACCTTTAGTGCGAACGTAAACATTAAGACCAGCGGTTACAATACCAATACTGCAGGTAACAATTCCTATAATTACCAGGCGATCACTGAAAATATCCTGTCTTCAGGTATCAGTTATTCCAGGAATTTCTCCAATGGCATCAACTATTCACTGGCGGCAACGCACAGTCAGAATACGCTTTCAAAGGATGTAAATATCGTGTTGCCCTCGTTCAGCCTGAACGTTCCTACCTTCAGCCCTTTCGATTCCAAGAAAAGGGTAGGTGATCAGAAGTGGTATCAGAAGATCACTGTCGGGTATAGCGTAGTAGCAACGAACTCGATCAGCACGAAAGACAGTCTTTTGTTTAAACAGGAGAGTTTGAACCACCTCAGTAATGGTTTCCAGCACACGGTTCCGATATCAGTAAACTTTACAGCCTTTAAGTATTTCAATTTTACAGCAGGAGCCAACTATCTGGAAAAATGGCAGTTCCAGTCTACCAGGCAGGTTGCTATCAAGGGAGTTGTACAGAACGGTATCGTTCAGCCCTATCGTACGGTACTGGATACGGTTGACGGATTTAACCGCTCAGGTGAGTACAGTATCAATATGGGTTTGTCTACCAAGGTCTACAATACCGCACAATTTAAAAACCTGGGGAACTTAAAGGCCATAAGATGGGTGATCACACCAAGTGTGAACGCGAGTTACAGGCCCGACTTTTCAAAACCGTCCTTTGGCTATTACAAAGATCTCTTGTACCAGGATGGAACACCTGTTCGTGATGAGATCTACAACAGGACCAAACGTTACTCTATCTTTCAGGGTACAACCTACGGAGGCCCGGCAGAGGGGGAAAGCGGAAGTATCAGTTTCGGAATTGACAATACCGTGGAAGCCAAAGTGTATTCTGCAAAAGACACCACAGGCAGCGGTACAAGAAAGATCCCGATCATCCAGGGTTTAAGTATCAACGGTTCCTATAACTTTTTATCACCGTCATTCAAATTGTCAGAATTGTCATTCAGCGGCCGTTCGCAGTTTACTGATAAACTGGGTTTTACCTATGACGGTTCATTCAGTCCGTATGCCGTAAAGGATTCACTTATCAGTAGCACGGAAAAGGTGCGTAAAATGGTCGACCGGTATACGATACCCAGCTTAACCCGTTTTGGTTTCTCCTTCGGTTATAGTTTAAATGCTGAAGCATTTAAAGCACACAATCAGAATGTAGACAATGCGACGAAACAGGTGCAGAAAGCAGGGATGACGCCTGAGCAGGCCGCACAATTGCAGGAAGTGAGCAATGATCCGAATGCCTTTGTGGATTTTAATATTCCCTGGAACTTTACATTCTCTTACCGTTTTGATTACAGCAAACCGCGCACCGCATTTAACTCGACCACAACAAATACGCTGAACTTTAACGGCGACTTTAACGCGACTCCAAAATGGAAAATTCAGTTTACCTCAGGATGGGACTTTAAAGAGAGTGGCCTGTCGCCAACATCATTCTCCATCTACAGGGACCTTCACTGTTGGGACCTGAGTGTCCACTGGATACCGATTGGAACATACAGAAGTTATAACCTGACGATCAAAGTTAAGGCATCAATCTTGCAGGATCTGAAACTGAGCAAGCAACAGGCTTATTATACACGTTTTTAAAGAATTTTATGTTAGCTGAGATCATAACCATAGGTGACGAAATATTAATCGGCCAGATTGTGGACACCAATTCTGCATGGATGGCAAAAGAACTGAATGCGATCGGCATTAAAGTAAAGCAGATCACTTCTGTATCAGACGATGCTGACCATATTACAGAAGCACTGTCCAGGGCAGAGAAAAGAGCCCGCGTAATACTGATTACCGGCGGTCTTGGCCCTACAAAGGATGATATTACTAAATTCACCCTGGCGAAGTATTTTAAGATGGGGATGAGGCGTGACGCTGGTGTCCTCGAAAACGTAGAGGCCATATTCAAGCGCGGCAACCGGCCGATGATTGAATCAAATATCAGGCAGGCCGATGTTCCTGAGGGCTGTACCGTGATCCAGAATAAGAACGGCACTGCACCCTGTATGTGGTTTGAACACGGTGAAAATATCATTGTCTCTATGCCTGGTGTGCCCTTTGAAATGATGTATCTGATGGGAGAGGAGATCCTGCCGAGACTGACAAAGTCGTTCAAACTGCCTTTCATCTACCACAAAACTATATTAACGGCTAACCTTGGAGAATCATTTCTTGCGCAGGAAATCGCTGACATAGAAGATAGCCTGCCCCCGTCAATCAAACTTGCCTACCTGCCAAAACTGGGTCAGGTAAGACTGCGTTTAAGTACCAGCGGGCCTGATGAACAGCAGTTAAAAGATGAAGTGGAGATCTATGCCCGGCAGATCATCACCAGACTGAAACCTTATATCGTAGCTGAAGATGATATCGCACTGGAAGAAGCCATTCTGAATATCATGAAAAAGAAAGGACTGACGCTTTCTACTGCGGAAAGTTGCACAGGCGGATACATTTCTCATCTGATTACCAAACACCCCGGCTGTTCCGCAGTATTTGCCGGTGGGGCCGTGACATACTCCTATGAGCTGAAGGAATCTGTGCTGGGTGTAAAGGCGGATACGCTGAATACCTATGGTGCAGTCAGCGAACAAACGGTAAAGGAAATGGCTGAAGGAGCAATTAAACATTTCAATACAGATTACAGCGTTGCCGTAAGCGGCATTGCCGGACCTGATGGCGGGACGGAGGGTAAGCCTGTCGGAACCGTCTGGATAGCAGTAGCTAACAGGAATAAGGTAGTCGCCAGGGTATTCAGCTTTGGAAACAAAAGAATACAGAATATAGAGCGCTCTGCCAGCTCTGCACTGTCAATGGTTTTGAATTTACTGAAAGAAGACGTGAATTAGGTGTAAAAACCTTACTTTTGCAATCAATAGGAAATACCAAATTTACTGTAAACTAAATGGCACAATACGAATTATTATTACCTAAAATGGGAGAGAGTGTTGCAGAAGCAACTGTCATCAAATGGTTGAAACAGCCTGGTGATATGATCAGTTTAGATGATACATTGTTAGAAATCGCCACAGATAAGGTGGATTCAGAAGTACCGTCACCAGTGGCGGGAAAATTGATCAGTCAGTTATATAATGAAGACGATGTTGTTCAGGTAGGTGCGGTCATCGCCCTGATTGAAACGGATGAAGTGGAAAGCAAACCTGCAGTAGCGGAAGCGCAGCCTTCACCCGCAGAGCCGGAACCGGCAGCAGCTGCGACACCAGAGGAAAATATTCCTGGTATAGCGCAGCTACCGGAAACTGTAGTGCCTCAACCTGCTGTTCAACAGCAAGAGACCACATCCGATCGTTTTTATTCACCCCTGGTGAAAAATATCGCCACGCAGGAGCAGATCAGCACTGAGGAACTGGACCAGATCACCGGAAGCGGTGCAGATGGCCGGCTCACGAAAGATGACCTGCTGAACTACCTGCAGAACGGGCGCAAAAATACCACGCAGCCTTCAGCGGCTCCGGCCCCTCCGTCTGCATCTCAGCCGGTCAGCCCTGAACAACCGGCCACAAACAAACAGAACCTTACTGCGCCTTCAGCAAAACCTGAGGTGGCACGCCCTGCGGTAAGCATCAGTGGTGGTGACGAGGTTATTGAAATGGACCGTATGGGTAAGCTGATTGCAGATCATATGGTGATGAGTAAACAGACTTCGGCGCATGTTACATCCTTTGTTGAAGCAGATGTCACCAATATGGTGGTATGGAGAGAGAAGGTGAAGAAGAATTTTGAAAAGCGGGAAAATGAGAAAATAACCTTTACCCCGATCTTTATTGAAGCGGTAACAAAAGCAATCAAAGATTTTCCAATGATCAACGTATCAGTAAACGGTACCAGCATCATCAGAAAAAGAGATATCAATATTGGTATGGCAGCGGCACTTCCCAATGGGAACCTGATCGTACCGGTCATCAAAAACGCAGATCAGCTGAACCTTGTAGGTTTAACAAAAGCAGTGAACGACCTTGCCAACCGTGCCAGGGGATCTAAGCTTAAACCTGATGACACACAAAATGGTACCTTCACTTTAACCAATGTGGGTTCTTTTGGAAATGTGATGGGAACACCTATCATTAATCAGCCGCAGGTGGCGATACTTGCCGTGGGTACGATTAAAAAGAAACCTGCAGTGCTCGAAACTGAATTCGGAGATGTAATTGCTATCCGCCATATGATGTTCCTTTCGCTTTCTTATGACCATAGAGTGGTTAATGGGGCGCTTGGTGGCATGTTCGTAAGAAGAGTTGCGGATTATCTGGAAAACTGGGATGCGAACAGGGAAATTTAATCTACCTGGTTACTCAGTATGCTATGCATACTGTAAACTAATCCCAGTATAAGACATCTGTAATGCAGTTATGATATTTTGAACAGCTGTGTATTTAAGTGCCCTGCCTGGAACGGTGGTATAGAAGATCCCCCAGGAGGAACTTAAAAAAGATGGATATAATATATCCATCTTTCATATTGATGATCTTTTCGAAGTAAGTAATCAACTAAGCAAGCATAAACAATTAAGCGTTCAACTAAGAAACAATCCTCCTGAAAACACGGGACTATTGCACCAGCACTTCTTCAGCAGCAATTTCCTGGATCTGTTGTTCAGTATAAGTAAAACGGCCTGTATTAGCGATGAACACGTCTTTCTGTACTAGCAGGTCTTTATTTGCCAGAAGTGATTTCAGGCTTACACTTCCAATGACATACTTGTAGTCATTTCTTGAGAAACGTTCTATAATATTTTCAATTTTGAGTTTCTCTACCGTGTATTCGTGTGTGTATCTCAGGTATACCTCAATGTTCACATTATCAGTATGGATCAGTCCGTTTTTCTGGTGGTATTTTTTGTACTCATACCTGTAGCCGTATCTCAATGCAGCAATATCGGATAACACTGCAGCACCCGTTGGGTGCCCTCCGGCACCTTTTCCAAAGAAAAATTGTTTGTCGGCAAAAGCAGCCTGAACGGTGACACCATTGTATTCATTTTCAACGTTGAAAAGGAAATCATCAGACTTTACAAATTTTGGCAGTACATAAGTTACGACCTGTTTAGTGCTGATCTTGCGTGCGGTAGGTACCAGTTTAATCTTGAAATTCTTCTCCCTGGCATACTGAATATCATGCTCCGATAGATTCTGGATTCCTATGTTCAGGATCTTATCCGGATTGATGAACAATCCGTAAGCATGGGCTGTGGCAATGGCCAGTTTGAATTTTGGGTCGAAACCACCAACATCCATTATCGGGTCTGTTTCAGCAAAGCCAAGATCCTGAGCCTGTTTTAAAGCATCAGCATAAGGCATGTTCTCATTAAATATTTTGGAGAGGATATAGTTTGATGAACCATTGAATATCCCGCTTATTCCATGCAGCAACTCATTGTCGTAATACTCTTCAAGATTCCTGATGATAGGAATACTGCCGCAAACTGCGCCTTCATAAAGAAGGGAAGTTCCATATTTTGCCTGTAATTCAACCAGTTCTTCCAGGTGATTGGCAATCATTTTTTTATTCGCTGAAACGACATGTTTTCCATTAATCAGCGCTTTCCGGGTGATCTCAAAAGCCGCATCAGCATCATCAATCAGTTCAACTATGGTATTGATCTCTTCATTGTTCAGTATCTCATCATGATCTGTAGTAAACAGTTTAGCGTCAAGGCTCCGCTTTTTATCAGGATTTTTTATTGCTATTTTGATGATCTCGAGGTTCAGGTCCTGACCACGGATGATGTCATGCAATCCCTGTCCCACCACTCCAAAACCGAATATTCCAATTTTAAGTTTCTTATTCATTATGCTATTTTATGCAGTTTAACAATTTTTTTATTTGCGCTTTCCTTCAAAAAGTTCCCGATGATATTGGTTAAAATGTCTGTTTCAATCAGAAAGCCGTCATGTCCGTAGGCAGATTTGATGCTGTGGAACTCAGCTCCGGGAATATGTTTTCCCAGGAACTCCTGCTCATTGACAGGGAAAAGGAAGTCATTCTCAATGCCGATCACCAGCGTATTTGATTTGATTCCCGCCAGGGCATCGGCCACACTTTTTCGTCCTCTGCCAACATTGTGGCTGTCCATTGCTTTGGTAAGGTACCAATAGCTGTAGGCATTAAACCTACGGCAGAGTTTTTCGCCCTGATATTTTTGATAGGACGCAGCCCGGAAATCACCCGTCTTGTCATTTACACTTTCCACCTGTGTGGCATTATAAGCTTCATAGGTACGGTAGGAAAGCAAGGCTATACTTCTGGCTGCCTGAAGTCCTTTCATTCCACCGTCAGGCTGCTGGCTGTAGAAACTGCGGTCGGCACTGATGGCTAGGCGCTGGCTTTCATTGAATGCAATTCCCCAAGGGGTCTGGAAGGCGTTACAGGCTACGAGTATTAGATTTTCAATAGTGATGGTATTTGCAATTGCCCATTCTGAAGCCTGCTGACCTCCTAAAGATCCGCCGATCAATACCTTGATTTTTGTAATTCCAAGGTGGTCTGCCAATAGCTGATGTACTTTGGCAAGATCCCGGATGGTAAACTCAGGGAAGGAAAGGTAATAAGGATTTCCGGTTACCGGATCAATATTAAGAGGGCTGGTAGTGCCATAATGCGAGCCCAGCACATTAGCACAAATGATAAAATGCTCTTCAGGATTAAACAGGTATTTATCGCCTACAAGTCCCTTCCACCAGTCGGCCACATCTGCATTAGCAGTCAAAGCATGGCAAGCCCAGATTACATTATTTTTTTTGGCATTTAACCTGCCATAAGTCTGATAGGCAATTTGAAGTTCAGAAAGCTTTTTTCCGTTTTCAAGTTTAAAAGGCTTTTTGTGATGATATATAGCTGTTGATGACATTATACTAAATCTTTATATAGAGAGGCTGTTGCTGTGTGTTTAAACATGCATAAAGCCGTAATAGAATTTGTTTGAGTTGACATGTTGACTGAGTTGAAAAAGGAATACCTTCCGGTTGGGTTTACAATGGGAGGTTAGTTCAGGCAACAACACATATATTCAAAAGCCCGTGTATCAGGATTAATGTTAGGCTGCTTTTCGCCCGGTAGCGATAGTATTGATCTTGTTTTCATTTGTCTAAATTTATCTTTCCAGAAAGCAATATGCTGACTGGTCAGGAATTGGCACCTTCTCCATTTGGGAGGGTTGCCAGTGGGTCATAGAGCCTGTCTCTCGCCACTTCTTTATAAATCAAACCCGGTGATTGAGGTTGACTCGAAAAGCTTTCGCTTTATGTCTACAAATGTAATGCTACAGATTATATTTTCAAAATATAATTCTGAATAATTGTTACAGTACTGTAAGTTAGGGTGTTAAAATGATTTAAATCGTCAAATTCACAGGCGTTACGCCTTGAAATGAGCCCCTGTTCCTGCAAAACAGCGTTTAAATGTGTCTGCGTTAATCGGTACAGAAAAATTCAGAATTATATTTTGCAGGAATCAGGAGGGCGGCTATACTATATTTTCAAAGGCCTGTTCAAGATCTGCCCTGATATCATCTATATGTTCTATCCCTACAGAAACCCTCAGTAACTGTGGGGTAACGCCTGCAGCCAGTTGTTCTTCGTCCTCCATCTGCTGATGCGTAGTTGCTGATGGCTGTATGATGAGTGTTTTTGCATCTCCTACATTGGCCACGTGGCTGATCAGCTGCAGTGAATCTACCAGTCGTGTTGCCTGTTTTTTGTTGCCCTTTAATTCAAAGGCCAATACTGCGCCATACCCATTTTTCAAGTATTTTTTTGCGTTCTGATGATAAGGGCTGCTTTCCAGTCCCGGATAAAATACCTGGCTGACCTGCTCATGTTTTTCCAGCCATGTGGCCAGTGCAAGCGCATTGTCTACATGGCGCTGTACGCGAAGGGAAAGTGTTTCAAGCCCTTGCAGCAGGAGAAATGAATTAAAAGGAGAGAGGGCGGGGCCAAAATCTCTTAGGCCTTCAACCCGGGCGCGAATGATAAACTGGATATTTCCAAAGCTACTGCCTTCACCGAATACGTCGCTGTAAACCAGGCCGTGGTAACTCTCGGAAGGAGAACTGAACTGCCCGAACTTGCCATTGCCCCAGTTATACTTTCCGCCGTCTACAATCACACCGCCGATACTGTTACCATGACCGCCGATCCATTTGGTAGCAGACTGCACTACGATGTGCGCACCGTAATCCAGTGGCCTGAACAGGTAACCTGCAGCACCGAATGTATTATCGACAACCAAAGGAAGGTTGTATTTTTCAGCCACCAGGGCCAGCTCTTCAAAATCAGGAATACTGAAAGAAGGGTTCCCTATGGTCTCTACATACAGTGCTTTTGTATTTTCATCAATCCGGGATTCGAAATCCTTCGTATTGTCGCTCGCCGCAAACCGTACCTCTATGCCCAGTCGTTTAAAGGCGACTTTAAACTGGTTATGGGTACCGCCATACAGGTGTGGTGAAGACACAAAGTTATCACCAGTCTCCATCATGTTATTCAGCGCGATGAACTGGGCAGCCTGCCCCGAAGCCACTGCCAATGCTGCCACACCACCCTCCAGTGCTGCCACGCGTTTTTCAAACACGTCTGTTGTAGGATTCATGATACGGGTATAGATATTCCCGAATTCCTTCAGCGCAAAGAGGTTTGCCCCATGCTCGGCACTGTTAAAGCCATAAGAGGTGGTTTGATAAATAGGCACTGCTCTGGCGCCTGTTGTAGGATCTATTTCCTGTCCGGCATGAAGCTGCAGCGTTTCAAATTGATATTTTGTAGGCATCGCGATGTTTGTAAGGTTCAGGTAACATTAACGTGGTATAAATATATTTATTATTAATATTTTTCTATGCGATAAACCAGATAAAAACAAAATAAATTTCATTATTATTTTTCTCTGATTCTTAACTGATATGACATATGGAAAACACAACCTGAACTTTTTAACGGTCACAGCGCTTAGCAATGCAGACATTTATCCATTGTAATAAAATCTTGCGCTGCCTGGTTTTTATTAGAAACCAGGAGATGCACCATCAACTGATTTAGCACTTCCCTGTGTTACTGGGGGTTAAATTGCTGGTATTCGTCGTAGTGATTTTTGAGCAAATGAATTTAAATTTTTAAGTTTTTTGGCAGGATTTATGCAAGGGGTAAATTCAAAACAGACGTATATGAAAAGAATATTAGTAATAGCAGCCATTTTATGCAGTTCATTAATGGTTTTACAAAGTTGCTCCAGCACAAAAAGTACTGCAGGTACAAGTTTGAGAAGAGGGGCCGTAACAGGTAACTGGGTATTGAATAATATCACTTTTGAAGGCGTGCCTGCTGCCAATGTAAAATCCCTTTTCAATGAGGCTTCATACAAATGTTTTATTGGAAGTACATGGCGTTTAACCAATAGCGGAAATGGTAGCTACACATTGCCCGGAACCGCAGATTGCCCTGCAAGAACACAAGATATTTTTTGGTCGGTGAGTACTGCAGATGAGACATTCCAATTTAAAAAATTGAACGAAGGTGATAAAGCCAAGAGCATCACAGATGGTTACAGACTTGTCCTCTCTTCAACTTCCGGAGATCAGCTGATCCTGAAATCACCTGTGGAATACGGATCTGCGCCTGCAAACATTGTATTGAACTTTACCAAAGCGGCGAAATAGATTCCTATTCCTCCAATTAAAGTATACAAGCTGCCTCAGAATAATCTGAAGGCAGCTTTTTTTTACAGAAAAAATTCTGTATTTTAATAAAATTAATACAAATGGGTAATTAATTTAACCCATATTCAACTGTTTTATGCTATGGCAAATATTTCAATTATCGGTAGTGGTTTTTCTGGTTTGGCGGCATCCTGTTTTGCAGCGAAAGAAGGACATCGGGTTGCTGTATTTGAAAAAAACAGAGATATAGGTGGTAGGGCAAGGGTGTACAGTGCGGAGGGATTCACTTTTGATATGGGTCCCAGCTGGTACTGGATGCCTGATATTTTTGAGAACTTCTTCAGCGCCTTTGGAAAATCAGCCGCAGATTATTATGAACTGAAACAGCTGGATCCCGGTTTCCAGATCATCTTCGGAAAGGACGACGTCATAGAAATCCCTGCCAGTATGGATGAGTTAGAACAGGTATTTGAATCCATAGAACCTGGCAGCGCTGTCGCATTGCGTAAATTTTTAAAGGAAGCTGAGTTCAAATACGAAGTTGGTATGAAAGACCTGGTTTATAAGCCTGCATTTTCATGGATGGAGTACGCCAATATGGATGTGGTTCAGGGAATGCTGAAAGCCAATCTCTTCAGCTCCGTCAGTTCCCATGTAAAAAGCTATTTCAGGGATGAACGCCTCATTGCCCTGATGGAGTTTCCGGTACTTTTCCTGGGGGCGATGGCAAACAGGATACCCGCTTTATATACAATGATGAACTACTCAGCCCTGGTGCAGGGGACTTTCTACCCGGTTGGCGGCATGTGTAAAATCGTCAGCGGGATGAAAGAGCTTGCAGAATCCCTGGACGTTGAATTCCACGCCGGTGTACAGGTAGAACATATAGAGGTTACCGGAGGACTGGTCTCCGGCTTGAAAACAAGTATAGGCCCGGTCAAAACGGACGGACTGATTGCCGCAGCGGATTATCACCATGTTGAACAGCAGCTGCTGGATGAGCCTTACAGAAATTACAAGGAAAAATATTGGGAGAAAAAGACTTTCGCCCCTTCCTGTCTGATATATTATGTAGGAGTAAGCAAAAAATTGAAGAAGCTGCAGCACCATAACCTGTTCTTTGATGCCGATTTTACTCAGCATGCCCATGATATTTACAGCAGTCCGCAATGGCCCGAAGAGCCATTGTTCTATGTCTGCTGCCCATCCAAAACAGATGCAGGGGTAGCCCCTGAAGGAATGGAGAACTTGTTTCTGCTGGTTCCCGTTGCGGCGGGGCTGAAAGATGATGTGACTACCAGGGAAGGATATTTTGACGGGCTCATCAGGCGTGTTGAAAATTTTTGCGGCGAAAGTTTCCGCGAACAGATCATTTATAAGAGAACATATTGCATCAATGATTTCACTGAGGATTATCATGCTTATAAAGGAAATGCGTATGGACTGGCAAATACGTTAATGCAGACTGCTGTGCTGAAACCCTCCTTAAAAAATAAACAGCTTAAAAATATGTTCTATGCAGGGCAGCTGACAGTTCCCGGCCCGGGCGTTCCTCCCGCATTGATATCAGGTCAGGTAGCGGCCGGACAGCTGGATCAGTATTTTAAAAGAAAATAGCCATGAAAGAACTGTTTGATCATATTTCTGTTGCCTCAAGCACATTGGTCACCAAAACCTACAGTACCAGCTTTTCACTCGGCATCCGGTGCCTGAATAAAAAATTCCACAACGCCATTTACAGCATTTATGGTTTCGTGCGTCTGGCGGATGAAATTGTAGATTCATTTCATGATTTTAACAAGGCAGATCTGCTGGAAGATTTTAAAACAGACACCTATAAAGCAATCCGTCAGCGGATCAGCCTTAATCCTATACTTAACAGTTTCCAGCATGTGGTTCATGATTATTCCATTGAAAGCGGGCTTACTGACTGTTTCCTGGCCAGCATGGAAATGGATCTTCAGCAGACGCAGCATTCTGCAAATTCATACGAAACCTATATATTAGGCTCCGCAGAAGTAGTTGGGCTGATGTGCCTGCGGGTGTTTACCGAAAATAACCAGGAATTATACAAAAACCTGAAACCTGCGGCAATGAGGCTGGGGGCGGCCTTTCAGAAGGTGAATTTTCTGAGAGACCTGAAAAATGACTATGAAGTATTGGGAAGGGTATATTTTCCACAGGTAGACCTCAGCATATTCTCTGAAAAGGAAAAAAAAGAAATTGAGCGGGACATTGAAGAAGATTTTGCTGCAGCACTGGCCGGGATCAGGCAACTGCCACGCAGTTCCCGCTTTGGTGTTTATGTAGCTTATATTTATTACAGGAGCCTGTTCAACAAGATCAAGTCTGTTTCTTCCGTACGTATCCTTTCGGAACGGATACGTATCCCCAATTCAAGAAAACTGAGCCTTCTTGCAGGCTCGTATGTTAAACATAGCTTCCGGATGATATGAAAACTGTGCTGTTGCTGCTGTTTGTATGGCTGAAAATTGGCACTCCGGACCTTTCTGCATGCCGCAGGTTGCTGGATGGCTCATTCGGCAGTGAGAAGGTAACCGGTCAGTTCTACGGGCAGTTAAAGGACGTGGATGAAGATGATGCACCCGTCATGCTGGGTTTCAGGGCCATGTCTGAATTCATGATGTCTAAACACCTGGTTAATCCATTCAGCAGGATCAGCCACTTTAACCGCGGAAGAAGACTGCTGGAAGCGGCAATTGAAAAGGACCATACCTCAGCAGAACTCCTGTTTTTCAGGCTTGCCATACAAAGTAATGCCCCCTCTCTGCTGAGATACAGCAGTAACATCAGGGAAGATAAGCTGAACCTGATTTGTTATCTGAAGACCGGCGCAAATCAGCCCCATGCAGACAAAGAGTTACATAAACGAATTAAATACTATCTGCTGGTCAACCCATATTGTACCGGCGAAGAAAAAACACTGATTAAGACCCTATAATATGACTGAATACGTTTTACTGGTAGATGAGCAGGATAATGAAATAGGTATAATGGAGAAATTGCTGGCCCATCAGGAAGCTTTATTACACCGGGCGATATCTGTGTTTATATTTAATGATAAAGACGAACTGCTGCTGCAAAAACGGGCTGCAGAAAAATACCATTCCCCGTTATTGTGGACGAATACCTGCTGCTCACACCCCAGGCCGGGCGAAGTGCTGATTGAGGCTGCCCACCGTAGATTGATGGAGGAAATGAAAATGGCCTGTAATTTGACACACCAGTTTAGTTTTACCTATAAGGCAGTACTCACAGAGGAACTGACCGAGCATGAACTTGACCATGTATTTTTTGGGGAGAGTAATGCTTTGCCAGTTCCAGATCCTGCTGAGGTGTCCGATTGGAAATATCTGCCTCTTAAAGCCATTGAGGCAGATATCGAGAAAAATCCGGGTGTTTATACCAGCTGGTTCAAATTAATGTTAAATAAAATTAAAAGCGTTCGGGATGAACATACTGATTAATATAGCAATAGTACTGCTTACCTTTTGTCTGATGGAATGTGTAACCTGGTTAACACATAAGTACATTATGCACGGACTGCTCTGGACCCTGCATGACGACCATCACAACAAAGCCCAAACTTTTTTTGAGAAAAATGATTATTTCTTTGTGATCTTCGCCTGTATCTCCATGGCCTTTTTTATCCTGGGTACTTTCATTACCGACCTTGGTTTCCTCTTCTATATCGGTATCGGAATCACGCTGTATGGCCTTGCCTATTTTATGGTACACGATATCCTGATCCATCAGCGCTTTAAACTGTTCAGCAGAACCAATAATTTCTATTTCCGCGCTTTACGCAAAGCACATAAGGTGCACCACAAGCATTTAGGGAAAGAGGAAGGGGAGTGTTTCGGAATGTTATTCGTCCCGATGAAGTATTTCAGGGAAGCAATGAAGACGTTCAAATAGTTTTACGTTCATAGCTTTGACATAAACCTGACAGCTTAACGGCCTGCTGACGCCTTCATCTGTTGATTTTATCTTACTTTTGAGGTATAATATACCATATGGATACCAAGCAGAAACTTACTTTTATATTGAATGACGCCGATCTGGCTCAGGAATTAAAAGATATCGCGTTAAAAGTCCAGAACACTGAGCGGATCACCTTTGATGAAGGGGTCTATCTCTATGAACATGCTGAACTGGGTTTTCTAGGCGTTCTGGCCAATTATATCAGAGAACAAAAACACGGGGACAGAACTTATTTCAACCGCAATTTTCATATCGAACCCACCAATGTTTGTGTATATACCTGTAATTTCTGCTCCTATTCCCGTTTGATAAAAAATAAGGAAGAAGGATGGGAAATGAGTGTGGACGGGATGATAGATGCCCTGAAAAAATACGACAATGAGCCCGTAACGGAGGTGCATATTACCGGCGGTGTGGTGCCTAAACAAAACCTTGATTTTTATGCAGAGTTTTTCAGGAGGACCAAAGCTCACCGCCCCGGCTTGCATATCAAGGCACTTACACCCGTAGAGTATTATTACATTTTCAAAAAGGCAAAACTCAGCCATTATGACGGAATGAGATATATGCAGGAAGCCGGACTGGATTCCATGCCCGGCGGTGGTGCCGAGATCTTCCATCCGGAAATAAGGGAAAAGATCGCCAATGATAAATGTAATGCAGAGCAATGGCTGGACATCCACGAACAGGCCCATAAATTGCGCATGCGTACAAATGCTACGATGCTTTACGGACATATTGAACAATTCTGGCACAGGGTAGACCATATGGAGCGCCTGCGCCAGCTGCAGGATAAAACCGGAGGTTTCCAGGCTTTTATTCCGCTGAAGTTCAGAAATCAGAATAACCAGATGGACCATGTGCCTGAGGTATCTGTGATCGAAGACCTCCGGAACTACGCCATTGCAAGGATCTACATGGATAACTTTGACCATATCAAAGCGTACTGGGCAATGATCAGCCGCCAGACCGCACAACTTTCCCTGAATTTTGGTGTGGATGATATTGATGGTACACTTGATGATACGACCAAAATTTACTCTATGGCGGGTGCCGAGGAACAAACTCCCGGAATGAGCACAAAAGATTTAGTTAACCTAATCAAACAGGTACACCGTCAGCCTATTGAAAGAGATACCCTGTATAATGTGGTGACCGACTATACGGATTATGTATTTGATGAAGAAGTTAAACCACAGTTTTATAAGTTGCCGGTAATCAATTAATGGACAAAGAACTATATATCATCCGCCATGGGGAGACAGATCTGAATAAACAGGGCATCATACAGGGACGGGGTATAGACAGTGATCTCAACAACACGGGCAGGGAACAGGCTGCTGCATTTTATGCAATGTATAAAGATGTTCCTTTTGACAAAGTTTATACCTCAGCACTGAAGCGCACACAGCAGACTGTTCAGCAATATATTGACGCCGGCCTTCCCTGGGAAAAACATCCCGAACTTGATGAACTTGCCTGGGGGGAATGGGAGGGAACACAAACCAGTGAACATGCCATCGGTGCATTCAAAGACATGACCGAAAAGTGGCAGGGCGGAGATTATGATGCCCATTTTGCAGGTGGCGAAAGCCCGAATGATGTTGCCCTCAGGCTGAAAGTTATCATTGAAATCATCAAAAGCAGGTCTGATGAAAAGTTAATACTGGTATGTATGCACGGGCGCGCGCTGCGTTTGCTGCTGTGCCTTTTCAGTGGTAAACCAATGTCTGCAATGTATGATTTCCCCCATCAGAATACAGGCCTGTATAAAGTAACTTTAACAGGCGATACCTTTACAATTACTGATGAAAACAATACCGATCATTTAAATAATGGATAAAATTAAAATTTCTGCCGTTGCCTATACCAATACCAAGGCATTTATCTACGGCATTGAAAATTCAGGAATACAGGAACAAATCGATTTAAGTTTAGATATACCTTCAGATTGCGCTGCCAAAGTCATTGACGGAACCGTTGATGTAGGACTGATCCCCGTAGCGGCTATCCCGCATGTACCTCATGCCACGATCATTTCTGATTACTGCATAGGCTCTGTAGGCGCTGTAAATTCGGTGTTTATCTTTAGTAAAGTACCCGCAAGCCAGATCAGAACACTAAAACTGGACAGCCATTCCAGAACTTCCAATAACCTGGCAAGGGTTTTACTGAAATTCTATTTCAAACTGGACATTACTTATACTACAGACCCTGATGCGGAAACCGATGCGATCGTATTGATTGGTGACAGGACCTTTGGAAAAAAAGCTGATTATAACTTTGCTTATGACATGGGCGAGGAATGGATGAAATTTACCGGATTGCCTTTTGTATATGCTGCCTGGGTAGCCAATAAGCCTATACCGGAAGCTTTCTTGACGGAATTTAATGCAGCGCTGAAACTGGGACTGGATAACCGCAAGGAATTGTTAAAAACTCTGCCGCACAATCCTGATTTTGATGTGGAAGATTACCTGATGAATAAACTGGATTTTGAACTGACAGAGAAAAAACGTGAGGCGCTATCCTTGTTTTTATCTTATATCACACAATTGTAGAGGTTAAGCCGGGGCAAGTGCCCCGGCTTTAAGAATCGAAATCGCATCATCTGCCAGTTCATCGGTTAACCTAACCATAGGGCTTGTCATTACTAAATTCTGTTTCATATCAAACGGCAACGCATGTAGTGACTTATCATCATCAATGATGACGATCTGATCATCAGAGTGGCCACCAGAATTATACCATTGCAGAATTTCCTCTTTACGGCTTAAATTCAAATCGTTGGCTGTCAGCCGGTCAAGCGCAGAGACACTTATCCCCCGTAATTTAAAAATATCCTTCCACTCCGAAATACTGTAGATTGATTTATGCGATGTTGTCAGGACAAGGGTAGCATCAGTCTTATTAATGATCTTCTGCAATGCCTGTATGGATTTCAGACTAAATACAGGGAATCCGTCCTGAAGAAATTCAGGCCTTTTCCATGACTGAGCAGGAACCATTACACCATCTATGTCTAACAATACGTACATATCATCACACAATTTGATTTCCCCAAACCTGATTATATACCACATTTTCTGACACATTCGCCTGATGATTGGTGTACATAGTTTGGCATGTGTAGAAGCCAGATGAATTTCATTGTTCTTTAGATAATCCAGGATATATGAACTTGTGATTTGTTCCATCATAGTATACCTAATGTTGGATATTACTATATTTAACTAATTTGAAATAAATGATTATACCGGTAAAATTAATTATTAATTTATTAAAAGCGAATTTATTTTGGATATAATCCATTAAAACGGCACAATGTAAATTATAGAGATATCAATTGTGTGGCTATGATACAGCTCCATTTCTGAATGAGCTGACGCTTTATCGTATTGAGAAGATTCCTTTAAAGTATTTCCAATGCTATTTTTCAAAAAAAAACCTAAAGCTAAACCAGAGGTAGTATATTTACATTTTTTGTAACGTAACATATATTTTGGCTAAAGATAAGACTAAGGAAACACCGTTAATGGGTCAGTGGAATACGATTAAGGCGAAATATCCTGGCGCATTGTTATTGTTTAGAGTAGGTGATTTTTATGAGACTTTTGGGGCAGACGCCATCAAAACCTCAGAGATACTGGGTATTACTTTGACAAGACGGGGCAATGGTTCGGATATGAATAATGAGCTTGCCGGTTTCCCGCATCATTCACTGGATACCTATCTTTCCAAGCTTGTTCGCGCAGGCCAGCGCGTAGCGATCTGTGACCAGCTGGAAGATCCCAAAACTACCAAGAACATAGTGAAACGCGGGGTAACTGAACTGGTTACACCCGGGGTTGCTTATGGCGATAATATACTGAGTCAGAAATCAAATAATTATTTAGCAGCGGTTTATTTTGACAAAGCTGCTATTGGTGTTTCATTTGTAGATATATCTACGGGTGAATTTCATGTTGCCCAGGGCAATGCAGAGTATATAGATAAACTTTTACTTGGTTTTAAGCCCACCGAAGTAGTTTTCCAAAAAAGTAAGCGCCATGAATTCATGGAGTTATTCGGAGACAAATTTTATACCTATCCGATGGATGACTGGGCCTTTACCAGTGACTATGCCAATGAGATCTTAAACAAACATTTTGAAGTCAGTTCTTTAAAGGGTTTTGGTGTGGATAAGATACAATCTGGTATTGTAGCCGCAGGCATCGTGCTACATTACCTGAACGAAACTGAACACCGTAACCTGAAACATATCTCATCGATCTCCCGCCTGGAAGAAGATCATTACATGTGGCTGGACCGTTTCACGGTGCGCAACCTGGAGCTGGTGAGCTCGGCGAATGAAAATGCAACAACACTGTTCAACGTGCTCGACCACACTTCCACCCCAATGGGGGCCAGGATGCTCCATAAATGGATCGTCATGCCGCTCAAAGAACTGAAGGCAATCCAGGAGCGGCTGGGAACAGTTGAATTCATGGTTGGCCATGAACAACTCATGACGGAATTCCTGACCCATATCAGACAGATAGGAGACCTGGAAAGACTGATCTCCAAAGTAGGCCTGCAGCGTTGCGGCCCCCGGGAACTGTGCCAGCTGAAGAAATCGCTCTATTCCATCGAGGAAATAAAGAATACCGCGTTAAAAACCAACAATCCGTATTTAAAACAGCTCGCCGACCAGCTTGATCCCTGCCTCAGTATCCGCGATCAGCTGGAAAGAGAACTGCAGCAAGACCCTCCGGCATTGCTGGTCAAAGGGAATGTAATTGCAGACGGAATTGATGAGGAGCTGGATAAACTGCGCGCCATATCAGTAGGAGGAAAAGACTTCCTCGTAGAGATCCAGAAGCGCGAAGCGGCGAAAACAGGTATTCCATCTTTAAAAATATCTTTTAATAACGTATTTGGTTATTATCTTGAAGTTACGCATACGCACAAGGATAAAGTGCCTGCAGAATGGACCCGTAAACAAACGCTGGTGAATGCCGAGCGGTATATTACACCGGAATTAAAGGAATACGAGGAGAAGATCCTCGGGGCTGAAGATAAAATCCAGATGATCGAGGTACGGATGTATGAGGCGCTGGTCAGACAGGTTGCCGCCTATATCAGGCCCATTCAGCTGAATGCCTATCTTACTGCCCAGCTGGACGTACTGCTTTGTTTCGCCCAGCTTGCGATCAGCAATCACTATGTAAAACCGGATCTGAACAATTCAAAACTGCTTGATATCAAGGGCGGCAGGCACCCTGTTATCGAAAAGCGCCTTGCCGTAGGCGATGAATACATCACCAATGATGTGTTCCTTGACAATGATACCCAGCAGATCATTATCATCACCGGACCGAATATGTCCGGTAAATCGGCCATCCTGAGACAAACCGGCCTCATCGTGCTGATGGCACAGATGGGTTCCTTTGTCCCCGCAAAAGCTGCATCTTTCGGTATTGTAGATAAGATATTTACCCGCGTGGGTGCATCAGATAACCTGTCTTCAGGAGAAAGTACATTCATGGTAGAAATGAATGAAACTGCCAGCATCTTGAATAATATATCCGACCGCAGTTTAATCCTGCTGGATGAGATCGGTAGGGGAACCAGTACCTATGACGGGATTTCCATCGCCTGGGCTATTGCCGAATTCCTGCATACCCATCCCACAGCAAGACCGAAAACATTGTTCGCCACACACTATCATGAGCTGAACGAACTGGCAGCAACAATGCCCCGGATCAGGAACTTCAATGTCTCTGTGAAAGAAATGTCCAATAAAGTGATCTTTCTGCGTAAGCTCGTACCTGGCGGAAGTGAGCACAGCTTTGGGATACATGTAGCAAAAATGGCAGGAATGCCCGCTAAGCTGATCGGCCGCGCCAATGAGATCCTCAAGAAACTCGAGATTGACAGAACGGAAGGCCAGAGTATCAAGGACAGCATCAAAAAAGTACAGAACCAGGCTTACCAGCTGCATATGTTTGCTGTAGAGGACCCAGTTCTGGTGCAGATCAGGGATATGCTGAATAACCTGGATGTAAATGTGCTCACCCCGGTAGAGGCACTGCTGAAACTGGATGAGATCCAAAGATTAATTAAACAATAATATGAATACTTTAAGCCTGCGCCGCCATAGCTCTCTTCAATTCATGATCGTGATGGCTGTGCTGGTCTTTTTGTCTTCCTGCGGAAGCAAGAGGCCCGGGGCTTACAGCAGCACAAAAGCAGCAAAGGCTGCCGAAGCAATGGCCGAATTAAAGAGTAAGGCCTTGTACCGTTTCATTACCGACTGGACAGGAGTAAAATACAAATTGGGAGGAATGGACAAAAGAGGCATAGATTGTTCAGGATTTGCCTTACTTTTGAATAAGGAAATTTATGGACAGGATATTCCGCGGCGTTCGCGGGATCAGGCCGATGTGATCAGGGAGAAGAACCCGGATCAGCTGAAGGAGGGGGACCTTGTTTTTTTCTCCTTCGGAGGTAAGGAGATAGACCATGTTGGCGTTTACCTTAACCATGGTTTCTTTGTTCATGCCTCTACAACGAGAGGTGTAATTGTTGATGACATGAACCTGCCCGCCTATCAGCATGTGCTGATCAAAGGGGGACCGGTAAAAAATTAAATAAATGCAAATGGAACCTAAGCACGATATATCTTTCTGGACTAAATATAAAAAGTTTGCTACAACCGAAATATTGATGTATCTTATTATGATAATAGGTATAGGATTGGGTATTATCTTTCTAAGCTAATATAAAATCTGTATCAATATAAAATCAGGGTGTGAATAAATGCTAGTTTTAACCTGCCCTTTGACAACAAAAAAATAAAATACTGATGAAATTAAATTTAATCCGCCCTCTTGCTTTTTTCGATCTGGAAACCACCGGCGTTAATGTTGGTGCTGATCGTATTGTTGAAATTGCAATATTAAAGGCCATGCCAGATGGATCTGAGCTGGTAAAAACAATGCGCATCCATCCGGAAATGCCTATTCCCCTGCAGTCCTCACTGATCCACGGGATCTATGACGAACATATTGCAGCTGCACCTAAATTTAGTCAGGTGGCGGCAGAGCTGGCTGAATTTATCGGTGATGCAGATCTTGCCGGTTACAATTCCAACCGCTTTGATATTCCTGTCCTGCTTGAAGAATTCCTTCGTGCGGGAGTAGATTTTGATATGACCAACAGAAAGTTTGTTGATGTACAGAATATTTTCCACCAGATGGAACAACGTACCCTGCGTGCCGCTTACAAATTCTATTGTGATAAGGATATCATTAACGCACACTCCGCAGAAGCTGATATCACGGCTACTTACCACGTGCTGCTTGCCCAGCTGGAGCGTTATGAAAATGCCGATTTTGAAGATAAACAAGGCAATGTTTCGCAGCCGGTAAAAAATGATGTCGATGCGTTGCATTCCTTCACGAATATGAACAAACCGTTTGACTTTGCCGGCAGAATGGTATTTAACGAAGAAGGCGAAGAGGTATTCAACTTTGGAAAACATAAAAACCGCTCCGTAGAGTCTGTTTTTGATACAGAGCCAAGCTATTATGCCTGGATGAAACAAGGTGACTTCCCGTTGTATACCAAGAAAAAACTGGAAGAGATCTGGCTGAGATGGAACAAAAAGAAAGACCTGGCCAGGGCCGCAAAAAACCAGTCGCCAAAATCCACTGAAGCAGTACGGTCCAACGAAGGCGTAAAACATGCCGAAGCCACCAGATTTGCAGAAGCAGCGAAACCTGCAGCCGGAACCAATCCTGCTAACGCTAAGCCTGCTCAGCCCGCCCGCCCGGAACAACAGGGTGGTGGTCAGCCAAGAAAACCCTTCCAGCAGCAACCAAAAAAGGAAAAACCCGCAGTTGATGTCACATCAGATATGCTGGAACAGCTTAAAATGAAGTTTGGTAAATAAAATTCCCTTAATGAATAAATTTATAATGGCCGGCCTCATCAATATGATGGGGCTGTCTGCTTTTGCCCAGCAGGCTTTGCCTGTTCCTGCAGCCATACAGCAGGCTTATACCAAAGGAACGAGAAATGTGAATGGCGGGCCCGGAGCGAAATACTGGCAGAATACTGCGGATTACGACCTGAAGGTGAATTTCGATCCGGTATCCCGGATGCTGAAAGGAACCGTTGCGGTTGTTTATAAAAACCAGAGTCCGGATACGCTCAAAGAACTATGGTTTAAGCTTTACCCGAATCTATATAAAAAAGGCGTTCCGAGAATTTCAAAGATAGCAGAAAAGGACCAGGGAGATGGTATGCAGATCAGTGCGATGGAAGTCAATGGAAAAACCATTTCTTCAGATGCGATTGTTATTGACGGAACAAATATGCATACTACAATTTCTTCCCTTGCACCGGGTGCTACGGCAAAATTAACGATCACCTATCAGTATGAGCTTAATAAAGGATCCCATACCAGAACCGGGCAGGTAGATGATGGTGCTTATTTTATCGCTTACTTTTTTCCAAGGATAGCAGTTTATGATGATGTGGATGGCTGGAACAAATATCCTTATTTAGGTGAAGCTGAATTCTACAACGACTTTTGCAATTTCAAAGCCGCAGTGACTGTACCAGGAGATTATGTGTTATGGGCTACGGGCGACCTGAAAAATACGAAAAGTGTTTTCAGCCCGGCTATTGCCGAAAAGATCGCACTGGCAGAAAAAGTTGATTCTGTGGTGAATGTAATTACTCCGGCTGACCTCGCAGCTCAGCGCATTACCACTAAGCAGGATTTGAATACCTGGAAGTTTGAGGCAGAGAAGGTCACCGATTTTGTTTTTGCCCTGAGCAATCATTACCTCTGGAAATCCAGCAGCCTGGTGGTAGATCCGAAAACAAACAGACGGACACGCGTAGATGCCGTTTTTAATGCTGACCACAAAGATTATTACGAGGTGATAGATTTTGCACGGAAGACGGTGGAGTCTATGAGTTACCAATTTCCAAAATGGCCTTTTCCTTATGCACATGAAACGGTGTTCGATGGTTTAGACCAGATGGAATACCCGATGATGGTCAATGATAACCCTACAGGAAAACGCCAGGATGGGATTACGCTGACTGACCATGAGATCTTCCATACTATGTTTCCTTTTTATATGGGCATCAATGAGACCAAATACGGATGGATGGACGAAGGATGGGCTACGATTGGCGAATGGCTGATCTCTCCCATGATTGATCCTGATGTAGTGGACGAATACGGGGTTTCTGCCACAGCAATTTCATCGGGTTCAGGCAACGATACACCCATCATGACCTTTACAACAGATCTTAAAGGAGCAGGTACCTTTACAAATACTTATCCCAAACCCGGTCTGGGATACCTTTTCGTTAAAGATTACCTTGGGGATGAAGTGTTTACGAAGGCTTTACACCACTATATTGAACAGTGGCATGGTAAACATCCGATGCCATTCGATTTTTTCTATAGTATGAATGAAGGTTCGGGAAAGAATCTGGACTGGTTCTGGAAACGCTGGTTCTTTGATGGCGGCGTGAATGACCTTGGTCTTTTGTCTGCGGATAAAACAGCTGAGGGGTATGCGGTCCGTGTTGAAAACAAAAGCGGGCGACCAATGCCGGTTGATCTGAATTTATATTTTACCGATGGTTCTACTGACAAGCTGCACCAGACGATTGGTGTATGGGAAAACGGAGAGAAGGTGATCACCATTCCTTTGACCACAGCCAAAAAACTGAAAAGAATATTACTTGGCAGCACCTATGTGCCTGACAAATTCGATAATAATAATTTTTTAAATATTAAATAGGAGCATTATCACCGGGAATTTGCCTGATGAAATCAATATTGCGGGTTAAGCCTTTAAACTTAGTCCGCTTTACCGCCGAATGTTTAAAGATCTGCCTGAATACATCTTCTGTGATATCCAGCCAGTCTTCGCGTTTCATCTGCAGTAAATTCTCCCCGGGCTGAAAAGCCGGTTCTGTATGCGGAACGGAAAACCTGTTCCAGGGACAAACATCCTGGCAGATATCACAGCCAAACATCCAGTTGTCCATCTGTTTGTCAAAGCTCTTAGGGATTTCGTCTTTCAGCTCAATGGTGAGATAGGAGATGCATTTTCTTGCATCGATCACGAAGGGCGAAAGGATGGCCTCAGTAGGACAGGCATCAATGCACCTGGTACAGCTGCCGCAATGGTCGGTCTGGAAAGGCTCGTCATAGGCGAGGCCTAAATCAATGATCAGTTCCGCAAGGAAAAAGAATGAACCGCTTTTCTTGCTGATGATATTGCTGTTTTTTCCCACCCATCCTATACCGGCACGTTTGGCCCAGGCACGATCGAGCACAGGAGCGGAATCAACAAAGGCTCTTCCGCTTACGGCACCAATCGTTTCATTGATGAAATTGAGCAGCTGGAATAATTTGTCCTTAATGACTGTATGGTAATCTGTCCCATAGGCATATTTGGAGATCTTGGGCGCATCAGGGTCGGACTGACTCTCTGAAGGAAAATAATTTAGCGTCAATGAAATAACCGATTTGGCATCATCTACCAGCAAACGCGGGTCAAGCCGTTTGTCAAAATGGTTCTCCATGTATTCCATTTGCCCGTGATGGTTATTCTTCAGCCAGTTTTCCAGCCTGGGTGCTTCTTCTTCCAGAAATCCCGCTTTTGCAATACCGCATTGCATAAAGCCCAAACGTATGGCTTCATCTTTAATCAACTGGCTGTATTTTGCGGCATTGTTATACATCTCGGGTACAAAGGTAAGCTTTCGTTTGAAAACCTTTTGAGGATAGTTTTGTTATCTGAATGTAAACACAATCTAAACTTATGGAAAATACAGATCCCAAACACTCGGAAAGCCCAGATGGGAACGCAAAACCGGTAGAACATGATTATGCAAAACATGAACAGGATCCCGGACCATCGCCACAGGCTGTGAATGAAGAAAATGACAAAGGTGCAGGACCCACCATGAAATGGATTATTCCAATCCTGATCATTATCCTTGCTATTCTTTACTGGATATTCTTTAAAGACCGTCCATCCACAAATTAAAAGACGGACCTAAACAAATTGATCCGGCTATAGATAATGTAGCCGGATCAATTTGTTTAAAAGAAATCCGTCTATTTCAATAATTTCACTTCATAAAGATCTTTACGGCGGTCTTTCAATATTTTCACCGTACCAAAGTGGTGTAATTCATCCAGCAGGTGAAGGTCTACATCCACTACAAGCATCATCTCTGTATTTGGCGTAGTTTCTGCCTTTACCGCGTTGGTAGGGAAGGCAAAGTCAGATGGCGTAAAAACGGCCGACTGAGCGAACTGTATATCCATGTTATTTACTTTCGGTAAATTCCCTACGCAGCCTGCAATTGCCACATAACACTCATTCTCAATTGCACGTGCCTGGGCACATCTTCTGACACGCGTATATCCGTTTTGGGTATCTGTTAAGAAAGGCACAAAGAGGATTTGCATACCCTGGTCTGCATAAATTCTGCTCAGCTCAGGGAACTCCACATCGTAACAAATCAGGATCCCGATCTTTCCGCAGTCCGTATCAAATACTTTCAGTTTATCGCCACCCACCATACCATAGTATTTCTGCTCATTTGGCGTAATATGGATCTTCCTGTATTCTTCGGTTTTTCCACTGCGGTGACACAGATAGGTAGCATTGTACAATTTATTGTTTTCCAGTATCGGCATACTGCCCGATATGATATTTACATTATAAGACACAGCATATTCCTGGATCTTTTCTACAATTTCTGCCGTTAATTCAGCCAGCTTGCGCATCGCCTCCATTTCAGGCAAATGATTATAAGGCTGCAGCAATGGTGTGTTAAAAAGTTCAGGGAACATCAGGAAGTCAGACTTGTAACCGCTCACCGCGTCTACAAAAAATTCTACCTGCTCATAAAATGCATCCATATCCGGGAACAGGCGCATTTGCCATTGTACCAACCCTATGCGGATTGTTTTTGCAGAACGGGCTGAAGCATCAACGCCCTGGTAATAAATATTGTTCCATTCGATCAGCGTAGCAAATTCCTTGGATTCATGATCTCCCGGCAGGTAGTTCTTCAGCACTTTTCTGACGTGAAAATCATTCGAGATCTGAAAGGTAAGGGTAGGGTCATACAACTCTTTTGCCTTCACCTTATCAATATACTGTCTCGGGCTGAGGGTCTCTGCATGTTCGTGGTAACCCGGTATACGGCCACCCGCAATGATGCTTTTCAGGTTCAGGCTTTCACAAAGCTCTTTCCTGGCTTCATATAACCTGCGTCCTAAACGCAGGCCCCGGTATTCAGGAGAAACAAATATCTCTATACCATATAACGTATCTCCATTGGGATCGTGCGTGGAAAAAGTGTATTTCCCTGTGATCATTTCATAAGTATGTTTATCACCATACTCGTCATAATCAACGATGATTGCCAGAGAGCAGGCTACCACTTTATCATCAACAGCGATACATAACTGTCCTTCAGGAAAAAGTTTCAGCAGCTTTGCAATAGTTTGTTTACTCCATATTTGTCCGCCAAGCGTGTCGTACGCCTGTTCCATTGACTCTTTCAGGTCGTTGTAATCCTCAAGGGTTAGTTTTCTTGTTTCAATGTTCATCTGTATGCTGTGTTTTGTTTTGAAAGCGTCTTACAGGCGCCTGACGTGCAGAAGCACGCCGGCACACTTGACTACGCGGAGCAACACATAAATGATGCCCGGAATGTCAAAAAAGTAAAATCAACTGGATTGTTACCTCAAATCAGCTATTATAATTTAATCCTGCGAACCAGAATTACCTGAACATATCCTGCGAAAAAATAACTTAAACGCAGAAACATCAACAGAATGCCCTTAAAACAAACGCCCTGACTGCGCCGCGTAGGATCTGTTCAAGTGTTTGTATGCAGCTTCTGTTACTTCCCGTCCTCTCGATGTACGCATCATATATCCCTCCTGGATGAGGAAAGGTTCATATACCTCTTCAATTGTCCCTTCATCTTCACCAACTGCGGTGGCAATGGTTTTCAATCCCACGGGGCCGCCTTTAAATTTATCAATAATCGTCAGCAGGATCTTGTTGTCCATTTCATCCAGCCCGTGCTCATCCACATTCAGCGCCGTAAGGGCATATTTTGCGATGGCCGTATCAATCGTGCCATTGCCTTTAATCTGTGCGAAATCCCTGGTGCGTCTGAGCAATGCGTTTGCAATCCTCGGTGTACCGCGGCTTCTTCTGGCAATCTCGTAGGCACCTTCCTCTGTGATCGGTGTTTTCAGGATCTGCGAGGAACGGAGCACAATGGTTGTCAGCAGTTTGGCGTCATAGTAGGCCAGCCTGGAATTGATACCGAAACGGGCACGCAGGGGAGCGGTGAGCAGTCCCGAACGGGTAGTGGCTCCAACCAGCGTAAAGGGATTTAACGTGATCTGAACCGAGCGGGCATTGGGCCCGCTTTCCAGCATGATGTCAATCTTAAAATCTTCCATTGCCGAATACAGGTATTCCTCTACAAGAGGACTCAGGCGGTGGATCTCGTCGATAAACAGTATATCTCCGGTCTCCAGGTTGGTCAGCAGACCAGCCAGGTCACCGGGTTTATCCAGAACAGGGCCTGAGGTAACTTTGATACCTACGCCCATTTCATTGGCCACAATATAAGAAAGGGTGGTTTTCCCCAGTCCCGGAGGACCGTGAAGCAATACATGGTCTAAAGGTTCGCCCCGCAGTTTTGCTGCCTTAACAAATATCTTCAGGTTTTCCATGATCTTTTCCTGACCTGTAAAATCTTCAAAGGCCTGCGGGCGCAGGACTTTTTCTATATCCCTTTCACCAGGGCTTAAGCTTTCTGAAGAAGGGTCAAGGTTTTCATTCATTTTGTAAAGTTAAGATAAAAACTTTGCAGCTGGCCGCGCTTCTTTGGTACCATTGGAATAATCGTAAAATCCTTCGCCTGATTTGATACCTTTTTTGCCGGCCATCACCATATTTACCAGCAGCGGGCAGGGTGCATATTTCGGGTTGCCGAAGCCTTCGTGTAATACCTTCATGATCGCCAGGCATACATCCAGTCCGATAAAATCTGCCAGCTGCAGCGGTCCCATGGGATGGGCCATACCCAGCTTCATTACCGTATCGATCTCCTCTACACCCGCAACACATTCGTAGAGGCTGAAGATGGCCTCATTGATCATCGGCATCAGTATCCTGTTGGCGATAAATCCGGCGTAGTCATTTACCTCAACCGGTGATTTGCCCAGTTTCAGGGAGAGGTCCATTACAGCAGCTGTGGTTTCATCTGAGGTGGCATATCCCCTGATCACCTCTACCAGTTTCATTACCGGTACAGGGTTCATGAAATGCATGCCGATGACGTTTTTGCCTCTGCTGGTCACTGCGGCGATCTGTGTAATTGAAATGGAAGAGGTATTGCTGGCCAGTATAGCGTCAGCTTTACTGTAGGCATCCAGCTGTCTGAAGATTTTCAGTTTGAGTTCCAGGTTTTCCGTAGCCGCCTCCACAGTAAGATCTGCCTCGGCCACGCCTTCCTTTAAATCGCTGAAGGGATGTATCCGGTTCAGGATAGCCGTCTTGTCATCCTCGGTAAGGCTGCCTTTAGCTATCTGACGGTCAATGTTTTTGGCAATGGTAGTTAATCCTTTATTTAAGGCTTCCTGGGAGATGTCGACAAGGTTTACGTCGTAGCCAAACTGGGCAAAAGTATGCGCTATACCATTTCCCATCGTTCCTGATCCGATGACCGCTATTTTATTCATGATGCTGAGCGTTAGTTAAGGTGCTAGTCTGTCAATTTTCCAGTCTCCGTTTACGCTGCTGTAAGCGATCCTGTCATGAAGTCTGCTGGAACGTCCCTGCCAGAATTCAATATGTATGGGCTGTAAAATATAGCCGCCCCAGTGCTCCGGGCGGGGAACCTCTTTGTCTGCATACGCATCAGTAAGTTCCTGCACACGGTTCTCCAGTATCTCCCGGTTTGGAATAATGGTACTTTGCGGGGAGGCCAGTGCCCCGATCTGGCTGCCTGCAGGGCGAGAATGGAAATAGGAAGTAGATTCTTCCGGTGATACCTTGACGATCGTTCCTTCTATGCGGACCTGCCGCTCAAGTTCTGCCCAGAAGAACACCATTGCCGCCTGCGGGTTTTCCTGCAGCTCGCGGCCTTTCTGACTGGCATAATTGGTATAAAATACAAAGCCTTGTTCATCAAAGCCTTTCAGCAGTAAGATACGCGCGGAAGGTTTTCCGCTGAGGTCTGCCGTGGCCAGTGTCATTACATTCGGTTCAGACAACTGCGCCTCAAGCGCCTCTTTAAACCATTTGCCAAATTGTGTAAAAGGATTTTGGTCGATATCCGTTTCTGCAAGTATTGCAGCGCGGTAATCCTGTCTCAAATTTTGAATACTTTCTTTAGTCAGCTCCATTCAGCAAAAATAGGTTTTAGTTTTTTTAAAATTATCAGTATTTTTCAGAATGATAAGTCAACTCACACCTTCAGCAGGGAAACTGCTTATTTCTGAACCCTTTCTAAGCGACCCTAACTTCGCCAGATCTGTTGTATTGTTAACGGAACATGGTGATAATGGGACACTTGGATTTGTTATCAACCATCCGAGCCTCCTGATGGTGGATGACCTGATCTCTGATATCGGAGCAGCAAATTTTCCTGTATTTTATGGAGGGCCTGTGGCTACAGACACGATACATTTCATCCATCGTTGTCCGGACAGGATTGTGGATGGGGAGGAGATTGCAAAAGGGGTATACTGGGGCGGCAATTTCGAAACGCTGAAAGCGCTGATCGGGCAGGGGGCTGTTACCCATGAGGAGGTGAAATTCTTTGTCGGTTATTCCGGATGGGGAGAACAGCAGCTTCAGGATGAGCTTGAAGGAAATACCTGGATCGTATCGGATCAATACGATTCAGATATGATATTTTCTGCTGATGAGGAGCAATTATGGAAAGAGGTGATTATTCACCTCGGACCCAAATATGCGCACATCAGCAGGTTTCCTCAGAATCCGAATTTGAATTAAACCCTTTTTTGCCACCTGCTGCGCTACAGATAAACGGTATGTATATCACCTGTTTAGGGTATATGCTGAGGGAGTTAACTAAGTTAGTTTTGTCGGATCACAAATACATGTTTAACAGAATTTGATCAGGAAAAATGAAAAAAATTACTCTAACACTAATTGCTTTATTATTTGGATGTGTTGTATTAGTTGGTTTTACAGCTAAAAACCATTCGGGGATAACTGCAGAAGCCGCGCAGCCATCTGACATTGAAGCGGCAAAAAAAGAAATTGCTTTGCTGAACAGACAATTCTCTGAAAGTCTTCGTAAAGCTGATGCAGAAGCGGCAGCGAAAGTGTATACAACAGATGCGAAATATATGTCTCCAAATTTACCGGCCATACAGGGCAGGAAAAATATTGAACAATTTTATAATCAAGTATTTGTCAGAAACGGGCTCGATCTGGTTTTAACGACGGTAGAGGTTTGGGGAGACAAGAATATGGTTACAGAAGAGGGCACCTATGTTTTTAAAGCAAATGAAAGTGTGGAGCTTGTAGGTAAGTACCTGGCAATCTGGAAAAAGGAGGATGGCATGTGGAGAATTTTCAGACAGTGTTACAATCCTGATACACCTGCTAATTAGATCCTTTGAACTTCATTGCAATGCCTCCGAATTTGTGATTTTTTGGGGGCATTGCAATGAATGGGGCATTTTATACTATTTACTGATCTTAAAGCGTAGCTGCAGACGCTTCTACAGCTTTTCTCAAATCGTCTTTGTAATTCTGCATTTTTTCTGCCAGTGAGGCATCTGCAGTAGAGAGTATCTGTACCGCCAGCAGTCCTGCATTTTTTGCTGCATTTAATGCCACAGTAGCAACAGGGATGCCGTTCGGCATTTGCAGGATGGATAAGATAGAATCCCAGCCATCGATAGAGTTTGATGATTTCACCGGAACACCGATCACAGGAAGAACAGTGATGGATGCGACCATTCCGGGCAAATGTGCTGCACCGCCTGCACCGGCGATGATCACCTTTAATCCTCTTCCGGCTGCTTCTTTGGCATAAGTAAACATCCTCTCGGGGGTACGGTGTGCAGAAACTACCGTCATTTCAAATTCTACCCCAAATCCTTTTAATATGTCTGCCGCATCGTTCATGATATTTAAATCAGACTTGCTGCCCATAATTATACCTACTTTCACGCTCATTAAGATATTACTTTTAGTGTTTCTTTGATATAGTTTGCTTTTTCAATAGCCGCTTCGCGGTTCTGATCCACGATGGTCACGTGTCCCATTTTTCTGAAGGGCTTGGTGTATTTCTTTCCGTAAAGATGGATGTAAACACCTTCCAGTGCCATGATCTTTTCCATGCCTTCGTATCTTGCCACACCTTCATGTCCTTTTTCGCCCAATAGGTTGATCATTACTGCATTGCTGATGGAGCGGGTATCACCCAGTGGTAAATTGAATATCGAGCGCAGGTGCTGGTCAAACTGAGATACGTAGTTGCCCTCAATACTCTGGTGCCCGCTGTTATGCGGACGCGGGGCAAGTTCATTCACCAGGATTTGTCCTTCCCTGGTCACGAACATCTCTACAGCCAGCAGTCCGGTTACATTTAAGGCAGCCGCGATATTTTTGGCAATAATCTCTGCGCGCTCCTGGATATGGTCAGGATAGGTGGAAGGGGAGATCAGGAATTCTATCAGGTTGGCCTCAGCGTTGAATTCCATTTCTACCATAGGGAAGGTCTTCACCTCGCCATTGGAGTTCCTGGATACGATCACGGCGATCTCTTTTTCGAAATCCACGATCTCTTCAATCAGACAGTGGCTGTCGAAAGCATTTTCCAGATCTTCAGCAGAATTAATCCTCATCACACCCTTACCGTCATAACCGTCCCTGCGCTGTTTCAGCATGTATGGGAAGGCGATATGTGAATGCAGCATATCTTCTTTGCTATTGGCCAGCTGGAAAGGAGCCGTGGGGATATCGTTCTCTTTGAAGAATTGTTTTTGTACGCCTTTATCCTGGATCAGCCTGATGACGCGGGCTTGCGGAAACACCATTTTGCCTTCTTTTTCAAGCTGCTCCAGTGCTTCAATATTTACTTTCTCAATTTCAATAGTGATGACATCTGCTTTTTTACCGAATTTATATACGGTATCATAGTCGGTAATAGAACCGCACTCAAAGTAATTGGCAATGTGTTTACAGGGGGCGTCAGTATCAGGATCCAGAACCAGCGTAGTCAGGTTATAATTAATGGCTTCCTGAATTAACATTCTGCCCAATTGTCCCCCGCCTAAAATCCCCAATTTTGAATCACTTATTTGTTTTGCCATATCGATATGAAAAAGTTATGCTTATTTTGCACAAAAATAACAATATAAACGGATTTGATGGATGCTGATGCTATAATAATTGGTGCGGGGGCCTGCGGATTGATGTGTGCAGTGCAGGCGGGATACCTTGGAAAGAAGGTAATTATCCTGGAAAAAGGGAGTAAAGCAGGTGCCAAAATATTGATCTCCGGTGGCGGCAGATGTAATTATACCAACCTGTTTGCTACTGATGAACAGTTTATTTCCGGTAACAAACACTTCAGCAAATCGGCCTTTACACAGTGGACGGTGGCGGATACGATTGTTTTTTTTGAAACCTACGGCATCCGCGGAAAAGAAAAGACACTGGGACAGCTTTTTCCGGAGGACAAAAATGCAAAGGCGATCGTAGACCTCTTTGCCGGGCTTTGCGAGGAAATGGGGCAGGAGATCAGATGTGACACAGATATCACTGATATTATTAAAGAAGAAAATAGTTATACCGTGGTTTACCAGCGTTCAGGAAAAGAACAGCGGTTAAGGGCAGGCAAGGTGGTGATCGCAACCGGCGGCCTGCCAATTCCAAAGATGGGCGCAACCGATTTCGCTTTGCGTTTTGCGCGGAAAAACGGACTGAATATTATAGAAACAGCGCCGGCATTGGTTCCGCTGACCATTACCGGGAAAGAGGAGGACTGGTATGCGCAGCTTTCGGGGAATTCAGTTTTTGTGGAGATCAGTAATGAGCGCATCTCCTTTGAAGAGAACATCCTGTTTACGCACTGGGGGCTCAGCGGGCCGGCAGTATTGCAGATTTCATCCTACTGGCGTGCAGGCGAAACGATCAATATCAACCTGATGCCGCAGGAGGACATCAGTGAACTGATTGAAGAGGAAAGGAAGTTTAACGGAAAAACACTGCTTTCAACATTACTAAACAGGTATTATGCGAAGAAATTTACAGATGCGCTGGGCAAATTCATGCCGCTCGGCAAACAGGTGGCCTCGCTCACAAAATCAGAAATGGAAGCAATCCATACTACCATTCATTTGTTTAGGGTAAAACCGGCGGGCGATAAAGGTTATGACAAGGCCGAAGTCATGCGTGGCGGGATTGATACCGCAGAATTGTCGTCAAAGACCCTGGAATGTAAAAAACTGCCGGGAGTGTATTTCGGTGGTGAATGTGTAGATGTGACCGGCTGGCTGGGGGGATATAATTTCCAGTGGGCCTGGGCATGTGGGTTTGTGATCGCACAGGGAATATAAATGATGAATGAACTGGAGATTTTAAAACAATACTGGGGATTCAGCTCCTTCAGGCCGTTACAGGACGAGATCATTGCCGCCGTTATGAACGGAGAGGATACGCTTGCGCTGCTGCCTACCGGCGGAGGGAAATCTCTGTGTTTCCAGGTACCTGCTATGGCTAAGGAGGGTATCTGCATCGTGGTTTCCCCGCTGATCGCCCTGATGAAAGACCAGGTGGAGAATTTAAAGGCCAGGGGAATCAACGCAGTGGCGATCTATGCCGGAATGGGCAAAAGGGAAATTGACATATTGCTGGACAACTGCATCTACGGGCCTGTCAAGTTCCTGTACCTGTCGCCCGAAAGGCTGTTGTCCGATCTCGTCAGAACCCGTATTTCTTATATGAACGTCAACCTGATCGCCGTTGATGAAGCGCATTGTATTTCCCAGTGGGGATACGATTTCCGGCCTCCTTACCTGCAGCTCAGTTCGCTGAGGGAGATCCACCCGAACGTGCCCTTTATTGCACTTACCGCAACGGCTACGGCTTTTGTAAGGACTGATATCCAGGAAAAACTGGAGTTGAAAGAGCCAAAGGTATTTGTGCAGAGCTTTGCCCGCAAAAACCTGAGTTATGTAGTAATTGACCTCGAAGATAAATATAAAAAGCTGACGGCTATCGTGACGAATGTAAAAGGCAGCGGACTCGTATATGTACGCAACCGGAGGGAGACCGCCGAGGTGGCCCTGTTTCTGAATCGGAACGGGATTGCTGCTGATTTCTACCATGCAGGCCTCGATAAAGATGAACGGTCCCGCAAGCAGTCAGACTGGAAGCAGAACAAGATCAGGGTAATGGTGGCTACAAATGCCTTTGGGATGGGAATTGATAAACCTGATGTACGTTTTGTGGTACACCTGGATCTTCCTGAAAGCCTCGAGGCCTATTACCAGGAGGCCGGGCGTGCCGGCAGAGACGGAAGGCGCTCTTTTGCAGTGCTGCTGGCAAACAGGTCTGATCAGCAGTCGCTGAAAGCAAAATATACCGATAGCTTCCCCAGTGTGGAGGAAATCAGAAAGACCTATCACCATCTGGGTTCTTACTTCCAGCTGGCCTATGGTGCCGGAGCGGGAGTAAGCTTCAGCTTCGACCTGGCAGACTTCTGCAAGCGCTTTAAGCTGGGGGTAATCAAAACGATCGGCGCACTAAAATTCCTCGAACATGACGGGTATATCACGCTGTCTGAGAACATATTTCTGCCCTCACGCATACTTTTTACCGCAGGCAATGAAGATGTGTACCGTTTTCAGATTGAGAACTCCGGGTATGACCCGCTGATAAAAACTGTACTGAGATCATATGGAGGGATGTTCGACCATTACGCGGCCATCAGTGAAAGTGATATTGCGAAACGCCTCGGTGTCTCTTTTAACGACGTTGTGCGCCAGCTCAGTAACCTGCAGGACCAGGGCCTGCTGTCGTATCTGAAGCAAAGTGACCAGCCCCAGCTGCAATATATTCTGGCGCGGGTAGACCTGCTACACCTCGATACCGATGTGAAATATATTGAACTGCGTAAAAAGATCCAGGCTGAACAGATCAGCGCAGTACTGGCCTATGCAGGAACCGCCATTTGCCGCAGCATTCAGCTGCTGGCTTATTTTGATGAGCCTAATGCCGGTAAATGTGGGGTATGTGATGTTTGTCTGTCGGAAAAGAAACAGGAAGAGCTAGCCGAACTGAGGGATAAAATTGATTTTGAAATTGCTACGCTGCTGCAAACCGGGATGCGTCCGCTGGATGAGCTGGTGCCGGAAGTTAAAACCGGGTCAGACCAGGATAAGCTGGACCGGATCAGGGAGCTCCTTGATGCAGGTAAAATTAAAACAGACGGTAAAAACTATTATCTTTGATCAATGTTGATTTAATTATGATGAATAGAAAACTTTTATACTTACTGATCTTTCCTGTCCTTATCACTGCTTGTAAACCAAAATGCATTGAAGATCTGGGCATCCATTCCAGCAGGGATTACACCCTTAAACCCTTTGATGAGATCAGGCTCAGCGGTCCTATCCGGCTGGTGATGCGCCAGGACAGCAGTTTTAAAGTGAATGTACAGGCAGATTCAAGTGTGATCGGATTGGTGAAAGCTGAGGTCAGCGGTCACAGACTGGACCTGAAGCTGGATGCAAAACAGTATTGTGGTAAAGATTCTATCATCATCAGTGCGGGCATCGGTGCGCTGAAGAAAATTGAATCGGACGGTGCCGGTCATATCTATACCTCTTCGCTGATCAGCGTGGGCGACCTGGAGCTGGACCTGTCAGGTGCAACAATGCTGATGATGCAGATGAACGCAGCGAAGCTGACTACCACTACAGACGGCGCTGCAAATATTGTGCTGCTGGGACAGGCCGGAGTACATCAGCTGAAAAGCAAAGGCGCAGTTGAGCTCACTGCCTTCGATTTTGTTACAGGTGTTTCTGATCTTACCCTGGAAGGTGTGGCCAAGCTAAAGATCAACGTACTGAATGATCTGAAAATCAACAGTACAGGATCATCAAGCATTAGTTATAAGGGCAGCCCTAAAAATCTAGAAGAGAAGAAAACAGGAACTTACAAACTTGAAAAAGTAAATTAACGCTGTAATTTCTGTTTATACATGGAACAAAAAAATGATAAAAAGGTTATCAGGTCATGGGCATTTTTCGATTGGGCAAATTCTGCCTATAATCTGGTCATCACTTCTACGATATTTCCTGCTTATTATACGATCATTACTTCCGATAAGGATAACAATACAATTGACTACGTGACCTTTATGGGCATGAGGTTTATCAACTCAGCCCTCTATAACTACGCGCTGGCCTTCGCCTTCCTGGTGATCGCCCTGTTATCCCCGGTATTGTCCTCCATAGCTGATACCAGGGGCAATAAAAAGTTTTTCATGCAAATCTTCACCTATATCGGTGGTTTAGCCTGCTGCGGGCTCTATTTCTTTGAAATTGAAACGCTGCAACTCGGTGTGGTGCTGTTTGTTCTGGCAGCGATAGGTTACTGGGGAAGCCTGGTTTTTTACAATGCCTATCTTCCCGAGATCGCAACACCAGAACAGCAGGATAGTGTGAGTGCTAAAGGTTACGCGTACGGTTATGTGGGCAGTATCATTTTACAGCTCATCTGTTTTGTATTTGTATTTTTCCCGTCTGCCTTTGGTTTATCACCGGGTTCACAGGCGCCGCGCCTGTCTTTCCTTCTGGTGGGAATCTGGTGGATGCTGTTTGCGCAGATCCCCTTCAGGAAACTGCCCAAAGGATGTTCTGATCTGAAGAAAGCAGGCGCTAACTGGCTGACCAGCGGATTTACCGAACTGAAGAAGGTATGGGAGCAGCTGAAACATATGCCTTACCTAAAGCGGTTCCTGACGGCATTTTTCTTCTATTCGATGGGGGTACAGACGGTGATGCTGGTTGCGACCATTTTTGGCGAAAAGCAATTGCATCTGCCAACAGAAAAACTGATTGGCACGATTTTGCTGCTGCAGCTGGTAGCCATTCCCGGCGCGATGCTGATGTCGTGGTTGTCGCGCAGGTATTTTGGCAACGTGAAGGTGCTCATCGGAGTAGTGATCATCTGGATCTTCTGTTGTATCGGAGCTTATTATATAAAAACGGAAATGCAGTTCTATTACCTGGCTGCCGTAGTCGGCCTGATCATGGGCGGCATACAGTCGCTCTCCCGTTCTACATATTCCAAGTTCCTGCCACAGGAAAGTCCGGATCATACTTCATTTTTCAGTTTTTACGATGTAACCGAAAAAGTTGCCCTGGTGATAGGGATGTTCAGCTTTGGATATATCGAAGAATTTACCGGCAGTATGCAGAATTCGCTGATCGCCCTGGCCACATTTTTTGTAGCAGGGCTTATCTTTCTGCTGCTGCTGAGGAAAGTGGAGCCTGATGCGGTGCCTGCATAAAAAAATGATCATAACAGACATTAACACATATCAATGAAAGTAGAACTATTTATCCCTTGTTTTGTCGACCAGCTCTATCCTGAAACTGCATTCAGCACGATCAAGTTACTGGAGAAAGCAGGATGTGATGTCTCTTATAACGCTGGTCAGACCTGCTGCGGGCAGCCGGCTTATAATGCTGGTTACTGGGAACAGGCAAAAGAAACCGGGACAAAGTTCCTGAACGATTTCTCTGACGCCAATTATATTGTAGCCCCATCCGCATCCTGTGTCGGTATGGTGAAAAATGGCTATAACGATTTATTTACCAACACCACCGTTCATAACAAATGCAGAACACTCCAGGGAAATATCTTTGAACTGTCTGACTTCCTGATCAATGTATTGAAGAAGGACTATTTTGGCGCTGAACTGGAAGGAAAGGCCGTTTACCACGATTCATGCAGCGGACTAAGGGAATGTAAGATCAAAGAGGAGCCGAGGCTGCTGCTCGACAAAGTACATGGACTGGAAATGATGGAAATGAAGGATACCGATATGTGCTGCGGTTTTGGCGGTACCTTTGCCCTGAAGTTTGACGCTATCTCTTCGGCCATGGCGGAGCAGAAGGTAAACCACGCCCTTGATCAGGATGCTGATTATATCATTTCTACTGATCTGTCCTGCCTGATGCATTTACAGGGTTATATCGATAAAAATAACATAGCTTTAAAAACCATGCACCTTGCAGACGTATTGGCAAACGGCTGGCTGGAAAGCACAGAATATTAATTTTATTTTAACGTTTTTTAACAATCCGTTGTTTACTATTGAAGTAAATTAGCCTGTTTAATTTGATATAGAATGAAATCACTGTTTATCGCCTCGATATGTGTTCTCGGACTTGCCGTCCAGCTCAAAGCCCAGCCAAAAAAATCTGGTGCGATTCAATTTGAAAGCACCTTTGACCCGGCTGCTATGGCCGCTGCAAATGGCATCAGGCTGAGCGATCAGGCCCTGGCCAGGATGCCCAGAAACTCGGTATCCAATTTTGAGCTGCTGTTTAACCAAACCAATGCAAGCTATATGCCGGTTGAGGATACGGAAGACAGTAACAACAGTGCCGGACAGGGCGGAGGCATGCGCTTCGGCGGCTTTGGAGGAGCAAACAGGGATTATTATTACAGCTTCACCGATCATCAGCTGGCGGAAGTATTTGATCTGAACGATACCACCTTCGTCATACAGGATAAACTGGGGGATCATTCCCAGACAGGATTCGGTATGCAGCAGCCGGCACCCGTCATAGAATATGTAAGAACAGATGAAACAAAAAATATTCTCGGTTTTACCTGTCATAAGGTAACCGTTAAAACAACCATAAAGCGTAAAATAATGGAAGAGGAGAAGGTGTTCACTGATGAAACCAACGTGTGGTTCACCAATGACCTCGGCTTTGATTTCTCCCCCAACCCAGGTTTCTGGACCGAAGGAGCAGTAC
The DNA here is from genome assembly GCF_900107535.1 of Pedobacter hartonius. GTDB lineage: Bacteria > Bacteroidota > Bacteroidia > Sphingobacteriales > Sphingobacteriaceae > Pedobacter > Pedobacter hartonius. The sequence continues at coordinate 133,020 of NZ_FNRA01000012.1, read as the reverse complement.
TTGCAATTGAAGGTAAGGGAACACACATTTATGCCAAAAGTGTAGAGTTCCGCAATGTAAGTGCTAAAGATGTAAGCCTTCCAAAAAAACTGGTGCCAATCACTCAGGAAGAGTTCCGCCAGAAAATGGAAGCACGGCGAAAACAGTTTCGCGGAAATAGGACCGGTGCCAATGGACCAGTGAGGACGATTACGATCAACTGATCCAGGCGTACTGCCGGCTGATGCTATTGGCATTTGATTGGCTGAGGTGCTTTCCTGCGGGATGCTTTTCAGCAGGATGTTTAAGATGATTCAGGCTTCGCTGAAAAAAAAAGGATAGCTGTTTCAATGCTGCCTGCTGCTGAAGCGCAGCAGAGAAGGCATCGAAACAGCTATCCTTTTTTTTTAAGTTCCTCCAATAGCATGATGGCCATGCAGGGCGGCTTGTTAAATTGCCCGGCAAACCGATTGCACTGGAATTTTCCGGTATACCATGCAGGATATGAAGGCCGGAGATAGGTTTACTGTGGTTTCGGTTTGACCGGATGGCTGGCCGACCGGGTTAGTACGGTTGTTTAGGAGATCCCTCAGGATAAGCTTTAAAAAATTTGATATGCTGTATTCCGGCCTAGTCGTTCTTTCGCGCAGCGAATTAATGCAGCCGGAATACAGCATACCAATTTTTCAGCGAAGCCAGATAATCCCGGTCCACTAAAGCAACACGCAATATACTTCCTGAATCAGCGAAGCAACAAAATCCCGGTCCACTTAAACAACAGCTGATATACCCCCTAAATAACAAGGGATTACATAATCTTTTGAACATATTTCGCCATTCCACCCAGCTCCTTCAGACATGTGTTTTTACACCATTTTCCAGGAGAACTTTTGCATTTATTTTTTCTAACATTAGCAGTTGCTAAAACGAGTTACTAACAACTTTCAGGCGTCTTTCAAGATATGATATTTTTTCTGTAATTCTCTTTTTCCGAGTGCGTTGCGAAACATGTTTATATTCAGCATAACCATTTTATTGAATTTTTAGTAAATAATCAGTCATAATTAAAGGTGTATTTTCCACTGGTGTTGATAACATTTGGAATCGGTCTAAGCTGAAATTTGCATTTTTGATCTCCGCTAAAATAGGTCGGCATGAGGGCTGATTTAATTAAAAAACCTTCGCAAATGAGCACAAAAAGAATCATCAAATTCGAAAAAGACGATTGCAATCCCTGCAATATGGTTTCAGAATACCTGGACAGAAAAGGTATCGTTTATGAAACGATCAATCCATTTAACCAGCCTGAACTGGCTATGCAGTTCCGTGTCCGTTCAGTCCCGACGGTAATCCTGCTGGAACAGGAGCAGGAGCTTTCGCGTGTGATTGGTTTTAAACCCGAAGAATTATCTGCCTTACTGGCAAGTTAAGAATTCACAGCACAAAAGCCGATGACCTGGATTTATTACGATAGTAAAACGGGAAATGTTGAGCGCTTTGTAAACCGGCTGAAGCTGCACCGGGACTGGAGTATTCTGAAGATCGACGCTTCCTTCAGACCCCTGCACGCAGGTCACCTGATTACTTATACCACAGGGTTCGGAGAAGTGCCGCTTTCTACGCTTCGTTTTCTGGAAGAGAACAGCAGTATGATCAAGTCGGTAACCTCCAGTGGCAATAAAAACTGGGGCCCTAATTATGGGCTGGCAGCAACAAAGATCTCTACCCGGTTTAAACTGCCGGTACTGATGAAGTTCGAGCTTTCGGGCACCATGGCAGACATTCAAAAATTTATAGATAATATAGAGGGCTAAAATATATGGTAACTAAAAAATGGATCTTGCTTAACAACGAGATCATGGTTAAAAACGACGACGAATTTAGCCTCGGTAAAGATAAGGATGCCGTACGTTCCTATTTTCTTGACTATGTCAACAAAAACACTGTTTTTTTTTACACGCTGAAAGAAAAGATCGACTATCTGATTGAACAGGAATATTATATAGATTTTTACCAGTGGTACACCTTTGAGCAGATGCAGGAAGTGTATGACATGGTCTATGCAAAGAAATTCAGGTTCCAGTCCTTTATGAGCGCATTTAAGTTCTTCCAGAGTTATGCATTGAGAGATGACAGCGGAGAGAAGTTCCTGGAGCGTTATGAAGACCGCGTGGTTGCAGTTTCCCTTTTCCTCGCCAGAGGAGATGTAAAACAGGCGCGCGAATATGCAGAGATGCTCATCAATCAGGAATATCAGCCCGCGACACCAACTTTCCTGAACTCAGGAAAAAAACGTTCAGGTGAACTGGTTTCCTGTTTTCTGGACGAGATTGGCGACAATCTAAACGGTATCGGGTACGCCATAGACTCGGCGATGAAACTCTCTTCAATAGGCGGTGGGGTTTCTTTCAACCTGTCTAAGATCCGCGCCAGGGGCGAATCCATTAAAGATGTGGAAGGCCGCGCCGGTGGTGTACTTCCGATCATGAAAATCCTCGAAGATACATTCTCCTATGCCAATCAGCTCGGACAGCGTCCCGGAGCAGGAGCGGTATACCTGAATGTATTTCATACCGATATCGAGGAATTTCTGGACTGTAAAAAGATCAACGTAGATGAGAAAGTAAGGATCAAATCACTTTCAATCGGTGTAGTTGTTCCTGATAAGTTCATGGAGCTTGCAGAAAAAGATGAAGCCTGCTACCTTTTCCATCCCCATACCGTATTAAAGCAGTACGGCAAATACCTGGATGAGATGGATATGGACGAGATGTACGAAGAACTGGTCACCAATCCTGCAGTGAAAAAGAAAAAAGTGAATGCCCGCCACCTGATGGTGAAAATTGCGCAGACACAAAAAGAAAGCGGATACCCCTACCTGTTCTTCAAAGGGAATGCAAACAGAAGCCATGCGCTGAAGGACATCGGAAACGTGAAGTTCTCCAACCTCTGTACCGAGATCATGCAGATCTCAGATGTATCTGATATTGAGATCTACGGTACCGAAGATAAAATCCGTTACGGCATCTCCTGCAACCTTGGCTCATTGAACATCGCTACGGTAATGGACAACAAAAGGATCAGGGAAGCGGTAAAAACAGCCATGCGATCGCTTACCATCGTCTCAGACATCACTAATATTGCAATGGTACCTTCGGTTCAGAAAGCAAATAAAGAGCTGCACAGCGTGGGCCTTGGCGCAATGAACCTGCATGGTTTCCTGGCCAAGAATTTCATTATGTATGAAAGCAAGGAAGCGCTGGACTTCTGTAATGTATTTTTTATGATGGTGAATTTCTATTCGCTGCAAAGCTCGATGGAGATTGCCAGGGAAAGGAAAGAAACCTTTGTAGGCTTCAAAGCTTCGGAATATGCAAACGGAAATTACTTTACACAGTACATCGCTAAAGACATCGTTCCAGTAAATGAGAAGATCGCCGCCTTGTTTGAGGGAGTGGAGATTCCAACCGCGGCCGATTGGACCCAGCTCATGAATGACGTGAAAGAACATGGTATCTTTCATGCGTACAGGCTGGCCATCGCCCCTAATCAGTCTACATCATATATCATGAATGCTACGGCATCTGTAATGCCTGTAGTGGATGTGATAGAGGTAAGGGAATATGGCGACAGTACCACATATTATCCAATGCCTTATCTGAATAACGACAATTACTTCTTCTACAAATCTGCATACGATATGGATCAGAAGAATGTACTCCGGCTGATCTCCGTGATTCAGAAACACGTGGATCAGGGTATCTCTACCATCCTGCATACCAATACGAAGGATACTACACGGGATATTGCAAAGTATTACATCTATGCACACAAAATGGGGTTAAAATCGCTTTATTATACCCGTACCCGTAAAGCCGGTATTGATGAATGTGTGTCTTGTTCAGTGTAAACCCAATATTTAAGAAACAAAAAGATGAGCAATTATAAAGCAGTAAACTGGAATACGCCCGAGAATGATTATGCGGGCATGTTCTGGGAGCAGAACTTACGCCAGTTCTGGGTTGATACCGAATATATCCCATCAAAAGATATTGATATCTGGAAAACACTTCCTCCTGAAATCCAGGAGGCTTATAAGAAAGCATTAGGCGGCCTTACGCTGCTGGATACGCTGCAGAGCCATACGGGGATGCCAAAGCTGCTGGATCATATCGACGGGCTGCAGAATAAAGCCGTATTGTCGTTTATGTGTATGATGGAGGCTATCCATGCAAAATCCTATTCTACAATCTTTACTACAGTGGCTACCACAGTAGAGATCAATGAACTGTTTGAGTGGGTAGAAAGCAATAAACTGCTCCAGTTTAAGGCTGCAACAATAGATAAATACTACAGGCGCCTGGATGCTGACAACGTGAGCAACGAAACGTTATTTATGGGCCTCGCCGCCTCCGTATTACTGGAAACGTTCCTGTTCTATAGCGGTTTCTTTATGCCATTGTGGTTATCAGGGCAGGGGCAGATGGTTGCCAGTGCAGACATCATTAAAAAGATCGTCGCCGATGAATCTATTCACGGTGTGTTTGTTGGCTTGCTTGCGCAGGATGTTTACAAAAAACTTCCTGATCCTGAAAAGAGCAAGGCCGAACTGACAGAGCTGCTGATGGAACTTTACGAAAACGAACTGAAATATACGGATGAGTTATACACTGAAGTAGGGCTTACAGCTGATGTAAAGGAGTATATCCGATACAATGCGAATAAGGCTATGATGAACTTAGGGTTTGAAGAAATTTTTGAAGTGAAGGCCATTAACTCCATTGTATTAAATGGGTTAAATGGTGAAACTACTCAGCATGACTTCTTCTCAAAGAAATCTACGAACTACGAAAAAAGCATGGAGATGATCTATCTCCGTGATGAAGATTTCGAAATGGATACCGACCCGGTATTCTCCTGATCTTTCACTTTTCAGAAAAAAGCCTGTCTGATCGATCAGACAGGCTCTTTTTGTCCACAACATACCCATTAAATTAGGGGCAAAATACCCGGATCAATATTGCTGCAATTCGTTACATTTGTTAGATACACACAATTTGATGCGTTCTCTAACCATTCTTCTTCTTTTTCTTGTCACCGGCACGGCTAAAGGCGAAGTGATCGTTATTGGAAAAGATTTACCTTACACAAGCCTGGGAAGATCTGTTACCTATCTGAAAGATAATGGGGGACGCCTGACATTGGGGCAGGTGATCAAAGCCGATCAGCAGCATAAATTCCTGAAATCAAACGCCGATGTGCTGAATTTTGGTAATACCGCTGCAGCATACTGGGTAAAGTGTTCCTATATCAACAGGAGCCGCGACAATGCCTTCCTGATACTGGATATCTCCAGTATCGAAGAGATAGACTTTTATGCACAGGATAGCCCGGGTAAATACAGCAGGATACATTCCGGCAGCACTGCCGCACTGAACCCTAAGGTAATTACCGCCAACAACTATATTTTCAGTTTACCTATAAGTGCGTATCCAGGTAAAACAGAGACTATTTACCTGAGGTTAAGAACGAATAATATCCTTTTTGCTCCCCTGAAAATTGCCCTTTCCCAGAGGCTGATTGCCGGCATCAATGCGATTGACAGTTTAGAAGCGATCAGCATAGGTATCCTGCTGGCGCTGTTGCTCTTCAATATGTCGGTATATGTCAAATCCAGAGACCTCACTTATTTATACTACAGCATCCGCATCCTGGGCCTGTTCATTTTCCTCATCTTCTATTTCCGCGGATACAGCTACCTGCTGAACGAAAATTTCAGGCACTACATCAATACCCATCCGCATATTTTCCTGGGCATAGGTTCTATGGCCGGTATAGCTTTTTCTAACCGGTTCCTGAATTTGAAGGCGGTGTTGCCCTGTTCAGTGAAGCTGGTCCGGGTACTGTCAGTCGCCTGGCTAACGCTGATTGTGATATCAATGCTTGGATATAAAGCTGTAGGATCTGATATATCACAGTTTTTGTCGGCATTTACAGCCCTAACCTTATTGGGACTTGGCATAACGGCCTATGTCAACGGCTATAAGCTGGCGCTGTATTATATCTTTGCCTGGTCTTTTGTATGCCTGACAACGGTGTGGACGGTACTGTCCTTGGCGGGTTTCTTTCCGTATAACGAATCGTCATTCCACCTGATGCCCCTGGGGTTTATCTTTGAACTGCTCCTGCTTTCCCTGGCACTGGGTGACAGGCTGCGCGAGATGAAGAAATCAAAGCTGCAGGGCCAGGCCGATCAGCTGAAGGTTCAGGAGGAAAACCTTTACCTGATCGGCAGCCAGAACGAACGCCTGGAAAAGATCGTTGAATCACGCACCAGGGCATTGAAGAAGCTGGTGCAATCCCTTGAACAGGCCAATGCAGATAAAACAAGGATCTTTTCTATCATTGCTCATGACCTGAGGAGCCCGTTCAACAGTCTGATCAGCCTGTTCTCGCTCAATGATATGAACCTGCTTACCTTTGAGGATGTTAAAAAGCTGCTGAACGACAGCCGCAAAAATGTCGATAATATCCATAACACATTAAATAACCTTCTGTATTGGGCGCAAAGCCAGATGAAGGGCATTATTACCTCACCGTCGAGGTTCAACATGCGGGTAATGGTGGAAGATCTGATGCTCGTTTATCAGCCGCTAATCCGGAAAAAGAATATCAAAACAGAGGTTGTGGTGGATGATGACGCCGACGTATTTGCCGATCTGAACCAGATCAACCTCGTGATGCGCAACCTGATCGACAATGCGATTAAGTTCACACCGCTGGGTTATCACATTCATATCAGGATCTGGGGCAATTCGAATTTTATCTACGTGGATGTCTGCAATCCGATTTCCGATACCATCAACATAGACCGGCTGATACACAAAGAAAGGAATGAGTCTTCCTATGGGACTTCCAACGAGCGGGGAATTGGCCTCGGCCTTCATCTCTGCCGTGATTTCGTGGAAAAGAATGGCGGTATGCTGAAAGTAAGCAAGAAAAATGAATGTATCATACTTCGTTTCAACATCCTTAAGTTTATCAGTGAGGCATCTTCAGCAATAGAGGCCTCACTGATGGAAGAAGCCTGATATTCCCAATTATTTCTTTTTTCTGAATGCCCTGCTTAAGTTAGGTTTAATACCGATAGTGACAGGTATCGCATTAAACGGCCTGTTCCCGATATTGCCTATGCCATGCATATAGCTGGTTTCGATAAACACGTTGGCACCTCCGATATTGTATTCTATTCCTGCTCCCGGTTCTATGATCCCCATATGGTTGGTTTTGTTGTTTAAGACGGCCATATTGGTCTCCTGGCTGACCATAATCCTCGGCGTAAGTACAAACCCTCCACCACCACCTAAAAAGCCATAGAAAGCAAAACTCCGGACGATCTTCCGGTAGCCTAGTGCCACGTTCAGCAGATAAGTAGTAGCGCGTCCTTTTTCCAGTTCGTAATTGGAGTTCTTTCCAATCAGTGCATTATCGTACCCGAATACGTGCAGGCTTAACTTCGGATACAGGAATAAATGACCATTCCCAAGGCCGATGTTTGTGCCGATAGTGGTGGAGAATTTTGGCCTCATAAAAGCGGCGCTGCCACCCGTAGGAATGGAAAATCCAAATCCGCTCATGGTGTAAAACTTATCAATGCGAAGGGGAGTGTCCTGTGAAAATGATGATCTTGAAAATGATAAAAGAAAGGTAATTGTAAACAAAGCGCGGAAGTAGATATTCATGGGTATGGTTGTGGTGTAAAGATACAACAGCAAGGTTAAGTTAATGTTTAAATACAATCACACCTATGCTGTTTAATGCTTTTCCAGTCGTTTCTATGAAATGGCAGCATTTATCATTCTGAAGTGAAACAAAATTATATTTGGCTGTTTTTATTTACCAAATATAATTCTATGATACATATTAATGGACAGTAATTCTGTTAGTTAACGCAGTTGTTGTCAATTAAGGCTTTATAATGCGGCACCGAAATAAATTAAAATCTGTGAAAAATGCAGAATAAAATATTGTTTAGCTATATTTTATTCTATTATACAGTTAGTTACAGGTTTTATATGTATTAATACTGCTGCCTCTTGTAAGCTGCTGAGAAATCCGTCCGCATGGCCTTAAACCTGTCTACCACGGTGGCAATAAAAGCTTCATCAAGGATCTGAAAGATCTCATTTGCTCCCCCTCCGCTCAGGTCAATTTCTGATAATTTATAGCTTTGTTCTAATGTTCCCTGTTCAAATTTTACAATGTACTTCTGGTTCATGTTGAACAAAGTTATTTTACATTCGGGATGTGGCAGTTCTGCAATTACTCTCATTGATCTCGGTTAAATTCATTGGTATTACCCGCCCAAATCTAACAATATTACGCATGCTTTACGTAGTTGTATCACCAATTGCTTAATTTTATCATTTCATATACCCGCAACAATGGCAGAAGATTTAGTAATTATAAAAAGTGAAAGTAAAGAACGGCAGTATCAATCATTGTTACCGCAGATCGAAGCACTCATTAACGGCGAGGAAGACCTTACCGCAAACCTGGCAAATGTAGCTGCGGCGCTGAAGGAACAGTTCGGCTGGTTATGGATCGGCTTTTACCTGGTAAAAAATGAGGAACTGGTTTTAGGACCTTTCCAGGGACCGGTTGCATGTACAAGGATCAGGAAAGGCAAAGGGGTATGCGGCGCGGCCTGGCTGGAAGCTAAAACTTTTATTGTGGATGACGTGGACCAGTTCCCCGGGCATATTGCCTGCAGCTCCGCTTCAAGATCAGAGATCGTATTACCACTGTTGAAAGATGGGGAAGTAATAGGAGTGCTAGATGCAGACAGCGCAGAGTTATCTCATTTTGACAGCGTAGATGAAGAGTACCTCGGCAAGATCATTGCTCACATCAGCTTATAGTCTCCTGGAAAACAAATTCAGCAGGAGGATGTTTAGTAGGAAAACATTCGACATGAAAAACGAAAAAAATATTGAAATATTAAAAAGAAAAATTGAAGAGGTCAGAATCTGCATTTTCACCACACTTTCTGCCAAGGATGAATTTTCGAGCCGGCCTATGGCTACTGCTAAAGTAGAGGAAGATGGGAGTATCTGGTTTTTTACCAATGAGTATTCTCCTAAATCAGCAGAGATATCAAAGGACAATCAGATAACTTTAGGTTATAGCAGCCCGTCTGACAATACCTACATTACGGTGAATGGTAAAGCAGAACTGGTGGATGACCGGGTGAGAAAGGAAGCATACTTTTCCGCACCTGTTAAAGCATGGTTTCCGGACGGAATCGAAGATCCGAGACTAATACTGATTAAAGTGACGCCGGAATCTGCGGAGTACTGGAATGGAACATCGTCAAAGATAGTGCTTGCTTTTAGTCTGCTGAAAGCGATTGTTACCGGTGAGCAGCCTGACGCAGGGAAACATGATAAGATTAATTTCTAATATGTTAGCAGCCGTTGCTTGATGTATTTGTAAGTAACCATTGCTTAATTTATGTGTCAGTAGCCTAAGTTATTCCTGGCTTGGCTGAAAAAAAGTGAACATTGGTTTCGATGCTGTCTACCGCTGAAGCGCGCCAGAAGGCATCGAAACCAATGTTCACTTTTTTTAAGTTATCCTGTAGCAGGATGGCTTGTTAAGTTGCATAGGTAATCATCCTGTAGCAGAGCAGTTCAGCAGTCCTGGGAAAGATGGCTTGCTAAATTGCTATTTTGAATATTCTTTATCCAGGAACAGGTAACGGGCGCGGTCAGTCTCTACTTCAGCTTTGGTGTTGACATCCAGGTTGATATAGTTTACCTGCTGATTGCTTCTGATCTCCGGCCATTTTGGTAATTTACCGCCGTTTGGATTGCCGTTTTTGACGAAGTTGGCGAAGTATTCCAGCATGGTATCAGATACTTTATGGTCGTCTGCCGTCCAGGCATATACCTTGTTGTAGTGGAGGTTGCCCATGGCGTATTCAATTTCAAATGCGTGGGGTGCGCCGGCGGGTGCTGCGGGTTTTGCAGCAGTAGTGCCGGTAGTTCCTTTCATGATGCCTCCTGCGAAACCCGGAACCGCATTTTTCATACTTTCGGTCATCGGTGGTTTGGATTTGGAGAAGAGGTACCGGTATACGGGTTTTGCTCCGGTTTTAGTGTGCAGGTCGGCCCATTTCCAGGTGCTGTAGGCGATGAACCTGTCACTGGACAATGCTGTAGCTGAACAGATCACTTCGGCTTCTGTAGTTGCCGGATAGAGCTTTAAAACTTCGCTGCTTTTTTCACCGTATAGTTCCTTTAACGCTTTGGTATAGTTTTCAAGGGTAGGTGATGCGTTTTTGAGGATAGACTGGTAGGATACCTCTGCCGAATTCCAGCCCACCAGTATCGGTACATGGGCTTGCCGGCCTTCGGTAAAAGTTTTTACGGGTAGCTCAGGGAAGAAATATCCGTCAACAGTAGTGGTGGCGCCTCCCATATTGTTTTGGTAGGCGATATCCAGAAGTTTGGTGGCAGGAAGCTTGCGCAGATCGGCCAGTGATGCAGCGCCGGTCTTTGCTGCAAAGGCAGTACCTCTGGCTTCTCCTGCAGCCAATGGAACAGGAGCGATGGTAGGAAAGATGGCAGCGCCGCTTTCTCCGATGGCACCTGCAAACAGGCCTTTAGAGAGTGGAGAAGCCATTTGTGCAAACACGGAGATTGAACCTGCGGATTCCCCTGCGATGGTTACCCTGGACGGATCACCACCAAAGGCCTCAATATTTTTCTTCACCCATTTCAGGGCTGCAGTCTGGTCCATATAACCATAGTTCCCTGATGCGTGATGTGGCGATTCTCTGCTGAGTTCAGGATGCGAGAAAAAACCAAAGATACCAAGACGGTAATTGACGGTTAGGGTAACTATTCCTTTTTTTGCCATGCTCTCGCCGTCGTACCGCGGTTCAGATCCATCACCAGCAACCAGTCCGCCGCCATAGAAATAGACCAGCACAGGCAGTTTTTCTTTTGAACTGCGGGCCGGGGTCCATACATTCAGGTACAGGCAATCTTCACTGATACTGTCAGCCCTGAACCCCATGTCGCCAAACACCGGTTTTTGCATCCCCCTGTTTCCGAAGTGATCAGCTTTACGTACACCCTGCCAGTTCTGCACAGGCTGAGGCTCTTTCCATCGCAGTTCACCCAGCGGGGGCTGTGCAAAGGGAATGCCCTTAAAACTGGTAATGCCGGAACTTTCGGCGGTGCCTTCCAGAATGCCGTTGGCAGTAGTTACGCGTTTGAGGGCAACCGGCTGCTGGCTTTGGCCAAGCACGGCGAGGTTACTGCAGCAGATGAACATGAATATCGTCAGGTTGTATTTCATAGGTGAAGTGTATCGGTTTTTGATGTAATAAATTTAATCAATATTGACCCATATTTCCCTGCCCTCAGGATTATTATTGTAACAATTTCACTTTGCTCGGAAATGTATGGTTAGCTGCGCATAATTTTTATTTTTCATTTTGAACATATTGAGAGGTTTGTTGGTTATACACTCACAAATGATATAATGGCCTGAACAGGGCCTGTGTCCCGCATCTAATTTTATTGGAAAAGAAATGGAAAATACAATTTACGAAGGAACTGCACATTGGGCTTATGGTACTGATATACTGGAAATGGAGGTTTCCGACGGGTATACAGGCAGGCATTTTTCATCCGTTCCACCTTTATCCAAATATCAGGGAAAGATTTTTCTGACACAACGGGCAATTCGTATTGACGGAGACCAGGGCGTGATGATCCCCATTGCTGAGATTAAAGAGCTGTACATGGGATTCGATGATGTATTTCCTGCTGCTTCGGTGAACAGCCTCGGTATGTTCTGGAAACCGCTGAGAATAAAGTACGGGCCGGATACTGATATTTACCTGATTGTAGACTACAGCCTGATGATCTCCAACAACAACCGGTTCTATGACCTGGTGAGAAAACTGCTGGTTTAGATGATATGTATACTATACTTTTCCCAGGCTGATGATTTCCTTTCCTTTGATCGGGCGTTTGCCGCCGGATAAACTCACCACACGGATCATTGCCCGCGCCAGTTCTTTCATGGTGCAGAACCCTGACCCGGCCGGAACGCATAAACCATACCCGTTGTTCCAGTGATTATTACTTTGATAGGGCTATCCATGAGCGTGTTTCGTTATATTATACGAATATAACATTTGTTGCCATTATCCCAGAGAAAATCTGGTTCAGAATGGCTGCATTTAAAGGGTATTCTTCATTCACGGCGGCCGGCCGCTGTAAGCTGAATGTGTGCTGGGAGTGATATTAATGTGAGTGTTGAGCGGTAACTCAGGTTTGTTTCTTTCTCAACCCACACTCAGGCTACAGCAGCCGGCCTGCCCGAAGCCAGAATGAAAGGCAAGGCTCTGCTGATGTAATGAGTTGCCGGTTACAGGACTATTCTTTTCCCGCTTGCAGCAGATCTTTTCGCTGCATCCAGGATCTCCATGACGATCATATTGTACTTTAATGATGAAAGATCGTCAGTTCCCGGTATTTCATTTTTGAGTACGGCCGCGAGGTAGGTCATCGGGTTGCTGACAGAAAGCTCCAGCGGAGCAGCCTTTTTGGTACTCATATTGTTTTCAGGCATTCTGGTCAGGATAGTGGTGTTGTCCAGCGCATGAAGATAACCGGTTTCGCCAAACACCTCCAGGTCTTTGATAGAAAACGGCCAGTTCCAGGAGGCTTCAATTAATCCGGTTGCCCCCGGGTATTCAACAAGGATCGTCGCATCGTCTTCCACTTTTGGGTAAACCTCCGGTTTATAGTGCCTTGCAATGGCCGTTACAGCTATCGGGCGGTTGCCCTTCATCAGCCAGGTCATCAGATCGGCGCCATAACAGCCAAAATCATTCAGCGCACCGGCCCCGTTTTTTACCGGATCAGTTAACCAGGTTAAAAATTCAGGGCTGCAGCCAATTTCCTTTGGCCCCTGATGCCCGTCATGAACTACCATCTTTTTTATTTTTCCAATGTTTTCCCCGTTTACCGTGTTGTACACCTCATGATAGGAGGAGTACCAGGTAGTTTCATAATTAGTCAGGACTTTTACCTTGTATTTCAGTGACAGGGCTTCAATCTGCTTTGCCTGCTGCAGGGTGGCCGCCAATGGTTTTTCCACCATTACAGGAACTCCCAGCGGAGCACAAATCTGCACAATGGCAAGATGATCTGCCACGGCATTATAACCCAGTACAGCATCTGGTTTTTTTGCAACAAGCAATTGCTTTAGGTCGCTGAAAAACAACGAATCCGGCAGCTGGTATTGTTTGCTGAACTTGAGCTGCAATTGCCTGCTGGGCTCCACAATACCTACTACAATGACCTTACCGTCCTTAAACTCATGTAAAATGTTGTGGATATGGTCGTGGTTCAGTCCTGCAATCACTACACGGATCTTCTGCTGGGCTGAGGAGAAGCCTGCTGAAAGGCACAAAAATATCAGTAATGTTATTCTTTGACAATATTGAACAGCTGTTTTCATGAGTATATATTCAGGTATTTTAGATTGGAGAGAACGAAAGTATAACTTGTGAAAAACTAATGCCTTTATTTGATGTAACAATATTACGTTTCTACCATTTTTTTTTCAACAATAAGTAAAAATAGAATTCCATTCCCGTTTTTTGTATTCCTTAGGCAACTAATTATGATCAAGTATATTTTTTTTGTTCTTTATCTCATCAGCTTTACTTGTTTTGGACAGGCTACGTTGAAAGATCCCGACTATATTAAAGCCAATTACAACAAATTTGAATACCAGATCCCGATGCGTGACGGGAAAAAGCTGTTCACGGCAGTGTATGTCCCTAAAGACCAGTCGCTGAAATACCCGGTGATGCTGCAGCGTACCTGTTACAGTGTATCTCCTTATGGACCGGATCAGTATAAAACAGCACTGGGGCCATCTTCGCAGTTTTTGCATGACGGTTATATCTTCGTTTATCAGGACGTCCGCGGGCGCTGGATGAGCGAGGGCATTTACGAGGAGATGACTCCGGAACTGGAGAAACACGATACAAATAAGGCTGTGGACGAAGGTACAGATACCTATGATACGATTGACTGGCTCCTGAAAAATGTTGCCGGGAATAACGGAAAAGTAGGGGTATGGGGTATTTCCTATCCGGGTTTTTACACCACTACCGCACTGCTGAGCCGTCACCCCGCACTGGTAGCGGCCTCCCCGCAGGCGCCGATAGCAGACCTTTACCGTGATGATGCTTTTCACAATGGGGCTTTTATGCTCGTCGCCAACTTTGGGTTCTATCCCGGATTTACCAACCGCCAGGATGGACAGCCAACACAGCGCCGCGGGAAGGAATTTGAGCCCGGTACCGAAGACGGGTACGACTTCTTCCTGAAAATGGGCCCGGTAAAAAATACGAACGTGAAATACTATAAGGATACGATCAGGCTCTGGAACGAAATGCTTGATCACCCGGATTATGACCAGCACTGGAAAGAACGCAATGTGCTGACGCACCTTCATGATATCAAAACTGCAGTGCTTGTAACCGGAGGATGGTATGACGCTGAAGATCTGTATGGTGCTATTCATACCTACCAAACCCTGCAAAAGGAAAACCCCGCCACACCCGTATATTTTGCGATGGGGCCATGGGTACATGGAGGATGGGCACGCGGAAACGGCGATCATTTAGGCGATATCGGTTTTGGGGGAGCAACTGCACCGGTCTACAGGGAAAACATCGAGTTTAAATTTTTCAGCCATTACCTGAAGGGAACAAAGCTCGACCTGCCAAAGATAAGTGCCTTCGAAACCGGCAGAAACCAGTGGAGGAACTATCAGACATGGCCTCCGAAGGAAGCTGAAGAAAAACAGCTGTACCTGCTTCCGGGGCACAGGTTATCATTTAATCAACCCAATGGCAGTGCCAATACTTATGATGAATACGTGTCAGACCCCGCCAATCCTGTGCCTTTCCTGGCTGGGAAAAGTATGGATATGGACCGCGAATATATGACTGCAGATCAGCGGTTCCTCTCCGGGCGTAAAGATGTGCTGAGTTACCAGACCGATGTACTGGATCAGGACATTACCCTGGCGGGAAATATCCGGGCAGACCTGAAGGTGGCTACCACAGGCACTGATGCAGACTGGGTAGTAAAAGTGCTGGACGTATATCCTGACACTGCCGCAAACGACCAGTGGACCGGCAAAGGGGTTCAGATGGCAGGCTACCAGCAGATGGTGCGCAGTGAGGCCATGCGCGGTAAGTTTCGCAATAGCTT
The DNA here is from genome assembly GCF_900107535.1 of Pedobacter hartonius. GTDB lineage: Bacteria > Bacteroidota > Bacteroidia > Sphingobacteriales > Sphingobacteriaceae > Pedobacter > Pedobacter hartonius. Next base: position 117,724 of record NZ_FNRA01000012.1, on the reverse strand, counting down.
TGAAAAACCCGAACCATTTGTGCCCGGTAAAGTAACACCTGTGAATTTTGAGCTGCAGGATGTGCTGCATACTTTTAAAAAAGGGCACCGCATTATGGTTCAGCTGCAGAGTACCTGGTTCCCGCTGATTGACCGCAACCCGCAGACCTTTACCGATATCATGAAAGCCGGTGAGCATGATTTTAAAAAGGCCACACATAGGGTTTATACCTCCAAATCGCATTCAAGCTATTTGAAGGTAAGGGTGATGTAATGATCTTAATGCCCTTTTTCTACCTTTTCCAGGTCAGGATTGTCCTTTTTTATAAAATTGTAATTCATAAAATCACTATCCTGTGGAATGGACAATAAGAAATTCTGGATTTTGGCGACCTCTACCGTAAGATCTGCTCCTGAAAAGTCCAGCACATGCCCGCCCTGGGTTTTGCTGTCTGACAGGAAATGGAAATGGAAGCCTTCTATACTCAGGCCGTTCAGGTAATGCGGTAATTTGTACCCTACGATCGTTCCTTTGGTATTGCTGAACTCAAAGAATTTTTGCCTGCCTATCAGTGTGGCAAGCGAAGGATATGGTTTTTGGGTATAGGGAGGGAAGGCCCTGGTTTTTAAATGGTCAAAGCTGCCCGATATTTTGATGGCATAAACTCCATTTTTCTGGTGTAAATACTTTTCGATCTGATCAAAAGCTTCTTTCTGATTCGAGGCCGCACTGATATGGAAGGCTGTATCTGCTTTAAAAAAGGTAACAAAACCCAATGCTGTTTTAAAAGTATCAGGAACCTCCCTTGTGATCCCCTTGGCCTGAGTCTGATAAGCATGTCCCTTATAAACGATCAGCTCGCCATCCACCTGGCCCGGTGCCCCGATTCCAAAATCCCCGTGTTGTTTCAATTCGCTAACAGGCAGCGTGGCTTCAAATAATCCTCCGATAAAACTATCAGCAACGCCATATTGGAAGAGTGTGTTGTACGTGATACCTGTATTTGAATTCTTGTTTGATGGAATGGTCATTGTTTTCTTGCCTGTGGTTTGTTGTGCCTGAATTGTTACAGTAGAGAGGCAGCAAATAAAAAGTAGAGTTACTTTCATAGCGATTGTTTTCATGGTAATATTATTTTCAATAACGTATAAATATACGACTCAGTATTTAACTGATGTGAAATAGCACACCAAACATGTTTTTCGCAGGTTACTGAACTGTAGTAAAAAGAATTAAGTTCAGTCGCAACCCGTCCCGAGGCACTGCTTTGTTATTTTTATTATATTGAGGCCTGAAATTGTAAAGTATGGATCATAAGCCTTAAAGCTGTGCCGGTAAAATTAGTAACCGAGGTTATCCGGCTGCTGGAGAAACCAGGATCTATGTTTAACAGGGAGATTGAAATAGAAAAGCGCAAATTGAATCTTTATAGTGTGACAATAGGATAGTATAATTAACCAGGGTTTAATTATATTGTGTTACAATTTCTGATAACGAATAAATATAATGAGAAAAATATCATTCCTTTTAAATACATCTGCTGCACTGGCACTATGTGTTTCGCCCCTGACGGCCAGGCTGCAAACCAAAACAGAAGCTAAATCCTGGATCGAAAAATCTAACGGATACACCGCCCTGCTGATTGATCTTGATAAAAAATATTCACCTGAGTACGGTTCTTCACAGGGATTGTTGGAATATGATACGCAGATCTCGGTTCCTACACTGGCCAATGAAATAGCCTACAGGAAAGAAGAGCAGGTGCTGCTGGAAAAGTATAGTGCCAGTTTAGGTACTGAGAAAGATATGGCTGTTGCACAGGATCTTAATATTCTGATCAACCGTCTTAAATTGAATTTCAGGCAGCAGGACTATGAGCTGAAACATCAGGTTCCTTTTTTAAATGCGTCATCTATGATCTATGGCGGACTGGAGATTTTACTGGACGCGCAGACCGCAACTTCAAGACGCCCTGCTGCAGTGCTGAGGATGAGAAAATACGCAGGTCTTGAAAAAGGCTACAGGCCGCTGACCACAATTTTACGTGAACGCATCTCCCATCAGATTGCCGGTAAAGATATGGTGTATCCTTCTGCGCAGCAGATGGAGGTAGAGCTATCCAGAAATGCGAGTATCGTTAACGGAATTGCGGAGCTCTGCAAAAAGTATAACCTCAGCGGATGGGAAGAGCCTTATCAGCAGCTAAAAAAACAGACGGCAGATTACGACAGCTGGATTCGTAAAAACGTGCTCATTAAAGCCAGGAAGAATGCCCGTCTTCCCGCAGAAGAATATGCCCTGGCCCTCGAAGGCTTTGGCGTAAATATACCTCCCGCTGAACTTGCTGCCATGGCACATATGGCCTTTACAAGTATCCAGAACGAAATGCGGCCAATTGCCAGACAGGTCGCCGGACAACGGCATCTGCCATCGGCAGATTACCGCGATGTGATCGCTGAACTGAAAAAGGAGCAGATCCATGGGGATTCTATTATTCCGCTATATGAAAGGCACCTGAAAGATATTGAGGATATCATCCGTAAGCAGCAGCTGGTCACCCTGCCCGGCAGGCCCGCTATCATCCGTTTAGCCACTGCTGCGGAAACTTCTAGGAGCCCGGCACCACATATGGTTCCGCCGCCTTTTCTGAATAACACAGGCCAGCGCGGGGTTTTTGTATTGCCGCTGAACATGCCGGCAGCACCCGGAGAGAAAAAAGCCAATAAATATGACGATTTCACTTTTGATGCGGCATCCTGGACGATTATAGCACATGAAGCCAGACCTGGACACGAACTGCAGTTTGATAAAATGGTTGAAGAAGGTGTTTCGCAGGCACGTTCATTATATGCTTTCAATTCTACAAATGCCGAAGGATGGGGTTTGTATGCCGAATATATTACCCGTCCTTTTATGCCACTGGAGGGCCAGCTGATTTCCCTTGATTATAGGTTGCTGAGAGCTGCACGTGCCTTTCTCGACCCTGAGATACAGGCAGGAAAGGTGACCCAGCAGGAGGCGCTTGATATCCTGATGAAGGATGTTGTACAATCCAAAGCCTTTGCCCAGCAGGAGGTAGAACGGTATTCGCTGAAGATGCCCGGACAGGCCAACAGTTATTTCTATGGCTTTACGAAGATGATCGCCCTGAGAAAAGATACTGAACAGGCTTTAGGGGCTAAATTTAATGCCCTGCGTTTTCATGATTTTATCCTTTCACAGGGATTGCTGCCGCCTGCACTGATCCGTGATGCTGTGATGAAGGATTTCATTCCTTCTGAGAAAAATAAATAATCCATATCAATCATAGTCGTACAATTTTATTTTAAAAAATGAAGAAGTGTTTAGTCTTAGCGTTAATGTGGAGTTGCTCCGCACATCTTGTATCTGCCCAGGTTCCTGTCTCCGATGCCGGAGGCCTGAAGGTATCCTGGGAGTTTTCTGAAAACAATTATCAAAAAAAGGGAGAGCTATTGTCCGTGCTAACCCTGACCAACACGGGATCCCGGCCTTTGCCTGCCAATGGCTGGACGGTCTATTTTAATGGTGCGGCACCTCATAATGAGGGCGATACATCGGTGATCAGCGTAGCACGGGTAAACGGCGACTATCTTCGGTTTTCTCCCGGAAAATCATTCCATGGCCTGGCGCCAAAAGCAGCTGTGCAGGTTAAATTACTGACGAGGCCGCTTAGAAATATAACAGATTATCCAAAGGGTTTTTATATAGTTTTCGATACCGATCCTTCCCATGGGATTCCGCTGCCGCTGGAAACGAAATCCGCAATAGACTATACCAAACAGGAGAGGGCGATCGCGGAGAAACAGTATGCACAGAATCTTTCGGTAAAAAATCTTCCTGAAGCACAGATGAGCCCTGTATTTCCCAGTCCTGTGAGTTACCGCAGAACCTCCGCGTTGTTTAAGCCTGCTGCCGGTTTGAAGATCATGGCAGATAAAGACTTTGGAAAGGAAGCGGCTTATCTGGCTGATGAGTGGCAGAAAGTTACAGGCGTTAAACCTGCTGTGGGCATTGCGTCGGGTAGTGCAACAAAAGGACCGCAGAAGATCGTCCTTCAGAAGAAAGCAATCGCATTTCCGGAAGGGTATGAACTCAGCGTCAGTGCAGATCAGATCGTGATCAGCGCTTCAGATGCAGCCGGTGTGTTTTACGGCATTCAGTCGCTCAAAGTTTTACTTCCACCAGATTCCTGGGATGGAAAACATACTGCTGTCAGCATTGCCGGTATAGAGATCAAGGATCATCCGCGTTTTCCGCACCGTGCTTTTATGATGGATATTGCACGTAATTTCCAGCAGAAGGGTGAAGTGATTAAAACGATCGAGGTACTGTCCCTCTATAAAATAAATATATTACACCTTCATTTGAATGATGACGAAGGATGGAGAATTGAAATTCCCGGTTTGCCGGAGCTTACGGAAATAGGGAGCAAAAGAGGGCATACAACAGATGAGCAGACACACCTTTTCCCGTCATATGGATCAGGCCCATCTATAGCCAATTCCTCTGGAACGGGCTTTTTAACAAGGGCTGACTACCTGGAGATCCTCAGGTATGCCACCGCAAGGCATATCACCGTAATTCCTGAATTTGAAACACCGGGTCATGCCAGGGCCGCTATCAAATCTATGGATGCCAGATATAAAAAATTTATGGCTGCCGGGAAGACGGCCGAAGCCACGCAATATCTTTTAAGAGACCGGGATGATCAGTCCGTATACCGTTCCGTTCAGGGCTGGAGCGACAACGTAATTAATCCTGCCTTGCCCTCTGTGTACAGTTTCATGGAAAAGATCAGCGATGAAACGATTGCAATGTACAAGGAGGCCGGTGCGCCCCTGCAGACCATCCATTTCGGAGGCGATGAAGTTCCTGCAGGTGTCTGGGAGAAATCCCCTGCTGTGGCAGCACTGTTGAAAAGTGATGCTTCCATTGATGGGGTAGATGATATGTGGCATTATTACTTTGAGAAAGTAAATGTCATGCTGAAACAGCGTGGCCTTTACCTGTCAGGCTGGGAAGAAACAGGACTGAAGAAGGCCCTTGTGGATGGAAAGAAGAAAATGATTGTTGACACACGTGCTGCCGGCAATAATTTTCATACTGATGTATGGAACAATCTCTCCGGCAATGAAGACCTGGCCTACAAACTTGCTAATGCAGGGTATAAGGTGGTGCTCACCAATGTGACCAACCTGTACATGGATCTTGCTTACAGCGCCAGCGACGCAGAACCGGGTCAGTACTGGGGCGGTTATGTGGACGCAGATAAACTCTTTAGCTTTATCCCTTACGATTATTACAAGAATCAGAAAGAAGACGAAAGAGGAATGCCTCTGGACCCTTCACATTTTAATGGAAAAGAGCGTTTAACGGAAGCGGGCAAGGCCAGCATCATAGGTTTACAGGCGCCTTTGTGGAGCGAGGTCATTACCAGTCCTGAGCGTTTCGAATACCTGCTGCTGCCAAAGCTTTTTGGCCTTGCAGAGCGGAGCTGGGCGGCTGATCCGGATTGGGCTACAGCCGCAGATCCTGCCGTAACGGAGCAGCTTTACCAGAAATCATGGTCGGCCTTTGCAAATGTCATCGGTAAAAAGGAACTGCCGAGGCTGAATACTTATGCGGGTGGCTTCAGCTACAGGATTCCGACTGCGGGAGTCCGTGTGGAGCAGGGGATGGTGAAAGCCAACGCCCAGTATCCCGGGCTCATGATCCGTTATACTACTGATGGTACAGAACCTGCTGCAAACAGCAAAGTGTATTCAGGTGATCTTCCTGCGTCGGCCAATCTTTCATTCCGGCTGTTTAACAGTGCCGGTCGTGGCGGCCGCACGGTTAAGTTTGCCCTCCGGTAAGAACGTTTGATGTTCCTGAACAACCCTCCGGTTGCTCAGGAACGATAAAGTTTCAAAGACAATAATAATCAAACGATAGGCAGATACCTATATTTTTACGGTTGACAGAGTGGATTGCAGCGAAATCACTGCTTTTATCCTTCTTTCTGCTACCAATAATGATATCAATAAAAGCAGCCCTACAGCCAAAAATACATCCAGCACTATGGACGAAATGCGCATTTCATGCGTCACTGCTTCAACGAATCCGAAAGTGAAAAGGCCAACTACAATGGAAAGTTTTTCTGTCACATCATAAAAACTGAAGTACGAGGCGGTATCAGGGATATTTTCAGGAATGAATTTTGAAAAAGTAGAACGGGACAGGGTCTGAACTCCACCCATCACCAGGCCAACAAGTGTGGCCGCGGCATAGAACTGGTATGCATTGATAATAAAATAAAAGAACCCGCATAACAATGTCCAGAAGGCAACGATCACGATCAGTACTTTCACATTGCCGTATTTAGCAGAGAATTTTGCAGTCAGCCAGGAACCCAGTATGGCAACAAATTGTATGAGCAGGATCACGCTGATCAGGTTTTCTTCGGGCAGGTGAAGTTCTTTTGCACCAAAATTGGCAGCTACCAGCATGATGGTCTGCACGCCTACGGAGTAAAAGAAAAATGCGGGAAGAAAACGTTTCAGGAGCGGCATTTCCTTCACCTTGGTCCACACCTTGGCAAGTTCTTTAAAACCTCCTGTCAATACATTATAATTATGCGATCCCACATTCGGCTTTCCTTTTGGTAAGATGTAAAAGGGAATCAGGGAGAAGCCAATCCACCAGAAAGCGACGATCAGGAAAGATAAACGCGCAGGGAAGGCCTCGTCGGTAATTCCAAAGACACCCGGTGCCAGTACAAAAATAAAGCAGATGATCTGTACGACTATACAGCCCGCAAAACCATAGATAAAACCTTTGGCGCTGACGGCATCCTGCTGATCCAGGGTGGCTATCTGCGGCAGATAGGAATTGTAGAACACAAATCCCCCGCAATAGCCAATGGAGGCCAGACCGAAACAGATCATGCTGAATTCGAAGGTGTCCATGGTAAAAAAGAACAATCCTGCGCAGGACAGACTTCCCAGCCAGGTGAACAGCTGCATATACAGTTTTTTGTTCCCGCGGTAATCTGCAATGGAGGTAAGGATCGGCAGGGTAACAACGACAATGAGGTAGGAGAGTCCCAGGATGTAATTGGATAAAACAGTATTGACATACTGATGCCCGAAAAACGTAACCATATCGCCATTTTGTTTGTTGGCGGTTATTGCAACGTAATAGGCCGGAAATATAGTCGTGGTGATGACCATATTGTAAGATTGATTTGCCCAGTCGAACATAGACCAGGCCCAGATAATTTTTTTATTGTTTTTTGCTTCCATGATTATTATAAATCAACAGCTATGGAAACTTTTTTTAAATACCCGATAAAGATGAATTATATCCCCATAAATGGGGATATATCCGCTAAAAAGTAAAATAGAAAATCCTAGGTAATAAAAAAGCAAACGGTTTTTGGCCATTTGCTTTTTTGTGATGGAATCTATTTAGAAAATATTAAGGATTACCGTTTGGCGGTATTGCATTGGCAGGCAGTTTGAGCCCTGAAATACCGGTAACTACTTCTTCCTCTTCATCCTTGCTGTGTTTTTTCTTCTTTTTCTTGTTGCCTCCACGTAACTGCTCTTCTAAAAAATTATCATAATCCGTTTGCTGGTCGCCCTTTAAGATATTCCTGATGTTCGCAGTGGTTTGGTTCTGGCGTTTGTAGAACCTGGCGATGTCATCGTCATTAAAACCTCCGGCCTGTTGCTTTTTAGTCAGTTCCAGTTGTTCTTTATACATGTCCATTGTATAATTATAGATGATGTTCCGTTGTGTTGGATTCATCTTCACCTTTTTATCCATAGCGTCCATGTTTTTGTTGGTCAGTTCGGTAGCTGTTGGTGTTTTTGGTTGCGCTGCCGCAAAAAATACCGTACCGAAAATCATCGACAGAATTAAAGTGTATCGTTTCATTGTGATTTGATTAGTAAAAGTAATGCTCATGTGCCTGTGGCCATTTATAAGCGCAATTTATAAAATAATCTGCAATAGTTTCAGTGTTTAAAATAAATTGAAAAATATCAGTTACGGGCTGATGCAGGGACAATTATTTTACAGATACAGTCAGGAATACACGACGAATAGATTTATATTATAGAATATTATTATTTTAATAAAATATCATACAATTCATAAAATATCATTTAAGGAAAACAAATGTAATTTCAGATAATATTCTATTCGGAAGATACGTTTCATAGTAATTAAGAAATCACCCCACACAAAAATTATTTTATTTATGAAACGAAATTTTTTACCCTCAATTTACACCATGATGGCTATTGCTGCTCTCGCATCGTGTAATTCATCACATCATCCCGGTTATCCATCAGCGGGAAAAGCAGATTTTTCCACTTACATTGCTGTAGGCAACTCTTTAACTGGCGGCCAGGGAGATGGCGGGCAATATCTGGAAAGTCAGCAGAATTCTTACCCGCAGATTCTGGCGGCGCAACTGAAAACCGCAGGCGGGCGCGACTTCTCTTCGGCATTTTTTAACGCCGGTCAGGAAAACGGAACGGGCTTCCTCGCCCTCGCCGGATCTAATCCGGATGGCACGCCTATTATTAAAGAGGTAACTACAGACCTTGCCATCCGTGGCCAATTTACCTTGCCAGACGGAAGCACGATCAACTTGCTGACGAAATACACCGGGCCGCTGAATAACTACGGCATCTCGAATATCAGGCTTTCAGATATTAATTCTCCTTCATTCGGCAACATTAACGAGTTCTACGAACGCTTACTACCAGAAAATCCGCCTGCAAATACAAAACCATACATTGACTTTATCACTGATAAACCATTTAGCTTTTTCACCTGCTGGTTAGGCAATAACGATGTCCTGCTGTATGCAGCCAGGGGTGCATCAACACCCGCAGACTTTCCTACAGATAAGGCTACGTTTAGTACGCTGTATAATCAGGTGACTGACAGGCTTACTGCAAAAGGCGCAAAAGGAGTGGTCTCTACTATTCCGGATATTACAAAAACGGCCTTTCTTACTACGGTGACCCTTCAGTCCCTGCTGAAAGCTGTTCAGGTTACTGCGCCCCAGGTAAAAGACCTTTTTGTTCAAACGGGAAAATCGGTTACCAGAGCGGCTACGGCAGAAGACCTGTTTACGCTGAATTTCGGGTCGGCAAATCTTCTGGGTGTTCCCAATAGCGCAGGCCAGCCCTACGGTTTAGATCCTGCAAACCCTATAGAGAACAGGTTTGTGCTGGATAAGGATGAGATTCCAATCATTAAAGACTTTACTGATTCCTATAATAACACGATCAGGTTAGTAGCGCAGGCTAAAAACCTCGCTTTATATGACGCCTTTAATGTATTTAATGACATTGCCGATGCTGACGGGGTGACGGAGAATGGCGTAAAGTTTAGCAATACGTTTATCACAGGTAACCTTTTCGGACTGGACGGGATACATTTAACACCCAGGGGTTATGCGCTTGTGGCAAACGGGATCATCAGGGCGATCAATCAAAAATATTCGGCAAACGTACCACTGACCGATATTTCAAAGTTCCGCGGAATTAAAATGCTGAACTGACAGCACATTACCGGGCAAATCATCACCCATAAAAAAGCGCCTGGCCACTACAAAGTGATCAGGCGCTTTTTATAAGCTTGATAGCTGGAATTACATTTTTTTCGTGGTGTCTTTAACAGTAGTGTCCATTACAGCTGAATCTTTAGCCGCAGTGTCCATAGTAGACATTGTAGAATCTGTTGTAGTAGTTGTAGAATCAGTAGTTTCTGTTTTTTTCTCAGAGCTACAAGCTGCAACTGATAAAGAGATCGCGAAGGCTAAAAAGCCAAATTTGAATACGTTTTTCATATTAATTCTTTTTTTTGATACAAGTTTTGTCTACAGCTTAATACAGGGAATTAGAAAAGGTAACCCATTAAAATCAAAGAAAAATCGATTAAGCAAAAATCTTTGCTGTTTAGTTTACTGAATTGGAAAATAGATGTTTCTACGTAAAAAGTTGCTCAGATCGGCAGAGACTCAGCCCGGCGCTTTGATAATTTAGCTGCGTAGTAATACTTTATAATAAATATACGTAGATCTACGCATATTATTCCCGTTTTCAATAGATATATTTGCTTTGTACAACAATCTAATTTAAAGGACCTGATCACATGAAAGACATTCAAACACTTAAATTTTACTGGTTAAAATACGAAGTAAGTGATATCAGGGAGATGATTAACAATTCTCCCGGTATAGATAATTTTGTATTTACTTATTATTTCCCGAACACGGCTGATGAAGATAAGCCGATACAATTGATCGCGTATGCACATATGGATAGTAAAGATCCTGTGGAAGCGCGTTACAGCGATTATTACGATACGCTGGAGGTCTATAACAGCAATGCACTGGAAGCAGGCGGGCCTTTGATGATGAGCAATAATATCCTCTCCCTGAATAGTATGCAGGCCCTGATCAACAGCATGGGGCCAAATGGCGACAAACCTGAATTTCTGGTCTTTGTACCCAACGTAAATAACTCGGGCCATGTTTATTATGATATTGTGGCTTATACCAGACGTGGCGGCGAAGAAAGCCCATTGCCGGGAAATGGTTCTATTATAGATACCACCAATCCGTCACCACCAGCCACATTGCAGGAACAGTCTGCCGTTGCTTAATGCTGAAAATCTTTCAGATGATCATCGACTGGTCTGAAGTATGGTCATTGCTCATCCCTCTGACTATATTGCTGACAAAAAAACAACCGGCTGTGCTGAAGCCGGTTGTTTTTTATGTTTGGATTGCCCTGTTAATTAACCTGGCAACTGATCTTACCTGGAAATTCAGGCACCTGCTGACGGAGACGCAGAATTCAAATAATTATCTCTATAACATTCACTCCATCATTCGTTTTCTATTGTTTAGCTTATTCTTTATAAGGCTTAATCAGCCATTTCTCGTCCATATCAAGAAACTCATTCCGGTTTTCTTTATTCTTTTCGTCCTTATCAATTTCTGGTTTTTTGAGAGTTTTTTTGATTACTGGAAGTTCAGCAGCAGGCTTTTATCTGTGGAGGCTATTTTACTGTTGTTCTATTGTCTGCAGTATTACCTTTTTAAAATTAATGACAACGTGGAGGTCAAAATTTTTAATGCCGACTTCTGGATCGTTACGGGCCTGGGTATCTACGTGACCTTTAACTTCTTTATTTTTCTTTTATATAATGAATTAACTGTCAGGCTGCAATATTTTGCCATCAGCCTATGGAGCTTTCATAATATATCGTTTGTGATTTTCAATGTGTTTATAGCGAAAGGGCTTTATGATTCCGACAAATAACAATTTTACACTTTTACTCGTAGTAGGCATTGCAGCAATGCTGATGCTGTTTATCAGCATTCTGCTTATCTTTATCTTCACGCAGCGCAAAAAGCTGCAGTACCAGAATGCGCTTCAGGCCCTGCGCGACGAACAAAAGGATCAGCTGATCGAAGCAGCAGTACGCAGCGAGGAAATTGAAAGGCACCGTATTGCCGGAGAGCTGCATGACGATGTGGGGACTTACCTTTCCTCTGCAAAACTGCATTTCCACAGTGTCAAAATCGAAGAATATGATATGTCCAGCAGGTATTTACACGAGAAAGGGAAGGAGCTGCTCGATGAGGCCATACAAAAGGTGCGGGAAATTTCCCATAGCCTGCATTCCAGTATCCTGCAGGAGTTCGGGCTCAATGAAGCGATTGAACATTTTGCCGGTTCCATCAGCCACGAATCAGTAATACGGATGACCACAGATCTTGATCACAGCTACCCTCAGCATGCCACTCAGAACGACATCAGCATCTACAGGATGTTACAGGAGTTTATCAATAACATTGTCAAACATGCCAGTGCAAATAAAGTGCATATCAAGTCGGTCTACCTGATCAAATCACTGACGCTGACCATCTCACACAATGGCTTTGGCCTTACACAGGAACATTATGAAGAATTACAATTCCGTAAGCAGGGGCTTGGCTTAAAAAACATTCAGAACAGGGTGATTTTACTTAAAGGTAGCCTTAAATTTTATTTCAATAATGACGGTTATTATATTGATATTTATGTTCCTACAACCGATGGATAACAATGGAAAAAATAAAAATTGCCATAGCCGACGACTACGCTATATTCAGAGATGGGATCAAAGCCGGCCTCAACCGTGACAAGAACCTTGAAGTGATGCTGGAGGCCGGTAACGGCGAAGAGCTGCTCAGTGAACTGGATAAAAAGCAGCCGGATGTAATTCTTATGGACCTGAAAATGCCGGTCATGGACGGCATGGAAGCCACCAGGCAGATCAGGAGAAAGTATGAACACATCAGGATCCTCGCTGTAACGATGTATGATGATGACAAGTTTATCATCCATTTAATGGAGAACGGTGCAAATGGTTACCTGCTGAAAAATGCAGACGCCAAGGAGATCCGGAAAGCCATTTATGCGGTTCATGAAAACGGTTACTATTTTAACGATATCGTAAACAATGCACTCTTAAAAAAACTGGTGATCAAAGGTAATTTTAAACCCTCCTTCAACCAGGATGTCTTGTTTTCAGAACGGGAGCTGGATGTGATCAAAATGATATGTAATGAAAAAACAGCCGCTGAAATTGGCTCGGAATTGTTTTTAAGCCCGCGCTCTGTGGAAGGCATCAGGCAGCGCCTGATTGAGAAGATAGGCGTACGCAATACCGCCGGGCTGGTCATGTTTGCCGTGAAGAGCGGCATCATATAAGTGTAACGAGAATTAATATATTGATAATGCTATAGTAACCCGATGAAGTAAGGCAAGTCTTAATTTTGTATTTACTCCTATGAGGTTTCTTCGTATCATTTTAAGTATCATTTTATATGTGGTTCTGCTTTTTGCCACACAGGCAGGATATGCTCAATTCACTGCGCCTACTGACGGTAATTTTGATAGCCTGCATCACCTCGCCATAAAGAACTATAGCATTAATGATGGCCTGCCTTCTAAAAATACCACCTGCACCATTAAGGACAGGAACGGGTTTTTGTGGATAGGAACTCAAAACGGCCTCTGCAAATTTGATGGTTATCAGTTCAAGACCTTTATAAAAATTCCGGGTGACAGCAGCAGTTTAACAAACAATTATATTAACGTGATCACCGAGGATAAAAAGGGCCGTATCTGGGTGGGCACCTTGGATGGCCTCAATTTATTTGATCCGCTTACCGGGAAATTTAAACGTTTTTATCACCGGGACCAAGTTCCGGGTTCGCTGAGTAATAACAAAATCTGGGCATTGCTGGCCGATAAAAATAACAATATCTGGATAGGCACAGATGATGGTTTCAACAGATTTTTGGAGAAAGAGCAGCGCTTTGAAATTTTTCAACCCAATTCCTCAAACCCAAATGCGATAAAGGGGCAATCAGTTAATGCGATAGTTGAAGACCAGGCCAATAACCTATGGCTGGGTTGCTGGGCGGGGGGGCTCAGCAAGTTTGATAAGGGTACTAAAAAGTTTGTGAATTTTCCGCAGCCCCATGTTGCTGATGAAAAAAATCCTAATGATATATGGAGCCTGTGTATGGCAGAGGACGGCAATATCTGGGTAGGCACGTATTGGAAGGGCTTATTCAAATTTGATGTAAGCAGTAAAAAATTTATAGCTTATGCTGCTCCAGACAAAGGAAGATACAGTGTTTTTAAAATTCTGGATATCGGGAACCATCTTATGGTGCTGGGCTGTAATGATAACTTTTACTGGTTTAATTCATTGGATAATAGATGGCAGCGAATTCCTGAGCTCAAAAGTTTTGATCGTGGCGGTTTGTTTCTTGATGAAAACGCGATCATTTGGATTTGCTCCATGGAAGGACTTACCAAGATTGACAGGCAGCAATATAAATTTAAGTTTTTGCCTTTTAAGCAAGAAAAGCGATGGATTAAAAGTGTTTTATATAAAGATCATGCTGCCTGGCTGGCTACCGATAGTGGCCTGACGGTTGTCCCGCTGGGCCATGGAGTGTCACATTCATTCCTGCACTCCTATAACCGGCAAAGTATCAGTAACAATGCGGTTAACAGGCTGTATCTGGATTCGCAGCATAAATTGTGGGACGTGACAGAACGCGGATTTGACGAATACGATGAGCGTTACGGTAAATTTATCCGTCATACACATCATTCCGGCCTGGGCGGCTTATTTAATGAAGATGTTTTCTGGGATATCTTAGAAATAAAACCTGGCGAATACGGGCTGGCTACAGACGCCGGTTTTAAGATATACCACCGTGATAGTGAAACCTTTACCCATTATTTTAATCAAAAAAGGAAACCCTATTCCTTGAGTAACAATCAGGTATACTGCCTGGCGAAAGATGGCAATACCATTTGGATGGGCACTGGCGGGGGCGGATTAAACCGGTTTGACTGTTCGTCGCGGCGTTTTTATAATTATGTGGCCAATGATAACGTGCGCGGCAGTATGAGCAATAATTATGTTCATCAGGTTTTTATAGACAGCCGTAAGGACGTTTGGGTGTGTACGCAGGACGGCTTAAATAAATATAACAGAAAGTCAGATTCCTTTCAGGTCTATTCAAAAGCAAATGGTTTTGCCAGCAACGTGTTTAAGCAAATGGTGGAGGATAAGATAGGAAACCTGTGGATCATAACTGAAACCGGACTTTCCTGTCTGAACCCCAGGACAATGCAGATTGCCAATTTTGACGAAGGTGATGGGATACTGGCCAATGCGGTAATCTGTAAAACCGATATGGGGCAGATTTTACTTGCCGGCAATAAAGGCCTGGTTTTTTTTGATCCGCTCTCTATTAAATATAATAAGACACCACCGCCTGTGTATTTTTCGAGCCTGCAAATATTTAATAAGCCCGTTGAGCCGAATGAAACCGCTGCGCTTAGGGTACCGGTTCAGAATGCCAGGGAGATTGTGTTGAACTACAGTCAGAGTGTTTTCTCCATAGAATATGTTGCGCTCAATTATACCCACACGGAAAAAAACAGGTACGCCTATATGTTGGAAGGTTTCGATCAGAACTGGAACTATGTGGGCGGGCAGCGCAAAGCCACATATACCAATTTAAGTCCGGGTACCTATACTTTTCGGGTTAAGGCATCGAATAACGATGGAGTATGGAATAAAACAGGAAAGTCGCTCACCATTGTCATCAGGGTTCCCTGGTATCTGAGCTGCTGGGCTTATATGATTTACGCATTGGTTGCAGGAGCAGTAGTTTACGGATGCATTGTTTACAACAACCGGCATGACCGGCTGCAGTTTGAGATCAGGCTGACCAAAATTGAAGCGGAGAAAGAAAAGGAACTTCATGAAAAAAAACTGAGCTACTTCACGCATATTTCCCATGAGTTCAGAACGCCGTTAACTTTGATCATTAGTCCGCTGGAGGAAATATTACTTCATGGTGGCAGTCCTATAGATCAGCAAAAATTAAATACAATTAACCGGAATGCCCGGAGATTACTGAGCCTTGTTGATCAATTGTTATTGTTCAGGAAATCAGAAGCGGGCGGAGATGAATTGAAACTGGCGAAAATTAATATTGTTGATCTCAGTCGTGAAGTTTCATTATGCTTCAGGTATCAGGCCAGCCGGGCCAGCATCGACTTTGAATATGTATGCCATGATGATGATATAGAAATTATTGCCGACCAGGAAAAGATTGAGATTGTATTATTCAATTTACTGTCAAATGCATTTAAATTTACACCATCGGGCGGACGGATAGTGATGTCGGTGTGCCGTTCTGCAGATCGGGTATGGATTGAGGTCCGCGATAGTGGCTGCGGTATTCCGTCCAGGGCGGGCGATAAACTGTATCGTAAATACTACCAGGAATATCAGCCGGATACTTCATCAAAGGCTGGACTGGGCATCGGTCTTTACCTGGTTAAAAATTACACTGAACAACATGGCGGGGAGGTCAGCTATGATAGCAAACCCGGAAACGGGACGGTTTTTAAACTGGACCTGCCGGTAGGGCATGGGCATTTTAACCCGGATACCGTTAAAACAGACCATCTCCAGCGCTCCGTTCTTTTTAATGAGCTGATGGAAGACAGGGCCGTAATGGAATCAGCGCCGGTTCCAAATGTTCCTGCACCGGGCGATACAGATATCACCAGCGATTTCAAATCCATGCTGATCGTTGAAGATAACAGCGAAATCAGGGCCTATATTAAGCAGGTATTTATTGCAGACCATCTGGTGTATGAGGCAGATAATGGCCTGAGCGGCCTGAAGATGGTGGCGGAACTGATGCCGGATATCATCATCAGTGATGTAATGATGCCTGGGATTAGCGGCGTTGAACTGTGTACCCGTATTAAAGAAGATCCTAATCTTTGCCATATTCCGGTTATTTTGCTGACAGCTATTACCTCGCCCGAAATTAAGCTGAAGGGAATTGAAGGCGGGGCTGACGATTATATCAGTAAGCCATTTGAAAAGGATATGCTGATTGCGCGTGTAAAAGGATTATTAAAAACGCGGAACAACCTGCAGCAGTATTTTTTTAATGAGATTACCCTCAAACCAAATGATCTCAAAATTTCGCAGGAGTATAAGGAATTCCTTGAAAAATGTATCAGCATAGTGGAGCAGCACCTGGGCGACCGAGATTTCAGTATCAAGGTTCTCGCTGCCGGAGTTTGCATGAGCCATTCCAATGTTTACCGCAAAATAAAGTCCATCTCCGGGCAATCGGCAAATAGCTTCATCCGTTTTATCCGCCTTAGAAAAGCGGCCGAGTTATTTTTAACTACCGATAGTACGGTTGCTGAAACTGCCTACAAAGTGGGTATTAATGACCTTAAGCATTTCCGGCAGCAGTTCAGCAAACTATTCGGCTTAAACCCTTCGGAGTTTATCAAGAAATACCGGAAGCCATTTCATAACGACCAGAGGGTCAAGGTTAGTGTCTTTAAAAAAGCGGAACGTGTCCTGGTTTAGTACACCAGTCTGAAAGGGTTGGTTTGGCTTTTTTGCTTGTTTTGCCCCGGTCAGTTGCAAGGTTTGCCCCCCAGCCATCTCCAAAAATTGCTTCAATTTCGTAGTGCCGATTACGAGTGAACATGGAATCACAATTCAGCATTTATCCCGAACAACTAAAAAGTTATTAAAAATTATGGAATCAAATTTACTTAGAATGTATGCTTCGCAGAGGAAAAAAAATCCTGCAAGGTTAAGCTTGCTCGCAGGGGCGGCACTGGCCTGTTACCTTTTTTGCGCGATGCCGGTCCCGGTTTTTGCTGCAGACAAAACTTCAACAGCATTGGTCAGCACCCGCGTGAGCGGTAGTGTAACGGATGAAAAAGGCGCTCCTCTTCCGGGTGTAACTATCTTCCTGAAAGGCACCACAACAGGTGCCATTTCAGATAAGGATGGTAATTTTTCGCTGAACATACCAGATGGAGCCACAGGTACATTGGTATTCACGTTTATCGGTTATCAGAGTCAGGAAATTGCCTTATCCGGGCGCAGCAGCATTAAGGTCATCATGCAGGAAGATGCCAACAAACTTAATGACGTGGTGATCGTAGGTTATGGTTCGCAGAAAAAAGCAACCCTAACCGGTTCAGTCTCGGTGGTTAAAGGCAGTGATCTGGTTAAAAGCCCTCAGCCCAACGTTTCCAACTCATTTTCGGGCCGTATTTCGGGGGTGGTTGCCAACAACGTATCTGGCGAACCTGGGGCCGACGGATCAAATATTCTAATCCGCGGTATGGCTACAACAGGCAGTAACGCTGTATTAGTTGTTGTAGACGGCGTACCCGGACAGATTGGAGGTTTAGAACGGCTGGACCCGAATGACATTGAAAGCGTTTCGGTCTTAAAAGACGCCTCAGCTGCGATTTATGGCAACAGAGCGGCAAACGGTGTAATTTTAATTACCACCAAACGCGGTAAAACGGGTAAAGCGTCAGTATCCTATAGTTTTAACCAGGGATTCAGTTCGCCTACGCGCTTACCTAAACTGGCAGATGCGGCCACTTACGCAAAGCTTGTCAATGATATTAATTATTACAACAACCCCGGCGGCGGCCTGAGCCAGGTGTACGATGCTGAACAGATTCAAAAATTCAGAGACGGAACAGACCCGCTTAATTTCCCCAGTACCGATTGGGAGAAAACGACGCTTGAAAGTTACGCACTGCAAAATCAGCATAACCTGAGCGTTAGCGGCGGATCAGAAGATGTCAAATATTTTACGTCGGTTGGTACCATTTATCAGGACGGTATTTATAAAAACGGCGCTTCCAAATATCATCAGTACAACTTCAGGTCAAATATAGATGCGACGATCACACAGCGGTTTAAAGTAGGTTTGTCCCTATCCGGCCGTGAGGAAGACCGCGAATCCCCAACCACCTTAGCGGCGGACATCTTCCGTTCCATTTACCGGTCGTACCCTACAGCTGCAGCGTTTTATCCAAATGGATTACCCACCACCGGTATCGATCAGGCAAACCCGGCACTTACGGCCACAAGTATTGGCGGTATCAACAGAAACCCGACTCAAACTTTTAACGGTATCCTGAAGGCCAGTTATGATATTCAGGAGATACAGGGCCTTTCAGTGGATGGCTTTTTCTCTGCAGACAAATCGAACAGTTTCTCAAAAGCAT
This sequence comes from Pedobacter hartonius, assembly GCF_900107535.1. Classification (GTDB taxonomy): domain Bacteria; phylum Bacteroidota; class Bacteroidia; order Sphingobacteriales; family Sphingobacteriaceae; genus Pedobacter; species Pedobacter hartonius. The sequence goes on along the minus strand of NZ_FNRA01000012.1, from coordinate 99,052 downwards.
TTTATACTCCTTATACGGTATATACCCTTAATAAATCAACAGGAATTTATGCTCCAAGTGTGCAGGGCGGATTAAGCGGTACTGCATATTTATATGAATCACAGTTAAATCAGTCGCAGATTACATCTAACATCAAACTAAATTTTGTACGGCAGTTTGACAAACATAACGTGAATGCCTTTGTGGGATACGAGCAAAGCAAGAACACCTATGATTTTTTCTTTGCCAGGCGCAACAACTTCCTGACCACTACAACGCCTGAGCTGTCTCAGGGTGGAACAGCAGCGAACAACGCAACCAATGGCGGCAGCAGCAGCAATAACAATGCAACCTCACCCGCATATAATTACAACCGCCGGAGTGTGATCAGCAGGCTTGCTTATAATTATGATGAAAAATACCTGTTAGAAGGACAATTGCGTGCGGACGGTTCATCGCTTTTTGCGCCAGGTCATCAATGGGGGTATTTTCCTTCAGTTTCTGCTGGTTACCGGATCTCTAAAGAAAACTGGTTTAAGAACAGCATCAGTTTTATAGATGATCTGAAGATACGTGCATCTTATGGTGTATTGGGTGATGATATTATCGGCGCCTATCAGTATTTCGACAACTACTCGTCCAACAACACAGTGGTATTCGACAATGGTTCGGGAGCATCCGTTCAGCCGGGTTTTGCACTGACAAAAATTGCCAATCCAAATATCACCTGGGAAACAGCAAAGAAAACAGATATCGGTATCAACGCGGTATTCCTGAAAAACTTTACGCTTGAGGCAATCTACTTCCGCCAGGTGAGGTCAGATATTCTGGCTTACCGTAACGGATCGCTGCCCGGTACTTCGGGAATTGTAAACCCGATTACCGGAAATCCGCTGGTACCGGCAGAAAACATCGGCAAGATCAATAACAATGGTTTCGAAGCTACGCTGGATTACAATCACCGGGGAGTGTTCTCATGGGGCGCCGGTGCAAACTTTACCTATGCCAAAAGCAAGGTCGTTTATGTAGATGAGGCAGCTGGTACATTGCCGTACCAGAGGAGAACAGGCGGGCCCCTAAATACAAGCTTATTGTATGATGCAACAGGGATTTACAGAACCCAGGCCCAGATTGATAATACCCCGCACGTTACAGGTGCTATGGTAGGTGACCTGATCTATAAAGATTATAACCAGGATGGGCAAATTACAGCGGCCGACCAGATCCGGACTAAATATGGTAACATTCCGCAGATCGTTTACGGGCTTAACCTGAATGCGGGCTATAAAAACTTTGATTTATCAGTACTATTTGCAGGCCAGGCACAGGTAAGCCAATATGTTCTCCCGGAATCCGGAACCATAGGCAACTTCTACAGTTCATGGGCGGATAATGCAACAAGTCCTTCTAACCCCAACGGGTCTTACCCAAGGGTGTCAGACCGTGCGTCTACTGCGGTAAGCGGAGGTTTGTACAACAGCACCTTCTGGCTGAATGATGCCTCATTCGTCAGGCTTAAAAATGTGCAGTTCGGCTACACCTTTCCGGCCAAAACGCTGGACCGCATACATATTTCCGGCTTAAGGTTATATGCAAGTGCATTTAACCTGTTTACCATTACCAAAGTAAAGGATTACGATCCTGAAGGAATCAGTGCAACCGGACAGTTTTATCCGGAACAAAAAATTATCAATATAGGTGCCAATATTAAATTTTAAAACCATGAAGAATATTAGTTATATCACAGGCGCTGTGATGCTCCTTATCGCATCATTTACATCCTGTAAAAAAGATTTCCTTACATTATCCCCAACTGACAGGGTTACTGACAATTCAATTACTACTGATACCGCCGTGTTCGAAGCCTACGTAATTAACGGATACGTCGGCGCAATTTTACAAACAAAAGAAGGGAGTTACTCTCCACCGGGTTTTGGGCGTGGTTTTGAATATGCCATGTGGAGTTCTGTTACTGATGAATCTGTCTATACCGGTAATGATGGATCATGGGTGTTACAGCAAGGCCAGTTATCAGCTGATAACACCGGGATTGCAGGCACATTCTGGGGGCGTAGCTATCGCAGTATCCGTGAGTGTAATTATGCATTAAGCGTCATTAATGGTTTGCCGTTGAATGCTGCACACAAAGCGCGGTTAATTGGCGAACTGGAATTTATCAGGGCTTTCAGATACCAGGATCTCATCCGTAACTACGGTGGTGTGGTACTGATTGGCGATAACGTAACCGGCTTAAACAGTAACCTGCAGGACCCGGCCCTTTTCAAACGTGCCACCATCGCAGAATCTATCAGTTACGCCGTTGCACAGCTGGATGATGCTGCGGCCAAACTTCCTGTAAATAACAGTTCATCATGGGCATTGGGGAGGGCAACAAAAGGAGCAGCTCTTGCCTTAAAATCGAGGTTGTTATTGTACGCTGCGAGTCCGTTATACAATGCAGGTACCTGGGAAGCTGCCGCCGCAGCTGCTAAAGCGGTGATGGATATGGGAAAATATAATATTGATCAGGGTGGTTATTCAAAACTGTTTTTGAATCCGAACAGCACTGAAATTATATTTGAGCGCCTCTACTTCTCAAATACCGCTATACATTTGCCGATAGAGCGGGCCAATGGCCCGAATGGATATGACGGATGGGGTGGTAATGCACCATTACAAAACCTGGTGGATGCCTATCCGATGGCCAATGGTAAACCGATCACCGATCCGACTTCAGGCTACGATCCCCAGAACCCTTATGTAAACCGGGACCCAAGATTTTACGCTACGATATTATACAATAAGGCCGCCTACAGGGGCAGCACGGTGGATGTTTATTTGCCGGGAGGGAAAGACAGCAACCAGGGGCCATCAAACTGGAACACCGGTTTAACGGGTTATTACCTCCGCAAGTTTATGAACGATAACTACCCGATTGTTAATCCGGCAGGTGTTGCCGGGGCACAACCCTGGATCTATTTCAGATACGCGGAGATACTGTTGAATTATGCTGAAGCCCAAAACGAGGCAGCCGGACCGGATCAAAGCGTTTACCAGGCGATCAATACCGTAAGGTCGCGCGCCTCGGTGGTGATGCCTCCGCTGTCTGGTTTGTCTAAAAGCGCTATGCAAGCGGCCATACAAAATGAAAGGCAAATCGAGCTTGCCTTTGAAGAGCATCGTTTTTATGATGTAAGGCGCTGGAAAATTGCATCGCAGACCGAAAATGTACCAGCATACGGTATGTCGGCCACTGTAAACAGTGCTAACCCATCCGGTTACACCTATGCCAGAAAAGTGGCATTGACAGGTCGCGTATTTAAAGAATCAGAATACTGGCTGCCCATTCCATTGACGGAAATACAGGCATCAAACGGCCAGCTAAAACAGAATGCAGGATATTAATCCAGAGCATATTTAAAAAAAAGCCTGTTAACTGTTTTCAGTTAACAGGCTTTTCAGTTGATTATAAAGTAGCCATGTCAATGACAAACCTGTAACGGACATCACCTTTTTCCATCCGCTCGTAAGCAGTATGAATGTCTTTCATGTCGATCATTTCGATATCTGAAACGATGCCATGTTCTGCGCAGTAATCAAGCATTTCCTGAGTTTCGGCAATACCACCTATGCTGGAACCTCCGACACTTTTCCTGCCGGCCAAAAGACTGAATGCAGCTATCTGTGCAGGTTCTGGTGGCACTCCCACACAAATCAGCTTACCATCAGTAGCCAGTAAAGACAGGTACATGTTGAAATCATGTTCAGCAGAAACCGTGTCCAGTATAAAATCAAATGTGCCCATGGCAGCTTCGATTTGTGCTTTATCACTGGTCACTACAAAATGATGTGCACCTAACTGTTTTGCATTTTCTTCTTTTTTAGGAGAGGTACTGAGCACGGTTACTTCAGCGCCGAAAGCAACACCGAATTTAACAGCCATATGGCCCAGTCCGCCTAATCCTAAAACGGCAAGTTTATGCCCTTTACCCACTTTCCAGTGTCTCAGTGGCGAATAGGTTGTAATACCAGCACACAGTAAAGGTGCTACTGCTGCCAGGTTTAATTTTTCTGATACATGTAACACAAATTCTTCTCTGACTACGATGGTATTGGAATAGCCACCATACGTTGGCGTTTTACCATCGCGTTCCAGTCCGTTATACGTTTGCGTATTGCCTTCAAGGCAGTATTGTTCAAGATCCTTTTTACAGTTTGTGCAAATCTGGCAGGAGTCTACCATACAGCCAGTACCGGCAAGGTCTCCGACTTTGAATTTTTTTACATGGTCGCCCACGGCAACAACACGGCCAACGATCTCGTGTCCGGGTACCATTGGAAAGATGCCCTCAAACCAATCATTCTTCATCTGGTGTAAATCTGAATGGCAAACGCCGCAGAATAAAATGTCAAACTGTACATCATGCGGACCTACCTCGCGACGCTCGAAGGACCAGGGTGCTAAATCTTCGCCTGCACTTTGTGCGGCATATCCTTTTGTCTCTATCATTATCAATTCATTTAGTTAAGTTGATATAAAGATAGGTTACTTGTCTGAACGTTGAACTGTGAAATTCAAATCATTCATTACAATATTCAAATATCTGCATTGTTTAACTGATAGCCATTGCGCTTTTGCAGACACACGGCAGAGTGAAACACCATATTGCGTATTAAATGCGTATTTTCCTCCTGATTACAGGTGTTTATCGCGAAAACAAGTTTTGAAATGAGGGGTTTTTAAGTTGAAAACTATCTTACCTGATAAACTTCAGGTGTTGCACAACACATTGGTGCAACGTAATCTTTAGTTACAGCGATCCCTTTATGAAAAAACTACTTATTATCCTTGCATTTGCCGGAGTGGTATTTGCCGGTTGTGATTTGGATGAAAATTACCGCGACTTGAAAAAGGAGTCTGAAAGTGAAAGCTCTGATAGTGGGGCGGTACTGAAAGACAGCACCCAGCGTAAGGGCGAAGTGTTACCAGAAGATAAGCCTAAGCGAAAAAGACGGCAGTACCTGTTTCATAAAGAATCTAAACGGGTGGATACATCACTCGCTTAGATTCCTTGCCGATTGACCTCTTGCTGATCATTCAGCTTATTTTTCTCGCCTTTTTAAATTCACTGGGCGACAAACCGTATCTGGCCTTAAAAATTAAGCCCGGCTAATGAGCGGACTGTATAAGAAGGCATTTAAAGGCCCAAGCAGCCGCCCGTCTGGTAAAGCCAGCCTGAAACCTACTTTCTCTGACCAGATGATCAGGTTATCCTGAAAATGCTGATGAAGTTTTCTCTGTTCGGAAGTAAGTTCATGCGGGTATAACAACGGGAGTCTGCCATCATCAAATAGCTCATCCGGAACAATTTTGTTTTGATTTTCCATCGTTTTGATAAAATTAGTAGGATGAGTTTATTTGTGTTGGTCTGCAAAAATTGCAAGTCCCTGCTTTAGAACGTCAGTAGCGTCAGTAGAACCCTCTAAAGGAATTAATTTGCGGGTCTTGATCTTCCAGCCATCCTCCATACGCACCAGAGACCACCGATTTGCTAATACCCGGTGAATTCGGTATCCCTTTGAGAAGCCGTGGTTGGGAAGTTCACGTTCTTCACCTTTAATGTCGGGTGTGAGGATTTGCAAATAGGAGGTAACGAACGCCTGATCTCCCTGAAGCTCAATCAAAGGAAGGCCGGTAAAATGTGCCAATCCACCTGCAATAGCCTGTTTATGCTCCGGTTTTTGTAAAAAACCAGCTATTGCCTCCCTACCTTTTGCTCCTGGCAGAGGCCCGCGGTCAAAAACGCTGTCTTCCATATAAACCTGACGTGCATAATAGTCTGCTCCGGTATCGGCGCTCAACGGATGACCTGCGATCAGGCTATAAATTTCCAGGCGGTCTTCAATATTTCTTAACCGTTCTTCGAGTGTTTTATTTTCTTTTTTGTTTGCCATAACTAAATTTTTAATATAACTGTAGATGCGTATCAGCATCATTGATTAGCAGTACAAAGTTAAATCGAAAATATAACCGGGGCATTATAACTTTCAGTCAATTTAATATAACATTCAGAGATTATCACTGATAGAACTTGGCGTTACCTGCGTGTTTTTACGGAAGAAGTTGGTAAAATAGGCAGGTTCTTCAAATCCAAAGGCGTAGGCAATCTGATTGATGCTCCAGTCCTCATGTTGAAGTAAAGTATAAGCCTCTTTAACGATCCTTAATGTGATATGTTGGGTTGATTCCTGAATAAGCGGCTTAAAATCAAATGGCTGGATAAAGGTTGACGTAAAAATGCAAAACCAGCCTTTCTGTTCCAGGGAATCAGGTTCCCATGAATAAGGAATTAAAGGGCTGGAGAGCAGGAGTGCCGGTTTATCAATAACAATCCATTTATTGGCATAATGAAGTTTGCCCTTGCTTAGAATTAGGGAAACCTTGTAAAAATCTCTTCTGTTAAAAGGAGTGTTTTTACCTGATTGCCTTCTTTCAAAAACGTTAAAATGTCCGGGACCTGCATTGTCCGCTGGCAGGCGGTTAGCATTGGCAAATGGTAACCGCTCATAATATTGCTTTAGTGTTTCTGTATTTCCATAGATCCAGGCTTAATATCCAATTGGTCGTTTCCAGCCTGGTTGTGCCGGAGGAGAATAATTCCTGATCACTGACCTTAATCAAATATATGCCAATTACTACAATATCGTCTTCTTTTTTAAGGCTTGCTTAAGACATATGAAATGAATCACATAAATATTTCCGTTATAATACTTTTCCTCATAGCAGATTAATATAATATTAAATCAAAAGGAGGGTCGGATTTTAATTTATTAATTTATGCAGCATTTTATTTTTTCAAATGTCTAATTGTAATATAGAATAAATTAAATGAGGAAACTACTGCTCTTATTATTTTTTGCAATACCACTATTTTGTTCTTCACAGGTCAATAATGATATTTTGATTGGTAAAAGTTATAAAACTAACTCTAAAGAACTGGGCGAAGAGAGGTCATTTTTTGTACATGTTCCTAAAAGTGCTTCCGACAGACTATATGAAAAGCAGAAATACCCAGTTATCTACTTACTGGACGGAGAGGAACACTTTGAGGGACTCACTGCAATGGTAGAAAATATGGGTTCACTGAGAGTGTTTCAAGAGTGTATTATTGTTGCTATACCAAATGTTGACCGCATCCGGGATTTTACCCCCACCCATATCAATTCAGGAATTTTTTTAGACAGCATTTCTGCTAAACCTAGCGGCGGTGGTGAAAAATTTACCGATTTTTTGCAAAAGGAACTTATTCCGGAAATTGAATCTAAATATTCAACCGCACCTTACCGTATGTTAATCGGGCACTCTTTAGGCGGCCTCTTTGTTATAAATACTCTGCTCAAACATACTGAATTATTTAATTCTTATATATCGATAGATCCGGCTTTATGGTATGATAATTCTAAGCTTGTAAAAGAAGCAGGCGATATATTAAAAGATAAGAAGTTTGATGATAAAAGTTTATTTATCTCAATCGCAAACGGCTTCAAGAAAAAGGTTGATACAACCGAGATCAGAAAACACAAATCACCGTATAGTGATGCAGTCCTTGCAATGCCTATTCTAACATGCACTTTACAAAAAAATAATAACAAAAAATTTCATTGGGAAATTAAATCTTACGAGAGAGAGGGACACAATACATCCCCGTTCATCAGTGAATACGATGGACTCCAATATATTTTTCGGGACTATAACTTTCTATCTGTGGATAATTATGATCTATTTAACACCGCTGTTAAAGGTAAAGCCATTCTTGACACGCTAGTGCTTGGTTATAAAAAAATATCAGATTCTATGGGCTATAAAGTAGTTCCTTCTGAAAGAATTATTAATAATATGGGGTATGCTTTTCTACGTTCAAACAAACTGGAATCCGCATATCTTTTTTTTCAATTTAATGAACAGAATTATCCCAATAGTTTTAACGTATACGATGCATGGGGTGATTATTATTTAGCGTCAGGAGACAATAAAGCGGCTAAGAAATATTTCAGTAAAGCCTTAACAATTTTAGATTATGCGCCTACTGCAGTCAAAATTAAAGCGTTAAACTGAATCTAATATATTAATTCTGTTTTACATCTAAGTAATAAGTTATTTTTCGGAATACACATGATAAGTTCTACTAGTTGCTTGTTATAAATTGTCCAAGATGAAATTATCCGCTCACCATCTATGTGTTGATAATAATTGAATTGATTCCATTTATTTTGGTCATAAACAATGGTTGGTAAAAGCTCAAATTGTCCACGAATAAGTGTCAAAATGTTTGATCATACAACCGGTTCATTACCAGTTAAATATAATCAATTCGGTGAGTCTTTTCAATTTCTCAATTTACTCACCGAATATCTCACTCACAGGATGAGAAACTATGCGAATTTTGAGAACCTCTAAAATGCAAAAAGCCTGCTATCTTACGATTTGCAGGCTTTTTGTTGGTTTTAATACCCTATCTGCGGAGAGTGGGGGATTCGAACCCGCGGACCCTTTGACAAGTCAACAGTTTTCAAGACTGCCGCAATCGACCACTCTGCCAACTCTCCGCCGCGAAAGTACAAATAAAGTTGATCCGGGCAAACTATCCTCTGGAACTATCTTTTAATTGCCTCATTATGAATCTGATTTTTTTATTTTTTGATAAACTTAAAGGCTGCAGAGTTCATACAGTATCTCAAACCACCTTTATCCCTCGGTCCGTCATCGAATACATGTCCTAAATGCAACCCCGTTTTGGCTTCCACAACTTCATCTCTGGACATGCCAAATGAACTATCGTGTATCACAGCAATAGCCTTACTGTTGATCGGCTTGGTAAAACTTGGCCATCCTGTTCCGGAATCATATTTATCTTCTGAACTGAACAGTGGTTCACCTGTTGCGGCACTCACATAAATACCTTTCTCAGGGTTATTATAATAAGGGTTCTGATATGCCCTCTCTGTCCCTCTTCTCACCATAATATCAAATGCAATTGGACTCAGTACTTTCTTCCATTCTGCATCAGATTTCGTAATTTCATATTTCGTTTGCTTATTTTGTTTTGGCTGCTGTCCGCAAGCTGTTAGAAACAACATTAATATTGCGGTCATACCTATCATCTGTTTCATAAGAATATTATAATTTGATATAATAAAGCAAATTGCGTTCCTAAGGATTGAACGCTGGTCATAGGATTGTATTATTATTCATTATGAAGCATTGTAATGTTTGAATTTTGCAATTATTGGTTTGATTATCGTAATTGGAATTGATACAGGCAAGGTAGATTTGTTTAAGTAAAATTTTCTTAAATTCATTATATGGAAAAGACGCAAACGCTCGAGCACTTCTACAAGCATAAATTTAACAGTGTGCCACAGTCATTACAAGAAGGCGTAGGGCACTTTAACGTGTTCCGTATAGAAGATTGTTTTGGCCCGAATGCAAAGCCCGTATCGTACAGTAGAAGGGATTTCTACAAGGTTAGCCTGGTTCGCGGAAAGTACTTGTACCATTATGCAGACAAAAGTTTAGCTATAGAAGGAACAACCCTGATCTTTTTTAATCCCAACGTTCCTTACACCGTACAGTCACTTTCAGATAACAATACCGGCTTCTTTTGCATTTTCACCGAGTCATTTTTCATTGAAAAAATTCGCGGAAGCCTGAGTGAGCTGCCTATGTTCACCCATGGGGGGAAGCCAGCGTACTATTTAGATGAAAAACAGGAAAGGCATGTTTCAGATATCTTTATTAAAATGCTAGAGGAAATTGAATCTGATTATGTTTTCAAGTACGACCTGCTGCGTAATTACGTGACGGAAATCACCCACTATGCCCTGAAATCGGAGCCTACGGAAAGCCTGTATCAGCATCCTGATGCAAAATCCCGCATTACTTCCGTTTTTACTGAACTGCTGGAACGCCAATTTCCTATTGAAACGCCTTCACAGCGTTTTTCAATGCGATCTGCCAAGGATTTCGCGGAGAAACTTGCTGTGCACGTTAATCACCTCAACAGGTCTGTTAAAGAGACTACAGGAAAGACAACGACTGATATTATCGCACAGCGCTTACTGTCGGAAGCAAAGTCTCTTCTGAGACATACAGACTGGAACATTTCTGAGATTGGCTACTGCCTAGGCTTCGAAGAAGCAGCACATTTTAATAACTTTTTCAAAAAACAGACAGCATATACTCCAGGTTCCTTCAGGAATGTTTGAATTTAGTAATAATGTGCTTGATAATTGTAATCTAAAAGTACCCTGGATGAGGTAATTTTGATATATATATGAATAACATGGATTCAAAATCAAAAGTTTGGTATGTGACCGGTGCCTCTAACGGACTGGGATTAAGCTTAGTTAAACAATTACTTGCTGGAGGGTATAGGGTGGCCGCCACCTCCATGAATTTAGCGGATCTGGAATGTGCAGTAGGTGAGGCCAATTCAAATTTTCTGCCGATGGTTGTGGATCTTACTAAAGAGGACAGCGTGAGCGCTTCCCTGCAAACTGCCGTAGATACATTTGGCAAAATTGACGTTGTTGTAAACAATGAAGATCACGGACAGATCGGCAGTCTGGAAGAGCTGAGCGACAAAGAGGCAAGGGCTACCTTCGAAATCAATGTTTTTGCTATGATCAATGTCATCAGGAATTCAATGCCCCATTTTCGGAAACAACAGTCAGGACACATTTTCAATATTTCCTCAATAGGAGGGTTCAGCGGAGGTTATCCCGGATTTAGTATTTATTGTGCCACCAAATTCGCTGTAATTGGCGTTTCTGAATCGCTCGCAATGGAAGCTAAACCATTTGGAATAGACGTCACTGTTGTACTGCCTGATTATTTCAGGTCAAATCTTCTTAGTTACGGCCCGTTGAGTGTTGCTGAACGCCAGATCCCGGAATATGACATTGTGCGTGATGTACAACAGGCCTATCTGCAGGCAAAAGATTCCATTCAGGACGCAGGTCCAGAAAAAACTGCCGGGGTGATTATCGATGTTGCCGAATCAGGAGATTCTCCTTTACATTTATTCCTGGGCAAAGAAGCATATGAAATCGCTGATCAAAAGGTGCTGGAAGTAAAAAAAGATATGTGTCTTTGGAAAAGTATTGCTGCCCACTCAGACTTAGCTGTTAACGGTTAGCTTAAGGAAACGACAGCGCAGGGGACTGATGAGTTCCACCAGGATTGCATTTAATATGCGGATAACAACAATGTCTGTAGGACCAAGAGTCTGTATGGCATAAAAATTAGTACATGGAAAGTGCTAAAAAAGGGACATCCGAGGACTCAAATGCAACATTTTCTAAATATTTAAAATTTAATTGAGAATTTATTTGTATCCAGTCTTAATAATGCTAATATTTGTATTATAATCATAATTGTTAATGCAAAACGTAATAACCGCAGCACCATCAGTTGAATTTGTAGAAGTATTTCAAACCCTAAGGGGTTCTGTTTTTCAGTCTGACAAAGAAAATTGCTGGTATATTGATTTTGTAGGTAAACTTGCACGTTTTGATTACAGAAGTATTATGAAGCTCAGGAAAGCGATCTATGCTATTGACATAGAGGCCCTTTTGCTGAACTCCGAAATCAGTCCGGATCTTGAAATCGTATTCATCTGTGCATGTGATCACTGTTATGTTTTAACCCTGCTGGAGATCATAGACTTTAAACAATTACTGGAAGGAACGTTCGTGATGCTGGAGCTCAACCGTATCATACATGACAGGGTTTACCGCCTAAGTATCTGACCTTCTTTAGATTTAGAATCTTTCCATATTTCTATTTAATGCTACAAAGTTGATTTTAAGCACTATTTTTGTATCAGTCAAATCGACAAAGACATAAATACAAATATATGAAAGACATCACTCGCGTTCAATGTTTGCTCTCAACTGAGATCGAATCATTGTTAAATCAACAAATAAAAAAAGAAGCTCAATCTGCATCAGCTTATCTTGCAATGGCATCTTGGTGTGATAGTAACGGATTTGATTTCTCGTCTGACTATTTCTTCAAACAATCTGAAGAAGAAAGACAGCATCAGCTTAAAATTTTTAAATACGTTCTGGATATGGGCGGTTCAGCTATATCACCAGAAGTAACCAATATACAAACTGAGTTTAACTCTTTCAGAGAAGTTTTTGAAGAAGCTTTGGAGGCCGAGATCAGTGTAACACAGTCGCTAAAAAATATCGCGGCCAACTGCTATAAAGAGCAGGACTATGTAACTATCGAATTCTTAAACTGGTTTTTCAAAGAACAACGTGAAGAAGAATACAAAGCAAGACGTGCGCTTGAATTGTTTGACGTGATCGGCGAAGCAGGAACCGGAAGATGGGAAATTGACAAACACGTTAACGATATAAAATACGATAGCGAAGGTTAAGCTTAGCTGTTATTCCGGAAAACCGTTCAGTAATTGGACGGTTTTTTTTTGTTCCATGATCTCCCCGTCTGAAACTGCTTCTGCGATCATCGCATCATTTAACCTGTGAACCTCTCATCCGGTTGGTTAAATAAATGTATCAATTGAGTTATATATACCTTTTTGAAACTAAAAATTGAATATCATTGTTATATATACATATAGATTTTTTAATCATTTAAAGGAGATACTCAATATGGGACTATTTGATATATTTAAGCAGAAAAAGGAAACCGATCCACTGGACAGTGTCACTGAGGAGATGATAGCTGAAACTGAGGATATGGAACTCGATGTGCTTATGGAAAAAGCCATACAGGAGCCTGCCTATAAGTCGGCATTTTACAGTCGGGTACTAACAGACGAAATTATAGTTATCTCAGTAAACGTTAACGTTTCTGAAGGTTATCAATACCTGGAGGTTGGTACAAGCGTTGAGATTTATTCACTTCCTGATGGAAGTATCCCGCTGTTTACAAGCATCGACAGGATCTTTGATAACGGTATCGTAACAGACGATGTCGAGTTCTTAAAAATGAGCGGGGCAGACCTGTTTAGCGTTGCCCTGGGTGAAACATTTATTGTTAATCCGTACTCAGAATACAAAAATAAAATATCAGCTTCGGTAGCTGAACGTCTGCTGGATGGAAGGATGTAGATAGGAAATAAGTAAAATAGCCCCGGTTTCTATACTTAGAGACCAGGGCTATTTTTTTGGCGGAGTCCGGTATCAAATCTCGCTCATCATCATCAATTATTGTTGCTGTTGTTCCTGAGCTTTCTCTTTTTCCTTTGCAGCTGCTTTATCTCTCTTCCTGAAGAAACCTCTCAGCAGGAAATTATGCTGTAGTGCTTCCATATTCTCATCAAGTTTTTTGGTACTTGATTCCAGATTGGTAACTGTACTTTTCAAACGTGCACCAGTCTCTTCATCGTTCAATAAAACACCCACAGCATTTTTATCAGAATTCAGTTTTTTACTTGTGGCATTAAAATTTCCTGTCATTTCGGAAGCGGAAGCAGCGGTAACCTGCAGGCTTTTAACAGCCGATTTAAGGTTACTGAAGACTACGGTATCGGTGAGCAGTTCTGTTGCCAATGTACCCTTATTATTCAGTTTAGAGGTATATTGTGAAATAGCAGAAGTAACCCTTGCTGTAGTAGCAGAAGCATTCTCCAGGTTCACCGTCATCTGGCGCAGGCGGTCGGCCATTACAGAATCTGTAAGTAAAGCTCCCACGGCGCCTTTTCCCCTAACTATTTCTGCACTAACTTTCCTGAAGTCGGTAGTGATGGCCAAAATGTTCTTATTGTTGTCCTGCAGTGTTTTCAGAATGTCATCAGGTGCCAGTGCAGCAGCGATATCCAACCTGTCACCATCTTCAACCACTGGCGCCTGTGCTGTTCCACCCAGTATCTCGATCATTTTATTTCCGATGAAACCTTCTGAACTCAGCTTTGCCATTGAGTTTTTGTGGATATATTGCTGTGCCGATTCTTCGATATGCAGCGTTACTTCAACCTGGGCATTGCCATAGAATGCAACTTTGCTGACGGTACCGATCTTTACACCGGAGAAAAATACATTGTTTCCCGCTGTGATACCATTTACATTGTTAAATATAGCTTTAAGCGTAATACTGCTGACAAACCGTTTTTGTTTTCCTCCCAGGGTAAGCACACCTGCAATAAAGATGATTACGCCGATGACGATGAAAATCCCTACGATTACTGACCTTTTGTTTTCTGAAGCGCTCATTTATTCTATTCTGTAAAATTATAATTGTAAAAAGATTGCACACGGAGATCATCACTGGCGAAAACTTCGTCGAATGTTCCCTGTATAGCAAATTGTCCGTCCAGTAGCATAGCAATTCTGTCGCCAGTTTCCTTTGCACAGGTTAAATCATGTGTAATAATGATGGCGGTCGTTTTATATTTTTCCTGAACTTCGTTGATCAGGTTATTGATTTCTATGCAGGTGATAGGATCCAGTCCGGCTGTTGGTTCATCATATAACATGATTTCAGGCCTCAGAATCAATGTTCTTGCTATACCTATACGCTTGCGTTGTCCACCTGACAATTCCGAAGGCATCTGCTCAATAGTTTGCAACAGCCCTACAGCGTCAAGTACACTTTCCACTTCATCATTGATCTGGCTGCGCTTTAAGTTTCTTGAATTCCGGACAAGCGGGAACTCCAGGTTCTGCCGTACAGTCATACTATCATACAACGCACTGTTCTGAAAAGAAAACCCTACTTTTAACCGTAACTCCATCAGCTCCCGGGAAGGCAGCTCTGCTACTTCCTGGCCCAATACATTTACTTGTCCCGCATCGGGGAGGAGCAATCCTGAAATAATTTTGATCAGCACTGATTTTCCTGTACCGGAACGGCCCAATACCACCAGGTTTTCTCCTTTGTAAACATCGAGGTTTACACCTCTGAGTATATGAAGACTTCCAAAAGCCTTTTGCAAGCCTCTAATAGAGATTACTGGGTTATTTCTATCTATCGCTTTCTGTTCTTTTATCATGATCTTTTAACGGAAGGCATTTACAATTGCAACAATAACTATTTCTTCCACGAAGATCAGGAACATGGCCGCGACTACGGCTGAGTTAGCAGCTTTTCCAACACCTTCAGTTCCCTTAGTAGAATTATAACCACAATAACAGCCAACAACACCAATGGTAAAACCAAAGACGGTCGATTTAAACGAGGTACTAAAAAGATCTAAAAAGCTGAGTGAATCAAACACCTGTGAGAAAAACATTGCGAAGCTGGTCTGCTCATTACTATGCACACTTAAATAAGCGCCCATCAGCGCTACAAATGCCGTGTACATCACCAATAAAGGTATCATAAATGTAGTGGCCAGTATTCTGCTGACTACAAGATATTTAAAAGGATTAGTGGCCGAAACTTCCATGGCATCAATCTGCTCTGTCACTTTCATAGAACCCAGTTCGGCACCCATATTGGAGCCTACTTTTCCAGCAGCGATCAGCGCAGTAACCAGAGGAGCAAGTGCCCGGACAATAGCGATTGAGATCAGGGAAGGTAACCACGATGTGGCACCAAAGTTTGCCAGTGAAGGGCGTGACTGGTTGGTAAATACTACACCTGTAATAAAGCCGGTAAGGGAAATCAGTGGAAGGGATTTATAACCTACCTCATAACATTGATGTATAATTTCCTTAAATTCGTACGGAGGTATGAATACTTCCTTGAAGAAACGAAGGATGAATTGATAGATTTCGTAAACAGTAAAGAACAAATCGTCCATTTTTTTGGATACGATGTATTTGGTAGGCTGGATATTGGGATTGTCTGAGTTCGGATCCATTCGTTATGATTGATGCTGCCAAATATAATTTAAATCATCATTATATTTATTCTATATAAGAAAGCAACAAAATAAGAAAATTGTTTTTGTTTTATGTTGACTAAATATGCATTTTGGTCAAATGTAAGATATCATGAATCATTCACCAATCCACGATTTTAAAATGACACAATAATGATGTGCCCATAAGCAATAATTAAACCATATGATACAAACCTTCAAATCAGCATTATTAGGCGCAATTTTCCTTGTTATAGCCAGCCTGAATGCCCATGCCCAGGAACATCCTCCATTCTGGGATGACGTCAAAGCGATCAAAGTATATGACCAGATCTATGCGCCGCCAAAAGAGCCCATCTTATTTATCGGCAGTTCCTCCATTCGCCTCTGGGTAGATTTTACAACGACTTTCAAAAACTACACTGTGCTCAACCGTGGCATCGGTGGGGCGGTGACCAGCGATGTAGACCGCTATCTGAATGAGATCGTATTTCCGTACCATCCCAAACAGATCGTTATTTACGTAGGGGAGAATGACCTGCTTAAAGCCCCTAACGCCGCATTAGTGTTCAACGACTTTAAAAAGCTATACGCAGATATCAGAACCAAACTTCCGAATACCCCTATAGTATATATAGCCATAAAAGGAAGCCCATCAAGGAAACAATACCAGCAACTGGCAATTCAGGCCAATCAGCTAATCAGTAACTTTATCAAAGGACAGCAGCACATCACCTTCGTTGATGTCTATCATCCCATGCTGGATAAAAGCGGAGCTATGCAACCCGTATTGTTCAAGCAGGACATGTTACATATGAATGGCTCCGGCTATAAAATATGGAACAAACTGCTCATCCCGCACCTCCTGAAACACTAGGAGGAAGTACCGGATTAGCAAGGGATACACCATATCTGAAAAAGCTCGTAACTATACGCAGGCGTGCAAGAAGGTAGCTAAATTCTTCATTTTCCATAAGCGTAAGTTTGCTTAAATATAAGCGTATTTCAGTTTGCAGCACCGGCACAACGACTCCAAAATTAAAAGCCACCCTGCAAACCCCTTCTTTCGTCGGTGTATTCGGCATGCTTGTCTAATTTCATCCGATCTGTAGTATTTATTCAGTTCATTTGATTGAATGCAGCGTTATGGATTATACCACTCAGCAATAGCTTTCAGATTGTGATTTGTGTAACACTTCCATTACCTGTTAGCATTTTAATGAAGTTGGCAAAATTATGATCGGTGTTGTAACTCATTTAAATATCTTTGTTTAACAAATATGTTAAATAAGAATATTAAACAGTAATAAAGAAATGGCAGTAAGAGACACAGGTGACCCCAACAAACCTGTCAATAGGCCTGCCGTCCCAACTACTGCATAACCGTCCTGACGTTCAGCAGGCAGAATTTGCATTCAGGAATTCATTTGAAAACACCAACCTCGCCAGAACATATTTCTATCCAAGTTTAACGTTAACCGCAGACGGCGGTTTATCCACCCTGCAGTTAAAGAACTTTTTTGATGAGTCTATCTTTTATTCATTAATAGGCGGACTGACGCAGCCGATCTTTAACCAGGGGATCAATAAAGCCAGGCTGACCACTGCTCAATCGCAACAGGCAATGAATACCTTTCAGCAGACGCTGCTGGTTGCCGGACAGGAAGTATCCAACTCACTGTTCGATTACCAGTCGGCCGTAGCCAAACAGGATTCCAGGGCAACACAGATCCTGGCACTTACCAAAGCTGTGGACTATACCCAGGAGTTATTGCGTTTCAGCTCTGCTACGAACTATACGGATGTGCTGACTTCAGAGCAAAGCCTGTTGGCAGCACAGCTGAGCGGAGTAAGTGATCAGCTGCAGAAATTGCAGGCAGTAGTGAATCTTTACCGTGCATTGGGCGGTGGCTGGAAATAACCAGCTACCAGTCTATGCCCTGAAGAGATTCATGATATTTTACAGGATCAATGCTGTAAAGGTTGGGTGATTTATGCGCCCCGCCTTTACGGCGATCCTCATGTTTGATCAGAATACCGAACCGCATGATGCGCCGGTAAAAATTTCCCCTGTTCAAAGTTCTTCCCAATATTGTTTCATACAATTTCTGTAGTTCGGAGATTGTAAATCGTTCCGGAAGCAGGTTCATACCGATAGGTTTATAACTCAGTTGCTGCCTTAAAGATGTCAGCGCAGTATCATAAATTGCCTGGTGGTCCATGGCCAGTGCCGGCATCTCATCAATCGCTTTCCATTCGCAGATATCACTGTAATCATCTATTTCTGGGATTACTTCCATGTAGTTTACTAACGCATAAAAACCTATTGAAATGAAACGTTGTTTATGCCAGAGATCATCCTCATAATCGTCAAAATATCCTTCAGAGCGGTTGATGTTCCCGAATACACCAAATTCCTGTAAATAGACCCTATCTACGCCTGTACGCTCCCTAAGCACCCTTTGTGCTGCATCTTCAACATTTTCATTCTTGAATACATACCCGCCTGGCAGCAGCCATTGCCGGGTAGAGGCCATCCTTGTCAGCAGTACTTTAAGCTGGTTTTCATGAAAGCCAAAAACTACACTGTCAACCGAAATGTGAGGGACGGCATTGTCCCACATCTGACGGCTCATCTCTATTATCTTTTCGTCTTTTTCCATGTTCCGCAATAATAAGCCTAAAATAAATATTTGCAAGTTTAAATAAAATAATATATTATTGCTTCATAAAGAAGCTGTGGTACTGAATTTTATTCATTACGCTTAGATTTTATTCAGTATCCTGGTGGGGGACCTCACCATTGCCCCGGACTTAAAGGGATATTATTATAGAATACCGTACATTCCTTATAGCTATACGTTGAAAAATCTGCTATTACTGCATAAAATTTTAACGGACGATGGCCTATTTTAAACAGTTTTCCTTCAAAAAGTTTGGTCTGATGGATTTGAAAGGCCAGAAGCCGGAAGATACAGCCGGTCAGCAGTTCAATGATTATATTAAAGTGATCTTTCTAAAAAAGGGAGCAAAGGTAAAGGTAGACTTTAACTCTTAGTACCTTCAGTCAGACGCCTTATTTTTTGTTCACGGCGGACAGTATTACCAAAGCTGTTACGGTTCTATGATCTATTACAACCGTGATATCAAATCTACCAGGATCTGGAAACTCGAACATGATATACAGACGGAGGAGAGCAGGCACGAGCTTGAATTTATCAGGCATTTCTCCCAGCTGGTAGAGTGGCACTTTGCCACCAAACATACTGTAGCCGAATATGCGGATATCCTTAATATCACTGCCAAGGCACTCAATAAAAACTAGGATATGATGATCCTTCCTACTTTATCCGCCTGTTCACCAAACAGACCGGTTCCTCGCCTCAGCATTTCAGGAAACAATACACTGCAGTATAATTTTCACTGCAAAATCAACATTAGTACAAAATGGCATATTATTAAAATTATTTGCCATTTTGTTTATAATAAATATTTTTTAATTAACTTTAATTTAATATATATACAATACACCTTATCGGTTTGTGATTATAATAGTTTTGATAAAAATAAATGTGATTTCCTAAACAGCAAAAACCCAATGCATATGTCAAAGTTCCTGTTTGTTGTACCTCCGTTTTTTGGCCATATTAATGCAACATTAAGCCTGGGGGCAAGTTTACTGCAAAAGGGGCATGACGTTAAATGGCTGGGTATTCAGCCTCTTGCTGTACATCATATTCCTCCCGGAGGCGAGTTTATCTGTCCGGAGAAGGATCTTGCTGCTTACCACCAGCAGATCCAGGGAATACTGGCGCGGCAGGGTGATGAAAATGCCTATTCCGGTCCGGAGGTCATGAAATTCACTTTTGAAGAGACCTTCATCCCATTTGCAAGGATAATGATGCCGGTACTGGACAAGTTTGTGGATACCTGGAAGCCGGATGTGATCATTGGCGATTATATGGCATTTGCAGGTTCGCTGTGTGCGTATCTCAGGGAGATTCCCTGCGTGATCAGCTATCCCGTACCACCAGACCTGGTCTCCGGGATGGAAGAGAATGTGCCCAAAGTATTTACCTGGCATGAAGAACTGATGAAGGGGCTGCAGCAGGAATTTGGGGTATCTGGTGATGTGGTGATCAACAATCTGAAACAAATGGATCTTGTATTTACCTCAGCAGAGTTCTCAGGAATTGCAGCACCTCCGCCGCATATGAAATTTGTAGGCCCGGTAAAGGGGAGGCCCAATCCGGTAGCTTTCAGCTGGGACCTGCTGGAAAAAGCAGCTTCGCCAAAGGTCTTTGTATCCCTGGGAACCGTGCTTTCGGGTGTAAGGGAATCGTTTTTCAAAAAGCTGGTGGAAGCGTTTGCTGATATGCCGCTCACGGTCATCGCCGTTACCGATCCTGCACTCTTTGAGCAATGGCCTGATAACTTCATTGTGAGCCGCGTTGTCCCTCAGCTGGAACTGCTGCCAAAAATGGATGTTGTCATCAGTCACGGCGGATTTAACACCATTAATGAAACACTGATGAATGGCCTGCCAATGCTGGTCACCCCAATTGCCTATGACCAGTTCCACAATGCAAAGCTGGTTGAAAATGCGGGCTGTGGTATCGTTTTACGTTACAAAAGGTTACGTGCCGAAGATATGAGAAACGCGGTACTCAGCCTGTTGAACGATCCAAAATACAAAGAATCTTCAGCCAGGATTAGGGATAGCTTTACCGATGGCGGAGGAAATGATAGGGCTGTACAGCTGCTGGAAGAGTTTGTGGCCAGGCGCAGCCCGCTGATTTCATAGCAGAATCTTCCCAATCCATCGGCATGATCTCCTATTCTGCCTCATTTAACATTTCGTAACAATTAGCAGGGCATATATTTCTGGATTTTAGGGAAATATTAAACCCTATATGAAGACTATTTTACTATTGTTATTGTTTTGCGGCTTGTTTTTTATACAGCAGGCCAGTGCCCAGAAGGCCCAGAGCGTTCCAAACTTCCAGAATGATACGGCGAAAGTCAATAAGTTCATTACTGCCCAGCTGGATGAAGTTCTGGATGAATTCGGCGCTACCTACAAGATCAGGTTCATATTTGATCGTGCCCAGATGCACAAATATGGGGTGAGCGATCACTACTTCCAGGATAAGGTGAAAGACATCATCCGGCAGATCTGCCGTAGCAATGGCATCTATTATGCCAAACAACCGGATGGTACGTACTACATCCTGGAGAAACCTGAAGATATCACCAGGCTCAGAAGGCTGCCTGCGAGCGCTATAAAACCTACTGTGGAGGGAAAAGAAAATCAGACCTTTACGGAAGAGACCATCACTACAGCGGCGGCAATCACCCCTGTACATACCAATTTCTCCCTCGCGGGCAGGGTGACAGACAATGCTACAGGCGAGTCACTGCCATCGGCCTCCATAAAAATAAGAGGAACAAATATTACTGCGGTCACCAATACGGATGGATATTTCAACCTGCTCAATGTTCCTGCTGATACCTCAGTCCTGCTGGTCAGATATGCCGGGTACCAGACCTCGGCAGAAAGGCTGACGCCTGAACGGGCAGCACAAAAACTGGTGATCTCTTTACTGCCGGCGGATAATGCACTGAACGAGGTTGTGATCAACGGAGAGAAAAAAGAAAGTGTAATGAACACCGACACCCGGAGGGTAAGTGTTGTTCAGCTTACGCCGGCCAAACTGGCCGTACTACCAAACATCGGGGAAAGAGATATCCTGCGGGCCTTCCAGCTGATGCCGGGAATCAGCGGAAGTAATGAGTCGTCTTCGGGAGCTTATGTAAGAGGAGGTACTCCAGATCAGAACCTGGTGCTGTTTGACGGGTTTACGGTTTACCAGGTCGATCACTTGTATGGATTTTACAGCGCTTTTAACGTTAACGCCGTCAAAGATGTGCAGATGTACAAAGGCGGTTTCTCCTCGAAATTCGGCGGCAGGTTATCCAGTGTTACCGATATCACAGGTAAAGACGGGAACAAGAAGACTGCCGGTTTTGGTGTGGATCTCAGTTTGTTAAGCGTCAATATTTACGGTGAAACACCTATAAACGACAAATCTTCGCTTTTATTCAGTCTGCGGAGATCATACCAGGGACCGCTTTACAATAAGATCTTCAACAAACTGACCAATACGACTATGGCAACTGCAGGTACTGGTGGTGCTGGCTTCGGAGGGCCGGGCGGCAGAGGAGGAATGGCCAATTTCCAGACTCAGGTTTCTTCCTGGTTCTATGACCTCAATGGAAAGTATACCTACACACCGGACGACAAAAATATCTTCTCACTGAGTTTCTACAGTGGAAAGGATAAACTGGATAACAGCCATGACCTTGGTATTCCAGGTGCTTTGTCCAGTACCGTAAACAGCTCCAGCATCACAGACCTTACTACCTACGGAAACGTGGGCTCAAGCGCAAAATGGTCAAGAAGGTGGACTAATAAACTATACTCCAATACCCTTGTCAGCTACTCCAATTTTTTCAGCCACCGTAACAGGGGTATGGAAAGCTCCATTACAGACTCTACCGGAAGTACGGTCAATACCAGCAACGGATCTGCAGAGAACAATAACCTAAGGGATATCAGTGCAAAATCAGACTGGGAATGGAACATCACCAATACCGGTAAGATCCTTTTTGGCGCTTTTACGGCTAAACAGGATGTAAAATATGATTATACCCAGAACGATACTACCAAACTGATCGACCAGAATAACAAGGCGCTGACCGTAGGTGCCTATACAGAGCTGGAGCAAAACTTCGGCCCTTTAAGGTTTACACCCGGTGTGAGGTATACACATTACGATGTGACCCATAAAAATTATGTGGAACCCCGCTTTTCTGCAAGTTATGCGATTAACGACAAACTGATGCTCAAAGCCGCTACCGGGCGCTTCTACCAGTTTACCAACCGCGTTGTACGTGAGGATATCCTTTCGGGAAGTAAAGATTTCTGGGTACTTGCCAATGGCAGCAGCATTCCCGTAGGCAGTGCTATCCATTATATTCTTGGTGCCAGTTATGAAACGAATAAATTCCTGTTCAGTGTGGAAGGCTATTACAAAAGGCTGAGTGACCTCACCGAATATTCACTAAGGCAAACCGGAACGGGAGGGATGGGCAATCCCAATTCCACCATCACACTTGAACAGAATTTCTACAATGGCAAGGGCTATGCGAAGGGAATTGAATTCCTGGTTCAGAAGAAAGCAGGACAGTACACCGGCTGGATAGGCTACACGCTCGCCAGTGCTTTCAACAAATTCGACGTCTACGGGACGGATTATTTTCCGGCAGCCCAGGACGTACGCAATGAATTCAAATCCATTAACCTGTACCAGGAGGGAAGGTGGACGTTCTCTGCCACCTGGATCTACGCCAGCGGCAGGCCCTATACCGCACCTGTAGGAAGTTATACGATCAATAAAGCAGGATCCGGAACCGAGACCTATTTCGTCATCAGCGGGAAAAACACGGAGCGCTTTAAAGCCTACCACAGGCTGGATGCTGCGATTACGTATGACCTGATCAAAACCAGCACCAAGAAGATCGGCAGCATAGGTTTCTCCTTTTTTAACATCTATAACCGGTCAAACACCTGGTACAGGGAATATGCCATACAGGGAAACCAAGTCATTTCTACTGACGTCAATTATCTGGGTTTCACACCTAACTTAACACTAAGCTTAAAATGGTAACAATCATCAACTATAAAAAAATCCTGTTCAGCAGTATCGTTGTGCTGCTTTTCCTGGCAGCAGCCTGCAAAAAAGACAATTCATCGGCCGATTACAGTTCACTGCCCGTGGTAGAAGCCTACCTGATGCCCAATAAAATCGTGGAAGTGAAAGTGTCCCTGCAAAAGGCGCTTGTAGATACCAATGCCTATGGTGTGCCCATCTCTGGCCTTACCATCAGCATATCAGATGGTACCACCACAAAAGTGCTCACAGAAGATAAAACAGGCCATTATGTGCTGAACGACCTTAGTTTCGTTAAATCAAAAGGTCTGTACAGCTTATCGTTCATTTATAACGACCTGCCTGTAACAGCAAGTACCGTTGTTCCCGGTAAACCATCGGATGTGGTGACTTCAGCAGATACCGTGGTGATCCCTAAAATGACCTTTGGCAGTACAGCAACCGCATTTGTGCCGGTATTTATTGGATGGAACAACAGCGGGGCATATAACCATATTGTGGTTTTCCGGTACCTTGAATCCTTTAAATCTATCATTTCCAATCGCTTTAACAGCGATACCAGCACCAGCGTAGAGGTAAACGCCGTTAAAACCTCCAGTTTTGAATTGACAGCACGCACTTTTAAATATTACGGAAATTATAAGGTGATCGTAACGCGGGTAAACCAGGAATACCTGGATATGCTGAACAATACGAGCAAATCTTCACAAAATTTAACAAATGCGCCTACCAATGTTACGAACGGATTGGGTATTTTTACCGCAATGCAGTCCGACACGCTCTCTAAAAATTTGCTGGTTAAAGCGGAAGAATAACTGAAAAGATCATGAAGCGTTTATCCAGGCTGATATCAAATAAATATGTCATTTATGCCATCCATGTGTTGTTCTGGATGCTGCTGATCTTTCCTTTTTTATCAGGGCCGTATCATCCTGCGTATTTTGAACAGTTAAAGTACAGGATAATCTTCAATAACAGTATTTTGATTATCCTGTTCTATTTCAATGCGTATTATCTTTATCCAAAGGTGTTCCGCACCAGGGGCTGGCCTGCATATATCTTCAGCGTCATGTTATCCGTTGGGCTGCTCGTTTACGTATCTTTTTATGTAGAGAAAAAATGGATGCCCGTTGACGAATTTACCCGTTTCCAGTGGCATCACCATCGCCGTTCCAACCGCGACTTCCCTCCGCCAATGGGGCCGCCGAGAGGTGGTTTCCCTTTCGCTATGTACCTCTTCATCATCGGGATCAGCTTTAGCTACAGGTTGATGACGGATCAGAATATTGAGGAAAAGAAACGCAAGGAACAGGAAACCGAGACTTTAAAAACAGAGCTGGACTTCCTGCGTTCGCAGATCAGTCCTCATTTCATGTTCAATGTGCTCAATACGCTGGTAGCTATGGCGAGGAAAAAATCAGACCTGATCGAGCCTTCGCTTATCCAGCTGTCTACGCTGATGCGTTATGTGCTCCATGAAAGCAATTACAGCAGGATACCGCTGGGCAAAGAGGTGGAATACCTGAAAAACTATATCGAACTGCAGTCGCTCAGGTTTGGGGATGATCTTAACCTGATCATGGAGATCGCAGAAAATACAGAAGGATTTGAGATTGAGCCCATGCTGCTGATCCCCTTTGTGGAAAATGCTTTCAAACATGGGCTCGGCACTGGCGATGAAGCACGCCTGCTGATCCGCCTGAGCATTGACAACGCGCTGTCAGTCCTGCATTTTACAGTGGAAAATGAAATTGCGCCCCTGAATAACAGTAAAGATGCCAGTTCGGGTATAGGGCTCAAAAACGTGAGCCGAAGGCTTGAATTATTATACAAAGACAGATATACCCTGAATACGATGGTAAATGATAATATTTTTATTGCTGACCTTACAATTGAACTGAGATGATCCGGTGCCTGATAATTGATGATGAACGTTTTGCCAGGGAACTGATTGAGGATAATATCCGCCTGATCCCGTTTCTGGACCTTGCAGCCAGCTGCAAAAATACAGATGAGGCCATGAAAGTAATGGCCACGGAGAAAATAGACCTGGTATTCCTGGATATACAGATGCCCGGATTGTCTGGCATACAATGGCTGAAAGCCGGTCTGATCAGTTCCCCGATGGTCGTTATGGTTACCGCTTATGAAAATTATGCGCTGGACGGGTTTAACCTGAAAGTGCTGGATTACGTGGTAAAGCCTGTGTCATTCGACCGCTTTCTAATGGCATCAACCAGGGCAATGGAAATGTACCTCCTGAAAAACAAACAGGCGGCGGCAGTACCTGCAGAACCCAATACGATGTTCGTCAACTCAGATTACTCCCTGGTAAGGATCAATATGGATCATATCACACATATTGAAGGCCTGAAAGATTACATCAAGATCTATCAGCTGCACAGCGACCGGCCAATCATCCCAAGGCTTACCTTACACTACATGGAGGCCAAGTTGCCTGCAGCAGCCTTTCTGAGGGTCCACCGGTCGTACATCGTTGCACTGGATAAAATCGTCTCTGTGAAAAGAAACCGGTTATACCTGCCTGATGCAGACATTCCGTTCACCGATAATTACAGGTCACAACTGATGGAATATATCGGACAGCGCAGCTGACAGGAGCAGAGTAACCACGGGGAATAGGTTTAACGATCATGGCATCACCGATGGATGCTGTTCGAAAATATACCTTATATTTTTGTCATTGCCCGTGGTATCTTGTTTTAATGTCAGTTTTTTCCCTTCGTAACGCTGATAATCCACTTTTGCACTTTTTTGTGCGTCGGGACTTGTCCTGATCATTTCCACCGTTTGCAGGTTGCCCGGGATTTTTGCGCCAAACCAATGCTCATCCTTTTTCTGTTTCCAGGTGATCATGGCCAGCACTTCACCGGCCTGAACCGGGGTACCTGCTTTCGCTGTATTCAGGGCAAGGTCGTTCCCGTAGATCGTAGACATTGTATTTTGTTTTTCGTTGACCGATGAACTGAGCACCTTCAGCCCAAGTTTGCTGAAATTGAAGTCTTCTGGCAGCGAAGCTTCCTTATTGATCAGCTGCTTTTCATCGGGTTGTTCTCTGCAGGCTGCTGCTAACAGTACCAGGACCGGAAATAGGATATATATAGCTTTCATCGTTTTAGTGTTTAACTGGCATTGTGAATACAAAATCGTTGTTTTTCATCGGGCGGTGGCAATTCACGCATTCAGTGGCAAAGAGCCTTGTTTTTCCATAGGGAAGCATCTTCGGGGTTTTGAAACGGGCAAATCCCCATCCGGCAGTGGAAGCATATTTTTTATCATTCTTGATCATGTATTCCACCTGCTTAAAAGCACCGGTTTTTACATTCCCGTTTGCGTCTTTTAGCCTATCCCATGCTACTTTAGCGAAGATGGCGCCGTTGGGCCAGGGGTTAATATGATTTTTTTTGATCGCTTTAATGGCGATGTCGTTTCCGAATACGACCCTCAAGCTGTTGTTATCGAAACGGTCTGATGTGGTGACCACCTGCCAGTTCTTATAATCAGGAATGAACTCGATACCATTCAGAGCTACAGGAAGATTGGTCTTTGGCGCTTCGGCACCTTTAGCCCATTTGTCATACTGTATGTCCAGCGCATTGGTTTTGCTGGTATCCGCAAGTTTGCTGGTCACGGTGCCTGACAGGTAATTCCTGAGGATAAGCAGATCTGTAGCGGATACCTTTGTACCGGGGTGAACGATCTGATAAGATTTGATGGGCATTGCGCCGGCCTGGATCTGGTTAACGGCTTCCCAGAGTTTGGCCGCCTGTTCTGGTTTGGCCATGGCAGACCAAACAGAAAAATTTAATCCCTCACGTCCTTTTTTTACGTCCTCCGCTACTTTCCAGTAAGCAGGGGCGATTTTATCATACCACCTGATGTTGCTTTCGTTGGAATGACAGTCATAACAGGCTCTCTTCAGAATTGCCTTTACTTCCTGCGGCGCCTGGAGATCACCTGTAACCGGTGGGTTTTCAATCACGGGCCTGTTAATGAACTGAAGGATCAGCAGGCAGCCCAGGACTACGAAGACAAGGGAGATGATTATTTTCTTTAACGGGGTTTGTGAAACTGCACTCATTTCTTGTTTTTTTATAAAGGAACACTTATTATAAACTTATTTCCATCCTAAATAGTTTAATCAGGGGAATAAATAGTTGAACCTTCCAAAAAACAATGTAAAAATTTCCGTTACACCTTTATTCCGAATTCATTTGCGAGCCGCTTAAAGTCCTGCTGTATCATTCTATTGAGGGCTTTTTGCTGATAAACTGCCGTGATCCTGTCTAATCCGCTCAGCACGTAGAGCCCTAATCGTATATTTTGCAGCTGCGCCTGCTGATACTGAGGATCAAGTGAACTGATATAGCTAAACTCCTGTTTCAGGTAATCCGTCGTTTCACGTGTCAGCTCAGTAGCCTCTTTCAGGTGATGCAATGCATAGAGGTTCTGAATGGTATTGATCCTGCTGATGGTATCTGTGATGCTGTAATTTCTGAGCGGCAGTTCTTTCATGCTTTTCCTCAGTACGTGGTCGGCCTCAGTAATATTGCCTTCCATGATCAGGTTGCCTGTCAGCGTATTGTTCATTGCCCAGGTTCCATATAGGAATGACCGCATTTGCGGATCGAGGTAAGCAGATTTTTTAAAGGAAGAGAAATCCATTTTATTCATCACATGATCATACATCACAGCCGTATTGGTCTTGTCAGATTTATCGCGCGGATCTGCCGGATCTGCGCTGAAGGGCAGCAGGCGGTATGCATATCCTTCAAGATACAGGTATTTGTCCAGTCCGATATAAGTATCCTCAGAAACGGATGTAGCAAAATATACAGGCCGTTCCCAGTTGTTGTGTACCAGGATGTCAAATATGGCAAGGTCTCCTTTGCTGGCGTAGGATTTACGGAAATCCCATTCCATGGCTTTTGCCACCTTTGGCCGTTCTGTTTCGCTGATGGTATGTGTTTTGACCAGCTGATCCGTGTCCACTGTTAGCTTCAACTTCTTTGAGGGAAGGAAATTCATGTATTCACCGCTGGTCATTTGAACCTGATCTTCTTTATTGTCAGAGGTCATTACCGCGAACAAGTCTTTCAGTTCTACGCTGTCCGTCAGGCCATAGTCTACATAAGGCAGGTAATCCCTCGTTCCGTCAGCATACTGACTTTCAGCCATGGTAACCGGGAGCGGGGCCGACAGGTTCATTTGTTTCTTCATCTGATTGATGTAACCTGCATCGGGCAGGAACTGTACGCAGAGTACCCGCACGTCCGTTCTGATCCCTTCAACCTCCTGGGCATACCACAGCGGGTAGGTGTCATTATCGGCGTTTGTAAACAGGATTGCATTCGGTGCACAGGAGTTCAGGTAATTCCTCGCCCAGTCGCGCGCTGTAGTTTTTTGCGACCTGTTATGGTCATCCCATCCCTGTGTTCCCATTAAAATGGGAGCACTGCAGCAGATCAATGCAGCAATAACAGGGCTCAGTTTTGAAGCTGCAAATCTGTTTAATACATCTTTTACGGCCAGCAGGCCGAAGCCGATCAAAATGGCAAAGGCATAGAATGAACCTGTATAGGCATAATCACGCTCTCTTACCTGCAGCGGATCCTGGTTCAGGTAAACGATAATTGCTATCCCGGTAAAGAAGAACAGGGCGAGCAATACAAGTGCGTCACGTTTACTTTTACGGTACAGCCATACCAGGCCTGCGATACCCAGGATCAATGGTATGGCGTAATAAACATTATGTCCTTCATTGGTCATCACACTCTGAGGAAGATCATGCTGGTTACCCAGGCGGCTGGCGTCAAGAGGTTTAATGCCTGTGATCCAGTTTCCATGTTCTATGCCGCCCTGTCCCTGGATATCGTTCTGGCGGCCCGCAAAGTTCCACAGGAAGTAACGCCAGTACATGAATCCGAGCTGCCATGAAGTGAAAAAGCTGATATTCTGGGTGAATGATGGTGTTTCACCTTCAGCGAGGTTCAGCCATTGCCGGTAAAAGGCGGGGTGGTTATCTTTCTGGCTATAGGTCCTGGGGAAGAACAGGTTTTTATCATAGGTGGTTTTGTAGGTGCTTCCCGAAACTTCGTATTTTGTTTTTCCCTTTCTGTAGGTATTGCCGGTTTCCTTATTCTCCAGCGTCTTCGCGTCAAATGTATTTCCGTACAGCAGCGGTGTAGTGCCATAATTGACACGTGAAAGATAGCTGTACAGCGAAAATGGATTATCCGGATTGCTAAGGTTGATATTTGTTTTTGCGTTGGCCCTGATGAGGATCATGAAATAAGAGCTGAAACCAAAAAGCAGGAATACCAGGCAAAGCAAGCCGAGGTTGAGGTTATATTTTTTTATGCGGATGGAGTATCTTATTGCCCAGGCAGTTGCACCTGCAAAAAACAGGAGGAAGAACATTGCGCCGGAGCCGAATCCAAAACCCAGGGTATTCACAAAAAACAGGTCTGCCTTTGCGGCAAACAGTACGAAATACTGAATGATCAGGATCTGGACGATGCCAACGATGAGGCAGCCCGCAAGGAATGCTTTAATGGTGCCGGCAAGGGTAGGCAGGTTTGTTTTTTTGAAGTACCAGACCAGTGTTACTGCCGGAATGGCCAGCAGGCTCAGCAGGTGTACACCGGTAGACAGGCCTACAATAAATGCGATGAGCACCAGCCAGCGGTCATTGGACTGGCTTTCCCATTTTAAAATGGACCAGAAGGTGATTGCTGTAAATAAAGAGGAGAGGGCATATACCTCCGCCTCCACCGCTGAGAACCAGAAAGTATCTGAAAAGGTGTAGGCCAGTGAGCCTATGGCCCCTGCAGCGATGATGCTAAAGGTTTTGGTGCTGATCTTTTCGCTTCTGTAAACTTTGGCAGCCAGCGCTGTGATGGTCCAGAACAGGAACATGATTGTTGCGGCACTTGCCAGTACGGCACTGAAGTTAATCCAATACGCGGTTTTCGCTGCATTTCCTATAGCCAGCAGGCTGAACATTTTCCCGATCATCAGGAACAGTGGCGCACCCGGCTGGTGGCCTACCTGCAATTTGCTGGAAGTTGCGATAAATTCCCCGCAGTCCCAGAAGCTGACGGTGGGCTCCATTGTGAGCCAGTAAGTGAGCAGGGCGATAGAAAAAATTACTAACCCGGCAATCGTGTTGATACGTTGGTAGCGCTTTTTCTCTCTTGGGGTATTGATCATTTCCGCGAATTCCGTGTCAATATATTCCTTTACCTGCTTCATATCAAATGATGCCGGTTTTTGTTCCAGTGCGGTCAGGATATGATCATAAAGTTCATCAAATGAATTGTCTGTCAGCGATACCTCCAGGAGGTGACGGCGGACATCAAGCTGCTGCTGCCGGCTGAGTTTCATGACAGTTTGGAGTTTAAGCTGAGCAGTAATTCCAGGTTGCCGATAAAACTTCTGGCTTCCTGAAGCTTCGTCTCTACGGCGATCTTGCCTTCTTTCGTGAGCGCATAATACTTCCGTATCCTGTTATCTACCATTTCAGTAGTGGTGGTCAGGATGCCATCAGCTTCCATTTTATGCAGGGAAGGGTACATGGAACCTTCTGTGAGCAGGATTTCACCGTTGGTGATCTCTTTTACCTTTTGAGTGATCTCATAGCCGTACATCTTTTCATTTTCCTGCAGCAGCTTCAAAATGATCGTTTGCAGACTGCCCTTTAACATACCGTTTGTTGTACTCATGACACAAATATATAATTTTCCTACATACATAGGAAAATTATATATTTGTTTTTTGTATTACTTTACTGTTCCTGACACAGAAGCCGGGACTGTTCCGGTGTTGGATAACAGAAGGAAGTGTTCTTCCTTCTGTTGCCAAGACTACAGGTTTTGTCCGCCAGACACCTCGATGCGCTGGGCATTGATCCATTTTGCATCATCTGTACACAAAAAGGCGACAACACTTCCGATATCATCCGGCCGTCCAACACGTCCCAGTGCGATCACATTTGAGATATGTTTATTCATTTCAGCGTTATCTCTTACCGCTCCGCCGTTAAAATCAGTTTCAATTGCTCCCGGCGCAACTACATTGACGTTAATCTGTCTTGCCCCCAGTTCCTTAGCCATATATTTGGACAGGTTTTCAACGGCGGCCTTCATGCTGGAATAAATTGAGAATCCGGGGGTAACGAAACGGGCAAGGCCGGTGGAAATGTTGATGATGCGTCCTCCGTCGTTAATGATGCTGAGAGATTTCTGACTAAGGAAATAAACGGCCTTATAATTCACGTTCATCAATGTATCAAACTGCACTTCGGTGCCTTCAGCAAATGGAACGGTAATACCAATTCCGGCATTGTTGATCAGGAAATCAAAACGGTCAGTATCAAATTTCTCTCTTAAAACGGTTTTAACCTCTTCCAGAAAGGGATCAAAGTTACTCACCTCAGCTGTATTCAGTTGCAGAGCGGCTGCCTTCCGGCCGGTTTGTTCAATTTCGGCGACAACAGCAAGCGCCTCCTCTTTCTGACTGTTATAGGTCAGGATCACGTCGAATCCTTTTTTGGCAATACTCAATACCATGTCTTTGCCCAGTCCCCGGCTACCACCGGTCACTACAGCAATTTTACTTTTTGGTTCCATCTTTTAAGTTTTAATTCGATGGTAAAAGTAGCATGAATACCGTGTGCTGAGTTTGCAAACTTCAATCCGATGTTTGCAAATTTCAATCTTAGACCCGGAACAGGTTAGGGGCGATGCTGGTTTGCTTTCTGAAAAAGTTTGAAAAATGTGCCAGTTGTTCAAATCCAAGGCAGTAAGCGATCTCAGAGATGTTCCAGTCTGTTTGTTTCAACAGGATCTTGGCTTCCTGGATGATCCTTGAGCTGATGATTTCAGTAGTGGTCTTTCCGGTATTTTCCTTCAGCACTTTATTCAGATGGTTCACATGCACCGAAAGGCGGTCAGCATAGTCTTTGGCAGTACGCAGGTCAAGTTTCTGGTGTGGCGATTCAATGGGGAACTGGCGCTCCAGCAGTTCAATAAACAGCGATGAAACACGGGCTGAAGCATTATGGGATGGGTATAAGGATGATGCAGGCTGCAATTTCTGTCCGTAATGGATCAGTTCGAGCACATAATTGCGGATCAGGTCATATTTATAGGCGTAATCAGAAGATAACTCCTTGTACATCTTAGTAAAAATGGCTGTAATCTCTTCAGTTGCTTCATCTGTCAGCTGGAAGATCGGATAGCCACCGGGCTGAAATATTGGCAGATCGTCTAATATCACACCGCTTTTGTTTTTGATAAGGAAGTCGGCAGTGAAGATACAGAAGTATCCATACTGGTCATCATCCTGGGGAACATAGTTATAAGGGATCTTCGGAGTAGCAAACAATAAGGCATTTTTCTCGATATCAATTACTTTATCAGCGTATTCAGCTTTATTTTTTCCACTGATCATGCTGATCTTATAGTAGGTTCTTCTGTTATAGGGCATTGTCGCCTTTTTATTAGCGCCTCTATGGATCATATCATTGATTTTGAACACATTAAAATGACCAATTTCTTTATTGATACCGTCCGGAATGAGCATTGATGTCTGCTGATAAAATTCCTCTACCGTTGTTGTTGCCATAAGACTATTGTTTGCGAATTTCAAAGATAGGTAATTACGGGGAAAACATCAGATATCCGGCACATATCACTAACTTTATGCTAAATACAGATAAGCGCCGACGAAGATTACAATCGCCAAAAAAAATATACCAATGAAAAAACAGTTTATGCTGCTGCTTTTCCTGCAAACATTTTATGGCCTGCTTCATGCACAGCAGGATAGTATTTACCAGGTCATGGTGGCAAAAGCCGGCCTGTTTCATCTTCAAAAGGACTATGTCAGTGCCATCAGTACCTATCAGTCTGCCTTTAAACTGAGGCATCCCGATGCACTGAACGCTTACAAAGCTGCAGGTGCTTACGCCTTATCGGGAGATGCGGACAAATCGTTTCAATTGCTCAAATTTGCGATTGATTCGGGCTGGACAGACGCGGAATGGCTGGCTGCCGATCCGGATTTCGCTTTACTTTCAACGCGATCAGTACAGGAATGGCAGGAAATCAAAGCAAACGCATTTGCGAAAGAGAGAAAGTATGAGCAAACGATCAGTCTGCCGGAGCTGAGGAAGAAGATCAACAGGATGACACTGCGTGATCAGCAGCTGCGTTTCAATAGGGTACAAGCGCTTGAAAAAACAGAGATAGCAAACATTAGCCTGCAGATTGAAAAGGCTGACAGAGACCATACATCGGAAGCCAGGGCAATTTTGAAGAAATACGGATGGCCAAAAATAGCGGATATCGGAAAAGACGGGCAGAATAATTTCTGGTTACTGGTGCAGCATGCTGATCATGATGTGCATTTTCAACAGCAGGCTTTAAGAGAAATGGAAAAGTTAAAAGCGGGTGGCGAAATGAATATGGAAAATTACGCTTTCCTGCTGGACCGCATCTTGTGTAATCTCAACTGGAAACAGATCTATGGTACACAGGTAATCTGGACGGCCAATGGTGAAGCTTCTGGCTTCAGGCCGATCATCAGAGAAGATCTGGCAGATCAGCGAAGGCGTATACTCGGTTTAGTTCCGTTGAGCACGTATGCACTTACCTACGGATTCAGGTACCATGCGGTCAGCAAAGAACAGGCGTTCAGGAAAGATGCAGACGATCTTGCCTATACAGGCATACTGATTGATAGCGCAAAATGGTATTACGGCAAAAAGCAATTTCAGAAGGTCTATGATGCCTATAATAACGCATCTATGATAGCAGGAGGGATGACTGATGAACAGAATTACCAGGCTGCTCTTCTTTTTGCGAAAATTGCAGCCACGGAAACGAATCCTCAGTATAAAAGTATCTCACTTGATTTTCTGGGTCTGATAGCTGCAAGGGAACAGTTATCTGCACTGCAGCTTCGGGACGCATCGTTCGGGGTCCTCAGGTCAGACCAGAGGTGGGCCGGATTGCTGAAGTCACCATTAAACAAACCCCTGCGAACCCGGGGTTCGCAGGGGCATCACTAATTATCCGTAATAACACAGATAGGCGGTATCGCTATCACATTTCACGTCAAACGATACACCTGCAGGAACATCAAATTCTTCCTGCGCCTGATATTTTACATAAGCAGCATTTTCCAGTTTCACATCCAGTGTACCTGTGATGATGATCATTTTTTCAGGTGAGGAGGTAGAGAATGTATAACTTCCTTTTTTCATCACACCCAGTGTAGCTTTTCCTTTTTCTGTTTCCAGTCCCAGGCTCTGAACTTTGCCTTCAAAATACACGTTATGGCTTATGGCCTCGTCTGCCTCAGAAGGCTTAATGGAATTACTCATGGTTTCAGGTTTATTGAATAGGTTTTAATGCTCAAAAATAACCTTTTTTTAAATAATTTATTTGATGTTGTAATAACCATTGATCATTTTAGAGAACATTGTGCTTGGCAGAAGGGCTTTTACCATCATAGGAAGGCCGGTTTGGCCAAAATCGCCCACCATATAGCGGTGTGCAGGTTTTGACTTACCAACTATTTTGGCTATCAATTGGCCTACTTTGGCTGGATCACCACCATTAATTTCATTTTTTTCAACGATTTCCAATGCCGCTGCATACTCAGCTTCCAATTGTGCGTGGTCTAATGCAAGGGGCAACTTTTTGCGGGTACTTGTGTTATTTGTTTTGAAATCACCAGGATTTACTACAGTAACATTTATGCCTGTATTTTGTAATTCCATACGAAGAGACTGTGAATATCCTTCGAGTGCAAATTTGGCTGCTACATATGCGCCTGTATAGGGTGTTCCGAATAAACCGGCCATTGAGCTTACATTGATGACCAGGCCCTTTTTATTTCTGATCATTCCAGGGATTACAGCAGTACTTACGCGAATTATACCAAAGAAATTCACTGCGAATTGATCCTGAACAAATTCAACCGGTGTAGTAGCCAGAAATCCAGCTGTGGTGACTCCTGCGTTGTTTACCAGCACATCAATCCGTCCTTCTGCTTTAAGGATCAGTGCTACCGCTGAATTTACTGACTGATCATCTGTAACATCCATCTCCAGAGGAATAAACGATATGTTTTTTAGATTTTTGACACTTCTGCTGGCTCCATAAACGATATGACCATCGGCTTGAAGCGCGGTTGCAGCTGCCAGGCCAAAACCGGAAGAAGCACCTGTGATAAGAATTACTTTTTTCATTTTATGGTTCTATTATAATTGAATATATACGGGGTTAAAGTAAGTAAAAGTTAGCTATTGAATAGCGTATTAAAAAGTAGCAATATTACTATTAATTAAAGAAATATCATGTACCCGATAGTGGGGATATTTATGTAAGATCAGTCTGCAATTATCTTATTGATAATTTGAGTAAATTTGAACCCGCTGCTTTACTGAGTTTAAAGCGGAAATGTCCATATGAATAAAGATCAAACACCAGAAAAAATAGAAAAGGAATTATCATACATACAGAAAGTATGGCAAACAGTGGCCATAGTAGCCTTACTGGTGGTGGTGATACTGATAGCCAGGGTTGCATTTAATGTGTTGCTGATGATCCTGGCCGGTTCACTTATTGCGGTATACTTTCATGGACTTGGTGATTTGATTGAACGGAAAACAAGGCTGAACAGAACAGCGAGCATGGTGATATCTGTTGCAGGTTCATTTATCCTTCTGGGCATACTGCTGTGGTTCATGGGAACAAAAATTCAAAATCAGATTGCGTTACTTTCAGATTCATTACCTGGTACTATAGAAACAGCCAAGGCGAGGCTGAATGAGCACTCCATAGGAAAAAAAATTCTGGCTTATTTTTCTGACAACAACTCAGACAAACTCTTTGCTACCGCACAAAAGTTCTTCAGTACCAGCTTTGGCGTTTTAGGTAATGTTTATGTGATCCTGCTGCTGGCCATCTTTTTCACGTCTAATCCCTCCGTTTACAAAGACGGCATCATTAAACTTGTTCCCCGAAGGAACAAAGCGATGGCAAAAAATTCGATAGACCGTATCAGCCTTGTCCTGAAAGGCTGGTTAAAGGGAACGATGTTATCCATGTTACTGATCACAATATTGATTGCTATTGGCTTATCTGTCATGGGAATCCCCGGTGCGCTGGTACTTTCGATGTTAACCGGAATGTTAAAACTGATCCCCAATTTTGGATCCACTGCTGCCATGATTCCGGGTGTTTTACTTGCTCTGATGGTGAGCACTAATACGGCTGTTATTGTTGCATTAATTTATATTGTTTCCCAAACGGTGGTGAGTAATATTGTAACTCCGCTCATTCAGAAAAAGATGATTAACCTTCCTCCGGCGCTGACAATTATCAGTCAGGTAATCATGGGCACTTTATCCGGCGTGCTGGGAATCATACTTGCAGTTCCCCTGCTGGCTATTATCATTATACTGGTGGATGAGTTATATGTGAAGGAAATAGAGCAGGATACGGTTTAGAATGATAAAATCTTCACAAATTTCGCAAAGATTTTATCATCCGGCAAATCGTATATGCGTCAGTTATGCCATATCTTCCATTCCATACTGCTTTAATACGTCCTTAGGTACGCCTTCCCATTTATTGGGCTGGTTACCTGCATAGCCGATATCTTTCACCCCAATTTCACTGGTATAAAAACCAGAGGCGGTAAGGTCTCTCATCAGGTTAAAAAAGGCAACGCCCTGCGCCATATTCGGTTTTGCCTTTTGAGGATAGGCAATCTCATCGATGAGGCTTAACTGCTGTGCAGAAGCAGCCTTGCTGAAAGGCTGCTGGAACCTGTTGTAACTTTGGATATCCAGCCATTTCAAGCCCCCGCGCATCGGGATCTGGTGTTTAGGCATGTCTTTCACAATGAACTCTATAAAATCAGGCACCTTTGCATCTGTGGCGCTGCCCGACTTTTCATCTTTGGGGATAATGATATCGGCCAAAATGGCAATTGTAGTCATTTCATGTTCATCAAAGAACTTTGCCTCCTTCAGGGCTTTATCGCGTTCAACTTCAAAATCCTGTCTGCCGGGCTGAGCGGCACTTTCTTTATTTACTACAGCTTCTTTTACGTCTTTTCCTGGTTTACAGGCTTCCAGTAAAATTCCTGTACCTATTGCAGTGAGGCCAATGGCCTTTAACGATTCGCGTCTGTTCATATCTGTACTTTAAAGCGACTTAAGTAATGATTTTATTTTTAGCTCAGGTTTGTTTTTTTCTTCTGCGCCAGGATAAATTCTGCGGTCCGCATAGCTAAAGCAAGAATGGTCCATGTCGCATTTTTATCACCCTGCTGTACAAAAGGGCCTGCGTCAACCACAAAAAGATTTTTGCAGTCATGCGCCTGGCACCATTTGTTCAGTGCAGATTTCTTAGGATCATTGCCCATTCTTACCGTACCGGTTTCATGAATGATTTTTCCGGGTGCTTCCAATCCATAACTTGTATCAGCACCGGGCAGTTTGGACGTGATGATGGCACCCATTCCGTGCATAATTTCCTTAAAGGTCTCCTGCATATGTTTGGCCTGTTTGACCTCATCAGGATCCCATTTATAGTTAAACCGAAGTACCGGAATACCAAATTTGTCAACAACTGTAGGGTCAATCTCACAGTAATTACTCTCTCTGGCTATTGCTGTACCACGACCGGCCATTCCAACGTTGGTACCAAAAAAACGTCGGTAATCATCTTTAAGTGAGGCTCCGTAACCTCCGGCTTCTTTCATTTTGCCGTCCCGTCCCGGAACCAGGCCATTGATGTTCTGGATAGAGGAGCCAATACCATAACCGGGCATGTGAAGGCCACCGCCGTATTCGATATGATATCCTCTCGGGAAATCCAGTTTTTTATTATCAAGCCACCATGGTGAGTAGATATGAACACTGCCTACACCATCTTCATTGTAACGTTTACGGTCTAACAGCTGTGGTAAGAAGCCGCTTAAACTTGCTCCTGTAGAATCATGCAGGTATTTACCTACTATACCACTGCTGTTGGCAATTCCATCGGGGTGTGCCGTGGATCTTGAGTTCAGTAACAGTCTGGCGGATTCTCCGGCGCTGGCGCCCAGGATCACCATTTTACCGTTAACCTGGTATTCCTGAAGATCTTTGGTATTTACATAAGATACGCCTGTAGCCAGTCCGGTCTTGTCGGTTAAAACTTCTCTTACCATTGCATTGGTAATCACAGTAAGATTGCCTGTTTCTATAGCAGGAATCACCAGGCATGATGAAGATGAAAAGTCGGCATACACCTTACATGATCTGCCGCATTGTCCGCAAAAGAAGCAGGTGCCTCTCTGGTTATTGCCTGGCAGTGCTTCGGTTAAAACTGATCCTCTGCCGGGAATTACTGTTACTCCGGCTTTCTTAGCACCCTTCTTTATAAACAATTCATGCAGCCTTGGTTTTGGGGGTGGCAGGAAGATTCCGTCGGGTTCACTTTCAATCCCTTCGGCGGTGCCATAAACCCCAATTAACCGGTCTACCTTGTCATAAAAAGGTTTTAGCTCATCGTACGTAATAGGCCAGCTGTCTGTAAGTCCGTCCTTAGGCTGGAAGTCATCCGGCCCCATTCTCAAAGAAATCCTTCCCCAGTGATTGGTTCGCCCGCCCAACATTCTGGACCGGAACCACGCAAATTCTGATCCGTTCTTCTGTGTGTATGGTTCTCCTTCCAATTCCCAGCCTCCGTATGCGGCATCAAAATCACCGAAAGGGCGGGTAGTACTGGCCCCCCGCCGGGGTGATTCCCATGGCCATTTGAGTTGCTGTGCATCCGTTCTCGGGTCAAAATGGGCACCAGCCTCCAGCATTAATACTTTTTGGCCTGCGTGGGCGAGTACATACGCAGCCATACCGCCTCCTGCACCTGATCCTACAATAATTGCATCGTATTCGAGGTCCGATTTTTTAATCTGAAATTCGTTCATCCTTAATTCTAGGTTTACTAAGCTTCTATATCTGGGTCTTTATTTTCCTAATGTAGAACTAAAATTGAAAAATCAGGTTATTTTTTTATAACATTCTCGATGTGTATCTACTCTTTATTTATAAATAACTGGATAATAGTATATATGTATCGCAGTAATGATATCTGGTTTAATTATTTATAGCCGATGCGATGTGGCTGTTATTCAATTATTAACTTATCTTCAGAATGTCTACAAAATTCATGAAGATATTAGTATGATGAAAGTGCTGATTATAGAGGATGAAATTAGTTTACAGGTAAGTATTCAGAAGTATCTTACTGCTGAAGGCAGTACCTGTGATTGTGCTTCAACCTTTGATAGTGCTTACCAGAAGTTAAGCATCTATAATTATGATTGTATTCTGCTTGACCTCACTTTACCCGATGGGGAAGGTCTCCAGCTGTTAAAATATCTCAAAAAATTAAATAAAACAGATGGCGTGCTGATTATTTCTGCACGTGACGCTATTGATCAGCGGATAGAAGGGTTACAGCTTGGGGCAGACGATTATCTTGTGAAACCATTTCATTTGTCGGAACTGAACGCGAGGATAAATGCTATAGTGCGGAGACGGAATTTTGCAGGAAATAACATCGTAGTTTTTCAGGAAATCGAAATCGATCTGAATGCACGTCAGGTTAAAGTCAATGATACTGTTTTGTATCTGACAAGAAAGGAGTTTGACATCCTGTTGTATTTCGTTGCCAATAAAGGTAAGGTCATCTCCAAGGCGGCGGCTGCAACCCATATCTGGGGAGATGATGCCGACATGGCGGATAGTTTTGATTTTATTTATACCCATATTAAAAACATGAGGAAGAAATTAACCGATGCAGGTTGTCATGACTATTTCCATTCTGTTTACGGCGTAGGTTATAAATTTAGCCTGACATGAAATTATTCAGCAGTTACAACAGGATTTTACTGGTCATCAGTTTTGCCGGATTATTTATTATTGGAGTGCTCTTTTATAAAACACTGGCGTACTACCTTGACAGGCAGATTGATGATGGACTGGTAGAAGAACTGATGGAGGTGCAGGATTTCACACATGAAAAAAACATTCTTCCGGCACCCAGTTACTATAAGGATCTGGTAGTAGAGTATAAGAACATCATAAAAGTACTGAATAAGAGCTCCTTTGCTGACACCGTATACTACAATCCTAAAAAAAAACAGCTGGAACCGGCAAGGTACCTGAAAACTGATATTTCCCTTAATGATAAAGCGTATCAGGTGCTGATCATGTATTCAAAAGCACATCGTAATGAAGAGATCAGGAGTATTTGCCTGGTCATCATCATTCCCTTTTTATTTCTTTTGCTGGTTCTTTTTTGGGTCAACAAGGTATTAATTCATAAACTTTGGGCTCCGTTCAGACAACTGCTGGTTAATATTAAGGTTTTCAACCTCAACCACGACCAATCTTTTGAACCTGTTTCTACCCAAATTCAGGAGTTTAAGGAATTGAGCAATGCTATCGAAGATCTGTCTTTTAAAGTGCGTTCTGATTATAAAGAAATCAAATTGTTTACAGAAAATGCATCGCATGAGATGCTGACTCCCCTGGCAGTGATCAATTCCAAGCTGGACACCATGCTGCAGTCTGCCCGCCTCGGGCCGGAGGAAAGCGAAACTTTGAGTGATCTCTATAAAGCTACATCCCGGCTGACGAAATTAAACCAGTCTTTATTACTGCTGGTGAAAATTGACAACAATCTAATGATGGATACCGAAGAGGTCGCCGTCATGGATATGATCAAGGAGAAGCAGGCTTTTTTCCAGGAACTGATCCATAAGCGTAACCTTAGGATTGAACTCCATCTTGATCCGGTTTATTTGATTGTGAGCAGACAATTATTTGATATACTGATCAATAATTTATTTAGCAATGCGATAAGGCACAATTACGAAGGCGGGCTTATCAATATTAAATTGACGGAAACATCTTTAAGCTTTAGTAATACCGGAAAAAGTGGTTTACTAAAGGAAGAGATGATCTTTGAAAGATTTTTTAAAGACCCTGCTTCAGACGGGACGGGTTTGGGACTGGCCATTTTAAAACAGATCTGCAGCAGGCAGCAATATCAGCTAAGCTATCATTATGAGAACCAATTGCACATTTTCAAAGTAAAGTTTAATAAAAATTAGCAGGATAAACGCACAATCATGAAAGCACTTCTTATCATCTTCCTTTATTTTCTATTCCCCTCTGTAGTTTGGCTGGGGAACTTTAACGAGGCGGAAAAGCACGCGGCAGCGTCACATCGTCTGATCCTGGTTAATTTCTCCGGAACTGATTGGTGCGGACCATGTATCCGTTTACGAAAAGAGATATTGGAATCCACGACCTTCGAACAATATGCGGCAGATCACCTGGTATTAGTGCGTGCGGATTTTCCAAGGCAGAAAAAGAACCAGCTTCCCGCGGAACAGGTAAAACTAAATGAGGCGCTGGCCGACCGCTATAATCCTGATGGAAAATTCCCCTATACTTTGCTGATTGATGAAAAGGGAAAAGTAATAAGAACCTGGGATGGCTTTCCGAATGTGACCCCGGAACAATTTGTACAGGAACTTATTGTGCATACCGCTAATAAATAAACAATGGACAAGAATGTATCCTGCAGCAGAATATTGAAGTTAATGGGAAACCGCTTTGAGTTTACGGCCCTTGCCGGTGACCATGAATCAGGCGACAGGGCAATAGATCATGCCGTTGCTGAAGTACAGCGCATTGAAGAGCTGTTATCTACTTATAAAGAAAGCAGTGAAACCAATTTAATCAACCGCAATGCAGGGTTAAAACCAGTAAAGGTAAGTGAAGAAATGATTCAGCTGATCCAGCGCTCTTTGAAGATCTCCGGATTAACGCAGGGTGCTTTTGACATCACTTATGGATCAATTGATGCGAATTTATGGAATTTTGATGTCAGTATGACTTCATTACCGGATAGGGAGACGGCGTTGAAATCTGTGGATCTTATCAATTATAATAATGTACTGGTAGATACAGCAACCTCAGAGGTTATGCTCAAAAACAGGGGGATGCGGATTGGCTTTGGCGGGATAGGTAAGGGCTATGCGGCCGACAGGGCAAAGCACATTTTATTGTCGGCAGGTATAGAAAGCGGGATAGTCAATGCGGCGGGAGACCTGATTACCTGGGGCTCGCAGTTAGATGGCCAGCCCTGGACCATAGGAATAGCAGATCCGGATCAGCGTACACAATCATTTTCAGCCTTAAACATCAGCGATACGGCCATCGCTACCTCAGGAAACTATGAGAAATTCGCCATTATTAACGGACAAAGATATTCCCACACCATTGATCCCAAAACCGGGCTTCCGGTTAGCGGAATTAAAAGTGTGAGTATCATCTGCAAAAGTGCCGAACTGGCTGATGCCCTGGCAACACCAGTAATTGTAATGGGGGTAAAGGTTGGCCTGGATCTGATCAACCAGTTACAGCAGATAGCCTGTGTGATTGTAGATGATGCCGATAAAATATATACTTCTAACAATATTAATATAAAATACTGATATGAAATTTCCTAAAAAAGCATTGGTGCTGTATTTCGGAGTAATGCTGATAGCTGGCGTGCTGAGCGCCTGCAGCACTGTTAAACCGTACCAGAAAAACAAGCTGAATGACTCAGAGATGGCGCTGTCAGCAAGATCAGCGCAGAAATTTGAACAGAGCTTTCAGCTATACCGCGAAGCCGGATCCGGGGCTAACGGGGGTAAAAGTGGTGGCGGTTGTGGTTGTAATTAATTTAGACAGAAAGTCATGAGAAAAATTTTTCTGCATATTGCCGTATTGTATCTGGGAATTGCAAGTACCTATGCCCAGACCAAACCACAAAAAGCGGTTACCGATTCAACACAATACAAGAGCCGAAAGCTTGAGGTCGAGGAAATAAATTTTGTTTCAGCGTATTACCATCAGAACGGAAATAATTCTGCCGTCACTGGTGGTATTGGTACAGAGAAACTTACCGATTTTGCGAATACGATCGATTTGCAAATGGCGAAATACAACAAAAACGGAAGGAAGAATACTTTTTTATTTGAACTGGGTG
Organism: Pedobacter hartonius; assembly: GCF_900107535.1. Classification (GTDB taxonomy): domain Bacteria; phylum Bacteroidota; class Bacteroidia; order Sphingobacteriales; family Sphingobacteriaceae; genus Pedobacter; species Pedobacter hartonius. The sequence goes on along the minus strand of NZ_FNRA01000012.1, from coordinate 55,363 downwards.
TAGATCACTATACTTCAGCCTCATCAGACAAAATTGACCCAAACACCATCTCTTCCGCATCTATGAAAGATATCCGGATTTACCCTTCTTTAAATTGGACACAATCCAACGAAAGCACAGGCAATTCTTTCGGTTTTACCGGATCATATTCCAGGGAATACGACTACCAGTCTTTGGGTGGTGCTTTCAACCTTACCCGGTTGTCAAATGACAAAAACACCCAGATCGATGTAAGGCTGCAGGCGTTCCTGGATACCTGGAAAGTTATTCTGCCTGTAGAGCTGCGAGAGGGATATACAGGACCGGGTTCTGAGGGTAATAAAAATTACCCTTCATCTCCAAGAAATTCTTTCAGCGCCTCTTTCTCCTTATCGCAGGTGATCAATCAGCGTTTGCAGGTGCTCTTTATGATAGAACCAGCATATCAGCATGGATTATTAGCAACTAAATATCAGCGTGATTATTTTACAGACGGCTCATTAAGGGCAGAAAATCTGCCAGGTAAACGCTATAAGCTACCTGTCGCGGCAAGATTCAATTATTTCCTGGATGATCATGTATTGATCAGAACCTTTTACCGTTACTACCTGGATAACTGGGGTATAAGAGCACATACGGCAGAGCTTGAAGTTCCTGTCAAGTTGAGTTCATTTTTCTCTATAAGCCCGTTTTACCGTTATAATAAACAAACGGGCACCAGATATTTTGCTGCCTACGGAGAGCATAATCCTGATGCGCGGTACTACACCAGCGACTATGACTTATCTACATTAAACAGCAATTTCTATGGAGCAGGAGTGAGGTTTTCTCCTCCAAAGGGCGTATTTGGCTGGCAGCGTTTAAATATGCTGGAATTACGTTACGGACACTATACAAGGTCTACGTCCCTCAATTCCAATATTGTAACACTCAATTTGAAATTTAAATAACCATCGGGTATGTCCATGCCGGGGCATGTCCGTCAGGATGTAGAACGTCAAAGTACTTTGGAAGTATATTGTTCGGAGCAAAACTATTCCTGATATATAGCCGCACTAGTATGGCTATATATCAGGAATAGATGAACTATAGTTTAGCCCAAACCAGTATACGATGAAACGCCAGATATCTCATCTGCATTCTTAAAAGTTAAATAAATGATTGAGTAAAAATAACATTTAATTAGATTTTTGATTAGTTTTTGTTGTTCATGAAATATGCATTTGAGTGTCGTTGAAACAAAAAAGAGGATGCCACTTTTGGACATCCTCCTACATTATATAATTCTAAGAATTGCTGTAAACAGGCCGGGGGGAACGGGTTATTCCGTTAATTCCGGTTTTTCGGCCTTCTTTTTATCGGTAAGTGCTTTGAGCCATTCCAGCACAGGTACAAGCGCTTCATCTGAATTAAGTTCATAGATAAGCCCGTGGCCATTACCGTCAACACCATGGTCAGGTAAATGAAGTTCTTCTGCCGAAGCACCTGCTGTATTTAGAAACCCGACAGTCGCCGGAGCGGATTTGGCAAATGGCGAAGCACCACCAGTCACTAATGCGACCTGTAAACCTTTTAAGGCAGGTATCTGCAAGGTGGCCGGATCAGCGGCTTCTACGTCTGCCGCAGTTTGAAGCGGTGGGTCATACGTTACAGGCGCAGCGGTCAGTCCCCAGTCGAGCCTGCCTATACCATGAATATCTGCGAAAGCCGGACCTATCGGTTCCACCGTTACAACGCCAACAACCAAGTCAGGGCGCTTATTAGCAACAAGCCAGCCTAAAGGACCGGAAGCGGAATGCGTCATTAAGATGCATTTCCCAACACGGTCAAGGAGCTTCACCAACCGGTCTGTATCCATTTTCTGAGATTCAGCGAGTTTCGCCGGTAAAGGTCCGAAAGGTGCTATAAAGCTATCAAGCGCAGCATCATCTTCACGATCAAATGGCCATTGTGTATGCCTGTCGGCCCATTCCGACGGAAAAAACACATGTCTTCCATCTTCATAAGAGAAAGGCGTACCAACCGGGCCGGTGAGATCAGGATGGGTATGTGAATGACCATGCCCCGGCCGGTCTACAACAAGAACTGCATATCCTGCTTCAACCATCCGTTGAGCCCATCCCGGACGGCCATCCGGGGTGTCGAGCCACTCAGTACCTTGTAAAAGGCCTCCATGGACCAGTATGACCGGGTAGGGTTGAGTTACTTGTTCAGGCGCCTCCCAGGCAACGAACATTGGCCCGTTCTGAAAAGTCTGACCGTCCTTCATTACACGTTCGCCGGCAATCCAAAAGTGGCCTCTTTTAGATGTTCTTACTGCTTTATTTTTCCAGAATTCGAACAAATCCGGTGTTATTGAGCTATCCGGCATATTTGATTTATCGTTTAATTTCATTGTGTTTAATTTAGCCGCAGAAAGATTCCGTATCAAAAATCCGTTCCGAATGTAACCTCTTTCATCCGTTCAAAATCTGTTTTCAGTAGCTCAAGCTTTTTTTGTCCGGCATCGTAAGCATCTTTTCCAAGCAGCAGACGGAGGGGAGGGTTTTCCATATTAACCAGATCATAAATTGCGACGGCAGCTTTCTCTGGATTACCTGGTTGTTTACCGTTATTTCCTGCCAGCCTCGTTCTGCTACTTCCGGCAGAAGCATCATAATCACTGATGATCTGCTTAGCACGGATCATTGATTTATCCAGGAAATTAGTGCGGAAAGCACCAGGCTCCAATATCGTTACATGAATACCAAGGTCTTTCAGTTCATGATACAAAGATTCTGAAAAACCTTCGACGGCATATTTGGTTGTATTATAAATGCCGACCCCTGGCTTGCTGAACAATCCGGCCATAGACGAGAGATTGATAATATGTCCGCTTTTTTCGGCCCGCATATGAGGCAGAACGCTGCGGATCATCCGCAGGGTGGCAACGACGTTGATGGAAAGCACTTCATCAATTTCTTCAGGTGATGCTTCTTCCACAGCACCTATGAAACCGTGTCCGGCATTATTAATAAGAACATCAATGCGGCCATATTTTTCGGCTATCCTGTCCACCGCGTTTTTGACGTCCTGCTCGCTATGCAGATCAAGTGAGATCACTTCCAGACCGGAATGCTGAATAACTTCCGGGTCAAAATTTTCTCTATTCCTGGTAGTAGCTATTACCGTTTGATTTTGCGATAACAGATATTTCACAGTAGTCAGGCCTAATCCCTGAGAGGCTCCAGTAATCAACCAAATTTTTTCCTTTTTCATAGTAATATTAATTTGTGTTACAAAATTATTTAAAAAAACTATAGTGATCTATAGCTTTATCAAATTGATTTATATGAAAATCAACTACGACTGCTCCGCCATAAAACCGGCACCACAATCTTAATAATTCCATATAACTTAAATAATTCATCTGCCAATCAACAGTTAGCCCTTTAAATGGTTTTAGTATGGCCGCAAATTTTCACCGGAATTACCGGATCACACTACTGGAATGGGAAAATATTTGTCGGGCTTTAGAAAATAGCTTACGGGATTCCCATGAAAGAATATAGCATTGCGCTTCTTTGTGCGCCATCATGTGATCCACTGAAGAGGAAGTTTTTTCTGCCCAGGGTAATAGTTCTGATACTTGACTCTATCGGGTTGTTATCAATGTTTAGAAAACCCGTTATCCAGTAAAAATGATGGCGTGATTACGGTTTATACACCCAAAACGGTGTAATACTGGTATACCGACTCAGTAAGCGTTCTGTATAATAAATTATTGAGATCCGAAACCAGTCCTACCGGGCATACCCCATCCTTAGGTCGCGGGTACCCTGGCTATACCTCAGCTATACCTCCATAGGTATAGCTGAGGTATAGCCAGGGTATGTTTTAAGCATATGCGGGGTATGTCTGATCAGACTAAAACACCAGCTATATACCATCACGCCCAGTCTTGTTATACACCCCTAACCGGGTCATTACAGCAAGCTCTGCAGCTGTATGTGAAAGCCAATAAGAGCGCGCTGTAAAATAATGCAGCATTTTCGTAAGCTAACACTACAGCATAGGTTCGATTTATTGCAGCTCTTTCCACCTGTGGGATAAAAAATCCTGGATTTCTGCTGCCGGTTGATGATTGATTTTTTTAAGTATATCTACCATCCAGATCATTGGATTTATCCCATGTAATTTGCAGGTTCCCATGAAAGAATATAGCATTGCGCCATCATGTGGTCCACTGAAAAGGAAGTTTTTCTGCCCGGGGCAATAAGTCTGATACTTGACTCGATTGGGTTGTTATTGATGTTTAACAATCCATTATCCATGTATACTGCTAGGCGCTTATATCTTTTCATGGTGTTTGTATAACAATGAGTTATACGCTATTCGGTGAGTAGGAGATACTTAAAAAATGGCTCTAATTATATGTGAAACAGTGTGTTTTTTAGTACTCCTGAAAAAACAAAAACCCTGCTATCTGATGATTTGCAGGGTTTTTAACGTTTTGATCTAAATATTGCGGACCGGACGGGACTCGAACCCGCGACCTCCGCCGTGACAGGGCGGCATTCTAACCAGCTGAACTACCGGTCCGTTGTCCCTTGCGGGGCTGCAAAGATAGAAAACAAATATTCAAATGCAAATCTATTCTTAAGATTTTCTCTTTTTCTTCTTTTTTCTGCCCAGCCAGATCATAAACCCCGTTATGGGGAGGCTGGCAGCGATCAGGCTGGCTATAAAAGCCAGGATCTTTCCGGGTAAGCCAAGAATAGCGCCTACATGAATATCGTAATTCATTCCATATAGTTTCTCACCTGCATTCTGCTCGTCGTAGTTTCTCCTGTTCAGTAGTTTCCCCGTATATCGGTCAAACTGCAAAATATCTGCATTGTAATACGTTTCTTTTCCTCTGATTCCATTGATGAAGATGACACCTTCTTTGCCGCTGGCAGGGCCTACAGTGATCCGGTCTGAGGTAGGGAACATGGCCTTCGCCCGTAGGAAAGCGAAATCTATTGGGCTGGAAACGGGAGTTACAGAGACAGATTTCTCGTATTTAATTACCGGTTGTACAGAAGTTCCGGATGCAACAAAATAAACAACCTGCTGAAACCAGGTGAAGGCAAACACCAGTCCCGTCAATGCAAGTATCAGTGTAAGCAGCATCGCGTAAAATCCCGGTACATTATGCAGGTCGTAGTTGACACGCTTAAAACCAGCCTTCCATTTCACCTTAAAACTTCTGTTTATATTGGATTTACTCCATTTCTTAGGCCACCACATGATCATGCCCGTGATCAGCATGATGACGAATATCAGGGTAGAACAACCTGTTATAATTTGTCCGTAACTATCATTTAACAGCAAGCCCCAATGGAGCATTTTTATGATATTGAAAAACTCATGTTTGTAATCGATGTGACCTGTTACTGCACCTGTATAAGGATTAATAAACACGGAATCATAATAATCTATGGTATCAAAATAGAAGAACGCTTTTTCATCACCACCTTTGTAGGTCATAAATTCCCATGCACGTCCGCGGTCTTTATAGCTGACTGAATAATTTACTTCACGGCCTTTGCCGATGGTCTGTCTTGCCTTACCAAGTAAAACACTGTAAGGAAGTGGAGCTCCGGCAGAAGGAGATTTAACCAAAAGCACTTTTGAATAAACCACATCCGAGATCTCCTTCTGGAAAGCAAAGATGCAGCCTGTGATACTTAAGACCAGCACTACCAGCCCGGAGATTAATCCAAGCCATAGATGTATAAAGCCTGTTATTTTTCGAAATCTAGTCATTTAAATAAATGATAAGGGGATGCGGATTAAAGGAGTCGTATTTAGACGCATTATAATTACCGTAAAGCAACATAAATTTATGTTACCCTTCAAATCTAATTTCAAATCGCAGCAGCTAATTGAAATAGCTATTTAATATTCTGATTAATCAGCGTCGTTTTCATTTCTTACGATAGGATAAGATTTATGAAAAAGGGAAGGGGTAAATTTGTTTCAACAAAAAGGTAAAGCAACCATGGGGGTTGATGAACCCTTATAATAATTTAAGAAAGATCATTATGGAAAACACAATTTTAGGTCTGCACCACATTACTGCAATTGCAGGAAATGCAAAAGTTAACTACGATTTCTACACCCGTATATTGGGTCTGCGTCTGATAAAAAAAACTGTCAATTTTGATGACCCTAAAACTTATCATCTTTACTATGGCGATGAAGCGGGGTCGCCGGGTACAATATTAACCTTCTTTCCCTGGGGAGATATAGGAGCAGGCAGAAGGGGTACAAGACAAGCAACAGAAATTGGTTATAGTGTTCCCGAAGGAAGTCTGGATTTCTGGCAGGAACGCCTGGAAAAAAACAATGTGATCTACAATAAGACCGCAGAGAAATTTGGTGAAAAATACCTGACCCTTCTTGATCCCGACGGCCTCAAATTTGAACTTACCGTTGCAAAGAACAAAGACAGCAGGAAACCATTTTTAACGCCTGAAATCAATGCAGAACATGCAATACTTGGCTTTCACCAGGTGACCATTACTACCAATAAAATTGACAGAACCGCTGAAGTACTGACAAATATATTTGGCTATAAACTGATGGAGCAAAGCGTAAACCGCTACCGCTTTGTTACGGATGCAGTTAATGATGCCGCAATTGTGGATCTGGTTGAGGCACCCGGAGAAACTGCAGGTCATGTTGCAGGTGGTTCTGTACACCATGTAGCTTTCCGCGTAAAAGACGAGCAAACACTCATGTACTTCAGGGATAAGATAGTGGCTATGGGCTTAAATATTACGGAGAAAATTGACCGTAACTATTTCTACTCTTTATATTTCCGTGAGCCGGGAGGTGTACTGTTTGAACTGGCTACAGATAATCCAGGTTTTACCGTTGACGAACCGCTGAATGAACTGGGCACCAATTTGAAATTGCCTGCTCAGTACGAACGTCAGAGAGCGGATATTGAACGTGCTTTACCTAATCTTATTTAAAATGTACCAGCACTCAAAAAATATTGTCACTGCAGGCATACCTGCAGAAAATGCTAAAAGTGCCCTTGTAATGATTCATGGCAGGGGGGCTTCTGCCCAAAGTATGGTTCCCTTAAGCAGCTATCTGAACACAAACGATATGGCTGTGTTTGCCCCGGAGGCAAGCCGCCACAGCTGGTATCCAACGAGTTTTATACAACCCGTTGAAGAAAATCAGCCGGCACTGGACTCGGCCCTGGAGGTGATCTCTGAACTGGTAAAGGATATTATCGGTTCGGGTATTCCCGCTGAACAAATTTATTTCCTTGGTTTTTCACAGGGTGCATGCCTCACCCTGGAATATGTGACCAGGAATGCGATGAAGTATGGCGGCGTAATTGCTTTTACTGGAGGATTGATAGGTAAAGATCTGCGAATGGAAAATTATCAGGGAGACTTCGGTCAGACCACCATCCTGATGACGACCGGTGATCCTGACGCTCATGTCCCTCTGAAAAGGGTAAAGGAAAGCGCCGCAATTATGGAAAAAATGAATGGCAGAATGCATGTAATTGTTTATCCTGCTAAACAGCATACGATTACCAATGATGAAATTGACCTGGCCAATCAGCTCTTTTTCAGCGCTGCGGTTAACTTATAATAGGCTACGATATGATAAAATTATGGTTATACTTACGGGACAATTTAATTGGATATTATGTATCTCTGCATTTCAAAATGTATTAAATTTGCCTTCCACCGATAGGCCATAAAAACTATGGGTATTAAAACAGGGGAGGAAAATTGAGTACAGCAGATGAGCCGATAGCACATTATAACAAACGTTTTGAGCATATCAACTACGAAGACAAACACCTGACTGGCAGGTATTTTGATAACTGCGTATTCTATAAATCAACCATAAAGGGATGTCTTTTTGAAGACTGCACTTTTAATAAATGCACCTTTGAAGAGACTGATCTTTCTTTGATCAAACTTAAAGAGACCTATGTCAGTGATTGTTCCCTGGTCAATTGTAAAGCCATAGGTATCTTGTGGTATGACACTCAAAATCCATTTTCACTGCAAGCCAAAGGTTCTGTCATCAGTTATTCCAGCTTCTTTGGCAAAAACCTGAAAAAGGTAAAATTATTGAACTGCATTGCACATGAAGTAGATTTTACGGCTTGTAATATGAGCAGTGCCAACCTTAGCGGTACAGACTTTATGGGCTCTACCTTTTCGGATACCGACCTCAGGCTCGCTAATTTTACCGGAGCGCAAAACTATCAGATTGACCCTTCAGGAAACAAGATCAGGGGAGGAATATTCCAACTGCCCGCAGCCATTTCATTTCTGGATAACCTCGGAATAACGATCGCAGACTAAACACCAAGGCCCTTCAATAGCGCTAAAAACTATTTTAATAGTAATTTATGAAAACGTTTTCATAAATTCGTTGAAATCGTTTCAAGGAGACTTAATGAAGGAAAACCAACAGCATAACACCATTCTTGACCTGGCGGCGGCGCTGAACTTATCGCCCGCTACGGTATCCAGGGCGCTGAACAATACTTCTTATGTAAAACCTGAAACCCGTCAGAGGGTTGTTGAAATGGCCTCAAAAATAGGCTACAGGAAAAATAAAATGGCTGCGGGCCTGAGAAACAACAAGACCAGCACCATTGGTTTGATCCTTCCTAAAATATCAATGTATTTCCATGCTGCTGTAGTGACTGTCATTCAGAACTTATTACATGCCCGCTCAGCTCTAATTTATATGAGGAGAGAGCCGCCGGCTTTATCGGGGCGCTGCAGCTCTTCAACCTGCCTGTACATAAACAATTGTTTTTTTACCAGCAGCTGAACCCGGAGCAAACGCTTTCCACCATGCGCAAAATGTTTGCAGGGAAGATGAAACCTGATGCTTTGTTTGTAACGAGTGACAGGAACGCGGTGGCTGTTGTACAGTATGCAAAAGAAAACGGGATCAGCATTCCTGGCCAGCTGCGTGTCATTGGGTATTCCAATGATCCGATCACTGCCGTAATCAGCCCGTCAATTACCACAATAGACCAGTTTCCCTCAGTATTCGGGGACCGGCTGGTACAAACGCTGCTAGAAATGCTGAAACAGGGATATACAACGGTGTACAGCCCTCCTGTGGTGACACCTGTGGAGTTAATCCAAAGGGAATCAGGATAATGAACGACTTCGTTTAGAATCAAATAAAAAACTATACAAATAATCTTTAATTAACTATTAGCACAATACAAATACTATTATGGAAAATCGTTTTGAAAGTCGTTATGCAGTCAGTCCTGTTGAAACCAAAGGAATGGATACCGCTACACTACGCAGTAATTTTTTAATCAGTTCAGTATTTGAAGCAGATCAAGTAAATCTTACACTGTCGCACTTTGACCGGTATATCGTAGGTGGTGCAATGCCTGTAAACGAAAAACTGTCACTGCCCAATCCTGACGACCTGAAGGCACCTTATTTCCTGCACCGCAGGGAGATCGGAATGATCAATGTTGGAGGAGATGCGATCATCTCTGTTGATGGCGAAAAATATCATCTGGCGTATAAAGAAGCCTTGTATATCGGAAAAGAGAGTGAAGAAGTTTATTTTGAATCCGCCGAACCAGAGAATCCTGCAAAACTATATATCAATTCTGCGCCCGCACACCATAAGTACCCTACAAAAAAAGTAACGAAAGCAGATGCCGATATTGTAGAACTTGGCGCACTGGAGACTGCCAATCACCGGGTGATCAATAAGCTCATCGTCAACAGCGTAATTGAGACCTGCCAGCTTCAAATGGGAATGACAGAGCTTAAAGCAGGCAGTGTCTGGAATACGATGCCGGCACATACGCACGATAGAAGGATGGAAGCTTATTTTTACTTTGAAGTTCCCGAAAAACAAAGTGTTTGCCATTTTATGGGACAGCCACAGGAAAGCAGGCACATCTGGATGCAGAATGAAGAGGCAGTAATTTCTCCAAACTGGTCAATACACTCAGGCGCAGGAACCAGTAACTACACATTCATCTGGGGTATGGCAGGTGAGAACCTTGACTATGGAGATATGGATCATTGTGCAATAAACGACTTAAAATAATCAGATAACCAAACAAACTATGTCAGTATTAAATACATTTGATCTCACCGGAAAAACAGCACTTGTCACGGGATGCAAACGAGGAATGGGCATGGCAATGGCCATTGCCCTTGCAGAAGCCGGAGCAGATATCATAGGCGTATCTGCAAACCTCGAAACTGAGGGCAGTGAAGTGGAAAAACAGGTTTCCGCCCTGGGTAGGAAATTCACCGCTTATCAGTGTGATCTGGGTAATAGAGCGTCACTTTACGTGTTCATTGATAAAGTAAAAGCAGGACACCCGGTAATTGATATCCTGGTAAATAATGCCGGTACAATCCAGCGCCGGCCTGCCGCAGAACACACTGATGCCTACTGGGACGAAGTGATTGCAGTAAACCAGACCGCTCCCTTTATCCTGACAAGGGAAATTGGTAAGGGAATGATCGCCAGAGGAAGCGGTAAGATCATCTTCACAGCCTCCTTACTGGCTTTCCAGGGAGGTATAAACGTTCCGGGATATTCAGCAAGTAAAGGTGCTGTGGCACAATTAACCAAGGCCTTTTCGAATGAATGGTCTGCTAAAGGCATCAATGTAAATGCTATCGTTCCGGGATATGTTTCCACTGACAATACCAATGCGCTGAGAGCCGACGAAAACCGTAACCGCTCTATCCTGGAGCGTATCCCTGCAGGCAGATGGGGAGAGGCAGATGATTTTAAAGGTTCGATAGTTTTTCTGAGCTCGAAAGCGTCCGACTATATTTGTGGCACATTGCTGACCGTAGACGGTGGCTGGATGGGCAGATAAAACCAACATGATGAAAGGATTTCAAAAAGGCATATGGATACTATTCCTGGCATGCAGCAGCACAAAACTGAGCGCACAACAAACCGTTATTCAGTTGAAAAACCAGCTGCCGGTAGCACGTAAAAACGAACTGATCGAACTGGACCGCACTTTCCTCGAAAAGAAACTGGGTAAACTGCCCGAAGTGGAACCCCTGGAAATTACCGGACAGAAACAACCGGTAGCTATGCAATTTGATGATCTTGACGGCAACGGCAAATGGGATAAGGCCGTGTTCCTCTACAGTTTCAAATCCAGGGAAACGGTGAAGCTGAAAGTGGTGCTAAGCGGGGATGTCCTGGTTTCAGGAGCCCCCGTAGCGCATGTAAGACAAAGACGGAAACTCGCCAATGATATATTTGGGCCGGCTCTATTGGCTGACACGGTACCCGCCGGGCAACCTAATACTGATTTCACCAAAGCAAAGCTGCCCCCCTTTCTTACCGAAGGGCCAGCCTGGGAAAATGATAAGGTAGGTTTCAGGATCTATATGGATGTAAGAAATACCAAAGATATCTGGGGTAAAACAACAACTGACATGATGATGGATATAGTAGGGGTTGACCCTTCAGTCATCTACCATCACCTGGCACCCTGGGGAATGGATATCCTCGCAGTAGGGAAATCCCTTGGGGCCGGATCACTGGCACTAAGTGTCCCGGTAGCAGGCAAAAGTGATACGCTGGTAAGACTGGGCGGTGTAAATATGGGAAAGATCATTTACAGGAAAATTGCTGATGGACCGGTACGTGCGATTTTCCAGATGGAGTACCCGCAATGGAACGTAATGGGAAATGGCAAATTAACCAGCCTTACCGAAGAGATTAGCATCTGGGGCGGGCAATATTTCTATGAAAGCAGGGTGTCCCTTAAAAATGCACCGAAGGGGGCTAAACTGGTTACGGGTATTGTTAATCTGAAGAGCACTAAAGCAATGCAGGACAGTATCAATAACGCCATGCTGTTGTCTACATTTGATCAGCAAAGTGAAAACAAAGATAACCTTGGAATGGCCGTGTTAGTCAACAAAGCAGACTTTGTTGCTTTCGGAAAAACGCCAGATGCAGGTAGCGAGGTGCTGAACACCTACGCCGTACTGATGAAAGTTCCTTCAGCAAAACAAAAAGTGGCCTTTCGCTTTTACTCCTGCTGGGAACGTTCTGACGCTGCCTTTACAACAGCATCACGTTTTAAAAGTTACCTGTCAAAGGAAACAAATACCTATAACAGCCCAATCCTTGTGAAATAAGGATTATAGCTGCTTCATCAGGACCGGTGGAGCAGCTTTACCTGATAAATAATTTCGTGTTTAAGATCGTCTGCTCAAATTCAGTCACCGGAAACTTTGCTTCGATCAGTTCCAGCAACTTTTCCGTAGCCAGCTGCCCCATATCAAAGGCTGGCTGAAAAACGGAAGTGATAGGAGGGTTGAACAGATCAAGTACGTCCGAATTGCTAAACCCGGCAATGGCAATTAGAGTAGGATTGAGCATATTCAGCTTTTTCAAGACATGCATACAGCCCATCGTTAGTCGGTCGCCGGCAACAAATATTGCATCAGGCTTATCCTTCAGGTTCAGTAACTCCTTTACTGCAGTTTCCACTTCATCCTGAATCATTCCACCATGCGAACAATTTTTAATATACTCAGGTTGAATGGATATTCCATTTTTATTTAAAGCATCAGTATATCCAGATAACCTTTCGATACTGATGGATAAATGGGCAGAACTTGAAATATGTGCAATCTTTTTATGCCCGGACCGGATCAGGTGTAAGGTCGCTTCAAAAGCTCCCATCGCATTGTCGGCAATGATCTTATACGTATTGATGCGCTCAGGTACACGGTCGAAAAATACGATCGGTAATCCCCGCTGATGTAACTGTTCCAAATGGCTTACATCATTGGTTTCGGCAGACAGGGAGATGAGCAGCCCGTCTACAGATCTCGAAGCAAGATGCTGTACGTTGGTCTTCTCCCTTTCAAATGATTCATGGGTTTGGGTGATAATCACCGTATACCCGCGGCTGTTGGCAATTGACTCGATTCCATTAATCGCCTGTGAAAAGTAGTGATTAGCCACTTCGCTAACCACAATACCGATCGATTTACTTCTTCTTTCCTTAAGGCTTAAAGCATTCGGGTTGGGCCTGTAGTTTACCTGCTTGGCATATTCCATCACCAGCTTTTTTGTTCCTGCGCTGATTTCGTAGCTATCTCTTAGTGCTCTGGAGACGGTAGAGGTAGAAAGGCCCAGGGCCCTGGCAATATCTTTAATGGTAGAGCTCTCAAACATTAGTTTAAAGGAGTATTTATAGGCGGCAATAATGGACCTTCTTCTACAAGTTTAATGAAATAATTTGAATTTTTATGACACAAAAATTGTTTTTGGCAACGATTGCGTAAATTAATAATATGATGTAAATTCTTTATGACGAAAAACTTATTAGAATTGCAGGATTACCACACTGAAACCAGATACCTTGTATGAACATACCCCGCCGCTATCAAATTATAATTATCCGACTTATATTCAACGCTTTTCTGATCATACTTTTAGCCGGAACAGCGGCGGAGGTTAAAGTTTGCCTCCTCATTTCCTATATTTAACGATCAAATATGAATAAATTCAATTTATTCAGCCAAGCCCTGTTTTCCGCGCTGATACTGTTGTCTGCTTTGCAGGCCATTGCTCAAGTAAAACCCTATTCTTTTAGCCATCTTCCGGAGGTAAAAGAAACGAAATTCAGAAATGATACGATTCGTATTACCACTTTCGGCGCCAAAAATGATGGTGTTACCCTAAACACGAAAAGTATTAACGATGCGATTACGGCCTCTCATAAAAAGGGCGGCGGTGTGGTATTGGTACCGGCAGGACTCTGGGTAACCGGACCGGTCGTATTGCAGAGTAACGTGAACTTACACCTTCAGAAGAATGCATTGCTGCAGTTTACCAAAGACTTTAGCCAGTACAAACTGCTAAAGGGCGATTGGGAAGGGATTCCGCAAATGCGCAACCAATCTCCGGTTTCAACCACGGATGCTGAAAACATCGCGATTACCGGTTCCGGAATCATCGATGGAAATGGTGATGCCTGGAGGATGGTGAAAAAGGACAAGCTCACAGAAAGCCAATGGAACCGGCTGCTTGCGTCCGGCGGCACAGTGATCGAGGCAAAGAAAATGTGGTACCCTTCAGTGCAATCGGCAAAAGGGTCATTACTAAAGAATGCCGGTGCCCTGTCTCCGGATAAAACCCCCGAATTCTACGCATCAATAAAGGATTTTTTAAGGCCAAACCTGGTGGTGCTCAATAACTGTAAACGCGTATTGCTTGAAGGGGTGACCTTTCAAAATTCGCCGGCATGGAACCTCCATCCACTGATGTGCGAGGACCTGATCGTAAGGAATGTATACGCTAAAAACCCATGGTACGCGGCAAATGGCGATGGGATTGATATCGAGTCCTGCAAAAACGTATTGGTTGAAGGCAGCACCTTTGATGTAGGGGATGACGGGATCTGTATCAAATCAGGCAGGGACGCAGAAGGCCGTAAACGCGGGCTACCCACGAAAAACGTGATTATCCGCAACAGTACCGTCTACCATGCACATGGCGGCGTGGTGATCGGTAGCGAAATGTCCGGCGGCGCTAACAGTATTTTTATTTATGACTGCTCATTTATCGGTACAGACATCGGTCTCCGCTTTAAAACTACACGCGGCCGTGGTGGTGTTGTCGAAGCCATTTATGCAAAGGATATTGTAATGAAAGACATTATAGGCGAAGCAATCCTCTTTGATATGTATTACGCAGCACAAGACCCTATCGCCCTGAAAGGTGAGAACAGAGATGCACCAAAAGTTGTTAAATACCCTGTCACCGAAGAAACTCCTGTCTTCAGGGATTTCCATATCAGCAATGTGGTATGTGACGGTGCAAGGAAAGCGGTGTTCATCAGAGGACTGCCCGAACTGAATATCAGTGATATCTATCTCGACAATATGGTGATCCAGGCAAGGGAAGGCGTGGAAATCCAGGAAGCAAAAAATGTGCAGCAAAAGAATGTACGTGTGATACTGACCGGTGATAAAAAATAAACCCTTATGAACTTATCTTTGAGATTTACAGCATTTTGCCTGATCGCAACCTGTGCAGGAACGATCAGTGGAACGCAGGCCCAGACAAAACCTTTGTCAGAACAGATGGCCGCCACAGTCATGGACATCTGGAAGGATTCCCTATCCATGGGCGGCCACCCCGTAAGATGGACTTATGACCAGGGCATAATCCTGGAAGGTGTAGACGCCATCTGGCGCCGCACCGGCAATGCAGATTACTTCCGCTATGTCCAAAAAAGCATGGACCATTTTGTAACACCCGAAGGTGACATCAGGACCTATAACCAGGATGCACACAATATAGATAACATCAAAAACGGAAGCTCCCTACTGACCTTGTATAAGGTAACTGGTCAACAAAAATATTTTAAGGCCGCAACGCTGTTGTGGAACCAGCTGCAGTTACAACCCCGGACAAAGGAAGGCGGTTTCTGGCATAAAAAAGTATACCCTTACCAGATGTGGCTGGACGGATTATATATGGGTGAACCGTTTTATGCAGAATACGCGGCACTGATCCGGGATGACAAGGCTTTTGACGATATTGCCAATCAGTTTATTTTTATGGAAAAACATTCCAGGGATGCAAAGACAGGCCTGTTATACCATGGCTGGGATGAATCTAAAGAACAAAAATGGGCAGACCCGCAAACCGGGCATTCCCCTCATTTCTGGGGCAGGGCAATGGGCTGGTACGCCATGGCACTGGTGGATGTGCTGGATAATTTCCCGGCAAGCCACACTAAGAGAAAAGAACTGCTCGCCATTTTATCCCGCCTGGCAACAGCAGTTCAGAAATACCAGGACCCCGAATCAGGAGTGTGGTATGATATCCTGAACCTGCCAGACAGGAAAGGGAATTACCTGGAGTCATCTGCTTCCAGTATGTTCGTCTATGCTTTGCAGAAGGGTGTAAGGAAGGTTTATCTGCCTGTCAGTTATGCAGCTGTAGCCAAAAAGGGATATGCAGGAATTCAAAAGGAATTTATTGAGCAGCGTGCCTCCAGCCAGGTAAACCTGAAAGGAACAGTAAGTGTTTCTGGTCTGGGCGGTAAGCCTTACCGTGACGGATCGTTTGAATATTACATCCGCGAGAAGGTGATCACCAATGATCCTAAAGGTGTAGGGGCGTTTATGCTGGCCGCCAATGAAATGGACCTGGCAGCAGTAGCGAAAAAAGGATTGGGGAAAACGGTAATGCTGGACTATTATTTCAATAGTGAAGTTAAAAAAGACCAGAGCGGGCAAGACATACAGTGGCATTACAAATGGGAAGAGATGAGCAACGGAGGATATTCACTCTGGGGCCAGGTATTCGAACAAAGAGGATTTAAACTTAAAAGCCTCACTGCAGCACCAACAGCGGCAAATTTAAAGAATGCTGCTGTATATATCATCGCAGACCCGGATATCGTAAAGGAAAACCCAAAACCTAATTATATCGGTGCGGCGCACATCACCGCAATCACAAATTGGGTAAAAGCCGGCGGTGTACTGGTCATCAGGGCCAATGATACGGGAAATGTGGAACTGGACCACCTGAACCAGCTGACCGCAAACTTCGGCATCACTTTCAATAAGGATAGTAAGAACCGCGTAACAGGCAGCAAATTTGAAATGGGCAGTATCATAATCCCTTCCTCAAATACTCTTTTCAAGGATATCAAACAGATCTATGTGAAAGAATACAGCACTCTGCAGCTAAAGAGCCCTGCCAGATCTGCGTTACAGGATAAGGAAGGAAATGCAGTCATGGCAGTTGCCCGCCTCGGCAAAGGCAGCGTATACGCAATCGGAGATCCATGGTTATATAATGAGTATACCGATGGCAGAAAGATACCCGGAGAATACGAGAACTTTAATGCCGCAGGAGATCTTACAGATTGGATTGCCGGACAATTACCCGTAGTTAACAAAAAGTAGAAAATGGCACATTATGTTAGTTCCGATAACGATTGCGTAGATAAAAACCCGATGGATGGGATCATTATTTCTATATAATCGTTAGAATTGTTGTTTAGCAAATATTCCACCTGTTACATGATACTAACCAAAGAAAATTTAAAAAATATCGATACCGCTAAGGTAATTGTTCCCGCTGAAGACCTGTTAAGCCTTCCTGAAAAAGTTCTGCAGTTCGGAACTGGTGTTTTACTCCGTGGCCTTCCCGATTATTTTGTTGATAAAGCGAACAGACAAGGTATATTCAATGGCCGCATTGTGATCGTTAAATCTACCGGAAATGGCGATACATCAGATTTCGACAACCAGGACAGCCTGTATACCATTGGTGTACGCGGAATTGAGGACGGAAAGAACGTTGAAGAGAATATCGTGTCTTCAGCAATTTCAAGGGTCATCTCCGCCGAAAAGGATTGGTCTGCAATCCTGGAGGTAGCTATAGATCCGGAGTTAAAGCTCGTGGTGTCGAATACTACTGAAGTAGGTATTCAATTGCTGAATGAGCCTGTTGCCGGCAATCCGCCTGCATCCTTCCCCGGAAAGCTGCTTGCCGTATTGTATGAAAGATATAAGGCACTTGGAAATACCGCCAATGCCGGCCTGGTAGTGATTGCTACCGAACTGATTCCTGAAAATGGAAAGAAACTGGAGGTTATTGTGTATGAACTTGCAGCTTATAACCTGCTGGAAGACGAATTCATTAACTGGTCCAAAGCCAGCAATATCTTCTGCAATTCACTGGTGGACAGGATTGTTCCTGGAAAACCTGATGCCGCTAAACTTGCCGAACTAAAGGATGAACTCGGATATGAAGACCAGCTCCTGATCCTTGCAGAGCCTTACCGCCTCTGGGCGGTTGAGGGCAATGATAAGGTAGCCGGAGTGCTAAGCTTTATGCAGGCAGATAAAGGACTGATCGTTAAACCGGACATCGAAATCTACCGTGAACTAAAAGTACGTTTGCTGAACGGCACGCATACATTAACTTCAGGAATTGCCTGTCTTTCAGGAATTGATACCGTGAAGGACGGAATGGATAATGCAGATGTACTAAATTTTGTGGAGCAGGTGATGCGCAAGGAGATCGCCCCGGCTATCCCGTACCAGGTGTCGCTTGAAGAGGCACTTGTTTTTTCAGGCACCGTGATTGACCGTTTTGCAAATCCGCATATCAAACATTTATGGCTCAGCATTACAGTTCAGTATGCAATGAAGATGAAAATCCGTGTGCTGCCCGTGCTGTTTAACTACCATACGCTTTTCAATACCATTCCGCCATTTATTACTTTCGGTTTCGCAGCATTCCTGCATTTTATGCGCTCCTCCAAACTGGAAGGCGGTAAATATTACGGATCGTTCAACGGACTGAAATATGTGATCAATGATGATAGCGCGGCATACTTCTACCGGAAAACCGTTGAGGTGAATGAAGCTGAATACGTGGAAGAGGTATTAAATGATCCCGAATTTTGGGGAGCCGACCTGAACGAGATCCCTGGTTTTATTGAGGTGGTGGAAAATGATTACGACAATATCCTTGAGAAAGGAATTACAGCTGCTTTAGAGAACTTAAACCGTAAACTGAAGGCTGTTAAATAGGCGCATCAAATGGAAAAGAAAATATTAAAGGTACACCCGAAAGATAATGTGCTGGTGGCCCTGGTAGATCTGGCCGAGGGTGAGGAGATCACCTATGGCAATGAGGTCTACATCTTAAAAGATCATGTAAAAGCAAAGCATAAATTTGTTACGCAGGGCCTGCGGACGGATGACCAGGTGATCATGTATGGTGTTCTGGTTGGCAAGGCCAAACTGCCGGTGCCAAAAGGGGCGGTGCTGACTACCGCTAATCTAAAACATGCGGCAACAGGCTTTGATACGGGTGAAAACCATATGGACTGGCATGTGCCTGACGTATCTGCCTGGAAGGACAAAACTTTCAATGGCTTTCACCGTACTGACGGACAGGTAGGGACAGCCAACCACTGGCTGGTGATCCCCATGGTGTTCTGTGAGAACAGAAACCTCGATGTGATTCAGGAAGCACTGCTGAATAACCTTGGTTATGGCAGGAATGAAAATTACCAGGCCCAGGCCAAGGAGCTGATGTCGCTTTACCAGAGCGGGGCAGGTGTGGAAGAGATCCTCAATGCACAGATCAGCTATCCCGAAAAAACAGAAAAGAAAAACAGGATGTTCCCGAATGTGGACGGAATCAAATTCCTGACGCACAATGGTGGCTGTGGCGGCATCCGCCAGGATTCACAAACCTTATGCGGCCTGCTGGCGGGATATATCACCCACCCGAATGTTGCCGGGGCAAAGGTTTTGAGCGTGGTGAATGTTCTGGACTATCCCGAGAAGGTGACAAAACCGGGATTGAACCTGCTGTGCACGCCAGGTAATGATGTAGAATCTACCACTGCTGAAGTGGGCTCGGGGGCTAATACTGTGCTCTTCACCACTGGCCTGGGAACACCTACCGGCAACCCGATTGCCCCGGTAGTTAAGATATCTACCAATACAGTGCTTTACAATAAAATGAATGATATTATTGATCTGGATACAGGCTCGATCATCGCTGGTGAAGAAACCATTGAAGAAGCCGGTGCACGTATCCTGAATTATGTGATCGATGTAGCAAGCGGAAATACTACAGTAAGTGCGGTACGCCATATCCAGGATGATTTCATCCCATGGAAACGCGGCATCTCACTGTAACATAAAATATGAAAATATGAAGCCTTTTTTAGACGAAAACTTTCTTTTGAACAGCAAAACTGCTGAAGTACTTTACCACCAGTTTGCGAAAGACATGCCGATCATTGATTACCATTGTCACCTTCCGCCGGATCAGATCGCTGAGGATAAGAATTTTGAAAACCTTACTCAGGTATGGCTGTATGGCGACCATTATAAATGGCGGGCAATGCGTGCCAATGGTGTTCCTGAAGAATTTATTACAGGCAACAGAAGCGACTGGGAGAAATTTGAGAAATGGGCAGAGACCGTTCCCTATACTTTACGTAATCCACTGTACCACTGGACACACCTGGAATTACAAAGATATTTTGATGTTTATGATATCCTTTCGCCGGCTACCGCGAAAAAGATTTATGATGAATGTACTGCCAAATTGCAGACACCTGAATATTCGGTGCAAAGCCTGCTGAAAAAAATGAACGTGGTCACAGTAGCTACTACGGATGATCCCTGTGACGATCTCGCACATCACCAGAAATTGAAAGCATCTGGTTTCGAAGTGAATATATTGCCTGCTTTCAGACCAGATAAGGCAATGAATGCCGATGACCTGACCGCACTGAACGCCTATGTCGCAAAACTGGAAAAGATACATGGTGCTGAGATTAAGACCTACAGGGAATATTTGTATGCGCTGGAACGCAGACACGATTATTTTGCCGAAAACGGTTGTGTACTGTCTGACCACGGTTTGGAGCAGTTATATGCTGAAAATTATACGGAAGAGGAAGTGGAGGCTATCTTTTTAAAGATAGGAGGGGGTGACACGCTGACGAGACTGGAAATTCTGCAGTTCAAATCTGCAATGCTGCATGCATTTGCGGTTTGGGACCATGAAAAAAACTGGGTACAGCAGTACCATATCGGTGCACTCAGGGATAACAATACCAGAATGCTGAAAAATCTCGGCCCTGATACCGGGCTGGATTCCATTGGTGATTTTTCACAGGGAGCAGCACTGTCAAAATTCATGAACAGGCTGGATACAGGTAATCAACTGGCAAAAACCATTATATACAACCTGAATCCGGCTGATAATGAACTGATCGCAACGATGATCGGCAATTTTAACGATGGTACTATCGCCGGAAAAATCCAGTACGGATCGGCCTGGTGGTTCCTGGACCAGAAGGATGGCATGATCAGGCAGATCAACGCGCTGTCAAACATGGGCCTGTTAAGCCGCTTTGTAGGCATGCTTACGGATTCAAGAAGTTTTCTCTCCTTCCCGCGTCACGAATATTTTAGAAGAATATTGTGTAATTTATTAGGAGAAGATATTGAAAATGGTGAACTTCCCGACGACATAGCCTGGGTAGGTAAAATTGTACAGGATATATGTTATAACAATGCAAAATCCTATTTCAATTTCTAAATGATGAATAAAGTTTTAAGTTTCGGCGAACTGCTGCTCAGGATTTGTCCTGATTCTGCAGGGAGCTGGCTGAAGGAGAATAGTTTCCCGGTGTACGTTGGTGGTGCTGAAGCAAATGTGGCTGCAGCGCTTGCCCTTTGGAAGATCCCTTCGGCATATATGTCTGCCATCCCTGATAATTTTATAGCCAGGCAGCTGCTGGGATACCTTGATGAATTGAACGTTGATACCAGCGCCATGCAGTATTCCGGTGAACGCATCGGCCTTTATTTCCTGGATAAAGGAAAGGACCTGAAGAATGCCGGTGTGATTTATGACCGTAAATATTCATCCTTTTCTGAACTCGAAACAGGCACTATAGACTGGGATAAGGTGTTTTATGGCGTAACCTGGTTTCATTTCAGTGCAATATGTCCTGCAATTAACCAGTCGGTAGCCGATGTATGTGAGGAAGCCCTGAAAGCGGCGTCTGAAAAAGGCATTACGA
Organism: Pedobacter hartonius; assembly: GCF_900107535.1. Classification (GTDB taxonomy): domain Bacteria; phylum Bacteroidota; class Bacteroidia; order Sphingobacteriales; family Sphingobacteriaceae; genus Pedobacter; species Pedobacter hartonius. The sequence goes on along the minus strand of NZ_FNRA01000012.1, from coordinate 33,732 downwards.
TATCGATCGACCTGAATTACCGCGCTAAACTCTGGAAATACGGAAAGGAACCTGTGGAGGTCCTTCCTGCACTGGTGCAATACTGCGACCTCGTGATGGGCAATGTTTGGGCAGCCGAAAAAATGCTGGGCATTCCGGTTTCTGAAACACTGGTAGAAGAGCATGATAAAAGTGCTTATCTGCAGCAATCACAGATCAGTTCAAAGGCAATAATGGAGGCTTTTCCGAAGTGTAAGAACGTTGCGAACACTTTCCGCTTTGACCATGGCTCAGGTATACAATATTACACAACCTTGTACACGCAGGAAGAGCTATATATTTCTAAAGAGTATATGGCAGATCAGATTGCAGGTAAGGTGGGCAGCGGGGATTGTTTTATGGCAGGCCTGATCTACGGGTTTTACAAGGAGCATTCGCCACAGGAGATAGTTGACTTTGCAACGTCAGCAGCTTTTGCCAAGTTATTTACAGAGAGTGATTTTAATACAACAAAGTTAGAAGATATAAAAAAGGTAGTTCAGGAATATGAAAACTAAACAAGAAACTTTAAAAGTGATTACAGAACAGGCACTCCTGCCTTTGTTCTTTTATGAAGATGCAGATGTAAGCCTGGAAGTAGTGCGTACGTTATACCGCGCGGGTGTCCGTGTAATTGAATATACGAACAGGGGGCCTGCAGCCCTGGAAAATTTCAAACTGCTGACTGAAGTGGCTAACCGTGAAATGCCTGAATTACACGTCGGAATCGGAACAATCAAAAATACACGGCAGGCATCAGACTTTCTTGACGCAGGTGCACATTTTATTGTTTGCCCGGTGGTAGACCTGGAGATTGGCAAACTGGTGCATGAAGCCGGACTGCTTTGGATTCCCGGATGTTTCTCCCCAACAGAAATTAACCTGGCCTCGCAGAATGGTGCCGGACTGATCAAATTATTCCCCGCAAACCTGCTTGGCCCGGCATTTATGTCTTCCATCAAAGATCTATTCCCCGGACAATTGTTTATCCCGACAGGTGGTGTGGAAATTGAAGCAGACAATATCAGCAGCTGGTTTAAATCAGGTGTTTGTGGAGTTGGAATGGGCAGTAAGCTCATTAGCAAGGATATATTAATGAATAATGATTACGATACCCTATTTACATTAACCGAAAAAACATTCAAAATCATTAGTGAAACCAGGCTGAGTTAAGGAATTAACCCGGCCCCCCTCTGTCCTTACCAACCTCAAACCAAATATAACCAATGAAAGAAGCTAAAATGAGCAATTACCGCTGGACGATCTGTGCGTTGTTGTTTTTTGCCACTACTGTTAACTATCTGGACCGCCAGGTATTAAGTCTTCTGCATCCAATGCTGGAGAAGGAGTTCAACTGGACAAACAGCGATTACGCCAATATTACATCGGCATTCCAGTTTATTTATGCTATATCGATGCTGTTTGCAGGCAGGATAGTTGACAAGCTGGGTACAAAATGGGGCTATGCAATTTCTTTGATCGTATGGTCTGCCGGTGCTATCATGCATGCATTGGCTATTCCAATCGGGGAAGGCCTTTCTTCAATGTTAAGCTGGGCTGGTTTGGGCTTAATTCCGGTTTCTGTTCTGGGTTTTATTGCTTCAAGGGCAGTGCTCGGTTTTGGTGAATCCGGGAATTTCCCCGCTGCAATTAAAGCTACTGCAGAATATTTCCCAAAAAAGGAACGTTCTTTTGCAACAGGAATTTTTAACTCAGGAGCGAATATCGGTGCAGTTCTGGCACCGCTGACCGTACCTTGGATAGCTTCCAAATGGGGTTGGGAGAGTACTTTTATCATCGTTGGCGCCGTAGGGTTGATCTGGCTTGGATTCTGGTTCTTTTTCTATGAGAAACCTGAGAATCAGAAAGGCATTACCGCTTCTGAGCTGGCTTACATCAATAGCGACTGTTTAAATGATGATGGTATTATGGAGATCGAGGATACGGAAAAAGTTTCCTGGCTGAGGCTGCTGGGTTATAAGCAGACCTGGGCTTTCGTATTCGGTAAGTTCATGACCGACGGCGTATGGTGGTTTTTCCTTTTCTGGCTGCCTTCATACCTGAAGGTTCAGTATGAGATGGAAGGTACTGCGATCATGATTCCGCTGACGGTATTGTATAGCATGACAATGATCGGCAGCGTCGGCGGTGGATGGTTCCCCGTGTATTATATGAAAAAGGGGCTTGCCCCATATGATGCAAGGATGAAAGCCATGTTTATTATTGCATTGTTTCCCTTAATCGTTTTGGCTGCACAGCCTTTAGGCCATATCACCTTCTGGATCCCGGTAATTCTAATCGGTATCGGTGCTTCTGCACACCAGGCTTGGTCTGCCAACATCTTTACCACCGTTTCTGATATGTTCCCTAAAAAGACAATAGGTACGGTGATCGGTATCGGTGGTATGGCTGGTGGTTTGGGTGGGGTTGCCATCTCCAAACTGGGTGGTGGACTATTCGATTATTATAAATCCCTGGGCCATACACAAACCGGATATACAATCATGTTTGCAATTTGCGCAGTAGCATACCTGCTGGCGTGGATCGTGATGAAAATTCTGGTACCTAAATACCGTCCGATTACGGATTTATAGCATATTTCCTGAAGAAAGTTATTATCTTCATAAATTGTTAATTTAATTCAGTTCTCTTATGTCTGTAATAGATCTATCCTCAATTTTCGTTGAGGAACAGCAAATTCCTGAGCAACATAGATTAATGGAAGAGGTTCATCAGCGTGAATATTTAAGTAACGGTGAGATGCTCCCATGGAACGGAGAAGTACATACTGTACTTTCTCCCGTTTGTATCAAAACAGCGCAAGGGCTTAAACGTAAAGTGATAGGAACCTATCCGTTATGTACGGAAAAGGAAAGCTTCGAAGCGCTTGACGCTGCTGTAGCTGCCTATGACAATGGCCGGGGAATATGGCCCACCATGAGCGTGGCAGACCGTATTGACTGCGTAGACAAGTTTACGCAGCGCATTATCCTCAAAAAGGATGAAGTAGTAAAATTGCTGATGTGGGAGATCGGAAAATCTCATGCTGACTCGGTGAAAGAATTTGACCGTACGGTTGAATATATCTATGCCACTATCGATGCGCTGAAAGACCTGGACAGGCAATCTTCAAAATTTAGTATCGAACAGGGGATAGTAGCTCAGATCAGGCGCTCACCATTGGGTGTGGTACTGTGCATGGGCCCTTTTAATTATCCGCTGAATGAAACATTTACAACACTGATCCCGGCACTAATCATGGGAAATACGCTGTTGTTCAAACCACCTAAACATGGTACGCTGCTCCATTACCCTCTCTTAGAAGCTTTCAGGGATTGTTTTCCTAAAGGAGTGGTGAATACAATATACGGCCGCGGAAATAAGATCATTCCCGGTCTGATGCAATCAGGAAAGATCAATGTGCTTACGCTCATCGGCTCCAGTAAAGTAGCGGACGAACTGAAAAAACTCCACCCGAAAGTGAACCGCTTAAGGGCTATTCTGGGGCTGGATGCCAAGAATGCAGCAATCATAACCGCAAATGCCGACCTGAAGCTTGCCGTACAGGAAACTCTGCTTGGATCCCTGTCTTTCAACGGACAGCGCTGTACGGCACTGAAGATCGTTTTTGTTCACCGTACTCTTGCAGATGCCTTTCTGGAACTGTTAGCTGAAGCAGTAGCCAAACTGAAATATGGTATGCCCTGGGAAGACGGAGTTGCAATAACTCCATTGCCGGAGGCACATAAACCTGCGTATCTTAAGGAATGTATAGACGATGCAATTGCTCATGGCGCCCGCGTGGTAAATGAGAACGGCGGCCTCAGCAATGAATCGTTCTTCTATCCCGCAATCATTTACCCCGTGAATAAGGAGATGAAATTATGGGAAGAAGAGCAATTTGGCCCGGTAATTCCTGTAGTACCTTTTGATGACCTGGAAGAAACGATTGAGTACCTGATCGATTCTACACACGGTCAGCAGGTCAGCATTTTCAGTAATGATGATGAGGAGATCGCAGGACTGATCGATCCGCTGGTCAATCAGGTAAGCCGCGTCAATATCAATTGCCAGTGCCAGCGCGGCCCGGATGTTTTTCCTTTTACAGGAAGAAAGGATAGTGCCGAAGGTACGCTGTCAGTAGTTGATGCCCTCAGATCGTTCTCCATCCGCTCGCTGGTAGCCACAAAGCTGAATGACACCAATAAGCATTTGCTTAATGCTATTGTAGAAGGTAACAGCAGCAACTTCCTGTCTACTAAGTTCCTGTTTTAAAATTTAACATAAAAAGAATAAGGCCGGCATATCAATGCCGGCCTTATTCTTTTTATGCGTTCACAAAGGTACACTCAATGGCAAACAGAATGTTAATCAACCAGCCGTTTCTCCAGGATGAAGGAACTCTGAATTTTTCTCTTTTTTGAGTTGTTCAGGATCACATTATAGTTCCCCAGGAATCCTGTGCCAATCACGTTATGTGGGGCAGCAGAACTCAAAACTACCTTTTGGTTCTTTAGCGCTATGCCGTTGAAGGTCATTTTTGGGATGACTGCTTCATATATGGTGTCTACTAACTTGTGGGAATGGATATTGGAAGTTACTGTCCTTGACGGACTCAGGTGATAATCTTCAATGATCGCCTGTCCGATTGCAGTAGTGGTACTGAGAAGAAAGCCCGCGCCAGATCCAAGGTCAAGAATAAACTCGGAATTGACGTTGCTGATATTCACTATGGCGGTAGGGAAAGTGTTGTTCTTATAGCTTACGGTAGTAAAGGGCTGGCTTGGGCTGAACGGGGCTTTGGAAACGGACATTTCGTTTCTGTCATTATCAATCATCCAGTTGTACTGGTATACCATCAGCGTTCCGGTAGAGCCAGTTGCGATTGAATCCGGAAAGGCCTGGTTAATGACGGTCTCCTCGTTACGGAATTTCAGCTTACCGATCTCGATCTTAGGAAGGTAGAAAAGCGATTTACTATGCGGGCCGCCGTATTTATCTGTAGACATCAGGCGATCCCAGCTAGGCCATAACTGCCTGGTCTCATAGAAGTAAGGCGTTAACCTTAAAGTCTTGGAATAGGTAGCAAAGAGGAGTGCTATCGTATCATTATCTACTCTCGCTGGCAGGAATATCCGGTTAAACTTATCCTTTTTAAAGGCGATCTTCGTGACTTCTTTTTTTGACTGGGCCTGCACAGCCGTTGAAGAGATCAGACAAACAAGGTTAATGCAGGCAACTGCAAAAATGAACTTTGATGTTCTTTTGGTTAACAGATTTAGCGTATTCATATGTGTGTGAATTTATAAGCACTAAAATAATCAATTTACAGGACAAAACTAGCTTTAAACAAATACCGTAATTAAATGTTTATTATAAAAAACACATCCTATGCCTTTCTGGTTAAAACGCTCTCTGCAAGTCTTTGCTGCACTTATTATTCTTATCATTGTTGTCTTTATCGGACTGGCGGTTTACGTGAATGTGAATAAAAAAGCACTGCTGGTTTCTATCAATAAGGAACTGAACAGAAACATCAACGGAAGTGTGACCGTAGGCGCAATGGAGCCTACTTTTCTGAAGGGCTTTCCTGGAGTTTCCGTATCACTGAAGAATGTGGAGATCAGGGACAGCCTGTGGAAAGTACATCACCATTCGCTGCTTACTGCAAAGGATTTTGACATCTCAGTGAATGCAATGGCCTTATTGAGAGGTACGATAGAGATCAGAAGGATCTCTATTAATGATGCTGAGGCCTATCTCTATACAGATAGTACGGGATACAGCAATACTTCTGTTTTTAAAAAGAAGAATGCCGCACCGGTTGACAAGGAGGAAAGTACCTCACCGGCTGAGATCAGGAGGTTTGACCTCAACAATGTCCGCTTTATCCTGGATAACAGGAAAGGCAACAAGCTTTTCTTATTCGCCGTTCAGGATTTCAGCGGTAAAGTAGATTATCCTTCTTCCGGCTGGAAGGCAGATGTGAACCTGAAAACCCTTGTCCGCAGCCTCGCCTTTAATACCAAACGCGGAAGTTTTGTAAAGGATGAGGTGCTGCAGGGAAAAATGGATATTGAATATGACAATCAGCTTGGCCTTATTGAGGTTAAACCAAATATTCTAAACATCGGTGATGACCCTTTCATCATTGGCGCAAAGTTTAAAATCGCAAAAGACCCTACGGAGTTTACGATTACCGTTGAAGCACGCAGCATTTTATGGAGGAACGCCTCTGCCTTGCTGGCACCCAATATAACCTCCCGCCTGAACATGTTCAACCTGGATAAACCTATTGCCGTAAAAGCTATTATTGACGGCAATATGGGCGCCGGTGGCGATCCTTCGATCTTTGTAAATGCATCTGTAAAAGCAAACCGGCTGACAAGCCCGGGAGGAGTAGTGGATAATGTTAGTTTTTCAGGCGTATATACCAATAACTTCATCAATGGCAAAGGGTTCACAGATGCCAACTCAGCTGTGAAACTGTACCGTTTTTCCGGCAGTATGGCCGAAATCCCCTTTACCATCGATACTGCCTTTATCCATAATTTTGATAAGCCTGTGGCCACAGGAACATTCAGATCTAAGTTTGATGTGTCTAAACTGAATAACCTGGTGGGGGACGACCTGCTGAATTTCACGAAGGGAACCGGTGAACTGAAACTTCATTATTCAGCTGATATGGTGAATTTCAAATTGAATAAACCCGTGATCACCGGTCTGGTGACAGTTAAAAATGCCGATGTAAGTTATGTGCCCAGGAATGTGAATTTTAAAAATACCTCGATCACGCTCGACTTTCAGAAGGAAGACCTGCTGATTAAGGATATCAGGCTGCAAAGCGGGAAAAGTATAGTTTTCATGGAAGGAAGCATTAAGAATTTCCTCAACCTGTACTATACAGCCCCGGAAAAGATCATCATGAACTGGAACATGCGCAGCCCGCAGGTCTATCTTGGAGAATTTATGGGCTTCATCGGATCGAGAAAAGGGCGCGCGTCCGCTAAATCAAAAAAGAAAAATAAAGTAAGTGCAGGCCAGCTCAATGAAATGCTGGAAAAGGGAAAGGCCGAGATCCATCTGAAGGTAGACAAAGTACATTATAATAAGTTCCTTGGCACAGACGCCACGGCAGATATCTTACTCTCTGACGCCGGTGTATATTTAAATAACGTCAGTTTAAAACATGCTGGCGGATCTGTTAAACTCAATGGTAGCGTGACCCAGATTGGTGCCCTGAACAGGTTTACGGTAAATACCGTGGTCTCTAATGTAAGCATCAGGGATTTCTTTTATTCTTTTGACAATTTCGGGCTCCGTACACCCACTTATAAAAACCTGAGAGGCAACTTCTTTACAAAAACAAATGTATCCGGAAATATCACTGCCGAAGGAAAGGTCATTCCGGGATCCATGAACGGGAGTGTGGTATTTGATTTAAAAAATGGTGCCCTTGTCAACTTCGATGCCGTGCAGAATGTAGGTAAGTTTGCTTTTCCGTTCAGGGACCTCAACAATATTACGTTCAATAACCTGAACGGGAAATTTGATATCAGGGGAGAAAAGGTGACCATCAACCCCATGAAAATCAATTCCAGTGTGCTGAATATGGACATCGGAGGAATCTATTCCATGGGCCCGGGCACGAATATCCTGCTGGACATCCCGCTGAGAAATCCAAAAAAGGATGAAGATATTACCGACAAAAAAGAGATCAGGGAACGCAGGATGAAAGGGATAGTTGTACATATCCAGGCGATCGACGGCGATGACGGCAAGATCAAATTTAAACTGGTCAGGAAAAAAGACAGGGATAAAACGGACTAAGGCTGCAGGCTTTCAAATTTATCACCAATCAGAAAGATCAGGTCTTCATCCAGTGAGACCTCATCATTGCTTACCCACATATCTTCTTCCGACAGGAAGATCTCAAATTTTTCATGTCCCGGTATTTCTGCGAAGTAAGCTGTATCCTCATCCTGTTCAACTTCAGTGATCACTACCGGGATATTTTCACCTTCAAATTCTACTGTAAATTCTGTTTTTAAATCTGCCATAGCGTTAAATGTATGTTCTGCGAAGTTATTCTTATTCTATTTATAATTATGATGAAAGATCAAAAACATTTGGTCGACTTTTTGTTATTCGTAAAATAATATATATTTAAATCCCTACGGAGAAAATTCTGAGTTTATCTAATGACTAAAAAACGATCTGAAACGTCTCAAGCTGCTCATTTTAGCACCTTGCAAAAATCACCTACCGGCATCAATGGGCTGGATGAAATTACGAAAGGAGGGCTTCCCCTGGGCAGGCCGACCTTAATTTGCGGCAGTGCCGGCTGCGGAAAAACTTTAATGTCTATCGAATACATTGTAAGGGGAGCGCTACAGTTTAATGAACCCGGCGTATTCATGGCCTTTGAAGAAAAACCTGAAGAACTCGCCTTAAATGTGGCTTCTTTAGGGTTTGACCTGGATCAGCTGATGGCTGACAAAATGGTTAAAGTTGACTATGTACACATTGAACGCAGTGAAATTGAAGAAACAGGAGAATATGACCTTGACGGTTTATTTATCCGACTGGGATACGCAATAGACAGCATAGGTGCCAAACGTGTGGTACTTGATACCATTGAAAACCTGTTTTCGGGTTTAACGAATGAAAGCATCCTGCGTGCGGAGCTAAGACGGTTATTCCAATGGCTGAAAGACAAGGGTGTTACCGCAATCATTACCGGTGAGCGTGGTGACAGCACTTTGACAAGACAGGGACTGGAAGAATACGTATCCGATTGTGTGATCTTACTTGATCACAGGATATCCAATCAGATCTCTACACGTTTGCTGCGCGTAGTTAAATACCGCGGCTCTATGCATGGTACAAATGAATATCCTTTTTTAATAGATGATGAAGGCATTTCAGTACTGCCGGTAACATCGTTGCAGCTCAATATTGACGTGTCTACCGAAACGATCTCCTCAGGGATCCCGAGCCTGGACAGGATGCTGGGTGGTGACGGGTTCTTTAAGGGCAGCAGTGTCCTGGTTTCAGGCACTGCCGGAACAGGAAAAACCAGTATAGCTGCTTCCTTTGCTCATTCCACCTGTCTGGACGGAAAGAAATGCCTTTATTTTGCATTTGAAGAATCACCCATGCAAATACTCAGAAATATGCTTTCTGTGGGTATGGACATGAGTAAGCACTTAAAAAGCGGATTGCTGGAATTCCATGCATCCAGACCTACCATGTACGGCCTGGAAATGCACCTGGTGGCAATGCACAAAAAAATAAAGCGCTTCAAACCCGAAGTGGTGATACTGGACCCAATCACAAACCTGATCACGGTGGGGTCGGTAAGTGAGGTAAAAGCGATGCTGATCAGGCTGGTAGATTTTCTGCAGAATGAAAGGATCACGGTGATGTTTACCGCGCTTGCGTTGAATAATACCCTGAATGAACAAACAGATGAGGGCATCTCTTCACTGGTAGATGCCTGGCTGCTGATCCGTGATATAGAATTTAACGGGGAGCGGAACCGTGGCATGTATGTGATGAAATCAAGGGGAATGGGACATTCCAACCAAGTCAGGGAGTTCATTATTACCAGTAAAGGACTGGATCTGGTAGATGTATACCTGGGCCCCGATGGAGTGCTCACAGGATCTGCAAGACAGGCACACATTTTGCGTGAGCAAACCGGAATAGCCCTGCATGGCCAGGCCGTGAGCAGGAAAGACCGTGAGATCTCAAGAAAACGCAAACTCCTTGAATCAAAAATAGCCAGCCTGCAAACCGAATTCGAATCTGTTGAAGAAGAATTGAACAAGGTATATCTTGAAGAAGAACTTAAAAATCAGATACTGGAAACAACACGTCTGGAAATGCTCGAAAAACGCAGGGGAGTAGAGGGCAACAATAAACAAAAATCACCAGGCAGTAAAAAGAAATAAAATGGGCGAAGCCGAACAAATGTGGGAGCTGAGGCTCTATATCGCAGGTAAAACACCTAAATCTATCAGCGCATTAAGTAATCTCACCAAATATTGTGAGGAGCACTTAAAAGGAAAATATAAAATTGAAATTATTGATTTATTACTCCAGCCACAGTTGGCAGAAGGTGATCAGATCTTCGCGGTACCTACGCTGGTAAGAAAAGTGCCGGTGCCAATCCGTAAAATAATTGGAGATCTAAGCAACGAGGAAAAAGTTCTTGTTGGGCTAAACATCATACCCTTAAAGAAGAGCTAATTGGAAACTCAAGCATATCATCTCTCTCTTTTCATCACAGGTGCCTCTCCGAATTCGGTACGTGCTATCAATAACATCAAATGTATCTGTGAGAAATACCTGCCTGGAAATTACGAACTGGAGATCATTGACGTCTATCAAATTCCTGAAATTGCGCAAATAGAACAGATCATTGCCTTACCGACACTGATCAAAAAAGGTCCGTCGCCGGAAAGAAGAATGGTGGGCGATATGTCTGATACGGCAAAGGTATTGAGAGGATTGGGCATTGTCATTAAAGATTAAGCATGGACGCGGAAAAAACACGTGAAGAACTACAGGCAGAATTAGATGAACTCCGCTTCCAGCTGGAAGAGGCAAGTGATACAATAGAAGCAATCAGAACCGGAATGGTGGATGCTTTTGTTGTACATGGTGAAAAAGGCCACCAGCTGTATACGCTTAAAACTGCTGACCAAACCTATAGGGTGCTGATTGAAAAAATGGGAGAGGGAGCAATCACCCTGAATAAACAGGGGGTGATCTTGTACAGCAACTCCCGCTTCGCTGAAATGGCGGGCTTATCCCTGGATAAGGTCATCGGTAAACATTTTAGCCTGTTCATTGAAGGTTATACAGCTGAAAAACTAAATAATATTATTGAAAACCGTGCGCTGTCAGATTATAAGACGGAAGAGACGCTGATATGTAACGCATGCCCTTCATTACCGGTTTTACTGTCTATCACCAATTTAAACCTTGAAGAAGGCACTGCACTGAGCATCCTGCTCACCGACCTGAGCCTGCAAAAGGAAACACAGCATGTGCTGAAGTCAAAAAACGAGGAGCTTGAAGAGGCGAGAAATGTAGCGGTAAAGCTGAACAACGAGCTTGAAGATACCGTGACAGAGCGTACTAAGGATCTTTCAGTAAGCAGGGAACACTTTATGGTGCTCGCGAATAACATTCCGCAGATCACCTGGACAAACCTGCCGGCGGGCCAGTTCAATTTCTTTAACCAGCGCTGGTATGATTATACAGGCCTTTCCTTTGATGAAACCTTTGAAGAAGCCTGGACAAACGTTATACATCCTGATGATGTAACTTATACACGGGAAAAATTCATGCACAGCATCAGCACCGGAGAAGTTTTTGAAATGGAAAACCGTTACAAACGTAAGGATGGCGTTTACCGCTGGCATCTTAACAGGGCAATCCCCCTGAGGAATGAATCCGGAGAACTGTTGTTTTGGGTAGGAACGGCTACCGATATTGATGATCAGCGTAAGGCGATTGAAAGAAAAGATGAATTTATTAGCATTGCCAGCCATGAGCTTAAAACTCCGTTAACCAGCTTAAAGGCCTATCTGCAGCTCATGTCTCATTATAAAAAGGAAGAAGTTCCTGAGCAGATTAAAAGTTTTATTGTGAAGGCTGAAGGTTCCCTGGGTAAACTGCAGACGCTGGTGGATGACCTTCTGGATGTGAGCAAGATCCAGGCCGGTAAACTTTATTTTAGCCAATCGCCCATCAGTGTAAATGAACTGGTATCGGTATGTATTGAAAACGCCGGGCACATGTTTCCTGATTCCCGTATGATTTATCATCCCGGAACTGATTTCCGGATCAACGGCAATGTAGAACGACTGGAGCAGGTACTGATGAACCTGATCAATAACGCGGTTAAATATTCGCCCTTGAATAAAGACGTGATCCTCTCTGTTGAGAAGGAGAATCATCATGTCCGTATCTCTGTAACAGACTTTGGTATAGGGCTGTCACCTGAACAGCGGGAAAAGATATTTGAAAGGTTCTACAGGGTAGATGATAAGAATTTCCTAACCAGCGGATTGGGGATGGGATTATATATATCGATGGAGATCATCAATAACCATAAGGGCAAAATGGGAGTAGAAAGTACGATCGGCAAAGGATCTACGTTTTATGTTTTATTACCTTTGCTCTGATGAAATACGCATTTACTTTTCTTTGCTGCCTTCTGGCGCTCTTCGTTAGGGCACAGAACATGGAATTAAGCCGGCTGAAATCGTTTATCGAGCGGCCGGCTGCAAAGGTTACCGATAGTCTCAGGAAAGCAGGATGGTCTTTACACGCAGAGCTGTCCGGCGTAAAGGGCGCTCAGATGTACCAGACCTGGTCTTTTGGAAAACACAAGGCTGAAAAGGCAAAAGCACTGGCATGGTTCAGGTTGCATGCCGACAAGGGGTTCATCAACCAGTTATACTATCAGTCGCCCGGTATCACACAATATAATGTGCTGCTAAAGGAAATTAAGGAAACAGGGACTGAAAGAAAGGATGTGCAGAGCATCGAAAACAAAAAACTTAGTACTTACTATGTTTCACCTGATTATATCTTTCAAACGATAGTAGGCATGGACAGTTATACCGTAATGGTTATGGCAAATAAGGCGCAGTAATTGACCGTTTAGAAGGCCTCTCCCAGATTAACAGCAAATCCTTTATATCCCTGACTTACCCCATAATCAATAGCAATGTTGGTATTCGAAGTTTTGTTAAACTTAATACGTAAACCCGTTCCAACCGCAGGGTGCAGCTTTTTAAATTTATTGTTCTGTTCGGTAACCGAGGTAGCATTAGCAAACACCACAAATCCAAACAGGCCATTATCAGTGATATCCCTTCTGTATTCACTTTCCACATAGAAAAGCCCTTTACCTCTGTATCTGTTCTGATCTACACCACGGCCCGATTTATTATTAGGGTCCCAGCCGATGCTTGGCAGGTTGAGATAGGGAATGTTGTTGTTCAGCCCCGTCCACAGATATGACCAGAATGCCAGTGTATTCTGCTGATGGGGTTTCGTATTGAGGGAAATGTACTTTCTGGCATCCACGTAAAGAGATTGCCAATTCGTTTTACTGCCCAGGAAACCGGGATTTTCTCTCAATACAATATTCAGATAGGCTCCGGGCAGGGGATTGATCGAATTGTTTCTTGTATCATAAAGCAGGTTCAGCGATACGCCGGATGTAAAGGAATTTTCTCCGGTTGCTGTGCCAATAGGATAACCTGAAAAATCTGCTAAACCTGGTGCTTCGCCCCGTACGTTAATAAAATAGTCGAGGTTATAACCCAATCCTGCATACAGGTAAGGTTCTATGCGTTTAAGTGCATTTTGATAAAATCTGATATACTTATAGTTCACCAGGATCTTGTTTTCTTCAACACCACTGCCTATACCCCATGTATTTTGAGGATAGTATAGGAAACGGGTATCACCCTGTACAACCCATTCGTTGCCATTGAGCCACAAATTTGATCTCAGCGGCAAGCCAAACCTGCTTTTCAGGTTCCAATAGGGGGTAAAAGTTATATTGGATATGTTGGTTGTCTCTCTCTCTCCCAGGTAAAACCCTGCACTTGTTGAGGTAATCAGCGCACGTCCGCCTCCTGGTACATTGGCTCCAATGGGTAAAAGCGAAAAGAACACCTTTTTCTCTCCCGGTTTGGTTCTTGGCCGTCCTTTAATATTGAATAGTGTTTTAGCAATATCAATTAAGTCTTTCTTCATGGCCGTATCACGAACTTCATTGTTTGCAGAAATCGCATTGCCCGCGTTCTGAGCATGCACACCTATAGCTATAAACAGCAAGAAAAAAGAGAGCAAATTTTTAATCATATTTTGATCACAAACAAAACTCGAGCCATTAATTGACAGAATTATATTTATATACGAATTATTTTTATAAAATAAAGTTTGGCAGGATAGAATATAGCAGAATGGAGTCATCTGATGAAATATCGGAAATAATTATTTTGTATGTTTGCGCTATGGCGAATAAAGCTATAAGACGCTTAATACAACTTTTCGATTTTTCACAAAAGATCAATTATAAAACTGAAATACTGGCTGGCCTGACGGTCGCAATGACGATGATGCCGGAATCACTTTCCTTTGCAATTCTTGCCGGCTTCCCCCCATTGGTTGGTCTGTATGCGGCATTTATCATGGGTCTCATTACTTCGGTATTTGGCGGGCGCCCGGGTCTGATCTCCGGGGGTGCAGGCGCCGTGGTTGTGGTGTTAATTGCCCTGATGAAATCACACGGCTTAGAATATGTATTTGCGGCAGTTGCACTCGGAGGGCTTATTCAGATCACCATCGGGTTATTTAAACTCGGGAAATTTATTCGTCTTGTGCCACAGCCTGTCATGTACGGGTTTGTAAACGGACTGGCGGTGATCATCTTTATGGCCCAGCTTCAGCAGTTTAAAACAGTAGTAAACGGAGAGCTTATCTGGTTAACTGGTACACCGTTATACATTATGGCCTGCCTGGTGGCCTTAACGATAGCTATAGTGCTGATCCTGCCCCGTTTCACGAAGGCCGTACCTCCTTCATTAGTAGCCATCATTGTGGTTTTCCTTATCGTTCTGGGTTTCCATATCGATACAAAAACCGTGAGGGACATTGCTTCGGTAAACGGTGGATTTCCTCCCTTTCACATTCCGCATATTCCTTTAAATACAGGCACTTTATACATCATTTTTCCATATGCACTGATTATGGCAGGGGTAGGCCTCACGGAAGGGCTGCTTACCCTTAACCTGGTAGATGAAATTACCGCTACCAGGGGCGACGGAAACCGGGAATGCATTGCTCAGGGTACGGCAAATATTCTGAACGGATTTTTCTTCGGAATGGGTGGTTGTCCGATGATTGCACAAACACTGGTCAATCTCAGTGCAGGGGCCAGGGCAAGATTGTCCGGGATCATTGCTTCCTTAACCATCCTGATGATCATCCTGTTTGGTGCACCGCTGATTGAACGGGTGCCGATGGCTGCATTAACCGGCGTAATGATCATGGTGGCAATCGGTACTTTTGAGTGGGCGAGTTTCAGGATTATTAATAAAATGCCCCGGCAGGATATATTTGTTGGAATTGCAGTTGCCGCGATCACCATCTGGCTTCATAATCTGGCGCTCGCAGTATTGATAGGAGTGATCATCTCGGCATTGGTATTTTCATGGGAAAGTGCCAAACGGATCAGGGCCAAGAAGTATACAGATGAGAACGGAGTAAAACATTATGAGATCTATGGCCCGTTGTTCTTTGGCGCTGTTACTGCATTTACAGAAAAGTTTGATGTGGTGAATGATCCGGCAGAAGTAATCATTGATTTTAAGGAAAGCAGGATAGCAGATATGTCGGCCATAGAGGCACTGAACAAGCTTACTGAACGTTACCGCAAGCTGGGTAAGGTGCTTCAGTTGCATCACCTGAGTGAGGATTGCAGGCTATTGCTCAAGAACGCAGAACCTGTGATAGCGGTGAACATTCTGGAGGACCCGCATTACCATGTTGCCCGATAATATTTTACAATAATTAACGGTATTTCTGTATTTCTATCACACAAAAGCTTCTTTAATGATCATTAATTTCCGGCCGTGTAAACCTTTGGCAGCTAAATTGGTCCGGGCAGATGATGATGATCAGAAACAATGTGGCTACACACCTGTTAACTACTAAAAAATATTTAGACGATAACCAATCATTAGCCAGCATGAAAGCACTCATCATTAATTGTACCTTAAAACCGTCACCGGCCTTTTCCAATACTGATGCACTTATTAACAAGGCGGCATCCCAGCTTCAGGAGAAAAATGTAGGGACAGAAATTATACGTTTAGTAGATTATGAAGTTAAACCAGGAAATTCTTCTGATCAGGGAAATGGCGATCAGTGGCCGCTCATCCTGGAAAAGATAAGAAATTGTGATATCCTCATTATTGGCACTCCCATCTGGATGGGCCACCTGGCATCTACCGCGCAGCGTATGATTGAACGCCTGGATGCCATATTCCACGAAGAAGGATTTACCGACGAAAAGACAGGGCAATATTTCACCTACAATAAAGTAGCCGGCTGCCTGATCACAGGAAACGAAGACGGAGCCCATTCCTGTGCTGCGCAATTACTCTGGTCAATGCAGGAACTTGGATTTACCATTCCCCCAAATGTCAATGCCTATTGGGTTGGCCTCGCTGGCGGAGATCAGGATTATGTAGAAGCAGGGGGAGAGCAGTATCTTTATACAAATACTACATTGCGTTATATGATAGGCAATCTGACATATTTTGCGAATCTGTTGAAAAATAATCCAATAGATACCAACCTAAAGGAATTAGAGGAAGCAGCAAAAGCCGAGAGCGACCCGGAATAATTAATATACAGATTCCTGCGCTGAGGCGGGAATCTGTATACAACTCCTCAGCCTTGTTTTCTTACGTATTTGGTGAGGATGACGATCACCTGTCCCTCAATTTTTCCTTCGATCTGATCAGTATTATTTTCTACCAGACGAATGTTCTTTACCACTGTGCCCAGTTTCGCATTTAAGGTAGAGCCTTTCACGTCCAGTGATTTTGTCAGCACGATAGAGTCGCCAGCTAACAAAGGGCTGCCGTTACAATCTTTATGTATTTCAATAATTTCATCGTTTTCGTCTTCAGCCGCTGCTTTTGCCCATGCCAGCGTTTCGTCATCAAGATACATCATATCGAGATTATCCACAGCCCAGCCTTCAGTGCTCAGCCTGTTGAGCATACGCCAGGAAACTACCTGTACAGCAGCAAGCTCACTCCACATACTGGTGGTTAAACAGCGCCAGTGATTTTTTTCGGTCTCTTTATTTTTTTCAATCTGTGAAAGACAGGTGTCACAAACAATGATACAGTTGTCCACATTGTTTGCCGACTGTGGCGGTACTGCATATAATTTCAGGGTTTCCCCGGATTGGCATAATTCACATTTGTTTTCGCTTCGTTGCAGCAGTTGTTCTTCCAGCATCATATACTTTTGTTAATTCAATCGGCGAAGATAATTATTTTAGCCATGTTAGTATCCATATTGTGACAACCGCAGTCAGAGATTATCTTTTCACCCTGTTTTATTTTGTTAATTTTAGGTATCAACGGATCTTATGAAAAAATACTTATTATCAGCTCTCCTCATTTCGGCTACACTGCTATCAGCCACAGCGCAGCAAACCCAGAAACCTGTGCTGCACGGCCGCAACTGGATGGCCATTACAGGTAAACCCTTAGCAGCTACAGCGGGCGCCATGATTTTTCAAAAAGGGGGAAATGCTGTGGATGCATCCTGCGCTATGCTTGCGGCTGCCTGCACAATGTGGGATACTTTAAGCTGGGGAGGTGAAACACAGTTGCTGATTTATAACCCTAAAACCAAACAGGTAATTGCAATTAATGCGATGGGAGTGGCTCCAACCGGTGCTACTGCGGCATTCTTTAAAGGCAAAGGATATAACTTTCCCCCGGAATATGGTCCTTTAGCCGCTACCACACCTGGTACACCGGGCGGGCTGATCTATATCCTGGCCAATTACGGAACACTAAGCCTTGAACAGGTTCTGGCACCAGCCATGGAAATGGCAGCAGGTTATCCTATAGAAGCACAGTCTGCCAACAGCATAGAGCGCGGTAAAACACTGATCAAACAGTGGCCATACAGCTCAAAGGTATTTTTAACCCATCCCGCAGAAAAAAGAGAAGCGCCGGAAGCAGGTGAGATCTTTGTACAAAAAGACCTGCTGGAAACGCTGACTAAACTGGTAGCAGCAGAAAAGAACGCATTGAAACAGGGAAAAAACCGCAAAGAGGCCTTAATGGCGGCATACGACCGCTTTTATAAGGGAGACATTGCACAGGAATTCGTACGGGGATCTAAAGAACAGGGAGGACTGATCACTATGGAAGACCTTGCAAACTGGAAACCTCTTGAAGAGAAACCCCTGATGGTGAACTATAAAGGCATTGATGTGTACAAAATGCAACAGTGGACACAGGGGCCGGTAATGCTGCAGGCCCTGAATATCCTCGAAAATTTTGACCTGAAAAGCATGGGCTACAATAGCCCTAAATATATCCACACCTTGTACCAGGCAATGAACCTGGCCTTTGCCGACCGTGATTTTTATTATGGAGATCCCTATTTTAACCCTTCTGAACCAATGAAAGGATTATTGAGCAAGGCCTATGCAAAACAACGTGCGGAGCTGATCAGAGATGACAGGAACGATCCGAACATTGGCCCGGGCAACCCGTATCCTTTTGAAGGAAAAACAAATCCCTATATCAATTTACTGAAAAGCAGGGGTTTTGAGCTGGACACCAGCAAACGAAACTTCGCCCCTAAACATGATATGACTAACAATTCTCCTAAAGCGGAATATCAGGACAGGTTATGGCGAGGAACCACCTCTGTGGAAGCGGCCGACAAAGAAGGCTGGGTAGTGTCAATTACACCGAGCGGCGGATGGCTTCCGGCCTGCATTGCAGGTAATACCGGGATAGGCATGAGCCAGCGTATGCAAAGTTTTATGCTCGATTCTGCCATTAACCCTTTCAATGTGGTAGCACCGGGCAAAAGGCCGAGGGTTACTTTGTCGCCCGCCCTGGCCCTTAAAGACGGCAGACCTTACCTGTCTTCTGCTGTGCAGGGAGGTGATACGCAGGATCAGAACCTGCTGCAGTTCTTTTTAAATATGACTGAGTTCGGAATGAACGTACAGCAGTCGTCTGAGGCCGCAAACATCAATACCAACCAGCTTTGGCTCTCTCTGGGAGGCTCAAAAACAGATGATCGTAAACCTAAACCGGGGCAGCTTTTATTGAATAGCAATACTTCGGAAGCAACACGTGCAGAGCTAAAAAAAATGGGATATATACTTAGTTTCAGCGACCGCACCAGCGGCCCCATCAATGCAGTGTATTTCGATTGGAAACATGGCAGTATGTGGGGCGGATCCAGTAATCATGGAGAAGATTATGGCATAGGATGGTAAAAAAGCATTTATTAGAGAATCTGACTTTAAGATGAGAAGTCTTACGACTTGTTTTTTGTTGTCTATATAAAAACATAACGTATGAAATTTTTCGTCAATGAAACTGATCAGATTGTAAATGAAGCAATAGAGGGATTACTAACCAATCCGAAACTAACCGTACTGGACAGCTTTCCCGAAGTAAGGGTAGTGATCCGCAAGGACTGGGATCAATCAAAGGTGGCAATCATCTCCGGTGGAGGGTCAGGCCATGAACCCGCCCATGCGGGTTTTGTAGGGAAGGGTATGCTTACAGCAGCTGTATGTGGCGACATTTTCGCGTCACCTACCGTAGATGCAGTTTTATCAGCTATTTTAGCTGCTACCGGTCCGAAAGGCTGTTTACTGATCATTAAGAATTATACAGGTGACCGCCTTAATTTCGGCCTTGCTGCAGAACAGGCGCGTGCACTCGGACTGGATGTAAAGACCGTCACCGTTGATGATGATATCGCTCTCGGGCAGCATGTAAAAAAACGCGGACTTGCCGGTACTTTATTTGTCCATAAAATTGCCGGGCAGCTTGCGAAAGAGGGAAAAACACTGGACGAAATTGCCGCAACAGCACAGCGGGTGATAGATCATACTGCATCGATCGGCCTTTCACTTACTGAATGCCAGCACTTAGGGCAGGAAACCACCCAACGCTTAAACGATAACCAGGTAGAGCTGGGATTAGGGATTCACGGAGAGCCGGGCATAGAGGTCATCGCTTATGACCAGGCCGATGTACTGATGCGTGTGGCCATTGAAAAACTGGCAGCAAACCTGCCGGATGCGAATGGCAGATATGCAATGATATTTAACAATATGGGAAGTGTGAGCCCTATAGAAATGAGCCATATGAGCCGTCCGCCAATACCGCGGTACAACTGCTGATTGAAGACCTTGGACAGTTGCTGGTAGCTATCGAAAAAGAGATCAATGGCCTTGACGCGAAAGTAGGTGACGGCGATGCCGGCTCTACGTTTTCGCTAACCGGGAAACGTCTGTTATCTGTGGTGACCAAGCTGCCCCTGAATGATACCGGTAAGTTACTGCTCACTATTGGCCGTATACTAGCCAGGGAAGCCGGCGGCTCAAGCGGAGTTTTACTTTCCATCCTGTTTACGGCAGCGGGCAACACGTATTCAAAAGATCCGGACCTGGGAAAAGCACTATTGGAAGGGCTGCAGAAAGTAAAGAATTATGGCGGGGCGGAAAAAGGAGACAGGACAATGATAGATGCACTTCAGCCAGCTTTTGAAGCGCTCGCAAATCATGAAAGTTTAGCCGCTGCCGCACAACAGGCACGTGCCGGAGCAGAACATACCAAAACCGTTATCAATACGAAATTTGGCCGTTCGTCCTATCTTTCAGAGGCGGTACTGAGAGATGTTCCGGATCCCGGGGCAGAGGTAATTGCAAGGGTTTTTGAAAAAATAGCTGCAATGAACAGCAAGATGTAAATCTGATCAATTATTCAGCTGTTAAAAAGGCATCGTATAAATACGATGCCTTTTTATTAGAGGTGGACTTCAAAAAATGACGAAGGATCATTATCATAAAGATAACCATCAAACAATGTATTGTTGTAGCCACTGCCAAGAAACCTGATCTGTGTCTGATCCTGGTCGTAATTGGTATAAACAGATACCAGGATAGATGGCGGGTCATAATTGTAGGGAATAGACTGGAACCCTAATACATTATAGGTCTGGACGCTGTTTCTGCTCTCCAGCCTGATGGTACAATTGCCGCAGTAAACTTCAAACCGGTAATCGGACTGAGGCGAGCCTTCAGTTGTTTTTTGACAGGAGCTGAATAAGAAACAAAAAAACAGGAGAAATAACAGTTTATTCATTATAAATATATGAATTGTCAAAGCTAACTAAATGACAGAAATATCATCATATTTTATAGCGTATTTGAAAAAAAACGTACGATCTGAGCAATTCCTCCTGTTAAGTTACCAAAAATTATTGTTTGGCAGCAGTGGCAACAAGTCCGAAAATTTCTTCTGGGCCCGATGGCTCTTTACGGGGCACATGGTTGAGCTTGTTTCTGAGTATGGACGATTGCCGGTACACTTCTTTGCGGGTGAGCTGTAAATTCCCCAGGGGGCGGTTTTCTTCCAGGCAGCGGAAAGGGCTAAAGGAAAGATGTTCCATGATCTTGAGATTATCTCCGCCCGAAATATCCTGTTTTGGTATCTTTAAGTTGGCAACCGTAACAAAAGGCGATAATTGCTCGGGCCATTTAATGGTAAGATCTTCGACAGGCATTCTTTTCAGGTCCTTGCATAGCTGTACCTGGATAACAAATTCGTAATTATGTTCTTTCAGTTCTTCAGCAAGTGCCGGCCGGAATACCTGATCTGCAGATTTAAGATTCAGGACCCTGCGTGTGATTTCATCTGCATAGGCTGTTACCGGTTTAGCACGGATCTTAGCTATATAATCCCCGTGCCTTACCGCGCCCACACTATAGTATTCATTGAGCAAAAGATTAGTGGGTTTCAGCCTTGATAAAGAAATGAAATTGTACAGCTCTCTGATAGTCAGTGGTGTAGGAAAAAATTTACCCATACCAGTAAGCCAATGGTAACCAAATTTCAAAATACCCGGAATTCCTTTAGCAAAGTATTCATCAACTTTCAGCACCAGGTGATTGATATAGGAATAATGTTCAATTGAACTGCAGAATAAAGAGGGGATACTGATCAGGTTATAGTCAAAGGTGCCGCTGTGAGCCTCGTCATCCAGGTCAGTTTCACCTGCCACATCAAAAATCTTGATGGCCATTCCCATAAAGGGGGCACTCTTTGCATCAGTAGTAAGTGCCGATGAAGCATTTGAAAAACGGATGACAGCCTTGTATTTTCCTGCTTTTGCATACAATCCCTGTGCAAATTCTTCAGGAAGATCTTTCCGGATCTCTAATTCTGCCTTTAGCAGACCATAACCCTTAACATGAACATCACGCGTAGCATAGCCATTTCCGCTACGCTGTTTTGACAGGCGAACCGTTTCCAGTGTCTCTGCTATAATTTTTTCAACCTTCTGGTTGAAATCCGGCGGTATATTTTCGATCCCGGGATCAAATTTTATGTATTTATGAGTCATATGCATTGGATAAACCCCCGTTTGAAAGAACAGAGTGCGTCTTTACGGTGTCACGACGCTATCTATATAATGCACTATATATGAAATTATTATATCTTTAGATAAATATATATTGTATATAGTAAAATAAACTGACAAAGTATAGGTTACGCAGTACCATGTAAAGGTAGATGCATTTCAAAAAACTACGGTAGATAGGGTATATCTATGTGGTGACAATTCCCAGATGATAAGATCAGCTTATACTTACTGGTAACCACTTGCTGATCCTTGATGAACAGGAGAGGTTACCAGTTTAATTTTTCGCGGCCAGCCTGTTTTTACAAAGATTCCAGCGTGGCCTTGATCGTATTTTCCAGGGCCTGCACAATTGCTCCCTTATATGCAGTAAAATGAGTCTGACGATCCTCATCGGAATCGCTTTCCTTAACTGATTTTTTACCTTCTTTTACAGCTTGTAATTCATTGGTGTACAGATCACCAAATGTTTCAGGCTCTTTATTTTTTAATATCCTGACCGTATGCGAATACTTCTCCTGATTATCCAGAAGGATGGCCAGATTTTTCTCATTATAAACATCTATACCGGCAGTTCTTGTCAATAGCTTTTCAAGCTTTCCTCTTTCTTTTGCGTAACCCATAATGGGGCAAATATACCAGTTCTGCCGAAGAATCTACTATCAGGGATCGTCTTTAAAGATCTTGTTTTTGTTTTTCGGTTTCTACCCGGCTGAAATGGCAGATAGTTTTTTTTAATTACAATGTATATACAGATTTAAACCGTTTTTACCATAATATTTTATTTCGATTCTTCAACCTATCATTACTTTGATTACTTTTAGCCCGTAAATGAGAGCTGTATTTTACATATATCTATTTTTATTGTTTTTATGTGGCGGGCATAACGTTTATGCAGGTACACATCAGGATCGCAATTCACCTTCAACAAAGGGAATTGCGAAAAAACAGCATGTTAAACTCAACAATACAAGCCAGGGTGATCCATTGCTTGATGAAGCGGATCTGGATGCGGACGATGAATACCTCACCGATCATGATGAAGATGAAGGGCCGGTTAAATTTCTTACCACAAAATACGGCGTGGTGGACAATTGGTATCTGACTTTCTCTGTACAGCCCATTTCAAACCATTACAACAAGCATTTTAACACATTGCCAGCGTTCTGCGGCAATTCTTCTCCCATTTATATTACACAAAGGGTATTACGGATTTAAGCAATATTATTACCGGAGCACTGATCTTTATTTCAGTCATTTCCTGCCGGCAAAAAAATAATTACGTCCAAAAAGAATATCTGAAATCCAGGCATTCAATCGCTTAACCCCATTTATAATATGAAGAGAATAGTCGTGTTTAAAGGCTTAATCGCCCTTATATGTCTTTCAAGCTGTACATCTAAAAAAGAAGAAAAACAAGAAGAAAGTAAGTTCACCGTTACCAATGCCATCAGAATTGATACTTCGTTTACGAAGCAATACGTGTCGCAGATTAAGTCTGTAAGAAACATAGAGATCCGTTCACAGGAAAAAGGCTTCCTTCAAAACATTTATGTTGATGAAGGCCAATCTGTCAAATCAGGTCAGTTATTGTTTAAAATTATGCCTAAAGTTTATGAGGCAGAATTACTTAAAGCTCAGGCTGAATATAAATCTGCAGAAATTGAATTGCAGAATGCCAAAACGCTTGCAGATAAAAACATAGTTTCCAAAAATGAGCAGTCAGTGGCTCAGGCTAAACTTGAACAGGCAAAAGCCGAAGTCTCCCTGGCAAAACTCCATTTGTCATTTACCGAAATCAGAGCACCATTTGATGGTACTATCGACCGTATTCCTTTAAAATTAGGAAGTTTAATAGATGAAGGTGAACTGATGACCAACCTTTCGGACAATACCCAGATGTTTGCCTATTTTAACGTCTCGGAGCCGGAATACCTGGAATATCAGACCAATATAAAAGGACGTGCTGAAAATAATGTAAGCCTGCTCCTGGCTAACAACCGCCCATTGCCATATAAGGGAAAGGTGGAGATCATTGAAAGTGAATTTAATAATGAAACCGGAAATATCGCATTCAGGGCAAAGTTCCCAAATCCCGACAAGCTGTTAAAGAATGGTGAAACGGGAGAAGTGCAGATGGTTGTCCCACTGCATCAGGCCCTCGTAATTCCGCAAAAAGTAACCTACGAAATCCAGGACAAAATCTATGTATTTGTGGTTGATGGCCGCGGTGTTGTACATTCCAAAAACATAACCATTACCGGCGAGATGCCGGATCTTTATGTAGTGAGCAGCGGACTTGGTGACAATGACAAAATCCTGCTGGAAGGTGTTCAGAAAGTGAGGGATGGTGATAAAATCAAGTTCGGGTACACAGCACCTAAAGAATGGATCTCCAGTTTGAGATTAAAAGCTGAATAGGTTCAGCTGAAGCTGAAAGCGCTACACAAATCCATTTGGTTTAATCATTAAAAAAGCAATCAATGTTTAGTAAATTTATACAGAGGCCTGTACTCTCTATAGTGATCTCCCTGATCATCGTATTTTTGGGATTTCTGGCTATGAAGGGTTTACCGGTCACACAGTTCCCTTCAATTTCACCCCCTAAGGTGAATATTACAGCAGAATATCCCGGCGCCAACGGCGAACTCATGATCAAATCGGTAATCATTCCCCTGGAAAGGGCGATCAATGGTGTACCCGGAATGAAATATATGGCTTCAGATGCAGGTAACGACGGTGAGGCCACCATTCAGGTGATATTCAACTTAGGTACCGATCCTAACCAGGCATCGGTAAACATCCAGAACCGCGTGGCTTCGGTGGTGAATAAACTCCCGCCATTAGTAGTTCGTGAGGGTGTAAAGATCACCCGTGAGGAATCGAACATGCTGATGTACATCAACTTGTTTAGTAAGGATCCTAAGACCGATCAGAAATTCCTCTACAATTTTGCGGATATCAATATCCTGTCGGAATTAAGAAGGGTTGACGGGGTAGGTGTTGCCGATATTCTGGGTACCCGTGAATATGCGATGAGGATCTGGCTGAAACCAGACCGGATGCTTGCCTATAAAATTTCTGCAGATGAGGTGCTTGAAGCATTGAATCAGCAGAGTCTGGAAGCTTCACCTGGTAAAACAGGAGAAAGTTCCGGCAAAAGGTCCCAGTCGTTCGAGTACGTTTTGAAATACTCCGGAAGGTTCACCACTAAAGAACAATATGCAAATATCATCTTAAGATCTACTAAAGACGGAGAAATTCTGCGTCTGAAAGATGTAGCCACTGTTGAATTTGGCAGTGCAATGTATGATATTTATTCTAACCTGAATGGCCATCCTTCGGCAGCAATTACCATCAAACAGTCGTACGGAAGTAACGCCAGCCAGGTAATTAAAGACATTAAGGCGAAGATGGAAGAGATTAAGAAAAGCTCTTTCCCCCAGGGATTGGACTACGAGATCAGTTACGACGTCTCGAAATTCCTTGATGCCTCCATTGAAAAAGTAATTCATACACTTGTAGAAGCTTTTATCCTGGTAGGTTTAGTGGTATTTCTGTTTTTGGGCGACTGGCGTTCTACGCTGATTCCGGCCATTGCGGTACCTGTATCCCTGATAGGAACATTTGTATTCATGCAATTCTTTGGAATTACGCTCAATCTGATCACGTTATTTGCACTCGTGCTGGCCATTGGGGTCGTCGTCGATGATGCGATTGTGGTCATCGAGGCCGTCCATGCCAAGATGGAAGAGAAACATCTCTCACCGCTGAAGGCTACCCAGGAGGCTATGCATGAAATCGGTGGTGCGATCATCGCAATCACCTTCCTGATGGCTGCCGTATTTGTGCCCGTAGCCTTCATGTCTGGTCCGGTAGGTATATTCTACCGGCAGTTTTCCATTACAATGGCAACAGCGATTATCCTGTCAGGAGTTGTGGCCTTAACGCTTACACCTGCGCTTTGCGCGATGTTGCTGAAAAACAACCATGGTAAACCGAAAAAGAAAAAAGGACTGGATAAGTTTCTGGATGGTTTTAACAATGGTTTCAATAAACTTACGGGCAGATACCAGAAAGTGCTTGGTCTGATTGTAAACCGCAGGATGCTCACATTTGGAGTGCTGATCGCATTTTGTGTCGGTATATTCTTCCTGAACAATAGTCTCCCGTCCGGGTTTATCCCGAATGAGGATCAGGGAATGTTTTACGCCATTATTCAGACTCCTCCGGGGTCATCTCTGGAAAGAACAAACCAGATTGCTGAGAAACTGCAAAAGATTGCCGAAAAAATTGACGGTGTACAGTCTGTATCTGCACTTGCAGGATATGAGATCCTGACAGAAGGTACCGGGTCCAACTCCGGAACCTGTCTGATCAACCTCAAAAGCTGGGAAGACCGTACACATTCTGTACAGGAAATCATTGCGGAAATGGAAGAGAAATCCAAAGAGATCAACGGTGCTACCATTGAATTCTTTCAGCCACCAGCAGTACCCGGATACGGAGCTGCGGGCGGTTTTGAGCTGCGTTTGCTGGATAAAGCAGGCTCTGGTGATTTCCATAAGATGGAAACCGTAAGTAAGGACTTTGTAAGGGAACTGAGTAAACGTCCTGAGCTGGCTTCTGTCTTTACTTTTTACAGTGCCAGTTTCCCGCAGTATATGCTGAAGGTAGACAATGATATTGCCAAACAAAAAGGCGTTACTATCGAGAATGCCATGAATACGCTGTCCACACTGGTGGGAAGTAACTACGAGACTAACTTTATCAAGTTTGATCACCAGTACAAAGTAATGGTGCAGGCTTCGCCGGAGTACCGTGCACTGCCAGAGGATATTCTGAAGTTATATGTGAAAAATGATCGTGATGAGATGGTCCCTTTTTCTGCCTTTATGAGAATGGAGAAAGTATATGGACTATCAGAGATTACGCGTCACAATATGTACAATGCTTCTGAGATCAGTGGTGCATCAGCTCCCGGATATAGTAGTGGTGCTGCTATCCAGGCCATTACTGAGGTAGCTGATAAAACGCTGCCAAGGGGATTTGGTATCGACTGGGCAGGTATTTCCAAGGATGAAGTAGGCCGTGGAAACGAAGCGCTGTACATCTTCATGATCTGCCTGGGTTTCGTGTACCTTGTTCTTGCTGCACAATATGAGAGTTTTATCCTGCCTTTCGCGGTACTGCTTTCTCTGCCATGCGGAATTTTCGGGGCATTCATGCTGCTGAAGATATGTGGACTGGAGAATAACATTTATGCCCAGGTGGCACTCGTGATGCTCATCGGTCTGCTAGGTAAAAATGCCGTACTGATAGTTGAGTTTGCTGTACAAAAACATGCACAGGGATCCACTGTATTAGAGGCGGCGATGGAAGGAGCCGCGGTAAGGTTCCGTCCGATCCTGATGACCTCCTTCGCATTTATTGCTGGTTTGATTCCCTTGGTATTTGCCTCAGGCCCAGGCAAGATTGGTAACCGAACTATCGGGTCTGCCGCCGCCGGCGGGATGCTTTTAGGAACACTGTGCGGTGTGCTTGTCATACCCGGATTGTACTATATATTCGGCAGGATTGCAGAAAAAAATCGCATGGCTAAACATGAAGATGAAAATCCATTAACAGAAGAAATCGATCACAATGTATAAATTTAAATTAGAGAGATACCTTATTGTGCTGGCCATAAGCCTTGCAGCGGCGAGCTGCAAGGTGCCGGCAGTCACGACGGGAACTGCCGGCAGGCCTGCTCCCGAATCATATGGCAACAACCGGGATACGACCAATATATCAACTATTCCTTACCGCAACTTCTTTAAGGACCAGCATCTGGTAGACCTGATCGATACTGCAATGAAGAACAACCAGGAACTCATGGTTACCCTGCAGGATATTGAGATCGCAAAAAACGACGTTCGCTTGAGAAAAGGGGCACTATTGCCAACCGTTGGAGTAAGGGCGGGAGCAGGAATTGAAAAAGTAGGCCTGTATACCAGTCAGGGTGCGGGAGATGCCTCTACGGATATTATTCCGGGTAAAGAAGTGCCGGAAAATCTGTTGAACTATACGCTCGGAGTTGAGGCCAACTGGGAGATTGACATCTGGAAGAAACTGCGTAATTCCAAGAAAGCGGCAATTAGCAGATATTTGTCCACCATCGAGGGCAAAAATTTTGTATTGACAAACCTTGTAGCCGAAGTAGCCAGTTCTTATTATGAGTTACAGTCACTGGACAGCCAGATGGAGATTGTAAAGCAGAATATTGAACTTCAAAAAAATGCTTTAGAGATCGTAAAAGTTCAGAAACAAGCCATGAGGGCCACCGAACTGGCCGTTCAGAAGTTCAGGGCTGAGGTATTGGCTTCACAAAGCCGGGAGTTTGAAATCCTTCAAAAGATAAAGGAAGAAGAGAACAACATCAACTTTCTGCTGGGCCGTTATCCGCAGGAAATAAAGCGGGATAAAAGTAACTTTTTGGACCTCACCCCATTGACGGTCAGCTCAGGAATCCCTGCACAGTTACTGGCGAACCGTCCTGATATCAAACAGGCAGAACTGGACCTGACAGCTGCAAAACTTGATGTTAAAGTAGCCCGTGCAGAATTCTATCCTTCACTTGATATTTCTGCAGCACTTGGATTAGAGGCCTTCAGACCTTCTTACCTGTTTAAGATACCGAAGTCAGTGCTGTATTCCCTAGCCGGAGATATTGCAGGACCATTGGTGAACAGGAATGCGATCAAAGCAGAGTTTAACAGCGCCAATGCACGGCAGCTTCAGTCGATGTACAACTATCAGCGGATCATTCTCAATGCATACATGGAAGTTTCAAAGGAACTTTCCAATATAGACAACCTTGGGAAAAGTTATGATTTGAAGTCGCAGCAGGTTGATGCACTCAACAAGTCGATCGAAGTATCCAATGATCTGTTCAAATCTGCCCGGGCAGACTATTTCGAAGTGCTGATGACACAACGTGATGCGCTGGAATCTAAACTTGAACTGGTGGAAACAAAAAAAGAACAGCTCAACGCAGTGGTCAACGTTTATAAGGAGCTGGGAGGGGGCTGGAAATAAACGGCCGGAATTCAGTATCTTTGTGCAACTAAAACCGAGAAATATGAATACTGAAAAAGCGATTCTGGCCGGCGGTTGTTTTTGGGGAGTAGAAGAACTGATCCGTCACTATCCGGGTGTAATTTCAACGGTAGTTGGATACACAGGTGGTGACTTTCCGAATGCAACATACCGGAATCATGGAACACATGCCGAAGCTATTGAAATAACATTTGATCCTGAAAAATTACCATATCGTGGACTGCTTGAATACTTCTTCCAGATTCACGATCCAACAACCCGGAACAAGCAGGGAAATGACAGGGGTGTATCATACCGTTCCGCCATTTTCTTTATGGATGAAACGCAACGGGAAACTGCGGAGACATTAATTGCCGATATGGAAGCTTCAGGCGTATGGCCTGGAAAGATCGTAACTGAAGTTGTCCCGGTATCTGATTTCTGGAATGCAGAGGAAGAACATCAGGATTACCTGCAAAAGAATCCATACGGGTATACCTGTCACTTTGAAAGGCCCGACTGGAAATTGAGTTAATTCCATTTTTACAATAAACAGCGAAGGGAAATGCAACGCCTTCAGAAAGTATTAACTTTTTGGGCATTGCATTTCCCTTCGCTGTTTATTTTGGCTGTATGCGCCCTTGAACTTCGCTTCAGATAGAACGAATTCAGTTACTATGGTGCTTTAAACTAAATCTTCTTCAAATAAAAAACGGCCTGGTCGCCCTGTTTACTTTCATTTAAACGTTGGGCTTCATCTTCATATTCTGCCAGTACTTTCTCTGAAAAGAAATCCGACGGGCTTCTGTATTGTTTCGTTTCCTGATCAACCAATGCGATATTACGTTTATATAACTCACTTCCCCAAAATTGAAAGGCGTTCGAATCATGAACAACGTTGGTGATGGTAAAACCAGCTTGTTTTGCCAGTATTGCTATGCTTTCTCCGGTATGGATAAAAAAGTGTCGCGGTGCATCGAGTTGAATCCAGTTTTCATTGTATTTTTGCCAGGCTTTTCCAACCACAGGTATTCTGACAATAAGGTGTCCGTTTTTTTTTAGTAATGCATGACTCTTTTTTAGCTCATCGAGCGGTTCAGCCATGTGCTCAAATACATGGTGCATCATCAGCAAATCATAGTTCTCCTTTTGAAGCTCAGACAGATCCCTCTGGAAAACTTTAACACCATAACCGTAGTCAATCTCCCCGCTTATGAATTTATCTGCGCCATGAACGTTCTGGAAACCAAAGTTAAATAATTCGCAGATATACCTGCCTGTCCCGCATCCGATATCCAATATTTTATTTGATGGTAATATTCCAAGTGGTCTCAGCCATTTTAACAGATCGTTTTCGCTTGCCTTATACATCTTTTTCATTCTTGAATCTTTCACCAATCTTTTCATCAACGGTAAAGGTTTGAGTTTTGGTACTTCCTGTATAAATGAATAATAATACGGGGGGTAATATGCCGCAATCGATTCAGGTTCAGAAAGTATCTGTATGGTACCGCAGTTAGAACAGATTCCATATTCAAATTCGTCGCGGAAACCCAGCATCATTTCTCTGGCGGCAAATGTATTTGACAAACGGGCTTTACAAACTTCACAATCCTTCATATGGAATTCTTATTCTAATAAGCAATGACACAATGAGTATGTAATAAACATTTAAACCAAAAATATCTTTTTTAATCTGTAACCTACAAAAAATATATAAATAATTTCATTTTCTCAGGGAACAAGCAATAATGGATTAATTATTTCTTTATAAAACATCAAACTACAAATTTTATCAAAATCTTGCTCCACTAAAAATATTAGCATAGATTTGTGTACATGGAGAGGGCTTTTAGAAATTATGCGGGAGAAACGGAGTGGCATCGCGACTGGAAAGCAGCCTTCCCACCGGCATTCAGGGAGATAAGTTTTTCGGATGCAATATTGGGAGAGCTTCATCGCGCAGATGTGCATACGCCCTGCGGCACAACACTTGAATTTCAGAATTCTCCTATTTGCCTGGAGGAACTAAAAAGCAGGGAGGCCTTCTATCCGAAGCTAATCTGGATCCTGAACGGAAAAAAATTTAAAGGCTTCCGCGTCCTGAAAAACTTACCGGATGTGGATGACCCGGTAATTGCTGATTACGATTTCTGCCATACCGACCATCTGTCGATGATCAGGAAGTCTGATTTCCTTCGGGGCAGCGCCCGGGTTCTTAATTTCCACCATCCGGAGCTCAGGAAGCTTCCAATTACTTCTTACTATTACTCGTTCTGCTGGAAACATCCACACCGGGTCTGGTATCAGGCCAAAAATCCAATTATTGTTGATCTGGGAGGACATTTTATTTATCAGCTGAAGCAGCGCAGGCAGCTATCCGGAGATTATCCCTATCTTCATATTATGACCAGGAAATCTTTTATTGAGCAATATGTCCGGTGATATTGTTAAGGTATTACAACCTGTCTTCCATTACGGCCTGCATTTTCTGACACCGGGGGCAATCGCATTTCTATTTTTCAAAAAACAATGGAAGCGGGCATGGCTTATCATGATCTGCACTATGCTGGTAGACGCTGATCATTTATTGGCAACACCAATTTTCGATCCCGGAAGGTGCAGTATTGGCTACCACCCTTTACATTCTTATTATGCAATTGCATTTTATTTTATATTACTGCTATTCCCTAAGACCAGGATAATTGCCGTTGGGTTACTTTTTCATATGTTTACTGACTGGCAGGACTGCTATTGGTCTGTAATGCTGTAAGTTTCATAATCACACCAACAGTTGTATTGTGGTAGCGAAATTGAAAATAATCGTAAATTTACCAGGGGAGATATCATTCCTTTTAAACCTATAATTGCAGAGATGGAGGAAGTTAAAATTGAGCAGATCAACTATCAACTTACCTGGCAGATCAGGCATGAGGTGATGTATCCTGACTATCCTTTAGATAAAATTAAGCTGGATAATGAAGAAGAGGGACTTCATTTCGGATTATTTACCGGTGAACGCTTAACTTCTGTGATTTCGCTTTTCTGGGAGAAGGAGGTTTATCAGTTCAGGAAATTTGCAACGCTAAACAATGCACAGGGCAAAGGTTACGGCTCATTCTTACTGCAGCACGTGATCAATGTAGCAGGAGAAAGAGGGGCAACCCGGTTGTGGTGCAATGCAAGACTTTCTGCTGCTCCGTTCTATGAAAGATTTGAGCTTGTAAAAGTAGGGCAGGGGTATATAAAAGATAACATTGACTATGTCACCATGGAACTGATCTACAGTTTACCTTCGTATTGCTCTTTTCACAAATAGGATAATAGCGGAAAATATTTATCCCCAAATCCGGGGGGATGTAAATGAGCAACCGCTTGCGGTTGGTCATTTTACATCATTGCGATTTTCCCATCGTATCTAAGATTTCCTTTATTATTTTTGCACTAAAAGTGTGCCTGCCCATCAGCCAACTTTTGATTTCGTCCGGATTGATATCAAGGGAGACAGCAAGTTCATTTGAAGAAAGACCTCTATCAGCTAACGTTTTTGAGGTTTTACTGGCAACGTCCAGATTCAACTGTGTTAATTTCTCTATAGCGGGGTTTCCGCTTTCTACCAGCCAGATTGATGCAAAATCGTTCTCTTCCATATATGTTTTTCGTAATGTTTACAGTATTCAGCGTCTTTAGCACTATTCGTTCATTTGGGCGGCAAATTTAATGATATTAATTTTATTATCGCAACTGCAGTAGAAGTCTGCCTAATCGCTCACGATTTTTTTCAATACGTTTTAGCAGCAATTGCTATCTTATTGAGATAATAAAACATGGATTTTAATTCACTTAATTTTTAAAAATTTGCAGTTAATAAGCTTGAATTAGAAGATTAGCCGGGATGAACATCCGGACATGTTTAAATTTATGTAAATCAATAATTTACATCGTTTTTGGTGAGTTCCAAATCCCCCAATTTTACTATGAATACAATAAAGGGAAATTTAGACCAAACAACAAATTCGCTGATAAATCCTTAAAATCTTCAAACATTTTATATACGCAGTCTTGCAGCTACATAGAAGTTTGTTCCTGGACACGTTCATGCCTAGAAGGTCTCACTGTTACCATTACCGAATCACCCAGTTCCCAAACACTTTATGCATTCGCTTGTCCTCCGCCCACAAATATCCCCGGATGTGAACAAGGTAGCTGGAGAAAGTCGGATTCATATCTAAAAACCAATTGTTCAGGTAGTGGACAACCGCCACCTCCTCCAGTTCCTCCTGGCACAATTGGTGGCGGCTCCGGCGGGGGCACTGGAAGTGAGGGAGAATCATCACAAACACCTGTTCCAGCAGATACAAATGTTGCAAAGATCGCTTTGTATTGTTC
>NZ_FNRA01000041.1 GCF_900107535.1 Pedobacter hartonius | reverse complement strand
TGGAATTGCAACAATAAAATGGACATTCAGTTAAGCTGCAATATTTTCTTTATTTAAGTTTTTACCAAATTCCTCCGGGGACAAATATCCCAGTGCAGAATGCTGCCTTTTACGGTTGTACCAAGTCTCTATGTATTCAAAAACAACGAGTGCTGCCTGCTCTTTATCTGTAAACTTATGCTGATATACACATTCAGCTTTAAGCGTCTTGAAAAAGCTTTCAGCCACCGCATTATCCCAACAATTTCCTTTTCTGCTCATACTTCTGATGATGAATGGATTTTTTTCCAATAAACATCTGAATTCATTACAGGCATACTGCACCCCACGATCAGAATGAAAGATGATCTGCTGGGTTATAGGACGTGTTTTTTGAGCCATTTTAAATGCAGGTATCACTGTATCAATTGCTTTCATTGTTGCACTTAATGCCCAACCTATTATTTTTCTATCACCAAGATCAATCACTGTAGTCAGGTATAACCAACCTTGCCTGGTTTTGATATAGGTAATGTCAGATACCCAGGACGCCCCCAAAATGCCTGGCTTAAAATCACGATCCAGTTTGTTTTCCGGTACCGGAAATTTATGACTGGAATCAGTAGTAATCTTAAACTTTTTCTTTACTACGCTTCTCAGATTTGCTTTTTTCATCATTCTGGCGACCCTTGGCCGGGATACGTTGATATTCTTTTTATGGAGTTCACGGGTGATTCGGGGACTGCCATAGATCTTTTTACTGTTCACAAAAGCTTCTAGTATTTCAAGGTCTAGCATTTGGTTTTCGATACGCCTGTTTGAAGGAAGAGCCTTCATCCAAGCGTAAAAACCACCTCTGCTTACTTTAAATACCGAACACATCTTCTCGACTGGAAATATTTTCATGTGGTTCTTTATGAACCTGAATATTTGTTGTCGCTCTTGGAGAAGATGCCTACAGCCTTCTTTAAGATATCCCGTTCCATTTCCGTATCTCGAAGCTGCTGCCTCAAGCGTGAAAGCTCCTGCTCACTTTCAGTCAAGATCACTTTCCCGTTCCCAGGAAAACTACCGCCTTGTTTATTGGTAAATTCCTTCCGCCATCTGTATAATAAGGTAACATTGATATCCAATTCTTTGGCCAATGCGGTTAGATCTTTTCGGGTATTGCTCAGCTCAACACTCATCAGTTTGAACTCCTTCGGGTACGCTTTTCTTACTTGTGACATAATTTCTGTTAAGGTATGTAATTCTCTTAACTTACTGTCTACTCAAATATAGCAACTCCA
>NZ_FNRA01000002.1 GCF_900107535.1 Pedobacter hartonius | reverse complement strand
AACTCCTTCGGGTACGCTTTTCTTACTTGTGACATAATTTCTGTTAAGGTATGTAATTCTCTTAACTTACTGTCTACTCAAATATAGCAACTCCAGAGTTTTTAAACGATGATAAAAAGTATCCATTAGATCCTCTTTTAAAAATGGCAATAGGGCATTTCCAGTTTGAGGCTATACATCCTTTTCGAGATGGAAATGGAAGAACTGGACGTATCTTTAATATTCATTACTTAACTAAAAAAGGCCTTCTTGATTATCCTATATTATTTCTAAGCCGATACATTATCGATAATAAAGATGAATATTATGGAGGGTTATCTGGAATAACGCAAAGAGGTAGCTGGAAGAAATGGTTATTATACATGCTTAAGGCTGTAGAGGTAACTGCAAATATTACATACTATAAGATAAATGATATCATATCTGCTAAAGATGCTATTCTTGAGGCGATTATGGATGACAATGAAATCAGTAGACCAGAAAGTCTTGTAGATGCGCTATTTACACAGCCATATACTAAAGTAAGGCATTATACTGACCGAAAGCTTTTTGCGGAAAACACTGCGCGAAAATACCTCGATAAACTTTCTGATATGGGTATTTTAGAGAAGAGAATAATGCAGGGCAATAGCTATTATTTAAATCTTGAACTTTATCGCATCCTTTCAGAATAGGTTTAAATCCGTTTCACCACCATTTCAAAATACCCCTTCAGACCCCAGAACCTCAATAACCATCTGCAAATCATCCATAAAATAGTTTAAAATCAGAATCTTCGCGGCCACAAAAGTTCGGTAGTACTTAAATACTACCGAACTTTTTAACTTTATTTCCTCTATATGCAGTAGCGTTTAATAACGCTAGCATAGTTTATTTAAGAATGTAGATGGTCATCATTCAAGACTTTGGTTGTTTAATAAAAGTCGTTTCTAATGAGAAACAAAGAAATCTTCTTAAGAGCTAAGATGTGGCTAGAATGGTTAATGAATAGAAATCAAGAGAAACCACATTTTAATGTGGTTTCTCTTTGAATTAATAAATTTATTTCCTATTTTTAATAAAAACCACATTATAATGTTATTATCACTTGGCAACTCTATCAAAAATAGACGGAAGGAATTAAAGCTTACACAGTCTTATTTGGCCGACCTTGCAGGGGTAAGTGTAAACACCATCTTTAAGATAGAACAAGGCGAAGCCAATCCTACTATAGAAGTATTGACAAAAATAGCAGAAGTACTGGGCATGGAGATTAAACTGGTAATAGGAGGTATCAACGAACGGACTAATGAGGAAAGCTAAAATATTTTACAACAAAATTCTAGCCGGAAGCTTAATAGAGGAAGGCAGTAATAATTATGTGTTCACTTATGATGAACATTATTATAATGATCATTCAATGCCCGCTATAAGCCTGACTCTTCCAAAACTTAGGCGGGAATACCGATCGACCTACCTATTCCCGTTCTTCTATAACATGCTAGCCGAAGGAGTAAATAAGCAGCTACAAAGTAGGCAGTTCAGAATAGATGAAGAAGATGCCTTTGGTCTACTCCTTGCTACAGCGGGAAATGATACTATCGGGGCTATAACAGTAAAACCAAGTAATGATGAGTTTATTGGAAATAACTAACTGCCCGGGAACCCTGGCTGAAGGCTATCATACATATAGTCCTATTGCACTGAAAAGAATGTTCGGTGGAAAAAAAGTTAGTCATATTCTACCCTATACATCCTATAAGACAGACAATGTAGACGTAGAAAAGTTCATAGAGAACAGGAAGAGGATCTCTATCTCTGGTGTGCAAGAAAAATTATCTCTTCTGCTAGAAAAGAATCGTATCAGGCTAACCAGTGAAGGCGAACCAGGCACCTATATACTGAAGCCCATCCCAAGAGATGTCAAGAAAGTAGATCAGGTTCCGGCTAATGAACACCTAACTATGCAGATTGCCAGGCAAGTCTACAAGATAGATACTGCTGAAAATGCATTGATCTTTTTTGAAACAGGAGAGCCTGCATATATCACCTTAAGATTTGATGTAAAACCTAACGGAAATAAGTGGAGAAAAGAAGACTTCGCAAGCCTGGCCGGAAAATCAAAGGATACAGACGGAGCAGATTATAAGTATCATTATAACTATGAAGATTTAGGTGCACTAATCCGGAAGTATGTTCCCTCATGGCGCGTGGAAATCGAGAAATACTTTAAACTCGTTGTGTTCAATTATCTTTTCTCCAACGGAGATGCCCATCTTAAGAACTTTGGACTGCTGGAAACTGCTCAGGGCGATTTTGTCCTAAGCCCGGCATATGATCTGCTGAATACAAAACTCCACGTAAATGATCCAGATTTTGCATTAGATGGAGGACTTTTCGCTGATGGCTTCAAATCTAGAGATTGGGAAAAAAATACGGCACCAAGCCACTTGGATTTCGAAGAATTTGCTAGAAGGATCGGCATTCAAGAAAAAAGGATCAGCGCTCTATTAAAGTCATTTCTGGAAAGGCAGCCCTTGGTAGAACAATTGATCGCCCGATCTTATCTCGAAGATTCTCTGAAGAAAGGCTATCTTAACAACTATAATAAAAAGAGAAATTTGCTAAGCTGAACTTAAATCGATTGAATGATGATTGGAATCTTCGCGGCCACAAAAGTTCGGTACTACCCAAGACTACTGAACTTTGTGTTTCTTGCAGTTTTAAGTCCTAGAGCACATGTGGTGTCATTCTTGGTTATAATCTGAAAAATTTGTTATTTCAGTCATTATAGTCTGAAATATTTGTAAATATGTCCGCTTTAACGAAGTGTAATCAGAAAAATTTGTATTTCTGGACAGCTATGCCCAGTTGTTGAACAGGTATTATTGACCTGATTTGTAAAAAGCTCGTTAAAGTATTTGGTCAAAGTTGTTCTCGATGTGATGCCCAGGATTTCTCCAATAAATTTTGGTTTAATGTATGGTTGACTATAAATAGCCTCATTCACTTCTTTGCTATACCACTTGATGTTCAACTTACCGTGAGATATACTGGAATTTGTAGTTGCTAGTGCCCAAGAGGTTATAACGAGTTTTTTCATTACCTCTATATCCTCTTACATATTCTTAGAAGGCGGAAGGAGAGGGAGATTATCCAATCCCATGACCATTTCAAGATCTCCCTTCACGTTCCAAAATCTCAATAACCATCTGCAAACCCTCAACAAAAAAGTTTGAAACCTGAACATTCGCGGCCACTTATTAAATTACTGAAACTTACAGCAGAGTCTGTCTCAGAAATAGAAACAGACTCTTTTTTT
Source organism: Pedobacter hartonius (assembly GCF_900107535.1). Classification (GTDB taxonomy): domain Bacteria; phylum Bacteroidota; class Bacteroidia; order Sphingobacteriales; family Sphingobacteriaceae; genus Pedobacter; species Pedobacter hartonius. The sequence continues at coordinate 551,655 of NZ_FNRA01000002.1, read as the reverse complement.
GAATGTTCAATGTGGTGCTGATGATCCCTGCCATTTAATTTGACCTAAATAAACGCTGTCAGAAACTTTGGAATGATCATCCGAAATAAAGGCGATATAGATTTCTGCAATCTGATTTTTTACAGTCAGGGGTAGGATCTCATATCCTGATGACCTTCTTGATCCGCTTCTTATAAAATTTGCATTAGCTGTTTCAGGATAATAGGCCAAAACCATAGCGAGATCGGTTCTTTTAGCCCCTTTTTCTGGGGAACTTGTATCCCAGGTAAACTTTAATCCTTTTTCGACCACTTCTGCCGCAAGGTTTTTAGGTAACGGTAGTTTGCCGCTCGCAAATAACACCTTGGAGTAATCAACGTACAGATTGGGAAATGTGCCCGAGATCGCCTCCCGAACAATGCTTGAGGCCGCATTATGGAAGTTCCATGTCTTGTGCTTTTTCGCTTCATAAGCGAAGCTGAACTTGATAAAATCATTGACAGGGGTAATAAGATCGGTAGCCAGCTTTGTCCTTAGCCGCGTATCAGTCATTTCTGAATCCTTCTTTTTGTTACGTTCTCCAATGGAACGGATAATATTTTCATCGTTTAGGATATAGGCTACTGCTTTGCCTAATTTTCCCTTTAAGGGGCCGTTAAAGCCATTTGTTAATTTTGCCATAATTATAATTTTAATTGTTTATTCAAACTTACTATAAATGTATTGTAACTAAAAGTAAATCAATGTGTTGTCTCAATTTGTCGCTAATTGTCGTACAATTGAGAGCAATGATCTTGCCTGATAAGATATGGGTGTTTAAGCTATAGCGGGGAACAATCGGAGTTACGTATGCAGATCAGTATCCATTTACAAGACTTTTTAGAAGGGATCAGCTGGGGTTAAGCTGTCCGGCGGCTAGGACAAGGCTAGGAGATCCCCGCCTAATGGCTACATGAAGGCCTGATTAACCTTTAACGGTGTGTAAACGGTTAGCCTGAAGGTCCTATACTACTATTCAGATATCTTTCAAACTGTTTAGCGATAAGGGGAATAATAGCATCAATATCAGTTTAGGGCAAGCAAATTCGATTTAAATACGGATATACCGGATTTTTTATTGATGATGCAGGATCATCAATCATTACTGCCATTAATTGTCCGTTCAATGTGATTATAGTTCCTCCAGATTCTCCAGGCAGAAGTCTGCGCGCAGCAAAATAGCATCGCGGTCATGCAGGGCCATTTTGTCCCATAGCCGGTAAACCATAGAAAGTCTGAAGTTATTGCTCAGCTTATCTCTGTGGCGGTCATGGAAATCCCAGTACAGGCTATTAAAAGGACAGGAACTTTCACCAATTCTTTTTGTCCGGTCGTAATGACAATTGTCGCAATAATTACTCTGTTTATGGATATAATTGGCACTTGCGGTGTAGGGCTTTGATCCGATGATGCCCCCGTCCGCATATTGGCTCATCCCTCTGGTATTGGTGATTTCCACCCACTGAATGGCATCAATGTAGATGCCCAGGTACCAGAAGTCTACCTCGTCCGGTTTGATGCCAGCCAGCAATGCAAAATTGCCGGTTATCATGAGTCGCTGGATATGATGGGCATAGGCATGGTTTAGCGATTGGCCAATACTATGTTTCATACAGTTCATCTTAGTCTTTCCGGTCCAATACCAGCCGGGCAATTTTCGTTGATGGTCAAAGTAATTCAGTGTTTCAAAACCGGGCATCTTCAGCCAGTAAATTCCACGCATATATTCACGCCAACCTAAAATTTGCCTGACGAAGCCTTCCAGCTGGTTGATTGAAATGGCCTTTTTATTCTGCTCCCAGGCTGCATGAGCAGCTCCAATCACTTCCCTTGGAGAAAGCATTTTAGTATTCATGCTGAAAGACAGCCGGGAATGGTATATAGACCACTCATCAGTGTGCATGGCGTCCTGGAAAGTGCCGAAAAGCGGCAGGCAATTTTCGGTGAAATAACGTAAAAGTTCCAGCGACTGTTGCCGGTTCACTGGCCAGTACAGGTTCTGTAGATCTATACTGCCTATGGTTTCAATCCCGGCATTTCTGATGCGGTCATATTGTGGCTGTACGGCATTGTTAAACAATAATGGTAAGTGGGGCTTATGGGTCTTTGGAAGTTTATTGCGGTTATCTTCATCGAAGTTCCATTTTCCTCCCACAGGTTCGTCGCCAGCCATTAGTACATCATGTTTTTTACGCATTTCACGATAAAAGTTCTCCATCAGCAAGCCCTTTTTTCCGGTAAAGAACGTAGCCAGTTCATCGCGGGTGGTATAAAAATGTTCGGTATCATAAGCCTGGCAGGGAATCTTCAATGTGTCGCAATAAGCTTTCAGTTCCTCATCAAGCCTGTACTCGTCGGGGAGCTGATACTCAAAACTTTCAATATGATATTTTTTTATGAGGGCATCACAGTTGGCAGAAAAGCTTTGTTTGTTCGCAGGATCATCCAGTTTAAAATAAAGCGTATCATGACCATCGTTATTCAGCGTTTCGGCGAAACCTTCCATTGCAGCAAAGAAAGCACAGGCTTTCTGTATGTGGTGCCAAACGTAATCTGTTTCCGTTCGTATTTCCATCAGCACATACAACGTGGATTGATCTTTATGCGAAAACCATGAATGCTGAAGATTGAGCTGATCGCCCAAAAGGAGTCTGAGTTTTTTGTATGTGCTTTCCATGTTTATCCTGATTCTTTGACTGCAGCAGACCGAAAACAGATTGATGGACAGCTTTTATCGTTTAAAATGACACAACATATAATACAGATATTTAGTTTCGGCCTGCTTTCATATTAATGATTATCATTGCAATTAATCGCAGTTCATCTTATCAAATCCTAAATCTGAAAAAGTGATTTTATCCCGGTTAAACCAATCTGAAGGCCAACACAAAATATTAAGAAAGCAGATATTCTGTTCACAATATTTTCGCCGTTTGATCCCAGATAATGGATCATATTTTTGGTGTTGAGATAAAAGAAAAAGATCATTAGGCACATGACCAAAATAGACAAAAGTATTGCGCCCGTATTCAGAAAATAAGCCTGACTCCCGAAAGCTGCGCCGTGTGCACTTAGCGTAAATAGAACTGAAATGGTGCCGGCGCCTGTAGTAGCCGGAAAGGTGATTGGGTAAAATAGTTTGTTGACGATATGTTTATATGCAGACACATTCAAATCTTCAGCAAGGTCATCCGAAGCAGTTTTTTTCTGATCGGAAGATATAAACTCCCAGCCCATTTTACAGATCATGATACCACCAGCAAGTTGTATGACGGGTATAGAAATGCCGAACAGCCTTAATATCCACTGACCTGCAAACAGCGAAACCGTGCAAACCAGAAATGCATATAAGGTTATTGAAGTAACTGCGGCCCTTTTCTCGGCGCTGTTCAAATGCTCAAAAAATGGGCTCACCATAAAAGCGGAGCCAATTGGGTTAACTACCGGAAATAATGCAATAATACCGATGAAGGTCAGATGAACGAATGATTCATAAAATTCAGGCATAAGCTTTACCGGGTTGTTTTTGCTAAGATAGTAATAGTTAGGACCCTTGGCCTATACCGGTAAGTATTTATCGAGTGTTTTTCCATTTTTGTAGGAAGTTGAACTTTCTAATTTCATAATTTTTTGCTCCTTAAAAATTGAAAGCCCCTTCCCGAGGGCAACCGGGCTCCTGAAAATAAAATATTCGTCAATAAGATTTTGGCTGATCAGTGAACTGACAAAATTGGCGCCGCCGTATACCATGATATCCCTGCCGGGTTCCTTTTTCAGCGCATGCACCGCAGCAGCCAGGTCTCCGTTTTCCACTTCTAAATTTCTGCCCTTAATAGTGTTTAGCGTGCGGCTGAAAACAATTTTACGCATATTGACCATTAATTGAGCCAAAGGTTGTTCCGGACTGTCGGGCTGGTTGTCAACTACATTTTCCCAATAATCAATGAATCCCCGGGTCATGTTGCGTCCAAGCAAAATGGTATCACAGCTATCAGCCAGTTCAATTACTTTCAGGAAAGAGGATTCGTCCTTTTCACCAGCGGCCCACATCCAGTCTAACTGCCCTTCCGGCCCGGCTACAAAACCATCAAGAGTCATTTGTACCTGTAATTTTAATTTCCGCATAACAATTGTTTTAAAGAGTGCTTCGTTCTATTACAAATATCCACAAGTAATCCATCGCATCACAGGTGTAGTCGTGACAAAATAGGGGGTGATTTGCGTAATAAACTGAATAAAACGAGAACTTATTTAATCATGGTCTGTAATTTTCTTTTTTGCTACCAATAAAATTTTGTCATAGGACATAATGGTATTTTGGGAGTTCGAAAAAGAAACGCGCTACTCTCCCTGAAGATAGAAGCATGTCTTTTTTTTATTAAAATACGACTGATAGTCTGACATCCACCAGTTTGCTCCCGCAAATTGTACAATGTATTCCTTCCCTAGTTCGTCAAGATAAAACATCCTGAAAATACCAGACAGGATCATATATTCAAAGCTGGCCTGCTCGCCTTCCTGAATTAAATATTGATGTTTTTTACCCTTTTCAGCGTAAAAAATGTTTTGATGTAGTCAAACTCTTCATCACTGACAGGGGTAATTTCTTCAATGTGTTTTCGTAGTCTATCCATGAACAGGTCCTGGTATGGATTAAATATAGGGATCCTTTATATTTCCATTGCTACAAATCTATTTTTAATTTCCTGTGTTACATATGAAAACGAGAAATTATGTGGGTTTTATGGGCTATTCTGGCGGCTATATCGGCGGCTATCATTTTATTCATTATATTCCTGAAAGAAAAGATCACCTGGCAACTGGTACTTGGCGGAACGGTAATGATTGCTTTTTCAGGTTCTGGAAAATAAGAGGAACGGTGATTCACAGATAAAGCGGAACCATTTTTCTCCAGTAATGTGGCCTGTGGGCATTGCTGGCCCAAATGTACAATTGATTAGGAATAGCCTTATTCCAAAGCAGTTGGCTAAGGTCTTTGTTACTATATAAAAAAGGATCATTCTCCCCAATAGCCAGAATGATCTCCACATTGCGTATCGCATTCAGGAGGACTTCATCATCCAAATTGGCGATATACTGCCGGGGCATATTGTAGTAAACAGAGTCGTCACGGAACCCGTCCAGCAGGTCTTTAAAGTCGCCTGGATTTTCGGTAAGGTCATATCTGCCGCTGATGCCCACGGCCTTTTTGAACAACAAGGGATATTTCAGCGCAAGATTGATGGCATGATAGGCACCCATGCTGCATCCGGCAGTTTCAAGATAATTCCCGCTGTTTTTTGAATAAATTAATGGGATGACCTCCTGCAGCAGGTATTGCTCATATTGCAGGTGACGCGAAATACGGGACTGCGGGTGGATATTTGCATTATAAAAGCTTTCGGCGTCAATGCTGTCTACACAGAAGACCTGTATTTCGCCGTTATTGATCTGCTGGCTCATTGCTTCGATAATGCCCCAGTTTTCATAATCATAGAACCTGGCCGTGCGTGTAGGGAAAAATAGAACAGCCCGGCCGCTATGTCCGAATATTAACAGCTCCATGTCCCGCTGCAATGCCGCGCTAAACCATTTGTGATATTCTCTGTTCATTTCGAAAGCTTATTATAAAGGGGAAATATCACTGTTACATATTACTGTGGAATTAAATAAGGGTTAACAATTTCCTTCCATAATTTATAACCTTTTTCATTCAGATGTAATCCGTCCTCCAGAAAAAGCTCTGGCATGGGATTGCCTGACTTGTCCAGCATTTTTTTAAAAACATCAATAAACGTCCAGTTCTTATTCACTTTGATGATCTCGCTTTCTATCAGGTTATTGGTATATTTAAACTGTTCCGCCATATTCCAGCGGCTGGGGCTGGGCTTTAATGAAATAAAGTAACATGGCAGGTTCCCGAAACGGTTTGCGGTATATACCGCCAGCTGCTGAAAAAATATCAACACCTCTTCCGGATGTCTTCCATCGCTCAGGTCATTGTCCCCGGCATAAACATACAGCGCCTTCGGCTGGTAATCAACCATGATCCTTTGGAAGAACCATACGCAGGCAGCAAGTGTAGAACCGCCAAAACCAAGGTTTACTATATCTTTCTTTGGAAAATCATTAGAAAGACTGCTCCACATCCGTATGGTGGAACTACCGTAAAAAATTATCTCAGGATCATGCCCTCTTTTTAAGCGCTCTTTTTCAAGGTGCTTTACCTCATCTTCGTACCAGTACATTTAACGTATATGTGTTCGAAGTAAAGATAATAAGATATGGTATACAGAAGGCGTATTTTCAATATTTAGTTAAATTTTCATACAGCTTTTTTCATACTCTTTTTTTATTCCTTTACGCATTGTTAACGCGTTGTAAATATTGCAGTTGTACCTTGCACATGTAAATTAAATTTACAATGCTATTAGCAACTCTTAAACCTTCCCTGAAATTATCCTATCTGATTTTGCTGGTTTTTACCACATTGAATTGTCAGTCTCAGAATATTCTGCTCTATCATGGTTTCTCGCATAACGATTACTGGCACAGGCGACCGCTGTATGATGCCCTGGATAAAGGATATGTAAATATCGAGGCAGATGTTTATCTGAGAAAGGGACAGCTGATCGTAGCACACTTTCTGCCGGTGCTGAAGAGAAAGAAGACACTGGAACAACTGTATCTTAAACCTTTGATGGAGGGCATCATGGGAACGAATAAAGCCAAAACGTACATCAGCTAATGCAGGTGAAGAATAGGCGTATTGCATAAAATTTCCAAAGCCGCCTTTAAGTGCAAGGTAACCACCATCCACAACCTGCTCCTGAACCGTCATTGCGGCCTGGATAGAGGTTTTATAATTTATTGCTATACGTGATAATACGCTTTAAATATGGCTTTTAACTGGTTAATATCCTGCTTTGTTGCTTCTTAAAATATACTTATACTTGAAGTGGTATGAACAATGGGTACCATATATGGGTTCGATCAAAAACATACTTAAGCCTGATAACTTGTAAAAAGATACGTATAAATGAGAAAGCTGACAATGATAATGAGTGTGTTACTCCTGTTAAATGTAACCGGTTCAAAGGGCCAGTCGAAAAGTAACCCTTATTTATTTGCGTATTTTAAAGGCAACGGGGAAGACGGCCTGCATTATGCCTATAGCGAAGATGGCTACAAATGGGCCGCCTTAAAGAATGACCTGTCTTTTCTCAGTCCAACTGTAAGTAAGGATAAACTTATGCGCGACCCTTGTATCATCAAGGGTAAAAACGGTGTGTTCCATATGGTCTGGACAGTAAGCTGGAACGATAAGGGAATCGGTTATGCCTCCTCAAAAGACCTTATTCACTGGAGCCCTCAGGAGTTTATCCCCGTGATGGCCAATGAAGAAAATGCCCGCAATTGCTGGGCCCCGGAAATCACCTATGATGAAGCCTCCAAAACGTATATGATCTACTGGGCAACTACGATCAGGGGGAAATTCCCCGAAACTGCCAGCACAGCCGATGACGGATATAATCACCGTTTATATTATACAACCACGAAGGACTTTAAAACCTATACTGCCACCAAACTGCTTTATGATCCCGGTTTCAACTCAATTGATGCAACAATTGTGAAGGATGCAGGCCAATACATCATGTTCCTGAAAGACGAAACCCCTGAACCTGCACAAAAGAACCTGAAAATTGCCTATAGCAAGAGTTTAACCGGACCATATACCGCGGCTTCCGCGCCCATCACCGGAAAGTATTGGGCAGAAGGACCTACCAGCCTGAAGATGGGGAACACCTGGCTGTTATATTTTGACAAATATACTGAACACAAATACGGGGCGATAAGTTCTGAAGACCTGAAGACCTGGAAGGACATATCTGACCAGATAAGCCTGCCGAATGGGATAAGGCATGGTGCAATTTTACAGATCTCTTCAAAAGAACTGGGAAAACTGCGCGCACAGCAATAAAGAACTCGGCCTGCTCCATCAATAAAATATCATTACGATTAAGAAATAAAATTTATTGGTTATTTTGCAGGGAATCATTACCTGTATAATTAACCAAATAAAACATGATGAAACAAATGAAGTTACTGCCAGTAATTGGAATGCTCCTGTTCAGCCTTTCTGTAAATGCGCAGGGGTTTAAACCCAATGCCAGGCTGCTAAAAACCATTCGTACCAATTTCTCAGCCGCTGATGCACAGTATAAACTGATGATGAAATCCCTTGATGAGGGCCGGTTTCCTAAAACGTTTGACCTGAAAAGCGGGAAGCTCGTGACCAGTGATTCCGGCTGGTGGTGCAGCGGTTTTTATCCGGGCACCTTGCTGGAAATCTATGCGCAGACCAAAGACCCTGCTTTGCTGACCGAGGCGAACCGTATGCTGGGCCTTTTAGCTAAGGAACAGTACAACACCTCTACGCATGACCTTGGTTTCATGATGTACTGCAGTTTCGGCACGGCGCTAAAGCTGGATCCAAATCCCGAATACAAAGAAATTCTGATCAATAGCGCCAAATCCCTGTCTACCCGATTCGATCCTAAAGTGGGATGTATCAAATCATGGGACAGCAAAAAAAAGGAGTTCCTGGTGATCATCGACAATATGATGAACCTGGAGTTGCTGTTCTGGGCAACGCGCGTAACGGGCGACTCCAGTTATTACAAGATCGCTGTTACCCATGCCAATACAACATTAAAAAATCACTTCAGGCCTGATTATAGTTCTTACCATGTGATCAACTATAACCCTGAAACCGGCCAGGTGCAGAAAAAACAAACCGCGCAGGGATATGCTGATGAATCTGCATGGGCAAGAGGACAGGCATGGGGCCTCTACGGGTATACCGTAATGTACCGCGAAACACATGACAAGAAATACCTTGATCAGGCCAACCATATCGCCTCTTTCATCCTGAACCATCCCCGCATGCCTAAAGATAAAGTCCCCTACTGGGATTTTGATGCACCGAACATCCCGGACGCATTGCGTGATGCCTCTGCGGCGGCTGTCATGTCGTCCGCTCTTTTTGAACTTTCACATGATGCTGGGCCGAAAGAAGCAAACCTATACTTTAAAACTGCTGAGAAAATGCTGCAAAGTCTTTCCGGAGCACCTTACCAGTCCCTTCCGGGCACAAACGGAGGTTTCCTGCTGCAGCACAGCGTAGGGCACCTACCGCAGAAATCTGAGGTGGATGTGCCGCTGACCTATGCAGATTATTATTATGTGGAAGCGATGAAGAGGTATGAAACTATCAACTCATTTAAATAAAAAATAATGAAGAAGGTCTTATTACTATTGCTCCTGTCGGCATCAGGCATGCTCACATTCGCACAGGGCAATTTAATCACCAATACAGGAGCGAGAAAGGCCCTGAGCCTGAATGGGAAATGGCAGTATATCGTTGATCCGTATGAAACCGGCTTTTATGACTACCGGTATAAGGAGCTGGATGAAAAAAATCCTGATGCGTACTGGAATACGGACGTGCAGGCAAATAAAACAGAAAAGAAGGAACATGGCTATATAGAGAAATACAGCCTGAATGTACCGGGCGACTGGAACCACCAGCAGCCGGAGTTTACCTTTTATGAAGGGACCATCTGGTATAAAAAATCCTTCGATGTAGAAAAAACTGCTGCCGGGCAGCGGTACTTCCTTTATTTCGGGGCAGTGAATTACCGTGCCGACGTATTCCTGAACGGCAAAAAGCTGGGCATGCATAAAGGCGGTTTTACACCGTTTAACTTTGAAGTTCCGCAGGCGCTGTTAAAGGATAAGGATAATTTCCTGGTGGTGAAGGTAGACAATAAGCGGCATGCCGATGAGGTGCCTACACTGAATACCGACTGGTGGAACTATGGAGGGATTACCCGGGAAGTTAAACTGATCACCGTGCCAACTACTTTTATCCAGGATTTTGTCGTACAGCTAAAGAAGAATTCTACAGGTAAAACACCCGGGAAAACGCCGGAAGCTGAAGGTTGGGTAAAGCTGAACCAGGCGCCAGCTGCGGGAGAAACCCTTACCATCGAGATACCCGAACTGAAATTCAAAAAGAAGATCGCCGCAACGGGAGAAACTACAGCCCTGAGCTTTAAACTGCCAAAGGTAGAATTATGGTCGCCCGAAACGCCAAAACTCTATACCGTGATCATCCGTACCAAAAATGATGAGACTACAGATAAGATCGGTTTCAGGACCATAGAAGCACATGGTACACAGGTATTACTGAACGGCAAACCAATATTTATGCGTGGCATCTGTATCCATGGAGAAATCCCGCAGGAAGTGAGACGCGCCTATAGTGAAGAAGATGCGGAACAGCTGTTACATCAGAGCATTGAACTGGGCTGCAACATGGTGCGGCTGGCGCATTATCCGCATGATGAAAAGATCACCCGTCTGGCCGACTCGCTGGGCATACTGGTATGGTCCGAGATCCCGGTTTACTGGACCATAGACTTCGGCAGTGCTGAAGTGCTGGAAAAAGCGAAAGCCCAGCTGACGGAAATGATCACGCGCGACCATAACCGTGCAAGTGTGATCATCTGGTCGGTAGGCAATGAAACACCAATTAGCCAAACGCGGACAGATTTCATGCACAGCCTGCTCACAAAAGCCCGGGAGCTGGACAATACCCGGATGGTTTCGGCAGCCCTGGAAGTGAACTACAGTGCGCTGAATGACAAAAATATTATCGATGATCCGCTGGGTGAATTCGTAGATCTCGTTGCCTTTAATGAATATTTAGGCTGGTATGGTGGTTTACCCGATAAGTGCCGTACCACCAGCTGGGACACCCCATACAATAAACCGCTCTTTATCAGTGAAACCGGAGGAGATGCCAAGGGAGGTTTTCATGCAGACTCGCTTACCCGCTTCAGTGAAGAATACCAGGAGTGGTACTACAAAGAGCAGATAGCCATGTTTAAACGTATGCCTGCAAAGTTTGTTGGCATTTCCCCATGGGTACTGGCAGATTTCCGGTCGCCAAGACGTAATAACCCTTTTTACCAGGAGGGCTGGAACCGCAAGGGCTTTTATGACGATAAAGGCAATAAAAAGAAAGCTTTTTACCAGCTGAAGGCCTATTACGATGAAATGAAAAAACCAAAAAAATAATCATTCAGCTTTTCGCTAATCATTGATATCTTAGCACCATGTCATCGCACCATATAGTAAAAGAGAAACAGGAGCCCGCCTTATATATTCATAACCTGGGAAATTTTGACGAAGAGTACCTGGGGCAGATCCTGGAATGGAGCCCTACCCTGATCGTTAACGGCGAAATTTATGAGAAAGTGATCAGCCTGGGCCTGAAGGTAGATGTGGTACTGAATGGCGTTGATGGGCTTGCGATGCAGGAGAATACGAAATCCATTATCGGGCCCGGGGATGCTTATAATACGGTCATGAACTACCTGATCTCAGAGAAATACCCTGCCGTGAACGTTATTGATGAGGAAAAGAAACTTTCTGATCTGGACTATTACCTGCCCAGGATTAATATTGTGCTTTTCAGCTCTACCGAAAAATCTTACGCCATTAAAACTGGGTTCAGCGTATGGAAACCTGCGGAAAGTATTTTTCTGATAGATGTGGTCTCTTATTTCGAAGCAACCAACCTGATGCAAAAGGACGAGCGTGAGTTTGAGGTGGTCAAAGATGGTTTTGTAGAGTTCAGCTTTACGACCACTGAGTATGTGTTTTTAACGGAGAAGTTATGATTAGTTTAAGAAAAGCCAGAGAGGCCGACCTTCCAATTATACAGTATATCGGCACAATCGCCTACGGGCGTACTTATGTGCCCATTCTGGGACAGGTACAGGTGGATTATATGCTAAATAAGATTTATGCTATAGCCTCCTTAACTGAGCAACTGATGGAAGGGCATATCTTTATTATCGCTGAAGTGGCCGGAAAAGATGCAGCGTTCGCCTCCTATTCTACGCTGGTAGAAAATGGGCACCCGGTCGTTAAATTGCACAAGCTCTATGTTCTGCCTGAGGCGCAGGGACTGAGCATTGGTAAATTTCTGATCAACGAAGTAAGGGATAAAGCAATTGAGCTTGGTGCCAAAGGACTGCTGGTGAATGTCAACCGTTATAATAAGGCCCGCGATTTTTACGAAAAGGCGGGGTTTAAAATAAAAGAAACCGTCGACATAGAAATTGGCGACGGTTTCTTTATGAATGATTATGTAATGGAAAGGACCTTATAAAGCTAACCCTTAACTAGTTTACCAGCTTGGGAATTCTTACCGGTGCATCCGTTCCTTTTACAATGCTCCTTGCACTTAAGGCTACTGCTCTGATCACCGATAAAATGTTTTCGGTATCCAGCGAGCTGTATTCATCTTTTACGCTGTGATAAAGTTTATCGATATCAATCTGGTCAGTGCTGATCGTGTGCGCTGGAACGCCTAAAGCAGCAAGTGTGGCATTATCGCTTCTGTAAAACAGGTTTTGCTCAGTATACGGGTCCGGATGGAAGGTAAATGCCGTCCCCTCCAGGTTCTTTTGCAGGATCTTCCCGAAATCAGATTTATCGTAGCCCGTAATAAAGGCAGTATTCTTTCCGAACTTGCTTGCTTTGCCGATCATTTCAATGTTAAACATCGCCACCACTTCATCAGGGTTCAGCTGCTGTGAAAAATACTTTGCGCCATACCCGCCTATTTCTTCAGCCGTAAAAGCAACGAAGATCAGCGTGCGTTCACTGTTATTTAGTTTTTTATAATATCTGGCAAGGGCTATCATTGCGGTAGTGCCCGAAGCATCATCATCGGCACCGTTGGCAATGCTGTCCTGTCCTTCGGCTTTGATGATACCTAAATGATCATAATGTCCGGAGAAAATAACAATTTCCTGTGCTTTGGATTTGCCCGGGATCATTCCTGCTACATTAAACAGCGGTAATTTTTCAACGGCATACTTTAGTGCAACATTGAATTCTTTGATTGCGGTATCAGGCGCCAGTACTAATACTGAAGCAGATGGCTTTGCCTGCTTAAGATCTTTTTCATCGATGGCCGCGCCTTTTGCAAAATAGGATTTCATCAGGTTAAAATCAGCAGCAAATTTTGGATCTACCAATACGAGCTGGCGTTTTTTACTGTTTAATACTGCACGCAGCTGCCCTTTAAAGGGTTTCGAGGGATCAAGTTTTATCCATCCGTCACTGTTTGACTGGGTAAAGCTTACGTTTTCCGAAGTATTCGAGAGTACGAGTACGTCTGAAGGGGCAACGGCTTTTCCATCAATGAAAACGTCTGTACTTTGAGGGTTCAACTGGTATTTATAGAATGTTTGTCTGTAACCCGTGGCACCTTTAAGTGGCTGAAGGCCTATCTTCTTAAATTCAGCTGCGATGAAAGTGGCTGCTTTATCAATTCCCGGAGTAAAGGTCCCTCTGCCCTGCATGTCATCACTGCTCAGTGTTTTGATCAGGTTATCTACATAGTCTTTGGTGATTATTTTATCAATGTTCTGGGCCCTGGCCGTTTGCGCTATAAAAAGCACAATCAATGGATAGTATAAGTATTTCATTTTTTTGTTTTTTCTCTTAATCTTCCAGATGCTCATGGTTGCTGAAAGGTACTTGCCCGGTAAGTTTTCTTTTTTGCCGGTCGATCTCAGTGGATACCCTGGTATCATGTACCCCATCGGTGACAGAGATCTCGTAATCCCTGTCTTTCAATGAAGTATGGATCTGGCTGTCTTCTACGTTTTCAACCGACCTGTCATAAGGGCCCCTTGAGCTCATCATTTTTACAAATACAGGAAGGCATTCAAAAAAGATAAATAACAAGCCTATAAAAGTAACTGCCAGTGCGGTTGTGGTATCCCGTGTGCCATCGGTATTAAAGCTCAGCTGCCCTAAAGCCCAGTTACGATCGGCAAAGCCGGCAATACTGCTGAGGCTGTCCAGTTGTTTGCCCGTATAGAGCCTTTCCGACAGTAAACCATCGAACTGTTTTCTGCCATCCACAAAATTCTCCATTCTCCTTACATCCGAATTCAGCGAATCCAGGTTCTGTTCTCTCTGTTTTAACTCTTCCTCTTTCCTTTTCGCGTAGGGGCCATAACCCATGATGCCGGATGTTTCTTCTGTCTTGGTACCAAATACTTCAAAATTCAGCTTCTGCCTGTCTGACTTTATGCCGCTGGCCAGTGAATCTCTCTGGGCTTTAGACTCGTTCAGCTTATTGAGTTCTATAGTGTACTTGTTAGTGAAGGCTTTATTGAGTGTGTCTATCTTTGAGCGCTGGTTATTCAGGTAACTCACCTTCAGCCGCTCCTTAATTTCTTTATCAAATATCTTGAGCTCCAGGGGGCGGGAGATGACCATCCCGATCATGATGGCCAGTAAGATCCGGGGTGTTGCCTGGGCGATCTGTTTCCCGGAGGATGAGTTTTTGTTGATGCTGGAAACAATATACCGGTCCATATTAAAAATAGCCAGCCCCCATAATAATCCGAAAAATATGGCAAACAGGACTGCTGCGGTATCTCCTTTAAAAACGAAATACATTGCGTATCCTCCAGATAAGGCAGCAAAAAGGCCGGTAAAGAAGATAGTAGCCCCGATACCTACATATTTGTTATGTTCAGTAGGGTGCTTTTCTAAGGTAGACTGATGTACGCCGGAACAGAACCAGAAGAAACGAGTAAGTGCATCCATGATAAAAACAAAGTTAAGAAAGAATACTATTAAACGCCCGGTCTGCCAAGTTGTTACAGCGGGAAGATAAGATCAATAAATTTTGACTTGTGCTTAGCATTTAAGTTATTGATAAACTTTATATTTGACAAGTGATGGATCAGATAAATCCATATAAATGCTACGATTATGAAAGAAGTTACTGTACAAGAACTGAAAGAAAAAATAGACAATAACGAAGATTTTCAACTGATTGATGTAAGAGAAACTTTCGAATATGAAACCTCTAACCTTGAAGGAGAGAACATCCCTTTGGGAGGATTACTGATTGAGATTGACAAAATTGCAACAGACAAACCAGTGATCATGCAATGCAGAAGCGGACAGCGCAGTGCGGCAGCGGTAATGCAACTGGAGCAGCGCGGGTTTACCAATGTGTACAATTTAAAAGGGGGAATCCTTGCATGGAGACAGGAATTCGATCCAGGTATGCCTGTGTACTAAGATGAAGAAGAAGATTGCATTTAACACATTCTATACACTGGGTATTGTAGTTTCTGTAGTTGGCCTGAAATGGGCTTTCCAGGCACATAATTACCCTGTTGTAGGTCTTCTTGTTGCTACGGCATTATTTTTCCTGTACCTGAAGATCAACATCGTAAAAGAGGTGAGAACGGGGATCAAGGATAAAGAAAAAAGTATCAGTTCTGCCGTTAAGGACGAAACAAATTAACCGGAAGACCTTTCAGACCCAGACCTGGAAGGTCTTCCAGTATATACCTGCCGTTTTCCATCTTCGGTGTTTCAAAAGGATTGTTGGTGGTGAGGTGTGGCCCGTCCAGGTCTGCCCAGTCGCACAATGGCGCCAGCGCAATCCCCGCCTGGGTACCCACAGAGGTTTCACTCATGCAGCCAATTAAAACTTTCATGCCGTAAGAACGGGCTTTTAAGATCATCTGATGTGCTTCGTACATGCCGCCGCTTTTCATCAGTTTTATATTGATGCCATGGTAAGCTCCTTTGAGGCCTTCTATATCTGACAGCCGTTGCGCCGCTTCGTCTGCAAGGATAGGAATAGGGCTGCGTCCGGTGAGCCAGGCATTTCCTTCCAGGTCGTGTTTATCCATGGGCTGTTCAATCAGTACTACTCCCTGATCATGCAGCCAATAGATCAGCTCAATGGCTTTCTTACGGTCTGTCCAGCCCTGGTTGGCGTCCACATACAAAGGCAGATCACTTGCGCTTCTAATGGTTTGAATGAGTGCCCGGTCATCATCAGAGCCCAATTTGATCTTGAGCACTTTAAAACCTGTTGCATCTGCAACCTTTTCTCTGAGCACCTCGGGTTTGTCAATCCCAATGGTATAAGAGGTAATCGGCATTTTTGCCGGATCGGCTCCGTAAATTTCATAACAGGGTTTCCCCAGGATTTTGCCGTTGATGTCGTTTAGTGCAATCTCTATCGCCGCCTTTACCGCGGGGTTTCCTTTTTCAATACTGTCCAGGTAATCAATGATCTCCTGGAAGTTGAAGGGATAGGAAAAACGGTTCCAGTTTACTTTCTGCAGAAAACTTTCTGCAGTAGCGTAACTTTCACCGAGATAAGGCACCATGGAGGCTTCTCCGTATCCGTCTGTGTTTTCGTATGTTAATTTCAATAACAGCAGCGGCGTGCTTGTTCTGGAGAAACGTGAGATCGCGAATGGGTGTTTGAGTTCGAGATTAAATGCGATATGGGCTGCCTGCATCGTGATAATGGGATTGGTACTCAAAGTTAAACGATCGGAAGCAAATAATAGCAATGCAGGGGTGAATGATTCATCTCCAACACTTGACTTTCATGGATGACCAAAGTGGAAAGGCCCAGCGGTTTTGCTACCAGTCCGGAGCAAGCGGCAGTTGTTACCTTCACTAAAGCCTGACCCAATGCGTAACTTAGAAAGGGCTTGTTAGGTTTTAATGGTTTTTGAGTGAATGGGTTAAGGATCCTAAGGGGTCAAGTGGGACAATTTTCTCTCCATATGACTAATATTGTTATTATATTTGTTATATTTGTTATATGGAAATGCTAATTATTCAGGAAAAAAGAGTAGTCATAGTTTTTTGGAAAAATAATATAGAGAATCCTTTTGAAGTATTTTCTAATTTAAAAAACTTTTGTTTAAGCTATCCGCAATTTAATTATAACACCGTAAGTAATTATTTGAGTAAGGCTAAAGTTGCGTATGAAAATCAGGAAATACGAATAGAACGTAAAAATATTATTTCTAAGCCTAAGCCTGTTCCCGAACCTCGAATTAGAAAAATAGTACCTGTACTAAGGAGGGTTATGATGAAAAATGCCAATGATGAACAACGTGACCTGAAATATTGGTTGGGCCGACCAGTTAAAGAGCGTGCTGCTGCAGTTACTCACATCATTTCTCAATCTTTAAGAAATGGACAAAGAATGGATAAAACTAAGCTGGTAAAGAAAAGAATATACACATGACGTTAGCCGAAGATTTTGAAGATTTTGTTAAATTGTTAAGCCAGCACAATGTTGAGTACATGGTTGTAGGAGGCTATGCACTGGCATTTCACGGCAAGCCTCGTCACACGGGGGATCTCGATATTTGGATTAATGTATCTGAAGAAAATGCAATTCGAATGCTCAAAGTTGTGAATGATTTTGGATTGCAATCTCTTGGCTTCCAGAAGGAGGATTTTTTAACTGAAGGATTAATTAGCCAGATCGGATACCCACCATTAAGGATTGATGTGCTGAACCTCATTGATGGAGTTAAGTTTAGTGAGGCGATCTTAAATATGGAAAAGATAGAACTCGAGAATGATCTTGTCATCAACTATATCGGCCTTAATGATCTCGTAAAAAATAAACAAGTCTCCGGCCGCAGACAAGACATCACCGATGTTAAGACATTACAAAAGTTAATGAAATTTAAAAAAGGCAGTTTTCCAGATACATCCAATGAAAATTAAAAACATGTAAATAATAGACTTTATTGTCCAATACAGTTTGTCCCTTTTCTGTCACCTATGCGCCACACCAAACCGCATTAGAAATAATATTCCTAATATTGTGCCCCTATGGTCAGCTCAATCTATCAGCCCTTTAAAAACTTTGATTTTAAGTATGAAAACTGCTTTTTAAGCGGCAATACTTTCAATACACCTATTATACAGACCAACGTATTACCTGCATGGCTACTGGAAATGGCAAATTTTAGCGGTGAAGAGCAGATTCAGCTGCTGGATGAAACCATCAGGTCATATAATAGCTTAAATGTGCCTGTGAACGAGGAAGTACAGACCCATTTTATTGAGCCGCTGGAAGAAAAAATTGCCGCGGCCTTTGCGGTAGGTTATGATGCAGTCTCGAAACTTGAAGAAGGAGAACTGTTCAAATGGGTAGGCAAATTCCTGTACAGCCTGATCTATATTGAAATGCACGCTGCGGTGGGGCAGCAGCAGTTGAGCAGCGATGGCTTGAATATGTCTCAGGGACTGATGCACAAGTTTGGAAATCTGCAGACGATGATCCAGGGAATCTACCTGAATGTAGAGTTCGAAGACTTTACGCCCTGGTCCTTTGTGGTCGTGCCGCTGGAAGGAGATGATATTTCATTTAGTTTCCGAGATGAGATCAATACGCTTACCTTCTCGCTGAAACTTAAGGATTTCGGGATCATTGCCTGCCTGCAGGACAATGGTACCAATAAGAAATACCACCAGGAAATACTGGATCAGATCGGGTCTAGTCCGGTTACGGAGCAACAGTTTGAAGAGCTGAGTGCCAGGTTCTTTTATTCAGCATACCTTTTTAACCGCCTGCCTGAATATACCATCATGCCTGTGGAAGGGTCGATTTATATTGATGCAATGCCTTTACGAGGAACGATGAACAAAGCACTGTTTGACCTGTGGCAGCACAAAACCTACGCGCAGGTGCTGGAGAGTTTCTGGAAAAAATGGGGAAACCTGCTGATGGAGATCAGGAAAGACCCGAATAACCCAACCAGCTATTTCAGTCCCCCCTCCTTACCGGAGGCAGATTAACCCTGCCCGGTGATCGTCGCAATAAAATGCGGCACAATGCCCGGTACAAGCAGAACCGTGACCACAATACCGGCAATAGCCCCGTATAAATGGGCATCATGGTTGATGTTGTCCCTCGAGCTCTTAGACATATAATAACTGTATATCAGATACAACACGCCGAAAAGTGCTGCCCAGATCGGGATTGGCAAGGGGAAGATGATCAGTGTATTTAAGGGATAAAACAGGATGTAGCTAAACAGCACCGCTGAAATTGCGCCTGAAGCCCCAAGGCTGTGGTAGTTATAGTCATTCTTATGTTTAATCACCGATGGGATATCACTTAGTACGAGCCCGACAAAATATAGCAGGCCAAAACGAGCGCTTCCAATGGTGGCTTCAAGGGTAAAAGCGAAGGCATAAAAGGTAAACATATTGAATATCAAATGCATCCAGCTGCCATGAATGAGCCCGCTGGTAATCAGCGTATAAACGTTTTGTTTGCGGTAAACACTATAGGGATGAAGCATGAACTTTCCGTAGAGGCCAGCGTCATTGAGCGCATAAATACTGGTCACTAGTGTAAATATAAAGATAATGGAGGCGACGGGCGTATTCTGGAGGTATTCTATCATGTTATTTCAAATTGATTTTAATCGGATCCTGCAATCTAGCAATTGGATAACGCAAATGTGTGCTTTCGTGATATTTTGAATGCTTATATATAAATTCAAGCTGTGCGGCCGGGTTCTTTGCAAGGGCAGTATCTTTCGCTTTTTCCTGATCCAGTAGTGTACGAAGTTCCGGGTTGTTTTGCAGCATACCCGTTGCAGTATCTTCAAACACATAGGCTGAGTAATGTTCTTTCTGGTCTAATATGGAATCGAAAAAGTTCCAGGTGAAAAAAGAATCCATTGCCTGTGGCTCCAGTGTTTCCACGATATACCTGTTCTGTGGCTGATCAACATACACGACATAATCTCCGGCATAATATTTCAGCTGCTGTTTTTCCACCCTGAGCTGCACGCTGCTGTGCATGTAGTGCCCTTCAAATGGCCTGGTAGCAGTTTTGTAATCCGTAATGTAGTAGCTGTCAACGGTTAATTCCGTGTCAGCAGCCAGTTGATGGATCTTAACACCGTTTAATTTTAAAAGCCCGGTTACCCTGTCCCAGGCTTTGGGAATAATGTATGCCAGAGGTTTGGTCACCACGGTCTGCGGCTCAAATTTATTCCAGCTCTTTATAGTTTTGGTATAAGGCTCATTCCTGTCGTAATAAAGCCTGTCGGCACCACTCACGGTACTTGGCTTATATTTAGCTGCAAAGCCTTTAAATACGAGCGTGTCCCATACCTGCTCGTTCAGTTTCCAGTTTAAAGGAAAGTCTTTCTGACTGGCCACAGCCTGATCAGCCTTCTGTTTGTTCTCTCCTATGATTTTTGCATCACGCTGTACAATGCCTATATACGTTCTGAGCAGCAGGTAAGTAGATTCTACCCTTTTGTCAAAAGGTTTTAGCATATGTGTTTCGGGCATGAAGCCGATCGTATTGTGCAGGGCTGCATATCCGGTAGAATAACGTGGTGATTCCAGAAAGCCGGTAATTCCGGCCTCGGGGGTTTCTTTCACGGAATTGATGTAGGGAATGAGCTCAAATCCTTTTTTCTGCATTTCGCTATAAAGCGAAGGCACCATGGTTTGCGTCAGATAGCCCGACAGGATGGGATTGAGCTTATCTTTCTGGGTAGGGATCAGTGTCATCGTGTACTGATAATCCGCACCGTTGCTGGTATGGGTATCTACAAAGATCTCGGGCTGCCATAAATTAAAGATCTGCTGGAATGCATCGGAATTCTTTGAGTCGGTTTTAATGAAATCCCGGTTCAAGTCGTAATTTTTACTGTTTCCCCTAAACCCGTATGCTTCCGGGCCATTCTGATTTGCCCTTGAAGTATTGCCGCGGTTAAAAGCACCGTCAATATTGTAAAGCGGAATAATACAGATCACCACATCGTCCGGTAAATGGTTTTCTTTTAAAAGGTCCCGCGCCAGCATCATGGAGGCATCAACACCTTCAGGTTCGCCGGGGTGAATACCGTTATTGATCAGGAAGATCCTTTTATTACTTTTCCTGATGGCTGCGGGATCAAATATTTTATTTTTGGATAAGACCAGGAGGTGAAGCGGCTTTCCAATATCGGTGCTTCCGTAAGTAAGGAGTTTTGCCTGTGGGGAGGCCTTTGCAAGTTTTTTATAAAAAGCGATCGTCTCGTCATAGGTAGCGGTCTGATTTCTATTGCCAAGCTCGAACGGCGTTTGCTGTGCAAATGCACTCAGGGATACGAAAAGAATAAGGTAGGATAAGAGTTGCTTCATCTGTGGTGTTTTTATGCCGGATAATAATCGTGCAAAATTAATATTTTCTCCAGGTCTTTCTGGACAATCCCATCGTTCCGAAGTTATATTTTACCCCCACGGAAAAAAAAGTATAAACGTCAAGGGTACCGCTTCTGAAAGTGTTTCTTGAGTCATCATAGCCATCCAGCCCTTCTCCCAGCGTGAGGTTGCCCTGGTAATTGAAATTGAGCACATACCTGTAAAAGCCTTCGCCATCTGCAAAATGGACGTTAATTCCAAGATTGAACGGAAAGTAGATGTCTTTGGAGGTGACATGACAAATAGTCGCGTAGTTTCTGTCCTCTGGATCTAATCCTGTAGAGTATAACACGTCATTATGGATTGCCCCTATTCCTGTTCCTATGTATAGGCCCTTTAAAAGGTCTGACGGACCATTATAACGGCCGTCCAGAATTGCACCTAAAGACACCTTTGCATTGAAGTTCAGCGCCTTGTATGAATTCACGAACTCACGGTTTAGCCAGCTTGTTTTGTAATTTCCGCCATTGATTTCTCCCTTTTGTACCTCTATTCCAAGGCTGAGGAAAGGTGTAAACAGGTAGTCCAGTGTTCCGTATCCTGCGAATCCGAAGCTATGTTTCTGTACCTCAGTAAACGATTGTGTAGCCGCGACACCTCCTCCTACAGAAAACTTATAGAAGTTAGATTGGGCAAATAACGGACGCGCAGAAGCCAGGACTAAGATGCAAATAATTATCCTTTTCAAGTTATTGTGATTTATACTTGTAAAGTATGATCTTTATTACCTTTACTTTTTAAAAATATGCTAAAATATCTTAACAGCGGTAATTCTTTACAAAATAGATTCATTGAATATGTAAAAATAGATACGCAGTCTGATCCCGCATCAGCCAGTATCCCTTCTACAGCAAAACAGAAGGACCTGGGAAGGGTGTTGGTGGCACAGCTGCTGGATATAGGAATCGCAGATGCACATATGGATGAATATGGATATGTTTATGCTACCATCCCTTCAAATTCTGACAAGAATGTGCCGGTGATCTGTTTCTGCTCACATATGGATACTTCGCCGGATTGCAGCGGGTTCGGTGTAAAACCAATTGTCCATTCCAATTACCAGGGGCAGGACCTTGTTCTTCCGGATGATCCTGCTATAGTTTTAAAGATGACCGGGCACCCTGATCTTAAGGACCAGATCGGAAATGATATCATTACAGCCAGTGGGACCACACTGCTGGGTGCGGACAACAAAGCGGGGCTTGCTGAGATCATGGAGGCGGCGGCCTTTCTTGTGCAGCATCCCGGACTCAAACATGGAACCATAAAGATCCTGTTTACGCCGGATGAAGAAATCGGAAGGGGAGTAGATAAAGCAGACCTGAAAAAGCTGGGTGCTGATTTTGCTTATACGATTGACGGCGAGACGCGTGGTTCCATTGAGGATGAGACTTTCTCTGCCGATGGGGCCGTTTTACTGATCCATGGCCTGAGCTCCCATCCGGGTTTTGCGAAGGGGAAGATGGAAAGTGCCATCAGGATACTGGGTGATATGATCAGCAGCTTACCTAAAGACAGGCTGGCACCTGAGGCTACCGCACAGAAAGAAGGTTTCCTGCACACGGTGTCCGTACAGGGGAATGTAGAACAGGCAGAGGCACATTTCATTATCCGCGATTTTGACGATGACCTGCTGGCCGAACATGGCCGTACGCTGAAAACATTGGTTAAGGGGGTGATGGCTGATTATCCAAATTCTACCTATGAGCTCCGGATCAAAGAACAGTACAGAAATATGAAGAAGGTACTGGATCAGTATCCGCAGGTGCTGGAATATGGAATGCTTGCCATAGAGCGGGCCGGAATTCCGGTGAAGAAACAAAGTATCAGGGGTGGAACGGATGGTTCAAGGCTTTCTTTAATGGGACTGCCCTGCCCGAATATCTTTGCAGGAGAACACGCCTTCCATGGCAAGCAGGAATGGGTTTCCCTGCAGGACATGGAAAAGGCAGTTGAAACGATTGTCAATCTGGTGCAGATCTGGGAGGAGAAAAGCAGCTAGCTTTTCAGATACATATCTGCAAGCAGCTCAAATGATTTTATACGCTCTTCAAAACCTTCGGTGAACGTGGTTAACATCAGTTCATCAGGCCGAAATTCATTGATCAGCTGGTCTAATTTTTGTTCAATCTCATCCGGCGTACCCGAGAGGATTCTTGGTCTATGGGAGGCTATTATTTCCTGCTCTTCAGCTGTATAGCTGAGGTCTTTCACCTCATCATAACTAAATGCTGTAGCTTTGCCGGTTCTGGTCAGCTCAAGGAAGGTTTGATCGACTGTAGCCTGAGTTCTCATGAGCAGGTCACGGTCTTCCGAACAGAATATACTTATACCAAGTATCAGTTTGGGCTCGGGTACTTCAGCAGAGGGCCGGAAATTCTCGCGGTAAGCGCGCACGCCCGGAAGGCCGCTTACAGGATTCATGAAATGGGAAAATGAAAGGCCTGTGCCCATCCTGGCGGCAGCCAGTGCACTCTCTCCGCCCATGCTTAACAGCCATAATGGCGGGCTCGTTTCAGTCCGTGGAGTAGCGTAAACCTTTTCTGTGTCAGTCTGGTCACTGGCTGTGTAATGAAGGTAGCCTACTAGATCCTTTAACTGTTCAGCAAATTCTTCGTCGGTTCGTTTGCCGTATGGGTTCAGCAACCCTGCTGTTTTCGGGTCTGCACCCGATGCCCTGCCGATGCCAAGATCAATCCTTCCTGGGAACAGTACTTCCAGCGCGCGGAAGTTCTCTGCCACTTTCAGAGCGCTGTAATTGGGCAGCATCACCCCTCCGGCACCGATACGCATGTTCGTGGTTTCACCGGCGAGATGTGCAATCAGAACTTCGGGCGTGGAACTCGCAAATGAATCTGTATTGTGGTGTTCAGATACCCAGAAACGGGTGTACCCTAAACGGTCTGCCAGTTTTGCTACAGCAATAGTATCCATTACTGCCTGTCTGGCGGTATTGCCGGGATGGATCAGTGAATGGTCAAGAATGCTTAAACGAATCTTTTTTGTCTTCATATAAATTTATGTGCTAAACAGATTATTAAACGAGAAATAATATATAATATTGCAAAAATTCTTATCGTAATTAGAGGCAGGTAATCGCCTTCGTTTGGCAAGGTATTGTCCTGCCGCAGGACTTGGTTCTTCCTAATGATCCTGCTATAGTTTAAAAATGACCGAACACGCTGATCTTAAGAACCAGATCGGAAATGATGTCATTGCAGCCAGCGGAACAACACTGTTGGGCGCGGATAACAAAGCGGGGCTTGCTGAGATCATGGAGTCGGCTGCCCTGCCCGAATATTTTTACGGGAGAATACGCCTTCCATGGCAAGCAGGAATGGGTTCCCTGCAGGACATGGAAAAGGCAGTTGAAACGATTGTCAATCTGGTACAGATCTGGGAAGAGAAGAGCAGTTAGCTTTTCAGATACATATCTGCAAGCAGCTCAAATGATTTTATACGTTCTTCAAAACCTTCGGCGAACGTGGATATCATCAGTTCGTCAGGCTGATATTCATTGATCAGCTGGTCTAATTTTTGTTCAATCTCATCCGGCGTACCCGAAAGGGTCCTTGGCCTATGGGAGGCTATTATTTCCTGCTCTTCAGCCGTATAGCTGAGATCTTTCAGCTCATCATAACTAAATGATGTATTTTTGCCGGTTCTGGTCAGCTCAAGGAAGGTTCGATCGACTGTAGCCTGAGTTCTCATGAGCAGATCACGGTCTTCCGAACAGAATATAACTACACCAAGTATCAGTTTGGGCTCGGGTACTTCAGCAGAGGGCCGGAAATTCTCACGGTAAGCCTGCACGCCCGGAAGGCCGCTTACAGGATTCATAAAATAGGAAAATGAAAGGCCTGTGCCCATCCTGGCGGCAGCCAGTGCACTCTCTCCGCCTGTGCTTAACAGCCATAACGGTGGGTGCGTGTCAATCCGTGGAGTAGCGTAAACCTTTTCTGTGTCAGTCTGGTCACCGGCTGTGTCATGAAGGTAGCCTACAAGGTCCTTTAACTGTTCAGCAAATTCTTCGTCAGTTCGTTTGCCGTGTGGGTTCAGTGCCTGTGCTGTTTTCTGGTCTGTGCCCGATGCCCTGCCGATGCCAAGATCAATCCTCCCTGGAAACAGCACTTCCAGCATGCGGAAGTTCTCTGCCACTTTCAGGGCGCTGTAATTGGGCAGCATCACCCCTCCGGCACCGATACGCATGTTAGTGGTTTCGCCGGCGAGATGTGCAATCAGAACTTCGGGCGTGGAACTGACAAATGAATCTGTATTATGATGTTCAGATACCCAGAAACGGGTGTATCCTAAACGGTCTGCCAGTTTTGCTATAGCAATAGTTTCCATTACTGCTTCCCCGTCTGTAATACCCGGACGAACCAGCGCATGCTCAAGTATGCTTAAACGAATTTTTTTTGTTTTCATATAAATTTTTGTAATAAATATATTATTTAACGGGAAACAATATATAATATTGCAAAAATTACTATCTGAAATCAGCTTAAGCAGTTACCCTCATTTCGGCCAGGTATTGGTCCTGCCCGTCGTCAAATAACAAATGACATTCCCATCCGCATTCCCTGGCAATCGTTTTCAGTAGCTGCGGATCAATATACAGCCAGTTGAACCATTCTCCTTTTTCGTTTTTATATTCATACTGGTAAGAGACCTCACCATAATACTTGTCCTCCGGCATTGCTGTGCCTTCATACAGGTATGTAATGTCAGAGCTATCAAATAATAACTGTCCGCCTTCATTCAACAATGATTTAGCCTGGCTCAGGAAGTTCCTGAATCCATCCACTGTGCCTGTAAGGCCAATTCCGTTCATCAAAAATAAAAGGGTATCAAATTTTTCTCCCTGGTAATTGAAGATATCACCTTCAACAACATGGGTTAAGCCGCGTTTTTTCATGATATCAACCGCAGTTGGGGAGATGTCCAGTGCAACAATGTCATAGCCCCGTTCCTGGAGGATCAGCGCATGGCTTCCCGCGCCCCCGCCAACATCGAGCACTTTGCCTTCGCACATGTCCATGGCTTCCAGCTCTATGTCGGGCATTTCTTCCTCCGTCCGAAAGAAAATATCTACGGGCATTTCTTCAGGCTCATCATAGGAATTATGCAGCCACAGTATCTCTGCGCTGCCATTTTCGAACTGGTCCTGTAAAGCATTTCCAAAAACATCCATAGGCTAAAGATACCGAAAATATTTCTTAGGGAATAAAGGGAGTGTCCTTTTGAGCTTCAGGCTGACCATTGTATTCGATCCTTGTTTTGGGCAGGCTTTCCGGATAATTCGTTCTGATGAAGTCTATCATTTGCTCACGGACATCGCAGCGCAGATCAAAAGCCTGTGAGGAGTTACGTGCGCTCATGAGAAAACGGACTTCAATGGTATGTTCTTTATTGTCAGTTACCTGTACTACATTTACCCTTTTGTCCCATAATGGATGGGTCGTCAGCAGCCGGGTCAGTTCTTCTCTCAACGGGGGGATGGGGATAGTGTAATCCAGGTACAGGAATACCGTGCCCAGTAACTGGGCAGAAACCCGGGTCCAGTTCTGGAAGGGTTTTTCAATAAAATAGGTTATAGGGAGGATCAGCCGGCGCTGGTCCCATATATTTACCACTACATAGGTCAGGGTGATCTCCTCTACGCGGCCCCATTCTCCTTCAACAATGACCACATCGTCTATACGGATGGGCTGTGTGAAGGCAATCTGGAAACCTGCGAGCAGGTTACCAAGTGATTTTTGTGCGGCGAAACCGATGATGATACCACCTACACCTACCCCGGTAAGCAGCCCTGTACCTATTTTACGCATACTTTCGAAGCTGAGTAGAACGAGTGCAATGGTGATCAGTACGATCAGTGAAACTACAAATTTACGGATAAACTGTAGTTGTGTCCTTATTTTTCTCTCTTTAAGGTTGTCTTCCTTATTGAGATCATATTTGTGATAGAAATGATCTTCAAATACCTTGATGATACGGATCAGGATCAGCGAAAAACTGATGGTGAGGGATATTTCCAGCAGGCGTGTCAGTTGTGCCCTGAGTTCCGGGTTGAGCACCATAAAACCCAGTGAAATGTTCAGCAGCAGCAGGGGGATGAAGATCCCGGCGGGATGGTTCAGGTGCCTGATAATGGAACGGATCTGAAAGGAGGCCCAGTACCGGGAAAAAAACTTAAAGGATTTCAGGATGATGAACTTCAGGATCAACCCGAAAATAATCGCCGCACCTGCGAGGATAAAATTCTGAATGAATTGAGGTATCGGATATCCAAAAAAATCATCTATTAGTTGCATGCCGGTTCTTTGTTATATTCATACTCCTGGTGATATTCAGGGATGGCTACATGTTTGAATCCATGGTCTTTGATCCGCTGCGCAAAGTTTTGCTGCACCTCGTATTCCCCGTGCACCAGGAAAAGTTGCTGTACAAGGGCGGGATCCTGGCAGGATAAAAAATTAAGCAGGTCTTCGTAATCTCCGTGGGCACTCATCGATTTAATGGAGCGCACCTCGGCAGCAACAGGAAGGTCTTCCCTGAAGAGATGGATGGTCCTGTCGCCTGCCAGCAGCCTGCCAGCCAGGGAGTCGGGGGCGCAGTAGCCTACCATCAGGATGGTATTCTTCTGGTTTCTTACTGTATTGCGTATATGGTGCCTTACTCTTCCCCCTTCGGCCATGCCCGAAGCAGAAATGATCACGCAGGGCCTGGGGTCATTGTTCAGGGCTTTAGACTCTTCAACGTTTTCAATAAATTTCAGGCCTTTGAAAGCAAAAGGGTCATCGTCAATCTTCATGACTTCCTTAACGCCATTGTTGTAAACTTCAGGGTGGTTTTTCAATACCTGGGTAGCCTGGATAGATAACGGGCTGTCTACATAAAAAGGTATATCAGGCAGCCTGTTCTTCAGTTCAAGTCCGTTCAGCGCATATAACAGTTCTTGTGTGCGCCCAACGCTGAAAGCGGGGATCACCACTTTTCCCTTTTTGATCATGCAGGTCTGGGTGATGATTTCCAGCAGCATGTCTTCAATAGGTTCGAGGTCTTTATGTAAAGAATCCCCATAGGTAGATTCCATAATGATATAATCTGCCTGAGGGAATGTCTGCGGACTTTTTAACAGCAGGTCGCCGTATCTGCCTACGTCACCACTAAAGGTAAGCCTGACGGTTTCTCCCTCTTCCTTTATGGTGAGGTGTACGGCTGCGCTGCCTACAATATGGCCGGCATCTGTAAAACGCAGGTTCAGCTGGGGGCTGATCTCAAAATCTTCGTTGTAATCCAGCACCTTAAACTGACTCAGTGTTTTTACCACATCGTCATCTGTATAGAGCGGTTCTTCTGTTTCCTCGCCATGCTCAATATGCCTGTTTGCATATTCGGCATCCTGTGCCTGGATCTTTGCAGAATCCATCAGCAGGATCCTGGCAAGGTCCATTGTGGCGGGGGTACTGTAGATGGTTCCTGTAAAGCCTTCGGCAACCAGGCGCGGCAGTAATCCGCAGTGGTCAATATGTGCGTGTGAAAGGATGACATAAGTTACGGCCGAGGGCGTAAAGCCGAAATAACCGTTTAATTTTTCTGTAACCTCTCCCATGCCCTGAAACATGCCGCAGTCCAGTAATATTTGGGTGTTATCTTTTAGGGTAACGAGGTGTTTGCTACCGGTTACGGCGCGTGCAGCACCATGAAAAGCGATTTTCATACGGGAATATATTTTTTTAGATGAGCAGCAATCATCTTCCCTGAGCATGCAAGATGAGAGAAAGCGAATATTTTTGGTAACACCGGCAGGCCGGCATTACCTATGATAAATAATTAAGCTCTTACTTTTGAGATTTTGTCTTTTACAGAATCGGCCACATCGGCTAATTTGTCTTTTGAAGAATCCAGCAGGTCTGCGAACCAGTCTGACAGTTTTTCTTTTACATCATCACCTTTATCAGTAGATAGGATTAAAGCTACTGCGGCACCAAGGGCAGCTCCTGCAAGTATACCTGCAACAATTTTCGTTTCTTTTTTCATGTGAGTATATTTTATTTAATCGGTTATGAAGCCATCATACCTGTCTAATATACCGGAATAACAATAACGGCCGGAAATAGTTCTTATAATATTTGATTTTATTGAATCAGAAAGGTTTTTTGCATATTTAAAGGCTCAGAGCTCATGATGGCCTGAAGGAACGGAATGCTGAGGACTTTATCTAATTTTAATCTTGTATGTACGGTATGTTATTTTCTGGGATATCTGCAGAATGGCAGCCGCATAGTGATTCTGGGGCTACTGACGGCGATAGTCTATAACTGGCTGGTATTGCGGAACATGGAACGTGGGCAGTCCCGTATCCACTTTCTGCAGTGGCTGCTGGCAGCATTGACCCTGTCATTTGCCCTTTATATAGGGTACAGCGCCCTGTTTTTACTGCTTGCAGCAATAGAGTACCGGTACTTTCCATGGAAAGACATCACGCTGATCGCTTCCAGTGGAATTACCATGCTTGCCCTGATTTTTCATCTTTTTTTGAGTATCAGGGAAAGTTTAGTAAAAAAAGATGAGTAACCATTTGATAATTAAACATATTAATCTATCTTTGCAGTCCCTAAATCTTAGGGCGAATAA
Organism: Pedobacter hartonius; assembly: GCF_900107535.1. Classification (GTDB taxonomy): domain Bacteria; phylum Bacteroidota; class Bacteroidia; order Sphingobacteriales; family Sphingobacteriaceae; genus Pedobacter; species Pedobacter hartonius. The sequence goes on along the minus strand of NZ_FNRA01000002.1, from coordinate 521,835 downwards.
ATAATTGTTTAACAAATTAAATACAAGCAAGTGAATACGTTAAGTTACAAAACTGTCTCTGCCAATGCTAAAACTGTTAACAAACAGTGGGTTGTTGTTGATGCACAAGGCGAGATTTTGGGGCGCTTGTCATCGAAGATCGCAATGATCATCCGTGGTAAAAACAAGCCTGAGTACACCCCACACGTAGACTGCGGCGATAATGTGATCGTTATCAATGCAGACAAGATTAAGTTGACCGGAAATAAGTTCAGCGATAAGGTGTATACATCTTATACTGGATACCCAGGAGGTCAGCGTTTCATTTCCCCGAAAGAGTTAATGGCGAAACATCCTACGCGTGTTATCGAGAAAGCTGTCCGTGGTATGTTACCTAAAACAAAATTAGGTGCAAAATTATACACGAACCTTTTTGTTTATGCAGGTACTGAGCACCCTCATGCAGCACAATCACCAACAACCATTACACTTTAATTAAAGGAAGAAAGAAATGTCAGTTACGAATACTTCAGGAAGAAGAAAAACTGCTGTTGCGCGAATCTACATGAAAGAAGGCAACGGTACTATTACTGTAAACAGTAAAGATCACAAAGTATATTTCCCTACATTACCATTACAATATATTGTTAACCAGAGTTTCGAAGTTTCTGAACTTATCGGTCAGTATGATGTAAAAGTAAACGTAGCAGGGGGTGGTATTAAAGGCCAGGCCGAAGCTGTTCGTTTAGCGATCGCTAAAGCTATTGTCGAATTAGATGCTGAGAAAAAACCGGCATTACGTGCTAAAGGGTTAATGACCCGTGATATGCGTATGGTTGAACGTAAGAAACCAGGACGCAAGAAAGCTCGTAAAAAGTTCCAATTCAGTAAACGTTAATCTCAAGGAGGACAAAGACAATGGCAAGAACAACATATCAAGACTTATTGGATGCAGGTGTACATTTTGGTCACCTTACCCGCAAATGGAATCCGAAAATGGCACCATATATTTTTATGGAACGCAACGGGATTCACATCATAGATTTAAACAAAACTTTAACTAAAACTGAAGAAGCTGCTTCAGCGATCAAACAGATCGTAAAATCAGGTCGTAAGATCTTATTTGTAGCTACGAAGAAACAAGCTAAAGAAATTGTTGCCGATCAGGCAAAAAAAGTAAACATGCCTTTCGTAACCGAGCGTTGGTTAGGTGGTATGTTAACTAACTTCCAGACTGTACGCAAGTCAATCAAAAAGATGTCTAACATCGATAAAATGACTAAAGATGGTACTTATTCGATCCTTTCTAAAAAAGAGCGTTTAATGATCCAGCGTGAGCGTATCAAATTGGAAAGTTTATTGGGTGGTATCGCGGATTTAAACCGTTTACCAGCAGCAATCTTTTTAATTGACGTTAAAAAAGAACATATCGCCGTAAGCGAAGCGTTGAAATTAAACATTCCAACTTTTGCAATGGTTGATACAAACTCTGATCCTTCAAACATCGATTTCCCTATCCCGGCAAATGATGATGCAACTAAATCTATTTCTTTAATTACTGATGTTATCATCAAAGCAATTGAAGAAGGTTTAGACGAGCGTAAACGTGAGAAAGATGATGAAGCTGAAAAAGAAGCTGTAGCTGCTAAAGCTGCTGCTGATGCTCCTGAAACTGCTGCTCCGGGCGCAAGAAGAGCCAGAAAAGAAAATGCTGAAACCGAAGAAGGAACAAGCGAAGCATAAATAATATATTTTTGGGTTGTATGTTGTGCGTTGAAGGTTCTTACTAACAACTAACAATGTACAACCCATAATTTTTTAGATAAAAACTTAAAAAAGAAAATAAAATGTCAGTACAAATTTCTGCAGCAGATGTAAACAAATTACGCCAACAAACCGGTGCCGGTATGATGGATTGCAAAAAAGCATTAATAGAGGCCAATGGCGATTTCGAAGCTGCGGTTGATTACTTACGTAAAAAAGGTGCTAAAGTTGCAGCGAGCCGTCAGGACCGTGATTCTAACGAAGGCGTTGTAATTGCAAAAGCTACAGCTGACGGAAAACGCGGCGTAGTTGTTGAATTGAACTGCGAAACAGATTTCGTAGCAAAAAATGCTGATTTCATCGCTTTAGCAAATAAGTTCACTGATCTGGCAGTAGAGAAAAACCCTGCTACATTAGAAGAACTTTTATCTCTTGAAGTTGATGGTCAGAAAGTTTCTGATATCATTGTTGAAAACACCGGTAAAATCGGTGAGAAAATTGGTATATCTAAATTTGAAACTGTATCAGGCGAAAGAGTTATCCCTTACATCCACAGTAACTACCGTTTAGGTGTTCTGGTTGCGTTAAACCAGGCTGTTGCCGGTGCTGATGAAGCAGGTAAAGATGTGGCAATGCAAATTGCTGCAATGAACCCTGTAGCTTTGGATAAAGCTGACGTAGATACCCACACGATTGAACGTGAAATGGAAATTGCTAAAGAGCAAATCCGTGCAGAAGGTAAACCGGAAGAAATGGTTGAGAAAATTGCTGCTGGTAAACTGAACAAGTTTTACAAAGACAGTACTTTATTAAACCAGGAATTCGTTAAAGACTCTTCTAAAGACGTTCGTAAATTTTTAAATGACACTGCTAACGGATTAACTGTTACAGCATTTAAACGTGTTCAGTTAGGATCATAGTTCCTTCATGATAATTAAAAGGTCCCTTATTTTAAGGGACTTTTTTTTTGCCTTATATTTAACAAAATTCAGTTAGAGATGATAGCAATAAAGAATTGTAAGTTTTTTAAGGAAGGCCAGTTGGTGACGAACGCCACTATCCTGATGGAAGATGGCCTGATTACAGCGATTACTGATGGGGAAATCCCTTCAGGATATGCCATTGAAGATGCACAGGGAAACTATGTGTCTCCCGGCTTTATTGACTTGCAGATCTACGGCTCCGGCGGTAACCTGTTCTCTGCATACCCCAGGGTAGAAACACTGAGGCAGATGGATGAATACCTGATCAGTAAGGGTACTACCGGCTTTCTGGTCTGCCTGGCTACGAATACGCTGGAGATATTTCAGGAGGCCATCACGGCAGCGAAAGCCTATATGCCCGAAGCAAAGGGATTTCTTGGGCTCCATCTGGAAGGCCCTTACCTGAACCCCAAAAGGCTGGGGGCACACCCCGAAAAGTATGTTCATAAAGCTACGCTTGAGGAGGTGAAAAGATTACTGGACGATGCCGGCGGGGTGGTCAAAATGATGACCATTGCGCATGAACTGCAGGATGAGGAAGTGATCCGTTACGTGCTGGACCAGGGGATAGTCCTTTCCCTCGGACACAGCGATGCAAATTTCGAACAGGCCAATAAAGCTTTTGCTAATGGTTTCACCACCGCTACACATTTGTTCAATGCCATGCCCTCTATTCATCACCGTAATCCTAACCTGCCGGCCGCGATATTGAATCATCCCAGCGCAATGGCCAGCATCATTGCTGATGGTGCCCATGTGAATTTCGAAATGGTAAAGCTCAGTTATAAAATGATGCAGGAAAGACTTTTCCTGATCACGGATGCTGTAACAGCCTGCAATATAGGCCCTTATCAGCATGTACTGAACGGGGACAGGTATGTAATGCCTGACGGAACCATCTCCGGCTCTAACATTACGCTGCGCGATGCGGTAAGCAATTGCGTGCAGTATTGTAAAATACCTGTTGCTGCAGCTTTTGACATGGCTTCGGCAAACCCGGCAAAGGTGCTGGGGATACAGGATAAAACAGGAAGTTTGGCTCCCGGAAAAGCGGCCAGCTTATTGCTGTTGTCGGACGAATTTGTTCTCCGAAAGGTATTTGTAGAAGGAGTTGAACATTTGATCAGTATTAATTAAAACAAATAGTTATTTTTGGAGTCATGAAGTACAAAAGGATCCTACTAAAGTTAAGCGGAGAATCGCTGATGGGCGAGAAGCAATATGGTATTGATAATGCACGCGTAAAACAATACGCAGAAGACATCAAGGCTGTTCATGCCCAGGGGCTGGAAATTGCAATTGTTATTGGCGGCGGCAATATTTTTAGAGGCCTGAGTGCAGAAAAATCGGGCATGGACAGGGCGCAGGCAGATTATATGGGGATGCTGGCGACGGTCATCAACAGTATGGCTTTGCAGGATGCACTGGAAAAAGTAGGCCTGAAAACCAGGTTACTTACAGCGATAAAAATGGAGCAGATCTGTGAGCCCTTTATTCGCAGAAGGGCAGTACGGCACCTTGAAAAAGGACGTGTGGTGATCTTTGGGGCCGGTACAGGAAACCCGTATTTCACAACAGATTCAGCTGCTGCGCTGCGTGCCATTGAAATTAAGGCAGATGTAGTACTGAAAGGTACACGTGTTGATGGTATTTACACCGCAGACCCGGAAAAAGACCCGACAGCTACGCGTTATTCTGAGATCTCTTTCAAAGAAGTATATTCCAAAGGATTAAATGTGATGGACATGACAGCTTTTACGCTTTGTGAAGAAAATCAGCTTCCTATCATCGTATTTGATATGAACAAACATGGTAATTTCATGAAGATTGCTCAGGGGGAAGAGATTGGTACGCTTGTAAAAGGCTGAATTTAAGACAATTATATTTTGATAAACAGTAAATTATGAATGACCTCATAAAAAAACAATTGCAGGATGCTCAGGCAACAATGGATAAAGCGATTGCCCATTGCGAAACTGAACTGACAAAAATACGGGCTGGAAAGGCTTCAGCCGGCATGCTGGATGGCATTATGGTTGATTATTACGGAGCGCCTACCGGTCTGAGCAACGTGGCCAGTATCAATACGCCTGATGCAAGGACGATATTGGTTCAGCCATGGGAAAAAAACATGCTGGTCCCTATCGAACGCGCAATTATGGAAGCTAACATCGGGATCAATCCCCAGAATGATGGTGTAGTGATCCGTTTGGGAGTTCCTCCGCTGACGGAAGAACGCAGAAAAGACCTTGTAAAAAAGGTAAAAGAGGAAGCGGAACGCGGACGTATCACCGTACGTAATATCCGCAAAGATGCGAACGAGAAAATCAAGAAATTGAAAGGCGAGGGCGTTTCTGATGACGATATTAAAGCCGGTGAAGCTGAAGTGCAGAAGATCACAGACCTCTATATTGTGAAAGTAGATAAACATGCTGAAGCAAAAGAGAAAGATGTAATGACCGTATAGACGAAAAATTATAATAGAATAGTAATAATGAGGGAATGTAGCTTTTGCTACATTCCCTTTGTTTATTTTTGCCATCTTATTTCATTTCATGAATTTATTAGTACAATATTTAAAAAATTATAAATGGGTAGTATTTCTGGCATTGTTACTTGCTGCCATTAATATGGGCTTTTCTTTACTTGATCCATATATTACGGGACGTATTGTTGACCGATTTATAGAAAAGAAAGACATATTGAACCGTAACCAGTTCATCTTTGGTGTGTTGGGCCTGGTTGGAATGAGTGTTGGTGCTGCCATGGTATCCAGGATAGCCAAAAATTTCCAGGATTATTTTACCAGCATTATTGTACAGAAGGTGGGCGCCCAGATGTACGCTGACGGGCTGAAACACTCACTGGAACTGCCTTACCAGGTCTTTGAAGATCAGCGCAGCGGGGAAACACTCGGAATCCTGCAAAAAGTAAGGCTTGACAGTGAGAAGTTTATCACAGCCTTCATCAGTATCTTATTTGTGAGCCTCATCGGGATGGTCTTCGTGATTGTTTATTCTGTGGCAGTAAGTTATAAGGTAACCCTGATCTATTTTACTGCAATTCCTATCATCAGTTTTGTCAGCTGGTACCTGAGCAGGAAGATCAAGACCATACAGCAGAAGATCGTAGCAGAAACTACCGCACTGGCAGGCTCAACAACAGAATCACTGAGGAATATCGAACTGGTTAAAAGTCTGGGACTGGCCAGTCAGGAGATAGAACGGCTGAATAAGACTACCTATAAAATTCTGGGCCTCGAACTCAGAAAGGTAAAATTTGTACGAAGCATGAGTTTTGTGCAAGGTACTACGGTCAACCTGGTGCGCAGTATCATGGTTGTGGTGCTGCTGATTCTCATCTTTGAAAATACGATCTCCGCAGGCCAGTATTTCTCGTTTTTATTTTATTCCTTCTTTCTGTTCGGACCTTTACAGGAGCTGGGGAATGTGATCCTTTCCTGGAGGGAGGCAGAAGTTTCCCTGGGTAACTTTAAGAATATCCTGAATACACCTATTGATCAAAAACCTTTAAACCCAAAGGTGCTCAACAAAATTACCTCTCTGGAATTCTCAGACCTCAGTTTCAGGCATCTTACCGGTAAGAGCAATGCCCTGAACGAGATCAATTTCCAGGTGAAAGAAGGAGAGACCATCGCTTTTGTAGGGCCCTCAGGATCTGGAAAAACTACGCTGGTGAAGTTATTGGTTGGCCTGTATCAGCCGGTGATCGGGGAGGTGCTTTATAACAATATTACCAGCCGCGAGATTGACCTGGATCAGTTAAGGGAAAAGATCGGCTTTGTAACCCAAGATACGCAGTTGTTCTCGGGTACGATCAGGGAAAACCTTCAGTTCGTCCGCCCCGGTGCAACGGATGAGGAATGTTTACGTGTAATGGAACAGGCTGCCTGCCAGACCTTGCTTGCACGTGCCGATAAAGGGCTGGATACCGTGATAGGTGAAGGGGGCGTGAAAGTTTCCGGTGGTGAGAAACAGCGTTTGTCTATTGCGCGTGCTTTGCTGCGCAGGCCCGACATCCTGGTTTTTGATGAGGCTACGTCTTCATTGGACTCCCTTACTGAGGAAGAGATCACGGCAACGATCAGGGACGTTTCAGACCTGACCAATCACATTACCATATTAATTGCACACAGGCTTTCTACCATCCGCCATGCAGACAGGATCTATGTTCTGGAAAAAGGCCATATTATTGAGCAGGGAGAGCATGCGGCATTGCTTGCAGAAAAGGGACTTTATTATGCGATGTGGCGCCAGCAGGTTGGGGAGAGATAAAATTAAATAGCAGGGATATTTTAATGTCCCTGCTATTTAATTTTATACGCCTTTTCTGTTAAATTCTTTAGGATTACTTTGTTTCAAATTAACTCGCAAAGCTGAAATTTCTTCAGCTTCAAATTTATAGCCTTTACGGTATTTCTTATACTATATATTATGCCTGAGATTTCTGGTTGGTTAAGTATGTTAAACCAGTTGCCGCATAATTATTCCGAAGATAAATTATAAGCTAACTTTATTTTTTCGGTGGATACTTTGTCGGCCTGATAAATTACAGCCCGTATTTTAACCTTTTTTACGTCAAAATATCACTAAGCACATCAATATATGATTAGTTTAGAGGTTAATCACATGTGTTTTAAGTCTAAAAAATCGTTTTAACAGATTAATATACAGTGTATTATTCGTTTTTTATTAAACCTTATCACTACGTTTAATATCTCTTTAAATGTTAACTTGACATTTAATGTTTTATTCATACATTAGATTTATTATCGATACTACCAGGTGTAGTAAAAGAACCAAATATAAGTTTGAAAAAATAAATTTTAGTTGATTCTGCCTCTTCAAAGGCTGCTGAAAAGCTAGAATTTATGCCAGGAAACGATCTGTTATGAAAAACTCTGAAAGGAACAAACCCGTTTTAGCTGCCTCTTTAAGGCCGGCTGTTTTAGAACTGCTGCCCTTCATCTTCCAATTTCCCGGAAAACCATATTTGCATGCCCTGCCAGCAGGGGATCAGCCAATTCTGTAACCAAATATTAAATATATAATGTTATGAAAATTTTTCTACTCAACAATTACTGGAAGTACGGCTGGTTTGCCCTGCTGCTGGTATTGCTTTTTTCACCGGCCCTCATACAGGCGCAAACTGCCCCGGTCAAAGGAAAGGCAACTGATGAAACCGGCGGGGGATTGCCGGGAGCAACAATAAAAATTAAAGGAAAGCCGAATGCAACTGCTTCGGATCCTAACGGGAACTTTTCCAGGATCGAAAAGCTGAAATGGGAGAAAGGCTGGCCGGTGGTTGCCCCTTAACTCATTTTCGTATCCTGGTCGTTAATCTCCTGCAGGGAAAGGCCCAGCAGGCTTTTGGTCTTCGTATAGGTAATACCCGCCACGAGTATTGTCATGCAACCCCCAAATACTACTGCCGGAACGGTTCTCATCAGCTTTGCGGTTAGGCCTGATTCAAAGGCACCGATCTCATTGGAGGAGCCGATGAACATACTGTTTACAGCAGATACCCTTCCCCGCATTTCGTCAGGCGTAAGCAGCTGCATGATCGTAGACCTGATGATGACACTGATACTATCAAATGATCCTTCCAGGAACAGGAAGATCAGGGTCACATAAAAATTCTTTGAAAGCCCGTAACAGATAATGCTGGTTCCAAACCCTACAACGGCAATCAGCAGGTTTCTCCAGGGCCTGTTCATGGGCGAGATCCTGGTCATCACCAGCATGGTGAGCACTGCTCCTCCTGATGCTGCCGCACGCATAAACCCAAGTCCTTCGGAACCTACTTTCAGGATATCGTTTGCAAAAACTGGCAACAGGGCAACAGCCCCGCCGAAAAATACGGAGAAGAGGTCAAGGCTCATTGCGCCTAACATCATTTTGTTCTTAAATACAAACTGTACGCCTTCAGTAAGGCTTTTGACGATACTTTCTTTTGGAATATAACGGGGCGGGTGCGATTTCAGGAAGAAGATACAGGCCAGTGCAATAGCCAGAAAGAAAAGGATAATCAGGTAAGTAACGGTAATCCCGAAGAAGCCATAGACCAGTCCGCCAGCTGCCGGCCCAAGGATGGAAGCCGACATATACGATGAACTGTTCCAGGTAGTGGAATTGGGATATAATTCCTTAGGGATGATTTCTGCCATCAGTGAAAAAGTAGCCGGGCCAAAAAATCCCCTTGCCATACCGATTCCGAAGACCATGGTATACATGATCGGGATGATATAACTCACAGGAACATAAGCATGCATTTGCCTGGATGTGGCAACGAGCATGATCAGAGAGCAAAGGAAAACACAGGTAAATATTTTTAACAGCAGCCCTCTTTTTTCCGATTTATCAGCAACATATCCGCCATATAGTGCAATGCTTATGGCCGGGATAGCTTCGCAGAGGCCTATCAGGCCTAAAGCCAGCGGATCTTTTGTGAGGTGATAAATATGAAAGCCGATGATGACGGCCTGCATCTGATAGGCGAATGTGAAAAAGAAACGCATACCAAGATAAGATCTGAATTCCCTGTATCGCAGGGCAGCATAAGAATCTTGTTTGTCAATAAATTTGGGACTATCCAAGGGTAAATAATTTTGGACAAAGGTAGTTATACATTAATAGCTTACGCTATTAATGTATAAAATTACTGCTACATGATTTTGTCGTAAAAATCATGGTAGGCAGATTTCATATCCTCCGCCTGGTTAATTGCTGATGAGGCTGCAATTCCAAAGATGCCGGTATCCATCAGGGAGTCTACGTCTTCCAGTTTCACCCCTCCTACGGCAAGTACCGGAAGTGTTATTCCTTTCTCCTGTAATACTGAGACTACATGGGCATAACCTGCCAGCCCAAGTAAAGAAGAGTTGTTTGGTTTTGTCGTGGTGATACTGAAAGGGCCGCAACCTGCATAATCTGCACCTTCGGCGGCAAGCCTGATTAAACCCTCCACAGTGTTTGAAGATCCGCCGATGGTAATGTCTTCGCCCAATTGCCCACGGAGAGCAACGAAGTCGGCATCCATGTCTTCAATATGAAAACCCTGGATATCTGCTTTTCTGTTTAGATGAACATGGTTGGTTACGATCAGCGTAGCGCCCCAGTCGTCACAGATCCCGGCAATGACGTTGATGTCTTCCAAAAGGGCATCGTCATCTTTTGTGAGGCAGCGGTATTGTATCCATTTGGCTCCTGCTTCACAAGCGATCTGCGCCTGCTCAATATGGGTTAACTGCGTTATGTCGTGTGTGATGAACTGGAACTTCTCGATGAACTTTTTCATTATCTGTTTGTGTGTTGCGAATTTACTGCTTTATTAAAACTTTACGTTGAGGGAAAGTAAAAAGTTCGTTCCCGCCTGCGGGAAATAGAAGTTCTCATCGGTTCTGCTTCCGCCGCCCAAATAACCGTAGGTATAGCCATTGCTCTCGTATTTCTTATTGAGGATATTATTGGCCAGCAAACCGATGTTCATATTTTTCACTCCTTTGAAGCTGAAGTCATATCCCAAACGCGCGTTATTTACCCAGTAGCCATTCAGCTTCCTGCTTTCATTCTGGGTATTATCAAGGTATTGTTTACTTACGTATTTACTTTGCAGGGCCACCGCGAATCCTGCAAGTGGCTTGTAAACCAGTTCTCCAAACACTACCGCATCCGGAGAGAAGGAAATGTCGGGATTTTTATAATTGTTTACCACCTCTGTCTCCGTATCGTAGTCAAAAATATACTCAGAAAAATTCTTGATCTTATTCCTGCTGAATGCAGCATTTGCGTTCAGCAGGAAATACCGGCTAAGCGTATATGAGCCGTCGAACTCAACACCGATCCTGGAGCTTTTGGGAACGTTCTGGCGGATACTGGCACCTACATCACTTAATTTTCCTGTAACTACCAGCTGGTCTTTATAGAACATGCCGTACACATTTACGCCCGCGCTGAAATCTGTATGTTTGATCCTGTAGCCGGCTTCAACATCGTATAAACGCTCCGGCTGGGGTAAAGTACCAACGTTGGCATTTACATAATCGTCACGGTTACCTTCTTTATTTGCCAGGCTCAGTGAAGCGTAAATATTGCTTTTGGGATCCACAAAATAAGTTGCTCCAACTTTAGGGTTGAAGAAATTAAGCTTGTCATGTATGTTCAGCGGCAGCAGGTCGTTATCATCACCGGTAATATCATATTTAAGCCTACGGTATTGCAGGTCTGCAAATAAGCTCAGCTTCTCTACCGGGTTGTAGGCTAATTTTGCGAAGATATTGAAGTCGTTCTTGTTGCCATCCCCATCATAGTAATGGTCAAAATTGTTCAGCGCTGAGGAAATCTGCGACCAGGTGACCTGGCCATAATGTTTTCCACGGTATTCGTTGTAGGCACCGCCAACGGTCAGGTTCAGGTTGGATGCTGCCTTATAACCAAATGCATAGGTTGCACCATAAAAATCGTTGTTCAGCCATCTTCTGCGTACCAGGTCTGTTGTTTCTACCGGGGCACCATTGATCACAGGATTTGGTAAGCCGTAAGCTGAGAATTCCTGGTCGTTTTTGAACTCCTCATAATATCCTCTTCCATAAGTATAGTGTAAGGCACCGTTAAATGAAAAGCGGTTTCCAAGCTGTTTGGCATACAACAGCTGATAGTGATCCTGCTGGTAGTTATCATTCTGATCTTTATACAAGAAAGAATTATATTTTCTGCTGTCTGAGTTGAGCAGGTTTGCTGCATCAGTCTCATTTAGCCCGTTTCTGATAATGTAATCATTGATTCCCTGGATATCTCCTCTCAGCCGGGATTCCGGTACGCCATTCCAGGACTGGTAAGTTTTTTCTGTGCCTGAGAACACGTTGATGCGCAGCAGGTCTGTTTTTCCGTGATAAGCTCCCGAAAGGAAATAAGATTTTAACAGGGAAGCCCCGCGGTCTACAAAACCGTCAGACTGAATGCGGGACAGGCGCCCGTCGAAACTGAACTTATTGTCGATCAGCCCGGTTCCAACTTTAAAAGTATTTTTCAGCGTGTTGAAAGAGCCATATGTTGAGTTTACTTCTGCATACGGCGCCAGTTCCGGCGCTGAAGTCTGGATGTTTAAGCTTCCGCCAAAGGCTCCGGCCCCATTCGTTGATGTACCGACACCGCGCTGGATCTGTATGTTTTCTACGGACGAGGCGAAATCAGGCATGTTCACCCAAAAGGTGCCCTGACTTTCGGAATCGTTCATCGGTATACCATTTACGGTTACGTTTACCCTTGTGGCATCGCTCCCGCGGATGCGGATCCCTGTATAACCCACTCCGGCACCGGCATCTGAAGTAACGACAACACCGGGTGTATTGTTAATGATAAAGGGGAGATCCTGGCCAAAGTTATTGGCAGTGATCTCGGATTTACTGATGTTCTTATAAGTCGTTCCTGATTTTTCCGTGGCCCTGGTAGCCATTACGATCACTTCATCTGCAAGAAAGGCAGACTGGACAAGGTCAAAATCTGCTGTTTGGTCCGCGCTGATCTCGATCTCTCTTTGCTGGCTTTCATAACCGATAAAACTTACCGTAAGTATGTACCTTCCGGCCTTCAGGTTCTTCAGCTCATATCTGCCACGGGCGTCACTTCTGGTGCCTTTGCCCGTACCTTTTAATACGATGTTTGCTCCCGGCAAAAGGGTTTGGTTTGTTTTTTCGGATACAGATCCGGAAATGGTGAACTGTGCCTTAGTAAATAAAGGCAGGAGCAATACGGCTATTGCTATCGTCAGTAATTTTTTCAATTTATGATTTGCTTTTTAGTAAAACCTGCTGTAAAGAGGGGCAATACAACATAATTAAACATAACTCCAATCCCTCCGCCGGCATTACCCGGATCAGGTGCATATTTGACAGGCAGAATAAATCTACTCGTCAAATAATGGGTTTGATCTCAGCCTGTCTTTGTGTTTTTTACAAAACAAGGCACCCCTTTTGATATCGGCAAATGTATAGATTATTTTCTAAAAAGCCGCAAGGTATGCGTCTATAGCAGTAACGGCATTTTGAAACCTGTTTTCGATGCCGCCGATCAGCACATAATTGGCATCCAGGTCCTGCAGCTCCTTGTGCCAGATGCTCATGAAATGTTCGCGCATGTGCGGGAAATCGCGCAGTGGGTCTTCCTGCCATGGAAGGTCAATATCAAGCAGCAGGTACAGGTCGTACGTTCGTTTATTTAATGCATCAAGCACGATCTGTGGCGTTTCGCCCAGCATTTCATCACTCCAGATCTTCACGGTCAGAAAAGTAGTGTCACAGAAGATAAATTCTTTATCTGTCATCGCCAGCACAGATTCTTCCAGGGCTACCTGGCCATGGAACATGTTGATCTCGTCCTGCATGGTACATGGCTCCGTTAGTGCGGCACAATAATAACGCGCAAATTCGGCTACCCACAGGGTGTTGTAGTGTTTGGCGAGCAATTTAGTGAGGGTAGATTTACCCGTACTTTCCGGGCCTACAATAGCAATCTTCTTGATCATAAAGTTTCGGTAAGGTTTTTTTTCCATTCCCTGTAGCCTATCCATGCAATATAAACATAAAGGGCATACATGATAGCCGTGGCATACAGATCTTTTGATACGTAAACGCCCACGTAAATGATATCAACAAAGATCCAGATCAGCCAGTTCTCCAATACTTTCCTGGCAAGGAATATCTGGGCAATCAAGCTGCAGGCCGTACAAAAGCTGTCAATATACGGGAATGCGGCATCGGTATTCTCCCGGAGGATAAAACCCAGGGTCAGGGTGAAAAAGGCTATCCCTATTACTGAAAGTATAATTTCCTTCCTGGTGATCTTACTTACTGGTGTCTGTGCCTTTGTATGGCCGCTGTTTTTATTCCAGAAGTACCATCCATAGGCATTCATCACCAGAAAGTAGAACTGGAGACCCATATCTGCATAGAGTTTACTTTCATAAAAGATGAAGATATAGATCAGTACACTGACCAGGGCAATTGGCCAGTTAAAGATGTTGTTCTTTGCTGCCAGCCATACACAAAGTATCCCTGTGAATACACCACACCATTCAAGCCAGCCCGTCTGGGTTAAAAATTGTACAATACTTTCCTTGACTGCCTCAACCAGTGATACCATGTGCCAAATGTAATTATCCTTTAACGAATCAGCCAGTAATATTAAAGGCAAAAAAAAATCCGGCAGAGATGAACGTCTCTACCGGATAATAAACCAAACAAACTATTTATGAAGAATACCCTCATGCAATAAATTGCAGAGGATGCTTTTATTTGTGTCCGGGTGAAGCACTAAAACTTAGTGATGTCCTCACACTTACATCTGTCGTTAAGGTATCCCTCAGGATATATTCCATTCGTATTTTCAAGCTGTTTCCCTTGATATACTTATCAAAAAAACGTGAATTATCAATGTCTAGTACGAGGTCAGAACCAATATGTTCAGAAACGTCATTTCGTGACGCTACCATGACTTCGCCACTCGCACCGTTTGATATAAATAGCTTTACCGATTTAAACATGCCCATACTCTTATCTCTTGGATTCGAAGCGATCAGCCTGGCGGACGCAATTTTTACATCTTTGATATACTGGTTGCCGTTTACATTACCCAATGATTCGTCAAAGCTGCCGGCGGTGCTGCTGGCTGACAGCGTGGTATTACTTTTTGAAGAAGCAGGAACAACCAGACTGGTGGTATAAGGAAAACTTGATTTAATGATGGATTGTACGGTACCGCACCCGCTAAACAATATAACTGCAGCGACCGCTGCGAATAACATTCTCTTCATGAAACTTTAAACTTTTTATTTGCCAATTATAACGAATAAAAGCAAATACAAGTACAGTGATGCTAAATATGACCGCCATTTGAACAAGGATGCTGAGCGATTTTGCTTATTTCTCCATTTTTTCAAAAATCTGAATTTTTGTCAGCTAAAACTGTATCTTTGCATCCCGACAGAACAGTCGGGATTCTTTACCTATAGCAAAAAAATCTCGCCGGCTATCATGGTCCTATAAGACCACATTTTTTACTTACAATACTTTAGACTTTTTAAAGCCTTATGCCTAAAGACACCTCCATACGTTCAGTATTGATCATCGGATCTGGACCTATTATCATTGGCCAAGCCTGTGAATTTGATTACTCAGGATCCCAAGCTGCACTATCCCTGAAAGAAGAGGGAATTGAAGTTTCAATTATCAATTCCAATCCTGCAACGATCATGACTGACAAGGTTATTGCAGATCATGTTTATCTCAGACCATTAACTGTAGCCTCTATTGAAGAAATTCTGGTAGAACGGAAAATTGATGCAGTATTGCCTACTATGGGTGGTCAGACTGCCCTGAACTTATGTGTAGAAGCAGAAGAACGCGGCATCTGGGAAAAACACGGTGTCAGAATCATTGGTGTTGACGTTGCTGCAATTGAGAAAACAGAGAACAGGGAGGCCTTCCGCCAATTAATGGTAGACATAGGGGTGGGTGTAGCGCCTTCAAAAATTGCCAATTCATTTCTGGAAGGTAAAGAAGCTGCACAGCAAATAGGTTATCCGCTGGTTATCCGTCCTTCCTATACATTAGGTGGATCAGGTGGTGGATTTGTTCACAAAAAAGAAGAATTTGATGCCGCCCTTAAACGTGGTTTAGAAGCCTCTCCAACGCATGAAGTGCTGGTAGAAAAAGCTGTTTTGGGCTGGAAAGAATATGAGCTTGAACTTTTGAGAGACAGTAATGACAATGTGATCATTATCTGTTCTATTGAAAACTTTGACCCGATGGGTATCCATACAGGAGACTCGATCACGGTGGCGCCGGCAATGACATTGTCTGATAGCTGTTACCAGGATATGCGTAACCAGGCGATCAAAATGATGCGTGCCATTGGTAACTTTGCAGGTGGCTGTAATGTACAGTTCTCTGTAAATCCTGATAACGACGATATCATCGCTATTGAGATCAACCCAAGGGTTTCCCGGTCATCAGCACTGGCAAGTAAAGCGACAGGTTATCCGATTGCTAAAATTGCTTCCAAGCTGGCCATTGGTTATAACCTTGACGAGATTGAAAACCAAATCACTAAAACCACCTCTGCTTACTTTGAGCCTACGTTAGATTACGTGATCGTAAAAGTACCGAGATGGAATTTCGATAAATTCAAAGGGGCGAACATGGAACTCGGCCTGCAGATGAAATCTGTAGGTGAAGTGATGGCCATCGGCCGTACTTTCATTGAGGCATTGCAGAAAGCCTGCCAGAGTCTGGAGATCGGCCGCGCAGGACTGGGTGCCGATGGCAAACATAGCAGAAACATTGAGGACATCATGCACGGCCTTGAGCATGCAAGCTGGAACCGCCTGTTCCTGATCAAAGATGCAATGAGCATGGGCGTTCCCCTGGAATCGATCCGTAAAGTCACCAGGATAGATAAATGGTTCCTGTCGCAGATCCAGGAACTGGTTTTCCTTGAAACTGAATTAAAACGTTACTCTTTAAATAATCTACCGAAAGACTTCTTCTTCAACCTGAAACAAAAAGGTTTCTCTGATATACAGATTGCTTATTTGTTAGGTAATGTAACGGAAGATGAGGTATATGACCGCAGAAAATCTTTAGGGATCAGACGTGTATATAAAATGGTTGATACCTGTGCTGCCGAGTTTGCTGCACAAACACCGTATTACTACTCTACTTTCGAAGACGAGAATGAGTCCATCCCGTCTGACAAGAAAAAAGTGATTGTTTTGGGATCGGGCCCTAACCGTATTGGTCAGGGAATAGAATTCGATTATTCTTGTGTACATGGTTTGCTTGCTGCCAAGGAAAGCGGATTTGAATCGATCATGATCAACTGTAATCCTGAAACTGTTTCAACAGATTTCAATATGGCTGATAAGCTTTACTTTGAACCTGTATTCTGGGAGCATGTACGTGAGATCATTGAACTGGAGAACCCGATAGGAGTGATCGTTCAGTTGGGTGGCCAAACGGCACTGAAAATGGCTGAAAAACTTCATGAGAACGGCATAAAGATCATTGGTACTTCATATGATAATATGGATATTGCTGAAGACCGCGGCCGTTTCTCAGACCTGCTGAAAGAATTGGATATTCCATATCCAAGATACGGCGTTGCAGAGAATGCTGAGGAAGCGATCGTTGTGGCAAATGAAGTGGGGTACCCTGTATTGGTTCGTCCGAGTTATGTACTGGGCGGACAGGGAATGAGCATTGTGATCAATGATGAAGACCTGGAAAAAGCAGTGGTAAAATTATTAGGCGATCTGCCGGGTAACAGGGTACTGATTGACCATTTCCTTGACAGGGCAGAAGAAACTGAATCTGACTCTATCAGCGATGGCGACGATGTGCATATTGTAGGTTTGATGGAACACATCGAGCCTGCGGGTATCCACTCGGGTGATTCATTTGCTGTATTGCCTCCGTTCAGTCTTTCTGAGAAAGTGATGAATGATATGGAAACCTATTCCAAGAAAATTGCCAGGGCTTTAAACGTTATTGGTTTACTGAACATCCAGTTTGCCGTAAAGGATGAGCAGGTATATGTGATCGAAGCCAACCCAAGAGCTTCAAGAACGGTTCCTTTTATCGCAAAGGCTTATGATGTTCCTTATATCAACATTGCCGCTAAAGTAATGCTGGGAGTAAATAAACTGAAGGATTTCAATATCGAGCGCAAGCTGGTAGGGTATGCGATCAAAGAGCCTGTATTCTCTTATGATAAATTCCCTGAAGTAACGAAAGAACTGGGGCCTGAAATGAAATCAACGGGAGAATCTATCCGTTTCATCAAAGACCTGGAAGATCCTTATTTCTTAAAGTTATACAAAGACAAATCAATGTATTTATCAAAATAATAACAGTTGATACTGGTCATATTAAGCCTGCAAATCGAAATTTGCAGGCTTTTTGTTTTGAGAGGGTATTCTTCTGTTCTGAAGCGGAGGTTAAAGCATGTATTCAGGAGCTGGGTTCTTTAAATGTTTAGCCAAACAACAATGAAAACACATCTTCAATTTTGCTTACACCCGTGATTTCGATTTTAAACTTATCCAGCACAAGCCCTTTTAAGTTATAATTCGAAACAAATATCCGTTCAAAGCCCAGTTTGTCGGCCTCCGAGATGCGCTGTTCAATCCGGTTAACAGCCCTGATCTCTCCCGACAATCCAACTTCCGCCGCAAAGCAGATCTTGGATGAAATAAAAATATCCTCATGAGACGAAATGATCGCTGCCAGGATAGCCAGGTCAATAGCGGGATCTTCTACTTTGATGCCACCGGCGATATTTAAAAATACATCACGGGTGCTGAGTTTAAAGCCACAGCGTTTTTCCAGAACAGCGAGCAGCATATTCATTCTTCGCGTGTCAAAGCCGGTAGCTGACCGCTGAGGTGTTCCGTATACTGCAGTGCTCACCAATGCCTGTGTCTCTATTAACATCGGTCTGGCGCCTTCTAATGTGGCCGAAATGGCTATTCCGCTGAGTTCTTCATCCCTTTGTGACAGCAGGATTTCTGATGGATTGGAAACCTGTCTTAATCCGCCGCTGTGCATGGCATAGATGCCGAGTTCCGCTGCCGCACCAAACCTGTTCTTTACGGAGCGCAGAATACGGTAAACATGGTGCCGGTCGCCTTCAAACTGTAAAACGGTGTCTACCATATGTTCCAGTATTTTTGGGCCCGCAATGGCGCCGTCCTTGGTGATATGGCCAATCAGGAATACCGGTGTATCGGTCTCTTTTGCGAAACGCAATAACTCAGCGGTGCATTCCCTTACCTGCGAAACACTTCCTGGTGTAGACTCAATATGCGCAGAATGCAGGGTCTGTATGGAATCTACAATAATGATATCCGGCTCCAGTTGCTCTATCTGCTTGAATATATTCTGGGTTGATGTTTCTGTGAGGATATAACAATCTGCTGCAGGATCACTGGTGATCCTTTCAGCCCGCATTTTAATCTGCTGTTCACTTTCCTCTCCGGAAACGTATAATACCTTTTTTCCTGCAATGTTTAAAGCGAGCTGCAGCATCAGTGTTGATTTTCCTATACCAGGTTCACCGCCGATCAGGATTACGGAACCGGCAACAAGCCCGCCGCCAAGTACACGGTCCAGTTCAAGGTCGCTCGTGGAGATCTTCTGCTCCGTTGAGGAAGCGATATCAGCCACTTTATTTGGTTTATTTGATCTTTTAGATAATCCAGAAGTTTCCCAGGCAGGGACTTTGGCTGCGGGTTTCTCGATGAGTTCTTCTACAAAGGTGTTCCATGAATTACAGGAAGGGCATTTACCCAGCCATTTGGCTGATTCATATCCACAACTCTGACAAAAATATGCTGATTTAGTTTTAGCCAATTGATTTGATTTAGAAGATGAATTTAATGAATAACAAAGATAATGTTATTACATAACTAAGCCTGACTACTTTTCAGCAATCAGGCCTGGTTATTATGTTTTGAACAGGAGTCCTAAAGTTTTATTTCTTCGTCTTTAGAAGAGATGAAGTGGAATTCTGTTAATAAGTAAGACGGAACCGCCTTCACTTTAATTTTCTGGCCAAATTTAAAGAACCATTTCCATTGTAATGAATAAACGCCTTTCTTAATGAAAGCTTCAATATAAGGATGTACACACAGTGTGATGTTCTTCTCGTTTTGCTCTCGTAAAATGTAATTCATGTTACTTTCAATATCATCCATCAGAACGATACTCGCTTTGATCTCTCCGGTACCGTGGCACATCGGACAAACTTCGCTGGTTACAATATTCATTTCCGGGCGAACACGCTGACGGGTAATCTGTACCAGTCCGAATTTGCTTGGAGGCAGAATAGTGTGTTTAGCACGGTCCAGCAGCATCAGTTCACGCAGGTAGTCGAATAACATTTTACGGTTAACCGGTTTGTGCATATCGATAAAATCGATCACCACAATACCTCCCATATCACGCAGCCTGAGCTGACGTGCAATTTCTTTTGCGGCTTCCTTATTTACCTGTAGCGCATTGTCTTCCTGGTTCTCTTTGTTTGCAGTTCTGTTACCGCTGTTTACATCGATTACGTGGAGTGCTTCAGTGTGTTCAACAACAAGGTAAGCTCCGCCAGCAAGATTTACTGTCTTGCCAAAACCGTTCTTAATTTGTTTTTCAATACCAAAATGCTCGAATATATGCTCTTTATGTTTATAAGGTTTTACTATTTTCTCCATTTCCGGAGAAATCTCATGCACATAAGAACGGATATCCTCATAGAGGCCTGCATCGTTCACATAAACGTTGGTGAAGTCAGCGCTTAAAATATCCCGGATGAGTGTAGATGTCCGGTCCATTTCTCCCCAAACACGTTTGGAGGGCTCTGCTTCAGGCAGTTTTTTTATAAAAGTGCTCCATTTAGAGACAGAATCCAATAGATCTTTCTGTAACTCCTCAACCCCTTTGCCTTCAGAAACAGTCCTGATAATGACACCAAAATTTTTGGGCTTAATACTTTCAATAATCTTTTTTAAACGATTACGTTCGGTATTGCTCTTAATCTTTTTTGAAATTGAAATTACATTAGAAAATGGAACCAGTACAATGTACCGTCCTGCAATAGATAGATCGGAGCTTAAACGCGGTCCTTTAGTTGAAATAGGCTCTTTAGCTATTTGAACAGGTATAAGCATGTTTTTGGAAACTACCTCAGATATTTTGCCAGCCTTATTGATATCGGCTTCAAGCTTTAAATTATCTAATAAAGTTCCACTAACAGTGCCATTCCGCTTAATTTTTGTAAGCTTTAATAAAGATTGAACTTGCGGACCAAGATCGAAATAATGCAAAAACGCATCTTTCTCATAACCCACATCAACAAACGCAGCATTTAGTCCCGGCATAATTTTCTTTATGCGGCCTAAATAAATATCGCCAACGGCGTAATTGGTGTTGATGTGTTCCTTATGAAGTTCTACAAGTTGTTTATCTTCAATCAAAGCTATGGTTACTCCCGTGGGAGATGAATCGATAATTAATTCCTTTACCAAAAGCTATACATTTTAAGGGATGAATCCCTTATTAAACACATGGACTGAATATATAAAAAACAAATCAACGAACAATAGATACGAAGAGTAAATCCTGGTATCTATTATTCGTTGATCATGAAGAAAAACTATTTTTTCTTATGTCTGTTTTTTCTTAGACGTTTTTTACGTTTATGGGTAGCCATTTTATGGCTCTTTCTTTTTTTACCGCTTGGCATAGTTTGTAAGTTTTAAATATTTTTATAAATCTGTTTATTAATTTTTGTTTTTCAGCTCTTTTACTTTCTTGTCAATGAAATTTGACAGGGTAGGGTTCGCTGCTAACTTTTTACTGTTTAAGTAAGCATCAACTGCTTCCTCATTTTTGCCAAGGTTTTCATAAGCGGTAGCCAGATAGAAATAAGCATCTGGTGAAGGCTTGATGGCAATGATATCATTGAACCTTGTGATTGCTTTATCGAACTGTCCTGATTTGATAGCAAAAGTACCCAAGCTCATGTTTGCTTTCAGGTTCTTCGGATCCTTTTTAACTACATCCAGTAACATTGCTATACCAGACATCGGGGCACCCATTCCGTTAACAATGGTAATTCCCAGTCCTGTTTTGGCTTCGAGATTTGTTGAATCAAGTGCAACAGCATTCGTATAGGCCGTATTTGCTTTCTGTAATAATACAGGGGAGATTAAACTATCCTGCGTATTGTCAAAAGCTTTCATTAATCTGCCTCCGGCAGCTAACCAGTTATTCAGGTTGCGCTCCTTGCCGGCAATGATTTCCAGATATAATGCGCTTGGTACGGCCTGCTCAACGTCATCCCATTTTTCTGCCAGAACTTTTGCAGCATTCATCTTTTCATCATCCGGTGCAGTTTTATATGCATTTTCTAATGTAGTGATTTCTGCTGCAAGATTAGCATTGATCGAATTTTTTGCGGCGGTTGAAACCTCTGTCAGATTGATTGTACTTCCCGCTGAAGTCAGCTGTCCCACGGCAGGAACGCCGGTAGTTGCCTGCTTCGGCTTTACTAAACCCTTAATATCTCTTGTAAACAAAAATACCGTTAGCAGGATTACTGCTCCAATTAATATTGCTTGTTTAGACCGGATAGTATTCATCATCAGCAGATTAAGCTTCTACGCTTAGTTTCTTTGAGTTGTTCTTTACTTTATCAACAAATACTTTTGCTGGTTTGAAACTCGGTACAAAATGCTCAGGAATAATGATAGCAGTGTTTTTAGAAATATTTCTAGCTGTTTTCTGTGCTCTCTTTTTAACAACAAAACTTCCAAAACCTCTTACGTATACATTTTCTCCACCGATCATGCTACTTTTGATGACCTTGAAAAATGCCTCAACGGTTTCTTGTACATCTACTTTCTCAATTCCTGTTTTTGTTGATATTTCTGAAATAATATCTGCCTTAGTCATATTTTCTATTATTAATTAATTGTTGTGTGTTTAATATTTATAAGTGATTTGGGGTTGCAAAAGTATTGCTTTTTAATGAGATAGGAAAATAAAAGATCAATTATTTATCTGAATTTATATCAGCGGATTGCAAGTTTTGACAAAAATGACCTTCAAGACGTTTTCCGGTACATTGGATTTTAAAATTTCCAATATGAAATTTATGGTCCGAAAATATTAAATTTTGAATAAATAATAGATTACAATGTACTTTTGCAGTTATGGCATTTCAGCAAGAGATTATAAGATGGTATTCAACCCACAAAAGAAGCCTTCCATGGAGAGATACGCAGGATGCTTATGTAATATGGCTGTCGGAAATTATCTTACAGCAGACCAGAGTGGAGCAGGGAATGCCTTACTTCAACCGTTTCCTTGAGGCCTATCCTACCGTGTCAGATTTCGCCGCGGCCACAGAAACCCAGATCCTCAAACTATGGCAGGGACTGGGGTATTATTCCCGCGGGCGTAATATGTTATTTACTGCCCGGCAGATCCTGGAGTTACATGAGGGTATTTTTCCTGTCCGCTACAATGACCTGATTAAACTGAAGGGGATAGGTGAATATACCGCGGCGGCAATTTCATCTTTTTCTTCCGGGGAGGCAAAGGCCGTTCTGGATGGCAATGTGTTCCGCGTGCTCGCCCGGTATTTTGGTATAGATACACCGATCAACAGCAGCCAGGGTAAAAAACAATTTTCTGAACTTGCCCAATCTTTAATTGATCCGGGAGATCCCGCCCTGTACAACCAGGCCATTATGGAATTCGGGGCATTGCAATGCAAGCCAAAATCTCCCGACTGTCCATCCTGTCCCCTGCAGGTTTCCTGTTATGCAAAAAATAATAATCTGATTGCTGCGCTTCCTGTTAAGCTGAAAAAGCTGAGTGTTAAAACGCGTCATATTAATTATTTTATCTGCCGGAATGGCGATGAGATATTGGTGAATAAAAGGATTTATGATGACATCTGGCAGCATTTATACGACTTTCCCAACATCGAAACTGCGGAGGTCGCCAGTATTGAAAATGAACAATTTTTTAATAATATTAAACAAAACTTTGGTGAGAATGTTGTAGTTCTTCCCTTGATGGAAATAAAACATTTGCTGACTCACCAAATAATATACGTTCAGTTTTTTGCTTTAAGTAATTATATCATTAACTTTAATAATAATGCAGAAGCAAAGTGGGTCTCATGGGCTGATTTTGACGAACTTCCGCAACCAAAAATTCTAACCAAATTTATTAACAACTATTTTAAAGAATAGTAAACTCCAAATTCATGTCAGGTATTAACAAAGTAATTTTAGTAGGACATTTAGGCAAGGATCCTGAAGTTCGTCACTTAGATGGTGGTGTAACCGTTGCCAGCTTTCCATTAGCTACATCAGAAACATATAATAAAGACGGCAAGCGGGTGGAGCAGACGGAATGGCACAATATTGTGCTGTGGAGAGGGCTGGCTGAAGTAGCATCCAAATATTTGCAAAAGGGGAAACTCGTTTATATAGAGGGAAAACTAAGAACGCGTTCGTTCGAGGACAGGGAGAAGGTCAAGAAATATGTGACTGAGGTTGTTGCTGAAAATTTCACGATCCTTGGCCGCAAAAGTGATTTTGAAAATACGCCTGTGAACAGCAATGCGACTCCTAAAAGCGAAAATGAATATCTTGATGCTGAAGAAGTATCAGGAGATCTTCCTTTTTAACGCCCGAAGGGAACCTATAAAACAAAAAAACCGCTCTTGAGCGGTTTTTTTGTTTTATAGGTTTTCTAAATCTTATTTAGTATTGGTTTTCACATAATAAATGTTTAGCCTGATCTTTCTGTTATTGGTATTGGTGAAAGATCCTATGACTACCCGTCCTGCAGACGTTTGGGTTGGATAAGCATAACTGGCAAGTGTACTGGCGACGGCAGTTGTGGATATGGGAGCGATATAAGTACCGTAATCGATAACTTTTCCGTCTATCAGGTCCTGAATGTAATTTGTCAGGATGAATGAATAGCTGTTCTGCAGATAACCTCTTTTGACGTACCTGTAATAACCATCAAAAGCAACTCCAGAAGTATACGGACGCGGATCACCAGATGTATTTGATTGCGAATAAGGATTGTTATCCGCAACGTTTATTCTTTGACCAGCTATGTCCAGTCTGTATAGGGCAAGACGCGGCGGTATTTTGAAGGGAATTGAATCTGCAGGGTCACTGGTATCTATTACGAGTTCCGCTTTGTTGATCACTATTTTTGATCCCAGGCTTGCAACAAGGTTTTTTAAATAAGGGAAACTGATCTTGTTTCTGATTCCGTTCATGGCCTGAAGGTAGGTCACCTGGTACTCTCCCGGAGTATTGATCTGCGTTGCTACCGGCGTATTGGTATAGTCATGGGTAACCGTTGCCGCAACCGGATTGGTTACCGTACTGATAGGAAATTTGGTGCTTACCGTATCTATATTAGTAGCGGTTGTAGCATTCGGATGTTTGTAATAGATCTCCAGGTTGGAATTTCCGTTAGCAAAGTCGAAGAATGCAATCCCGCCGTTCCCGTTGGTAGTGGCGGTAACCTTTAAACCTTTGAAAACAAGATTGAACTTAGCATTTGATGTTAGATTTATCGAATCCAGGGCTACTATCTTACTTCTTATCAGCTCATTATTCAGTTTTATCCTTATTTGTGGTACAGCGGCAATCAGTGAATCTGCCCCGCCCGTTACTATCGTTGTTATTTTGCCTTTCGTATTGGGTTTGATGGATCCTGAATAGCTGCCCAGCAAATCGCCCGAAGTATAAGTCTTCGTACTTAACCAGGAACCCTGGGTAGACAGGTTGTCTGAAAGCTGGCTTACTGTGATGTTATAGATAGACGTGCTGTCTCCGTAAAATTCTCTCTGTCTGTAGACAGTAGAGTCTGTAGCGTATGCCAGTACCAGTACTGCAGAATCAATGCTTACCGCCGTGGTACCAAAACTATAGGCTGCGCTTGAGGGTAGATTGACAGACATAGCCAGACTGGCTGTAGTTGTTCCGAAAGTTGCATCTTTCATCATTCCAAGCGGGTACCGTACGGGGTTACCGGCCGAACTTGCACCATAAAAAGTTTGTGTCGCTTCGTCTTTCAGCGTTCTTGATATTACCGTTGCCGTATCAATAAGCGTTCCCGACACCGCACTGGCGGAATCTACTCCTAAACCAATGCTGCTTGAGTCTTTACAAGACGAAAAAAGAAAAAGACTTATCAACAGGGTCAATAAGTCTAGTTTTGAAAATTTCATATTTAATTTAATAATACCTGAGTTTATGCTATTGAAACCAATTCTTCACTCGAGATCTCTTCATATAACGAATAGAAGTTCTCGAAATTTTCGGTTAAATTAAAAGCTAAAGTTGGCTTATTGGAATCTTTAACAAATTTTAACACATCAGCTTCGATATTCTCATCAGCTAAAACTACCGCATCAGAGTAAGTTATCGCACCAATGTGCAGGGTACTGGAAGTAGGATTTTCAAATACTTTCGTGTCATCAGCAGTCATGTTGTTCATTACTGCTTTTTTGTGCATGTCAGCATTTAAAGATTCTGTGAAGCAGCTCTCATAAACAGAATATACTACCTTTGAGTTTTTGAAGGTAGGATCGTTTTTGTAGGAAGTTTTAATGTACGCAGGAACTAAAGAGGTCATCCAGCCGTGGCAATGTACAATATCAGGAGCCCAGCCTAGTTTTTTAACAGTTTCCAATGCACCTTTACAAAAGAAGATGGTTCTTTCGTCATTGTCTGCATAAAACTTATTCTCTTTATCTCTGAATACGTGCTTACGCTGGAAGTAATCTTCGTTGTCCAGAAAGTAAACCTGCATACGTGCTGCTGGGATTGACGCGACCTTGATGATCAAGGGGTTGTCATTATCATCAATCATGATGTTCATCCCCGACAGACGGATCACTTCGTGTAGTCTGTTCCTTCTTTCATTGATATTCCCGAACCGGGGCATCAGAATACGGATCTCAAATCCTTTTTCCTGCATTGCCTGTGGTAACTGACGGGTAATCTCTGAAATTTTGGTAAGTTCGAGGAAAGGCGACATCTCGTGTGTAACAATCAGTAGCTTCGTTTTTGCCATCTCCATATTTGTGAATAAATATTTATGTTAAAGAAAAGATAATCAAGGGGCAAAGGTAAGCAATTTATTCAAATTTATCAATATCTTGGCCTGATGTTTTGTTGGTATAATATAAATACCCAAATTGCAACCGAAATATTAAAGCTCGGTTTGGAAGTTATAAACACAATAGCCGCATTAAAAATGCTGCTGCAGCCACGAAAACTGGCAAAACAAAAAATTGCCCTGGTGCCTACAATGGGCGCTTTACACAAAGGGCACGTCTCCCTGATTAAAATAGCTCAGCAAAATGCAGATATCGTAGTATGCAGCATTTTTGTGAACCCTACACAGTTTACTGACCCTAAAGACCTTGAAAAATATCCGAGGCCCCTGGAACATGATATTGAAATGTTACAGGAGGCCGGCTGTGATTATGTATTTATGCCTTCTGTCAAGGAGATGTACCCTGTTCAGGAACACTGGCACATAGATCTGGGGAATGCAGAATTTCTGCTTGAAGGAGAATTCAGAAAAGGACATTACCAGGGCGTTACCCAAATTGTTAAAAAGCTTCTGGATGCAGTGGAACCGGATATGGCCTTTTTTGGACAGAAAGATTTCCAGCAGGTACTGATGATCCGTAATATGGCAGCGCATTTTGACTTGTCTTTACAGATTATCTCCTGCCCTATCATCAGGGAAGATGATGGCCTGGCCATGAGCTCAAGGAATATTCATTTGTCACCGGTGGACAGGAAGAATGCCCTGGTGCTTAGCCGGGCATTGCAATATGTAAAAGACCATTTTGAACATGACAGCATAGCGGACCTGCTGAAGGAGGCTACCCGCATGATCAACGTTACTGAAGGCGTAGCGCTTGATTATTTTACGATAGCCGATCCTGAGACCCTGCTTCCTGAAGATGATAAAAATGCAAAACATCTTGTTGCGCTGGTTGCCGCTAAGGTTGGCGAGACCCGTCTGATCGATAACATGATGCTCAACTGACAACACTTGCGACAAATCAAATAAACTTTATCTAACTTTGCAACATGATTATCGAGATATTAAAATCGAAAATACACCGTGTTAGGGTAACACAGGCAGAATTGAACTATGTAGGTAGTATTACTATCGATGAAGACCTGATGGATGCCGCCCAGATCATAGCCAATGAAAAGGTTCAGATCGTAAACAATAACAATGGTGCCAGATTCGAAACCTATGTGATTAAAGGTGAAAGAGGTACTGGTACGGTATGTCTGAACGGCGCAACGGCCAGGCTGGTACAAGTGGGAGATATATTAATTATTATGTCCTACGGCTCATTGCCTGTGGAAGAAGCAAAAAAGTATCATCCGGTACTTGTATTCCCGGATGACAATAACCGCCTTTTAAAATAAATTCTTAATTATTTTTGTTAGTGCAATAAGCTTTCAGTAAAAATGCTATGCAACCATAGTAATTTCATTTGGAAATACTAAATTTGGTGAAATGTAATTTTTATATATAATTATTATGCTATTTCAACTAAGTGAAGAACAATTGATGATCCAGCAGGCTGCGAGGGATTTTGCGCAGAACGAATTGAAGCCTGGTGTGATTGATAGGGATGAACACCAGAAATTTCCGGCAGAGCAGGTTAAAAAGTTGGGTGAACTTGGCTTTTTAGGCATGATGGTGGCAGAAAAATATGGAGGAAGCGGTCTCGATGCGCTTTCATACGTGC
Organism: Pedobacter hartonius; assembly: GCF_900107535.1. Lineage (GTDB taxonomy): Bacteria > Bacteroidota > Bacteroidia > Sphingobacteriales > Sphingobacteriaceae > Pedobacter > Pedobacter hartonius. The sequence goes on along the minus strand of NZ_FNRA01000002.1, from coordinate 493,712 downwards.
TGGTCATGGAGGAGCTTTCTAAGGTTGATGCTTCAGCTTCTGTAGTTATTTCTGTTAATAATTCCCTGGTTTGTTATGGTCTTGAGGCCTATGGCTCTGACTTTCAAAAGGAAAAATATCTGACTCCTCTGGCCAGCGGACAGAAAATCGGGGCATTTTGTCTTTCTGAGCCGGAAGCAGGCTCCGATGCGACCTCCCAGCATACAACTGCCGAAGATAAAGGCGACTATTACCTGCTAAACGGAACAAAGAACTGGATCACAAATGGCAGTACCGCCTCCACCTATCTCGTAATCGCCCAAACTCACCCGGAACTGAAACATAAAGGAATAAATGCTTTTATTGTAGAAAAGGGAATGCCAGGCTTTACCCTGGGGCCTAAAGAGAATAAAATGGGCATTCGGGGTTCGGACACCCATTCCCTGATGTTCGACGATGTGAAGGTTCCTAAAGAGAACAGGATTGGAGAGGATGGTTTCGGCTTCAGGTTTGCCATGAAGACGCTGGAAGGTGGCCGTATCGGTATAGCCGCACAGGCACTGGGTATTGCGGCCGGGGCCTACGAATTGGCACTCGCTTATGCCAAACAGCGAAAATCTTTCGGGAAGCCGATTTCCGATCACCAGGCTATAGCCTTCAAACTGGCAGATATGGCCACGCAGATCGAAGCGGCGAGAATGCTTGTCTATAAAGCTGCATGGCTGAAAGATCAGGGCTTGTCTTATACACTGGCCGGCTCAATGGCCAAACTATATGCATCTAAAGTAGCTATGGACGTGACGGTTGAAGCCGTACAGGTACACGGGGGATATGGTTTTGTAAAAGAATACCATGTAGAACGGCTGATGCGCGATGCAAAGATCACCCAGATCTATGAAGGGACGTCTGAGATCCAGCAACTGGTGATCTCGAGGGAAATATTAAAATAGATATTGATCGTACTTAGGTTCTAATAAGCCTTTATTAGAGTAAAAGCGCTATAAATAAGCTATAAGTGCGGTGCGACTGCGCTATTTGAAGCGAAAAAGCGCAGTCGCACCGCACTTATAGAGTTATTATAGCGTTAGAAGCGCTATCAATGCCTGAAAGCTGAGAGGCGCTGTGCTAATCTCCGTTTCCTGCAATAGCTCCGAATACAGCCTTGATCAAAGCCACGATGATTGCTAAAAAGGCTGCTGCAAAAAAACCTGTAGTGTTAAATCCCGACATGATGCTGTCTACCAAAAGGATCATCAGCACTGTAATGATGAAAGACATCAGTCCCAGTGTAAGAAAGTTAATGGGAAAGGTAAGAAGCCTTAATACCATTCCAATAGTAGCATTGGCGAGTGCAATGAGTACCGCTGCAATAATAGCGGTTCCAAAACCGGCAATATGAACCCCAGGTACAAGATATGAACCCAGGAGCATGGCCAGGCCCATCAATAAAATTTCAATAATGATCCTCATAATGTTTAGTTTTATAAAATGTGTAGATACCTGATTAAATTACCACTGGTATACATTGGGGTGGTTTGTTTGATTTCCTGTTCGCCTGCAAATAATAAGCCAATCCTGATCGGGTTTTCTCCGGATAGTGCATCTATAGTATTCTCTGATATTGATCCTGCCGGATTGTTGCAGGTAAGAAATACTCCGGGAATAGATACCGCCTATTCAGATGTGATCTCTGTAATACCGGTATCTGGTGAAAACGACTCTATAGCCGCTGAACGCACTCTCGGCGGAACGCTCCATATAACTGACAGCACGATAGTCTTTAGTCCTTCGGAACCATTTGTTGTCGGGAGAAGTTACCGGGTGATCTCCTATCTGAATGCGAAGTTTGGAAATGTTTCAACGATGCTGACCGGGAAGTTAAACAATAGGGTGAAGCCTGTGCAGATGATATTAAAACGCTAATTAGAGGTATTGCTGAAAGCCATATCTATTTAGCAGGAATATCATTATGATTTGACCTGAGGATGGGATATCTTATTGATTTTTTCTTAAAAAGGGTTGCCTGTTAATATGAGCAGGCAACTCCATATTTAAAGAGCTTCAATCTCCGTAACCTCAAGCCTCGTGAATTTTGCTATCTGGCTGACCGGGATATTTTCATGTTTCATTTCCCTGGCAATACTTAAAGCATTATCATGTTTGCCTTTTTCGACTCCTTTTTCAATACCTTTCTCAAGTCCTTGTGTTATACCTCTTTCAAAACCTTCTCCGAAGCCCTCTTCTGCAGCTTTTTCTTTTGCATAAGCGATAGAGTTGTCGTAGTCTCATTGTGCTTTTAAACTAGAATCGTACATTTCTTTCTCCTCTTTGGTTAAGTTACTTACTTCAGCGATACTGAATACTTTTTGAAAAACATATTTGTCTAAAGAAGCAGGTGCTTCGTTTAAATGACTCATGTGTTTCAACAAGTACAGCCATCTATCCAGATCTGTTTCCAGTTCATCTTCTGTTTTTACAAATTTAGGTAATTCCAGAAACTTATAGTTTAACTTGTGGTAAAAAATTTCGGCTGTACCGGTATTGGTAAGCGCTACATCATGCAAATACCGGTCTGGTGCACTATTATTGAAATTAAAGTCAAGGATAGCGATCAGGTACACTTCTTTAAGTTCTATATCCCAGTGGCTGCTCCCCCTTGGGCAACTGTTCGTTGATGAGCCTCGAGGTATAGAATACAGATCTGTCCCTAAAGTTTTGCTGCTCTGCTCTCTGCATTTCAATAATGAATTGTTCGCCATCTTTTCCTATGCACAGTAAATCAAAAAAACTTTCTTATTGTTCTTTTGATCTCCGGGGTGTTCTGTTGAACTATAGGTAAGATCAATAATTTCTTTCCGGCCTTTAAACAGCTGATTAAGAAAGTCTATTAATACGTCTTTATTTGATTCGTACCCAAATAAATGTTTAAATCCGAAATCGCTCAAAGGATCAAGGAAACGGGTAACCGTGATTTTCATATTTGTTTTGAATTAAAAGACGAACGTAAATGATTAATTCAATATCACAAAAATTAATATTTGACACAATTGGTTACATTTTGAATGTGTATAAAACTTTTAATAAGAATTATCAAAATTTACTGAGGAACTTCGTAAATTAGATGGTAACGAACAGATAACCAGAATACGGGAAGTGTTTTTATTTTTGAAATAAAATTCTTACATTTGCACTGAAATAGAGGGGCAAGAGGGGGCAGATGTCCCCTCTTTTCTTTTATCCGCAAATTGGTTATGCAAGTAGAGAAGAGAGTAATAGAATTAATAGAGGAAAAAATTTCGGACAGACCGGAGTTGTTTTTAGTTGAGGTAAAGATGTTGCCGAACAACAAACTGATAATTCATGTGGATGGTGACGAAGGGATCAGTATTCAGGACTGCGCGGCAATCAGCAGACACGTTGGTTTTCATCTGGAAGAAGAGAATACGATAGAGAAAGCGTATAACTTAGAGGTTTCATCTCCGGGTGTTGGGGAGCCTTTAAAGCTGAAAAGACAGTATGAGAAAAATATCGGGCGGGATCTGAGCATGAAATTAGCCGGCGGTGAGCTAAAGGAAGGGAAATTGTTGGAAATGAATGATAAATCCATTACGATAGAAGCTAAAGTAAAAGAAAAGGGTAAAAAAGCACAGCTGGTTGAAACCAGTATTGACTTTGATAATATAATAGAAACAAAGGTTTTAATTTCATTTAAATAAAAATGAGCAATATTAATTTAATCGATTCATTTCAAGAATTCAAAGAATTCAAGAACATCGACCGTCCTACGGTGATCAGTGTGCTGGAAGAGGTATTTCGCAGTATGCTGCGCAAAAAATATGGTACTGATGAGAATTGTGATGTAATTGTGAATCCTGATAACGGTGATTTGGAGATCTGGCGCACAAGAAAGGTCATGGAAGATGGCTTTTCTGAAGATGACGATCTGGAGATTGAACTGGCAGAGGTAAAACAATTGGATGCGGATATGGAAGTTGGCGACGACTACATTGAGCAGATCACTTTAGAGAGTTTTGGCAGAAGGGCAATTTTAGCCGCGCGCCAGACACTGGTTTCTAAAGTACTCGAATTAGAGAAAGACGAGATATTTAAGAAATATAAGGACAGGGTTGGTGAGATCGTGACAGGTGAGGTTTACCAGGTCTGGAAAAAAGAAACGCTTGTGCTGGATGACGAAGGCAATGAGCTGATGATGCCTAAAACCGAACAGATTCCGGCCGATTATTTCAAAAAAGGCGATACTGTACGTGCGGTAATCCTGAAAGTTGATATGATGAACAGCACACCTAAGATCATCATATCAAGAATCGCTCCTGAATTCCTGCAGCGTCTGTTTGAAATTGAGGTTCCTGAGATCTTCGATGGTTTGATTACGATTAAAAAAATCGTTCGTGAGCCGGGAGAACGTGCTAAAGTAGCGGTGGAATCTTATGATGACAGGATTGATCCTGTAGGTGCATGTGTGGGGATGAAAGGTTCCCGTATCCACGGAATTGTAAGAGAACTGAAAAATGAGAATATTGATGTAATCAATTTCACCAATAACATATCATTGTATATCACAAGGGCATTAAGTCCTGCTAAGATCACGTCTATCAAACTGGATGATGTCACTAAACATGCTTCAGTTTACCTTAAACCTGATCAGGTTTCCCTGGCTATTGGCCGCGGTGGACATAATATCAAACTTGCCGGTAAATTAACCGGTTATGAAATTGATGTATACCGTGAAGCTGGTGAAGAGGATGAGGATGTGGATATCGAAGAATTCTCGGATGAAATCGATAGCTGGATCATTGACGAATTGAAAGCAATTGGTTGTGATACGGCAAGAAGCGTGCTGGCTTTGTCAGTAGACGAATTAGTAAAAAGAACTGATCTGGAAGAAGAGACGATTAAGGAAGTCATCAGCATCCTTCAGTCAGAATTTGAGTAGACGTTGAACTTGGTCAATTAAAAAACAAATACATACGGGTGAAGATGACATGGAATGTGCGATCTTCATACTGATAAAAAACAATTTGTACTGATGAAAAAACAAGAATAAACGTTACTTTTGTATAAGAATTAAGAAAAAATAGGAGATCAATGTCAGACGACAAACCAATAATTTTATTCAAAGCAGTTAAGGAACTTAACGTAGGGATAGCTACGGCCGTTGAGTTTTTAGAGAAGAAAGGCTTTTCTGTTGAGAATAAACCCACTACTAAACTCTCCCGCGATATGTATAATGCATTATTGAAGGAGTTTCAGGGCGATAAAATCGTAAAAGAAGAGGCCAATCAAATTGTTATTGGTAAAATACGTCGTGATGAGCCTGAGGTAACAGAAAAAGTTGCTGAAGCACCTAGAAAAAATGTTGAATTTGAAAACGAAGGGATCTTAATTAAGAACCTTCATTCCTATACACCTCCTGTTGAGAAACACAAGGAAGAAGTGCCTGCACAGCCAGCTAAAGAAGTGGCGGCAGAAAAGGAACCTGAAAAGGTTGAAGAAGGAGCATTGAAAGGTGTTAAAATTGTGGGGAAAATCAATCTTGACGATTTAAACTCAAAAACACGTCCTGCCAAAAAAGAAGAGCTTCCTGTACAGGAAGTTGTTAAAGAGGAAGAACCGGTAACCCCGGTTGCTCCAGAGGTTCCGGCAGAAAAACCTGTAGAAGTTATTCCGGAAGCACCCAAAGCAGTTCAGGAGGAAGTGAAACCGGTTGAGAAACCTGTTGAACAGCCTGTTGAAGTTAAAGCTGAGGTAGTTAAGCCAGTGGAAGAAATAAAAATAGAAGAAAAACCTAAACCTGTGGAATCACCAGTTGTTAAAGCAGAACCGGTTAAAGATGTAGTGGCACCGAAAGCTGATAAACCCGACGAAGTCGAGGTAATTAAAGCACGTTCAGTGAAACTTTCCGGACCAAACATTATTGGTAAAATTGTCTTGCCGACAACACCTGAGCGAAAATCACAACCTGTGGCTTCTTCAGCTGAGAGTAATGACGCGAAAAGAAAGCGCAAGCGTAAAAAGGCTTCCGGAGCACCCGGACAGCAGCACCCTCAATCAGGAGGCCAGGGCCATCAGGCATCTGCCGGACAGCAAGGTGGTGGAAGTCATAGCACTCCGGCTACTCCTGCAAGACCTGCCGGAGCACCTACGTTTACGAACAGGCCTGATTTCAGGAATAACACAAATAATACAGCCAACAGGCCTAACTTTAGAAACAGCAAGCCTGGTACAACCGGCGGACCTAAGGAAGAACCTACGGAAAAAGAAATACAAGACCAGATCAAAGCTACGCTTGCACGTTTAAGCGGAGCCGGTAAATCAGGTAAATTTGCACAACGCGCAAAATTGCGCCGTGGTAAACGTGATGATGTAGCCCTTTCAGCTGAAGAAGCTGCAATGGAACTGGAATCGCAATCCAAAGTGTTGAAAGTAACGGAGTTTGTTACAGCCAATGAATTGGCGAGCATGATGGACGTACCGGTTACTAAAATTATTGGTACCTGTATGAGCCTTGGAATGTTCGTATCCATCAATCAGCGTTTAGATGCAGAAACTTTGACGATTGTTGCAGATGAGTTCGGTTATGAAATACAATTTGTAAAACCGGATGATGAAGGCGACAGCATTATTGAAGAAGCAGATGAACCGGAAGATTTAATTCCAAGAGCACCGGTAGTTACAATTATGGGTCACGTCGATCATGGTAAGACTTCCCTGCTGGATTACATCCGGAAAGCAAATGTAGTTGCCGGTGAAGCAGGGGGTATTACCCAGCACATTGGTGCCTATATGGTAACTACGGCAACGGGCAAAAAGGTTACTTTCCTGGATACACCAGGTCACGAAGCCTTTACCGCAATGCGTGCACGTGGTGCGAAGGTTGCAGATATTGCAATTATTGTTATTGCAGCAGACGATGCAGTGATGCCGCAAACAAAAGAAGCAATCAGCCATGCCCAGGCAGCTGGTGTTCCTTTAGTGTTTGCATTCACAAAAATTGATAAACCAGGAGCAAATTCTGATAAGATCCGTGAGCAGTTATCGATCATGAATATTCTTGTTGAAGATTGGGGCGGTAAATTCCAGTCGCAGGAAATTTCGGGTAAAAGCGGATTGAATGTAGATGTGCTGTTAGATAAAGTATTATTAGAGGCAGAACTGTTAGAGTTAACAGCAAATCCTAATAAACGTGCTACAGGTAGTGTAATTGAGGCTACACTGGATAAAGGACGTGGTATCGTAACTACGGTTCTGGTACAGGCCGGTACACTAAAAGTAGGTGATCCGATCCTGGCCGGTAGTTATAGCGGTCGTGTAAAAGCATTGTTCAATGAACGTGGCCAAAAGGTAGACCAGGCAGGACCTTCAGTACCGGTACAGGTATTGGGTATGCAGGGCGCACCAACAGCGGGCGATAAATTCAATGCAGTAGAGAATGAATCTGAGGCGAGGGAAATTGCAAACAAACGTTTACAATTGATGCGTGAGCAGGGCTTAAGAACCCAGAAACATATTACCCTTGATGAAATTGGCCGTCGTTTGGCCATCGGTAACTTTAAGGAACTGAACCTGATTGTTAAAGGTGATGTGGATGGTTCAATCGAAGCACTGGCGGATTCATTACTGAAACTGTCAACTGAAGAGATACAGATCAATATCATCAGCAAAGCGGTAGGTCAGATCTCTGAATCCGATGTATTGTTAGCTTCTGCTTCTGATGCGATCATTATCGGTTTCCAGGTTCGTCCATCTTCAGGTGCAAGGAAACTTGCTGAGGCTGAGCAAATCGATATTCGTCTGTATTCTATCATCTATGATGCCATCAATGAGATCAAAGCGGCGATGGAAGGTATGCTTGCTCCTGAGTTCCAGGAGAAAATTACCGCGAACGTGGAGATCAGAGATACCTTTAAAATCACTAAAGTTGGTACTATTGCAGGTTGTATGGTACTGGATGGAACGATCACGCGTAACAGCAAGATTCGTATTGTCAGAGATGGTGTGGTAGTTTACACGGGTGAACTGGCGTCGTTGAAACGTTATAAAGATGATGTTAAAGAGGTGGCCAGAGGTTACGAATGTGGATTGAACATCCAAAACTTTAACAATATTGAAGTGGGCGACATTGTTGAAGCTTACGAACAGGTAGAAGTAAAAAGGAAATTATAATTTTATAAAATACTAGTATCATCATACACCCTGCTAATGAATTCTTTGACCACAAGGTTTTTAGTTTTAGCAGGGTGTTTTTTTATGCATACAGGTTTGTATGCGCAAATCAATTTCCCCATTTGCGGGCCTCAGGCTCAATTTTATAGCAAGGATAGCCTACGGATCATTACCTTCGGAGCTAGCACCGTAGAAGGTGTTCCCAAGCCCTTAAACTTTCAAATGCCTTTACAGGCTTATCTGGGACATTGTTACGGTACAAAACCTGTGACCATCTTTAATAATGGCGTTGCTGGCGAGACTACGGCTCAGGGCTTATTACGCATAGACGCAGCATTGAATAATAAGGCTGATTTTTTTCTGATCCTGATGGGGGCAAATGATGCGATCAGGATAACGGATAATCAATTGCGATTAAGTGCGGTAGTGGATAATATGAGATTATTGATTGCAAAGGCAAAAGCAAAGAACCTTTCTGTTATTATAGGCACTGTACAATACTTTGTGGAGACACGGGGTACTACTGCTGAACGTTTGTTATCCAGAAGAAGGAACAGAAACATCGATCTGATCAATAGCGCCTACAGGACTATTGCTAAGGAGAATAATATCAGGATAGCGGACATAAATTCTACATTGGGAAAAGACATTTCCCTTTATTCTGATGATGTCCATCCAAATGCAAGGGGATATGAAGTGCTTGCTCTGGTCTGGTTCGATGCGATTAACCAGGAAATTGCACAAAATTTTCAATCTGTTGGTGTTGTACAAAATTATCCAAATCCTGCAAATACGTATACGAAGCTTGGGTTTACGCTGACTGCTGCTGCAAGAGTAAGGATTACCCTATATAATACTGCAGGGCAGAATATGGGAGTGATTTTCGATGATTACAGAAATGCAGGTTATCAGGAGGAACAGATTTCCACGTCTCAATATACCGCTGGTATTTATATTTTATATTACGAGTTAACCGGACTTAAATTCTCAAAGAAACTGATCATTGTTCATTAATGTTATCCTGTTTCGCCGGATGATCTTCTTTGTACAAACTATTCATGTTAAATATTGTTAATACTTATGTATTTAATTATTAAATGGTTTTTTTTGAGCCGGAACCCTAAACTCCCGCATGCCAGAGTCAGAACAAACTATTACAGTAAAAAAGAATTATGATTTTGTAGATACTATAAGGTGTTTGTCTATGATCGGTATTGTCTTTGAACATACTGAGAAATTTGGCAGTACAAATTATGCTTCTTTTTACACGAGCATGCTCCAGGTCTCGTTCCTTCAATTTTTCAAGTTTGCAACAATTGCCTTTTTTCTTATAGCTGGGTTTTTGATCAATCACAAATTTACAGAATATACTCCATGGCAATATCTGAAGAACAGATTTAAAAGCACAATTGGTCCCTGGGTATTGTGGATAAATGTGTTGATTCTGGTTGATATTATAAATTTACTCTTTATTGCATATTTTCTATATAATGGTGAACGGCATATGCCTTCTCCGTTTTTAGATTATTTGCTTTCATCATATTATTATATCATCATTAATACAAGTTTTTGGTTTATACTGAATTTTTTAATTTGCATTGCTATTTTGCTCTTGTTTAAGCGATTTATATATAATCTTGTTTTTGGAGGAATATTAGCGCTGACTTCTTTATTCTATAGTCTTAATTTGTACCATGGATGGATCAGAACCCAGCACACCACTGCATTATTTGGATTTGTTTTTTTTCTTTGGCTTGGCGCTTATATGAACAAACACATTGATGTGCTTTATAGGTTTATCCGTGGAATTTCCTGGCTCTGGCTGGTTGGCATCACAACTATTTTATTTTTATTTGCTGATTTAGAGATAATCTATCTTAAATCTATCGGACTTGAAGATGCTTACAACACATTACGTTTGACCAACATCTTATATTCCCTGTCTTTTTTCCTTATCCTATTTAAGATCGGTTCAATTCAGTTTGTTAACAAAATATTCCAGCCCAGAAAAACCACATTTGGCATTTATCTTATTCACCAGCTTGTTATACTTCATTTTCTCGAAGGAATATTCCATCCCTTTCACTGGTATGTGGGCTCGATGACATCAATAGAGGCCATTTTTTATAGCATCTTACGGTTTATTATTGCTTACTTCATTAGTATGCTTATTGTACGGGTACTGCTGCTTACGAAATTGCGGTGGACAATCGGAGGTGGGCGTTAGCATAATAGATTTCTGTATATATTTAATTATGTAAGTGTAGCGATTTATCTTAAATTTTCGTTTAACAATTAATTTATTGAGGTTTTTAATCGACCTTAAAGAATTTATTAATTTTTAATCTTGATTTAACGCGAAATGAGTACTATAAAAGCGGGATATCTGATCTCGTATGACTACGAATATGTGAAAATTTCCTTATCCGGTATCTATGATTTTGTAGATGAAATTTTCTTTGCTGTAGACCGTGACCGGAAAACCTGGTCAGGTGAAGATTTTTTGATTAACGAGACATTTTGGGAATGGATAAATGAGGTTGACAAGTCTAATAAAATAAAAATATACGAAGACTATTTTTATATTCCTGAATTAACCCCTATGCAATGCGATACCAGGGAACGGAACATGCTTGCAAAGCAAATGGGATTTTGTGACTGGTACCTTCAGATCGACTCAGATGAATATTTTCTTGATTTTGAAACCTTTGTTAGGAAATTAAAGGGATTTCATCCGATGGTTCCAACAACAATTTCCTGTCGCGTTGCAACTATATTTAAGAAGGTCCAATCGGGTTACCTGCTGATTGACGAATCCTCCGAAACGTTATGTTTTGCTACCAATCATCCTGTGTACGATCTTGCAAAACATAATTCAGGAAACGATTATGTGTATTGGAATGACCTGGTCTTACACCAGAGCTGGGCAAGGGAACCTGAAGAAATCTATTGGAAACTACATAACTGGAGTCATAGGAATGATTTTAATATCCAGAGTTACTACAATCTATGGAATGCTGTAGATGAGTTTAACTTTTTCGGTATAAAAGATTTCCATCCCCTGGGTCCGGGCGCGTGGCCAAAACTCAAAATGATAAAGGCAAATAATATTGATGAGTTACTGAAATCGCAGGAAGTCAGATTGCTGAACCATTCTGAAAAAAATCAATTCAGAAGAAAGCCACTTACTTCGAGACTGTGGAGGGAAATTAAAAGCTCTTTTTAAGATTTGAAATATTGACTTCACTTGCAGAAGCAAATATTGGTGCCCAAAAATCAGTATATAAATTCCATGCATGACAGCCGAATGGTAGCTCCCCTTTAGTTAGGTTAAACGAATGCCCCAGATTATCATTCATTGAAAAGTAAATAGCTTTTTTATAATCCGGTATGTTTAATTGTTTTCTTTTCCTGTTGGCTTCCAATCCGAAAAACACATCTTCGCCAAATTGATGTTCCGGGCGGCTGTTGTAATAGTCGATCTTTTTTTTATTTCTTATACACACTTTATGTAATACTGCTGTATTTCTTAACGATAGGCCGCCGTTGCCAACGCGATTCTCAATTTGAATTGCTGTGGGCAGAACGGTGTGCCGTTGCTTTATATTTAATTTTGTATGCAGGAATCGGCGAGTCAGATTTTTGATTTTTTTGAATATATCTCCATAATGGGTGTACCTAACCCATGGTGCCCCAATGTAGTCATAGCCTTGATTACACCAATATGGAAGATCATCTTTAAAAACAAAGGCGTCTGGCTGATAGATCAGGATGAATTTGTATTGAAGGAATTTTTCATAAAAGATTGATGAAAGCATCAGCTTGTTATATCCCGCTGGATTCTCAAAATATTCATCATCGAAACTAACTACTTCATCAAAAGTGAAATCATAATTGTCAAGATTTAGCTTTCGGGGTTTCAATGCAATAATTTGATAAGAAGAAAGTATTTTAAAGCATTGCCGAATTGAGATTTCCTCCAAAAGGGAAGGCTGTGATTTATACAAGGGTATAACAATAGCTGCTAAATTATTCATTACAGGGAATTAAACGTCTGACTAAGACCGCTTTCTCTCCGGTGCATCGTGTTTTCTTTTTTGTGTAATAACCGAAACTTCAGGCGTGTCTATATTACTTAAACGAAGAAATAGCTGATACTGCTACATGCACTTGTATTTTTAATAAAATTAATATCAATTTTTAGCCGATAGTAGAAGCAACTTTGTCAAAGTAATAGGTCATTTTTTCAGATGATGACCCTATCTACTTAATTTTTCTCTAAGCCATCGTTTGAAACGGCGCCTTGGCAGGTTGTGTAAGCGCCATCTTTTTTCAAGGTCAAAATCCTGGGAAAGCGTAAAATAATCAGCGTCCTTTTCTGGTAAAATATATAAAGGGGCAGTGATTTCTGAAATTTCCTGAACAGCTATAAAAGCATTCTTGCTATTTGTATCCACTGTATGCGTGGCGTCTGCTCCATAGCCGATATTACTGATGAGATTTCTGTTTGGTATAATGGATAGCCCATTATTGAAAAAATTTATAAAAGTTAGCTGGTAATCCCATGTATCAATTTTGCCCGACTTGACTTCCTCAAATATTCTTGTCCAGTTTTCAAGGATAAAGCGGTCCTGGAAAACATTGCTTAATTTCTCTGCCACATCATCTTTGTTATATGTCGTAAGATGCTTGTCGTAATCCTTCCAAACTCTTTTCCATCCTGCCCAGCCCCACACATGGGTTAGGTTAGAGAAGTAGTAACTTGCCTCTCCCCATGTGTTCCCATGTTGGAGGTTACATCCGGTAATATGCCTGATCCTTGTATCAAATCTGTATTTTTCCAACATCGTATCGCAGAAATTGAAGAAACTGTTGGAGGGCAGACAGTCGTCTTCTAATATGATACCTTCTTCCTCATTCTGAAAGAACCAGTCTATGGCTGTGGACACCGCCTCCTTGCAGCCCAGGTTCCTCGTCCGGTACAAGGTCTTTACCTCACAGGGCCAGTCCACCGCTTGAACTATAGCAATCGTTTCCCTGCATAATGCAGCTTCATTTTGTCGGTCTGGTCTTGGTCCGTCGGCAGCAATATAAAGTTTAGCGGGCTGAGCTATTTTAATTTGATTAAAAACTTGTATGGTGGTATCTGGCCGGTTAAAAATTAGAAATAATAGAGGTGATTTTACTTTATAGTTTTTCATTGTCGGATTATAAATGGGTGTTATTTACATATTGAAACATTACAGGACACTATCCTCTTTGATTACAGACTTATAAACTTCTAAAGTTTCATGGGCATTCTTTTCCCAGGAAAATAGTTTAGAACGTTCCAATCCTTTGATTTTGTATTCTCTCCTGGTATCTTCATTTTCTAATAAATATTTTATCTTACTGCTTAGGTCTTGTGGGCTATTCAAATCGAAGTAGATGCCTGCATCGCCAGCCACCTCGGGAAATGAGCTGTGCTTACCTAATACTACCGGACATCCACAGGCCATCGCTTCCAGTACCGGGATTCCGAATCCTTCATATTCTGTGGGGAAAACGAAGCATTGGGCATGTTTGTAATAGGCTGGCAGTTCAGGATCTTCAAAATTCTGCTGCTTTACTTTTTCATATAACCCAAGTTCGCCGATCAATTGTAACTCATCACTATCGAAATCACCACCGCCCGCACACAAGAGCTGCAGACCTGGTGTATTATTCAGAAGCGATTTTACTGATTTCAGTAAGAAAATAAAATTTTTATAAAGTTTCCTGTTCCCTACAAATAGAATGTAGTTTTCAGGAAGTATTACGTGAGTTCTTTGATCGGGTGCTAATCCATGTGCCAAATGTATCACTTTAATTTTGCTGGCATCAATATCTGGATATAGTTTGATGATGTCTTTTCTGGTATTTTCAGAAACTGCGATTATTTTGGCTGCACGTTCCATCAGTAACTTCTTATTTGGAACAGTAGTTTTATCTTCCGTAAAGTAATGAGGGAATAATTCATTGATCATGTCATGAACAGTTAATACAAATGGCTTATCTCCGATGTATTCCAGGAAATATGGATCATAATAACTGGGAACAAATAAATCGAATAGCCGTTCTTTAAGCAGGGTTACAAGATTTTGAGAATTTTTTTCTCTTAATTTCCTGGGTTGATAACTACGGAATGCCTTGCTGTATCTAATCAAAAAGCGATTTTCATTCTGATAACTGGTATTAAACAAAGAACTTCTTTTGTAATGTAAATTGTCGGTGTATAAAAGAGGAAGGGTCATGCTGACCGATTTTTCATCCGCTAAGGCACTAAGTATTTCTGTGTAATATCTCGAAATACCTCCGAAATTCTGTACATTGAATATTTGTGGATCTAAAAGTACTTTAAGCATTGTTATCGTTGATAAATAAACTAAATTTTAGTTAATGGGTCTAGACAATTAACTTTAAGGCCTTTCAAAGATGGCCGGCTGGTTTGAACGCCTGTTAACTATAAACTAATTAAGATGTCAAACGTTTCCAAACGTATAAAAATATCCATCATTACAATTAATTATAACAACGTTTCTGGATTAGAAGAGACAATTCTTTCCGTTAGCAAGCAAAATTATGAGAATATTGAATATATAGTAATAGATGGTGGGTCTTATGACGGGAGCAGGGAGATTCTAACTAAATATAATCATGTGATAGATTATTGGGTTAGCGAACAAGACGCCGGTATTTATAATGCGATGAATAAAGGTATTAACATAGCTACTGGTGATTACCTGCTTTTTATCAACAGTGGTGATATGATTACAGCGGACCACGTGATCGAAGAAGCTGTTAAGATCGGTTTATATGAAGATTTAGTATGTGGTAATTTATGGTTTATTAAAGAATCTTCCAGAAGAGAGTGGGTGACGCCGGACTCGATAAGTTTCCAAACATTCCTAACTTCTACAATACCGCATCCTTGTACGTTTATAAAAAAAACACTTTTTAATACCATAGGATTATACAATGAGCAACATAAGATTGTATCTGACTGGGAATTTTTTTTATTAGCTACCTGTAAATATAATTGCACCTATAAACATATCAATCTGTTTTTAACAGATTTTAATGAAGAGGGAATTAGCTCAAACCCGGAAAACTTTTCTTTAATCGACAAGGAAAAAGAAAATGTTTTGAAAAAGAATTTTTCCTTTTTTTTGGAGGATTATAAGAAATATATGATTGTGAGCGAAGAGCTAAGACGGGTCAAGTACATTATTAGACTGAAAAATTTTTTTAAGAAACTTTCCAAGCCTTCATGAAGAAAAGAATTTTATTTATCACGCAGGATCTTGCGCGAACAGGATCTGAAATGGTGTTATGGTATTTGCTGAAAAATCTTAATAAAGATCGGTATGAAATCTCTGTTTTTTGTATAAAACGTGGAGAAATGTATGATCAGTTGCCTGACTATGTAAAAAAAGAGACGAGTTATAAATATGGGAAGCATTTATTCAGGAAAGTATTCAGAGGATTGCTAAAATTTTTCGGTATAGATCCCCTGGCTTATCAGTTGAAGAATATCCAATCCAACTTTAAAGCTGATATATGGTATGTTAATACTTTGGCAATTCCGGCAGTATTTAACATTGGCAGAACGGAGGGGGTGAAAATTGTTTCGCATATTCATGAACTATTGTACGCTTTTTCACTGATTAAAGGAAATGAACTGGAACAAATTATTTCGTATTCTGATATTTGTGTTGCATGTTCGGATGTAGTAGCTGGAAAGCTGGCAGAACTCGGACATCGTGATATCAGGATTCAGTATAGCTTTATTGATACCAGTACGATTGATATAAATCCTCTAAGAATTCAGGAGATCCGAGATCAGCTTGGAATATCAGCTGATGATTTTGTATGGGCGATTTCTGGTAGAGCAACGTACATGAAAGGCCTGGATTATGTACTGCCGATTTTGGAGCACTTCAAAGATGAAGCAGTTAAAATTGTCTGGATTGGACCGCAATACAACACAGGACTGGACTACTACGTCAGATCGGTTGCCGATTCGAAATATCCAGGTAAATTAATTAAAACGGGCGCTCAGTCGGACGATTATTATAATTATTTGTCGGTCGCAAATGGCCTTTTACTCTTATCAAGAGAAGAATCTTTTTCTTTAACTATTTTAGAGGCCGCTTATCTGGGCATACCAGTTGTTTCTTTTAATGTTGGCGTTGCCGGTCTGTTTATTAAGGAAGGTATAGGGACTATGGTCAATAGCTGGAATGTAGAAGATATTTTCGGAGCCATGAAAAATATCCACAGAAGTTCTCCCGCAGACCAATTAAAGATGAAAGAAGCAGCAATGGAATATAGCAGTTTCATACAAGTGCCCAAATATGAAAAGTTGTTAAATGAAATATGTGCAACTTTAGATGATCACTCCTCATTATAACTCAGGTCTACACCGTATTGCAACATACAGCTGTATCGGGTATAGCGAATCAGCTCATGTCGAACTTACTCCTTGAGGAAAGCTTTAATTTTGGTTGAGATTGCATCGGCTTTAATTCTGAAAGGGAGCAGGTAGAACAGTGTGTCCCTGGCTTTTTCTGCCCTTTTGCCTGAAAAAGCAAAAATATAGTTTAGCGGAGCAATTAATAGTAACATCAGCCATATGTCCGGCCTTCCTTTGGTTTTTATAGTTGCTCTCATCGCAGCGTAATACTTCCGCAGAATTAAATTAGCATCGGTAAAACCTTTTAAAAGCTTCTCATCTCTAAAAGTAGTTGTTAGTTTAGCACCTGGTATAAAATGATGGTAAATCAGAGCAGCATCATAATATAATCTATATCCTTTAAGTATTAAACGCATACAATATTCGGTATCTTCTGCAGATAAGACACTTACACTTCCAAGTTCAGGGAGAAATGATGGGTATTCATTATACATCTTAAGATAAAGTGATTTTTTTGTGATTAATCCTGCTCCCCACAGCACATCTCTTGGCCTCATATAACCCGTGCCTTTTGCCTGTGGGCCAACGGCATAATCAGAAAAATGATGTTGGAACCATTCAGGAAAAGTGCCATCAGTCACAGGAACCCCCTGGCCTCCTATAGCCCCTACATCTGGCATTGCCTGCAAAAGCTCAAATGCATTTTTAAGATAATCTGCAGATAGCCAATTATCGTCATCGCAAATGACTATATATTCATAGTTAGCTGCCTTAACAGCATGCTGTAAGGCGTATAGTTTACCGGGCTGGCTTTCAATGATTACTCTGAATGGCACATTTTTGACTGCACACGAATCCCAGAGGGCTTCAGCAAATAGTGCTGATCCGTCTGTGGATGCATTATCGGCGAGGATTACTTCCCATCCAATATTTTCCGGCAGCGTCTGGCCGGCTATATGGGTAATAGTTTCGCTCAGTCGTTGTTTACCATTGAATGTACAAATAATGACCGTTATACCTCTGTTCGCCATTATTTTCTTTTTTTATAGGCATTCCACATCGCTGGAAGTAAAAACCTGAGTATGTTGGTTTTTGACGATAGTGGATGCCGGAACATAGGATCAATTAAATTTCTGTTTACGGGATCAATACTGTTTTTAACGTTCCAGTATTCTTTATATTGTTTTTTGAATGCCTGATCGTAGGTAGCATCGTTAATCAATTTTTCCTGATACATCCAGTTGACTATTTTCAACTCCTCGATAAAATTTAACCCACTTTTATAAGCTTTGGTACTTACATCCTTGTCATGCTTTCTAAAATAATTAAGGAGTTTTCCGCTAATATGTGTTTTACCCTGTCTGGCAATTTGTATCCAGAAAAGTCTGTCACCTGAAAATTTATAAGTGGTATATTCCCTGGATATATTGTTAAACATATCTTTTTTAAAGATAGCCATACTGGCATTGTAGATGGACACCTTAACAGCTAAATAGTCTTCTATAAAATCCTTACTATCTACTATTTCAGACAGGCAATGATGGCTTGATTGCCATTTAATGGCATTGTCACCATTGATATAATACATTTGACAATAACTAATAACGCAATCTTTATCCTTTTTTATCCCTGTAAGAAGCTCTTCCAGGAGTGAGGGTTCACACCAGTCGTCACTTTCTGCTATCCAGATATATTCTCCTTTTGCTAAATTAATGCCTTTTTCCCATTGGATAAATGGGCTTCCGCTATTCACAGAATTAAAGACTATATGAGTTACCTTAGGATGACTACTATACATTTTTATAACGTCCTTGCTGTTGTCTGTTGAACAGTCGTCTAATATTATTAATTCAAAATTTTGAAAAGTCTGGTTCAATACAGAATCTATTCTCTGCTTCAGGAAAGCAGAATGATTGAAGTTTGGGATAATAACAGATACCTCTACCATTTTTATTTTGAAGTCTAATTATTTATAAATATTTTGACAGGCCTGATTCACAGGTCTGCGTATGATTTTCAATACAGTCATTAAGAACTGCATCATTCTCTGCCAGATGTTGCCTTGGTGATTCGGGATGGTAAATATGAAAAGCAACTGCCCCAAACTTTAATATTCTTTTTTTTATACCTGAATTGATTAATCTAACCGCAATTTCGCTGTCTTCCCTGCCCCAGCCAACGATAGATTCGTTGTAACCATTCACTTTCAGCAGGTCCGTTTTCCAAAAGGCCATATTACAGCCCCTCACATAGGTTATATTGTGAGCTTTATATCGCTCTGCCATAAAGTTGCTGAGGGGGGAAAACCTCAGGGCATTTGAGAAATTGGTAAGGCCTCTTGAAAATAACGGAACCCTGGTACTTTTATATTGAATAAGTTTTCCGGAAAGAGAAGCGGACATCTGAACCCTGGTACCGCTAACAAATGTTCCGGTATTGCTGAACCTGATATGGTCTTCTATAAAATGATGCTCCAGAATGAGGTCTCCGTCAATCTGAACGATATAACTTCCTTTAGCTTTAGCTATCGCTTTATTCCTGATCCTGGAAAGCTGAAACCCTTCATCTTTCTGCCAGACATGTATTAAAGGTACCGGAAAGTCTTTCTGATATTTTTTTATCAGTGTTTGAGTTTCGGGTCCGGAGCCGTCGTCAGCAATAATGACCTCATCGGGCAATACATTTTGCTCCCTTATACTGATCAGGCACAGATTTAAGGCATCCGGCCAGTTATAGGTAGAAACCATCAGCGAAATGCTAGGATTGTGCATAGCCATTTATACAGTCTTTTAGTCTCATTTGAACAGCAGATTTAACCTCTCTGGCGTGTTCAGGTTCATTATTCCGGGATAACTGTCCATGTGATAAATGAAACTGCACAGCCTTAAGTTTAACTGCTTTTTTTTGGATATTATTATTCACAAAGCGTGCGGCCAGTTCTTCATCTTCATGGCCCCAGCCGGTAAGCGCATTATTATAACCGTTAACCAGTATAAAGTCTGATTTCCAATAGGCGAGGTTACTCCCCCGTACGCTTTCTGAATTATTGCTTTTTTTTTCCAGCAGGAATGATAACATCGGTAATCTTATACTGTTAAACCTATTTATGATGCCGCAGCTTAAAAAGCTAAAATAGATATGTGCGGTACGGAATATTTCCGGTAGTCTTTCCTGTTTAATATGTGCACGGGTGCCTCGCACGAAAACATGCGGCTCAGACAAGGTCTGGTGATCTGCAATAAAGTGTTTTTCAAGAATAACATCTCCGTCAATCTGCACGATATATTGTCTGGAAGACTGCTTAACGGCCTTGTTTAAAATGATGGTTTTCCTGAAACCCATATCTTCATGCCATACATGCAGGAGCGGAACAGGGAAATCTTTTTTTATCTCACCGATAACTTGTCTGGTTGCAGAACCGGATCCGTCATCCGCAATAATAACCTCTGCAGGAAGCACAGTTTGCTCTTTAATGCTGAGCAGGCATAATTTCAGTGCTTCGGGCCAATTGTATGTGGATATTATAATCGATATTTCTGGCATAGTCTCAGCAAGGTTTATTCGGCAAAAGTCTGCATATCTATTAAACGTTTATAAAGGCCATTGTGTGTCAGCAACTCCAGGTGGCTGCCTTGCTCTACAATCATACCTTTTTCAATAACAACAATAATATCGGCGTGTTGTATCGTACTCAGTCTATGTGCAATAACGATAGAGGTTCTGTTCTTCATCAGATTGTTAAGGGCGTCCTGCACTAATTTTTCTGACTCTGTATCCAGTGCTGAGGTAGCTTCATCAAGTAACATGATAGGCGGATTGGCGAGTACCGCCCGGGCAATACAGATCCGCTGCCGCTGTCCGCCTGAGAGCCTGTTTCCCCTGTCGCCAACAAAAGTTTGATAACCATTGTCAGCCTGAGTGATGAATTCATGGGCATTGGCAATTTTAGCCGCCGCCATTACTTCTTCCTCTGTCGCATCAGGTTTAGTGAAGGCAATATTATTGAATATGGTATCATTGAAAAGGAAAGATTCCTGATTTACAGTTCCCATGTTATTTCTGATACTTTCTACTGTAAGATCTTTATAATCGATATTATCTATTTTGATCCTCCCGCTTTTAGGATCATGGAAACGTGGGATGAGATCCATTAGTGTACTTTTTCCACCACCGGAAGGACCTACCATAGCTACAGTTTTTCCCTTTGGAATAGTAAGGTTAATTCCGTTCAGCACATCTTTATCTGCATAACTAAAGGATACATTTTCCAGGATCAGCGACTCACTAAAGGTTTTTAGTTCAGTTGCACCTTCCTTATTCACCATTTCCGGCTTAGTATCAATCAATGCAAGAACCCTTTCTCCTGCGGCAATACCGGAATGAATACCTGTAAAAGAATCGCTGATTGCTTTAACTGGTTGCATTACCTGGGAAAAGACAGCAATATACATGATGAAGTCAGACGCTGTAAATTCCTTGCTGCCGCTGATTACCAGTGAACCGCCATAGAGTACAATGATGACAACCACCAAAATGCCGAGTGCCTGTGAAACCGGAGATGCCAATTGCTGCCTCCTTGCCATCTTCCTGTTCAGGTTAGAGTAGTAGTAGTTTTCCGCATCAAATTTTGCCTTGATCCTGGGTGTTGCGTTAAATGCTTTTATGATCTTGATACCACTCAGGGCCTCGTCCAGAAATCCGATCATCTTTGCAAAAGACTCATGCGCCGCGGTAGCCTGCTGCTTTAGCCTCTTAACAATTTTGCTAATGATAAATCCTGAAACAGGTATAACCAATAAAGAGAATAATGTGAGTTTTACCGAGATACTGAATAACACAACGATGTAGAAAATCAATTGTACGGGTTCTTTGAATACAACCTGAAGCGTATTGGTAACGGTAAACTGTACTACCTGTACGTCTGAGGACACCTTGGAAATAATATCGCCTTTCCGTTCATTATTAAAAAAGCCAAGATGGAGGTCCATTACATTACTAAATACAGTTTTTCGCAGGTTCAGCAATGTATGTACCCTCAAATCTTCCATAAAACGCTGAGACAGGTATCGAAAGAAATTAGAGAGTAAAACCGAAATTAAGATAACTGAACAAACAATTTTTAAGGCTCCTTCTTTACCTACAGTGGCTATGGTGTGGTTAATATAATTTTTGAACTGCGCAAGAAAATCCAGCTTTCCTGCCACCTGCATTACACCCGTTGAGGGCTTACCTGTTGAAAATAATGTGTCAAGCAGAGGTGATAGCAGCGTAAAATTAAAGGTGTTAAAAAATATGGCTAACAAAGTTGCTATTAAATAAGGTATAGCAAACTTTTCAATTGGTTTTGCAAAGGAAAGTAATCTGAAATAGGTCTTCATTTAAATTTGAAAATTTAGCGAAGGTACAAATTTTGTATTTGTAATACAGTCTGCTAAATTAAGGCCGGAACCGCGTGCTCCCAGAGATGTAGATGTAAGCATTCACATGCGTTCTGCTAAAGGGTAAGAATATTTATTTTGCCGGAGCAGATATATTCTGGTTCTTTGCAGGAAAGAGAGGTTAGCAATGAAAACAATACCGCAGCTTTTATCTGAAATAAAAAGGGGTGATTATTTGTCTTTAGCGAGAGGATTAACCTTAGTTGAAAATGACTTACCCGGCAGCATAACACTGCTTCAGGCAATGGTGATGAATTATAATGTCCCTGTCATTGGGATCACTGGTCCGCCGGGTGCCGGGAAAAGTACTCTGGTGAATGCTATGATCGGTACCTGGAGTGATGAAGGTAAGAGGATTGCTGTTCTGGCGGTGGATCCGACGTCGCCGTTTAATCTCGGGTCTCTTTTGGGGGACAGGATCAGAATGTCTTCCCATTTTAATAATCCTGACGTTTATATCCGTTCTGTTGCGACACGTGGTTCAGTGGGTGGCCTGGCAGGAAAGATCATTGAAATGACTGACGTGCTAAAAAGCTCAAATTTTGATTATATTCTTATAGAAACCGTCGGTGTTGGACAATCAGAAATTGAAATCGCCGGTTTAGCTGATATTACTATGGTTGTTCTGGTTCCTGAAGCAGGAGATGAAATCCAGCATATCAAATCCGGTTTAATGGAAATAGGCGATGTCTTTATCGTAAATAAAGCAGACAGGGATGGAGCTGAATCGTTTGCCAATCAGCTGAGGAAATCGCTGCACCAGCGCGCAGATACTATTCCTGTATTTAAAACTATAGCCGATAAACATTTTGGTACCGCGGAGTTATTGCAATGGCTGAATACTGTGGACATTAAAAGTAATGAAAGAAGATTATTTTTGTATGCTGAAAAAGCATACAAACTGATTCAGAATAAGCGGATGCATGATATATCAAAAACTGAGCTCCAGCATAAGCTTGCGGTTTCCCATCGTGATGCAGGCTTCAACTTATACCGGTTTATAGAGCAGTACAATTATAAATGATGGCTCTGTCTGAGTACCGTTGAACTTACCTGTTTCTTTTTCCAGTGTTCCGCCCGGCTACTGTAAAGAAAGAACTTAGCCCATTTATATTTATCTTTCAGATGTGGTGCGTATTCAACACCGGATACCCTGTGTGATATATCAGGATCGTTTGCCAGGCACTCCCTGATTGCAATTGAATACACAGTTGGGCCAGTCATCTTGTGCACATCGTGCGGGTATTTATTTTGAGAAATGTTATCAAGAACCATTTCCATGGTTTTCTTTAAAAATGGATGGCCCGCTTCATACATCATGGCCCACTGAACAAAAAATGCAGGATTTTTCTCTGGCGAGAGCAGCGCATGGTCATCGGGTGCAATGAAATCATCAAGCCGGCTGTTCACGCTGCAGTCGATGTCAAGATATACGCCGCCTTTTTTATATAGAACCGCATATCTGAAGAAATCGGCTTTAGCAGCTCCGATGTTTAGTTTCTTATAGGCTGAGACCACTTTGGCATCATATTCCGCTGAGAGAAATGCATTGATCCGCTCATCGTCATAAAATTCGTATGTATAATGTGGGTTTCTCTTTCTTAGCCTGGAAATATGCCACCTCGTTAAAAAAGGTAGTTTGGAGGTCTTAAAGGTTTGATGTATGATCTTTGGTATGGGCATGTGGCTATAAGTAAGATGTGCTGTTCATGATTTCCTCGATTTCTTCAGCTTCCAGGGGAATATTTTCCATGAGATCAATGTTGCCGTCCTTTTTGAGCAGTATATTGTTCTCTAAACGGATGCCGAAGCCCTCTTCAGGAATGTAGATGCCCGGCTCACAGGTAAGTACGTTTCCCTCTGAAAAAGGTGCATACCGGTCGGCAAAGTCATGGACATCCAAACCAAGATGGTGACTGATGCCATGCATAAAATACTTTTTATAGAGCGGAAAGGCTGGATCCTGATTTTTTACATCATTTATGGAGAGCAGGCGTAATCCGACCAGCTGCTCAGTCATGAACGCGGCCACGCTCTGATTATATTCCTTTGGGGAAAGCCCTGGGGATAATATTTTTTTTGCTTCCTTCATGACGTTTACAACAGCGTTATATACCTCTTTTTGCCTTGGTGTAAATCTGCCGCTCAGGGGAATTGTACGGGTCATATCGGCATTGTAATTGGCATATTCAGCGCCAAAGTCCATCAGTACCAGGTCGCCCTGCTCACAAATCTGGTTATTATCACTGTAATGGAGAATATTTGCATTTTTTCCGGATGCGATGATTGGAGGATAAGCATGGCCGGTAGCCCTTTTTCTGATAAATTCATGAATAATCTCCGCCTCAATCTCATATTCTGTTACACCGGGACGCGTAAATTTAAGCACACGAAGAAAAGCATCCCTTGTGATTTCACAAGCTTTTAGGATCAGATGTACCTCTCCGGCCGACTTCTTATCACGCAGCTGACGCATTAATGGTGCAGCTCTTTCGTAACGATGTAGTGGATATTTGGCTTTCATGTGTTCAATAAACCGGATATCCCGGTATGGAACTGCATACGATGATGTAACATTTTCATTCATATTCAGGTAAACATAGTCTGCATAGGAGACAATACTGTTCAGAATTGGCTCAAAATCGTCAAGCCAGTAGACAGATTGTATGCCAGAGGCCTTCCGGGCCAATGTTTTTGTGTATTTATGACCTTCCCAGATCTTAATATTGTCGTTTGTCTGTCTTAAAAACAGGACTTCTTTATATAAAGGGTTAGGACAATCGGGATAAATCAGCAATATTGTCTGCTCCTGATCGATGCCTGAAAGGTAAAAGAGGTCTGCATTTTGTTTGAAAGGGAAGTCCTGATCACCGCTTTTTGGGAATTCATCATTGGATTGAAAAATAGCTAATGAGTTGTTATTTAGGAGTTTCCGTAGTTTCGTACGGTTTTCGATAAATAGGTTGTTTTCTATATCTTCGTATTTCATTATCAGACTGACTATATTAGCAAATAAAGTCAAATATATTCAAATCCTAAAATATGTTAAAATTGGAACGGTGTTTGTATATCTGTTGTGAGAATTAAAAATTTGTTTAATTTTGCTACACAAAAAAATTATACAGTTTAAATTTGTTTAACCTTAAAAAAGAAAAATTATGAATTATTCTACTTTGAAGAAGGGGCTAGCATTATCCTTTGTTACAGCGGTTGGAGTTACAACTCTTGCTTCTGCTCAGGATTCTACAGCCACTTCGTCTTCAGCCAAAGTGTTTGGTGGAAGAGGCCAGTACAGAACTTGGTCAGTTGGTGTTAATGGTGGTGTTTTATCTCCGTTCGTTGCGATCGGTGGATCAAATGACTTCACAAATGCTGATGTAAACTTAGGCTACGGTATTTCGTTAAAGAAACAGCTGGGTCACGCTTTCGGTTTAGAAGGTAACATTTTCCGCGGAAAAATTTCTGGAACTAACAAAGACGCTCAAGGTGGTGTTCAGTATACTGAACAAGGTCTTGGTGGTGTTAGAGAATCAGAAACTTCAATCGGTTACGCAGCTGACATCAGAGGCGTTGTTAACGTTGCTACTGTAGATTTCTTACGTCGTGAGAACTCAGTTAACTTCTTCGTTACTGCTGGTTACGGTTTAATTGCTTATGCTCCTAAAGTTACTTATGGTAACGGAAACGTGGTTGACTGGAAAGATCACGCTGGTGATAGCAGAGATAAAAAATACGTTAAAGAAGCTTACATTCCAGTTGGTGCTGGTGTGAAATTTAAAGTTTCTGACCGCGTTGCTTTTAACTTAGGTTACACTATGCACTTTGTTGACAGTGATAACTTAGATGGAGTTTATGCAAAAGGAACATCTAAAGATAAATTCTCATACGGTTATGCTGGATTAGAATTCTCATTAGGTTCTAAATCTAAACCAGACTTAGAATGGGTTAACCCATTAGCTTTGATGTATGATGAATTGAAAGATCCTTCATTACGTCAAGAAGTTGAGGCGTTAAAAACTCGTGTTTCTAATGTTGAGAAATCTGTTGAAGATTTGAAAAAAGATAGCGATGGAGACGGTGTTTCTGATCAATTCGACAAATGCCCAGGAACTCCTGCAGGTACTGCTGTTGATGGTTCAGGATGTCCACTTCCAGCTCCAGTTGCTCCGGCTGCTTCTGCTAACGTTACTGGTTTCGAAACTATTCAATTTGAATTCAACTCTTCAGTTTTAAAAACTGAATCTTACCCTACTTTAGATAAATTATCTTCAGTGTTACGTGAAAACGGTGGTAAAGCCTTAGTAAAAGGTTACGCTTCAAGCGAAGGTACTGCTGCATATAACTTGAAATTATCTAAAGACAGAGCAAACTCTGTAAAAACTTACTTAGTTAACTCTGGAGTTAACGCAAGTCAAGTTGCTACAAAAGGTCTTGGTGAAGCTAATCCAATCGCTTCTAACGATACTGAAGAAGGTCGTATCCAAAACCGTCGTGTTGAAACTTCAAGAAACTAATATTTCTTAAACAACATACAAAAAGAGGGCTTCGATTTATCGGAGCCCTCTTTTTTTTGTCATTATTTTTAAATCTGTCGCATCAAATGGATTAATCGAATTCGAAATATTTTGGAGATCGGCTGGATAGCAACGTGATTGTTAATGATTCAGCTGCATGATCTTTTAAGGATTATGTCGAATTGTATTTGATGTATCATTATATGTGTAATTCACTAATCATATACCTAACTATGATTTACTATAGTGGGGCTTTTAATGACTTAAATTATCAATTTGTTCTAAAGATAGACAATGTACTACAGGAGAATAGCGGGAAGGATGGATGGAACTTTTAATGAGACCCTGAGAACTCCGATCCCAAAGCGCAGATAAAGAAACATTATGGCAATTTCGGTATTTAGGTGATGACAACTTTGTCGTTATCCAAAGCAGAGGATGTACCACAAACTGTGTCAGAAACGTTAAACATTTAGACACTATATCTTATGTCAACACAAGACAAATTTGACTTTGAATCCTTCAAAAAGGATGCTATCGCAGGTCTCTACTCAGGTAAAAGATGACCGGCAGTGATGGAGTTTTAGCTCCGATGATGAAACATTTTTTGGAATCGATGATGGCCGGTGAGCTGGATCACCATCTTTCCGAAAGCAAGCGACTGGAACAGCCTAATCGCAAAAATGGAAAAAGTAAGAAGACAGTTCGCAGTTTGAGTGCCGGTGAATTTGAGTTGGAAACCGGCAGGGATAGGCTAAGCACCTTTGATCCAAAGATCGTTCCTAAGCGGCAGTTGATTATCACTGAAAAGCTGGAAGGCAACATCTTATCGATGTATGCAATGGGCATGAGCACGCGTGCTATGAGGGATTACGTGCAGGAAATGTACGCAATGGATATTTCTCCTGCAGAAATCTCTCGAATTACGGACAGTGTGCTTCCGGCTGTGCAAGAATGGCGTAACCGTCCGCTAGAGGCCGTTTATCCCTTTGTATTTCTGGATTGCATGTTTTTTACGGTTAGAGTAAATGGTGCAGTGGAGACCCGTGCCATCTACAATATTCTGGGCGTGGATATTGAAGGCAAAAAGGAAGTTCTGGGTCTTTATACTTCTGAAAATGAAGGTGCCAAGTTTTGGCTTTCAATTCTTACTGATCTAAAAGCGCGCGGTGTGGAAGACATGCTTATTGCGTGCATAGACGGCTTGAAAGGATTTCCAGAGGCTGTAGAAGCGGTCTTTCCCAAAACCCGGGTACAACTGTGTATCGTTCATCAGATCCGCTCTTCAATGCGTTATATTCCAGAAAAAGACAAAAAAGCGGTCATGGCTGATATGAAGCCTATTTATCAGGCTAACAATGAGCAGCAGGGCTATGAAAAGTTGCTTGAATTTGAACAGAAATGGGGCAAGAAATATCCCCTGATTTGTAAATCCTGGTTGGATAACTGGTTAAACCTTTCCGCCTTCTTTGAGTACGATCAGGTCATCAGAAAAATTATTTATACCACCAATCCGATTGAGGGTGTACACCGGCAAATTCGCAAAATAACCAAGACCAAAGGTGCTTTTTCATCTGAGCAGGCGCTGGCGAAATTGATGTACCTGGTGATTAAAAATATTAGTAAAAAATGGACGATGCCAATCCATAATTAGGGACAGGCATTTTCACAACTTTATATTAGATTTGGGGACAGAATTCTCAAGGAGCAAAACAGCTTCTGAGGAGCATTAATTTAGAACTAACACAGTTCGCGAGACACTCCCAAACCTAGTCCGAATAGACTGTGACGTAATTTACGAATGCTACTGTATTAATTCAAAATTATTCAGCCGCGTCTAGTTAACGAGGTTTAGTCATTACTATATTCATAACCTTATTTTTGCCCGGTTATTTGTTTTGTCTTTGGTAAGACTGCTGTCATTTCATAGTTGTAATTATCATCAAGAATTTTTTTTGATGGATACTTTTACAATCATTAATCTGTTTATGAGCGATTCCAGATAATTACGTGAAAGATTAGATTATTTTTATAATTATTGTTTCTTAGTCGCAACACTTCAGTCAGCTCTGTCATATAATTTAATTCCGATGGATTCCTAGAATTTTTCAACAATTAAAGAGGATACTTCGCCATTCATTTCTTCATATCCGTTGTTGCCGTAATTAAAATAAACTTTTACAAACTCGTCTTCGAATGATCTCTCAAAGGTACGGAGATTATAACCAACGAATGCTTTTTTCGTTATCACTATGGTGTGCCCTCTTGATAAATCTCTTCCACTATTCTTATAAAAAGTAAATCTTATGCCTGCTGCGTTAGCATCTAGCATAGCACTTGCTGCCAAGTCATTTAATGTACCTACGCCCGGACTCCATGGGAAATCAGTCAAATTACATGGACTATTTAGGCCAAGGATAAAAGTAGACGATGGTCCACTTGGGGTTCCAAGTATATTTGTGAATGTAGCAATCGGATATGAATTACCAGAATATGTTCCTTCAAGATAAAGACGAAGTGTGTAGGTATCGAACTGAGCCTTTGATTCAGATGATTGGAAAGAGAATGTAGTGAATAACACAAAAAATAATAAAGTAGAAATTTTCATTTGATTTTAGTTTAATTGTCTTTTATAAAAATAGCAAATAAGTAAATACTTTTAAAAAATAAAGAAGGGCTATTTATGAACATAAGTTGATTTGAAGTGAGCGATGCCGACAGCGTGTTATCTAATATTCTTCTCCGAGATTATAGTATTATAAATAATAGATTTTGTGAAAATGAAAATCCTCTTAACACTTATAGAACACATAATAAACACGGAGTTCTAGTAAATCCAAATTGTAATAATTGTATCTCATATTAAATAATAAGTTGCGCTGGATTCGCGACCAATGCCTCAAATAGTAAACAGAATGACAATAATTATCTACATTTGTCCTATGTACTTTTTCAGGAAAAAAGATCCCAACCGGCCAACAAGTATAGATATTAAAATCATGCATGTGGTCAATGTGCTTGCTATATCAATTTTCCTGATTGGGATTATTTCAAAACTTTTTCACCTCGTATAATGAAGACAATTATCAATACCACAGATGCACCAGCACCCATCGGACCTTATAGCCAGGCTGTTTTGGCGAACGGGTTTTTATATGTTTCAGGACAGATCCCTATTAATCCTGCTACAGGTGAACTGACCATGGATTCGATAAAATCGGAGACAGAACAAGTAATGCGCAACCTGAACGCAGTATTGCTGGAAGCCGGGTTTGGATTTTCCCATGTGCTTAAATCCACCATATTCCTTTCAGATATGAGTTTGTTTGCAGAAGTGAATGAAGTTTACGGCTCTTACTTTGAATCTGATTTCCCGGCCCGTGAAACGGTGGCGGTAAAAGGATTACCTAAAGGGGTAAATGTAGAGATATCTGTTATTGCCTATAAGGGATAAATATTTTGTTCGCTTCTGATCTAGATACCACGATAGAATTTTTAAAAGGCGTAGGACCTAAGCGGGCGGAGATGCTGCAAAAGGAACTGGGCATATTTACGTATGGTCAGCTCCTTACCTATTATCCTTTCCGCTATATCGACAGGACGCGCTTTTATAAGGTCAGTGAGCTTCATCCCGACTTGCCCTATGTGCAGGTTTTGGGGAGGATAACCGGAAAGGAAACGATTGGTGAAAAACATAAAAAGAGAATCGTAGCCCGGCTTACTGATGAAACAGGGACCATTGAACTGGTATGGTTTCAGAGTCTGAAGTGGGTAGAGGAAAATATAATGCGCGGCAAGGTCTATATCGCATTTGGCAAGCCGGCAGTATTTAACGGATCATTCAGTATTTCCCATCCTGAATTGGAAACCTATCCCCGCCCGGTTACCGTAACCGGCAATATGACCCTGCAACCTGTTTACAATTCTACAGAAAAACTAAAGAAGTTCTCGCTGGATAGTAAGGGGATCCAAAAGCTGCAGGCCCTGCTGATCGAACAGTGTTTGCCGGAGATCAAAGAAACAATGCCTGCATATATCCTCGAAAAGTACCGGTTGGCAGGTCGGCGTGAGGCCCTGTTAAACATTCATTTTCCAAAAGACAGTACCGCCTTACAACATGCAGAACGCAGGCTAAAGTTTGAGGAACTTTTCTTTATTCAGCTGCAGCTGCTCAGCAGTAAACAGTTCAGAGAGATGAAATTCAAAGGTCATCTGTTTAGTACTGTGGGAGAGCGTGTAAATCATTTTTACAAAGATATTCTGCCATTTGAGCTGACTGGAGCACAGAAGCGTGTGATCAAGGAAATCAGAATTGACACACAGCGCGGTGTGCAGATGAACCGCCTGGTGCAGGGCGATGTAGGCAGTGGGAAAACCGTAGTGGCTTTAATGAGCATGCTCCTTGCCAATGATAACGGCTACCAGGCGTGTATTATGGCGCCAACCGAAATCCTTGCCCGCCAGCATTACCACTCTATTGCTTCTTTGCTTGATGGGAAAGTTGCTAAAGTAGATATTCTTACGGGCAACAGCACAAAAAAACAAAGGACCTTATTACATCAGCAGCTTGAATCTGGTGAGATCGATATCCTGGTTGGTACTCATGCACTCATTGAAGACAAGGTAAAGTTTAAAAACCTCGGCCTGGTGGTGATTGACGAGCAGCATCGTTTTGGTGTAGAGCAAAGAGCAAAACTATGGCGTAAGAACAGCATCCCGCCTCACATATTGGTGATGACTGCTACGCCGATCCCCAGGACGCTTGCAATGACCGTATACGGAGATTTGGATGTTTCCATGATCGATGAGCTGCCTGTGGGCAGAAAACCCATTGAAACACGGCATTTATTTGAAGGCCAGCGTTTGCGGATGTTCGGATTTATGAAAACAGAAATTGCCAAAGGCAGACAGGTGTATGTAGTTTACCCTTTAATCAAGGAGAGTGAGAAATTAGACCTGCTTCATCTCGAAGCGGGTATAGAGCAAATGCGTTATCAGTTTCCGCTTCCGGATTATCAGATCAGTATTGTTCATGGTAAAATGCCCAACGTAGATAAACAGTTTGAAATGCAGAGGTTTATTGATGGAAAAACGCAGATCATGGTAGCCACTACTGTAATAGAAGTGGGGGTAAATGTGCCGAATGCATCTGTCATGATCATCGAGAATGCCGAAAGATTTGGATTATCGCAGTTGCATCAGCTGCGTGGAAGAGTAGGCCGCGGTGCGGAGCAGAGTTACTGCATCCTGATGTCAGGCCAGAAGCTAAGCAAAGAAGGGCGCCGGCGGCTGGAAACGATGGTGATGACCAATAATGGATTTGAAATTTCAGAGATAGACCTGGAATTACGTGGCCCGGGTGATCTGGCGGGTACACAGCAGAGCGGTGTGCTTGATCTTAAGCTTGCCAACCTGGTCAAAGACCAGCAGATCCTGCAGGAGGCAAGGAACACCGTCATTGAGATCTTTCATGAGGATCCCCTGCTTTCCTTACCGGAAAATGCTTTACTGAAGCGCTTTACCGATAAAAAAAGCAGAGGCATCGCTCTGGATAAAATATCTTAATCTTCGTCGGATCCCGGCATAGAGCCTGTTCCTGTATAAGCTCCTTTCCTGATGACAGGAACACCAAGATGTTTGTAAAGATCGTCGAGGTGCAGTAAACTTCCGTTTGTCAGGTTGCCCAGGAAAACGATCACAATGTTCTTGTCGAGGTCGCGCACGTAAATATGTCTGAACCCATGCCACCAGCCGGTATGGTAAACCACTTTGCGCCCATTGTCCCCATCGAACATTCTCCATCCGTAACCATAGTTGAAATGTCCGTTTACAGGTTTGTTATGGCCTGTATAGGCTGAGTCCAGGCTCGATTGTTTCAGTAATCTTCCTTTTTTTAATGCATTGTCATATAAAACCAGATCGTGCACGGTACTGTAAACGCCTTTATCACCAACAGGGCCGTCAAGGAAGTTTTGCACTACAGAATATCTCCAGGTACGGTCGTGCCCAACTACATCAACAGGAATCTTTGGATAAACCGTTGTAGAATATACATGGGTATGTTTCATCCCTGCAGGTTTAAACACATTGGCCATCATATAATCAGCATATTTTTTGCCCGTTACTTTTTCTATAATGGCACCCAGTACCATAAAATTGGAGTTATTATAATGAAACCTGGTGTCAGGAGCGGCATAACGTGCAGGTTTATACTGTGCGATCAGATCCATCACATCCGTATTGCTCATTGGTTTCTTCTTGTCTTTCCAGATCCCGTCAGTAAAATATACATAGTTCATCATTCCGCTGCGGTGGGATAATAATAATTTTACTGTGATCCCCTCGTAAGGAAAATTTGGATAGAACTTTTTGACATTGTCATCCAGTTTGACCTTACCCTGTTCAACCAGTTGCATGATGGCTACTCCTGTAAAAGTTTTAGTGATAGAGGCCAGCTCAAATTCGGAATTGATTTTAAGGCTGTCACGGTGAAGATAGTCTGCCCAGCCTATTGCTTTTTCATAAAGGATCTTGCCATCTTTGGCCACAAGCATATTTCCATTAAAGCCATATTTTTTATGCAGGTTCTGAACAAAGTCAGCAATCCATTTATCTCCCTTAGCGGGATTATAAACCAGGAGAAGACTATCTGCCCTGTCATCTTTTACAGTGCGGACCTTTGGGTCGGCTTCGGTTTTTTTTTCAGCGTGTGAGCAAGCATTAAATAGAAAAGTGGCCAGGACAGCCACGGGTAGAATGGTACGGTACATCATTTATAGATAGGTATTTTTTGAAGCCGGAAAAATAAACAATAATAACCCTTTAAACGCAAAAGAGTTTTAAACATTATGATATACGTTACATTCTTGTATGCATATAAAACCTTATTTTTGATCAAAATTATAGAACAAAATGAATTTTAGAACCGAACACGACACCATGGGCGAAGTGCAGGTGCCTGCCGATAAATATTGGGGCGCACAAACAGAACGTTCACGTAATAATTTTAAAATTGGTCCTGAGGCTTCGATGCCAAAGGAAATTATCCATGCTTTTGGCTATCTGAAAAAAGCTGCAGCACAGGCTAACCTGGAGTTAGGTGTGCTGGCAAGTGATAAGGCAGCCTGGATCGCTTCAGCATGTGATGAGATCATTGCCGGAAAATTAGATGATCAGTTTCCGCTTGTGATCTGGCAGACAGGTTCCGGGACTCAAAGTAATATGAATGCAAACGAGGTTATTGCTTACCGTGCGCATGTTTTAAACGGAGGCCAGCTGGCTGATGAAAAGAAAATCCTTCATCCGAATGATGATGTAAATAAATCGCAGTCTTCAAATGATACCTATCCTACAGCGATGCATATCGCTGCATATAAACAAGCTGTGGAAGTTACTCTTCCGGGCCTGGAAAAACTGCAAAAAACATTGCAGGCCAAGGCGGCTGAATTCAGTACCATCGTAAAAACCGGGAGGACCCATTTTATGGACGCTACTCCGTTGACGCTTGGACAGGAATTTTCCGGTTATGCGCAACAGATCACCAATAGCATCAGAGCTATTAAAAATGCTTTGGAAATGATCACCGAACTGGCTTTGGGCGGTACAGCAGTAGGAACAGGATTGAATACACCTAAAGGGTATGACGTATTGGTAGCAGCAAAAATTGCTGAACTGACAGGGCTGCCTTTTGTTACCGCACCAAATAAATTTGAAGCGCTGGCGGCACATGATGCGATGGTAGAACTGTCAGCAGCCTATAAACGTACTGCTGTAGCATTGATGAAGATTGCCAATGATGTGA
Source organism: Pedobacter hartonius (assembly GCF_900107535.1). Taxonomy (GTDB): domain Bacteria; phylum Bacteroidota; class Bacteroidia; order Sphingobacteriales; family Sphingobacteriaceae; genus Pedobacter; species Pedobacter hartonius. The sequence continues at coordinate 459,362 of NZ_FNRA01000002.1, read as the reverse complement.
GGATGTTAAGTTCCGGCCCGCGTTCCGGAATAGGGGAGATCATTATTCCTGATAATGAGCCTGGTTCTTCAATCATGCCCGGCAAGGTTAACCCTACACAACCTGAAGCTTTAACCATGGTTTGCGCACAAGTGATGGGCAATGATGTTACCGTAGGTATCGGTGGCAGTAATGGACATTTTGAACTGAATGTGTTTAAACCTGTTATCGCTGCCAATGTTTTACAATCCGGCCGTTTACTGGGGGATGCCTGTGTATCATTCAACGACAACTGTGCGGTTGGTATCCTGCCTAACTTACCGGAGATCAAAAAACACCTTGAAAATTCACTGATGCTGGTTACTGCGCTAAACCCTCATATTGGGTATGAAAATGCAGCAAAAATTGCAAAAAAGGCACATAAAGAAAATAAAACACTTCGTGAGGCAGCTGTTGAACTGGGATTACTGACGAGCGAACAGTTTACGGAATGGGTAAAACCAGAAGATATGGTAGGTAGCTTAAAATAGCATGAGTAAATACCTTTATCTAATTATTCTACTTTGTTTGACGGCGTTTCTCGGTTGTGAGAGACGCCCCAACGTTCAGGGTAATGGAGAAACATTCTTACAGGGAGTCTGGAACCAGGATAGCATCGCCAATTCGGCGAAACTGCTGAACTATACCCAACACCATATCAAATTTACCTGTGATTCTTTTTATGTTGACCTCACTACGCATTCTAAGGTGAACTACTATGAAGATCCGTGTTACAATAACGGGATCTGGAAAGAATATGCAAAAGGCGTGTACGAAGTCCGCAAGGATAGCTTATTCCTTGAAGGCACCTACACAAAATCTAATTATAAACAAAAAGTTTCGGGCTGTTACACGATAGGCATATATAGAAAAAGCTTTTTGGTGAAGTCGTCCGATGCCAGTCACCTTTATCTGCAGGGACTGAGTGACCAGCGTGATGTGAACCTCGTCCTCAAACAAAAAATAACCTGTGTACCACAGGAATTATAAAATTTAAACATGATTTCAGCTCAAAAAATAAAGAAGGCTTTTATAGCAATTGCAATGATTGCTTATCTGCCGTTAAATGCCGGTGCCTGGGGAATGACTGGACATCGAATCGTTGGCCAGATTGCCGATTACTATTTAACAGCGAAGACCCGTAAAGCAGTAATGCAGGTATTAGGAAGCGAGAGCCCTGCAATGGCAAGTAACTGGCCGGACTTTATCAAATCTGACAGTACCTATAACTACCTCAGTAGCTGGCATTATGTAAACCTTCCGGGAGCGCTCGACCAGAACGGAGTATTTAACTTTCTCGATGCTGATAAAAAGGCCAGCGTTTACAACAAGATCCCTGAAATGATTGCCATACTGAAAAACAAAGCCAAAACAGCCGATGAAAAAAAGATGGCTATGCGTTTGCTGATCCATATGCTGGGAGACGTTCATCAGCCGATGCATACTGCCAGAAAAGAAGACCTGGGCGGTAATAAGGTTAATGTTACCTGGTTCGGACAGCGTTCAAATCTTCACCGGGTTTGGGATGAAGGTTTGGTAGATTACCAGCAGCTGAGTTATACGGAGTATGCTGCGGCGATTAACCATCCTACAAAGGAACAACTGATTAAATGGCGTCATGATTCCCTTAAGGAAACCGTTTATGAGTCTTACGTGGCTTGTAACAAAATCTATGAATTAACTAAGGCAGATGATAAATTGGGCTATCGCTATAATTTTGAATTTGTTGACCTGCTGAATGAACAACTGTTAAAAGGAGGAGTGCGTTTGGCGCAGATCCTGAATAATATATACGCCTGATATGAAGATCCTCATGGTATGTTTGGGCAATATTTGCCGTTCTCCGCTGGCGGAGGGAATTGTTCGTCAGCTGGCCTCAGCGCGTAATGCCGACTGGGAAATTGCTTCTGCGGGTACCGGTAACTGGCATGTCGGGCAGCCGGCAGACAGGCGAAGTATTGCCGTTGCCAGAAGTTATGGCTACGATATTTCCAGACAGCGGGCAAAACATTTCAATGCCGGGATGCTGGAAGAGTACGACCATATCCTGGTCATGGACAGACAGAACCTGAAAGATGTGTTAAAGCTGTCAGGAAACAATGAGCAGCGTAAAAAGGTCAGGTTGTTTCTTACCGGAGACCTGGAGGTAACAGATCCTTATTATGATGACCAGCTGTTTGATCCGGTGTTTCTTACCATAGAGGAAAGGGCCAAAGATCTGATAAAAGAACTGAGCCAAAAAATATAAAAACATTTTTACAGGCAGTCTGTTGTTCCACTACATCAAACCTATAAGAAAATGGAAAATATTACAGTAAACCCCGAAACATTAAACGACCTGATCCAGATCAATAACGATAGAATAGCTGGTTATGAAAAAGCAATTGAGGAGCTTTCTCCTGAAGATGCTGACCTGAAAGCGTTATTCGTGAAAATGGTGGGCCAGAGTCATAAGCATAAACTTGCTTTAGCTACTGCAGTTCAGGGCAGCGGGACTGAACTGGAAACAGGAACAACTACCTCAGGTAAAATTTACCGTGCCTGGATGGATGTTAAAGCTGTATTCACCGGACATGACCGCAAAACAGTTTTGAATAACTGCGAAGCAGGAGAAGATGCTGCACAAAAAGCATACAAAACTGCTTTAGAAGAAGAAGGCTTGTCTGCAGACACCAGAGCGCTGATCACAGAACAAAAAGCTGATTTAAGAACGTCACATGATGAAATTAAAGCGCTGAGAGATCAGACAGTTTAATTGTCTTTTAAGGCATATAAAAAAGCCGCAGGTATTCGCCTGCGGCTTTTTTATAGTTTTATTTTGAATTATAGATGCCAAATTCCTTGTCAAGATATTCGGATACCCTGTCAATTGCATTATCGATCGTATTGCTCAGAATCGTGATGAACGATCCTGATTTTGCCGTTGCAACCAGGAACTGCAAAACCTCAGCCCCGTCATTATTAATAATGATCTCCATATTAGGATTTATATCATGTATACCTGAGATCAGCAGATCGATGAGTTCCTGCTGCTGGCGGCCGCGGAGGTATTTCTCCTGGCAGATGATAATTTTGTCAAACATCTGCGCCGCAATACGTGCAGTTTCCCTGATATCCTCATCTCTTCGGTCGCCCGTTCCGGAGATCACGCCAATATGTTCAGTAGCTTCTACCGTTTTTAGATAATTTTTGATCCCGGTAAATCCATCCGGATTGTGTGCAAAATCAACCAGGATCTTAAATTCCTTAAACTTAAAAATATTCATTCTTCCCGGTGTTTGTGCCGCGGATGGAATAAATGTTTCGAGTGACATACGGATATCTTCAATCTTATAACCATAAAGGAAGGTAGCGAGGGTTGCTGCCAATACATTCTGGATCATAAATTCTACGCTTCCGCCAAAGGTTAGGGGAATATGGGTGACTTTCTCCACCCTTATTTTCCAGTCGCCCTTTTTAATAGTGATATAGCCATTTTCATAAATTGCCGCAGTGCCTCCTTTTTTGCAATGATCCACGATCACCGGATTATTTTCATCCATGCTAAAATATGCCACTTTGCAATCTGCACTTTGGGCAATCTTCACGCAGTATTTGTTGTCTGCATTTAACACAGCCCAGCCATCTCTTTTGACAGAACCGATCACAACTCCCTTTACCCTGGCAAGGTCTGACAGGTTATGGATATCTGAGATGCCGAGGTGATCTTCCTGGATATTGGTTACGATACCGATATCACAACGGTTAAATCCGAGTCCTGCCCTGAGAATACCACCCCTGGCAGTTTCCAGTACCGCAAACTCCACTGTAGGATCTCTTAAGATAAACTCTGTGCTCACCGGACCGGTGGTGTCGCCCTTCATCAGCATTGTATTTTGTACGTATATACCATCCGAAGTGGTAAATCCTACACGTGTGCCATTGCTCTTGACGATATGAGCAACCAGGCGTGTAGTAGTAGTCTTACCATTGGTGCCTGTTATGGCGATAATAGGTATCCGGGCAGATTTGCCGGGAGGATATAACATATCAATCACGGGAGCGGCTACATTTCTTGGCAATCCTTCGCTTGGCGCCAGGTGCATCCGGAATCCGGGGGCAGCATTTACTTCAAGGATCACCCCGCCGTTTTCTGTAAGCGGCTGCGTGAGGTTCTGCGCCATCACATCGATTCCACAAATATCAAGACCAATGATCCTGGAGATGCGTTCGCTGATAAAAATATTCTGAGGATGTACAAGGTCTGTGACATCAATTGAAGTTCCGCCGGTACTCAGGTTAGCTGTAGATTTGAGATAGACCAGCTCGCCGTTAGGTGCTACGGTTTCAAGCGTATATTCCTTTTTTGCCAGCAAGTCCAGTGTGTCACGGTCTACCAGGATTTCAGTGAGCACATTTTCATGTCCATACCCGCGCCGCGGATCTTCATTTTCTTTATCGATTAATTGTTGTATGGTATGGATTCCGTTTCCTGTCACATGCGCAGGCACACGCAAAGCAGCGGCTACCATTTTATTGTCTATGACCAGGATTCTGAAGTCATATCCGGTAATAAAGCTTTCTATAATGATCCTTCTCGAATATTGTTTCGCATATTCAAAAGCCTCTTTTGCAGCCTCCGAAGTTTTGACATTAATCGTTGCGCCCTTTCCATGGTTACCATCAAGGGGTTTAAATACCAATGGGAAACCTACAGTTTTAATGGCCTCATCAAGATCTTCAATTTCAGAAATAGTAACACCTTTAGCTACCGGGATGGCAGAATCTTTCAGCATCCGTTTGGTTTCATCTTTATTACCGGCAATGTCAACAGCAATACTGTTTGTTTTTTCTGTCATGGTGGCCCTGAACCGCACCTGGTTCTTGCCATAGCCCAATTGTATGAGGGAACTTTTATTCAGCCTGATCCATGGAATATCCCTGGCGATGGCCTCGTCCACAATAGATCCCGTACTCGGACCAAGGCGCTCCATTTGTCTTAGCTCTCTTAAACGCTGAATATCAAATTCCAGGTCATAATCCTGGTCGTTGATCAGGGCTTCTGCGATCTTCACGCTGGCTTCAGCAGCATAGATGCCTGATTTTTCTTCGAGATAACTGAACACAACGTTGTAAATCCCATCGGTTTTGGTCATCCGTGTTCTTCCGAAACCGGTATCCATTCCCGCAAGGGTCTGGATTTCCAGGGCAATATGTTCTATTACATGCCCCATCCATGTTCCTTCTTTTACACGGGCAAAGAAACCGCCCGGCTCTCCTTTCGAACATCTGTGCCCATATAAAGTCGGGAGCATTTTTTCCAGGCGATCACCAAATCCTTCAATTGAGTTTGTAGGACGCTGTTCCATATCCTCCAGATCCAATCTCATTTGTATTAATTTTTTCCTGTTGATTGACCAGATGTTTGGTCCCCTTAGCACTTGAATGCCGAGTATTTTCATATGATATTTATTGTTTTGTCAGTAGTATTTTTTGTTTTTTGCCTTCCAGCTGCCTTCGGCGGTTTTATAGGTCATGAAGCTTGCAAAGCCGGCAACCGCCGTTTGATTTTCTGAACGTGAAGCAGATAAATTAAACAGGATGTCGTATCTGAATGCTTTTTCCGCTTGTGTTACCAGTGGTTTTTTTAAGTAAATTTTCAAACGGCAGCATTAAATGTATAAATATTTTTTGCAAAAAATGCAAAATGACCGGTGAAATACATTCACCATAAAATGTCGATAAATCTAATCAAACAATGTCAATTTAAAATGAAAAAAATATTAATCTACCTTTAACAGGCAGGAATGTGATTCATTAAATTTCATTTCTTCTAATAATTGGTATTTACTAATGAAACCTAAATGAGCTGCAAGCTCATGCAAGCTTCATAACCATTAAAACTAAGCGAAGCGTTCTCTTGAGAACCAATAAAAACAATGGACAAACACGAAAAAAACAAATATTTACTAATGAAAATATGGTAATAATTAAACTATTGAATATATATTTGAAATTTTAGGACAAGAAAACAAATAAAATGGCTCCAAAAGGTAAATTGATTATTATTGGTGGTGCGATAAATACCGGCAGTTTTACTGAGACTCAATTCGGGCTCCCTCAGAATATGAATTTTTTTGAGAGAGGCATATTAAAACGTATTACTACAGAATCTGTAAAGGATACGGCATCGCGTTTCGAGATCATTACAACGGCATCCCTGGTTCCTGAAAAAGTTGGCGAAGAGTATATCAAGGCTTTTGCCCAGTTGGATGTACATAATGTAGGTGTGCTAAATATCAGCAATAGGGAACAGGCAAATGACCTGGCAAATTGTGAGCGTGTAAAAGCGGCGGAAGTGCTTGTTTTTACAGGCGGTGACCAGCTGCGTCTGTCCTCTATTTTTGGAGGTACTGCTATACACCAAATCTTGCTGGATAAATACGAAAACGAAGAGATTGTGATCGCGGGCACTTCAGCGGGAGCTGCGGCGAGTTCAAAAAATATGATCTATCAGGGTAACAGTAAAGACGCCCTGTTAAAAGGAGAAGTTAAGATTACTGCGGGGTTAGGCTTTATCGATGGCGTGATCGTAGATACACATTTTGTACAGCGGGGGCGTATTGGCAGGCTTCTTTATGCTACTGCAAGCAGTCCTGGAATTCTTGGTATTGGCCTGGGTGAAGATACGGGCTTGTATATTTCGAATGGGAATACGATGGAAGCTATCGGTTCGGGAATGGTGATCCTGGTAGACGGAAGGCATATGAGCGATACAAATCTGACAGATGTTGAAATGGGACAGCCGGTATCGATCAAGAATATGATTGTGCATGTCATGTGTGACGGTGATGTTTATGACCTTACTGCCCACCAGCTGACAATCCATCATCCCAAAGTTGTACCTCAATTCTAATCGCAATGAAATTAATCATTCATGGAGGTTTTTTTAGTGAATCTGCTACGAACCAGGAAATGAAAAAGGCGAAGCAGGATGCCCTGGCTGAAATTGTTTCTGCTTCTTATGGGTATCTGCAGTCGCACACAGCTTTAGAAACCGTTGCCTTTGCGGTGAGCCTGCTGGAAGACGACCTCCTTTTTAATGCAGGACTGGGATCACAGATCCAAAGTGACGGAAAGGTGAGGCTAAGTGCCTCCATCATGGATGGTAAGACGCAGAAATTCGGAGGGGTGATCAATATTCAGGATGTACAACATCCTGTTCAGGTAGCATCATTGCTGTTAAATTACACCGATAGCGTTTTGAGCGGAGAAGGGGCGATAACTTTTGCAAGGGAGAATGGCTATCCCGGCTTTAATCCTATAACACCGCAGCGTCAGTCGGAATATGATCTCAAACTTAACCAGCTCAATAATAAGGGAACCGTGGGATGTGTAGCGCTGGATGCAGCGGGCAATCTGGCTGCGGCCACCTCTACCGGCGGTAAAGGTTTCGAAATTCCCTGCAGGGTGAGTGATTCAGCCACTGTTGCCGGTAATTATGCAAATGAATTTGCAGGGATTTCCTGTACAGGTGTGGGCGAAGACATTGTGAGCATTGCTTTATCTGCCAGAATAGTTACCCGTGTCACGGATGGATTTTCCCTGAAAGATGCCTGCGATAAAACCTTCACAGAACTTAAAGCAATAAATGGTTTTGCCGGAGTCATTGGCATTACGGCGGCGGGTGAGGTATATCATACGGATTCCCACCCCTATATGGTGTGGGCTTCGTTCGATGATAACTTGCAGGTATTCAACTAAAAAAGGTTATATAAATTAAAAAAGACATATCTTTGTTACATGCATAAACTATGTTTCGCATTGATTGGCCTTATTTTTTCCGGCTCGGCAATGGCACAAACAAATACTTTTACTCAGCAGGATGCCAATTCTGGTGGCAGCTCAATCAGTATTGCTACATCCGGAGCGGATGAAGCGGAAGGAGATGTTTATTTCCAGGAGGCGGAAAAAAATGAAAGAAGTGGTGATCTGAATGATGCGCTGACCCTTTTCGGAAAGGCTGCGTTTGAATATAATAATTCTGGCAATTTCTCCCGTTATGGTGCCTCTCTTTTAAGATTAAGCAATGTCCATTATTTACTGGAACACTATACAGAAGCAGAACAGGTTGTCTTAAATGTTGCGCTCAAAACCTATTCGCGTTTTGGAAACAGGACCGGGCAGATGGCTTCTTACAGTCAATTGGGTAAAATTTACCTGGCTGCAAATAAACTGACACAGTCAATGTGGTTTTATACCCAGCAGGGAATTTTAGCAAGACAAGTCAACAATAATACCTCCTATATAGATTCTATACTCGGCCTTGTGCAGGTTAAGATCAGGAAGAAGGAATATACGCTTGCTATCAAAGATATCAACAGGGCAGAACTTTTTGCCAGAACGTCCAATATCAGTCAGTTCAGGGGACAGATCAAGCAGGCAAGGACCACGATTGCGGAGAAGAAAAGGGTAATGTAAATAATTCTTTGTTTTTTCTTATATTAGGGAATAACTGTTTGTATCCTACTCAAATGTCCTATACAATGGTCAGAACCATGTATTTATAAAGTATTTAATTATATTTGGTAAAGATTACAGAAAAGAGACAGTATTATACTGTCTCTTTTCTGTTTATTTGAGAAATTGGTATCATATTGGTTCTTACTATAAAAATGGATTTTAAATTATTTAAAGAGATGTTGAAAAGAATATTACTGGTAACCTTCACTGCAGCCATATTAGCGTGTCAGGCAGCTCCAAAACCACAGAAGCTGGTTGAAGGAATCCCTAATATTAAGCCTGATGAACAGCAGAGTTTGGTATGTAAAGAGATTGTGGCGCTTATAGAGAACTACAATTATAAAAAATTGACGCTGAACGATTCTATTTCCTCTCTGATATTAGACAAATACGTTAAGGCACTCGATCCTTACAGAAGCTATTTCCTCGCTTCAGATATCAAAGAGTTTGAGCAGTTTAGAACCACGCTGGATGACCAGTTCAGGGCGGGTGATCTTAGTGCACCATTTTATATCTTTAATGTTTACTCTAAAAGATATAATGAGACGCTAGATTATGCAATAGCTCATATTAAAGATAAATATGATTTCAACCAGAATGATACTTATGTATTTGACCGGGAGAAAATGCCATGGGTAAATAATACAACAGACCTGAATGAAATCTGGAAAAAAAGAGTGAAGTACGAGCTGATCAATTTGAATATTGCAGGTACAGCTGAAGCAAAAAATGTAGAGACATTAACAAAAAGATATCAGAACCTTAAATCGCAATCTTCAAAACTGAACAACCAGGATGTATTCCAGACTGTAATGGATGCATTTACTGAAACGATTGACCCACATACGAATTATTTCAATCCAACCAACGCGCAGCAGTTCAATGAAGACATGGCACGCTCATTTGAAGGTATCGGTGCCCGTCTGAAGCTGGAGAACGATGTTTTAAAAATCGATGAAATTATCCCGGGCGGACCTGCTTTTAAAAGTAAATTGCTGAATACGGGCGACAGGATCATAGGCGTTGCACAGGCAACAGGAGATTTTGAGGATATTATCGGGTGGAGGATCGAAAGTTCTGTTGCAAAGATAAAAGGCCCAAAAGGTACTAAAGTGAGGTTGAAGATCATTCCTGTAGGACATGAAATGTCGTCTAAACCGGTAAGCATTGAACTGGTGAGAGAAAAGATCGTAATGGAAGACCAGTCAGCCAAGAAAGAAGTGAAGACTATCCAGTCTAATGGAAAGCCATATAAGATTGGTATCATTACCGTTCCCGGGTTTTATGCCGACTTTAAAGCTGCCAATGCAGGTGATCCTAATTATAAAAGTACAACACGTGACGTAAGGCTTTTGATTGATACACTGAAAACCAGGGATAAAGTAGATGCCATCGTAATGGACCTGCGTGCTAACGGAGGCGGATCATTGGTAGAAGCTATAGATCTGACAGGTTTGTTTATCGACAGAGGCCCGGTGGTTCAGGTGAAAGACTTAAAAGGTAATATTGAAGTGAGTGAGGATGAACATCCGGGTGTTGCATGGGATGGTCCGTTTGGGGTAATGGTAGACAGGCTGAGTGCTTCTGCATCTGAGATCTTCTCCGGCGCAATACAGGATTATGGCAGGGGAATAATTGTGGGTACCCAAACCTATGGTAAAGGTACGGTGCAGTCTTCTATCGACTTAAATAAACTAGTTAATCCGTCTATCCTTCAGCGTCTGGCTGCCCTGGTTCAAAAAGGGCCAAATTCATCAGGCCTGGCCATTAAAGGTGTTAAGGATTCCACACCTCAATTGGGGCAGATCAATCTGACAATGGCCAAATTCTACCGTGTAAATGGTAGCAGCACACAACACAAAGGCGTGATGCCTGATATTGTACTTCCTTCTTTCTATCCTATGGACAAAATCGGGGAAGATACAGAAGCTTCAGCATTACCATGGGATGAAGTTCAGCGGTCTAACTTTGTAGCGGTAGCCGATCTGACTGCCATCAAACCGGAGCTGGTTAAACTTCATAACGAGAGAATGGAAAAATCTTTGGACTACAAAGGACTGGTCCAGGACATTGAAGACATGAAAAAACGTGATACAGAAAGTTCTGTGACACTCAATGAAAATAAGCTGAAAGCTGAAAGAGACAGCATTGAAGTTAAAACCTTAGAGAAGATCAATAAGATGAGGGCTTCAAGAGGACTGGCTGCGGTGAAAAAAGGTGACAAGATCAAGAAGGATGAGACCTTTGATTTTGTTGAAGATGAGACCATGCATGTGATGGCTGATTTCATCCGGCTTAAGAAATAAAAAAGGGATCTTCCCAGTTTATAAAGGATGTGTTATATTCGGACCGCATTAATTTGCTGCGCAAAAGGACGCGAGGTCGGAATATAACACATCCTTTTATTTTTAACAGATTTACCCACCGGATCATCTCCCGGTAAAGAATTTATGAGTCTTTCGGTTTCGCCAGCTGCATCGACATCATTTCCTTCATGGTCTTATTCATTCCCTCGGTAGAACCATCCAGAAAGATCACGTTACCATCGCTGTTTTCAGAAAAATGTTTGATAGACTCTGTCCACATGGTAAACAGGATGACAGAGATATCGAGGTTCGCCTCTTCCATCTCCTGCGCGGCTTTGGTCATACCATGCGCAACCTCAGCGCGGAAAAGAGCAATACCCTGTCCCCGTAACTGGGCGGCCTCCCGCTCAGCTGCGGCTGCAATTTTAATTGCATTACCATCGGCTTCCGCACCCTTTGTCTTGGTGATGAGTAAAGCCTGACCTTCATTCTCCGCTGCGGCCTTCAGGTTATTTGAAGCTACCACACGGCTCATGGAGCGCATGATCTCTTCATCAAAGGTAATATCGTTCAGTTGAAGGTCCTGTAAATGATAACCCCATGATTCAAGTACTTTGTCGATCTGTTCTTTAACATGCATAACGATCTCGTTGCGCTGGGCAAGTACGTTAGCCTGGTTCTGTGTAGCTACATAGGCCCTGATGGAGCCCTCGATCGTACGGATCAGTGCCTGCATCAGGTTGGTTGCGTCTACGAATTTAAAGGCTACGTTTTTGATGGTCTCCTCGTCGTGATTCAGGACGGAGTAAAGTAACATAGCTTTAAAATATACATTTGCCTGGTCTTGTGTTACCGCCTGAAAGGAAAGTTCTACTGAACGGTTCTGAATAGAAATCCTGGAGTGGATTACCTCTATCAGCGGAATTTTAAAGCTGAGGCCGGGACTCAGCTGCCGCCTGTATTTACCAAAAATTGTGACCACTGCGATGGTGCCTTGTTTCACTGTTACAAAAGAGCTGAACAGCACTACAACAACGACAAAAAGAAAAATCAACAAACCTAAACCCATAATAGAACATTTAAAATTTAAACTTCTTCAAGATACGAAATTTTAGGAGCAGAGCTATATTATGGGTTTCAAATTAACGGGCACAGATATTGTATGAGAGCATAGAATTAACATTAACGCTATGAATGTAAAACGTACTTTCGGAACAATTTTAACAATATTGGGTATCATTGGCCTGATCTATACCGGTTATGGATTTGTGAAACACGATGCAAATACCCGTGCACTGCTTGTATCGGGCTTAATCGGAGTGGTCTTTTTCTTCTCTGGTATCGGTCTGGTTAAAAACACTAAAGACGAGGCCTAATCCTGTTTTAGCTGGATCCTCTGATTAGAAAAGGACAGGCGGTTGCCGATAAAATCAGCGGCTGTAAGGGAAACTATCTTCTTAAATGCAGTATGGCCCGCGTCGATCGTCAGGCGGCTGAGTTTGGTCTGTCTGGTAGAAACCACATCGGCATAAAGAAAGTCTCCCCGGTTATTCAATTTGATATTCATCAATGGCGCAAAACCACTGGGGCCGTTCAAATTAAACTGACCATAAGTGCAGAAATTGCCAAGGCTATAGGCAATGAATTTATTTTTGTAGACCTCTACGGCCCGGGTTACATGCGGCCCGTGTCCCAAAACCAGGTCGGCACCAGCATCAATTACGGCATGTGAAAAGGCATATACATCTCCACGGTTCTCCTGGTAGAAGATCTCATTCGCCCTGATCACATGCTCGAACTTTGCACCTTCGCCGCCACCGTGGAATGAGACGATTACAATGTCTGCCTGGGCCTTTAAAAAAGATACCAGCTGTTTCGCGCTATCAATATTGTTGATGGGTAGGGTGTAGTCATTGGGAGAAAATGCACAGAATGCATATTTAACACTATCTTTTTCAAAAATGGTATAGGGATGGCTGATCTGTCCTGCATAGTGTATTTCAAGTGAGTCCAATATTTCCGTAGTTCGTTTTCTTCCCTGCGCACCAAAGTCGCCAATGTGATTATTGGCTACACTCAGCAGGTTAAAGCCTGCATTCCTGTAGATGGCAGCATAACGTTCAGGCATTCTGAAAGCAAAACAGCTGTTGCCCACAGTGTCTTTACATTTCGTAGATTTCCCCTGGTTAAGGAAACATCCTTCAAGATTTCCGAAGACAATATCTCCGGTTAAAAAATGTTTTACTTTGTTAAAGCTTCCGGCAGCGTCGTCAGGCGGGAGGTTTGTGGATGAGGGATAGGCGGAACCGAGCATGATATCGCCAACGGCAACAACAGAAATGGTATCTTTTTTTGCTCTTTTTATGGTATCGGTTTCTGCAGGCTGTCCTATGGTGTTTGAACTACCGGCGCAGCTCATCAGGATGGGCACGGTGATCATACCCAGCAGGGTATATCCCAGGAATTTTATCCTGAAGTGCTGGTGCTGTTTAGTGCCTGTCATTTTTATGCTAACGTTTCAAATTAAAAAAATCCTTCTAAAAATAATTAGAAGGACCATATAATTTAAGGTGTAAAATCAACTTATTCTTCGATCAGCTGTTTCTTTGCTGATTCTATGACGCGGCCTCCCCTGTAGAAGTAGCGGGCATAATAAGGTTCAGTAAGATTACTGATCACCACTCCACGGGATGAAGAGGCATGTGCAAAGCGGTCATCGCCTAGATAAATTCCGATATGTGTGATTCTTGAGCTTTTGATTTTGAAGAAAACCAAGTCTCCTTCTTTTAGTTCTTCCTTAGATAAAGGATCTACCATGCTGAAGATATCCCTTGAACTTCTTAACAGTGTAGTATTGAAAACTTTATCATAGATTGCTTTGGTGAAAGCGGAACAATCGATTCCCTTCTTGGTGTTTCCTCCGAAACTGTAAGGAGTGCCTATCCATTCATAGATGAATTTGTAAAGCTTTATGTTTGATGTCGCATCTACCGCGACACCCATAACCTGCCCAAAGTATTGTGATGCCAGGTTATCAGGATCTTCTGTTTTATTGGTTTCTTTTGCTGTTTGTGCATTTAGAGCAGTAATGCTGCACAGTGCAATAAGAGTAGAAAACAAAAACTTTTTTATCATGTTACGCTATTAAGTTTGGGTAAACAGGTACTTGCACTTAAACTTACACCACCGGGGGCTTGTTGTTAGGTTTTCAAAACTATGTAATTTAGATATGTTATCCAAATGTAATTTGTTTAAAAAACTAAGTTCCTAACATTAATATGTAAACATCTCGTTCATTTTACAGTATTTCTTCGATTTATTGCAATAAAAAAGTAGATTTGCTCTCATAAATAAAATCAATAGCCAAAAATGAGTGCAGTAGAAATTAATAAGGATACCTATCTGAAGTGGTTCGAGTCGATGTTGCTGATGCGTAAATTCGAAGAGAAAACTGGTCAACTTTACGGACAACAAAAAATCCGTGGTTTTTGTCATCTATATATTGGTCAGGAGGCGGTAATCGCCGGAGCGATTTCAGCGCTTCAACCTGGAGATTCTATGATTACCACTTACCGCGATCACGCCCATGCCCTTGCATTAGGCGTAAGTGCCGACAGCATTATGGCCGAGATGTATGGTAAGGCTACTGGCTGCTCCAAAGGTAAAGGTGGCTCAATGCACATGTTTAGCAAAGAGCATAATTTTTATGGCGGACACGCAATTGTGGGTGGACAGATACCCTTGGGTGCAGGTATTGCATTTGCTGAAAAATATAAAGGAACCTCAAATCTGAATGTTTGCTATATGGGTGATGGTGCCGTTCGTCAGGGCGCACTGAACGAAACTTTCAATATGGCTATGTTATGGAAACTTCCTGTGATCTTTGTTTGTGAGAATAATGGTTACGCTATGGGAACTTCTGTTGAACGTACCACAAACATGACGGAGATCTACAAAATCGGTTTAGGCTTCGATATGCCATGCGCACCGGTTGACGGGATGGATCCTGTTGCTGTTCACAACGCAATGGATGAAGCTGCTCAGCGTGCACGTAATGGCGAAGGACCAACATTCCTTGAAATGAGAACTTACCGCTACAGAGGACACTCTATGTCTGACCCTGCGAAATACCGTACAAAAGACGAGTTAGAAGAATATAAAGCTAAAGATCCGATTGAGCAGGTAAGAGAAGTAATACTGAAAGAAAAGTATGCTGACGAAGCCTGGTTTGAAGAAATCGAGGCTAAAGTGAAAGAGACTGTTGATCACTCCGTTAAATTTGCCGAAGAGTCTCCTTGGCCTGAAGCATCAGAACTATATACTGATGTATACGTACAATCCGACTATCCATATATTATGGATTAATTTAGAACTCTTTCAATATAAAATATAGAATGGCTGAAGTAGTTAAAATGCCCAAAATGAGCGACACCATGACCGAAGGGGTGATGGCTAAGTGGCACAAAAAAGTTGGCGACAAAGTAAAAAGTGGTGATGTACTTGCTGAAGTGGAAACCGATAAGGCAACCATGGATCTGGAATCTTACTGGGATGGTGTAATGCTGTTTATTGGTGTAGAAGAAGGTAAAGCCGTTCCTGTAGATGCAGTGATTGCTGTTATAGGTAAAGAAGGAGAAGATTATAAAGCTGCTCTGGATGCTGAAGGTACTGCTGCTCCTGCAAAGGAAGAAACTCCTGCAGAAAAACCTGCTGAAGAAAAAGAAGCACCTAAGGCTGAAGCTGCCGGCGCAGCGTTAACAGATGCAGACCTGGAAAAAGCAGGTGTAACTGTTGTGCGTATGCCTTTGTTAAGTGATACCATGACTGAAGGCGTAATCGCTGAATGGCATAAAAAGGTAGGTGATAAAGTTAAAAATGATGATATCCTGGCTGACGTAGAAACCGATAAGGCAACTATGGAAGTAATGGGCTATGCAGACGGAACTTTACTGCACATTGGTGTAGAAAAAGGTGGCGCTGCAAAGGTTAATGGTATCATCGCGATTGTTGGTCCTGAAGGATTTGACATCAGCGGAATACTGAATCAGGGCGATGCTCCTGCAAAACCGGTTGCTGATAAAACTGCTGACGCTCCTGTTAAGGAAACGGCTGCTCCTGCTGCTGAACCACAGGCAGCAGAAAGTGCTGAGCCGGCTAATGCTGACGGCTCCCGCCTAAAAGCTTCTCCGCTTGCAAAAAAAATCGCAAAAGATAAAGGAATTGATCTTTCACAGGTTTCAGGTAGTGCTGATGGTGGACGTATCATCAAAAAAGATATTGAAAACTTCAAGCCTGCTCCTGCAAAAGCTACTGAAGGCAGTGCTGCTCCGGCAGAGAAAGCTGCCCCTGTTATGGCTGCATACATAGGCGAAGAAAAATATACAGAGAAACCGGTATCGCAAATGCGTAAGGTAATCGCAAAACGTCTATCTGAAAGCTTATTCACAGCACCACATTTCTATCTTACGATGAGTATTGATATGGATGCTGCTATAGCTGCACGTGCGAAGATGAATGACTTTTCTCCTGTGAAATTATCATTCAATGACCTGGTTGTAAAAGCAGTTGCTGTTGCCTTAAAACAACATCCAAATGTGAACTCTTCATGGAGAGGTGATGTGATCCGTTACAATGAGCATGTGAACATTGGTGTGGCAATTGCTGTAGAGGACGGTCTGCTTGTTCCTGTAGTGCGTTTTGCTGATGGTAAATCTTTATCACGTATTTCTGCAGAAGTGAAAGACTTCGCACAGCGTGCAAAAGCCAAAAAACTACAGCCGTCTGACTGGGAAGGGTCTACATTTACCGTCTCTAACTTAGGTATGTTTGGAATCGATGAATTCACTGCAATTATTAATACACCTGATTCCTGTATCCTTGCAATTGGAGGAATCTCACAGGTACCGGTTGTTAAAAATGGTGCTGTAGTTCCCGGAAATATAATGAAAGTTACACTGAGCTGTGATCACCGTACGGTTGACGGGGCGACGGGTGCTGCATTCCTGCAAACATTCAAAGCATTGATGGAAGAACCGGTAAGATTATTGGTTTAATAAACCTTAATATTTAAAAAGCTGCTTCGGCAGCTTTTTTTATGCCTTTTACTTTTTGTACTTTTGCAGCCATGTCGAATATTAAACCGTCCTTAGCTAAAGGAACCCGTGATTTTTCACCCCAGGAAATGGTGAAACGTAATTATATTTTTGATACCATTAAAAAGGTATTTAAGAAATACGGTTACGCAGAGATACAAACCCCTGCAATGGAAAATCTCTCCACTCTGACAGGCAAGTATGGTGATGAAGGAGACAAACTGATCTTTAAAATCCTGAATTCGGGCGATTACCTTTCCAAGGCCAATACCGCACATCTTTCTGCAATGAACTCTAATGCACTCATTTCGTCGATCAGTGAAAAGGCATTACGTTATGACCTGACCGTGCCCTTTGCACGTTACGTGGTCATGCACCAGAATGACATTGCCCTGCCTTTCAAGCGCTTTCAGGTTCAGCCGGTATGGCGTGCCGACCGTCCCCAGAAGGGAAGGTACCGCGAATTTTACCAGTGTGATGTAGATGTAGTGGGTTCTGAAAGTCTGTTGAATGAAGCCGAGTTTGTGCTGATCTACCAGGAGGCACTGAGCAACCTGGGCATGACAGATTTTACCATTAAGATCAATAACCGGAAGATTCTTTCCGGCATCGCAGAGATCATTGGCAAGCCGGAACTCATCGTGGATATGACCGTAGCGATTGATAAACTGGATAAAATTGGTTTTGAAGGAGTAACCAAAGAACTGATAGAAAGAGGTTTTACTGATCAGGATATTGACCAGTTAAAGCCGGTAATCTTACTGGAAGGAACTAACGAAGAGAAATTAAGCAGCCTGAAGGCAGTGCTGGCCGGTTCTTCAGTTGGACTAAAAGGTATTGAAGAGATTGAGACTGTCTTTTCCTATGTAAACGGATTGCTGTCTGCCAGTGCCCTTAAAAAACCTGATCTTGAACTTGACATTACCCTTGCACGCGGGTTAAACTATTATACAGGTTGTATCTTTGAAGTGAAAACCAATGAAGTGGCCATGGGAAGTATCTGTGGTGGCGGACGTTACGATGACCTGACCGGAATGTTCGGCCTGAAAGGGCTGACAGGCGTAGGGATCTCCTTCGGGGCAGACCGCATCTACGATGTTTTACAGGAATTAAAATTATTCCCGGAATCAGCTGCGGCAGGAACGAAGGTGCTGATCAGTAATTTTGACAGGGAAGCTGAATTATATGCGCTGCCCCTCTTACAGCAGTTAAGGGAGGCAGATGTTGCCGCTGAACTTTATCCTTCCTCAGCAAAGCTAAAAAAGCAAATGAGTTATGCTGATGACAAATCAATTCCATATGTGGTGCTGATTGGAAGCGACGAAATGCAGAGCGGGATACTTACACTAAAGAATATGCATTCAGGCGAACAGCAAAAGCTCTCACAGGAAGCTATTGTTGCTTTACTGAAACCGCAACAATAGCATATAAATGAAATACTGCCTAATTGGCCAGTATTTCATTGAGGAACATCATCATATGTTTCCATGACCTTTTGTCTGCAAGTGCATTGTAGGCAGCACCTTTTGAATTATCGTTCCCGGCTTCAGGCTCTGTAAATGCGTGTACGGCATTTGCATAATAGATCATTTGCCAGTCTGCTTTTGAAGTTCTCATCTCTTTCTGGAACGCCAGTATCTGCGGGATTGGCGCATATGGATCATCGGCCCCGTGCAGCACCAGCACCTTGGTGCTGATTGGCTTTATCGTGCGTGTGCTGTCCCTGTCCAGGCCAGCATGGAATGCAACTATACCTTTAACGGGAAAGTTCTCCCTTGCGGCTTCCAGCGCGCCTGTACCGCCAAAGCAATAACCAATGACCACTATCCGGGAAGCATCGGCCCCGGAGCTGATGAGTTCCTGCATAGCCAGTTTAATACGCTGGTGGTATGCTGTGATATTCTTCTTGTAATCGCCGGACTTCGCAGCTGCACTTTTTATGTCAGTGGGATAATTGCCCTCACCATAGATGTCCGCAACAAAAGCGTAATAGCCTGCTTTTGAAAGCTCTGCGGCAACTTTTTTCGAATGGGTGTCAACACCCATCCAGGCGGGCAGGATGAGTATCCCGGCTTTTTTCATTGTCCCTTTCGCAGGGGCAATAGAAAATCCGTTCAGTTTCTGATCGCCATCCAAGTAAGAGACCGGTTTGAGTTGGGCATAAGTGAGGGAAACAGTTAGCGTAAGAGCCATGGTATAAAGTGCTTTCATTTTATTTTTTTCTACGTATAACAATCTGCAATTTAAAATAGTTGCAACAAAGATATAGAATACATAAGATTGCTGAAAGGATATAGAAGTATAATGGCGGGGCTGTATCAAAACGTACAAAACAAAAAATAACCAATGTTGTTAAAACAGATAAAATCAATTGGTTATGAGAACACTCTGGAGAGGATCTATAGGATTCGGACTGGTAAATATTCCGGTAAAGTTATACTCAGCTGTTCAAAGCAGCCATCTGGACCTGGATATGCTGGATAGTAAGGACCATTCCAGGATCAAGTTTAAAAGGGTAAATGAAAACACGAATAAAGAAGTGCCCTATGATAAAATTGTAAAGGGATACCTCGTCGGCGGCCAATATGTGATCCTGGATGAGCATGATTTTGAGGATGCCAGTCCGGAAAAAACAAAGATGATTGAACTGGAAAACTTTGTGGATCTCGATGCTATCAATCCAATCTATTATGAAATCTCCTATTATGCAGAACCTGAAAAACAAGGCAAGAAGGCTTACGCATTGTTATTAAAGGCATTGATTAAATCTGGTAAGGCCGGAGTAGCAAGGTTCGTATTCAGAAATACGGAGAATTTGTGTGTGATCCATCCCCTCGGAGAAGTACTTGTGGTGACCAAAATACGCTTTCAGGAAGAGGTGCGGGGATATGAAGAACTTGAAGTGCCTGATATCAGTGCGGTGAGTAAAAAGGAACTGGATATGGGTCTGGCACTGATCAAACAATTTACTGCTGAATTTGACATTGAAAGTTTTAAGGATGAATATAGTAAAGACCTGTTAAAGATCATCAAAGCCAAGGCCAAAGGCAAAAGGGCTACGGTTAAAAAACTTAAACCCAGAGAAGACACCAGTGATGATTTGTATACGCAACTCATGCAAAGCCTGGACAAAAGAAAAGGGGCTTAGTAGGTTTTTCCGGCAAGGATACCTTCAATTCTGTCTAAAAGATCATCAATGTCAAACGGTTTTGACAGGAAGCCATTTGGCTTGAACTCCCCATGCTGTACATTGTCTGCCGTATATCTTGCAGAGATCATCAGGACGGGAATATAAGCTGTACTAGCATCGGATCTCAATGTTTTTAAAAGATCCCTGCCGTCACCATCCGGCAGCATAATATCTAAAATAATCAGATCTGGCTTGAATTGTTCGATATGGTTCATCATATCGGCACTTTTATTTAAGCCTGTCACCTTATAGGACTCGCTTTGAAGGATCAAAGTAATCACATCCAGAATGGCGTGATTATCTTCTATTACAAGTACATTTTTACAGGATGGTGGAAGTATGTCCAAAACAATAATAATTTGTCTACAAATATATTTATCTATATGGATTATGTTTAGTTATTTCAAAAATATTATAAACAAAAGACTTTCGCGGGATAAAAAAAGGGACTGAGGTCCCGTATTACATCTATACATAGAAATTAATAGTTGTGCTTTCAAACCTTTTGCATTATGGAATGTCTTATAAATAAGTTTTTAGGTTAGAAGGGGGTATAGTTGTGGCGACTATACCCTTTTATTTTGGCTGATAAGTGGTGATCTTCCTGGCCATGCCCTTAAACAACACCAGATGGAAGGGATACATGGCATACCAGTACATTCTTCCCCACAGACCGGATGGCCTGAAGGTAGCTACCTGTGACAGGTATGATTTTCCATGGAAACTGATAATTTTGAATTCGAGCCAGGCTTCTCCAGGAACTTTCATCTCCGCATACAACAACAGTCTCGTGTTTTTCCTGTCCACGAGAAGTACCCGCCAGAAGTCCAGTACATCGCCTGCACGAAGAGATGTATTGCTGGTACGGCCTCTCCTTGTTCCTACCCCTCCAAAGAGCTTGTCAAGGAAGCCCCGGAAGCTCCAGAGCCAGTCGAGATAATACCATCCCCTGGTACCACCGATTCCCCACACGTTTTCAAACACCTCCTCCGCTTTTCGCTCAAAGGGCATCTTCACTTTATATTCCAGTGTACCCTTTTGCGGCACTTTTACCTGATCCATAAATGACGTATCCAGGTAGCCCTTGTTCAGAGCATCTTTCCAGCTCGAAACAATGGAGTGCTGCTCAATCTTTTCAAATGCCAGTTTAAGCGTTTTCTTATAGCTGAAGCATGCTCTTGGTACAACGTCTTTGATCCGGTCATCTTTACAAACTACCTCATTTTTCATGCTGTCTACCAGACTGCGGGCCAACTGGTAGGGCACCGTTGTCACCAGGTTTAACCAAAGTGAGGATAGTCTCGGGGTAAGAACTGGTACAGTAAAGATCCATCGTTTTAGTCCCCGTGATGCCGCATACTGCAGCATCATCTCCTTGTACGTGAGAATGTCAGGACCACCGACGTCAAATGTCTCATTGAAGGCCTTCTCGTTCATCAATATTCCACTCAGATAACCCAGCACATCACGTATTCCGATAGGCTGGCATCTGGTATTCACCCATTTGGGGGCAACCATTACAGGCAGCTTTTCCGTGAGATCACGGATAATTTCAAAAGAGGCGCTTCCTGATCCGATGATGATCGCTGCGCGCAGAATGGTATAGGCTATTCCTGATTTCTTCAGTTCTTTTTCTACGGCCAGTCTTGAGCTGAGATGCCTGGAAAGATCATCATCATTGACAATTCCTGTAAGATAGATCAGCTGCCGGCAGGATGTTTGCTGGATTGCCTTTACAAAATGCATGGCCGATTCAAATTCCTGCTCAGAAAATCCACTGCCACCGGTAGACATCGAATGCACCAGGTAATAGGCAGCTTCGATATCTTCAGGTATACTTTTTAAGGTTTCCGGCTGCAGCAGGTCGCCGGTGATAATCTTAACCTGGTCTCCGAAATCAGATTCTTCTGCAAAACGGCGCTTATCCCGTACCATACAGATCACATCATGTCCCTGTTCAAGTAAAACAGGCAAAAGACGTGTTCCAATGTATCCATTTGCACCGGTTAGCAGTATCTTCATGTAATATGGGGTTTAAAGGTATCCGTGCGAACAACGGCTTTTAGTTCCTGTAATATGGTATACAGGCCAAAATTCGTTCTGTTTACATAAATAAAATGTTTTACGCCCCTTGCCTGTTTAAATTCAGGCATCTTAGCAATTTTTTCCCCGTAGGCATATAGTTGCGTAAAGAATTCAGGCTGGCTGAAATCAAAAGTTGTACTGAGATATGGTTTGGCAAAAAGCTGGATCATTTCCAGGTAAGCTTTATAATAAAATTCTATCTGCGCGGGTGTATCGGCGGTATGGATCATATCCAGTTTTCTAAAGGCAGCTATAGTTTTTTCCTTATCCTTCACCACATCAGAAGAGATGAGCGAAAAGAAAGGCACATAAAAATCATCCGGCATTTCTTTGATACAGCCGAAATCTATGACTCCCAGTTTCTCATCCGGGGTGATCATAAAATTACCGGGATGAGGATCTGCATGTACAGCCCTGAGCTCATGCTGCTGAAAGTTATAAAAATCCCACAGGGCCTGGCCAATCTTATTGCGCAGCTCCTGCGAAGGGTTGGTCTGAAGGAATTCTTTTAAATGAAGTCCGTCAATCCAGTCCATGGTAATAATCCTCTTGCCCGAAAGCTCAGGATAATAGGTTGGGAAAACTACGTTGTCCAGTACTTCACATGCCTGCGTAATTTCTATTGACCTGCGTACCTCAAGCTCGTAATCTGTTTCCTCCAGCAAACGCTCTTCTACTTCTTTGATATAGATGTTCAGTTCCTTTTCACTCATCCCCAGTAAACGAAAGGCAAAAGGTTTTACCAGTTTTAAATCCGAAGAAATACTATCGCCCACTCCGGGATACTGGATCTTCACCGCCAGTTTTTTTCCCTTTAGTTCCGCCTGGTGTACCTGGCCAATTGAGGCGGCATTGGTAGAGATGATATTGAATTTATCATAGATGGCTTCGGGTGTTTTTCCGAAATTCTTTGTAAATGTCCTGACGATCAGCGGGCCGGAAAGCGGCGGGGCATTGTACTGAGATTGTGTAAACTTGTCGACATATGATTTGGGAAGTATGTTTTTATCCATACTCAGCATCTGTGCAATCTTTAAGGCACTTCCTTTCAGCTCGCTCAGTGATTTATAGATATCTGTAGCATTGTCTTCATTCAGTTCATCCCTGCCTAAATCAGGATTAAAAAGCTTTTTAGAATAATGTTTAATATAGTTTCCGCCGATCTGGAATCCTGTTTTCACAAATTTGGCAGAGCGCTCTGCCTTGGTAACAGGAATACTGTTCTGTTCGTTCATCTGTTGTTATTTCCTCATTTTTTCTGTAAATCCGCCATTTCTGGACAGGAACTTCCCGTACTCCACTAAATTGTCCAGCGGGGAGCGCTGAAACAGGTCGAACGTTACATTGATGCCTTTTTCAATGGCTTCGTCCGTTTTTTCGAACCCGATACTATCATCATTTACCCAAAAATTGATAATAAAAGCAAACTGGATCCAGAGTGCATCCTTATATCTTTTGGTCAGGAATTTACGGTCGGCAAGTTCCCCGCTCTCCAGTCCCTCACTAATCAGCTCCTCCGCAAAATTTTCAAAGATGGGCTTTACACCTGACAGTACCGCCGGAGTGGCAAATTTGGCAGAATGCTGTCTGAGGCTGTAAACAATGAAGCTTCTCTGCCTTTTCAGCACCTCAACGTAACTGTAGAAAAATGAGAGCATCCTGTCGCGGGAGGAGTATTGGGCCCATACCTCCTGCTGACGTATGGTATCTAAGGTCTCTACAGTGAGATCGGCCCAGATGAGCTTCTCTATACTTTCAAAAGAGGCGTAGAACTGATAGAATTCAGCCTCCGGAATCTTTAATTTTTTTACGAAGCTGTAAACAGATTTTGGCTGTTCATCATGCGTGAGTACGTAATCGATATAACCGTTTTTTATTTGCTGAGCCGTTGTCATGTAATTTGTATGAGTTAAAGAATAAACCTAAAGGTCAGCACAGTTACTATGCCATAAGTAAAGATATATACGGCATTTATTGTTTTTGAGGTTTTATAAAGGCAATGTTACTTTAGAATTACACGAATCGCACATATTTTGTTACTTTTACAAACAATTGAAAAATAAACGCTTACATATTCACCAATTCTTTGCGGTCCTGATGCTTTGGGTATTTGCCATAGCACTTGTTCCATGGGGCACTCTTCACCATCATGCTGAAGAGGAGCCGAATTGCGCCAAATACGGTAAAATATGTATGCACAAGACGCATATCGGCAATGAGAGCCATAACTGTCTGATCTGTTCTGCTCATTTTGAAAAGGATTATTACACCAGCAGTACTTCCTTCCATGTTAAACTTACGGGTACAGTTTTTATCAGAACCTATGCGCTGAGCAGTGCCAGTTATACCGCTTTAAGAGGGTCTTCTCTTCGCGGTCCTCCTGTAGTCTAGTTATTCCCAAAACATTAATAACTGTGTGGGCTTTTGCTTACGCGGAATGGAATCATAATGTATTTCCAACAACAATGGATTTACAGGGCCAACTTATTTTACACATACACAAATGTCATAAGCTAAAATGATTTTGCATGGGCAGATGATACAACTGACCTGTACAGCATTCTTAGCCATAAATATATTCTATATGAAAAAGATACTTCTATTTTTAGTCGTACTGTTATCCGTTTTTATTTTTAGCCCCAGCTCTGCAGCCGAAATAACCGAATTCCGGGGCAGGATCACCGATGCACAAACACAATTACCGTTGCCGGGTGCGGCAATCTCCATTCCTGATCTGCGCACATCTGCGACCACGAATCAGAACGGGGAATTTGTAATAAAAAATGTGCCTGCCCGCGGACGGTTCCTCGTTCAGGTAAGTTATATAGGTTATAAAACCATCACACAATCTGTGGACCTTGCCAATCCGGCTGCCCTTAATTTTGCCTTACAGCCAAGTGTAATTGAAGGCAGGGAGGTGGTCATCACCGGCTCAGCATCAAGTTCCGACAACCGCAAGAACAGCACCTCGGTATCCTCAGTGAGCAAAGCTGATTTGCTGTATCACCCATCTACCAACCTGATTGATGCGATCTCCCGTGTTCCGGGAGTTTCCCAGGTCACTACAGGACCCGGTATCTCCAAACCGGTGATCCGCGGCTTAAGCTATAACCGTGTGGTTACCGTTAGTGACGGGGTAAAACAACAGGGACAACAATGGGGTGATGAACACGGTATCGAGATTGATCAGTACAGTGCCGACCATGTAGAGGTCTTAAAAGGACCTGCGAGTTTAATGTATGGTTCCGACGCCCTGGGCGGAGTAATCAATATCCTCGATGGCCTGCCTGCTCCTGACGGAACGATAAGAGGCGAGTTCCTGACCAACTACGCAACCAACAACGGGCTTACAGGAAGCTCACTGATGCTTCAGGGCAATGACAACGGGCTGATCTACAAAGTGCGCGGGTCATATAAAAATGCCTACTCCTATAAAACCCCTACTGAATTTGTTCCGAACTCAGGATTTAATGAAACTAACTTTGAAGGGCAGATCGGGCTGAACAAAAAATGGGGTTATGCGCATTTAGATGCGTCTAGTTTCCGTACAAACATTGGCTTTTATGAGCCTGTAAGAAATGATGCAGGACAACTGGTTGATGACGATGGGAATACCTTTACAGATGCCCAGAATAAAGACAGGACTTTGGCTTATCCTAAACAAGACGTTCGTCATTACAAGATTGCTATGAACAGTAATATCCTTTTGGGTGACGGCAGCTTAAAAGCAACACTTGGTTTTCAGCACAATCTCCGCAGAGAACTGGAAGGTCCCGGGGATGATGGGATTGCCTTGTTCCTGAACAGCTATACCTATAGTTATGACCTGAAATATTCATTTAAAGAAGTGAATGGCTGGGCGCCGGTATTGGGTGCCTCAGGCGAGTTTATGCACAGTTTAAATACTACTGGTGCTGAACAACTGATCCCCGATTATGACTCAAAGGCTTTCGGTGGATTTGCTTATATCAAGAAAACATGGGATAACGATACCTTCAACGCCGGAGTCCGTTTTGATTACCGGAAAATGACAGGTAAAGCATTTGATGGGGATGCGCAGTTCAATGCCTTCAGCAATAAGTTCTCACACGTAACAGGAGCCCTGGGGTACACCCATGAATTTAATGATGCATTTAGCTTTAAGGCCAATGCCGGAAGTGCTTTCCGGGCACCGAATATTGCTGAGTTATCTGCAAACGGCGTGCATGAAGGCGCTTACCGTTACGAGGTAGGTAACCCGGATTTAAAGCCGGAGCAAAGTTATCAGGCCGATGCTTCGTTTGAATACCAGAACCAGTATGTGAGCACAAGCCTGGGGGCGTTTGCCAATATCATCAATAACTATATCTACTATAGCACCAGCGGTCAGAATATCACAGTGGATGACAGGGATTACCCTGTATACAATTTTGTTCAGGATGATGCATTCCTGCGCGGAATAGAAGCGACCTTAACCCTGCACCCCGTTAGTCTCATCCATTTTGAAAATAGCTTTTCTTATACCAGGGCTACAAACCGCACTACAAAAGAGTCACTTCCGTTTACTCCTGCCGCTTCCTTACGCAATGAACTGCGTTTCGAACCGAAGATTGCAGGAACATCACATTCCTATATTTCTGTTGGGATAGATAATTTCTGGAGACAAAGCAAGATTGATAGTTTTGAGACACCTACAGCAGGTTATACCCTGTTAAATGCTGCCATCGGCACTACGCTGAAACTCAGTAAAAACCAGGTCATCACTGTGTATGCTGCGGGTAAGAACCTACTGGATAAAGCATACTATGATCACCTGAGCCGCTTTAAACCAGGCAGGCTGAGTGACGAGGACCCTACACTTGGAATCTATAACATGGGCCGTAACATCACCTTTGGCGTGAATATTCCTTTTACGCTAAAAAAATAAGCTGGCCTACAAGGCAAAAGCCCCGCCTTTTTTTAAAGGACGGGGCTTTGTTTTACCGGCTTTTTTGCCCGGGCAGGTGTTCGCCATAAATAGGGAATTGTTGTAAATAATCTGTAGTTTTAGAACTTTCATCAGCCTATGGTTGTTTCATAGGGGAAAATCAAACAATATGTTCAGAAAACTTTTTGCGTCATCCATCCTGCTATTCTGTCTGTCGCTGTCTGCATTTGCACAAAAGACAGATACCCTCTCTATCACCCTTGAAAATATTAAATATCCCTATCCGGTAAAGTATTTTCCTATCCATACTGAAGGACAGGATATCCGGATGGCCTACATGGATGTGGCACCAGCACAAAATGCAAATGGAAGAACTGTGGTCCTTTTTCATGGAAAGAACTTTGGCGGATATTACTGGACAAATGTGATCAGGGCTTTAACAGGCAGGGGATTCAGGGTGATAGTTCCCGATCAGATAGGATTTGGTAAATCATCAAAAGCGTATATACATTATAGTTTTCACCAGATGGCCCGCTGGAATAAAGCGCTGTTAGATACGCTGGGTATTCAAAAAGCGAATATCCTCGGACATTCCATGGGTGGCATGCTGGCAACAAGATTTGCCCTGATGTATCCTCAGAACACCGAAAAGTTATTACTGGAAGATCCTATAGGACTGGAGGATTACCGTCAGTTTGTTCCTTATGCAACTACTGAAGAGCAATACAAAACAGAGCTTAAAGCTACGGCCGAAAGTATAAAGAGATATTATCAGAGTTCTTATTTCACGGCCTGGAAACCTGAGTACGACGAGCTGGTAAGGATTGGTGCCGGCGTTACCTATAGTGCTGATTTTCCGCGTTACGCAAAGGTAGCGGCAATGACTTTTACCATGATCTACGAGCAGCCTGTTGTCTACGAATTTCAGAACATTACTGTGCCTACCGTTCTTTTTATCGGTAAGGATGATAAGACCGTTGTCGGCAAAGGATTGTTAAGCCCTGAAGAGCAGGGTGCTCACGGACAGTATAAATTCCTGGGCAAACAGACAGCAGCCAAAATACCTAAAGCTAAACTGATAGAATTTGATGGCTGTGGACATATTCCGCATCTGGAAGTGCCCACGGAGTTTATCGTTGCTTTATTGGGAGGCCTTTAAAAAGGGGTTATGCGCAGGATCCTGTAGAAAAGTATCTGCAAGCATCTGGTAAAGCTCCGGATGCTTGTCTTTGAACTGCTCCGGATTTTCGAAGAAGTACTCAGACACTACAGCAAGGAATTCCGCTTCATTTGTTATTGCATAAGGATTGATGTCAGATTTGCCGCGCTCAATCCTGCTGATCTCCTGATGGATCATTTTTACCCATGGAATGATATATTGATGCGGCATCAGGTTTTCAGGAATACCATCTGTGGCACCATCAGATTTATCCAGCAGGTGAACAAACTCATGTATCGCGGTATTTTCCTTACCTGCCGAGACGGAAAATCCTTCACGTAATGCAGAAAGAGACAGGATCATCTGTCCGTTCATATATCCCGTTCCTACCATGCCCAGGATATTTCGCTCTCCGCCTTCGAATTGGAAATCTTTGTTAAAAGTATCCGGGTACAGCAATACACTACCCAGATTCTGATACTTCCAGTGCTCAAATCCGAAAACCGGAATAATTGCACTGGAAGCCACCAGCAGTCTGTCCAGCGGCGCAGGGGTAATCCCGACACCTTCAATATGTACATCACTAAGGAAATCATTCAGCAGCGCTTCAAACTTTCGCCTTCCGCCTGCGTCCAGTTTCTGGTAATAGGCAACATGCGTTAAAAGCAGTTGCCTGTCCGGCTCCGTTAAACCCTCCGCTGTAATTTGCTTTGGCTTTGGTTTTCTGAAAATAAAATACAGGGCAACTACAAATGCCGCAATTAAAATATAATATGGGGTCATGATCAGGCTTCCAGGATCTCAAGCTGCGCAAGCACCTGCGCCTGTGTTACAGGAAATGGCTTATCGTTAACGAGCGACTGGTAAAGGTCTTCAAAAAGCGATAGGTAGGTAGCACTGTCCGACGGAACCAGTTCCTGGGTCCTTTCCCCGTTGTTATCGATCAGGGTTAGCTTTCCTTCCTTGCCGCGGGCTTCTATTCCAAAGCCTGAATCGTTAGGTTTAATGCCTTTTAGCAATTGTTCTTCCTGAATATCTGCACGTTCCTTAATAAAACTTCCTTTCTCTCCGTGCAGCACAAATGCAGGCAGTGGATCAACAACCAGCATGCTGGCATGGACAAATACATTCACACTGTCCGGATAGCTTAAATGGATAGAGAAGTAATCGTCAACTTTGGTACCCTGTCTGTTCTTTCCCAGGATCTTATGAAAAGAATCAGGTTTACCGAAAAGGCTGATTGCCTGGTCAAGTAAATGGGGCCCAAGGTCATATTGCAGCCCGGTAGCGGGTACAAGTTCTTCTTTGAAACTTTTTACGCCAATGCTGGCTTTATAGCGGTCATATCTGAAATGTACTTCTGAAAGTTTGCCCAGTTTTCCGCTCTCTACAATCTTTTTAACGGCATTAAAGTCGCTGTCCCACCTGCGGCTCTGAAAAACAAATACCTTTTTACCAAGTGTTTCGGCCAGTTCAAATATCTCTGCTGCTTCGGCCGCATTGGCTGCAAATGGTTTTTCTACCAGGATATGTTTACCCGCATGCAATGCCTTTTTCGCATGTTCATAGTGCAGGTAGTTTGGTGTATTCACTACGATCAGGTCGATATTCTCATCAGCGATCAGGTCATCAGTACTGTCGTAGCTAATAATTCCGGGGAAGTCTTTTTCGGCATTTTTTTCATGCCGTTCAGTAACTGCATATAGTTTGAAGCCCTGGTGTGCGTCAATAAAAGGACCCTGGAATAATTTACCCGACATTCCATAGGCCAATAGCCCTGTTGATATTACTGTACTCATTCGCGTTTCTGTTTTAATGGTTAAAAGTAATGAATCTGAAAACTTAAGTGTCAATTATATTGTCATAAACTTTCCTTTTAATTTTATCTTTGCATATGAAGCCAGCAGAAATAAATGCGAAATGGAAGGTTCTGCAGCAAAAGATTGCGCAGGAATTTGATTCAGATATACCCGATTTGAAGGTAATGTTATTTTTAATAGGTGTTCAGGAACTGGGTAAGGGGCCGGGTAAATACAGTAAGCGCCAGAAAGAGGAACTCATGCATATTGCCACCTGCCGTTTGTTAAGCGAAATGGGCTTTTATGAACTGGAAGGTTTAGACCAGGACGGATGGCCGCACTGGAAACTGCTTAAACCCGTTCCCTCCTTTGCCATGATGGAGCAGGAATTGCTTTTAAAATCACTTACGATCAGTTATTTCGAAGACATCTATCAATAACATCGGAGATATC
This sequence comes from Pedobacter hartonius, assembly GCF_900107535.1. Taxonomy (GTDB): domain Bacteria; phylum Bacteroidota; class Bacteroidia; order Sphingobacteriales; family Sphingobacteriaceae; genus Pedobacter; species Pedobacter hartonius. The sequence continues at coordinate 428,852 of NZ_FNRA01000002.1, read as the reverse complement.
CAACAAAAAACCCGGAGTACAACAGTACTCCGGGTTTTTCAATTCCATAGGTAGATGATTTATATTAGTTCGCTTGCGCTGCGGCTTCTTTTTTAAGCTGATCATTTGCAGTGATCACCACTTCAACCCTGCGGTTAGCTGCTCTTCCTGCGTCTGTAGCGTTATCTGCAATCGGTTCAGAGAAACCTTTACCCAATGTGGTTAAACGGAATGACGGTACACCTTGTGCAACAGCGTATGCTTTTACAGCAGCAGCTCTTTTTTCGGATAAGCTCAGGTTATAACTTTCAGTTCCTTTATTGTCAGTATGACCAATCACCCTGATCTCTGTATTTGGATATTCGTTGATGGAATTGGCAAGTGACTTTACATTGTCTTTGGCCTGTGCTTTTAAATTGGCACTGTCAAAATCAAAAAGGATACCACTGTCAAATTTCACAATGATTCCTTCACCCTCACGTACAACCTCGGCATTTGGAATCGTATTTTGAATTTCTGCAGCTTGCTTATCCATTCTTTTTCCGATAAATCCACCAGCGGTACCGCCCACGGCGCCACCTATAATAGCTCCAACAGCAGTGTTACCAGCTTTCTTCCCAATAATAGCACCCAGAACACCACCTGCGGCAGCGCCAATTCCAGCTCCTTTTTGAGTTTTTGTTAAACTATCGCAGCCCTGGAATCCCATGGCAGCTATTGATAGCGCAATGCTGAACGTAGCTATTTTAAATCTTGAAGTAATCATAGTATAATTTATTTGTTTAATGTTTGCTTTAAAACAAAGGTAATGCCAAGTATAAGTTTTGTTGAATTTATTGTATCAACACAAGAATATTGCATTAATCCCCTGCATATTTGTCAGGGTACCCCCTTAAAATTTTTTTCATTGACTACAATTGTGTACAATTTATCCGCACAGTCCTGTAATTTTATTGCGAAAAATAGGCTTCCAGTTCTTCAAGGGTATTTTCATTGGTATAAAAATCTTTAATGACCCTGCCTTTTTCAAATAAGATGATCCTGTCACACACATCTGTGACGTGGTTGAGGTCATGGCTGGAGATCAGCGTTGTCAGGCCTGGTGATTTCAGCAGCTTTAAGTGCGCCTTCAGCCTGATTTGAGTAGTAGGATCAAGATTTGCAAAAGGCTCGTCCAGCACCAGCAGTTCGGGCTGTTGCATCAGTGCTGCTGTAATACCAACCTTATTTTGATTCCCCTTTGAAAAATCCCTGATATATTTCCCTCTTTCAAGGATCTCAGCATTAAAGAACTCTTCATATGTACGCAGAAAATCCATCACTTCCGTCACTCCCATCTGGTGCAGGCTGCCAATGAATATGAAATATTCTTCCGGCGTGAGATAGTCTATCAGAAAACCTTCATCAAGATAAGATGCAGTATATTTCTTCCACCGATCGCTGTCCGCCACGTTATGCCCTTTTGACAATATCTCTCCTGCATCTGGCCTGATGAGGTCCAGCAGCATTCTGAACAGCGTTGTTTTGCCTGCACCGTTGTTCCCGATCAGGCCAACAGTTTCGCCATTATTGATCGTCAGCTGTTCAATGTCCACCACGGTGATCCCGGCATATATTTTTTTAAGCTTGTTTATTTCTATGATCATGATCGTTCTCTAAAGCCTTCGGCAATTTTGTGTTTTCTTTTATTGAATTCTCTGACCAGAAAGCCCGTCCAGAAGCTGCGGGTTGCCAGTCCTGCAAGACCAGGGACCGTGATTCCTGCGAGCCCCCAGTAGGGGCCGATCAGCGAAAGTGGGAGATAGATAATAAAAGGGGATAACAAGACAGGCAGTGAGAGTAGCATAGTTGATGCACTGATGCCTTCCCAGTTGAACCGCGCCCCTTTGCTGATGTCTATATATTTGTAGTTCCTTGTAGCAAAATACAACACAATGACGGTACTTACCCCAATGTTATAGATGCAGGCGGCAAGGTGTACTGCGAGGATCTTCCAGCTGAGGAAACCATAAAAGCTGGTTAAGGCCGTCAGCAGGCATGCCGATACGCCCAACAGGATGAATTTTGCCCGGAAGAGATCCCTGATGCTTACCTGATTGGCCAGCATGCCGTCAAATTCTGCGGCCTGCCATCCGAACATGAACTGTCCGTAAATCAGTATCGTATTGCCGGTCATGAAGACCGCGGGGAAGAGCATTTTTCCAAACTGGTTGCTAACGATCAGGTCCTGCTTATAAAAGAGAAAGCCATAGAAAAGCAGGATCAGGCCTTTGGTCACCGTAGCATGCGGACGTTTGTTGCGCAGGATCAGCTTAATTTCCAGCGCTGCCAGTGTCCCTGCTGCTCCATACCGGTCAAGAAAGGGATAATCTGTGCTTGATTTTCTTTCTTCACCTGCTGTTAGTTCTTCTATATAGAGGTTATTCTTCAGGTACCTGTCGTTCAGGGCGAAAATGGCCAGCGCGAGTACGGGGAAAAAGAATCCGGCGCCGGGATGGATGGCTATAAAACTGAATACCCTGTCCGAAAACGCCGCAATGGAAAAGATCTTCAGGTATTCCAGCCCGGCCACAAGGGCCAGCAATAGCACTGCAGGGATAACAACCTTTATATTTTCTGCAGAAATTCTTTTGAAGTACAATGCACCGTAGTTATTGAACATCACCAGCGAAAATATAGCAAGCAAATACATTCCGCAGGCAAAATTCCCATATTCCGGCCCTATATTCCTAAAGCAGAAGGGAAAAAAGATGATCAGCGGAAAGACATTGATGACAGAGATCAGCGACCGTATATGCAGGAAATTGACCAGTTTTCGTTTCTGGATATTCAAATGAAGATAGGGGGTAATGGCAAGCGTGGGCAATTCCTGTATCTGCAGGCGGACAATAAAATCGATCGAAAAGTAGTACAGGATCATGCCGTTGAACACAAGGAAAACATCCTGTCCGGGCATGAACTTATCAATCAGGTCTTCCAGGATAAAGCCCACCAGAAAACATACACCGATGAGGTAAACGGCAAAAAGGCCCATGATCACCTGTGCAGCAATGGTTGCACCCTTGTTTCTGGATCTCCAGAAACCTGTCCATTGGTGATGTAAAAATGTTGAGAACATGATTAATAATTGTATTTGTCTTTCCAGTTCTGTTTAAGCTTTTCCCTCAGCTTTTCTTCCGCCGGATTTTTTCCGGGGTCGTATAGTTTGGTTCCGCTGATCAGGTCTGGCAGGTATTCCTGCGCTGCGAAGTTACCTTCATACCCATGGGAGTATTTATAGTCTTTCCCATAACCGATATTTTTCATCAGTTTGGTAGGGGCATTCCTGATATGTAAGGGTACGGGCAGGTTTCCGGTTTGTTTGACCAGCTGCTGCGCCTTGCTGATCGCTTCATATGAGGCATTGCTCTTTGCTGATGATGCCAGGTAAGTAACGGCCTGGGAAAGGATGATCCTGGCCTCGGGATAACCGATCACGTTGACAGCCTGAAAGCAGTTGTTTGCCAGTAACAAAGCATTAGGGTTCGCATTGCCGATATCTTCAGAAGCGAGGATCAGCAGACGGCGGGCAATGAACAGAGGGTCTTCACCACCTTCTATCATCCTTGCCAGCCAGTAAACAGCGGCATTTGGATCACTTCCCCTGATCGATTTGATAAAGGCAGAAATGATATCGTAATGCTGTTCACCCGCTTTATCATATAGCGCAAGATTTTGCTGGGCATGTTCAAGTACATTTTCGTTTGTCAGCACGATGGTCTTACCACCTATCCCGTTTACGGCGATCTCCAGTACGTTCAACAATTTCCTGGCGTCGCCGCCGGATAAGCGGATCAGTGCTTCGTGGTCCTGTATGGTGATCTTCTTTTCTTTCAGCAGCACATCTTCGTGAATCGCAGTATGCAGGAGGCCGGAGAGCTCATCCTCGTCCAGAGACTTCAGGATGTAAACCTGGCAGCGGGAAAGCAATGCGGAGATGACTTCAAAAGATGGATTTTCGGTAGTTGCGCCGATCAGCGTGACCAGTCCGCGTTCTACTGCGCCCAGCAAGCTATCCTGCTGCGACTTACTAAAACGGTGGATCTCATCAATAAACAGGATTGGCAGGCCCATCAGGCTGTCTTTCAGCAGGGCTGCTTTATCGATTACCTCACGGATATCTTTTACGCCGGAGTTAATGGCGCTTAAATTAAAAAATGGGCGGTCCAGGGCCTGGGAAATAATAAAGGCTAACGTAGTTTTACCAACTCCCGGAGGACCCCAGAAGATCATAGATGGTAGCTGACCGCTTTGTATGGCCTTACGCAATACGGCGTCCGGTCCTACCAGGTGTTTCTGGCCAACATACTCATCCAGATTGTGCGGACGCATACGTTCTGCTAATGGAGGTAGGTTTTGCATAACAGTAAAGATAAAAAAAACAGGAGCAAATTTTGTTACCCCTGTTCGATGTTATTCTGATTTAGGCGCACCGCCTGCAGCCTTTGGTTTCTTTTTCCAGAATTTGCGCTGGGGCTGTTTTCTGTGTTCCGGTCTGCGTTCGCCTGAAGGGGCTGTTTCGCCCTCTACAGGGGCTTCTCCCAAATGTTCCGGCAGAGGCATCCTGTCAATCTTTTTATCGATCAGCTTCTCTATATTGGCAAATTTGCGTTTGTCCTTATCGTTTACTAACGTGATTGCTGTTCCTGTAGTAGCTGCCCTTGCGGTACGTCCAATCCTGTGGATATAATCCTCCGGATCATGCGGCACATCAAAATTGATGACCAGGGAAATCCCTTCCACGTCAATCCCTCTTGACAATACATCCGTCCCGATCAGGACCGGGACGCGTTTGTTTTTAAATTCAGACAAAATCCCTTCCCGTTCTTTCTGATCGAGATCTGAATGGAAAGCCTCGGCCTTAAAGCCCAGCCCGCGGAATACCTTTCCAAGGTTCTTCACTTTTTCCTTTGTAGAGGCAAAGATCAGGATACTCGGGTATTCCACATTTTTCATCAGTTCGGTCAGCAGCTTTACCTTTTGCATATCATGCACGATATATGCCTGTTGGTTGATACCTGCGGCAGGTTTTGAGATGGCAATACTGATCTGTTCAGGATCATGCAGCAGGCTGCCAGCCAGTTTTCTTATTTTTGGCGGCATGGTAGCCGAGAAAAGTACCGTCTGACGTTTTTCCGGAAGGAAACTTACAATCCGCATGATATCGTCATAAAAGCCCATATCCAGCATTCTGTCAGCTTCATCCAGCACCAGGTGTTGCAGCTGGTCCAGCTTCAGTAATCCTGATGAAAGGTGGGAGATCAGCCTGCCCGGTGTGGCAATGATAATATCAACGCCTTCGCGCATGCTGCGTTTCTGCTGTTCGTAAGCAATGCCATCGCCACCGCCATAAACAGTCAAAGAACTGATATTGGTGAAATAGGATAGCGCTTCTACCTGCAGGTCTATCTGTTGTGCAAGTTCACGTGTGGGGGCAAGGATGAGTGTATTGTTATGGCGGTTCTCCGTCTGGCTGATCATATTCATGACCGGCAGCAGATAGGCTCCTGTTTTACCTGTACCCGTTTGGGCGCAGGCTATTAAGTCTTTTTTCGCAAGGATGAGTGGAATTGCTTCCTGTTGTATAGGAGTTGCATTTCTGAAACCCATCGCTAATAAACCCTCTAAAAGATCGGGGTTAAAATTAAAATCTTTAAAATCCAATATACCTGTATGTTATTCGTAATTATACTCTATAAAAGTAGCCATTTTTTATGAGTAATTGTTTTTTTTATCATGATTACCAAGCTTTTGCCATCCAGGGGCCTATTTAGCCTTGTCGGCATAACCAAACACCTTTTGTAATAAAGTTGAAGAGCGTGCGCCGAGGTTATTTCTGATGGTCAGCTCTTCCTGTGCAACCTGTATGAACATTCCGTCAATAGCTTTTTGTGTGGCATAATCAGAAAGGTCTGTATTGACATCGGTTACCATCGGGAGTTTGTTATACTGGCTGGTGGCTGTACCCCAATATTTCGTTGCACCTACTTTGTCCAGGCTGGCCGAAATTACGGGCCTGAACTTTTCCATCAGCTGTGATGTAGTGGTCTTTTTAAAATATTCAGTAGCCGAATTCTGGTTTCCCAGCAAAATATTTGATGCATCTGTAATGGTCATTTGTTTGATCGCAGAGATAAAGATCGGTTTTGCCTCTTTTGCCGCATCTTCCGCTGCGCGGTTCATGCTGGTAATCACATTGTCTGCAAGCGATCCTAAACCAAGGCTCCGTAGTGTTTTTTCCACTTTCTGGGCTTCAGGTGGAAAAAGAATTTTCACGGCCATATTCCCTAAATAGCCATCTTTTGCCGAAAGCAGGTCGGCGCCCCTGGATGTACCTATTTCGAGTGCCTCTTTTATTCCCGTTCCAATTTCCAGTGCTGTAGGTTTGGCTGTGGTAGAAGAAGAAGTCGTGCTGGTTGTGGTAGTCGTTGTTCCGGCTTTCTTTGTAGTAGTAACTTTTTTAAAGAGCGCCCCTAATTTGGACTGGCCCTGAACATTAGAATTAAGTAATACCACTGTAGAAAAAGCGACGGACAATAATTTTATCTGATTCATTCAGTTATATATAATAATATTCAATATTAAGCAAATCTCTGGCCATTTGTGTAAACTTTCATAATTTCCACTGTTGAGTCAGAAAATATTTTTATACTTGAAAAGAATTTTCCTCAATCTATATCTTGAAATTTATAAAGAATACAGCCGGAATTAAAGATCAGGACGATGCCGCTCTTCTTGCCCAGTACAAAAGTACCGGAAGCCTGGACGTGCTCGGCGTGCTTTATAATCGTTACATGCACCTGGTGTATGGTGTCTGTCTGTCTTATTTTAAAGACGAAGAGGCAAGTAAAGACGCAGTGATGCAGATTTTTGAGGAACTGGTCCTGAAGCTGAGGCTCCATGAAATACAGAACTTTAAAAGCTGGCTGCACGTACTGACAAGGAACCATTGTTTAATGGTGCTGCGTAAGCAATCCAGGCATGACATCGTATCTATTGAAGATGGTTTTGTGGAAAATGCAGAATTTGTGCATCTTGATATTGAAGATGTTAAAGAGAAACAGCTTACTATCATGGAAAAATGTATGGATACTTTGCCGCTGGAACAGAAGCTGAGCGTAGAGCTGTTTTATTTGCAGGAAAAGTGTTATAAAGACGTAGCCGGGATCACCGGTTATGATATACTCAAAGTAAAGAGTTATATTCAAAACGGAAAACGGAATTTAAAAATTTGTATAGAAAAGAACAGCAGTGAATAACGATTGGTTAGATATAGAATTACTGGAAGATTACCTGGATGGTAAGCTTGACAGCAAAGCTATGCACCGTATTGAGAAGCAGGCCCTGGAAGATCCTTTTGTTGCCCAGGCCCTCGCAGGATTGACGGCCTCTCCAAAAAGGGCTTCGCAAAATGTCTCGCTGCTGCAAAAGCAGCTCTATGAACGTATAGGACAGCAACAGGTTGTAAAAAAACAAAGTGTCTACACCTGGCAGCGCCTGAGTATAGCCGCTGCTGCTGCCGTCATGTTCATTTCAGTGAGCATCATTTTCTTCATGCGCGAAGAGGAACACCGCGCTGAACTGGCTAGAATAAAAAACAGACCTAAAAATATAGAAGTGAACATAGCCCCTTCACCTGTTGCGATAGATTCTGCCAGGGGAGATGCCTATGCCGCAAATGTCACTGAAAAGGCTGCCGGACCTGTTGGCCTGGGGATGATTAGCCCCAGAAGGAAGATGGAGGATAAGCCCCTATCTATGGCTGCTGATCTTGATGCTGAGATCCAAACCGCCCAGACAGATACTGCAGCCGCAGAATCCCCCGTCGCTGCTAGTAAAGTGACTGCAAGAATAGCTTCTGTGCTGCCGGTTGCATCTGCTCCGGTTGGCGGATGGGCCAACCTGGATAGCTATATGGCAGATCACAACAAACTGACTAAAGAAAATAAGGCTGGCAAGTTTGTAGAACTCAGCTTCCTCATCGACAGTGAAGGAAATCCTTCAGATATCAAAGTGGAGAAAGGCGCTTCCCGGGAATTTGACGATGAAGCTGTACGGCTCATCAAAGAAGGCCCGAAATGGGAACACCCAAAAACAGCTGATACCAGGGTAAATTATACCGTGTCTTTCTAAAAGGATAATTCAGGTTCAAAAGGGTTTTTTCTGAGTTTAAAACTTTATCCACGGGATCATCCCAGCCCACCCAGTTGTCAAGCTCCCGTGCTAACCCAGGCCCATTTGGAGACGGATACGGGCACATGAATGTTTACACCGCTGTTGTTCCATTTAAATTCATGCTAAGCGGTATGCTATTGATACCCCGCTATAGGCATCATGCATTGGATAACCTTTTTCAGCGAAGCCAGAAAATCTTCATCAGCCGGGTAATGAGAAATCTGCAAGCCAGTCAAAACAATCTGTAAAAGAATATTAGTTTATGAAAAACAAATGTATAATACTGTAAATCACAGCCGCCAGTGTAGCAGAAACAGGGATAGTTAATACCCATGCCCATAACAGGTTTACAGTCACGCCCCATCTCACTGCTGAAACCCGCTTTAAAAGCCCAACCCCAACAATAGAACCTGTGATGGTATGCGTAGTAGATACCGGAATACCAAAGTGTTCGGTTAATCCGAGTGTTACGGCACCTGCAGTCTCCGCGGCTACACCCTCAAAGGCATTTACCTTAGTGATCTTTGATCCCATTGTTTTAACGATCTTCCATCCACCGCTCATGGTGCCTAAAGAGATTGCTGCATAACAGGAAATAGGAATCCATTCCGGCATGGCATCCCCGGTTTTCAATACCTTGGAGGCTACCATGGCCACGTATATAATTCCCATTACTTTCTGCGCGTCATTTCCACCGTGTGTGAAACTCAGTGCTGCAGACGAAACAAGCTGTAGTTTCTTAAACCATTTCTCCGCGACCGATGGCCTGGCATTTTTGGAAAGATGGAGCAGGATAATAGAGATGATCACCGAAATGAACATACCGATTACCGGTGCAAGTACAATAAAGGCAATTACCTTCAGGATCGGCGCAAAGTTAATGGCGGCCATTACACTGGCACCCATTGAGGCTGCCTTTGCCATGCCGGCTCCTGCGAACCCACCAAGCAGTGTATGTGAAGAGCTGGATGGAATACCGTACCACCAGGTAAACAGGTTCCATAGGATAGCTGCTACCAGACCAGCAAGGATCACCTCCAGGGTGATGTATTCTTCCAGTACTGTTTTAGCAATTGTATTGGCAACTTTATGATCTGTAAAATAAAAGTATGCGGCAAAGTTAAAAAGAGCGGCCCAGAGTACAGCCTGAAAAGGCGTAAGGACCTTTGTGGAAACGACTGTAGCGATGGAGTTGGCCGCATCGTGAAAACCATTGATATAGTCGAAACCAATAGCCAGAATTATTACAACAACCAATAAGGTAGTTACCATTTTTATGATTTTTAAGCGTTCTTAACCAATATCGATTCCAACACATTCGCGGCATCTTCACATTTATCTGTTGCCATTTCAAGTGTTTGCAGAACTTCTTTTTGTTTAATCAGTTCAATTGCATTGGTTTCAAATTCAAATAATCTTGCTATAGCCAGATTACAAACATAATCAGCCTGGTTTTCACCACTGTTGATCCGTACGCAGGCATCAGCAATTACGCGTATATTCTTAAAGCTTCTCAGTTCCCTGATGGCCTTGTCTAAATCCGTACACATTTCTACCAGCAGTTCGGCCAGTTTAATCATTGCATCACCAATATTTTTGATGTTATACAACTCTATGTTAGTGGCAGAGGCATGGATATAATCAGCAATATCATCAACAGCACTTGCAAGGGCATGGATATCTTCCCTGTCAAAAGGTGTGATGAAATTTTTGCTCAGCTCCAAAAAGATAGAGTGGGTAATATCATCTCCAACGTGTTCTAAACGCTCAATCTCCTTTATATATTCCTTTCTTTTCTCCCAGTCTTTTGTACTCAGCGCAAGGAAAAGCGCTTCAGATATTTTTAAAACGTTATTTCCTGCCTGTTCGAAAAGTGGTTGGAACTTTTTGTCTTTGGGTGTAAAGAACTTAAAGATGTTATTCATGTTAACTATAAAATATGGTTACAAAAGTAGCAAGACAATGTTAAGTTAGTGTTAAGTGTTAACGTAAATTGAATAATTCTCAGAAATTTAACCTGTCTTCTGTAGTGTAAAAGCAAAAGTTGTCCCGATCTGCAGGGTACTTCTCACCGAAATGATCTGTTCGTGGGCTTCCAGGATATGTTTTACAATGGCCAGGCCAAGGCCGGTTCCGCCAACTTCTCTTGAACGGTGGGAGTCTATTCTGTAAAAACGTTCGAATAATCTGGACAGGTGTTTTTCGTCGATTCCAATCCCGTCATCAGTCACTTCTATCAGGTACTGGTCATGCAGTTCAAAGATCTTAATTGCTGTTGATCCGTATTGCTTGCCATATTTTATGGAGTTGGAGATCAGGTTGATCATCACCTGCCTGATTTTTTCCCGGTCTGCCCTTACAAACGCAGGGTGTGTATATTTCTCTTTAAAGGAGAGTGAGATCTCTCTTTGTTTAGCTTTGTCTTCCAGACCTTCCATGACTTCTTTTGCCAGCACTACGAAATCGAACTTCTGGTAGTCGATCGGGATCTCGCCCGATTCCAGTTTGGAAATGGAATCAAGGTCATTGATGAGGTAACTGAGGCGTTCAACATTCTTTTCAGCCTTCTGCAGAAACTTAACGGCCATTTCTGGGTCGTCCACAAGGCAATCCTGTAAGGTTTCTATATATCCTTGTATAGCGAATAAGGGCGTTTTAAATTCATGTGAAACGTTAGACAGAAATTCTCTTCTGAACTGTTCCTGTTTTTTAAGGACATCGATCTCCTGTTTTTTGGCACCCGCCCATTCTTTCACTTCATGTTCCACGTCATTGATCGGGTCTGAACTCACATATTCGCCAAGGGCATCCTTCAGGTCCTTTCCCAGCTTCAGGTTATGGATAAGCTTATAGATCAGCTTAATTTTAGAATAGATATATTTTTCCAGCAGGTAATAAAACAGGATAAAACTGGTAGCAAAAGAAATCCCGAAAGATACCAGCAGGTAATACCAGCTTTGCTGAAAATGGAAATTTACCAATGCAATAGAGAGCGCAACTCCCATTGCTGTAATGAGAACCAGAACACTTAACTTCATGAAGGCAATTTACGAGTTAATTTTACAATTCAATGTTAATTCTATCCCAATATTTTCGCCATTTCTTACAGCTTTTTAGCGGTTGAAATCTAATACAGGTCTTTACTGTTGTTTTTCCGTCAGGTATTTCCAGTACCTTTTTGGAACATGCTGCACATGGAGTTTTGTGTTTTTTCTCGCAATGATGTTGGCGCTTTTGAAATAATCTTTCCAGAGAGCCGCATAAAGGCCTTCCTGATCTGACACTGATGGAGCTGAAAGCTTCAGCATATTTTGCTGTGCATTAAAGTCCATTTTGATCTCCTCCACCTTTTCCAGGTCGTAAAACAGTCCGTATTGTCTTTTGATATCATAGATGATCCACCGCTGATCAGCATACCGGTTTTTAAAATGCGTGAGTATCAGGGGCAGGACATTGAAATCGGGATCTATTCCGCAATAAAAAATACCGTCGGCCATATGCTGAAAGCGGATGAAGGCCTCCATTCTATGTTTTTCCCTTTCCACCTTAATGGCAGTCTGGCTAAGCTGAAGTACAAAAGTATTCCCATAGTTTTTTTCCGATCCGGGGTCGCCGCAGAAGATATAACAGGTAAATTCAAAAAGTGCGGTATAAGCGGTGTCCAGCTCCGACAAATAGGTACAGTAAAATCTCCGGATCCAGGCTTTCGGCAACCTGGTCTGCAATCCTTTCCAAACCCTGTCAGCTTTTTTTTCCTCATTGTATATGTGCAGACAGGAAGAAAAGGCATCCGGCTGAAACGCAGCTTCGGTAACTAATCTTACTTGTCCTGGTTTGCGCTCAAACCATTCAAATACCGCGCAAAGTAATCCTTCCAGACTTCCGTCGAACACATAGGTCTGCATATTAAAAAAGGATCAGCTGACTGGTATCATGCTTCAGGTATTTGCTCTGGCTTTCCGCAAGGATGAACGATTTGATCTGGGTTCCCTGATAATCCTTCAGCTGGTAAGGGCTGTCTGCACATTTAATAAAATGTTTTGCCCGGTTATAGGCTACCCCTATCTTTTGCAGCTGGTCAATGCGCAATTTTCCAAATTTTCTTGCCTGAACTATTTTTTTTGCCGATCCCATACCTATGCCCGGCACCCGTAAGATCACTTTATAAGCAGCCACATTGATATCCACAGGGAAGTGCTGCAGGTTGCGCAGGGCCCAGCTTAACTTTGGATCGATATCAATATCAAGGTGGGGGTTGGCATCGTTCAGCAGTTCATTGACATGAAAACCGTAAAAGCGCATGAGCCAGTCCGTCTGGTACAACCTGTTTTCGCGGATGAGCGGAGGCTGCGAGCCCAGCAGCGGGAGCCGGTTGTCATTGCTGATCGGGATATAACCTGAGTAATAGACCCTTTTCAGTGAGAAATTTCTGTAGAAGGCATCCGCTGTATGCATGATCTCTTTATCCGTCTCCGGAGTTGCACCGATCACCATCTGTGTGCTTTGCCCTGCAGGCACAAATTTGGGCACACTTCTGATCAGTTTTCGCTCCTCTTTGAACTGCACGATCTGCCGTTGAACATCCCCAAGAGGTTTGATCACATCCTGGTGACTTTTATCCGGTGCCAGTAGCTTTAAGCCGCTTTCAGTAGGCATCTCCAGGTTGATGCTCATCCTGTCGGCATACATCCCGGCTTCCCGGATCAGCTCTTCACTTGCACCCGGGATAGTTTTGAGGTGGATATATCCATTGAACCGTTCTTCAAGCCTTAATTTTTTGACCACCCGGAGCAGGCGTTCCATTGTGAAATCTGCGTTTTTAAAGATCCCTGAACTCAGGAACAAACCCTCAATGAAATTCCTCCGGTAGAAATTCATGGTCAGCTCCACTACCTCTTCAACGGTGAAGGCGGCGCGTGTGATGTCATTGCTTTTACGCGAAACACAATAGGCACAGTCGAAAATACAGTGGTTTGTGAGCAGGATCTTTAAAAGCGAAACACACCTTCCGTCTTCGGTATAGGTGTGGCAAATGCCCGAGGCATGACTGTTGCCAAGGCCTTTGTTATCGTTCTTTCTGTTCCCGCCACTGGAAGAACAGGAAACATCATATTTGGCTGCGTCAGCCAGGATGTTAAGTTTTTCTCTAATGCGTTCAGACATAATACTCGATTTGCTAACAAATATAGCATTAAAATACTAATGATATTAGCGTTTAGTATTCCTGAAAGGAATAAAGGAGAATTATGCCTGTTAGCGCCCTTCCCATTCAGCATAAAACTGATCGAGATAGCGCAGCATAAAATCATGTCTCTGTTTTGCCAGTTCTTTCCCGGCACTGGTTTTCATCAGGTCTTTCAGCAGTAGCAATTTCTCATAAAAATGATTGATTGTTGGAGCGGTAGAATTTTTGTAGGCTTCCTTACTTTGTCCGGCCATGCCTGGGATATCCGGATCGTACATCGTCCGGTTCTTGTATCCCCCATAGGTGAATGCCCTGGCAATTCCAATTGCACCAATGGCATCCAGCCGGTCGGCATCCTGTACAATGTCCAGCTCTGCCGACTGAAAGTTCAGGTCACCTAAACTGGCTTTGTAGCTCAGGTTTCTGATGATCTCCTGTACGTGTAAGATCAGCTCCGCCGGAATATTCAGGCTGCTGAGGAAATCGCCTGCCAGGCGCGGGCCGATCTCCTCATCCCCGTTATTAAATTTGCTGTCAGCAATATCGTGCAGTAATGCAGCAAGCGTTACAGTCAGTAAATCCCCCTTCTCCCTGGCATTGATATTTAACGCAGTCTTGTAGACCCGTTCAATATGAAACCAGTCGTGACCAGCTTCCGCGCCGGCCAGCGTTTCCTTTACAAATCGTATCGTTTGTGCCGTAATTTGATCATTGTCCATTTGCATGGAACAAAGATATCCTAATTAGACTTGTATTTCAGCGAATCGCCTGAAGGCGGGTCTAATTTAACCGTCACTCTGTGGTCTACGCAGATCAGCTGCATCACTTCGATATCAAGAATAATAGCAATCTGAAATAACCTGTCTAAGGTAATCTTGCTATATCCAAGCTCAATCTTGCTATATGCATTCTGAGAAATTGACAGTTTTGCCGCCAGGTAGTCCTGCGTATAATTTCTGTATTCTCTAATCTTTCTGATGTTGCCTGCTACAATTTTTGGTTTTAATTCAAGGGGGTCTTTCATAAATCTAATTTTTTAAAATTGGATTTTGTAATTAACGAAATAAATAAGTTCGTGGATTTATGATAAGGAATATATCAGAAAATAACCGCGTTCAGCTGTATGCCAGCGGCATATTTGCTACGTATTTTAGGTGCTTAAAGTTGACGTAAACAACACAACCACAGGGCGTAATGTATTCTTTCAGGTTGTGTGGTATAAAATAAAAAAAAATCCCTGTTCAGCTTCTTCTCGTTCTATTATTTGATAAGCTACCAATATTTTAGACTGTCCGGGAGAAGCTGAAAACCTGAAAAAGAGTAAGCAAAAACCAAATTTTAATGAATACGTATGAAACTTCAAGAATTGAACCTAAATGAAATGACAGAAATTAACGGTGGTGGATTATTAGATGGTACCAATCTGATCCAGGGAAACCTTATTGGTCCTGTAACTATTGGTAATGTATTGTCACTAAGTGTGAATTCACAAACTGGTGTGACGGCTGTACTGGCTACTGGTAGCCTGAGTGGCCTTTTAAGCGGCCTGAATTTAACCGGGCTTTTACGGGGGCTGAATCTTAGTCTCTAAGAAACAATTGTTTAAACCAAACATCCGGTACACAAAAGGGAGAAAATTTAATTTCTCCCTTTTGCTTTTTATTCCCGCCGGCGTCAGGACGGGATACACTATACATCGCAATTATTCTTATGATGCATGATAAATACATCTTTCCGCAGGAAATCATCGAAAATACTGCTGAATTTCATTTTCATTCCCACCACTCCAGGACTACTGTTATTTATCAGGCCGTACTACTGGTTTTAATTGCGTGCACCCTCGGGTTATTCTTTATTAAAGTAGATGTCAATGTGAGAAGTACCGGTTTGTTTCGTCCTCTTTCAGAGCGAAACGAGATCAAATCCCTCGTGTCAGGAAGAATCGATTCCGTGTTTGTAACCGAGAATAACCATGTGAAGGCCGGGCAGGTGCTCTTTACCATTAAACGGGAGTCACTGGAGGGAAAAAATGACATGGCCTCACTGCAACAAGGCGATATACAGGCGCAGCTAAACGACCTGACGGAGCTGATTACTGCGTATAAAAGAAATAACTGGTCCCGGCGGCTTCAGCTTAAATCCGGGATTTATGGCCAGCAGTATAGTTTTTTTCTACAGCGTATGGCAGAGGCACAGTCGAGATACCGCGTTGCCAAAAGAAATTACGACCGCTACCTGTACCTGTATGGGCGCAAAGCGGTCTCCGCTATTGAATATGAAGAAGTAAAGCTAAAGCTTGACAACATCAGGAATGAACTCTCCCTGATTGGCGAAGACCAGGGAAGCAAATGGCAGACGGAATTAAACGGCATCAAGATCCAGAACCGTCAGCTCCATTCACAGCATCAGGAATATTCGGAAGAAAAAGAATTTTATACCCTGAGGGCTGCGGTTACAGGATCAGTTCAGCAACTGAAAGGTATCCAGCCGGGCAGCCTGGTGGTAGCAAATGAACTGATGGGTGAAATTTCGCCCGATTCAGGGATCATCGCTGAAACGTATGTCATGCCAAGGGATATCGGGCTGCTACGCATCGGCACAAAAGCAAAATTCCAGGTGGATGCCTATAATTATAACCAGTGGGGTATGGCTGCCGGAAAAGTGAGCTCCATCTCCAATGATATCTTTATGGATAACGGAAAGCAGCCGTATTTTAAGGTACGCTGTTCTCTGGATCAGCACCAGCTTACACTAAAAAACGGGTATATAGGAAAGATCAGAAAAGGAATGACCCTGCAGGCAAGGTTCTTTGTGACCCGCAGAACACTTTTCCAGCTGCTGTACGACAAGGCTGACGACTGGCTGAACCCGAACGTTACCGCAAACCAAATGAACAATTAAAGGTATGAACGCTAAAAAAGGAGCTCACCTCGGAAGGTATTTCCCGCTGAAAAAGAAGCACAAAAGAACCGCTGTCAGACAACATGATGTGACCGATTGCGGGGCGGCCTGCATTGCCTCTATTGCTGCACATTACGACCTGGACCTGCCGATAGCGCGCATCAGGCAGATGGCTTCTACAGATACCAAAGGCACCAACATTCTGGGTTTAATCGAAGCGTCCACCAGGATCGGCTTTACCGCAAAAGGTCTGAGGGGAGATTTTGAAAACCTGCCAAATATCCCGCTGCCTGTCATTGCGCATGTGAACCAGAACAATATGGCACATTACGTGGTGATCTATAAAATAACTAAAGCGTATGTGGAGGTGATGGACCCCGCCTATGGGGAAAGGCAAAAGCTAGACCACGACGAATTCAAAAAAAAGTGGACAGGCGTGCTGGTGCTGTTATTACCCGGGGATGATTTCTCTGCAGGAACAGAGCGGATCAGCATAGAACAACGGTTTTTTTATCTGCTAAAGCCACACCGTTCTGTGTTGCTGCAGGTGCTGGTGGGATCTGTATTTTATACCATCCTTGGTTTGTCTACCTCCATTTTCCTGCAGAAGATCGTAGACAATGTATTGCCTGATGGAAATATGAACCTCCTCAACCTGATGGGGACGGTAATGATCGGCATTATCTTCCTGCAGATATTTGTGAACCATGCAAAGACGCTGCTGACGATCAAAACAGGGCAGCAGATAGACGCAAGGCTGATCCTGGGTTATTATAAACACCTGCTCAGGCTGCCTCAGCAGTTCTTTGATACCATGCGGGTGGGCGAGATCATTTCAAGGATGAACGATGCGGTAAAGATCAGGACATTCATCAATGATGTGCTGGTCGGGTTCCTGGTGAACCTGTTTATTCTGTTCTTTTCTTTCGCCCTGATGTTTACCTATTACTGGAAACTGGCACTGATCATGTTTACCGTGGTACCGCTCTACGCAGTGGTCTATTATTTTTCCAACAGGCTGAACAAGAATACCCAGCGAAAGCTGATGGAGAAAACTGCGGAACTGGAGAATCAGCTGGTAGAGTCTGTCACTGCTGTAAGTACGATCAAAAGGTTCGGGCTCGAAGAGTATACCAACCTCAAAACGGAAATCAGGTTTATCAACTTACTGCGTACGATATATACATCGGGCACCAACGCCCTGTGGATCGGCAATGCCGGTGGCTTTATTTCCAGTGTATTTGCGGTGATCCTGCTGTGGACGGGGGCAACTTTTGTGGTTGCCAATATGATCACTGCGGGAGAGTTGCTATCGTTCTACGCGATTATCGGTTACTTTACAGGGCCTGTCGTTAGTCTCATAGGCATGAACAGGGTGTTGCAGGATGCAAGGATTGCGGCAGACCGGCTTTTTGAGATTATGGACCTGGAGAGGGAAACCACGGAGAACAGAGCCGATCTTACGGTTGACATGCTGGGGGATATACTTTTTAAAAATGTAGGTTTCCGCTACGGCACCAGGGTTACGGTCTTTGAGGATTTCAGCCTGCGCGTCCCCCGGGGCAGGATTACCGCTATTGTGGGCGAGAGCGGATCAGGAAAGACCACGCTGTTATCACTGCTGCAGAATATATATTCCCTGCAGTCGGGCAGCATCCAGATCGGCGATTACGACATCAAATATATTACGAACGACAGCCTGCGCAAGATCGTGGGGGTGGTACCGCAGGACGTACACCTGTTTGCCGGCAATGTGATCGACAATATTGCCATTGGCGATATGGAACCCGATATGAAGAAGATCATCCGCATTTGCGGGGAGATCAATATCCTGGAATTTATTGAAAAGTTGCCCAATGGGTTTGAGACCTATCTGGGTGAAAATGCAGGGAACCTGTCGGGCGGACAGCGGCAGCGTCTGGCCATAGCCAGGGCATTATACCGGGAGCCCGAAATCCTGATCCTGGATGAAGCGACCTCCTCACTTGACTCTACAGCAGAGGAGTATATCTTCAAAACGATTGCCTGTCTCCGTGCACAGGGCAAGACCATCATTTTGATTGCACACCGCCTAAGCACCGTGGTCAACGCTGATCAGATCTCGGTACTGAGTAACGGGAAATTGATTGAAGAAGGAACACATAAAGAACTGCTCCAGCGTAAAGCCGCCTATGCGGGCATGTGGCAAAAACAATTCCCGCTGATGGTTGATATTTGACAGTCCATCTATTCCTGGCGAAAGCGCGCATAAGTAATTTAACAGATAAGTCAAATTGCTCTGCACTTAGTTAATATTGAGGAATATTATTGCGTTTAAATCTCTTATAAAAAGAATGGGTCACTTGCGTGACCCATTGAAATCTTAAACTTAGTTACGTTGCCTTTCAGCAAGAGGCTTGACTAAGCGTCATGATACAAATATAGAAAATATTAATAATATTTGCAACGCAGAAAAAAATTAATAAATGAGATACCATAAGGTACAAACTATTTTATCTATACCTCGAATTGACAGATATTTTGTCGCAACAGGGAGTAAGACGAATGCAGTAAGACTATATAAGGCGAATTTAAAAATCGCACAGGCTTTTCATCCGATTCTTGGCATTTTGGAAGTGATCCTGAGAAATCGGATCAATGACATTTTAGCAGTATTTTTTGGTGATATGGATTGGCTTATTAGTCAAAAAAGAGGTTTTATGAGTGACCCATCCCTTACTTATTTTGATAAAAGAACCAATCAGAGGAAAACCAATGATTTTTTAAAAAAGTCAGTATTAAAAAGTGAGAACAGACTACGGAGATTTGGGACTGTCATCACCTCAGGGAAAATTATAGCCGATCAAACACTGGGATTTTGGACTGAACTGTTTGAAACACTTCATTATAGGCTTCTGCAGGGTCGACCAATACAAATATTTACCCATTTACCACCATCAATTGGTAGAAGAGAGGTTCGTGATAGGCTAAACGATATTAGGCAGTTTAGAAATCGGATAAACCATAACGAACCAATTTGTTTTAATGGTAACAATATAGACTTTACGTATGCTGAATCTATTTACAGATCAGTGCATGAGATATTAAGCTGGATCGATCCGGATATAAATGCATTTACATCAGATCTTGACAAAGTACTGCGGGAAATCGCATTTGCTAAACGAATCTAAATAAAAAAGTCCATCGTTTGATGAACTTTAATCCTTAGCAAGCCGGGGTTTAATTTTCCGGCTTGTATTCTTTAGGCTGCGGTCTTTCATCGTCCGATCGTTTTGATCCGTCGTACAATTCATATTCCAGCATGCGGCAATCCAGCTTGCCATTATAGAATTCAATTTTTCTGGAAGCCTTCAGGCCAATCTTTTTTGCCAGGTCCGGGTTGCCGGTGAAAATATAACCGTTATATCCCTTGCAATCCTTTTTCATGAAATCGCCGATGCGTTTATAGGTAAGCTCCAGTTGGGAATGTACGCCCAGACGCTCTCCATATTCCGGATTAAATACCACTACTCCTTTTCCGCCCTCAGGTACAATGGTATCTGCAAAGTCGCACACTTCAAAGGTGATCAGTGTGTCCACTCCGGCAGTTTTGGCATTTTTACGGCTGATGTCTACCGCATCTTCAGATAAATCTGTAGCTACGATCTGTAAATCAACATTTTTAATGACCTGATCTTTGAGGATACGGCGTTCTGCAAAGAACACCTCTTCTTCATAACCTATAATATGCATAAAGCCATAGTTCATCCTGAACAATCCGGGCCTGCGGTTCGTTGCCAGCAGTGCAGCTTCGATAGCCAGCGTTCCTGAACCGCACATCGGGTTGATGAAAGGTGATTTCTGATCCCATTTGGTGCTCATGACCACACTTGCGGCAAGGGCTTCCAGCATTGGTGCCTTGCCTGGTATTTTACGGTAACCGTGTTTGGCCAGTGTTTCTCCGGAAGTATCCAGAAAAATATCTGCTTCATCATCTTTCCAGTAAAGATGTACAACAGTTTTATTCGCATCTGATCCGGAATTCGGACGGATGCCCTTTTTATCTTTAATCCGGTCAACAATCGCATCCTTTACTTTTAGGTTTGTAAAAAGCGGAGTGGTGATCGTTGGGTTGTCAACATTGGAGGTAACAGAGAAATAACCTGCAAAATCGATCAGGTCTTCCCAGGCAATGTCCAGCACTTCGCGGTATAGCTCTTCAGGATTGTTTACCTTGAAACTGCTGATACAATACAGGATCTGGCTGGCACATCTGAGGTTGAGGTTCAGTTTAATACACTCTGTCAGCGTGATATGGAGTTCAACACCTGTCTGGAAATCTCTTACAATTTCATAGCCAAGCGCCTGGACCTCTTCAACCAGGTATGGTGAAAGCCTTTTATTACAGGTGATGATCACCTTACTTTTGTTGTGGAAAACTTGCATAATTTATTGTGCGAAGTTATCAATAAAAATATAGAGATTTGAACTAGTAAGTAGAATAAAAGAGTATTGTTATGGAATTGAAAGGAAAAGTGCACGAAATCGGCGCATTACAACAGGTAAGTGAGACTTTTAAAAAACGTGATCTCATCATTGAGTACGCGGAAAACCCAACTTATCCTGAATATATAAGGTTTGAAGCTTTGCAAGATAAAACTGCTTTATTCGACAGCTTAAAAACAGGAGATGATGTAGAAGTTTCCTTTAATCTGCGTGGCCGTCCATGGACGGATAAAACAGGAAAAGTTTCTTATTTCAACAGTTTAGTAGTTTGGCGTATCAACGCACTGACAAACAGTGCAGCAGCTGGTGCGCCTTCAACACCGCAATATGCTCCTCCCGCAGACTTGAACAGTGCGCCGGGCGAGGAAGATGATTTGCCATTTTAAGAGCTTTTTTAGGAAACAAATTGTACTGGGAATGCCGGAAATTAATTTCCGGCATTTTTTTTTGATTTTAAATTTACCTCTTTACCTTTTTTTCTCAAGGTCTGTCTTCCGGCATTTTTGCCTGTGTTGTTTCTCTATTTTCTGTTGTCCCGGGATCAGCTAGCAGTAGAATATAGGTAACCCGTAATGTACTTACAGTAAACTGGAAAGAACGTCAAACTAATAGTTTCATTTCGATTATTTTGTTTTCTTTTGTATTAAATATTTCTTGTTTTATTTAGTATCTGTGCTTATATTTGTAATGTGGTAGTTGAGTCATAGTATTAACTGTCACATTAACCTGATAGGTATTGAATCAAAGAAACTTTGCAACAATAGACCTGAGAATCTTAAAGTAAACAAAGTTACGGATGATTTACACCCCCCGTTTCTGTACCTTGATACAGAGAATTATGGGCGTTCTCCGTATTGTTTGCTTAGAGGATTTATTCTCTTCCCTTCTCAGGGGGTATTGTTGCGTACGGGGAGCGGCCATATTCCTCCCCTTCCGTTTCCATTGCTAAATGCCTTAAAACTTAAAGCAATGAAGAGCATCATTCAATCTTTCTTCTTTAAAACTTCCACAAGTACAATGCGGTGCCTGTGGTTTAAACATTGGGAAAAGCCACCAGGCTGATTTTCTTCAAATTTTTATCGGTCTATTTTAAACGGGGATTTAATCCCATGGGCATCGCTATGCCTGAATTTTCAAATGATTAACTTAATCTCAAACACATGAACAATTTTATTAAAGTTGAAAAAACCGCAGTGGACGTAGTTTACAGAATTCTAACCAAAAGGCTCGCTAAAGGGTATACCGCAGAACAGGTGTCCGGCATCATTTGCAGGGAGCCGGGTTATATTACTGCAGTAGAGCTGCTGCAGATTCCTTTATATTCAGATTACGAGTTACAGGAGATCGCCTGGGCACTGGGGGAGCAAGAGATCGATGGCTTCTTCCCGAAGCTGAAACAATCCGGTTTGCTGAATGTGCATATGGAAAAAGAAATCTACGGGAATACCTGTATCCACAGCTGTGATATCATTACTGAGGATGGGAAGGAAGTGCCTTTTTTCTTTTTGCAGGAAGAACTCAGCGGGAGCGGTGTTAACCTGCCGAATTAATCTTATTTTTTATTTAAAATCATTCATTTATGCAGTTGAAGAAGACCAAAAACGTCAAATTAGGTGAGCTCATTAGGTGCTATCATAACAGGAATAATGAAAGTTCACCGGTGTTAAGAATAGAAGGGCACTGGCTGGAAGACTTAGGCTTTCATCCCGGGGAAACGGTTGTGATTACTTATAGTAAAGATAAGCTGGTCATCAGGCCTAAGCTTTCCAGAACTGAATACAACAAGTTACTCAAAGCAGGGCAGAAATAGAATCTTTAGTCAATTGGAGATAATAGGGATTTCCATGACTTAATACGGTGCTATTGTGTTTGGGTTGTGGTTTAAATTGCTACCCTTTTCTCAGGGTGCTGGGGAGGGATCGATGGGGTGCTGATTCGGTATTTACCCGAACCAACCCCCCATCAATTCCCCATCAAAAGCGAACCAGAACCGGCCCAACCTAAAGCACAATATACGGTCAGTATAACCCAAATATTTTGCAATATTCGTACTCTCTTTTGCTTGTTGTTTACCTATGAACGGACGAATAATCAACATTACTTAAGCGAATATTTAGTTACCTTCCCTTTGCCAATTTTATTTATAATACCCCTGTCAAGTAACTCCTGTAATTCAACAGCAGAGATTGATTTTCCAATATCATTTATTTCCTGATATTTAGTATTGGTTAATTCTCCGGCACCTTTTAAATATGTAAGCTGTCAGCTGATCCATCCTTTCTCAGCATGCGCTGAAGATCTTAGAACATGGGCTGTATCTTGATAGTTTCAGAATCTAAGCGGTTAAAGTTTAGTTCGGATTATCCCTGGTGCACATCTACCATAATCCTACCCCAAACCTATCCCTGACCTACCCAATCGGTAGATTAGCAATAGAGGAGGGATAGGTTTATTTAGGGCATATGGTATGTCAATATAAAGCACAATACGGTCAGTATAACCCGGTCCGCATAATAAGTAGTAAAACATTCAAAAAGCCTTTAATCACGATTAGAGGCTTTTTTGATTTATGGACTTTCCGAAATATTCAATGGAAGCAGGAATCTCTTATTAAGGGTTTTCCTAAAGAATTAAGAGTAGAACTACAACATCGCTTTGAGGATAAAACTAAGGGGTTTATTATTGGCGGGATAATCCTTTTGATTCTATCAGCGGTAATGACAGGGATTTGCTTACATCTATGGAGTGCCAACAGCAAGATGAAGGATAATGACGTTTAGAATGGTACGACAAATGGTACCTAGCGCAGCTTATAGAGCCGATTCTCTATACTATCCTGACCCCGAAGGAATGGAAAAGAAAACGAAGCAATTGGAATCCCAGCAACTTGCCCTAGCAAAAGCCGAGGCAGCAGCTAAAGAGGTGGCACAGGAAGCTGTAAAGGCAAGAAAAGAAGCCAGAAGATTAAAGAAGAGCAAAAGTAATTTATAAGTTAAGGCTTTGCAATTTAAATGAGAAAAGAGGATATAAAGGGATTTATAAGGCTCTTTCCAACTTAAAATAATGAGATTTGAGTTGGAGAAAAAGCTTGACTTGTTAATTTATTCTCAAATAAAATCTGCTGTCCAATTATCTTTTTTAAAGAAAACATAAATTGTTGATGCGAATTTTCAAATACCAACGTATCACCAATAAGCCCAATACCTTTGCCGGAAATAGATTCGGGCATTTCATTTGATATGTCTAGTATATTAGCTTGTATAACATTATTTTGTAAATAATATTCATCAAGTTTGGTAAAAGATTGATGAATAATTTGCTGTTCAAAAAGAGCATTTATTTTGGTAATCAATCCCTCCAATATCGTTGATGCTTTATTAAAATCGGATTTGTTTTTTAAACATTGTCTTTTCTGATCATTTCTTAAGGCTTCAGAAAGCTTGAGTTCTTTTGATATTTTTTCTTCAATTTCTCTTGCGAGATAGGCATTGTTACATTCAAAAATTACAGTCGCTACTCTCGCTCCCTGTTCTAACCAACGTGTTAGATTTCGTTTCTTCTGGGATATTCCAACCTTTATATGATGTTCATCAAATAATGCTAAATATACATTATGTGGCAACATGTTATATTCACGTTGTTTTATACTCAACTCGGAAACAGAGACATTATAAAATGAAGGATTAAAACTGTTGAATGTAAAACAGTCGTAACAGATACTTTCCTTTTTATTAGTCATGGGATTAACATGTGGGCAAGGAAATGAATCAGAAGTTCGCAAATCGTAACGCCCGATACAAAATTTTAATGACGAAGGCTTGATAGTGAAAGTGTGACCAATAATATTTACATGATTACGCTTCACAAGCTTTCCATTTATTTCATCAATAATGAAATGTGGCCCAGCGGAATTAAAGCCGTAACCTGAAAGTATTTTTATGATATTTTCCATAGTTATATTACTAAATCCTGTAATGTCCTGATCATCATTGCGATCACATGAATTCCTTCTGTTTTTAGTTTAAAAAAATCCCTATCCTTTTCTTTTTTTTTAATTTCGTCCCAAAATTCATCAAATTCTTCGGAAATTATAGCATAACCTTCGTGTAAGGAATTGAGTTTTTCCGGGAATCTTTCTTTTGCCCTTTGCAGCTCGCTTTCAACTTCTAATATTAATTGTATATCAAGTTCCTTTAGCTGTTCTTTATTAATCATCATATTGTTACATATCAAATTTTAGAATACGATAATACTCATATCTATTTGTTTTCCGGGCTATAACATAGTCAGTGTAGGTAAAGAAAGCATCGTTTATAAGACCAAACACTATATCAAATCTCTCTACCATCACTTTTTGATTATCCTTCAATACATTGTTAATTTCATCTAGTAATTTTATTACGCGCTGATCTACAAAATACTTATTAAAATTTAAAAGCCGCGTGCCATCGGCATTTCTGAAAATAGTCATGTTTTTCACTGCTACATGTATATTTTCAGAATTAATATTTTTCTGGAGATCACTAGCAAACAAAACGTATTGGAATTGGACAAGAAGCTCTTTAACATATTCAGAAAACTGCAAATAAATCAATAAGCTATTTTGTTGAATTTTTTCTTCAAGTATGATAGAATGCGCATAGTTAAAATAAGCTTCAGTATTCTTCATTACCTGAGGTATATCCATTCTTGCGATATCATTGATCACAAATTGTATTATTTAACCTTTGATCAGCATCTGCAATTATTTGTTTTGCACAATCATCTTCAGCATAAATAATTTGGAAAGCATTTAGAACAGCAAATACCCTAGTTAAAGAACCATAATACATTTCTTTTCTAAAACTAGATATAGTATAGATCTGGATGTCCATTGGAAAATTGATCTCCTCACCATTGTATTCTACGTGGCTGATCATAAAATGGGCAAGAAAGTCTTGGGGATTATTAAGTAACAGATCTTCTACAAGCACTACAAGATCCAAATCAGAACTCTTCCTCATTGTTGATGGATTAATGGACGAGCCAATCAGTATAATCGTGTGGAATGATCGCAACGAGATATTTAATTCATTAGCAAATTTCTTGCAAATGAATTGTTGAGCAATCGTGGTCAGGTCGTTATCAGTGAACATACTATTAATTTGTTTATTGCATTAAATAATATCTGTTAATTGGTTAGCTAGAAAAGACTTTTAAAAGCTTCTGAATCAATTGAGTTTCGTCCACAGTCTTCATAAAAAGGTAAAAACCCATATTCGGTGTATATAGCTTGTAATTCTTTCCCCATTGACAGTATTTGTTCTACGGTAGGTTTTGGGAAATTTTCTAAAGGAGTTCCGGGATCTGTATGTAAAACGTTAATTACTGGTGACACCCCCATGTTTGCCAAATAAGCAAGTCCAGATTTTAGACTTTCCAATGGTTCAAGCCCCCCAACTAAAATTGAGTACACTTTATTTTTCCCTAACACACTTACAGCCTTCTCTAAAGCATCAAAAATATGCTGTCTGCCACCAGTTTCAACTTTACCAGGGCAGTATTGTTCAAATAACTGTATGTCAAAGACCTCAGTATTCATGGCAAGTCCTATATCAAGACCTTTTAACTCTTCAAGTAATTCTAAATTTTCCGGTGGATATACAATCAGGTGAACATCTATCTCTTTACCAGAATCTTGCACGGCTCTTAAGATGGACTTTAAAAGTGAAGTATACTGTAGAAAACTCCTGTCTCTATCTTTAAAATTCCCTCCGTTCAACATAACTTGTTTGTAAATGATGGTGTAAATGATGGTGTAATTAATGCTGTAACTGATGGCTTTAGAATAGAGGTGTTAAGAATAATAAAGCTGATATTAACACATGAAGGAGTAAATACTTTAGACTTAACTACCAAAAGAGGTATTCTAAACCTATGGTTGAAAGATACCTCAGAACAGCAAAGGAGCTAGGCATTATTGAATTTAGAGGTGCTGCAAAAACCGGCGGATATTATCTGTCAAATAAGTTTAGGAAGTTGACTGATCTCAAAAGCTAAATAATTTAAAGTGCTGTTAAGCACAACTATTTGAATCCTACTGTGTTAAAAATTGTTAAAATAGAGCTTATCACAGTACTCTTCCTTATTTTTGACAATACATAATGAAGAAAAAAAGCCTTTGGCTGATTACCGGACTCATGACCATAGCGCTGCTGGGTGTGTTTGTAATGCAATCGTATTACATCAGGGAGGCATATCGGCTTAAATCACAGCTTTTTGAGCAGGAAGTAAACCAGGCCTTAAGTGCTGTGGCCGATAAAGTCCAGCGCTTAAATGCGGTCAGTCATATCACCAAGACGGATTACGAATGGCGGATAAAAATGGAAAATCAGCGGCGCGACAAAACCCGCCGCCTGATAGACCTCGATCAGAAGTATAAAGAGGACGAGCGTAAAAGGAAATATAACCAGCAAAAGCAGATGATTGACGAACTCAATTATCAGGATGGCATGATCCGCAAGCTGTACCTCAGCCCCACGATAATTTCAGAAATCGATTTTTATGACCTGGCCAATCAGGCCACCACGCCTTTAAATGTAGACGTAAATGTGGGTTTTGACGAGGAGCTGAACATGATTGGCAGTAATGTGCGCAAGACTTTCAGGATAGGCTCTGCCAAAACGTTCAACCTGGAACCAAAAAAACTGCCTGATAGTATCCGGTACCTGGCCTATAGCAGTAACGGCCAGCCGCTCCGCATCTCATTGCCCAGCTTGAACGCTGAAATGCGTGCAAAATTCGAAATTGAGGATGAAATTGCCGCCCGCAGGCGCAGCAACGCCCTGAGAGAATTGCAGGCTGATACCGTAAAGCTCAACGAGGGAGATTTTAACGTGCTCGAAGCTGCGGCCAAGGAAATGAGTCAGCTGGATATTCCCTTGAATGAACGCATTTCCAAACCTATACTTGATACGCTGCTGCGCGCAGAATTGCTGAATAAAAATATCGGGCTCAAATATGATTTCTGGCTGAAAAGCGTCACCCGTGACTCCGTGCTGTTCAGTAAGGTTTCCTTTGTTAAAGGAGAGATCCTGCCGGCAAATACATTTAAAACTACCCTCTTCAGCAATGATGTGATCCGCGACCCGGGAATGCTGTATATTAATTTCCCGGACAGGGAATCTTTAATATTGAGTAACCTGAAGGTAACGATGGCATCGTCTGGTGCCTTATTGCTGGTGCTGATCTCCATTTTCTCGTATACCCTGTATGCCATATTGAGACAGAAGAAGATCTCTGAAATGAAGACGGACTTTATCAACAACATGACCCATGAATTTAAAACCCCGGTATCTACAATCATGATTGCCAGTGAAGCACTGAGAGATCCGGAAATACTGGAGGATAAAACACGCATCGGCCGTCTGGCGGGGATCATCTATGATGAGAATGTACGACTGGGAAATCATATCGAACGTGTGCTGAGTATTGCGCGGCTGGAGAAAAAGGAACTCAAACTAGAAGAGGAAGAAGTAGATATGAATGCACTGATCGCAGCTGTTGCAGATAGCATGAGCCTTCAGCTGCAAAAGAAAGAGGCCCAACTGACCCTTCACCTTGACGCTGCACTGCCGGCAGTAAAAGGCGATGAACTGCACCTCTCCAATGTAATCTATAACCTGATTGACAATGCAAACAAGTACAGCATTGGGTCACCTAAAATAACAGTAAATACACGGAATTCCGGCGGTAAACTGATCATAGAGGTGGAGGATGAAGGAATTGGAATGACAAAAGAACAAAGCAAGCGTGCTTTCGACCAGTTTTACAGGGTACCTACAGGGAACCTGCATGATGTAAAGGGCTTTGGTCTGGGCCTGAATTATGTGCTGGACATCGTCACACAGATGAATGGAACTATCAAGGTGCACAGTGAAAAGGATAAAGGAACAGTGTTTGAAATAATTATACCCCTGAATTAAAATGAAGAAAATTCTATTGGTCGAAGATGATCCTAACCTAGGTATGCTTTTGCAAGATTATTTACAGTTGAAGGGAAAGTTTGATATCGTCTTATGCGTGGATGGCGAAGAAGGCCTGCGTGCATTTAACAAACAGACTTTTGACCTCTGCATCCTGGATGTAATGATGCCGAAGAAAGATGGTTTTGCACTGGGTAAGGAAATTCGTAAATTGAATGAGAGCGTGCCTATTATATTCGCCACTGCAAAAGCAATGATGGAAGACAAAGCTTCAGCTTATGATCTGGGCGGGGATGATTATATCACCAAGCCATTCCGGATAGAGGAACTGCTGTTAAGGATCAATGCCCTGCTCAAACGTGCCTCGGTAAAAGAAACTAAAGTGGCAGAACCCGTACAGTGCCAGTTCCAGATCGGCAGTTATACCTTTGATTATACCACCCAGCTCATCCAGCACAACGGGCAGCAGCAGAAGCTGTCCACCAAGGAGGCCGAACTCTTGCAGCTGCTTTGCCTGAAGCAAAATGCGGTGCTTACACGGGAGGAAGCTTTGCTGAGCATCTGGCATGACGACAACTACTTCAACGGCCGAAGCATGGATGTATTCCTGAGTAAGTTGCGCAAATACCTCAAAGAAGACCCGAAAGTAGAAATACTGAATGTTCACGGGAAGGGATATAAATTGCTGGTAAATTAACAAATTAAACTTAATATTCTTATTTAATTAGAAATAATTAATTGTATACCTGTTTAGGTTGTTCCAATCTTTAGTACCTTTGCTTCAAAACTGTTGCAAAATATGTCTGAATACAACCCCGCTGAAATTGCTGCTAAATTTATCAATTATACTTCCCGGCATATTTTCCTGACAGGGAAGGCCGGAACGGGAAAAACTACTTTCCTGAGGAACCTGATTGAGCTGACGCACAAGAAAGCCGTGATTACAGCACCCACAGGGATTGCCGCGATCAATGCAGCAGGGGTAACCATTCATTCACTTTTCCAGCTCCCCTTCGGTACTTATCTGCCCAAACAGCCTACGGCAGAACACCCCAATCAGCAGTACAATACGCCAAGGTCTATCGTGCGCCATTTACAGATGAACACCACCAAGAGAAGGATCTTCCAGGACCTGGAACTGCTGATCATTGATGAAGTAAGCATGCTCCGGGCAGACCTGCTCGACGCAATTGATATGGTACTGCGGTATATCAGGAAGAACAACGCCAGCTTCGGCGGTGTGCAGGTTTTGTTCATCGGCGACCTTCATCAGCTCCCGCCGGTAGTGAAGTCCAATGAGTGGCAGCTGCTTGGCGAATTCTACAACAGTGTTTATTTCTTCGATGCCCATGCCCTGCAGCAGCATCCCCCCGTTTATATAGAACTGGAGAAAATCTACCGTCAGGCAGATTCCGTATTTATCAACCTGCTGAATAACCTGCGCAATAATGAGATCACGTCCGCAGATGTGGCTTTGCTTGATCAGTACTATAGATCAGATTTCGTTCCCGCAAAGGAAGACAAGTACATTACCCTGACCACACACAACCAGCGTGCAGATACCTTAAATAAGAAAAGCCTGGATGACCTCGAAGGCGTATCCTATCTGTTCCAGGCTACCGTGGAAGATGAGTTCTCGGAGAACTCTTTTCCCGCTGAACGTATCCTGGAACTGAAGCTGGGTGCCCAGATCATGTTCATCAAAAATGACCAGAGCGGTGACCGCAAGTTCTTTAACGGGAAGATTGCAACCGTCGTTACCCTTAAGCCCGACCTGATCGAAGTGGTAACCGAAGGTGAGGGAGAAAGGATTATCCTGGAAAAGTATACCTGGAAGAATATCAGGTATACCAACCATAAGGTCACCAACGAGATCGAAGAGGAGGTGATCGGTAAGTTTATTCAATATCCCATTAAACTGGCCTGGGCAATTACCGTGCATAAAAGCCAGGGTTTAACCTTTGACAAAGCGATCATCGATATCGGCAATGCCTTTGCGCCCGGACAGATCTACGTGGCCTTATCCCGCCTCCGCTCACTTAACGGGCTGGTGCTGACCTCCAGAATATCAGGTACAGGTATCCGGCAGGATCAGAACGTCTCTCATTTTGCAAAGAATAAACAGCAGCAGGATGAACTTGATATACAGATCAGGCTGGAAAGCGAAGCTTTTCTGAGAAGCTATCTGCTGCAATGTTTCGACCTGACCCCACTTGACAATTACGTATATGAACATGTCCATTCCTATAGTAAGGACATCAATAAATCTGCCAAGCAGAAACATGTGAAATGGGCACAGGCCCTGTTAAAAGAACTGAGCGAAATCAAAACCAACGCCAATAAGTTCCTTGCCCAGATACAGCGGCTGAGCCATGACCAGACGGCCGGCGGATTATCTGCTTTGCTGCTCAGAACTACCGCTGCGGAAAATTACTTCAATCCGTTGCTGCTGGAACTGTCCAAACGGATCTTCGAACGGATGGAACTGGTGAAACAGGATAAACAGGTAACGGCATTTCTGACGGAGCTGCTGGAAATGGAATCTTTGTTTTATGAGCAGTTTAAAAAGATCAGAAAGGCAACTGCATTATTGCAATCCACCATCAATGGAACGGAATTCACAAAAAGTGACGTGGGTTTGCTGTTAAACCAGTCGGAGCGTGAAGCCCAGATGAAAAAAGTTTATGCCATGCCAAACAAGCTGGACTTTACGGCTAAAGTAAAAAAGGAAAGAAGTAAAAAGCCTGCCGTAGTAAAGGAACCGAAGGAGGACACCAAGGAGGTTTCCCTGGAGTTATTCCGGAAGGGCAAGAGCATCACCGAAATTGCTGAAGCCCGGAAGATGGTAGTGGGTACGATAGAAGGGCACCTGGCACATTATGTGGCAAGACAGGAGATCTCTGCCAAAGAGATCCTGGGCAGGAACAAGCTGAATAAGATCCTGGAGGCAATCAATGAGCTGAAAACAGTAAACTTAAATCCTTTGAGGGCACATCTGGGAAACAGCGTTACCTTTGGAGAGATCAAGATCGGCATTGCCGCCCATCTCGCTGATGAAAGCTAAGATTGCAACTGAATTTAAGATGAAAGATGGGCCTAAAGTTCTGCGCAGGTTAAACTTTTACGTCTCCTTCAAAAACCAGTTCGGCAGGGCCGCATAAAAAGATATTGCTAAAGTCTTTTCCATCATAGTCAAACTCTATACGGAGTTTTCCTCCCAGAACGGTGATATCCGTTTTTAAACTTCCATGCTGCTCATTTGCTTTGGCCATAGCCAGGGCTACGGCAGTAACACCGGTGCCGCAGGCATAGGTCTCATCCTCAACACCGCGCTCAAAAGTACGTACAAAAAGGTGATCACCCTGATCTTCAACAAAGTTCACGTTAATGCCTTCCGCTTTGTAGGTTGGGTTATTCCGGATCTCTTTTCCCATGGAAAATACATCCATATCTTTCAGGTCTGCCACCTGATTTACATAATGGGGAGATCCGGTGTTCAGTACATAAGCAGAACCGTCTTTTTCTATATCCTTTACGTCAATCATTTGAAGGTCAACCCAGTTGCCTTCTGCTGAAACTTTGGCATAATGAGGACCGTCGACTGCCAGAAAGTTAGTTTCACTGTCAATTATTCCTAAGTGTTTTGCAAAGGCCACAATACATCTTCCCCCATTCCCGCACATACTGCCCAGCTTGCCGTCGGCGTTGAAATAAAGCATTTCGAAATCATATTCAGGATGGCCCTGCAACAGCATCAGCCCATCGCTGCCGATCCCAAAACGCCTGTCACACAATTGCAGTACTATATTGTTATCTTTATACTGAAAGCTGAGCGAACGGTTGTCGATTAAGACGAAGTCGTTACCCGCGCCCTGGTACTTGTAGAAATGGGTATGTTGCTGATCTGCTGATGTGTTATTTAACATTTTTTAACAAAATATGTGATGCTGTGCTGATACAAATATCGGTGTATTGGTATTAAATTTGAATAAGTTCGGAAAATAAATCAAACAAAGACAAAAATGGTACCTGCCGGTGACATAATCAACGATATCACATTAAACCAATGGCACTGTAGCAGAGTCAGACTAAACAGAATAAACAAGCACAAGAAATAATAATAAACACAAATGAAACCTGCCTAAGCTTACCATTACAAAAAGTTTGCATAAGCTTAGGCAAGCTTCATAACCATTAAAAAACAATAAACACAAATGAAAAAAATAGCATTAATAGTTTTTGCTGCATTCATAGGAGGTGCAGCGGCAATTGGCGGTTATAAAATGCTGGAGCACAAAAACAGCGACTTAACCCTGGCTGAAAAGCAACATGTGCTTTTTACCAGCAATCCTGCAAGTATTTCTTCAACCGGATCTGTTGATTTTGTTCAGGCAGCAGCAGCAGTTTCACCTGCTGTGGTGCACATCAAAACAACTTTTACTTCAAGTGGTTCGGGTGACAGCGGGTCACCAATGGATATGATGGAAGAGTTCTTTGGAGGTGGCCGCAGCAAACGATCACGTATTCCAAGGGCAGCATCGGGATCCGGAGTGATTCTTACGCCTGACGGGTACATCGTGACCAACAACCACGTAGTGGAAAACGCTGAAAAGATCCAGGTGATCCTTTCAGACAGGCGTAAAGTTGAGGCCAGGGTAATTGGAAGAGATGCCAATACTGACCTTGCTTTAATTAAAGTGGATGCTACTGATCTGCCTGTTGTAAAAATGGGTAATTCAGATAACGTTCAGGTTGGGGAATGGGTATTGGCAGTTGGGTTCCCTCTGGACCTTCAAACTACGGTTACTGCCGGTATCGTAAGCGCAAAATCGCGTCAGATCGGTATCCTGGGCAGGGAACAGCAGCAGCCAACGGAAGAAGAATATGAAGAATATCAGCGTACAGGAAAGGCACCGGTTAGGGCAGCCAACAGCGCTATTGAATCTTATATTCAGACAGATGCCGCTATCAATCCTGGTAACAGTGGTGGTGCATTGGTAAATGCGAATGGTGAGCTGGTGGGTATTAACTCGGCAATTGCCTCCCAAACAGGTACCAATGAAGGATATGGATTTGCTATCCCCGTTAACCTTGCCAAAAAGATCCTTGAAGATTTTAAAAAATATGGCAGCGTGAAACGCGGTTATGTAGGTGTTACCTTCCAGGAGCTGAATGCCGATGTTGCTGAAGACCTGAAGATTGATGATATCAGCGGATTATATGTAAACGATGTGATGCCAAACGGTGGCGGTGCCGCTGCAGGAATCAGAAAAGGTGATATCATTAAAAAAGTTGACGGTAAAGAAGTATTCAACTCTCCGGATTTGCAGGAAAAGATCGGACGTATGAGTCCTGGTGATAAAGTGATGCTCAGCATCTCCAGAGATGGAAAACTGCAGAATGTAAGTGTAACACTGAAAGGTGATGCCAGCATAGGCAGACCTAAAACCATTCTGGCATCAAAAACTACAGGAACAACTATGGGTAAACTGGGTGCTTCATTCGCTCCCGCTTCTGCCGCAGCCAAAGCAAAATATGGTGCAAAAAGCGGAGTGGTAGTCACTGGTGTTGAACCGGGTAAACTGTTCGATTCTTTTGATATTGACAAAGGCCTGCTGATTACCAGTATCAATGGTAAACCAGTGAATAATGCAAAAGATGTTGAAGCCGCACTGCCAACTTCTAAAAATGGTAAAACCACAATTTCAGGAGTAGGCCCTAACGGGAATTACACCTTCAGCTTCAATTAATAGTTTGATATACTGATCTCCTTTGAGAGAGGCAATGAAAATTGCCTCTCTTTTTTTGTTTAAAATGGTAATAATCATGGATTAAAGCCTAAAACGTAGAACGTTTCTAAATAGCTTATTTATTACTTTTTGCTAATATTCGTGTTTAAATTAAGTCATTTATTAAATACTTTTGCAGGAATAGAACTCAAATATAAAAATCTAATGGCTAGTTTCGGAAACGCTTTTTCCTCATCTATAGGAAAAAAACTAATAATGGGTATCACCGGCCTGTTCCTAATCTTATTTCTCATTGTACATTGCTTTATCAACTCGTTGATATTTTTGAATGACGGTGGTTTAACTTTTAACCTGGGTGCCAACTTCATGGCTACCAACTGGCTGATCAGAGGATCTGAAGTTATTTTAATGCTGGGGCTGATCGTGCACGCTGTGCAGGGCCTTCGCCTTACTTTTCAAAACCAGGCTGCGCGCCCGGTGAAGTATGCAGTGAACAATGGAAATGCAAACAGTAAATGGTATTCCCGTTCAATGGGTTTACTCGGTACCTTATTGCTGATCTTCCTGATCGTGCATTTGTCCAATTTCTGGGTAGTATCACGTTTTACCGGGATCCCGACTGAAGACGCAAACGGACGCGAAGACCTGTACGCTGTGATGAAGCTGACTTTTCAAAATATCTGGATCGTTGTTTTATATGAACTGGCAATGGTCTCACTGGCCTACCATTTATTGCACGGCTTTGCCTCTTCTTTCCAGACACTGGGCTGGAACCACAGGAAATATACTCCCCTGATCAAAGGACTCGGAGTATGGTATTCTATCATTATAGCGTTGCTTTTTGCAGCCATGCCTGTCGCATTTTATACAGGTCTTATTAAATAAATTTCGAACGTATAACGCTAAATAAAATGGCAGATTTTAATGCAAATATACCGGAAGGGGAACTAACCGTAAAGTGGACTAAACTGAGGTCTTCAATGCCTCTGGTGAATCCGGCTAATAAAAGAAGTATAGAAATTGTAGTAGTAGGTTCAGGACTGGCAGGCGCTTCGGCAGCGGCTACCCTGGCTGAAATGGGATATAAAGTTAAATGTTTTTGTTTCCAGGATTCTCCGAGAAGAGCGCACTCTATCGCTGCCCAGGGAGGTATCAATGCAGCAAAGAATTATCAGAATGATGGTGACAGTGTTTACCGTTTGTTCTACGATACGATTAAAGGTGGTGACTACCGTGCCCGCGAAGCGAACGTTCACCGTTTGGCTGAAGTGAGCACAAGTATCATCGACCAGTGTGTGGCACAAGGCGTGCCTTTGGCAAGGGAATATGGTGGGTTACTGGATAACCGCTCATTTGGTGGTACACAGGTTCAGCGTACATTCTACGCCGCCGGACAAACGGGTCAGCAATTGCTTTTAGGTGCCTACAGTGCCCTGGAGCGCCAGATCGGTATGGGTAAAGTAGAAATGTTCACCCGTCATGAAATGCTTGAAGTGGTCGTGATTGAAGGTAAAGCACGCGGTATCATTGCGCGTAACCTGATCACCGGCGAACTGGAGCGTCATTTCGGTCATGCTGTGTTGCTTGGAACAGGTGGTTACGGTAACGTATTCTACCTTTCTACGAACGCAATGGGAAGTAACGTAACTGCGGCCTGGAAAGCACATAAAAAAGGTGCCTTTTTCGGAAACCCTTGTTTTACGCAGATTCACCCTACATGTATCCCGGTATCAGGTGACCACCAGTCTAAACTTACCCTGATGTCTGAATCCTTACGGAATGACGGACGGATCTGGGTACCTAAGAAAAAAGACGATACAAGAAAAGCGTTTGATATTCCTGAAGACGAAAGGGATTATTACCTGGAACGCCGTTACCCTGCTTTCGGTAACCTTGTTCCGCGCGATGTGGCTTCAAGAGCCGCGAAAGAGCGTTGTGATGCAGGATATGGTGTGGGACAGTCTAAACTGGCCGTGTATCTTGATTTTGCTGCCAATACAGAACGTTACGGACGTATCGAAGCAACAAAACATAATATTCATAACCCGGATAAAGAAACCTGCATGCGTCTCGGACGCGAGGTGGTAAAAGAAAAATATGGTAACCTGTTCGATATGTATGCGCAGATCACCGGTGAAGATCCTTATGAATTACCGATGCGTATCTATCCTGCGGTTCACTATACAATGGGCGGATTATGGGTAGATTATAACCTGATGACCACGGTTCCTGGTTTATATGCCTTAGGTGAAGCTAACTTCTCTGATCACGGTGCGAACCGTTTAGGTGCTTCTGCTTTAATGCAGGGACTGGCCGATGGTTATTTTGTGATCCCTTATACCATTGGTGCGTACCTTTCGAAAGAACTGGCTACAAAACCAATTCCATTGGATCACCCCGCTTTTGTAGAGGCAGAAGCGAGTGTGAGAGGCATCTTAGAAAAGTTTATCTCTATAAAAGGTACCAAATCGGTAGACTTTTTCCACAAGAAATTAGGTCTGATCATGTGGGAGAAATGCGGAATGGCACGTAATGAAAAAGGTTTAACTGAAGCTATTGCAGAAATTCAGCAGTTGCGCAGGGATTTCTGGAGCGACGTGCGTGTACCGGGTGTGATCAATGAGTTCAATCCTGAACTGGAAAAAGCTGGCCGCGTGGCCGACTTTATCGAGCTGGGAGAACTGATGTGTATCGATGCACTGAACAGAAATGAATCCTGTGGCGGTCACTTCAGGGAAGAATATCAGACTGAAGAAGGTGAAGCCTTAAGGGATGATGAGAACTATGCTTACGTAGCTGCATGGGAATTCAAGGAAGGTGTGAAATTTGAACTGCACAAAGAGGAGTTGAAATTCGAGAACATCAAGATCGCACAAAGAAGTTATAAATAATCTAGTACTAAAATATCCATACCATGAGTACAGGAAATATGAATTTAACGCTGAAAGTTTGGCGTCAGAAAGATAGCAAGGCCAAAGGGAATTTGGTAGATTATAAATTATCAGAAATTTCTCCTGATATGTCTTTCCTAGAGATGTTTGATGTTCTGAACGAACAACTGATCAATAAGGGAGATGAACCGGTTGTATTCGACCACGATTGCAGGGAAGGTATTTGCGGAGCCTGCTCCATGTTCATCAACGGAAGGCCTCATGGCCCGAAAGACAGGGTTACTACCTGTCAGCTGCACATGCGTTCTTTTAAAGATGGTGATACAATTGTTGTGGAACCATGGAGAGCGGCTGCATTTCCTGTGATTAAAGATTTAACGGTAGACCGTACTGCATTTGACAGAATTATTGCCGCAGGAGGCTTTATTTCGGTAAATACAGGTAATGCACAGGATGCCAACGCACTTCCGATTCCTAAGCTTCAGGCAGATGCTGCTTTTGAAGCTGCGGCATGTATCGGCTGTGGCGCCTGCGTAGCTACCTGTAAAAATGCATCGGCAATGTTATTCACTTCGGCTAAAATTTCCCAGCTGGCCTTATTGCCACAGGGACAGCCTGAAAGATACCGCCGTGCACAAAGTATGGTTGCACAAATGGATGCTGAAGGTTTTGGTAACTGTACAAATACAGGCGCCTGTGAAGCTGAATGCCCTAAAGGGATCTCGCTGGAGAACATTGCAAGGATGAACAGAGATTTTTATGCTTCAAAATTTGTTTCTGAGGAAGAAGTTTAATAAATTTAGACTCTACGAGACAAGGATTTAACACAAAAACCCCCGCTAGATTTTAGCAGGGGTTTCGTGTTTTTAAGCGGGTGTTTTTTTAAACACCATACCTGTCTGTAGCTGTTTTATCCTTTACAACCACCATGGATTCAATTATTTTTGGATCCATTTCCTGTAATTCCTTGTTGGTGATCTGAACACCATCAAGGTACACCAGAGGTTTGCCGGGACTTTTAATCCGTATGCCTGACTACGCTCCGCCCTTAGGTTTCGCTCCTGCAGGACTTGCAACAGGTGCTTTATTCAATTTGGTTTGTCAGTATCTTCCTTAGAAAGCGCAAAACTTATAGGTAGATTGTATTTCACCCGTACGGGCTTGTTGTCGCGTGTGCCGGGAATCCATTTAGGCGAAGCTTCCAGAACTCTTACAGCTTCTTCATCAAGGCCGCTGCCAAGACCTTTTTCCACTTTAACTTCGTTAATCCTGCCATCCTGTTCTACAATATAGGATAGAAAAACTTTTCCCTGCACATTCTTTTCCTGTGCTTCTTTAGGATATTTCACGCTTTTTGCCAGGTACTGGTAAAACTTGTCCATACCGCCGGGAAAGCTGGGTGGCGTGTCCGTTGAAACAAAATCATAAACTTTTTCACCATTAGCTCTGGTAACAGTTTTATCGGCCAGGGCAGTTCCTTTGATTGGTTTTGACTGGTGTCGTTTCTTTATGGTGTCCTGTTGCAAGGGCTCATTTACATCCCTTGCTGAAGGTTTAACTCCGGTAGCAAATAGCCCGGGAACCGGGGCAGGGATCTTCTCAGCCAGGTCTTTGATGTCTTCATTCCTGCTGATCTTTGCAGACGACAGCAGCAGCATTCCCGCGAACAGCGGGAGAACGAGGCCATACTTTAGGATGGCAGTCCTGGTGGATCTTTGTCTATTTAGCATATATATCCGGTTTTTAATTAGTGATTTTGAAAAAAAACTATTGGTAAGAACGTTTTGGTCTACCCTAAAAGCCTTGCATAATAAAAGCAATGCATACGATTCCTTATCGCCCTCTAACTGCGCTGCTGCTTCATCAGCCAGGTATTCATGTATGTTTTTAATGGAATTTTTGTAGAGATAGATCACCGGATTGCACCAGAGGAGAATACCCAGCAGTTCAAAATAAATTACATCTGCCGTATGGTACTGCCGAATATGAACATCCTCGTGCTGGTGTATGATGCCCTGCTCCGGCAGGTTCTGATCAATCACCTTTTTTCCAAAAAATGAAAAAGCCATTCCTTCGGAGTTTGAGCCAATCAGCGTTTTTACAAGCAATAAGCGCCAGACGAAAAGTGCTGTAAAGAAGAGCACACCACCAACATATACTGTTGCTATAAGTGCAGCCCAGTTGAAGGCTGTATCTGCCGCTGTAATTCCATCTGCAACCAGCATCGTCAACTGTCCTGCAGTAATTCTTATATTTGGGTTTATAGCTGTTTCAGATATCCATTCCGGTTTAATAAACGGAATCAGGAGTGACAACGATCCTGCTGAGAGCAGATAAATCCTGTTCAGCATAAACCATGTTTCCTTTTCAAGAAGTAATTTATAGAATGCGTAAAATATAACCAGGTATATATTTACTTGCAGGAGGTAATGGGTCCAGGTCATTTTGATTTGTTTTTGAGTTTGCTGATCATTTTTAAGATTTCATCCACATCACTTACGTCCATCTTTTCCTCCTTTACAAAAAAGGAGAACATGCTCTCCACAGAGTTTTCAAAATAATTTCCTAACAGCTTTTCCGTAGCATGGCGCTTGTAATCTTCCCTGGAGATCAGGGGGTAATACTGGTGGGATTTCCCAAATGCGATATGGCCGATAAAACCTTTCACTTCCAGTATCCTGATGATGGTAGATACTGTATTGTAGGCGGCCTTTGGCTCAGGCAGAAATTCCATGACTTCTTTTACGAATCCCTTTTCTATCTGCCAGATCACCTGCATGATTTGTTCTTCGGCTTTCGTCAGATCTTTAATTTCCATAGTATTCGCTGATTGATTTTGATGATAATGATAAATGAACTAAGAGTATAGTTAAATGTATAAACTATATTCTTAGTTTCAAAATAATATTTAATGTTTTTCAAAATCTCTGGCAAAAGAAATGGCGGCCATCCAGCCGCCATTACTACTATTACTATAACTAAAACTAAATTCTTTGTATGGCAGAATAGGTATCCTACGCTCTTCGGGATATAAGACGCCTGTTTTATTTTAATGTTGCATAAGGTATTTTTGCAATGGTTGTATTGGTTTCAGATTTTATACCGGCCGTATGGTCGTCAGTAGTACTTACGTTGCTGGTAACGGTCAGGATCAGCATCATAAATACAGGTACCAGTAACCATATAAAAGGAGAGACATTTGTTAATTTTTTCATGATATAGGTATATATAGTGGTCAGCTTGCTGAAGTCAGTTTGATACGAGGCATATATCCTGTGGTTTACTAGTGTGTCGAGGTGTTGAACAGATGCAGATTTCATAATCGTTTCGTTTTGATGAAACAAATAGAATCATAAAATTCATCCTGCTAAAATGTTTTATACCAAGTGTAAATAATTATAGATCAACAGGTGATTTTACGATAAAATGCAAAATGTTGCTATTTTCGGCGTTGGTAGAAAAAAAATGCCTGTTCGTCGAAAGCTATGGCCAAAAAGTGTTACTTTCAGTACTTTGGTTTCCTGGCAGAAAACAATAAACCGCTGGAAAAAATGCCCGCTAATGAAAGATAAAAGAGAGTTGATTGCCCATGTCGTGTATTGGCTGTTTATAAGTGGTTTTATGTTCCTGATCATATTCTTTTCGGGAGAAAAATATAACTCAACTGAGCTGCTGGTAAAGTATGGCTATTTTACTGTCATTAACATTTCCATATTTTATATCAATTATACCCTGCTGATCCCTCAGCTCCTGAAAAAATACTGGTGGTATGTACTGTCGATCATCGCGCTGATTGCCCTGATGGCGGCAGTAAAAACGATCATGGCGGTACTTTACCGGGATGAAGTATTAAAGTACTGGAGCGCTAAGACCAGAACAGTAGAATATACGGATTTGAGTATGTTTGTCTGGAGTTCGGTGTTCACTTCCGGGTTTTTTATTATCTCCGGCTGCCTCATTAAATTTGCGCTCGACTGGTTTAGCAATATCCGCATTCAGCGCAGCCTGGAAACGGAAAAGAAAGATATGGAACTGCAGTTTCTGAAATCGCAGCTCAACCCCCATTTTTTATTCAATTCTTTAAACAATATCTATTCACTGGCCTATCAGAAATCTGATAAAACTGCAGATGCTATTTTAAAATTGTCTGAGATCATGCGTTATATGATCTATGAAAGCAACGATAGCTGGGTAGCACTGAGCAAAGAAATAGAATATGTGCAGAGTTACATCGAGTTGCAGAAGCTGAGGTTCAAGGACGGCGCATCGGTGGTGATGACACTCAATGGTGAGATCGACGACCAGCAGATCCTGCCGCTGGTGCTGATATCTTTTGTAGAGAATGCCTTCAAGCATGGAGTGGCAAATGATCCCTCAGACCCTATCAGGATCAATATTATAGCGAACCAGAAAATACTGCATTTCAGTATTACGAATAAAAAGAACAATGCGAATAAAGACCACGTGGGCGGGGTAGGCCTGAATAATGTGGAACGCCGGCTGCAGTTGCTTTATCCCGAAAGATATAAGCTAAATATCGTAAATTCGGCTACGCATTATACCAGTGAACTCATGCTTGATATATAAATCTAGTATAAATACGAACACAATGACGCTAAAATGTATTGCAGTGGATGATGAGCCTTTGGCGCTCGATATTATTGAAGATTATGTTTCTAAAGTTCCCTTTCTGGAATTGGTAAAACGAACGGAAAATGCAATTGAGGCTTTACAGCTCGTGCAGGCAGGGGGGATAGATCTGGTTTTTCTGGATATCCAGATGCCGGACCTGACGGGCATCCAATTCCTTAAGATTGCAAATAATAAAGCCAGTTATATCTTAACCACGGCATATTCACAATATGCATTGGAAAGCTACGATTTGAATGTTTCGGACTATCTGCTAAAACCTATTGCGTTCGACAGGTTTTACAAGGCCGTGGAGAAGGTCCATAACCAGCACAAAAACAATGCGGAGCCCGTTATTCCTGCACCCGTAGTCCCTGTTGCCGCCCCGGCAGCACCCGCAGGCCAGCCGGTACAGGACTTTATCTTTGTAAAAACGGAACATAAAATTCAGAAGATTGAACTGGATAATATTCTTTATATCGAGGGGCTGAAAGATTACATTTCAATTTTCACGAAATCAGAAAGGGTAATCACGCTGCAGAATATGAAAAAGATGGAAGAGACCCTCCCCAATGCGAAATTCATCAGGGTACATAAATCCTATATCATTGCACTCGATAAAATAGAAAGTATAGAAC
Source organism: Pedobacter hartonius (assembly GCF_900107535.1). Classification (GTDB taxonomy): domain Bacteria; phylum Bacteroidota; class Bacteroidia; order Sphingobacteriales; family Sphingobacteriaceae; genus Pedobacter; species Pedobacter hartonius. The sequence goes on along the minus strand of NZ_FNRA01000002.1, from coordinate 386,216 downwards.
GCAGCAGGATCACGATCTGCGGCAAGATCATTCCTATTGGTGATACCTACAGGGATGAGTTCTTTAAAAAGATAGAGAATAAAAATATTTAAGCTTCCTGATTTAAGGCTTTCCTGATTGCGCCTTCGGCCATATTTGTCAATTCCTCCGCATTTCTTCCTGCCGTTGTGATGGGATCAAGTACCGTCCACCTGAGCTTTTCGCCGAAGCTCAGCGGGTAGGTTCCATACTGAACAACCTTCCAGGAATTCTCTATCGCTATAGGAACAATGAGCGCATTGGGCACTGTTTTTAATAAGGTAGCTATTCCACCTACCTGAAAAGGCTTTATCCGGCCATCTTTAGCACGTGTGCCTTCGGCAAATATCATGGCCGACCAATTGTTATCCTTCATTCTCCGGCCCAGCTTGATGATCTCTGAAACGGCCTGTTTACTGTCTTTACGGTTGATGTTGGCCCCGCCGCCATACTTCAGGTTAAATGAAATGGAGGGAATCCCTTTGGTAAGCTCAATCTTCGAAATAAACTTTACATGATATTTCTTCAGGAACCAGAAAATGCCCGGAATATCATACATGCTCTGGTGGTTGGCAACAAATATAATAGGATGGTTCAGCGGGAGATCCTGGTGGTTAACGAAGGTAGTGGATGAGCCTAAGAAGACCTGGCAGTAGGTCAGGAAAAAATTGAGGTAATCTACCGAGGCCTTATGTGCTTTATAACCAAAAAAGCGATAACATATCCATTGAATGGGCTGAAAAATCAGCAGGCTCAGTAAAAAGAAAAAGTAAAATACGGGAGTAAAGATATATCCCAGGAATTTGTTCATACAGTTTTTATAATTTGCCTTCCAATACTAATATTTTTGCCCGCAGCAGTGCTGCAACACTCATGCTGTCAGTGATCTTTCCCTCAACGGCCATTTGGTAAGCTTCTTCGAACGGTAGTTTCCGTACGACCAGTTCCTCTGTTTCCTCGGGAGCGGACTTGCCCATGGTTAAACCTCTGGCGATAAAGATCACCGCAAATTCATCACTCACGGAATTCGAGAGGTGCATCCTTTGCAGCTCCTTCCAGTCGCTCGCTATCAGCCCGGTTTCCTCCTGTAATTCACGTTTGGCACTGTCCAGCATCGGCAGGCCCAGCGGTCCTCCCCCTTCGGGAATCTCCCAGCTGTAGGCCTTTAATGGAAAACGATACTGCCCCACCAGCCAGGTGTTCATGTCCTCATCCAGCGGAAGTATACCTATTGCATAGTTCCTGAAATGCACTTCCCCGTATATTCCCTTTCCGCCGGATGGGTTGATCACCTGGTGTTCTGTCAGTCCTATCCAGTTATTTTCATAAATTTTGCGGCTGTCCAAAATAGTCCAGGGGTTCATTTCTTCCATGCCGCAAGATACGAATTTTAGAATGTTCCTTCGTCAGGTTTTGTTTCCTGCTGTTCTGCTTTTTTCTGTTTTTTCTGGAAACTGGTTTTTCCAAAGCGGTAAGAGAAGGTCAGGTTTCCCTGCTGTCCTTTCTGGTAGCGCTGGAAGTCGGTGATGGTATTGGCATCCTGGATGACTGCCCCGAATTTCCTCGTATTGAAGATATCCCTGACATTCAGGCTGAGGGAAGCTTTTTTATTTGGAAAGTCATATTTGGCTCCGCCGTCTACGCCGTACATGGCTTTACGTTTTCCCTGTGCCTGTAATTCCGTAGAATTGTAATCACCCCTGATCTGCAGAGAGATGTTGTAAGGCAGGGTGATGTTGTTGGTCAGGTTGGCATTCCAGCTGTATCCTGAGGTCTGAGAGATGTTATATGCCGGTACTGCATCAATATTACTGTGATAACCGTTGACGTTGGCTGTGAAGCTCCAGGCTTTAACGGGGTCTACCTTTGCGATCAGCTCTACTCCGCTGTTTGTGCTTTGAGTTAAGTTGAAAGGGGTAAGGATGATCACACCGTTGGAATCAGGCACTGAACGTACCCTTTGGATCAGGTCATTGGTATGACGTGAGTATACACTTCCGATCAGCGTTACCTTCGACCAGAATTTGCTGTAACTCAGCTCATAGGAGTGGACATCCTCAGGAAGCAGGTTTGGGTTACCCTGGCGCCAGCTGAGGGGATCGGAATAATCTATAAAGGGGTTGGTATCCCATGGCCTTGGCCTGTTTACCCTCCGGGTATAACTCAGTTGCAACTGCTGGTCACCTTTAAACTTCTGCGTCAGGAAGATACTTGGGTACAACCTGTCATAGGCGATGCGTCCGGCAGCATTGGCCAGGGTGCCGTTCAGGTCGTACCCACCGGAGTTGGTGTTTAGCCTGGCAACTTCGCCCCTTAGCCCTACCTGGTAACCAAAGTTTTTGATCTGGTTTGAATAGTTCAGGTACAGGGCGTGCACCTGGTCTTTACTGTTAAAGAGGTTTGACAGCTGATAATTTTCGTCATAATTGCCTGTGGCCGGGTTATAGGTCCTGGCCACGGTATTGTTATCTGAATACCTGATCTGACTGCGGTAACCGCTTTCCAGTTTACCCAGCTTGCCCAGTGGCATGTTGTAATCGGCCTGGATATTATAGTTTTTATTTTTACCGTCGTTATCGTTGGTCAGCATTTCAGGGTCTTGCGTTGCAGGAATGCCATTGATGCTGTTCACTGTTGTATTGTACTGCTGGAAATTGTCGTTCGTTCCATGTGAGTAGCCAAAGTTAAAGGTAAGCTCCTGGCTGGCCTTCCATTTATGGCTGTAGTCCAGGTTGAGGTCATAACTGTCGCCACCTCCGTCAGTAGTATTGATCCTGTCACTCAGTTGTCTGGGCGAGCCGTCTGCGTTATAAGTATTTACGTTCAGAAAGTCTCTTTTATCCTGGTCACGTTTGTTATACGCTGCCGAGAAGCTCAGGATATCTTTTGTAGTCAGGTAGTAGTCTATCCCTGCTTTGGCATTCTGGCTTTTCTCTATCTGTCTGGAGCTTGTCAGCTGATCGGCCGCTCCCAGGGAATCTGCGCGGTTAAGGTACCTGATATTGTTAAAGCCGCCGCCTATACGCTTGCCATACCTGTACCCGTAGTTTCCGTACAGGTTGATCTTTTTATTCTGAAAGCTTAAGCTGGCATTTCCGTTATAGTTATCCCTGTTACCGGCGGTAAGGGCTACATTTCCGTTGAACCCAAGTTTTGAGTTCCGTTTCAATACGATATTGATAATTCCTGAATTTCCTTCGGCATCATACTTTGACGAGGGGTTGGTGATCACCTCTACCGTTTCAATGGAACTTGCAGGAATAGAGGCCAGTATAGAAGCCACGTCACCCCCTCCAATCACGGAAGGTTTACCGTCCACAAGTACTTTCACTCCTGTAGATCCTCTCAGGCTTACGTTTCCATCCACATCAATTTGTACCGAGGGAACATTAGTTAACAGGTCTGATGCAGAACCGCCTTCACTGACAAGGCTCTGGTCTACAGAAAATACCTTTTTATCAATCCCCAGCTGTATGGGGGCTTTCTTGGCTGTTACAGAGACTTCTTTTAACGCAGTTCCTTTTGCGGCTTTCATTTTTATGGTGCCCAGGGTAAGCAGCTGTTTCGATTTAGTTACAGCTACAGAATCTCTGACAAGCGTCTGGTAACCCACATAGCTGATCTTCACAGAGAAGGTACCATCCGGGATACCGTTAATGATCAGATTACCATTGACGTCCGTTTGCCCGGTGGCTACGGTAACTTTAGTTTCCCTGTTACTGATGATTGCTGAGGCGAAGGGAATCGTCTCATTCGTTTGGGCATCTACAATTTTTCCTGTAAGTTTACCAGAACCCGGGGCCTGTGCATGAAGTTGAAAGGAAGCAGCAGTAGTACAAATTGTCAGCAGTATAAATATAAATTTACAGCGGTAATTGTTCATTTCGAATGTATCGTTTTAAGTTTCTTTTGATAGAGGGACAAAGTAACGGCGGGGAAGTTTAAAAAACAGGCGGTAACTATTTTATTACAACGCATTTATGGCCAATTACAGTAATATTTTTGTGAATGAGGGATTAAGTTATCCGGAATACCGGGATTTAATCATTTCTCTTTTAAAAGAAAACAGGTCTACGAGTAATGACAATAGCGAAGAAATGTTGCATTACAGTAAACTGAACATCCAGAGGATGAACAGAATTGAAAAAACTGCTGTGCTGACGGATTTTTTAGTCGAAAAAATAAAAAACCTGAAAAAACATTACCATATCATGGTGATTACCGAAGGCTGGTGTGGCGATGCGGCCCAGATCGTGCCGCTGTTTCAGAAAATGACGGAAATTCTGCCGGAGAAGTTTGACCTGCGGTTTGTACTGAGAGACCAGAACCTGCCGCTGATCGATGCATACCTGACGAACGGGGCCAGGTCTATTCCGGTAGTGCTGCTGCTGGATGATGCGGGCTGGCTTGTTGCGAAGTGGGGCCCGAGGCCCGCTGCTGCACAAGCAGTGCTCAATCATTGGAAAGCAGAAACGGCCGATAATAACCTGCAGTCTGAGCAGTTACACCTCTGGTATTCCCGTGATAAAACCCAGGCCACACAGGAGGAGCTGGCCATGCTTCTACTTAATCTACCGTGACCGTTAAACCTTCCTGCTGAAGGATCTTGCGGTATACTTCCATTTCGGTAAAGGAACCTTCCAGGACGGCACATTTCCCCTTATTGTGTACCTCCCATGCAATTTTCTCTGCCTGGTTTTCTGTGTAATCGAGATATTTAGTCATACAGTGGATCACATGGTCAAAAGTGTTCACCTCATCGTTCCATAAGATCAGACGGTGTGAGGTTTTGAGAGAGGTTAAGATCTCCTCAAGGGTAAAGGTTTCTTCTTTTGTTTCTGTTGACATGGTACAAAAATAAAGCTAATTTCAAAATAAAGATGCTTTAAAATAATTTTTGCGCAAAAGATTAAACTCAGCTGCCTTTTGCCGCCCTGGTCATCTGTGCAAAGCTATCCCACAGTTCATCCGGGACCGCTTCAAGTCCGTTAAACTGTCCTGCTCCCTGCAGCCACTCGCCGCCGTCTATAGTGATGACCTCGCCATTGATGTACCCGGAAAAATCACTCACTAAAAAGGCTGCGAGGTTGGCCAGTTCCTGGTATTCGCCTACGCGTTTTAGCGGAACCCTGTTTTTGAAATCGAACTTCTCTGCCAGATCTCCCGGAAGCAGGCGTTCCCAGGCTCCTTTGGTAGGGAAAGGCCCCGGGGCAATTGCATTGGTCCTGATTCCGTATTTGCCCCATTCCACGGCCAGCGAGCGTGTCATGGCCAATACGCCTCCCTTGGCACAGGCCGAGGGAACTACAAAAGCCGAACCTGTGAAGGCATAGGTGGTAACGATATTTAAAATACTGGCCGCTTGTTTTTCTTTGATCCAATGTTTGCCAAAGGCCAGCGTGCAGTTCACGGAACCTTTTAAAACGATATCAATGATTGTGGAAAAAGCATTGGCTGACAGGCGTTCTGTCGGGGAGATGAAGTTTCCGGCGGCATTGTTGAGCAGACTGTCCACACTGCCAAAGGTACTGAGCGTTTCTGCAAGTACATTTTCTACCTGCTCATAGTCGCGCACGTCACAGCTTACTGCCAGTACCCTTCCTCCGGTTTCCATCTCCATTTCTTCGGCGGTCTTTTGTAATACATCTGCCTTACGGCTGGTGATCACCAGATTCGCGCCAAGCTTCAAAAAATAGGTGCCCATGGCTTTGCCCAGGCCGGTACCACCACCTGTAACTACAATGGTCCTGCCTTTTAAGGCGTCATCTCTTAACATCGGTTGATTGTACATGGCTATTTTTTTTGAAGGCTGTCAATGATCATTTTCAGGAGGTTCCTGCTGGAGGGCGACCACCATTGGGCAAGGGTAATTTCAAGCAGTTCCGACTGGTCTGCCGAAGTAGCGGCAATCAGTTCCTTCCTGATGTTGAGTTTGCTCTGCTGCCAGGTGTTGGGCTCCAGGGCCATATATTTTCTGATCCTGCGTTCGGCTGCGGTCATGATACTTGCGGGGTTCACCACTTCATCTATCAGTCCGATGTTAAGGGCCTCCTCAGGGCTGAATAATTTACCTTCCAGCAAACTTCTGCTGGCATGGGCCTTGCCTAACCAGAAAGCATAGAGCTGGAACACGCTGTCCGGAACAATGATGCCTACGGGAACTTCATTCAGTCCGATAACATATTTTCCTTCGGCCATCACCCGTGCATCACAGGCCAGGGCGATGATACATCCCCCGGCAGGCGAATGTCCGTTGATGGCGGCCACCATCGGTTTTTTAAAAGCGACAATCTTTGCTATAGCATCCAGGAAGAGCTTCCAGAATGACCTGATCTCCTCCTCATTGTAACTATACAGCTCTATCAGGTCCAGTCCTGCCGAAAAGAAATGCTCCTTTCCGGTAATGACCACGCCGCCGATATTTGCATCGTTATTGATATTATGGAGCATATCTGTCAGTTCGGTGATCATTTCCCTGTTGAGTGCATTTGATTTACCGCGGTTCAGGGTAATCAGGGCCAAACGGTCTTTTATTGTCACATTGATGGTATTCATATATTTATTTTACTTCGTAAGTATATACTTTTCTGGCCAGGTGCCCTTCGTCATTGATCCCTTCAATGACAATCCTGTAGGTTCCGGGTTCATCAGTATTGTAAAAATTAAATCTGGCAGTTCCGCCGGCCTCTGCAGGCAGCTGCGGGTTCCAGTACACTGTAGAACGCCTGTCTGCATTTTTATCCGTATTTTCCGGTGTATACTGCGGAGAATAGAACTGCCTTACGGGATAATAACCTTTAGGGGCATAGGTGATGATGCCTGGCGAATACCTGGAATAACTCAGGTCTCCTCCTCCTCTTTTAGTGGTGATGACTAAAATTCCGCCTCCTCCTCTGGAACCATATATTGCGGTATTGCTGACACTTTTTAACACTTCTATTGTTTCTACATCGAAAGGGCTGATGTTGTCGAGGAAGTCAGGCTCTACCTGCATGCCATCGATAATGATCTGCATGGGGGTACCGTTATTTCTCAAAAGGTATGCTTGTCCATTTCGGAGCGTCATACCGGCCACTCTTCCCTGTAAACACTGTGACAGGGTGATACAGGTTCCCAGATCCCTGGCAGTGATCACCTGATCGGCATGTCCGGCGCCATTCAGGTTGGCTGAATTCGGGGCGGGGTTCTTCTTCTGTACAATGTTTATCTGGTCAAGCAGGAAAGTGCGTTCCAGCAATCCGCGTTTATTGAGGTCATCAAAATAAGCATTACTTTTCCGGATATAACCCTGGATGGATTCATTTACATTGATCTCCACATCCCCGGTGTTCCTGTTTTTTGTGACCACCTGTCCGGGAACGATGTCCAGGTTGATCTCCACATACTTTTTGTTCTTTGCGTTCCTTGCCTGCACTACAAACTTGGTGCTGTCACCAAAAATCAGGTTGTCGAAACTGAAATGCCCCTGGGCATCGGTCAGGGTGTCAACCATAAAGAGGCCTCCGCCGGTTGAAAACAGTGATACCCTTCCTTTCGGTACGGGTTTACCTCCTGTGGTGGTGACGGTTCCGCTTACCTTCAATGATTTTTCAGGCGGGAAAGCCGATGGTTTTACGGTATTGCCCATCAGGTCTGCCCATAATAACCTGGTCCAGCCCTGTGTGAGCAGGAGGTTATCCAGGTGTTCGCGGCTCTCTTTGGTGTTGTACTGCAGGTAATAATTTGGTTTTTCCACATACCCGTTCAGGTCTGAAGTCAGCAGCAGCGAGCTGAGGATATTCGTTTCATTATCAGGATCTGGTGTTACCGTACTTGAATTGGTAACAGCGACAGAGAAGCTGCCGATCGTCGGTTTGCCGGCATCCTTTGCAGAAAGCTCTAGCGGCACGTTCTCCCGCAGCCCGTAACTGCCCTTTAAATTGGTCAGGCTAACACTGATCTGCTCTGCCGGATTATTAATAAAGATCAGGCGCTCTGCCACTGGCAGGTTTGCTGCGTTGAACAGCGTAAAGTGGATAATCCCTGAGGGAAGGTCTTTTTTTGGCAGCACAAGTGCGCTTACCTGTTTGGTAGACTGCAGCTTTTGCACCGTCAGGACAGTATTGTTCTGCTGGATGACCAGTTTCATCTCACCCTGGTTCAGCAGCTGCTGGCTCATCAGGATCCTGATGTTTACCTTACTGGTGTCTGCGTTATTTACACTGAGAACGTATCCCAAGGGAGAGGCTTTTGGCATGGGCACATCCAGTATGCTGCCGTCTTTGCGTTTAACTTTTACGGTATAGGTTTTTCCCGGCTGCGGGTTTACAACGAAATTGCCCATCCCCAGGTGGGTGGTACTGAAAGCCAGCAATTCCGTTCCGTCACTGTCAACCACTGTACCGGTCACATCTTCGCCCAGTCCGGAGGGACTGACCGCCTTGATGGCTACTTTTGACGGAAGGTTTTCAACCAGGTTCCCGCCTTCGGGGAACAATTGAACAGACAGGGAATTGGAGGTGGTCTTTACGGGGATGACTTTTACGATCTCCTGTTTATTCGGCAGGGTTATGGTCGCCTTAATTTGACCGGATGCTGCGGTGCCGGTTGAATTCTGGAAAGAGAAATTTATTTCGCCCTGGGCATTGGTCATGCCTTTGCCGCGGCCGGCGGGTTTATCTTTCAGCCATACTTCGTAGCTTACATTTTGTCCGCCATAGGGATTTCCGTCCTTGTCTGTAAATTTAACGAGTGCGTCCACCAGCTCAGCATTGTTCCTTTTGCCGAAAGTATAGGTGGTGCTGGTAAAAACCTTATTTACCCAGGCATTCCCGATCCTGACCGTTTTATCAAAAAAGAAGTCCGGGGCGGCGTTCCTCATCCATTGAGTATAGGCCCTGATCCTGTAGTTTCCTTCTTTTAAGGTATCTGCCAGTTTAAAGTCGCCCCAGCTGAGCCCGCTGATGAGCGGCAGTTTGATCTGTTTTTTCACCGAATCATTTTCGCTGATCAGTTCTACATACAAAGATGTGCTGATCTTCGAAAGCTGGTTGGTACGGTTATCGGTTACATAGGCTTTGAACCAGATATTGTCGCCGATGGCGTAATAAGGTTTGTCCAGATGCAGGTATACTTTTTCCTGCGGATGCTCTTCGTTATAAGCAGTAAGTTTTTTTAGAAGGGCTTCAAAAGGGTCATCCTGAAACCTGAAGGCAAGGAATATAGCGGATGCCAGGAGAAAAATAACGGCGGTCAGGAATTTAATTCGCATAGGTACACAACTAAAAAAATAAAGCCTCAATATAAGAATATTGAGGCTCAAAAGCTATAGTGATTAATCCAGTGTTTAAAAGTTATTCTTCCACATCATACTTTCTACAGGTTTGGTAGTTTTGTTGCTGTACTTGGCGTCATTTTTCGCATTGTACAGGGTTTCAATATTTCCTTCCACCATAAAATAGATCAGCTGTCCGATAGGCATCCCCGCATAGATCTTTACGGGTTGGGCGCATGAAATTTCGAGTGTCCAGGTATTGCAGAATCCTACATCGCCTTTTCCTGCTGTGGCATGGATATCGATTCCCAAACGGCCGGTACTTGATTTACCTTCCAGGAAAGGGACGTGGGCATGTGTTTCGGTATATTCAAGTGTTACACCCAGGTATAAGGTGCCCGGCTGCAGTACAAATCCATCCTTAGGGATCTCAAAATGCTGGATCTTGTTGTGTGCTTTGGCATCCAGCACCCTGTCGGCATAGGTTGCCAGGTATTTGCCCAAATGAACATCATAAGAATTTGTGCCTAAACATTCTGGTTTAAAGGGCTCAATAATTATTGTTCCTTTGTCAATCTCTTCTAAAATACGCTTATCCGAAAGTATCATTTGTAAAGTCTTTGGGCGAAATTATGATTAATTTAAGATACTTTTGCATTGATTTTTTAAATAGGATGCCTGTAATCTATAATAAAGATATTGACGATCACACCATACTTGCCGTATGGAAAATCCAGGAGAGCGAAGAGGAGCTGCTTTCCGGTCTGCAGATGAAGCAGCATGAACTGGATTTTCTGACTACGCTGAGCCAGGGCAAGCGACTGCTGCAATGGCTGAGTACGCGGTTTTTATTGCGCACCATGCTGAACACCTCGGGTTATATCGACTGCCGGATGGATGAACACGGGAAACCCTACCTGGTAGGGTCGCCCTACAGCATTTCACTCAGTCATTCGTATGACTATGCCGCGGTAATGATTGGCAGGAAAAAAGATGTTGGTGTAGATATTGAACTGATCAAGCCCAAGATCCACCGTATCCAGCAAAAATTCCTTTCACCGCCTGAACTGGCGCAGAATAATGTAAAGAACCATACCGAAGCGCTGTATGCCTGCTGGTGTGTGAAGGAGGCTGTTTATAAATGGTACGGGAAAAAGGGACTGGAATTCAGGAAACATATCCATATACAGCCTTTCGAGCTGAAAGACAATGGGTCAATGACGGTAATTGTCAGCCTGCCGGAAGGGCCGCAAACATTAACCGTTTGTTATTTTAATACCATACCCGGTTACATGCTCGGATATGTTGTAGCTTAAATTAATGGAATGAACAAGAAAGTAAAATTTGTGGATTGGGGATTGCTGGATTACCAGGAAGCCTGGGACCATCAGGAACTTATTTTAAATGAAACTGTTGCCATTAAAACCAGTAACCGCAACAGTGGCAAAGAAGAGGAGACTCCAAACTTCCTGATCTTTTGCGAGCACCCCCATGTATATACCCTTGGGAAAAGCGGCCATCCTGAATATCTGCTGCTGGACGAAGAAGGGCTAAAAGAAAAAAATGCGGTTTACTATAAGATCAACCGCGGAGGTGATATCACTTACCATGGCCCGGGCCAGCTGGTAGGATACCCGATCCTGGACCTCGACAATTTCTTTACCGATATCCACCTGTATCTAAGAACGCTGGAAGAGGCCGTTATCCTTACCCTGAACGATTTCGGGATTCCTGCAGGCAGGTACCCCGGCTTTACGGGTGTCTGGATAGATGCTGATAATGAAAAGGCAAGAAAGATCTGTGCAATGGGTGTAAGGTGCAGCCGCTGGGTAACCATGCACGGCTTTGCCCTGAACGTCAATACGGATCTTGACTATTTTAACAACATCATCCCCTGCGGCATCGACGACAAGGATGTTACCTCTATGCAGCGTGAGCTCGGCCACGAACTGAACCTGTCTGAAGTGAAGGCTGTGCTCCGGGAGCACATTGCCAGCCAGTTTCAAATGGCATTATTTTAAAGCTCCGCCACCAGTATTTCTCTAAAAGCATAGGCCGGTATTCCCGGCCCTGTGACAAAGGCGATAGAACAGCTGCGCGTTTCCCTGCTCCAGCTTTTTTCCATCCTGATGGTTCTCGTTTGCAGTTCGCATCTTTAAAAAATTATAAAAAAAAATCAATTTTTGGTGGGACTTTTTGCTGTTCAAAGGTCATACCTATAAAGCAGTATGCTGTTTACTGTATGAACGTTTTTAATCTGGTTAGTAATGAATAAGTACAATTTTCTTAAATTTTTACGGAAATACCTTAAAGGTGAGGCAACTCTGGAGGAGCAGAATTTTATCTTCAGCTATTACAACTTATTTGAGCAGGAGCCGGATGTAGTTGCGCTACTGGATGATCAGAAGAAAAACTCTTTAAAAGAAGAAATAAAAGAAGCCATCTGGCTGAATATCACAAAAGAGGAAGAGCCCGTCCAATCCGCGCCTGCGGTAAAACTTTGGCTTCCGGGCTTGTCCGTTGCCGCCGCACTGATCGCATTGCTTACCCTTGCTATTTTGTTCCGGCCGTCTTTTTTCAGCAAAGGAGAAGTGAAAACCGTAAATGTGTTCAATAACAGGCGTACTGAGCACCTGATCCGTCTGTCAGATGGCAGTACCGTAATTTTGGGCGCTGGCAGTAAGCTGCACTTTGCCTCTTCTTTTGCCAGTGCTGCAAAAAGGGATGTGTACCTTGAAGGCACCGCTTTTTTTGATGTGGTACACCAGCCTTCCAAACCTTTTACGGTGTATTCCGGGAAATTGCAGACAACCGTGCTCGGTACTGCTTTTAGCGTGGAGGCCAGCCCCTGGTATACTGATATTACAGTTACTGTAAGGAGGGGAAGAGTTAAAGTTGCCGATCCGCGTCAGATCCAGGGCGTGATCACACCCAATCAGCAAATCAGGTATGACAAGCTAAAGGCAGTTTCCAGTATGAGAACAGTAGATGCAGCTCATTATGATGCTTGGAAGGGGAATAACCTGGTGTTCGATGATGTCACCGTGGCCGAAGCCGCAATGGTCATCGGTAAAAAGTTCAATGTGAAGATCCTGTTCTCGGATCAGCTTGTTCAGGCGAAAAGATTTACTGCCACACTCAGCAGCGATGAACCATTAGAATCCATGCTGAAGAGTATTTGTGAGTTCAATAAGGCTGATTTTTCCTATGACAAGGACAAGGCAGTTGTATGTATAAAAAGTAAACCGGCGCAAAAAGCGCTGAAACTCTTATAATTTTTCCATTGACGGAAATCATGACGGGTTCAGGGCTATTCAGCAATAAATGCCACAACAAAAGATAACCGGCGCGACTTCCTGAAAAGAATATCCTTAGCGGAATTGCCCTGGGCGGCTTAATGGGGCTGTCTTTTGAAGATACGATCACCCATACTACTTCCAATGTGAGGCGTGCTTCAAGTCCGGCAGACCTGAAGATCACCGACATGCGTTACTGCGTGGTGCAGAATGTTGGCCGCACGTCTCAAAATAATTATCTTAGGCATCTGAGCATATACTTCTTTCGTAAATTTCTGTATGAAATTAACAGCTGCACTAATCCTGCTGATAGCCATTACCGGATGCGAAAAGAGTTCAACAAAAGGGATGAGTAAAACAGATACCACAAAAACAGAATTTCCTGCGGGACAGCTCAGCTACCTGGCATTGGGCGATTCCTATACTATAGGTGAAGCGGTGGCGCAGTCCTCCTGTTTCCCTCAGCAGCTTTCGGCGCGCCTGAGCGGGCAGGGATTGAAGGTTGCAGCGCCAAAGATCATCGCAAAAACAGGATGGACAACGAACGAGTTGCAGGCAGGAATAGCTGCCGAAGCACTACCGGCTAAATATGATATCGTTACCTTGCTGATCGGGGTAAATAACCAGTACAGGGGTAATTCCGTTGCTGTTTACCGGGCAGAATTTAAGGAGTTGCTGCAAACGGCAGTTGCTTTTGCAGGAGGAAATAAAAAGCATGTGTTTGTCGTATCCATACCGGATTGGGGTGCCACGCCTTTTGGTAAACAAAGCGGCAGAGGTACAGAGAGCATCGCGAAAGAGATCGATGCCTTCAATGCAGTCAATAAGGAAGAAACACTGGCAGCGGGGATCAGTTATACGGATATCACTCCCGGCTCAAAAAATGCAGCAACTGATGGTTCCTTAGTAGCTTCAGACGGACTGCATCCCTCCGGCAATATGTATAAGAATTGGGTAACGCTGCTGGCACCTTCAATTCTTAAGGCGTATCAATAGCCTGAAAAAGATTAACATTCAGGTAAGCTGATTGGAATATTAGTTGCCAGTCCGCCATCTGAGGTTTCTTTATATTTTAAATTCATGTCCAGCGCTGTTTCCCACATCGTATTGACCACCGCGCCAAGACTTACTTTTGCTTTATCGGGGTTGCTTTGCAGGGCCAGCTGACTGGCGGTAATCGCTTTAATGGCACCCATGGTATTCCTTTCAATGCAGGGAATTTGCACCAGTCCGCCGATAGGGTCGCAGGTTAAGCCCAGATGATGTTCCATGGCTATCTCAGCCGCCATCATGACCTGGCGCTGTGAGCCGCCCAGGCATTCCGTTAATGCCGCTGCGGCCATTGCAGAAGATACGCCGATCTCGGCCTGGCATCCGCCCATGGCTGCGGAGATCGTAGCCCCTTTTTTGAAGATACTGCCAATTTCAGAAGCACAGGCGATGAACTGTACGATCTTCTCTTCAGTAAAACAGTCACAAAAAGCGATTGCATATTGCAGTACTGCCGGGATGACTCCCGCTGCCCCGTTGGTAGGCGCCGTAACTACCCGCCCGAAGGAGGCATTTTCTTCGTTGACGGCCAGGGCAAAACAGCTTACCCAGTCTAACGTATAGTTAAAGCTGTTTCCTCCGGCCCTGATGGCGCCGATCCAGCTTTCATAATCACTATATGGCCTGCCGGCGATCAGCCTTTTGTTCAACGCAGCAGCCCTGCGGCCAACATTCAGTCCTCCGGGCAAAAAACCTCCAGAATGACAGCCGCGGAAAGTGCATTCCTTCATGATTTTAAAATGCTGCATGATACCCTTTATGGTGTCTGCTTCTTTACGCCATGCCAGCTCATTTTCCATTACTACTTCAGAAACCTTCAGCCCTGTGGTGAGGCACCAATGGAGCAGGTCACCCGCTTTGTCTACCGGAAAGGGAAGTTCTACCATCTCTTTATCATTGCCTGATTCACCCTCTTTCACTACAAAGCCTCCGCCAACAGAATAGTAAGTTTCAGAAAATGCCTTTCCGCTATTCAGAAAGGCCTGGAAGGTAAGGGCATTGGGATGGAAAGGCAGGCTTTCCAGGTAGAGAAATACAAGGTCATCAGTGTAGTTGAACGCAATAGGATGGCTTCCAGCGAGCAGCAGGTGCTGCTCCTCTTTGATTGCTGTTATAGTCGGATCAATCGCATCTACATCAAAGGTAACCGGATCTGCGGCCATCATGCCCAGTAAGATGGCGATGTCCGTACCATGGCCAAGCCCTGTTTTAGCAAGAGAACCATACAGCAGTATCTTTATCTGCACCACATCATCCAGTATATTTTTTGCCAGAAGCGAAGCCGTAAACTGCTGGGCTGCTCTCCATGGGCCCAGCGTATGCGAACTGGACGGGCCTATGCCGATCTTGAAAATATCAAATACTGAGATTTGTTCTCTAAACATGTGTCAAAGCTAAATAGATTACCGTGAAATAGTAAAAAAATAAATGTAACGAAAGCGTTTGGCTTCCGGACGACTAATAAAAATCGTAACAGCGTAAACCGTTGAATTTATTGTAGCTGGAACTGTTAGGGAAATATTTCTGATAACCTATACTGCCTTCGGTGGTGCCATTGGTATTGGTATAATTGATCTTAGAGGTTGTAGCATCATGGCTGATGCCCAGCCTGAGTTTTTCTCCGTTCCTGCGGGCGCCCGAGAAGATATCAAAGATCAGCGAAATGACTATAGCGTCAGGGCCGCCTTCTCCCGACGTGCGATACCAGAGCCCTGTATTTACGCCCTTATATTTATACTGCGCACCGGCGCTCATGGAAGAGACGTTTCCTTGTTTATAATACACCACTGAAGGGATCAGGTAAGAACCATCATCAGCGCCGTAGGTATAGTTTTGTGTGAGGGCAAGGCGGTAACTTGCATTCAGGGCAAGCCTCCCTGGCAGTTTCGCCTGTGCACCGCTAAACGACTCATCAGGTTGATTGATATGGTATGCCGCTACTCCGGCCATAAAATTACCGTATACAAGGTTTATGCCCGCCCCCGGGTCGAAGAAGAACCGTTGTGCCATATCTGGCAGTTGCGCAGAGCTCACGCTTCCGGGAATATATCCCAGGCGGTTATCTATCTGATCTGAAAACACCAGTTTATCCCAGTTGATCCGCCTGTTGGTAAACCCTGCCTGTATACCAAAGGAGAGCACAAAATCATCACTGCCTACGCTGTATGAATAGGTGGCTGCCACATTATTTTTTACCAGGAAAGCGGTTCCTTCGGTACTGCGGTTAAATTGTAAACCCAGTCCGCCGCCAAAATTCGGGATGTTGAGATCGGCCGAGGCGCTAATGTAGGAGAGCGTGCCGCTCAGTCCCGTCCACTGGTTCCGGTAGATCATATTCAACCTTATGTCTCCTTCAAATTGACCTGTAAGTGCAGGATTAAGATATAGCGGCGCATTGTAAAATTGCGAATAGATATGGTCCTGGCCTGATGCCGCAACCGACCAGCCAGCTAAAAATACCAATACTATATATTTTGAAACCACTTTCATACGTGCCATTATCTTATCAGGTGGATCACTCCCGTTTTTTTCGGAGCCGACGAATCGTAGGTCATCCCTTTCCATGCACTGCCATTTATAAATTCAACATCAATCTTCCAGAAGTATACACCCTGTGGCTGCATGACGGAGTTGAAAGTACCGTCCCATCCCCCGACGGGCCTTCCCTCATTCAGCTGCGTGGTTTCCCATAATGTTTGTCCCCATTTGTTAAAGACGGTCATCCTCCAGCTTTTGATGCCGGAGCCTTTGGCAATGAACTCCCTCAGCTCGGGAGTAGGGCTGCCAGGCATAAACGAGTTCGGAACAAACAGATAACCCGGAACACCAACAATGGTTACGGTTTTGAATGTGCTGGTGAAACAGCCCTGCTGATTGCTTACGCGTAAGGTCACTACATATTTACCCGTGTCAGGATAGGTATGAGAAGGACTCTGAAGTACTGAGGTAGTACCGTCTCCAAAGTCCCAGGCCCAGATTGTCGGCCTGTTGGTACTTTCATCCTCAAACCTGAAGGTGTAGTTTGGGATACTGATCAGCGTTGACGGCAATACATTAAACTGCGCAACCGGTGGAGGAACGATATGGATATACTGATTCAGTGTTGTCGTTGCTGTACATCCCAGGCTGTTTGTCGCTGTCAGGCTGATGGTATAGTATTCCTGGGCGCCGGTGAATATATGTTTTGGTTCAAATTCATTGGAGTTAGTGCCATCACCAAAGTCCCACTGGTAGGCTACGCCATCTCTGCTTGTGTTCCTGAACTGCACAGGCAGGCCGGGACAACCCAGTGTAATGTCTGCACTGAAAGCTGTTACCGGTTGTGGCAGTACAGTGACTGACTCGGTGGTGGTGACCTCTGAACAGCCGTTTGAAGCGGTAAGCGTAATGGTATAGGTGCCCGCGGCGGTAAATGTATGCCGGACCACCTCCGGTGCACTCCTGGTAATGACAGTACTGCCGTCGCCAAAGTCATACTTGAATGTATTGGCGCCCCTGCTGTTATTGTAAAAATTAACTGTAAGCGGTGCGCAGCCTTCCTGTTCATTGGCGTTGACCACCAGTTCAGGAAAAACGGTGTTCGGAGAAACCCGGATCGTATATGAACTCTGATCGCTTCCGCATTCGTTCTGCGCAATCATGGTAACCGTAAAATCTCTTACCACATCAGTAACAAAGGTATGTGTTACCGGCAGCTTGTCGTTTTTGGTGAGCAAAGTACCGTCTCCGAAATCATAGTAATAGGTATTTGTTTCTCCCGGGGAACCATTTGTGAAGGTGACTGCCATTGGGGAGCAGCCTACGGTTCTGCTCGGCGAAAAAACGGAGATCGGCAGTGCCTTTACAAATACGGTAGAGGTCGTGGTACTGATTCCGCAGACAGTAGTAGCAGTGAGCGTTACGGTATAGGTAATATCCTGTCCTGTAGGATCGGGCTGGAAAGTAACCGGCGCGGGCATTGTTTGCGATGAGGTAATGCCATTTCCAAAATCCCATCTGAATGTGGCACCTGTCAGGGAGGTAGAGGTATTCACAAAGTTTACGGTTAGCGGCCCGCAGCCCGAAGTTGTACTCTGCGTATAAGAAGCAGCTACGGCCTGGTTGGTACTGAAATCGTGCGACATTTCGTCGGGCTGACAACCTGTGCTTGGTGAGGTAACCAGTTTGATAGTCACTGTGGTATTCTCGGTTGAAATGGTATAACCAGGGAAGGTAACGCCGGTACCGATCAGTACGTTATTTGCATACCAGCTGTAGGTGGCATTGCGGTCCGGATAAGCTACTGCCCTTACATTGTTTGCATCAATGGTAAAAGGGGTACAGGCTTTATCGACAGTGTAGGTAAATTCTGCTTTGGCATTTGGTTTTACAATAATAGTTACCACATTACTGGTGCTTCTCAGGGCTCCGTTACAGGTAATGGTACTTACCAGACGTCTGTAAGATGTGGTAGCTGTCAGTATTGGAGGGGCGTAGGAAGGGAATACGGCACTGACAATATCTGTCCAGTTGGTTCCGTCTGCACTGGACTGCCACTGGTAATTGAAATTGCCGTCAGAGCCTGTAGGTGGGGTTCCGGTTAAAACTCCAGGAAGGGTACCTGTACATATTGTCTGACCTGTAGCAATCGTATTGTTTCCGATCGGTGGCTGTGCAATGATCCTGACCGTATTGCTCAGCAACAGACAGGCGCTGCTTGTTACTGTTCTTCTGAAGAATGTAGTGGCCTGCAGCTGGTAGCTCAGGTCTCTTCCGGTCTGGCCGGCCAGGGTATTCCAATTGGCTTCATCAGTGCTGACTTCCCATTTAAAGACATAGGTTCCGTTTCCGCCCGTTGGTGTATTACCTGTAATGGTGATCACCTGGTTATAGCAGACTTCAGTACTGGTACTGTTGATTGTGTTGGTTAGCGGAAGGAGGTTTGTGATCACTACATCGTCCCTTGTAGGGCCACAGGGCGCGGGGCCGGATATGGTCCAGGTGAAGATGTAGGTCTGTCCGGGAATAATGTTTGTAACTCTTGTTGAAGGGTTAGTTGGGTCTGTGATCCTCAGATTTGGTGCTGAAGGGGACACGGTCCACAGACCGGATTCTCCCGCTTTCAAATTCGCCACTGCATTTAACTGAGCGCTGAGCTCATTACATAAAGTCTGGTCCGTACCTGCATTAGCGATTGATGTTGCAGGGGTCACAGTGATCGCTGTAGCTGTCGAAAATTCAGGCGCACATTGCCCATTTTGCACAAAGGCGCGGTATTGTGTATTTATGGTAATGTTAGTATAGGTAAGTACAGTAGTGGTATTGCTGATTGCAGACCAGCTTGCTCCCCCGTCAGTTGAATTTTCCCAGCGGAGTACGCTGCCTGTATTTCCTGTCAGGTTAACCGTGCCTGAATTTACCCCCTCACAAACTGTCACCGGTCCGGTAGTGGCGGTGGTACCTGCAACGGTTGGAACGTTTATGAACAAGGTCATTTCATCTGATAAGGCATCACATGAGCCGCCGGTAACTGTCCAGGTAAATTCATAAGTCTGTCCTGCTACCAGTCCCTGTACAATTGTTGTATTGAGATGTTCGTCTGCAAAAGTTACTCCCGTTTGTCCTGATGTGAGTGTCCAGGTTCCAATACCTTTTCCGGTTGGGATTTGGTTGCCCTTCAGTGTAAAAGTAGTGCTATTACAAATGTTTTCATCGATGCCTGCCTCGGGAATAGTTAAGGCAGGGTCAACCTGTACTGAAACAGTGACAGGTGTTCCCGGGCATCCATTTGAGTATGGGGTAATTGTATAGGTTACGGTTGCCGTCGTATTTCCTGGATTTTCCAACCGGTTATTAATAACTGTTGTAGCTAATGGAGTTGGCTGTGGTACGGCTCCATTTACAGTTCCTCCGGAAATGCTTGATACCCAAGTGTAAAGGGTTGAAGGGTCAAGATTAGAAGTCATCGTGATTCCTGCCTGGTTGCCACTGCATATGGGTGATTGTGCTACTGTTACAGTAAGTACAGGTAGTGGGGTTACTCTTACAGTAAGGGTATATGGAACGCCATCACAGCTAATGTTGCCATTAATGCTTTCAGGAATAATGGTATAGATAATTTCGGCATTGGCCGTCGGGCTGGTATTAATTATAGAGGTAGCGGTGATATTACCGGTTCCCGATGTCAGATAGCTCCCAGCCTGCGCATTCCCATCGGCATTCGTCGCTGTCCATCTGAATGTGCTCCCTGGCACGCTTGAAACAGGAGTGTAGGACAATGAGCTGCCTGTACAAATGGATTGAATAGTATTTATTCCTGTATTATTCGGAGAAATAGTAATTGTTTTCGCGTCTGCTACTACCATACAGTTACCGGGGATGCCCGTGTTAACCGTTAAGGTAATAATTGCACTGGTTTTGGTCAGATCTGTTGTCGTAAAGGTGGTATTTAACGCTGAAGGATCGGCAAATGTTCCTGATGGATTAGTAAAAGTTCCTGCGATATTGCTTGTCCAGGCAAAGGAAACGTATGTACCATTCGTGATGGCACCCTGTAATGTAATAGGGCTATTGTAACAAACGTTTGGAGCAACAGTAATGAGGGGTTCGGGTGATTGAGAAAAAGAAATATTCTGTGAACTTGTTAGCGTGCCGCAATTGTTTTTATGCGTAAGAGTTACTGTGTAAGCTCCATACTCTGAAAACATAATCTGGGGTTCCTTTGAATTGGGACCAGTCTGATTAATGAAAGTGACAGGGGCGGGTCCTGATACCACCCACGTATACGTATCAGCTATAGCAGCTGTTGTTCCGCTTACAGTTGTTTGCGTAACTCCGCCTGTGGCGCCAAAGGTAAATGTCCCTCCTTTTGTACACAATCTGGCTTCCGGAGACATCGTGATCTGTGGAGGGCTGTTGACAATTACTGTTTGTGGTGCTGCGGTTTCTGAACAGAAGCCAGTCTGAATGGCAAGGCCAATGGTATAAGTGCCGGTAACTGGAAATCTGAATTCAGGGTTAGGACTACCTTGGGTAAAAGTTACGCCCGCAGCAGGATTCACGGTCCAGGTATACACCGGTGTTGTAGAACATGTATTATTCAGTACAGAACTGTTGCTGTTTGCAGTAACCGAACTGGATAAACAGGTGGTTGTTTCTGAGAGCGTAAATGCCGGTACGGGGGGTATCTGAACACAGACATTAAAAATATCTTCGCTGGGTATGCAGGCATTAGAACCGTTGGAGGCTACAAGTCTTACCGTATGGGGGCCGGGGGTAGTGAAAGTCCAGGTTAGTGGTGCCTTGGTGGATACACTTAGAACGGAATTAGGATCATTGTCGATAAACCATTCATAATCCATTTGATTTGAGCAGTCTGATCTTGTTCCTCCTCTGGAATCATTGGTAAAAGTCATGGCTACGTTGGTACAGCCTATTGCACTTCCGTTTATTTCGGCGGTAGGATTCAGTAATACTTGTGCGTACACTGTAATGGGTTTCGTGGTTCCACAAACACTACTTGCAGCAGTGATCGTCGCTTGAAAAGAGTTGTTATTGGAACCATCCGGTGATCCCCCTCTGCCACAAGAAGTCTCTGTGTAAGTATGAAATACAGAATTGCTGTTCGCGCTAATTTGAGCATAAGTGAGTTCAACAGTTGATCCGTCTCCCCAGCTTATCCGGTAAATGGTGCCTGGATAGTTACCAGTGATTGAATTAATTTCATAGGATACAGATGCGCTTCCGCCAGGGCCATTTATACAGCCCACACTTACACTGGAATCACTAATCCCAAGACCTAAATTTGTATTATGCAGCGTATAGGTTTTAATTGATTTAATGGGCACTCCATTGACAATAGTGGTGGCTATGGCCGTTACCGAATAATAGCCGATTGCCAAATTGGTAATATTATAACCGTTACTACCAGAAACAAGTTGCTCTGTGTAAACTGTTGTAGTATTGCTGATGAGATTTTTGACCTGCACTTCGATAATCGTAGTAGCTGGCAGATTGTCTCTAAGGACAATTGTCTTATTTGCTCCGGATTCATTTGCGCAGAAACCTATGTTATCTCCGCCTAATGCATTACTGGGAGAATTGGGGCTGAGCGTAACCGCCGGTGAGCTTTGGGCCAGAATGCTGATTGTTCCTGCATCCAATGTCGCCGCCACGGGATTATTGGCCGGATTGCTAATTCTTACTCTCAGCCTGTACCCGGTACCGGCCGCAAGACCTGTTGGGATAACCCCATTTACTGCTGGGGTATAAAAGCCGCTAAATGTGCCTAATGATGTTCCGTTACCGGCAAAGTTGCCTGCCGCGTCAGACAGAAATAGCTGAAAGGTAGTACCAATTGGAAGATCAGATTGATTGCCTGCGAAAGAAATTGGAACTGTGACATTGCTACCATAACCATACGGTCCTGCATCTACTGCTCCAATGGTAACCTGTGCATTGGAGTCGAAGAAAAGCAAAACGAAAAGCAGAGTAAGTAGAGCGTTTAAAAACTTCCTCATGTTGTAGCGTCACTTAAATATATCAATATTATGACACTACACAAACAACTGTATTTTGTTTTACAATAAATAAAAAAACCTTGCTAGCTATAGCAAGGTTTTTTATCAGATCGCAAAAATCTGAATGATATAGTTAGATTACATCATTCCGCCCATGCCGCCGCCGCCCATAGGAGGCATACCAGCACCAGCTGCGTTATCTTCAGGATCATCAGCTAAAACAACCTCTGTTGTTAACAACATAGCTGCAATAGAAGCTGCATTTTCTAATGCTACACGACCAACTTTAGTTGGATCGATCACACCTGCACTGATTAAGTTTTCGTATACATCAGTACGGGCATTGTAACCGAAATCACCTGTTCCCTCTTTAACTTTCTGAACAACGATTGAACCTTCAATACCTGCGTTTTCACAGATTTGACGTAATGGCTCTTCGATAGCGCGTTTAATGATAGCGATACCCGTAGTCTCATCATCATTAGCACCTTTCATTCCTTCCAATGCTTCAATAGCACGGATGAATGCAACACCACCACCGGCAACGATACCTTCTTCAACTGCTGCGCGGGTTGCATGTAAAGCATCATCAACACGGTCTTTTTTCTCTTTCATCTCAACTTCAGAAGCTGCACCTACATAAAGAACTGCAACACCACCAGCTAATTTAGCCAGACGTTCCTGTAATTTTTCTTTATCGTAGTCAGATGTAGTAGTTTCGATTTGAGCTTTGATCTGGTTAACGCGTGCTTTAATATCTTCAGACTGACCAGCACCGTTGATTACAGTAGTATTGTCTTTGTCAACAACAACTTTCTCAGCAGTACCTAAATAAGTAAGGTCAGCATTTTCTAATTTATAACCTCTTTCTTCAGAGATCACAGTACCACCTGTTAAGATCGCAAGATCTTCCAGCATAGCTTTTCTGCGGTCACCAAAACCCGGAGCTTTAACAGCAACAACTTTCAGGGAACCACGGATCTTGTTCACTACCAAAGTAGCTAAAGCTTCACCGTCTAAATCTTCAGCGATAATTAATAATGGTTTACCAGTCTGAACCTGTTTCTCTAAAATCGGCAATAATTCTTTCATATTGCTGATCTTTTTGTCATAGATTAAAATGTAAGGGTTTTCTAATTCCGCTTCCATTTTATCAGCATTGGTTACAAAGTAAGGTGATAAATAACCACGGTCAAATTGCATACCTTCAACTGTTTTTACTTCAGTTTCAGTACCTTTTGCTTCTTCAACAGTAATTACACCGTCTTTACCTACTTTACCCATTGCTTCAGCGATCAGCGCACCAATCACTTCATCATTGTTTGCAGAGATAGATGCAACCTGTTTGATTTTGTTGTTGTCTTCACCAACTGTTTGCGACTGTGCTTTTAAGTTAGCAACAATTGCCGTAACTGCTTTGTCCATACCGCGTTTCAAATCCATTGGATTTGCACCGGCAGCAACGTTTTTAATACCAGCAGTAACAATTGCCTGTGCAAGTACAGTTGCAGTAGTTGTTCCGTCACCTGCGATATCTGCAGTTTTAGAAGCAACTTCTTTCACCATCTGTGCACCCATATTTTCAATTGGGTCTTTTAATTCAATTTCTTTTGCAACGGTAACACCATCTTTAGTAATTGCTGGTGAACCGAATTTTTTGTCGATAATTACGTTACGTCCTTTTGGACCTAAAGTTACTTTAACTGCATTGGCCAAAGTATCAACACCTCTTTTCAGGGCGTCGCGGGCTTCTACGTTATATTTTACTTGTTTTGCCATTTTAAAATGTTGTTTTAAATATTTGGTGGGATTTGCTGGAATTGAACCAACGATTAAAGAACTGCGTAAAGATCAGTTTCACGCATTATAAGATACTCTTTACCTTCATAAGTAATTTCAGTACCGCCATATTTTCCATATAAAACTACATCTCCAACTTTAACGCTCAATGGTACTAAGTTCCCTGTTAATTCGGCAAATTTACCTGGTCCAACGGCTACAACGGTTCCTTGCTGAGGTTTTTCTTTCGCTGTATCCGGGATGTAAATACCCGAAGCAGTTTTTTCTTCGGCAGGAGCAGCTTCAACAACTACTCTATCTGCAATGGGTTTAATGTTTAAAGCCATAACTTAATTATTGTTTTAATTTAAAGGTTAATGTATAAATTGTATTAAACACGATGTACACAGCAGTTTTTATGCCAAGGACGGATTGCTTGACAAATTTACACAGGCTTGTCAGCTAATAGATTAAGGCCGTGTTTTTTCGTGTCAGACTGGCAGGGATAAAAAAAGAAAGCCCGTCAGGAGTATATCCTGACGGGCCGTATAAGATTGTAGCGCTAAAGCTATTTTTTTGTTGTATCAGTTGGTGTCGCAGCAGGTGCAGCAGATGGTGCAGCAGATGGTGCGGTACCTAATGTACCTCCGATTGGAGAAGGAGATGGCGTTTTATCCAGTTGTTCCTGGATTTTTGAATCCGTGCTGCCCGCAGAAGCACCACCTGTTTTTCCAATAGCTGTAACAGCCAGTGAAATCACTACAATAAGCGTTAACAATACCCAGGTGCCTTTTTCAAGAACATCTCCTGTACGTTGTACACCGAACATATTGCTGCCCGATCCGCCTGTTGCCAGACCACCGCCCTTAGGGTTTTGTATCAATACAAACAGGCCTAATGCAACACAAATAATGATTAATAAAATAATTAAAAAAAGCATAGTATGTTAAATGGTTAAATTTTCTTTTCTATAGATTGGATAAGGTCGGCAAAGTAACGGCTTTTTTCCGGGAACTTCAAACTTAATTTTTCATAAGTATCTATCGCCTTGTCATAAAGCATTTGTTCAATGTAAATATTGGCCAGGGTTTCAGAAACCAGGTCGTTCTGGTCTTCCGCACTTTTCTTGGCTTTATTTTCATTGTCTATTTGCTCGGCATTCGGCGGGTGGATCTGCGGATCATTTTTGATAAAGCTATCGATGATCTGAAAATCCTTACTTACCGGCTTCTCTTCTTTTTTGATATCAAGCAGCGCTTCATTCCCGGTCAGGTGGCTCTGCATATGGAAAATATGCTCTACATACTGCTGCTGCAGTTCCTGTGAACCTCCCTTTTTGGGTACGGCGTAAGGCTGAAAAGTGCTTTGATGTTCTTTACGCGTTTTAGCCAGCCACCATAAAAATGTATAAGGCAGCTTGTCGTCGTGGTAATTGCTTACCCTGCTTTGCTCAGATTCGGCCGCTGCCGCCTCGTCATGCTCTTCAATAAATGGAGGGCTAACCGCTGTTTTCTCTTCTTCTACCCGCTCTCCCGTAGTGAAATTATTCTCGAAAGCAAAGAAGTCTGTAGAGACGATGCTTTCAAATACCAGATCGTCTTCCAGTGTATGTCTGCGTGCTGTGGTTTCAGTTTCTTTTACTGAAATCTCTGGCTCTGCAGTATCATCAGCATCATCCTGCATTGCTATATCGACTGAACCTTCTCCTTTTGCCTGATCTTCATCCTGTTGTACTAAGTCAGTCTGCTGCGAAGAATTCCTGAAGGGGCGGTAAGTGTTATAATCTACTTCCCCGATCTCCTCAAAAACAGTTTCTTCGGCTGCATCGGGAACTGCATCTGCATGGTGCTGAGCAACCGGTGCAGGCTCAGAAATCTCTTCAAAGGTTTCCTGCTCGTCCGTTACCGGAGCCTCGTTTTCAGCATGGATATTTTCTTCAACTGCCGCTTCTCCTTCTTCTGCTGTGCTTTCCTCCGCCGGAGTACTTTCCTGCGCTGGTTCTTCGGTTACTACAGGAAGATCTTCTCCGATTGCCGAAGGGTCATCGTTCGCATCCGGATCTGCTGAAGGGAGTTCTGCTGACGCGCTTTCTGCTGCCTTGGTTTTCTTTTCAAAAAGGAACCGGTGTAATGTCTGTCCGTTGGTGTAGAGGGATGCCTTTGCAAGCCCTTTGTTTTCTCCTTCCTCCTGACCGGCCTTCGCCAGTAAGAGGTGTAAAGGCTGAAAATAGGGGTATTCCTGCAACAATTCATTTAACATGGCCGTATGCTGCGTTGATACCGTTTCAGGGTCCGCAATCAGTTCAGCAAGTTCTTGTTCTCTATTTTTGTCCGGCTCCACGTTGCTAAGTTAATGATTGAAATTCAATTTTCTTACCATTGTGCGAATGCCCTGTTGAAAATATCTTCAGTGAGCATAATGTTGATGTCTTTAATTAACTGGATCTGAGCGATATCAAAAGTTGTGGTTCCGATCGGAAAATCCCTGTACCTTTCAAAGGATTCTTCGAAGTTCGATTTTGGGTTCAGGTTGTTGGTGTATTTCACGCTTACCTTTATGGTAAGCCTGTTTCCTCCGGCTGTAGGATTATTGTTGTTCTGCAATGCGATCGCCCTGATGTCATACCCCGTGATCCTGCCTTCAAATACGGCATGCGCGTCAGACTGCACAATACTTAGGCTGGTTTGGTTACGGATCCTGGTTTTTAGGGCTTCCGTAAAATCCTGACTCAAAGTAGGGACAACCAGCGGCGCATTGTTTTCGAAGAACAATACGGTGACGGTTTTCATGTCAGAAGGAATGGAGGCACCGTTTAATTTTACTGAACATGAATTAACCAGGGCCAGTAATGGCAGCAACAGCAATAGATATATTCTTTTCATCACCTAATTTAAATTCAGTTCCTTAATTTTTCTGTATAGGGTACGCTCTGAGATCCCGAGTTCCTGGGCTGCGAATTTACGTTTACCCTTATGTTTCTTCAGTGCTTTCTTGATCAGGTCAGACTCCTTATCAATCAGTGAAAGGGATTCTTCTACTTCCTCTGCCTCGTGCGTGTAGTTATAATCCACGGGGTTATTCTGAGAGGGCTTTTTGATCGTCAGCGTGGAATCATGGTTCACCGTTTGGTCTATCTCCTGGTAAAGCTGGTTGATATAATGCGGGTTGTCTGCCACAATGTGTGAGGTGTTTCCGCCGTTCTGGATGATCTCTGCAACAAGTTTCTTCAGGTCCATCATGTCCTTTTTCATATCAAAAAGCACCTTATAAAGAATATCACGTTCGGAGAAGTCCTCTTTGTTATTTCCGTTGATTGCCATCGGCAGGTTGCTGCCGCCTTCATTGGGAATATAATTCAGCAGGGCAGTGGCGGTAACGTTACGCTCCTTTTCCAGCACGCACACCTGCTCGGCAATATTTTTCAGTTGTCTTACGTTTCCGGGCCAGCTGTAATTGCTCAGCATTTGTATGGCGTCTGGTTCCAGCTGAATGCCGGGACTGCGGTATTTATCACTAAAGTCGGCTGAGAACTTTCTGAAAAGAAGGTAGATATCTTCTTTCCTTTCATGCAAAGCCGGGATGCGCAGGGGCACCGTGTTTAAGCGGTAATATAAGTCTTCACGGAATTTACCCGATTTAACCCTGTTATATACATCCACATTTGTTGCAGCAACAATACGGACGTCTGTTTTCTGTACCTTAGACGATCCTACACGTAAATACTCGCCGCTTTCTAAAATACGTAATAAACGTGCCTGTGTGCCCAGCGGTAATTCTGCTACCTCATCAAGGAAGATCGTTCCACCGTTGGCAACTTCAAAATAACCTTTACGCGCTTCATGGGCACCGGTAAATGAACCTTTCTCGTGACCGAATAATTCGGAGTCTATAGTTCCTTCCGGTATGGCACCACAGTTCACGGCAATAAAGGCGCCGTGTTTGCGGGTGCTCATCTGGTGGATGATATGCGAAAAGACTTCCTTTCCGCTGCCACTTTCGCCGGTGATTAAAACAGACATGTCCGTTGGCGCTACCTGCCTGGCAATGTCAATAGCCCGGTTTAAAAGTGGTGACCCACCAATGATCCCAAATCGATTTTTAATATCCTGTACGTCCAAAATAAATTGAATTTGTTTAATATTCTTCTTTTAATCGGCAATTCTGCCTAATAGTGTCGCTGAAGTACAACGCTCAATGATGACATTTACATATTGACCCGGAGCAATATTTTCTGCTGCCGGAAATACGATCATCGCATTCTGGTCGTTTCTTCCGCATAAGTCCTGATCAGACTTTTTAGAGAACCCTTCTACAAGGATTCTTACCTTTTTACCTACCGAAGCCTGTAACCTTTGCAGTGACGAAACCTGCTGTTTCAGCAGAATTTCCTGCAGACGGCGTTTTTTCACCTCCTCAGGAATATCATCCTCCAGTTTTCTTGCGGCAAGGGTACCCGGTCTTTCAGAATAACTGAAACAGAAAGCGAAATCATAACCCACATAATCCATCATGCTCAGTGTTTCCTGGTGTTCCTCCTCTGTTTCTGAACAGAACCCGGCAATGACATCCGTAGATATTGCACAGTCAGGAATGATATTTCTGATGGCATTAATGCGGTTAATATACCATTCACGGGTGTATGTGCGGTTCATCAGGTCCAATACCCTGCTGCTGCCGGATTGTACCGGGAGATGGATATTGTTGCAGATGTTATCGTATTTTTTGATTGTATATAAAACCTCGTCAGTAATATCCTTTGGGTGTGATGTAGAAAAACGGATCCGCAGGTCAGGACTGATCAATGCTACTTTTTCCAGCAACTGGGCAAAGTTTACCATGATCTCTGCTGAGTCTTCCGCCTCGGCTGCACCTTTCCATTTGTATGAATCTACGTTCTGTCCCAGTAAGGTCACCTCTTTATATCCGCGGTCAAAAAGATCCTGTGCTTCGGCAAGGATAGAATGCGGATCGCGGCTGCGCTCCCGGCCCCTTGTAAAAGGAACCACGCAGAAGGAACACATGTTATCACATCCGCGCATAATGGATATAAATGCGGTGATGCCATTTCCGTTTAAGCGGACAGGGCTGATATCAGCATAGGTTTCTTCTCTCGAAAGCAATACGTTGATTGCCTTCTGGCCTTCCCCAACCTGTTCGATCAGTTGTGGCAGATCACGGTAGGCATCCGGGCCTACAACCATATCAACAAGTTTCTCTTCCTCTAAAAATTTGGACTTCAAACGTTCGGCCATACAGCCTAAAACCCCCACAATCAATTTTGGGTTCCTGCGTTTCTCTATCCCGAACTGCGATAAGCGGTTGCGGACGCGCTGTTCTGCATTCTCCCGTATAGAACAGGTATTTATAAAAATTGCATCAGCCTCATGATAATCACCAGTGGTCTCAAAACCCTGATCAAGAAGGATTGAAGCAACAATTTCGCTATCAGCGAAGTTCATCTGACAACCATAACTCTCAATATACAGCTTTCTCGCGTTGAGCACTTTTGGTGCTTCAAGGATCAGGGCTTCACCCTGGCGCTCTTCATCGTGTGTCTTGTCTGCTAGTTGTAAATCAATCATAAACTGTAATCCTATTACTGGGGCACAAAAATACAAAATATAATTTGTAAATGACAAATTGGCAGAATTTATTACCGTACAAAAACATTGTGAGCACTGCACTTGTATATAGTAGAATATAACTCACCTATGGTAAACAAGAGACCGGGAACAAGAAAAGTATGGAAATGGATTGGTGGAATAATTATCGTCCTGATCGCTGTCATTGCCAGTATTTCAATTTATTTTAGCATCCGCTGGAAGCCGGTGTTAACACAAAAGATAAAAGACGTGGTCTACAACGGTTCCAGTCACCTTTATCATATCAATTTTAAAGACGTCCACCTGAACATTGTTACCGGCAGCGTAACGGTTGACAGTATTTTACTTGCGCCTGACACGGCTGTTTTTAATGCGCTTAAAAAACTGGGCACGGCGCCTACCCATTTGTTCCAGGTAAAACTGGAAAAACTGGAGTTGCGAAGGATCAGCATCCTGACGATCTATTTCAAGAGAAAGATAGAAATGAATGACATTATCCTGGAGCATCCCTCGATCAATATGATCTATCACAAAGTCTATAAAAAGCCAACTCCCGTAAAAGAAAGGCGCAGTCTGTATGAAAGGATCTCCAGAACATTAAAATCTGTACATATCAAAGGGGTTAAAATTGAGGATGCTGACTTCGACTATGTCAGCGGGGCCACAGGGAGCGTGTTGAATTCGGTGAAAAACCTGAACGTACACGTAAAGGATATCCTGATTGATGCACATTCCAGGACTGATACCGGCAGGTTCTATTATACAAAAGATATCTCCTTTGAAATGGCGGGGTATCATTCTTTATCAAAGAATAAGATGTACACCATGAAAGTAGATACCATCACAGGTTCTGCTGCAGGTAAGAACATCCACATCAGGGGATTAAAGATGATCCCGATGTACCCGGAAATACAGTTCAGCAAAATGCTGAAGACGCAGAAAGACCGGTATAACCTGGCATTTGACCGGATTGATTTCAATGGGGTAAATTTCTACAGGCTGAATATCAGGGGTGTCCTGCATGCCAGATCGCTTCGTATTAAAAACGGGGATGCCAAAGTGTTTATGAACAGGGAAATGCCTCCCGGCCATGGTGACAAAACCCGGAACTTTCCGCATATGGCACTGAGGAGATTACCTATAGAAACCACAATAGACACGCTGAAACTGCGGGGCGTAAATGTTGCTTATACCGAATATAACCCTATTTCCCAGGAAAAGGGGACAGTTCATATTGACAGGCTGAACGGAAATATCTTTAATGTAACGAACGATTCTGCGTCGCTGTCAAGGAACAGGTATGCCGTAGCTGAGCTGAATGCCTATATGATCAGGGCCGCCCAACTGAATATCAGGATCAATTTTGATCTGCTGGCCGAAAATGCTGCTTTTACCTTTAAGGGGAATATCGGGAAAATGGATATGGTGAAACTTAACCCCCTTGCTAAAAGCCTCGGGCTGGTAAAAGTAAAGAGCGGGCAGATTCAGAAAATAGATTTCGATGTCAGGGCGAATGCTAAGGGCTCCAGGGGAACCATGCATATGTATTACAACAACCTGAAGATAGAGCTGCTGAAAGAGGGTGAAGACGGGCAGCCCGCTAAAAAGAAAGGTCTGCTTTCCTTTTTGGCAAATACGCTGGTCGTCAAAGACGAAAACCCGGCTAAAGGAAAACCTGTCCGTACGGCAGATATCGTTTTTGAGCGTCCTCCCGGTGCCTCGTTCTTCAACCTGTTATGGAAAAGTGTATTCATTGGTCTGCGTGAAACTGTAGGATTAGGCATTATCCCAATGAAAACTCCTGAGGAGGGGCGTAAGGTAGTGGTTGAAAAACTAGAGGAACGTAAAGAAAAAAGGGAAAGCAGGAAAGAGAAAAGACAGCAGAGAAGAGCAGAAAGAAAAGCTGAAAAGGAACATAATTAAGTCGGCCGGTCGTTTGATAAAAAAACGTATATTGGAAAATAATATCCCTGTTGCTGCATGATTAGAACATCCCGTAAGACGTTTACTGTTATTAAATGGGCCGCCGGAATCGTATTTGTGCTGTTTATGGCTGCCGATGCCGCATCCTGGTACCTCAGCTCGAAACGCAGGCCTATTGTTACCAAAGAACTAAAAGACTTGGTGCTGCACGCTACAGACAGCCTGTACCACGTTGAATTCAGCGATGTAAATACCAACTATCTTTTAGGCAATGCCTCTATACTGGATGTGCGTATCCTGCCGGACACCAATATTTTCAATAAGCTGGTCAGGCTTAAACATGCGCCCAATAATATTTATGAAGTCAGGCTTAAAAAACTGACCATCTGGAATTTTCACCCTTTCCGGTTATTTAGGGATAAAAAATTGAATGTAGACCAGTTGTTATTTGAGCATCCCAGTGTGGTGATGATCAACAAACAGTTTGACTTTAATGAGAACAGGCCGGCAAGGCCGTACCGCTCGCCCTACACCTATATCTCCAGGTTTCTGAAACAGGTAAGTGTCAAAAGCATTGACCTGAAGGATGTGAGCTTTAAATATGTGAACAAAAACCTGCCCTTACCGGAGTCTGATTCTTTGAATAACCTGGATATTACCTTCAAAGACTGGCTGATAGACGCCCATTCTGCTACAGACCCCTCACGGTTTTACCTCTTGAAGGACGTCCTGATCAATCTGAACGACTACCAGTTTGCTACTCCGGACAGCCTGTATCATATGAATATAAACGCTTTGTCCTTCAAAGCCTCTACCGGCTTGCTTCATATCAACAGGTTTAGCCTGACGCCCAGGTATTCGGAAATGGACTTCGGGCGTGTTGCAGGTTATGCAAAAGACCGCTTCCATATCCGGATGAGCGACATCAGCTTAACAGGAATCGACCTTCCCCTCTACGTAAAGAAACTGCAGTTATCTGCCACGGAAATGAACATTGCGAACGGTTCTGTATCGGTATTTAACAACAATGAGCTTCCTTCCAGAGGTGTTGTCCGGATGGGCAAGTTCCCGCACCAGCTCCTGCAAACAGTAAAAGGGCAGCTGTCGGTAAAAAAGCTGAACCTGACCAATATAGATTTTAGTTATGCCCTGTTTGACCGTTATACGAGGCAGAAGGGAAGGATCACCTTTGAAAACACTTCCGGCACCATCTCAAATGTGACGAATGAAGAGAAAGTAAAGCAAAGGAACCCCATTATGCTTGCCCGTCTTGATAGCTATATGATGGGGAAGGGAAAGCTGCATGTAAATTTCAGGTTCGACCTCAATGCTAAGAACGGTGCATTTTCGTATGATGGGCAACTAACGGATATGGAGGGGCCGGTCTTGAACAAGATCACTAAACCGTTGGGCCTGGTACAGGTGAAAAGCGGGGAGGTTAAGAAACTGACCTTTAACGTTACTGCCGATGAAACCCAGGCAAAAGGAAAACTGGCTTTTGCCTACAATGATCTTTCCATTGGCCTGCTGAAGAAAGTACAGGGAAAGAACCGCCTGGTAAAACAGGGGCTGATCTCCATGCTGGCAAATGCCCTGGTGATCAACCCCGCTAATCCGAATATAGCGGGCCAGTTTATTACTGCACCCATTGATTTCCATAGAGATCCTACTACCTCCTTTTTTAGCTTTATCTGGCAGTCACTTTTCCAGGGCATCAAATACACTGTAGGCCTGACGCCGCAGAAAGAAGCGCAAATTGCTGCCAAAATAGCCCAATTTGAAAAAATGAAGGCCGACAGGGAGGAGCGCAGGGAGAACCGGCAGCGCAGGAACGAAGCAAGGGGAAGGAAATAGCCTCTACTTCAGCAACTCTTCCGGCACAGGTTTCTCCAGTAAATTCTGATAGTAGAACCTTACACGTTCTGTAAAATCATGCTTCCCTTTAACCGTTGAAGACCAGCCATGTCTGCCACCGGGATAAACCATCAGCTCAAAATGTTTGTTCGCATCTTCCATTTTATTGATCAGCTGAATCGTATTCTGCATATGCACATTATCGTCCATATCTGCATGCATAATCCGCAGCAATCCTTTATACTGATCTACATACGTGAGCACCGAAGCATTTTTATAGCCTTCAGGATTCTCCTTCGGCGTATCCATAAATCTTTCTGTATAAGCAGAATCATATAGCTCCCAGCTCGTTACGGGTGCACCTGCGTATCCATAGTCAAAATAATCAGCTCCATAAGTTAGTGCCATCGTAGTCATATACCCGCCATAACTATGTCCTGTGATCAGCAATTTCTTCTTGTTCACCCATGGCTTCTCTTTCAGCCATTTTGCTGCGGTAATATAATCCTTCATCTCCCATTTGCCCAGGTTCCTGTGCATCAGGGCAACGCCTTCCTTGCCAAACTGGCCTGAAGCGCGGTGGTCTACGGCAATCTGGATAATCCCTTCATTTGCCCACCACTGAATAGCTGTACCTTTCCAGGTATTGGTTACTGTTCCTGCATCAGGCCCGCCATACATACTGAAGACCACCGGATAGGTTTTTGTCTGGTCAAAATCTACCGGATAGGTGATCACTGCAGGCAGGTTGTAGCCGTCATCGGTTGGAATAGTGATCATCTCAGTTTTACCAATAGCAAAACCTGCAAAATCTGCCGATTTACTGTCGGCGATCTCTTTAATGATCTTGCCGTTATTGTCCAGCAGTGTCTGCCTGGTTGGTGTGCTTACATTGGAATAGGTTGTGATAAAATATTTTCCGGAAGGGGAAACCTGTACCTGGTGGGTGTATTCTCCGAAGGTAAGTCGTTTAAGGTCTTTGCCATTATAGTTTACGCGGTAAAGGTCTGTCCGGGTAGAAGCTTCCTTACGGGCCATGAAATAGACCACTTTGTTCTTTTCGTCAACGTTCAGCAGTTTTGTTACCTGCCACTTGCCGCTGGTGAGCGGGTTGATCAGTTTACCGTCAAGCGTATACAGGTAATAGTGTGCCCAGCCGGTCTTATCGCTTTTCAGGATATAATGTTTTTTGTCTTCCAGGTAGGTGATGCGGCCGTCATAATCAAGATCTACCCATGAAGGCTGTTTTTCATCATAGATTTCCTTTTTGGCGCCGGTCTCAGGTTTAACGGTATAGAATTTCAGGTTGTCCTGTCCGCGGTTCATCCATTGCACCATCATGCTGCTGCCATCATAGCTCCAGTAGGGGGTGCCGAAATACTGATCGTCCTTTTCATTAAAGTCTGCCCATACGATCGCGCCTCCGGCTGCAGGAACAAAACCTATTTTCACTTCAGGATTTGGATCCCCTGCCTGCGGATAATGCGTTTTTTCGGTATATCCGTGCTGCCCTGCAGATCCGTTGATCGGGAACATCGGAACCTTGGTGTCATCAAAACGCATAAAGGCGAGGTGTTTACTGTCAGGTGCCCACCAGAATGCCTTGTATTTGGTAGGGCGGCCCAGGATCTCTTCAAAATATACCCAGGAGGAATAGCCGTTATAGATTACGTCGGTGGCATCCGTTGTGTACCTGATCTCTTTGCCATTGGCTATAGCTATCGAATAGAGATCGCCATTGCGTGTAAACGCCACATATTTCCCGTCAGGAGAGAGCGTAGGGTTTTTGTCGCTGTCCTTCACCATCACCTCCGCGTTACTTTTCGATGGTGGTGTGTATGCCTTCCGTTCGCCGGACCGGATGTCTACGGTGTACAGCTGGCGTGTTTTGGTATCCGTTTCAATATAGTGACTGTCATCGCTCCAACCCGAAATTACGGGCAGTGTTTTACTGAGCGAAGGTACCGTACCCTGGGTTTGCTGGAAATTTAACCGGTGCCGCTGTGCTTCGGCGATAGAACTGAACAGTAAACCGGTACCGAGAGTGAATAGTAAAAAATGCTTCATGAATGTAAAAAATTAAAGGCGCCCGTTACAGGCGCCTTCTATGATCAGAATATTTTAGTTTTTTTAAAGGATCCAGTTCCAGCCAAATTCATCAGCGGTCAGGCCGTAGCGGATCTGGTTTAATTTTGCTAATATACCGTTAGATACAGTACGTGTAGAGAGATCAGTCAGGGGATAAGCCTTACCTTCGTAGTTCATCTCATAGATTTGAGTTATCGTAGCCGCCGTACCTACTGCAAAAGCTTCAGTCAGCCTTCCGCTTTCGGCATATTCCAGCACTTCGTGGATCGATACCCTTCTTTCCTCCACTTCGTATCCCGTACTTTTTGCAAGCTGGATCACGGTGTCGCGGGTTACGCCGTCCAGGATTGTTTCACGGACTTCAGGAGTTAATATTTTGCCATCCACAACGAACATCAGGTTGGCCGCACCGGATTCTTCCACATACTTGTGTTCTTTCGCATCCGTCCAGATCAGCTGGTCAAAACCCTCTTCATGTGCTTTAACTGTAGGCAGCATTGCCATGGCGTAATTGCCTGCGGTTTTTGCAGCTCCAACACCACCATCTACCGAACGGGTATATTTCGTCTCGATTTTCACTTTCAGCGGTTTGCTGTAATATGGAGCGCTCGGGCTCATCAGGATCATAAATTTATACGTTAATGACGGCCTTACACCGAGGAACGCGTCAGTGGCGAACATCGTAGGCCTGATATATAAAGAGTAATTTTCTATGTCCGGAACCCATGCCCTGTCGATATCGATCAGCGCTGCGAGGCCCTGCATGAAAATTTCTTCAGGAAGGGTAGGCATAGCCATACGGACAGCAGATTTATTCATGCGCTCAAGGTTTTTACCGGCTCTGAATACGCTTACACTGCCATCAGCTTGTCTGTATGCCTTTAATCCTTCAAAAATGGTCTGTCCGTAATGAATGACAGAACTTGCCGGACTCATTGGAATAGGACCGTAAGGAACGATTGCAAAGTTCTTCCATTCGCCATCTTCGTAATCGGCAACGAACATATGGTCAGTAAAATACTTTCCAAAAGGCAGATTTGTTTTATCTAATTCAGCCAGTCTGGAATGGTCAGTTCTGGTTGTTTTTATTGTCAAAGTCTCTATCACAATTTCGAAATTAGTTCGATTCAAAATTAAGAAAAAAATATTTGATGAACCAGTTTATTTTTTAAGTGTGGAGTGTTTTTAGTACACTAAGCACCCACGACTTACCCCATTCCTCTAACTGTGTTTCTGTCCACAGGAAAGGATAAAATATTCTCTTCTGAAAACGCGGGGGAAGGTACTTCTGCCAGTTCGTCCCGCCTGTTGCTGCGATGTCCACAGGATCCCGTTCCAGGTATCTAACTGCCGATTTGTAATGCGAGAGCGGCCATTCCACGTTCACAAAAAGATCCAGCTTTCTGAGCTCCTCTGCCAGCACACTAAGATCCTGCCCTTCGCTGAGCAGCCTGTGGTACAGGGCGGAGAAATTGGTATGCTCGCGTTCTCTGATCAGCTGCAGGAACTGGTCTGCATATTTGGCAATGAACTGTTTTAGCGTGAGCGTCTGTTTCCCGCTGGAGAGTTCCGTTGCGCCAAACTTCCAGTAGATATGTTCAAACTGTTCTTCGAGAGTTGCACCGGCAAGTTCTTCACGGCGGCTTTTGTCAACCAGCCGGGAGAAATCAGTTGCGCAGATCTCGATCATCCTGTACTGGCCCGACTGAAAGCCACTGGCCGGTAAAAGTGACATTCGGAATTTCAGGAACTGTTCTTTTTCCATTCCGTTCACCATCACTTCAAAAGAACTTACAAGGGCATTAAAATAGGCATTGATCCTTTTTACACGGTCGGTAAAAAACTGTGCTGTCAGTGCCGGATGTCCGGCAATCTGCTTACATTCATGCAGGCTGAGCTTAAAATAAAGCTCAGTGATCTGGTGGTACATGATGAAGATCTCTTCATCCGGAAAAGGTGTTTTAGGACTTTGGAGACTTAATAACGTATCCAGGTGGATATAATCCCAATAGGTTAGAAAGTCGGCATATAACAGTCCGTCCAGATAGGCGGACATATCCTGCCCCATCGCTGCATACTTTTCCTGGAGTTTATCCAGTTTGTCTTTTATTTCAGGTGTAAGTTCCATTGTTCATACGGGAGTACTTAATAGAGTACTCTGAATTTTATAGTTTGGTCAATTTTTTTCAGGGCTTTAAAAACATCTTTATCGTATTCTGCATTAATGTCGGTGATCACGTATCCGATCGTAGCATTGGTCATCAGGAACTGGCCCACAATGTTGATACTGTGTTTGGCGAAAACGGTATTGATCTGCGCCATGATACCCGGTACGTTATGGTGAACATGGATCAGGCGGTGGCTCTGGTTAAATCTTGGCAGCTGAAGGTTAGGGAAATTGCTGCTCAGGTAGGTGGTACCCGTATTCATAAAGTCCATCATCCTTTTCGGGATGAAGTTGGCGTTCCTCGGGTTGTGTTTGGAATCTTCAAAGATCACGATACCCATGTCCGTGCAGGTCTGCACATCCAGGTTACTCTTTGCGCTGCCCAGGTAACCAACAGTTTTTAATTTTACGGCAAGCTGTAGTTTTGCAGGATCCATTTTTTCACCTTCGCCCATGAGGACCATATGTACGTCCTTCACATATTTATCCTCGAAAGTAGATAAGTGACGGATAGAAAAACCGTCTTTTTTCAGTAGGGCAATGCTTTCCGCAGGCACTTCTCCAATAATCAGGCATAAGATCCTGTTCTTGGGGTAAGATATTGCCCTTGGCAGGTTGTTCACATACAGGAACTCATCAAAACTTGGTGTCACATGGTCGGCCCTGCTGACAATACTTTCCCTTGAGATGTTCTCTGTAAAGGCAAAGAACTTCTTGATCATTCCGCTTTCGCGAAGCTGAAAATCGGAGTAGCCGTCGCCGATGCCGTAAAGGTCGCCTTCGAGGTTCAGCTGCTGCATCAGTTTTACTTTGCCGCCTTCTTCACTCAGCGGATTGGCATGGTCGTAGTCGATAATCTTGCCATCTCCCGTAGTCACAAAAGTATTGGCATAGATATTTTCTTTTTTGATATGGTACTGGCTCACCACTGGTGTGATAAACTCTTTAAATCCGCCGGAAACGATCAGTACCTGATCGGCATGTTTTTTAAAGAATGCAGCATTGCGGGAGAAAGACATTGATACTTTCTTTTTCAGGCGTGTGATCAGCTGTTTCAAATGATCTTCAGAAGCGTCCAGCAGTTTTACCCTCTGGGCCAGACTTTCACTGAACGACAGTTTTCCTTCCATTGCCAGGTTTGTCAGGTCTTCTATTTTTTTGAAGATGGCCTCCTTATCCGGATGTTTTTTAAGGGAAATTCTGGCAAGCTCATCTAATGCTTCCACTTGCGTAAAGGTACTGTCGAAATCAATGATATAAATGTTCTTCTGCTTCATCTTAGTTTTTTATTAAACCTGCACATACTTCCTTGATACTTTCATGCAGGGGCTTAAAGGTAATACCCGTTATTTTTTTAATTTTATCGTTGCTATACAGGCTGATATTCATACTGCTGCGTGCCAGATCGGAGCTGAGCGCAGGTGCTTTCCCTGTAAACAATGAAAGGACTCTTGCTGCACGCCAGGCGATGCCGAGCATCCATGGAGCCGCTTCTTTAGCCGGGGCTTTCACACCAAAACCCGCGGCAATCTCCGAAAAAAACTGCTTATAATAATAATTCTCCGCCGAGATGGTAAATCTTTCGGCAGTGACATCACTTTCCATCAATGCGATCATGCTTTTTGCCACGTCACTTACATCCACAATGCCCGTCGCCCCGGCAGTGTAATATTTGAGTCCTTCGCGTATCAGCTGAAAGATCGCACCAGTGCCTTTATTACCGGCATTGGCACCGATCATGATCGTAGGATTAATGATCACCGCGTCCAGCCCTTCTGCTATACTTCGCCAGACTTCCATTTCACTCTCATATTTGGAGATGGCATAGAAATGTACTTTCGAATCGTATTCCCAGTAATCATCTTCAGTGATCTGCATACCCTTTTTGGGTTCGCCAAGGGCGCCCACAGAGCTGACATGGAGCAGCCTTGCACCATAAGTTGTACAGAGATTGGCAATGTTGCTGGTGCCTTCAATATTGATCTTCAGCAGTTCTGCCTTGTCTTTTGGATTAAAGGAAACCAGTGCCGCACAGTGGTACACCTGGGTGATCCCTTCAAATGCATCTTCCAGCGAAGCGAGGTCGTTAATTTCTGTTACAAACCATTCAACCAATGAGTTGTCCTTTAGTAGCACAGGGATAACCGACGTTTCCCGTTTTAATGCCCGTAGTTTTTTTCCCTGCCGCGTGAGCTGATCAATCAGCTCTGACCCTAAAAAACCTGTAGCACCGGTAACTAAAATCATTTCATTTTTTTTAGGATGTTCATTAATATATGGTCTCAAAAATAGATATTTGGCGGCATACATTATATCAATTATGTCATTATCCGATTTTTTCTCCCCTTTAATTCCCGAAAAATTCACTCCTAAACAGGGATTTTATACCAGTCAGCTGGGATTAAAGGCCAGTTTTTACACAGAGAAATTTCCCGAACTCGGAGATGAAGAATATGATATGGCCATTGTTGGCGTTAAGGATGACCGCGCTGCGGTAAATAATAACGGCTGTTCCCTGGGCCCTGATTATTTCAGGGAGCAGTTCTATCTTTTAAATGAGGGCGCTTTCAGCAGCCGCATCATCGACCTCGGAAACATTAAGGCCGGGGAAAGTATCCCTGATACCTATATCGCACTGAAAACCGTGGTTACAGAGTTGATCAAACTGAATATCATACCGGTGATCATTGGCGGGGGGCAGGACCTTACCTATGCACAGTATATGGCTTATGAAAGCCTGGAGCAGAAAGTGGACCTGGTAGTGGTAGACAATAAGTTTGACCTGGAGGATGATGGTCATGATGAGAACAGTATTGCCACGCGCTCTGACAGTTACCTGAATAAGATCTTTTTACATCAGCCCAATTACCTGTTCAATTTCAGCAATGTAGGCTATCAAACCTATTTTGTAAATCAGGACAGCCTGAAGGTGATGAACAAGCTGTATTTTGATGTGCACCGTTTAGGCGAGTTTTCTACTGAGATCAGTTCTGTAGAGCCTGTGATGAGGAATGCCAATATGGTAAGTTTTGACCTTTCCGCTATCCGCTCTTCTGATGCTTCGGCGAATGGCAATGCAAACCCCAACGGGTTTTATGGCGAGCAGGCCTGTAAGATTGCCCATTATGCGGGTTTGAACGACAAGCTGACGTCTATTGGGTTTTACGAATTTAACCCTGCATTTGACGACAGCAGCCAGACAGCCATGCTGCTGGCACAAATGGTCTGGTATTTTATCGATGGTTTTTATAACAGGAAAAAAGATTTTCCTTTAAATCCAAAATCGCAGTATCTGATCTACAGGGCCAGCCTGAAAGACGGTTCCGGGGAAATGCTTTTTGTGAAAAGCAAGAAATCTGACCGCTGGTGGATGCAGGTACCTTATCCTACAGGGATGTCTAAAAATGAACGTTATCACCTGGTTCCCTGCCGGTATGAAGATTATATGGTAGCGGTGAATGGTGAGATGCCCGATCTGTGGTGGCGTACGTATCAGAAGTTGCTGTAACCTGTACACAACTATCCGCTACCGTACGCCTGCCGTTCGATATTGAACGCTTTTATGAATGACATCCTTCCAAATCATTGACAACAGCGCTTTAGCGTATATTATCAATATTGGCATAAACTTGGAACCATGCAGTTCGATCTTATTTTTGACCGATAGA
This sequence comes from Pedobacter hartonius, assembly GCF_900107535.1. GTDB lineage: Bacteria > Bacteroidota > Bacteroidia > Sphingobacteriales > Sphingobacteriaceae > Pedobacter > Pedobacter hartonius. The sequence continues at coordinate 345,019 of NZ_FNRA01000002.1, read as the reverse complement.
TCAGGTGCTAACTATAGCAGTGATTTACCTTTCGAATTCATTCTCAAATATCTCCCTGAAATACAGACGATCCGTTTCAATAATTATCATAATATTCAATTTAGCATATTTCTTCGTTTTTAAAAACACTGATAAGATGAAAAGAATATCCGTTTTATAAAGTGGCCTGAGTAATTAGTACTTAAGTTCACTGAAAATGGAATTGTCACAAACTATTTCTCCGCTCTAAGGGTTATGCTAAAAAGATCCAAATAATCATTAAGAAGAGAAAAATGAAATATAAACTGTTTACAATCTTAGCTTTAACCGGGGTGGTTTACGCAGGATGCAGCAATTCAAACAAAAATAGTGGAGATCAAGCTGATACCTCATCTACAACGGTGGACACCTCAATGGCTGATACTACCACAGCTGGAAAGGGTATGACCGATTCTGCAACTACGGGCTCCGGTACTGCCGGCAGTAGTGCTGTTACCAGCGGAACAACTGGTGGCAACAACAATGGAGATACAGGTACGAACGGCGGTAATGGTACCGGAACAAATGGCACAGGAGGCGTATCAACAGGTAATACCAGTCAAAAAAAGAAATAATTTTTCTGCCGTCAAAAGTTGTACCCGTCCTATATAGTCGCTGTTTGAAACGTTTTTCCAATCTGGTGAAACGAAGAACATCCATAAATGGAATTTATTCCCAATACATGCTTCAGGGATTGCTACAGTGAGTGAAAGATCTTTTCGCTGTATCCGGAACTTCCCAGGTGATTTTGATTTATAAAAAAATAATAGTTGTATGTGTTTTATTGTTTATCATATAGCTGGTTAGGTTTATTGTGTTGTTTTTTTTGAAATAATGGTTTTAACAGGTGACTGTTTTCTGAACTCATATATTAGTATCCACTAATCTGGTAATAACGGGGTATAAACTGATACTGAACACGTATAGAACTCGTACAAAACCTGTATTTCCGGTGTGGTCTTGCTGGGGTTGGTCTGGGGTTGTCGTGGGTATAAGCAGGCAACCGCAGCGTAACCGCAGATCAACCCCACACCAACCCCAGCCAAGATGCGGGTTCTGCATAAGTTTTATGTGAGTTCTGTACAGGTTCAAACACATCAGAATCAAATGATGTAACGTTGCCTTTCCTGAATGTTCCTGTTCTTGCATTAATTTCTTTAATTACATCTACCGTAATCTCTTTGCCTTCCCGGGCATTTTTTAGGGTAAACTGTAAGGCTTCTTATTGATCAGTGACCATTAAGCTATACTGAAGCGTTTCACAAAGTGCCGGAAAAACAAAAGGCCCTGATCACAAAGATTTCAGGGCCTTTTCTATTCAGATAATTAATATTACATCAGGTCAAACCCGATATCTTCCCTGAAATACTTTCCGTCAAAATATACCCTCGCGGCATCAGCAGTAGCTGATTGCAGTGCTTCGAACATATCGTCCTGTAAACTTGTCACGGCCAGTACGCGTCCGCCGTTGCTTTTGATCACACCGCCTTCCAGCATGGTTCCCGCATGGAAAGCGAGGGACCTGCGCATGTTGTCAATCCCTGTCATGGCTTTACCTTTTTCATACTCTCCCGGGTAACCGCCTGCAACGATCATTACAGTAGCAGCACTTTTCGGGCTGATCTTCAGTGTCACATCCTTCAGGCGTTTCTGTGCAGTAGCCATGAACAGTTCTACCAGGTCATTTTCAATCCTTGGCAGCACACTTTCCGTTTCAGGGTCTCCCATGCGGCAGTTGTATTCAATGATCATTGGTTTATCACCCACTTTGAACAGGCCAAAGAAGATAAAACCGGTATAATCTATATTGTCTTTTTTCAGTCCCTCAATCGTAGGGATAATGATCGTTTGCTCTACTTCATTTAAGAATTTCTTATCGGCAAATGGCACGGGCGAAACAGAACCCATACCGCCTGTATTTAAGCCGGTGTCTCCCTGTCCTATCTTTTTGTAATCTTTCGCTTCCGGCAGGATCACATAATTGTCTCCGTCGGTCAGTACAAATACAGACAGCTCAATGCCGGTCAGGTATTCTTCGATGACCACCAGTGATCCGGCATTGCCGAATTTGCCGCCCAGCATCAGTTTCAATTCATCCTGTGCATCAGCGGTGGTTTCGCAGATCACCACGCCCTTGCCTGCTGCCAGTCCGTCGGCTTTTAATACCACCGGCAGGTTATGGTGTTGCAGGTAGGACAGCCCCTGGGCCAGTGTTTCATTGGTGAAGGATTTCGATGCCGGGGTAGGGATGCCGTGGCGTGCCATAAATTCCTTTGAAAAATCTTTACTGCCTTCCAGGATAGCACCTTCTTTTTTAGGGCCGATCACCGGAATTTTTAAAAGCTGCTCATCGGCAGCAAAAAAGTCATGAATACCATTTACCAGAGGTTCTTCGGGTCCTACCACTACAAGCTCAATGTTTTCTGCCAAAACAAACTTTTTGATGGCCTCAAAATCATTTGGATTTAGATTTACATTTTTACCGTACGCTCCCGTTCCACCGTTTCCGGGTGCGATAAATAGTTTTGAGCATTGTTCAGACTGGCTCATCTTCCAGGCGAAAGCACTTTCTCTTCCGCCAGAACCTAATAATAAGATATTCATATGGGCAAAGATAAACGCTTTGCCTAAAATATATAGTTTATCTTTTGATTTAATCCTTACAGCAGGATGACAATTTGTACTTGTCTTTCCAAATAAAGCAATACTGTCTGATCAATATGCGAGATTATTTGTATTTTTATGGCCCGGCAACTGCCAAAGTGACCTGTTGACTGCTATGGCTTGGTTGTTGTAAAATCATGATTTTTAAATAAATAAACACAGATAAAAACGATGTTAGGATTTTTAACCAAAGTTTTTGGAAGCAAATCGGATAGAGATATTAAGGCAATCCAACCACTTGTCATCAAAATAAATGAGGAATATGCTAAGCTTTTGGCTTTAAGCAATGATGAATTGCGTAACAAAACCGTCTACTTTAAAGATGTTATCGCCAAATCTTTAGCAGAAATCGATGGTAAAATAAGCGGACTGAAAGCAGATGCTGAAGGTCAGGACTTGTCTTTGCCGGAGAAAACCTCGATCTATGAACAAATCGATCTTTTAATCAAAGACAGGGATAAAGAACTGGAAGTTGTACTGATGGAAATCCTTCCTGAAGCTTTTGCTGTAGTAAAGGAAACCTCAAGACGTTTCGCTGAAAATGAAAAACTGGAAGTTACTGCCTCGGCATATGACAGAGAATATGCTTCGCGCAGGGCCAATGTGAAGATTGAAGGTGATAAGGCTTTCTGGGCAAACTCCTGGGATGCTGCGGGAAGCACGGTAGTGTGGAACATGGTTCACTATGATGTGCAGTTGATCGGTGGTATTGTATTACACAATGGTAAAATCGCCGAGATGGCCACTGGGGAGGGTAAAACCCTGGTAAGTACATTGCCGGCGTATCTGAACGCGCTGGCAGGACAGGGTGTACACATCGTTACAGTGAATGATTACCTGGCACGTCGTGACTCGGAATGGAACGGACCTCTGTTCGAATTCCATGGTTTAAGGGTAGACTGTATTGATAAACATGAGCCTAACTCGCAGCAGCGCAGGGATGCTTACCTGGCTGACATCACTTATGGCACAAATAATGAGTTTGGTTTTGATTACCTGCGTGATAATATGGCACAGGAACCGGGCCAGTTGGTACAGCGCAAGCTGCATTTCGCTATGGTGGATGAGGTCGATTCAGTACTGATCGATGATGCCCGTACACCACTCATCATCTCAGGACCTGTTCCTTTTGGAGACCAGCATGAGTTCCATGAACTGAAACCAAGGATAGAGCGGTTGGTGAATGCACAGAAAGAATATGTGACCAAAGCTTTAAATGAAGCAAAGAAATTAATCAATGACGGTAAAGCCGGAACCGAAGAAGGTGAAGGTGGTTTAGCGCTGTTAAGGGCTCACCGTGGTTTACCAAAAAATAAAGCACTGATCAAGTTTTTAAGTGAAGGAAGCAATAAGCAGGTCCTCCTGAAAACTGAAAATCATTATATGGCCGATCAGTCCAAGAACATGCCAAAGGTAGATTCACATCTTTATTTCTATATCGATGAGAAAAACAACCAGGTAGAACTGACGGAAAAAGGAATTGAGCTGATCACTAAATCCGGTGAAGACGAACATTTCTTCGTATTGCCGGATGTAGGTACTGAAATTGCTGAGATTGAAAAATCAACGCTGGACAGCGAAGAGAAGATCTCGAGAAAAGACGAGCTGATGCGCGATTATTCGATCAAAGCAGAACGCGTGCACTCGGTGAACCAGTTGCTGAAAGCCTATACTTTATTTGAGATCGATGTAGAATACATCATCGATGAAGGTAAGATCAAAATTGTAGATGAGCAAACAGGCCGTATCATGGATGGCCGCCGTTATTCGGATGGCTTGCACCAGGCGATCGAGGCAAAAGAAAATGTGAAAGTTGAAGATGCTTCACAAACCTATGCTACGGTTACTTTACAGAACTTCTTCCGTATGTACCATAAGTTATGTGGTATGACGGGGACGGCAACTACAGAATCTGGTGAGTTCTGGTCTATTTATAAACTGGATGTGGTAGAAATTCCTACCAACCGGGTAATGTCAAGAAAAGATGAGCAGGATTACGTTTACCGTACCATCCGCGAAAAATATAATGCAGTTGCCGAGGAGATCGTAAAACTGACTGAAGCAGGCCGCCCGGTATTGGTGGGTACTACTTCGGTAGAGATCTCTGAACTGTTGAGCCGCATGCTGAAACTCAGAGGGATCAAACACAATGTACTGAATGCGAAGATGCACCAGAAGGAAGCCGATATCGTGGCTGAAGCCGGTCAGGCAGGAACAGTGACCATCGCTACGAATATGGCGGGTCGTGGTACGGATATTAAACTGGGTGCCGGTGTGAAGGAAGCTGGTGGTTTGGCCATCGTAGGTACGGAGCGTCATGAGTCGCGCCGTGTAGACAGGCAGTTGCGTGGTCGTGCAGGCCGTCAGGGTGATCCGGGATCGTCACAGTTCTTCGTTTCACTGGAAGATAACCTGATGCGCTTATTCGGTTCTGAGCGTATCTCTAACATCATGGTAAAAATGGGTATTGAAGATGGTGAAGTCATCCAGCATTCAATGATCACGAAATCTATTGAGCGTGCACAGAAAAAAGTTGAAGAGAATAACTTTGGTATCCGTAAGCGTTTGCTGGAATATGATGATGTGATGAACTCTCAGCGTTCGGTGATCTACTCAAAACGTAAGAATGCGCTGTTTGGCGAGCGTTTGGATGTAGACATGAACAATATGGTGTTTGACGTGGCTGAAGATGTAGTGAGCGAATATAAGGAAGAAGGTAACTATGAAGGCTTCAAACTTGAAGTGATCAAGAACTTCTCCCTGGATACCGCGATTACTGAATCTGAATTCAGCTCAAGAAGCGTACATATTTTAACAGACAAATTGTTTGAAGAGGCAGTAGCCTTTTATACAAGGAAATCTGAAGCCATCATCGGGCAGGCAATGCCGGTGCTGACACAGGTGTTTGAAGAACGTGGCGACCATGTTGAGCAGATCGTTGTTCCGTTTACGGATGGCGTAAGAAGCGTTCAGGTAGCAGTTGATCTGAAAAAAGCCATGCTGAACGATGGAAGAGAAGTTACAAAATCTTTTGAGAAAACGATTGTTCTGGCCTTAATCGATGAGTCATGGAAAGAGCATCTTCGCGAAATGGACGAGTTAAAACAGTCTGTACAAAACGCAGTTTACGAACAGAAAGACCCACTGATCATTTACAAAATGGAAGCATTCAACCTGTTCAAAAACATGCTGAACGCAGTAAATAAAGAAGTAGTGAGTTTCTTATATAAAGGTGGTATTCCTGTGCAGCAGGAAGCCGATGACCTTAAAGCTCCGCAGGCACCAAAACCTGCAAGCAAGCTGAAATTATCTAAACCTGAATTTGCTTCGGCCACAGGTGCTGAAGTCCAGTTTGACGATACCCGTGAGCCTGCTCCGCAGCAACCTGTACGTAAAGAAGTGACGATTGGAAGAAATGATCCCTGCTTTTGTGGAAGCGGTAAGAAATACAAAAACTGCCATGGTGCAGGAATGTAATTTGTAATACACACAAAGAATGCCGATTTTTGTAAAAAGAAGTCGGCATTCTTTTTTTAAAAACTTTATGAAGTTAATCTTTACGTTGATTATTTGTTTTTTTTCTATTGCCTTGTCTGCGCAGAAAAGAGGCGTGGTGACAGTTATTAAAGATCCGCTGGTTGACAGCCTGATCGATAGAAGGATCGCCCTCAGTAAAAAAGCTGCGCCTGCACCTGCAACTGCCGTTTCCCGTAGAGATGGTACTATCGTATCCATGATGGGATACCGCGTGCAGGTCTTTTACGGGTCAGACCGGAGAGAAGTGTTCAATGAACAGTCCCGCTTTAAGACAATATATCCAAAGGTCAATACGTATATTACTTATAAAGAGCCCAATTACTATCTGCGTGTGGGCGACTTCAGGACGCGCCTGGAAGCCCAGCGGATGATGAATGAACTGAGATCGGCATTTGCCACGCTGTTCATCTTCAGAGAAAAGATTAATGCACCAGGTTTAGATTAAAACTATGATCAATAAAGAGCAGATTCAACATTTAGCAGGTACCATTTTTGAAGAGGTAGTAGGGTACCGCCGTCACCTCCATGCCAATCCGGAACTGTCTTTTAAAGAATTTGAAACTTCAGCTTTCGTGAAAGCGAAACTTACAGAATGGGGCATCTCCTTTGAAGGGCTTGCCAATACGGGCGTAGTCGGTTTAATTACGGGCGACCTGCCCTCAGACCAGGTGATTGCCCTGCGCGGAGATATGGATGCTTTGCCGATCAATGAGGCAAATGATAAACCGTATATTTCAAAAAATCCTGGTGTGATGCACGCCTGCGGACATGACGTACACACCTCGTCCCTGTTAGGGGTTGCATATATTTTAAATACACTGAAAGCAGAGTTCGGCGGGACGATTAAGCTAATCTTCCAGCCCGGGGAAGAGGTATTACCGGGAGGGGCAAGCATGATGATCGCTGAAGGGGTACTGGAAAACCCGAAACCACAGCATATTATCGGTCAGCATGTAATGCCGCTGATCGATGCGGGAAAAGTAGGCTTCCGTTCGGGAATTTATATGGCCTCTACAGATGAATTATATGTCACTGTACATGGTAAAGGCGGGCATGGTGCCCAGCCGCAGCAGAATATAGACCCGGTATTGATCAGTGCGCATATCCTTGTGGCACTGCAGCAGATCGTTAGCCGGAATGCAGACCCAAGATTGCCATCGGTACTCTCTTTTGGAAAAGTGATCGCCAATGGGGCAACCAATGTGATTCCGAATGAAGTAAAAATGGAAGGTACCTTCAGAACGCTCGATGAAGACTGGCGCAAAGAAGCAAAACGCCTGATGAAAAAAATGGCTGAAGGGATTGCAGAGAGTATGGGCGGAAGCTGCGATTTCAGGATCATGCATGGGTATCCCTTCCTGATCAATGAAGAAAAAGTGACAGCCAGTGCACGTGCTTATGCAGAAGATTACCTCGGAGCGGAGAATGTGGTTGACCTGGATATATGGATGGCTGCGGAAGATTTCGCTTATTATTCGCAGGTGACAGACGCATGTTTCTACCGTTTGGGTACCGGAAATGCGGCTAAGGACACAAAATATTCCGTACACCATCCCAATTTTGATGTGGATGAGGATGCAATGAAAATATCAACAGGCCTGATGGCTTATATTGCGCTGAAACAACTGGGGAATTAATGAGGATCATCAGGACTATTTTAACTGTCGCGATGACAGTTTGCGGGTTTCATGTGTTCGCACAGCAAATCCCCCGTTTTAATCCGGATACGATCAAGACGATCACACTGGATTCCAATGTGAATATTGTTGCCCAAAAGCTGAGTGTGGAGACTTTTATTCGGGCAGTAACCACAGATACTACCTTTTATGCGGCTTTCAGGAAAATGAAAAAACACAGTTTCATCGCTGAGAACAGGATCTATACTTATGATAAGAAAAACAAGGTAAACGGGAAGATTTACAGAAAGATCCGCCATACGGCTAATCCCGTTAAAATGGAATACCTTGCCAAACAGGATACCGGAAAGGTCTTTAAGAAAAATGGCAAGTACCAGCTGTATACCGTAGAGATGTTTGATTACATCTTCATGAATGCATATAAAACTGACTTTTCTTCGGAGACCTCTTCAGCTAGCCCCAAAGGGGAATCCAATGCGAGTTATAAGGACAAGCTAAAAACACTGATCTTTAACCCCGGGAGGCCTGTAAAGGGCATCCCTTTTATCGGCAGTAAGACGGAAATCTTTACTGCAAATATGCGGCAGTATTATGATTATGGTTTCCAAAGCGGCACTTACCTGGATTCTATTCCTGTTTACCGTTTCAGGGTGAGCGTAAAGGAAGGGCTGAGCAACTGGACTAAGGACGGGCTGATGATCAAAGAGCTGGTTACGATTTTTGATAAGCGCGATTTTGCTATCCTGGGACGTTATGTAGACATGAAGTACAGCAATATGCTTTTTGATTTTGATGTACAGATGAATATCGAAATGGGGTATTTTGGCGAAGAAAAACTGCCTTCAAAGATTACCTACCAGGGTAACTGGAACATTCCTTTCAAGAAGGAAGAACGGGCAAGTTTTCTGATCCTGCACAAGGACTATAACTAGTAAAAAAAATGCTCATAGTCAGAGTCTACCTGGAAGAATGTAATCCCGGCAGATTCAAGGTCCTGTTTGTTTTTTTTGGCGGCCTTCATGGGCTCATCAGATTTTAGTCCCCATGCATTGATCAATCATCACCTGTAATTTTCGCTCACATTGCTGAAGCACACTTTCAAAAGCAGGTCTACTTCAACCATCCGGTAGCCTCTTTCGGCAGCTTTACTTAGAGCTGAAGCACTGTTTTCTGCAGTTACACTGTCTACCACCCCGCCGCGGTGCGCAATCAGGTAATATTTTGGGTTGATGCGGTCCCTGTGTTCCTGGCATTGAGCAGTGGAGAAAATGGCGGGCAGGAACAAGCTGATTAACGTGATAAGGTGAAACTTCATGGTTTATCTATCTTTCTGTAAATCTAAATGATAGATGTGAATTAATTGTTAAATTAATCGCGTTTCATGGAGGTGATCATCCACTTCCATGCCGGTTTTATGCTGATATGTACGCCGTCTACAGTTAGTTCTTCTTCTTCTTCCGCTGTGATGACTCATGCTTCGGTCACTTTACAGTAGGTACATGCTTTTAATAATCCTTTGATCTCGCGGCTTCGCGTACTTTCGTCTGATAGCGACCAGCTTACCTGTACGGGGAGTGCCGTTCCACCTTCAGGATATACAATGAAATCACATTCACCTGAGGCGTCAGCATAGTAGTAGATGTTGCTGGTATAGATGCTTCCAAATCTCTGATAGAGTTCTTTAAAAATTAGGTTTTCAAGTAAAAGACCGCGGTTTCTTGTATATTGTGCTGTATTTGCATTTAATAAGCCGTTATCCAGCCAATAGATCTTTTTATCGGATTTCTCTCTTTTACTGTCTGAATAATCAAAACGACTAATCCTTTTAAATAAATAAGCTTGTTCCGCCATATCCATTGCCTCATAAACGCTATTGAGTCCAACACTGTATTGTTGCGACTTTAATTGATTGTACAATCTGCGGTTACTGATGGTTTTTCCAATAGTAGATGCAGCAAGCCTGTATAAACTACGAAGGTAGGAGTAGTTAGTTAACCGATTGTACTCTACAATATCCCGCAATAGCATTGCATTGTAGTATTCCTGAAGATAAGCTGTGTGGATGTATTCAGGAATATCAATAGTTTGCGGATAACCGCCCAATACAAGATACCGGTGAAATAATGCGATTGTTTTATTTTTTGCGGCTCCGAATGCTGAAGGTTTTAGTCCGCTAAAATCACAATACTCTGTAAAGGTAAGCGGTAATAATTCTATAGCAATGCTGCGCCCCCGTAAAACAGAGACAATTATCGGAAAATCGTCTTTCCCAGAAAGACGATTTCATAATTTTGTGAACCCTTATCATCCTGAATACAGCGATATGTGACCAATATAAACTGACTATTTAAATGACAATTTGAAAATTATTGGATGTTTATATAATAAACGGATCATATAGGCGTAATTTGAAAACATTAGATTTACGGCGCCTTCGTCAATAAGGCTTAAATCATTTCAATGAAAAAACTGTTGACCTGCCTGGTATTATTATTTAGTGTACTGAACATCTCTGCGCAAGCGCTGAAAAGCGATACGGTATCTCATGCCGATCATGACCGTAAAAACACCGAGGAACAGCAGAAAAAGCCATATGTGATCCTGATTTCTGCGGATGGCTTCCGTTATGATTATGCAAAGAAATATCATGCGGAACATTTACTGAAACTGAGTGCTAAGGGCCTGCGTGCTGCGGCCATGATCCCCTCTTTTCCTACCGTAACTTTCCCAAACCATTATACGCTGGTTACGGGCATGTACCCTTCTCATCATGGACTGGTCAGCAACAGCTATTATAGTGCAGAGAAGAATGACAGCTATAGTATGAGTAATAAGCTTCAGGTAAGGGATGGAAGCTGGTATGGCGGAACCCCGCTGTGGGTACTGGCAGAACAGCAGCACATGATTGCAGCCAGCCTGTTCTGGGTAGGGTCTGAAGCTGCTATTAAGGGAGTGAGGCCCACATATTATTATACATATACGGAAAAAATCAAAATGCCTGACAGGATTCAGATCGTGCTGAACTGGTTGAAACTGCCTGAAGAAAAAAGGCCGCACTTCATTACCTTTTACCTGTCTGAACCCGATCATTCCGGCCATCATTTCGGGCCTGAAGCACCTGAAACAGCAAGGGCGGTAAAATTGGTAGATTCTGTTGTTTACCAGCTTACACAAGCGGTTAAGGCTACCGGACTGCCGGTCAGTTTTATTTTTGTTTCAGATCATGGGATGACTACTGTGGATACTAAAAATCCTATTGGTACACCGAAAATCATTGACAGGGATAAGTTTAAGGTAATCTATTCCAGCACCACGCTGGAATTATATGCCAGGGACAAGGCCGATATACAACCCATGTACGCGGCGCTCCGTAAATCGGCCAGGGATTATAAGGTCTACCTGAAGACAGAAATGCCGGACAGGTTTCACTATGGGGCGAAAGATGACAGGATGAACCGTATCGGGGATATTCTCCTGATACCCGACTGGCCGAAAGTCTTTTCCGATAAAATACCGGGCATCGGGCACCATGGTTTCGATCCGCTAAAGGTGAAAGATATGCAGGCTACTTTTTTTGCCTGGGGGCCAGCCTTCAAAGAAGGCCTTAAAATACCGGCATTTGAAAATGTAAATGTGTACCCGCTGGTCACTACGATCCTTGGATTAACGTATACTGAACAGATAGATGGTAAAAAGGAAGTTCTTGAAAGCATATTGCGCTAAGAAACCGTCGAACTTCGTCGACTGGTTATACATAAACGGGATGAATTGGTTATCTTTGACAATCGTTTGGAACACTAATATTAAAGAGGGTAATACGATGAAAAAACTTATAAAATCTATCTTGTACCTGATGGCCTGCTGTTTTGCTGTCTCTATTTTAGCTATGAAATTAAAACCGAAAAAGATTATTTTCTTTGGTGATTCCATCACCCAGCAGGGAGTTGCACCGGGCGGGTATGTTGACCTGGTCAAAAAATCACTTGATTCTTCAGCGTATGAGGTAATGGGTGCAGGAATTGGCGGCAATAAGGTATATGACCTTTATCTTCGCTTAGAAGATGATGTCCTGAACAAGAAGCCAGATCTTGTAGTGATCTACATCGGTGTGAATGATGTTTGGCATAAGAAAACATCGCACACCGGAACAGATCTTGATAAGTTTGTCAAATTCTACCAGGCACTGATCATTAAAATCCAGGCGGGTAATGCCAAAGTGATCTTATGTACACCCGCTGTTATTGGAGAGAAAAAGACCGGCGAAAATGATATGGATGCAGAACTGGATAAGTTTTCAGAAGCCATCCGTCAGCTGGCCCTTAAAAATAAATTGCCATTGGTTGACCTGAGGGCACAGTTCACTGCTTATGATGCCGCAAACAATACCGGCGACCTTGAAAAAGGAATACTGACTACTGACGGTGTTCATCTGAATGCAAAAGGTAACCAGACTGTAGCTGATTTGTTCCTGCCACTATTGAAGTAATACACCTTAATGATATACCAGGATACCATCAATAAGATCATGGACACCGCCCGTATTGAGGAGGTGGTGGGTGATTTTGTGTCTTTAAAAAAACGTGGAACCAGTTTAATTGGCAATTGTCCGTTCCATAACGAAAAGACGCCGTCTTTCCATGTATCTGTTACCAAGGGTATCTATAAGTGTTTTGGCTGTGGAAAAGGGGGGGATGCAGTGCATTTCATCATGGACCATGAGAAATACTCTTACCCGGAAGCCCTGAAATACCTTGCACAAAAGTATAATATAGAGGTTGAAGAAAAGGAGCAGAGCCCCCAGGATGTAGAAGCAAACAATGCACGCGAAAGCCTGTATGTGGTTTCGCTCTATGCCGCAAATTATTTTGCCAATGAACTCTGGACGGGAGAGCATGGCCGCGCAATCGGTCTGAGTTACTTCAGGGAAAGAGGCTTCAGGGAAGATATCATTAAGAAATTTGAACTGGGTTATTCTCCTGATCAATGGGATGCACTGATCCTGAGCGCGAAGGCTGCCGGACATAAGGAAGAATACCTTGAGCGTACCGGCCTGTCCATCCGCAACGATAAGGGAAAAGTATACGACAGGTTCCGCGGAAGGGTAATGTTCCCTATCCATAACTTTACCGGCAGGGTTATCGGTTTCGGCGGAAGAACGCTGAAGACGGACAAGAATGTCCCTAAATATGTCAACTCTCCTGAAAGTGATATCTACCATAAGTCGAACGTCCTTTACGGGCTTTTTCAGGCAAAAAAGGCCATCCGCGAGTTTGATAACTGTTACCTCGTAGAAGGTTATGCCGATGTGCTTTCGGTACACCAGGCTGGCATAGAAAATGTAGTAGCCTCTTCCGGTACTTCGCTTACGGTAGAGCAGATCCGGCTGATCGGCCGTTTCACCCAGAATGTAACCATTTTATATGATGGGGATGCTGCTGGTATAAAGGCCTCGCTGCGCGGACTGGACATGATCCTGGAAGAAGGACTGAACGTGAAAGTGGTGAACTTTCCTGACGGCCATGACCCGGATTCATACATGCATAAGGTTGGCGCAGGTGCATTTAAAATTTATATTGAGAATAACCGCAAGGATTTCATTTTATACAAGGCCGATATCCTGCTGAAAGAAGCTGGTACAGATCCAATCAAACGTGCGGGCATTATCAGGGATATTGTAGAAAGCATCGCAAAGATTCCTGATGATATCAAGGCTTCAGTGTTTATCCGGGAATGCAGCCGACTGCTGCAGGTAGAGGAGCGGATGCTGCTGACGGAACTCAACAAAATGAAGTCTGCCAGGTTTAAAAAGACTTCTTCCCAGCAGAAACAGCAATATTCACAAAATCCTGCGGCGCCGGACGGACCGCCTGATAACCTGTTCGACGATAATTTCCATCCTGACCTTCCGGAGCTGGAGAGCAGCCCGGATAACGACCAGCTGCAGGAAAATGAAATTGTCAGGCTTTTACTGGCATTCGGACACGAGCTGGTCAGCTGGGATAATATTGATAATATGTATATCGGGTCTTTCATCATGCAGAACCTGTCTGATGTGACCTTTGAAGATCCAACTTGTAAACTGATCATTGAGAATTATAAAGAAGAGATTGAGAATGGGCATTTGCCGGTTGCAAACCAGTTTATCAAAAATGATAACCGCGTAATTGCAGACCTGGCCATTACTTTATCTACTTCGCCCTACGCATTGAGCGAGAACTGGTACAATAAACACCAGATCTATGTGAGGGATGAAACCGTAAACTTAAAAGCCACTATTCTGGGTGGGCTGTTTCACCTGAAAAAAAGAAAGGTGGACCGCATCCTGCTGGGCCTCTTACAGGAGATTAAAGTAGAAAACGATCCTGTAAACCAGGAAATACTGATGCAGCGTTATGCCTATATCAAGAATGTAGAAAGAGAGATTTCGAAATTTTTGGGTTCTGTGATACTGAAATAACGGTAATCGGCTGGATGGCAGAACACAATGAACTTGGCAGATACGGGGAGCTCCTGGCGAAAGAATACCTGGAAAAACTGGGGTACCGGATACTGGATGTGAACTGGGTTTATGGCAGGGCAGAAATTGACCTGATCGCTTTTCATGAGGGTAAACTGATCTTTGTGGAAGTGAAAACCCGGAGGTCTGTTGATCATGGGGAGCCCGAAGAGTTTGTAGACTGGAAAAAAGAGAAACAACTGGAGTTCGCCTCTGCGGTTTATATCGACAGGAGGAACCACCAGGGCGAGATCCGGTTCGACATTGTTGCAATTGTTTTTGAAAATAAGGAACTTTATAAAATTAATCATATTGAAGATGCATTCTGGCCAACGTAATACGCTTGTTAAATATTATAAAATGATCACTCTGGCTTATCTGCTTGTCGGTATTACCCTGGTCACTTCCTGTAGAAATGAGGGCAGCAGGAATGATGTGCCCGGCTTTAAGCTCCCTGAACAGGGCCAGACCTATGGCCTGGGAGAAGAAGTTAAAGTGGAGGTCGATCTTCCTGCAGAAAGCAAGATTACCAATGTAAGTTACCTGGTAGACGGCAAGCCGGTAGGCACAAAAGCCGGGAAAGATGTATTTACAATCCCTACCACCGGCCTTTCACTGGGTTACAGGCTGATCTCTGCAATAGTAGATAATGGGAAAGAAAAGGATACGGTGACGATTAATATCGTGCTGAAATCATCCACTAAACCAGCTAAGTTTACCTATAAGGTGCTGAACGTTTTTCCCCATGATACCAGTTCTTACACCCAGGGCCTGGAATACCATAACGGGAAATTCCTGGAAAGTACCGGAGAGTATGGTACTTCTACTTTAAGGTGGGTGGCACTGGAGTCTGGCAAGGCATTACAGCGGATAGATATTGATAAAAAGTACTTTGCCGAAGGTTCCACCCTGGTAGGCGATAAGATCCTGATGCTGACCTGGAAGGAGAATATGGGGTTTGTATATGATTCGAAATCACTGAAAGAGCTGGGTACTTTTCCTTACCAGAACAGCAGGGAAGGATGGGGGCTGACCTATGACGGGCAGCGGCTGCTGAAGTCGGACGGTACCAACAGGATCTGGTTCCTGAACGGAACGGATTACAAAGAAGAAAGTTATATCGATGTATATGACAACAACGGACAGGTAGACCAGCTCAATGAACTGGAGTATATTGAAGGGAAGATCTACGCGAACATCTATCAGACGGATAAGATTGCCGTAATTGACCCTAAAAACGGCTCTATAGAGCGTTATATTGATCTGACAGGGATCTTGCCTGCAAAAGATAAATATCCCAATACAGACGTACTGAATGGTATTGCATGGGACGCAATCGGAAAACGTTTATTTGTCACCGGGAAAAAGTTTTCCAAATTGTTCCAGATTGACCTGGTCCCTGCCGGTTCAAAATAGATCAGCCGGCCTTTTTGGGCTTGGTTTCTGCAATATATCCATTGAATGTGATGGACTGCTGATTATTGCTGTTGACGGTCAGCGTACCATAACCTGAAGTCGTGATCAATAGGGTTAAACTATAGTTATCCTTGATATCCTTTGGGGTCATGGTGATATTCCAGCCGCCTTTTTTACGGGCGCTGCTTTTGTAATTGAAGTCCTTTGATTTGAATTTGATGCCGTTTTCATCAATGCTGCCATACTTGGGCGTGTAAGATCGTCCGTAATAAGGAAGATAGGCCACCAGGCTGTCCGTCGTTACTGACAAGTCATAACTTGAACCGGTAAGGTTAATATTGCCACCGCCATTATAACCCGGCAGTCTGCTCATGATCTTATTAATGTCTGCCGCATTGAGCGGATAGGCCGTAGTGGCAACAAATACGTAATTCTGCGCTGCAATGATCCTGGCAGTTGTTGCTTTATCTGTCTGGGCAGACAGTTTTACCACAGAAAAGAGCAAGGCAAAAAGAAAGATATTTTTAAGCGTTTTCATCTGTATAGGTTTTATTTGTGTCTTTATTAGATCAAATCCTTTTATAAAGGTTTAAGTTAATCTATAAATATACTAAAATAAACAGATGAAAACGCTTATATTAAGTGTGTTATCTCCAGTTTTTGTATTGGTTGATCAGCCCGTTTGTGGAAGGATCATGAGATGAAACTGGCTCATCACCTTTCAGCTCCGGCAAAATACTTTTGGCCAGCTGTTTTCCTAATTCTACTCCCCACTGATCAAAGCTAAAGATGTTCCAGATAATCCCCTGAACAAATATCTTATGCTCATATAACGCGATCAGGCTTCCAAGACTTCTCGGGGTTACTTTCTTTAATAAAATTGAATTGGTAGGCCTGTTACCTTCGAAAACTTTGAAAGGTGCCAGTTTTTTGATCTCTTCGTCAGTCTTGCCATCTTTCTTCAACTCGGCAGTTACCTGTTCTTCGGTTTTACCGTTCATCAGTGCCTCAGTCTGTGCAAAGAAGTTTGACAACAAGATCTGGTGGTGTTCACCTATCGGGTTAAGGCTTTGCGCCGGCGCGATGAAATCACATGGGATCAGGCGTGTTCCCTGGTGGATCAGCTGGTAAAACGCATGCTGTCCGTTTGTACCCGGTTCGCCCCAGATGATCGGTCCTGTTTCATAAGTTACTTCTTCACCGTTACGGTCTACGTGTTTACCGTTGCTTTCCATATCTCCCTGCTGGAAATATGCGGCAAAGCGGTGCATGTATTGATCATATGGAAGAATAGCCTGTGTTTCTGCATCGAAGAAGTTGATATACCATACGCCCAGCAGACCCAGGATTACCGGGATGTTGCTTTCGAAAGAGGTACTTTCAAAATGTTCGTCTGCCGCATGTGCGCCTTCCAATAATTGTTTGAAGTTGGTAAAACCTACGCTGAGTGCGATAGGCAAACCTATTGCACTCCATAGTGAGTACCGTCCGCCAACCCAGTCCCAGAAGCCAAACATATTTTCGGTATCGATACCAAAAGCAGACACGTCTTTAGCATTCGTAGACAGCGCAGCGAAATGTTTGGCTACATCTTCCTGTTTTCCGCCTTTACTCAGGAACCAGTCTTTTGCGGTATTTGCATTGGTGAGGGTCTCCTGTGTAGTGAAAGTTTTGGAGGCAATAATGAACAATGTTGTTTCCGGGTCAACCACTTTTAAGGCTTCTGCCATATGCGTACCATCAATATTGGATACAAAATGCATGGTCAGGTGGTTCTTATAGGCTTTTAAAGCCTCCGTTACCATTACCGGCCCCAGGTCAGAACCGCCGATACCGATGTTCACAACATCAGTAATGGCTTTACCTGTATACCCTTTCCATGAGCCTGAAATGATCTGTTCGCTGAATTTCTCCATTTTAGCCAGAACAGCATTTACCTCATCCATTACATTTATACTATCAGCATAGATCGCATTGTTACCCTGGTTACGCAACGCAATGTGCAGTACTGCACGGTCTTCGGTCTGGTTGATCTTATCCCCGCTAAACATTGCTTTGATCGCTTCATCCAGTTTACATTCCCTTGCCAGCTGAAGCAGTAAGGCAAAAGTCTCGTCGTTAATTCTATTCTTGGAATAATCCAAAAGAATATCCTCAAAAATCACTGAAAATTTCTCGAAACGTTTGTCGTCTTCTGTAAAGAGCTGTTTTAAGTTTTTCTCATTGATATCAATGAAGTGATCAGCCAGGTACTTGTAGGCTGCGGTTTCTGTAAAGTTTACGGTTGGAAGCATAATGTGGTATTTTTTTTAAATGTACTGGTTTAATTCTATTGATAAAGCTTGTAACAATATTTCTGCCGATAAAATAAATCCCGGCAGATTCGATTATATTTAACATAAAAATAACGTTCTCATGAAAAGATTTTACTTTCTCCTGTTGATCCTGACATCAGGAAGTGCCTTTGCACAAAAAAATGCCTTAAGGGCAGATGTAGCTAAGAAAGCCGCCAGTATTGAACAAAAGATCATTGCCTGGCGCCGCGATTTCCACGAACACCCGGAACTGGGAAACAATGAGCTGCGGACTTCGGAGATCATCACCAAACACCTGCAGTCGCTGGGTATGATCGTTACCAGCGGAGTAGCTAAAACAGGTGTGGTGGGGATACTGAACGGGGGAAAGTCCGGGCCGGTAGTTGCGCTGAGGGCGGATATGGACGGGCTCCCGGTGACAGAACGGGGAAATTTGCCTTTTGCCTCTAAAGTGAGGACTACCTACAACGGGCAGGAAACAGGCGTAATGCATGCCTGCGGACATGATACACACATGGCAATACTGATGGGTGTGGCAGAAGTGCTCGCTTCGATGAAAAAAAATATCCCGGGAACCATAAAGTTTATCTTTCAGCCTGCCGAGGAAGGCGTACAGTCAGGCGAGGAAGGCGGTGCCGAACTCATGGTAAAGGAAGGTGTACTGAAGAACCCCGCAGTGGAAGTGATCTTTGGCCTGCATATCAATTCGCAGACGCCTGTAGGAGATATTACCTACCGGCCAGGCGGAACAATGGCCTCGGTGAATGATATGAAGATCACCGTGATGGGCAGGCAGGCGCATGGCGCTTACCCGTGGAGCAGCATTGACCCTGTGGTGATCTCGGCACAGATCATCAATAACCTGCAGACCATCGTGAGCAGGAACCTGAATGTGACTGAAAATGCCGGGGTGGTTACCATCGGAGCAATCAATGGCGGTATCAGGTCGAATATTATTCCTGAGAAGGTGGAGATGCTGGGTACGATCCGTAACCTGAGCAAGGATGATGAGGCCATGTTCATTGACAGGGTAAAAACTATCGTGACCAAAACCGCGGAGTCAGGAGGCGGAACTGCAGAAGTGCAGATCCCTTACAGCTATCACTACCCCGTTACGTTTAATGATCCGGCGCTGACTTCGAAAATGCTGCCCAGCCTGAAGGCTACGGCAGGTGCTGACCACGTCAGACTGAAACCAGCAGTTACCGGCGGAGAAGATTTTTCTTTCTACCAGGAAAAAATACCCGGCCTGTTTATTTTCCTGGGCGGGATGACAAAGGGAAAAGACCCCTTAAAGGCCCCTTCTCACCATACGCCGGATTTCTTTATTGATGAAAGCGGTTTTGTGCTGGGCGTGAATGCATTATCCAATCTGGCGCTGGATTACATGGTGCTGAAGAAATAATTATATATTTGTGGGTATGACAAAAGAACAAATACAGGATTTAAGGGACAGAGTAGCGTCGCTGAGGAGGCATCTTTGACGTCGATACCCGACTCGAAGCTATTTATATAGAACAGGAGCTTACCTTACAACCGGATTTTTGGGATGATCCCAAAAAGGCCGAAAAGCATTTGGCAGAGATGAACTCTAAAAAGGTATGGACAGATGCCTGGAAGAAGGTCGACGCCGAATTTGAAGATACACAGGTGTTGTTTGATTTCCTGCAGTCAGGAGATGCCACAAACGAAGAGATGGAGGAGCAGTATGAGAAATGCCTGCGCCTGATCGAAGACCTGGAACTAAAGAACATGCTCAGCAGCAAGGAAGACCAGCTGAATGCGGTGATGCAGATCACTGCCGGAGCCGGCGGAACTGAAAGCTGCGACTGGGCGGCCATGCTGATGCGGATGTATATCATGTGGGGGGAGAAGAACGGATATAAGGTGTCTGAACAGGATTTTCAGGCCGGTGAGGTGACCGGGGTAAAATCCGTTACCCTGCAGTTTGCCGGGGAATTTTCTTACGGATACCTGAAGGGCGAGAACGGGGTACATCGTCTGGTGCGTATATCTCCTTTTGATTCCAATGCACGGAGGCACACTTCCTTTGCTTCGGTATATGTTTATCCACTGGTAGACGATACGATTGAGATTGAGATTAAAGACGCGGATATCGAATTTGAGACCTTCCGCTCCGGTGGTGCTGGTGGTCAGAATGTAAATAAAGTGGAAACCGCTGTGCGTTTATATCATAAGCCTTCGGGAATTGTGATAAAAAACCAGGAATCAAGATCGCAGCTGCAAAATAAGGAGAACGCTTTACGACTCCTGAGATCGCAGCTATATGAAGCCGAGATGCGCAAGAGGATGGAAGCTTCTGCTGCCGTTGAAGGTTCAAAGATGAAAATAGAATGGGGCTCCCAGATCAGGAACTATGTGCTGCACCCGTATAAGCTGGTGAAAGACCTGCGGACAAACTATGAGACCTCCAATGCACAGGCTGTACTGGACGGGGAGCTGAACGACTTTTTAAAAGCATATTTAATGGAATTCTAATGAAGAAATTTTGGCTGTTATGTTTAGGACTAAGTATGATTGGATTGCAGACACTGAAAGCACAGGAAGTAATGAACCTGTACCCCGGTAAAATTCCGGGGGCTAAAACTCCGCCGGCGTCCTACAAGGAAATACAAACAGTTAAAGATGGTAAGGTGACAGGCCTCTCGAAAGTCTTTCAACCTACCATTGCCTTATATCAGCCCAACCCTGCCAAGACAAACGGAACAGCTGTGATCATTTGTCCGGGTGGAGGGTATGCACATCTGGCTATTGGCCATGAAGGGGATGAGGTGGCAAAGAGGTTTGCCGAAAATGGTGTTACCGCGGTGGTATTAAAATACCGTTTGCCTGATGATACGACCATGGTAGACAGATCTTTCGGCCCTTTACAGGATGCCGAGCAGGCAATCTATATGGTGCGTAAAAATGCTGCCCGCTGGAAGATCAACCCGGCTAAAGTTGGCATCATGGGTTTTTCTGCCGGAGGCCACCTGGCATCTTCACTCGCCGTTCATTACGGGGACAGTAAAATAGAGAACAGGGAAAACCTCAGCCTGCGTCCGGATTTTGCGATTTTGATCTATCCGGTGATCAGCTTCCTGGCATCGCCGCATACCGGCTCCGTAAAGAACCTGATTGGTGCAAACGGTACGGAAGCACAAAAGGAATATTTCTCGAATGAACGGCAGGTAAATGCGCAGACGCCAATCACTTTCCTGGTGCATGCAAATGACGACAAAACTGTCCCTGTGGAAAACAGTATTTTGTTTGACGAGGCCCTGGTCAAAAATAAAGTAGCGGTAGAGACCCATCTTTACCAGGCTGGCGGACACGGCTTTGGCCTTCACAACAAAACTACAACAGACGACTGGTTTGTGCGGCTGCAAAACTGGATGACGGCAAACAAACTTTCCGGCAGCAACTAGAGGTTGCTGTTGAGTAAGATTTCCTGCAGTTCTTTCAGCTCTTCAACCTTTTCTGCCGAACCCAGGTTTTCATAAGAGGAAATGAGGTTCCTGATGATCCTGCGGATGATCTCTACATTGCTGCAGGGAGCGTAAAAGCCAGGAAGGGGTTGCAGGTTGAGCTGGCGTAAGAACTGGTCTACATCATGTTTACCAAAGATAGCGCCCTTATTAAAGGCGTTGATATAGAACAGCACACCGAATTCATTTTCATCCCTTTTGCCCTCGTCAATATAACCCAGGATAAAATGCTGCGGCAGGTTAACGCCATACACGGGGATATCCAGTTTTTGTGCAATGGTAGAATAGATAATGGCCAGTGAGATCTGGTTTCCTTTTTTGGTTTCCAGTACCTGGTTAATATACGAGTTCTGCGGATCATGGTGATTTTTGGTATTGCCGCTGAAGCCGTTGATATTATAAAAGATATGATTAATCAGTTTGATTTTTTCTACTGAGCTCATTTCATACTGAAGGCCGGTCCAGATTTCTCTTTTGATCTCTTCGATCTGATTGATGATCTTCTGTTCATCAAGATCAGGATATTGGTAGCGGTTGATGACCAGTGCCCCCTGCAGTAAATCGAACGCCCCGCTCTGGTACCAGAGGTTAAGGTCTTCTTTCACGCTGTTGAACTGGATCTGGTGTACGATATTTTCGATCCTTTCCTGCAATAGGGTATCCAGCGATTTCTCCCATTCCGTTTCCAGGAAATGGATCACAGAATTGCCATGCTCAAACAGGCGATCGCGTACATGCGAGAAAACTTCCGGATCAGGATCATCCAGTAATTTTACCAATGCGCTTATTTCTGTACTATTTTCCATTAAATGCGAATTACAATGTTGTGTTGCCTATTTTTGCGGCATGGTATTACAATTTATCAGCGATTATCTGAAGCACCGTTTAACGGCTAGAAGCAGGCATGGTACCCACTCTCCGTTTGTTTACCAACTGGTTGATGAGGTAATTTACGATTTTAACTCCAAAATTGAATACAATGGTATTGAGGAGCAAAGAAAAAAACTTTTAAATGACGATACGATCATTACGGTTACCGATCTGGGCGCCGGTTCTCATTTGAATAAAAACCGTACGAAAAAAATAAAGGAGATCGCAAAAAATGCCCTGAAAAGCCCGAGGCTGGCACAACTGATCTACCGCCTTGCTAAATCGGCCGCTCCTGCCAACCTGCTTGAACTGGGAACCTGCCTGGGGATTACCACGGCCTATCTATCCAAAGCGGCTCCGGAAGCTGATATTGTTACGATTGAAGGCTGTCCTGAAACTGCAAAAAAGGCATACAGCAATTTCCAGGATCTTGAACTTGAAAATATAGAGTTACGCGTAGGTAATTTTGATGAACTGCTGCCAAAAGTGATTGAGGAACATACTCAACTGGATTTTGTATATATTGACGGCAACCACCGCAAGGATGCTACCTTAAATTATTTCAGGTGGTGCCTGCCTAAGGTACATGAAAACTCCCTGCTGATATTTGATGATATTTACTGGAGCAAGGGTATGAAAGAAGCGTGGGAAGAGATCAAGAGCCATCCTGATGTAACCGTTACTATAGACCTGTTCTGGATAGGTTTGGTTTACTTCAAAAAGGGCCAGGCAAAAGAACACTTCAAGATCAAGTTCTGATCTTTCCTTCTGTTAATGTCTTTTCCTGCAGGTTGCAAGCCGTTAAAAAGCTTCTGCAAGGCTCAGGTAAAAGCCTGATTGTCTTGCTTCATTCGGCCGTTTCTCGCCGATACCATAATCAGCCCTTACACTTAAACCTTTGGCCGGATCGAAGAAGTATCTCAGTCCTCCGCCAACGGATGGTTTGAACTGCTTAAAGGAAAAATCTCCATTGGTAAATACACGTCCGCCACCGGCAAATACAACAACACCGAACCGGTTACTAAAACGGTAGCGCAGTTCTGTTTGTGCGGCAATCAGGTTTTCATCCCTGTATCTTCCTGCATAATAACCACGCATAATATCTTCATTTCCCAATTGCGGCAATAAGTAAAATGGTGTATTGTTACTTTGAATGGTGTAATAGATACCGTTTACGCCCAGTACAAGTTTTTTGGCAAGCGGCCAGAAGTTTTTAAGCACCACTTTGATCTGGCTGCCGCTAAAATCATCCTTTCCAAAAATATCAGGTGCATACTGGTAAGTGATCCTTCCGAAAAAGCCCCTGGTGGGATAGTTATTGGAGTTTCTTGTATCATAGGTCTGTGAAATACCAACATAACCTACGCTGCCTCCGGTTTTATCCAGTACGCGGGGGTCTGTATCTAAGATGCCGCCTGTTTCCACGTCCCTGAACGTATTTCTTTCAAAAGCCACAGATACGCCGGTATAGGCAAAAGGAAAAATGTTTTTCTCCACATCAAGTCCTGTCCTGATCTGGTGCTGAACAACTCTGTCTTTATTTGCTTCAAGGGTTTCATTTCCGGTTCCGAAGAAATCAAAGGGGGTACTGCGAAAACGCAGGTCGCCGATCAGGTGATAGGCGTTGTTTTTTGTCCATACATCCCCTTTAAGGGTAACGTTATATTGTTTTTTTGTAGAGACCGATAAAATGGTAGCGAAGTTTGAGCTCCTGTTGAGTGGATCATTTTTATCCAGATAGGTAGAATATAACGCGCCAAGCCCAAATTCCATACCCACTTCCTGCGAATATTTGAGAAAAGGCAAGGGCATAAAACTGGCTCTGCGGGTAGTATCAACGTCTTCAGACAACATACGTTTGATCAATTTCATTTGTCCGAATCCGGAGAGTGCGGAGAGCATCAGGAAGTTACAGATAAATAGTTTTTTCACAGTAAATAATTGTCTTTTTAATTGTTGTGAAGCTTGCATAAGATTTGCATTACTTTTTGTAAGACATAATCTTATGCAGGTTTCATTCGCCGTTTAACGCTTTTATAATAGGTATGAATCCGCGAAATTAAACAATTAAAAGAGAATTATGTTCTGCACCGAAACATTCAGGCTCGTTTAAGAATATTTGCTATTTTTGCGGCTGATAAAAAAAACATAAAATGAGCGTAACAAGAGGACCAATATCTAAATTCATGGAAGGGCATTACCTCCATTTCAATGCGGCGGCGATGATGGATGCAGCTAAAGGCTATGAAACACATCTGGACGAAGGCGGTAAAATGATGATTACCCTTGCCGGTGCAATGAGTACGGCAGAACTGGGGATTTCTCTGGCTGAGATGATCCGTCAGGATAAGGTAGCTATAATTTCATGCACAGGCGCGAACCTGGAAGAAGATATTATGAACCTTGTTGCCCATTCGCACTATAAACGCGTACCGAACTACCGTGACCTGAGCCCACAGGATGAATGGGACTTACTGGAGAACCACTATAACCGCGTTACTGATACCTGTATTCCAGAAGAGGAAGCTTTCAGGCGTTTGCAGAAACATGTTTACAAAATATGGAAAGATGCTGAAGATGCTGGTGAACGTTATTTTCCGCATGAGTACATGTACAAGATGCTGCTGAGCGGAGACCTGGAGCAATACTATGAAATTGACCCTAAAAACTCATGGATGCTGGCAGCTGCGGAGAAGAACCTGCCGATCGTTGTACCGGGCTGGGAAGATTCGACAATGGGGAATATCTTTGCATCATACGTAATGAAAGCGGAGCTGAAAGCTACGACAATGAAAAGCGGTATTGAATATATGGGATACCTTGCGGACTGGTATATTAAGAACAGTGGTGGCAAAGGGATTGGTTTTTTCCAGATCGGCGGAGGTATCGCCGGTGACTTCCCTATTTGCGTGGTACCGATGTTATACCAGGACATGGAAATGGAGAATATACCATTCTGGAGTTATTTCTGCCAGATTTCGGATTCCACTACTTCATATGGTTCATACTCAGGAGCCGTGCCGAATGAAAAGATTACCTGGGGCAAACTCGATATCAATACACCCAAATTCATAGTGGAGTCTGACGCGACAATCGTTGCTCCTTTGATTTTTGCATGGATATTAAAAATGTAATTATAAGTTCCAAATTTTTATAAAAAAAATGGAGAATCGGAAAATCAGCAAAATTGGAAAATTGCTGATTTTCTTCGTTTAAAGCATAAAAAACGCGATGTTTAGAATGATTATAAATTGTATTTACTGTCATTTCTTTGTCATTGGTAAATTAATAAATTTTACTTTTGTGGACGCTTTGACGGAGAACAGAAGTTTAAACATCAATTGCGTTTGTTACAGTTTTTTAAAATAAAGCATAAAATACTCATTATGAGGAATATCTCATTGATCATTAGAAGAGTTTGGAAGTCGGCATTTATGTTCACGGCTCTATCTGTTTTAATCGTTTCAGGTACACAAGCACAAGACGCAGCAGCGGGAAGAACGCTCTTTAAGGAAAAATGTACTTCATGTCATGCTCTGGACCGCGATCTGATTGGTCCTGCACTGCAGACTGCCATCCCACTGAAGAGCGAAGCCTTTTTATTGAAATGGATTAACAACGCTCCGGCATTTATCGCATCAGGTGATAAGGAAGCAGTTGAAGAGTCTAAATGGAACCCAAATGCGGAGATGACCGCATTCCCTACATTAACTCCGGTTGATATCAAAAACATTCTTGCTTACATTAAAGCAGGTGAGCCAAAAAAAGCAGGTGATGCTGCCGGCGCCGGCGCAGGTGCATCTGAGGAAGTTTCAAACTTCTCTCTTGCAGGAGTAGTTGCAGTGATCCTGATCTCCATCGTAGTATTGGTGATCCTGGGCCGCGCAATTAAAATGCTGGAACGTTTGATCCTGCAGAAACAAGGCGTAGTGATCGTTGAGGAAGAGAGTGTTTCTATGGCGGCTGGCATCGGGCAGTTGTTCAAGAACAAAAAATTCATTTTCTTCTTTATCCTGTGTTTAGTGATCAGTCTAGGTTCATGGGGATGGATGGGTATGTGGGATACTGGTGTGAATACCGGTTACCAGCCAACACAGCCGATTAAGTTCTCTCACGAACTGCACGCAGGTGTCAACCAGATCGATTGTCAGTATTGCCACGCAGGTGCTTTCGAATCCAGGAACGCAACGATACCTTCACTTAACGTTTGTATGAACTGTCACAAACAGGTTCAGGCAAGGGACAGCCACGACGGGAATATCTCTCCTGAGATTCAGAAGATCTACAATGCACTGGGTTACGATGCGGATAAAATGACTTATGACAAGTCGAAAGAAAAACCAATTGAATGGGTTCAGGTGCACAACCTTCCTGATTTTGCTTATTTCAATCACTCGCAACACGTTGTTGTAGCTGAAGAAGCTATCCGTAAAGAAAAAGGCCTGAAACCTAACGAACCGGTATGCTTTGCCTGTCACGGACCGGTTAATACCATGGCAGAGATCTATCAGTACTCTCCGCTGACCATGAAATGGTGTATCAACTGTCACAAAGACACCAAATTAGAAGTAAAAGACAATGCTTTCTATACGAAGATCATTGCTGCACATGAGAAGATCAAAAAAGGTGAGAAATTAACACCTGCAGCTTTAGGTGGAATAGAGTGTGGCAAATGTCACTATTAATAGAGTAGAGTTTAATAAAAAAGAACGTTCGATAAACAGTAATATAGCTTAAATGGAAAGCAATAAAAAATACTGGAAAGGCTTAGAGGAATTTAACAAGACCTCCGATTTTGTTGAAATCAATAAAAACGAATTCGCAGAGCCGCTTCCAATAGAAGATGTTTTAAATGAAGCAGGGTTAAGTACAGTAACCCCGCGCCGTGACTTTTTAAAAGCCCTTGGCTTTGGTCTTGGTGCGGTTACACTTGCGGCTTGTCAGCCTGCTCCGATACACAAATCAATCCCTTATCTGATTAAACCAGAAGAAGTGATCCCGGGTATCCCGAATTACTATGTATCCAGTTTTAACGGACAAAGTATATTGGTGAAGACCAGAGAAGGACGTCCTATCAAAATTGAACCAAATCCTAATGCAGGCCAGTTCAATTGCGGTACTGATGCTGTAGCCCAGGCTTCAGTGCTGGACCTGTATGACGTTTCAAAACTTAAAACCCCGGTTTTAAAGAATGATGAAACTACCTGGTCTAAAGTAGATGCATTTGTAAGTGCAGAATTAGCGAAGGCAAAAGCTTCAGGCAAAAAAATCAGAATCGTTTCCTCATCTGTATACAGCCCGTCTACCCAGGCAGTAGTGGCCGATTTTATTGCTGCTTATCCTACTACCAAACATGTTCAGTATGATGCGATATCTTATACGGGTATCATCAAAGCGAACGAGAATAGTTTTGGAAAGGCAATAATCCCTAAATACAATTTCCATAAGGCTGATCTTGTAGTTAGTTTTGGGGCTGACTTCCTGGGAACCTGGATCAGCGGAGAAGAGTTTACTTCTCAGTATATAGAGAACAGAAATTATAAAACACTTGCAAAAGGTAAAATGTCACGTCACTTCCAGTTCGAAGCTGGAATGAGCATGACAGGTACCAATGCAGATACACGTATCCCGGTTAAATTATCTGAACAGGGCCCTGCGTTAATTACCTTATATAATGCGATCACCGGTGCTAACCTTGCAGGTGGCGGATTGCCGAACAATGTTACTGCTGATAAGGCATTAAAATTAGTTGCTAAGGAATTAGTTCAGCAAAAAGGAAAAGCACTGGTTGTCTGCGGATCGAACGATGTTTCTACACAGATCCTTGTGAATGCCATCAACTCCGCTATCGGCAGTTATGGTACAACGATCGATCTTGATAATCCTTCGAAACGTTACTCCGGTAATGATGCTGAATTTGCAGAGTTCCAGAATGAGATGAACAGAGGCGAAGTTGCTGCTGTTTTCTTCCTGGATACCAACCCTGCTTACGATGTGGCCAATGCCAAAGCCTTTACCGAAGGTTTGAGCAAGGTGCCGTTGAAAGTATCTTTCTCTGACCGTAAAGATGAAACTTCTACTTTATGTGATGTGATCGCAACCAACCAGAACTATCTGGAAGCATGGGGCGATGCAAGCAGCTACGAGGGAACATATTCGATCGTTCAGCCAACGATTAACCCTGTGTTTGATTCACGTCAGGCAGAACAGAGTTTACTGATCTGGTCTAACGCTCCTGTTAAAGATTACTACCAGTATGTTCGTAACAACTGGGAGAAAAACATATTACCTGGTTTAGGTAAAACCTGGAATGAATTGTTGCAGACAGGAGTGTTCACCGCTCCTGCAAAACCAGCAGGAACCTATACATTCAACCTTTCACTGGCTGCAGTTGCTCCTTCGGTAGTAAATACCAGCAAATCCCTGTCTAAAGACATCGAACTGGAAATTTACGAAAACGTAGCAATGCGTGATGGTAAACATGCAAACAACGCTTTCCTGCAGGAATTACCTGATCCGGTTTCTAAAGTGACCTGGGATAACTATGTTGCCCTTGCGCCTAAATTTGCTGAGAAACTTGGAATCAATGAATTTGACCTTGTTGAAGTAAAAGGAAGTAACGGTTACACGATCATTTTACCAGTTCTCGTACAACCGGGACAGGCACAGGGTACGGCTTCTATCGCTTTAGGATACGGACGTACGAAAGTGGGTAAAGCAGGTGATAATGTTGGTAAGAATGCTTACCCGTTCCTGAGTTTCGTAAACGGTACATTACAGTACGCCACTACGGTAACAATCAGTAAAACGGGCGGTACTTACGAACTGGCACAAACACAGACACACCACTCTTTCGAAGGAAGAAATATTATTCGTGAAGCGAGCTTTACCGAATACAAAAAGAATCCTGCTGCCGGAACCGGTAAGAAAGAAGAAGGACATAAATCTTACGATCTGTGGGATAAATACGAAAAACCAGGAAATAACTGGGTGATGGCAATCGATCTGAATGCCTGTACCGGCTGTGGTTCTTGTATCGTTGCCTGTAACGTAGAAAACAATATCCCTGTAGTAGGACGTGATGAGGTTCGCAGACGCAGAGAGATGCACTGGATCCGTATTGACCGTTACTACAGTTATGAAGAAGGTGACAAAAGCGTATCTGAAGAAAAAGAGATCGCCCATATGGAGAACCTTGACCACGTGACTGTTGTTCACCAGCCGATGTTATGTCAGCATTGTGACCACGCTCCGTGTGAAACGGTTTGTCCGGTACTGGCTACCACCCACTCTTCAGACGGTCTGAACATGATGGCTTATAACCGTTGTGTAGGAACACGTTACTGCGCAAATAACTGCCCGTACAAAGTTCGTCGTTTCAACTGGTTCAACTACTGGAACGATTCACGTTTTGATAACTACCTGAACAATGAGTTCACACAACTGGTGCTTAATCCTGATGTTACTGCCCGTTCAAGAGGGGTAATGGAGAAATGCTCAATGTGTATCCAACGTATTCAGGCTGGTAAATTATCCGCTAAACTGGAAAAACGCCCGCTGAAAGACGGAGATATCAAAATGGCGTGCCAGCAAGCCTGTTCAGCCAATGCAATCATCTTCGGTGATGCTAACGATGCGGAATCGGAAGTATCGAAAGCACTACGTAGTGAGCGTATCTACTATGTACTGGAAGAGGTAAACACACAACCTGGTATCGGTTACATGACTAAAATTAGAAACACAGATTCATTACCAACAATACAAGCGTAAGCTGATATTAAAGAAAATACATTATGTCAGGACATAACGAATCAATATTAAGAGAACCACTGATCACCGG
This sequence comes from Pedobacter hartonius, assembly GCF_900107535.1. GTDB lineage: Bacteria > Bacteroidota > Bacteroidia > Sphingobacteriales > Sphingobacteriaceae > Pedobacter > Pedobacter hartonius. The sequence goes on along the minus strand of NZ_FNRA01000002.1, from coordinate 314,738 downwards.
ACAGGATATCACGTATGCTCAGATTACGAGCGATATTTTAGATCCGGTTGAAAATAAGCCTAATAAGGCCTGGTGGATAGGTTTTATCTTGGCTCTTTGCGGAGCTACCTTATGGCTGGTAGCTGTAAGTTATACTTTCTGGAACGGTATCGGATCCTGGGGGTTAAATAAAACCGTAGGATGGGCATGGGATATCACCGGTTTCGTATGGTGGGTAGGTATTGGTCACGCCGGGACACTGATCTCAGCTGTACTTTTGCTCTTCCGTCAGAACTGGAGGAACTCCATCAACAGATCAGCGGAAGCGATGACAATTTTCGCCGTAATCTGTGCCGCAACATATGTTGTATCCCACATGGGAAGACCATGGTTAGCGTATTGGGTCTTACCTTTACCCAATCAGTTCGGTTCACTATGGGTTAACTTTAACTCACCGCTGGTTTGGGATATGTTTGCGATCTCTACTTACTTCTCTGTATCACTGTTATTCTGGTACACAGGTTTACTTCCTGATATCGCTACTATCCGTGACCGTGCTACAGGATTACGCCGCAAGATCTATTCTATCTTCTCTTTCGGATGGAGTGGTAACGTAAAAACATGGCAGCGTTTTGAGACCGTGTCCCTGATCCTTGCCGGTATTTCAACACCACTTGTACTTTCTGTACACACGATTGTATCAATGGACTTTGCTACTTCGGTTATTCCGGGATGGCACACGACGATTTTCCCTCCGTACTTTGTTGCGGGTGCGATCTTCTCCGGTTTCGCCATGGTGTTAACCTTATTACTGGTTGCACGTAAGGTATTGGGACTGGAAAACTACATCACCATGTTCCACATTGAATCGATGAATAAGATCATCATTTTAACAGGATCGATTGTAGGTGTGGCTTATATCACTGAATTCTTCATCGCCTGGTATTCAGGTTCTGAATATGAGGCTTATGCATTCGTTAACCGTTCAACCGGTCCTTACTGGTGGGCATACTGGATGATGATGACCTGTAACGTAATTTCTCCACAGCTGCTCTGGTTTAAAAAGATCCGTCTGAGCATTCCTGCAACGTGGATCCTGTCTATCGTGGTAAACATCGGTATGTGGTTTGAGCGTTTTGTAATTATCGTGACTTCACTTCACCGTGATTACCTTCCGTCAAGCTGGGCGATGTTCTATCCTACATGGGTAGACGTGAGTGTCTTTGTAGGTTCAATCGGGGTATTCTTTACGTTATTCCTGTTGTTCTTAAGGGTACTGCCTTCGATCGCGATTGCGGAGGTTAAGTTATTGCTTAAATCATCGAGTGAGCAGGCCAAAATGGCCCAGATCAAAGATGGTCACCTGGACAAAGTTCACGTTAAAGAATACGTGGAATCTTTAGAGAAATTTGATAGTGTTAAACAAGAAGAATACGCAAAAATATAACAATGAGTAATATCAAATATATTTTAGGCAGTTTTGGCGATCCTGACGAAATGATGCACGGCATTGAAAAGTTACAGGAGAACAACATTAAGATCTATGATGTTTATACGCCTATGCCCATCCACGGCATCGAAGCCAAATTAGGAATTAAAAGATCCAGACTGGATATCCTCGCATTTTTCTGCGGGATAACCGGTACAGCGTCAGCGTTTGCGCTGATCTATCTTACCTCGGTAGTAGACTGGAGAAATAATATTGGTGGTAAGCCTGCCTTTGCATTGCCGGATTTTATTCCGATCATGTTTGAGCTTACCATTTTGTTTACAGCATTTGGTTTAGTATTGTCTTATTATGCATCAACCCACCTTTTCCCCGGAAGAGCACCAAGAGTGATGGACTTAAGAGCTACTGATGATAGATTTATTATCGCTGTTGATGCACAACAAAATGCTGAACACAGTAAAATTGATGGATTATTAAAAGACGCTGGTGCTATAGAAGTTAAGCATAATGAAAGGAAGTATATTAGCTATGAATAAGAATAAAATAGTTCTGGCCTCATTTGTTGTTCTTACGGTTGTTACATCGCTGTCAGCATGCAGGGATAAAGAGAGCAGAGGTTTAGAGTATGCAAGGAACATGTATGACAACATTGCTTATAAGCCGAACAGGGCCAATAAGAATTTTGCCGACGGACTGACCAACCAGACTCCTCCTCCGAATACTGATCCGATAGGATTTGTAAAATATGAATATGCAAATACCAAAGAAGGATATGAAGCAGCTGGTTTGAACCTTAAAAACCCATTGCCAAAATCTCCACAGAATTTGTTATCAGGCAAACATTACTTCACGGTTTTCTGCGCTCCATGTCATGGTGATCAGGGCGATGGTAAAGGACACCTGGTTCAGATTGAAAAATTCACTGGTGTTCCGGCTTATCATGGTGACGCAGCATCATCACGTGGTGGACTGATGAAGGACCTTTCTGAAGGAAAGATCTATCATACCATCATGTATGGTTTAAATAACATGGGTTCGCATGCTTCACAACTTACTCCTGATCAAAGGTGGAAAGTAGTGATGTATGTTCAACAATTACAACAAATACAATAGAAAAGCAGATATAAATGGGAACTCACAATTATAATTTAACTGAGCAGTTTGAGTTTACAGGAAAGGCTAAAACTTTAAGTATAGTCGGTATCTTAATCGGTCTCGCATGTATAGCTTACGGTTTTTCTGATCATGAACTTCATGAGCGGACATTCGGCAACCTGTTATTAATGGCATATTACTTTGCTTGTGTATGTATGTCGGGCACATTCTTTTTAGCTGTTCAGTTTGTCGCACAGGCTGGATGGTCAGCATCCATACTGCGTGTACCTCAGGCTATGGCAAAAACACTGCCTATCGCAGTAGTGATCCTGATCGCGGTGATCGGTGCGGGTCTGTATACACACAACCTGTATCACCACTGGCATGCAGATGGTTTAACCGACCCTAACAGCCCGAACTATGATAAACTGATCGATGGCAAATCTGCTTTCCTGAATGTTCCCTTCTTTATGGGACGCCAGGTGATATTCCTCGGAATTTATAGCATATTCTCTATGTTGCTGACCAAGTTGTCTAACAATGAAGATCTGGAAGGCGGTTTAAATTCTTACACTAAAAGTTTTAAATACTCTTGTATATTTTTAGTGATCTACGGATTCACTACACCAATATTTGCTTTTGATACAGTGATGTCATTGGAAGCACACTGGTTCTCTACCATGTTCGGATGGTATAACTTCGCTGCAATGTGGGTAAGCAGTCTGGCAACAATGGCCGTGATCATCATCCTGCTGAGGAAAGCTGGTTACATGCAATGGGTGAATAACAGCCACCTTCATAACCTGGGACAGTTTATCTTCGGATTCTCCATTTTCTGGACTTATGTATGGTTTGCTCAATTTATGTTGATCTATTATGCTAACATGCCGGAAGAAACTGTGTATTTTTACAAACGATTTGAATTTTATAAGTTCTGGTTCTTCCTTAATCTTGTAATGAACTTCTTGTCACCGGTACTGTTGCTGATGGACCGTGATAATAAAAGGAAAGAAAACATCCTGCTGGTTGTATCTATCATTGTACTTTGTGGTCACTGGGTTGATTATTACCAGATGATCATGCCGGGTACGGTTGAAGACGGAACCAATGGATTCGGAATTATTGAAATAGGAACAGCTATTGGTTTTATAGGCTTGTTTACCTTTACAGTATTGACTGCATTAAGTAAGAAACCATTAATTGCAAAGAATCACCCTCTTTTGCAGGAGAGCTTGAATCACCATTTGTAATTGGTTGGGTTAGAGAGTATATAAATTAATAGTATAGTAGAAGTACATCGTACTACTTTTAAGAAAATGAGTTTAAGAAAATTTATAAGCAATAAGACAATGGCGGCCCTTGCAGTACTCGTTACTGTGTTTGCAAATACCAGCGCATTTGCACAGGAAGCAGCCGCCGGCGCCGCTACAGCCGCCCCGAAACCGATTGATATGTTTCCGATCTATAAATCGGTTGCTTTTTATGCCATGTTATTTTTACTGCTTTGTTTATTTATAGCAATAGTAGGAAAAGCAATCAGGGTATATGAACTGACACGTGAAGCGCAGGATAAACCTGACAGTATCAACTGGAACACTGTTAACGGTATTATATTCGTCCTTTTCTTAATTGCTGGTTTAGCAGGTGTTTATTTCGAATATACTGTTCACGGAAATATGATCCTTCCTGATGCAGCTTCTGAGCACGGTAAAAAGATCGACTCGATGTTTAACATCACACTGATCCTGACCACCATTGTATTCATCGGAACGCATATCACATTATTCCTTTTTTCTTTCTACTACAGAAACTCAGGAAAAAGAAAAGCTTATTATTACCCGCACAACAATGCTTTGGAGCGTATCTGGACAATTGTTCCTGCATTGGTGCTTACCGTATTGGTACTGATGGGCTTTTTAACATGGAGATCTATCTTTTATAAAGTAGATGATCCTAACAACAAGCCCCTGAGTATTGAGATCACTTCTCAGCAATTCCTGTGGACGATCCGTTATCCTGGTGCTGATGGTGTAGTTGGTTTGAAAAATTATAAACTGATTACAGGAACCAACGGTCTGGGTATGGATTTTAAAGACAAAAACAACCTTGACGATCAGAACGCTGATGAGATGGTTATTCCTGTGAACAAACCGGTAAGACTAATCCTGACCAGTAAGGATGTTGTACATAGTTTTTATATGCCACACTTCAGGGTTCAGCTGAATACTGTTCCGGGCATGACCTCATATTTTGAATTTACACCGACCATCACTACTGCTGATATGCAGACCAAGGTAAATGACCCGGCGTTTAAATTCCTTTTTTATTGCTCAAAAATTTGCGGATCTGGGCACTACAATATGCAGAAGGTTGTTAGAGTTGTTTCTCAGGCGGAGTACGATGCCTGGATAGTTAAACAACCTAAGTTTATTAATAACGATTTGAGAAAACAATTCAATTTGCCAATCGTACCTGAACCAGCGGCGGGAGCAGCACCAGCATCGGCACCTGCTGATAGCACAGCTACACCTGCAAAGGACTCGTCTGCTGTAGCAATGAATAAACCGGCTTTAAAAAAATAATTATACTGGAATAGCGCATTATGTCAACTATAACATTACACGATACACATAACAACGGGCACCATGACGATCACGATCATGGTCACCACGAACAATCTTTTATAACGAAGTACGTATTTAGCCAGGATCACAAGATGATCGCTAAACAGTTTTTAATAACTGGTATCGTTATGGCTGTTATTGCAATGGGATTGTCTATCTTATTCCGTATTCAGCTGGCCTGGCCGGACAAAAGTTTCCCTATTCTGGAAACATTTCTTGGAAAATGGGCAGAAGGCGGAAGGATCAAACCTGATTTTTATCTTGCCCTCGTAACGATACATGGTACGATCATGGTATTCTTTGTATTGACTGCAGGATTAAGCGGTACGTTCAGTAACTTACTGATACCGCTTCAGCTCGGAGTACGTGATATGGCCTCGCCATTCATGAATATGCTTTCTTACTGGTTCTTCTTTACTGCCTGTATCATTATGATGAGTTCATTCTTCATCCAGACAGGGCCTGCAAGTGCCGGATGGACGATTTACCCTCCACTGTCTGCTTTACCCAAAGCGATCTCCGGATCAGGGCTGGGAATGACGTTGTGGCTGGCAAGTATGGTATTGTTCGTTGTTTCGCAGCTGATGGGCGGTATCAACTATGTAAGTACTGTTTTAAACATGCGTACCAAAGGTATGGACCTTTGGAAAATGCCTTTAACGATCTGGGCTTTCTTCCTGACTGCAATACTGGGTGTGTTATCTTTCCCTGTTCTGGTAGCAGGTGTGGTACTATTGATCTTTGACCGTAGTTTTGGAACAAGTTTCTATTTATCTGATATTGTAATGGGTAGCCAGGTGTTACCAAATGAAGGTGGTTCCCCAATCTTATGGGAGCATTTATTCTGGTTCCTGGGTCACCCTGAGGTTTATATTGTAATTATGCCTGCCCTGGGTATTTCATCAGAGGTGATCTCTGTGAATTCAAGAAAGCCAATTTTCGGTTACCATGCGATGGTTTACTCATTGATTGGTATTACGGTTCTGTCATTTATTGTATGGGGTCACCATATGTTCGTGACAGGGATGAATCCGCTGCTGGGTGGTGTGTTTATGATCACAACACTGATTATTGCGGTTCCTTCGGCTGTTAAAACTTTCAACTATCTGGCTACACTGTGGCGCGGTAACATCAGGTTCACTCCTGCGATGTTATGTGCGATCGGTATGGTTTCATTCTTTATTTCAGGTGGTTTAACCGGTATCTTCCTGGGTAATGCTTCACTGGATATCAACTTGCATGATACGTATTTCGTAGTGGCCCACTTCCACCTTGTAATGGGATCGGCTGCTATCTTTGGTATGCTTGCAGGTGTTTATCACTGGTATCCGAAAATGTTCGGAAGAATGATGAATGCCAAACTGGGATACCTGCACTTCTGGGTTACCTTTGTATGTGCTTACCTGGTGTTCTTCCCGCTGCACTTCTTAGGACTTGATGGTGTGCCAAGACGTTATTATGCCTTCACCGAATTTGAGTTCATGCAAAAATGGGTGACAGTAAACATATTTGTAACCTGGTCTGCAATTGTTGCAGCACTGGCTCAGGTAGCCTTCCTGTTTAACTTCTTCTATTCGATTTTCTTCGGTAAAAAAGCTACACAGAATCCATGGGAAGCCAACACACTGGAGTGGACTACACCTGTTGAGCATATTCACGGTAACTGGCCGGGAGAAATTCCTACAGTACACCGCTGGCCATATGATTACAGTAAGCCAGGTGCTGAGGAAGACTTTATCCCTCAAACGGTTCCTTATTCTGAGACCATGCTTTCGAACATGCCGCACGATTTTGAAGGTAACGCTGAATCTGAGCGTATCCAGAGAGAGTGGGATGCAAAGAATGCCCCTGAAAAAGCTGACGTGCATTTTCACTAAAATCGTTCTTTACAATATACAATGAGGTTACCTGCCCTGAGTATATACTTAGATCAGTAACCTCATTTTTTTTAACATAAATATACTAATGGTTCCTAAATCTGAACATAGATTTATCCGGCTAAACCTGATTACAATTATCGTGACGTTAGTGCTCATCCTTGCGGGTGGCGTAGTACGGAGCACCGGTTCTGGTATGGGTTGCCCGGATTGGCCTAAATGTTTTGATCAGTATATTCCCCCGACTTCTGTTGATCAGCTGCCAAAGGATTATAAGGAGAAGTATGTGGCCGGGAGGCTGAAGAAAAATGAACGTTTTGCCAGGCTGCTGGATAAGATGGGAAAGAGTGACGTAGCGGATAGTATCCGTCATGATCAGTCGATCACTGTACCTGAAACATTTAATGTAGCGAAGACCTACACTGAATATATCAACAGGCTTACCGGTGCGGCTACAGGATTCTTATTACTGGCGCTGACAGTGATGTCTTTTGTGTACCGTAAAAAGGCGAAGAGAGTGATCATATTAAGTATTGTTAACCTGTTTGTGGTAGGATTTCAGGGCTGGTTAGGTTCTATCGTGGTATCTACAAACCTGCTGGCCTGGATAGTCACACTTCACATGCTGCTCGCCCTCCTGATTCTGGCGATCCTGGTGTACACGTATTATTATACCCATACGCTATACAAACAGGATACTGTGATCATGTCAAAGGTGATCTGGCTGAAGGTGTTGATTGTTGTGGCCATTGTGCTTAGCGTAATGCAGATCACATTGGGTACGGAAGTAAGGGAGGCTATTGATGCCCTGTCCAGGAAGCTGCTTTACCAGGAGCGCCAGACCTGGGTTAACGGAACAGGGAAAGTGTTCTCCTGGCACCGCGATCTCGCGATCTTTGTAGCGGTGGTCAATGTGTTCATTTACCAGATCGTGATGAACAGGTTTGGTGGTAAGGCAACGGAGCTGAGACTGGGAAACTCAATAGTGCTGGTTTTACTTATACAGATTGCAAGTGGACTATTATTGTCTAACTTTGCAATGCCGCCTTTCGCTCAGGTTATACATTTAGTGTTCTCAACAGTCTTGTTTACCCTCCAGTTTTATCTTTACCTGTTGGTTTACAGAACAAATACTTATAATCAGTAATATTAAATACATAAGAATTGAAGTTATTTTTCTCAGATCTATCTAAACTCATCAAATTCAGGCTTACTTTCCTGGTTGTTTTCTCTGCATCAATTACTTTTTTAATTGGTTCAAGGATGCAGGTGGCGCGCGGAGAGATTCCGGGTATTGACTGGGGGAACTGGGGTATCCTGGTGGCCGGTGGCTTTTTGGTTACCGCTGCTGCCAATTGTTTTAACGAGATCATTGAAGTTGACCTGGATAAATTAATGACCCGCACGATGGACCGACCCATGCCTGCCGGAAGGATGACTACCGGACAGGGTTTGGTGATGGGACTGATCATGGGAATGCTGGGCACCTGGTTATTGGGTAAGCTGAACCTGGAGACCGGGCTATTGTCTGTTTTTTCCATTTTATTATATGCATTTGTATATACTCCTTTAAAAAGAAAATCACCTATAGCAGTATTTGTAGGGGCTATACCGGGAGCATTGCCTCCGCTGATCGGATATCTGGCAGCACTGGGGCATACACGTCACTTTCTCCCGGTTGATTATGAAATTGCAGGGATATTGTTCCTGATTCAGTTTGTATGGCAGTTCCCTCACTTCTGGGCGATAGCCTGGGTGCTGGATGATGATTATAAAAAGGCAGGCTTCAGGTTACTGCCGACAAAGGAAAGAGATAAGATCAGTGCAGGCTTTGTCTTTCTGAGTACATTGATTTTGATTCCTGTCAGTTTACTGCCAACTATTTACAATTTTGGCGGTTATTACATCGCAGGATTTTCTGTCATAGCAGGTCTTGTATTTGCATGGCTGGCATTTAAACTTTTGGTAAAACAGGATATTGGGAGCGCACGTAAGGTGATGTTCTGTTCGTTCTTTTATATACCACTGGTGCAGTTGATTTTGTTGTTTGATTTTATAGGTAAATAAAGTTTTTAATATGGTACATACATTAAACCAGGGAGAGCTGGAGCCAGAAGTTCCACCTTCATTGAAAGCCAAAAAGTTTATACTTTGGCTGTTTGTGGTTTCCTCAACAATCATGTTCGGGGGATTTACAAGTTATTATATTGTGTTTGCGGCATCAAAAGGTAAAGGGCATGGATTAGTGCTTCCTGACGTCTTTATGTACAGTACAGCGGTGCTGGTATTGAGCAGTATCTGTTTGTTCTTTGCAGCTAAGGCCGTGCGTAATCAGAATGTTCAGTCACAGAAAGTATTTCTCTGGCTTACGCTGATCCTCGGTGTAACATTTGCTTATCTTCAGGTAGGCGCCTGGTCTGCCCTGTATCAGACAGGAGCAACGCTGGTGAACAACAATGCTGCAATTTCTTTGATCTACATCGTTTCCGGTATGCACCTGCTGCATATTTTTGCCGGTCTTTGTTTCATTTCTATCAGCCTTTTCGGCGCTTATAGCAATGTCCCGGTACAAAAAGCGGTATACCGCATAGAAATAGCTTCTATATTTTGGCATTTTATAGATATATTATGGATATATCTCTATGTTTTTTTACTTTTGAACAGTTAGACTTTTTAACAAACTATTACAATTTTCAAAATGGATTCATTATCACAATTAGATCAGGTAAAGACTACTCCATGGAGTGGCGGCCGTTCACCATGGTCGATAGAATATGGAAAACTAATGATGTGGTTTTTCTTGCTATCTGATGCGTTTACCTTCTCTTCGCTATTAGTTTATTACGGAGCGCAACGTTTTTCAAAAACTACCTGGCCCAATCCGGATCTGGTATTCCAGTCTATTCCCGGTATTAAGGATTCAGGTGCACCGCTTGTGTTTGTAGGTATCATGACCTTTATCCTGATCATGAGTTCGGTAACTATGGTCTTGGCCGTTGAGGCTGGTCACAGACGTGCTAAAAGTCAGGTTGTGGGCTGGATGATCGCTACGATCATCGGTGGATTTATGTTCCTTGGCTGTCAGGCTTTGGAATGGACTCACCTTCACCACGAAGGTTTCTGGTGGGGGTCTATTCCTGATGCAGAGAAATTACAGGAGTTCTTTACAGGACCCGTATCCAACGTTGCAGCACAGCAGTTTGCTAACTTGTTCTTCACGATCACAGGCTTCCACGGATTTCACGTTTTTAGTGGGGTTATCATCAATATCATCATTTTATGCATGACCATTAATGGTACTTTTGAAAAACGCGGACACTATCTGATGGTTGAAAAAGTAGGTCTTTACTGGCACTTTGTTGATTTGGTATGGGTATTCGTATTTACCTTCTTCTATTTAGTTTAATTTCCTTATAAATATATTATGTCTGAACAACACATACACACTACAGAAGAGCATGATCATGATGAGCATGCAGGCTTAAGTAAATCAAAGATCTGGCAGGTATTCTTTATTTTATTGGGAATAACTGTAGTTGAATTTATCATAGCACTGGTTATCTTGCCAAAGGAACTGGTTCCGCGTACCGCTGGTAACATCGCATATATTTTACTGACGTTATTGAAAGCGTATTACATTGTTGCTTTCTTTATGCACCTGAAGTTTGAGAAAACAGGTTTGAAATTGTCATTGGGTCTTGCATTCATTTTTATCATCTACTTTATTACCCTGATGTTAATTGAGGGCGGTTACCTGCACGTACATATGACACTTCATTCATGAAGCTTGCCCCAATAAAAAAAGTATTAATCCTGGTAGCCATTTTAGCGGTACCGGGATTTTTATATTATGAGCTTGTTCACCAGGGTAAAAACAGGTATAAACCATTACCTTTTTTTGGTCCTAAGGCTGTAGCGTCAACTTTCCATACTTTTCACGGAAAGAAGATCCCTGATACGATATATCATAAACTGCCCGACTTTAAATTTGTAAACCAGCTGGCAGATACCTTAGGCTGGAGCAATTACAGGGGAAGGATCATTGTACTGAACCTGTTCTATACCAAAGGAAATAATTATGCGGTTGAGTTTGCCAATAAAGCAATGGGCGCTTATCTGCAGAGTTATGGAACCAATGTGATGATCAGGCTGGTTGGACTAAGTATAGACCCGACTACAGACCGTCCGGCTGACTTAAAACCCTATGCAGCCAAACTGGGTGCCAAGGCCGGCAAATGGGATTTGCTGACCGGTGACAGTACTGCTGTTTACAACTGGATCAATAAGGGGCTGTTTGTTGATGCCCACCAGGAATTTGACAAAGGAGCGCGCAAGTTCATCTATAGCAACCTCTTTGTTTTGCTTGATCCTCAGCACCGTATCAGGGGATATTATGATGCAACAAACCAGGAAGCACTTTCCAAACTGAATGATGAGGTAAAGGTACTTGTTGCTGAAGAGTTACGTGCCAGGACAGCTAAAGATGGTGATTAGCTTCAACTAAGATTAACGGATGAGATTTCATCTATATAAAAGACACAAATGAATTTAAATGACAAATTTTTCCTGCGCCTGATCTGGATAGTGACGGCCATAGTCCTGGTTGTAGTAATTGTATTAAAAATAGTACCGCCACCTGCAACCAAACCTTCTTTTATTTATATACTGCCTCATTTAATCGGAGGTATCAATGCAGTCTGTTCGGTATTGCTTATTCTCTCGCTGATCTTTATTAAACGTAAAAATATCCAGGCACATAAGATCACCAATGTGATCACCTTTATACTGTCGGCTTTATTTCTTGTTTTCTACATTCTCTTCCACCTGTATGAGAAAGATACGCGGTATGGGGATATTGATCACAACGGAATTCTCTCTGCTGCTGAGCTGGCGCGCGTAGGGGCATCACGTATGATCTATTTCGTTATCCTGATCACCCATATTATGCTGGCCGTGATCGTCCTTCCGTTAATCCTGATCAGTTTTCTGCGGGGGTTCAGCATGCAGATCGAGCGTCACCGTAAGATCGTAAGATGGGCTTATCCTGTGTGGTTATATGTGGCGGTTACGGGTGTGATCGTTTACCTGATGATTGTTCCGTATTATAACTTTTAAAACCAGCTGAATAACCTTTTTACATAAGGCTTATGCAATTAGCATTTGCGTTATTCGTTTAATCAGTATATTTGTAGCACAACGATATGGTGTATTTGTCCTGATCTGAAGCAAACATCATCATCATTAAAATAATTTTAAGCAAATGAAAAAGGCCTTCTTGATAATCCTTCTCTTTATTGCCGTGTTCGCTGGTACAGGAATCACCAATGCATCTGCACAATGTGCGATGTGTACCATAAATGCAGAACAGGGAGTTAAAAATGGCAATACTCAGGCCAAGGGAATCAACTCCGGTGTACTTTACCTCATGGCTATTCCCTATCTGATGATAGCTGCCCTGGGTGTCTTATGGTATAAAAGGTACCGCAATGCGAATACCTCTAAAACTTCATAGCTTTCAGGAGCGATGGAGAAAACTTCGAAACTATACGCGATAGTTCATGGAAAGTGCCCTCATTGCCGCAGGGGCGATATTTTTACGGGTAGTTTATACGGCTTCGATATTCAGCACACGAATGAAACCTGTGGGCACTGCGGTCAGCGTTTTGAAATTGAACCGGGGTATTTTTATGCTGCAATGTATGTGAGCTATGCCATGAACGTAATACAAATGATCACTACTGGTATTGCTACCTATATTCTTTCCGGTGGCAATCTTGATTTTGATTCTTTGTGGCTCTATGTGGGAGTGATCTTTGGGATGAGCTTTATTCTTTCGCCTTTTAACTACCGTTACTCCCGCGTCATTTTATTACACTGGCTCTCGCCGAAAATTAGTTATAACGCCTATTACGATACACCATGATTAAGCGAGAAACACTGGCTTTTTTAACAGAAATAGTAGAGAATAATAACCGTGAATGGTTTGCCCAAAATAAAGACCGTTACGAAATAGCTAAGGCCGATGTACTCAGCTTTGTAGAAGAACTGATTCCGGTATTGTATGCCGTTGATTCTGAGTTCCCGATAGAAACCCAAGCAAAGAAGTGCCTGATGCGGATTTACAGGGATATCCGGTTCAGTAAGAACAAAAATCCCTATAAGAATAATTACGGTATCTCTTTTTCTGTAAAAAACAGCCATGGGCCGGAATATTATCTGCATCTGCAGCCGGGGAAATCGTACTTTGCAGCGGGATACTGGATGCCTGAAGCCCCCGATCTTAAAAACATCAGGGAGGAAATTGATTACAATACCTCCGAATTTCTGGAGATCATCAAAGCAGAGAATTTTGTGTCGCTGTTTACTTTGAGTAAAGAAGATACGTTAAAGAAGGCACCTAAGGGTTACGATCCGCAGCACCCTCAGATTGATCTGCTGAAGCTCAAGAGCTTTATTGCCACATTTCCCATCAGCGATGAAGAATTATTTACACCATCAATTGTTAACCATTTAAAAAAGGCCTTTGAGGGCATTTATCCCTTTGTTCAGTTTTTGAAAAGAGCCGTAGTACACTAATCATGAAGAGAATCATTTTGTTTTTGGCCATTGTTTTACTGGGCAGTGCATTTAGCTCCTGCGTTATCTTATCTCCAAAAAAATATAAGGCTTTACTGGCCAGACAGGACTCATTGAACAACGGCTGGTCTGAATCTCAGCTTTCTGGCGGAAACCTGGAGAAAACAGTAGCAAAGTTAAAACGGGATACGGCCGATCTGAACGGACGTTTAAATGAGCTTCAGGGTAAATACGATGCGATGAGCGGCAATTATAGCAAGTTAAAGAGTAATAGCTCAACGGCGATCAGCAAACTGTCTGATGACCTTAAAAAGCGGGAACAACGTTTGAAAGAAGTAGAGGATGTGTTACGCAAGCGTGATGAGGCTTCAAACAAGCTGAAAGAGAAATTGCAGGAGGCCCTGCTTGGTTTTACCAAGAGTGGCTTAACCGTAGAAATGAAGAACGGTAAGGTTTATGTATCGCTGACAGATAAACTGTTGTTCCCTTCAGGAAGTATCATCATTGATGAAAAAGGTAAACAAGCATTGTCACAACTGGCAAAAGTCTTAAAAGAACAGCCTGAGATCATCATTGCCGTTGAAGGACATACCGACTCGCAGAAGATTAATAACCTGGGACAGATTAAAGACAACTGGGACCTGAGTGTTTTGCGTTCTACTTCGGTGGTAAGGTTCCTGACGGAAACAGAAAAAGTACCTGGAATAAGGTTAACGGCAACCGGTAAAGGAGAGTTTCAGCCATTGGAAGCCAATACTACTCCTGATGGACGCAGCAAGAACAGGAGGATTGAAATTGTCCTGTCGCCCAAGCTGGATGAGCTGTATAATTTGATTAAACAATAGTTAAGGGAGATTTCCTGGCCTCGCTGAAAAAAATGCTTAGCTGTTTCAATGCTGCCTGCCGCTGAAGCGCGCCAGAAGGCATCGAAACAGCTAAGCATTTTTTTTAAGATCATCCGTAGCATGGAGCTTTAGGCATGGTTCAGACAGGAACGGAACCGATGTCAGGATAACTTGACAATTTGTCTTCGCGGCTGGTTAACACATTGGTTTAGGTCATCCCCCGAAAAATCTAATAAAATTCGGTTATAGGATATTCAGCCCTTGTCGTTCTTTCGCGAAACGAATCAATGCAGACTGAATACCCTATAACCGAATTTAAATTCAGATGATCCTTTACCATTGGAGAAAGGTCATCATTTTCGAAATAATATTAAAAAGGGCTTACAAAATCTTTAAAAGCAGGAAGAATCAAATCTTTATCTGATAACAGAAGGTCTTCCTTGCTGATATCTGCAACCCAGTTGATGTTCAGGTCCTGATCATTCCAAATCACACCTACTTCAGATTCTTTATCATAGTAGTTTGTCACTTTATAGGTGAAAATGGTGTCGTCTTCCAGCGTTAAAAAGCCATGCAGAAAGCCTGGCGGCACCCACAGTTGTTTATGGTTTTCGCCGCTAAGCTCAATGCTGAAGTGCTGGCCGTAGGTAGGGGATGCCTTTCTTGCGTCAACGGCAACGTCAAGTACGCTGCCCTGGATTACCCGAACGAGTTTACCCTGGGCAAAAGGATCTTTCTGTGCATGGAGGCCGCGTAATGTCCCTTTTTGAGAGAATGACTGGTTGTCCTGAACAAAATTGGCCTGGATACCGGCTTCGGTGAAGGCCCGGCCGCTAAAGCTTTCGTAAAAATAGCCGCGGTTATCTTTCCAAACCTTAGGTTCGATAATGAAAAGATCGGCAATAGGTGTCTGTATAAAATTCATATCATTAATCTATATATTCCATAAGGGTTCTGAAGGAAACGAATTTATCCCTGAATTTAGTATTTAAATCTTCCTGCAGAGCGGGCGCAAACAGTTGCTGGTAGGTATCGTAGTCTTCCATGGACTGAGTTACGTACTGAATGCAATATGTTACGCCTTCGTTAGGGGAGTCTACCACTTGCAATAGTCTGTTGGAAACAAACATTCCGGTGGCCATTACCTCCGGGATATGTTCTTCCTGCATCCAGTTAAGCCATGCTTCCGCAGAAGCATCTTCTATGATGATGGTCACGTTGTATAATAACATGAAACAAAGATATAAACTATGATTCAATATTATCCCCGCGAAGTTTCCTGAAATGTTTACGTGCTTCAGCTGTAAACATACTTCCCGGGAAATCCGTGATTAAGCGTTGATATAATATTTTAGCTTGTTCAGGTTCGTGCAGATGTTCTTCATACAATCCTGCAAGGATAAAGAGCGCATCGTCAGTCCAGATGTTTTGCTGAGGATGGGCAATCAATTCTTTTAGCAGGGCTGCTGATTTGTTAAAATCCCCGCTTTTCATATAAATCCGGGATTTAGCCATGAGAATATCATCGGCCAGCCTGTTTTGGGGATAAAGGACAGAAATGCTGTCAAGTTTATCCAGCGCTGCCTTTGAATTGTTCCTGAACTGCATTAGCTCAGCTGAAGCATAAAGTTTCAGCGCAAGTGTATCTGCAGCGGTTTCGAGGTGGTCAGAAATGAGCAGGCTAAGATTTAGTGCATCATTGGCAATGAGTTGTGTGGTGGAGGCCTTGAGTACATCGGCCTGCGACTTTGCATAGCTAAAGTTGCCCTGAAAAAAAGACAATCTTGCGGACCGGTATTTTGCCTCGTTTCCTATATTCTGATTTTCGTAATCTTTGGCCACCTGTCCATACACCAGGATCGCCTCCCAGGGTTGTCCGGTGAGGACATAGACATCACCCAGTTCCAGTTTCAGCTCTGCCATTTCTGCCGCTGAAATACCGGGTATCTTTACGGCCGTCTCCAGAGCTTCCTCTGCCTTTTCCAGATGATGAAGATAATAGGCCTCAATAGTGGCCAATTTTCTCATCGCAAAAAGGGTCCTGGAATTTTTACCATATTCATCTATGATAGCCTGATACTGACTGGCCAGTGCGACGACTTCCGCCTCGTTATTTTTACCAAGTAAAAGTGACTGGTACCGGGCGTCAACTGCAGCTAGTCTTGAAGGAAGGTAATATGGATTGTCTTTTCCTTTTGTTACCAGGTAATCGTAGGCTTTGATAGCAGTATCATATGCCTTATTGGAAGTAAATACCTGTGCGTTTTCAAACAGGGCGGTCCCATCGGCCCTGGTTCTTTTATCCTGCGCAATCAGTTGCCTCAACGCCATATCATATTCCTGCTGCTGCAGGTATTGCCAGATCAGCAGCCTGGTGTAGGATTCATTTTCGGGTTCTATCTGAATTTTTTTAAACAGTGTATTCTGAAGGTTCAGATAGTCAGAATTTCCTTCAAACACCGAAGAGAGAACGGTCTGTGCCTGGGGGAGCATCTGAGGCGTGGAGCCGAGCGCATTCAGGAACTCCTGGACAAGCATGGCCTTGTCTTTTTTATACCGGTACAGGCTTAAAAGTTCAAAGATGAAAGCTTGCTCGTTGCCCAGGGTTTTCCGGCCCTGCTGGAAAACCTTAATGGCGACATCATATTCTTCTATCTGGTAGAGATTATTCGCAATCTCCCGTATGACGGTCTCATCCTTAGGAAGATTACTGACAACATGATCAAATGTTTTGGCTGAATTTTCCTGCTGCCCTTCCTCTTTGTAGACTCTTCCAAGTGCAATTTCATACTTCAGGGAGGCAGGGTTTTGCCTGATTAATTTTTTGGTTACCTTCTCCGCTTCCGGGTATTGTTTTGATTTGAGGAGCGCATTAAAGTACAGGCCAAAATAAGCATCGTCTTTTGTCCTGGAAAAAAGACCTTCCAGTGCTTCTGCTGCTTTTTTATAGTTGCCCTCCTGATAATACTGCATAGCGGCCTCTTCATCATTACCGGTTTGGGCCAATACTAATGCGGGCAGTAAGAGTAAAACCAGGAACACAAAGTTTTTCTTCATGGCTTGCAGCTGCTAGGTTTACTAAATTAATAAAGATATCGCATTGTGCGTAGTTTAATTGTTACCTGCAATTATTTTCGGCATTCCCCAAATATCACTATTTTGGAATCCAGTTCGCTATATTGCTTAAAGTAACAATATTACTGTATTATCCAATGGACAGGCCGCGTTATGTATTTTTGTACGCTATGATCTTAAACAAAAGATATTTATTGCTTGTCTTAATTGTACTTTTTGCTGCTTGTAAGGAAAAGGAACAAGGAAGAATAATTCCCGTGGCCGATTTTTTTAAATCGCAGGACAAGGGGTTTTATGCAATATCTCCGGATGGTAAGAAGCTATCCTATCTCAAAACGGATGGTAAACGGCAGAATTTATATGTAGAGGACCTTACCTCCGGCAAATCACTTCAGATCACGCAGTTCGATGAAAAGAATATCAATTATTATTCCTGGGTAAGTAACGATGAACTAATTTATTATAAGGAGAAGGGCGGAGCGGAGCGGCTTTCAGATATTTTCATTATCAATAAAAATGGAGGGGAGGAACGTAAGCTCAGCGACAATGGGAAAAGCAGGATGCACGTTTTGAAAGACGAACTGATTGATGATAAATTTCTGCTTGTATCCTCCAATAAAAGAGATTCCACTGTTTTCGATGTGTACCGGTTGAATGTAAGAGATGGCCGGATGGACATGGCGGCAAAAAACCCCGGCAATATTACAGACTGGATCACGGATTCAAGGGGAAAGCTCCGGCTGGCAACATCCAGTGATGGTGTAAATGAAACGCTGCTGTACAGGGATACAGAAAGTAAAGTGTTTAAATCTGTCATCACCAATAATTTTAAAACAACGTTAAAACCGATAGCCATCTCCGATGACAGGCCTAACATTGTATATGCAATCTCCAATGTAAACAGGGATAAAAATGCACTTGTAGAGCTTGACTGCGTAACAGGGAAAGAACTTAAGATCCTGTTTAAAGATGATACGTTAAATGTTATAGATGCCCAGTACTCCGAATCAAAAAAGAGGATCTCTTTTGTGGTCTGTGAGACCTGGAAAAAGGAAAAGTATTACCTGGACAGTGCGGCCAGGCAATTGTATAAAAAACTGGATAAGTTACTCCCCGGTACAGAATCAAGGGTGATAAGCAGGGATAAGGCCGAAAGTATCTTTATTGTAAGGACTTTCACAGATAAGAATCCGGGCTCTTATTACCTCTATTTCGCTGATAAAGATATAATCAGGAAATTAAGCGACTTCAACCCCTATGTTAAAGAAGTAGAAATGTGCAAAATGAGGCCTGTAAGTTATGCTGCCCGTGATGGATTAAAGATTCAGGGTTACCTTACGCTGCCTTTAAACAAAGCACCTGAAAACCTGCCGGTAGTAGTGTTACCTCATAATGGGCCGGGACTGAGAAATTCATGGGGATACAACGCGGAAGTTCAGTTCCTGGCGAACAGGGGATATGCTGTTTTTCAGGTCAACTACCGGGGCTCTGCGGGTTACGGTAAATCATTTACTGCTGCAGGATTCGGACAGTGGGGAGGCAAGATCGGGAATGATATTGCAGATGGTGTGAAGTGGCTGATCGCTGAAAAAATAGCCAACCCCAGAAGAATAGCCATTTATGGTACAGGTTTTGGTGGGTATATTGCATTGAATAGCTTATATTCGAGTCCGGGAATGTTTGCATGCGGCGGATCTAACTCAGGAGTGATCAATTTATTCAGTTATTTAAAGGCTATTCCTCCATTTTTGAAGACGAATCTGCAGATGTACTATGAGATTATAGGAAACCCGGTTACAGAAGTTGATTATATGCGGCAGGCCTCTCCGGTTTTTCATGCAGACAAGTTTAAAGCGCCCGTATTTATTGCGCAAAGCCAGAAAGACGTTGTCAGTAATTCGGCGGAAGTGATACAATTTGTAAAAGAGCTGCAAAAGCGGAATGTAAAAGTAACTTACCTGGAAAAGGAATATAATGAATCTTCTACGCATGGTGAAGAAGTACGGCAAGAGTTATATGCTGGTCTGGAGCAGTTTTTATCCGCTAATCTGTCAAAGAAATAGATAAAAAGAACACATGGCATCAGAGAGATACAGTGGCTATCGTAAAAATTTTCTATTGATCCTGACCTTTATTGTTCTGATCTCTGCCTTATTTGTGCTTTCACTTTTCCTTGCCTATAACTTCAGTAAGAAATTCATTGAAAATGAGTTCGTATCAGAGAAAGTAAAGGTGCTGGAGGAAAGTATTAAACCCTATAATGAGTTTTTCACCAATAAAGTACCGGAAATATCATATTACAATGGTTATCTCGATTCTGCTACTACCGCTAAGTTTGTAGATACTGTCCTGAATGACTATCCTTTTGTTTCAAAGGTTGTCTTTTATGACTCTGAGATCAATAATTTCTATGTAAAGGACGGGTTGAATGCCCGTAAGCATTTCTCCTTTGGTCCAAAGAACATCTACCAGTTCGGAGACTTTGTGCCATTGGATTCCGTTAAGCTTTTTTCAAAGGAAAACACCAAGAACTTTACGATTGGTGACGATTTTAATGCTTTGGGCATAAAATTTATATCCTATATCGCAGCATTAGACACTGGTAAGGTGCCCAGTCAGGATGAGCTTTTTACGAATTTCAGTATTATCAGGTCTAACAAAATCACTTACCTGAACATTCCCCGGATAGAGGATCTTAAAGTATACAAGCAAATGCTGCACAGGCAGCTTAACCCCATGCCGGTTTACCAGCAGGACATGCTTTCTTTCTTTCTTGACCCATACAAGATCAGAATCATCAATACACGGAAGAAGTTATACCAGAATATACGGATAGAGCCGCTGACCTATGACCCGCTGAATACATCG
Source organism: Pedobacter hartonius (assembly GCF_900107535.1). Taxonomy (GTDB): domain Bacteria; phylum Bacteroidota; class Bacteroidia; order Sphingobacteriales; family Sphingobacteriaceae; genus Pedobacter; species Pedobacter hartonius. The sequence continues at coordinate 294,349 of NZ_FNRA01000002.1, read as the reverse complement.
ACAGATTATGTAGCAACCGAGATCACACTGCCCGGCCCTTTCTCTGATTATAAATTATATTTTATTTCTGCAAAATCTTTTGTCGACCAGGAGATACTCAGCTATTTTCTGCCTATTGCATTGGTGATACTGGTGTTCTATGGCCTGCTGGTACTGGTAGCCTATCTGATTTACAGAAACTTGAATATCAACCATAAGATGTTTAAATTGCAGTATGATTTTGTGAATAACCTTACGCATGAATTTAAAACACCGGTGAGTGTGATTAAGATTGCAGGAAACAATATAAAAAGTGCAAATACGCTTACGGAGCGGGAACTTAAATTGTATGGTAAGATTCTGGATGAAGAGGCCGACAAGCTGAACGGACTGATGAATAAATTGCTTGCATTCACACAGATCGAGAACAAGGCGATCCAGCTGAACCGTGACGAGATTTATATTGAAGATTTTATAGAGAGTACCGTGGAGTCACATCAGCTGAAACACCCGGACTTTAATGTTACTTATGAGGTTTCAGGCTTCATTACCTTTATTACTGATCCTGTGTTATTGGGAAGCCTCTTTGATAATTTAGTGGAGAATGCCTATAAATATTCTCCACCAGAATTGAAGAGGCTGCATATATCGGCTAAACTGGTCAAAGGGAAAGTAATATTTCGGTTTATTGACCAGGGGATTGGTATTCCGACACCGGAAATTAATAATATATTTAAGAAGTTTTACCGCATACAGAACCAGTATAACCAGAATGGTAGTGTTGGGCTGGGACTGGCCTTTTGTAAGGAACTGGTGAATTTTATGAAGGGTGAGATCACGGTGAAAAGTAAAGTAAATAAAGGAACAGAATTTAAAATAGTACTGCCTTATAATAATTAAATATATGTCTAAAGGAATTAAAATACTAATAGTCGAAGACGATGAAAATTTAAGATTTTTAGTAGTGCACCGGTTAAAATCGGAAGGTTACGAGGTGCTGGAAAACGGTGATGGAGAACTTGCTGTGAAAACGATACTCGAAGAAAAACCTGATATCGTATTGCTGGACTGGATGCTTCCCGGCAAGCAGGGCTCTGCGGTATGCGAAGAAGTGCGTCAGAAGGGCTTTGAAAACCTGATCATCATGATGACTGCTAAGGCGCAGGATGTAGATAAGATAGATGCATATAATTTTGGGGTGTCAGACTATGTGGCAAAACCATTTAATATGGATGTTCTGGTTGCGATGCTGGAGAGCAAAGTTAAATTCCTGTTGAATAATGACAGATCTGAAATCCATCGTTTTGGCGATATGGAACATCATCCAAACATCCATACGCTTTACCGCAATGGAAGGAAAATTGAGCTGACCATACTGGAGAACAGGATCCTCCTGTATTTCCTGAGAAACCCCAATAAGGTGATCAACAGGGATGAACTGATGCTGGTAGTATGGGGATATAATTCTGATGTGAATACCCGCACACTGGATATGCATATTGTACGTTTAAGAAAGAAAATTGAACTGAACCCCGATAATCCACAGTTGTTGCAGACTGTAAGGGGGATAGGTTACCGTTTTAATGCGGGATAAATCTGTGAGGAAGAGACATAGTATATGGCCTTGCTGAGGGCTATATACTTACACCTCTCTTCAGGGTGAAAATTGTGATCTCAGGAAGAATTCCTACTCTTCCGGGGAAACCAAGAAAACCGTAACCTACGTTTACATAGAGCTGCTGCTCCCGTTCCTGGTAAAGGCCGGCCCATTCTTTATAAATATATTCTACAGGGCTCCATTGATATTTTTCAGTCCGGACACCAAACTGCATACCATGGGTATGCCCGCTAAACATCGCATCGATCTGCGGATATTTTGGCAGTACTTCGGCACGCCAGTGAGAGGGATCATGGGATAACAATAACTTCAGGGGCAGATCATCCGTATTTTTTGTGGCGAGATCCATTCTTCCGTATTTGGGAAAGCGTCCCATCCCCCAGTTCTCGATCCCCAATATTCCTATTTCTTCACCATCAACTTTTAACCGCCTGTGCTCATTCATCAGCAGATCCCATCCCATGAGCTCGTGTGTTTTAATTACACTCCTCAGATTTTTAGCCTTAGCTGCAGAGGGCTCCCTGCCAAAATGATAATCTCCGTAATCATGGTTTCCCAGCGAGGAAAAAACACCAAGCGGGGCCTTTACTTTAGTGAAGATATCCTGATAATCGCGCATCTCCGTTGCCATGTCATTCACAATATCGCCAGTGAAAAAGATGAAATCGGGTTTTTCGCCCAGCAGCATCTCCACACCGCCCCTCACGGCTTTTGGATTATAGAAACTTCCTGAATGGATATCTGAGATCTGACCGAGGGTAATCCCGTCAAATGCTGCAGGTAAATTCGGGAGTATTAATGTTTTACGCCTGACCTGGTAATCGTATGCACCTGAGACAATACCCCAGGTAAGAGAGGATATAGGCACTGCGGCAGCAATGATCCCTGCTTTAACGATAAACGCAGAACGACTGATTATCTCGCCGGAATTTTCCGCGGCCTGCGGTTCTTTTTTTAACTTCCTGAATATGAAAATCATCCCTCTCCGCAGATCGTCCGTCAGAAGGAACAATAACATGACCATTTTACTCGCTGTGATCAGGAAAAATGCAACCAGGATTACGGCACGTAAGGAGAGGAATATATTGGTGAATATACCGGCAAATATACCTGTGATGAGCAAAAGGCTTATCCCATAGTATATTTGTTTAAATCTGCGCCTCGTCTTTTCAGTCCGGTTCTTAAATACGGAGAGCGCAGCTTTAACAAAGTAATAATCGAATGCCAGAATTAAAAGGCATCCCGCGATAAGAAAGGGTAATCGGCCCATCTGTTAATTAGCAAAATTGTTTTTTAACTATCTGAAGTCGATATCCTCGTCATCTTCTCCAATCTCGGTATTGAATAAGCTATCAAACATGTCTGAAAAACCAAAGCCCCCGTCAAGATATTTTTTGCTCAGCTGGGAGTATTCAGCTAATCCATGCAGTGCAAATTCCATTAACAGTAGCGTTTGATTTGCACTGAGCTTAGGATGGAATTTTTTGACCAGATCATTCAGGCCTTTTACCTGCATCAGTTCTTTCTTATACTGGGCTCCTGTCAGGTTATCTGCAAGATCAAGCGTATTGCCATCCGTAAACCAGTCGCTGATCAGCTGGTAAGGATTTGCAGCTTTGCTTTTCTTTGCCTTCTCCGGATCAGGGAAATAGCGGCTGAACAAAGTTTTAATGGCTTTGCCTATGAGTGTATTGGCAACTTTGGCAGGCCCTTCCAGCTCTCCTTCGTACACCAGTTCAATCTTTCCTGTTACAGCAGGTATGATCCCGGTCAGGTCAGATAACCTTACAAAGGTATTCTCTTCCCTGTTGATCAGCATTCTCCTTTCAGCAGAGCTGATGAGGTTTTCGTAGGCAGAGATGGTCAAACGTGCCGATACACCAGATTTCTGGTCTATAAATTCACTTTTACGTGCTTCAAAGGCCACTTGTTCTACCAGATCTTTGACCAGGCCATCGGCTTCGATCTTTAGTTTTTGTGATTCGGTGATCTTTGCCTCCTGGAAGGTTATTTTTCTTGATATCGCAATTGTTTTCGGATAATGGGTAAGGATCTGGCTCTCTATCCTGTCTTTCAACGGAGTAACGATAGAGCCCCTGTTTGTATAATCTTCAGGGTTAGCGGTAAACACGAACTGCACATCCAGGGGCAGGCGTAATTTAAATCCTCTGATCTGTATGTCTTTTTCCTGAAGCATGTTGAACAGTGCTACCTGGATACGGGCCTGAAGATCCGGAAGTTCGTTGATCACGAAAATACTGCGGTGGGCTCTTGGGATCAGTCCAAAGTGAATTACGCGTTCATCATTGTAGGTAAGTTTCAGTGTGGCGGCCTTAATCGGGTCTACATCACCAATCAGATCGGCAACAGTTACATCAGGAGTAGCTAATTTCTCCGTATAGCGGTCTGAGCGGTGTTGCCAGCTAATCACTGTATCATCACCATATGTTTCAATCTCGCGCTGTGCAAACCAGGAAATGGGGTTCAGAGGATCGTCAAATATTTCGCTGCCGGTCACATATGGGATGTACTCATCCAGAAGGTTGACCATTAGTCTGGCAATACGTGTTTTAGCCTGCCCCCTCAGACCAAGCAGCAGGATATTATGTCTGGACAGGATAGCCGTTTGTAATTCTGGAATAACAGTTTCATCGTACCCTAAAATCCCTTCAAAGCCGGCATCTTTATTTTGCAGCTGCTGAATAAGATTTTTACGCAATTCATCTTTTACTGTTAGTGAAATGTAGTTTGAGGCTTTTAATTCGCCAAGAGTCTTAATTGATTTATAATCCATATGATTGATCTGTCCGGTTACCGAACCGTTTTTCTTCTGTTTTTAATGTAGTCTTCAAAAATATATTCTCCTAATCCGGTTAAAGAACTGTAAAAGGCCCTTCCGCCATTGATTTGGGTAAACTCTCTTACAAACTGCTGCAGGTAAGGGTCCTGTGCGATCATGAAGGTTGTAATAGGGATATTCAGGCGTTTGCATTGGGCCGCCATATTGAGTGTTTTATTGATCACCTTCCTGTCCAGTCCCATACTGTTTTTATAATACCGGCCATTTTCTTTCAGGCAGGTAGGTTTCCCGTCGGTAATCATAAAGATCTGTTTGTTATGTGTCTTGCGACGGCGAAGTAAGTCTGCCGCCAGTTCAAGGCCTGCAAATGTGTTGGTATGGTAGGGGCCAACCTGCAGATAAGGAAGGTCCTTAACGGTAATTGGCCATGCATCGTTACCAAAAACCACGATATCAAGAGTATCTTTCGGATACCTGGTTTTGATCAGCTCGGCAAGGGCCATTGCTACTTTTTTTGCGGGGGTGATCCTGTCTTCACCATAAAGGATCATAGAGTGAGAGATATCGATCATCAGTACCGTTGAAGTCAGTGTCTTGAAATCTTTCTCCTCCACTTCCAGGTCGCGCTCAGTAAGAGTGAAATTACCTATTCCGTGATTAATCTGGGCATTCTGAATAGACGCGGTCATATCGATCTGATCAAGGCTGTCGCCAAAGGAATATTCCCGGCGGTCTGCATTTTTCTCTTCACCTATACCGGAGAGGTTACTGTTATGATTTCCCTTTCCGGCTTTCTTAAGTTTGCCAAAGATCTCTTCCAGGGCAGATTTACGGATGGTCTGTTCTGTTTTTGAAGTAATCTCCATCTCGCCGTCCCTTGCATTCTCTTTAATATAACCTTTATCCTTCAGCTCGTCAATAAAATCGCCCATACCGTATTCGCCATTGGTAAACTTATACTGTTTATCCAGTTCATTCATCCAGGCAAGAGTTTCGCCTGCATCACCTGCTGTATAATTCAATAACTGTGTGAACAGCTTTAGCAGTTCGTCAAACCCGCCCTTAGGAAGGTCATCAGGTTGGAAATTAGAAAAATGGAAACCTTTCATGTTCTTGTATTAACGATATATCGAAGGTAAAAGTTTGCAGGCTGACTAATGTTACCTGCTTGTAAAAATACTTTAACAAATTCAGGCCAGGTGCGACTATTACAATGAAAGTACATTAAGGTTTAAAAGAAAAGCTTTCTACCGGCGAATGACTTGTTTTGAGTAGGGGGCCGGGGCATTATGGTTTTGGGTATCCTTTGGCAAGTGCCCTGTCTGCCCGTTTAACTGCGAGTTTCTCCCGGAAGGTGGCATAAGGGGCTTTTAACGCCATTTTCAGTAAGCTGTCAAGCCCTCCTTTTATCGCCAGGTTAAAAAGGCTCTGTGCTTTTCTTACCGGTGAAGCATCCCATGCCCTTAAACTTAATGAAAAGGAACCGTCAAGATATTTCATCCAGTGCCACATTCCGGTTGGCATAAACAGCGTGTCGCCATGCTCCAGGAAAACCTCATAGCCTTCCACACCATTCAGTGCGGGGAATTTTTTAAAGTCGGGATTAGCCACATCGTAATCTTCCAGTGCATAGGTGGCATTGGGGATACAATAAAGGCGTTCTTTCCATTTGTTGTCGAAAAGGATAATATGTTTTCTGCCGCCAAAATGTGTATGAAAAAGATGCGGAAGGTCTATATCATAATGAAGAAAAGTAACTGAATTTGAGCCTCCGAAGAACATTGCGGGCATACTTTCAATAAAACCACCCATCAGGTCTTTTGGAAGGATAATATCATTGATCAGGCTGGGAACGTGTTTGAAAAGGTTAAAAAAGAAGATTCTTAATTCCGTAGGCTCGGATTTGATCAGGTCAAGATAATCACCAAAACGCATATGGGCTGCCGCAGAGTTTATTGGTTTGGAAGGATCTACTTTGGCATTGTCATATAACGGAACTTCAAGCCCGCCGGCTATCTCCTTAAGATAATCTGTTGTCCACTTCTCCCTGGCAGGCCAGTTTTTTGTTAAACCTTTAATTATAAGTGGTTTCCTTGGGTCTAAATATTTTTTTTTAAAATCAGCGGGACTGATGCTCTCAACGGTATCTACTGGCTTAAGAATGAAGCTCATAATAGGAAAAGGTCTTGTTTGAGAACAAAAGTGTAAATTAAATTCTATTTATTTAAATAAAAAGCCGTGACAACGGCGATTATTGAGGAAGATGACCTTCCAGTGCTTTATTTGCTCTTTTGACGGCCAGACGCTCTTTCCATGCCATATATTTGTCTCTGAAATTACCTTTCATAAAGTTGTCGAACTTGCGCTGTATGGTCAGGTTATACAGGCTTTGTGCTTTTACTGCCCATGATTTGTCCCAGGCCCTGAGGCTGATAGAGAAGGAGCCATCCAGGTATTTCATCCAGTGCCAGTAACCTGTCGGCATAAAAAGGGTGTCGCCATGATCAAGGTAAGCTTCGATGCCCCTGACGCCTTTTAAAGCAGGGAATTTATTGAAATCCGGGTTCTCCACATCATAATCTTCCAGGGCGTAGGTAGCATACGGAATTCTATACAGGCGTTCCTTCCATTTATTTTCGAACAGAATTACGTGTTTCCTGCCATTGAAATGGGTATGGAAGATATGGGCCATGTCAATATCATAATGCAGAAAGGTTACGGAACCTTTTCCTCCGAAGAACATATTTGGGTAGCTGTCCAGGAAGCCGCCCATCAGATTTTTTGGGGCGATATAGTCCTTCAGTAATTTCGGCGCTTCTTTAATCGGGTCAAAAAGAAAAATGCGCAGATCTGTAGGTTTACTTTTAATCAGGTCTATATAGTCACCAAACTTCATTTTTGCGGCGGAGGCATTGAGTGGTTTGGAGGGGTCTGCCTTGGAACTGTCATAGAGTGGAACAAGCTTATCGCCAACAACGGTCTTCATGTAATCCATTGACCATTTTTCGTACGCAGGCCAGGTTTTCGCCATGCTCTTAATGACAAGCGGCCTGCGTGCATTCAGATAATTCTTCTCAAAATCCTCTTTAGAAATATCATCAACGCAATCAATCTGGGATAAGTCAAACTTCATGTTAATATAATGTTAATTCATGTAAAATTATATAAAAATAGCTATTGCAATCAACCGGTATGTTTATAAATTAAAAATTCTGACAATAAAAAAACACAGCATAATGGCTGTGTTTTTTTATTAAATAAAGGGATTTTAGCGCGTTAGTTTGGCATTAAAACGGTGTCTATTACATGGATAACACCATTTTTTTGCATTACGTTTGCGATTGTTACGGTAGACATTCCACCTTTTTCATCTGTCAGCACCAGTTTGTCTCCCTGCATAGCTGCCCATAACTTTCCGCCGGCTACTGTGGTCAGTTCTGCTTTTCCGTTACCTGCCTTGATTGCTTTAGCAATTGTTTTGGCATCCATTCTTCCGGCAACAACGTGATACGTAAGAATTTTAGTCAGCATTGCTTTGTTTTCTGGTTTTACCAGTGTTTCCACTGTTCCTGCAGGCAATTTGTCAAATGCTTCGTTGGTTGGGGCGAAAACCGTAAAAGGTCCTTTGCTTTTCAAAGTATTTACCAGTCCGGCCGCCTTAACTGCAGCAACCAGTGTAGTATGATCTTTAGAATTTACAGCGTTGTCCACAATATCTTTTGTAGGGTACATTTCTGCACCTCCTACCATTGGGTTTTTCTGGGCATGAACTGCGGAAGAGAATGTCATAGCTACTACGACAAATAAAGGCAAGATTAATCTTTTCATATTTTTGGTTTTATGCGAACAGATACGTTGAATAATTACTCTTGGTTTTTGGATGGTTCAGCAGCGTTATCGCTCAGGATGTTCGTCGATCAGGAATAACTCTGAAGCGATATAATCGGCAAACAATTTCCCGTCCTGTGTGAGGACCAGCGTATCCTCTTTATGCTGCAGCCAGTCTCTTTGTATAAAAGATTTGCTGTTCTTCAGCGTATCGGCGAGGAAGGCCCTGCCAAAGTCGTTCTCAATCTTATGCAGGTCGGTTCCCCACATGGTACGCAGGGAAGTCATCACATATTCATTGAACCTGTCATAAATATCCAGTTCCTCGATTGTTTCTGCCAGCTGACCAGAGGCGATCTGTGTCATATATTTTGCGTTATTCGCAATGTTGAGGTACCTGATGTTACCATTAAAGCCATGCGCTGAAGGGCCTATGCCCAGGTAGGGAACACCGCGCCAGTAATTGGTATTATGCACTGCATGGCGGCCCGGGAAACTGAAATTGGAGATCTCATAATGGTCAAAACCGGCAATGCCGGTCTTTTCTATCAGCGAAATGAACTGAGCGGCACTTTGCTCATCATTAACAGGCAGCTGCCTGCCTTTTTTTATGGCGGCTGCCAGTGCCGTCTTCGGTTCAACAGTTAGTGAGTAGGCAGACAGGTGCGGGACCTGTAAATCGATTGCTTTGCTGATATTACTATGCCATTTTTCATCCGTTAGTAAGGGATAGCCGTAAATGAGGTCAATACTAAGGTTCTCGAACCCTGCATCCTGGCTGCGCCTGATACAGGTATCAGCCTCGGTAGCGTTGTGCGCCCTGTTCATCCAGAGGAGGTCTTCGTTAAAGAATGATTGTACGCCGATGCTGAAACGGTTAACGGGCAGCTGGCGTAATTGTGCAATTTTCTTTGCATCCAGATCGTCGGGATTAGTTTCAATTGTGATCTCTGCGTCTGAGGCAATGGAGAAGTGAGTGGTGAGCGTGTTGAATATTTTTTCAAAGGACTGCTGAGGCAGAAGGGATGGGGTGCCGCCTCCAAAATAAATGCTGCCCACCTGATCTGTGATCCTGTCTTTTTTCATGATAATCTCCCTGCAGATCGCATCGGTCATTTCATCAATAAACTGAAGTGAAGTGCTGAAGTGGAAATCACAATAATTGCAGGCCTGTTTACAGAAGGGGATGTGGATATAAATTCCTGCCATTTTTATATAATGAACATATTTTGCCAAAGGTAGCTACAAAAAAACAGAGATGCCCGATACCATATCTTTTATTGTAATTTCGTAAGATGAAGAAAAGCGTTATAATCCTATGTTTTCTATTTGCCGGCCTGACTTCCATGATGCCGGCAAGTGCCCAGTCTAAACTTAAGATTGTGATCATCCGGCATGGCGAAAAGCAGGAAAAATATGAAAACCTGAATTGTATGGGGCTTAACAGGTCTCTGAAACTGGTGAACGTGCTCCATAAAAAAATTGGTGTTCCGGATTATATCTATGTGCCTTCTGTAGGTAATGGCGCTACGACTACCCACTCCAGAATGTTTCAGACCATCACGCCTTTTGCAGTAACTTACAATCTGAGTATCAACAGCCGTTTTGGCAGTGCTGACCTGGAAAAAATTGCAGCAGATCTTAAGGATAAAAAAGGTGTGGTGCTATTTGTGTGGAACCATGAGAATATTGTTGCCCTGGCAAAGGCGCTTGGTGTTAAAGTAAAGGGGCTGAAGTGGAGTAACAGTGACTTTGATTCCATGTGGACCATTACCGGGAAAGGCAAAAACAGAACGCTGGAGGCTGATAGGGAGGGGATAGTTCCCGGGCAGAACTGCGGGTCTTATTAACCAGTTTTTATCTGTAAGATGGGAATGTAAATAATAATAGCTTAAATTTGCGCCAAGCAATTCATGTTACTTCTATCGGCTCCATGTATAAATACCTTCTTGTAACTTTTTTCCTGGTATGCGGGCTGGGTTCTGGACAGGCACAGCATGTGGTCTCTGCCGGAGATTCTGCAATAATACAAAAAATTTACAGACCGCGTGTGATCAGAGATTCTGCATTCCTGGCCAGACAAAAATTTGTCACAGATTCTATCATGACGCATACCTGGATCTTACCGGATTCCCTGATTAATCGTCATATATTGATAGATAGTATCATCAAAGCCAATGTTTTTGAGAAACTGGACCTGGAGGCCTGGTTTAAAAAATATGGGAAATTCAAAAAAGAGAACAAATTCAGAACGGGTAATCCGCTCTCCAAAGGGAAAACCTGGGTACTTGGTTTTATATTTTTACTGCTGGTCGTTTTTGCGGTATTAAGGATCTCTTTTTCCAAACAGCTGCAAAATATTATGCAGTCATTTTACAGTAATAGGGGGTTAAACAACCTGAATAAGGAGGATAATGCGTTTAGTTCCTGGCCATTTTTATTTCTGTTTATACAATTTGGCTTTACTATAGGAATGTTTTTTTACCTGGTTGCACAGTACTATCAGCTGGCTTATGTCCATCAGGGATTCCGTTTCTTTGTGAGTGTTTCTGTGCTGATCGTTTTTTTATACGCCCTGAAAATTGTGTTGCTCCGCTTACTCGGACACGTGTTTAATATCCAGAAAGCAGTAAATGAATATGTTTCCATATTATATTTAAGTTATTTTAATATCTCATTAATTTTCATCCCTCTGGTGGTTGCTTTTGCCTTGTCGCCATTGAAATACGGTATCTATTACATAGTTATCTCGTTCATTTTACTGGCCATTATATTCACCTTTCAATTTATTAGAGCGGGTGTAAATATTTTATCTCATTATCGGTTTTCAAAATTCTATTTATTTATGTACTTTTGTGCCCTCGAAATATGCCCTATTTTGATATTAATCAAGGCAATAGGATTACAGCTGTAACTAGTTAAAATGCAAGAAATGACAGAAGATAGGTTGCGTAAAGTTAAAAGTATACTGATAACTTTGCCAAAACCCGAAACAGAAAAATCGCCTTATTTTGATTTGGCAAAGAAATACAACTTAAAAGTTGATTTCAGATCCTTTATTCACGTGGAAGGAATTCCTGCACGCGATTTCAGAAAAGATAAGATTACACTGAGTGAATATACTGCGGTAGTTTTTACGAGCAGGAATGCGGTAGATCATTTTTTCAGGATTTGCGAGGAAATGCGGTACGAAGTGCCTGCAGACCTGAAATATTTTTGTATTTCGGAATCTACTGCATTGTATCTGCAGAAGTACATTCAGTACCGTAAGCGGAAGATATTTTTCGGTAAGCAGACTGCTGCGGATCTGGCGGAAGTACTCAAGAAACATTCAGGAGAGAAATTCCTTTATCCATGTTCTGATGTTGCTACTGAAGATACCATGAACTTCCTGTTAAAGAACGGATATGATCTGACCCCGGCAGTTTTGTTTAAAACCGTGGTAAGTGACCTTTCGGATCTTGCTGACGTGACCTATGATGTGATTGCATTTTTCAGTCCTTCCAGTATCCAGTCTCTTTATATCAACTTTCCTGATTTCCAACAGAATAACACGCGGCTTGCTGCTTTTGGAGTGAATACGCACAAGGCTGTCAGGGACAAAGATTTAATTGTAGATATTGCTGCGCCCTCTCCGGAATCTCCTTCGATGATTATGGCTATTGAAAACTATATTAAAAAATCTAACAAGTAGAACGAGTGTAGCTTCATTTCCCCACTGTGGGGAATGAAAAATATTTGCGTTTCCTATAATAATTCTGATAAGCATGTTGTTAACATTCCCTTAACGACTTGCTTATTTTGCCTTTAAGATAGATTTTTATGTTTAAATAGTTGTTTATATCAATCATATTCGATAAAATTGTGTAAAATTGCTCAACGGCTTATGAGGAAAATTTACACGCTAGGTTTTATAATGATTGCAATACTCGTTTCCAGCTGCGGAAAAGGTGGGCAAGGAGAACTTGTTGGCGTATATAACAGAAAATTCAACAATAAAAAGATGCCACGCGGGATGGTCTATATTCCCCAGGGTAAAACGCTGATAGGGATGTCTGATGAAGATATCAACAATTCTCAGAGTGCTCCGAGTAAAATGACGTCGTTTAGTGCGTTTTACATGGATGAAACAGAGATTACCAATGCAGAATACCGGCAATTTGTAAACTGGGTGAGAGATTCGGTAGCACTGACCACACTGGGCCCCGGTGCAGCAGCGGCATATTTTATCAATGCCAAAACTACACCAGGCGGTGCAAGCCTTTCTTCGCAAAAAAATATAAACTGGCAAAAAGTAGGTAACGGTTCCGGTTTATGGAGCAGTAAGAGCGGAGGTTTGAGTACCAAACTGCGGGATATGTACTACAGCGGCGACGATGCCTTGCCCGGGCGTAACGAACTTGATGTAAGAAAGTTCAGATACGCTTACAGTTTCGTTAATCTTGATCTTGCGGAGGCGGGAAGAAAAGACCCCACAAAAAAAAGGAAGGACTTCATAGAAAGTTATGTTGATTCTCCTGATCCCAATAACCCGAACCAGTTTCCATCGGTAAGTGTTTATCCTGACACTATGGTTTGGAAAGTCGATTATTCATATTCCCAGAATGATCCGATGGTAAAATCCTATTTCAATCATCCATCTTATGATAATTATCCTGTAGTTGGTGTATCATGGGAACAGGCCAGTGCTTTCTGCGTTTGGCGTACGCGCCTTTATGAGCCGGTTGCTGCGGCAAGAAAACTTCCGATCAGTTCCCGCCCTGAATACAGGCTGCCTACGGATGCTGAATTTGAGTATGCCGCAAGAGGAGGTAATTCAAAAACTAAATACCCCTGGGGTGGCCCGTATGTGAGAAATACAAAAGGGTGTATGCAGGCCAATTTTAAAGTGGGAAGAGGAAATTATTCTGATGACGGTGGCTTGTATACGGTGAATGTCAGGTCTTATTTCCCCAATGATTATGGGCTGTACAATATGGCCGGTAACGTTTCTGAATGGACTGTGACAGCCTATAATAATTCGGCCTCTCCGCTGCTGCTGGATTTCAACCCTAACTTTACCTATGTAGCTAAAGGAACAGACAGCAAATACCTGAAGCGTAAGGTAGTCAGAGGAGGTTCATGGAAAGATATAGGTTTCTTTCTTCAGAATTCTGTTGGTACCTATGAGTACCAGGACCAGGCAAGATCATACATAGGTTTCAGATGTGTTTCATCATTTGCCGGGACGGATATCAATTTTAAAAACTAATTGATTAACATCATCATAAAAAAAACATCAACATTTATCTTATCTAACACATGGCAGCAAAAAAGAAGTTTGACTGGTTACACGTAGCCATATCATGGGGTGCAAGTATTGTAATTATAGGAGCATTATTTAAAATCCTTCACCTTGGAGGAATATGGGGTAATTATATGATCGGTATAGGATTAGGTGTAGAGGCTTTTCTATTCTTCTTGACAGGATTTTTTCCGCCTGCACCAGATCCGGCATGGGACAGAGTTTACCCTGAGCTAAGTGATGATTTTACAGGTGAATTGCCTAAGGTATCTGCAAGACCTGTAGCAGCACCTTCAACCGGATTTTCATCAACTGCAGCATTGGATAAAATGCTTGGAGACGCTAAGATCGGCCCTGAATTAATTGAAAGTCTGGGTAATGGCCTACGTACTTTCGGAGATAAAGTAGCGGCAATAGCTAACGTTGCTGATGCTTCTGCTGCCACAAGTGAATTTGCCGGAAAGGTTAAAACGGCTTCAGCCAGTTTCGACAGCCTGAACGGTGCTTTCAGTAAAGCTACTGCCCAGTTAGTTGAAATGGGTGAAACCAGTGCAGATTCAAAAGCTTATCATGAACAGGTAACAAACCTGGCAAAGAACCTGTCTTCTTTAAATGCAGTATATGAGCTTGAACTACAGGATTCCAGTGCGCATTTGAAATCGATGAACAAGTTCTATCAGAACCTGTCCCTTACTATGAACAATTTTAACGAGTCTATGGAAGATTCAAAACAGTTCAAGGAAGAGGTTGGTAAACTGGCAAAAAATCTATCTTCACTAAATGCTGTTTATGGTAATATGTTAACGGCGATGAACCAGCCGCGTACGTAGTCAGATAACTAAATTATTTACTTAACCAGAGAGACCTAATATAATGGCCGGAGGAAAAGAAACAGCGAGGCAGAAGATGATCAATATCATGTATTTGGTATTGTTAGCTATGCTTGCGCTAAACGTATCTGATACAATATTGAATGCATTTAAGAACATTAATGATAGTCTTGAATCATCAAGGACGAATGTAAATACCAGCATTGACCAACTCTTTACAGCTTTCCAGAATACAAAACTGAAAGAAGAGCCGGCAAGGGCTCAGCCTATCTGGGAAAAAGCCAATCAGGCGAAGAAATATTCTGATGAACTGAATGCCTACATACAGCAGTTAAAACAACAGTTCAACACCGCTGGTGGCGGACTGAGCGAAGAAACAGGGGATTTGGTTGAAAGAGGTAACCTTGACATCGCACAAGGCATCATGATCAATCAGAAAGAAGGCGAGAAGTTAAAGGCAAAGATCAATGAGACCAGGGAAAAGCTGATCGCCCTGCTCAACCCTGAAGACCACAGAAGTGTTTCCTTTTCACTGGAAGCAAAGGATGCAGATAAAAGCATTTCCGGTAAAAAACTGTGGGAAGACATCAACTTTGGTGAAGGCACACCTTTAACGGCAGCGAATACCGTGCTGACCAAAATCCAGGCCGATACAAAAAATGCTGAAGCTGAGGTTGTAAAAAAATTATTCGGTAATATGGATAAATCGCTGGTTAACCTGGACCAGTTTGCTGCTGTTGCCGTGGCACCAAGTTCCTATGTGATCCAGGGCCAGCCTTATGCTGCCCAGGTATTTCTGACAGCGAGCGATTCTAAATCAAGTCCTGAAATTACTGTTGGTGGCAGCAAACTTGCCATTAAAGATGGCAAAGGTACCTATACCGGTGGCACAGGGTCCGTAGGGGTTTTCAAGTGGTTCGGAGTGATCCGCGTGAAACAAACTGATGGCCAGGTAAAAGAGTACAAAACACCGGAACAGACTTACCAGGTAGCTAAACCATCCGCTACTGTTTCACCGGATAAGATGAATGTGATCTATGCGGGAATACCGAATCCTTTTTCAGTATCTGCTGCCGGTTTCCCTTTGGAAAGTGTAAAAGCGAGTATGCCGGGGGGATCAATCAGTGGTGCAAACGGTAAGTTTATGGTAAAAGTAGGAAGTGACCAGGTTGGAAAAACATTGAACATTACTGTGTCTGCAAATAATGCCGGCAAAACACTTAATCTGGGCTCGCAGGCATTCAGGGTAAAAGCTTTGCCTACGCCTAAGGCCTTTATTAAAGGTAAATCCGGTGGTAGTGTAGATATGGAATGGCTGGCAAGATCAAACATGATAGAAACCCAGCTGGATGATTTTGTATTTGATATTACTTACAAAGTGATCAGGTTCAATACTACATTTATTAACCCGAGATCTGATGCGGTTACGATGCCAAATAGCGGAGGCTCGTTTGGCGGACAAATAAAAGGGGCCTTGAATTCCATTAAACCAGGTGCAACGGTTATCTTTAAGGATATCGTTGTGGAAGGTCCTGATGGAAGACAAAAGAGCCTGGATGCAATAACATTTATAGCTAAATAGATTGAAGATGAAGAAAATTCTGTATACTATTATCCTGCTGTTATTTGGAACAGCGTCTTTTGCTCAGACGCCTGTCGCTCCTGTGAGTGGTACACCTGTTCTGAAGAAAACGAAGATAAAGACACCTCCCAAAGATGGTTTTTATGCCAGAAAAGATGTGGATAGTAGTGTAATGGTACCTTATCCTGATGTGAGAGAAGAAGATGTTTTCTATTCAAAACGGGTATGGCGCGAAATTGACCTTCGGGACACGATTAACTCGGTGTTGAAATCAGAAACTTCCAAGCTGATCGATATCCTGATGGATGCGGTTGCGAATGAAGAACTAACGGTTTATTCAACCAAAGATACGGCTTCGGGCAAATTACTCGAAGACAATGATTCCTTCAAAATCGCTTTAACTACTGAAGAAGCGTTAAGGAGTGCAAGAGGCACCTCCGAAGGCGATCCGGATTCAAGTGGTAAAGTAGGGGCGCCGGTATTGAAAAGACTCAGGTCCGATGAATTCCTGAAATACAGGATAAAGGAAGACTGGATCCTGGATGTTAAAAGGTCTGTTTTTGAACCGCGTATCGTTGGTATTGCGCCGATGAAACTGGTTGAGGACCACTGGCAACCGGTATTCTGGGTCTATTATGATGAAGCAAGGCCTATTTTGAGCAAATCAAAACTGGTAAATCCAAGTAATGATGCATCGGTTCTTACTTACGATGATTTTTTTGTAAGGCGTTTATTCTCCAGCAACATCGTGAAGGAGACCAACCCGGCAAACAAAACGATCATTGAAAGCCTGAACCTGACAGATCCGAAAGATCCGAGGAAATTATACGAATCCGAGCGTATTAAAAAAGGTATGGCAGATTACGAACAGAGTTTGTGGGAGTACTAATATAAATTATACGAAGCCCCGGCACCATTGGTACCGGGGCTTTTGCTTTTTACTGGTCTTTGGCGCTGAAAAAGGCCAGCAGTGTTTTTACCTGAGTTTTATTTAATACCAGTTCCAGTTCGGCAGTGGTGGCTTCTTTAATCTTCTTTACCGACTTAAACTGGCGGAGCAGTTTATCCGCAGTAGTTTTTCCAATTCCGGGAATAGCTTCCAGCTCTGTTTTCAGCGTACCCTGGTCCCTTTTCTTTCTGTGGAACGTGATCCCAAAGCGGTGCGCCTCGTCACGGAGCTGCTGAATGACTTTTAAGGTTTCAGACTTTTTATCCAGGTGCAGCGGGTAGCTGTCTCCCGGGTAGTACAACTCTTCCAGACGTTTGGCAATTCCGATCACAGTGACCTTTGTATCGATTCCAAGCTTTTTCAGACTGCTCACCGCCGATGACAGCTGCCCTTTACCGCCGTCAATGATAATTAGCTGAGGCAAACTCTCTTCTTCCTCCAGCATGCGTTTATATCGCCTGTAAACGGCTTCTTCCATCGTTGCAAAGTCATTGGGACCTTCCACTGTTTTAACGTTGAAGTGCCTGTAGTCTTTTTTTGAGGGTTTGGCATCTTTGAAGACAACAATCGCCGAGACGGGATATGCCCCTTGAAAGTTGGAGTTATCGAAACATTCTATATGTACGGGCAGCTGCGTAAGCATCAGGTCTTTCTGCATTTGTGTCAGGATGCGTTCAGAACGGAGATCCGGATTCAGCTTTTCATACTGATTGAGTTTCTCGCGTCTGAAGAACAGCACGTTCTTATGTGAAAGTTCCAGCAGGTTCTTCTTTTCCCCGAGTTTAGGAACAGTAAATTTTAAATTTTCATCAGACAGGGTAATATCAAAAGGAACGATGACTTCTTTTGAAGTACTGTTGAATTTTGTTCTGAATTCCGTGATGGCGATGGTCAGCAGTTCCTCATCAGATTCATCCAGACGTTTTTTGATCTCTATTGTCTGGGTCTGAATGATACTTCCATTCATGATTTTCAGGTAATTGACAAAGGCGTATCTTTCATCAGAGGCTATGCTCACCACATCAACATTGGTGATAGAGCTGTTCACCACAGTAGATTTACTCTGATACTTTTCAAGTACCAGCAATTTCTTCTGGTATTGATGGGCATATTCAAAATTCAGCTCGGTCACTGCATTTTTGATGATCTGTTTCACGTCCCTGATCACATTACCGATCTTTCCGTTTAGGATATCCTTAATTTCTTCTATATTCTGATCATAGTCAGGGTGCGACTGATAAGCCTGACAAGGACCTTTACAGTTGCCAATCTGGTATTCCAGGCACACCTTAAATTTTCCGCTGTTGATGTTATCTTCTGTTAGCGGCAGATTACAGGTGCGCAGGGGATAAGTCTCCTTGATCAGGTCAAGAATGGTATGCATCATTCCTACTGAGGCATAGGGACCAAAATAGGTTGATCCGTCTTTGACCATCTTCCTGGTCCAGTAAATACGCGGAAAAGGTTCCTTCTTGATGATGATCCAGGGATAGGTCTTATCATCCTTCAGCATGATATTATACCTTGGCTGATGTTTTTTGATCAGGCTGTTTTCCAGCAGCCAGGCATCAATTTCCGTATCTACAATCGTGAATGTAATCTTCCGGATCTTGGAAACCAGCACTCTGGTTTTACCATTCATCTGGTTGTCCTGGTTGAAATAGGAGCCTACCCTGTTCCTCAGATCTTTGGCCTTACCGATGTAGATCAGTGTATCCTCCTGGTCCCAGTACTGGTACACACCAGGTTTATGAGGAATATCGGCCAATGCCTTTTTATAATCAAAACTGCTCATCTAAAACCCTAACTTCTGGTCCAGTGCGGTGGTGTCTGTTTGCTGCTGCTGATACTGATTACAATCATAAGTAATAGATACCCCGTTTTTCGGCATCTCAAAATCCCCTTTGCTTATTTTTAACTTGGAGTTTGCATATACGCGTTTAAAAAAGCCGCCAAATACAGGCATTGCAGTTTTTGCACCTTCACCCTGGTTGGTATTGATAAAATGGAATGCACGGTCTTCGCAACCGGTCCAGACCCCTGCAACAAGATCGGGAGTGATACCAACAAACCACCCGTCGGAGTTGTTTTGCGTAGTACCCGTTTTACCGCCTACAGGGGTAGTGATACCGAATTTGCTGATCAGCGGATAGCCGAAACCTGTTTTAACTACTCCGATGAGCATACGTGTCATGACGTAAGCTACTTCTTCATTCATTGCCGGGTGTTTTTGTGGCGTTTGTGAGAATAAAACCACCCCGTTTTTGTCTTCAATCCTCAGGATATAAGTTGGCTGCGTCCATACGCCTTTGTTAGCGAAAACGCTATAGGCACCTACCATGTCAAAAACCGACGCATCAAAAGTACCGAGTGCAATGGAAGGATAGGCCGGCACATTTGAAGTGATGCCCATCTTTTTTGCCAGGGTGGCAACCGCGGTTGGGCCTACCTGTTTCATTAAATAAGCGGCTACAAAATTTTGGGAGTATGCCAGTGCTTTTTGCAAAGTCAGATAGCCTGGTAAAGTACCTCCCGATTTCGGAGTCCAGGGCGCACTGCCCGGAACCTCGATCGTCACGGGCTCATTCAGGACCTGGTAACACGGTGAGTACCCGTTCTCGATAGCTACCGAATAGGTGAATGGTTTAGCTGTTGAGCCTACTTGCCTGGTCCCCATTTTTACCTGGTCATATTTAAAATGCTCATAATTGATACCGCCAACCCATGCTTTTACATAACCGGTTTTTGGGTCCATCGCCATCATGGCGTTCCTGAGCAGTAGTTTATAGTATTTGACCGAATCAATAGGTTTCATCAGCGTGTCAATATCACCTTTCCAGGTGAAGATGCTCATTTCGGTTGGGGTATTGAAATCAGTCTTAATATCTTCGTCAGACTTTCCTTCCAGCTGAAGGGACTTGTAACGGTCAGACCGTTTTACGCCCTGTTCAATCTGCAGTTCCTTATCTTTAAAAGGGTCTTTACCCTTCCAGCTT
The DNA here is from genome assembly GCF_900107535.1 of Pedobacter hartonius. Classification (GTDB taxonomy): domain Bacteria; phylum Bacteroidota; class Bacteroidia; order Sphingobacteriales; family Sphingobacteriaceae; genus Pedobacter; species Pedobacter hartonius. The sequence continues at coordinate 274,483 of NZ_FNRA01000002.1, read as the reverse complement.
TTAAGAAACTGTGCCTGCAGTAGTTTCATGGCCTCTTTCTGGGCAGCTTCGGCATATACCTGCATCTCATAATTGATCGTAGTGATGATCCTCAGGCCATCCCTGTCCAGATCATATGGTGTACCATCTGCCTTTGAAATGGAGCGTTCCTGGAAAATCCTTTTGATATCGTTTTTCAGCACAGCCCTGAAATACGGTGCAATACCGTCATTGACCGTAGCAGCGCTGAAATGAAGCCCCAGAGGTTTCTCTTTTTCCTCATCGAACTCCTGCTGGGTAAGCATCTCTTCTTTCACCATGTTGGCCATTACGGTGTTCCGGCGGGCGAGTGATCTTTCCGGATTCCGGGTAGGGGAATAACGGGTAATACCTTTTTGCAGTCCTACCAGCGTAGCCGCCTGGCTGACGGTAAGCTGATCCGGGGTAGTATTGAAGTATACCCTAGAGGCTGATTTGATCCCATAGGCCTGGTTGCCAAAATCTACCGTGTTCAGGTACATGGTGATGATCTCCTCCTTGGTATAATTGCGTTCAAGTTTTACGGCCACGATCCATTCCTGGAATTTTTGCATCAGGCGCTTGAAGAAATTACGCTGGCGCCCCTCTTCAGAGAAGAGGTTTAAGGCCAGTTGCTGTGTAATGGTACTTGCCCCTTGTTTTTTACCGATGATATTGTAGAATATAATGGTGAAAGTACGTTTGAAATCTATTCCTGAATGTTCTTTAAAACGGGTGTCTTCAGTAGAGATCAGGGCATTGATCACGTTTGGTGAGATCTGGGAATAATTTACATTGGAACGGTTTTGTACAAAATAGGTACCCAATACCCTTTTGTCCTCCGTCAGTATTTCAGTTGCCTGGTTACTTTTGGGGTGCTCAATATCCCTGAAAGATGGCAGCGTTCCAAATAAACCGAATCCAATTGCAACAATAAATAAAGAAAATATGACAAGTGCACCGATCAATAACTTCCAGAGGGTAAGGTTATATGTCTTTATCTCTGCAGCTGAAATATTCTTATTCATTTTTAATAGTTGTTTTGGTAGAAATCTAAGTATTTAGTTACAAGATCTTTACTCTGAAGCTTTTCGAAGTTTTCCTTACTGATAATGAAGCTGGAATATATTCCGGCCGGCACTTTCATGATCTGCTTCAATTGCGGAGTTATTCCATCAGCGTAACTTTTTGCTTCTGCAAAACTACTAAAGTTCCCAACATATATCAGTTGGTCATTGTCAAATTCTGTTAATTGATGTTTGAGGCCCACGCCGGCATAATTTCCGCGGTTAAACTGGCCGATGCCGAAACGTGAAGAACTTAAGGTCAGACTGGCATCTGCCACGTCAATTACAAAATAATATATTTTTGATACCTCAGTGCTGAAGATCTGAGTTGCAGCGACAGGAACTGCGGGTTTTTGAACGTTAGTTTCCGGGGTTTTGTTTGCGATGACCGGCTCTGGAGCTTTAACCTCAGCTGGTGCCGGAACACCGGGGTTCTGAACAGCTTTTTCCGGGAGCGGTTCTGACGGTAATGGCTGTGAAGCAAAGAAATGAGGCTCATTGGCATCAAAATCCGGCAATGCAATCCTTCGTTTACTGAATTCATCTTTGTGTGAAGCAATATAAGCCAGGTGATCTTTTACCAATGGCACGATGAGTTTATCATCAGGATATGCTGTAGTAATTGCTGTAAAGGCAGCAACCAGGCTATCAATAGGTTGTGTTCTGCCAATTGAAATGGCCCTCAGGTAATTGAGCTGAGGATTGACCATGTTGCCGGGATACTGTACAATAGTGCTGTTAACGGCGGTAATTACCTGAGGAAAGGCTTTTCTTTCATACTGATCAAATATTTGATTGTATACAGCGAGTACCCTGGCTTCCAATTCTGATTGTTTCACCGAATACTGGGGGTCAAGAATTGTTTTGGCATAAGCGCTGGATGGAAAAAGATCCAGTACCAGCTTCTTGTATTTCTCTGCGCTGGCGGCATTGGTATCTTTATAGCCCAGGTATAAGCTATAATAAATTGATGCCAGGCGGTTGTTCTCAGGAAAACGGCTTAGTATGATCTGGTAAATTCTAAGCGCTTCCGCCTGATCCTGCAGTTCCTGCTGATAGAAATTAGCCATCTCATAATAGGCATCAATGATCTGCTGATTGGATGCGGTCAGTTGTACAGTATTCAATGGAATGGCGGATAAATATCTGTTCACGAGAATATCACTGTCATTCGCTGAAGGATCTTGTGGTTGTGGAGAAGGATGGCCGGCATTCTCTACTTTGGCTATACTTTCGGTAGTTGCCTGCGATGAGGATTTGAGGCTCTGGCGCCAGTCGTCCTCCAGCTTTCTGTTGCCCCATCTGGTCGTAAAATCTGCACTTCCTCTGCTCATTGCAGCGGTATTGCTAAAATAGAAGGTACCTGGTCCGTTCCCGGCGGGGCTGGCCTGGTTGGCGCCGGCAAAAGGATCTTCTTTAAAGCTGCCGTTATCAGCAACCGTTGTTTTTGCCGGAAGTGTGATCTGTATGATCCTTGCGAGCCGTTCGCCTTCGGGTAATTTAGCAAGAAGTTGTAAAGTATCCTGGTAGGCGATCAATTCGTACCGTTTGCTGATATATTCCAGGTTTTCGCTTTTTTTCAGGATCAGGTCATAACCGGGATAGTTCTTTGGCAGCGTAGTTACCGTACTGTCGTAACATGATTTTGCTTTCAGGAAGTTTCTGAACTCCTTGAAATTCAAATCGGCCAGTCTGAGATAGGACAGGCCTTTCTGGTAACTGTTTTTGCTGCTGTTGCGGATAGAGAGGTTATAGTATTTTTCTGCGCCGGTAAAATCACTGTCTCCGGCATAAGTTTCGGCAATCTGGTAATATACCTGGTCTATATATTCAAGGTTTTTATCATCCCTGAGCAATGCCAGCAGTTGTTTCTTTCTGTTCAGGTGTTCCCCGTTCAGCAGGCCTGTCAGTTTAATCCGGTTCAGGTTCGCATTGAAGTATAATTCAAAACCTGCGTTGCTTTTCTGAACCTTAAGATAATGGGATAAAGCTTTCCGGTAATCTTTTTGCTGTTCATAGAGCTGGGCAAGGATGTACGTCCAGCGGATGCGGTTACGTTTGAGGCGGGTGGTTTTTACAGCATTACTTAACAGCAGAATCGCATCTGTATAGCGCTGCTGGTAAATATACATCTGCGCGATGGTTGCCAGGGGGCCGTCCTTATGCTCTTTAATTTCGGGAAGGCTCAAGTAGACCGTATCAAGGATCAGGGCTGCGTCATTCAGATTATCCAGCTGTATCAGGCTCCTGGCTTTCCAGTTCAGGGCATTCAGCCGCACATTAGGATTGGCTGCGTACGTTTTTGCGGTATAATCGAAATATTCTTCAGCAACAAAGTAATTGGTCTTGTAATACTGTGCCCGGCCCATCAGGATATAGGATTCATCAATATAATTGCTGAAGGCTTTGTCGGCAATGACGGCCTGTGCCTTGGTGATGATCTTATCCAGGTCTTTTTCATTTACCGGGGTACTGGCTGTGGTACTGAAATTAAATTTCTCCGGAACTGTATATAAGGGCAGGATTTCGTTATAATTGTCCTTGTAAGTTTCATAGAGCTGCTCCTCGTAATTGTCAAGGATGAGATTGGAATTGTAGATATAATTATATCGTGCGGTTAAATTTTGCATTCCCCTGCTCATTGCAGTATCTTTAGGCGTACCGCAGGCAGCTAAGAGACAGGCCCCTAAAAAAGAAGATATTAATCTGATGCGGAGATAGCCCTGGGTCTTCAATAGATAAGTGATTTCAATACAGTTTTTGGTCAATACAAATGTAACAGAATATGAATATGGCAAAAGTATTTCAATCGCCAGTATTTTCTAAGTAAATTAATTTAAATTTTATGTTTGGTTAATGTATGAGTGATAACCGGAAAGGAAAAAACACAACAAATTTTATAAAATATACGGGGATGGGCTTCCAGATGCTGGCTATCATAGGTTTATTTGCGTTCGCCGGGTATAAAATAGATGGCTACCGGCATAGTGAGAAATTTATATTCATGGCGATTTTCGGACTGATTGGCGTACTTGTTTCACTTTACCAGGTTGTAAGACAATTGAATAGTAAAGACTAAGAGCTGGATTCCTCTGTTAATTTTTATACTTTTGTAAAAAAAGAAGCTTTGAGTTTAGCCAAATTTACCCTTTACTACCTGATTTATACGCTTATTCTTGCCGGAATTGCATATGCCCTGCCATTTTTATTTCCTGGTACACTACTGCTTGTTAAAAAATTCTGGCTGGTGTTCGGCTTCCTCGGAGGGCTTACCTACATTGCTTATATCACCGCTTTTCTGGGGATTAAAATGGATCCTCAGGCCGGAGTTATGGCTATAATGGGCTCGATTGTTTTGAAAATGATATTTTCTTTGGCTTTCGTGCTGATTTACAGCCTCAATAGTACGGAAAAGGGGATCGTATTTGCCCTCAACTTTTTTTCTTTATATTTATTGTTCAGCTTCTTTGAAATATACTCCCTGTTATGTAACTTGCGCCACCAAAATAAATAGTAAAAATCTGCCAGTAAATGGATTGTAGCCACGTTTTTGATTTTAAAGTTAGTAGGTTAATTGTTGTTTTCACGCTTTTTTTAGCGTTTTTCTTTGTAACACCCGTGTTATATGCGCAGGAGGACACATTGAAGACAACAACGGCCGCTCATGCCGAGCCAGAGGCAGAGAAAAAGTTTAATCTGGGTAAGTTCGCTTTGCACCACGTAGCTGATTCGCATAGCTGGCATGTATTCGGCGACTACACGATCGGCCTGCCTGTCATCTTGTATACCCCAACAGGATTGGCCACGTTTAATGCCAGTGATTTTCACGGGGATGATGAGGCGAAAGTTGTAGTTGAAAGAGCTGGTCAGCGTTTTGTATCGGTGCATGATAAAATCTACTATGCATCAGAAACAGCAAATGAACATGGCGCTTACGCAGAACATGATGCTGCAGGCAAAGTGAAGAATGCACGTCCTCTGGATTTCTCTATCACCAAAAATGTTTGTACACTATTACTTTCTGTAGTGCTTCTTCTTGCAGTATTCCTGAAAGTAGCCAATGGATATAAAATCAGAAGCGGTAAATCTCCGAAAGGACTGCAGTCATGGTTCGAGCCGATCATTATGTTCGTTCGTGACGATATCGCCAAACCTAACCTGGGTCATAAATATGAACGTTTTATGCCCTACCTGCTTACGGTATTCTTCTTTATCTGGTTTAACAATATGCTCGGTCTGATCCCTTTCCTTCCGGGAGGCGCCAATCTAACAGGGAATATCTCTATTACAGTAGTACTGGCAACCATTACTTTTCTGCTGGTAAACTTCAATGGCAATAAATATTACTGGAAGCACATCTTTACTCCTGATGTACCATGGTGGTTATATATTGTGCTTGTACCGGTGGAGATCATCGGTATATTTACCAAGCCTATCGCACTTGCCATACGTTTATTTGCAAACATCACGGCAGGCCACATTCTGGTACTGGCGCTGATCGGGCTGATCTTCGTATTCAACTCCGTTTTTGTTTCGTTTGTATCCGTTCCGTTTGCGCTGTTCATTTACGGAATTGAGTTGCTGGTTGCATTTATACAGGCTTTTATATTTACAATACTATCAGCACTGTTCATTGGAATGGCGATAGAAGAACACCATTAATTAGAATTTTTAACAACAATTAATATATAGAATCATGATTACAGGAAGTATTGCTGCAATTGGTGCTGGATTAGCCGCTATCGGCGCTGGTATGGGTATCGGAAAAATCGGTAGTTCAGCTATGGAAGGTATTGCCCGTCAACCGGAAGCAGCCTCTAAAATTCAAACTGCGATGTTGATCGCTGCTGCATTCGTTGAAGCAGTTGCGCTTTTCGCGGTAGTAGTTGCATTAGTGTAACTAAAAACGGTATTGTACTTTGTAGGATTGCTACAAAGTACAATCTATTGTTTAAGAAATAAAGATTTACATATATATACTTAGATGGAATTATTATTACCGGAAATTGGTTTAGTTGTTTTTCAGACAATAGCATTTCTATTGTTGATGTTTGTTTTAGCCAAATTTGCTTGGAAGCCAATTTTAGCAGCGATCAATGAACGCGAGCATACAATTGATGATGCTTTAAACCAGGCTGAACTTGCAAAACAAGAAATGGTACGCTTAGCGGCGCAGAATGAGGAGACGATGAAAGAAGCGCGTGCTGAAAGAGACCTGATCCTGAAGGAAGCAAAAACGTTAAAAGATTCTATTATTAACGAGGCGAAACATCAGGCTCATACTGAAGGTGCTAAATTAATTGAAAAGGCGAGGATCGAAATCGAAAATCAAAAGAAAGCTGCTTTGGCTGAATTGAAAAATCAAGTTTCAACATTGTCAATTGAGATCGCTGAGCGTGTATTGCGTGGTCAGTTATCTGATAAAGCTAAGCAACAGGATTTAGTTGCTGATCTGTTGAAAGATGTTGAATTGAATTAATTCTTGCCACTCTAATAAAATATAACATGTCAGAAAACAAAGCAGCATCAAGATACGCCAAATCATTAATTGACCTTTCCACAGAGCAAAAAGCTTTTGAAGAGATCAGGAATGATATGGTTCTGATTGAGCAGGTTATTGACCAAAACAGTGAGCTTGAGGCTATTCTTCATAATCCGGTTATTCCTTTGGATAAAAAGTATTCAATTTTAGCGGGGATCTTCGGCAAAAATGTTCATGCATTAACAAACGCATATCTGAAACTGCTTGTCAGTAAAGGCCGTTCTGCTATTTTATTTGATACCACAAAGGCATTCATCAGACAATACAATGTGATTAAAGGAATTGTAACCGCTGAGGTTACTTCTGCAATTGCGCTGACTGCAGCCAATAAAGAGGAGATCGTTGCCGTAGTGAAGAGGGAGATTGGTGCAAATGAGGTCATCATTAAAGAAAAGGTAAACGAAAAGCTGATTGGTGGTTTTATTCTGAAAGTTGGCGACAGACAATTTGATGCCAGTATTTCTGGTAGCTTAAATAAACTAAAAAAGGAATTATCCCACGGTGTGGTTTAGATCCGATAATCATTTACAGAATTACAAAAGAAATAATATAAAATTATGGTAGAGGTAAGACCAGACGAAGTATCGGCAATTATCAGACAACAATTGTCGGGCTTTAAATCAGAAGCCGAACTTGAAGAAGTTGGTACCGTATTACAAGTGGGTGATGGTATTGCCCGTGTTTATGGTTTAACTAAAGTTCAATCAGGTGAGCTCGTTGAATTTGAAAATGGCCTGCAAGGTATTGTTTTGAACCTTGAAGAAGATAATGTTGGTGTGGTTCTATTAGGCCCCTCAGCAGAGATCAAAGAAGGTGACACCATCAAACGTACTAAGAAAATTGCCTCTATTCAGGTTGGTGAAGGTATGTTGGGACGTGTAGTGAACACACTTGGTGAGCCTATCGATGGTAAAGGCCCGATCATTGGTCAGACCTATGAGATGCCGATCGAGCGTAAAGCTCCTGGGGTAATCTACCGTCAGCCGGTTGCTGAACCTCTTCAGACAGGTATCAAGGCTATCGATGCAATGATTCCGATTGGCCGTGGCCAGCGTGAGCTGGTTATTGGTGACCGTCAGACAGGTAAAAGTGCTGTTTGTATCGATACCATTATCAATCAAAAAGAATTTTACGAAGCAGGCAAACCTGTTTTATGTATATATGTAGCTTGCGGCCAGAAAGCAAGTACTGTGGCAAACGTTGTGCGTACTTTAGAAGAGAACGGTGCAATGGCTTACACGGTAGTGGTTTCAGCATCGGCTGCAGATCCTGCTCCATTGCAGTTTTATGCTCCTTTCTCTGGGGCTGCAATCGGTGAATACTTCCGTGATACAGGTCGCCCTGCACTGATCGTTTATGATGATCTTTCTAAACAGGCTGTGGCTTACCGTGAGGTTTCATTGTTACTACGTCGCCCACCGGGCCGTGAAGCTTATCCTGGCGATGTTTTTTATCTGCATAGCCGTTTACTGGAACGTGCTGCCAAGATCAATGCGAATGACGAGATTGCAAGACAAATGAATGATTTGCCTGAGTCTCTGAAAGGTATCGTAAAAGGTGGTGGTTCATTAACAGCCCTGCCGATCATTGAAACACAAGCGGGTGACGTTTCTGCTTATATCCCTACTAACGTAATCTCTATTACTGACGGACAGATATTCTTAGAGTCTAACTTATTCAACGCTGGTGTGCGTCCGGCTATTAACGTGGGTATCTCTGTATCCCGTGTAGGTGGTAATGCACAGATCAAGTCGATGAAAAAGGTTGCTGGTACGTTAAAACTTGATCAGGCACAATACCGTGAGTTAGAGGCTTTCTCTAAATTCGGATCTGACCTGGATGCGGCTACTAAATCTGTACTGGACAAAGGTTCAAGAAATGTGGAGATCCTGAAACAGGGACAATTCTCTCCAATGGCTGTAGAAAAACAAGTGGCGATCATTTATATTGGTACAAAAAACCTGATGCGTTCAGTTCCTGTAAATAAAGTAAGGGCATTCGAAGCTGAATATTTACAACAGCTTGAATTACGTCATCCTCAGACACTGGCTGCATTGAAAGCTGGTAAACTGGACGATGAGATTACATCAGTATTGGAAACTGTAGCTAAAGAACTGGCAGGAAAATACTAACTAACAGGAAGAAGATTAAAAAAGAATGGCAAATTTAAAAGAAGTAAGAATTCGTATATCATCGGTGCAATCCACGCAGCAGATTACCAAAGCCATGAAAATGGTTTCGGCAGCTAAGCTGAAGCGGGCAACGAATGCTATTATACAGTTACGTCCGTATGCTACGAAGCTAAAAGAGATCTTAGGGAATCTTTCTGCCAACCTCGAAGGATCTTCATCCCCTTTTACTGAGGAACGCGAACCCAATAAAGTTTTAATTGTAGTCGTATCTTCCAACCGTGGTCTTGCCGGTGCATTTAACATGAATGTGATTAAAGCAACGAATAACCTGATTGCGGAAAAGTACAGTACCCAATATAAAAACGGTAATGTCAGTATTGTCTCTATCGGTAAAAAGTCTCAGGATTTTTACGAAAAGAGGGATTACAAAGTAATTGGGAACAATAACGATGTCTATACCGCATTGACTTTTGAAAACGTTACCAAGATCACAGATGCGATCATGACCGGGTTTAAAAATGGCGACTTTGATAAAGTTGAACTGGTTTATAACCAGTTTAAGAATGCTGCTGTACAAATTGTAACTACCGAACAGTTATTGCCTTTACCTAAGACTGAAGTCAAGACAGAAAAGACAAGCAAACAACAGATAGACTATATCCTGGAGCCTTCAAAAAAGGAGATCGTAAAAGAATTAATTCCCAAATCGATCAAGATACAGTTGTATAAAGCTGTGTTGGACTCTCATGCTTCAGAACATGGTGCAAGGATGACTTCAATGGATAAAGCTACTGAGAACGCCGGAGATCTGCTGAAAGCACTTAAACTTTCATACAACCAGGCCCGTCAGGCTGCAATTACTACTGAGCTGACAGAGATCGTTAGTGGTGCGGCGGCACTGAACGGTTAATCCCCATACTTTAAAAGAATATTCTATGTGTAATATGCTTTTTTTGTTGAAATAATATTAATTTTGCACAGGAATTTAAAAATAATAAAATGGAGCAACAGCCAAAACGCAGTACTAAAAGCATCGTAAATGCAAATGAAACAGCAATATACAAATTGTTGGTTGTAGGTATCTTGGTAAGCATCGTTGGAGTTTATTTGCGTTTCGCAGGTGATTCTATGACCTTATCTATTGTATCCTGGGCAATATTGTTCATTGGTGCATTTATCTGCTGTAAAGCAGTATTTAAGATACTGGGCTCTTAAACTAAAGATATCATAAGGAACAGCCTTCATAGCATCAAGCTATTGAAGGCTTTTTTTATTTGAGCCTTTTCTGGTTATCCTTTACAAAGGAGTCCCATCCGGAATAGGATTTTCCCGTCCCGCTTGTGGATACCCGTTGAAAAGAGTGGCAGACTGCCACTGCCAGCCCGTCTGTGGCATCCAGGAATTCCGGCGTTTCCTTGAAATTCAACAGGCGCTGTAACATGGCGGCCACCTGCTCTTTTCCCGCACTTCCGTTACCGGTAATGGATTGTTTGATCTTTCTCGGTGCATACTCTGTGATGGGGATATCCCTTGATAAGGCAGCGGCCATTGCAATTCCCTGGGCACGTCCCAATTTGAGCATAACCTGTATGTTTTTTCCGTAGAATGGTGCCTCAAGGGCTACTACATCCGGCTTATATTCATCTATCAGCGCTACGGTTTTGGCGAAAATCCTCTGTAGTTTTAAGAAGTGATCATCCAGATGGTCCATTTTCACAATTCCCATGCTAATCAGCTCTATTTTACTGCCCCGCTCCAATATTACTCCATAACCCATAATAGCTGTGCCCGGGTCTATACCCATGATCACCCTTTCCTTTTTTCCAACCAACATAGAACAATATTAAGCATATTTGCATGAAATAAAAGAAACGATAAATTGATACCCAAATATAAAGGTATATTTTCCAATGTTCTAAAAGTGGCGATAGTTGTCTTTGCATTCTGGTTTATATACAATAAGCTTTCTACCAATAATAATCTAAAGGATTTCAAAAATATTCTGGCCCGTATCCCGGCACCGGAGATCACTGCAGTTCTTTCATTTGTGGTATCGCTGATGTTTTTAAACTGGGGACTGGAAGCGTTAAAGTGGAGGCGGTTGTTAAGACATATTGAGCAGATCAGTCTGTGGAGATCGGTCGAATCTGTCTTTTGCGGATTAACCTGGGCAGTGTTTACGCCGAACAGGATCGGAGAATATGGCGGAAGGGTGTTTTTTCTATCTCCAAAGCGAAGGATCATCGGTGTTGTGGCTATGGCAGTAGGCAACATCGGGCAGATGGTACTCACCAATATCTTCGGGGCAATATCCCTGTGTATATTTATCTATCGTTTCATTGACCTGGATTACAGGCTGGATTATGCATTAATGGCGCTTTCGGTCATGTTCTGTATTTTCTTCCTCGTATTCTTTTTCAATATCCGCTGGCTGAACGGACTACTGCTGTCTATGCGTTTTACCAGGAAATACAAAAAATTCTATAGTATACTCGGTAGATACCAGAAAAAGGAACTGCTCAATATCTTATTGTTTTGCCTGGCGAGGTATGTTGTATTCAGTACGCAGTATTTTATCATGTTTTACTGGCTGATACCCGATATACATTATCTTGATATATTGATGATGGTCTGTATCCTCTTTTTTGTGCAGTCTACATTGCCTTCCCTTGATTTGTTTGATATTGGGGTAAGAAGTGTAACTGCCTCCTATTTTTTTGGCTTTGTCACCACACAAGATGTAGCTGTTATTGCATGTACTGCAAGTATATGGCTGATAAATATTATTATTCCTGCTATATTAGGCTCATATTTCGTTTTTAAATTAAATTTTTTTGGAAGTCTTAACCGTCGTTAGTTACCTGTCATCATTTTTAACGTTAATTTACCTGCTCGTTGTTTTCGGGTTTATAAGAGGCTGGCATCGGTTAGTGCCATTTAAGTATAAACAAACAATGGGTAAAACCAGCGTATCCATCATTATTGCGGCACGCAATGAGGCCGGTAATATCCACCGTACAATTGAGGCATTGCTGGCGCAGGATTACAATAAAGAACTTACCGAGATCATTTTCATCGATGACCACTCTACCGATAATACAGCGGAGATCATTCTTTCCTATGCGCAGGCAGGTGTAAAGCTGATCTCCCTGAAGGAAGACCAGGCGCTGAACTCTTATAAGAAAAAGGCGATCCAGACGGCCATAGGACAGGCCAAAGGCCGTCTGATCATCACCACTGATGCGGATTGCAGAATGGGCGTTCATTGGCTGAAAACCATTGTGGCGTTTTATGAAGAGAAGGGTTACAAGATGATCTCCTCTCCGGTTGCCTATGACGAGGAAAAAAGCTTCTTTGAACGGTCGCAATCGCTGGAGTTTCTTTATCTCATCGGATTGGGCGCTTCCACTATAGGAAATAACATGCCTTCCACGTGTAATGGCGCTAACCTCGCATATGAGCGGGAAGCCTTTTATGAGGTCGGCGGGTTCCAGGGCATAGATGACCTCGCTTCGGGGGATGACGAGCTGCTGCTCCATAAGATCGCCGCACGATACGATAAACAGATCGGCTTTTTAAGAAACCGGGATGCTATAGTGTATACCCATGCGAAACCTAATCTGGGCGAATTTTTGCAGCAACGCAAGCGATGGGCCTCAAAAAGTACCCGTTATAAGAACAAATCGATCATTGTTCTGGGCGTATTTATCTGGTTTTTCAACCTCAGTATTTTGCTGAACCTGCTTGCGGGAGTTTTCTTTATAGGCTTTCTCAAAATCGCCCTACTGCAGCTGGTACTGAAAATTGCCATAGAGCTGTTGTTTCTGATAGACGTGACCAAATTTGCCAGAAGAAGAAGTTTGCTGGTGTTATTACCCGTTTTGAACGTACTTCATGTACTATATATTATTTATATTGGTGTGGCCGGAAATTCGGGCAAATACAATTGGAAAGGCAGAATGGTTAAATAATGGAAAGAAGCGATAGTCCTGCAAAGAGAATATGGATAAGATTTAAAAGGAACAAGCCGGCTCTTGGGGGACTGGTTTTTATTGCCCTGATGCTGCTGATGGGTATCCTTGGATACCTGGTCACACCTGATCAGAGCCCGATGGCCAATACCATGCATTTACAGCTCAGTAATAAAAAACCCGGCCGTAAATTTCAGTTCCTTGTGATCAGCAATAAGGAACACATAGCAGAGGTTAATTTCTTTACAAAGATGCTTTACGGACAGGAATTGGGCATTAAAAGCATCCCGATCACGGATTACAGGATATCAGGAAACAGGTTGCTGGTAAAGGAATATATCGGGGACGATGAAAAAGCTGCAGAAAGCAGTTATATGATCAGTGGTAACCACGATAAGTTTCTTCGCGATCATCTGTATCAGCAAACATTCTGGCTGGGAACAGACGGTTACGGACGGGATTTGCTCAGCCGCCTGATGTTGGGCGTGCGCGTGTCACTTTCTGTAGGTTTACTTGCTGTGATCATTTCCATGAGTATAGGGCTTAGTTTAGGTGCGCTGGCAGGTTATTTTGGCGGGATGACCGATTCGGCCATCAGCTGGTTAATGAATGTGATCTGGTCGTTGCCGTCTTTACTCCTCGTTATTGCAATCTCCTTTGCCCTGGGCAAAGGTTTCTGGCAGATATTTATTGCGGTGGGCTTATCTACCTGGGTTGATGTATCACGTTTGGTGCGCGGGCAGGTGATGGCGATCAAGGAGGCTGAATTTGTAGAGGCGGCCAGGGCACTTGGTTTCCCTACGCACCGGATCCTGCTTAAACATATTCTCCCGAATATTGCCGGGCCTGTCCTGGTGATCGCTTCGGCAAATTTTGCTTCAGCTATTCTGCTGGAAACCGGGCTGAGCTTTCTTGGTTTTGGTGCGCAGCCCCCGATGCCAAGCTGGGGAAGCATGATCCAGGAAAATTATGGGTACATTGTGATGGATGCAGCCTATCTCGCTATTTTACCGGGAATGGCAATTATGCTTACCGTTTACGCCTTCAACCTGATGGCTATCGGGCTGCGGGATGCTTTCGATATCAAATCTCAAAACATAACGGTATAAACGAATTCCTGATTTTTTTTTAAATTAGCCGGATGTTATTGAACTGTTTTCAACTGGAATTTTTAGAAGCCGGCTGTGATGAAGCGGGCAGGGGCTGCCTTGCCGGACCTGTGTATGCTGCAGCGGTGATCCTGCCTCCTGATTTTATTGCCGGGGAGCTGAATGACTCGAAAAAGCTGACACATAACCAGCGTGCAGCATTAAGGCTGATCATAGAAAAAGAAGCTGTTGCATGGTCGGTTGCTTCAGTTGACAACCATGAGATCGATGAAATTAATATCCTGAATGCTTCCTTTCTGGCAATGCACAGGGCAATAGAAAAACTGAGCATCCAGCCCCGCTATTTGAGTATTGACGGAAACCGCTTCAATGCCTATCCGGATATTCCGCATAGCTGTATTGTCAAAGGGGATGGTAAATACCTGAATATAGCTGCTGCTTCTATCCTGGCGAAAACCCACCGCGACGAATTTATGGATAATCTTTCTGATGAATTTCCTCTTTACGAATGGAAGCAGAACAAAGGGTATCCCACAAAAGTCCATCGTTCAGCAGCTTTATTACACGGGCTATCACCATATCACCGTAAAACTTTTAACATTAGTGATCCCGATGTTTTTTTGCTTGCAGATAATGAGGTATAATTTGTATTTTCACCTTATTGAAAACGTTAATACTCAGCAACCGGGTTCCTTTTCCACCCAATAGTGGCTATCCTATTGTAGTTTATAATACTATAAAAGGTTTGCTCAATGTGGGGGTGGATATTACTTTGTTCAGTATCAATACCAATAAACACAGGGTTGATGTAGATGATATCTATGATCCGGTGTTTGATCAAATTAAATTTCATTCCTTTGACCTGGATACTGAGGTAAACCTCTGGGGTGCGTTTTTCAATATCTTCTCCAATGAATCCTACAATGTATCACGTTTTTATGATGAAGATGCAGCAAAACTCCTGGAAAACATCCTTCGTGAAAACGAGTTTGATGTGATTCAGTTTGAGGGGCTGTTCGTAGTCCCCTATATCGATGTAGTGAAACATAACAGCAAGGCCAAGCTCATCTACCGGGCACACAATATCGTTTTTGATGTATGGGAACGGCTGGCCAGTTCGGAACGGTTCAGGCCGAGGCGAAAATATCTCCAGTTCCTGGCACGAAGGCTGCGGGAATATGAAACAGAACAGATCAACCGCTTTCACCAGATCTTTGCCATCAGTGAACCTGACCGGCAGAGTATCCTTCATTTTGGCTGTGAAACCTGCCTTGATGTTTTCCCTGTGGCACTGGATTTTGATAAGTATGTGGTAGATCCAAAAAAGACAAGCTTCCCTACACTGTTCCATTTAGGGGCAATGGATTACAGGCCCAATAAAGAAGGACTGGAATGGTTTATCGAAGAGATCTGGCCTGACATAGAAAAACTCAACAGTGAGCTTCGTTTTTATATCGCAGGGAAGAGCATGCAGCAGCATTTCTATGATTACGATTCAGACAACCTGGTGGTGGAAGGAGAAATTTTTGACGCCATCGAATTCATGAACTCCAAAGCGATCATGATCGTGCCCCTGCTTTCCGGCAGTGGGATGCGGGTAAAGATCATTGAGGGAATGGCAATGAAAAAGTGTGTGATCGCCACCAGCTATGCAGCGGAGGGGCTGAACTATGAAGATGGTAAAGATATCCTGATCGCCAATACCGCAGATGAGTTTTACCGCTGTATCCTTCAGTGTGTTACCCATCCCAACCGCTGGCGTGAAATAGGGGAGAATGCGCGTAAAACTGCGGAGCGTGACCACAATCTTTTAACCATTTCCCAAAGGATGCTGAATGTATACGAGCGGTTAGTAAATGGATAAAATTTATGTACTTTTGCCCAAAATCTAACCAATAACGCATGAACAATACCGCATTAACAGACAAACACATTTCTTTGGGCGCTAAAATGGTACCATTTGCTGGGTACAATATGCCGGTTCAATATGAAGGCATCAATGCAGAACATGCTACAGTGAGAAAGGCAGTAGGGGTTTTTGATGTAAGCCATATGGGCGAATTTATTCTTAAAGGCGAAAGCGCACTGGACCTGATTCAGCGTGTGATCAGTAATGATGCTTCGAAATTATACAATGGTAAAGTTCAGTATGCATATCTTCCGAATGAAGATGGCGGGATCGTAGATGACCTGCTGATCTACAGGATTGATGAAAAGACATATATGCTGGTAGTGAACGCTTCCAATATTGAGAAGGACTGGAACTGGATCACAAAATTCAATTCCAAAGGTGTTGAAATGCACAATATTTCAGATCAAACTTCTTTACTAGCTATTCAGGGCCCAAAAGCTGCTGAAGCATTGCAAAGTTTAACAGAGATAGACCTGGCTTCGATGGAATACTATACTTTTACCAAAGGCGTATTTGCAGGCGTAGAAAATGTAGTCGTATCTGCAACCGGTTACACCGGCGCAGGAGGGTTTGAGATCTATTGTGACAATGCGCATGCAGAGCAAATCTGGGATGCCGTTTTTGAAGCTGGCGCCGCTTTTAATATGAAGCCTATCGGCCTGGGGGCACGCGATACGTTACGTTTAGAAATGGGTTTCTGCCTGTATGGAAATGATATCGATGATACCACTTCTCCAATTGAAGCTGGTTTAGGATGGGTGACGAAATTTAGCAAAGCCTTTACAAATTCTGATGCATTGCTGGCAGAGAAAGAGGCCGGCGTTAAGCGCAGGCTGATCGGCTTTGAGATGATAGACCGTGGTATTCCGCGTCATGATTATGAGATCGTTGATGAAGCCGGAAATATCATCGGAAAAGTGACCTCAGGTACGCAGTCGCCTTCCTTACAGAAAGCAATAGGAATGGGTTATATAACCAAAGAAAATGCAAAAGAAGGATCTGAGATCTATATCAGCATCCGTAACAATAAAATTAAAGCCAAAGTAGTAAAATTTCCTTTTTATAAATAGTCCGATACTTTAATAGCACCGATTCCCGCCCTGATATGCAGAGAAAAATAGAAGTTTGTCTTACCCCAGCCCTGATTGATTTATACGCAATAGAGAACAGCATCGTAGTTGTCATCGATATCCTGAGGGCCACATCTTCCATCGTCTATGGAATAGACAACGGGGCTGCGGCCATTATTCCGGTTGCTCAGGTAGAAGACTGTCTGAACTATGCAGATAAGGGCTATTTACTGGCGGCAGAACGGAACGGGGAGGTAGTGGAGGGATATAACTTCGGTAATTCCCCTTTTTCTTATACTACTGATAAAGTGGCAGGCAAAACCGTTGTGCTGACTACCACTAACGGTACCAGGGCACTCCATCTGGCAAGGAGCCGGGCGAGCCAGGTTGTGATTGGCGCCTTTCTGAACCTGCAGGCGCTGTGCGACTGGCTAAAAATGCAGGACAAAGACGTATTGCTGCTTTGCGCCGGCTGGAAGGACCAGTTTAACCTTGAAGATACCATCTTTGCAGGCGCAGTTGTGCAGGAACTGCGGTCGTCATTTACACATTATGACGATGCCAGTGTTGCTGCTGAAGATCTGTATGTCATGGCTAAAGATAACCTGAGGGCTTATGTAGGCAAGTCTGCACATAGCAACCGAATGCTGGCGCTGAATATTGAAGATGATATCAACTTTTGTCTTCAGTTAAACATTTGCCAGGCTATACCGGTGTTGGTAGGAGACGACCTGGTCGCTTTAGAACAGGAATTTAAGCTGTAATTTCTTTGAGCAGTGCCTGAAACTGCTCATTGTTTTTCATTGTCCTGAGGGTTTCCTCATAGGCCAGCCAGTAGATGGTCTCGGCTTTTTTCATATCAAAAGTACTGATCTCTCCCATGCCTTTTGGTTCAATCAGAAGGTTACAGAAAGCTGCCTTTTGTTCCATATCCTTATTGATGGTCATTAAGCCTGCCCGGCCCATTAATCCGGTGATATTGGTAATGCTGCTAACCGGTTTTAAATGGTTACAGGACGAGCCTATAATGAAATCGCAGTTGTTCAGTAATGGTTCTACAGGGAAATTGTTCAGGATACCACCGTCCACATACATCTGCCCGTCAATCATAATGGGCCTGAATATTCCCGGGAGACAGCAGGAGGCCTGTATTGCCCTGATCAGCGGTCCTTTGGTAAAATACACCAGTTTCCCCTCACTGAAGTTTGTTGCGGCTATCGTCAGCGGGATGTTGAGGTTCTCTATTTTATCGTCAGGAAAGAAGGTTTTCAGCAGGTTGGAAGTATGTTCGATCCCGATCAGTCCCAGAGAGCCTACCGCCGGACGTATAAAGCGTAGTAACTTTGTCTTCATAAAGATCTGCAGGCCCTCCTCAGGATCTATTCCAGCAGCATAAAAAGCACCCACGATAGAACCGGCACTGGTGCCGCTGATATGGCTGAACGTTATTCCGGCATTAATCAGTGCCTTTAATACACCTAAGTGCGCAATACCCCTTATTCCTCCGCCGGAGAGTACAATTCCTACTTTCTTCATTTGAGCATTACATTTTTGGTTTATACTTTGCCGCAGTTAATATTTTTTGTGCATCCTGGTCTGCCATCAGCTCCTGTAAAGTAACCTTTGGGTTTTCCCCCATGTACTTCCTCACCATCTGCCATCCTATCCATACCCCAAGTTTGGGTGCTGATTCATTCTTTTCGCCCAGGCCAGGCGTGAAAGGTGCTTCGCTCAGGTACATCTGTATCTTCTGGAAATCTGTCTCAAAGAGCAGGTTGTTCTCCATCAGATAAGCCCAGATACTGCCTTCATAGGTTTTGCACCAGGTTAGTTGTTTTTCGGTATACCCTATTTTAACGGCATCGGGTGTCTGCCCGTCAAGCACCTGGTCCATGAAATAAAGTATCTTCCCGTTTTCAACCATTTTAGCCAGCAGGGAATGGTTCTCGTCGCGCTGCGGGAACAGTTCTTCCCTGGCATAGGTTTCTGCGATGCGGGGTACAATATACTCCGGCCTAAACCTTGCAGAAAGGTATAGGGGCACGCTTTTTACGATGGCCCTGTAAAACTTGCTGTTCTTACCCAGAAACATATCCAGGCCTATTCCCATATAGTCATCCCCGATAGGCGTTTGTACCGCGAAACCGGAGATGAATGCAATAAACCTGGGGACCCTGATTTTGGGATAGTAGTACTTGATATATTTAAAGGTCTCGGTAAGGGCTTTTTCCTGTGGCTCCATCTGCTTAAATACGCTGTCTGCCTCATGGTTCAGATCCGCATAGGCCTGGTCTTTATACAGTGTTGACAAAATAGCTGCGTTGCTATAGGTCTGATCGCCTACCATCCGGTGCGTATAGTCATCATAAAATGCAGTGTACTTTTTCTGCAGAAAGGCGTCCGTCTGCGGTATACCCTTTTGCTTTCCCGCAAAGAGGTCTTTATCAAATCTTTCTATCTTAATATCCAGCCTGATATTACTGACATCAGGTTTGTTCCCCTGTTTGCAGGAAAAAAATGTGAGTACACACAAAAAAATTAGATAAATTTGGGGATGTTTTACGTTATCAGTCATTGGTAACAAATATAAACAGATCGGGGATGAAACTACCAGGGCTGATGGCATAAAAATGAGGGGCATTTGGCTGGCCGCTTCATCGTCAAACTTCATCAATTAAAAACGAAAATTATAATGAAAAAAATACTTACTGCATTTCTACTGTTATTTGTTACTGGTGCTGCATTCGCACAAAATGGACCTGAACCATATTATGGGTTCAGACTGGGTTTAGCTGCTTATCCTACTATCGGATGGGCAAAACCGGAAACAGGCAAAAGTAATGGCGTCAACCTGGGCTTTTCCTATGGGTTGCTGGCCGACTTTAATTTCGCTGAAAACTACAGTTTTTCTACTGGCCTGACGATTACTTCTATTAACGGAAAAACAACGGAGATCAATCCAAGCCCCTATTATGACCCTATTGCCCACCCTAACCCTACGGCATACGACCTGAAATATATGCTGCAGTATGTAGAGATCCCCTTAACCCTGAAGCTAAAAACAGAAAAGATAGGGCTGGTGCGCTGGTACGGACAGTTCGGCCTGTCCAATGATTTTAACATCGGTGCAAAGCAGAATGTATCTGTTGACGGCAGGACTATAGTGGATGGCGAGCATATCAAAAAGGATATCAATTTCTACCGTGCCGGACTGATCATTGGCGGAGGGCTGGAGTACGATGTGGCCAGAAGCACAAGTGTGACTACCGGATTAACTTATAATAACGGATTTACCGATATTTCAGACGATAAAAGCAGAAGCGTGAAAAACCACTTCGTAAGTATAAATTTTGGAGTCTTTTTTTAACAAACCATGAAGATAGCATTAGCGCAACTCAACTACCACATCGGTAATTTTGAATACAATACCAATAAGATAATTGAGCATATTGCATTGGCGAAAGCTGATGGTGCCGACCTCGTTGTGTTTGCAGAACTTGCAGTCTGCGGGTACCCCCCGCGTGACTTTCTGGAATTTGAGGAGTTCATCTCCCTTTGTGAAGATGCAGCAAATCAGATTGCAGCGCATTGTAAGGGCATTGCCTGTATTATTGGCCTGCCGGTAAAAAACGAAGCTGAGGCAGGTAAGGATCTTTACAACGCAGCCTATTTTATTGAAGAAGGTGTGGTAAAAGCAGTAGTTAAAAAGGCACTGCTGCCTAATTACGATGTTTTTGATGAATACCGCTATTTTGAGCCCGCTGTTGAGTTTGAATGTATAGAATTTAAAGGCACAAAGATCGCGTTGACAATCTGCGAGGATCTTTGGAATATCAACAATAACCCCTTATATATATCCAATCCGATGGATGTGCTGATCACGCAGGAACCCGATGTGATGATCAATATTGCAGCTTCGCCCTTCTCTTATCAGCATGATGACGAGCGCAGGGCAGTGTTGTGTGATAATGCAAGAAAATATCACCTGCCCCTGCTGTATGTAAACCAGGTAGGTGCCCAAACGGAGATCATTTTTGACGGGGGTTCCATGGTGTTGGACAATCAGGGAAACCTGCTGGATGAGATGCCTTATTTTAAAGAACATTTAAGGTCATATATGCTTACTGATGGCGTAATTGAAGGATATACCATCGCTGAACACCAACTGGTGTCTGACATCGCCCAGATTCATGATGCGCTGGTACTTGGAATCAGGGACTACTTCAGTAAGTCTGGATTTTCAAAAGCGGTACTGGGCTTATCGGGCGGAATAGATTCTGCCATTGTATGTGCACTTGCCTGCCGTGCCCTGGGGGCAGAAAATGTAATGGCAGTGCTCATGCCTTCAAAGTATTCATCAGATCATTCCATTCAGGACGCCCTGGATCTGGTAGAGAACTTTGGATGTAAACACGAGATCATTGCCATTAAAGAAGCTGCAGACGCATTTGACAGTATGCTTGCTCATGCTTTTGAAGGACTGTCCTTTAATCTTACGGAAGAGAACATCCAGGCGCGCAGCAGGGGAATTGTGGTGATGGCGATGTCCAATAAATTCGGGTACATTCTCCTGAATACTTCCAATAAAAGCGAGTGTGCGGTAGGATATGGCACTTTATACGGAGATATGTGTGGTGCAATAGGTGTAATAGGTGATGTGTACAAAACACAGATCTATGAACTTGCCCATTATATCAATAAGGACGGGGAGCTGATCCCGGAGAATACGATCGTTAAACCGCCTTCTGCTGAACTCAGGCCTGGTCAGAAGGATTCCGATTCTCTTCCTGATTATGATACGCTGGATGCGATTCTCTACCAGTTCATTGAGATGAAGAAAAGCTCTGAGGCGATCATTGCCCTGGGATATGAAGAAGCATTGGTCAGGCGAATTATAAAAATGGTGAATTCTGCAGAATTTAAAAGATACCAGACACCGCCGATTCTCCGTGTTTCCCCGAAAGCCTTCGGAATGGGACGCAGAATGCCTATTGTAGGGAAGTACCTGGCATAGAACTTTTAAGCCTGCTTCTTCTTTTTAAAGAACGTATGATACGGAATAAACAGCGCTAAGATAATTCCCACTATACTTAAGATCTGTGCGATGATATCTCCGCTCTTCACATAGGGTGTGAGCTGGTCGTTGAGGTTGATATCCATTTTAAGGGCATCACGTGTCCACCATTTGGACTGTTTAACTACATCACCACGCTGGTTGATGAATCCTGAAATCCCCGTATTTGCAGAACGTACTACCCAGCGGCGGGTTTCAATCGCCCGTAATTTGGCATATAGAAAATGCTGGTCTTTGCCATAGGTATCCCCCCACCATCCGTCATTGGTAATGATTGCGATGAACTGTGCTCCGTTTTTAACTGCCCCGCTGATCCAGCCGCCCCAAAGGGATTCATAACAGATCACCGGAGCAACACCTACACCGCTTTGTGAATAAAATACTCCCGGCGTATCCTGCCATCCCCAGCCTGAAACGGTTCCTCCCAGACCTGAAAATACGGGTGCAAGGAAAGATAAGGTCTCCGGAAAAGGCATTTTTTCTACACCGGGCACCAATTTGGATTTATGATAGAATTGTACGTTTGTGGAATTCTCCACCTGCATGGCAGTATTAAAGTTGTCAAAATACTGACGGCTATTGGCGTCATATTTAGCTGACACCGTTTTTTTGTCATTATAGATCTTTATGCTTTCAATACCGGTGAGCAGCGTCCCGTTTTTGTACCTGTTCAAAAAGCGCTGCATATTGATAAAGTCTGTATTACTGCGGATCCTGTCTTCGTCGGCAAAATTTGGAATAGCAGTTTCCGGCCAGATGAAATACTCAGTATTCACCTGTGCAACGGAATCTGACAGCTTACAGAGTGTTTTTAGCTGGTCGGCCGGGGAGATACCCCCTGATTTTTCATAGGGATCGATATTCGGTTGTACAGTTACTACATTGATGGGCAGGGATTTCTCTGTATAGCCATAATACCTGGTTAATGAGATGGCTGCCGGAATGATCATGAAGATCATCCATGCCATCGCAGGCCTCCACCTGAGGTAACCCGTTTGATTGCGGTAACTTTTATATGCTTCAAAAGCAAGGATATTGCTGATGATGATCCATATTGATCCTCCGTATACGCCGGTGGACTCATACCATTGTGCCAGCTGATGCATTCCCGCCAGCCCATTTCCCAGAGTCATCCATGGAAAGGCGAGGTCCCAGGTGGCATGCAGATACTCCATGCCAATCCAGAAACACAGTAAGGCCAGATAGGCAATGCTTTTTTTGCTGACCGTTTTCCTGAACCTGTACCAGAGCCAGAAGGCAAAGGTCATCAGCAAAGCCCCAAGTCCGTAGGGGATCAGGGAGATCAGTAAAGCCACTACAGGGCTATTGTAGGCGCTGATGGCGTTATACACCCAGTAGATACAGGCCGTATTCCATAGGAGGAAAGTCAGCCCCGCAGTAAGAAACACCTTTTTTCCTGTTTTCTTTTCATTTTTTGAAATGATCTGATCCAAAGCGATCAGCAGGGGAACCAGGCCAATGAACAGCAGGGGGGCGGCAAAGGTATGCGGCGGCCAGGCCAGCCATAATAAAAATGCACTTAATAAGGCAAGCAGCAGTGGATGTTTTGGTTTCATTTATTAGGTTCTGGGAACTAAAAGCTATCTAAAATATCGGCTTTTTTTGCCTCATATTCTTCCTGCGTGATGAGTTGTTTATCGTATAAGGTTTTCAGTTTCCTCAGCTTCAGCGTAGTTTCGTCCTCCTGTTCTTCAACAACAGCTGCAGGTGGAACAAATGCTGCTGCAGGTAACTCCTCAGGGATGATTTCCTGAACCGGAATTTCTATGGCAGCAACAGGCTGCTGTGCCCTTCGTTCTTCCTGCTCTGCCAACAGCTGCTGCTCTTTATATCCTTCAAGCTGTTCATAGGCCGCCTGGTACAATTTGCGGGCCTGCACCTTGGGGATATATTCTGTAATGATATTCTCTCCATGCTGCGGCACACAGATAAATTTGGAGCCAAACAGTTCTTCTTTAAAAGAGACCTCTTTAATGCTTTTCCAGGATATATCCTTAAAATTCATGGTGATACCGAAATTTGCCGGTTCGCAGTAAAAGATGCGTTTGTTACTCAGGGCAATGCAATCCGGAAGAAGGTTCACCGCCGGTTTTTTCTGAACGGCCAGGTAGATCAGCTCCTCATTGGTGGTCAGCATATCATTTAGCTTTCCTAAAACTTTTTCTACTGCTTTAGGGTCTTGTTCATCGCTTAAAAATCTGTCTATTAAAATCATGTTCTTTTATTTAAGGTTCCCCCGACGGGTGTTTAATCTTTTTCGTAGGAGCGTTTCTCCTTTTTTGTTTCCTCTTTACCGGCAACACAAATTACGAATTCACCTTTTAATATATTGTTTTCAAAATGTGATTTTATCGATGTCAGGGTGCCTCTCACCGTTTCCTCATAGAGTTTGGTCAGTTCCCTGCTTACTGAGGCTTGTCTTTCTTCGCCAAAGAACTGTGCGAATTCTTCCAGGGTCTTCAGCAGGCGGTGCGGACTTTCATAAAGGATGATTGTCCTTTCTTCGTCGGCCAGTTTTTTCAGACGGGTTTGCCTTCCTTTTTTTACCGGCAGAAAACCTTCGAACACAAACGCATCTGTGGGCAGGCCCGAATTGACCAGGGCAGGAACAAAAGC
This sequence comes from Pedobacter hartonius, assembly GCF_900107535.1. Taxonomy (GTDB): domain Bacteria; phylum Bacteroidota; class Bacteroidia; order Sphingobacteriales; family Sphingobacteriaceae; genus Pedobacter; species Pedobacter hartonius. Next base: position 249,972 of record NZ_FNRA01000002.1, on the reverse strand, counting down.
CGTGGCACCCGGCAAACATTCCACAGGTAAATCATTCTTTAACACTTCCCTTACCAGGAAGAAACCCGGGTCAGAGATCGCAGGTGTTCCTGCATCTGATATCAGTGCTACGTTTTTTCCTTCCTTTAAAAACCGGATGATCTCTGAGGTGGCTTTGTGTTCATTGTGCTGATGGTGTGAATATGCCTTTTTGTCAATGCCGAAATGCTTTAATAAAGGCGCACTTGTACGGGTATCTTCTGCCAGGATGATATCTGCTTCCTTCAATATCCGGACAGCCCTGAAGGTCATATCTTCCAGGTTTCCGATAGGTGTAGGCACCAGAAATAGTTTACCGCCCATATTATTCTCCAAACTCTTGTTATATTTGTTAAAAAAAATTAATAATGCTGCAAGTTAACTATATCCGTGAAAATAGAGAGAAAGTTTTAGAACGCTTAAGTATCCGTAATTTCAAACAGCCAGAACTGGTAGACGAAGTTATCAAATTTGATGAAGAACGCAGACAGACTCAAACTTCGCTGGATAATTTATCTGCTATCGCCAATGCCAGTGCTAAACAGGTTGGTGAACTGATGCGGAATGGAAAGAAAGAAGAAGCGGAGGTGATTAAAGCCCAGACTACATCAAACAAAGAGCAGATGAAGCAACTGGCAGACCAGTTGGCTGTGGCAGAACTGCATTTGTACAATGCTTTGGTACAGCTGCCCAATTTACCGGGAGAACTGGTACCTGTGGGCGCTACACCTGAGGAAAATGAAGTTACTTATTTATATGGTGAACCTGTGCAGCTACATGCAAAGGCGTTGCCTCACTGGGAGCTGACGGCTAAATACGATATTATAGATTTTGAGCTTGGGACTAAAATTACAGGTGCGGGATTTCCTGTCTATAAAGGAAAGGGAGCCCGTTTACAGCGTGCACTGATTAACTTCTTCCTGGACCGTGCTACAGCAGCCGGATACAGGGAAATGCAGGTGCCGCTGATGGTCAATGAAGCTTCGGGCTTCGGAACCGGGCAACTGCCGGATAAAGAAGGACAGATGTACCATTCTACCGTTGATAACCTGTACCTGATTCCTACAGCTGAAGTGCCGGTAACTAATCTTTACCGTGATGTTATCCTGAAGGAAGAAGAGCTACCTATTAAAAATACTGCTTATACACCTTGTTTTCGCCGCGAGGCCGGTTCATATGGTGCACACGTACGCGGACTGAACAGGCTGCACCAGTTTGACAAGGTGGAACTGGTACAGGTGGTACATCCGGATACCTCATATGCTGTACTGGAAGAAATGAGTACCTATGTTCAGTCGCTGTTACAGGATTTGGGTTTACATTACCGCGTGCTTCGTCTTTGTGGCGGAGATATGGGTTTTGTTTCTGCAATGACATACGACATGGAAGTATGGAGTGCAGCACAGCAGCGCTGGCTGGAAGTTTCATCTGTATCTAATTTTGAAGCTTATCAGACCAACCGTTTGAAATTGAGATATAAAGGTGCAACGGGCAAAACACAACTGGCACACACCCTGAACGGAAGTGCGCTGGCACTGCCGCGTATCGTGGCAGCTATCCTGGAAAACTACCAGACAGAGGACGGGGTGATGATCCCTGAAGTGCTGATCCCTTATACCGGTTTCGACCGGATAGATTAGAGTTTGTTTTCAGGCCTGAAATAAAAAAAGCTTCCTCTGCATAAGAGGAAGCTTTTTTTATTTAGATGATCTTTAAATTACAAGATCAGGATTAGTAATAAGATGATGATAATGATAGCACCAACAGAAAGATAGATACCTCCACCCATTGCGCGGGCTTCTTTTTTCATTTCTTTCAATTCTTTGCGCAATTCTTTTCTCTCAGCTCTTGACAAATTAGATTTGTCCATTGCTTTAATTTCTTCAACACGGTTAGTAATTTTTTCTAACTGAGCTTTTTGCTCAACAGTCATTTCAACTTTGTCTTTAGTTGTTGCCGCAGATACAGTGTTCATGCTGATACCCAACATGAAGATTAAGGCGAAAGAGTAAATTAGTTTTTTCATAACTTTTTGATTTTGATTTTTAAAAGGTCTTGTGATACTTATCCAAATAACAAAAAACCTACCAAAAGGATTGGCAGGCTTTTTTTGACCGATTAATGTACCGTTTGGAGACAAAAACGGGCTATATTATCTTTTTGTAATAATAAATGTCTCCTGAAGATGTCTACTCTAGTGGTCGCTATTTGATTTCAAACACTGTATTCATGACGTAACTCAGTTTTATTTGTTTGAAATCAATCTCCGCTGAAGGCGCAGCTGTATCAGCAGCGGCACTTCTTACCATCATCATGTTGGTACGGTAAACAGGCTGCGGGAAAGTCTCATTATTGATTTCCTGGATGTCTATTACACTGCCCAGCTGGTTACCGAGTGCTTCAACCAGGTAAGTTGCCTTTGCTTTGGCAGCCTGCAGGGCTTTGATCTTGAGTTCCTTTTTTAAGGTCTCGATCTTTGAATAGTCATAACTGTCGATATTGGTATAGGCTACACCTTTAGCATCAACGGCACCTATGATAGCGTTCCATTTATTCAGGTCAGTAACTTTCAGGCGGTACTGTTTACTCACCAGGAAATCCGGGTTCTTCTTTTTTTCAGTTGCGGTGTTATAGCCTGACAGGTTGCTGATCGTTAAGTTTTCCTTAGAAATTCCTGCGCTTTGTATAGCATTGTACAATTGTGTTTCCAGTTCATTGATCTCAACTTTCTTCTTACTGTTGCCATCTTTCAGGTATTCCTTTAATGAAATGCTGATATAGATAATATCAGGTGTCACTTCTGTTTCTGCGGTTCCGCTAACGCTGATCTTTTTACGCAGGTCTGCTTGTTGGGCCATGGCACTTATACTAAATAAGGCAACGAAGGCGAGGGCTAATAAATTTTTCATAAATAAATTTTTATTTGTGTGTATTACAGAATAGATGTAAAAACCATACCGTTTCCATATTAAGGCGAAAATAAATACATAAATAAAAAAAAACGCCTGCAAAAAATGCAGGCGCTTAATTTCTTTGGAGTGCTGTTAATCTTCTACCATTTCATTATTTGGGCCAATCTCCTCTTTAACGTCTTCTTTAAAGTAGCTTTTCTGGAAGATCAGGATGGCGATCACGCCTACAGATATGGCAGCATCTGCAACATTAAACACAGGCCTGAAGAAGACGTAATCCTCTCCGCCCCATATCGGCACCCAGTTTGGGAAAATACCTTCTAACAGCGGGAAATAAAACATATCCACCACTCTTCCATGAAACAGGGGAGCATAGTCATATATTTTTCCATAGATCACTGAATCGATGATATTACCTAAGGCACCTGAAAAGATCAGTGCCACATTAAGTATGAGCCCCCGGTGGTATTTGTGCCTGATCAGGTAATACAGGCCGTAACCGATCCCGGCTACTGCTCCGATCCTGAATAGTGACAGGGCAAGTTTTCCAAACTCCCCTCCAAACTCCATCCCGAAAGCCATTCCATTATTTTCAGTGAAATGTATAATGAACCAGTTGCCAATGATCTTAAATTCCTGGCCAACGTACATGTTGGTTTTGATCCATGTTTTCAGCGCCTGATCTGCAAGCAGTACAAGGAATATCACCAGCAATGGTTTAGTATAACCTTTCATTATGCCTGCTTCAGTTTTGCTTCCATACTTAAAGTAGCGTGGGGAACTGCACGAAGACGTTCTTTCTGGATCAGTTTACCTGTTTCACGGCAAATACCATAAGTTTTATTTTCGATGCGTACCAATGCAGCTTCTAAGTTGTCAATAAATTTCTTCTGGCGGGCAGCAAGTTGATTCAATTGCTCCTTTTCCATTGTCGCAGAACCGTCTTCCAGTGTTTTATATGTTCCTGAAGTATCTTCGGTTCCATTTGAATTTGGACTGCTTAATGAATTTGTTAAATCAAGAAATTCCTCTCTGGCCATACGAAGCTTGTCCTGGATCAGCACTTTAAATTCTTGAAGCTCGTTATCTGAATAACGTGTTTTTGTGGGGTTTTCCATAATTTATTGTTGTTTTGCAATCAAAATTTGTAGTTCAACATCATCAATCACTATTTTGTTTCCTAATTCCAAACCGTCTACAAGGGTAAGATCATCAGCCAAAATTTCTGCGCAAATGTAGGCTTTATTATTTTCTACTGCAGCCCTGATCAGGTTATCGTTTTGTAAATTAACCGCTATACGGTCAGTTACCTCAAAGTTTAATTCCTTCCTCAGGTTCTGGATCCTGTTGATCAGTTCCCTTGAGAGGCCTTCCTCTTTCAGTTCGGCGGTGATAGTGACGTCAAGGGCAACGGTGAGGTTGCCGAGGCTTGTTACCTGCCATCCGGGAATATCTTCAGCCATGATGTCAACATCTTCGAGCAGGATCGTGTATGCAGTACCGGGTACCGGGTAATTGCCCTCGGTTTCGAATCTGCTCAGGTCTTCCTGGCTCATTCCACTGATCAGTTCTGCAACGGCCTTCATGTCTTTACCAACCTTTGGCCCGAGTGCTTTAAAGTTAGGTTTTATCTTTTTTGTGATAAACCCTGCAGTGTCTGTAATATACTCAATATTCCTGATGTTGGTTTCAGAGAGAATAATTTCTTTAACTAATTCCACTCTTCCTTTAAAAGATTTATCCAGTACCGGGATCAGTATCTTCGCCAGCGGCTGGCGGACATTAATGCCCGATTTTTTTCTCAGTGACAGCACCATGGAGGAGATATCCTGGGCAAGGTGCATACGTTCATTCAGCTCAGTATCTATCAGCGAGGTATCGCCCTCGTTCCATAGCGTTAAATGTATCGATTGTTCAGCCTTTGCGGGTTTGTTTACCGTCAGGTTCTGGTACAGCCAGTCTGCAAAAAATGGTGCTATCGGAGACATCAGCTGTGATACGCTGATCAGACAGGTATACAAAGTTTCATAGGCTGATCTTTTATCAGCTGTCATTTCACCTTTCCAGAAACGACGGCGGGATAAGCGGATATACCAGTTGCTTAGATGCTCGTCTACAAAAGACTGAATCGCTCTCGCCGCTTTGGTCGGTTCATAGGTATTGTAACTTTCATCCACCTCATTGATCAGGGTTTGCAGCAGGGACAGTATCCATCGGTCAAGCTCGGTACGCTCAGTAACCGGCGTTTCGTTATTCTCGTCGATCTCAAACTTATCGATATTTGCATACAGGGCAAAAAAAGCATACGTATTGTACAGCGTCCCAAAAAACTTTCGTCTTACCTCGTCCAGGCCGTCCATGTTAAATTTAAGGTTATCCCATGGTGAAGCATTGCTGATCATATACCATCTTGTGGCATCAGCACTGTAAGTATCTATGGTATGGAAAGGGTCAACACCATTGCCTAAACGCTTAGACATCTTGTTGCCGTTTTTGTCCAGCACCAGTCCGTTGGACACCACATTTTTATAAGCGATTCCTTTATTGCCTACGCGTTCATTGATAGCTTTGATCTCGTCGCTGGTTTCGCTCAGCATTACAGCTATTGCGTGTAAAGTGAAGAACCATCCGCGGGTCTGATCCACACCTTCTGCAATAAAATCTGCGGGATACGCATTTTCAAATTCTTCTTTATTTTCAAAAGGGAAGTGCCATTGTGCATAAGGCATCGCGCCGCTGTCAAACCAAACGTCAATCATATCTGCCTCACGGATCATTCTTTCCCCGTTTGAAGAAGTTAAGATCACATCATCCACATAGGGGCGGTGCATATCTTTCAGTTCAAAAGAAGCTTCCATAAAACCGGCCTCAACAGATTTTTTGATCTCTGCATTCAGTTCAGCGATGGAGCCGATACATTTTTCTTCAGTACCATCTGCGGTTCTCCAGATCGGTAATGGTGTGCCCCAGTAGCGGGAACGGGATAAGTTCCAGTCCACCAGGTTTTCCAGCCAGTTTCCAAAACGGCCGGTTCCTGTAGCTTCAGGTTTCCAGTTGATGGTCTTGTTCAGCTCCACCATTTTTTCTTTAACGGCTGTTGTTTTGATGAACCAGCTGTCCAGAGGGTAGTACAATACGGGTTTGTCAGTTCTCCAGCAGTGCGGATAACTGTGTTCATATTTCTTTACATCGAATGCCTTGTTGTCTTCTTTCAGCTTTATGGCTATCAGTACGTCAGTAGGTCTGAAGTCGGCAGCTTTGCGTTCCTCATCACTGTAATATTCTTCTTTCACGTAGCGGCCGGCGAAATCTGTCACTTCATCCACAAATTTCCCCTGTTTATTGACAAGAGGAAGATCGTTGCCCTGGTCATCTTTCACCATTACGGCCGGTACCCCGCTTTCTTTTGATACCCGGAAATCGTCTGCTCCGAAAACTGCAGCGATGTGTACGATTCCTGTTCCGTCTTCAGTGGTGACATAGTCGGCCGGAATTACACGAAAAGCCTTTTCTGCCAGTTCTTCATTCGTTACGTATGGCATTAACTGCTGGTAACGCAGGCCTACCAGGTCTTTACCTGTAAACTCAGCGGCAACGGCCCATGGAATCAGTTTGTCGGTATCTTTAAAATCTTCAAAAGAAAGGTTTTCAGCTTCCTTTTTAAAATGTTTAGCGATCAGGTCCTTTGCCAGTACCACACTTACGGGTAAAAAGGTGTAAGGGTTAAAGGTCTTCACCTTTACATAACTAATTTTTTCGCCTACTGCCAGTGCACCGTTTGAAGGCAAAGTCCATGGAGTGGTAGTCCAGGCAATGATCGCTGTTTCTTCCGTGTCATTTTCAAAAAGCACTGGCATCAGGGGGTGCTGCTGATCTTTTTTCAGGAAGAACTGTGCAGTAATAGAGGTATCCTTCAGCATCTTATAAGTACCGGGCTGGTTCAGCTCATGGGAGCTCAGACCGGTTCCTGCGGCAGGAGAGTAGGGCTGTACGGTATATCCTTTGTATAAAAGGCCCTTATCGTAGAAAGTTTTTAAGATCCACCAAAGAGATTCAATATATTCGTTTTCGTAAGTAATGTAGGGTTTTTCAAGGTCAACCCAATAGCCCATTTTTTCTGTAAGGTCATTCCAGATATCGGTATAACGCATCACTTCCTCGCGGCATGCGGCATTATAGTCTTCCACAGAGATCTTAACCCCGATGTCTATTTTAGTGATACCCAGTTTTTTTTCAACAGCGAGCTCAATAGGCAGGCCGTGTGTATCCCATCCTCCCTTGCGTTTTACCTGAAAACCTTTAAGCGTTTTGTACCTGCAAAAAATATCTTTTATTGCCCGGGCCATTACGTGGTGAATACCAGGCATTCCATTAGCAGAAGGCGGGCCTTCGTAAAAAGTAAATGGGTTAGATTTTGGCCTGGTAGAAATACTTTTTTCAAATATATTCTCTGCCTTCCAAAACTCCAGTATCTCTTTACCTATTTTAGGTAGCTCTAATTGTTTAAATTCCCTATACATCAATCCAGTATCTTAAAAAAATAAGGACGCAAAGTTACGGAATTAGAATGAAAAATAGTAGAAGTGTAAGGAAATACATTGATCTTCAAAAACTTAAATTGGTTTGGTTTTTGTTGATTATATTTACAGAAGAAAAAATAACTGTTGTAATCTTAAGATCATGATAAAAGCAATGAAACTCCAAAAAGCAGTGATCGCCATAATTCTTGGTATTCTTGCCCTGATTGCCTATTTGATCATGGATGCAAATGATATTAGCTGGAGTAAGTACATTCTTGAAGCATCCGGATTATTCCTGATGCTGGGTGCGTTCTTATTTCTATACCCGATTTTATTTGCAAGAAAGGACAAAGAAGGCTGTGTAGAGCTGGATCCCGAGGCTCCCCTTGCCAAGGCTCCGGAAACTGCTGAAGAATAAAAAATATATGATTTGAGCGGGGGATGTACTGAACAGTGCATCCCCCTTTTTTTTGTCTGCAAATCTGATCAGTGTACAGGCTATCTGTTGTGAATGTATCTTTCGGGATATTTATACATCAGGATAATAAACGTCATATTGATAATTAACTTGATCTTTGTTATACTTTTTTGTATGTTTAGTAGATGAAGGTATTGCCGTTTACCATACCAGTCTCTCATGACAGAACGATCATCGTTCAAACTGAGGAGATGCCATATTTCTATACCTACCTGCACCGCCATAAGGAAATACAGCTGACCTGGATTCAGGAAGGTGAAGGCACATTGGTTGCCGGAATGAATATGCATCTTTTCCGTGCCGGTGACATCTACCTTTTTGGTGCCAACATGCCTCATGTTTTTAAAAGCGATGCCGACTATTTCAATGCTGACAGTCAAAAGAGGATCCGTACGATTACGGTATTTTTTAATCCCTACGACAAACTATCGGCATTATTCGATCTGCCTGAAATGAAAATTATCCGGGCTTTCCTGCAGGATTATGAGGGTGGCTTTAAAGTTCCGAAGCAGCTTATCCCCGACATTTCGGACAGGCTGCAGGGTTTGCTGAATGCAGAGGGCATAGACCAGCTGATGCAGTTCCTTCACCTGCTCAAAACACTAAGCAGTGTTAAAGATCTGGAATCGTTAACACTCAATTCCTTTCCCCGCGCCATCAATGATAATGAAGGGATGCGTGTGGCGTCGATCTACAATTATATTATCCAGAACTACAATAAGCCCATTACGCTTGAAGAAGTGGCAGGGCAGGCCTATATGACCCCGCATGCCTTCTGCAGGTATTTCAAAAAACATACCCGTTATACGCTGGTTAGCTTTTTAAACAAAGTACGGATCAATGAAGCCTGTAAATTACTGATGAGCGGATCTCACAATGGTATTGCTGCAGTGGCCTATAGTTGTGGTTTTAACAGTATCACGAACTTTAACAGGGTTTTTAAGTCTATCACCGGCAAATGCCCAAGAAGTTACAAAGAGCAATATTGATCCGTTTTAAAATAATTATTATCTTATTGATAATATTTTCGCGATGTGTTTTCTTTCGAAAGAAATTATATTAACTTGTGCCTGTGTCAATTATTTAACATTACCTTTTCTAACCAAATTAAAAAGTTCATAAGCCTGTAGGCAAAGGCCGCCTTTTATCGACTGGCCTTTGCCTCTCTGTTGCAGGTTATGTTGGTTAAAAATTTAAAAATTTATTATCTGCTGACTATTAACTACCAGAACTTCACATACAGCGCAGTGATGATCAGCAGTGTTAGAATGATCAGTGCCATTGTTGAAGGCTTCACATTAAACATGCTTTTATCCAGTTCAAAAGCTTTAGGGTTGACTTTAGGACCAGCTAAACTCATCGCAATCATAATGACCATGGTAAAGCCAAACGAAAGGCCCATACAGATGTGGAACGGAATTTCATAACCTCCGCTGCCATTTGGAAAGGCGGTATAAAGAAGGGTATCATGTCCCATGACAGCAGGGGCAAATTCATTAAAGAAAACAGAGAACAGGAATCCGGCCAGTACGCCTGCAATAGCGGCTGCGCCGGTAGTCCTTTTCCAGAACATCCCTAAGAAAAACATAGCGAATACGCCCGGGCTGATAAAACCGGTATATTTCTGGATGTAGGTGAAACCTCCCACTCCGCCGATGCCCAGCAGGTCATTCCAGGTAAACAGCACGGCAAGGATCAATCCGATCACCACCGTTACCCTGCCTACAAACACAAGGCTTTGCTGATCTGAATCTTTTTTGAAGTATTTGGAATATACATCCAGCGTGAAGATTGTGGAGATACTGTTTACCTTACCCGCCAGTGAGGCTACGATTGCAGCGGTAAGCGCCGCCACAGATAAACCTTTTAACCCGGTTGGGAGGAAGGTAAGTACGGCAGAATATGCCCCGTCTTTTCCTCCGATCAGCTGCGGCAGGTATCCTCCGGTGTATAGCACATATGCAGCGATACCCGGCAGCATCACAATCAGTGGCATCATTAATTTTAACAGTCCGGCAAACAGGATACCTGTTCTTGCTGTATGCAGATCGGCACCCAAAGCCCTTTGTGTGATATACTGGTTACAGCCCCAGTAATTGAGGTTGATGATCCAGATCCCGGCAACATACGATGCCAGACCGGGAAAGGTGAGGTATTTGCTGATCTCATTCTGTGTAGAGGCAGCCGTAGGTTTAGGGATGATCATCTTGAAATGTTCGGGAGCCTGGTCCATCAGCACTTTAAAACCAGCAATTGCATTGCTGCCCACACCAAACTTCTCGCCCACAACGGTCAGTGCGATATAAGTGGTTACCAGTCCTCCAAAGATCAGTACCGCCACCTGTATCACGTCGGTATAAGCCACTACCTTCATCCCGCCCAGGGAAATGAAGAGGGCGAAAACAGCAAGGCCGATCATGATCGCATGCAGGTATTCTCCGCCTGTCAAACCGTTAATTGCCACCGCACCCAGATAAAGGATGGAAGTAAGGTTCACAAAAACATAGAGAAATAACCAGAAGATTGCCATAATCAGGGCTACCGACTCATTGTACCTGGTTTTCAGGAACTGGGGCATGGTGTAGATCTTATTCTTCAGGTATACCGGAATAAACCACACGGCCACAATGATCAGTGCGATGGCTGCGATCCATTCATATGCAGCTACGGCAACTCCGAGAAAGAAGCCTTCCCCGCTCATACCGATAAACTGTTCTGCAGAGATATTGGATGCAATGAGGGATGCGCCGATGGCCCACCATGTTAAGGTGCCTTCCGCAAGGAAGAATGCTTTTGCATCGTGTTCATTTCTCTGTCGCTTATGGTATATGGAGTATCCATACAGGGAAACAACCAGAAAGTAAATGATGAATACTACATAATCGATAGTCGATAAGCTATTGGTCATAATTTTATTTGGTTAGAAATTTTTATGAGGTTAATGTTTATTTAACTGATAATATACCTCATTCCACTTTAGCTCATTACGCAATTGGTTTAGTGTAGTATTATTATCGATGCCAACATACTCAATCCCCGCGATATCTGCAAAATCTATCAGATGTTCTGCTGTTAAATTTTGGCTATAGCAGGTATGATGGGCTCCGCCTGCATAAATCCATGCTGCACAACCTGTTTTCATATCCGGCTGTGGTTTCCACAATATGCGTGCAACAGGTAGTTTAGGCAGTTCATGCTTTTCTTCAACACCATCCACCAAATTCACCAGCATACGGAACCTGTTGCCCATATCTATGATCGAAGCGTTTAAGGCCGGTCCGTTCGCTGCATCAAAGATCAGCCTGACAGGATCTGCTTTACCGCCGATTCCAAGAGGGTGTATTTCGCATTTGACAGGCCCTTTAGCCAGTGCTGCATCAACTTCCAGCATATGTGAACCCAGAACAAATGAGTTTTTAGGTTCAAAATGGTAGGTATAATCTTCCATAAAGGCATTGGCACCTTCAAGGCCGCTGCCCATCACTTTCATTGTCCTCACCAGGACAGCCGTTTTCCAGTCGCCCTCACCTGCAAAACCATAACCATCACTCATTAACCGCTGTATTGCAATACCAGGAAGCTGGCTTATGCCATGCAGGTCTTCAAAAGTATCTGAAAAACCTTTGAAATTACCGTCTTCCAGGAAGTTGCGAAGACCAATCTCAATCCTGGCTGCTTCTCTTAACGAGGCGTGCTGCGTGCCGCCTTTAAGTAAAGTTTCTGCCATCACATAACTGTCTGCATATTCTTTTACCAGCTGATCGATATCGGCATCTGCCGTTTGGTTGATCACCGCTACGAGGTCTCCCACACCGTAGGTGTTTACAGAAAAGCCGAATTTTATTTCTGCTTCAACCTTATCTCCCTCAGTTACGGCAACGTAGCGCATATTGTCTCCAAAACGGGCATATTTGGCGCCCTGCATGTCGAACCAGCCGGCTGCGGCCCTCAGCCATGTGTTGACGCTTTCACGTACTTCTGGATCTTCCCAGTGCCCGGCAACAACTTTACGGTTGATGCGCATTCTTGAAACGATGAAGCCAAACTCACGGTCGCCATGTGCACTTTGGTTCAGGTTCATGAAATCCATATCCATGGTAGTCCATGGAATATCACGGTTGAATTGCGTATGTAAATGGAGTAATGGTTTTTGCAGGATCTTTAATCCGCCGATCCACATTTTTGCCGGAGAAAAAGTGTGCATCCAGGCAATAATACCTATGCAGTTTTCCGCATTGTTTGCTTCCTGGCAGACCGCGTAGATCTCTTCGGGTGTTTTCACCGTAGGTTTAAAAACGATTTTTACGGGAATCTGAGGGGAGTCATTCAGTGATCTTGCAATCTGCTGCGAATGTTCTGCTACCTGTCTTAATGTTTCCTCGCCGTATAAATGCTGGCTTCCGGTAATGAACCAGGTTTCTAATTGTTTTAGGTTGGTTATCATAGTTCTTATTTATTGACCGTAATAGGAATCCACACCGTGTTTCCTCTCGTAATGTTTCTGAATTAAGGCATCTTTCATCGGGCGTACGTCAGCCCTGATCTGTTCTGTCAGGAATGCCATTTTTGCCAGCTCTTCTACCACAGCACTATTGTAAACGGCTTTTTCCGCAGTTTTACCCCAGGTAAAGGGGGCATGGTTACCTACAAGGATCATCTCTACATCGGTATAACTTAATCCCTGTTCTTTCAGGTGGTCAATGATCTGAAATCCGGTTTCATACTCATAGTTACCTTTGATCTTGTCGTCGCTCATGGGAGGGGCGCAGGGGATGGCTGCCGTGGTGTGATCTGCGTGTGTGGTTCCGTAAACAGGAACCGGCCGGAGTGATTGTGCCCATGCTGTTCCGTAGGTTGAATGTGTATGTACTATACCGCCTATGTTTTCCCAGTGTTTGTAAAGCACGGCATGTGTTTTAGTGTCTGATGAAGGCCTGAGGTCACCTTCCACAGTATTGCCATCGAAATCTACGATGACCATGTTTTCGGCTGAGAGGGCTTCATAAGGGACCCCGCTTGGTTTAATCGCAAAAACCTTCTTTTCCCGGTCGGCCGCACTTGCATTTCCAAATGTAAAAAGCACAAGGCCCAGTTTAGGGAGCTGCATGTTTGCGGCGTATGCTTTTTCCCGGATCTCCTGATAGTTTGTCATCTTTGATTATGGTTATTCGTGATTTGGACTTTGTTCAATATAGTTCCCCAGGGATTTGTAGTGCGGATAACGGCTGGCATAATAAGCCACGTTTTTTTCATCGGGGAAATACTCCGAATCGAATCCGCTGCCCATTCTTTTCATGGCCTCTTCCACTGTCGGGTAAATCCCTCCAACTACAGCGGCGAACATGGCTGCACCTAAAGCGCAGGTATGTTCAAACTGGTGTATGCGGATGGGCATATTCAGTACATCGGCCATCATTTGCATGATATAGGGAGATTTTTTTGCCACACCACCTATACCGATGATCCCTTTTACAGGAATGCCTTCTGAGATAAAGCGGTCTACTATATTCTTGGCGCCAAAACAGGTCGCTTCGGCCAGTGCCCTGAACAGGCGGGGTGCATCTGTACCCAGGTCAAGGTTGCTGAGGGCGCCCTTTAGTTCCTGGTTGGCATCAGGTGTTCTCCGGCCGTTAAACCAGTCGATCCCAAGTTCATCGTCGTCATTTTTTGGTAACAGGGCTGCCTGTCTGCTCAGTTCAGGGATGATCTTGTCCAGCATCTCTTCCAGCAGGGCATCTGCTGTGGCTTCATCAATTACGGCAGATTGATGAAGCAGGTTTTTGAGCGGCCAGCCGAGGATGTTTTTAAACCAGGCATAGGTATCGCCGAAGGCGGACTGTCCTGCTTCGAGGCCCATCATTCCGGGAATCACAGATCCGTTTACCTGTCCGCATATCCCTTTAATGAGCTTACCTTCCATGTCTGCACTTGGAGCAACCAGGATATCACAGGTAGATGTTCCCATCACTTTACTCAGGTGATAAGGTTCAATTTGTCCGCCAACCGCTCCCATATGCGCATCAAATGCGCCCACACCAACCACCACTGAAGTCCTTAGTCCCAGTTTGTCTGCCCACTCCTTGTTTAAGAAACCTGCAGGTTCATCAGAAGTATAAGTTTCTTTGAATAAGCGGGAAGTATAACCATCCAGGAGCGGGTCTAATTCAGTAAAGAATTCATTAGGAGGAAGGCCGTTAAATTCTTCTGCCCACAATGCCTTATGTCCGGCAGCGCAGCGGCTCCTTTTCATTTCTTTAATATCACTACCACCGGTGAGCAGGAAGGGGATCCAATCGCAATGCTCTACCCAGGAGTAACATGCGTTTCTTACCTTTTCATCTGTTCTTAACGTGCGCAGCAGTTTTGCCCAAAACCATTCTGAGGAATAGATACCGCCTTCATAATCGAGGTAGTTGATCTCATATTTCAGTGCATGTTCATTGATCTGTGCCGCTTCTTTTACTGCGGTATGATCCTTCCAGAGCACAAACATCGCATGCGGGTTCTCTTCAAATCCAGGGGTTAAAGCCAATGGTACTCCGGCTTCATTCACCGCAACAGGGGTTGAACCTGTGGTGTCTACTGCAATTGCCTTCACTGCATCGGCAGCTATTTTTCCGCCTGCTTTTATTAAACAGTCCTTAATCGTATGTTCCAGCCCTTCAGTATAATCGAGCGGATGCTGCCTGAACTGATTAATCGCAGGATCACAAAATAACCCCTTCTGCCATCTTGGGTAATTAAAGACCGAAGAGGAGATCTCTTCACCATTTTCGGCGTTCACAAGTACGGAACGAACTGAGTCTGAACCGTAATCTACTCCAATAACGTATATATTTGGTTTCATAAAATAAATAAATGTCTAATTAACGTTTATTTATTTACTAAATGAAATTTTTTAGAAAATTTAATACGGACAGCGTTAATTCATGCTGTTAAATTAACAGGTATTTGATCTGGTTTAATGAAATTTTCCGGGCGGAGACTGTTATTTCATTATAGGATATATACACTATAATGAAATCGGGATACTTTAAAACTGTGCCTTTTAAAGATATATCTTATGTTTTATTACTTCTGATATAGATAATATTTTGTGAGATAAGGTTCCTGAAAAGTTATATAAAAGATAAATTTAAAAAGATTACATAAGGTTTTCATTGTATATAAAATGAGTTTAATACAAAATTATCCCGGGTTTCAAACGGGTATGGAACGGCAAATTGTCGTTCCATACCCGTTTGAAACTCGAATCAAAGTCGTTCCAAACCCGAGGAAAATATCATTTAAACATGTGGTAAATACACTTCAAACCAGGCCAGAGGTAAGATGCAGCCTGTTCATTGTCTGGCTGTAAAACTGAGCTCTTCTGAAAAAGTCAAAAAGTTTTCCGGCTCCGGGGCCGTTTAGAAAAAAATGCTTAACGGCGGCAAGCCTGCATCAGCTGATCAGATTTTCCGGGTTAGGAATAAAATTCAGGAAAGCCTGGAATTTGGCCTTATATTTTTTCTTGTCCAGCTTAAAATAAAATGCTCCTTTTTTAGAGTTCGATTTATCTTTTTCTTCAAGTTTGATCAGCAGCCCTGTTGAGGTGAGCTTCCTGATAAAATTCCGGTTATCAATTTTAGTGTTGTAAACGCCTTCATAGAGGCTTTGCAGCTGCGGAATAGTAAATTTTCTTGGCAGGAGCTCAAATAAGAGCGGATGTAATGCAGCTTTATATCTTATCTTTTGTTTTGCAATTTCCACCATTTGCCCGTGGTCAAATACAAGGCCGGGCATTTCGTTCACCAGAAACCATTCCGCGTGGTACCTGTCGCTCAGCTGGGTTTCATATTTATGAATATCTATCAGCGCGAAATAAGCAACAGAAACGATACGTTCATCAGGATCTCTTGCCGGATCACCAAAAGCATACAGCTGCTCAAGATATACGCCATTCAGACCAGTCAGCTGAAGAAGGATCTTGTTCGCAGCTTCATCAAGACTTTCATTGGCTTTAATAAAACCACCCATCAGGCTCCACTTGTCTTTTTCGGGCTCAAAGCCCCTTTTGATCAGTAGAATCTTTAAGTTTTCTCCATCAAATCCAAAAATAATACAATCCACCGCAAGCAGCATTTTTGTTTCTGTTGTATTGTTCGTCATTAAACGTATTTTAGATAAGATATTGGCTAATATTGAATAAAAGATTTATAACTACAAACTTAAAAAAAATTATATTAATTGTTGTTTTGACAGTTAATATAATTTACCTATTTTGCCATAAACTATATATAAACCATAAAAAAAGAGATGAAAACGAATCAAAATTTACTTTTTGCATTACTCCTGATTTCGGGAGGATTGGCAAGCTGCAATTCTTCTTCAACAAAAAACACTGCTGCTGCAGATTCAGTAGGAACGAGTACCGCCGGTCTCAAAATCCCCGATTCTGCAGCCTTTGAAGGTCAGGTGGACAATAAGAAGGTGCATTTATACACATTGAAAAATCAAAGTGGAGATCAGGCCTCCATCACCAATTTTGGCGCGAGGTTAGTTTCATTGCTGGTTAAAGACAATAAAGATCAGCCCGTAGATGTGATCCTGGGACATGACAGTTTGAAACCATACCAGGGAAAAAGTGAAAATTACTTTGGTGCAGTAGTTGGCCGTTACGGGAACAGAATTGCAAAGGGCAAATTTTCAGTGGATGGTAAATCGTATCAGCTGGAAATAAATAATGGTCAGAACACATTGCATGGCGGGTTCAATGGCTTCTACAAGAAAGTATGGGACGCTAAGCAGATTGACGACCATACCCTGGAACTCAGCTATCTTGCCAAAGATGCTGAAGCAGGTTATCCGGGAAACTTAAATGTAAAGGTGACATATTCTTTGGAAGACGATCATTCCCTGAAAATCAGCTATAGTGCAACAACAGATAAAACTACAGTGGTTAACTTAACCAACCATGCTTATTTCAACCTGAATGGTGCCGGCGACAAAACCATTACAGACCATATGCTTACACTGGAAGCTGATGGATATACACCGGTAGATACCACGCTGATCCCAACCGGGAAAATTGAAAAAGTAGCGGGCACACCATTTGATTTCACAAAGGCCAAACTGATTGGTGCCAATATCAATGATGAAAATGCGCAGTTGAAAAACGGAAAAGGATATGACCATAACTGGGTATTGAGAAAGGGCACAGGCCTGCGTAAAGCTGCTACTGTGAGCAGCAGTAAAACAGGTATTGTGATGGAAGTACTTACCGAGGAGCCGGGAATACAGTTTTATAGCGGTAACTTCTTAACCAACGACATCAACAATGGTAAAGCCGGCGCAACATATGGTTACCGTTCCGCTTTCTGTCTGGAGACACAACACTTCCCTGATTCTCCTAATCAACCCTCCTTTCCATCCACAGTATTGAAACCCGGAGCTACGTATCACACGATTACTGTTTATAAATTTTCTGTCAAAAAATAGAATTTATCAAACAAATCCTGCCCGGTAGTATTATTTAAGTACAATAAATATTTTAAAATGGATTCAACTCATAACATTGAAGAATTAGCAATAAATACGGTAAGGACCTTATCAATTGACGCTGTACAAAAGGCAAATTCCGGGCACCCCGGAATGCCGATGGGCGCGGCCCCTATGGGACATGTGCTGTATTCTCATTATATGAAATTTAACCCTAAAAACCCTCAATGGGCAAACAGGGACAGGTTTATCTTATCTGCCGGACATGGCTGTATGTTACAGTACAGCTTATTGCATTTAACGGGATTTAATGTAACCATAGATGATCTGAAAAATTTCCGTCAGCTAAACAGTAAAACTGCAGGCCACCCTGAGTATGGACTGATTGATGGGGTAGACGTAACTACGGGCCCTCTTGGACAGGGTTTTGCCAATGGGGTAGGTTTTGCTATTGCGCAAAAACACCTGGCAGCAAGATATAACAAACCTGGATTCGACCTCTTTGACTATAAGATCTATGCCATCTGCAGTGACGGTGATATGATGGAAGGCGTAACTTCTGAGGCGGCTTCTTTAGCCGGTCACCTTGAACTGGGTAACCTCATCTATCTGTATGACGATAACCATATCTCGATTGAAGGCAGCACAGATATCGCCTTTAATGAAGATGTAGCCAAACGCTTTGAAGCTTACAACTGGCATGTTCAGGTGGTAAACGATGGGAATGACCTGAATGCGATCATTAACGCGGTACGTAACGCAAAAGCAGAAACCCAGAAGCCTTCACTGATCAAAGTGCGTACGCAGATTGCTTATGGCAGTCCGAACAAGGTAAACACAGCAGGGTCACACGGTTCGCCATTGGGTGCTGATGAGATTAAACTGGTGAAGGAATTTTTTGGCTTCGATCCTGAAAAATCTTTCTATGTGCCTGCTGAAGTTGATGAGTATTACCAGGCTGCGGGTAAAAAAGGAACAGAAGCAAACCAGAAATGGGATGAGCTTTATGCGCAGTATAAAGAGAAGTTCCCTGAACTTGCGGCCGAATATGATAGGGCACAAAGCGGCGAATTGCCGGAAAACTGGAAAGATTCACTGCCTGTTTTTGCAGCTTCAAAAGATAAAATGGCTACCCGTCAGGCATCAGGAAAAGTTTTAAATGCAATTGCTGCAGGTATACCGGCACTGATCGGCGGTGCTGCGGATCTTGCACCATCTACAGAAACAAACTTAAAGGAGTATGATTCATTTACATCTGAAAACAGGGCTGGACGTAATTTCCACTTTGGTATCCGTGAACATGCGATGGGTGCTGCACTGGTAGGAATGGCTTTAACTAAGGGTGTTATTCCGTTTGGCGCAACATTCCTGATGTTCTCTGAATATATGCGCCCACCAATCAGACTTGCTGCCATTATGAAGATCCGGCCTATTTTTGTGTACACACATGATAGTATAGGCCTGGGCGAAGATGGAACAACTCACCAGCCGGTAGAACAGCTGATATCGCTTCGTTCGATACCTAATATCACAGTGATCCGCCCTGCAGATGCCAATGAAACTGCACAGGCATGGCGCGTTGCACTGGAACACCAGGACGGGCCGGTAGTGCTTGTATTTACCAGACAAGGTTTGCCGGTGCTCGACCAGGATAAATATGGTAAAGCAGAAGGACTGGAGAAAGGTGCCTATATCCTGTCTGACGCTGAAGGACAGCCCGACCTGATCCTGATCGCCACTGGTTCTGAAGTAGCCCTGATCATGGATGCACAGGCTAAACTGAAAGAAGAAGGAATAGCTGCACGTGTGGTGAGTATGCCTTCATGGGAGCTTTTTGAAAAACAGGATGCTGCGTATAAAGAGCAGGTATTTCCGAAAGCCATTAAAAAACGTCTGGCAGTGGAAACAGGCTCTCCGCTCGGATGGCATAAATATGTTACTGATGAGGGCGACATTATTGCCATGACTACTTTTGGCGAATCTGCTCCTGCAGAAGAACTGTATAAAGTTTTCGGGTTTACCATCGAAAACGTAGTTGGGAAAGCCAAAGCCCTGCTGGGCAACTAATAAACAAAGGGACCTCTCTTTCGATACCTTCTGGCGCGCTTTAGCGGTAGGCAGCATCGAAAGAAAGGTTCCTTTTATTGAGCTTATCTGATAAAGGGTGCTTTACACTCCTAATTTACATCAAACCATAGTTTAGTTGTCAGGGCATCTGCTCCCTGGTGTGTTACGGCCGCTTTATAACCATCAGGGTTCAGGGATTGCTCCGTTCCCGGGTAGATGAACCTTACCGGAATCTGTCTGTTCAGTGCACCGGCAACAGCAGGTGCAAGTACCGGATAATCGAGCCTTCTCCATTCGGTAAAGGCTTCGAGTCCCTGACCAAAAAGGGCGATCCATTTTTGGTTACCTATGGATTTCTTAAAGTTTGCGGCATCGTACTGAACTGCTGGTGTAGCCTTATAAGCTGCAATATCGGAAGTCGATATGCCATACTGTAACAGAGAGGCTTCTACTGCCTGATTGTAAAGTGCAGCGGGATCTTCTCCTGTAAAGCCTCTTGCTGCGGCCTCCGCCCGGTCAAATAATACTTCCGCATAGCTGATGATCACTGCAGGGGCAGTTGGTGCAATAAAGTAACTTCCTATTTTAGACACCTGGTCTTTGCCGGGAAGGTTTGCACTTAATCCGTTTGGTGCACCTACATAAAGCTGCGTGGCAACTGATTTCTGCGCGTATACAGCTAAACGCGGATCATTTAATGCAGTAAGCTGGTCGATAATGGTTTTGCTCACACGGTATTCGTCAGGCCGGGTATCAAACAGGTTGCTGATCGGGTTTTGATTGGGCGAAGCTTTATAGTTCAGCTGTGCCGTTTCGCTATTGGCACTGATATAGGAGCCGCCTTCGGTTTGTATGGCTGCAATGGTCTGCCTGGCCAGTTCCGGTTCACGGTCAGCAATGCGCAGGGCAATCCTCAAACGCAGGGAATTGGCAAACTTTTTCCATAAGGCGATCGAATTGCCGTAAAGAATATCGCCGGCAATTGCTTTTCCGTTCGGGTCCAGTGCATCCTGTGCAGTTTTCAGATCTGTGAGTATGCCGAGGTATACATCGCGTTGGTTATCATATTTTGGCAGCAGGTACTGATCAATGTTCCCCGCCTGTGAGTAGGGGATATCTCCATAAACGTCTGTTAGTTGCGTGAAGAGCCAGGACCGTAAAACCAATGCTACACCTTTATAATTTGGGGTAGAGGCGGCATCTGCCTGTTTGATGATCTGGTTCAGGTTAATTATGCCTTTGGCATAATCAATGGACCAGAGCTCCTGGAAACTCGCATTGGTAAAGATATACCGGTCGGGATCTGTGTATTGTATTTTTGCCCAGTGCTGTACAAACAGGAGGCTTGAGCCCAGGTTGTTTGTAGTGCCCCAGTAGGTGTCTGATGTTGCTTTTATGGCTGCAGTCAGAAGGTAGTCTGTCTGCGCGGTTTCGGACGCATTCGGGTTGACGTTGCTCTCATCCAGTGCTTTCTTGCAGGAAACAGCGGTCAGTAATAGTGCTCCTGCTATCAATATGTTTATATATCTGATCTTCATGATGATTAAAATTTAAGATTAAGGTTGAACCCGATGTTGCGTACTCCCGGAAGGGTAAGATCTTCCAGTCCCTGGCCGTTACCAGCATTAAAGGCCGTTTCAGGGTCTATATTGGGAACCTCTTTATGGATGATCAGCAGGTTACGCCCTACAACGGAGATTGTTGCACTTTGCAGCCCGATAGATTTTATCCACTGCTGCGGTAAAGTGTAGCCCAGTTTTACTTCTCTTAATTTCACATATGTAGCACTGTATACGGCTGTCTCGTCGGCATTTGTTGTCGCTTTATAATATTGCATAGCAGGGATAATGGTTGAGTTTGCTGTGCCGTCCGCCAGTACTCCTTTAAATACCAGCCCATCATCATAAACCGTTGCACCGCCTGGTGCCGCACTGCCCGCTGTGATCTGTACAGCTTTTCCGGTGTTGTCATTTCCGGGGTAATAATAGCTCAGTCCCCCGTTCTCCGTACCGCGGCCGAGAAGTGTTGAGGCCAGTACACCGGTATAGGTTCCTGTGGCATTGGTGCCCGAATAGATCTTGCCGCCTACATGTGCATCTACCAGTACACTTAAGTTGATCCTTTTATAGATAAAGCTGTTGGTAATGCCGCCCAACCAATCTGGTGTGTACTTGCCCAGGATTTTCTTTGAAGCGCTGATGGCAGGCGTTCCGTCGGCATTCACAATAATATCGCCGGCGGCGTTCCTTTCGTATGCCGTTCCGAAGATTGAACCGTAGGGCTGCCCGATGGCGGCCAGGATCTGTACTGTGCCATCTGTGCCAAGCACATAACTCTGTATGTCTCCGTACAGGGATTTCACCCTGCTCTTGTTTGAGGAGAAGTTCGTGTTGATATCCCAACTGAAGTTTTTGGTCTTAATTGGTGTTAAGCCAAGTTGCAGTTCCACTCCTTTGTTGTTGATGGTACCCCCATTTACCAGTTTCTGGCTGAATCCTGTGGAGGTACTTACGTCCAGGCTTAAGATCTGGTTGATACTATTGGTATTGTAAACACTGGCGTCAAACCTGATCCTGTTCTGAAGAAAGCCCAGTTCAAAACCTGCCTCTGTAGATTTGGTGGTCTCTGGTTTCAGGTCCGGGTTCAGGTCTATCGCATTGGCGTACTGCTGCGGGTTGCCGTCAAAAGGCGCAAGAAAACCGTTGGTATTGATCAGCTGGTATGGAGAAGCGTCTTTACCTACCTTAGACCAGCCTCCGCGAAGTTTTGCATAGGTCAGCACATCGCTTTTAATATCAAATGCTTCGGTAAGGATAAAACTTCCGTTCAGGGAAGGATAGAAATAAGAGCGGTTTTCTACCGGCAGGGTAGAGGACCAGTCATTTCTGGCCGTAAGGTTTAAGTACGCATAATTTCTGAAGCCCAGTTGTGCCGAACTGAAAGCACTGTATACTTTTTGTTTGGTATAGTAATTATAAGAGATCAGCGGGTCTCTGGAATTGCTGAGCGTGTACAGACCGGCTACCGCAAGTTTGGAAGCCAGCTGGTCATTGTTTTCCAGGGTTGAAGTACGTATGTTTCCGCCGAGCAATACATCGAGACTAAAATCCTTGCTTAGTTTCTTTGTGTAATCCAGTCTTGCTTCAGTATTATTTTCATTGAAAGTATAGGCGTCTTCCTCATAAGAGCCAAAAGGAGTTCCGTTGGTTCCATAGGCGATCTTTGTCTTTCTGCGGTCGGTATAGTTATCGTTGCCCGTCCTGAAGTTGGCCGAAAGGCCGTCAATGATCTTATAGTTTAATTCCACATTCCCGATCAGGCGGTTGCGGACCTGGCCTACGGTGTTTTCATAAGCTATAAAATAGGGGTTACTGTAATAGCTGTTGTTCCAGTTGATGTTGTTTCCATTGGCATCTTTGTAGTTTTTCAGCTGTTCTACGTCTACCTGGCGGCCGAACCACGTAAATTGCAGCATGGTACTGGTAGCCCTTTTACCTCCTGAGCCCGGCAAATTATCAGCACTGCTGTTCACATAATTTGCATAGGTGTTTAAAGTTAATTTAGGAGTGATCTTATAACTGGAGTTGAAAAGGAAGGAGTTTTTTGATTGTGAGGAATTAGGAATGACACCGGTCTGATCGAAATTATTGTAAGAAAGGCGGTAGTCAAACTTCTCTCCTGTGCCTGAGAAGGAGATCCCGTTGTTCAGTGTGCGGCCGGTGTTAAAAAAACTGCGCACATTGTCAGGATGTGCAATAAAAGGAACCGCTACGCCATTTGAGTTAAACTGCGGGATGAGCCTTCCATCGAGGCGTGGTCCCCAGCTTTCATCAACCCCGTCATTTAAACCGCCGCCTGCACCATCTTTATAGCTGAACTGTCCGTTGGCTCCCTGTCCGTATGAATTCTGATAATCCGGCAGGACCAGCAGGCTGGAAAAAGAGGTGTTTGAATTGATGCTGATGCCCAGGCCTTTTGAGCCCTTACCTTTTTTGGTGGTGACCAGTACCACACCCGCTGCGGCGCGTGAACCATACAATGCTGCGGCATTTGGCCCTTTCAATACACTAATGGATTCAATGTCTTCGGAGTTGATATCAGAAATAGGGTTGGCATAATCCCTTGAACCGGCAGTAGCCGATATTGCCGTGTTGCCCAAAGTCTGTGTATTATCTACAGGAACACCGTCAATGACAAACAGTGGCTGGTTGTTTCCGGAGATGGAAGTCTCACCGCGGATGATGATCCTTGAAGATCCCATATCTCCCTGGCTGTTGGTTACCTGTACACCGGCGATCTTACCGGCGAAGGCATTCACCAGATTTGCCTCCTTAGCCTCAGAAATATCTTTTGATTTCAGCTCCTGGACGGCATATCCGAGAGATTTCTTTTCCTTGGGGATATTGAGTGCCGTCACAACTACCTCGCTGAGTGCATTCTGGGATTCTTCCAGTACAATATTGAGGACCGGGTTTTCACTGCTGACCGGAAACTCACGGCTGGTATATCCGATAGAGGCCACACTGAGTATGTCGCCGGGTTTTGCGTTGAGGCTGAACTTACCGTCGGAATTACTTTGCGTACCGTTGCCGCTGCCTTTAACGGAAACGCTTACCCCCGGAACGGGTTGCCCGGAGGCTTTGTCGGTAATTACACCGGATATTTTCACAGACTGCGCAGTTGCGGACTGTAGCGTAAATAAGGATATAATTATCCCTATTACAAGCTTGTAAAGTTTGAACATATGATCAAATGGTATAATCCTGTCGCCTGATTTCGGGGTGATATTGCAGAGATAAACCTTGCCGTATAGCACTGAGACCGGAGCTGACCGGATGAGGATGAAAAATTTGTTAATTTATCGTTTCAGAGGTCGCGCTAGTCACAACACATATACATGGAATAGCGCTGGTAATGACAGGGGGCTGCTGGAAATGAAGAATTGCCCGTTCTCAATTTAGTAATTTTTGTT
The DNA here is from genome assembly GCF_900107535.1 of Pedobacter hartonius. Classification (GTDB taxonomy): domain Bacteria; phylum Bacteroidota; class Bacteroidia; order Sphingobacteriales; family Sphingobacteriaceae; genus Pedobacter; species Pedobacter hartonius. The sequence continues at coordinate 225,528 of NZ_FNRA01000002.1, read as the reverse complement.
TTCATTTTGATTTTGTTGTCTTTTGTCTTCAGGCTGCTTTCGGCAGTTTCATTTAAATTTAATTCTATTTGCTGTACAAATAATCAATCATTTTGTTCATGATACTTTTTTTAAAAAGCTTATGCAGAAGTTTAAGGGAAGGGATAAAATGAAATTGCTGTTATTAAGCAATGAACAACTTATCTTCTCCATCATATGGAAAGGAATTAGCACCTTTTACCTTCAGGTTGTATAGGTTGCCAAGACTTCACAGGGCCTTTCCCTCAGTCTTTCTGGATAAGTCAAAAAATCAATGAACGGATTAAGTATGGCGCAAATATATAAATAATCTACTAGATCTATAGTATTTATAATTTCATTACTTTTTGATGATTATTGCCATACTATTGAATCCATACCATGGGGAAGGGAGCTCTTCAATAAAAATAGCTTAAGATAAACCGGCTCCGGATTCCCGGGCAATAAGCGTATGTAAATGCAAATCTTTAAAAATTATCGTTGAAATTGACTAGAGATTTCAGTTATAACTTTAATTTTTTAGGGTATTTGGGTATAAAAATTGAAATTTTGTAATTAATCAATGATAAAAATCTGTTTTTTTATTTTTTTTACAAAAAATCATTTTTTAGAGGTGTAAGGCCGTTTTTTTTATTGACGATCGCTTTATTCATTTGGTTATTTGTGCAAATGATATAAAATATTAAAAAGTATTAGCGCAATGTTTGAAAATCATTTATATTGCGGGACTATTAATGATTATTAAACCTAAATTCATGACAAAACAACTACTAATTTGTTTTGTCTTCCTGCTTTTTGCCATAGGAGCAAATGCACAAGACAAAACCGTTACTGGTACAGTGACTTCAAAGGCCGATGGGCTTCCGCTACCAGGTGTTACAATACGCGTTAGAGGCGTAAAACAAGGGACTATTACCAATGCAAGCGGAAAGTTTTCCCTGAGTGTTCCACAAGGAAGCGCTACTGTTGAAATATCTTTTATCGGATATCTGATGCAGGCAGTAACTATTCCAGCTTCAAATGTGATCAACGCAACACTTTCTGAAGATTCACAACAGCTAGAGCAGGTTGTGGTAACTGCATTGGGAATTACAAGAAAAAAGAATGAGCTGCCATTTGCTGCCCAGGAGTTAAAAGCTGAAGAGATTACCAGAACAAGAGATATCAACCTGGTTAACTCTTTAGGAGGTAAAGTTGCCGGTTTGGATATCAAACGCAGCAATGCGATGGGGGGATCTACAAACGTAGTGATCCGTGGTTCAAAATCTATTACCCAGGGTAACCAGGCGCTGTTTGTGATTGACGGGGTTCCTGTCAGCAATGCATCTGCCAATACAGAAAACCAGGGTACAGGACGTGCAGGTTATGATTACGGTAATGCCGCGTCAGACATCAACCCTGATGACGTAGCTTCAATGACAGTCCTTAAAGGTGCTGCCGCTACTGCATTATACGGTTCAAGAGCTGCCAACGGTGTGATCATCATCACCACAAAAAAAGGAAGTAAAAATTCTACAAACATCACGGTAAACAGCGGTGTAACCTTTGGCAAAATCGATAAATCTACATTTCCTACTTATCAGAAAGAATACGGACAGGGATATAACTCTCCTGCTACTGATGGTGTAGGCAATACTGTTCCAACTGCCGGATTCTGGTACAGGGACGTTTTCGGAACCGGAAAGGTAATGACTCCGCAGTTCAGTTCGGATGCTTCATACGGACCAAAATTTGATCCGAACCTGTTGGTTTACCAATGGTCAGCTTTAGACCCTTTCTCTCCGAATTATCAGAAAGCTACCCCATGGGTTGCCGCGGCAAACGGACCTGAAACGTTTTATGAAACTGCTGTAACTTCTAACCAAAGTATCAGCATTGATGGCGGTGGTGAAAAAAGTACTTTCAAAATCGGTTACACACGTAACGATGAAAAAGGTGTACTGCCAAACAGTAAGATCACTAAAAACCTGTTCAACTTTGGCGGTTCATATGAAATGGCTAAAAACCTGACGGTTTCTGCTTCTGCAAACTACTCCAAAATTGACGGTTTAGGCCGTTACGGTACAGGATACAGCGGATTGAACCCTAACCAGGGCTTCCGCCAGTGGTGGAACGTTGGTGCTGATATCAAAGAACTTGAAGAAGCTTACAACAGAAACGGCAAAAACGTAAGCTGGAACTGGGGTGATGCAACAGGTACTAAACCTATCTATGCTGATAACCCTTATTTTAACCGCTACCAGAATGTGGCAAATGATACCAGGGACCACTTCTTCGGTAACACAGCCTTAAATTATAAAGTTAACGACTGGTTTAATGTCATCGGACGTGTATCTTATGACGGTACTTCAGATCTTCAGGAAGAACATATTGCAATAGGCTCTACTGCACTTCCTTTATATGCCCGTACCAACGGAACATTCTCAGAAACCAACTTTGACCTTTTGCTGAACTTCAATAAGAACATTACTGAAGACATCTCTTTCAAAGGATTGTTAGGCTCCAACTTACGCCGCAGCAGGTTAACCAATATCAGTGCTAAAACTAACGGCGGACTTACCGTTCCGGGATTATATTCATTATCTAACTCTGTAAGCCCGATCGAGGCTCCGGTAGAGAGATATGAAAGAAAAGCAGTTGATGGTTATTTTGCCAGTACTACATTTGGTTACAAAGACCTCGTATTTATTGATGCAACAGTGAGAAGGGATCAGTCAACTACCCTTCCTACAAATAACAATGTGTTCTGGTACCCTTCAGTTGCGGGAAGTTTTGTATTCTCGAATGTGCTGAAAGACCTGACATGGTTATCTTATGGTAAAGTAAGATTGAACTACGCTGAAGTTGGTAATGATGCACCAAACTTAAGTGTATATGATACTTATACCAAACCAACAGCTTTTGGTTCTATCCCGATGTTCTCTGTTTCTGATACAAAAAACAACGGTGCATTGAAGCCTGAGCGTACTAAAAGTATAGAGGCAGGTGTAGAAACTGCGTTCCTGAACAGCCGTTTCGGTTTTGATGTAACGCTTTACAAAACAAACACTGTTGATCAGATTACCCCGGTTTCTGTAACTACAGCTACAGGTTTCCTGAAGTTATATGTTAACGCCGGTGAAGTTCAGAACAAAGGTATAGAGGTTTCGGCCTTCCTGGTTCCAGTGAAAAACAAAAACTTCTCATGGACACTGAACGTAAACTGGTCTAAAAACAAAAGTGAAGTGCTTTCACTTTATGAAAACGTACAAAACATTGAGCTGAATACATTGTCTTTATCAGGTGCGGTTACATACAACGCAGCTATTGGTCAGCCATACGGTGTGATCAAAGGAACAAATTATGTATACAACAACGGCCAGAAGGTGGTGAATGCTAACGGTTACTATGCAGCAACTGCTAGTTCTGCAGAAGTGATCGGTGATCCGAATGCCGACTGGATGGGTGGTATCGGAAACACATTCAAGTATAAAAACCTTTCCCTGAATTTCCTTGTTGACATCCGTAAAGGCGGTGATCTTTGGTCACTTGATCAATGGTATGGTCAGGGAACCGGTTTATATCCAAACACTGCCGGTACGAACGACCTGGGCAATCCTGTAAGAAGTTCACTGGCTACAGGTGGTGGTATCATCTTACCGGGCGTACTGGCTGATGGTACTCCAAATACCAAACGTATCGATGTTTCTAACTCCGGAGCTTCTGCTTACGGATATCCAAACAACCCTCCGCGTGCTTCAACTATCTATGATGCCGGTTATGTAAAACTGAGAGAGGTGGCCCTGGGTTATTCATTGCCACAAAAATTTGTCAGCAAACTGCGTGCATTTAAAGGAATTGATGTTTCACTGGTTGGACGTAACCTTTGGATCATTCACAAAAATGTTCCGTTTGCAGATCCTGAAGACGGACTGGGTTCTGGTAACGTGCAGGGATACCAAAGTGGATCTTATCCTGCTGTAAGAACTGTAGGGTTCAATGTTAAATTTAGATTATAAGCAACAACCATGAGAAAAATATATACCGTTTTAATCGCAGCCGTGCTTTTCAGCTCTTGTGCGAAAAACCTGGAAGAATATAACATAGACCAGAAGAAGGCAACTGTTGTACCTGCTGCTACGCTGTTCACAGCTGCACAAAAAAGTTTTGCAGACGTGCTGACCAGCCCTAGTGTAAATACTAACGTATTCCGTTTTTATGTACAGCAATGGACAACTACAGAATATCTTGATGAACCAAGATATAACTTAACAGCAAGACCATTGCCACAGGCATTCTGGTCTGCTATTTACAAAGACGTACTGAGCGATCTGAACGAATCTAAAAGGATCATCAATGCTGATGCTTTACTGAACGCAGATATAAAAGCAAATGAGCTTGCACAGATTGGCGTGATGGAAGTACTGGCCTGGTCTACTTTAGTGAACACATTCGGAAATATTCCGTATTCAGAATCTCTGCAGATTTCTAATGTTCAGCCAAAATATGATGATGCCGCTACCATCTACAGCGACCTTCTTGTACGTTTGGATGCTGCCCTGGCAGGATTTAAACCTGCAGCTACAGGTTTTGGAACAGCAGATCTGTTGTACAGCTCAAAAGCTGCTCCTATTGCAAGCTGGATTAAATTTGGAAATGCCCTGAAATTAAGATTAGGATTGATCATTGCAGATAAAGATGCTGCAAAGGCTAAAACTGTGATCGAAGCTGCGGCAGCAAATGTATTTACTGATGCTACAGATAATGCACGTTTCCCTTACACGCTTTCTACACCAAACAATAACCCTATTTCAACAAATGCAAATAAGGCCTTAACCACCAGAACGGATTATATCGCTTCTCAGTTTATTGTGGATAAGATGAATGCATTGGCTGATCCGCGCCGTGCAGGTTTCTTTACTCAGGTTGGCGGAGCTTATGTAGGCGGATACTATGGATTCTCCAATTCATACGCTAACTTCTCTACAATGGCGCCAAGGATTGCTGCTTTTGATTTTGAAGCACTGCTGATGGATTACCCGGAAACTGAATTCGGACTGGCTGAAGCCGGCAGAAGAGGTTTTACTGTTCCCGGCACTCCGGAGCAGCATTACAACAATGCGGTTACTGCGTCTATCGTATACTGGGGCGGTACTGCTGCCCAGGCTGCGGTTTATCTTGCCCGTCCTGATGTAGCTTTCACTACTGCATCTGCAAACTACAAAGAGACAATTGGTGTGCAGAAATGGCTTGCTTTATATAACCGCGGTTATGAAAGCTGGACTGAATGGAGACGCTTAGACTTCCCTGTACTTTCGCCTCCAAGTGCTGCAAATGCACCGGCAGGACAGAGTGTGCCGGCTGGTCTGTCGATCCCTGTACGTTTGATCTATCCGATCAATGAGCAAACATTAAACGGTACCCAAAGAGCTGCAGCTGCGTCTGCTATCGGAGGTGACCTTGTGACAACCAAACTTTTCTGGGATGTCAACTAATATCAGGTAATCATTGCCGGCAAAGGTCTTTAGAGATCTGAACCTGCATGTAGAAAGTCCCGGGAACTCGTTCTCCGGGACTTTTTTTGCGTTAAGGAGTTTCATAAATATCCGGATTTTTCTTCCGGTACAGGCAACCATTTACCGTATTTGCCCGTGATGACAGCATGAACCCGGCATGAGCAAATAATGAAATAAACAGATGAAATTAAACATAGCAATATTAGGTACCCGGGGAATTCCGAATTACTATGGAGGATTTGAACATATCTCGGAATATGTTTCTGCCGGGTTGGTCAGGCGAGGACATGAAGTCACCGTATATAATTCGCATAATCACCCCTATACGATGAGCAGCTGGAATGATGTGGAGATCAGGCACTGTTACGATCCGGAGTACCTGATCGGGACGGCAGGCCAGTTCGTGTATGACCTGAATTGCCTGCTGGATGCCCGGAAAAGAAAATATGATGTGATCATGCTGATGGGGTATATGAGCAGCTCGGTTTGGAGCAGCCTGTATCCGCGAAAAAGTGCCATCGTTACCAATATGGACGACCTGGAATGGAAAAAATCTACATATTCAAAACCTGTACAGGCCTTTATGAAGTACGCCGAAAAACTTGCCGTAAAACACAGTCAGTATTACGTGGCCGATTCGATGGTCATCCAGACCTATTTAAAGGATAAATATAAAATTGAAAGTAAATATATCCCTTATGGTGCCGATCTGTTTTATGAGCGGGAGCGGGAGCAGTTCAACCGCTCCGAAATGTTAAAGGAAGATTATTTCCTGCTGATGGCCAGAATGGAACCTGAAAATAATATTGAGAACATTCTGGAAGGCTTTAGCCATGCCAAAGTGCGTTCCCTTCAGCATAACTCCTATCTTTATTTTCATGGGCACAGCGTTGGTGGTGCCCATCTATCGCTCTTGGAGGCAATGGATAGCGAAGCATTAATTGCGGCACATCACAACCCTTTTAACAAGCCGGTTTTGCATACAGACACATTTTTTTCCAATGCAGATGAAGTGAGGAATATCGTTGAAACGCTGCGGCGCATGGAAATTGAAAAAACGATGGTCAGCAATAATCTTCATAAGATCAAGAATCAGTTCAACTGGGAAACAATAATTGACCAGTATGAAGAATTTCTACTGGATTGTTATTATAACTACAACTATGGCAGGGCTATTTATTATTAAGGATACATTGCCAGCAAAATCAATGTCCGCTACACAGCATTTCGCATTGATCCGTCAGCAGGAATGTAATGCGCTGATCAAAAAAAATCCGTTTTTCAATAAGAAAAACGGATTTTTATCTGTGGGAGATACTGGGTTCGAACCAGTGACCCCCTGCTTGTAAGGCAGGTGCTCTGAACCAGCTGAGCTAATCTCCCCTTGGTTCATTTACATCGATTAGACTGCTTTAAGGCAGGTTTCGTCGATGTTGGGAGTGCAAATCTACAGCTTTATTTCAATTATGCAAATGTTTTTTGATGTTTGCTCAAACTATACTCAAACAAGTAGCCTTGTTTGTTATTTTGATGGTTTATATAGGACGGTGATACAATCTATTACTTTGCCTTTAGTTTCATTTTTCACAAACGCTGTGAGTGTAATAATTGTAGCGCCTTTATTTACATCAGCCATTAAAGAATAAGAAAGACCATTTGTATCTACGATATCAGATACATAAACTGCATTCTTGCGATTCCAAGTTAGCTTGTTTACATAGTTTTTGAAAATGTTATCTGTTAGCTTAGTGACGTTTATAATATTGCCATTATCCGCAATTTTTAGAATAGAGTTTTTAAAAATAGGAATGCTTGTAGCAAAACCTTCTTTTTGGCTTTTTACATCTGACTTGTAAGCGATATATGAGACTTTGTATTCTTGCCCTTTCCCAGTTATACTAAAGGCGAAGATTAGACTTAACCATAAAATTGTTGTTTTCATTTACTGATTGTACTTTTAAGTTGTTGTGTTTAGTACCTCTCCTTATAGAGAGAAAGAATTAATAATGCTTTTGTTTATGTTAGCCTGCTACAGCTTTTAATATCATAATAGCTACTATGCCGATAATAACGTTTCCTGTAATTGAACTAAGGCCGATTTTATAATTGTCTTTTACTAGAAGCCCTCTAACGATTGCTCCAATTATAAACGCCACAAATAATAGGAAAGGAATAATAAGGACTACTGTAATTCCATCTAGTTTCTCCATCATATTTTATTAGGTGCTTCTTCGATGGTGTTAAAATTGATTGATTCTTTTGTGCTGTTTTTAGGACTTGTCTTTATCATTCCTAGAATGATTGAAAAGACGATTGCGGTAATTTTCATGTGGTTAATTGATTAGTTAGGAAATGTAAATATAGATAAAATACCCAATGTATTGGGTAGACAGGAAATGCTATTAGGCTCACCTTAGCTGTGTGATAAACAACAGGGATGAAGACCTACTAAAGAGATTTGGGGAGCACTTAAGAGGGCTTAGGGAAAAAGCAGGTTTATCTCAACAAGAATTGGCCTTAAAAGCAGGTATTTCCAAAAATCAAATCGGCAATATAGAAAGGGCAGAAGTTAATATTACACTTGTAACAGCCAACAGTATTTGCCAAGTCCTAGAAATTTCGCTATCCGAATTATTTGATATTTAGAGTTTTCCTTATGGGGGGTGTGTTACAATCTCAATATTAGAGGGATGGTGTTTAGTATGTAGTACCCATGTGCGTATCTTTGTGGATTTTTCTGAAAAATTTATTTCAAAATATATGGTTTCATGGTCTGTCAGAAGGGTAAATGGCTATATTCAAGGTTGTGATATAAGTAGTCATTTTGCTATTCCAATTTCTATAATATCGGTGTTTCATCCTGATACCTGCTCATAGATTTAGGATTTAGAGTCTAACATAAAAGGATGTGTATGTTATTTAGAATAGATGATACCCTATTAGTGTCTCTTTACTAAATCCTAAATCTGCATTGTCTGGTTTGTTAAGATATTAATAGTTTTCCCTTTTTGAATGTGAATGAAATGCCTTTACAGCTTAGGTAGGCTTTTATGTTATCTGATAGCAAGCGTTGACTGTAATTGTCATCTACGGTTCCATCTGTTCTTAAATCTTCAAGTAGTTCTTTCATAACATATTCCTGCCCATCTTCAATTTCTAAGCCTTCAAAATAGCCAAAGAGTTGTTTTCCGATTTTCTGAACTAACCAATTCTTTTTCATGTTTAATTCCTGCTGTTTGATTAGTCCATTTCGTAAATAGTATTGTATGGTTTTTAGTATAAACGTATAAAAGCCATTCCATTCTGTACTAGTCCATTCTTCACTAAAGAATCTTTTTCCATGCTCTGCGATAATTGGTTGGTTTACTCCATGCTGTTGATTATTAGAATAATAGTTGGAAAGTTCAACAATATACTGTCGTCGTGTTCTTGTAGTGCCGTCAAAGGGCAGTATTATATTTGAAGTAATTAGGAACCTTGGCATATTAGTTTTATTAATGTGAATAGGTTTTCTGAATTTTTCCTCAATAGATATACCTTCTGTTAGCATGGAGTTCAGCATATCGACATCAAATCTTTTACTTACATCATCTATAAAAATGATTCGTGTATCTTCTTTGATTCTTTGAAAAAGAAAGGGAGAATCAAGGTTTAGTTTTTTACCGTCCAATTGTACAAATCCCCTTCGTACTTTTGATAATGCTTGTCCAATTATCCCTTTTCCTGTTCCTCCTTTTGGGGTATTAATATCAGTTAATTCCTCATCATAAAGAATCACAGCCTGTGAAATTGCAGGGTCATTATATCCATGTAATAAATACCCTATTGCAGAACTTAGTACATTCTTTCTGTTTGTGTCATTGTTACAAATATTTTGTATGAAGATTGGGAACGGGGTATTTCTCCAATCTTCTTCAAAGTCAAAATCTACGTCGATTATTTGTGATTCAAAAATAAGTACATCCTCTAACTCATCGTATCTGGTTTTTGTAAAGCCGTCTCTTGTGATTGTAATGACTATATTCTTAAATAGAAGATGACTTTCAGTAGGGGTGTCTTTTAACACCTGCCTATTGTCTAATTCCAGAAGTACTAAAAAGCTATCATTAATTAGCAAATGGTATTGCTTTAGAAAAAGGTTTATGAACTGTGCAATCTCTATTAATTTAAAGCTATCTTCCTTATTTTTAGAGTGGTAAACTCTATATGCTCCATTTTCATTCTCTATGTAATCTCTGAGATGATTAATGATGTCATCTTTATTTACATATCTAATAACTCCATTTTTAATATGTACTGTTTCAAATGAACCATTAGGAGTTTTTCGTCGGTAGAAGCCATGCTGTTTCAGCAATTCTAAAAATCCTTTTCTGTTGATACCTGTTAGATTTAGGTCTTTAGAAAATTCCCAAATTCTGAATGCCTTTGCTTTTGAACTAACCTTGATTAAGGTGTCATAGTAGATGACCTTGCCATCTGCACTATTTGAATTGTTTGTCATAGTGCAAATGGAAATAAACTTAAAGGGAGACAACGAAATGTCGTTAAATGTCGTTATTAATGCCGAAGTAAATTATCAAGTATGGTCTTGACATCTGCTTTTGTGCGAAGGTAATTTTTACTTTCTCTATGCGCTTTTGGTGCTTCTCCTTGACCTTTTACATAAATCCAGAATATTGAGATACATTGTTCTTGCGTCAAAATATTAATCCAGTTTCTCTCTTTTAATACATCTATAAGCCCCCATAATACGGCGGCCTTACGTGGTGACAAAATACATTCTCTATATTCATTCGTAATATTTAGGACTATAAATGATTGTCTTACCATTTCAGTATTTCTTAAGATGGTATCCATGTCTCCAATGAATAAGGCATTAAATGCTTTCTCATTGTCAGAGAAGGTATTTAAATATGCAATACTCTTATATGCACTTGATATGAAGCCGTTATAGTAATATTCATTGATATCAATACCTGCCATGCTATCTGCTTTTTTAAGAACGAAGTTATTATGAGTTGTTCTGCTATTAGTGACTGTGAATTTTTTTTCAAGGTCTTTTAGAGTTTGTTTTATATTTATATAATCCCCCTCAAAATACATGCACTCACTTATAGGGCTTTTGATATAATATTCTATTATAATTGACAATGACCTTAGTTTCACTTGGAACAACTCTACTTGTAATATTCCGTAGCCATTATATGAAGAGTTCTCCAAAAATTCTTTTTGTCCATCCACCTGTACCTCCTGAGTTTCAAAGTAGGCATCAGCTTGCTCTATGAGAGATTTGTATTCCTTAAATACGCTTGTAAACATAATTGGATAGCCCTGTTGGTTACAACAAAACTATCCAATTTTATAACACCTTAACTAATACAGGTAACTTTTTTGTGCATTTCGTCTATTGCCTCCTGGTCGAACTTGTCTAAGTAAATGTTAGTAGTAGAATTGCCATACTCATGCCCCATTGCTTCAGCTATCATTTCATTTGAGTAGCCTAGTTTCTTTGCTGCGGTTCCCCAAGTATGTCTGCTTACGTAGCTTGTAATTTTGCAGTCTAATCCATTATCATTAGAAATCTTGTTTAGATATTTGTTCGTTGTCTTAATCCACTGCTTTATAATCCTCTTTGATTGTAGACTATCCTCTAATACTGTGCTTGATAGTACTGGTACGATGTAGCGGGATGTACTCTCATACTTTTTTATTAGTTCCAGAGCACTATCTGTTAAAAGAATATCATAGACTTTGCCCGTCTTCCGTCTTTTATAAACCAATCTGCCAGAGTGCAGATTTTCCTTTTTGAGATAGGCTAAATCAGTGAATGACATTCCAATAAAGTAGAAGGAGAGCAAGAACATATCTCTTGCTTTGTCTACAGAATGACCGATAGGAGCAGTTACAGATTTAATAACCGACATTATATCATTACTAATTGCTCTTTTAGCAGTTTTTTCCTGCTTAATCTTGAAATCGCCAAAAGGGTAATGTTGTCTGTCAATTACTTTGGCCTTAATAGCTCTATTGTAAATTGCTCTTAACGTTCTCAGGTAATTTGATATACCGTTAGTGCTTACACCCTGTTCTATCAAAAATGTATTGTAATTCTCTATAAACGTTAAATCAATATCAATGAATTTTAAAGACTGATTTGATTTGAAGGAGAACAGCCTGTTAATTGCTGTCTGATATATTAGCGCATTCCCAATCTTCTTTTGCGATTTCAATTGCTCTATCAGTTCTTTTGAAAACTCTTTTACTGATGTGGCCGTTCTCTTTGGTGCTAATAGCCTGTTCTTTACTCCTTCAATTGAGTATTTTCCTTCGTCTTCTAATTGAATGATGATTTTCTGTATCTCGGAATACCTCTTGCTAATAGAGTTATTAATAAACTGAGCATTAGGATGTTTTTTGATAACGGTTCTTTCTTTTTCATTCCAGTGTTCTTCCTGTACTGAGAATCCGGTAGAGATGTAAGAAGCTTTTCTCTGTTCTGTTATCCGATAGTAAATAGGGCATGTTCCATCTGCCTTCTCTTTGCGATTGTCTAAAATCACTTTTATTTGTACCATAAATGTGGGATTTATGGCTACCTGTTGAATATTGTTTACTCAAACATTGGTCAAACAAACACGCTGCACGCTCTTGATTCAATCTATCTTCCTATAAGGATAAAATCCCTATAAATGAAAAAGCCTCTCAGTAATACTGAAAGGCTTCTTTTGGTGGGAGATACTGGGTTCGAACCAGTGACCCCCTGCTTGTAAGGCAGGTGCTCTGAACCAGCTGAGCTAATCTCCCCTTGGTTCTACTCTTTATGCCTTTCAGCTGGCTGAGTAAGCCGTTCCCTGTTGTTGGGAGTGCAAATATACACCTCTAAATTAAAACTCCAAAACTTTTTGCATATTTTTATGATAACACCTCTTCCAGCACCTGGTGGGATTTTATTTCTCCGAAAGATGCGGTGTGTAAGGTGTAGTAAATCAGTATTTTATCAAGTATTACCCGCCGGGTAACGTTATCTATTTTTATTTCTGCCAATCTCTCAAATGGGGTGCTAAACAGTGCAATAAACAATGCCGCAGATGTTTTCTCAATAAAATAGGGATGGACGGGGGGCAGGGATTTGAATTCACCTTCCTGCAGATCGAAGTAACTCTGGTCGCTCTTTGTTTGTGTACTCGGGGCGAAGCCCAGAAATCGGGACAGCTTTAACAGGAACGCCAGATGGAAGTTGGCACTTGCAGTTTCAGTTTCGTCAAACCAGGAGACGGCATTGAAGATATAATCGAAGATATTTTCATCTGCATTTTGCTGGCGGATACTTTTATAGAGTACCTCATTTAAAAAGATAACTATTGTACTTTTTATAATATCATATGGAATCGTGCGGAACACAGGTGAAGGCCGGAGTTCAGAAATCCGCTGGATGCTGGAATTAGTTTTATGGTAAACCACCATATCTACCAGGTGCAGCGGCTGCAGCATATTCATCCTGATCTTCGCTTTAGGCCTTTTCACGCCGTTCACCAGGTAAGATTGTATGCCGAATTTTGCGGTAAAGATCTGGACCACCACACTGCTCTCACTATACAGGGTGGTTTTTAAAACGATACCGCGGGTTTTGTGAAGCATATCAGATGAATTTTGGAACAAAAATGATCAGCCCCGTAACCACAGAAATACCTGCTGCCACCAGGACGGCCCCTGCTGCAATATCTTTGACCCTGCCTGCCTGAACATCAAAGCCCGGAGACACCAGGTCTACCAGGAGCTCAATAGCTGTATTTAACAGCTCAGCTACCAGCACCAGGCCGATCGTTAACACGATCCATACCCATTCAGCTGCTGACAGCCTGAAATACCATCCTGCTATTCCTACCAGAAGAATAATTGCAAGGTGAATCCTGAAGTTCATTTGTGTTTTTACAGTATAAGTAATCCCGGATAATGCATATCCAAAACTTTTTACTAATCTTCGCATATCATTTTATGAGTACTTCCAAACGTATAAATTAAAACTAATATTTGATGTAATGCCCCGTATTCTCAATTTTTTACCTAACCAACACAATTATTCCTTTACTAAACAGTTTATTTGTGTATTGTGTACACTTACTTGCTCATCACCGATAATCATATATAAACCAGATACATTAATTAAACATGGAAATCAGTACTCCCGTTAAAAAAAACAGTTCTATTATTCCCCTTATTACAATGACACTTCTTTTCTTCATGTGGGGCTTTATTACCTGCATGAACGATATCTTAATTCCGCATTTAAAAGTGCTGTTCAGCTTAACCTTTCTGCAATCCATGCTCGTGCAATTTGCATTTTTCGGAGCTTACTTTATCGGGTCTTTAATTTATTTCCTGGTCTCCTATTATAAAGGTGACCCGATCAACAAAGTTGGGTATAAAAAAGGAATTATTTCAGGAGTTATACTTTCTGCCGTCGGCTGCTGCCTGTTTTATCCTGCGGCAAGTCTTTCTGTTTATGGTGTTTTCCTTGCCGCATTATTCGTTTTAGGCTTAGGTTTCACCATTCTGCAAATCACGGCCAATGCTTACGTTACTTTACTGGGCCCCGAAGAAAGTGCTTCCAGCCGGTTAAATTTAACACAGGCATTTAACTCCTTTGGAACAACCATTGCCCCGGTTCTTGGCGGTCACCTGATCTATACTCTGTTTCTGGTAGACGGAAAGGTTACTGCAGATTCTACCCGTATCCCTTACCTGATCTTTGCAGGGATACTGATTGCCCTGGCAATCATCATCAGCCGGGTGAAGCTTCCTTCTTTCAGTTCTGAAGAGTCTGAAGAAAGAGGATTGGGCGCACTGAAATTCCCGCAGTTAAAAATGGGGATCTTTGGAATTTTCTGTTATGTGGGTGCTGAGGTAGGTATCGGAAGTTTGCTGATCAGCTTTATGGCCCAGGAAGATATCATGAACCTGCCGGAAGTGCTGAGCAAGAATTACCTGGCGCTTTACTGGGGCGGTGCAATGATCGGAAGGTTCCTCGGGGCTATTTCCCTGAGCGGCCTGGCACAAGGCAGGAAACTGATCTATATGATCCTTGCTGCTGCTGCGGTTTATCTGCTGGTGTTTAGTATTGTTGATCTTACTTTTGCTCAAACCAGCTTTTTTATCATATTCATTGTGCTGAACATTGTGGCCTTTGTGATCGGAAAATCTGCTCCGGCACGTACGCTGGTGCTGTTCGCAGGCGTAAATATCGTACTGCTGCTGCTCTCTGTATTTAGTAAAGGAAGTATGGCATTGTATCCGATCCTGGGAATAGGACTATTCAATTCCATTATGTTCTCCAATATCTATACCCTTGCCATCTCAGGTTTAGGAAAATATGTGAGCCAGGGATCTTCGTTATTGGTAATGGCTATTCTGGGTGGTGCACTGGTGCCGCTGATCCAGGGTGGCCTGGCCGATTCAGTAGGTATCCAGAACTCTTTCTTTTTACCGGCTGCCTGTTATGCCTATATTTTAATCTTTGGTCTGTATTGTATGAAAAGGATACAGGTATCACTTGATAAACCGGTGAGGGTTAACCACTAAATCTGTCAGGCGTATTTTACGGACTGCAGTCTATTTATGCAGCTGACGGAGGGCTTCTTGCGCAGTAATCAGTTATACAAATGCGGCTTTACCGCTGAAATATATCAATTAACGCTTACCTTTGAGGTAAGCGTTAAATTATGTCCGTTGAAAAACAAGAGCTCCATCCCAGAAATCTGCACCGTTCCAGGTACGATTTTCCAGAATTAATCTGCAGTTATCCGCAACTGGAGAAGTTCGTATTCGTTAATCCCTACGGAGATCAATCTGTTGATTTTTCCAACCCCGATGCAGTGAAGACGCTTAACGCGGCGCTGTTAAGCCACTTTTACGGGATAACACACTGGGACATTCCTGAAAATTATCTTTGTCCGCCAATACCGGGAAGGGCTGATTATATACACTACCTGGCCGATTTGCTGGCCGCTGTAAATGGCAATGTGATCCCTAAGGGGAATAGGGTTAAAGTCCTTGATATTGGTGTCGGCGCCAATTGTATCTATCCTATCATCGGGCACCAGGCGTATGGCTGGGAGTTTGTGGGTTCAGATGTTGACAAAAGGGCCATTGATTCAGCTACAAATATCGCTGCGATTAACCCTTCGCTAAAGGGACATCTGGCTTTCAGGCTGCAGCATTCAGCCGCCCATATCTTCACAGGAATCGTAAAACCCGGAGAACTGTTTGATCTCACGATGTGTAACCCTCCCTTTCATGCCTCGGCTGAGGAAGCACGCAGCGGGTCACAGCGCAAAGTAAGAAATCTGGGTAAGCAGAAGGGCCGGGAAACCGTATTAAATTTCGGAGGGCAGCATTCCGAACTCTGGTGTAAGGGCGGAGAGGTTGAGTTTATCCGGAATATGATAGGGGAGAGTTCCGCAATAGGTTCACAGTGCTGCTGGTTTACCACCCTGGTCTCTAAAAGCGCCCATCTTTCCCTGGTTTATGATGCGCTTGAAAGGGCAGGTGTAAGTGCATGGGAGACCATCGAAATGTCGCAGGGGCAGAAACAAAGCCGTTTTGTTGCCTGGACTTTTTTGTCGGCCGCAGAGATGGAAGATTGGCCTGAAAAGCTTAACTTTAAACCATGATCTATAATCCTACTTACCGGGCGGCGCACACTGTTGCTGCAGAAGTTGAAGCTATTTTTGCCGGTTATCTTAATTCTGCCCGGGAAAGTGGAGAAGAAGATCTTGCTCCTTTGCCATCATCGATCATCATCGAAACGATTATTGATGCGGCTTTTTGGGCGAGCATCCGTAAGGAAGAGGGGCATTCCCCAAAAATATCACTGGCTTTTTTGCCTCCGGTACAAGCCGGTAACCCCTTGTTATTCAGGCAGCGTCTTCCGCTGAGCCCGAATGCCCTGGTTAAGATTGCACCGGGAATAGAACGTGCGGGAATTCACCTTGGCATCTGGCAGGAAGAGGATGAGCTTTATATTTGGGGCACAACAACCAGCATTCCGAATTTTTGTTTTGTTGTAGATGTTTCGGAGCCTGCATTGCTGGTCATTAAACACCGGCGTATCTATGGATTTGGGAAATTCACGAATATAGCGGTGCTGAAAGGCGATCAGATCAAGATTGTTGAAGGGAACATCACCAAACTGCCCGACTGTCCGCCGATACTGCTTTCCTTACTGGACCTTACCGCTCCTTCTTACTGGAACGACACGGTCAATGTAATGATCCAGCTGGCGGTCTCTATGCGTTCCCACCAGCGTGGCGGAACCCTGCTTGTGGTGCCAAACGGCTCCGGGAACTGGTTACAGTCGATCATTAAGCCCGTCCAGTATGGTATTCAGCCTTCATTTTGCGGGCTGTCAAACTTATTAAGGCAGGAACGTAAAGAAGCCAGTCAGATCTTCTGGCAGACGGCACTGAGGAGGGAAGTGGAGCACCTTGCCGGGTTAACTGCGGTAGATGGTGCTACAGTTATTACTGATGAGTTTGAGTTGCTTGCATTTGGTGCTAAAATAGGCCGGGCTAAAGGCAAGGACCTGATTGAAGATATCTCCTTTGTTGAACCTATTGCAGGCGGGGGGGCAGTATCTATGCATGCCGCAAAGGTAGGCGGAACACGGCACCTTTCTGCCGCGCAGTTTGTGCACGACCAGAATGATGCAATGGCGATGGTGGCCTCGCAGGATGGTCACTTTACGATTTACTCCTGGGCAGCATCGCAGCAGCGTGTACAGGCACACCGCATTGACACGTTGTTACTTTAATTCGGGCGTTTCATGCCAAAAAAGGTAAAAAAAAGCGGCCTGCAAATTCAAATCATGGACTCATTTTGCTGATAGCTTTTTTTAAGATTGAATTATCTTTATATATTTTCAATACCTGATATAGCTTTGCTAAAACTATATGCTCACGTTAATATTATTTATTAACTTTAAGATATATTGTTTGCAGATAATACTATGATCTCAATCGGAAGTTATAAAGTCAAAATTGTATTGGCCGTATTGTCAATCCTCGTCCTGTCCATCGCTTTTTTATGTTTATACCCCCGAACAAGTAAGTTACGCTTATCAGGACCATTCATTGGAAATTGGATAAATAAGGAGAATAACAACTGGCAATTCGGCTTTTTTGAGGAGTTTGCCATTTACCATAATAATTTCTGGACGTATAAAGAAGTAAAAACGCAGGCAAAGGGAGCTGTAGATCTCGTATTGATCAGGGAAGAAAAGATTATAAAGTTGCATCTGGAAAAGGAAGTTGAAAACGAGCTTGCTATAACACAAGAGGACGGGGCCAAATTCCATTATGTTTTGATGCCAGATCGTTATCCGGACTATACGACTGCAGATCATACGCCTTTTAATGAACCCAGATTTAGTCTTGATTCCGTAACTGTCATTGGTTACTACAGAAACTTAGATCAGGGTATCAAAGGGTTTGTGGAACGGTTTTTCCGTTCTCCATTTGAAGTTTCCATAGCAGACTTTATAACCGGAGAGGAAGTAAAATACTATGCTGATATGAATGACCGGGGTACCTTTAAGTTGACGTTTCCAGTAATGAATACTCAGGAACTGTATGTAGATTGGAAGAGAACCAGGATTCGTGCTGTAGTAGCGCCGGGGGATACACTTTTTGTATTTGTGGACATTGCAGATTATATGCCAAACGCCAGAGACAAGAAAAATTACCGCAGCTATGTTGACCGCCCGAAAGAAGTACTTTTTATGGGGAATAATGCGCGTCTGAATAATGAACTCAGGCAATATACAGATCCACCTATTGCCATAGATAAAGCGGGAATGACTGGTCTGGATGATATGCAATATCTCCGTCAATGTGAAGAAGTTTATCAACGCCGGCTTGCCAACCTCAGTCAGCATATTAGTCAGTATCCCCGGATTTCAGACAAGTTTGTAAAATATAAACAAACAGAAGAAAAATATGACTTCGCATTCAATCTGATGCAGCATCGTTTCGATTTATCCGGACGCACGGTGCAAAGATTTCAGGAAGCATATTTTAACTACGTAAAAGTTAAGTTCCCTCTGGATGATCCATCAGACTATACGATGACGAGATATTTTGGAAGATTTATAAGTGATTATCTGGGTTATCTCAGTGAAAATAATGCTGCCGAAAATGTATTGTTTAGCGAAATTGGAGAGCGGCTGCAGGATGATGGGAAATTGACCGGCAGTTTGGCAACACAAATCGCAGTGATCGATACGCTTGCGAAGAAGCTCAAGTTCGCTGGTGATCAATCGAAAGTAAAAGCCGAAATCAGTAATCGGGCAGACCGATTGAATAATGATCCGTTGGTAAGGCATACGGCTGAAATCTTACAGGCTGAAAAAAACTTTATTGACATGCGCCTTGCAGATTCGGTGTTACATAATCAAAACTTAAGGGAGTTATGGTGGGGCAACAGATATAACTACTGGTTTGAGGTGCTTCGCAAGCCACTGGCCAGTCAAAAACTAACTTCGTTTCGGAGAAGTGTAAATAACCCGTATATAATCAACCATATTGAGCAAATGCAGGCACATTATAAGGTTATTGCAAATGAGGGTAAAAGCTATCAGGCAGGACTGAAGAATAGTGATCAGTTAAAAGACAGTAAAGACGCCAGGAGACTTGTAGAAGCTTTACTAAAACCGTATAAAGGGAAGGTCATTTATATTGATTTTTGGGGAACCTGGTGCAGTCCCTGCAGACGGGACCTCAAAATGGTTCACGCTTTAAAACAAAAACTAGCCTCAAATGATGTGATCTTTATGTACTTTGCTAATCGTTCTCCTGAAGATACCTGGAGAAACATGATATATGATCTACAGCTCAGCGGTACTCATGTTATTCACTACCGGCTTCCTGATGAGCAGCAGGGCATGCTTGAACGTCAACTGGGTGTAACTACTTTTCCCACCTATATGTTGGTGGATAAGGAGGGAAATATTGTAGACAAAAATGCAGGCTCGCCAACCAATACGGATTATACGGCCTCAGCTATAAAGAAATTGTTATAACTGATTGAATCTTTCCAGTATTACATGCGCCTGTAAATTATCTTTTTATAAGCGATTAATAAAAACAAAAAAAGGCTGTATCATGATTTATGATACAGCCCTAAAAAATTAATCTATTATTTAAGATCTTATGTTGATCAGGAGAAAATTATCGCTCCTGCAATTACTCCGGCAAATAACAATACCATTACAATCCTATCTACATTAATCCATTGTTTATGGCTTAATGCTTTTGGTTGTCTCACGCGCTCCTGCCTTGCAAAAGCTGGGAAAAGAAGATTCATTTTAGCTAGCATAGATAGATGATTTTAATAGATATCAGACGTACAAATGCTATTACAAACCTTACGCCAAAAAAAATCCCATTGTTAAAATGTTAAGAATTCTTTCTTTGTGTTGACAAAGCTTTTCTTGTTTTGTTAATATGCTTGATATTTAAGATGTTGTCACGCATTTGTTGCCTCAGGACTGTACTATTTATGCAACGATTTTCTCAGTACACTGTTCTTTTTTCCATAACAAAAGTAGATCACCAGGCCTAGTGCCAGCCATACCACCAGCCTTAGCCAGGTTTCCCATGGCATGAAGACCATCATGCCCAAACAGGTCAGTATGCCAAGGATAGGAATGAGGGGTACTAGGGGAACTTTAAAAGGGCGCTCTGCTGCGGGATCGGTCTTCCTCAGGATCAATATTCCGATACAAACCATCAGAAATGCCAGTAAGGTTCCTATGCTGGTCATTTCGCCCACAACGGTAATGGGTACAAAGGCTGCAAATAATGCAATGAATGCACAGAGCAGGATATTTGATTTGTAGGGGGTCTTGTACTTCGGGTGTACTTCTGAAAACACTTTCGGCAGCAGCCCGTCACGGCTGATCGAGTAGAACATCCTTGATTGTGCCATCAGGTCGATCAGGATCACTGAGGTATAACCAATCAGAATGGCCAGAATAATGGCCTGGCTTAACCAGGCAAATGGTGTTTTCTCTATAGCGATTGCAACGGGGGCGCCGCTGTTGGCAAATTCCTTATAGTTTGCCAGGCCGGTCATGACATGGCCGAATAATCCAAAAAGTACTGTACATACCAGCAGCGAGCCGAGGATGCCTATGGGCAGGTCTCTGGATGGTTTCTTTGTTTCCTGTGCAGAGGCGGCCACTGCATCAAAACCGATAAATACAAAGAACACCAGTGCAGCACCGCGCAGCACACCACTCCAGCCAAAATGACCGAATTCCCCGGTATTCTGCGGAATGTAAGGCTTATAGTTCGCCGGGTCAATATATTGCCAGCCCAGAGCAATAAATACCAGCACTACGCCTACCTTCAGGAATACAATTACCCCGTTTACAATGGCAGAACCTTTTGTTCCGCGGATCACAACAAGCGTCATGAGGATGACAATCAGCGCCCCGGGTATATTGATCCAGCCGTGGACAATAGTTCCGTCACTCAATTTTGCGGTTTCAAACGGGGAAAGGGTAAGCTGGGCAGGCAGGTAGATATGGAATGACGAGAGGAAGCGGGTGAGGTATTGCGACCAGCTGATCGCCACCGTGGCGCATCCCACAGAATATTCAAGCACAAGGTCCCAGCCAATGATCCAGGCAAAAAATTCGCCCATTGTAGCGTAGGAGTAGGTATAGGCACTGCCTGCCACGGGGATCATAGAGGCGAACTCTGCATAACACAAGGCCGCAAAACCGCAGCCCAGTGCTGCAATGATGAAAGAAAGGGTAACTGCCGGCCCGGCATAATTTGCGGCAGCCAGACCGGTAATAGAGAAAAGGCCGGCGCCGAGGGTTAAACCCACGCCGATTAAGACCAGGTTTAAAGGACCTAATGTTCTTTTCAGTGAGTTATCTGATTGTTCAGCAGCTTCAAGTTTAATGAGATCAATAGATTTCTTTAACATAAAATCTTATTCTTTATTGAGCTGCAAAAGTAGAATATTGTTTTCAAGATACACCATTATTACTGTGCTCATAAAATAATATTTTGGCAGGTATATCTACAAAATTGTAGGAAACGCGGATGAATATCATCTTTATTGTTGTTGGCTGTAAAAATAAATGCATTGGTAATCAGATTGTTATATGTATTTTGTATTCCATACAGTACTATGTATTGCATATTACTATATGAAACACATAACTTTGTTTTATGATAGCAGAAAATACACAGACACAAATGCGAAAGGGCATACTCGAATATTGTGTGCTCCTGATTATATCCCGGGGGGAAATTTATGCCTCTGATATTATCGCAGAACTGAAGTCGGCAAAATTATTGGTTGTAGAGGGCACGCTTTATCCCTTGCTGACCAGGTTAAAGAACAACGGGCTACTGAGTTATAACTGGGTGGAGTCTACTTCCGGGCCCCCGCGCAAATATTATACGTTAACGCCTGACGGGGTTTCGATCCTGTCGCAGCTCGATGGAACCTGGCAGGAATTATCCTTTGCTATTACACAGTCAAAAGCATCAAAAAATAATTAAGCTCATGAAACCATCATCAGCATTCAGCTTACAAACTGCAACCATACTGATGACCGCTCCATAACCGATAAACCATATAAACTTATGAAAAAGACCCTGAATATAAATATTGGCAATTCTATCATTCACATTGAAGAAGATGCCTGCGAACTGCTCAATAGCTATCTGATAGAAGTTAAACAGCATTTTGGTAAAAGTGCCGATGATTTTGAAATTGTAAGCGATATAGAAAACAGAATCGCTGAGATGTTCACCGAGATGTTGCACACGCAACAGAAACAGGTAATTGAACTGGCCGATGTTCAGGTGGTGATTGAATTGATGGGTTCTGTGAAGGACTTTGAAGAGGAATCTGATGATGAACCTTCCGCAGGTTACACCAATGCCGGTTATGCCGGATTTGGGGAGAGAAAGATTTACAGGGACACTGAAGAAGCTATGGTTGCCGGTGTTTGTTCAGGTCTTAGCCATTACCTGAGAATGGATGTGAGCATATTGAGGGTGCTGGCGGTGCTGAGTGTTTTGCTTGGCGGCTCCGGACTGATCGCCTATTTAATTTTATGGGTATCCATTCCTAAAGCCTATACGAGATCTGAAAGAATGGCCATGAAGGGCGAGGCTGTCAACCTGCAGGGGTTTAAGAGGAACTTTGAAGAGGAGCTGTCCAACCTGAAAGAGAATTTCAGGAGTGCGGGCGACCAGATGCGCCCTTTTGTGAAACACTCGGGAAGTTTTATTGCAGAATTTATAGAGGTACTGGGAGCTTTTATGCAGGGCGCCGGAAAGACTATCTTTAAGTTCATTGCCATTATCATTATGATCAGCGGATCGTTAATGATGGTTTCCGCTCTGATTGTCCTCGCTGCATTACTGGGGCTTTGGGATTCGGGGACAAGCGGGATCTTTCCCCTGAACATCGTTGATGAAGCTTACTTTACCACATTTGTGATCGCTGTGTTTATTGTTGTGGCTATTCCGTTGCTTTCACTTATTCTGCTGTCTGTCCGTGTTGCATTTAACAGCCGGAGTGTCAACCGGATGTTTTCTTATGCTCTGCTATTGATCTGGCTTTGCGGGCTTGCTGTTGGTATTTTTTATGTAGCAAAGATCACGACGGAATTTAAAGAAGATGCTGAGTTTACACAGAATATACCTATCAAGTCGTTCCCGGTGTATACGTTATCCCTTGACAGGTCCCGTTTTTTCAGCAAAGATGATAGTTTGCGTTACCAGTTAAACTCTGCAGAATATACCGGAAAGATCATCCAGACTGATGACCGCGGCCCCTTTAATCAGCCAAGGAATGTGACGGTCAGGATTGAAAAGAGCGATGACAGTTCCCCTTCGCTCACTGAAAGTTATAGTGCCAAAGGAATAAACTTCGAAACGGCTTTATACCATGCAAAGAATATCCATTATGATTTCATGCAACAAGATTCCCTGCTGAAATTCGGCCCTGAGTTACACCTGATGAAAAATGTAAACTGGCGTGACCAGCAAATAGAACTGGTACTGAAAGTTCCGGTAGGAGCGGTATTAAAGATAGACAGGGATCTTGACCGCTATCTCCAGGGTTATTCTTTGTGGGATTGCGGAGATGATCATTCAGGGGATGCGCCATATGAAGGAGTAATGACTGAGGAAGGGCTCAAATGTAAGTTTGATCAGTAGTTTGCCTTGTGATCGTGAAGACCTGTAGTTTCTGTACCCGGATTCGTATGCTCAGGATTATCTTCTGAATAAAATTATACGCGCTTAATTGGATTTATAATCTCAGGATTGCCTTCTGCTGAATAAAAGTTATACGATATTCCGGCTGCATTAATTTGCTGCGCAAAAGAACGCTGAGGCCGTCATATCGTATATACTTTTATTTTTAGGATCATCAAAGGGATCTTCTAACTGGTGCGCTAACCTATCGCCGGATTAAACAATTCCGTCAGACAGTCTGATCCCTGCCATATGAACCACGCAGGGCCATCATGCAGGGCCACCATGCAGGGCCACCATGCAGGGCCACCATGCAGGGCACACCATGCAGGGCCACCATGCAGGGCCACCATGCAGGGCCACCATGCAGGGCCATCATGCAGGGCCATCATGCAGGGCCACCATGCAGGGCCACCATGCTACAGGATAAACTTAAAAAAAGTGATGACCTCTTTCGATGCCTTCGGCTGCGCTTCAGCAGCAGTCAGCATCGAAAGAGGTCATCACTTTTTTCAGCGAAGCCGGAAGATCTCCGCTAATCTAAGGAGAGCACTAATCCCGGTTTAGAAAACCCAAAGCAGAATCTACTTCACGGTATAGCGGTAGACAAACCGCCCAACGTTACCATTTGCATCTACTCCTTCAATAACTGCCCGGTAAGTTCCTTTACCATCGGCATTGTAAAACTCAACCGCAGTATCTCCGGCTGCATTGGTAATGACTTTAGGGTTCCAGTAGATTGTTGTCCGCAGGTCATTGCCTGTATATGAACTTGTTTGCGTTACGTATTTAGGAGAATAAAAATCCCTTGCTTTTGTATATCCTTTAGGAGTGAATTTGAGCATGTTGCTTTGCGGCATCATCTTTTTCAGGTCAGCAAGGCTGATGTTTGACTTCTCTACCTTTTTGGTGTTAATGACGATCACACCATTACACTGGTATTGTTTAAAGACGATTCCCAGCTGATCCTGTGTGAAGATCTCTACCGATTCAACATCATTAGGCATTACACTGCTTACGGATACTGCATCCACGGCATTTCCATTGATAAAGATCTGTACCGGTGTCCTGTCTCCCTGGTTGTAGCTGCGGCTTACATAGAATTTATCGATATCAAAGGTCATCCCTACGGCCAGCGTTTTAAGGCAGGTAATCAGGTCATTGCAGTCCTTAAAGCGTTCGCCGTCAATTGTATGATCGGCCATCATGCTCAGTCCGGTTAATGCAATATAATCCTGGTGACTTGGTTTTTTAACCGTTGCACCGGTAATCTTTACTTCCTTCAGCGTACGCAGGTTACTGTATTGTTTTTTGCTATTATCGAGATATGAAGACAATGTGCTGTCAATATTTACGATTTCAGTTGCTGACGATGGATTTTTTGTCACCTCCGGAAAGGGGGGATTGTCCAGCATGATCATCATATTGCTTCCTGCGGCATTGTACTTGGCATTGATCAGTAATTCCATACCGTCTTCAAAAACGAGGTTTGGAAAAGTGAAGAGGCCCATATTTGAAGTGAGTGCTTCCGAAGAAAGTGTTCTGCCGGGGCTTGTTAAGCGCAGGGCACCTCTTTTTACAGGCATCCCTGTCCGGTCTCTCAGCGTACCTGTCACTGTAATACCCTGTTCAGGCATGTAGGTGGTCACAGGGAATCTGTTTGCCAGGATCTCTTTATAGGAGAAACGGCGGTATCCCTGTGTGAGCATGAGGATGTCCAGTTCCTGACGCTTTTTCTCATCCGTTTTAATAAAATAATAATTGGGGCGTTCCACAAATCCTTTCAGATCTGAGCTGAGCAGGACTGAGCTCAGAATGGTGGTTTCTGTATTTTCGTCAACCGGAACTTTTTGCAGATCGGTAACGCTGATAGAGAAATCACCTACCAGTCGTTGTGTAGAATCTTTGGCTGAAACCGTCATTCTTACCTTCTGACGTGGTTTGTACGCAGGGAGATCAGTTTTTAAGGTCAGGTTCATCGCATTTTTATGCAGTACAAAAACAAGCCTTTCACTTATGGGCTGGCCATCGGCAGCAAAAAGCGACATTTGTATAATTCCTGAAGGAAACTTATCCGCAGGGATCTTTGCGGCGGTAACCTGTGTCTGCAATTTTGATTGTGCCGCATAATATATCCGGCCTCCGTTTTGCGCAACGATATAGATACTCTTTCCCTGGTTTTGCTGGAAATAGGTATCATTTGCAACGATCTTAAAATTAATCAATTCCGGATTACTTGCCGTAGCCTGTATCGAGATTCCGGATTCTATGGCCTTTGGAAGGTCAAAGCTCTTTTTTGAGCCATCCTTAAAGGTAATGTTTGCCTTGTAAGTTTTGGCACCTTCGGCATTCAGATAAAAAGAGCCCATTCCCAGATGTGAAGAAGTAAATGTGGTGATCTGGTTGCCGTCGTTATCTGTAAGGGTACCGGTCAGGTCAACACCCAGTCCTTTCTGGTTAATCGCTTTAAAGGCTACTTGTGTGGGAACTCCTTTAATGAGCTCGCCACCTTCGGGGAAGAATTGAATGTCATTTTTACCCACTACAGGTTTCAGTACAAATGAGGCCGTTACCGGAGGCTCCTGGTTGCCCATGTTGACCTCCGTTACCAGATTCCCGGTAGTAATGAATTCGTTTTTACGGGGAACAATACTGATTTTTAATATTCCGTTCTGATCGGTTAGGCCCCTGCCCTTGCTGACGACCTCATAATTCGAGGTCACGTTCCAGTTGACGGACTTGCCTGCCACCGGTATTTTATCTAAATTCTTAAACTGGATCTGTGCATCGATGACCTGGCTTTTGTCGGTCTGCGTATTGTTATAACTGATGTGGGTAATCAGCTTTTTATCGATCGCCTCACCAATGGGAATGGTTTTCGTGAAAAAATAATCAGGATCTGAGTTGAACATCCAAACGGTATAGGCCCTTACATGATAATTGCCCTGTTTAAAATTGATCATGTCCAGCTCCAGGCTTCCATAGGCCACACTATTGGTTACCGGCAGCTTGAGTGACTTCACGATGGAATCCTGGCTGTTGATCAGGTCTACGTATACCACCTTGCTCAGGGCTGAAGGGACGTTCTGCTCATAAGTAAGATAGGCCTTGAAAAACATCGTATCCGCTACACTGTAATAAGGCTTATCAAAATGGAGATAAACTTTTTCGGCAGGATAGCGTTCGGCAATGATCTTTGATTTATTGAGAATGTTGCTTAAAATGGCAGTGTCCTGTTGAGCTGATGCACTGAGATTTATAGAAAAACAAAGTATAAAAAATGCAAATGATAATTTTAAGTAATTCATGAATATCTGATAATGCGAGATTAATGTGCTAATATATTGATTTAACCAGGAGCTTCCATATGTTGGCAGGAGCTTTAACACTTTTTGACATTTATAATGAACATTAAATCTTCCGGTAACAACAAAGGGACCCAGATTGCGCTGCGTCCCTTTATGTATCCGGTACAGAATTCTTAATTGAAATGTATCAGGAACTGATCAGCGGGGGTACGTACCTTTTTAAGGTTGACCAGCCAGTCACCGCTTTCAGCCCTCTGGCCCAATGCCAGGATGGTTACACTGCGTAAACCTCTTTCTTTAAGCCCCAGCAGCTCATCGAGCTGTGCGTTATTAAAACCTTCCATCGGAGTAGCATCAACATTTAGCAAGGCCGCCTGGGCGATGGCCATACCGAAGCCGATATAGGCCTGTCTGGTAGCATGGGCAAAGTTTTCTTCCGCAGTTTTTGAAAGCAAACCGCCCGTTAGCTGAACTTCGTAATCAGAAGGGGCAACGTCCGGCATTCCGCGTTCCGTATTGGCATGCGAGAATACAGATCTGATCCTCTCCTCTGTGTACTTATCCCATGCGGCAAAAATTAAGAGCTGAGATGCATCTGTGATTTGTGTCTGACCATAGGCAATGGGTTTGATTTTCTCTTTCAGTTCGGGATTGCTTACCACAATGACCCTGAAAGGCTGAAGACCAGATGAAGTAGGTGCCAGGCGCGCTGCTTCAGTAATTTGATCAATTTTTTCCTGTGGAACCGCTGCCCCACTCATTTTTTTTGTTGCGTATCGCCAGTTCAGCGCTTCTAATAAATTCATAAATTCAATTTTTAAGATGGGTAAAAACCTTTTAAACCATTATTTGTTTAAACATCGTTTGCAAATATATTGATGTTATGAGATGAATATGGATTGTTAAACCGTTTTTACCTTTAGATGATAAGATTTTATTTAGTGCATAAATATTTTTTGATTTTTTTCTTGAAATAGATCTTTTTATTCACTAAACTCGTATATTGTTATGCGTGCATAGGAATATTACAGCAATGCGATTTTGAGGAAATTGTTGTTGTTGACCAGCAAAGCATACTAATAGCATCAAATACAACTAACCGAATATTATGAAAAAGAGTTTATTAATTTTCTTACTGGGCTTGCCTTTTCTTGGCTATTCCCAATCCTTTCAGGTCAATCTTCAGGGGCAAAAGCAAATAGCGATGGGTGGCGCAGGAACGGGAGCCGCATTGGACGAGGCCTCAGTATTTTTTAACCCCGGCGCAGTCTCGTTCCTGAAACAAAACGGCGTACAGGCGGGGGTAAGCCCAATATTCCTAAAAACCTCTTTCAGGGAAACTGGCTCTAACATTACCGAGCATAATAAAGATAAGATTGCTACTCCCGTAATGGGTTATGCGGTTTTTGGTTCCCCGGCCAGCCGTTTGCGGTTTGGGCTCGGTATTTATACGCCATTTGGAGGTGCGTTGCACTGGGAGGAGAACTGGACCGGGAAATATACAGTGACATCGCTGGACCTCAGGGCTATATTCATCCAGCCTACATTGAGTTACAAGATTACCGACCATATTGGTGTGGGTGCCGGGCTGGTTTATTCTTTGGGTCATGTTGATTTAAGGAGGGCTGTTCCCTTAACCCTGAATAATGGTGAAACAGGTACGGCAAAACTGGAGGGTACCTCGAAAGATTTTGGCTGGAATGCGGGTATCTACGTAGAGACCATCTCTGGTGTCTCGATCGGCGTTACGCACCGTTCGCAGGTAAATGCGGCTATAAAAAACGGGGATGCAACCTTCAATGTGCCCGATGCGCTGATCAGCTCATTCCCCACCAAATTCAATGCTACACTTCCTTTGCCTGCCACATCAACCATAGGTTTTGGAATTTATCCGTCTGAAAAAACAACGTTGCTTTTTGATGTAAACTGGGTACACTGGAGTAAATACAAAAACCTTTCGTTCGACTACGATAATAATTCCAGAATTGCTGATACGCGGTCGCCCCGGAATTACCATGATGCCGCTGCGCTGCGCCTGGGCGTACAGAACCAGGCTACAACAAAACTGGTTTTACGTGCGGGAATAGGATATGCCTTTACTCCGGTGGGAAAAGGATATGTAACGCCGGAGGTGCCCGATGCTGACCGGTTGCTGCTGAGTGCCGGAGTTGGGTATAAAGCCTCTGAGAATTTTAGTGTTGATCTTTCCTTCCTGTATGAAAATGTTAAAACCAGGAGCGAGACTAATATTGAAACCAACTTAAGCGGGGCGTTTAAAACGCTTGCCTACATCCCCGGTATTGCGCTGACATACAAATGGTAGTTAACCTTAAAGACAAACATAATGAAACCTAAATTTATATATAACAGTATTTTTGTAGTTGCGCTTGCTGCAATGGCCTCCTGCAAGCCAGAATTTAAGGATGTTACCCCTTCAAAAGGAACGGCAGACTTTACACGATATATTGCCGTTGGGAATTCCCTGACCTCGGGTTTTGCAGATGGTGGTTTATACCTGGAAGGGCAGCAGAACTCCTTTCCGGAAATGATTGCTACACAAATGAAAACTGTAGGCGGCGGCGCTTTTTATTCTTCCTTTTTCAACACCAGTCAGGCTAATGGCTCCGGGTACCTGAGGATCAAAAGTTTCAGCGCCAGCGGACTCCCCGTTACGGAAAATGTAACGGATAACCTCGCTGTCCGTGGTCAGATCGCTGTTCCCGGATTTGGAAATGTAACCCTTTATACAAAATTCAGCGGCGATTTAAACAACTATGGTGTACCCGGTATTAAACTTGCAAATATTACCTACGCTCCCTATGGAAATTTAAATGGATACTTTGAGCGCCTGCTGCCGGGAGCATCACCCACAAATACGACCACTTACCTTTCATTTATTACCGCAAAACCGTGGACGTTTTTCAGTATGTGGCTTGGAAACAATGATATTCTGGGGTATGCAACCTCAGGCGGCGCCGGTGATGTGCCGACAGATAAGGCGGTTTTTACAAGTTTATACAATACCGCGGCCACAGAGCTGACCAAGACTGGCGCCAGGGGTGTGGTAGCTACCATACCGGATGTACTGGGCACTCCATATTTTAACACGGTTACTTTAGCTACATTGCTAGCTGCTGTTAAGGTATCTGCCCCTACGGTAACGGCGTTGTATATCCAGACCGGTACAGGTACCGTAAGGGCGGCTACGGCACAGGATTATTTTGTGCTTACCCTGGGTTCTGCCAATGTGATCGGCGTGCCCAACAGCGGCGGATTTCCTTATGGCCTGCATCCCGGAAACCCTATTGAGAGTAAGTATGTACTGGACCAGGCTGAAGCCCTGGTGGTAAACGATTATGTGAATGCCTATAACACGACGATTAAGTCTGTTGCGGCCGCTAAGGGGCTGGCAGTTATGGATGCTTACGCCTTATTAAGAGAATACGGCGCTGGAAAAGTGGTAAATGGTGCGAACGTAAGTGCTGCGTACATCACCGGTAATCTCTTCTCGCTTGATGGCATCCATCTAACCCCTATGGGATACGCCATTGTAGCCAATGCATTTATCAAAGCGATCAATACGCAATACGGATCAAGTATTCCTATAGTAGATATTACAAAATACAGGGGAGTTAAGTTTCCGTAAACTAAACAGAAATGAAAAAGGCCGACCTGTTTATGCAGGTCGGCCTTCTGTATGGATATAAAAATTTAACGGATAGTGCTGGTAGATCCGGAAGAGCTGAGCTCCCTTCTTGCGATCATCTCTTCATTCTGTACCTTTTTGGTAACCAACGCAATAAAATGTTTGGAATTTAACGTTGAGCCGTCTTGAGTTTGCAAGATATGCTCTTTAGCAGTGCCTGATAACGCTAATTTTGAATGACCATCCGTCACGGTGTATAAACTCTGAGTGTCCGTTTTTATCCATGCCATTGCAGTGTCCCTCAAAAGTATTTGCAGGTTATTTGCTTTTAACTTTCCGTTTGATAAAACAGTTGATGTATTGTAGGCATCAACACGATAGATGTTTTTAAAATAAACGGTGACGATGACCGGATCTTTTTCGTCCGAACTGATGACCAGGGTATTTCCAAATTGCTTAACGGAGACATTTTTTGGATCTCCTTCATCTATCGTTACCTGTTCTTTTTGGCTTTGAACAAGATAAACAACTGTGTTTCCTTTTACTGTAATCTTTTTAATGTCGGGAACGGTGTCGGCTGATTCAGCTTTAAAGCGTTCTTTTGCAGTACCTGCTACTGATAGCATGGTCGATAAAATTATTGCTGTTACTAATGCTTTCATTTGATTAAGTTTTTGTCTGCATGTTACCTGTTGAATAACTATTCAATCAGTATGTAATTTTTATGAGACAAAGGACGGACTTCTATATTAAGTCAAGCTTTACTGTATGTTAATTCTTTTAATATTATTTTAGCTGTTTATGAAAATTATTATCACTACAATGTAAAAAAGCGTTTTATGATGGTGCTTAAACGGCTTTATGATGAGTTGAATAAAATTTATGTCTATAAAAGAAAACAGGTTGTATTGTATTTACGACACACCTGTTTTCTAATTGATGCAGTTTAAGGTTTAAAAGCTTCATCTGCTGTTCTGGCAATTATCCCATCCTGCTGATTCTGACGGATGATTTGGGCTGTGAAGTTTTTAACATCCAGCGTTGCCCTTTCTTCAATTTTTGAGATATGCTGTACTGTTGTGCCCAGCAATTCCAGTTTCGCCCCGTCATCCACAACTGTATATAAACTTTGTGTATTGGTTTTGATCCGGGCCTTTGCGTCGTTCCTGAGCAGTACTTGCAGATTTTCAAGGTTTATTTTTCCGGCGGAACGTACAGTTACCTTGTCAGAGGCATCAATACGGTAGATGTTTTTAAAGTAAACCGTTACAATGGCCGGTGTTTTCTGATCGGAAAAGATAGTTAGTTTATGTCCTTCTTGTTTAATAGATACTGTTGCAGGATCGCCTTCGTCTATGGTTACCTGGTCCTTTCGGGCCTGAACAAAATAAACGATAGTATTTCCGCATACCATAATTTTCTTAAAATCGGTGTTTGTAGTGTCGGACAAACTGTTGAAGGGGATGCTTCTTTCTGTTGCACTGGCGATGATGACTGATGACCATAAAATAATGGCTGTTACTAATTTTTTCATGTCTGTAAATTATTGGCAGTTTTTAAAATGACGTAAAAGGCCGGTGGTATTTTTGTTTTCCCCATTCCATTCCGTCGTGTTTTCATTTAATTGAAAGCGTTAACTGCTTAATTATTAAGACAAAGTAAATTACTTTTAAGATATTATAAAATCCCCTAATAGGGGGTTTTATAACTGTAGGTGTTCCCAGGTCTGGGGATACAGATGAAATAAATTTCTGAATCAGAGCGAAATGTCTGAATTTTTTTCAGGAAAGGTAGAAATATCTTCTATTGTACACAAGATTTAAACCTGCGCTATCTGCTGTAAGCCGGTATAGCTTAGTGTTTGAGCCTGCTTTTAAAAACCTTCTCCAGTTTTTCCACTTCAGGAAGGATCACCAGTCTGCAGTAGGGCTGGTTAGAGTTTTTAGCAAAGTAATCCTGATGATAGCTTTCGGCTACGTAAAATGGCTCAGCTTTGGCAATTTCTGTCACTACCGGTTTTCCCAGAGCATTTGTTTTATTCAGTTCAGCTTTATAGTGTTCTGCCTCCGTTTTTTGCTCGGGTGTATGATAAAACACTACTGAACGGTATTGAGTACCAAAATCTGCACCCTGACGGTTTAATGTAGTAGGGTCATGGCTCTTCCAGAATACTTCCAGTAATTCATCGTACGATATTTTGGCCGGGTTATAAGTTACTTCGATCACTTCAGCATGTCCTGTAGTGCCGGTGCTTACATCTTCATACGATGGGTTGGGGATCTGGCCGCCTTCATAGCCGGACCTTACGGCTGTAACTCCTTCCAGACGGTTAAATATTGCCTCTGAACACCAAAAACATCCCATTCCGAAAGTTGCCTTTTGTTTCTTCTGCTGTGCATCGGCACTACCTGCAGATAAAAGGACTAAAATCATCATTGCCAGATATTTCATTTGATTAATTTTAATATATAATGATATATTTTTTATCAAGTATTTCAAATGTATTATAACAAATTTAATGTTTTAATAATAAGTATACGCAGCGGGAGAAGCTGTGGATTTTTATACAGGGATGTTCCGTCCTAAATTGACAGTGGGGTGATAAACGCCATTCCGGACTTTAAGATGTTAATAACTTAAAATATTGTAAATTAGTAAAATGGCAAATGTTAATTTTCAATTGATGACTTTATTAACAATTGTTTTATAATTTCGGTTATATAAACTTTAAGCAAAACACGATGTCTACACCTTATATTCCAACCCTGGATCTTGGTTCTTATATTGATGGAACCGAGCAGCAGCGCAAAAAGTTCTCCGATGAATTGGGAAGGGCTTTCAATGATTCAGGATTTGTGACGATTACAAATCACGGACTGAGCCAGGAGCTGATTGATAAACTATATCAAAATATCCGGGCGGTATTCAGTTTGCCGGCTGACCAGAAAGCAAAGTATGAAAAACCTGAACTTGCCGGACAGCGGGGTTATACCAGTCCGGGAAAAGAGACGGCAAAGGGGGCTAAAACTGCTGACCTGAAAGAATTCTGGCAGATCGGACAGACAGTGACTGACGGAGATCCTGTTAAATTTCTGTATCCTGACAATGAATTTCTGGAAGAGATTCCTGAGTTCAATGAAATCACCAACGAGGTATACCAAAAACTGGAAAGTAACGGCAAACACCTGCTAAGGGCTATCGCGACTTACCTGGAACTGCCAATTGATTATTTTGATGCACATGTGCACAACGGGAATTCCATTTTGAGGGGCATCCACTATTTTCCCATCGAAGACCCTGATGCCCTGCCTGATGATGCTGTTCGTGCCGGAGCGCATGAGGATATCAACCTGATCACCCTGCTGATCGGAGCCAGTGCCGATGGACTGGAAGTGCTGACAAGGAGTGACGACTGGCTGCCCATTAAAGCACACCACTCTGATATTGTTGTGAATGTTGGTGATATGTTGCAACGGTTAACCAACAATAAACTGCGCTCTACCACGCATAGGGTAGTTAACCCAGCAAGGGAACTAATGAAAACTTCGCGTTTTTCTGTTCCGTTCTTTCTTCATCCGCGCGCCGGTATGGACCTGACAAGCCTGGATTCCTGTATCGATGAAGAACATCCGAAATTATATGCTGATATGACCGCCGGCGAGTACCTGGATGAACGCCTCAGGGAAATAGGATTAAAAAAGTAAGACAGACCTGATCAGAAAGGTATTAATATAGTATTACACGTTATACAGCACGCTGTATAGAGTCTTTTGGTGTACCTGATGTGCTCTTATCAGGCATACCTCAACGATAGTCCGCTCTTTGCCGATGTATGTTACAGGTATGGTCGGGCTAAGGCCGGACGGAACAGATTACCTGCAGAATAAGTGTTCAAACAGCCTGCTGTACGAGCACTTATACCGTGGCGATACTATTGTTATGGGAGTGTTGTGAAATTAAAAAGCCGTCAGTGTAGAGTTACACTGAACGGCCTTTTGCTTATTTACCTGAGCCTTCTATCGGGATCGAACCAATGACCTACTGATTACAAGTCAGTTGCTCTACCAGCTGAGCTAAGAAGGCTTTAAAGCCGGTTAATTGCTTAACCGGCTGCAATTATAAAAGAATTGATCCTGAATACAAAATGTTTTTTTGAAATATTTATCTCCCGGTTGATATCCTGCTGTATGAGAGGGATAAAGCTTATAATCCTTTGTCGATGGCTTTATTGATCACCTCCTGGATCCGCGAGCGGATCCCCAGTTTTACCAGTTTGTCGGTTACTCCCGGATTGACGCGGTTGGATAAAAACACGTAAACCAATCCTCTCGACGGATCTACCCATACCGCTGTGCCGGTATAGCCGGTGTGCCCAAAGGTTTGCGGAGAAGCTGTTTCTGATGGATATTTCTTAGCCAGGTCAGGATCCCAGCGGTCGAAGCCCAGTCCTCTTCTGCTGACGTTTGACTGTTTTGAAGTAAAGGCAGACACGGTTTCAGGTTTGAAATATTGCTGTCCGCCGTAAGTTCCTTTGTTCAGTAACATCTGGTACATGATCGCCATATCATTTGAGCTGGCAAATAAACCGGCATGTCCTGAAACCCCTCCTGCCAGGGCAGCACCCTGGTCATGCACAAAACCTACCAGTAATGTTTTTCTGAAATAGGTATCCATTTCCGTAGGAATGATCTGGTCTTTGTTAAACCTGTTTCTTGGCAGAAAACCTGCGGTCTGCATTCCCAGTGGTGCGTAGAAATTCTCTTCGGTATAGTCGTTCAGTTTTTCCCCGCTGACATGCTCCACAATCTCGCGCATTACATACATGCTGATATCGCTGTACACATATTTGCCCCTGGTTCTGATAGGTGCGTTGAGCATCCGAGGCCACATCACATCTTTGAAATAATCCTTCCTGATAAAATAGCCGTCAGCTACTTTAGTAGGATAGGCAGCAGATGAATCGGTGCTGTGGTCGGTGACCTTCAGGCCTTCATGAAAGGGGATATAGGGAATAAATCCTGCCTGGTGCAGCATTACCTCCCTCACCTGGATATTGTTCATTGGCGTATTCCTCGCCATGGCAATATACGCACCGATGCTGGTGTCCAGCCTGAGCTTGTCCTCTTCTGCCAGCCGCATCACCATTGGGGTGGTGGCGGTAATTTTTGTTACCGAAGCAAGATCGAATATATCGGTGATCTTATCGGCCGGACCGCCATAGGTATGGTTGCCGTAGGCTTTATTGAAAATCACTTTACCGTCTTTTGCTACCAGAACCACCATTCCCGGCGCAGCGTGCGCATTGATGGCTTCAGCAGTGATGTTGTCAATTTCACCCAGGTTGTCAGAATTTACGCCCGCATCTTCGGGCAGGGTATATTTTAAACGGCTCGCCACTGTGGTAAATCCCGATCCTGAAGGATACTTTCCTGAAACGGCAGCGGTTAACTTATTACTTATCCCGATGCCGCCAAAAATAACCTGCGGAATCAGCGCGGCAGCTTCGGCGCTCTTCTGCTGGCACCAGATCAGTGGTGAATTGATGGCATCAAATGCGATCAGGCTTCTCTGTTCGCCATAGAGGGCAATAATGACACTTTTACTTTTCGAAACCGAACTGATGAAATTGATATATTTGGCATTGGTAGTTTCCTGGTCTGAAATAGAAATGATAATGGTATTGAAATACTTGAGGTCGTCTTCCAGTTTGTACAGATCGGCAGACGGCTCATAACCGGCAGAACTAAAGGGAGTGACTTTGGTGTATTTGCTGAGCAGACTGTCCGAGATATTCTGGAAGCCGAAACCCAGGCTGACAGAGGCAACGTTTTTCTTGTCGAGCGCCGTCAGGGGAACTGCAGCGGATTGGTTATTCAGTAAAATTGTACGCTGAAGGATAGTAGCATTGGTCTTTAGCAGGTCTTCATTTTTCTGATGGTCCTGGGCGCAGGCGTTCAGACTGAAAACTGCAATGATGCAAATTGTAAGGCTTTGCACGAGGTTATTTTTTATCATAAATTAGTTTAGTTCATTCAAAACGTTAAAGATATAAAAAGCTTATGCCGGCTTCGTCACGAAATGGTATTTATAATCAAAAGATTTATGTATAAGGCTTATTTTCGTTAAATTAGCGACCTTTACGAAGGAGATAAATGTCAGATATAATACAACTTTTACCCGAGAGTGTTGCCAATCAAATAGCTGCCGGAGAGGTAGTTCAGCGGCCAGCATCGGCAGTAAAAGAGTTAATGGAGAATGCGATAGATGCGGGGGCAAATAAGATACAACTGATCCTTAAGGATGCAGGTAAAGCATTAATTCAGGTGATTGATAACGGATGTGGAATGAGTGTGACGGATGCACGCATGTGTTTCGAGCGCCATGCCACGTCAAAGGTGCGCAAAGCGGAAGACCTTTTTGCTATCCGTACCATGGGTTTTCGCGGTGAGGCAATGGCTTCAATCGCGGCAATAGCCCAGGTTGAAATGAAAACCCGCAGGCATGAAGATGAACTGGGGACATTAATTGAAATTGAGGGGGCTACGGTGACCAAGCAGGAGCCTGTGGCTACGCCTGAAGGAACGAGCATCTGTATAAAAAACCTTTTTTTTAACACACCCGCCAGACGGAACTTCCTGAAAAGCAATCCTGCGGAAATGAGGCATGTGATCGATGAATTTCAACGGATATCGCTGGCTAATCCCGCGATTGCCTTTAGCCTTCATCATGATGGCCTGGAAATTTTCAGGTTGCCTTCTTCGGCATTGAAACAGCGGATCGTTCATTTGTTTGGTAACAACTATAATGAAAGACTGATCCCCGTGGAAGAAGAAACAACGATCATCAACCTGAAAGGCTTTATTGGTAAACCGCAGTTTGCTAAAAAAACAAGGGGAGAGCAGTTCTTTTTTGTGAACAACCGTTTTATTAAGGACGCTTACCTGAACCATGCCGTGAATAAGGCTTACGAGGAGCTGCTGGCAGAGGATAACTTTCCTTTGTACGTGCTTTTCATAGATATTGACCCGGCTAAGATTGACGTGAATGTGCATCCGACTAAAACGGAGATCAAATACCTGGATGAAAAGTCTATTTATGCCATTATCCACTCAGCGGTAAAGCGCTCTCTGGGACGGTTTAACATCAGTCCGACTATAGATTTTGACCAGGAAACGGCTTTCAGCGGTATGATCAGTCCTAAATCCCTTGATGAGATTGTGCCTCCGAGTATCAGTTTTAATCCTGACTTTAATCCGTTCAGTGAAGAGAAGTCGCCCGAGCGGGCTGAGCGCGGTTTTACCGCTTTCAGGAGTGGCGAAAACAGGGAGCAGAGCACCAAAAACTGGGGATCACTTTATGAGATCGCCAATCACAACCCTGTTGAGCAGGTAGCGATGGAATTGCCCGGAAACGGGCCAGATGATAAATATGCACCGGTACAGAAACAGCTGATGCAGCTGCATAACAAGTATATCATCTCGCAGATCAAATCGGGCCTGATGCTGATTGATCAGCAGGCGGCACACGAGAGAATTCTTTATGAGCGTTTTAGTCTGCATTTGGAAGACAGGAAGGGAGCTTCCCAACAGAGTCTTTTCCCGCAAACCGTTACGCTGAGCCCAAATGATTATGAGCTGGCCAAAAGCCTGCTTGATGATATCAAGAGCCTTGGTTTCGAAGTCCGCGAGTTTGGAAAAAATACGCTGGTGATTGAAGGGATACCTGTTGACCTGGGCAGTAACCAGATCAATGAGACCCAGCTTTTTGAACACCTGATAGAGGGGTTTAAAAACTCCCAGCAGGAACTGAGACTTGACAAAAGGGATGCACTGGCCAGAAGCATGGCCAGGAACAGCGCTATAAAAAGTGGGGTGGTGCTGGGGCAGGAAGAAATGAATATGCTCATTGAGCAATTGTTTGCCTGTAAAGCACCAAATTTTAGTATTAGTGGTAAACCGGTCATCCAGACGATGTCGCTGACAGAACTGGATAAGAAATTTGATAAATAAAAAAATGAATACTATTCACATACCTCCGGTTGTTAAAAACCTGCTCATCATTAACGGGCTGTTCTTTGCCGCTACTTTAATCATGGAAAGTAAGGGAATTGAACTTGCAGAGTATCTTGGTGCCTTTTATGTAGACTCTCCCTATTTCAGGGTTTGGCAACCTGTTACTTATATGTTTATGCACGGGGGCTGGTCGCACATCATCTTTAATATGTTTGCGCTTTATACATTTGGCTCTGTACTGGAAGCGCATTGGGGCGCCAAACGTTTTATAAACTTTTATCTGATTACAGGTCTGGGAGCGCTGGCATTACAATGGGCCGTACAGGCATTTGAGATCTATCAGATTGCAGGGACACCTCTTGCCCATAGTGTCCTTTCTTTAGAATCTCTGGAACAAAGGCTTTATAATACCGCACAGTTTTCGCCTGCCCAGGCTTCAACTTTATATGGTATTTATTTCGGGCCTATGATCGGTGCATCCGGTGCGATATTCGGATTGCTCGTTGCCTTTGGAATGCTTTATCCAAATGCGGAACTGTTTATCATGTTCATCCCCGTGCCGGTAAAAGCTAAGTACATTATCCCCGTATATATTTTGATAGAACTGAGTTTGGGCGTAGCCAGTGTGGCGGGAGACTCCGTAGCGCATTATGCACACCTCGGAGGAGCACTGCTGGGCTTCATTTTAGTGAAAATTTGGAAAGATAAAAATACATTTTACGACTATTATGACTAAGAATAATCTTTTAGCAGATCTAAAATATAAAGTTTTCCGTTCAGGGAACCCGGTGTTTTTCTATATAGGGATCAATACCATTGTTTTTGTAGCTGTTGCACTTTTTGGTGTCACCTATTTTCTTGCCGGTAATACAAATATCAGGTTTCTTGACTATGCCAAGGAGTATTTCGCCTTTCCCGCGGCTTTACCAAAACTTCCTTTTCGTTTTTATACGGTACTGACCTACCAGTTCCTCCATGAGGATATTTTCCATATCCTGTTTAATATGTTGTGGCTATTCTGGATGGGAAATATATTCATAGATTTCCTTAAACCAAGGCAGTTCCACTTTGTATATCTTGCGGGTGGTGTAATGGGGGCTGTATTTTTTGCCCTGGCTTACAATATATTTCCTCCTTTTTCAGCAACTATTTATGCGGCTAAGATCATCGGCTCTTCAGCTTCAGTGATGGCAATTGCCGTTGCTGTGACCACACTTCTGCCGGATTATACGATAGGACTGATGTTTATCGGTACCGTAAAGCTGCGTTATGTGGTGCTCGTGTATTTGCTGATTGACCTGATTGGAATAGGGTATGCTAATCCCGGCGGAAGTTTTGCACACCTGGGAGGCGCATTTATGGGCTTTCTTTATATTAAGCTGTTACAAAACGGGAACGACTGGAGTAATATCTTTAAGAAAAAGCCGAAACTGAAAGTGGTAAAAAATGAGAAACCGGGAACAGGGGCGAAGAACAATATCAACAATAAGGTCAACCAGAAAGAAGTGGATTTGATCCTCGATAAGATTTCTAAATCAGGGTACGATAAATTGAGTAAAGAGGAAAAGGAAACCTTATTTAAGGCGAGTAAAAGTTAATGAAGAAACGCAGAACCACATTTTTTACCAGGATATACGTGCTCATCGCAGTGGTGTTGGCCTTTGCACTGGTACTGGGAATGGTAGCAGGTAAATTTGATCCTCGTGAACATGCTGTGATCGCATTTTTTGGCCTGGCTTACCCCTTTATCCTGTTGCTGAATGTCCTGATGATCATCTTCTGGCTTTTACAGAGAAGACTGATCTTCGCACTGCTTACTGCAGGGATCATTGCATCCGGCTGGCATGCACTCATTGCTACCATAGGTTTCCTGGGCGAAGACGGTGTTGGCCCTAAAGCCAGTCCTGATCTGCTGAGAATGATGACTTATAATGTGCATAGCTTTAAACCTTATGGAGAGGATAACAATGAGTCTGTTAAACAGCAGATGCTGGCCGTAGTAAAAAATGAAGATCCGGACATTATCTGCTTTCAGGAATATTACTCGCGGCGCAAAGGCCCTTTTGATATTACCGACAGCCTGAAGCATATGCTGAAGAGCCCTAATTATTATTTCATTCCCAGCTCAGAGAATAATTATGAAGCCATGGGGCTGGCCATCTTTTCCAGGTATCCTATAGTAGACAAGGGAACGATCATATTCAGCGCCAACCACGGTGGCAATGCCAGTATCTATGTTGACATTATGGTGAAGGATAAAAAGATACGTGTCTATAATGTTCACCTGCAATCGATATCATTTGACAAACAGGATTATACCTACCTTGATAAAGTGAAAACGGAAATGGATGCGAAGATTACACCGTCCAAAAGGATCCTGAGAATGCTGAAAGCAGCTTTCGTGAAGAGAAGCGGGCAGGTGGATATCATGAAGGCACATATGAAAACATGTACTACGCCTTTCCTGATTGCGGGGGATTTCAACGATACTCCGGCCTCTTACGCAGTGACTCAGCTGACCAAATCACTGAATAATTCTTTTGTTGAAGAAGGCATCGGGCTGGGCCGCACCTATAACGGAAAATTTCCTAATTTCCAGATAGATTATATCTCGGCAACCAAGCCTATAAAAATAGTTAACCACAGGATCATTCAGGCCAGATTATCAGACCATTTTCCTGTAAGAAGTGACATAAGGATCAATTAATATATCGGCAAATTTTTACCTTTGCCAGCTGGGATATGTACAATTTCCCATAATAAAATGAACGACAAATCATATATACGAATGGAACACGGCTTACAGCTATATAATACCCTTACCCGCAAGAAGGAAAATTTTGAACCCCTGAATGGTACTCATGTAGGGATGTATGTTTGCGGGCCGACTGTTTACAGTGATGTGCATTTGGGTAACTGCCGTACGTTCATTTCTTTTGATTTGATTTTCAGGTACCTGAAATATCTGGGATTTAAGGTGCGCTATGTGCGTAATATTACCGATGCCGGGCACCTTGAGGGCGACCGCGACGAGGGCGACGATAAATTTGCCAAACGCGCAAAGCTGGAACAGCTGGAGCCTATGGAGATTGTTCAGAAGTATACCCTGGGCTTCCATGATGTACTCAGGATGTTCAATACGCTTCCGCCAAGCATCGAACCAACTGCTACAGGACATATTATTGAGCAGATCGAAATGATCACCCAGATCATTGATAATGGTTATGCTTATGAAACAAATGGCACAGTGTATTTTGACGTTGAAAAATATAGCCAGAATTATAATTATACGGTGCTGACGAACCGCAACCTGGATGATATGATGGCCAATACCAGGGAGCTTGACGGGCAGGATGAGAAACGCGGAAGGCTTGATTTCGCACTGTGGATAAAAGCCAAACCTGAAACCCTGATGCGCTGGCCTTCCCCCTGGGGAGTAGGGTTCCCGGGCTGGCATATTGAATGCTCTGCCATGAGCGAAAAATATCTTGGTGCTGAGTTCGATATCCACGGCGGCGGAATGGACCTTGCTGCTACCCACCATACCAATGAAATTGCACAGTCTGAGGCTTGTTACCATAAACATCCCGCAAAGTACTGGATGCACACGAATATGCTGACGGTTAACGGATCGCGGATGTCCAAGACTGCCGGCAACGGTTTTATGCCACTGCAGCTTTTTAGCGGTGAACATGCCTTACTGAAAAAGGGATACAGCCCGATGACGGTTAAGTTTTTTATGCTTCAGGCACATTACCGCAGTACGCTTGATTTTTCAAATGATGCACTGGATGCTTCAGAAAAAGGGTTCAGAAGACTGATGAACTCACTCAGCCTGCTGGATAAACTCGTTCCTGCCGATACCAGCGATTTTGATATAGAAACGATCAGGCTGAATTGCGTAAAAGCAATGAACGATGATTTTAACAGTCCGGTAGTGATTGCCGAATTGTTTGAAGCAGCCCGGATCATTAACACGGTGTATGACAGCAAAGGACGTATCTCGTCCGCAGAACTGGAGGTCCTTAAACAGCTGATGCAGGATTTTGTATATGATATTTTTGGTCTTAAGGATGAGGATACCTCAAATACTGAATTGAATGATGTGCTGAATATGGTGATCGACATCCGCAAAAGCGCGAAAGAGAATAAGGACTATGTGACTTCAGATAAGATCCGTATAGGACTTCAGGACATTGGTATTCAGCTAAAAGACAGTAAAGAAGGCACTACCTGGAATAAAATCTAACGAAACCCTAAATAAATACGATAACATCACATGATCAATAAATTTATCTGCACCCTGTTGGCTGCAACGATTACCCTCGGCGCTTACGCGCAGCGTACGGATGGCACTACAAAATCATTGTTAAAGGCAGAGCAGGAATTTGCCGAATCTGCAACCAAAAATGGTATAAGATCCGCCTTTAACTCTTTTAGTGCCGGTAATGCACTTGTTTTCAGACCGAACCCGGTAAACGCAAGAAATTATTATGCTGCTCAGCCGAACGACAAAAATTTAAGCTGGACTCCTGATTATGCACAGGTTTCACGTAGTGCAGACTGGGGTTTCACCAGTGGCAGCTATGTAGTAGATGGTACCCAAAAGGTTTATGGACAATATCTTTCTGTCTGGAAAGCCATCAATGGCAAATGGGAGCTGGTACTTGACCTTGGAACTACGCACAATAAGCCGCTGCACCCGGTAGTGAATAAGTTTGTAGATCCTAAGGATTATTTCAAACCACAATTTAACGGGCCTAAACAAATTGCTGCCGGAAAGGAAATTATCCTGACTACAGAGAAAACACTGAGTGCGATGTTGAAATCACACGGTATTGGTGCTTTTGGCGGCTTCTTAAACTCTGATGCACGTGTTCTTTTTCCGGGATACGAGCCGATCATTGGTAAAGATAAAATTGTAGCATTTTACAATAGCGTGGTGGATAAGATCAGTTTTAAAACTACACAGGCAGATAAAGCGAATGGCGGTGACCTGGCTTATACCTATGGCATGGCGACGGTAGATTACAGAACTGATCTTAGAGAGATCTTTAACTATGTTTTTATTTATGAACGTCAGCCTGATCACAACTGGAACTTAATTGAGCAGATTTATACGCCGACTGAACGTTAATACTATACCAGTTTAATTTTTAGTCAGAAGAGTGTTTTCTGGCTTCGCGAAAAAAATCGCCATGTGTTTCAAGGCTGTCTACCGCTGAAGTGCGCTGGAAGGCCTTGAAACACATGGCGATTTTTTTTAAGGTTATCCTGTAGCAGGGTGGCTGTTTAAATTTACTAACCTATTTGAATGATGATGAAGACCAAAATACTATTGCTGCTGGTTACCCTAACAGGTTCTGTTGTCCATGCACAGACTTTTGACAAACAGGGCGACAGGGGTGCCCGTGGATTAATGCCCGAAAATACCATTGCCGGAATGCTCAGGGCACTGGATCTGGGTGCAACTACACTGGGAATGAATGTGGTGATCTCTAAAGACAACCAGGTAGTGCTTTCTCATGAGCCATATTTTAACAATGAAATCAGTCTGACTCCTGCCGGGAAACCTATTCCGTTAAAGCAGGAACAGAGTTATAATATGTATAAGATGGATTATACGGAGATCAAGAAATTTGATGTGGGGAGTAAGGTGCACAAAAGGTTTCCGGGGCAGCAAAAGTTTAAAGCGTATAAGCCCTTGCTTTCTGAGGTGATCGATTCTGTAGAGGCTTATGTTAAGCTGCATAAATTAACGAAGCCTGATTATGGGATTGAGATCAAAACAGTGCGTAAGGGAGACCTGGTGTTTCATCCCGAACCGGCAGAATTCTCACAGTTGGTGATGGATGTTGTAGAGGCAAAAAAAATGAGCAGGAGAACCATTATTCAGGCATTTGATATCAGGAGCCTTCAGTATGTGCATGAAAAATACCCGAAGATAAGAACAGCGCTGATGATTGATGAAAAGGAAGATTTTGAAAATAACATCAGAGATCTTGGGTTTAATCCTACAGTGTACAGCCCGTATTCGGTACTGGTGGGTAAGGGGTTGGTGGACCGCTGTCATGCGGCAGGGATTAAGATCATTCCATGGACGGTAAACAGCCTGAAGGATATGGAATATATGGTTGGCCTGGGTGTGGACGGGATCATTACCGATTATCCTAATTTATTTATGCGCCTGGAGTTGCCAAAGAAAAAGTAGATATTATAGATACATT
The DNA here is from genome assembly GCF_900107535.1 of Pedobacter hartonius. Classification (GTDB taxonomy): domain Bacteria; phylum Bacteroidota; class Bacteroidia; order Sphingobacteriales; family Sphingobacteriaceae; genus Pedobacter; species Pedobacter hartonius. The sequence continues at coordinate 180,535 of NZ_FNRA01000002.1, read as the reverse complement.
CCTGTTCATGTCATAAGGGTTAAATTGAGAGAGTTACAGTTAAAGCAGGTTCTTAACGATCTTCTCGATCGTAATACCTTCGGCTTCGGCACGGTAGTTCCTGACGATCCTGTGGCGTAATATAGCTTCTGCCACGGCCTGTACATCTTCGATGTCAGGTGAGTATTTTCCGGATATCGCCGCGTGGCATTTAGCACCCAGGATCAGGAATTGCGATGCCCTCGGGCCTGCACCCCAGTTTACATACTGCTTTACTTCAGGTGTTGCCAGCGGGCTTCCGGGGCGTGTTTTCCCGGTAAGTTTCACTGCATATTCCAATACGTTATCGGTTACAGGGATCGTTCTGATCAGCTGCTGAAAGAACTGGATCTGATCGGCATTGATCAGTTTTCTCAGCGTCATACTATCGCCGCCGGTAGAGTTTCTGACAATGGTGAGCTCATCGGCAAAGCTGGGATAGGTAAGCTGGATATTGAACATGAAACGGTCAAGCTGTGCCTCCGGAAGGGGATAGGTGCCTTCCTGTTCAATTGGGTTCTGAGTAGCAAGAACAAAGAATGGTTTTGGCAGGATATGCCTATATCCGGCTGCGGTAACAGCCTTTTCCTGCATGGCTTCCAGTAAAGCTGCCTGTGTTTTGGGAGGGGTTCTGTTGATTTCATCCGCCAGTACTATATTAGAGAAGACAGGGCCTTTAATAAATTTAAAGTTCCTGTCTTCTCCTAAGATCTCTGCCCCGATGATATCTCCCGGCATGAGGTCTGGCGTAAACTGTATACGGTTAAAGTTCAGGTCAAGCACATCTGCAACGGTTTGAACCAGGAGCGTTTTAGCCAATCCCGGAACGCCAACCAATAAACAGTGGCCATTGCTGAAAATAGAGATGAGTACAGCTTTTACAGCTTCATCCTGACCAATAACGACTTTACTTATCTCATTTTTTATATCAATATAAGACTGGTGTAGGGCATCAACTGCCGCTATGTCGTTATGGTATGTTGTCATCTATTTTGCTTCTGTCGTTTCAGGCTTGGTCCAGATCTTCAGTTCACTGCATTCCTGATAGTCTTTATCAATCCTAATGTAAGTGTTCTTTCTTCTTTTTTCAAACCATTCACTCATGATACGGTCACTTTTCTGTTGTTGTGCTTTATCCTTGAATTTCGTATAATCCTGGTCGAGATTTCCTTTATGAGCAGGGACATTGGATTTCAGCAATACAATTTTGTAACCTTCTTTGCCATCCTGTCCTGTAAAAGGCACCGGTTTTGAGATCTCGCCCACTTTCATGGTATCAATCACCTGGTAAACCTTAGGGTCTAACTTATCGGCAGGGATGAATGTTGTTCTTGCAGTCACATTATCAGAAAACAGGATCATTCCACCATTGTATTTCGATTCCTTATCAGCAGAATACAGCGAAGCAGCGGTAGAGAAACTGAGTTTATTGGCCTGAATGTTCGTGTAAATACTATCAGCATGCAATTTCGCGCGCTCTAAACTCTGAGGGGTAGTTTGAGGACGGATCAGAATATGGCGGGCATGAACCTGTTCTCCCCTTCTTTCAATCACCTGCAGGATGTGGAAACCGAAATCAGTTTCAAACACCGGGGAAAGTTCACCTGGTTTAAGTTTGAAGGCCCAGGCTGTAAATTCTTTGGCCATCATGGTACGGTCAAAGAAACCAAGGTCGCCACCCTCAGCGGCAGATCCCGGATCTTCGGAATAGGTTTTTGCTAAGAAGCCAAAGTCTTCACCGCTTTTTACACGCAGCCTGATCGCATCCAGTTTATCCAGGAACCTCTGTTTCTCCAGTTTAGTCAGCTCGGGATTCAGTGTAATCTCTCCCACTTCGTATTCTGCAGGGATATCCGGTAAGCTGTCTTTTTTATAGGACTCAAAATATTTTGTAACTTCCGAAGGAGTTATACTTACTTTCTCGGTAATTGTTCCCTGCATTTTATTGGCCTGCAGCTGATCTTTAACATCTGGTCTCAGTTCATCTTTATACTGCAGCACAGATTTATTGAGGAATTCTTCCAGTTTGTCCTGGCCACCGGCACGCTGGATCTGGTAACGCATTCTCCGGTCAAGCTCATCATCCACCTGTTTGTCGTCCACCATCACAGAGTCAATGTCTGCCTGTTGTTTTAACAGGTGCTGAACAAGCATTTGCTGTAAGATATAACATTTCACTTTCTCGTCAACAGGGTTACCTGAATTCAGGTACATTACATATTGCTGGTTGAGTTCAGACAGTAAGATTACGTCACTTCCAAGTACGGCTATAACTTTATCCACGCTCTTTGTTTGCGCCTGTACATTCATCATAAACAAGAAGAGCAACCCGCTTGCCATCAATAAAACTTTTTTCATTATACTTTCTTCAATTATATTTTATTTGCAAATTTACTATTATTCAACCATTTGTATACAGTATTATCTGCTCAGCTTGCGCAGCAGTTCCTGATCCATGGTTATTTTGTATTTATTCCTCAGTGAGATCACCCAGTCGCACTCTATTTTCTTCTGATAATCTGCGGCTACCTCAGTTTGTATATCGTCAAAAGGTTTTGACGAATACTGTTCTTTATGGGTATTGTAATATTCGCGTATGGTATCCTCATCTTCACCTATCCTGTCCCATATCTTTATTTGTGAGATGTTGAAAAGCAGAAGTGCTTCCTTATACTCGTTGATGACCAGGGAATAATCCGCATTTCTGGCTTCAGGCGGCATAGCGGCCATTAAAGCAGCTACATAGTTACCGGTCTCTGTCAGATAGGTGCTGTCTTTGTCCAGCCCTGCTGCCCTTGCATCCTCTACCTTAAGTTTAAAATCAATGTATATATTCAAAAATGAGATGAGGTCAGTAATTGTCGGTTTGGCATTTCCGGGACGGTGTTTTTTATAGACCCATACAAATTCCTTCTGGCTGATCGGATTGCCGTTTACAACAGCAACGCTTTGTGCAACAGTACCGAAATAGAAAAAACAGAGAACAATGATACAGCAGGTTTTTCTCACAAAAGATTTACTATGGTATTTTTAAGCTATAAAAGTAATAAATTAAGGCGCTATAATAGGATATTTAACTAATTTTAACACAAAAATATTCCCAAAAAATATGCACCATTCATGGCTGAACAATTGACTACAAGCGCTGAAGCACTCCGTTTATTTTTTACTGATGATATTTACCTTGTAAAAAACGAAGAGGCTACAGCTTTTAGTACTGCTGCTAAACAGGAATCAGAGCGCATGACTGTACCGGAGTCAGCACAAAAATCTGTTCTTCCTGCTCCGGAACCGTTAGCCGCTCCGGCAGCTGTATTTAAATATCTGGGTAAAAACCAGAAGAATATTTTGATCCTGGTAAATGATGGTGAACATGACGTAAGCTCGGAAAGTGGAAGAGAGCTGTTAAGAAATCTCGTGAAAGCCATGCAGCTTACGGCAAACGATTTTGCACTGTTAAATTATTTTGATTATCAACAGTCAAAATTTGAGGATCTGATCAAATTCTTTAGTAGCAGACTTGTGCTTGGATTTGGGGTGAGCCCTGTACAGCTTGGATTAAACGAACAGCCCCAGCACGCTATCGGCAGGCATGGAGATATACAGCTTGTTTTTTCGGGCAGGCTGGATCTGCTCACGGCAGACCAGGAAGGGAAAAAGAAATTATGGGGCAGCCTTAAACAACTTACATTTTAATGAGACAATTAGTATTTGCTACAAATAACCAGCATAAAACAAACGAAGTAAGGAACCTGCTTTCCGGTCAATATGAAATACTCAACCTGGGCGATATTGGCTGTACTACTGATATCCCTGAAACGGCAGATAGCTTTGCTGGAAATGCCGAGCTAAAAAGCAGTTTCGTGGCGGAGAACTTTAAGCTCAACTGTTTCGCTGATGACAGCGGGCTGGAGGTGAAAGCATTAAACAACGAACCCGGAATATATTCTGCGCGTTATGCAGGACAGCGGGGTGATGAAGCGAACCTCAATCTGGTGCTGCAAAAAATGCAAGGTATCACAAACAGGAAGGCGAGGTTCAGAACCGTGGTTTCACTGATCCAAAATGGACAACGGTTCCTGTTTGAAGGCGCTATTGAGGGAACGATACGGGAAAGCGCAACCGGTGGCAACGGATTTGGCTATGACCCTATTTTCCAGCCGGACGGTTATGACCGTACCTTTGCCGAAATGGATATGGTAGAAAAAAACCTGATCAGTCACCGCGGAATTGCGATGGGCAAGCTTATTGCTTTTTTAAAAGCACAGGCTGTTTAGATAAGGAATCTGCTTTTTTCATTAAACCAGGTAAGGCTTTTTTCAGGGTATCGGTCAGTGGGGCAGGGATCTTACTTTTTAAAGAATCTGCGGCGCTTTTGAGCTGACTGATGTTCCCCGGCTGCAGGATGTTTCCCAACTGTTTGGTACTTCCGGATTGCCCGATATTCCCGAGTTGCTTGATCGTGCCGGATGGAATGAGGCCTCCCGCCTGTTGCAATGCCTCCATTGCAGAAGAGGGGCCTTTCGGCGCGGCTTTTAAATTTTCTGCTGCTTTCTTTGCTTTTTCTGAACCTTTAGCAGGGGTTTTTGCAAGGACTGTCTTTTTGGGTTTAGCGATGGCTTTCGGGTTGGTCACATCTCTCTTGGAGCGTGGCCTCAACTCTGGTTTCCATACAAACCCGGTTAAGATCACCTCCTGTTTAATGTCGGCCACAGGTGTCGTTGCACCTTCTACATTTTTTATGGGTACCACATCGCCGATCTCAGCATTTCTGAACAGGATCTTAATCCTGCTGCTAACGGTCTGGTTCATCTTTTCGTATTTCTTTCCATCATCGGTTTTGGTAAAATAAACGCTTTCCGAGTTGCCGTCTACATACATGCTGTTCAGCTTTCCGTCCTTGAAAAATCCTGTGATCAGCTTGCCCTTGATCTGGTTGAATTTTGTGGTATCTATAGGGTCTACGTTTACCGCAAAGGCATTTTGTATCACCTGGATAGAATTTATTTTTTTGTTTCTGAGCTGCAAATAAATGGTATCGCCGGTCTGCTGTGAACCCTGTGCCCATATGATCGGATTTCTATACCATCGTAAGGTAGAATCTGCACTGGTGTAAAAAAGTGAGTCTGCTTTTGCCTGCATATTGGATTTATACACATTCACATGCCTGTACGCCTTTATGCTCCGCGTACGCAGGGTATCGAGCGGACTGACCGGCAGGCTGTCTTTTTTGACGACGGCTTTTTTCATTCCGGGTGGCAATTTATCCTTTACATCCGGAATGGCTTTCTTCATTCCAGGCGGCAGTTTCAGGCTATCGGTTTTCAGTGAATCTTTTTTATTAACTGGTACGGAAAGCGCCGCAACCGCATCTTTTTTTATACCGGGGACGGGCGTTTTTAGAGCAGAATCTGCCTTTGCAACAATCGGAGCCGTTCCTTTAAGCAGGGAATCTGCCTTTTTTGCCGGCACCTTCTCCTTTAATAAACTGTCATTCTTCAAACTGTCCTTGGCTCCTGGCAGGAGAGGTTTTGCTCCCGCAGGTGGTTTTTTCTTGTCATCAGGCTTTTGTCCGGGTTTATTTCCGCCAGGGCCGGCAACGCCCGGTTTCCTAGCAGGTTCGGCAGATTTTTTACTGACGCCGTTCATCTTGCTTTCACGATCTTCTTCACCCAGTTCATTGTCTTTTTTAATTGCGGGGCCTTTGATCAGTTTCAGCGATTTCTGAAGCACCATTTGTGTTTCAAGGGTGTCAGCACCAAGCCACAGACTGTCAGGCTGTTTTATATCTTTCACCATGATGGAATCATTCGTTCCCATACCTGCATAGGCATTTTTGGTAACCACCGTGCGCTGATCGCTCTTATAATAATAACCAAGCTGACCCCTCATCAGCATTTTATCTACCGTATCCCTGAAGGTAATGTTCCTTACAGCCCTGCCGTAACCAGCAATACCATCATAATAGAGGCTGTCCCCTTTCATCGATCTGCTGCCGGAGGTGTATAGATTGTTTTTTCCGAAATAGGCATACCTGGTTTTGGTATTGTAAGCGCCGTTTTCTGTGTAGAGGTTACCGCCGTCTTTTTCTTTGATGTTGGTAGGCCCGTAGAAATAAGCCCAGTTGGTTAGCGTATTGTATCTCAGCGTATCAGACTTAATGGTACTTTGTTCCGTCACGACAAGCACATTATAACGGAAATAGGCATCCCTGCTGTTTGCGAAATAATAGCCGTTCTTACTGGTGATGGTTGCATCTTTATTGACGATTTTACCGCCTTCTACGTAAGTACCTACCTTTGGCACCATACTGTAGTCCAGTATATTTGTTGTCAATACTGAGCTTTTGTCCACCAGGCGCACGTTGCTTGTTAAATGCGCAAGTTTGGCATTTCCATCGTATGTAAGAAAATCTGAATAAATATTAATCGTATCTGCCTGGTTAATATGTACATTTTTATAGGCCTCAAAGTAATTTTTTGCGGTGTAAAAAACAGCGCTGTCACAGGTAAGGATGGCATTGTCCTGTTTGAATACAGGTTTCCTTAAATAGGTGATGTCTGTTTTGGTGATGATACGGCTTCTTTCTGAACTTTGCAGAATGATCCTGGTTTTCTGTTGGGCAGAAAGACAGAACGGAAATAAAAAAAGCAGGACGAAACCTGCAAGCGTTTTTCCTGTGATGGCATATAGTGGATTCATGAAAGCGCCATGAATGTTAAAAACGTGAATTTTCTGCACTTTACAAAGTTAGTTTTTTGCTTCCCAATATTCATATAGTTAATAATTGTTTTTTAGTAGCTTTGAAGATGTTACCCCTTCAAAGCTTCACTGAGTACGTACGTCAACATGCGCTGTTTGGTCCTGACCATAAAATTTTACTTGCTGTAAGCGGGGGGAAAGATTCTGTGCTGATGGTTCATTTTTTTAAGCAGGCCGGTTTTAATTTTGCAATCGCACACTGTAACTTCGGGTTGAGAGGTGTGGAATCGCAAAGGGATGAAGACTTTGTACGCTTAGTTGCCGCTACGATGGAGGCTCCGTTGTATATAACGCATTTTGATACCAAAGCTTATGCTGCTGAACATAAAATATCAACACAGATGGCTGCGAGGGACTTGCGCTATAACTGGTTTGAAGAACTAAGGAGGACACAACAGTTCGACTGTATTGCCGTAGCACATCATCAGGATGACGCCATAGAAACCATTTTATTAAACCTGGTGCGTGGAACCGGTATTGCAGGGCTGCATGGTATCTTACCAAAGCGCAATTACCTGGTGAGGCCCCTGCTTTTCCTTTCAAGGAAGGAAATTGACAAACTGATCAGTGCAAATGAAATCCGGTTTGTGGAGGACAGTTCCAATCTGAGTGCCGGTTATGCGAGAAATAAACTCCGGCTGGATGTAGTTCCCAGGCTTAAGGAAATTAATCCCAACCTCGAACAGACCTTTGCGCGGAATATTGAGCGGTTCGCTGATACCGAAATCATCCTGCAGCAACGGATAGCAGCGGTCAGACTGGAAATTTGTGAAGAAAGGGCAGATGGCATTTACCTCTCCCTGGAAAAGATTTCAGCATTATACCCCAGGCGGCTGTTGCTGGTCGAGATCTTAAAGGACTACGGTTTTACGGAAATAGTTACAGAACAACTCCTCGCTTCTTTAAATAAACTAAGTGGTACCTCATTTTACAGTAGTACCCACCGGATCACGGTTGACAGAACGGCACTGATCATCAGCCGTATCACTGAAGAGGTATATGCCCATCAGATGATCCACCCGGCAGACAGTGTGGTTAAACTGGGCAGACAACTGATCGGGATCACTTTTACGGAAGATGTGACTTTCGAAAGCAACTCCGATAAGGCATTTGTAGATCATGATAAACTGATCTTTCCGCTGGTGCTTAGAAACTGGCAGAGGGGCGACCGCTTTATGCCGCTGGGCATGAAGAATTTAAAAAAAGTAAGCGATTTTTTTATCCATCAAAAAGTACCTCAGCCCCAAAAGGAGAATATTCCGATTTTAATAAACGGAAATGGCGATATTGTATGGGTGGCGGGTCTGCGGCAGGATGACCGATATAAAGTGACGTCAACCACAAAAAAAGTCGCTATATTCGAACAGAAATTTAATTAAATGAGCAATAAGTACGCTTTTCTTGAGAAACAATACATTGGCCGCGATTATATCAGGATTTGTATCCGTTTATTAATGGCAGCTTTCTGTTTTGGTGCCTATGTCTATGAAAGGGACCGCGATAATACACAGGACCTTTTTCTTGTGGTAGGTTTCGGGATCATCGGTATCTCGATCATCCTGCTGTTTATGATCCAGTACAAGATCATCATCCATAACAAAAGTATCATCATAGACGGGCTGTGGACGGCAAAGAAGGTAAAGATAGATTTGAACAGTATCGTGAGTGTAAGAAAGGATACCTATAGCAATTACTTATTTAACAATCCTGTTTACAATTTACACCGTAAAGGAAGTATCCGTTTTTATTCTTCAGGGAAGGATGCTATTGTATTAACAGACCGGGATGGGCTGATGTATTATATTGGAACACAGCGGCCTAACGAAATGTTGTTGGTGATTCAGGACGAAATGAGCAGATAATTCTGCTGCGAACGAAATAATTGCAATTATTTAACATAAAGCTCAGGTTTAGTGCTGTAATTTGCATTCGCAAAACAGTTAAATTGTGACTGTATAAGAATATTATTAATGAAGATAGGTATTGTTTGTTACCCCACATTTGGTGGTAGCGGTGTTGTTGCTACGGAATTAGGAAAGGCACTGGCCGATGAAGGGCACCAGGTTCATTTTATTACCTACAGCCAGCCTGCCAGGCTGGACTTTTTCTCAGCTAATCTCTATTACCACGAGGTTTCCGTAAGAGATTATCCCCTGTTTGACTATGCTCCCTATGAATCTGCCCTGGCCAGTAAACTGGTAGATGTGGTAAGGTTCGAAAAGCTGGATATCCTGCATGTTCATTATGCTATTCCACATGCTTCAGCTGCATTTATGGCGAAGCAGATCCTGGAAACCTACGGTATCCATATCCCATTTGTAACCACGCTTCATGGTACTGATATTACACTTGTTGGGAAAGATCCGACATACAAGCCTGTAGTGACCTTCTCCATCAACAAGTCTGACGGGGTAACCACAGTTTCTGCCGATTTAAAAGAGGATACGAAGAAACATTTCGATATTACCAACGAGATTGAGGTAATCCCAAATTTTATAGATTTCAGCAGGTTTAGCTTAAAGGCGAAGGACCATTTTAAAAAGGCAATTGCACCTAATAATGAAAGGATACTTATCCATACCTCTAACTTCCGTAAGGTGAAAAGAACCTCGGATGTAATTAAGATGTTTAAGCTGATCCATGATAAGATCCCTTCCCGTTTACTGATGGTAGGGGATGGCCCAGACCGTGCCAATAACGAACAGTTATGCAGGGATCTCGGTATTTGCGACCAGGTTCGCTTCCTGGGGAAACAGGATGCTATTGAAGAGATACTTTCTGTATCAGACTTATTCCTGATGCCTTCTGAAACGGAAAGTTTTGGATTGGCAGCACTGGAGGCTATGGCCTGCAAAGTGCCTATCATCACATCTAATGCCGGTGGTTTGCCGGAACTGAATGTTGATGGGTTCTGCGGTTATATGAGTAATGTAGGTGATGTGGAGGATATGGCTGCTAAAGCAATTTCTATTCTTGAAGATGACGAGGTGCTGAACAGGTTCAAGGAAAATGCATTTACAAGAGCTCAGGACTTTGACCTGAAAAAGATATTGCCGTTTTATATTGAACTTTATAATAAGATCATTGCGAAGAGCCCGGCACATGTGATGGCACCGCAGATTGATATGTAAATCATTATATCATCTCTTTTAGAGTAATTTTTAGATGGAGCGGTGTCAATAGGTTGATGCCGCTCTTTTTGCATAAGAGGGAATTATCTGGCTTCGCTGAAAAAAGAGGAGTCCTGTTTCGGTGCTGCCGGCTACTGAAGGGCAGCCGAGAAGGCATCGAAACAGGACTTCCCTTTTTTTTGAGGTCATCTGATGCAGGCTGGCCGTTGAAATGGCTTAACTATTCCTGACTCCTGCGTAGATTCTTATTTTGTTGGTACGAACAGGAAACATACAGGAGCACCGATATCGATCTTCTTGCCGCTGTCTTTAAGTTCACCTGTCACTTTATTGCGCTTAAAGATGGTAATGTCGTTGGTTTTCTGGTGGCCCACAAGCAGCCAGTTGCCGCTGGGATCAATTGCAAAGGCCCTGGGGCCATTTCCGGTGGTACTTACCTGGCCTTTTTTAGTCAGTTTACCATCTTTGCCGACTGCAAAAGTGGTAATGGTGTTGGCTGTTCCCCTGTTGCTCACATACAGGAATTTTCCATCTGCGGAAAGCTGGATATCTGATCCACCGCTTTCGCCCTTGAAATCGCTGTTAATGACACTGGTTTCCTGAATCTTTTTCAGGGTACCATCATGATAACTGAAGGCGGTTACATCACCGTGCAGCTCCTGGATGAGATAGGCATATTTACCGTTATTGCTGAAGATGATATGTCTTGGCCCGCTGCCAGGTTTTACGCTGATGGTATCCTTCAGGACCAGTACATCATCGTCAGCATCCTTATGGTAAGTATAAAGGTATACCTTGTCCTCACCGAGGTCGTTGGAAACTACATATTTGTGGTCGGGCGTAAAGCGCACCATATGTACGTGTGCGCTTTCCTGCCTGTTTTTGTCTATACCTGATCCGGTGTGCTGAATGACCTGTTTTGCAGGGGTTAATGCCCCGCTTTGATCTCTTCCGAATACAGCAATGCTGCCGCCGCTATAATTGGCGATCAGTACATTTCTGTCATCGGCGATGAGATAACAGGGATCGGCACCTTCGGACTTTTGTTTATTTAGAAAATCTAATTTACCTGTTGCTGCATCGTAGCTGAAAGCGCTTACCATACTTTTATCGCCGTCTTCATTCACCGCATAGATAAATTTCCTGTCTGGTGTTACCGCCAGGAAACTTGGGTTGATGACATTCTTCTTTACGCTTACACGTGTAAACGCAGCAGTAGAAGGATTGAAATCGTAGACGTAGATCCCTTCACTTTTTCCGGGAGCCGTATAGGTTCCTATGACAAGGTGATCATCTACTTTTTGCGCTTTTACGGATAAAGTACACATTGCTGCAGCCAACAGATAAAATAATTTCTTCATTTTCTAATATTACGTTACCGGATATTAATTATTGGATCAGATGTTTGATCTGAATCAGTTCATGTTCTTCCAGGTGACGCCATCTTCCGCGGGGAAGATCTTTTTTAGTCAGGTTACCATATACTACACGGTCCAGTTTAACTACTTCGTAGCCCAAATGCTCAAATATTCTGCGGACAATCCTGTTTTTACCACTGTGGATCTGGATGCCTACTTCACGTTTTGAACCGCCGGCAACGTAAGATACCGAGTCTGGTTTGATAATACCATCCTCAAGTTCCAGACCGAACTGAATTTTATTCAGGTCACCCTGACTCAGACTTTTACTCAGTTCAACATGGTAGATCTTGGTAATGCCATTCTTGGGATGTGACAATTTATCTGCCAGATCACCATCATTGGTCATCAATAATAAACCTGTGGTGTTACGGTCTAAACGCCCAACAGGATAGATACGCTCCCTGCTTGCTTTTTCTACCAGTGACATTACCGTACGGCGTTCCTGAGGATCGTCAGTAGTGGTGATATAATCTTTGGGTTTATTTAATACAACGTAAACTTTCTTTTCACGTTTCAGCAGTTCACCATTGTAACGTACTTCGTCTTTTGCAGGATCTACCTTATGTCCCAGCTCGGACACCGGAACGCCATTCACTGAAACAACACCGGCGGCAATCAGCTCATCGGCCTTCCGGCGTGAACAAATGCCTGAATTGGCGATGTAGCGGTTTAAACGGATCTTGCCATCATCAACACTGTTGCTTTCTTTCCTGCTGCGCATTACCGGCGCTGCCGCAGGACGGTCTTTGGAGAAAGGTTTTCCACCTGATAACAGGGGGCCTCCTTCTTCTCTTTTTCTGAACGGCCTGCTGTCAGTACTTCTTGAAGTGCTGCTTTTTTTATCGAATGTTCTGAATGGTCTTTCACCATCTGAACTGAAATTATCTTTCTTTACATAACTGCGGCTTTCATTTCTCGGCATTTCTTTGGAACTGCCTTCTTTGAATGCCCGTGGTTTGAAACTTGACGGACCTCCTGAGCTTCTTGGACTCTTAGGCCTGAAGGTACTGCTCTCTCCATCCCTGCCTTCTCGCGGTCTGAAATTACCGCTGTCACCTTCTCTTGGTTTGTAGCTGCTTCTTTCACCGTCTCTTGACGGCCTGCCTTTGAAATCTTTGGCATCTCCGCCTCTTCCTGCTCCTGGTCTGAAATTACTGCTGTCACCTTCTCTTGGTTTAAAGCTGCTTCTTTCGCCATCTCTTGGTGGCCGGCCTTTGAAATCTTTGGCATCCCCCTCTCTTCCTGCTCTTGGCCTGAAGCTGCTTCTTTCACCATCTCTTGGCGGCCTGCTGTTGAAATCCTTAGCATCCCCGTCTTTTGCCGCTCTTGGCCTGTAATTGTCCTTTGCTGCTCCAGATTTACTCTTATCGTTCCCGTCTTTCCCCTCAAACTTGCTTTTACCTTTGTAAGAACTATCTGTTCCACTCTGGCTTCTACCTGTTGTGCTTCGGTTTCCCGGTTTGGACTTGTCATCCCGACTGTTCCTGTTGTTATTTTTTATCATGATACGCTGTTAACCACATACTTAATGCGGGGTGCAAATTTAATAAAAATAGCTCAATTCACCTCCTATATTTTTCATCCTGATGTTAAATTTAAAATCGTGCTCTACAGGCATTTAAACCGGCCTTTTGACCCTAAATCGCGTAATAGCTTGATAATTAGCTTTATATATTGTATGTTTGCAGGCGTTTTATAATTGTTAACCAAAAAAAGGAGGAAAATGATAAAGAAACACATAATAACATGTTCAGTAATTTTAGGATTACTGGTTATGGCAAAAGTGTTTGCTTACTACATGCCCCAAGCAGCAAAAAGTCAAAAAAAAGAAGTCAATACCACTGTTAAAAACACTATAATACCCACAATACCCACCATAAAAAAAGAGCCGGCATCTTTAATGGCTCAGTTGAATTTCGCGGAAGAATCCCTGCCTCTCGGAGACAGGAAAGTAGAGCGGAAAATGAAGAAAGTTCTCGCTGCACATAATTACAGCAGTCTTCAAACCAATCGTTTACATCATTTAGCTGCTGAATGGTTCCCGGTTATTGAACCGATCCTGGCAGCTTATGGTATTCCTGACGATTTTAAATATGTTCCCCTGGTTGAATCGGGTATTCAGGGAGGGACATCACCTAAAGGAGCGAACGGGTTCTGGCAGTTCATGCCTGGCACGGCCAGGAGTTACGGACTAAAGGTAAATTCGAAAATTGACGAACGCAAGAACCTGCGGAAATCTACCATCGCCGCCTGCAAATACATCAAGGAACTTTATGGGATTTTCGATAGCTGGACATTAGTAGCCGCTGCATATAATGTAGGGGATAACCACATGAAAAAGCAGATCCACAGGCAAAGTCAGGATAACTATTTCAAAATGAAGCTGAACCGTGAAACAGGCGGTTATGTGTATAAACTCATTTCGATGAAACAGATCCTGAGAGATCCTGCACGTTATGGTTTCCATGCACCTAAAAGAGTGCTGGCAATGAATACGAACAGGGAATAATAATATTGACATGCAATTGGGGAAGCCGGCACATGATGCCGGCTTTTTGCGTTGAAAACTTTTCTTTTAATGTCCTGATGTCAAAAGCCTCAAAAGGCTTTTTTGATGATAAAATTTTTAGCATTTTTGTGGCTGCAAATTTGCTGTCTTAATTTCAAAGATTTCAATAGCGTTTATAAATATATATGAGCAAAAATACCATTGACCTGGGCGAGCAAAAGGATGTTGAAGTATATGGTGCCAGGGTCCACAACCTTAAAAATATAGATATATCTTTTCCGCGTAACCAGTTGGTGGTGATCACCGGATTAAGCGGCAGCGGAAAGTCTTCCCTGGCTTTTGATACGATATACGCCGAAGGACAACGCCGTTATATGGAAACCTTCAGTGCCTATTCCCGTCAGTTTATGGGCGGAATGGAAAGGCCTGATGTAGATAAAGTATCCGGACTGAGCCCGGTAATTGCCATTGAGCAGAAAACTACCAGCAAAAATCCAAGGTCTACCGTAGGAACTATCACTGAGATTTATGATTTCATGCGTTTGCTGTATGCCCGTACGGCCGATGCTTTCTCCTATAACACAGGAGAGAAGATGGAACGTATGAGCGAAGACCAGATCCTCAATAATATTTATACAAAATATGACGGACTGGCAGTGAACATCCTTGCACCGGTTGTAAAAGGACGCAAGGGACATTACCGCGAATTATTTGAACAGATCCGTAAACAAGGATATGTAAAAGTAAGGATTGACGGAGAGATCCAGGATATGACTGCCAAAATGCAGGTGGACAGGTACAAGATCCATGATATAGAAATTGTGGTAGACCGGCTGCTGGTGGACCGTAAGGACCATAAACGACTGATCGATTCTGTACAAACCGCAATGCGCCTGGGTAAAGGGATTATCAAGATCAGTGATAAAGAAAATAATGTTTCTCACTTCAGCCGGTTTCTGATGTGCCCCACAACAGGGATCTCCTATGATGAGCCTCAGCCAAACAGTTTTTCTTTCAACTCACCCTATGGTGCATGTGAGCGCTGTGACGGGCTGGGCTATATTTTTGTGGTAGACAGGGAGTCTGTGATGCCCAACCCAAAATTGAGTATCATCAACGGAGGCCTGGCCCCGCTGGGTGAATACCGCGATATCTGGTTGTTCCAGGTGATCAAGGCAGTGGCTAAAAAATACAATTTTTCCCTTTCTACCCCGATAGAGAAATTAACAGAGGAACATATAGATATCATTCTCAATGGTACTCCTGAACTACTTTCGGTAGCTGTGGAATACAATAAATGGAATGTACAGAATTATCAGATCACCTTTGACGGAATCATCAAATTACTGGAAGAGCAAAATGAGAAGAAGGGTGAAGGTGCGGTTGATGATATGGAAAATTTCCGCAAGCTTAAAACATGCCCGGTATGTGAAGGCGCAAGACTGAAAAAGGAAAGCCTGCATTTTAAGGTGGACGGAAAGAATATATTTGAACTGGCAGAAATGGATATCAACAGCCTGAAGAGCTGGTTCGTTGATGTGGAGAGCCGTTTAACTGAACGTCAGAATACCATTGCAAAGGAGATCCTGAAAGAGATCCGCATCCGGTTGGGTTTCCTGTCTGATGTAGGGCTGAATTATCTTTCCCTTGACCGTACTGCAAGAACGCTTTCGGGTGGTGAGGCACAGCGGATACGTCTGGCCACACAAATAGGTTCACAACTGATGAACGTCATGTATATCCTGGATGAGCCCAGTATCGGACTTCACCAGCGCGACAACGAAAGGCTGATCGGCGCTTTGAAGAACCTCCGTGATCTTGGAAATACAGTCCTTGTAGTAGAGCATGATAAGGAGATGATCCTGGAAGCCGATTATGTGATTGACGTTGGTCCTGCTGCAGGTTTACACGGAGGGCAGATCGTTGCACAGGGAACTCCTGCGCAGATCCTGAAATCGAGTACGCTCACTGCCGCCTATCTCAACGGAGAAAAGGAGATAGCGGTGCCTAAGAAAAGAAGAAAAGGAAACGGACATAAGCTGTCCATCCTTAAAGCCAGCGGACATAACCTGAAGAATGTTTCGGTAGACTTTCCCCTTGGTAAATTCATTGCGGTAACCGGTGTTTCGGGCAGTGGAAAGTCGAGCCTGATCACAGAGACATTATACCCCATTCTGAACCATCATTTTTTCAGGGCCAAGAAACATCCCCTGGCATATGAAAAGATCAACGGACTGAAGGAAATAGATAAGGTAATTGAAATTGACCAGGCCCCGATAGGGAGGACGCCAAGGTCAAACCCTTCCACCTATACTGGTGTTTTCTCGGATATCAGGAATTTATATGTACAGCTTCCTGAAGCCAAGATCAGAGGGTACAAACCCGGACGTTTTTCTTTTAACGTTAAAGGAGGAAGGTGCGAAACCTGTCAGGGCGCAGGAATGAAGGTGATAGAGATGAATTTTCTGCCGGATGTACACGTACCTTGTGAAGAATGCGGAGGCAGAAGATATAACAGGGAGACACTTGAAGTTCGCTATCGTAGTAAATCCATCAGTGATGTACTGGACATGAGTATCGAAGATGCCTGCGACTTCTTTGAGAATATGCCTGTTATTTACAGGAAAATTAAGACACTTAAAGATGTGGGTCTGGGATATATCACCCTTGGCCAGTCGTCAACTACCCTGTCCGGCGGAGAAGCCCAAAGGGTTAAACTGGCTACGGAACTTTCTAAAAAAGATACGGGAAGAACATTTTATATCCTGGATGAACCCACTACAGGGCTTCACTTCGAAGATATCAGTGTCTTGTTGGGCGTACTCAATGAGCTGGTTGATAAAGGAAATACGGTGCTTGTAATTGAGCACAACCTGGATGTCGTTAAGGTGGCCGACTGGGTAATTGACCTCGGTGAAGAAGGTGGTGCCGGTGGTGGAAGGATCATTTTCGAAGGAACACCTGAAGGACTGATCCAGAACCCGATCAGCCTTACCGGAAAATTTTTGAAGAAAGAAATGAATATCAGATCTTAACTGATTTACCATCAGGATTGCTGAGTGAATCAGTTAAGATATTGTATCTTTAAATGAAAATATAACCTTTAACTGCCAAAGGCATCCTGGTGCTGACACCAATATGATAGCTTCATAACCGATAAAAACAAATATTTACTGATGAAAAACCTGCTGAATCAGAAACAGATGCGTTCCGCAGACGCATTTACGATCAAGAACAAGGAGATATTATCCGTAGACCTGATGGAATCCGCATCCCGGGCTTTTGTAAAAGCATTCCTGCAGGAAGTACCTGAAAAAGCTACCTCAATAGCTATTTTATGCGGGAAGGGCAATAACGGGGGTGATGGACTGGCTATTGCGAGGATATTGAAAGACAGCGGGTATTCCGGAGTTTCTGTTTACCTCGTTAACTTCTCTGCAAAAGAAACTGAAGAATATACAATTAATCTGAAACGGCTGGAAGACCTGTGGTTCCCTTTAACCGCGGTAAATACAGCTGCAGATTTACCTGATCTGAAAGAAAAGGTAATCATAGATGCTATTCTGGGGTCAGGTTTAAATGCTGTGCTGGAAGGTCCCTATCTCCAGCTGGTAGAATCTGTTAATGCCCTGAACAGGCAGGTGATTGCAGTAGATGTACCTACAGGATTTCCTGCTGAAGGCCCCTTGAAAAAAGAAGGTGTTTACCTGAAGGCTGATCTTGTGATCTGTTTTCAGCGGCCCAAGATTAACTTTTTCTTTCCGGAGTCTGTGCAGGCCCTGAAACGTTTTACGGTTGTTCCGATAGGGCTGGATGAAGAATTTATACAAAACTGTGATTCTCCTTACCGGCTGATAGAGGGGCCGGATCTTACAGGCCTGGTAAAACCGAGAGCGCCATTTAGTCACAAAGGCACCTATGGGCATGCACTGATCGTTGCCGGGCAGCAGCAAACTATGGGAGCTGCATTGCTCTCTGCCCATGCCTGTCTGCATGCAGGCGCTGGCCTAACTACTTTATCCATTCCTGAAAGTGGACTCACTGCCCTGAATACAAGATTACCGGAGGTGATGTACCTTGACAGGGCAGATTTGATCCCTGAGAAGACGAACAAGTTTAGCGCAATTGCCGCAGGACCGGGATTGGGGACAGCCGAAGGAAGTATTGCGATTTTACAGGGCCTTCTTAAGCTGAAGGTTCCCCTGATTCTTGATGCAGATGCCTTAAATATGATGGGCGACAAGCCGGAGCTGCTTAAACAGTTGTCTTCAGGATCTGTACTGACGCCCCATATGAAAGAATTTGACCACCTGTTTGGCGATCATGATTCCTGGTGGGAACGTTTAGAGACCGCAAGGGAAAAAGCTTTGGAACTGGGCTGTGTGATCGTCCTCAAGAACCAGTATACCTTTATCATTGATCTGACCGGAAAGGTTACGGTTAATACGACAGGAAATGCTGGTATGGCACAAGGAGGAATGGGTGATGTACTTACGGGTTTGATAGCTTCATTTGCAGCCCAGGGGTATACTGCTAATGAGGCAGCATGTATTGCTTGTTACCTGCACGGGAAAGCTGGTGATGAACTGGCTGAAACACAGGTAAGCATTTCCGCTTCTGATTTAACGGGCCGCGTTTCCAAAACGCTAAAAGGATTAATTAAATAGACACGGCGCCAAGAGCTACCATCTTTTCCATAGTAGGGTTTACACT
The DNA here is from genome assembly GCF_900107535.1 of Pedobacter hartonius. Taxonomy (GTDB): domain Bacteria; phylum Bacteroidota; class Bacteroidia; order Sphingobacteriales; family Sphingobacteriaceae; genus Pedobacter; species Pedobacter hartonius. Next base: position 161,981 of record NZ_FNRA01000002.1, on the reverse strand, counting down.
TCCGCCGCGTTTTTCAAGCGTAACGGCAAAAGCTTGTGCATTACCCACTTCCTTCATGGCAAGCAGCAATTTCTTAGGTTGTGTCTGGGCGTCAAATACGCCGAGATCTACTGGTTTGCCATCCACCATAGCCCATAACTGGTACTGATGTGAGGCATCATTTTCGGGGAGTGCCATTTTGGTATTATCTACCATGACGTGCTGCCCTTTTTTATGCCAGTACACCATCATGTTGGCCTGTGGAGAAATTTTAGTTCCGGCAAGCTTAACAGGTATCCATGTAGGATCGGATGAAATTGCAGCGATTTCCTGCAGATCTTTGTTCTCGTCTTTTATATAACTTACTGTAGCAGCAAATTTTTCTTTGTCAGTACTTAAAGAAGCAATTTGCTGGTTGGCGAGGTTTAGTTTATTATGCGCAGAATAAAGCGCTGCAACACTGATCAGCAGCAGGGCAACGCAGGCTACGAGTGCAAATCTTAATGTTCTGATTGCGGAGGAGGAATTGTCTGGATGCAGGGGAACTATTTTGCCTGCAGTTGCAGCTGGAAGCTGTTCAGCAGGCGTAGCACCAATCTCGTCAAAGATTTGTTTCTCTAAACTGGCCGTGGGCTTTATTGAATGGCTTACGGCATATTTCTCCATAGCAATCTCTATGGCATTAATCTCCTTACTGATTTCAGGGTATTTAACCGACATATCCTCAACCTCCAGTTGTTCCTGGGCGTTTAACTGCCCTAACACGTAAAGTTCGAGTATGCCTGTTTCGATGTATGCCTTTGATTCTTCCACTTAATTAAAATGCTTTCTTAATTCCATAATAGCCATTCTGATTCTGGTTTTCACCGTACCTAATGGTAAATTCAGTTCTTCTGCTGCCTCAACATGTGTATATCCCTTAAAATATACCATATTTAATACATCATTGAATTCTGGTTTAAGTGCAGTAACCATATCTCTTAAACCAAGTGTATCAGCATTGAAAGTGATCTTTTTTTGCGAGTCAATAAAATCTACGTTATTTTCTATGTCTTGGTTTTTGTTGGCATTTCGAAAATCTTTCGAGCGAAGTTTATCTATGGCCATGTTACGGGCAACGTTGATCATCCAGGTGAACAAACGGCCTTTGGAGCTATCGTAGCTGTCGGCTGAGTTCCATATTTTTATAAATGTTTCCTGTAATAAATCTTCAGCGACTTCTGGTTGCTGTACGATTCTTGAAATTACGCCTAATAATGCACCAGAATACATATCGTACAGTGCTTGTATCGCAATAGTTTCGTGACCTCTGAGTGCTCGCACCAGGTCTACTTCTGTGAGGGATATTTTTTTAGTCGCTGCCAATGTTGCTAATATACAGAAAGTCTAACAAGTTCAGACATGTTTTGTTTGAACTTGGAGCCCTTTTAAAAATCAAAAAGATGTTTTTCAGCATGATACGATGACCTTACCAAAGGGCCGCTTTCCACATATCTTAACCCTTTGGCCAGGCCAATTTCTTTGTATTTTGCGAACTGATCCGGATGGATCCAGTCCAGTACCGGATGATGGTTACGGGTAGGTTGTAAATACTGTCCGAGTGTAAGGATGTGTACGCCGTTTGCTACCAGATCATCCATTGCTTCCAGTACATCATCTTCGGTTTCGCCTAAGCCCAGCATAATACCAGTTTTGGTTCTGAGTCCGAAGTCAGAAATTCTTTTCAGACATTCCAGGCTTCTGTCATATTTTGCCTGTACGCGAACCTGTTTGGTTAACCTGCGTACAGTTTCGATATTGTGTGACATTACTTCAGGGCGTTCTTCCAATACACGGTACAGGTTATCCCAAATACCTCTGAAATCAGGAATCAATGTCTCCAGCGTAGTTTCAGGACTTTCCCTTCTGATAGCCTGTAAAGTCTCTGCCCAGATGATTGAACCACCATCTTTAAGGTCATCCCGGTCTACAGAAGTAATTACACAGTGTTTTACCTGCATGAGTTTTACCGAGTTTGCCACGCGGTTAGGTTCATCAGTATCCACAGCCTTCGGCCTGCCTGTCGCCACTGCGCAGAAAGAGCAGGAACGGGTACAGATATTACCAAGGATCATAAAGGTTGCTGTACCAGCTCCCCAGCACTCACCCATATTAGGGCAATTGCCGCTTTCACAAATGGTATGTAACTTATGGGTATCTACAAGGCTGCGTACTTGTGCATACTCTTTCCCTACAGGTAGCTTAACTCTAAGCCAGTCTGGTTTACGTTGTACTGTGTTTGCTGAAACAACCGGAAGTTCGATCATACAGCAAAGTTAAGCAATAGGTTTGAATTGTTATAAAGATGAAATGTCATGTTACCATTAAAAAAAGATATTTCTAATTCTTGATCACTTCAGCCACTTCGTCGGCCGAAATGTCGCTGTGTGAGGCATCCAGTATGCAGTCACCATCCTTAATCAGCAGGATCTGCGGAGATTCATGGAGAACCTGGAATGTTTCAGCTATCTTCGCTGAGATTGCACGATGGCTGATTAAATCAAGAAAATACAGCTTTGTTTCTTCGGGAATAATTTCCCAATCCAATTCAAAACGCCTTTTGGCCATTGAACTCACTGAACAGCGGGTGCTGTGTTTAAAGATCAAACTATATCCCGTACTCGATTTAATATCGCTGATCTGGTTCAGATCAGTAATGTTCTTCCACTCCATCTTCTTCGTTAATTTTTAAAAGCTTACTTTCTCCGGCTGCCTTTTGGATAGGACTGATACGCAGGGCAGATCCGCGATCCGCATGACTCTAAGACTGTTATTGCAAAAAATGCGCCAAGTAATACGATCGCTACCTTTTTCATATGATTCTGTTTGTTGTTCAGCGGCCATGAAGCTATCATGATCATGATGGTTTCATCTAACTGGCTTAAATTTGTTTTTCTTTTTGCTAAGCTACGCTATTTAAGAAAAAAAACAAAGCTGATATTATACAGTTGCCAGTAAATGAGCCATTTTAATAGCGGTGATTGCTGCTTCGTCTCCTTTATTTCCGTGTTTGCCTCCGGATCTGTCCAATGCCTGCTGCAGATCGTTTGTGGTCAGCACCCCAAAAATAACGGGTTTACTGTATTTGATTCCAACCTGTGTTACACCATTTGCTACGGCATCACAGATAAAATCAAAATGTTTGGTATCTCCCTGGATTACACAGCCTAAACAGATTACGGCATCAAGTTCAGCATGTTTATTCAGCAGAATTTCAGCTGCACCGGTTAGTTCGAAACTTCCGGGAACAGGTACAGAAAGGATGTTTTCTTCTTTCACACCATGTTTCAGAAGGGTTTCAAATGCTCCTTTGTACAGACTCCCTGTTACATCTGCATTCCATTCAGCCACAGCTATAGCTATTTTGTAAGCACTTCCGTCAGGAACAGTTGTATGCGAGAAATCAGAGAGGTTCTTTAAATTTGTTGCCATAGCACAAATGTAAGTATTAGTATAAAAAAAGGCCCGCATAAAATGCAGGCCTTTGTCAAAATATTTTATTTTATTTTCCCTTAGCTGCAGCAGCACGGGCAATATATTCATCGATCATTGTAGCTTCCTGGCTGGCCGGGAATTCTGTTTTGATCTTGGTATACGATTTTTCAGCATTATCAAAATCTTTCTGAGCTTCATAAACCAAACCTAATTTTTTAAGGAACATAGGAGAAGTAAACTTGTTGCTCGATTTGTCAGCCGCTTTTTTATAATAGGTAATCGCCTGGCTGTAATCTTTCAGCTCGCTGTAAGCATCGCCCAGCATTCCCAATGCTAATGGATCTGCAACGGGGCTTCCTGTTTCAGCATATTTGCCCAATACATCAGCTGCCTTTTTGTATTCACCTTTACGTAAATAGATTCCGCCAAGGTAAAGGTTCGCTAAATTTGCCGATTTTGTATTGTTATATTCTTCAGCGATCTTTTCAAATCCCGGATAACCTGAATCTCCGTTAACCGCTTTATTAGCCAGTGAGTCTACGCCAACATATTGTTCTGCTTTGTACATTTTTGCAGAAGCTTCCTGAGCCCTGTCCTTTAAATATACATTCTGATACCAAAAGTATATGATCACTAATAAGATTACCGCAGCGGCAATGAATAAAAGGCTTTTAGAGTTTTCTTCTAAAAATGAACCTTTTCTAACATTATGATTTACTTCTTTTTCTGTTGTGGACATTTTATTTAAAAAAATTAAGGATTGCAAAAATACATTTTTCGATTAAAGTATCAACCCCTTTTTTAGTATTTCAGTAAAATTTTAGCGGAAGCCCGAAGTTTAGAACTTCCTGAATCTGATAGGGATAGCATCCGGAGGGAAACAAATCTGCAGATCAGGTTATTTTAACAAAGCTAAACGGTAACTTTGACTGCTCATACTATGTGGTTAAAAAATATTACTCTGCTCAATTTCAAAAATTATTCTGATGCTGATCTGCGGTTTTCCAAAACCGTAAATGCGTTTGTTGGGAATAATGGCGCCGGTAAAACCAATCTTCTGGATGCGATCCACTACCTGTGCCTTTGTAAGAGTTATTTCAATCCTATTGATAGTCAGCAGATCAAAACAGCAGAAGAGCTTTTCCTGATTCAGGGAGATTTTGACCGCCAGGAGAAGAACGAAAAGATCACCTGCGGCGTAAAGAAAAACCAGAAGAAACAATTCAAAAGGAATAAAAAGGAATACGATAAACTGGCAAGACATATCGGGCTTTTTCCGCTGGTAATGATCTCTCCCTATGACGTGACGATCATTATGGACGGCAGTGAAGAACGGCGCCGGTTTATGGACAATGTGATTTCCCAGACAGATGCGCAGTACCTGGATGAGCTGATCACCTATAACCGCCACTTGCTGAACAGGAATGCTTTACTGAAGCAAATTGCTGTTACAAGACGTTATGATCCGACGCTGCTGGAGATATTTGACGAGCAGCTGGTGAGCTCCGGGCAGAAAATTTTTGAAAAACGCAAGCAGTTTATGCAGGACTATATCCTGTTATTCAATAAATATTATCAGTACCTTACTACAGCTGCTGAAAAGGTAAGCCTTGTTTATCAGTCGCAGTTAAATGATACCGCCTTTGAAACTTTACTCCGGCAGTCGGTAGAAAAAGATAAAATCCTGGAACGGACGACCACGGGGATACACAAAGACGACCTGATCTTTAGTATTGCGGATATGCCGCTGAAAAAATTTGGTTCACAGGGGCAACAGAAGTCTTTTCTTATTGCGCTGAAACTGGCACAGTATGCCTATGTGGAAAAATATAAAGGTTTTAAACCCTTATTGCTGCTGGATGATATTTTCGATAAGCTTGACGACCACAGGATGCACAAGCTGATGGAAATGGTTTCACATCACGATTTCGGGCAGATCTTTATTACAGATACAGGGAAAGAAAGAGTATTAAATATTTTCAATCAGATCAAAGTTCCCGTAACTTTGTTTGAGGTCGTTAACGGATCTATACAGCATGCGTAAACCAAATGATATGACCCTGAAAGATGCCATTACAAAGATGTTGTCTGTATACAGGTTAAGAGGGAAATTTGATGAAACAGGGGTTGTGGCCATGTGGCCTGAGATCATGGGCACTGCTATTGGCAACAGGACCACGCAGATCTATATTGCACACAGGAAGCTGTTTGTACGGATTGAATCATCAGTAATTAAAAATGAACTGCTGATGGTGAGAACCGGCATCATCCAGAAATTGAATGAGCGCGCCGGTTCTGAAGTCATCAATGAAATTATATTTTTGTAGGACTAGCTTTTGCCGCCGCCAAAGATCTTGCTGATCACCCAGATAATCAGGGCAAGCACTACCACGACTACGATTATACCAGACCATACGCCTGCTTTAAATATGCCTTCTACCAACGAACAGCTGGAAAGGGTTGTAACCAATAAAGCAATTAATGCCAGGGGGGTGTGTTTTTTGATGTTCATGATAGTTTGATTTAATTTATGTGATCACAACAAACTAATCATGGAATGGTTTGGGACAAATGTTACTTACCCTTTACCTTAAGCAGTTCAATTTCGAAGATCAGTGTGCTGTAGGGAGGAATATCCGGACCTGCGCCACGTTCGCCGTAAGCCAGCTGATATGGAATAAAGAACCTGAACTTCGAACCTGCAGACATCAGCTGCATTCCTTCTGTCCATCCCGGTATCACCCTGTCCAGTGTCAATGTGATGGGCTCGCCGCGGTCATATGAACTGTCAAACTGCTTTCCGTTCAGTAAGGTGCCTTTGTAATGTACCAGTACAGAATCAGTTTCCTTTGGTTTAGTGCCAGTACCCGGTGTGAGTACCATATACTGTAATCCGCTTGCCGTAGTTTGTACACCGGAGTTCTTTTTGTTGTTCTCCAGGAATGTTTTTCCTTCGGCAATATTGGCTGAGAATTTAGCCTGGCTTACGGTTTTGAAGGTGTTTTCAATTGCTTTTTGTGCAGATTGTTGGGTTAAAAGGGTCTTCTGGCCGGCAAATTCATCCTTCAGCCCCTTCATCAGAAACTCATAGTTCAGCGTTTTGAGTCCGCCGTTCTTCAGGCTTGAAGCCATTGACATCCCGAATGCATAACTTGCTGAATCCAGCGTGCCCGCAAATTTTACCGGTGCCACTGCTGTCCTGGTGGTTTTCTTTGCTGCAGGTTTTTTGGTTTGTGCATTCACTGCAAGGCTGCAGCAGGGAACCAATAGCGTAATCAATAATTTCTTCATGGATTTAATTTCGGTTGGTAAGGTTTAAAAAAAATAAGCACCTTTTAAGGGGTGCTTAAGTAATCTTATTTTGAGATCATGAACAGGGATTAGAAACGTTCAGCAGCTGTAAAGAAGAAATCTCCTTCAATTGCAGCATTCTCATCTGAGTCAGATCCGTGTACAGCATTTGCTTCAATAGATTCTGCATATTTTTTGCGGATAGTTCCGTCTTCAGCCTGTGCCGGGTTTGTTGCACCGATCAGTTTTCTAAAATCTTCGATTGCATTGTCTTTTTCAAGAATAGCAGCTACGATAGGTCCTGAAGACATAAAAGTAACCAGGTTTCCGTAAAACGGACGGTCTTTATGCACTTCATAAAATTTACCAGCAGTTTCTGCCGTCAGTTTTGTGTATTTTAAAGCAATGATCCTGAAACCAGCAGCCGTAATGTCATTAATAATCGCACCGATATGTCCGTTTGCTACTGCATCCGGCTTAATCATTGTAAATGTTCTGTTTGTACTCATCTTAGTTTTATTTGTTCTGCAAAACTACATTTTCTGCTGTTAATATTAAACATCAAATATAAAGGAATCATTTAATCATTAAATTATTAGCTTTGCAGCGAATATGCTATCCCTTTCTGAACTAAAATCATTGCTGGCAACGCCGCAGAAAATTGTAATTACGACACATCATAAGCCTGATGGTGATGCGATGGGCTCGTCTTTGGGCTTATACGCTTACCTGATCCAAAGAGGACATCATGTAAAAGTAATTACCCCTACTGATTATCCTTATTTTTTGCACTGGCTGCCAAATAATGCTGATGTGATCATCTATACTGAAGAAAAAGAGAAATCTGAACAATATGTTGCTGAGGCGGCACTTGTTTTTTGTCTCGATTTCAACACGCTCAGCCGTATCAATGAGCTGGGTGAAGTGATCCGTAATTCATCAGCGTATAAGGTCATGATAGACCATCACCTGGATCCTGAAGATTTTGATGATTACAGACACTGGAGTATCAATGCCTGCGCTGCAGCACAGCTGGTGTATGATTTTATCGTCAATGAACTGGAAGAAGGAGAAATGATGAATAAAGATATCGCTACCTGTTTATATACGGGTATCATGACCGATTCAGGTTCTTTCAGGTTTGCTTCGGCCACTTCTGAGGTATACCGTATTGGTGCTGACCTCATCGATGCAGGTGCTGAACACTGGCGTATTCATCAGCTGGTATACGATAATGCCACTGAAAACCGTTTACGTTTTCTGGGGAACTGCCTGACCAATAAACTGGAGATCATCAGGGAACTGAACACGGCCATTATCTCTGTCACTGCAGAAGAACTGAAACGTTTTGAGATCGTAACAGGTGATACTGAGGGAATCGTGAATTATGCGCTTTCCATTAACGGGATTAAACTGGCGGCCTTTATTATTGAAAGAACTGATAAAGTTAAATTATCTTTGCGCTCCACGGGAGATTTTCCTGCGAATGAGATTTGTAAGAAATATTTTAACGGCGGAGGGCACAGGAATGCTGCCGGCGGATATTCGGAAAAGAACCTGGAAGATACGATCAGTTATTTTAAATCTATATTGCCGGAGTATAAAACGCAATTATTACAATAAAATATAAATAAGCCTGCACCAGGTTATAAACAACAAACAATTAAACAAAAGATGAAAAAAACATTAGTAATTCTTTTTGCAGCTACGCTTGGTTTAGCAGCTTGTAACAACTACAAAAAAGGGCCGGGAGGCTTAATGTACCAGATTCACAAAACTGACGGAAAAGATAAAATCGTTGAAGGCGATATCATCAAGATCAATGCGATCCAAAAAACTGAGAAAGATTCAGTAACCAGCAGTACGTATGATATTCAGCAGCCTGCTGTATTCCCTGTTTCTAAAAAACAATGGGCAGGTGATATCTCTGATGCCCTGATGTTATTGGCTGAAGGTGACAGTGCTACTTTCAAAATTGATCTGGATTCAATGGCAAAATATTCTAACCAGCCAAAACCAGCTACACAAAAAGATAAATACATGGTTTTTACTGTGAAGATTGAAAAAGTAATGCACAAAGCTGCTGGTGAAGCTGACTCAACTTTCCAGAAGAAAGCTACTGAATTCTTCCAGGCTGATTTCAAAGCTACTGTTGCAAAACATAAAGCTGCTGAAGCAGGAAAGATCAAAAACTTTATTGATGACAACAAACTGAAAGTACAGACTACTGCTTCCGGACTGCAGTATGTGATCACTGCTCCTGGAGATGCACAAAGAGCAACACCATCTGATACTTTGATGGTAAATTACACGGGTAAATTGCTGACAAAAAAATCTGACGGTAAAGAAAACATATTTGATACAAGTGTAGAGAAAGTAGCTAAAGACAATGGTAAATTCAGTCCGATGGCACAATACGGCCCACGTCCTTTTACCTTGGGAAGAGCAATTCCGGGATTTGATGAAGGTCTTAAATTAATCGGTAAAGGTGGAAAGATTACCTTGATCATTCCTTCCAGCCTGGGTTATGGTGAAGGTGGAATGCCACAAGGTGGTATCACTCCATTCTCTCCGTTGTGTTTTGAAGTAGAGATCACAGACATTAAAAAAGCTACAGGAGCACCTGTTGCTGCAGCGCCTGTAATGGCTCCGGCTGCTCAACGATAATCTGATTTAATCATCATGATCAACCCTGTCCGATTTCGGACGGGGTTTTTTTATTAACTTTGTTTTATGCTTTTAACAGATACACACACGCATTTGTACTATGAAACAGATGAGGAAAAACAGGCATTACTTTTTCAGCGCTGCTTTGAAAGCCAGGTAAACCGTTTGTTTTTGCCAAACGTTGATATTTCTTCAATTGCTAAAATTGACGATCTGGTAAAAAAATATCCGGACAATTGTTTCGGTATGCTGGGATTACACCCCTGCGATGTAAAAGAGGGTTATGAAGAGGTTCTGGCGGAAATCCTTCAAAGTATGGAGGGCAGGAAGATCTATGCCGTAGGTGAGACCGGTATAGATCTTTACTGGGATAAAAGCACTTTAGGTATGCAGCAGGCTGCTTTCAGGGAACAGATCAAATGGGCAAAGGAAAGGAAGCTCCCTATTGTTATCCACTGCCGCGAAGCGTTTGATGAGGTCTTTGAAATCCTTGAAGAGGAAAAAGGAGATGACCTGAGAGGCATCATGCATTGTTTTACGGGTAACCTGGAGCAGGCAGAGCGGACAATAGCACTGGGCTTTTACCTGGGCATTGGGGGTGTGGTGACATACAAAAAGGCCGGTCTGGACGCAGTGCTGATGCAGGTTCCCCTGGCACATATTGTACTGGAAACGGATTCTCCATACCTGGCACCTGTGCCATACAGGGGCAAACCCAATGAGAGTAGTTATCTTGTACATATTGCCCAAAGAGTGGCAGATATTTATAACATCTCTATCGGAGAAGTGGCTGAAGTGACGACAGCCAACTCTGTCAAAATATTTAACGTCTAAAACTGCATGACTAAAATTCTTATCATCTACACAGGGGGTACCATTGGTATGGTGAACGACCCGCTGACCGGTGCACTGATCCCTTTTGATTTCAAACAAATTCAGCAGAATGTACCCGAACTTGCCCGCCTGAACTATCAGCTGGATGTTCATTCTTTTGATCCCATACTTGATTCTTCCAATATGGATCCGGTCATCTGGGCGGAACTGGCGGATATTATTGAGCGCAGGTATCATGATTATGATGGTTTTGTAGTGTTGCACGGTTCTGATACCATGGCCTACACTGCCTCAGCACTGAGCTTTATGCTGAAAAACCTGAGCAAACCTGTGGTGCTGACGGGATCACAGCTGCCAATCGGGGAGATCAGAACGGATGCAAAGGAGAATCTGATCACGGCACTGGAGATTGTAGCCACGAAGAACAGGGGGCTGGCGATGGTGCCGGAGGTATGCATCTATTTTGACTATCAGCTTTTCCGGGGTAACCGGGCGATCAAGTATAATTCTGAGAAATTCGAGGCGTTTCAGTCGCCCAATTACCATATCCTGGCAGAGGCAGGTGTGAACTTGTCATTTTACTCCAACTATATCAATGACCATCCGCAGGAAGAACTTCGGGTACGGTCTAATTTCAATGCCAATATCGGTGTCCTGAAATTATACCCGGGCATCACTGTTCAGGCTGTACAGGCCATCACCAGATCTTCGGTTGACGCCATTGTGCTGGAAACTTTTGGCTCCGGCAATACCAGCACTGCCCGGTGGTTTATTGACAGTCTGCAGGAGGCGCTGGACCGGCAGAAACTCATTGTGGATATTTCACAATGCCAGGGAGGTTCTGTAGAACTGGGTAAATATGAGACCAGCAAAAAATTGCAGCAGATGGGGATCATCAGTGGATTCGATATGACTTTCGAGGCCACGGTAACTAAACTCATGTACCTGATGGGACAGGATCTCACACATACCCAGATCGCATTTCTGATGGAACAGTCGTTACGGGGAGAGCTGAGCGCTTAAGTAAAATTTCTGTAAGAAGGAAAGTTAAAACATGAGTTAAGAAATAATTAACTTATTTTTGTTGTAATGCCTACTGCCGGAAAAACCTGCAGGCAGGTTCCTGTAAAAACGAATATTAATCATGAAGATAGAGCAAATTTATACAGGTTGTCTTGCTGAAGCAGCTTATTATATCGAGAGTAATGGTGAGGCAGCGATCATAGATCCGCTGCGTGAAGTTCAGCCCTATTTAAGAAAAGCAAAACTGGCTGGTGCCAGCATCAAATATATCTTCGAGACGCATTTCCATGCTGACTTTGTATCGGGCCATGTAGACCTTGCAAAGCAATCCGGTGCAAAGATCATTTACGGGCCAACTGCCGTAACCCATTTCGATTCACATATTGCCACAGATGGCGAAGTTTTCAAGGTGGGGGAGCTGAGCATTACGGCGCTGCATACACCTGGCCACACACCAGAATCCACTACTTACCTGCTGAGTGACGGTGATGGCAGGCCCTATTGTATCTTTACCGGTGATACCCTGTTCATTGGAGATGTAGGCAGGCCTGACCTGGTACAACAAGGCGCGATGACGGAGGAAGAGATGGCGGGTACACTGTATGATTCCCTTCATCACAAGATCCTGACATTGGCGGATGATATTCTGGTTTATCCTGCACATGGAGCAGGATCTTCCTGCGGTAAGAACATGAGCAAAGAAACTTTTGATACCCTGGGTAATCAGAAGGCGGTTAATTATGCGCTGAAGGCAGCCAGCAGGGAAGAATTCATTGAGCAGGTGACAGATGGGATACTGCCTCCGCCACAATATTTTGCTAAAAACGCAGCAATCAATAAATATGGTTATTCCAGCTTTGCTGAAGTACAGAAGAAAGGATTGGTCCCGCTTCTTCCTGAAGATTTTGAGGCCACGGCGAATCATAGCGGGGCATTGCTGTTAGACACCAGGGATCCGCAGCAATTTGCTGCAGGATTTATCCCCCATTCTATTAACATAGGGCTTGGCGGGCAGTTTGCTCCCTGGGTAGGCGCATTGATCACAGATCTGAAACAACCTATATTACTCATTGTGGAAGAAGGCATGGCCGAAGAGGCGATTACACGACTGGCAAGAGTAGGCTACGACTATACCATTGGTTACCTGGAAGGCGGAATTGCCGCATGGAAGGATGCCGGCAAAGAATTGGATACGATTTCCTCGGTCTCTGTGGCCGAATTTGAGGCAGAGGTACATCAACGTCCGGATATGCACGTACTGGATGTCCGCAAGCCTGGCGAATATGAAACCGGCCACCTGGAGTGCGCCTCCAGCCGTCCGCTGGATTATATCAATGAATGGACAAATGAGATCAATACTGCTGAAACTTATTACCTGCATTGTGCGGGAGGTTACAGATCGATGATCGCTGCCTCCATTCTAAAAGCCAGGGGTGCAGCGCATGTGATTGATATTGCCGGCGGTTATGCCGCCCTCAGGGCGACGCAATTAAAAAGAACAGATAATGTATTACCACAAGAATTGAGGAGCTAATTGCCTGATGGAAGAATATGATGTACTGATCGTAGGTGCTGGTCCGATTGGACTGGGGTGTGGTATAGAGGCAGCAAAGGCCGGGCTGACATATGTAATTGTAGACAAAGGTGCTTTAGTAAACAGCCTGTATAATTATCCGGTTTTCATGACCTTCTTTTCCACTTCACAGAAACTGGAGATAGGCGGCGTTCCTTTTGTCAGCATTAATCCCAAGCCCAATAGAAATGAGGCAATAGAATATTATCGCCGGGTGGCAGAAAAATTTGATTTAAAACTGCGTCTTTTTGAAGAAGTGAGAACGATCGGGAAAACCCCTGCAGGGGTTTTCGAAGTGCTGACTACAAAGAATGCCTATAAGGCTAAAAATATAGTGATTTCCACGGGTTTTTATGATGTGCCCGTATTGATGAACATTCCCGGCGAGGAACTGCCGAAAGTTACCCACTATTATAAAGACCCTCACTTGTATGCCTTCCAGAATGTAGTTGTAGTTGGTGCAAATAATTCCGGCGTTGATGCCGCACTGGAAACTTACCGCAAAGGCGCGAACGTTACGCTGGTAATCCGCGGTCCGGAACTGGGTCCTCACGTAAAATATTGGGTACGCCCGGATATTGAAAACAGAATCAAAGAAGGATCGGTTAAAGCCTGGTTCAATTCTGAGGTCACTGCTATCGAAGAAGGGAGCGTAACGATAAAAACGCCGGAAGGCGAGCTGAAAGTTGAGAATGATTTTGTAATCGCAATGACAGGGTATAAACCCGATTTTGAGATGCTGAAAAAACTGGGCGTGCAGGTGGCAGACGAGCAATCCAATGTACCTGTTTATGATCCTGAATCGATGGAAACAAACCTGACTGGCCTGTACCTTGCCGGAGTAGTTTGCGGTGGGATGGACACGCATAAATGGTTCATTGAAAACTCCAGAATACATGCAGAACAGATCTTCAAACATATTGGAGCAAAAATACAGCGCCCTGCTGTAACGGCATCACCTATCATTTAAATTTTTCATTAAGGCAGGCTTTTACCTGAATTTAATTAAGTTTGCACACAAATTTTAATACCTGAATGCCAGGAATAGATCAGATTAAGAAACCCATAGCCGCAGATATAGAAGTTTTTGAAGAAAAATTCAAAGCCTCAATGCACAGTGATGCACCTTTACTGGACCGTATCACGCACTATATTGTAAAAAGAAAAGGCAAGCAAATAAGACCTATGTTCGTTTTTTTTGCCGCGAAACTTTGCGGGGGAATCATTGAATCTACCCACCGTGGCGCCGCGCTCGTAGAATTGCTGCATACCGCTACCCTCGTTCATGATGATGTGGTAGACAACGCTTATGAGCGCCGGGGTTTCTTCTCTATCAATGCCTTGTGGAAGAATAAGATTGCGGTACTGGTGGGTGATTACCTGCTGGCCAAAGGTTTGCTCCTCTCTGTAAATAACAATGAATTCCGGCTGTTGCAGATCGTTTCTGAAGCGGTGAAGCAGATGAGCGAGGGTGAATTGCTGCAGATAGAGAAAGTAAGAAGAATGGATATCGGCGAAGATCTGTATTTCGATGTCATTCGTCAGAAAACGGCTTCCCTGATCGCTTCCTGCTGTGCATGTGGTGCAGCTTCGGCAGGTGCTGATGAAGAAACTATCGAAAAAATGCGTTTGTTTGGTGAAAAGGTGGGCATAGCCTTCCAGATTAAGGATGATACTTTTGATTTCGGTACCGATGATGTGGGTAAACCACTCGGCATAGATATTAAGGAGAAAAAAGTAACCCTTCCCCTGATTTACGCATTGAACCGTACCGATAAAGCAGAAAAGAAAAGAATCATTAACCTGGTCAAAAATCATAATGATGAACCTGCCAAAATTCAGGAGATCATCGATTTCGTGAATAAGAACGATGGTGTGCATTATGCCCGGGAGAAGATGGCACAGTATCAGCAGGAAGCCTTTGATATCTTATATACTTTTGAGGAAAGTGAAGCAAGGACAGGGCTGGAGCAGCTGGTCCGTTATACTACCGAACGAAAAAAATAGCTTTTTATTAGTAAAAGTGTTTTTTATTGTAAAATAATTTCTTTGGTTTTATTATTAAGCTTAATTTGATCAAAAAAAATATAAATGAAGCTTTCTTTATCTTTGTTGTTTACCGGGCTGGCTTTTTCAGCTTATGCCCAGGATGATTTTAATTCCGATTTTAAAAAAATAAACACTGAAGTTCAGGTAAATTCTAAAGCGTATGAAACGCTGAAGTTTGCTACTGAAACTATTGGACACCGTTTAACAGGATCATCCAATGGTGCTAAAGCAGAAGAATATGTTTTCCAGCTGTTAAAATCATATGGATACGCAGTGCATTATCAGCCCTTCGAAGTAGAAAGCTGGAGCCGGCTGACAAATGAAACGAAAATTGGCGATTCTCCATCCGGTCTGAACACCTTGAAGTCAGTTACGCTGGCGCATTCTCCCGTAAAGGCGTCGGTTACTGCGGAACTTGCAGATATGGGAAACGGTCTGGAAGAAGATTATCTGAAAGAGAAGGACAAGGTGAAAGGTAAGATCGCCCTGGTTTACCTGGGTGTATTGCCGGGATCTCCTGCTGGCACACCAACGCTGCACCGTTCTGAAAAAACGGCTGTCGCTACTAAATACGGAGCTGTAGGAGTGATCATCATCAATGGTGTGAAAGGTGGGGTTTTACTCACCGGTACCGCTTCTGTTACCGGTAAATTAATTCCTGTTCCTGCAGTATGTATCGGACTGGAAGACGGCATGAAGCTCAGGGAGCAGCTGCAGTTGAAACCACAGTTTGCCAGTTTAAACATGACCAATTTCTCGGGTATGATTAAAGCGAGGAATGTAGTTGCTACCCTGAAAGGAAGTATCTTTCCTAAAGAAAAAATTGTTGTAGGCGGTCATTTGGACAGCTGGGACCTTGCAACGGGGGCTATAGACAATGGTATCGGCTCTTTTGCCGTTGTAGATATGGCAAGGACATTCAAATCTTTAAATTTGAAGCCAAAGCGAACTGTAGAATTTGTATTGTTCATGGGTGAAGAGCAGGGGTTGCTTGGATCGAAGGCCTATATCAAATCTGCAAGGGAAAAGAATGAACTTGATCAGTTGCAATTTATGCTGAACTATGATATGACAAACGATCCTAAAGGTTTTGCCACAAGCCGTAAGGAGATGAAAAACCTTTTTACAGGCTGGGGAAGCCAGATCGCGCAGATCGATACAGGGTTTAAGAATGTTTTTCGCGCAGGTGCAGGACTGCATAGCGATCATCAGCCATTTATGCTGGAGGGAATTCCTACCGGCGGTGGTGCAGGAGGTGAATTGCCTAAGCAGTCGGGACAGTTCTATCATTCTGACGGAGATCAGTTTAGCCTGGTAGACGAACAGCAGCTAAAGAACACGGTCCGTTACAGCAGTATGCTGATCGATGCACTGGCCAATACGGGCAGCATTCCTGTGGGCAGGCAATCTGAAGAAATCCTCAAAGCCTTCCTGATAGAGAATAAACTGGAAACGCCCCTGAAGATAGCGGGAGAATGGCGCTGGAAGGATTAACAAATTAGTTAGGGCTGCATTAACAATAATTAAGGCTGTGTATGAGTAATATCAATATCAAGGAACTGGCTAAAGTGCTGAACTTATCAACTTCGACTGTCTCGAGAGCGTTCCGGGACAATAGTGATATTAGCAAAGAAACCAAGGATAAGATACTGGCTGCCGCAAAGGAGCATAATTATCAGCCCAACCACTATGCCAGTAACCTGAGGGAACAACGCAGTAAAACTATCGCTGTGATCGTGCCTGAACTGGGAAATAACTTCTTTTCACAGGCCATCCACGGGATTGAACGTATAGCCAGGGGAAAAGGGTACCATATCCTCATCTATGCGACTGATGATGATTATGAAAAAGAGGTGTCTTTTATCAGGCATTTGCACAATGGACGGGCAGATGGTATCATTATGTCCGTATCGGGGGAGGCGAATGATCATACCTACCTGAACGAACTCAATCAGCAGCGGTTGCCACTGGTATTTTTCGACAGGGTATACGAAGATATTATTACCCCCCGTGTGATCACTAATGATTACGACAGCAGTTTCGCCGCTGCACGGCACCTGATTAAACAAGGGTGCAAGCGGATTGCCTACCTGGTGATCAATAAAAACCTTTCTATCGGAAAGACCAGAATGCAGGGGTACCTGGATGCACTGGAAAAATATAATATTCCGTTCGACGATCATCTGATCGTGGATTGTACCAACAGCTACAAGAGAAATAATGCGATCCTGAAGGAGATGTTCAGAAAACTAAAACCTGACGGTGTATTCACCTCTGTAGAGCGTTTGGCATTTGCTACCTATTACGCCTGTTATGATATGAACATATCCATACCTCGGGATGTGAAAGTGGTGGGGTTCTCCAGTTTGGTGATCGCGCCACTGCTAAACCCTTCCCTGACTACCGTTACGCAGCCGGCCACACAGATAGGGATTGAGGCAGCCTCACTTTTATTTAAAATGCTGGAGTTTCCTGAGCAGGTAAATATCAATGAAAAGATCATCCTGGATTCGAAACTGATCAAGCGAAATTCCACTGCGAAAGGTCAATAAAAATGAGCCTCTTCCAGGCTTGAAAACCATACTGGAAAACACTCCTGCTTGCAACGGAAATCCACCGGTATTTGCAAGGGAAAATCAATCTTTTTTTGAAAATAAAATCACGGTCTGAACGAAAATACGCAGAATCTGGGGGTTTATTTCTGACAGATTCTATAAAATAGTCAGTAATACCGGGAACGTTCCCGGTATCGTTCCCGTAGAATGTGGTATATTTTGCTTAGTGTACATTTAACACTTTAATTGAGGTGAAAATAGATGTATATATCTGTATATGAATATTTTAATATTGATTTAATTTCGACAACAAAAATGTGACACACAAATTTATTGATAGATTTGCGTCGATTTCACATATAAAATATTGTGTTAAATTTTATTTTGATATAAAATTTTGAAATATCAACCTTGAATGTAAATTTACCAGGAGTGTAATACACACTAAGATATTATCCAAATATATAACCCAAAAAGAGCAATAAATATGAGAGTATTTTACGTGATGAGGCAAGTTTTGATGCTGGTTTTTACCTTCACCGCACTTGCCGTACAGGCACAAACCGGTTCCATAACCGGCAAAATTGTTGACGAAACCGGGCAGGGCCTTCCGGGCGTTTCCGTCCAGGTGAAAGGTCTGTCTAAAACTTCAAGTACAGATGTAAAAGGTAACTTCAGGATAACAGGCGTAGCAAACGGATCTGCTACCTTAACAGCAAGTTATATCGGTTACCGCTCTGTTGATATGGATATAGTGGTAAACGGTAATACCGTAGCCAACTTCTCCCTGAAACCCGATTCACAGAATTTAAATGAAGTAGTGGTGATCGGTTATGGTACTGCACAGAAAAAAGACCTTACCGGTTCTATCACTACGGTTGGTGCAAAAGAATTTCAGACGGGTAATATCACGTCTCCGGAACAGCTGATCGCTGGTAAAGTTGCCGGTGTGTCCATTACTTCGAACGGTGGTGCGCCAGGTTCAGGAAGCACGATCCGTGTAAGGGGAGGCGCTTCACTGAATGCCAGTAACGATCCTCTGATCGTGGTGGATGGTGTCCCTTTCAGCAGTAACCTGTTACCCGGTGCAATCAGCAGTAATGTGATTGCAGGCGTAGGTAACCCCCTGAGTCTGATCAATCCTAACGATATTGAAACTTTTACCATATTGAAAGATGCAAATGCCACTGCAATCTATGGTTCCAGAGCATCAAACGGCGTCATCCTGATCACCACCAAAAAAGGTAAGTCAGGCGCTCCTGTTATTAACTTCAGCACCGTTAACTCTTATGCAACAGTGGCAAAGAAGGTAAATGTTTTATCGGCCGGTCAGATACGCTCCTACGTAAACGCAAATGGTAATGCCGATCAGAAAGCTTTGCTGGGAACGGCAAATACGGACTGGCAGGACGTGATCTATAACAGTGCATTCAGTACAGATAATAACCTGAGCATTGCCGGAACTTTCAAGAAAGTACCCTACCGTTTCTCTGCAGGTTACCTCGATCAGAATGGCCTGTTGCGTACAGATAACCTGACACGTTCTTCTGCCGCGCTGACCTTAAACCCAACATTTTTTGATAACCATTTAAAGGTAGACCTGAACTTAAAAGGTACACTGAGCGAATCGCGTTTTGCAAACCAGGATGCGGTAAAAGCAGCGATACAGTTTGACCCAACACAACCTGTCTATGCCAATAACCAGTATGGAGGGTATTTCGAATGGATCGGCTCTACCGGTCAGCTGAATCCGAATGCCCCGAGAAACCCGCTCGGACTGATCGAACAGAAAACTGATCTTGGAAAAGCGGATAGAAGTTTTGGTAACTTAAGACTGGATTACTCCTTCCATTTCCTTCCTGAACTGCACCTGAATGCGAATGCAGGTTATGATGTATCTAAGGGATACGGCAGTGTCAATATCCCTGCCTATGCAGCACAAAGTTTTTCTACAAATGGTTCGGCAACTCATTATGATGCTGTTCAGCACAACAAATTGGCGGAGGTCTATTTCAATTATGCCAAAGACCTGAAAGGTATCAACAGTAATATCAACGCTACCGCAGGTTATGGTTATTACGACAATGCCACTACCACCTATAATTTCACCAGCTATAATGCTTTAGGCTCGGTGATCAGTAACCCTGTATTTCCTTTTGACAAGCAGCAGAACAGGTTGCTTTCTTATTACGGACGTGTAGTGTATACACTGGCCGATAAATATATCCTGTCAGGTACCATGCGCGCCGATGGTTCTTCAAAATTCAGTGAAGATAACAGATGGGGTTATTTCCCTTCAGCAGGTTTTACCTGGAAAGCCATCAATGAGTCTTTCTTAAAAGAGAGCAAAGTGTTCTCAGATCTGAAACTGCGTTTGAGCTACGGTATCACCGGTCAGCAGGACGGGATTGCCAACTACAGTTATCTATCTAACTATTACAACAGTACAAACGAGCAGCAATATTATATTGGTGGTCAATACTATCATTTTTATACTCCCCTTGCGTATGACAGAAACCTGAAATGGGAAACCTCTACCACCTATAATGCCGGTATTGATTATGGTTTGTTCAAAGGCAGGGTTTTCGGTAGCGTAGATGTCTACTATAAAAAAACCAAAGACCTGCTGAGCACAGTGCCGATTCCGGTGGGAACGAACTTCAGTAACTTGTTGCTGACCAACGTTGGTAACATGGAGAACAAAGGTATTGAGGCAAGCGTCAACATAGGGCTCATTAAAAGTGATGATGTAAACTGGGATATGGGTTTCAACGTCACCTATAATAAAAATAAAGTGACCAACTTATCCCTGAACCCTGATCCCAACTATAAGATCGGAGCCGGCGATATCACCGGTGCTACCGGTACCACACTGAAATGGAATGCTGCGGGTTATAACCCTGGCTCTTTCTATGTATACAAACAGACGTATAATGCAAATGGTGCGCCACTGGAAGGTGTATATGAAGACCTGAACAATGACGGGGTAGTAAATGATCAGGACAGATATTTCTATAAATCGCCGCAGCCTAAAGTTATTTTGGGTTTCACTACGTCATTTAACTATAAAAAATGGACCTTAAGTACCGTACTTCGCGGAAACCTTGGCAATTATATCTACGATAATGTCTCTTCAAACTTAGGGGTCAGCAGAAATGTACTGAGTCCAGCCGGACTGATCAATAATGCCGCTACCTCATTGCTGACTACCAATTTTGTTGCCAACCAGTTCCTGAGTGATTATTACGTCCGCAAAGCCTCCTTCCTGAAAATGGATAATGCCGGCCTCGCTTATGATTTCGGAAGGATCTCTCCAAACCGGGCAACAACACTGCGTTTTAGCGCAAACGTTCAGAATGTATTTGTGATCTCCAGCTATAAAGGGATAGACCCGGAGAATGCTTTAGGTATAGATTATAACCTGTACCCAAGGCCAAGAACATATAGCCTTGGTGTCAATGTTGGATTTTAATATTTATAATTTAAGAAGATGAACATATCTAAAATATTTACGGCAACAGCCATTTTACTGGCTACCCTCTCGTCTTGTAAAAAAGACCTGAACTTAACGCCTACAAATGACCTTACCTCTGACGTGGTTTATGCTACTCCGGCGGGATATAAACAAGTGTTGGCAAAGGTATATGCCAGTTTTGCAACAACCAGCGGACTGGGGTCCGACAAGAGCGACCTGGGTGGTATAGACGCAGGGACGTCCGATTTTATCCGCCTCTACTGGAATGCCCAGGAGCTGCCAACAGATGAAGGCCTTTGCGTTTGGAACGACCCGGGTGTATATGACCTGAATTATCTTACTTTTAGCGCTGATAACATTATTCTGAGAGGATTATACACCAGAAGCCTGTACCAGATCACCGTAGCGAATGAATTTCTTCGTGAAAGTACACCAGAAAAACTGGCCTCACGTAATATTACAGGATCTGATGCCACTAACATCGCTGCCTACAGAGCAGAAGCAAGATTTCTGCGCGCCTACCAGTACTGGGTGCTGATGGACTTGTTCGGTAACCCGCCAATCCTGACTGAAGAAAATACCATCGGGATCGTTTCTCCTCAACAGATCAAACGTGCAGACCTTTTCAAATACGTGGAGTCTGAATTACTGGCAATTGAGCCTGAGTTACTGACTTTGCCCGAATACGGAAGAGCGTCTAAAGGTGCTGCCGATATGCTGTTATCCCGTTTGTATCTCAATGCAGCAGTATATACAGGTACTGCTAAATACACGGAGGCCATTACTTATGCAAGTAAAGTGATTGCCGGAAGTTATTTCCTCCATACAGCATACAAAAACTTGTTCCTTGCTGATAATGACCTGAATAATCATGAAACTATCTTTGCCATCAACTACGATGGAAATAATACGCAGAACTATGGCGGAACAACGTTCATCATCAATGCTTCGATCAATGGCGATATGAACCCTTCATCTTTTGGTGTTCCAAATGGAGGATGGGGTGGTATCCACGCCAGTTCTACCCTGCCTGCCATGTTTGGTACGCTACCTACCAAAGACCAGCGTTATATGTTTACGGGTAATAAAGCAGCGAACGACGATATAGGTGTATTTACCGATGGCCTTCGCATCACGAAATTTAAAAATATCAACCAGGCCGGTGTGACGGCGTCTTCAACAAACGGCACGTTTACTTCAGTGGATTTCCCCCTGTTCCGTTTGCCTGAAGCATATCTGAATTATGCAGAAGCTGTGCTTCGTGGCGGTACCGGTGGTACAATCAATGATGCGGTTACTTATGTGAACCGTTTGCGCCACCGCGCCTATGGTGATGATTCGGGAAATGTAACTGCGCTGAGCTTAGATGATGTATTAGCGGAAAAAGCAAAAGAATTCTACTGGGAAGGGTACAGGCGTACTGACCTGATCCGCTTTGGTAAGTTTACTGATGCTTCTTATTTATGGCCCTTCAAAGGGGGTATAAAAGCCGGCCGTGCCGTAGATGCCACACGCAGCATTTTCCCTTTGCCAACGGCTGATATCATCGCCAATACAAATCTGACCCAAAACCCGGGATATTAAAACAATACTATAACTCAAACACACCCGGGCATCCTGATCCCCTGATCAGGGTGCCTTTTTTTAGCCGATACCTTTTTAAAATATTTAAGATGAAAAAGATATACATTATATTATTTGTTCTGCTCTCTGCAAATGCCTGGGCACAATCAAAGTTTGATCATGTAGAACCAATGTTCTGGTGGACAGGAATGAAAAACCCTAAACTGCAGCTGCTGGTCCATGGAAAAAATATTGCAGGCTATACGGCAAAACTGGACTATCCGGGGGTAAAACTGCTGGAACTGCATAAAGTTGAAAACCCCAATTACCTGTTCCTCGACCTGGAAATATCTGCCGACGCAAAAGCAGGTAAATTCCCGATCATCTTTCTGGAAAACGGCAAAAAGAAATTCGATTACAGCTATGAGCTGAAAACCAGGGATACATCCCCATCCCGTATCCAGGGAGTAACCAGCAAAGACCTGATCTACCTGCTGATGCCGGACCGCTTTGCCAATGGCGACAGTAAGAACGATAAAGTAAAGGGACTTGCTGAACAGACCTTAAACCGTGACTCCATGTATTACCGCCATGGCGGGGATATTCAGGGGGTGATGAACCATCTCGATTATTTCAAAGACCTGGGCGTAACTACGCTCTGGATGACTCCCGAGATTGAAAATGATATGCCTAAGGCTTCCTATCATGGTTATGCAGTAACTGACCACTACAAGATAGATCCCCGCTTCGGTACCAATGAACTGTATAAATCTTATGTTGAAAAAGCACATGCAAACGGCTTAAAGATTATTAAGGATATCGTACATAACCATATGGGAACAGGACACTGGATCTTTAAGGATATGCCAATGAAAGACTGGGTAAACGAATGGCCAGTATATACGCAGAGCAGCTACCGCGATGAACCAGTGATGGACCCCCATGCCGCAGAAGCCGACAAAAAGAAAATGCTGGACGGATGGTTTGTGCCGAGCATGCCGGATATGAATGAGCGGAACCCTTATGTACAGAACTACCTTACGCAAAACCACATCTGGTGGATCGAATATGCAGGAATAGATGGCCTGAGATTAGATACCTATCCTTACAATGATCCTGCGTATATGGCCGACTGGGCGGCGAAGCTGAAGGCCGAATTCCCAACGCTCTCTATCTTTGGAGAAACCCTGGTGAACTCTGTGGCCTCGCAGGCCTATTTTACACAGGGCAATACCGTAAACAGGGGCTTTGATACACAATTGCCGGGAGTAACCGATAATATGATGAAAAATACCATCTATGAGGCCCTGAACGGTAAAGCCGGATGGACAGATGGTGTATTCAGGTTATACAATATCGTGTCCCAGGATTTTCTTTACCAGGACGCTACACGGAACGTAATCTTCTGGGATAACCATGACATGAGCCGTTTTTATTCGATGATCAATGAGGATATAGACAAATACAAATCAGGAATAGCCCTGCTGATGACCATGCGTGGTGTTCCTCAGTTGTATTATGGTACCGAGATACTGATGAAAAACTATTCTAATCCTGACGGGCTGGTACGTTCAGACTTCCCCGGTGGATGGACTGGAGATAAAATGAGTAAGTTTACTTCTGCAGGCCGTACGTCACAGGAGAATGAAGCTTTTAACTTTGTCAGCAGGCTGGCACATTACAGAAAGAAAAGTGCCGCCCTGCAAGAGGGAAAGCTGATCCAGTATGTCCCTGAAGACGGTATGTATGTTTACTTCAGGTTGGCCGCGGGGACAAACGGAAATAAGGATGTGATGGTGATCCTGAATCCTGAGGATAAGGCTAAAATGCTGAACACGGCAAGGTTTGCCGCCCAGATGAAAAATACGAACAGCCTGATCAATGTGATCAGCGGAGAAAAGCTGAATACAATTAAAGATATCACTGTGCCGGCCAAAACTACACTGGTACTAGAACTGAATTAATATGAAGGATACAACGATAGCATGCATTTTTGACCTTGATGGGGTATTGGTAGACACCGCAGTATATCATTATCAGGCATGGAAAAAACTCGCAAACTCTCTGGGATTTGATTTTAGCCATGCCCAAAACGAACAGCTGAAGGGTGTGAACCGCATGCGTTCTTTAGATAAGATCCTGGACTGGGGCGGCATTGTAAAGAGCCAGGAGGAAAAAGAAGAACTGGCAGCATTGAAAAACACCTGGTATGTGGATATGATCAGCAGGATGTCGGCCTCTGAAGTACTGCCGGGCTCACTGGAGTTGTTACAGGACCTGCATGATCGGGATATTAAGATCGCCCTTGGTTCTGCCAGCAAGAACTCAGGACTAATCCTGGAAAGAACCAACCTTACACATTTCTTCGATGCAATTGTGGACGGTAATGCGGTGACTACCTCAAAACCGGATCCCGAAGTTTTTGTTAAGGGAGCAGAGCTGTTAAACGCTGCGGCTGAAGATTGCATTGTCTTTGAAGATGCCTCGGCAGGTATAGAAGCGGCGATAGCTGCACATATGGCTGTTGTTGGTGTTGGAGAAGCGGCAAACCTGCCGGGAGCGGATCTGTTTATTAAAGATTTGACCGGTGTAACCGTGCAGCAACTGATTGATCTGGTCGCAAAAAAGAAAGGTTAAGAATTTTGAAATAACGCGGACATGAAGAACTATATACAAGCAGAAGAGTGGAACATCATAGAGGAAGGTTTTGATCCTCATCTAAATAAAATATCGGAAAGTTTGTTCAGCCTCGGTAACGGACGCATGGGGCAGCGCGCAAATTTTGAAGAAAGCTATTCAGGAGATACCCTGCAGGGAAATTATGTTGCAGGCGTATATTATCCTGACAAGACACGTGTAGGCTGGTGGAAAAATGGCTACCCGGAATATTTTGCCAAAGTACTGAATGCAGCAAACTGGATGGGCCTCAGCATAAAACTTGATAACGAAGAGCTGGACCTGAACCTGTGTAAGGTTACAGATTTCAGGCGGCAACTGAATATGAAGGAGGGTTATCTGGAACGCAGTTTTACAGCAGAGCTGAAATCCGGCAAACAAGTAATGGTAACCGCAAAACGTTTCTTCAGCATTGCCAATGATGAGGTTGCGGCTTTACATTACCAGTTTAAAACACTCAATTGCTCCGGGAAGCTTTCCGTCTCATCATTCATTGACGGGGATGTGAAAAACCAGGATTCCAACTACGATGAGAAGTTCTGGGATGAGGTCAGCAGAACACAAAATGAAAGTGGTTCTTACCTGACCATGCGCACCAAAAAAACAGAATTTGAGGTAATTACAGGAGTAAAGACCTTAGTTTTTAAAAACAATGACCAGCTTCAGGTTACAGCAGATCCTGCTGTGAAGGATAAATACCTGGCCGAACTGGTTTCAGTGGATATCGCTGAAGGGGAACTGATTGATATTTACAAGATCGCCACTAACCTGTCTTCACAGAACCTTGCCCCGGCAGAGCTGACGGAAAAGGCTGCTGAGATATTGAATGCCGCGATACTAAAAGGTTTTTCCGCGTTGCTGGAAGAACAGACTGCTGCATGGGCTACAAAATGGGAGGAGGGAGATATTATCATTGAAGGAGACATTGCCGCACAGCAGGCTATCCGCTTTAATATTTTCCAGTTGAACCAGACCTATACCGGTAAAGATGCCCGCTTAAATATAGGGCCAAAAGGTTTTACAGGTGAGAAATACGGCGGTTCCACCTATTGGGATACAGAAGCTTACTGCATCCCCTTTTATTTGTCTACCGCCCCGCAGGAAGTTTCAAGAAATCTGTTGATCTACCGGTACAAACACCTGGAAAAGGCGATTGAAAATGCGCAAAAGTTAGGTTTTGACAAAGGCGCCGCCTTATACCCGATGGTGACGATGAATGGCGAAGAATGCCATAATGAATGGGAGATCACCTTCGAAGAAATCCACAGGAACGGAGCTATCGCCTTTGCGATATTCAACTACGTCCGTTACACCGGCGACCAGGTTTATCTGCAGGAATATGGGCTGGAAGTACTGATCGGAATTGCCCGCTTCTGGAAACAGCGCGTAAACTGGAGTGACGCCCGGCAGCAGTATGTGATGCTCGGAGTGACCGGGCCGAATGAATATGAAAATAACGTAAACAACAATTGGTATACCAATACCCTTGCGGCTTGGTGTTTAAGGTATGCTGCGGAGGCTGCAGCCATCGTGAAGAAAGAAGATCCTGCAAGATATGCTGAGATTGTCAAAAAAACTTCTTTACAGGAAGAGGAAGAGTTTGGCGCATGGAAATCCGTTGCAGAAAATATTTACCTTCCCTATGATGAGGAAAAAGGAATTTTCCTTCAGCAGGACGGATTCCTGGATAAGGAGCAGACCCTGGTGAGCGAATTGCCGGTTTCACAGCGGCCAATCAATCAAAAATGGAGCTGGGACAGGATACTGAGATCTTGCTTTATTAAACAGGCAGATGTGCTGCAGGGCATGTACTTCTTTGAAGATAATTATGACCTGGAATCCCTGCGCAGGAATTTTGATTTCTATGAATCCCGCACCGTGCATGAAAGCTCATTGTCGCCCTGTGTGCACAGCATCCTTGCCGCAAAACTGAACGACGGTGAGAAAGCCTATGAATTTTATCTGCGTACCGCACGTTTAGACCTGGACGACTATAACAATGATACTGAAGACGGACTGCATATCACATCGATGGCAGGTACCTGGATGAGCATCGTGGAAGGGTTTGCAGGAATGAGGGTACGTAACGGCAAGTTGTCATTCACACCTTTTCTGCCCGAAGAATGGAATTCTTTTTCTTTTAATATAGGCTTCCGTGGAGTGCAGTTAAAGGTAAAGGTGAAAAAGGAGGAGATCACTATCGTTAATCCTGCAAAAGAGTTGATGGACATTAATATCTTTAGCCAATTGTACAATATTCCGGAAGGGGAAACGGTAATTGCCTATAAGGGATTAACCGTATGAAAAACCAATGCCGCACTATTGTCTTAATTATTTCACTGGTTTCAGGAATTATGGATACAGGTATGGCTCAGAATACTAACGAACACACGAATAAAAAGATAATGATCTACCAGCTTTTGCCAAGGTTATTTGGCAATAAGCAGCAAAACAATGTTCCCTATGGAACAATTGAACAGAATGGAAGCGGCAAGTTCGCCGATATAAACGATAAGGCGCTGGACGGGATAAAGGAACTGGGGACTACACATGTGTGGTTCACAGGGGTAATCTCCCATGGTACGCTGACTGACTATAGTGCTGAAGGGCTCCCGGCAAATAATGCGAATGTGATAAAAGGAAGGGCTGGATCGCCCTATGCGGTGAGGGACTATTACGACGTAGATCCTGATCTGGCCAGGGATGTAAAAAGCAGGATGGCCGAATTTGAGGCGCTGGTAAAAAGGACACACAACAAGGGCATGAAGGTGATTATCGACTTTGTACCTAACCATGTGGCCCGGGAATATCATTCCACCATGAAACCTGCCGGCGTTAAGGATTTTGGCGAAGACGATGATGTGCACGTAGGCTTCAGCCCGGGAAACGACTATTATTATGTTCCCGGAAAGGACTTTGTGGTGCCCGCACCGAAATCGGACAGACAAACCCCTTTAACTGCATTGCAGCAAAAACAATATACAGAATCTCCCGCGAAGGCAACCGGTAACAATGTTTTCTCTGAGCAACCCTCTGCAGACGACTGGTACGAGACCGTGAAGCTGAATTACGGGGTGGATTACCTGGACCATGATAAGCAGTACTTTGATCCCGTCCCGGCAGTGTGGACAAAAATGAGGGACATCCTGACCTTCTGGACAAATAAAGGAGTTGACGGTTTCCGCTGTGATATGGCTGAAATGGTTCCCCTGGCTTTCTGGAGCTGGATGATCCCCGAGCTGAAAAAGGTAAATCCCGACCTGATATTTATTGGTGAAGCCTATGACCCCTCTAAATATAAGTCATTCCTTACCACCGGTAAGTTTGATTATTTGTATGATAAAGTAGGGCTGTATGACGGGTTGAAAAGACTGATCAGGAGCGAAGACCATGCTGATGTGAATGATATCCGCAAAGTATGGCAGGTGGAAAGCGCCGGTTTTGGCGATCATATGCTGCGCTTCCTGGAAAACCATGATGAAGAACGTATTGCCTCTGCCGGATTCGCCGGAAGGGCAGAACTTGCACTGCCGGCAATGGTCGTGTCGGCCACTTTATCAGGAGGCCCGGTGATGACCTATTTTGGTCAGGAAGTAGGTGAGCCCGCCAGGGGATCGGAAGGATTTGGGGGTGAGGATAACCGCACGTCGATCTTTGATTACTGGGGAACACCCGAACATCAGAAATGGATGAACGAGGGTGCTTTTGACGGAGGCCGTTTAAGTACGGAACAGAAAGCACTGCGGGATTACTATGTAAAGTTACTCCGGCTGGCAGGCACATCAGAAGCTGTTGCCAGAGGGGAGTTCTGGGAAATACCCGTAGCGGGCAACATGAATGTTAAAATGTACGGTTATGTACGTTATACTGCAAATCAGCGCTTGCTGATTCTCGTGAATTTCGACCGCCATTACAGGATGGAAAGCCAGGTACAGGTTCCTGAGGTTGTCCTGCAGGGCAATCCCGTAAAGGATGTCAGGGACCAGCTATCGGATTTAAAAATAAATGATATTAATGAAAATACGATACCTGTATGGGTATTGCCAATGACTGCCCAGATCCTGGTCTTTTAACATCTATCAAACCAATATATCCCGTTATGGAACCAAACAAAGTTGTTGCTGTTAAACCGAAACTATCAAACCTCCAGATCTTTAACATGAGTGCCGGCTTTTTCGGGATACAGTTTGGTTTTGCCTTACAGAACGGTAATGCTTCAAGGATCCTGCAAACCTTCGGGGCCGATGTAGAACACCTGTCCCTGTTCTGGCTCGCAGCTCCGTTAACCGGGATGATCGTACAGCCGATCATCGGCTATTACAGCGACCGTACCTGGAACCGTTTTGGCAGAAGACGGCCATATTTCCTGGTTGGTGCAATCTTAACGGCGATCGCGCTTATACTGATGCCCAATGCAGGAGCCATGGCCAGCTTCCTGCCGCCCATCATTATCGGGGCAGGAATGCTGATGATCATGGATGCTTCAATCAATGTGGCAATGGAGCCTTTCAGGGCTTTGGTGGGCGATAAACTGCCTGAAAGCCAGAGAAGTTTCGGCTTCTCCATGCAAACTTTCCTGATTGGCGCAGGGGCGATATCGGGATCATGGCTGCCCTATATATTTTCAGCATACCTGGGTGCTTCCAAAGTGGCTGCGGCAGGACAGGTGCCCAATAACGTGATCTACTCTTTTTATGCCGGGGCAGCTATTTTGCTGGGCACTATTTTGTGGACAGTACTGAATACGAAGGAATATCCGCCGGAAGAAATGGCTTTATACCATGCTGCTGAAGCGGAAACAGAAGAACAGAAAGGCGTACTTTCTATCCTTACGGATTTCTCCAATATGCCTTTAACCATGAAACAACTGGGACTGGTACAGTTTTTCTCCTGGTTTTCGCTGTTCTCGATGTGGGTGTTTACCACTCCCGCCATCGCACAGCATATCTATAAAGTGCTTCCCGGAGATACTTCCTCTGTGAAATTTGCCGATGCAGGCAACTGGGTAGGCATCTTATTTGGGGTATATAATGGCGTCTCTGCGCTATATGCACTGGTACTGCCGTCAATTGCAAGGGCTACAAGCCGGAAAATTGCACATGCTTTTTCACTGCTGGCCGGTGGTGCAGGTCTGCTGTCCATCTATTTTATCAGCAACCCGGATCACCTGATCTATTCCATGATCGGTATCGGCCTTGCCTGGGGAAGTATCCTCTCTATGCCCTATGCGATCCTGTCCAGCGCTATCCCTGCGCGTAAAATGGGTGTTTATATGGGGATATTTAACTTCTTTATTACCATGCCCCAGATCGTAAATGGCCTGTTTGGTGGACTGATTGTAAAGAAATTTTATCATGGTGAAGCGATCTATGCGATTGTACTTGCCGGTATATTTATGATCCTCGGTGCAATATCTGTTCTTTATATCCGGAATGCTAAAGAGAAATAGGGAAATTTTAAATAATTTAGCTACTTTTACCGCCCACTTATGGAACAGATAAAAACGTCATTTGATTTTGAAAAACCTATTGCTGAATTGATGCAGCAAATTGAAAAGGTTAAACAGGTTGCTGATAAAACAAAAGTAGATATGTCTGCTACACTAATAGAGCTGGAAGATAAATTATCCAAAACTCAGAACGCCCTGTATACCAACCTCACAGGATGGCAGGAAGTTCAATTGTCACGCCACCCTGAAAGACCGCAGACCCTGGATTATATCAGTATGATCTGCGATGACTTCATCGAACTGCACGGTGACCGTACCGTAAAAGACGATAAAGCAATTATCGGTGGTTTTGCTACTATTGACGGGCAAACAGTAATGATCATAGGGCACCAGAAAGGTAAAAATACAAAGGAACGCCAGTACCGCAACTTCGGAATGGCAAACCCTGAAGGTTACCGCAAAGCTTTGAGATTAATGCGCCTTGCTGAAAAGTTCAATAAACCTGTGATCTCTTTTATCGATACGATGGGTGCTTATCCCGGAATAGAAGCTGAAGAACGCGGACAGGGTGAAGCCATTGCAAGAAACCTGCTCGAAATGTCAATACTGAAAGTGCCGATCGTTTGCTTCATCGTTGGTGAAGGTGCATCCGGCGGCGCATTGGGTATCGGTATCGGTGATAAAGTATATATGCTTGAACATACCTGGTATTCGGTGATCTCACCTGAATCCTGCTCATCTATCCTATGGCGCAGCTGGGATTACAAGGAAAGAGCAGCGGAATGTTTAAAGCTGACGTCAAATGATATGTACCGGAACCAGCTGATTGACGGTATCATCAAAGAACCGCTTGGCGGAGCACACCAGAATCCGGTAGTAATGGGGGAGACCTTAAAAGCCCAGATCCTGAAAGACCTGAAAGAACTTGGTAAAGAGAAAACAGATAAAATGATCGCTACGCGGATTGACAAGTTTTGTTCAATGGGGGTGGTGAATGAATAAGGATAAATAAAGGCAATGTGGTTTTGATGCTGCCTGCTGCTGAAGCGCAGCAGGGAAGGCAGCAAAACCACATTGCCTTTATTTATCTCTAAGGGGGGAGATCCGGGGGATAATCTAACTGGGAGTATAAATAGCAAGATCCCAAATAACCAAAATCCCGATCAAATCTAAAGCTCAAGAAAAATCCCGATCACAGTCTAAAGCTCAAGCAAAATCCCGATTAAATATCAAGTAAAATCCCGATCACAGTCTAAAGCAAAATCCCGAAAATATATCTATAAAAAAGCGGCCTGCAAATTCAAATTTGCAGGCCGCTTTTTTATGCCGTATGTTCTACTACTGCTGCGGTGCCTGGGAGAAGTAAACCGAGAACCGGGCTTCAAGGCCCTGGAACCGCTGGGTTAACTGCTGTGCCAGCTTAGTCTGTTTTTGCTCGGTGGCAGTTTTGACCATCTGGTTGAGGAATTGCAGGCCGAGTTGTACGTTCTGCCCGCCGATAAAGCGGTTTCTGCTTTTGGATACATCTGCAAGGTAAGTGAGTTCTTTCTGGATGTAGTCTGCAGATTTTTCCATCAGCGCATTTGCACGCTGTGTATCACCGAGGGTGTACAGGTTTTCGGCAAGGAAGTAGGTACCCATCATTGAACGCATGCCGTAGAATTTATCAGGCATTACTTCGAAATAGCGGGCAACTACTTTCTTGGCATCGGCGATCTTTCCTTCTTTGATCAGGCCGGAGATCGTGGTGTTGAATACGTTGTTGAAGATAGAGATGTCATCTGAGGACTGAGGGTCCAGATATTTGGATTCCTTTACGTTACCCCATTTGAATTTGTTATACATGTTACGGTACAGGATGTCAATATTGACGAGCTCATTCCTTCCTGCGGCTGTATCAATTTTAAGAGGCAGCAGGCGCATAGCCAGGCCTTCGGTATACAAATAGTTGTCCAGACCGTTAAACTGGTCTGAGGGTACTGTACTTGCAAAATAGATAGGTCTCTTCCAGTTGTTGTTAGCCAGAATGTCCAGCATTGCCAGCGTACCTTTGGTTACATATCCTTTATTGAAAGTCCACTGCATTACAGGGGTGATCTTGGCAGAGTCTGCTGCACTTACCGTTCCTGTTTTCACTACCTCTTCAGGGTTGATGGTCATTTTGAAGTTTTTAGTAGGAATGAAGTTTTCCTTTGTTCCGTTCTGCAAAGGAATTTTGTCATCATCATCATCGGACAGCAATACGGCCAGGATGTTTTTCAATTCAACAGCACCTGCAATTTTATAATCCTGGTAATACATGACGTCTCTTACACCCTGTACATATTGTGAGGGTTTCATGCTGATCGGAAGCGGTTCAGATTCATTCTGCCTGCGTTTCATCCCATCAATGTACCAATCGGTGTCAAATAAGCTCAGGTTCACTAAACGAACATCCGGTCTTACGTTTTCCACTTCCTGTATATACCAGAGCGGATAGGTGTCATTATCACCATAGGTGAACAGGATTGCATTCGGTGCGCAGGATTCAAGGTAATCAACGGCAATATCGTGTGCAACCAGTTTGGATGAACGGTCATGGTCATCCCATCCCTGGGCACCCATAATTACTGGTGCCCCCAGTAAACAAACTACAGTTGCAATGACAGCCGCATTTTGTGCGCTTACTTTTTTAAATACCCAGTCTTTGATAGCAAATACGCCAAAGCCTATCCAGATGGCAAAAGCATAGAAAGATCCTGCATAGGCATAATCCCTTTCTCTTGGTTCCAGTGGTTTCTGGTTCAGGTAAAGCACGATGGCCAGACCGGTAAAGAAGAACAGGAGGCCTACAATACCCGCATCCTTCTGGTTGCGTTTGAAGTGCCATACTGCACCAAGCAATCCAATGATCAGCGGAAGGAAGAAAAAGCGGTTATAGGCGCTGCTTTCTACAATAGAGGGAGGAAGGTGTGACTGATCTCCCAGCATGATCGCATCGATAGGTTTTACTCCGCTGAGGAACTGCCCCTGGTAAATGCCTGCACCCTGATCGTCATTCTGGCGGCCTACAAAGTTCCACATGAAATAACGCATGTACATATTTCCGATCTGGTACTTGAACAGGTAATTGATGTTATCAAACAGACCAGGAAAATGACTGTCGTCAAAACCCATCAGGCTTTTATATTCTTCTACGTGTCTTGGCTCATCGCTATACATCCTTGGAAATACAGTAGTCCTGTCATATTCGTAATCGGTTTTTTTGCCGGCCACTTCATATTTGGTATCGCCTTTCCTATAGATGTTTTTGCCTTCCTTAAGGCTTACTTTCTCGGAATTGTAATTCGGGCCGAATAATAAAGGCCTGTCTCCGTATTGTTCCCTGTTCAGGTAACTCAGGAATGAAAAAGCATTATCCGGGTTACTGTTGTTCAGGTTTGGATTTGCTTTA
The DNA here is from genome assembly GCF_900107535.1 of Pedobacter hartonius. Lineage (GTDB taxonomy): Bacteria > Bacteroidota > Bacteroidia > Sphingobacteriales > Sphingobacteriaceae > Pedobacter > Pedobacter hartonius. The sequence goes on along the minus strand of NZ_FNRA01000002.1, from coordinate 127,940 downwards.
GCCCTGATAATGATCATTGCAAAGGAACAATAGCCAAAAATGATCAGTACAGTGGACAGCAGTGCCAGGTTTAAAACCTTTTTCTGCGTTTTGATAGAGTAACGGATACCCCAGGTAAAACCAACGATCAGCAGGATAGCGAAAAAGATCACTCCCGTTCCGAAGCCCATACCTAAAGTATTGACGAAGAACAGATCGAAATATGCCCCGAAGGAAACTACATACTGGATAATGCCGTACTGAACAAATGCAAGGATCAGGATACCTACGGCGAAAGTTTTGAATATTCCCAAATTTGTGGGGTTGCGTTCTTTCTTGAAATAGTAAACAAAGGCAATGGCAGGAATAGTCAGTAAGTTCAGCAGGTGAATACCGATGGATAGCCCCATGATATAGGCAATGAACAGCAACCATCTGTCGGCACGCGGCTCATCAGCATGCGACTCCCATTTTAAAATACCCCAGAATACGATTGCCGTGAACAGTGAGGAAAGGGCGTATACCTCGGATTCTACAGCAGAGAACCAGAAACTGTCAGAATAAGTATAAGCAAGAGCTCCTACTACACCGGCACCCATGATCGTAATCAGGTCTCCTGTGGTCAGGTCTTCATTGCGTTTCAGGATCATTTTCTTGGCGAGGGCCGTAATGGTCCAGAACAGGAATAATATGGTTGCCGCACTTGCCAGGGCAGAGCCTACATTCATAAAGTAAGCGATTTTATGGATGTCGCCCATAGCAAATATGGAGAAAAAGCGTTGTATCATTAAGAACAATGGGGCTCCGGGCTGATGCACTACCTGCATCTTAAAGGCCGAAGCTATAAACTCTCCGCAATCCCAGAAACTAACTGAGGGCTCTAAAGTGAGTATATAGGTAACTGTGGCAACGAAAAAACACAGCCATCCTGTAATGTTATTAATTTTTGAATAATTCATTTTGATCTTGATATATAAATTGGCTATAAAAATGCAGCCGAAAATAATCAATAAGATTGACATAAGTACATACATCATTATAGTTTAACAAAAATTAACCCGCCAAATGGCCTTCAAACGCGTTTTTAGAATTATTTTCAAATTTTTTACCGGAGGATTTGCAATTATCAAAAATCTGCGTAGATTTGCATTCCATTTCAAAGCAACCCTTTGTTGATTTGTAGGAAGATTGCCCGATAGTATAAAGGTAGTACAACGGTTTTTGGTACCGTTTGTCTAGGTTCGAATCCTGGTCGGGCAACTAAATATATTCGGATTGTGAGTTGAAATACGCAATCCGATTTTTTTTAACCCAGCATTGATACCCGTCTAATCATGCCATTGCAATTCAACCCCGTTAAACTTTTTGCCGGTACCGGTACAAAAGCATTAGCCCTCAAGATTGCCGAAAGTTACGGCAGGCCCCTTGGTAGTGTTTCCTTAAGCAGGTTTAGCGATGGTGAATTTCAGCCAGCATATGATGAATCTGTAAGAGGATGTGACGTATTTCTCATCCAGTCCACCTACCAGCCTTCAGACAATTTAATGGAATTACTCCTGATGATTGATGCGGCAAAAAGAGCTTCAGCACATTACATTACTGCTATTGTTCCTTATTATGGTCTGGCCAGACAGGACAGGAAAGACAGGCCCCGGCAGGCGATAGGTGCAAAACTTGTAGCCAATCTGCTGAAGTCTGCAGGTATCCACCGGATCATGACCATGGATCTCCATGCGGCACAGATACAGGGATTCTTTGATATTCCCGTAGATCACCTTGATGGTTCAATCATCTTTGTTCCTTATATCAAGAGCCTGAAGCTGGACAACCTGACCATTGCATCTCCGGATATGGGCGGTTCTTACAGGGCACGTACCTTCGCAAAGTTCTTTAATGCAGAGGTTGTAATCTGTGATAAACGACGTAAACGCGCCAATGAGATCGAATCGATGTCGATCATCGGGGACGTGACAGATATGGATATCGTGCTGATCGATGATATTTGTGATACTGCAGGCACATTGGCCAAAGCAGCAGCACTGATCATGGAAAAAGGGGCAAAAAGTGTCAGAGCGGTTTGTACGCATCCTGTTTTATCAGGTAAAGCATATGAAACGATTGAAAACTCGGTGCTGACGGAACTGATCGTAACTGATTCTATTCCACTGAAACAGGAAAGTTCGAAGATCAGGGTACTGAGTACTGCAGAGCTGTTTGCAAAGGCTATAGCCAATGTAAATGAGCACGGGTCAATTAGCGATCTTTTTAAAATAGAATAGGGAACGAGAGCCGGCGCAGGCCTTGTATCGTTCTGATAAAGATAATAATAACAATTAAAAAACAAATAGAAAACAAATGAAAACAATCGCAATTAGCGGTTCTCCAAGAGAGAACGTAGGGAAACGCGATGCTAAAGAGCTTCGCTATGAAGGTAAAGTTCCTGCAGTATTGTATGGTGGTAAAGAACAAGCACATTTTGCTGTAGTAATAACTGAATTAAAGGATGCTATCTATACTCCTGAAGCCAACTTTTTAGAAATTGATATTAATGGTACAAAAACCAAAGCAATCATAAAAGAGTTACAATTTCACCCCTTAACAGACGTATTATTACACGTAGATTTTCTTCAGTTATTTGACGACAAAGAAATCGTTATGGAGATCCCTATCAAATTAACCGGTACTTCTCCAGGTGTTAAAATGGGTGGTAAACTTGTTCAGAAACTACGTAAACTGCGTGTTAGATCTTTCCCGAAAGATATGCCACAGGTAGTTGAGGTAAGCATTGCTAAACTTGAAGTAGGTAACCTGTTCCGTGTACGTGATCTTGGAGAAGGTGTTTACACAGTTACAAACACTCCTGAAGATACAATCGTTTCTGTAGGTATGTCAAGAGCATTGAAACAAGCCGAACAACAAGGCGGTAAAAAATAAGCTGATCTTTGTCAGCAATTCAGGAACAGCACTGGTCATTCAGTGCTGTTTTTTTATGCGTGTTCTTTTCGGCAGAGAGAGTTTTGGCAGAAACCATTATCTTTGGAGCGGCAGTATACTACGCTTCAATGTTCTGCTGTAATCATAAGTAATAGGAGATGAAATATTTAATAGTTGGCCTGGGAAATATAGGACCGGAATACGCCAATACAAGACATAATATTGGTTTTAATATCACAGACGAACTGGTGAGACAACTGGACGGATCATTCTCCAATCTGCGGCTGGCCTATTATTCAGAAGTTTCCTTTAAAGGGAGAAAGCTCCATGTGATCAAACCTACAACCTTCATGAACCTGAGCGGCAAGGCCGTAAATTACTGGATGCATGACCTGAATATCCCATTAGAAAACGTACTAGTCATTGTAGATGACCTGGCCCTCCCGCTGGGTAAACTGCGCCTCAAATTGCAGGGCAGCAGTGCAGGGCATAACGGGCTCAAAAGCATTGAGGCCATCTGCGGCGGGCAAGCCTACCCGCGTCTGCGCTTCGGTATCAGTGACAACTTTGCCAAAGGCCGTCAGGCTGATTATGTGCTTGACAGGTTCGGTAAAGAAGAACAACCGGAATTACCGGCATTGATTGACCGGAGCGTGGAGCTGATTAAAAGTTTTGTTACGATAGGGCCGGCACAAACCATGACGGCCTTTAATAAATGATCCTGACTTAGCCTCCTATCGGTTTTTTTCCTGTATACTGCTGGATCTTCTCATGTAAGACCCCCAGTTCAAATGGCTTGCTCAGTACGTCATCCGCTCCTGCCTCCTTAGCTGCTTTTTTATCATTGTCCATAACGGCAGCAGAGAAGGTGATTACGGGGATATCTTTTTTACCTTCGATATGACCTTCTCTGATCAGTTTCGTGGCCTCCAGGCCATTCATTACGGGCATAAACGTGTCCATGAGCACAATGTCATAGTCGTTTTCCGCGAGTTTATCGAGTGCTTCTTTCCCGTTCTCTACCACGTCGGCCTCAATGTTCCAGCCTTTTAAAACTTTGACAATTAAAAATTTATTGATAGGATTGTCTTCGGCCACCAGGATTTTTACATTCTCGAATGCAGCCAGCTTTTCGGGCGCCCTTTTCTGATTTTCGGGAAGATTCTCCAGTACTTCATACCAGTTGCTAAAGCAGAATTCGCTTCCTTTATTTTCCTCGCTGCTTACAGTCAGTTCGCCGCCTTTTAACTGCGCCAGGTTCTTCACGATCGACAGACCAAGACCGGTGCCCCCGAAATTTAGTGTGGTATTGTCATCAGCCTGCTCAAAGGTTTCAAATATTCTGTTGATCTTAGACTTGGGAATACCAATGCCTGTATCAGTCACAGAAAATTTCAGCTGTACCTGTTTGTCCCTTCTGCCGGCTATTTCTACTTTCAGCGTTACGCTGCCGGTGCTGGTAAATTTGATGGCATTGCCAATCAGGTTCATCAGGATCTGATTCAGCCGCAGGGAATCTGCAAGGATCGTTTTAGGCAGATCTTCATCATATGCAGTGATGAGTTCAAGGTTTTTTTCTTTTGCCCTTATCCGGAGCAGGTTGATCACCGCATGGCAGGTCATTACTAAATCTGTGGCAGCCCTGTTGATCCTGAACTTCCCTGCTTCGATTTTCGACAGGTCCAGGATATCGTTGATCACCCCGAGCAGCGAGTTTGAGGAGATCTCCAATAATTCTATCATCTCCCGCTGGTCAGCAGTTAAGTCTGTTTTCTCCAGTAAATTGGTAATCCCGATAATACCGTTAATGGGTGTGCGGATCTCATGGCTCATATTTGCCAGGAAGTTCTCTTTTATTTTCCGTCCCTGTTCGGCCTGGTCCTTTGCTTTGATCAGTTCTTTCTGATACGATTCAAGTTCCTTGTTCTTCTTTACGATGTCGCGCTGCGTGCGAACGAACTGTATAAAGGAATCTACCTTGGCAGAGGTCACATATGGGTTCAGCGGTTTATACAGGTAATCCACTGCACCGGCATTCAGGCCCTTTACGGCATATTTTGCATCGGTGGAAATCGCGGTAACAAATATCACCAGGATATTTTTTGTCCTGGGGTTGCTTTTTAAGATCTCTACCAGTTCAAAGCCGTCCATTTCGGGCATTTGAACGTCAACCAGGGCGATGGCAATATCCATTTCCCATGCCAGGCGAAGGGCCTCGTTGGGCAGGGTAGTGGAGATTAGGTTTACATCGGCCCGTTCCAATAAAGCCTCCAGTGCGATAATATTTTCGGGTCTGTCATCTACAATGAGAATATTGATCTTTTCCATAGTTCTTTGTGGGCTTCCTAATCGGGTAAGTCTTATGCTATTTTTTGATATATGTTATTTTTTTGATCGATGATCCTGAAGCGCCCGATCTCGGAGCTTCTAAGCGTTTCTTTAGAACCCAGGCAAAGGAAGCCGAAGTTTGCCAGGCTGTTATAAAAAAGGTCTATGACCCTCTCCTGTAAGGCAGTGTTAAAATAGATCAACACATTACGGCAGGAAATCAGCTGAAACTCATTGAACACGCCATCCGACGCCAGGTTATGGGCTGAAAACAGGATGTTCTTTTTTAAAGAATGATTCATTGATGCAGCACCATAACGTGCCGAGTAATAATCAGATAAGGTATGAAGTGCACCAGTTTGCTGGTAATTCTCAGAATATTGCTTCATTTTCTGCAAATCGTAAATACCATTTTTGGAAAATTCCAAAACATCGGCATTGATGTCCGTACCGTAAAAAAAGCTCCTGTTATATAATCCTTCTTCGGCAAAAAGTATTGCAAATGAATAGAGTTCCTCGCCGGTTGAGCATCCCGCATTCCAAACCTTTATCCGCTGGTAAGATTGCAGATAGGGAATAATATTGGTGATCAAAGACTTGTAAAACAGCGGGTCCCTGAACATCTCAGTCACATTTACTGTCACTTCCATCAAAAATGATTCAAAGTACTCCAGGTCATTTGTGAGCAGGGTGCGTAAATCAAACAGGCTCAGTTTTTGCAATTGCATAATCCTGGTGACCCTTCTTTTGAGGGAAGCTGCAGAATAATCGCTGAAATCGAAGCCATGCACATTTCTGATGAAAGCTGTTAAGCTTTTCAGTTGTTCATAGCTAAGCAGCTCCTGTGTATTTTGATCTGATATTTTGTTGCCCATACTAACTTAGCCAAACCCTTAACATGGAGAGCAGCTGGTCGATGTCTACCGGTTTAGCGATATAATCGTTTGCACCCGCCTCGATGCACTTTTCACGGTCATTCTTCATCGCCTTGGCTGTTAAGGCGATAATTGGTAATTTTTTATATTCCTTTTGCTGGCGGATCAGCTTCATCGCTTCATAACCATCCATCTCCGGCATCATGATATCCATCAGCACAAGGTCTATATCTTTCCTTTCTTCCAGTTTGTCCAGCGCCTGCCTGCCATTATTGGCAATCACGATATTGATGTCATAAACCTGCAGTGCACTTGATAATGCGAAAATATTTCTCATGTCATCATCAGTAATCATGATGGTTTTATCTTTTAAAACTTTCTCAATCGTAGAGACTGTTTTGGGCTTTGAATTTCCTGCAGCGACGTTCTTAAAGGGGTCCTGTTTTTTCAGTTTATTCATAAACAGGCTCACTTCATCGATCAGCCTGTCGTTCGACTTGTTCGATTTCAGTACCATAGCTTCAGAATACTTCATGATATGGGCAATCTTATCCTGATCAAGTTCCATAGCAGTATTGATGATTACAGGTACATGTACGAATTTTTCCTGTGTCTTGATCTTGTCCAGCAGGTCAAAGCCCGAAATATCAGGCAGATTTAAATCCAGGATGATACAGTCGAAAGTACGTTCACTGAGCAGGTCCAGTGCTTCCTGCCCTGTAAAGGCCTGTGCCACTTCAATCCCTTTTCCCGCCAGCTGCTCTTTTACTGCCAGGCTCTGCAGCTCGTGGTCTTCCACTACCAGTACTGTTTGAAAGTCATAGGCAATGTTGCCGGAGTTGAGTATAGCAAATGCCTGATCAAGCTCGTCCTTTTCGACAGGTTTTCTCAGGAAACCTATAGCACCTTCTTTCAGCGCGCGTTCACCTTTTATTTCACCGGCAGACATCATATGAACCGGTATATGTTTGGTTTGCGGGTTTGCCTTGAGGCGTTTCAGAATGCTCCATCCATCCATAACGGGCAGCATAATATCAAGAATGATCGCATCAGGCAATTTATCGGCAGCCATTTGCAGTCCTATATCACCGCTATGGGCAAGAATCGGGCTGAACCCTTTTTCTATGGCATAGTCTTTCAGTACATCGGCAAATGTAAGGTCATCTTCTACGATCAGCAGCGTCTGCTTTCCGTTTTTGTTCAGGGGAATAAGAAGAGGTTCGGGGATCAGCGGTACAACTATTGGTTCCGGATGGATATTTGCCGCCTGTTCCTGGGTTAAACTGCCTTCAATATTCGTTACAGGAAGGTAAAGCGTAAAACAGCTGCCCTGTTCAGGTTCACTTTCCACCTGGATCTCTCCACCCAGTATGTTGGCAAGTTCTTTACTGATAGACAGACCCAGGCCTGTACCTCCGTATTTTCTGCTGGTTGTACCATCGGCCTGTTTGAAGGCTTCAAATATCAGCTTCTGCTTATCTGCCGGTATCCCGATCCCGGAATCTTTCACACTGAAGAAAAGTATCTGCTGGCTGCTGTTCCTCAGCTGGTCTGAGTAATATTGAATATCCGGTGCAGCGCTGCCGATCTCCAGGCTGATCTCCCCGAACTCAGGAGTGAATTTAAAGGCGTTGGACAACAAGTTTTTCACGATCTGTTCTGCTTTAGGCAGATCGGTCATCATTTTTTCCGGTACATCGGTACCTAAAGTAGTTTTAAAGCTTATCTTCCTGCTTTTCGCAATTTCTGTAAACAGCGACTCCATGTTTTGGCGGATCTCCTGAGGCCTGACCGGCTCAATATCAAGGTCTATTTTACCGGATTCAATTTTCGACAGGTCCAGGATATCGTTAATTAAGGTAAGCAGGTCATTTCCTGCATTGTGGATCACCCCGGCATATTTCAGCTGTTCTTCATTCAGGTTCTCGGGTCTGTTTTCCTTTAAGATCCTGGCCAGGATCAGTATACTATTGAGCGGTGTACGTAACTCGTGGCTCATATTTGCCAGGAACTCCGACTTATACTTACTGGATACCTCCAGTTCTTTGGCCTTTAAGCTCATCGCTTCCCGGGCTTCGTTTACCAGGATATTGCGTTCTTCCAGCTGGCCGGCTTTTTCTTCCAGTTCTGCATTGGTCTCGCGCAGCTCCTCCTGCTGTACTCTCAGCTCTTCTTCTGAAGCCTGCAGCTCCTCTGATTTATGGATCAGCTCTTCATTAGTGGTGCGCAATTCCTCCTGCTGGCTTTCCAGTTCTTCAGCCTGCTGCTGGGTCTGAAGGAAGAGATCGCGCAGTTTCTCCCTCTCCTGGGTACGGTTTATGGCTATGCCGATGTTCGTGGTGATCCTCTCAAAGAAGTTTACCTGAAGCGGGGTAGGAGCTACCGGAAGCGCCATCTCGATCACAGCGATAATGTCATCCTCAAACTGTACAGGCATGACAATTAATGATTTCGGGACGGTATTGCCCAGGCCGGAAGCTACTTTGATATAATCGTCTGGCAGGTTATGCAACTGCTTGATGCGTTTTTCAACGGCAACCTGGCCTACAAGACCTTCAGAAAGAGAAATATCCGTGTCTTTGCCTTTTTTTATTTCAAATGCATATGCACCTTTCAGCTCCAGTTTTTTTGTTTTCGGATTGAAGAGGTACATGGCTCCCAGAGGTGCTTTTACATAATTACACATATCTGTAATTACATGGGTGCAAAGCTCATCCAGTTCCTGTTCTCCCCGCAGTGATTCATTCACTACAGAGGCGCCGGAAAGCATCCAGTTCTTCTGCTCGTTTTCGTCAGAAATTTTTACCAGCTGCTCATTGTTCTCCCTGATCCGTATTTCTGTTGATTTCAGCTGATTGAAAGTTCTTTTGATAAAGCTGGAAAGATATAGGATCAGGCCTAAAATAATCAGTGAACTGGTTACCACAATGATAGTGGATCTCAACCCGCTTTCAATTCTTTTCTCTTTCCTTATCGCCAGCAGTTTGTTTTCCGCTTTTATGACCTGGTTGTTTACCCTGAGCATATTGTCTTTGTAAAGCTTTCCTTTATCTGTCAGGGTCTTTTTAACGGACGCCTCCTGTCCGGCGGTAGCATTCGCCCGGAGGATTTCCTGCATATCCCGGAGTTTCTGTGTGGAATAGAACTCTAGCGAGTCCAGTCTTTCCTGCTGTTCCGGGTTGTCCGTTGTGAGCCGCTGAAGATCCCTGATCAGGGGTTGTATTTTATTGACATTTTTATTGTAGGGCTCCAGGTATTCCGGGCGCTGTGTTAAAATATATCCCCTCAGACCGGTTTCAGTGTTCAGTAATTTCACCTCCAGATTCTGGGCATGGTCAATTACTTCGTAAGTATGGCTTTCCCAAGAAGAATCAGCATTCATCGACTGGATGCTGATATAGGAGGTGATGGCAGAGATGAGGACGAACAACAGCGAAAGCGTAAATCCTGTTAATACCTGTTGTCTAAATGTAAATCTCCACATATGTCGATAATATTGCCTGTTAAGTAAAAACCGTATGTTTTAACCGAGGTTAGAAACATATGACAATAATACTCATAAAATAGTTCGTGCTACATATATTAACGGGTTATTTTTCCGGAACAAAATATTTTTTAGAGCTTGAGGGAATAATAATATCGATTTTTCTTGTTGTTAAAAGTATTTAACTTCTGATAAACGCAGTTAAAATTGGTTATTTTTTATGTTGGGGGAAGGATGGGTATAGTTATAGGTAATATTTGGTTTATAGTTCCTGTAAACAGTGTGCATATGCTGGCCCTACGGGAATTACTTTATCACCGATCCAGATCTGGTTCCTGTCAAATTTAGTCACAGCACTTTTAGAAATCATAAATGCCCGGTGTGTTCTAACAAACTTTTTTGCAGGAAGCAACATTTGCATATCACCGATTGGCATCCTCGTGCTCAATGAAGTGTTGTTATTCAGGTGGATCAGCGTGTAATTGCCTGCAGCTTCAATATAGAGGATATGATCCACAATTACTTTAATCTGCTCATAACCATCTTTGATAAATAAATGTGCGGGCTGTGCCGGATGATCCGTTTTCCTGCGCAGACTATACAATTCTTCTGCTTTGTTACATGCTTTGAGAAATCTGGACAGGGAGAACGGTTTGAGGAGGTAATCCAGTGCATTCAGCTCAAATCCTTTTACAGCGTGTTCGGCATAGGCTGTAGTAAAAATAACAAGGGGCGGATTGCTGAGGCTGCTCAAGAAGTCAATCCCGCTGATATCCGGCATCTGAATATCCAGAAAGATCAGGTCCACCTGGTTCTTCTGTAAGAATGCAATTGCTTCGAATGCATTGGTAAATACAGCTTCCAGGGTTATAAACGGAACTTTGGAGGCATGGGATTTCACTATATCCAAAGCTATGGGCTCATCATCTATCGCAATAGCAATCATTTGTTAATCTAAGTTCAGCGTTAAATGTACGAAAAACTCTTTTGCACTTTCCCTGATAATGAGTTCATGTTTCTTAGGATACAGTAACTCCAGACGTTGCCTTACGTTCTGCAGCCCTATACCGCTTTGAAGTTTCTCAGGGTCACCATCAGCTTTGAGATGAATACTATTGTTTACGTCAAAGTAAAGGGTCTTTCCCTTGGTTTGCAGGGTAACTTTGATATGTGAGGGCGACTGTAAGCTGATGCCATGTTTAAAGGCGTTTTCTACAAAAGGGATCAGCAGCATTGGTGCAATCTGCAGCGTGGTAAACTGTTCTTCGATCTCGGTGCTGATCAGGATGTCTACCGATACTGACGTCCTTAGCTTTTGCAAAGCGATGTAATTATTCAGGTAATCAATATCCCTGCTAAGGGAGATTTTGTCCTGCATATTCTCCTGGAGCATGAAGCGCATCATATCTCCAAGCTTTTGTATGCCCTCGCCTGTACGTTCGGCATTTTCCTGCAGGGCTGTTCCATAGAGTGTATTCAATGCATTAAAAAGAAAATGGGGGTTGATCTGTGATTTCAGAAAACCCAGCGAAGCATCCGATTTGCGAAGTTCCTTTTTAAGCGTGAATATCTGCTGTTCGGTTTCGTTTCTCTGTTTGTAGATATACCAGGCCAGGGGGGCACTGATTACCAGTTGGGCTGTAATATGAAAAAGATTTACAATAATGAAGAACTCTCCCTTTCCGCTGATCAGGGCCCCGACCAATCCGATGGGTATAGCGATCAGGAATGTCAGTAAAGTAATTTTTCCGTAAAAGGTACGGGATGGATTGATCTGTGTGCCTAAGGAAGGGATGAGATAATAGATGGAATAGATTGTTAAAAATATGCAGGCCATGATCACCAGTGTCCAGCAGAGGATCACATCAAAGTCCACCCCCGCTGCCAGCCAAAGCAGGACGCCTACGAACCAAAAGGCCAGTCCGAAAACGATCTCAAGTTTCATCTGGTTCCGGATATCGTTATCTTTGTTGTCGGTAAGGTAGATCAGCAATTTTTTCAACGCCACATAGATACAGATGAGCAGTACCAGCCAGGCAGAATAAGTGAAACCTTTAAAAAAGATCTGAATATAGGCATCGTCTATATCCGCGTACTGCACCAGTATATAGGCCTTGCTGTAGGTGTGGGTAATGCTGATCACCAGTCCGGACACCAGGTACATGACCAGCACAATAGCCCCGTTAAACCCAATATTTATCTTATTGTACAGCGGGGGCAGGCAGCAAAAATTGAGCATCAGGAAACAGAAGTAAAGGATAGAATACCGGAACAGCTCAGGAAGGAAGTAATTAGATAAATAGCTGAAACCTATCTTTGCCTCGCTAAACTGGAAGGGCTTGTGCGTATAGGCATCGGAACCATTTGAAATGAGCATAAGTATAGCACAGCCATAAATTGAACTTGCTGCCCAGAACTCTATTTTATTTAAATCTTTTATATTCATCTACTTGTTCTATTTGCTTTCAATTGTTAGATGGAGCCTTTGATGATTAAATAATTATTAAGTACGCGGGGCAATAATTATTTTAATCATGTCGGGTTCGTCGGTACAATACTACGGCGGATTTTCGTCCCTCTGCATAAAATGTGATGAAGATCTAAAAAAATGTGACGAATACGGAAATATGGCTAGCTTTGCGCCTTTATTTCATCATATATGATCGTATACGGGATTCCGAATTGTAATACAGTTAAAAAAGTAAGAGCATGGTTAACGGCTAACGACCTGGGATATGAATTCCATGATTTTAAGAAACAGGGGATCACAGCGGAGAAACTCGGGGAGTGGTTTGCCGTTTTCGGCTGGGAAAAGGTGTTGAATAAAAAAGGGACCACCTGGAAAAAGCTATCTCCGGAGCAGCAGGAGCAGGTAAAGGATGAGACAACGGCGATAGCGGTGCTGCTGGAAAATCCAAGTGCCATTAAACGCCCAGTAGTGGAAAAAGACGGAAAGGCTGTGCTGATCAGTTTTGATGAAGAACAATACAGGGATTTGTTGAATAGTTAAACTATTACATGTTAATAATTGTTAAAATGTAATACAAAGTGCGAAACTAAATTATATTTGGAACCTGCATCTTCATGCAAGCTTCATCAGGATAAGACAAGATAATAAAAAAATGAAAATGCTTAAGAGGTTAATTATCGTATTGTTATTGACGATACCAGTATATACGTTCGCTCAAACCGGGATCAGCGGCGGAGTATTTGATTATGAGAACAAGAGTTTTCCTCTTCAAAAAGTAACAGTAAAAAATCTGAACAACCAGAAGGTTGTAGTAACCGGGGCCGCCGGGCAATTTACAATTACGGCCAACAAAGGAGACTTGCTGGAATTCTCCCTGCCGGGATACCATACCGATACGCTTTACCTGACCAATCTGCAGGCCAAAACGATCTATCTTCCGTCCCAGTCCACTAACCTTAAGCAGGTTGAGGTCAGGGGAGCAAAACTATCGAACGACCTCCAGCTGAAAGATCCCAATGCGCCTGGATTTAACCGCGTATCAGGTATTCCGCCAACCACCAATACCAGCCGCGCGGGAGGTGTGGGCTTAGCCTTTGGTTCAGGAAAGGATAAACGTGAAAGGGCCAAAGTAAAAAGACTGGAAGAGACCTCTGCCTACGAAACAGAGATCAATCAATATTTTAATGAAGAACATGTGGGCGAACTGATCAAACTTCAGGGGCAGGAACTCAAAGATTTTATCAATTTGTACAGGCCATCTGTTGCGAGGGTGAAAAGCGACCATCCTTTTAATTACGATTTCTATATTGCCCAGGCTTACCAGACCTGGTTGAAATTGCCGCCTGAAGGAAGAAGACTGCCGCCTGTTCCGACAACAAAAAAGAACTAATTTCCTTAACATATAAAACCTGAATTAATGAATAACCCGTTTGTTCAAAGAACACTTCTTTATGTAGTGTTTTTTGCATTTAGTATCAGTGCCCAGGCACAGCAAGCCCCTGCAGCGCCGGGCAATTATGATCCGCATGCCGCTTTTAGTCCGCTTTTTTACACCCAGAACGGCAATGAATTCCGTTCAGCAAGTGGATATCCAGGACCTAAATATTGGCAAAACCGTGCAGATTACGCTGTTACGGCCAATCTGGATGATCAGACGAACACGGTAAACGGAACAGTTACCATCACTTATAAAAACAATAGTCCTGATCAACTGCCCTATATCTGGTTACAGCTTGATCAGAATCTTTTTGAGAAAAACTCAAGGGGTAACGGACTGATCAAATTAGGGAGCCGTTACGGTGCACGCGGTGAAAAAGTAAACGGAGGATACCAGATCAGCGGCCTTACGGTCTCTAAAAAGGCGGGCCCTGTTAAATTCACATCCATCACCGAGGATACTCGCATGCAGATCCGTTTGGATCAGCCATTGGGAGCTGAAGGAGATGTGGTTACTATAAAAATGAACTTCTCTTTTGTGATCCCGATCAACGGATCGGACAGAATGGGGCACCTGAGCACCCAAAACGGAGAGATATATACGATTGCACAGTGGTTCCCAAGATTGTGTGTATATGACGATGTGCTGGGCTGGAATACCCTGCCTTACTGGGGAGCCGGTGAATTTTACTGTGAATACGGAGATGTTACTTATAGCGTTACTGCACCGGGCAACCAGATACTTATGGGCTCCGGAGAATTGTTGAATCCGCAGGAAGTATTCACTGCCGAGCAGCTGAAGCGCTGGAATGCGGCGAAACTAAGCGATAAAACTGTTGTCATCCGTTCTGCTGAGGAAGTGCTTGACCCTAAATCGCGCCCCGCAAAAGATAAGCTTACCTGGAAGTTTAAGATGACCAATACCAGGGATGTGGCATGGTCATCATCCAAAGCCTTTGTGCTGGATGCCGCAAAGATCAACCTGCCCAGCGGAAAAAAATCATTAGCTGTTTCTGCCCATCCGGTAGAGAGCAGCGGGGCTGACAGTTATGGAAGGGGAGTAGAATACGTGAAGGCCTCTATTGAGCACTATTCAAACAAGTGGTTCGAATACCCTTACCCCATGGCAGTGAACATCGCATCCAATGTTAGCGGTATGGAGTATCCCGGAATCGTTTTCTGCGGCTGGAAGGCCAAAAATGCACAGGCATACGGAGTGATAGACCACGAGTTCGGGCATACCTGGTTCCCGATGATCGTTGGCAGTAATGAGCGTAAATACGGCTGGATGGATGAAGGCTTCAATACGTTCATCAATGGCTTGTCTTCAGACGCCTTCAATAACGGTGAGTATAAAGCTGCCCCGGACGATCTGCATAAGGCCGCAAAATATATGGCGCAGCCAAACAGGGAATACATCATGTTAAGCCCCGATGCGATGATTGAGCAGAATATCGGTGTCAATCTCTACAGTAAACCAAGCTGGGGGTTAAACATCCTGCGTGACCATGTGCTGGGTGCTGACCGTTTTGACTATGCCTTTAAGAATTATATTAAACAGTGGTCTTTCAAACATCCAACACCGTCCGACTTTTTCCGGTCAATGGAAAACGGGGCCGGTGAAGACCTGTCCTGGTTCTGGAGAGGCTGGTTCTTAGAGAACTGGAAAATGGACCAGGCCCTTACTTCAGTAACACCTTCAAAAAAAGGAGACCAGCTGGAAGGCTACAGCATCGTCATTGCCAATTTAGACAAAATGCCTATGCCGGTGATCCTGCAGGTGAAAACCGCCAGCGGTAAAACTGATATGATCAAAATACCGGTTGATGTATGGATGAGGAATAAAACCTGGACAGTGAATTATGCCACTACTGAAGAAGTGGTGTCCGTAGTGCTTGATCCTGATCATCAGCTGCCGGATTCAGATGAATCAAACAATACCTGGACAAAATAACCGGCGGATGCGTTAAGCATCATGCTGTGGATAACCTAAAAAAAGACGAATCCTGCTTTCCATGCTTTCGGCTGCCCTTCAGCAGCAGTCAGCATGGAAAGCAGGATTCGTCTTTTTTGCGAAGCCCGAAGATCTCCTTTGCGCTTTGTGTTTTTACGCTTTGCAATGAGAAATACCCAGCCTATCTCTATTTGAAGCTATCCTTTAATTTCTGCATATCGATCTGCGGTTCCGGTTCATCCAGCCTGATCAGCCAGCCTTTTTGTTTCAGCAGGGCGATCTCCACTTTAGACACCGAGAGGTCTTTTCCTTTGATGCTTTCATTATACACCAGCGGAGCAGGAGGTTCAACATTCGCAGAGGTAGAGAACAGCACCTCGATGTTGAACTTTGGCCATAACTGGATATCGCCCATATTGGCAGAATAGATTTTCTTTGCACTGCCAGCCGGAATAAGCGCGGCAAATTCACCTTTATAGGTTCCCCCTTTTTCAGTAGTCATACTGGCCAGCAGCTGGAAGGAGGTTTCGTTCAGCAGGTGGAAGTGCGCCACTGCAGCACTGTGCTGATCAGCTACCAGGGCCAGATAAACCCCTTCTTTTTTAAATTCTGCTATAGGAGTGACCACACTTTGCCTGTTGGAAACAACAGCGTTATCTTCCGGGATCTCACCATGTACCAGTGTTACTTTAGAGGCCAGTACAGGTATCTCAAAATCATTGGCATCAGTTACACCGATCGTATCCTTATCAATGATGCGGGTAATGGTACCCTCTATATTCTCGTCCACGAAACGGACGAAGTCGCCTAAATTCAAATTCATAATTTTTCCTTAAGAGTATGCAACGCTGTGTTTAAGGCAAAAATAAGCAAATAATATGCGATTATCAGCCAAAGACTGGTTTATTCAGGGTTAATGGCTTCCGGAACGATGGTTACGTAAAAATTTTCTCAGTGTATAAACTCATATTGAACTCATATTGAACTTATACTGAACTTGCATCTTATATAGGGTTGGTCTGGGGGTGATCTGGGGTTGCGCTGAGGTTCCGTGCCTATACCCAGATCAACCCCAGGCCAACCCCAGTACGACTGCACGGAAAATGCAGGTTTTATATGAGTTCTATGCTTGTTCAGTATCAGTTTATACTGGGCAAAGAAGGCCGGAAACCGGGCAGAAAGCAAAATTGAAATGCACGTATACCTTATCTTATTATTACCTTTGCAGCATTCCGATAGATATGGCAGAAGAAAAACAAGCGAACAATCCTTTACACGGGAAGACCCTGGAGTTTATTCTTAAACAACTGGTGTGGCATTATGGTTGGCCTGAATTGGGCAAAATGATAAAGATTGCCTGTTTTAATAATGATCCCAGTTTGAAATCCAGCCTCACATTTTTAAGAAAGACAGACTGGGCGAGGAAAAAGGTGGAGAAACTTTATTTAAATACTTTTCATTAAATCTCTGTTAACCCCTTGATTTATAAAATGTATTGTCTTACCTTTGCAGTCCCTTATTGAGGGGTAAAGTTTTTAATAACAATAAAAAAAACAAATAACAATGCCAACCATTCAACAATTAGTTAGAAAAGGTAGAGTAGCACTGGAGTTCAAGAGTAAGTCTCCGGCGTTGGACAGTTGTCCACAGCGAAGAGGTGTATGTACACGTGTATATACCACTACCCCTAAAAAACCAAACTCAGCAATGCGTAAAGTAGCGCGTGTACGTTTGACCAATGGAAAAGAAGTTAACGCTTATATTCCTGGAGAAGGTCACAATTTACAGGAACACTCTATCGTATTGATCCGTGGTGGTCGTGTTAAGGATTTACCAGGAGTACGTTATCACATCATCCGTGGAGCATTAGATACTTCAGGTGTTGCTGGTCGTAACCAACGTCGTTCAAAATATGGTACCAAACGTCCTAAACCAGGACAAGTAGCTGCCGCACCAACAAAAGGTAAAAAGAAATAATTAGGAGGAACAACAAATGAGAAAGTCAAAACCAAAAAAGAGAATAATCCTTCCTGATCCAAAATTTAACGATGTTCAGGTGACGAGATTTGTAAACAATATGATGTATGATGGAAAAAAATCCATCGCTTACTCTATTTTTTACGATGCAGTAGAATTAGCTGAGAAAAAAGCTGGTGAGAATGGTTTAGAAGTATGGAAACGTGCTTTAACTAATGTAATGCCTGCAGTAGAGGTGAAGTCACGCCGTGTTGGTGGTGCTAACTTCCAGGTTCCTACAGAAGTTCGTCCTGACCGCAAGATTGCTTTAGGCATGAAATGGTTAATTTCTTATGCACGAAGACGCGGTGAAAAAACCATGAAGGAAAAATTGGCAGGAGAGATCGTTTCAGCTGCTAAAGGTGAAGGTGCTGCTGTTAAAAAGAAAGAAGATACGCATAAAATGGCTGAAGCCAACAAAGCGTTCTCACATTTCCGTTTTTAATTATTGAAATCATAAGATGTCAAGAGACTTAAGATATACAAGAAACATCGGTATTGCTGCGCATATTGATGCTGGTAAGACTACAACAACAGAGCGTATCCTTTATTATGCAGGTGTTAGTCACAAAATTGGTGAAGTGCACGAAGGTGCGGCTACCATGGACTGGATGGCACAAGAGCAGGAACGTGGTATTACCATTACTTCTGCTGCTACTACTGTAGGCTGGAAATACAGGGGACAAGATTACCATATTAACATCATTGATACACCGGGCCACGTGGATTTTACCGTTGAGGTAAACCGCTCACTGCGTGTATTGGATGGTTTGGTATTCTTATTTTCTGCAGTTGACGGTGTTGAGCCTCAATCTGAAACTAACTGGCGTCTGGCTAACAACTACAATGTTGCCCGTATCGGCTTCGTGAATAAAATGGACCGTTCCGGTGCAGATTTCCTGAAAGTTGTTGGACAGGTTAAAAGTATGTTAGGTAGTAATGCAGTTCCATTGCAGTTGCCAATCGGTGCTGAAGATAACTTTACAGGTGTTGTTGATTTAATTAACAACCGTGGTATCGTTTGGAATGAGCATGATAAAGGAATGACCTTTACTGAAGTGCCTATTCCGGAAGATATGATCGATGAGGTTGCTGAATGGAGAGAGAAATTACTGGAATCTGTTGCTGATTATGATGAATCTTTGATGGAGAAATTCTTCGAAGATCCAAATTCAATTACAGAACGTGAAATCCTTGATGCATTGCGTAAAGCAGTACTTGACGCTACCATTGTACCAATGGTTTGTGGTTCATCTTTCAAAAACAAAGGTGTTCAGACCATGCTTGACTATGTGATGGAATTATTGCCTTCACCAATGGATCAGGAAGGTATCACTGGTATCAACCCTGATACAGGCGAAGAAGTATTACGTAAACCTGATGAAAAAGAGCCTTTTGCAGCTTTGGCATTTAAAATTGCAACAGATCCTTTCGTAGGCCGTCTTTGCTTTATCCGTGTATATTCAGGTAATCTGGAAGCAGGTTCTTATGTTTATAATGCACGTTCTGAAAACAAAGAACGTATCTCCCGTATCTTCCAGATGCATGCAAACAAGCAAAATCCTATTCCTAACGTTGGAGCTGGTGATATTGCTGCGGTTGTAGGTTTCAAAGATATCAAAACAGGTGATACGCTTTGCGAAGAGAAAAACCCGATCATCCTTGAGTCAATGAACTTCCCTGAGCCGGTTATCGGTTTGGCAATTGAGCCAAAAACTCAGGCTGATATTGATAAACTGGGTATGGGATTATCTAAACTGGCTGAAGAAGATCCTACCTTCAGGGTTCAAACTGACGAGGAAACTGGTCAGACTGTAATCTCTGGTATGGGTGAGCTTCACTTAGACATCCTGATCGACCGTTTAAAACGTGAGTTTAAAGTTGAGGTAAATCAGGGTGCTCCGCAGGTAGCTTATAAAGAAGCCATCAACGGAACAGTTCAACACCGTGAGACGTATAAAAAACAATCTGGTGGTCGTGGTAAGTTCGCAGACATCCAGGTGATCATATCTCCAATTGATGCCGACTGGGAAAAAGGCGGTTTACAGTTTGTAAACGAGATCACAGGTGGTTCAATCCCACGTGAGTTTATCCCTTCAGTTGAAAAAGGATTTGCAGCATCTATGACTAACGGAGTATTGGCAGGATATCCGCTTCCGGACATGAAAGTACGTTTAATTGATGGTTCATTCCACGCAGTCGATTCAGATGCTTTGTCATTCGAACTGGCAGCTAAAATGGCTTACCGTGAAGCGTTACCAAAATGTAACCCGGTATTGATGGAGCCTATCATGAAAATCGAGATCCTTACTCCTGAAGAAAACATGGGTGATGTAATCGGTGATATGAACCGTCGTCGTGGTCAGCTTTTAGGAATGGATACACGTAACGGATCACAAGTGATCAAAGCTACAGTGCCTCTTTCTGAAATGTTTGGTTATGTAACTCAGTTGCGTACCATTACTTCAGGCCGTGCAACTTCTACCATGGAATTTGATCATTATGATCCGGCTCCAAGAAACGTACAGGATGAAGTAATTGCCAAATCAAAAGGCAGAGTAAAATCTATAGATTAGTATTAAACCGGCCGCCTGTTATTAATAGCTCTAACAGGCAGCCTTAACAATCATAACATGAGCCAAAGAATCAGAATCAAATTAAAATCATACGATTACAACCTGGTAGATAAATCTGCTGAGAAAATCGTTAAAACTGTAAAACCTACGGGTGCAGTGGTTAGCGGACCAATTCCGTTGCCAACAGAAAAGAAAATCTTTACTGTTTTGCGTTCACCACACGTGAACAAAAAAGCACGTGAGCAGTTTCAATTATGTGCATACAAACGTTTGTTAGATATTTATAGCTCTAACTCTAAAACTGTTGATGCTTTGATGAAACTTGAATTACCTAGCGGTGTTGAAGTGGAAATTAAAGTTTAATGCATTTTTTCGGGTAAACAGAAAAGGCCTCCGGATTTCCGGAGGCCTTTTCTGTTTTAAGATGACCGTTTCAGGATCAGTCTCTTTCGCCGGATGGAGAGGGGGGGCTGCCTGCAATTGTTAAAAATACTTGTTGCCAAATTATATATTTTATCAAATAAAATATATATTTACCTTAAGGTTTATTTATTCATAAAAATAGCGCAATGAGACAACAATTTATCTTTACAATTTTTGCAATGCTGCTTGTGGGAACGCTAAGCGGAGAAACCCGGGATGCGTCGTTAAAAGCACAAACACCCGCAGATACGATCAGAAAAGAAGGATATGCCCTGATCTTTAACAGCAATGATCCAAATTTGGTTCCTGCAGTGAAGCAGAAACTGATCGATACCTATTTTCAGGTATACCCTGTCCTGGTGAAAACGTTCAATAAAAAGGCAACGAAAAATGTGGTCTTTATTGTGGATACTGCTTATAAGTATGTTGCTGAATCAAGCGGGGGCGAGGTGAAGTTCAGCGCCGGTTACCTGAAAGCACATCCTTATGATACAGATGTGGTGACACATGAAACCATGCATATCGTGCAGGGATATGGTGACAGCACGGGACCAGGCTGGCTGACCGAAGGAATAGCCGATTATGTACGTTATGCCTATGGTATAGATAATGCAGGCTCCAAATGGGCTTTGCCCGACTATAATGCAAAACAGAATTATACCAACAGTTACCGTATCACAGGCAGGTTCCTCCTATGGATTGAACAGCATGTCAAAAAAGGAACAGTTAAGATGATGGATGCAAGCCTTCGTACACATACTTATAATGACGGTACCTGGAAGGAGCTTACGGGCAAAACACTGGATGAACTCTGGGCCGTTTATGCCAGCAGTCCTGCGGTTACGGTCTGAGAATGAGTCCCTGAAATTACAATCACCCGGCATCTTTTGGATGATGCCGGGTTCATTGATCTGTTATGACAGCCCTTTGTTTTTATAATCCTCAAGTTTATTACGCTCATCCTGTAATTCCCTTGCAAGTTTTTTTTCTTTTTCATTAGACTTGGTCTTGTAGGTCTGGTATTCTTTGGAGACCTCTTCATAAAGTTCTGTCCGGTATTTTGCCTCATGGATATTTTTTGCTGAACGGCTGATTACGAATACAAGGCCTAAAGCAAGTACAATGATGATAGACCATACGATAGTGTTATAAGCCGATTTGCTGAATGATATCCCCAGAAAGGTAATGTCATCCAACTTTTGATTTGATGAAGCCAGGGCGCCCTCATTGGTTTTGATGAGGCTGTTTAGGGTATCTATGGTTTTGGCTTGTTCCCTGATCCTGCCCTGACTGGCTTTGCTGCCTGCACGTTCCTTTCTGATTGAATCGGTAACGCTTTTATAAAAAGCGGACAGACGGCCCGGGTTGACCAGCTTGAAGCCGTAATATGTTTTCGATTTGGAAAGCAGTGACTGGTACTGACCCCTGAGGCTGAAGTCAGTGTTCGCGATGGTCCGGCTTGAATCTGCGGCAGCGGTGTCCGGAGCTTTAACCTGAGAGGCAACAGAAAGACTGATCAGTAAAAAGGTAAGAACGGGTAAGATAATTTTATTCATAAATATTAGTTTATACGAATTTAGTAATGATATTTTAATTTTTCGCTTTTGTTAATACAGATAATATAGTTGCCCTAATGTCGGTAATACTATTTACAATTACTGTCTTAGAGCGGTTTTTTAACAATCTGCGCCGGTTCAGCGGTACTGCTTCGTGATCTTATCTGAATAGATAGGTACCGGTATGGCAGCCCGGAACAGCAACTGCAGGGAGCTTCCGGAATCTGCTGTTCCTGCATGTTCGTTATCTTTCAGATTCCGAATACTTTAGCCCTGAAAGACCGGCATCCGGGCAGGGAAACTGTTGTGCATATTTACTCCTCTGCTCCGTGCCGGATTTCCGGTTTCGGGCTTTATGATCGGGCGGGATCAGCGGTATATTCCGGC
The DNA here is from genome assembly GCF_900107535.1 of Pedobacter hartonius. Taxonomy (GTDB): domain Bacteria; phylum Bacteroidota; class Bacteroidia; order Sphingobacteriales; family Sphingobacteriaceae; genus Pedobacter; species Pedobacter hartonius. The sequence goes on along the minus strand of NZ_FNRA01000002.1, from coordinate 105,521 downwards.
CGGGACATTTGCAATCTCTAAAATATTGATCAGTTTGAGTAACAAGCGAATAGGCCAAAACTGGCTTTAACCGCACTTTATCCGATTTGTGCAAAAATAATAGCATTTATTTGAAAAAATAATACGCTAACTGTTTGAAAATTAAGATTTCTTTCCTATTTTTGCCGTCCCTTAACGGGAAAGTATATCCACCTTGAACGAAGCCCTACTGCTTCGATGGGTGTTAAATTAAAAAAAGAAAATGTCAGGTATTATTGGAAAAAAAGTAGGAATGACCAGCATTTTCGACGCCGATGGAAGAAACATTCCATGTACGGTGATCGAAGCTGGGCCTTGTGTAGTTACACAGGTTAAGACCGAAGAGAAAGACGGTTACGTTTCAGTACAGTTAAGCTTCGATGAAGCTAAAGCGAAGAACACAACCCAGCCTCTTAAAGGCCATTTTGCGAAAGCAAACACAACTCCAAAACGTAAGTTGGTAGAATTTGAACCGTTTGAAGAATCGTTAAGTTTAGGCGATACTGTAACGGTCAACATTTTTGCTGAAGGCGATTTTGTGGATGTGGTAGGTACTTCAAAAGGTAAAGGTTTCCAGGGTGTTGTGAAACGCCACGGATTTGGTGGTGTTGGTGGTCAAACTCACGGTCAGCATAACAGAATGCGTGCGCCGGGTTCATTGGGTGCTGCTTCGTATCCTGCACGTGTATTTAAAGGTATGCGTATGGCAGGAAGAATGGGTGGAGATAGAGTGAAAGTTCAGAACTTACAGGTTTTGAAAGTTTATGCTGATCAAAATCTTGTTGTAGTTAGTGGTTCCATTCCAGGAGCTAAAGGTTCTTACGTAATCTTAGACAAGTAAGCAGATGGAAGTTAATGTAGTAAACATTTCAGGAAAAGAGACAGGTGCCAAGGTGCAACTTCCTGAGTCGGTATTTGGTGTAACACCTAGCGATCACGCAATTTATTTAGATGTGAAACAGTATTTGGCTAACCAACGTCAGGGAACTCACAAATCTAAGCAACGTAACGAAATTGCTGGTTCAACACGCAAGTTATACAAACAAAAAGGAACCGGTGGTGCCCGTGCGGGTAGTATTAAATCTCCTTTGTTTAATGGTGGTGGTCGTGTATTCGGTCCTCAGCCACGTGATTACAGTTTCAAACTGAACAAAAAATTAAAATCATTGGCACGTAAATCTGCGTTGTCATATAAAGCTCAGGATAACAATATCCTTGTTTTGGAAGATTTTAGCTTTGATTCGGTTAAAACTAAAAATTATGTGAACCTGGTTAATGCGCTGAGCTTAACTGGTCAGAAAACATTATTGGTTTTACCTGTACAGGATAACAATATCTATTTATCAAGCAGAAACATTCAGAAAGTGAAAGTGATTACCGCTGACCAGTTGAATACATATGATGTATTGAACTGTGGTAAACTTTTGTTAACTGCAAATACTGTTAAAACATTGGAGGAGGCATTTGCCAAGTAATATGGAATTTTTAAAGAAACCAATATTAACCGAAAAAGCTTCTGCTCTTACAGAGAAGTCAAGCCGCTTTACTTTCAAAGTAGAACATAAAGCAAACAAACTGCAGATCAAACAGGCTATCGAAAAAATGTATGGTGTTAATATTCTGGCGATCAACACAATGATTGTGAACGGAAAATTAAAATCAAGAAATACAAAAGGTGGTTTAGTTACGGGACGTAGCCCGAAATATAAAAAGGCGATTGTAACTCTGGCAGCAGGCGAAACAATTGATTATTACGCGAATATTTAATAAGAATTGAATTATTTATAACTATGGGCTTAAGAAAATTTAAACCAGTCACTCCGGGTACCCGCTTTAGAGTTGGGGCTGATTTCTCGGAGATTACAGCAACCAAGCCCGAAAAATCATTGGTTGTTTCTTCTAAGAAATCCGGTGGACGTAACAATACAGGAAAGATGACTATGCGCTACATGGGTGGTGGTCACAAAAAATCTTACCGTTTAATTGATTTTAAACGTGATAAGTTTGATATTCCTGCAACAGTAGCTACTGTTGAATACGATCCGAACCGTACAGCACGCATCGCATTATTACATTATGCAGATGGTGAGAAGCGTTATATCATTGCACCGGAAGGATTGCAGGTAGGGCAAAAAGTAGTATCGGGAGATACAGCAACTCCAGAAGTTGGAAATACTTTAAAATTAGCTAACATTCCGTTAGGATCAATTGTACACAACATTGAAATTCAACCAGGTCGTGGAGCACAATTAGCACGTAGTGCTGGTGCTTATGCTCAGTTAGCAGCACGTGACGGTAAATATGCAACTGTGAAAATGCCTTCAGGTGAGGTTAGATCTATTTTAACTACTTGTTTAGCAACAATAGGAGCAGTTTCCAATTCGGATCATGCAAATGAAGTATTAGGTAAAGCAGGTCGTAAACGCTGGTTAGGACGTCGTCCTAGAACACGTCCGGTAGCGATGAACCCAGTCGATCACCCTATGGGTGGTGGTGAGGGCCGCTCATCAGGAGGTCAGCCACGCTCAAGGAATGGTATGTATTCTAAAGGCTTCAAGACCCGTACACTTAAAAAATACTCAAATCGTTTCATCATAGAGAAAAGGAAGAAATAATGGCTCGTTCGATTAAAAAAGGACCTTATATTGACCATAACGTAGAGAAGAAAGTAGTCTCTATGAATGATTCAGGCAAAAAGTCTGTCATTAAAACTTGGTCACGCAGATCGATGATCTCACCAGATTTTGTGGGTCATACATTTGCAGTGCATAACGGTAATAAATTTATACCGGTATACGTAACAGAAAACATGGTTGGTCACAAGCTGGGAGAGTTTGCTCCAACCAGAACATTTAGGGGTCACTCTGAAAAGAAAAAATAATTAAGAGATGGAAGCAGTAGCGAAATTAAACAATTGTCCAACCTCACCACGTAAGATGCGTTTGGTTGTAGATCTTATCAGAGGTGAGCGTGTAGAGAAAGCATTACATATTTTAAAATTTACCAATAAAGATGCAGCAATCAGAGTTGAAAAACTTTTGTTGTCAGCCATCAAAAACTGGGAAACTAAAAATGAAGGCTCTCGCCCTGAAGAAAACCAATTATATGTGAAAACAATAATGGTTGGTGGTGGCCGCCAGTTGAAAAGATTGAGACCGGCACCTCAAGGCCGTGGTTATAGAATACGTAAACGTTCTAATCACGTAACTTTGATAGTAGATAGTAAAAACGTTGAAACTCAAACTAATTAGTAGAAATGGGACAAAAAGCACATCCAATAGGAAACAGGTTAGGAATCATCAGAGGTTGGGATTCTAACTGGTTCGGTGGCAACAACTATGCTGACAAATTAGTTGAGGACGAAAAAATAAGAAAATACCTTTCTGTGCGTATCGCAAAAGGAGGAGTAGCTAAAGTAGTTATCGAGCGTACGTTAAAACGTATCACTGTAACTATCCACACTGCCCGTCCGGGAATCGTTATCGGAAAAGCAGGAGCTGAAGTTGACAAGATCAAAGAAGAGTTAAAGAAACTTACAAAAAAAGAGATTCAGATTAACATTTTTGAGATCAAACGTCCTGAGCTTGATGCACAACTGGTAGCAGAAGGTGTAGCAAAACAATTAGAGGCAAGGATTTCATTCCGTAGAGCCATGAAGTCAACTATCGCATCAACAATGCGTATGGGAGCTGAAGGGATCAAAATAATGACCTCAGGTCGTTTGGGCGGAGCAGAGATGGCTCGTAACGAGCAGTACAAAGAAGGAAGAATTCCTTTGCATACTTTCCGTGCTGATATTGACTATGCATTAGCTGAGGCATTGACTACTTATGGTAAGATCGGTGTTAAAGTATGGATCTGTAAAGGTGAGGTTTACGGTAAACGTGATCTTTCTCCGAACATTGGTGCAACAAGTAATGCTCCTGGTAAAGGTGGCAGACCTGAAGGTGCCTTTGGTGCAGGTGGCGGCAGAGACAGAGATAACCGTGGCGGTGGCGACAGAAGAAACGACAACAAAGGCGGTGCCGGTCGTGGCGGAAGAGGTCCTGGTCAGGGTGGTCCGGGTCAGGGCGGTCCAGGTAGAGATAACAGAGGCGGAAACACTCCTAACAGAGGTCCTCGTAAATAATTAGTCAACAGATCGTTTAACGATAATATTAAAATAAGATGTTACAGCCAAAAAGAACGAAGTTCAGAAAGATGCAAAAAGGCAGAATGAAAGGTTTAGCAACACGTGGTGCTGAATTGTCATTCGGGTCTTTCGGGATTAAATCTTTAGAGGCGACATGGATTACCAGTCGTCAGATAGAGGCAGCCCGTATTGCGGTAACTCGTTTCATGAAACGTGAAGGCCAGGTGTGGATTAGAATTTTCCCGGACAAACCGGTAACTAAGAAACCAGCCGAAGTACGTATGGGTAAAGGTAAAGGTGCGCCGGAATACTGGGTTGCAGTTGTAAGACCAGGACGTATCATTTTTGAAGCTGAAGGTGTATCTTTAGAAATTGCTAAAGAAGCAATGCGTTTAGCTGCTCAGAAATTACCTATCCAAACAAAATTTGTAGTACGTAGAGATTACGTAGAGGCATAAAGAAGTTTTGGGGTCAATGTTGTAAGTAACTTGTTATTATAACCGCTAGACCCAGAACATAAAAATTAATAAAATGAAGAACTCAGAAATCACAGGGCTTTCACAAGAAGAACTAGCAGTCAGGATTGCAGAAGAGAAAGAAAACTTAGTAAAGTTAAAATTTGCACATACAATTTCGGCTATAGAGAATCCTACCCGTATCAATAAGGTAAGAAAAGACATCGCCCGATTAAATACTGAAATGACAAAGCGTAAGGCAGCGTCAGCTAGTGAAACTAAATAACTTTAGAGTCGAAATGGAAAGACAATTAAGAAAAACAAGAACCGGGTTGGTGGTAAGCAATAAAATGGATAAATCTGTTGTTGTTGCGGTAGAACGTAAAGTGAAACACCCGATCTATGGTAAGTTTGTTAAGAAAACTACCAAATTTATGGCTCATGACGAGAAAAACGATTGCGGTATTGGTGATACAGTACTGATCATGGAGACTCGTCCGCTGAGTAAAAACAAGAACTGGAGATTAGTGGAAATTTTAGAGAGGGCTAAATAACATGGTACAACAGGAATCAAGATTAAACGTAGCCGACAATAGCGGCGCAAAACAAGTACTGGTTATCCGTGTACTTGGTGGAACCGGCAAACGGTACGCGTCAATTGGTGACAAAATCGTTGTTACCGTGAAAAGCGCACTTCCTTCTGGAAACATTAAAAAAGGAACAGTTTCTAAAGCAGTTGTGGTAAGGACAAAAAAAGAGATCAGACGTAAAGATGGTTCTTACATTCGTTTCGACGATAATGCAGCAGTATTATTAAATGCACAAGATGAGCCACGTGGTACACGTATTTTTGGCCCGGTAGCGAGAGAACTGCGTGAAAAACAATTCATGAAAATTGTATCATTAGCACCGGAGGTATTATAAAATGAAAAATAAAGTAACTGTTCAACCAAAGATAAAGATCCGTAAAGGAGATTTAGTAAAGGTTATCGCTGGTGATTCAAAAGGCCAGGAAGGTAAAGTACTTTCAGTATTGATTACTAAAAGTAGAATTCTGGTAGAAGGTGTAAACCTTGTATCTAAACATACAAAACCAAATGCTGCTACTCCAAACGGTGGTATCATTAAAAAAGAGGCTGCTCTTCATATTTCTAACGTTGCGTTGATTGATCCGAAAACCGGAAAAACTACGCGTGTTGGCAGAAAGCTTAATGCTGATGGGAAATTAGTTAGGGTATCTAAAAAATCAGGAGAGGAGATCAAATAATGACTTACATACCAAGATTAAAGACTAAATACAAAGAGGAAATTGTAACTGCACTTAAAGACAAGTTCAATTACAAAAGCGTAATGCAGGTTCCTAAGCTTGAGAAGATTGCAATCAACCAGGGTGTTGGCCGTTTCTCTGTAACTGATAAAAAGATCATGGACAGCTCTATTTTAGAGATGAGCACGATCTCAGGTCAGCAGGCAGTAGGTGCAAAATCTAAAAAAGATATCTCAAACTTCAAATTACGTAAAGGTATGCCGGTTGGTGTACGTGTAACTTTACGTGATAACAACATGTTTGAGTTTTTAGATCGTTTAATTTCCGTAGCTTTGCCGCGTATCCGTGATTTCAAAGGTATTAATGATAAAGGTTTTGATGGAAAAGGTAATTACACTTTAGGTATTACTGAACAAATCATCTTCCCTGAGATCAACATCGATAAAATCTCTAAGATTTTAGGAATGGATATCACTTTTGTGACTACTGCAACAACTGATGTTGAAGCATTGGAATTGTTAAAACAATTCGGATTACCGTTTAAAAATCAAACCCCTAATACAGAGCAATAATGGCAAAAGAAGGAGTAAAAGCTCGCGAAGTTAAGCGCCAGAAATTGGTTGCTAAATATGCAGACAAACGTGCGGAACTTAAAGCTGCAGGTGACTTTGAAGGATTAGACAAGTTACCAAAAAACTCGTCACCGGTACGTTTACACAACCGTTGTAAACTGACTGGCCGTCCACGTGGTTATATGCGTACTTTTGGTATATCAAGGGTTACATTCCGCGATATGGCTTTAGCAGGAAAAATTCCTGGAGTTACCAAAGCAAGCTGGTAAAAAAATCGTTTTACGTTAGTTGCTGCGCTACCATGCGCAAGCTGCTAACGTTATACGTTTAACAAGAAAATTAACCGATGGAAGGTCGCTCCGAATAGTTCGGAAAGGAAACCACTATCACAAATCAATAAAAATGAATACAGATCCAATAGCAGATTATCTTACAAGAGTAAGAAATGCCATCAAGGCAAATCACAGAATTGTAGAAATTCCTGCATCAAATCTTAAAAAGGAAATTACTAAAGTACTTTTTGACAAAGGTTACATTGCCAACTACAAGTTTGAGGAAACTACTGTACAGGGAACGATTAAAATCGCTCTAAAGTACAACCCTATAACTAAAATACCTGCTATCCGCACATTGGCGCGTATCAGTAAACCAGGTTTAAGGCAGTATGCAGGCGTTGATAATATGCCAAGAGTATTGAACGGTTTAGGTATTGCTATCTTGTCTACTTCAAAAGGAGTAATGACTGATAAAGAAGCAGCCAGACTAAACATTGGTGGCGAAGTTTTGTGTCACGTTTATTAATTAAAGGAGGATAACAAAATGTCAAGAATAGGAAAAGCCCCAATTAGTATCCCTGCAGGAGTAACCATTACAGTAGATGAGTCAAATCTGGTAACTGTTAAAGGTCCTAAAGGTCAGTTACAACAAGCAGTAGATGCAGAAATCACTGTTAGTCAGGAAGACGGTATCTTAAACGTACAACGTCCTACTGAACAAAAAAGACACAAAGCATTGCACGGTTTATACCGTTCATTGATTAACAATATGGTTATTGGTGTTACAGAAGGTTATAAAATTCAACAGGAGTTAGTTGGTGTGGGTTACCGCGCAACAAACACAGGAAATACCCTGGATCTTGTTTTAGGTTATTCCCACCATTATGTATTCCAGTTGCCGGAAGAGATTAAAGTAACTACGACTTCAGAAAAAGGTCAGACTCCTAAAATCATTTTAGAGAGTATCGACAAACAACTGATCGGTCAGGTTGCAGCGAAAATCCGCTCGTTACGTGCACCGGAACCATACAAAGGTAAAGGTATCAAGTTTGTAGGAGAAGTGTTAAGAAGAAAAGCAGGTAAATCGGCTTCTAAAAAATAATCATCATGGCAGGGAAAAAATTATCTCGTAGAGATCGTATAAAAAAAGGAATCAGAAAAAGATTGACCGGTTCTGAAAGCCGTCCACGTTTATCAGTTTATAGAAGCAATAAAGGAATTTATGCGCAGATCATTAACGACGTAACTGGAAGCACATTGGTATCAGCGTCTTCATTATCAAAAGATTTTTCTGGTAATGGCAATAAATCAGAGCAATCTGTAGCTGTAGGTAAATTAGTAGCTGAAAAAGCAATCGCAGCTGGCATTAAAGAAGTTGTTTTCGATAGAAATGGCTATTTGTACCACGGACGCGTAAAGTCGTTGGCAGAAGGTGCCCGCGAAGCTGGTTTAGTATTTTAATCTGAAAATAGGAGAAGAATGTCAACTATCAATATAAAAAGAGTTAAGACTAGCGAGGTCGAATTAAAAGACCGTTTAGTTAGTATACAACGTGTTGCCAAAGTGACCAAAGGTGGTCGTACTTTCAGTTTCTCAGCTATCGTAGTTGTTGGAGATGAAAACGGAATCGTAGGTTACGGATTAGGTAAAGCAAAAGAGGTTACTGAAGCAATTGCCAAAGGGATCGATGATGCTAAAAAGAACCTGGTAAAGGTTCCTTTGTTAAACGGTACTGTTCCTCACGAACAAATCGGTAAATTCTCAGGTGGTTTTGTATTGATCAAACCAGCTGCAGTAGGTACAGGTGTAATCGCTGGTGGTGCAATGCGTGCCGTATTGGAAAGTGCTGGTGTACACAACGTATTAGCAAAATCAAAAGGTTCATCAAATCCTCACAACGTGGTAAAGGCAACTGTTGATGCTTTAACAAAAATGCGTGATGCTTATACAGTAGCACAGCAGCGTGGTGTTGATTTAAACAAAGTTTTTAACGGATAAGAACATGGCTAAGATCAGAATAACCCAGGTAAAAAGTATCATTGACAGAAGCGAACGTCAAAAAAGAACAATGCAGGCATTAGGTTTGAAAAAAATGAACCAGTCTGTAGAAGTTGAGGCTAACGCAGCTATCATTGGAATGGTAAGAAAAGTTAACCACTTGGTTGCCATCGAAAGTATATAATTCGCAAAGGTTGTAAAAGTAGTTTATATGATTACATTTGCAACCTTTGTATATGTTTAACCGTTGTCCCTGATTAGTGAAAGCGAAGGGCAGCACAATAAGTTTCAAGAATGAACTTAAGTAATTTAAAACCTGCATCAGGTTCTACTAAAAATAGTAAAAGAATTGGTCGTGGTACCGGTTCTGGTCGTGGTGGAACTTCCACCCGTGGTCATAAAGGTGCCGGATCACGTTCTGGTCACAAAACCAAAATCGGTTTTGAAGGTGGTCAGATGCCATTACAACGCCGTGTGCCTAAGGTAGGTTTCAAGCCAATTAACCGTACTGAATATGTAGGTGTCAACCTGGATGTTTTACAAGGTTTAGCTGAGAAATTTAACCTTACTTCTATTGATTTTGCTACATTGCAGGAACATGGATTAGCACATAAAAACGACCTGGTTAAAATCCTTGGACGTGGTGAGGTAAAATCTAAAGTTGAAGTTAAAGCACATGCTTTCTCTGCAACTGCACAAAAAGCAATTGAAGCTGCTGGAGGCTCAATAGAAAAATTGTAATTAATGAAGAAGCTGTTTACTACTTTAAGTAATATTTGGAAAATTCAGGAATTAAGAGAGCGTATCGTATTTACGCTCGTAATTCTTTTGGTCTATAGGTTCGTTTCTCACGTTGTTTTACCAGGCGTTGATGCAACAGCCCTAGGCGATAATCAGAAATCTGGAATCTTAGGTCTGCTGGATATGTTTGCCGGGGGATCATTTTCCCGTGTATCGATCCTTGCACTGGGGGTTATGCCATATATTTCTGCATCAATTGTAGTTCAGTTATTAGGTATCGCTGTACCTTCCTTCCAGAAAATGCAGAAAGAAGGGGAGAGCGGCAGGAATAAACTCAATCAGATCACAAGGTATTTAACAGTAGTGATCACAGCTGTTCAGGCTGTAGGTTATGTGAAGACCCAGGTTCCAAAAGAAGCTATCCTGATTGATCCTACCTTATTCTTCGTTCTTTCGACATTCGTTTTGTCGGCAGGTACGCTGTTTGTAATGTGGCTGGGTGAGAAAATTACCGATAAAGGTATAGGAAACGGTGTATCACTGATCATTATGGTTGGTATCATCGCCCGTCTTCCAATGGCTTTATACCAGGAGATCACTTCAAGGGTTATCGTAGACGGAGGCTTAATTGCCCTTGTGCTGGAGATCGTTGCTTTGTTCGCTGTGGTCATGTTTACGATCCTGATCGTTCAGGGTGTCCGCAAGGTTCCTGTACAATATGCGAAACGTATCGTTGGTAACAGACAGTTTGGTGGAGTGAGACAATACATTCCATTAAAAGTGAATGCTGCTGGTGTAATGCCTATCATCTTTGCCCAGGCACTGATGTTCATTCCAACAACACTTACACAGTTTTTCCCGACTTTGCAAAATACATGGTTAATTCAGTTCAGTGATCCTACATCACTGGCCTATAGTTTAACCTTTGCATTTTTAATCATTGCCTTTACATTCTTCTATACAGCGATTACTGTTAATCCGGTACAGATGTCTGATGACATGAAGAAAAATGGCGGTTTCATTCCCGGTATTAAACCAGGTCTGTCTACCTCTTCATTTATTGACGATGTAATTTCTAAGATCACCTTTCCAGGTTCTGTATTCTTAGCGATCATCGCCATCCTTCCGTCTCTGGCTGTTAAATTCGGTATCAAATCAGAGTTTGCCCATTTTTATGGAGGTACTTCCCTGCTGATCCTGGTTGGTGTGGTACTGGATACTTTGCAACAGGTTGAAAGTTATTTATTGATGCGTCATTACGATGGATTAATGAAAACAGGAAGAGTTACAGGCCGTACTGGTGTTCCCGCTGCAAATACAAGCGGCAGCAGTGCAGTAATTTAGTATTAAATGTCTAAGATCTATTATAAGTCTCCGGAGGAGGTTGAGCTGATTAGGATCAGTTCCATGCTGGTATCTGAAACACTTGCAGAAGTGGCAAAGATCATTGGCCCGGGAGTGACTACAATGCAGTTAAACAAGCTTGCGGAGACTTACATACAAGATAACGGAGCGATACCGGCATTTCTAAACTACAACGGGTTTCCATACTCACTTTGTATTTCGCCTAATGAACAGGTTGTTCATGGCTTTCCGGGTGATTATGTGATTCAGGAAGGAGATCTGATCTCTGTGGATTGTGGTGTGATCAAGAACAATTTCTTTGGTGATTCGGCTTATACTTTCTCTATCGGAGAGATTAGCCCTGACCGTCAGAAATTGGTTGATGTTACCCAGGAGTGTTTGAAGCGTGCTATTGATAAAGCTGTTGTAGGCTCCCGCCTCGGTGATGTGGGCTATGCAGTGCAGTCTTTAGCTGAGCAGAATGGTTTCGGCGTGGTGAGAGAGCTCGTTGGTCATGGTGTGGGCGTTCAGCTGCACGAGAAGCCTGAGGTTCCGAACTACGGAAGACGTGGTACAGGTATGAAGTTAGAGGAGGGGATGGTAATTGCCATTGAACCGATGATTAATGCCGGTACAGCTAATGTAGAGTTTTGGTCTGATGGTTGGACAGTAACAAGCAGGGACAATCAACCGTCGGCACATTTTGAGCACACTGTTGCAATAAAAAAGGGCAAGGCAGATGTTTTATCGACCTTTTCTCTGATTGAAGAAGTTTTAAAAGAAAAAAGGTAAATAATTAAATATTTTTCTTTAATTTTGCAACCCTGTTTAATAGCAGCTAATTAAGTAAAAATCAATATTATATGGCTAAACAAGCCTCGATTGAACAAGACGGTGTAATAAGAGAAGCATTATCCAATGCCATGTTCAGAGTTGAACTCGAGAACGGACATGAAATTATCGCTCATATCTCAGGTAAAATGAGGATGCATTACATTAAGATATTACCTGGGGACAAAGTTAAATTAGAGATGTCGCCTTACGATTTATCAAAGGGCAGGATTACTTATAGATATAAATAAAATGAAAGTTAGGTCATCAATTAAAAAACGCAGTGCTGATTGCAAGATTATTCGTCGTAAAGGCAAACTTTACGTTATTAACAAGAAAAATCCGAAGTACAAGCAGCGTCAGGGATAATAAATTATTGAAGTATGATTAGATTGAATGTACAGGTTACTCAATCTGTCGTCAAATAATCAACATTTAGTACAAATATGGCAAGGATATCAGGTATAGATTTACCAAGAAACAAAAGAGGCGAAATTGGACTAACTTACATCTTCGGTGTAGGCAGATCAACTGCTCAGCGTATATTAACTGAGGCAGGTATCGATTTTAGCAAAAAAGTACAGGATTGGTCTGATGATGAGTTATCAGCAATTCGTACCATCATTAACGACGGCGTAAAAGTAGAAGGTGCTTTACGTTCTGAGGTTCAGTTAAACATCAAACGTTTAATGGACATCGGTTGTTACCGTGGTTTACGTCACAGAAAAGGTTTACCGGTTCGTGGACAACGCACCAAGAACAATTCTCGTACACGTAAAGGCAAGAGAAAAACAGTTGCTAACAAGAAAAAAGCTACTAAATAAAATTAGTAACGAATAATAATTATGGCTAAGAGTAAAAAAGTAACCAAAAAGCGTATTGTTGTTATTGAACCAGTTGGTCAGGCACATATCAATGCGACTTTTAATAATATCATTGTTACCTTAACAAATAACAATGGTCAAACTATTTCATGGTCTTCAGCAGGTAAAATGGGTTTCAAGGGTTCTAAAAAGAACACTCCATATGCTGCAGGTCAGGCTGCAAGTGATTGCGGTAAAGTAGCATTTGACTTAGGTCTGCGTAAAGTAGAAGTATTTGTTAAAGGTCCTGGATCAGGTCGTGAGTCTGCTATCAGAACATTACAGATCTCCGGAATCCAAGTAACTTCGATCAAGGATATTACACCGCTTCCGCACAACGGATGTCGTCCTCCTAAGAAGAGAAGAGTTTAATTTATTAATTTTTAAAGCTAAGAGTCTGCAGCTTCAGGTTGCATGATACTTTAAAACAAAAAGCAATGGCAAGATATACAGGACCAAAGTCCAAAATCGCGCGTAAGTTCAGAGAGCCAATTTTCGGCCCTGATAAAGTACTAGACAGAAAAAACTATCCCCCTGGACAGCACGGTGCGTCTAAAAGAAGAGGTAAACAATCTGAGTATTCAGTACAGTTAATGGAAAAACAAAAAGTTAAATACACTTATGGTGTATTGGAACGTCAATTCCGTAACCTGTTTACAAAAGCATCTTCACGTCAGGGTATCACAGGTGATAACTTATTGCAATTATTAGAAGCCCGTTTAGATAATACAGTTTACAGATTAGGTATCGCAACTACACGTTCAGCTGCCCGTCAGTTAGTTAGCCATAAACACGTAACAGTGAACGGTGAAGTAGTAAATATCCCTTCTTATCAATTGAAAGCTGGTGATGTTGTTGCAGTTCGTGAGAAATCTAAAACTCTGGAAAGCATCACTAATTCAGTAGCAGGAAGAGTAATCAATAAATTCAATTGGTTAGACTGGAATGCATCTGAGTTAACAGGAAAGTTCTTAGCTTATCCAAACCGTGACGAGATTCCGGAAAATATCAAAGAAAACTTGATTATCGAGTTATACTCTAAGTAATAATATATTTAATTAGCTGCCTTTGCGGGCAGCTAAATTTTTTGCGTTACAAAATATTAATAACGATCTAAAAACATTATAAATGGCAATTTTAGCATTTCAGAAACCCGATAAGGTCATCATGCAGAAATCAACTGATTTCGATGGTATCTTTGAATTTCGTCCCTTAGAACCCGGTTTCGGTGTAACAATTGGTAATGCCTTAAGAAGAATTCTTCTTTCTTCATTGGAAGGTTATGCCATTACAAGTATTCGTTTTTCTGGTGTATCACATGAGTTTTCTACAATGAAAGGTGTTGTAGAAGATTTAACTGAAATTATCCTGAATTTGAAACAAGTTCGTTTCAAAAAAGCTGGTGATTCAGGTGAATCTGAAAAAGTTTTTATTGTGGTTAATGGCCAGGATCAATTTCTTGCAGGTGACATAACAAAATTCTCTAACAATTTCGAAGTCCTTAATCCTGACTTCGTGATCTGTAATATGGAGAAATCAGTGACTTTAGAGGTAGAATTAACTATCAATAAAGGACGTGGTTATGTTCCGGCTGAAGAAAATAAAATTAATGATGCTGTTGTTGGTGTAATTGCTATCGATTCGATCTTTACTCCAATGAAAAATGTAAAATACACGATTGAAAATTATCGTGTTGAACAAAAAACAGATTATGAAAAATTAATTTTGGAAATTGCTACAGACGGATCTATACATCCTGAAGAAGCTTTAAAAGAAGCAGCCAAAATTTTGATTCAGCATTTCATGTTGTTCTCTGATGAGAACCTGGTTCTTGAATCTCAGGCTAAAGAAGAAACCAAAGAAGTTGACGAGGAAATCCTGCATATGCGTAAGATCCTTAAAACTGAACTGGTTGACCTTGATCTTTCTGTCCGTGCATTGAACTGTTTAAAAGCAGCTGATATCCGCACGCTGGCTGATCTTGTTTCTTATGACGTAGCTGACATGTTAAAATTCAGAAACTTCGGTAAGAAATCATTAACTGAAATCCAGGAACTTGTAAAATCTAAAAGCTTATCATTCGGTATGAATTTAGGTAAATACAAACTTGAAGAAGAATAATCAAGACAAATAACAAATTGTTAATAGTGCATAATTCCCTCTTTACTATAGAAGAGACGGTATGCACTGAATAAAAAAAAAATGAGACACGGTAAAAAAAACAACCACTTAGGCAGAACTGACTCCCATCGTAAAGCGATGTTGGCTAACATGGCCTCATCACTGATCAAACACAAAAGGATCTCCACTACTTTAGCAAAAGCAAAAGCTTTGCGTATGTATGTAGAGCCCCTGATCACTAAATCTAAATTAGATACTACACATTCACGTCGTATCGTATTTAGTTACTTACAGGATAAAGATTCAGTTACTGAATTATTCCGTGACGTTGCTGCTAAAGTAGCTAACCGTCCGGGTGGTTATACCAGGATTATCAAGTTAAACAACCGTTTAGGTGATAACGCTGAGATGGCTTTAATTGAACTGGTAGATTACAATGAAGTTTACGGTGTGGATACTGAAGCTGCTGAAAAGAAAACTACACGTCGTGGTAGAACTAAAGCAAAAAAAGCTGACGCACCTGCTGCTAAAACTGAAGTGGCTTCTGAAGAAGCTGAAGTTACTGAAGATGCACCGGCTGCAGAAGAAGCAAACCCGGAAGCTCCGGCTGCTGAAGAAGCAAAAGAAGATAAAGGAGAATAATTTTAAATTCTCTGAATTAAAGATGCCTTTCTGTAAAACGGAAAGGCATTTTTTTATGCATAATTTGTTAAGCTTAATTTTGATACGATGTCAGATCCCGAAAAACTTGAACAGTTCAAAAGCCTGGTAACAGAAAGTGTTGCCAAAGACACATTCATTAAGATCACACTTGGGAATTACCAGGGTTCTGAGGCAGACCTGAAGAACATCTATGTGCGTAAAGTTCTTATCAAAAGGGAAAACCGGCTGGCCTTTACCTACCGTTATAAAACAAAGGACATAGTGAAGAACTATGGGAATGACGAAGGACTGGCACTGATCTTCTCCTGCCTGGAGACAGGGTTTCAGAATTGTACCTGTTTCACTGTTACGAATGATATTGTCCTGTTATATCACAAGACAAAAGGATATTCACTGAATAAGAATAAACCGAGCCTTGACGGGCCCCTTCCGGTAAGCCATGATAAAGAAAAAAACCGGCTGATCACAGCAGCCGAACAGCCTTATCTGACCGCGCTCAGGATCACTGACAAGGACGGAGTAGTATTTAAGAATGCGCAGGACAAGTATAAACAGATCAACCAGTATGTGGCTCTGCTTGACCCGCTGATCAGGGCCTTGCCCACTGATAAGTTAAAGAAAGTAGTTGATATGGGCTCGGGTAAAGGATACCTGACTTTTGCCCTGTATGATTACCTGGTCAATGTACTGAAACAGGAAGTGGCTGTTACCGGAGTTGAATACCGGCAGGACCTGGTAGAGCTGTGTAACCGCATCGCATCGGATTCTGATTTTACAGGATTGAACTTTGTGCAGGGTACGATAGAGGACTATCAGGAAAGGGATATTGATCTGCTGATTGCACTGCACGCCTGTGATACGGCTACTGATGATGCCATATTTAAGGGAATTACTGCCGGTGCCGAACTGATCGTGGTGGCGCCCTGCTGCCATAAGCAGATCCGCAGGGAAATGGAGAAAGGAAAGGCGGGTAATGAGCTGGACTTTTTAACAAAATACGGGATCTTCATGGAACGGCAGGCAGTCATGGTCACTGACGGTATCCGCGCGCTGATACTGGAATACTTCGGATATAAGACAAAGGTTTTTGAATTTATTCCGGAGGCCAATACGCCAAAAAATGTTTTAATTGTTGGGTCCAGAATTAAGGGACAGGCAGCAGATCAGTCTGAAATATTGGACAAAATCAGGAAAACGAAAGATTATTTTGGTATTGGTTATCATCATCTTGAAAAATTATTCGGTTTATAAGACGTTTATTGCCAAAGCAAAAGCATATTTATGACAACCTGTCAGAAATGTAAATGAAAATCATTTACATTTTAACATAAATTAAAAATAGAATGTCTGTTTACCTGCCAAATGCCAATTGGCACATTGCTTGTTAAATAGATTTTGGAAAAAAGAATTCATCACATAAACAAAGATAAATAGCATGTCAAAAATTATTGGTATAGACTTAGGAACAACAAACTCTTGCGTAGCCGTAATGGAAGGTAACGAACCTGTAGTTATAGCCAACAGTGAGGGTAAACGTACAACGCCATCCATTGTTGCTTTTGCAGAAAATGGTGAGCGTAAAGTAGGTGATTCTGCAAAACGCCAGGCAATCACTAACCCAACAAAAACAATTTATTCAATTAAGCGCTTTATGGGCAGCAGCTTTGCTGAGGTTTCTAAAGAAGCTGGCCGTGTGCCTTACAAGGTTGTTAAAGGCGACAATAACACACCGAGAGTTGAAATCGACGACCGTAAATATACTCCACAGGAAATTTCTGCAATGATCTTGCAAAAAATGAAAAAAACTGCGGAAGACTTTTTAGGTCAGGAAGTTACTGAAGCAGTGATCACTGTTCCGGCTTATTTCAATGATGCACAGCGTCAGGCTACCAAAGAAGCTGGCGAGATCGCTGGTTTAACGGTTAAACGTATTATCAACGAGCCTACTGCGGCTGCTTTAGCTTACGGTCTTGATAAAGCACACAAAGACATGAAAATTGTTGTGTTTGACTGTGGTGGTGGTACACATGACGTTTCTGTACTGGAATTGGGTGATGGCGTATTTGAAGTAAAATCTACTGACGGTGATACACACCTTGGTGGTGATGACTTTGACCACATTATCATTGACTGGTTAGCTGCTGAATTCAAAAATGAAAATGGAATGGACCTTGCACAGGATCCAATGGCATTGCAACGTTTGAAAGAAGCTGCTGAGAAAGCAAAAATTGAATTATCAAGCACAACTTCAACTGAAGTTAACTTACCATATATTACAGCTGATGCAAGTGGCCCGAAACACTTGGTTAGAACTTTAAGCCGTGCTAAATTTGAGCAACTGGCTGCTGACCTGATCAAACGTACTATTGAGCCTTGTAAATCTGCATTGAAAAATGCTGGTTTGAAAACATCAGATATTGACGAGATCATTTTAGTAGGTGGTTCTACACGTATCCCTGCTATCCAGGATGCTGTTAAAGCTTTCTTTGGTAAAGATCCTTCTAAAGGTGTAAATCCTGATGAGGTGGTAGCAATTGGTGCTGCAATCCAGGGTGGTGTATTAACAGGTGAAGTTAAAGATGTATTGTTATTAGATGTTACCCCTCTTTCATTAGGTATCGAGACTATGGGTGGTGTAATGACTAAACTGATTGAAGCAAATACTACTATCCCATCCAAAAAAGCTGAAACTTTCTCTACAGCTGCTGATAACCAGCCTTCAGTTGAGATCCACATTTTACAGGGAGAGCGCCCGATGGCTGCTCAGAACCGTACAATTGGCCGTTTCATCCTGGATGGTATTCCACCGGCACCACGTGGTGTTCCACAGGTAGAAGTTGCATTTGATATTGATGCAAATGGTATCCTGCATGTAAGTGCTAAAGATAAAGCTACTGGCAAAGAGCAAAAAATTCGTATTGAGGCTTCATCTGGTTTAACTGATGAAGAGATCAAAAGAATGAAAGAAGAAGCTGAGCAAAATGCTGATGCTGATAAAGTGGCTAAAGAAGAAGCTGATAAAATCAACAGTGCTGATGCTTTGATCTTCTCTACTGAGAAACAATTGAAAGAATTTGGCGATAAGATCTCTGCAGATAAAAAAGCACCGATCGAAGCCGGACTGGTAAAATTACAAGCTGCTCATGCTGCGAGAAACTTTGCTGACATCGATGCTGCTCAGGAAGAATTACAAGCTGCATGGAATGCTGCATCAGAAGAAATGTACAAAGCAGGACAAGACGGAGCCCCTGAGGGAGCTGCTGGTCAGCCAGCTGGTGATTCTGCTCCACAAGGCGGAGACAACGTTACTGATGTAGACTTCGAAGAAGTAAAAGACGAAACTAAATAAGTTTCTGAATCAGACCAATAAAAAAGGGTGTCCAATACGGACACCCTTTTTTATTGGTCATTTTTTGGGATTACCAGCCCGGATTTTGAGCGAGTTTTTTGTTGTTTTTAATCTCCCTGCTAGGGATACCAAAGAGCAGATACTTATCGGTTAACACCGGTCCGGATGGAAAGGCGTGCCCCACGAAATTATCAAATACCCCAGTGACAGGATTGTAAACCAGTCTGGTACGTACCATGTCAAACCATGCTTTATTCTCATAGGCAAGCTCATGGTATTTCTCTTTCCATATTGCTTCGCGGAAAGCGGTTTGTGACAGGCCTGCAAGATTTGGCAATTGTGCCCTTGTCCGGATCAGGTTCAGTGCGTCATACGCTGCCTGTACGGGGCCACCAGCTTCATTGGAAGCTTCAGCATAGATCAGCAGTACTTCAGGGTAACGGATGAAGGTCCAGTTCAGATCACTCTGGGCAGTGGTCGCGGCTTCAGTATCAAAGAATTTGAAGATATACTGACTGCCAAAGTTTACCGTCTGGCCGGTGAGCACACTCACATAACTGGAATAGTAATATTGCTGTTCCTTTGTCCTGAGATCGCCTGCTTCATAAGAATTATAAAACTCGGCAGATGGTGTTACTGAACCTATCTCATCAGAAAATTTCGTGATCTTTCGTGATCTTGGAAGGAAACCCTGATCTACACTACTTGTGTTGATACCTACCTGATATTGATTTTGAAGAATAAATTCACCTAAGTTTTTATTCGCTTTGTTACGAAGATCTGCGTATGCAGGGAACAGACGGTAAGTGCCGGAAGTAATAACTTCGCTGGCCTTATCTGCCGCCTTCTGATAGTTTTCTTTTTTCTGCAACGGATATCCTGCCATAGTGAGGTAAACACTGGCCAGGAGCGATTTTACTGCGCCTATGTTTAGCTTACCGCTCACGTCACTGACAGGCAGACCAGCTGCTTCAGCCGTAAGCAGGTCGGCCACAATTGCATCATAAACGCTGGCCTGTGACGCCCGCTCAGGGTACAGTTCCGGAGAACTGGCATTGATGGACTTGAGGATGAGAGGCACATCACCATACATCCTTACCAGGTGGAAGTAATAAAAGGCCCTGAAGAAAGCTGCTTCGCCCAGCATACGTTTTTTAGCCACGTCATCCATCGCAATTGCAGGTATACGTTCTATCGCAAGGTTGGCATTGGCAATGGCATTGTATGAATTTGCCCACCATACATAAAAATAGTTATTGTCTGCATTTGCAGTCAGCGTACGCAGCGTATTGTTATACTGACTTTGCCCTACTTCGGTATTGGCCATTCCTGTTGGGAATTCCAGCATCATAAAAGGGCTTTCCCCATAGGTACCTGTTCCATCAGTAATTTTACGAAGGCTCGCGTAAAGGTTATTGATAGCAGCCTGTGCCTGGTCGGCCGACTGAAAGTAATTTTCCTGTGTATAGTTCGAACGGTTATCCTCATCAAGATACTTTTTACATCCGGTTATGACTCCCGTAAACAGGAAGAGGGTAATGATGAATGGTACTGTATATTTAGATTTATATCTCATGTCTGTAAAATTTAAGGGAACAATTATAAGGATACATTAACACCTAATAAAAACACTCTTGGTTTTGGATAATCGAAAAAGGTGATTCCCTGAGAGAAGTTATTTGCATAGGTAGTTACCTCAGGATCATATCCGGTGTATTTGGTGATCAGGAAGAAGTTTTGTACCGAAGCATAGACCCTCAGGTTATTCAGTTTCAGTTTTTTGGTTACTGCACTGGGAAAGTTATAACCTAAGAGTAAGTTCCTTCCGCGGATATAAGATCCGTCTTCCACCATGTGGCTGTCTACCGTAGTAGTGTATCCTGCCAGGGATGGCCTGTTTTCAGCAATCATTGTATTCTGATTTTCAGGTGTCCATCCGTTCAGCACTGTAGCATAACTGTTGGCCTGTCCGGTACGGTCTTCAGCAGAGTGACGTGACAGGTTCAGGATGTCGTTACCATAAGAATACTGAATGTCGACAGTCAGGTCCAGGTTTTTGTACTTAAAGGTATTGGAGAAGGTACCGTAACCTGTAGGTGTACCTTTACCTAAGATTACACGATCGGCATCATTGATCTGTCCGTCACCATTCACATCTTTGTGCCTGATGTCTCCCGGTTTGGCATTGAACCTGGCTGCTTCAGCGGTTTCTGCTGTTCCCCAGGTGCCTTCGCGGATCAATCCGTAGAAAGAGCCTACAGATTCACCTACGCGAATAATATTGGTGTTGGACAGGAAGTAAGGGTCCGGGAAGATATCGTCGTTTGCATCTCCGAGTGCGAGTATTTTACTGTTATTAATGGCAATGTTAAAGGTAGTGCTCCAGTCGAAATTTTTTGATTTGATATTGGCTGAAGTGATGGAGAATTCAAATCCTTTATTGGACAAACTTCCGATGTTTTTATAAATGCTGGTATAACCACTGGATGTAGGTACCGGTGCATCCAGCAGCATATTGGTTGTTTTCTTATAATAGATATCACTCTCGATGGAGATGCGGTTCTGAAAAAGTCCCAATTCAAATCCTGCATCAAACTGGCCTGTTTTCTCCCATTTCAGATCGGGGTTGGCCAGGGAGTTGATGCCTACGCCGGAAGCACGCGTTCCGCCAAAGATGGCAGTACTATTTTCTAAGCTGGATAAGGAGCGGTATTGTCCGATCTCTGAGTTACCCGTTAAACCGTAACTGGTACGTAATTTCAGGTTAGAGATTACCTTACTGTTCTTCATGAAATCTTCTTCCGATACGCGCCATGCAAATACTCCGGAAGGGAAGTTCCCGTACTTAAAGTCATTACCAAAACGTGATGAACCATCGTAGCGGTCAGTCACCGTAAACATATACCTGTCTTTGATTGTATAGTTTACGCGGCCAAAGTAAGAGTTAAAGGTGTATTTCTCATAACCGGAAGTTGGTGCCAGCGGTACTGCGCCTACACCCAGGTTGTAGTACTGGTAGAAATCGTCAGTGAATCCCTGGGCGCCGGATTTGTTTGTGTTCCTGTCACTGTGCTGCCAGCTGATACCCACTACGGCTTCTAACCGGTGGTTATCATTGATCTTTTTGTTATAGGTGAAATAGTTTTCCGACTGCCAGTAGTTGGTACGTGTATCGGTAATATCTGCCTCACCCTGCACATCTGCACTTTGTTGTCTGAGGAACCTTCCCGAGTAAAAATTTTCTGTCTGGTTGACCACATTTATACCCAATGTACTTTTGAACTGCAGGTCTTTCAGGATCTTGATATCTGCGTATACGTTACCAATATTGCTCTGTGTCTTAAACAGATCCTTACGGTTAAGCTGCAGATTCACCGGGTTTTCACCACCTTCCATATCCGGATAGGCCGCGTTGGTACCGAAACTTCCGTCAGGATATCTTAATGGCACGATAGGAAGGGTCTCTATGAGCATCCTTGTGACGTTTAATCCGCCCTGGCCATTATCAACCCTGTTCTCTTCCACGTTGTTAAAGGTCAGTGATCCACCTACTTTCATCCATGGTTTGATCTGGCTGTCGAATACAAAACGTCCGGAATATCTTTTCAGGAACGATTCCCTAAGGATACCCTGCTCATTGGCATAATTCATAAATACACCATAGGTAGTTTCTGCATTTCCTCCTGTGAATGCCAGATTCTGATTCTGGCTGAATGCCTCCCGGGTAGCTTCTTTCTGCCAGTCGGTATCATAGATAGCCTTTCCGTTTGCATCATATAAACTTGGAAGGCTCTTTCTGATGGCTGCAGGGTCTCTGTATTTTCCACTGGCAAAACCTGCAGGATCATATTTCGCCGCATTGCGGTAAGAAGCGTCCTGAACGGCATCAAATTCTGCCGAATTCAGCACATCCAGTTTCCGCGCCATTTTGCTGATACTTGCATAACTGCTGTAACTGATCTGCCCGCCGGACTGACCACGTTTAGTGGTGATCAGGATTACCCCGTTGGCACCGCGTGCACCATATATCGCCGTGGCAGAAGCGTCTTTCAGTACGTTCATGGATTCGATATCGTTTGGGTTAAGGTAACTGATGGGGCTTACATCAGTAACGCCATTACTTAAGACCACACCATCCACTACATACAAAGGATTGTTACTGGAATTAATGGAGTTGGCACCCCGGATAACGATATTGGTATTTCCACCAGGCCTTCCTGAGTTGGTGGAAACATTCACACCCGATACTTTACCGGATAGCTGCTGCTCTACGTTGGTGGCCGGGCGTTGTGCCAGGGCTTCAGCTTTAACGGCAACGACTGACCCTGTCAGGTCGGACTTACGGGTAGAACCGTAGCCGACAACGACAACAGAACTGAGCGTTTTAGATTCCGTCTTCAGATCTACATTCAGCGTAGTTTTACCCGCCAGAGGGACTTCCTGTGTGGTAAAACCGATGCTGCTGAACACCAGTGTAATATTCAGGTCTGGTACCGAAAGGGCAAATTTACCCGCAGCATCAGTAGTTGTTCCGCCCTGGGCGTTTTTGATCTTGATACTGACACCCGGTAAAGACTGCCCGGTATCATCATTCACCTGGCCTTTCACCTGCTGCTGCTGTGGAAGTTTCTCTGCTTTTGCCGGGTCTTTTTTGATCACGATAGTGCTGCTGAAGATCCGGTAAGAAAGGGGCTGGTTTTTAAAACACTGATTGAGAACTTCCTCAACGGAACCATCGTTCAGATCAATTGTCACATTCCCGGCTTTCTGGATATCCAGTTTGTCATACAGCACGTGATAGTTGCTCTGTTTTTCGATCAGTCTGAAGATGTTTTCCAGGGATGTATTTTTTTCATGGAGGGTCATCTGCTGCAGGTAGGTACTGGCCTGCACCTGCATTACGGCAGTGGCTATAAAGAGGAAGGTCAGGCCTACGACTCTCCGCATTTTAGAGCTTTTAAAGCATCCCATGTGAATGCTGTGGTAGCGGTCATTCATAATTGACATGTTAAGTAAATTATTTTAGTTAATTGATATAGTTGATTTTAGTATAGTCTGTGTTTACTGTTCTACAAGAATTTGTTTGCCGCGGATACTGAACTTTACGCCGGTGTACCTGAGCATTTCCAGGATTTCGGTGATGGGTACCTTCCTTGAAATGGTACCTGTAAATTGCCTGAGCGGAAGGGGGTGGTCAGATATGACTATGCTCACATCATACCAGCGGGATACCTGCTGCATGACATCCTCAATAGTAGCATTGTTAAATTGAAATAATCCGTTTTTCCAGGCAATGCTTTGCTGCACATCGGCCTCCCTTACATTAATTGCGCCCTGATTGCTGACGGCCTCAAAACCGGGCTTTAACGACGTTATTTTGCCTCCCGAGCATATATTTACACTGCCTTCCAGCAAAGAAGTCCTGATCAAATTCTCATCGCTGTAAGCTGTAACATTAAAATGTGTGCCCAGTACCTTTACGTCCTGGCCGGAGGTATGCACGATGAAAGGGGCGGAAGGGTTTTTATGTACTTCGAAATAAGCTTCGCCCTCGAGCTCTACCCATCGTTCGTTACCACTAAACTGTGCGGGAAATTTTAGTACTGACGCTGCATTGAGCCATACTTTTGTCCCGTCGGCCAGGATCAGCTGGTATTGGCCGCCACGGGGGGTGGTGATGACGTTCATCTCCGTTGCAACTGCTGATTGATGCACCTGGGGTTTATACACGAGAATGCCATCTTCTGCTTTGGTCACCTGTACACCTGACTGCATGGTCAGTTTCCCGTTTTTTGCGTCATTAAGTACGATGCTGAAGCCATTTGCCAGTGTAAGCAAAGCCTTATTTCCACCAGGACTGATTACTGCAGGCTGCTGTCGGGACTTTGCTTTGGTGATCAGCTGAGGTGGTTTATGCGGGCGGACAAATAGCCAAAGGGCAGGGCCGGAAAGAAATAATACTGCGGCAGCTTTGATCCAGATATGATTATTGTTTTTTTTTAAGTGTTTACCGGGGAGGCGGCTTTTCCGCAGTCTTTCCCAGATACGGGCATACACTTCCTCCTCGTTATGGTCATCATCTTCCCATACATCATCAGATAACATCAGCTCATCCCTGTAGGATTCCAGGAGTGCTTTTTCTGCTTCAGAACATGGCTCTGATAAGCATTTTTCGTACAGATCGAGAAATTCTTCCCTGGTCATCATGAAGGTCTACATTTGGTTATACAGGTTAAGTGTAGAAAACAGAGCTGCACACACATAAATAATTTCATTATTTATATTTTATCTCATCCTGAATTTATTATTGTTCAAAAATTGATGCTGTATAGTTGAGTTTCCCTGCGGATAAAAAAAATATATTTGAATGAAAACTATTGGCGGTCTCAAACGTTTAATAGAATACTATAAGCAAATATGTTTCAAACTCAGACAAGTGATCTTCAGCTATGGGCATCTATCCGTCAGGACGATGAATCCGCCTTTAACGAACTTTTTAAGAGATATTGGATACGATTATATAAGACTGCCTATCAATATCTTAAGGACAAGGAGGCCAGTGAAGAAGTTGTTCACGATGTATTCCTGAATATCTGGGACCGGCGCGGCGAACTGGAGATTCTCACCTTTTCAAGCTATATGCTTACTGCCATCCGCTACCAGATTTATAACCGGATGAGGGCTGCAAAATCCCCGCTGATCTATGGTGATGACCAGATACCGATGAATAATTTCCCGGATTATAATAGCGCTGAAAATAAAATTGAAGAGCAGGAGCTTCACCAGGAAGTGTATAGTTATCTGCAAAGCCTGCCAAAAAGATGCCAGGAAATATTTTGTATGAGCAGGATAGACCAGCTGTCAAATGACGAGATTGCACTGAGACTGGGAATTTCAAAAAGGTCGGTAGAAAATCAAATTACCATAGCCCTTAAACATTTGCGGATTTGCTTAAAGCATTTAGCAGCCATTATGCTCATGTTTTTGTGAATATATTTGTACGGCTGAACAAAACCCTGATATCAAAAGAGGTGCTCAGCTTGCAGATGACCACCTCTTTTGATACTTAATAAATATGGGTTAGCCCCAGAGGTTCTCAGGGTAAATTCCTTCTTTGATCAGCTCATCTATACTTGCCTGTACGATAGGCTTATCTTCTTTATATGTTACTCCAAACCATTTACTATCCGTAGGTACCACTTTGAAATCTGCTTTTTCTGAATTTAAAAGTGTTTCTACGATAATCGGGATAAAAAATTCTGATTTGGGATCGTCCTGATGCGACAGGGCAAATTCTTTGAACAGTTCTTCAGACAGTTTAAATACTTCAGGTGTGAAACCCCAGAAATTCATGGAAACGCGTGTATCCAGGTCTAAAGGATATTGTTTCGCATCTTCTTCATAAACAACAGCCTCTCCGTCACGAAGCACTTTTGTTCTTTCGATGATCTCTTCCAGGTAACCATCATGGCTAACTTTACACACCCCACGGGATACAGATCCGAAATCAGACAGGGTTTTGGCAATCTCGTAACCGATCATGGAATAGTTGCTGCCGGTAACTTCTTCTGTAAGGAATTTAACCATTTTCTCGAAAGAATCCAGGCCGTAAAAATCATCGGCATTGATTACGCAGAAGGGCTCTTTGATGGCATGTCTTGCTGCAAGGATTGCATGCCCGGTTCCCCATGGTTTGGTTCTTTCTATTTCAATATCTATCCCGTATTGTTTGAGATCAAAGTTTTGAAATACGTAGTCTGTTTCAATCTTTCCATTCAGCTTACGTTCAAATATAGCTTTGAAGTTGTCTACAAAATCTTCTTTTATGATAAATACAACCTTTCCGAAACCAGCTTTAATGGCATCGTAGATAGAGTAGTCGATGATTGTTTCCTCGTTTGGTCCGAAGCCATCAATTTGTTTCATACTGCCATAGCGACTTGCCATACCGGCTGCGAGAATTAATAAAGTAGGTTTCATTTTTATTTGGTTAATTTATGGCCCCTGGCCATGTTAGTATAAAACGCCATAAAAAAGCGTGCCTGAAAGAAAGGCACGCTTTTTTATTTCTGCGAAGATAAGATGTTATTTGTTGTATTTAAAATCGTGGTCTTTTTTAATGTTCAGCAGTGAATGATAGATGAGGCTGATCACATTGTCCACATCTTCTTTATGGATCATTTCTACCGTGGTATGCATATAACGTAATGGCAGGGAGATCAGTGCTGAAGGGACACCGCCATTGGAGTAGGCGAAAGCATCGGTGTCTGTTCCTGTGGAACGTGACGAAGCCTGGCGCTGGAATGGGATGTTATTTTTTTCAGCAGTTTCGATCAGTAATTTATTGAGGTTTGTTTGTACCGCAGGAGCGTAGGATACTACCGGGCCGCGGCCGCAGGCCAGATCACCCTGGGTAATCTTGTTGATCATGGGCGTAGAGGTGTCATGCGTAACATCGGTAATGATTGCGACATCAGGTTTGATCCTGTAAGCGATCATCTCGGCACCTCTCAAACCGATCTCCTCCTGTACGGAGTTTACAATGTACAGTCCGAATGGTAACTTTTGTTTGTTCTCTTTTAACAAACGTGCTACCTCAGCGATCATAAATCCTCCGGCACGGTTATCCAGTGCACGGCCAACATAATAGCGGTCGTTTAGCACCATGAATTCATCTTCGTAGGTGATCACACAGCCTACATGTACACCCAGGGCTTCCACTTCCTCTTTGGTAGTACAGCCGCAATCCAGAAAGATGTTTTTTAAGGCAGGAGCTTCTTCTTTTTCTCCGGCGCCACGGGTATGAATAGCAGGCCATCCGAAAACGGCCTTTACCATTCCTTTATCAGTATGGATATTTACTCTTTTGGAAGGTGCGATCTGGTGATCTGAACCACCGTTCCTGATGACATAGATCAGGCCGTCACTGGTGATATAGTTCACAAACCAGGATATCTCATCGGCATGTGCTTCGATCACTACTTTATAGGTTGCCTTCGGATTGATTACACCTACCGCTGTACCGTAGTTATCGATAAAGCTTTCGTCGATATAAGGTTTCAGGTAGTCCAGCCAAAGTTTCTGGCCGGGGTATTCAAATCCTGTTGGGGATGGGTTGTTGATATATTCTTCAAAAAATTCAAGTGATTTCTTATTTACGACAGATACATGTTTCTGCTGGTCGTCTTTCTTTTTAGCCATCTTTATATATTTATGATAAACAAATATATAAAGATGACTTTAAGCATCACAACAAGTTCGCTTTATTTACAAAGGAATGTTTCCGTGTTTCTTTCTTGGGTTGTTCACCACCTTATTCTCCAGCATTTTAAACGCTTTGATTAGTTTTATGCGTGTTACGGCAGGTTCTATGACTTCGTCCACAAATCCGCGCTCTGCTGCGCGATATGGGTTGGCGAAGATACCGGCGTACATCTGTTCTTTTTCGAGCAGCTTCTGTTGCGGATCAGCGGCAGAGCTGATCTCTTTTTTAAAGATGATTTCTGCAGCACCCCTGGCACCCATTACTGCAATTTCTGCAGTAGGCCAGGCATAATTCATATCTGCACCGATGTGTTTGGAGTTCATTACATCATAGGCACCGCCATAGGCTTTCCTGATGATCACTGTAATTCTTGGAACGGTAGCTTCACTGAACGCGTACAACAGCTTTGCACCATTGGTAATGATGGCATTCCACTCCTGGTCTGTTCCGGGAAGAAAGCCGGGAACATCTTCCAGCACCAGCAGGGGAATATTAAAGCAATCGCAAAACCTCACAAAGCGGGCAGCTTTCACTGAGGCGTTATTATCCAGAACACCTGCAAGGTATGCCGGCTGATTGGCAATAATGCCTATGCTTCTTCCGGCAAGGCGACTAAAGCCGATTACAATATTCTCTGCAAAATCTTTATGTACTTCCAGGAAGCTGTCCTGATCTGCCAATTGCTCAATTACGCTTCTTACATCGTAGGGCTGATTTGCATTTTCCGGTATGATCTGATTCAGCAAAGGCCTGCCCTCATCCTGGTTTTGGCTATAGGCCAGCGGGGATGGGACCTCCTCACAATTCTGCGGCATATAGCTCAACAGTCGTTTGAGATGATTAATGGCTTCCAGTTCATTCGCGCACGCAAAATGGGTTACGCCGGATTTTGTAGCATGTGTATAAGCACCACCGAGTTCTTCCGAGCTTACCTCCTCGTGGGTAACTGTTTTCACCACGCTGGGGCCGGTAACGAACATATATGAAGTGTGCTCCACCATCAGAATGAAATCTGTGATTGCAGGAGAATATACTGCTCCGCCTGCACAGGGGCCCATAATAGCTGACAGTTGCGGGATAACGCCGGAAGCCTGCACATTCCTGTAAAAGATATCTGCATATCCGCCTAAAGAGACCACGCCCTCCTGGATGCGGGCACCGCCGCTGTCATTCAGTCCGATCAGCGGAGCACCGTTCTGCAGGGCCAGTTCCATGATCTTACAGATCTTCTCGGCATGGGTCTCGGAAAGGGAACCACCGAAAACAGTAAAGTCCTGCGAGAACACATACACCAGCCGGCCATTGATGTTTCCGTAGCCGGTAACCACGCCATCCCCGGGATATTTTTCCGCTTCCATCCCAAAGTCGGTACTCCTGTGGGTAACAAGCATGCCGATCTCTTCGAAGGAACCTTCATCGAGCAGGAAATGTAGTCTTTCTCTGGCGGTCAGTTTGCCTTTTTGATGCTGGCTTTCTATCCTTGCGGGGCCACCGCCAAGCCCGGCTTCTTTTATTTTGTCTTTTAGTGCTGCTATTTTATTATCCATTGGAATAATTTGTATAAATGTAGAAATTACCAGCGATATTGTAAACGCAATGTAAATACATCATCCCTGATATCATCCATATAGTTTTGCAGTTGCGTGGAAGAGTTGATCACCCTTTCATTATATGCGGTCAGTTTTACTCTGGGATTCACCCGGTAGGTCAATCCATATCCCAGTGTACGGAATTTGATGTCCCCGGCGGTGGTATTGGCGGCAAGGCCAATCTGCTCTTCAGTAACCTTAGTATTAGGGTCGTACACGTCGTAAGCGGCAAGCAGATTGAACCTGGTTTCAGCGATCTGCTGGCTAAACCAGATGTAGTAGCCGCTGAAATCCCTGAGGTAAAGATCCGTGGCAGGCTGAACGGTGAAGCTCTGACTTGCTACAGGTCCGGTGATGTTATCCGAAGCCGCGACGCCTGGCTGAGTGCCCGCCACATATTCTGCCTTCAGCGTTGTTGCTCCGAAAGGGTTATTGTACTGAAGCTGAAGATTACCGCCAAAATAGTTTCTTTTGAAGTTGGCACCTTGGTAATCCGGGCTTGTGTTTTTTGTGAATCCGGCAGCATTACCTGAATAGTAGCTTTCGGTATCATTGCGTACTGACCCTTTATAGAAGGAAGCCCCGAAGCCAATCTGCAGTTTACGGTCAGCCAGGCTATCAAATTTGAAAGATAAATTACCGATGATATCCTTCTTAGAATCGTAATCCCTTGCATAGAGCCCGCTTCCATTTACGATGGCCAGATCTGCGTTCAGGAACTTCAGGGGCTGATAGCTGAGCATTGCACCAATGTCACGCTCGCGCGGCATGAGGGTTTGAAATATTCTTGCCCGTTCAGGAAAATCCCTGTAACCGGAAGAGTATACGATGGAATATCCGAATGGCCGGTTGAAAAGCCCGGCGGTTAAACGCAATTCATTGTGATCGGGCTGCTGTAACTGGATAAATGCATCCATCAGGTTGATGCCATTTTGGGTAGCATCGAGCTGGAAGACAATACTGGAATACTTATCCACACGGTCAATTTTGAGCCGCCCCCTGCGGATGATAAAGCGGTTGTCGGAATTTTCGGCGAAGTCGCCCCCGGAGAAGGAGGAGATACCTGAAGACTGCGCCTGCTGGAATTGTGTTTGCAGGTAACCCGTGATTTTTATGTCGTGCGGGTCGTAGGAGGAAGGCGCGTTATTATTTTGGCAGAAGGATAAAAGAGGAGCGAATACTAAAAATAGTGGTATACCGTATTTCATAGGCTGATTTAGAATTTGCGAAAATACAGTTATTGTCAGATTATTGTTACATCATATTCAGAAAATTGTAAGGGTATCTTGGCACTAAGTCATAAAAGCCCTGAATATATTTTTTTTTAATATTTTTTCGTGATTAAAGAATCTTTGATGTTACATTTGAATTATAAATAGCTGAAAACCGGAGAATGCAATTGTATAAATATCCTTTATATATCTTCATCTTTTTTATGAGCGTTTTCACATTGAAAATGGTAGTTTCTGCCGTGCCTGTTTTTACCTGCATGGATAAATGCAATGCAAACTCCATGCTGCTCGATCTGGAGCAGGAACATAGTTCGGAAGGAGATTCAAAAGACCTGCTGAAATATATAGATTATAAGTCTGCCGATATACATTACAGTTACATTTATGTCCCTTTGCTGCAGGAATCGGGTATCAAAAACTGCTATATAGACCATTTTAAACGGTATGTTAACCCTTACCATCCCTCGGTGCCCACTCCACCTCCAAACTCCGCCATCATTTAGACAAACCCGATCTGGTCCTGAAGGGGATTCATTATTATTATTGGTTAAGGAGTAATTCATCATGTTATGGAGAATGGAAACTCAGTCTTTTATAGATTGGATATTAAGAAATATATCCTGAAAAAGAATTTAAAGCGCGATCTGCCAGCCAGCCTGGTTGTTTTTTTTGTTGCGCTGCCTTTGTGCCTGGGCATTGCCCTGGCTTCAGGAGCCCCGCTTTTTGCGGGAGTGCTGACGGGAGTGATCGGCGGGATCATTACAGGCAGTATCAGTGGTTCACAGCTCAGTGTCAGCGGCCCTGCTGCAGGATTAACAGTAATTGTACTGGGAGCGATCACAGAACTTGGAAATTATCAGGTATTCCTTCTGGCAATAGTGCTGGCCGGAGGGTTCCAGATTATTCTAAGTATAATCAAAGCGGGTACCATAGGCAACTATTTTCCTTCAAGTGTAATAGAGGGAATGCTTGCCGCTATCGGGCTGATACTGATTCTTAAACAGGTTCCCCATGCACTGGGTATAGATATGGATTTTCTGGATGAAAGTGTTTTCAGAAATGACCATAACGGTGCTTACGCAGCGATAGGCAGGGCCATGACGCAGTTTAATCCGGCGGCGCTGATCATCAGCGCGGTTTCCATCGCCACGCTGCTCTATTGTACAAAGGAAAGAATGCCAAAGGGTGTACCGGCGCCGCTGATCGTAGTGGTCCTGGGTGTTGCATTGGGTTTAGCTTTTAAGCAGACCGCATATGCTTTACGGCCCGACCAGATGGTAACGATCCCGACAGTAAAAGGCTGGGAAGAATTTACTTCCCTGTTCACTCATCCTGACTTTAATGCAATCGGCAACAAGAAGATGTGGACTGTTGCGGTAACCATCGCTATCGTTGCAAGTTTGGAAACACTGCTGAGTCTTGAAGCGATAGACAAGATCGACCCAATAAAAAGAGTGTCGCCCACCAACAGGGAACTCCTTGCCCAGGGGATTGGAAATATCTGCAGCGGAATGCTCGGCGGATTGCCCATGACCTCGGTCATTGTACGGAGTTCTGCGAATGTAAATGCGGGAGCAAGAACAA
Organism: Pedobacter hartonius; assembly: GCF_900107535.1. Classification (GTDB taxonomy): domain Bacteria; phylum Bacteroidota; class Bacteroidia; order Sphingobacteriales; family Sphingobacteriaceae; genus Pedobacter; species Pedobacter hartonius. Next base: position 73,222 of record NZ_FNRA01000002.1, on the reverse strand, counting down.
AAATGTCGGCCATTTTTCACGGCTGCTGGTTGCTTGCTGCCCTGCTGGTCATTCCGGTGCTGATCAATATGATCCCACTGGCCTGCCTTGCGGCCATCCTGCTGTTAACAGGTTATAAACTGACCAGGATAAGTTTATTTAAAGAAATGTATGCCAGGGGCTGGGACCAGTTTGTACCATTTGTAGTTACCCTGATCGCCATTCTGCTGACAGATCTTTTAAAAGGAGTTGCCATAGGAATGATTTTAGCCATTTTCTATCTTTTGAGAATAAATATGCGCAATTCTTTCTTCTACAAAATCCAGGAGGAGGGGAACAAAAAGAATCTCAGGATTAAACTGGCAGAGGAGGTTTCATTTCTTAATAAGGCTGCTATTCAGGTGATGCTCAACAATATTCCTAAAGAAACCAATGTCATCATTGATGGCAATAACTCCAGGTATATTGATCCGGACGTGCTCGAGACTATCTTTAACTTCCAGCATCATGCCTATACGAAAGGCATTTTGGTTACACTGGAGAATATCAAAAAACATTACAGCGTTCCAAAATTAACAGACGAGATTATTCAAGATATCAATAAATAAATATTATGTGCTCAAAATTATCAGATCGTAACCACGAAATTACATACGAAGGACTACTGCAGGGTAACAAAGACTGGGTCGCGGCTACTTTAGCTGAAGACCCTACCTATTTCGACCGGCTGTCGGCAGGACAAAAGCCTCCCATCTTATGGATCGGCTGTTCAGACAGCAGGGTTCCTGCCAATCAGATTACCAATACCAATCCAGGAGATATCTTTGTTCACCGCAATATCGCAAATGTTGTTGTACACACCGATATGAACATATTGAGCGTACTCGATTATGCAGTCAATGTGCTGGAAGTAGAACATATCATTGTTTGCGGCCATTACGGATGCGGAGGTGTAGAGGCTGCACTTGGAAATAAACAGTATGGTATCATTGACAACTGGTTAAGAAATATAAAAGATACCTACAGGCTGCATTACCATGAGCTGGACCTGATCTCAAACGATAAAAAGAGGTTTGACAGACTGGTTGAACTGAATGTGATTGAAGGTGTTTTTAACCTGACCAAGACATCGATCATTCAGAACAGATGGACCAATGGAAAAAAACTGGGCATACACGGCTGGGTGTACAGCCTTGAAACCGGACTGATCAGGGATCTGGAAGTTACGACAGAGTCAAATGATCATATTTCTTCTGTGTTCAAAATGAATGTGAAAGAAGATTAGAAACAGTAAAACGAAAGGAGGTCGTATTTAAACAGCCGCCTTTCATTTTATATAGACATTCTTTACCCGTCTGGTTATCCCAGGAAAGGATAGCGGTAGTCTTTTGGCGGATCGAATGATTCTTTAATCGTACGCGGAGACACCCAGCGAAGCAAGTTGATCATTGAGCCTGCTTTATCATTGGTACCAGAACCTCTGGCGCCGCCGAAAGGCTGCTGGCCAACAACAGCGCCGGTACATTTATCGTTGATATAGAAGTTACCGGCTGCATTACGCAGGGCGACGGTAGCCTGTTCTATCGCATACCGGTCCTGTGCGATCACCGCACCGGTAAGCGCGTAGACAGAAGTAGTATCGATTACTTCCAAAATGCGGTCGAACTCAATGTCGTCATAAACAAATACCGTCAACACCGGTCCGAACAGCTCCTCACACATGGTGGTGTATTTTGGATCTTCAACCACCAGTACTGTAGGTTCTATGAAATAACCTTTAGATTTATCATAGTTTCCGCCGGCAATGATCTCTACCCCTGATTCAGCTTTTGCCTGGTCAATATATTTTGACAGCTTATTGAAGGAGCGTTCATCGATCACTGCATTGATGAAATTGCTGAAATCTTCTGTACCACCCATTTTGAAGGTTGCAAGATCGCGCAACATCAGTTCTTTGATCTTAGGCCAAATGCTTTTTGCAATATATACCCTTGAAGCCGCAGAACATTTCTGTCCCTGGTATTCGAAAGCGCCACGCAGAATTGCAGTGCTTGAAACCTCAGCATCTGCTGAGCCATGTATCAGGATAAAATCCTTACCACCGGTTTCGCCAACGATACGGGGATAGGTTTTATATTTATGAATGTTTGTACCTATTGTTTTCCAGATATTCTGGAAAACTGCAGTAGAGCCGGTAAAATGTATACCCGCAAAATCAGGACTGTTGAAGATCACTTCACCCACTTCAGGACCGTCGGCATAGATCAGGTTGATCACACCATCAGGCAGGCCTGCTTCGATGAAGATCTCCATGAGCAGATTGGCTGCGTAAATTTGTGTATCCGCAGGTTTCCATACCACTACGTTTCCCATCAATGCTGCTGATGTAGGCAGATTGGCTGCTATAGCCGTGAAATTGAATGGGGTTAAAGCAAAAACAAAGCCTTCAAGAGGGCGTTGCTCTACCCTGTTCCAAACACCTTTAGGCGAAACAGGGGGCTGCTGTTGATAAATTTCAGACATATAATTTACGTTGAAACGTAAAAAGTCTACCAGTTCGCAAACGGCATCAATTTCTGCCTGGTAAGCATTTTTAGACTGTCCCAGCATAGTCGCTGCATTTAGCTTGTAGCGGTATGGGCCTGAAATCAGGTCAGCGATCTTTAAGAAGATCGATGCACGCTGTTCCCATGCCAGGTTCTCCCATTTTGCTTTCGCTGCCAGTGCAGCATCAATTGCCTGCTGAACATGGGTTTTGTTACCTATACTGTACTGTGCTAGAATATGTTGGTGATCGTGCGGAGGAGTAACTTTTCCTTTTGTTTCGGTATGAACAGGCTTTCCTCCGATATACATGGGGATATTTCCTGTTTCTGAACGCGCTTCAGTTAAAGCGGCTTCCAGTAAATCCCGTTCTTTAGTTCCGGGTGCATAACCAAAGATTGGTTCATTCACCGGTGCTGGTACTTTAAAAAATCCTTTGAGCATTTTATAAAATTATTTTTTTGTGCAAAGATAGTTTTTTATTTTATTGCCGGATAATCCGCCCTTCTATATGACAATTTCCGTTTATTAAAGGGTAATTTTTGCATAGCATCACCGTTGCTTAAATAATTCTTATTTTTGAGGGTAAAGCATGATAAGATACCTTCGATTACTACTGCTGCCCTTCTCTTTGATTTATGGTATAGTGGTTATACTGAGAAACAAATTCTATGACTGGGGATTTTTAAGATCTACCCGGTTTGATATTCCTGTGATCTGTGTGGGCAATCTTGTAGTGGGAGGGTCTGGTAAAAGTCCGGTAACAGAATACCTGGTAGAATTGCTGTCCGGATATAGCATAGCGATTCTAAGCAGGGGATACGGGCGGGATACCAGGGGTTTTTTATATGCAGATGCGGCTGCCACGGCAAAAACAATAGGCGATGAGCCCCTTCAGTTCTATCACAAATTTCCCGGAATAACAGTAGCCGTATGTGAAGACCGTGTGTATGGTATTCAGCAGCTGAAGGATGACCATGACCTGATTATCCTTGACGATGCTTTTCAGCACAGAAGCGTAAAACCAGGCCTTAGCATATTGCTGTTTGAATTTCAAAAACTGCTGCAGCCGCAATTTATCCTGCCCGCCGGGAATATGAGAGAGCCTTTCGGGGGCTATCAGCGGGCAGACGTTGTGCTTGTAACGAAGGCCCCGGAAAACGTAACGGCCATGCAAAAGGACTTCTGCACCGGGAAATTTAATGCTGAGACAGCAGAAAAGCTTTTCTTTTCTACAATCCGGTATGGTGAACTCGCCGGACTGTTTACAAAGGAAATATCCCACCTTGAAATACTTAAAGGTAAAACTGTCTTTTTATTAACAGGTATTGCCAATCCTAAACCATTGCTGGGCGAGCTGAATAAACATACCTCAGCCATTTTTCATCATGATTATCCTGATCATCATTCCTTCAGCCTGCAAAATTTAAGTAAATTGGTGGAGGCATTTCTGCAGCACCCTGCAAAAGAAAAAATCATTCTTACAACAGAAAAGGATGCGCAACGTTTATTTGATGTTACATTCAAAGAATTACTGTTAAATTTGCCCGTATTTTATTTACCTATCAAAATAGTTATCCAGACAGACCGTGCAGCGGCCTTTAATCAAACGATATTAAAATATGTTTCAGACACTCCACGAAACCGTTGAATATATAAAAAGAAAAAACGACAATTTCCAGCCGGAAATAGGGATAATACTTGGGACAGGATTGGGCGGACTGGTAAATGAAATTGATGTGGAATTTAGCATGATGTATTCCAATATTCCTAATTTTCCTATTTCAACGCTTGAGTTTCATTCCGGAAAATTAATTTTTGGAACATTGAAAGGTAAGAGGGTGGTAGCGATGCAGGGAAGGCTTCATTATTATGAAGGTTATTCTATGCAACAAATTACTTTTCCTGTACGGGTGATGAAAGCGCTGGGAATTCAATATTTATTTGTATCCAATGCAGCAGGTTCGTTAAATTCGGATTTTAAAAAGGGTGACCTGATGGTGATCAGTGACCATATCAACCTGCAGCCGGAAAGCCCGCTTCGTGGTATCAATGACGCGGACCTGGGGCCCCGGTTTCCTGATATGAGCCAGCCCTATCATAAAGGACTGATCGGAAAAGCGATTCAGATTGCAGCTCACGAGGGGATTTCCTGTCACCAGGGAGTATACGTGTCTGTAACAGGGCCAAACCTGGAAACAAAGGCTGAATATAGATACTTGCGTATCATTGGCGGAGATGCCGTTGGCATGAGCACTGTACCTGAAGTGATTGTGGCAAACCATATGAGTATCCCCGTCTTTGCAATCTCGGTTTTAACCGATGAAGGTTTCCCGGAGGTACTTTTCCCGGTTAGTTTAGAAGAAATACTGGCCACAGCAAGAATGGCTGAACCCAAGATGACAAAAATTTTAAGCCAGTTAATTGCTCAATTATAATGTATAAAACAATTGTTTTATTTCTCCTTATCTGCATCTCATTCGGAGTACAGCAGGCTATTGCTCAGGATCTGAAGACGACAGTGAACGAAAATAAAGAATTGGACTCACTGAGAAATAAACTGGAAAACAGTAAAGACTCTGTGGTATTCACATCGAGATTTGTACGTTATACAACGCTCAGACTAACTAAAGACAGCATTCAGACCCTGCCACTGGATACCAGTTTACGGGGCTTTCAGAATTTCAGTCCTATCGTTCAACCCCGGAGGCCTACCATCAATACCGGGAATATTGGGTTGGCAGCCCAGGCCTTGTTTTATGAGCCCTCCAAAAGAATTGGTTTTGACGCCGGGTTCCACTCTCTGGATTGGTATGCTATGGGGCATGATGATATCATCTATTACCAGGCGCGTACTCCTTTCACCAACCTGTATTATGCAGGCCAATACAGCGGCGATGCAGAGCAGCTCTTCAGGGTTACGCATTCGCAGAATATCAAAAAAAACTGGAACATCGGCGCAAGTTATAACAGGATAGGGGCAAATGGTATGTATACACGGCAGCGGGGCGATGTGCTGAACGGAACACTTTTTACCTGGTATACGTCTCCCAGTAAGCGCTACACGTTATTTGTCAATGCTATTTTTAATACCCTGAAGGCCTATGAAAACGGGTCAATCACCAATGATACAATTTTCAACTCCAGCACTGTTATTGACCGGTCTGCCCAGGGAGTAAGGTTAACAAATTCGAGACAGATCTATAGAAAAAACACGTTTTTGGTAAAACAGACCTATTTTGTGGGCCGTATCGATACACTTGATCAGGAGATATCAAAAAAGGTGCTGCCAACCAATAAGGTCACGTATAGTATAAGATATGATAAAGACTCTTATGCTTTTCAGAAAAACGAGGGTGATGACCATACTGTATTGCCGGCAGGCATAAATGATCTGGTGTTTACCAATGACAGTACCTCTGTTCAGCATATACAAAATGAATTTATCTACAGTTTCTTCTTAAGGGGCAAATCGAGCTCTGTCATCAAGAATGAGCTAAAGCTTGATGCAGGGATCAGGCATGACTTTTATAATTATGCACAGGTAGTGGGGCGTTCAGACAAAACAAATTATTATGAACATACCAAGGCATTTCAAAATGTTACACTGCTGGGCTCTGCCGGATATCGTTTCAGTAACCGGGTAGACTTAAATCTTGATGTGCAGCAGATCTTTCAGGGAGAGCAGGCGGGAGACTTTATCTACGAAGCTAAGAGTAATGTGCTCGTGAGCAAAAATATAGGAAGGATCATCTTAGGGGCTTATATTCAAAACCAAACGCCTGCAGAGATCTATAACAATTATTACGGTAATCATTATAACTGGCTGAACAACTTTGACCGTACTAAAACCGTTAATTTTTCTTTTAAATATGTCAACGATAAACTAAGGCTGGATGCTGGTGCGGAATATTACCGCATCAGTGGTTATCTGTATTTTAAACAGGTTAATCCAGATGTGGATTCTACCTCCATCACGCCGATGCAGGAAAGTGGTTCCATCAATTTACTGAAGATCACTGTTGGAAAAAAACTGAGTTACGGTAAATTTAACCTGGATAGTTATATTGTTTATCAGAAGACCAGTAACCAGTCGGTCATGCCCACACCGGAGTTCTACACCTTCAATAGCTTTTATGTTGACCAGACCGTTTTTAAAGTGCTTAAAACCAACATTGGCGTAGATGTCCGTTACAACACCAAATATGCCAATTATGCTTATAATCCGGCAGTAAGCCAATTTTATATTGGCCGGGGGGTGAAATTTTCTACCACGCCTATCGTAGACTTCTGGATCAGGGCCAGCCTGAGGAAAGCCAACATCTTTTTAAAGTATGAATATGCCAACCAGGGTTTAGGGTCTCAGGGTTATTATACGGTGTACAAATATCCAATGCCTGATAAGCTGTTTAAGATTGGTGTAAGCTGGAATTTTTACGATTAACTAGGTCAGGTTTTCTGTGGCTTTTTCTTTGCTGCGGGAAACAATACATTGTTGAGGATCAGCCGGTATCCGGCAGAGTTGGGATGAAGGTTTAAATCTGTAGGAGGATCGCCCACGGCATGCTGGTAATCTTCGGGGTCGTGCCCGCCGTAAAAGGTGAACTGCCCTTTGCCGATCTCCCCATGCAGGTAACGCACTTCTGATGCCCCTTTGTTTTCTCCCAGAACTGTAATGCCTGGTTTGAGCAGGCGTTTTCTGAATGCGGTGGTTTGCCCCATAAAACCTTTAATCACGCGGGTATGATTTTGAGTGAGCATGGTAGGAACAAGGTCGGATTTGGCAGAGAATTCGAACAGGGTAAAATAGTCATTCTGCTGTGTTAACGTCCTGGTTTGTGTGACATCAATATCTGAAAACTCATAGCTGCCGGGATTCTGATCGAGTTTAAAATCTTTAAAGGCAAAGGTTTGATCGAAGTTCAGCTTCGATTGTGCATTCGGATCTTCAGCATCACCATCATACATGCTTGCACAGATATCAACCCCTTCGGCACTTAAGGCAATGTCAAAGCTGTCAGTTGCAGAGCACATGGCAAAAAGAAATCCCCCGCCAACACAGAACCTGCTCATTTTTTTTGCCACGGCAAGTTTCATTGCGGCAACCTTTGTAAAACCATTTCTTTTTGCTGTTGCCTCCTGCGTTTTTACGTCTTCACGGTACCAGGTGGCATTTCTAAAGTTGCTCCAGAAGCGGCCATACTGGCCTGTAAAGTCCTCATGATGTAAATGGAGCCAGTCGTACCCACTCAGTTTGTCCTTTAGTACTTCGTCATCATAAACGATATCGTAAGGTATTTCTGCATAGGTAAGCACCATGGTCACTGCATCGTCCCAGGGTAGCTTGCTTTTTGGCGAATATACGGCGATGCGGGGCGCTTTCTCCAGCTTTACCATCTCCATATTTACTTCAGGGTCATTGATCTCATTTAAAATGGAGGTAACTTTTCCGTCTGCCAGTACGGTATAGGATACACCGCGGGCTTTACATTCATCTTCTACTGCTTTGTTATATTTGATGAGGAAGCTGCCGCCCCGGTAGTTCAGGAGCCAGTTCACTTCAGCATGCTGTTTGATGCTCCAGTAGGCAATTCCATAGGCTTTAAGATGGTTTTTTTGATCTTCATCCATATTGATCAGGATAGAAGAGGCTTTTACTGCCAGGCTGAATAGTGCGAATACGATGATCAGGAAGCTTTGTCTCATTTGGGCGATAAAATCATAATGGGCATAGAATTACGAATTTAGTTCATCTAGTCGTTACAATTTACTAAATTTGTCAGTTAGAAAAAAAAGAACATGAGTAAAGCGATAATAAAAACTGAAAAAGGCGACATGACTGTCGAGTTTTATGACAATGATGCCCCTAATACTGTTGCAAATTTTAAAAAATTAGCTGGTGAAGGGTTCTATGATGGCATTTCTTTTCACCGTGTGATTCCGAATTTCATGATCCAGGGTGGATGTCCAAATTCTAAAGATCCTGCTAAAGCGCATCTGGCTGGCACAGGAGGCCCCGGATATAAAATTGACTGCGAGCTGACCGGTGAGAACCAATACCATGACCGCGGTGTATTATCGATGGCTCACGCCGGAAGAAATACTGGAGGATCGCAATTCTTTATTTGCCATAGCAGAACAAATACCGCACATTTGGATAGAAATCATACTGTATTTGGCAAAGTGATTGAAAATGTTGACGTTGTTGATGATATCAAACAAGGCGACAAAATTTTAAGTATTGAAGTGTTAGCAGATTAATTATATGAATTTAAGAGGAATTGTAGCCGTATCCGGCAGACCAGGTTTATTTAAACTTGTAGGACAAAATAAGGCAGGTTATGTACTGGAGGGCTTAGATGCTCAAAAAGTTAAAATCGTAGCTAATATTTCTAACACTAAACTGGCTTCATTGGAAGATATTACCATTTATGGTGAGGATGAAGACCTGAAACTGATAGATGTTTTAGCGAACCTTGCTGCCGTTAAAGGTGATGTTCCAGACGCTAAAGCCGATGCTGCAGTGTTGAAAAAATTGTTCCTTGAGGTTGCCCCTTCTCATGACCAGGAAAAAGTTTATGCTTCAGATATGAAGAAAATCGTTACCTGGTACCATTTGTTAAAGGACCTTCCTTTGTTTACTGAGGAGGCACCCGGTGCGGAAGTTGCTGCCGATGGCGGAAAAGTAGAGGAGAAAACAGAGAAAAAAGTTAAGGCAACACCTAAACCTTCTAATGCCAAAGCACCGAGCAAAACTGCTCAGCCCGCTAAAAAGGCAAGTATGACAAGTAAAAAAGGTGTTTAACCTTTAGATTTAATAAAAAAACCGGATGTCGATGAGCCATCCGGTTTTTTTTTGCGCTGTGTCTGAGCTTACAGATAGAACCAGATCAGTAAAAATGCAATGATGGAGATGAGAATAGCAATGGTAAAGCTCCATCGGTCTCCCTTTCTTTTACTTCTGAATTTATATTCGCGTTTTTTTAATCCTGGTGTTTGCATATATGTCCTTTCTTAATATAAGATGCATAAAATAAAATATTCCATAAACCGGCCTGTTACTGATGGTGATACGGCTCTCCCTTTAAAATACTGAAAGCCCGGTACAGTTGTTCAACAAAAAACAAACGTACCATCTGGTGGGAGAAGGTCATGTCTGATAAAGATATGCTTCCGTTTGCTCTCTTGTAAACGCTTTCATCAAAGCCATACGGCCCGCCAATAATAAACGTTATCTGCTGAACACTTCCGATCATCTGTTTGTTTAGATAGTCGGAAAATTGCACTGATGTATATTTCTTCCCCTTCTCATCCATCAAGATCACCATATCCAGGTTGCTCAGCTGTTTCAGGATCAGCTCCGCTTCCTTCGATTTCTGTTGGGCTTCGGTGAGGTTTTTGGTGTTCTTTACATCGGGGATAACCAGCAGGTTGAAACCAATATAATGTTTTAGCCGGCTGAGATATTTTTCAATGCCTTCAATCAGGTATTTGTCTTCAGTTTTTCCGACTACGAGCAGCGTGATCTTCATTGGTGCTTTTATTGTTTATTCAGCAGTATTATTGTCTCTGTGCGTTACGTGTATTGATGCTATCCAAATCCCTTTTCATTGCTGTTTTGCTCATGATGGTTTGATTTGTATATCTTTGCTTTACAGGTAATCTAACAGTCAATTGCCTGTATCATTTTAAGAGAACATTTTCAAAGATATGGTAAAATCGAAAGATAGCATTTTAAAGGGTTATCAAAATAACGTAGAAATTCAAAAATCACAGATAGCACAGTTCAGGAAAACGCTCAATAACATATCTTATACCCGTCTTGGTTTATTTTTAACCGAGGTGATCTTCGTGGCCATTATCATTAATTTTGGCTATTACTGGCCGATAGGCATTTTAATGTGTTTGCCCGTTCTGTTTTTTATGATCGTGTTAAAACGTGGCGTTGCCATTCAGAATGAGCTCAATTATGCTGAAAAACTCTTTTTTGTTTTTCAGAATGAAGTAGATCTGATCATGACCGGTCAGCAGCACTATGATAACGGAGAGATTTTCGAAGACGAGCGGCATCCATACGCTTCGGATCTTGACATCTATGGGAGTTCTTCCTTGTATGCGATGATCAATCGTTCCAATACTGTGATGGGAATGAAGTTACTGGCTGACAGCCTGGGTAAACCGGGAGATCTCAATGATTTGCCTGGCCGTCAGCAAGCAATAACAGAACTTAAAGATCACATTGACCAGACTTTCCATTTCAGGGCAGGACTGCAAAATCATCAGCCTGAACAACTACAGGTAATTGAGGATAAGCTTGCTCATGAGCTGCCGGGGCAGCTGAAATTCAGCCGTAACAAGGCGCTGAAGTTCTACACTACTATAGCACCTTTGTTCTCTGTCGGCCTGTTTATTCTTGGCAGTATCTATGGAGGGGCAATCTGGTCATTTTTGGGTTTATGCGTGCTGGTGAATTTTTCCGTTGTCTTCTTCCATGGAAAAAACGTCAGCGCCGTGTATCTGGGATTCAGTGGCAGTTCAGGCTTACTCACCGCCATATCAGGCACCGTTAAATGGACTGAAGAGCTAAAGTGGCAGAGCAGTTATATTCAGCGGTTCTTTAGCGTCCATGCGGCCGGAATTCCGCTCAGCAGGCAGATAAACGAGCTTTCGTCTATTATTGACTCCTTCGACATCAGGTTGAATATCCTCCTCGGGCCTATTTTTAACGGATTTTTGCTATGGGATATCAGATGTGTGATGAGGATTGATAAATGGTACGCCAGTTCTTCAGCCCGACTGATTGAAGGCTTGCATACGATCAGCCGGTTCGAAGAGCTGATCTCTTTTGCCACCCTCGCCTATAATGAGCCCAACTGGAATTACCCCCTGGTAACTGGTACATTTCATTTTGAAGCTACAGGATTAGGACATCCGTTGATCAGGGAGGGTAAAAGGGTGATCAATAATTATCAGTTTGAAGGGAGACCTACCGTAGATATTGTTACCGGCTCCAATATGGCGGGTAAGAGCACTTTTTTGCGTACGGTTGGTATCAATATGGTACTGGCATTTTCTGGTGCGCCTGTCTGCGCTGTTTCCATGACATCCTCCGTTTTCGAGATTCTTACCTATATGCGTATCAAAGATTCGCTAAACGACCAGACTTCTACTTTCAAAGCCGAGCTGAACCGTTTAAAAATGATCCTTGAGGGGGTGCGTATATTGGAGCATCCGCTGGTATTGATAGATGAAATGTTAAGGGGAACAAACAGCAAGGACAAGTACCTGGGTTCAAAAGTTTTTATACAGCAGGTGATCAAAGAGCAAACGCCTACTTTGTTTGCTACGCATGACCTCCAGCTGTCTGAAATGGTAGATAGTTATTCCAAAGAGCTGAGAAATTATCATTTTGACATACAGCTGGCCGAAGGGGAAATGAATTTCGATTACAAACTTAAATATGGCGCCTGTAAAACATTTAATGCCGCTTTGTTATTAAAAGAAATCGGTCTGAGTTTTAATCCCGAAGAACTTAATGATTAATCCCGGTTTCTTTAACAGGAAGTTAACACTAAATTCTCATATTGGCATCTACATCATCAACATATGATCAAAGCATCCGATTTCGGTAATGATTTTTCCTGGGGGCTGGCCACCGCTGCGGCTCAAATAGAAGGGGCAGCAGATATGTATGGAAAAGGTGCTTCTGTATGGGATACCTTTTCCAAACGGTCGGGTAAGATCAAGAAAGGCCACAACCCTGCTATGGCCTGTGATTTTTACCATAGGTACAACGAAGATATTGCATTGGTAAAGCTGCTTGGCTTTTCTGTTTTCAGATTTTCCATCTCCTGGCCCAGGATTCTGCCTGATGGCGAGGGGCTTGTCAATGAGGAAGGTATCAGGTTTTATCACAATGTGATAGATGAATGCCTCGAACAGGGGCTTGTTCCGTACGTTACCCTGTATCACTGGGATCTGCCCGAAGCACTGGAAGAGGAGGGCGGCTGGACGGCCTTTGGCATCAATACCGCCTTTAATGCTTTTGTATCTCTTTGTGCAAAAACCTATGGAGATAAAGTAAAAAACTGGATGGTACTCAATGAGCCTTTTGGATTTACTTCGCTAGGATATATGCTGGGCATACATGCTCCTGGTAAAACAGGTCTCACCAACTTTTTCTCAGCGGTACACCATACCGCGATTGCGCAGGCGGACGGGGGTCGGATTTTACGCGCCGAAGTATCAAATGCAAATATTGGTACTACGTATTCCTGCGCTGAGATTATCCCTTATACGCAGAGCGAAAGTGATATCCTGGCTGCGTCGCGGGTGGATTGCCTGATGAACAGGCTATTTATCGAGCCGGCTCTCGGAATGGGATATCCGGGCGAGGAATGGGAAGTAATGGAGAAATTTGCTATTTCACATTCTACATGGAGGCATACGGAGCGCTTAACATTTGATTTCGATTTTATAGGTATACAGAACTACTTCCCGCTTACGATTAAATACAACGCATTTATACCAACACTGCAGGCCTGGGAGGTAAAGGCCAAGAGCAGGAAGAAGCCCCATACTGCAATGGGCTGGGAAGTCAATGCAGACAGTTTTTATAACATCATTAAGCAGTTTGCTTCCTATCCTAAAGTCAGGAGCCTGATGATTACCGAAAACGGGGCTGCTTACCATGATAAGCTGATTGATGGAATAGTGGATGACCAGGAACGGATCGAGTACTTTAAACTTTACCTTGCCGCAGTGCTGAGGGCTAAGGAAGACGGAATGAATATAACCGGATATATGGCATGGACCCTGATGGATAACTTCGAATGGGCAGAGGGTTATAATGCCAGATTTGGACTGGTGTATAATGATTTCAAGACACAGCAGAGGACGATCAAGTCATCCGGTCACTGGTGGCAGGAGTTCCTGAAAAAATAGCGAAAAAAAAAGTCCCCGTCTAAAACGGGGACTTCATCACATATTAATTTTTATTATGCAATAACTTGTCTGCGGATGATGTTCAGCGCACCACCGGCTTTAAACCACTCAATCTGTTGTGTGTTATAGCTATGGTTTACATGGAATTCCTCTTTAGAACCGTCAGTATGGTTTAACACGATAGTTAATGGTACATCAGGGCTGAAAGTAGTTAATCCAACAATATCAATTGCATCATCCTCGCGGATCTTATCGTAATCATCCTTGTTGCTGAACGTTAATCCAAGCATTCCCTGTTTCTTCAGGTTTGTTTCGTGGATACGTGCAAAAGATTTTACCAGTACTGCGCGGACACCTAAGTGACGTGGCTCCATTGCGGCATGTTCACGTGAAGAACCTTCACCGTAATTTTCATCTCCTACAACGATTGTTCCTATGTCTGCGGCCTTGTACGCACGCTGAGTTGCAGGAACAGGTCCGTACTCTTCAGTCAGCAGGTTTTTAACGTCATCAGTTTTGTCATTGAAATAATTGACAGCTCCGATCAGCATATTGTTTGAAATGTTGTCAAGGTGACCACGGAATTTCAACCATGGGCCTGCCATAGAGATATGGTCAGTAGTACATTTACCTTTAGCTTTGATCAGCAATCTCAATCCTTTAAGGTCTGTGCCTTCCCATGGGGTAAAAGGATCAAGTAACTGCAGCCTGTGTGAAGTTGGAGATACCAGAACCTGTACACCACTTCCATCTTCAGCCGGTTCCTGATAACCTGCGTCATCAACAGCGAAGCCTTGTGTGGGCAGTTCATATCCTGTAGGCTCGTCAAGCATCACCTGCTCGCCGTTTGCATTGGTCAGCGTATCTGTCAGCGGATTAAAGCCCAGGTCGCCGGCAATAGCTAAAGCAGTTACCAGTTCAGGTGAACCTACGAAAGCGAAAGTATTTGGGTTACCGTCAGCACGTTTGGCAAAGTTACGGTTGAAAGAGTGAACGATTGTGTTTTTCTCTTGTTTTTCCGAACCAACCCTGTCCCACATACCGATACATGGTCCGCAGGCATTAGTGAATACTTTTGCACCAATCTGTTTAAATACTTCCAGGAATCCGTCACGCGCGATCGTAAAACGAATTTGCTCAGATCCGGGATTGATACAATATTCAGCTTTTGCAGTTAATCCTTTTGCGGCAACCTGTTTAGCGATACTTACTGCTCTTGAGATATCTTCGTAAGAAGAGTTGGTGCAGGAGCCGATCAGTCCAACCTCAATTTTCATTGGCCATCCGTTTGCTGCTGCAACTTCTTTCATTTTAGAAATAGGCGTAGCCAGATCCGGAGTAAACGGGCCGTTCAAATAAGGCTCAAGTGTTGACAGATCAATTTCAATTAACTGGTCAAAGAATTTATCAGGTTCAGCGTATACTTCAGCATCACCGGTCAGGTGTTCTTTAATTTCATTTGCAGCATCTGCTACATCAGCCCTGTTGGTTGCACGTAAATAGCGTTCCATGCTTTCATCATAACCGAAGGTAGATGTAGTTGCACCGATTTCAGCACCCATATTACAGATGGTACCTTTACCGGTACAGCTCATGCTGGTTGCGCCTTCACCAAAATATTCAACAATAGCTCCGGTACCGCCTTTTACAGTCAGGATACCTGCTACTTTTAAGATCACATCTTTAGGAGAAGCCCAGCCGTTTAATTTTCCGGTTAGTTTTACTCCAATTAATTTAGGGAATTTAAGCTCCCATGGCAAACCTGCCATTACATCGCAGGCATCAGCACCACCAACACCAATTGCTACCATTCCTAAACCACCGGCATTGACGGTGTGGGAATCTGTACCAATCATCATTCCGCCGGGGAATGCATAGTTTTCCAATACAACCTGGTGAATGATACCTGCTCCTGGTTTCCAAAAGCCAATACCGTATTTGTTGGATACCGAAGCAAGAAAGTCGAATACTTCTTTACTTTCAGTATTTGCAGCTGGTAAATCTACTTCTGCGCCAAATTTTGCAGTAATCAGGTGATCACAGTGTACAGTTGAAGGTACGGCAACTTTAGGTCTTCCAGCCTGCATGAACTGCAACAAAGCCATTTGAGCTGTTGCATCCTGCATTGCTACACGGTCAGGAGCAAAATCTACATAGTCAGTACCTCTAACATAAGAAGTATTCGTGTTTTCGTCCCAAAGGTGGGTATATAAGATTTTTTCTGAGAGTGTTAAAGGTCTGCCTACTAGTTTACGTGCCGCCTCAACGCGGGGGCCAAAGTTTGCATACACCTTTTTGATCATTTCAATATCAAAAGCCATTGATAATATGTGTTAAAAGGTAATATATTAGATTTAAATTGTAGCGAATTTACAAAAAAAAACAGGCTAAGGCTATCATATCGATATCATTATATTATTTATACATGTTCTAAATAAAACATCTGCTGATTGTCCTTCCCGCATGTCCGTTAATGAACGGGATTGTTCATTAACGGACATGCATTTTAGCGTTGTGCCGTTTAAAGTATCCAGGAACGCTGTTTTGCATTGATTTTCATTTCTGGCCTGAACTTCGTATCAGCGTGTGAAATTAAAGTGTATGAAACTGATAACCCTGGTTAACGAAGAACTCTAAAGTAGCCGGTAAAGCAAGTTTTAGCCGGTCGAATGCTTTTAAACTGTCATGGAAAACGATTATCGAGCCGTTACGGGCATTGCGGATAACGTTTTCACAGCATTTCTCAGGAGAGAGGTTAATGTCAAAATCGCCGCTTAAAATATCCCACATGATGATCCTTAGGAGCGGATTTATCGTTTTAAGATGTGAGATCTGAGATTTTTTAATTCTTCCGTATGGAGGTCTGAACAGGTTGGACTGGGTAAGTTGCTGGCATTGCAGAAAATTTTGGATGTATGTGCTGTCGTCTGTTTTCCAGCCTTTTAGGTGGTTGAAAGTATGGTTTCCGATCGCATGACCTGCCGCTTTTACCTGTTCAAATATTTCAGGATACTTAGAAATATTATCTCCGATACAGAAGAAAGTTGCCTTGCAATTGAAACTTTTTAAAGTATTTAAAACAAAGTCTGTAACAACGGGTATGGGTCCATCGTCAAAGGTTAAATAAATGACTTTTTCGTTGCGGCTTTTGTTCCAGACTAATAATGGATAATACCATTTTAATAAAAGAGGGGATTTTACCAGGTACATGACCAAATGTAAGAAATAACACGTGGTTGTACTGGGAAAATTACAAAATTGAATGAGTTGTTTATCTTAATATTGTGAAATTAGAATTATGAAAATGTTTACTAACAATAGTCTGTTGTCGAAATTAACCAGCATAGCTGCCATCGTGTTCCTGAGTCTGGGGATTTCGTGGTCTGTTCAGGCACAAGAAGTATTAACCATACAGCAAGCTATTGAAAGAATGCTGCAAAATAACCTGAATATCAAACGGGCGGTGCTCAGTGTGTCATCTGCGGCAGTAGACCTGCAGCAGTCCAAGGCAGCACTTTACCCCAGCTTAAATGCAAGTGCAGACAACAGCCTGAGTTTTGGACGTGGTTTGAACAGCACTACGTTCCAGGTAGTGAATCAGAAATTTTATCAGGGAAGCGGGACCTTAAGTACATCAGTAGATGTTTTTGGTGGATTATCAAAGATCAACCAGATCCGCCAGAACAAAATCCTGCTGGACGCAGGGAACAGTAACTTGGATAAAGTGAAAAACGATCTGATCCTGCAGGTAGTAACTGCCTATTTTCAGGTTGTATTTAATGTGGAACTCCTGAAAGCCTCCAAAGAACAGCTGCTCGTTGCACAGCAGACTGAAGAAAGGGAAGAGGCGCTGATGGATGCCGGAAATAAAACGGTAGCGGATGTATCACAGGCAAAAGCCCAGGCTGCTACAGCAGATCTGAATGTGACCAACGCACAAAACCAGCTGACTATCTCTTATTTAACCTTATCCCAGTTAATGGAGATAAGAACCGATACCAACGAGTATAGTGTTGTTGCTCCAACCATACAGGATATTGCCATGGCACAAAAAGTTTATAATGTAAATGATGTCTTCAATTCAGCAATGGCCATTTTTCCTGATGTGAAGTTATCCGGTTTAAACAGGCAGGCTGCAGAAAAGGGCATTGCCGTAGCAAAAGGCGCGCTTACGCCAAAAATTTCGTTTGGCGCTAACCTGGGTTCTTCTTATTCTTATTTGCTTGCTGCGGAAAGTCAGAACCAGCATTTCTTTGATCAGGTAAGTTCGAGGTTTAACCAGGGGGTAGGCCTGAACTTACAGATCCCGATATTCAATGGTCTTCAGGCAAGATCAAATGTAAAAAAGGCAAAAATCAACTATGAAGATTATAAACTTCAGGAGAACTTAACTAAAAACAACTTATACAAGGTTATTGCACAAGCTATTGCCGATCTTCGCGCAGCAGACAGCCGCTATAGCTCTACACTGAACACATTTAATGCGCAGAAAGATGCTTTTAACGTGATTGAACAACGTTATAATGTAGGGTTGGTTAATTCCCTGGATTATAACACATCCAGGACAAACAGGAATAAGGCAGAGACTGATTTTATACAAGCAAAATACGATCTGTTATTCAGGTCTAAAGTGATAGATTATTACTTGGGCCGGCAGATTACCTTTTAATATTATTAACCCAGACAAATAAATAAAGAAATGAAATTAAAACACATACTCATCACTGTAGGCGTACTCGTCGCCCTGCTGGTTGTAGCAAAGCTGTCGGGCTTGATTGGCGGTGAAAAGATGGAGAAGGTTACTGTAGAAAAAGCGGCAAGCCGGAGGATTATAGAGACCGTGACTGCCAGCGGTAAAGTGCAGCCTGAAACAGAAGTTAAGCTAAGCTCCGAGGTTTCGGGCGAGGTGGTTGAGTTATTGGTTAAAGAGGGTGACATCGTAAAAAGGGGACAGCTGCTGTTCAAAGTAAGACCGGATGTGCTGAAGTCGGGGTTCGACAGGGCAAGTGCATCTTACAGCTCTCAGAAAGCAAGTGTGGCCTCTGCCGCGCAGCTTTTAACGCAGTCTGAAGGAAGTTTTGCCAATGAGCAGGGCATTTACAAACGTAACGTTGAGCTTTTCAAAAAGAAAGTAATTTCCATTGCTGAATTTGATGCTGCAAAAGCGGCCTTCGTGACGGCAAAAACAAATCTTGAGAGTGCCAAACAGTCGCTCATCGGCGCAAAATTCAATTTGGAACAATCTGGTGCCAATGTTCAGGAAGCCAGTGCCAACCTTGCCAAAGCAACCATCTTTGCACCTGTCGACGGGGTGATCTCAAAGTTATCCGTTGAACTGGGTGATAGGATCCTGGGAACAGCGCAATTTGCAGGTACCGAGATCATGAGGATTTCCAACCTGAGCTCTATGGAAGTTAATGTAGATGTGAATGAAAATGATATCAACCGTGTGAATATAGGTGACAGCGCTGTAATTGAAGTTGATGCTTTTGAAGATAAAAAATTTAAGGGTGTAGTGACCGAAATTGCAAGTTCATCTAAAGATGTGGGAACGGCCACTGCCGCTACCAGCAGTACTGATCAGGTGACCAATTTTGTGGTTAAGGTACGTATTGCGGCAGATTCTTATCTTGGCGTAAAAGGCGGGGCAAAGGGTCTTCCTTCTCCATTCAGACCGGGGCTTTCTGCAACGGTTGATATTGAGAGTTCATCCGTTACCGCCTTGTCGATTCCCATACAATCTGTATTTACCAAAGGGGGAAAAGATGAAGCCGATGTGAAGAACCCGGATGCAAATGCTGATAAGCAAAAAACCAAACTCAATGATAAAACGATTAAACAATATGTATACACGTATGCCAATGGGATAGTGAAACAGGTAGAAGTGGTGACCGGAATACAGAATGACCAGTATATTGAAATCAGGAAAGGGTTAAAAGCCGGAGCGGAAGTAGTTAGCGGGCCGTATTCTGCCATTCAGAACAAATTAAAGGACGGGATGAAAGTAGAGAAAACCACTAAAGATCAGCTCTTTGCCCAACCAGACAAAAAGTAACATGATGGGTAAGCAATAAAATAAGTAATTTGTCCCGGTTTAAACATTAAGCCGGGATTTTTTATTTATAGAGAATGATACCAAAAGTCGCAATGATTGGCGGGGGTAGCTGGGCAACTGCTGTCGTAAAGATGCTTTCAGACAACCTTACCGAAAAAGAAATTTACTGGTGGCTGCGCGATGTACAGTCAATCGCTTACCTGAAAGCATATAAACACAATCCTAAATACCTGAGTGCTGTGGAGATCAATATACCTGCAGCCCATATCTCAGGAGACATCAGTGAGATCATCGGGCTTGCTGATTATATTGTATTGAACGTACCTGCTGCTTTTTTAAAGGAAACCCTGGCTGGGGTAACTCCGGAAATGCTGCGTGGTAAAAAGATCGTTTCTGCGATCAAAGGCATAGTACCAGATGAAAATCAGATCATCGGAGAGTTTATTCACCAGAAATTTAATATCCCCCTGGATGATATCCTTGTTATCAGCGGCCCCTGTCATGCTGAAGAGGTGGCGCTGGAAAAATTATCTTATCTCACCATTGCGTCTCTCAACGTTGCTGCAGCAAAGCATTTCTCAGGTTTATTGAATACAAGGTACCTGAAAACGATCACTTCGGATGATATCTTCGGTACAGAATACGCTGCCGTCCTGAAAAATATTTATGCTGTTGCCAGTGGAATCTGCCATGGGCTTGGATATGGTGATAACTTTCAGGCAGTGCTGATCTCCAACGCCATCCGTGAGATGAAGAGATTCGTAGACGCCGTTCATCCCATTACAAGAGATATTAAGGAGTCCGCTTACCTGGGTGATTTGCTTGTTACTGCTTATTCTCAGTTTAGCCGTAACCGTACTTTCGGCAACATGGTCGGGAAGGGATACACCGTCAAATCAGCACAGTTAGAAATGAATATGGTTGCGGAAGGTTATTATGCGGCCAGGTGCATGCATATTGTGAATAAAAAATATAAGGTGGAAATGCCGGTTAGCAGGGCCGTGTACCTCATTTTATACGAGGGCCACGCTCCTGCAGCTGAGATGCAGCTCCTTACGGAGTACTTAAATTAAAACAATCAATACATTGTTTTGTTACCATTAAAAACTCAACAATGATGAACAAAAAATATTTATCGGGTTTATTAACCCTTGCAATCGCCGGTACCATTTCCTTATCTGCGCAGGCGCAGGAGAAAAAGAAAAGTGTTGGTCAGACTATCGATAAAACTGCAACCAGTGTTGGTCATAAGACTGCAGAAGTTGCTGTGAAAGGAAGTTCGAAAGTGGCCGATAAAACGTATAAAGGTAAGGTGGCCCCTGATGGAACAGATGTATATATTGATGGAAAAAACCGTAAATATTATGTCAATAAAAAAGGCGGAAAGGTGTATCTGAAAGCTTCTCAGATCATGGACAAGCCAATGAAATAGCCTTAAAAGTACTAACTATTACCTATTATTACCTATCCGGATCAATTGATCCGGATTTTTTTTGCCTTTTGATTGCTCCGGCTGTTTCTAATGCCAGGTTAAACCGTTATTTTTAAGCAACTAATACCTTCCCTCATGAATAAAACGCTCCCGGTAATTTTATTTTCCATGTATATCGGACTGTCTGCGTCGCATCTTGCTGCGGGGCAGGAAATACAACGATACAAACACGCTGCTGTGGTTTGCGCACATCCGGAGGCTGCTAAAGTTGGTGTAGCAGTCTTGAAAGAAGGCGGTAACGCAGTAGATGCAGCAATAGCTGTTCAGTTTGCTCTGGCTGTGGTATATCCGAATGCCGGAAATATTGGCGGCGGCGGATTCATGGTATACAGGAGCAAATCTGGAGTTTCAGATGCGCTGGACTACCGTGAGAAAGCTCCGGAAAAAGCATCACGTGACATGTACCTGGATGGGAACGGAAACCCTGTAACCGATAAAAGCCTGCTCGGGGCACTGGCTTCCGGTGTACCCGGATCTGTTGACGGAATGGTCAGCGCCCATCGCAAATGCGGAAAGCTGAAATGGAAAGCAGATGTTCAGCCGGCTATTGACCTTGCTGAAAAAGGATTTCCTGTTACGGCACAACAGGCATCTGAACTGAACAGGCATAAAGAAGATTTTTTAAAATATAACAGAAAGCCGGTGGCTTTTGTAAAAGAGGGTGTATGGAAGGAAGGCGACCTGCTGAAACAGCCTGAACTCGCGTCAACCTTAAAACTGATCAGGGATAAAGGCAGGGCAGGGTTCTATGAGGGAACGGTTGCCTCGGCAATAGTTGCGTCGATGACACATACACGGGGAGTAATCACTTTGCAGGATCTGAAAGACTATAAGTCTGTCTGGAGGAAACCTGTATCAGGCAATTATCAGGATTACACGGTAATTTCCATGCCGCCTCCTTCCAGTGGCGGTATTGCATTGTTAACCATGCTCAAACAGGTGGGGAACTATCCTTTGCAGCGCTGGGGTTTTCAACAGGATTCTACTGTTCAGCTGATGGTTGAGGTAGAGCGCAGGGCATATGCAGATCGGGCCAGCTACCTTGGAGACCCGGACTTTTTTAAAGTGCCACAGGCTGCGTTACTGAGCAGCAGTTACATAGAGTCGAGAATGAAAGACCTGGATTTTACGAAAGCCACGCCCAGTTCTGTTATCCAGCCGGGTGTGTTGCCAGTATATGAAAGCGAGCAGACTACGCATTATTCCATCATTGATGCTGAAGGAAATGCAGTGTCTGCTACCACAACTTTGAATGGTTCTTACGGTTCACTGGTAGTGGTAGAAGGAGGAGGGTTTTTGCTCAATAACGAAATGGACGATTTTTCGGTAAAACCCGGATCACCCAATATGTACGGACTGATAGGCGGGGAAGCCAATTCCATCGCTGCCGGAAAAAGGATGCTCAGCTCCATGACTCCCACCATTATCGAAAAAAATGGTAAGTTACTAATGGTTGTAGGTACTCCCGGAGGATCTACCATTATCACCTCGGTATTTCAAACGGTATTAAATGTGCTGGCTTTTGGTCAGGGTATGCAGGCTGCTGTCGCGGCTCCCCGGTTTCATCACCAGTGGCTGCCTGATGAAGTGGCTGTAGAAAAGAACGCCATATCGCCTTCTACCAGAAGTTACCTGGAAGCTAAGGGATATCAGCTGAAGGAACGCGGTTCAATAGGCAGGGTAGATGCCATCCTGGTTAAACCCAACGGGGAACTGGAAACCGGCGCAGATCCAAGGGGCAATGATACCGGTATGGGATTTTAAACCTGATACAAAGTTTTTTAAAAACAGAAATGGCCCGGATCTATATCCAGGCCATTTCTGTTTAATTATTTATGGAGATTAAGATCTGCGTCTTCTGTCTCCGCTTCCGCTGCTTTCGCGTCTTCCACTTCCACCTGCATTTCCGCCTTCACGTGGTTTACCAGAGAAATCTCTGAATCCGCCACCGGCACTTGCGCCTTCACGTCTTCCGCTTCCGCCAGAACTTCTTCTGTCTCCGCCGCCGTAGCTTTTACGCTCGCCGCCACCATAACTTTTACGTTCAGCACCACCACTGTATGGTCTTCGTTCGCCGCCTCTGCTGCTGCCGCCTTCAGGCGCATCACCAGATTTTTCGATTCTTACACCACGGTTGTTAAACTGGATATCGTTGAAGTTGGTGAATAAGGTATCAACCATTGCATTTTCAACTTCAAAGAATGAATAAACACCTTTAAGGTCAATTTTACCAATGTTTTTACCACTGATCTTACCGTTGTTACAAACAAAAGATAATAAATCACCTCTTGTAAATTCATCTACCGAACCTAAGTTGATAAATAAACGGGTATAATCACTGTTCCTTGCGCCTCTTGCACCACGTTCGCCACGCTCACCGCGTTCATCCAATGCTGCTGCATTCAGATCAGGAGCATTTTTGTAGTATTCTAAAAAGCGGTTAAACTCTAAAGATGCAAAACGTTTGATCACGTCTTCTTTGCTCAGTTCAGCAAATTCATCCATGATCCGCGGAATGTACTGGTCAATCTGGCTTTCGTTTACTTCAACGTTGTGAACTTTGTGAACCAAAGAGAACAATTGTTTTTCGCAAACGTCAAATCCTGTTGGCAATTCAGCCTTGGTAAATGATTTACCAATAATCCTTTCGATCTGACGAATTTTGCCAATTTCTTTAGAGTTGATGATACAGATAGAGATACCTGTTTTACCAGCTCTTCCTGTACGACCGCTACGGTGCGTATAACTTTCAATTTCGTCCGGCAGTGAATAGTTGACAACGTGTGTTACGTTATTCACATCAATACCACGTGCGGCAACATCTGTTGCAATCAGCAACTGCATATTACGGTCACGGAAACGCTGCATTACTTTATCACGTTGTTGTTGTGACAAATCACCGTGTAAAGCATCAGCATTGTACCCATCCTTGATCAGGTTCTCTGCAACATCCTGTGTATCCAATTTGGTTTTACAGAACACTACTGCGAAGATTTCAGGGTTGAAATCCACAATACGTTTTAAGGCAGCATATTTATCTCTTGCACGTACCACATAGTACTCATGCTCGATATTTACGTTACCAGTGTTTTTGGTACCCATGGTCAACTCAGTAGGGTTGTCCATGTAGTTCTTAGCAATACGTCTCACTTCAGGAGGCATAGTTGCAGAGAATAACCATGTTTTTTTGTCGTCAGGAGTAGTAGACAGGATATCATTGATGTCTTCCTGGAAGCCCATGTTCAGCATTTCGTCAGCTTCGTCAAGAACTACATATTTCACACTACTGAAATCTATAGCCTTACGGCCGATAATGTCTAACATACGACCCGGTGTTGCAACAACAACTTGTACACCGTTTCTGATCTCACGCAATTGCTGCATAATGTTTGCGCCACCGTAAACGGCAACCACACTAGCACCAGGCGTGTTTTTTGAGTAATTTTTGATGTCGCTGGCAATTTGCAAGCAAAGCTCTCTTGTAGGGCATAGAATTAATGCCTGAGGCTTTTTAGAACTGAAATCGATCAGTTCGATTAGCGGCAAACCAAATGCTGCTGTTTTTCCTGTTCCTGTTTGGGCCAAACCAACAAAGTCATTATTGCCCTCTAACAGCACAGGAATAGCTTGCTCCTGAATAGGTGTTGGATTTTCGAAACCTAAATCCTTTACGGCATTAACAACGTCATCACTTATCCCCAATAATTTAAATGGGTTTATCATTATAACTTTATTTATTAAGCCGCGAAGGTACGCTTATTTTTTGGTATTTGTTTGGTACATAACGAAATAATAATTAAATAAGCATTATCTCAGTCTGTCGGCCGAGCGGATCAGCTGTTCGTCTTTACGGATCCCTCTGAAAGCCAGTGCACAAAAAATGACAGCTATAAGGGGCATGCCGCTGCCTGTATTAAAAGCGGCCCCATTAATTCCCCCGGGAATTTTCAGTGCGTAGTTTACAATGCAAGCGATCAGCAGGAGGATTAAAAATATACTGAATAATGTGATGCGTTTTTGTAACGCCCTGTTTCTGAAACTGAAAATATTGGCCAGGCAGATCACGCCGGCAAAGATAGTCCCCCCGAACAGTGCAGAATAGGTTTCTACCTTTTGAGTGACGTTATTCACCTTTTGATAGATTCCGCCTGCCTGCAGCCAGAGCTCGCCTGTATGGGTGTCCTTTGTTAGTATGGGCAGCATAAGAAATAAGAACAGCGTCAGACTGGCGAGAAAAAGCCATACAGATTGTACCCTTTGTATCATATCAATTTAATAATTTTTAACAAATATATTAAAAGACTGGTAAACGCCTGTCTAGTTGAAGGGAAAAAAGTATTTTTGCAGTCAATTGAATACGCAACGTTTTTTTATCGAATTATCCTATGACGGGACAGCTTATCACGGTTGGCAGACACAGCCCAACTCGGTAACCGTTCAGCAGGAACTGGATAAAGCACTCTCTGTTTTTTTCAGGCAGCCGGTAATGACCCTTGGCTGTGGCAGAACTGACACAGGTGTACATGCCAGCCGGTTTTTCGCACATATGGACCTGCAGGGAATCACTGAATCTGCAGCGTCGCTCGCTATTGGAAGCATCAATGCCCTTCTGCCTTATGCGATTGCCGTAAAACGGATTTTTAAGGTTGACGATACAGCACATGCACGGTTTGATGCAACGTCAAGATCCTATGAGTACCATTTTCATTTCCATAAAGATCCTTTTAAACTGAACCGTTCCTGGTTGTATAAAGCCAGACTGGATGTGGCAGCGATGAATGCCGCCGCTGCAATGTTATTGAACTTCACTGATTTTACCAGCTTTAGCAAAACGAATACGGATACTGCTACCAATAACTGTAAAATTACAGCGGCATATTTCCTTGAAACCGAAGAAGGTCTTATCTTTAAGATTTCTGCAGATCGTTTTTTGAGAAATATGGTGCGCGCAATTGTGGGTACACTGGTTCTCGTGGGCCGGAATGAAATCAGTTTCCCGGAACTTGAAGCAATAATAGAGAGTAAAAACAGGAGTAATGCCGGTCAGTCAGTACCTGCATGCGGACTCTATCTGGTGAACATCATTTATCCTTTTGTAAATTAATTATGTCTAAAATAACCGGTGATGCGTTTAATGTAAACCTGTTGAAAAGAATCTTTCAATATGTAAAGCCTTACCGCGGGATATTTATCTGGTCCGTTATCCTTACCATATTACTTGCCATCGTTGCGCCGGTAAGGCCTTTCCTGATTAAGTATACGCTGGACAATTATATTCTGAAAGGACAGTACCATGGCCTGCTGGTGATGACCATTGTTATGCTTGTGTTGCTGGTGTTACAGAGTGCGATTCAGTACAGCCATACCTTGTTGACAAATACCCTTGGCCAGTCAGCCATACGTGACCTGAGGATCAACGTATTCAATCACATCACTACCCTGAGGCTGAAATATTTTGATAAAACACCCATAGGTCAGCTCATTACACGTACAGTGTCCGACCTGGAAACGATCTCTGACATTTTTTCTGAGGGGCTGATCGTGATCATAGGAGATATTCTGCAGGTCATTGCCATTATCGGGGTCATGTTTTACGCGGACTGGGCTTTAACGCTGATGGTACTGCTTCCCATGCCGCTGCTGATCATTGCAACCTCAATCTTTCAACGCTCTATTAAGGCGGTCTTCCAGGAAGTAAGAACAGAGGTTTCTAACCTGAACACCTATCTGCAGGAGCATATCACCGGAATTTCGATCATTCAGTATTTTGCACGGGAAGAGCAGGAGTACCTCAAATTTAAAAAGATTAACAAGCGCTATCGTGATGCCAACATCCGTTCCAACTGGTATTATTCTATTTTCTTCCCGGTTGTAGAAGTGATCTCAGCAATGTGCCTGGGCCTGCTGGTTTGGTATGGTGCAAAGAGCATTCTTGCTAAACCACTCGGCGTTACCCCGGGTACAATAGCAGAATTTATCTTGTACATCAGCATGCTTTTTAAGCCGATCAGGGAACTGGCAGATAAGTTCAATACGCTGCAGATGGGTATGGTAGGTGCAGAACGTGTCTTCAGGGTGCTTGATACAGATGAGAGGACAATCAATAAGGGGACTTATGTACCCGAAAAAATGGAGGGGAATATTTCCTTTCATAAAGTATGGTTTGCCTATAACGATGAAAATTATGTGTTGAAAGACCTTAGTTTTAATGTTAAGGCCGGGCAGACCGTTGCTATGGTAGGGGCTACCGGTGCCGGAAAATCTTCTACGATCAATATCCTGAACCGGTTCTATGAGATCCAGAAAGGCGAGATTAAGATAGATGGGGTCAATATCCAGGAGTATGAACTGAGTTATCTGAGAACCAGCATTGCCACGGTACTTCAGGATGTATTTCTGTTCTCTGACACCATCTTTAACAACATCACTTTGAATAATCCTCAGATTACCATGGATGAGGTAGTTGATGCTGCGGTGAAAGTTGGGGCGCATGACTTTATTGAAAGGCTTCCGGGTGGGTACCAGTATAATGTGATGGAAAGGGGGGCTACCCTTTCAGCCGGGCAGGCCCAGCTGATCTCCTTTATCAGGGCCCTGGTCTATAACCCCTCCATCCTGGTGCTGGACGAGGCTACTTCCTCCGTAGATACGGAAACCGAAATACTGATACAAACGGCAATCGATAAACTAATGAAGGGGCGTACTTCCATTGTGATTGCCCACCGCCTGTCCACTATACAAAAGGCGGATCAGATCATTGTGCTCGATAAAGGTGAGATCATGGAAACCGGCAACCATCAGGAACTGCTGAAGTTAGATGGTTATTATAAACGGCTTTATGATCTGCAGTTTCATTCTGAGGGCATCGCTAAGTAGCATTCTTGTTTCTTTTCATTAATGTTTGAAATGCATTTGGCATTCCATGCAATAATCTTAGATTTGCATAAAAAATTATAGATACATGAGTGTTTTAGTAAATAAAGATTCAAAAGTAATTGTACAAGGTTTTACCGGAAATGAAGGTACTTACCATGCTTCACAAATGATAGAATACGGAACTGACGTAGTTGGCGGGGTAACACCTGGTAAAGGCGGACAAACTCATTTAGACAGACCGGTTTTTAATACGGTTAAAGATGCGGTTGATCAGGCTGGTGCGAATGTATCTATCATCTTTGTTCCACCTGCATTTGCTGCAGATGCCATCATGGAAGCTGCTGAAGCTGGAATTAAAGTTATTGTATGTATTACTGAAGGTATCCCTACAAAGGATATGATTCAGGTTAAAGAATATATTGCCGGAAGAGATTGCCGTTTAATCGGTCCTAACTGTCCGGGAGTGATCACTGCTGATGAGGCTAAAATTGGTATCATGCCAGGTTTTATCTTCAAAAAAGGTACCGTTGGAGTAGTTTCTAAATCAGGTACGCTGACTTATGAAGCTGTTGACCAGGTAGTAAAAGCAGGTTTAGGTATTACTACAGCTATCGGTATCGGTGGAGATCCAATCATTGGAACAACTACTAAAGAAGCTGTTGAACTGCTGATGAACGATCCTGAAACTGAAGGTATCATCATGATTGGTGAGATCGGCGGTGGTATGGAAGCTGAAGCTGCACTGTGGATCAAAGAAAATGGTACAAAACCGGTTATAGGCTTTATCGCCGGACAAACTGCTCCCGCGGGCCGCAGAATGGGTCATGCCGGTGCAATTGTTGGTGGTGCTGATGATACAGCTGCTGCAAAAATGAAGATCATGGCTGAATGTGGTATCCGCGTAGTAGAAAGTCCGGCTGAAATCGGACAGGCTATGGCAGACCTGCTGAAAAAATAATCCTTCTAATCATTATATTAAATGAGGCTTTCCATTTTGGGGAGCCTTATTTTTTTGCTATGCACATCAAGATATTGTCAATTTGTCTAACAGGCACGCTAAAATCTGAGTTTTGCTGTTAAACGTATATAATAGCTAATACACCGACAGATGATCAATAAATTAATCTTAATCATGGGCTTTGTCATGATGACCGGCCTCATAGCCTGTGCCCAGAAACAGGACAAAGAGAAAACCACTAAAACTACCGGAACTATGGGATGGAATAAGCTAACAAAAGAAGAGGAGGATGTGATTGTACGCAAGGGAACGGAATATCCGGGTACCGGGAAACTGTTGAACAATACGGCGAAAGGTACCTACACCTGCAAACGTTGTAATGCGGCGCTTTACCGTTCCGAGTCGAAATTTGAATCAGAATGCGGATGGCCGAGCTTTGATGATGAGATCAAAGGTGCCGTGATCCGGATCCCTGATGGGGATGGATCGCGTACAGAAATTGTATGCGCAAATTGTAAAGCACACCTTGGACATGTATTCTTAGGAGAGGGGTTTACAGCAAAAAATACACGTAACTGTGTCAACTCAGTTTCAATGAATTTTGTTCCCGATAAA
The DNA here is from genome assembly GCF_900107535.1 of Pedobacter hartonius. Classification (GTDB taxonomy): domain Bacteria; phylum Bacteroidota; class Bacteroidia; order Sphingobacteriales; family Sphingobacteriaceae; genus Pedobacter; species Pedobacter hartonius. Next base: position 43,759 of record NZ_FNRA01000002.1, on the reverse strand, counting down.
TAGGGTCTAAAGACCCGTAAACCGCATAAATGCCCGATGATCAGCTCATTGGGCATTTTTTGTTTGGAAGCTTGGGTATTTTTTATATATCTTTGGCAGTTCACCAGCAAAATTAAATATGAAATATTGTTTGCTTTTATTGAGTATGTTCGTGTTTTTTCAGGTTGACGCACAGTCAGACCCAACGGAGCCGGCCACCGGCACAAATATTGTAACACGGATAAAAACAGGACTCGCAACCTATTACCATAGAAAATTTGAAGGACGAAGAACTACCAGCGGTGCAAGGTACCGCGCTAAAAAATTTACCTGTGCTCATATGAGCCTTCCCCTGGGAACAATTGTCACTGTTACCAATCTTTCCAACGGAAAATCTGTAGAAGTTGAGGTCAATGACAGGGGGCCACATAGCAAGCGTTATATTATTGACGTTTCTGAAGGCGCGGCCAAAGAACTTGGGTTTTTTAACAAGGGTCAATCCCAGGTCTCCATCAGCTACGGAAACCCCTCTTAATATTGAATTTTCAGGCTATAAAGTCAGATTTACAAATGTTATTAACATTTGCTGCACGGCAGTATGTGGCAACAGAAAATCAATAACAAGTTTACAAAGTAATTTATCGGTAATTTTTTCCCCTGAGTGTGGATAATTACGCCCTCTTGTTAACAACTATTGCTAACGTTTAAAAGCCTCAAAGTTTATATTTGTTTAACAAGAATCCTGAGAATTTCACCAATATATTATTGGCTAAGGATTTAATATTTAATTGTTTAACGTTAGATAATAAATCTATTTATTTTAATCTTTTTGATTTTGGTAATGAAGGCCGATGATAATGGGTTTGCAGGAATCTCGACGCTATTACATCATACATCATTTAAAATATACCCATGGAAGAAGAAGTATTACTGAAAGAGAACAAAGATCGCTTTGTCCTGTTGCCAATCAAGTACCCGGCAATCTGGGAAATGTACAAGAAGAGTGAAGCTAGTTTTTGGACAGCAGAAGAGATAGATCTCTCCGACGATCAGAAACACTGGGACAACCTGAATGATGGAGAGCGTCACTTTATCTCCCATATCCTGGCTTTTTTCTCTGCCAGCGATGGTATTGTCAACGAAAATCTTGCTGTTAATTTTATGAGCGAGGTTCAGCTTCCTGAAGCACGCTGTTTCTATGGTTTCCAGATCATGATGGAAAATATCCACTCCGAAACCTATGCGTTGTTGATTGATACCTATATCAAAGACGAAACAGAAAAGGACAGGTTATTCCATGCCATTGAAACAGTTCCCTGTGTAAAGAAAAAAGCAGAGTGGGCCTTAAGATGGATTGACGGCGGAAACTTTGCAGAACGCCTCGTAGCTTTCGCTGCTGTTGAGGGGATCTTCTTCAGCGGAAGTTTTTGCTCTATCTTCTGGCTGAAGAAACGTGGGTTAATGCCGGGATTAACCTTTAGCAATGAACTGATCTCAAGAGACGAGGGCATGCACTGCGAGTTTGCCTGCCTGCTTTACAAAATGTTAAACACCAGACTTTCCCAGGAAGCGGTACATGGTATTATCAAAGATGCTGTGGAGATAGAAAAGGAATTCGTTACGGATGCATTGCCGGTGGCGCTGATTGGAATGAATGCCAAGTTAATGTCCCAGTATATAGAATTTGTAGCCGACAGATGGTCTGCAGAACTTGGATATGATAAAATATACAATGCCACTAACCCGTTTGATTTCATGGAGATGATCTCTTTGCAGGGTAAAACCAATTTCTTTGAAAAACGTGTTGGTGATTACCAGAAAAGTGGAGTACTTACCTCATCAGAAGATAAAGCTTCGGCTTTTTCGCTGGATGATGATTTTTAATATTTACAGCTGCCCTTGCCGGTAAGTATTGATGAACTAAATAATTTAAAATTTATTGCCAATGTTGGGCGTTGCCTTGAACAGCACTGAATAAGCAATATAAAACCCTAAGAAAATATGTTTGTAGAAAAAAGAGATGGTCGCAAAGAAGCGGTGCGGTTTGACAAGATCACTGCCCGCATCGAAAAGTTGTGTTATGGCTTTAATGCTGAATTGGTTGATCCTATAGATGTAGCCAAGAAAGTAATTGAAGGTTTGTATGACGGTGTTACAACATCAGAATTAGATAACCTTGCTGCTGAAACTGCCGCCTCTTTAACCACGAAACATCCTGATTATGCACTGCTGGCATCCAGGATCGCGGTATCAAACCTTCATAAAAATACGACCAAATCGTTTTCTAAAACGATGGAAATGTTATACCGCTATGTAGACCCTAAAACTGATAAATCAGCCTCACTGATTGCTGATGATGTTTGGGAGGTAATTCAGAAAAATGCCGATATTTTAGACAGCACAATCATATATGACAGGGATTTCGGATTCGATTATTTCGGGTTTAAAACACTTGAAAAATCTTACCTGCTGAAAATAAACGGGATCATCGTTGAACGTCCGCAGCATTTATATATGCGTGTGGCTGTAGGTATTCACAAGGATGATATCGATAGCGTAATCGCCAGTTATAACCTGATGAGCGAACGCTGGTTTACACATGGGACCCCTACGCTGTTCAATGCGGGTACACCAAAACCTCAGATGTCATCCTGCTTCCTGCTGACGATGCAGGATGACAGTATCGAAGGTATTTATGATACCCTGAAACAAACCGCAAAAATTTCGCAGAGTGCCGGCGGAATCGGGTTGAGTATTCACAATGTGAGAGCTACGGGCGCTTATATCAGCGGAACAAATGGAACCAGCAATGGTATTGTTCCGATGCTGAAAGTATTTAACGATACAGCGCGTTATGTAGACCAGGGTGGAGGCAAGCGAAAAGGTGCTTTCGCCATCTACCTGGAACCATGGCATGCTGATGTTTTCTCTTTCCTTGACCTGCGTAAAAACCATGGTAAAGAAGAGATGCGTGCGCGTGATTTGTTCTACGCACTCTGGATCTGCGATTTATTTATGCAACGTGTGGAAGATAACGGCGAATGGAGCTTGTTTAGCCCTGATGAAGCACCGGGACTGGCTGATTGCTGGGGTAAAGAATTTGAAACGTTATATGAGCGTTATGAGAAAGAAGGCCGTGCCCGTAAAACCATTAAAGCACAGGAATTATGGTTTGCGATCCTCGATTCACAAATTGAAACCGGAACACCGTATTTATTATACAAAGACGCTGCAAATGGCAAATCAAATCAGCAGAATTTAGGAACGATCAAAAGTTCTAACCTGTGTACTGAAATCATGGAGTACAGCTCTAAAGATGAAGTTGCTGTTTGTAATCTGGCTTCCCTGGCCTTACCACGGTTTGTAATCAACGGAGAATTTGATCACCAGAAATTATATGATGTAACTTACCAGGCTACTTTAAACCTGAATAAGGTAATTGACCATAACTATTATCCAATAGAAGAAGCAAGGTATTCTAACATGCGCCACCGGCCTGTGGGTTTGGGTGTGCAGGGATTGGCTGATGCTTTTATCCTGATGCGTCTGCCTTTCGAAAGTGACGCAGCAAAAGAACTGAATAAAGAGATCTTTGAAACGATTTACTTCTCTGCAATGACTGCCTCTCATGATCTTGCCCTGAAAGACGGTGCTTACGAAACCTTTAAAGGGTCTCCGCTGTCAGAAGGGAAGTTCCAGTTTGATTTGTGGAATGTAAAACCCGCAAGTAACCGCTGGAATTGGGAAGACCTGCGTGCTAAAGTAGTGAAAGACGGTGTCCGCAACTCTCTGTTAGTTGCTCCGATGCCTACTGCTTCAACTTCACAGATTCTTGGAAATAACGAGTGTTTTGAGCCTTACACTTCTAACATCTATACCAGACGTGTATTGAGCGGCGAGTTTGTTGTAGTAAACAAACACCTCTTAAAAGACCTCGTTTCTTTAGGCTTGTGGACACCGGCAATGAAAGACAGGATCATCCTGGCCAACGGTTCTGTGCAGGATATTGCTGAAATCCCTGATTATATTAAAGAATTGTATAAAACAGTTTGGGAGATCAAAATGCGGAGCATCATAGATATGGCAGCCGATCGTGGTGCTTATATCTGCCAGTCGCAATCACTGAACCTGTTCATCAACGCACCAAATACCTCTAAACTTACTTCAATGCACTTCTATGCATGGAAGAAAGGTTTGAAAACCGGTATGTATTACCTGCGTACTCAGGCAGCTTCTCAGGCAGTTAAATTTACAGTAGAGAATCAGGCTGGTAAAAACATGGAGCCGGTAATACCTGAAGTAATTGAACAGGTAGTGGAAGAAATCACTGACGGCCCCGTTTGTTCTATGGAAGACGGCTGCGTAAGCTGTTCAGGATAATCTAAATCTCATAAAATTATGTGTATAGGTACGGTAATTGATTTTACCGTACTTTTGTATTTTAATAGCATCTGAAAATGGCCAAGCACGAAATCATACCCTGCGAGCGCTGCGGTTCTGCAATAGAGTGTAAGGCCAATTCTTACACAAAATGCCAGTGCAGCGTGGTGCATCTCGATCTGAACGAGGTGCAGTATATCAGTGAGCACTATGACAGCTGTCTCTGCGCCAAATGCCTGTTTGAATTGCAGCAGGAATATAAAGATAGCCTGGTATCAGTAAGGTAGTCTATTATAGAAATCTATATTTTCTATACACGTTTATATAGAAAAATATAGGTTTCGATATTTTCTTTAACTTTGCACCACAAAAATTCATAGAATGGCTAAAGTACAAGTTGGATTGGTGCAGATGAGCTGTACCAGTAACAAACAAGAAAATTTAGATAAAGCAATTGTAAAGATCCGCGAGATCGCCGCACAGGGCGCACAGGTGGTTTGCCTGCAGGAACTTTTTACATCGCTCTATTTCTGCGACCAGGAAGATTACGAAAACTTTAAACTTGCAGAAACTATTCCCGGCCCCTCAACAGATGTTTTGTCTGCCGTTGCCGCTGAACTCAATGTAGTGATTGTTGCTTCCCTTTTTGAAAAAAGGGCCGAAGGATTATACCACAATACAACAGCTGTTCTGGATGCTGATGGTACTTACTTAGGTAAATACCGGAAAATGCACATTCCTGATGATCCCGGCTTTTATGAGAAATTCTATTTTACTCCGGGCGATCTCGGTTATAAGGTATTCAACACCAAATATGCAAAAATTGGCGTCCTGATCTGCTGGGACCAGTGGTATCCTGAAGCTGCCCGTTTGACGGCGTTGATGGGTGCGGATTTCCTGGTTTATCCTACCGCTATCGGATGGGCAACTACACAGGACGAAGGAACAAATACAGAACAATACAATGCCTGGCAGACCATTCAGCGTTCACATGCAATCGCAAATGGCGTTCCGGTAGTAAGCATCAACCGTGTTGGTGAAGAAGCAGGTGTTTCTTTCTGGGGCGGATCATTTGTATCTAACCCGTTCGGATCTCTGCTGTACCAGGCCTCACATGATAAAGAAGAATTAAAAGTTGTAGAGCTGGACCTGACCCTGTCTAACAGCTACAGGACACACTGGCCTTTTTTACGTGACAGGAGAATTGACAGTTATTCACAAATTACCAAAAGATATATTGATGACGAGTCTATTTGATCACTCGCCGAGGAGAGCCGGCTACCGCTTTCCGGCAGAATGGGAAAAACATGAGGCTACCTGGCTGACATGGCCTCATAAGGAGGCTTCCTGGCCCGGTAAAATTGACGCCATCTATGCACCTTACTGCGAGTTCATCAAGGTTGTTGCTACAGGAGAGAAGGTAAGGATCAATGTAAATGATGAAGCTACCAAAGCTTTTGCCATCACAAAACTGACGGAAGCCGGAGCAGATCTGGATCAGATTGAATTTTATTTTAATCCGAGTAACGATGCCTGGTGCCGTGATCACGGACCTGCGTTTCTGGTCAATCCTGCATCTGATCAGAAAAAGGTGATTGTAGACTGGGACTATAATGCCTGGGGGAATAAATACCCTCCTTATGAGCTGGATGATGTGATTCCTACAAGGATCGGCGATCATTTTCAGCTGCCGGTATTTAATCCCGGTATTGTGATGGAGGGCGGCTCTGTTGAATTTAACGGCGCCGGTACGATCCTGACATCAAGGGCCTGTCTTTTAAACGAAAACAGGAATCCTCATTTGAACCAGGAGCAGATAGAAGAATACCTGAAGGAATGTTATGGTGCCCTGCAGGTGCTTTGGGTAGGCGATGGTATTGTTGGCGATGATACTGACGGGCATATCGACGACATTACCCGTTTTGTAAACCCAAATACCGTTTTAACAGTGGTGGAATCCAATCCGCTGGATGATAATTATATCCTGCTGAAAGAAAATCTCGAAGAGCTGAAAGCGATGCGTTTGATCAATGGCATGCCGCTGAATATTATTGAGCTGCCCATGCCTTCACCGGTAATCCATGAGGATACACGGCTGCCAGCCTCTTATGCTAACTTTTATATTGCCAATGCAGCAGTTATTGTACCCGTATTTGGCGATGTTAACGATGCTATTGCACTAAAGATTATACGTGAGGCGTTTCCGGAAAGACAGGTTGTTGGTATAAACTCAGTAGATATTATCTGGGGCTTAGGCAGTTTTCACTGTCTGAGCCAGCAGGAACCAGCTATTTAATCAAAGGCTCTATCTTACAATTAGCCGCCGGAGGTGACCTGAGAACCATTAACGAACAATAAGTAACTCGAAAAAACATAAACTAAACAGATGAAATTATTAGAAGGAAAGACAGCATTAGTAACCGGTGCTTCAAAAGGGATAGGCCGTAAAATTGCTGAAAAGTTTGCTGAACAGGGGGCAAATGTTGCTTTTACCTATTTGTCTTCAGTGGAAAAAGGGGAAGCCCTTGAACACGAACTGCAGTCATACGGAACCAAAATTAAAGGCTACCGATCTGATGCATCCCAATTCGATGAAGCAGAAAAACTGATCAGTGATATTGTTGCTGAATTTGGCACCTTGGATATCGTTGTAAATAATGCCGGTATCACTAAAGACGGTTTGCTGATGCGCATGAGCGAAGAGAACTGGGACGATGTCATTAACGTTAACCTGAAGTCTGTATTCAACCTTACGAAAGCAGCTTCCAAAATCATGATGAAAAACCGCAAAGGATCTTTCATTAACCTCAGTTCAGTAGTAGGCGTGCAGGGAAATGCCGGTCAGGCAAATTATGCGGCATCTAAAGCTGGTATCATAGGTTTTTCCAAATCTGTAGCCAAAGAGCTGGGATCAAGAAATATCCGTACCAATGTTGTTGCTCCCGGTTTTATCCGCACAGAGATGACAGAGGTACTGGATCCTAAGGTTGTAAAAGGCTGGGAAGAAGGAATTCCGCTGAAGAGGGCCGGAGAGCCTGAAGACGTAGCAAATGTTTGCGTATTCCTGGCCTCAGACATGAGTTCATATATTACCGGACAGGTATTGTCGGTTTGCGGCGGTATGTTATAGGCGCAGAAATGAAATCACATACAGGCGTCGGGGATTTTCCCTGACGCTTTTTTTTTGCATCTTTACTTTCAGGCAATGGGCAATTCATTCAATTTTAATTCATTTGCAGCACTTCTCTTTTGTGTACTGGCGGGAGTTTTCTTTGCCTGGCTGCTGTATGGACGGTCTTCCGTTCTGGAAAGATCACTGAGAATATCTTTGGCCGTGTTCAGGGCAGTCACAGTATCGCTTATTTTATGGCTTTTGTTTTCGCCGCTGATCAGACAGATAAGTTATACATTGGAGAAACCTATAATAGTCATTGCACAGGATAATTCGCAATCTGTGGCTGCGGTAGTACCTGCAGGATTTGATAGTGTAGAGTATAGGAAAGCTCTTCAGCGGCTCAGGGAAGAGCTATCGGATAAGTATGATGTCAGAGTATATTCCTTTGGCGATCATGTCAGTAAAGGACTTGATTTTAGCTATAAGGGCAAGCTGACCGATGCTGCTGCTTTAATCAGCCAGTTGACCGATGAACTGATGAACCGGAATGTAGGGGCTGTGATTCTTGCCACTGACGGGATCTTTAACAGAGGAGGGAATCCTGCCGGAGATATTGCAGCACTAAAGGCTCCTGTTTATACCATTGCTATGGGTGACACCGTGGCACAAAAAGATGTGCTGATCGCTAATGTGAACAGCAATGAGCTGGTTTACCTGGATAATGATTTCAAAATTGAAGTTCAGGCAGATGCCTACCAGTGTGCAGGAGTAGAAACGAAACTTACTGTCACTGAGCATGGGGAAAAGCTTCATGAAGAACTGATCCGGCTGAACGGAAATCAGTTTTCAAAGAATATACCGGTTTCACTGAAAGCATCGAAACTGGGTATCCACCAGTATACAGTGAGCCTTTCTCCGGTAAAAGATGAAATCTCTGTGAAGAACAACAGTCAGCGCGTGATCGTGGAAGTGATTGACGACAGGCAGAAAATACTGATCGCTGCTGCGGGGCCACACCCTGACCTTGCGGCGCTGAGAGAAGCTATTACACAAAATAAGCACAATGATGTGTCTCTGGTTACAGGAGAACAGCTGAACCGTATTGATCCTGCATCATACGGACTCGTTATTCTCTATCAGCTACCCGCCCTTTCCTACGATGCAGATGCATTTATGAATAAGGCCCGGGCGACCAAAGTTCCCCTTTGGTACATCGTGGGAGCGCAAAGTAATATCGGGCAGTTTAACCGGTTGCAAAACAATGTGAATATCGCAGCCAGCGGAAGAGCCCTGGTATATACTTACAGTGATATCAATACCGGCACATCTGTCTTTGACCTGGATGCTGCCTCTGCAAAAATCATTGAAAATTTTGATCCGCTGCAGGCGCCATCCGGACAGTTGAGCGTATCCGGAGATTCCAAGGCCGTTTTAAACCAGCGCAGGGGGAAACTCCGCAGCAGCGACCCGCAATTATTCTTTATAAATATGGATGGCCGTAAATTGGGTTACCTGATTGGAGAAGGATTGTGGAAATGGAAATTTTCGGAGGCCAGGGAGAATGAACAAGTGCCCGTATTTACCTCACTGATGAATAAAATTGTACAGTATCTCTCTGTCAGGGATGATAAAAGAAAGTTTATAGTGCGCAAAGCTAAACAGGCATTTGATGAAAATGAACACATTCTGATCAATGCAAGTTTATACAATGACAGCTATATTGCTGTAAACACTGCTGACGCGGGCATTCAGCTCCATGATGAAAATGGTAAGGCTTATCACTTCAGCTTCTCTAAATTTGAGTCGGCCTACCGGCTCGATGCAGGTATATTGCCGCCGGGCAACTACAGCTACGTGGCAAGTACAACCCTGGGTACACAGAAATATGTTGCTAAAGGTTCGTTTTTTATCAATGCACTCCTTGCAGAATTCCAGCAGACCGTGGCCAACCATCAGCTCCTGTACCAGCTATCCAGGCAGACAAATGGTAAGTTATACCTGCCGGATCAGTTAGGGGCCTTGAAGGAAGAAATGATAAAAAGCCCGCAGATGAAGACCCTGAGTTATGAAGACCGTAAGTATGAGGAACTGGTCAACTTCAAATGGCTGTTTGTACTGATCCTTATACTGCTCAGTGCGGAATGGTTTTTACGAAAAAGAAACGGAGCGCTATAGCACCTGCTAGTCTTTAGGTGTTTCCTTAATGATCACGAACACGTCTTCATTGTCCTTTTTCATGAAGTATTTCTCCCTGGCAAATTTCTCGGCAGTGTTCAGGTTTGTACTTAACTCATTGAGATCCTTTTTTACCTGGGCAGTTTCTTTCTCATAAAAGTCTTTTTCTTCCTGTAACTTATGAACTTCGGTACGGTATTCATATTGTGAGAGCATGTCATTCTTATCAAAGAATAACATCCATACCGCAAAGGCTGCGGCTGACAGAAAGTATTTGTTCCTAAAAATGTCCAGCAATCTGTTCATATTACAAATGTAAATAAAAAAAACATCCGAAGTTTAAAACTCCGGATGTTTTTAAAATGCTGATCCTCATCTGCTAACAACCTGAATTGCCGGCAGGAAAAAGAAATATTATTTTTTAATGAATTTGAAATCTTTACCGATGAAACGTGCAGCAGAACCTAATTCTTCTTCTATACGTAACAATTGGTTGTATTTTGCAATCCTGTCTGAACGTGAAGCTGAACCAGTTTTGATCTGGCCACAGTTTAATGCTACAGCTAAATCAGCGATAGTTGTATCTTCAGTTTCACCTGAACGGTGACTCATTACTGAGGTATAACCATTGTATTGTGCCAGCGATACAGCATTAATAGTTTCAGTTAATGTACCGATTTGGTTTACTTTAACCAGGATAGAGTTTGCAATGTTTTTATCGATACCTTGTTGTAAACGTTTTACGTTAGTTACAAATAAATCATCACCTACCAGCTGTACTTTGTTGCCGATAGCCAATGTTAAAGCTTCCCATGCATCCCAGTCATCTTCATCCAAACCATCTTCAATAGAAACGATTGGGTATTTGTTAGCCCAGTCTACCCAGTATTTAACCATCTCATCTGAAGTTAATTTCTCGCCTGATGATTTATGGAAGTTATAGGTTTTGGTTTTCGAATCATACATTTCAGATGCAGCAGCATCCATAGCGATCCAGATGTCTTTACCAGGGGTAAAACCAGCAGTTTCGATTGCAGTTAATACCGTTTCAATTGCCTCAACGTTTGAACCGATATTTGGTGCAAAACCACCTTCATCACCTACGTTAGTAGAATATCCTTTTTTCTTCAATACATCTTTCAGGTGGTGAAATACCTGAGTTCCCATTTGTAATGCTTCAGAGAAACTGCTTGCACCTAACGGCATGATCATGAATTCCTGGAAATCAATTTTGTTATCCGCATGAGCGCCGCCATTCAGGATGTTCATCATTGGAACAGGTAATGTATTTGCATTTACACCGCCAATGTAACGGTATAACGGTTGTCTGCTTTCCTGGGCAGCAGCTTTAGCTACAGCCAGTGAAACGCCTAAGATAGCGTTAGCGCCTAAATTGCCTTTGTTTTCTGATCCGTCAAGGTCGATCATGGCTTTGTCAATCAGATTTTGCTCAAAAACATCAATTCCCTGAAGTTCTTTAGCAATTTTCTTGTTTACATTTTCAACAGCCTTTAAAACACCTTTGCCCATGTAGACTTTTTTATCCCCATCTCTTAATTCAACAGCTTCGTGTTTACCTGTACTTGCACCAGATGGTACAGCGGCACGGCCCATTTGACCATTTTCAGTGATTACTTCTACTTCAACAGTAGGGTTACCTCTTGAATCGAGGATTTGCCTTGCATGAACATCAATAATTAAACTCATTTTATTTGTTTTAAGTGTTATATATCCTTAGTGTAAATATTACAATTACCCAGTTGATAATCAAAGTTAAAATAAAATTTAAATTATAGTGACGGATTGGCCTATAAAATTATTCCCACTTGAATACCTTGACTGCCAGTGCATATATTCCAATGCCCCAGATTACCATAATTAAAATCTGCAGTTTTACATCCCACAATCCCACGCCTTCAAATGCAACTTGTCTCATCGCATCATTCAGATACGTAAGCGGCATTGCCCTGCTGATCGGCTGCAGCCATACAGGGAAATGGTCAATAGAAAAAAAAGTGCCTGACAATAAAAACTGAGGCAGCGTAATAATGTTTGATATCGGTGGAATGGTGCTTTCGCTCCTGGCTATGCCGGATACCACGAATCCGAACCCCATAAAAACAATCAGTCCGATCACAGAAAGAACCAGCATGTTCAATACAGTGACCACGCCATGGATCAGCGTAAAATGGAAAAAGAAATGGCCGATCACGATAATAAACACCGCTCCGAGAAGGGCAAACCCTATCCTGGCGAGCCCTTCGCCTAAAATGATGCTGGATCTTTTGACAGGCGTAGCAAAAAAACGTTTGATCACCAGCGTCTGCCGGAGGCTAAAAAATACGAAGGCCGTTCCGAATACACCGGTGCTCAGCAGGGAAAAGCCCAGCTGTCCCGGCAAAATAAAGTCTATAGTTCTGTATGTTCTGCCATGTACGGTACTTTCTTTGATCTTCGCTACCGAAGGTTTCAGGTCTCTTGTATTGAGGCTGTACATCAGGTTATTCAGAACAGATTTCAGGATATTTCCTTTATCCAGAGATGCAGAAGTATATTTAACATCTGCCAGGTAAGCGGGCTGGGGCACTGTGTTTTTATGCACATCGATTACTCCTGCAATGTTTCCTTTTTCCAGTTGCTGATCAATTTCAGCCGTGCTTTTATCTTTCACTAAATTGATCACTGCAGTTTGTTCCAGTGCTTTGATCACGGGATTCTGCATATCAGAGCCGGGAGCCACAGCCAGATCTACTTTGATTCCTCCGCCACCCATAAATCCGAAGACAAGAATAAATACTAAGGGGAAGGCAAGGGTGAAAACTACAGCCGAAGGACTCCGCATGATAGAGCGGAAACTGGCTTTGGCAAGTGCAAGGGTAGCCTTGGTATGGTTATACGGTTTATTCATTTTTGATATCATTTAGCCTTCACGCCATTCTTTGCCGGTCAGGTTGATGAATACATCTTCCAGGTTGGCTTTTTTTACTTCTTTTGTCCGTTCAAATCCGCGTGCCAGCAATTGATCGATCAGGTTGTCCGGCGTATCCAGCGCGATGATCTCTCCGCGTTCTACAAAAGCTACACGGTCACAAAGCTGTTCAGCTTCGTCCATATAATGGGTGGTGATGACTACCGTTGTACCGTTTTTCCTGATCTCAACGATCAGGTCCCATAAGTTGCGCCTGGCCTGGGGGTCCAGACCCGTAGTGGGTTCATCCAGGAAAATGATCTTTGGAGAATTGAGCAACGTGGTAGCAATAGAAAAACGTTGTTTTTGTCCGCCGGAAAGTGCCTTGTATTTTGCTTTTGCCTTATCCTGCAGGTTTACCTTTTCGAGCATTTCCATCGGTTTGATGTTCACCCCGTAAAGGCCGGCAAAAAGTTCCATCAGTTCCACGAGGTTAAGATTAGGATAGTAACCCGCGGCCTGCAGCTGCACGCCTATAATGCGTTTAATTTCATTGGCATCATGATCTACTGAAAAACCATCTACCGTAATTTCTCCTGATGTTTTTTCACGAAGGGTCTCTATAATTTCCAGAGTCGTGGTTTTTCCTGCACCATTAGGGCCAAGGAGTCCGAAAATTTCATTTTCATAGACATCAAAGCTCAGCCCCTTCACCGCGGTGAAGTCATCATAATTTTTTACCAGATTACGTACACTGATAATGGCGTTGTTTCTATCCATAGGATAATTGTAATAAGGTTTCATGCAAAAAGGATTGATATTGCACAATCCTTTTTAAATATGGTAGTAAAATGATGGTTAAACGCGGGAGAAATGATCTACCAGGTTTTTTCGCTTGTGATCATATTCACGAAATCATCGAAGAGGTAACGTGAATCATGCGGGCCCGGAGAAGATTCAGGGTGGTATTGTACCGAGAATGCTTTCTTTCCTTTAACGCGGATACCTTCAATCGACTGGTCGTTTAAGTTGATGTGTGTGATTTCTACTTTATCAGAGTTCCTCACTTCGTCAGGGATCACACCAAAACCGTGGTTCTGAGAAGTTACTTCACAATGATCTTTAATGATATTTTTTACCGGGTGGTTCAGTCCTCTGTGGCCGTTAAACATTTTCATCGTGCCAATTCCGTTTGCCTGTGCAAGCAACTGATGACCTAAGCAAATACCAAACAGCGGCTTATCAGCCGCAAGGATCTCTTTCACCATGTCAATAGCGTATGGCATTGCTGCCGGATCGCCGGGGCCATTGGAAATAAAGTAAGCGTCGGCTCCCCATTTATCCATTTCTTCAAATGAAGTTTTCGCCGGGAAAACCTGTACATAGAGGTCTCTTTCATCAAAATTACGCAGGGTATTTTTCTTGATCCCGAAATCCACGGCTGCAACTTTATAGGTCGCATCAGGAGATCCGTAAAAATAAGCCTCTTTTGTAGAAACCTGCGAAGAGAGTTCAAGTCCGTCCATAGAAGGGACGTTAGCCAGTTTAGCTTTCAGTTCTTCAATATCAGTGATCTCTGACGAAATAATGGCGTTCATTGCTCCCTGGTCCCTGATCTTTCTGACCAGTGAACGGGTGTCAATATCAGATATCCCAACAATATTCTCATTCTGGAAATAATCCTGTATGGATTCACTCGCCTCTTTGCGGCTATAGCCAATGTTGTAATTCTTGCAAACCAGACCCGCAATCTTAATCGAATCTGATTCGATCTCTTCTTTATGAATTCCATAATTACCGATATGGGCATTCGTAGTGACCATGATCTGACCGAAATAAGAAGGATCAGTAAATATTTCCTGATACCCTGTCATTCCTGTATTGAAACAAATCTCTCCTGTTGTTGTACCAATTTTTCCGGCAGCTTTACCGTGGTAAACGGTACCGTCAGCCAATAACAAGATCGCAGGTAACTTGGTGTAGTTAGTCATTGTAATTAAAATGAGAAAATAATTTGAAAAAAGGGGTTAATGAACCGGAAATTGCGAATTTGAGATCGCCGTAAGTGTTGAAAAATGTGCTATTGAATAATCCGTTCATTTCGGGATACAAAGATAGGTTTTTGCGCAGTCATATCAATATTTTTTTTGAAAGGATTAAAATGTTACGAGCCGTGGTATATATAATAAGCGTTAAGCCATCAGTTTCTCAAATGAATACCCTAATTTTGTCCGCTTAATGCATAAATTTATGTCTGTACACAAACAAGTAAAGCGTATAACAACCCACATTCTGCAGGAAATGAAACAGAGTGGTGAAAAAATATCTATGTTAACGGCCTATGACTATTCTATGGCCACAGTTCTCGACGATGCGGGTTTAGATGTTTTATTGGTGGGTGACTCAGCCTCTAATGTGATGGCAGGGCATGAAACTACTTTGCCGATTACCCTGGATCAGATGATCTATCATGCACAGGGTGTAGTGAGGGGAGCAACAAGGGCTTTTGTGGTGGTCGACCTTCCTTTCGGTTCCTACCAGGGCAATTCAAAAGAAGCGCTGAGTTCTGCGATCAGGATCATGAAAGAATCTGGTGCACATGGGGTAAAACTGGAAGGCGGTACTGAAATTGTTGATTCCATAGAACGGATCATTACAGCAGGCATTCCCGTAATGGGGCATCTGGGGCTTACACCACAGTCTATTTATAAATTTGGTACTTATACAGTAAGGGCAAAGGACGAGGCAGAGGCAGAAAAGCTGAAGACTGACGCCATGGCCTTGCAGGATGCAGGCTGTTTTGCTGTTGTTCTGGAAAAGATACCTGCAGTACTGGCTAAGGGAGTTGCAGAAAGCCTTCATATTCCTGTTATAGGAATTGGTGCCGGGCCGCACTGTGACGGACAGGTGCTGGTGGTGAATGACATGATTGGTTTAACCAAAGGCTTCAAGCCGCGGTTCCTTCGTCAGTACCTGAACTTATATGAAGAGATCCTTGGCGCCGCGCAGGCGTATATCAAAGATGTAAAAGCGAACGACTTCCCAAATGAAAAGGAGCAATACTAGATGCCGGTAACTGATAAAGACATACTTTTCGAAGACAATCATCTCATCGCCATTAACAAACGTGCCGGTGATATTGTACAGGTAGATGAAACAAAGGATGAACCTTTGGATGAAATGGTGAAAAAGTACATTGCCGCAAAATATAACAAACCTGGCGGTGCATTCCTCGGTGTGGTACACCGTCTGGACCGCCCCGTAAGCGGCGTGATCCTGTTTGCAAAAACAAGTAAAGCACTGGAGCGGATGAATGCTGTCTTCAAGAACAGGGAAGTAAAGAAAACGTATTGGGCTGTGGTGCGCAATAAACCTGCAAATCTATCCGGTACGCTGGTACACTGGCTGGTGAAAAACCCAAAGACAAATGTGGTTACGCCACACCTCAAAGAGGTAGAGGGCAGTCAGCGGGCAGAGCTGAGTTATCGACTGATCGGCGAGCTTGGTGGTTATTACCTGATAGAGGTTGATCCTTTAACAGGACGTTCCCATCAGATCAGGGTGCAGTTATCCACTCTCGGATGCCCGATAGTAGGAGATAACAAATACGGCTACCCACGTGGTAGCCGTAAAGGAAGTATCTGTCTGCATGCACGGAAACTGCAGTTCCTGCATCCCGTAAAAAAGGAACCGGTAAGCATTTTTGCCAAGCTCCCTGTTGACGGGTTCTGGGAGCGCTTCGAAGCCTTTTAAAGACAGTCTAGAGCTCCTTCTGCGGGCACAGCCTAGGCTGGGAAGGCAGGGACTATTTACAGTCTGAAGCGGTCAGTGCGACGGCACTGATAAATTTAAGGTCATGCGGCTTGGTAAAAACCAATTTGCCACCTTCTTCTTTTGTATCGCCATAACCCTGTAATAGCTGGGTGCCCTTCTTTAAAAATGCTACCTGCCTTACTGAGGTTACACCTTCGCCTTTGGCGGTATAATCTGCAAGAATGGTATCTCCTTTAATTATTCCATTGATCTCTCCTGAATTCTTGTCTTTTTCAAACAGGTTATTGCTGAATTCCCCTGCAATGGCATTTCCTGCTATAGTATAGGAGAGAGAAACGGTATCCCTGTCTTTGATATATGCATAACATGCTTTTGACTGGGAGGGAACTGTGTCCGGAGATTTAGCCAGGCTGTCAACCTGTTCTTCTGATGTTTTATTCTGGCAGGCTGTTAGGAAACCGGCAATTGCAGTAAGTAGTAAAATTGATTTGTTCATATGTATGTATTTATGTGTCGTAATTGGTATATCGCGTTTCTTCAACGAAAAACAGGATAGCTGTCAATAGATAATTATCCTGTTATCAGCAATAGCCTTGCCAAACTTTGTGCCTGAAGCAAATTTTAATTACCAGACAAAGGTTCCTACAGCTCCGCCCGGCAAAGTAGCAGTCACAGTTTTTCCTTTACTTTTTATATTAAACGACTGTTCGGTATGATTTCCGTTTGCAACGATCAGTACGGTTTTTCCTTCAGGAGTAGTAAAAGCTACGTTCTGTAAATCGTTTGTGATGTTAGATGCGATCCTCACTGAGCCGGGACGGACAAATTTAGAGGCATGGCCGATGATATACCAGGCAACGTTCCGTGTTACTGCTGGGCTCAAGGTAATTGCACCTAAACAGGTGACGCAGCCGCCAACGGTATGAGGGCCAAAATTCGGATCAGCAGCCAGGTTCCATTCCAGTACATTGCGGCTCCAGTTACGTGTAGCACCGATAATCAGTGTAGACACATGCCATTTCAGGTCTTCATCAAACTTACCCGGTCCGCCAACCCACTGTTCGGTGAAGTACAGGTTTTTGTCGGGATGCGCGTCATGCACCGTTGTTAAAGCGCCGATCTTACCGGCATATAAATGGAATGCAGATCCATCTACATAAGGCTTAGCTTCGGCATCATTTAAAATGGTAATAGGATAATCCGGGTGGTCAGCATTGTGGTCATATACAATGATCTTTGTTGTAATTCCTGATGATTTAAACAGAGGTCCCAGAGCCGTTTTGATAAAAACAGCCTGATCTTTCGCTTCCATATACATACTTGGAACGTTACCCGGATGTAAAGGCTCATTCTGGATAGTGACCGCATCGATCGTAATTCCATGGGCCTTCATTGCCCTTATGTATTTTAGCAGGTAGCTGGCATATGACTGATAGTATTCCGGTTTCAGGCTGCCACCCTTAAAACTATTGTTGGTTTTCATCCAGGTAGGCGCCGTCCATGGCGATCCCAGGATTTTGATATCAGGCTGAATGGCGATGATCTTTTTCAGGACGGGGATCAGGGCGCCCATCTCCTTTGTGATGGAGAATTTTTGCTGGTTGATGTCTGTTTGTCCGGCAGGAAGTTCATTGTAAGTAAACGTGTCAGCACTCATATCAGAAGCACCAATACTGATCCTGAGGTAACTTACGCCGATGCCGTTGTTTTTTGTGGAGAACAGCTCCTGTAGCAGGGAATCCTGTGCCTGGGCATCCATTGCATTGATCAGGCCTGCGCTGCCGCCTGTAAGCGTGTAACCAAAGCCATCCATGCGCTGAAATTTTTGCGTTTCATCAATAGCAATGGTTGGATTGTTGTTCTGGTCAGTACCAAAATTCAGCACTGCATTTTGCTTTTCCAGTAATGCAGACCGGTCGCCTTTGGTGAGCCAGAAGGCAACGTCACTTGTTGAAGCACCGCCACTGTTTGCTGTTTTTTTTGTTGCTGAACAGGCTGCGAGGGCAACTGTAAGTGCACATACTATCAATTTCTTCATTAGTCATACCTATTATAAATACCAAAGGATAAATGAACAGCCTTTAGTAATCAAATATATCATTCCCTTTTTAAATTCTCTGAATACCCGGTGCTATATGCTGCGGCGTCATTGCATATGTGTAGATATGGTATATCTTTGCAGGCATGGTTGTAGATACAGTAATATGGAATCCCAGCGATTCCATTATCGATTTGGGATTTTTTGCAGTGAGATATTACTCCCTGTTTTTCCTTCTTGCTTTTGTTTCCAGTTATATTGTGGTTAAAAAGCAGTTCGAGAAACACGGCATTGATGTGGCCCTGATGGATTCTCTGACTGTCTACGTAGTACTGGGAACGCTGACCGGTGCAAGGCTCGGGCATTGCCTTTTTTACGATTTCGCCTATTATTCCAAACATCCGCTTGAGATTATCCTACCCTTTACCTTTACCCCTGAATTTAAGATTACCGGCTTTCAGGGTCTCGCCAGCCATGGCGGCGGGATTGGAATTATGGTAAGCCTGGTGCTGTTCTGCCGTAAGTTTAAGCTCAAATTATGGTTTATGCTGGATCAGATTGCACTCGTAGTGCCTTTGGCGGGAACCTTTATTCGTTTAGGGAACCTGATGAATTCCGAGATCATCGGCAAACCCTCTGATGTAAGCTGGGCTTTTATCTTCCTGAAAGACGACACTATTCCGCGTCATCCCGCGCAGCTGTATGAAGCTATCGCTTATCTGCTCATCTTTACTTTTGTATATATGATGGTAAAGAAATATCCGAGGGCATCAGGATTTTATTTTGGGATGGTGATCTTCCTGATCTTCTGTTTCAGATTGGGAATTGAATTTATTAAAGAAGACCAGAGTGCTTTTGAAGCCGGTCTCCTTCTGAATATGGGCCAGATCCTGAGTATCCCGTTTATCCTTACAGGTATATTGATTATGTACCTGAAAGGAGGGGCGCAGCAGGAGACAGCTGTAAAGGTTGCTAGGCAATAGCGGCGGTTTCCAGCTTCACCTTTGCACTAAATCTCCAGCTTAGCAGTATACAGAATAAAAATCCAACGAAAGCCAGTAAAGCACCAACATATTCGGGAGAAGTATAACCGAAGCCTGCGGCTATTGGTAATCCACCGAGAAAAGCCCCTAAAGCATTTCCCATGTTTGCGCTTGCCTGCATTGCTGACGATGCCAGCATTTCGGCTCCTTTCGCTGCGCCGATCATTAACATCTGCATCGGGGCGATCACCGCAAATGCTAGTCCGCCCGTTATAAAGGTAAGTATCAGCGCCGCAACTTTAAACTGGCTGAGCAGGGCAACGAGTGTCAATACAATGATCATCGCCAGCAGCAGATAGAGGGTAGTTTTAAGCGGAGAGAACCTGTCTGCCAAACGGCCGCCAACGAAATTTCCTACAGCCATCCCTAGTCCGGCTACAATCATAATAGGCGTGATCATATTGCTGCTGAAATGGGCAACTTCTGTCATCAGTGGGGCAATATAGCTGATCCAGGCAAAAAGGCCACCTGTTCCAATGGCAGAAATGCCGATGATGATCCAGAGTTCAGGTTTTTTAAAAACTTTCAGACTGTCTGAAAACTTAGTGTCTGATTGCGAAGGCAGCATGGGTAACCAACGTTTTATACTTGCTGCGGTAATCAGCGCCATTGCTGAGATCAGGAAGAAGGAAATCCTCCAGCTGAAGTTATGGCCGATGAAAGTGCCGAGTGGAACACCTAAAATATTGGCGATAGTTAGTCCGGCAAACATGACCGAGACTGATTTTGCTTCACTGCCGGGATCTGCCAGTTTACTGGCAACTACGGCTCCGATTCCAAAGAAAGCACCATGTGGCAGGCCTACAAGAAAACGGGCAACAAGCAGCAGTCCGTAAGTAGGGGCTATGCTGAATAAGATATTGCCACAGGCTACTGTGATCATCAGTCCGATGAGCACTCTCTTGGGCGGATATTTGCCCAATACACCGACCATCACCGGGGCTCCCACAATTACGCCCAAAGCATAAATAGCAATGAGGTTACCTGCTGCGGGAATACTGATAGCTAATGATTTAGCCACATCAGGCAATACACCCATCATCATAAATTCTGTCATTCCCAGGGTAACGCCCCCGAGGCAGAGTGTAATCAGGCTTGTTTTTGTGTTTGAGATCAGTTTGAGTAGCTTCATCCTATGCGCAATATTTTTGCAAAAGTATGAATTTAATATGAGTGAATACGTTTTAGCTGTTTATATGATACGGGTATGAAATTTCTTTCAGGTCCTCGGTCAGCTGCTCCCAGTCTTCCAGCTGGTCAACAAGTGTTAAAACCATTTCCCTGCCGAGCGGCTGTTGGTTATAGATACTGGTCACCGTGTCCAGGGGGAGGCCGCCATCTTTGTAACTGCCTTTAAAATATTCGGTGGCCCATTTTACATAAGTTGCCGGGTTTGCATCCAGCGGGCTTAGCAATTCTTCTGAATGATCGTCACTTTGAGCCGGTATTCCTGTTGCCCAATCCTGGTCTCCGTGTTTCCATACGCAGAAGGTTGTGCCCGCAGAATTTACGGGTTCTCCAAAGATAAACTCGTGGAATACTTCAGGAAGCTGATTGGTCAGCTGCATTTTATCACCCTGTTCGGCGGCTGCGAAATAGCCGTTAATGACAGTGCCTTCATCTTTAAAAAGAATCAGCAGCTGATCGCCTTCCCCATTCCTCATTTCAAAGAATTCCTCGTCTTCGCTCCATTCACTGTTATAGGAATAATAACGGTATATCCAGTCCTGGCAGAGTATGGCATCCAGTACTGCCATCGCTTTACAGGTATTTCGCAACGCCATGCTGCCGGGCAGCAATTGAAGTTCTTTTGTTGATATCATTTATATTAAGCGCTCAGCTATATTGAAACCAGTATTCACCCGGGTATTTGTTTATCCTAAAATTACCTTTTTACCTTCTACGGAGATATCTGATCCTTCTGCCAGCATCACCGATACAGGTTCCTGTCGGTTTAGAAATTCAAATTCTTCACCATATACCAGGCCAAAGTCAACATCGATCTTAAAATCTCTGACCTTATACTGCGCCCATTTTGGATGCCTTACTTCATATTCATTGGTTTTTACGCTATTGTATCTGGCATATCCCCAGTAATGTTCTGTGATGAATTCGGCCTCGCTGCCGTTTAAAATTTCGGATAGCCCCCTGTTTGCTGTCACCTGGAACGACTGCCACTCATTCTTACATCTCCATCTGTACTCGACAGCTCTTTCATCTTCAGTCTCAGACCAGCGGTGTGTCATCGGCATTGTCTCATAATTTTCATTATAGATCGTGTTTGCCACTACTGAAAGTGCAAACTTTGGAACAATTTCCTTAATAAATACCACACCCCGCTTCCAGGTACCAGCGTCTTTATATTTCACATAGAAGCGGAGGTTAACCTCTTCAAAATTTGCGTGGAAGGGGATGCTGAATCCGAGCAACCGCGTGTTTTTAAACAGGAAACCAATTAAACTCACATAACAGGTATCCTGCCATAAATCCAGCTCTGTGCCTACCGGGAGGTATGGTGTCAGAACGCTTTTGTCGATGGCATAATTAGCAATTGCTAATTTTCTCCATTCTGCGGTTAGAAAGCTCATGGTGTTAGGTATTAATAATTGACAAGCCAAAGTACTAAACGTAACCGACATTCTGTACCTTTTCCGTTACAAGTTAAGCGGGAGGTACAATAAATAACAAAAGTTCGTCATCATTGATGAACCGGTACCCGTAATTATAGCAGCATTTATATACCTCTCCGTGTTTTCCGTGAGCCTGGTGGGTAAAAAATTTAAAATCAAAACCTTCAATAAAAAGCATCTGCTGTGTGAAGGTAGTAAGACCAATTTTACCGAGCTTTTCGAGGATACCCGCATTTTTTTTCAGTATGCCGTTGATTTCCTTCAGCGCTGCATTTTTGTTTTTATTCAATTCATTATTGTAGTGGCTTCTGCAATAGCCATCGCAGAATTTCTTATCGGGGCGCCCCCTTAATTTTCCACCGCAGTCCAGACAATACTCCATTTTTTTAATTATTTCTGTTTAAAATTAATCCCAAGTTATTTATATGTCAAAATAAAATTTACTTATCCGGTTTTAAACGTTTAATACACGGTTACTTTCGTCGTCTCTTTTCATATTTGCTTTATGGAATTTGTGGTAACTAATATTTAAAACATGATGGAAAGAGTAAGAAACAGCGTAAGATTAACGGGGTATGTGGGCGCAGATCCTGTGATCATTAATTTCGCCACTGAGAAAAAAATGGCCAGGATAAGCCTTGGCGTACACGAATTTTACAAGAACAGCCTGGGCGAGGCCGTTGACCAGACACAATGGTTCAATCTTATTTTCTGGAACCAGAAGGTGGACCTGGTAAAGGACACGGTGAAGAAGGGGGCCGCATTGCGAATTGAAGGTAAACTCAGCACACAGTCCTATACGGATAAGAATGGTGAGCAGCGTTTTACTGTTGAGATTGTGGTGAACGAACTGGAAGTGGTAGACAGATACCAGTTATGAACATTCAAATTGGAAGTCAGCCATTGTGACTTCCAATTTTGTTTGAACCTGCTTTAAACCGGGCGGCGGTTAAAAACGTGCGTTTAACCCGCCGTAGAAGTTTCTGGAAGCTGCTGCATTGAAGTACCGTGCACCTGCTGCATTCAGGTCATTCCCTAAACTGTATTTTTGGTTCAGGATATTATCTGCTCCGGCATAAATTTCAAACCGTGTTTTCCCGATCTTTATATCCTTGATACCCACTTTAGCCTGTAACAGGTGATATTTACCGGCATAAACTGTATTTGCATCTGTTAAAGGAAGTTTAGAGGTGTAGTTATGCTGCAAAAATACATACAGTCCTTTGGGTAACAGTACTTCAAGACCTGTTACGACTACCCCCCTTGGCACACCTGTAAGATCCTTGCCGGACAGGTCTGCACCTGAACTGATGTAATTGTTAAATTTGAAATGGCTTAACGTGTAAGCGTTGCTTAACATTAATCCCCTGATGAAATGTGTATTGTTGTTCTGAATAATCCATGCAGACAGTGATGTTTCTGCTCCCAGTTGTTTGGTGCCGCCGGCATTGATGAAAAATTCAGTTCCATTTTCATTCTGTCTCCTGACGATGGCATTGTTGAGGCGGTAATAAAACCCGGTGACATCGATGGATATCCGTTTTTGTGCCAGCTGGTATCTGAACCCTGTTTCATAATTCCAGCCCTTTTCTGGTTCAAGCTGGGTATTGATGATATTATCGGAAGATCTTATCTCTGCCAGTGTAGGCGGTGAATATCCCCTGCTGATGGAAGCCCTGGCGGACAGGTCCGGAGTAAACAGGTAGGAGAGGGCGGCCCTTGGCATAAACTGCAGGTCAAAACTCCGTTTTTGTTCTGAGACAACTACCGGGAAGCTGCTTTTGTAATGGTATCCGTATAGATTTCCGCTTGCTGATAATTCTAACAGCAATTTTTTAGCAATATCTATGTTCAGATTGGCGAAGCCGAAATTTGTAGCAGCCCTTAACTTGTCTGCTGCCTGAAGCCCCGCAGGTGTACCAAAATTATTATCGGAATTCACATCATCCGTAGAAGTTCCGGAGCTTTCTAAACCGAGGTCAAATTTCCAGTTCACATCGGCAGTATTCTTTTCATATTCCACATAGGTACGTACCCCAATAGTAAACTCTTTTCTGCGCTCATAATTGGTGATGAAAGGACTTTTAAAATCGGTGTATGTACTGAAAACAGAGATCACATGCTTAAAGGCGGGGCTGATCTGCCAATTATTGGTCAGCCCGCCGTAAACTGTTTTGCTGTATACAGAGGAATGTTGTTCAACAGCACCTCTGGTAGCTGCAGTAGCGGGTCTGGCTGATTTTGGGTTTGCCGCAAACTGAGCTGCGGTTAAACCGCCTGGTAAGTCGTAAAATAAGTCGGAATAAAATATGAGAGCCTCCAGGCTGGCATTTTTGGCGTAATCCCATTTTTGGTTAATCTGTATATATTTGCGTTCCATTCTGCTATTGTCACGATAACCATCGCTTCTCTGGTAAGACTGTACAAGGTTCAGCTGGTAGTTTTTCCACTGTTTAGCCAGGGCTACATTTTCACGAAACAAGCCAAAGGAACCACCCGAAAGGTTCAGGTTTATTTTGGTGCTGTCCGTTGTGAGCACCTGCGGGTGAATGAGAACCACACCTCCGGAATTTGCTCCGTAGATGCTGCTTTGCGGACCCTTTAAAATGTCGATACTGCCTGCGGCCGCGATATCAAGTGCATTTAAATAGGTATTGCCACCGGCATCCGTTAAAGGGAAATCATCAAAATAGATCTTTACATTTCTGATCCCAAACGGGGAGCGCAAAAGGCTTCCGCGTAATGATAAACGGTAGCTTCCCGGGGAGCGCTCTTCCATGCGGACGCCCGGTATGGTGTTCATTGCGGGAACCAGTGAACTGCTGGATTGCCGGGTTACGGTGTTCAGGTCCAGTGTACCCACCGCACCTGTTGATCTGATTAAAGGCTGAGAGGAGAAATAAGGGCGTATGACCACCTCATTTAGTTTCCTGGAAGTATCTTGCTTTACCTGGCTAAAACCAGTGATGGATGAAGCTGCTAAAATTAATGTTAGGATTTTCTTCATCTATTTGGGCCTGAGTAGTTGTCGTCCATTTATGTGTATGTTTAATTTTATGTATGTTTTTTAACAAGTTAATGAAAAGTATGTTTATGAAGAACGTCCTTTATAAAGAAATTGTTACCATGAATGTAACTGACGCTCTTTACTAACCTCCCGCATTTTTTATATTCAAACACGTATCTGGTATTTTTTGACCTGTAACAGCCTGGTATCCGGTACGGTGTAACGGTATATAAATTCATATTGAACAGCTATTGAACCCGTACAGAAAATACGGGTTCTGTACGGGTTCAATATGCGTTCTATCCAGGTTCATACAATACCAAGCTTTATATCAAGAAAAAAGCCGCTCCATATAGTATGAAACGGCTTTTCCTTTGTTTAAAGCTTTTAGCTATTCAGGTATTAACCTAATTTTGCCTGTAAGTTCTCGTCAATTGCAGCTAAGAATTCTTCAGTATACAGGTAGTGCGTACCGTGCTCTACTTTGTTACCGTGGATACAAACAGCTAAATCTTTTGTCATTTTTCCGCTTTCCACAGTTTCGATACAAACCTGCTCTAAAGCATGACAGAAATTGATCAGCTCCTGGTTGCCGTCCAATACACCACGGAATTCCAGTCCTCTTGTCCATGCGAAGATAGATGCAATCGGATTTGTTGAAGTTGGTTTTCCAGCCTGGTGATCACGGTAGTGACGTGTTACTGTACCATGGGCAGCTTCAGCCTCCATAGTTTTACCGTCTGGTGTAACCAATACAGAAGTCATTAAGCCTAATGATCCAAAACCTTGGGCTACAGTGTCTGATTGTACATCACCATCATAGTTTTTACAAGCCCATACGAAGTTACCATTCCATTTCAATGCAGAAGCAACCATGTCATCGATCAAACGGTGCTCATAAGTTATGCCTGCTTCTTTGAATTTCGCTACGAAATCATTTTCATAGATCTCCTGGAAGATATCTTTGAAACGGCCATCATATTTTTTAAGGATAGTGTTTTTTGTAGACAGGTATAAAGGCCATTTTTTGATCAGCGCCTGGTTAAAACAAGCATGAGCAAAACCGCGGATACTTTCGTCAGTGTTATACATTGCTAAGGCAACGCCATCACCCTGGAAGTTATACACGTCGAAAGACTGAACTTCACTGCCATCTTCGGGAGTGAATGAGATAGTCAGTTTACCTTTTCCTTTTGTTACGAAATCAGTTGCACGGTACTGGTCGCCAAAAGCATGACGGCCGATACAGATCGGTGCAGTCCAGTTTGGTACCAAACGCGGAACATTACTCATTACGATTGGCTCACGGAAAACTGTTCCGTCAAGAATATTACGGATAGTTCCATTTGGAGATTTCCACATCTGTTTTAAACCGAACTCTTTTACACGCTCCTCATCAGGAGTGATCGTTGCGCATTTAATACCCACACCATATTTTTTGATGGCTTCAGCAGAATCGATAGTTACCTGGTCATTGGTTTCATCACGGTATTCTACACCAAGATCATAATACTTAATATCAAGGTCAAGGTAAGGCAGGATCAGTTTATCCTTAATGAATTTCCAGATGATGCGGGTCATCTCATCACCATCTAACTCTACAACGGGCTGGGCTACTTTAATTTTTTGTATAGACATATTATGGTTTCAATTTTTACTTATGAAAGAAACAAAGATATAAATTTTGAGTTTACTGCCTCATTTTGGCGTAAATTACAAAAACAAATAAAGATAACGTAACGTTATACTTACATAAAACGAAGCATATGAGTACGAATGAAAACAATGGTGCAGAAAATTTAAAAGCAGGAGACAAAATCCATGGTTCCGACCTTGGGGAAACGAAAGATTTTAATGACTTGTCTTACAATAAAGAGAAAGGCAGCTATGAACTTGATGTCAAAGGGAAAGACAAAGATTACGACCATCCCTTACCCTATGAAACTACAGCGGCAAATGGTGGCGATGATAATTCCGATTACGATGAGGCCAATCCATATATAGGTGATGAGTATGCAGATAAAGAAGAGCAGCAGGAATCAGATCTTGATGATCTTGGAATGCACATCGATGATGGCGAGATCTTAGCGCTTGATGCCGAAGATGAATTCCTGGCAAGAACAGCTGAAGACGACCGTACTGATCTGGATGAAGAAGGATATCCGCTGAATGACGATCCTAAAATAACTTAAGGGAGCAGATCGAGGTTGAAGCGCTTGCGCAGGTCTTCCAGTTTAGGATTTTTCTCTACCAGGTATTGGTATCTTTCAATGCTGGTATATAACCGGTTTTCAATTTTGCTTTCTACTTTTTTAGTCACAATGCCTACGTCAAAGTTCTTCAGCCTGGTACGTAAAAAATTAAGAAAGTCTACGAGTTCATTTTGCAGAATACTGTCCTGCGCAGTATTAGTGATCAATACAGTGATCTCGGTAGGTTTTGTCAAGACAGGCTCATTGGTAGTCAGTATGGTATAAAAGTTGATCTTATTCTCCAGTTTAACTTTTTGGGTATACTCATTCCATAACACCATCAGCTCTTCGAAAGAGAAAGGTTCCCTTTCCTCCCCAAATACATATTTCGGCTCATCACTTTCAATTTCACCATCGGCATTGGTCATGGCAGTCAGTGATGGGATCATTGTTCCTGCTGCAGGACTTCCCGAAATATTGGGCTTCAGGGCAATTTTGTGAATTGTATTTAAATTCGGCATCGCCGGAATACGGATAGCATCTGTTGAAGGAGATTTATCCGGAATAGGAATAGTCTTTGGTAACGCTGCAATAGAAGGGATCGCTGAAGCTGGTTTAGAGACCATTTCCGCTGATGCAGAAAAACCCGAAGCGGGCGGCGGAAGCTCATCCGGCGTATCCTGCGGAGCAGGAGATTCAGCAATTACACTAGTTTTTTTTTTAGTCTGATCTAAGTCAGTTGCTGTTGTAGAAGCGGTATGTGGTAGCTGTGCGAGCTGCAGTACCGATGTGATATGACACATCTTGATGAGTGCCAGTTCCACCTGAAGCCGCTGGTTTTTACTGTTTTTATAGGTAAGATCACACTGATTGGCGAGGTTCAGGGCGGTCAGGATAAATGAAACCTGCGTCTGCTGACTTTGTGTTAGGTATTTTTGTTTGATGTTCTCGCTTACCTCCAGCAGTTTAACTGTCTGGGGATCTTTTGCAACCAGCAGGTTTCTGAGGTGGCTTGCCAGCCCGTTGATAAAGTTGTTGCCATCAAATCCATTGTTCAGGATCTCATCAAATAATACCAGTGTCTGACTTACATCTGAACTGGTCAGATATTGTGTTAACCTGAAATAATAATCGTAGTCAAGGATGTTCAGGTTATCAATAACAGATTTGTAGGTCAGGTTCTTGTTGGTGTAACTTACAATCTGATCGAACATGGAAAGTGCATCACGCAACCCTCCGTCTGCTTTTTGCGCAATGATATGCAGTCCGTCTGCCTCTACACTGATGTTTTCACGGATAGCAATCTTATTCAGCAGGCCTGAGATATCGTCTACCTGGATCCTGTTGAAATCAAAGATCTGGCAACGTGAAAGAATAGTAGGCAGTATCTTGTGTTTTTCTGTTGTTGCCAGTATAAATATGGCATATGAAGGTGGTTCTTCCAGTGTTTTCAGAAAGGCATTGAATGCGTTTGCAGAAAGCATGTGCACCTCATCAATAATATATATCTTGTATTTTCCTGCCTGCGGCGGGATCCGTACCTGTTCTATCAGGCTGCGGATATCATCTACCGAGTTATTGGAGGCCGCATCCAGTTCATGGAAATTAAATGAATGACCGGTTTGAAAGGATACACAGGATTCACAGGTCCCGCAGGCTTCAACCTCCGCTGTAAGATTCGTACAGTTAATG
This sequence comes from Pedobacter hartonius, assembly GCF_900107535.1. Classification (GTDB taxonomy): domain Bacteria; phylum Bacteroidota; class Bacteroidia; order Sphingobacteriales; family Sphingobacteriaceae; genus Pedobacter; species Pedobacter hartonius. The sequence continues at coordinate 14,826 of NZ_FNRA01000002.1, read as the reverse complement.
GTTTTGGCAAGGATCCTGGCACAGGTAGTTTTGCCCACACCTCTGGGACCGCAAAAAAGGAAAGCCTGGGCCAGTTGGTTGTTCCTGATCGCATTTTTTAGAGTCCCCGTAATGTGGTTTTGCCCTACAACGGTTTCGAACGTTGCTGGACGGTACTTACGGGCCGAGACAATAAAATTTTCCATTTCAATGCGAAATTATAAATTTTTTACGGAGCGGAACGGATATGTGGGAAAATAAAGTGGGAATTAAGTTTAGTTTTGTGGCTCATTTATTAGTCATCTTCATGAAACGCCTGCTCTCTTGTTTGCTTTTTGCTATTCCTTTTCTTTCCGCTGCACAATCGAATTTTCAGTACGGTTATGTTGTAACCGATAAGAAAGACACCCTTAAAGGGTATGTAAATTACAGGGAACGTTCAGTAAATCCTTCTTCTGTCCAGTTTAAGCCTGCGCCGGAGCGTAAAACCCAGGTCTTTGACCTCAAAAGCAGCGCTGCATATGCGATCAGTGGCGTTGAAAAATTTCAGCGTTTTGTTGTGGATATCAGCATGGGTAAGGTTAATATCCCTAATCTTTCTATCGGGATTGATTCCGGATCCAGAAGAGATACCGTTTTTCTGAAAGTACTGCAAGAAGGTAAATATGTAAGCCTGTATTCCTATAAAGACGAGGTCAAAAACAGGTTTTATATCAGGGCTAAGAACAGCCCGGTACCTGAGGAACTGATTTATCAGCGGTTTCTGGACCCGGAAAAGAGCAGCAGCATCATTACGACAGGTAAATATGCCGGACAGTTACTGGATATCATGTTGAGGTATAATGCGGGCACTAACGCGGATGTTGAAAAGCTAAGACATCTCAATTATGATGAAGGGGATATCTTAAAGATTACTTCAATGATCAATGGCCAGCAGGCGTTCAAATCAAAAACTTCAAGAGTAAGACTTTTTGCCGGAACCGGGGTCAGCATCAGCAGCGCAAACTATAGAGGCGATAATGACCTGGCCAATGCTGCCGCAAAGAGTAAATCCTCTGTCTTTCCGGTATTGACTGCCGGTGCAGACCTGTTTGCAAATCCTGCTATCGGAAAACTGATCTATAGGGTAGAGCTTTCGCTTGCGGGCAGCAGGAATGAAATTTCTACCACTACGGACCAGCCCGGAACGGCTGCTATCAGTCACAGGTTTGACCAGTACACTGCTTCAGTGGTTCCACAGGTAATTTATAATATATACAATACAGGTCCTTTGAAAATTTTCCTGGCTGCCGGTTTTGCGTTAAATGTTTCAAAGTTTAATCACAACAGGACGTCTGTATATAACTCCGTCCGGAATGAAACCACCACTACGGAAAACCTGATTGTTCTGGAAGGTTTTACTAGCACCTTTCCGGTAAAAGCAGGGATAGTGTTTCATAAAAGGATAGAGGTATCAGCCATTTATGTGCCCTCTTCGTCGGTTACAAACTATAATTTTTATGGTATTTCCGTTAAAAGATTTACGATCGGCCTGAACTACCTCTTCGGTAAATAGATTTTTGTTTGTTGCTTAGATTACTTAAATTGTATGAAACTAAATATAGTTCCTAAATGAAAATCAAATATTTCCTTTGCTGCCTGTTATTACCGGCAGCCTTAAGCAGCAACAACCTTTATGCGCAAAAGTACAGGGTCCTCATTTTTTCAAAGACAGCGGGATTTCACCATCAGTCTATTGCTGAGGGAGTGCCTGCCATTCAAAAGTTAGGAATTGAAAATAAATTCGGGGTGGATACAACGACAGATTCAACGCAGTTTACGGCTGCCAATCTGAAGAAATATGCCGCAGTCGTTTTTTTAAGCACGACAGGAAATGTGTTAGGTGATGAAGAGCAAAAGGCTTTTGAACAGTATATCCGGGCGGGAGGTGGCTTTGTAGGTGTGCATGCTGCTACAGATACCGAATATGACTGGCCCTGGTATGGTAAACTGGTGGGCGCTTATTTTTTAAAACATCCTGCACAGCAAATGGCCACCTTACATGTGATTGACCGTAAAAGTATTGCAACGAAACATCTGCCCGCAACCTGGGCAAGGAAAGATGAATGGTATAATTTTAAGGATATCAATCCTGATCTTAAAGTACTGATCGAACTGGATGAGGACAGTTACACCGGCGGTTCAAATGGTGCACATCACCCGATGGCCTGGTACCATAGCTATGATGGTGGACGTGCATTTTATACTGGTTTGGGGCATGTTGAGGCTTCGTACACTGATCCGATGTTCCTCAAACACCTGTTGGGCGGTATACAATACGCTGCTGGCCAAAAGCGTATGGAATAAAAATGCTGAAAAATTGGGCTGAACCATTTGATTTATAGAAATTTATTCCTAAGTTTGCATCCCCATAGTAATATGGAGTTAACATAAAATAATCATAACAATGAATCAGTACGAAACTGTTATCGTTCTAACCCCGTTGTTGTCAGAAGAAATTGCGAAAGAAGCATTAGCTAAATTCAGCAAGATCATCACTGACAGCGGAGCCGAAATTGTTCAAGAGGACAATTGGGGTTTGAGAAAATTAGCGTATCCGATTGAAAAAAAAGCAAGCGGATTTTTCCACCTTACAGAGTACAAATCTTCAGGTGAATTAATTAACAAATTGGAATTAGAACTAAAACGCGATGAGCGTGTTCTACGTTTCCTTACCATTAGATTAGACCGTCACGCGGTTGCTTATAATGAGAAGAAACGCAGTGGTGCTTTTAACAAAAAACCTAAGAAAGAGGAGGCTGCAGCATAATGGCTAAAGATCAAATACAATATGTTACCGCTCCAAAAGTGGACGATAACAGAAAAAAATACTGCCGTTTCAAAAAGAATGGTATTAAATATATTGATTATAAAGACGCAAACTTTTTGTTAAAATTCATCAATGACCAGGGTAAAATTTTACCACGCCGTTTAACCGGTACATCATTGAAATTTCAACGTAAAGTGGCTCAGGCGGTAAAACGCTCTCGCCACATTGGTTTGTTACCTTTCGTTGCTGACCAATTAAAATAGGAGCTGAGACATGGAAATTATATTAAAACAGGACATCAAATCTCTTGGAGAGAAAGATGATATTGTAAACGTAAAGCCAGGTTACGGCCGTAACTATCTTATCCCACAAGGATTTGGTGCTTTAGCTACTCCTTCTGCTAAAAAAGTATTGGCAGAAAACCTGAAACAAGCAGCGTTTAAACAAGATAAAATTAAGAAAGATGCTGAAGGTATCGCAGCCCGTTTAACTGATGTTAAATTGACTATCGGTGCTAAAGCTGGTGAAACAGGTAAGATCTTTGGTGCAGTAAACACCATCATGATTGCTGATGCGTTGAAACAACAAGGTTTTGATGTCGACCGTCGCCGTATCACTTTCGAAACTGAACCTAAATTTGTTGGTGAATATGTAGCCAACTTAAACTTGCACAAAGAAGTGAAAGTGAAAGTTCCTTTCGAAGTTGTAGCTGAGTAATCTCATCTTAAACGATATAAAAAAAGCGTTCCATTTGGAACGCTTTTTTTATGCTTTAGATTTTAAAGCGTGTTAAGCTCTACGTCTTTTGGTCCTGTTTTCATCAATGATCTTTCTGATTTCTTTGATGTCACTCTTAGAGAAGCCGTGTACTTCTACTTTGGTTCCTGTGGTAAACAGGCGTAGCGTAGCAAAACCGATCATAGGAGAATCTACCTCAATTGAAGTAATATCTTCATAATTCAGGTATTTTGAATCACCGCTAAACAGCCCGGGAACTTTAATCTCTATGCTGTTTTCTTCTAAATGTATTTCTGCCGGAAAAACCTTGTTTCCTTCGGAGAGTCTTGATGCTGTAAACTTCATTTTTCTAATCTGCTATAACGTAAGGCAAATCTAGTTATTAAGCAGAATGTTTTTGCTGTTCTATCGCATTTAATAATTTCTCATAAGGGGTTTTGAATTTTTCGATGCCCTCGTCTTCCAGCTGCTGTGTTAACTGTGCCAGGTCAATCTCCGCATGACGAAGCTGTGCCAGTACAGATGAAGCTCCTTCAAGGTCGATTTCCAGTCTGCTTTCAGGATCACCATGGTCACGGTAAGCTTCCAGGGTTTCCATAGGAATCGTATCCACGGTATCGGGGCCAATCAAAGCTTCAACATATTTGGTGTCCTTAAATGCAGGATTTTTGCTGCTGGTGCTAGCCCACAGCAAACGCTGCGGCCTCGCACCTTTTGCAGCAAGTTTTTCCCATCTCTCTCCGCTGAATAGTTCTTTATAGATCTCATATGCTTTTTTCGCAGAAGCAATGGCTACTTCACCTTTTAACTCTCCGAGGTGTTTTTCATCCAGGATAGGATCAATCAGCACATCGATGCGGCTTAAGAAGAAGCTGGCTACGGAAGAGATTTCATTGATGCTTTGTCCTTTTTCGAGGCGTTCTTCCAGTCCTTCTATGTAAGCTTCTGCTACTTCCCTGTAGCGTTCCAGACCAAATAACAATGTTACATTGATGTTTAATCCTTCAGAGATGGTCTTTTTTATAGCAGCGAGTCCGGGCTGTGTTCCGGGAATCTTGATCATTACATTTTTGCGGTCTACGGCTTTCCAGAGTTCCAGGGCCTGTTTGATCGTGCCCTCGGTATCAAGCGCAAGCAGAGGGGAAACCTCCAGGCTTACATAACCGTCAGCACCTTTTACCTCCTCATTGTATACGGCCAGTAAAATATCTGCTGCCTGCTGAATGTCCTTTACGGCAAGACGGTAGAAAATATCGTCATTACTCAGGTTTTCTCTGGCGAGTTCAGCGATATCGGCATCATAATCAGCGCTGCTGCTGATTGCTTTCTCAAATATAGCGGGGTTGGAGGTTAGCCCCCTAACACCGTCTACTTCGATCAGTTGTTTTAATTTACCGGATTTAATGATTTCGCGATCAATAAAGTCGAGCCATATACTCTGACCATAATCGTGTATTTTTTTTACTTTATTCGTTTCCATGTTAGCATCTTTTAGGTTTTAACAAGCGTACCCCCTGAATGTTTATAAAGCTTTAAATATATGCACTGACATGACAAATCTCTCCTTTTTATTACCTTTGGGCGATGGCACAAAAGCGCTCCAATAAAAATAAATCCAGTAAATTTAATCTGCAAAAAATAAAGGTGATGGTTGGGAAAGTGATCCTGTACTTTATCCTTGTAAGTGTGCTCTGGGTTCTGGCATACAGGTTTATCAATCCTCCGGTCACCTTATTAATGATCATGAAAAACATCGGGCGCAAGTCTGATGGCAAGTCGTTCAAACTGGAGAAAAAATGGGTGGATTTTAAAGAGATATCCGACAATATGATACGTGCCGCTGTTGCCGGTGAGGATCAAAAGTTCCTGCACCATATGGGTTTCGATATGGCGGCGATCGGAAACGCCTATCATGCGAACCAGGCAGACTCTACGAAGATGAAAGGTGGGAGCACGATCTCGCAGCAGACTGCAAAGAATGTATTCCTCTGGCCAGGCAGGTCATGGATACGAAAAGGATTCGAAGCCTATTTTACTATTCTGATTGAGATATTCTGGAGTAAACAGCGGATCCTGGAGGTTTACCTGAATGTGATTGAAATGGGGGATGGGATCTATGGTGCGGAAGCTGCCGCCCGGAGTTACTATGGAAAATCCTGCAGGGACCTCAACAGATCCCAGGCAGCAATGATTGCGGCCTGTTTTCCTAATCCCATACGATGGACGCCTTTGCATCCGACAAAATTTATCAGGCACAGGCATTACCTGATCATGAAAAACATTAAACGGTTGGGGCCACTGAAATTTTAGTGGCGTTAAAATTGAATCTGAAGCTCGGGTAATCGTTACCTGAGCATTACAGCTGTCAAAGCAAGTCGGCAAAAACCTTATTGTGCCAGCTGTCTTTAAACGGGACTTCCCATTTGGTTTCAAAATCTGCGAATGTTTGTACAAGATTGTTGAAAACTATTGATTCAGGAGTGATCTTTTTAATGCTGATCAGGGTTTCAAAATCTTCCTTATTTACCACCACTAGCTTATCACCAACTTTATATGCCATATTGAAACGGTTAAACAGGTCTACATTAAATTCCTGTTCAAAACCTTTTACTATCCTGACAGAAGCATCAATAGAACAGCCTGTCGCGCCTGCAGTCGCTTCATCAACAATAAATACAATGAAATAATTATACAGGATCTCTGCTTTTGCCTGCAACTGATGTCCATGCGCTTTCCATTGCGAGGTGAAATCATCCAGTTGTTGCCGGATAGCTGCCATCTCGGGATTAGTGAACTCACGGTCACTCTGATAGATCCAAACTTTAGATTGTGGAGAAAAACTCATAGTACAAATTTAACATTTTATTTAATTTCATATCCTGAAATACAACGCCCGATGAAAAAGTTTACATTCTCCTTAAAAATATGCACATACCTGCTGCTGTGCCTTATTTTTCTTTCTTTTTCAGCATACGGACCAACTGAAGAGGACGCCGGTTACATGCAGCAGAAGTTAACAGATCACTATGATCCGGAATCCGGGCCAAAGAATGTCAGGAAATATGAGCTGAATGTTACCGATAAAGGATTTTGCCGGTACAAGCGATTTTTTAGCAATGGCAAGGTCGAGTATTTTTCCTGTAACCTGACGAAATTTAAGGAGATAGACTATTTGGGCAATACATTATCGGGCACCTTATTTGTAAGAACCAAAGGGGCGGACGTGATTGTACAAACCTATAATGACAAGCGGGGCGGGGACATCGACAGTATGGCCGCCTTTATGGCCATACCACTTAAAAACCTTGAAGCTGAAGATTTAATTGATCTGTCGGAAAAATTTCAGGCGATGAGCCTGAAGCTGCACCAATAGTAAATACCAGTGTTTCCATATAACGCGTTGCTACGATGATCATCGTATCCTCCGCATGCTGGTTAAATAAATGTTCTACCAGCTCAGGATCATTGTTATCCTTTGATAAATGGGACAGCAGTAAATGCGTGAGCTTTGCAGGCCGGTGATTCGTAAATAATTCCAGCGCCTGTCTGTTGCTCAGGTGGCCCTGGCCTCCGCTGATCCTTCTTTTCAGATAATAGGGGTACTTTCCGTTATGTAAAAGCTCTTCATCGTAATTGGCTTCCAGAAAGGCTGCATCACATTGCTGAAAGTGTATGCTCAGCTGCTCACAAACTACACCAAGATCAGTAAATACGCCCACCTTTATATTTCCGCAGGAAACCATAAAGCTGTGGGGTTCTGCCGCATCATGAACTTTTGGAAAGCAGGTGACATGAATTGACCCGATCTGAACGGTTTCATGGCTGGAAAAATGACGGATCAGCTCTTCGGGCAGGCTAAGCTTACAGTTGCCGATCGTACCCGGTGTGATGTATACCGGAATGCCGAATTTTTTAGACAATATGGTCAGGCCACGGATATGATCACCGTGCTCATGGGAGATAAAGATGGCCTTTACTTTCTTCATTGAAAGTCCTAAACGGAGCATCCTTTTTTCTGTTTCCTTACAGGAAATACCTGCATCTACGAGTATGGCTTCTTTTGAATTTCCAACGTAATAACAGTTGCCGTTACTGCCAGAGTTTAAAGAAGTAATAAATAACGGGTTACAATCCATTTGCTCTTGCTGTAATTTCTGCAATATCTAAAACCTGTACATTTTGATTCTGATCTTTCATCTTCACACCGTCACTCAGCATTGTCATGCAGAATGGGCAGCCAGCTGCAATAATATTCGGACTGGTCTCCAATGCTTCTTCAATTCTTTCAATATTGATATCCTTATTGCCTTTTTCGGGTTCTTTAAACATCTGGGCACCACCAGCACCACAGCAGAGTCCGTTAGACTTGCAGCGTTTCATTTCAACCAGTTGTGCATCCAGTACCTCCAAAGCCTTTCTGGGAGCTTCGTAGATGCCGTTACCACGGCCTAAATAACAAGGGTCATGGTAAGTGATCTTTTTGCCCTTGAAGCTTTCTCCGCCTTCCGCCTTCAGTTTACCCTCATTGATCAAGTCCTGGATCAGCTGTGTATGATGGATCACTTCATAGGTACCACCTAATCCGGGATATTCATTTTTTATCGTGTTGAAGCAATGCGGGCATCCGGTTACGATCTTTTTGATGTTATAACCGTTTAGCACTTCGATATTGGTCATTGCCTGCATCTGGAACAGGAATTCGTTACCGGCACGTTTGGCGGGATCACCTGTACAGCTTTCCTCGGTACCCAAAACGGCATATTTAATCCCCACATGGTGCAGGATCTTGCAGATGTCGCGGGTTGTTTTTTGCGCGCGTTCGTCGTAACTACCGGCACAGCCTACCCAGAATAAGATCTCCGGTTCTTCGCCTCTGGCAATCATTTCTGCCATCGTAGGTACTTCTATAATTAGTTTATCGCTCATTATTCAGCTTGAGTAATCGATTTTAAATTAGTTTTCTTTGGCCCAGTTTAAGCGGTCTGCCGGAGAGTATTTCCATGGCGCACCGTTATTTTCAATATTTCCCAGCATGGTACTGATGCTTGAAGGCGCCTGCGACTCTTCCATTACTGCATACCTTCTCAGGTCTGTGATAATTGCCAGTGGGTCAATGTTGATTGGACAGGCCTCTACACAGGCGTTACAGCTGGTGCAAGCCCATATCTCTTCCCTTGTGATATAATCATCGATCAGGGATTTTCCATCGTCAAAACCAGCACCGCCCTTATCCAGGGTTTTCCCAACTTCTTCCATGCGGTCGCGCGTGTCCATCATGATCTTACGCGGAGAGAGCAGTTTGCCCGTAATATTTGCCGGGCATACCGAGGTACAGCGACCGCATTCGGTACAAGTATAGGCATTCATGAGGTTTACCCATGTCAGATCATTTACATCTTTTGCGCCAAACCGGCCGGCTTCAGCTTCAGGCGGGGCAAATGAAGGGTCAAGCATTACTTTCACTTCATTGGTCACACTTTGCATATTGGTAAACTCGCCTTTTGGCTCCAGGTTGGAGAAATACGTATTTGGAAAGGCAAAAAGGATATGGAAATGTTTGGAGTAGGGCAGGTAATTGAGGAAGGCCAGAATTCCAATGATGTGAAACCACCAGCAGCCCCGTTCAATAGCGATCAGGTTTGCGTCATTTGCGGGCAGTAAGTTTTGCAGGAAGTGACTAACGGGGAATGATCCTGCAGAAATGTAGTAGTGAGCACCCAAAGCCTGTAGTTTCGCGTCTGCAGCATTCATCAAAAGAAATGCGGTCATCAGCAGGATTTCTGTAAACAGAATATAATTCGCATCAGATTTTGGCCATCCCGTAAGTTCGCGGGCTATAAATCTTTTTAATTTTAAAATATTTCTTCTGATCAGGAATATAACGCAGGCTATCCATACGCCAAGGGCGAGGAATTCAAAACCTCCGATAAGAAAATTGTATACACTGCCCAGTCCGCCGAAAATCCGGTGGGTGCCAAATATACCGTCGATCATGATTTCAAGCACTTCAATATTGATAATAACGAAGCCAACATATACCACAAAATGCAGGGCAGCGGGAATCGGGCGGACCGCCATTTTGGTTTGTCCGAAGGCAACTTTCAGCATGGTAGCCAGTCTTTTAGAAGGCTGGTCAGAGCGGTCTGCTGGTCTGCCGAGTTTAATATTACGGATCACTTTCTTCAGGTTAAAGCTGAAAAATGCGATTGCCGCTATGGTGAGGGCTATAAATAGAATTTGTGAAATCATTATCTGGTTATCTTTTACAGTCACGCTAAGTTAAAATAAATAGCAGAAAGAAATTACTATGCTTGCATAATTGTTGAAAATTTAGAGTGGTTTTAAATAAATCTGAGGCCTTTTTAAAATTATTTTAAAAAAAGTTTTGCAATTCAAAAAAAGAAACTACATTTGCACTCCCAACCGAGGGGAACATGATCGAAATCATGTTAAATAAAGGATGGTGCGGTAGCTCAGTCGGTAGAGCAAAGGATTGAAAATCCTTGTGTCGCCGGTTCGATCCCGGCCCACACCACTTCTACAGAAAGCCTGTTTTCATAACGAAAACAGGCTTTTTTGGTTTCCAGAGTGTCTTTTTTCTGTCACTTTTTATTTGCTAGTCTATCAGATATTGTGAAGTTCTACAGGGTTTTTTGTTGAACTGATCGTAAATGTTTGAAAATTGTTTGAAAGTTATTTTGGGCAATTTCATATGAAAACTGCGATCGCTAACTTTATAATATGGCGACTATTTCGGAAGTAATCAGACACTCCCAAAAGAAGAAATCTGACGGTACATGGAACGTACAGATCAGAGTAACAGTCAATAGGAAATCTTCCTACATCGTTACGCCCCATTGGGTGGGAGCTAAGCAAATCAGAAAACAGGGTAAAAAGTACATCTTAAAAGATCCTTTTATTATTAATCTTATCTCCCCCGAACTTGCCAGGTACAGGGAAATGATCAGCGCTTTAGGATCGCGGACCAGTATTTACAATGAAAAAACTTTAGCCGTCTATTTGGAGAAGGGCGGCGAGGTTAAAGTGGAGAAAATTAATGTGATCCAGTTTGGCAGGGAGCAAATTGAGCGTTTAATGCAGGCAGGCCGCGACGGAAGTGCAAGGAATATGATTACAGTAGTAAATAGCCTGCAAGATTATTTTAAGTCGGATTTTGTGCCGGTGACGGAGATCCGGGCTAAAATGCTTGAGGATTATCAAAAGTTTTTACGGACACCCCGAACTATGATTAGGCTGAACCAATTTAAAAAGCCAGTTCAATTAAAATTTAAGGGGTTAGCTGATAATGGGCTCCACAATCACATGCGGGATCTTCGGATTTTATTTAATGCCATTGTGGATTTTTATAATGACGAGGATTTGGGAGTGAAAATCATCAATCATTATCCGTTTAAAAAATATAAGCTGGTGGAACTGACGGAGAAGAAAAAGCCGGAAAGGTATGTTAGCCAGTTCAAGGCAATCAGAAATTGTAAGCTGCCTGTAGGAAGTAGAATACAGCAGGCAAGAGATTTATTTCTACTAAGCTTTTATCTGTGTGGGATGAATGGGGTAGATCTTTATCAGATAAAGCCAGGCACTGCCCTGCAATCTCGTTTAGAGTATAATAGATCAAAGACTAAGCGCAGGAAAGATAAAGCCTTTATAAGCGTTCCTATTCATCCTGTTGCAATGAAACTGTATAAAAAATACGCAGGTACATTGCAGGGTAAATACTCTACGCATAATTCTTTAGACCGGGCTTTGAGTATCGGTATGAACGCACTAAGTGCAAAGTTGAATATACCAGAATTAGAATTTATGGATGCCCGCCGTATGTTTGGCTCCTGGGCAAGGAATATTTGCAGGTGTTCAAAGGATGATGTGGGTTTGGCTATGAACCATAAGGATCAATCTAACCAGATTACTGATATCTATATCACTAAGGATTGGTCTATCATAGATGAAGTACAATCTAATGTCATAGAGTTAGTACGGAGGAGGAGCAAAAAGTTTTTGAGGTGGAAACGTAGGGTCGGGGTGGCAATGAAATTAAGGAATAGGTCAAATATTCAGAGAAAGATAGAGGGTTTAAAATTTTAGAAGATTTGCTGATTTGGAACGCACTGTGTTCCAAATCTATTTGATGAGGCAAATAGATCTATTCTAACTAGTACTAACTCTCTCCTGCTAATTCAAGGGCATAACTTATAACAGCTTGAGAGAGTCGAAAATCTGTCATTTGTATTTTCTCTATGTAGGGCTTGATATGAGAAATGATTTGATGCTCTTTGGCTTTTAAAAGCATTCCTAAAGTGCCCATAAAATTGAGGTTCATTCTGGTGGCAAGTTTTCGGCCTTTCAGATCATCAACAATGATTAAAGAATTTGGAGTCTCTATTGCAAGCGCTATTGCACTTGCTTCTCCAGGATCTACACTTTCTTTGAGGACTTCCATAAGTGTATTATCCTTTACCGATCTTATCTGAATCCACTCTGGGAGGTCGCCGCCAAATTCTATAAGAATTTCTGGAGTGGTGGTAACGTTGCGAAATAGTCGATGTAGGATATCAAAAGCTTTAATTTTATCCAGTAAGATAAAACAGCTGGTATCTGTAATTATTATACTATATTCCTGAATTCCTTCTAAGCTCATCTTTTAAATCTTCAACAGAATAATTGATGTATGAAACGCCATAATCGCCAAGTAATTCAGCGAATGTCCGTTTAGTCAGACCTGCCATCTCAGCGGCTTGTCCAAGAGATAATTTACCAGACTCATATAGTTTGGATGCGATAAACCTAACGGTGTCATTTTCATACTCGCCAAGGCTATCTGGAACTTCTAATGTTATGGTTGTCATGTGGTAAAGGATTACTGTGACATAAAGGTACGAATTATTGTAAGCCTGTAAAATGGCAAAGGTTATAAATTGTAAGGCACTCTAATTTTTATAATAATACTTGATTTAAAACTAACAAACGAGTGCATAATATTCGCACTCGTTGTTAGCTACCAAGGTTTACCAGAACCATGAATTATAGTCTTTGCCGTGGCATAATAGGAAACCAGCGATAATAGGCATCTAATATTTCTACCAAAGTGCTTGAGGTTGTAAGGTTGATTTGTTGCATCCACTTGATAAATTCTTTGAAGAAAAATTCTGAGGTGAAGAACTCTTCCATTGACGGAACGGAGCCCATCTTTCTTCTTTTAGCATACGGGAGTGCGTTTACCCAATTGAGCATTTCATTCGATAGTATCTCCGATCTCTTTTTAAAATCAACCTTTTGTATAACTGATTTTTTTTTAGAGGTGATTTTTAAAATAGGTTGGGAGCAGAACTTATCCATCAGAAGAGATAATTCCTTAGAATCAATCAAACCAGATATAATTTTGACGAACTCAGCCAGCAGTTGTAATTCTCTTTGATCTAAAAACTGAAGGTTATTCTTGAACGTTAAAGCCGGAAGTAAATTCATAAAGAATTTTAGCTGGTTATAGGTATAATCTGAATTGATCAATTCAATCGCTAAATGCTCGGTGAGTCTGAAGCTTGTTTCAGACATTTTGCTTGACGTTTCCATATCAGTAAAAGAACCCTCTTAATTCTATAATTGCGTTCCTTAATCTTGTTTTCACAGTCCCTAATGGCATATTTAAAGCATCTGCGGTTTCTGTATGAAAGTAACCTTGGTAATATGTCATCTCCAGAAGTGAATGGAACTCTGGTTTTAGTTGATACACCAATTGCCTCACGCCAATGGTATCCGGATTAAAATGTACCGGACGCTGTAAATCGATGTTGCTTCTGCTTTCATCCAATTCAGACCATCTTTTTTGATTTCTATAGTCTTTAGATCTAAGTACATCTATACTTGTATTTCGTGCTATATTTAGCATCCAGGTAAATAAGCGCCCTTTACTGCTGTCATAACTCTCTGCGGACTCCCATATTTTAATGAAGGTTTCCTGTGAAAGATCTTCGGCAAGCCTTGGTTGTTTTACAATGCTGTAAATTACACGAAGTAATGCCCTGGAGTACATATGATAAAGTATATCCATTGCATATTCATCATGATTTTTCAGAGCTTTTACAAGCTCTTCTTCTGGCAAAAATTTCCTTTTTGATTTCATCAGCTTTCTTTAATATGATTAAAGGAGCCTGTTAAGAAGGTATTGCCTATTGAAATTACAATAGGGCTGGGAACCCACTTAGTCTAATGTTACATGGCTCTGGTAGGGCCACCCTTTCTTGCGAAAGGGCTCACACATTGACATAAGCGAGCACCAGCCCTACAGTATAATGAGGTAGGGTTGGAGTGCTTCACTTACGCTCGTGTGAAAATTTACCAGATTTAGTAACGAGGCTCGTAAGCAGTCTTATTCTTACTGCAAAAATATTATTTTATTCCTTTACTCTCTATTTTATCAATTCAAATTAGTTGTGAATTATTTTAAATCCATGTAATTAAAGTTCTAATATAAATAAAAATAAACATAAATCAATTAAAATCAACTAATATATCTATGTAAAATAAATTTTTAGCCGCATACTTTTAGAATGTAATATTTATCAACATTGAGAAAGCCGAAAGATTTAAAAGGACGAGGAAAGAGTTTGTATTTAGCAGTTACGATGAGCAGGTTTTCTAATAAAGATGCAGCCATTAAAGCCGGATATAAGGAGAATACTTATTATTCTCACATCAAACAGGAATTTTTAGACTATAGTATTTTAGAAAAATACGGTCGTGCAATTGGTTATGATTTTTCAGTGGAATACCCCGAGATGGCAGAGTACTTTCCTGACATAATTCAGGATACAATCAGTAAGACTAAAGACTTTGAACTGCTTCAGAATAAATATCTGGCGCTTTTAGAGAAACATAAAGATTTGATGGAAAAATATAGCGATCTTCAAGAGAAGGTTATCGCTCTCGAACAGAAAAGCAAAAGATAAGGTGGTTAAGTATCGGTATAAATAACCATGTATCTAAGTGGCGAATTGTTTAAGTAGCAATCTGTATAGCCATATATCTAGTGAGATATTCCTAATGCGCTAAACCAATAAACAGTCATATTTATTAACAGATATATAAACAGTTATCTATTCAACTGGAAAAGCATCACTTTACAAAATGTATTTTTTAATCTATTTCATATCATTGGTATAATAGTGACATTTTGTTTTATATTCTGCAAGATACTATTATAAAAAGCAAATTTTGGAGTATCTTTTTTCAAGTATTATATTTGTCAATACAGAGGTTATGTCGCTAATTTTTGGCAAAGACCA
>NZ_FNRA01000003.1 GCF_900107535.1 Pedobacter hartonius | reverse complement strand
CACTGGGATACTTGTCCCCAGAAGAATTTGGTAGAAACTTAAATAAACAAAATATTGCCGCTTAACTAAATGTCAACTTTAATGTTGCAATTCCAGGTTGATTTCCGGATCATTTAACGCTGCCTTGATTTTTCTTACGATATTTCTAAGGATTTCTTTTTTGTCCTTAAATTCATTGAAGATTTCCTGGTCTAAGCGGCTGAAGGATTGCATTCCCTTTTGTTCCTGTGAATCATCTATGGCTAAAAAATTACTCAATTTCAAACTTACTCCATTGGCGTTCCGATACCGTTCTTGATCAGGTTTGTCCTCGAAGCTCGGTAACTTGTTTATTAGAATGGAGAGGGCTATGACCTCAGGATTACTGGAATGAATTTGTCCTGGTCTAATTCTGAAATAAAGGTCTAACGCTAAAATGATTTCATCCCGATTCCATTTAGGATTTCTCTTTGGTTTTTCGTTGGTGGGCATGAGCTTTCTTTTGGTAATTCTGGGATGTGAAACTTCGTGGGTTGTTAACTTTCAACAATACTGCGTTAAGAGCCGAATATGGTTCAAATGATTATTTAAGAACAGTGCATGGGATATTAAGAATCTTCTGAATCTTTTTTAGGTTTAACTGGATCTATCTTAATCACCTCAGTTAGTTTCTTTTTTGAAGGGGTACCATCTTTTTTTTGATTGTAAGTAATTCTTAGAGTAAGCACTATTAAATCGTGCTCTGGAAGGGGAATGGGGAATAATTCGCCAATGCTTTCTACTTTAAAAACATTCGCCAGTAATTTCAAATGACGGATGCTATACTTATCAGGCGCAGTCAATAATTCAACTTTTCCTACAAATCCAGATGATAAATTCATTTTATGACTCAACTGCACCTGCGATAGATTATGGTGATCACGAAGTTCTTTTATACGCTTGATTAAAAAATAGTCAAGCTCAGACATAGTGATATTAATAATCTCTTCCATCATTAGTTTAATGGAAAGCAAGAGAGCAAAAAATAAAATATTTAACACCTCGATATGTGGATGTAATAAATTATTTTACTTACATTTGCTTAATAAAATAACTATTTATAAACAATGAGTAATTTTTAAGGTAAAAACCTATTGTATTAGTAGGTGAATGAAATCTCTTGCACGGAAAACCGCCAGTTAGACAGCAAGAAGATAAGTGATAAGTCCATTCTCTGTGGATTCTTTTTACCTTTGCGGTATCAAGAAGAAATAGGGCTTGGACTTCACTTAAGTCTTTTGTTGTCAACTTAAATCCTTTTAGGGTTTGAGTGGTTCCTGGCGGTACCGCGTGCAAAAGCAGTGAAGTCCAAGCCCTATTATTTTGGATAATGTTGTAGAAGAGATTCATTTTTAAATTCTAACCAAATAGAAATGAGTACTAACAGAAAAGAATCACCCAAAATTTCTACAGTAAAGAATAAAGAACAGGCGCAGTATGTTCCCTCAAAATACACCTATGCCCATGTCGCGACATTCCACAGAACTGTCCTAGCTATCCTAAGCCAAAAGAAGCTAACCAAGCTTCGGGTTTCTGATATCACTACCATTTTGGACTTCATTATCATCCTAGCTGACCTAGTAGATTCTCCAATCATCCTGAATGAAAGAAGTAAGAAAAAACAAAAAAACTCAAATACAAAGTCATCTGCAGATCCTTTCCCCAAGATTAAAGGCTTGGGAGTTCTAAGCAGATCTGAGAAGTGCCTGGTTGCACTGGTCACCTGGATGCGGGAAGTAATCACCATCCAGGATCTCACTATGGAAATCGTACTGGAAGAGTATTACACCAAATTCCCGTATGCCTTAAAGCCCCCGGTGGTTTCAGATGTCGGTTATGTAATGCCGGATACTCCCAATAATACCGATAAAAAGAATTCTGGTAAACCCTAGTATACAATAACCATCATGCAAACATCAACTCTCCATTCACAAACAACCATCATTAAACCACCTGATTAAGTCAGTAGCGGGCGGTATAATTTAGGTTGGATGATGTTCCATACCGCCCGCTTTTTTCTTTTATTCAGATCTGCAACGAGGGCATCAAATATCTCGTGATGGCGGCGCTTTGTCTAACTTTTAAACTTATATCATAAATGAAAACTACTAAAGTAATCACAGTATTCCAATTAGAAACCCTATACCGCATCATGTTGCAAAGAATTGCCAAAGGCTATACTGCTGGACAGCTTTCTTTTTTAATCGGTGTGACACCTGAATATGTTGAAGAGGTTGAATCCCTTCAACGTCCATTTTATACCAGTGATGAACTTGAAAGGATAGCAGTCGCACTGGAAGAAAGTATGCTACATCGCTTCTTTCCTTCAGTAGATGATAATACGCAGTTGCTCATATCAGTACACAAAGAGAAATATAACGGAAAGTGGATTCATACTTATTACAGTGTGAACGAACAGAATGAAGAAGAAGAACTGTTTCGGTTGAGGGAGGATGTAAGCTGGGAATTTGAAGATCTTCCGGAGGGGGATGATACGCTGTCCATTGTTGAAGATACGATTGATATACTGCTGCGTTCGGGTTATTTCTACGAAGCTAAATTGCCAATGGAAGTGTTTCATGCTATCAATAAACTGCTTCCCACTCATCTAAGCCCACTATTTACTCATGTAGCTATGGAGCGCATGTGTGTAGCCAATGAAAATGAATATGGACCACTACGTTTAGTGACACACCAAAATTCTGCTTACAAATACGAAGAGCGTTAGAGTCCTTTCTTTGGCGCCTCAATTTCTAACCATTTATAAATCTGATTAACGATGAAAAATCTCGTCATCGCAGGCAGGAGGAGTTCCTATGCCTGCAAAATCCTGCTCTTATTGCAAATCACCATCCTGATGACGTGTGGATCTGCAAGGCAAGTGTATGCTTTAACTTCCAAAACGCCTCAGGCATTGAGAATAAATATAAAAGTCCGCGGAAGGATAGTAGATGAAGACGGTAACGGAATAGCAGGTGCAGTAATAAAAATAAAGGACGGTAAAACAACCGTCCTTTCCGATTTACAGGGTTATTTCTGGCTTCTTGCTGTTGATGATCATGCAGTGCTGACAATTTCCCATCTGGGTTTTCAGCAGCTTGAAATGAGGGTAAAGAAGGACCTTGGAGAAATCAGGATGAAAGAATCCTACGGGCAGCTGAATGAGGTAGGCATAGTGAGTACCGGTTATCAAAGCATTCCAAAAGAAAGAGCTACCGGCAGTTTTGTATTGATAGACAGCGCCCTTCTGAACAGGAAAGTAAGTACCAATATCCTTGATCGCCTGGATGGGGTGACCAGCGGGTTGATCTTTAACCGGAACAAAACAGGCAATACTCCTTATATCAGCGTGAGAGGACGTAGCACGATTGCTTCGGATGCGAATCCTCTGATCATCCTGGACAATTTCCCTTACGACGGTGATATTTCCAATATCAATCCGCAGGATGTAAAATCTGTCACGGTCTTAAAAGATGGTGCTGCTTCGTCCATCTGGGGTTCCCGTGCAGGTAATGGGGTAATTGTGATCACTACCTACAAAGGAGTGTTCAACCAGAAACCGATGGTAACCTTAAATTCAAATGTGACTATCGGAGGCCGGCCAGACTTATATTACAGGCCACAGCTAACCAATCAGCAGTTCATTGGAATTGAGCAATTCCTTTTTGACAAGGGCGCTTACAATACCGTGATCAACAATGGATATAGTAGCCTTTCCCCTGCGGTAGAGATCATGCTGCAGAACAGGAAAGGTACCATCACAGAGCAGCGCAAATCAGCTCTGCTTGACTCCATTGCTATGCATGACAACAGGGATGACCTGAAAAAGTATTACTACCGGCCAAGTGTAAACCAGCAATACCAGCTGAGTGTAAACGGGGGAGGGGCGAATAACAAGTATTATGTTTCGATGGGCTACGATAAAAACCAGGCGAATACGGTGATCAACAGTAACGACCGCATCAGCCTGAATGCCAGTAACACAGTATCCATGCTGAACAATAAACTTGAAGTGGTGACCGGCATTATGTTTACCGCCAGCAATGCCAATGTAGACGGAACGGCTTATACGCCGCAGTTTCCTTATGAAAACCTGGCTGACCAGAATGGGAATGCACTGGCAATTACAAAAACCCTGCGGCTCCCTTATGTAGATACAGTTGGAAAAGGAAGACTGCTGGACTGGCATTACAAACCACTGGATGAAATACGGAACCCGTCAACCACGCAACGCTCGCGGTTAACGGATTACAGGATCAATGTAGGCCTGTCATACGAGATTCTGAAATCGCTGCGCCTGTCTGGTAGTTACACCTATGATAAAGGCGTGGATGAGCAGGTCAAACGGAATACATTAGCCTCTTACTACACGAGGGATATCATCAATACCTATTCGCAGATCAACCAGGCTACTGGTGTGGTCACCTATCCGGTGCCGTTGGGTGAGATCGCTGATAATTCGTCCCGGCTGTATTACTCGCACTATGCAAGGGGACAGCTGAACTATGAGAAGCTGATTGCTGGAAAACATGCTGTAAATGCAATAGGAGGGATTGAGGTAAAGGATTACCAGAGTAAGTTCAATTCTTTTACGTTGTACGGCTTCGATAACGAAACCCTGTCCAACAAAAACAACACGATTAATCCGACAGTGCTTTATCCGGGTATTTATGGCTTTAACTCATCAAGGATTCCATTAAACATTGCCAATGCGAGCACAATAGACAGGTACCGCTCTTATTTCTTTAATGGTTCTTATACCTACAATGACAGGTACATCCTTTCTGCAAGTGCCAGGAAGGACGAATCGAATCTCTTTGGGGTAAAGACCAATCAAAAAGGTGTGCCGCTGTGGTCTGCAGGACTGGCCTGGAATATCAGCAATGAAAGTTTCTACCATTTTGACCAGCTGACGTACCTGAAGTTGCGTGCCACCTATGGTTATAGCGGAAACGTAAATAAATCGGTATCGGCTTACCTTACGGCGCAGGCGATGGGACTGAACAACCTCTGGAATGTTCCCTATGTCACAATTACGAACCCACCCAACCCTTCGCTGCGCTGGGAGCAGGTGAGGAACATCAACTTAGGCCTGGATTTTCAAACGCGCGCTAATGTATTATCCGGCAGTGTGGAATACTGGATCAAGAGTGGCTTTGATCTGATCGGGACTTCGCCCATTGCGCAACAGACAGGAGTATCTTCCTTTACTGGCAATACTGCCAGCATGAGGGGCCAGGGGGTGGATGTGACGCTGAATTCAAATAACCTGAAGGTAGGAGGTTTCAGCTGGTCTGCCCAGTTCCATTTCAACTACAATACAGACAAAATTACGGACTATAAGGTAAAAGCAGTTGATAATGGTTCAATCGTAAATAACAACTTCATGAGCCCTGTAATAGGACGTTCGTATTATGCTGTGTTTTCTTACCGCTGGAGAGGGCTGGACAACCAGGGCAATCCCCAGGCTGTGCTGAATGGTGTAACCAGCACCAATTATCCCGGAATAACCAATTCTACCAATATCAATGATCTGGAATATAACGGCACGCTTACACCAAAATATTATGGTAATATCATGAATAACATTTCATGGAAAGCGTTCCAGCTGTCATTCAATATCGTGTATAAGCTGGGATACGTGTTCAGAAGAGCTTCGCTATCCAGTTCGTCAGTATATGCAGCAACGGTGTACGGAGCTTCGCGGTATCAGCAGGAAGATTACGAACAGCGCTGGCAGAAGCCCGGGGATGAATTGCTGACCTCTGTCCCTGCATTGGTTTATCCGGTGAACAGCTCCCGCGATGCGGTATATTCTTCATCATCTGCTTTGATAGAAAAGGGAGACCATATCAGGTTGCAGGATTTGAGGCTGGGCTATTCTCCGGGGATAAGGAATACTGCGAAGGCCTGGCTAAAGCATCTGACGGTATTTGCTTATGCTTCTAACCTGGGCATCTTATGGAAAGCAACAGGACGTAAGGTGGATCCTGATTACAGCAGCGGCATACCACTGCCCAAAACTTTAGCTATTGGATTTAAAGGAAGTTTTTAATCAACAAAATTAAAATCTGTATGATGAATTATTTAATCAAATATGGAATTTTTGCAATCTGCATTCTGCTGAGCAGCAGCTGCAAAAAGTCTTTTCTGGATGCAAAACCAACATCCGCGATACTTACACCAAAAACGCTCAATGACCTGCAGGGGCTGTTGGAGAATGATGTGGAACTCACAAAATCGACACCCGCACTTTCGCAGATGGCTTCTGACGATTACATCTTCACGAGTTATGAGAACTGGCTATCGACCAATACGCCAACAGAAAGGAACTCGTACCTTTGGGCGAAGGATATTTATGAGGGTACAAAACTGATCAGAGACTGGTCCAGCGGTTACTCGGGTATTTTTTACTGCAACAACGTTTTAGAGGTGTTGTCAACAATTGAGCAAACGCCGTCCAATACCGCCCAGTATCAGATGATCAAGGGATGGGCCTTGTTTATGCGGGCTTATCTGCTTTATGACCTGGTGAGGAATTTTTCTCCTACATATGATTCCGCTACGGCTGCGCAGGATCTGGGGGTTCCTGTACCACTGAAACCTGAGGTGGATGTGCTGCTGGGCCGGGCTTCAGTGCAGGATACCTATCAGCAGATCCTGTCGGATCTGGCAAAGGCTACCAGGGCTCTTGAACCTACGCG
Organism: Pedobacter hartonius; assembly: GCF_900107535.1. Lineage (GTDB taxonomy): Bacteria > Bacteroidota > Bacteroidia > Sphingobacteriales > Sphingobacteriaceae > Pedobacter > Pedobacter hartonius. The sequence goes on along the minus strand of NZ_FNRA01000003.1, from coordinate 541,792 downwards.
TCCTGTAAACAGTAACAGACCCGGCAGAGCTGCTGCTTATGCGCTGGGTGCCCGCATATACTTAAGCATGAGGTTGTATAAGGAGGCAGAAGGGTATGCTGACAGCGCGCTTACCATCAGCAGCAAACTTATCGACTACAATACCATTAGTAAAACTGCTCTCAATCCCTTCGAAATCAATAACGATGAAACAATTTTCTCTACCGGTGCAATCCTGGCCGATTATACGATCATAACACCCACTTCTGCCAATACAAGAGTAACTGTTAATCCGGAACTGGTAAATCTTTATGATCCCAATGATCTGCGTCTTACCATATTTTTTCGCTTAAATGCCACCACCGGCAACTTGTATGTGAGGAGGGGATACTTTCTGCAGTCCACGCCCTACACTGGCCTTGCTACCGACGAAATGTATCTGATCAAAGCTGAATGCCTGGCAAGGCGAAACCTTATACCAGAATCTCTCGACTGGCTGAATCGACTGCTGATAAACAGATTTATTACCGGCAGCTTTAAACCAGTCAGGGGCTTAAGTCAGGACGCCGCATTACAGCGGATCTTAACAGAGAGAAGAAAAGAGCTGGTCTGGCGGACACTCAGGTGGACAGATCTGAAAAGACTGAACAAAGAGGGTGCAAATATTACGCTAACCAGAAGCCTGAACGGAGTTACCTATACACTGGCGCCAAATGATCTGCGGTATGTTTTTCCTATCCCGGATGATGAAATTGCCTTGAGCGGGATTCAACAAAACCCACGATAACCAACAAATGATATACTTAAAACCAAAAATGATGATTCACAAATTTATAACCTCATTAATTTTAGTGGCCTCTGTTTCATGCAGCGTATTTGCAGAGGGAGATGCATATATCACCCTTCATGCGACCAACAAGGAGATGATGAAGAAGTCAATGATACTGACAACTTTTAAAGACTATCTGCAAAGCAATATCAGCGGCGTTGAGCAGATTGCTGCACCAGACGGGACGGGAATATATAAGTTCCATATTTCAGGGATAAAAAAATTCCAGTTGTTTTTCCTTAACGCAGATCAGAATATGCTTATTCACAGCTATATTGAAGCAGGTGATGATATAAGGATTGACTGCTCTTCTGCGGATGCGGTTGACGTGAAGGCAGAAAATCTTCATTTTTCCGGAAAGGGCAGCACCAAGCTTATTGCGACAACCAGACTGGCTTTTGCGTCAGACAGACCATCTCCGGGAATAGCTTTGAATAAGAAATTTGACAGGGGTATTTTGGACACATTGGTACTTTGGGTTAAGGGACAGTATCAGTCCGGGATGCAGATGATCCAGCCACTAAAGAAGGATATCAGCAGTCCTGTTTATAAAATGATTCAAACTGATGTTTATGGAGTGGCTGCAAGCGGTGTTTGTGGGTATTTTGGTGGCAGAAGAAAGCAATATGCATCCCTGAAAGATCTTGTTGATCTGCTTGCAGACCTGCATCGCAATGTACCCGCAACCGATATGGAGATTTTGTCACAATCGGCAAGTTATATAGATTATCTGATTCGAAGCGGCCTCACGGTAATTGATCTTGAAGACATCGATCCCCGGGACAGGCCAATGGAAATGTGCAATGCGCTGATCAAAATGAATCAGGGTTTACTGCGTGAAAAAACTTTAATGATATATCTGTGCAGGTATGACTTTGTTACCAAAAGCAGAAATCCGGATCAGGTATATGCGAAGGCTCTTGAACATATTAAATCACCGTTTTATAGAAATTATCTAACCAAACTTGCCGAAATCAGAAAGCCGGGTGCCGAAGCATTCAATTTCAGTTTGCCTGATGATAAGGGTCATGTGGTAAGGCTTAGTGATTTTAAGAACAAGGTAGTGATGATAGACAATTGGTTCACAGGCTGTACAAATTGTGCAGAGATGGCCAAAAGAATAGCTCACGAGGTGCTTCCTGCATTTATCAATAATCCGGATGTAGTATTCCTTAATGTGTGTGCTGACAGGAACAAAGCGCAGTGGCTGGAAAGTCTGCAGGGGGGGAAGTATACCCATCCGGGAAGTATTAATCTTTTCACTGAAGGCTTAGGGGAAAGTCACCCTTTTATGAAGAAGTATAACTTTGAGAGCTTTCCCAGAGTCATCCTCATTGGCAGGGATGGGAGGATGTTTTCTTCAAACATGCCACTTAAAAGTGCTGATATGATAGCTAAAATCAATGAGGCACTGAAAAAATAGTAATATAAGGGTTCCCCGCGGGGAACCCTTATATTCACCTATTCTGATGCCGGTATCCAAATCCTGTCCAGGGGCTCGGACGGACTTAGACCAAAATTCTGAACTTCTGATTCAGTATAGGTGCGGTCTTCTGATGGAATTGAATTTTGCGCAGGAACTATATACTTACAGCGGTGGGCTGCGTTACCGTCACATTGGCCATCCCTACCAGTTGTAGTGGAAACATAAGAATAGCTATTTGCAGCCTTTTGTACAAAATAGCCTGCAGGTAAGGTTTTACCACTTCTTGTTGTAGTGTGCGACTCTACATTACTTAACGCACTGCCTCCAAGTGCCGTTCCGGCAACCAGGACACCCAAAAATAATTGGTTCATAATTGTTAGATTAAATTATAAAAAACACACGATGTTTCTTTATACAGGTCATCGCTTTGCCTGTTTCGCGCGCACGATATCTTTATCATTGTGATGAGTGTTTATTAAGGTGAAGCCTTTTATATCATTATCAAATTTCAGCGCTATCACAGATAGCATCAGGAAGAATAAGTTGAAGATGATGTGCTGCCCCCATGATAGGTGAGAGATTACGCCGCCACAATTGCAGGGCAAATCTTTTGCGTAGAATACCATAAATAGGAGGTAAGTAGAAAAGGTCAGCATCAAAAGGAATGAACTGATTAAGCCATACTTCCGTGTGCTGTTTGTTAATAACAGTACACTGGATATGATTTCAGCGGAGGGAATGGCGTACGCCAGGAGCAGATGATATTTGCCTATGACAGGCAAAGTACCCAGTACCCATTCAAAATTATGGAACTTCCAAATTTTGTTCGCTGCGGTATATAGAAACAGCAGGACAAATAGGTAGCAGGCGATGTCGGGGATGACCATTTTAATCTTTGTGTTCATGATAAATCATATTAAAGTGATCTTTTGAACAGCAGCAGGATCTGCGCAGATCAGCGTATGCAGCCTGATTAGAAAATAGATGATACCGGCGTTACCAGATAGCAGGCTTGCATCCTGATGATTTAAACCACGCATATTCCAGCTCACATGCCCTCTGTGATTGCTGATCTTCATATGATCCAGTAAGTGATAAATCCAGGAAATCCTGGTCTTCCATTTGTGGTCCCCGGTGATTCTTGCCGCCTCTGTATAAGCCACTCCTACCCCTGCGAGGCCAGATTCCAGACTGAAATCAAAACTATTTGGATGCTCATCTATCTCAGTAAGCATTTTATCTGCAGTAACTTTGTATTTCATTTCATTCAGGAGTTCATATCCATAGAGAAATATCAAAGCGATACCAGATATACCGCCCATCAGGGAAACATCAACAACTTCTTTTGATTGATTGTGGCGCCATTGAGGTACTGGTTTATTGACAGCACTGGTCAGCGCATCTAAACCTTTTCTGATAGCATGTTTTATCTTTTCATCCGGCCGGTATTTGTAATATTTTATCAGGCTGAATAATACTCCTGCACTTCCGTCGGCCAATCGCAATTGTTCAAGAGGCCAGGATCCCTCAGCTGTCTGATGGCTTAACATCAAACTGATTAGATCCTTTAATTTACTTTCTACGGAAGGGTCAAGCCCCTGTTGTAGAATGAGAATTGCTGCCAGCGCTTGTCCGGATATGCCATCGGCCAGACCCAACGTAGGTGCTGTGGATCTAAACCAATCAGCGGTGGGAGGATATACATCTTCCCTGGGAATTATCCCTGTATCGAAAGCGCAGTAAAGACCGAGCGCATTACCTGCAAGCCCACAGAACAAGCCGGGCAGGTCGGCTTCTAAGGTTGATTGATAGATCGAACAATCGTCTTCATAATCCTTTTTGAAAAAGGAATGAACGATTTGAGAGTTACTATTAACCCCATACTCAGCAAGTGTATACAGAATGCCCTGGACCGGAATGGTAAGGCCCGCATTCAAGTGCTTACGGTATAGGATATACTTGTCACTCAGGTCTTCATCAATCAGGCCTTTGAAAGCGTAATGCAGCAAATGATCTATATCATAGCAAGAAGGAAGCTGAAGTTCAGTTCGCTTAAGCATTTGACTTTTGTTTTTATTTTCTGATGTAAACAGCTTATTGATGGTCAGGTTGATCTCCGACAAATCGGGGCGTTCATTCTTATCTTCAGACAGGCAGCGCTGAATAATGTGCAGCATTTGTTTGGGCACACCCAGAAACGACATCGCTCTGCGTAGCACGTCAGGATTTTCTACATCAAATTTAAGCGGTGGAAGATTAGTGAAGGTGCTTAGCAGTAATGCGCCTAAACCGTATATATCTTCTTTAATAGTAGGAACACGGCGTAAACGTTGTTCAGGTGACATAAACCCGGGTGTTCCCAATGCAAACGGAGGAGAGGGGTGGACTTCGCCCATGGCATAGGCGAGTTCAAGATCAATCATATATACTACGTTCTTTTTGGTGATCAGGAAATTGTCAGGCGTTATATCGCGATGAAGAAAGCCAGCATCATGCATTTTTTGGATTTGATCAATTATTTCTGATTATAGTTCTAAAATTGAAATTCTGTTTTCTGCACTCAGTGCATCCCATGTTTTCTTTTCGAAAATACCGGCTACAATTTCTCTTAATGTCCTTCCTTCTATATATTCCATGATCAGATAGTCATGGCCTTTGTACCTGAAAAAATCTTTGATCTCTGGCGTGCCAACAACATTTGACAGCGATTGCTGAACATAGAGCTGCCACCTTAGTCTTTCTTTCATGCCCCTTCCAAATTCATCAGGCAACATTTGTGCTTTACCCTGTTTGATAATTACATGGTCCGTTTTTAACCAATCCTGGCAATCTTTTGCCTTGTACACATTACCCTTTTTATCCTCTTTAAGGACGCTGATAATTAAATAATCCTTGAGGAGCTTATTGATTTCAGGATCGCTGTATACTTTCTGTGATATTTGCGTTTTCATGTTTTACTTTTATTGACTTTGAGAATTTCCCCTTTGTGCTGATATAAAGTTCTTTGTTTCAGGGAAATATATCATTACACATTTGGCGGAATTAGTTTGTACGGATGGCCTGACGTATTTTGCCATAAGGTTGTTAAGAACACGCCTTATGACTATCTGCTATGAGAGAACCGTCTTTTAAGCCTGGCAAAATGCCTAAGCGACATATTGAGATAGGATGCCAGATTTTCATTATAGCTGCTGATAAAATACTGGGGATGCTGTTTAAATAAGGTAGCGTAACGGGTTTCTGGTGGTAACCTTAATAAGAGTTCGCGTTTGTTGGACTCAGTAATGCTGCGGCTGATCATGCCCAGCCAAAGTTTGCCTGCCTCCGGAAAGCGAGTAAATGTTTCGGCGAGAAATGAAGATTCTAAACCTATCAGCTGGGTTGTGCTGAGGAACTCAATGCGCTCTACAAACAAGTCTGATGATGTTAGCGGAGGTACAATAAAAGATGCCTGGTCTGCAATCCAGAGTGTATTTTTTACATTTGTAGTGCGGTTTACGCCACAAACTAAGCCATACTGAACGAAATAGATAGTTTGTGATACGGGTGGGCGATAGGGCATATGATCGCCCTTTTGAAAGATATGGCAGATGATATGTTCTGAAAGATATTCTTTAAAATCCAGACTCAAAAAGGCTATGCCTGATAATGTTTTAAATAGGAGATCGTTGTTCATGCGTATTTGTCTGTTTTTATCCCTCACATTTTGGGACCGGAATTTATCAGAGCATATAAAAACTGTATGCAATTGGATATTGCGCATTCTACTATCGGAAGAGATCAGGCCCTGGTTATCCAAAAGAAGCAAAGATTTTATAGCGAGTCAAGTGTCTGTGGGTGTCGTTACTATCAAATAATTGAAAGAAAAATGCTTTATAATTATGTATAAACGCAATTACAGGGTGTCCTTTTTGTTTTAAATTTCTTTTTGAAATAATAATAACAATTATTTAGTTTTGTGTTATTGACTGGCTTTCTTATAAGGAGAAGGTGGTTTGCCTAAATATGAACTGTATGGATACAATTTTAAATGGTCTGAAAGGCTTTCTGTCTGACTGTACCTCAGATCATCATGAAACGAGATTATTCTGTGAAACACAGGAGTTTTCTGTACTCGTTACTAATGAATGCAAGAGGATTCGTACAGCCATCAGGCAAAAGCTCTATGCACTGGATGCAGACAGCTCAGCACGTACTGATTTTATTGTGTATCTGCAGTTTGAAATCTCTTCTTTAAGCAATGATATCTGTACTTATTGCTCTCCAGATTCAGCACTGGCTATTGTAACAAATGGATTGCTTGATTTTTTAACCAGTGAATTTAAACTTTACTTTAATATTAACCTGCCTGTGCCCGCTACCCTGGTGATGGGAAAACTACAAGCACGGGTATCTCTGCTAAAAAGCTTTTTGAAATTAATGAATAGTAATGGAGCAGATCCTACCCTGGCAGAATTGATCGCAGATTATATCAAACAAAATGGGTATAGGATCCATACGTTTTCGGACCTGTACTATTACAACCAATTTTGTGACAGACTGGACGAACTTTGCTCAGAAGAGTCACAGAGGAACCTGCAGACCAGGTTGATTGAAAAATTATTCTATATTAATTTTAATTCACTCCCGTTTATAACCTACTGTTCGGACATGTATGCGATAGACGCAGAGCCCAAAAAACACTTGAGCGCTATTGAGATTGAGACTGCAGTATGTCTGCAAAATATGAGTCAGAAGCCACAACACAAGGGTTTAGCTTTTGATGACTCCGACAGGCCGTTACGCGCCATGCTTAAGGAAATGATAAATTATCAGCAGGAACGCCTTCTGGAGTTGAGGCATAGTACTGCAGATAAATTATCTGATGCACCCAAAAAACCACTTATAACGGCACATATGAACGTGAATGTATTAACTATCATTGCACGTGCGGCACATTCTTCCAATACTTTTACTACCGATAAATATGTGAATTTGTATGCCTTTATAGCTGATCATATTGTGACAAAAAATCATCCCGGCCCTCTGTCTATAACAAGCATCAAAAAGAAAACACAAAGCGCCGATACCGCAGATGCTGCAGCTGCAGTGCGGCATTTAGATAGCGTTATTAATCAGATTGTAACGAAATACGGTCTGGAGGGACGCAGAAGTACAAGCCGTTAATTAAAAAACTTAATGGATATGCTTTTAGATCTGGCTATAGGTGTTTGCTGGTATTCCTCATTGGCATGCTAATTCATAGTCCCTTTCATCATCCAACGTGCTTTTCATTTCTGTTTTCATACCCATCGGTTAGTGTTTTTTCAACAGCAAATTTACCAGATTTACCTTACATGGAATGGGACAAAAGTCCCAATATGAAGACGGGCTGTCTCTATAATCTTTTGGTTAAAGTGCAGATTAAAGATAAAATTCAATCCTGATATTGCTGGGGTCATTCAGCCAGATTTTCTCCTTTTTACTGCTCGTATCGATGTGGATGCCACTGTTTGCAATGTGACTTTCATTCAGCACCCGTTCTACTTCCTCTAAATCTGTGAGGTTTTTTAATCCAAATGCGAGGTGTTCCAAGCCGATTGCTTTAGGGTCGAATTTTGTTCTTAATGGATTTTTTTCTGTCTTCTCCATCAAAATCAGTTTTGTTGTTCCCACTGTATAGATAGAAGTCTGGGAATTCTTATACATAGGATCGCCAAAGATTTTGGTGTAAAACTTTTCAGTTTCTGCCGCATCAACTACTGTGAGGACAATATGGTGTATACTTATAGCGTGATTAAGTTCTTTACTGATCATAAATTTATTTATTAAATGTGATGCCAGAATTTTCCGGCTTTTTGTGATTCAAGTCGGTCTTCATTCAGGATTGATTAGTTTTATAGTGCTTATTTAAAGCGCAAAGTGGGTATAGCTAAACTGATTTACAAGTACGGGTAAATTTAACCATATTAAACCTTAGATTGTGATGACATATTTTTAAAGCAAGAAAGATGAACAGGGCACGACCGCTTCTTACGCTGGGATTTATTTTTTTAATTACCATTGGTTTACATGGACAGGATCTGAATCACCATCTCCATGATCTTGATTTTTTATATCAAACCTTGAAGAAAACGCCGGGTTACAAGGATCAGATTAAAGGGCAAAAGCAGAAGGATTATGTGCAGCTCTTCCAGAGATTGAAAAATGCTCAGATTGGACCGTCTGCCTTAGATACTTTCTATCATTACTCTAAATTGTTTTGGCCTATCAAAGATATGCACCTTGGATTTTGGGAAGTATTTGATAAGGATCTCAGTATAGAAAAATTAAAGGACTCTGTATATATTGCTGCTTACCACAGGAAATCTGCTTTCAAAAAGATCCCAAAAGTTAATTTAGATCTGGACTCCCTGGAACATTCGCTGCAAAGCAGGCCGGCAGATAGTATTGAGGGGATTTATTCTGCCGGAAGATTTGGCAAAATAGGGGTTTTCAGGACTAGTGTCCGCGATAGCTTAATGGGGGTGGTTCTTTCAGCGGGTTTTGGAAATTCGGAGCGTGGAGAGTTGTTTGGCATTTTCAAAGAACACGTTGCAGGGAGGTTTCGTGGAGTGTATACTGCGCTTCTTACCAAAAGCTGGGTCTACAGCCCTGATGTTGGTTTCAGACAAGGAATGTTGAACCGGCTGGATTTAAGAAAGGAAAAAGCCTTTAGCTATGCAGAATTTTGGAGTCCGAAGCCATTTTATTATAAGATTATCTCTCCAAAAGCACAGTACATTTACCTGGGAACTTTTATCTCTTCTAATAGTAACCTGAAGATTGCCAGGGAATTCTACGAGCGGATCAAAGATTCGTTAACCGCTCCTAATCTAATTGTTGATCTAAGGGGAAACCCCGGTGGCGGAGAGCGCTGTTCAGACCAATTTTTAAAGCTGATTAAAAAATATGCGTCACGAGGTAGGGTTTACGTGCTGGTTAATCGTTTTGTGGGAAGCAATGCAGAACGCTTTACCCTAGCCCTCAAAGGGCATAAAAATGTGAAAGTGTATGGTGAAATAACTGCCGGGGTCATTGCCTATGGGAAGAACTCAGGTGATGTAGTCCAGCTACCCAGTGGGAGGTTTCAAGTGTATAATACTGATATGAAAGATCCGGCTAACTACCTGCAGTATGAAGAAGTAGGGGTAGTACCGGACGTATTACTTAACAATAGATCGGATTGGATTAACCAGTTGAGTCCATTTTTTCATAATTAATGAAATTAAATATTGCGACAAATATACTGGAATTTTGTCGCGATACAGAGTATTGCGACAGTTTTCGCCCAGTTTTTGTCGGGATACTGAGTATTGCGACAAAAATAGGTCGATTTTTGTCGCGATAATGAGTATCGCGACAGATATTCGAGCAGGAGATCATATTGACAGATGGCAGAGAATTGACGTTTTGCAATAACAGCAGAGCTGGTAACGGTGCTTTAGCTTTTCAAATCATATATTCTTATTTACCAGATATTTTAAATCAATAGACACTCCGGCAAAATGATTTCAGCCGATGCCAGGTGCGCTCTTTTTTCTCAAACAATATGGTTTCACCCTGTCCGCAGCGTGGCCCGCAAACAAAGGCAGACTGCAGGATCGCAAAGTTGAAATCTTTTGAAAAGACGGGGCGGGAAAAAACGTAATATCCATTTTTATCGCCACGATTTATCAAATCCGCGGATTTAGCGGAGTTTGTCTTTTGATCATATTCAAGTAGATGCGCGCCGGGAAATTCATGCCCTGACCACATCGTTGTATCACTTTGAGATTGGGCGACAAGCTCTTCAACTGATAGATCTGATTTTTTAAATTTTACTATCTTGCTGGCACACATTTCGGTGATAAATTTTGGTGGTGCCTGCAATACGAGTATCGAATCTTTCTTTAAATCCGCTTTAATGTAGCTTTCAAGTAAATTGTAAGTTTCTTTGGCTTTTCTTGTTTCGTTCGATGTTACGTTTTCACTTCTCTGGTTACAGGAGCCTGAAAAGATTGCCCCCGATATGATGAAGAATAAGCTGAGTTTTAAATCGATTCTATCAAAATTCATTAAGTAATATAGTGCGCAAATGCCCAACAAAACTGAACTAAATAAAAGATGATTGTGCGTAAGAATTGACAACATAGAAATACAGAAGAAAAACAGGATCCACCTGAGGTAAATATCCATGTTTAACTTTACCATATATAATAATGTTAACAGGAAAAACAATCCGGCCAGACCAAATAGAAGTCCGCAAATAATTGAATATAAGTTGTACGCTGATGATATGCTCAGAAATATCCATTCTGGCAACAGGATGATTGCGAAAGTCGATAACCAGCCAAGTAACCTTTTATAAGCCGGAATGGGCAGACTTTTACTAAAATTCAGATAATCTATTTCGAATTTTAACAAGGTGAACATCAAAACCGCATGGCATAAAACAGATGTCAGCAACGCTACTAATAACACCTGCGTATTGTTGCCTGCGTCTGTGAACATCAGGAGCATTCCCTTAAAGAAAAGTAGCGACAGGACTTTGCACATCACTAACATTAATGCCTGTTCATTTAACAAATAATATAATCTCCAGCTATAGTAAGGCCTTTTGATTTTTATAAATGAAATGGATTGTTGTCTGTCTTGTTTTAAAAAACCAAACGTCACCGATCGGTAAGAAAGAAATGATAAGCCAAAAGCCAGGGCAGAAAAAACAATCACAATGCAAATCAGGCTAATGAACAAATGATGATAGGCGCTTAGGCCAATCAGCGCAAAAACATAAATGATGATCGGTAGCAGAATTACGCAATAGAAGGCCATCCACAGTTTTAACTGGGCATTCTTTTCCAGAGTACCTGTTTCATTGATAAAATTATATTGCGCCAGGGCCATCTTTTGTCTGATAAAAAAATGAGCCTTAACACCATATAGCATCCAGGAAACAAATACGATCAACATTCCCAAGGGAGAGGAAATCCCGGCTAGCAACAAAGCTGTATGGTAAGCGATTAATTGAGACGGGTCTACTACGCCAAACAAGGCATAGAATCCCAGCAGGAAAAGGCCCGCGTGCTGCTGATAAAATTCTTTTGCGATAGTGCCTGTTAATAACCTCAACATCTAAAGCCGGATAATTTGTTTATTGACAATCTGAAAAACCTGGTCTAAATGGAGCTGATCGTTGCTTACTTCCTGATGTGAGGACAAAAGAAAACTTTTTCCTTGTGATGCTTTTGCTTTTATCAGTTCGTAAAGCTTATCTGCTGATCTGACGTCAATTGTAATGAGTGGCTCATCTAAAATGTACAGATCGGCATTGCCGACAAATGCACAGATCAATGATAGTTTTTTCAGCATTCCGCTGGAATAGCTGCCGATATTATGATCAAGGAAAGGTGCCATTTCGAAATATGCTGCAAGCTCTTCAGCTTGTTTTCTTTCGGCCCTTCGGGTATCTGTATAAAAGTCGATCAATTCTTTTCCTGTAATAAACAGGGGGTACTGCGGCTCGGCCTCAGCAAAGCTAATTTTAGAGCGGAATTTTACGGACTCTTTTCTTAACTGAATCCCGTTCAGCTGCACTTCACCTTTAAACGGGATCTGCCCGGAGATCATCCGGAACAAGGTTGACTTGCCTGTACCGTTTCCTCCTTTTAACCAGTAGATTCCATTACCGACTGTCCAGTCACTGAAGTTCAGGACCTCATGACTGCCATATTTCTTATTGATGTTTGTTAGACTAAGCAAATCAGATTTTATGTTATGATCAATACGGGTGTAATTTGTTACATAATTTACGAAAACCGAAACAAATCAATAGTATATTCTTAAGAAGTTTGAGGATACGCTGAATCGGGCAGTGAGGAAGTACATTTACGGGTATCTGCAATTTGTCATCTTTCGACACATTCATACAAACATAAGCGTAATCTGAAACGAAAAAGTACCTTTGGTTTTGGGCTCATTTGAGCATTGATGACTGAAATGTTGCCTTGAAGGCACTTAAGTTATCAATTTATTATATCACATTTTCTAAAATTACACCATATGTCTAAGACAGTTTTGATTACCGGCACGAGTACCGGGTTTGGTAAAATAATAGTAAAAACACTATCTGAAGCAGGTTTTCAGGTTATCGCAACGATGCGCGGTAGTGAAGGCCGCAATCAGGGTTCAGCAACTGAACTTTCTGGATTGACTAATGTAGAAGTAGTAGAACTGGATGTTACGGATGATGCGTCGGTGCAAAAAGCGATGGTATACATCAATAGTAAATATCCGAAAATTGATGTCCTCATTAATAATGCAGGGGTGGGCGGTGTCGGAATTGCAGAAGCCTATTCTATTGATCAGTTTAAGCAAATGTTTGATGTGAACGTGTTCGGTGTGATGCGGATGTACCAGGCAGTATTACCATCTATGCGCAGTGCGGGTGCCGGACTGGTGATTAATTTTTCGAGTGTTAACGGAATGTTCTCATTCCCTTATCTGGTGCCTTATAGCTCTTCAAAATTTGCGCTCGAGGCCATCAATGAAGGTATGCAGAATGAGTTGAGCCAGTTTAATATTGACAATGTGAGTCTGGTCATCGGAGCGCATCCTACCGAGATGAACAATGGGGTAAAATCAGGACTCAATTCAGATCTTGAGGCAGTTACAAGTGCCTACGGACAGCTCGCACAGGATCGGCAAAACGCAACAGGCGACCTGGTCGGTGCAAATATGCACCGTAACGATCTGCAGCATCTTGCCGGGCAGGTTTTAAAAATCATTAATATGGAAACAGGAACAAGGCCTTCAAGGGTACCGATCGACGAAATAGCCGAAGGAACCGACCGTGCTTTTATTGAGGGGGTAAAGACACTAAAAGGTGATTGGGCCAAAAAGTATAATATTGTCCTGAAGGATTAGATAATTTATACCCCGGGCCTGGCAATCTGCCGGGCCTTTATTTCAATATACTTTTTCAGATCAACTATGAAGATTTACTTAGATATAAAATGTCTTTCTGATCTGACAAATTTAGTTAGAGGTTCGCTTCTGCTCGTCTTCATTACCAGCCTTTCCCGAACTAGCCTTTATTTTTTGATTCCCGAATTTGTAAGCTATTGAGAAGCGCACTGAGCGATTATCATAATAATTTCTGTACACTAATTTGATATCGTTAGTATAACTGGTCACAGTGTAACGTTCCCCTCCGAAGACATCACTGCCAGCGACTGTAAGCTGTAACTTCTTATCCAGAAATAAAGCCTTAAATGCGAGAGCCAGTGAATTGGCGGAACTAATCCGGTCCAATCCATCTACCCCGGGAAGACTGTACCAATAGTTTACACTAAATGTGAGCGTTTGCTTTTTATTGAGGCTAAAGTCATTATAGGATGATAAGTAGGAGCTGTAGCCCTCTCTTCGTTTTTGAGTAAGCGCATTACTTGACCTTGATACTGCATAGCTTAGATCCAAACTATTAAAACTCGACCACCAGGATATTTTATCATATGTATACGATTCAGAAATTCCAACTTTGTTAGAATTGAGAAAATTATCAACAAAAAACCTGGTTATATTGGAGTTGGGATCAGCAATTCCAAATTGTTCAAATCCATGATTTTGCTTGCTATAATAAAGTTTATTTTCCCATTCTTTGTAGGTGTGGATCAACTCTATGTTATTCGTGAAAGCAGGCTGTAGAAAGGGATTTCCTTCACTATAAGTGTATGGGCTATCATATACCTTGAAAGGATTTAACTGCTCAAATTTAGGTCTGTCTACTCTTCTGCTATAGGATAATGAGATGTTATTGTTCGCATTTGGTGCATAGGACAGATAGGCTGACGGATAAAATTGAACATAATCAAAAGATGTTTTCTGGCTTCCCAGCGCTGTGATCCCTGAACTTTGAGTAGCTTCCATTCTCAATCCTAATTTAGTTTCCCATTTATCATTTATTTTTTTGTTGCCCGAGAGGTATGCAGCATGTATTTTCTCATTGTATTTGAAATAATTTGAGGTATCTGCCACAGGATCACTTTTTGCATCATTCCTGTTGAGAAATACAATCGAATTATTTGTGACGGATGATGAATACTTATAACCATATTCAATATTTACAGTATGAAATTGCGATTCCCCATCGATTTTAGCAGAAAGGTTTGTGATTTTCTGGTCGTTGCCATTAAATCCTGAGAAGAAAGTATCTGGTAAAATATATTTATCCTTATCAAGCGAGCTTCCCCTGTAATTTCTGGAATCTGAATTTTTGTAGATAAAATAATCAAAAGCAACTAAAAGCTTTCCGCCGCTGCTGTCAGTCTTGATCGTGTTATTCCATGTAAATGAATTAAGTACCGGCTTTTTTTTAGTCTCGGATTGCGAACTTATATAAGAGCCCGTCTCGCCATTTTGATAATTAGAAATTGAGGTAAGGGGCCTGTCATCTATATTAAGTTTGGAATTGCTGCCTGAATACTGCAGCTCAGTATTCCAGCTCTTATTTATATCGTAAGCCAGACCAACCCTGCCACTGACAGACTTGCTATTAGCTTTTCTGGGGTTATTTTGTGACCAAAGGTTATCTGGATAATAAACCTTGTTCGTTTCGTCAAGTTGTTTACTTCCATCACTTAAACTATAGTTGGTAAAAAAAGAAAGACGTTCCTTGTTGTAAGTTAAATTTCCGGTAGTTGATTGAGTACCGTATGTTCTCTGTGTATATGCTGCGCCAATCGTTGCATTCCAAAAATTTAAGGTTTTTTTCTTTAAAACGATATTCAAAATGCCGCTGTTACCTTCTGCATCATATTTAGCCGGCGGAGTAGTGATAACTTCTATACTTTTGATGTTATCAGATGATATAGAGCGTAGAAAATCGGTTAAGTTTTCACCCGACAAGTTCACGATCTTGCCGTCAATCATTACTTGTAAGCGATCTTTTCCTACTAAAGAAATTTCATCACCTTTCATCCTTATACCAGGCGTAATTTTAAAAGCATCAATTGCATCGCCACCAGCTGATAAACTCGTTCCTTCCAGATTAAAGACTAAGCGGTCTATTTTTCTTTCGATCTTTTTGTGCTTACTTACAATGTCAACCTGCGCTAAACTCAGGGTCTTTTGAGATTTCAGCGTACCCAATTCCATATTTTCACCTATTGATATATCCCGTTGAAACACAGTACTGCCAATAAAGTATACTTTCAATACATAGTGGGCAGCATCAGCCATTAATGAAAAACCGCCATCCTTCGCGCTGAATGTCTCTTGTTTTATACTATCATTGACTGATAGGACTATTCTTGCAAATTCAATTGGCTTATCCTCTTCATCAGTAATTCTACCGCTAATCTTAAATTGTGAAAATCCAGTCAAAGAGGTTACTAATAATATTAAAATTAATGTTAATTTCTTCGTGTCTATCAAAAATAATATTTTAAGTAAACCAATGTCCCTAATATATTTATCTTTTAAAAATCTTTGGGCCCTAAAGGGTTACCGCATTGTTTTTACAGTGAAAATAATTTCTAGTTTTATCCCTGGTTTCTTGAGATTAACCACGGAGATAGCGTAGTTGCCGTAAAAAAAGGCTTACTAATATTTTATTTCAAAATGGCATGAGGTATCTTGTTATTTTTTGTTTCTTAAAGTTTTAAGAAATTTGATGCAATCGAGAATAAATTAGCACAGGCAGGTGCGAGGCCTGGATTCATTAATCGCGTTAAAAATTCAGGCGGACAACTAAAACTTAGCTATTTTTTACAAATTGCAATTGTTACAGCCCAAATATATGAGAACTGACCTGAAGAATGAACTGGCCACCAAACCACACTATCCCATATTAGACGGCCTTCGCGGTGTTGCAGCCATAATCGTTGTCACATTTCACCTGGCTGAGCCCTTAGCTACCGGCCATTTAGATAATCTGGTCAATCATGGTTACCTGGCTGTGGACTTTTTCTTTTTATTGTCAGGTTTTGTGATAGGCTATGCTTATGACGATCGCTGGCATAAAATGACCGTTAGCAATTTTTTCAAACGCCGTATCATACGTCTTCAGCCAATGGTGGTTTTGGGAATGACCCTCGGTGCTATCGGGTTCTATTTTACAGATTCTACGCTCTGGCCGCTCATTCATACCATTCCTGTCTGGAAGATGCTGCTGGTGATGCTGATCGGCTATACTATCCTACCCGTACCATTATCGCTTGATATCAGGGGTTGGGAAGAGATGCACCCGCTGAACAGCGTGGGATGGTCATTGTTCTTTGAATACATTGCCAACATTCTTTATGCGGTCTGGATCAGGAAGTTTTCCAAAACGGCATTGAGTATCTTAGTAGGCATCGCTGCGATCGCACTCGCGCATCTGGCCATCACAAACGGTGATGTGGGTGGTGGATGGACACTGAATGTGGAACAGGTACGCATAGGGCTGACCCGTACCATGTACCCTTTCTTTGCCGGTCTGTTACTTTCACGCATAGCGAAGCCGACGAGAATAAAAAATGCCTTTTTATGGTGCAGCCTATTGGTAGCCATTGTACTTTATATGCCGCGCATTGGCGGCGCTGAACATGTTTGGATGAACGGGATCTATGAGTCTGTTTGCATTATCATCGTTTTCCCGCTTATCGTATATCTTGGCGCAAGTGGCGTGATGCAAACTCAAAGTGAGAACAGGATCTGCAAATTCCTGGGCGACATATCTTATCCGCTTTACATGGTACATTACCCGCTGGTCTATTTTTACGTGGCCTGGGTCAGCAATCATAAAGGCGTAACGATTGTGCAGGCATGGCCCTATGCCTTACTCATTTTAACAGGCGGGGTCATTCTGGCCTATGCTGCATTAAAATGGTATGATGAGCCCGTTCGCAAATGGTTGCGGAAATAAAACTTTTACAACAATTAAGAATAACAAACGGCTTGGGATCTGATAATTTGGAAAACTTAAAATAGTGACACGTGTTAGGGAAATAATCTACGTAAACTATGAAAAACAAACGATTATTTCCCCTCTCCGTATTTGCCATGCTCCTCAGTGCAGGAGCGGCAAATGCACAGCGTGGCCTTCCTGTAAAGGACGTCACCAAATTTGTATCTGTGATAAAATATGCACAGGTCATGGATTTTAAACTTGAAATGGTTAAACTCCTGAAAGTTCCGCCAGGCTTCGAAGTTTCTGTTGCTGCCTCAGGACTTGGTAAACCAAGAATGCTCTATACCAGCCCCGAAGGAAATGTATATGTGACCCGCCGTGACGGGGGCGATGTACTGCTGCTGCAGGATAAAGATGGTGACAGCAAGTTTGAAAACCTGGTCACCGTAGTGGCAAACTTTAAGGGCGTACACGGTATTACCATGAAAGATGGCTGGATGTACCTCTGTAACAGTAATGAAGTGCGCAGATACCCGGTCAAACCTGATGGGACACTCCATACAGAAGCAGCTGAGTTACTGATCAAAGACCTCCCCGATGGAGGACAGCACCCAAACCGGACGATGGATTTCGGACCGGACGGAATGCTTTATATCAGTGTGGGCTCACTTTGCAACGATTGTAAAGAAAGCGACAAAGAAACTGCGGTGATGCTGCAGGTAGATCCCAAAACATGGGGCCGCACAGTGTATGCCAGCGGCCTGCGTAATACGATTGGGTTCGACTGGCAACCACAGACAAAGGAAATGTGGGGAATAGACAACGGAGGAGATACCAAAGGGAGCGAATGGCCGCCGGAAGAAGTGAACCATATTATCAAAGGTGCTGATTACGGATTCCCGTATGCTTATGGTAAAAGGGAGATCGACAAAAGCCGCGAGGACCCGGCAGGCAACAGCAAAGAAGCCGTAGTTAAAGGCACACAGCCCTCTGTTTTGGAATTAACCGCACATATGGCACCAATTGCCTTTACCTTTTTTGACGGGGCGGCAAACATTCCCAAAGACTGGTCTGGCGACGGACTGGTAGCATGGCACGGCTCCTGGAATGCGGAGCAGCCCGTTGGATATAAAGTTCAGCGCATACATTTTGAAAACGGAACGGCAGTAAAAGCCGAAGACTTCCTTACCGGCTTTCTTCAGGACGAATATCGTTTCGGAAGGCCTGCAGGAATAACTATCACTAAAAACGGTACTGTATACATCTCAGATGATGCGGCAGGAAATATTTATGCTGTTAAAAAAAAGAATTGATATGAAAGCACTGACATATATAACATTAGGAATTATTGGCGCCGCTACTATAGCCGCTACAAAGCCCGAAACCCCAACCAGACTTGAATTTGATGCGCCGGGAAGTTATCCTGAAGGGATTGTTTTTAACATGGCTGCAAACGTATATTATGTATCCTCGGCAAGGCTTGGAAGCATCGGAAAAGTCACTCTCCGGGGAGCATATACTGTACTACATGCAGATACTACGCTAAAATCTACCTACGGACTAAAAATTCATCCCGATGGGAAAAGTTTATTCGCCTGCGTGTCTGACGCGAACTATAGTAAATATACCAATCCGGCTACCCGGATGAAAATGGCCAGACTGATCAGCATAGACCTGAAAACAGGTAAGAAAAATTCTGATACCGATCTTTCTATGCTGGTACCAGGTAAGCATTTTGCCAATGACCTTGCATTCGATAATATGAAGAATGCCTATGTCACAGACAGCTTTGCAGGGGCTATTTATAAGGTTACACCCGATGGCAAAGCTTCTGTATTTGCTAAGGATGAAATGTTTAAGACCCAGGGAGTAGGCCTTAACGGCATCGTATTCCATCCGGATGGATTCCTGATTGTGGATAACAGTGCAAAAGGCCAGCTGTATAAAGTTGACCTGAAGAACCCAACGAATGTGAAAAAGATCATGACAGACCAATTCTTTCTTGGAGCAGACGGTTTGCTGCTTACAGACAGGAATACGCTGACGATGGTAGTTAACGGAGGAGTTGATAAGATCTTTAAGCTCAGCAGTACCGACAATTGGGCAACTGCTAAAATTATAGCATCTACACAAGTGGAAGACAGGTTTACCTATCCTTCTACAGCAACACAGAACGGTAACGACATTTGGGTAATGAATGCACAGTTTAGCCAGCTGCTGGATAGTAATGCTGTGCCCGTAAAAACATTTGCCCTGCAAAAGGTGAACTATAAACCTCTCTGAAGCCAGGGGGGGGGCAAAACCACCTTTCGTCACATTTTTTAGCCATCCCGTCACATTTATCAGCAGGAGGATTCCAGCTGGCGTATCATTGTTTTATTTAAGATCATAACTTATCACCGGGAACAAATTCCCTTAAATTAAAAACAATGAAACCGTATTTACTTCTTCTGCTTTGCTGCTTCAGTTCAGGCTTGTTTGGACAAACTGTACCTGAGCCTGCCTCGCGACAGGACTTCATCATGGAAAATGTTGAGTTCGAAAGTGCCGGGATAACTCTGGCGGGTACTATCTATAAACCAGGGCATCCGTATGCAGCGTTAGTCATCGTACATGGTTCTGGCCAGGAAACAAGAATGCTGAAGATGGCGTCACTTTTGGCAGAGAAAGGCATCGCAGTATTGACCTATGATAAACGCGGAGTAGGAAAATCAGGAGGGCTGTATGCCGGGCCGGAAGTTGGAACCAACAACGTTGATTCTTCCAATCTAAACCTATTGGCTTTAGATGCAAGCGCCGCTTCTAAAGTACTGTTGACACATATGCCGTCCAGGCATCTCCCATTAGGATTAATGGGTTTTAGCCAGGCTGGATGGGTAATTCCACTGGCCGCAAAAAAGAATCATAAGATAAGCTTTATGATATTGTTTAGCGGACCAGTGGTTACAACGCTGGAGCAGCTTCGGTTTCAATTTTATACGGATGGAAATTCTAAATTTTGGGATACGCACACTGAAGCTGAGGCAAGGGCGCACATACAGAACGATGCTGACCGGTATCAATTTACCGGCACTGATCCGCGTGATGCACTCAGTACATTATCGATGCATGGACTCTGGATTTTTGGAGGAAAAGACATCCAGGCCCCGGTGGGTTTGTCAATAGAACACCTTAATGAATTCAAAGCAAAAGGCAAGCCCTATGAGTACCTTTTGTTTCCGGAGTTAGGGCATAACACTGCCTTTTCGAAATCGCAGCAACCGGTTAATATTGCTATAGAATGGATAAAAAATATTGGTATAGATAGCGGCAAGAAACACAGATATTAATGTGAATTTATGTATTTGTGAGCCTGTTTAAATGAGTATGGCGATCAAATAAGCAGGGTAGGGCAGTGCTTTATTGTTAGATGTATATAAATATTTTCGGTACTAATAAAGGTGTATAGTTCGTTAAAAAGGCAAAAATAAGCAAAATATACAAGTGATATTAATTGATTATTATATTGTAAATCAGTATATTTATAGTTTTTATATTAATCGATTATTTAGTTATTGATATTTTGTTGTAAATATGTATAAACTTATCTTTTAACTGGATATATTCAGATCTAAAGTATGGTTAACTTTAGATATAAATATGAAAGAATATATCTTACTATAGACAATATATATCAGTTATTCCTTAACTAGAGTAAACAAATCCTTTCTTCCATCTTTGTTCGCAATCAATAACCCTTTGCTCTTCAAAGAAGAAAGTACGCCTCCGATTTGTGTAGCAACTTTAGTAGCATCAGTATCATCATAAACTGCAATAACTTCTGCTATATCTTCCTTCGAATATTCTTTTTCTGCTTCATTCAGTACAAAAGATATCTTCTCATTCAGTGTTAAGTTAGCATGATATTCCGCAGGTACGACTAATAAAGGATGTTGTTTTGCTGTGGATTTTGGTTTCTCTGTTTTAACGCCTAGTGCTACTAAAGCAGCGCTGAGGCTCTCCATAGTTTTCAGGTCATTGTCCACATCTTTCTGAGATTCTTTCCTAACTTTATTGGCTTGTTGTATCGCTTCTTTATATGCTGATTCCATTTCATTTTGCTTAACAGCAACTGAACTTTGTAATGCAAGTATTTCACTTTTGATGATTTCGGCAATTTTGTTTGTAGGTTCCATGGTATCTGAATTTTGCTTCAAGTATAGCAAATATTTATCATACTCAGCTCATCTTTTGCCTCGGAAGGTTAATATCCTGTGCCTGCGGATAAGGGGCCCTGTTGGTCATACTTATATCCTCCTTAATATTCTGATGTGCCCTAAACTGCCGTTCATCGGAATTGGAAAATCTGGGATCAGGAATGAAAGGCATCTTCGCCATCTTTACAACCGTGACCGTGGGAAAGTGATAATCTACCTCCACATTGCCCAGCAACAAATAGCATCCGCCACCCTGAAAAGGATATTGCTTTAGACTGTTGGTGAAATGTGCAGTGTCAAACAATTCCCCTTCTGCATCTATCCAGGTTCCAAAAAACATGGCGCCCATTTTGGTGGGTACGTGTTTCCTGGAGATGAGGTAAGCGATCATTTTTACCTGTTTCTTTTGATAGCTCACGAGGTCCTTCGCCATTACATCACCGCGAAACTTCGTTTGCAGCAAATCAAAAGGAGAGCAGGAGACAGGGAAGGAGAGCAACTCAATCTCATCAAATGCATCTTCAAACATGGACCGTTCCAGTACCGGCAGCTTATAATCCTTGACGGGCTCCCGGATCAGCATCAGCCCCCGGTTCTCCGGTTTAAAGTTCAGCAGGATCAGACGGGCGATCACCAGCAACTGGTTCTTCGTTTTCCCGGTAAACCTGAATGCCCCGATAAAAATCAGGATCTGGATACCCTCAATCCCTATCGGCACGCGGTTAATAAAATCCTCCAGGGAGATGTATAGCCCGTCCAGTTCCCTTTCCTCAATAATCTGCTGCGCCAGTTTAGACTGCAGGCCGTCAAGGTGCATAAAACCAAGGTAAACATCGATCCCATACAAGGTAGCGGTGTATTCACTTTTGTTAACACATGGATTCAGGATTACCGCACCACACATCCTTGCCTCATGTACATATACCTCAGTGCGGTAAAAACCGCCCTGATTATTGATCACGGCTACCATGAACTCAATAGGAAAATGTACCTTAAGGTACAAGCTCTGGTAACTTTCTACAGCATATGATGCAGAATGCGCTTTACAGAAAGAGTATCCTGCAAAGGATTCAATCTGACGATAGATCTCAGCGCTTAGCTTTTGCGGATGGCCCTGCTGCTCACAGGAGGCAAAGAAATTGTCCTTCACCTTTTGCAGTGCCGCTTTGGATCTTCCCTTGCCGCTCATGGCCCTGCGCAAAATATCCCCGTCTGCTGCGGGCAGGCCGCCATAGTACAGGGCAATCTTGATCACATCTTCCTGGTAAACCATAATCCCGTAAGTTTCACCCAGCTGTTCCTTAAATACCGGATGGAAGTACTCAAACTGATCAGGGTAGTTATGCCTGAAAATGTATTCCTTCATCATACCACTCTGCGCAACGCCGGGACGGATAATAGACGAGGCCGCTACAAGTATTTTGTAGTCATTACATTTCAGCCGGCGCAGTAATCCCCGCATGGCAGGGCTTTCAATATAGAAACAGCCGATGGTTTTGCCCCTTTCCAGATAAGTATTGCACCTGGCCTCGTTGAGAGAAATTGCGTTGTTCCTGATGTCTACCCTTAGGCCCTGGTTTTTCTCAATCAGCCTTACGCTCTCATCAATATGACCTATGCCGCGCTGGCTGAGAATGTCAAACTTCTCAAAGCCAATTTCTTCGGCCATATGCATATCAAATTGAACGATAGGAAAACCCTTTGGAGGCATCTCCAGCGTGCTGAAGTTGGTGATCGGTTCTTCTGAAATAATGATCCCGCAGGAGTGCATGCTGCGCTGGTTGGGGTACTTCTCCATCATCTGCCCATATTTATGTACCTGATCTACCACAGAGTTCGTATCATGCAGGTGCATGGGATTGATGGCCAGAGCATCCAGTTCTTCCTTGGGCAGGCCAAAAACTTTTCCTACCTCTCTCAGGATAGACCGGTACTTAAATTCTACATTGGTGCCGCAGAAAGCCACATGATCCTTACCATAGCGGTTAAAGATGTACTCCAGGATCGTGTCACGCTCCTTCCAGCTCCAGTCAATATCAAAGTCAGGCGGGCTTTTCCGGTTCAGGTTGAGGAACCGCTCAAAATACAGATCCAGTTCCAGCGGGCAAATTGCGGTAATGCCCAGACAGTAACTTACAATACTGTTGGCCCCGCTGCCCCGGCCAATATGCAGGAACCCCATGCTGTTGCTGTACCGGATAATATCCCAGGTGATGAGAAAGTAACCGCTGAATTCCAGCTCGCCAATGACCTTCAGTTCTTTTTCTACCCTCGCCTTTGCTTCAGCATTGGTACCATATTTCTGTTTCAGGCCATGATAAGACAGGCTGCTGAGCAAATCCATATCGCTCTGCTTGTCACGTGTGTAAAACTTTCTGTTCCTGGGTGTGTCAAAATCAAATTTGAAATTGCATTCTTCAACAACCTTTTGGGTATTCGCCAGAATCTGGGGATAGTCTTTGTAACGATCCAGAAGGCTGTCCTGTGGCTGCATAAACTCGTTCGTTTTACAGTAATCATCTTCGGTAAGTTTTGAAAGGATCACATTCATATCTATCGCCCGGAGGATTCTGTGCAGGTTATACTCCTTTTTAGTACGGAAAGTAACGGGCTGAAGGACCACCATCTGATCAAACAAGGCAGACCATTTAGCATGGTACAGCAGCAATAACTGCTCAGGCCGGATGCCCACATATTCATTTTCCTTCAAAACAGCAGGTACATTTTCTATTGGATAGATCACCGTTACCTGTTCAAATGAAGGCGCAGAAAGCGGAAGGGGAGTACCGTCAAAGTTATGCCCGGTGAGAAAGCGGTTCATCTCGCCAAGGCCGTCTTTGTTTTTTGCCAGGCCGATATAGCGAAGCCGGTGATTATCTCTGAATTCAATTCCAACCAGGGGTTTAATGGGAAGATCTCCTGGTTCAAGCTGCAGATCAGAGCAGGCTTTGATAAACTCATAGATTCCGGTAACCGTATTCACGTCTGTTAAAGCCATGGCAGTAACTTTGTTGGCGACAGCCTGTTCGATTAATTCTGGCAGGGGAATAGTGCCATAGCGCAGGCTATGGAAGGAGTGGCAGTTCAGGTACATGCTATTTCGATTTAGGTTTGGTATCCAGACCAGCGCAACGCACAACGGCATCGGCACCAAACCTGACTTTCATTTTGTCCATTGCCTGATACAAGGCCATCATCTCTACGGTGTCTTCAAATATGTTGATCTGATACGTTCCCCGGACCAGCCCGCTCAGCTGAATGCCCACTAACCGCAGGCGCATCCGCCGTTTATAGAGATTCCGGAACAAGTCCATGACCACTCTGCTAAGTGCATGATCTGCCGATGTGTAAGGCACCCTGCATTGCCTGGTTTCAGTATCAAAGTTTGCATATCTTATTTTTACAGTTATCGTAGAGGTAAGCCATTGCTCGGAGCGCAGCTGGAAAGCCAGCTTTTCTACCATCCCTAACATCAGCGATTTCAGCCTGGGGATATCTATCGTATCCTGATCAAAAGTGTGCTCCTTTGATATAGATTTCCGTTCCCTGTAGGGTTCTACGGGATTATTGTCTATCCCATTGGCCTTTTTCCATAGCTCCAGCCCATTTTTTCCGATCATCTGCTGCAGCACATCCGCAGGCATTTCAGAAAGCGTCCGGATGTTCCTGATCCCGATGCGGGACAGCAGGTTAAAGGTTACATCGCCCAGCATGGGGATCTTGCGGATAGAGAGCGGGTTGAGAAACTCACGGACCATGAGTTCAGGGATTTGCAGGTTCCCGTTAGGCTTGCCCTCCCCGGTAGCAATTTTAGATACGGTTTTGTTTACTGACAGCGCAAAGCTGATGGGCAAGCCTGTTTCTTTGGTGACAGACTGTGATAGCTCATTTGTCCATGAATAGGCCCCATAAAATTTGTCCATCCCGGAGATGTCCAGATAAAACTCATCAATACTCGCTTTTTCCATCACCGGGGCCTTTTCCTCGATTACTTTAGTCACATCATGGGATAATTTTGAATACAGTTCCATATCTCCCTTGATTACTTTTGCCTGCGGGCAAAGCATCATGGCCATCTTGATGGGCATTGCCGATCTCACACCAAAATACCTTGCCTCATAGGAGCATGAGGCCACTACGCCGCGGTCGCCACCACCAATGATTAGCGGTACACCTGTTAATTGTGAATTAGTTAGCCTCTCACAGGATACGAAAAACGTATCCAGGTCCATATGTACAATCGCCCTCTCCATAGTATCAAATTATATTTTATTTGACAAAATTGCTATTATATTTAGTATTTATGTATATTTTTGATGCTATAAATATTAGCAATGTCTATCCTGTCAGAAAATTTACGGTATTTGAGGGCGCAGAAAAAATGCTCCCAGCAGCATGTGGCTAACGGACTGATTATTAGCCGCGGGCGGTATGCCAAGTATGAGGATGGAAAGTCTGAACCTCCGCTGGATATCCTGAAGCTGATTTCCATTTACTTTAAGGTAAGTATTGACTTTCTCATCTCTGCAGATCTTAGAAATGTGCCGGAAGGGGACCGGGAGCTTGTTTATTGCTATCCGGGACGAATATCCAACATTACTTAGCTCTCCTTTGCCAATTTATTTACAGTATAGGACAGCTTAGGTTGTGCTTTGGATTGCTGCCTTGTTTCGGGCGTGTTCCGGGGGTGTCAAAGGGGTATTGCTTCGGCATTTACCCGAACCAACCCCCCATCAACACCCTATTAAAAACGAACCAGAACCGGACCAGCGTAAACCACAATTTGTGTAACAACCAAAGCCGGCCTGTGTCCAATTCTTAAATTAAAAGATATAGTTAATTTAAAATTCAAGATCATGGCAAGAGCTAAAAAGGGTACCGAAGGCTTTCGGGGAAAAATAGGAAACACAGTTATTTATGATTTAAAAGGACAACTGGTTAAACGTTTGATTGGAGTTAATTTAAATGAGCCTACTGATAAACAGATGGTGGGCAGACAGCGGACATCTCTTGTTACCGCCTTATTGAGGCCGGTTAAGGAATTTATACGAATTGGATTCGATGTGGAAACCAGAAATACGCTCTTAAGTCCTTATAACAAGGCTACATCGGTTAACAGATTCAATGCAGTTAAAGGTGTATATCCGGATCAGCAGATCGATTTCAGCAAGGTTGAATTCAGCAGGGGCAATATGATGGTAGATCCGGAGATAGGTGTGAGAATCATAGAAACTGGATTGGAATTTTACTGGAATAAAGATTTTGCTGCCCGGGGAATAAAATGGAATGACGGTGTCATGGTAATGGCCTACATACCTGAAAAGAGAGATGCCTACTTTCAAATTAACGGAGCCAGGAGGAATGAAGGAGTAGAAAAGCTAGTGTTGCCCAGGTTCAATGAGACTGTCAGGATAGAAACATATGTGAATTTTATTTCTGCTGACCACCAAAGTATTTCAAACTGTACCTATACGGGGCAGGTGATGTGGTAACTTTCAGTTACATATCAAAATTTAGAGATTAATACCATTTTACTTAAATATTAAACAATATTTGTATTAATATTATTGTTTATCGATATTATGATTGTATTATTTCTGATATTATTGAAAATATTTTTCTTTAAGTAGAGGTTTAATGGTATATTAAATGTGTGAACGGCGCAGGCGATTGGGATATAACAGGTTAATGTCTCTGTACAATGCTTAGAAAAATATTGGAAAAAATTGAATCCCTTATTCAATTGTTAACAACTGTCGCAGAATTGCTTAATCAGCTAACTGTTAATACTTCTAACCTTCAAACCATCCCATCACCGGGGGGATTGCATCCGCCCAGGTTTCTGTCCATACAGGAGGCGGCCAGTAGGTACTGCTTTTCTACCAAAACATTCAGAAGATGGATACAATCTGGCAAGATCATCCCAACCACTATTGGCGGTAGGGATTATTTTGAAGAAAATGCCCTGCGTGAATACATTGTCAGCAATGGCTTTGCAAAACACAAAGGCTGCGGGTGCAACTAATATTTTGCTTCATGCTACGATTTGTAATTTTCCCGGAACCGGTGATTATCGGCCGACTTTTGCACTGAATTTTGGCCGTATATGTCCATTTGCTGGACAAACGATAGACACGTTTGGACACGTTTAGACATTTGGCTCAATCTGTTATGTAATTGTTATTTAGTGTATTACATTCGTTTAACAAGTCCAGTACTACCGGTAGAAAAGACTTGAATTAATCAATTTTTTAACAATTTAAATTTTAAAGTTATGGCAATTGTAAAGCCCGGAATCGTCGGAAATTTCAACGGAAAAATCGGCGAAGTAGTTCTTTCCAGATGGAAAGATGTTAATGTGGGAAAAAGTACTCCCAGAAAATCCACAAAGCTGGCGTCACTTAATCAGCTTGATCAGCGTTTACGCTTTGGACTGGTGACCAAATTTTTTCGTGGTTTATCTAAAGTAATTTCAATTGGTTTTCAGAATGAATCCACAAACCAAACGAAAATGAACGCCGCAGTGAAGTACCACCTGGA
The DNA here is from genome assembly GCF_900107535.1 of Pedobacter hartonius. Lineage (GTDB taxonomy): Bacteria > Bacteroidota > Bacteroidia > Sphingobacteriales > Sphingobacteriaceae > Pedobacter > Pedobacter hartonius. The sequence goes on along the minus strand of NZ_FNRA01000003.1, from coordinate 513,935 downwards.
CAATGCCGTTACGGGTATGTATCCTGATTATGCATTGGATTATACCAAGGTCATCTTTAGCGATCCTAACCCAATAAGCAACATTAGTACTGGCATCACAACAACTGTTGTTTCTCAGGCAGATGCCACGTTTAAAGTTAGCTGGCTAAATATAGACCGTGCTTACGGAAATACACTGCCAACGGACCTTGCCCATTTTGTGTTCTACAGCATCACCAGGAAAAAATATATCCTTTATTCAGGTGCTGCAAGAAGAAGTGATCTCACTTATTCGGTAGAGTTCCCCCGGATTTTTACTGGTGACACTATTCAGGGCTATCTGTTTTTTGTTTCAGAAGATGGTAAGTCAGTATCCTATACTGACAATTTGGGGCAGAATAAATTACTGCCTTAAAACCCAAAACACCCGGCGGAGCACATCGCCCGCCGGGTAATTAATCAATCTGTTTAAATCTTTTAAAATATTACTATATGACAATTTTATCAAAAAGGGTGATTCCTGATCGGATCAGGAATTTGCCGAAAGTACCCTCCGTGCCCATTCGCCGTGGTCTGAAATTTATTCAATGGCAGCCGGCAATTATTTTAATACTGCTGTTATTGGTCTGGTTTCTTGCACCTGGCTGGTTACATATGATGGATGAAACTGCAGGTATGGTAGACCAGAGCATCTGGCTGCTGATCATGCTCAGTCTGATCTGTTTCTTAATGATTGCCGGTTTATGCTGGTGGCTGTTGCAGCAGTATTGGCTTTTTGCGGGCCTTCCCTCTTTATCGTCCATGGTTTCACAGTTTAAATCTTTAATGTTATGGCAACAACTCGTCTTTTACTGGGCATCCTTTGCTCTTCTTTTATTGGCGGCTTTGGTGTGCTTAAGTGCCATCTGTTAGTACAAAACAAGACTGCGATTCATGTAGTAGTTAGAGAACAGAGCTGCCGTATAAGGTTGGTAGACCTCGCCATCGCAGAAATTGGAATACGAGAAAAAACCGGTAAGAATGACGGTAAAAGGGTAGAGGCCTATCTGTCTGTTGTAAACCTGAAAAAAGGCCAGCCTTACTGTAGCGCCTTTATCAGTTGGCTGTTTGCACAGGAGGGCTTTGCCAGACCCCGTTCCGGCTGGTCTCCGGATCTTTTCCCCTCATCCCGGCTTTCCAGGTATGCGTTGCCAGCGAATATTATCGGAATTTATTTTCCAGACCTGAAACGGATAGCTCATGTGGGTATTATTGAGAGATTAAATGACCAGTGGTGTTACAGCATTGAAGCCAACACCAATTTGGACGGCGGCAGGAACGGAGATGGGGTGTACCGCAGGGTAAGGCATTTAAAAACCATTTACAGGATTTCAGATTGGGTAAGTCCGGAAAGGAGAGTACCATGAGAACCTCTCTGTATGGATTGCCACTGGTAATCTTATCTAGCGGATGCAGCTTATTTAAAAATACCAGTACAGCTATTGAGAATTCACATCAGCTGTCATCAACAGAGAAAGAGCTGAAGGTTATACAACAGAAAGATTGGTTGAGTAAGTCTGAGGGCGTTGCTTTTTATCAGGATACCGGCTCCCGGAACTATGCCATTCAAATCTGGCCTAAAGGCAATTTTACTTTTTCCCCTGGAGCGGGATTCAGCGGCGAAGCAGAGAAGATCCTGGTTGAAGGTAATATCAAAAAGGCAACGTTGGCAGCTGGAATGTACAACATTGAGCAGCAGGACAAAGGAAAAGCAGAAAGCCGGGTGTCTGAAAAGAAAAAGCAAATTTCAGATGAGCACCTAAAAAGCAAACGAAGTTTACCGTCCTGGAAATGGATGTTGACAGGTGTGGCGATGTTGGCTGTCCTGTGCTGGTTTACCTATCGGAAAATAACAGAAAAATTCAATTATTAGATTTTAAGAACATGAAAAGAAAAAATAAAAAGAAGGCATATGGATGGTCTTTGATTGGTTTTCCGTTAGGAAAAAAAAGAATAAGAAAGCCTTTGCTGAAAGACCCAACTGAGGTGCAGGCCCTGCACAGGGCTAAATTTGGGCTGGCAACTTCATTTGCGTCTAAAATAAAAGAGGCGGCACAAATTGGGTTTACACAAGGTTCAAAAAAGAAACCGTACACCTGTTTAAACATGCTTACCGCTATTATTTTAAAATATGCAATTGTCGGCAGCATGGTGGAAGATGTCAGTCTTTATTATCCAACGGTAGCGGTAAGCTCAGGTTGCAGGGATCATGTATTACGCCCGTTGTTAAGGCTTGAACCCACAGGAACAGGCGAATTAGAATGGGAAATTTATGTCCCCGACCCGCAATTTGCTGACTCAGCTGATCAAATTTATCTACTGATTTACAACGAAACTAAAGATGAAGTGATTCATTCTGGCTATGCAGGCCAGCGTTCAGATCTAAAAGTAAAGTTCGAAATGGTGCCATTTGAATACAACGACGCTTTGCATTGCTGGGTTTTTGTAAAGTCATGCACTAATGACGATGTATCGAACAGTAGTTATGTGCACAACGTAATAATTGCATTGTCTTAATTAACCTCCCGGGAGCGTAAACAGATGCTTCCGGGATTTCAGCCACTCTTCATTAAACCTTTGTCCGCCATAGAAAGATAACCTCGTTTGGTCATTATAATATGATCATACAGGTATATATCCAGTAAATGAGCACCATCCTGTATTTTTTTAGTAAGTCTGATATCCTCCTCGGAGGCTACAAGTTTGCCACTGGGATGGTTATGTGCCATTACTATTCCGAAGGTGCCTGCTTTCAGTGCAGTTGCAAAAATGAGCTTTGAATCGGCAATAGTGCTTGAAATCCCGCCTGAAGAGATATCCGCCAGTCCAATGACCTGAGAACATCCATTCAGCAGTAAAATTTTGAACTGCTCCTGTAATTCTATCGTATTTGGGTCCCAGTTTTTCTTCAGTATTTTGTATACGTCTTCAGAACCGTGAACCGTAACCCGATCTGAAGCCTTTACTCTTGGGCGGTAGCTTAATGTAATCTGAGGTATTTTTGACAATGGAGAGGCGATTGATTTCATTTTTCTTTGATGGCTTGACGGATGCATAAATACATGATCATTTATTCCGGATGATTTACCTTTTGAAAGTAAAGGCATTTGCCGGTCGCTTTGTAATATTGGTCTTTCGCTGTGTAGTAATTCTATCTTCTGCTTCATTTTGATTTAATTTATTTCCTCAAAGTGACTAGTTTTACCATTTCTAAACCATTCTTGAACTGACTATTTCATCTATAAAAAGGAATATTTAAGAGTTTAAAATAATTTAAACGATTATATGTTAATATTATATTTATTTTATTTCTCATATTAGGTAATTGTGTTACATTTGGAAACTTAATTGAATCAATATGGACACAACTAAAAACATCAAAACTATGATACATGAAGGTAAAAATGTGCGCCGTTTCCGCGAAATGTTAGGTTATAATCAACAAGCCCTTGCTTACGGCCTGGGCGAGGAATGGAGCCAAAAAAAGGTTTCACTTTTGGAGTCGAAAGAAAAGATAGAAGAAGAGGTTTTGGCTGAAATAGCAACATTTTTAAAAGTTCCTGAAGACGCAATCAGAAATTTTGACGAACAAGCTGCTATTTATAATATTCAGCACAATTATGAAGGTTCAAATCAAGGTGCAGGGCAAATTAACTCCGGGCATTCTAATTCCGGTTCTTATTATGAATGTACTTTCAATCCTCTGGATAAGTTGCTTGAAACTGTTGATGAACTGAAATCACTTTATGAGGCAAACAAACTGCTTTACGAACGATTATTGCAAAGTGAACGAGACAAGGTAGAGCTATCGAAATCAAAAGATTGAGCATTCTATGGAGATCAGCAAGGCATACGATGCAATAGTTAAGCTCCGGTTCTATCCGGGCTTAACTCCATGTGAAATTTACTATCCGCACAAATATTCAAAATTATTTAAGCTTAGGCTTAACCGGTGAGGTACTCTTAAGCGCCCAATAAACCAGTACCGGTTGGAAAAATAGGCGGAAAAACCTTTTTTTATCTGTATTCAGACCGAATGCATTTCTTCTGTGCGTCATCTGCGAAACATTACCCGGAAGAACAGCAGTAAAGAAGCTTGCCGCTATCTGGCCTACTCTTTCGGCATATTTGTCGGGAGTGAATATAAGTGCGGTCCCCATGGCAATTTCAACAAAGCCTGAATAGACTACGGTGTCATCCTTTTTAAGCGGTACAAAGTCAGGTACCTGTGCCCTGAAGGCTCTTCTTGCAAATGTAAGGTGACTTATTCCGGCGAATACCAGGTTTGCCCCCAAGGCAATTCTGGCAGCTTTTTTTATATTTTTTTCTTTCACTGTCTTTGAGTTTGAATTTCATTGATTGTTATGACAACCTATATGTTAGCAAATGGGTTGCATTTTTTTATCAGCTTAAATTCCTTTCCACATCCTATTGGCTACTGATAATTTGTAGGATTAAACATTTCCAGCATCTTTTTCAAGCCCTCAGGAGAATGCATCCAGGAGGTATTATCCAATGTAATACCCGCAACTTCAGTGAATCTTTTCAGCATCTGCTGTTCGTAATGGGCAATGGCCGGCAATGTATCTGTAAACGAATTTCCTGTCAGCACTTCACTCAGTTCCAGTGCATCCAGCATAGCCATATTCACGCCTTCACCTGCATAAGGAGGCATTAAGTGTGCGGCATCTCCGAGCATGGTAATGTTGTGTTGCGCCGGCCAGGCCTGATCAAGGGGCATACAATACAAAGGCCGTACTGTAAAAGAAGTTCCCGGATGTTCAAATAGCTCATTCCAGACAGTATCCCAGCTATGGTACTCCTCCTTAAACCATTCCAGGACCTGCAGGTGCTCTTTGATGTTTATGGCAGATGCTTTTGCTGCAGCGGTACCTGTATTAAAACCGGTATAAAACGCGATGCTGCCATCCCCCTTGGAACTCAGGATGATAGTCCTGGAATTACCAAAGGCAAATATTTTACCACCCTTTAGTAAGACCGCCAGGTGTGGTGCATTCCTGTCAGCATCATAGATGTTCCCCTCAACAACAGTAATTCCGGAATAGAAAGGCTTAATGGGCGTGATCAGCGGCCTGATTTTAGAGTTTGCCCCATCTGCGGCGATCACGATATCCGCTTCTGCTGAATTACCGTTATGAAAGTTCAGGATCCATCCTTCGCCATTTTTTTCCATACCAGTAATATAGCTGTCCCAGATGACCGTGCCTGGCTGTAAAGAATCCAGTAAAAGCTCCCGCAGTGGCCCGCGGTCAATCTCTGGCCTGAACCATGGATCACCGAAATCATCATTAGATTCCTCTCCATGCTGATCGAAATAAACTCTCGCATGTTCATCCGTTACACGGATCCGATCTGCTCCGGGGCGGTAAGCAAGCTTAAAGGTCTCCATCAGACCGGCTTCCCGCAGGGCTTTCAGGCCTGACTCATAATGAAGGTCCAGCGTGGCACCCTGCACGCGCACCTGACGGTTTACATCCCGTTCATATACTTTCACATTTGCACCTTTCAGCTGTAAAAGTCTTGCCAGCGTGAGCCCTCCCGGGCCGCCACCTGCAATTGCAACCTTTTTATCCTGTAATAACATAATTCAATGTTTAAAATGATCATGCAATATTACTCCTTCGGCATTGCCGAAAATTGTATAAATCGGTCGTTTTTATTTTTGCTGAGTTCTTTTGGTGTTACACCGGAAAGCTTTTTTATGGATTTGATAAAATGGGCCTGGTCGGCAAAGTTCTCTTCCGGGAACAACCGGCCTTCCTTAAGATGCAGAAAGGAAGCACGGAACCTTAATATACCGCAGTATTCTTTTAGTGAGATCCCTACACGTTCATTAAAGTAGCGGTTGATCTGCCGGGCAGACCAGCATGATTGTTCAGACAAGGCTGCCACGGTCATGGAACCCTTTGTGTCGTAAATTAGATCGAATAGTTTTTTCTTTCTCGAATCTATCTTTTTTGTTTGCAATGTGGCAAGCATTGCCGTTGATATACGATCTACAAAGCTGTCAAAGTCATCCAAATCAGCTGCGCTGACACCCCAGAAGTGATCAGGCAGGGGGATAGGCTGTTCCGGGGTCATACTTAGCGTATCCAGAATATATTCCAGCGCGGGCAGCTTTAAACTTACCGCAAACATCATGATTCCTGCAGGCAGGGTTTCATAAGAGGCTTTCAGATCCAGAGACATCAGCATCACATGAAGTGGCTCTCTGTCAGACCAGGAGAAAATCACATCGATACGCCCGTCCGGTAATATAACAATATCTTTATCCTGCTCATTATCTGCTGACAGCATCCAGAAGCTTTCCACAAAATCGGAAAGTGAAGGGCCGGGGTTTATTGCCTTATACTCCATAACATCTTAAAATCCTTAAATTTGAACAAATGGAAGGTTATCCAAAGGTACCAAGGTCTTCATACAAGGGCCGCGGCCAACAAAGAAAAAATCCAGCAATACAATTTTACCTTTCAGCTGTGATGAGGAGGTTTTTTTATTATCAGTATCGTATAAGGTCCAGTCAGGCGCGATGGTGCCAGGCGCCAATAAAACGGTCTGCTCATCAACAGGTTTTGCTTTAGGCGGATGAAAACCTTCAGGAATGGCAAAATAAGCTGTGTTGATATTTTCCTGATCAATCTTGTAATTGAAAAAGCTTTCCTCTGTGTAATAGTTTACCACTTCTTTGCCAAAATCAGCTGTCCTTGACCGGGTCATTCTGCTAACCGGCAACCCCGTTGCCTTATCGATAAACAGATGATTGCGTACATATAAATGATCTTTGTTAATGATTGTGTCCCTAACATTAAGGATCAAATGATAGCTATTAATTGAATTAATAATAGTATCAGCTGATTGTACAAGTTGTGCGGGATTTTTCTCTGAGATGGTTTTTATCCAGTGTAATCCACCAAGCAATGACATAGCAAAAGTCATTGCTTGTCTATTATTAGTGTAATAAGTACTATCGGCGGGGTGTAATGAGATTAAATTTTTTCCATTGTACAACTCTACCGTAGGAACTTTCATGCCATCGTATTGAAACTCATTTCTAAATAAATAACCAGTTTCCTTATTTTCTGGTGTCTTTAAAAAGACAATTTTTTTATTTATTATTAAGGTATCAGCAAATACCTCCTTCTGTTTATAGACATATTGAAAGCTAAAATTTTTATAGCTTTCAAGTTTATCAATTGTATTTTGAAGAATATCATCCTTCGCTTTCGCCTGTAAACCGGTCAGAATAAACGCAAGGCAAATAAATAGCTTAATAAGTTTACAGGTCATGATAATTGGTTCTAATTCACTGGTAAATTAAGCAATACAACTGATTATCAGTTATTAAATAACGTTAAAGCCTGGTCTCCCGGCTATAATCTCTAATGCCGGAAAGACAGGGAATACCTGAACAGCACGATTTTTAGAGAGCAGAAGATGGCGAACTGTTAAGAAAAATGAAAGAAGTAGCTTTAAAAAAAAGTCGCAAATTGCCCGTTTATTGTCGCATCTGCACCGCAGCTGTTGTGCTGTAACCCGGTATATTAGTACCAGTTTAACCACAAACGGCAGATATGAACCCGAAAAAGATATGGTCAAATTTCACGGTAAATGACCTTGACAGAACAACAAAATTTTACACCGGACTCGGATTTAAGCCTAACGGGCGATCTGAAGACCTGACAAGCTTTCTTATAGGTGAGCATAACTTTGTGATGCACTTTTTCCTTGAAGACAAGCTGAAAGCCAATCTGGAGATTGAAATCTCGGACGCACATGTTGCAAATGAAATTATATTTACCCTTTCAGCAGAAAGCAGGGATGAAGTGAACGATTGGGAAGCAGCAGTCCTGAATGCTGGTGGAAAAATAGTATCAAAACCCAAAGAGTTTGGAGAAGGGTATTACGGTTGCGTATTTGCCGACCCCGACGGGCATAAGTTTAACGTGTTTTATATGTAAATGCTGTTGACAGTAGAAATTACCAGACCTGATCGATGAGAAAGCTTATTTATGGTATCAACATTAGTTTGGATGGTTGCTGCGATCATACCAGATTCAGTGGTGCAGATGACATCCAGGACTATTTCCGGAAACTGCTGGAAGGTGTTGACACGGTCATTTACGGGCGGAAAACCTATGAACTGATGGTACCTTTCTGGCCGGAGATCGCCCTGACGCAATCCATGGATGAGACGGCAAATGCTTTTGCAAGGGTGTTTGACAACCTGAAGTGCATTGTGGTTTCAAAAACCATAGACAGCGTAGACAACGAACGAACAACCATTATTCGCGATAACCTGCGGGAAGAGATCATTAAACTGAAACAGCAGCCCGGTACAGCGATCTCCACGGGAGGCGTAGAATTACCGGTCCAATTGATTGAATGGGGATTGATTGATGAATTCCATATGGTAGTGCACCCGCTGATCGTTGGACAGGGGAGGCGTTTATTTACCGAAATGAACTTACCGGAAAATCTCGGTTTAAAACTGATTGCCTCAGAAACGCTGAGTTCCGGTTGCGTGGCACTGCGGTATTTGAGCCATCCGGCTCAGGTCTGACAGGCCTGAGCCGGGTGGCTCTATACTTTGCTACAATCTCTGGCTTTCATTCTTTAAGCCGGATTCATGATTTTCCTGTGATTTTACCCTGCTATTGCCAAACCTGTAACTGAAATTCAACCTTATCTGGCGTGATTCGCCCACATAAGTGGTATGCAGTAGTAAATTGTTCAGCTGGCTGTCAGTGTTAAACCGGTTTGCTTTGAACAAATCAGTAGCCGCCAGTTTAAGGGTGGCTTTATCATGCAGTAAATTACGCTGAATGCCCAGATCGATCTGAGAATTACCTTTTACACGTGTATTTAAACCGGCAATATATCCGGTGTTATAGATAGCGGCCGCCTCTGCAGTGATATGACCGGGCAGGGTAAAAGTTTGCTGGGCATTGATGGTCCCTGAGAAACGACTTGGTAGGTAATTGCCATATTCAACAGTCCCCACTTTGTTCGTTAAATGATAGCCTATCCCTGTGACGCTCAGGTTCCACCAGCTGGTTAAGCTGAGCTGCTGGGTAACTGTCAGGTTAAAGTTATCCTGAAAACCGATATTTCTTGGTACCATGATGATCCTGTCGTTATCTAAAAGTTCCGTTACGCCGCTGCTCAGATCACTTGTATGGGTATACCCTGCAGATATGGTGCTGTTTTTATAAGTATACAGTAAGGAAATGCTGTTCGCATACTGAGGCTTGAGGAATGGATTGCCTTTCCAGTAAGAAAGTTCATCCACAGGATAGGAAAAAGGGTTCAGGTTGTTATAAGCCGGGCGGTCAATACGACGGGCGAAACTCAGGTTAAAGGTGCCCGATTGTTCCGTCTTAAAGTTAATCCCCGCGGTTGGAAAAAGGTTTAGATAATCTCTCAGTACAGAAGTGGGAAGCTGACTGCTGCCCCCGCGTGGTTGCAGATCTCCGTCAGAATGTGTGTTTTCCAATCTTAAACCAAGATCAAAACTGATGTTGGTACTGATAGGCGCTTCATACTTCAGATACCCGGCAGTGATTTGTTCCTGGTATTTGAAGGTATTCGATAAATTGACGTCCAATATATTAACGCTGCCATTGGCATCATACTGATTAAATACATTGTTGGCATTCACATCAGAGAATTTGACGCCTGTAGAGACTCTGCCTTTTGCCAGGTTAAAACCATAGTCTGCTTTGACTGCAAATAACTTAATGTCCCTGCTGTTTGACACAAGGAAATTGTTGGAGGATTGAAATTCTCCCGCGGGCGAATAAAAAGTGTTTGTGCTCAGGTTATCTGTATTGGCGTCAAAGTATCCAAAATCGGCATCTATGGTCAGTGTGGTGCTATTGGCACCTTTGTAGCGGTAATTCAGGTTAGCGTTATAGCGGTTGGCCATTTGGATTGGGTAGCTGCTCTGGCTTTTAAGGGTTTGCAGCAGTTGCCCGGTTGGCTGATCAAAGATATTCGTCAGAGGCGTGATCAAACCACCACCGGCGGCAAAATTGCCATTGAATACGATCCCGATGATCTTTGTGGTATCAATGGTATAATCAGCCCCTACAGTTGACCCAATACGATGCTGCATGTCAACATCGTGATTGGCATTCAGATAAATCTTACCATTCGTTGTGCGGTCATTATCATAATCCATGGCATAATGACCGAAGTTGTGGTTATAACTTCCAAAAAGATTCATTTTGCCTTTACGGTAATTGAGGTTCAGATTGGTATTTTGCTTTAAGGTTTTACCATAGGCTACACCGGCATTGACGCTTCCGTTGAAACCTTCTGCGGCAGATTTTTTCAATACGATGTTGATAATGCCACCCGTTCCTGCAGCATCATATTCTGCAGAAGGATTTTTGATGATCTCTATATTTTTAACACCGGAGGATGGCATGGAGATCAGCAGCTGTGCTAATTCTTCAGCCTGAAGATAGGTTTGCCGGCCGTTTATCAAGACAAGTGTTCCGTTTGTTCCGTTTAGCGTAATGGAGTTGTCCTGGCTGACGATAATTCCGGGAGCTTTTTTTAAGGCTTCAAGTACATTTGTGCCCTGTGCTGTGATACTGCTTTCTACATTGTAGATCAGTTTCCTGCCGTCGGTTTGCAATAAAGGCTGTTTTGTTGAGCGGATAACAACTTCCTGCAGATGCTGATCGACCGGTTGCACATTTAAAATACCAAGATCTTCGTCGGCCGTTAGTCTGATAGGTTCACTTTGATAAAGCGTACTCCCCAAATAACTAATGGTAAGCTGGTAGGTTCCTTCCGCTGCAGAAAAGGTAAATGATCCATCCTGGCCTGTCAATTGCTGCTGGACAATTTGTTTGCTGCTGTCTGGCTTTCCGGCAGTAGCCGGCCCGCTATCAATAATTTTATGAATACTTACCGTAGCAAATTCCAGGGGTTTCTGATGGTTATCGATCACCCTGCCTTTAAGCGTAAGCGCATCCTGCGTAGCCGTTAATTCCAGTAAGATGTTATTTTCTATCAACCTGAAAGATATAGAGGTATGCAGCAGCAGCTCCTGTAGCGTCTGCTCCAGCGTTCTGGTGCGAACGGGCATGCTGATCACTCCCAGGTTATTTATATCCGTTTTACGGTAATAAAACCGCAACGGGCTTTGTGCCTCTATTTTTTTAAGACCGGAGGCCAAACTCTCGTTATGAAGGCCCATCGTTACTTTGTTTGTTAAAATGTCCTGCCCCTTAACCGGACCGGCTAATAGTATTTGAAAAGTGATCAGGCTGATTAAAGTTAAAACAATGCTTATACGCATCAAATGATAAGTTAGGGCTTTATTAAAAATTATTTGCATCCTTTCCCTCCAATCAGTATACTGCCATCCGGCCTGGTTTGATAGGAAGCGTTATTAAAAGCACAGATCACTTTGAGGATCTTTTCTAATTTTTCGCCATTTAACGAAGTTCCGGTAAAACGGCAGTTCTTCAGTTTTTCATTGCTGAAACTGATCTTTACATTAAAACGCTGCTGTAATTTTAAAGCAGCCTCTGCAAAACTGACATCTTCGAAATGGAGGTCACTGTGCTGCCAGGCAATAACCTGTTGCGCATCTACCACTGCTTTAACAACTTCATTTTTTGAAGTATTGAAGCTGATCTGCTGGTCAGGTATAATGATACCCAATAACTTATGCTCATCAGCTACACTTACCTTACCGCGGGTTACCGTGACCACAACAGTGTGGTTATTCTGATCTTCCCTGATATTGAAAGCAGTGCCTAACACGGTGGTTACTACTTTGCCGGTGTGAATAATAAAAGGTTTGGCGGCATTGTGGGCTATATCAAAATAAGCTTCGCCTGAAAGGTATACTTCTCTCGTTCTGCCCTCAAAGATTTCAGGGTATTTTAATTCAGAACCTTCATTGATCCAAACCTGGCTGCCGTCTGCAAGATGGACTTGCTTTTTATGTTTAGGCGGAACATGGAGTGTGTTGAACTGTACCGGTTGAAAATGCATTTTTATGGGCTGCCATTCCAGGTACAGGGCGAACGAGATCAACAATGCCGCGGCTATCGAAGCGATACGCTGCCACAATAGGCGTTTTTTGCCGGGCAATGGGAGTACCTTTGCACTCCCTTTAGGAATGGTGTTGCTGATTTCATCAAAAACACCGGAAAGCCATTTGTCCTTAGCCGGCTGATCCATGCCGGGCCATACAGCATTTGCATTGTTATTTTGTTCCAGCCAGCGTTCAACCAGCTGGTTTTCTTCGGTTGTGGTTTGGCCTTCCAGGTAACGAACCAATAAAGCTTCTATTTGATCAGGACTCATTTCTATCAGAATTTGACAGTAGTCGTTTAAGATGCATTTTGGTACTATAGAAAAATGAATATTTTTTTAGCCGGACTGCCGGCTTACCTGAACCAGTGTATAAAAGTAAAAGCAAGGATGGTAGCCAAGGACTGGCGCAAATGCTTTAAAGCGGTGGATAGCTGGTTTTTTACGGTTTGTTCTGAAAGCTGTAATTGTGAAGCGATTTCGGGAATACTCCGGTTTTCTTCCCTGCTTAACAGGTAAATCTCCTTCACTCTCGGTGATAACTCATCCAGGGATCTCTGAATATTTTGCTGCAGTTCTTTCGCTGCAATTTGCTGTTCAATAGTAGTTGCCTGCAGATCGCTTAAGCCTTGTATCATGACCGCATACTCCTTACGGGTAATATTCTTCCTTATCTTGTCAATCACACCGTAACGGATCAGGGTAAAGAGGTATGCTTTTAAATCACGGTCTACCTGCAATTGTTTTTTGTTCTCCCAGAGTTTCACAAACAGGTCATGGATAATATCCCGGGCATCTTCGAGATCAAACAATTTGGAAGTGGCAAAACCTGTTAACGCCTCTGCATAGCGTTTGTAAATTTCGGCAAAAGCATGCTCATCGTCTTTCTTAAGAAGATCGATCAGTTCAAGATCTGTAAAAAAAATGTAGGCTTTTGTTGATTTCAAAAACGAAGATACTATTAAATTAATAGATACTCAATTCATAGCGTTCGCCCTTTATTCATCCTCTGCGCCGGACGTATCAAGATCTTCGTTTCTTTGGCGTTGAGTCTGTAAAGCAGTTAAAAACCGGTTGCCCTTCTTTAACTGCTTTGCAGACTTCGCCGCCCTTTGTTATTTTACTTTCACTGCAATTTCGCCATCATTAAGTCCCTCAATGTTTCCCTTCAATTAACCTGTAACAAATGACCGGTCGCTTTGTCATAATTAAAAATGTATATGAAGAAGATCCTGAATATTATTGCCCTCACCTTGATGTGCTTTTCGGTCACAGCACAAACTTCAAAACTTCCGTCTTTTATAAAGGATTATGCTTTTAAAAAGCAGTTTAATGGTACGGTATTGATCAAAAAAGATTCGAAAATAATCTATAACAACAGTTTTGGATTAGCCAACCGCGAATTCAATGTGCCTGCTGCAAATGATACAGAATATAAAGTTTGCTCCATCACCAAATCGCTTACAGCGGTCCTTATACTTCAACTCTGTGAACAGGGTAGAATCGGCTTAAATCAAAAGATAATTACCTACCTGCCTGCTTATAAAGGAGAAGCTGGAAATAAGGTTACCATTGCTCAGTTACTGAACCATACCTCAGGGATGATGAACACCGACACCGTCAGCAGTACCGAAAGCGCAGTGAAAAATGGTATAGGATTTTACCATAAGCCATATTCGCCTGATCAGATAGTGGATATGTTTTGTTCCTATCCTTTGGCCAGTGAACCCGGCAAAAAATTCGACTATAATAATGGTGATTATATGATTCTGGGTAAAATTCTGGAAACGCTTTATAAAAAATCATACGAACAGATCGTAACTGACCAGATATTAACTCCATTGGGAATGAAAAACTCAGGATTAATGGGTCAGGACAAGCTGATAAAAAACCTTGCAAGCAGCTATTTTATGCGGGATGACATCAAACGTCTGGTACCTGATTTACCGGTATATTACCAGGATTGGTATGCAGCCGGATCGATGTATTCCTGTACAGCGGATGTGATGACGTTTTTTAACGCCCTGTTTGACTTAAAACTGATCAAAAAATCATCCCTGGACCTGATGCTTACACCGGGCCTCGATGATTATGGGTACAGCGTTTGGATCCGCGATACTAAGGGTAAAAACATTAGATACAAGCGGATGGAGCGCTATGGCAGCATAATGGGTGCAAATGCAGTGGTGTTCCACTATTTAAATGAAAATATGACTGTGGTGATATTGAGCAATACAAATCTGACGGACTTGGGCGACTTTGCATTGAATATCGGAAAACAAAGTTTTTAATGAACTGAAAACAGGGATCCTGTCATCCGAATATTTGTTTTATTTTATATTAGTAAAATATAAACCCTTAAATATACATATGATGAAGTACCAGATTGATATAAAGTCTATAATGATTGGCGTGTTAGCTGCAGCCCTTTTAATGGCAACATTTAGTTTCAAAGACGAGATCCCGGAAAAGGATGGAAGGTATCAGACAGCTGTTGGCGACAAGGGAGTAGTGATCTTAGATACGAGAACGGGCACATATATTATGAACATAGATGCAACTAATATGGGCTGGCACAAAGGAAATTTCTCCAATACGCACAAACTGGCAAAGGAAACAAAGGAAAAAAATCTTTAGGCCGCGGGTAATCAGTCCCCGGGTTTGAATTTGGCTGCTATCTGCCTTTACACCAGCAAACGGAAATTGACTTTGTGGTTGAGGATAAGGCTGACCAGGATCCATTGTGTGGCCTATTCAAAAACCGGTGTGAGTTTTCTGGAACAGCTGACAAATGTCATTTCCGGCAGATTAAGTGATTTTACGCTGGATGTAGAAATGCTTTCTAACCGAATGAATATGAGTCGGCCTACGCTATACCGGAAGATCAAAGCGCTGACAAATAGACTTTTTTGGAACACTTAATTTACGGCTTACCACAAGGGAACGGAAAAAGCATTACACCTATAGGTCTTCGATGTAGCCAGGACTTGCTTTATCCCTAAATTCTGCTTACTTTGAGTGCCCACACCGCTCTATATGAAAAAGACAATTCTGTTGATTGACAAAGATCCGGCCATCATTGAGGTGATCGCAAGTATCTTGAAAGAAGAGGGATATGAGGTAGCCATTTCAAAAAAGCCATTTCACATTGATGAAGTTCATGAGTTGAAACCCGAATTGATTTTGCTGCACAATGGGCTCAACGATATGGGCATGGAGATCTGTAAGGCGATCAAAGAAGATGTGGGACTGAAAGATATTCCGGTGTTAATGACCTCCACTCAGTCAGATCTGCCGGCAAAGGCTGCACAAAGTTGTGCCGATGCCTACCTTGCAAAGCCATTTGACATAGACAAACTTTGTGACCTTATTAAAGAAATGATTGTCACGGCTGGAAAGAAGCGGGACCCGGATCCTCTTCCTTACTGATGTTATATTCTTTCAATGCCTGGTTGTAGCCTAAGTTGTAGCTGATCTGACCCCATGCTGTCAGCATCAGTATGATGTCTTCATCTTTTAACGGGCCTGATACCTGATTCTGGCAATAAACAAGGAAATCGCTTTCTGTCATGGTGTGTTGCTTAATATTATTGGTAACTGCAAAATAACTGCTTTGGAGCGGGCAGCGCAAATTTAAATCAAATGAGTTGTTAAAGACTAAGTACATGTTTCAAATCGGAGCCTTGTGTAAAAATAACGCTCAAAGGGAAAGCCTCTGCTTTTCTGTTTGTTGGATACCAGTTTCTATGGGGTGAAACCAGAATGATTAACCCCTGCTCATCACCAAGTACAGTGAAATCATCCTGTTTTGGCTGTTTGGGATAATAGGGTAAGTTATAATCTGTCGTTAGCTTTTTCGCCTGAGCGTTAACATTCTCACATACAATTCCAATTTCACTAATATACAGGAGCTGCGCTTCATCAAAATCCAGTTTGGCGTTATTGAGTACATCCTTGCGGCTGATGAGCTCCAGCAAGTTGCCGTTGTTATCATAGAAATAGAGAGATTCAGCGTTCCAGGCCTCAAATTTTGAAAACTGCGAGGTTGCTGTTACAGGCAGTATTTCTGTTTTGTGCTTCAGCCAATCAAAGGCTTCATGAAGTTTATTGTTAGGAATATCAATTGCAAGGTGATAATTCGGGCTTTGAAGAGCGGTATACCCAAAAGATAATTTAGTGGTGCCGATAAGGAAGGAAACTTCGTCTTTGTTTTTATAAAGTACTTTGACATTTAGAACTTCCGTATAAAATTGTTCTGTGGCCGGCAAATCAGTGCTAAGCAGAAGGATTTCAATTATTTTCATAGGTAAAGTCTATCAATGAAAAGCATACTGCATAAAAAAAAGGCCGTGCATCACTGCAGGGCCTTGTATCGTATGAATAAGCATTCATTGACTGAATTTACTTTTTCTGGTTGTAAATGCAAAGATAAATTGTCAAAAAAAAATTTTGCATTTGGTTTTAAGAGTATTCCGTAGCCAATTTTTCTAAGAATCGGATGATGTAAACCTTATCTTTGGGTAAAGTATTACTTCCAAAAAAAAGGAAATATGATAGAAACTCAGAAAGACCAGAAATTAGCGGTCCTGATTGACGCAGATAATGTGCCTTATGCCAATGTGAAAGAGATGTTCGAAGAGATTGCGAAGTATGGTACACCTACGTTTAAACGAATCTATGCAGACTGGACAAAGCCTACTGTTTCCGGCTGGAAGAACGTTTTGCTGGAAAATGCCATCACACCGATCCAGCAGTACAGCTATTCCACCGGTAAAAATGCTTCAGACAGCGCGCTCATTATTGATGCGATGGATATTTTATACACGGGTAAAGTGGATGGTTTTTGCATCGTTTCCAGTGACAGCGATTTCACAAGGCTTGCTACCCGGCTGCGCGAAGCTGGAATGAAAGTGATCGGCATTGGCGAAAAGAAGACCCTAACTCCGTTTATAACGGCATGTGACAAGTTTATCTATATCGAAATATTGAAAAAGGATGCCACAATTCCTGTTGAAAGTATAAATAAATCCCGATCAAAAAAGGCGAAGCAACCTGATAATAAACCATTAAGCAGAATCGATCCGCAGGTTACGAAATTGTTAAACGCCAGTATCGTTGATCTGGCAGACGATAATGGCTGGGCCTACCTTGGTGACCTGGGTAGTCTTATGTTAAAGAAAAAACCTGACTTTGACCCGAGGAACTATGGGTTTCCCAAAATGCTGGCATTTATAAAAAGCATGGAACAGTTTGAAGTTGACGAGCGCGAAAGCGGAAAAAACAACATCAAGCATATTTATATCCGTAAAAAATAGACGGATGTTGTCTATGGTATGATTGCTAAACCTTGCAGGGCAAAACAAAACAATGCATGATCTTATCTGTTCATCATCAGGATTTATTACCTATACTGAAAGCATATGATAAACAGAGAAGATGAATTGTTCGATGAACAGGAAAATACAGAAAACCAAAGCGGGGATTTAAAAGGTTCAAATACAATTAAAGATCCTGATGAATGGACTACCGGAGACGAACCGATGACCGGAGCGCAGCATTCTTACCTGAAAACACTTTCGGATGAAGCAAAAGAAGATTTTGATGAAACACTCAGCAAATCTGAAGCCTCCAAACGTATAGATGAACTTCAGCATAAAACCGGAAGAGGGCTGGATAACAAATAGTCAAATCAAAAGGCCCTGCAATTTTCGAAAACTCCTGTTGCATTATCCCATTTTTCATAAGTTCCCTTACGGTTGGCATTCCATAAGCGCTGTCCAGATAAAATTCCGGTCTGAAGCCATCGATGGTTACCATGATGACATGTTTTGCCGGAGCTGTTTGAGCATCAGCCCGCATGGCAGCAGCTGTAACCAGCGACAGTAGTATATATTGTTTTTTGATTGTCAGATCTGTTTAGTCAGAAACCCTCCCGTCTGGAATGGGTAGTAACTAAGACAAAAATGGAAGTGTTGGGTTAAGAAGAACGATGAACTGTGTTAAGATTAGGTTACCCTTAGGTTCAGCTTCTTATAAAAACAGGCCATACTGGTAATTGCAGTATGGCCTGTTTTCACGGTTCTACAAATAACCGGCGTAGGTAATATCTGCAATCAGTCCGGTGCCTTTCGCCACCCAGCCTAAAACATCACGTGTTTTTTCGCTGGACGACGGGCAGTCTACTGAAGCGAAGTGTGCAAACCACCCGAAATGGGCGGCCACCTCATCGCCGGTTTTGCTGACTAAGGGCAGGTGCAGTCCATTGGCGATCGCTTCGGCGATCTCCCGGAACGGGACGCCCTCTTCAGCCACAGCATGAAATACTTTTTGTGATGGTTGTTGTTCAACGATCATACGGTATAATGCTGCTGCATCAGAACGGTGTACCGCAGGCCAGCGGTTATTGCCTTCAACAACATAGGCTGATTCCCCTTTTTCGCGGGTTATGCCGATGACCATCGGCACAAAGCCAGAGCTGTGGTCGCCTTCACTGTGTACGCTGAGAGGGAGGCGCACTGTATACACATTTGCACCCAGAGCTGATACTATTGCAGCGGCTTCCTCAGATGCTGCACGGGGAGCCACATCGGAAATTACAGAAATTACATCATCCTCCGTCGTCAGTCCGCTGTCGCGCAGTAAAGCCAGCACTGAAGTGATCACCAGTGGTTTACCGGAACCTGCGATTGCCTCACCCAATGCCTGGATCACCAGGCGATCGGCTTCACAACTGGCCTTAAATTTTGAAAAATCATGATTGAAGGCAGTATGAATGACCGCCTCAGAACGGGTGGCAGCCTGGCGGATGATCTCCAGGTCATTAACGTCACCCAGCAGTATTTCAGCACCGGTTTCCCTCAGCTGTTCAGTACCTTGGTTTGAACGGACAAGACCCAACACCTGATGCCCGGCCGCTAATAATTCTTTTACGATTGCGGAGCCCATATATCCTGAGGCTCCAGTTACAAATACGCGCATATCGAAATAATTTTGTTTATACAAAATTGACCAATGGCAATGCGCGAAAAGAGGTCATTTGACCATAGTTTAATGACGCTGAAGTTGCGCATGGCGGATGCGCGTCAGTGTTTTAAGTGATATACCGAGATAAGAGGCAATCATGCGGAGGGGTAACCTTAACAGGTAATTCGGAAACATCCTGACAAAACCGTCATACTTTTCTTCTGCCGTACCACTTAAGGTGGTCAGTATGCGCTCGCGGTTAAGGTAGATGTTCCGCGAAATGAGTTTGTTTGTAAAACCTCTGAATTGCGGTATTTCGGCCAGTAATGCGTCAAAATTTGATTTATGCCAGCACAGCACATCGCTGGGTTCCACTGTACCGATACTAACACGGGAGGGCACCTGCTGATCATAACTTGCAGGATCAAGCGTCCAGTTATGCTCCGGAGAGAATAACAAAATATGCTCGCTGCCGTCAGCAGAAGTGGTAAAGGTCCGCAGCATTCCTGACAGAACAAAGATCTTATGCCTGCAAATTTCGCCGGTATTTAAAATAGACTCATTGCGCCTCAGTGTTTTCTGCACCGCCAGGTCACTGATCCTTTGGATCACGTTTGGCGGAAGGCTGCCCTGTGCTTGCAGGTAAGTTTCGAATTCGGGGTGCATCACTCAAAAATAATAAATTTTACAATAGCAATTGCATATATACCTTTTGCTAACAGTGTATTTTTATTAAAGATATACGGTATATTCATTATAATTCAAATCGTATTTATATTTTGCAGCCATATTAAATATAATAAACATGGCATCAGGTTTTTTTGCGATTTTGGATGATATAGCTGCTTTAATGGATGATGTTGCGTTGACAGCAAAGATTGCAACAAAAAAAACTGCTGGTATATTAGGCGATGATTTAGCCGTCAACGCAGAAAAAGCTACCGGTTTTCTGTCTTCCAGGGAATTACCGGTGCTTTGGTCCATTACTAAGGGATCTTTAATCAACAAACTGATCATCATTCCCATCGCATTACTGCTCAATTTGTTCTTTCCGGTTGCTATTAAATTCATTTTAGTGTTGGGAGGGTTTTACCTGGCTTATGAAGGCGTTGAGAAAATAGTCGAATACTTTTTTCACGGTTCAAACGAAGTTCATCAGGTAGCTGCGGAGGTTAAACAAGAAGACAAGGATGCCGAAAAAGCAAAAATAAAATCTGCTGTAGCGACTGATTTCATTCTGTCTGTAGAGATCGTAATTATTGCATTGGGAACAGTTTTAGAAGAAAATATAATGGTACAGGTCGTAACGGTTTCGATCGTTGCACTATTAGCAACGATAGGTGTATATGGCATCGTTGCATTGATAGTCAGAATGGATGATACCGGTTACAAATTGATCAATCGTTCAGATGATAAAGGTATCTTGTCAATGCTGGGACATGTACTGGTTAAATCGCTGCCTTTGATCATCAGGGTTTTAAGTGTTGTAGGAACAATCGCGCTGATCCTGGTTTCCGGTGGAATTTTTGTTCATAACATCGAATACTTACACCACGTATTTCCAAACATACCATCGGTATTTAAAGAGTTTGCACTTGGGCTGGCTGCCGGACTACTGGCGGTAGCAATTGTAACAGAAGGTAAAAAGTTGGTTTCATTGTTCAGGAGCTAACCATGATCAGGATATAATATGTTGGCCGGATCAATATGCCTCAGGCGGGAATAAACCCTGATGACAAAATTACTTATTTTGCCCTGGGATTTGGCATGAGTTCGTCTTTAATGATCATTATTCAGTCGCTGCAGAATTTTTTACACATGCGCTTGTAGCAAACAAATGGGAGAATACGCATATGATCGACAGGTTAAGTGCGCTGGTCAATTTCAAGGCAAATTCTACCCTCTCATTTTTTGCAGGGCCATCGTTTAACCTGTATGATGTCCCAACGGAAGGCGTTCTTAATGAGCAGCAGCAGATTGTTAAAAACAAACCCGGCCTGGTGAATATAGGAAATAACAAAGGCTGGATAGGCTGGACTGTGGGAATATCGTTCCTTTAGACCTGAAAATGGCCCGTTGATAAACTGGCTAAGGTAGGAATATTAAGTTAATCACATTTATATATGTTTTGATAAGCAAAACAATCTATCTATTTTCGTTATTCATATCGATGTGTAACGATCTTGAGTTTATGAATAAATATTCACTGTTCGATAAATGAAGAAAAACTTATTATTTACAGGATTGATCGCACTGTTCCTGTGTGCAGTTTCAACTGAAGGTGTGAATGCACAAACTGCAGAAGTTAGTGTCGGCGGTGGCGTTGCCAGTCCGTATAAAATAAATCCCTCTACAATATCAGCACTGAAAAAGGTGGAGGTAACCGTGAAAGGCCACGATGGAAAGGATCATCATTATAGCGGTGTTTCCCTTTATGAAGTGATAACGAAAGCAGAAGCAGTTCCCGGGAATCTTTTAAAGGGTAAAACGATGGCGAAATATGTTCTGATTACCGCGGCCGACAATTATCAGGTTGTTGTAGCTATTCCTGAATTTGATCCGGCTTTCACAGATCAGGTTATTGTTTTAGCCGACAAAGAAGATGGGAAAGCACTTGCCGCCAATCTAGGCCCGTATCGTTTGGTGGTGCCGGGGGATAAGAAACCTGCAAGAAGTGTGATGCGTGTTATTTCAATAGAGGTGCTTGATGCGAGAAAACCTTAAAAATTTAAACCGGGTTGGATGATTTTTGCATTTAACCAGGCTTTAGAGGCAGCCTAACTCATCAGACCTTTTTTCTTCTGATCATGAACCTGCAGCTCTCAAGGAGAAGTATTGAAAAGGTTATTCCAAAGATAAAGGCCATCCCGTTTGTATAGCCTTTGACTGCCAGCTTATCACTTTTGCCGGTCAGCACCATTCCCGCCCATGAAAACGGCAGTTTATCTCCCTTTGCGATCCAGGTGAGCTGAGCCTTTTGTAATGCAAGATCTAAAGGGAGTCCTTTTTTTACGTTTTCTAAAATGAGGTTCGATAGCCCATAGGCATCCTGATCTTCTATGGCCCAGAGTGTAGTGTAAACACTTGGTACTCCGGCAGAAATAAAACCTCTGGCCAGACTGTATACCCCTTCTCCGGAGCGCAATTTGCCGATTCCCGTTTTACAGGCAGAAAGCAGGACCAGTTGGGTATTGCCGGAAGCAGTTGCCCTGATGTCTGATAACTTAAGGGCAGAATCTGCCAGATAAACCTCAGGCTCTTCCTTTAGGCTGTCTGCGGCCGCATGAGCGATGAGTTGCACAGTCTGATATCCTGACCAGCGTTGCTGAAAGTTCTTTTTGCTGGCCTCGCTGCCGAAAAGGAAATCCGGAAAACGAAAGAACTTTCCATTATTCCTGATGGCCCGTTCCGAACCGGAAAGAGGGGGCAGATGCTCAGTAACCGCAGCATTTCCTGCAGGGGCGGCATTTCCTGCAGCAGCGAAATGAACCGGGGCTATGCCCAGGTAATCACCGGCTCTTTCCAACTGGTTTTCGTGGCTGCCGGCTTTTAGCAGCATCCTGGCAGAATAACTATAACTGAAAGCATATGAATTCAGCAGGTAAGCAGGTTCTTTAACGTTGCGGCTAAGCGCAGCAAAAGGAATATCCTGGTTTTCTGCAGATACGATGATCCTGGATCGCAGGATATTCTCAAACGGACGGATCAGCGCGCTGTAAAGCTGATAGGCTATCTGCAGGTACTTTTCGAAGTGTTGGTTCTGCCCATTTTTGGAACTGCTTATCAAGGCAAAATCTTTGATGTTGCTTTGATAAGCAGTGATCTCAACCTTTCGCAGGTACTTTTTTTTCGGTGAGATGACTAAAACATAAACCGCCTTGTCTCCGGCAAAAATAGATAAAAAAGATTGTCCGTTTTTTTGTAGGTATAGCTGCAACAGGTTCAGGGCGGGAACTTTGTCGTTATACTTATGTTCATAATAAGCAGGGTATTCCCGTTCCAGTTTTTTGATGAAAGCTAGTAATTTATCCTGCATGCCGATGACCATTGCCAGGCGTTGTGGCTGCTCATTTTGCAGCCTGCGCAACTGCAGTTTTAATTGTGTTTCTTCCTGCAGTACTGATGCCGGCAGGTTGCTGGCGGCGGCAAGTTCGTTCAGCTCGTCCAGCAGCAGCACAGCCCTGCTTTTCTCCAGAAAAAAGAATGCTTTATCCTTATCCTTCAGCAAATAGCTGCATTCTATCGCCTGTTCATACATGGTCCTGATTCTGGCCCGCCAGAATAACTTTGTATAGCTACCCAAATGTTCCCTGCGCATATCATCTGAGAGGGTATCGAGGAGATCATAGGTTTTCAGGGATTGAGCAAAGTAACCTTTTTTCAGCAGCAGGCCGGCTTTATCTACCAGGACGGTAAAAGGATAATCTTTCTGCCACAAGGCTTTGATCTGTGCCGCTGACGGATTTTGAAAGGCGTCTCCGGGTTTGAAATGAATGGGCAGATCCTGCAAGGCCTGCCGCAGCGAGCCCAAAGCTTCAGCCGTTTCATTTTTACGGATATGGTCTAATGCGACGTTGTTATGAAACCTGCTCAGGTAATACGGATTACCCAGGAGCGCTGCTGCGAGTTTCGCATATTTTTGTATATCCCCGGTGTTGCAGGTAAGAACTGATACATAATGCAGGTCTGCATACATACCCGCCACTTCTTCGCTTTGGTTAGCCCTTTTGTATGCCTCTGCGGCCTGTATATAAAGGGTTGTGGTGGCAGGATACTCTTTATGGTTCAGGGCAATATCACCACGTAATTTATAATAATTTCCGCGCTCAAAATCTGTGGAAAAGTAGGAGGCAAGGCCTCTTAACTCATTCATCGTGGTTGCTGCGCGTTCAAACTCTCCCAGCTCATTTAGCTGAATGCATTTTTCATACAGGTTTCTGGCCATTGAAAGTTTATCACCTTTGCCTTGCGCATAATGATAACCCAGCTCCGCATACTGCAGCCCCCTGTAATAATCCTGTACCTGATAATAATAGTGTGAAATCGCCTGGCAGGCCAGTGCCGGGACACCCCATTTATCAATCGCTTTTTTACTGATCTCGAGGCTTGCCTGGTAATGGGACAGCGCTTTCTCATCTGATTGGGTCTGCTGGTAATAATGACCCAGGTAAAAATGATATTTGCCCAGGTATTGGCTGGGATTTATCTGCGGGTTACGGGAGGCGATGAGGACGGATTCCTCGAGCAGCCGAATGGCCTGTTCCGGACGTCCCTGTACATTTTCGGCACTTCCATAGAGGAAAAGCAAATTTGTATAGGTGCTGTCACGGGTAATCCTGTTCCGGATACAGTACTGCTGCAGCTTTTTAAAAGCTGCGCTTTGTGCTTCCGGCTGCAATTTTATAATCTCATAAAAACTTTGCCACACCCTGAAGTCAGGGGATGATTGTCCTCTGCCATAAACCGGCAACAGCAGCAGCATGCAGATGAGAAAGGTTCTTCCCATGTGATCAGCCCTTCCTGATCTTTTCAGCAGTAGTCAGGATGGAATTCTTCAGGGCGGAAAGAGTATTGATCAATGTATTCTTTAAAAACTCGGGGTAGATTGGTGGGCCCGGAACGGGCATAGGAGGTGGGTTATGCACTTTATAGGCTTCTTTTTCTCCCCAGAGGTGACTACCGGCAATCAGTACCAGGTAGTTTTTTTGCTCCTTGTCGAGCACTTTTATTTTTGAAGCCAGACCCGCGGCGGCGGTATTTCCGGTAATGTATCTGACCTGCTGTAAAACTAGCTTTTTTTCTACCGGCTGCGGATATTTCAGGATAATCTGATCCTTCATCCAGGAATGTTCTTTATTGCTCTCCAGGAAGTTTTTAGTTGAAGCGGATACTTTTGCCATAGTTGTTTTGCTTTATATGATTGAATGTAAGTTTGTTATGGCCTGTACAGCCATTCCAAAGCTTTGGCTTTTCCAGTCTGGTTTTCCCTGATAATTTCCTCCAATAACCCTTTTGCTTTCCTTTCATCGCCGGGTTGGTTCCGGAGAAGATGGCTTATGGCTGCATAAAACTTACCGGGGTTTTGGTAGAGTTCCTTTTGAACGGTAATGCGATTAAAATCTGCGATTGCTTCATCAAAATGCTTCAGCTGAAGGTTGGCGAAACCTCTGATTTTTAGCCCTTCAGGATCATTGGGATGATGCTGAAGATACGCATCCGCTGACTGCTGGGCGGCCGCGTAGCCAGACTCGTTATACTGAAGAATTGCGGCCTGAAGCTGATCGTCCCTGTTGCCCAGCTGTACAGGCAACGAAGTGAAATTCTGCGCAAGGTAGACCGATGCCTGTTGCGGAAGTCCTGGGCTCAGGTTGTTGTTTAAGAAGTATAAACCCAGAATGACCAGGATCGCAGCGGCAATACCAATTCCGGTGAATAAACCAAAACGGTCCGGTTTTGCGGCAGGAATTGAAGTCCATTCCCGGTGTTTCTCCTGTAGGGTGGTGGTGCCGGATCCGTCCTGAACGCTGATTCTGGCCTGCAGGTAAAAGGCGATTTCATCTAACAACTCGGGCGACTGATCCATATCTTTTTCGAAACGGCTCTTCTGCTGTTCATCCATCGTACTGTCAAAGTAGCTTTCAATCCTTTCATCCATGGTTATAGGCTCCTTTCAATGTGACCGAGGTATACATGGTCTTCAGCTTCCCAAGGCAGCGCAGGCGGCTCGTTTTCGCTACGGCTGCAGAAAGATATCCCATATGATCCGCGATCTCCTGATCATGATAACCCTCACCCCAGGCAATGATGATCCCTTTGCATTTCTCGTCCATAGACTGGATATATTTTTTCAGGGTTGTCACTTCATACTTCTCACTCAGCTGCTGGACGATATCCCGGTTATGTCCCGGCAGGATTTCAAGATATTTTTCCAGCGCGTCCCTGTATGCCGGAGCAGATTTTGCCGCGCTGTTTGTCCGGATCCGGTCGATGCACTTGTATTCCAGGATCCTGCTGATATAAGTTTTTAGCGAAGATCTTTGTTCAAACCGCCCGGATATGATAGTTGATATTGTGGTCATGACCGCATCAGAATAAGCCATTGACGTATCGTCTTCAGTCAGGTTATGCTTCCAGGAAGCAGTGCTGATCATAGACTTGTATTTCAGATACAGCTTGCTCTCCCAAAGCTGCCGCTGGGAATTGCCAAGTTGAATTCCAGCCGTTAACTGCTCATCTGACGGGTGTTTTCTGATGCTGAAGTTCATATCTAAGGGCTAAAAGTTCATTGTCGTAACGAATGAATTACATGAATAAATCTAGCCATATTATTAGGAAAAACAAAATTCTGTATCAGTTAAGTGTATAAAAACTAGCACTTTGAATTATTTTTTATTTTTTGTTTCCCTTTGCTGAGCGTTTCGCGACTAACTAAATGATGATCAATCAAAAATTAAATTTCAACCAATTATTAATCCTTTAATTCTTAAAACAATGTCAAACGAAACACTAACACTACGAAAAACAGCGAACAGTCTGGACCTGATTCTGGACCGGGCAATTCTGAAAAATGAGATCACTTTAGAGAACGGTTCAATTAAAGTCTCTGAAAAAGTATCTGCAGCAACAAAAAGAGCGCTGGAGTCTTCCATAGGCGTAAAGGTAATACCGGGGGGAGTTCTGGTAGGCACCCACATCGGTAAACTCACTCCTTCGTACCTGGAACTTGTTAGAAAACGGAATGCACGCAGCCTGATCAACCAGCGCTACAGCCAGTTGGGCGGTTATGGATCGCGCCTCGGACTGCCAACAGGTGACGTAGTATCTGACGGAAAAGGCGGTTATAAAATGGATTTCAGGGGTGGAACTATTGGAACTGACGGCGGTGCAAATGTCTGGGCCGACAGTACGCTGCGCGTAGAGTTGTGGATGGTAGGGCTTCATTGTGTACTCAAACAGGAAGTTGAAGACGAAGTATACGGGTCGATCACCGCATTGATGCCATCCTTCGGTGGAAGTTCTGTCAATATCATTCCAGAGTTTAAGTTCCGCCACGATGGGGAGCGGATCGTGAACCTGGGTATCAAGTTGTATGACGGACCGCCGGCAGACCTGCTGCTTACAGGAAACCTGGTAGAAAAAGACAATAGCTCTGAGATTGTTCAGTATAAGGCAAAGGTTGAACAATGGGCCAGACAGGCTGTTGCCGCATTTGGCGGAGCTGTAGGTTCAGCAGCAGAATCCATGGGGGCAGATAACGGACTGATCAAAGACATTACAGGCCTGCTTTTCAATTTAGTAGCTGGTATCTTTGGAATGAACGATGATCCATATACGCCACAAACAATTAACATTTTTGCTAACGACCTCATCTCCGGGAATTACGGACATTATACCAGATCGTACAAAAGCCGTTCGGTTAATTATACGCACGCATTTGATCTGACAGGTTTTGACGATGGTAATGACAAAGGCATTTATACCATGTTTATCGATGCAAGGGTATTCAATCAGTCACAACGACTGTAAATACTATAAACTTCCTTGTTGCCAGGAGCAATAAGGAAGTTTATTTTTTTGGTAAAGAACAGCTTAAATTGTTTCCCGGATCATCTTAGCAGTCTTTTATTCCCTGTTGCGTAAGACCATGAGCTATTTGGAGTGATGAAATAACCTTAATAAGTCTCTTTGAATACCCTATCCCGGGATTTTTGCAGTTCACGGTTCAGCGTTCCGTCAGTGTACTGGTTGACAAGTTGTTCGTAGGTGTATTTGAATGAAAATGTTTTTCCGGACTTGGTTCCGTCAATAGCCAATACAGGGCCAGTACCTTTTACGTTTTCGGGTCTTGTGTGGTAAATGTCCAGCTCATCAAAGCTGTCCTTGAAAGCAAGTTTTATAATTTCGTTAATTTTCTCTCTGTCTATCTCTATCATGATGCTGTTTTTTATGTTTTTTACCGTCGAAGCCGGAATAAGGGAGAGCATTTGGTAAGATACTCATTAATTCACAAGCATTCGGAACAGAAATACCACAATTGAAGAGGGAATAAATAAAACGGTCTCTATTCTGATGTGAGGCCGTTTTATTTGTTGAAAAGGCGGAGATCTATTTCGCTGTGGTCTCGTTCTGGTATCGGTTACCAAACCTGTCCGTTGCCACAACTTTAACTTTCTTTACAGCAGGGTCAAAAGTAGCTGAGAAAAGATGCCCTGTTTCATGTGGTTCTACAAAATGACGGCCTGCGGGTTTATCCTCGCCTTTGTACAGATCTACCGACAAGGGATCATATCCGGTTTCCTTATGGAGTGCACCATGAGGCTGATCATCCAGGAAATACTCTACTTTCCATTGCGGATCATAGTTCCAGACATTGGCAAGTATGCGCATCTGGTTGCCCTGCTTCTCTGCATAAAGACTGAGCTGGTTTTCTTTTGGCAGGCCGGTTGATTTGTAATACCACTTTAATTCCGTTCCATTTACCTCATATACGCCATAACCGCGGGGAGTGCCGTCTGTACAAACCGGGCCGGTCCACCAGGCGCCGCATACTGTGCCGTGGTTGTGCTCATACACACCATTGTCTAAATTGTTATCATGCCAGTGTGTATGGCCCGACATGATGTGAACATTGTTAAAACCCTGCAGTACCTGATAAAAATCGGCATTGTTCTTTACGCCGATGCATACCGGGATATGCAGGTTAATGATCACCAGATGATCTTTGGCTACCTGCGCCAGGTCTTTGGCCAGCCAGGACAGCTGATCCTCTGTGATATACCCATCATATTCGCGCTCCGTACCAAGGTAACGTACATCATCCAGCACGACGTAATGTGCCTTTCCGCGGTTGAATGAATAATAGGTGGGGCCGTAGAAGGTTTTAAAGGTCTGGTCTGAGGTATCATCACCGCCGATGCGGTAATCCATGTCGTGGTTACCGATAACCTGAAAGAAAGGGATACCCATTTTTGCGATGGCTTCATTATAATCCGGAAAAAGTGCATGGTTGTCCCACACCATGTCGCCCACACATATGCCATGTACCAGAGCATCCTTTCCGAGTGAGCTGATCGTTTCTATGGTATCAGGCAGGGATGTTTCCATCATCTGTTTCACATCCTTTTTATTTTTAACCTGAGGGTCAGCCCATATGATAAAATGATGATGGGTGTCGTCTGCATTCAGGGATTCCAGGCTGAAATCATAAGAAGAACTTCCGCCCAGGTTTTCGTATTGTTTGGCGATATTGTAATCGTTTTTAAAATGGTAGCCTGCCGGTGTGCTCATGAATACGCTTTTAGCTTTCTCGTTGGGCCTAAGCTTGTAGCGTCCTTTTTCATCAGTCAGCACAACCGTATATCCATCGGAAACTGCCACATTTCTGATGCCCTTTTTTCCCGCAGTTACCCTGCCTTTGATGAGTGTTGTAGTGTCTGCCAGGCCAAAAGCATTGGTATGCAAGGCGATAAATGCACTTCCGGCAATGAGGCCTGCGCTTTGAAGGAAAGATCTTCTGTTCATATTTTAAGAATTAAGGACCCTGCGTTCACCGGTCCGTCATGATTTTAGTTTTTAAGCGAAGTGAAACCTGTACCTGTTTCGATAGTACTCAGCGCAGAAGTTTGTGTCAGCGGAATACTGGTTACTGTTCTGCCCGCCACCCATTGTCCTGTAGATGCATCGTAAATACCGCCAAGCTGTGTAAAGTTTCCTGTTGCAGGTAGAGTAAGTTTAGACGTATTGGTTCCGCCTCCGTAAAAGCCCTGTGTAAGACGTGTTACCGGGTTAATGGTGCTGTAATAATCAGTATTTGTGATGCGGTAGCCGATTTCCGGTGGGCCTGGTGCATACACTGTACCATTACCCCCGTACATGATCGCATCCAGGGGAACCGTTGAAGCGTTCACCATGATACCCCGGAATACGGCTATACCGGCCACATTTCCGCTGTTGGCCAGCAGGTTGCTGGTTGCCGCGCCAAAGTCTGCACCCGGAACACTGGCGTACTGCGTACTGTTAATCCACGGTGCTGCACTGATATCGGTAGAGCCCGCTCCCCAGATATTCTTGCTGCCTCCAACATAGAAGAACTGCCCTTTGCTGACCCTGCCCGATACGAGGTTAAATTTATAACTGCGCGCTGCACCAACAGCCCATCCATTAGCGGGAGCAGGATTGGTGCCCGCATTGTTGCAGGTAACGAGCGCATAACTGGTAACGGCGAAATCCACATCCTGTGTAGCCATCAGCTGAACATATTCGTAATTGCCATCCCCACCGTTGGGATCTGTCAGGTAACCGGTGATGATCACGGGAGAAGGCTTGATCAGCGGCAGCTCGAAAACGTCGTCCAGTATACGTGGCCATAGCTGCACAACGACTTTACCGGCGCTGTTTGCAATAAAGGGAATACCGGTGAAATTGGCACTTGCCGGAATTTCCTCGCCCGCGAAGGATGCGCTGGGTTCTGTATGCAGAGTCACTTTGCCAAAACCATCATTGATGGTTTTATCTCCGCTGAAGGTGTCACCGGCCTGAGGTTCAGGCTCTGTAACTGCTTTGCTGATGGTGATCAGGGTACTTTCATATACATCTGGCGATGCACTCAGGGCTCCGGATTGAACGGACTGAACTTTTAATGTCTTCACTTCGGCTATTTTGCTGACAGCTGTTGCCGCCAGGCCTTTGAGGCGCATACTGCCGTTTACCCTGGTCAGGGTGGCACCTGTCACCTGCACTACTACGGAGTCTCCCTGTTTGTAGCCGGCCGCAGCGGCGCCCAGTTCAAGTGCAATACCCCTTAATGCATTTCTGCGGTAGTTCTGTACAACCAGAATACCGGCAGGTGTATTGGCTGATTTTGCATCGGAGATCACTATACCACCGATCTGACTGGCACCTGAAAGGTTTTCCGCGTTTAATGTAAGATCACTGCCTTTGTAGAGGTCTTTCAGATCGACCACCGCTATCACAGGGCTCAGCGTTCCTTCTGCATAGTCGTTCTTCTTGCAAGCAGAAAAGGCAGTGATGGCAATAATGTTAAGGAATAAATATATCTTCTTCATTTGATGAATGATGTGATTTTATCATTATTAATATTTGTCTTTCAATAAATTAACTATGGTTTTTGCCACCATACCTGAGTGCTGATGTCATCAGGCCCCTGCACTGCCACCGCTGCTTTATAATGCTCAGGATTAGATGACTGTACGTAAACAGGATAGTTCAGGCATGCAGGCATGATCCCGTTATTGACCAGGCCGCTGCCTTTTGGCAATATGGGATGGCCGGTGCGGCGGTACTCAAACCATTGCTCAAAGTCGGTAGCGAAGAGCGCGTAATATTTCTGCTGATGGATCAGTTCCATTTTCTGATCCAGGCTTGCGGTATTGCTAAAGGTAATATCCGCACTGGCCAGGTAGGTTTCGATGGGTGATGTAAAAGCTGGCACCCATAATGTAATGCCTGACAACACACCATTGTTATAATAACTTTGTGCATCACCTGCTATCCATCCTTTAGAGGCAGCTTCGGCCAGGATAAACTGCAGTTCCGAATAGTTCATGATATTGCCCATCAATGGTTCGTTCATCAGGGTAGTAGCGGAGGTGGTAGAGAGGAAATACGATCTGTTATCTATACCACGTCCCGGTGCATAACCGCTCGGGATACCTGCATATCCTCCCTGATAGGTAGCTATAGACAAGCGGCCTGTGATTAATCTTGGATCAGCCCAGCGGTTCAGGTTATTGATGAAAAACTCGGCAATGCCTACCGACCGCCAGTCCTGTTCGCGTACGCCACCGATAAAAGGGGAGGTTAATGCGCCAACACCCGTCCAGCGCAATATCGCGGCATCGGCATTGCCTGTCATCAGTGGATAGGCGGCAGGGTTGGTATCCACGATCTCTTTGATCTTGGCGATGCAGGCCGCTGAAATTTCGGCCTTGCCGGAAAGCCTGAGCAGCAGGCGCAGGTAGAGACTATTGCCAAACTGTCGCCATTTTAGCGCATTGCCGTTGTAAACCGGGTCGCTTCCGCCATTCACATTCCTGGCACCGATCAGTAAAGTGTCTGCTGTTTCAAGCTTTTTGAAAATATCCATATAGACGTCTTTCTGCTGATCAAACTTAGGGGCAAAGTTTCCCTCTTTGCCCATGTTAGACTCAGCGTAGGGGATATCACCATAGGTATCGGTCAGGAGCGAGTACACCCATGACTGGCAGATCAGTGAGATGCCCATATAGGTTTTGTCATAGGTGAGCGGCTGACTGGCCACTGTGTAAATATCCTTGAAGTTGGTCAGTTGCGTGTACCAGTTATTCCAGGTATTGTCAGCCCAGGTACGCCTCAGGTCGTAACGGAAAACTTTGCCCTCTCCGTCTCCCGGGTCTACAGTAACCTGCATCAGTTCATTGTTAAAATTGCGGTTGCGCAGCATGTTGGTGCTTACGGTGTTGACCAGAGCGGGTGCCAGCAGTTGCTGAGGAAGCGCGTTCGGGGTGCCATTGGGGTCTGTATTGAGCGCCACGAATCCTTTTTTACATGCTGAGAGTACAAGGGTAACTAACAGAAGGGCAGATATGATCTTTAAACTTTTCATTTTTCTAAATATTAAATACCGATAACCAGGTTAAAACCAAATGTCCGGGTGGAAGGGAACTGTGCAACTTCAAAGCCCTGTACGATGTCACTTCCGTCAAGCGTTCCGAATTCAGGATCAAAAATTGGCCATTTGGACCAGATGTAGAGATCCCGGCCATATACACCTACTGTTGCGCGCTGCAACCCCAGGCGGTGCGTAAGGTTCTTGCCGATGGTAAAATCAAACCTGGCTTCGCGGAACTTGACAAAGTTGGTGGAGAAGGTATTGCCTTCCGCATTGTCTATGCCATAGTGTGAACGGTAGTAACCGTCAATGTCTGTAGCAGTTACATCGTTTTTACGGTAGCTGCCATCTGCATTTTGTATCACTCCGTTACCAATAATGCCATTATATCGTCCTGGCAGTGTGTTGGTGGTTTTACCCTGTTCTGCCAGTTTGTAATTGGACAGGGAATAGGCAACGGCACCGAACTGGGCGTCAAATAAAAGGTGTAAACCAAATTGTTTGTACTTGAAATCGTGACCCAGGCTGGTCTTCCATTTGGCGGTAGTATTACCGAGATAAACAAGATCGTTCGACAGCCTGGCGAATCCCGTTGCTGCATCGTACACGATCTGTCCGTCAGGCGCGCGGAGATACCCGCGGCCATATAAATCGCCCATGCTTCCACCAACTTTGGCAACGATCTGGCCGCCTCCGGTTGGTCCGTTACGCAGTACTACGGCACTGTCGGCCAGCTCTTTTATTTTGTTCCTGTTGGCACTGAAAGTGGCAAAAACCGTCCAGCTGAAACCACCCGGATTTTGTATAGGCACGCCATTAAGTGAAAGCTCCAGTCCTTTGTTGTTCACGCGGCCGACGTTGATCACCGCCTGGCTGAACCCGGAAGACTGATCGATGGTACGATTGAGGATCTGGTTTTTGGTATTGCCGGAATATACGGCAAGATCGAAGCCCAGGCGGCTTTTTAAGAAGCGCATTTCGGCACCGAGTTCCAGTGTGGTGGTACGCAGCGGCTTAAGGTCCGGATTGGCCAGTATGCGTGGATTTTGTAAACCGCCGGAATAGGTACTGCCGGCACTGACATAGTTGAAAGTGGTTTGATAGGGGTTAGTGGTTCCGCTGCCTACGCCCGCCAGTGATACCCTGAGTTTGGCGTAGTTGATGGCTTCCGGTAGCTTGAAGGCTTCCGAGGCGATAAAGCTTAAACTGGCAGAAGGATAGAAGAAACCCACCTGGTCTGTCCTGTTGGCTGTGGCCAGCGTGCTTACCCAATCCTGGCGTGCGGTGATATCCATATACAGATAATCCCTGAAGCTGGTGGAAAATAAGCCGTAAAAACTATTGATGGCATACTTGGATTTGAAGGGCGATGTAACCAGTGGCCCTGCATTATTAGCCAGGGTATACACACCGGGGTATACCAGGGAATCTGCGCGTACTTCATCCCTGTTGTAATTGTTGCGCAGCATACCACCACCACCGGTTGCTGTAACCGTAAAATCTTTATTTACCTTTTTATTGTAGCGTAACAGGAAGTCTCCGCCTGCTTCCTGGGAATAGATATTCTGTGTCCGGTAAGATCCCCTGGGATACTTGGTGCCAGCATCGTAGGGGCGTTCCTGGGCGCGTTGCTCATAACCCATATCGAGTGTTGCTCTTACCTGAAGGCTCAGCTCATGGGTAATTTTATATTCTGCCTGGACGTTACCGGTTACCGAGTTGCGGTTTGATTTATTGATAAATTCCCGGGAGATTGCGTAAGGGTTTTCCGGGAAGGAGCTGAAAGGATAGAAGATGCTTTTGCCTTCCTGTCCGGTTTTCCAATAGTTCTTCAGCCAGTTCAGATCGGCACTGGGCTGCCAGAAGATATACCAGTACATCAGCGACTGGTTACCGTATCCCGCACCGGGCAGGTTGTCGCTGTTTTTATTGTTGTAATTTACTTTTGAGCTGATGGTCAGCTTATCATTTATTTTGGAGTTTACGGACAGGGCGATACTGTTGCGGGTATATCCTGTATTCGGTGTGATCCAGTGGTTGGTAACATTCGTGGCCGAAAAGCGGGCAGATGTCTGATCTGTACCGCCATCTACACTGATGGAATTGGTATAGGTACGGCCAACGTCAAAAAACTCCCGGCTCTGGTTTTTGTACGGAACCCAGGGCGTTCTCACTGTCGACTGTTTCTGGGTGAGCGGGTCAAGCTGGTAAAATAGCTGCCCGTCAAACTTTGGCCCATAGGCGGAACTGGTGGCACTGGTACTTGGGCCATCCGGGCCGGCACCAAAGGAGTAATATCTTGATCCAGCGGTTCCCTGTCCGTACTCGTATTGCAGGTCGGGCCAGCGGTTTACCGACTCCATAGAGGTATTGGAGTTGAAGGTGATTCCAAGCCCTGTCCTTTTGGTTCCGGATTTGGTAGTGATAATAATAGCTCCGTTTGCACCCCGCTGCCCGTATAATGCTGCGGCACCGGGACCTTTCAGTACCGTTACATTTTCGATATCTTCGGGGTTAATGTCGTTCAGGTTACTTCCGTAATCTGCCGGCATAATGTCGCTGCTGGTACCATAGGCAGATTCACCCGCGTTGGCAGTCCGCCTTCCGCTACCCTGGTTGATGACTACACCATCCACCACAATCAATGCTTCATTGTCGCCCGTCAGGTTGTTTTCACCGCGGAGAATAATCTTGTTGGATCCTGCAGGCCCGCTATTGGAGCGGACGAGGTTGAGACCGGCTACTTTGCCGGATAGCGCATCCGTCCAGTTTCCCGAAAGTGCGTTCGTCAGCTGTTCGCCTTTTACGTCTGTTACGGCATAACCAAGTGCTTTTTGCTCACGTTTAATACCAAGTGCGGTGACCACCACTTCATTCAGGCTATTGTCAGCCCCGGCAAGCGAAACATTCAGCGTGGTCACTCCATTGGCCCTGACGGTCACATTGGCCATTGTTCTTGTCTGGGAGGAAAGGTAGCTGAACTCAGCCGTATATACCCCTGCATCCAGGCTCATGGTGTAGCTGCCATCGTTAACCGACATTACGGCAATACCAGCTGCACGAACATTGATGGATGCACCCGGGATAGGCGCGCCTTTATCATCAAGCACTTTACCCGTTATTTTACCTTTTCCCTGCGTCTGCGGGATAATCAGGATATTCTGTCCGGCTGTTTGCCTGAAGGTATATCCTGTACCCTTCAGCAGCAGGGTAAGGGTCTCTTCCAATGAACGGGAAGCCCTGGCGATTTTTACCATCCTGTTCTCATCCAGCTGGTTATTATTATAGCTGATAGAGACATTGCAGAGTTTTTCTAAGGTTTGAAAGGCGCTTTTGAGCGGTATATTTTCAGCTTCGAAGCTGATATTTCTGTTGTTTAAAGGCTGCGCACCTGCGCTTATGACGCTAAAAGGGATGTACAGCATTAACAGCATGGTTAATAACCACAAATTTTTCATATTTTTACTTTGATTTTTTAATTCTAGTCTGAGTTTAAATGTCAATTACGGCCTGGGATTGTTACAGCAATTCCGGGCTTCATGAGCCTTAATTTAGGGTAAATACTATTTCATGATCTTTCCTCCTTTTTGGTTGTTGTTTGAAATAAACAGGTGTTTTCCATTTTGTGTATAGGCCAGGCCTGACAGCAGTGCCAGGTTATCCATGGTTTCCTGCAGTGATATATTTCTGAATTTTGCGGTCAGCCTCACTTTACTGAGTTCAGGATCCGTAAAATCTATCTCTATTCCATAGTGATGTTCCAGGGATTTGGCAATGTCTTTCAGAGAGGTATTGTGAAATACGAAATCGTGATTAATCCAGGAAACCACCTCTTCCGCATCTGTCGTGCTGAAGGTATATAAGCCGTTTTGGGTATTGATACTGATCTGTTCATCGGGAAGCAGGTACCTGACCACCTGATTGTGTCCTTTAGTTTTTGCCACTACTCCAACTTTTCCCGTTTTTACGGTTACGGCAACTTTATGTTCGTCCACATAAGCTTTTACATTGAATGAGGTGCCCAGTACTACTGTGGTAATTTCTCCGGTTGTTACTGTAAAAGGCTGGTCTGCATGGTGGGCCACATCAAAAAAGGCTTCCCCGTCCAGATCAACAGGACGTGTTTTCCCCCTGAATTTTTTTGGGTACTTTAGCCGGCTGCCTCCACCAAGATAAACTATGGAACTATCGGGCAATATGAATTTGGCCTGCTTACCGTTCAGATTGCTGACGAGCTGGTATTCTTCGCCGGCGCCGGAAACATATCTGTATGCCACCGAACTGAGGATGCAGCAGATCAGGCAGGCGGCCGCATAAGCCATCCATTTCCGCTTCGGAGCCTTTGCTGCTGCAGGTATTTCCTCCCGGAGGATATGGGCATGTATTTTTGCCCATGCTTTTTCCGGATGTACAGGCTGTTTAAAATACGACTTTGACGCTTCCAGGATCTGGATGGTTTCACTGAACTGTGTCAGGTGATCCGGGCTTGCTTCTATCCACTCCCGTAATTCGCTGAGGCCGTCATCACTGATGGTCTTCTCAAAATACTCGATAATTAATTTGTAGCTGTTATCTTCCATTATTGTCTCTATAAGGAAGACAGATTTTGGAGTGATCTTACGTATCCGCAAGCATTAACGTTATATTAACAAATCGTTAAGTTCCCAGGGTGGAATTGCGAAAGTCTTTTAACAGAAGGCGGAGTTTTCTGATAGATTTATACAGGGTCGTGTCTACGGTACGAACCGAGATGCCGAGAATGTCGGAAATCTGCCGGTTATCCAGGCTGTCGATATGGCTCATCATCAGGATCCGCCGCTGGCCAGGGGGCAAGGTGTCAATGAGGTTCAGGATGCAATTGTAGGATTCGCGGCTGGAAAGAATTTTGAATGGGTTGTTTTTGTCCTGTAAAGCCGACTGGTTGATATTCAGATCTTCAATGGAGTCTACCGGTTCTTTCTTTTTCTGATTGTAGTTGAATGCCTGATTTTTTGCAGATACAAACAGGTAACTTTTGATGTTCAGAATGGCGGCATGCTGCCTGCTGTCCCAGAGTTTAATAAAAAGATTGGCAATAATCTCTTCTGCTATCACATATTCTCTGGTATAAACCGAGCAGAACTGACATAACGGTTTATAATAGCGGCTAAAAAGAGTTTCAAGTGCTAAAGGATCGTTTTTCTTTAAGAGACCAGTTAACGCTTCATCGGTGAGTTCAGAATACATGCCAAATTCAGTGTTTCAGCAAAGTTAAAGATGTGATATTATCTTAATGTTAAATCAGCACTGAAATAGTTGTGAGGAATTCAGCGATGGACCGGCGCTGCGTGATTTATTTGGAAAGAAAAGTAGATTGTGCTTTGCCCCGCTGATAATACGATTTCAAAAAATATAAAGGAATGTTTGAGTCCTGGCCGGCCTGTTCCTGCAAAAAGGAATCGTCAAGGTTAAAGTAACCGGGAGTGTTTTCATATTCATCGATAGTAAACGATTTAAATCCCATAGTCCAGGATTCAAAGTTTCTTGCTGATAGTTCTCCCTTATCGAGTATGATCAGATCGTTATGCCTTGGATCTGTCTGAATAAAATTAAATATTCTTTCTACTTCCAGCTTTGATCCCTCCAAAACCTGCATAAAACGTCCGCTCAGTTCAGCACTTAGCTGTCGTTCTGCAAGCGCTACAAATAATCCTTCTATATAGATCAGCATTCCTGTAATCCCATGATCTGAATTCCATTTCCTGGATTGCTCCAGGATCAGCAAGAGCTCTTCATTTAACATGAGGTGTGCTGATTTGCTGGCATATATTAAATAGTATTCCATCTTTTTTTTGTAAGGTAGTCTTTGAATCTGTTAAGGGGGCTTACAATTAATTATTTTACATGTATAAATGTAGCTTCAAACAGGTATAAAGGTCTGTTTATTTGCCACAGAAGAAGACATTCTTCATAAAGATTATGCCCTCTTTTTGAGAAAGATGCTCGACGGACTTCCTGATTCATTCTGCGGCTGAGCCATGTTTTTAAACTCAACGGATGCAAAGCCGAACGGGAAGAGATCATGATGCTGGAGACAACTGCGGAAGAACTGGATTGCAAGATCAGGGATATTGTATTCATGCTTTTGCCATCAAATTATGATACGTATTGTCGAAACATTGAGACAAAACCAGTCTCTTTTTAAATTAAAAAACCTTTGTTTTGAGAAGATATCGGATTGAATATAAAACGTATTCAGGCTTTGTCCCCTCAAACAACCAAATATTTACAGATGAAAACTAAAAACTACTTTTTCGCACTGATCTTCACCTTTACCCTCGCGTCGGGATATGCTCAAAAAGCAAAAAAGCAACCGGGAACGGTATGGCCGGTAGAAAAGGCAGATACATGGTATAAAGCTCATAAATGGCTAACAGGTGCAAATTATATTCCATCTAATGCGATCAATCAGCTGGAGATGTGGCAGGCGGATACTTTTAGCCCTGATCTGATAGACAAGGAACTGGGATGGGCAGAGAACATTGGTTTCAATACCATGCGGGTCTTTTTGCATAGCCAGGCCTATAAACAGGATCCTGAAGGCTTTTTAAAGAGAATGGACCAGTTTCTGGCTATTGCGGAAAAGCACAAAATTACACCGTTGTTTGTATTCTTCGATGACTGCTGGAATAAAACCAATACGATAGGCAAGCAGCCGGCACCAAAAACCGGCGTGCATAATTCAGGATGGTTACAGGATCCGGGTGATCCGGCCTATAAAGAAGAAGCGAATTTTCCTGACCTGGAGAAATATGTGAAAGCTGTGCTAACGCGTTTTGCGCAGGATAAACGTGTGCTGTTATGGGATCTGTACAATGAGCCCGGAAATAGTGGCAAAAATGAAGGTACTATTTTATTGCTGACCAAAACTATAGCCTGGGCCAGATCTGTCAATCCGGATCAGCCCATCAGTATTGGATTATGGAGCTGGGGACTCGAAAAGTTGAATGCATTGCAGTTGAGTAATTCTGATGTGGTCACATATCATGATTATGAAGAACCACAGTGGCATGAGCGCGTGATTCAATTGTTAAAAGCTAGCGGCCGTCCGTTAATTTGCACGGAGTATATGGCAAGAGGCAGGAACAGCAGGTTCTCAAATATTTTGCCGCTGCTGAAGAAAGAAAATGTAGGTGCCATCAACTGGGGTTTTGCGGCAGGTAAAACAAATACCAAGTATGCCTGGGATACCCCTCTGGCTGATGGTTCTGAACCAGTTGAATGGTTTCATGAGATCTTTAACCCCGATGGAACTCCTTACCGCAGGGATGAAACAGAGTTGATCAGAAAGCTGAATTCAAAATAACTGCGCTATGGCGTAGTTATTAGGACGTCTATAAGAAATAAAAGCTGCAATTTAAAGCGCATTATCAGGCTATGACTTCTGCTAATGCCTATTTAGCCGATAATGGCTTTTCAGGCATAAAATATTTAGGAGCCAGGTTGAAGTATTCTGCCAGGGCATTAATGTGCTTTAAATTGTATTTAGCAGGATTGTTGTAATTTTCAACATTACCAATAAATGACGGGCTGGTATTGATAATTTTACCGAGATCACTTTGTCTCAGATTATGCTTGTGCCTGAGCGATATAGTTACATCAATTATATATTGTTCTATTTGTTCAAGTGATGTGTGTTTAGGCATGATGTTAGAAATTACGTCAAACAAATATATCATGCTGCATTCGTAACCGCAGAGAGGGTATACACGTGTTTTATACTGGTGAAATAGCATAAAAATATGCGTTAAACCACATGTCTTTTCCGCCCGAAATATTTCTATCTGAACATGTTGAAGAATGTCACATCTAAGGAGTGATTTATTCCTGCTCTTTTATTGCCGCAGGAGTGTTTGAATCGTACAGTTCCTTTTGTTTTTTCAGATTGAACCTGAAAAGCTCTTCGGTTGTGACTAATTTTCGGGTGCATTTATCGATATCTGTGCC
Organism: Pedobacter hartonius; assembly: GCF_900107535.1. Lineage (GTDB taxonomy): Bacteria > Bacteroidota > Bacteroidia > Sphingobacteriales > Sphingobacteriaceae > Pedobacter > Pedobacter hartonius. The sequence continues at coordinate 473,281 of NZ_FNRA01000003.1, read as the reverse complement.
TTCTTCAGACCATAAATAAGGGCGGAAACTATAAGATTTGCTTCCGTCCAGATCAGTGATGAACTGGTTCCAGGTAGACCATCTCAGGCCTTTGTAAAAGGCAGAAAGATCGCTGTCCAGACAAAAAAGAATAAATTCGCTGTATCCCGCGTTGAGCGGTTCCCAGTTCAGGCTATTGGGAGCGAGGTAATAGATGTTTTTCAGATCTTTGCCAAATGCACCGTAATTAATGGCGAAGAAACCCCCGACGGCGTCATCTGCAACCAAAAGATAATCTGGTTTATCACCAAATTCCTTAATCGTTTTTCCTTTATTCCAGGCTGAAACAGAACGGTTGAGTCTTGCGCTTCCCGAGCCCAGGATACGGATCCAGCCGTTGTCGATCATCATTCCGCCACTGTTATAAATGACAGCACCCAGGGTAGAGTACGTTGATACCTGCGTGTTATACAATACCTCGCTGGCTTTCACAGAGTCAAAGCCGAGAACTTCCACTTTGTTTTTGGCAGAATCGATCCATTTCTGTACAAGTGGCCATGCCGGATCAGTTTTATTGATCAGTTCATCCAGGCTTTGCATTTTGTTCTGAGCAAAGGCGGTTGACGAAAGGAAACTTACAAAGAGTATGGAAATGATCCTGGATGCGTTTTTCATCGGTATTACTTATCTGGCTCAAAGATATGACAATATGTTAGCCTATTATAATTTCATAAGCGATCTTGAAGATCTCTTTTAATTTTTCAAGATTCATTGGCTTCGAAATATATTCATCCATTCCGCCTTTCAGGTAGATATCTCTTTCCTCAGGCATTGCGTTGGCGGTCAGGGCAACGATGTAAGGCTGGTAGGAAAGGGTCTCTCTGATGACTTTTGTGGCTTCCATACCATCCATAACAGGCATTTGAATGTCCATCAGCACCATGTCATAATGATCCAGTCTCAGTTGTTCCAGTGCCTGTTTCCCGTTGTCTACCAGTTCAATCTGGTAACCCAGCTTATTGAGCACGCGCTCAATCAGTTTCTGATTGATCAGATTATCTTCGGCAACGAGGATCTTCAGGGGAAATATTTTGCTGAATCCTTCACTGAGTACCTGAATTGGTTTTTCTTCTGACGGGCCTGTGATGGGAAATATAGAAAATTGCTTTTCTATGCTTTTCCAAAGTTGCTTTTGCTTCACTGGTTTGGTAAGAATTGCCCTGAAGAGATTGGAAAAGTTCTTCATGCTCTCATCACCAATTGAGCTGAGCATAATCACGGGTAACTTACTGTGGACCGCTTTTACTTCTTTGGCGAAATCTATCCCGTTCATTTCAGGCATTTCCATATCAGTAATCACCAGTTCAATGGTGTGGTCGTCCTTCATCACCTGCAGCGCTTCCTGTCCGGATGATACGGTGATGGGTATAAATCCCCATAATTCCAGTTGTGTATTCAGGATTACCCGGTTCGTATAATTATCGTCTACCACCAGAATGTGTTTTCCTTTGATATCGGGCCTGCTTGCCTGCAGCGTATTGGTGGCAGGTTGACTACTGCTTTTAACGGTCTGGATTGTAAAATGGAAAGTAGAACCCTCGTTCGGTTTGCTCTCCACCCAGATTTTTCCGCCCATCAGTTTGACGATACGTTCACTGATCACCAGACCCAGGCCGGTACCCCCATATTTACGGGTGGTAGAAGAATCTACCTGTGAAAATGGTTTGAACAGGTCATCCAGCTTATGCGCCGGAATTCCGATTCCGGTGTCTCTGATGCTAAACTCAATGATCAGGTGCTCATTCTCGAGCCGTTTATTTAGGCTGACATTTAAAAATACCTCCCCCTTTTCGGTAAACTTAATGGCATTATTGACCAGGTTGATCAGCACTTGTTTGAGCCTCAGGCCATCACTAACGATATATTGCGGCAATTGAAATTCGATGTCGTAGAGCAGGTCGATCTTTTGCCTTGCCGATTTTTGGGAAAAAATATCCATTACCTCTTCTATGCAGTTCCTCAGGTTAAAATCCTCCTGTTCAATATCCATTTTTCCGGATTCTATTTTCGAAAAATCCAGGATATCATTGATAACGCCCAAAAGGTTCTCGCCACTTTTGATAATTGCATCGGTATATTCTTTTTGTTCTTCGCTGAGCGGTGTTTCGGTTAAAAGGGATGCCATTCCAACCACACCATTCATTGGCGTCCTGATTTCGTGGCTCATACTGGCCAGGAATATACTTTTGGCCTGGTTGGCCTTGTCGGCCTCATTGCGCGCAATGTGCTCCTGCTCCCTTTGGTATTCCAGCTCTTCCGACTGTGCCTGCAGTTCTTCTGATTGTACCTGAAGCTCCTCGTTTATTGACTGCAGCATTTTCGACTGTGTAGATAACTCGGCAGTGCGGTCTTTTACCAGTTTTTCAAGCGTTGCTTTCTGCCGGATGATCGTATTCATCCTGAACCTGTACAGAAGATAAACAACAGACAGAATCACTATTAGCATCAGTGATCTGAACCACCATGTCAGCCAGAAGGGGGGCACGATGGTAAGCTTCAGACTGATCACAGACCGTGACCATCCCTCGTCATTGTTCCGGCATCTGACCATAAAGGTATAGTTGCCGGTAGGCAAATTGGTATAGGCTGCGGAATTTTTACTGCCCACATTGTTCCAGCTTTTATCAAAGCCTTCTAACAGATAAGAGTAGGATTTTTTACCATATGATAAAAAATCAAGAAAGGCATAATCAAAAGATACTGTAGATTGCTCATAGGATAAGGTGATGGACTTCGTTTCAGAGATATCCTGCTTTAGTACAGAAGTATCTTTACTGTCCCTTGCAATATATACTTGTTTGTTAAAGAGTTGAAAACCAGTCAGCAAAAGCGGAGCTTCGGATCTTATTTCCCTGATCTGGCCGGGATAGAATTTATTGAAGCCATTTACACCACCAAAGAACATTTCGCCGGTGCTGCTTTTGAAAGCCGAATGTGGCTTAAATTCATCGCCCTGCAAGCCATCTTCTGAGGTAAAGTTTCTGAAGATCTTCGATTTTGGGTTAAACCTTGATAAACCCGTATTGGTACTAACCCAGAGGTTGTGGCGGTCATCTTCCAGAATGGCATAAGTAAAATTATTTTGCAGGCCGTCTTCTGTAGTAAAACGGCTGAAAGTTCTGGTAGAAGGATTCAAAAGATTAAGCCCATCAAAGGTACATAACCAGATATTACCGGTATGATCTTCCAGCATACTGACTACTGTATTATTACTTATGCTGTTTTTTCCGGCAGTATGTTTAAAGTGTGTAAATGTTTGTTGTTTAGGGTCAAAGAGATCAAGGCCGCCATCATTTGTACCCACCCAAAGGTTGCCCTGCCGGTCCTTTAGTAAGGAATTGATACGGTCGCTACTGATGCTTTTTGCATTGTTGATATTGTGCCGGTAATGGATAAACTTATTGGAGGCGGGATCAAACAGATCCAGGCCACCGCCAAAGGTGCCTATCCATATTTTTCCATCCGGATCGGGCAGTATGGTATATATATTATCCAGACTTAAGCTGTTATCATTCGCGGCATTGTGTCTGTAGGTCTTAAACTGGTTTGTATTCAGGTTTAAGATGCTAAGCCCGGCACCCCATGTAGCTATCCAGAGTTGCTGATGATGATCTTCTTTCACATCAAGAATGTAATTGCCGGAGATGCTGTTTTTTCCTTCCTGATGTTTAAATACGGTAAACTCTTCGGTCTGCTTATTGAATAAATTGAGTCCGCCGCCATCTGTACCTATCCAGACATGATGATCCGAGTCTTCAAAAATACTGAGTACAAAATCATTAGAGAGGCTATTTGCATTCATACTATGCTTAAACTGTGTGAAGGTGGATGAACCTTTTAAAAGTACGGGTCTTCCTGTCAAATAAATTCAGCCCCTTTTGCTGGTCGCCCGCCCAGATATTATTGCGGCTATCTTTATATACGGCAAGAATGTTATTACCACTTATACTTTTTTCATCCAGTATATTGTTGCGGTAATGAATAGCCTGGTTAAGTACCGGATTAAAGAGATCTAAACCGTCATTCTGAGTTGCTACCCAGATTTTACCCTGATCATCGAATACAATTCTGTTGATAAAGTTGCTGGCAATGCTTCTGGCATTCCCATCTTCATGATAATAATGAGAAAATCTATTGGTCTTCCGGTCGAACTTATTAAGCCCGCCGCCAAGAGTTGCCACCCAGATATTTCCCTGTTTATCTTCAGCAATATGTGAGATGTAGTTGCCGCCGATACTGGAAGAGTCATCGGGGTTATTCCTGAAGATCCTGATCCGGTATCCGTCATATCTGTTTAAACCATCGCGGGTGGCGATCCACATAAAACCCTTTTTACCCTGATATATAAAATTTACATTCCTTTCCGAAAGGCCATTTCTGGAACCAATATGTGAGAAATGTATTTGCTGATTTTGTGCGAACGCCAATGTAGAGATTGCCTGAAGCAAAATAATCAGCAAAAATTTAAAGTTGGAAATCAAGTTGATGAGGTTAATAGATTGAGTATAGCTGTACTCCGGCAAAGGTCTTTTGTACAGGATACAAGATAATATTTATTGTTGGAAGTGTCCGAAATACAAGGATAAATCTTCAATAATTAGTTTTGTTAATTTAGCGTCCGCTGAGCTGCAGGCTGATACGCCAAAGGATAGTTTTGTGACCACACTGATAACCGGCGTTCTGCTGCTGTGCCTGGCAGAAATGTTGTTTTCGGTGCCTGCACCCTGAACAGGAAAAATAGGAGTGCAGAGAAAGAACTGGCTTACCGGCCAGCCTTAACGCTTACAAACAGGATATGAGGCGTTGAAAGCGGGGAGGTTGGCCTCGACGTTGTTGAAGCAACTATCCACATCCTGGTGATAATCCCTTATTTAATGCCGGTATATTCGAATAACATCTTTTTAAAAAAATGTAAGAATGATCAGCTGGATTTGCTGATCATTTTTACAACTAATCCGGTAACTACTGCACCAAACAAATAATAACCTACGGTAAGGAACTTTACCTGATCGTTCTTTGCCACGGGTGTTTCATCAAGTCCCATTGGTTTAGGAAGTTTCACCGCTCCAATTCCTGCGCTTAATCCTACAAATAAGACCTTAGGCCATAAATATTTCGCGTTTCCGGCCCCGATTATACTATAGTATAATGTGTTCCCCACAATATCACCCGCCAGGGTTGCATTATATAAGGTTTCTTTATGATCAATGTTGCCCCCAAAGTAATTCAGCGTTCTCTGCATGGCATCTTCTCCAAGCAGATCTACTCTTGGCACATTGTCACTTTGCTTTTTTAATGTTTCGTGAAGGATATTCAATGCTACTGCGCCTGCAAGTCCTGCAATCAGATTTTTCAATTTGCTCATGTTCTTAAGATTTAGTGCCTGGCAATTCTACAGTTTTGATGAAATACTGTTAACCTGTTGTTGGGTCAAATGTCTGGGTACAACAAGCATGTGTGATGAATGTTTGTTATTAAATATGATAGGACCAATAAGTACCGGATTCTTTATTGGCTGACACTAACAGGTGACCCGATTCGTAAAAATTGTGATAAACTCCTTAAAGTAACTTAAATGAAATAATAAGTGATTTTTAAATGTTTTTGTTATTTTTTGAATTAAAAATATTCTTCTTAAGAAACTTTATCTATATTTGCCTTGAAGAACATAAGATATGAAACAAGAGCAGCCTCGTTATATTGATCCGCTGATGGACTTTAGTTTTAAGAAAATATTTGGAGATGTACAAAATAAAGATTTGCTTCTTTCATTGCTAAATGCGCTGTTCAGAGGTCGCAAACATATTGTGGATCTGGAATTTAATAAAAATGATCATCCCGGAAATTCGATAGATGAAGGCGGGGCAATTTTTGATGTGTTGTGTACCGGTGATCGTGGAGAGAAGTTTTTAATTGAAGTCCAGCGTTCAAAACAGGAGCAATTTATGAAGAGGGCATTGTTTTATACATCGCGGCAAATTAGCGGGCAGGCTCCTAAGGGCAAAAGGAAAGAATGGAAATACGCAATTTCTGAGGTGTATTTAGTTGCAATCCTCTGTGATTTTAGATCTGACATTGGGTTGAAGGACCGGTATCTGCGAAGAATCCTTTTGTGTGATGCCGATAGTGGCGAAATATTTCACGAAGAATTCGGGTTCTTATTTATTGAGTTATGTAACTTTAATAAAATGCAATTTGAATTGGATACCATTCTGGATAAGTGGCTGTTTGCATTAAAAAATATGAGCGAATTGAGGGAAAGGCCCTCAAATTTTAATGAACCTATATTTGAAAAATTATTTGATATGGCAGAATATACAAATTTTACACGCGCTGAAAGAAGTGCTTATGAAATGGAGCAAAAGCGCAGATGGGATAATTATGCAGTAATGGAATATGCTAAAAAACAGGCTTCGGAAAAAGGAATGCAGGAGGGATTCGAAAAAGGAATGAAAGAGGGAGAACAGAAAAAAGCATTAGATGTAGCCATTGAATTGAAGAAAAATGGTGTTCCCACGGAATTAATCTCTAAGGCTACTCAATTGAATATCCCGGAAATCGAAGCACTCTAAGGCATTTTGGTAGAATATGATGTCCTTTCAAACATCTGACAATAGCGCATTGCAGCGCTATTGCGGTTTGAAATTGTCACTGGCTCAAATCGTTAAACAGATCACTGAAAATATTAAACTTTCCCCTGACAGCCAGGGAGAAAGTTTAATCACTAGATTTTGCCGTATACAGATTGAAGGTATTCAGCCACAGATACTGGTTTTCGCGCAAGAACCATTTCCAGATCACCTGTTATTTGCTCAAACTCTCCCTGTGCCAGGGCCTGGCTAAACCCAGAAAAGAGACCAATATATTCTGCCGGTACACCGGCTTTTGTGAGGGTAGTGGAAAAATCATCTAAGGAAGGTGAAACATAGATGATCTCTGATCCTGTGATCTCTGAAATGATACTGGCGATCTGCCTCCAGGATATCGCTTCTGATCCCGCAAGTTCAATGGTTGTATGATCGAATTTTCCGGTCTCCTCAAGTAACACATTTGCACCGGCCTCAGCGAAGTCTTTCCTTGTTGCAAAAGCACATTTTCCTTCTCCGGCTGGCAGAAAAATAGTTTTATTGTCCAGCAGGTGTTCACCGGCGAAAAGAGGGATAAGATCTGCATACAGCCCGTGCTGCAGTAGGGTATAGGTAATGCCGCTCGCTTTAATTAACTTTTCTGTATACAAATGGCTTGCTGCTATGAATGCTATTGCTGACGTTTCCGTTTCATTTTTATGCTGGAAACTGGTGTATACAATATGTTTTACACCAGCTTCTTTAGCTGCGCTAACTGCATTTTCATGCTGGCCTGTACGGTTTGCAATATCGTTGCCGGACACCAGGTATAATTTATCTATCCCTCTAAATGCTGCTACAAGTGAATCGTAGTCGTTATAATCGCCAATTTTTGCGGTGATACCCTTCGCTTCGAAAGTTGCCGCTTTTCCCCCATCTCTTACTACGACATTAATATTGGCTGGATTTGTTTTTTTTATCAGGTTTTCCGTTACTGCGGCCCCAAGATGCCCTGTAGCACCTGTTACTAAGATCTGACTCATATCAAATGATTTAAATAAATAATAGTGTTCAACTCCAAAGCTTTAGTTACTTTTGGAGAGTTAAAGATAATTAGTAACTTAGGGTTAGACAAGAAGGCACTTTGAATTCACTAACTAACCCTTAGGTAACTATTATTGATAATCAATTTGTTATGATAAAAGAAAACTTAGAAAAATATCAAATTATTGAAGATTGTCCGGTAAGAAACGTGCTTGACCGGATAGGTGACAAATGGTCGATTCTTGTAATCTCCATTTTAGGTGAATTGGGGACATTACGTTTTAACGAGATCAACAGTATTATCGGCAATATCTCTCAAAAGATGCTGACGGTGACGCTGAAAACTCTTGAGGCGGACGGGCTGGTATCGAGAAAGATCTACCCGCAGGTACCGCCACGCGTAGAATATACCCTTACAGAACTCGGTAACAGCCTTTTGCCATCAATTGCTACACTTACACAATGGGCATTGAAGAACATGTCAACTATTAAGGCTTCAAGAGAAAGGTATTTTAAAAGCCTGTCAGTAAAGTAGATATTTAGTCTTTGTCCGCTGTAATCAGAGAAGCAGTGTGTCCGGAGAATGGCACAATTAATTTATATATTACTATTGCAATTGCTGCGGAGCCTGCTTAACGATTGTGGGGTAATTCCAAGGTAGGAGGCGATATAGTATTGCTGAAATTTCTGAAGTAGCTGGGGCTGTTCTGTTAACATTTGTTCATATCTGGCTTCGGCAGTCATTGTCAGCAATGTGAGGCTTCTTTTTTGCATAGAGTAATATGCATATTCTGCCAGGAGGCGTCCTGCATCACGGTATTTGAGATTTTTGATATATAACATTTTCATTTCTATATAACTCATTCTGATTACCTTCATATCGGTAATAGCTTCTATATAGAGTTCAGTTGGCTCCTGTGCCAGGAAACTTGAAAAGTCAAAAATAAAAAAATTTCCAAATAGTGAGTGCTGGTCATTGAAATTAAGATTCCACGTAAATTCCCTTCTATTCATATCCAGTGAATACGATCTTCCGTATCCACTTAATACAAATAAAATATGTGTACAGATCTCACCCTTCGAATAGATGACCTCGCCCTTTTTATATGTTTTTTCAGAAGTACACTCCAGTACTTCCAATTTCTCTTCTTCCGTCATGGGCACAAGCTTGTTTAGGAAATTTACATATTCATTCATTTAATTATTACGGTTTGAAACAGTACGGTATTAGTAAGAATATTTATGACATGCTATGGTCAAGGAGATCAATAGCGTGTTCTTATTTGTCATTAAATTAGTATACTGATCAAATCTATCTTTTGTTTTTAAAAGTTCAAAATTGAATATAAAAATTGATGTCCCCTGATTGTTAAAAGGGACAGATTTTTTAGCATCAGGTTTGCTTTCAGGCAACTAAGACTGCCATGATTGCTTTAACTGAAAAATGTACAGCGCATGCAAACTCATCAGTTGCTCCGTAATAAACGGTAAGCTGATCACCTGTTAGGATATCACCAATGATCAATCCAGCGACGCAGAAAAATAACTCAGCTCATAATTTTCGGGAGGAACCATACCGGCTCCGGTCTTAATTGGAGCTGCATCACTTGGTCAGCTATAATCAGAGAAGGCATGTACCCGGTTCGGCGGTGCAGTTAGTTTATATACCACTACTGCTGCGAAGCCTGCTTAATGATTGTGGAGTAATCCCAAGGTAGGAGGCGATATAGTATTGCTGAAATTTCTGAAGTAGTTGGGGTTGTTCTCTTAACATTTGTTCATATCTGGCTTCGGCAGTCATTGTCAGCAATAAAAACGTTCTTTTTTGCATAGAGCGAAATGCATTTTCTGCCATGAGGCGCCCTCCCTCCCGGTATTTGGGATTTTTAGCATATAGTGTATTCATTTTTTTATTACTCATTCTGATTACTTTCATGTCTGTAATAGCTTCCACATAAAGTTCAGATGGCTCTTGTGCCAGGAAACTTGAATAGTCAAAAATAAAAAGGTTCCTGAATTGTGAGTCCTGGTCATTGAAATTAAGGTTCCAGGTAAATTCCCTTCCGTTCATATCCAGTGCATACGATCGTCCGTATCCACTTACTACAAACAAAAGATGTGTACAAATATCGCCCTTTGAATAAATAAGCTCGCCCTTTTTGTACGTTTTTTCAGAAGTGTACTGTGCTACTTGCAATTGTTCTTCTTCCGTCATAGGCAAATGCCTATTTAGGAAATTTACATATTCATTCATTTAATATATGGTTTGAAACAGCATGTGATAAGTAAGAAGATTTTATGATAGCCTTTTGGTAAATGAGATCAATAATAGTGTTCTTATTTGTCAATAAATTAATCTATTGCTCAAATCTATCTTTTGTTTTTGAAAGTACAAAATTTAGATACATGGATACAGTCTTTAATTGTTAAAAAGAGCCTATTTATTGCGTTGATTTGATTTCAGGTAACTAATGCCGCCATAATTTCTTTTACAGAAAAATGTGCAGCGCATACAAACTCATCGGCTGCTCCATAATAAACCGTAAGCTGATCACCCGTTATGATATGGCCATTGGTAAATACAACGAAGCCAAAAAAACCGCTCAGCTCGTAGTTTTCAAGAGGGACCATGATGGGTTCGGGCGTTCTGGCAATAACTTTTGAGGGGTCTGCCAGGTCCATCAAAAATGCCCCGAGACAATACTGGTGTTTTTCGTTTGCTCCGTGATAGATCTCCAGCCAGCCGGATTCGGTTTTAATTGGAGCTGCACCGGCACCGACCCTGGCATTGTCCCAAAAGCCGGTCCTGGTTTTAACGATACATTTGTGATTGCCCCAATGTTGTCCGTCTGGTGACTCTGCGAGCCAGATGAAGTTGCCACCGAGATCCACGCTGCTGGGCCGGTGTAAAGCGTAATATTTCCCATTGATCTTTTCTTCAAATATTGCGCAATCCTTATTATGCGGCGGAAAGATCAAACCTTTAGATTCAAATGTTTTCCAGTCTTTGGTTGTTTTCAGTCCTACAGCAACGCCATTCTCAGATACTGCAGTGTAGGTTAGGTAATAGGTGTCCGCTACGAAGCTGACACGGCAATCTTCAATTCCAAACCTCTCCGTGGCTCCTTGTCCAAACAATGGCGGATATTCGTCAGACTCTTCAAAATATATGCCATCATCGCTATACACTAATCTGAGATGAGATAGGGTAGTCAGGTAATCCAGTCCTTTATAATTGAATACCCTTGCATCTGTTGCAATAAGATCAGGGTCATTCAGAGGAACTTCAATATAAGATGTATAACCTGCCGTATCCAGCACAGGAACATATACGAATCCTTCTTTCTGCGTCAAACTTTCAGCCACCCGGATCAGCAGCCAGATCTTACCCTGATAGGTAAAAGCCGCCGGATTAAGGAGACTGATGATTTGCATTTCATGGCTGCTGGATTTCAGATTTTTTGGCAGAAGCAGAGGGTTTTCCGGAAAACGTTGGGCAATGTCTGGCATAAATGATATTTAGGGCATAACAAAGACATCGCGTTATAGTTTTATGCCGCCGGATAGTGACAGGTTTTTTTTCTAAGGATTGATAATGACGGTGTGCGCTTTCGGTCATTAAGATGGTCAGAAACGAACAGTTGATGAATAGGTTATGTATAAAATTCCATTTTTAAAGGCGCATATGATGTATTTTAAAATTGGCATACCAATAGCGGATCCTGGGTATCAGAACTTATAAAAATGTTTAAACTCAACCTGAAAATTGCCTGGAGAAACCTTTGGAAAAATAAAGGCTATACGCTGATCAATATACTTGGTCTTTCCATCGGAATGGCGAGTTGTATCCTCATATTTATCTTTATCCGTTTTCAGCTGAGCTTTGACGAAGGATATCAGAATGGGGACAGAATTTACAGATTTGTAACCAACTGGAAATATAATAGTTACACTGATTATTCGCAGGGTGTTCCAATTCCGTTGATAGCTGCAGCCAGAAATGAGTTCGCTGGCTTTGAAAAAGTTGCTGCATTGCTGAGAAGAGGAAGAATCCTTCATGTGAAAGATGACCGTGGGAAGGTGATCTTAAAAACTGAAGAAGGAGTATTCTATGCTGAGCCTGATCTTTTTGAAATTATCAGTATTCCCTGGCTCTACGGTAAACCTGTACAGGCGTTGGCCGCACCCAATACCGTAGCCTTATCTGAAAGCATGGCATTGAAATTTTTTGGCGGGACGGAAAAGGCTGTTGGAAGAAGTATTTTACTGAGCAATCAAACAAATTTGAAAGTGACAGGTGTATTCAAAGATATGCCTGAAAATAGCAGTTTTCCTTTAAAGATCGTGGTCAGTTACCAGACTTTTGAACAAAAGAACGGTTCGAACTGGGATGCTGTAGCTTCGCAGACGGAATGTTATGTGCTCCTTAAAAAGGGTGTGCATATTGCCGACCTGCAGAAGCCGCTGGCACAGTTTAATAAAAAATATTTTGAGGATAAAAAGATAGCCGGTAATCAGAACAATTCATTTCAGTCATTGAGTGATATTCATTTCAGCGAGCGTTACGGTAATTTTTCTGATACGTCGATCACCATGAAAGAAATTTATGGACTGGCTGTTATTGGCCTGTTTTTAATGCTTACTGCCTGTATCAACTTTATCAATCTGGCTACAGCACAGGCTATCAACCGGTCGAAGGAGGTTGGGATACGTAAAGTAATGGGTAGTAAACGCCAGCAGCTGGTCATCCAGTTTTTAACCGAAACATTTGCGATCGTACTGATGTCCATGTTACTGGCCTGCATCTTATCTGAACTTGCGATCCCGGCGATGGCGAACCTTTTTAGTGACAACATTACCTTTAGTTTGTTCTCACATCCTGCGATCTTTATATTTATTGGTATACTGATCATCATTGTTAGCTTTCTGGCCGGTTTCTACCCGGCAATGATTATGTCTGGTTTTAGTCCTGCCTTGGCTATCAAAAATAAGCTTTCTGTAAACAGCAGTGGATTAAACCTGCGTAAGGTCCTGGTAGTGGTACAGTTTGCGGTTACCATTATTCTGATCATCGGCACATTGGTGATTATCCGCCAGATGGAATACATCAGGCAGAAGCCGCTGGGTTTTACCACGGAATCCATTGCAATGGTAAATACACCCGGAGACAGCTTAAGCAGAACCAGGTATCGTACTTTTAAAGAGCAGGTATTACGGGTGCCCGGAGTACAGATGCTGAGTTATTGTACCATTCCCCCGTTATCGGAGGATACCTGGACAACTGACTTCAGTTATAATGGAATTAAAAATAAGGACTTTGAGGTGCGGATATCCATTGCCGATGAAAATTATTTTAAGCTGTTCGGTTTGCAGCTACTTGCCGGGAAAGCATTTGTTAAAAGTGACAGGGCCAGGGGCTGTGTGGTAAATCAAACTTTTATCAGGAAACTGGGGATCACGAATCCGGAGGATGTTATAGGAAAGATTATTGCTGCGAGCGGGAATGAATCACTGCCGGTTGTGGGTGTTGTTAAAGACTTTAATGACCGGTCGCTCAAGGAAAGTACATCGCCTTTGCTCATAGAGCCAAATCCGGATGAATACTATAAAGCGGCCATCAAAATAGAGGGTAAACAGTTGATGCCTGCGATGAGAAGGGTAGAAGCATTGTGGAACAATGCCTTCCCTAATTATATTTATCATGCAAAATTTATCGGCGATGAGGTGAACAAATATTATGAAAGTGAGCGTGTAATGGGGGTATTGTTTAAGGTATTCGCTGGTGTGATTATTTTTATCTCCTTTATTGGTTTGTTTGGTTTGATTTCGTTTGTAGTCACGCAGCGTAACAGGGAAGTGGCTATCAGGAAAGTACTGGGTGCATCAACGATGGAACTGGTAAAGATGCTGAACAGCTCATTTTTGCTGATGGTTTTTATTGCAAATTTAGTGGCCTGGCCATTGGCGTATATGTTTGTTTCAAAGTGGCTATCGGGATTTGCCTATCGAATAGACTTGAGTATATGGCCATTTGCGATAGCGTTTTCGATTTCTATGTTCATCACTTTGATCACTGTAAGCATCAGATCTTACAGGGTAGCCGCTGGAAATACGATTGATGCGCTTAAATATGAGTAATTACCGCCCATTAGCGGCACCGCTGCTGGCGGCCGGGTCTGCAATTACTGTTTTTCGTAATGATTTTCTACTCCGTCAGCAGCGATTTGCCCGTAAAAAACAATGAGCTTTTTCCCTGATAAATTAATGTATACTTTTTCATTATTCTTGAGCAGTATACTGTAATTAGACTGACTGTTATTGATCCTGACTTCTTCTTTCTGAAAAGCGAACGTTCCGCTGTCAATAAGTTGATGATCTACATATCTTTCATAATTGGATTCCGAAAATTTCAACACATTTCCGTTACCGGCCTTAAAATTCGGATCAGCTCCCGCAATCTGAATTCCTTCAATATATCTTAGTTCCCAGGTTCCGTTGAAGGCTGATTCTACTGATTTCTTTTTGCAACTGAATGCCGAAAGCAGCAGTATCATGCAGAGTGAGAGCGTTAACATTTTTTTCATACAACTTGGTAGTTTACAGGATAAACGATTTTAATTGTCAGAGCGCTACAGATTAATTGTTTAAGACGTACGTTTCGTCAAAATGCGCTTTGGAAAATAAACGTATACCGGCGGGTTCAGAGGTTATATAGTTGCATCATTATTCGTTCATTCCTGTAGGCAGATGTGAGCTGAGAGTGGCCTGGGAGTGAATCAAAAGTGAGTATTAGCTTCAATACTCATTCCTGACTCACTCCCAGGCCACTCTCAGCTCAGGGGAACTGGCCGTCCTGAAGCCACAATGATTGTCCCGGCATTTATTTATGCCCTTAACCTTAGTAAAAATATAAAATAAAAGCAGGATGAGTAAAATGGTTTTTGTAAAAAAAGAAGAATTATTATGGAATTTTTTTGTGCATCTGGCAATGCCCTCCGGAATTCCGATACAAATATCAGGAGAAAAAATTCAGGGAAGCCGGATATTGAGCAATAAGGAAAAATTTCTGCTATCTGTTTATAATGTTTCTGATTATTCTGTTTTGAGTGCTGGATTTGTCGGCGGCAAAATATAATTCCACAGAAATAAAATACTTTGAATGTAGACCTATGGTGTTGATTAATAGTCTTTTAAAGCTAATACGATTTAGTGTTGCAACACTATTTTGTCTCGTTTTTATGCTAAAAAATATTTGATTTTTAGCAAGTATAAATCACATTTTTTTCGTTTGATTTCTCATAAATATTTTTAGATTTGTTTAGAAGGGATAAAAAATTATAGATTTTTAATGTCATTGAGGCTATATTGTGAGTATTTGCTGCAAATCGTTGCCTGTAATTTTAGCTGTAGGTTTAAATAGATTAAACATTATAATTTGGGCCATATCATTGCATGTTAAGGCTACTAAATAAATGTAGAGTTTTCGGGAATTTGTAGATAATATTTTATGGTAAACCACGGATTATATGACGTTCTTTTTAACGCCAAACATTTGCCGGAAGAGCTTAAAGATGGTAAAATCCGTGAAGAGCTGATGCGGGCTGTAGAGTTACAACTTACAACCAGTGTGCATAAGAAAAATCAATTATTACTTACTCCGGGGCATACTGCCGATCAGATTTATTTTCTGGAGCGTGGAGCTGCGCGTGGTTATTTTCATGACGAAGAGGGCAAGGAACATACGCTCTATTTCTGGGATGAGAAGAGCATAATCATTGATTCCGTAAGTTTTTTTAGTGAACAGCCCAGTGATCTGTATATCGAGGTGATGCAGGATAGTGTATTGCTATCATTGTCGCGTAAGAAACTCAATGACATTCTGGTCTCTTTCCCCTATCTTAATATGGTGATAGATCTCATTCTGCTTAACGATTTTAAACAGTGCCGTAAAAGAATAATGGATTTTATCTCGCTTAACCCGGTTGCACGATATGTTCAGCTGGTTAAATCCATACCAAGAGTTGACCTAAAGTTTCATCAGCAGGAAATCGCATCCTATCTGGGAACAAGCCGGCAGACCGTATCCCGGTCAAAACGCGCATAAAGCGGGTCTGGTGGTTAGCTTCAAATTAATGGATCCTGATCCAGTTATCTCTGATTTTTGTATCAAATGGTACATCGTTTTGTGAAATAATTACATCATTTTGTATAATATGGGAAGTGCTTTGCTCCAAACGGGCACAACTTTTAAGAATGGTGTGGTTAACTTGGTACTACAATATTTAACCCATGGAATCTATTTTAAACAACAGGCGCTATCCTGTGCTGTCAGGTAAAACAAAATCCATCATCGTTGAGAAGACGGTCTATTCTTTTATTATCCTGTTTATTTATACTGCAACGAGTAAAATCCAGTCGTTTGAGTCTTTTGAACTGGTTCTGAGCAAATCAGTACTTATTGGTAAATATAGTACCCTGGTAGCCTGGACAGTACCATCCCTGGAGATTCTGATCAGCGCACTGCTGATCGTCCCGGTTACGCGAAGGTTGGGTTTGTTTTCTTCTCTGGCAATTATGCTCGTTTTTACAATTTATTTAATTTATATGATCAATTCCGGCAGCCAGTTGATTTGTACCTGCGGGGGTGTGTTAAGTTCTCTAACCTGGAAACAGCACATCTGGTTTAATGCGGTTTTCATTGTACTTGCATTGACGGGAGTAAAATTGTACAAATCATAGTTTTTGAAAACAGAAACCCACAAAAAAGCAAATAAAGTATTACCTATTATTAAACCTATAAATTTTAAACCATGAACAAAATTATTATTGGCTTACTTGCTGCAACAGTTGCTGCAGGTGGCAGCGTATTGACAAATCCCGAAAAAAAATATAATACCGGGGACTGGTATGGACATACCCTTTCTGATGCATATACCAGATTCTCGAGCCCTTATCTGCTGGGTTTATGTTTGCCTCTTTCAAGCTCACCGTGCGCTTATTATGAAACTCCTGAAGGGGATGGACATATTACGGCAACTTTCTCAAAAGCGCAGGCGCTGGAATGGATGCAGGCTGGTTATCTTGAACCGGTTGGAGCAGGATTTTATCTTGGCTTATGAAACTTAAAACAAACTATTGAAATAAATTTTCGGGTAATAATAAAAGGGGTTCAGGCCCCTTTTATTATTGGGTATAATGAGTCATACCTCAATCGCTAGCGATGGTTTTGCACAATTCCGCTAAGTGCTGCTTCGTCACTTGGGATAGGAAAAACGTAACGCACATCATTTGGTAAAAGCCTGGCAGTAACTCCATTTAATACTCTGCTGAGTACAATTCCTGCTCCCTCTTTGTTAAGTCTTTTGATATCGTCCCATCTCAGGCCTCTCCATACTAATTCTTTTCTGCGCTCCAGCAGAACGAGATTAAGGGCTTGTTTAGAAGTCGAGGCGGTTAAAGGCGTAAAAGATGATGCAGGGTATCTTTTGCTCAGCAATGTATTCAGTGTAGAAAGACTGGTAGTAGTATTTTCACGCCTGGCTGCACATTCTGCCTTGACCAGATATATTTCATCGGTAGCCAAACCTGTGTATGGGAATATGTTCTGGCCGAAATAATTGCCGCCCATGATATAACCTTGTATAGAAGGCTTAAAATAAATTTTAAGCCTCAGATCATTGGTATCATATAATTTAAGCAGGTTGCTGTCTATAACAATAAAGTTGTTAAAAGTGACTGCACAGGCTGAATAGGTTGGAACAGTTGCGGTCGTAAACAATGTTTCTTCATTTAACTTATCAAATGGAAAGCTGACAGTAGTGCTAACCTTTTGATAATCTATCAGTTTATCATATAATGCGAGACAACTGTCTGCTGCGAGTTCTGCTTTGCTGTAGGCACCCATGCTAAGAAAAATCCTGGCTTGCAGGGCATACGCCGATACGGCCGTAGGTTTGTTTTTCTTATCAGTAGGAGTTGAGGCGCCCAATAGTACCCTTGCAGAATTCAGATCTTTTAAGATCTGATCATAGCTTTGCTGAAGTGTTGATCGCTGTACTATATCATCGATCTCCGGTTTTAATTTCAGCGGAATTCCCAGGTCTGTGTTTGAGCTTGCAGGATCATAAGCTTTACAGAAATTCCTGCTGAGGTCGTAAAAATGGTATGCCCTTTCAAATAATGCCCATCCTTTAATATAATTCCATTTTGCTTCATTATCTGCAGTAACCTCAATTTTCTCCAATCCGCTCAATACATTGTTAGCATAAAATATCGCGCTGTAAGGTTTTGCCCAGTCCTGGATATTAGACGCGCCGGCAAATAAATCTGCAGCCCATATATAAGCATTTCTTTCTGTGGCAGTGCTGGTAGATTGCCAGGTTGCATAATCGATATAACTATATTCATCTGCAGATAATATGGGCAGTGCAGAAGTAGAATACGTGAAATTGTCACCTTCAAGCAGGATTTCAAAATCAGCAATCGTAACCGGCCGCGTAATATTTGTTGAAGGCTTGGCATCAAGAAAATCTTTTTTGCAGCCTGATGATAAGAATCCGGTTAATGAAATCAGTATTGCCACAAGGCAAATACTGATCTTGTTGTTTATAGTTTTCATCGCTAATCAAAAATTAGTTTTAATTCCAAAAGAAATGCCCTTCGCCGCGGGATAGCCACTCCTTGCATCAGGATCAATATGGCGTTTGTTTGCTCTCCAAAGAATACCTAAATTATTTGCATAGGTATAGAAACCAACTGAGCCTAAGCCAATTTTCTTTAACCCATTGCTGGACAGGGTGTACATTAACTGAATATCCTTGAGCCTGATATGATCTCCTTTTTCGGTTGTTTCCTGAGAATAGGCATAAAAATGATCGCGACTAACATTAGCCGGGTAAACTAAAGCCGGGACTGTTGTCCTTAATTCGTCACCTGGTTTTTGCCATCTCTCGCTATATTCATCAGAATGGTAATCACCGCTATACAAAGAGCTGTACTGCAGGGCTGCACGCCTAAAGTAATAACCAAACTTATAACTGATATTAACTGATAATTCGAGCGACTTAAAACTAAAGGTATTTCTGAGTGATCCAAATACTGTAGGAACTGCGGAGCCTTCATATTTCAGTTCGTCGCGGTTTGTAGAATTATTAATAGAGGTATAATTTGTGCTTAAGTTCTTTCCAACGAAGCCCTGTGGGTTTCCTTCACTATCCAGCCCCAGGGATCTGAAACTGAAAATGGATAGTATCGGATAGCCCGTCAGTGGGGTAATTGATTGGGAATTACTGACTATCGCATAATTGGAACCCGTATTGACCTGGTAATTTGTGACTTTATCTTTTGTTATATTGAAGATCGCAGTAGTGCCCCATTTAAATAATCCGTTCAGATTACGCGAATTTAATTGAATATCATATCCCCTGGTGTGGGTGTCTGCAACATTACCCGTAAAAATGCTCATTCCTGTTTGCTGGGCAATCGGACTGGTTCCGATCAGATCTGCACCATTTTTCAGATAGTACTCCATACTTCCGGAAAGCACTTCATTTTTAAGACTGAAGTCTAAGCCAAAATTAATATTCTTCACGCGTTCCCATCGGAGTGAAGGATTTGGAGGATTAAAAATAACCGAGAATGAAGTTCCCAGGTAATTAAGCGATGGACTGGGGCCTACCGTTGTAAATGCGGATATAGTCTTGTTCACGTTTCCGTTATAGCCGTAGGTAGCTCTCATTTGTAACTTTGGCAGCCAGCTTAAACCATAAAACTTTTCCTTATCCAAACTCCAGGCTATTCCTGTTGAGAAAAGAGGAACGCCCTTTTTTTGAGCTGATACTCCAAATAAGTTGGATTCGTCCCTGCGGTAACTTCCTGACAGGATCAGCCTGCTGTTATAGGTATATATCGCATTGACGTAATAAGATATATAGTGATCCACTGCCCCTCTTTGCGAAGACGGAATGTTTGTTAATTTCGTCGTCTGTGCACGATAATAATACGGAAATGCAGTGACCGGATCAACAATGATGCTTGTTTCAGTGTCAGGGTCATAACCATAGAGTTTCTGGCTATTACTCGATGCATTTTCTGAACGGATTTCGTAACCGGCGATTGCATTCAAATTGTGTTTCCCTGATAGGGTTTGCCTGAAATCCAGTTGTGCGCGCCCGTAATTGGCATTAAATGAATTATTAGATCTATTAAACTGATCTCCAATTGGCATCGGATTCGTCACTGCGCCTGTATTACTGTTAATCTGGGTGACCTCATTGATTGCATTCCTTGTTGCATAGGAATCTATTGTCCTTAATGTTTGATTGATACCTGTTGACCGGAAGTACTGATAATTGACAGAAAATGCAAGCGGTTTAAACAGCTGGTAACGCATACCTGTATTGACTCTGATGTCAGTAGACTCACCTTTAAAGGAGTTTGCTTTTTTCCTCAGTTCCTCTAACGGGCGGTACTTCCAGTTTAGTAAACTGCCATTTCCGGCGGTATCTGTATAGGAGGTCCTTAGTCCGGAATTTGTCAAAACTGATAACGCATTCCCATACTGATCTGCAATTTGCTCGTAGGGATATAATGGGGCGTATCCGTCTGCATTATCATTCCTGGCAAGGGAACGGGTAAATGTAATATCCGTGGTGAGCTGTACTTTATGATCCACCAGGTCATAGGTGTTGTTTGCTTTGAGCGTATAACGCGAATTAGAGGCACCGACAGTTACAGGACTAAGATGATCGTATCCCGCTGATAAATGATACGTATTGTTCATACCACCTCCGCTTAAACTGAGATAGTATTGCTGCTGTATGCTCTTTTGATAGAAATATTCCTCCAGCTGATTGCGTGCATCGTTATTCTTCAGGGCATCAATACTTGCCTGTGTGGCGGCGGTATTTGCAGATGTCTCCTTCGAGAGCAGGGCAATGGCCGGAGAAATAACTTCGTAATTATTGCGGAGTACCGTATTGTACCTTCCCTTTGAATACAGGAACTTCTCAAGATCTGTAAACTCTGCCGATGTCATCTGACGCTGATAGTGAAGGTCGGGTTTGTTGCCTATCGTTATATTGGTGTTGAAAGATACTTTTGTTTGCTGGTTGAGCTTTCCTTTTTTGGTAGTAATGACAATGACACCGTTTCCGGCCCTTACACCCCAGATTGCTGCTGCTGCGGCATCTTTCAGTACAGTTACATCTTCGATGTCATTGGGGTTAATTGTGTTGAGATCTCCTTCAAAAGGAAAATTATCAATGACGATCAATGGTTTGGTTTCAGAAAAAAGGGTGCTTCTTCCTCTCACGCTGATTCCTGTTGTATTTCCAACCTGGGAATCTACAAGCAGTCCATTGGTCACTCCCCTGAGTCTGCTCAGGAAATCTGGTGACACTGAGCGATTGACCAGCTTATTGTCTATCAGCGTAAATGAACCGGTTGTACCTTCCCTGGCTATTTTCTGATAACCTGTAGAAATGATCACTTCATGAAGCTGATTTACGGATGTTTGCAGTTGAATGTCTCCGGTTTCTGCAGAAGCTTTCAACTCAACGCCGACATAACCCAGGTGGGAAATAGTGAGTATCGAATTTTCATCAACTGATATAAATTCAAACTCCCCATAGCTATCCGTAATCGCTGTTCTTTCCACATTTTGGATCTTTACCATGGTTCCCTGAAGGGCCAGACCATTTTCATCGAGCACGCGGCCATGCACGTCAATATCACGAAAAAATCCTCCTGCTTTATTAACCGCATTGGTCAGATGTGAAGGACGGGTGCGGATCAGCGTGACATCCATGCCATTGATGCTGTAGGTGAGCGGCAGGTTTTTTAAACATTTTCTAATTGCTTCTTCAAGTGTAGCATTTTTAAGAGAAATACTAATAATGGGTTTATCAAGATTAAAATTCTTAGCGAAAAACGTATAACCTGTCTGACTTTCAATGGCATTAAGGGCTGAGCTCAGGCTAATGTTAATTTGATGCAGGTTGATTTTCTGACTATAGGACTTGGCACTTAATTGTGTAAGGGCAATGATCAATATCAAAGCGGTAAGTTTCATAGTCAATAGCAATTTTTTAGGCAGCCTTCGGCCTGACATGCCTGGTTTAAAAGCATATATTTTCATACTTTTGTGCTGTTTGGGTTAATTAGAAGAATCTGGTGAAATAGATTTATCCCGATTTATCGGGAAGGGTTAACCCAAATGTTTGCGCAGAAGTGCTCGTAACACTTCTGCGCTTTTTTTTGAATTAACCATACTGTCGTCAGAGAACCTGTCGTTGATGTGTAGTCATTACATTGGTTTATTGGTTAGAAATCTGGTATGGTTGGTTATATTTATTTTATTTTTTACTTCGGATAATTACTTTTCTGTCTTTTATTTCATAGCTGATACCGGAACCGAGCACCATATTCAATACCTTTGCAAGGTCATTGTCGCGGTGAACTTTTCCGTAGAGTTTATCTTTCGGCACCGCTCCATCATACTCAACCTCAATATCGTACCAGCGTGCTATCTGGCGCATTCCTGTCTGCAGATCATCGTTCCGGAACTGAAAGGATCCGTTTTTCCAGGATATTGATTCAGCAGCATTAGCTTCTG
This sequence comes from Pedobacter hartonius, assembly GCF_900107535.1. Taxonomy (GTDB): domain Bacteria; phylum Bacteroidota; class Bacteroidia; order Sphingobacteriales; family Sphingobacteriaceae; genus Pedobacter; species Pedobacter hartonius. Next base: position 451,018 of record NZ_FNRA01000003.1, on the reverse strand, counting down.
ATATTTTAATTCCTTCAGCAGATACAACAGATTGCTGGCCGGGTTTCAGTATGCTTTCTGCCACAAATCCTGAGCCTCTATGAATGGAAATTCCATGTGATAGGGTAGGTATAACGGCCACTGAGCCCTCCAGAAGTGTTGTCCTGATACCCGGTTCATCGCTGTAGGAATTGATGTTGAACTTTGTACCGATATCCCGTACACACTGGCGGGCAGTCTGAACAATAAATTGTTGTTTTTCATTGTGAGATACTTCAAAGTAGGCTTCGCCGCTCAAAATTACCCTGCGCTCTGACAGCGACGAAAAAGTAGCAGGATATTTTAATGTTGAGGCGGCGTTTAGCCATACCTTGGTACCATCGGGCAAACACACCATATATTTACCACCGTTTGGAGTTTCTATGCTATTGTATTGATTTCCTGCTGATCTGGTAGCCGTAGCAGTATACAGCAACTGACCGTCACCGGTCTTGGTTATTTTGACCCCTCCCTGCTTGGCCAGGTCACCGGTACGTGCGTCAGTTAAGTCGATACTTTTGCCATTTGCCAGCGTAAGCCTCGCTTTATTGCCTCCCGGTGTGATCGCATAAACAGCATCGTACTTTTTCTCATTGATACCCTGAAGGATAAAATAAAAAGTAAAGCTGGCAGCTACCAGCAAAAAAGCTGCAGCAACATATTTCATTGGAATGGTTCTTCTTTCATTCTTGTGCAGTCGTGCAAAAATGGCTTTGTCCATTTCTTCCATGCGTTTCTGGAAAATTTCAGGATCCGGATAGGACTGGCCTGATTTGAATTGTTCAAAATACCAGTTATAGAGTACGAGTAATTCCTGGTCAGTTATGGTTCCGTTTCCATATTTTTCAAAAATATTTTTTTCAGATGACTTGTCCATAGGTATAAGAGTTTAATAGATGATCTTATTGTTTGTTTACTATTCCGCGCGCCTGATTATAACCCCGTTTTAGAATATGACGTAAAGGGCGCGTTTTGGGAGTAGATGAATTTGAAAAAAAATGAAATCTTTATTTCAGCAATTGGAAGGGGTGGCTGAAGGGACCTTACAGGAATAGAAATGAAAGCAAACGAAGACTTAATTTGATGTTTATTTTTCTTAAAGCATATTGTACCTGCTTTTTCACTGTGTGTTTGGAAATATTCAGTTTTTCTGCAATTTCCTGGTGTGACAGTCCGTCAAGTCTGCTCAATTCCAAAATTTTACGCATTTTGGGCGGAAGAGAATTGAGTACCATATAAAACAAAGCGACCGTTTCCTTATCGATATAACTCTCATCCAGTGGCTTAGTTCCTTCATCCTCATAAGCTTTCACTGAATCGAGGTAACTCATGATCGTCTTTTTGTGCCTGATCCCGTCAATGATCTTGTGCCGGACAGATTTATGCAGATAAGCTTTTACTGACACGGGCACTGTAAGCCTTCTTCTTGTTTCCCAGATATTCAGAAACATCTCCTGCACCACGTCCCTCGCTTCTTCGTTATCTTTTGAAATAGTGAAAGCCTGCAGATAAAGAATGCCTTTGTAGCGGTTAAAGAATTCCGTAAATGCAGACTTGTCACTTGTTTTGATCAGTTCGATGAGCTCCCGGTCGGAGAGGGTTGAATATTTGGTCATTTTGCCGTAAATGAAAACTTAAGCCTAAAGAGAATACACATATATACGTATTCTTTTTTGGAATGGATTCTATCTAAAGCAGAATTATAAGGTGTAATGAGCTAAAAAACAGGTCTTTATTTCCTTATCAAACATTTGTGCTGTTATTTGTTTCACAACTAAAACGTTTGTCTGGTGCAAAATGAAGGAAAACAATGCCCTAAGCCATTACTTCGTTTTTTTGTCGCTGATAGATCAGGATAGCCAGAAGGAAGCCGATAAATACCATTCCCATGCTAAATGGAAAAATATATATCATTATAAAATGACTGGCTATTCCTCCGACCAGCGGGCCGGTGAGGCCAGGTGAAATGTCGATGAATAACCCATACCCCCGAGAGCAGCGCCAGTTCAGGGCCAATAAAGGTGCTACACTTTACTTTCATTTCACATTTTAAGCTGATGAATCCGGGACAGCCGTGATTTTACAGGATCAGCACTATTGATTTTTAAAATTCAACTGTTACCGGTATTGAGTGATGATTTGGGTAGTTTACTATTGCGGTAATTAATTATAAATGATAAATTTGAGTATTCTTATACAATTGTATTCAATATAGCTATTCTGCTCAAATCAATACCTTATGAAGGCTCGCTCTGACTGTTCTATCTGTTACGCATTAGATATATTCGGTGATAAATGGACATTACTCATTTTGCGCGATATGATTTTTGAAGGAAAATCATCTTTCAGTGAATTCAGGAATTCTGAAGAGAAGATTGCATCAAACATTTTAACTGACCGCCTTAAAAATCTGGATGCTGAAGGATTTCTGATCAAGACGGCTTCAGCTGCCAATAAGGCGAAATTCCTATATTCCCTGACCGACAAAGCGATCGATCTGCTGCCTGTTTTTGTAGAAATATTTGCATGGGGCGCAAAATACAATGTGATTAAACAGTCTACAAACCCTGTATATAAAAAACTGGTCGCAAACAAATCCAAAACGATTACGGAATACGCCAACGGGCTGAAAATAAAGAGAGATACGGCGCTCGGAAGTTAGCATTTGCCAGGCACAGGCACTGACCTGGGATTGTTATCTTAATGTAAGAACTTTTTGGTTTTACTGAAAACTGGTTGCGAAATGCAACTGGTATCTGAAAAATGATTACTTTTGTTATAGAAATTAAAACAAAGAAATCATGACTACTATAGAAATTACTGATGCGAACTTTGAGGAACTTGTGCTGAAATCAGACAAACCCGTACTTCTTGACTTTTGGGCAGAATGGTGCGGACCCTGTCGTATGGTAGGCCCGGTGGTTGAGGAAATTGCTAAAGAATATGAAGGACAAGCCTTCGTTGGTAAAATAAATGTTGACAGTAATCCGCAAATATCAGTAAGGTTTGGCATCAGGAATATTCCTGCCCTGTTATTCTTTAAAGATGGTGAGGTTGTAGATAAACAAATCGGCGCAGTGCCAAAATCTGTATTGGCTGAGAAACTGGTAAAACAGCTAAACTAATATAGAACAGATATTTAATAGAGGGGGGTTGTTATATCACTATATAAGACCCCTTTTTTTATGATTTAGAATCATTTAAAAAAAGTGATCTATAATCCGGATTAGCTTCTACCCTTCGCAGCATGAAAAAGGAGAAAACTGCAAGTATCCCGACGGGAATGATAATCATTTGAATGACCAGGGCTAGGCGGCTGAGCTGAAAGTACCGCAGGGTGTATACCGCAATAAACAATGCGAAAATGGTGTATTTGCTGATCATGAACACGGAATTGTAGAGAGATGCCTTTTTCATGTTGGCGGCAAGCCGGCTGCATTGGTTATCATTTAGACTGTTGATAAAACTGAGCTCTTCCTCGTCCCATTCCCATTCATTGATAATAGTCTCTCTTGCTGAACGTATATTTCCCATAAGATGTAAAATTACAAAAATTCAATCATACCTATAGGTATTCTAGCACCGCAAAGGTATAAATCTGATAAAAAACCGGTCTCCTGTTAAGAAGACCGGTGAATAATTAATTCCTTGAACAAGCTTCTTAGGGTGTTTTACTTTCTGGTGTTTTTGATGTTTCAGGTGCCTTTCCTATCAGGTCCATAAACTGCTCCAGTTTAGGAGTAATGATGATCTGTGTACGTCTGTTCCTGGCTTTTCCGGCATCAGTATCATTCGGCGCGATCGGATTATATTCTCCCCGTCCGCCGGCAGTTAACCGTTTCGGCTCAACTCCGTAAGTAGTTTGCAAGGCCTGCACTACGGACGATGCCCTGAGTGCACTCAGGTCCCAGTTATTACGAATATTTGGCATCGTAATCGGAACAGCATCTGTATTACCTTCGATCAGGACGTCATAATCACTGTAGTCCTTGATGATCTTTGCAATTTTGCTCAGTGTTTGTCCGGCTTTATCGGAGATATCATAACTTCCGGATTTATATAACATATTGTCGGCCAGTGAAATGTAAACCACTCCTTTTAATACCTGCACATCCACATCCTGCATTTCTTCGCGGCTCAGGGAACGGGTCAGGTTATTTGTCAGTACTAAATTAAGTGAATCGCTTTTGTTCTTTGTATTCACTAAATGCTGTATGTATTTATTGGATGAATTGATCTCATCAACCAGTTTTGAAATATTAACATTTCCCTGGCCCGATGAGGTAAGGCATTTATCCAGTGCTGCCTGTAATGCTGTAACATTGGAGCGTTCAGAAGCAATTTGCTCTTCGAGGCTCTTTACCCTTGATGTAGAAGAAGACAGCCCCTGCTGGCTTTCATCGTACTTTTTACTGAGTTCACCGTTTTTTGTTTGTAGATCTGTATAGTTAGATTGTAAATCATTAAACTTTTTATTACTTACACAACCTTGTGATAATAAGGCGAGCGATAACAGCGCTACCGGCAAAATTGAAAATTTCATAATTCTGATTTTTATTTAAATATCTGTAATAGATATTCATAGTTGCACAGATCGTGCCAATCAGTATTTTAATCAGCGTCATCCGCCCCAAATTCTTCTTTTATATCAGATCCATGTAAACGGATTACCTGAAGTTAGGTGTGTGACCGTTAAGCCAGGGAGCTTAGGCTGCAGCCATTCTACCAGGTATTCCATACCAGGTTCTTCGCTTACCGCATGCCCAAGGACGATCAGCGAGGTTTTGCCTCCCATTAACCTTCCATCCCTGATATACTCTGCAGTTTCCCATTCCTGAAGTTCTCCCACCACCAGTACATCAGGCTTTTTGGTTTCCAGGAGGAGCATTTGATTTTGTCCGCCCCAGGCACCCGGCATTACGGCGACCCTGCTGCAGCTCTGTGCGGGATCGCCTATGATCCGCAGTTTTTCAATCCCCAGTTTTTGTTTAAGCTGTTTCGCAAGGTTTTCCAGGCTAAGTGGGGGTAGTATTAAGGGTTCCTCGCGCGATTTGAAATAAGGTAACCAGTCCATTTTTTTCATAAACCCGTATTGTATACCGTCCGGCTTGCAGGCATGCCAGTAATCGTGAAAACGCCATACGGTAATACCATGTTTCAATAAGAGGGCCTGCTTCTTTTTTACTTCTGAATTTTGTGCTACGTAGTTGATATCATCTGCATGGTTATAAAAAGTAGGTTCATGCGCAATGATAAAATTTGCCCTGAGCCGCAGGGCCTGTTCTATTACCTGTATAGTGCTGAACATCGTTGTTACAATACCAGTCACAATCATCTCCTTATTTCCGCTTTTTAGCGTATCAACGGTCTGTTTGAACGGTGCACCTGGAATTTCCTTTAAAATGAGCTGCATGATATCATCTACTGTATAGGTTTTGGACGCATCTGTTAGCACATGTGCTGTGGAAATATAGGGCAAAAGGGCGAAAGTCCCGAGGGCTTTAAGTGTATTTGAAATAAAGTAGCGTCTTTCCATTAAGGGACAGGGGTCAGCGGATTCATTTTTCATGTTTTGGGATTCATCTGATACAGGCAATTTAATAAATAATCCGCAGGAACGGAACGGATAAGCAGCATGGAATTGACGTATTGTATTGGTGTACGTATTAATATCATTTCTTTACGCGGAAAATACGTGTTGTTTAAATGTTGAATAAATACTAACCTTCAAAATTTGGGTTTGTTGCTGATTTAAAAAAAAAGGAATGTGAAAAAAGCATTCTGTATTTCCTGTAACGAAAACAAAAAATGAATTTAAACATCTTTCCCGGAAAACCATTTCCTCTTGGGGCAATCTGGGATGGCAATGGAGTCAATTTTACCATATATTCTGAAAACGCAACTGCGGTTGAACTCTGCCTGTTTGATCCCGAGAATGATGAAAAAGAATTTGTGAAATTTAATATTACCGAACAGACTGACCTTACCTGGCATATCTATGTACGGGGGATATCACCGGGCCAATTGTATGGCTTCCGGGTTTACGGACCTTTCGTGCCCGAAAGCGGACACCGCTTTAACCCTAATAAACTGGTGCTTGACCCTTATGCCAAAGCGATATCCGGGACGATTGAATGGAACGATGCCTTATTTGCCTATAAGATAGGCGATCCGGATGAAGACCTGAGCCTCAGCGATACTGACAGTGCAGACTATATACCAAAATCTGTAGTGATTGATCAGGGTTTCGACTGGGAAGGAGACCAGTGCCCGGATACGTCGTATGATAACTCTGTAATCTATGAAGCCCATGTAAAAGGATTCACCAAACTGCATCCCGGCATCCCGGAAGAAATACGCGGAACCTATGCGGCAATCGCGCACGGGGTGACCATCAATTATCTGAAAGAGCTGGGCATTACTGCTATAGAGCTTATGCCCGTACATCATTTCGTGTCAGACAGGCACCTGGAAGAAAAAGGCCTGGCCAACTACTGGGGATATAACACACTTGGCTTTTTTGCCCCGGATGTACGCTACTCTTCCAGCGGCAGGCACGGAGAGCAGGTCACAGAATTTAAGACTATGGTAAAGCACTGCACAAAGCCGGAATAGAAGTGATCCTTGATGTAGTCTTGGCCAGTGATCTTCTGTGCGGTAATAGGTATTACTGGCGTGGCGAATCGCAATACATCCAACTGAACCCATACCTGATGCCCGCACATAATTTTTATCACTTAAATTTCCTCCACTGGCAATGGTCATACTCAATACTCACATCATTATGACTGGTTTGAGGAACAGATCGAAACAGAATTCTGATTTAAACGTTCTATTTTAAATTGGATACAAATGATGCAGGAATTCAGTGTACGCTTTCTACATAAAACAGTTACCGTGACGCCCTTAGATGAAGCGAATCATTTTATGGTAACAATGAATGACGATGATGAGATCCACGGCATAGTAATTCCCGAACTTTTGGGGATCATTTATCCTGTAGAGGATCTGGACGTAGGTTATGTATGGCATACGGACAGCGATATGAATATGGAGCTGGTCGAGTTCATCGGGCAGATGATTGAGGACAGAAGTTCATAGCCAACTCGAATCTTTGATAAACTTCTTAATCTAATTTTTATTACGACAAAATTTTGAAGGATAATGTAAGATATTTAACGAAATGGTATTGCTTTTATTTTGTTATGATTAAATAAATTTAAAATATGTATATTGTGCTGAGATAAACGTAATTATTATTTGTTGCTATGAACATCGTCGGTCACAACATCAAAAAACTTCGGCAAAAAATGGAGTGGAACCAGGCTGAAGTTGCAAAAAGGCTTGAAATCTCCATCCCTGCATATTCTAAGATTGAAACTGGCATCACAGAAATAGGATTAACGCGGCTTTTTCAGATCGCACAGCTTTTTGAGGTATCGCCGGCGGATATTCTTCTCGAAGAACAGGATCATCCGGAGGTTATTAGTTCTGATGAGATCATCAGGCTTCAGGAAGAACTGAGGATCAAAGATGACGAGGTTATTAAACTACAGCAAAAGGCAATAGAGCTGTACGAAGAACTTGTGCGGAAATAGGTTAACCCAATCCATAGAAGTTATCCGAATCGCCCAGGTATTTCACAATAGATTCCGGATCCTTATCTTTGATTTCTTTTTCCGAATATTCTTTCAGATGGCCCAGCTTGAGTAAAGAACCACATCCTGCCTCCCTGAACAGTTTACTAAGGCGTTCGTTCTGGTCAATGTGGTAAGCACTGAATGCGGGTAGGGTGTCAATCATCAGGTACTTCTTGTCCTGTTTGTCGAGTGCCAGAAGCTGGTTGAGCTTTTTACCTTCCGGAGTTCCGTCATTGGTAAGGAAAAGAAATGTGCGGATGATCAGTTTTGCGTCTGCCAGGCTGACCAGCAGGTAACCTACTTTCTGGTCTGACAGGTAATATTCCACCAGGCTGTTATTATCATTTTTATGATACCTGATAACGGGTTGGTTTAAAATCATAAAGATCATATAATGCATGATCCCGGGAGTAATATCAATCCGCTCCTGTAATTTATCCAGCGCGTGCTTCTGGATATAAACATCAAGCGGGATGTCCAGTGAACCTGTTTTAAATCCGATCACAGACGGTTTGATCCTAGTGTTCAGCCATTCCATATCGCCGTCAACCCAGCCCAGACGAATGATGCTGCGTGTTTCTCCATCAATGGTTACAGACGTTTTTTCTGGTTTGAATTCCTGTATGAAAACATCGTTGGAGGTAGCGTCTCTGTCAAAGCAGGCGGTTTGGCCGATATCTGCGTTGATGATCGTGTGGTTTAAATTACTTAAAAATACAGTGGTATCATGAACCAGCTCTACCAGCATATCTTCTATCATGGTATGAATTCCACCACCGGGGAAGTACGGGCTGAAAGCTTCTTTGAGCTGATCTGCATAGCGGAAATTAACTTCTGCCATCTCCGAGATATAATTGATCAGCAAAAGTCCTTCAGACAAATACCAGCTTAGATAAACCTTCCCTCCATTGTCCAGTTCAATATACCTGTCGCTGATGAATTTATTCATCAGCTTATTGAATTGCACTACCTTCCATTTTTCAATATTTGCTTCCGGGGCAGCTTTGGCTTTAAGTGATGGGTAACGGTTGATGAACATATGCTCAATGATCATTGGATGGATCTTTTTAAAATATCCCGGCCCGGCAAAGGTGTCACATAGTGATTCGATGCGTTCATAAAATCTGTTGCGCAACTGTGCATTGGTATCTGTGCCTTTTAAAGCAGGCTTTTTACTTTTGCTCATTTCATTCTGTAATTTGGTGTATGGCGAAGTTCATGAAATTTGTCAATATACTATATTCACAATCGTATCATTTCATGTAAATATATTATCATATCGTGCATGAGGAGGAACACATGATCCGATAACTTTATACAATGCCAATATAAATATGTTTGTATGAAAAAATACTTAAGGGCAACCCTGTTTTGGCCCATGCTTGCGTTGATTGTTTTATTAATTCCTGTAACTCTCTTTGCTCAAAAGCATGCTGAAGGACCGTCTTCAGCTACTGCTACATTTACAAATTTTAATGAAAAGGGCGAACAGGTAACAAGGTTCAGTTGTGCTGGTGAGGCAATTGATGCCCATGATGGAGAGATTGCGTTGTTTGATGGTATGTATTATTTGTATGGAACAAGTTATGACTGCGGTTTTCAATGGGGTAAAAAGGATGCTCCATTTTGTGGATTTAAAGTTTACAGTTCCAGAGATATGGTCAGCTGGACAGACAGGGGTTTCCTCTTTGATGCCGCAAAACCAGTTTGGCAAACTCGCTGCAACGGGGCTACATACGGCTGTTTCCGCCCGCACGTGATCTTTAATAAAAAAACGTCCTTATATATTTTATGGATCAATGTTTATGACAACAGGGTAGGTTTTCGTGTATTTACGGCTAAAAATCCTACCGGTCCATTTACTGAAGTGGCAGAACCCAGGCTTGCCGTGAATGCTGATTCGCCGGTGGCAGGTTTAAATAATGGCGACCATGACACGTTCGTTGACGACGATGGCACAGCTTATGTTGCCTATACAGACTGGCGTACAAAAGGTACAATCGTAATAGAAAAATTAAACCCGGATTATCTTTCTGGTACCGGGGTCCATGTTAAAGCCGTTACCACAGGTAATACGGAAGCTCCGTCACTGTTTAAAAGGGGAAGTAAATACTACATCACCTATTCTGACCCTAACTGTGGTTATTGTTCCGGCACCGGGACTTCTTATAAAACGGCCGCTTCGCCTTTGGGGCCCTGGTCTGAGGGCATTAGTATCAGTAATAACTCCTGCGGCGGGCAACCTTCGTTCGTCTCTCCGATCAAATTACCTTCAGGAGTAATCTATTTGTATGGAAGTGACCTCTGGAATAATGCTGCAAAAAATGAAGCACTTGCAAATTACTATTGGGCTCCGTTATCTTTTGCGGATGATGGCGCTATACAGCCGATGATCTGCCTGCAAACAGTGACGATACCTGTAAAACAGGGGATTAAAAAGAAGGCGTTATCTGCAGAGCTGGATAATACTTCAGGACTGGAGGGTTTTAGAACGCATGGCGATATCAGGAAAGGTACCTGGCGGTCGCAGTCTTTTGTTGCCAAACGGTCAGGCTTGTTGAACAGGGTTTCTTTCACTACGTTTAAAAACGGTGATCCTGATGCGGCGCTACTTCTTGAGATCTATGCTGCCAGTGACGCCGGAATCCCTGAGGGACAGCCGCTCTCTTCAGCGGTTGTGGCTGCCGGGTCCGTTGGCTGGGCCGCAAATTACATTACTGTTGAACCGAAATGCAGGGTGACTGCAGGAAGAAGTTATACAATTGTGCTGAAATCAAATACGACTTCCGGATTTTATGGATTTGCCTTTAATGACGGCCTGAAAGATGAGGGAAGGAAGTCGGCTTACAGTACAGATGGCGGCCATACTTATGCTGTTGATGAAAGAAGAACATTAATGTTTCAAACTTATGTTCGAGAAGCAATGAAATAGGATCTTCATGACAAATCATGGTTTAAAGTTATCTGATAGCTGGAAAAGCAAAATTACACTTGTGCGCCAATATTACACAGAACAACTGACAGATGATTCTGCCCGCAGTTCTGTGTATGGTAAACTGGCTACCAGATTTTTATTCGTTCAGTTTCGGGTTTATACATTTTATCGCCGGGTTTGATGTTGAAGGCTTTATACCAGGCTTCTGTATTGGACAACGTGCCATTTACCCTGTAAATATCAGGTGAGTGGGGGTCAGCACTGATCCTCATGCGGGTCGATTCATCACTTTGTTTCGACCGCCAGAGCTGTGCAAAGGAGAGGAAAAAACGCTGGTCAGGGGTTAATCCATCTATCTTTTTATCACTTTTTCCCTGAGCTGTATTTTTAAATGCCTGGTAGGCTATGGCTATACCACCATTGTCGGCAATGTTTTCGCCCATAGTCAGACTGCCGTTCACATGGAGGTCTTTAAGTACGACGTAGTCGTCATACTGTTTTCCGATAGCCGCGGTTTTTGTTTTAAACCTGGCTGCATCCTGAGGGGTCCACCATTCCTTTAAATTACCGTTTTTATCGTACTGTGCACCCTGATCATCAAATCCATGTGTCATTTCATGTCCTATTCCTGCACCTATAGCACCATAATTGATGGCATCGTCGGCATTTTTATCGAAGAAGGGGAACTGCAGGATCCCTGCAGGAAATACAATCTCGTTGAAACTGGGGTTATAGTATGCATTTACAGTAGGAGGAGTCATACCCCATTCCATTTTATCTACCGGTTTATTGATTCTTTTGAGCAGTTCACTATAATCGTGTTTGCTGACAGACAAGGCATTATCAAAATAAGTGTCCCTTCGGATCTCAACATCATCATAGGATTTCCATTTGTCAGGATAACCGATCTTTTTGGTAAAAGCATTCAGTTTATCTATCGCTTTTTTCTTTGTTTCAGGACTCATCCAGTCCAGCTTCTCTATCCTGTCCTTATACGCAGTCTGAAGATTATTTACCAGGTCCAGCATTCTCTTTTTAGCGTCTGAGGTGAAATACTTATCCACATACAATTGTCCCAGCAGTTCGCCAAGGTCATTGTCAACGATCTGCGTCATCCGTTTCCAGCGTTCTTTCTGAACTTTCTGTCCGTTTAATACTTTACCGTAGAAATCAAATCGTGCATCCTGAAATGGCTGGCTCAGATAGTTCGCAGAGCTGTTCAGCGACATGAATGTCAGTTGTTTTTTCCAAAGCGCTACCGGCTGGCTTTTCAGGAGGGTATTCAGTGTGATAAAATATTTAGGTTGCCCCACCAGTATCGTGTCTGTTTTGAATCCCATTCTGCTGAAAATGGCATTCAGGTCCATACCCGATTTTTTCTGCAAGTCACTGACTGCAAACTTATGGTAGTTTTTAACAGGGTCACGCAATTCATTCGGTGTGGAATGTGACAGGGCTATTGCGGTTTCAAGTTTTATGATATCCGCTGCATTTTTTGCTGCGGCAGCCTGATCAACCCCTGTCAGAATAAATAATTTGGCTATATACTTTCCATACGCGGCGCGGATTTTTACGGACGCTGAATCTGTTTTGGTGTAATATTCTCGGTTGGGTAATCCAAGGCCTGTCTGGTTAAAATAGGCCAGGTTTTTATTACTGTTCTTGTCATCTGGCCCTACACCAAATCCGAACAGGTATCCACTTCCCTCTTTATAAGCGTCCGCACAGAAGTTAATCAGCTGTTGTGCATCATTGATCGCTGCAATCTTTGCCAGTTCTGGTTTTATAGGATCATATCCTTTTTTATCAATGGTCACTGTATCCAGCCCGCTGGCATAGAAGTCGCCGATCTTTTGTTCTTTACTGCCTTCGGCGGGGCTGAGGGTTTTCAGGCTATCCAGAATTCCATGCAGGTTTTTAATATTATCATCTGCCAGGATATTAAATGTACCCCAGCTACTCTGACTGGCCGGAATCTTCGTTTCTTTATACCATTTCCCATTGGCATAGCGGTAAAAATCGTCGCCGGGATTTACCGTAGTATCCATACCTGACTTATCAAAAAATACGGTGCGTTCAGGAACGCCGCTGTCTTTTGTTGAAGGTTTATTGTTGCAGGAGGCTGTAACAATAGCCACAAATGCAATACACACAGAAGGGTTGAATCTCATAGAATAGCTTTTTAATTAAAGATGATAAAAGGAAAAGGTATTTCAAAAAAAATACATTAAGTTTATTTCTTAAAAAAAATATATTTCACTTTGTGATAATTAGCATTCATTATTTGAGTTTTAATTGCACCCCACAACTTATGTACTACTGTAAGACAGGAAGGAACAGTAAAAGTTACAGGTTAAGATAATTATCGTTTGATCCGGGAAGATTTGAACTGCAGGTATTACATTCAATATGGATCTTCAAGATTGATCGCGCCGTTGAAGCTATAGGCTCAACCATTTTTTGCGCACAAGTAATTGCGATGCAGTCAGTTGCGGCGACAGGTTTTCGATACGATATCTGTTCTGGCTATTGTTGGGTATAAATTATCAGACCGTGAGGATTCAGTATCCACTGATTCCTCACGGTCTGATAATTTATACCCTGCGTAATTCAGGTAATGGTGCAGGCTACGTCTGCCTTCAGAATATTTAATGATTTCCAGATCCAGCATCGGTGCTATGACCGATCCCCTGATGGCAGAGATCCTCTGGCTACCTTCGTAATTTCCGTTATGGCGATAAAATTTTTCCCAGACCTCAGCATTTGAATTGATTTAATATTCATCTGTGCCCTCATGATTATTCATCAGACGGGTGAATTCCCCTGCGATATTGTCCAGATAATTTTCTGTAGGATAAAGGGCTGCCCTGTGCATGATCAGGTTTTTATAGTAATGGCTGATTCCATCGGCCAGCCAAAGTTCTGCAGTGTTATTTTTCCTATTGTAATCTAAAGACTTCAGGGATGCAGGTATTAGTCGTTTGCCATTCCATAGCTGGAATAGTGTGAAAGGGTCGTCTTTCAAAGGATTCAGGCTGGTAGAGATCCTGGTCCAGTATTTATAGGGTTTAATGTGAATGACAGATGACTGATGCAGCATTCCGGCAGCATATAAAAATATCCCGGGGGCAGAAAGGTAGGCATGTTCATCATCTATGAAGCTATTCTCTGCTGTTTGTCCGAAGGTGTTTACGTGATATCTGATCTTTAACCTGCTGATGCCGGCAGTGTTCACGCTCCATATGTTTTTACGCGTTTTTGTCACGGAAAGCAATTTGCGGTCTGAGGTAGCGGTGATGGATGCAACGTTTTCAGCGTAAGATGCGGCTGGTTTAACCCTGCAATGTCCATCTCAAATTCGGCATAACGCGCCTTTGCTTCGGGAAAGCTGATCGTATAAGTGATCCGTGTTTTATTCGCTGCTTTCAGCGTTGAAAGGCTGCAGGAAAAAAGGATGAAAACTAAAAAACGCAGGTGTTTGAAATGTTCCGGACTCATGACAGGTGCATTTGATGATCTCAGCGACAAAATTAGAGAGGCCGTTCTGGAATCCATATCACCTAAAAAGGTGAATCATTTTTTTTTCAGAACCATATTCAGGAAATGGTGTTATCTGATGAATAACCTGCTAAAGAAATCTACTATGGAAAATCAAAATCAAGACTACGGACATAACGGGAGAATTGACGTAGAAGAAAGAACACAACAATTTCAGCCATCACCTCATGATGAGACTCCTGAGCCGACGCCGGATACTTTTACCGAAGAGGATCTGAATTCGGGCACCGATGATATTGGAACTGCTGACGTTGATGGCCTGCTGGAAGAGGTGGATGACAGGGCAGATGCGGAGGATGAGGATGAGAATCCTGAAGATGACAGTACCGAGGAGTTTGACGATCTGCCAACCGATCCGGGTAACGGTGAGGATGACGATGATTTAGACCTGGATGATGATGATCTGGATCTGGATGATGACGATAGCCTGCCGGTTGTACCTGATGGCGATGAGCTGGATGACGATCTTGACCTCGATGACGACATCGAACTGGATGATGATGAGGAGGAAGATGATGACACCTTCCTGAAATAAGCGATTACATTCAATAAATAATGTGGAAGAAGAGCTGGCAACCGTAATGGTTGTCAGCTGTCTGATGGAGTGAACCTGAAAAAATCAAAATCTGCATACCCGGCTGAAATCAGCAGGTAGCCTGCCATTGTTCAGCAGTTTCTTTCCGTCCGCTGAAAGCCAGTTGACCAGGTCTTTGGAGTGAAGTACGGGAATTCGCGCCTGGCAGTTAAAACTGGAAGCTACCATGTAATAATCCTCTGCGACACGGATGACATCGGGGTCAGAATAATCGGCGAAAATAATTGGGTTTTATACGTTCCGTTTCCCCTGGTCGGGCATCCATACTTGGGCATTGGCGCGGTTAAGTATACAGCATAACAAGATACATAGTGCAATCTTATACATGATTAATCGTTTTAAGGGGTTAAAAGCGTATATCGGGATTGCGGCGACGTTATACTGAAATAATAAGTAATAAATATCTCTAAATAAGCAACAATTTTTATAGTTGCAAATATTATTATATGGGAAAGTCAATAATCAAGTATATATTCGTTTTATTCAATAACCAAATATGCGCCTGCATACCGATAATTTAATGGCAGCGCCAAACGACCTGCTACCGCTGCTGCTGTACGGGGAATTGTACTGAAGCCCGGCAGCAATAATGCCCTGCTCAGACTGGGCGACGGATCCGTTATTGAACTAAACAATGCTTGCAACGGCGTACTGGCCATGCAGGGCAGTACCGCTGTTAAAAAACTACAGACGGGCAGCTGATCTATGCGGCAAACCGCAGTAACGAGGGGCTCAAAAATACGCTGAATACTATCACTACGCCAAAAGGAGGGCAATATCAGCTGACGCTGCCTGATGGAACCAGGATATAGCTGAATGCAGGATCTTCACTGACATTCCCTAAGGTATTTGATGCTTCGGAGCGGAAGGTGACGTTGAAAGGAGAGGCCTATTTCGAAGTGGCCAAAGTGTATACCTCCCTAGCAAAACGAACAGTGAGAATGCCGTTTTCTGTACAGACCGGAGAATCGGAGGTAGAAGTGCTAGGCACGCATTTTAACGTCATGGCTTACCCTGATGCTGTTACCCAGAAAACCACCCTGCTGGAAGGATCTGTAAGGGTAAACCATGGTGCGCAGGATCACCGGAAAAGAAAAACGCGGCTCTGCCTGGCTGGCGGCACCGGATGTATATACACCCTTGCTGGAAGAACAGCAGATTGCGCAGTACACTTCCGTTTTTAAAGTATTCCGTCAGTATAAGGATATACTTTCAGGTGTTACCTTTTGGAATATCGCTGATAAATACACCTGGCTTGACCAAACACCATCTGCTAAAGGCAAAAAGAACTATCCTTTGTTGTTTAATTTCAATCTGAAGCCGAAAAAATGTGTTTTTTAAAGTCGTATATTTTTAACTTAAACGCTGATTTATTGAATTAAATTTTTTTTATTGAAATTCTTATCTATATTCGTGTACGTACCCGAAAATGCTTCAACCTAATTATTCGGTGTAATCTGGACAATGTATGCATAAGACACAAATAAAAATAATCAATGGCCGTGTAATCACCCCATACCGTATAATTGACGGTGCTACGGTGATCATAACAGGCAATAACATTGAAGCTATAAGTGAAAAAGATATCGATGCACCTGATGCAGTACTGATCGATGCCGCGGGAATGTACGTTTCACCGGGGTTTATTGATATCCATGTGCACGGGGGCGGGGGGTACGATTTTATGGATGGTCATGTTGAAGCCTTTTTAAAGATCGCGGAAACCCATGCAAAATACGGCACTACGGCCATGGTGCCTACTACCTTAACCAGTGAGAAGGAAGACCTGCTCAAAACGCTCGATTTGTATGAGATGGCCCATCAGCAGAACACTAAAGGCTCACAGTTCCTTGGGATGCACCTGGAAGGGCCTTATTTTGCCCAAAGCCAGCGCGGTGCGCAGGACCCAAGGTATATCCGTGACCCGGATGTTGCAGAATATACCGCGGTGCTGGATTATTCAAAATCCATCAGGCGATGGAGTGCTGCGCCGGAATTAAAAGGAGCTATTGAATTCGCTAAATATCTGAAAACGAAAGGTGTACTGCCTGCATTAGCCCATACCGATGCCAATTATGATGAAGTGGTTGAAGCCTTTGAAAACGGATATACACTTGCAACGCATCTTTACTCGGGCATGTCCGGTGTACACAGACGCAATGCATTCAGATATGCCGGGGTAATAGAAAGTGCGTTTATTATTGATGCAATGGATGTAGAGATCATCGCTGACGGCATACACTTGCCGGCTCCCTTGCTCAAACTGGTATATAAGATTAAAGGTGCTGACCGTACTGCACTGATCACCGATGCGATGCGCGGGGCAGGGATGCCGGAAGGGGAAAGCGTACTGGGAAACCTGCAGACGGGCCTAAAAGTTATCATAGAGGATGGCGTTGCAAAACTTCCTGACCGTTCGTCATTTGCGGGCAGTGTGGCTACGGCTGACAGGCTGGTGAGGAACATGATCAATTTGGCCGGGGTGCCTGTGATAGAGGCGGTGAAGATGATGACCTTAACTCCCGCAACAATTATGCAGGTAGCTGACCGAAAAGGTTCACTGCTGGCAGGTAAAGATGCCGATATTGTGATCTTTGATGAACAGATCAACATCAAAACCACGATCGTCAACGGACAGGTCATCTATACTGCACCTGATTTTGGTATAAACTCTTAAATAACATAAATGAAACAGATCGTAAAAGACAAGCTTATTGTAAAATCCCTGGAAAGCAGGGCTGTTATGGGGGGGGTTGCTGCCGAAGCCGTGAGTGAGAAAATTAATGAACTGCTGAAAGACAAGCCCATTGTGAATATCATCTTCGCTGCCGCTCCTTCGCAAAATGAATTCCTTGAAAACCTGGTGAAAAAAGAGGTAGACTGGAGCCGGATCAATGCTTTCCATATGGATGAATACCTTAATCTTGACGCCAGCGCACCACAGGGCTTTGGAAATTTTCTGCGTGAAAGGCTGTTTGATAAGGTGAAGTTTAATTCAGTTCATTATCTGGATGGAAACGCCGCAGATGCAATGGATGAATGCCTGCGTTATTCAGATCTGCTGAAAGAATTTCCCACTGATATTGTTTGCATGGGTATCGGAGAAAATACGCACCTGGCCTTTAATGATCCGCATGTGGCAGATTTCAATGATCCTCTTTTGGTAAAAGTGGTGGATCTTGACCTGGAATGCAGGATACAGCAGGTGAATGACGGCTGTTTTGAAACGCTGGATGAAGTACCTACCCATGCGCTAACCCTTACCATTCCCACCCTGTTGAAAGCAACTTATGCTTTTGCGATGGTTCCCGGAGAAAAAAAGGCAAATGCCGTTTACCATACTTTAACCGAATCTATATCAGAGCACTATCCTTCAACCATACTCCGGAAACAGCCAAATGCGATATTGTTTACGGATGATCAGAGCAGTGTATTGATATAAAGATATGCTGATCTAAAGGTGTAGAGCTATAAACGTTAAAATCAAATATAAACACATGAAACCATCATCAGCTTACCGCTTTACAGACAGAGATAAGCAGATGATAGCTTCATAACCACTAAAAATCAATATATACACATGAAAAAACACAGTGATGCAGAGTTGTCTGGTGTAAAGGAAATAGCCAGAAGGGCGAATGTCTCAATTGCAACTGTGGACAGGGTGATTCATAACAGGACCGGTGTCTCTGAAAACACCAAGAACACCATACTGGCTATTATAAAAGAACTGGACTACCAGCCGAATATACTGGCGAGAAGACTGGCGTCAAAAAAGCAGCTTCATTTGGCTATCCTGATCCCGGCGATTTCACAGGAAACTGAATTCTGGAAAGCACCACTGACGGGAATTGAGCAGGCAGAATCTGAAATCAGGCAGTACGGCATCAGGATCGAAAAGTATTTTTTTGATCAGAATGATAAATCATCGTTCGTGGCCCAAACGAAAAAGATTCTTAAAAGTACGGTAGACGGGATCCTACTGGCGCCTTCTTTTATCAATGAATCCTTAGAATTTACCAGGGAATGCCAGCACCTGAATATCCCTTATGTATTTATCAATTCTGATATTCCCAACCAGGATAGTCTGGGGTACATCGGGCCTGATCTGTTTCATAGCGGTTACCTGAGTGCACATCTCACCAATTATGCCATTGAACAAAGCGGAAAGGTCCTGATCATCAATATCTCCAAAGAAATGGATAATTTTCACCATTTATTAAGAAAAGAGGAAGGGTTTACTGCTTATTTTAAAGACAATCAAAAGAACAATTCAATCGTAAAGGCTGATATCAGGCAGACTGATTACCCATCAGTGGCCAGCAGGCTGAAGGAATTATTGGTTACCCATCCCGATGTAAAAGCCATATTTGTAACCAATTCAAGGGTTTTTTCTGTAGCCCGATTTATGGAAGAATCCGAAATAAATGATGTTTTGCTGATCGGGTACGATTATCTTACTGAAAATATCAGGTACCTGAAAAGCGGTGCAATAGATTTTTTGATTTGCCAGAAGCCGCAGGAGCAGGGCTATCGGGGAATAATGACGTTATATCAAAATTTAGTGTTGCATACCGAGGTAGATAAGGCCTATTTTATGCCAATTGATATTATTACAAAGGA
Organism: Pedobacter hartonius; assembly: GCF_900107535.1. Lineage (GTDB taxonomy): Bacteria > Bacteroidota > Bacteroidia > Sphingobacteriales > Sphingobacteriaceae > Pedobacter > Pedobacter hartonius. The sequence continues at coordinate 431,649 of NZ_FNRA01000003.1, read as the reverse complement.
AAATTATAAGTTCTATAGGAATTAATTGTTTTTGGGTACGTTTCAAGGGCTGTTTTTTCATAAAATTACCTTTACAATCTAATTCTGACAACATTCAGTCAGAATAAAACCCCTGTTTTGGATAAAGAGAACAGCTATTGATCAAAATTTTGTGAATAAACCAATAAACATTTGAAATGTACATTTATTTGATTATCTTCGGGTACGTAAACGTCAATATATCAGCAGCATTTGATTCCCGTATTACTCATTGCCACCTGAATTTGAAAAACAATATAAATTGCAAAAAAAACAGTTAAGTGTTTTTTTTATGATATATCGGGTACGTACACGTAAAATATGAAAAGATTCAACTAAGCTTAATATTTATCCTAATGTCTGACAAAACAAGAAAGCCAATCATTGCAATACATGCCGGTTCACTTACTGAGAGGGAAACGCAGACTTCCATGCTGATCATTGGTGTCTTGTTCTTTATTTTCGGATTTGTAACCTGGGTGAACTCTATCTTGATCCCTTATTTTAAGATCGCCTGTGAGCTGAGCAATTTTGAATCTTATTTTGTGGCCTTCGCCTTTTATATCTCTTATTTCGTGATGTCCGTTCCTTCTTCGTTTTTGCTGAAAAGGATGGGCTTTAAAAAGGGAATCATGCTTGGATTATGGCTCATGGCTGCGGGGGCATTCCTGTTTATCCCTGCTGCTTTGACCAGAACATATACCGCATTTTTACTGGGGCTGTTTACTATAGGCTCCGGACTGGCCGTACTACAGTCGGCCGCAAACCCATACATTACCATACTGGGTGCCAAAGAAACTGCCGCACGGCGTATCAGCATCATGGGGATCTGCAATAAAGCCGCAGGTATTCTCGCGCCTTTGTTATTTGCTTCTGTGGTACTCAAAGTCACAGACAGCGAGTTATTCAGGCAATTGCCGCTGATGAGCAATATAGAAAAGGACGAAGCCTTAAATGAGCTAATCAGCAGGGTAATTCTTCCCTACAGTGTGCTGGGAACAGTATTGATAGGCCTCGGACTTTTTATCCGTTTTTCGCCACTGCCCGAAATAGATACTGAACAGGAGAGCGCCGAGGTGGCTAGTGCAAACTCCGATAAAACACATATTTTCCAGTTTCCGCATCTCATCCTTGGCGCAGTGGCCATCTTTCTTCATGTAGGCACCCAGGTTATTGCTATTGACACCATCATCGGTTATGCCAATTCAATGCATATCCAGCTGATGGAGGCCAAAGTTTTTCCATCCTACACACTGTTTGCCACCATCACCGGTTACCTGCTGGGTATTTTGCTTATTCCCCGGTACATCAGCCAGGTCAATGTTTTCAGGGTCTGTGCTCTGATGGGAACAGTATTTACATTGCTCATCATATTTGCCCATAGTACGGTCAGCTTTCTGGGCCATGTTGCCGATATCTCCATCTGGTTCATTGTACTGCTGGGCTTAGCCAATTCACTGGTCTGGGCCGGGATATGGCCGCTGGCACTGAACGGCCTTGGCAGGTTTACCAAGCTAGGGGCATCCATCATGATCATGGGTTTGTGCGGAAGTGCTATCCTGCCGCTTTTCTATGGTTATTTTGCAGACCTGTTTAATGCGAGAACAGCGTACTGGGTATTGTTTCCCTGTTACCTTTATCTCGTGTTTTACGCTTTTTATGGTCATGAGATGAGATACTGGTTCAAGAAAAAATCAATCAATTAAACTATAGATCTATGAAGAAACTATTTACAACATTAGTTCTCGTGGCAATATTCACCACAGCATTTGCGCAGTCCAAACCAGCTGCAGCAAAGGCAAAAACCACAAAAGCCAGCATGTCAAAAGCGCAGGCGGCCAATGGCTTTATCGTAAAGGGCTTTCACCTTGACCTCAGGATTCAGGTGATGACCATGGATGCGCTTAGGAAATTCGCGCTAAAGCTCAAAGAAGCAGGAATGAATACGATCATAATGGAATGGGAGGCAACGTATCCTTTTGAAAAACATCCGCTGATCCCTAACCGGTATGCTTATACCAAAGAGGAGGTCGTTTCCTTTGTCAAATATTGTAACGGCCTCGGTATCGATGTGATCCCTTTACAGCAAAGTTTTGGCCACGTGGAGTATATTCTCAGGAATGAAAAATACAAAGACCTGCGTGAAGACCAGAAAGATTATTCTCAGGTTTGCCCGCTGGAGACAGCGGCCGATGAGGCCTTGTTTACCGATCTGTTTACAGAACTGACAACTACGCACACTTCGAAATACATCCATATCGGAGGAGACGAAACCTATCTCCTTGGACATGATGAGAAATGTAAACTGAAAGCCGAGAAAGAAGGCAAATCGAAGTTATACACAGATTACATCAAAATGCTGTGTAATATCGTACTGAAACTGGGTAAAACACCCGTGTTATGGGCAGACATTGCGCTGAAATATCCGGAAGCCATCAAATCATTGCCCAAAGGGACAATTTTTGTGGACTGGAACTACGGATGGGATATCAGCCATTTCGGAGATCACAAAAAGCTCATGGAGAGCGGTTTCGAGATCTGGGGTTCGCCCTCACTGAGATCAAATCCTGATAATTATAACCTGACCGACTGGGAAAAACATTTTAACAATATCAAAGACTTTCTTCCTGCGGCAGATCAGTTCGGCTATAAAGGAATAGTAATGACCTCATGGTCTACTTCTGGTATCTACAATGAGGTATTTGAATCAGGCTCAGATGTATCTGAAGTATATGCAATCCGTCACGTTTACCCGCTCTCAGGTTTCAACATCCTGGTAGACGCCTTCACCGAAGCTGTAAAATCTAAAGATCCCCTGAATATCACAGATTTCATCACGCGTTATGGAGCAAGCCGTTTTGGTTTCAGCAAAGTACAGTCGCAGGAGTTCTGGAAAGCCTTAAAGACCACTCCTTATGAAGTGAAACAAGGCGAAGTAAAATCGCCTTCACCTATGACCGTAAAGCAACTGCTGGACAGTAATACCGTAGCAGTAAAATCTTTGTATGCACTTAACCCGGTAAAAAACCGGAAGGAGTTTGCACACTTCAGGTTAATGGCTGATATCCGCAATTATTACCTGCGGTACCAGGTCATTGAAAAGCAGGTGAACCAGCCTGAATATGGGGAAGCGCAGAAAGCAGAAGTATTGAACGGCCTGAAAACATTGATGGCATTATCAAAAGAACTGGACGACAGGTTTAAAGCGCTGAATAAAGGTTTTCTTAATCCTTCAGAAATGGAAGCAGAGAACCAGATCAGGAATATCAAAGTATACGGTCTCTATGACCGCCTATCCAGACAGAAATAGTATTCACGTCTATTAAACGCTAAAAATCATGACTTAGAAAAATCTCAGTAATCACGGAAAAAGAAAGGAAGATGCTCGCTACATCTTCCTTCAAAGCCTTTCCAACCTCAATCAGGCAATCAATGATGCCTGATTATTTCACAGATCAGTTCAACTATAACCGCAAATGTATGAAAAAACTACGACCTCACCGTAAGTCTTCTATTGTCTGGTTGGAGAGCATATTGAAACAAAAACACCATCTTATTCTCGCTGTTGTTTTCTTTAGCTGCTTCAACGCCAACGCCAGTACCGCTATTAATCCTGCAGGAGATACTACTCCAGCCGAGGGCGCTGCATCGCCAGGCAATACCCCAAATAAAAGCACGACAGCTCCGCTGAGCCCTCAGGCTGAAAACGGCTCTTTAGTGCATAACAAAAAATCTGCAGTCCTTTCTGCACTGCAAAACATTACTGTAAAAGGTAAGATCACGGATGAAACCGGCGAACCACTTCCGGGAGTAAGCATTATGATTGCCGGTACAAAGTCCGGCACGGTAACCAACTCACAGGGTGAATATCAGATCAGTGCGCTTGAAGGTGCTACACTGGTTTATACTTACATGGGCTTTACTACAGAAAGAATCCCGGTGACCAATTCCAGGATGAACGTAACCCTGAAGGTAGACCAGGTACAGAAACAGCTGAACGAAGTAGTGGTAGTAGGTTACGGAACACAGAAACGTTCTGATATTACCGGTTCAGTAACCTCAGTTCCAAAAGAAAGATTATCTGAACTACCCGTGACTAACGTATTACAGGCCATTGAAGGTACCACAGCAGGGCTGACTGTGAACACCGGTTCATCGGTACCCGGAAGTTCGCCCAGCGTATTGGTAAGGGGCGTAAACTCCATTAATGCAAGTACCTCTCCGTTAGTAGTAATTGACGGAGTGCCCTTCAGCAATTTAGGAGGTTCCCTGAATGATATCAATCCTAATGACATTGCTTCCATCGAGATCCTCAAGGATGCTTCGGCAGTAGCCATTTACGGAACAAGGGGTTCCAGTGGTGTCATCCTGGTCACTACCAAGCGCGGTAAAACCGGGAAACCAACGGTTCGCTACAGTGCTTATGCCGGCCCTGAGTTTCAGAATAAGACGTTAACGCCGTTAACAGGTGAACAATATGTACAGAAATACCTGGACTATACCAAACAGAAAAGCCTGGTGGCCAATAATCCGCCGGTACCCAATCAGAGTGAGATAGCCAATTACAATTCAGGCATCACGACCGACTGGATGGATGAAATATCCCAGCAGGGCTATATCCAGGATCATAACCTGAGCATTACCGGCGGATCAGAAAATGTGAGGTATTTTATTTCGGGTGAATACCAGAAACAAAAAGGTGTGCTGAAAGGGTACCAGTATAACCGGGCTTCCTTCAGGTCAAACCTGGATGCCAACGTAACCAGCTGGATGACAATAGGAACCTCTATTTTCTTTGCTGCGAACAATACCGATGGCGGAACTGTAGATTACAGCGCAGCAATGCAAATGAGCCCTTACGGACAGGAATATGATTCAAAAGGACAGTATAACATCTATCCCATGTTCTCAGAAACCTTATATAAAAATCCCCTCCTCGGTTTAAATAAGGATATCGTCAACAGGAATAAAAATCTGAACGGGACCTTCTATACTGAAATTAAACCGCTGTTTCTGAAAGGCTTGAAATACAGGCTGAACGGAAACTATACCTATTTGCCCACCGTGCTTGATAGTTATGGCGGTACCAATGCCGGGAATACCTTAGGGGGTACGGCTTCGGTCAATAATACTGAAACCAACAGCTGGCTGGTAGAGAATATCCTGTCTTATGATCAGAACTGGGGAAAACACCATTTAGACGTAACTGCCCTGTATAGTGCCCAGGAAAAGAAATATAAATCAGCCACTGTAAACGGAAGCACATTCGTCAATAACGACCTGTCCTTTAACAACATCAATGCGGCCAGCCTGATTACCGGTGCTACCTATTACAGCAGGGAGGCACTGATCTCCCAGATGGGGCGTATCAATTATTCCTATAACAGCAAATACCTCCTGACGGCTACTGCCAGACGGGATGGCTATTCGGCTTTCGGGTCCTCAACCAGTAAATACGGAGTGTTTCCCTCGGTAGCCCTGGGATGGAATGTTTCCAATGAGGATTTCCTTAAAAATGTAAAACAGATCGATAACCTGAAACTTCGTGCTTCCTACGGAACAAGCGGAAACCAGGCCGTTGGGGTGTACCAAACGCTGACCACGCAGGGAATCACCAAATATATTTATAGTGGTGTCACTACAACAGGTTTACTGTCCAGCTCGCTGGGAGTAAACGGTGTACTCGGAAATGCAAACCTGAACTGGGAAAGTACTACGGGTACGAATCTTGGACTGGATTATTCCCTGTTCCATAGCCGTATCAGCGGTAGCATAGAGGTCTATAAAACCAAAACCAAAGACCTCCTGCTGAAACGCCAGATTCCTGCGGTCAGTGGTTATCCAAGTATTTATGACAACCTTGGAAGTGTTTCCAATAAAGGAATTGAACTGACCCTGAACACGGCCAATCTGAAGACCACTAATTTCTCCTGGTCAACCAATTTCAATTTTGCCGCAAGCCGCAACAAGATCGTTTCGCTTTACGGAGGAAACCAGGACGATATAGGCAACAAATGGTTCATAGGCAAATCACTGAGGGCCATTTATGATTACAAACTTGCAGGCGTATGGCAGGTAGGAGAGGATGCCTCAAAAGTAGATCCCGGTGCCAAACCAGGCGACCTGAAATTTGCTGATGTGAATGGTGATGGCAAGATCACTGAGGCCGATAAAACCTACCAGGGTACCAGTCTGCCGAAATGGACAGGAGGGATGATCAATAACTTCAATTACAAGAATTTTCACCTCAGCGTATTTCTGCAGACTTCGCAGGGTTCGATGATCAATAACCCCATCCTCAACCTTCAGGATTATGGGGGACGTGTAAATATTCCACAACAGGTTGGGTACTGGACCGCGGAGAACGGCAGCAATACCCGGCCGGCGCTGAGTTATGTAAACCCGAAATTATATGCTTATCCCGTAAAACAGAATTTTACAAGGATAAAAGATGTAACGGCGAGTTACACTTTGCCTCAGCAGATGGCAGACAAACTGAAACTGGGTGGCCTTACGGCCTATATCAGCGGGCGGAACCTCCATACGTTTACCAACTGGGTGGGGCTTGATCCTGAGCTGAATGTAAACGCCAATCAGGCTGGTACTGCCAATGCAGATCTGAGTTATGGGATATATCCATTGGTATCTTCCTATGTAATTGGTGTGAATTTAAGTTTACGCTAAGAAAACCTTTAAATAAAAAAGAAATGAAACAGCTTTATATCATACTAGTCATTTTACTGGCTTCAGCAGGCTTATTCTCCTGTAAAAAAAGTTTTCTTGATGAAAAGTCAGACTCTGCATATTCGCCCCTCACTACTTTTAAAGACTCAGTAGGGCTGGAAGCCGGAATTGCGGGCCTGCAGGAATCTGTGCGTCAGCAATATACCATGCAGGTGACACAATCCCTGCTGTGTATCTTCCAGGTAGGAACCGATGTGGTGATCGACGGAAACGGAAATGGTGAAGAAATCCCCTATCACAATTACAACACGCTGAACTCACAGGATGTAGCCGCTTTGTATTACTGGACCTGGGCGTACAAGGTGATCACTAATGCCAACCAAATCATTAAAGGGGCTTCAGATCCCTCTACGCCGCTTTCAGCTTCCGGCCGTAACGGGTACCTGGCTGAAGCCAAATTTTTCAGGGGCTACGCCTATAACTTCCTGGCTACTTTATATGGAGGCGTGCCTTTGATCGAGGAGCCGCTTTCAGTCCCGAAAACAGATTTTGTAAGGGCCCCTCTAGCCACTATCAATGATTTTATCAATACCGATCTCGTTTTTGCAGCAGCTAATCTTCCAGTGATCGATGCCGTGAAGAAACCGGGACGGATCAGTAAAGAAGCCGCACAGCAATTGCTGGCGGAAGTATACCTTCGGGAAGGCAAAGCAGACCTGGCCGAAGTACAAACCAAAAATGTGATCGGCAGCGGTGCCTTTGCCATTACCACAGACAGGTATGGAATTAAAAAGGACCAGGCAGGAGATCCTTTTTCTGATATGTTCCTGTATGGCAACCAGCGCAGGAGACAGGGCAATAAAGAAGCTATATGGGTAGAAGAGGAAGAATACAATACCGATGGAGGATCATCCAGCTTTGACCAGCACAGGAGGGTATGGGTTCCTGCCTACTACCAACTGGTTGGAATGGCTATTTGTGATTCACTGGGCGGCCGCGGACTTGGAAGGATGCGCCTGAGCCCATGGATCATCAATAACGTGTATAAAGGTGCAGATATGCGGAATTCCAAATACAGTATCCACCGTGATTTTTACTATAATGACCCTGTAAATACCGCGCTGCTGGGCAAAAAGGTTATTCCGTCTGCAGGAGATACCTTATACAGAATTGTGCCGTATACTACCAAGTGGAACCATTTTCTTGTGACCGATGTTGCCGGCGGGGGCTCTTATAAAGACCTGATCATGATGCGCCTGGCCGAAACCTATCTTTTGCAGGCCGAAGCCCAGTATAAACAGGGCAAACTGGACGCCGCTGCTGCCAGTATCAACGTGCTGAGAAGCAGGGCGAAGGTAAGCCCGGTCACTGCTGCAGAGGTAACATTAGACCTCATCCTTGATGAACGTGCCAGGGAACTGATCGGGGAGGAGAACCGCAGGATGACACTCGTGCGGACAGGTACATTGCTGGACCGGGTTAAACGGTTAAATCCTGGAGAGAACACTACCATTGCCGCACACAATGTATTGTTGCCCATCCCTCAAACTGAGATTAATTTGAATAAGGACGCTAAACTGGAACAAAACCCGGGTTATTAGGCGTTATTAGTTTTGCAGGTAAATGTTCGCTAATTTTGCGTCCGTTTACCTGCTGAAATTAAATAAATTGTTATCCTTTGCATTTAATGAATCATATACATATCCCCTTTATCTCTTCTGCCGATAGCAATACCCCATTGGAACAAATTGATGTACTGATGGATTCCATGCCGAAACACGCAATCGATAACGAACCCTGGCCACAGTTTAAAAGCACTTCTGCAGCGGCCTTTGCCATTGCGCATTGCGGAGACGCGGTTTTACTGAAGTACTACGTAAAAGAAGACGTGATCAGGTCAGTCATGTACCGCACCAATGACCCCGTACATAAGGACAACTGTGTTGAATTCTTTATTGCCCTCGAAGCCGAGCAGGCCTATTACAACATTGAAATGAACTGTTTTGGTATCTGCTCCATGGGGTACCGTTTTGATGGGGAAGAACGCAGGTTCCTGCCTGAAGGGACGATCGAAAAGATCAGGCGGAACATGATCCTGCAATCAGTCCCGGCAGGCTCAGGGGCAAAGTATGAGTGGCAGTTGACCGTGATCATACCCGCAGAAGTATTTATATTCAGCCAGCCCGGTTCACTGACGGGCAAAAAGGCGAGGGCCAACTTCTTCAAATGCGGGGATGATCTGCCAAACCCTCATTTCTTATCCTGGAACAGAATTGTGAATGACAGGCCGGATTTCCATTTACCTGAGTTTTTCGGAACTCTGGAGTTTGGGCGGACTTCAGATCAGTAAGCTACGTCATCTAAACGCGTAAATAATATAACAATTTGTTAACCTGAATTTTACGGCATTTAAACGGCTTATGTGGTTATTTGGTAAACAATCCATTTACTCATTTTATGCTATTCCCTTTAGATGCAGTTGTTTTCCCTTTTATAGGCGAAGTAAATTTAAGTGGCTCCATACTGGTCGTTTTCTTAGTTTGTATCCTGGCAGTGATCTGCTTTGAGTTCGTAAACGGGTTTCATGATACCGCCAACGCGGTAGCAACGGTGATCTACACCAAAGCCCTGAAACCGGTAATCGCAGTTCCCTGGTCAGGCTTCTGGAATTTCATGGGTGTTTTACTCGGTGGCGTATCCGTGGCCATGGGGATCCTGAAACTTGTTCCCCTCAATGAACTGATGCTGCTTCCCGTGGAAGTTGGGGCATGTATGGTTCTTGCCGTATTACTTGCCTCCATCGTATGGAACCTGGGTACCTGGTATCTGGGGATTCCATGTTCCAGTTCCCACACCATGATTGGTGCGATGATCGGAGCGAGTTTAGGTTTTACCTGGTATTACGGAGGACGGGGCGTAAACTGGCATCAGGCAGAAGAAATTGGTCTTTCACTCGTGCTTTCTCCTTTGATTGGCTTTGGACTGGCGGTGCTGCTCATGATGTTCCTGAAACATATTGTCAAATCAAAACAACTTTTTCATATCCCTAGGGGTGAAAATGACAGGCCTCCTATCCTTATACGCCTACTGCTGATCACTACCTGTACACTGGTCAGCTTTTTTCATGGCAGTAACGACGGACAAAAAGGTGTTGGCCTGTTAATGCTGATCATGATCGCATTTTTACCGGTAAAATTTGCAGTGAACCATTCTGTACCCGAAGCAAAGATCCTGGCCTCTTTGAACCAGACGGAAGCTGTACTCAACAGAAATTCAGCTGACAACCCCGGTGGAAGCCGTGTGTTTCTGTCTCTTGATTCTGCCATCGGCGAAACCCGGGCTGAATTAAACGGGAAACATATTACCGAAAATCACGAAGCTTACAAGTTCCGTCAGCTGATCCAAAAGGTCAACAGCGGAATTGAAGCCATCAAAACCAATAAAGATTTCAAATTACGTCATGGTGATGAGGCCATCCTGTCTGATGCCTCGCTGGAGTTGGGTAAAGTGACTGATTTTGCACCGATATGGGTGATCGCTACCATTTCCGTTTCTCTCGGACTTGGAACAATGATCGGCTGGAAACGTATTGTAGTTACTATCGGCGAGAAAATAGGGAATGAACATTTGAGTTATGCGCAAGGGGCAACTGCCGAAATTGTAGCCGCAACAACTATAGGACTAAGTACAGGTTTTGGATTACCGGTGAGCACCACCCACGTGCTTTCAAGTGGTATTGCAGGGGCAATGGTTGCTTCAGGAGGGACTAAAAACCTGAATAACGGAACGTTGAAAAACATAGCCATTGCATGGGTGTTAACCTTACCCGTAGCTATTGTTTTAGCGCTTGGTTTATTTATGTTTTTCCATTTATTTATTTAAATTTCTATATCAGTTTATCTAACCTTCTGAAAAAATGAAACAAATATTGTTAGCCACCGATTTTTCAGCCAGTGCGGCCAATGCAATGGAATATGCGATGGAATTAGCCAAAGTATTGAAATTAGAAGTATGTGCTATTCACGCGATACATCCAACGGAAGGCATCAATAACAGTACCTATAATGCAATATTTATTGAAAACTACTATAACAACAAGAGAGAAGCGCTCAAAGAATGGGTGAGTGTTTATACGGACAGGGAAGAGTATAACAATATTAAGGTGAGCACCCTTTGTGATGTGGGTTTCCTGAAAAATGTGATCACCCGTTATATCTCAAACCATCATGTTGAGCTGCTGGTGATGGGCATTACCGGTTCAACAGGGATTACCGGAATCGTGGGCAGTAATGCCAGTATGGTGGTCAGCAATTTAAAGATCCCTACGCTGATTGTTCCAAAGGAAAGCAAGTTCTCTAAAGTGCCCATTATCTCCCTTGCAACAGATTACGAAACTCGCTTGTCTGCAGAAGATGTAAACGCACTGAATGAAATGGTGAAGGGCTTTGAGTCTGAAAAACTGCAGGTATTGTATGTTACAGATAAGCCGGACCCCAAACAGGTGGAGATCTTTGAGAGCAAGCTGAAGGGGCTGATCAAACACAGCAAACCGGAATTCAATTATATTACTGAAAGCAGTCCGATAACAGGCATACTCGCTTTTATTGAATCGCATGAAACAGACATACTTTGTCTGGTCAAACACCATCATAATATTGTTTACCGGCTGTTTACCAGGAATACAGTGAACCAGGTAATGAACAAATCTGTAAAGGCCATTCTGGTTTTACACGAATAAACCAATTCATGAAAAAACACCTCAGGTTACTTTTATTTCTTCAGCTTACTGTTCTTTTTGTATCGGCACAGGATTCGTCCAAAGTTGTCCGCAAAGGATTCATTCCAAAAGATAAATTATTTGAACTGTTGTATGTTCCCTTTGATGTACCGGCAGGTACTACCGAAATCAGGGTGAAAGAGCGTTACGACAAGATGAAGGTCAATGTGCTGAACATGGGCATTTACGACGCAAACGGTTATCAGGATGCTGCGGGTTTCAGGGGCTGGTCTGGCGGGGCAAAGAAGGAATTTTTTATCGCTGAGGCTTCTGCATCTACAGGGTATATCGCCGGGAATATCAACGCAGGCACCTGGAACATTCTGGTCTATCCTTCCACGATTGCCCCGGAAGGACTCAGCTGGACGCTGGAGATCACATTAGTCCCGGGTAAACAGCAGAAAATCGTTGAGGGCAAACCGGCTGCTGTGCAGCTCAATACCATTGCGGGATGGTACCGGGGCGATCTGCATATGCATACACTGCATTCTGACGGCAGGCGTACCACGGATGAACTGGTGGCAGAAGCCAAAGCCAAAAAACTGGATTATATCATCTCTACTGAACACAATACCAACGCCGCAAACCTGAACTGGGGCAGGTATGATTCGAAAGACCTGCTGATCATCAACGGCGAAGAAGTGACTTCAACCCGGTACGGACACTGGAATGCGATAGGCCTCGATGCAAAAACGGTGGTCGACTGGCGTTATAAACCTGAAGATGGCATAATTGGAAAATACGTTGGTAGGGTTCATCAGGATGGCGGCCTTGCCATCATCAACCACCCTTTCTATGACAAAGGTGATAAGACCTTCAAGTTTGACGAAAAAGAGTTTGACGGGATTGAAATCTGGAATGGAGAATGGAATGTGCTGAATGCGCTGGCTTTAAAATGGTGGGATGAGTCACTTCGAAAGGGAGTTAAAAAAATTGCAATCGGTGCGAGTGATACCCATATAGCAAGTGGTTCTCCCAATAACCTGGGAAGGCCGCAGACGGTTGTTTTTGCGAAAGGCTTATCAAAAAATGCCATTCTGGAAGGAATAAAAAAAGGTAGGGTTTATATTGCAGCAGGAGATTCAGTTTCGCTGCAGTTAACGGTGAATTCCGCTGGAAAAACCTATGGTATAGGTGATCAGCTGCCGAAAAATACTGCAGCTGATGTCCATTTGACGGTAAAAGGTTGTAAAAACACAGTGCTGATGGTAATAGGGGATAAGGGGCTTATTTCATCCCATCAGCTGGCAGATGATGTTCAAACTATAGATATGAAAGTGAAGCCGGGTTCTTCCTCTTATATTCGCGTTGAAGTACGCAAAGCAGATCAAACTATGGTTGCGCTGACCAATCCGGTTTGGTTATAAAACCTAAGGAGAGATCAGGATGTTCGGATGAATCAAAAAAAACACAATTTCTGTGATATTGATATTGCTCGTGTATTGTTATGTATTTCTGGGTCGTTGGGTCATGGTTGGATTATCCCTGGGAGGGTTCGAAGGATTTTTTGCCTTCCAACCCCCTGGTAACGTGGGTTCAGTAAATGGTCAATACAAAACAATAGACGAACAATATATGGGTAAAACATCTCCATTACCTGAGCAAAAACACTGATGCCGGGTGAGTTGGAAGATCTGATCCGCCATTTCTTAGTTAACCATCAGCGGAGCTCCGTTTACCATCACATTCTGCACTTTAATATCTTGGTATTTGTTTTTTAATGCAAGTGATTTTGTGGTAACCGTAATATCGTTTGAAAACGATATTGGAGACAGTATCATCAGGGTTACCTTCAAGCTCGCCAAAGCTTTTTGCCTGTACATTGATGTTGGACAGGGTGATGTTTTTGACAGTTCCGTAAGGCTTCTCTGAACTGCCATTCAGATCAAAGAATTGTTTCCAGGGGTTCATATTTACAATAGCGCCACAGGTACCGGTAATGTTTTCAACAGTGATATTTTCAAAGAGCTGATAGGTATCCGGCCTCATTTTCAATCGCAGAATAGGGCAGTCATTATTCACTTTGCAATTTCTGATGGTAATATTGCGGGCATGTATACACTCACTTCCAAGGGTTAATGTGGCATGGGAGGGACCAAAACTACAGTTTTCCACCAGGATGTCTTCCACTATGCCATTACCGGGCAACTTCTGGGCATCGGGGCCTTTTCCGCCTTTGATGCAGACCGCATCATCATTGACAGAGATATAACAATTGCGGATAGTTACTTTTTTACAGACATCGATGTCTACCCCGTCTGTACTTGGGGCTTTGACAGGTCTGAAAGGTGAGCGGATATCACATCCATCCATCAGTACATTCTGGCACTGATAAAGATGTGTGGTCCAGAATCTGGAGTTATGAAGCTGTACTTTTTTGATGTTAACGTTATTGCATCCCCAGATAAAAAGAAGACGGGGGCGGTGAACCTCTAAGTTGGTACTTGGCTGATGTAGTTTTTGCTTCACCTCCCGGTTGGCCCAGAAAGCCTTCCAGAAGCGCAGGCCTGTTATACTAAAATTGTCCACCTGATAGACATTGACCAGTGCTGCATAATAATCAAGATTTTGCCCTTCCATGCGCGAAGGAATCAGCGGATAATCTTTAATGTCATCCGATCCTTTCAACACTGCGCCTTCCATTAACCTCAGGCTGGTTTTTGGTTTGAAGAACAGGGCACCGCTAAGGAAGGTACCCTTTGGAATGACTATGGTGCCGCCTCCTTTAGCCGCTGCCTGGTCGATAACCCGCTGGATGGCTGTCCTGTTCAGCTTTGTGCTATCGGCTTTGATGCCAAATTTCGTGATCAGATAGTCCTGTGACCTTGCATTCAGCAGGCTGAACAGCAGGCACATTAATAGTAATAGTTTCTTCATGTTGACTTGTGCTAACTCTTCCCAAGATAGTTTTTATAGGTTGTATTCCCGGTCAATGTAGCATTTTTATTGCGTTTGGTCCTGTCTGCGGTTGAATCTGAAATAATTGATTATTGCTGTAGCACAACGTTTCTCTTTAACATTTTAGTATACATCAGGTTTAATTTTACAATTGCCGCTGAGGCCTATCTTTTATTCACCCAAATCTTTAATCATTCAATGATAGAAATTTCAACTTCAAAAACGAATACTATGAAAAAATTTGTACTGGTTAGTCTGATATTATTTTTAGCTAATGTTGGATGTAAGAAAATGAACGCAGATGGCGGAAGACTTTGCGGATATTCGCCGATTGCTGCGCCCGCATTGAACCTGGTGATCAAAGATAGTGCAGGTAAGGATTTATTGGATGAGAAAACCGCAGGCGCTTATTCAAAAGACAAGATCCGTTTGTTTAGAAAAGATGCCGCAGGAAAAACAATCCCCGTTGTTTTTTATGTCAGTCCGCCATTTTCTTATGGCGATGAAAAATTCAGTTTCGACCTTCTTTATGTTCCTGTCATTACTGATGTGCAGAATCCGGCAGAGAACAGGATGTTTCTGAAACTTGGTGACAGTGATCTTTATGAGCTCAATTTAAAGGTCAGCAAGGCAAAACCTGAATTGGAAAACCTGATAATTGACCAGAAAGAAGCCGATAAAGATGAAGGCAGCGTCATGAAATATCTCAGCATATTTTACCTGACGGAGTAGTGAAGAAAAAGCCATATAAAAACCCCGGTTCCGGCAATTAACCGGAACCGGGGCTCTTGATGATGATCAGGAATTTTCCTGATGATGATGAAAATTAGAAATCGTATCTGGCAGTGAACCTTGCGTTTCTTGGCACCTCATAGATATAAGTATAGTAAGAAACAGATGTTGCCGTCTCTTTAGCCAGTTTTGTATACGAGCCCTGAGTCAGCAACCTGCGGTCAAGTAAATTGTTGACCAGGGCTGAGACAGAAAATTTGCCCCTTGTATAAGATATACCTGCGTCAAACCGGATGTAATCTGCAAACGTAGTTTGCGTAGGTCCGGATCCTGCATAACGGCTTAACTGCATTTGGTAACCACCTGAAAATCCGATTCCGTTAAATACAGAATTTGGGTTTCTGTAACGGTATGACAACCATCCGTTGGTGATGTGTTTGGCAGTATTTGCCAGGTAAGTTCCGGTAGCATTTCTGGCCGGATCTTTATTCTCATCCCTTGTTACTTTCGGGTCTGTATAAGCGTAGTTCAGCGTCAGGTCTAATCCTTTTGCAATTTCACCTACCAGGTCAAATTCGATACCTTTAGATTCAACTTCACCTAACTGTACCATAAAGTTGTTAGGGTCACCAAGAGGATATGCAGGGTCAGGGGTCAGCACGTTTTTCTTTGTGATCTTATAGACCGAGAATGTTGAATTCCATCGTCCTTCAAACCAGTCTTTCTTCAATCCGAATTCAATGTTATTACCTGTAACCGGTTTAAAGATATCTCCGGTTGCTGATCTGTTAGCCTGAGACTGCGGGATAAAACTCTGGTCGTATAAAGTATATGCGGAGAATGAATTGGTGATGGAATAACTCAGACCGGCCCTTGGTGTAAATTTATTGTCTGACATGTCTGTCGCGTTGGTTTTACCGACCGACTGTGCATGGGTGAATCTACCAGCCAGTGTTAAGCGCAGTTTTTCTTCGAGAAAACGCAGTTCATCCTGCAGGTAAACTCCAGTATAAGTGGTGTTGGTTGCATAACTATTGCCACCTGAGCGTACTTTGATGCTTCTTGACCTGTTGAATACAGGGATGTTCTCAGCGGGGATACCATAAACAGGGTTATAGATATTAAAAGTGGCATCATTTGCCAGCTGAAGGTCTGAAGTAGACGAACTTGAAAAGTCTCCCCAGGTTTTCAGATTACCCATATCCAGGCCTCCTAATATCCGGTGTACTACCGGCCCTGTTCTTACTTCACCGGTTAAGCTGAACTGTGCATTTTTATTGATGGCCAGTTCTTCACTGATGTACAGATTCCTTTTCGCATCACCATTGGGTGCAAGGCTGGAAATCCATGGTGTACTGCCACGCAAGTTATAATTCAGATAAGCGAGCTGCGCATTGAAAGTCCAGTCCTTATTGAATTTATGATTGAAATAAAACGTAGCATTATGATCGTTCAGTATATTGGGATCCAATGCAGGATCTCCAATGAAGAAACTTGGGTCAGTGTCGCCATATCCTTTTGGTGAAAAACCATAGTTACCTAATGCCAAAGCCTCTACATGCTGGTGTGTGTATTCAGCCGTGATTTTTGTATTGCTGTCGATCTGGTAGCTGATTACCGGAGCAATCACATACTTGTCATTGTAGTTGAATTTGTTGAAACTGCCTTTAGTCTGTGCAGCAACGTTTAAGCGATACAGCAATTTGCCGTCATGAGAAAGCTTGCCATCCAGATCTACGGCTGCACGTGCAAGGTTGTATCCGCCGGCACTTACGCTAACAGAACTTTTGTTCATGCCTGTAGGTTTCTTGGTAACGATATTATAAATACCGCCTGGCTCACCATTGGCCATCAGAAAACCTGCAGGGCCTTTAACAAATTCCACACGGTCGATTGTTGCAGCATCATCTGCCAGAGGGCCCCATGGGGTTTTTAAGTTCATCCCGTTACGGAAGGCCGGAATAGAGAATCCGCGCATATAAATGTTTGCATATTGTGCGTCCCAGTGGCCGACTCTAACGGCACCACTTACGTTCCTGGTTATTCCGTCTACGATGTCAAATGCCATTTGGTCTGCCATCACCTGACTGGTAACCACCCTGATGTTTTGAGGCAATTCCAGTAATTTTGTTTGCAAACGCAATGAAGAAGATGTTTTTTCTACTTTATATTTTTTGTTGGTAGAAATTTGTACATCTTCCAGCTGCGATTTGTTCTCATTCAGAGAGAAGTCAGCTATTACAGTACCTTTGGTCACCGTAATTTGTTTTTCTTTCGGATAAAGGCCCACGGCAGATACAATAAGTGTGTAATTTCCCGCTGGTACTTTTCTGACGTGATACGAACCATCTTCATTCGTTACAGCGCCAAGGGTAGTACCTTTTAGCTTTACTGTAACCCCATCGGCAATAGTACCATCTGAAGTAGTAATCCGGCCTCTGATACTACCAGTATTTTGTGCGAATATCTCGCTGCTCAAAAATAAAATGAAAAGGAAGAATAGTAATTGTTTCAACATAATGTTATTAAGATTGATTAAAAATAATTCGGCGCAAAGTAACTACTAATTTATTGTGTATGCAAATAATTTTTAATTAATCTAAATAACTTGCTTGTTGTAAGAAAGAATTCTGGATTAGCGATTATAAGCAGGTTATACAGTAATTTCCTCCTCTGAACGTTGTTTCTGCTTTATTTTGTAGTAACAAATAAATCCTACTGCGGCAATACATAAACTTAAAATATCCACAAAAAGGATATCAACAGCACCTGCAGCATAGGTTTTCCATATCCAGTTTCCTGTAGTGAGTCCGTTTGCAATGGGAATTAAAAAACTGACTGTGCTGCCCATCAGGAGGGTTTCGCGATTGGTACGGCTAATGTTTTTGCGAATAATATAATAGGCTGAGATAACCAGCCAGCTGTAAAAAAATACATGGTATATAAAGTCCATGTCAACCGGGTTACCCAACTTTACGGCGATAAAGGTGAGGGCGGTGACGGGAAACATGGAAAGGCATATGGCAAGAAAGATATTAGCCAGCCATAAATTGAACTTTCTCTTGTGTTCAGGTACATTCTTTTTGTCGCGTGCAACGAGCCATACGAGGATCCCTGAAATGATGACCACACAGCCCATGATCCCCAGAATAAAGTAGACGATCTTTAACGCATAACCTCCGTAATCTCCAAAGTGTAACCTATAAATCAGACTTTTTACCTGGTTTACATAATTGCTTTCCGGCAATGGAGACTGCTGGTAAACAATCTTATCATCTTTGAGCTGGTAGATGATCTTTCCTTTCCCTGAAAAATTACGTTCAACGTCTGCAGCGCCTTCCATGATCAGGTGCATGGAGGTGTCACCATAGTTTTTAATGGATACACTTTTGATATAAGAGCCCTGCCAGAGTTTCTCTGTACGGTTGATATAAGACTGGATATCAATTTTACCCGGCAGAGACTGATAACCGTAAGTATATTCCTTTTCATCAAAATAATCAAGGTCCCTGTACAATTCCTGTGATTTGCCGTCATACATTAAGTAGGTAAACGGAGTGAGCAGAACTGCGTTAAAAATGAGTACAATTCCTGTTATAGCATAGATGAGCTGGTAGGGGAAACCTATCATTCCCAATGCGGTATGTGAATCCGTCCAGGCAGTTTTTACTTTTGACCATGGCCTGAAAATAAAGAAGTTGGAAACGATCTTGTCCCAGTGAAGGAGCAATCCTGTAATCAGCGCAAACAGGAAGAAAAAAGATACCAGGCCTGCCAGCATATACCCGAAAGGTACGCCAAGCCGGATCGGTACTTTATTTAACTGGGCCAGAAAGTGAAGGCGATATAAAAATTCCCCCAGATCATATGATTCTTCGTAGGTCTTACTTTCTCCCCTGGCGAAATTATATTTGAAATTGATACCATCGCCGCGTCTTCCTATTTTTGCCCCTTTTTTGTCTGCCTCAGGTTTCTTTTTTGATTTCAGGGTACTGTCTTTACTGGCAGTCAGGCTCACGTAGGTATCCATCGTGTTCTCCTGGAAGAAGAAAGAAACATCTCTGCCCTTTAGGTTATGTTTCTGATCCAGGGAATCCAGTAAGGTGTTATAGTTCAGTTTTGTTTCTTCGCGGGCCCGGAATGAGGTATTGCTTTGCCATGCTGAGATGTCTTTCTTAAAGAGCGTATAAGAGCCCGCAAAAAAGATGACAAACAGGATCGCCGAAATGATAATCCCACTGATGGTATGTGTACTAAAATATATATTGTAATTTCTATTCTTCATGGTTCAGGTTACAGTTTTAGGAGGAAGGGAGTGGCAAATACCGCAGTTAGGAGCAGATAGTAAAGCCAGATCTTCCATCCGCTTTTAGTCAGAAAGGCCAGCAGCAATAAGATGGCCCACAGCAGGTATCCGGTAAATGCTGCAGTGATAATCACATTTTTAGGCTCAAAAATATAGCCCAGCAGATGATGAAAAGCAATCATCACGCAATAGCCTCCCAGAAAACCTGCAGTTATTTTTATAAATTTTTCGAGAGGAGAGTTGGTTAGGTATTTTTTATTGGCTGGCATAACTAGAAAATCAACAGTTCAAAAACAATAAAAACCAGGTAGATGGAAAGAATATGTTTAACGGACAAATAGCGAAACGGAAATAATAATACGATAAGGCTGCCCATCGCCATGATGATGACAATGAGGCTGAATATGCCAGCCACAGGTCCGCCAAGATAATCGAGCAATGCATAGGCAAATATCAATAGCAGGACGATGATGGATCCGGACAGGCTTGTCCGGGCTTCCAGATAACGGGCCCATGCCGGTTTATCAGACCAGTTGTTTTTCTTCGATGTGTTATAGAACAACAAAAAGGCTATAAATACCAGGAGAATAAGAGTAGTATACATTGCAGGTTAAATTATTGTGAACGCATTATTTCATTGCAGCCTGGTAAAGAAGGTTGAGCGATTTAGCAGGTTAATGTTATTTAGATCGATTAAGTTTAGTGCAAATATATACAAGTATAAATATTTAACAACTCTTGTGTGAAATTAGTTATGATTGGCAATCCTCCCTATGCTATAAAATTTAAACATTTTCCTGCGCTTCAGGTTATATGGCTATGGAAGAAACACCTATGCCAGGTTACTATTCCGGTACAAGCGGTTTGCTGCTGCCGGTACCGAACAAGCTTTTTTATCCGGAGGAATTCAGGGATAAAAGCAGACTTTGTTTTTACGGTTCACTGATGAACAGCATCGAGATAAACAGTTCTTTTTATAAGGTGCCTATGGCCTCAACCGTACAAAAATGGGCAAATGATGTGCCTGATGACTTCAGGTTCAGCTTTAAACTCAGCAGAGAGGTTACCCACAATAAAGGCCTTGCGTTTGATCCCGCTATGGTCAGTCGTTTCATGAAAATTATTTCTTCTGCAGGCAATAAAAAAGGCTGTTTGCTGGTGCAGTTTCCGGCAAGTGTGCGAATAGGGGATCTGAGGCAGCTGACGGTGCTTGCCGATGTGCTGCGTGACAGTGATCCCGCGGGAGACTGGAATATTGCCTTGGAATTCAGGCATGTTTCGCTTTATCATGATGATGTATATAGTTTGCTGGAAGAGCATTCCATGGCGATGGTGATCCAGGATATGCCAAAGGCAGTCACACCGGTGCTGGAAACAAATCTTCCTTTTGTTTACCTGCGGTTTCATGGTCCGGACGGAAAATATGGCGGTAGTTATGAAACCAGTCTGCTGGAGGAATATGCAGGCTATATTAAGGATTGGATGGCTGCCGGAAAAACGGTATACACCTATTTCAACAATACTATCGGAGCTGCAGTAGCTAACTTAAATAGACTGCGCGACCTCGTGCAGGCCTATTGATCACCTTCTGATATTGAATTGGTCAATAGTGCAAAATCAACAACAGTATTTGTTTTACATTTCTGAAACATTTGTTTTATTAAACCGCCTACCTTTGCAGAAGAGATAGAATAGAGTGGAAATAATTAGTATATAAACAGAACATAGGATGGAAGGATTGAATTTTGACGAAACAGTGCTCAGGTCCCAAAAATTACGGACGCTTTATCATGAGCTGGAACGCAGGTTCCATGGCAGCGAGTGGACAATAGAAGAAGATGCACTTGCGTTTTTAACGGATGCCGGATTGGTGGGCCGACTTACCATGTCGCAGCAGGGCCGCTGGCCACAAGGCGGGGAGACCATTCCGGATCTTGAACATAAATTCGGAAAATGTATCTGGTGGCTGATTATCCTTGCAGACCGTATGGAGATTGATATCCAAAACGCCCTGGGCGGGTTTCTTAGCAAAACAGAACAGCTTCTGGATAAATAACATTTGAAAAAAAATACCGGCTCATGCCGGTATTTTTTTAAGGATCGTTAATAAAGGGAATCAAATGTGTGCTCAGCTGCCCGCCAGTATGATTAGTTTTTGGCGTTGAAGGTTACTGCTTTATCATAAACTTTGGTGTACTGGCTTTTTGTTGCGGCAAATTTATCAGTATCCATTTTCGCAATACCCGCTATTTCATAAATGTGTTTGTCAGTCTTTCCGATCAGCTCTAAATTTGCCCGGTCATTGATCACTGTGTAGATGCTTTCTGTATTTGCTTTAACACGTGCGGAGGCATCATCTTTAAGCATTACCTGCAGGTTCGCCACATTGAATTTTCCAACAGTCCTTACACTTGCTTTTTCCGAAGCATCTATACGGTACAGGTCTTTTACGTAAACTGTTACTGTCACCGGGCTGCTTTCAGTAGAGTTGATAGTTAATGTATTTCCGGTCTGTTTAACCGATACTTTTTTCATATCAAGATCTTCCATCGTTACATATTCCTGGTTGTTTTGTACCAGCAGTACTTTTGTATTCCCGGTTACGATTACTTTTTTAATGTCCCAACCGGCAGCACCTTTATTGATAGTAACTGTAGCAGCAGAAGCTGTAAGACTAAATACTGAAGCGAATAGAACGATTGCTAATGAGCTTGATTTTAATACGGTGTTAAATAGAGTTTTCATATCTTTTGAGTTTTGTTTTTTTTGAATGATTTCTTAATTGTTTGTATATAAGACGTCAATACACTACGAACGTTTCAGCTGTGTTGCCGTTATTATACCACGGTGCTGTAACAGCCGACAAACGCCTGTAATATTTCTACCAACGGGTACAAAAAAAGGGCGTGAATCATCATGATACACGCCCTTACGATAAAGATATTATTTTTATTCAAGTGTTTTTACACCGGCAATGCTGGTTGTGCTTTTCTGATGCAGGTCAAATACAGTTACCTCATTTTTGCCTTTTTTGAGCCAGTTGGCAGGGCAATACAAGTGAAACTGCGGGCCTGCGTTCCAGTATCTTCCAAGATTATGCCCGTTCACCCAGATGACTCCTTTTTTAAAGTTGCTCAGGTCCAGGTAAGTGTCTGCAGCTGTTTTCAGTTCAAAGCTGCCTTTGAAGAATACGCCGTCATGAAGACCGGCTTTATCGTTTTGCTGCAGACCCTGTACATAATTGTCATCCATAGGCAGGTTAAATATCTCCCAGTTGAATAATGTCATCCCTTCCAGCGTGACACGGTCGGTAATTCCTTTACGGTCTATAATGTACTGGGCAAAGTTGATATGGCCCATGTTTTCCACCAGGATTTCCAGAACAGGGTCTTTCACCTCACTTTCCGGCAGCTTAACCGTCCATTTGCCGCCATCACGGTAAACCGTATCCACCAGCTTGCCGTTTAACAGCACCATTGCATAATCATGAGGTTCGGTGATGGTCAGCTCGCCACTTTTACGGCCGATCAGTTTTGTACGGTATATAATAAAACCACTGTACTGGCCCATGCTCTCCATCGTTTTTACCTGTGAAGATGTAACAGCCGCCGGCAATTCATTCCATATGCTGGTAAGAGGCTGCATTTGAAAGCTGGGTACAACGGTTACCGCCGTCGGTTTAGGAACCTTTGGCAGTTTTTGTTTGGTGTATCTGGCAATCAGGTCACGTAAAGCAAAATACTTGGGAGTGGCTTCGCCTCGTTCATTGATTGGGGCATCATAGTCATAACTGGTGATGTCCGGTTGAAACTGTGTAGGCGTGAAAGCATTTGCACCGGCGCTGAAACCAAAGTTTGTGCCGCCATGTATCACATATAAGTTAAATGAACGCTTGTGCTCAAGCAGGTAAGTAACCTGTTTAATAATTTCCGACTGGGCGGGTTTCTGATATTTTTCCTTCCAGTGGGTAAGCCATCCCGGATAGGTCTCGGCACTGAAAGCCGGTACATCCGGGTTCTGTTTAGCCGCCTGTTCAAAATCTGCATCGCTGCCTCCGCTATCCAGCCCTATTGCAGCTCCTTCTACTGTACCTGCCTCCAGCATAAAAGCAGTAGGACCATCAGCAGTATAAAACGGCACATCAATTCCATTGTCTACCCAAAGTTTCTTCAGGGCCTTAATGTAATTTCTGTCATTGCCGTAACTTCCATATTCATTTTCTACCTGAACCATAATCACGGGGCCTCCGTTGGTGCATAAAAGCGGCTTGATCTGTTTGGAAACTTCAGTAATATATTTTGTTACGGCACCCATATATCCTGGATCCATAGTTCTTAATCTGATATCAGGTATCTTCAGCAGGTAGGGAGGTAATCCGCCAAAGTCCCATTCGGCACAAACATAAGGTCCCGGCCTGAACAATACCCACATGCCTTCTTCCTGGCAGATCTTTACGAATTCAGCAATGTCACGGTTTTCAGACTTCCAATCAAACACACCTTCTTTTTCCTCAATATAATTCCAGAAAACATAGGCTGCTATGGTATTGCAGCCCATAGCTTTCGCCATTTGAATACGGTGGCGCCAATACATCTTTGGGATTCTGGCGGGGTGCATTTCCCCGCTAATTATTTGAATGGGCTTGCCGTCCATCATAAAGTCGCTTTTAGCGAAGGAGAAAGAGTGTTTTTGCTGCGCGTTTACGGACCTTGTGAAAAGAATAAATAAAAGTAGTGGGAAGAGTTTCTTCATGAATTGAGTTGATGGTTATTAAATCAGCTAAACCGATTTATTCTATAAAATATAATAGCATTGAAGCAGCATATTTAAGAATAATTGTTTAAAAACAAGGTATTTTATTTAGCGTAATTCGTTTTATCACTATAATATCGCACAGCATAAGGTACGACGTGCCCTTGATTTCCCCCGCGTACCGTAATGCCATTGTTATACCTGAACAGCAGATCTCCTTCTATCTTTTTACCCTTCCTGACGAGGAATAGCGAAGCTGTATCATGTTCGTAAACTGCTATATAGTGTTTCTCCGTTAGATCAGACACCTGTCCGGCATTTCGGCGGCCATCTCCATTTGCTGCCGGGTACAGCTGTAAAGCAGCGCCAGCGTAACCGCACAGGCTGTTAAGCCCTGTAAACCCGTAATTCTCATCTATTCTGACTTTTTACTAATCATGCTCCCCGAAGGGAAATTCCATAAATCGAAACCCAGAAATGACAGGAGCAAACCAGTTGGACAGCATATAAATATTTTCAAGAAGGAATTTTCTGCTGATTTTCTGTGTAAAATGTTTTATTGTAATATATTTTATTAAAAAATGCAGTATTTATATAAAATATATCTAATTTTTTGTGGTTTAAATTAGTCTGAAATACAGTTTGATGTGTCTTTATTGTGAATCTTTCATAAAATAAAAGGTATAATCTAAAATTTTATGCTTTTTGTAGTCTTTTTTATTGTGAAAGTTAGTTGATAGTGCCTTTTATTGTGGTAAAAATCGATTATTTGTTGAAATCGGGGAGCGCATCTTGTTCAGAAGATGGAAATAATTAAAATCTTAATTTACCTTAAATCCAGCAGCCTATGCAATGAAAAAGAGACGTAAAAAAAGTTGAATGTGGTTCCAGCACATCCAACCTGTAATTTTCTTGAGCTTTCGCTCAACTAATCCTGTAGACCTCCCTATAGGGAAGGTTATCTTTTTAACAAAATTTATCTCAAATATATGACAAATAAAATATTGTCAAGCCGGTTTTCATTTAAAAATCTGGCGAGCTTTATATTGACCATTATCCTGTTTCAATATGCGTTGAGTACAAGGGCCGCAAGTACTGTAAAACAGGGTCTCGATACCAAAATCACACTCAAAGTAACCAATATGCCTGTAGCAGAGGTGTTAAAAAAGATCAACCACCTGGTAAAGATCGATTTTGCTTATGGCTCTGATGCGCTGGGCGACAATAAAAAAGTTAGCCTGAATGTGAAGGAAGAAAAACTCTCTGACGTGCTGAAGATGATTTTGGATCCATTTCATATGGAATTTTACTACGCTAAAGATCTTATCCTGATCCAGATGATCCAGGAAGATTCAAAACATCCTGTAAAAAATATCACTGCCAATAAACAAAGCCAGGTAACAGGAGTGGTGACAGATGCGAAGGGGCTTGCACTGCCGGGTGTCAGTGTTAAACTGAAAGATGGCCAGGCAGCGGCCAGCACCAATGCCGACGGAAAGTACTCCATTTCACTGCCCGACGGTAATGGCAACCTGGTTTTCAGCTCGATAGGTTTCATAACACAGGAAATCCCCGTGAGCGGAAGAAGTACCATCAATGTATCAATGAAAGAAGAGTCGCAGGCTTTAAGTGAGGTAGTAGTTACTGCCCTGGGAATTGCACGTGAGAAAAAAGCACTTGCCTATTCTGTAACAGAGGTTAAAGGCGATGAACTTACAAAAGCGAGGGAAAATAACCTGGGTAATGCACTTGCCGGAAGGGTTGCCGGGGTGAATGCCAGCAGCACCGCTACGGGTGCGGGCGGTTCCAGCCGGGTAATCATCAGGGGTAATGGTTCCCTGGGTGGTGAAAACCAGCCTTTGTATGTGGTAAACGGTGTTCCAATGACCAATAGCACGCCAAGTACCCCGGGTACCTATGGCGGGGTAGACAGGGGCGACGGACTGAACAGTATTAACCCGGATGATATTGAATCAATTTCTGTTTTAAAAGGCGGAACGGCAGCGGCGCTGTATGGTTCCAGAGCTGCAAACGGCGTCATCCTGATTACTACTAAAACCGGTAAAGGACAGCGCGGGCTAGGAGTAGAGTACAACACTACTTATACAATGGAGACCCCATTGTCAATGCCAGACTGGCAATATGAATACGGATCTGGCGACCGTGGGCTGAAGCCTGCTTCGAAATCTGAAGCAATCGCAAATGGAAGGATCTCCTGGGGAGCGAAACTTGACGGCTCATCGGTAGTCAATACAGACGGCATATCCAGGCCTTATGTGGCGCAGAAAAACAATATCCAGAACTTCTACGATACAGGAAATACCTTTTCCAACACACTGGCCTTGACCGGAGGGAATGAAACATCCAACTTTCGCTTCTCGGCTTCGAACATGGATAATAAAGGAATCGTGCCAAACTCGTCTTTAAATCGTAAAACCTTCAACCTGAGCGCCAGCGCTAACCTTTCCAAGAAGGTGATTTTTGAAGGAAACGTTCAGTTCAATATCGAGAAGAACAAAAACCGGAGTTATATTGCCGATTTTACCAAGAACCCGAATGCCTCTGTAGGGTTGATTGCCACCAGTCTGGATGTGCGCACGCTCGCTCCTGGTTATGACGCACAGGGATTCGAGGTGCCATGGAACGATTATGTGTTTGTAGTAAACCCATATTTTGCGGTAAATAAAGTGCAGAATGAAGATGAAAGAAAACGGTTTATAGGTTCATTCAGTACCCGGTATAATATTACCGACTATCTGTATGCCCGCGGCCGTCTTGGAATTGATTATTTTAATACCAATGGATTTGATATCAATCCCAGCGGTATCCTGACTGATACCAGGGGCAGCATGACTACCGACCGTAACAGTACCTATGAAACGAATGCTGAAGCTTTGCTCGGCTTTGACAAAACATTCGGAAAATTTTCGGTGAATGCCCTGATAGGCGGAAATCAAATGCACTCACAAGTTAGGGCCGGCACCCTGTCAAGCGGTCTTTTTAATGTTCCTTTTACTTATTTTATTGGTAACGGAAGCAGCCAGACCTTTACCGATACTTTCAGTGAATCGGCAATCAATTCATTCTTTTCATCAGCAGATATTGGGTTTAACAACTACTTATATTTAAGCTTAACAGGTCGCAAGGACTGGTTCTCAACGTTGTCAATGGCCAACAACAGTCTCTTTTACCCATCTGCAGGATTAAGTTTCATCCTATCCAATGCATGGGCATCAAAACCTTCATGGCTTTCGTATGCAAAAGTACGCAGTTCATGGGCACAGGTAGGCGGGGGCGCTCCTAATCCATATTCGCTGGCTTTAACTTATACCGCACAGTCGGTAACTCACCTGGGACAGCCACTGCTGGCGATCACCGGCAGCAATATCCCAAGTGAACTGAAACCTTATACCTCCACAACTACTGAAGCAGGTATCGAGACCAGGATGTTCAATAACAGGATCGGGGTTGACCTGACGGTGTACAACAGGGTTACCACGAATGACATCGTGAATGCTGCGGTTGCCGTATCCTCAAGTTTTAACAGCGTATCACTGAATGTAGGAAAAATGCGGAATAAAGGTGTGGAGTTGCTGCTGACAGGCACACCACTGCGTTCCTCTAAAGGGATCAACTGGGATGTGAGTTTCAATATGGCTTACAATAATAATAAAGTGATCAATATTGCCGAAGGTTTAGATAAACTGGCATTGCCGGGTGCAATGCCGCGGACTGAAAATGCCTATGTATATCATTATGAAGGACAGTCTTTTGGAATGATCGCCGGTAATAAAGCGAAAACTGATGCCAATGGCAATGTAATTTATAACAGCGCGAACGGAATTCCGCTGCAAAGCGAGATCGTTCCCCTGGGTAAAGGAGTACCACCATGGACAATGGGTATCTCCAATACTATTACGTACAGAAATGTATCACTGGGCTTTTTGGTGGACGGTAAATTCGGAGCAAAAATGTATACTTCTACCAATGCATACGGAACGTATTACGGGCTTGATAAAAGAACAGCGGCAAATGGCGTACGTGAAAACGGAATTACTTTAACCGGAGTTGACGAAACAGGCGCTCCTTTCAATAAGACTGTTTCTGCACAGGATTATTACCAGGGTATAGCCTATACGCTTACCGATCAGTTTTTATATGACGCCAGCTTCATCAAGCTGCGCCAGATTACACTGGGTTACTCCCTGCCGAAAAAGCTGCTGGCAAAAACACCGGTACAATCGGCTACGCTATCTCTGGTGGCACGTAACCTGTGGCTGATCTATAGCAAGGTGCCAAATGTTGACCCTGAATCTACTTACAACAACTCGAATGCACAGGGGCTGGAAAATTTCGGAGTACCTACTACACGCAGTTACGGCCTGAACCTTTCAGTGAAATTCTAAATCAAATATTGTTCACCATTTTTTAGTATTAAATATGACAAACACGAAATATATAAAATGGAACTTCCCGGCTAAAGTGCTGAGAATTGCATTGATGGCTGTCGTTCTTTTATCTTCATGCGATAAAGGCTTTGAGGAAATGAATAAGAACCCGAACGCCTTTACAGAGCCGGTAGTGACCAGTTTGTTCTCTTACAACCTGATCAAAACTGCCGGTGACGGCGACGGAAATACCTTGTACCCGAATGATAAACTGGCTGGTGCAATGATGCAGCTTTTTGCATCCCTCAACCCCTATCAGTGGACCGGAGATAAATACCTGGCAAAAGCCGGATACTCCGATGCCCTGTTCGGCACGGCT
The DNA here is from genome assembly GCF_900107535.1 of Pedobacter hartonius. Lineage (GTDB taxonomy): Bacteria > Bacteroidota > Bacteroidia > Sphingobacteriales > Sphingobacteriaceae > Pedobacter > Pedobacter hartonius. The sequence continues at coordinate 402,715 of NZ_FNRA01000003.1, read as the reverse complement.
TATGGTGTGGAGCTGAAAGAGAACTCACAGATCATCTCGCTGACAAAAGATAACCCTGATCAGGTCAATCTTTACAACATTGCACAGATCTGGAGGGTGTATATCCTGCACCGTGTAACGGATATGTATGGCGATGTGCCTTATTCTGAAGCAGGACTGGGTTACGTAAGCGGGGTCTACAAGCCTAAGTATGACAAACAGTCTGATATCTACCCGGCAATGCTGAAACAGCTGGAAACATCTGCCCTGGCACTGGACGCGACCAAGCAATCCTACGGCACTGCAGATTATATCTACAACGGAACCACGTCTAAATGGAAAACATTTGCCTATTCGCTTATGCTGCGCCTGGGGATGCGGCTGACAAAGGTTGATCCGGCATTAGCAGAAACATGGGTTAAAAAAGCAATCGCCGGTGGTGTAATGCAGAGCAACGCAGATGTGGCAAGGCTGAACCATACCGATGGAACAGAACTCAACTTTTACTGGGATGGCCGCGAATTGCGTGGCGGTGAAGGTGTTCCTCCTTCGGCAAAAGGAACTGGCTACGGAAAAATGGCTCAGACTTTTGTGAGTCACCTGAAAAATACTGCAGATCCGAGACTGCCATTCTATATCACCCTGTGGCCGGGAAATGCTGATCCTGCACAACTGCCTGCCAGTACGATCGCTGCTAACCAGAAAGGTCTGCCTAACGGTTATGACTACACATCGATCAAGACCGTCATTCCGGGATGGACCGACGAAATGCTGGCCGAATATTCTGAGATCAACCTGAATACTATTGGCAGTAATTCCACTCCAAGTGTATTTATCAATTACAATGAAGTGGAGCTTTACCTGGCTGAAGCATCTTTACGCGGATGGGGAACGGGCGATGCAAAAACACATTATGAAAATGCAGTAAGGGCCTCAATGGAAATAGAGACCATTTACCCCGGCGGCAGCAGTATTTCTGCATCGGCCATCAGTGCCTATCTTACAGCTAATCCATATACAGGAGGGTCATTTGATGTCCAGATGAAACAGATTCATACGCAGTTCTGGGTATCGCAGTTCATGAACAATATGGAGATCTATGCCAACTGGAGACGTACGGGCTACCCGGTGCTGACATCAACAAATTATCCCGGAAACCAAACCGGCGGGCAGATTCCAAGAAGATTGCCTTATCCGCAGTCGGAAGCCAGCTTAAACGCCGATAATTACAAGGCTGCTGTTGCGATACAGGGACCGGATCTCTGGACAACCAGGATATGGTGGGATAAACAATAACATACCCACACAACTAAAGATACAGGCCCTGTCATTTCCAATGACAGGGTTTTTTATGTACACAGGATCTGTCTCCTATCTTTTTACCTGTAAAATTTTTAATTTCATTAGTCTGTTTGGGTTTATTGGGTGTCTTTAAGCGGAATGATATATCTAAATTGAATTGGACTGTGATATTCATAACTTTTTGGCTAGAGAGAGGTAATGTAGGGGGAATGATACTTGCAGGAATGAGTTAAAAGTGTAAATTCAACTAATTTCCCGATGAATATTTAGGGATATTTTTAAAGACTAACCGGTTTACAATGAACTACAAACACACAGCGCTTAAATTGACTGTTTATTTCAAGTCAAAATTCCGTTTTCGGATACCAAAAGTTTATCTCGTTTGCTTTTGGCTTTTTCTAATTGTAATGGGTTTTTCCCAGTATAAGCCTGGTACGGGGCTACCGCCTGCCGATCCTGACAATGGTGGGCTTTTTTTACCGGGCGGGTTCCGTGCAGTGGTCGTCGTAGATAGTTTGAAAGGGCAGGCAAGGCACATTGCCGTCAGTGACAACGGAGATATTTATGTAAAAGCCCGGAACCATGTACGTAATGATGGTTATGGCAATATCGCATTGCGCGATACCAATAATGATGGAAAAGCAGATATCATCCAGCCCTTTGGAAAATATGAAGGCCGCACTTACGGAACCGCAATGAGAATTCATAACGGGTATCTCTATTACAGCTCTGAACTTGTGGTATACCGTAATAAACTTACGCCAGGGCAATTGGTGCCGGACAGTAAGATGGACACGATCGTTATTGATAATCCTCCTTACCACGAACATCAGACTAAACCCGTTGCTTTTGATGACAGCGGACATATCTATGTAGGATGGGGTGCAGGATCCAATGCAAGCCAGGTAGCCAACAGACGGCCGGGCTCTCCCGGAACAGGAATTCCGGATTCGGAAACCGAAGGTAGCCCTTTTCTGGTAGACCACGGCGGAATCTGGATGTTTGACGAAAATAAACTCAATCAGAAACAGGAAGAAGGTGTGAAATTTGCTACAGGCTTAAGAAGCATCGTAGCCCTGGACTGGGATCCGAACAGTAAATCACTCTATACGATCAACCACGGGCGTGATGACCTGAGAATGTTATGGCCTGCTATTTATACACCATGGGAAAGTGCAATTTTGCCTGCCGAGGAATTCTTTAAGGTAAAACAGGGGCTGAACGGGGGATGGCCATATTATTACTATGACCAGCTGAAAAAGAAAAAAATTCTTAATCCTGAGTATGGCGGCAATAAAATTAAAGAAGGTAACGGCGCTAAACTTACACAGCCGCTGATCGGTTTCCCAGGGCACTTTGCACCAAACGACCTGATGTTTTATAAAGGTAACCAGTTTCCTGCACGTTACAAAAACGGCGCTTTTATGGCCTTTCATGGTGCTACCAACCGTGCCCCGTATCCGCAGGCAGGCTATATCATTGCTTTTGTTCCGTTTAAAAATGGCGTGCCTTCAGGCCCCTGGGAGGTATTTGCAGACGGTTTTGCGAAGGTTGACCCTATTGTGAATGTAAGTAATGCAGTTTATCGTCCTATGGGACTTGCAGAAGGCCCTGACGGGTCTCTGTATGTAAGTGATACCGAAAAAGGAAAGATCTGGCGCATCATGTTCAAAGGGAATAAAAAGACCTTTGGCCCTCTGCAGCTGGCCACAATGGCAAAACGTAAGATCACTAAATCTAACATTAAAACGCCAAATGAAATTACTGATAACCTGGACAGGGGGAAAATGCTTGCAGCAGCAAAGGTTTATACTACCTACTGCAGTCCTTGTCACCAGAGAGATGGAAAGGGCGATGGCAACCGTTATCCTCCGGTTGCAGGTTCTGAATGGGTAAATGGCGACAAAACCAAGCTGATCAGTGTCATCCTGAATGGATTGCAGGGGCCGGTACAGGTGAAAGGCTTACCTTATAATGAAGTGATGCCTGCACACGGCTCCTTCTTAAAAGATGATGAAATTGCACAGGTTGTTACCTATATAAAGAGTAATTTCGGAAATACACCGGGGATAGTTACTCCTGACGAGGTGTCTGTAGTAAGAAAGTCGACCTCAAAACAATAATTTATACAAATAGTATCATGCTTAAAAATAATAGTTTCCTGTTCATACGCACTCAAAAATTGTCAGTTCTCTCCGTTTGTCTTGGTTTTTCAATGACCGCCAACGCGCAGGCGCCGGCTGCAGGATTGTTCACATCATCTGTTCTGACACCTATTCACAGTTTTACAATTGGTTGTGAAGGCCCCGGAGTAGATAAAAAGGGAAACCTGTACGCCGTAAACTATGCCCGTGAGGGTACGGTCGGGATCGTGACGCCTAAGGGCAAAGCCGGGATATTTCTTGAATTACCGGAAGGAAGTGTTGGGAACGGTATCAGGTTTGACAGTCATGGAAACATGCTGATAGCCGATTACAAGATGCACAACATTCTGAAGGTGGACATGTCTACCAAAAAGATAAGTGTTTTTGCGCATGAAGGGCGGATGAGCCAGCCGAATGACATTGCAATTGATGATAAAGACCGTTTATATGCAAGTGATCCGAACTGGAAAGCCGGCACTGGCAGGATCTGGCGTATTGATACGGATGGAAAGTTTACTTTGCTGGATAGTATGGGTATAGTGAACGGCATTGATGTAAGTCCTGATAACAAAACATTGTATGTCAATGAAAATCCAAAGTTATGGGCGTATGATCTTTCTCCTGACGGCGGCATCAGCAATAAGCACCTGGTGATGCAGTTTCCTGATCCTGGAATGGATGGACTGCGTGTTGACGTGGATGGCAATATTTATCAGGCCAGATACGGAAAAGGTGTAGTGGCTAAGATCTCTCCTGATGGAAAAATTTTACAGGAGATCGTATTAATAGGAAAGAAACCTACCAACGTAGCCTTTGGGGGCAAAGACGGGCGTACGATGTACGTCACTTTGCAGGACCAGGGTAATATAGAAACGTTCCGTGTAGACAAACCCGGACGTGAATGGCTCAGAACTAAGAATAGTAAATAACATGAATATAATCATTAAACCCTAAATCAAATGAGAACAGAAAGAAGATCTGCACTAAAAAAATTATTATTATCTGCTGTTGGTGTTACAGGATTCGGATTATTTGCAAGTTCAACTGCAAGCGCGAATGATTCAGCACCGGAAAAAGAAGCAGGCAACATCACTAAAATGGATGACGTTCCATTGTTTTCAGGTCATACTAAACTTGGAAACATGATTTTTATCGCTGGTAAAGGTGCCCACGTTGCCCCCTTCACCATTGGAGCACATACTGATATTGTATTGAAAGAACTGGAAAGTGAACTGATCAAAGCAGGTTCATCTATGGAAAAAGTGGTAAAGGTGACCGTATTTCTTAATGATATTGCTGATTACAAAGGCATGAACGAAGTTTATAAAGGCCGTTTTGGAAAGAATCCTCCTGTACGTACCACTATTGCCGTAGCTAAAGGTGGCGTTCCGGGAGATTCTCTGGTGGAGATGGACTGTATCGCATATATCTAAGTCGTATTTTAATTCTGTTGATCAATTTTACATGAAGCTAAAGTTTATTTTTTCCTGTTGTCTTTTTATTGCAGTACTGGGCAGTAATGATGCGGTATTTTCCCAAACAAAAAAAACTGCTAAGACAGTTACTAAAGTTACCACTACAACCCGTTCAGCTGCCGGCAAGAAGGATATTGAAGCCGGGAAAATGCTGATTTCCAAATCAGATTGTATGGGCTGTCACAGCCTGGAAAATAAAATGGTTGGACCCGCTTACATAACTATAGCGCAAACCTATCCGATGACGGATGCAAATGTGACGGCATTGTCGCAGAAGATCATCAACGGAGGCAGCGGTAAATGGGGACAAATTCCTATGACACCTCATCCGGGTATCACCTCTCCGGATGCAAAAAAAATCGTGAAATATATTCTTTCGCTAAAGAAATAGCGAAATCATCTGATTAAATTTTAAAAAGCTAATGCTGTAAACGGCATTGGCTTTTTATTTTTTGGCTTTTTTGGCATAATTATATAGTTCGTCCCAGTAAAATGAACATTGGTGTAATATATTTCATCGTACGGGCTTGAATCTATAAGTTTATGACCAGATCATACCAGCTAAATCAAAACGATATGAGATTATTGTACTACTACCTTCAGATCATTTTGCCAATACCATTGCTTTTAATCTTTCTTCAGCTTGGACTAACCTGGGTATTCGGGGCCGGACTCCTGTTGTATGTCTGCATTTACCGGCCATTCATTACCGGTTACAGGTTGCTTGCAATGGGACTGATCAGACGGGAAGATTTCAGTAAACTGTTTATCCCCCTCTACAGTACCAGGTATTTTTATGACCTTCATTTTAAACCGTAGTCTTTACCTAAGCAAAATTATCTTTACGCTTTTAAATTGATCGGAATTAGTTAATTTGTTTGTACATTTAACTAAACTCTCATCAGTATTGGCAGATCATGCTCCATATCCGGAATTTGGGTCAGGTTATCCATTTAACGTGTACCTGTTAATAATTATTCCTACATTATTACTGGGCCTTGGTTTGCTCCGTCAAACTGACCTGACTTATCTGATGATGAACCTTCCTATTGGCATGCTGACGTTTTATATTCTCCTTGCGCGTTTTTCCAGCAAGATTGAGATTAACGATATCAACGAGTTTAAAGTTGTATATTTCTTTCCCTGGGATGATGATGTGCAGATTGATCTCGAAGACTTTGAGCACCTGTACTATGCAAAAGGCCTGGGTTATGATGTGCTCAGATTTACCGGTAACGCATATGAAGTACAGGCTGTAGTGATTAAGGTAAACACCAGGATCTCAGATATGCAGCGAATGCTCAGCTTTATTGAAAAACAAACCCATCTGAAAGTGGTTACTGTGGCTTCCGGGCAAAATTAAACGATCTAATATCACCCTGTGTAATCCTTCCTTTTTCATAGAACTATTCCGTTTTTTTCTTTTCCGTAGTGGTAATGTAGTGCCTTTTTTATTTGGTTGGAAAGACTCCAAAGGTTAGTTTTGTTAGATGCAACAACTACCAAAGCGCCTGCTATCCATCGATGTCCTCCGGGCGGTAACCATGTTCCTGATGATCTTTGTAAATGAATCAAACGGAGTGAAGAATGTTCCCTTATGGATAGATCATGCAGAGGCCAGTGCAGATGCGATGGGCTTTGCCGATACGATCTTTCCGGCATTTCTTTTTATTGTAGGTTTGTCCCTTCCTTTTGCCATTAACAATAAGATAAAAAAAGGGGAGTCTTTTATCAGCATACTGTTGTATATCCTTACGCGCAGCGCCGCATTGCTGATCATAGGTTTTTACCATGTGAACCTGGAAGATTATAGCCCGGCCGCTACATTACCGAAAGCCGTATGGGCACTGACCATAACTTTCAGCTTTTTCCTGATCTGGCTGGATTACCCGGAAGCGATGAACAAAACAAAGAAGTATATATTCATCGGAACAGGCATCTTGCTGCTGATCATCATGGCTGTAATCTACAAAGGCGGCAGCGCCGAAGCAACAACCTGGATGAGGCCTTCCTGGTGGGGTATTTTAGGGATCATCGGCTGGTCATACCTGGTCTGTGCCATTCTTTATCTGATCAGTAAGGGAAAACTGAGCCTGCTGATTCTATTCTGGATTATATTTGCAGCGATCAACATTGCCGTACATATGGGGATACTACAGGGACCCATCTGGCTGATAGGAGATGGCGCCCCGGTCACCTTAACCATGGGAGGGATCGTGATATCCGGCATTTATGCCTGGCTGACCGGAATCGGTAAAACGCAACGTTTATGGGCCATCTTTACTGTACTAGGCCTGACTTTAATTGCTGCAGGTTTGTTTGTCAGGCCTTTTGCAGGAGGGATCTCAAAAATACATTCTACTCCGGCCTGGGTATTTATCTGTAGCGGCATTACAATTTTGTTTTTTGAACTGGCTATTTACCTCATTGATATTCAGGGAAAGAAAGACTGGTTTAAATGGATTGCCCCGGCAGGAACCAGCACACTTACCTGTTACCTCATGCCATATTTTCAGGTATTTATCATGCGTTTATTCCATGTACACTATCCCTTGTTCCTGAATACCGGTGCCGCGGGCCTGATCCGTTCATTTGCGATATCATTTATCCTGATCGCGCTGGTGGGGCTCATGGAAAAACGAAGAATAAGATTAAAACTTTAATTCTCTGGCTTTATCTAACAATTAACCGCTGAAGGCAGGCTGAAGACAAAAAACAATAAAATAAATGAAAAACCTTTTAAAAATTACGGTATCATCAATAGCACTTTCCTGTATGCTGCTTTTCAGCGGGATCAATCCTGCCTATGCCCAAAAATCAACACCAAAGAAATACGTTGTTATTGGTTATGTCGGCGGTTACAGGGGCCTGATCGATACCACCCTGGTCAATGCCAGTAAGCTTACCCATATCAATTATGCTTTTGTTGACGTTCGGCACAACCGTGCCTGGCTTACAAACCTGAAAACAGACTCTACGAACTTTAGAAATCTAAACCTGCTGAAGAAGAAAAATCCTGACCTTAAAATCATGATCTCTATTGGAGGCTGGGCATGGAGCGGTAATTTCTCTGATGCTGTTCTTTCCGATACCTCACGCAGGGCTTTTGCCGCAAGTGCCGTTGACATCATCAGGCAGTACAACCTTGACGGAGTAGATATTGACTGGGAATACCCTGCCCAGGTAGGCGTCGGGAATAAGTTCCGCCCCGGGGATAAACAAAATTATACACTGATGTTCCGGGACCTGCGTGAGGAACTGGACCGCATGGAGAAACAAACAGGTAAAAAACTCCTGCTCAGCACAGCCGTGGGAGGGTTTAAAAGATTTTTAGACCTGACCGAAATGGGAAAGGCACAGGCCTACCTCAATTACATTAACCTGATGACCTATGATTACTTCCAGGACAGCCTGGGCATCTCTGTGCACCATACCAATCTTTATCCTTCCAAAATATACCAGGGTGAAGACAATGCCGATAAAACTGTTTCCGAATATATGGCCGCTGGTGTGCCTGCCAGCAAACTGGTAATGGGTTTGGCATTTTACGGCCGTTCTTCCCTTGTGGAAGAAAATACGCAGAACGGACTGGGCATCAAAACTGCCGGCAAGACAGAGGGCGGAGGTTATACCATGCTGAAAGACAGTCTGGTAAACAAGAACGGATTTAAATATTTCAGGGATAAGGACGCCATGGCGCCCTATCTGTATAATGCCACCACGCGGCAGTTTATTTCCTTTGATGACGAATGGTCGGTACAGCGCAAAGCCGAATATGTAAAAAAGAAACATATGGGCGGTGTAATGTTCTGGGAGTACTCCAGTGATAAAAAGGAGTATTTGCTGGATGCGGTAAACAAGACTTTAAAGTAAGTTCAATTGGATTATCCCCGGAAACTGTATCCGCGTTGCTCTGCATAGGCGGCAATTTCTGCACCGGCCTCTGCATCAACCAGGATCTCGCAGTTTGGGTGCAGCTGAAGCACGGAAGCCGGAATATCGGTGGTCACGGGGCCGAGCACAGCCTGTGCAATGATTGACGCCTTATGGCTGCCTTTTGCAATAAGGATGACCTTCCGGGTATGCATGATGTTTTTGATTCCCCTCGTTAAGCCACCTGGTTTTGTTCCCTGCTTAAGCTGTGTCTCCCGGCAGACACGGGCTTCAAGGTCAGGATCCAGTGCAGCTACCCATGTTTCGCTTTCGAAGGGTGTACCGGGCTGGTTGATGCCTATATGTCCATTGGTGCCTATACCCAGCATTTGGAGGTCTGCACCTCCGCGTTCCAGCAGGCGCTTTTCAAATAGGAGGCATTCCTTTTCAAAGTCGTAAGACAGGGTGGGGGGCATGATGAAATTCCTTTCGGGGATTCCCAGAGGGGCTGCAACCTGTTGGAGTATCCTGGTATAACAACTGCCTGCATATTCCCTTGGCAGGTTGGTGAGTTCATCTACATTGAAAAGCGTGATGTCCGAAACATCAAAAGGGTACTGCGCGTGGATCTCGCTCAGGAGTCTGTGCATATCAATAGTAGTTTGCCCTGTAGAAAGCCCAATTACCGCATTTGGTTTCTCCAGCATCTGCGCAATTATCCGCCATGCTGCGGTAACATTGAATTCTTCCTCGTTTTTTGTGATCGTTATTTTCATGGTAAGGTATTTATGTGGCTTCCCCACGGTATATGCTCTTAGCTGCAACACAATAATTATTAAAATTTTGATAAAAAAAAGAATAAGGACAGATTAAATCTCTTTTTAATGTTTATATTAACGCTATCAAATTTTGCAATCCGAAATTTTATACCCGCAGGGGGCTGTCCACCTATAAAAATTGATTTTAACGCTCCATTAACTGGAACAATCTATATAAGAGCTTTTCGTCAGGAAGTTAACGGGGAAATCTATGTGACAGATTAAGCAGGGTTCTGTGTAATCCTGATTAAGAAATCATATAGATTTATCTCTGTTGAAAGCTCTAGTTTTTTACGGATACGGTACCTGCTGATCTCCACGCCCTTCAGAGAGATATTCATGAGCTGTGCAATCTCCTTAGAGCTGAGGTTAAGACGTAAGTAAGCGCATAGTTTCAGTTCCGTGGAGCTCAGAGCAGGATATTTGGTTTTTAATATGGACAGGAAATTGTTGTGTACCTGGTCAAAATAAATCGCAAACTGACTCCAGTCGTCAGCTCTTTTCTCGATCTCATCCAGTATCCTGAAGACACTACGGAACTCATGTTCGGGATCTGAAATGCTGGTCTTTTTCATCATCGTCAGTAAAGCCTGTTTGATATTCACCAGTATGCCTCCCCGTTCTACCAAATGCATCGTTACCGTGGCCAGTTCTTTGTTTTTAAATTGCAGTTCTGCCTCCAGGTTTTCTTTTTGCAGGGTGATGATCTCTTTTTCGTTTCTGTCCAGCTCTAAACTATACAGATAATTCAGTTTTGCCTGTTCCTCTTCATGTTTTTGCTGATGAAGCGCAAACCTCTTTTTTTGCCAGATCAGGATACCGTATACCAGACAGGCGGCGAGTATAAGGTATATCAGGTAGGCCCAGATGGTTTCATACCATGCAGGATTCACTATAAAAGTATAACTAACTGCAGACGATGCTTTCCCTACATTGTTTCTTGCCCTGACGGAGAACGTGTACCTCCCTGAGGCCAGGTTGGTGTAGTCTTTTTCAGTTCTGGGCGACCAGCCAGACCAGCTTTCATCAAAGCCCAGCAGTTTGTAGCTAAACTCGATCGGGCTGTTCTGTGCCGACAGCGTGGAAGAGTACTCAAAATGGAAGGAGTTCCACTGGTTTGGCAGGTCTGTTACCTATTTGTTCTTCCTGCCGGAAATACCGGAATAATCAGGAGAAAAATAACCTCCAAATATCAGGCTGTCCTTTTCCGCAATAGCTTTCACTGAACTCAGCAATACTTTCAGCTGCGTTTTTGATGCCACATACTTAGCATAGTTCAAATGGAAAACGCCGTCACCGGAGCTAATAAAAATATTGTCATCATTGTAAGGATAGATAAATTCATCCCCTTTTACCGTTTGTGCAGTGAGTTCCGGAAAGTAGATCTGGAAATAAGCCTGCTGAGCTGAGGTTTTACTGAAATCAACTACGCCGACCCGGTGATTGCTCACGAACCAGATATTATGGTGAAGGTCTTCTGTCAGATATTCCACTGCATCCTGTTTGAACAGGGATTTGTAAAATGAAGATGGAACTACTGTATTCCGGCCCTTATCAAATTCATATATTCCTTTCTCGGTCGTGATCAGTATCTTATTCCTGATGAGGTAAACGTGATTATGCAATTTGGAGGGCAATCCGTCAGCCGTTGTAAAATTCTTTACGCTGAGCACCTTCTTCCGGTCGGCAGAAATTTTAATCCTGTATATTCCCCGGAATGGGTGAGAAGCCCATACCGTACAGCTGTCTTCAACCAAAATATTGCTTAGCGATTCGTAGATGCCGTCAATTTTCCCGGCTTCCTGCAATTTACCCTGGTTATCCCTCAGTATTTCCAGCCCGGTGTAGGTACCTGCAATGATGTCGTCTCCCGGAGGGAAAGGTTTAAATCCCCATACGCCCTGTTTGGTCATCACCGGAAATGCAGTATTGCCTTTGATCACATGTGCACCATCCTCGTGGGCCAGTAACAGCCGGTGATCGGTCTCAGTCAGGCTGAATACTTCTCCACGGGTATTCTCAACCTGGCTGAACAGACCCTTGCTGGTACTCAGGTCTTTTTTTGAGAAGTCGAGCGCTGTACTGTACAGACCGTTGGAAGTACCAATATACAGTTTGCCTTCAAAAATCCTGACTGCATTGCTGACGCTCTGAATTTTGTTTACGGGATGGATATGTTTAATTGCCGTATTGTAATTGATAAAAGAGATTCCATTTTCCAGGCCCAGCCAGATGTTCTGATTATGGTCTGACAGGATGCCAAGCACATTCGAATTCTGAAGCCCTTCCGCGGTAGAGAAGCGCTGGATGAGCTTACCCTCTTGATCCAGGATGAAAAGGCCATTTGCTGATGTACCTATAGCATAGCGGTCATTAGCTATCTTTTTTGAACAGTTGATCAAATCATGATGGAATAAATCGTCGGCCCCGGTGTTCTTTTTGACGATACCGGAACGCGTTAGGCTGTAGAGCCCGTTTTTAGCGGTGCTGACCAACAGGGTATCTTCTTTATAATCCAGGATTCCGTTGACCTGAAGCGTCTTGGTTTGTACCCTGCTGAAGGGCTGCCATTTCTCATCTCTGATGATCAGCAGTCCGCTGCCCCTGTCCACAGCGAATACTTCTGTTCCTGCTACACTGAGGGTCCGCCAGCCACCAACGGTGTCAAAAACCCTGATCCGGTTATTTTTTAGCTGAAAAATGGCTTCTACTGTACGGAAGAAGATTCCGTTTTTGGAAATGACGATGTTCCATATATCTGCAAATTGCCTGGCTTTCAGGGGAAGGAGGTGTTTGAGGGAGTGGAATTTTAATACGCCTCTTTTATCGGGAAAGAAATATCCGAGTTCGTCCTGCCCGCCCACATAGATCCTGCCGTCATCATCAATTGCCAGGGATTTCACAGGCGTTCTGTTTGGCATTGCATACAGCTTCCAGTAATTGCCGTCAAAAGTCAGGAGGCCGTCGTTATTTGCGTGATACAAGATTCCCCGGTTATCCTGTATCAGGTCCCAGATCTCCGTTGCAGCATTGTAATCAGCACTTTTATAATTTTTTATAGCCGGCAGGCCAATGTTGGGCTGTGCAAATGCCGTGCTGAATAATATAGGGCAAAAAATAATCATAAAAATGATTTTCTTCATTTTGGTTAGACGTTGATCATTTGTTCAGTTCATCAAATCTATAGGAATAGCTGACTAAATGTGCATGTTAAATTAGTTAAAGAATTCGCAAAATCAGCAGGAAACGGCGATTATTAGTCGTAAATAGCAGATTGTTAACGTTGTATTATTGTTTTTGATGTTACAGCTATAATTTGATCTGGCAGTGTCGATGTAGTACCGGATTTATATGTTTTCGTGATACTTTTGTAAATAAATATTAATTTCAATATGAAAAAAATCCTGTTCCTTTCAGTTATTTGCCTGTTTTCTATTTGTACCGTATGGGCGCAGCAGAAGACCCCAAGATTTAAAGTGATTGCATTGTGTGAAAACGGGGGGAATCATGTGGAGTATTCAAAAGCCGCCAGGGTATGGCTTGACCAGCTGGCGGCCACCAATAATTTCGCGGTAGACTATATTCAGAACACCGACCAGATCGACGATGCTTTCCTTGCGCAATATCAATTGTTCATCCAGCTGGACTATGCGCCGTACGCCTGGAAAGAAAAAGCGGTAACTGCCTTTCAGAAATATATTGAACAGGGAAAAGGGGGCTGGATAGGTTTTCATCATGCCACCCTGATCGGGGAATTTGATGGTTACCCGATGTGGACCTGGTTTTACCGTTTTATGGGCAGAATCAAGTTCCAGAATTACATCGCCACTTTTGCCAGAGCGACCGTTAAGGTGGAGGATAAAAAACATCCGGTAATGAAGGGTGTTTCATCCTCTTTTCCTGTGGCGAAGGAAGAATGGTATGTCTATGATCAAAGTCCGCGTCCTAACGTACACGTTCTGGCTACAGTTGATGAATCTACCTATGAACCGGCATCAGAGATCAAAATGAAAGGCGACCATCCTGTAGTATGGACCAATCCTGAGTATAAGGCGAAGAATATTTACATATTTATGGGGCATGCCCCGGAGTTGTTCCAGAATAAAGATTATACAACATTGTTCAGGAATGCCATTTTCTGGGCTGCAGGTAAATAAATCATATTTAAACTGGTACCATAAGATAGCGGCAAAATTGCCGCCAGTTATTCAACGTGCTGCTGCAAATGCTGTCCATGCCGGTTTGCTGAACAGTATCTTTAAAGACAGCCCGGAGCTTACCGCTTCAGTTCAAAAATAATTGTTTAATTTATTCTGTATCCATACACGGGTACAGGATCAATTCAATTCTGATCTTACCTTCCTCACCAGGCTTAAGGGCACTTCAGCAAAGTCAACTATTTCTTTGTCAGTAAAACCGTGTTTGGTAATCAGTCTGGTAATTTCATCTTGCTTCGCCTCTCTTTTACCTTCCCTTTTTCCTGCCTTTTCACCAATCCGCCTGCCCCTGATCTCGGCTTGCCCTATTAATATCTCTTCAATAGTCATATTATTAATATTCTTATTTGTTAACAAATTAATCTCATGATCAAATTTAACTTTTGTTTCTGAAAGTTCAAAACTTATATAGAAAAAAAGAAAATTCATCATGAGCTTTTCTTTTCGTTCCGGGAGTTTTCTGTCGAGGACCGATCTGGCAATCTTCAATTTATACTCCAGCAGTGCATGATCAAACCCCTGTTTATCTTTATAGATTTTCTTTAGTGTTGTGGCCTTCGCAATCAGGATGATCAGCGCAAAAGGATTCCCGTGCTGCATCAGGTAATCGTTATCCTGAACAGCTATTTTGTAGGGGTTGAATTTATAGATCAGGCTAGTCCCATTACAATTGATTTTGAATGCATTTGTACGTTTAATCCCGTTTGGCTCTGTGAAGATTGAATAAGCCGTGATTGGCTTTTTGTATTTGTCATACAGCCTGTTAAAGTAATTGTACGTGCGCTGGCTAAAATCCCTGGTGTATTTATCCTGGACTTCCAGATGCAGGAGTATCCATTCTTCTCTTCCTTCGTGCGTATAGAGCTTGACGAGTTTATCAACTGTTCTCTGTTCATAGATCCCTTCATCGGACGGAAACTCCTGATGAAGCTCCTTGTCCATAAATACAATTTCCCTGTCCGCATTAATAGTCAGCGCTAAAACCGGATCTATGAAACGGAGGAAATCCCTGAAAAATGGTTCCAGAATCCCTTTCCATAAAGTGTCGTTTTGCTTTCTCACAGGGGCAACTTAATACGGAAAGGGTATAATGTGGTTATTTATTTTTTAACACTATATTTATTCCCTGATCATAAATCAGGGAATAGGGCGTTCTGTCAGTGTTCCCTTATAACGCTAAGTCATGAAGAAATTTGTTTTAACCCCTTTGCTGTTTGTTACCTGTACACTCATTACAATACTTGCAGGTTCCATAAACACTACGGGTCAAACGCTAAACAAAGTAAAAATAGATAGCCTGCTGCAAGCTGTTGCAGGTGATAACCAGGCAATGGGCAGCCTTGCCATCGCACATAATGGCAGCCTGGTATACCAGAAAGCAATTGGCTATAGTGCAATAGCCGGTGCAAACCACACGGCGGCTAATATCAAAACACATTACCGCATCGGATCCATCAGTAAAATGTTTACTGCGGTAATGGTATTTCAGTTGATAGAAGAAAGAAAAATAACACTGGATACCAAACTATCTTTTTTTTATCCGCAGATACCGAATGCAGATACCATTACGATCAGCCAGATGCTGTCCCACCGGAGCGGTCTGTATAATTTTGTACTTGATACCGCTTACCAGACTTATATGGTTAGCCCCCGTACGCAGGCAGAGATGCTGGCTACTTTCGCGGCCCAGCCTTCAGTTTTTGCACCAGACAGCAAAGCGGAATACAGCAATACTAACTTTGTCCTCCTGGGTTATATTGTAGAAAACCTGACAAAAAAGACTTATGCTGAGGCACTCAAACAACAAATCACGCGTAAACTGGGGCTGACAGATACTTACTATGGCGACAAAATAAATGCTGTCAAAAATGAAGCTTATTCCTACCAGCCCAGAAATGGCTGGCAGCAAATGCCTGAAACAGACATGAGTATTCCCGGCGGGGCGGGAGCTGTTGTTTCCACACCATCTGACCTGGTTAAGTTTATCGGTGCTTTATTTTCGGGTAAGCTGATCAGTGCCGAGCATGTTACATTAATGAAAACCCTGAATGACAGTTACGGAATGGGGATGTTCCAAATTCCCTTCGGTCCTAAAAAGGCCTTAGGCCACAACGGGGATATTGATGGCTTTTCTTCTGTAGTGGGTTATTTTCCCGAAGAAAAGATGGCCTACGCATATTGTGCCAATGGTATTGATTATAGAGTCAAAGATCTGATCAATGGCGTACTGAGGATATATTTTAACATGAGCTATACGATTCCCACATTTAAAACACCTGTGCTTACCAGTACCGATCTGGACAAATACCTTGGAAACTATTCAAGCCTGCGCATACCAATAAAGATTAAGGTCACAAAAGATGGCAATACGCTTATCGCCCAGGCAACCGGGCAGGCTGCATTTGCACTGAAACCTTTGGATAAAGACAAGTTTGGCTATGCCCTGGCGGGAATTGTGATGGAATTCAGGCCTATGTTTGGTGAGTTCACACTAAAACAGGGCGGCGGAGTATTTCCGTTCATTAAAGACGAACAGTAGGGCCTGCAATAGATGAACACACAGGCGCTGGACTGACCGTAATTTTATTGCCTGACGCAGCGAGTTTATTGTTTCGCAAATTGCAGTAACTCAGCATTGAACCTTTCATATGCCAGCAGAAAGTACCATTGCCCGCCTGTTTCAAAAACAACCAGTTGCGAGTTACTGATCCATTCATGTGCCTGCTCAGCGATAGTAAATGGGATCACGCTGTCGTCTTTTGAGTGCATGATCAGGGTAGGGATGTCAATGCTGCTCAATAAAGGCCGCAGTTCTATTTCTCTCAGTAATCCCGGTCTCTGCTTAAAACCCTTCTCAGCCGTTTCGGGAAGAATATTGTTCAGCCAGTGGTCTGCCTGTGATTTTCCGGCTTCTTTAGAAGGCTGGAGAATGGGCCCAAAAACATCCTCTATGCTTCCCTGATCCTTCTCGAAAGATTTGATCAGCCGATTCAGTTCGTTGACGCTCAGTCCATAGGGATAATCGCCATGTCTGATATATAAAGGAACATTTGAGCTGATCAATGCCAGCTTACTCACCCGGGAAGGACGGTATCTGCTTAGATAATACGCTGCGATTACACCTCCAAAGCTATACCCGCACAAGACGACTTCTTCCAGCCGCAATATTCTCAAAATCTTATTGATATCACGGGCATGCAGTTCCACATCATAATTATCCGGGCTTTCGAATTGTCCAAAACCCCTTAGTGTAATACCTATGGCACGATATCCATTTTCGGCCAGCATATCGTAAGTATATTTGAATATCAGGTCACTCAAAGGTAAACCCGGGATCAATACCAAAGCTTTTCCCCTGCCTTTATCAGTTATATGAAGTTTAACACCCGGTTCAACCTCAATATATCTCTCATCGCTATCAATCGACGTGTTCATATCAGTTAAATTTTACAAATAGAACGTTTCTTTAGGTGTAAAATTATACTTTAAATAAATGTTAATGTCTCTTTAGTATTAAATCGGCCACTTTTCCAGTTGGTATGCGCTATCCCAGAACATCCATTCCAGCCTGGAAGCCATTACAAAAGCTTTTGTCATCTGTTCCCGTTGTAAATCAGAGCACCTGGAAGCAACATCGTCACAAATTTCAATTGCTTTTTCTACCAGCAGGCCAAATTCTTCCCCTGCATAGGTATCTATCCAGTCCTGGTAGGGGTTGTTTTTACCATCCTGGTACTGATAGATATGATCACCTACTTTTTTATAAATCCAGAAGCAGGGTAATACGGCAGCCATTGCTACTTCTACCTGATCGAGACTGGCTTTAGTGAGCAGAAATTGCGTATAGTTGTGGCAGGTAGGCGAGGCCTCTGCATCGCCGGTCACGTTGAACTGCCTGAAGTAGCCTTCATGTAGCGACCGTTCTACCACTACGGCTCTTTCCGCAAAGCGAATAAAATCGAGGGTATAAGGATGGTTGAAACACCTTGCTGCAATCAGTGCGAGCGCCCTGCTGAATTCAGCCAGATATACCCCGTCCTGCTGCATATAGAAGCGGAAACGGTCCAGGGATAATGTGCCGGACATCAGTTCCTGGTTAAAAGGCATTTCAGTAACACTGGTATAGATTCCCTCTATTTCTTTCCAGGCATTTTCAGTCCACTTCATATTGTGTTAGTTTTTGAGGATTAAAAAAATGATTTAAGGGGCCGTGGCCATGGCCGGTTTTCACGTCCTTTCCCTGCAGTATAGCCTGATAAACATAGGCCCTTGCTTTTGATATCGCATCTGCCAGGGTATGGTTTAAGGTCAGATAGGCAGCAATAGCCGAAGAAAGTGTGCAGCCTGTTCCGTGTACATTATCGCTTTCTATATAATCCGATTCAAAGACCTGCTCTGCACCCTCCCTGCTGGTATAAAAATCGTAAACTTTCCTGCCTTTCAGGTGGCCGCCTTTTAAAAGAACCGCAGAACAGCCCGTTTGCAGCAATGCTCTTGCCGCACTTTGCATTTCGGCCAGATTACTGATCTTCTGCCCGGTTAAGATCTCCGCTTCGTCTACATTTGGAGTGATTAGTGCCATTAATGGAAACAGGACTGTTTTTAAAACAGATACCGTATCATCGTTGATCAGCTTGTCTCCGCTTGTGGCCACCATCACCGGATCAAATATCACTGGTATATCCGGGTATGTAGCTAAGGTGTCATGAATAGCGATGGCCAGTTCAGTACTGTGCACCATACCTATTTTGATAGCTGATGGTTGAATATCATCCATTACTGCCTTGATTTGTCCCTGTACAATCTCTGCAGGGATGCTGTGGATGTCCCTTACGCCCATTGTATTTTGGACGGTAACGGCAGTAATTGCCGAAGTTCCAAAACAGCCCAGGGCGGAGAAGGTCTTCAGATCTGCCTGGATGCCGGCGCCGCCACCGCTGTCTGATCCTGCGATGGTCAGTACCGATGGATATTTATATCGTTTCATATTGATTTTTCAATTTCATTTCTAATCACTGCGGCAGCCTTTTCGGGATCATCCGCGGAACAGATCGCCGATACCACTGCCAGACAATTGGCACCCGCATGAATGATCGCTGCTGCATTCGCGGCATGCACGTTCCCTATGGCAACCAGGGGATACTTTGTGAGTGAACGTACTTTAATGATCCCGTCAAGTCCCCATTCAATGATCGTATCCTGTTTGGTAGGAGTTGCAAATACAGGGCTTAAAGCGATATAATCAGCTACCATTGCATTCGAAGTACTCAGCTGATCGAGATGCTCCAGCGAGTATCCCAGGACAGACTCCGGCCACTGCATTCTGATCATCACGGGGGACAGATCAGAATTTCCTACATGGATACCTGCTGTGCGGCCGTGCATCGCCACAGAAAGCACATCATTGACGAT
The DNA here is from genome assembly GCF_900107535.1 of Pedobacter hartonius. Lineage (GTDB taxonomy): Bacteria > Bacteroidota > Bacteroidia > Sphingobacteriales > Sphingobacteriaceae > Pedobacter > Pedobacter hartonius. The sequence continues at coordinate 383,495 of NZ_FNRA01000003.1, read as the reverse complement.
CAGGGGAACATTATATTTGTCCAGCAGTTCCTTTAACTGCAGGGTCTTTTTTAAAAAATCTTTTTCCTGAAGTTCCTTTTCCCTGATCTGTACGATGTCAACCCCGCCCTTAACGGCTGATTCAACCACCTTAAAAAAATCTTTTCCGAGGCATGCCTGCTGATCGGTAACGAGGTAAAGTTTATGATTAAATGCCGGCATTTTCTTCTTCTAAGATCAGTAACTCGTTGAATTCTTGTTCGGTGATCGTGGCCAATACATCTAAAAAGTGCATTTGCAGGCTCCCCGGGCCTTTGGCTAACGCTGCAGCTTTTTCGCCGGCTACGCCCATCAGTGCCATGGCAGCTACGGTTGCCTCAAAGAGGTTTGCCGGGTTTGCTGCACAAAAAGCACCTGTCAGGGCAGTTGCCGTACATCCCATTCCTGTTATTCTGGCCATTATAGGATCACCATTTTTTAACGAGACACACTTGCCCTCATGAATAATGCTATCTGTTGCGCCGGAAATGCATATCACGGCGCCGGTGGTTTTATTCAGATACCGGGCAGCTTCAGGTGCTTCTTCGGTTTTATTCACACTATCCACACCTTTGGTTGGTGTACTCACTTGTGCCAGTGCCATGATCTCAGAAGCGTTAGCCCGGATAACTGAGGGATGATAAATACTGATCAGTTCCTTCAGTACGGTATCACGGTAATGGGTAGCACCTGCGCCAACGGGATCCAGGATCCATGGTTTTTTCAATGTTTCGGCCTGTCTGATGGCCAGTCGCATGCTTTCCACCCAATATTCGTCGAGCGTGCCTATATTGATCACCAGTGCCCCTGCAATACTGACCATGTCTTTCATTTCAGGATGCGCATGTGCCATAATTGGCGATGCACCGGCAGCCAGTAAGGCATTTGCCGTATTGTTCATCACCACATAATTGGTAATGCTGTGCACCAGGGGCGAAGTATTTCTTAAGCCCGAAATATAATTCCAGAGTCTCTGCTTCATATCAAATAATTTACAGCGATAGCAGCGCTTCCGAACGGAAGATTTGAATTCATTTGCTTTTTCCTACGCCGGTATGAACCGGATCAGGTGCAAAGTGTATGATCTCAGTCCGTTGCGGACACCACTAAAGCCATGACAAGTTTAACGATTTTTTATGAGATTAATTACATCTCCTAAGGCAAAGCTTAACTATCCGTTTGCAGTGAGAATCGTCACCATGCTACCGCGCCTGAAATACGATATCAGGATCGTTCCGGCTTCATGGAAGTATGGATGTCTATGGTAAAACTGACATTGGTCTGAGTTAACTTCGAGTTTAGGGTTCAAATTACGAAGTTAACTCAGACCAATGTCAATTTTACCTCAGAAGTAAGTAAACATATGTATATTATGAGCTGACTTCATTTTTTGCTGCCCGGTAATGCTGGCGAAGAAAATAATCTCCCAGTAAAAGTGTGCAGGACATAAACAGGGTAATGATATAAACCGACGGAATGTGGTTCAAAAAAGCCAGGATCTGAGAATAAGTATTGTTTTGGGTGGTATAAGTATGTTGCCCGTCATTTAGCAACAACAGCAGGATGACTGCCGCTACGGTTGCTGCAATAGCAAATCCGGATTTTTTGCCGATGATTGGCTTATAGACCGCCCAGTTCTCCATTTCCTGTAGCTGGCTCATCACCATATTGCTAAAGTTTGCCGGCGCTTTCTCTATTGCATGCAGACTTATCAGAGGGGGTATTTGTTCAAAAGGAACTGCTTACTTTTGCAGCAAATGTATTAACCGGGTACAGCCCTGATCCGGGCTGGCGGCTGAATGGGGCCCTGAATATAATGGGCAGTAACCCAACAGGTTTTCTGGGGACAACGAATGGTATAGTCAGTTCGTCTTTTAGTTGAACAAAGACCTGGTTAAAGATAAAGTCTGGCCTAATCGTTGTCAGACAGTTCCCATTTCATCAGTTCCATTACCCGTTTAAACTCATCCTGTAAAGTTGCGGTAAGATGAAGCTCCTGTTTGGTTACCGGATGGACGAAGGAGAGCTCGGAGGCATGAAGTAACATGGTGGTCATTTCCCATTGTTCCTTAAAAAACTTGTTCTGCTTGTTGCAGCCATGTTTTCTGTCGCCAATAATGGGATAGAATATATGTGCAAAATGTTTCCTCAACTGGTGCATTCTGCCAGTGGTAGGTGTAGCCTCAACGAGTGAATATCTTGATGTAGGATGTTTACCGAGCGAGATATCCAGTTCTGCCTGTTTTAGGGTGACAAATGAGGTGAATGCATCCTGGATCATACCGTTTTCCTTTACCAGCGGATAGTCAATGTCCATACTTTCGGGCGAATATCCCCTCACAACAGCTTTGTATTTTTTCTTAACGAGGCCCTCCTGGAATTGCTTATGCATGGCTATCTCCACCTCTTTTTCGAAAGTAAACAGCAGCAGTCCGCCGGTTTTTCTGTCCAGGCGGTGTACAGGGCTGACATACCTGTTCACCTGGTCCCTTAAAAGCTGCAGGGCAAATTCTTTTGCATCATTTGCGATCGGGGAACGGTGAACCAGCAAACCATGGGGTTTATTGATTGCTATTAAGTGTTCGTCCTGGTAGACAATATCCAGCATATTATTTTTAGCAAAGATAACATTCCCCCGCATTTTAATAATTAAATCCTCAAAATGGGAGTTATGAAGTCAAAAAACTGATTTTTACTATTTAGTATGATTATAAATAATATATTTGCAATATTTATAGTACCTTACGTACTTTATATGCGCTGTGGCATATAAATGAGTGACGATACCAAACAAAATATCTTAAAGGATTTTAAAATGTTTCCGGAAAGATGACCAAAATCACTTAATACTTCAGGTGGCTGGGTTATCTTCGAATTTCGTTCTCCAATAGATCTACTAAGATAATTACACGATATATGACACTGACCGACATCAAGTTTTCAGAATTCCTAAAAGACTTTGAAAAAACACTGAAATATTTATTTCACGAAAAAGAAAACATCAATACGCTAAGTTTAAAACGAGGGCTGCCACCTGAGTTAATGAATGAGATCCTCTCCGAAAGACCACTTTCTGTAGCCATCCCGGAGCAATTCGGCGGCCGCGGCAGCAAGGTTAAGGAATGTCTGGGCATTTTAGCAGCAGCTTCTTACGAGTCGCTTCCTTTGTCGCTTACTTTCGGAATTAATATTGCCCTGTTTTTAGAGCCTGTTTCTAAGTATGCTGATGAATCGGTGAAAGAAGGGATATTCCACCGCTTCCTGGAGAACCAGAATATGGGTGGATTAATGATTACCGAGCCTGATTACGGCAGCGATGCCCTGAACATGAAGACCATGAACCAGGAGGTGGAGAACGGTTACAAAATTAAAGGTACCAAACACTGGCAGGGATTAACCGGTCTGGCTGATTACTGGATCATTGCCTCCCGTAAAGCACTGGATAACGGAGAACTGGGAAGAGATATCGATTTCTTTATCAGTGACAATTCAATAAAAAAACAACAGGTGGTAGTAGAGGAACTGTATGACAATGCGGGATTATATATGATTCCCTATGGTTTAAATAAGCTTGACCTGGAGGTGCCTGTGAATTTTAAATTACAGCCTGAAACTACCGGCATCAAAATGATGCTTGATATTTTGCACCGAAGCCGGATGCAGTTTCCCGGAATGGGTATGGGTTTTATCAAAAGAATGCTTGATGAAGCGATCTCGCATTGTACCAGCAGAATAGTTGGCAGCGGCAATCTGCTGGCGATAGACCAGGTGCAGTTCTCGATCTCAAGAATGCAGTCTGCCTATACGATCTGTTCTGCCATGTGCGCAAAGAGCAGTGAGATCAGCGGAATTGCCCATAACCTCGCTACTGAAGGCATGGAGGCAAACACAATGAAGGCTGTTGTTACAGATCTGATGCAGGAATGTTCGCAGCTGCTGGTTCAGCTTTCGGGTGCCAACGGGTACAGGATAAGCCATATTGGTGGCCGCGGGATCATGGACAGCAGGCCTTTCCAGATCTTTGAAGGCTCCAATGAAATGTTATACGCGCAGATCGCAGAGATCATTACGCGTTCCATGAAAAAACAAAAACAACTGCATTTATTTGACTTCCTTAAAGAACTCAGCCTTACCGCTGAAGCCTGTCTTCATTTTAAAAATGATCTCAGCTTTACACTGAACCAGGTTCTTTCTCAGCGTAAACTGGTTGATCTGGGTAAAATCCTCGCGAGGATCATCTGCATCAGTTATGTGCTTGATCTGGGAAAAAAAGGATTCAGAAATGATCTGGTACAGAATTGTATTGATACCGTAAAACAGGAAATTGCTGCCCTGATGTGTTCTTTCAAGTTTGATAACACCGTTCAGGTAGTGGAAGGATATACCGAACAAAGCTCATGGCTTAAATTCGCATAAACCAAATTTATTTTAGCAAAGCCGGTTATTTCCACAATGGAGATAGCCGGCTTTGCGGTTTATACCTGTTCTGTGCGTATAAAATGGATAACAGGTATGATGTGTTCAGTTACCGTTAATTAAAGTTACCTTTAGCTCATCCTACCACATGATATAAGCTATGGCTTATCTTTAATATTAAAGAGACATCTCATTTTAATTTTATCTTAAATCAATTTAATGAGCAAAGTAAAAGGGTCGGCTGACGACTCTGTATCGTCCAATCAATTCCCTGTTGTTGGAATTGGAGCATCTGCTGGTGGACTGGAAGCTATCAGCCAGTTTTTAAAGGCTATTCCAAAAAAATCGGGCATGGCCTACGTTTTTGTACAGCACCTAAGCCCGAACCATACGAGCGTTTTGCCGGAGATATTAAGGAAAATCTCAAAAATACCTGTTCATCAGATCACAAATAATATCCATCTTGAAGAGGATAATTTTTATATTATTCCTGCCAATAAGATTCTTACTTCTACTGATGGGGTGCTTCAGCTGGCTCCTCTGGATGACAAACATTTTAAGGTGAAGATCATTGATCTTTTTTTCTCTTCCCTCGCAGTGGTCCATCAGAGTTACGCGGTGGGCGTTATCTTATCAGGAACAATGACTGACGGAACGTTGGGACTGGAAGTCATCAAGGCCTATGGTGGAATTACTTTTGCGCAGGACGAAGCCTCTGCAGCCTATGACGGCATGCCGAAAAGTGCCATCAGTTCCGGCCTCGTGGATTTCGTACTTCCGCCGGCGGAAATTGTTGAACACCTGATGACCATCAATCATCCTTTTCATACCGATTATTCGGACATCGGGATCGCCAACACCACCCCTGAACAGGATGAAAATGTTTTTAAACAGATCCTTACTGTTTTGCGTGTGAGAAGAGGGGTAGATTTTACCTATTATAAATCCAGCACTTTAAAGCGGAGAATTGTGCGCCGGATGGCAATCGCCAGGATGGAACAGCCACAGGATTATCTCGTTTACCTGCGTGAACATAAGAAGGAACAGGATGCGTTGTATAACGATATGCTGATCTCCGTTACAGATTTTTTTCGTGACCCGGTAAGTTTTGAACTGCTTTGCAGTATTATCCTGCCGGCATTGCTCAATCAGAAAAGTCCGAATGAGCCGTTAAGGATCTGGATAGCGGGCTGTGCAACAGGTGAAGAGGCATATTCCTTTGCCATATGTTTACAGGAATTCCTGGGTGATAAAGCAGCGCTGATAAAAATCCAGATTTTTGCTACTGATATCTCGGAAACTGCCATTGCAAAAGCGCGAACAGGGATATACAGGCCATCCGATATCAATGGTCTTACGCCTGAACGCCGGAAACGTTTTTTTACAAAAATTGACGACAATTATCTGGTCAATAAGAACATCCGTGATATGTGCATATTTGCACACCATAATCTGTTGAAAGACCCGCCTTTTTCAAAAGTAGACCTGATCAGCTGCCGAAATGTGCTCATTTATCTTGAACCGGTTTTGCAGAAAAGGATATTTAATACTTTCCATTACTCCCTGAACCCGGAAGGATTTTTGATGCTGGGTAAATCAGAAAGTATAGGGAAAAATGAAGATCTGTTCAATGCCTATAATAATCTGGAAAGGATTTTCAGACCGAATCCCCTGCGGAAAAGATTTATGCAGGTAACCATGCAGGATCACATCCGGAATTTTAAGAATGCGGATATGCATGTGCCGAAGGAAGGCGGTGCGCAGGATGTGTTTAAGCTTGCGGACGATGTGATCTTGTCAAAATATGTTCCTGCGGGAGTGCTGATCAATGAAAATTTTGATATTGTCCAGTTTCGTGGTATCACTGATCCCTGGCTTGTACTTTCACCGGGTAAAGCAAGCCTGAACCTGCTGAAGATGGCAAGGGAAGGCCTGGCATTTGAGTTAAGAAATCTGCTGCATGAAGTGAAGCGGACGAATGCCCTGGCCAGGAAGGAAAATGTACTGTTCCGCTTAAACGGGGCACAGCGGTACGTGACGATAGAAGTAACGGCATTAGCAGGGGCGCTGGACCTGCATTATCTGATTATGTTTGAAAATGGGTTCGCAGCAGATACACAGTTACCCAAACCCGGCAGCGGAGGAAAGAAAACGGCTGATCCCAGAGACCTGAGGATCGAACAACTGGAAAAGGAACTGGTGCAAAGCCGTGCAGACATGAGAACAGTGAGCGAAGAACAGGAGGCCGTGAATGAAGAACTGCAAAGTGCCAATGAAGAGATGCTGTCTGGCAGTGAAGAACTGCAAAGTTTAAACGAGGAACTGGAAACCTCCAAGGAAGAACTTCAGAGCACCAATGAAGAGATCAATATCGTAAACAGTGAATTGCTGGACCGCAATGAACAACTGAATAATTCCAGGAGTTATACCGAAGCAATTATCAACACCATACGGGATCCCCTGATCATATTGGATAAAAACTTAAAGGTTAAACGTGCCACGGGAGGTTTTTACACCAAATTTAAAGTCACCAAAAAAGAAACCGAAGGGCGTTATTTTTACGACCTTGGTAATAAACAATGGGATATTCCTGCCCTTAGGGAGCTTCTGGAAAGTATATTACCTGAGAAAAAAGTATTTGCCGATTATGAAGTTACCCATGTTTTTCCAACCATCGGGCGCAGGGTCATGTGCGTAAACACCCGGCAGCTGGATAATGTGAATGGTGAACAGCTGATCATACTGGCTATAGAAGACATGACCGATAAGCGTAAGGTGGAAGAAGGACTGGCAGAGGTGGAACTGCTGTTTAAAGAAAGTAAGGAAAGGTTAAAGCTGGCCGTTGAGGCGGCCGGACTTGGCACCTGGGATTATAGCCCTTTAAATGATGAACTGATTCTTGATCAACGCAGCAATGATATGTTAGGTCTGTCCTCTGCTGATGGAATTGATTATAAGATTTTCATTAGCCTGATCCATGATGAAGACAAGGGGCAGCTTGATGAGGCCTTAAAAGCCGCGCTGGCAGGCGTGGCTGAGGGCGAATTTGAGCGGGAATTCCGTACGGCGGAAACGAAGCAAAATAAACTGAAATGGATAAAATTTAAAGGTAAGGCCTATTTTACCCAGAGAGGTATTGCGTACAGGTTTGTAGGAACATCACTGGACATCACCTCTCAAAAATCACATGATGAGTCAACTTTAGAACTGTTGAAACAAAAAGATGATTTTATCAGTATTGCCAGTCATGAACTGAAAACGCCCATCACAAGTTTAAAGGCCTCTCTTCAGCTCATTAGCAGAATGAAGGATAATCCTTCTCCAAAGATTCTGAATTCGCTGATAGATGTTTCTATGCGGAGCCTGGACAGGGTAGGTATTCTGATCGAAGACCTGCTGAATGCAAGCCGTTTTAATCAGGGGCACCTTCACCTGAACAGAACAAAGTTTGTATTGTCACACGTGATCGAAGATTGTTGTCAGCACGTAAGGATGGGAGGGAAGTATAACATCATTACTACAGGTGAGCTGTCACTCGAAGTTTTTGCAGATGGAGAGCGGATTGATCAGGTAATGATCAACTTTGTGAACAATGCCATCAAATATGCACCAGACATGAAAGATATTCATGTTGTTATTGAAGAGATCAATGGGATGGCTAAAGTTTCAGTGATTGATAGAGGTCCCGGAATTGCTGCTGAGAAATTGCCTCACCTGTTTGACCGTTATTATAGGGTAGATACCAGCGGCCTGCAGTATTCTGGTTTAGGCCTTGGATTATATATTTGTGCAGAGATCATCAAGAAAAATGATGGTGAAATTGGTGTAGATAGTGTTGAGGGGGAAGGAAGTACATTCTGGTTTACTTTACCGCTTGCAGATTAAAAAAGTAGAAGCTGTTAAGCTTCTACTGCATCATAAACGATCACCTTTTCCCAAAGGTGGCTACAGTTTTTCACGAATTCCAGGTGTATGGGATGCGTTTGGTAGGTTGCCTGTCCGGCAATATCTTTGAAAAATATCAGTTCAGATACTGCCCAGCCATTGTCTACCACCTCTCTTTTTTCAGTGCTGGCCACAACGCCTACACGCATTTCGTGTACGGTCTCAATTTTGGCAAGTGTTTTTACACCGGCAATCAGTTTAGCACGGTCTTCTGCAGATCCGGGGTTTTTCAGCCAGAAAAACACATGATGCACAACGGGATATTTCTGTTCCATATTTGTTAGGGGTATTGCTGATGCAGCTGTAGCAGCGGTTAAAATTGCAGCGGTTCCAATAAATTTTCTTCGGGTTGATGTACTCATGTTTTTATAATTATTCCCCTTAAATTAATAAATAGTTGTGAACAGGCAAATCTTTCAGGATAATATTTTAATTCAGAACAAAACCGGAAGAGGGATAGTCCGGGTCATTATACACCTCCTTCAATTGCTCCGGTTGTGCAACCCGGTCAAACACCATTATCGTTTTGTTGTTCTTTCGATATAAAGGCCATTCCTGCTGGCTTACAGGGCCTGGATTTCCGCCTTTGATAAAATTTACCCATGAAAGGTGAATCTGCCTGGCAAGCTGAACTTCTTCGGGGTTGAAGGAGCGCTTTCCGTCAGAGAACCAGACGTAATCCAGTTCCTGCCCGTGATTGGCACCTGAATGATTCCTGCTGTAGTCAAAGCGGTACATCCAGAATGGGGTATCATTTGCTGCTAATACTTCAGCCAGGCGGTAAGTGTGCATCTGATACATGTATTGGGTAAACAAAGTAATGACCGGGCTGATGTTATCCGGATGTACTATTGGCTTTCCCAATGCTGAACTGACGTAAGGGGAATTGTTTCCAAACCAGTCTCTCAGCACTTTCTGATCAGGCTGGTAAAGCCTTTTATCAGCATTCATGAAGATTCTGCTCTCCGCACTATTCGTTCCGATGAGCAGCCTGACATGACGGTCAGGACGCTGTTTAAGGTATTGATACGGATCTTCGGTAATCACCTCCCCATCCTGAACAGGGCCGAAATAATTGGTGCCCTGAGCACCGCTGCAGACCTTGTTTTGGGCATCGATCAGTTGTGCAGTGCTCAATTTCAGGAGTGCTGCAGGACTGTTCAGCTGTAGCGTATCCAGTAGCCTCTGCCTGATGTTTTTGGCCGTGGTGCTATCCCTGATGCACTGTACGGCACCGCTCTCAAGAATCAATTGACTAAAATAACCTTTTGCCAGCGGAGAAACCAGCAGGGTGCTCACCAGTTTTGCGCCGGCAGATTCCCCCATTACGGTAACCTTTGAGGCATCCCCGCCAAATGAACTGATATTTTGCCTGATCCATTTCAATGCCATGATGCAATCCAGTAAACCGTTATTGCCCGAATTGCGGTATCCTGAATGCTGATCGCCCATATACAGGAAGCCAAAAACGCCAAGCCTGTAGTTAATGGTAACGGTAATAATGCTGTCCTGATCAGCAAAGGCATGCCCGTCCATCCCCTTCCCGGCACCTGAGGTCATCGCCCCTCCGTGCACCCATACCACTATCGGAAGTTTGGTCTTTCCTGATGTAAATGGGGTATATACGTTCAGACTTAAACAGTCCTCACTGCCTGTTGCCCCTTTTTTCGAACCACTATACTGTGATGCGATATTACCGAACTGTCTGCAGGATAACGTATCCTTCCATTGATCAGCAGGCTGCGGCGCTTTAAACCGGAGGCTGCCTACCGGAGGTTTTGCATACGGAATGCCTTTAAATACAAGAATGTTTTTTTCCCTGGTGCCCCCGACATATCCATTATTCGTTTTTACGGTCACACTCTGGGATGCTGCAGGTATGGAACAGCCGCAGAAAAAAAACAGGACTGCAAAGAAGCAAACTGCGGATAATGCTTTTTGATATTTAATGTGTGGAAATGCAAGATGAATGTTACGCATGTATAATTTTGAGTTAATTATTTTGTATTTTAGGTATAACAATGCAAGAGCGCGACTGTTTAAATGGATTTTAATTAAATTCACGCCGTAAATATAACCTTATGCTTAAAAGATTACCCTTAATATTACTATTTACCTTGTTTGCAGAATATGTCCAGGCACAAAATTCAGCGAGAGTAAAGTCATCCGCCGGTCAAAACTTCTCTGATAGTACTGTGGTTAAAGTTCACCCTGTGTATGCTGATGTTTCCGGAACCCATAAGTGGTTCTTTGGGGAAAACTACAGAAAAGAATGGGCTGCATCTGTTAAACTGCCATTAATCAAAATATCTAAGTTATATGGCGGACTGTCACCGGTAAAAGAGGGGGGAGGAATGCAATCCAAATCATTGCGGCTCGCAGCCCCGGACGGGATGGAATACGTGATGCGCAGTGTGGAAAAAACACCTGATAAATTGCTTCCGGAAGGCCTCCGCGAAACTTTTGCGCTGGATTGGGTAAGAGATGCAATGAGCGGGCAGCATCCTTTTTCGGCATTGATCGTTCCGCCGCTGGCGGATGCGGTAAATGTCAGACATGCCAATCCGGTGATTGGAGTGGTAGCGCCTGATAATGCGCTGGGCGAATACAATAAAGAGTTCTCAGGTATGGTTGTGCTGCTCGAAGAAAGAGAGCCGGGAGGTGAATCAGACAATACGCCTAAAATGATAAAAGAGCTGAATGAAGACAATGACCATCATTTTGACGGCAAACAGTTTTTGAGGGCCAGGCTGCTGGACCTGCTGATTGGCGACTGGGACAGGCACGAGGACCAGTGGCGCTGGCTGGATGTAAAGGAGGGCAAAGACAAAATATATGAGGCCATTCCGCGTGACCGTGACCAGGTATTTCATGTGAACCAGGGCCTGTTTCCTTCCATCGCTGCATTGCCCTGGATAGATCCGCTGCTGGGAGATTTTGGACCTACGCTTCCCGGTGTAAAGTATTCTTTGTTTAAAACACGGTTTATGAAGGGCTTCCCGGATGCACAGCTGAGCTATACTGATTATATGCAGGTAGTGAACGACTTTGTCAAGGCAGAAACCGATGATGTACTGGAAGCAGGCCTGAAACGTATGCCCGTTGAAGTATACCGTATGCGCCATGAGCAGCTCTTCTCCGAACTGAAACAACGCCGTGATCATATACCGGCCGCAATGAGCGGATTTTATCAGTTCATCAACAGGATCGTAGACATCCGGACGAGTGATAAAAATGAGAAGGTCACCATTACAGATGCGCCTGACCGTGGCACCAGGGTGGTGATCAATAAAATAGATAAAGAAGGGCAGGTAAAGGACCTGTTAATGGATATGACCTATCAGCCGGACATCACCAAAGAACTCAGACTTTATGTGGCTGGGGGGGATGACCAGGTGACGGTCAATACCGCTGCTTCGCCAATTAAACTGAGAGTAGTAGGAGGCGAAGGAAATGACCTGTTTGATGTGAAGCAGGCCGGCCGGAAGGTTAAGGTTTATGATCAGAAAGAGCATACCCAGTTTACCGGGGACGTAAAAAGATTAAAAACCCATCTTTCTGCTGATACCCTGAACAACAAATTTATAGCCACCAATCTTTATAATGTATGGATCCCGCTGGCTACAGCAGCCCTGAACAAGGATGACGGATTTTTACTTGGGCTGGGTGCCAGGTTTGTGAAAAAAGATGGATTCAGAAAACTGCCTTATTCCAGTTCACAGCAGATCATGGTAAGCCATTCATTTGCTACTGATGCTTTCCGCATCAAGTACGACGGGGAATGGATGCAGGCAATAGGCAAGGCCGATATTACTTTACAGGCATTTATTCAGGCGCCTGACAATACCATGAACTTTTTTGGAAGAGGCAATGAAACGGGCCTTGTAAAAGAAGGCAATTACCGCAGGTTTTACCGCACCAGATTTGATACTTACCAGGTAGATCCTGCATTGCGCTGGTATGTGGGAAATGGAAATACAATTAGCGCCGGCCCGTCCATACAGTTCTATCACCTGAACTTTGACGATAATGACGGAAGGTTTATCAACCAGCAGTCGCTGATCAATTCGTACGACAGTGCCACTGTAAACAGGGACAAGGCACATGTGGGCTTTCTGGTAAACTTTAACGCTAACCACAGGAACAGCAATTTCTTGCCTAGCGAGGGCTATTATTTTAATGTTACGCTGCAGGGATATACCGGCCTGAACCATTATTCCAAATCGTTCATGCAGATCAGGCCTGAGTTTACCTACTATCAAAAGCTGAACTCCCGCGGTACAATAGTGCTGTCAGATCGTGTTGGCGGTGGTGTTACCGTTGGTGATGCTGCCTTCTACCAGTCTATGTTTTTAGGTGGGCAGGGCAATTTACTGGGATATCTGCAAAACCGTTTTGCAGGGGAACATATGGTTTACAACAACCTCCAGGGAAGGATCAAGCTGTTTAATGTGGCCAGTTATATCTTACCGGGGCAACTGGGCTTAACCGGGTTCTATGATGCAGGAAGAGTATGGGAAAAGGGCGAGCACTCTGATAAATGGCACCAGGGCACCGGCGGGGGAATCTATTTCTCACCTGCCGGACTGACGATCATACAGGTGATAGCCGGGCATTCTAACGAAGGCTGGTATCCATTCTTTTCGATGAATTTCAGGATATAACAGGATTATTCTGTTCCGGACCCGGGGAAACGGTATTTCTCGATTTTAGAATGAAGGTACCCTCTTCTGCGGCTGGCTTGGCCCGGGGATGTTTCGCTTTCATCAGCTGTTCCTTCAAATTTTGGAACAGTGATGGTCTGGGCAGAATAGATTCCTGAATGGCCGCTGAAAAAGTAAGCTGTAAAACAGGCTATGGCAAACAGCAGGGCATACTCGCCTCCAAAGAGCTCTATGCCCATAAAAGTACAGGCCAGCGGTGTATTGGTTGCTCCTGCAAATACTGCAATAAACCCCAGGGCAGCAAACAGGCTTACCGGTGCGTCCAGCACCTGAGCGAGGGTATTGCCCAAAGTAGCGCCTATATAAAATAAAGGAGTGACCTCTCCTCCTTTAAACCCTGAAGCAAGTGTGGTGGTGGTATAAACGGTTTTCCATAACCAGCTCCAGGTGTCTGCTCCTCCTGCGTGAAATGCCGAGGGGATGGTGATGGCGCACGGGTATTGCGGGTCTACACCGAGGCTGAGATAATCCTGTTTTCCATTGATGTATGTTAGCCCGATAATGATCAGCCCGCCGATCACCGGAACCATCCATCCGGCAGGGCTCACTTTAACAAATATTACTTTCAGCTCCTGTACCATCCCTGAAAAGAGGAAACTGGCCAGGCCAAATGCAATGGCCGCAACGGTAACCTTAAAGACCAGTAAAAGGTCTGCAGGCAACCAGACAGCGCCGTGGTAAGTGGTATGGGCAAATACATCAATATGGTAAGCCGTATGGTGTATGCCCCATGCAGCAACCGTAATATCGGCAATCACACTGGCAACCAGCGCAGGGAATAATGCATTGTAGCGGATGCTTCCAATGGTCAGCACCTCTAAGGCAAAGATTGCCCCGGTAAGAGGTGTTCCAAAGACAGCACCAAAGCCGGCAGCTATGCCTGCGGTAAGCATTACGCGGGTATCCTGTTCATTCAGTCTGAACCACCGTCCGAACATTCCTGCAATGCTTCCGCCAATTTGTACGGCAGTGCCCTCACGCCCTGCCGATCCGCCAAACAGATGTGTGATCACCGTTGTTGTCAGAATAACAGGGGCCATCCTTTTTGGAATGCCTGCACCGGCCTGGTGTATCTCTTCAATGATCAGGTTATTTCCCTTTTCGGAATTTTTTCCAATGGAATTATAGGTCATGTAGATGGCTATTCCAGCTGCAGGGAGGAAGAATAGCAGCCATTGATACTGAAAGCGGTAGTGTATGGCAAGATTTAACAGCCATAAAAACAATGCGATAATGCTGCCGGTTACAATTGCAATAGGTAAGACAAGGATGATCCAGCGGATAAGCTGTTTAAGAATGGAGTAATGTTCAAATTTTTTCACCTACAAAATATTAGGCACAACGCATTGTGCGGGTTAATTGCAGGCGTCATCAGCAATGCGGTTTTTTAAAGGAAGACACCATTTCCTCTTCAAAAGTAAGTAATTTTCTTAAAAATGATTCGGTGTTTTTTAATTTTTTTAATCAGTCCCCCTGCATTAAAAAATGCAATATAATGTATATTATTATTGGCTATATTTGAAACACAGTGACATCCGCGCATCTTATATACAGGCTTAGACGTATTCAGGTTAGATTGACCGGGACTGATGCTGCATTTTCATTGGAGGCACGTATCTATCATTCCATCTGTATTGTTGCCTTTATTGCATTGGCGTATAACGTTCCCTTTAATTATTTTGTCGGCTTGCCGAGAGTTGCTTTTGTGAGTTTTGTTGCGCTGATCGGTTTTGCCTGGCTGTATTATATGTCACGTATCCGGAGAGAATTTATCTACAGCGTAATCGGAATGGGGGTTCTCGGAAATGTCTTCTTTGCCGTGGTGTACTTTTTAAATTCGGGTATTGACGGCCCTACACTCATTCTTTTTGCCTTATTCTTTTACCTGCTGTCATCCACTGCGCCTAATAACCAGCAATGGCCCTGGTTATTGGTGAATATCTCTTTCGTACTGGGAGTCTGTGTGACGCAATATTATTTTCCTTTCCTGGTACCATCCACTTACCCTACACTGACCAGCCGTTTTACAGATGCGGTATCTGCTTATATCGTGGTGATCTTCTCTTTGTTCTTTTCCCTGAAATACCTCAGGCAAAATTATGAGACGGAAAAGAAATCGGCGATCAACAGGGCCCTGGATATTGAACTGAAGAATATCCAGCTTGAATTGCTGAACGGGGAAAAGAACAAACTTTTTTCTATCGTGGCGCATGACCTTAGGAGCCCGCTGGCTTCCATACAAAGTTACCTGGAGCTTTTAACCGCCTATCCTTTAAAGGAAGAGGAGAAAAAAGAAATTGAACTTAAACTGTTATCGCTCACTAAGAACACCTCCAACATGATGGGCAATTTATTATCCTGGTCAAAATCCCAGCTGGACGGTGTAAAGGTAAATGTTCAGCCAATGGAGCTGTTGAAGGTGCTGCGCGATATGCTGAAAGTTGAAACAAGTATTGCCCAGGAGAAAGGGCTGGATTTAAAATGCGACATCGGTGAAAACATCTATGTTGAAGCAGATGCCAATATGTTGCTGCTGGTGATCCGCAACCTGATCAGTAACGCGATCAAGTTTACGCCAATGGGAGGAACTATAGACGTGATGGCTAAGGTTGAAGGTAATTGTAAAATCACTATAGCAGACTCAGGAATGGGGATAGAGGAGGGCGACCAGAAATATGTTTTTTCTTTGAAAGCGAAATCTACTTTTGGTACGAACAATGAAAAAGGCGTCGGACTAGGTTTAATTCTGTGCAAAGAATTTACAGAACTGCAGGGCGGTTCTATCAGCTTTACCAGTACACCGGGAAAAGGAACAGCCTTCACCATATCAATACCCGTATTTAATAAAAATATTGCAGCCTCTTCACAACAGGGGGAATTGAGCGATCAGCTTTAATTATTAAAATGCTATTTTTTAGGATTAAATATTTCCAGAACCTGCGTTACGGTGTTATTTTCGATGTTTTATGGTAGTTGTCTGACCGTTAAGTGATTATAATTATTTTTTTTGTTTAATTTCTGAATTATTAATATATTTGATTAGTCCTCATGACTACATTAATTCTATACGATTGATGCATGAAGCCGGGTAGACTGAACAATGCCCGGCTTTGTTTTTTACAGGTCTTTTTATCATTACCAGTCAGGAATTTTTCTTTATCAAAATATTTCACCGGGTTTTCGTGTCAGCAGGTCCCTGGGTTGCCTGTTGCGCTAAAAGCATTTAATTATCCATAGCAGTTTCTCTTTCCGTTAATTTTTTAGCTGTGGTATTCAGTACAAAAAAGCCTAAATTGGTGTTGAAAATACACTTAGTGGGAAATGCTGCTTTCTCTGAACTTAAAATTTAGGTTTCAGAACAAATAAATGTTTAAAAAAAAGAATTTTATCTGTTTGTATATTTGCTATATTAGTAATATCAAATTATAGGTCGAGTAAAATTAGATGATATAATCAATAAAATCATGGAAGATAAAACAGCACCAAATACAGAAAGCCCCCTAACAACAGAGCCAATCCTGGTAGATGCAATCATCGAAACCCTTTCCAGGGAAGGAGAAAATATCAAAGAGCTCCTTAACCGGAAGAATCTGTTGGAAGAGAATTAGCGGAGAGGCGGTAATAGCCTGGAAGTTCGATGTGATTTTACAGGACGGGCACTGTCCTGCTAATTGCATATTTGTTTATTATCCTTAAAGGGCCTGTTTCCAAACTCCCGGGAACGTGTGTCTATATGATGAGGCAATTTCTTCAGGGATTAAAATTATTCCCGGGCGGGATCGTGTCGCATTGAGGGGCTATACACATCAACATGTGTCTTTTTTTTGTCGGATAGGAGATTAATCGATTTTTTATACTGTATTATAAAGAAACCGTTTGATTTCGTTCCTATGCAAGCGCTATTTATTCATTCGAACCAATGTATCAAAGAACCCCCGGACTAACCGGCAGGGATGTGCAGCAGGCTTTGTAGTTAGGTTGGTTAATACTCCAGTCTGCTGTACCTACCATTTTCTCAATGGAGTTCGATCTGTTTATTGATCTTACTTAAAATATCATTAATATCGAACGGTTTACTGATAAAATCATCGGCGCTGCACTGCCTGAATATAGTTCCGGCCTGCGCATTTGCAGACATCACAATAATCGGAATATCCTTTATCATCTGTGTTGTTCTGATCTCTTTACACAATTCAATTCCATTGCCGTCCGGCAGCATTACGTCCAGTAAAAACAAATCAGGGATGGTTTTTGCCATAGCGGCATGGAAGGAAGTTACATTGGGAAAAAGTTTTACCTGATATCCTTCATCTTCAAGTAAGAATTCAATGATCTGCCTGATGTCTTGGTCATCTTCAACAACGTGTATTTGCTTCATCATTTTCGTAGGTTATAATAGATATCATCCTAGTACTGACAAACCTTATACCAAATACTTTGTTTTCTGAATAAAAATACGGTTAATTGTGAAGGTTATTCCGAGACACAAATGAGAATGAAGAAATCAATGATAAAACCGGCCCTTTGCCTGTTTCTACTGAGCGGTTTTTGGAATGTGAAGGCGCAGCAGGCACAAAACCTGTCAGATTACCCTTTACATGTGCAATATAAAAAATCTGTTAAGCCCATCCTGGTTTACCTCACCGGGGACGGTGGCTGGAATGGCTTTTCTGAGGGGCTGGTAAACGAACTGGGCAAAAACGGATATGCAACGGTCACACTGGATACCCGTAAATATTTTTGGAATCAGAAAACTCCTGAAGGGTTTGCAAAAGATATGACAGTGATCTTATCTGCATACATGAAATTATGGAATAAGGATTCCTTTTCTATCATCGGATATTCTTTTGGTGCAGATGTAGGCTCCTTCCTGCCTGCGCATCTGCCTGATGAGCTGTCGGCCAAACTTGTTTCTGTGGTGCTGCTCTCCCCGGGGCGTTCCACAGGGTACGTTGTGAAGCTGAAAAACCTGCTGAATTACGGCCCTACGGATAAAGAGAAATATAAGGTTTATCCGGAGCTGACCAAAGCGATCGTTCCAATCTGGTGTATTTTTGGAAATGAAGAAGAAAGTGATTTTTATGCGCTGATCAAAGAAACCTCACAGCTGCATAAGGCAACCATTCCGGGCTCGCACAAGTATGATGACAACTTCCCTGCTGTCATGAAGGCGATACAAAAAGGCTTATAAAAAAGAAGCGGGGATATATCCTCCGACATATCTCCACTATCTAAATTAACGCTCTCATATATACAGACGCTCTAAAATCTGCTTTATTGTGTTTCGTCTGAACTATTTTATTAAATCCCGTCCCCGCCTGTAAACCTTCGGCCGTAAAAGTTACGTTCATTGTAATGATCATGTTCATAAAATGTCCGCTCGTCCCAGGTTTGCTGAATATCGATATTATCTGAAAACGCATCGCGGACAATGGTTTCGTCTTCAGGTTTGAAAGTTTCCCTGATATAATCCGGTGCCGCGGCAAGCTGTGCGATAGTAATTGCGGGCAGATACACTTCGTCTTTGGTGAGGTGCAACTCAGCAAGGCCGATAGGAATCAGTACTTCTCTGTTTTCTACACCAAATACCCTGGCCTCCAGGTTGGCGATCAGGTACCTTACCTTTCGCGTGGCAGGATTGAACAGCAGGTCATGTACCTTGCCTATGGAAGCACCGGAGTGCTCTTTGATATGCCATCCCTTCACATGAGGCTCACCGTCAGCGATCTCATAGTCGCTTCCGTCCAGTTCCTCAAGGCGGCGGTTGTCGTCTATATTTTCGGTTGCCATAAAATCTGTTTTTAAGGTGTGGTAACTATTGTGGAGTCTTTGATAATCTTATCTGATGTTTTATGATCGTCTTTATGTATAGAGAAATACACGATTGCGATACCCACCAGGATAATAATCAGCCAAAGCCACCACAGGCTTTTTTGTTTAGGTTGTACATTTAAGGTTGCCATAGTAGAGAATTGTTTTAAATGTTTTCATGATAACCTTATCGGTAAAGAATTGTTTCGCAGAATGAATAATTAGGGACATAAGTCGTGATTATTTATTAATTTTATCTATCGATTCTTCTTCTTTTTATGGCAAACAACGTAAATATCACCTCCAATGGCATCCAGAAAGTATTGCGTAATTATAATGAAAAGCAAGCACTTGCAGAATATGTGTGGAACGGTTTTGATGCCCACGCCGATACCGTAGAGATCAGCTATACGTCAAACGAGCTTGGTTTTATTGATGGGCTGGAGATATCTGACAATGGTCACGGCATAAATTTCGAAAATCTGAGTATTAAGTTTGATCCTTTTTTTGAATCTGAAAAGGCTACCTATCTGCCCCTGAACAAAAACAGGTCTGTGATGCACGGGAAAAATGGAGTGGGCAGGTTAACCTTTTTTAAATTTGCCAATGATGCAGAATGGCAGACTACCTTTTTACAGGGCGGATCACTGCAGAGCGGCAGGATCACAACCGGGGTACATGCACTGAACAATTACCAGGCAGGCCTGCTGGATATTCCCCTTAACGATAAACCCGGCACAAGGGTGCTCTTTTCAAACCTGAGGATCTCTGCTGAGGAGCTTGAACAGGAGATCATCCCGTACCTGAAATCTGAGTTCTGCTGGTTCCTTGAACTGAATAAGAAAAATAACTATTCAATCCTGGTCAACGGCGTCATCCTGGATTATACCGATAACATCCAAGATTACGAAGACGGCCTGCTGATCAGGTATGAGGATAGTAGCACCGTATTTAAGCTGAAATTTGTTCAATGGAAAGAATCCCTGCACAAAGAGCTGTCTAAAGCTTATTTCATCAACGAAAAGAACCTGGAAATGCACAAGGAATATACTACGCTGAATAAAAAGGCCGATGAATATTTTCACAGCGTTTATATAGAAAGCGAGTTCTTTACGGACTTTGATTTCAGTGGCTCCGAATTTGATACCCAGGTAAAATTATACCACCGTTCAAAATCCTCTCCGGAGTTTAAATACCTGCAGAAAAAGGTGAATGAACTGTTAAGGGCAAAACGAAAAGCATTCCTTAAAGAGTATTCATCCCGGCTGCTGGAACGTTATGAGAAGGATGGTATTTTATTGCCTGCCGGAACAGGCCTTGTTCCTGGTGTAAAGCGGAATAAAGATCTGCTGAGTATCCTGAAGACCTTTTATGAAATCCAGCCCAGGCTGTTCAGTAACCTGAGTATTGACCAGAAGAAAACTATTGTTGCCCTGCTGGACACGCTGCTGTTTTCAGATCAGCGGAAACAGATCGTTCCGATACTTGAAAACATTGTAGATATGGAAGAAGAAGAAAAGGCGGAGCTGAATTCGATATTGTTAACTTAAGTGTTTACCGACAGGAAATCTGTTTGGACAACCTGTTATTTTTTTAACTTTTTAATCTCAGCTTTTGTCAGTATGCGGAGGCTGAACTTCAAAAGGCTTAACGGCAGGTCAGTTGAACTGGTAGGTACGCTGTTGATTGCTTCAGCCACGCTTATGCCTTCTACGATTTCGCCGAAAATAGTATAGTCACCATCAAGTTCAGGTGAGCCGCCTATAGTTTTGTAGGTCTCCCGCTGCACCGCAGAAAACTTACGCCCGGTTTTAGTTTCTATCCGGTCCAGTTCAGCAGCTGTTCTCTTTTTTCCTTCTACCAGATAGATCTGGTCCAGGTAGGATTTCTTTTCCGGATTGTCATTTCTTCCCTGTCCCAATGCACCTTTTTTATGATAGAGATCAGGCCTGATCTCGGCTTCTACCCTTTGAAGGGGTACCTCAGGATGAAGTTTTTCCCTGTCCAGAATGGTTTTATCCAGTTCACCGGCCTGACTTACAAATCCTTTAATCACCCTGTTGAATCCGGCGCCATTGAATAAACCTGTTTTGATGGCCATTAAAAAGTTGTCCCGGTGTTTTGGTGTTTCGTCATATAACATCAGGGTGATCTTTCCTTTGGCAGTGGAAATCTGCACATAGTTTGTTTGTGCTTCAGCTACGGAAATAACCAGCAGAAGCAAAGGGATAAGGATGAATGTCTTCATTTTATTCTTTTATAAGTGTGTTGTCTTCAGGTTTAACATACAGATTGATCAGGATCAGGATCATGCCCACCATAATAGATACGTCGGCAAGGTTAAAGATCCCCGTTTTGAAAACGAAAAAATCAATATGTACAAAATCTGTTACCGAGCCATAAATCAACCTGTCGTAAAGATTCCCCAATCCACCGCCAATCACAAAACAAATGCCCAGTACCAATAGCCTGGGCAGCTGCGTATTGGTGATTAAATAATAGATACCATAACAAAGGGCAATGAGCGGGAGCAGGGATAAAAAGATGAATTTCACCGAGCCGGCCAGTGAATCCCCCGTACTTAAAAAGGCACCTGAGTTTTCTATTTTGGTGAATACCAAATGTTTTCCTATGACCTCTATCGTTTCCTCATAACTAATGTTCTGTCTTGCAGCATGCTTGGAAATCTGATCGCAGCCGGCATTGGCGATGACCAGCAGTAAAATAGAGGTGTTTCTCAACGTATTGTTCATTAGCCATTTAATTCAGCTGTAAACATAAAGTCTTTTGGGAGTAATTTCAAATAAAGGCATGCTTTAATTATTCAGGATTTGTTTCCTGCAGGTTAATGTGGAAATTTTCCGGTGCGGCATAAGAGGCTGGCGATGATCAGCGTGCAGGGATGTCATAAAAATAATTCAGTTAATTGTCTCAAACAGAACGCCCATGTTGTTGTTATTGGCATAATACCTGCGGCTGGAGGACCAGCAGTAAACACATCCGTCAAACCTATTTAATATCTATATGGAAAAGAAGAAAGAGTCATTTTTCGAGACAATGGCTACGAAGATTACCTGCTGGACGGGCAGTTCCCCCGCATTCGGGATTGCCTTTGCGGTAATTGTTATCTGGGGGATAACCGGGCCAATTTTTAAATATTCAGATACCTGGCAGCTGGTAATCAATACCGGAACTACGATCATCACCTTCCTGATGGTCTTTTTAATCCAGAAATCACAGAACAAAGATTCCAAAGCCATTCAGCTCAAATTAAATGAACTGATTGCGGCAAGCAGGCATGCGAGTAACAGGATGGTTGATATTGAAGACCTGACGGAAAAAGAACTGGATGTGCTGCATAAATACTATCAGCGGCTTTCTGATATTTCTGAAGAGGATGATGATATCCATCATTCACATTCGATAGATGCTGCGGACGACCTGCAGGACTTTAAAATCAATGAGCGTTTGGGAGGCGGGGCTAAGCAGCCAGACTAAAAGCCCGCTTTCCAATAAAAAAGCCAGACTAAACTTTTATGTTTAGTCTGGCTTTGGCAATCAGGTTTCAGCTTTAAAGCTGAAACCTGAATTCACTATTCAGCAGAAGCCTGTTCGTTCACAAAACCTTCTGCGATCGTTGTCAATGCCACATCTGTAGATTTTTCATTCTCCAGTGTTTGCGCCAGCAGGTCTGCCACATCAGTATGGCCCATATTCTCTGCGAAAGTTTTCAATGTACCATAAGTAGCAATTTCATAATGTTCTACTTTCTGTGCAGCAAGGATCAGTCCTGCATCCCTGATCATTGTTCCTTTTTCAGTCTCAGAGATAATGCCATCTGCTTCTTCCAGTAAACCGGCCATTGCATCACATTTTTTTGCAGCTGCTTTTTCATCAAGCAATGCAAACACCTGTTCCAGTGTTTCAATGTGGGTTTGTGTTTCCTGGGTATGTTTTTCAAAAGCTGCCGCCAGTTCCGGGCTTGTTGCTGCTTTTTTCATTTTTGGAAGAGCTTTTACCAGGTGTTTTTCAGCCCAGTAAATGTCTTTCAGTTCGTCAACAAAAAATTCATGGAATTCTGAATCTTCCATTTTTCCGGTATTACCAGCAGGTTTTTTTTGAGCTGCTTTTGGAGCAGATTTTGTCGGTGTTGTTTTTACTGTAGTTGCCATAGGTTGATATTTTTTGTTTGTTTTTCTTGATTATTAACCTATAACCCAACAGCGATTGAAATGTTTATTATTTTTTTGATTCCTCTGATTTAAACATTTGCCTGGCCATCGCCTGGTCATGGCCATAAAGATCTTCCCTGAAATTCAGGAGCCCGTCCTTGTCCACCCAAGAGGTAAAGTAAGTGATAAACACTGGTACAGGCTGTTTCATGTTCACCCATATTTCGGTTTTTGAATTCATCGCCCTGTCAATTTTTTTACCTGTCCATTCAGACCTGTCTGCCAGCAGATATCCGGCAAGTTTTTTTGGCTGCGCCAGCCGTATGCAGCCATGGCTGAAAGCGCGTTTTTCTTCGGCAAATAATGATTTTGCGGGCGTATCATGCAAATATATATTATAGCTGTTGGGAAACAGGAACTTTACCCGTCCAAGGGAATTGGTGTTTCCGGGTTTTTGTCTTATCAATGGCAGCCCTTCGCTTGTACCGTATTGTTCCATATTTTTTTCGGCCAGATAATATTTGTTTTTACGCATCTCCGGCAGGATTTCTGCACGTACGATGCTGGGCGGGATATTCCAGTAGGGGCTGAAAACAATGTTCTTCAGTTCATTGCTGAAGATCACGGTTTTGTTGGCTGCCTTTCCAACTACTATACCCATATTCAGCACTTCCTTTCCTGATTCGAAAACATGAAGTTTATACTCAGGGATATTTACAAGGATGAACTTGCTTTCCGGGATCGAGGGAGTCCATTTCATCCGTTCCAGGTTGATCAGCAGCTGCCGGATACGCAGTTCGGCAGGTATGTTGAGTGCAGCGATCAGCGTGCGGTCTATTCTGCCGCTTTCGGTGAGCCCGAATTGTTTCTGCGCTTTTTTAACAGCCAGCCCAAGGGCCTCATTAAATACAGGGGTACTGTCAGCAGGGTCCAGATCTCCAAAGTCTGCCAGGCGCTGTTTAATCCTGCTGATGACCATACAGGTATCTCCGGCGATGTATTTGGTTTTACCGGGACTGATCTTTTCCCAGCTTCCCCTTTGCCTGATCCCGTACCAGCGTAACAGTTCTTTGTTCAATGTTTTATAATACAGGTTCACCGGTTCCCAGTTTTCAAGGCTGGTACCTTTTTTTGCCACCAGTGAGTCTAGCAGGGCTACTGCATCCAGTTTTCTGCGGGGAATATACCATTGTAGTGCTGCGGGGTCCAGTTTCCCGGCGTAAGCATAGGTTACGAAATTGAAAAAGTGTTGTGTAAGTGACAGCTCCAGATTCACCAGTTCGGCACTGGCAGACCGGATAAGGGTATCTTTACTGATCAGCGTGCCGAGTTGCCGGTGCAGGGCCTGATCTGCATCCGTACTGTCACGGGAAGCAGAAATGTAATTCTTATCCAGTTCATAAAATACCTTTGCCTGTTCTGCAAGGCCATTTTCAGCCAGCCATGCAAACTGGAAGTTCCTGCTGTTGTAAAAGTTTCTCAGCCTGTTTGCCGAACTGTCCTCCAATCCCTGAGTGCTGATGTATTTCTCCATCTGCAGGCTGTCTATCAGCAATTTGGTCACCGCATTCTTCGGCGTAATCGTAAGATCTCTTTCTACCTTAACTTCTTTCTGCCGGCAACCTGCAAACAACAGCAGCAACAGGATTATTTTCGGCGACAGGGTTTTTATATAGCGATTCATTGAGCTCAATATAATCAATATACCTGATTTCCGAATTCCTGTATAAATTTTCTGAGGAGAAGTACCGGAAATTGTTTTGTGCTGGCTACCGCGGTAACCCGTCATGTTTTACTATTTAAAAATAAAATGTATCAGAAGTGAGGACGGGCAATATTTTCTGCTATAGATTTTAATGACAATTTAATTCCCAAAATGCACCGGACAGGAAATGTAATATTATATTTGTTGCCGATATCACTAACCAATATGAATGCAAACTAAACAGCTCACCTGGCGATTTGCCTGGGATTACCCGCTTTTTAGGGTAAAACTCGTTTTAGGCCTGTTCGTTATGGGCCTGATCGTCTTCTATTTACAGGACTTCTTTTTATTTGTCCAGAAAAGGAATGGCGGAATACCCATTCATGACTGGGTGTTAGCCGCGCTTCCTGCGCATGACGTTTCGGTGTATATATTTCTTATCCTTTACCCTGCCTCCGGACTGTTTTTCTGGAGAATGAGAAAAAATACTGAACTTTGTATTACCGCACTCTGGGGATACATTTTTCTTTGTCTGGTCAGGATGCTCACCATTTCCCTGGTTTCTCTGGAACCACCGCTGAACCTGGTGCACATGACTGACCCGTTTTCGATCATTTTCTATGGTTCAAACATGATTACCAGGGATTTGTTCTTCTCCGGGCACACGGCAACGCTGTTTCTCGTAGGCCTGTGCCTGGAAAATAAAAAGGAAAAGGCCATTGTTTTCTGTGCTACTGCCATATTGGGTCTGCTATTGCTGATTCAGCATGTACATTATACAGCTGATGTGCTTGCAGCACCATTTTTTAGTTACCTCTTCTGGTATATGGGAAAAACTATTGCAAGGATTTAAACGAGAATCCTTAATTTGGCGGCTTATTAATTTATTTAATGGAAGTCAATAATTTAGAACCTCAGGGGCTCTGGCAAAATTTTGTTCATCTGAACGCTGTTCCGCGTGCCTCGAAAAAAGAGGACCGGGTAATTGCTTTTATGATGAATTTTGGTGAAGAGCTGGGCCTTGAAACGATTAAAGATGCAGTCGGGAACGTAGTCATCAAAAAAAATGCTACCCCGGGCATGGATGATCGTAAAACAGTTGTTTTGCAATCTCACCTTGATATGGTACATCAGAAAAACAGCGATACAGCTTTTGACTTTGATGAACAGGGCATCGATATGTTCGTAGAGGGCGACTGGGTGAAAGCCCGCGGCACTACTTTAGGTGCCGATAATGGTATTGGTGTGGCTGCCATCATGGCTTTGCTGGCATCTGACACAGTTGAACACCCGACGCTGGAAGCCATGTTCACCATCGATGAGGAAACCGGCATGACGGGTGCCAAACAGCTTGACCCTGCAAATTTCACAGGCAGCATCCTGCTCAACCTCGATACAGAAGAAGATGACGAACTAACCATCGGCTGCGCCGGAGGCATAGATACAAATACAAGATACAACTACCAGCAGGAAACTACAGACGTTAAAAGCACCGCCTTTGAGGTGAAGGTTAAAGGGCTGGTTGGCGGGCACTCCGGGATAGATATTCATAAGGGCAGGGCAAATGCAAACAAGCTGATGAACAGGTTGCTGTACGTGATAGCCCAGACCATTCACATCCAGCTGCACAGTGTGGATGGGGGGAGCCTCAGAAACGCAATTCCAAGGGAGTCTACTGCTGTTGTTGTGGTGCCATACGGACAAAAGGAACTATTTATCCTTCTTTTAAAGCAGTTCTCTGAGTTACTTACCGAGGAATACAGTACGATTGAACCATCAATGATCATCAGCAGTGAAGAAACTACACTGCCATCCAGGGTAATGACATTTGTAGATTTTAAAAAGATCGTCAATGCAATTTATGCCCTGCCGAACGGCGTGTTCAGAATGAGCCCCGATATCAGCAATCTTGTAGAAGCATCTACCAATTTGGCCAGGGTAATCGTTAAAGACGGAGAGTTTATTACACAATCACTGCAGCGGAGCAGTGTGGAAAGCACCAAAGCCGATGTATCCAGTGCGGTAAGTGCAGCCTTCGAAAATATTGGCTGTAATGTACAGCATGGAGGAGATTATCCCGGATGGAAACCTGACCCTGATTCGGATATTCTGAGACTAATGACAGATCTGTACCGGCAGATATTTGGTAAAGATCCGAAAGTTGAGGCCTGCCATGCCGGTTTGGAGTGCGGCATTCTGGGTGCCCACCTTCCGGGAATGGATATGATCTCTTTTGGTCCCACCATCAGGGCTGCGCATTCTCCGGATGAACGTGTGCAGATCTCTTCAGTGAAAAAGTTCTGGGTTTACCTTACAGCGATATTGAAAGAAATCCCCAAAGACAATAAATAAAAAAGAATTACTATTTTAACCTTCTATAAAGAATATATATGATTATTGCACCAAGAATACGTGGATTTATCTGCGTGACCTCTCATCCAAAAGGATGTGAACAAAATATCGTCAATCAAATTAATTACGTTAAATCAAAAGGAGCTGTCGATGGTCCTAAACGTGTATTGGTGATTGGTTCTTCTACAGGATTCGGACTGGCATCAAGAATTACTGCGGCTTTTGGCGGAGATGCAGCTACAGTTGGTGTTTATTTTGAAAAACCCCCTGCACCTGGAAAAACAGCGTCTGCAGGATGGTATAATACTGCCGCCTTTGAAGCAAAAGCCCATGAGGCAGGACTATATGCAAAGAGCATCAATGGCGATGCCTTTTCTGATGATATCAAAAAACAGGTGATCGATCTGATCAAATCTGATCTGGGCCAGGTTGATTTGGTGATCTATAGTCTTGCTTCCCCACGCCGTACCCATCCTAAAACAGGAGTCATATATAATTCTGTTTTAAAACCAATAGGACAAGTTTTTACAAATAAAACGGTAGACTTTCATACAGGTTTGGTTTCCGATATATCGATCCAGCCGGCAAATGAAGAGGAAATAGAAAACACCGTTGCTGTAATGGGCGGTGAAGACTGGAAGTTCTGGATAGAAGAGCTGAAGGCCGCAGGTTTGCTGGCTGAGGGAGCAACAACTGTTGCCTATTCTTACATCGGCCCTGAGGTAACTGAGGCGGTATACCGTAACGGAACAATCGGCCGTGCAAAGGATGATCTGGAAGCCACTGCATTCGTGATCAAAGACAAACTGAAAGACCTGGACGGCAAAGCCTTTGTTTCCGTCAATAAAGGACTGGTGACCCAATCAAGTTCTGCTATTCCCGTGATTCCTTTATACATTTCCCTGCTGTATAAGATCATGAAGGAAAAAGGAATACATGAAGGATGCATCGAGCAGATTCAGCGTTTGTTCCAGGAGAGGCTATTTACAGGTGCTGAAGTTCCGACTGATGAAAAAGGAAGAATCCGTATTGACGATTTGGAGATGCGTGCAGATGTACAGGCACAGGTGGCTAAATTATGGAAAGAATCTACTACAGAAAGCCTTCCTGAGATTGGTGACCTTGCCGGTTACAAAAATGATTTCCTGAATTTATTCGGATTTGAGGTTGCTGGTGTTGATTATGATGCAGATGTCAATGAAATGGTAGAGATACCGGGACTTGTGAACAACGCATAAAATTGCAGACAGGGGTGTGCCTCCGTATATGAAAGCAGCCGTATCATTTTTATGATACGGCTGCTTTATTTCAGGGCTTTGCTTATAATTTCTGTTGAAAGGTTTTATGACTTGCGCTGCAGCAGTAAAGATTCTATTTCCTTTAGTGCTTCCAATACGCCATCCCTTTGTTTTTTCAGCAGGTCAATGTGATCTGCATGATCTGCATAATCACTGATGTACTCGTCGTACTTATCGATTGCAGCTTTTTCGCCCGTTACAATAGCTTCCAGTATTGCTACGTCCTCTTTGCTGCTCAATGCCTGCTTGATGTCTATCCAGGTACGGTGTAAGGCGCCAAGCACACCACCGCTTTCATTATCAGCATCGCCGCCATGTGTGGCGATGTGCGCTCTTAACTCTTCTGCATATAGTGCACGCTGAGCTGCATATTTTAAAAATACGCCCTGTAATTCTATTTTCTCCGATGCTTCGGCCGAAGATTCATATCCTTCTTTTCCGTCATTGACAATTGACAAGAGTTCTTTTAAATCACTGATGATTTCTTTGTTGGTTTCCATAGGTAGATGGTATTAAATTAAAATTTATACCTCTTATAACCGGGACTTCCGGAAATAGTTTTTGAATTTTTATTTGATCAGCGTATTGCAATAATTTGAAACGGGCGTCTTTATCAAAACATAGGATTTAGTTATATGTTTAAACAGCATGGAGAAGATAGAGAAAATATATACTGCTGAAGCAACAGCCACAGGCGGACGTAATGGAGAGGTAAAATCATCAGACGGTGTACTTGATATAGAAGTGAGAACCCCAAAAGAAATGGGTGGTGCAGATGGTGCGTACAGTAACCCGGAACAGCTTTTTGCAGCGGGTTATTCAGCTTGTTTTGACAGTGCATTAAGTTTAGTGATCAGGACGGAAAAAATCCAGACAGGAGAGACAAAAGTAACTGCACAGGTCAGCATTGGAAAGAATGGTTCCGGCGGATACGGACTGGCTGTAAAGCTGCAGATTTCTATTCTGGATGTTACGCAGGAGGTTGCCCGTTCCCTTGCAGAAAAAGCCCATCAGGTATGCCCTTATTCAAACGCGACGCGTGGCAATATTGAGGTTGAATTAGAGATCATATAATTTAACTGCGGATCATGGTTTTTGCCTTGATCCGCAGTTGTTTTGCAGATTTTCCCTGCGCAAACAGGTAACAGGACAGTTACCGAATGTGGGGATATGTGTATCTTAACGTGTCTATTCACATACTTATTCACACGGTATTCCCGTTGTTTATAAGTTATTAACAAAATTTTTAGTTTTATTCATCGTATTGGTTTGCCTGTTAATGACTTACAAAATAGATGAAATTTTATCTTTTTTTGTTAGTAATTTTTTGGATATTCGCCCTCCCAAAACGGCAGGAATGTTGGCTGTAATTTAATTCGAAAACCTCTAGTTTATTTAAAGAAATATGCAAAAAACTTGTACCGAAGTATGGAATAATTGTCTTCAGATTATCAGGGATAACATCCCGGGCCAGAGTTTCAAAACCTGGTTCGAGCCTATCTCTGCTTTAAAGCTGGAAGACAATGTACTGACGGTACAGGTGCCAAGTTTATTTTTTTATGAATGGCTTGAAGAGCATTATGTAGGATTATTACGCAAGACAGTTAAACAGCAAATGGGAGAAGAGGGCCGTCTGGAATATAATATCGTAGTTGATAAATCGTCTAACAGCGGTTCCCCATATACAACCAGTATGCCATCAAATGGCAATGGGGCAGCTTCAAAAATGCAATCTATGCCGGTTCCTGTATCTATCAATAAGGATATCAAAAATCCATTTATCATTCCGGGTCTGAAAAAACTGAATGTAGACCCGCAGCTGAACTCCAATTATACTTTTGACAGTTATGTAGAAGGTGATTGCAACCGCCTTGCCCGTTCTGCGGGTTTTGCCGTAGCAGCGAAGCCGGGAGCTACATCGTTTAATCCGCTGA
Source organism: Pedobacter hartonius (assembly GCF_900107535.1). GTDB lineage: Bacteria > Bacteroidota > Bacteroidia > Sphingobacteriales > Sphingobacteriaceae > Pedobacter > Pedobacter hartonius. The sequence goes on along the minus strand of NZ_FNRA01000003.1, from coordinate 353,120 downwards.
TGATCTATGGCGCCGTGGGATTGGGGAAAACCCATCTTGCACAGGCAATAGGCAATGAGATCAGGCGGACCCTGCCGGATAAACTGGTGATCTTTGTCTCCTGCGAGAAGTTCTGCCAGCAGTTTGTAGAATCTTTGAAGAACAATACGATCAATGACTTTGTGAATTTCTATCAGGCTATGGATGTGATCATTATGGATGATGTACATAACTTTGCCGGCAAAGAGAAAACACAGGATATTTTCTTCCATATTTTTAACCACCTGCACCAGTCCGGCAAACAGATCATCGTTACTTCTGATAAGCCGCCAAAAGATCTTTCCGGTTTGGAAGAACGCCTGCTCAGCCGTTTCAAATGGGGGCTTTCGGCCGATCTTCAGATTCCCGACCTGGAAACCAGGATCGCTATCCTGAGAAAAAAAATGTACGCCGATGGTATTGAGCTGCCTACCGAGGTAGTGGAATATGTGGCAAACAACATTGACAACAATGTGCGTGAACTGGAGGGGGCAATGGTTTCCCTGCTGGCACAATCCACTTTGAACAGAAAAGATATTGATCTTGCCCTGGCTAAGTCGATGCTGAAGAACTTTATCAAAAATACAACGAAAGAAATTTCAATGGATTACATCCAGAAACTGGTATGTGAATATTTTGAAGTTCCAGTTGATATGGTGAAATCTGCTACCAGGAAACGTGAAATCGTGCAGGCACGCCAGATTTCGATGTACCTGTCTAAAAGCCTTACCAAATCCTCATTGAAGAGCATTGGTGCGTTTTACGGGGGAAGAGACCACTCTACGGTGATCTATGCCTGTCAGACGGTGGAAGACCTGATTGATACCGATAAAAAATTCAAAGGATATGTAACGGATATCCAGAAGAAATTAAAAATGAGCTAAGGGGCTTTTTGCTGTTCCGTTTCATTCCCGCTTTCCCCGCAATAAAATCATACTGCAGACAATGACCGGCATCACTTCAATCGCTGATTATCTTTAATTCATTTGGAGATTTAAAGTTTATCTTTAGGCAAACTTTAATGATGAGAGTAGCTATTTTCAGTACCCAGTCTTATGATAAGCAATTTTTTAACCTGGTGAATGCCAGTTTTGATCATGAACTGACCTTCCTTGAACCCGCTTTAAGTGCTAAAACTGCTATACTAGCGGAAGGTTGTGAAGCCGTTTGTGTATTTGTAAATGACCTTGTGGATGCAGAGACTTTAAAGGTTTTACACCAGCAAGGCATTCATACCCTGGTATTGCGATGTGCCGGTTTCAACCAGGTAGACCTGCAGGTAGCGGCAAACCTGGGCATCAATGTATTCAGGGTGCCCTCATATTCTCCGGAGGCCGTTGCAGAACATGCCGTAGCGATGATCATGACGCTGAACCGTAAGACCCACAAAGCATATAACCGTGTCCGGGAAGGGAATTTCTCGCTCGAACGCCTGATCGGTTTTAACCTGTCGGGTAAAAAAGTGGGGCTGATCGGCCTGGGACAGATCGGTATTGCCTTTGCCCGCATCATGCGGGGTTTTGGTACCGAAGTATTGGCTTATGACCCTGTCGTAAGCGATGTTCCCGCTGGTATCCGGCTGGTGGACTATGATACCCTGATCTCAACTGCCGATGTGATCTCTATCCATTGCCCGCTCAATGAACATACACGGCATATGATCAACCAGCAGGTTTTTGAGAAAATGAAAGATGGCGTGATGCTGATCAATACGAGCAGGGGCGCTATCCTGGATAGCAGTGATGCGATTGAAGCGCTGAAACAGGGCAAACTAGGTTACCTCGGAATTGACGTTTATGAGCAGGAAGACAAGCTCTTCTTCAGGGACCTGTCCGAAAGCCTGATTGCTGATGAACAAATCCTGCGGCTGATGAGTTTTCCCAACGTGCTGATCACCGCGCACCAGGGCTTTTTCACCACTGAAGCCCTTACTGAAATAGCACATACCACCCTGCAGAACCTGAGTGATGCGCAAAACGGAACCGCTAACCAAAATAAATTATAACCTGTCTTTAGGAACTGCAGGAGAGCGTTGAACTTCCCGGCTGTGTAACCGCCCATTCAGGCCTGAGCTTAAAGAACTCATCGTGCGCATCCGAATACGGGTCTTTCATAGCCTCTTTTAATTTCAGGAAGAGGCTGTTTTGTCCCTGTTCCATCTCCTGTATGGCCTGGTGCAGCAAGTAATTCCTCAAAATGAAGCGGGGATTATTTACCCTCATGATCGTTTTAGAGGCTTCCCGCGTAATCTCATTTCTGCTGATCCTTTCCAGGTAAGATTGGATGGTGGTATTCAGTTTCAGGATCGCTTCTCTGGTAGGTTCCCCATAAAATGAAGGTTTAAAATGCCCTGCAATATCTTCGGTCTGCAGATCGCTGGGAAGGGTAATCAGCAGCTGGAAAAAGATAGTCATGTCCGGTTTGATCATATCCATGGTCTCCTCCACATTATCAATCAGCTGATGATCTTCTTCCCTGAGTTTATCCAGCCCCAGTTTACCAGCCATCATGCCAAAGTATTTGTCCAGATAGATGGTTTTGTATGCTTCGAGGATAGCTACAAGTTCATTGGTGTTTTCAAACAGCGGCGCTATGGCACTCGCCAGGCAGCCTAAGTTCCAGTAAGCTACGGTATGCTGCCGGCCAAAAGCATATCTGCGGCCGGGGAGGTCCGTGGTATTCGGCGTAAAATTCGGATCGTAATCATCAAGAAATGAATAAGGGCCATAGTCAATGGTTAAACCCAGGATAGACATATTATCGGTATTCATCACCCCATGCACGAAACCTACTCTTAACCATTCAACGATCAGTGCAGCTGTTTTGTCTACGATTTCTTTAAACCAGATGAGCGTTTTCTTCTCACCCTGAATATGAGGATAGAACTGTGCAATAGTCCAGTCGGTAAGTTTTTGTAACTGATCGGTTTCCTGTCTTGCCGCCAGCATTTCAAAGCTGCCGAAACGCAGAAAGCTGGGTGCTGTGCGCATCACTATGGCGCCGGGTTCGTAAGCTGTCCTTCCATCGTAAAACATATCACGCAGTACCTGATCACCGGTTGCAACCAGGCCCAGTGCCCTGGTGGTAGGTACGCCAAGGTAATACATGGCTTCACTCATCAGGTATTCGCGGATGGAGGAACGGAGAACTGCCCGTCCGTCGCCCCGGCGGGAGTATGGGGTAGGGCCTGCACCTTTTAATTGCAGTTCAACTGTTCCTTTTGTGGCGGTAGGCCATTCGCCAAGTGTAATGGCGCGTCCGTCGCCCAATTGTCCTGCCCAGTTTCCAAACTGATGGCCCGCATAACAGGCCGCGTAAGGATACATGGTAGGAGAAACTAGGTTACCGCCCAAAATCTCAATATCCTGCGCGTTGGGGGCAGCGATATCCAGTTCCGCGGCAAGTTCATCAGACCAGGCCAGGAGTTCGGGCTGACGGACCGGGGTAGGTACTGCTTTGCTGTACAAAACGCCCGGTGTTTGCCTAGGCTGAAGGTTACCTGTATAATCACCGTCAAAGGTAGAGACAAATACTTTTTCAAATGTTTTTGTACTTAAGTTATCCATAACGCTAAGGTAAGGCCATTTTGGCGCAAAAGGGTTATTTTACTGTCAAATCAAATGGCCGATGTATAGTGAAGTGATGGCCTGCACCAAACTATGGTACAGTTAAATTGCGGGGAATAAAACCTTAATGCCTATCGGTCTGGTTTAATTAAAGATACTAAATGTTTATGTTTTCAAATTACAATTTTAAAATAATTGGGATAATTTATCAATTTTTCTTCTAAGAGAAAAATGAATGGAATGAACGGCAATTTCCTTTTGGATTCATCCGATTAGGGGTTATTTTTACGACGGTTAAATTAATTAATAATTTAATGTTATGATTCTAGCAGAGTTTGAACCTATTCATGTGACTAACAGTTTCTGCGATGATCCTGATTGCCACCATTGCCTGGATGCAAAATTTGTACGAGATCTTCAGGAGCGTAACCAAGTATCTTTCAGACAACTATATAGTCTCTATGCTTCTCCTTTACTGGGGATTATCATGAGAGTGGTTCCTGAGAGAGAAATTGCGGAAGATATTCTGCAGGATTCTTTTGTAAAGATCTGGAAATCCATCAATACGTTTGATCCTAAAAAGGGAAAGCTCTTTACCTGGATCGCTAAATTGGCCCGCAATTCGGCAATTGATTATAAAAGGGGCAAAACCTTCTCCAAAAGTACACGGAACGAGGATATCGACAGTGTTTTTTGCCAGGTTGATAACTTTCATTATGTGCCGGACAAAACGGATTCTATTGGGGTGAAGGAGTTGATGTGTGTGCTGACCGCCTCACAAAAGCAGATACTCGATCTGGTATATTTTCACGGATACACACAGGCCGAAGTATCTGATGAGCTTCAAATTCCCTTAGGAACAGTAAAATCGAAGATCAGGCTGGCGGTAAAAGAGCTGCGCAATTACTTTATGTAGCCTGTTCTTCAATTCCGTTTAATGTTATTTGTAAATTTCAATCTGTGCGCCGTTCAGCTGCACTTTTCCATTGTTTCCCGGAACAGCTTGTTTTGATACGATTTTTATATATCTGGCAGCTATTGTTTGAGGCAATACAATGCGCTGAAGAATAGGATTGGCTTCGATATTAGAGAATTCACCGCTGCTTTGGCTTTTCCATGATCTACCGTCTTCACTGGTCAGCAGTTCATATTTTTCAATTGCCCCGGCCGAAGATTTCTCCTGGTCTGGCAGGTAACTCAATGCGGAGAAAGTCAGTGTCTTTCCCGGGTCAATGGTGATGGAGTTATTATCGTTCACCGTTTTCCATGAGGTTTTATCATAGCTGTTGTCATCTTTTTGTGTACCAACAGTTTGCAGTTTTGGTTGCAGGTAAAGCCCGATTTCACTTAAGGCGATACTTACTGGTGCATATACATGGATACGTACTTTAAGGGCTGTTTCTTCCTTTGGCAAACGGATGATCCTGTTAGCGCCGATACTGGTGGCTTTTGCAAGTTTAAACCACTGGCCATCTTTAAAAGCCTCTACTGCAACGCTGTCTATACGCTGCCCGAGTTTAATATTTTCACGAAGCTGGATGAGCGAAAAGCGAACAGGCTGTTTAAATGTGAAGTTAACGGCAGCCTGGTGAACGTTATCATCTGTAGCCCAGTACGTGTAACGGTCTCCGTCTGTTAAATTGGCTGTACCGAATGTTTTTTGCTGTTTTCCGCGTAAGTTACTTACACTGATGGCTGCCTGTCTGGTCAGGTTGACCGCAAAGACCTCGTTGAGATATTTTCCGAATGCGGCAAGTGCGGCTACGTCATTCTGGTGCAGGATTCCTTCTGTTGTTGGAGAAAGGCCAAGGTCAAGTGCTCCGCCGCGGCCTACTGAGCTGCAATAGATGTTAAATAACTCCGCGGTAGTTTTTAACTGGTTGTCCTGTTCAGGATGATAAAACCATCCCGGTCTGAGTGCAACATCACCCTCAAAAGGGATCCATTGTTTTCCGTCCCTGGTGCCGCTGCCCAAGTTATTGTCGTCCATAAACCCCGGCATTGGTGCTTTGTCTTCTTTTCCTTTAATGGTGATGGTAGACCAGCTGGTCTCCGGTGCCAGGCCCTTTTCATTGCCAACCCAGCGTACATCCAGTCCGATATCACTAAAGACAGACGCATTGGGCTGCAGTTTCCTGGTGATGGCCCAGGTATTCATCCAGTCGTAATAGGACGACTGATCAACTTTTCTTTTCTCGTTCTTTCCGCCATAGAAGCCGTCACCTCCGTTGGCGCCATCATGCCAGCTCATAAACAAATCGCCATAATTACTATACAGTTCCGTAATCTGCTTACGGTAAACATCAACATATTCTGGTGTCCCATAAGTGGTATTGCTCCTGTCCCATGGTGAACAATAGATCCCGAATTTCATACCTTCCTGTTTGGCGGCCATTTGGAATTCTTTTACCATATCGCCCTTGCCATTTTTCCAGGGGCTCTCGCTGATATTATACGTAGAAGTTTTTGTAGGCCATAGTGCAAAACCGTCATGATGTTTGGCAACATATACTATTCCCTTAAATCCTCCCGATTTCGCTGCAGCCACGATCTGGTCTGCATTAAATTTTAAGGGGTTAAATATTGAAGGATCGGCATCGCCATAACCCCATTCTTTATTCTGAAAAGTTGTTGGCGTGAAATGAACAATACAATACATTTCCGTTTCCTGCCATTTGAGCTGTCTGTCGCTCGGAAGGGCACCGTAAGGGGCCGGTGCGGACCTCTGTGCATAGGAGGAAACTGTAGTAACAAGTATTGCAGGAATGAATAATAAATTACGCCTTTTAAATATGTTCATTTTAAGATTGATGATGAATTGACATTCCGAAAGTACAATTCTTTTTTTATTTCCATTAAAATAGCAGATGAAATATACTTGTTGCAGGCAGTGTTGAGCTAATGTGCTGTTATGCGGCTCAGTTTAATACTTTTGAATTAAAACTTATTGGTAAAATGCTTGTTTTAAGTAGATAAAAACATTATTCTTATGAAACACAGCAAATTATTTATTGCCTTTACTCTTGCCGGAATGGTTTTAGTTGCCTGCGGTGGAAACAACAAGGAAAAAACGGGTGCAGATTCTTCATCTACAAGTTTGATGACTGACAGCACTGCTGCAACTGATACATTGGGAAGTGATACCAGCGTGAAGCCTGCAGATAGTACACATTCATTTAGAAACGACCGGGGTACCGATAGTATAAGCGCCGGGAAATCTGTGCCTGCAAAGCCTTAAAGGCATCTTTTATCATCGTTATGTCACCTTTAGGTGATTCTGTTAAACACGAATAATCCTTTTCATACCTTAAAAGTCATACACACAAATTGACTTATTTAATTATGAAAACTCTAAGGTTTAAATCGGTAATTATATTAGCATCTCTGCTGATCGTCAGCGGATTTTCTATAGATAGTGCTTTGGCACAAGGACGTGGTGGTCGCGGTGGTGGCGGAGGTTTCTCTGGCGCTTCCCGCGGTGGCGGTGGTGGTACTGCCTTCCACGGAAGTCCGGGCAGAGGTATCTCCGGTGGATCGGCTTTCCGCGGCGGTAGCAGCAGGTCATTCCACGGGGGTGGAGGTACAAGGATTGCAGGCAGGGGCGGAAGAGGCGGCTTTTACGGTGGTGGACATTATGCTGGCCGCGGGGGTTTTGGACGTGGATATTACGGTCATGGCTTTGGCAGACCATACTACGGCTACTATAATTACTACAGGCCATATTTAGGTTTTAGTCTGAACATTCTGCCTTTCGGTTATTATCCTTTCTTCTGGGGAGATGCACAATACTATTATTCTGGTGGTTTATATTACAGACAATATGATAATGAGTATAAAGTTGTAGTGCCTCCTGTTGGGGCAGAAGTGCCAAAATTGCCTTCAGATGCACAGGAAGTTACGATTAATGGAGAGACTTATTACGAATATAAAGGTGTATACTACAGTCCGGTTGAGAAAGCCGACGGGAAAACTTCGTATGTCATTGCCGGAAAAGATGGTGTTTTAAACACTCCTGATGGCGATATCAGTGCGGGCAATGGTGCTAAACTTGGTGATGTAGCCAATGAACTTCCTGAAGGTGCAAGAGAAGTTACTGTAAGAGGTGAAAAGCTGTATGTTTCTGAGGATGGAGTTTATTATGAAGCTATACAGGACGGGGATAAAACTACTTACAAGGTCGTAGGGATATAATCTCCGTTCGTTTGCAGGTTGTTCATTTGCAGAGCTGGATTGCTCATTTGCAGGGCTGTTTCATTTGCAGGACGAAGTAATCTTTAGGATCATTTTCTGCTGAAAAAAGGTAGAGTTACTTTGATGCTGCCGGCTGCTGAAGCGCAGCCGAGAAGGCATCAAAGTAACTCTACCTTTTTTTTATAGATTATATAAGGGATCGTCTATGCCACCGCCAAAGATGATCCTGCACCTGCAGATCAGTAATACACGCTGTTCTGCAACCAAACCGGAATACAACCATGCCGGTATGCAATTTAACCGGCCACCATGTATTGGATAACCTTAAAAAAAATAAGGTATGCTGTTTCGATGCCTTCTCGGCTGCGCTTCAGCAGCCGGCAGCATAGAAACAGCATACCTTATTTTTCAGCGAAGCCAGCAATCACTTTCATGAAACCGGTGTAGCAATCACTGTTATTAATCCAATGCAGGAATCCTTCTTTAGGAATCCGATATTTTTTATACCTTATTCCGGTTTTTAAAAAAGATAGATATGATCAACTGGGGTATAATAGGATGCGGAGATGTAACCGAAATTAAAAGCGGTCCTGCTTTTAGTAAAATACCGGGAAGCCGTTTGGTTGCTGTGATGCGGCGTGATGCGGCTAAGGCTGCCGATTATGCGGCAAGGCATAACGTTCCCAAATGGTATAGTGACGCTGATGAGCTGATGAATGATGAGGAAATCAACGCCGTTTATATTGCTACGCCACCGGCCTTTCATTTGTCTTATGCAATTGCTGCACTTAAAAAAGGATTACATGTCTATGTGGAGAAACCCGTTACGCTGAATGCAGATGAAGCTTTGGCCATGGCAGAAGCGGTAAAAGAAAGCAGCGCTAAATTGGTGGTAGCTCACTACAGGCGTGCGGTGCCTTTGTTTTTACGGATCAGGGAGTTGATTGCCAGTGGCACTGCGGGCGACATCAGAACCCTGCAGATCAGGATGTGGCAGGCCTCCAACCCGGCATTGGTGGCCAGTACCGCTGATAACTGGCGTTTACAGCCTGAGCTTTCAGGCGGAGGGTATTTTCATGACCTGGCCCCGCATCAGATAGACCTGCTGTTATTCTACTTTGGTGAACCGGACAGGTACCAGGGCTATTCGCTAAACCAGTCTGGCCTCAGCGCGGCAGATGACCACGTTTGCGGGCAGATCGTGTTTAAAAATAATATCGTGGTAAACGGCTCCTGGTGTTTTAACGTAGGAGAAGGACAGCAAACTGATACCTGTGAGATTGTAGGTACCGCAGGAAATATCACCTTCGCATTTTTTGGAAACTATGTGAGCTGGAAAACTTTGGAAGGTGAAAAAACAGAGATATTTAAGCATCCTCAGCACATTGAGCAGCCCATGATCAGCCAGGTGGTTGACTATTTTAATGATGTGCAGGGCAACCCATGCTCCATTGAAGATGCGATAGGAACGATGAAAGTTATGGATGGATTTATAAAATAAGGGCAGGACACTACAGGTTGCGAGTGATAAACATTAAAATTAGTTTTAGCCAACCAAATATAAAAACGGTGTCCTATGTCCAAAATTACACTATTGTCACGCTTATGTGGCAAAAAGCTATCTACTCTCTTCTTTTTTTATCTGCTCAGTATAACAGCTATATATGCCCAGGAAAGCATAACGGTTAACGGAAAGATAACGGACGAAAAAGGGCAGGCTATTCCTGCTGTTCTGTTAAAATTAAAGGTACCACGCAAGGCTTATCTACCGATGTGAATGGATTTATGCCATTAAAACCACTATCGGATCAACACTGGTATTTCAGTATCTGAGTTATACGACACAGGAAGCAGTGGTTAGTAAAGCAGGTTTGTTAAATATCAAACTTGCTGAAGCCGACAACAAACTTGATGAAGTTGTGGTGGTAGGTTACGGTACCCAGAAGAAAGGTAACGTAACGGGTGCCATTGCAACGTTTAAGGCCGACAAACTGGAAGAACGCCCGATCGTTAGGGTAGACCAGGCGCTGGTAGGTCAAATGGCAGGTGTTTCTGTAAAACAAACAAACGGAACACCAGGAAAGGCCTTTAGCATACAGGTGCGGGGAACAGGTTCCATCTCAGCCGGTAACGAACCGCTGTATGTACTGGACGGCTTTCCACTGGCTTCGGCAAGTCCGAACGGATCGGGAAACTTTTCTACCGGAAACCCGCTTGATAACATCAATCCCAACGATATCGAATCCATACAGGTATTAAAAGATGCTTCGGCAGCTGCTATTTACGGATCAAGAGCTGCCAATGGCGTCGTGCTGATCACTACTAAAAGAGGTAAGAGCGGCAAACCTACCATTACGCTGAATGCTTATACGGGAACCGTAGAACGGAGTAAAAAACTTGATCTGCTGAACGGTGCGGAATGGATTGACCGGGCTACGGAAATGATCAATGCACAATGGGTAGCATCGGGAACAGGCAGAACCGCAAGCCAAACCACTGAGCAGCGCCGCTCAATCTTAGGTTTGGGTGCAGGCCAGTTTAATGTTACTTATATGCTTGACGACCGCTGGACGCAACCGGGTTACGGCGGACTGAACGTGATCGACTGGCAGGATGAGATTTTCAGGACAGGGCTGACACAAAATTATCAGTTGGGTGCCAGTGGTGCCACTGAAACGGTAAACTACTACGTGTCTGGTAACTATACCAAACAGGAAGGTATGGTGACCGGTGTGGATTATACCTCTTATTCTGCAAGGACCAATGTGGAGATCAAAGCCAATGACCAGCTAAGATTCGGCGTAAATCTTGCGCCTACCTATTCCATTACCAATGATCCAGGAGTGGAAGGAAAAGATAATATTCTGCACCAGGCATTATCAATGTCGCCCATCCAGCAGGATCTTGCCGGAAACGTCAATGTTTTTAATTCCACACAATATATCTGGTCGGTAACTACCAATGACCCGCTGGCAAAACTGCAGAATACCATCGGAATGACAAAGAAATTCCGTACGCTGGGAACAGTCTTCGGAGAATATAAAATTCTTGACGGCCTTACTTTTAAGACCACTGTCAACCTTGATAATACAGACAATACATCGAAAAGTTATACTCCTTATACCATCACAGGTTCTTTAACCACCAGGAATACCTCTCCGAATGTGGGTACATCTGGTTCTTACGGAGGATACCGCAAACGATTACGGACTGGGTTGTTTCCTGCTGGCCGGAAATGAAGTTTACAAGTTGAAGAAATAACGTATAGGCGCGTTTGTTCCTGGCTTTTAGCTATTGCTTGCCGCAGGGCGAAACCAGCTCTCGGTTCATCAAACGCTCCATCTAAAAACTAACCGAAGGCAGGCTGAAGACAAAAAATACAACTGAAAAAAACAGTAAAATCAACAGATGAAAGCAGCTTTTAAAATGAAACTTAAACCTGGTTTTGCGGCAGAATATCAGAAGCGCCATGATGAGATCTGGCCTGAAATTTCGGCCCTGCTGAAGGAAAACGGGATCAGTGATTACACGATTTTTCTTGATGAAGAGACCAATATCCTCTTTGCCGTGCAGCAGGTAAGCAGGCAGGGTTCACAGGAACTCGGACAGAAAGAGATCATACAAAAATGGTGGGCTTATATGGCAGATATTATGGAAACAAACCCGGATCATTCACCGGTTGCTGTTTCGTTAAAAAGGGTGTTCCATCTTGACTGAAGATGGGGCCGGTAAGTGTTTAATTAAAAAATATAAATGAAAAGATCCTTATTAGTTTTAACCCTGCTGGCTGCCTTACTATCGGCCGAAGGACAGGGGATAAAACCAAAATCAAACCCCTGGCCTGAAATACAGCAGCAGATGCGTCCCTGGACGCGCTGGTGGTGGATGGGAAATGCCGTAGATGAGAAAAATCTTTCAACGGCGCTCTCTGCCTATGCAGCGGCAGGCATCGGAGGGGTAGAGATCACACCAATATATGGAGCCAAAGGTTACGAAGACCGTTATATAGATTTTCTCTCTCCCAATTGGATGGGAATGCTTGATTTTACGATAAAAAAGGCGGCATCACTGGGTATGGGCGTGGATATGAATACGGGTACAGGCTGGCCGTTCGGCGGTCCGCAGGTCACTCCCGGATTTGCTGCGTCTAAACTGATCGTGCAGCAGTACCGGATGCCCAGAGGACAGTTGCTGAAAGAAGCCATTGAAATCAAAGACAATACACAGCAGAAGGCAGGAGCTAAGCTACAGGCAGTTACCGCCTATACGGCAGATGGTCAGGTTTTTAACCTCACGGATAAAGTAGATTCCAAAGGGCAGCTGAACTGGCAGGCCCAGGGGGCAGATGCCGAGATCTATGCGGTTTTCTCCGGAAGAACGTTGCAGCAGGTAAAAAGAGCGGCGCCATCGGGTGAAGGCGATACCCTCGATCACCTGGATAAGCCCTCTGTAAATGCGTATCTAAAAAGATTTGACCAGGCATTTGCCGGGCATTCCCCATGCGTAAGAGCTTTTTTTAACGACAGCTATGAGGTATATGGCGCCACCTGGACACCCACATTTCTGAAAGAATTTAAACGGTTAAAAGGGTATGACCTCAGCGACCATATCAGGGAGCTGATCAGTAAGGATTCCCTGAGCCAGGAAAATGGCAGGTTAAAGTCTGACTACCGGGAAACAATGAGCCAGCTGCTGCTGGAGAACTTTACACAGAACTGGACAAACTGGGCGCATCAGTATAAGAGCATTACCAAGAACCAATCGCACGGCTCTCCGGGCAATCTTTTAGACCTGTACGCAGCGGTTGACATTCCTGAAACAGAGACCTTCGGCTCCAGTCATTTCGATATTCCGGGTTTGAGGCGTGACAGTGCAGATATTCGCAACGTAGACCCCGACCCGATGATGAGCAAGTTTGCCAGCTCTGCGGCGCATACCACGGGTAAAACACTGGTATCCTCTGAAACGTTTACCTGGCTTACCGAACATTTCAAAACTTCATTTTCACAGGCCAAACCTGAAGCTGAACGACTATTTCTTGCCGGAATCAACCATATTTTCTACCACGGTACAACCTTCACGCCCTCGGATATCAAATTCCCGGGATGGTTGTTCTATGCGTCGACGAATATGGTACCTGCAAACAGCCTTTGGCCTCAGCTGAAAGGTATGGACAGCTACTTCAGCAGGTGCCAGTCGCTCCTGCAATCCGGTAAGTCTGACAATGAAATCCTGATTTACTGGCCTGTTTATGATGCCTGGAGTAGTCCTAAAGGTCTGGATATGCCTATGAAAGTGCATGATGTAGACGTATGGCTGTATCCTACTGAGTTTTATAAACAAAGTATGTTACTGGCAAAAAACGGTTATTCTTTTGATTTCGCTTCTGATCATATGCTCGCCACTGCCAAAGCAGACAAAGGACAGCTGGTTACCTCGGCTATGGCCAATCCATACCGCACGCTGGTGGTCCCTGCCTGTAAATTCATGCCGCTGGCAACACTGAAGGATATCTTGTCGCTCGCGCATGATGGGGTTACCGTCATTTTTCAAACCTTGCCTGAAGGCGTACCAGGACTGAGCAACCTGGAAAAAAACAATGCAGAATTTAAAAGCCTGATCGGTGGCCTGGATCTAAAATCCTTATCCAATGGGTTGAAGGGCATCAAATGGGGTGAAGGTGAGATCCTTGTTACGGGTGACGTACAGCAGGCCCTGTCATTTAAAAATATAGAAGGAGAACAGCTGAGCAAAAGCGGACTGAAGTTTATCCGCCGCAAGCTGGATGACGGCAAATACTATTTCCTGGTGAACCACACCGCGAAAACCATTGATGAATGGGTGCCGCTAAACCTGAACAGCCCTTCAGTGGCACTGCTTGACCCGCAGAGCGGAGATTATGGGCAGGCGCAAATACAGCTAAAAGATGGGAAAACCTGGGTAAAGGTATATATGCAACCCGGAGAAACGTTCTTTTTGCAGACAGGCGATAAAAAAACAGATAAAAAATGGGTTTATCTTTCAAAACCAGGTAAACCAATGTCTTTAGACCAAAACTGGAAATTACACTTTACGCAGGGAAGGCCCGCTTTGCCATCCGACAAACAATTGGATCATCTGGTTTCCTGGACTGCCCTGAATGATACCGCAGCTACCGCATTTTCCGGAACCGGTGCTTACTCCAGAACGTTCATGCTGCCGGCCAAAATTCGCGGGGAGTATGTACTGAGCCTGGGCACAGTGGATGAAACTGCGCATGTCTGGATCAACGTCCAGGATGCTGGGATCGTCTGGAGCATTCCATTTCAGACCAGGATAGGCAAATTCCTGAAGCCGGGGAAAAACACGATCAGAATTGAAGTGGCCAACCTGATGGCCAACCGCATCAGGGATATGGACATCAAGGGAATCCCCTGGAGAAATTACCATGAAATCAATTTTGTGAATATCAACTATAAACCTTTCAATGCCGCAGGCTGGACACCTGTGCCTTCCGGACTGCTGGGGCCGGTGCAGATTACAGGGTATAATAGATAATAATTGCGTTCCGGGAACGTTTGCGTACTTTGTGCAAAGTTTAGCTGCCCTGTTTTAGCTAAACTTTGTACTTTGATCGGGCAATTAGAAGTTATGAAATTAAATAATTTTTTCAGCTATATTCAGGTTGACGGATATTCTGCGATTCCCAAATATTTACAGTTAACCAAATCAGTGTTGGCTGCCATTGAACTGGGTAAATTAAAAAAGAACGATACCCTTCCATCTATCAATGAGGTAAGTTACGAACTGGAGATCTCCCGGGATACCGCAGAAAAGGGATACAAACATCTTAAAAATCTGGGCATATTAGGGTCTATCCCGGGTAAGGGATACTATATTCTGAATGAGGACTATCACCAGAAACTGAGAATCTGCCTGATGTTCAATAAGCTGAGTAACCACAAGAAAATTATTTATGATGCCTTTGTAGATGCAATTGGCGAAAACGTAGCGATAGATTTTTATATATATAACAATGATTTTTCCATATTTAAAGAATTGCTGACTGCTAAGAACGAGCAATATTCACATTATGTGATCATTCCGCATTTCATTGAAGCCAGTGTAGATGAATACGAGATCTTAAACACGATCCCGAAAAGTAAACTGATCCTGATGGATAAAATGATCCCCGGTATTGACGGGGAGTTTGGTTCCGCCCATGAGAACTTTGAGAAAGATATCTTTCAGGCCCTGGAAAAAGCGCTTGTACCACTCCATAAATACCATACCCTCAAACTGATCTTTCCTGATCACAGTTATTTCCCAGAGGAAATTAAGAAGGGATTCTGTAAGTTCTGTACTCAATATGGTTTCAATCAGTAAGTGGTGAACGATGTGGTGTATGAACCGATCAGCGAAGGCGAAGTGTTCATCAACCTGATGGAGGACGATCTGGTTACCCTCATCGAGAGAATTAAAACGCTGAATTTCAAGATCGGTAAACAGGCGGGACTCATCTCCTACAATGAAACCCCATGGAAAAAGATCATTCTGAATGGGATCACTACCATTTCCACTGACTTTCAAAAAATGGGACATATCGCGGCCGACCTGATCCTCAGGAACTCCAGGGAACAGGTTGAAGTACCCTTTTATTTAACCCTGCGGGACTCACTCTGATCTTCCCTTAATCTGCTACCTTTGCAGAAATGGAATATTTCAAAAAACTTCTCGGCCTGTTAAAGACGGAGCGGGAAGAAGATCAGAATGCTTATTTAAAATTGACGGAATCTTCATCCGTTGCCGAACGCAGGGCTAACGGATTAACCTGGTACCCGATAGCAATCAGGGGTTCTGAAATGAGCAGGGGCGACTATGTTACGGTAGAGCTCGAACGTACTTCACATCAGGACATTAGCCACCAGCTCCGGTTTGGTGCGGCTGCAGTGCTGTTCTCCAATCACGATCCGAAAAATGACAGGCTCGAAGGCGTAATTGCTCATCAAAGTGCTAACAAGCTAAAAATAACGCTGCGCACAGATGAACTGCCCGACTGGGCACGGGATGGAAAGTTGGGCGTAGACGTGCTTTTCGATAACAATAGTTATGATGAAATGCAAAATGCCCTTAAAACCGCTGATGTCCGCCTCGGGCAAAAAGAAGAAGGGCACCTGGTGAGAATTTTGACCGGCGCCTCAAAACCTTCATTTGATCACACAATTTTTACCTATGCAATCCCCCAATTGAATACAATGCAGCAACTTGCTGTTGACCGCATTCTATCCGCAAGCGAGCTGGCTATTGTTCACGGCCCTCCGGGTACAGGGAAAACCACAACACTGGTACAGGCCATCAAAGCCCTGATCAAAAAAGATCACCAGCAGATACTGGTAGTAGCGCCAAGCAATACGGCTGTTGACCTGCTCAGTGAGAAACTTGCAGATGAAGGATTGAACGTACTGCGAGTAGGGAACCCGGCACGCGTTTCTGAACGCCTGATGTCGCTTACGCTCGACAATAAAATGGCCGGACACCATAGTATGAAAGAACTCAAAGACCTGAAAAAGCAGGGCAGTGAGTATAAAAAGATGGCCCATAAATACAAGCGCAATTTTGGTAAGGCCGAGCAGGAACAGCGTAAGGCTTTATTCAATGAGGCTTATAAGATCATGAAGGAGGTGGGTAATACCGAACAATACATCATAGATGACCTGTTGGCGAAAGCCCAGGTGATTACAGCAACGCTGGTTGGGGCTAATCACTATACGGTAAGGGGGCGAGAATACCATACGGTGGTGGTTGACGAGGCAGGGCAGGCACTGGAACCCGCCTGCTGGATACCTCTGCTGAAAGCAAAAAAGGTTGTTTTCGCCGGAGACCACTGCCAGTTGTCGCCCACCGTAAAATCAACTGCAGCTGCCAGAAATGGGCTGAGCAGAACATTACTGGAGAAAAGCGTGGCTCTCCACCCAGAGGCAGTAGTGCTGCTGGAAGAGCAATACCGCATGAATGAAAAGATAATGGGATATTCTTCAAGGGTCTTTTATGAGGATAAGCTTAAGGCCCACCCTTCAGTGGCGCAGCGCGTACTGTTCCCTGAGGATGCCCCGCTGGCATTTATTGATACTGCAGGCTGTGGTTTTGATGAGAAAAACGAAGGTACCAGCAGCACCAATCCTGAAGAGGCCGTGTTTCTGCTGAAACACCTGACGCAGCTTGTAGCGCAGCTGGGGCCACATTATCCCCTGGAGCAATTCCCTTTAATCGCTATCATTTCGCCCTATAAGCAACAGGTTTACCTGTTGAAGGAGCTATTGCTGAACGCTCCTGAACTGCAGGCCTATCAGGAGAAGATATCCGTCAATACGATTGACAGCTTCCAGGGACAGGAAAGAGATATCGTATATATCAGTCTGACCAGAAGTAATGCTGAAGGAGTAATCGGGTTCCTCTCGGATATCAGGCGAATGAATGTGGCGATGACCCGTGCAAAAAAGAAGCTGGTGGTGATCGGCGATAGTGCGACACTTTCAAGATCGCAATTCTATTCAGATTTTATCAGTTATGCAGAAGAAAATAATGCCTGGCAGAGTGCCTGGGAGTTTATGGAGACCTGATCTTTAATTTAGCCGGAGTTAAATCATAAAATGACTTCCTGTATTTTGTAAAATTGTTTATATTAGTGTTGATATTTTTAGCTGTAAAACTTTAACATATGGGAATATTCGATTTTTTAAATAATAATGATGACCTCAGTAAGAATCACTATTCCTCATTCCCAAAGGATATAAATAAAAGCTTCACAGACAATCTTGTAAGGGTACTGGCCGCAAATCCGGCGATTGAAAAGGCATATTTTGGCCTGCTCTATGACGAGCAGCACAGAGATGAAAACCTGTTTCTCGGGATAAAGCATTGGGGAGGGGCAGATGATATACAAAATATGACAGACATCGTGAGGCAAACATTCCTTCCTGGCAGGCAGATCTTTTTTACCTCCACTGGATTTCAGCCTGAAATCTTTGGGTTTATCGAAAAAAGTAACTTTCCGTTTTATATTAAGAACAAGTCCCTTCCGCTGAACATGGCAATCATGAACCATTGGTTTGATCCGGCAACCTACAGCAGCAGTTTTATCTATCAGGTGAGAAACGGCATATTCACCTCTCTCTTTAAGGATTTCGATCCGCTGAGCAATGTCCTTAATTTTCAAACCTTTGTCAGGGATGGAAGGGAGTTTATTCCACTGTTCTCAGAAAAGGAGATGATCTATAAAAGCGGGATGACAGAAGTACCATCAGACCTGACGGCCATTGAGTTCGAGTGGACAAGGATCGGGGATGCCGTAAACAATAAGATGAAACATCATTATTATGTGCTCAACCCGGGGACTTCTTTTGAGATGGAATTCAACGCCTGAGAGTTACGGGCCTCTGCGGAAGGCGTCATTCCTTGACAAAGTGATTACATCCTTTCATTTTGAACAAAAAAATAGATCTGTATCTTTAAAAAATCTTAATGGCCCGGGGTACGGACCGTTTAAGGAAAGTTTAAAGAAAGAAGAATGAATAAAATACAACTTTACGCAGATCAGTTCACTGTTAAAATCTTAGATCTCCTGCCGAATTTTTTCCTGGCCATCTTTGTACTTTTAGCGGGCATCTGGGTAATCAAACGTTTTGTCCGGTTCCTGCACCGCCATTTCCACAGGAACAGTATAGATATTTCATTAAGCGAGTTCCTCATCAGTATCATCAACGTGGTACTCTATGTATTGCTGCTCATTTCCTGTGCCTCGATGATCGGTATTCAGACGAGCTCCTTTGTGGCCGTACTGGGTGCAGCCGGTCTTGCCGTAGGCCTGGCACTTCAGGGTAGTCTTTCCAACTTCGCAGGTGGTGTCCTGATCCTGTTGTTCAAACCCTTCAGGGTAGGGCACAATATCAGTTCCAGTAACAATGTCTCCGGCCTGGTGCTGAAGATAGACATCTTGTATACTACGCTGAAAGCAGGAAATGGTACAACGATATATGCCCCGAATGGGCCACTGGCAAATGCAGTGATCAATAATGTGTCTGATAATGAAACACGGCAGGCAGAATACAAATTAAATGTTGCTTATGACACCAATATAGATCATGCCCGTAAGGCGATATTAGCTATATTAGAGCAGGACGAACTGGTGTTGAAGGATCCCAAACCGGCGGTATTGGTTGGCTCACTCGGCGAAACAGGCATTGTGCTGATCGTCAGGGCGTGGATAGAGAATGCTAATTTCTGGAAAGCATATCACGCCAACTATCAAAAGCTTATAGAAACCCTGAGCAGCAGCGATATAAAGCTGCCGAATACAACGCCCCAGATCAATTTGATCAGCAACCCGGTGCAGAATTAGCGCATAATTTTATTTACAACACAAAATGAACGAAGAATTTTACCGCCATATTTTTAACAAACAAAACCAGCTTGAGCCCATACCTTCCAATAAAGTTATAGCCGACTGGGCGGTGAACTTATTGAACCTGGTCTATCCTGAACGCCTCACTTTTCCGGAATACAGCCTGTCTCAGATCGAGGGAATGTTCAGCGATTCACACCGCGAGCTGCTGGACATACTGAATGCCACAAAAGCCTGTAAGGATTGTGATAAAGAAGTGATTGCAGCAGCTTTCTATAAGGAGCTTCCGGAACTGTACCGGAAGATGAATACCGATATCGCTGCTACGCTGAACGGTGACCCGGCAGCACAGAGCGAGTTTGAAATCATCCGGAGTTATCCGGGATTCCTGGCAGTTTCATTTTACAGGGTTGCCCATTACCTCCTGATGCTGGGTATTCCATTGATCCCAAGGATCTTAACAGAGTACGCACATTCTGTAACAGGAATAGATATTCACCCCGGGGCAGAGATTGGAGAATATTTGTTTATAGACCATGGCACCGGGATTGTGATTGGTGAAACCACTGTGATCGGTAACCACGTCAAACTATACCAGGGAGTTACACTCGGCGCACTGAGCGTAGATAAATTTATGGCAAATACCAAAAGGCACCCTACCATCGGCGATCATGTGATCATTTACTCGGGCGCTACAATACTAGGCGGGGATACGTTCATAGGGCGGAATAGCGTGATCGGCGGAAACGTATGGCTGACGAAAAGTGTAATGCCTGATTCGACCGTTTACCATCAGTCGGCCATGAAAGTAGTAGAAACAAAAAATAAGAATTAGTAACATGGGAAATATCATAGACTGCATTGGGAATACCCCACTGGTAGAGATCCGGAAGTTAAATCCAAATCCAAATCCAAATGTCCAGATCTTTGCGAAGCTGGAGGGGAATAACCCCGGTGGCAGTGTAAAAGACAGGGCTGCCTTAAACATGATCCGCAGTGCCATGGAGCGTGGAGAAATCAGCAAAAGTACAAAACTCATTGAGGCTACCAGCGGAAATACGGGAATTGCCCTTGCCATGATTGCCGGAATTTTCGATCTGGATATTGAATTGGTGATGCCGTCAAACTCTACCCGGGAGCGTACCCTGACAATGGAAGCCTATGGAGCAAAGGTTACGCTGTTGGAATCCATTGAGATCTGCCGGGATTATGCGGAAGAAAAGAGCGCCCAGCCAGGTTATTTCCTTCTGGATCAGTTTGCAAATAAGGACAACTACCTGGCACACTATAAAACTACCGGACCAGAGATCTGGCGTGATACAGATCAGCAGATCACCCACTTTGTCAGTTCTATGGGGACCACGGGAAGCATCATGGGAAATTCTTTATTCCTGAAGGAGCAAAACCCGGAGATTCAGATCGTAGGCTGTCAGCCTACCGAAGAATCATCTATTCCCGGGATCAGGAGATGGCCGGCAGCCTACCTGCCAAAGATCTTTGATGCAAAAAGGGTAGACAGAACAATGGATGTTTCTCAGGAGGAGGCTTCCCACTACGCCAGGTTAATGGCGAGGTCAGAAGGTATCTTTGCCGGAATGAGCAGCGGAGGCGCATTAGCATGCTCACTGAAACTAGCTGCTGAGCTTTCATCCGGACTGATTGTTTTTATTGCCTGTGACAGGGGTGACCGGTACCTGAGCAGCGATTTGTTCATAGGTTAACATTTTGATTGTCTGCTGCGTACGGTGGATAAGATTATCTGTTATATCTGGTAACAAATGATCTTATCCACCCAGTAAATTATGTATCCGGCAAGTGATGCATCCTGTGAAACAATAAGCATCTATCAACCCTATAACGCACAGGATCAGCTCCCGTTACTTCTTCTTAGCAGCATAAATCTGCGCATCAACCACAGCAATGGTTACCATGTTTACGATCTCCCTTACTGAACTATCCATTTGCAACACATGCACAGGTTTGTCCAGTCCGATCAGGATCGGGCCAACAGCTTCCACATTTCCCAATTCCTGTAACAGCTTATAGGCAATGTTACCAGATTCCAGGTTAGGGAAAATCAGGGTATTTGCCGGACTTCCTTTCAGGCTTGAAAAAGGATAGTTGCCCTGCAGCAGGTCTGAGTTCATGGCAAAGTTGGCTTGCATCTCTCCGTCAACGATCATATCGGGATATTTCTGCTTCAGCATTGCTGTTGCGAGTCTTGTTTTTTCCGGAATAGTACCATTGTTGGAACCGAAATTGGAGTAGGACAGTAATGCTACTCTTGGAGTAACATTGAAGCCTGTCACCGTTTCATGGATCATAGCGGTGATATCTACCATGTCCTGCGCTGTAGGATCCGGATTTACCGTTGTGTCACCCAGGAATACAGGACCCTTTTTGGTGAGCATTAAGTACATACCTGCTATTTTTTTTACACCCGGTTTTGTACCGATCACCTGTAAGGCAGGTTTTAGCGTAGATTTATAGTTTTTGGTTAAACCGGATATCAGGGCATCAGCAGAACCGAACTCAATCATGCTTGCGCCGTAATAGTTACGGTCGCGCACCAATTTTCTGGCTTCATATAAGGTAATGCCGCGTCTCTGGCGGCGCCCATAGAGATGTTCCGCAAATTTTTCGGAGTCATCCGTTCCCTGCCATGGATCGATGATCTCAATATCACCAAGTTCAATTCCATGTTCAATGATGATCTGCTGGATTCTGCTTACGCTTCCCAGAAGGATAGGAGTAGCAATGCCTTCGTCTTTAACGATCTGGGCAGCTTTTAGTATTTTATAATTGTCGGCCTCCGCAAAAACTATCCGTTTCGGGGCCGATTTTGCTTTATTGGCCAGGTTTCTAAGGATCTTATCATCCGCACCTAATCTCACCCTTAGTTCTTCTTCGTAGGCCACCCAGTCAGTGATTGTTCTGCGTGCTACTCCTGAATCTATTGCAGCTTTGGCTACAGCGGCAGAGACAATAGTGATCAGCCTGGAATCGATTGGTTTCGGAATGATATAGTCTTTACCGAATTTCAGGTTCTTTGCTTTATAGGCAAGGTTTACTATTTCCGGTACGGGCAGTTTTGTCAGTTCGGCAATTGCCTTCACTGCTGCGATCTTCATTTCCTCATTGATTGAAGTGGCACGTACATCCAGCGCACCGCGGAAGATGTAAGGGAAGCCCAGTACATTATTCACCTGGTTAGGGAAGTCGGAGCGTCCTGTTGCCATAATGATATCTTTACGGCAATTGATGGCCAGGTCATACGCAATTTCCGGGTCAGGGTTTGCCAAGGCAAATACGATCGGGTTTTTGGCCATAGACTGAACCATTTCGGCCGAAACTACGTTGGCTGCAGAAAGACCAAGGAAAACATCTGCACCTTTCATGGCCTGGGCGATGTTGGTGATGTCTTTTCTCGATGTGGCGAAGTCCATGCGGATAGGATCGAGGTCGGTGCGGTCTATATTGACGATGCCGTCCTTATCAAACACCAGCATGTTCTCTTTTTTCACACCCAGTTTCAGGTACAACTTAATGCAGGATACTGCTGCGGCACCTGCGCCGCTCACGACCAGTTTGATTCTTTCAAGTTTTTTGTTTTGCAGTTCACAGGCATTGATCAGTGCGGCGCTGGTGATGATCGCAGTACCATGCTGATCGTCGTGCATTACAGGAATATTCATTTCTTCCTTCAGGCGGCGTTCAATTTCAAAACACATCGGGGCAGCAATATCTTCCAGGTTTACCCCACCGAAGGTAGGCTCCAGTGCTTTTACTACTGTGATAAATTCATCGACGCTGGCGGCATTGACCTCCAGGTCAAACACATCAATATCTGCAAAAATCTTAAACAACAGTCCTTTACCCTCCATTACGGGCTTGCTGGCGGCAGGGCCGATATTGCCTAAACCAAGTACCGCGGTACCGTTACTGATTACAGCTACAAGGTTTCCTTTGGCGGTATACTTATATACATCTTCAGGATTTCTGAAGATCTCCATGCATGGTTCCGCAACGCCGGGTGAATAGGCCAGTGCTAAGTCTCTTTGTGAATTGGTAGGTTTGGATGGCACGACCTCTATCTTACCTGGTCTGCCATTCGCGTGATAATCTAATGCGTCCCGTTTGCGGTTTGTTGTGTTACTCATCTTGTCTATGGATTCGTGTTTTTTGTTAAAAAGGCCTGTTGCCTAAACAAATTCAAATAAAAGTTCGAAAGTAGGCATATGTTTAAAATAATACTAACATTGAAGCCGGAATTTCCAAATTAACATTATTTAACATCATATGTACTAATATTTATTCTAAATAGTACGTGAAATACAGAAAATGTACCGTACTTTACACATTCAAATAATTGCATTTTTATGACATTTCTGAATGTTGTGTTAGATCCCCCGGCTTACGGATGGACAGATACTAATGGTAATCTCTCTAAACCTACCCCTAAACAGATTTTAACTGAGTTTTTTAGCAGGCTAAACATCTTTAAGAATAAAAAAAACTGGCTTCCGTTCATGAGCTGGTCTAAGGTAATAGTGTCTGTTCCTTTTCTGATGCTTTTTATTTTCGAGTATTTCAGCTGGAGCCTGCTTGCTGTAGCATTTGTTTATAGTATGATCATTATGGGTACGCACGGAACGATCTGGCACCATAGGTACTGTACGCATAATTCCTATACGTTCAAAAATAAATTCTGGCGTTTTATTACGCAGAACCTGACCATATCTATGATCCCTGAAGAGATCTATGTCGTTTCACATCATGTGCACCATGCAAAATCTGATGCCCCGGGCGATCCTTACAATGCTTCAGGAGGTTTTCTTTATTGCTTTCTGGCCGATGTAAATCATCAGCCAATTGCGAAAAATCTGATTGAAAAAGATTACCGCAGTGCTGTAAAACTAATGGTAAATACGGGCGTTACTGCAAATACCTATGAACAGTATCTGAAATGGGGGTCAATTGCCAATCCATGGAGAACAATACTTTCATGGTCACTGAACTGGTTGTTCTGGGGAGTTGTGTTTTTCCTCATTGGCGGTCCGGGATTGGTGTGTGCCGTGTTTGGCGCAGCCGGTGTATGGGCAGTAGGGGTAAGGACATTTAACTACGAAGGACATGGGAAAGGCAAGGATATGCGCAGGGATAACTATGATTTCAGTCGTGATGACATGTCTATAAACCAATTATGGCCGGGTTATGTAGCAGGGGAGTGGCACAATAACCACCATTTATACCCGGTAAGTGCAAGAACGGGCTTTTTGCCGCATCAGTTTGATCTGGCCTGGTGTTATATATGGACGATGCATAAACTAGGGCCGGTTTCAAGTTTAAATGATTCTAAAGGTGAATTTCTGGAAAATCATTTCAATAAAAAGTAACCTCTCTATGTATTCTAAGGAACAGGCTTCAAAATTAAAAGAGGCATTCTGGACCACATTCGGGCAGTATATAGCACCCCATCCTTCTGCTGAAGGACAAAAGATAAACTGGATAAACTATAAGACAGGTATCAGGCATCTTCATTTTAAAATGCAGGCTGATAGCCGGTCTGCTTCTATTGTTATAGAAATCTCTCATCCCGATTCTGGGATTCAGGAATTAATATTTGAACAGTTTAGGTCTTTCAGGAATATTTTGAAGGAGAAGTTAAATGAGGACTGGGAATGGCAGCTTCATATTGCCGACGAAAATCACAGGACCGTAAGCAGGATCAGTAAAACCTTAAGTGCTGTGAGCATTTTCAGAGAGGAAGACTGGCCGGCGCTGATTTCTTTTTTTAAGCTGCGGATTATTGCGCTTGATGAATTCTGGAGTGATGCCAATTATAGTTTTGGCCTGTTCAGATAAATCTTGCGATAAAGCTGCTATTATCTACCTTTGCAGTACGGCACTATAGATCAGCTGTTAATTCATAAAACAAGGATAGATGTACGATATTTGTTGCATAGGACATATTACATTAGACAGAGTTGTGACCAGTACCGCCGAAAAACATATGGCCGGAGGTACTTCTTTTTATTTTTCCAACGCATTGCGCCAGATGGATGTAAACTATGGTCTGGTGACTGCTATCGCAGAGAGCGAAATGGCCTTTGTAACCGAATTGCGTGATAAAGGTACTGAGGTCATTGTATTTCCAAGTGTTAAGACTGTCTATTTCGAGAATATCTACTCGGCGAAACTTGATCACCGTACACAGCGGGTATTGCAGGAATCAGACCCTTTTACGGTTGAGCAACTGAGCGATATTGATGCGGAAATATTTCATCTGGGGCCCTTACTGGCCAACGATATCCCGGTTGAACTGATCAGGGAGCTATCAAAAAAAAGCAGGGTATCCCTAGATGTTCAGGGATACCTGCGGGAAGTAAGCGGGCAGCGTGTTTGTGCTGTAGACTGGTTTGAAAAGAAAGAAGCCCTTCAATATGTACACATCGTAAAAGCAGATGAGGCGGAACTGGAGGTACTCACCGGAATCAAAGGAATTGAGGCCGGTGCCCGTGAGCTTGCTGCCTGGGGTGTTAGGGAGGTGGTAGTCACCCGTGCAAGTTTAGGCTCAGTTATATATGCTGAAGGTGTATTCTACGATATTCCTGCGTATGAACCAGCTGTCGAGACCGATGCCACAGGATGTGGCGATACTTATATGGCAGGATACCTCTATCAGCGCGTAAAAGGTGTGGGGATTCAGGAAGCAGGAGAATTCGGTGCGGCAATGGCCAGTTTAAAGATTGAATCTTCAGGTCCGTTTAATGGAACAAAAGAAGACGTAAAAAAAAAATTAACTGTTAATAAGGTGTAAAATATGGCTATAATAAGTTATTTAGGCAGTTTTTCGAAGTTTTCGGTTATTTTTAATCGTCATGGGAATGTTTTTTTTAAAAAAATTTAATAGTGTAGTTTGTACACTATTAAATTGTTTGTATATTTGTATCAACAATAAGAGATAAACAATTTCAATATTCTGCTAAATCATTTTAGTATTTTGAAATTTAAAGGAAAACCCGTTCATACAGGTTTATATTTGGTTAGAATAGGGATGCTTCGTGGATGCGACAACCCTTTCTTTTTTTTTATACGCATCCCATTTCCTTTAATTTTCCGCTAAATATTCATCAAACCTTTCATTTCTTTCCTTATTTTTTCAGAATCCTTTTTACAACAATTTTATCTGAATGAATTAATACTAACTTTGGTCATACGCTATATAATTTAGCTAATGATTGATATGAAGAAATCTATACTACTATTTTTATTGCTGTTGGTTACCACGGCATCGTTCTCTCAGGGAATGTTAAATCTCTTTGGCCGTGCAAATGATTTTTTTCAGCTTATGGACCAGCAAAAATTTACTGAAGCCCATGATTTGTTTGACACGAATCTTCAAACTAAGGTTCCGACGGCGGAACTGCAGAAGTTATGGGGAGAATTAAATTCTAGGTTTGGGAAATTTGAATCCGCCGCAGCGGTACAAGGGAAGACCCAGGGTGAGTTTTTTACGGTTATTGTTGATGCAAAATTCGCGAATGATACACAATCGTTTATCATGGGATTCGACAAAGCACAAAAAATAGCGGGATTTTTTCTTAAACCACGCTCCACAGTAGCGGTCTACCTCAACCCTGCCTATGCAGATACTACCCTGTACAGCCAAAAAGAAATCTATATAAAAACACTGGCACATAATCTTGTTGGTCTGCTGACTACTCCAAAGAAGATCGTAAATTATCCTGTAGTGATACTGGTGCATGGTTCAGGACCGAGTGACATGGACGAAACGGTTGGACCTAACAAGCCTTTCAAAGATCTTGCGGCCGGTTTAGCCGCCAAAGGAATTGCCAGCATCCGTTATGTAAAAAGAACCATGGTTTACTCGGGTGAATTTGGCGGTGTTTTCACGGTTAAAGAAGAGACTGTAGATGACGCACTGGCAGCTGTCGCGCTAGCAGGAACCCTGCCGGGCATAGATAAAAAAGAGATCTATTTATTCGGCCATAGCCTGGGCGCTATGCTTGCGCCAAAAATTGCTGCGCTTGCCCCCTCCATAAAAGGGCTGATCCTGGCAGAAGCCCCGGCCAGGAAATTCACAGATATCATGGTAGAACAGAATAAGTATATGTATGACATGGCTAAGGATACGACACAGGCAGGGAAGAAACAGCTTGCCGGGATCATGACTGAACTGGACAGGACCAGGATCACCCAGGCAGGAACAATGAAACCTGATTCAAGTATTTTAGGCTTGCCAGTTTCTTATTGGGTAGATCTCAATAACTATAACCAGGTAGATGCCGCCAGGAAATTAAATAAGCGTATGCTGATTATACAGGGAGCGAACGACTTTCAGGTACCAGTTACTGATTATAATCTCTGGAATACGGCCCTGGGCCAAAAAGGCAATGTTACCCTTAAGCTTTATCCTGATTTGAACTACCTGTTAAGTTCACAGCTGGAAAAAGGATCTTATGCGCAATACCAACAGGCCTCAAGCGTATCAGAAACGCTGATCAACGATATCGTTACGTGGATAAAGCAGAAATAACAGGGAAAGAATGAATATAAGAGGCTGATTAAATCAACTTCGTGTAAAAATAACACAACAGATGAGGGGCAACCCTCATTTTTTTTTAATTTGTAGCCGATGGCAAAATTTAAAGCACTACTCTTCGATCTTGATGGCACTCTTGTAGATTCAGAACACTTTCATTTCAATACCTGGAATGAACTGCTGGCCGAATCCAATATTCAGCTGGAATACTCAGATTTTCTAAAAAATTATGCAGGCATCCCATTGCCTGGAAATGCGCAAAGGCTAAAAGAACTTTACGAAATTGAATCACCGTTGGAACTGCTGATTTCCAGAAAAGAAGACCTGACGGTGGAGCGCTTAAAGACCAGTGTGATTGACCTGATGCCACATGTGCAGGACACGCTTGATTTTTTCAGGAGTAAAGGGATCGTGATGGCATTGGTTACAGCAAGTAAAAGGGCAGATGTAGACGAGATGTTCAGGAAAAACGGGCTGGATAAATACTTCAGTTTACTGATCACGCGGAGCGATGTAACCCATAGCAAACCTGATCCGGAATCGTATAACCTTGCCGTAGAAAAACTGGGGCTTCAAAAATCAGAATGCCTGGTGTTTGAAGATACCTTAAATGGGTTACGCGCCGCAAAAGCCGCAGGGTTAACCTGTTTCGCCATTCAGGCAAATACTGATGATCATCTTAAACTATCTGCTGCAGATAAGATATTCCTGGATTTTCAGAGTGTAAAAGACTTTTTGAAAGAGAATGACCTGATCTAGTTCAGCAGAACAGGCTGATCATATGACCGTATTTAGGCCTGGTCGCGCAACCGTATTACCTGGGATGCCCCAATAGACCGGGAGCAAAAAGAAACGGGGATAAACTTAACGCCTATCCCCGTCATCTAAATTAACGCTCTCAGTATATAGACGCTGATTTTATCGGTTTATTATTCAGCAGCCTGATTATTTTTTAAATTTTGCAGGTAAACTGTCAGAATACTTTTCAAATAAAGTTCTGGTTTAGGCATTGTGATCACCGTTCCGGGATCTTTATCCTGCGATTGTTTGATATAATTTGCTTTTATTTTCCCCCAATCCTTTGAATAAAGCTGTATAAAGGTCTCTACAAACTGCTTATCGGTATAATCTTTTGGAAGCTTACTTAGCACAACTTCAATTTTCTCTTCTTTTTTATGTAATACTGCCATGATAATTTTTTAATCTTCCAAAGCTACAAACTAATTTGTTTACCTAAACTTTTATCTTTTCGAATTGTTTATATCACGTTGGATTATTGGGGGATTGTTTCATTAAGATCATATTTTATGGCAGATCAATTGAAAGAGCGGGGATTATTGAAATTCTTCATTGAGTGTTTACAGGATATCTACAATGCGGAAAAGAAAACTGTTAAATGTGCGGCAGCCTTATCAATTGCAGCCTATACAGAAGAGCTGCAGACTGCATTGGTCTCCCAGTCTCATGAAGCAGAAAATCATATAGAAAGATTAGAGCTCGTATTTAAATTACTCAGGATCAGTCCGGGACTGGGCAAATGTAAGATCATAGAGATCCTGAGCGATAAATCAGCAGAAATTGTAAAAACGGTTGAAACCGGTACTGCCCTGCGGGATGCAGAGATTATCTATGCTATGCAGCTCGTGGTTCATTATAAGATTGCCTGTTATGGCAGCTTGATCTCGCTATTGGCCGAAATTGAGGAGGATAGTGCCCAGGTATTGCTTGAACGTTGCCTGACAGAAGAAAAAAATGCTGATGCTTACCTCGCTCAGATCGCTGTCAATGTGATCAATCCGGCGGCTAGCAGGGAAGGCTGACAGCCTGGTAGCAATTAAATCTTCCGTTAAAGGTCAGCGTTTATTTTGCTGCTGCAGACATTTATGAAACAGCTCTGCTACCTGAAAATACTTTTCTTTCCAGCTGTCCCTGTCTTTTTCCAGTTCCTCATAACTCATAGCCGCTTGTGCAGGTTGTTTACCTTCAGTTTTCATTTCCGGGAATTCTTCGGCAAAATCATGATTAAGTACTGCGCCATATTTAGCCAGTATAGCAAATGATAGATTAGGCTGTTTAATATGGTTGTAAAAAGTAGACCTGTCAAAGCCCGCACTCTTAGTGAGCACCTTAATCTTAATCCCTTTTCTGCGGACCAGCTGGTTTAAATATTCGCCCTTATGTTTCTTGAAATCATCGTTTTTCACTAGAAACAAGGTAAATGTTTAATTAATAATAAAAATCTACATTTTATTTTTATTATTCTACATTATTGTAGATATTTGTTTTGTTAATGTAGAAAAGTTAGATTATATTCAATTACATACTCTACATTATTTAAGATAACTAACCAAATAAAATGTATTTAAGATAGCGATTGAATCAAAATTTATAATTTAGCAGTCTTCAGAATGATATTGAAGCATTGCTTGACGAGCCTCGTAACAGAAATCTGGTAAATTTCAATACCCTGCGAGTTAAGTCAGGCAGCTGGACCCTATAAATTATGGGGCCGGTTGCTTGCTTATGTTTATTGTAGGGTGTATTTTGAAAAAAATACAAAGGTTTACCAGAACCTCTGTTACATTAGACAAGCAAGTGGCCGGCCCTGTAATATTGATCAGACCTTCCGCTTGCCCTGGGGTACAATCTCCACTTGATATTGGCTGAAGCGGTCGGCATAAACCTAGCAATCAAACACAACTTGTTGCCGGCTGCCCAGCCTTTTTCTGTACCGGGTTCAATTAGAAAGAGCTATGGGGTATGCAAATGAATAAATATTTAATTAAAGGAAGTCTGTTTACAATTACCAGTCCTGAATCGGTAACTGAAACCGTTAAAAGGATTTGGGTTGATGGGATTGAAATTCTGCCTGAAGTAGGCCATGGGCTCCGGCCATTTTATGAATGTGGTTTCGACTGGGGCGATGCCGGCGGGAACCGCTCATACACTGCAGCATTAACGATTTGTCTGTCTGTATTTCGTGAAGAAAGACTTGCCGAAAATCTGTTTGTGTGTTTTAGGGAAGAGTTTGTACGGCATTTTCCGGCTCAGGGTTTTGAACTGTATATTGATCTCACTGCATTTTTAATCACATACAAATCCAGGCTGAGGCCCAATTTGTACAGCCGCTTCTGTTTCTCCTCCACGATCAATTCACGGGAAATTCTTTTGTATAAAGATCCTTTGTCCGGCGAGGTCATTGCTGATCTTGCAGAGAATTATACCATGCACAATATGATGATCTCTAATGAACGACTGCGAAAGCTGAATGAAAGAAAGCTGAGGCTGATGTTCAGGTTCCTTATCAGGGACAGGTACAGGATTAAAGGCAATGATTTCAATGAAGTGGTACAGAAGGCTGAGGAGATCATGTCCGGTTTTTACTGGAGATCCCTGGAAAAAGTGCTGAGGAGGAAGTATATGGAGAAGTACAGGAATTAACTATGGTTTTATTACCTGGTTGAGTGCTGAATAAACCGCCGTTTTCGGGGAGAATCTGTAGCTCTCAAATATACTACTAAACAAGTAGTCTTTAATTATTTATTTTATATTTGCGGATATACACGAAGCCACAAATATAAAATGAAGGATCATAAAAACCCAGCTGCTGATAGACTAATGGAAGAAAACAAAGCGGAAGCAACACAACATTATCCAATCAGAGATGAAAAGTACTGGCGTGTGATTGCAGGAAGGTGTTTATTCGCACTTGGGTTTATGATCATCGGCCATCTAATCGCTTCGTTCTATCCTATGACAAACCTGATCAATGCATTTAAAGCATTTGGAGACACTCTGGGACTGGAACCTGCATTTGGCTGGATGTTGCTGGCCGGTTTTGTAGCGCAGCTTGTAGACGGTGCCCTTGGAATGGGGTATGGTGTGATCTCAACTACGGTACTGCTTTCTACGGGATTGAATCCTGCGTCGATCAGCGGAAGTATCCATACTGCCGAAATGTTTTCAAGCGGGGCTTCTGGTTTTAGTCATTACAGGTTTGGCAATATCAATAAAAAGCTTTTTAAAACACTGTTATTACCGGGGGTTACCGGGGCAATTATAGGAGCTATATTATTGTGTTATCTGGGAGAAGCTTATGGCAGCTGGCTCAGGCCGTTACTGTCCGTCTATACTTTGCTATTGGGTGCCCGTATCCTGTTGAATGCGTTCAGAAAGAAGAATGAATCCCGTAAAGTTAAACATGCCGGATGGCTGGCCGGAGCCGGAGGTTTTCTTGACTCTTTTGGTGGCGGAGGCTGGGGGCCATTAGTTACCAGTACTTTAATTGCCAAGGGGAAAACCCCGAGATATATTATCGGAACTGTAAGCCTTACGGAGTTTTTTGTGACTTTAGGAAGCGCACTTACATTTTTTATCATTTTAGGAACAAGCCATATTCAAACTATTGCAGGCCTTATCATAGGTGGTGTGCTTGCCGCACCAATCGCTGCAAGGCTTGCCGGTAAGCTTAATACCAAAACTATTTTAATTGCTGTAGGTATCCTGGTGATCGTTTCCAGCACCCGTACATTACTCAAAACCGCAGGAGTAATTTAACAAATAAGCCAGGCTATCCGGCCTGGCTTATTTTCAACAAAACTTTCGATTTAACCAAAAATCTGAAATAAACGTATCCTATTACGTTTTGACGTCAAGAACGGGATCGAACCGCCGTAAGAGGTTTTGCAGACCCATACCTAACCACTCGGCCACATGACTAGGTTTAAACTCCAGGATAAATCAGAGTACAATTCATTCCTGATGGCACAAATATAATAAAGACTATTAAAACAGTATACTATAACTTGTGTTTTTTTTACCTGTTTCTTAACTTGCTTAATTATAGTGAACCGGTATACCGCAGAATGCAGATTTTTACGCGCATTCTATTTACTTCCAGCTTGTGCGTTTGTATGGCAAAGTTTGCCAGTAATTTAATTGTTGCCAGCTTTCCTTCACACCTCGTTCCTGTAGCGTCATGCCTATTAACTTTATCTGAGGTATACCGATGTCCTGATGATGAAAGCTGAATGTATCCTGCATGGAGCAGGAGGTACATAGGCGGATGCAGACGCCATTGTGAACAAAGATCGGGCAAGAGCAGGAGGGGCATTGGCTGCACTGACGACTCAGCGCCAGCACGAATTCATGGGAGAAGGCCTCCGCTGGAATGACCTGATCAGGGAAGGGCTGGCTGTAACCCAGATAAACGCATCGCGTACAGCGGATGCAATTACTAAGATCAATGAGGTTTCCAAATTATGTGATCTACCCTGTACCGGCTTCAGAACTGCAGACCACCGCAGGCTTCTTCACCCAAAATCCTGGTTACAACTAAGTATTAAGCCTGACAGAAGTAATTGAATGTTACCGCAATTCTCGTACGTTGTTGCTGGTTCCTTGCCGATGAGTGCGTGCCAGCTACGCACCTTCTGCTTATCTATGTCGGACGCACAAGCATCTTTGCGGCAGGGAACAGGTCAAAACCCAGCGAGAAACAGATTCCCGGAAATCAAATCTCTTGTACTATCACATATAAACACTAGCGTGCTTTTTCGTCAAAAAAAGTAAATCCTATTCATTTTAAATTTTTATAATTAAGATTTTAATTTAATCATTAAGAATTTATTTATAATTTAATAAAACTGTTATGTTTGCTTTATAATTTAAATCACGTGGAATATTAAACAGGCCGGTATATCAATCTGCTCATAGATTTTAGTTTTAAAAAATATTTGGTCTGGAATCGAATAAAGCGCTATTGATCGAAGTGAAAAACATCTGACCCTTGGATATACTGAGGTAATTGTGCAGCTCAAAACAGCTGAAGATTAGTCGGAGCTTGCTGGCTTCCGGAAGATGAGCCCGGTCTGGTCAGCAGGTGTGCCTTATGTTTGTTGATCCAGTCAGTATAATACCCCACTCTGATTGGTTCTTTCAATAATAGAGATGCAGTCTGAAGCAGGTGTATCCTGGTTTCAATCACTTGCCTGTACTTCTGGAACAAGTGCTGAATCTGCTGCTCAGCCTTGTTTTTTGGCTTGATCCTGATATTCTTATTAACATGGTTTAGCAGTAGCAGGTTGATCTCTTTGGTAAAGTATACTGCTGCTGATGTTATTCTGTCCTGCAGTATCTGCTGATCTTTGAAACCATTTTCCTTATGCAGGTTTTTCACCTGTTGCTGAAAGCGCTCTGCCACTGCCATCAGGTCCGTAACAGATTTTTTAAGCTGCGCCAGTAAGGCCCTGAATTCCGGCAGATTTGATTTCACCATTTCGGCATTTGAAACGATAACTTCCAGTCCGCTCAACATTTGATTAAAAGAAAAATGGTTCAGTACCAACTGAAGAATGAATTTCTCCTGTTCGCTAACCAGCAGATGATCCATTTCATCCTCACCGGCCGGTTTCATATAGCTGATGACTTCCTGGTTTGATCTTAGGCTCTCCGTATTGATTTTCGATCTCAAAATAAGCCCGTTGAGGGTTCTGACACGGCTTAAGGCCACATAAACCTGTCCTGCAACAAATGATTTTCCTGCATCAATAACAGCACTGTCAAACGTCAGTCCCTGACTTTTATGAATGGTTACCGCCCATGCAAGTTTGATGGGATATTGCGAAAATTCACCCACCTGCTGCTGCACAATGGTCTGCTCAGGATCGGTTTTATATTCAAAGGATTGCCATGAAGTTTTTTCAAGCAGCAGGTCCTCATCCTGCGGAAAGGAAATATAGATCTCCCCATCACGAACAGACTTTACCTTCCCAATTTTTCCGTTATAAAACTTCCGGTCATCACCAGTGTCATTTTTGATAAACATGATCTGTGCCCCCTCTTTCAATTTGAGTACCTGTTCTGCCTGAAGGCCGGCTTCCCTGAATTCACCGTTTACCTCACCATTAAATGTAAATTCCTGGCCCGGAAGCTCATCCAGCTTTTCCTTATTGATCGCAGTTGCTTCAGCATTATGAGAAGTAATAATGATAGGATTTGACTCCTCCAAAGCACTAAATTTGGGGGAATATCTCTTATTCAACAAAGCTAGCGTACTTTCGTCAATCTGGTTGTTTCTGATGGAATTCAAAATATTTATAAATTCCGGTTCAGTTTGCCGGAATACGGTAGTTAGCTCTATCTGTAAAAGCGGATGTCTGCGGATAACATGGCTTTCAAAGAAATAAGGCGAAACGTAGGCCCTGCTTAAAAATGTCCATTCTTCTCTTTTGACCACGGGAGGCAACTGATAAAGATCTCCAATGAGCAATAACTGCACCCCACCGAATGGGGCGTTGTTTTTTCTGACATACCGCAGTATGGCATCTATCACATCCATTAAATCGCAGCGCACCATAGATACTTCGTCAATGACGAGCAGCTCCAGTTCATTCAGCAGGTTCGTCTTTTCCCGGTTATAACTAGAGTCGGAAACCATTGACTGGATAGACATAAACCCGGCCTGCAGATTCTCCAGGCTGATGTCACCAGGGAAAAAGGAGCCTGTTGGCAGCTGAAAAAATGAATTGATGGTAGTACCTTTTGCGTTCATCGCCGCAACTCCTGTAGGGGCTACGATCACCATCTTTTTGGAACTTGTTTCTTTGATCCGTTTAAGCAGGGTGGTTTTCCCTGTCCCAGCTTTTCCGGTAAGAAAAATATTCTGATTGGTGTAATCTATAAAAGATAAGATCTTGTCGAAAATTGAATTTGCAGGCTCTACATTATGCATCATACAAATTTAATCGAATTTTTCTTCTGTTGCGCCTTTTTTGAAACCTATGATCAGTTCTTTTGAAATATAAATGCCAGGCTGTGCAAATCGGTATGTAGGGAATAATATACATTATTTCCGGGTATTTTTCTGATGGTTATTCTGTAACTTGTTGATTCATAAATCAATATTCCCTGATAGTTACATTTGGTAAAGCTTCAGGTTGTATGGCTTATTTATTTCTTATGAGCAGAGGCTGATCCTGTTAAGACTTTACCGATGATCTGCCTGCTCAATCTATTATATATCGCTCATTATGGACCTAAAACAACTGAAGAGTTTACCATTCCACATTAAGTTATCATCAATACTTATTAGTCTGGTCACACTTTGTTATATTACCATTGTTGCCAAAGAGATTCTGTCTCCTTTAATTTTTTCTTGTTTGTTCTCCATTTTGCTGCTCCCGCTGGCTGCATTTCTTGAAAATAAGATGAAGTTACCCCGTAGCGCTGCATCTATGGTATCTATATTGCTGTTATTGGGATGTATCGGTTTTATTCTGTACGTGATCGGATCGCAGATGTCTGATCTGGCGAGCGACTGGCCCCAGTTTCAGCAACAGCTGCTGAGAACGCTAGACGGCCTGCAGGATTGGATAGCGGGAACGTTTCATGTCAATGCAAATAAGCAACTGACCTATGTTCATTCTGCTACCAGCAAAGTAATGGCATCAGGAACAACGATGTTGGGAGCAACCCTGTTATCCTTATCCTCGCTAATGCTGTTTTTTGTATTCACATTTATCTACACATTTTTCTTTCTGCTGTACCGCAGGCTGATCATGAAATTTTTAATCGCCGTATTTCTTGACGAAAATTCAGCAACTGTATATGAAATCATTGAACGTGTGCAGTACATGATCAGAAAATATATCATCGGACTGCTGATTGAGATGGCAATTGTATCATTTGTTGTTTGCCTGGCTTTCTGGCTTTTAGGAATCAAATACGCAGTTCTGCTGGGCTTAATTACAGGCTTGTTTAATATTATACCTTATATAGGTATATTTTCAGCATTGGTGATTAGTTCTCTTGTTACATTTGCCACCGCTACGGCATTCTCAAAAGTGATACTGGTTATTGTTACACTGATCATAACGCACCTGATCGACAGTAATATTTTACTGCCGGTAGTTGTGGGCTCTAAAGTCAGAATTAATGCACTGGTGACCGTGCTTGGCGTAATTATTGGCGAAATGATCTGGGGAATACCAGGTATGTTCCTTTCAATCCCTGTTATCGCTGTGCTGAAAATTATATTCGATCGTGTTGACGGATTAAAATCATGGGGCATTATCCTGGGAGATGAGGAGTATAAGCAAAATAAATTGGCCACCAGACTCAGTACCAAAAGCAGAAAGTAATTTCTGACCTTCTTTTTAACTATTAACCCACTCTTCATTGCCCTTTATGTAATTACATAGCCGCTGCCTGTTTTACTTTGGAATCTTTATTGTTGTCGCTTCACTCATCCCCAGCATAAAGAATGATTACTGGATATTCCGGGTGTTTGAATTTCCAGGGCTGCAGAAACTGGCTGCCAATATTGTGGTTTTAATATCAGCGGGTTGCTTGATCGAGGAAAAGGAAAAGGATTTTTCAATAGCTTTAATGCTAAATACTTCTTTTAATG
The DNA here is from genome assembly GCF_900107535.1 of Pedobacter hartonius. GTDB lineage: Bacteria > Bacteroidota > Bacteroidia > Sphingobacteriales > Sphingobacteriaceae > Pedobacter > Pedobacter hartonius. The sequence continues at coordinate 315,990 of NZ_FNRA01000003.1, read as the reverse complement.
TTTTCCACTGGATTATGTGTTTTATTCGGTTGATTTTACTTTGACAGCTATCGAAAGAAAGCTGAGCTGCGGATCGGATCATTTTCCAATGTATATTAATTTGCAATTTAATCCGGCCGCGGAGATGAAAAATGAGGTGCCGCTGCCTGACCAGGATGACATTGAAATACAGGATGACATTGAAATATTTAAAGAGAAGGTGAACGCAGAAACAGGTTAATCATTAACTCACTAAAACTCTCTGCTATATGGCAGCCCTGCAATGAATGCTAAAGCCCGTGATGATTAGGCAACGGCACTACCATATTGAAGGATAAGTGAGGCAACGCTTTTTTCGATGTCGTAATAATCACTGATCGCTTTACTTAAAGCCAGGCGGAAATTGAAATGATCATCGTCAGTCCTTCTTGCCTGAAGAACCAGGTCATTGTTATTGATGAATTCCAGTGAAATATTGTAAGATCCTGCTAAATGTGTAAATGGAACTTGCCTGTCGATACTTGCTTTCAGATTTTGCCTGATTGAAAAACATAATTTTTCAACTTCTCTTTCAGAGTTATACATATAATCAGCTTTTGATACTACACATATTACAATATCTTTGCCAATTTAAGAATCCGAATAAATCGCGTAAAAAGGCATAGCTATCCGAAGAATTGTATAGAAAATACTACATTAAGGCATTTGGTAATACCATTTAGCTGATGCTGCCGGCGCATCATGAAGCTATTGTGCTGCTGATAAGCCCGATGCGTGCAGCCTACCCGATTTGGGAACTGAATTGCTCAACCAGCTGCGGGAGATAAGATAACGGGCATCCCTGTAAAGCGGGGTCAGGACTTTCTGGGCCTTTTCTTTTTAACGATAGCTGAAGGCCCTTCAATTTTAACATATTTTGGATTGGGGGATGGAATTTGCGCTGGCTTGGCTTTAGTAGCTGCGGGCGCCACTGTCTCCTTGTTTATTTTTAAACTTAAGGCCTGCCCGTCTATAACCCGGCCGTTCAATGCTGCAACTGCATTGACTGCATCTGTCATACTTTTCATCTCCAAAAAAGCATAACCTTTGCAGATACCCGTTTTTTTATCTCTAACGATCTTGACAGTACTCACCGTCCCATGCAAACTAACTAATTGCACCAATTCAAGTTCTGAAATATTGAGAGGAAAGCCTCCTATGAAGAGTTTGACCATTGTCGTGGTAGTGATTAACTTAATTTTTCAATGAATTTCGTTTAACGCTGCAAAACTAAGAATATTAATTATAGATTGTAGCGCTGAAATTATTTTTAACCAGATTTGGTTAGGTTTTTATCATGCATAAATATTAAATTTGAATTTATATCGTTTTCATTTTGAATAGTATATTTAAGCGTAACAGCGTCAGAATAACATGAATTATACAACTTTTATTACCATTCAGGAAGCCGAAAGAAATCTTCAGAATCCTGATGTTCTCTTTATAGATTGTTCATTTTCATTGGCAGATGAACAATGGGGCTTAAAGGAATACAGCGAAAAACATATTCCCAATGCTGTTTATGCAGATCTGAACAAAGACTTGTCCGGCAAAATAATTCCTGGAGTAACCGGTCGTCATCCGCTGCCCTTAAAGGATGAACTGGTAGCCACGTTTTCAAAATTAGGAATTGGCAGCACTACCCAGGTGATCGCCTATGATTCACAGTTTGGTGCAATGGCGGCTGCAAGATTATGGTGGCTTTTGAAATGGAGCGGGCATGAAAATGCAGCGGTTCTCTCAGGCGGCAAAAGCTACTGGGAAAAGAATGACCTTCCGCTGGATTCAGAAAAGGTAGAGAGGACTGAAGAGTCATTTTCAGCCAGTTTTAATGATGCATTTTTGGCTGAATCAGATGATATTCTGGAGAAAATTAACGGGAATAGTATTTGCCTGGTTGATTCCCGTACCAATGACAGGTATCATGGGCAGAATGAAATTATCGATCCTGTTGCCGGTCATATTCCAACAGCAATATCCAGGCCTTTCAACAGCCTTGTAAACCAGGATGGCCTGGTTAGGGATAAAGCTGAAATTGAGGAATATTTTAAGGATATCACCCCGGAAAATGCGGTTTTTTATTGTGGTTCCGGCGTTAGTGCTGCATTTAATGTTTTGCTTTTTGTACATATTGGCAATGTTTTCCCTAAAATGTATGCCGGTTCCTGGAGTGAATGGATAACAGATCAGAACAGGCCGGTAGAGGTGTAGGCTGAACAGATCATATCAAAAGGTTTAAAACATACGCATTCCGCGGGCACAGCTGTACACGCATGAAGACTGTATGATATTGGTCATGCCTGCTGCTTCGTTTTTTAGCTGCAGGCATGACCATTACAATGCCAATCTGAAACTTGAAGTCACCTGTGTCGTTTGTTTTTTAAAGAAGTGGTTAAAGTGTGAAGGGTCTTCAAATCCAAGGCTGTAACTGATTTCAGAGATGCTCCAGTGTGAATGTTTGAGTAAGGCTATTGCCTCCCTGGTTAGCCGTTCTGATATATGTTCAGTGGTTGTTTTTCCCTTTACTGATTTTACCGCGCGGTTTAGATAATTGACATGTATGCCCAGCTTTTCGGCAAAGTCGCTTGCGGAGCGGAGTCCGAATTCTTCAGTGACCCTCCGAAATTACTTTCTTCCAGCATTTCTCCCGTGTATGGAATATCTGGATTGAAGAATACAAGCGAAGTTCCGTCAACCTCAAGGCTTTTGTCTCCATAATGAAGTAAAATCCGGCCTTTAAATAAAGACACCTTATAGAAATCGCGGCGCCGGTAAAGCATAGTTGCGCCATTAGCATATTCATCGTTGCTTAAGATAGCAAACTGCATGTTTTTACTATCTATGCTCCCCGGGCGTATATTGACTTTATCCTTATAGAAAGCTTCAAGAGTTTCGGTCTTTTCTATTATACTAAATTAACTAATTCTCTTTTAAGACGAATGATTGCCGCTAAGGTTTTTTACCCTGTACTAAAATGGGAAAATCGCTTTAAAGCTTAGATTCCTGCCGATATTGTAAATTCCGAGGTGTCCGTTTGGAGAGACTGTATAATACTCAAAATATTTTAACCGGTTGAGATTAGACTGATATGCCTTATCAAAGAGGTTATCTATCTGGAAAAACAGCTCGCAGAAAGTTTTTTCTGATTTTCTTTTGATCGTTGTACCAGCGCCGAAATTGATGAGGGTATATCCGGGAGTAGCGGTTTCAGTATCATCCAGGGCATAAAAATGATTTTGAGCGGTATAGGCATCTGCTTCAGCTTTAAAATAGATCTTCGAAAATATTCCGTATGCCTGCTGTAAAGTGACCTTTAGCTCAGAGCGGATATGGAACGGAGGAATAAAAGGCAGGTATTTTGCAGCACCGCTGGACGCAGCGATCAGCTCCTGGTTTTTGTTGATGCCGTTTACATAGGCTAGGCTATTGTTAAAGGCAAGCCATTTTAAATTACGCGGATGAAGGTTGACAGTAAATTCTGCTCCGTAAAGTTTGGCTTTGGACTGCTGGTATTGATATGTACTGTTACCCGGAACAATCACTATTGGATTGCCGTTAGCATCGGTCAGTTTCGATTGATAAATATAGTGATCGATCTGATTGTTAAAAAATTCTGCGATCAGGTCTACATCTTTCAGATAGGCGATGACACCAATATCTTCCTGCAGGCTAAATTCAGGACTAAAGCTGCGGTTCCCCAGGTAAACAATATGTGCACCGGGATCAAGCCCGTTGGAGCCAATTTCGGTGATGTTCGGCGCCCGGTATCCCCTGGCGATGTTCGCTTTTAGTAATAGCCGCTCGCTGACGTTGTACGTTGCCCCTAAACTTCCCAACAGGCCTTTGTATACATGTTTGAATGCCGGGAATTGCAAATGTGCGCCAGCCGTATCGGGTAGTCTGACCTGCTGCTCAAAACCGTTTTCAGCATTTGGACCTACATAAAAGTCGTTCCATTTCATGTGGCGGTTATCATACCTGATCCCGCCTGACAGGTCAAGTTTGCCAAAAGTTTTTTTGGCAAAAAGAAATGCACCCGCATCAAACAGGTTGTAATCAGGAATGGGGAAATCTGTACCTGTCTTGCTGCGGTTGGTCTGATACATCCCGTTTACACCTATCGTGCTTTCTATGCCTGCAATGGAGGGCAAATTATATTTGAGATCATAATTAAGCGTGTTCAATACAACGTATAAGCCGGCCTGCTCAGCCAGGGTAGGGTGGTTGTATTCTCTTCTTGCGCTGCGCTGTAAACCTACTGAAGCCTGCAGGCTGCCTTCCCCAAGTTTAAAATCATTGCGTGTATACAGCCGGTAATGTTGTATCCGCTGATGGAGCGGGGCAATAGTATAAGAGCGTAATTCATCGTTGCTGACCAATGGCCTGTTTCTGATATTATCATTACCCGCTTCGTTTACCTGTTTTGTAAAACTCCTTGTCAGTGAATCACGGCTGCCATCAGGTATTTCCTGTTTATTATCGTATAAGGTTGCCGTAAGCTGCGAGGAACCCCATTTTTTATCGACCCTTGCAGTTCCCGACAAATTGAACTCCCTGAACCCGGTGTTATAAACAAAACCGTCAATCTTATTCTGATAATCATGTGCCGACTTGACCGTTGCCCTGAAGTTATACCTCCAGTCATTTTTTATATAGGCCAGGCCCAGCGAAGTGCCGACCATGCCGTTGTTGGTGTGGTAGTCTGCCACGTAATCTCCTTTCAGTATACCTTCGGCCCCGTCAGCTACAGCCGGAATCAGGTTAATGACCCCTGCAAGGGCGTCAGAGCCGTAGGTTAAACTTGCAGGCCCCTTAATTACCTCGGCCCGGCCAATCCCATACTGGTCGATCTCGATACCATGTTCATCACCCCATTGCTGCCCCTCCTGCCTGATGCCATCATAGAGCGTTAACACCCGGTTGTAACCCAGACCCCGGATAAAAGGCTTTGATATATTTGGGCCTGTAGTCACTGCATTGATGCCTGGCACACCTTTAACAATCGCATCAATGATATTATTGTTCACATTTTCATTCATTTCCTTTTTGGTCATTACAGCAATAGGCACAGGATTACGGCGTAATTCCGTAGCTCTTGATACCCCGGTTACCACTACCTCATTGAGTTTGGAGCTATTCTCTTTTAAATTTCCGTTTAGCACGGCAGCCTCGCCGTTGGGGATTGTTATTTTAAGTTTCTCAGTCAGGTACCCCACTGCAGAAAAGGAAACTTCATATGTACCGGGAACAATGTTTTTCAGTTCATAATAACCTTTTTCGGTACTTGTGGCATTTGCCGAAATGCCTTTGATGACAATATTTACAGCGGGCAGCGGCTCCCCGCCGTTGGTCAGCCTCCCTTTTAAAGAACCCGTCTGGGCTAAAGTAACGGCAGGTATGAACAGTACTAAAATCAGGTATAACGTTTTCATCATGTTTGTATATTCTTCTTATCTGAAGGCAAAGCAAATAATAATAATTTTATAAAGCAAATTATAATTATTAGTTTAAACTAATTATTATAATATGTTACGTCTGTCATTGTTGCTGAAGCAGACGGTTCAATCTGTTACACCAGCAGGAGGCTGTTATATATCTTGATGGGGGTTTACAGAAACAGGAGTTTCTCCTCTTCCAGATCCGGGTAATGGAGGTGTTTGCGTATAATGCCTTCGTTGAGCAATTCTTCTTCGGTATTTTTTTTCAGCAACCATTTCCTTTGCTAGTCTAAAAGATTGAGGTAAAATGTTTTGACTTCTTCCGGGAGGGTAGTTTCGTTATCTGACTGAACTTTCAGCTCCCATTTACCGGCAAGTTGCAATAGAAAGGGCTGTCTGTTTAACTCCTCGTTATAATTTGTCTATAAATGCAGGAGCATATAGTCTGCCAGCTCCCTTTGTATCCTGCTTTCTGTCTCTTCTTCAGGGCTGGCATCATCAAGGTCGGGCAAATCGAATCTTTTGATCAGATAGGGTAGTGTCAGTCCCTGCAACAATGAGGTTAACAGGATCACGATAAAAGTGATAAACAGGATCAGGTTCCGCTCCGGGAATGCTGAACCATCGGCGAGTTGAACAGGAATTGATAAAGCGGCAGCAAGTGATACTACACCGCGCATGCCTGTCCAGCCCAGTACCAGTGGATTAGTTTAGATCTTTACTAAAATATGCATTGCATGCATCTCTATTGCAACAAATATGAATAGTTTTATTACATATTGCCAGGCCTGAAATAAAATGAGCCGTCGCCACCGCTGAACCGTTAATCTTAGTTTCCGCTAAGGCATTTTTTTAAAACAAACTTTGGATGCTGATAATCGATCGGGGTGCTTTTTGTGAAAAAGGTCATATTCATATAGATCTCCATCGATCCGATACCCATGATTAAGCGGTCATCTTTTTTTAACAGCGCTATTGGAATCCTGTACCATTTTTCAATGCCATAACTTTGGTAATGAAAAGTTCCCATCAGGGTATCACCTTTAATGATTCCGTTTACATCACCTGAATCTTTATATACCCCGGCATAATTGATTTCAAACTGCCCGTGAAACTCTTTTTGGGTAAAGTAGACTTTAAAGCTGGCAGTATCCCTTTTGTCTACAGCACGATACAGTACTTTTGGCCCGCCCTCACCAACAGCATCGCTATTGCAACCGGTAAATACAAAGGCCAGGCCGGTGCAGAGGATGATTATTGCTTCTTTCAGCTGCATTGAAATTTGGTTGATCTGTGTCATTTAGATAATACCATCCTCCTTATTTTCATGCCATTTTGAGATTTTAACGCAGGTACTTATAAACTGTTCGTATTTTTTTGCGCCAATCAGGTTGATATATTTTTCAGTCATCGTATCTGCCATTTTACCAATAGCTGTGTATAAGTTTTTTCCTTCTTCTGTTAAATAGATCATGATCGATCTGGCATCTGTTTCACTCTTACCAGTATAAACCAGGCCCAGCCGTTCAAGTTCCTTTACCGTCTTACTTACGCCCTGTTTGGTTACCATGATTTTATTGACCAGTTCATGGTTAGTGATTCCTCTGCGATACTCATGAAATAGGGCATAAAAGTTATATTGAAATCTCCCGGCACCAAGGCGGCCAGTTTTGCAGTGGCCGCCCTGTCTGTATGGCGTCTTAAAATATAAAGCAGTTTGAAAATTACCCTGTCAGGATCTTGAACATGTTCCATATCGCAAATTTAAAATAAAAATCAGGTAATAAATGATTCCTTATAAATGCCATTTAAATCTAAAATTGACATCAAAACCCGGCGCATGATTGCCAAAGGAATGAACCTGTCATTAGCTAAACAAGCTGCTTATGGCGCATTAGACCATAGCCTGTCTAAACATGCGCAGATGCAGGCTTACCTGGATGGCTTCCTGCTGATCTCGATTTTCTTTGTCTGCACCATTTTATGCAGTTAGCGAAGCGTGTTAATCCGCTAACTATTTTAATCATAAGACTTTCTGATAAAAACTTGTCCTATGGCTTTTAAAGCTTCCAAGCTGAACAATTACGTGGAAATGAGTTATATTTGAAATCATCTATTGTCTAGCTTATCACGAATGAAGAATATTCCATTAAATAATGCCGAAGCCCAAAGACTGGGCGCTCTGGATACTTATGATATTTTTGATACGGAAAGCGAACAGGAATTTGATGACCTGGCATCTCTGGCATCAACGATCTGTGAAGTACCGATAGCGTTAATCACCTTTATCGGTGCTGACCGGCAGACATTTAAATCGCATTTTGGAACAGACCTGAAAGAAAATAGAAGGGATATGTCATTTTGTAACCACGCGATTGCATCAAGTGATGATATCATGATGGTGCCGGATGCCAGTCTCGATGCCAGGTTTTCGGATAACCCGGTAGTAACCGGCGTTACACAGATCTCTTTCTATGCCGGGGTACCCATTATCAATGAAGATGGATTTGCCCTGGGAACAATTTGTGTATATGATCAGAAAGCCAACAGCTTATCACCTAATCAGGTTAATGCACTTAAATCCCTGGCCAAACAGGTGATGGACAAGCTGGAACTCAGAAGAAAGATCAGACAACTGGAAAAGACCAACCATAACCTGCTGAACTCCAATGTGCTGATCCAGAAATTTGCATCGATGGCTGCTCATGATATTAAAAATCCGTTGAGTAACGTATTATTGGGCTCCCAGGCATTGAAAATACGTTATGAAAAACAACTGTATGAAGGTTGCTTAAAGCTGATAGATCTCAATATATCCTCAACGCAGAACTTACTTCAGCTGGTAGACGAAATGCTGGAGTATTCCAAATCGCCCTCCTCCCTTCTTGCCAATAAAAGGCAATTCAGCCTCAATGGCCTGCTAAAGAAGATCATCAACATGCAAATCATTCCGAAGGGAATAAAGATCAGTATCCCTGAGGAAAAGTATGAAATTTACACCTCATTGATTGCGTTCGACCAGATTATTCTTAACCTGCTGAACAATGCAATCAGGTATAATGACAAGGAAGAAGGACTGATCGATATCCGCTTTGAGCAGGATGATGAATATTACAAACTGGAGATCGAAGACAATGGCATCGGTATACCTGCCGAATACCATGAAAAGATCTTTACTTCCAATTTCACATTGGGACAAACAGACAGAAATCAGCAAAAAGGGACAGGAATAGGTCTGTCAACCGTTAAGGATCTTGTGACGGCGTTAAACGGATCAATTGATGTGACTTCAGCACCAGGTACCGGGAGTACATTTTTTATCCGGATTAAGCGGTAATCAGCAACGTTTTTCTAAAAAAAAATATTACTGGCTTCAGGAAGTCAGACTAGCAGTCCTCCATTGAAAATTATAACCCACCGAGATTCTCAGATTTGCAGGTGTCTGCGGTATCCAGTAATACAATCAGGTACACCGGAGCGTTTAACCAGAAAATGTCTGGAAAGAAATTTTTGTCATTTATGTGATCTTAAAAGCAGGCTGGTTCATTTAGTCAGTTGGCCGTCACATCATAACAGCTTCACGTTTGAAAATAAACGTTCATCTATATTTGCCAGCCGGGGCGTATCAACAGTCAGAAGGATGAATCTATGTTAAACGATGAAAAATTTAGCGTAACTGATCAGGAATCAAATTATGCTTTCTCTATTAGTGATTACGCAGACCAGGTATTTGAGGGAGAAGCAGCATTGCGCCTGCTTCATAACCGGATTCTGTTTGTCCGGGAAGGGAGCGGTGTACTGATGATTGACAATTATGCTTATAACATCAGTGGTCGCCAGATTTTTCTGATGGCCAAAGACCAGTCTTTTCACATTCGGAAGGGAGCATCCATCACCGGCTATGAACTCAACTTTGATGAATTCTTCTGGGAAAAGGCACCGGCCAGCGCCAGTAACTGTAAGTCTGTCCTTTTTGATAACGCTGCGGTCAACCAATTGTTGCCATTAGACCGTGGGGATTTTAAAGAAATTGCGCCCATATTCCGCGCCTTATGGAGAGAAGACCGGAAGCCGGACTACATTAACAAACCTGATGCACTGGCAGCCTATCTGAAGATCATGATGATTAAAATGGCAAATATCAATGCCGCTTTAAAAGCAGGATTTGATAACTATGAATACCAGCAGTACCGCCAGTTCTATGACTTGATCGGTAAAGACTTTATGGTTTCCCGAGAAGTGGATTATTATGCGGCAGAACTGAATATTTCATCACGAAAACTTACAACATTGTGCAAACGTTACAGCGGGAAGGGGGCAAAGGAATTGATCAACAGTAAACTCATGGCCGAGGCAAAACGCTACCTCCAGTTCTCCTCAAATCCTGTTAAAGACATCGCCTTCCGGCTAAGGTTCTCTACTCCGGAACAATTCAGCCATTTTTTCAAGAAAAATGCCGCGCAATCTCCTCAGCATTACAGGCGCGGGCTGGTCAAAACTGACATGTGATCTTCCTTTTTTAACATTCTGTGTGCCATCTTAAGGGGCTAAGTTTGTATAAAAAATATACATATGTCAGTAAACAGATTAAAATCACTTGCCGGGATCAGCATTCCGGACAGTGCAATAGCCATCCAGGCTACCGAGTTACTTCTGGAACATGGAACTGAATTTATCTACAACCATTCGTTACGCGTTTTCCTTTTCGGCTCTCTGAACGGACAGCGCAACAACAAGATATATGATCCAGAGCTGCTGTATGTGAGCGCGATGTTTCACGACCTTGGTTTAACTCCTCATTACAGCAGTCCCGATCTGCGGTTTGAGGTGGACGGAGCCAATGCAGCCAGAAATTTTCTTCAGGGGTACAGTCTTCCAAAAGAGTCATTACAATTGGTCTGGGATACCATCGCCCTCCATACCACTATCGGAATAGCCGAGCATAAAGAGCCTGAAGTGGCACTGATGTATGCCGGGGTAGGATTAGACGTGATAGGAGAGGATTACGAAAATCTCAGTGATGCCCACCGCGAAGAAATTATTGCTGCTTATCCCAGGAATAACTTTAAAAACAAGATTATTCCTACTTTTTTCTCAGGTTTTGAGCACAAAACGGATACTACCTTCGGCAATATCAAAGCAGATGTCTGCGCATTTATGATTCCGAATTTTCACCGTAAAAACTTCTGCGATTGTATCCTGCATTCTCCATGGAGTGAATAGAGGTCAGTGAAAATCCCCGGGAATTATTCACCCTCCCGGGGATTTTGCGGATGGTGCAGGTAAACATCCTGCTGCGGAAAAGGCATGACAATGCCGTTTGCCCTAAATATTGCTGTAATAGCGATGTACGCTTAGCACTGAATTTAACTAGTGCCGGAACCCGATAAGCTGTTCCTGGTGACGGTCAAGCCAGGCCTTACTGGTATTTGCCTTGTTCAGCAGCTCAGTCAGGATTTTTGCCGTTGCAGTTAAGTTGCGAAATGTCTGCACTTTGCCTTTGTTCGTAAACACTCCGTTTCCGGCGGTCACGAAATTTTTTTCGGTCATCTCCAGTTGTGCCCTCGTACCAATTGTGTCAACGTTCGTTTTCAAGTAGATCTTTGCTTTGTGTACGGTCTTTTTGATCTGTTTAAATATGCTGTTCTGCGCTAATGTGGCTTTATCTGCCGCAAATTCATCCGCGCTTTTCCGGGCTGATGTCTTTGCAAAAGCCTGCATTTTGATCACAAAACTATTGATGGTACTATCTTTCCCGTTCCTCACCCGCGTGGTATCCCTACTTTGTGCATATAATACCATGCAGGCACACAGGCATGCGCCAATAATAATCAGCGAACGGGATAGAAATTTTATCATTTATAAAAGCAGCGGTTATAATTTTTTTATGAAAAAAATTATATTTTGGTGGCTAAATCATTCTTTATGAAAAAAAGTTCAGTAAAACGGATAAAATAAATTGGGTTTTTTATTATATTGAGTGATAATTGAAAATAAACAGGTCTGAAAATTTCACACTAATACTATGAAAGCATTTAAATTAATCGCGCTATTCGCATATCTTATTACCGGATCTTTTACTGCTTTCTCACAAACAAACGCCGGGCAGGTTTATTTGATCAGGTCCACAGGGTACACCGGATCTGCTGTTAATTACTCATTTTATATCGATGATCAATTAATTTGCAAACTGAAAAATAAGTCGTTTTCAATACATGATTTAGGTGCGGGCGAACATACCCTTAGCGTCGTTAGCGGGGGCTTATCCACCGGAAAAAAATCACCACCGTTGAAGATCATGGTGGCTGAAGGTAAAACGAACTATGTCAGTGTAGTGAGTACTCAAAGCGGATATGCTAACAAGATTACCTGTCAGGAAATCACACAAAATTCAGCTGAACCGGTTCTAGCAAAAGCTAAAGAAAAAAAGGATTGCCTGTCTAAGTAGGGTCTAGGCACAGTCAAGTGTGCTGATCACCCCTGCAATGGCTTTCTTCAATACTTTATTGTTCATTGCCGGATCTATATCTTTGTAATAGCGATTTAAGGCTGCAAGGCCATGCACAAAAGATACGCATACCAGATAGCTACACCGGAAATTGCCTTCCGTAAATGTATCTTTTTTTGCTACTAACTGTATTTGTTCCCGGAAGAGATTAATAAATGTTGCCAGTGCCGGGAAAGCTTTCCCCACGTCTGTAACACTTGCACCTACCGTGTACATCAACTGGTACAGCTCGGGCTCTTTCGTTGCAAAATCCAGGTAGGCCATTAACATGGCTTCAAACCTTTCTTTCGGACCGGTAACCATTGCCAGCTCTTGTTGCATAATATTGATCAGCATGGTATATCCCTGTTTTGACAATTCAATCAAAACGGCTTCCTTGTTTAAGAAATAGGAGTAGATGATCGGAGGGCTGTATTCTATGATGTCGGCAATTTTCCTGATACTTAATGACTCGCTTCCCTCATTTTTTATGATTCCCATTGCGGCTTCGAGGATCTGTTTATGGACCTTCACCTTTAGCCTTTCCCTCCGCTCTTTACTGCTCATAACGATTTATAATTGATAGTGTTAAAGTTAATGCTTTTATGAACAACATAGTCCTGAAATAGATATTGCTGTAGTTTAAACCTTATCCGCATATAATTCTTGCGTATTCAGGACGTACCAGGTATACCTCATCTAAACGCGGGGCATACGCTAACTATACGGCACCGGTATATCTGAGGTATTTTTGGTATATAGCTGCAGTGTTTGTGGAGTATACATGGTATGGAGCAGACAGGGTTAAAACAGACGGGAATACTTTTAAAATAAACCAGATATCGTGCCTAAATGGAAGGAGAATAGGGAAAACAACATCACTGTGTTCATTCTCCTAACCTAAATATAGACCTAAAGACAAGAATTACAAAAGTAAAAGATATGAGATTTTAAATGCACTTATTGATATCATTTAACAAAATGATACAAAGAGTGCCTGTGTTTATTTATTTTCGATGATCAGTAACCGGCACTAACCAAATATGGAAGCTTTTAGAAAGTATATTGATGCAGACCATTCAGCGCATATTGAGCAACCGGATTTGGGTGTTAAAGTATTGAACGTTGGTCATTGTATTCATGATCCGGGTTCTGTTTATCCCGATCCTAAACATCCGGAGGATTATTTCTTTAAATGGGAGGAGGGCCGGGTGCTTTCAGAATACCAGTTGGTCTATATTGCATCTGGTACAGGTGTATTTGAGACGGAGTCCTTAGGCCTGATAGATATTCAACCAGGCACCTTATTTTTTCTTTATCCGGGTATCTGGCACCGTTTCAGGCCAAATAAACAAACCGGCTGGACAGAGTATTGGGTAGGATTTGAGGGTAATTACGCCAGCCACCTGATGAAACAGGATTGCTTCAGCCCCGAACGTCCGCTTATTCAAATGGGGTTTAACGCAGAATTCATTGATATCTTTATTCGCCTTATTGATGCCATGAGACAGGGCGGCCTGGCTTGTAACCAGCTGGCCGCCTGTTTCTCCATACAGATGCTTGGCCTGGTATATGCTTCTGCCCTGTTAAAAGCACAGAGCCATAGCCGTAAAATGCAGCTGATCAATAATATCAGGTACAGCATTCACGAAAACCTGTACTCCAATATTTCTGCTGAAGACCTGGCTGCAAAACACAATGTGAGTTATGCCTGGTTTAGAAAAGCTTTTAAGGAGATTACAGGCCAGTCCCCTGGTCAGTATCAACTCAACCTTAAAATCCAAAAGGCTGCTAAAATGCTGAAGGAAACCGGTCTGAGCGTTGCAGAGATTGCCTTTCAAAATGGATTTGAATCTGAATATTATTTCTCCAGGGTGTTTAAAAGCAAAATGTCACTTTCCCCCTCCAAGTTTAGAAACACCTTATAATTCTTAAATATATGACTCACCGCCTTTTTAAAATAGGTTTATTTGGTATAGGCCTTGACACTTACTGGCCTCAGTTTGATGGCCTGGAACAAAGGTTAACCGGCTATCTGGAAGAGGTAGAAAATAAACTGAAAAACTATGGTACTGAAGTGCTGAACCTGGGGCTGATAGATAATGCCGGCAAAGCCTTCGACGCAGGGCATGATTTTAGAAAGGGTGATGTTGATATCATCTTTTTATATGTAACTACCTATGCTTTATCGTCAACTGTATTGCCGGTAGTGAGAAGGGCAAAGGTTCCGGTAATTATTTTGAATCTCGCACCGGGAGAAGCTATTGATTATAAATCCTTTAACCAGCTGAACGACCGTACTCAAATGACAGCTGAGTGGCTGGCTTACTGTTCTGCCTGCCCTGTTCCTGAAATTGCCAATGTATTCAGGCGCTCAGGGATCCGTTTTCATCAGATCACAGGAGTTTTAAATGATGTGTCAACCTGGGAAGAGATCAGCGAATGGATAGCGGCAGGGAAAGTGGCACATATCATGAGCCATAATACGCTTGGTTTGATGGGTGGTTATTATAGTGGGATGCTGGATATTTATGCTGATATCACGCTGCAATGTTCCGTTTTTGGGAATCATGTAGAAATTATAGAGCCTGATGAATTGACTGCCTTAAGAGAAAACATTCCGGATGAGGAAATCGAATTCAGGATTGATGAATTTCAATCGGTCTTTGAAATTGATCCGTCCTGTGAGCAGCAGGAGTTGTACAAGGCAGCGAAAACCGCCCTTGCACTGGATAAGCTGGTTGCACGTTACAATCTGGGATCGATGGCTTACTATCATAAGGGAACCGGGAATACAAACGGAGAAACCATGAGCTCTATTATTTTAGGCAATTCCCTGCTGACCGCGAAGGGCATCCCGGTAGCAGGGGAATATGAAGTGAAAAATGCACAGGCGATGAAAATCATGGACAGTTTTGGGGCGGGAGGCTCATTTACGGAATATTATGCCATTGATTTTATGGATGATGTAGTGCTGATGGGCCATGATGGCCCTGGCCACCTGGCTATAGCTGAAGGTAAAATAAAGGTGAAGCCGCTGCAAGTCTATCATGGCAAGGTTGGAAGCGGGCTATCGGTTGAAATGTCTGTTAAAGTGGGCAAAGTAACCTTATTGTCTGTTGTTGAAAATGATGGCAAAATATTCTTCCTGGTGGCCGAAGGTGAGTCTGTTGCGGGACCAATTCTCGAAATCGGCAATACCAACAGCAGATATAAGTTTGCGGTTGGATCAAGAAAATTTGTTGAGGACTGGAATGCCCATGGTCCGGCACACCACTGTGCTGTGGGTATCGGTCATTTGTGTTCAAAAATAAGTAAGCTGGCAAGCCTGCTCAACATTGAATTGATAAAAGTTTGTTAGCGGTTAGTTACATTTATGATACCACTATTTGCCTTTAGTTACAATGTTGAAACCACCAATTCAGCCGGCAAACCTGTAGCGTATGGGTTCTTCTAGTTTCTTTGTGAAACAAAAGTAAATGATATACAAAATGGAAAACGCTCAGTATGTAAATAAAGATCTTGAAGGCAAAATTGCACTTGTGACTGGTGGAACCCAGGGAATAGGAAAAGCGATTGCTGACAGATTAGCCCGGGCTGGGGCCAGGGTGATCGTAACTGCAAGAAACCGTCCCGGAGACATGGAAATTAAACATCATTTTATTGCAGCAGATTTCTCGGAGGTCACGAACGTTGCCCGGATGTCAGTTGAGATCAATGAACAATTTGGCGGCGTGGATATCCTGGTCAATAACATGGGCGCAAATATCTATCCGGGTGGAGGGTATGGTACACTGACAGATGAGCATTGGGACCAGGCATGCAGGTAAATCTGTTATCTTCAGTACGTTTAGACAGGGCCTTATTGCCTAAGATGCTGCAACAAAAAAGTGGCGTTATCATCCATATCTCCTCAACCAGTGGTAAGTTTCCTCTCTGGGACGCTACAATGGCCTATACAGCCGCTAAGGCTGCACTGAATGCTTATAGTAAAACACTGGCCACTGAAGTTGCCCCTCAGGGGGAAGAGTAGTGACAGTTTCTCCCGGATTAAACAAAACCCAGGCTATGGCTACGTTTCTGGATGATCTGGCTAAAACTGCAGGTATTACTTCTGACGAGATAGCTGCTAACCTCGTGGCAAGACTTGACGGAATACCGATGGGAAGAATGGCACAGCCTGAAGAGACGGCAGAGTTAGTTTATTTTCTAGTTTCATCACGGGCATCTTATATCACAGGTGCAGATTATCATATTGATGGCGGTAACTATCCGGTTGTTTAATGATGCGAAGATGACGGTATAACACATTCATGTAAACCCCTCCTGCAATAGGCAGAGAGGGTTTTTTTGGCTTTACATCAGTTCTGCCCGAACGCTGCTCATGCGGTAGCAGCATACAATTACCGGCCTGCAAAAATTGAGACGAATAGTCAACAGGTTGAACAGTAAATGTTAATCTCATTCGGTTATTTTGAAATCAATAAACCGAAATATAAACCATTATACATCTATGCCTGATTTCGGGCATATGTTAAAGATCTTGTCCGATGTCATGTTGTTCAGATGCTTTATGATTAAGAAGGGAGGCCATCACAAAAATCATTTACTCTTCAATATTCCCTGCAGATCTTAGGATCGGCATGCAGCCAGGTTAACCCGGCACATGGTGATCTCCTGTCTGAACTTTTTGTCAACCGAATATAAAACATATAGAATGTATAGAATATTTACCCCTTATAAACACGGGAAGAAACTGAAATATATCAAGAAAAGCGTGTCCATGACAACATTGATTTCAGGTGTAATCTTAGCTGTTCTCTTCCAGGGAGAAGCCTGGTCAAAAGAAAGAATCTATCACGGAAATGCCCCGGACCTGACCGCTCTGAGCGGATACCCGGCCGCCGGACATGACTCATCGCTTCAGCAAATTGAGGTCAAAGGTAAGGTAACTGACGCCAAAGGTGCTGCCATACCAGGTGTTTCCATCAAGATAAAAAATACCAGTACAGCTTCCGTAACGGACGGAAACGGTGAATTCAGGATCAGGGTTGCTGATCAAAACGTGAGGCTGATCTTTAGCTACACGGGCTTCGTCACACAGGAGAAAGACCTGAGCAGTGGTACGGTGCTGAATATTGTGCTCATCGAGGACAATAAAAACCTGACCGAGGTAGTGGTAGTTGGTTATGGCCAGCAACGCAAGGCGACGGTTACAGGTTCGATAGCGAGGGCCAACCTCGAATCGTTCAGGGATGCTCCGAATACCAATATAGGACAATCCCTGCAGGGAGCAGTGGCAGGTTTAAACGTCGGCCCGGTAACGGGAGCCGGCAATACGCCAACGATCAGGGTGAGGGGCCAGAATACACTGGGCGGAAATCAGAATGCGCTGATCATCCTCGACGGGATACAATTTAATGGTAACCTTTCGGCTATCAATCCTGATGATATTGAATCCATCGATGTACTTAAAGATGCAAGTTCAACTGCAGTATATGGTGCCCAGGCGGCAAATGGCGTGTTACTGGTGACAAGCCGCAAAGGTAAAGGTGAACCCAGAATAAATTTTACCACTTCTTATGCTACGCAGACCCCTACGTCAGATTTACGCCCTATGAACCGGGCCGAGCAGCTGGAGTACATTAAGGCGCTGGACTTCACCAAGTCTTACACCAACCCTTCATACGTTCAGCCGGATATCACCGTGATCGCTGATGGTGGGTTGAAGAATGCCAGCGGACTTTTACCCAATGATTTTAACTGGTATGATGCCGGAACCAACCGGGGATCTATCAATGAATATGGTTTAAGCGTATCAGGAGGGGCAGACAGGATCAACTATCTGATCTCGGCCAACTATACGAATCAGTCGGGTTATATCATTAATGACCAGTTCAAGCGAAAAAGTGCAAGGGCAAACCTGGAAGGCAAGATCAATGACTGGCTGACAGTGGGTGTGCAAACGTTCGCCGCATTTAATAATGAAGACGGAGCTCAGCCAGACAGGACTTCTCTGATCAGAACTTCCCCGCTTCTGGTACCTTATGATGCCAGCGGGAACCTGATCGTACAGCCTTACAGTACATCTCAGGATATCAACCCTTTCAGCAGCTCTGATGTTGATAATTTTGACAGACATAATTTCTACTTTGCCAATCTGTATTCGCAGGTAAACTTTCCCTTCCTTGAAGGATTATCCTACCGGCTTAATTTTGGTAATAACGGACGGACGGATAATGTTTATATCGCAAACCCATACGGGGCCAGTCAAACAGGTAGTGTATCTAAGGCTACAGAACAATACTATGATTATACCCTGGATAATATCCTGACCTATAACAAAAAGATAAAAAAACATGGCATTACAGCTACCTTACTTTACGGTGCCATTGAGCGAAGGGATGAGTCTACAAAGGCAAATGCCACCGGCTTTAGCCGCTTAACACTGGGATATAACAATATCGGTCTGGGTGCCGTGCAAACCGTCAGCTCTGATGGTTACCGGGAGAGCCTGAATTACCAGATGGCCCGTGTAAATTATACTTTTGACGATAAATATATTTTCACCGGTACGGTGAGGCGCGATGGCTATTCCGCCTTTGCTGAAAATAATAAATATGCAGTCTTTCCTTCCGCATCGCTGGGATGGATCGTGACGGATGAGCCTTTTTTTAAAGTGCCTGTCATCCAATACCTGAAAATCAGAGCAGGATATGGAATCAGCGGCAACCAGGTTCAGCGGTACCGATCACTGGACCAGGTGCGTTCCAGCGGATATAACTATCTCTTTGGCGACGGAAATTCCAATACGCTGTTCGGACAGCGCGTCTACAACCTGGGCAACCCGAACCTGCGCTGGGAAAAAACACGGGAGATCAACGTAGGGGCCGACTTTACTTTATTCAAAGGGCGCCTGAGCGGTGCGCTGGATGTTTATTCCCGCAAAACCAAGGATCTGCTCTTCAACGTTAACATTCCTAACGTTACCGGATTTGAAACCATTACCAGCAATATAGGTGGTGTGTCAAATAAAGGAATAGAGCTAACACTGACCTCTACCAACATCAACAGCGGCGGTTTTAAATGGAATACCACGTTTAACTTTTCCAGGAATATCAATAAAATCACTGATCTGCTCGGCAATGGTGACCTGATCAACAGCAACCTGTTCATCGGCCATTCCATCAACAGTTTCTATGACTACAAATACAACGGTATTTATGGTTTAAATGAAACTATTCCGGCAGGATATTACCCCGGAACACGCAGGGTGGTAGATACCAACGGTGATGGGGTGGTGAATACAAACGACCGGGTGATTGTCGGTTCTGCAGATCCGGCATTCCGGTTCAGTGTGCTGAATTCATTTGACTATAAAAACTTTACGTTCAGCTTTTTCATCAACTCTATCCAGGGTGGCGGCAGCGGATATATGGGCGACAATTCAGTGTCCCTCATCCTCAATGATAATAATATAAGATATAACAATTTTGCAGGGATCGACTGGTGGTCGCCCTCAAACCCTAACGGAGAATACCCGAGGTCACAGGTATCGCCCACCTTTAACCCCAAGTACTTCAAGTCCCGAAGTTTTGTGAGGTTACAGGATATCACATTGAGTTATAAATTTCCTCAGCCGCTGCTCAAAAGCATACACATGAAAAACTTAAGCATCTTCGCCAGCGGCAAGAACTTATACACCTGGACCGACTGGAAAGGCTGGGACCCTGAGATCACCGACGGTGGTCTGAACATGGGTGCCAGTCCATTGCTAAAAGGTATATCAATTGGACTAAACGCAACATTTTAAAAAGCAAGTCATGAAGAAGTTATTAACCATATCAATTCTACTTATACTCGGTACCGTTTCCTGTAAAAAGGATTTCCTGACCGAGAAACCAATCTCGTTCCTCAGCAGCTCGAATGCTTTTATCACCTATAAAGATTTTACGGCATCCATGATTGATCTTTATGTGCTGACACGGTCTGAATTTTACAGTAGTGGTGAATCCCGGCCGTTTGATTATCTGTACGGAACAGACCTGGTATTTGACGGAGAACCAAGTACAGACAGGCATACCAATATGATCGCCGCTTATAATCCTACCGGAAATATCACAAAGGACCACTGGAGCCGCCTGTACAAAATTGTTGCTGAATCCAATACCATTATTGCCCGGATGCCGGCCTCTGAGTTAACCGATGCTCAAAAAACGCTGGTGGAGGCCCATGCCAGGTTCTTCAGGGGTCTTGCTTACCGGACGCTGACTTACCTATACGGCGGTGTTCCGCTGTCACTGGAAGAGGTTTCCACCCCGAAAACAGATTATGTTCGTGCCACTAAAGACGAATGCCTAGCCCAGGTTATTACAGACCTGACTTTTGCGGTGACAAATTTACCCGCTATTACTGCTGTACGTGACGGGGAGATCAGCAATGTTGCCGCCTCTCATCTTTTGGCTGAGGTTTATCTTGCAGCAGGCAAATACCAGGATGCTGTTGATGCTGCCACGACTGTTATCGGAAATGCCAATCTGACTTTAATGAAAACACGTTTCGGATCAAGATCAACCGTTACACCGGGCGATGTATACTGGGATCTTTTTCAGCAAAAAAACCAGAACAGGTCTACCTACTCGAACCGGGAGGGGATCTGGGTGGTACAATTTGAAACAGACATTATCGGTGGGAGTGTGCTTTCTACTACGAGGGACTCAAGTTATATGCTGGAAAGGCACCATGCACCTTCTGTCCGTGATATTTTTGTGAACTCAGCCGGTACAACAACTTCTGTTCCTACCTTCTTGTGGCCCAATAATGATTATTCAGGCGGAAGGGGAATAGGCTGGGCAGTGTCTACTGCATACTTCATGAATGATATCTGGCAGAGTGATTTCAAAAATGATATCCGTAATGCCAACAACAACTTTGTCCGCGATTATATCTGTAACAACAGGGCTTCTGATATGTATGGTAAAACCATCTCGACTTCAAACCCACCCAAAGGAATTACCGTTCCCTCACGTGCTTTTTATGCTTACCAGACCAAATGCACCACACCGTTTGACCATCCCTCAAATCTGATCCAGGATGCAGCAACGGGGCTTTTGAAACCAGCTGCGGGGGCAACCTTTACAGATCAGTATATGTTCCGGCTGGCAGAAACTTATCTGCTGCGTGCTGAAGCTTATATGCGTTTGAACAATCTGGGCAATGCGGCTGCAGATATCAATGTGGTCCGGGCAAGGGCCAATGCTTCGCCTGTGGCGGCTGCAAGTGTGAATATTGATTATATACTCGATGAAAGAATGCGGGAGTTGGGCGTCGAAGAAAAACGGAGGTTAACACTGGGACGTCTGGGTTTGTTATATGATCGTGTAAAAAAATGTAATCCTTACTATAAAGATATGCTGCCTACATATAACCTATGGCCAATCCCATCAAGTGAAATTGAACGTAACAAGGACGCAACGCTGGCTCAAAACCCCGGCTATTGATAAAATTAAAACTGCTATTTTTGAAAATTACCAAATTGAATATATGTACAAAATCACCGGCAGACAACGCTATATGAAGTCTCTGTTTAACCAAATACCGCTTAGATTTTCCGGGATGCTGCTTGGCCTCTTTGTCCTTGCTTCATCACCGGCATGCACCACTGCGCAGGGCCTGAAAAAGGCAACATTCACCAATCCGATATTGCCATCAGGTGCCGATCCCTGGATAATTTATAAAGACGGATTTTACTATTTTACCAGCACATCGGGTAATGCACTTACTTTACGTAAGACGCGGAACATTGCAGATTTGTCAGCTGCAGCCAGTAAAACAGTCTGGACACCCCCCTCAACCGGACCCTATTCCAAAGAGATCTGGGCGCCTGAGATACACTTTCTGCAGCACAAATGGTATATGTATTTCGCCGCAGACGATGGCAGAAATGATAACCACCGGCTGTATGTCATAGAGAATGCTTCGGCTGATCCTATGCAGGGCGAATGGGTATTCAAGGGGCAGATCACTGATGACACCAATAAATGGGCTATTGATGGTTCTGTGTTTACACATAAAGGACAATTGTATATGATATGGTCGGGCTGGGAGGGCGACCGGAATGGTCAGCAAAACATCTATATCGCTAAAATGAAAAACCCATATACTATTACCGGGAAAAGGGTAAAGATCTCTTCGCCGCAATTTAACTGGGAAAAGAACGGCGACCTGCATAATGCCAATAACCCTCCGCATGTGAATGTGAACGAAGGGCCTGAAGTGCTGGTACACAACAATAAGTTATTTCTGATCTTTTCAGCGAGCGGCTGCTGGACGGATGATTACGCATTGGGTATGTTAACAGCGTCGGCAAATGCCGATCTGTTAGCGCCCGGCTCATGGAAAAAACATCTGCAGCCAGTATTCAGAAAAAATGAAAAGAATAGTGTATACGCTCCCGGACATAACAGTTTCTTCCAATCGCCTGATGGTAAGGAAGACTGGATTCTGTATCACGCCAATCCTGCCCCGGGCTGCGGTTGCGGCGGTAAACGCTCTCCCCGTATGCAGAAGTTTACCTGGAATACGGATGGTACGCCAAACTTCGGTATACCTGTAAGGGAAGGCGTTCAGTTACCCATCCCCTCGGGCAGTTGATCCCTGAGTACTGATCCCGTAATATAATTGAATATAAATGTGATGAAAAAAATTAGCGGGAGGGTAAAAATGAGTTGTAAAAATGCTGTATCATATACCGTTATGTATATAATATTGCCGATATTTAAGAAAGCGCTTCAAAGGCGTATAACCAAATTATCCTGTAAAAATATTTAACCTTTTATAAAGATGGAGAATTCTCGTCGTACTTTCATCAGGCAGGCATCCATAGCCGGACTGAGTGTAATGCTTCCAAAAACCAGCTGGAGTGCCAAAAGTTATAAGCGTATCATTGGCGCAAATGACCGTGTACAGGTAGGTGTTGTTGGTTTTTCAGACAGGCACCGCAGTTCACATATGCCTTGTTTCATGAACCATTACAAAGAACTGAATTTTGAAATTGTGGCCGTGTCTGACATCTGGAAGAAGCGTCGGGAAGAAGGTGCCGCTATGTGGAAAGAAAAGATGCAGAACGATGTAAAGTCCTACCGTAACAACGAAGAACTTTACAATAGCAAAAGCGTAGACGCTGTGTTTATAGGTACCGCAGATTTTCAGCATGCCTCCCACACGATAGAGGCAGTACGGGCAGGCTGTGACGCCTATGTTGAAAAGCCTTTTGCCGAAACAATGGAAGACAATAAAGCTGCGCTGAAAGCTGTCAGGGAGTCAGGAAAAATTGTACAGATCGGCTCACAGCGCCGGAGCGGCACGAATTACCATGCCGCTTACGAGTTTATTAAATCCGGTAAGTTCGGGCCCGTGACCATGGTAGAATTGACCTGGAACGTGAATCAGCCCGGCCGCTGGCGCCGCCCCGAGCTGCTGAATGTTTTAAAAGAGCAGGATACAGACTGGAAGCGTTTCCTTGGCAACCGCCCCTATGAAAAGTTTGATCCGCGGATATACCTGGAGTACCGCCTGTTCTGGCCATATTCATCTGGCTTGCCTGGCCAGTGGATGAGCCATCAGATTGATACCGTACATTGGTTTACAGGCTTAAAACACCCGCGTAGTGTGGTGGCTAACGGAGGCATTTACCAATGGAAAGACGGCCGCCGTAACTGGGATACTATTCTGGCCGCTTTCGATTACGGGCCGCTGGATGACCTGTCGCAGGGATTCCAGGTGACATTTGGTTCACGTATGCACAATGGCGATGAACATCCTGCCGAAATCTATTACTCCAATGGTGGCGAGCTGAACCTGATCACAAACAAAATATCGCCGAAAGGCGGTTTAACCGAAAAGATGGCCGCAGCGATGAATATGAAAGCCAATCTGCTGCCCGAAATCAGCCTTGACAATTCTGAACAGGTGGTGGCATCGGCCAATACCGGCGGCGATCAGCTTACCTCTAATCACATCCGTAACTGGATGGAATGTATACGCAGCCGCAAACAGCCAAATGCACCGGTTGAAGCAGGCTACAGCCATAGTATTGCCAACATCATGACCACCGCTGCCGCGCATACCGGCGCAAAGGCCACCTTTGATGAAAAAACTCAGGAAGTAATGGCCAATGGTAAGATCTTTAAATACTGATAATGATGATCAAACTGAAACTATTAAGTTGTGTGGCATTAGCGGCCGCATTTTCTTCATCCGCTGTAGCCCAGGAAGCAACAGTGACTTTCAAAAAATATGATAATCAGAAAAAAGTGAATGTACTGATCGGCGGTAAACTGTTCAGCACGTTCATGTTTCCGGATACTCTGGAAAAGCCTGTGCTCTATCCGCTGACCACCGCCGGGGGCACTGTGGTTACCCGCGGCTTTCCACTTGATCCCAAAACAGGTGATCCCACAGACCATCCTCATCACATAGGCCTGTGGTTTAACTTTGAAAATCTGAACGGCCTGGATTTCTGGAATAACTCTTACGCCATAGCTGCTGCTAAGAAAGCACAATACGGATGGATCCGTACCGACAGGATCACTGATCTTAAGGAGGGGAAGAAGGGAATATTGGCCTATCATGCCAACTGGACCAATCAGGCAAAGGAAATTATACTGGAAGAGAACACCTGCCTGGAATTCAGCGGTAATGCTACCCAGCGCATAATTGACAGGGTAACTACATTAAAAGCAGCTCAGGAAGCAGTTTTTACCGATGCAAAAGATGGCATGCTGGGTTTGCGGCTGGCGCATGAATTACAGATGCCCAATAGTAAGGATGAAAAATTTACCGATAGTAAGGGTAATGTAACTACTGTAAAAGGAGGCGCAGATAAAATACCTACAGGCAACTACCTGAGCAGCGAGGGCAAAACGGGTGACGCGGTGTGGAGCACACGGGGTACCTGGTGTAAGGTGTATGGCAAAATGGGTACCGATTCGGTGAGCATTGCTATGATCGATCATCCGCTTAATCCTAATTACCCTACTTTCTGGCATGCAAGAGGTTACGGACTTTTTGCGGCGAACCCGCTGGGCGAAAAGATATTTACCAATGGCGCTTCGGCTAAAAATCTGACCTTAAAAAAAGGTGAATCTGTTACCTTTAGGTACCGGGTGGTCATCAGTAACGGGGCGGAGACGCCAAACGCGGCTCAACTGAATACGCTTGCCGGCAATTTTGCCAAAAAATAGTATGATCATTAAAGAACAAAACCTTATTATGAATTTAGAAAAGTTATATAAAGTATCAATTTTTGCCCTCATGTTACTGGTAATGAGCACTGCTGCAAATGCGCAGCTGAATTCGCTGAGCCCTAAAGAAAAAAAAGAAGGATGGAAATTACTGTTTGACGGCAAGACCAGTAAAGGCTGGCGCAGTGCCAGGGCGGATACTTTCCCAACCGCAGCAAATGGCTGGGTAATAAAGGACGGCGTATTGACTATACAGTCTTCCAATGGGGCAGAATCACAAAATGCCGGTGATATTGTAACCGTTGCCGAATATGGTGCTTTTGAACTGAGCTTTGATTTTAAACTGACCAGGGGTGCCAATAGCGGTGTGAAGTACTTTGTTACACTGAAAGAAAATTCAGGTGCATCGGCTATAGGGCTCGAATATCAGGTACTTGACGACGATGTACATCCTGATGCCAAACTCGGCCGTGACGGCAACCGCACACTGGCTTCACTATACGACCTGAAAACATCAAACAAAGCCGGTGCTGTAAAACCCATTGGCGAGTGGAATACCGGCAAGGTGATCGTTTACCCTAATAACCATGTAGAACATTGGTTAAATGGGGTAAAGGTACTGGAATATGAGCGCAAATCACCTGAGTACCGTGAACTGGTAAAAATGAGCAAGCACAAAGTCTGGAAAGATTTTGGTGAAGCCGATAAGGGGCACATCCTGCTGCAGGACCATGGCAATGAAGTAAGTTACCGTAATATCAAAATCAAAACACTTTAAGTTCATCTGTAGGTGATTGACTGCGCAGCGTGTTGATATACTCTACGGGGGTAACCTTAAAATACTTCTGAAAGTTACGGGTGAAAAGGCTTTGTGAACTGTATCCAACCATCCGGGCGATCTCAAATAAGGTGAACTCATTCTGTGCAATGAGCTTAGCCGCCTTTTTAAGACGTGTGATATCGATAAGTTCTTTTGGTGACAGTGAAGAAAGAGATTTTATCTTCCGATAGAAGGTAGGGCGACTCATATTCATATGCTGGGAAAGTTTGTCAATATCCATGTTCGGCTCTTTGAGGTTGATGCGGATATATTCATCGAGCCTTTTCAGAAAGTTTTCATCTGTTTTTGAGTGCGCCATTACCCTAACGTCCTCAAATGGCGAACTTGCAAAATGATCCTTTATTTTTAAACGGTTTTTAAGCAGGTTCGCTATCTGGTGCCGCAACAAATACGGCGAAAAAGGTTTTTGGATATACGCATCCGCACCCACTTCCAAACCTTCAATCTGAGCGCTGAAGGTGTTTTTTGAGGTCAGTAAGATGATGGGTATATGGCAATAATCAACGTTTTCCTTTAATATCCGGCAGAGTTCAAAGCCATCAATGTCTGGCATCATGATATCTGATATCACAAGGCTGATGATCTCTTCAGACAGGATGTTTTGCGCAATTTCGCCGTTAAGCGCCAGATGCAGGGTATAGCTATCGCCGAGCACCTGTGTTAAAAACTCAAGGATATCTTCGTTATCATCAATGATCAATATGGTGTCTGACCTGTTTTTATCTTTTTCCATGTGCTTAATTTAAATTCAAATCTCTGGTGTACGGGTAAACGTAATTCAAAAACGGTGATGTCACTGTTGTTTCTTGCTAACCTCAGCGAACCATTATGCAATTCGGTCAGCGATCTGGCCAGCGAAAGACCAATGCCTGTTCCGGCGCTGCCATTTCCTTTGAGCCTGAAGAAGGGCTCAAATATTTTCTCGGTAAATTCTTCGGGTATGCCCTTGCCGTCGTTACTAAACCTGATGGTAAACTGTTCGTCTGTTAGGTTAAATTGGGCTATGCTGACGGTAACACTGGCAGCTGCGTATTTTATGGCATTTGAAATCAGGTTACTGCAGATTTTTATCGTAGCTTCCCTGTCTACAAAGGCAATAACATGCGGCTCAGTCGAATCAAAGTTCAGGTCTATACCAGCTTTTCCGGCCTGTTGTTTAAATATTTCCATCTGCTCCCTGAGTAACCTGGTCATGTCGGTTTTTACAAAACTGAGACCGAACTGATGCATTTCTGTTTTACGGAAATCCAGCAGCTGTGCAGTAAGATCGGCCAGGCGT
The DNA here is from genome assembly GCF_900107535.1 of Pedobacter hartonius. Classification (GTDB taxonomy): domain Bacteria; phylum Bacteroidota; class Bacteroidia; order Sphingobacteriales; family Sphingobacteriaceae; genus Pedobacter; species Pedobacter hartonius. The sequence continues at coordinate 288,683 of NZ_FNRA01000003.1, read as the reverse complement.
TTTGCGTTTTTTTCGATCATCAGCAGGCTTTGTCTGGCAACTGATGGTTCTAAGGCTTCTGTAATCAGCATTTCAACCGGCCCGACAATAAGTGTTAGCGGAGTTTGTATCTCATGTGCGATGTTGGTGAAAAACTCTATTTTGGCCTGGTAAATTTCCTTTTCTTTTTCATGTTCAAATAACTGCAACCTGTTCAGGTTTTTGCGTTCCAGGTATTGATGATAATAACGGACCGACAGGTAAAGGCTGATGCTGAAGCTGAACAGGTAAATAAAATAAGCAACGTTATTTTTCCAGAAAGGGGGCAAAACCCTGATGAACAGGCTGCGTTCTTTTCCCGTCCAGCTACCTACATTGCTTTCTGCCTGCACCAGGAAAGTATATTCGCCGGCAGACAGATCTGTAAAATAGGCTTTACGGTTGCTGTTGAGATAGGTCCATTGTTTATTCAGCCCCTTCATCAGGTATTTATAGCGTGTGACCTGGGGCGACGAGTAATTTAATGCAGAAAACTGTATACTGAAATTACCCTGATCGTGGGAAAGAACAATCGTATCCGTATACAAAATAGATTTACTAAGTGTGCCGGTTTTGTCATTAGGTACAATTTCCCTGTCGTTGATCTGAAATCCGGTAATATAGGTCGGCGGGCGTGGCTCTTGATGGGAAAAGCTGGCCGGATCAAAGGCTATCATTCCTTTGACTGACCCGAAATACATTTTTCCATTGGCATCTTTATAGGCCGAGTTATAGTTGAACTGATCTGTGATCAGTCCGTTGGACCGGGTATAGGTCTTAAATTTTTCGGTTTGCAGATCAAGGCAGATCAGCCCCCGGAGGGTGCTTACCCACAGGTGTTTGGAATTGTCTTCCAGCATACAAAATATGATATTGCTGGGCAGGCCATTTTCTGTAGTGAATTTCTTAATGGTTTTATGGTCCGGGCTTAATTTCATCAGACCGCTTCCCCCGGTAGCGAACCACATGTTATGGTTGCTGTCCTGCAGAATATAACGTACAGCGGCTTCATTCACATAGGCGCCTTTTACTTTGCCGGCAAAGTGTATATTGCCGCTGCGCCCTGTTTTTGGGTTATAGTAAAACGCCCCCCGGGATACGCTGCCCGTCCAGATATTGCCTTTGTCATCTTCCCGGATATGGAACACATAAGAACCATAAGGGATTTGTTTGATGCGGCTAAAGCTCTTGTGTTTGCTGTCATAGGTAAATAATCCGGAGTCATTATAAGCAGTACCTATCAGTAGGGTACTATCCTTTGTAAGATACATTGACAGTATAAAATCACTCGCATAGTTGTCCTCCTTGTTACGAATAAATTTAAAACGGTCTGTAATTTTCCCTGTGCGGGTATCCATGATTTCCAGGCCGTGGAAAAAGGGGCCAATGAATAACTGATTGCCCACTGACAGCAACCCGTGTATATTTGAATAAGACACGTCGGTTTTTTTTCCTTCGGCGCTGTAGTTAGTGAACCTGCCGGTTTGGAGGTTTAATTTGTTGATACCCGCATCCTCAGTCCCGATCCATAAGTTTCCTTTACCATCAGGGCATATCTCGCGGACGGCATTGCCGGAAATAGAGTTAACACCCGGCTGGGGATAGTATTTTTCAAATCTTGCATTCTCTTTTGAATAATAGCTTAAGCCGCCAAAAAAAGTTCCTGCCCATATGCCGCCCTGATTGTCTTTATATGCAGTATAAACGGCATTGTCAGCAATCGAATAAGGATCAGCTGCACTTTTACGCAGGTTGCGGCTGGTGTTTGTTTTCAGGTTGTAAATATAAATACCCGATTCGGTAGCCACCCAGTATTCCTGTTTGCCGGTAGCGGTAATATCCCGTACGTAAATATTTGTGTCTTTCCTGCCGCTCAGCTGTATGGATTGGGTCTGGCCTGTTTTGGTATGATATATTTTTAATCCCTGTGTAAAACAGCCCACTAACACTTTATCATCCTGCAAGGGGAACAAGGTATTGATAGACCTCAGTTTTGCCGGTATGCTTTTATCAATAATGCGGATGGTTTTAACAGATTTGGTCAGGGGAGAGTATACACTTGCCACTCCCTCATTATCGCCAACCCAGATGTTCTTATGCTGGTCGATTGCCACGCAGTTGCCGGATAGGTTGAGCACCTCAATTTTATTTTGCCGCTGTTTGTACTGGTACAGGGAGTAATCGGACAGGAACCATAAATTATCTTCGGCGTCTATCAACAGGCCCCTGATATAGGATTGCGGAGCGCCTTTTAAAAGAGTAAGTGATTCTTTGTAAGGGTCGTACCTGAAAATACCTGTTCCTGTACCTATCCACAATATTCCTTTTTGATCTTCCTTAATAGTGGTAATCACATTGTTGCCGATATCGCCAAGTGCGTTTTTTGTATTTTTTAAAGTTTTAAATGTATAGCCGTCAAAAGAGCAGAGCCCTCCACGGGTCCCGATCCACATCAGCCCTTTACTGTCCTGCAGTATGGAGGTAACTGAATTGTGCGCCAGGCCATCATCAACCTGGTAATGCCTGAAATAATAGGGTTGCCCCTGGCAGGTAAATACCATGCCAGCCATCAATACTGAAAGCAGGATCGTCCGAAAGAAAAGGTTCATAATTAGTTAGATTCAAATATATTAATAAACAGCTTGTTAGCAGCTTTCTTTTTTACCTTCAAAATCCGTTTTAATTCTGACGTATGTATCCAGGCAGTTATACCCGCTTAAGCAGCTAAAAGCTTGCTCATTGAGACGAATCAACAAAATATTGAACAAAATGTGCAGCGTTCAATAGTTTACAGTAGCCATGATAAACCATATATTTACTCCTGGTATGAACGCGGTTGTAGCACTGTAGTTGAGTAAACAAGATGTCTGTGGATGCCACAAACGGAAATTTCTGATATTAAACAATGAGTGGTAATAATGCAGTAAAATTTATGGTTCCGGCTTTGGTTATGTTCCTGTTGGTCATAAGTTCAGGATGGAAAGTGCCCCTTGCTGCGGATAGAAAAATTGAGATCAGCGGTGATGCACAGGGCACTACATATAAAATTATATATTACGCTCCAGATAGCATAGTCAGCCTTGGGCAAACCGATAGTTTACTTAACCGTTTAGACAGCTCGGTATCATTGTATTTGCCTACATCGCTTATTTGCAGGTTCAACCGGTCAGACAAAGGGATTACCATAGATGAACCTTTTCGTGTACTGATCAGTAAAGCCATTGAGATCAACCGTGCTACAGGCGGCGCGGTAGATGTTACCGTAAAGTCTTTGGTAGATGCCTGGGGCTTTGGTGTTAAAAAGCCTGCTGCAGCTCCGGGGCCAGAATTGATAAAAAGCATTTTGAAAAACGTTGGGCCCGGTAAAATATGGTTGCAGGGTAATTTTCTGCATAAAAAGTTTGCAGGTGTACAAGTAGATCTCAATGGTATAGCCCAGGGGTATACTGCTGATCTGCTTGCTGCTTTGCTTGAGCATCATCATATCTGTAACTACCTGGTTGAGATTGGCGGAGAATTGCGCATAAAAGGGCATAAACCCGATGGCGAGCGGTTTAAGATAGGTATCGAAGCCATTGACGGAAATGACATCCTGCCTGCTCCTTTAAGAAAAGTAATTACCCCGGATGATGGTGCTGTAACCACCTCAGGAAATTACCGTAAACATTTGGAGGCCAATGGCAAACAAATATCACATATTATGAATGCCAGAACAGGTTATCCCGCAATGAATGAGATGATCAGTGTTACCGTTTGGGCAAAAGATGGCATTACTGCCGATGGATATGACAATGGCTTTATGGTGATGGGCTTGAAAAACACAATCCGCTTTCTGGAGAAAAGAACAGATATTGCTGCTTATATCATCTACAAAAAGGATGATGGGGTAGTGGCAGATACGGTTACCAAAGGATTTAATGGTTACGATATACATTGATAAAGATGAAAAGAAGAACTTTCGTTAAAAATACCGGGCTGATAGCAGGTGGACTATGGTTAAATCATGCAGACCTTTTTGCAGCGAATGCCGGCCGGGTGATTAATATCGGCGTTATCGGCTGTGGCGACAGGGGGAAGGGAATTATCGGGATGATGGACCAGTTTCCGCAAAAGTTTAAGGTGGTGGCCATATGTGATGTACTGGATATGCGCCTGGATGAAGCCCGTAAGTTTGTAAAAAACGGTAACTGCAGGCAATATAAAGATCACCGGCAATTGCTGGATAATCAGCAGGTAGATGCTGTAGTAGTTGCCGTGCCGCTAAATATGCACTATCCGATAGCAGTTGATGTTTTAAAAGCTGACAAACACCTGTACCTGGAAAAAACAATGACCTATACTATTCAGCAGGCACTGGATCTGGTGAAATTAGTAAAGAGCAGGCCTAAACAGGTAGTACAGGTGGGGCATCAATACCGGTATTCGCCGCTTTATTTCAGGGTAAAAGAAATGATCAGCAAAGGGTATCTGGGCAAAGTAAGCCAGGTGGACTGCCGCTGGGATCGCAATGCCAACTGGCGCCGGCCAGTGCCTGATGCTTCGCTCGAAAGGCAGATCAACTGGCGTATGTATAAAGAATATTCGGGTGGCCTGATCGCTGAATTATTATCGCACCAGATTGATTTCATCAACTGGGCTTTTGACACCCATCCCTCTGATTTTATGGCAACAGGGGGAATTGATGTGTTTAAGGACGGCCGCGAAACATATGATAACGTACAATTGATGCTGCGCTATCCTGAGCAGAACATGGTAGGAAATTTTGGTGCCACCTGTGGCAACAGCCGCGATGGTTACCTCTTCAAAATTAAGGGAACCAAAGGAACTGTGTCTTTACTGATGGACAGGGGAATGTTTTATCCTGAAAAGGGTTTGCTGAAGGACAAAGGTACAGTAGACGGTGTAACGGGCGCAACTAAGATTACCTGGGATAAGGACGGCGGAACACCCATACTACCCGATGCAACTAAAGATGGAACCTGGTATGCCTTAAATGATTTCTATGACAAGATAGGTTCAGGATTGCTGCCAGACTCAAACATATATACCGGGGCCAAAACGGCTATATGTGTTCACTCTGCAAATCAGGCCTTGTACAACAATGAGATAGTGCATTGGAAGGATGAATATCAGTTGTCCGCACCATAGCATCATCAAAAGTAAGGATGTGCCTATAGTCAGGGCGATTGGTTTTTATGCATATCACAGCCCCTGACTTTTTCGGAATTCAATCGGTGTGATGCCGATGTTTTTTTTGAAGAAATGGCTGAAATTTGGCTGTTCTGCAAATCCGATAGCATATCCGATCTGCTGCAATGGCCAGTCGGTCTGCAATAGCAAGATTTTGCCTTCTTCCAGTAATCGGTTTTTGATGTGTGTACTGACGTTTTGACCCGTCTGTTTTTTTAATAAAGCATTCAGATGATTGGGGTGTATGGCCAGGTGACCGGCAAATTCTTTGGCGGTTTTCATTCGGATTGGATTTTCATAATTGATTCCTGAGGTTTCTTGTTCCAGCAAATGGAAAAAATCATGCACCTGTTTATAATCGTTTGTGCCGGTAACTGCCTTTTGATGATGCCCTGCCTTGCAGCTTTCTACCATAATTAGTTGAAGATATAACTGTAGAGCATCTTCCATAAAAGGGCCGGAAGCCTGTTCTTCCCGGTGCATCTTTTTAAAAATTTGGGTAATCGTGATGATGGTTTCTTTTGGCAATTGAATTACGCTTTTCGCTGTAGGGCTAAAGAGCTCGTATTTCTCTATAGCAGACTTAAGAATTACATTTTTATCAGTAAAACTTCTTTTAAAAATGCAGAAGTACCCGGTTGAAGCTGATTTTAAGCCAAGATTCTTCCATGAAATAATTTCATTGGGATGAACAAACAAGATAGTTGGCTGATCAATATGATAGGTATTTAGTCCTAAGGTGAAAATTCCTTTACCTTCATTGATAAAGATTATTTTATAAAAGTCGCGCCGGTTGGGTGACAAATAGTTTTTGCATACGATTTCCTCCCGGTTGATCACCTTGATGGACCAGTTTTCATAATGTTCCCTTCTCACAGGAAGCAGATCAGGAATGTTTCTCAGATAATCGATTTTTCTTTGGTCTAAATGAGTTGCTGACATATGTTTGTATTAATATTGATTGACGGCTTTTTGTTTTGCTCTAAATTTCTTTTCCATAATTTCCTTAATGCTGAGGGTAATCAGCGCCAGAATGCCAAATGATAACATGACCCATGGTGCACTATGCAGGCCATTACCTGCGATGGATAATCCGCTGATCGCTGTTCCGAGAGAGATACCCAGATTTCCAAAAGAGATAGAAATACTATTGGCAAATTCGGGCGCTTCGGGCGCAGTTTCTATCATATATGCCTGCCCCGTCAAAAAGCAAGGGGTGTGAAAGAATCCCCAGATGGCAATGAGTACAATCACCCAGGGAGACATCGAACCGGAATAATAAATAGGAATAGAAATTAATGTTAATCCTATAAGGAAACTGGCGGTGGTGATGGTGATATTTTTACTGAGCATTTTGCCGGCTGCAAAGTTGCCCAACACGCCTGTTATTCCGAATAGCAGGAGCATTGCACTAATTGTTTTAGGGTCCATTCCATTGATTTTGCCTAAATAATCTGCAAAATAACTGTAGGTAGTAAACATGGTACCATTCATTAAGAAGGTAAAGGTAGCGCTGGCAATAAATAATGGCTTGGTTAATATTTTTAGTTGTGTGCTGTACGATTTCTCTTCCTCTACCGGCATTGATGGAAGGCCTAACCATATGGCTGAAATGGCAATTGAACTGATAACTGTTTGTACCATGAATGATGCCTGCCAGCTATTAAATACACTGGCAATATAGGTGGCAAAAGGTACAGTTGTGATGGTAGCTATACCTACGCCACCAATTACAATTGCCATCATTTTATGTGCATCTTTCTTATCTGCAGCTACTGTAGCTGCACCGACGGCCGCAGAAACCAGGGCAGGGTGCAAAAATGCGGGTAAAAGCCGTACCAGCAGTAATAGCCAGAATGGGGGAGACAAAGAGGAGACCACTCCGGTAATTAAAAATATTGTCATACTGATTGCCATTAGCTTCTTCCTGTTTATACCAGAAGTCAGTATGGTGAGAAACGGCCCTGCAATAGCCGCAACCATAGCGAAGGCACTCAGTAATACACCAGCTTTGTCAATAGTGATATGATAATAACCGGCAATTTGGGGAAGTATCCCGATAACGCCAAATTCTGTGCTAATCACACCAATTAAGCTGATGCAGCCGATATAGGCTATTTTATTCTTCATATATCTTATATTAAATCGGTCGTTCCGTTATTGAATAAAAAAAGGTTACGCATTCATTCCCCCGTCTATTGTTAAGGTAGTACCGGTTATATATTTTCCTTCACTGCTTGCCAGAAAAACGACCAAACCTGCAATATCATCACCAGTTCCATATTCAGGAAGGGCCATTCTGCTCCGTAAAAAATCTGCCCATGGTGTATCAGAGGGATTCATCTCTGTGTCAATAGGGCCCGGCTGCACAAGGTTAACGGTGATCTTTTTAGGGCCCATTGCCCTGGCTAAACCTTTTGTAAAACCTTGCAATGCAGATTTACTCATAGAATAAAGTATGCTATCATCAGACACGGTAATGTCTGCCAGATTACTTCCTATAGAGATGATTCTTCCACCCTCTGCCATCTTTTTAACCACAGCATGGCTGGCCGTAAACACAGCTTTCACATTGATGTTCATGACTTCATCAAAGGCCTCCAAAGTAATATCTGCGAAATCGCCGGACGGGTAGATCCCAGCATTGTTAACCAGGATGTCTATAGGGCCAAACTGATCGATCGTATTTGATATAGCAGTTTGCAGTGCTACCGAATCAGCACTGTCTACCTGGATAGCCATAGCTTTAACCCCAAAAGATTTTAATTTTTCTTCCTGTTCCATGGCACGATGGCTGGATTTAGCGTAGGTGAAAATTACAGTTGAACCTGCAGCAGCAAATCTGTTTGCGATAGCTGCGCCAATACCGCGACTTCCGCCAGTAATGAATACTACTTTATTTGTTAATCCTTTCATTTTTTTACTTATTATTTTGTTAATTAGATGTTTAATTTAAACCTATCGTTCTTTTATAGGGTAAAAAATATTAGGTATTGATGGTGCTGATTAATAAAGGCTATGCAACAAAGGTATTATAATAAACCGATCGTTCCAAATAAAATTAATGATAATCTTAATATCTTTCGTACCCTCACAAGTCCATTTTTATGCATTACCCGATTTACATAACTCTTCTATTTTATTTTGAAGGTTTATATAAACTTGATTAAGTATCTTTTTTACAGATGTTTGAACACGACTCCGTCCAACACAAATACATCACGTTCCTGCTTTTAAAAGCCTCAGCAATACCAAACCCTATTCTGCTATTATCACTGGTAATAACAGTTACTTTATCTTTTAATTTCATGTCTAAGTAATTAGTACACTTCAAAGGTGAGGTTCTTTTGTCCTTCGTTACAAAGACATTTGACAGAATATTGGTGGGACAAATGTCCCTTTAAGGCGTTAATTTAAAGTTGCTCTGCTACCTGCAGATGTGTTTCTATTTAGCCGTAGCAGAGCATTGTTTTCCGGTATTGACTTTCAAAATAGCATCAGAGCAGGTTCTCCTGCACGGCCTGGTATACCGTCCTCACTGTTGGTCGGAAGCCGAGATGACGGGCTAGTGAACCATCTGCATGAAGATGCCAGGGATTCTGAAGCGGTTCAGATGATGATCCCATGATATAGCCGGCCAGCCGGCAGAAGTAGTCAGGATAATTGAAGCCCAGCTCAAAAGCCAGTTCCTTGACAGTAGTTTGCTCTCCATAATAAATGCGGCGTCTGGCTTCCAGTATCAGGCGGCTGATTATAAATTCTTTTGGTGAACGCCCCGAAAAATGTTTAACAATTTGGTATAAACTATCAGAAATGGATATTGCCTTGGTAAACGCGAAAGACATTCTTCATCGAAGCCCAATTTATAATAATCATTGCCATGTGCATTAACCGGAAACTGCTGAATTTGAGGCAATGTATGACTGGGGAGTTCAAATGGAAGATCCGTCGAAACGGTCAACATGGGATCCTGTGGTGGTGTAGAATTTAATTAATGAAACACCTTGCCTTGGCAGGGTAATGACCATTGACTTAACTTAGACCGGCATATGGCGTGTGCGCTACTTCGATTATCTGTCCATCAGGATCATAGAAGTCAACAGTATAGTATTCTTTGGAATAAGGCACTGAAATTCCAATTGCTGCAATACAATCACAGTAAGGAAAAAAACATATCACAGCCTGAAAAGCCAAATTTATCCCACACAAAAGTGTAAGAATTGTAATCTCCCAGTGATATCCGAAATTTCACATGAATTAACGTTTGGTGAAACAACTTTAATAACTATATTGAGCTGATTATTTAAACAATTTATTACAAATGAAAACTGCGTCAAATCAGCGCTCATAAAGCGAGGAATCAAATGCAGGTTTTATTACCATCAAAAAACAGTATTTACAATGAAAAACGGTACAGTAAAATTTTTTAACAGTGAAAAAGGCTTTGGCTTTATTAAAGACGAAAACGGAAAAGAGATTTTTGTTCATGTTTCTGGTCTGATTGACGAGATCCGCGAAAATGACGAAGTAGTATTCGATGAGCAGGAAGGCAAAAAAGGCCTGAATGCGGTAAACGTAAAACTAGCTTAATAAAAACAAATTATTCCAGTAACCGGGGATCGTGATCCCCGGTTAACTTCTCTCCTGTGCACTGATCAAATTATCCTTTTGATCAACAGATTTTGGTATGGCCTTTATAGGGTCTCAGCCCATCGCTTTTAGTCATTTTTTAAGTTACTCTCAGTAGGATAAGCTCTTCCATTAAAAAGGAAAAGCAACGATTTCCCGCTGCTTTTCCTTTTTAATGGAATGATATATTGAGGTTAATAACCTGGGTTTCTGTTGGCTCCGGCCAGATTTGGATCTACGAGTGTCTCGCTATACGGGATAGGGAACAGGTACAGGTGTTTATCAGGAAGTGACAACAGGGTTTGCGCCCTGTCTGTCCTGACCAGGTTAAACCAGCGGTCGGCCTCAAAAGGGAACTCTACCCGACGTTCGTTTTCGAGTGCCAGCAAGATATCGGGAAGTGTAGCTGCTGTACTGGCTGTTACACCTGCACGGTCACGTACAGCATTCAGATCTGCCAAAGCACCGGTAAGGTTGCCCTGTTGCGCCCTTGCTTCGGAACGGATCAGGTAAAGCTCTGCTGTGCGGATAATATAGGCAGGATCGGTTCCGAGTGGTGTACGGTAGTATAACTTGCCGTACCATAAGTTGCCCGGAGGGGCTGTCTGCGCAATTAATGCGCTTCTGCCTCCGCCCACCAGGGGATTGTTGAGTAAGCCTACCAGAACATCAGACGGGGCCCACTCACGGCGTCCGCCCAGGGCAGGCGGCAGCCACCAGTTGCTATGGTTATTCGTATTGGATACGGTATAGGCAAGTTCAAAGACTGACTCACTGGTGCTGACAGCGCTATTCGCAAAAAATGCACTGTAAGGTTTTAACAGGGAATAATCTGCTGTAGTAATCACCTGTGTTGCGTATTGTTCAGCCTGTGCCCATTGCTGCAGGTAAAGGTAAAATCTTGCCTTTAATGCCCATACAGTTTTTTGTGTTACCCGATTGCGGTTTAGCGCTGTTGGAACCAGCGGCTCTGCAGCATCCAGGTCTTTCAGTACCTGTGCATACGTCTCTGCCTGGGTGCTTCTCCTGATATCTTTATTGTCTGATGCCGTAATGGTAGGAGTAAGGATCAGCTGCGCGCCTCCCCAGCCACGTGCAAGATCGAAATAGGCCAGTGCCCGTACAAAATAGGCTTCGCCAAGGTACTGGTTTCTTGTGGCTGTAGTAAACAGGGGATCGTTTATTCCAGGAACAGTAGCAATGATGTAATTGGCAGAAGATATCGTTTTATAGATGGCAGTCCATGCCGAGCCTACATTGGTATTTGTCGCAGAGGTAAGGTGTTTGTTGATTTCACTTGGTGCAGACTGGGAGCCTGTCCATTGGATATCACCTGCCGATAAATAGGAGAGGGCAGGGAAGTTTGATCCGTAATAATCATTGCTGGCCAGCACATTGAACATACCATTAACGGCTGTTCCTGCCGAACTGGCGTTTGTAATGGCCTCCGACTGATCTACCTGTTGCTGGGGCTGGGTTTCCAGGAACTTTTTGCAAGAGCCCAGAAGTATAAAAAATGGTACGATGTATATTAATCTTTTCATCCTGTGTATTCGTTAATGAATTAAAAAGTTATGTTAGCTCCCACCTGAAGGGTTCTCGGCATAGGTGGTGTTCCGAGGTCGTAGCCCAATACCGTAGAAGAAGAGGATACATTTACCTCAGGATCTGGTCCGCGGTATTTGGTGATCAGCCAGAGATTGGAGCCGCTCACATATACCCTCACCGAAGAAAGCCTGATTTTTTCGATCACACTTTTTGGTATGGTGTAACCCAGGTTGACATTACTTAACCTCAGAAACGAGCCATTTTCTATGTTGCGGCTGGTTGGGCTGAGTGTATAGTTTGTGCCCAGGGCGGTAAGCCTTGGCATGTCGGTGATATCACCGGGCTGCTGCCACCTGTCGAGCTGGCGGGTATCTATCGCCCTGTTGGCATCACGTGTTCCGCCGCCTTCAAGGAAATAGGCATTGTTATTATATACCTTATTGCCATAGACAAAATTGAAGAATACCGAAAGGTCGAAGCCTTTATACAGGAACGTATTGGTAAGGCCGCCGGTAAATTTAGGAAGGGCCGTTCCCACGTTCTGCAGGTCACTTGAGGTGATCTTGCCGTCATGGTCTACATCTTCGTAAACTGCATTTCCTGTCTGCGGATCAACGTAGAGCTGTTTGTAAACAAAGAAGGAATTTACAGGCAAGCCTTGCACCATTCTCTCTGCTGCATAGGCTGCTACGACGGGGATAGGGAGTTTTTCAATTTTATTGATATTACGGGAGAAGTTGAAATTGGTGGTCCACCTGAAGTCTTTACGGCTGATATTGGTACTGCTGATGGATATTTCAAAACCTTTGTTACTGATCTCGCCGGCATTTTCAAGGATGGAAGTGAAACCTGAGCTTGTTGCCAGCGGCAGGTTAAGCAGCAGATCACTTGTATATTTATGATATACATCTGCTCCCAGAGTCAGGCGGTCGCTAAACAGGCCGAGGTCCAGTCCGATATTGATCTGGCGTGTGCTTTCCCATTTCAGTTCCGGGTTGGCCAGTTGTGTTGGAATAGTACCAGGGTTGTTCTGGTAGTTGGCGCCTGCTCCCCAGAGTCCTCTTGAGGCAAAGTCGTTGATATTGTTCTGATTTCCGGTTACACCGATACTTCCGCGTAACTTCAGGTCGCTGATCACGGAAACATTCTTCAGGAAGTCTTCCTGTTTGATCCTCCAGGCCACACCGGCTGAGGGGAAATATCCCCATTGGTGGTTAGCGCCAAATCTGGACGAGCCGTCTGCGCGGAGGTTGAATTCCGCGTAATATTTTCCGGCATAGTTATAATTCACCCTTCCAAAGAAGGACGAAAGCCTGTAGCTGGTCTTGGTAGAGGAAGAAGTTGTGCTTGCTGCGGAGGCGATCTGTTCAAAGGAATCATTCGGAAAGTTGGTTCCCTGTGCGAGAGTAGTTCCCAGTACTGTACCCTGCAGGGAGTTACCAACAAGGGCACCAAAATTATGTTTGCCCAATGTTTTATTGTACGCTAAGGTTTGCTCATTGGTCCACACCGTATTGTCCGAAATACTGGACGTACCCAGGTTATGGTTGGCTATACCAAGGTTGGTGAGGCTGTTCCAGTATTGAAATTCCTTATAGTTATTGTAATCAATACTCCAGCTGCTCCGGAACTTCAGATCTGGCGTTATTTTGGCCTCTGCATAAAAGTTGCTGATCAGTCTGTTGCTGGTAGAGTTCATGTTCGTATTGTTGATCAGCACATCCAGGTTGTCAAAACCCGCCCACTTTGCAGGGCTGCCGTCAGCATTTACTTCGGGAAGATACGTAGGTGTATGCAGGGCAGACTGCAGGATTCCTCCCTGAGGGCCATCCCCTACACGTGCGTTTGTCCTGTAGGTTTGGGTAAGGGTATTGGATGTACCGATACTAAATATATCATTGATCTTCTGGTCAATATTGATCTTGAAGGTTGCCCTTCTGAAATCGTTTGTTTTCAGATCTGCCTGTTGTTTGTTTAATCCTGCGCCTATATAATAGGTGGTCTTGTCGTTACCACCCGAGATGGAGGCATCATAATTCTGGAGGAAACCGGTTCTGAAAACTTTGTTCAGCCGGTCATACGTCTGCTGTTCCTGTGGCAGGCCGCGTGGGGCCGGCGAGGCAGTAGGGTTATCTGTTAATGCCCTGAAAGGCACGTATCTGTAGGTATTGATTGCTGCGGTATTATTGGCTGCAATGGCATCGGCTTCAGAGTTCCTGTACATTTCGTTTACGAGCTCTGCATGTTGCGGGCCTGTGCTAAGGTCCCACAATTTGGGTGCCCATGCCGCGCCGAAGTAGGTGTTCAGGGTAACTTTCGGGGCCGAGTTGAGTTTACCGCGTTTGGTAGTGATGAGGATGACGCCATTTGCGGCCCTGGCTCCGTAGATGGCCGTTGCATCTGCATCTTTCAAAACGGTAATGCTTTCAATATCATTAGGGTTGATGTCAGAAAGCGGGTTGTTTGCCTGGCCCTGTGTGGTAATGTTTTGCAGTGAATTACTGTTTACATACACACCGTCAATCACATATAAAGGGTCATTACTGGCATTGATGGAGGTAGTACCCCTAACGCGGATAAACATTCCGTCTCCGGGAATACCTGTAGAGGCACTGATCTGCAATCCGGCAGCTTTGCCCTGCAGCTGCTGCTCAAAGGTAGCTACCGGTTTATCTTTTACTTCTTCTACGCTGATGGTAGATACCGATCCGGTCAGTGATTTCCGGGTTTGTGTGCCATAGCCAACCACAACAACGTCGTTAAGCTGATTGTTATTTTCAGTTAACTGGATTTCTGCAGGGCTTCCGCTCACGATTACTTCCCTGGGCTGATAGCCAACAAAGGAGATCAGTAAAGTGTAAGGGAATTTCTGACCCGTTTCAAAGACAAATCTTCCTTTGTTATCAGTAGATACGGCGTGTGTTGTGCCTTTGATCCGTACTACGGCTCCGGGCAGTGGTTCTTTATTTGCGGCGTCAATTACTTTTCCTTTTAATTCGGAATTGATAGTAGCCGGGGGTACTGTTTGTGCGGTGATGTAGAATGGACTAACTAAAAGAAGAAATATAATAGCTAGCTGATAGGATAACCTGTATTTATTTTTGGAGGTAAATATTTCCATATATTTAACAATGTTTTATGTTAATGAGTGTTTTCGTTGCATAAAGCGTGCTGAAGTCCGGCGCGTGATTGGCGTTACAATGCTGTTCTTCATTCCAATAAACTGGCAAGGCTACCTTGCCAGTTTTGTTTGTCTGTAATTTTTTCTATCCGACCATTATTCGTGAGATTCTGTTTTTTTAATGATGAAAGCATTGATGTCAACCCCTGCAAGGAAAAAACCAGGCGCAGTTAAATGCAACAACAATACAGGCTTGTGCAATTGTCAGGAGAGACAGGCATAAGGCAGCTTTCTAACACAACTCCTGGCGAAGTCAGGTACATCTTTAGTATCATTGGTGTCATAATTTCAGTAAACATAAATATTATTTAATACTCTACCAAATCAATAGACTTTATGTTTTAAATATTACAAAAACCGTAAAAATTCAATTGTTTTATATTCAGCCATTTATAGGGCAGGGATAATGGCCATGCCTGGGACTGGTCAGTGTATCAGTCTGCTTGCCCACAATTGATTTAAATTTAATTCTGCTCAGTTTGTGGAGGATGTCTTAACTTTTTCAATAATCTTTTGTGACCGATATTACGTATGCTATATATATAACATCCTGTTTTTTTTCTGATAACATTACAGCCGGTTCCATTTGTCATATTTTTATTACAAAAAATACGAAGAATTGATAAACAAATGTTATACTCGCTAAAGGATAATTACTAAGATTGGAATGGGCAGAGTTATGAATGTTTTATCTAAGATGAATACGATGACAGGCAATGTTCCTGACTCCCTTCGTCATGTCATCGCCAATGCCCCCGTAGCCGTGGCTCTATTGGATAAAGAGTTGTGTTATCTCACAGCCTCGCAAAAGTGGAGAACTGACTTTAAACTGGGTGACAGTCTTGCAGGCAAGTGCCATGCTGAAATATTCCGTATTCCTGACAGAGACTGGATTGTGGCTTACCAGAGGGCGCTTGAAGGGCACAGCAGTAAAAACGACAGGGACAGACTTGTCTTTCCCAACGGACTGATACAATGGGTACGCTGGGAGGTGCAGCCCTGGAAGCTGGAGACGGGTGAAACCGGCGGTGTACTGGTTTACATGGACCTGATCATAGAAGACACTGAAAAAGATTCCTATTCCAGGAGGATGTTTGCATTGTACGAACAGACGAATGAGGTAGCCAGCATTGGAGGCTGGGAGGTAGATCTTGTGAAAAATGAAATATACTGGTCACAGATAACCAAACAAATTCATGGTGTGCCTAAAACGTATGTCCCTAATCTGACCCGTTCCATTGACTTCTTTAAGGAGGGAGACAGTAGAAATAGAATTCTGGCTGCCTTTTTAGCTGCGGTTGAAAAAGGGGAAAGCTATGATCTGGAGCTTGAGCTTGTTACCGCACAGGGGAATGGCTTATGGGTAAGGGTTAAAGGGAATGCAGAGCTGATTAATGGAACCTGCACCCGTGTTTATGGAACCTTTCAGGATATCCAAACGAAAAAACTGCAGGATATACAACTGGCTAACAGCGAGATCAAATACCGCTCGATCATAGAAAATTCATTATATGCCTTCCTGCAGACCATTCCCGGTGTGGCAATTACTGAAGCCAACCGGGCTGCAATGGAGATGTTTGGGTATACGCTTGAAGAGTTCCGGCAGGTTGGAAAGCAACTGCTGATGGATCACGAAGATCCGGGCTTACAACGGTTTCTGGAAACCAGGGAGAGAGAAGGGAAGGCCTCTGCAGAATTGACCGGAATCCGCAAAAATGGAGAACATTTCCCTTGTCATATATCATCGGCAATCTATACCGATACGCAGGGCAATAAGATCAACAGCCTCATGATCATAGATATTACCGAAAGACGGGATGCCGAGCAGAAGATCAGAAGAAGTGAAGAGCAGTTCAGGGGTGCGTTTGAGTATTCTGCAATTGGAATGGCTTTATTCAGCGTTGAGGGATGGTGCAAAAGGGCAAACCAAAGCCTGTGTGATATGCTTGGATATACCCAGGAAGAATTAACAAGCCTGCGTTTTGATGACATTACTCATCCTGATGACCTTCCGCGAAACATTGAACTGATGGATGAATTGATTGATGGAAAGAGGGACAGCTATCATATGGAAAAACGTTACCTCCATAAAAGCGGTAAGCCGGTATGGGTGCTGTTGGGGGTATCAATATTAAGAGAGGCCAATAATGACCCTATACATTTTATTTCCCAGGTGCAGGATATTGCCAAGATTAAGGAGGCTGAACAGGCGATGGCTGTCAGTGAGGAGAAATACAGAAAGATATTTGAGAACACGCAGGATATCTACTACCGTACCGATGAAAATGGGGTAATCACTGAAATCAGCCCTTCCATAGAGAAGTATTATGGTGATGAGCGGCAAAATATAATTGGAAATCCTGTGATCGATTTTTATTATTATAAAGAAGACAGGGATACGATCGTCAATGCGCTGAGGCAGGACGGTTCGGTCATAGATTTTGAGGTTAAACTAAAGACCAGGAACAGTGAACTGCGTTACGCTTCGGTGAATGCAAGGCTGATCATTGAAAATGGTATCATCCTGGGTTCTGAAGGGAGCATCCGCGATATTACCCTACGCAAATTACAGGCAAACGAACTCAGCTCTCTGAATACTGAACTGAAGGCGCTGAATACCCACCGCGAGAATTTGCTTTCCGTGGTAGGACATGACCTGAAGAACCCTGTTGCAGCAAGTCTTAAGCTTGCAGAACTGGCATTGATGGATCCGGAAGATAACACCCGTGAAGAACTGATGGAATATCTCGGTAAAATGAAGACCGGCCTTCAGAATGCTAACGGGCTGCTGGAAGACCTGCTGCTCTGGGCAAAAAATCAGTTCAACTCCCTGGATTTTAATCCTGTATGGATAAATGATGTGAAGTTGCAGGTTCTGATCAGTCTCAAGCGGCTCAAGCCTATGGCTGAAAGTAAAGGCATTGAGCTCATGGAGATTGTGGATGAGGGCCTGCCTTTGTTTGCAGACCGGGATATGCTGGATACGATCATCCGAAACCTGGTGTCAAACGCGATAAAATTTACTGCGGCCGGAACGGTTGTGGTTGGTGCCGTACGGAAGCCTGACTGTATCCTGTTCTGTGTAACCGATACGGGCAGCGGGATGTCTGAAAAGGTCATAAGTCAGCTGTTCGATAAAAGCTCACATTTTACGAGTTATGGAACTGCAGGAGAAAAGGGAACAGGACTGGGACTGGAGCTTTGCCTGGATTTTGTACATAAACACCGCGGCAAGATGTGGGTAGAAAGTACTGTTGAAAAAGGGAGCAGATTTTATTTTACTATACCGACCTAAATTAATTAGATAAAAAATGTAAATTTATGGAATTTGCTTCTGTCGATAATATTTAGAAGCAACACCATATATAAACATGGATGTGCTACCGGAAATTCCTTCTGTACAACTTCGTCACCAAAGAATATTCAGATAATTATGTTCCGCCGGTTACAGCTAACCAGTTAGTTTACGATAAGGTGCATAATCTGTTGACATATAAAATGTATTGAATTTTATGCTTTGTTGTATAGCTCACTATTATCATGTTTTTGGCCTGCTTTAAACAGGCCAAAAACATTCAGGTCTGTTTGCTACTGTTTGTTTTTCGTCCAGTCAAGCGTGAGTTTAATTCCTTCGCTTACCGGGAAAAATGGTTCGTAACCGAGGTCGGTTTTTATCCGGCTGATGTCTGCCAGGGAGTCATGAATATCGCCTGTTCTGGAAGGGCCGTAAGTTTGGCCGGGATCGGTATTGCCAAGTGTTTTCAGCATTGCCCACAACTGATTAAGGGTGATCTGTTCAGCACACGCAACATTGTAAACCGTATGGGGTAGCGGACCGGAAAATAACAGGGCTTTCACATTTGCCTGGATTACATTTTCGATAAAGGTGAAGTCGCGCGTCTGGTTGCCATCGCCGTTGATCAGCGGCGGGTGGTTTGTCAATACCGAGCGGATGAACAGGGGGATTACAGCGGCATAAGCTCCTCCGGGATCCTGTTTTGGTCCGAAAACATTGAAATATCTTAAGCCGATGCTATCAGTACCATAGGTTTTCCGGAATACATCAGCATACAGTTCATTCACCAGTTTGGTAACTGCATAAGGTGAAAGGGGATTGCCAATCTGTTCTTCTTTTTTAGGGAGTTCATGACTATCGCCATAAGTTGATGAGGAGGCCGCATAAACCATTCTCCTGCACTGTTCATCCTTAACGGACAGCAACATATTAAGGAAGCCATCGATGTTGACCTGGTTTGTGCTGATGGGATCGTATATAGAACGCGGTACTGAACCCAAAGCTGCCTGATGGCTCACATAGTCAATCTTACTGCAGGATCGCTTACAGGTCTCTAAATCGCGAATATCTCCTTCGATAAATTCAAAAGCCGGGTTGGAACCGAATTCCTCCAGGTTTTTCAGAGATCCTGTGGAGAGGTTGTCCAGCACGCGTACCTTTGCAGCTCCATATTTCAGCAGATAATGTACCAGGTTTGAGCCAATGAATCCGGCTCCTCCTGTGACCAGGAATGAAGTACTGCTGATATCCTGGATATGGTAAGGGCTTTCATACATAAGCGTGTTTTAAAGTCTTCCGTGTGCGATTTCCGGTGCAAACATCCCTTTGATATCGTATACCACTGTGTTGTTTTTAGAAAGCGCAGTAACGTCTATTGATTCAAATTCCTGGTGGGCCACGGCACCGATCACTGCATCGAACCTGCGGCCGGTGACCTCCTCGTTCTGACAGGTGATCCCGTATTCGAGCAATACCTGTGCGGGATCTGCCCATGGATCCTGGATGCAGATTTCAACATGGTATTCTTTCAGACGGGTAACGATGTCTATTACCCGGGTATTTCTGACATCGGGACAGTTCTCCTTGAAGGTGAAACCCAGGATGAGCACTTCACTGCCGGTTACCTGGATCTGTTTGCGCACCATAAGTTTAATCACTTCATCAGCTATATACTGACCCATGCCGTCATTCAGGCGTCTTCCTGCGAGGATAATTTCAGGGTGATATCCCGCTTCCTGAGCTTTTTGAGCGAGGTAGTAAGGGTCTACCCCTATGCAATGCCCGCCCACCAGTCCGGGTTTGAAATTCAGAAAATTCCATTTCGTACCTGCCGCTTTTAAAACCTCCTGCGTATTGAGTCCTATCAGGTTAAATATCTTGGCCAGCTCGTTCACGAATGCGATATTAATGTCCCGTTGTGCATTTTCTATCACTTTAGCCGCCTCTGCCACACGGATGCCGGATGCGGGGTAAGTGCCTGCGGTAATGATGCTGCGGTATAATTTATCTACATTTTCGGCAGCTTCAGGAGTAGATCCTGCGGTTATTTTTAATATTTGTGTAAGCGTATGGTCTTTGTCACCCGGATTGATCCTCTCCGGGGAATATCCGCATGTAAAGTCTTTGTTGAAGGTCAGTCCTGATGTTTTTGCCAGTACAGGAGCGCATTCGTCCTCCGTTACCCCCGGGTAAACTGTTGATTCGTAGATCACGAGGTCACCCTTTTTGAGGTATGTTCCTACGGTTTCACTGGCCTTGTATAGATGCTGAAGATCCGGATGATTGTACTTATCGGTTGGTGTAGGTACGGTGACAATATAAACTGTGGAAGACTGAATACCGGCAGGTTCGCTGGTAAAGTACAGGTTTTGCTGTACTTCCAGAAGCTGATCCCCGTTGATCTCCAATGTACTGTCAAACCCTGCATTCAGTTCTGCAATGCGGGAAGGTTTGGTATCAAATCCTGTTACTTTAAAATATTTGGCAAAAGCTACTGCTAATGGCAGACCAACATAACCAAGTCCGATTATAGCTATATGTGTGTCTTTGTTAATCTCCGTCATCTATTTATTTCTATCAAACAATCGGCGTGCAATTTATCGAAATAAATTAGAATCTTAATTATTATTAAAAAAACGTAAATAAGAGATAAGCCCCTGTTCCGGGTAAGGGACAGGGGCTTATAAAAATATACTGCCGGGGCAGATGGTAATTAGTTTTTTACAAATTCTGTGTTTGCTGTTAAGATAATCTCATCGCTCAGCATCGCATTAGGATATTTGGCACCCAAAGCATAGTCAGCTCTTTTTAACGTTCCCGTTACTTTGAAACCTGCAACAGTTTTTTTAGCCTGGTTAACAGTTGTACCTCTTAAAACTGCATCTAAAACCACTGCCTTAGTTACACCATGAAGTGTTAAATTGCCATTCACTTTATATTTGTTAGCAGATACTTTTTTTACTGAAGTGCTTTTGAAAGTTAATTTAGGGTATTTTTCAGCGTCAAAAAAGTCGGCACTTTTGAGGTGGCCATCTCTTTTATCGTCTTCAGTGTTTACTGAATTTACATCTGCACTCAGATTAACAACTGCATCTGAAAAATCAGGTTTAGAAGACAGGATAGTAGATTCGAAGCTTCTGAATGAACCTTCAACATCGCTAACCATCATGTGGGTAATGCTGAATCCTAATTTTGAATGTGCTTTGTCAGCAGTCCATGTGTCTTGTGCTGTTGCCTTAAATGAAGTTAAAGCCGCTGAAGCGGCGAATAATAGTACAAATAGTTTTTTCATTGTTTTTGAATTTTTATGTACTCAAAGGTGAAATAAAAAATTGAATGTTGTATTGATGTATGGTAAGAAAAGATTTAAAACGAAAGGGGGCTTTATCTGTCCCTGTACGACAAAACTAAAATCTATGGAAACTACAGGGCAGCAGTGAGATCAGCGCTTTGCCTGATCAGACGCTGAAAAATGAGAAAAAAACTGACGACGTATTAACTGTTCTGGCAGAGCAGGAAGTAAATGATACGGCGGCTTCTGAATAAAATAACTGAAATGGGAATTGCAGACAGAACTGTTGGAGTTTTGTCTGCAATTACTTCAAATTAGGGAACATTCTACACTCCTTTGTGTTATTTAAACTTTTGTTTTTTTATTGTTTAACATATTTTTGTAATTGGAAACATTTGCGTATATTTTATCCTTAGTATGTTTCCAACAATCACAAAATGACTCAACGTAAATCCAAATTAAACAGAGATGAACATGGCAGAGAATCTTTTCCGGTTATAGGAATGGGTGGATCGGCAGGTTCCTTTCATGCATTTGAAAAATTCTTTATGCACATGCCCATTAAAAGCGGGATTGCATTTGTAATTGTGATGCACCTGGATAAATCCCATGTGATAGACGTGGCGGGGATTCTTCAGCCGGTAACATCCATGACAATTAAAGAAGCGCTGGATGGTGTACAGATAGAGCCCGACCATATTTATATTATTCCTCCGGGGAAGGACATGGGAATTCATAACGGACAGCTGCTGTTAATGGAAGCTGCGCGCCTCAGGGGAGCGCATATGTCAATAGATTATTTTTTTCAGAGCCTGGCAGAAGACCAGCAGAGCAATGCCGTAGCTATTATTTTTTCGGGTATGGGTGCCGATGGCGAAACCGGGGTGAGGATGGTCAAGGAAAAACTGGGAATGGTGATGGTGCAGGAACCGGGAACAGCTGAATTTGACAGTATGCCGGTAACGGCAATCCAAACAAATATGGTAGACTATATACTTTCACCGGAAGAAATGCCTGTTAAACTGATACAATATCTGAACCACCCCGCAATCAGGGAGGCTCAGCCCGAGTCTGATTTTACACTCAACCAGACCAGCTATACGCATCTGCAAAAAATCCTCATGTTACTGCGTGCAAATACCGGACATGATTTTACCTTATATAAAAAAAGTACGATCGTCCGCAGGATTGAAAGAAGGATTGCTTTTCATCAATTGAACGACTACGTAGATTATATCAACTTTTTACGGGAAAATCCGGCTGAAATCATGCGGCTGTTTAATGAATTGCTGATCGGGGTGACCAAGTTTTTCCGGGACCGTGATGCTTTTGAGGCATTGAAGGGCAGGCTGTATCCGCTGCTGGCAGAAAAAAAAGAGAATGACCCGATCAGGATCTGGATAGCCGGATGTTCTACCGGGGAAGAGGCCTATTCGATAGCAATGCTCATCATTGAGCATCTGGATACGTTTAAGATGGCTAAACTGCCTAAGCTGCAGATCTTTGCTACTGATCTTGACCCGCGCGCGATAGATTATGCACGTTCCGCAAGCTATTTTTCAAATATCACCTCAGAAATATCACCCGAGAGGCTGGACCGCTTTTTTATCAAGGTAAATGAAGGTTATGTAGTGAAAAAGGAAGTACGGGAGATGATCGTGTTTGCCCAGCATAATCTGATTAAAGATGCTCCCTTTACCCGGTTAGACCTGTTATGCTGCCGTAATGTGCTGATTTATCTTACTTCAGAATTACAGAAAAAAATTATTCCCGTTTTCCACTATTCATTAAACCCTAATGGATTACTATTTCTGGGGCCGGCAGAATCAGTAGGGACTTTTGTAGACAGCTTTACCAGTCTTGACAATAAGTGGAAGATCTTTCAGCGAAACGAGGGGGCCGCCGCCTTGGGAAATATGCTTGATTTCCCTTTTCATGTGGCCAACCAGAGCCACAAAAATCTAACGATCCATTTGCCAATAAAAAGTTTGAAAAGCCCCCTTGCAGAAACATTCCATAAAATTTTGCTGGAAAGTTTTACGCCAACTTCTCTGTTACTCAGCGAAAGAGGCGATATTCTGTACATCAATGGGCAGACGTCCAGGTTTATGCAGATCAACTCCGGGGAAGCGATCTTTAATATCCACAGGCTTGCTAAAGACGAACTCAAATACGCGTTGGGCAATGCTTTGCACCAGGCCTGGGAGAAAAAGGATAAAATAGAAGTACCCGAAATAAAAGTGAAGGATGGTAATGAGGTTTATGTAGTCGGCTTCAGGGTAGACTATATCACAGAAGTACCTTTGCAGGACATGCTGCTGGTTACATTTACTGATTATGGGAAGCTAAAGAAAAGGCGCTCCGATAAGGGAAAAGGCGTTGACCCAACCAGGCAGGGCGCCGTGGAAGAACTGGAAAAGGAATTGATCTATACCAAACAGCAGCTTCACAGTACCATTGAACAAATGGAGACCTCACTGGAAGAACTGAAATCAACCAATGAGGAGTTGCAGAGTACCAATGAAGAACTGCAGAGCACCAATGAGGAGGCCCTGACCACTAAAGAAGAAATGCAGTCCCTCAATGAAGAGCTGATGACTATCAATTTGCAGTATCAGAATAAGGCCGAGGAACTGACGCAGCTGAACAATGATATGAAAAACCTGCTTGACAATACCGAGATAGGTACGATATTTCTGGATAACCAGCTGAACATCTTAAGGTTCACTCCGCAGGTGACCAGGTTGTTCAATGTGATTCCGGGAGATGTGGGCCGTTCTATTACCCATATCGTCTCTAACTTTGAATATCCGTCCCTGGAAGATGCAATCAAAGAGGTGATCGAAACGCTGGTAGGCAAAGAACTGGAGGTAAGCACAAAAAAAGATGAGTGGTATAACCTCAGGATCATGCCATACCGGACGATGGATAACTTTATCAACGGGGCTGTAGTTACGTTTACCAAGATCACCCCGGTGAAGGCGATGCAGCATAAGCTGGTCAGTTTACTTGATTATGCCAGGAATATGGCCGGTCTTCTGCCGGATGCGGCCCTGATTCTTGATAAGGACAGGAAAGTACTGGTGGCAAATGACCGGTTTCTGGAGCTGTTCAAACTTAAAGAAGAAGAAATGGTGGAGCAGCCATTTATGGAGATCGTTCATAATAAATGGAAAACCGATAAGCTGGATGAATTGTTAACCTCGTCAGATCCGGACAGTGTTTTTATGCAGCAGGAATTCCAGGGCCTGGGGCTCAGAGGTTTTTTTGTTAAAATTCAGGAGATCAGCAGGGATGAAAATGGTAAGACCCTGGTCTCGTTAGTTAGTTTTAAAACTCAGGAATAGTGAATAAGAATCAGCGTTCAACCAGGGAAAAGAACAGTCCTGTCTCTGCCCATACCAATCTAAGCGCAGACGAGATCAATATTCTGCTGAACGAGTTGCAGGTTTACCAGCTGGAACTCGAAATGCAGAATGATGAACTGAAAGTGTCATATGCCACTCTTGACGAGGAAAGGGCAAAGTTTGTAGGACTTTATGATCTTGCGCCAGTGGGTTATTTTATCCTGGATTACCTGGGCGTAGTAGAGGAAGCAAACCAAAATGGGGTAGACCTGCTGAGCATGTCAAAACAAACGATCCTGCGCAGAAGGTTCCAAAGTTTTATTGCACCTTATTCCTGGCAGGATTTCTATAATTTTCTGCACCGTATGCAGCATAGTGACGGAAAGCAGAGTGCCGAGATCAAACTTACGCTGCCGCATGATCAGATCATATATACCCGGATGGAAGGTATTGCGATATCAAGCCTGATTGTTACAGATATCAAATATTACATTACGATCATTGATATTACCGAAAGCAGAGGTGCCCAGCAGGTGTTACGGGAAACAAAAGAGCGCCTGGAAATGACCTTAAAAGCATCTGCAACCGGAACATGGACAATTGAATGTGATGCAAATAAAGTTTTCCTGGATACCCACAGTTCCAATATTATGGGCATCGGCAGCTGGACGTTTAACGGGACGATCAAAGGATTGATTGATCTGGTTCATCCTGAAGACCAGCTGCAGGTGAGGCACCATCTCATGAGTGCGCTGAATGGCTTAAAGGAAATTGACCTGGAATTCAGGATCGTAATAAACGGGAAGGTCAAGTATATTTCGGCCAAGGGGCATGAAATACAGGTGCCGGACGAAAGAATGTGTTATGCCGGTATATTAATGGACATTACCGATCGTAAAAAAATGGAGCAGGAGGCTGAGATGCTGAAGAACGGGCAGCAAAAGCTGATCCTCTCGGCCACCTTAACTGCCCAGGAAAAGGAACGCAATAACGTGAGCAGGGCATTGCATGACAGCGTTTGCCAGCTACTTTACGGAATAAGGCTAAACCTGGAGAGTATCCAGCGTATAAATAATTTAAAAGGTGAATTTAAGAACGTAAACGAGCTGCTGGACCAGGCCATTAGAGAGACGCGTCAGATTTCCTATGAGCTTACGCCCTCTGTGCTGAAAGATTTTGGTTTTGTAGCCGGAATCAAGGAAATGGCACAACGGACAAGTACCCCTCATTTTCAGATCGATGCTTACATTGATAGTCTCGCTGATTCACTGGATGCCGAAGTACAACTCTATATTTTCCGTATGATCCAGGAACTGATCAATAACTGTATTAAACATGCGCAGGCCACCCGTGCCGAAATCAAATTCAGTTTTATCAATAACCAGGTGGTCATTAAAGTCACGGACAATGGTATAGGGCTGAAAATGGATCCTGAAGAAGCCAGCAAAAGCGGGGCCGGTTTAAGCGGGATCAGAAACAGGGTTTATCTCTTAAATGGTAAGATCCGGTTTAGCAACACAAAAAAAGGTTTGGCAGTAACGATCACTTTAAATATACCTTAAACTTTAATTTTTATGAATATGGAACGTGAAACTGTAAGAAATATCATTACAATCGGAACATCAGCAGGTGGTATCTCAGCTGTTTCGAGGTTGGTATCTACCTTTCATGAGGATCTTGATGCTAGCGTTTTTATCGTTATCCATGTATCCAGGGATTCTATGACTGATGTCATCCTAAATATGATTCAAAAGAAGACTTCACTTAAATGTGTGATTCCTGCAGATCAGCAGCGCATAGAAAACAGAACAATATATCTTGCCCCGGCGGATCACCATATGTTAGTAGAAAAGGATACCATACGGGTAACCAAAGGTGCCTATGAAAATCATTGGAGACCTTCAATAGACGTGCTGTTCCGCTCTGCGGCAGTGGCGTATAATTCCTGCGTGACGGGCATCATTCTTACCGGACTGCTGGATGACGGAACTTCAGGGATGTATGCGATAAAAAGAAGCGGAGGATTGTGCATGATCCAGGAACCATCCGAAGCGGACTTCCCTGATATGCCAAATAATGTGCTGCATAATATGGAGGTGGATTATAACGTGTCCATTGATGAAATGGGACCTATATTGTCCGATCTTTTTTCAAGGGCAGGCTGCAAGGATACACCGGTGCCGGATGATGTGAAACTGGAAGCGGAGATTGCAAAAAGGATGAGCAGCAGTGTGGAAGACCTGAAGAAATTAGGAGAGATATCCCCGCTAACCTGTCCTGATTGCGGAGGTATACTGGTTAAAGTTGAAGCAGATGCAGTACCCCGCTACCGTTGTTATACTGGTCATACCTTTACGGAGAAGGCGCTGGAGAACGAACAGCTGAAAGGTATAGAAGAATCTTTATGGGTGGCCATCAGAATGCTGGAGGAAAGAAAGAATCTGTTACGAACAATGAAAAAATACGAACCGACGGGTAACGGCATAACTGAACAATCCAGGAAACAGCGGGCCGAAGAGATTCAGCTGCATGTTGACAGATTGAAGGTGATGCTGATGGATCTCGGAGAACATACAAACTCACTTCAAATTAATTAATAAGGACTATGATAAATTTGATATTAGCCGAAGACCACAACATTGTGCGTAACGGAATCAGCATGCTGCTTGGTGCAGATAAGGAGATCAGCATCAGGGGCGAGGCGGTAAACGGACGTGAAGTGCTCAATATGATTGCTGAAGGTATTCAGGCAGATATTATCCTGGCCGATATTAATATGCCTGAGATGGATGGTATTACACTGATCAAGGAAGTTAAACAACTGAGTCCTCAGACCAAAGTAGTCATGCTTTCCATGCTGGACAATGAGAAATACGTCGTTCAGGCTTTTGCCGATGGGGCATCAGGATACCTGTTAAAAAGCATCAGCGCCGATGAATTGCTGTTCGCCCTGAAACATGTAAATTCGGGAAATAAGTATATGTGTTCTGAATTGTCAATGCGGCTGCTGGATAAGTTACTGCACACCGTAAACACACCATTTGATCAGTCGAGGCATGAGATAGATTTTTCCCTGAGGGAGATCGAAATCCTGCACCTGATTGCAGAAGGGCTTACAAATAGCGAGATGTCTGATAAGCTGTTCATCAGTAAGCGCACAATTGAAGGGCACCGCCAGAGCCTGATCGAAAAAACTGGCTCAAGAAATACCGCGGCACTGATCAGATTTGCAGTACTGAGCGGTATTGTACAATAAATCATTCCTGAAATAAGTTTACCTCTGGTTGTATACCGGCCGTATACTGCTTTATCCTGACAGGATTTTGAAGGTAATAAACAATCCCCAAATTAGAAGGTTTCAATAATCAGATCGAAATATTTCTCACGATTTTACATGTATTATGTAAACTCTGCTCTATTTTAAGTGGCTTATTTATTTGAATATCAATACGTTGAGTTTTAATGCAAATATTATTTGGAATTATTCTTGATTACTCCTTATACTTGTATTATTATTTAAAATAATTCTAAATAGATACCTGAATGAAAATTATACTGCTCTTAGCTGCTGCGTTTGTATTTACTTTTAATTCGTATGCGCAGGATAAAACCGCTGGCAGTAAACGTAAAACCGACTCTCTGGGTAACGCCCTGAAAGAAGTAGTAGTCACAGGACAGTATCAGCCTCAGTCTCTCAGGAACTCTGTTTATCAAACCCGCATTATCACTGCCGAGCGCATTCGTTTGCGCGCGGCGACCAACATCCAGCAGGTATTGAATACCGAATTGGGATTCAGGTTTTCAAACGACCTTACTTTGGGTACCAGTGATATCCAGATGATGGGCATGACCGGCAGAAATGTAAAGATTCTCTTGGACGGGGTTCCGATGGTTGACAGAAGTGACACCCGTGAAAGTTTAAACCAGATAGACATCAACACTGTTGATCATATCGAAATTGTAGAAGGCCCGCTTTCTGTTTCATATGGAACGGATGCACTGGCAGGGGTGATCAATATCATCACCAAATCAGGTGGTAATAAAAAGATAAATATCAACGCCAGGGTGCAGGAAGAAACTGTCGGCGATTCTTATTCGGCATTTTCAAAAGATGGCTCACATATACAGCATGTAGGCGCAGGCTGGCAAAACAAGGGCTGGAATGTACTTGGAGGTTTAAGCCATAATGATTTTGGTGGTTTTAATGTCCCTGGAATATTGGCTGCTACTGAGGAAATAGCGGCAAATACCAACCGCTGGAAACCAAAAGAACAATGGCTTGCCAATGGGAGGCTTGGATATGTAAAAGACAACTTTAATGTATGGTACAGGCTTGATTATATTGATGAAACAATTGACAGCAAAGGCGGATACAATCCCAATAATTTCAGAGCCACCAACCAGCAATATATCACCAACAGGTATACGCAGCAGCTGCATGGCGACTACCGGGTGAACGACCGTCTGCAGCTGAGTGGTATTGTAGGTTATTCTAATCTGAAACGTACCACTAAAAGCATTGTGCACGATTATTCTACCGGAGCGGAAGAACTGTCCACTGGTGCAGGGGAACAGGATATTTCCAAATTCCGCTCGGCCAACGTAAGGACCACTGCCCGGTATAAATTATCTGACCAGGTTTCTTTCCAGCCGGGAATGGAGATCAACCTGGACAATGCGGACGGGGCACGGATAAAAGGCTCTCCGTCGATCAATGATTATGCATTCTTCGTTTCTTCGGAATTGAACCTGATCAAAGATGTGACCATCCGTCCGGGGCTGCGTTTCATCAGCAATACCGTGTATGACGCTCCGCCGGTTATCCCTTCATTAAATACGAAGATCAGGTTTAACGATTTATTTGACCTTCGGTTTGGATACGCCAGCGGGTTCCGTTCGCCGGCATTAAGGGAATTGTATTATGACTTCTTTGATGCGAGTCACTCCATCATGGGTAACGAGAACCTGAAGGCAGAGCAGTCAAACAGTTTTACTGCATCGCTCTCTATGTCTGAAACCGCCTCCGAAAACCTGCGCTTCCGCTCGGTGTTAAGCGGTTTTTATAACCACTTTAAGAACAGGATAGATTATGGCCTGTCCGCCGAAAATCCTACTGTCACCACACTGATCAATATTGCGAAGTATAAAACTACAGGCGGAACATTTGAAAACACGCTTTATCTGAAAGATTTCCAGGTTTCCCTGGGTTTCTCCTATATCGGAACCTATAACCAGTACAGTGCATCCGCCGCTCAATATGGCGAATCGCCGGAGTTTGTGTGGTCGCCTGAACTAAACAGCAATATCACCTATACCATTATCAGGACTAGTACTACGGCCAATTTGGCTTTCAAGTATACAGGTAAGAGGCCCGCCTATGAACTGGCCAGCATTGATAACCTGGAGCAAGTGAGGTTATCAAAAATAGGATCTTACAGCACTGCTGATCTGATGTTCACACAAAGGCTGTTCAGTACACTAAATTTAAATGCAGGTGTAAAAAACCTGTTTGACGCAAAAGTTTTAAGCAATACTGCGATTGCTACCACCGGTGCACATAGCACAGGAGGGATGGTGCCTCTGAATTACGGGCGCTCATACATCGTTGGATTAAGTTTTAACTGGGACAAATAATCAAACAATTTTTACCATCATATCACGCGAAATCATGAGCAAATTTACTAAAATCATTACTTTATTATGTCTTACTTCAGCTTTTGCCGCTTGTAGCAAAGATGAAGATCCAATCGTTGTAGTGCCTGCCTCGGATGGCAGCACCATGACATTGAACGGCCTTATCGGGACTGAAGTCGGAACAAGTGCCGGAAACAGCGTGTTCGTAGACTTCAGCACCGATAAACAAACTTCCGTAGCCCGTGCTTCATGGGATCTCGGGTTTTACTCCGGAGCAGATTTCAGGATAATCTTAAACCATTCAGCAGGTGCAACTGCCATTGCACTGAACGAAACAGATTTGAACAAGGTAACTGCGGCAGATACAATCAGCCTGGTTGCCTCTGCAACATTATCAATCGGCCAGGGTTTGGGCTTATTTACCACCATTGATCCTATTGAGGGAAATACAAGTGCCTATCTGGCAGGTACTGTAATCAAAGCTGTTTCTGCCACAGATGCAGATAACAAAGTTTACATTGTGAACCGCGGTTCTGCCGGGTTAACCAACAGGGGATGGGAAAAGATCCGTGTGCTGCGCAGCGGTACCGGTTATACCCTGCAGTATGCCAAAATCAATGAAACTACTTTTAAAACACTTGCCCTTGCAAAAGATGCAGCTTATAACTTTAAATACGCTTCTTTCGGAACGGGGGCAGTTATTGTTGAACCTGAAAAAGCAGCATGGGACATTGAATGGGGTTTAACTACCTACAAAGCAGATGCAGCTACTCCCTACACTTTCTCAGATTTCGTGATCATCAACTTTGTTGGAGGCATCACCGCCGCTGAAGTGATCTATTCGGGAACTGCGGCAACCAGTACCGTAGCTTATGCAGATTTTACAGAAGCTAACCTGACCGGGATAAACTTCCTTGGGACGAGAGACGTAATTGGAGGAAACTGGAGGGCTACCACTGGTACCGCTGGTGTGAAAACGGACCGTTTCTACCTGGTTAAGGATGGAGCAGGAAATATTTACAAACTGAAATTTATTAGTTTCCATGCGAGCGACAGCGGAACGCGTGGTAAGCCGGTTATAGAATACAAACTGGTTAAAAAGGCCTAAACTTGGTTAGTTTTGTTGTGCAAAGGCTGGCTTCCACGTGCTAATGGAAGCCGCCTTTTTAAATATAATGGATCATGCAATTATCTACATTCAGACCGTTAATTAGATAAGTCTTAAGGAATAACCCGGAGACCTTATTGTTAAACATAGAGCTCTACATTTATTAAATTATGAAGTTAAATATTTTAGCAGTGGCCATCCTCGCTTTAAGCCTGGGCGCCTGTAACAATCAAACGAAAGAGCGGGCGGCGACGGCTTTGACCGACAGTACAAAGATCGTTTCCCTGAACGGTTCTGTTAGCGAAGTACTGGCAGCCATAGGACTGGAGAAAAATATTGCAGGAACAGATATTACCAGTAATTACCCTGCAAGTTTGAAAGCCAAACCCAAAGTAGGCCACAATAAAAATATCAATGCGGAAGGAGTGATGGCGCTGCAGCCAGACCTGATCGTAGGCATTAAAAAAGAGGTAACTCCGGCTTTGCAGGCCCAGTTTAAAGCTGCAGGTGTAAAACTGCTGCTGGTAGACCAGGATTACTCTGTTGAAGGCACAAAAAAACTGATCTATTCCCTGGCAGATAGTTTACATGCGTCGGCCAGGGGTGATTCTGTTATTAAAGTACTGGAGGCAGATCTTGAAAAGGTAAAGCCTGTTAGCGCGCAGGATAAGAAGCCAAAGGTATTATTCATTTATGCCCGTGGTACGGGAACAATGATGGTCGGCGGCACAGGTACAGCAGTAGATAAAGCCATCACACTTGCCGGCGGGCAAAATGCAGTAACAGAATTTGCAGATTACAAGCCTTTGACGGCTGAAGCGCTGGTGAAAGCCAATCCTGATATCATCCTGTTGTTTGACAGCGGTTTGCAAAGCCTTGGCGGCCCGGAAGGACTGGCTAAGGTACAGGGTGTCAAAGAGACAAATGCCGGTAAAAATAAAAAAATCATCAGTATGGACGGCGAGCTGCTCAGCAGCTTTGGGCCGCGTTTAGGAATTGCCATTCAGGAATTAGCAGTAAAAATTAAGTGATCAGAAAAACCGGATATATATTGCTCTCTCTGACGGCTTTGCTTATCGGCGTAATGGTCTTGTCATCCTGTATCGGAGCGGTTGAGATTAGTGTGCCTGAGCTGCTGTCTATACTGGCAAACCGTACTGGATTGTCGGATGTAGCTAATTTCAGGCCCCAGCAGGCGGCAGTGCTGCTGAACATCAGGCTGCCGAGGGTTTTTCTGGGGGTACTGATTGGGGCTGGTCTTGGTATTTCAGGGGCGGCTATACAAGGGTTGTTCAGGAACCCCCTGGCTGAACCTGGTCTGATCGGTATTTCATCTGGTGCTACCTTATTTGCGGTGCTGATGATCGTGCTTGAGGTTGGCGTGTTTAAGTCGTTAAGTGGTGTGATGGGATTCTATGCCTTGTCGCTCGCCGCTTTTACCGGTGCCTGTATCACAACGGGGATTGTTTACAGGCTGTCTGTCAGGAACGGCAAAACAGTTATTACCACATTATTGTTATCCGGTATAGCGATCAATGCGTTAGCAGGAGCATTTACGGGGCTGCTGACCTACATGGCTACGGATGAGCAGCTGCGGACCATTACCTTCTGGAGCCTGGGCAGCCTGGGAGGGGCCAGCTGGGCAACTGTAACCGGTTTGCTTCCCTTTATACTCATTCCGCTTGCTGGCTTGCCTTTTTTAGCGAAATCCTTAAATGCACTGGCCCTCGGAGATGCGGAGGCATTACATATGGGGATTGATGTGATCATGATTAAAAGAATAATCATCTTACTGGCAACGATGGCGGTGGGAGCTTCTGTTGCTGTGGCGGGCATTATCGGCTTTATAGGGCTGATCGTTCCCCATATTTTGAGGATGACCTTTACGGCCGATCACCGTTTGGTGGTCCCCGGTTCTGCGATTTTGGGTGCCGCACTGCTCAGCCTGGCTGATCTGGTAGCCAGAACGATCGTTGTGCCAGCGGAGTTGCCTATCGGTATTCTGACGGCTTTAATCGGTACACCCGTATTTTTATATATTATCATTACAGAGCGTAATAAAAATAAAATATAAATATGATCATCGCACATGAACTAAGTTATCACGCAGGTAAAAAGGAATTGCTGCACCGCCTGAGCTTTGAGGCAAAAGCCGGTGAGATGCTTGCGATCCTTGGTGCCAACGGTGCCGGGAAAAGTACGCTGATGAAACTGCTTTGCAGGGAGATCAGTCCCAGCCACGGACATATCATCTTCAGGGAACGGAACCTGCAGCAGTATAAACTTCCTGAACTTGCAAAACAGCGCGCAGTGCTCTCACAACAAAACACAATCTCCATTTCTTTTATCGTTACTGAACTGGTCATGATGGGCAGGTATCCTCATTTTGACCAGTTTCCCGGTGAGCGGGATATAGAGGTGGTCAGACAGGTAATGGAAGAAACCGGGATCACCGCTCTTGCCGGAAGGGATTACAATACGCTCTCCGGTGGCGAGCAGCAGCGGGTGCAGCTGGCACGTGTGCTGGCCCAGATATACGATACTCCGGATGCCTGCCTGTTTCTGGATGAGCCAACCAATGGGCTGGACCTGCTGTACCAGCAGCAGATGATGGAACTGGCACGGCGTCTGGCCAACAAAGGGTATTGTGTAATCTGTATCTTGCATGATATTAATTTTGCATCCCGTTTTGCAGATAAAATACTGATGCTGAAGGATGGGAAAAAGGTGGCGATAGGTACTCCTCTGGAAGTAATCAACCATGAAAATATCTATGAGACCTTCAATATCCAGGTGAAATTAATGGAATGTGAAGGATATGATTGTCCGCTGGTTATCCCGGCAATGATTCAAAATAATTTATAAAATATTTAAAGAACTTAACAGATGAACGTAATTGAACTGAAAAGCCAGTGGGAAGCTTTTAAAACTGAAAACCCTAAAGTAAGGATCAGAGATGCCGCCAAACGTTTGGATACTACTGAAGCAGAATTACTGTCTACTTTGGCCGGAACGTCAGTTACCCGTTTGAAAGATGATTTTCAAGGGGTTCTTAAAACTGCGGAAAGCCTGGGCAAGGTGATGGCTTTAACACGTAATGATTTTTGCGTACATGAACGCAAGGGTGTTTATTCGAATGTTTCTTTTACAGGCCCTATGGGACTGGCCCTGAATCCGGATATCGATCTTCGCCTGTTTATGTCTGCCTGGTCTACGGCATTTGCTGTGGATGAGAACGGGCGCAAAAGCCTCCAGTTTTTTGGAAAGGACGGGGAAGCCATCCACAAAATTTACCTGACAGAAACAAGTGATACAACTGCCTACGAAACGCTGGTACATGATTTTACTGCGGAAGATCAGCATGCGGCCCTGGTGATTGTTGCGGACAAACAGCAGGCGGAAGAGAAAGCAGATGCGGAAATTGATGTACCTGCTTTCCAGGAAAACTGGCTTACGCTGAAAGATACGCATGATTTTCACGGATTGTTAAGGAAATTCGGTGTGACAAGAATACAGGGTTTGCGCCTCGCACCTGAAGGACACGCGGTTCAGATCTCGTACGACTCCCTGAAGGACATTTTTAATAAGGCCTCGGAAACAGACCTGGAGATCATGGTATTTACAGGAAATAAAGGATGTATCCAGATCCACACCGGCCTGATAAAAAAACTGGTACAGGCCGGTCCATGGTTTAATGTGCTGGATCCTGATTTCAATATGCATCTGCGTGAAGACGGAATTGCAGCGGTATGGCTGGTGAAAAAACCTACTTCCGATGGTATTGTGACAAGTATTGAGGTGTTTGATGCAGAAGGTACCATTATCGTTCAGTTCTTTGGCAAGCGCAAGCCGGGAATACCGGAGAATGAGAACTGGAGACTGATGGTAAACGAACTTGCTGTTATACTATAGTATATCGATATATGATTAGGAAAGGGCGCTCATCGGGCGCCTTTTTTTGCCCATGTTACGCTGCAAATTTTTGATGCTGATTTGTTTTTCGGTGTAATTATCTAAGTATAAATACGCTATATGAATTTTAAGTAATTGTACTCTTACCAGACCGGCCGTCTGTTCATAGCTTTGAATTGTCACCTGAGAAGCGCTTCGGACTGACAAAGGCGGATACCGAAAAGCCTTAAAACAGAGTAGGTCGAAAACTGAAAAACTTAAATAACATGGCTACCACACAAGATCTTACATTAAACGCAATAACCGCAACCACTGTTGTTGACGCTACAACATTTACAATTGGTTTTGATTTTACAGACGCCGGTCAGAAAAAAAATCTGCAGTATCTGCAGGAAAACAATTACCAGTTATTTGCTTATAAAGGTGCTTCGGGACCAAAACAAATTACTGCAGGTTTACCAACCTGGTTTGCTGAACCATTTACAGAAATGTTTGGTGTTGTTGAAATCGATTACACGCCCAAATACAAAGTGTATGTATTTAACCAGTCTGTAATTGGTGCAAATACAACAATCAAAATGCAGGTATTATCTGACGAAGTTGGTTTAGGTACTGCCCTTGTTTTTAATTCAGACGGTTCTATTACCAGTACATCGGGTTCTGTTCCGGCGGACAGTATCCAGATCAAAAATAACAGACCTGCATCTACATCCAATGTAACAGTAGGTTTAGCAGCATTAATTAACGGTTCCTATGCTCCGTTTTGTGCATTTACTTCTACTCCGCAGGGTTCTATCAATATGACCCCACATGAAAAAATCTGTATGTTCGCTGCCCAGATTGGTTTACAATCAGGTTCAGTAACTGCAGAAGCGGCTGCCCCAGGATGTACATTTTCTTTTTCAGCGTCTACTATAGGGTATGATCTGCTGGTGATTGACGGAACTTATGGGTTGAGAAATGTTGACGGTACTCCGTATGTAACCCAAATCTCGTCTGGAGAATCACTGAATCAGCTGTTGAACCTCTGATTTCAGCATTCCATAAAGAACCACAGCGCAAGATTTCCTGTGGTTCTTTATCATCAACAGGTATTGGCAGTGATTAACATCGATAGCTATGGGTAGTGTTTCATTAAACATTCAATTTGACAGCAATGGTATCAGGCAGCTTAAAAGTAACAATGAGAAAGTTGTAATTATAAGATCTTTTGCGCAGGATGATGCTTACGCTGTTGCCTGTTTTGTTTTTTCTCCGTTTACAATAGAAAATATCGTGCAGTTTGCCCCTGTCTGGCAGGAATATGCTACAATACAGAAAATCGTTTCTTTTGATATCCTTACAGCTGGCATCGTCACCAGCATATCAGCCGGCTATAAAGCACAGTTGACTGGTGCTGAATTTCAGAATATAACTGCAGCATATTCATCTCTGGTATATGGTTTTGAAAACCTCAATAATGGGTATCCGGCAATAACAGGCGGGCTCACACAACAAATAATGGGCGACGGGAACATTTTCGATGCGATTGTCAATGTATCTTCTATTCCGTATAATCAAACCACTTATTACCAGCCGCTTGATTCTGTTAAAGTTTTTGTAGCCAGTGGGATTTCAAATAATATGATCATCCCTTTCAGTCTTCTTTCTCCTTCAGGCGGGATGAAAATACCCGAGCTGAGTACAACCGTAGGTAAATATCTGGAAGTAAATATCAGCAAAGATGCGGCTATCTATTTTGACAGCACCAACAACGTATTTGTTTTATTGCCAACACCTTATTAATCAAATTTATTATTCGTTATGTATCAGTTTTAACAGAAATATTATGAAATTAATTACATGGAATATGCAGGGTGCAAGCCATAGCACTGAAAATAAATGGAACGAAGGTGTGATGAATTTTTTTGGC
Organism: Pedobacter hartonius; assembly: GCF_900107535.1. Lineage (GTDB taxonomy): Bacteria > Bacteroidota > Bacteroidia > Sphingobacteriales > Sphingobacteriaceae > Pedobacter > Pedobacter hartonius. Next base: position 251,617 of record NZ_FNRA01000003.1, on the reverse strand, counting down.
AGCCGCAGTGCAGATATCTGCTGCCTTCAGGAGTGCGGCGGGGTTCCTGCCTCGGCACAACTGGTGAATGCCAACTATGGTGGTATCGTGAATCTACAATACTACACCTGGGGTACATTACGCAGTCAGAAACATATTTTATTTTATCCGGCTGACCCCAATGGAAATAGGTGCAATATTGCAATTGTAGCAAAATTTGCACCTATTGGCAGTGGCCTGGTCTTTCCCGCAGTTGCACCGGTATGGCGTCCGGCCCTTGGCTTTCAAATTGACGCAACAAATTTCGTATTCAGCTTTCACGCGATCAGTCCCGGCGGACCGGATGCGGCAAATATGCTGACAGCTATAAATAATACCGTTGGAAACAACTGGATTACAGCAGGAGATTACAATCGTGAACCGCCAACATTGCTTACACCTTATACAATCTGTCCGCCAAATAACAATACCTATTCCTCAACAAATCCTACCCGCGCAATTGATTATTGTGTGAATAACGTGAATAGTGCAATTACAGGGACTGTTTTAGGACTTTATTTATCGGATCATTTTTCTGTGGAGTATACTTTTTAGCGCAAATTGCCATTTAGCTTTCCAGCCCTATTGTGTCAATTGCAAACGCAGTTGCAAAAAAAAGCTGGTGCTTACGGTTATCCAGGCGGGCGGCCTTGCGGCTTGTTTACATAACATGACTCACAGCCTTAAAACAGCATGCCCATTACATGGGCTACAACTAGTTGTAGCCCATGTAATGGGCATGCTGTTTTAAGGCTTTTAATATGTTTTTTTAAAACCAGGCAGCTGATGATTAACTGAATTTTTTAATAGCATCCGGAGTAACAGGAGTAAAGAAATTAACTAAATTACCATCTTGGTCGCGAAACAACAATGAGCGGTTTCCCCAGGGCATTGTTGTCTCCTGAATAACCTCGCTTAATAAATCTTTAATTTTCCCGTATTGCTCATCAACGTTTTTTATTATTACCTGTTCAATCGTAATTAGCCTCACTTTCAGTGCACATAACAGGTGGAATTCTATAACCTTCCATTAATGAGTATCCTTTTCCGTCTTCTGTTGATATTGGCACACCTGCTTGTTCAGATAGTATGATTATTTCAACAAAAACTGCTCAACGATATTCAGATAAGTAGCTGGTTCTTCAAGCAATGGTATATGTCCGGAATATTGCATCTCCACAAATGTTGCATCTTTAATTAGTGAAGCCACTTCCTTTCCTTCTGCCGGAAAGTTTAATCCGTCGTACTTTCCGCTGATCACTATGGTTTTTGCTTTTATTTTCGAGAGCTCTTTTCTGAAATCAAACCCGGCAATAGCCTTATTTGCCACATGAAACTGTTCGGGGCTGAGTGTTGTTTTAAATAACTCCAGGTGTTTTTGCATCGGTTCAGGATCATATACTATATATTTTAGAAGCTTCGCAAGGATTGAATTCAAATCCAGGCCTTTAATCTCTGTTTCATGTTCTTTAAATAACCGTCCCAGAGATGAGGTGATTCCATTGGATTTTGTAACAGTCAATACCAGTTTATTGATCCGGTCCGGACTGGTAATTGCAACCAGCTGAGCAATATAACTGCCCATGGAAACTCCCAGCAGATACGTTTTTTCAATGCCAAAATAGTCCATGATTCCTAAAATGTCATTCGCGTGATCCTCCAGTGTATATTGTAAAGGTTTGTCTGACTGTCCGTGACCACGACAATCCAATGCAATGGTTTTAAAATTTTTAGACAAGGGTTTTATGAGGGTTCCGAAATGTGATTGATGATCTCCGCCTATACCGTGTATTAATATAATAGGGTATCCGGTCCCCTGAACGTCCACATATAGCTGAATGCCATTGATTTTTATAAGTCCCATATGATTTAAAATTTACCTCTATGATGTGCGTTTATCTTAATTAAATAAAAATTAAACGAAATACTTATGTGATTATTTTATTTGAGCTGAAGTCACCTCAATCGGTTAGGTTGGTATTTGATAATATAATAATGCTGGAATTATGATTCTCTACCATTGGCTGCAACCATTATTTCCTAACCTGTATAGATAATTTATTTTCTTTATTGTTTAATTAAATCTTGATACTTACATTTGTAGTATTAAAATAAACTGTATATGAGTAATTGTTAAATAATATATTAATTTTATAACATATATAGAAATTTTAAGTGTTCTATTTAAGAACCTCGTCTGCGCAAATGTGAAAATTTACCCTGGCAAATCTGTACGCGCGTAAATATGCTGACAAGGTTTATGAAAACGACAAACTCATGAAATTTTTCTCTGGCCTATGGCGTCATCAGGAAGGAGTTTTTCTGCCCTGTTCAACCCGTAAGAGTTCTGTTATCAGTATGTACCGCAGCAGGTTCAGGGAATTAGTCAGATCAAAGAATTCTGTGAAAAGCTTTCAGGGGCGTTTGGTAATTTTCAGGGCTTTCGTGAAGGAATGGTATCATTATGTGAATAGGATGAACGGATAGATAAAACTTAACACATATGAAATTAGCGTGTAGCTTTAAATAAGGCATTGCCCGGGTTTAGTTTTGGGCAATCCCGGTACACACCTACATTAATCCTACTGCAAACCTACCCCTGACCTACTCAGCGGGTAGGTTTACGATAGCGTTAAGATAGGAACAATAGGCGCTTAATGGATGGTTGCGTAAAAGGCAAACCGGCCGGAATGCTGCGCCAATTGCAGACATGTGCCGTCAGCGGGCGGGTTTTGCTTTAATTTTAAATTTTTGCTGCTTATTTTGGTTTAAACTTTAAACTCAGGATGATGGCAATACAAAAATATGGGCCTTTTGGCCCTTTCTCCGGAAAATTAGGAAATGTAATAGGTTATATAGACCAAAAGGGACAGCAACGTCTGCGTACTATTGGTGCGCACAAATTTGTTGATCCAAGTGTCCGTTTGCGTGAAACCTGGTTAAAAACGTCGCTGACCACGGCCTTTCTCAAACCAGTCATTGAATTCATCAGAATGGGTTTTGCTGCCCAGGCAAAATGAGAAGGAATGAGCGCCTACAATTTGGCCGCATCGGTAACAAGAAAGGCAATCACCGGAACTTATCCGGACCTGCAAATCGATTTCAGCAAAGTATTGTTCTCTTCAGGGATGATGCCCGTGGCAAGAGAACCCGAAACCATTGCCGTTGATGGAGGACTGATGTTTACATGGGATCATACCCGGCTCGAAAATGGAACAAGGGCTGGCGATCAGGTTATGCTGATGGCTTATTTCTCCGGGAACTCAAAGGCTGTGTTTTTAAGGAGCGGAGCAAAACGCAGCCAGGGGTATGAGTTTTTAAGCCTGCCAGTTCTTGCGGAACAAGAACCAGTTGAAACTTATATTTCTTTCATTTCAGAAGACCATAGCAGCATTTCAAACAGTGTTTACACCGGGCAGATCTTGTGGGGAGGTGTTAAATAATTATTTATATAGAAAATAAATTTCAGAAAGGCTACCGGTAATTTTAAACAGATGTTTGAAATTGTTTTCCGACTAGTTTTATTCTTATTAATTAAATTATGTAAATTAGTTGTAGCACATGTGTTTTTAATTATTGTTTTTTATTAACTTTTTATCATTTAAGAAATTATGTACAAAAATCTCAAAGAAATGATAACTAATTTGATGAATTTAGTTATCGATTTATCACACCTGGTAAAAGGCCATTTTGAATTAACCAGCGAACAAAATGATGCTTTCCTGAATACGGCGGATGTTGCAGACATTTTAAATTTGTCCGTCCGTACTATACAGCGTTATGCGCATAGCGGAATCATTAAGTATAAGAAAGTTGGGGGCACTAACTTTTATTTAAAATCAGATGTCTTTGCTTTGCTAAAAAACCGCTAAAATTAGTTCTCCATTTCCCCGCTAACTGTCCTTCTGATTACCTGCTGGTTGATCCCATCCCATTCTCACGAAATCCCGCCGCTATTCGAATTGTTGATATCCCATCCATTTTTTTAATCTTCCTCGCGGCAATTGATGACAAATTACGACACATCTTGTTGTTTGTTAGGTAGTTATGTTTTTATGTAATACTTTCGTTCAACAATTCAACGCTGCGCCGGCCTGCCTTGGATTGAAATAACAGCGTATTAAAATTTAAACTTAAAAAAAATGACAAAGTACAAAAACGGGCCGCTTGGCCCATTCTCGGGAAAACTAGGAGACAAAGTTTATTCCTCCTGGAAAAATGATGATGTAGTAAAGGATGCACCTGAAAAAACAACAAAAGAACCTACACAGCGGCAGCTAGAGCAACGCGAAAAGTTCAGTTTATTGACAGCATTTTTCAGTTGTATTTATGATGTGATCGCTGTAGGGTTCCAGGCCTTTACATATAAGATGACACAAATGAATGCTGCAATGAAATTTAATACGGACATTATTACCGGGGTTTCTCCAAACTTCAGTATCGACTATCCGAAAGTACTGATCAGTAAAGGAAAATTGAATGGGCCCATTGGTGTAAAACTTAAATGTGATGCCAGTGGGCAAATGAAATTAAGCTGGGAGTTCCAAGCTGAATGTGACCAGGCAACTGACAGGGCTTGTATTTTATTTTATGATGAGTCAATAAATGACTGTTTTATCATTTCAGGAATTGTGAGACGGGAGGATGCAGCACTGTTATTCTTTAAGCAGCATGATGCAATAGATGACCTTGTCCACGTATGGTTATTTTTTATTTCAGCGAACGGAAGAAAAGTCTCCAACAGTGTATATGCCGGGAATGGATAATATTTTGATAATTAACTAATTATTTACTTTAAAAAAAATATGTTTTATGAAACCTAAAATTATGCCTCTTTATGAGGTGTACGAGCCGGAATGGCCCGCAGTCTCCTTCATCACAAGATGGGAAAGAGAGCTTGTATTTCTTTTACTATTATTCATCTGGTGTTTTGCACCCTCATGGCTGCGTCTGGCAGATCGGACGACGGGCAGTGTAGATCAAAGCATCTGGCTGCTGATCCTGCTCAGCCTGCTCAGTTTTCTCCTCATCGCAGCATTGGTCTGGTGGCTGCTGCAGCGATCCTGGGCAAGGCTAAAGCTGCCTTCAATTGGTTTGATTGTTTCACATTTTAAAAGCTTAACCCCATGGCAACAATTAGGATTTTACTGGGCATCTTATGCACTGCTTTTGCTGGCAGCATTGGGATGTTTGATGGCCCTCTGCTAGAACAGCCCAGGGTGAAAGAACGGATACTGCGCTCTACTATTGTGCATCTTGCAAATATAGAAATTGGCACAATGGAAAAGACCGGACATAATGATGGCGGGCAGATAGAGCGTTACCTGGCAACCGTGCATTTAAAAAGGGGGCAGCCTTACTGCGCTGCATTTATATCGTGGGTGTTTAGCAAAGCCGGCCTTCCTAAACCCAGGTCTGGATGGTCTCCCGATATGTTTCCCCCGTCAAGGATATCCAAATTGGCACTGCCTGCAAATTTGCTGGGCATCTATTTCCCTGAATACGGTAGGATTGCACATGTGGGCCTCATTGCCGGTACTAAGGATGATTGGGTGATTTCCGTGGAGGGAAATACAAATGTAAACGGCAGCAGGAACGGGGGCGGCGTGTACCGCAAGTGGAGACAGATCAGGACTATCTATAAGATTGCTGATTGGGTGTCAGAAAGGAGAGGAGGGCCATGAGAGTACTGGCGTTAGGCTGTCTGCTGCTGGTCAGCTTTGAGGCCTGTAGCTTATTCAGGCAGACTACGAAAACCAAAGAAGAAGAAAGCACATCTGCCCGAACCGACACCGGTTTGAGAATCATTTCGGAGCGAGAGCGCAAGGCTTTCTCGAATATGCTCACCTTTAAAAGAGATTCTGGAAGCCGTAATTATACCGTACAGGTATGGCCATTGGGAAATTTTACTTTTTCGCCTGAGCGGGGTTTTGAGGGGCAGGCAGAAAAAGTCCTGATCACCGGTCAGGACCGGCAGGTAAGGTCTTCTTCGAATCTTGTGAAAACGCAGGAGTTGAGCAGGGGTAAAACTACTGGTGAGTTAAAGCAAAGTACTGAGCGTAATGCTAAAAGCAGCATCAATAAAACAGAAAGTTCTCCATCCTGGAAATGGATAATTGGTATCACTGTTTTAGTTTGTCTGATATTGATCTGGAGGTTTAAGCCCAGTCTTTTTTGAAATTTTACAACCACAGTTTTGGTTTTTTCCGGAACTGTGGTTTTCTTTTTTGATAACAGTATGGTTATTTAAATATCTGGCGATAATTGATGACAATAAACGACACAACCAGCTGATTATTGCGGTAGTGGCTCCGGAAGGCACAGCAAAAGTAAGCTGGACAGTAAATTCATCCGAAACAGATCTTAACCAGGATACAGATTACGTTATTGCTGTTTTTTACGGCACGACTATCAATAAGTATATCCTGGATATGAAGATAGCAGCGCGTAAAGATGTATCTTTCGTAGCGTCGTTTCCCTTCGTGTTCTACGGACATCCTGTTCAGGGATGGATATTCCTGGTATCAGCCGATGGAAAACGGGTGTCAAATAGTGAATATCTGGGGCAGCTTCTAAATTACAGCCTAACCAGATTTTAAATTCTCCTCCCAAATGCAGAGTGACAGCTTCACATTAGGGGTAATCCGACTTAATCCCTCACTATAATCTTTTTCCCTTTAATTTTAAATTTGACTTCCCCGCTTAGTTACAACATAACCAGTACATCAGATATGTTTGAATATCTTGAAGTGGGCGATGGATTATTTACTGTCCTCTTTTAAAGAGTTTAGTTATTTTGTTTAATTTTATGGCGCCTAACCGCAAAATCACCATTTAAGCTTAACATTTTGGATAAGGAACCAACGAATACAAAAGATCTTGAAAAACAGGTTGCCGCACGTGAAGCCGTTAAATATATCCGTGACAATGATATTGTCGGACTGGGAACCGGATCAACCGCTTATTACGCTATTCTTGAAGTAGCAGAACTTGTGAAAAATGGACTGAAGATCAAAGGAGTACCTACTTCTGAACATACAGCATCTCTGGCTACTTCCCTTGGGATTGAATTGCTTGACATGAATTCTGTAGAATACATTGATGTAACGATTGATGGAGCGGATGAATTTGATGTGCAGCTCAACCTGATCAAAGGAGGAGGAGGTGCACATTTCAGGGAAAAGATAGTTGCTTCACTCACAAAAAAAGAGATCATCATTGCCGATGCGGCAAAAAAAGTAGATAAACTTGGTAAATTCAAAGTACCTGTAGAGATTGTTCCGCTGGCCCTGAATTACGTGAAAAGAGCATTGACAAAACTGGGTGGAACCGGCGAGGTGAGGATGAAGGATGGTTCTCCATTCATTACTGATAACCATAATGTGATTATAGATGCCGATTTCGGACTGATTGAAGATGCCGCAAAACTATCCGAAAGCCTTAACCAGATAGAAGGAATTCTGGCGCATGGTTTATTCGTTAACCTGACAGCAATGGTCATTGTTGGCAAGGGAACTGAAGCCCTGACCTATACCAAATAAGCGGCGGTTACTTACACTAAATAAAAGTATTGGGATTCATTTTTCCTATTTCTTTCTTAAAACCTTATCTTTGTAGCTGAAAGATCACCTTGTAAGTGATTATTAAATAATATCAATTAATTCACATATAAATCATAGTTGTAGATGATTAACATTACATTACCGGATGGCTCGGTCCGTCCGTACGAAAATGGGACTAGTGCCCATCAGATTGCTTTATCCATTTCTGAAGGCCTTGCACGTAACGTGCTTGCCGCAGAAGTAAATGGCGAGGTCTGGGATTCATCCAGGCCCATTGAAAAAGACTCAACAGTAAAACTGCTCACCTGGAATGATACCGCCGGTAAGGCTACTTTCTGGCATTCTTCTGCGCATATGATGGCAGAGGCGCTGGAAGCACTTTACCCGGGCACAAAATTCGGTATCGGCCCGGCTATTGAAACAGGGTTTTATTATGATGTGGATTTTGGAGACCATGAATTCTCATCGGATGATTTTAAGGCGATTGAGAACAAGTTCATGGAACTTGCCAAACAGAAAGAAGTTTTTGAGCGGACAAGTGTTTCTAAAGCTGATGCGATTTCCTATTTCACAGCAAAAGGAGATGAGTATAAGCTGGATCTGATCCAGGGACTGGAAGATGGAAAGATCACCTTTTATAAACAGGGTGCATTTACAGATCTGTGCCGTGGCCCGCATATCCCGAATACCGGATTCGTTAAAGCTGTAAAGCTGATGAATGTTGCCGGGGCGTACTGGAGAGGGGATGAGACCAAAAAACAACTGACCCGGATCTATGGAGTTACTTTTCCAAAGGCAAGCGAGCTGACAGAGTATTTGCTGATGATCGAGGAAGCGAAAAGACGCGACCACAGAAAATTGGGTAAAGAACTGGAGCTGTTTGCTTTCTCTGAAAAAGTGGGTATGGGACTGCCGCTGTGGCTGCCAAAAGGAACTGCCCTGCGCGAACGTCTGGTGAGCTTTTTAACTAAAGCACAGGGAAAGGCTGGTTACGAGCAGGTGATCACCCCACATATTGGTCACAAGAATTTATACGTTACTTCCGGACATTGGGATAAGTACGGCAAGGATTCATTCCAGTCGATAAAGACCCCGCAGGAAGGAGAGGAGTTTCTGTTAAAACCAATGAACTGCCCTCACCATTGCGAGATCTATAAAGTTAAACCGCGTTCTTACAAAGATCTACCTTTACGTTTTGCTGAATTCGGTACGGTTTACCGCTATGAGCAGAGCGGAGAATTACACGGCCTGACAAGGGTGCGTGGATTTACCCAGGATGACGCCCACTTATTCTGCAGGCCTGACCAGGTAAAAGAGGAATTTAAAAAGGTGATTGATCTGGTACTGTATGTGTTTAAGTCCTTAGGGTTTAATGACTATACCGCACAGGTATCATTGAGGGATCCTGAAAATAAATCCAAGTATATCGGTACCGATGAAAACTGGAAACTTGCAGAAGACGCCATCATTGAAGCGGCAGCTGAAAAAGGCCTGTCTACCGTTGTAGAATTAGGTGAAGCGGCTTTTTATGGCCCTAAGCTGGATTTCATGGTAAAAGATGCGTTGGGCAGAAAGTGGCAGCTGGGAACTATTCAGGTGGATTATAACCTGCCTGAGCGTTTTGAACTGGAATACACAGGCAGTGATAACCAGAAACACAGACCGGTGATGATCCATAGAGCGCCCTTTGGTTCCCTGGAGCGGTTTGTGGCAGTTTTGATCGAACATTGCGCAGGTAACTTCCCGTTATGGCTTTCACCTGAACAATTTATAATCCTTCCTATTTCAGAAAAGTATGAAGATTATGCTAAAAAAGTTTCAGATGAACTAAATAATTCCGATATTCGCGGTTTGATTGATTTCCGTGACGAGAAGATAGGCAGGAAGATCAGGGACGCAGAGGTTAAAAAGACTCCATATATGCTGATCATTGGGGAGAAGGAAATGATAGAAGGCAAGTTATCAGTGAGAAAGCACGGTGAAGGCGATTTAGGAGAGATGACCATAGAGGCGTTCAGAGAATTATTAATTAAAGAAATAACAGTTTAAATAGTATATAAATTTGGCATTAGGCAGACCAGGATTTAACAGGGGACCACGTCCTCCTTTTAAGAAAAAAGAAGCAGAACATAATATTAATCAGTTTATCAGGGCCCAGGAGGTCAGGTTAGCTGGAGATAATGTTGAACCGGGGATTTATCCTTTGGCAAAAGCTTTAGCCCTTGCCGATGAACTGGAGCTGGATCTGGTAGAAATATCACCTAATGCAGTGCCTCCGGTTTGTAGAATAATCGATTACAGCAAGTTCGTTTACGAACAAAAGAAAAAGCAGAAAGAGATTAAGGCAAATGCTAAACAAACAGTAATTAAGGAGATCCGTTTTGGTCCTAACACGAATGATCATGATTTTCAGTTCAAACTGAAACATGCACAGAGTTTTTTGGAAAGCGGTGAAAAAGTGAGAGCATATGTACATTTTAAAGGTAGGGCAATCGTTTACAAAGAGCAGGGGGAGATCCTGTTGCTTAAGTTTGCGCAGGCTTTGGAAGACATAGGAAAAGTTGAACTGTTGCCTAAATTAGAAGGTAAACGTATGTTCTTAACCCTTGCTCCAAAAGTTGTAAAAAAATAAATAAGTTACATAGATAATAACACAGGTTATGCCAAAAATGAAAACCAATTCCAGTTCTAAAAAGCGATTTTCGATTACTGGAACAGGTAAAATTACTAGAAAGAACGCATACAAAAGTCACATTTTAACAAAAATGTCTACTAAACGTAAGCGTAATTTAGGTCACACCTCAATGGTGTCTGCTGCTGATATGGGCAACGTTAAGCGTATGCTTGCTATCGGTAAATAATTAATTTTTTAACCAGGTACCCGGTAGTAAGTTTGCTGAAATACGCAACACCGTTTATCAAAAAACAACAACACTATGCCACGTTCGGTAAACGCAGTAGCTTCGAGAAGAAGACGGAAAAAAGTCCTTAATATGGCCAAAGGCTATTGGGGATCAAGAAGTAAAGTATTCACTGTAGCAAAAAATACGGTTGAGAAAGGTTTGCAGTATGCATACCGTGACCGTAAAGTTAAGAAAAGAGAATTCCGCGGTTTATGGATTCAACGTATCAACGCTGGAGCCCGTCAACATGGTATTTCTTATTCTCAGCTGATTGGTAAATTGGCTACTAAAAATATCGGTTTAAACCGTAAAGTTTTAGCTGATTTAGCGATGAATCACCCTGAAGCTTTCAAAGCTGTCATTGATACAGTTAAGTAGAAATAAAAAATAGATCAATAAAAAAGGGGAGCAATTTGCTCCCCTTTTTTATTGATCAGTAATTTCTGGTGAATTAAGCTTTTTTCTCTTTTGAGGCTCTTTTCTGAGCTTTCTTCTCCGTCTGCAGGGCGGTCAGCTTTTTCTTTTGTGCTGCGTTGAGAACCTTATCCAGTTTTGCCTCAGTTTCCATTTTAATCGCTTTGTGCTGATCTTTCTGTGCCTGTTTTGCTTGATGACCTGATGTGTGCAGGCTTTCGGCTTTCTGAAACTTATCCAGCTCTATGGCATAAACTTTTTGCTTTTGATCGGCAGTCAGTGAAAGCTCCTTTTGCAATTTAGCGGTACTTTTCTCTGCTTTTTGTGCCGGAGTGGTTTTTTCTTTATGGGTTGCAGTCTGTGCATGGGCTGCAGTAAATCCAATTAAAGCGATAGCGAGTGTCAGAAATAGTTTTTTCATGTCTGTAATTATAGGTGATGACTAATCATGAGCCTTTCATTTGAAGATGCAGGCTCTCATGACCGTCTCATTTTGTTTGGTTTTGTGTATTGGATCAGAAAAAAGCAAAACGGTTTAATCCAGGGATGAAATATTAATTTTTATTCATTTGTGAAAGTGATTTCTGCATCTGGGACATCATATTGGTCAGGGTTTCTATCGTAGGCTCAGGTGTAGGATCAGGCAGGGTAGAGCTGATAAAGGCTTTTGCTTTCCAGATCTCCAGAATATCTTCGGCTGCCACCATATAAGGGTCATACATCTTGTTATCTGAAACAAGTTTCATCTCTTTGTTCTCTTTGAAACGGTTTCCTGCGCGTTTGTATACCACCCCTTCATTCTTGCTGACAATTACATAGGTTTCTCCGGTTTTAACATCATTCCAATTGTCCATATACTCTCCAATGATCACACTTCCGGGCTGGATAGGCAACATGGAATCTCCCACGATCTCAAAAGCCCTGAAAGTACCCTGTTTTAATGCAGGCAGGGGAAGCTGAAATTTTGGCAGGTCTTTGATATATTCAGGGTCAGCAAATCCATTTAAATAACCTGCACTGGCCTTTACGGGAACCATTTCAATATTCTCATTGTCATGCTGATCAACGGAAATACTGAGGATCCTGAGGTTGGATCCCTGGCTTTTTAATTTTGGTTTCCATTTTTCATTGACAGTTTCGTTGATAAACTCATCAATTGTCAGTTCAAAATACTCTGCTATTTTTTTTAGTAATTCATATTTAGGCTCTGCCCGGTCTTCCTCGTAGGCACCTACGAGTGATCTTTTAATTTCCATTAAATCAGCAAATTGCTGTTGTGTATGGCCTTTTTTCTTTCTTAAGTATTTGAGATTGCTGGAAATATTCGACATAAAATAAAAGATTAGAAATAATTTGTTTTTACTAAAATAGTTAGTAATATTGTACCAATAAAGTTAGTAATATTTATTCGTACTCCAAATATATATACTAATTTAATTAGTGGTAATAATTTAAGCTGAAAGCAATGAAAAAATTTGTCTACATCGTAACCGATAGGAACCGTACTAGTTTACACGTTGGAATGAGCGCTGATCTGATTAAAACGCTTGATTTTTACAAGCAGATGCCAAGCCTGTTTTTTGACAATGCACAGCAGCTTACCCGGTTGGTTTATTTTGAAGAGTTTAAAACGGAGAGCCAGGCGCTTAGTCGCTTTAAACTGATCAGCCGGTTTACCAGAATGCAGAAAGAACGTCTGGTACGTTCATGTAACCCCGACTGGATTGATCTGACCATAGGTCTGGATTTTGAGCATATCACCATGAACAGGCCAATACCTACGCAAGTGAAAATGCCGCTGACAATCATGTCATAGCTTTCTTGACCCGGCGCCATTATATAGCAGTACATAACATAACTACTGCCATAAATGAGAAAGGCCGGCTGGTTTTTGAGTTCCATCCGGCCTTTTGTGTATATGCTTGCTGTTTCGGAGATATACCCTTGCGCGCCATTCTGCTTCTCCAGATCAGGTCCAAGGTCTAGTTCTCTGTTTTCTCGTTCTTTTTTCTCTCCCGTTCTTCCTGACGCTGTTTTTTTCTGAGTTCCCGCTCTTCCTTACGGGTTAAGGGTGCTGGCGGCAATTGTTTTGGTGAAGGTTCAGGGGCCTTCTTTTCTTCAGGTTTTACTTCTTCCTGTTTTTCCTGGGTAGCGGCTTCGCCTTCGGCAGGCGGAGTAAAACTGGTTGAATCTACAGCCAGGCTATCCGTTGCTGCCGTATCGGCAACATAAACAGGTGTAGGGCAGTCAATACTCCTGGTAATCGGCACTGTTGCTTTAGGGAAAGGCCCATAGGTATAACCGGAGCTCTTATCACGGTAAACTTTTTCCATGAATTTTGCAAAGATAGGAAGCGCAGTATGTGATCCTTCGCCAGTTTCACCGTTTTTAAAGTGGGCAGAGCGTTCGTCACAACCCACCCAAACACCCGTTACCAGGTCTTTAGTGATGCCCATATACCAGGCGTCTACATAATCAGATGAGGTACCTGTTTTTCCGCCAATCTGGTTATTCTTTTTCCAGAGATCCCATTCCCATAGCGCCTGGGATGTTCCTCCCGGTTCTTCCATTCCACCTCTGAACATATAGAGCATCAGCCATGCAATTTCTTCTGAAAGTACCCTTTTTGTCTTGGCTACAAAATCCTCGATCACATTATTGTCCTGGTCAGTAATTTTCTCTACCAGGATCGGATCTGTTCTTACCCCTTTGTTAAGGAAAGTACCATAAGCCCGTACCATTTCGTATACGGAAACATCATTAGGACCTAAACTTACAGAAGGTACAGATTGCAGGTGGCTGTCGATGCCGCATTCATGCGCCCATTTTACCACATTATCCCATCCTACCTTTTCCGTTACCTGTGCAGTTACGGTATTTACCGAACGGCCCATGGCAGCGCGGAGTGACATCTCTCTGTAAGTCGTATTCCAGTCGGCATTTCTTGGTTCCCAATACTCCGTTTTACCGTTTTCTTCGTATTTGATTCTTACAGGTTTATCCACGAAGGTATCGCAGGGGCTCATGCCACTTTCAAAAGCAGCAAGGTAAGCGAAGGGTTTGAATGTAGATCCTGCCTGCCTTTTGGCCTGGTTAACGTGATCGTATTTAAAGAACTTATGGTCTACGCCGCCCACCCATACTTTGATCTTGCCGGTAAACGGATCGAGTGTCATCATACCGGTATTCATGATCTTTCCATAATAGCGGATAGAATCCAGTGTAGAGAAAAGCGTATCCCGGTCTCCCTTATAGGAGAAGATCTTCATTTTCTTCTTTTTATTGAAATAGGCTGTGATGGAATCGGGTGTATTTGCATATTTCTTTTGTAACAGGGAGTAGATCGGCAGGTTATGCATGGCACGGCCGGGGTAATCAACTTTGTGCTTTTCCGAATCTTGCCATGGATCTTCATTGCCCCATACATTGTAAAATCTCTTTTGTATGATCCTCATCTGATCTGCCACCGCTTCCTCTGCATATTTCTGCAGTTTAGAGTCGATGGTAGTATAGATCTTTAGTCCATCTTCATACAGATCATACTTGTTGTCTTTACACCATTTTTCGAGGTACTTGGATACAGCAGCTCTCAGGTAGGAATCTCCGTCACTTCCTTCATCTATTCTTCCTGCTTTTAGTTTCAGTGGCAAGCTTTTATAATCGGTTAGTTCAGCATTGCTGATGTATCCGTATTTATTCATCTGGGACAGAGAAACGTTCCTTCTTTCCAGGGCACGTTCCGGATAACGTACAGGGTTATAGGTAGAAGTTCCTTTGAGCATTCCTACCAGCATGGCTGATTCGGGAACGGTAAGGGAATCTGTCTGTTTATCAAAATATATTCTGGCGGCTGTTTTGATACCGTAAGTGTTGTTTCCAAATGATACCGTATTGAGATACATGGTAATGATATCATTTTTGGAATAGTTAGATTCCAGCTTTACTGCGGTCATCCATTCTTTAAGCTTTGAAACAATGGTACGGACAACGGGGATATGTTTGATAAACCCCTGTGACTTATTGTACCTGGTCCTGTACATGTTTTTAGCCAGCTGCTGGGTGATGGTGCTCGCACCACGTCTGTCCCCGGTTGCTGTGGAGAGTCCGCTGGATAACAGTGAGCGGAAGTCAATCCCCATATGTTTGTAGAACCTGACATCTTCCGTAGCCACCAGCGCATTGATCACACTAGGGGATATTTGTTTAAAGTCAACCGGCGTGCGGTTTTCCTTGTAATACCTGCCTATCAGTACACCATCTGAAGTATAAAGTTCTGATCCTACGCTGAGGGTTGGTGTTTTAATATCATGGATAGAGGGGGAGTAACCAAACAGCCAGAGAAAATTTAGCTGCAGTGCGCAAAAGAAGATGATGATACTGAAGATAAATATGGATAAATATCGGAGGTATTTATTATGGATCTCTTTAAACATTTGATATGGTCAAAAAATTTAGTAAAACAGTTCTTATGAAATTCTTGTTAAAGACTTAATGTGCAAATTAACGTAAATAAATCACTAAAATTTTAGCCATTCTAAAATACGTTGCCTTTCATTGGCTCCGGGTAGTTTAAGCTGCCTGGTTTTAAGCAGATTAAACAATCTAACCTACCACACGGTTTTTTAAAACACATATAAATGAGCAAAGATACAGATCGCTTTTTGGCGCCTTCAGGGCGGAAAATAAAATTGAAAGACTTTAGTACAAATTATACGGGAGATACGGACAAAGAGGTCGGGAAAGTCACCCTCGAAGTAGTGAAGGAGAAACTGAGCAAATACCAGGAGACCTTATATGCAGGAAACTCACATTCCGTTCTGATCATTTTTCAGGCAATGGATGCAGCAGGGAAGGACAGTGCCATATCACACGTAATGTCTGGCTTAAATCCGCAGGGCTGTCAGGTGTTCAGCTTTAAAACGCCTACTGCCAATGAATATGAACATGATTTTTTATGGCGGCATTACCTGGCCCTTCCGCAAAGAGGGAGGATAGGTATCCATAACCGCTCTCATTATGAGAATGTACTGGTCTGTAAGGTGCACCCCGAATACATTCTTAATGAAAGGATCCCGGGATATGCCGATACGAAAAAGGTGAATGATGATTTCTGGAAAGCGCGTTATGAAAGTATCCGCAATTTTGAAAAACACCTTACAGAGAACGGGACGATCATCCTGAAGTTTTTTCTGCATGTTTCTGAAGAAGAGCAAAAGGAACGTCTGATCGAAAGGATCAATGACCCCTCAAAAAACTGGAAGTTTTCTTCGGCAGATCTTACGGAACGGGACCTCTGGAAGAAATACATGTCGGCCTATGAAGAGGCAATAAATGAAACCTCAACAGAGAAAGCACCATGGTATATCATCCCGGCCGATAAAAAGTGGTTTGCGCGTTTGACCATCAGCCAGGTCATTGAGCAGGCTTTTAAAGATCTCGATCTTAAATTTCCGGAATTGCCTGAACAGGAAGTGGCTAAGCTGGAAGAGCACAAGGAAAAACTTCAGGCAGAAGCATAAGTAATCAGGGATTGAAGCTGAATATTAACGTGCTAAATCGTAAGTTATTCATTTGATGGCAGATAGGCTCTACATTAATGGTAAGATATTTGTTACAATAAATATAGTGTGTGTAGCGCCTCATAATTTATGATAAATTTAAGGAAAAATAGTGTGTGTTTTGAGCCCCTTTTACCGATTGGTAGAGGGGTTTTTTATTAACGGGTATTTATTTCTTCCCCAATGCGGCGCACAGTTCGCTC
This sequence comes from Pedobacter hartonius, assembly GCF_900107535.1. Lineage (GTDB taxonomy): Bacteria > Bacteroidota > Bacteroidia > Sphingobacteriales > Sphingobacteriaceae > Pedobacter > Pedobacter hartonius. Next base: position 234,959 of record NZ_FNRA01000003.1, on the reverse strand, counting down.
GTCCAGTATAATATCCAGCCGGTCTGCGCTTAGGTCATGTTGGTAAAATGGAAGGTCACCTGCTTCTAATTCATCATCAGGCACTTTTTCCCAGCTTTCATTGTCAGCTTCCAGGCGGATGGCTCCAAGGATACCACCATAATAGATAATCTTATACTGTCCTTCTTCAGCCGGCAGAATGGTGAGTGTTAATTCATTCTCTCCAAATCCTATTTTAATGTTAAATACGTCCATAGATGCATTAACCAAAATTATGGTCGATTGTTTGATTGCAAGTGTACTTGTGTTCAAAGGGGAACTTTAGTCCCTGATTTTGTATATGTTTATAAGGCTGCTAAAAACAAAACACGGGCAAAAGTGTTGAAATAACTCATCTACCAAAGAGAACAATTATGGAAAATTATCAAAACTCAAGAGATAGTTCGAACAACACACAGCCTACCGACGAGCATATCAAAACTTTAGAAGGTGCTGCGGCACTTGAAAAATTAAAACATATCGCTACAAAAGCAGAGACCTGTTTCTTCTGTACAAATATTAAAACGGGATTGCCATTGTCTGTGCGGCCTATGGCTGTACTGGACGTTGATGAGGAGGGAAATTTATGGTTTATGAGTATGAAAGACAGTACCAAGAATGCCGAGATTGCGTCTGACCCTTTTACCCACCTCTTTTTCCAGGAATCTACCAATTCCGGTTTTCTGAATATCTATGGTATTTCTGAGATCGTTACTGAGCAGGAGAAAATTGACGAATTATGGAAGCCCTTGCTTAAAGTGTGGTTCCAGGATGGCAAGGATGATTTGAATATCAGTTTGTTGAAAGTGGTACCTACCAATGTATACTACTGGGACAATAAACATGGTGATATGGTGGCCTTCGCTAAAATGGCGGCTTCCGTGGTGACAGGTAAAACGATGGATGATTCTGTAGAAGGTAATCTCGATTTTTAAGTCGTGATCATTTCATAAAAGCCGGTATTTCAACTCAGAAATGCCGGCTTTTATATATTGCAGTTATTAGCCCTGACTGCAGGATATTGTCATTCCGTCACTAGTGAGCGATGGTGGGCTGAGGTTCTTCAATATGCAATACATAATGTTTTATCAGCTGATAAGTCACTTTAAAGAACTTTAAGGTGAACAACAAAAGGAACATTGGGATCACGATAAATATGGCTACTGCCATATGTAATGCAAAGATGATAAGGTTACTCATAATGTATCTATATTTGGTTAGAGAAAAGGTAAGTATTTTGTGTGAAAAAATGAAAAAAAATGTTAAGTAATTTGTAAAATTAATTGCAAAGAAGATCAATGCGCTTTTCTATATAATTTTTTATTATTTTTAGCGTTAAGATCACAATTATGGACAGAGAAATTACCCTTAAGGATTTTAGTAGGGAAATCAATGGTGAAAGTATTGAATGCGACTTTGGCAGGAGGAAGCTGAAAATATATGATCTCAATAAAAATCTGATATCAATAGTTGTATTTTCGGCCAGTGTGCCTGAACTTTTTAATGTGCATGATCTGCTTGACCGCCCAACCAATATCGGTGAACTGGAATATTTTGTTTATCAGAACGGATATGACCACAAGTACTGGTTATACTGCGTTAAAATTACTTCAATGTATGAATAGCGCCTTTAACCCGGGCTTGGTTCGAATTTTGAAATTTTATAACAAAATCATGTAAATCTTTAGCCTGCCGGGGGTGTATCTTTGTGATATAAATAGATACAGATGTCAGCTCCAGATCTTCAGACAGTTTCTCTTCCGGTATTAGGTATGACTTGTGCAGGTTGTGCATCAAGTGTGCAATCCATTTTAAATGCACAGCCGGGAATAGAAACTGCAGAAGTCAATTATGCAACGCAGCAGGTTAGGATTGCGTATCGCCCTCAGTTTATAAAGCCTGCACAATTTAAAGAGACATTGCAAAGTGTGGGGTATGATGTTATCCTGGATAAGGTAAATGCCACAGCAAAACAGGCTGCTGCACAGGAAGAAAGTTACAGCACTTTAAAAACAAGAACTATTCTGGCCGCGGTGCTTACATTACCCGTAGTGATTATCGGCATGTTTCTGATGGACATACCTTACGCAAACTATTATATGCTGGTTCTGACCACACCTGTGCTGTTCGTGTTTGGAAAGAACTTTTTTATCAATGCCTTTAAACAAGCCAGACATCACCGGGCAAATATGGACAGCCTTGTGGCGCTCAGTACGGGTATATCTTATCTTTTTAGCGTATTTAATACTTTTTATCCGGAATACTGGCATAGTAAAGGGATACACCCACATGTATATTATGAGGCAGCAGCCGTAGTGATCGTTTTTATCATGCTGGGTAAACTGCTGGAAGAGAATGCAAAATCAAATACTTCTTCGGCTATTAAAAAATTGATAGGCCTTCAGCCAAATACGGTGATCGTGATAGGTCTTGACGGGGAAAAGGAAATAGAGATTTCGGCAGTAAAAACGGGCGATCTTCTATTGGTGAGGCCGGGTGACAAGATCCCTGTAGATGGAAAGGTATATGCCGGAAGTTCGTACGTAGATGAGAGTTTAATCTCTGGTGAACCCGTTGCAGTACTGAAAGAAAACGGTAACAGTGTTTTTGCAGGTACGATCAATCAGAAAGGCAGTTTCAGGTTTTATGCCGAAAAAGTTGGTTCAGATACCGTGCTGGCGCAGATCATCCGGCTGGTACAGGAAGCCCAGGGCTCCCGGGCTCCGGTTCAGAAGTCGGTAGATAAAATTGCAGGGATATTTGTGCCTGTAGTTCTTTTTATCGCCTTGCTTACCTTTGGTGCATGGCTGACGTTTGGAGGGGAATATAAATTGAGCCAGGGACTGATGGCGATGGTTACCGTACTGGTGATCGCCTGCCCCTGTGCGCTGGGACTTGCCACGCCTACGGCAATTATGGTGGGGATAGGCAAAGGTGCTGAAACCGGTATCCTCATAAAAGGTGCCGAAGCACTGGAAACAGGATATAAGGTAAATGCGGTAGTACTGGATAAAACGGGTACGCTCACCCAGGGCCGTCCTGCGGTAACGGCGATAAAATGGGCTGCGGGGCAGGAGGTAAACTCAAGATTCCTTCTGGGGATATTTCTTGCCATGGAACAGCAGTCTGAACATCCTCTTGCCGCAGCGGTAGTAAGTTTCCTGAAGGGACAAGCTATTGAAGCGCAGGAAGTGAGCGCTTTTAAGAGTATCACGGGTATAGGAGTAGAGGCGCAGCACAGGGGCGAATTCTATTTTGCAGGCAGTGATAAAGTGCTTTTCAGTCGGCAGATAGTAGTTCCTGCAGAACTGAGTGCAGAAATCAATGATTTTCAGCAGCATGCCAGAACCCTGATCTACTTTACCGGAAGCAGCAAAATACTGGCCGTAATGGCTATTGCAGATGAGTTGAAAGAAGGATCAAAAGAGGCAGTAAACACTTTGCAGGCACAGGGAATAGCTGTTTATATGCTTACCGGCGACAATAACTTTACGGCAGCAGCTGTTGCCAGGGATACAGGTATTGAGCATTACCGGGCAGAGGTACTGCCATCAGAAAAAGCAGATTTTATAAAAGACCTGCAGCGGCAGGGACGGGTTGTGGCTATGATCGGGGATGGAATTAACGACAGCGAGGCACTGGCACAGGCAGACCTTTCCATTGCGATGGGCAGAGGATCAGATATCGCCATGGATGTAGCAAAACTAACCCTCATATCGTCTGACCTCAGGTTGGTTCCGAGGGCATTAAAATTGTCGCATGCTACCGTAAGGACAATCAGGCAGAACCTGTTTTGGGCATTCATATACAATCTGATTGGCATACCTTTAGCAGCAGGGATATTATACCCGGTAAACGGATTTTTGCTGAACCCGATGATTGCCGGTGCGGCGATGGCACTGAGTTCAGTTTCGGTAGTAAGCAATAGCCTGAGGCTGAAATTAATCAGGCTCAGATCAAATTAAATACAGACATGAAGACATTAAAATTTAAAACGAATATCAAATGTGATGGTTGCATCACAACAGTAACACCACATTTAGATGCGCTGCCGGGATTGGAACAATGGACCGTGGATACAAACGTGCCGGATAAGATCCTGACCGTAACGGGAAGTACAGAGGCATTGACGCAAGAGGTAATAGATACTTTAAAAAAAGCCGGTTACCAGGCTGAACTGATCTGATCATGGTATTACATGTAAAAAATATGGTGTGCGACCGCTGCATTCTGATTGTAAGGCAGCAGCTGACGAATCTTGGCTTTGATGTTGGCAATATTGTGTTGGGAAAAGTTACCGTTTCACCAGATCCTGAGCCTCTAAAGCTGCAGGAGATCTCAGCGGCACTTCAGGTACTGGGCTTTGAGCTGATTGATAAAGAGAAAGACCAGCTGATAGAGCAGATCAAAACGCAGGTGATTGAACTTGTGCATTATTCTGATCTGAGTGATGTGCAGCAAAGCCTCATGAACCTGATCGCCGCGAAGCTGAATAAGGATTACGTTTATCTCAGCAGGCTGTTTTCTGACGCGGAAGGAATTACCATTGAGAAATATATCATTCAGCAGAAGGTGGAGAAGGTAAAGGAACTGCTTGAATACGGGGAGCTGAACCTGAATGAGATCGCCTATAAAATGGGCTACAGCAGCAGCGCACATCTGTCTACACAGTTTAAAGCTGTCACCGGTATGCCGCCCAGTAAATATAAGGCGCAGGATGCCGGTGACAGGACACCCTTGGATCAGCTGAATGCTAAACTTTGAAACGCTCGAAACATGCCCTGTCCAGTTCTTCCCGATGATCGGGGTGTGCCAGGCTGATCAGTGCATTTGCACGCTGCTTAAAGCTTTTTCCAAAAAGGTTTACCTTCCCGTATTCTGTAACCACCCAGTGTATGTGACCCCTAGTGGTAACCACCCCGGCACCTTCTTTTAAAAAAGGTACAATGCGGGATATCCCCTTTGAGGTTACTGATGGCAGGGCGATGATGGGTTTTCCGCCGGGCGACAAGGAGGCACCATGAATAAAATCCATTTGCCCGCCAATGCCCGAATATTGATAAGTACCTATAGAATCCGCACACACCTGCCCTGTGAGGTCAAGCTCTATGGCTGAATTGATGGCTGTAACCTTTTGGTTCTGCCTGATCACACTGGTATCATTTGCATAAGCAATATCCATTACCCTGATTGCCGGATTGTCGTTTACGAAATCATAAAGACGGCGTGTGCCTATCATAAACGAGGTAACAGATTTTCCGAGGTTAATCTTTTTCATACTGTTGTTGATCACCCCGCTTTCAATCAGGGGAATGACCCCGTCTGAAAGCATTTCTGTATGAAGGCCGAGATTTTTGTGGTTCCCGAGGTTCTTAAGTACCTGGTCCGGTATTCCGCCAATACCCAATTGCAAAGTTGCGCCATCCTCTACGAGGGATGCAATATGTTCTCCTATGGTGATCATTGCACTGCTGATCTTTGCAGAATAATCAACTTCAGGTAAGACCGATGAATGCCATACCAGTGAATCCAGCTTGCTGATATGGATAAACCCGTCACCATGTGTACGTGGCATATATGGATTTACCTGTGCAATCACATGTTTTGCAGTATCTACCGCTGCCCTGGCAATGTCTACAGACGTACCCAGGGAGCAGAATCCATGTGCATCAGGCGGTGATACCTGAACCATGGCAACATCCAGCGGGAGGAACCCCTCTCTGAATAATTTAGGAATCTGGCTGAGAAAAACTGGCACATAATCTCCATTGACGCTATTGACCACACCCCGGGTATTGGCAGAAACAAATAACGAGTTGAAAAAGAAGCTATTACTCCATGAGGGATGGTTAAATTCCACATCTCCAAGGGTAGTGATACTAACCAGTTCTACATTTTTTAACTCTGCATGCCTTTGCTGCATGGCTTTAATCAAATATGCGGGGGTGGCGGCACTTCCATGAAGGAATACACGGTGGCCCGACTGTATATGTTTTACTGCTTCTTCTGCGGTGATATATTTCGGATTACTCATATAGTCAATTTAAATTGCTCCCACAAAAGACCGTATTATACGGATACCTGTGGATGATAATGATCAATATCATTAATGATTAAGATCATATTATAAAGATAATTTTCTTTATCTTAATGGCTTTGAACAATACATTAAAACATGGATGTCAACATCATCAGGCAGCAAACAAAAGGATGCTCAGATAAAATATTTCTCAATAGTGCAGGCTCATCGCTGGTTCCTGAGGTGGTGACGGAAAAGATGGTCAGCTACCTGCAGCAGGAGGCGCTGACGGGAGGGTATGCCCTGGCAAGCCAGTTTGCCGGCGAACTTCAGGAACTGTATGTACAGGCCGCTGTACTGCTCAACTGTTCTCCTGAAAATATTGCTTATACTACCAGTGCTACTGACGCTTATGCAAAGGCGCTTACGGCGGTGAATTTTAAGCAGGGTAATGTGATCCTCACCACTGACGATGATTACATATCCAACCAGCTTTCTTTTTTATCCTTAAAAGACAGGCTGGGAATAGAGATCCTGAGAGCGGATAACTTACCCAACGGGGATCTTGACCTGGAATCTTTTGAAAAGCTGCTGATCAGTCATGAGCCGAAATTAGTAGCACTCACACACATTCCCACCAATTCAGGTCTGGTACAGCCGGCAGAAGAAGTTGGGGCAATCTGCCGTAAATACGATATTTTATATCTGCTTGATGCCTGCCAGTCTGTGGGCCAGATGGTGGTTGATGTGAAAAAGATTGGCTGTGATTTCCTGACAGCTACAGGCAGAAAATTTATTCGCGGGCCAAGGGGGACAGGATTGTTATATGTGTCAGACAAGGTGCTGGCGAAGGGTATGGTTCCGCTGATCTTTGACAACATGGGAGCGGACTGGACCGGGGCTAACGAATATAAACTGGCCAAAACCGCGAAAAGATTTGAATTCTGGGAGTCTTCAATTGCAGGCAGGCTTGGACTGACTACTGCCCTGAAATATATCAATGATCTCGGGATTGCGAATATCGAACAGTATAACATCAGGCTGATGCAGCAATTCAGGGAAGCCTTCGGGAAGATTGATGGATTGCAGCTGCATGACCTGGGCAGCAGGCAGAGTAATATACTTACCTTCACAACCAGCAACCGGCCGATCGAAGATACGGCACAGCTGCTGAGAGATCACGAGATATACTTTTCTCTAAGCTTCAGGAATTTTGCTGTGATTGATTTCAGCAAAAAAAAACTGGACAGCGTGATCCGCCTTTCACCGCACTATTTCAATACGGCAGAAGAACTTGAAAAAATTGCCGACATTTTGCATTATTAATTGTTACTATCTAAACAACAAAACTCGTCTTATTATGAAAGCAATTTATAATGGAAAGGTTCTGGCAGAAAGCCAGGATACTATTGTGGTAGAAAACAACCACTATTTCCCCGAAGACTCCATAGACAAAGCATACTTTAAAGATTCAGCCAAGCATACTACATGCCCCTGGAAAGGTGAAGCATCCTATTTCAATATAGAAGTGGACGGCAAGAGCAATCCTGATGCCGCATGGTATTATCCTGAGCCTAAGTATGCAGCCAAAGAGATCAAAAACTATATTGCATTTTGGAGAGGCGTTGAAGTTGTGGATTAACGCGGAGCAAAAACAATTTATACAGAAATAACAGAACTCATGAAGGAATTTGATGCAATTATAATAGGCTCAGGTCAGGCCGGCGTACCGCTGGCAAAAAAATTAGCTTTAGCAGGTTGGAAAACAGCTATCATAGAAAAGAGGATAGTGGGTGGAACGTGTATTAATGATGGCTGCACGCCTACAAAAGCGATGGTAGCTTCAGCGCGGCTGGCCTGGCTGGCGGGTAACAACAAAGAATTGGGAATAGAAATTCCTTCCTTTAATGTGAATTTTGAAGCTGTGATGGCACGCAAGGCAGAAATAGTGAGACAATTTCGTGAAGGCTCGGTAAAAGGAATTGAAAAGACTGAAAACCTGACGCTGATCTATGGGGATGCAAAATTCACTGGTGATTATACCTTATCTGTCAAAGGAAATGATGGCAGTGTTGAAAACTACACTGCCAAACATATCTTTATCAACACCGGAGAAAGTCCCGTCATCCCTGATATTGAAGGGGTACAGGAAATCAAATACCTTACTTCTACCACAATTCTTGAACTTGAGGAAGTCCCGGAGCATTTACTGATTGTTGGAGGAGGTTATATAGGTTTGGAATTCGGACAGATGTTCAGCCGTTTCGGTGCAAAGGTAACCCTGCTGGAACATGGCAACCGGCTTCTGCCAAAAGAAGATACAGATGTATGTGAAGTGGTGACCCAGATCTTCAAAGAAGATGGTATTGAAGTATTCACTGCAGCCAAAGTCACGAGGTTTGAGAACCTGCCCGATCAGAAAATAAAGGTTACTGCAGAACTGGGCGGCAAGACAATTACGCATAGCTGTAGTCATGTTTTACTGGCATCCGGAAGAAAACCACAAACCGAAACTCTCGGACTGGCCGATACAGGCATCAAATGTGACGACCGCGGGCATATTCAGGTGAATGAATTCCTGGAAACTGCGGTGAAGAACGTTTTTGCGCTTGGTGACGTGAAGGGTGGGCCTGCCTTTACCCATATCTCTTACAATGACTATATCATTGTTGCCAACAATCTTTTGGAGAACGGGAAAATGAGCACAAAAGGGCGTATGGTTCCTTATTGTATGTTTATAGACCCACAGTTGGGCAGAATAGGTATTACCGAAACGCAGGCTATTGAACAGGGTTTAGATTATATTGCAGCGAAAATTCCGATGAAAAATGTGGCGAGGGCAATAGAGAACGGCGAAACGCGGGGTTTCATGAAGGCTGTAGTTGATAAAAACACCAGGCAGATTCTGGGGGCTACGATCATAGGGGAACAGGGAGGCGAAACGATGACAATACTCCAGATGGCCATGATGGGAAAGATCACCTATGACGAGATCAGGACTACCATCTTTGCCCATCCGCTCTATGCCGAATCATTGAACAATCTATTTATGTCCATTGAATAAATGATCAAAGCAGAAAACCTGGTTAAAAAATTCGGCTCTTCTACGGCAGTAAACAGCATCACTTTCGAGGTGAAAGAGGGAGAGAACCTCGTCTTGCTGGGAACAAGCGGCTGCGGAAAAACTACTACCCTGAGAATGATCAACCGGTTGATAGAGCCGGATTCGGGAACCATATTCCTAAACGGTACAGATATCAGGTCGCAGCAGCCCGAAGTATTACGTCGTGGAATAGGTTACGTATTGCAGAATCACGGCCTGTTCCCACATTATACGGTTGCGGAAAACATCGCCATCGTACCGCGCCTGCTCAAATGGGATAATGAAGCGATCAGGAAACGTGCTGATGAGCTTTTTCAAAAGTTAAACCTCGATCCTTCGTTAAAGGATAAATTTCCGGCAGCACTGAGCGGCGGGCAGCAGCAGCGTGTTGGTCTTGCCCGCTCACTGATGGTCAATCCGCCGGTACTATTGATGGATGAGCCATTTGGCGCTTTAGATAATTTAACCAGGATCAGCATCCGTAGAGAATTCAGACTGCTGGATGAGCTGGTGAAAAAAACGATCATCATGGTTACCCACGATGTACAGGAAGCTTTTGAAATGGGCGACCGCATTTGCCTGATGGACAAGGGAGAGATCAGACAGATTGGTACTCCAGAGGAGTTGCTCTTCCATCCGGCAAATGAGTTTATTGCAGATTTCTTAAATGAGCAGCGCCTGCAGCTGGAACTGAAATCGGTTTTCCTTACAGAGATATTGCCTGAATATAGTGCTGATAGAAATGATAATGATCATTCCGATAGGGGAACCGTCTCCGTATGGGACCAGATGGAAATCTTACTACAAAGGAAGAATAACACCCCGCGGCTGCAGGACAGCATAGCTGATGAAGGTTTAACAATTGAGCGTTTGATGAGTGCATTTTCTACCTATAAAAAGAGATAATCATGGATCAGACGCAGAGTTTCTGGCAATTCATTGATCAGCAATCGTATAAATTATGGAGCCAGACTTGGGCACACATCGGCCTTACCATGATCTCGCTGATCCTGGCCATCATTATTGCCGTTCCCATAGGGATTCTCATCGCGAGAAAGCAAAAACTATCGGGCGTTGTTCTGGGCTTTGCAGGTGTATTGCAAACTATTCCCAGCATCGCTTTACTGGGGATAATGATCCCCTTTTTAGGAATCGGGCCCAAACCGGCTATCCTTGCGCTTTTCCTTTATGCATTGCTACCCATTATCAGAAACACCTATACCGGGATCATGGAAGTGAACCCTGCCGTGACCGATGCGGCAAAGGGGATGGGGATGAGCAAATGGCAGATCCTGACCAAGGTAGAATTGCCGCTGGCCTTTCCGGTACTTATGGCTGGTATACGCACGGCTACAGTAATCAACGTTGGTGTGGCCACTCTTGCTGCATATATTGCTGCGGGTGGGTTAGGCGAATTTATTTTTGGCGGAATAGCGCTGAACAATTCAAATATGATCCTTGCAGGGGCCATTCCGGCAGCCTTGCTGGCTATTGCGCTCGACTTTCTGTTGTCGCTCGTGCAGAAGATCAATCTTAAAAGTATCCGCGTGACCTGGCTGATTCTGCCTTTTATCTTTATTTCAACCACATCCTTTTACTTGCTGCCCACACAGATCGGCGGAAGGATGCTGGGAGGTTTTACCCCGGAGTTTATGGGCAGGGAAGATGGTTATCTGGGCCTGAAAAAAGTATACCGGCTGGGCATTGAGACAGTAGTGATCAGTGATGCGGTGATGTATAAGGCAGCATTTGAACATCAGCTGGATGTGATCAGCGGGTACAGTACTGACGGGCGCTTAAAAGCATATGACCTGATTATACTAAAAGATGACAGGAATATATTTCCCCCATATTATGCCGCACCAGTGATAAGGAACGATGTGCTGAAAAAATTCCCGGAGCTGGAGGCAGTGCTCAATCAATTGTCAGGCACTATCAATGATTCGGTCATGACCTCCCTGAATTACAAGGTTGACCAGTTGAAACAAAGCCCGGAAAAGGTAGCGATGGACTTCATGACGAGCAATAAATTGTACAAACCAGCTAGGAATGGTACAAAAGGGACAATCCGGATAGGCTCTAAAATATTTGGTGAACAATATATCTTAGCTCAGATGTACAAGATCCTGATCCTGGGCAATACCGATCTGGCAGTAGCTACCAAAACAGGCCTGGGAGGCACCAAAATATGTTTTGATGCACTGACCAATAACCAGATCGACTTCTACCCCGAATATACAGGGACAGGTTTTCTGGTTTTGTTAAAACCTGACATAAAAACGATGAAGAGCTTAGCGGGCAACAGGGATGGTGTTTACCAATATGTAAGTCAGGCATTTAAACAGCAGTATAATCTCAAATGGTTAAAACCAATTGGCTTTAATAACAGCTATGCACTGATGATGAGAAGAGAACAGGCACAGAGTTTGCGTATAGAAACCATAACTGACTTAACAAAGCATCTAAATTAAAAATAATATGTCACTCTCGGAGAAATACGCAGCAGTTAGGGCGCATAGTGTCCTGATATGTTCGAAACTTCAAAAAGAAGACTACGTAGTACAGCCGGTAGTGGATGTGAGCCCGCCAAAGTGGCATCTTGGGCATACTACATGGTTTTTTGAAACATTCATCCTCATACCAAACGCATTTACCTATCAGCCCTTCAACCCGGATTATAACTATGTTTTTAACAGCTATTACGAGAACATCGGCGCCAGGGTAATCCGCACTGACAGGGGTAATTTAAGCAGGCCAACGGTTGATGATGTATTCCATTACAGGGCCTATGTGGATGAAGCTATGGCCAGCTACCTGCCAGCAATAACCAACCCTGAGATATTGAAACTGGTGGAACTTGGTTTAAACCATGAGCAGCAACACCAGGAACTGTTATGGTACGATATCAAATACATATTAGGCCATAATCCCCTGTTTCCGGAATACGGCGAAGAAAATATAGAATCCGGCCTGGTTAACGCTGCAGAGGGCTGGATAGATTTCAGCGAAGGTGTATATGAAATTGGTCATCAGGGAGAAGGATTTCAATTTGATAACGAGCTGGGCAGGCATAAAACCTATATCCAGAACTTCAGCATATCCACAAGCCTGGTAAGCAATGCAGAATATCTTGCTTTTATAAAAGACGGAGGTTACAAGGATTTCAATTTATGGCATGCAGAGGCCTGGGACTGGGTAAATAAGAATGCCATTACTGCCCCCTTGTACTGGTATAAGGTAGATGGTGTATGGCATCGGTACAGCCTCTCCGGCCTGGAATTGATTGATACTGAACAGCCGGTTTCTCATATCAGCTATTACGAAGCTTCGGCATTTGCACAGTGGAAAGGAATGCGCCTGCCTACGGAATTTGAGTGGGAAGTGGCCTCAGCACAGCTGGAATGGGGTAAGCTTTGGGAATGGACAGGAAGTGCTTATCTTCCCTATCCCGGTTTCTCCAAGGCTCCAGGCGCATTAGGAGAATACAATGGTAAATTTATGATCAATCAGGAAGTATTACGTGGTGCTTCGGTGGCCACGCCGGCAAATCACAGCAGGCATACTTACCGCAATTTCTTTCACCCCAATTTACGCTGGATGTATAGCGGAATCAGGCTCGCAAAATAATATGAATCAATTTTTAAAGGAGGTTTTACATGATCTCAATCAAACACCTAAAACCCTGAACTCTAAATATTTCTATGATGGAAAAGGCGATAAGCTTTTTCAGGAAATCATGGATTGCCCTGAATATTACCCCACCAATTGTGAGATGGAAATCTTCAGGGAACATACTGAAAGCCTTGCCACAACATTAAAAAACGGCTTTAACACCTTCGACCTTGTGGAAATGGGAGCTGGTGACGCTACTAAATCGAGTTTTCTGTTAAAGGAACTGGTAGATATGCAGGCTGATTTTACCTATATGCCGATAGATATTTCCTCAGCCATGATCGCCCACCTGGAAGAATCCCTGCCGGGAAAGATTGATGGACTGAAGGTTGAAGGGCTGAACGGTGAATATTTTGAGATGCTGGACAAGGCAAATCAGATTTCTTCAAGGAAAAAAGTGGTCATGCTGCTTGGAGGCAATATCGGGAATGAAACACCGCAGAATGCGCTTGACTTTTGCCGTAAGATCCGTTCCTGCCTGCAGGAAGGCGATCTGGTATTGGTTGGGTTTGACCTGAAAAAGAATCCGCGTACCATTCTTGCTGCCTATAACGATGCCGCCGGTTTTACGAGGGATTTTAACCTGAACCTTTTGCACAGGATCAACAATGAGCTTGGGGGAGATTTTGATACTGAACAATTTGAACATTATCCTACCTATGATCCTGCCACGGGTGCCTGCAAAAGTTACCTGGTGAGCAGGATGGACCAGGAAGTAAACATTTCGGGACAAAAGTTTATATTTAAGGAGAATGAATTCATCTTTATGGAGATCTCGCAAAAGTATAGTCTAGGGGAGACTGAAGCAATAGCCACTAACACTGGATTTAAGACGGTGATGCATTTTATGGACCATAAAAAATGGTTTGTTGATACCGTATGGCAGTGCATATAAAATGTGATATCCTGATCTGCGGGGGAGGACTGGCAGGCCTCAGCCTTTTATACCGGGCAATGAAATCAGGGGTATGGGCGGGAAAGCAGATTATTGTGATTGACCGTTCAGATAAATCGGAGAATGACAGGACCTGGTCTTTCTGGAAAAAAGAAGAGTCCTGTTTTGAAGAGCTGATCCGGCATCAATGGAAGAACCTGTATTTTTTTGCCAATGACGGCACCAGGATTTCTCTTGATAGCGGGGGATACACCTATAACAGTATTAAAAGCATAGATTTTTATACTGATGTGCTTTCCTATTTAAGAGAATTCTCTACTATATCTTTTGTCCGCACGGAGGTGCTAACAGTTGTCTCTTTCGGAAATGAATGTACGCTGACCACCCCTGAACATACCTACACATCGTCATATGTGTTTAATTCTGTTTACCATAAGCCTGCAATAAACGCTAATGAACAGTATTTCCTACAGCATTTCAAAGGAGTACGAATTAAAACCGGGGCTGTAATTCCGCCCTTGCAGGATGCCTGGCTGATGGACTTCAGAACCAGCCAGGAAAACGGCGCTACCTTTTTCTATACTCTGCCAATGGCCGCGGACGAGCTGTTTCTTGAATATACGCTCTTTTCCAAATCAATATTGCCTATGGAAGAATACGATAGGCAGATCGGCACCTATATCAATGAAGTTTTAGGTATAGCTCATTACGAGATCCTGGAAGATGAATATGGCGTTATACCCATGACAGATCATCTTTTTAAAAGATTTGACGGAAATATTATCCACATAGGAACTGCAGGCGGAGATACCAGGGCAAGTACGGGGTATACTTTTACAAATACACAAAAAACCATCGGTAAAATCATTCAAAGTTTTAAAACTGATGGACATCCTTTTTTTAGCTCAGAAACTATAGGCATGAAACAGCAGTTGTATGACGCCACACTGCTGCATGTGCTGGCTCAGGGCGAATATGCCGGGCACCAGCTGTTCAGCGACCTGTTTAAGAAAGCACCTGCACACCTTATCTTTGCCTTTCTTGATGCGGAGACTTCTATTCTGCAGGATCTGTCTATCATGAAAAGTCTAAAAGTGATGCCTTTCCTCCAATCCTTTGCCGTAGCTGTGGCTAACAGGTTGAAGAACGCGGTATAAAACCCAGACCTCCTATACAGGGTTTTCAGACAGTCGTTCTCTCCCTTCTTTAAACTTATTACCAGCCTTTTCATCAGAGTGATTTCGGGTTTCGGGCACATAGCCTTCATTTTTAGTGTCACTACAAATATCATTGCATTATCATGTTTAAACATACATTGGTTTATCGGGAAAACCCGATGTATCTTTGATTTATGGATCAGGTAGATATATTTAAGGCATTATCAAACAAAACGAGGTTGTTAATACTTAAATGGCTCAAAGACCCGGCATTGCACTTTCCAGAACAGGAAAGGGACTTCAGTGAGGCGGGTGTGTGTGTAGGACAGATCCAGAAAAAGGCCAGGTTAACCCAATCTACAGTTTCTGAATACCTGTCCCTTCTTCAAAGAACCGGGCTGATAGAATCTACAAGGATTGGCCAGTGGACATATTATAAAAGAAACGAAGCCGCTTTTCAACTGCTCAAAGAGCAGATCAATAAAGAACTATAACTATAATATATATGAATATAAATAGCTTGTTTCAGCCATTTAAACTGAAAACATTAAATATGAAGAACAGAATAGTCATGGCGCCTATGACACGTTCTTTTTCGCCTGATGGCGTACCGACTTTAGATGTAGCGGATTATTATCGTAAAAGGGCAGCAGGAGATGTGGGGCTTATTCTCTCTGAAGGAACAGTGATTGACCGTCCCTCTTCGTCAAATGATGCAAACATCCCTCATTTTTATGGTGAGCATGCTTTGGCAGGCTGGCAAAAGGTGATTGATGGTGTACATGGTGCCCATGGGCAAATGGGGCCGCAGATCTGGCATATGGGTATTATGGCAGACCACCATTCGGGATGGATTCCACCCGCTCCGTTTGAAGGACCTTCAGGATTTGTCAATCCGGGTGAGAAAAAGGGACAGGCAATGACAGAGAGGGATATCACAGAGGCAATCCTGGCATACGGACGTGCAGCGGCGGATGCAAAAAGACTTGGGTTTGACTGTGTAGAGATACACGGGGCACACGGGTACCTGATCGACCAGTTTTTCTGGAATGAGCTAAATCAGCGTACCGACCAGTATGGCGGCGCAACTCTTCCTGAACGCAGCCGTTTTGGTATTGAAGTGATCAAAGAAGTGCGCAGGCAGGTAGGGAATGATTTTGCTGTGATCATCAGGCTTTCACAATTCAAACCTCAGGATTATAATTATAAACTGGCAAAAACTCCGATAGAAATGGAAGCCTGGCTGAACCCATTGGTTAATGCTGGTGTAGATATCTTACACTGTTCACAAAGACGTTTCTGGGAACCTGAATTTGAGGGATCAGACCTGAATTTTGCAGGATGGGCTAAAAAGCTGACGGGTGCTGCAACAATTACAGTGGGATCAGTAGGATTAACCGGCGAGTTTATGGCGGCATTCAGGGGCGAAGCTTCTCAGCCGGCATCACTAGATGAATTGTTGAGAAGATTGGATAGGGGAGATTTTGACCTTGTAGGTGTAGGAAGACCGCTTTTGGCAGACCCTGAATGGGCGAAAAAAGTGATTGAAGGTAAAACGGAAGAGCTTAAAGGATTCAGTAAAGAAGCCCTGGCAACACTGGTATAATCCTATCACGTTATGGAATCATCATATCAAATAAAACTATCTCCGGAGCAGCGTGAATCATTGGCGCAAGATCTTGATTTTTCAGCCGGAGTGCTGACAGAGATTATTGACGAACATGCTGATCAGCTGGGCTATATGCTGCAGGCTTATTATCCGCGTGAGAAGGTAAGCAGGGTGATGGTCAGTCCCGGAAGCATGGTAATAAAGGATGACGGGCTGACGAGTATGAGGCTGGAATATGTGCTGGAAGAATTTAGCGCCTGCAGTGCCATTGACACTGAGCAAAAGGATAAAATGACCGTTATTGTATACCTGAATGCTGAAACCGGAGTGTTAAATTTGAAAGGTGAAACCTGGCCTGAACTTTAGGAATTAAATTGCCGGTGAAAGTTCGCCTGAATGTTAAATATAATTCCAATAAAAAAAGACCTGCAATTTGCAGGTCTTTTTTTATAAAGAGGTTTGATCTACTAGTATAAAGTAAACTCAACCCTTCTGTTTTTCTGACGGCCTTCGGCAGTCTTGTTAGTAGCGATAGGTTGGTTTGGACCATAACCTGTAGCTTCTATACGGGAAGGATTAGCACCCTGAGATACAAGATAAGATTTAACTGCCTCTGCTCTGTCTTTCGATAAACGTAAGTTTAAAGCCATAGAACCAGTGTTATCAGTATGTCCTGCTAATTTCAGGCTGAAGTTTTTCTCTACCAATAAAGCAGCAACCCTATTTAAAGTATTGTATGAAGTTGCTTTGATTGTAGATTTTCCTAAGTCAAACTCAAGATCCCTGATCGCTTCGCTTACCACTTTACGATCCGATTCAGTGATGATCACTTTTTCTCTGATTACTGGTTTAGGGGCAACTAAAGGACAACCTGCACCGTCAACCACTGTGTTTGCAGGAGTTCCCGGGCATTTATCAAATTTGTTTGCTACACCATCCATATCATCATCGCCCATATCTTTAGCATATTGCTCCTGATCTCTCAGTCTGTTTTGCTCAGATGTAGACAATGCTCTTCTTAACTCAGCACTTTCAGCTGCACTTTCTTCGCGAATGGCTGCAATAGGGCTGTAGTTCTGTAATTGAGAAGTTCCTTTTTTACCCAAGGCGATCTCAACACCTGCATGTGCGTAAGAGAACTTATCATTGCTTCCGCTGCGTACCCCATCAAAATTATCACTTTTCACGAAGCTAACTGTATAACCTAGATCGATGTTCACACCTTTAGATACACCCAATTTGAAACCTGCTCCAACTGGTACAAACCAGTTTTCGTTGTATCCTGTACTTGCGCCTGCCGGAGTGTTCTGAACGTTAGCACTTGAAGACATGTAACCAGCACCTGCAGTTACATAAGGAGACAAGAAATTACGTTTTTGATTTAAGCTCAGGTTAGCGATCGTAAAGTTTGCACTTACTGCTGCTGACCAGTCGATCTTAGTTTCAAAACTACTGTTGTCCTGAGCTGCACTTGGAGAAGGCAAAACATTAGATCTGAAACCTTTTACTTTACCAGCAAGGAAGTCAGCCTGGATACCAAATCCCGGTACAATTTGTTTCTTGATATAACCTCCATATCCCCAGCTCTCCTGTGGAGTGCGGAAATCACCATTTGAGCTCCCGTTGAAAGGAGTATAGTGCGATAAAATTCCTCCGTTAAGTCCTATTGACCAGGTGCGGAATTCTTTTTTGTCGAAACGTTTTGTTGAGTCAGAAGTCATGTCCTGAGCAAACAAAGAAGTTGATAATCCTACAAGGGATAATATCAACGCCGATTTTGTAATTTTTGAGTTCATTTTATTGTATAGTTAGATATTAAATGCATCCAGTTTGTACTGAATGATTAGGCTACACGTAATAATCCTGCCAAAGAGATTACCAATGTGAATTATAACTGAAATCTATTCATAATGAACTGTTTAGTTATGATTATTATTTTTATTTAAAATCTGACTTTCCTGCTTTAAACGTCAATCAACTGTATAGTATTTGCTACAAAACACAAATTTCAGCTCATTATTTAATGATTTGTTTACCTATTGTTTACGCTAATCAGGAATATGGTACACTCATACTTAATTTTTGTTCAGGTGTTGCTGGATTAACCTTCAACAATTTTTGATAATTTTTAAAACAATAACGCTGATTAATAAATTCTAATAGTTTTGTAACGCGAATTATTTTGCATTAATAACTATGAATTTGAATAACATTGATCTGACCAATTGCGATAGGGAGCCTATCCATATTCCAGGAAGAATACAATCCCATGGATTTGTGCTTGCGGTAGATAGTGCCTCTTTTAACATTACATATGCAAGCGAAAATTGTATAAATTTTGTTCCTCTTGAGGCTAAAGCTTTGTTAGGTACCTCCATCGGGCAATTTGAACAGATGGCAGGGCTATCCGAAAAAAACGGGGCGTTGTTACAGCTAATTCATCTCGGGAATGCAAAAAAGAATTACGAGGCGATCAATCCTTATCCGGTTAAGATTAATGGTGCTGATTATTATCTGATCATATCGGTATCTACGGATTCCTGTATGCTTGAATTTGAGCCCGTAACTTTAGAATACGATATACAAAACCAGGTGGGCAAGTCGATTTCAGAAATTCTGAAAGGTAAAACTCTGAGGTCGATGTTACATAATACCGCTGAGGAAATAAAGGAGATCATTAATTATGACCGCGTGATGATCTACAGATTTCTGGAAGACGGGCATGGAGAGGTCATTGCAGAGGTGAAGAACGAAGACCTGGAACCATTTTTCGGACTGCATTATCCTGCTTCCGATATTCCCAGGCAGGCCAGGGAGCTGTATAAATTGAATTATACCAGGATCATTGCTGATGTGAATGCTGACAGTTCACCGATCCTTACTTATGAACAGGGTAAACCTCTTGATCTTACGCACTCGGCGCTCAGGGCGGTCTCCCCAATACATATACAGTATCTTAAAAACATGGGCGTAGAGTCCAGTTTCAGTATTTCGCTGATGGCTCAGGGAGAATTATGGGGCTTGGTTGCCTGTCATAATTATAGCCCTAAATTTATAGATTACAGGGCACGGGAAGGAGTTAAACTGATCGGCAAGATTGTTTCATCAGCTTTAGCGTACAAGGAAGATGAAGAACTGGAGCAGCAGTCGAACACTAACGAGTTGGCCATCAACCGGATTGGTCTTCACCTCACAAAAGACGAAGACCTGCTTTTTGCCCTGACTGGCCAGGAATATACGATAAAAGACATTATAGGGGCTACGGGCGCAGCAGTATTATTTGACAGCGAGATCTCGACGGTAGGTGAGACACCCGATGAGGCACAAATAAGGGAGCTGGTGGATTGGCTGATGATCACCATGGAGGATGCTGTTTATTATACCCATCGTTTGCCAGAGGTATTTCATCCGGCTAAAGAATATAAAAAAAATGCCAGCGGGATCATTTCAGCGATGATCTCAAAGGAAATGAATGAAATCATTATTTGGTTCAGGCCCGAAAAGATCACTTCTGTGAATTGGGCCGGAAATCCTGAGAAGCCTGTAGTAACTGCTGAAAACGGACTGCTGAATCTTTCTCCGAGAAATTCATTCAAGATCTTTTCCCAGCTGGTGGAGAATACCGCATTGAAATGGACCCGGTCTGAAGTTTCCAATGTGATGAAGTTAAGAGATAAGATCATCAATGCGATTACGAAGAAGGCTGGCGAGATCAGGATCTTAAATGAACGGCTGCGGCGTGCGTATGAAGAACTGGACACCTTTAGCTACACGATTTCCCATGATCTGCGTACACCGCTTACTTCAATTAAGAGTTATACCGAATTGGTAATCGCATCAAATAAATCATTAGATGAGCAGGGAAAACTGTTATTGGGAAGGGTGGTGGCCGGAGCTGATAAAATGAACTTCCTGATCAACGAGATTCTAAAGCTTGCAAGGGTAGGCAGGGCCGACATGGAATTTGTGAGTTTAGATATGGACCGGATCGTCAGGGAAAGTGCTGCTGAAGTTATTTCTTCTATGAATGCAGGTCATGTATTGCTGACCTTCGGCGAACTTCCTTCAATAAAGGGTGCTGAGCTTCTTGTGAGTCAGGTTTTTACAAATTTAATCGGGAACGCCGTAAAATACAGTGTTGGTTCAGCACATCCATTGGTACATATAGAAGGAGTAAGGGAAGGGGACGAAATTATTTATAAGGTGGAGGATAATGGTATTGGAATAGACATCAGTCATCACGATAAGGTATTTGAACTTTTTAAAAGGATGGAAAACGTTAAAGATATCCAGGGGACAGGCGTGGGCCTGGCGATAGTGAAACGTATAGTGGAAAAGCACAACGCCAGGGTTTGGTTTGAGAGCGAACTGAAAGTTGGCACAATTTTTTACGTAGCCTTCAGAAAATAATTATGCAAGTGTCTCCGGATATATTTTACATAGAAGATGATAAGGATTTTGCATTCATTATGCAATACGCTGTAAAAGAAGTTAGTGATGACCTGACGGTAAGTATAGTTGAGGATGGAAATTCTGCCATTGCAATGTTACATCGCTATGCCGAGGAGAAACACAGGCCAAAACTTATTTTACTGGATTTAAATTTACCCGGGATATCTGGTTTGGACGTACTGAAACGTATCAAAGAAATTCCGTATTTTAAATACGTGCCTGTAATACTTTTTTCTACCTCAGATGATTTGAATGATGTAAAAACATCACTGGAAATTGGTGCAAATGCATTTCTCACCAAACCGAACGGATATCACAACCTGATCATCTGTGTACAATCGCTCTATGATTTCTGGTTTAACCAGAACAGAAACATCGCTTGATTTTACCGCATAATTATTACCTTTACATTGTCTACAACGTCACCGCTTAATATGCTCTTATGCTTCAGGAAAAATTAAAGTCCGCTACAAGTGCCCATCACGATGAATTGGAAGAACTCATGTACGTTCATGAGATCATGAATAAAACTTTAACCCTTGAACAATACAAAACGCTGCTGGCTACAAATTATATTATACATTCAGCAGTAGAATCAAAACTTCACGATGCCCTGGATGGGGAAATCAGGGATAGTCTTGATATTGACAGCAGGAATAAGCTCAATGCATTGGAAATGGACCTGGCGGAAATGAATATGGAGAAAAAAATTCTTGATGCCATTGCTTTCGAATTTGACCTTAAAGATCATCGTAATGCTGCCTCTTTAGGTGCTATGTACGTACTGGAAGGGGCTACGCTCGGTGGCAGTGTTATACAAAAGAAACTTCGGGCAAATTCGGCATTTGCCAATCTAAGCTTAAACTATTACAACGTTTATGCACAAAACCTGATACCTAACTGGCAGACCTTTGTTAAGGTGCTGAATACGAGTGTACCTGAAACTGATCACCAGCTGGCTGAAGAAAGTGCTGTGGACATGTTCCAGGATATTGCCAGAGTGTCAAAAGCCGTTAAAACAGTCCTTTCCTGAAATCTGCCGGATACACCCGCTGTACCGGATTAACCCTGGTCAGTATATTTTATTGGGGTTCGGTACTTCGTTATAAATCAAACACTTCTCCCTTTTCGGGAATGCTTACCTCATATCCGGCTTCATTAATTGCACGGGCCAGGCTTTCCTGACTTTTAGCTTCGCCATGCACAAGGAATACTTTTTTAAGGGTGCCGGGATCCTGCTGTGTTACGTTTGCCAGAAGATCATCATGGTCGCCATGTCCGCTGAGCAGGTCTGTTTGTTTTATCGTAGCAAAAACCATCAGGTCACGGTGGCGTAACCGGACGATAGGATCTCCGCGCAGCAGACGGTTTCCGAGTGTTCCCTTTGCACAATAACCTATAAATAAGATGGTACAATAATAATTTTGGATATTATAGTACAAGTGGTCCTGTATACGGCCACCTTCCAGCATACCGGCTGAAGAGATAATGATACAGGGTTCATGGTAATTGGATATAGAGATGCTTTCTCTTTTATCCTGTACATAAGAGAGTTCCTCAAACTCAAACTCATCGCCTTTGCGCCTGTAGAAATCCTGCGATTCCTCATTGAGCAGGTGATGGTACTTACGGTAAACATCAGTGGCAAAACTTGCCAGCGGGCTGTCTACAAATATTTTTACCGGGGGGAGCAGACCTTCGCTGAAGATCTTATTGAGAGAATAAACCACGGCCTGTGTTCTGCCGATACTAAATGCGGGAATGATCAGCCGTCCCGGGAATTTAACGCAGGTCTCATTGATAGTATCTACCAGCTTCTGTTCCAGCGTAGTATCTTTACTATGCACTCTCCCGCCATATGTAGACTCAGAGACCAGGTAATCTACCGGAGGAAGGGCCTGCGGGTCTACCAGCACAGGATAATTCTTACGGCCGATGTCGCCGGTAAAAGCAATTTTCTTTTCCTGCCCCTTATCCAGGAGGGTCAGCACCACCGCTGCTGCGCCTAGTAAATGTCCTACAGGAATAAACTTCAGGGAAACATTGGGGTTGAGGCTGAATTCTTTGTCGAACGAGATCGTTACAAAACGTTCAACAGTGTCCATTACATGTTTATGGAGATAAAGTGGTTTTGGGCCTGATCCGGCTCTTTTACCTTTAGATCTCCTATTTTGTTTGCTCAGAAATATGTTTACGGAGTCCATTAACAATAACTCGGTGAGGTCTGCGGTAGGAGGCGTACAAAGGATCTGACCTGCAAAACCCATCCTAACCAGTGTAGGTAAATTTCCGGAGTGGTCAACATGTGCATGAGTTAAAATCACGACGTCGATTGTGGAAGGTTCAAAGGGGAAATACTGGTTTTCTTCCTGATAAGTATCCTTTTCGTAGTCCAGCCCGCAGTCAATCAGTATATTATAATCTTCCGACTGAAGCAGGTGCATACTTCCTGTAACCTGTTTCGCCGCGCCCCATATCGTTAATTTCATCTGTCTGTATGTTATTTCTCTGAAAGCTTCTTTAAAACTGCTTCCATTCAAGTAAATAGGAGTTAAAAGATTAGCAATATATCATTTTTAAAGCTAACGACGGGTAATTCCGTAAATTGATTTAGTATAGATTTCTATTTTATTGGATGACAATACTATTTAGTTTGACTACGAAATCATAGTTCAGGATTTTGGGTATCGTTATGCTGTTTACCTGTTTCCAGTTCAGTAGCTCATCTTTAAAATGAGGGCGCTCCAGACCTGATTTTACGCTGGCTTCTGTATAAAATGCAGAGCGGCCAGGATGTTGTGGCGAGCAGGCATTATAGGTATAGCCGAAGGCTCGATTTTGAAGGATGCTGAGGGTAATTCCGGTACAGTCTGAGAGGTGGATGAGGTTAACAGGTGCATTTCCGTTTGGGATGTCTGATTTACCGGCAAAAAATCTTCCCGGATCCCGGTTAGGGCCAATGAGGCCACCAAACCTGATGATTGTTGTCATAAAACCCGGTGTATCTTTTAATAAAAGCTCTGCAGATAGGATTGCTTTCCCTGAGTCAGTATCAGGCTGTGGGACCATATTTTCATCTACCTGTCCATTGATGTCGCCATAAACAGATGTTGAACTGATAAATATCAGCTGCGATACTTTACTTGTGGATGCTGCATCGGCAATCTTTGTGATTTTTGAGAGGAAGGTATGCTGCTCAGCAGAACTTCTTTTTGGAGGAATGCAAACGATCAGTATTGGGCAGCTGAAAAATCCGACATCAAAACTTTCAGCCTCCTGCTGGAAATTGACCAGGTAAGGAATAATTCCGGATTCTTTTAATACGATTTGTTTTTCTGGTGTAGTGGTTGATCCTTTTACTGTATAACCGTTCTCTATTAGTTTTTTGGCCATTGCTAAACCGTACCATCCGCAGCCAAGGATACTGATCTCTTTTTCTGAAGTGTCCATTTATGATGCTGGCTTTGTTAAAATATTAAATATAAATGCATAAAAAAGGGGTAATGCGATGCATACCCCTTTTAATATTTTGACGAATTAATCTTAAAGAACAGTTACATTAGAAGCCTCAGGGCCTTTTTTACCGTCATTCAATTCGAATTCCACATTATCACCTTCATTCAGTTCTCTGAATGAATCACCTGCAATTGCAGAGAAATGTACGAAAATATCTTTTCCTCCATCTTCTGGAGTTATAAAACCAAACCCTTTTGCAGAATTAAACCATTTAACTTTTCCTGTTGTACGCATATTATTATTATAAATTTCGCTGTGAAAATAATCAATTGGATATTAATATCCAAAATCTTAATTGCTTATTCTTCCTTGAGGAGTATATTTTAGCAAACCAAGCCATCCTTTTTTTGTTGTAATCATCATCAAGGAATGTCTTTATGTCAAATATGCAGCAAAAAGTAGGCGGTAATCCGGAAAAAAAAGAGCAAAAGAAAAGATATGATTCAGAAGAAAATGATAATCTGGGATTAGATGCCGATCATTCTTCAGATGATTCACGCTATAACGTCAATCTGGACAACGATAATGACCGGATCTCACACAATCCTGACGGAGAAGATGACGATCATGATACGGCTGAAGAACGGGGACATTCGCCGCTGATGGATAAATAGGAAGCGTCTTTTCTTACATAACAATGGGTTTTTATATAATAAGTTTTATGGAGCCGGATTGTTTCTTGAAATTGTAACAATCTTGGCATCATTTTAGTAAATGCCTGTATAGAATTTAATTCTCTAACTAAAAAAGATACACGATGAAAAAGTTAATAGCAGTATTTGGGATTGTCCTGGCAATGTCGGCATGTTCTAATGCTAAAAAAGAAGAGGCTATCAGACAAGCCGCTATAAAAGCTACAAGAGACAGTATGAGAGTAGATAGCTTCAAAAAAGCAGAAGTAGCTCAAAAAGAGCTTGCTGTGAAAGAGGCAAAAGAAGCGGAAGAAAAAAGGGTATTAATGTTATCTGAAGCAAGAGCTGCTGAAAATGCTCCTGCGGCCAGAATGGCGGGTACAGGATCTGAAACCACTACTACAACAACAACCAAAAAGAAAAAAGGATGGAGCAGCGCAGCACTTGGAACAGTTATTGGCGCTGGTGCGGGTGGATTAGGCGGAGCCTTGATTGATAAGAAGAAAGGTAGGGGAGCAGTTATTGGCGGAGTAGCCGGTGCTGGTGCAGGGTACCTTATCGGAAGAGGACAAGACAAAAAATCAGGCAGAGCTCAATAGAGCTTCCTGTATTATAGGATATTTTCATAAAGAAAAAGCCTGGTTCGTAAGAATCAGGCTTTTTTTGTTTTATTTCTTTTCCGGGGGTGTTGATACGATCTCACCGAATTCATTTACGTATGCCATCATACTTTCCAGGTCGCCGCCTGATGAATTTTGTTGACGTTCTTGTTTACGTTGCTCTTTATCTTCTTTTTTCTTCTGCCTGTTTTTCTCTAATTGCTTTTTCATGAAGGTTGCCTGAGACTTAGCCATAAATTTCCTTGGTTTAGTTAAAAAATAACTCTTCTCTGATGCTACTTGTTAAGGCGATCCTAAATAGGGTAAGGATCCATCTAGCCTGAATAAAACTTAAATCCCGGGCACCAACGGTAGGGGCCAGGAGAAATTGAATCTAATCAATGGATTGATTAGCAAGTAAGTATTGAGAGAATAGTGTGTTTGTATTCCGTTCTGTGCAAATATACAAAAAATAATCTATTTATGAGTGGATTTGTCAATGTAAATCTTATATGCAGACTGGCGTTTTTACTCGGGAATTGGGCACTACCATTAACAATATGCACTAATGTTCGATATTTCATGATAGTGTTATTCATTTATTGAAAACAGTATCAAATAATTATAATTTTTAAATTTACATATTACATTATTTGGAAACAAAAATTAATATTTTTGTGTTGTTATTGGTTTTTTAAGTGTTGAATAACAATATAAACTACCATTTATGTAGATTAATTTCTTTGTGCAATTGTATTCCCGTATTGTGTATAAAGTATACGTTATCTATTTGTTAAGTATTACATGAATTATACTGTAATAAAGTAAATTAATAATTTCAAAGTTACATTTGTAAATTGTTGGATTTTTAAAATGCATTTTATATTCTTTTTAAGGACGTTTTTAAAACTTTAGAAAAAATAAATTTGTCTTATATCGTGTTAAAACACGATTTTCGACACAAAAATTATTAAAAACAAAAAATCAACGTTATTTATTTTGATTTGCTATATAATTGTTGGTATTTTTGAGAGTAAAAAGAACAATTAACTTATTTGAAAATGTTGTTTTCAGTTCCAGTCTGCCCCAGGGTGATGCATTTTATTCGATTTCGTTTACTTCTTTGTAACTGATTTATTTACAATGAACAAAACGCTGTGACTACCCGTATTTCCGCGCTTATATGAAAATACCTCTCCTTTTTAATTTATTAAGGTTTGGTTGGTTTATGCACTATTCTGAGGGGCATAAATTGAATGGTGCTTTTTTAAAAAAGAAATTTAACAACAGGCTATCACCGCTCGTGTTTCTCCTTCTTTTTTTTAGTCCTTTTTTTGTTTTTGCGCAGTTTCCATATAATGAGTCCTTTAAAAATGCGACGGCGGATAATGTTGTGTTTGGCGGGGACCCAAAAGCCTATTTAACTGCAGGGCCAACTCCTATGGGAATTGTTGATCCTCAATCAGATCCTATAGGAGCCGGATATCTAAGACTTACCAATAGGGAAGGAAGTCAGAAGGGATATGTTTATTCAAATGATGTATTCCTGGGCACTTACGGACTCAATATTGAATTTGAATATTTTACCTATGGAGGGAATGGTGCCGACGGGCTTTGCTTTTTTCTGTTTGATGCTTCGGTCACAGACCGTAATTTTTCGATTGGTGGTTTTGGTGGTTCATTAGGGTATTCGCAGATCAGCGGTAATGTAAAGGGCGTGAGCAAAGGATATTTAGGAATAGGTATTGATGAGTACGGGAATTTCTCTGATAACAGAGAGAGCCGGCAGGGCGGACCCGGGCGTGCTGCAAATAGTGTAACCCTCAGAGGGGCGGGTAATGGATTTGAAACTGACGGTGAGAATTACAAGTTTCTGGCCACTGTACAAACCTTCAATGATAATCGTGAAGGATTCGAGATTGCAGGAGGTTTGAGAGGGGCTGCCTCTCCAGATTCAAGATATCGTAAGGCTTTTATCAGCCTTGTTCCCAGAGTTGGCGGGGGATTGATCATCAACCTGAGTATTCAGCATGGAAATACAGTAACTCCGGTTATTACCGCGTATGAGTATGATAAGCCTGTACCTGTCAGCGGTTTAAAGTATGGTATTTCTTCTTCCACGGGCGGAAGTAATAATTATCACGAGATCAGGGGACTGAGCCTGGTGGTTGACCCGACTAAATTGAATAAGCCTCAGGCTGTAAATGATGATAAGTCTATTTGCCAGGGCAATTCAACGGTGATTGATATCCTCAGTAATGATTCCAGACCAAATTCAGGCGGGGCCATTAACCTGGAAAATGTGGATATTGATCTTTCAATTCCGGGAGTTCAACAGGAATTAACCGTTCCTAATGTGGGAACCTATACGTTTTCTCAGTCAACAGGAAAACTGACGTTTGTTCCCCTTGCTACTTTTACCACCAATTATTCCATCAGGTATAACTATATGGATGTTTATGGTGCCAAATCAACAAATGGTACGGTGAAGGTAACTGTAGTTCAGCCTAAAATTACTGCACAACCTCCGGGTGCTGTGATTTGTGAAGGTGGCACATTTATATCCTCGGCCGAGGTTATTGGGGAAGGAGCCACCTTTCAATGGATGTATCGTATGCCGAATGGCAGCTGGCAGAACGTAGTTGATGGAAATGGAATATCTGGTGCTACTACAAAGGTCCTTACTATTGCTAATGTGCCTGCCGCCTCAAATGGTAACGAGTACATGCTTAAAGTGACGTCAGTTACCGCCGCTTGTGATGTTTATTCCGTAGTGGCTCCGCTTAAAGTAAATCCTTTGCCGACGGCTACGGTGACAGGTGGAACGGCAGTTTGTGTGAACAACACGCCTGTCGTGGTTACTTTTACAGGAGCGAATGGTATGGCGCCGTATACATTCAGCTATATGATTAATGATGTAGCCCAGCCAGCTATTAGCACCACAGGTGCGAACACGACTGTACTGTTGAATCAACCGGCAGCTATAGCAGGGACGTTTACCTATAAGCTGTTGAGTGTTAAGGATGCAAGTTCAACTGCCTGTTTGAACGCTCAGACGGGCACAACCACTGTGCAGGTAAATCCAATTGCATCCGTAAATCCACTTGCTGATGTGTCGGTTTGCAATAATCAAATGATTACTGCCGTCACTTTTACCGGCAATATCTCAACCAACACTTATCACTGGGAGAACAGTTTGCCTTCAATTGGCCTTGCGCCTTCAGGTGACGGAAATATTTCAGCCTTCCGGGCAATCAATACTTCTGATGTTCCTGTGACTGGAATGATTACAGTAACCCCAACATCGGCCAGCGGCTGCATCGGCGCCCCTGAAGTATTCACCATTAAAGTAAACCCAACAGCAAAAGTAAACACGTCGGATAATCAGGAGCTGTGTAATAACATGAGTACCAATCCTGTTGCCTTTACCGGCAATTTCGCTACCAATACTTATCACTGGGAAAACAGCCTGCCGTCAATTGGCCTGGCCCCTTCAGGTGACGGAAATATTGCAGCCTTCCGGGCAATCAATACTTCTGATGTTCCTGTGACTTCAACGATCACAGTAATCCCGACATCGGCGAGCGGCTGCATCGGCACCCCTGAAGTATTCACTATTAAAGTAAACCCAACAGCAAAAGTAAACAGGCCGGATAATCAGGAGCTGTGTAATAATATGAGTACAAACCCTATTGCCTTTACCGGCAATATCGCTACAAACACATATCACTGGAGGAATAGTTTGCCATCAATTGGCCTGGCACCTTCAGGTGACGGAAATATTGCAGCCTTTCGGGCAATCAATACTTCTGATGTTCCTGTTACTGCAATGATCACAGTAATTCCAACCTCTGCCAGCGGTTGCATAGGCACACCAGAAATCTTCATGATCAAGGTAAATCCAACAGCAAAAGTAAACAGGCCGGATAATCAGCAGCTGTGTAATAACATGAGAACAAACCCTATTGCCTTTACTGGTAATATCTCTATCAATACTTATCACTGGACAAACAACCATCCGGAGATTGGACTTCCGCGGTCCGGAACAGGCAACATTGGCAGTTTCAACGCAAGAAATACGGGCAGCTTGTCAATTGTTGCAACGATAACTGTGACTCCTGTTACCCTATCAGGATGTACAGGAACACCTCAGAGTTTCACAATAACTGTTAAACCCGGTGTTTCAATATTACGAACATCTGCTTTGCGGACCGTTGGCCAGTCTGTGTGTATCAATAACGCTATTGAAAACATCGTTTATACAATCAGCAATGGAACAGGTGCTATCGTATCGAGGCTCCCAAATGGTGTAATGGGGACATATTTAAACGGTGTGTTTACTCTTAGCGGCAGACCAACAGTATCGGGGATATTTAATTATACCGTAACTACCCGGGGTGGCTGTTCATCAGCAAGCCTTTCCGGAACAATCACTGTCAATCCTAATACTACAGTGCAGTTAACATCGGCCGCTCCCACAGCACATCAAACTGTTTGCATAAATAGTGATCTCAGAAATATCACTTACCAGGCGGCAAATGCAACGCGGCTTACTGCAACCGGACTGCCAAATGGTGTTTCCGGAACCTATTCAAAAGGTGTGTTCACCATTTCCGGCACTCCTGCGGCTTTAGGAACCTTCAACTATCTCGTTACTGCAACAGGCAGTTGTGCAACTGTACAACTATCCGGAACAATCACTGTCAATCCAAAACCTGCCGGTTATAATGATGTGATAAACCTGAGCTGCGGTAATACTGCTATCAATTATAACTTACAGGCTAACGTAAACAATATCGTCAAAGGAGGTAATGCTATTCCCGCAAGCTTCACATGGACCGCGGCTCCAAATAGTAACGTCATTGGTATCAGCAATGGTTCCGGAACCAGGATCAACACTACGCTTTACAACTTAAGCAATACTACCCGGCAAGTCGTTTATACCATAACTCCGACAGCTATCTCAGGAAACTGCCCGGGAAGAACATTTACGGTTACAGTAACTGTTCCCGCATGCAATGGTTTAGCCATTACCAAAACTGCTGATGTGAATGTAGTCAGAAAAGCAGGAGATGCAGTACGATACACGATAACTGTGAAAAACACAACTACAGCAAACCAGACAAGGGTGAAAGTTACAGATCCTTTCCTTGGAGGTGTATTGGCTGGTCCCGCCTCAGGAGATAACGGAAACGGAATATTGGAGGCCAATGAGTCATGGGTATACTCAGGTGTTTACCGCGTCACTCAATCAGATATTGATGGTTTTGGAAAACCAACTTCCGGAACGGGCAGGATCATCAATACGGCTACGGTAAATTCGGCGGAACATCCGCAATTGCTGTCAGCGACTGCAGCGGTAAATATTGTCACTGCAGGAGAGATCAGGCTGGTAAAAACAGGAGTGCTGAGCAATGATTTTGCTACGATCACCTATACTTTTAAAATTACAAATACCGGAAAAGTACGATTGAGCAACCTGAATTTAGTGGATGCCAAAATAAGGGAACGAATCAATCTGAGTCCTGCAGTGCTCGAAGCCGGTGCATCGGTTACCGCCACGTCAATCTATACCGTTACTGATGCTGAAAAGCGCGATGGGAAGGTGTTGAACACAGCAACGATAACAGGAATAACACCTTCAGGCGGTACCGTTAGCGATATCTCCGGTACGAAATCTAACAATGATGATCCGACGGTTCACATTATAGATGATGCGCCACAGGCTTTAAACGATCATGCAGATACTAAAATAAATCAGCCCGTTACAATTGACCTCACCAGCAACGACCTGCCATCACATCATGGTTTGGATAAGGGAAGTGTCCTGATCACCCGCTTCCCAACCCACGGACAGCTGCAGGTAAATGCAAACGGGACCGTCATTTATACACCTAACAGGGACTACCCGGGGCCGGATGACTTTATCTATACTGTAAAAGATCTGAAAGGCAATGTGAGTAACACAGCATTGGTGAATATCACCGTAAAACCAACCGACCTATTTATTCCCAATACGTTTACCCCCAATGGAGATGGCAAGAACGACACTTTTAAAATTATTGGAAGGGAAAGTTTCGACAGTATCAACCTGCTGGTTTTTAACCGCTGGGGGAACGAAGTTTACCGCAAAATGAACTACCTGGATGAATGGGACGGATCGGGATTGAGCGAGGGAACCTACTACTACATCATCACATTGAAAAAAAGCGCAAATGAGGTGACAAAAAAAGGATGGATCTTACTGAAAAGATAACGAAAAGAAGATAGAATGAAATTTTATATTAAAATGTTGTTGTTTACCAGCTTAATCGGTTTTTCTGCCGGAAGGAGCAGCGCGCAGCAAAACATTCAATTTTCTCAGTATATATTTAATACACTCAGCGTAAATCCGGCATATGCCGGATACAAAGAAGA
The DNA here is from genome assembly GCF_900107535.1 of Pedobacter hartonius. Classification (GTDB taxonomy): domain Bacteria; phylum Bacteroidota; class Bacteroidia; order Sphingobacteriales; family Sphingobacteriaceae; genus Pedobacter; species Pedobacter hartonius. The sequence goes on along the minus strand of NZ_FNRA01000003.1, from coordinate 202,870 downwards.
GTGGTTTGCACAAACGGCTTTGCGTAATCAATGGGTTGGTATTTCTGGCGCCCCTCAAACAGCACAGATTTCAATAGATGGGATCTTAGATCCACAGACTACTAAACATGGAGTAGGCTTTCAGATTACTTCAGATAAACTGGGTGCACAGTCTTCAACTTCTGCTACGGCTAATTACGCTTTTCGTTTGCAGTTGGATGCTGCCGATACCAGAAGGTTAAGTTTTGGCCTTGGTGTAGGTGTTGCACAATACAGTTTAAATGGAAATGAACTTACTACTGTTGATGGCGAAGATCAGTCGGTTCCTTTGGGTACTGCAAGTAATCTTACCCCGGATTTCAGGTTCGGGATCTTCTATACCACACCATACTGGTATGCGGGTATTTCTGCGCTCGACCTGCTGTCTAATACCAAATCTGCGGATGATTACAGAAGGAATACTACGCTGGACGATAATATCGTGCGGACCCGGCACCTGTATTTCGTAGCCGGATCACTCGTTAACGTTTCGCCTGGTCTGAGGATCAGACCAAGTATGATGATCAGGGAAGACTTTAAAGGCCCTACAAATGCTGATTTTAATATCATGGGTATTTTCAGCGACAGGATATGGCTCGGTGGCGGATACCGTACCAGCCTGAAAGTTTTTAAGAAGGAATACCAGAATACCGATGTAAGCAGCCAGGCCGCATTAGTAGGCATTGCGCAGTTTTATGTGAATGAACGCTTCAGAATAGGTTATTCCTATGATTTTGCTACCTCAAAGCTAAGTGGTTATCAAAGTGGATCACATGAAATCACAGTGGGCATTGCGTTTGGAAAAGCCCCGAAGGCATCCATTTGTCCCAGAGTATTTTAAGATTATTCCTGAGTATACTAAAATAAATTTTGTAATTCGGTTAAGTTAATATATTTTTGTCTATCAAATCTATAGATAATATGTTAAACACGTGCTCAACAGGTATATCATTTTTCAACCGCCAGCAATATTCCGTTGCTGATATATGCTGTTGTTGCGCTTCGTATTTCTAAATATATCCGCTTTCAATCATCAAAATCCACCCATAATCCATTTTAATGAAATCACTTTACCCAATACGTGTCGCTGCGCTTATATTTTTTACCCTGCTGTTGAGCTTACAGTCCCTGCATGCCCAGGAAAACCAGCTGATTGAGGTTACCGGGATCGTTAATGATCAGGAAACAAAAACACCGTTAGCCGGTGTAAGTGTTACCATTAAAGGAACCATTGCCGGTACCACGACTGATCAGGCCGGTAAGTTTAAACTGCGCTCCAAACTAAAATTCCCTTTTAAACTTGTATTTACAAGTATTGGATTTAAAACACAGGAATTTGATGTGAAGGAAACCGGTCTGCAATTAAATATAGAACTGGTTACCCAAACGATCATCGGCAATGAAGTAGTGATCACAGCATCCCGCGTGCCTGAGAGCATTCTGAAATCTCCGGTTGCAATTGAGAAACTGGATATACGGGCCCTTCGTGAATCTCCTGCTCCCAGCTTTTATGATGCATTGGAAAATGTAAAAGGAGTTCAGATGACTACTGCGAGTCTTACTTTTAAGATTCCCAATACCAGGGGATTTAATATTCCCAGCAATTACAGGTTCGTTCAGCTGGTAGATGGTATTGATATGCAAGCCGCAACCTTAGGTGTGCCTCTTGGAAATGCAATAGGGCCAACCGAACTGGATATTGCCAGTGTGGAAATTACGCCAGGCGCTGCCTCAGCACTTTATGGAATGAATGCGATCAACGGGATGTCCAATCTGATTACAAAAAGCCCTTTTTTATATCAGGGACTGAGTTTTTATCAAAAAGGAGGACTTAACCACCTTGGCGGCACGGGGCGCGATGCAAGCAACCTGACGGAAACGGCTATACGTTATGCCAAAGCTTTTAATGACCGTTTCGCTTTTAAAGTAAACCTGAGTTACCTGAAGGGAACAGACTGGCTGTCTGATACGAGAACGGATCAGAACCCCAACAACTTAAAAACTGCCAATCCTTCGTTTCCTTCTCTGAATGGCGCAAACAATGTGGCCTTTGATGGCTGGAATAAATACGGTGATGACGTCCTTGCCGGAAGTAATACTGTTTCTGTTTCAGGATTGAGCATCGATGGAAAAGCAAATCAAACGCTGAACGTTGCCAGAACAGGTTACTGGGAAAAGGATCTGGTAAAGCCCAATGTAGACAACCTGAAATTTGATGTAGGATTGAATTACCGCTTTGGAAAATTTGCTGAGCTCTCTTACACCTATAGGGTCGGAAAAATGGATGGGGTGTTTCAGCGAGGAAATAAGATCCAGCTGGACAACGTGGTGATCCAAAATCATAAACTGGAACTCAAAGGAAGTAACTTCCTGATCCGCGCAAATATGTCGCTCGAAAATTCAGGCGACTCCTATAATGTAAAGCCCCTGGCTGATAATCTGGACCTGGCAAGCGGAGGGAGCGGAACGGTATGGGGTGCAAAATATAAAACTGCACTGAATTCATATGCTTCTACAAATGGAGGTACACTTACTAGCGCCAACCTTGCTGCCGCTACGGCTTATGCAAGACAACAGGCCGATGCAGGAAGGGTAGAACCCGGAACACAGGCATTTGAAACACTGAAAAATACGATCATCGGAATCAATAACTGGGATATCAAGTCTGCTACCATTCCTGATGCCCCTGTTACAGGTGGAGCCGCTTTGGTTCAAAAAAGCAGCACTTACAATTTTGAAGGACAATGGGACCTTTCCAAGGCAGTGAAATATTTTGACCTGCTTGTTGGGGGTGATACACGTATCTACCAGATCATTCCTGATGGAAATAGCTTTGTAGACTTTAGCCGTCCTATTGCAGACCGCAATAAGGAACTGCCGGACGGAACCTACGGCAAGAATATCTATTATAAAAAATTCGGTGGTTTTGCACAGATCACCAAAACATTCTTTGATGAGAAGCTGAAACTTTTTGCTTCTTCACGTGTAGATTACAATCCTTATTTCGATCCTAAACTTACGCCAAGGATTGCTGCGGTGTTCTCTCCTGACAGTCACAATAATTTTAGGGTCACCTATCAGCAGGGATATCGTTTTCCGGGTCTGTTCGAAGCCTTGTCTTACGTGAACAATGGCCGTGTGAAAAGAGTAGGCAGTCTTTCTTTTATCAACGAAGGCCTCGGTTACCTGGATAACAGTTATACCCGCGCTTCGGGAGTTGTATTCAATTCTGCAGTTAATGCTGCTGTGGCAGCAGGTGCTGATAGAAATGCAGCTGCCCTGGCTAACCGCGACCTGCTGGTAAAAGCAGATCTGCCAAAGGCAACTCCGGAAAAGATCAATTCATTTGAAGTAGGTTACAAAACTGTTTTACTGGAAAATACACTTTCCATCGATGTTGATGCCTACACAAATACATATACAGGCTTTTTGGGCCAGGTGCAGGTAGATGTGCCCAAAGGCGCAACCGTGGGCTCTGATGCAGCGGTGCTGAATATGCTGGATGCAAACAGGGATGCCGGACAAGACCGATACAGGGTGTATACAAATGCCAAAAACAAATACACCAACTATGGTTCCGCCCTGGGCGTTACCTACAATTTTTATCAGAAGTATACTGTTGCAGGAAATGTGAGTTACAATAGGATCAAATCGAATACTGAAGATGATATTTTTGTAACAGGGTTCAATACCCCGGATTTTGCAACCAACCTGACCATCGGAAACAGGGAGATAGTAAAAAACCTGGGCTTCAGCGTTGTTTATAAATGGCAGAACTCTTTCTTATGGGAGAGCCCGCTGGTAACAGGAACAGTAAACGCTATCAATACCTTCGATGCGCAGGTTTCTTACAGGATGCCGGCTTCAAATGCAACGATTAAGATCGGCGGAACAAATATCTTTAACAAAACATTCATTCAATATGCCGGCGGACCAACAATCGGAGCACTGGTTTATGCAGCAGTAACTTTTGAAGGCCTCTTAGCAAAATAGAAAGGCTGGTAAAGAATGCCTGTCGACCAGCAACCTGATCAGTTATTTGACTGCTTTAACTGCCTGGTTCTTGATCAAAAAAGACAGTAACCCGAGCGCGGTGTCATCGACATCAGCGCTCGAGTTGCTTAATATCACTATACCAATTTTCTTATCCTTTAAATATCCGCACCAGGTTCTGAATCCTCCGGATCCGCCATTGTGCCATATATTGATATTTCCTTTAAAGGGTTCTAACGTCCATGCCAGCCCCCTTCCAAAATCAGTCTGACGGTCAGTTTCTTTATGGCTCAGGGAAAAATCAGGATTGAGATTGTTCATGTTTGTTTTCAGGTAAATGAGCATGTCCTGCATATTTGACTTCAGTCCTCCGGCAGCCTTATACGCCCCAAATTGCCAGTAGGGGATAGCTTTCCCATCTTCCTCTGAATAACCAGTTGCAAGCAGGTTTTTCTCGCTTTCCGGTACATCAAAATTAGTACTGCCCATTTTTAAAGGCCCGGTAATGGTTTGTTTAAGCAGTTCTTCCAGCGGCTTTTGATACACATTTTCAATTATGGTTCCAAGCACAGCAAAACCCAGGTTGGAGTACTGTGATCTTGACCCGGCAGTGGTATCGGGTCTGAAGTCCTTTAAATACTGGTAGATCATATCTTTGGAGTAACGCAGATAGGGGTTTGACTCATCATATCCGGGAACCTTAATGAAATCAACCGGCAGGATAGGCAGTCCTGAAGTATGGTTGGCCAGGTTCACGATCCTGATCGGCTCGACGCCGAACTGCAGATGGGGATATTCTCCCGGGAGATATTTCCTGATATCATCATTCAGCGCAATCTTCTTTTCATTGACCGCATGTGCAAGCAATATTGCAGTAAAGGTTTTGGTGATTGACGCGATCTCGTACAGGGATTTGTCGTCGGGCAAAGTGTTCGTCTCTTTCTTCGTTTCGCCGTAGTAGTACGTTTCTGTCGTATTACCGTTGATAATGCCAAAGCTCAGGCCGCTGTTATTTGGGTCTTTAAGATACTTTAAAGCAAGGGTATCCAGGTACAATTGAAGTTTGGTCTGCCTTGGGTTGGTTGTTTTTATTGATGCCGGATTTTTTGGATGAGGGATATCTTTTTCCTTTTTTACGGGGAACCACTCACTATAGGTAATGTGAAGATCATTTGCTACAGCAATTTGTAAAGCCATTTTTCCGCGTTCAAAATTCACGAGGTAATTGGCATTGGTTTTTACTTCATCAACGTATTTCCAGGAGGTGATCCTGCCCAGATGCTGAAGGATATTGACCTTGTAGAACTGAACGATATCTTCATGGGTAACTATCGCTTGTGCCTGTGGGCTGAACTGGTCATAAATTGCGTCATACAAACCGGTGTTATAGTTATCGGCCAGCAGGGCAACAGCTTTTTCGGTCGCTGCACGTTGCTGGGCAAAAGAACCGAAGCAAGTAAAGAATAAAATAGAAAATAGTAGTCTGGTCATTTTTAATCCGTATTAACTGTTGTAGTTCTTGTCAAGTTTTTAAAGGTAGCAATAAATTTAGTCCTGTTCTATTAACAAAGTTTAACATCTCCTGTAACTAAATAATTAGGGAAGAGTCTTATCTTCAACTTACCAAAACATTTGATATGAAAGGGAATTTCATTTTTGCTGTAACATTACTATCGCTTTTAAATGTTTCCGTTAAATCATCGGCCCAACGTATTACACGGATTGACGGAACTAAGATCAGTGCAGATTCATTAAATCACTATCTCCCGGAGCTCATGCGGAAAGCAAAGGTACCCGGACTGGCCATCGCCATCTTTAACCAGGACCACATCGTTTATAAAAAGACATTCGGATATAGTAATGCCACAAAAAAAACACTGCTGAGACCAACTACAAATATTTACGGGGCTTCGTTAAGTAAATCTGTTTTTGCAGTTCTTGTCATGAAACTGGTTGAACAGGGAAAGCTTGATCTGGACAAGCCATTGCAGGAATACCTGCCGGAACCCATCTATGATTATATGCATTTGAAAAGGTGGCATGATGACTATAGCAGCCTGAAGCAGGATACGCTGTATAAAAAGATCACTGCCAGAATGTGCCTTGACCATACTTCTGGTTTTCCCAACTGGAGATGGGACCTGCCAGATCAGAAACTAAGGGTGGTACACACACCCGGTAAGAGATATAGCTATTCAGGTGAAGGAATGGTCTACCTTCAGGTAGTTTTGGAGAAGATGACCGGTAAGTCCCTGGAGCAACTGGCAGATGAAATAGTTTTTGGCCCTCTGCAGATGAAATCCACAGCCTATACTTTTCTCCCTTCCTATGAAAAGGATTATGCCTGGGGGCACAATACCAAAGGCGAACTTTATGAAAAGGATAAGGACAATGAGGCCAGGTCACCCAGTACCATGGAAACTACGCTGGACGATCTTTCGATATTCATAGCCGGTATGCTGCAACACAAAATTATCAGCAAACAAAGCATGGATAAAATGTTCAGCCCCCAGATCCGTCTGCATTCTGTGGTGCAGATGGGACCTAGGTCCCTGCGTGATACCGACGCCTATGACGGCATCCAGCTGAGTTATGGTCTTGGATTTGGCTTACTGAAATCACCCTTTGGCTGGGGAGCATTTAAGGAAGGCCATGGTGATGGTTTTCAGCACTACATGATCCTTTTCCCAAAACAGAGAACTGCCATACTGATCATGACCAACAGCGATAACGGGGAAAGTATGTTTAAAGAATTACTGGAGCTCAGTATTGCAGATAAATATACGCCCTGGAAATGGCAGCAATATATTCCATATACAAATCAATAGTTCCAGAGGTGCTAAAGTTGCGGCTGCAGCACCTCCCATACATTTTGTGCTAATATTTTATGTCCCTGCTGCGTAGGGTGCAGCCCGTCCTCCTGGATCAGTTTCGGCACGCCACCCACACCTTTCAATAAAAAGGGTATGAAGGCCATCTGGTTCTTTTTTGCCAGTGCAGGAAACAGTTCCCTGAATGGAACGGTGTACTTTTCTCCCATGCTTGGCGGCATCTGCATACCTGCAAGCACAAGTTTGGCGTCTGGATATTTCTTTTTCACTTTGTCGATGATCGCCTGCAGGTTCACTTCCGTTTCCTTCACAGGGATACCCCTCAGCCCGTCGTTGGCTCCGAGTTCCAAAACGAAAACATCCACCGCCTGGCGCAACAGCCAGTCAATACGGCTTTTGCCATCAGCAGAAGTTTCCCCGCTCAGCCCTGCATTAATGATCTTGTAAGGTAAATGAAGTGAATCCACCCTATGCTGGATCAGTGCAGGAAAAGCCTGGTCAGGATCTACGCCCAGGCCTGCAGTAAGGCTTGTTCCGAAGAAGAGAATATTCTTTGCAGTGCTCTTTTTTGCGGCTGTGTTTGCTGTCGTGGCAGTGGTATCTGCTGTTTTTTTGTCTGATGCGGCTTTTTCATTATTGCTGCAACCGGAAATTACGGCAGCAAAAAGCGTGAAGGCGATATAATAGAACAGTAATTTGATTGATCTCATTCGGTGAATTGTCTTTGATATACTTAAAACAGCAAAATACGGATATAGTTTCAGCAATACAGCGCTTGACAGATAATTTAATCTGTACGGGCAACATCAAATCCGGGGATTACAGCGATAAAACTCAGGATATATCAACAGGCAATCAGGCGTTAAGGCCTCCCGGTTTTATAATTATAAAGTAACTTAATTGTGCCCTCCAAACAATTCAATGGTTTTAGCATTATATTTAACGTAACAAACGGTTCTTATTCAGGTCAAACATCAATATAACCTCCCGTATCTTGGAAACCATTTTAAATATCAAAGAAGTCAGCAAACATTATCAAAGTGCCGGCTCATCACTCACTATACTTGACCGGATTAACTTTTCCATCCAGAAAGGCTCAACCGTTGCCATCACCGGTCCCTCCGGCAGTGGAAAAACTACATTATTAGGCCTTTGTGCCGGTTTGGACCGCACCAGTGACGGCTCGGTGGAATTGAACGGTATTTCACTTGACCAGCTGTCTGAAGACCAGCGGGCTGCAGTAAGAAACCGCTACGTAGGCTTCATCTTTCAAAATTTCCAGTTGCTGCCTACGCTTACGGCATTGGAGAATATTATGGTTCCCCTGGAGCTGAGAGGAGAGAAGAACATCCGCCCAAGGGCACTGGAACTGCTTGATAAAGTAGGTTTGTCCGCCCGTGCCGACCACTATCCGGTACAGCTTTCCGGTGGTGAGCAGCAACGGATCTCACTGGCAAGGGCCTTTTCAAATACGCCTGCCATTTTATTTGCCGATGAACCTACAGGAAACCTTGATGGTGAAACCAGCGAGAAAGTAATCAAGCTGTTATTCGATTTAAATAAAGAAGCCGGAACTACGCTGATCATCGTTACGCATGATCTGGAACTTGCCGGGCGCACAGACAGGATCATCCGGTTAAAAGGTGGTGTGATTATAGGTGATGAACGGAAAATATATGCCTGAGCAAAATAACCAGTCCTTCCAAAACTCAGCTCCGGTATCATGGTTGTTCAAGATGGCCTGGAGGGACAGCCGTAAAAACCGGTCCCGTTTATTCCTTTTTACATCGTCAATCATATTAGGGATTGCGGCACTGGTAGCCGTCTACTCTTTCAGGGATAACCTGCAGCGTGATATTGACGAGCAGGCAAAAACCCTCACAGGTTCTGATCTGACCATTGACAGCAGAAAGCCTATCAGCAAACCTGTAATGGCTATGCTGGACACGTTGGGTGACGCACGCGCCAGACAATTGGATTTTGCTTCTATGCTTTACTTCCTCAAGGGGCAGGGAAGCCGGCTGGTTCAGGTAAAGGCGCTGGAAGGCAATTATCCGTTTTACGGAGCGCTGGAAACTACGCCTGTGAATGCCGGTAAAGCATTCAGGAATGGCAGAAATGCATTGGTAGACCGTACGGTGATGCTGCAGTTTAAAGCTAAACCCGGCGATTCTATCCGCGTAGGCGCACTGAACTTTGCAATAGCAGGGTATTTAAATAATGCTCCGGGACAGACGGGTTTTTCCGCCACCATATCGCCCATTGTATACATCCCGCTAAAATATCTGCCCGCAACCGGACTCGTACAATTCGGCAGTCGTATCCATTATTCCTATTTTTACCAGTTCAACCAGCCATCGGCCATATCTCCTTTAATCAAAAAGATTCGGCCTGCGCTGGACAAAGAAGGACTGGACCATGAAACTGTGGAGTCAAAAAAACGGAATACCGGGCGTTCCTTCCAGGACCTGAGCCGTTTTCTTGCACTTGCAGGTTTTGTAGCACTGCTGTTGGGCTGTGTTGGGGTAGGCAGTGCTATACATGTCTACGTTAATGAGAAGATCGCCGCAATATCAACCCTTCGCTGTTTAGGTGTAAAAGCCTGGGAGGCATTTTTTATCTACCTCATTCAGATTACCTTTATCGGCCTTGCGGGTGCAATAGCCGGCGCGGTACTGGGTAGCGGTATCCAGTTTTTACTGCCGCTGGTGCTCAAAGATTTTCTGCCGGTGGAATTTACAGTGCAGGTATCCTGGCTGGCCATATTACAGGGGGTAGTGACAGGCCTGGTGATCTCCGTGTTGTTCGCCCTGCCCTCGCTGTTGGCCCTGAGGCTAGTTTCGCCGCTCAATGCCATCAGGTTGTCTTTTGAGCCTGCACAGGCGGAACGGGAACCCCTGAAATGGTTGGTGTACCTAGTTATATTTTTGTTCATCACGGGTTTCAGTTACCTGCAGATGAACAGCTGGATGCAGGCGCTGATCTTCAGTGGCAGCATCCTGGGGGCTATTGCTATATTCTACGGGCTGTCCCTGTTGTTGTTGTGGATGGTCAGAAAGACCCTTCCGGCAGGCCTGGGTTACACATGGCGCCAGGGTTTTTCAAATTTGTACCGTCCGAATAATCAAACACTGATGCTGATTGTCGCTATCGGACTGTCTACTGCACTGATCGCCACGCTGTATTTTGTACAGGGAATACTCATCAGCAAGGTGACGCTTTCTACAGGAAAGTCGCAACCGAACATGGTACTTTTTGATATCCAGAGCAGCCAGGACAAAGCAGTTTCCTCACTGACAAAGCAATATCACCTGCCACTGATGAATCACGTAGCCGTCATTACGATGCGTTTGGAGGAGATCAACGGTAAGAATGCTGCTGAACTGGCACAGGCCGATAGTCTTAAAGGCAGGCCTAAAATTGACGAAAATGAACGGAGGGAATCATCCAGCAGGGCTTTCAAAAGTGAACTGCGTGCTACTTTCCAGGATAAACTAACGGCTGCAGAAACGATCACCAGCGGAAAGTGGACAGGAAAGGTCAATTCACCTTCGGACATTATCTATGTATCACTCGAAGAGGGATATGCGGAGCGGATTAACGTAAAAGTAGGGGATAAGATGCTGTTTAATGTTCAGGGAATGATTATTCCTACGGTTGTCGGCAGCCTGAGAAAGGTCAACTGGGGCAGGATACAGACCAACTTCAGGATCGTATTCCCGCTGGGTGTGTTAGAGGAGGCACCGCAGTTCCATGTGATCATGACCAGGGTACCCGATAACCGAACCTCTGCAAGTTTCCAGGCGCAGGTAGTGCAGAACTATCCCAATATCTCTGTGATTGACCTCGGGCTGGTGCTGCAGGTACTTGATGAGCTTTTAGGGCAGATCAGTTTTGTGATCCGTTTCATGGCTTCTTTCAGTATGGTCACCGGTTGGATTGTATTGGTTTCTGCAGTGAGAAGCAGTAAAAATCAGCGTTTGAGGGAAGTCGTTCTATTGAGAACGATAGGTGCAAAAGGGCGGCAGATACTGTCCATTACTGCAATAGAATATTTATTCCTCGGGTTGTTCTCCGCTGCTGCTGGAATGATCATTGCTGTTGCCGGGAGCTGGGCACTGGCTGTGTATAGTTTTGAGGCGGTCTTTCTGATGCCAGTGATACCAGTACTGCTGATTTTTGTTTCGGTGACGCTGATTGTAGTATTTACAGGAATGCTGAGCAGTACAAGTGTACTTCGCCGCTCTCCCTTAGAAGTCTTACGGAAAGATACTTAGCCATAAATGTCACATATATAAAGGTAAAATGTAACATAATTTGAAAAACCGGAACAATGTTTGCATAAGGTTTGAGATTTTAATATTCACGAAGTAAATTATGAAGAAAAGAATACATGTTCTCGAGGACGATCAGGATATAAGATATATTATAGAATTTTTGTTAAAGGATGAAGGTTATGAGTTACAGTTATCTTCTACTTTTACAGAGTTGAAAAGCAAATTGAACGATTCATTGCCCGATCTGTTCATCATCGATGTGATGTTGCCTGATGGTAATGGTATTGAGATCTGTGAAGATCTGAAAACAGACATGTTCACCAAACATATTCCTGTGATCGTGATGTCTGCCAACCCGGGAAGTAAAGAGAAAAGTGTCACTGCATTTGCAGATGATTATATCAGCAAGCCTTTTGATCTGGATTATGTGGTAAAAAGGATTGACAGACTGCTGGCTGATAAAGTGGCTTAAAAATTAATTTTTATCGCATGATCTTACTGGAAAACGAAAATATCAGGGTGACTTTTGCAGCAAAAGGTGCTGAACTCAGAAGTATCACCAGTAAAATCAATGGGCTTGATTATTTATGGAGCGGTGATGCTACCTACTGGGCTAAGTTTAGTCCAGTTCTTTTTCCTGTTATCGGGGCACTGAAAGATGAAACATATATTGTTGACGGGAAGGAATATCATCTTTCCCGTCACGGATTTGCACGTGACCATGATTTTGAGGTAGAACAGATCAGTGATTCCGAATTGTTATTTACCCTCTCCAGTACAGAAGATACGCTTAAAGTGTATCCCTTCGAGTTTAAACTGGACTTGCGTTACATCATCTCAGGCTCATCCGTGTCATGTACATACGAGGTGACAAACCCTGCTGAAAAAGAGCTTTTGTTTTCCATAGGCGGTCATCCTGCCTTTGCCGCGCCACTGACAGCTGATGCTTCATATGAAGACTGTTATCTTGAATTTGCCGTTGATGAATCGCTCACCTATTTTAAAATCTCAGATAACCTGATCAGTGATCAGACCGATACACTGCATCTGGACAAAGCAAAACTTTTTCTGAAACACCCTCTTTTTTATGACGATGCACTGGTATTCAAACACATGGAGAGCCGTGCGATCACGTTAAGGAATACCAAAAACGAATATGGATTACATTTCCGTTTCAATGATTTTCCTTTTTTCGGTATCTGGGCCGCTAAAGATGCAGACTTCGTTTGTTTAGAACCATGGTGTGGTATTGCTGATGGTGTTCATCACAATCAGCAACTGAGCGACAAAGAAGGGATTGTATCCCTTCCACCCGGTGAAGACTGGAAAAGGATCTGGGAGGTTGAAGTTTTTTAAACTTCTGCGTGCCTTCAGTTCCCTGATCAGCATCTCTGCTTTTCGCTTTGCAATATATTCACTTTAATATGTGATGCCTGATCTTTTCGGGTATATACACGGTTGGTTGCCTTTTGGAAGTCGGCCTCCGTTGCCTTATAAATATTAACGAATTTTTGCGGGTTGCGGTCTACCAGTGGAAACCATGAGCTTTGCAACTGCACCATCACACGGTGGCCCTTTTTAAAGCAGTGAGCCACATCCTGCATATCAAATTTAACTTCCGTAACGCTGGAGGGCACCATAGGCTCCGGTTCCGAAAAGCTTTTCCTGAATTTTGAACGCATTACCTCTCCACGTACCAATAGCTGGAAACCTCCCATTCGTGTACCAGCTATCGGGCTGTCGTCCGGAGCATTACCGGGATAAACATCGATCAGTTTGACGATGAAATCTGCGTCTGTTCCAGTGGTGGATACAAAGAGGTCTGCTATCAGGTTTCCTGAAATTACAATATCATTTTCAAGTATGGGCGTCTGGTAGACCAGGACATCAGGCCTTGAAGCAGCGAAACGCTGGTCTTCGTACATAAAGTCGGTACCGCGGTCTATCCTGATCTCTTTTGTATAGGGAACCGGTTGACGCGGGTCGCTGATAAATTCATTGAAGGTAGTTCCATCTTCATTGTCGCCACCTTCATCAGATGCGGTGGGGGCATCAAAAGAAAGTGTCCCATTGGCATGCAGATACAGGTTTTTTTCCTGTGCTGCTGCGGGCGGCCATGACGAATATTTTTTCCATTTGTTGGAACCGGTTTCAAATATATTGGCTTTTGCCAGGTCAGGTGCCTGCTTCCCCTTCAGGTAGTGGTTAAAAAAGGCAAGTTCTATCTGCTGGCGGTAAAACGGACCGGTTTCAGTATGGAAACGGATATTGCCAAGGGTACTGTTATCGCCCCTGGTCCAGCTGCCATGTGTCCAGGGACCCATTACAAGGTAATTTGCTGCTGAGAGCTTGTTTTTTTCTATACCTGCAAAAGTTTTTAAAGGCCCGTACAGATCTTCCTGGTCAAACCACCCGCCTACGGTCATTACCGCAGGTTTGATATTTTTCAGGTGTGGAACAGGAGTGCGCGACTGCCAGAAGGCATTGTAGTTATCATTGTCCATCATCTCATTCCAGATCGGGTTCGCGCCTTTAAAATATTTTTCGTTTACGTTTTTTACAGGCCCCAGGTTTTTGTAGAAATCGTAGGCGTCCGGAGTTCCGTAATCCGAAAATGAAGCTGCCCGTTCTGCCGTAGGTACGGGTCTCGGGGCTCCGTAGTAGGACAAAAAAGAGAAGGTGCCCATCAGGAAAAACGCCCCGTTGTGGTGGCGGTCATCTCCCATAAACCAGTCGGTAACAGGAGCCTGCGGCGAGGCTGCTTTTAACGCAGGATGTGCATCAATAGCCGTCATGGTGGTATAAAATCCGGGAGCAGAAATGCCCCAGGTTCCCACTTTTCCGTTGTTGCAGGGAATGTTCTTCAGCAACCAGTCGATCGTGTCATAACTGTCAGAGCTTTCGTCTGTCTCGGTTTCTTTTTTATCGGGAATATATGGTCTGGTCGCTACGAAGTGACCTTCTGACAGGTAACGTCCTCTTACATCCTGGTAAACGAAGATATAACCTTCTTCTGCAAAGAGCATAGAAGGTCCAAGGCTTTGTTTGTATTCCTTTTCACCATATGGGCCGGCGCTATAAGGGGTACGATGGTACATGACCGGATAGGTACCGCTCTGATCTTTTGGAACATAAATCACTGTAAACAGCCTTACCCCGTCACGCATAGGAACCTGGTGTTCCAGTTTGGTGTAATGTTCAGTAATATAGGCCGCATCTTCTTCAGCGGTTAACGGGAGTGGGGCAAAGGCACCAGAAGTGGAAGTAGACATTAGTGCAAAATAAACATTTTGTCTGCAATTCATCATTATTCTTTGAGATAGTAGGCATCATTCATCTCCCTGTTGGGAATCAGGTTATCCCAGATCATCCTTACGCCGTCGCTGCTGTTCTTATGCTTCATTTCGATTATCCTGCGCAGCTTGTTTACCGTTGTACATTCTTTCTGTGACAGGTAGAAGTCGTTTTCCTGGAAAAAATCCATCAGGCGGTTAAAGCTTTTCCTTAAAAATTTATCCGTCTCGCTCAGTTTAACCAGGGCGTTGATGTGTTTGCTGATGGCAGAATGTTTTACCTGGGGTTTCAGGTTAGGGATCAGGTCAATGAGGCCGTCTTCGGAAATCACGACCAATACTGTCTGTGCCTTGTGTTCCATGTGCTCATAATAGCGCAGGGCTGAATTGTATCTTGCGCCCCTGGATGAGTCGCCATTTGCCGTAGCGATGCCATCCAGGATTACTCCGATCGCGTGGCAGGTACAATCGGTGTCGACAAGGACTGCCCCGTCAATAGAGGTGATCTGGTGAATAATGTCTGTGTTGATGCGGATCGGTTTGATCTTAAAACACTGGCTGCTGAGACGCACAGCTTCTTCATCTGCTTTGGATGATATGGCGAGTATAGTGCCATGTTTTTGTTTTGTCGCTTCAAGGGTAATGTCCCAGAGCGTATTTAACCTGGTCTTATCAATGCCGCTGAATAATCTTCTTAAACTGGAAAAAAAATTTTCCCTGTTGATCTTTTCATTGTACAGGTCGGGCATTCTGAAAGCTACTGAGATCATGACATTTTCATGGTGTGTAACTTCCCAGTGAAAGTGTTTGGTGAAATGGACGATGAACAGCGATTCCTCGTGGTAATTGTATTTCCCTTTCAGCTGGCAGAGGCCGTAGATCAGTACAGAATCCGACAGGATCAGCTGCTTATGGTCGGCCAGTTCAAGGAATTTCCGTACTTTCCTGAAATCCTTGATGTGTATCGGCTTTTCCAGCTCCATAGTCATTTTCACATTAGGATGGTTTTTAGGGGCAATAACCATTTTGCCGAAACCTTCAGCGCCTTCATATTTCAGGGAGGAAATGGTGTTACAGGCATCGTACAATATATGGAGACTGTTAGGATGCTGACCGGCCATGGAAATGGTGGTCATAAAATCATGGCCTGCTTTACTGACCAGCTCGTCGCGCGTTTTAGATAATACATTAAAGTCTGAAGGCGATGTGGCCTTAAGAGCATTCGCACTTGCGTCAAGATAGACCTTGATAATGCTTTCTATGAAAGACCTGCTGATCTTCTGCCCGGAGAAGGAGTGGTCCCTGCTGAGGTAGTAATACGTGTTGAGGATTTTCTTATTCAATTCTGCTACCACATAAATCAGGTAACCATCAATATAAACCGGGGAGGAGATAAAGTTTTCACTGTAGCTGCTGTTGGCATGTGCCCTAAGGATCCGCTGGATCTCTGCGGTATAGACTGCATTTAAAAGCCGTCTGTCCTCATCATCATTGTAGCCTGCCTTCAGGCTGTGCTGGATGCATAAAGCTTTAAGTGTACGGAAATCCACTCGCTCATATTCACATTCAGGGCATTCCAGTACCACAAACGGACGCTGTACTTCTGGCTTTAACAGTGCGGCGATCAGGAATACCTTAGGTGCAAGCCGGTCGTCCAATGAATTAAACAGTTCTTCGGCCGCCAGCACCAGCGAGATCTGGCAATGCTGCTGATGTTCCCAAATTAAATTGTCGCAGGTCTTCATAGCTTCTATAGTATTTTATTCTAGTAGATCTCTCGCTATATATATCTTTTGTTTTTAAAAATCTGTGATCAACAAATGTATTTTAAGTTTCCTTCTTAAAGTGTTAAAAAAAGTTAATTCAGGAAATAACTTTTTTATTACATTAGTCGTTTAATTAGGTAATTTTCAATAATAGATGCAATCAGCAAAATACTCCAAAACCGCGCTAGGCGCAGCAATACTTGTGGCTTCCTTAGGCTATTTCGTAGATATTTACGACTTGCTGCTTTTCAGTATTGTACGTGTGCCGAGCCTTAAGTCTTTAGGCCTTACAGGTACTGCACTTACCGATACAGGAATCTCGTTACTGAACATCCAGATGATAGGACTTTTACTGGGAGGAATATTCTGGGGTATGCTGGGAGATAAAAAAGGACGTCTTTCTGTACTTTCCGGCTCCATATTTATTTATTCAGCAGCTAATTTTGTAAATGGGTTTGTACATTCTGTACAGGCCTACGGGATATGTCGTTTTATTGCTGGTTTAGGGCTTGCCGGGGAGTTGGGTGCGGGAATTACACTGGTGGCAGAACTGATGCCGAAGGAAAAGCGGGGGTATGCCACTACCATCATTGCCTCTGTTGGCGTGAGCGGGGCTACAGTTGCCTATTTCGTAGCTCACCTTTTTGAATGGCGCACTTCATATTTTGTAGGCGGATGTTTGGGCTTTGTACTGTTATTGCTGCGGATCGGGGTTGCAGAATCAGGGATGTTCAGCCAGTCCAAAGATGCCAGTAACAGGGGTAATTTTTTCGCCCTTTTTGGTAGTAAGAAGCAGTTTTTCAAGTATATGAGGTGTATTTTTATCGGATTGCCTTTTTGGATGATAGTAGGTATTTTCATCACCCTTTCTCCCGAATTCAGCAAAGTGCTTGGTGTTCAGGGCGAGGTAAACGGTGGGGCTGCTATCGCGGCCTGTTACGCAGGGATTGTTGTTGGTGATATTGTAAGCGGGCTGCTGAGCCAATATCTGAAAAGCCGGATCAAAGTAGTGTATATATTTTTATCGCTCTCAGTGATCGGCATCATCTCCTACCTGACATTACATGGTCTTACACTCCAGCATTTTTACTGGTTGTGCGGCGGTATCGGATTTGCTACGGGATACTGGGTGATCTTTATGACCATCGCCGCCGAACAGTTTGGAACCAATATCAGAGCCACCGTCACCACTACTGTTCCCAATTTTGTGCGTGGCGCTATTGTTCCGATAGCTTTTCTTTTCCAGACGTTCAAGAGCTTTTATAGTGGGTCTATTATCCTCTCGGGTGTCACGATAGCGGTGATCAGCTTTGGAATTGCCTTTCTCGCGCTGAGCAGGATGAAAGAAACCTTCCATAAGGACCTGGACTATGTAGAGGAATTCCAATAGTAAATCATATTTTGCCGCAATGCGGTAAAGTCATAAATTGCAGGTATAATTAATGATCATGAAATATATTCTGGGGATAGACATCGGTACCGGCAGTACTAAGGCAGTTGCAGTTGGGCAGGATCATATTGCATTTGACAGCAGCCAGTTCTTTTATCCGACTGATACTTCTGAGCCTCAACATAGCGAGCAGGATCCCGAACTGATCTGGCAGGCCTTTCAAAACAGCGTGACAGAGCTGGTCTCGAAGTTAGGTTATCCTCCGTTGGCGATCAGTCTGAGCAGTGCGATGCATAGTGTAATTGCTGTTGATGAACAGTGCAATGCGCTTGCACCGATGATGACCTGGGCAGACAGCAGAAGTGCGGCGATTGCCGATGAATTGCTGGCTTCGCCCTTAGGGCTGAAGCTGTACAGGGAGACAGGTACGCCTGTACATTCCATGTCGCCCCTTTGCAAGATCATCTGGATCAGGGAGAACCAGCCCGAATTTTTCAAAGGTGTATATAAGTTCATTTCTATTAAGGAATATATCTGGTACCGTTTGTTCCATACTTTTGAGGCAGATCATTCCATTGCATCCTGCAGCGGGCTGATGGATGTGGAAAAACTGGTCTGGAGTAAGCTCGCCCTGAGTACTGCCGGCATTACGGTAGCGCAGCTTTCAGCTCTCGTTTCCACTACTTATCTGAGGAATGATTTTGAACCCTCAACATCCTTTGATGTCCTGAAAGCAAGAACCCCCTTTGTGATGGGAGCCAGTGACGGCTGTCTGGCGAATTTGGGTACCGGCGCAATCAGTCCGGGGATTGCGGCATTGACAATTGGCACCAGCGGAGCCTTGCGTGTGTCAGGAAGCCAGGCGGCACCAAACGAATCAGCAATGACGTTCAGCTACCGTCTGGATGAAGAAACATTTATTAATGGGGGTCCTGTAAATAACGGGGGCATTGCTTTAAAATGGCATTTGAAGAACCTGTTTCAAAAAGAGCAGCTGGCTGCGGCAGACTATGCTGACGCATTGAGCCAGATGGAGCAGTTAAATCCCGGTGCCGAAGGTTTGATTTTTCTTCCGTATTTGCAGGGAGAGCGTGCACCCATATGGGATTCCAAAAGCTGCGGTACCTTTTTTGGCATGCGGCTGATACACCAGCCGCGGCATTTTACCAGAGCAGTGATTGAGGGGATTTGTTTTGCCTTAAATGATGTGTTGAAGTCATTGGAAGAATCAGGTCAGCAGATCTCTCAGCTGAATGTGAGCGGTGGATTTGTGTCTTCGGCAGCATGGCTGCAGATCATGGCTGATATCACTGGCAAAAGACTGGTGCTCGCCACAGCAGAAGATGCATCTGCAGTAGGAGCTGCATATCTTGCGGTGAAGGCCACAGGTATTTCGTCTACTTATCCTTTGCCTGATAGAGGTGAAAGCACAACGGTTGAGCCGGATCAGGCAAATCACGTCATCTATCAGCAATATTTTGCTGTTTACAGGAAATTATATGCAAACCTGAAAGGGCTGATGCAGGAATTATATACGCTGCAGATTTCTTAGTTATTATTCGGCTGATTGCTGTTGTTCTGATGAACTGAATTGTATGCTTTTACCAGGGACTGGATAGATTTTACATCAAAGCTGTTCATCTCTTTTACTCTCGCTGTCAGGTCCTGGTCATCAGAAAATTTGTCCAGTAATGTATTCCTGATGTAACGGTAGTTGGCATCCGGGTTATTCTGATCCGGTGTGATTTCCAGCATATCACCTGTTCCCGGTTTCTCTATGTAGTATAATCCCTGACGCTGAGGTCTTTGTTCTTCGTCATCACGGCTGGAACGGCCATCAATACTTACACCACCGCCAAATCCAAATCCGCCGAAACCTCCGGTACCAATGCCCAGGCCAATTGAGGGCATGAAACGCATACGGCGGCGTTTTTTCTCCGGGCCGGTGTTTCCTCCCATCGAATACAGGTTAACAGAACCGGATTCTAACATTTTAAAGAAACGGTATTCAGTTTTTTTATGGTTTACAAAGGGTTTGCTGACAAATGTTTCCCCGTTCCAGAGAAATTCTTTAATATCTTTTGCATTGAACTGCTGAACTTCTCCATTATCTTTTTTAATGCCAACGGTTAAAAAGTCAGTACCCTGAATCGTTCCCCTGATGAAATCACCATCTGAGATGACTACAGCATCCTGAGCGGCGGCGGTTAACGTAAGAATAGAAAGGAGCAAAAAAGTGCTCAGATATTTTATTGTTTTCATCTGTTTGTTTTATGGTATGTCTTTCAGCTGTGTTTATTGTTTTTTGTCGTTAAGCTGCCTACGGCGGTTTGTTAGATGGCGCCTTTTATGATTAAAATAATTATTGCAATGTGTGTTTAATAATTATTTTGATCATGTCGGTTTCATATTAGTCCAAATAACGTAAATAGTTTCGCAAATGTTGTCACGCGCGACTCAGATATTTTGAGATTTATTGAGGAAAGACAATTCTAATGGATTTGTTACGGGATTTTTAGTGTAAACATAAAATGCCCCGGTAAATAGACTGACCCCTAAAAGTTGGACGAAGTTAAAAATTAATTAGACAGGTGAGCTCGATATTTTATCGGGCTCATCCCGTTTAAGTTGAGTCTGATTCTGTCGTTGTTATAATATTTAATGTATTCTTTTATATCTTTTTTTAGTTCATCGGTGGTAGCATATTTTTTAAGCTAGAACAACTCCGATTTCAGGGTGCCAAAGAAATTTTCGATTATAGCATTATCATAGCAGTTCCCTCTTCCAGACATGCTTTATGTTATGCCCTTTTTCTTTAGCATCGTTTTATATTTGGCCATTCTATATTGCCATCCTTGATCAGAATGTAATGTTAGCTTAGTATTTCCTCAAACTTCTTAAATGCATCCGTGAGCATATCGGAAACCTGTTTGAAATTGGGCGATTCGGATAAATTGTAGCTGATAATTTCACCGTTAAACAACTCTATAACAGGTGAGAGATAAAGCTTCTTTCCATTAACTCTCCTTCACAATTTTTAGCCTATACTCAGCTGTGTGAATTCTGTTCTTTCTCATAAAAAACCCCCAAATAGTGTCTAACTTTTTGGGGGCAGTGCAAAA
Source organism: Pedobacter hartonius (assembly GCF_900107535.1). Lineage (GTDB taxonomy): Bacteria > Bacteroidota > Bacteroidia > Sphingobacteriales > Sphingobacteriaceae > Pedobacter > Pedobacter hartonius. The sequence goes on along the minus strand of NZ_FNRA01000003.1, from coordinate 182,180 downwards.
CCGGAACATTTTATATGTTGATAGCGTTGCGTAATATCCTTATTTAGGTGTTACGGTTTTCTTTGCTACAGTCTTTTTAGTGCTGGTCTTGCTTTCTGTTTTGTTTGCTTTATAACGCATATCTGGTGTACCGTCTTTTTTCGTGACCTGCTTGTTTGCCTTGTAGCGCATGTCTTTAGTACCGTCTTTTTTTGTTTGCGCAAATGTAACTGTAGTGGTAAAAGCCATTACAGCCAGTAACATCATCATGATTATCTTTTTCATAAGCAATTGAATTAAGTTTAATTGAAGCTAGGAAAGATTTCTGAGAAAAGCAATAGCCGTCATATTAGTTATAATTTGTATTTAACCAGATACTCTTTCGCTTTCATGATCTCAATTTCATAGCTGTTACCCGTCAGCGAACGGATCACTGCACCTTTACAAACCGGCCTGCTGCTGCTTTTTATCTTCAATATCCCTGTTCCTTCACTTCCCCTGATTCTGATCTCCGTAGTGCTGCAGTAGATCTTTATTTCCCCGTTTGGAGTAGGTACTGTACCTTCCATCCATTTTAATCCGCCAAGTGCAGGTTCTGCCAGCCATGAGGCGTAACCTGCGGAAGTGGGTTTAACACCGAGGAAATATTTACCGGGCAGGTAGATCGGGCTGGCTCCCCAGGCATGGCAGAGGCTTTTTCCAAATGGCCTGCCATACATTGCCAGGTGTGCGTTACCCTGTTTGGCCGGGTCAAATTCTTCCCAGAAAGAAGTTGCACCAAGTTTTAGCATACCTTCCCAGTAATCTTTGATTTCTTTGAGCACATACGGCTACTCCCCCAGGGCGCAAAGTGCTTCGAGCTCGTAAAAGCGCATGTAGGGAGTGGTGATCTTCTGTACCTAGTCATTCAGCAATACGTGCTGTTTAACGGCCTGCTTTTGTGTATCGCTGAAATAGTTGAAGAATATCCAAACATATTGGCATACCTGGTTACGTTGTCTGTCTGCTTGCCGTTGATCATGCTATGAACGAACGCTTGTTTATCATCATTCCAGTAACCTGCAAAGATTGATCAGCAGCCAGTGCCGCATATTTTTCTGCACCGGCGGTATCATTGATGATTTTTGCGCTCATGGCCATGGTTTCGAGGCTGCGGGCCAGGAGGATTTGCCCAAAGCTAAGCTCCCCCTGTTTACTGAGGCCGTCTGCCCAATCGATAAACACCCAGTCGCCCGCCATCCCTTCCATCATGCCGCGTGAATTCCTTCTGGACAGACAATAATCCATCAGGCTTTTCATGCGCGGATAGAACTGCTGTATGAAAGTTTTGTCGCCCGTATATTCATAATAATCGTGAATACCGATAAACCAGTAAAAAGTGTAGTCCATGATGGTATTGATGTGACTCGTTACAGGATCTTTCCCTCTTAGCGCCAGCAGTGTACGTGTGACCGAGGGCGAGCCGAAGAGCAGGTAGTAATTCATCAGGTAGCTTTGATAGGCATCGCCAGACCAGATCCAGCGGTCGCACTTGATCCCGTCGATAAAGAATTCACGGGTGTTTAAATGGAAAGTATATTTTGATACCTCATAGATCTTATTGACTTCCTCATCCGAACAGTGAAAACTGCCCCTGTCGGCCACCGGAAGATATTCAAACAGCATTGAAACGTAGTCTGCACTCATGCCGGGTAACATAGCAGAATGCTTTGGTCTGTTGCGTAAGGGTATCCTTTTTTTCGCTGAGGCTGATGTCCAGTTTGTCAAGCGTTTCACATTGCGCTGTAGCCAGTGCTTCTTCTTTTGATTCCCCATAATACAGGCTCAGCACACCTTTTCCTTTTAACCCCTGGAATTTAATAAAGCCGAAAGTTTCCTTTCCAAAGTCTAGCAGCAGGGATTGTCCCTTTTTTTCTGTTGTGACGGCAGACTGGGCTTTTACTAAAAGTTTAAATGCAGATGGGGGAGATGCAGGATCATTAAAGTTCCAGGAGGCGGCATTGAGCCAGGCAGTGCCCGACTGATCGGAGGCCTTGCCGGACTGGTCTATCCATTCCTTATCTTCAAAGGTGACCATCCAGGACGCATCAGAAATCACTTTCTTTCCCTGTACAAAAATGGCTGGAACACTGTTCTGGCAGAAGACCTTCAGGTTAAGGGTGCATCTGCCACCCATACTTTTCCCTTTGCTGCGGCAGGTAAGCCGCTGACAGGTGTGTTCATGATCTTCCATCCGGTAATGATCCTTCCGCCGCTGACCACAGGTTTTTCTCCCGTAGCAGCCCGGATGATGGTGGGGCTTGATTCAGTCCCTGCATCTTCAGGCAGGATAACAATAGGTTCCTGAAGTATATACAACCCGCCTCTGAGGATGATAGAAATTCCTTTCGATGCGGAAGCATCAGACGTTCGCCTGAGTTCACGGGCTTTTCTGATGGCAAAACTGATATCTGCCAGGGGTTTTTCTTTCGTGCCGGAATTTACATTGTTGCCCTGGGGAGAAACCCATATGTCTGCCGCGGCGCAAATACCGGCAAAGGAGATGTGTAATAAGAAAAGTATAGTAAAATGTTTACCTGTAGTAATCATAGTCGTAAAAATACATGTCGGCAAACGGTTTTTTTTATACCAAGTTCTCCAGGTATTGTAGGATATCATCTCAATAATAAAAATATCTTCCATTGCAGATATTCAATATCTTTGTTTTAAAGAAGACAAGATCATATGTTGAATGGTGAGCGCATCGAATCATAAACAGGCAGTTATCCCTGTCCATAAACTCCAGGAACGGACATCTTCCGGGATGGAGGTGCGTTATATCGATAATGACAACGAATCTGATTACAGTGATCTGGGTGTACACCGCGATGATCATTATATCTTCCTGGTGCAGGAAGCGGGTTATAGCTCATTTCATGTAGATTTCAAACACTTTGAGCTGAGTGGCCAAGCGGTCTTTTATATCCGGCCGGCACAGGTTCACTATATCTCGAAGGTTAAAATGATCAGCGGTTGGTTTTTAGGGATCGAAACCTCCCTGGTGGATGAAAAATACCGTGCTGTTTTTGAAGAGCTTGTTTTAGATCAGCAGCCGCTGCTGCCGTCAGAAGATAAGTTTTTACAGCTCAGCAGATGTGGTGCTGTTTTAAAGGATGTTTTTAAAGACGGTGATCAGTCGCAATTACATGCTCCGGTTCTTAATTCGCTGGCCTCTGCTTTTATCGGGTTGATTGCTCAAATTTACATGGCCAATGAAAGCGCAGCTGCCAGGCCCAATCAGCGGCCGGAGATCATCACAAGGCAGTTCAGGAAGACACTCAGGGCCAATTACCGCAGGCTAAAGCATCCCAGCGGGTACGCATCCGCACTTTGTTTATCGTTGTCATATCTCAACGAGTCAGTGAAATCTGTAACCGGCTTTCCCGTCAGCTACTGGATACACAACGAAATTATGCTGGAGGCCAGGAGACTTTTGTATTATAGCGATCTCAGCATCAAAGAAATTGCCTTTGCCCTCGGTTATGAAGACCATACCTATTTCTCCAGGTTGTTCCACAAAATTTGTGGCAGCTCCGCCATGGCGTTCCGTAAGCAATACCGCGGATAGTCCAACTTTAACCGCGTATCCTCTATTGAAAGGCGCTGAGTTTTGTCCTTGCTTTGTATAAAGCAATTACTTATGAATATTATCAAGAAAAAAGCACTTTCAATTTTTGAAAATCAGCTGTTAAAACAGGGGCTTGTACTGGATGTAAGGTCATGGAGCCCGGCAACCTTTTTTGAAGTAGATCTTCATCTTCCGCATGTAGACATGGAAAAATGGCAGACCGTGCAGCACATCAAAGTGAAAGTAGCAGAATATACTTACCGCGATTATACGCCTACATTATGGGATACGGAGACACGTACCTGTACCCTGTGTATCAACTCTTCACAAAGCGGGCCGGGCAGTGCCTGGGTTTCTTCTCTGAAAAGAGGTGATGTCTTGTCCTACGTAGGAATAGGTTCTACCTTCCATAAACCTGTTGCCGGAAAGCGGTCGCTGTGCCTGGGTGACAGCAGCAGTGCAGGTCATTTCCTGGCCCTGAATCAGCTTGCGGCGGCTGATACTGAAGTCTGCGGCGCGATTAGCTTCGGGCAGCAATCCCATATTGATGAATTTGCATCTTATTTCAGCACCCGTTTGCAACCGATCAGAGAGAAAAACCGGGATTACAGTCTGGTTTCATGGCTGGAACAACAGGATCTGGCCGACGAAACGGTTTATATAGCCGGCCATATCCCCACAGCTATACAGCTGAGAAAACATTTGAGACAGCGTAACGATTTTACGGGGACAATCAAGTTACAGGGATTCTGGAGCTGATCACTATCCGGGTGATGCTCAAATTTAGCTTCCTTTTTACCGCATCTCAAAAACAATTTCCTTTAAATGCCGTTGTCCCGGAATGCCTCTTCAACCTAAAGCACCCGAACCATTTGAAAAACCCGGAATGATACTGATCAAACGCCTGGTGTACCTCCTGGATGAGCAATTCCGGATTCCGGGCACTAATTTCAGGTTTGGTCTCGATCCGCTGATGAATCTTTTTCCGGTTGCCGGAGATTTGACGGGTTTCCTGATCTCAGCAGGCCTTTTGTGGGCAATGGCCAGAAAAGGTGCGGGCAATAAGCTGGTGGTGCTCATGAGCATTAATATTTTTCTTGATGCAGCCCTTGGTGGAATTCCACTGGTAGGACAGGTCTTTGATTTCTTTTTCAAGGCCAACAGCCGTAATCTAAAATTAATGAAAGAACATTATGTAGAAGGGAAACATCATGGAAGTGGAAAGAATACACTGATTTTAACGGCATTTATCCTGATGATCATGTTAATTATTATGATCTTCCTGCTAGTGAAGACTACCGAATGGATGTTGGGACTTTTTAAGTAAAAAAGCTGTTATAAATAGCAGGTGAAAATTAATATTTGATATCTTGGATTAAGAATTATAAGTTTAAATTGAAACCCGATCTTACTGGCTTTATCAGGTCAAACTATAGGAATGCATTCACTGTAGCCGTCTTACTGATCATATTTCAGGTTAGCGTAACGCAGAATTACCTGTTGTTCCATACGATTGTAGAACTACTTTCCATCGTGGTAGCCTTTGCTGTTTTTATGATTACCTGGAATTCCCGGAAAATGCTGGACAATAATTACCTGTGTTTTGTTGGGATTGCTTATATTTTTATTGGTGCGCTGGACCTGATGCACACCATTACTTTTAAAGGAATGCAGATCATTCCAGGGTCTGTGTATCATGGTAACCAGTTCTGGATCGCAACCAGGGGCCTGGAGGCACTTACGCTCATCACCGGATTTCTGTTCCTTAACATCAGAAAGGTAATAAATGTAGACCTGATCGTACTGGTTTATTCCATAATTACCGTCCTGATCATTCTCTCTATACTCTATTGGGGGATTTTTCCTTTGTGTTATACTGATGAAGTGGGGCAGACCCCGTTTAAGATCTATGCTGAATATGTGATCATCGCTATCCAGTGTTTTGCTGGCTTTTTATTGTACCGGTCGAGAAATAATTTTGATAAACCGATATTCAGACTGCTTTCCATGTCGATCCTCTTTGGCATCTTAGGTGAATTTTGTTTTACCCTGTATATTTCTAATTACAGCCTTACCAATGAGATTGGGCACTACGGAAAACTGATCTCCTTTTTTCTCATTTATAAGGCAAATGTTGAAAAGGGCTTTACCAAACCTACCGGTTTAATATTCAGGAACCTCAGGGACAATGAAGAAAAGTACAGGACACTGGCGGAAAACTTGCCTGAAATTATCTTCAGGTTTGATAAAGATTTTAAATGCCTTTATGCCAATAGTGCTGTAGAAAAATTCCTGCCGCACCATCATGATTTTTATACAGGGAAAGCACTAACGGAACTTGGTTTTCCAGAGCATTTTGAACAACAGCTCAGCCGGGTATTAATGCGGGCCGAACAGGCGAAGGTAATACAGGAAATAAACTTCGACCTTCCCAATGAAAATGCTGATTGCTCTTTTTCAATGCAGGCTATTCCCGAATATGGTTCTTATGACAATGAAAGTACTTTCCTTGTGATCTGTTATGACATTACAGAATTGAAATTAAATGAAAAGCGGCTGCAGGACCTGAATGCTGCAAAGGATAAACTGTTTTCTATTATTGCTCACGACCTGAAAAATCCTTTTACCTCTCTTATTGCATTTAGCGAACTCATTCACAGGAACGTGAATAAGCTGAGCAGGGAAAAGATCGAAAGCCTGGCAATGAGAATGAACGATTCTTCAAAACAGGCATTTGCATTGCTGGAGAATCTGCTGAACTGGTCACGTGTTCAAACCGGAGCATTGGTTCCCAATCCTCAGATTGTGGATGTACAGAGGTTATTAAATGAGAATCAGGAACAGACCGCATCGCTTGCGCTGGCAAAGGGAATTGAGATCCTCGTGGAAAACTCCGGCTCCGGACGGATCTTTGCCGACAGGCAGATGATTGATACCGTATTGAGGAACCTGATCGCCAATGCGATAAAATTCAGTTACGCCAACAGCACGATCTGGCTGAAAGGAGAGGATAAACAGGGGCATATCCTGTTCTCTGTGACAGATTCCGGTTTGGGCATAACAAAAGAAAATTTAGAGCAATTGCTGAAAATCGAGAGCAAATTAACCACCAGGGGTACGCAGGAAGAAAAAGGGACCGGTCTCGGGCTGATACTTTGTAAGGAATTTGTGGAGCTCAGCGGAGGACGGATCTGGGCGGAGAGTGAGTTCGGGTTGGGAACCACCTTTTACTTTTCAATTCCGTCGATTTGATAAACATATCAATACCCTCCAAAAATTATTTTATGAAAATTTCATCAATTACCGGTTTTTAAGATCCTTAATCGTAAAAAAAGACTGTTTTTAATTCTTTTACTATGTTCAAACTCATAAATCAATTGAAAATATGATAATTATGGGATCTCATAGTATCCTTTATTTGTGTTAAATATAATTTTTACCTTTAAATATTAGTCATATCATAAAAATTATATGTAAATGCTTCCAAAATAGAAAAAATGTTGCATACATTTCTTTTTTTGCGGAATATTGTGATAGTATAAAACGTTTTGGCTTTCATGCCATTTTTTAGCGCTTTTTATGACACCAAATTGGCCAGACTGTTAGTGATATCAAAGAGAAATTATAGATATAATCTGCGGATTGCAGATCAAGAGTTTACCTGAGGATGGATGTCAAAGGTAATAATAGGTAATAACAGTTAATAATGAAGGCCAGTTTATCTGGCCTTTTTTTAGTTCATACCTAATTGCTTATTATACTCCAGGATTGCGGTAGTAATATTGCGCACAATTTCTTCCCTTCCGGTCTGGGAGTTGATATATTCTTCTTCACCCGGATTGCTGATAAAGCCTATTTCGGTCAGTACTGCAGGCATACCTGCTTTTGCAAGAACCGCCAGGCTCTGCTCTTTTACCCCCCGGTCTACACGCCCGGCTTTAATATATTGCTGCTGAATCAAACCAGCCAGTTTAATACTTTGCCGGCGATATGCATTTTTCATCAGTGAAAGAATAATAAAGCTTTCAGGGTCATTGGGATTATAGCCTTCATAATTGTCTTTGTAATCCTTTTCCAGTAAGATAGAAGCATTTTCCCTCACCGCCGCGTCCTGTTCTCCAAGCCGTCCGGAACCGGAAACCAATGTCTCAACACCCGTTACTGCTGTTCTGCCTCTCATACTAGCAGGCATAGAGTTACAGTGAATAGAAATAAAAAGATCGGCATGGGCCCTGTTGGCAATATCAATCCTTTCATATAATGGAATAAAGACATCTTCTGTACGGGTATAGATCACTTTAAGGTTGGGAATCTCTTTTTCAAGCGTCTGGCCCAGCAATAAAGCTACCTGCAGGGCTACATCTTTTTCTCTTGAAAACTCTCCCCTAGTGGACCCGTCCTTTCCACCGTGACCGGCATCTACCACGATTGTCATGGTTTTGGCTATAGGCGGTGGCAGTAACTGCACAGGTAAAGACTGCCCTTTTACATAACCGGCATTAAGGAGAATAAGGCAGACAAAAATATTTTTAAATGATAGTGGGTTTCTAATCAGGTCAGGCATTCGTAAATTCGTGTGTTTATTCAAAATTACGAAAGATTACGATCAATTTTAAAAGTTTAACGGGAAACTATCAATGTTTTGAGAATTTTCATCTGTTCAGGCAGCCCTGTCAAATCTATATTTTGTAAGATTACGTAAATGCTGAAGCCAAATATAAATGATGTTAAGGACTTGTATTTTTAGCAAACCGCCCCCGGTTACTAAAATTCTTTCAGCAACAGATCATTTAAAAACCGATTTGAATGAAAGTTTTAGTGATACACACTTTTGACCAGCCTAAGACAGGTAGTGATCATGTGGTGAAAAATGAAATTGAACTGCTGAGTATGCATGGGATACAGGTGGAGTTGCTCCGCCTGCGGGCAAGGACTGATTTTATTTCTATCGTGCAAATGCTATTTGACTACGCTGCTTATTACAAAATAAAGCGCCGTATCCGGGCATTCAAACCGGATATCGTCCACCTCCATCATCTGGATTTCGGTAGTATGGCCGCGGCAGTTTATGCCGTAAAAAGGTTTAAACTGCCCCTTGTCTGTACACTGCATAACTATTACCTGCTGTGTCCGTCTGGTACACTATTTTACGGAGATCAGTTATATACCGGTTCACTGAAATATGACTTTTCCTATAAAAGCATTCAAAAAGCGCTTTACCGCAACTCGAAGTTCCTGACTTTTGGGCTCTCATTCAGTATGTTTATCCATCAGCTTGCAGGTACATGGCTTTATTTTGATAAAATAATTGTTTCCGGAGAATTTGCCCGGGAGCTTTTTATCCGTTCTAAACTCCGTGTACTCGCTGATAAAATGGTGGTTAAACCAGATTTTTGCTACCCTGCAGGAAAGAGAAGGCAAAAGGCAGCTCCGGCGCCTTATTATTTATATGCAGGGGAGCTTACAGATGAAAACGGAATTGCCGTTCTGCTGGAAGCATTTGCTGATAACGGGCTGCCTGTGAAAGTAGCGGGAAAGGGATTTCTGAAAAAACTGGTCTTCGGATATTCAGAATTCTATCCGAACATCAGCCTGGTGGAAACGGATGATATGGAGTATCCCGATGTTTTATTTGAAAATGCCACTGCGCTGATCTTTCCTGCGGTATGGTACGATCCCTTTGGGAGTATGGTCATCCGGGCTTTTTCCAGTGGGCTGCCGGTTATAGCGTCAGGCGCCGGTTATATCCCTGAAATGGTGACACATGGATTTAATGGGTTGCTGTTTGAGGCTGGCAGTGATAAAGACCTGAAATCCAAGATCAGTATATTTGAGGCATTAGACTGGCTGGAATGCAAAAGTTACCGTGCAAATGCATTACAAACCTATCATGATAAATATGGTCCGCAAGGCGCGTTTTCAGATCTCTCCGGCATATACCATGCTCTTGTTCAAAGGCATGCATAGGGTAAATTTACAAACTGATCAAACTTACCCCCATTTTAGGGGATAAGTTTGATCAGTTTTGGGGATATACTATGAATAATGTTATCTCCATATTTGTATTACTCATTAATGATAAACACAGGATGAGAGCAGAGGTAAACGAAACTGGCCAAAGCTGTTAGTAGTGTGAATGTCTTTATCGGTTCAATAAATTTAGTAAGTTTTAGTTCAGTATATGGCTCCTCTACCGGGAGCCATTTGCTGTTTGGACCGGTTTGACCAGTACGGCTATCCCCAATTGTGGGGATAAGAATCCCCGTTTTAGGAGATAGGAGTTAAAAGGGGATATACCGAAATTTGACCTATGGCGGCTACAGCAAAAGAAAAGGCGAATGTTAAAGTGAATGGCTCAGATCGAAGCGATTTCAACGGCATGATGGAAGTTGAATACAGCTATCTTTTTGAATGTCTCAGAAAAAACAAGGAAGATTATATCTATTTGTCAGATCTCATTAATGCCCTGGAGGCAGTGGGGATCAGGGAAAATGACCCGAGGTTAAAGCTGGACCCCGCCGAACTGGACATTGCCCCGCAGGTAGTACTGGACTATGAAAAATTTAAACATATTCTAAAGCACAGCTTCGGCGGACTGATCAAAGATGCGATCCAAGGAAATCTTATTATTCCTGACTTTGCCAGTTTCTGCAGGGAAATTACCGAGATTTATGAGCTGACAAATAAAAATAAGAATGGTAATGTTGCTACCTATATCCCTCAGCTGGGAAGGGTAGATCCGGATAAATATGCAATATCAATCTGTACAGTAAGCGGTCAGCAGTTTTCCATTGGGGATAGCAATGAAGATTTCTGCATCCAGTCTATCTGTAAGCCGATCAATTATTGCATGGTACTTGAAGAACACGGTGAAGATATTGTGCATCAGCATGTAGGAAGAGAGCCGAGTGGGATCGGTTTTAACGGGCTGGTACTCAATGAGAATAGTTTGCCGCACAATCCCATGATCAATGCAGGTGCAATAATGACCTGTTCTATGGTTAAACCAGAAATGGATATGGCAGACCGTTTTGAATATGTTTTAAATTTCTGGAATAAGATCACCGGCAACCAAAATTCACTGGGATTTAACAATTCAGTATATCTGTCAGAGAAAGAAACCGCAGACAGGAACTTCGCCCTTGGCTATTACATGAAGGAAAAAGGTGCATTCCCGGAAAATACCAACTTGTTAAGTACGCTTGAATTTTATTTTCAATGCTGCTCTATTCAAACAGATACAAATGCGATGGCTATTGCTGCGGCCACACTGGCAAATTCTGGTATCTGCCCGATCACGAATGAGCGGGCAATGGAGAACAATACAGTTAAAAACTGCCTTTCGCTGATGAATTCATGCGGAATGTATGATTTTTCAGGGGAGTTTGCTTTTACGATCGGACTGCCCGCAAAAAGTGGTGTGGCAGGAGGGCTGATGCTGGTTATTCCCAATCTGATGGGAATTGCAATATGGTCGCCTAAACTGGATAAATCGGGCAATTCGGTAAAAGGTATAGAATTCTCCAAGGAATTGGTAAAGCGTTATAATTTTCACATTTACGACAGCCTCACCCTAAATAATCCCGATAAAAAAGATCCCCGTTTAAAGAGGAACGAGGCCAAAATTGACGGTGCAATCAGCTTAAACTGGGCTGCATCTGAAGGTAATCTGCTGGAGGTTCAGCATATTTATGCCCGCGGGATCGATATCAATATGGCCGACTATGATGGCAGAACAGCGTTACATCTGGCGGCATCTGAGGGGCATGAACATATCATTGCTTACCTGATAGATAAAGGCGTCAATCTAAACCCGCGTGACAGGTGGGGCAATACGCCGCTGCAGGATGCCTACAAAGGGAATCATGATGCTACCATCCTGTTACTGGAAGCTAACCATGCCCTGAAATAAAATGTCCCCGCTATTGAGGATAAGAAATGCCGCTTTTGGGGATATAGCCTGAGTCTAATGAAACGATCATGATCTTTCAGATGATATAATCAACTGTTCCAGGATCCTGATAGCTTCATAACCGGTAAAAAAAACAATATCATCTAATGAAAATAAATTCAATGTATGTGGGCCTGATTAGCGCGCATACATTGAATTTATATTTTACCTTTGAACAATATTTTAAAATCAGTGGTTTAGGTTGAGTAGTTATTTATTGGAATTTATCAATTTTAGTAATTTTACTTTCAATTAATATTCCTATAAGGGATACTCGCCTTATATTTAGAAATTTGCAATAATGAATTACTTGGGTAAATTTAATATGCATCGCATAATTCTGGTGTTCTTTCTGCTATTTGTAAATTCATTTTATAGTGTTGCGCAGCAGGAAGACCGTTATTTTTATTCAATCAGTACGGATAAGGGTCTGTCACATCATAAAGTAAATACGATATTTCAGGATAGCCGCGGATTCATGTGGTTTGGTACTGAGGATGGGCTGAACAGGTATGACGGCAAGTATTTTACCGGATACAGCAATGATATAGCGAACAGGAGCTCCGTCTCCGGGAATATCGTTACTGATATAGTTGAAGATGAACAGAAATTTTTATGGATCTCGACCGCTGAGGGAGGGTTAAGCCGTTATGACTTCAGGCAGCCGGCACTGAGCCAGTTTAAGCAGTTCAGGCACGACGAGAATAATAAATACAGTATCCCTGAAAACCGGATAAATTATATTAAAGATGATAAAAGAGGGCACCTGTGGCTTGCTACAGGCCGTAGCTTCCTGGTACGTTTTAACAAAAAAACCGAACGTTTCGACTCGCCTATTCCTGTCGGATCACGCGGGATCTCCGGTTTATGCCTCGATGAAAAAGGAATTCTCTGGGTAGCCAAAGTTGGCGGCGGTGTACTGAAGATCAATACAGCAACGCTAAGTTATGAGCTGGCCCCTCATGAATCAGTATTCAGCAAGCATGTATCACTTACACGTAAGGCCTTCGCCAGGGATGAGATCAAATGTTTTGCTGAGGATAGCTCCTATCATGTCTGGATGGGTGGAGTGGAAGATTCCGGTTTGAAGATCTATGACAGAAAAACAGGAAAGTTCAGCAGTTATCTGTACAATCCCCTTAAAGAAGGATCCTTAGTAAATAATCATATCAACTGCATTTTTGTAGACCGCTCGGGTATTGTATGGGTTGGAACGAATAACGGGATCAGTGTGTTTAACCCTTTGTACCAGCCGTTTGAAAAGATGTATCTGCCGGGTCAGAAAAATGATGTTGTCATCTACGATTTTTACAGGGATGCAACCGGCCACCTTTGGATAGGTACCAGTGACGGCCTGTTTATCAGGGACCTCCGGTCCGGAAAATTTGAGCACCGGAAATTAATGTATAAAGGAACCCCGCTTGCGGTTACCAAGTTTTATAGTGACGTAGACGGAACTTTTTACCTGGGAACAAATTATTCGCTGTTCACCTATGACAGGCAGAAAAATATCCTGGCAGTGCTGCCAAATACGGAGCTGGATCCTGTAATGAGCAGAATTACAGACTCCAGGATCGTTTCTATTGTGAGGGATACTATCGGCTCGCATCCCGTCCTGATCGTTTCCCCCTACGGGCAGTATATTACTTATTATGATTTTGTAGATAAACGCTGGGTCTCAAAAGCAGACCCGGTAAAAAAGATCATCAAAAACTTCAATCTTAAAGACAACCTGATCCATAAATTATATAAGGCAAATGATGGAGATATCTGGGTGGCTACTGCAAAATATGGCCTGGGCGACTGGAATCCGAACGGTGCAGGTAAAATTAAATACCAGCGGGAGAACAGGGACACAGCAATCTCACTGAATGAAGATGACGTATTTGATGTACAGGAGGGGGCCAACGGCAATCTTTGGGTGAGTACTTATGGTGGCGGGTTAAAATATTATAACTCTTCAACCCATCATGTTTTTCATATCAATGAGTCCAGCAATTTATCGGAAGGAATACAAACGGATGCTGACGGCAGTATATGGATGGTCTGTAACGGCCATATGCATAAATATGACCCGAAAAAGGTAGAATACAGCTGTTATGAAGCTCCGGGTTTGCACCGGGACAGCGGCCTGAGCGGCTATATTTATAAAGACGGCGATGGTAACATGTATGTTGGAGGAACGAATTACTTTATTGTTTTTAATCCTGCCACGGTTGCAGATATTAATCATTCTCCTAATGTTTATTTTACTGATTTTAAGGTATTTGACACTTCATTTAATGAGCTGCTGTCTGAAAAGAATATTGAGCTCCAATATGACCAGAAGTATTTTTCGGTAGAGTTTTCTGCCCCGGAATATGATGGAGACAACATCCAGTATGCTTATATATTGGAGGGAATGGATAAAAAATGGATCAAATCCGGTAAAAGGAATTACGCTGTGTACGCTAACCTGCCGGCCGGTGAGTATATATTCAAGGTAAAAGCAGGTAACTGGCAGGGCACCTTCGGAAATAATGTAACTGCCATCAGGATAACTATTCTTGAACCGGTCTGGGCAACGTCATGGTTCTATACACTCATCGGATTGTTCATCATCGGTATTGCAGTTGTTTTATACCGTTACCGGATTAAGGAACTGCTGAACAGGCAGGAAGTCAGGAACCGTATCGCTGTAGATCTTCATGACAATATTGGCTCTACTTTAAGCAGTATTTCTGTATATAGTCAGGTAGCCAAGATATATCAGCAGCAGCAGAATAACTACCAGCTGGATAAGGTACTGGATACCATTGGCGAAACCGCTAGCGAAATGATCAGTGAAATGGGCGATATCGTTTGGGCAATCAACCCTAAAAATGACCACCTGAGCAGTATTTACAGTAGGATGGATTCTTATGCAAGACCGGTTTGTAAAGCAAAAAATATCAGTTTCGACCTGCATACCGACCCTAAAGTGCCATTCCTGAAACTTGAAATGAATGTCAGAAAGAACATTTACCTGATCTTCAAAGAAGCAATCAACAATTCCCTGAAATATTCCGAATCCACTGCCATAGCCGTTAAATTATATCTTAAAGACGGAAACCTGATCCTGAGTATCTATGATAATGGAACCGGCTTTGACCAGAACGAGCGCAGCGAGAACGATGAAGCTTCGCTCTCCGGCAATGGCATGAGAAATATGAAAATGCGTGCAAATGAGATCAGCGCACAACTGAAAGTTTTTAGCTCGAAAAACGGGATGGGAACCTTGATTGAAGTGCGTTATAAAATCCCGTGATAATATCTTAATCATCCAATAAAAAAAATATTATGAGTTTACGAGTAGCAATTTTTGACGACAATAAAAATATTAGGCAAAGCATAACTTTACTGATCAGTACCAATCCGGATATGGAAGTAGTCGGATCTTTTGGTAATGTCCTGAACTGTGTGAACGACTGTCTGAAGTGTGAGCCTGATATTGTACTGATGGACATCCAAATGCCCGGAATGAGCGGCATTGAAGCGGTACAGATACTTAAACATGAACTGCCCACGATCCAGATCCTGATGCAGACCGTTTTTGAAGATGACGACAGGGTTTTTGATGCCATCTGTGCAGGCGCTTCAGGATATGTATTAAAAGACGACCTGAAGAACAAGCTGATTGATGCTATTAAGGAATTGCATTTCGGAGGTTCTCCTATGAGCCCGAGCATTGCCCGCAAGGTGATCAATAAACTGCAGATCCCTGAGAAGATCAATAAAGCATCAGTTAATGAATACAAGCTTACGCCGAGAGAGAAGGAAGTATTGCTCTGTATTGTTAACGGATTGAGCTATAAAATGGTTGCTGCTGAACTTTTTATCAGTTATGAGACAGTACGTAGTCATATTAAGAAAATTTATGAGAAACTGCACGTAGCATCACTGACGGAAGCGGTAGCAAAAGCGATCAAACAGGGGATCGTTTAGATCCCTTTACATAAACATGAATTGTATGCCAGCAAAAGGAAAAATTATAACTTCTGACGGCGATCTGGAAAAAGCTGCGGGGATAATTGTCCGGGAAAAATTCCTGCACGCCGGGCAACATTGCGCTGCTCCTGACTATGTGCTTGTTCAGGAAAAGCAGAAAAATGCTTTTGTTGCACAGCTGATGTTGAAAACCAGGGACCTTTACCTCGAGAACAGTTATGAGCTGAACATGGACCGCTATTGCAGGATCAAAAATGACGTACATTTTGAACGGCTCAGGCAGATATTAAATAATGCGGTGAGGCAGGGGGCCGCGATGGTTATGGGAGGTACATTCAATGCCCCGGAACGTATCTTCCATCCAACTATTTTTACGGATGTACCTGATGAAAGAGAGATCTTGAAGGAAGAGATATTCGGGCCGATTCTATTTGTACTCACTTATCAACATATGGACGAACTCGTCCATCACAGCGATCTCAATGCTGATCTTACCACGGGCAGGTGACCGGCCTGTAAATTCTATTTTGCAGTATACCCATGTCATCCAGGCAGACTCAGCTTTGGCCGGAAATCTTACCAATGCTTTGCAGGTGGCAATGGACCGGAACAATAACCTGAACAAATTTATGTGCAACCTTGCTGATGTGGTGCGTTTGCCGGAGCCAAATAAGATGCCGATGGATATCCATGAACTTGTTTTTGCTGTAGCGATCTTAATGGCAGAAACTGCATCGAGAAAGGGAATTGATACTGAAGTTGCAGGGAATCTCTTCAGTCCATTTTTCAGCACCAAAGCCGATGGTCAGGGGTGTAGGTTTGACGCTGATCAAAGATGTGCTGATCAAAGATGGCTTTCAGTTTAACCTGGCCGGGAATGCCGATGGATAAACTGAGTTACCATCACCGTTTAAATGTTATTCAGCGTGTAATAAAAAAAGCAGTCCAACCGGACTGCTTTTTTTATTTGTCAATAGATATCTCCAGGGGAAGAGCATGCTTTAAGTTCTCCCGCTGATCTTTTTACAGGCCGAATGAATATGCTACCCTTAATCCGAGTAAGCCATTACTGCTGCCGTTATCAGTAAATTTACTGTTGTTTTCATACCTGAAACCAGCATCTATACTGTTTTTTCCGCCTACGTTAAATACATAACCGATTTGCGGCGCATAAACAAATGTGGTGGATTTATTGAATCCTGCGTCTGATTTGTTGGTGATAAATGTGGCACCAGCCTCACCCTGTACATAGAAATTTTTAACGGGGAAGTATTTCAAACCTGCTTTTACAGGAATTAACTGTAAATCTGGTCCGCTATTGCTGTTATCTGCAAATACATTATTGAAGCCTGCATTTACTGTATAGTACAACTGCTCCTTAATGATCGGGAAATCTGCCTGTACTGATCCACCCAGGCTCCAGGTGTAGGCATTGGAGAAATTGCCGACAGGTAATCCTGCATCAGCACCTACACTTAATCTGATTCCTGATCCGTAAGTAACTGCTTTTGGCGTGGTATCCTGTGCGTTTGCACTGATGGTAAAAAATGCTAAAAATGAAAGAGCTAAAACACTGATTTTAATCGAATTTTTCATGATATTAATTGTTATATATAGTATTACTGTTGTAATCTTTTTTATCTGTAAATTATACTGAGAACCCTAAAGATCCCGAAATAAACAGGTAGTAATTTTCCTTTAATGTTTTGTATATTTTCTGAGTTCATGAGCTGTTGTTTCGTATTGACATGTCAAAGATAGGACGGATCTGAAGGCACAGCAATACCAATAAATCGGTTAGAAAGACCAATTTTTCTGATTATTCACCTGCTGTATCACAACAGTGTCAGTACAGGGATTATTTGCTGTTTTTGAACTGGGAAGGATTGAGCCCTGCGAATCTTTTAAAGAAACGGCTGAAGTGTGAGCTGTTATCAAATTTGAGCTGGTCAGCTATTTCTTTTACACTCAGAGAGGATGAGGACAGGAGATACTGGGCTTCCAGAAACAGTCTGTTATGGATGATATGCAAAGCATTCTGCCCCGTTTCGTTTTTAACAATTTCGGTCAGGTGTTTAGCAGATACTGACATTAGACTGGCGTATTCCTGTACCGTTTTAAAAGTCAGGAAATGTTCCTGTACTAATTTTTTAAATTGATTTACCAACTGGTACTGCCTGCTCAGGTGCCGGGTAGAATTTATCAGACATTTTTCACATGCCCGGTTCATTTCGTACAGGAGTTCCATGAGCATTAAACGTATCATCGGCAATTGAAATGCATTTTCTAACTGGCTTTCATGCCTTATCTTTTCATACAGTGCTTTAAGGGCAGTGAAATGCTGTTCGGTAACACCATAGATGGGAGGGTAATCCGGATTTACTTCCAGCAGGTTATCCACGGTATTTTCTTTGAAAAAATTATTGGTAAGGAATTCCTTTTTGAACAATACACGGTATAGCACAAGATCCTCCGAAGGAGCTTCACTGGAATGGATAAATGCAGGGGAAAGCAGATGAATGGAATGCGGGTAGACATCAAATATAAAAGGACCTATGGTCTTTTTATAAGTTCCGCTCAGACAAAAAACAAGTTCATAATAGTCTGTCTTTTCCGGTGCCTGATCATAAGTGGGATGATGGTCAAATAAAATAGCGAAATCTTCAATTGAGCTGCCAGGTTTGGGAATTTCCTGTGTAACCCGGGGAATATTTAAAACTGATAAACTCTGGTCCATGTTAATTGTCTTTTGTAAAAATAAACAACAATTACTGCCGATTTTTTATCATTTGAACCTTTAATCCAGAAATGATACTATCATGGCATATCTTATAATTAGCATTCTATCAGAATCGTATCTTTTGGTGTATGATATTTATTAATAGGTAGCAATATTGTTGTTTTTTATTTAAAATGTAATTATTAGTAATTAATTCGATTGAATTTTAATAAATTAGATGTACAAGTAGAAACGTTATACTAACAGGATAATTATTGAAAAAGGGAAATAACTAAAATAAGTTAAATCAATAAAATTACGCATGGCCGTTCAACACTATGAAAGTAAAGATATAATGCCGATGGTCCTATCAGTATTAACTATTGCAGTGTTTAATCTGACGCATGTTGCTTTTAAGGTGGCAATTGAAAAAGAATTCCCGGATATCAAAGGTTTAATCTCTACAGATATACTTGATAAGCCAGCGCTGGAAATGTTAGAGACCATGCCTGAAAATGAGTGGTCTAAATTGATCAGCGAATGCATCCATTCGATAGAGAATAGTATTACTACACTTGCTTTTTATTATGATCAGGACTGGCACCAGGAATTTAAAAAGACAAAACCTATTGATATGTCGATCGATTTTTTAAAAAAGATAGGTTTTTACAGAAATGACGATGAATTTGAAAATCACTGGGATGAACTGGAGAACATTACCCGGTTCTGCAGTTATGTATTTTATCTGCTTTGCAAAATAATTCTTTCCGGAAGGATAGACTTCGATGTTTATTATGAAGGGTACGATATTGATTTTGCAAGGCTTTACATGGAAGATCTGGCCGTTCTGGCCAATGGAAACCAGCAGGATGTACTTGTACTGAGCAACCTTGGGTTTGAAATGCTGGATTATTATGTAAGACTGGTGCAATTGGAGAGCAGGGATGGTTTGCATTGAGGAAATGCAGAGGTGTTACTCAACTTTAACCCATCCTATTTCATTGGACGCGTATCTTACCAACTGATAAGTTTGAAAATCTCCAAGCAGTTCGACGGTACTCCCTGGCTTGAGGTTTGATTTCAGGCATCCGGAAAGACTGTCCGGATGATCATACAGTTCTTTCGCCGAGCTGAACTTTAGTTTACGCAGTGGCTTGATGATACTTGCAAGGACTTTGCCGGGAATAAATCCTGGTTTGCCGTCGGGCAGTTCTACTTTATACCAGTTGCTGCTTGCTGCATTGACCTTAACTATCGTACCGGATTTTAAGGAAATGATTTTCCGGGCATTGCTTTCAGGAGATGCATAGATAAATGACGCGCCGGACGTACGCAGTGTTGCATTTAAATTGATGAGCGAGGCACTGACTTTAGCGGCAGTTTTAACGGTCGTATTCACAAAGGGGAAAGGGTCTACCGTTCCGCCGGAGGTATATATTCCGAAATGCAGGTGGGGCAGGGTCGTCTTTGCATTCCCGGTATTGCCAACCAAACCTAAGGTGTCACCGGTAACCACAACCTGTCCTTCTGCTGCCAGCTGCTGATCCAGATGGGCATAATATAAGATATAGTCTCTATCTTTCGGCCGCAGCCAGACTACCTTACCGCCAAGCTTATTGTCATTCACCCTGACCACGGTTCCTTCCGCTGAGGCCACTACCGGAGTATGATAGGGGGCGAAAATATCTATTCCTTCGTGTTTCCTGGAATTTGCATCTCTACCATCACCAAACAAGCTTTTGATATGGCTGCTGTTTGACGATTTCACAGGGAAGGCCAGGGAAGGGCCTGCCGTGATTTCAAGGGTATACTGGCCGCTGCGTAACAATTCCGGCTGAAGCCTGATAAAAATCATTCCTCCGGTTTTTACGTCAAACATGAGGGCGTTGCCAACCGTGTCAGCAGAAACGAGGTGTTTCATCTGACCATCTTTTGACTGTTCCCATACGTCAGTATAGATCATAAACTGGTTTTCTGGTTTTTTTGAGATCCTGACGCTGATTTTTTGCCCCTGGACTACACTTAAACGGTATGCCGCTGCAGGAACAGTTTCAGCAGCGAAATAACCGGTTTCTCGATAGGGGAGCTCAACAGTTAATGCCTTCTGAAGAATGGACAGGGACGACACAATCCAGGCAGAGCCAATGGCCGTTTTATCAAGACCAGCCGAAACAAGTTTATGCTGGTACTGCTCATGCGGGGATGTAGGTTTGAAAAGATTTACTGTTCCTGACTTGCATGAAAACAGCAGGATAGAAAAAACGGTCAGATAAAGTTTAACCATGTGCAAACTGGCTTGTGTAGAAATGCATTTTGTAATCATAGGGTAGCTCTTGTGTTATAAACAACAGTAAAGCAACGAAGTTTTTGAAATTCTACGGCAGGGTGGATGGTTTTAATGAAAGATTTGATAGTCTTTATTGGAAATATCATCAGCTTATCTATATGAATGTGTTCAAATTCGTAAAAAATAAAGAATCACAGGATATCCTTCAAGATGTGTTCGCCACGCTGTGGGAAAGCAGGAAAGCATCAAACGAAAATTAAGGCACTCTGCTGCCCAGGATAAGGTATTATCTGTATATCATGCACATCATGAAGAGGAGGATGCCGATTAAGCGTGTGTTCGCTACAGAGAATCCTTTTTGGCCTTTTTGCCGGTTTCAGGAACTTTGTATTTTTTCTCGGGATAGATATTCCAGTCTGTACCCAGATCTGTCTGAAAGCCTTCAAGGCATGAGTCTTCAATTTCAACCAAAGCAGTGTTTGGTAAAAGGCTGCCATCCAGTACACGTACACCATGTGCATTTAATATCGCGGTCATTTTTTTGATGTCCGGTTCGGTGGTTTCCTTATGTTTTAGAATGAAGTTCGTCATTAGGGTATAACATTCCTTTTCCTTCAAAGTTAGCACCAAATCCTAAAAGTTTTGTATAAATCGCAAGATATTTCACCATTTCGTCTGCCCGGATCTGATTTCTGGCCATATTGAGGATTTGGGGGTTGCCAGCCAGTATACGGGCGGCCATTCCGGTGGCGGCGGGGCAGGCCATACTTGTACCGTCCATGATTGCATAGTGATCGCCGGGATAGGTAGAGATGATTCCGACACCTGGGGCGGTAAGGTCAGTTTCGGAACCCTGGTTAGAAAAGTCTGCAATAAAATTATTTTCATCCTGTCCGTAAGGCTCCTGAACGGTACCTGATTGTATGCTGTCATCAGGGAAGGTACCTTTTCTGCCCATGGCAGAAACAGCAATGGCCAGGCTGTATGCCGCCGGAAAGCTCAGGGGGCCACGATTATCATTGCCACTGGCGGCAAAACAGAGGATTCCTGCGTTATACGCATCTTTAATATAACTGCTGATCGCTTCATCGTCATGCGCTTCTCCCAAACTCATATTGATCAGGTCACACTTATCCTTGATGGCCTGGTCGATGGCTTTCATTATATCAAAATTGGAAGCTCCCTGTCCTTTCGGGAAAACACGGTAACTCATGATATCCGCACCCACGGCTACTCCCTTAAGATTGCCCAGGGCCCCTATGATCCCGCCAACATGTGTTCCATGCCCCTCATCATCATTGTAATCAGCTTCATTTTCACCCCTGACCATATTCCGGCCACCAAGTATCTTCAGGTCTTTATGTGGCCCAACACCGGTGTCTATAATTCCTATCTTTACTTTATGTTCAATGGGCGCCCATCCTGAAGTATCATAAAAATACCTTAGCGCATCTGTATGGCCTTGCGAGATTGGTTGCAGTTTAAAGGTCATCTCACTGCTGAGCGCCACGTTTGTCTGAAAACATCCCCAGTAGCTGTGTTCAGAGTAGATATAGACCCTTTCGGCGATTTTACTGTTGATTTTCAGGACAACTGTTCCTGTCTTGTCGGTAATGCCGGAAGCACCTCTGCTGGCTTCAAAATCGCTGAAAAATACGGCAGTGGCACCTGCTATGGCTTTGTTTTCCTGGTCGGTAATCTTCAGGGTAACCGATGCAGAAGCCTGCGCCTGGCTTAACTGGATCTTTATTCTCTCTCTGGCGCATACGGCAGGCCTGTAAAAGCGTTCGGGAATGATTCTTATACCGGGGTAAGAGAACCTGAAGTTCGCTAGTTCTTCATTGCTGATGTTGATCAGTTTGGCACCTTCGGTATCAATGGAATCCAATACTTTAACGGCAATTTCATCGCCGGGCTGTGCAGCACTTTTCCGTACATTTAAAGTGATCGTTGTGGTTGCTTCAGAAGATGACTGAAGCTCAGTAAAAAATTTTGCTACTTTCGGACTCTCTTGTGGGTTCACATGTGTTTTAGATACGGGTAGCAGAATGTAATTTTCCGAAAATTTGCTTTGGTTTTTCATAGAATTAAAATTTGAGAAATGCGCTTAAATAGACTTACTACCATTTGGTGTTGAACCGCCTTGGATATCTTCGGGTTTGTCGCAAGCCGGCAGGTTGTATATCGCCCGTACCTGCTTTTCCTATGACCTGGTTTGTTCCGGTAGCCGTTGCGTAAATAAGAAAGCCGTTTAAAAGGGCAATGATATATTTAAGTAAATGGCCATCGTTAGTCGCGGTAACAGCGGCCGCGAGGAACGAGATGAGGATGGAAACCAGTAATGCCAGCCATTTGGGATTGTAATTAAATACCTGTTGTATGGTTCCGCAAATGATATATACGGCACCTGTAGCACCTGCTAATGTGCCAAGGGAGGCAGTTGTGAAAAAATCTCCGGGAATTCCCGGTTGAGGATCAAGAACTTGCATAGATTGAATTTAAATAGTTTATAATACTGCCGGGTCATTCAGGGAAATCCCTGCTCATGATGGTGCCAAAGGCGTACTTGGCAGTTATGCCGAAGGATAGCCGCTCATGGAAACGGTCTGTGCTGTGCAGATGATTGAAAAGGTCGTTAGACTGCGCGTAAAGTCCTCCGGCAAACTTTCCTTCACTTTTGTAGAAGTTAATTGCTGTACCAGCCTGGATGACCTTATTGATCCGGCTTTCGTTTAAGGGAAAGATCCAGCGGGTATATAAAGTATTCCATACCAGCCTGTATGCATCGCTTACTTTTGCAAAATATAAGGCATCTGTTCTAAAGTTAACCCTGTTGTAAGCAACATAATCTCCACTGTAAGCATGGTATTTCACTTCGGTAGACAATTGTGAATTCCCGATAGTAGTGATATTGGTCAGCTTATAATCTGTACTGAGCAGGGAATCGATGTTGTTATAGCGTTCATAACCTGCGGATATACCAAGTGTCCATCTGGAACCATATTCATAATTGATACCAATGTCTGCAAATGCCCCGCGAAAGCTGATGTTGTTAAATCTGGCCGCCAGTGAACTGTTATCCTGATCAGAATAAAGCTTGAAATTATCAGTATTTAACCCAGTATTTAGATAGATATCCAGCGCTTTGGAGGGCTGTTTTTTCCGGCCGGCCTTCACCTGCTCATTCAGCTGCCTGATCACATTCATGGCTTCCTCATTTGGAAAGCCTTCTGATGTCTGAATTTCCCGGATCCTTTTCAATAACTCAAATGCTGAAGTCTGGTAACTCTTCCTCAGGCCGATGAATCCGCTGATCCTGGATTTCGGGGTAAACTGGCCGCCGTTGAATAACTCAGACAGGCCCTCGCTGTTACTGCCCCTGGCTGACAGGCCCCAGAGTATTTGCTGTGGCTTTTCTATAGCCAGGTTTCTAAAGTTATTCCAGTTTGCAGAAAGTGCTGCTTCTGAAAGGTTAATGGAAATGCTGGAAGCATTGAGCAGGATAGAAGATTTGCCACTGGCATCTTCAGCTACCAGTTGTCCGGAGGCCGTCAGGTGTATGCCTGCCGCCAGAAGGAGGATGATGAAAAATGCTTTCATAAGGCTCAGCTGATCAGGTTATCATAATCCAGGTGTCCCTTGCCATCAGTTTCTACGCTGACAGGATTGGCGGCAACTGCCTTTCCGTCGATCTCGAGTTCCAGTGTCCAGAAATCACCGGTCTTTCCTTCGGCATACAGTGTTACCCGGAGGCCGCCTTTTTCCATCAGGCAGCGATAGGATTGTGCTCCCTTTGTTGAAAAACCATTGGGGTCAGCATCCTGGTCCTTTTGAAGATCAATATTTACATAACCAATGCTGAATCCATTTTCGAGGATGGCTGCAAAAGCAGATTTCTTTAATCTATAGGTGACGGAAACCGTTTTCCCGGGAGGTTTTACCGCTTCAGTGTGATTTTGTTTCAAGGTTCTCATACAGTCCGTTTTGGTACCTATTAAGTTAACAAAAACGAAAGATAAAAACAATAGTTTATGTTGTTTAGGTCAATTTTATTGAAAAATAAAATTGTTTTATTATAAATAATTTTATCCTAAGGTTATATGTCGCTATGTATAGCGCATTTCTGTCTGTTTAGGGGATAAACCCGTCTGCTGCTGCATCCTGAAAACAGCCTTGTCAGCGCAAACCGAAACCCATTTTAATACCGCAAACAGAAAAAGCCTTTTCTTTTTAATACCTTAATGCCCGGTAAAGAGGTTGATCATGAATACCTTTTCATAATGAACGAAAACATGGGTTTAGAATTAAACGGAAAGCTCTGGATAGAACTGAACGGCACCAGATTAATAGGACCGGGCAGGGTGGAGCTGCTGGAGCGTATCCGGGAATGCGGATCTATCCGTCAGGCGGCTATTCAGATGAGCATGTCGTACAGGCAGGCCTGGCAAATGATAGAAGATATGAATGCCCGGCTGGATTCCCCGGTAGTCGTTTCACAACGTGGTGGTAAGGGCGGGGGCAATGCTATAGTTACTGAAAAAGGACTGCAGGTTATTGCAGAATTTAAGCTCTTTTATACGAAGTTCCAGCAGTTTCTGGAAAAGAACACCCTGGCTATTAAACTATAGAATTTTTTTATAAAAATTAAAACAATATCTTCATCTTCGTTATTCCTGAATATGTATAACGAAGCGCTATGAAGAAACAACTACTCTCAGCTATTTTCCTGTTTGTTCTAACCTTAGCTTACTCAGGCTTAGCTCAGGCACAAACTATTGATACTACCAGGTCATCCGCAAAGAAAACTCTCAAACCGGCAAAAATACAAGATACACTACACAGACTTTCTGAAGTAGTAATTACTGCCTCCAGAACGGAGGAAAGTATTCTGCGTTCACCTGTAAGTATAGAACGTGTGGATACTTCGGCTTTTAAACTTTCGGCAGCACCCTCTTTTTTTGATGCCCTTGAGAATATCAAAGGCGTTCAGATGATCACCCCGAGCCTGGGTTTCAGGATCATCAATACCCGTGGTTTTGCAAATACTACTAACGTCAGGTTTACGCAAATGGTGGACGGTATTGATAACCAGGCACCACATATCGGTGCCCCGATCGGAAATGCAATGGGTCCCAGTGATCTTGATATCGAACATGTGGAAATTATTCCCGGCACTGCGTCTGCACTATATGGCCTCAATGCCATCAACGGGCTGGCTAATTTTATGACTAAAGACCCATTCACCAGTGAAGGGATCAGCATTCAGCAAAAGGTGGGTTTGAACCATGTAAATGACCAGGAAACTTCGGCGAAATTATTTAATGAAACCAGCATAAGGATTGCCCATAAGATCAGCAACCGGCTGGCCTTTAAAGTTAACGGTACTTTTACCAAGGGGTACGACTGGATCGCAGATGACAGGACGGACCTGAATGCGAAGGCGAATACCGCGGTAGGTATTGCAGGCGGTACCGCAAACCCGGCCTACGATCCTGTGAGTGGCTACGGAAATGAATCCTCTAACCGCAAGACGGTCACACTGGACGGCAAGCAGTATGTAGTTGCCAGAACCGGCTATTACGAAAAAGAAGTGGCAGATTATCACCTTCAAAATATAAAGGCAGATTTTACCCTTGCTTATAAAATCAGTCCTAAAGCATTGCTAACCTATACCTACCGTTTTGCTGATCTGGATAATATCTACCAGCGCTCTAACCGGTTCAGGTTACAGGATTACCTGTTGCAGCAGCATGCCGTAACTTTTAAAAATGATATCTTCAGGGCAAGTGCTTATGTAACTACCGAAAATACGGGTAAATCTTATAACCTGCGTTCTGCGGCAGAGAATGAAGACAAAGCGTTTAAGTCTGATACCCAGTGGTACTCAGATTTTACCAAAGGTTTTAATCAGTCGAGAGCCCTCGGCATAGCAGTGCCACAGGCGCTTACGGCAGCAAGACAGACTGCAGACCTGGGCAGGTTACAACCCGGTACCGCTGCCTTCCAGAATACGCTAAACGAACTTTCTGAAGTAAACAACTGGGACATCGGATCTGCATTACGTGTGAAGGACCAGATGTTGCACGTGGAAGGACAGGCAGATCTTTCCAAACTGATCGGGCCGGACTTTAAGCGCCGTACCGGTTTGGACCTGCAGGCAGGCTTCGACCACCGCAGTTATTTTATTCAGCCGGACGGAAATTACTTTATTAACCCCGATCCGGCAAAAACCGGGCAAACCTTTTCGTACAGTAAAACAGGTGGTTTTATCCAGGTTGGAAGAGAATTCTGGGACAATAAGCTGAGGCTTACCGCAACCCTCAGGGCAGACCGTAACGATTACTTCAGCACTAAATTCAATCCCCGTTTCACAGCCGTTTTTTCTCCTGTAGAGGAACAGAATATCAGGGTATCCTTCCAGAGCGGATACCGTTTTCCGAGTATCTTCGAGGCTTTTTCCAACGTGAACAGTGGCGGGGTGAAACGGATAGGTGGGTTGAAGATCCTTTCCAATGGGGTGCTGGAAAACGGTTACCTGAAAAATTCGATAGATGCTTTCCAGGCCGCGGTCACCAATGATTTCAATGCGGGCTTGTCTACCAGCGCCGCAATAGAAAAAAATAAAGGCCGTCTGGTCAAAAACTCTTATGATTATATTAAACCTGAGCATATCAATTCATTTGAGATAGGGTACAAATCTTTGTTTCTCGACCGTAACCTGAAACTTGATGCAGATTTTTATTACAACAAATACGAAAACTTCATCGCCCAGGTGGAGATGAGTGTTCCCAATACCACTGTTCCCGATTCTATCCCATACGCGCTGAATGACAAAGCCAAACAGAGCAGATATAGGGTTTGGACAAACTCTCAGAGTACGGTTTATAACTACGGAGGAAGTTTTGGGCTGTCTTACCGGATCATGAGGAAATATACGCTCGGGGGGAATGTTACCTATTCTAAGCTTGACCGTACTACCAATAACGACGGCCTCGAAGATGGCTTTAATACACCTGAATGGATCTACAACCTGTCCTTTGGCGGAGAAAGATTATACGGGAGGCTGGGTTTCAATGTGTCTTATAAATACCAGAGCAGTTATTATTCACAAACATTTTTGGTGAACGGAACGGTTAAAAGTTATGGAAATACGGATGCACAGGTAAATTATGATCTTTTCAGTCACAAGCTGAACGTGAAGGTTGGCGGAGCAAATGTTTTCAATAAATACTATTATTCATATCTCGGCGGCCCTTCTATAGGAGGTTTTTATTATACTACCTTTACTTATAGCATGTAACCTCATTCTGATTTAACTTTTTACCAGCATCGATTATATCCTGATATTAAATGGAATTTTAATAAATTAGGGCTATACTATTTTTGATGAACGTTGGAACCAGAATTGTAGTATTATTGCCGACATACAGTGTAGAATTAGCTTAGATGAGTAAAGTATTTACAATTACTGAAGGTCTGGAGAACATGGGAGCATTGCGAACAGGTGGCCAGGGTTCAGTATATAAGGGGCGGCGTTTTGGCCCCATTATCACTGCAGTAAAACTGCTGCCTACGCCTGTTCATATGGAAAACACTGAAGATAAGAATTTCAGGAGTTTTCAGAACGAAGTAGAAAAACTAAAGAAAGTAAATGAGGAGCCCAATCCGAATGTGGTCAAGATCCTGAATTCAGGGATTACTGAAAGCGGGTCTTTCCCTTTTATAGAGATGGAATATATTGACGGCCCTGACCTGGAGGAACTGCTGAAGGAGCCCCATGAACGGATCTTTACGGTGAAAGAGGTGATCAAGGTGGCCGATCATCTGGCAAATGCCCTTGCGCATTGCCATAAAGTGACCGTGAAACACGGTGATATCAAAAGCAATAACGTAAAATTTAACATCCATACCGGCAATTATGTGCTGCTTGATTTTGGCCTTGCGGCCATGTCTGACGAACAAAGGAGAACCAGCATCAGGCATGCCGGCGCCATTGAATTTATGGCACCTGAGCAGAGTGAAGGGCAGATGCTGTTTGAAACGGACGTCTATAGCTATGGTGTGATCCTGTATGAATTACTGGCAGGACAGGTGCCTTTTCCTTTAACGGATAACGGACAGAAGTCGCGCAATGAGGTACTTGTTGGCCACCTGGAATTAGCTGTGCCCGATATACTGGAGTTACGGCAGCGCAATATACCCGAGAGCTGGTCCGAAGCAAAAAAGACGCATGAAATGCAGGTACCGGGCTGGCTGCTGACCGTGATTGAAAGGTGTCTGGAAAAACTGCCGCAGAACAGGTACGCTGATGGCATAAAATTGCAGGAATCAATTGTGAAAAACAGTATCGCAGATGCCGGAAATACCGGTACAGCTGTCCGTATTGCTGATGCACCTGATACCTCTTTGCTGCAAATGGAGAATGACAGGCTGCAAACGCTGCTCCGCAATTACCAGGATACAGCCGGTGGAAAAGCAGATTCTGGCATAGTAGTGATCTCTAAACCTGTATTTTTTGTGCTGATCATGGGCGTAGTGCTCATGGCCGCATTTCTCAGTTACTTTTTATTGTTTAGAAACACAGATCAGAAAGTCAGGAGATCACAACCCGACCGCGTAGTTGTTCCTGATACTTCGGGCAAGTCTGAACGCAAGGGCTACAGCTGGGACAGGGAAAAGGAGCGCGATACAACTGATGCAGATACGACAGGAAGGGCTTATTATGAAGGAGAAGCCAGACCGGTGCAATTGAAGCCCGTCCCGCAACCAAAACCTGATACCACCGCGATGGACCTGGATACAACAGTACATTTTTAGGTTTTATAAACAGAATTAAATGGCAGAAAAACCAACCTTTTGGAAAAAGACAGGCCTTCAGGACCTCTTCCTTCCTTCAGAAAAAACGCAGAAGAAACAGATATACAGATCTTTAACGCCGGATGAAGTGTACAAATATATACTGGACAAATTTAAGGAGTCTATTGCAGAGCTGTCTTTCGCAAACCGCATTGTTTTTTATCATGAATATATCATCTGTTTTAATGACGAAGATTACAAAGAGTTCCTTGCCCATAAACAGGGGCTTTTCGGGATTATTGTTCATGAATCAGTAAACCAGTTCTACCAGTTGCTGGATGAGTACCGCAAGGCGGGAAAAACGGTTGAGCCATCAAGCTCCAAATGGGTATTCCGGCTGGTCTCTCATCCCGATTATGAAAGGGGAGATAAAGGCTTTATCGGAAAACTTTTACCAGGCACCAATCAGAAGGCTGAAAACCTGCGGGTTACTTTTATTCCACGGCAGACCGGCGTTGCCGAAACACTTGATGTGAACCAGGAAATATTAAACGGCTTTACCTACTACAGTGAAGGGTATTATGAAATACCTTATGCGCCGGATTCCGGAAGCAGCAAACAGGCAGATCAAACGCGGCAAAAAGGTTATGCCAGGCTGGAAACCATTATGCCTGACGAGAATTTCAGGGGTAAGAAACTGGAATACCTGATGAACAGCGAACAGATCACCGTCTCAGGTAAGGACGAAAGCAGGAAGGAGCCTTCGGTTTTCATTGTTCCGTCCGACTGGGTGAACACCCCGCACCTGAGCATCCGCCATCAGGGAGAGGGCAAATTTCAACTGGCTTCTTTTGGTGAAAAAACGATCGTGAATGAGATTGAAGTACCGCGGAGTGAAGAGGATGCCCCGGAATGGGTTGATTTACCCTTCAACTCCCGGATACTGCTGAACGGAATTATTGGCATAAATATTTTTAAACCTTAAAGGATGGTAAGTTATTTGTTTGGCATTACAGACACCGGTATGGTGAGGGATAATAATGAAGACGTATTCATTGCGCAGGAAGTAATGGATGCGCGGTTCCTGATTGCCGGTGTAATTGATGGGGTAGGTGGTTATGAAGGAGGAGAGATTGCGGCAGCGCTGACGAAGGACGCAGTGCTGACTGAACTGACGGTGATCGGGCCTGATGTGCTCACCCAACTCGAAATTTCCTTTAACCTGGCCAATGAAGAAATTTATGCAAGGAAACTGGAAGACAAACAGCTGGCGAATATGGCTTGTGTGGCCACAGTTGCGGTGCTTGACAGGCAAAATAATCTCCTGCATTATATCCATGTCGGAGATACCAGGCTCTACCTCTTCAGGGACAATTCTTTGATCAAGCTGTCCAGCGACCAGTCGCCCGTTGGTTTCCTGGAAGATTCCGGGCGTATCTCAGAGGAGGCCGCAATGCAGCATCCTAAACGGAATGTCATCAACCAGGCACTCGGACTCGGTACACAGGACGAGATGGCTGAAAGTTATTTTGAAACCGGATCCTCACCTTTTTTACCCGGAGATCTCATCCTGGTCTGCAGTGATGGCTTAACTGATATGGTCAATAAAGAGCAGATCATGGCGGTACTCAGTACTTCTGCACCTTTAAAGGCAAAAGCGGAGAAGCTGGTTGCAGCAGCAAATGCGGCTGGCGGAAATGATAACATTACCATTGTGCTGGCTAAAAATGATAAGGTTCCCGTGGTGCACCCCGTTTTAAGGCCTGTGGCAGATCTGTTTTCGCAGGGCACCCATGATGTTCCTGCTCCTAAGGCAATAACAAAGGAAAACGATCCTGTTGTAAAAGAAAATATGGCAGCAGAGGATAAACGTTCTGAGATTTCATCTGCTGACAAGGGAGCTGAAGATATTAACGCAATGCCAATGGATAACAGTCCCCGGATTGTGCCGGTGGAAAATGATAATGTAGAAATAAGGCCGGCTAACAGACAAAACAATCCTTTTTTAAAGCAGGAACATGCTGCTGCCTCAGGTAGCCTTGCAGAAAGTGCGCATGGTTTGCCCAAGAGCAATAAAGGCCTGCTGATCCTGCTTTCGGTATTGTGCGTTTTGTTTTTGGCCAGTACCTCCTGGTTGTTCTTTACCAATCCCCCGGTAAAACTGAAAGGTTCCGGCAGCCTTAACGCTGTACAGGCAGCCGGCCCGAACAGACAGGAGAAAATGATCAGCGATACCTTGTCCAAACTAAAGGGAGACACATTAACGCTTTCTGCAGCGCTGTTTAAAGGCCCGGTACGTCTGAGCCGCTCGTTAACCATTAACCGTGATACCCTGCTGATCAAAACCTCCGGAGACGTAATCTTTCAGCGCGACTCCGTATATAAAGGGCCTGCGCTGGTGTTGTCCCCGGTATGTAAATATATAGTGATTGACGGACTGGTGCTGGAGAATTTCGAAACCGGGATCATATCCTATAAAAATGTGCTGGATTTGAAAAATGTCCGCTTTAACAATTGTAAATACCCGCTGCAGGTATTATTTGAATTTCCTGACCATTCCTATGTCAATGGAAGGGTCTCTAAACGTGCTTTCCAGGCAGATTCGCTGGTAAAGAAATAATGATGGATAAACAACAAAAGCAGTCTGGCGGAAGGATGCAGGAGCGGATCAGTATTGTGCTCATCGCAGTGGTATTACTGGCAGCGTTCTTCAGGCTTTCCGGGGTATTGCAGGAACGGATGAAAGATGTGAATAAAGGTCTGGCAAACGGAACGGTTGTTAACCTGAACGCCCCTGATCCTGCGAATGCAGTTAAAGCATTGCTGGCCACGGGTTATTATCTGGATGACCCTGCCGATATTGATATGATAGGGGCAGTAATTGCCGACAGGCAAATGGCTGATCCATTCAGTAACATCGGCGACCTGAATAAAAGAAAATTTAACGTGTCAGCCGATGAAGCGGCAAAACATGGCGGCATCTCTTTTAAAAAAAGGGTAGCTGTATCAAGAGCGCTGCTGGGCTTCACGGGCAATGATGAAAAACGTTTTGAGCAGGAACTCAGTGCCCCGCCATCCATGCCTGCTGTGCAGGATCTTGGATCGGGAACAGGGGTGCTAAAGGGAAACGTTACCCATGCAGGAACGGAAGTACCCGGAGTATTGCTGCGGCTCAGGACGGTTTTACCGGCTGACAGTGTAGATGCAAAATCCTTTACGGCTTATGCCAGAACTGATGCAGACGGGCACTATGAATTTACCGGGCTGCCTGAAGAAAAAGCCTATGAAGTCATCCCTTTAAAACCAGGTGCCGAATTCGGACAGGTGAAAGGTGTTCAACGTTTAAACGGACATAAAACACTGAACTTTTCTGAAAGTATCCACACCATCCGGCTGCTCTCCTCTAGAGATTTTAATCACCTTAAAAATGATGCTGCGCTGGTAGTACGTACACCTGAGGATTTTAACAGGTGGTACTGGCTGCTTGCCGGTAGTATATTGTTTTCCTTTCTGCTGTTGCATATCCTATTGTCTTTGCGTTTTCCGGCTGCAGACCAGGTGATACTGCCCCTGTTAATGCTGCTGACAGGCTTTTCCTTTCTCACCCTTCTGAGTTTGCAGGACCCTGTGCGCGACCGCTTTCTGGCAACCGGCTCCCTGCTGTTTCTATATCTTGGCGTGGCAGGGATTTGTATATTGTTATCATTTAACTTGAAACACTTTACGGCAGATTCAAAGTTGTACAGGCTATTTCTTTTTACAAAAAAACGTTCGGCAGCCAATGGCTGGCCATGGATTACCCTTGCTATTGCCCTGCTAACGGTCATGCTCCTTTTTGGTGCGGGACCTGAAGGAAGCGGCGTGAAGGTGAATTTGCTTGGCATTCAGCCCAGCGAGGTGGTGAAGTACATCGTTGTACTTTTCCTGGCCGGGTTTTTTGCCCTGAATGAGCAGTTTATTGCTGCATATTCCAGTTGGAAAAAACGCTGGTCGTTCTTTTCATTTGCACTCGGTGCCATCGTATTTACCCTGCTGCTGTTTTTATTGCTTGGTGATCTCGGCCCCGCAATAGTGATCTGTTTTACGTTTATAGTGCTGTTCTCTTTTTCAAGAGGAGATTTTATGGAAATGGCCGCTTTTGTGATCCTCTATATCATCGTGGCCTGGTTTATACAGAACGTATGGCTGGATGCGCTGCTCACCTTTGCTGTATTGTGCCTGTACCATGTGCTGAAGAAAAAATCTTTCAGCGAATCGGCGCTGATGGCGCTGCTGGTGATCACCGCTTTCCTGACGATCGATAAGATCCCTTACCTGGACAGGATAGTTCCCGGGCCGGTAGAAAGACTGACAGACCGTAAGGCCATCTGGCAGGACGCCTGGGACAATGAGGTGTATGGTGGAGACCAGGTGGCAAACGGGCTCTGGGCAATAGCCAGTGGCGGCATCACCGGGCAGGGAACCGGCAAAGGTTTTGCAAAAACCATTCCTGAAGCACATACGGATATGATCCTGCCGGCTATAGGGGAGGATTTTGGCTGGCTGGGCATCGCCTGTGTTTTTGTGCTGTTCCTGATCTATCTGCACCGTTCCATCCTGATCGGGAGGCAGACGGGCACGCCTTTCCTGTTTTATATCTGTGCCGGAATCGGCATCTGTACCTTCATCCAGTTCCTGCTGATCGCAGGTGGTTCGTTAGGTGCATTACCGCTGTCAGGCGTTTCACTTCCTTTTGAAAGCTACGGAGGCTCTTCGCTGGTGATCAATTTTGTGGCCGCAGGTTTTCTGCTGTCGGCTTCATCGCTGAAAGGAACTGAAGGACAGATGAAATATATCACTGCACAACAGGACAAAAACCTTGTGCCGGCTTTACTGGCCGCTTGTATAGCGGTGTTATTACTGCTGGTCAACGTATCCAGGTACAGCTTCAGGAATGCACAATGGGTAGTTAAACCCGCCCTGGTAGCCGACAGGGGCGGAAGCAGGATGTTTAGCTATAACCCCAGAATAGGAATTCTGATGAAAAAGCTGGAAGCCGGTACGGTGTATGACAGGTCGGGCTTAATCCTGGCGACGAGTAACCCGCAGCTGATCAAAAAACAGCAGCAAAAGCTGAGGGATGCCGGTGTACCGGGCTATGACCTGGATTCTGCGAAACACAGGAGGCCGTTACGATACTATCCGTTTGAAGAACAATTGTTCTTCTGGACGGGAGATGCAAATACCGGGGTTTTCAATGGTGGCATCAACGGGTATTTTGCAGAATATGAACACGCGGCGGAGCTGAGAGGCTTTAGAATGCCGCTGACCAGTTATAATTTGATAGCTTCCCGCTACCGGGAAGACCGTTTTCTGCCCCGGGGGCGAAAGGAAATGACCGTTGTGAAGCGGGATTTCTCTGCTTTGTCTGCCCTGCTGATCTCGGGACTGGACACCAGTGAAATTGCCAGGTTTAAAAAAAGAAACAGGGATGTGAAACTGAGCGTTGATGCAGACCTGCAGACACATCTGCAGGCTGCACTTGCGGCCGATCCTGCTGTGCGGGATAACAGGGTATCTGTGGTCGTGATGTCATCCGCAACAGGTGATGTGCTCGCTTCTGCAGTATACCCTTTACCGGCAATAAAAAACTGGGAGCAGCTCACGATGAGTACTGCAGATCAGAATAAGCTGGCGGACTGGACCACCACTGCCGATCTTGGATTTACCGTAGCCACGCAGCCAGGATCTACCGCCAAGCTGCTTACGGCAATGGCAGCATTCAACAAACTCGGGCCTGCTGCCGCAAGGCAGACTTACCTCGTGAAAGCCAATGAAAGGATCCGCAGTGGCGGACCGGAACCTGACGAGACCGGTAATATTGATATGGAAAGGGCAATCGTAAAATCCAATAACGTGTATTTCATAAAGCTGGCCAATGAGCAGCATTTGCAGGAACCGATGGGAGAGCTGTACCTCAAGACCGGGATGTTCCTGCATGGTGCAGGCGGGTATTATTATGGCAGGACGTCTCCGGATCCGGAGCAAGAAGAGCACTGGTTTGCGCTATGGCGCAGAACTGAATTCAAAAGCCCCTATAACCCTAATAACATCTACAGGAACAGGGCAACGGGTATTTCCGGTATGGCATGGGGGCAGGGGGAGCTGATTGCCACCCCGGCATCCGTCGCGCGCCTGGCTTCGGCAATTGCCAACCAGGGGAAACTGGTGCCTAACCGTTATGTACTGAAGCTGAATGACTCAACGGTAAACAGTAAAGAGGGGCTGGCCCTGGCCAAAGATCCGGCTGCTGCAGCTTTGCTAAAGCAGTACATGATAGCGCAAAGCGCGGGCAAAGCAGGTGTATTTGGCCTGTCCGTAGCAGGGAAAACAGGCACGCCTGAGAGAATGGTCAAAGGCAGGAAAGTGAATGACGGCTGGTATGTGTTTTTTGCACCTGAGACCAATACTGACGGATATACGGTAACTTGTATCCGCATAGAGGCTACAAAAGGTTCATCTGATGCAGTGAAGCTGGCCGGGGATGTGGTCATACCGTTGCTGGTACAAAAAGGGTATATAAAAAGTATAAACTGATAAGAGCTATGTTTGATTTTTTTAAAAAGAATAACAAATTGGATGCAAAGGGCATAAGGGATACGTTTCTTCAGTTCATTAAAGAAGAACTGCAGCAGCTGGACGGTGGTGAGGGATCTTCACTGGCTGTGATTGCTGTTGCTGTTGCGCCTGCTGAAGAAGAACGGTTTCTCTATGAGGCTGCCCTGTATAATGGAAATACAGAAAAACTGCAGGAGGATATCCAGCGGATTGCAGATAATTTTGCGCTGGACCTGCCCTCCAACTGGAAACTGACATTGGAATTTGCGGATGAACTGCCGGCAGGTATGATCCGGACGAATGAAATAAAAGCGGGCCTAAGGCTCATCATGTCAGCAGCCGGAGCTGCCACAGCCGATGCTGTAGTGCTGAATGCAAGGCTAAAGATCCTGAAAGGCAAAGCCGAACAGGAGGAATATGTGTTGCATGCCGGGGATACCAGACGTATCAACATGGGCAGGGAGGCTCGTGTTCAGGCGAAAGATGGTTCATTCAGGATCAATCATATTGCTTTCCCTGAAGATCCTGTATACGAGACCAATAAATATATCAGCAGGCAGCATGCCCATATTGAATGGGATACCGCAGCTGCGGCATTTAAACTGTATGCAGATGAGGGCGGACTGCCCCCGGGAAACAAAACAAAAATCAGGACTGCGCGGGACGAATCTGTATATAAACTCAATTCAACCCAAATTGGCTATCCCTTAAAAGATACTGACCAGATAATTTTGGGCGATGTTGCCGTATTGGAGTTTACTATTAATTCATGATCAATCTGTTGATGTAAATTTATGCTCGTCTGGCGTTAAATACGTTTCTAATTATTTATGTTGGAGAATTACCTGCCTATTTTTCTTAGTTTAGGTAGCGCATGCCGATTCTGAGATCATAAATATGACCATAAAAACGTTGTACCTGTTGCCAGTAGTTTTTCTCTTTATCATTTCAAAAATCCATGCACAGCCGAAACACACCATCAGCGGGTACATCAGGGACGCACAGACAGGCGAGCAGCTGATCGGCGCAACAGTACGTGCGGAAGGGGCGCTGAGTTTTAGCACGGCCTCCAACGAATATGGATTTTTCTCTCTTACTGCACCGGCCGGTACCTATAAACTGCTTGCAGGATCTGTAGGATACCGGATCAAATCCAGCAACCTTAACCTGAATAAAAATATTCCGCTCAGCATCAAACTGACCGCAGAGGATACCCATCTTTCTGAAGTGCTCATCTCTGCAACCGGCAAAGACGAACACGTAAAATCTGCAAAGATGGGTGTTGAAAGGCTGAGCATGAAGGAAATTGAAAAGGTGCCTGTTATTTTTGGCGAACGGGACCTCATCAAAGTGATACAGTTGCTGCCGGGAGTGAAATCCGCCGGAGAAGGCAGCAGCGGCTTTTTCGTCCGCGGCGGAGGGGCAGACCAGAACCTGGTCCTGCTGGATGAAGCAGTCGTATATAACCCCTCGCATTTACTGGGTTTCTTTTCCACTTTCAACTCTGATGCGATTAAAGACGTTACGCTGTACAAGGGCAATATTCCGGCTCAGTATGGCGGCCGGTTATCTTCTGTCATGGATGTGAAGATGAATGACGGCAATAACCAGAAGATCAGTGTAAATGGCGGCATTGGTATTATTGCATCGAGGATTACGGTAGAAGGGCCGATCGTAAAAAATAAAGGGTCTTTTCTGCTGAGTGCCAGGCGTACCTATGCCGACCTTCTGCTGAAAGTGAGCAGTGACAGCGTTGCCAAACAAAGTGCCCTGTATTTTTATGATGTGAACCTGAAAGCCAACTATCAGCTGACGGCATATGACAGGATCTATTTGTCCGGGTATCTGGGGCAGGATAAACTGGGCTTAGGCGGCTTATTCGGCCTGGAATGGGGTAATAAAACAGGAACCCTGAGATGGAACCACCAGTTTAGCCCCAAATTGTTTGCAAATACGTCGGTGATCTATAGCGACTACCGCTATCATATAGACCTGTACAATACCGATAGCTTTGAGGCACATATCAACTCACAGATCAAAGACTGGAATATCAAGGAGGAGTTCAGCCTCTATCCGGATACCAGAAACACCTGGCGGATGGGACTGAATTCTGTTTACCATACCATCCGGCCGGGAGAGTACAGTGGTGACCTCACATTAGTCAACCAGCCCTATACCTTTAGCTGGGAGAATAGCGCTTACATCAGCAATGAATGGAAAGCATCCGGCCGGCTTAAAATTGAATACGGGCTACGCCTGAGTGCTTTCTCTGTACTGGGTGGCGATAATAATTTTTATGCACTGAATGCGGAAGGGGCAATCACCGATACGCTGAACTATGCAAAAGGAAAGATCGTCAGGACGTACTTTAACCTGGAACCCAGATTTTCTGCCGCTTACCAGCTGGGGGCGGCCGCTTCCCTGAAGGCCGCATATTCGCGAAGCACACAGTCGCTCCATCAACTGTCAAGTTCCGCAACCAGCAGCCCTACCGATAAATGGGTGGCTACCAATAACATTATTACACCCGAAATAGCTGACCAGGTATCATTCGGCTATTTCAAAAACCTGAAGGATAACAAGTATGAATTCAGCGCGGAAACTTATTATAAGCGGATGCAGCACCAGGTAGATTATAAGGACGGGGCAAATATCAGGAGCAATGATCCTATCGAGCCTCAGCTGCTTTTTGGCAGGGGCAGGGCTTACGGACTGGAATTGCTGCTGCGCAAAAAAACCGGACGGCTTACCGGCTGGATAGGGTATACCTTGTCCCGTACAGAAAGACAGATTGATGGGATCAATGAGGGCGACTGGTATAATGCGCGGCAGGACCGTACCCATGATATCTCCCTGGTAGGGATCTGTGAACTCGATCACAAATGGTCGCTATCCTCCACTTTTGTTTATGCCACCGGGAACGCTGTATCCTTCCCAAGCGGCAAATATTATATGGATGACCAGGTGGTGTTTTTGTATACCCGGCGGAATGCTTACCGCATGCCGGCTTACCACAGGCTGGACCTTAGTGCCACCTGCAAACTGAAGGAGCGTAAGAATTTTTCTTCAGAACTCACCTTCGGTGTGTATAACGCTTACGGCCGGGCAAATGCTTATGCAATTACTTTCAGGCAGAATGCTGAAAATCAATCGAAAACAGAAGCAGTTCAGACTTCTTTATTTAAATTCGTACCATCGGTCACCTACAATTTTAAATTTTAACGCATGAAGTGCAGGAAATTTGTTTACCTGGCCATTCTGCTGCTGTTTTGCTGCAGCTCCTGCGAAAAGGTGATCAGTGTCAGGCTGGATTCATCCAGTCCGCATATCGTGATTGAAGGGGAGATAACGGCGGCGAAAGGTCCATATGTGGTGAGCGTTTCAGAATCAAAGAACTTTGAGGAGGATAACACTTTCCCCGGACGTGACGATGCACTGGTATCCATTAAAGACCTGACCTCAGGAGTTTCAGAAACGCTGAAAAGCGCCGGGTCCGGCAAATACCAAACTGCTACGTTACAGGGAACGGGCGGACATTCCTATCAGCTGACCGTGGTATTAAGCGGAAAAACTTACACAGCAACCTCTGCCATGCCTCAGAAAATCATCAGGCTTGACATGCTGTATGCTGCCGCATTTTCAATAGATGATGAGGAGATTTTCATGGTCCCGGTATTCAGTGATCCACCCGGCAAAGGGAATTATTACAGGCTGAGGCAGTGGCTGAACGGTACACTGATCAGGGGATCCTATGTAAGAAATGACGAAGCATCGGATGGACGCGTCTTTGACGGACAACTTTATTACAGTACCGATGCGGCAGACGGCAATCCGCTGATTAAGAACGGGGACGTAATGACCGTGGAGCTACAGTGTGTAGACAAAGGAGTGTACGACTATTTCAGAACCCTTGGCACCACTATTGCACAAGATGCATCTACACCTTCCAATCCGCTTACCAATATTTCAGGCGGTGCCATTGGTGTTTTTAACGCCTGTCGTTCCAGTAAATTAACCGTAACAGCCAGGTTCTAAACCTAATCAAATATAGTAGAACATCTACCTGTCTAACCATGAAATCAACCTCTATATTGGCCATCTCTTTGTTTTTGCTGCTCAGCTCCTGTACAAATGCACAGCGCCCCGGAAAAACGCCGTCAGATAAAGACACACCAAAAAAGAATGTTCCTGCAAAGCCCGCCCCAGTCAGGGCTTTTGCCCCAAACCCCAGCCTTTTCAAAAACCATCTGGGGATCAATGCTTTTGAATGGGACTTCTCCGATGATGATAATTCTTTTATTCCTGTGGGAAGAAAGGCTGTGATGCGCTCTTTCGGCGGATTCAGGCATTATATGGACTGGGAAAAACTGGAATCTAACGAAGGACAGTATACTTTCAACCCCGTACACTCCGGAGGCTGGAATTATGATATGATCTATGAATGGTGTAAATCAGAGGGGATAGAAATACTTGCCGATCTGAAGAGTTGCCCGGACTGGCTGCAAAATACTTACCCTGAGGACAAGCGAAATGCGGAAAACGTACCCGCCCCATACGGACTGGACAGGAGCAACCCGGCCTCATATGTGAAACAGGCCAGGGTAGCCTTCCAGTTTGCGGCAAGATACGGCCATAATAAGGGAGTGCCGCGCGGACTGATGTCTGTATATACCAAAACCCGCTGGCCGGATGATCCGCAGAACCATATCAGGGCAGGACTGGGTTATGTCAGTTATATTGAATGCGATAATGAACGTGATAAGACCTGGAAAGGTCCTCAGGCACACCAGAGCGCCGAAGAATATGCCGCGAATATGTCGGCCTTTTACGATGGGCATATGGGCAGGCTTGGCAAAAATGCAGGTGTGAAAACTGCTGATCCCGCTATGAAGGTAGTGATGGGCGGATTGTCTGACCCCGATGTGAAATATGTGATCAAAATGATTGAATGGTGTAAGAAGAACAGGGGTTTAAAAGCTGACGGTTCTGTCAACCTATGTTTTGACGTGATCAATTACCATGCGTATAATAACGACTACCTGCCGGGCGGAGATGCCACCGTAGGAAAACCACCGGAACGATCACAGGCCGGTAAGATCGCCGACGAATTTGTGGCCATGTCAGAGAAATATGCAGGAGGTACTGAAGTATGGAACACCGAGTCTGGTTATGACCTGAACCCAAAAAGCACACAAAGGGCTATTGCCATTGGCGCCAAACCGGCGCTGATCACGCAGGCCGACTGGATGTTAAGATCTGCCTTGTTGTATGTGAGGCATGGAATCAAACGCTCCTTCTTTTATATGCTGGACGACTTTGATGCCAAAAGCACCACGCAATATGCCTCGGCCGGATTTGCTGAGGGGCACATCAAACGACCCGTTGCAGATTATTTTTTACAGGCTAAAAAGCTGATAGGCAACTTCCATTTTATAAAAAATATGAATGCCGATCCTATTGTTGATGTTTATAGTTTGAATGACCGGAAAATATTTGTGATGTTTGTACCCGATGAGAAGGGCAGGAAAGCGGTTTATAATCTGAATTTGGGTGACGCCTCTTCTGCTAAAGTGTATACACTGGTTCCGGGAGCGAACAGCATGAGTTCGAAAATTGTTGCTGCTCCTAAAGGGATGTTAAATATAACGCTTACAGAAACACCTGTTTTTGTAGAGCCTGTCACAAGCCGCTAAGCATACATGAAGGCGTAGAAACGTGCGGGGCGGATAAAAATTAAATGCTAATAATATAATTATAAGGTGAGGAAATAAATGGATAAGTCGGAAGTTGAATACGTATTGATCACAGTGAAATCGGGAACGGAAGAAGCCCTGAACATTAAAATTTATAAAAACGGGATTCTGGCACGCAGGGGCTGCGGAGGTTTACCCGGCGTCAGTATTTCAGGAATGAGCTTTACGGGCAGTTCGCAGTACTTTGATCAGCTCATGAACAGTGTGTCACAGCAGATCCTTGACCAAAATATAAACCATGAGGAGCAGATCAAAACAGGCTCTCTTGAATATCTGGTTGCCTTTTATGGTATAAGCGGCAATGGCGATCATGGGGAGCGTGCAGAATGGACAAGATCTACCGGACTGCGGTTTTTTATGGACGAGGGAACAAGCTACAGGCATAACTTGCTGGGATTTGCGGATGGCTTTGCCATTGAAGCAATGAAGCTGACAAACGCCTGGTACTTTGATGTGGTGATGCTGGCACTGGAGAATATGCGCTCAGATGCACTTCCTGAACAAACCCTGGTAAATGCACCTAAAACCGAAGCCGCACTCAACAAGGATTTCCAAAGTTATTTTGAACAGATCAGTAAAAAGGAGCTTCCTGAATTCATAAAGGACAAAACCTATGCAGATCAGGCCGGTCAGCCTCATTTTATAGAACTGGATATTCAGGGACAATCTATCACGTATAAGTTCGGCGTAAAAACTAACTGAACAGGTTTAACAGGTCATTCCTGGTAAGTGATTTCAGCAGCGATCCGTCGGTCTGGATGAGGTCGCTCACCAGTTCTTTTTTAGTTTCCTGCAGTTTCATGATCTTTTCCTCAATCGTATCGGGGCAGATGAGTCTGACGGCCACTACGTTCTTTTTCTGGCCTATGCGGTAACAGCGGTCTATTGCCTGGTTTTCGGCCGCAGGGTTCCACCATGGATCTACCAGGTACACATAGTCTGCTTCTGTGAGATTCAGGCCTGTGCCGCCGGCTTTCAGGCTGATCAGGAAAACACGGACCCCTTCATTCCCCTGGAAGTTCTCTACTTTGCCTGCCCTGTTCCGGGTTTGCCCGGTAAGGTATTCAAAGGAGATGTTCCTTGTCTTCAGTTCTTTTCTGATCAGGTCAAGCATTGATACAAACTGCGAAAACACCAGTATCTTATGC
Organism: Pedobacter hartonius; assembly: GCF_900107535.1. Taxonomy (GTDB): domain Bacteria; phylum Bacteroidota; class Bacteroidia; order Sphingobacteriales; family Sphingobacteriaceae; genus Pedobacter; species Pedobacter hartonius. Next base: position 139,377 of record NZ_FNRA01000003.1, on the reverse strand, counting down.
TGCGGGGCATGGCTCTCAATTTCTTCCATCAGCGTGTCGATCTTCGAGGAAGCCAGGCCATGAAGCAGGTTTTCGCCGAGCAGCGATGGCGAGTTACAGATCTGCCTCAGCTGGGTAAGCCCTTTCAGCACATGCAGGGAATGTTTGGGCAGGTCTTCTTCCTTTTTGCCCATCAGGAAATCAATATACTCATTTTTGCAGGCATCATATGCATTTTTCTGTTCAGTCCCCATTTCACAGTAGATCACCATTTCTGTTTTATCGGGCAGTTCTGCTGCAACTTCTTTTTTTGTGCGCCGGAGGATAAAGGGGCTCACTTTTTTCTTCAGCGCTACAGCCCTGGTATTGTCTTTGAATTTGTCTATCGGTGTAGAATAATGGTCCCTGAAGAACTGTTTGCTGCCCAATAAACCCGGACAGGCAAAGGAAAGCTGTCCGTAGAGGTCAAAGGTATTGTTCTCTATGGGCGTACCCGTCATGGTAATCTTATTGCGGCTCTGTAACAGCTTGACAGCATGGTAACGCAGGGATTCCGGGTTTTTTATGGTCTGCGATTCATCAAGAAAGATATAATTGAAGAAGTACTTCTTTAGCCAGCCAATATCATATAAAAGCGTTCCGTAGGAGGTAAGTACCACCTCATAACCGTCAAATTCACTGATAGCTTTTATCCGGTCTGCCCCGTAGATCGTACGCACTTTAAGGTCAGGTGCAAATTTTGCGAGCTCTGCCTGCCAGTTAAATATGAGCGTGGTGGGTACTACCACAAGGTTGGTATTCTGATGTGCTTTTTTTCGTTGTGACAGGATGAAAGCGATGATCTGTATCGTCTTACCCAGGCCCATATCATCGGCAAGGCAGCCCCCAAAGCCAAATTCATCAAGGAAATTCAGCCAGTTGAGCCCCTCTTTCTGGTAATCGCGCAGCTCTGCATTCAGTTCTGACGGCACCTCTAAATTTTCAATATGCCTGAAATTCTTGATTTTTGCTTTATAGGCCGATAGTTCCAGCCTTACTTCTGCAGAAAGGACATCTTTATCGTACAATTCTGTGATACTTGAAAAGTTTGTTTTAGGCGTGCGCAGGGTATCTTCCACGATATCCCCGGCAATAAACCAGGCGGTAAATTTATCTATCCATTCCTGCGGCAGAACTCCCAGGGTGCCGTCGCCGAGCTGGATAAACCTGTTCTTGTTTCGGATAGACCGGTGTAAATGTTTCAGTGACACCTTCTGGCTACCGAATTTAACTTCAAAGCTGGTGTCAAACCAGTTCAGTCCGCTGTTTACGGCAATACTTATTTTGGCCTGGTTGGGATTGATGTTGTTCCCCTTCAGGTCGTTGAAACCCAGGACTGTAATGCCCAGTTCCTGCCATTCCTCAAAAACGGATAAAAACCAGCCTTCATCAAGAAAGCGTTTTTTATGGAGGTAAAGCGCTTCTCCATCCAGCTGTTCCTCAAAATGGGGGTGCTGGCGGCTGAGGGCAGTGATAAACCTGAGCTCATCATCCTGGTCGCGCGCTACTGAAAACACGTTGCCAGACTGATCTGTGGCATAAATCTGTTTACGTGACAATACAGGGACTTCTACTTTTCCGTATTTCATTACGGGGGTGATCAGCACGTAATTCTCTGAATCTGACAGGTAAATGATCTTTTCCGTGGAATGGTCAAAGTCATTATCCCGGATCTGCTCTTCCGTGGCGGGCTTCAGGTACGAATAGGTCACGTGTATCCTGTTCTCCAGCTTTGAAAGAATATCGTCCCGGAAGACGTTGAATTTTGATTCGTGGATAACGAGATGGTTGTTGTTCTGTCTGAAGAACTCAATCACCTTTAAAAAACCTGCATCATCGATCAGGTGCATTACACCATTATATAGTACAAAATATTTATACTTTATATTCAGCATTTTGAGGTCATAGGCCTTATTGTCTAAAACCGCTTCGCCAGTTATGGTGTAAAAGTCCTTTTTTAAAGAAACAAAAAGGTTAATTTCTATTTTTTGATGTTTCAGCCTGACAGGAATAATGGAACTCAGGGTAATATTCGGGGAGATCTTTGCATCGTGATAAAAGATATCAAGCTGCAGCGGATTTTTAATCAGGGCTTTCAGGCCTTCTATCTCAATTTCAGATTTTTCAGCTTCATAACTTTGCTGGAACTTTGAGATCGCCGTATAAAATTTCAGCTCATCTATGTTTTCGGTGCCCCAAAGGTAATCCATCGGGTTTAGCTGCGTAAGCGGATTTTTTGGTTTACCGCTGACGGTTAGGGTGCATGCCAGAAGATCGGCCTGAAAATGGGTATAATAACGGTGCTGTTTTAAAACCAGTATTTTGCTTTGACTATCCCTTTCATGTGCCGGATAGGGGAGGCGGCTTTTCGGCAGAAGCAGTTCCTGTAAAGCGGTGTTTTTTTCTTTGGTAACTGGCAGAAGATCCTTCACTAAGGAGATGATTTCGTATTTTTTATGGTCATACTCCAATCCAAAGAAATCTTCCGGTTTGGGTTCGTTCTCCAATCCGTATGCTGCTGCAAATGCCTTCATCTTTTTAAGCCTCAATGGCCGGTCAAAGAAAATACGGATCTCCTGGCGGTCCATTAAATTGAACAATACACGGACCTGATGTTCGCACAGTTTATTTTTATCGGCAGTACAACGGCAGGATAAGATCAGTTCCCCATTATTTTGCCGCAGGCTCACCTGCGGGAACCTGATCTGGCTGTCCGGATCGGTGAAGGAAGCAAAGTCTACAGATATATGTGCAGGCTGAAGGTCGAAGTAGCCTTTTACGCCGGAATCAACAGGGCCTGCGCTGTGTTTGAGTATAAATACCAGACTCAGGTCAGTCATTTTAAAATCGCTCAGTACAAAGGTATCAGGAGCATTTTTCGCAGGTTCGAATAAGTTGGGCGTATATGACATGGCTTGGCAACTAAGATAAGGAATTAAAAAGTTATAATAAATTCTACTATTTAAGTATACATTATTATATTTGCTGAAGGACAGGAAATTTACCCCTCTTCATAGTCATGTGGCCGAGTGGTTAGGTATGGGTCTGCAAAACCTTTAACGGCGGTTCGATTCCGCCCATGACGTCAGCTGTCATTTTGATAATGATAAAACGTATTAGATTTTGGTTAGATCTAAGTTTTGTTTTGTTGATCCCCCGGCCGGATAGCTCGGGGGATTTCTTTTATAGCGGTAAAATCACGTGGTAACCTTTCATTCGTGTAGGTAAATGACTAGTTGGTGTAATATTATTTATTGAATGACGGAACTTTTCTAAGTTTACCGGCAAGCTAGGTTTAACAAGTTTAATCATTTGGCACTTGTACATAGATGGCGTTCTCAAAAATTGGTGTGTTTGATATACTGGAGGGGGATAAGTTCCCCTTCAGCTATATGTTTCAGGATTCTTTTCTAACCAAATACTACCAGTTATTGTCCGGGCACGTATATTGCATCTAATGCCAGATCAAAGATGAAAAATATACTTAAATGTGTGATTGTTGACGATGAGCAGCATGCGATTGATCTTTTAACAGATTACATTGCTGAACTGCCCTCGCTTTCCCTCCTTAAAACTTTTAGAAACCCCTTTCTCGCGCTGGATGGGATTACCCCGGAAGATGAAATCGATATCATTTTTCTGGATATCAACATGCCGGGCATCTCTGGCCTGGAACTCGCAAAATCATTACGTAATAAATCTAAAAAACTGGTGTTCACTACCGCGCACGCGCAATATGCACTGGACGCCTTTGAGGTAAGGGCCGATCATTACCTGCTCAAGCCCATCAGAATCAGTAAGTTTGTGGGTTTAATGGCGGAAATTGTAGACGATCTGGCCAGCGCTGTAAAACATACAGCCGCCGCCGATAAAACGAGTTTCTTTTTTATCAAAGGGGATGAAAAAAGTAAGTTCATCCGTATTGATACCAATGATATTGTTCTCGTAGAGGGGTTGAAGAACTATATCATCATCTATACAAAACAGGAAAAATTTACTACCTATCTGACCATGACGGAAGTAGAAAAGGCATTGGAGGCTGACGGGCAGTTTATGAGAGTCCACAAGTCCTTTATTGTTAAAGTGGAAGAGATCAGAAAGGTGCTCGGGAACACCATCCTGCTGAAAAACGAAAGGCAGATTATACTCGGCGTCTCTTACAAGGAAAGGTTTAACGCATATTTAAAAGAGAATACCCTGAGGACAGGGCGGAAATAGCTTTGGAACGCATACTTTATCAATTCCCAAAATTTATCAACCGGTACAGAATCCATATTTTGTCATGGAGTATCTATATCTTTTACGAGGTGTTCATCGTTGAGCTGATCAGTGGTACCAGGGGCTCCCTGAGTACCTATATTGTCCATTATATGTTTAACATTGTCCTTTTCTATATCCACGCGCATGTGGTGCTGCCTGAGGTGTTTAAAAAACCGCGGCAGGTCTTCTGGCGGCTGCCTGCGGGCGTGGCCGGGGAGGTTATTCTCTATTTTCTCACGCTCTATGCGGTAGATTATCTGCTGATGAAGTATTTTCACCTGATGGTAGAAGTCACCCTTACACTGAACAAGCTTTTCTTTGTGAAGATCATCTACCGCTCCTTCTATTTTATCGGATTTTCTACAGGTTACTATTTCCTGATCACCTTTATAAAGGAGAGAATACTGAATGAAAAACTTGAAAAGCAAAAGTTAAATGACATCATCGACCAGCAGAAGGTGAAAAATGAACTCAATACAGCCGTTAATGCCTATCTGAAAGCGCAGATCAATCCTCATTTTCTATTCAATACCCTGAACTATATCTATAACAATATCCGGAAGACCGCCCCTAAAGCAGCCGAGGCCATTATTACCCTGTCTGATATGATGCGGTACGCGATTAAGTCTGAAAACCCGGAAGGATTGGGACTGCTTTCTGATGAAATTGAGCAGCTGGAAAATCTGATCGTACTGCACCAGCTACGGCAGGAAGATGCCTTGTATCTTCACCTCAATTATCCGGCGGGCAACTGCGAGATCAGTTTCATTCCACTGATCCTGCTCACCCTGGCGGAAAATATGTTTAAACACGGCAATCTGAGCAAAATTTCCTGTCCCGCGCTGTTTACTATCAAGGTAAACGAAAGCGGTCTGGAGATCAGCACTTCCAACCTGATCAATGAGGTCAGTGAGGTTGTAAATACACATCTGGGATTGGAAAATATTAAACAGAGGCTGCATCATACTTATGGGGAAAGGGCCGCTATACATTATGGTGCGGATGCTGAAAACTATTTTCATGTAAAGGTTTCGCTGAATTACGATTGCCGGTAATTTAGATCCTGTAGTAAATAATTGCCAGTTTGGGCCTGTATTTGCAGTGTGTATGTCTGGTTTTGACTACACAATTTCTTCATACAGCTTCTTGTTAACATGCATAGATGTATTTTAGTTTTCATTCTATCTTTTGTTGAGGTTTTTTGAATTTTGTTTATACACGGTCATGTTTTGGTATGTGATTTGTAAATATTCAGGTATCTAACTTGAAAAATAAAATTATGAGCACAAACGATTTTAACTACCAGCTTTACAGTTACAAAGACTCTTTACATTCCTTCGCCATATCATTTACCAGGGATGTTGAAGATGCAAATGATTTGGTTCAGGACACCATGTTAAAAGCCATTAATTATTCCAACCACTTTAAAGAAGGGACGAATTTCAAGGCCTGGCTTTATACGATTATGAAGAATACCTTCATCAACAATTACCGCAGAGCCACAAAAACAAATTCTATCATGACTGTAACTGATGAGATCACTTCAGACAAGCTCCACTACAGCGCCAGTGTTAACGATAGTGACGGTAAGTTTGTGATGGAAGATATCTACAAGGCCCTTTCAAAACTTCAGCCTGAATATTATGTTCCTTTCCTCAAATATTTTGAAGGCTTTAAGTATTATGAAATTGCCGAACAGCTGGATATCCCTATAGGAACAGTTAAAACAAGGATACATGTGGCCAGGCAACTGCTTAAAAAAAGCTTAAAGATGCATTATCAGAACTTTTTACCAAAAGTAGCTTAGTATAACTATCTAATAATAATCAGAAGATGATCAGTGCTGGTTTTTTTGTTTAATTTGATTACCATTGTGTACTCATTTTAGAATTCAGCTATGCCATTATCAATGAACATTACAAGACTCGATGCACATCATAAATTGTTCATTTCACTTGTTACAGCACTGATCATCTTTTTTATTACCCACAGTAAGTTTTCTATTGAGACCAGCCTGGTCTGTACCTGGATAACCTTTGCCCTCACCATGATGGGCCTCTATCTTTCAACCATCTTAACGGTCCATCCCCTGGAAATGAAAAAGATTGCGAAAGTTCAGGACAGCAACCGTACCCTAATTTTCTTTTTTATACTAGCTGCAGCAATCGCCAGCCTCTATGTAGTTGTGTTGCTGCTCAGTTCAACCCGGCAATTGAAAGGAACTGAACTTTCTCTCCATGTTTTTCTTTCTGTAACAGCCGTTGTCTGTTCCTGGGCGCTGGTGCATACGGTATTCGTTTTCCGTTATGCCCACTTGTTTTATGAAAATGCGCATAAAGGTACTTCAACTTCAAAATATGTGGAAGGATTGGAGTTCCCGGAAGAAAAAGAACCTGACTACCTTGATTTTACTTATTTTTCTTTTGTGATCGGGATGACGTTCCAGGTTTCTGACGTGGAGATCAGCTCAAAACGTATCCGTCGCCTCGCCCTGATGCATAGCCTGGTTTCTTTTGCTTTTAACACGATTATCGTTGCACTGAGCATCAACATCATCTCAGGGTTGATTTCAAAATAATGGCTGCTCCCATATGCCTGTAGCATCGGCGTCAATGATCTTGCGGTAGCAAAGCTGAATGATCCGGTTAGACAGTCAATAATGAAATTCCACCGGTAAGCCCACACTGGTTTCCGGCAGTTGTTTTTTGAATTAGGGAAAACCATTTATCTGTAGTCGTGTTAGATTGTAGAAAAACTAAAAATCTGTCCTATGATTCCTATTAAAAATTTGGCGCTGATGGGCTGTGTTCTACTTTCTGTAGCCGCCTGTAACCAATCCCGTACTGACAAAACAGAAGGCACTACCACGCTTTCTGCAGATACCGCGATCACCACTGAATCCAAAGACCAGGTAAAAAATGACTCTTCCAGTCTGCAGCCTGCTGAAACGGCTTTCATCCAACAGGCAGCCATTGGCGGACTGATGGAAGTGGAGATGGGAAACCTGACTACCCAGAAAACTAAAAGCGATAAGGTCCTGAATTTTGCAAAACGGATGATCAAAGACCATAATGCAGCAAATAAAGAGCTTCAGCAGATCGCACAGAGCCTTGGAGTAAAAGTTCCCGAAGCCCTTCCTTCTGCAGAACAGAGCCACCTGGCTGCCATGCGCCAGTCGCAAGCCAATGAGTACGACCAGAGTTATATGGATATGATGGTGCAGGACCATGCCAAAACTATAGACCTTTTTAATGGCGCCAGCACTTTTAAGAATGATCAGCTGCGTTCATTTGCTTTGAAAACACTTCCTGTATTGCAGGAACACAATAAAATGGCTATAGGTATCGATTCAGTGATTAAAGTTAAAAAACCAGATAGCCGCGGGGATGACCTGCCGAATGTGGATAAAAAACACAAGAACTAATGACCAATTCTAAATGATAAACATGGAAAATCAACAATTATCAGCCAATCCCCATGACAAATACCCTGTTCCTCCTTTTCCAAAACAGGACCAGAATGCACCTTGAACTGAGAATCAGATGCACCCGGCTGCAGATCATGGTGAACAATCTTATAAAGGTTCAGGAAAACTGGAAGGAAAGAAAGCGGTTATTACCGGTGGTGATTCAGGAATAGGCCGTGCAGTGGCTATTGCGTTTGCCCGCGAAGGTGCCGATGTGCTGATCAGCTATCTTGACGATGCGGAAGATCAGGATGCCGAAGATACTGCCGAACTGGTGAAACGGGCCGGCAGAAAAGCCGTCCTGGTAAAAGGAGACCTGAGAAGTGAATCACATTGTAAGGAAGTAATAGCAAAAGCTGTGGCGGAATTCGGGCAAATAGATATCCTGGTGAACAACGCCGCATTCCAGATGGCCAGAAAAACACTGCAGGACATCCCCGCTGATGAATGGGAACGTACATTTGATACGAATATCACCCCAATGTTCTATCTCTGCAAAGCTGCTGAGCCGCATATGAAGCCAGGCAGCAGTATCATCAATACCACATCGGTGAATGCGTACTCACCAAGTTTCCAGCTGCTGCCTTATGCAGCTACAAAAGGTGCCATACAAAACTTTACCGCTAACTTAAGCCAGATCCTGCTGGGGAATAAAAAAGGTATCAGGGTAAACGCAGTGGCGCCGGGACCAATCTGGACTCCCTTAATCCCTTCAACGATGCCGGAACCCGAAAACTTTGGTTCAGACACACCTATGGGCAGACCAGGGCAGCCGGTAGAAGTTGCACCTGCATATGTTTTCCTGGCCTCAGACGAGGCGAGTTATATTGCAGGAGCTACAATTCCTGTTACCGGGGGAAGAATTACGATATAAGTTTGTTTAATTTGAATGGAATCGCTGAAAACTCATTTTTTCGGCGATTTTTTTATGTTTATTTATTTATTCCATGGAAAATTTTTATAATGACTGGTTTGTTAATAATTATTTAACATTAATCTGTCATGCTGTATTAACAAATGTGATTTTTTTGAATGTTGTGCAGGGTAATCATGTGGTATTTATTAAAAAATAGATTTTTAACATTAAAATGGCATTAAAAATTATACTTATCCAATTAACACATTGTTAATATTGACTTAATGCACGACATTTACTTTAGTGCCGTTTTCAATAAAGAAAACGCCAGTCAATAAAGACGAATGAAAAAAAAACTACTTTTAATTTTATTGCTCATTACAACGGTACTAACAGGTAATGCTGTTTTTGCCCAGGGTGTTACTACAGCCTCCATCAATGGAGTGGTAACAGACGGTAAAGCCCCGGTTCCGGGAGCCACTATCGTACTTACTCACGTTCCTACAGGAACGGTTTATTCCGCAACTACCCGTGCAAACGGACGTTACAATTTAATCAACGTCAAGGTCGGCGGACCATACTCATTAAAGATCACCTATGTTGGGTTCAATCCTTTTGTACGTGACAATTTTTCACTGTCCATCGGCCAGGATGAGGCCATCAACGCCAAACTGGAAGACGGAGCTACAGACCTGAAAGAGGTAAGTGTAGTAGGTACACAAGGTAAAGTGATCAACTCTTCGCGCACAGGTGCAAGGGAAACCATCACGCGTGCCCAGATCGATGCACTGCCTACGATCAACAGGTCGCTGTCAGACTTTACCAAGCTGACACCTTCTGCAAGTTCAACCAGTCCTTTAAGTTTTGGTGGAAGAAGCAGTACGTTTAACAACATTACTGTTGATGGTGCTTTGTTCAACAACTCATTTGGTCTTTCAGGTACACTGGGCGGGCAGGCAAGTTCACAGCCTATCTCTCTGGATGCGATTGACCAGATCCAGGTAGATCTTGCTCCTTATGACGTCCGTCAGGGATTTTTTACCGGTGCGGGAGTAAATACGGTAATCAAATCAGGTACAAATGAGATCAAAGGTTCAGCTTATTACTATGGTCGCGGTACTGGTTTAACTGGTTATAAAGCCGGAGCCACAGATGTGACCAAAGTTCCTTTTGATTACAATTCAAGAGGTTTAAGCATCGGTGGCCCTATCATCAAAAACAAATTATTCTTTTTTGTGTCTGGTGAGCAGGAGCGGATCAGCAACCCGGGTACTACTTTCGTAGCTGCCAGAGATGGTGTAAGTGGTGCAACTGTATCACAAGCTCAGGCTTCGGTACTGGACAATATCGCAAATACGCTTAAAACGAAATATGGTTATGATCCGGGGCCTTATGAAAATTATGCCTACAAAACCCAAAGTGACAAGATCACCGTTAAGTTGGACTGGAACATCAATAAAAACAATACTTTAAGTGCTAAATACTTTTACCTGAAATCATTTAAAGATCAGCCTGCAAGTAATTCAGGAATTACGAATAATAGGGTAGGTTACGGAACAACACGTGCACCGGGAGTAAATACCCTGCCTTTCTATGGATCTGGTTACACGATCAATAATAACTTTAATATTGGTATGTTAGAGTTAAACAGCAAAATCAGTAATACAATCTCCAATAAACTAACAGTTGGTTATTCTGCACTGCGTGACTACCGTTCATCATTGTCTAACAGCAATGTACCAATGGTGGATATCGGTAACGGAACCTCAGACGCAAACGGTACGGTGCTTACTGCTGCCAATCAAACGATGACCAGCTTTGGTTATGAGCTGTATACCGCAGGTAACCTATTGTCCTCCAATATCGGACAGCTGTCAGATGACTTAACGATTTTTGCCGGTAAACATGAATTTACCTTTGGTACAAGCAACCAGTCGCAAAGTTTTACCAATGGCTTTGCACCGGACTACAACGGTTTATACACTTATAATTCCGCTTCTGATTTTATCAACGGATTGCCCGCTGCTGCTTACACTTACCGTAATTCAGCTAAAGGCGGCGACCAGCCATTGGCAAAGATCAAATCTTATAACTTCAGTTTATACGCACAGGATAAATACCGTGCTACTGATAACTTTGTACTTACCTACGGTCTAAGGGCTGATTATAACTATTATCCAACAAATCTTGAAGCCAATCCAAACGCTGCAGCATTAACCTTTCAGAGTGGTACTCACGTAGACGTTTCGAAACTGCCGAAAAGCAAAATCCAGTTGTCGCCCCGCGTTGGTTTCAACTGGGATGTAAATGGCGATCATAGTACTCAAATCCGTGGAGGATCTGGGTTGTTCTCAGGGTTAACACCTTTTGTATGGATTTCCAACCAGGCATCAAACGGAGGAACATTGTTTAGTTCTGGTACCGTTACTAAAGCAGCCAGTCCTAACGATCCGCGTTTAGTGTACAATCCGAATGTAGATGCCAACCGCCCTACAGGTGCTGTTGCAGCGAATACTTCATACGAGCTTGATGTTACTGATCCAAACCTGAAATTGCCAAAAATATGGAGAACGAACATTGCTATTGATCAGCAATTGCCATTTGGTATCATTGGTACCATTGAAGGTGCATATACTAAAGATATCAACGCAATTTATACAAAGAATTTAGTGATCTCTGATGCAACCACTACATTACCAGGAGTAGAAGGGCAGATTCGCTATACCAGTGCAAATACTACAATCAACAGTTCGCCGGTAAGTGCTGCGAATCCAACAATTACTGGTTTATATTACATGACCAATACCAATAAAGGTTATTCTTATTTTGTTACCGGTCAGTTACAGAAAAATTTCCTTAGCGGTTTTTATGCCAACATTGCCTACACACACACTGTATCTAAAGATGTGAATGATGGCGGATCTACTGCTGGTACGATCTGGAGTTCCAGGACTGTATCAGGAGATCCAAATGGAAACAACCTGTCTAACAGTTCATACGTAATGCCAAACCGCTTTATTGCCTCACTTGCCTACAGGAAAGAATATGCAAAGAATTACGCAACGTCTGTTGGACTATTCTTTGAAAGGGCTAATAACGGTGCTGTATCTTATATCACCAGCGGCGATCCAAATGGTGACGGCGCTACTAACGATTTAATGTATATCCCTAAAAGTCAGGGTGACATCATCCTCGTGCCAGACTTTGTTGCATCCGGAACTACTCCTGGTGATACAAGAACTGCAGCTCAGACATGGAACCAGTTAAATGCTTTCATCAACCAGGATAAATACCTGAGTCGGCACAGAGGTGAATTTGTTAAAAGAAATGGTGTGATCCTGCCTTATTTCCAACGTGCTGATTTAAATATCACACAGGATTTCTTTGTGAAATCAGGTAAAAACAGGACTACCAGGAATACTATACGTGTTGAGTTCAACATTATTAACTTAGGTAACTTTCTTAACCGTAACTGGGGACTTTATCAGAACGCATATAATGGATTTAATAACGGATCCGTTACTGTGTTAACCTATAAAGGACTTGATCCGGCTACAGGTAAAGCAACCTATTCATTCCCATACCTGGACAAGAACAACCTGATCCCGGTGTCGTCATCTACTAAAGTAAACACTGACCAGATCTCGCGCTGGCAGGCACAAATCGGGGTGAGATATATCTTTAACTAATACCGGTTAATAATTCTAAAAAAGCAGGCTATCCTTTCGGGCGGCCTGCTTTTTTTGTTTTGTTGCCCGGATGTCAGGTTTTTACTGATTACCCAAAATGCCCTATTCTACATTGAATAATGACAAAGTTATACATTGATTTTGGGGACAATTGGCTAAGTTTACGGGTATATAATAACCTATAGATAAATTACTATGGAATATCCAGAACCTAAAATCATTTTTTTTGACATTGGCGGAGTCTTGTTAACCAATGGATGGGGTAACGACTCCCGTAAAAAGGCAGCGGAAAAGTTTAACCTGAATTATGATGAGCTGAATACGCTGCATAATTATGTGTTTAACATTTTTGAGATCGGTAATATCACGCTCGACGAATATCTGGACACCGTTGTATTCAATCACCCGAGAGAATTTACAAGGGAAGATTTTAAAGAATTTGTGTTTTCAAGATCAACAGAACTTCCCGGTCTGCTGCAGTGGTTAAAGGAATGGAAAAAAGAAAGTGGCTTCAGGATTATTTCAATCAATAACGAAGGCAAAGAACTCAATACCTACAGGGTAAAGAAATTCAAACTGCACGAATGTTTTGATGCATTTGTGTCTTCCTGTGACGTAAAAATGCGGAAGCCCGATCCTAATATATTCAAGCTTGCGTTGGGAATAGCGCAGGCCAGGCCTCAGCAATGTTATTACTTTGATGACAGGATTTTCCAGGTGGAGACCGCAAAGGCAATGGGCATGCATGCCTACCACCATACCAGTTTCGAAGAGACAAAAGCTATTCTGGAAAGCATTTGTATTGACGCCGCAAAGGTATAGTGCACAGTGATGCTTAGTTGCTGACAACAGGTCAATTGATCTGCGATTCAGTATCTGCTATCCCTTTTACCAGGCTTTTCCATTGCGGGTAGGAGAGGCCAATTTTCGCTGTCCAGCCCACAAGTGTATTTCTGATGTTATCAGCCAGATGTGAGGTGTCTGTATTGGGCACCTCATTTCTTCCATGCTCTTCTGCATAAACTAAATTACCGGTTCTTTTTACCTGGAAGGTCGAAGTGGCCAGCGAGGTAAAAAAGTGAGCGGTAGATGTATCATCACTCGCAGGGTTTGCGGCAGGCCTGGCCTGCAGGCTTACAATTTCACTATCAGCTGAAACCTCCTCCTCAATTTTTTCTATTCTTACCCAGTCGAAGCTGTCCCCCGAATGTGTTCCCGGTCCGGGAATATCTATCTTCAAATAATCACCTTCCCTGGCTTCTCGTGTAAGCGTATTGCCTTCAGTATCCGTCAGGGTAAAGGTAGACAAGGGTACTTCACAGATCTCAGCCCATTTTGATGGGTGTAGCAATCTTCTTTTGGCTATCTGGTAAAAGTCTTTTGCGTCTGCAGCTGTTAGAAATTCAGCTTTTGCAATGGTATCAAGCTTTCCGCCTGTGTGCTGTTCTGGAATCTGATTCTTCATCGTGCTTACTTTCAGGCCTTAACGGTCAAACATGAAGAATTGTTTTTTGATAAATTATTTGAATACCCAATAGCCAAGTGCAAGCCAGATCAACCCCTTGACCAGGAAGAACAGAAATCCCCAGAAGCCGATCCGTTTGATCCACTTGATGAAAACGTCCTTTTTTGAATCCTTGCGTTCTGTATTCATGACCATGTAAAAGTAGGTAAAATCTTTAAAATGACAGATGATCAGGAAAATTTCAGTTTTTCTTTCCATGACGAAACGATTTAGTAACTTATTTTTTAGATTTAAAAACTTTATCGCATAGGGGTTGTTTTTAATTTGAAAAAAACTTCAAGACCATGAAAGATCAGATAAAACTTCAAAGTACCAGCGACAAATTTCAGCAAGAATCCTTATTTATCGGAGATCAAATGCAAAATCAGGAAAGTGTGAACTCATCAGCATTTAAAAATACTGATAGTTTGAAAAGAACATTACCTTTAGGTATGCAAAAGAAGATCAATCCAAGACTGCTGATCCTGTAATCACTGGCTGTGTCTGCTAACGTACATCTGTACAATAACATTAACGGATAAAGAAAAAAAAGGAGTTTCGAAAAGATGCTCCTTTTTTTATGCCCTAAGGTCTGGAGCTCAACTCCTTTTTGCCTGCCGGATATGACATCAAGGAATGGTTCTAAATTGGAATCATATTCCTGCATTTGCATGCATTATTTTAGCTTTGCGGCAAACAAAATATAAATGTCAACAACAAAACTAACCATCAATAACAACGGATCAGTGAAGATTGAAGGCGATTTCGAGATCGTAGATAAAAATGGAAATGCCTATGGATTACAAGGCAGGGACGTCCTGACGATCTGCCGCTGCGGACTTTCACAAAACAAGCCTTTTTGCGATGGCGCTCACAAGGGGCATTTTGAGCATGAGGCAATTGCTTTTGACCTTCCTCCCAAAAAAGTCTTATAATTTTAGAAAGCCGTTTTTGTTAGCACGAAACGGCTTTTTTTATGCCTCATTTCAATAATATCATAACCTTAACCACTGCAAAGGCCGCAGTCCGTAGTTCCTTAATATCATGATTCTTAAGGGGGAAAGGGTAATTTCAGATTTCATGTTAATGCAAACCTCAGATGAGCTGAGCATCGCGACGCGCAAACAGGGTAAAGTAGTGCCAAAGGAAAGCAGCTATGTAGCCGGGATGGCCCTTAAAAACCTGGAAAACCTAAGGTTTACAGTGTCCTCAGCCGGAGTACACGTTTTTTAAATGATATTTTATGTATTTTCTTTGTTAAAGAGCCTGAAACTTCTTAAAAAGTTTAGAAAGAATAGGTTTTGCAAGATCTTTTGATTTATTTAGGACTTCATTTTGATCGCCCGATCAAAATAGCTTCATCAATAACCTGATCATCAAAAGATATGAGAAAATTCCAACTGCATTTTTTTTTATTGCTGTTCTTTTTGGCAGCCTCATTAAACCTTAAAGCTGCCGGTGGACGCAGGGTACACCTCATCCCGGAGCCTGTATCGGTTAAAGAGCAGGCCGGCGAATTTACGCTGGATAATACTGTTTCCCTGGAATTGAAAACGAAAAACAAGCAGCTGCAGCAAAGTCTGAAGTGGTTTAGCCAAAAAATTCAAAATGCTACAGGTATTGATGTCAATAAGGGAAAGGGTAGCAGAAAGATCCTCATCGTCCTGAATACAGATTCTGATACCGTAATCGGCAGGGAAGGCTACCACCTGAAGGTAAGCCCTGAAAGTGTGACCCTGACAGCAAATACCGCTGCGGGTGCATTTTACGGATTGCAAAGCATTATCCAGCTTCTACCGGCAGAGATTGAGGCCAAGCAACAAAACGCCCCCCTTCACTGGACTATTCCGGCTGTTGAGATCACAGATTATCCGCGTTTTGGATGGAGAGGCCTGATGCTTGACGTTAGTCGCCATTTTTTCACGAAAGAAGAAGTAAAAGGATTTATCGATGAAATGGTTAAATACAAATACAATACTTTTCACTGGCACCTGACCGACGATCAGGGATGGAGAATCGAAATTAAAAGTTTACCTGAACTGACAAAAAAGGGTGCTTTCAGTGTGAAAAGAACAGGCCGATGGGGAACATTCCTGCCAGCTCTCGCCAATGAAGAATCTACCTACGGAGGTTTTTACACACAGGAAGATATCAAAGAGATCGTGAAATACGCGCAGGACAGGTATGTCACCGTACTTCCTGAAATTGATGTTCCCGGACATAGCCTTGCCCTGATCACTACTTATCCTTCACTGAGCAGCACCCGTAAACAATACAGTGTGAATTCAGGATGGAGAACCGCAGCACAGGACGATAATTCCCTTGATCCTTCCAACGAAGATGTTTATAAAACCCTCGATAAAGTATTCACTGAGGTTGCAAAACTTTTCCCATGCCAGTATATCCACGTCGGTGGTGATGAAGCTTATAAAGGTTACTGGGAAAAAAATCCTGCCTGCCAGAAGCTAATGGCCGACAAGGGATTGAAAAATGTAGAGGAACTGCAAAGTTATTTTATCAAAAGACTGGAAAAGATATTACAGTCTAAGAGCAAGAAGCTGATTGGCTGGGATGAGATCCTGCAGGGCGGACTTGCACCTTCGGCTACTGTAATGAGCTGGAGAGGAATGAACGGCGGGATTGAAGCCGCAAAAATGGGACATCCTGTAGTGATGACCCCATGGGATTATGTCTATCTTGACCTCTACCAGGGCGACCCCCTGGCAGAACCGGATACTTACGGCCTTTGCAGGCTGAGTGACAGCTATAACTATGAGCCTGTTCCGGCAGGGATTGATGAAAAGCTGATCCTAGGAGGACAGGGAAACCTATGGACGGAATCTGTACCCACCTACAGGCATATGGAATATATGGTTTGGCCACGTTCTATTGCACTGTCTGAGGTTTACTGGAGCCCGAAATCTAAAAAGAACTGGCCGGATTTCTTCAGCCGCCTGGAGAACGAGTTTACACGCATGGATGCCGCTGATATCAATTATGCCAAAAGCTGTTACAATGTGATCTTTAAACCCGCTAAAGAAGCTGGCAGTGATGTTTCATTGACGATGGCTACCGAGGTGCCGGGCCTGGAAATCTATTATACTTTTGATAATACTTTTCCTGACCTGCATGCAGCAAAATATGATGGTTCGGTTTTAAATTTCCCTATGGGTGCTACGCAGATTGATGCCATTACCTACCGTAACGGTAAGCCCATCGGCAAACAGATCAATATCAAAAAGGAAGAGCTCATCAAAAGAAGTGAGACTGCAGGCCACGTCTACTAAGTAATAATTAAGTACAATATGAAACGATACCACTACCGTAAAATGATCTGTCTCGCCTTAATTTTTGGCGCGTGCATTTTTAACGGTGTTCAAGCAATTTTACCATCACCACCCAAACACTGATTGTATCTGCCGACCACCGCTTTGACCATGAAGCGGCACAGCTCAACCTGCTGCTGCAGCAATACCTGGGTAAGCCGCTGAAAAGGAGTATGGGCAATACCACTGCAAAGGCCATCGTGCTGAAGTATGATGCGTCTATTACCGCCCCGGAGGGGTATCGCTTAACGATTACTACAAGCTCGGCAATTGCAAAAGCAGCCTATACGGTTAACAGCGTGGTGCTGCCTGAAAAAGCAGATGCACCAGCATTTGTGCTCAAATACCAGGGTTATCTGGATATCCCCGCTGATGGGATCTATAGCTTTTACCTGAACTGTGAGCCGGATCATCCCAGCCCACGCTTCGCCCGTTGTTCTATGATGTAGATGAATGAACGAACAATAGCTTTGTAATCCCTTTTATTTCAATATAAAAGACCATATTTCAAAAGGTTGTGATATGTTTTTTTTGAAATATAACTAAGGTTTCCCTACCTGATATTTTTTTAATATTAATCCAGGATCTGAATTGAGGTTAGATAGAATTGAGACTGTCTGATCTCTTCTAAAATAAATAAAGCCTGTTTTCCTAACGAAAACAGGCTCTCTGTAGCATCGCCTGGGCTGCTATAGTACAGTCAGTTCCCTGATCCAGATATTACGGAAACTTACAGGCTCACTTTTATCTCCATGTGCCTGTAGTTTAACAGGAAGCGGGCCATGTGCCTGGCGGTAAGCGGCAGGACCGACATACTGCGTTGGGCCTTTCAGCTCAAATCCGTTTTGTACCAGTACACCGTTAAACAATACGGTAACCTTTGCCGGGGTATTTACCGAACTATCAGCCTTAAAGGTAGGTGCTGTCCAGATCACATCGTAGCTCTGCCATTCTCCGGCTTTCTTTGAAGGGTTTACCAGTGGGGAAGTTTGTTTGTAGATACTTCCGGCCATACCGTTAGTATAGGTTTTGTTGTCGTAATTGTCCAGGATCTGCAGTTCATATCCCAGGTCTCCCTTACCCATGGAAGCCAGGAAAAGTCCGCTGTTGCCTCTTGCCTGTCCTGTACCTGTAATGTTCTGAGGTACACGCCATTCAATATGCAGCTGGTAGTTGCCGAATGACTGTTTGGTTTCAATGTTGCCGGTTTTTTTGTTTACGGTAAGGATGCCGTCAGAGACGATCCATTGTGCGGGCTGCGTTCTGTCGTCCGTCATTACCCACTGGTCAAGGTTCTTGCCATTGAACAGGATAACAGCGTCAGAAGGGGCTTCAGTAGTAATTTTTCCCGGAGTTACTTTTTGGGGAACCGGTGTATAAAATTCGGTATCCTCATGTTTGGCCTGTGCGTTTGCATTTGAAAGAGCGAATGCTACAATGCAGGCTGTAGCAATGATAGTTTTGTTTAGGTGCATGTTCAAAATTTTAGTTCATATTGGATTTGCAAGATGAATATAGGATTATTAATTCTAATAACGGGGCAGTGCTTAACCGTTTTAGGTAAAATTTTCTTTATACAAATTAATTCCGGGCTTGCTGCGCGGCAATAAACCGGTCCAGGTCCGGAAGGGTATAAGCAGGGCAAGCGCCTGATTGTCCGGCGATAAAGGCGCCCATTGCCAGTGCATAATCCAGTGTCTGGGGGATGTCTGTACCTGTTAATTTTTTATAGAGGAATGCGGCTAAAAATGAATCTCCGGCACCGACCGTGTCTGCAACCGTAACTTTATAAGCTTCGCCTGTATAAGCGCTGGTTCCTGAATAATAGCTGGCCCCTTCACCGCCTTTTGTTACAATGATCTCTTTAATGCCATAGTTTTGCTGCAGAAAACTGATGCTGTCGTTCTCTGGCGCCCCGCTTTTGTAGAACCAGCCGGTCAGTAATGTCAGTTCATCATTGTTCAGCTTCAGCAGGTCCGCTTTTGACAGCAGAAGATGCAGTATCTCTTTTGAATAGTTCGGTACCCTCAGGTTGATGTCCAGCACCCTGAATGTTGCTGATTCAAGCGTCTGCAGCAGGGTTTCCCTGGATACGCTGCTTCTGGCGGCGAGGCTGCCGAAAACAAAGGCATCGGCATTGGCGGCCAGTTGCTCCAGTTCCGGGGCAGGGGCAATAAAGTCCCATGCTGCACCGGGCAGGATGTCATAGACCACCTCGTGGTTATCCATCACTTTGGCGATCACTTCACCTGTAGGATGGTCGGGATCGGTTTGCAGGAGATCAGTAGGGAGACCTTTCTGCCTTGAAAAATCAATAAGGCCGGCCCCGGCAGGATCGTTACCGATACGGCTGATGAGCTGGCTTTCCGCGCCGCTGCGGTTGAGGTGATAGGCCACGTTCATTGGTGCGCCGCCGGCTGTTCTGCCGGATGGAAGATTGTCCCACAGGATCTCACCAAAACAAATAATACGGGGTTTAACAGATGATTTATTCATAATTTAATCCAATGTAGGAAAATATTTTTCATATTTTAGAATACATCGTAACATTTAGATGTGTATATTTATCTGGTGGTGATACTGTATTTACAAAAAAATGATCTTTTGACAGTAGAATACCATCAGCAACTACTATTATAAACTAAATATAACCTATGAAGAAATGCTTTAACCGAAGGCCGTCCGGCCATGAGGAAAGCAGGTGTTTTAATTGCCTGTAATTTCCGGAATTCAAATCCTAAAATCATCAAACGTTAAACATCTAAACTAATTCCAAGAAACAGAAAGAATCCCTATTTATCTATTATTTAACCTAACCAAATTAACTTATGAATGCGTTTATATCACAAAGGTGGTTTGCCGGTATCGGCAGGCCGCAGTCTCTGCTATGGCAGAAAATAGTTTTTTTTTGCTTCACCCTCTTTCTTTTTAACATGTCTGCTTATGCGCAAACGACTTTGCGCGGTGTGGTCACAGATAATGAAAATAATCCTCTGCCTGGTGCTACCATCGCCGTTGCCGGCAGCAATGTGAAAGCGCTTACCGATGTTGCGGGCAAGTATACGATGATCGTCCCCGCTTCGGGAAAACAGCTGATCTTCAGTTTTGTGGGGTTGAAATCCCAAACGGTGGACATTAATGGCAGAACCGTCGTGAATGTAACCCTGTTATCAGGCACAGATCTGGAAGTGGTTACCGTAGTGGGCTATGGATCAGTAAAGAAAAGCGATCTGACCGGAGCCGCGGCAACGGTGTCTGCCAAGGATTTTAATAAAGGGCCGCTGATCTCGCCTGACCAGTTGATACAGGGCAAGGTATCTGGTGTGCAAATGATCAACAACAGCGGGCAGCCGGGTGGGGCAACAACGGTAAGGATCAGGGGTAATACCGCAATGACAGGTACCGGTCAGCCTTTATATATTGTAGATGGAGTTGCTCTTGACGGCAGATCTGCCAGACCAACTGCAAGCGGAGGCGTCGGTACTGTTGCCGGAGGAAATCCCCTGAATTTCATTAACCCGTCTGACATCGCAAGTATGGAAGTATTGAAAGATGCATCTGCAACTGCAATTTATGGATCAAGAGCTGCCTACGGTGTGGTGCTGATCACCACCAAAAGAGGTCAGGCCGGCGGTACTAAAATTGATGTAAGCGGTTCTGTGGGTGTAAGCACCCTGGCCAGAAAAATTGATATTTTAGACGGCGACGAATACCGGGCTGCATTGACACGTTATGGCCAGACAACCGGGGATTATGGAGGCAATGTTGACGCACTGGATGCAATTACAAGAACTGCCTATAACCAAAATTATAGCGTTGGCATCAGCGGCGGAAGCAACGGAAATACTTTTCGCGCCTCCCTGGGTTATCAGAATCAGCAGGGGATTTTGCTGAAAACAGATTTCAAGAAATACAGCGGTGCTTTCAGCGGAAATTTTAAATTCCTGGAGAGTAAAAAACTGGGCCTGGACATCAACATGATCAGTAACCAGTATACTGAAAATATTGCGCCGATCACAACAGATGCCGGCTTTACCGGAAGTTTGATCAGTCAGGCTTTAGCCTGGAACCCGACAAGATCAATGAGAAATCCGGATGGATCTTTGTTTATCGAGCAGGGCTCAACAATCATTAATCCGCTGGTATTGTCTGAAGCGAGCAGCGACAAATCTAAAGTATCTACTATTCTCGGAAGCGTGTCTCCTTATTACAAAATTACACCCTGGTTGGAATACAGAATGCTGGCCAGTATCAATTACAGTACCGGGATCAGAAGAGCGTCAACACGCAGTTTCCTGAATTTGAGCGGTATCCAGGCCAATGGTGATTTCCTTGGCGGATATGCCAGTTATTCCAATACTGAACTGATTACCCAGCAATTTACAAATACGCTGAATTTTAATAAGAAGGTAGTTGGTAAACTCAATCTGAATGCAATTCTGGGGTATGAATATACCAATTATATCAACAAAGGGGTAACAAGTATTGGTAAAGGTTTTGGTGATATTGCGGTTGATTATACTGACGCACTGGCGGCCGTTGCACCGGCAAACCGTACGATTACATCTTATAATGATCCAACAACGCAGCTGCAGTCTTATTTTGCAAGGGCAATCTTCAATTATGACGATAAATATTTGCTGACAGCGACTTTCAGGGCGGATGGTTCCACTAAGTTTGGTTCTGAGAACCGGTACGGATATTTTCCATCTTTCGCCGCTGCCTGGAACATTAAAAATGAAGCATTCATGAAAGATGTTTCATGGGTAAATCAATTGAAAGTAAGAGCCGGCTACGGAAAAACCGGTAACCAGGAATTCCCTTCCGGTTCTGCATCACAGCGGTATAATATTACGTATTCCAGCGGGCAGCAATCTCTTGTAGGCGTGAACAACGAAAATAAGAAGTTGAAATGGCAATCAGACAAGCAAACCAACATAGGTGTTGATTTTGCACTTTTTGGAAGCATAATAACCGGCTCTGTGGATTACTTTGATAAAACAACAACGGATCTGTTATTTCCTCAGATTCCTCTGGTTCCTGCCAATGCCGGTGTTACTGTTACCTGGGTCAATTTACCGGGACAGGTATCCAACAAAGGGGTAGAGATGAATTTGAATGCCAACGTGCTGACCAGAAAAGATATGTCATGGTCGGTTGGTGCAAATGCTACTTTTATAAAAAATAACGTTTCAGGCATCACCGGAGTGATCAAAACCGGTGCATTGAGCGGACAAGGTTTATCTGATGTTACTGCAGAGGTCATCCAAAACGGACTTCCGTTGTTTGCTATGGTAACCAGGAAATATAACGGCTTGGATGCCGCAGGTTTTTCTACATATACAGATGATGGCTTTACTTACTATTATGTGGGTAACCCGAACCCTAAGGTGATACTGGGCTTTAACACAAACTTTACTTACAAAAAGGTATCATTTACTGCAAACTTTAATGGCTCTCTTGGTCAGGATATTTATAACAATACTGCCAACTCAGTATTGCCGATATCCAATCTGGGAACAGGCAGAAACGTAGCTTCCGGTCTGTTAAAATCTTCCATTCAGGAATCTCTGGCAAATCCGATAGCTGCATCGTCAAGATATATTGAAAACGGTAATTATATCAAACTGGCAAATGCAACAATCAATTATACGATTGGAGATCTGGGCAAGTCAGTTAAAGCATTGAACATTTTTGTAAATGGACAAAACCTGTTTGTAATTACTAAATACAAAGGTTTTGACCCCGAAGTGAATGTAGATAAGGGTATCAACGGAGTTCCGTCAGCCGGAATTGACTATGTCACCTATCCGCCTGCACGTACCTTCAATTTCGGTGTAAACTTTTCTCTGTAATCTTAATAAGAATTAAAATGAAAACAAGATATCTGATAGCCTTTACGGCATTAACAATAGCTCTGTCCGGATGTACTAAACTGGATGAGAAATTAAACGGACAAATTGGTAACAGCGGGGTTTCGTCAGGCAACGTTTCCGCACTGTTGAATGCTTCATATACTGCTATGCGGAACCCCTTTCAGGGTGCTTACGGGTGGTGGGCTTTGCAGGAATTTCCTACAGACGAAGCTATTGTGCCTACCAGGGCGGGCGACTGGGATGATAACGGTGCTTGGAGAGCATTGCATTTACACCGATGGGCGGCAGACCATGCCAGGATATCTGAGGTTTTCAGAAATCTGAATAGCGTAAGTTATGTAGCTACCAATGTTCTTCAGTTTAGTCCTTCAGCGGGCCAGTCGGCCCAGGCGCGTTTCTTGCGCGCATTTGCACAGTTCGCTATCCTGGACGGATGGGGACAGGTTCCTTACCGTGAACCCGGAGAAGATGTAACACAACCTTCTAAAGTGAGAGCTGCGGCGCAGGAGATGGATTACCTGATTGCTGAATTGAATGCAGTTCTGCCTGATTTGCCTGACGGGCCTGTTTTTAATGCAAATAAGGATGCGGCAAAAATATTACTGATGAAATGTTATCTGAATAAAGGTGCGTTTCTAAACCGCAGCGCTCCAACATTCGATCAGGCAGATATGGCCAAAGTCATTACGCTTGCAGATGAGATCATTAACACTGGGAAATATACATTAGCATCAAAGTACTATGATAATTTCGCTCCTGCGAATGACCAGTTATCAAAAGAAAACATCTTTACCGCACAAAATATCGGCGGATCTGATGCTGGCGGCCTGAACAGTATGTGGATAGCCGGACTGCACTATAATCAGACGCCTAACGGGAATAATGGCTTTGCAACACTGTCAGATTTTTACGACAAGTTTGAAGCAACGGATCAGCGCAGGGGCGGTCCCTATGCCGGCGTTTCCAATGTGACCGGAGTAAATGCCGGCTTTTTAATTGGTCAGCAATATAATGGAGCAGGTACAGCTTTGAAAGACCGTAAAGGTAACCCATTGATTTTCACCAGGGAGGTGAGTATTACCGAACGTGATCCAAATCACCTGGAAGTAGCAGGTATCAGGGTAATGAAATATCCTGTGGATAACCAGAACACCTCCACCGGCCTGCCGGAGAACGACTGGGTATATTACCGCTATGCCGATGTGTTGCTGATGAAGGCTGAGGCGCTGTTGAGAAATGGAAGGGGAGCAGAAGCGCTTCCGATAGTAAATTCTATCCGTGCGGTCAGGGGCGCAACGGCGTTCAGCAGTTTGACGCCTGACAACCTGCTGGATGAACGCGGACGCGAATTCTTATGGGAAGGCGTAAGGCGTCAGGATCTGATCCGTTTCGGTAAGTTTCTGACCCTATGGCAGGAAAAACCAACGGATGATCCTAAATATCTGCTATTTCCCATTCCTGACAATCAACTGGGCAATCCCAATTTTAAACAGAACGCAGGCTATTAATGCCGGTTCATAATCTCTAAAAGCAATGCAGTCACCAGAGCAGGGGGACTGCATTGCCTTACTGCTCATTTGTTTTATATTTTGATAAGTTCGTTTTTGATCGCGAATAACACCAGACCGGTACGTGATTTCATCCCAAACCTGTGGAACAGCGCCTCCCTGTAATTATCTATGGTATGAGGGCTGAGGTTCATTTTACCAGCTATTTCTTGTAGGTCATTTCAGAACAGGAGAGCTGTCAGTTCAAAACAATTAATAGTATCATTTAAGGTATTGCCAGGCACTGAGCCCTGCAAACAGGGGCATTTTGTTGCGATATTGGAGGGCAGGGAGGTGCTTTCTTCTGCGGAGGCATTGCATACGCACATAGTCTGCAGTACAGGAATGTGCGGTCAGCTGCTGTTTAACGATCTTGCTATTGGTAAAAAAGAATATATTGTAGGATACGGAATTGATGGTTATGCCGGCATGGAAACCATTTGTGCAACGCTGATCTTGCCGGCAGCTGCGAAGAAGGGCGTTATTCTTCCTGCAAATCTCAGTAATGTATTTGTCAGTCCCGATCATATCGGCACGGACCTGATTCTGGCTCAGTTGTCTATTCCATTTTATTACCAGGAAAGATATAGCTTTAAATGGATCGCCCTGTTTCCGGGAGAATTTAATGACCAGATGTGCCATGGAAAAAATGTACTGGCTGTAAGTAAAAGTTATATACCTCAGCACTGCGGAAATATACTGCTTAAAAATATCCCGGAAAGATTAAGCCGTTTTGAGACTTACACACTGGTACATGGTATAGGACTGGATGCGTTTCACGTGCCTGATTATTCAAAACAGGTCAGTTACTGTACGTTTATTGTCTGGAGATCGAATGTTTACATCGGAACTACTGGTGTTTCATCGTTTTATTCAAAAAATTATGTTAACGAATGTGTTTTTGCGCATTTATAACTGTAGTTATTTTACTTTTTTATAAAAAAATGTGAATATTAATCAGTAATATCTGTTTATTCTCATTTTTTTACAAAAAATAACGTGTCAAATGACACAAAATCATTTATTTTTTATTGTATTCATATTGATATGCTATTTATTTATATGATATTTTAAATAAATCAATTTTAAATTATTGTTTTTGATAAAAGTGTCAATTGTATAGTTATTTTGTTTTTTTTTGATGGGTATTTTGGGTTGATAATGCTTAAATTGTATCAAAATGGTTACGTTATTTTGACTTATTTGTGTTATTAACTTATTAAAACCTCTCAATTATGAAAAAAATCTATGAAAAGATTGTTTTTTACTTCTTTGTTGTCCTTGGATTAACGATTTTGTCCATCGATTCCCACTCTCAGACGATTATTAAAGGTAAAGTGACCGACAATGAGAACGGCCTGCTCCCCGGTGTATCTGTTGTTCCCTCCAGAGGGACGGGAACACGTTCCGCTTCTGACGGCGGGTATACGCTTAGTCTGCCTGATGGAACCTACACCTTGTCTTTTTCTATGGTTGGTTTTAAAAAAGCAGTTAAGACTGTAACTTTAAGTGGTACCATGGTTATTCTTGATGTACAGCTGGAAGAATCTGGCAATCAGCTGAACGAAGTAGTGGTGTCTACCGGTAGCCGGGCTTCCAAAAGGACGCTGACGGATAGTCCTGTTCCAATTGATATTATCGGGGCGGCCGACCTGAAAAGTACTGGCCAACTCACTTTCGATAAGGCCCTGCAGTCAAAGGTACCCTCATTTAATACCGTAAACACACCGGTAAATGATGCCACCTCATTGCTTGACCCTTATGAAATAAGAAACATGGGACCCAGCCGTACGCTGATCCTCATCAACGGAAAAAGGAAAAACTCAAGTGCACTTACCTATATTCAGACCTCCCCGGGAAGGGGTGAAAGCGGAGCGGATATTTCTGCAATCCCTACTGATGCGATCAAGCGCGTCGAGATTCTGCGTGATGGTGCCTCTGCCCAGTATGGTTCTGATGCGATCGCCGGCGTAATGAACATCATTCTGAAAGACAGGTTTGATTACGGTTCTGTAACGCTGAACTCCGGTATTACGCATAAGGGAGACGGAGAAATGGTAGGCTTTAGTGTCAATAATGGTGCGAACTTCGGCGATAAGGGATATGTGAACTATACAATTGATATGCAGCACACCAATATGGCCAACCGGCCGGGAAAGGTGGATGCGGCAGCGGAAGCCGATGCAACCCTCGGGTTTGGTGTTCCGCTGAGTACAGTAAACGCATTTTTATCCGCCTATCCTGACGCCAGGAATATCAATGCCTCCCCGGAGAATTCTTCCGCAAAATTCCTGGTTAATGGTGCCATCCCGATTTCTGAAAATACGGAATTCTATTACAATGCCGCATACATCTATAAAAAGGTAAACAGTTTTGCCAATTACCGTACCCCTTACTGGCGCGATACGGATTTCGGGCTTTTACACGAGGCCGGAACGCCCTATCTGGGTTACGGACCTACCTTTGAAGGAGATCTGAAAGATTACAATGCAACTGCCGGGTTCCGTTCTACAGCAGGCGGATGGAAAACTGATGTGAGTTTTACTACGGGCGGAAACCATCAGCTGTATACGGTTAACAATACCCTTAACCAGGGGCTCGGTGCATCAAGCCCCATCAGCTTCAAGCCCGGAGGTTTCGATTTCACCAATAACATCGGTAATATAGACATCTCCAAAGCCCTGAGCGATAAGCTGAACATTGCGTTCGGATCTGAGTTCAGGCAGGAGAATTTTACAATCATCGCCGGTGACACGGCCTCTTATGTAGCCGGTGGGGCAGACTCCTTCCCGGGTTATGGCGCCAATAATGCGCTTACCGCCACACGCTATAACATTGGGGGGTATGCCGACGTAAGTTATGACATCACCAAACAATTTCTCATCAACGGAACGGCCCGCGTAGAAAAATACAGCGATTTTGGAAACGCCTTTGTGTGGAAAGGAAGTACCAGATATAAGCTGTTAAACGATAAGCTTACCCTGCGCGGATCGGTATCTACCGGCTTCAGGGCACCTTCATTGCAACAGATTAACCTGCAGATCGCGCAGGCAAGTTTTGTTCCCGGTGAAGGCATACAAACCAAAGGGCTGGTAAATAATAACAGCCCCCAGTCAAGGTTACTGGGCGTGCCAAAATTGAAAGCAGAAAAGTCACTGAACTACACTGCCGGATTAGGGGCGAGTCCTACAGATAACTTTAGCATTACCCTGGACTATTACAGCATCAGGGTTAAAAACAGGATCGTACTGAGCTCCGAAATAGGGCATACTGATGATCCAAATGCACCCGGCCTGGACCAGGTATTGAATGATAATGGTATCGTAGCGGTTAGTTTTTTTGTGAATGGTATCGATACCAGGACTCAGGGGCTCGACTTTGTGTCCGGTTACAGGAACATAAGGCTCGGAAGGGGTGTGCTGGGCCTGAACGTGGCGGCGAACTATACCTTGCAGAACAAAGCACTGGAAATCAAAAACCCGCCTCTGATCGCCGCTTCAGGACAAACAGTGGTAGACCAGACGCAACTGGCATTACTGCTTTCCTCCCGGCCAAAAGCTAAAGTGATCTTTGGCGGCGACTATCGGATAGGTAAGGTTTCGCTCAATTTAAACAATACGGTAGTGGGCCCAACAACGTTCCATCAAAGCGGATTAAGTGAAAATCTGGATACCAAATTCACTACCAAAGTACTGACAGATCTTGGTGGTACCGTTACGCTGCTGAAAAATGTAACCCTGGCCATAAATGCACAGAACATCTTTAACGTTCTTCCAAAATGGAAATTTAAAGCGCTAAATGCTGTGGGAGAAGCGGAACTGCAGGACCCTGCCGCAGTATTCAACTATACAAACCTGTTAACCTTTAACGGAAGATATTCTACCACAACGTATGACGGATCTCAGTTCAGCCAGCTGGGAGCTACATTTGTAGCAAGCCTGAAGGTTACGTTTTAGGGTTTAAAGAATTTCTTCAGGCAGATAGGCATATTCCGGACAGGAATATGCCTATCTTTCAGTGTGTGCCCGGCATGGGCGCAAAACTCTAGGGTGAAAGTCCCGAACGTGCCTTGATAGTGGGAAACGTTAACTTAAGGCAAGGGTGTCCACCCTGAGGAGGAATTTGAAAGAAGCCGGCGGTAAATCTCTGGCCTGACGAACAGGAAGCAGATGAGGCAGTGACATGTGGGTGAGTTTGCACTACAAAACAAAGCCCTAAACTATCCGAAACATGTTGCTGTAGATCTGACAGGTAGATGGAGAGAAAGTTTGCGTTCTTACCCGGGGAGATCTGATTAATCGTTGCCGGAGAGAGAAGCGCCTCTTGAAGGAGCAAGGATATGTAGTGATATATGTCCGGTTCATCAGAAGTCAGCCGGGGCCATAGTACCTTTTATTTTAAGGGAAGGGCTGAACATTAAACGTCTGAGTGGACACAGGAACTGGGATGATCGTAAAGAAAGCAGAAAACTCTGGATAGAGAGCTGCCCTGTGAGGAATATGGTGGAAGCAGAAAGGTAACAGGGAGTGCTGAGCGGTATCTTGAAGGAAGGATGAAAACAAGGAAACAGTAAAAAAAAAGTGTTCGACATGTTACTCGAAGAAATTATCAGTAAAAGCAATATGCATCAAGCTTATGAGCGGGTGGTTGCAGGTGAGGTCAGGTCAAAGTGGCCATTGATCAAAAGTCAACTCAATCAGGGCTGGGGAACTTACTTCAAACTGAGTGAAGTGAAATCGCTGTTTAGCGAGCTTGATGCATTTTTAAAGAAAGAAGGGCTACTATTCCTTCAAGAAGTAGCGGCCCTAAATACTGTTAATGTTTAATGAACCGCCGTATGCCGAACGGCACGTACGGTGGTGTGAGAGGACAGGTAATCAACTAATGATTACCTTCCTACTCGATTCGAACACCTTATTTGATTTTTTTCTTTCATATTTGCGCTGTAAACTAATGACAGGTTGATCATTGATTTAGAGAACTGAGTTTTTATGATAAATACCAACGAACTGCAATTGAGAACCGTTCAGGTAACCCGCTATGTTACCCCACTGCGTGAAGGCGGGTCGATGCCGGCTATCGCGGAAGCAGATGACGATTTTTTATATGTGTTAAAATTCCGCGGCGCCGGTCAGGGTGTAAAAGCACTGATTGCTGAGATCATCGGGGGAGAAATTGCCCGGGCATTGGGTTTTAAGGTGCCGGAGATCGTCTTTGCCAGCCTGGATGAAGCTTTTGGCCGCACGGAGCCTGATGAGGAGATACAGGATTTGTTAAAGGCCAGCATAGGGCTGAACCTGGCATTACATTATCTTTCGGGTGCCATTACCTTTGATCCCGCGGTAACGGTGATTGATGCCAAACTGGCCTCTCAGATCGTCTGGCTGGATTGTTTGCTGATGAACATGGACCGTACACCCCGCAACACCAATATGCTGATCTGGCATAAGGAATTGTGGCTGATCGATCATGGTGCCTCCCTGTATTTTCACCATTCCTGGCAAAACTGGCAGGAGCAGGCCAAACGTCCCTTTGCGCTGATCAAAGACCACGTATTGTTGCCCTGGGCCACAGAACTGGAACTGGTGAACGAGGAATTCAGGGCGCTGCTGCCCAATGAACTCATTCGTGCCATTGTTGGCCTGGTACCCGAAGAGTGGTTGTCCTCCGAATCTGCATTTGAATCTGCAACCGCACACCGGGCTGCCTATGCCGAGTTCCTCGAAACACGTATTGCCAGTTCTGAAATTTTTGTAAACGAAGCACAACATGCAAGAACTTCACTTATTTGAGTATGCGGTCATTCGCGTGGTACCAAGGGTAGAACGTGATGAGTTTCTGAATGTGGGCGTGATCCTGTACTGCGCCCGGAAAAAATACCTGAAGGCTGCCTATGCTTTGGACGGGGAGCGGTTAAAGGCATTCTCGGCAAAGCTGGATATAGCCGATATCAGGGCACATCTGGACAGCCTGATGCTGATCTGTTCCGGTGCAAAAGACAGCGGCCCTATCGGGCAGCTGGATCTGCCATCAAGGTTTCGCTGGCTTACCGCCATGCGGAGTACTGTAATTCAGACTTCGAGGGTGCATCCTGGTTTTTGTAAGGATGCTGATCTGAAACTTGAATTCCTCATGGAAGAGCAGGTGTATTAAGGCATGCTTTACGGCTATCTGTATAGCGTTTGGCTTTTATGTCGCTTCAATTTCATGTCGCTTAAGTTTCTTCAAGCTTCGCTGAAAAAAGAGGTGTACTACATCAATGCTGCCGGCTGCTGAAGCGCAGCCGAGAAGGCATCGATGTAGTACACCTCTTTTTTTAAGGTTGTCCTGTAGCATGGTGGCTTGTAAAGACGTATATGTACAGTATGCGGTAGGGGGGGGTAGCACGCTTGTTTAGAAAATCCCGGAGAATATCCGTTGCAAAAAATTCTGTATATCAGGATCGGGGCCTTCCCGGCTGCGTTTCAGCAGCCGGCAGCCCCGATCTTGTATACAGGATTTTGCAATTGAGTTGATCTTTCTTTAACCAGTCAGCGGTCAGCTACTTGCCATCCGGTATGATGCAATTCTTTTACCGGTCAGACATTAACTATCTGACCGGTATTATTATTTGGCGTCGTTAACTTTTTTAACAGCCTCTTCAGCAACCTCTGCTGAAGCGTTGTCATTCATTTTCTGACGGAACTGTTTGATCTGGTTCAGCACTTCAATCAGCTGAGGGGCAAAACCATTTGCTTTAAACCTGATGCCCATGTCTCTGATCAGATTGATGCCCTGTTGTGCATAAACAGGGTTCTGTACGTGTGCAGTCATGCCAATGAAGTCCTTCAGCATATCGAATTTGCTCTGCGGATCGGCATCTGCAATTTTTTTATATACAAAAGGCCACTCTGCATCGGTTCCGCTTTTGGCGTATACTTTGAGGATCGCATTGGTTAAATTGCCCTGGCTTTCTTTCTCAAATGATTTGGCAAAAGTCAGGGCCTCCTCAGGTTTCAGGGTTGCCATTGCACCTAATGAGGCGCCGGCTACGGCATAGGACTGGCTTTTCAGGCCTTCCTGATACAATGCCAGCTGTTGTTCGCCGCCTTTTGAAGTGCTGATCACTGTTATGGCAGCGGCTTTCACCAGGTTATTGTCATCTGTTTTTGCCAGTTTAAGGATGGTTGGCATTGCAGCGCTGCTGAGCGTTGTATTGGTCGGGTCAATTGCATTCAGGGTTTTCAGGCGCAGGCCGTAATATTTATCCTGCAGGGCAGCAAGCAGGATCTTTTGTGCGCTCTGGTCTGCTGGTTTTGCCGTTGCAGCTTCGATTGCTTCAAGCCTGTCCATGTACAGCGGTGCATTCTGGTACTGGAACAATAACTCTTCCATTGACTTATGGTCAGTTTTTTTACTGAGGATGATTTTTTCTGCATCTACATTGACCAGGTTTGGCTGGCTGGCAAGTTTGTATGTGAGCGTATCCGATTTGGCAGTCATCATGATCTGGTGACGTTCCTTTTTGCCGCCGGAATAAATATCCACTGCCATTGGCAGCTGGAATGCTTTGCCTTCCTGTGTCTGGTTGATATATACCGTTTGGGTTTTCGAGGTTTCGTCCCATTTATAGCTCATCTCCAGCAGGGGATGGCCGGCACCGTAATACCATTGGTTAAAGAACCAGTTCAGGTCTTTTCCGCTTGCTTCTTCCATGGCCAGGCGCAGCTGTTGTGCTTCGCCATTTTTAAAGGCATTTGTTTTCAGGTAGATGTTCAGTCCTTTGAAAAAGGCGGGGGCGCCGAGGTAATGGCGCAGCATATTTAAGATCCTGCCGCCTTTCTGGTAAGATACGGCGTCAAAAACATCCTGCTGGTCGTGGTAGTGAAAACGTACCAGGTCTTTTTTCTCATCTCCGGGAGTCTTCAGGTAACCCATCAGGGCTTCATTGTTATGCTCATCACCACTGTCCTGTCCGTATTTATGTTCTGCCCAAAGGGTTTCGCTGAAATTCGCAAAGGATTCATTCACAGTGATGTTACTCCAGCTTTCTGCTGTTACATAATCACCGAACCACTGGTGGAACAGTTCATGCACGATTGTACTCCTTCCGGCATCGTAGTAACGGTCTGCCAGTTCACGGGTGGTACCCTGTACATAGGTGCCGTGCAGGGTTGCTGTCGTATTTTCCATTGCACCGCTAACGTAATCGCGGACAACGATTTGGGAATATTTATTCCATGGATAATCAACGCCCAGGATCTTTGAGTAAAACTCAATGACTTCAGGGGTGAAGCCGAAGATCTCTTTGGCGTATGCTGCGTATTTGGGTTCGAGGTAGTAGCTTACTTCCTTATCACGCCATTTGTCCTTGTAGATACTGAAATTTCCGACAGCCATCATCATCAGGTAGGGGGAATGAGGCAGTTCCATTTTCCAGGTGTCTGTCCTTGTGCCGTCGGCATTTTTCTTTTGTGAGGCCAGGCGCCCGTTAGAAAGGGTTACATATTTGCCCGGTACGGTCATGCTGATCTCGTCTGTTGTTTTCTGGTTGGGCCTGTCGATTGTCGGGAACCAGGCAGATGAACTCTGGAGTTCGCCCTGCGTCCAGATCTGTACCGGTTTGTCCTTTTCCGTGCTGTCGGGATTAATGAAATAAAGGCCTTTGGCATCAGTAATTGCTGCGCTGCCCTGTACTTTCAGTTCATTGGGTTTGGCAGTGTATTCGATATATACCGTATAGTTTTCGGTGTTTTTGTATTCTTTGTCCAGTTGAATGGCGAGTGTAAGGCTGTCGTATTTGTATTTGAGCGGGATGTTTTTACCGTTCTTTACGATGCTCAGTGTCTTGATATCCATGCCTTGTGCATCCAGGCGGAGGGAGTCAGTAGCGTAGATGTGGGGCTTGATAGTCACCCATTCCCTCCCGTACATATACCGTTTTTTATAGTCAAAACGGACATCCAGTTTGGTATGGATGAGGTCGTTGATTTTTGTTGCGGTAGACCGGTAGATCTTCATCTGGGGGTCATTCTGTTTTTCCTGTGCGGAGGCGGGGCTAATGGACGCTGCACCGATGATCAGAAAGGTACTGACTACGGCGCGGCGGCAGGTTTTAGTTTTAATGTTCATTTAATAGATTCTTTGATTTACAGTTTGAATAACGTTGTAAATCTATGATGAGTATTTATAAAAACAAACTCAGTTTTCGATAATCATTTTAAATAAGGGAAAATGGCGGAAATAAAGTGCTGTGATTGTACATATTATTGTAATTAGATGGTAATAAACAAAGTAATTCCTTGGTTTATTATTGCTGTTGGTTATCTTTGTAACGTGCTTATTCAATACTTTTTTAAAGGAAGCGATAAGCCTTAAAGAAGCAATAAGCCTTAAATTGGATAATGATGGAAAAAGATGATATGATGCTAGATGAATTGGCAAACAAGGAATACGAGTTTGGCTTTGTCACAGACATTGATATGGATATTTCGGAAGTTGGACTCAATGAAGATACTGTTCGGTTTATCTCTGCTAAAAAAAATGAGCCTCAGTGGCTGCTGGATTGGAGAATGAAAGGATTTAAGGCTTTCCAGAAACAGGAAATGCCGCAATGGCAAAACTTTAAAATGCCGGATATCGACTTTCAGTCGATCTCTTATTATGCTGCCCCAAAAAAACAGGCTAAATATGCTTCGCTTGATGAGGTAGATCCTGAGTTGCTGCGTACTTTTGAGAAACTGGGCATCCCGATGTCTGAACAGAAACAACTTGCCGGTGTGGCAGTTGATGTGGTATTTGACAGTGTTTCGGTCAGTACTACCTATAAAGAGCACCTGAATGAGATGGGGATCATCTTCTGTTCCATCAGTGAAGCGGTAAAAAACCATCCTGAGCTGGTACAGAAATACCTGGGTACGGTAGTTCCGCATACGGATAATACTTTTGCTTCCTTAAATACAGCGGTTTTTTCAGACGGGTCTTTTGTGTACATCCCTAAAGGAGTGCGCTGCCCGATGGAGTTATCTACCTATTTCAGGATTAATGCCGAGAATACAGGGCAGTTTGAGCGTACGCTGATTATTGCCGACGAAGATAGTTACGTAAGTTACCTGGAAGGATGTACAGCGCCTATGCGTGATGAAAATCAGCTGCATGCCGCAGTAGTAGAGCTGATTGCACTGAAAGGTGCAGAGATCAAATATTCTACTGTACAGAACTGGTATCCTGGTGATAAGGACGGAAAAGGAGGAATCTTCAATTTTGTAACCAAACGTGGTGCCTGCCGTGGTGATCATTCCAAGATCTCCTGGACACAGGTAGAGACAGGTTCGGCCATCACCTGGAAGTATCCAAGCCTGATCCTGCAGGGAGACCATTCCTCAGGTGAATTCTACTCCGTTGCAGTAACCAATAACATGCAGATTGCAGATACCGGAACCAAGATCCACCACATCGGTGCCAATACCAAAAGCAGGATCATCTCCAAAGGGATCTCTGCCGGACGAGGCCAGAACAGTTACCGTGGCCTGGTGCAGATGGGCAGCAAGGCTAAGAATGCACGTAACTTTACCCAGTGTGATTCCCTGCTGATCGGCGATCAGTGCGGTGCACATACTTTCCCTTATATCGAATCAAAAAATAATACAGCAACGATAGAGCATGAGGCCACCACTTCGAAGATAGGTGAAGACCAGGTGTTTTATTTAAACCAGCGTGGTATTGATGCTGAGCAGGCCATTGCACTGATCGTTAACGGTTATGCAAAAGAAGTGCTCAACCAGCTGCCCATGGAATTTGCTGTAGAAGCGCAAAAATTACTCTCTCTTACACTGGAAGGTAGTGTAGGATAATCATAAAAACAAACCATAATATGTTATCAATAAAAAATCTTCATGCTAATATTGAAGGAAAGGAAATATTAAAAGGGATTAACCTGGAAGTGAATGCCGGCGAAGTACATGCAATCATGGGCCCCAACGGTTCTGGTAAAAGCTCACTGGCCTCAGTACTTGCAGGCCGCGAGAATTACGAAGTGACCGAAGGGGAAGTATGGCTGGACGGAAAAAACCTGCTGGATATGAAACCTGAAGAACGTGCCCGTGAGGGTGTATTCCTTGCATTCCAGTACCCGGTAGAAATTCCGGGGGTATCTAATATTAACTTTTTACGAACAGCATTAAGTGAGATCCGTATTCACCGTAACCTGCCGCCGCTTTCGGCTAAGGAATTCCTGAAAATGACAAAAGAAAAACAGGAACTGGTAGAATTTGAAGCCAAACTGGCGAACCGTTCATTGAACCAGGGTTTCTCTGGCGGAGAGAAAAAAAGGAACGAAGTGTTCCAGCTGGCCATGCTTGACCCTAAATTGTCTATTCTTGATGAAACCGATTCAGGATTGGATATCGATGCGTTAAGGATCGTTTCCAACGGAATCAATAAACTTCGCTCTGCGGATAACGCCTTCGTGCTGATCACCCACTATCAGCGTTTGCTGGAATATATCGTGCCTGACTTTGTGCATGTTTTATACAATGGACAGATCGTCCGTTCAGGAACCAAAGAACTGGCGCTGGAGCTTGAAGAAAAAGGATACGATTGGCTGAAAGAAGAACTTCAGGGCCAGGAATCAATAAATACTAAATAACATGGTAAATCTATTGACAGCTCCACTGTACGACAAGCTGATCGCGGAATTTGAAAATTCCGGAAGCGCAGCTGGTACAAGTGGTGATTTATCGGAAATAAGGACTGCCGCCTTTGACTTGTTCAGGGCCAAGGGTTTTCCTACACTTAAAGATGAGGACTGGAGATTTACCAATCTCAGCCCTTTTTTAACGGACGATTTTACTTTCACAGCAGCAGAAGCTGAAGAAAATGCGGTGATATCTGCATTGAACAAAGCAACTATTCCAGGCCTGAATGCCTACCTGCTGGTTTTACTGAACGGTACCATCCAGCCGGCACTTTCGGTATTACCGGATGCACAGTCGGTAACCGTCCATACAACGGAGAGCATCAGCCAGACGCCTGCATTTAAAAATCATGCAGCACTTGATGCCTCAGAAACCAACAGGATGCTGGCTTTAAATACTGCTCTTTTTACTGACGGGTATTTCCTTGAAGTTCATAAAAACGTAGTATTGGATAAGCCCATTCAGATTGTGAACCTGTATTCGGCAGATGAGCATATGTTCTTTCAGCCAAGGCACCTGATTGTTGTCAATCAAAATGCAAAGGCCGAACTGATCGAGTCCAGCATTTTTATCAAAAATGGCAGCCGCGCCATACTGAACAGTGTTACGCAGGCAGACCTGAAAGAAAATGCACAGCTGATACAATATAACATTCAGGACAATCTTCCTGATGAAAGACTGATCACCTATAACCAGGTGCAGCAGGAACGCAGCAGCCGTTACGATAACTTTACGTTTAACCTGCCCGGTGCAGAGCTGATCCGTAATAACCTCGAAATTGAGCTTAACGGCAGCCAGACCGAGACTCATTTGTTTGGCCTCTACCTTGTAGGCGGTCAGCAATTAACCGATAACCATACGGCTATCCATCATAAATTTCCGCATTGTGAAAGCAATGAGGTTTATAAAGGTGTATTGCTGGATAATGGTAAAGCTGTTTTTAATGGTAAAGTTTTTGTAGAGCGTCCTGCACAGAAAACGAATGCATTCCAGCAAAACAACAACCTGCTGCTAAGTGATAAGGCACAGGTATTTGCAAAACCACAGCTGGAAATTTATGCTGATGACGTGAAATGCAGCCATGGTTGTACAGTAGGACAGTTTGATCCTGAATCTTTATTCTACCTGCGTGCAAGAGGGATCAGTGAAGAATCCTCCCGTAAATTACTGGTAGAAGCATTTATGTTTGACGTAACGCAGAAGATCGGTAATGAAGTGCTGAAGGAATACGTACAATCTTTAATTTACAACAAGATGGAAAATTCATTTTCATCTGTCGTTTAATCTGAGCAACCATGGGAAAATTGGCGATTGAAGATATAAGGAAAGACTTTCCTATACTGGAAACTGAGGTTTTTGGCAAGAAACTGGTCTATCTTGACAATGCGGCCACCACGCAAAAACCTGTACAGGTGCTGAAGGTGCTCGAAGAGTATTACGAAAGATATAACAGTAATGTTCACCGCGGTGTACACTCGCTGAGCCAGCAGGCTACCGCTGCCTATGAAAATGCACGCCATACTGTAGCTGCATTTATCAATGCGGCGAGCAGTGATGAGGTGATCTTTACGAAGGGAACTACTGACGGTATCAATCTGGTTGCTTCTTCCTTTGGAAAGAAATTTTTGCATCAGGGCGACAGTATCCTGATCTCTGCAATGGAGCACCACTCCAATATTGTGCCCTGGCAGATGATCTGTGAGGAAAAAGGAGCCACGCTGAAGGTCATTCCCATGGATGAGAACGGCGTGTTGAAAATGGAACTTTTGCCGGAGCTGCTGGATGAAAGCGTGAAACTGCTTTCTTTCACTTATGTATCCAATTCACTGGGTACAATTAATCCTGCAAGGGAACTGATCAGACAGGCACATGCGAAAAATATTCCTGTATTAATGGATGTGGCACAGGCGATACAGCATATGCCCCTTGATGTGCAGGAACTGGACGTAGATTTCATATCCTTCTCCGGACACAAACTCTACGGCCCAACCGGGATTGGCGTATTGTATGGCAAGGAGAAATGGCTGAACGCACTGCCTCCTTACCAGGGTGGCGGGGATATGATCAAAACGGTAACTTTTGAAAAAACGATCTATAACGCGCTTCCCTATAAATTTGAGGCCGGAACACCTGATATCTCGGGTGCTATCGGACTGGGAGCTGCCATAGCATACGTCAACAGCATTGGGCTGGATGTGATAGCCGAGGCTGAACATGAACTGCTGACCTACGCGCTGGCGAAACTTGCCGAAGTGGAAGGTATTCAGTTTATTGGTAAGGCTGAGGAACGGGCAAGCGTGATCTCCTTTCTGATTGAAGGCGTACACCCGTATGACCTGGGTGAACT
The DNA here is from genome assembly GCF_900107535.1 of Pedobacter hartonius. Lineage (GTDB taxonomy): Bacteria > Bacteroidota > Bacteroidia > Sphingobacteriales > Sphingobacteriaceae > Pedobacter > Pedobacter hartonius. The sequence goes on along the minus strand of NZ_FNRA01000003.1, from coordinate 100,813 downwards.
GCTGGACAAACAGGGAATTGCTGTCCGCACGGGCCATCATTGCACAGAGCCGGTGATGGATTTCTTCGGGATTCCCGGAACCTGCCGTGCCTCATTTGCATTTTACAATACTACTGATGAAGTAGATTTACTGGTTGCGGGGATTAAAAGAGCTGCTGCCATACTGATATAAGTATAAAGATGACGATTAACGAACAACAGGATGAGATTATTGAGGAGTTTGAACTCTTTTCCGACTGGATGGACAAATATGAAAATATCATCGAGATTGGGAAAGAACTGCCTTTAATTGACCCGCAATATAAGATACCGGAAAAACTGATCAAAGGCTGCCAGTCCAGCGTGTGGCTGCAGCCCGAATATAAAGACGGTAAGGTTTGGTTCACCGCTGACAGTGACGCGATCATTACCAAAGGACTGATCAGTATGATGGTAAGGGTCTTATCCGGCCATACACCTCAGGAAATTGTTGAAAGTGATCTTTATTTTATTAATACCATAGGCTTAAAGACACATTTGTCGCCAAACCGTTCCAACGGTTTATTATCAATGCTGCAGCAAATGAAAATTTATGCCGCTGGTTTTATTGAACAGGAAAAATAATTAGACGATCATGGCTGAACTATCAATAAGAGACAAGATTGAAGAGGCGTTACATACGATATACGACCCTGAAATACCAGTTGATATATTTGAACTGGGACTGATCTATAAGATTCAGATGCTGGAAGATAATAACGTGCATATCTATATGACACTTACGGCACCGGCATGTCCTGCTGCGGGAGAAATCCTGGGCGAGGTAGAAACAAAAGTAAAGGCCATAGCGGGAATTGGCAAGGTAGAAGTGCGCCTTACCTTTGATCCGCCATGGGACAGGGATATGATGAGTGATGAGGCCAGACTGGAGTTAGGATGGTTGTAATGGAAACGGAACATAAACTGCCATTTAGGGAGCGTGCTGTAGAGCTGTTGAAAACCAGTGGCCCGCAGTCTTTGTCGGCACTTGCGCGTGAGTTTCAGGTGACGGTGGAAGGTGCACGTTTTCAGATGCTGCGGTTGGAAAAGGAAGGCATCGTTACCTCCAGCAAAACCGTAACAGGTCGGGGCAGGCCACAGCAGTTGTGGTCGCTCACCAGTATGGGGCAGATGCGCTTTCCCGATACCCATGCGGCCCTCACTGTAAAGCTGATGGAAGTCATGAAGGAGACACTCGGGGAACAGGCTGTTTCTAAAGTAATCAATGCCAACGGGGAAAGGGGTACCAGCAGGTATCTTGAAGCCCTGGAAGGGATTACAGACCTGGAGCAAAGGTTACATGCTTTTGTATCAATCCGTACGGGAGAGGGGTATATGGCCCAGTTTATCAAAGATGAGGAAGGTTTTATCTTTATCGAAAATCATTGTCCGATAGGAGCAGCAGCCCATGCTAATCCTGCTATTTGCAGTGCGGAATTCAAAACCCTGCAAAATGTCATTGGAGCAAGTGTACCTATAAAACGTATAGAGTATATTGTTGACGGTGGCCGTAGATGTGCGTACCGCATACCTATTTCATAAACAGAAATTTTTTCTAAAAAATGGTTATAAATTACCGGATATATATTTTAGTATATTCGGGATTGCTGTGTTTTATACGCTGTATTTAGGCTGATTAATTTTGGTTTATTTTCAGGGTAAGGAAACATTACTTTTCTGATGTAATCTAATGTTCAAACTATAAAAAAAAATCCTGCTATGCATCAATTAAAAATTGATCCTTTTTTGCTGATCCGGTCACCGGCTTACAGTTATGAAGATTTTAACGGGGGGTATTTGCAGCAGGTATTACAGACGGATTTCTTCCGGGCGAGCCTGTTTTTTGCGAGCCAGACCTTCTATACTGAACTGCAGAAAAAAGATTTCCGTTATGAAGATCTAAGCCCGGGTGCAAGGCTTACCCTATGGAAGTACCTGAACCGGATGTGTTACAGGGCTCTGCCCTATGGTTTCTTCTCCTCTTATTCTGCCGGTACCTGGGCAAATGACGGAGATGGAACACTGTGCTTCTCAGATGAGGATGAGCTGATCGTACACCCCGACTTTAAGCTGGTGCTGGATGATGTCAGCAGCCTGAACATAGCTAATTTTGATGCAGTCCGGTACTATACCAATAACTCCCTCTATCCCTCTTCTAAAGAGTTACGCTTCATCAGCCAGGCCTATTCCGGGGAGAAGAAAAAGTTTGCAATTGTACAGCTTAAAATTACCCCTGGATTAAACAAACTCCTGAAATTCATCAGTAAAGGGCGGACAAAGGGGGAGATCATCAGTTTCCTGGAAGAAGAATATGGGGAAGAGGCACCATTAGAGGACTATTTTAAGGGGCTGCTCAGCGGGCAGGTGGTGGTTTCTGCCCTTACGCCCAATGTGACCGGCCAGCTGTTCAATGAGCGTTGCCTGGAGTTGCTTGGTAAATATCCGGGTATCGACAGCTGTCGGTTGCGCTCCTTCAGGTTGCCTCTGAAGGGAAGTGCTGCACCAGATCTTTCAGCATTAAATGCTCATATCAGCTATCTGGCAGGCAAAAATGGGGAGAACTCGTCTTATAGTTTGTACCAGCGCAGTCTGCAGGGCGGACTTAACCAGCAGCTTCAGGAACGGCTGGTCACACTGATCAGGAATATGGATAAGTTAACGGGCGACCACCATATAGATACCATGGAGCAGTTTAAGCAGCACTTCGTCCAAAAGTATGATCAGCAGGAAGTGCCGCTGATGATCGCCCTTGATCCCGGATCCGGCATCGGCTATGAAAATATGGCATCAGCCTTTGATGCACAAAATGAGGATTTTATTGATGACCTGCGGGAAAAAAAGGAAGGGAAGGCGGGAGCCCGATGGGGGGCAGTTGAAAAGATGATCTTCAGGAAATGGAGCAACCTGAAAAAAGAAGGTGCCGATAGGATCATGATCAGCAGCGATGACCTGCACGGGCTTCCTGAAAGCGGGCAGCAACTGCCGCCGGGCATGTTTGTGCTCTTCAGATCTATCGGCAATGAACTCTGGACAGACACCATAGGCGGGGTATCGGGAATAGAGCTCAGTGCAAGGTTCAGTCCCTCCGGCACAGAAATGGAAACCTCCCTCAAAAAGATATGCGAACAGGAAATGGCATTAAACAGCGATTTTGTGTTTGCAGAAATTGCATGGTCGCCCAATGACAGGACTTCCAATGTCAACCAGAGGGGCCACTACTACCCCTACGAAATCCCTATACTAACCCATGCTGTACGCCCTGAGGAGTTTACGATCAGCCTGAGCGATTTGATGGTCTCCGTGCAGGACAACCAGCTGTTTTTGCGGTCCGTAAAACTGGACCGCTATATCATTCCCAGGTTATCATCCGCTTACAACTATAAGATTTCAGCTATACCTGTCTTCAGGTTCCTGTGTGACCTGCAATACCAGGGCATCAAATCCAACCTCTCCTTAACATTGAGCAATCTTTTTCCGGGAATGGATTATTACCCGCGCCTGCAGGTGGAAGATGCCGTGCTGAGTCCTGCAACCTGGGTACTGAATGAGGAACAGCTAAAAAAAGTAGTCACTGAGGATGTATTCCCGGCGATGGACTTTAATTTACCGGGACATTTCTGCCTGCTGGAGGGCGACAATTTCCTGGTCTTCAACCGGGACGATGAAAATGATCTTGACCTGTTCAGGAAGTGTGTCAGGAATAAAAAAACGGCCACATTGACCGAGTACATTTTTGCCGGGAGCCCGGTGCTGAAGGACGGCAGGGGGAAGCCTTTCGCCGGTCAGTTCCTTGCCTGCGTCATCAATCAGTTGGCCGTTTACCAGCTGCCCCGGCAGCAGCCCGCCAGGCAGCTGAAGGAGGATGTAAAAGTAAAACGCTCTTTTCTTCCGGGTGAAGAATGGCTCTACATCAAACTATATGCGCACTATTCTTTAACTGACGAAATTCTATTGCGCTTCATTATGCCGGTGCTGAGGAAGTACAAAAAAGACAATCCTGATTTCAAATGGTTTTTTATCAGGTACCTGGATCCAAGATTTCACCTGAGGCTGAGGTTCTTTGCCGGCAAAAAGCCTTCCCATGAGCTGCTGGCTGATCTGATCCGTAAACTGCAGCCCTTGTCCAGGGAGGGTAAGGTATTCGACCTGGTACTGGATTCCTATCAGCGGGAGCTGGAAAAATATTCTGTATCGTTAATTGCTGAAGCAGAGTCGTTTTTCTACAGAAACAGTGAGTTTATACTCGCGGCATTTTCAGGCAATGTGCTGAACACCAACTTTAAGCTGGCCTTTGCGGTAAATAGCTCCCTGCAGATCATCCGGGGGTTCATCACTGATAAAAAGGAACGGTCAGATTTTCTGAATGAGGCGTTCAGCAATCTTTCGGCAGAGTTCAGCAGGGATAGGGAGGTAGTGCAGAAACTGGATCTGAGGTACCGGAAGTTCCAGAAGCAGATTGTTGAAAACAAGCAGCACCGCGCACTTCAGAGAAAGAAAAAGGCTGATCTGGATTTTGACCGGATGCTGCAGTCTCTGGTGGCGCGGATTGAGGGATGGGATCAGGCGGCGCGGTATAATTTACTGATCAATCTGGTTCACCTGCATATCAACAGGATATTTGAAAACACGCCCAGGGAGTATGAATACCTGATCTATCATTTTATGAAGAAACACCAGTCCTTTCTGATCTACACAACTAGCGATGGGTCTTAATGATATTGTTGTTGATTTTCTTCAGGAGTTTTTCTTTGTAGGAAGACCCGATAGGGAAGATCAGTTTATTGATCATGATCTTATTTCCTTCCATCAGCGTTACTTTATTGATGTTCACGATGTAGGATTTATGGATGCGGATAAAGATATCGGGCGGTAGTCCTGCTTCTATTTCTTTCATTGTCAGGTAGATGATACTGCTGCTTGGAGGGGTGTGTATAACGATATAGTTATTCAGCCCTTCGATATAATCCACATCGTTAAAGTTGATCTTCAGCATTTTGCCTTTAATGCCTGGATTGACGAAGAAATAGGTATCGTTCTTGGCTTCTTCCTGCGCCTTTCTCTCCAGTTGTGCCATCACTTTGGTCAGCGATTTTAAGAACCTGGCAAAGGAGATGGGTTTGAGGAGAAAGTCGGAGATGTTCTTTTCAAATCCCTGCACGGCATAACCTGCGTGGCCGGTGGTGAAGATGATAGCTGTATTGTTATAAATGAGGTCTGCAACGTCCAGTCCCGAAATCTCCGGCATATCGATATCCAGGAAAGTGATATCAATATTCTTTTGCTCATTGATATACTTAACAGCCTCCATCGGATTTTGTGAAGTGCCCATTACTTCAAGTTGTCCGCTGTCCTTTGCATACTTTTTCAGGGTGTCGATCGCATGTGATTCATCATCGATAATAAAACATTTATACATAAGGTTTATAAAGTTATTTGAAGGTCAAAAATATAATCATCCTCATTTTCGGAAACATGAATCTGATGGGCGTCCGAATAATAGGCATCTAAACGCAATTTCAAGTTTTTTAGTCCGACTCCATTGCTGGGAATATGTCTCCGTGATTTGAGTTTCCTGTTTATACTGGTTAAGTGTAACTGGTTTTCCCGGATCACAAGATTTATCGTTGCAGGGTGGCTGGTGTTTTTGAGGTCGCCGTATTTAAATATATTTTCTATAGGGGTAAGCAGGATCAGCGGTAATATCATGATGCCCGCAGCATTGCCCGATACATTAAAGGAGAGCTGCAGGTTATGGTCAAACCGGAACTGGTTGAGGTCTATAAATGTATTGATCTGTTCTATTTCGTCCTCCAGGTTCACCTTACCGGATTGTGGTGTCTCCGTCAGCGCATAACGCATAATATCGGATAAAAGGAGTATAGGTTCGGATAGTTCGACGGATGTCTTTAAAGCGGAGTTGTACAGGAAGTTGAGCGTATTGAAAAGAAAATGCGGATTGATCTGTGCCTTGAGGTAGGCGATTTCAGAGTCCGCGAGCTTTTTCTCCAGCTGCTCGTTCTGCAGCTGGCTCAGCAACTCTTTCTTCTCGAGGTCAGATACCTTCTTCCTTTCTATGATTGTATTTAGCGCAAACCAGTATCCTGCGCTCAGCCCCATGAAATAAATGAACCTCCAGACGGTATAACTGAGGCCGGTGTACATATTCTTAAACGGAGAATCAGCGGTAACCTTCAGGTACAGGAGAATTTCTGAAAGAGAATATTTGAGCAGCGTGGAACAAATCAGTTCCAGGAGAATAAAAGCAGCGGTAATGTAAAATGGTTTTTTGTGTGAGTAGGGTAAAACCAGGTGTGCATTAACATAAAATAAGACTATGTTAATGAAATAGGAGTTAAAATAATCTAAAAGCGTCCAGAATTTTCCTGTGAGGACAATGGTAATTATTGATTCATATATGATAAACAGTACCCATACCAGAATATGGGTGCCATAGAATTTGGTCTTTTTACTGTTTTTTGCAAAAATCATACAATCAAATATAAGGGATAATATGCTGATTTACCCTTACATTATTGGCGTTCGCGTAATAACTTTTATAATGATCTGAGACACACTTAAAATTGATGTATACCAAAAACTATATATCATGAAAAAGTCATTCTCAAAATCCCTGAAATTAGAAATTAAACCAGTTTTCCAATTTTCTGCTACAGAAATTAAAGGACAGTACGACACAGATCCCACCATTGCTACTGTTACGGCAACAACCTACGTCTTCCAGCAGCCTAACCAAAGATAGGCATTTCCATCCTGATAAAGCCGGAATTTGCTGCCTGATCATAAGAGGATGTAAGGATAGTTAAGAAATATTATCCTTTTATTTTCCTTACAGCAAATTCTGGCTTTTATTTTGTTCTGATTGTTGATGAAGCCTGGCTTCAACATTTAAAAACAAAAACATCAGACTATGAAAATTACAAACTTAAGGGGAGCTTTGCTTTTATGCGCAGGGCTTTTTATAGGAGGCTCAACCTATGCCCAGGATAAGGAGCAGCAAAAAATTGAGGCAGCAACTACTGTACTTACAGATTTTAGTAAGATGAAGGAATCTATTCCGTCTGAGCTGCTGGCCGTTACGCAGGGGATTATTATTGTTCCCAAACTAATTAATGCAGGATTTGTAGTGGGTGGTAAACGCGGTAAAGGTATTGCCATGGTTAAAAAAGCTGATGGTACCTGGAGTAATCCTGTTTTTGTAACCATGACAGGCGGTAGTATCGGTGCCCAGATCGGCGTTCAGTCTGTAGATCTTGTCCTCATATTCAGACATAGTAAAAGCCTGACCGAGATCAACAAAAGCAGTTTCACCCTTGGGGGAGATCTTTCTGTAGCGGCGGGACCTGTAGGCAGAAGCTCTACAGCCAATACCGACTATAAACTGGAGGCTGAGGTTTACTCCTACTCCAGAAGCAAAGGACTTTTTGCCGGAATTACATTAAACGGTGCTTCACTGGATATTGATGCGGCTTCCAATAAAAGCTTTTATGGTAAAGCAACAACTGCCAGTGCCATCTTTAAAGATCCGGCCAGTCCGAATGCCACCGTGAAAACCCTGAAAACTACTTTAGCAGGAATGCAGTAAGCTACTTATAATATCATTATCAGAGGCCAGTCAATTCATTTTGCTGGCCTTTTTAATTTTTAAAAAAATAAAAACCGCGGCTCGTCTGTTTTGTTCTTATGCTGCATTTTATATTAAATATTATGGCTAAGTATTCAAAAAAAGCGGGCGAAAAGGTGGAAGACACCATGCACGAGATGAAAGAAGGCAAACTGAAATCAGGAAGCGGCAAAAAAGTAACCTCTAAAAAGCAGGCTGTAGCCATCGGGCTTTCGGAAGCCAGGAAAGAAGGCGCAAAGGTTCCAAAAAAGAAATAACTCAGATCATCAGGGAAGAAGACTCCTTCCTTTCATGATGGAACTCACGCTGGTAGTGGAGCGGGCTTTTGCCGGTGATAGACTTAAAATATTTATGGAAACTGGCGAAATTGTAAAAGCCGCTTTCATAACAGATCTGCTTGACGTTGATCTTATTTTCGATGAGCAGTTTGCAGGCATGACCTATTCTTATTTCATTGATGAACTGGGAATAGGTCTTTCTTGTTCTTGATTTAAAGTAGCGGCAAAAATAATTGATGCTTACATGTGCGATCTCCGCGACTTCGCCGGTCGGGATTTTCCGCTTGAAATTGGCCAGTGAGAATTCATATATGGCATGGATCCTGTCATTTTCAGTTTCCTCAAAATTATGCTTGAAGCCCATGGATGACAGGAGTTTTACCTGGCTGGAATTTCCTATCGCCATTAGGGCTTCCATCAGCAGGATGATCTTTTTTGTTCCTTCAGCTTTCAGCAGCAGCTCCAGGATATCGCCAATATCTTGACGGGCCTGACCGCCGATCTGTATTCCGCGCCTTGCTTTTTCCAGCGTGATCCTGATCAGTTTATTCTCCGGCAGGTTCAGGAAGGTGTCTCCCCAGAAATTTTCGTTGAAATGAATCACGCGGACGTCGGCCGTGGTTTTGATCTGCTCATCAAAATAGACATCGTCAAACCGCCAGTAGTGGGGCAGGTTGGAGCCGATGAGGATCACATCGCCCGACCTGAAGCGTTTGATACTGTCACCGATGAATTGTGTGCCGTTTCCGCTTTTAAAATGAATGAGCTCTGCTTCATTGTGGTAATGCCAGCGGTTATTGATATAGGGAACATTGTCCTGCCGGGCGCTGAATGAATTTATAGGTGTGGTAGATACTTTTAAAAGTTGCGGCTTCATCTATTTTTGTTACAAATGATATCAGATAAACTGTAAATATGCCAAAATCATTTAATCTTTAGTTCAAATGATAAAATATATAACATCAGAATTTCCTTCCTTTGAATAACCGAATATATAACGTACCAAAAAAATACAGGTTATGAACAGATATTGTCTTACACTCGATTTGATCGATGATCCGGAGCTGATCGCAGCATACGAAGAAATACACCAGCATATATGGCCTGAGATCTATATCAGTATTAATGAAGCCGGTATTGAGAAGATGGAAATCTACAGGCTGGGAACCCGCCTGTTTATGATCATGGAAGTGAATGACAGCTTCAGCTTTGAAAAGAAAGCAGACATGGATAATGGAAATGAAAAAGTACAGGAATGGGAAAAGCTGATGTGGAAATATCAGCAGGCTTTACCGGGAGCGAAACCCGGGGAAAAATGGATGTTAATGGATAAAATTTTTGAACTCTAGACCTATGCCGGCCATACAAACAACGTCGTATATACAAATACACCCCCTTGATAATGTATTGGTAGCCCTGGTTGATCTGCCAGCAGGTACCGGGATTAATTTTAACGGGCGGAGCTTTGAGCTGCTTACCCCGGTACAAGCCAAACATAAATTTACTCTATTCCCGCTTGCGGCAGGAGAGGAGATCTTTATGTACGGGGTGCTGGTGGGCAAGGCGAGCGAGCCTGTTGCTCTTGGTGCTGCAATTACTGTAAATAATGTGGTACATGCAGCTGAAGATTATGAACTCGGGGAGCGGAAAACACAATGGCAGCAGCCGGACGTTACTGCTTTTGCGGATAAAACCTTTATGGGTTTCCACCGTGAAGACGGCAGCGTAGGTACCGCCAACTACTGGATCGTCATACCGCTGGTATTCTGCGAAAACCGCAATGTGGAGGTGCTCAAAGAAGCACTGATCGGTAAGCTGGGCTTCAAGAAACCCAAAAGTTATGAGAACGAAGTAGAGAGCCTGATTGAGCTTTATAAGACGGGGAAATCCGTAGAAGATATTTTGAATGCCGACCTGCAGCGCTCCGTTGCAGCCAGGCCCACCAGCCAGTTGTTCCCGAACATTGACGGGATCAAGTTCCTGAACCATGACATGGGCTGTGGCGGTACACGGATGGACTCCGATACGCTCTGCGGTTTACTGGCAGGGTACATTACCCATCCCAACGTAGCTGGCGCAACCGTCCTCAGCCTCGGCTGTCAGCATGCCCAGGCAAGCATCCTCGAAGAGGAGATCAAAAAGCGTGATCCCAACTTTAAGAAACCCCTGGTGATCCTTGAGCAGCAGAAGCTGGGAACAGAAAGTAAACTGCTTGAGGAAGCATTAAAACAAACCTTTGCAGGACTGATGGTTGCCAATCAGCAGCAGAGAAGTCCTGCCCCCCTGTCTAAACTTTGCGTAGGTCTGGAATGCGGTGGTTCTGATGGTTTTTCTGGCATCTCTGCCAACCCGGCACTGGGTCATCTCTCAGACCTGCTGGTGACCATGGGCGGTAGTGTGATCCTGGCAGAATTCCCCGAATTATGCGGGGTAGAACAGGAACTCAGCGACAGATGTGCCGATGTGGATACCGCAGAGCGCTTTATGGGGCTGATGCGCACATACAATGCACTGGCCGAAGCTACGGGATCTGGATTTTACGCCAACCCCTCACCCGGGAACATCAAAGACGGGCTGATTACTGATGCCATAAAATCTGCCGGTGCAGCAAAAAAGGGAGGTAACTCCCCGGTTACAGCCGTATTGGATTATCCTGATAAGGTAACGAAACCTGGATTAAACCTGTTGTGTACGCCAGGAAGTGATGTAGAAAGTACTACCGCGGAAGTGGCCTCAGGTGCAAACATTGTGCTGTTCACTACCGGCCTTGGAACGCCAACAGGAAATCCTGTGGCACCGGTAGTTAAAATATCAACCAATACTGCCTTGTTCAATAAAATGCCTGATATTATTGATGTCAACTGCGGCACCATCATCGAAGGCAGGGAGAGTATTGAAGAAGCAGGGGAGCGCCTGCTCAATTATGTGATAGAAGTGGCCAGTGGCCGTATCAAACCTAAAGCAGTAGAACTGGGACAGGATGATTTTATCCCATGGAAAAGAGGAGTTTCATTATAATTTAAAATATGTTTAGTTTAGAAGGAAAAACAGCGATCGTTACCGGTGGCGGAAGCGGGATTGGAAGGGCTATTTCTGTATTGTTTGCCACTCAGGGTGCCCAGGTACATATCATCGAGCTCAATGCTGCAGCAGCTGAGGAGACGGTTAATGAAATCAAAGAAAAGCAGGGCCTGGCTTTTGCCTGTGGATGTGATGTAAGCAGCCAGCAGGAAGTGCTGAAGGTCTTTAACCAGATCGGAAAGCTTGACATCCTGGTCAATAACGCCGGAATCGCCCATATCGGAAAAGCTGATACCACCAGCGAGGATGAGTTTACAAAGGTGTTCGACGTGAATGTTAAAGGCGCATATAATGCGTTATTTGCAGGACTTCCGTTACTGAAGAAAAGCAAGACTGCCGCCATTCTGAACATGGCTTCAATTGCTGCCCTGGTAGGTATATCCGACAGGTTTGCCTATTCCATGAGTAAAGGCGCCATATTTGCCATGACGATGTCTGTAGCCAAAGATTATATGGCCGATGGGATCCGCTGTAACAGCATTTCCCCGGCAAGGGTACATACGCCGTTCGTGGATGGCTTTATTGCTAAAAATTATGCCGGACAGGAAGAGGAGATCTTTGCAAAGCTGTCCAAAAGCCAGCCGGTAGGCCGCATGGGGAAACCCGAAGAAGTTGCAGCCCTGGCATTGTACCTGTGTTCTGAAGAAGCGGGGTTTATTACGGGAAACGATTATCCGATTGACGGAGGATTTATAAAATTAAATAACTAATATTCATATGAAGTTAATAAGATGGGGTGAGGCCGGTAAGGAAAAAACCGGTGTGATCATCAATGATGTAAAGTACGATACTTCTGCCTTTGGCGGAGATTATAATGAAGAGTTCTTTGAAGATAACGGACTGCAGAGACTGGAAGAGTTTGTTAAAGCAAACGAAGGAGCACTGATTGAGGTTCCTGCCGGTGCACGTTTAGGATCACCTGTCGCCCGTCCCTCCAAAATTGTTTGTATAGGGTTAAACTATGCAGACCATGCAAGAGAAACAAATGCACAGATACCAGCTGAGCCGATTATATTTATGAAATCTACCACTTCGCTTGCGGGGCCAAATGATGCGATCATCATCCCGAAGAATTCCGTGAAAACAGACTGGGAAGTGGAACTGGCAGTGATCATTGGTAAAAAAGCATCTTATGTGGATGAGGCTGATGCCCTGGATTACGTTGCCGGATATGCACTGCACAATGACGTTTCTGAACGTGAGTTCCAGCTTGAAAAAGGCGGTACCTGGGATAAGGGTAAAGGTTGCGATACTTTTGCACCGATGGGTCCTTTCCTGGCAACACCTGATGAACTGGGCGATATCAATAACCTTCGCCTGTGGCTTACCGTAAATGGCAAGACCATGCAGGATGGCAGTACATCGAACTTTATCTTTACTGTTGCCCATGTGGTTTCTTACCTGAGCCAGTACATGACCTTACTTCCCGGAGATGTGATCTCTACAGGCACGCCTGCTGGGGTAGGACTGGGCTTCAACCCCCCTGTGTATTTAAAGGAAGGTGATGTGGTAGAACTGGGAATTGAAGGGTTAGGAAGTGCAAAACAGGAGCTTAAGGCTTATGTTAAACAATAAATCATTAACATGGATCTGCAATTAAAAGATAGAGTAGTGATCGTTACCGGTGGTGCGAAAGGAATTGGGGAAGGGATTGTGCGCCAACTGGCAAATGAGGGTGCAATTCCTGTGATCGTGGGCCGCAATGAGGCTGACAACAACAGGCTGCTGGCGGATATTACGGCCGGCGGATTGCATGCCTTCCAGGTGGTTGCGGAACTTACCGACCCTAAACAGGCTGAGCTTACCGTAAACAAGGTTGTTGAAAAATTTGGCCGCATAGACGGGCTGATCAACAACGCAGGGGTGAATGACGGCGTAGGACTGGAGCACGGAAGTTATGATGCTTTTGTAAGCAGCCTCCATAAAAATGTGATCCATTATTACCTGATGGCACAGCACTGCCTGCCATGGTTAAAGAAAAGCAAGGGTGCGATCGTTAACATCGGCTCAAAGGTGGCAGAAACGGGGCAGGGGGGAACTTCGGCTTATGCCGCCTCCAATGGTGCCAGGAATGCGCTGACCAGGGAATGGGCCGTAGAGCTGCTGCCATACAGCATTCGTGTAAATGCGGTGATCGTGGCGGAGTGTTATACGCCGCTGTATGAAACCTGGATCAACTCACTGCCTGACCCGGAAAAGAAGCTGCAGGATACGCTGGCCAAGATCCCTCTTGAAAACCGCATGACCACGGCCGGGGAGATCGCAAATGCGGTATTGTTCCTGCTGTCGCCCAGGTCAAGCCATACTACAGGCCAGTTAATGTATGTTGACGGCGGTTATGTTCATTTAGACAGGTCAGTTAGTGCGTAGATTTTATATATTTGCAAAATGTTCAAAACCATTCTTGCGCATATATTAATCTTTAGCACACTTGCAGCCAATTTCGGTCAGCTGTTTGTATATGCCGGTTTTGAACTGAACCAGAATTATATTGTCTCCGAACTGTGTGTTAACCGCGATAAACCTCAGCTGCACTGTAATGGAAAGTGTTACCTGATGCGGAAGTTAAAACAGGCGGAACAAAAAGAAAAAAGCAGGGACGGTGAAAACCAGCGGTTGATGTTCCAGCAGGGAGTAGTGGTTGAAAGGCTGTCTTTCTCCCCGTTTGTGTTGCAGATCGACAAAGAATACCGGTCTGAAATCCCGTTTCGCCTGCCTCAGTTTGCTGCTGATATCTTTCAGCCACCGCGCGTATAAATCCTTATTGTATAACCGGTATCTCTGGATACCGGTATTTTTCCAGCTCATTTCCCGGCCCCAGGGCTGATAAGGAAAATGGGCGGGCTAATTTTTATGGATTTTATTTCGCAATTTCTAATGAACATCTTCAGATACCTCATTCTGCTTGCTGCGTTCTCTATTTTTTCTGATCGCGCGCAGGCACAAGATAAAGCCCTTACCGGCAATATCTACGACTCTCAAACCAAACAGGCGCTTGCCGGTGTAAGTATTAAAAATTCTGCAGGTCAGGTACTGGCTGAATCTGACCAATACGGACATTTTTCTTTTCAGTATAATGATAATGGTTTGATCAGTTTTGTACTGGTAGGGTTTAAAACACAGGTGCTGAAATCAGCATCTAGGGAGGGGAACATCAATATCCAGATGGATGCGGATGAATCTAACCTGAATGAAGTGCGCGTCACCGGATTTGCGGGGAACCGTACCAAAAAGGAGACTGCCGGCGCTATTGCACTGATCACCAGTGCAGACATTAACCGCGGAAGCGGATTGTCCTTCCAACAGGCCTTAAATGCTGTGCCGGGCGTAAGAATGGATCAGAGTACCCTTTCGGAGGCGAGGATCTCGATACGCGGGAATGGCGTCCGTTCTTCCTACGGATTGAGGAATATTAAAGTATACCTGAATGATATCCCTGTCACAGAAGCCGACGGAACTACGCGTATTGAAGCGCTGGATGTGAACAGCATCGGCAGGGCCGAAGTAATCAAAGGTCCTGCTTCGAGTATTTACGGCGCGGGAACAGGAGGGGTGATCAATTTTCAGCTACAACGCTCTCCCTATCAGGAACAGAGCTTTGAGGCCTCCGCACTGGCAGGAAGTTATGGTTTACACCGCCTGGCAGCTGCCTACAGAAGCGGCGGCGACCAGATCAACAGTTATGTATCTTACGGCTGGCAGGAATATGACGGCTACCGCGCGCACAGTAATGATATGAGGCGCTTCCTTTCCGGGAACTTCCAGCTTTTTCCAAGCAATAAACGCATCATTACGCTCCTCCTAAACAGGACTACGCAATATTCCCAGATCCCGGGATCTTTAACAGCTGACCAGGTGGCGGCAGATCCAAAACAGGCCAACGCCAGTAACCTGGATAAACAGGCAGGGCGCTATCAAACCTGGACAAGGGTAGGACTGGGACAGCAATACCGCTTTAGCAACCAGTTTTCGAACAGCACCAGTGTGTTTACGTATTCGTACGACCTGAACCATCCTCTGCCATATGCCTACCTGAGGAACTTTTACCAGAGTTATGGCGGAAGGACCAGGTTCACCTATGATCCTGAATTTTCTGCACTGCCCACCCAATTTATTGTGGGCGCTGAATTTAACCAGGGCCTCACCAAGGGAACACAATATGTAAACAACCACGGAACGGAGGGAGCACTAACGGCAAATATTGATTACCACAATACGCTTTATTCTTTGTTTTACCAGTCGGAGACCAGGCTTGGTACCCAAACGCTGCTTACCCTGGGGCTGAGTTACAACAGCCTGAAATATGATGTGTCTAACTACCTGCTGCCTGCGCAAAGCGGGATCAAGGATTTTAAACCACAGGCTACCCCGCGCATTGCCCTGAGTCATCATTTCTCTGAAGTACTGAGTTTACATGCGAGCGTAAGTTCAGGTTTTTCGCCTCCTTCAAGTTCGGAAGTGAAGAACGTAGACGGCTCTATCAACCCGAACCTTCAGGCCGAAAAAGCATTGAATTACGAGGTTAATGCCAAAGGGAATCTCTTTCATTCGAGACTGAGCTATGATCTCTCGGTATTCAAAATGGATATGAAGGCTGAGCTGATCGGACAGTCGGTTCAGCAAGGCATTACTATATATAATAATGCAGGTAAAACTACGCACGATGGCGCGGAACTTGCCCTGTCATGGCAAGTACTGAAACCGGAAGATGATCATGTTATTGCAAGCCTGCGGCCTTTTGTGGCACTGACGTATTCAGATTTTAAGTTTAAGGATTATAAGATCCTGAATGCTGTAGGTGCAGTAACCGCCACGTATGACGGCAATAAGCTGACTGGTGTTTCGCCATGGGTGCTCAGCGCAGGTTTGGATATGGAGACGAGATTTGGCCTCTATGTTTACCTGAACTATTATTATAACGATAAAACGCCGCTGAATGACAGCAATGGGAATTATAACAAATCTTATGGGGTAGCGGGTACTAAAGCGGGATATAAAAGAAAGCTGGGGCGGTCATTTGAACTGAACGTGTATGGCGGTATTGATAACGTCTTTAATGAGTCTTACAGTTCTATCCTGTCGTTAAATGCAGTGGGATATGGAGGTGCGCAACCGGCATATTTTAATCCCTCGCCGAAAAGGAATGGCTATGCGGGATTGTCGCTGAAGTACTTGTTGTAGACGTTGTTTTTTGAAGTGCCCTGTAATATGTAATATCTTTTGGGCTGTGCTATTCTCCGTATTCCCGGGGGTAATCGTAAGGGGCTTCGTTTAAAAGATTCTCTTGTAAAAAATCAAAAGAATGGTATTCCGGCTGCATTAATTCGCTGCGCGAAAGAACGACAAGGCCGGGATACCATTCTTTTGATTTTTTCTCAGCTATCCAATGGCACTATGCAGGGGAGAGGGTATGGGATTGTACAAGGGAGGTTCTGCAAGGAATCTTCTAACCCCGCTAAGCCGCCCTGCAGTGGATATCCTTTAAAAAAAATGTACTGTTAGTTTGGTGCCTTCTCGGCTGCGCTTCAGCAGCCGGCAGCACCAAACTAACAGTACATTTTTTTCAGCGAAGCCAGAAGATCTCTAAGCAGCTAACAAACAATCTACGCCGTGGTCAGCCACCAGGTGTTGCCGAAAGGATCTTCGACACCGCCGCTTCTTCCGTAGTCCCTATCTGCAACCTCGGTTACAATTGACGCGCCATGAAATATAGCCCTGTTAAAGGTTTCGTCAGCATCACCAACATAGATGAAAAAATTACCGCAGGCTTTTCCGTATTTATCTTTTGCCTCTGACAGTAACATCACTGTATGGCCAATTTTGATCTCTGCATTTAGAACAGTTCTGTTATCCTCAGCCATATTCAGCAATAATACCTGTGCATTAAATACAGTTTCGGCGAATTCAATAAATTCCGCTGCATTTACAAGCATCATGTAAGGAAGAATAGTCTGTTGATCTTTATAATTTTCCATTTCGTGAGTATTACCTCATGCATAACAAAAAAATGAACCAGAGGTTTGACCTCGTAAATTACGAAATCTGTAAACTGCTGGTTCTAATATTAAATCAATTTAGCATGGCGTTACTCAGATGTTTTTGGGTTTCACTACAGTTCAAATAATTCATTATGAATCAATTCAGGCGTTGAAATCCTGAATTATATTGGATTTTAACGTGTATCTTGCGGCAACCTTTAAACTATCTAATAATTAGGTAACAGGACAGAGTCTTATACAAACTGACTATGAAGTTAAAGTTGTCAGAATGTAAAATTTAATCTGTCAAGGATAATTTTACTGATATTGTTAACAAATATGATGGAAATTGTAATCTGATTTCTATTTTTGCCAATGTGAGATGGATGGATTCTGCCTTAAAAGTTCTCCATCTGAAAAATTAAGAATAACCAAAGTTCGATAATGCAAAACCAAGGAAAAAAAATCAGAGTTGCCATCTTAGGCGTAGGCAATTGCGCCAGCTCACTCGTTCAGGGTGTAGAATATTATACAAAATTTACTGATAAGACGTCAGGTTTAATGGCTGATGATATTGGTGGATACAAAGCAGCAAACATTGAATTCGTTTGTGGATTTGATGTGGATGAAAGAAAGATCGGTGTCCCTTTAAAGGATGCTATTTTTGCAAAGCCAAACTGTACGATGGTGCTGAATGCGGATATCGAATCAGAAGCACCTGTATACAGGTCGCCTGTTATCGATGGTGTATCCCCACAGATGGCTGCTTACCCTGAAGCAAGCAGGTTTGTGATCAAGGATGAACTTAAAAATACAGATATCTTAATTGATGCCGTTTCTTATGATAAAAAGCAGGTAAGTGTATTGCGTGAAGAGATCATTGCTCATCTGCGTGAACATGAAGCTGAAGTACTGATCAATTACCTTCCTGTGGGCTCACAGCAGGCCACAGAATTCTACGCAGAGATCTGTCTTGAACTTGGCATTTCACTGGTGAATTGTATTCCTGTATTTATCGCCTCAGACCCGGTGTGGGAGCAGCGGTTCATTGATGCTGGTATCCCGATCATCGGTGATGATATGCGCAGCCAGTTTGGTGCAAGTATCGTTTCACAAATGCTGCAGGAACTTGCCTTTGAAAGGGGACATCATGTAAAAGCACATATCCAGAGAAACGTTGGCGGAAATACAGACTTCCTGAACATGGAAGACAAAAACCGTCTGAAATCTAAAAAGATCTCTAAAGAAAACGTGATCAGGGCACAGAATGACATCAGGGGAATCTCTACTGAAGACAGTTTCCTTCATGCTGGACCATCAGAATATATTGCTTTTTATGGTGATAATAAGGTGGCTAACTTCCGTCTTGAACTGGAAGGTTTTATGGGCGCCCCGGTAGTATTTGATGCGCAGCTGTCCGTTCAGGATTCACCTAACTCTGCGGGTGTGGTGATCGATGCGATCAGATATGTATATGTAGCAAGAGAATTAGGCCTGGTAGGCGCTTTAAGAGGTCCTTCTGCTTCTACGCAGAAAACTCCACCGGAGCAGATGATGTTCAGTGACGCGATCTATGAGTGCCATGCACTGGCTAAACGCGAACTGACTGCTTCAACCAGAAAACAACTGAAAGTTGCAGTAGCAGCTGTATAAAGAAAAAAGGGGCTCTGTTGGAGCTGCTTTAATGATAAAACCCGCTTAGGCTAATGCTCAAGCGGGTTTTTGTTTGCTGAGATACGATTGTAGAGGTGTTATATTCCCTGAATAATATTCGCTGTGAGGATTGATTTTATTTGTGTTAATATATGATTAACATTGGAGTATGCAGGCAGTCTACAAATGGAAAAGATAAGGATGATGTAATTAATGATCCCATCTTATCCAGAGCGTTGATAAGGAGCCTGGAGATTATCGGCGAAGCCAGCAATAAAACAAAGTCCTGGAAAAAATAGGCATGCAAAGGGAGGGCCTAAGGAGAAAAATACTTCCTATAAGAGGAGAATGGAAAGATAACTATCATTATGCGCTCTTAGAGGAAGATTTTTTCGGTTTCCAAATATCTTAACTCTGATTCTTCACTAGCTTATCCATCTTACGTTCAAATTCTTCTTTAAACTTTGTATAGTATTCTCCGGTTCCGGGACCGAAGAAATCTGTAGTGATCTCCACAACCTTCCCGCTCCTGTCCAGAATAAGCGTAGTAGGGAAGACCTTGATCTCGGTAAGCTGCGGCAGCGTTTTTTCGGTACGCTGCGGATCTGTCAATTTCACAGGAGTGATCAGCAAAGGGTAATGTACGTTGAATCTTTTCTGGAATTTACGAACGCTTGCTATCGAGCGGCTGATCTCCGTGCTGTACTCATAGGCCAGCCCTATCATCTCAATTCCGCGCTGTTTGTTCTTATCGTAATATTCGCTCATGAAAGCAGTTTCGTCCATACAATTCGGGCACCATGAGCCCATCAGCTGGATCACAACTACTTTGCCTTTAAAACGTTCATCTTTAATGGATACCTTTTTGCCGTCCAGATCTGTAAAACTAAAATCCAGCGTACCATTTTCACCATCTTTCAGTTTGGTCAGTGTCTCCGCGGGCAGCAGTGCATTGGAGTCCTTCAGGGCCGTCCATTCCTGAACAGAGGTCTTACCGCTGTACATACGTGCATCAGACAGCACATTGTTATTCACTCTTGCAGTAAATAATATGGCATGAACGCCGTCAAAAGTAGACAGCTGCAGCAGGTTGCCCGTCACTGTTCCCGAAAGAAAGCGGTAATCACCTGAAGTGGTGAGTACAGATCCTGTAACCAGGTTTCCCTTTTGTGAGAAGTTGCCGATTGCAGGTTCATGGTCTTTCAGGAAATCAATCTTCCATTTTCCCTCCACCTGCTGTAACGCATTGCCGTTTACCGGTGCAAAGCGATAATTCTGTTTTGCCGAGGCTGTAAAGGGCATTTCCATGTCTTTTACGGAACCTCTTTTATACCAGGTACCTGCGATACTATCTTTTGATATAATCTTCAGTTTAAACGAAGATTCAAAAACCGGCATATCGACGAACATGGAATCCTTAACCAGCTGAACATCCTTAACCAGCATTTTTTCCTGTCCGTTTACAACATACAGGATTGTCTTTCCTTGTTGCTGCTCCACCTGCAGGGTAAAAATGATATGATTTCCGTCTTCTCTTAAGAGGGAAGCACGCCAAAGGCCATTCTGAAGGCCTGTATCTGCCATAGCAAAGCCGGACAGCAGTAATAGTAAACTAAATACGGAGAAGGTTTTAGAAATGATATGGTGCATTTTTATTGTCTTTGAAATTAATATTGATACGAAGATAGGCTATTATTATTAAATCTAGTAATTGTATAGAGTAATACCTTTGTCATGTATTATATGATAAATTAATCGCCTGCATATCAGTTAAAATCATTATATTTAATATCACCAAATAAGAGCGCCATGAACAGGCTACTGACTGTATTTCTTGTGTTATTCTGTTTCAGCTTTTCCGAAGCCAGAAGCCAGGATACGCTAAGTAGCAGTTCTCTTGAATTTTATGGCCATACCTTTCATTTGGTGACAGATGGTACAATTTCCCTGGATCTGCAAAAAAATCTCTCTGAAGAAGCTGTAAGGGCAGGATTCAAAACGCTGAACTCCGCCACCTGTCAGCCCCTGACTGACTCCCTGCTGGCCTACCGGGAAAAATACCGGCTGAACGACTGGCTTTACTACCAGCTGATCCGAAAAGTGGCACAGCGGCTTTGCCCCAAAGAACTCAATTATGGTAATTATACGCTGTATAAATGGTTTATGCTCACTAAATCGGGATATGATGCAAGGCTTGCATTATCCCATCAAAAGATCATCTTCTATGTTTTCAATGACGAGGATATTTCTGATATTCCGTTCTTTCAGGTAGAGGGCAAAAAATATATGTGCCTCAATTACCACGATTACGGCAAGGCCAACCTAAACGATGATCCCCCGATACCGGTGAAAATTGACATTCCGGAGGCTAGAAAAGCGTTTTCATACAAGGTAACGCGTATGCCCGACTTCAATGCGGCTGATTACACGGAGAAAAAACTGGATTTCATCTATGATCATAAACAATATCATTTCAACATAAAGCTGAACCCGGCACTGAAAACGATCTTCGCCAATTACCCCGGGGTAGACTTTGAAAGCTATTTCAATATTCCGCTGAGCAAAGAGACCTACGGTTCGCTGATTCCCCTTTTGAAAAAGAATGTGCAGCGGATGAACCAGAAGAAAGGGGTAGACTACCTGATGCGGTTTACCCGTTATGCTTTCCTGTACGAGAACGATCAGGAGAACTTCGGCAAAGAGAAAAGGATGTCTCCCGAAGAAACGCTGTCATCGACTTACAGCGATTGTGACGACAGGGCCGCCCTGTTCTTTTACCTGGTCAAAGAGATCTACAATCTCCCGATGATCGCACTCTTATATCCAACCCATATTATGATGGCTGTGGAATTCAGCAAACCGGTAGGAGAACCTATCCGGTACAAGGGTAAAATATATTCTGCATGTGAGGCAACACCTGAAATGGAAGACCTTTCGATCGGTCAGCTGGCCTCCAACCTGAAAAATATTCCATACCATATTGTTTATCAGTATGATCCGCAATAGTAATCATCCTATTAATTTTTTTTACAGATTTGCTTATACACTTGTAAGCTGAGAGATAAAAGTGTAAGATTGCAGTTGATGGAAACGCAACATAAACTCAGGCCTGTGATGTTCGTAGGGACATCGTCTGATGTAGGGAAAAGTGTGATTACTGCAGGATTTTGCCGGATATTTATGCAGGATGGTTATGCGCCTGCGCCTTTCAAGGCGCAGAATATGTCGCTGAACAGTTATGCTACGCCTGAAGGGCTTGAAATTGGTCGTGCGCAGGCCGTACAGGCCGAAGCCGCAGGGATTCCCTGCCATACCGATATGAATCCCGTTTTACTAAAGCCCACTACGGATAAAACATCACAGGTGATCCTGAACGGAAGATCCATCGGTAACCAGACCGCAAAGGAATATTTTATGTCGGGCGACAGGTCTGCCTTATTTGAAGAGGTAAAACTCGCCTATGCAAGATTGTCGGAAAGATATAACCCTATCGTAATGGAAGGTGCCGGAAGTATATCCGAGCTGAACCTCAAAGCGCGGGACATCACCAATATGCGTATGGCCATTGCTGCCGGCGCTGCAACATACCTCATCACGGATATCGACAGGGGAGGCATTTTTGCTAGCCTTTACGGTACGATGGCCCTGCTCGGGCCTGCAGAAAGGGCTTGTGTCAAAGGGATCATCATCAATAAGTTCCGCGGTGACGCTGGTCTGTTTGACGAAGGAAAAAAGATCATTGAACGCCTCTGCGGCGTGCCCGTTATCGGGATGATCCCGTATTTCCGGGATATCTTTATTGAAGAAGAAGATGCTGTGGCCTTGCAGCAGAAGCGAAACCAGCCGGTGAAAGATAAAGTGAATATCGCCGTTGTGCTGGTAGGCAGAATGTCTAATTTTACGGATTTCGACCGTCTGGATAATGACAGCAGGCTGAACCTATATTATACACATACCCGGGAAGGTATCGCAGGGGCGGATATCATTATCCTGCCGGGAAGTAAGAATACCATTGAAGACCTGATCGAACTTAAAAATAACGGACTGGCAACGACCATCATCCATGCACAGCGAAACGGGAAAACAGTGATCGGCATTTGCGGGGGGTACCAGATGATGGGTGAACTGATCGAAGATCCGCTCGGGGTAGAGTCTGCCGTAACGGAAGTTACCGGTTTGGGCATTTTACCCGTCAGAACCATATTGCTGGCAGAAAAAACGACCAGGCAATGTGATTTTACCTATCGCGGCTATCCTGAGATCTGCAGGGGATACGAGATCCATATGGGAGAAACAAGCAGCACCGCCGGTGCTGAACCTACTGCGCTTCTTTCTGACGGACAGCCTGACGGTCATTACCTTTCCGGAAAATGCTGGGGCTCTTATCTGCACGGTATTCTGGATAACCCGCTGGTGATCAATGAACTGGTAGCCCCATATACGGATGAAAAGGTGGACACCGCCGATTATCAGTCATTCCGTAATGAGCAATACGATAAACTGGCAGACTTGTTAAGGGCAAACCTGGATATTGAACAGGTCTATCAGCAATTAAAAGATTAACAGATGTTTCAGGGACACGGAGATGACGGCTACTTGCACAATAAGCCATTAACAGCAGATTTTAGCACCAATGTATACCATGGAGGAGCACCCGCAGGACTGAAGGAATACCTGTTTGCACACTGGGATAAGGTAATGCGCTATCCTGAAGTGCTGGCCGAAAGCCTCACTGAAAAAATTGCCGGGCATTATGGTTTCGGCAGTGGGCACATTCTGGTGACCAGCGGAAGTACAGAAAGTATTTACCTGATTGCCCAGGCTTTTAAACATAAGAGATCAACGTTAGTTATTCCCGCTTTCGCCGAGTACGAAGACGCCTGCCGCATGCACGGACATGAAATAAATTTCATCCGCTGGGAAGACGTTGAACTCAACCATTTGCTGAAAGGCACGGACCTGGTTTTTATCTGTAATCCGAATAATCCTACAGGGGCAGTGATGACAGAACTCGAACAACTGATCGTACAACACCCCCATACATTGTTTGTAGTAGATGAGGCATTTATAGAATTTACCTGCTCCATTACTTCTTTGGTTGGAGCAACTGAAAAATACAGTAACCTCGTAGTGATGCGTTCCATGACCAAAGCGTACGCGGTGCCGGGATTAAGACTCGGGTATATCGTTGCGCAACCACCGCTCATTGCCCTTTTCCGGTCTGCCAAACTACCCTGGACCGTGAATACCATGGCGCTTGAGGCCGGCCATTTTATTTTTGACCATCTTGACAGCTTAACCTTGCCACTGCAGCAGCTGCTGGCAGATAAAGCTGATTTGATCAGGGAACTGGACAATGCACCGCTAACCATCTATCCAAGCCATACCCATTTCTTCCTGGCAGAAACGCAGGTGGAAAATGCTTCCCGCTTAAAGCGGTTCCTGCTGGATGAATTCAATATCCTGATCAGGGATGCAGGAAATTTCAGGGGGCTTTCCGAAAATTTCATCAGAATTGCTACATTAAGCCCGGCTAAGAATAAATTATTGATCAACGCTTTATCAGAATGGAAACGTACGTAATCATCATCATTCCATTGCTGGCGGGCTACCTGCTGGACCTGGTGCTCGGCGACCCATACCGGCTGCCCCACCCGGTGCGTTTTTTCGGTACATTGATCGGCCTCGCCGAAAGGCGGCTGAATAAAGGGAAATACAGATTTGTAAAGGGAATGATCACGGTACTGGTACTGTGCTCCGGAACATACCTGTTTTTCTATGGTATGGTGCATTTTCTGCTCCTTTATGGTGTGCCGGTGTACTTTCCCTTCGCCACCGTATTCATATTTTATGCCCTTGCGAACAAAGGACTGGTCACGGAAGGGAAAAAGGTGTTTGATGCCCTGCAGTATAACGGACTCGAGGCCGGACGGGAGCGCCTGTCCTGGATCGTAGGCCGGGATACGTCAAAACTTGATTCCCAGCAGATCCGCAGTGCCGTTTTTGAGACCATGTCTGAAAACCTGAGTGACGGGGTGGTGGCACCCCTGTTCTTTTATTTCATTGCCGGCGTACCGGGAATGCTGACCTACAAAATGATCAACACACTGGACTCCATGATCGGCTACCACAGCGAACGGTACGAGTATTTTGGCAAGTTTGCCGCAAGGCTGGATGATGTGGCAAACTTTATTCCCGCAAGGATCACGGCGATACTCATGCTGCTGGTGACACTCAGTTTCAGGGGCTGGCGCTTTGTATTGCATTACGGGCATCAGCATAAAAGCCCGAATGCGGGTTATCCTGAGGCTGCATTGGCGGGCATCCTGGATGTACGCTTTGGCGGGCCCAATGTTTATCATGGCCAATTGGTTGACAAACCCTATATTGGTACCAATAACAGGGAAATTAAACACGAAGAATTTAAAGTGGTCAGCAGTATCAATCATGGGGTCTGCCTGCTGATGGTACTATCCGTTGCGATCTACTTTTTCCATTTCTAATACAGTAATCCTCATGCAGGTTAACAACAAAAGATACGTCATTACCGGAGGACCCGGTTCGGGGAAGTCCACATTGATCGAGGGATTGGAAAAAGCGGGTTATGCCTGCTCTGCCGAGATCTCGAGGGAAATGATTAAAGCTGAAGTGGCAAAAGGTTCTGACTGCCTTCCATGGCTGGATATCTCCTGTTTCTCTGACAAGGTGATCGCCAGGATGACCGGTGCCTGGCAGCAGAGCGCGGAAAACACGCTTACCTTTTTCGATCGGGGAATACCGGATGTGATTGCCTATCTCAGGATCGCCGGTCTGCCGATGCCCCAGGCCTATCTGGATGATCTGTTGCGCCACCCTTATGAAAATCAGGTATTCATTCTCCCCCCCTGGGAGGCGATTTATGTGAACGATGCGGAACGCTGGCAGAGTTTTGAGGAATCTGGATCGATTTATGACACGATCAGGGAAACTTATACCGGTTTCGGCTTTGAACTGACCGACGTTCCAAAAATTGCTGAAGCCGACCGGGTTGCATTTGTTTTAAACTTTATAAAATAATTACCTGCCGATTTAGTAGAGTTGAAATTTTTCTCTTAGGTTTGCAGCATTAGGTAGTATTTCTAAGGAAATGCTTTAATAGGGAATGCTGGTGTAAATCCAGAACAGTCTCCGCTGCTGTAAACCTCGCTAAAAAAACTGTTAAGATGCCACTTTCTGAAAAGGGGGGAAGGCGACAGTTTGAGGAAGTCAGAAGACCTGCCTTATACATGTTTACTTACGCTTTCGGAAGAAAGGCCAACAGTTATGATCAAAAAGATAAAAAATCCTACACGTGCAGGGACATTTTCCTGTTTGCTTGTTTTCCTGTTGCTGGGCAGTTCATGCCGGCAGGCACCGGCTGTCAAGAAGCATACTGCTGCAAAAACAGGGGCTGCTGAAATCAGGTATGCCAAAGGCTTCGGTATTGACTATTACGATGGCTATAAACTGCTGAATATTTATTCAGGCTTCGGGCCTGATGCCGATACGGCGCAGTATGTATTGCTGCCAAAAGGTTTGAAAGCCCCTGAGGGATACGCCAAAGCACAGCTGATAGAAATTCCTGTAAAGAAGCTGGTTGCCATGTCGTCTACCCATGTAGCGCAGGCAGATTTTGCGGGGGTTGCTGATGTCATTACAGGTCTGGGCAGCTTCAAATACATCACCTCGCCCCTGGTGAGAAAAAACATCGCTGCCGGTAAAGTAAAAGATGTAGGTGTAGACGGAACAATGAACGACGAAATGCTGATCAGCATGAAACCAGGGCTGGTGATCGTTATGGGCAACCCGGATGCGAAATTCTCAAAGTATGCAACGCTGACCGATGCCGGAATCCCTGTCATGCTCAATGCCGAATGGCTGGAGACAACTCCGCTGGGCCGCGCAGAATGGGTGAAGGTAATGGCCGCACTAACCAACAGGGAAAAACTGGTAAACACTAAATTTGATGCGATAGCAAAAGAATACCAGCGCCTGGCTAAGATCGGTAGGAGTGCTCTTGCCAAACCTTCTGTCATTACGGGCATGCCCTTTAAAGGGGTTTGGAATGTGCCGGATGGGGACAGTTATATGGCGCAGTTCTTTAAAGACGCAGGGACTACCTACCGATGGATGAACGTTACAGGAAAAGGGAGCCTTGCACTGAACTTTGAAACGGTAGCACCAGAAGCGTTAAAAGCCGATTTCTGGCTGAATGCAGGCTATGTGGATTCCAAAAAGGACATCCGCGCGATAGATGCCCGTTATGCAGATTTTAAACCCTTTAAAAACGGGAACATCTTCAATAATAACAAAAGGGTAAATGACCTGGGCTCAAATGACTACTGGGAATCCGGTGCGGTAAGTCCGCAGCTGATCCTGGCCGACCTGATCAAAATTCTTCACCCGGAATTGCTGCCGGGCCACCAGCTGGTATATTACAAGCAACTGAACTGATCATTGAAATAAGTATTGACTGATCTCTCCTAATTTTAGTCCATTGAATAAAATAAAAATTCTGGTATTGCTTTCCCTGCTGGTGATGGCTTTCCTGCTCGATGTAGCATTGGGTTCTGTACATATCCCTGTAAAGGAAGTCGTCAGGATTCTCTTTAGACCTGATGCCGCTAATGAAAGTTGGATCTATATCATAGAGAAGATCAGGCTGCCTAAAGCAATGACCGCAATCATCGTCGGTTGCGGCCTGTCGGTCAGCGGCCTGCAGATGCAGACGCTTTTCCGCAATCCACTTGCTGGTCCTTCAGTTTTAGGAATTACCGCAGGAGCAAGCCTTGGCGTAGCCCTGGTTATGCTTTCTGCAGGGAGTATCACCAGCCTGTATACCATCAGGGAACTGGGGATCTCCGGCAGCTGGCTGGTGATCGCTGCTTCTTCAATTGGGGCAGCCCTTATCATGGTAGTCATTGTTTCGATATCGTCCTCTCTAAAGGATAACGTTATTGTACTGATTGTTGGAGTGATGATTGGCAATATCACCCTCTCGGTCATCAGCATCTGGCAATACTTCAGTTCTCCTGAGCTGATCAAGGACTACCTGATGTGGACTTTCGGTTCGCTCGGAGGGGTCACCGGAAATCAGCTGCTGATCCTGGCAATCGTCGTTTCTACCGGGCTCCTGATCTCATTCTTTTCCTCCAAGTTACTGGATGCTTTATTGCTGGGGGATAACTATGCACGCAGCATGGGTTTAACGGTACAGCATGCGCGTTTACTGATCGTGTTGAGCACCAGTGTGCTTGCCGGTGGGATCACTGCTTTTTGCGGGCCTATAGGTTTTATAGGGATCGCTGTTCCCCATCTTTCGCGGGCGCTGTTCCATACCTCGAGCCACCGGATTCTTATTCCGGCTTGCTGCCTGGTGGGTACAGTGCTGATGCTGATATGTGATATTGTAGCACAGTTGCCTGGCAGCCAAACGGTACTGCCAATTAATGTGATCACGGCACTGGTAGGTTCTCCGGTGGTGATCTGGATCATTGCCGGGCCAAATAAACTGAGGGGATTTTGATGGAAAAGCAACAGGCTATATTACATACGACAGCGCTGACGATAGGTTATCATCCTGGTACAAGCCATTTAAAGGTGATTGCCGGGCCATTAAACTTATCCCTGTATGCAGGTCAGCTGATCTGTTTGCTGGGGCCTAACGGCTGCGGCAAGTCAACCCTGCTCAGAACTGTTTCAGGTTTGCAGAAGGCAGTTTCGGGAAACATTCAGCTGGAAGGAAAGGATTTGAAGGGGTTAAAGCCTGCTGATATTGCAAGGCAGATCAGCCTGGTGCTGACCGACAATGTCCGCTCCGGAAATCTGGACGTGTATTCGCTGATCTCTCTGGGACGTTATCCGTATTCCGGCTGGCTGGGTATTTTAAATCAGACCGATAAAACTGCTATAGATTATGCCATCGATGCGACCGGTACTGCGGCCTTTCTGAACCGGAAAATGGACAGCCTCAGTGATGGCGAATGTCAGAAAGTAATGCTGGCACGTGCAATAGCTCAGGACACACCACTGATCATCCTCGATGAGCCTACAGCACACCTGGATTTGCCCAGCAGGATTCAGCTAATGCGTTTATTGCATCAGCTGGCAAAAGAAACCGGTAAGGCAATTCTTATTTCTACCCACGAGCTTGACCTGGCACTACAGGTGGCAGACCAGATCTGGCTGATGGACAGCGGTGGTCATCTGGCGGCCGGATTGCCTGAAGAACTGATTTTAGACGGATCTTTTCAGCAGGCCTTTGATAAAGACGGACTCTCATTTGATGCGGCTACAGGCACATTTCATATTCACCATCCCCGGAAAGAGGAGCTGAGCGTAACAGGAGAAGGTACTGCTGCTTTCTGGACCAGGAAGGCGCTGATCAGGAAAGGATATGCGGTTACTCCGGCAGCAGTCCGGAGAATTACGGTATCAGAAGAAGGGGGACTGATGTTTTGGTTGTTGGATACAGGCGGCGATAAATTATCATTTAATACCCTGAGCTCACTTTTGCATGCCCTCGACCAACCCGGGATCACTTAGTGTTTCCCTTAGCTTCGCCTCTCTGCAGTTGAGCACCAGTGGCTTTAGATTTATACAAACAACAATCAAATGAATAAAAATCTACAACTCTCATCTTTTAAAAACATACTCATCGGCGCCGTATTGATCAGTAGTTCCGCATTGGCGCAGGAAAAGAAGAAACCTGATACGCTACAGACCAACGCCCTGGACGAAGTGGTGGTGACTTCCTTACGGACGGAGACGAAAAGGCGTGATGTGCCGCAAAGCATGACGGTAATTTCCAAAGCCGCAATAGCGCTGACACCATCAGGAGAAGTAACCGACCTGCTAAAAAAGAATTCCTCCCTGAATATTATCCAGTACCCGGGGCTGTCGGCCGGTATTGGTATAAGGGGTTTCAGGCCGCAGATCAGTGGTTTAAATCAGCGTTCTTTATTGCTGGTAGACGGTCGCCCTGCCGGTACGGTGAGCATCGCAACCATTAATCCCGCTGATATAGAACGGATAGAAGTACTGAAAGGCCCGGCCTCAGCCTTATACGGCTCATCGGCAATGGGCGGCGTGGTAAATATCATCACCAAAAGGTCTTCCGGTGATGTACACGGTAATGTTTTTGCAGAATATGGCTCATATGAGACCTCGAAACTGGGGGCAGATGCCGGTGGAAATATCACGAAGAAACTGGATTTCAATTTATCCTTTCTCACTTATGACAGGAACAGCAACATGAAACTGGGTAAAGGAAATCTTTTCAGGGATCTCCTGAATGCTGATCAGGCAACTTATAATTATACCACAGGGCCGGTTAAGGTTGACGACGACCGTTCTGATGGTTTAAGACGGGAATATACACGGTTGAATTACAATACGGGAAGTTTAAGATTAGGGTACCAGATCAGTAACCGCTGGAGACTGGATGTTAGGGGAGAGCGTTTTGTGGCTAAAAATATAGAAGCACCCAGCGATATTTTTTATGGCAATGCACAGCCAAGTACCAAAGACATCAAACGCCATAATGAAGAGGCCACACTTTCGGGCAATTTCCCAAATCATAAGCTGTCACTAAAGGGATATACTTCAGAGGAGAACAACGTAAATTATACGCTGACCTCAGGCGGTGTAAAGATTGCCCCCTACACTTCATTTAAAAGTTCTGCCAGCTGGAAAGGCATTCAGGCCAAAGATGCCTGGACGATAGGCCGGCAGTCACTGATTTTTGGACTGGATTACAGCAGTGCGGCTACAAGTTCACAGTCTTTCCTGCCGACAGGAGTTGAAAAGGCGCCTTTCTCCCCGAATTACAGCCTGAATTCTGCTGCTGCCTATGTGCAGGGACAATTAAATTTTCTGGATAACAAATTGGTGGTCAACCCGGGAATACGCCTGGACCTGATCACTTATGATGTAAAACAAACCCCGTTGTTAACCACCTATGCCGGCGGAAAACAAACCAATCCTTTTGTGAGCCCGAGTTTGGCGGCACAATACACGGCCATGAAGTTACTTACTGTACATGCCAGTACCGGGCGGGCTTTCGTAACGCCGGATGCTTACAATGTAGCAGGCTATTCTGAAATTCTTTCAGGAGGCAAGGCCACAGTTACACAGGGAAATCCTAATCTGAAAAATGAAAACAGTATTTCCTGGGACGCAGGTTTGAGGTTCTCCAAAGCCGAACTGGGTTTGAGTGCAGATTTTACCTACTACAGCACTTCGGTAAAAGACAGGATCACTACGCAAAGAACTATTCCTCCTGCCAGCCAGCTTACTCCGGACGGTCTTCAGATCAACAGCATTACCACCTATGTAAATGCAAATAAGGCAAATATCAATGGTTTTGAGGCAGAATTTGCGCTGGACTTTGGTACGCTTGCCGTTAAAGATTATTCACTGAAACTGTTTGCCAATACAACAAGATCAGCTAAAGCGAAAGAGATCACTATTGCAGCTGATGGAACAGAAACGGCGAAGGACATTTATAATGTGGCCGATTTTACTGCCAGCTACGGCCTTGAATACAACAATTTAAAAGGAATTGACCTTCGTTTAAGCGGACGTTATGTGGGTAAACGTAAGGACACGGATTTTAACGATCCGCTGTCTCCTGAAGTTGTTTATCCGGAATTTATGACCGTAGATTTTGGCGCAAGTTATACCTATCAAAAGAAACATACATTGAGTTTCCTGATAAACAATATTACCGATGAAAACTATTATGAAAAACGTGGGTACAACCTTGCAGGAAGGAATTTTTCGCTGCGCTACACGCTGAATTTCTAAATAAAACCTTAGCTTCATCACTGGAATCAAAACGGTTATGAAGCTTTTAAATCAAGAAAATGAAGATATATACAAAAAAAGGAGATAGAGGAACCACCGGGCTTTTTGGCGGAAAACGTGTAAGCAAAGACGACGTGCGGGTGGAATGTATCGGTACGCTGGACGAGGTGAACTCGACCATAGGTTTCCTGAGGGTAAAACTGGGCGATACACATGAATGGCAGGCTAACCTCCATAAGATCCAGAAGGATATGATGGATATGATGTCTCATCTGGCCCGTCCTTCAGATACGAAAAAAATCAATACCAACCCGATGCCGGTGGATGGCCCTGTTTTTTGCGAGACCTGGATCGATGAGCTGGAAGGGGCAATGACGCATCCCTCAGATTACTTTATCCTTCCCGGAGGGAATGAAATATCCGCATTATGCCATATGATCAGAACACAAATGCGCAGGGGAGAAAGAAGGTTGGTGAGCCTCAGTGCCACAGATGAAGTGGATGAAACTATTCCGGCATACATTAACCGCCTGTCTGACCTGTTCTTTACGCTGGCACGTGCGGAAATGGACAAAGCAGGTGTAGCCGAAGAGAAATGGCAGTTATTCCTGTATAAGAGATTTAAAAATACCGATCCTGCACCTCAACCTTAACCCTATGCTGATCTATGTAAGCGGCGGTGTAAGAAGCGGTAAAAGTGCTTATGCACAACAGCGTGCGCTGGCACTCAGCACTGCGCCGGTATATATTGCAACAGCCAGAATCTGGGATGAAGATTTCCGGGAACGGGTCAAGCGTCACCAGGATGACCGTGGCCCGGAATGGACTACTTTCGAAGCTTACCGTGACCTTCATCTGCTGCCCTTAACAGGACGTACCGTAGTGATCGATTGTGTAACCCTGTGGCTTACAAATTTTTTTATGGATCATGAGAACGATATCGAACGGTCTTTAGCTGAGTTTAAAAAAGAAATCGACCAGCTGTCATCCATACAGGCTACCTTTATTATTATTTCCAATGAACTGGGCATGGGGATGCATGCAGAGACGGCTATAGGGCGTCAGTTTGCAGACCTGCAGGGCTGGGCAAATCAGTATGTAGCCGCAAAGGCCGCGGAGGCCGTATTTATCGTCTCCGGATTGCCCTTATATTTGAAGAAACAGTTAGAGCAGCGCTTATGATCAACAGGGAACTGAAACTTTTTTTTACGGCCTTATCTTTTTATACCAGGCTGCCTGCACCCGCTTTTGTACATAAGGGCAGCACAGCGCTGCTGCCTGATTCCATCAGGTACCTGCCGTTAATTGGCTGGATAACAGGAGGTGTTGCGGCAGTTGTTTATCTGCTTTTTAACTTCCTTTTTGGAAATGCACTGGCAGTATTGTTTTCTATGGTCGCAACGGTATTGCTTACCGGAGCTTTTCATGAAGACGGCTTTGCCGATGTATGTGACGGCTTTGGCGGGGGCTGGACGAAAGAGAAGATCCTGGAGGTTATGAAAGACAGCCGCCTGGGC
This sequence comes from Pedobacter hartonius, assembly GCF_900107535.1. Lineage (GTDB taxonomy): Bacteria > Bacteroidota > Bacteroidia > Sphingobacteriales > Sphingobacteriaceae > Pedobacter > Pedobacter hartonius. The sequence goes on along the minus strand of NZ_FNRA01000003.1, from coordinate 67,821 downwards.
ACTTATGGCGTTACAGGACTGGTGCTGTTACTGGGGATAAAATTCATTGCAACGATACAGGTGACCACTGATGTTAACGCGTTGGTCATTCTCGGTATTTTTATTATTGCACATTCTTTAAGCCGTTTTGCAGCGATCATGGTTGTTTTTAGTCAAAGTTATGCCCGCAGTGCAGAGAGTAAGATTGGCAGCGCGGTGGACAAAGGCCGGGCCGTTAACCTGATCATTGCTGCCGGTTTAACACTTTTACCTTTGGCTGGCCTGATCTTTTATACAGGTGTTTCGTCCATTGCTTTTATTCTTATTCCGGTGGTGCTGCTGAGTTATTACCTGGGCTATTATTTCAAAAAATGGATTGGCGGTTATACGGGCGACTGTCTTGGTGCCGTACAGCAGCTTACAGAAGTAGTGATCTATTTGTCGTTATTCCTGATATGGAAATTTATCTGATCAGGCATACTACACCCCTGGTTACAAAGGGAATGATCTACGGGCGAAGGGATGTACCACTTGCTGACAGCTTTTTGGAGGAGAAGGAGGAGATGCTCAAACAGCTGCCTCCGGCCATTGAAGCCGTATATTCGAGTCCTTCTTCCAGGTGTACACAACTTGCAGCGGCTATTTCAACTGTTTATACCACTGATGCAGCACTGCAGGAGCTGAACTTTGGCGATTGGGAAGGGCAGACATGGGATACAGTGGACCGTGTAGCCTCTGACGCCTGGATGAATGATTTTGTCCGTCTTTCACCTCCCAACGGAGAAACCATGCTGGAAATGGAGCAGCGCATCTTTCAATTTTGGAAGGGGCTTTTACAGCAGCCCTTTGGAACGGTGGCTGTGGTCACACATGGTGGAGTAATACGGATTATCCTTGCGCATTACCGCGCTGTACTGCTGAAGGACGCTTTTTCTATCCCGGTAAGAATGGCCGGAGTTTTCAGGCTGTCGGTTTCCAGTCTGTAACCCGGAGCTGATCACCTACGCTGATCAGGCCCTTGCCTTTATGAATCAGGTTTTGGCCGAAAAGCACTTTTTTTCCTACCGTGCGGTAACCTGCCAGTGTTTTCAAAGGCTCCTGACCTTTGGCGCCTGTTTGCTGGTCTATGGTGGTCAGCACACACCTGGCACAAGGTTTAACCGCTGAAAACAGAGTGTCACCCAGGTAGAAACTCGTAAATTTATCTTCGATATGCGGTTCTCCGCCCGTAAACACCAGATTGGGACGAAAGCGGTCCATGCGTACCGGATCTGTCAGTTTTCCGTTGAGGCCGTCTAAAGATGCCTGGCTGATGATCAGGCAGGGATAGCCGTCAGCAAAACTGACGATCTCATTGTCTTCCGCGTATCTTGGATCTACCAATCTTCGTTCATCTGCCGGCATTTGCACTAAGCGCACATCCATTTGCATGAAGTCGGTAAACCATTCGTTGACGAGTGTACTCACTTCCAGTCCTGTGGACTGATCATCCCAGATGTTCACCGGAATGCTGATCCCTGTGGTTTCATCCAGCGAAAAGGAGATATGAACTGCCGGATCTTTTTTATGGGTAACAGTTAACCGGCCGTCATTGATGCTTACCTGCAGCATCGCCAGTTCAAAATGTTTCCTCTGGGTAACAAAGGTGCCTCCGGCATCAATGAGCATCCATCTTCTGTCATATTTCAACCCTCTGTCTGTTAATTGAGCCTGCTGCAGGCTCATCCCACCGAGTGATTTGATAGGATAAATATGAAGTTCGGATAAGTACAGCTCGTTCATGTTTTAAAGATAAAAAAATTATCTCAGCTCTGCTTTTTTTACTGCTGTGGTTCAGGCCAGCGGACAACCGGATCTGAATGATGTACAAGGTTCGTTTTTTCTGTGTTTAAATAGATGTTTAAGCAATATTTAATCCATATCCGGAACGACTTTGGAGCGGGTTCCCAACGGGTTTGGAACGGGTCTTCATCGTTCAGAACCCGTTGGGAACCCGTTAAAAACTCAATATAAACCCGCTGGAAATTCCTGTTAAATTCTTTTTAAAGACCACTAATTATCAGGCATTACAATCAGCATTCATATTCTTTGGTCGTCAAACTTTAACCATGAAATCAGCACAAATACAGCCGGTCATTTTGGGTAAATTATAAGTAGGTCATTTTGAAGTGTTTATTTAAAGATACTTTAGGTCGTTATATCTCTCCGGAATTTGTTAAATTTGACTCTCAGAGGAAGGGTACACCGGACGGGAAGCAAATTTAATTACATGGGACTATTCGATATTTTCAGGAAGACTGAAACAGCAAAACCAACTGAACCAAAAAAGCAAGCTGAAGAAATCACTTCTGCTGCACCGGCTCAGCAAAATAGCCAGCAGATTCATAAGGGAGACCTGGAAAAAACGCAGTCCATTGCAACACTTCTGACAGTACCGAGAGAAGAGAGAACAGAAAGTTGGGTGAACCAGTTTTTAGCGGACCTGCCTTTGGCCGCTTTCCGCTGCGGAACACCACAGCTGATCGCCGGGCCTGACGGCTTCCCTTATTTTCAGTTGTTTGTTCCTGAACCGGGAGAGGAGTTTCAGTCTTACGTGATCCACGAAATGATCGGTGGTTTCCTGGTGGAAAGGGGATATGGTGTCGTCATCAATCCTGGTGCCGGTCAGCCCGACTGGGTACTGACCTACGGCGATATCTTAAATTACCATTTGAATGGCAGTTTCTTTACGCTCGAAAGCCTGTTCAGCAATAGCAGCAATACCGAAGAAACAGTCGCACAGGGTGAAGAGGTGATGGTGGGCCAGCCCTCGGAAATTATACTTCCGGTGCAGACAAGAAAGTTATTAAAGGATTTTTTTGAGTTGAATGGCATTCAGGATCCTAAAGTGATGCTGATGATGCGCAAGAACGGAGAAGAGATGAGCCAGGACCTTGCCTTTAATATCACGCCCGAATCCTTTGAGTCGGAAGAACACTACCGCAATATGATGCAAACGGTAACCTGGTATCTTCCAAGGCACTATTCTGTCGTTGGCCTGCATGATCACCATGTTGAAAATGGCTTTATGCCTTTGTAGACAACCAGTTCTTTCCTTCCGTAAAGCGGGTAACCAGCATAGCTGCAACGGTATCTCCCGTAGAATTGAGCAAGGTTGCCATTGGATCTACCAGGGTGCCAATGATCATGGCTGGCGGAAGCGCTTCTGGCGGAAATCCATAAGCCGATATAAACAGCAATTCTCCTACATAACCGCCATTGGGAATGCCCCCTTCAACAATACTCACCAGCACGGTCATCGCCAATGCAAGGGCAATGGTTTCCATACTATCGAAACCTTTTCCGAAAAGGGCAAATACAACCGCCATTTTGATAATCGAAGAAATACTTGAGCCGTCCTTATGAAGGGTTGCACCCAGCGGGATCGTCACGTTTGAAATATATTGAGGAATACCCATCTTTTCGGCGGCATCTAAATTGGCAGGAATATTGGCTATACTGCTGCAGGTACCTACAGCAGTTGCTGAAGGGATAATATTGTTCTTCCAGTATTTTTTGATGCCTTTTACCCCGCCGGCCACAAAAGCATAAAACGTGAAAAGGAAAATGAAATAAAAGGCACCTGTTCCATAATAGATTCCTAAGGAACGGGCATAGGTGCCAAAAAGCTGGGGACCAAAGACACCAACCTGGTAGGCAAAATATGCACCCAGACCGATAGGCGCCAGCTTCATGATGATGACAAATACGTTTTTAAATACTTCGTTACCTGAATGCAGGAATCTGGAAAAGGCGGCACCTGACTCTCCTGAACGCAGCGTGGCAAAACCTGTCAGCACAGAAAAAATGATCATGGCCAGCATGCTTTTACGCGACATGAGCTCAAAGAACTCACTGGTGGTCAGAAGTTGCGTGAGCTGATCCCCAAAAGGTTTTTTTACAATGGTCTCCGTTAAAGTTGCCGCAGCCATATGCTCATGAATGGGGAATATTTTAACGGCGAGGATGGTCAATGAGGCGGAAATCAGCACTGTTGCCAGGAACACAAGGGTCATTACGCCCATCATTTTACTGAGCTTACTGGTTTCTTTTAATCCGCCTAAAGCTGATGCAATGGAGAAAAATACAAGTGGAATGACCGCGGTAAACAATAAGTTGAGGAAGATGTCACCTATAGGCTTCAGGATGCTGACACGCTGACCAAATATCAGCCCCGCAATGCTGCCCGCAAGAATGCCCGCAAGCAACCAGATAATCCCTTTATAATTATTGTAAAAGCTATTCATAAAGCTAATATAATCTTAAAAACTATAATTTAATATTTAGGAGAGGAGTTATACCGTATAAAATATTTTATGTATTGCTATTTATTCTGGTTTGATTTTTGGGGTTATATTATAGTTTTGTTCTATAAATTTAACTATGAAATATTTATACCCCCAGCGTACGTCGTCACTGCCTTTTCTTATGACGCTGTTATTGAGCATTACCACCTTTCAAAGCAGCGCCCAATTGTTCAGCCAGGATAGCCTGAAGCTGATTTCCCGCCAGTTTTCTTTTACTGAAGGGCCTGCAGTAAACTCCGGGGGTGACGTGTATTTTACGGATCAGCCCAATAATCAGATCTGGAAATATGATATTAATGGTAAACTCTCTTTGTTTAAAGACAAAGCCGGACGCGCCAACGGACTTTACTTTGACCGTAAGGGGAAATTGCTCGCTTGTGCCGATGAAAACAATGAAATGTGGTCTGTTGACAGAAACGGAAAAGTGGAGGTACTGCTGGAAAATGTGGACGGAAAGAAACTGAACGGGCCGAACGACCTCTGGCTGGACGGCAGGGGAGGGATTTACTTTACAGATCCATATTACCAGCGCGACTACTGGACAAGGCAAAAGCCGGAAATAGAAGGTCAGAAAGTTTATTATCTGCCCGCAGGTAAACAGGCAAAGGCCAGGATAGTGGCGGAAGATCTCTCAAAGCCCAACGGTATTGTGGGGACACCTGATGGTAAATATTTGTATGTTGCCGATATCCAGCGGAATAAAACTTACCGTTACACCATCTTAAAAAATGGTGATCTCGCTGAGCAGAAGCTGATCATTGAACAGGGCTCTGATGGCATGACGATGGATAACAAAGGCAACTTTTACCTGACAGGCAAAGGTGTTTTTATCTATAGCCCCGCAGGCGTACTCATCGGTCATATAGAGGTAAAAGAACCATGGACGGCAAATGTATGTTTTGGTGGTAAAAATCGTACCGATCTGTTTATCACGGCCTCTACTGCTATTTATACCATCCCCATGCAAGTAGCGGGAGTAGAATGATTTGATGCAGCAGGTTAAGTTTGAAAATTTATATCATATTTGAAAGACCTTTTAATGCTCCTTGCATTAGAATCATTTTATATATAATTCATGGAAAGAAGATCTTTTGTACAGAAGGCAGGACTTTTAACTGCCGCTTTATTCTCAGGGAAAATGTTATCATTCGCCGCGGAACCTGATTTTCCCCTGGTAAGAAGAGTACCGGCCTTACGCCGTTTTAACAGTAAGGTGGTAGAAAATGTGATCAATGAGTTTACTTCAAAAGTGAAAAACAAAGAATTTGCCTGGTTATTTAATAATTGTTTTCCCAATACACTGGATACTTCAGTCACCTTTACTGATTTTGAAGGAAGGCCAGACACCTTTATCAGCAGCGGGGATGCGGATGCCATGTGGCTGCGCGACAGCTCGGCCCAGGTATGGTCATACCTTCCTTTTTTAAGAAAAGATAAAGTATTAAAAGATCTTGTTGCCGGGGTGATCAACCGCCAGGCAAAATATATTCTGAAAGACCCCTATGCAAGTTCGTTCTTTAATGACCCGACGAAAACTTCGGAATTTAAAGAAGACCTGACCAATATGCTTCCCGGTGTTCATGAGCGTAAGTGGGAAATCGATTCCCTTTGTTATCCGATCCGATTGGCGTACCGGTACTGGCAGCAGACAAAGGATACCAGTCATTTCGATGCCAACTGGCAGGAAGCCATGAAAACGGTGCTTAAGACCTTTAAAGAACAGCAGCGTAAAGATAATGATGGTCCATATCATTTTCAAAGGGCTACCGCCTGGGCTACAGATAGTCTGGCTCTGCAGGGCTTTGGGTATCCGGTAAAGCCGGTAGGGCTGATCTGTTCTGCTTTCAGGCCTGGTGAGGATGCAACCATATTTTCATTTTTAATACCTTCGAATTTTTTCGCTGTGGTCAGCTTACGGCAGGCCGCTGAGCTCTTCAGGGTAATTAAGGCTGATGCAAAAGTAGCGGATGAGATGGATGCACTGGCCATGGAAGTAAGGCAGGCATTGCAGAAATATGCAATCATTGAGCATGAAACCCATGGTAAAATATTTGCCTATGAAATCAATGGACTGGGGAGTTACAGCCTGATGGACGATGCAAGTATCCCCGGCCTTCTGGCGCTTCCATATCTGGGGGCGGTATCCATGGGCGACCCTGTGTACCTGAATACCAGGAAAATGGTACTCTCCGCTGATAATCCATTTTTTTACAAGGGTAAGATGGCAGAAGGGATAGGTGGCCCGCATATTGGGAAAAATATGGTGTGGCCAATGAGCATTATAGCCAGGGGATTGACCAGTACTGACGAAGACGAGATCAAACAGTGTTTGACTATGTTGCAGAAAAGCCATGGTGATACCGGATTTATGCATGAATCTTTCCATGTTGACAATCCTAAACAATATACCAGGGCTTCGTTTCCATGGGTAAATTCCCTGTTTGCGGAATTTCTATGGAAAACGTACCAGGAACACCCTAACCTGCTGACCTGAAAGCAGGAATATTTCAGTGATTGTCACAGGAATGAAATTATGAATATGGCTTAACATTAAATTAACATTAGGATCATCATATTTGCAGCATGTTCTTAGAAATACTCGCTGCAACCTTCTATTTATTTACCCTTATAGCTGCATTTAAAATGGAAACGCCTCTTAAGGGCTTATTATTTGTGCTGGCTGTGATCGCGGTCAGCGGTATACTTTATCTTTTTATTCTTTTCCCCGGCATCTCCGGCATTGTGGTTTCTGTTATGCTCGGCGCATTTATCTTAAAGCAGGGCAGCAGATAAAAAAAGAACCACCTGAAAGCACAATTCAGATGGTTCGGGTGATAGGAAATAAAGGGTATTAACAGTTATACCGGGTTGATTAGAAATTTTGAACCAGCCTGGTAATCTTAATGCCTATTCGTTGAAGGGTGTCAGTAGGAGCGGCCGCAACGAGGCCTTTCGCCCATACAGTGTAGATTTGCTGATTTTTCAACTCAACATTGGGCAGTGTAGCTACAATTGCATTCGTCGCCGTGTTCCTTAAATTCAGATTAATGCCTGTTTTTGCAGTTACACTTTTAAATGCAGTAAAATCCTTGTATGCCTTATTGGTAAATGCAGTCGTATCTCCTTCATATTCCAGGCTGTAAATCGGGGAATCAGGAGAAAGGTTAACGAAGCGGATCAGCGCTTTACCCTGCTGCGGGTTATTGAAATTATCTGTGAGATTCAGGAACGACAGGGTATCTGCTGAATTGATGATAAAAATAGTATGGAAGCGGTCTGTTTCCAGTTTCAGTTTTTCAGTATGGAGGCTAGTTGTAGATCCCGAAGCAGTTACTACTCCTGTTCTTGTTCCTGATACTGCAAGAAAATAGCCGGTGTTACTTCCGGTTGGTAAGGTGCCCCTGGTAGTTACTTTCTGGTTATCAAGATAAAAATCCAGCGGTGTTTTGGTTGGGGAAGCATTGGTCACAGAAAAGGCGGCCTGATTCGGAACAGCTACATTGTCATCATGATTCGAGCATGAGCTGAAAAAAATAGCTGCAGGTAACATTGCTATAAGAATGGAAGATCTTCCCGTTTTTTTTGAAAAGAGGGTAGGATTTAATTTCATGTTTAAACTGTTTAATTTTATAATATGTTTTTGAGGTTAAAACGGGAGTTATTTGCATAACGCTACATCGTTTTTTATTATTTTTGATAAAACTTAGGTTGTAGCGTTATAGCAACGGGATACGTTTAACCGATAAATGCTGCGTTCAACGCAAGGTAAAAATTAGATATATTGACTGAAAAGGCAGGTTTAGCGTAGCGTGGATAAAAAAGATACAATGTTCCGGGAGATCATTGCGGGTCTGAGTGTGCGCGATGAGCGCATACAAGAACGTATCTATGTGCATTACTGGGGCTATCTGATGGGGATATCAACCCGTTATTTCAAAGACCGTAATATAGCGAGGGAAGTGGTGAATGATAGTTTTATGAAAGCGTTCAAAACAATGTACGATTTCAGGCATGGCGGTGATCTCCTGGAATTTCAGAAAACATTTAAATCGTGGCTTTCAACCATTACCGTGCGTACAGCACTGGATAAGATACGGGCAAATAAAACTGCGCTGACCTATGTTGATGAATATGATGAGGTAGAAACAGGCCATGTGGATGTGGAGCAAAAGTTATTTGTAGACGATATACTAAAGCTGCTGAATGAACTTCCCGACCTTCACCGGGCGGTTTTTAACCTGTATGAGATCGAAGGGTTCAGTCATGATGACATCGCCTCCATGCTAAATATACCAGTCAGCTCCAGCCGGACGTATCTCACCAGGGCAAAACAGAAATTAAGAGACCTCTATAAAAAAAGTATTAAAATTACAGATGGAACAATCTAATAAAGAATTGATAAAGGAGATAGCTGATCTTTTCGAAGATTATGAGGAATCCTATGTTCCGGGAGAATGGGAAGCTTTTCAGCAACATCAAAAGAAAAAGTACCCGTTTTTTTCTCAGTGGATTAAAGTTGCTGCTGTATTGTTCCTGATCGTTTCCGTAGTATTGTTCAATCTGAAGGACCTGAATGAAAAGAAAGCTGCTGGAACACCGGTAGCAAAAAACAAACCTGCTGTTTCCGTACCTCATGATCCCGTTAAGGTAAATGGAGCAATTGAAAAAGATAAAGCTGCAGCGCAGGTTAAACATACGACAGCAGGATCAGTAATTCCTGTTGAAACAGTAATTCCCGCAGGAACAGCAGGGCATTCAGGCAAAATATTAAATAAAGGAAGCTTGTATGCTCAAAGGGGAGCTGGGCAGGCGGCAGATAGAGTGCCGGCAGGCGCCGTTATGGCAGACAGGAACAAGGTTTCGGCACCTCCGGGAGAGCCGTCTGGGATTCAGATAAAAGATCATGCCCTTACACAGGCAAAAGATCAGGCTGTGACCCAGGTTAATGTTAATACTTCTCTACCGGCACAGCCGGTTCAGCAGAGCGCGAAAAAGGATACCGTAACTATTCCTGAGAAAAGGAAGATAAGTACAGCTGAATTTATGCTTGCGGAAACCAGAAAGGCCGGTACTAAGGAAGTGAAAAAGGAATCAGGTTCAAAATGGGACTTTGGTGTTCAGGTGATGCCCACTGCCACACGCACGAATGTGAATTTCGGTGGCGGGCTGGTAACAGCCTACCGGATTTCGAATAAATTTTCATTAAGTTCCGGAATTTCTCTCCTGCAGTTGGGTTCCGGCGAAAATACTCCGGGAGCTGCTTCCGGCGGGGGTGCTGCCCAGGCCAGTCCGAATGCCTCCGAAGCTAATTATTCATTTAGTTCTGCAGCAGCCTCAAGGCAGCTGCGGTCAGTTGATGCCACGCTGAAAGCGATAGACATACCTCTTGGACTCGTATACAAGATGAATAAACATTATTATACCAGCGCGGGGGTATCCTATTTTAATGTACTCAGCGAAAGAAGAAACAATACCTATTCACAGGTACAATCGGTCAGCAGAACTGCAACTGACCCCGCAACCGGGCAGAATATTGTCTTAAGAACTTTAGAGACCCAGGAGGTGGATGAGTCTGTTCCCGATCAGCCGTTAAAGGGCAATAGTTATCTCGGATTTTTTAACTTTTCTATCGGGCGCCGCCAGAATATCTTTAAACAATACAACATCCAGATCGAGCCTTTTATTAAAGTTCCTATCGGAAAACTTTCCGGTCAGGACCTTAATCTGATGAACAGCGGTGTGAAATTTCAGCTTTCTTTCTAAACCGCTGTATGATTTTTGTCTGCCGTTCCAGATAATAGAGCGGCTTGTTTCCAAATTTTTATTTCATCCCTGAAATTCTTTCTGAACAGCCAGAGCCGACGGCTCCAGAGGCTATTTCCTTCTTTTGGTAATGCTAAAATGTTTTATGTTTCCGGTATCCTGCAGTGAATATACCAGGCAAAATATTTTCTGCGGATAAAATTTGTGGTTGTTTAATGGTTATAGAAATAATCCCAATATTATTGCAATAAATTTCAATTTCTTTTTGTAATATTTATGTTAATTTATTGCTATTTTTATTTTCGAACAAACACCCAATTAAATATTTTATGATGAAAACACTTGGACAAAAATTTAAAATCCTCCGTCAGAAAAAAGGCCTTAACCAAATGGCCATGGCGGAGTTACTGGATATCTCCATTCCGGCTTATTCTAAACTCGAAACTGGCATCACGGATCCCAATTTCAGCAGGATACATCAGATTGCAAGTGTCCACGAAATAGACATCAGGCAGCTATTGAACACAGGTGAAGAGGAGAAAAGTGAACAGGAGGGAGAGATTGAACGGCTCAGATCCCGTGTTCTGGAACTGGAATCAAGCGTGATCCGTTTGCAGGGGAAATTAATCGATCTGTATGACAAAGATGACCGGCGAATGAAACAGGATTGAGTATAAAATGTTTCATTTTATGGTATTCCAGACTGATTTTTGGCTATAGCACCTATTCATATTAACTTAACATAGTATCATCTGAATGTCGCATTATATAGTTAGAAGTTGTTGAATTAAAAAATTATAATACTTTTGGACCATAATTGAATTTCGGTCTAATGATTTATTATGTTGGTGAATGGAAAAGGATGAGATTGTAATAGAGGAGATATTATCTGGAGCAAAGAAGTTATTTGGTAAACATGGTCTGAAAAAAACAACCATGGAGGAAATAGCTACAGCTGCTGGTAAAGGAAAGAGTACGCTTTATTATTATTTTCCAAGCAAAAATGAGATCTTCGAGGCTGTTGTTGAAGATGAAATGAAAAATGTAGTGAAGCGTATACGGGAAGCTGTGAACGCTTCACTGACTGCAAAAGAAAAATTGAAAGCTTTTTTGCAGGCACAGATTACGTCTATCATTGGTTTTCACAGTTTCAGGGAGGTTCTTTTTGATGACCTTCTGGCAAGTATGAGAATGCTCATCTGGATCAAGTCGAGATATGAACAGATTCAGATCGATATGATCAGGGAAATCCTTTTAGGCGGTTCGCAATCAGGAGAATTTAAAGAAATGTCAACGGACCGGATGAATAAAATGTCGTTTGTAATGGTAACTGCATTCAGAGGGCTTCACTTTCCTTTATCTGTGGAGTTGTCTGAGATACAAACGAACGAATATTTTGATGAGATGATAGATATGCTGATAGCTGGTATAGGAAATGATATTTTAAAGAAGAAAACCGAATAGAAAAATAATCCGTATCGAGAGTTATATTTACCAAAATATAATAATTAATACCGGTTAAAAAAACAAAAAAAAACGTTAATGTGATTATTTGACAATAATATTATAGACTAAAATACGGTTATGGTCTAAGAATAATTTACTTTTGTCTATCTTAAAATTAACATATTTTTAATATATTAGATCATGTTTCATTGCGGTATTTTTAGTATCAATTTGTATATGAATAAAATAAACTTATGAATCTATCTGAAGTAAACATTATACAATTCAGGCATGCGTAAAAAATTGGGCGATAGGATTGCTGCATTTCAAGATGCAAATGCAATTAAGGAAAAAGGATTATACCCGTATTTCAGATCGATAGAGTCAGCACAAGACACTGAGGTCATCATTGACGGTAAGAAAGTTTTAATGTTCGGGTCTAATTCTTATTTAGGATTAACCAATCACCCGAAGATTAAAGAAGCTTCCAAAGCAGCGATACAGAAATATGGAACGGGTTGCGCCGGATCAAGGTTTTTAAATGGAACACTGGATATTCATTTGGAACTGGAAAGAAAGTTAGCTGCATACGTAGGAAAAGAGGCAGCAGTACTGTTTAGTACAGGTTTCCAGGTTAACTTAGGTGTGATCTCCTGTTTACTGGACAGAAATGATTACCTCATTCTGGACGAATACGATCATGCTTCGATTATAGACGGAAGCCGTCTCTCGTTTTCGCGTTCCATCAAATACGCGCATAACGATATGGACGACCTGCGTAAGAAATTAAGCAGGCTTCCTGAAGATTCTGCCAAACTCATTGTTGCGGATGGCATCTTCAGCATGGAGGGTGACCTTGTTAAACTTCCTGAAATTGTACAGCTGGCAGAGGAATTTGGTGCCAACATTATGATGGATGATGCACACAGCCTTGGTGTGATCGGTTTTAATGGCGCAGGCGTGTCTTCTCACTTTAACCTTACAGACAAGGTAGATCTGATCATGGGTACATTCAGTAAATCCCTGGCATCGCTGGGCGGATTTATTGCTGCCAGTGAAGAAACTATCGAATTCATTAAACACAGAGCGAGATCGCTGATGTTTAGCGCAAGTATGCCACCGGCTTCTGTAGCCAGTGTAATTGCTGCCCTTGACATTATTGAGTCGGAGCCGGAACGTATTGATAAACTTTGGGATAATACAAACTATGCAAAAAAGCTACTTTTAGATGCCGGATTTGATATCGGACATACAGACAGTCCAATCATTCCGGTTTATATCAGAGATAATATAAAAACTTTCCTGATCACCAATATCCTGCACAGGAATGGAATTTTTGTTAATCCTGTTGTTTCACCTGCTGTACCATCAGATTCTTCGATGATCAGATTTTCACTAATGGCGACCCATACTTTTGCACAGATCGATGAAGCAGTAGAAAAAATGTACGCCGCTTTTAAGGAAGTACAACTAACTCCTGTAAAGGTTAGTATATGATACACATAGTTGCCGTTGATGGCACAATGGTGATTGAAACATTTATATGAAGAATAGCGCGTTGATAACCGGAGCAGGTGCTTTCGCCGGAGAGGCAGTAAGCCAGGGAAGTATTGTTCAACCCGCTTCTGGTACAACCAGAAAAAAAAATAAGAACAACATGGCTAATGCAGGATACATTCGGAATCTTGCATTAGCCATAATTTCTGCCCTCACAATTGAAGAACATTCGCTTGTGTATTCTGTAATCAATATCATTAGAGTTTTATTTTTAGATCTAACAAACAGGCAGAATGCCCTGTCTGATAGTTATAGTTATGCCCATTTACCCGAACTGAATAAATTAAAAGAATAGAAATGCTTTTTCATAAAATTACATCCACAAGCTTAGGCATTGGCTACATCGGCAAAGGTGCCGGCACTGCTGCTGCTGCGGTGACCTGCCTGGTTTGGTATGTTGCCCATCCTGATGGACATAATTTTATACCGGCATTGATCGCGACTGTCCTGATCACCATCCTGGGCATCTGGTCCGGAAATGTGGTGGAAGCTATATGGGGTAAAGACCATAACAGGGTAGTGATCGATGAGGTAGCGGGGATGTGCATCACGTTGTTATGGGTTCCCGTTACGCCACTGAACATTCTTCTGGGTTTAATATTATTTCGTTTTTTTGATATTTTAAAACCACTTTTTATCCGGAGGCTGGAAGATTTGCCGGGCGGATGGGGAGTGATGTTCGATGATATACTTGCAGGGGTGTATGCAAATATAGTACTGCAGGTTATTTTAAGATTTATTATTCACTGATATGGCGACTTTCGTAAAAGCTCAGGTCGCTTCATTATCGGCCTCAATTATTGACTTTCTTACCACATTAGTCTGTACGCAGGTATTTCATATCTGGTATGTAGCTGGCAGTGTGATAGGTACCACCGCTGGCGGCGCTGTCAATTTTATGATGGGCCGTAACTGGGTGTTCGGAACCAAGGAGAGAAATATCCGTATCCAGATCATTAAATATGTTTTAGTATGGACGGGAAATCTGTTACTGACCACCGCAGGGGTCTTTCTCGTTACACATTACCTGCATGTAAATTATATCCTTTCAAAAATTATTGTCTCCTGCACTGTTGGAACCGGTTATAACTTCCTCATGCAGAAGAAATTTGTATTTATTTAAATGAGAATGTCATGGCCCTGAACCACTTTAAAAAATTTATATTCATCTTTGCTTTCGTCATGCCATTCCTTGCATTTCACGTATCTGCACAAACACCAGTTCCGGCACCTGCCAGAACGGTAGTTACGGGGGTGGTATCAGATGCGTCAGATAAAGATCCTGTACCTTATGCTACTGTTCTTTTTAAAGGAACACAGATCATTACCAAAACTGATGCTGATGGTAAATTCGTTATATCTACCAGTGAATCGCATGATCAGTTACAGATCAGCTATGTTGGGTTTAAAACTGCTTATATAACCATTAAACCCGGAGAAACACAAACCGTGAATGTGAAGTTACAGTCTGAATCTGAAAACCTGAAGGAAGTAGCAATTACCTCCAATAAAAGACCTGCCTACAGAAATAAGAATAACCCGGCAGTAGAACTGATCAGGAAAGTAATTGAAAATAAGGCGAAAAACCAGAACAAGAATTACGATCATGTAGAATATCAGCAATATGAACAGCTGTTGTTCTCCCTGAGCAACCTGTCTGATAAATTCAAGAATAAACGCATTTTCAAGAATTACCAGTTCCTTTTTCAGAATCAGGATTCCACGAAAGTGGGCGGAAAGCTGATCCTGCCTATATTCCTCGAGGAGAAGGTCTCACAGAACTACCTTCAAAAATCCCCTGAAAAGAAGAAAACAATCTATACGGGCGACAAACACGTAAATTACGATGCGAAATTTATTGATACTAAAGGACTGAGCAAGTATTTTGAAAGGCTATATGCTGATATGAATATTTATGAAAGCAATATCTCCCTGGTGAGTAACCAGTTCCTGAGCCCTATTGCAGATGCGTCACCTACGTTTTATAAGTTTTTTATTACAGATACGATTAAGACACATGTTCCAAACCTGATCGAGCTTTCCTTTATCCCTAGAAATAATACAGACCTTTTATTTGAAGGTAAAATGTATATCACTATGGATGGAAATTACGCTGTTCAGGATGCTTACCTGACGGTGAACAAAAATATCAACCTGAATTTTGTAAGGGCTTTGGAGGCCAAACTCGATTTCGAGAAAAATCCTGATGGCAGGTACCATTTGTCTAAAACTAACCTGATTGTTGATTTCGGAATCAATAAGTCGAAGGGCGGAGGTTTTACAGGCCAGCGCACGGTAATCATTAAAGACTACCAGATCAACAAACCACAGCCTGCAAACGTATATGAAGGGCCTGCAACGAGTACGGTTCCCAATGCTGAAACTCAGCCTGACCAGTTCTGGGCCGGTCAGCGTACCGATACGACCCTGAAAACAAACCTGAACATTTACAAGAATATTGATACGCTGCAAACGATTCCTTCCTTTAAAAGGACAGCCGACCTGCTGACGTTATTCTTTGCCGGGTATAAAAACTTCGGACCGTTTGAAGTAGGTCCGGTAAATACATTTTACAGTTTTAATAATGTGGAAGGTTTGCGCCTGCGTCTGGGAGGACGTACCACACCGGAACTGAGTAAAAGATATTATTTCGAAACGTATGGTGCTTATGGTATTAAGGATGAGAAATGGAAGTATTTCCTCAGCGGTACTTATTCTTTAAATGATAAGTCTATTTATGCATTTCCCCAGAACTACATCAGGGGAAGTTTCCAGAGGGATACCAAAATTCCAGGACAGGATCTGCAGTTTGTACAGGAGGATAACTTCCTGCTGTCATTCAAACGCGGGCAGAACAACACCCTGTTGTATAATGATTTTTATAAGATCGATTATATGCATGAGTTTGAGAGCCATTTTTCCTATGAGCTGGTGGCACGTAAATGGACACAGCGCCCGGGAGGTTCTTTATACTTTAATAATTTTGAGAACAACATGGTAAATGCGGTTGATCACATTACCACTTCAGAGCTGAACCTGACCTTACGTTATGCACCAAATGAGAAGTTCTACCAGGGAAAAATATACAGGGTGCCCATCATTGATAAATTCCCGATCTTTACGCTGAAATATACCGCTGGTTTAAAAGGAGTGGTAGGCGGAGAGTATAACTATCAGAATATCATTGCGAGGGTCGATAAAAGATTCTATCTTTCACAGTTCGGTTATTCGGACGTGACGGTAGAAGGCGGAAATACTTTTGGGAAGGTTCCGTTCCCTTTACTGACCATTCACCGTGCCAATCAGACTTATTCATACCAGTTGGATTCATACAACTTAATGAACTTCCTGGAATTTGTGAGTGATCATTATGCGAGTGTGAACATTGACCACAGTTTCAATGGATTCTTCTTCAATAAAATACCATTGGTTAAAAAACTGAAATTAAGGGAAGCGATCTCTTTCAAAGCCCTTTTCGGCGGACTGAGGGAGGAGAATAACCCTAATAATGACCCTTCATTGCTGCAGTTTCCAAAAAATGATATGGGACAGGACAGGACGTTTGCCCTTGGCAGACAGCCTTATCTGGAGGGTAGTGTTGGAATTGCCAACATATTTAAAGTGTTACGTGTAGATGCGGTGAAACGTTTTAATTACCTTAACAATCCTGAGGTTTCTGAATACGGTATCAGGGCGAGAGTTAAATTTGATTTTTAAAGAAAAGTATAAAAAATACAGCTATGCAAGCAATACCATTTCGTGATCGTCTGCAACAAATGATCTATAAGGTGATTAATCCTTTTGTGAAGGGCCTCATTCGGATTGGTCTGACTCCAAATGCAGTAACCACTATCGGCCTGATCCTGAATATTGGCGTAGCTGTCATCTTTGTATTTGGCGCCGAAGAAAGCAACAGGGGAGATCTTTCTTTTGTGGGCTGGGGAGGTGCACTGGTACTTTTCGCAGGTTTGTTTGATATGCTTGACGGGCAGGTTGCACGTTTGGGAAATATGAGTTCCAAATTTGGTGCCCTGTATGATTCTGTACTGGACCGCTACAGTGAGCTGATCATGTTCCTCGGTATCTGTTATTACCTGGTTTCCCATCATTACTTTTTGAGTTCCCTTTTTGCGTTTATCGCTCTGATCGGTTCAATGATGGTCAGTTATACAAGAGCCAGGGCAGAAGGTTTGGGTATTCAAAGTAAAGGAGGCCTGATGCAGCGGCCCGAACGTGTAGTGACCATTGGTATCTGTGCACTGGCCTGCGGTATTACAGGACATTATATCGGTGGTGGATATAAAATCTACGTACCGGGTATCTCGTTCCATATTTTTGAAACGATGTCGATCTTTACGATCCCTATCACCATTATGGCATTCATGACCAATATCACGGCGATCAACAGGTTAAGGGATGCGAAGAAGGTGATGGACGCTGCCGAACAAAAAGAACGTGAAACTGCAACAAAAGTTGAAAAGAAAGACATGATGGAGAAAGCGGTGCCCGTGGTTGTTATCGGGCTGATTTTTATTTCAGCCTTGTTTAATTTTGGTGGTGTGAACACCGTTTTTTCACAGACGCAGGACCAGAGTAACCCCTCACCGCTGAAATTCCCTGTTCCAAAAGGAATTACAAACCAGTTGTTCTATTTACAGCGCGACCCGAATACGAATACGATCATTTGCGAACTGAATACAAATGACAAAGGGCAGGTTGTTCAGAATGATCCTGTACATGTATACTGGCTGCGTTTCGAAGAGAACAATGAAAAGAAGGAATTGGGATACATCCAGCGCAAATTTGCCTATGGTATAGAATCAAAAGTTCTTGCCAATGATCAGTATGAGCTCCGCTTTGTTTCCCATAAAAAACTGCCGATGTACCTGATAAAATCTGATGACGATAAAAAATATCATGTTTATGTGACAGTAAATAATAAGAAAATTCAAATAGAACGCATATTTTTGCGGATAGAAGGCGGTTCTTTCTGGCTACCTAATGTAAAATACGTTGAGATCAAAGGAATGAATGCTTCAAATAATACTTTGACCACTGAACGGATAAAAATTTAACTGTATCATGAAGAAAAATTTTATTTCGAACTCGTCTGAATCCATCAGGATTTTTAAAAATGACCTTTTTGAAAACCTTTCGAAGGTCCATTATTTAGTACCGCTGATCGTTTATATACCAGTAATCATTTTCCTGGGCTGGAAGTCTTTTACCGATACACAGCTGAACCTGCTTTATTTTATCGGCTGGGCGGCGCTGGGTTTGTTTGTATGGACGATCACAGAATATGTGCTGCACCGCTGGGTTTTTCACTTTTATCCGAAATCCAAATTCGGGCAGCGGATCCATTTTATTTTTCACGGTGTTCACCATGATTATCCAAATGATGCGAAACGGCTGGTATTGCCGCCTTCGGCAAGTATTCCAATGGCACTGGCGCTGTACTTCTTCTTTTTGTGGATACTGCCTTCAGGAACAATTTACGCCTTCTACACCGGCTTTCTGATTGGTTACCTGATGTACGATATGACACATTACGCATTGCACCATGCGAACTTCAAAAGTCCTTTCTGGAAAAAGCTGAAGCAACACCACATGTTACATCATTATTCTGATTCTACAAAAGGCTACGGGGTGAGCTCTGCCCTTTGGGACAAGATCCTGGGATCAGATTTTATAAAAAAATAAATGTCAGAACAGTTAGGGTCTAACAAACCGTTTTACACCATTAAAGACATCATTGTCATCACATTGATGTCTTTATTTTATATCTCTTTTTCTTACTTTTTAGTAGGATTTAATCCGAACCAGATCGTACTTGTGGTGATTTTTAACTCGCTGTATTATATTTCCGCCGCTACCAGGAAGTTTATGCTCGGATTTTCAATATTCACGCTCTACTGGATCCTGTTCGATTATATGAAGGCTTTTCCAAATTATACCCTGAGCAGCGTGCATATTGCAGATCTGTACCATATGGAAAAACACATCTTTGGTATTTTTTCCAATGGGAAAGTACTAACGCCGAATGAATATTGGAGGATCCATCATTCTGCCCCTCTGGATTTCATCGGCGGTATATTTTACCTGATGTGGATACCGGTTCCGCTGGCTTTTGCTGCTTATCTGTTTTTTATTCAAAAGGAGCTGTTCATCAGATTTTCACTTACTTTCGTTTTTGTGAACCTGCTCGGATTTATAGTTTATTATACCTATCCTGCTGCACCGCCCTGGTATGTTCAATACCATGGATTCACTTTCATCCCGCATACGCACTCCAATCCGGCAGGACTGATCAGGTTTGATCATTTGATGCATATTTCTATTTTCCAGCTGATTTACAGACAAGGTTCAAATGTTTTTGCTGCAATGCCTTCTTTGCATTCCTCCTATCCCATGATCGTATTATATTATGGCCTGAAGAATAAAATGGGTGCCATGAACCTGGTTTTTGGAGTTGTGATGTTAGGTATTTGGTTTACAGCTGTCTATGCCAGTCACCATTACGTGCTGGATGTGCTGGCGGGTATTACCTGTGCCATTGTTGGTATTACTTTGTTCAACTGGCTGCTGAAACATACCATATTGGGTGCTTTCGTGCAAAAAATGCACGCTGTTATCACCTAGAATTGTCTAAATTAGTGCTTTAATTGCATTGAGAAAATTGGCAGCCTTACCCTCCATCAGATTATCCGAACTGACCGCACAGATCCATGATACCATTAATGGTGTTTTTGGTTCCCGGACCTTCTGGGTAATTGCCGACATCACCAGCTATACCTATAAGCTCCAGAGTAATTTCCACTATTTTGAACTGGTGGAAAAAGATAAGTCCTCTGCAAAGATCCTCGCTAAAATAGGGGGCAGGGCATGGGGAAATGCATCTGTCAATATCTCAAATTTTGAAAAGGCTACTGGTCAGCAGTTTAAGAACGATATCAATGTTCTGGTGCAGGTAGCAGTACAATACAATCCTGCTTTCGGCCTTCAGCTTAACCTGCTGGATATTGATACCAGCTTCACGCTGGGCAGATTTGAACAGCAGCGTAAAGAGACACTGGAAAGGCTGCTGAGGGATAACCCTTCATTTATCAGGTTTGAAGACGGACAGTACCGTACCAGGAACAGTGACCTTCAGCTGAACCGCGTGGTGCAACGGATTGCAGTCATCTCTTCTGATACTTCTGCAGGTTATCATGATTTTAAGCACACACTGGAAAATAATACTTTCGGTTATCATTTCGAGATAGATGATTACTTTGCGCTGGTACAGGGGGAAGGGAATGCAAAACAGGTACTGGCAAAACTGATAGCCGTATTTGATTCCGGCCGTTCTTATGATGCGCTGGTGATCATCAGGGGCGGAGGGGCGCAACTGGACTTCCTGATCTTTGATAATTATGAGCTCAACCGGGCAATTGCCAAATTTCCGGTGCCTGTGATTACAGGAATCGGCCATCAGAAGAACGAAACCATTGCCGATCTCATGGCGCATACTTCTGCCAAAACACCTACTAAGGTAGCTGAACTGCTGATTGCCCATAACCGTGCTTTTGAGGAATCTCTTTTGTCATTGCAGCAGCAGATCGTGATCAGAACTTTTCAGATGATGAATTACCGTAAAGAGCAGCTGAACCGGCTGAATCAGGTTACCATTAATTCGTCGGGGAGTTTGCTTCATGAGAAACACCGGGATATCCTGAACCTGTCCGGTATGATCCTGACAAACCCCAGGATTATCCTTTCCAATAAAAGGAAAGACCTGGACAACCTGCTTTCGAACATGAAGTCATTTAACAGGATGTATTTCATCAACCAGGAGAGGTATATTTCACATTTTGAATCTGTAGTGCGGCTGATGAGCCCCCAGAATATATTGAACAAAGGCTTTGCCATTGTGAAGGTTAACGGTGTTATTGTTGGCGATGCTGCACAGATCAGTGCCGGAACGGAAATGACCGTCACACTTGCCAGAGTAGAAATAAACACCAAGGTATTATCTAAAACATCCCGGAATGGAAAAGAATTTGAATTATGAGGAAGCCTATGAAGAGCTTGCCCGGATCGCTGCTGAGATAGAGACGGAGGCTGTATCAGTAGATGTACTTGCGGAACGGGTAAAACGCGCGTCGGTACTGATCGCTTTTTGCCAGGCGAAATTAAGATCCACTGAAACGGAGGTCAACAAAATTATTAAGCAGATGGAAAACCAACCGTTATAACTATCTTCGTTTTAAAAAAATAGGATATGCTGGTATATAGCCCGGAAGAAGAAGAAGCATTTTTTGATCAGATAGATCAGGTTTATGTACTGACAGAGTCAGACAAAGCCGAGGAAGCAGAGCAGCTGTTGCTGGAAATCGAGGGAGAAATTCCCGATCCTAAGGAAAACTGTACTGTCGGCGCGATATTGCTTGACAGCATTTATGCATTTTATGAGCAGACCGGACAGCTGGAAAAGGCTTTGCCTTATTTTCTGAAAGAAACGGAGTACCTGCAGGAAAAAATGAAAACCGAAAAGGTGAAACATGTTGTTCATTTTATCACCACGGGAAGTATTTATTATGCGCTTCAGGATCTTGATCAGGCAAGAGTATACTTTAAAATTGCATTTGAACTTGGTAAAAAAGGGGTTTTTGGCGATTTTCATGCTGACTTTCTTTTTATAGCCCTGGCCGCTGATGAGGATTTTGAAGATTTTAAAAGGAATTTTATCCCGGAGGAAAGTGATGATGAGGATGAACTGACTGATGAACAGCAGGACCTGATGGATGACTATTGTGAGAAGGGGAATGCGGAGATGGACGAAGAAAATTATGCCGCCGCTGCAGACTGGTTTAAAAAAGCATACGCGATATTGCCCGATCCGAAGGATGACTGGGAGGCTACAGGCTACATTACGGCATCTTTAGGTGATGCACTGTTCAGTGACGGAAAGTTTGAAGAGGCCAAAGCGCAGTTGCTGGTTGCTCATGAGTTTTATACGGCTGATAAGAACAATCCCTTTGTATTATTGCGACTAGGTGAAACTTATTTTGAATTGGGCGATGAGAAGCTGGCTCTGGAATTCCTCTTAAAGGCTTATCAGATGGAAGGTCAGCAGCTGTTTGAAGATGATAAAAAGTACCTTAAATTCCTGAAGAAACACCACGAATTGTAATCAAATGATCAGCAGCGGCTAGGCAATCATTAGCTGCTGCTCAATAACCGATATCAGGAAGGAGATATCAAAAGGTTTATGTACCACCTCATCGGCACATATCTCTTTTACGATATCTGCTTTAGGATGTGTGGACAATACAATCACAGGAATGTGAGTAGTATCTTCGGCCGATTTGATCGCCTGGCAGATCGCCGTGCCTTCCGGAGTGGGCTGAATGATATCCAGTAAAATTGCGTCAGGGTTGAAATCTTTAACATGACCGAACACCTGATGATCCGAACTGATGAGGTCAAGCTCATAGCCCTCCTGGGTTAATATAATGTTAATTAATTCAAGTATATCCTTATTTTTCTCAAACACCAATATCTTTTTCTTCATATAATTGAATTTCAAATAGAATAGCTACGTTTTTGAACGTTACGATTCAGTAAACAAATATATGCAGAAAAACTAATTTAAGAGAAATTTTAAATTCTTATCTATCATAACATCCATTAGTGTAATTGACAGGAGGGTCATCATGAACAGAAAATGTATTACTATCTTAATAAAAAAAATAAAAGCTTACTAAAAATGCTGAAATATATATTTATTTCGTAAAAGTTATATATTTGGCTCTATATTAAAGACTAAAACATGGAAAAATTCACAAAATTAAAGGAACTGCTTGCTTCTGTTGAAGCTGATGCGGAGAAGTTTTACAATGCTGGCAACAGTGCTGCAGGTACAAGAGTACGTAAAGCAATGCAGGATTTGAAAGTTCTTGCTCAGGACATCCGTGCTGAAGTAACAGAGAAAAAAAATTCAGCTAAATAAAATTAGCACAACCTAACCTGAAGAGGGTATTTCAAAACAGTGCAAAACTATGCTTTTTTGAGGCTGGTGATACTCAGGTTTGTTATTCCCTCTTTTTATTTTTTAAAATTATGCAATATATTGCCAATCCCGACCGCTATACAAACATGCAATACCGCCGCTGTGGGAAAAGCGGATTGAAATTATCAGCTCTGTCTCTCGGATTGTGGCATAACTTCGGAAATGTAGACCAGTTACAGAATTCCACAAATATTATCAAACTTGCCTTCGACAGCGGGATTACGCATTTCGACCTGGCAAACAATTATGGCCCTCCCCGAGGCTCTGCGGAAGAGAACTTTGGGAGAATACTCAGGGATAACTTTGCCGGCTACCGGGATGAAATGGTGATTTCTTCAAAAGCGGGTTACGCCATGTGGGACGGCCCTTATGGTGACTGGGGATCAAAAAAGCATTTAGTTTCCAGTATGGACCAAAGTCTGAAGCGCATGGGGCTTGACTATGTTGATATTTTCTATCATCACCGTCCCCATCCGGAAACGCCGTTAGAGGAAACCATGGCCACTCTCGATCTTTTCGTCAGACAGGGAAAGGCGCTTTATGTTGGAATATCTAACTATCCTGCACCAGAGGCAGCAGCAGCGATCAGCATGCTGCGCGATATGGGCACTCCCTGTTTAATTCATCAGCCTAAATATTCTATGTTAGAAAGATGGGTTGAAAATGGCCTGCTGGATGTGCTGGACAAGGAGGGGGTA
Source organism: Pedobacter hartonius (assembly GCF_900107535.1). Classification (GTDB taxonomy): domain Bacteria; phylum Bacteroidota; class Bacteroidia; order Sphingobacteriales; family Sphingobacteriaceae; genus Pedobacter; species Pedobacter hartonius. The sequence goes on along the minus strand of NZ_FNRA01000003.1, from coordinate 43,978 downwards.
GGCTGTATCGCTTTTTCTCCGCTTGCACAAGGCTTGCTGACAAATAAGTACCTTCAGGGTATCCCTGAAGATTCCCGTGCCGCAAAACCTAGCGGCTTTTTACAGAAAGAACAGATCACTCCACGTATACTGGAGCAGGTAAATGCATTGAACACGCTTGCCGTTGAACGGGGGCAAACACTGGCTGAAATGGCCCTGTCATGGATCCTGCGTGATGAACGGATCACATCAGTACTGGTAGGGGCAAGCCGGCCTGAACAGTTGTCAGATTCGCTGAAATGCCTGGAAAACCTTGCATTTACCGAACAAGAGTTACAGCATATCGACAGCGTACTCGCCAATTAACATAAAAAAGGATGCTTAATTACTTCTGCATCCTTTTTTCGTTTATCTTTGGAACCAATAAGTTCTTTACAATATTTTTTTCATCAACCGGAAAAGGTTCTGCTTAACGCAGATGAATAGGGAATCGTGTGAAAATCACGAGCTGTCGCGCAACTGTAAGTAACCAAACAGTTTTTGCCAATATATATCCACTGTCGTAAAAGATGGGAAGGATGGTAAAAATGTTACAAGTCAGGAGACCTGCCTCAACCGAATTGACAATGCTTTCGCGAAAAGAAGCTATTGGTCAGGTATGATGTACGGAGTAAAAAGCACGCATTGCATGCTTATGTTAACCTCCTGCAATCATATTTTTCCCAGGTTTTTTGCGCAAGGTATTGATTAATAGCTTAAAGAGCTTTTAACTGATTTTTTTATCATTTAAAAAGCAACAAAATGCTGACAAACAATCTAGGCTACCCGCGAATCGGTAGCAACAGAGAACTTAAAAAGGCCTGCGAGCAGTATTGGTCTGGCAAAGCCCCCATTGAAAGCCTTGTGCAGGCAGGTGCGGCCATCCGTGCAAACAACTGGGCATTGCAAAAAAAAGCAGGAGTGGACCTGATCCCTTCCAATGATTTTTCTTTTTATGATCAGGTGCTGGATCTGTCCCTCACCGTTGGCGCTATCCCGAAGCGCTATCATGCCGTGATCTTAAACAATGCAAATACGGAACTCGATCTTTATTTTGCAATGGCAAGAGGTTACCAGAAGGATGACCTTGACATCACTGCCATGGAAATGACAAAATGGTTTGATACCAATTACCATTACATCGTTCCCGAATTCCAGAGGGACCAGACCTTTAAGCTTTTTTCTACGAAGGTGATTGATGAATATAATGAGGCGAAGCGGATGGGAATTAAAACCAAACCTGTGGTCATAGGCCCTGTTTCATACCTTCTTCTGGGTAAGGAGAAAGAGGAAGGTTTTCACCGGATCTCGCTGATCAGAAACTTGCTGCCTGTATATCTGGAAATACTGACCGCGCTGACGGAACAGCATGTGGAATGGGTACAGTTTGATGAACCTTTCCTGGTCCTCGATCTGGAACCGCAGGAGCGGGAGGCCTATATCTATGTATACGGCGAGATCAAAAAGCGTTTCCCCAGGCTTAAAATATTGCTGACCACCTACTTTGAAGGATTGAAAGATAACCTGGAACTGGCAGCTTCATTGCCCGTTGCTGCATTACATATTGACCTGCTGCGTGCGCCTGAACAGCTGGAAGATGTACTGGAAGCCATTCCTGATCATTTGAGCTTATCACTGGGTATAGTGGATGGCAGAAATATCTGGAAGAATGATTTTGACCATTCCCTGGCACAGGTTAAAACTGCTGTGGCGCGGCTGGGGGACAAACGTGTGTTTATCTCTCCTTCCTGCTCACTGATCCACTCTCCGTGTGACCTGGATCTGGAAAGCAACGGGGAGGTACTTAGCCCGGAAATCAAACAATGGATGGCCTTTGCGAAACAGAAGGTTGATGAAGTGGTTCATTTAAGGGAGCTGGCAGGCACGGAGCCATCGGCCGCTGCTTTGGCAAAAGCAGCAGAAAACAGGTCCGCTGCTGAAAGCAGGAAAGTGTCCCCGCTGATTCATGACGAACTGGTTAAACAGCGTGTAGCGGGTGTAAGGCGCAAAGATGAACACCGCGCCAGTGTGTATCCTGTACGGAAAGTGGCGCAGCAGGAGGTGCTGAACCTCCCTCTTTTCCCTACTACAACTATCGGATCTTTTCCGCAGACGGCAGCAGTACGCAGCTGGCGGACAAAGTATAAAAAAGGGCTGTTATCCCTTGCTGAATATGATGCGCTGATTGAGAAAGAAACCGAAGAAACCATTCGTTTCCAGGAAGAAACGGGTATTGACGTGCTGGTTCACGGTGAGTTTGAGCGCAATGACATGGTAGAATACTTTGGCGAACAGCTGGCGGGATTTGTGTTCACAACGAACGGCTGGGTGCAGAGTTACGGCAGCCGCTGTGTGAAACCGCCAATAATCTTCGGGGATGTGTCCCGGCCGGCAGCGATGACGGTAAGGTGGTCTTCTTACGCACAGTCGCTCACCCATAAATGGGTGAAAGGGATGTTAACCGGCCCGGTAACGATCCTGCAGTGGTCGTTCGTCAGAAACGATCAGCCAGGTGCCCTTACCTGTAAACAGATCGCGCTGGCGATCCGGGATGAAGTGTCAGACCTGGAGAAGGCTGGGATCAGGATCATTCAGATCGATGAGCCCGCTATTCGTGAGGGATTGCCCCTGCGTAAGTCGGGCTGGCCACAATACCTGGAATGGGCTGTTCAGGCTTTCAGGATTTCCGCAAGCGGAGTAGCCGATGAAACCCAGATCCATACGCACATGTGTTATGCTGAATTTAATGATATCATCAAACACATCGCTGATATGGATGCGGATGTGATCACGATTGAGTGCTCGCGTTCCCAGATGGAACTGCTGGATGCGTTTGCTGATTTCAATTATCCAAATGAGATTGGGCCGGGGGTGTATGATATTCATTCTCCAAGGGTCCCGGCAAAGGAGGAGATGATAGCGCTGCTGCACAAAGCCCGGGCTGTGATTCCCACAGCACAGCTTTGGGTGAATCCCGATTGTGGTTTGAAAACACGCCACTGGGACGAAACAAAAAAAGCACTGCTGGAAATGGTTGAAGCCGCAAAAGAATTGCGTTTATCCGTTCAGGAAGCTGTAAGTTTGTAATATTGACACAGGCGGTTCCAAAATGAACCGCCTGTTTGATTCATATTTTATACAATGACATTAGAAGAAAAGATCAAAGCCTCGGAGACACGCATATTTAAAGCCGTATTTCCAAACACAACAAACCATTATGACACTTTATTTGGCGGAACAGCGATGATGCTGATGGATGAAGTAGCTTTTATGTGCGCGACGAGGTTCAGCCGGCAGATTATGGTGACGGTGAGCAGTGACAGGATTGATTTTACCCATCCCATCCCGGCAGGAACGATTGTAGAGCTTGTGGCGGCGGTGAGCCATGTAGGCAACACCAGTATGAAGGTGAGGGTGAATATCTTTGTAGAGCAGATGTACTCTGAACATCGCGAGCAGGCAGTTACAGGTGAATTTTCCTTTGTTGCGATCGACGAGCACAAGAGGCCAACTCCGATCATAAAATAACCCGCAGGCGATAAAGCCTGCAGGTTGAAGAGATGAAACTGCACCGCAAGAGGATTATAATCCTAATTTCCTGCTGATCGCTGATGGGATACCGCCTTTATGTAACAGGATGGCGGTAGTTTTATATTTCACATAGTTTTTGGTCACATAGAGATAACCCTTGTAATCGTTGGTTACGCCCCAGGAGTTCTTTACAATATAGTATTCCCTGCCATTCTGATCTTTGGCAAGTCCTACGATGTGCATGCCGTGGTCGTCGGTAGTCTGGTAATTATCGAAGGCCGCCTGACGGTTTTCCTGGGTAATTTCCATTTCAGGTTTTGGTTCAGCGAAGAGGGCTGCTGTTTCTTCAGCGTTCATTTCTTCCACGGGTTTGGTAGGTACATAGGCCACCCCATTTTTGTAGGAGAAATATTTTTCGCTTACATCAGTTGCCCAGGATACAGAATAACCTTTTTTGAGCGCATTGTCGATAATCTCAGTAAGCTCATTTACAGGAACGTTAGATACCTGGTCGAAAGACCAGTTGTCAGGCACCATCAAAGTGAATTTTGAGTAGAAGGGGTGATCGTTGAAGGAAGAAAGTTCTGCATAATCATCAGGATTAATGCCTACAACTTGTTTGGCGAAACTTTGCGGAGTATAACTTTTTCCCTTGTAATCAAATTTTTCAGGTACCGTACCCAGGTAAGAGTCGATCATACCGGCATAGGCTTTTTCCCAGTTAGGGGTTAGGGTACCATTTGGATTTTTAACCACTGCCTCAAGCATCCCCGTTGTGATTGCGGCCATCTCTGCGAACTTATTGTTTTTGGTGCCGTAGTTTAAGCCAGTGTAGTTGAGCTGTGGTACAGCTCCGTATTTCCGGTACATGTTGATCACATCGTGCAAAGCACCGCCATCACCAAGTGTTACGGCTCCGTGCATGCGCACATAACTGATTCCTTTTTCTACATAGGCATTGCGTGCCGAGAAGATCTGGGACAGGGCAACCGGTTGTTTTCCCATCCTGATCATTTCAGATTCCAGGAATGAATTGGTAGAATAACTCCAGCAGGTTCCCGAAGAACCCTGGTTCTGAACAGGAGTGTTTTCAAGATTGATGACCTCTGTGAATTTAAAGCCTGCAGTGCTGTTTGCAGACTGATTGTTTTTCAAGGAGTTGACCAGGTTGTCCTGCGCGAAGCCCAGGGCAGTGTAAAAGAGTAGTCCGGAAGCCAGGAACAACGGCTTAATGAATGAATTTGTCATATGTATTTAACTATGCAACATAATTGCGTTTATGTATCTTTGTGGGGCAATCTACACGATTTGCCTAACATGAAGAAAAAACGAAATGATTTTGCTAGTTACGCAACATGAAAATTACAGATCGCCATACAGGCATATCGTTTTATCGGATGATGACGGGTAATCATATTGATAGCGGGAGATAAAGATTAAATTTACCTGGCAAATTTGCTTTGCGAAAAAAACAAATAAAATGAAAGCTAAAGAAGTAACGATCCTGACCGGGTTTTTGGGCGCTGGCAAAACGACTGTGCTGAACGCGGTTATTGCGAAAAAGAAAGAGACTAAATTTGCGATCATAGAGAATGAGATTGGCGAAGAGAGCATTGATGCGGGCCTGATCCTGAAAGGGGAGGATGATGTTATTGAACTGAATAACGGATGCCTGTGCTGTACGCTGAATGACAATATCTATGAACTCCTGAATAACCTCTGGGATAAAAGGGATGCCTGGGACCACCTGATCATTGAGGCTACAGGTATTGCCGACCCGGCGAATATTGCACATCCTTTCCTGACGAACGACAATGTGAAACGGGGTTTCGACCTGAAAAGGGTAATTTGTATCGTAGATGCGGAACTCATTGAAGACCAGTTAAAAGAACATCCGGAGGCCATCAAACAGATTGCCTTCAGCGATCTTATCCTGCTGAATAAAGTGGAGAAGGTAGGCCCGGGTTATGTACAGGAGCTACAGGCAGTTTTAAAGGCAATCAATCCTTTCGCAGAAACACTGGTTGCTGAAGGGCAGAATTTCCAGGTGACAAAACTTTTTGCGAGAGAGCGTTTCGCTAATTTTTACAGCAATCCGAAGCCTGTGGTTACACCGAAAGGCATATTCAGTTTAAGCAGTGCAGCACCGGAAAAACAACCGCTGGTGGCCTTTGGAACATCGCATAACCGGCATGAGCACAGTGATATTGAAACTGTTCTTCTGAAGTATAAGGAGAGTATGAATATCCAGGATCTCGAACACAGGATGATGGTTTTCCTGATTGCGCAATCTGCCAATGTTTACCGCGTGAAGGGCATCATTTATAGTCACCTCTTCGAAAGCAGGATTGTGCTGCAAACCGTAGGGAAGTCGCTCGCCATCGCACTTGGGGAAAACTGGCTGCCGGATGAGATCAGGGAAACAAAGATCGTGGTGATTGGTAAAGAGCTCAAATTGTATGGTTTCGATAAAATGTTTCGGACATGCCTTTATTCACCATCGGATATAGAATAAATGAGTTAAATTGGCTCCATGGTTCGTGATCTCCGGTTTCTCTTTCTGCTGTTGTTTATCCTGATCGCGTGTTCATCGCGCAGGGCGGTAAATGATCCTGTACTGGAAACTGGGGTGGACCGTTCGCTGGCGCTCTACCGTAAGGCTGTTCTCAGCAATATTGGCTATGCGCTTGAGCTGGATATCCCGGCAGGGCAGACAAAAGCCATCTCTGCCCATGAAACCTTAACCTTTAGCCTGAATTCAGTACGGCTTCCTGTACAGCTTGATTTTAAGGAAGACCCTGCAAAGATCAGCATGATGATCATCAACGGGCAGCATGTGGATGTTAACTATCAGAAAGAGCATTTGCTGCTCGGTCCGGGTTTTCTTAAAATGGGCCTGAACGTGGTGCAGATTGAATTTACAGCGGGGGATGGGGCACTGAACAGAAATTTAGATTACCTGTATACGTTGTTTGTTCCGGATCGGGCCAGAACGGTTTTTCCCTGTTTTGATCAGCCTGACCTGAAGGCCATATATACGCTGACATTACATGTGCCGCAAGACTGGGAAGCGATTGCAAACGGAGAATTAAAAGATTCTGTGATCGGACAGCAGTATAAAACGTATCATTTCAAACCCTCGAACCTTTTAAGTACCTATCATTTTGCTTTTGCTGCAGGTAACTTTCGCCTGTATAAAGGCATTGCAGGAGGTAAAACCACTGATTTTCTTTACCGTGAAACCGACAAAACAAAGATCACACCGAGTTTGCCTGCTATTTTTGCGCTCCACTCTTCTGCATTGAAATACTATGAGAGCTGGACAGGGATTCCTTATCCTTTTCAGAAGTTCGGATTTGTGGCGATCCCTGATTTCCAGTTTGGTGGAATGGAGCATCCGGGGGCAATTCAATATAAAGCATCTTCCTTATTCCTGGATACCGGGGCCACTAAAGACCAGCTGAATTCAAGGAATAACCTCATCGCTCATGAAACTGCACATATGTGGTTTGGCGACATGGTAACGATGGACTGGTTCTCCGATGTGTGGATGAAGGAAGTGTTTGCAAATTTCATGGCCGATAAAAGTGCTGAAGAAACGGCTGGCAAGGATGCTTATGCACTTAAATTTCTGATCGATCATCTTCCCGCCGCCTATGCGGTAGACCGTACTGAAGGGGCAAACCCCATCCGGCAGCCACTGGATAACCTGAAAGATGCAGGTTCCCTTTATGGCAATATCATCTATCATAAGGCTCCTGTTATGATGCAGCAGCTGGAAAGCCTGATGGGGAAGGCTCCGTTTCAGCAGGGCGTAAGGGAGTACCTGCATAAATTTGCAAACGGGAATGCCTCCTGGCCGGACCTGATTCAGATCCTGGACCGCTATACACCGGCAGACCTGGAGCAATGGAATAAGGTTTGGGTGAATGAGAGCGGCCGCCCGGTGATCAGCTATACAGTAACCTATGAGGATGAAAAGATTACCCGTTTGCAGATCATCCAGCGCCCGGAATATGGCCAGAAGCGCATCTGGCCGCAAACATTTGAACTCAGCTTGTTTTATCCCGGATCGGTTAAAGTTCTTCATGCGAGCTTTACCGGTGAAAAATTGGTGGTGAAGGGAGCTGAAGGACTGGCAAGGCCGATGTTCATCCTCTTTAATTCTGCGGGTGACGGCTACGGACAATGGCCTGTAGACCCCCTGCTGTTGCAGCAGCTTTTCAGCCTGGAAAAACCTTTGCACAGGGCAACTGCCTGTATCTCCCTGTATGAGCAGATGCTGAGCGGAAGGGTGATCCGTCCTGATGAATTGCTGGCGCTGTTTGGCAGGGGACTGGAGAGGGAGCAGGAGGAGTTGAATATCAAACTGTTAACGAATTATATCAGTACAATTTACTGGCAGTTCAGTACGCCGGCCCAAAGAAAACGGTTATCGGCCGGATTAGAGAACCAGATCTGGGCGGCATTGCAGCAGCAAAAAGCTTCCAATAACAGGAAACAATTATTTAAAGCCTACCAGGATATATTTATGAGTGCCGGGGCGCGGGACAGGCTGTACCAGGTCTGGAAAAGCCAGCAGCCGCCTTCCGGAGTTGCCCTGGCTGAAGATGATTATACGAGTCTGGCACTGTCCCTGGCGGTGCGGGATGATGCTGACCCTGCCATTTTAAAGATCCAGGATAGCAGGATCACAAATCCTGACCGTAAGAAACGCTTTGAGTTTATCATGCCGGCGGTATCGGGTGACCAGGGGAAAAGGGATAATTTTTTTAACAGCCTGAAATTCTTACCAAACAGGGCCAGGGAATCCAATGTGCTGGGAGCCTTGTACTATCTGCATCATCCCCTCCGCCAGGCTTACAGCATCCGTTATCTGCAGCAAAGCCTTGATCTGCTCGAAGAGATCCAGTCTACCGGTGATATCTTTTTTCCGCAATCCTGGCTGCAGGCTACTTTTGGCACTTACCAGACAAAACAGGCGGCAGATGTGGTGAGGAAGTTCCTGGCTGCACATCCCGGATATAACTCCAAACTGAGGGCCAAGATCCTGCAAAACTCTGATAACCTTTTCAGGGCAGAGCGGTTGATTAAAGAAGTGTACGAATAATTTCATTATTAATAGTGAAATTATTCGTATATTGGTCTTTTAAACCTAAAGATATGGCAGCTTCCAATGCATTCCTTTTAGACAAACGAACAGAAACACTCCGCATCAAGTTCAGCGCAATAGATGTGAGCGATGATATGAAGGTTTTTCAGTATGCAAGACAGGGACTAAAACCGGGCCTGTTCTATGATTTTGCCGAAGCGATCAATATTTCCAATAAATCTCTGGCGGATCTGATCAATATTTCTTCCCGTACCATCAGCAATTATAAAGAACAGAAGAAACTGCTGGAGCCTGTTTATGGAGAGCATTTGCTTAAACTCATTGGCTTGTATAAAAAGGGGGTAGAACTGTTTGGCACTGTAGATGAATTCAGCTATTGGCTCAATAAACCATTCTGGAATTCAAAAGAACGGCCCATGGACTGGTTAACTACCCCGGGCGGTGTAGACCTGGTTGCAGATGAGCTGGTGAAAATGGCTTATGGTGATGCCGTTTAACTTTCTGTATGGTCGTTTTTAGAATCGGGCATAAGCATTATGCTGCCACACTCAATGCATCGGGCGTCAATGGGCGCTGGGCAGCAGCAGGCAGACCTGTGCTTTACTGCGCAGAGAACATACCACTGGCCTTCCTTGAAAATATGGTCAGGCGTCAGGGAGTAGGTTTCAACCATGATTTTAAGATCGTTTGTATAGAAATTCCGGATGATCTGTCCGTAAGTACGATAGAAGAGCGTGATCTTGATCCGGACTGGCGGGACCCCTATGATTACCGACATTGTCAGCCGCTTGGTAATCAATGGTTCGATCACATGAGAATGCCGGTTTTAAAAGTGCCTTCGGCAGTAATGCCGGAATCCTGCAATTATGTAATCAATACACTTCATCCCGATTTCAGGCGAATCAGGATTCTTGCCATAACGGAACTCGTGCCTGACGCCAGGATAGAAGATCTCCTGAAAAAATATCCGCTGGGAAAGTCAGGTTAAAACATCAAAATAAATATATAGATATGAGCGTAAAATTAAACATAGGCTGGATAGGACTTGGTAATATGGGAACGCCAATGGTTAAAAACCTGGTCAAAGCAGGATTTGAAGTTACCGTTTACAACCGCAGTGCAGCTAAATCTGAAGCACTCAGCAAAGAGATTCAGGTTGGAGTGGCGTATTCACCGGCCGAGCTGCTGGCCACATCAGATGTGATTATCACCATGCTGAGTGATGACAATGCGGTAAAAGAGCTCTACGAAAGAGCAGATGGCATTTTTTCTGCCCATCCGGGTAGAGAGCTGACCATCGTAGACATGAGTACGGTTTCGCCGGAAACCACAAAGTACCTCGCAGGCCTTTGTGCAGAAAAGGGTATTTCTTACCTGGACGCGCCGGTAGCCGGCAGCGTAAAACCCGCAGAAGAAGCACAGCTGGTGATCATGGTTGGCGGCGATGAAAAAATCTACGAAAAAGTAAAACCTGCATTTGATGCGCTGGGCAGGATGTCGGTTTATCTTGGAGAGAACGGCAAGGCCAATGTAGCAAAGCTGTCGGTAAATTTACTTTTGGGCATTGTGGACCAGGGTCTGGCAGAAGCAGTGATCTTTGCGCGCAAAAATGGCTTGTCAGCAGAACTGCTGCTTCCGCTGATCAATGCAAGCGCTGTAGGCTGCGGAGTAACCAAAATGAAGACAGACAATATCCTTAATAATGATTTCAAGCCTGCTTTTGCGTTGAAACTGCTCGCCAAAGACATCAGGCTGGCTACCGAAAACGGAATGGATACCCCTGTAGGGAAATCTTTACATACCACACTGCAGTCGGCAACGGCAAAAGGGTATGGCGATCAGGATATGATTGCTGTATTTAAATATCTTTCCGAAAACTAAGTTTAAGGAGTCAGGGAGTTGGGCAAATGGGACTGAAGATCTTAAGATTTATATTTTTTGGTAATTATTTTGTCGGGCTGCTTGCCGTTGGTTTAACTGTGGAATCCACACTGCAGTTAAAGATGCCCTTTAATTCCCTGAGTTACTATATGCTGGTGTTTCTGGCGCCGATCATTTATTATACCTATGCCTATATGGGCGCCACCAGCATTGAGAACGCGCAGAATCCAAGAACCGCCTGGTATGGCAAGCATCAAACCTTTATTCGCGGGAGCCAGATTCTTTTAGGGTCTGTTTTTGCAGCGGTGTTTCTGTATATGCTGAACAGGGACTATATGGCTATCCTGCATCTTCCTGTCCTGTACTGGATCACGGTAGGGGTAGTAATTGGTATGGCTGTCCTGTATTATGGGCTGGTGCCGGTTTTTTTCTTTAACCTCAACCTTAGGAATACCGGCTGGCTGAAGCCGTTCATCATTGGTTTTATATGGGCTGCCACAGCCAATTTGCTTCCACTGATCCTGCTGCGTATAGAGTCAGGAGTGGATTTTGCAGAATCTCCATTCTGGTTTTTTCTCTTTATCAAAAACTGGATGTTTTGTACGGTAAATGCAATTATGTTTGATATGAAGGATTATGCTATTGATTCCAATAGCCAGCTGAAGACGTTTGCCGTGCGGATAGGTCTGAAAAAGACGATATTCTATGTGCTGATTCCGCTGCTGCTGTTGGGAATGTTATCCCTGCTCATCTTTGCCTCTATTGAACATTTTACCACGATCCGCGTATTGTTCAACCTGATTCCTTTTGTACTTACACTTGTGGTGGCGTATTCCATGAACAAAAGAAAGAAAATATTTTACTACCTTATCGTGATCGACGGGTTAATCCTGGTAAAGGCCATTTGCGGCATCCTGGCGATGCAATTTATCTGACAGCTATGCACAATAACAACTATGATCCGATAGCCCGGTATTATGATGTGCTGAGCAGGCTGGTGTTCTTTCGTGCACAGCTAAGTGCCCAGATTGAGCAACTGATCTGCATTCCGGCAAATGGTACTATCCTTATCGCTGGCGGCGGAACAGGCTGGGTATTGGAGGAAATCGCTAAGATCCATCCTTCGGGACTCCGCATCACCTATGTAGAGATCTCGGCCAAAATGCTGGATCTGTCAAAAAAGCGGGATGTAAAAAGCAATCAGGTCAGCTATATTCATGCCGCCGCAGAAGATTTCAAGATCGGTACCGACTATGATGTGATCATCACCGCGTTTTTGTTTGATAATTTTCGGGCAGAAAAGATCGGCCTTGTCTTCGGCAGGTTCCATGCGGCACTCAAAAGCGGCGGGCTCTGGCTGTTTTCCGATTTCTATTATAACGCGGGTTCCGGCAAGCACTGGCAACGGTACCTGCTGAAGGCGATGTACCTTTTCTTTAAGCGAATCTCCAGGATAGAGGCGAGAGACCTGATCAATACAGAGCACTGTTTCGAAGAGGCGTTGTACCTCCCGCTGAAGACCGCATATTACTACAGTGGGTTTATCAAATCCGTGGTTTATCAAAAATCTTAAATTGATCTCATCAAAGTTATTTTAATCTTGTTTTAACACATGTGTAAGGCAAGTGTAACCATAATGTAACGGCAGTATTGTAACAATAGTACAGTTATTGTTTTTTGCGGCCTAAGATGCCCTATATTAGGGAAATGGCTATTTAGACACAGCCAGGGCACAATTATTTGAATTTAATAAGTATTGATTTGAACTGAATACTTTCGTTCGTGCCCTGTCATATACATTTGTTGTGTACTAAAAACACTAACTATAATCGATTTAATTTAATTGAAATTAATGATGCCCCGAATACCCCTTTCCACACTTCTTTGTTGTTCTTTTTTGTGTGCCAATCTTACTGTTGATGCGCAGACCTTAAATATGAAAGAGGCCATTAGTACCGCGATAGCAAATTATGGGACCATAAAAGCGAAAACGAACTATGTTAATGCTTCGAAACAGACTGTTATGCAATCCAAAAGAGAGTATCTTCCTAACTTTACCCTTTCCGCACAGCAGGATTACGGTACCGTTAACGGGCAGACTGGTCCGCTTGCTCCATTTGGAGGTGCGTTAAATGTTTCTTCTTCAGGGCCAACACTGGCCAGTCAGAACTGGAACGCCGGCTTCGGAGCGCTTTATCTCAGTAATATCAACTGGGACTTTTTTACGTTTGGACGTATTAAAGAAAGGATAAAGGTTTCCAAAGTGACGCTTACCAGGGATGAAAATGATCTCAGCCAGGAGATTTTCCAGCACGAGATCCGCGTATCTGCCGCTTACCTGAACCTGCTTGCTGCACAGCGTTTGACCAAGTCTCAGCAAAGGAACCTGGAAAGAGCAATAGTTTTTAAAGATAACGCTGTGGCGCGTGCAAAAAACGGACTAATCGCCGGGGTTGACTCGGCGCTGGCCAATGCACAGGTTTCCAGTGCAAAGATCTTACTGACTAACGCTATCGACCTGCAGCAGGAGCAAGCCAACAGGCTTGGTGTCCTTTTAGGAATTACCGCTACAGAATTTACCCTGGATACCGCGTCTATCAATCATGTACCCCATGCCATCTTAATGGCAGATACCAATGCAAACCTTGCACAGCATCCTGTCCTTAAATACTACAGGAACAGGGTGGATGTGAGTAATGAGCAGACAAATTACTATAAACGACTGATGTACCCTACATTCTCCTTTATCGGCGTGTTCCAGGGCAGGGGCTCCGGTTTTTCATCAAACTATGGGAACGACCAGGGTGCCTATTCATCAAACTACGGTGACGGTATTAATCCTACCCGTGCAAATTACCTGTTTGGCGTAGGCCTTGTCTGGAACCTGAGTTCCATTCTGAAAACCTCACCGCAGGTAAGGGCACAGCGCTTCACCACCTACGGGCTCGAAAATGAGTACCAGGTGATTGATCAGCAGCTGCATTCACAACTGGCGCTGTCAGAAACTAAGATCAAAAATGCGATGGACAACTATATGGAAGCGCCAGAGCAGGTCAAGGCAGCGGCGCAGGCCTATTTGCAGAAAAGTGTGCAATATAAAAACGGACTGGCTACACTCGTAGACCTTACGCAGGCATTGTTTGTGCTCAACAGGGCAGAGACAGACCGGGATATTGCCTATACAAATGTATGGCAGGCCCTATTGATCAAATCAGCCGCAATGGGTGATTATAATATATTTATTAACGAATTTTAAGCAGTTCCCTCAGATATGAATTTAATACGTTTCGCACTGCGTAAGCCCATTTCCATTATGGTGTTTGTTGCAGGTATGCTGTTCTTTGGTATCAGTGCCATGACCAGTATCAAGGTGGATATCCTCCCGCAGATGAACCTGCCGGTTATCTACATCGCACACCCCTTCGGCGGATATACCCCGGAACAAATGGAAGCTTATTTCGGTAAGACCTATGTGAATGTGCTGCTGTTCGCTAATGGTATAAAGAGCATTGAAACCAAAAATACCCAGGGTTTGATGCTGATGAAATTAACTTATTATGAAGGTACAAACATGGCCCAGGCTGCAGCAGAGCTCAGTGCTTTGTCTAACAGGGCCCAGTCCAGTTTCCCTCCCGGTTCACAGCCGCCTTTCGTGATCCGTTTTGATGCCTCTTCACTGCCGGTAGGACAGCTGGTCCTCAGCAGTAAGATCCGTACGAATAATGAACTGCAGGATCTGGCCAATACGTTTGTAAGGCCGTCCTTTACAGCAATTCCCGGATTACTCGCACCGGCACCTTTCGGGGGTAGCCCGCGTTCCATCGAGATCGATGTTAATCCCGGACTGATGCGCTCACATAACCTTACTGTAGATCAGATCGTGAATGCGATCAAAGTGAATAACCAGACTGCCCCTTCCGGAAACGTGAGGATAGGGGATATGAATTATATTACGCCTACTAACTACACGATCAGCAAGGTAAAAGAGTTTGAAGATATCCCGCTTTATAAAGGAGGGGTACAAAATATTTACCTGAAAGACGTTGCCGTTGTGAAAGATGGTGCGGATATCACCGCGGGTTATGCGCTGATCAATGGAAAACGTGCAGTGTATGTTGATATTGCGAAATCAGGAGATGCATCAACCTGGGATGTGGTAAAAGGATTAAAAGACAATCTGGGCAAAATTCAGAATACCCTGCCGGAGGACGTTAAATTGTCGTACGAGTTTGACCAGTCGGTCTATGTAATCAACGCTGTTAAAAGTTTGATTAAAGAGGGCGTAATTGGTGCGGTACTGACAGGATTGATGGTGTTGTTGTTCCTGGGTGACAGGCGCGCGGCACTGATCGTAATCCTGACCATACCTACTTCCATTATTTCTGGAGTACTGTTCCTGAAATTATTCGGGCAGACGATCAATATCATGTCACTCTCCGGACTGGCACTGGCCATCGGTATCCTCGTCGATGAGTCGACCGTAACGATAGAGAATATCCACCAGCATTTCGACATGCATAAACCCAAGGCCCTGGCCATCTGGGATGCCTGTAAAGAAATCGCCTTTCCTAAATTACTGATCCTGTTGTGTATCCTGGCAGTTTTTGCCCCGGCATTCACAATGACCGGTATTCCGGGAGCTTTGTTCCTGCCGCTGGCACTGGCCATCGGTTTCTCCATGATCGTCTCTTTCCTGCTTTCACAGACATTTGTGCCTGTACTGGCCAACTGGCTGATGGTTGCGCATCCGTATCCGCATGAGAAAACAGATTCGTCGATCACTGATGATGAAGATGCTTTCAACCAGACAGGCTTAACCCTGGAATCTGAACGTGATACGCTGGATCAGAAAAAGATCCTGGTAGATAAAGGACAATTCAATCACCAGGAAAAGGAAACGAAATTCGATAAATTCAGAAACCGCTTTATGCGTTTCATTGACCGCCTGTTTAAATATACAAAAACGGTGGTGATTACTTATATCGTAGTGATTGTTGGCCTGGCTGTCCTGTTCCTTGTCAGCATTGGGCGTGACGTATTGCCAAGGGTAAACGGCAGCCAGTTTCAGCTTCGTATGCGTGCTCCTGACGGCACCAGGCTGGAACGCACTGAAGAGAAAGCCAACAGGATCCTCAAAGAAGTTAAAGATATTGTTGGTGCCGAACATGTGGGGATTTCCTCAGTGTATGTTGGGCAGCATCCCTCACAATATTCAGTAAACCCTATCTATCTGTTTATGGGCGGTCCGCATGAGGCGGTATTCCAGGTAAACCTGAAAGACTGGGAAGGTAATATGGATGAGTTTAAGGATGAATTGCGTGCCCGTACCAGGAAGATCATGCCTGATGTGAAATTGTCTTTTGAGCCGATTGAGATGACGGATAAGGTATTGAGCCAGGGATCGCCAACACCGGTAGAGGTGAGGATCTCGGGTAAGAACAAAAAGCTGAACGAGGTGTATGCCAATAAAGTACTTCAAAAGTTAAAGGCCATCAATTATATGAGGGATGCGCAGATTGCGCAGCCGATCAAATACCCTTCACTCAATATCAATATTGACAGGGTGCGTGCTGCACAGCTGGGGGTAGACCTTGGTGATATTTCAAGGTCACTGGTTGCATCCACCTCTTCATCCCGTTATACGGAGAAAAATACCTGGATAGATACCAAAATCGGACTTTCATACTCCGTACAGGTGCAGGTTCCGTTTAACCAGATGAATACCAAAGATGACCTGGGCGAGATTTCATTGTTGCAGAACAACACCCGCCCAACACTAAGTGATGTGGCTACCATTAAGGCTGACACCACTTATGGCGAAGCCGATGATATGGGTGCTACGCCATTCCTTTCCGTTACCGCGAATTTGAAAAACACAGATTTAGGTACAGCCAATAAGGATGTGACCAAAGCGCTTGCCTCAATCGGTAAACTGCCGAGGGGAGTGAATGTGGAACAGATCGGACTGGGTAAAGTACTGGATGAAACGCTGATGAGTTTACAAAACGGGTTGCTGGTTGCTATTGTGGTGATCTTCCTGATGTTATCGGCCAACTTCCAGTCGTTCAGGGTACCGCTTGTTGTACTGGCTACCGTGCCGGCCGTTGTTTTGGGTTCACTGGTTGTACTGACCTTGTGGGGGTCAACGCTCAACCTGCAGTCGTACATGGGGATCATCATGTCGGTAGGGGTATCCGTTGCGAATGCGGTGATGCTGATCACGAATGCCGAAGAGCTCAGACAGCACAACGGGGATGCCTTAAAATCGGCCAGAGAAGCTGCCGGACTACGTTTACGCCCGATCATTATGACCAGTGCGGCCATGGTGGTAGGTATGTTGCCGATGGCAATTGGTGAAGGTGAAGGCGGGGATGCAATTGCACCACTGGGAAGAGCAGTAATCGGGGGACTGATTGCTTCAACCTTTGCGGTACTGCTGATCCTTCCGATGGTGTTTACCTGGGTACAGGGCAATGTTCCTTTAAAATCACCTTCACTGGACCCTGAGGACGAAGAAAGCGAACACTACATCAAAGGATTAAACGATTAAAGAGGTTAAATAGAAAAAGAAAATAGATGACAAACATAATGAACACAACAATATTCCGCCGCAGCACCGTTTTATTCAGCAGCCTTGCAGTGCTGGCTTTCCTGAGCAGCTGTAACCATAAAGAGGAAGAAGATAAAGACCCGGCCGAGGCAGCGGTTGCTATCCCGACCTTTGTGTTGCATAAAGAAGAACTATCCACCTCTTTAAAAATGCCGGGAGAGCTGATTGCTTTCCAACAGGTAGATCTGTATGCCAAAGTGAGCAGCTTTGTGAAAACCCTGAATGTAGATATCGGTTCTGAAGTAACCAAGGGTCAGTTAATGATGACACTTGAAGCACCGGAGATCAGCTCGCAGCTGGCTGCGGCAGAATCCAGACTGAAATCGCAGGAAGCGGTATATACTGCCAGCAAAGCAACTTATGACAGGCTGCTGGAAACCAGCAAAACACCAGGGACTATCTCTACGAATGACCTGGACCAGGCCGTTGCGAAAAGGAACTCTGACATGGCGCAGCTGAACGCGGCCAAAGCTGCATATAAAGAAGTAGGTAGCACGATGGGCTACCTGACGATCCGTGCCCCCTTCAGTGGTGTGGTTTCTGCCAGGAATGTGAATCTTGGTGCCTTTGTAGGCCCTACAGGTTCAGGCTCTGCGCTGCCAATCTTTACGCTGCAGGAGCAGAAACACCTGAGGCTTGCAGTTTCCATCCCGGAACTGTACACCGGTTACCTGAAAGAAGGTGATGCGGTGAGCTTCAGTGTAAAGTCTAAACCGAATAACCTGTTCAGTGCCAGGGTAAAAAGGATGTCAGGCGCTCTTGATTCCCGCCTGCGTGCAGAAAGAATAGAGATGGACGTACCCAATCTTAACAAAAAACTGTTACCGGGTATGGTTGCTGATGTTTCTATCCCTTTACCTGCAAATGTGAGCACTTTTATTGTGCCTAAAGCAGCTGTAGTAGACGGTCCTGAAGGTATTTATGTGATCCGTGCGAAAAATAATAAAGCTGAGATTGTGCAGATTAAAAAAGGCCGTGAAACTGATGATAAAATTGAGATTTACGGAGAAATAGCGGATGGGGACGTCCTGGTGAGCCAGGCAAGTGAAGAAATTCATGCCGGAGATCCTATAAAACCATAAAATTACAAATAAAGGAAGGGACATATTTAAAAAAATGCGCATTTTTATGGCGTGAAAAAAAGTATTTCCCTTCTGGAATTCTATCAGATGTTTGCCGCCAGCAGACCCGATGTGACTATTCCCAGTTTAGGCCTGAATGTTCCCACAGGACATTTTAATGTCTTCAAACGACTGGGCTACTGCACGCTGAATCCGTCTCCGTACAACAGGAGGGATTTTTATAAGATCTCGCTGATCATTGGGAAAGGCATACTTCATTATCCTACAGAGAAAATCATCATTAACGGTCCTGCGCTGTTATTCAATAATCCCATTGTTCCCTATTCCTGGGAAACGACTTCCGAGTTTCAGTCGGGCTATTTCTGCCTGTTTACTGAAAGTTTCATGAGGCAGCGTTCCGAGCCTTCAAATGATTCTCTGCTGGCCAGAATTCAGGATGTACCGATGTTTTACCTCAATGAGCAGCAGGTAGTGTCTATCAGTACGATCTTTGAGAAAATGCTGGCAGAAATTGAGACCGAGTATACCCATAAATACGATGTGATCCGTAATTATGTGAATCTGCTGATCCATGAGGCCATGAGAATGCAGCCCAGGGATGATGCCGGTTCAAAATCCCACAATGCTGCTTCGCGTCTTTCCTCGCAATTTTTAGAACTGCTCGAAAGGCAGTTCCCTATTTATTCTTCTGATCATATCCTGGAGCTACGTACCGCAAACGATTTTGCCGAGCGCCTGAGTATACATGTGAACCACCTTAACCATGCCGTTAAAGAAGTAACGGGAAAAACAACTTCAGACCATATCTCCAAAAGAATTGCGAACGAAGCGATCTCCCTGCTCAAACATACAGAATGGAATGTTTCAGAAATAGGTTACTGCCTGGGTTTTGAATATCCGGCCAACTTCAACATGTTCTTTAAACGCCAGATGATGATCGCGCCGAAATCTTTCAGAGAGACTTATTACGAATTGAGCGATCCTAAAAAACGTTAGCCACATATCATTTTTAATTGTCAGGTATGCGTTTATCTTTTACCGGAAAAGATATCGTCATATGATACGTTTTCGGCTCGATAATTGCATTTTAACATTTTTTAACATGATAATGAAGGCAGAAATCTATGTAAATGGCTTTCCTGATTGGAAATGATCATTATAGATCGTAGATTGGAACTATCGTTATCTTGTACTTCGATAAAAAGACTTTTAGGCCCGGCGCAATACTTATGAATGATATTAAAAAGAAGTCTTTTTATATACTGATTTTATTAAATTTTCTCATCCTTTTAACTGCTTCTGCACAGCACACTGTGGTTTCAGGTACTATCCTTGACAGCAGGGACAAATCTCCGTTACCGTATGTTACCGTGCTGTTTAAAGATTCCAGGATCGTCACCAAAACTGATGCAGTAGGGAAATATACACTGAGCAGCCCAGGCCCTTTCAGCCAGATACAGGTGAATTACGTGGGATACAAAACGCAGGTTTTACCCATCAGCCCGGCTGTTACGCAAACCGTCAATATCAGGCTCCAGGAAACTTCGCAGAGCCTTACAGAAGTGAAGATCAGCTCGGGAAAAAAGGCCCGGTACAGGAATAAGGACAATCCCGCCGTTGAGCTGATCCACAAGGTAATTGAGCATAAGCCAATGAACAGGATGGAAAGTGAGAAAACTGTTGAATTTCAGCAGTACGACTGGATGCAGTTCTCCCTCAGTAACCTGAGTGAAAAGTTCAAGAATAAAAAGATTTTCCGTAAATACCAGTTCCTCTTTGATGAGCAGGACTCCAATGAGGTTGGCGGTAAAAATATTCTTCCGGTATACCTTCGGGAGCGCCTTTTACAAAATTATTACCGAAAGAACCCTGAAAAGAATAAGGTGGTTGTACTGGCTGATAAACATGTTAACTTTGATGACGGGCTGGTAGATAACAATGCCATAGGCACGTACTTCGAAAGGATGTATGCCGACGTAGATATTTATAAGAACAATATTGTATTCACTAATAGTCAGTTTCTTAGCCCTATAGCCGACGGTGCGCCGGCCTTTTACAAGTTCTTTATTACCGACACCATCACGACTCATACGCCCAACCTGATAGAGCTTTCCTTCATTCCCCGCAACGAAAATGGGTTACTGTTTGAAGGCCGCATTTATATTACCATGGACGGAAAGTACGCGGTGCAGGATGCTTTTCTGAAGACCGGTAAAGGCGTAAACATCAATTTTATACGTGCCATGGAGGTGAAACTGAACTTTGATGCAGATACGGCTGGTAAATTTCACCTTAGCAAAAGTCACCTGCTGGTAGATTTTGGTTTAGGGAAAGAAGGAGGGAGAGGATTTAAAGGCGAAAGGACTGTAGTCATTAAAAACTACAAGTCCAATGTAGATCATCCCGACAGTCTTTACAGGGGCGAGAGCCTGGTGGTTGCTCCGGATGCCGAGAAACGGTCTGACCAGTACTGGGCAGAGAACCGGCTGGATACACTGGCCAAAGACAAGCTCAAGATCTACAGCAATATCGATACCCTTGGGAAAATGAAGTCCTTTAAACGTTTGTTGGATGTGGCCTCCGTTTTGTTCATTGGTTATAAGAAATTTGGCCCTGTAGAAGCAGGGCCTTTTTATGGGTTTTACGGGTTTAATAACCTGGAAGGCTTCAGGCTCCGTCTGGGCGGGCGGACCACGACTGATTTCAGCACCCGCTGGTACCTTGCCGCCTATGGTGCGTACGGCTTCAAAGACGAAAAATTTAAATACTACGGAAGTGTTGCTTACTCGCTGAACAATAAGTCTATCTACAAATTCCCCCAGAGCTTTATCCGTGTGAGTTATCAGCGCGATGTGGACGTGCCGGGTGATGAATCTAAAACGGTGGTCCCTGAGGACAATATCGTTTCTTCCTTCAGGCGCGGCGTAAACAACCAGTTTATTTACAGCCAGTTTTACCGGGCAGAATACATGCAGGAATATGCCAGTCACTTCTCCTTTAACATTGGTTTCAAAAGATGGACACAAACCCCGGCGGGAACGCTGGTGTATGATAGTTTTGAAAACGGGCAGCTGGTACGTACCGGCCAAATTACCAGTGCCGAATTTAACCTTGAACTGCGTTACGCACCGCATGAGCGTTTTTACCAGGGCAAGACCTACCGTGAACGTACGATAGAGAAATATCCGGTATTTGACCTGAACTTCTCATCGGGGTTAAAAGGTGCGTTTGGTGGCCAGTATGAATACCAGAGCCTGATCGGAACGATCGACAAAAGATTTTATCTGTCGCAGTTCGGCCGGTCTGACGTGCGCCTCGAAGGCGGGTATATTTTCGGGAAAGTTCCTTTCCCCCTGCTGGATATACACCATGCCAACCAGTCGTACTCTTACCAGGTATACGCCTACAACCTGATGAACTTCCAGGAGTTTGTGAGTGACCATTACCTGAGCCTGAATGTGGACCATAACTTCAACGGCCTGATCTTTAACAGGATCCCCCTGTTAAGGAAACTTAAACTGAGGGAATATGCTACTTTTAAAGGTCTGATGGGAGGGATCAGGGATGAGAATAACCCTAATTTACATCCCAACCTGTTACAGTTTCCTACTACTGAAGATGGTGTGGCCAGAACTTACTCCCTGGGCAGCAAACCTTATATTGAGGGCAGTATAGGAGTAGGGAATATCTTTAAAGTACTTCGTTTTGATGTGGTTAAACGTTTCAACTATCTGGATAACCCGGGCGTTTCTGAATACGGACTGAGGGCGAAGGTACAGTTTGAGTTCTAAGGCTTAAAATACTTCATTTAACCCTACAAAGACGCCGTTGGAGCCATAATTGCCTATGCCGTAATCCAGGCACAGGTTGGAGCGCGTATGTTTGTCAAACAGGATACGAAGGCCCGCTCCGGTACCCGGTTCCCAGTAATTAAATAGTTTGATGTTATTCTGGTTGTTTGCTGTTTCCATATTGAGGAATACCACGCCGCTGAGCAGCTTATTCCTGGTAATCGGGAAACGGTACTCCAATTCATTGTAAAAGAACGAAGGGCCTTTGAAGCGGCTGATCGTATACCCGCGCCCGATGCGCTGGTTAATGTCGCTGCCTGTTCCGGGTAGTTCCAGGTAGGGAACAGAGCCGTTCAGGAGATAAGATCCCCATAGCCAGTAAGCCAGTACCTGCTCAGGATTTTTGGCCGACAGGCTCCAGTACTTTCTGAGTTCCGTCTTCAGCTGCAGTGCATTTTTCTCACTGCCCAGCCATTTCTGGTTGGCCCGCAGGATCACGTCTACGTATAAGCCTTTATAAGGGCGGTAGGGTTGGTCGCGCGTGTTGTACTGAAGGTTGATCAGCAGTCCACTGGCAAAATAATGATTTACAGGATATCCGTTTTTAACGCTGTACAGGTAATTGTGGGTTTTGATGCTTTCCGGATCATCAAGCTCCTCATCGATATTGGTATAATAATTAAATGCCAGCCCGGCACCTGCATAAAAGTTCGGAAACAGGTTGCGGTAAATGTTTTCGCTGAGCCTGATGTACGTATACCTGATGGGGATTGCTTCAGGCACCTCGCGACCGGTTCCCAATCCACGGTCCAGCACCACTGTTTTCCCCAGGTCGTAACTTCCCTGTATGTTCCATTGATTCCGGGCGGTGTAAATGTTATGTGTCAGCTGGATCAGTGCCAGTTCATTGGTAGAGACTGCCGCATAGGCATCGAATACGGAAAGGGTAGTGTTCTCGGGTTCGCCGAGATACCTGGTTCCGGATACATCGGCACCAAATTCAAACCCTGTACTTGGTGTATAACCAATGGAAGGCAACAATACCAGGCTGCCGCTTTTTCTGCTTTTAGGCGCTTTCTTTTTATTCTTGCGGAATAAGAGGTTGTATACGTCGCCTGCATCCAACTGTCCTGTGTCTGCTGCTGATGAATCTTTTTTTACCGGATATTTGGGTGTTGCGATTTCCTGTGCGAACAGCAAACCGGTGCCGGTAGCAATCAGGAACAACGTGAGCGTAAGCCGGAAACAATATCTGGGCAAATGATTTGGATTTATATGCTGAGCAAATATAATTAAAAAGATCACCTGCAAAGTGTTGTCACACAAATCCCCGCTTCAATATTTGATTACAGAAATTTCCATTGAATATTTAACTTTGAGGAGTGATCGTTCAACTGAAAGACCTTCCTGTTGTGTTATTGCTTCTTTCGGGAGTTGCTTTTAGCATTTATGCCAAAAAATTAACGGTGCCTGCAGCTTTTACAGGGCTGATCTGCGGACTGCTGATCTACCTGGGTGCAGGTTATGCGGGAATATTGATGTTAACGACATTCTTTCTCGGCGGTACAATTGCTACGTCATGGGGAAGGCGGAAGAAACAGGAACTGGATCAGCCCGGGGATTCCGTCAAAAGAAATTCCGGACAGGTACTCGCCAATTCAGGAACGGCTACGCTGGTGGCCATAGTCATGCTCATCTTTCCGACTTACCGTGATATGCTGATGCCGGTGCTGAGTGCGGGCCTGGCTTCTGCCATGGCAGACACACTTTCCTCTGAACTGGGAATGTTGTATGGAAGGTCCTTTTACAACTGCCTGACCTGGAAGAAAGACGAACGCGGACTGGATGGCGTAGTGAGTCCTGAGGGTACCTTTATTGGCATAGCGGGGGCTTTGGTCATCTCCACAATCTACGCTGCAGCCGAGGGCTTTCATACGGCCTTCCTTATCATTATTTTTGCCGGTGCTGCAGGTAATTTCGCTGATTCTTTTCTCGGAGCGGCGCTGGAACGCAAATATATGCTCAATAATGACTGGGTAAATTTCCTGAGTACTTTATTCGCAGCGGGGTTAGCCCTTTTAATCCTGGTGTTTTTTCGGTAGTATTAGTTGTCTTTGAGTAAAAAAGAAATCTATATATTGTGTTTTATTCGAATAGTGATATTAATTTCATTAAAATTGCCAGAATATAATAAAATATGAGCGTGACATGATTAAAACGAATATTTTAATCAGCACTGGCGCCATCTAACAATTGAAAAACGATAAAATAAACGGATGAAACGAATATTGAAGATCGGTCTGGATTCAGCTGCCCCTTTTCCATTACATAGCGACTATAATTCATCTCTGTTCGAGGGGTTTGAAGTTGATATGATTGCTGCAGTTGCTGAATTGCTTGACCTTGAGCTTCATTACGAAGTTTCTTTGTGGGCCACTATCCTGGAGAAATTATACAAAGGAGAGCTGGATATGATCTGCTCTGCAGTGACGATGACCAGTTCCAGGCAGATGATCCTGGAATTCAGTAAACCCTATCTTCAGTTTCAACTGTGCGCTATAGTGCAGCGCGGAGCTGTGCTTACTGACCTAGCCGACTTTAAGAATAAACGGATTGGCATCCGCATCGCTACAGAAGCGGAGAAATACGTGATGTCACAGTTCCCTTCTAACCCTACCATGCATGCAGAAACGAATAATGAGTTGTATAAAAAGCTGGTGGCAGGACGGATCGATGTGCTGATTGATGACTCACCGATTGCGGGAGGCTTTTTGCATAAACATAAGGCACTGGAGATCGGCATGTTCATGCCCGGAACGGAATCTCAATATGCTATAGCAATGAAAAAAGGCGATGTAACGCTGAAAGATAAGATTAATGAAGCCCTGGAGCTGCTGACGCAGAATGGCACATATGACATGATTTTTAAGAAATGGTTCAGTAACATCAGACTGGTCTGATAATTGTTGAAGATGACCTATACCTATACCTATAACTGTTCAATGAATACCTACGCCTTTATATTAGACCAGAAGAAAGATAAGGATAAGAAGGACAAGAAGTCTGATAAATCTAAAAAGAAGAAAAAGAAATGCTGCGAGAAATGGAAAAAGGGCAATCGTTGTAGCAATTGCCCTTTGGGGTAGTAATAGTTAATTAAGGTAAATCTTCAGCTATGTGCGCTGATCTTACTCATCGCATCAGACACAATTCCGTTTAAACGTTCATTATGCCCAGCATGATTTTCATCAACCCATAGGTAGGTGTTAGTCTCTATATCGTATATGGCAGTTTTTGGTCCGTCTCCCGGCCCTAAGCTGTCAAAATAATTGTAACAGTCAAATATCGTGGCACATTTACAGTACCAGTCCTGATCAAGCTCGTAGTTTATATTGATTGCCAGGTATCTCATTTCCTAAAGCTACTGCTTTCGGTGTTTATTCTAAATTATTTTACGTCAACTGTATTATTCCCGTGGTGAATGGAAATAATGCCCAAACAATATAGGCTGATATTTTATTATATTAGGTACATGCGCTTAACCCGCATTTATAACTATGGAAAGAATGATTCAGGCTTTATTTTCTACGGAAACGGAAGCATTTAAAGGTCTTAGGGCTATTCAGGAACTGAATGCCCTGCAGGATATTTCACTGGGTGAGTCTTATGTACTGTCAAAGGATGAGAATGGAATGACCACCATCCGCTCTGCGAAAGATGAAGCGGAAGGGTACAGTGCTATCGGCGGTGGTATCATCGGCGGACTGATTGGCCTGCTTGCAGGCCCGCTGGGTTTCCTGGTGGGTATCGGTGCCGGAATGGTAGCCGGAGCGGCAGGTGACACGGTAAGGGCAGAAGGGGTGTCAGATTATCTGGACCAGGTGTCGGCCAATATTCCCAATGGTAAATCCTTGCTGGTTGCACATGTGTGGGAAGACTGGGAAACACCGGTGAATACCGCACTGGCCCCGCTGACTGATGATGTGTACCGCTTGAATATTGATGATGAGGTGTATGTGCCCGCCCTGACAGATCTCGAAGATTTAAATGCGGAGATCAGGAAAGCTGAAACAAAATTCCTGACCGCCGATGAGGAACATCATGCAGAAATGAATGAAAAACTGCTGCAGCTGAAGATCAGAAGGGAAGAACTGCTGAGAAAACTAAGCGGAAGCGCTGAACACCAGGAGAAACAATATACAACCTGGGTAGAGAACGGACATGGACACCAGGCAGACCATATTGACCAGAAGTTACACGATAAAGAGAAACATGACCGTCTGGAAAGCCGCATTGCTGAACAGAAGGCAAGACTGGAGCTGTTGCGTAAAAACAGGTAGACTATGGGAAAAAAAATTATCTGCTATTTTTTCTCCCCAACATTTTGCGAAGGGCAAAATCTTGCATGTCGAAAAAATAGCAGATAAATTTTTTTTTCACAGGATGGTCTGACCTTTATGGATGCATAAGTCATCCTGTGGTTCCTGGCTGTCAGCAATGAATGCTTCCTCAGGCGGACATTAAAAAAGGAACCAAAAGATCATCCAAGGGTCTGATTTTTTTGCATAGCGCGGTAAGTAATACCACCCGACACTATTTTTTTATTCAATTCTTTTTTTATTCAATTCCCTAGAATAGCCGTAACACTTATCCAGACTTATTGGCTAAACCCTCCGACTAACCTTAGCAAATCTTTAGAATAACCGTTACATTTCCTTGCACTTATCAAATAAGTATTCTGATCTCAGAAAATCGTTAGACTAATTGTTCAGAATTTCCCGGATAAACTAATATTTATCCAGGCTTATTCAATAAGCCCCCGGACTAACCTTAACAAATCTTTAGGATAACCGTTTCCTTTCCTCACACTGATCAATAAATTTTCTGGTTAATCGTAACAAAATTGTATCTAAAGCAAGTTTAAACTTCGTTTTTAAAAGAGAAACGCGCCTTTTATGATTAATTCTATTAAATAGGTAGATTTAATTGGTTTGTATAATAATATTATCCTACATTTGAAGAAGCAAAACAATTACTTCACTTATTATCAGCAGATTGCTATGGATCCAACTTTACTTTATATCAGCTCTAATCACTTGATCAGGGAGGGAATCGTAAACATTGCTTGTCGCCGATTCCGTTGTTGTTGATCGTCATTTAACTCCATCCATTTTTAACGTTTGTTTGTCGCTATACTTTTAAGGGTAGCACAATGACTTTAAATATACGGCCAGGGCCCTGGGTTCTCTATGCCAAAAAATTAGATAAAAATTAAATTAATGAGCTCTTTAAATAAGGTATTTATGACATCGTTTTTTAACAGCATTGTGCTGTATTTGCTGGCAGCCGCTACGCCGGCCCTGGCACAGCAACCTATTAAAATTGATACTGCTTCGGTGACCAGGCATGGGCCGGAGCATGGATCACTGCTGATTATTGGCGGTAATGTAGGTAATACGGCCTCCGTCTGGAATAAGTTTGTGGAACTGGCGGGAGGAAAGGAGAAAGCAAGGATCGTAGTCGTTACTGCGGCCAGTGGTGATTCCGCAGCATATGACCAGAAAGATATCAATGAAATTAAAAAAATCACTGGAATAAAAGACGTCACACTGTTACATGCCAGCAGTTTGCCGGAAGCCAACTCTGATCGTTTCATTGCGCCGGTAGAACGTGCTACCGGGGTGTACTTTGTAGGCGGGCGCCAGTGGAGGATTGCTGATGCATACTTGAACACACGTACGCATCAGGCATTTTTTGATGTACTGAAACGCGGTGGTGTGATTGCAGGAAGCTCTGCAGGGGCAACCATCCAGGGCTCTTTCCTCTGGAGAGGAGATACCAGCGGCGCTGAAACACTGATCGGTGATCATGTGCAGGGACTTGGGTTCTTAAAGAATGCGGCGATTGATCAGCATTTGATGAAGCGCAACAGGCAGTTTGACCTGGTGGATTTCATTAAAGTATCACCGAAACTGATTGGCATAGGACTGGATGAAGCTACGGCAATTGTTGTACAAAAAGATACCATTCAGGTGGTAGGTAAATCTTATGTGGCGATCTATGACCATGATACCATCTTAAAGAAAAATATACCTTTTCTATTACTGAAGGAGGGAGAACGTTATGATTTGAAAAACAGGGTATTGATTAGTCCACCTAAAACTGCTAAATAAGATGCCGAAAGATCAACTTAACTCAGGAAATATTGTCTGGAAGGGCTACGAGAAAGTGCTTTTCAGACTTGCCTTTATTTACTTTTTTCTGCAGGTATTTCCGCTCGACTGGAAATATTACCGCCATTTGTTCAGCCTGAACTGGTTTAATCTCAGCTTTGCCGAAATCTTCCGGATCGCAAAATATACACCCCAGTTTGTGTCTGGTTCTTACCATCCGCAGGACTGGGGACTGGCAGCTTTTGCCGACTGGATCTTTATCCTGATGATATCTGTCATAGGAACGGTGATCTGGTCTGTCATTGATAAAAAGAATACACATTACACGCGGCTGTATGCTTATCTCAGGATACTGGTGCGTTACAGGCTTGCAGTTGCCGTCATCACCTATGGCTTTTTGAAGTTATTTGCTATTCAGGCTCCGTACCCATCACTCAGCAGTTTAAATACACCTTACGGGGATTTCACAAGCTGGAAGCTTTTCTCCCTGAGTCTGGGGATCGTGCCGGGTTATCAGGCGTTTTTAGGGGCGGTGGAGCTGCTTGCGGGTATACTGCTGCTCTTTAGAAGGACCTCAGTGATTGGCGCTACGATCATCATCTTTTTTACAGGAAATGTTTTTATGTCGAATCTTGCCTACGAAGGCGGAGAAGTGGTATATAGTTTTTACCTGGTTACGCTGGCATTGTTCCTTGTCGTTTATGACGGAAAAAGGATTATCAATCTGATCATCCTGCATATTCCTGTTGCACCTGCAAGACAGGCGCTGGTATGGACCGGTCAGCTGAAAATTGCCCGTTTTGTGCTAAAGTCGGCACTGATACTGGTATTTGTACTGATCTATGGTTTTAGTGCCCATCGGTCTTCGGTAAAGGGAGGTTATCATTTTACAAGCCGTCCCGGGATTAAAGGGTTAAAGGGATTGTATACCGTGAAAAGCTTTACGCTCAACGGACAGCTCAGACCATATTCACTGACCGACTCCCTGCGCTGGCAGGATGTGGTATTCGAAAAGTGGGCGTCACTAAGTATAAAGATCAATAAAGATTATGCTGCGCTGAACGATAACGTGGAAACAGTCCCACCAGGTACCGGAAGTTTATATGAGCCTTCCGGTACAAAAGGAAGGGTGTACTACAGCTTTAATGCCGATACGCTGCATCATACTATCCGGCTGACGAACACTTCAGTGCTTAGTGATACTTCCTCAGTTGCAGACACTACTTCATTTACAACTGCTTCATCACGAAGTGCTAACCCGGCAACAGATGGACAGCTCAGCTATCAGGCCGGGCCAGACTCCACGCTGGTGCTTAGCGGGATCATTGGCGGAAACCGTATTGAGGCCATATTGGAGAAAAACCCTAAAAAATATTTGCTGAAGGCCGCTGAAAAAGGCCGTGTAAGGGGATTGAAATTATAAAGAAACATGAATTAAAATTCGACGATATGTCTGCGACAGAAATAGGAGCTGAACTTGAAATTGTAGAGGATTCAGCAGACCAGCCGGTTTCGGGACCGGATTTGGGTAAAACAACTGATACGGTAAACGGCGGGATCCCTGCGGATGCGCCGCCGCTGGTTTGGAAGGACTACCAAAAGATAGCTTTTCGTATAGCTTTTATCTTTTTTGTCCTGATGACCATTCCGGAAAGTGCAAAATGGTATACGCAGCTGTTCCAGTTCGACTGGACGAGCTTACACTATCGTGATCTGTATGATATTGCGCGTTACCAGCCTTCATTTGTCAGGGGGGCAGGTTACTATGGTTATGCCGAATGGCTGGTACTGTTCGCGGTGTCGGTTGCCGGAGGAATAGTCTGGAGCCTGTTGGACCGCAAGAGAAAGGAATATAACGTTTTGTATTACTGGCTGACGGTGATCGTCCGTTACCGGGCTGCCATAGGTATTATCGGTTTTGCCTTTACCAAAGTATTGCCTGTGCAGATGCCTTATCCTTCAACAGGAATCCTGAACACCAATTTTGGTGACCTTACCGCACAAAAAATCTATTGGTTATCTATCAGTATCGTGCCCTGGTATCAGGTTTTCGCCGGTATCGTGGAGCTGACCTCGGGCGTGCTGCTCTTCTTTAGAAAAACAGCTACGCTCGGGGCAATCATCCTGTTTGGTGCTTTGGGCGATATTGTATATGTCAACTTCGCCTATGATGGCGGAGTGCATGTTTACAGCAGTTACTTTGTGCTCTTCGCTGCTTTTCTCCTGGCTAAAGAAATGCCCAAAATCTATAACTTGTTTATTCTGGAGCGGTATACGGTGCCGGTCGACTTCGATATCCATTTTAAAGAAAAATGGCTGAAGACCACCAGGATCGTCTTAAAAACCGGGGTGATTGTATTATTCCTGTTCGTATTTTTTTATATCCAGCTCAATAACTTCCTTTATGATCCGTACAAACAGCCCGCTGCAAGAGGCGTTTCAGCACTGAGGGGATATTACCAGGTGTCGGAGTTTAAGCTGAACAACCAGGTCATTCCCTATAGCCCGCAAGATTCGCTGAGGTGGCAGGATGTAACATTTGAAAAATGGACTACGCTTACCTTCAAACAAAACAAGGCCGTGCCGCTTGACCTCTCCAACGGAGGAGGATCGCCTATGCGGGATATCAACCGGACTTTTGAGATTGCAGGTGTAGGCGGGGGCAGAAGGGTCTTCTATTATGAAGCTGATACAATAAACCATATCTTGTACTTGCAGGATAAATTCAGGGCTATGCCCGGTTTGTCTGAAGGCAAAAAGAAAAAAGGCCGGCGTTCTGAAGCGAAGCAGCATAAAGTAAATGGACAGCAGAATTTCCTCACTGACCAGCAGGAATATGCCCAGATTGACGCCGCAGGTTTAACCGACAGGAGGCTGAAAGGAATTACGGCGGAACGTGCACTGGAAACAAAAAGAAACAGAATGGTACTTCATTACAGCACTACTGACGGGAAAGAAGTGCTCCTGAAAGGAATTAACGAAAATAAAGACTCCGTATCTCTGGTGTTGCACCGGGTAGAAAGGCAGTATGCCTTAAAATTAAGTACCCTGAATGCAGGAAAATATTAAATGAATAAAGAACATATAGCGTATGATGCCGTAATTGTAGGATCGGGGCCCAATGGGCTGGCCGCTGCAATTACTATGCAACAGGCAGGCCTTTCTGTACTTCTTGTTGAAGGGAAAGACACCATTGGCGGGGGAATGCGGACAGCTGAACTCACTTTGCCGGGTTTTAAACACGACGTCTGCTCGGCCATTCACCCGATGGCTGTGGCCTCCCCATTTTTTGCTTCCCTTCCTTTACAGGAATACGGACTGGAATTTATACAGCCCGGGCTTGCGGCCGCACATCCCTTCGATGATGGTACAGCCGCTTTCCTCTCAGGATCGATGCAACTTACTGCAGCCGCACTGGGAAAAGATGAACAGGCTTATCTGGATCTCATCGGGCCGCTGGTGCAGAACTGGGAAAAACTTGTCGGCAGTATCCTTTCACCACTGAAGTTTCCTCAACATCCGTTATTGCTGGCTGGTTTTGGGCTTAAAGCACTGCAGTCGGCCGAAATGATCTCCAAAAGATTCTCCACCGAAAAAGCCAAAGGGCTATGGGCAGGCATGACTGCACATTCCATCCAGCCGCTTAGCAATCTGGCTACAGCAGCTATAGGCATGGTATTATCTGCGGTGGGGCATGTACATGGCTGGCCAATTCCCAAAGGAGGGTCCCAGTCGGTTGCCAATGCCCTGGCGGGATATTTTGTGTCCCTCGGCGGAAAGATCCAGACGGGCCAGATGGTGAAGTCACTCGATGAACTGCCTAAAGCCAAAACGGTCCTGTTAGACCTTACACCCAAACAACTGTTGGAGATTGCTCCGGAAAAGTTCTCCGCCCTTTACAAATGGCAGCTTGGCCGTTACCGGTATGGAATGGGGGTCTTTAAAATAGACTGGGCATTATCATCCCCGATACCCTTTACTGCCGCTGAATGCCTTAAGGCGGGAACTGTGCATATCGGAAATACCTTTGGCGAAATTGCGGGTACAGAACAGCGGTCGGCCAATGATATTCATGCCGAAAAACCTTTTGTACTGCTGGCACAGCCCAGTGTATTTGATGGGAGCAGGGCGCCTTCGGGCAAACATACGGCCTGGGCATATTGCCATGTGCCCAATGGTTCCAGAAAAGACATGACCGAAGCCATAGAAAAGCAGGTAGAGCGTTTTGCGCCGGGCTTCAGGGATACGATCCTGGACAGGCATACCATGAATACAGCCGAAGTAGAAGCCTACAACCCGAATTATATCGGTGGCGATATCAATGGCGGTATCATCGACCTTAGCCAGTTGTATACTCGGCCTGCGCTGAGGATCTCTCCATACAGAACTTCAGCCAAAGGAATCTATATCTGTTCTTCCTCAACGCCTCCGGGAGGAGGTGTCCATGGCATGTGTGGTTATTATGCTGCAAAGCAGGCACTTGCCGATATTTTTAATCTTAAAACCCCTAATTTAAATTCATAATGACAGCTAAAACTACCCGATTTACGTTACATGAAGACTGGACCGTAGTTATTCTCGGTTCCCTGGTCATCTTTTCTGCCTTATTCTTTTACGTGGTGCCCGTACCGGTTTATAAATGGAGCAACCCGTCAGAACTGACCAGCAACGTCCTCAATTCCGCTAACCTGGTTGTACTGCTTATCCAGCTGGTCTTTGTGATGGTTGTAGGAAGTATCGGTGCGCTGATCACCGGAAAGGAAGTAAAGAATTTCCTGTTGGGTTTTCCTGCGGTATATCTGCTGACAGTACTTGCCCTTATCATTGCCGGCAATGCATTTATCAAATCCATCAATCTCGAAGCAGTGATCTTCAGCCTCGTGGTTGGCCTTATTATCGGTAACCTCTTCAAGCTGCCGCAGTGGTTCCGTGATACTTTATCTACCGAACTTTTTGTAAAGATAGGACTCGTGTTGCTTGGTACCACCGTCATCTTCTCAGATATCCTCAAAGCCGGCTCCCTGGGGCTGATCCAGGCGCTCGTAGTAGTGCTTTCTGTATGGTATTTCGCCTTCTGGCTTTGTAAAAAGCTTAAGGTAGATGACGAGCTCACTATGATGATCTCCAGTGCAGTTTCCATCTGTGGTGTATCTGCAGCCATCGCCACCTCGGGAGCCATCAAAGGTGACCCTAAGAAACTATCTTATGTGATTTCTATGGTGCTGATTACGGCAATCCCTATGATGATCTTCATGCCCTATATTGCTGCGTATTTTCATTTTCCGCAACAGGTAACCGGTGCATGGCTGGGTGGCAGTATTGATACTACCGGTGCTGTAGTAGCTTCGGGAACATTGGTTGGCGAGGAAGCACTGAAGATCAGTACCATCGTGAAGTTCTCACAAAATGTATTACTGGGAATTGCAGCTTTTGCCATCAGTATCTACTGGTCGTACAACAAAACTGCAAAAGGTGCGGAAGCTGTGGAAAAACCCACTTTAAAGGTGATCTGGGAGCGTTTTCCAAAGTTTGTACTTGCCTTTATCGGAGCTTCGCTGCTATTTTCATTCTTTTTGTCTCCCGCTGCTGCCGGATCGGTAAAGGATAGTCTCAAAAATCTGCAGAATGCCTGGTTTACACTGGCTTTTACCAGCATCGGACTGGAAACGAATTTCAAGGACTTGTTTAAGAATGAAAATAAAAAGCCACTGTATGCTTTCCTGATCGCGCAGCTATTCAATGTTTTTGTCACACTGATCATTGCGTGGTTTCTTTTTGGAAACGCAGCGGCCATTTGATATGAATAAACAGACGCTGATCAATCGGTATTTAATCCTACTGCTGGTTTTTGTAGCGGGGTTGGCTACGGTAGTGTTTACTGTATATAAAAGGACTACTGCGGCCCATCCTGACCGTTTTGGATTTGGAAGGGCCGCAGGTACGGATGAAATCAGGGCACTGGATATTGATGTCAGGCCCGACGGCCGCGGTTTACCTGCAGGATCGGGAAGTGTTGAACCCGGCCGGCTGATCTATAATAGCAAGTGTATTGCCTGTCACGGAGACGGTGAGAAAACAGAAAGCCCTCTTTTAGGGGAAGCACTGTTTCTGAATTATCCGGTTAAAAATGCGTCCGGCAATGGTCAGGAATCAAATAAAACTTCTCCGCAGAACGGAACGTCTGCGAAGGTTAAGACCGCCGGTGGGCAGACAGACAGCACTCCGAAAACCATAGGTACTTACTGGCCATACGCAACTACGATATTTGATTATGTAAGAAGAGCGATGCCTTATAACGCTCCTGGTTCTCTGACAGATCAGGAAGTATACCATCTTACGGCTTATCTTTTATACCGCAACAGAATCATTTCCGCCCAAACGGTGATCAATGAAAAGTCTTTGCCAAAGATTGTGATGCCAGCGAAAGAAAAATATGTTGAGGATGACCGCGAAGGAGGAACAGAACTGAAATAGGCAGAGCCGAAAGGTTGTGAGAACAGATAACCTGCAAGATCATATAAATCAATTTTAAATACTGATGATGGAAGAAAGTTCAGAAAATACTAAGTCATTGACCGAGCGTAAGATCAGTCGCCGGTTATTACTGGGTGGCGCAGCTACCGCGGCAGTGGTACTGGTACAAACCTCTGTGGGTAAAATGGTTCAGGCAGCTGTACCGCAATCACTGGCTCCAGGGCTGTTAACTGGCTCATCTTTATTAAAGGCACCCGATGTTCTGCCGTCTGATCCTACAAAGATACCCGGCAGGGGACCAAGCGCTTCCGGAATGCCTTCCTCATTTGAAAATCCTGAGCGTTTACCTTCTCTCACTTCATCCAGGACTCCGCTTCAGGATCTTTACGGAACGATAACACCATCGGCTTTACATTTTGAACGTCATCATGGCGGAATCCCTGTAATTGATCCTCAGAAATACGAACTTGTTATTCATGGAATGGTAGACAGGCCATTGATCTTCCGCCTGAAAGATTTGAAAAGGTTTCCATCGGTAACACGCACCTGTTTTATCGAATGTTCGGGCAATTTCCGCTCCGGGAAACAGGAAATGACGCCGCAGGAGATCTGTGGTTTAACAAGCCAGAGTGAATGGACAGGAGTGATGTTATCTACGATCTTCAGGGAGGTTGGTGTCAGGGAGAAAGCAACCTGGTTTTTAGCTGAGGGTGGTGATGCCGCTGTAATGACGCGGAGTATTCCTGTGAGTAAGGGTTGGGACGACGCTATGATCGTATATGCACAAAATGGCGAAGCCATCAGGCCTGAACAGGGATATCCTGCACGTTTGCTCTTACCAGGATGGGAGGGTAACACCTCTGTGAAATGGCTGAGAAGGATTGAATTATCAGATGCTCCATTTATGACCCGTGAGGAGACTTCCAAGTATACAGAATCAGTAAAAGATGGCAAGATCAGGCAGTTCAGCTTTGTCATGGATGCCCGTTCAATCATTACCTTTCCATCTTTTCCGGTACAGCTGGAAAAGGGCTGGATAGAGATCAGGGGTATTGCCTGGACCGGCCGCGGAAAAATAGTTAAAGTAGAAGTGAGTATTAACGGCGGAAGATCCTGGGAACCGGCTGAGTTGCAGGGGCCGGTACTGGATAAGGCCCATACAGCCTTCCGCTATCTGTGGAACTGGATGGGTGCTGAAACCGAGATCATGAGCCGTGCAGTGGATGAAACGGGATATGTACAACCATCTTACCAGGAACTATGCGCGGCAAGGGACAGCAAGGGAGGATACCACTTTAATCCGATCACTCGCTGGAGGGTTCAGAAATCGGGGAAAATTGTGCTTGCTGAAGGAGCTTAATCTTTTGCAAATTCTCCTCCGGCAGGGGTAATAAATTCCTTCTCACTTTTCGCAATGACGATCGTGGCGACGCCGTTTCCAATGATATTAGTGATTGCCCGTGCTTCACTCATAAATTTATCCACGCCCAGCAGGAAAGCCAGGCCTTCCACAGGAATCTTATGGATAGCCGTAAGTGTGGAAGCCAGGATAATAAAACCGCTTCCTGTAACGCCGGCTGCACCTTTTGAGGTAACCATTAAGATTCCGATGATACTCGCCATTTCCGCCAGTGACAGGTGCACATTGTACAGCTGGGCCAGGAAGATGACCGACATAGACAGATAAATCGATGTCCCATCCAGGTTGAAAGAGTAACCAGTAGGTACTACCAAACCCACTACAGACTTACTGCAGCCCATTTTTTCAAGTTTCTGCATCAGCGTAGGCAAAGCCGATTCAGAAGAGGACGTTCCAAGCACCAGCAGGAGCTCTTCTTCAATATATTTAAGGAATTTAAAAATACTTAACTTATAATAACGAAGTATTGCTCCCAGGATCAGAAATACGAAGAGGAACATCGTCAGGTATACCGTTCCCATCAATTTTGCCAGCGGTATCAGCGTGTGGAGGCCGAACTTTCCAATGGTGTAGGCCATCCCACCGAATGCACCGAGAGGGGCGAGGTACATCACATATTTCAATCCTTTAAATACCAGTTTCGACCACTTGCTTAACGTATGTACGGCAGCCTCACGGTGTTTTGAAAAGTTCAGGACGATGCCGACAACGATCGCCACCAGAAGTATTTGCAAAGTGAAATTCGATAAAAAGAAATCCGCCCAGTTGAAACCTGCATGTCCGGAAGTATTTGTATATTTTGACGGATCCTGCTCCTGCAGGCCGGTTTTACTGATCTTGCCTGGTTGAATGATCACCGCAACCACTATTCCGATGGCCAGTGCGAAGGTGGTCAGCACTTCAAAATAGATCAGCGACTTTAAGCCGATGCGTCCTACCTTTTTTAAATCCCCCATTCCGCTGATCCCTAAAACTATGGTCAGGAAAATGATCGGGCCGATGAACAATTTGATAATGTTCACAAATGTCTTGCCCACGATTTCCATTTTTATTGCTGTAGCAGGTGCGTAGTGGCCTAATAATATACCTGCAATAATGGCTATCAGTACCCAGAAAGTAAGATTTTTAAAAACAGTCTTCATGTTGGTGATTTAAATCAGATAGGTAATAATAGCGATTTTTTTAAATTAATGGGCGTAAATGAAGGTGTATTAGCAGCGATTTTTAAAATAAAACTTTTGGTTTTGAGCTTAAGTCAAATAGGAGTGATATTTTGAAATTAGCTGAAAAACCGGATAAAGGCAATGTCTAGCATTATTTGAGGAAAAATAGAATACTTTTTATGCTGTTGATGTACTGTTGTCAGCATTATAACGTTTGTCTCCTTAAAGAATAAACTGATAAAATAAATTGTATGTCTACTCCAAACGAATTTCTACAAGAACTGACAAAGGAATCTGTAATTACCCGTAAAACACTGGAGCGTGTTCCGGCTGACAAGGATGACTGGCGTCCTCATGAAAAAAGTAGAACCATAAAGGAACTTGCCACACATATTGCTGAACTTCCGTTCTACATCATTATGGCTTTAACTACAGATGAATTTGACTTGCAGGCTAATGCCAATGAACCACCTGTTATAAACAATAACGAAGATCTGCTTAACATGTTTGACAATGCCATTGCAGCAGCAAAAGCGCAGCTTGAGGCAGCGAACGAGAAAGATTTGTTGCCAACCTGGTCGTTGAAAAACGGCGGTGAGGTGCAGATATCACTAAGCAGGGGCGGGTTGCTGCGCTATGCTTTAAATGAGATGATCCATCACCGTGCCCAGTTGGGTGTTTATTTTAGACTGCTGGATATTCCGGTTCCACGTACCTATGGGCCAACAGCGGACGAACCAGGCTATTTGTAACACTTTGTAATGGTCTGAATCAATAATCCGGCGGCACTGACCTTGTTGGGGCCTGCCGGATTATTATTTCATCTGTTTTAAATTAGGCAATTTTCTTTTAACTTCGCATATGTCAGTAGAAGAATTAGAAGCGTATTTCGCAGGAATCGAATTACCGGAGAGGGTTGAATTGGATAAGGGGGTGGTAATTGAAGATATCCCGCTGTTTCTTGAATCCCATTTTAGCTATCTGAAGAAAAATTGGGATCTCAAATCTGCTGATGTCTTTGTACTGCGTCTTCACCAGCTTCATGCGAAGATTGAAGCTGGCAGGGAAGAAGGCTAACCAGATCGCTGATAATTATAAAGCTAAGGTTTCTTTTTTACGCAATCTCTTTATAAAAGTTAGCGGGACCTTTAGTGCTTCAGCAGCCCGGTTCTCGGTATAACCAAGATTATAGATCAGATGGTATGCTAATTCCTTCTTGACTTCGATCTTACCCTCAATCTTACCCTCAATCTTACCTTCTATTTTACCCTCAATCTTACCCTCTATTTTACCCTCAATCTTACCTTCTATCTTTCCTTCTTTAATGCCTAGCTTAATTCCTCTTTCTTTGTAAATTTCTGCAATATGTTCTTCAATGCCCATGTTTGGTTTGTTTTTGGTTAAAAATTGTAATTCTTTATCAAAAATAGCTTTTGTTTCTTCTAATTCAAAAAGAACGTAAAAGGTTATAAAATGTAAAAGTGCTCTTGTTGTTTTTTGTGAAAGCATTCTTGAAAACAGGTGTTTAATCAGGTCAATCTTTAAATCCTTTTTCAATTGATCACGTTTTTGAATGTTCTTTACGTTCCTGCACTTTCCGGTAATCCTTGCGGCGATAATAGCAATTGCAAATGGATTTTCGCTGGAGAAAAGTTCTTCATCAGTTGGGTCGGTAATCTTAAATGTATTGTACTGATATTTTAATTCTGTACCTAAAAATCTTCTCTCGAAAACATTTGGACGATATTTTGGGGTTGCTTCTGTTAATATCGCGTAAGCAGATATACGCTTTTTATGTTTATCCATTAATCGATAGAAATAGGTATACATTCTTTCTCTGAAATTTTCCCTGTAAGCGGCCTGGAATTCAAAATGCAGCAGGATCCAGTCGTCTGATTCATCATGAGGATAAACCTTAACTAGTTTATCAACAATTTTTGGCGAATTCATCCGCTCTTCCGGCCTGAAAACTTGCGGAAGTTCATTATCCAGAAATTCATATCCCAGGTTAAGATTTAAAATATTGTCTATTCCCGGGTGAATAAACCTGAGAAAGTCCGGGAAGCAATCCTCCAACAAACTTTTCCATAAGATGTCTTCATTTCTTATCACAGAACAAACATACAATATATTTGTACATTAAATTAATAAAATAGAAAATATTTATATTTTAATGAATATTAGCAATGTGTTAAAATTGTGTGAGATATCTATAAATATTTGGTAAGTCTATACAGTAATTCTGATCAGTACGTCTAAGGGCTGTCCGGAGGTGCTGATCCCTGAGCTGGGATAGCAAGTTGAGTGATAGAATTTTAATTCGGGTTAAACGGTATAAATTTCGAGTGTGCGCTGATCTTTAATTCAATGATATGCCTGAGTATATCTGCAATCTCCAGTTGCACCATAACTGCTTCCCGGCCCATAGGGTGATTGACCAGATCTACAGGGGCCATATACTTCAGATCCACCTGTTCCTTTGTCAGTCCGAATTCTACCAGTTCAGATGCTGAGATCCTGTAAAACCGTAATAATTTTCTGAAGATCGTCAGCGTGATCTCCATCTCTTCGCTCTCAATATTTTTGTATGTTTTGGCAGAAGTTCCCAGCTCCCTGGCCAGGTCCTCAATGGTTAAGCCTGCGGTTTCCCGGAGTGCTTTTATGTTATATATAAGCTTCCTCATAAATTCAGGTATCAATCAGTAAATGTTATATCTAATTTATCATTTTTTTCTATAATAAGTGCAATTTTGTAGGATCGAATTATAAAATTAATTATTAATTACTAATTTCCGTATTTACCTCTGACATACTTGTGTTCACCACGGGAATAAGTAGTTTGGTCATAATTCACAATCAGCAGGAATTAATATTCTTGCCGTACGTAGGAGGAATTTGCAGGATAATAGACTGTATATTAAACAACTCATCATGGAAAAGCAAGAATTTTCAGAGGCTGTGAACGCATATTTATCACGTACGGCTGACTCCTGGCAGGAATTTATCGTAGAAGACTATTATGACAGTTACACGCATTGTTTCGACGTACTTGAACTCTTTCAGGAAGCACAGATCAAAGAAATTGGCGACCGCATTTTTGCTAAAATCATCAAGAAGATCCGGCGCATGGAACGCTGATCGAAAATAATCGCGCTGTCTATGGGAGATTGAGACAATTAAGTATACTGTATTGGTATAGCATATGAATACACCCAATAGAATAGAATTTTTAAGAATAGTTGAAAAATATCTGGATGGAACTGCAAATGCAAAACAGGCGTCCGCGGTAGAGCAATATTTTGACCTTTTTTCCACAGAACCAGATGTACTGGATACCGTTGATAAAAAAGATCTTAGAGTGATCCACGATCGTCTGAAATCAGCAATTGACACAAGAATTGACCAGGAAGATAAATTTCATACCGTTGTGCCCTGGAAATACTTCTCTGTAGCAGCCAGCATCTTATTGGCTGCTACAATAGGTATTTATTTTTACCAATCCCGGAAGCCGCAATTAAAACAGTTTAGTAAGCCTGCCGGGATGCATGCGGATATTGCTCCCGGAGGTAATAAGGCTATTCTTACTCTTGCCAATGGTTCAAAAATCTCCCTCAATGATGTGCATTCCGGTAAAATTGCGAATCAGTTTGGTACCAGCATCAGCAAAGCCAAAGATGGCAGCCTGGTATACGACAGATCAACTTCAGCAGATACCCGGCTTGTTTACAACAGCGTAGAAACACCAAAAGGAGGTCAGTATCAGATAATCCTGGAAGATGGCACCAAGGTTTGGCTCAATGCTGCTTCTTCGTTAAAATACCCATTGGCTTTTGATGGTAAAGAACGAAAGGTGGAACTGAATGGTGAAGCCTATTTCGAGGTCGCCAAAAATAAATCGAAACCTTTCAGGGTCGTTACTGATCATCAGGTGGTAGAGGTATTGGGTACCCATTTCGACATCAATTCCTATACGGATGAGCCATTTACCAGAACCAGCCTTTTGGAAGGCAGTGTAAGGGTGACCAGTCTGGCTTCAAATGCGAAGGTTGTGATCAAACCCGGTCAGCAGTCTGTATTAAAATCTGGTTCTTCGTCTGCAGTTATCGCTGTGAAGAATATTGATATAGACGAAGCGGTAGCCTGGAAAAACGGATATTTCATGTTTGATGAAGAACCTTTGGAGAGTATCCTGAGGAAGATATCAAGATGGTATGATGTAGATGTTCAATACAAAGGAATGGACGCTAAAAACCAATTGTATTTTAGTGGTACCCTGTCTAAGTATAGCAATGTCTCCAAAGTATTGAAGAAATTAGAATTAACGGAATCTGTTCATTTCAAGGTGGATGGCAGAACTATTGTTGTGATGCCCTGAATGGGGAACAGGAATACATTAATGCTCTTTTAAATATGGAATAACCGGTCATACCGATTGTTCCATATATGTATGTAAAACCATTTTATTCTTTTTACTATATTGATATATAGATGTTTAAGACCCCGTTTTTCAAAATTAGCCGAGATCTGTTTTCAATGTTTAAACGAAAAAGGATATGATTAGTAAAATCAGACAATACCGGGCCTATGAAGATGTTCAGCTGGTTACCCTGCTTGTAGAAGGGGACAGACTGGCCTTTGATGAAGTTTATGAAAGATACTGGAAGAGGCTGTACAATGACACGTACAAACGCTTGAAAAGCATCGAGATGATCGAAGAGATCGTCCAGGATGTGTTTTCAAATCTGTGGACTTCAAGGGGCAAAAGAAATATCCAGAACATCTATCCTTACCTGCTTACTTCTGTCCGTTACCAGGTGTTCATGTTATATAGAAAGGGGAAGGCCACTCCGGAATTCGAGGAGCCGCTCGAACATATGGTTTTGTCTACCTTACAGGCGGATTCCCTTTTTAATGAGAAGGAACTCAAGGGATGTATCTCCATTTGGATGTCCTTGCAGCCTGATAAGAGAAGGGCTGTTTTCCAGATGAAATATGTAGATGAAAAATCTACCAGGGAAATCAGTGAAATTCTGGGGATTTCCCAGAAAACCGTGCAGAATCAGTTGCTGACTTCCTTTTCGAGTTTACGGGATTTTCTGAGTAAAGCAATGATTATTCTTACTGTTTGGCCGCGTTAATAGGAAATAACAACTTGGAGCCAGAGTGCCTAATTGTAAAGCAGCAACGCTGCCTTGGCGTCACTGCTTTGAACATTGTTTAGCTATCATTATCGCCATGCGGGCGTCCCTTGCATCAGATCTGGTCAAAAGTTACCAGTACCGCCCAGATTAACACCAATGACATTCAAAGAGTATTGGGGCATGTCATTTTAGTTCTATATGCTTACCGCCCGGGAAGGGCGTCATGAAAATACGGTACTCCCCACAATATCTTAAAAAAAATGCTGCATTAGAAATATTGTCATATATGTATCTAAATTAAGATGATATAAATAATTTAGTCTGGTCAAGGGTTACAAATGTCTGGCTGGCTTAATATTGTTCATTCGTCTGTTATCAGGCTTTACCTAAATGAATGAATTTTGCTCATAACAGGTTCAAAAAAATATTTTGCTTTCGCATAGGAGATTATGTCATCCTGATCGACATATATATATAAACACTAAAATGGAAAAAGAAGAATTTTCAGAAGCATTGGATGCCTTTCTGGCAGACACCGCTAATTCCTGGCAAAAATTTATTATA
Organism: Pedobacter hartonius; assembly: GCF_900107535.1. Lineage (GTDB taxonomy): Bacteria > Bacteroidota > Bacteroidia > Sphingobacteriales > Sphingobacteriaceae > Pedobacter > Pedobacter hartonius. The sequence continues at coordinate 1,017 of NZ_FNRA01000003.1, read as the reverse complement.
GAAGACTATTGTTACAGTTATACGTATTGTTATGATATTGTAGAACTCAGTAATGATGCGAACGAAAAACAGGTAGGTGGCCGGATATTGGAAGCGATCATTAAAATCAGGATGAGGGATATGGGGGAATATTAACTTTTCTGTCCTTTTCATCTGTTTTTCCGGCGGATTTTCAACCTGCCTTTCAGATGTATTTTATTTTAAGTTGTTGAATTTGAGATTATTGTCCTGATTTATTTGCTGCGCAGGCCGTAACTTAGTGATGATAAAACCAAGTAAATAGCGGAGGATGAAGACGTTATTATTGATCAGAATAATGGCAATCAGCATTCACGCAGATAACTAATCAATTCTGATAAAGGGAATCCGAAAACCTTGAAATAGAGTAGGTGAAATTAAAGTTTTTCTACCTTTTTGATGTATAAAAGGATGTACGTTATGCCAAGAGCATGGTATTGTTATGTTGGTCCGGGAAGTCCTTTGGATGCCAATAGTTATGTTCTATCACCAACAAAACCAACCTGTACAATAGGCTGGACAATTTGTGCGATTTATGTCCCGAGTGGTGGCTTTTTTCCTGACGCCCCACTTTCTCCTAACATGCAGCAATATATATTAGCAGATTTAGTTACTGGTGTTCCACAACCGCAGACAGGCCTCAGATTCTTTGTATACCAGAAACTGACCTAACAGATCATTTACAGGTCTTACACTTTAAATAGGAAAATATGATTCTGTTTAAGTGTAAGATCTACTTGTTCAGTACCTCTACAATTCTTATTCGCTATGGTTTAATATGGTTTTGATACTAATTATCATTCTCATAAGAAATTATTCCTATTTGGTGTAGGAGAATGCCTTCGAATTACACACTAGTATGTAAAGGGTTTATTTATCTAATTACATCTACTAATGGAAAAACTGGACTTGCTATATTTGAGTAGACACGGAGTTAAGGGATTTACATACCTTAACAGAAATTATGTCACGAGAGAGAAAAGCATACCCGAAGGAGTT
>NZ_FNRA01000032.1 GCF_900107535.1 Pedobacter hartonius | reverse complement strand
GGAACTGCAAAGCTATTTTTGTTTAACCTTAATGTTATCGTTATGAAAACTAATTTTAGCGTGCTTTTCTTTTTGAAAAAGCCAAAGAACTACACAAAAGGGGCTGTTTACTTTATCTTTTTAAGAATTACAGTGGACGGGGTTCGTGCGGAAATGTCAACAAGCAGAAATTGCGAACCGGAGCGATGGAATGCAAAAGCCGGAAAAGTAATTGGTACAAAGGAAGATGTTAAAACTTTGAATGCCTATCTGGAAAATATGAAAGCGGAAGTTTATGCAGCCCATAGCCAGCTAAGTGTGGACGGAGCCGAAATAACCGCCGATAGCGTTAAATGCAAATTCTTAGGTAAAGAAGAAAAAGCACACACTATAATGGAGGCCATTAAAACCCACAATGAAAAAATGAAAGCATTAGTGGATAAAGAAGAATATGCTCCCGGAACGCTTAGAAGATTTGAGGTGCTGGAAAGGCATGTGGAAGATTTCATTGCCGCCAAATACAACAGAGCGGATTTCAATGTAAAACGCATAGACCACGAGTTTATTGATGGCTTTGACTTCTACCTGCATACGGTGAAAGAAAACGATACCAATACCGCAAACAAGCACATTAAAAATCTAAAAAAGATAGTAAGCATTTGCCGGAAGTATAAATGGATTAGCACCGACCCCTTCTTTGGCCATACGTTAAAGTCAAAACCTGTCCATAGGGAATTTTTAACCGCAGACGAATTGCAGAAGATTACCGAAAAGCAGTTTACTACCGCAAGGTTATCGCAGGTACGTGACTTTTTTCTGTTCAGCTGCTATACCGGACTTTCCTATGCGGATGTTCAAAAACTAAAACTAGCCGATGTAAGTATTGGGGTTGACGGGGAAAGATGGATATTTACCTACCGAAAAAAAACAGATACAAGGGTGGCAATACCCTTGCTTCCAATAGCGGCGAGTATCCTTGATAAATATAAAGATCACCCTTATTGCCTCCATAACAACAGGGCTTTACCAATTTCAAGCAATCAAAAGATGAACGAATATCTGGTTGAAATTGCGGCACTTGCAGGAGTTAATAAAACATTGGGCAACCGAATAGCCAAACGGACTTTTGGCACTACTGTAACTTTATTGAACGGTGTACCCATCGAAAGCGTGTCTAAAATGCTTGGACACACTAATATACGTACCACTCAATTATATGCCAAGGTACTGGATACCAAAGTAAGTGGAGATATGGCGCCGCTTATGGGAAAATTTGTTGCCCAACATATCAAAACTAATGAGGTTACAGAATCGAAAATAAGCGCTGACATTGCCTTAATAAGGGTAAAATACACTGTAACACCCCAAATGGAAGAAGCGTCGTAATACAGGCTAATTTCACTAGTCCATCTGCTGACCACGCATTGCTAAAACAATGCGTGTTTTTTTATTCCCTCTGCAATGGTACCGATCATATACCACAAGACCAATGTACAATGGCAGAAAACAAAGGTACACCACTCCGTAAGTGCCCAGAGCGAGAACAGCGGGCTGGCCTGTGAGCGAAGGGGTTTCGCAGGCCGCACCGGAGCGTGGGGGTTATAAACATGTTTTTTTTTAGAAAGTCTATATAAATAACAAGCCATTGCAGTCTGCAATGGCTTTTATGGAATAAAGTATCCCTAAGTTCGTGTAATTTACAACTTAGTTTGCGCTAGCAGTAGTGTTACTGCCATTTTTATTGTCGTTTATGAACTTCTCTTTAGATTTTATTCCATCAACAATTTGAGAAGTCATTTCAGATGCCTGATTACTAATAATTTTACCCGCCAAACCCTCAAACCCTTCGATAAAGCTTTGATTAATGTAACCAAATATAAATGAAAACCAATAAAAAGTTATTTTGTCAGAAAAAATAAAACCGACATTATACCAGTATATAATTACTGCTACAGTTAGAAAAACAAATACCTTCTTAAGATTTTCAGCTTTAAAAATTGGAGCAACGAAAGAAAAAATAAGGCCAAATAAGAGCCAGTAATTATCAAATAGGAAAGCAAAAAGTGGAATTAAAACAATAGTCAAGATTAAAAATACAGAGAAATGGATAATTGCTATCCGTTTAAATTTTCCAGCTGCTTTTAGATTTTCGTTCATATTGTTTTTCAATAATAATGCTTATTTATTCTCCTGCGCTTTCAGTAAACGCTCGTAGAGTGCTTCTTTTTCTGCATGCAGCTTTTTAAGTTCTTCTACTGTTTCAATTAACTTATCTAGTGGATTGAAGGTGCACTGGTACAGACCACTATAATTGCTAGATGAACCCTCGTAATTATTTTGGATATTATAGATAGCTGTTTCTTCGTCAAAATTCCTGATCGCCTCTTCCGGTACCTTCAATATCTTCGCAATTTCCGCTAAAAGTGCATCTTCAATTTTTTCTTTGGATTCCAGAACTGAAATCTTTTTCTGGCTCCATTCCTCGCCCAAAGAAGCGGCAAGCCCTTCCTGTTTAATCCCCATCATTTCACGAAAACGCTTGACGTTTCTGCCTTCATGCACTTTATTGGGACGATCAGTTGTAGTACTCATATATTGTTAATTTGAATCAAATGTAATAAATCTTCTATTGTATGTGTTAAAAATAAATTAGCTACTGGTTTATTCAGGAACTTGTTTTAACAGCTCGGCTAATTCCGCATCTGTCAAATTCGACTTTTCGGATTTATCGTAAATTGTTAACAGGTAAACGGCATCATCTTCAATAACCAAATTTGCGATGACTCTGGCACCACCGGATTTCCCCTTTCCTTTTGAGGCAATGGCTAACCTGATTTTATAACATTTGTTGCCTATCGCCGTGCCTTGTTCTGGATTATTCTCTAAAGAATCAATAAGATCAATATATTCCTTTTTTAAAGAGGGATATTTTTTTACCAGCCTTTTAAGCTGCTTATCAAAGGGGCGTAAGGTAAAGACATTATAACTCATTGATAAGGTCTCTTGCCGGACGTGCTTTTAGTTTACCCTGGCGTACCAATTTAAGATCTTCAACTGCTTCTTTAATCTCGTCAACTAAAATAGCATTTTCATCAGAAAGAGGTCTTGCCTTCACAAAAGACAGGCTACTTAACAGCTCCATAACAAAAGCCGCCTTATTGTCCTTAATATCTAGTATTACTTTCATGATCTGTGTTTAAAGGGGTTATTACACAAAGGTAACTATATCTTTTCAAACATAAAAGCGAACCAAATAGATTGAATTTTTGTCTAAATCACCGTTTAAAAAATGCGCTAAACCGTCTAAAAAATGGATTGGAAGATTAATATAGACATGCTGGGTTGCGGTTCTTTGGCTTGAACTTAATTAAGACTAACATGAAAACAGAACCAACCGTTAGCGAAAAAACCTCTTTCCGCTATTTAAAAGAAAAGGACATCAGCAATCCACATTATCAAATCGTATGCTTTTTTTGCTGCGAAGAAAACAACATTGAATCTTTCCGGTTCGGAATGGTCGACCTGATTAAAACAGCCTGTTCCGATCAACATTTTGGCAATAAGGACAGCTATTATTATAATCAGCAGCAGTTTGTTAAACTACTTGAACTTGCTTACGTACTAAAGAACGGCGATGAAGATTTTAAACTAAATCCCAATCACCCGCTTCATAGGTTTTCCGATCACCCTTTTGAATTGTATACCGAAACAAAAGATAAGCCCTTTCCAGCTTTACATTTTCGCACGTTATCCGGTACAGAGTTGAATGATATACGGATATTTTTAGAAGAATTGTTCCATTTCAAGAGTTTGGAAGATTGGAGAGGCATTTTAGATTCCTTATTGTATTGCACTAAGGGAGAAGTTAAATTGGACGACATCTATGATGAAAAAGTTTATGAAACCGTACTAATCAGGGAATATATAGAGAAAACAATAGAGGCTATGGGATTGATCTGCGAAACTAAATCCCTGCCTTATATTAAACTGCATCACGCCGAAGATTTCAGGATTGAAGTTGAGGAAGAAGAGACTGGCCATGTATTTAACCCTATACCGCTAATGAAATTTACAGAAAAGAACTTTCCGGCGGTAGTTAACTTCATCGCAGATGTAATTGAGCCGGAAAAGATTTATTGCCTCAACCACCGAACAGACAGCGATGGCAGAGACCATGCCGACCTGATACTGGTTATCCCTGAAAAATACCCGCAAACGTTTGAAGAGATTGAAACAGTGCTTAATTTTGCTGTTTTAAAGCATATTCATGTAAGCTGTACCTTATTTAAAAGCTCATTTTTTCATAAGATGGTTGGTGAGGGACATATCTATTTCAGCCTTACCTGCAATACTGAAAGTCTGGTTTATGACGATGGCAGCAAGCCCCTGCCAGTATTGAGATTGGACAACAGGCCGGAGAAAATAGAAAAAACCAAGCATGATTTTTATACAGGGCTTACCAAGGCCAAAACATTCTATGAAGCAGCCCAAAGTTACAGGGACGACAATTTTATCCTTTCGGCATTTTTATTACACCAGGCGGCAGAACTAGGTCTTAGGGCATTAAACAGGTCGCTTACTACGCAAGACAAAACTGGAGTTGCTATATTTGAGTAGACAGTAAGTTAAGAGAATTACATACCTTAACAGAAATTATGTCACAAGTAAGAAAAGCGTACCCGAAGGAGT
>NZ_FNRA01000011.1 GCF_900107535.1 Pedobacter hartonius | reverse complement strand
CCAACCCTAACACAATGGTTTCCAAGTAGAAAAACTTCAGGGAGATCAAAAAGATCAGCACGCTATTTAGCTTAGATAGCGCTCCGAACACTATAGATAGGCTATAACTGCGTTGCGACTGCGCTTTTCCGCCACAAATAGCGCAGTCGCAACGCAGTTATCGGTCAATCATAGCGCTAGCGCCAACATCTTGCAACGAATAATGCAGTAAGAAGAAAGCCCAAACATATTCTATAATATATATACTGAATGTGCTTTGTTCTCTCTTTCTTCTGCTTAAAAGAATTCTGGCTGAGGGATGGAAAAGAGATAAACACATGTATACTATAAGGTGCCTGCAGTATTGAAAATACAATTTCTATATCACCCCTTCCCCCATTTGTTAAATTATGTTAACGGCTTGACTTATAAAAAGCCTTTATCTAGCTTAGCGGACAATTATTTTTAATTGACGTTATCGTATTATTAACTTATCTTTGCAGAATGTTTAAAATTAAACACGTTTTTATATTAAGTTTTACAGTAATTGCCTTGACTATTGCAGGTTGCAAAAGCCGTTTCGAGAAAATCAGGCTGAGCAATGACGTGGCTAAAAAGTACCAGGAGGCCATTAAACTGTATAATAAAAAGGATTACTCTAAAGCGCTGATCTTATTCGAAGATCTTTCTCAAAAATACAGGGGAAGAACTGAGGCCGAAGATCTGAACTATTACTACGCGTATACTTTATTCCGTTTAAAAGATTACACTACTGCACGGTACCAGTTTAAATACTTCGCAGATACTTACCCAACAAGTAAAAATGCAGAAGAATGCCGGTACATGGGCGCTTATTGTTATTACCTGGATTCTCCGGATTATGCATTGGATCAGGAAAACACTTACAAAGCAATTGATGCACTGCAGTTGTTTATCAACTTATATCCTAAAAGCGAACGTGTTGCACAGGCAAGTCAGTACATCACAGACCTTCGCGCAAAACTTGAATTAAAAGCCTATACCAACTCCCGGTTATATTATGATCTGGGTGGGTATGATATCGCCAACTATAAATCATCAGTGATCTCGCTGAAAAACGCAGAAATAGATTTCCCGGATATTAAATATATCGAAGAAATGGACCTGCTGATCGTTAGATCCCAGTATGATTTTGCTAAAAACAGTTTCCCGTTCCGTCAGGAGGACCGTTTTACTGAAGCAATTGGCTATGCAAACGAATTTATTGAAAAACACCCTGAAAGTAAGTATCTTGCAGAAGCAAAAACTTTGAAGAGCAATAGCGAAGCAGGGATAGCAAATGCCAAACAATTGATGCTGCTGGCAGCAAATCAGGAGGCAAAATATAAAGCTCTAATGGCAGAAGAAGCAAAAACAGACAGTACTGCTACTAACAAGAAGATTAAAACCCCCAAACAATAATGAATACGAATAAACCCGCAATACCAAATACTACGGTAACAAGAAATGTAAATGATTTAGATCAGAAGACAGAAAATATCTATGAGTCTTTAGTGATTATTTCTAAAAGGGCTAATCAGATTTCTAACAACATGAAAGAAGAACTTCATGGCAAATTAGCTGAGTTCGCTTCTTCTAATGACAATCTGGAGGAGATTTTCGAAAACAGGGAACAAATTGAAATCAGCAAGCACTATGAACGCATGCCTAAACCTTCGCTGATTGCTATCGATGAGTTTCTGAACGACAAAGTCTATCACAGAAATCCGGCAAAAGATCCTCAATAAGACTTGCATATCCGTTAATTTGCATAAACATTTGCATTAATAGACCATGCTCAGAAATAAAAACATTATCCTTGGCGTTTGCGGCAGCATCGCAGCATATAAATCTGCTATTTTAGTCAGGCTCCTGATTAAGGCCGGTGCAAACGTCAAGGTAATTCTCACTGCAGATGCGGCAAATTTCATCACACCGCTCACCCTCGCTACGCTTTCCAAAAATCCTGTTTATACCAAATACTTCGAAGAAGAAACCGGAGTATGGAGCAATCATGTGGAACTGGGCCTCTGGGCAGATTACATGATCATCGCTCCTGCAAGCGCTAATACTATAGGTAAAATGGCCAATGGTCTTTGCGACAACCTGCTCAGCGCAGTGTACCTGTCTGCAAAATGTCCGGTATTTTGTGCCCCTGCGATGGATCTCGACATGTGGAAACATGAAAGCACAAGGGCGAACGTCCAAAAACTTCAGGAATTCGGAAATATGATCGTCTCCCCAAATAGCGGGGAATTAGCGAGCGGATTGCATGGGGAAGGCAGGATGGCAGAACCCGAAGAAATTATCGAATTTATAACTGGTATCATCAAAAAAGGCCTCCCGCTGGCAGGAGAGAAAGTAATGGTTACCGCAGGCCCTACTTATGAGCCTATAGACCCTGTACGTTTTGTTGGTAACCATTCTTCAGGAAAAATGGGCTTTGCCCTCGCAGACGAGCTAGCGCGACTGGGAGCTGAGGTAACTTTAATCAGTGGACCCACTGTCGAAAAAAGCACCCTGCAGGTAAACAGAATTGATGTGGTAACGGCTGCCGAAATGCTGGAAGCCTGCAAAAAAATTTTTCCGCAAAGCAGCATCGGCGTCATGAGTGCTGCCGTGGCTGATTATACACCCGCCGAGGTCTCATCGCAGAAGATCAAGAAAAAGAATGAAGAGTTTAGTGTCACGCTCAAAAAAACCACCGATATCCTGCTTACACTCGGCCAGTTAAAAACCCCGCAGCAGATCCTGGTAGGCTTTGCCCTGGAAACAAACAATGAAGAAGAAAATGCCGTTTATAAACTGAGAAAAAAGAACCTTGACCTGATCGTTTTGAACTCACTCCAGGATAAAGGCGCAGGTTTTAAAAAAGACACAAACAAAATTACTATCTTTAATCGTGCAGAAGAAAAAACAACCTATGAGCTGAAGTCTAAAGCTGAGGTCGCAAAAGATATCTGCACCGAAATATTAAAGCTATTCAAAGCATGAAAAAGAGGCTATCGCTGACTTTGCTCTCCCTATTGCTGTTCATCAGCGGGTATGCGCAGGAATTAAATGCAAGGGTTCAGGTTACTGCCCCCAAAGTACCTAACATCAATAAGAGTAATGTAGACCTCATCCAGTCCACTATCCGCAATTACCTCAACAATAATAAGTGGAGTAACCAAAGCTATCAGCCCCAGGAACGGATCGAGTGTAACTTCGTGATCACCATTACCGCATGGGACGGAAGTTCATCATATAAAGCAGAAGCACAGATACAAACCAGCAGGCCTGTTTACGGAACATCCTATAACACCACTCTCCTCAATTTAAGCGATAAAGATTTCGATTTCAATTACAGCGAAGGACAGCCCCTGGATTTTTCTGATCAGAATTACCTGAGTAATCTGAGTTCCCTCCTATCCTATTATGCCTATACGGTCATCGGGCTGGATAAGGACAGCTTCAGCAAGCTCGGCGGAACCCCATATTATCTGAAAGCACAAACCATACTTAACCTTGCACAGGTATCCGGCAACTCAGGCTGGAAGGCGTTTGACGGACTCCGCAACCGCTATTGGCTAAATGAAAACCTGCTGAGTAAAAGTTTCCAGGAGCTAAGGGTATTCATCTATAACTACCATCTGAATACACTGGACCAGATGCAGGCCGATCCGGCAAAAGCTTCAAAACTGATGCTTGGCTATTTGCCCGAACTAAAACAAATGGACAAGAAAAAACTGGGTTCCATTTTTCCAAATGTCTATTTTGCCACTAAGGCCGAAGAAATGGTAAACATCCTCTCCATGGGCACAGTCCAGGATAAGACCGATGGCTATAACCTGCTTAACGAGATTGACCCCGCCAACCTCAATAAGTATGACGCACTGAAAAAGAATTAAGAACACTCTTATTTCAGTATTTTACAGATATTTTAAAAATTATTTTGTTTATACGAATATATTCGTACATTTGAATACGAAATAATTCGTACAATAATTATGTCATCAGAAGTTACAGCAAAACCAACGGAAAGTGAACTGGAAATACTCCAGATCTTGTGGGAGAAAGGAAACTGCACGGTTAGGGATGTACATGATATCCTTACCAGGAACAAGGAAGCCGGTTATACCACTACGCTCAAACTCATGCAGATCATGCATGAAAAAGGACTCGTAAAAAGAGATACCAGTTCAAAAACACATATATACAGTGCCCTGGCCAGTCAGCAGAAAACACAGCAGCACCTGGTATCACGGTTAATTGACAACGCCTTTAACGGATCTGCAGCGAGGATGGTCATGCAGGCATTGGGAAATCATAAATCCAGTAAAGATGAAATCGAAGCGATAAAGAAATATTTAAACGATTTAGATCATAATTAATATGGAAACGTTATTACACAATCTGATACAGGCAACAGGGTGGAGTATATTACACTCACTATGGCAAAGCGCCCTGATCTATGCATTGCTTCTTCCCTTCCAGCTGAAGGTATTCAGGCTGAATGCAAAACTGAAGTACATATTGGCCTACAGTTCAATATGCCTGATGTTCGTCTCCTTTGTGTTTACGTTTACACTGGCTTTTCAGTGGCCTTCGGAAAATGTCTCCCGGAACATGGCTACCCATGCAATAGCACTGCCCGCAGCAATGCCCCTTAACCTGGCCCATTACATAGAAACGCTGTTCCCTTATGTTGTATTTTGTTATGGCCTGGGACTGATCGTGCAGTCAGTGATCGTCATCCAGGGATATAAAAAAGTACAGTTGCTTAAAAACGCCGCTTATACCATGATCCCCCAGGAATGGAAAACATTTTTTGACGGCCTGACAAAAGAACTGAACATCAAAAAACACATCGACTTTCGTCTTTCCGACCATGTAAATGTACCCCTGGTGATCGGTTTCTTTAAACCTGTAATCCTTTTTCCTATCGCCCTTGCCGCACAAATGGACCTGAAACAGGTAGAGACCATCCTGATACACGAGCTTTCCCATATCAGAAGAAACGACTATGTCTTTAACCTGATCAGGACAATGATAGATATCATCCTGTTTTTCAATCCCTTTGTATGGCTTGCAGGAAGGTTCATCAATATCGAAAGGGAACATGCCTGTGATGACCTGGTCGTAAAAGTAACCGACACCCCTCTTACCTATGCCCATGCACTGTTGACACTGGAGCTGATTACAGAAAAAAGCAGTCCCGCACTGGCATTAGCCGCAACAGGAGCAACAAATCAATATTTATATCAACGCATTAAAAGAATCACAGATATGAAAACTAATTATGCCAATTCAAAACAAAAGCTCTTTGCAATAACCTTAACCATTGCAACGATCATCTCACTGGCATGGATCAACCCTGCTAAAGAAGAAAAAACCTCTAAACATATCGGTCCTGATCTATCTTCCAAAAACGGCAGCGCGGTTATGCTGACGGAGGAACTCTGTCCTATAGACACAGGAAAGAAAAAGAAGAGGAAAGCCATTAAAATTGTAAATACTGATTCCGTACGTATTAAAGCGCCAAATGCTCCCGAGGCTACAGAGAATATCGCGGCAGCTCCCAAAACACCGCCTGCCCCGCCAGCACCAAAAACTCCTGCCGTAGCACCATTGCCGCCAATCGCACCGGTAGCCCCGGATCTGAATATAGACACTGCTCCCATCACTGCCGGTCTTTCTGATATGGTCATCAATTTCTCTGCTGATGTGAAAGATATGGCAATGGCCCATTTCAATGGGGAAAATGCTGAAGAAGTCAAAAAAATGCAGGCAGAATTACAGAGAAAAGGGATGGAATTACAGCGTAAGTTCAACTCACCTGAAGAAAAAGCCAAATGGCAGAAAATTGCTGCTGAAATGAAAGCCAAATATGACAATCCGAAAGAAAGGGCCAAATGGGAAAAAATCGCAAAAGAAGCAGAGGCCAAAGCCAATTCTCCTGAGCAAAAAGCAATGATAAAACGTATTCAGATCCAGGCAAAAATACAGGCTGAACAGGCTCAAAAAATTGTTAGCGATCCCGAATTCAGGAAAAACATTCAGCAAATTGCAATTACTCAGCAACAGCCGTTTAAAATAATGATTGAAAACGAAAACACCCAAAAGGTAAAACAGACCCCTGAGTACATTGAACTGAAGAAGAAATTTGACAAGGACGTAGAAGATCTTGCGAATAAAAATACTAAAAAAGAAAATTAATACACAATTAGACTAAAAACGGCAGGAGAAAATTTCCTTCCGTTTTTTTTATTTACATATTTTAATATAAAAACCCAAATAACCACAATGGCACTTTCGGCCCAAATCCGCTCTCGATATCATCTGCCGCAACAATAAAGGAATCTTGCTCTTTAACCTGCTTGATCGTCTTTGATCTGCCACCAACTTCTATAGTTAAGCCCGAAACAGAAAAATCACCATTAATAGGTGCCCTAACGTCATTCCCTGCATTGATCAGTTGATTAAGCAGAAATGTTTCTCTCACATTTCCTTTGTCAGGATTCGTATCTATTGCGTAAGCAAGATTAGTATTTTCTAAAAATATTTTATCCGGCTTTTGTAACCTGGAGAGACCTTTACCTTCTGCAGAAAGGATGTTTAATAAGCGGGCATCACGAAGCTGATAAATATACTCATAGATGTTTTCCCTGCTAATTTCCATTTTACGCGCCAGGGCCGATATATTAGGCTTAAATGGTGCCAATTCAGCAATTACCCCCAATAATCGCTTCACTTTTACTGCTGTACCTGCATTATAAGATGCTATATAAGCAAGGTCAGTATCAACTATTGCATTAATCACCTGCTCAAGCCTTGGCAAATATTCCGCCTCGCCCTCTACAATAATAGGCAGGTAACCGTTCTTTAAATATTTGTTGAATAAAGGAAGGGGCTGCATTTTCTCAAGTATTGCTAAACTAATCTCCCTGTGCCTTGTACTGATATCTTCAATAATGAAAGAATCAAACGATAAGTTTTCAGTAAACATAAGATACTCCCTGAAGGATAGCCCCGCCAGCGTATAACTGATAACCCGACGGCTAAAATCAGCCTCTCCCCTATAAATATCTAATGCCGATGAGGCCGAAAAGATCACTTTCATTTCAGGCAAACCATCATAAATGTTTTTTAATTCTCTTGACCAGCCGGGATATTTATGCACCTCATCAATAAATAATATCCGTCCGCCGTTTTTAAACCAGTCCATGGCCGTATCCAATAATGTGTGATTGTAAAACCATGTATGGTCTGCAGTTACATAAAGAGATTTCTGACTCATCTCTTTTAAATCAAACTTGAGGTATTGTAACATCAGAGTTGTCTTTCCGGCTCCCCTGGGCCCTTTAATACCTATCATCCTTTGATTCCAGTTGATATTTGGATGAAGGTATCTTCTGAAAGAGTTATTAACGACCCTTAACAAATTATCCTGATATTGCAATAATGGCTCCATAATTGCTATTTTGTATTTTCAAATATACAAAAACACATTCATTTTGTATGTTTGAAAATACAAAATATAAATAAATTGCATTTTTATCAATACAAAAATTGAGTAATTTTGTAGTTATAGAAATACAAAAATGAGATAAAATTATTCTCTATAAACAATTACAGATCCTGTTAGCCCACAGAATGCCCCAACATCATATGGTACAGATCTCCATGCATAAAATGCAATCATCTTTTTTTGTTGACAAAGAAATAAACATCCATTGGCTAAGTTTTTATAATTTAGCAAAGAATATGCTACAGAAACTTTCTATACGTAATTACGCACTGATCGATAGTGTTGACCTCGAACTTGACAAGGGGCTGAATATCATTACCGGGGAAACAGGTGCGGGTAAGTCTATTATGTTAGGTGCATTATCCCTGATATTGGGACAGCGCGCAGAAACAAAGTATTTCTTCAACCAGGACAAGAAATGTGTGATCGAAGGGCAGTTTAATCTTTCCGGCACTGCATTACAGGCTTATTTTGAAGAACTTGACCTGGATTTTCAGCAGGAAAGCATTTTAAGACGGGAAATCTCCATTGATGGTAAGTCCAGGGCTTTTATTAATGATACGCCGGTAACACTCGCTGTAATGAAACAGGTTGGCGAAAAACTTATCGATATCCATTCCCAGCATGCCACTTCAGAAGTAAATGATCCGGGATTCCAGCTATCAGTTGTGGATACCTTATCAGACCATCTGCCTTTACTTACAGATTACAGGCAGAAGTTTAAAGCATATAAAAAACACTTGCAGCACCTGATCAATCTGCAAACTTCTGCTGATGAAGCCAGAAGCAAACAGGATTATGAACAGTTCCTGTTCAATGAGCTTGAAAACGCCAATCTCAGTGCAGACGAACAGGCTGCACTTGAAATGGAACTGGAAGCATTAAACCATGCCGAAAGTATAAAAAGAGGACTTGTTAATGGTCATACCCTGCTTGACGGTGAAGAAACCGCAGCAATCCCTATTTTGAAAGAGGTCATTAATCAGATCCAGGGAATAGAGAAGTTCAATCCTGCCTATGTGGCTTTAAATGAAAGGCTGCGCTCTGTGCTGATAGAAATCAGGGATATCGCTGAAGAAACATCCGTTTTTGAAGAGAATATTGTTTTTAACCCGGCCAGGATCGAAGAGATCAATACGAGACTGGACACTGTATATACGCTGCAGCAAAAACACCGCGTAAACAGTATTGAAGAATTACTGGCGATACAAATCGAGCTTTCGGATAATTTAAATACGCTGCTGAACAGCGACGAAGAAATAGAACGGCTGATCAGAGAGATCAACACCTTAAAGATTGATCTGGAAAAGATTGCAGATGTGCTGTCGAAAAACCGCAGCAAGGCAATCAGTATTGCACAGAAGCAGGTTGGCGAGATTCTGGTGCAGGTAGGTATGCCAAATGCGAAGATCAAGATTGAACAAACCGTTGTTGAAAACCTGAACAAAGATGGTAAAGATATGATCACGCTGTTGTTTTCTGCCAACGCAGGACAGGCACCGGCACCTGTAGGCAAAGTTGCCTCAGGAGGCGAACTTTCCAGGCTGATGCTGGCAATCAAATCCATCATTTCCAAACATACGGCATTGCCTACACTGATCTTTGACGAGATAGATACCGGAATTTCCGGAGAAACAGCCCTTCGTGTAGGTGATGTAATTGGTGAACTGGAACAGAATATGCAGGTGATCTGCATTACGCACCTTCCGCAGATCGCAGCAAAAGGAGAAGCCCATTACTTTGTCCATAAAAAGGAAGATGCCGATAGAACCACTACCGGAATCCGCAGACTGAATACCCAGGAACGCATACAGGCTATCGCCGAAATGTTAAGCGGTAAAAACCCCGGAGAGTCTGCATTAAAAAATGCACAGGATCTGCTCAGCTTTAAAAATTAGCCCATTCCTTTAAGCGGCCAGATGGTCACGCTGAAACAAGTTGTACCGGCTTCTTGCTCTCATAGCGGTTTTTTTAACCTATTTTAACATTTTCAACGCTCCTTTGGGGCGTTTTTTTATTGCGAAATAACTGTGAGATAAGTTAAATTAGTCCCATGATTAAATATCTCCTCGGGACAGTTTTGCTGCTGGCATTTTGCCTGAATGTACATGCCCAAAAGCTGTATTCCATTACGGGGGTTGTGCAGGATAAAAAAGGAGAAACACTTCCCGGAGCAGGGATATATTTAAGCGGCTATACTACTGCTACGGTGACGAACAGCGATGGACAATTTAACCTGGCCAAATTAAAACCCGGTTCATACGAGGTGGTGGTTCAGATGATGGGTTACCTGCCTTACAGCAAAAGTGTTGTCATATCCGATCAGTCGGTAAACATTACGATCGTGCTGCAGGAGAACACCGTACAGCTGCGCGAAGTTGTCATCACAGCTGACCCAAACAGGGAAAAGAACCTGCAGTTATTTAAGGAATTCTTTATCGGCAGAACCCCAAATTCTGCAAAGTGCAAAATTCTGAATCCCGAAGTATTGTATATCAAATATGATGGTGATAACAAGGTATTGACTGTAACGAGCAATGAGTTCCTTGTCGTAGAGAATAAAGCACTCGGCTACCGCCTGAAATATATGCTCAACCTCTTTGAATATAACTACAATACCAGGATCGTATATTTCTCCGGACTCCCTGTATTCGAAGATCTGAAAGGCTCAGGTGGTAAAAGGAGAACCTGGCTAAAGAACAGGGAAATTGCCTATGCGGGTTCACCGCAGCATTTTTTCCAGTCGCTTTACCGTAATAAGGTAGAAGAAGAGGGCTTCATTATCTATAAACGTATCAAAATACCAAATCCAAACAGGCCGTCCGACAGCTATATTGCAGCTGCCAGGGCGAGGCTGATGAGAAAGAGAAAAAGTGTAATCATACCCGTGTCAATCATTACCGATTCACTCACCATGCTTCAGCAACTGCAGGAGCTGCCAAAAGAATATACCAGCCTGGACATGTCTGGCGTGGCAACAGACACTCTCGTTAAACAGATTTATCCGAACATGAAGACCATCAATTATAAGGATGAGCTGTATGTAATGTATACCAAAGAGGAGGAAAGTATTGGTTATTCGAACACGGGCCATTATGTGATGCGGCCGCTGACAATTCCAAACTATGAGATATCAGTAGTGCAAATGCTGCAGGGGCCGGTTAGCTTTTATGCCAATGGAGGCATGCACGACGCCAAAGCACTGTTATTTGAAGGTTTCTGGGCATATGAAAAGATCGGCGACATGGTTCCCATGGATTATGTTCCAATAAATAAAAGGTAAATTCCCTATTGCACAATACTAATATTATTAGTAATTTTAACTAACTATGTTAGAAGATAAAAATACAGGCAATTACCTTAAAGGAAGGGGCGCTCAATATAACCCGCACAATCGTTTTGCAGCGAATTTTTATGTACAGGAACATGCAGAAGGTATTGACGACTGGGAAGTTGAGAATCATAAAACATCATTTATTATTGGCACATCGAAATCTATTGTTAACAAAGTTGACAGTCCTGATGTGGGCATGGCCTATTCCCTCAATCCTTACCAGGGATGTGAACACGGTTGTACCTACTGTTATGCCAGGAATGCACATGAATACTGGGGATTTAGTGCAGGACTGGATTTCGAAAGGAAAATCATAGTAAAAAAAGACGCGCCCGAACTCTTTAAAAAATTTCTGGAGCGTAAAGGCTGGAATGCAGAGACCATATCACTTTCCGGGAATACAGATTGTTACCAGCCTGCAGAACGCGAATATAAACTTACCCGCCAGCTGCTGGAAATTGCCCTGGCTTACAAACAGCCTATTGGCATGATCACGAAAAACTCCCTGGTCCTGCGCGATAAAGATATCCTGCAGGAGATGGCTAAACTCAACCTCTGCATGGTTTATCTTTCTATCAACAGCCTGGATGAAAAGCTGAGGCTTGTGATGGAACCCAGAACCACCACCGCAAAGCAGCGGTTAAAGGTAGTGGAGGAATTAAGTGCCGCAGGCATCCCTACCGGGGTGATGGTTGCTCCAATTGTTCCCGGTCTGAATGACCATGAGATCCCCGCTGTGTTGAAAACTATCGCTTCCTGTGGTGCTTTGAGTGCAGGATATACCATCGTAAGATTGAACGGAGCCATCGGAGGAATCTTTGAGGACTGGCTGCGACAGAACTTCCCGGACAGATTTGACAAAGTATGGCATATGATACAGTCCTGCCATGGAGGAAATGTGAATGACAGTCGTTTTGGCAATAGGATGAGGGGCGATGGAAACATCGCACAGATCATACGGGATACCTTTCAGCTGCATTGCAGGCTGAATAAGCTGAACACTACACTTATAACTCTTGATTCGGGGATCTTTTCTGTACCCAGACAGCAGTTAAAGCTATTTTTGTAAATAAAAAAGGCTGCCTGTTTCAGGCAGCCCAATGATTTGAATAAGAATAAATCCTTATACTTCTTTCTTCTTTTTACCAGGACTCTTGTTCTCTACTACAATCAGATCAGTTTCTTTATTGTAGTCAATTTCAAGTGTATCGCCATCGTTGATCTCTCCTTTAAGGATTTCTTCAGCGATAGGATCTTCCAGATATTTCTGAATCGCACGTTTTAACGGGCGGGCACCGAAGTTACTGTCAAAACCTTTGTCAGCTATAAACTCTTTAGCCACATCAGTCAATTTGATCTCATAACCCAGGCTGTGTACCCTGCCGAACAATGATTTCAATTCGATATCGATGATCTTAAAGATCTCTTCTTTACCTAGCGAGTTGAAAACGATCACGTCATCTACACGGTTCAGGAACTCAGGAGCAAAAGCACGTTTCAGTGCATTTTCAATCACTCCTCTTGAGTGCGAATCTACCTGGTTGGTTTTGGCAGTTGTAGAGAACCCTACACCCTGTCCGAAATCTTTCAGCTGACGCGCACCAATATTTGAAGTCATGATGATGATCGTATTTCTGAAGTCAACCTTACGGCCTAAGCTATCAGTCAGCTGACCTTCATCAAGCACCTGCAACAAAATGTTGAATACATCAGGATGGGCTTTCTCAATCTCATCCAGCAGGATCACTGCATAAGGTTTACGACGAACTTTCTCCGTTAACTGCCCGCCTTCTTCATAACCTACATATCCCGGAGGCGCTCCCACTAAGCGGGATACCGCAAATTTCTCCATGTACTCACTCATATCAATCTGGATCAGCGAGTCATCACTGTCAAACATGAACCTTGCCAGCTCCTTAGCCAATTCAGTCTTACCTACACCCGTAGGACCTAAGAAAATAAACGAACCGATAGGTTTTTTAGGATCTTTCAATCCTGCTCTTGTACGCTGGATAGCCCTTGTTAACTTTTTGATCGCATCATCCTGTCCAATGATCTTTGCTGCAACAGTTTCCTGCATGTTCAGCAATTTCACACTGTCAGTCTGGCCAACACGTTGCAAAGGAATACCGGTCATCATAGAAACCACTTCAGCAACATTATCTTCGGTAACCGTATAACGTTTCGTTTTAGTCTCTGCTTCCCATGCTGATTTGGCACGGTCAAGTTCTTCCAGCAGGTTTTTCTCTGTATCCCTTAACTTGGCAGCTTCTTCATATTTCTGGCTTTTAACCACCTTGTTCTTTTCAACTTTGATATTCTCAATCTTGGTTTCGATATCAATGATGTTCTCAGGAACATGAATATTGGTTAAATGCACTCTTGAACCAGCCTCATCCAAAGCATCAATTGCTTTATCAGGAAGGAACCTGTCAGTAATGTATCTTGAAGTAAGTGAAACACAGGCGTTGATAGCCTCGTTTGTATACGTTACACCGTGATGCTCTTCATATTTCTCTTTGATACGGTTAAGGATCTCAATCGTTTCATCAGGAGAAGCAGGTTCGATCATCACTTTTTGGAAACGACGGTCTAAAGCCCCATCTTTCTCAATATACTGACGGTATTCATCCAGGGTTGTTGCACCGATACATTGTATCTCTCCCCTTGCAAGGGCGGGTTTAAACATATTCGAAGCATCCAGTGAGCCTGAAGCTCCGCCTGCACCGACAATCGTATGGATCTCATCAATGAACAGGATCACATCCGTAGATTTTTCAAGTTCATTCATGACCGCTTTCATACGTTCTTCAAACTGACCACGGTATTTGGTACCTGCGACCAAAGAAGCCAGGTCTAAAGTAACCACTCTCTTATTGAATAATACCCTCGATACCTTACGCTGAACGATACGCAGTGCAAGACCTTCTGCAATAGCAGATTTACCTACACCCGGCTCACCAATCAGGATAGGGTTGTTCTTTTTACGACGCGAAAGGATCTGCGAAACACGTTCTATTTCCTTTTCACGGCCAACAATAGGGTCCAGACGACCTTCTTCCGCAGCCTTGGTCAAATCCCTTCCAAAATTGTCCAGTACCGGAGTTTTTGATTTGATGTCAGAAACTTTCTTCGGACTGGAGAAACTTTCCTCCTCACGGTAATCATCATCACCGCCGGTTGAAGCACTTCCCTGCGTTTCATCTCTGAAACCGTTTTTGTTTACTTCAACTTCCTGTTTGAAAATTTCGTAGTTGATACTGTATTGCAGCAAAATCTGGGAAGCAATGTTATCATCATCGCGCAGAATGGACAACAGCAAATGCTCCGTTCCAATCAAATCGCTTTTAAATATTTTAGCTTCAAGATACGTGATCTTTAAAACCTTTTCGGCTTGCTTGGTCAATGGGATATTTCCCAGGTTAACCGTCACACTTGATGTACCCCTAACTGCCTCTTCAATTGAGCGGCGTAATTTAGACGTATCGACCCCCAGTGACTTCAATATTTTGATAGCCATTCCATCGCCTTCGCGAATCAGGCCCAACAAAAGATGTTCAGCGCCTATATAATCGTGACCTAATCTCAGGGCTTCTTCCCTGCTAAACGAAATCACGTCTTTTACTTGTGGTGAAAATTTAGCTTCCATATATACCTTTTCTAAAAACAGGAACGCCCTAAACTATAAAATATGTTATAAAAAGCGTCACCAATCTGATTTATTTTATCAACAATTACGCCATACGAAGGAAGAAAGATTTAGATCCTGACGTTATTTCACTAAACTTACTAACTTTTGACACTAATAACAATAAAATTTTCTTCACCTCCAAAAAATAAAAACTACTTCTAAGGTAGCTTAAATAAACATTACATCTTAAACAACGGCAGGTTTTGTGAGAATTGTCCCGGCAATGTAATGATTTGATGCTTAAAAACGACCTGTCATTTTGTAAGTTACAACTTTGATCAAGTACTAAAATGTCAGTCTCATAAGAAAGATTTCTGCCGGTTTTTCCTGTATTTGAATGGAAATTGATAATTATCACAAAAACAGTAAAAAATTACCAAACAGCGCCACCGGTTTGGCCTTCCTTATCGCTATATATAAATTTCGGAAAAAAACGCAACAAATCTGACTTCTGAGAGTCTCATAAAAGTCATTATCTAATACCTGAAAGCTTTATTATAACAAAGATAAAACACCACCATATCCAACCCGGCAGCTCATTTGCGTTACAGGATTCCTGATTTCAAACATCGGCGCAAAAAACGTAAAATCTGAGAAAGCTTTCTAACTCCCTTACCTTTGTTATCTTTGCGATAAACACAGGGTCTGAAAATGTAATTGTGGGATGTTTTTAGCTGGTTCAGGTAAAAACATATCCCCTTTCTTGCCCTGTCTTATTAAACAGCATTAAAATACGCAAAACGATGGCAGACGAAAAGATAATTTTCTCAATGGCGGGGGTCAATAAGATCTACCCTCCTCAAAAACAAGTATTAAAAAACATATATCTGTCCTTCTTCTACGGCGCCAAAATCGGGGTAATCGGTCTGAATGGTTCAGGAAAGTCATCAGTCTTAAAAATCATCGCCGGCATAGATAAAGCCTTTCAGGGCGAAGTGGTATTTTCACCGGGTTACACCGTGGGTTACCTCGCACAGGAACCAGAACTTGATGAGAGTAAAACAGTACGTGAAGTTGTTGAAGAAGGCGTTGCAGAGATCACCGCTATTCTAAAAGAATATGAAGCTATCAATGAACAGTTCGGATTGCCTGAAGTATATGAAGATGCTGATGCCATGGATAAGCTGATGGCAAAACAGGGAGAACTTCAGGATAAGATCGACGCAACCAACGCCTGGGAACTGGACACCAAACTGGAACGTGCGATGGACGCACTGCGCTGCCCTGACCCTGATACCAAAATAGGTGTGCTTTCGGGTGGTGAGCGCCGCCGCGTAGCCATGTGCCGACTTTTATTACAGGAACCTGATGTACTCCTGCTCGATGAGCCAACCAATCACCTTGATGCAGAAAGTATCGACTGGCTGGAACAATTCCTGAAAGAGTATAAAGGGACGGTAATTGCCGTTACCCACGACAGGTACTTCCTTGATAATGTAGCAGGATGGATCCTCGAACTGGACCGCGGTGAAGGTATTCCATGGAAAGGAAACTATTCTTCATGGTTAGACCAGAAGGCCAAGCGACTGGCACAGGAAGAAAAAACAGAAAGCAAACGCCAGAAAACACTGGAACGCGAGCTGGAATGGGTACGGATGGCTCCTAAAGCGAGGCATGCAAAATCTAAAGCAAGGTTATCAAATTATGATAAACTGGCCTCGGAAGACTCTAAAGAAAGGGAAGATAAACTGGAGCTGTTCATTCCGGCAGGCCCGAGACTGGGTAATGTAGTGATCGAAGCGAACAATGTCACCAAGTCATATGGCGACAAGATCCTTTTCGAAAATCTGAGTTTCTCTCTACCACCAGCAGGTATCGTGGGGATCATTGGTCCCAATGGCGCAGGTAAGACAACGCTTTTCCGCCTGATCACGGAACAGGAAACACCGGACGAGGGAACATTCAGAGTAGGTGAAACCGTATCCCTGGGATATGTAGACCAGATGCACAACGACCTGGACGGCGATAAAACAGTTTACGAAAATATTACTGACGGACTGGATAACATCCAGCTGGGCAACAAAGCAGTGAGCGGACGTGCCTATGTTTCCAAGTTCAACTTCAATGGTGGCGATCAGCAGAAAAAAGTAAACATCCTTTCGGGTGGGGAACGTAATCGTGTGCACCTGGCTATTACCTTAAAGAAAGGTGCCAATGTACTGCTGCTCGATGAGCCTACCAATGATATTGACGTGAATACACTGCGCGCGTTGGAAGAAGCACTGGAAAACTTTGGCGGCTGTGCCGTTGTGATCAGTCACGACAGGTGGTTCCTGGATCGTATATGTACACATATCCTTGCTTTCGAAGGCAATTCACAGGTGTACTTCTTTGAAGGTAACTACAGCGATTACGAAGAAAACCGTAAAAAACGTTTAGGTGATGTAACTCCTCACCGTATCCGCTATAAAAAACTGGTTTAGAAAGCCGGGCTTACTTACGCCCGAACTTTTGCAGACGATAATTGAAACTGAGTAAAAAATATCTGGTAATTTGATTGTACCGACTATCGGTGATCGAATTATCAGATATACTTCTTACCAGGTTGTTTCCCTGGTTCAGGAGGTCGTACGCCTGTAAGGTGACCGTCGCCTGTCTGCTCTTGAACATGGTTTTCTCCAAAGCAAAATTAAGCAGCAAAGGATCGGCCACATCGATGGTATATCCTGAATTCACCCGCTTGGACATATCGGTACTTACCACCCAGCTTTTACCAACATTCAGACGCCCGTTCACATTGAACTGCCAGGTTTCTATATTCCTTAAATCAAGGAGCGCAATAGAATACCGGTTGCTGCTATAGTTATAGGTGGCATAACTGGAAAGCGTAAGCCTGCGTTCATTCATCCTTAGCTTTAGGCTTTGTGAAAAATTAATATTCTTATTGTTGTTCAGCACGTTATTGGCAAAAGATACCATATTGATATAATCCCATGTACCTCTCAGCTCCAGATTGAATTTATTTTTCGAAAAAGGCACGGCATAAGAATAAGTGCTCCCGAACTGGTACGCACCATTTGCATTTTCAAAATGTGTTTGCTGTTTCAGGCTATTTAGCGTGTCTTTTACCAGCACTACGTTACTGACTACCTGGTCTTCCACTACCGAGCCATTCATAGCAAGCATCAGTGTTGCGCCGTTATCCTCATCGGTATGCTGAAAGCTCAGGTTCCCGGAATGGGTAAAGCTTGACCGGAGATTAGGATTACCGATGATCACATTCTGAAGATTGGTGATATTTGGTACGGGCTGCAACTGGTAAAAGTCGGGAGCGGTACTCGCCCCTCCATACACAAAGGCCAGGTTATCCCAGTCGGACAAAGCATAATTGAGGTTCACGATCGGCGAAACATTCAGCTCCACATGATCGATCCTGGTTTCATTGCCTTCATATTGTCCGGTCAGCTGACTTGGCTGAGCCGTAACCCCCAGGCTGTAATTGAGCTTCTTCGACTGGTATCTGTAGCTTACTGCAAAGCGGTGAAGGATAAATGAAGAAGAATACAGGGAACTGAGTGAGTCCACAACAGTGTTGTTCCCAATGCTGTTATTTACCCTCGTGTATAAACTATTCCTGGTTTTATTAAAAGAAAAGAAATAGGCAAAATCTATGTTCTGTTTCACTGCAGAATCCAGACTGGCACGCAATGGCTCGCTATAGCGGAAATCTGCAGAAACATTGTTGGTCCGGTTTTCAGTCTCCACAAAACGTTTCACCAGGGAGTCTTTCAGCAGGACATCCTTATCCTGACTGTAATAACTGATCCTGTTGCCAAGATCGTCTTCCACCTGGTTGATACCTGTGGACAGCGTTACACCGCCTGACATACTTCTGCCGAGTTTCTGCATACTTCTTGCCCAGACAAAATTGCCATTCAGGTTAGGGGTCTCCGAATTGGACAGGGTATTGCTCAGCAAATCCTGCATGATCAGCCCTGTCTGGTTTGAGATCGTATTCGCGTCCCTGTTCCTCTTTACCATTGAACCTCCGAGTGAAGCCTGGAAATAACTTTTATCAGCAATGGATTGGATATTGAAATTGATCGTATTGTTATTGTCTGTAGACCTGCTGTCGGAGTTCATTTTGTTGAATATCGTTCCACCAGGATTTACGGTTTCAATGGAATTATCCAGGCTCGACAGATTTTTGATATAAGCATAGTTATACACTGCGCTGGCCGTTATCCCGCTGGAGAGCTTGTCCCTGTAATTCAGGCCTGCACCCGCATTGGTGTTGATCCCGGCATCGTTACTGGTGTTATTGGAATTACTGTTCAGGCCGATCTGCTTACTTCCTTCCCAGAAATTGCCGTTCCCCTGCAGCCCGTACCGGTGATCGGTTCCTCCGCTTGCAGCAATATTTCCGAATTTACCGTTATTCTGACCCGCTTTTGTCACCAGGTTGAGCATCTTCTGTGAATCTCCGTTTTTCATGCCGGTAAAGTTAGCTTCATCACCATAATCATTGATGATTTGCAGCTTGTCGATCATACCGGCAGGCAGCTGCCTGATAAAGTCCTTCACATTGTTTGTAAAAAAATCCTCACCATTTACCCGCAGCTTCTGCAGGGGCTTGCCCATGGTAAAAGCATTGCCGTTGGCATCTACTTCTACTCCAGGCAGTTGCCGTAGCAGGTCTTCCACCCTGTCGTTCTCATTGATCTGGTAAAAAGATGCATTGTATTCAACAGTATCTGCTTTAATTCTGATCGGTTTGTCACGGGCTTTGATGATCACTTCATCAAGCAGGTTAGCTTCCTGGTGAAGCATAATGGAATAGAGAAACAGGTTGAGCTGATCTTCCCTGTACTGGTAGCTCATGGTGTAGGGCTTAAATCCTACCCTCATGATCAGGATGGAGATATTATCTGTCTGAATGCCGCCAAAAGAAAATCTGCCACGGTTATCTGTAACCGTAGTCAGCGTGTCTTTATCTGCGATCATGAAAACATCTGCACCTGATACAATATCCTTCAGGGAATCTATCACCGTGCCGCTTACTTTGCGCGGGGTTTGTGCATCAGCCCCAAAGGAACAGAACAGCCAAAAGGCATTTAATAAAATTATGCATTTTAAATGAGCCAAATTTCCTGGAAATTTTAAAAAATCAACCATTTGCCATGCAATACTATTATCATCGGTGTTCATAAAATATTTCCCTTATCAAGGGATGCTATTCAATCCTCCGTTCACAAGTATAACGGTTTGTTCTATCAAATTAGCCGAATATTTAAGAATATTAAGATAATTTTTCGAACAATGGTCTTTTAATCTGCTTTCGGAGCTTCAGTTTTTTCCGGTCTCGGACCTCTTTTGTAGATCACTAATCCGTTTAAGAAATTTCGCAGGATCTGATCACCGCAGGGCTTGAAATTAGGGTGGTCATCACTTCTGAAAAATGACCCGAGTTCACTTTTAGTGATTTTAAAGTTCACCAGTTCAAGGATCCTGATAATATCTTCGTTATTCAGCTCCAGCGCTACGCGGAGTTTTTTAAAAATGTCGTTATTGCTCATAATTACATTGCTACTTCTATCTTCACTTTTTTATTTTTGATCTTCTCATCGCGCAGGGCAGCAAGTATCTTATTGACCATATTCCGTTTCACAGCTACATAAGAACTCTGGTCTTTCACCTCTATCAGCCCAACATCTTCTTTCTGAAGCCCGCCTTTTTTCAGCAGCAGGCCAACGATGTCTATCTTGTTGACCTTATCTTTTTTACCCGCAGCAATGTAAAGCGTTTGCCACTGGCTGTCTTTAGGCAGCTCATAGTTTCCTTTCAGCTTTTCAATCTCGATGTCCCCTTTCAGAAAAGGATACTTCTCTTCTTCGGTCATGATCAGGAAAGCTGTGCCCTTGGCATTCATCCTTGCGGTACGTCCGTTCCGGTGCAGAAATGCATCTTCAGTATAGGGAAGCTGATAGTGAACGATATTGCCTACTTCAGGAATATCCAGTCCGCGTGCGGCGAGGTCTGTAGTGATCAGTATTTTGATACTCCCGTTTCTGAACTTTAATAAAGCACGTTCCCGTTCATCCTGCTCCATCCCTCCATGAAAAATATCATGTGCAAGGTCTTTATCGATCAGCAGGTCGCTGATACGGTCTACAGTTTCCCTGTGGTTGCAGAAGATCAGCGAGGTCTGGGACCCGATCTTACAGATCAGGTCAAATAAGGCATCCAGTTTATCCTCTGCCGTAGTAATGATCTTTTTCAGCTTCAGGTCCGGGACAACTTTTACGTCTTTTAAAAAGTTAACTTCTACAGGGTTCTTCAAGCCTGTAAATTCAGGGATATCGGTCATTGCCGTTGCAGAGGTCAGCATCCGCTGTTTAAGCGACCGCAGGTTACCAATGATATAGGCCATATCTTCCTGAAAACCAAACTCCAGGGCTTTATCAAATTCATCCAGTACCAGTGTGCTGATACCAGATTCATCAAAGTTTTCTTTTCTTAAATGGTAAGCTATCCTTCCCGGCGTACCGATCAGTACCGCAGGAGGCTGCTCGAAATTGTTGCGCTCAATTTTCACGGGGTGGCCGCCATAACAACAGTTCACTTTAAAACCGGTGCCCATCAGTTTGAATACCTGCTCAATTTGTAAAGCAAGCTCCCTTGAAGGAACCAGGATCAATGCCTGAACGCCCTTCGCATCAGTACTGAGATTTTTTAATACCGGCAATAAAAAGCCTATTGTTTTGCCGGAACCCGTCGGGGCGAGCAAAACAACATCCTTTCCTTTATCTGCAGTGGCAATTGCTGCCTGCTGCATTTCATTTAAAGAAGTGATTTTTAAATTACCCAGTACCTTTTCTACCATCATGCAGCAAAGATAAGGGAATTAAGATAAGAATAGCGGCAAAAGAAAGCAGACTAATACTTCAGGAACTTCTTCCTGATCTTACCCACTCTCATCTGGGCCCTTTTTTCCAGCTTCATCAGCATGGTGCCCCTTTTGTACATCCATGACGTCACCTTATCGTTCGCTTCCTGAATCGGAGAGCATATTTTTTCATCCAGGATATCGAGGTATTTCGCATTAGACCTGCTTTGCTGGAGTAAATAGAATTCATTCATCAGTTCCGTGTTCATCTTTACCTTATTTAAATGAGTATTCGATTAGTTAAATAGTCAACGCCCTGCTGACAAATAATAGTACTATTTGCAGTAGTATAAATATAAAAATATTCTTTGTCACAAACAATAGCACAGCTGTTTTTATAGCAACAGCAATGGCCTTTTTTTGTTTTGCGGCATGACGATTGCAATGTTTTCAAAATCGCGCTCTTTATTTAAACAGCACCATCATCGTAAGATAATTGTGCGAACATGTATTTAAAAACAGATTAATGGATAGACATACCTACCAGACAGGAATCATTGGAAATTGTGCATTCCTTGCTCATATCAATAAAAACACAAATGTTGACTGGCTATGCTGGCCGCGATTCGACAGCTCCTTCGTTTTCGGCGGACTGCTTGACCAGGAAAAGGGAGGAGAATATTCCATCCGCCCTGCCGGCGAGTATACCTCAGACCAATACTACCTGGAAAACACGAATATCCTTTGCACGGAGATCAGCAACGAAGAAGGCCGCTACAAGATCACAGATTTTGCCCCCAGGTTCTTTCAGTATGAACGTTATTACAAACCATTGATGTTCATCCGCAAGATCGAACCCCTGGAAGGAAACCCCAGGATAAAAGTAACTTGCAAACCTACCTTTGAGTATGGCGAAGGCTTCCAGGAAGGTTCAAGAGGAAGCAACCACATCCTGTTTACCGGCAGCGAACATCATATGCAGCTGAGCACCAATATTTCCTTATCTTATATTGAAGACGAAAAGTATTTTGCCCTCAATGACGTCAAATACCTGATACTGACTTACGGCTACAATCTTGAAGCTCCTATTGAAAGTACTGCGGAAAGGTTTCTGCTTGAAACAAAAAAATACTGGAGAACCTGGATCAAACACTCTACCATAGCCGGATTTCAGCAATCACTGGTTATCCGCTCTGCGCTGGTCCTCAAAATCCACCAGTATGAAGATACGGGGGCAATCATTGCGGCCAGTACCACCAGCCTGCCGGAATCACCGGGAAGCACAAGGAACTGGGATTACCGCTATTGCTGGATGAGGGATACCTATTACGTAATCACTGCATTGAACCATATCGGCCATTTTGAAGAAATGGAGCGCTATTTCAATTATATAACCGACATTTCCTTCCGTGATGACAAACGTTATCAGCCACTTTTCGGCATCGCCGGTGAGCGTGTGCTGACAGAAAGGATCCTTACCAACCTGAAAGGTTACCTGGGCAACCAGCCTGTACGTATAGGGAACCAGGCTTTTGAGCATATCCAAAACGATATTTACGGACAGGTGCTGATCTCTATGCTGCCCCTGTATTCAGATAACAGGTTTATTTATAGCGAACGCAAGGACTCAACCATATGGCTAGACTACCTGCTTACAAAGATAGAAAGCACAATAGATGAGAAAGATGCCGGAATATGGGAATTCCGTAACCTTGCCAATATGCACTGTTATACCAATCTCTTCCAGTGGGCAGGTGCCAATGCTGCATTGAAAATGGCAAAAAGGATTGGCAACCAGGAATTCCAGGACCGTGCTACGCAGCTGATCGACCGTGCAGCGGCACATATTGAAGCATGTTATGACCCCGAAAGAAAAGTATATAACCATGCAATAGGAAGTGCCCATCTCGATGCCAGCACTTTGCAGCTCATCCTGATGAACTACCTGGATCCGGAATCACAGCGCGCCAAAGATCACCTGATTGCCCTGGAGGAGGAACTAAAGGCAGAAAATGGTCTTTTCTACCGTTACCGCCATACTGATGATTTTGGCAAGCCAAAAACTACCTTCCTGATCTGTGCCTTCTGGTATGTAGAAGCACTGGCTATAGTAGGCCGTGTGGATGATGCCGTGAAAGCCTTTGATTCATTGATCAGCTATGGCAATCACCTTGATCTTTTTGCAGAAGATATAGATGAAAAAGACGGCAGCCAATGGGGTAATTTCCCGCAGGCTTACAGCCATGTCGGACTGATGAACGCCGCCCATAGAATTGCCATTAAGCTGGACAGGCCCGTTTTCCTATAGGGAAACGGGCCTGTCTTTAGAATGATAACAGCTGCAATTCATTTGCGGCTGTTTTATTTCAATTGTGTAGTGCTCGCAGAAAGTATCTTCAGCAGCTCACGTACCTCCATAAAGTTCCGCAGGTAATTCCTTGCTGCAGAAATATTGCTGCCTACTTTAATGGTATAGGCCGTTGGCGGCAATGCTTTAAAAATATCTTCATCGGTATGGTCATCACCCAATGCAAGGATAAAATCAGGATCATTGCCATAAAGCCAGCTTAAGGCGGCTTTCCCCTTGTTTACCTCTATATTTTTAAATTCAATTACTTTATTTCCCGGCATCATCTGTAAACCCTTATCGGCTACAGTTACCTTCAGGTGGTTGATGATCTCATTTGCCCTGAGCTCCCCAAGGCCGTCCTCAACCTTACGGTAGTGCCATACCAGTGAATAACTTTTATCCTCGATGAATGATCCCGGAGTTCTGTCGGTATAGGTGTCAAGCACCGTCCTTACATCCTGTTTCCACTGGTCTGTTAAAAGAGGCAGTGACTTCCATTCCTCCTGGTCACGTTTTTGCCATGCGCCATGCTCAGCGATGAGGTCAAGTTTCATATGACCAAACCATTGTTCCAGTGTCTGGTTTCTTCTTCCGCTGATGATGATCACACGGTTGGCAGGATCAGCCGTAAGGGTTTCCAGTATCTGGTATAAATCCTCATCAGGAGCCGTTTTCTCCAGGTCTCCGTTAAACCCGACAAGGGTTCCGTCATAATCCAGAAAGATATATCTTTCGCTTGCCGCGACATAATCCTTCGCCATCTGCTCTCTTACTACTCTCACTGCAAATTTTGTCAATAACGATTCCTGCAGCTGCTTCACTTCTTCCAGCTTATCCATAAAATTTTTTACCCAAAGGTGTATATCAAACTTCTTAACAATGCCCCTCATTACAGACATCCTTGTGATCTGCTCTTCAACAGGCATATTCAGGGCCTGGACAATTGCCCTCATTACATCCCCGATGTTATTGGGGTTAACGATCAGCGCGTCATTCAGCTCTTTGGAGGCTCCTGCCATCTCGCTTAAGATCAGCACACCTGTATTATCTATCCGGGTGGCTACATATTCTTTACTAACGAGATTCATTCCATCACGCATTGGCGTAACAAGACATACATCTGCTGTGGCATATAATGCCGACAGGAATTCTATAGGAAATGACCTGTAGAAATAATGTACCGGAAGCCAGTTCAGGGTTCTGTAGGTGGCATTGATGTTACCTACCAGCTGATCGATCTGATCACGCAGTTCTTTATACTGCGGAACGGTGTCCCTTGAAGGAACAACGATCATATACAATGACAAGTCATCTATATATTCCGGATGCTTCTGTAACAGCAGTTCATATGCCTGCAACCGTTGCAGGATGCCTTTACTGTAATCCAGCCTGTCAATCGTTAAAACGATCTTACGGTCCTGCATCGTCTCTTTGAGCGAAGCAATCTGTTCCACAACAGCCTGCTCAGTCACCAGGCTTTCAAATTTCGCTTCGTCAATTCCCATTGGAAATGACTCTACAACGATTTGCCTTTCTTTAAAGGTGACCACATTGTCCGAAATCTTGGCATTGGTTAAGCGCGAAGCCGCACTCAGAAAATGCCGTACATCATCAAATGTATGGAATCCGAGCAGGTCTGCTCCAAACATACCCTCTACGAGATCTTCCCTCCATGGAATCAGGCGAAAAATCTCATAGGAAGGAAAAGGGATATGCTGAAAGAAACCAATAGTTACATGGGATTGCTCTTCCCTGATCAGTCCGGGCAATAACAACAGCTGGTAGTCATGCACCCAAACTGTATCGCCTTCATTTAAATGTTCGATAACCGTATGCTTAAATTTCTGATTTACGATCTGATAGAAATCCCAGTAGGTTTGTTCAAAATTTGCATAAGTGACCATATAATGAAACACCGGCCATAAAACTTCATTGGAGAAACCTTCATAATAAAGGTTGATTTCTTCAGGACTTAAGAATACAGGTATGAGATTTAATTCGGCAAGTTTTTCCGTAACTTCCTGTTGCCTTTCTTCCGGGACATCAATCCCGGGCCACCCCATCCAGATATTATCTCCTTTTTTGTAGACCGATCCGAGGCCTGTTGCCAGTCCCCCTTCACTCGGACTCAGGAGATATTCTCCATTACTTTCTACTATTTTGACGGGTAAGCGGTTCGAAACTATTATTGTTTTGTTTACCATATTACAACTTATACAACTGTTCTGAGTCCTGTTTTGTTTCATATTTCTCAGTTAACGCCGTAGAAAGGAGATGAAGCAGACATTGTAACGTCTGACACAAATGTTGACAACCGGCTGATTGTTAGCAAATAAACCACAGCAAATTAATGTATATTTAACATAATCAACTTATTTTTAGAAAACCTGAATACGGGTTGTTACCTAACACCAATAACGTATGACCTGGAAGAAATTTAATGGTGAAGTGATCCACGCACCAATTTTAGAAGAAGTAGAAAAAGCCATCATCAGGGAAACTGAAAAAGGCTATCACCTCAAAGTTTGCATTGGTACCGATTCACAGGTGAAGGGGCCCTTCACTGATTTCGCCACAGTTATTGTTTTGCTGAGAGAACAACATGGGGGATTTATGTACATCCACCAGGAAAAGTCACAGCAAAAGATGACGATCAAGGAAAGAATGCTGATCGAAGTACAAAAGTCTATCGAGACCGCTTACGCCGTTTGCGACCTGCTGGACCTGTACGATGTGGATCTTGAAGTACATGCCGATATCAATACCAACCCAATGTTTAAGTCCAACAAGGCGCTGAACGAAGCAATGGGTTATATTCTCAGCATGGGCTTTATCTTTAAAGCCAAACCGGAAGCTTTTGCCAGTTCTACCTGTGCGGATAAAATGGTTCACTAAAAAAGAGGTCTCTCTTGTGGAGGTCTTTTAGATTTACTGGCTTCGCTGAAAAAAGGGGGTATACGCTATTCCGGCTGCATTAATTCGCTGCGCGAAAGAACGACCAGGCCGGAATAGCGTATATCCCCTTTTTTTAGTTCCTCCCCCCAGAAAAAACTAAAAGATCACCACTGCGTTCGCCCCGGAGAATCATCCATTGCAGGGTGCTTAAAAGCATGATCGTTATCAAACGGTCGCTATTGTAAGGTAATAAATACCGTCTGCCTTTTTTTTAATCAAGAGGTTACTATGCACTATGTTCAACCTCTGCTCCCGTAGAAACTACGATCAGGGTACCCTGAGAATATTTTTCATTATGCTGACTTACATCCAGTCCTTCTTCTTCTTCTTCAGAAGATACCCGGATTGGCTGGAATACATTGATGACCTTAAAAATCACGAATGAAACCACGAAGCTGTATACCCCAACGATCAGCACACCTTTCAGCTGAGTGAAGAAGAAATCAGGATTTCCGTAGAACCATCCGTCAACACCGGCCGGGTTCACTGTTTTTGTAGCAAAGACACCGGTAAGCAGCATACCGACGATACCACCAATACCATGACAAGGAAATACATCCAGTGTATCATCAAGTGTAGTTTTTTGTTTCCATGATACCGCAAGGTTTGAAATGATCGCCGCAAAGGCACCGATGAAGATACTGTGCGGAATAGCAACAAAGCCGGCTCCCGGAGTGATCGCTACCAATCCTACTACTGCGCCGATACAAAATCCAAGCACCGATGGCTTCCGGCCTCTCAGCACGTCAAAGAACATCCACGAAAGCCCGGCAGCACCAGCTGCAACATTTGTGGTTGCAAAAGCGGAAACTGCAAGACTGGTAGATCCCAATGCAGATCCTGCATTAAAGCCGAACCAGCCGAACCATAATAAACCTGTTCCGATCAGTACATACGGAATATTTGAAGGAGGTATTTCCTGGTGCTCCATGTGCACCTTTCTTCTTTTAAGAACGATCGCACCTGCAAGTGCCGCCATACCTGCAGAGATATGTACTACGGTACCACCGGCAAAGTCGAGCACGCCCATTTTGAAGAGCATACCACCAGGATGCCATGTCCAGTGCGCAAGCGGCGAATACACGAACAGCGCAAACAATACGATAAAAGCAATATAAGATGTAAAGCGGATACGTTCGGCAACGGCGCCTACAACAAGGCCTGGTGTAATGATCGCAAACATCAGTTGGAACAGCGCAAATAAGGTCAGTGGAATAGTCGGGGCAAGACTCCACGACGGACCTGAATTTACACCATCAAAGAACATATATGTACCTGGATTTCCGATCAATCCATGAACACTGTCGCCAAATGCAAGACTGAAACCAACAGTTACCCATAACACACTGATTACTCCGGCAGAAACGATACTTTTAATCATCGTGGAAAGCACGTTCTTTCTATGCACCATACCGCCGTAGAAAAAAGCCAACCCGGGTGTCATTAAAAATACCAGAGCAGTTGCTACCATGATCCACCCCACATCGGCCGCATTATACTTACCCTCGTCGAAATTTGGGTGTAGAGGTACAAATAGGGCCGCAATCGCTACAAACGCAAGAATTACGAATGGTACAATCTGCTTTAACTGAATTTTGTTCATGAAAATTTGATTTTATAGATTTATAGATATTTAAGATAGTTAACTGGATAAAATTGGATTTAAATTCCATAAAGATAATTATAAACTGCAATCATTTCAAAATTTACTCAGTAAATTGGGAATAATATTGAATTTTACTAAATAAATGCCAAACAAAAATGAAATTATGAAATCCAAGCAAGGCAAAAAAGCAATTATTTGACTAAAATTTGAAAAATGATACTGAAATAACTTCTGTATTTTACGCTCCGGATGAATACAGACATCCTAAAAACGTAAAAAAACATCAAATCTTATTGCTGCGAAGAAAATATGATAGAAATTATTTAAGGACCTTCTCCCCGGCGGACAACACAACCATTGGCTCTATTCAGCGGAATTACAAACAAAACCCACTGAAATGCGTTTCTTTAACAACCCAGCTATTATGAAAGCTTTCCATCTTAATTTCTCTCAGCGCATTCCGATTAGCCTTCCTGAAGCCTGGGACTTCTTCTCCTCACCAATGAACCTGGCAAAGATCACCCCAAAAGAAATGGCTTTTACCCTCACTTCCCCTTTGCGGCCTGAGGAAAAGATGTACCCGGGAATGATCATCACCTATAAGGTATCGCCGGTAGCAGGCATAAAGCTGAACTGGATGACAGAGATCACTCAGGTGGAAGACCAGAAATATTTTATTGATGAGCAGCGCTTCGGCCCTTACAAGTTCTGGCACCACCAGCATCACTTCAAAACTATTCCCGGAGGAGTAGAAATGAATGATATCCTCACCTATGGATTACCGATGGGCATATTCGGCAACATTGCCAACAGCGCATTCATTGCAGGTAAATTGCAGGAGATCTTTAATTTCAGAAAACAGAAAGTGACTGAACTATTCGGAGATTATACCAATACAGAAACATAAGCAGATCCCTGTACAACCCCACGTTTCTCTATTTCCCTGTCAATATAGGTCTGAATGGATGATTTATTTAATCCCCAGTTCGGCGCAATCAGCAGGTCCCAGTCTGATATACCGAAAAGGCGCTGGATGACCACGTCCGGTCTGAGCAAGGGAATCAGTTTACACAGCAGGTCTGTATATTCTTCAAGGCTGAATAATTTGAAGGGCTGTTTTTTATATTTAGCCCCCATAATAGAGCCTTCTACAATATGTAAATGGTGGAACTTCACAAATTTGATCTGGGGGAACCTGTTGATCTCATGAATATATCCCATCATCATTTCTTCCGTTTCCCAAGGAAACCCGAAAATAGTATGTACACAGAGATCAAGCTTACTGTTCTCCAGTAATTCTACTGCAGCTACAAATTCAGCATGACTGCATCCCCTGTTGATCTGTTCAAGCGTCTCATCATAGATAGATTCCATACCCATTTCCAGATCCACATCAAAACGGTCGGCATAACTTTCCAGCAGGGCCACTTTCTCCGCGTCAATGCAGTCCGGCCTTGTACCTACTGAAAAACCAACAACGTCGGCTGTATTGATGGACAAGGCTTCGTCATACATCATTTTTAAATAATGCACGGGCGCATAGGTATTGGTATTCGGTTGAAAATAGACAATAAATTTATCTGCTTTATAAAAGCCCTTGCCACGCTCCATTCCCTGCTCCAACTGCTCGCGGATCGTAGGGAGTTTCCTGGAAAGTTCCGGAGTAAAAGAATCTACATTACAATAAGTACAGCCACCATAGCCTTTACTGCCATCGCGGTTCGGACAGGTAAACCCCCCGTCAACAATTACCTTGAATACTCTTTGCCCCTTATATTTTGTTTTAAGGTGAGTGCCGTAGTTATTATATCCTTTTATGCCTGAATCTAATGGAGTTCCCAAATTGCTTTTATTTTCTGCAAAAATACAGCTTTTAATTTATACTTCGGAACATGGAAAAGCAAGAATTTAGACAGCGGCTTCCTCCGCAGGTTTAGATAGGTAATATATAGGTATACCCAATAACATGATCAGCACACCCCAGCCACAGGTACTAAATCTGGTGATCAGTAAACCTACGCATAATGCACCTGCCAGAATGATGTAAAGAAAAGGCAGCAGTGGATAACCAAAAGCCTTATACGGACGTTCAGCATCGGGCTGTTTCCTTCGTAAAATGAATATGCCATAGATGGTAAGGATATAGAAAATGATCACGATGATCATGACGAAATCCAGCAGATCGCCATATTTTCCGGTCAGGCATAAGAGGGAAGTCCAGACACACTGTATCCACAGTGCCCATGCAGGTACACCTGCCTTATTCAGCACAGATGCCTTTTTAAAGAAAAGTCCGTCTTTGGCCATCGTGTAGTAAACACGCGCCCCGGCCATAATCAGTCCGTTGTTACAGGCAAAGGTACTGATCATGATAATCACGGCCATGACCAGTGTTCCTGTATCGCCAAATGTATGTTGTGCCGCTGCCACAGCAACCCTGTCAGATTTGGCAAAGGCGATATCGCTAAGCGGCATTACCGAAACATACATGAGATTAGCCAGGATATAGATCACGGTCACGATGAAAGTACCGAAGAACAAACTTAAGCCTACGTTGCGCTTCGGATCTTTGATTTCTCCGGCAATAAAAGTTACTCCTACCCAGGCATCACTCGAAAACAGTGAACCCACCATCGATGCAGCGATACCTGCCAATAATGCGCCGCCGCCAATAGAAACCCATGAAGCGCTGCCGGCATCAAAGGCACGGGTATTCCAGGCATCCGTCCAGTTTGCATTCCAGATCTCTGCTTTCGCACCAAACATGAACCCGCCGATGATCAGCCCGAATAACGAAAGGATCTTAATGATCGTCATCGTCGTTTGCAGAATCTTACCCTCCTTCACCCCGCGGCTGTTAATATAGGTTAGCAGGATAATCGTGACGATACTGACCAGCTGCGCTGCATTCAGTTTAAAGGAACCAAGGCTATATAAAATATTTTCATCACTTAAAGGTTCATACAAGTAGGCAGCAAACTTGGAAAAGCCCACTCCCACGGCAGCAATGGTACCAGTCTGGATCACCGCGAAAAAACTCCATCCATATAAAAACGCGATCAGCTTATTGTAGGCTTCTTTCAGATAAACATACTGCCCGCCGGCTTTGGGAAACATGGCGCTCAGCTCAGCATAACTTACCGCAGCGATCATCGTAATCAGACCAGACAATATCCAGATCAGAATGAGCCAGCCAGCAGAACCTACCTGTCGTGTAATATCAGCACTGACAATAAATATTCCGGAGCCGATCATTGAGCCCACAACTAGCATTGTCCCGTCTAAAAGGCCAAGTTCTCTCTTAAAGGACGCATCCTGGTTTTCGTTTTCCATACAGGTATTCTATTTTAATGAATAATTTAAACTTTTTTTTAAAAATGCTAATATATAAAACCATAAAGGTTTCGCAATTATTCATTTATCTTCAATGAGGTGATTGCCACATAACTATGATTAATTTGGCAATCTCAGAAACTCTACTTAATTTGTATATAAGCGCCTATATGCCTAACCTGAGCAACCAAATATAAAACAACATATGAATTTTCTACAGCAAAACTTAATTAATATTATCCCTGTCTTCGGGGGTATCGGAATTCTGGTCATGTTATTCCAGAGTGCCTGGGTAACACGGCAGGACGCGGGTGATCAAACCATGTCTGAACTGGCAGGTCATATTGCAGATGGTGCCATGGCTTTCCTCAGGGCCGAGTGGAAAGTACTCAGCTATTTTGTGGTCATAGCCGGCGTTTTACTGGCCTGGTCGGGCACACTCAAAGGAAACCCGGCAAACCCGATCCACTCCAGTCCTGTAATTGCCATTGCATTTTTAATTGGCGCGGTATTCTCTGCATTTGCAGGATATATAGGTATGCGCATTGCCACTAAAGCCAATGTCAGGACAACACAGGCAGCAAGGACCAGCCTGGCACAAGCCCTTAAAGTATCTTTCAGGGGAGGAACGGTAATGGGATTTGGGGTGGCCGGACTGGCCATACTGGGTCTCGGCGGACTTTTCATCGTCCTCTACCATACTTTTGTGCATCCCGGAACAGCTGAATCTCCGGCAGAATTAAAGAAAACCATTGAGGTGCTCGCCGGATTTTCACTGGGCGCAGAAAGCATAGCGCTGTTTGCACGTGTCGGAGGTGGTATTTATACCAAAGCTGCCGATGTAGGGGCCGACCTGGTAGGCAAGGTAGAAGCGGGAATACCCGAGGATGACGTAAGGAATCCTGCAACCATAGCCGACAATGTGGGCGATAATGTGGGCGACGTAGCCGGGATGGGGGCGGACCTGTTCGGTTCCTACGTTGCAACTATCCTGGCAACGATGGTACTGGGCCAGGAAATCGTCTCTGCCGATCAGTTTGGAGGAATGGCACCGGTGCTGCTGCCCATGCTCATTGCAGGCCTGGGGCTCATCTTCTCCATTATCGCCTCTTTATTTGTAAGTATCCGTAAGGATACAGACAGTGTACAAAAGGCGCTGAACCTGGGTAATTGGCTCTCCATCCTGCTTACCGCTGTCGCCTCCTATTTCGCCGTGCGGTGGCTGTTACCTCCGGCCATGTCCATCCGAGGTTTTGAATTCAACCCCATGTCAGTTTACCACGCTATATTGGTAGGGCTTGCTGTCGGTACGCTGATGAGCCTCATCACGGAGTATTATACCGCCATAGGCAACCGGCCTGTACAGTCCATTATCCAGCAATCCTCCACGGGGCATGCCACCAATATCATCGGCGGCTTATCCGTTGGAATGGAATCTACAGTGCTGCCTGTCCTTGTGCTGGCGGCAGGCATATATGGCTCTTATTTTTTCGCAGGTTTCTACGGTGTGGCAATTGCAGCGGCAGGAATGATGGCCACCACAGCCATGCAGCTTGCCATCGATGCCTTTGGCCCGATCGCCGATAATGCAGGAGGAATTGCAGAAATGAGCGGCCTGCCCAGAGAAGTAAGGGAACGTACAGATATTCTCGATGCAGTGGGCAATACCACCGCAGCCACCGGTAAAGGTTTTGCTATTGCTTCGGCAGCACTCACCTCACTGGCATTGTTTGCTGCCTTTGCAGGAATTTCAGGGATTACATCTATAGATATCTATAAGGCAAATGTTTTGGCCGGCCTGTTTGTTGGGGGCATGATCCCGTTCATTTTCTCTTCCCTGTGCATCTCCGCCGTTGGACGTGCCGCTATGGCAATGGTTCAGGAAGTAAGGCGGCAGTTTAGAGAAATTCCCGGGATCATGGAATATAAGGCAAAACCTGAATACGAGAAATGTGTAGCGATCTCTACGGAAGCTTCCATCAGAGAGATGATGCTGCCGGGTGCTATAGCCCTGATTGTTCCGCTGATTGTAGGTTTCACGTTTGGCGCCGAAGTACTGGGAGGACTGCTGGCAGGAGTTACCGTTTCGGGTGTGCTGATGGGCATATTCCAGTCGAATGCCGGTGGTGCCTGGGATAATGCCAAAAAATCCTTCGAAAAGGGAGTGCTCATTAACGGAGTAATGGAGTACAAAGGTTCTGAGCCGCACAAGGCCTCCGTAACAGGCGATACCGTGGGTGATCCCTTTAAAGATACGTCCGGACCGTCAATGAATATCCTGATTAAGCTAATGTCTATCGTTTCACTAGTCATTGCACCACATATTGCTGTAGGAATTAGTAATAATTCGCGCGTAGAAATTAAAAAAGAGATAAAAATTGTCAAGTCGGCTGATTCTGAGGGTAAAATAGTGCTCGACACAGTTAAAAATAGTATTGTTGCGCTAGTAACTCAGCAATAATTGCTTATCATTGTTCTGAATAAAAGGGATTTTCATAAAAAGTCCCTTTTATTTTTAATTTTTTTTTAATTAGGTTTGGAATTGAATTCAATTATATCACAAATAAAAAAACTTAACACTTAAATTAACTTATGCTTTTTAAAAAATCTATTCCACAATTACTGGCTGAGGCAAATGAGAGTGGTGAGGGCACGCTGGTCCGTTCCTTATCCAGTTTCAACTTGGTTGCCTTGGGTGTTGGTGCTATTATCGGTGCTGGACTATTTTCCCTGACAGGTATAGCAGCAGCGGATAATGCTGGTCCTGCGGTTATTCTCTCATTCATTATTGCTGCGGTAGGTTGTGGTTTCGCCGGACTTTGCTATGCGGAATTTGCCTCCATGATCCCCGTAGCAGGTAGTGCATATACTTATTCTTACGCCACCATGGGTGAATTCATGGCCTGGATCATCGGATGGGACTTAGTACTGGAATACGCATTGGGTGCTGCAACGGTAGCGGCCAGCTGGTCACAGTATTTTTCACAGTTTATTGAGGGATTTGGCGTCCACTTCCCTGTTACCCTTTTACACGGCCCATGGGACAAAATAGACGTTGCCGGTCAGATGGTAAATGCAGGTGGCATCGTCAATCTTCCTGCAATTGTGATCGTTTGCCTGCTGTCCTTATTGTTAATGAAAGGAACAGGAGAATCTTCAGCAGTAAACAACGTACTTGTAATTGTAAAAGTTGCCGTTGTTTTGGTCTTCATTGCATTAGGCTGGTCATTTATCAATCCTGCCAATCATCATCCTTTTATTCCTGTTAACTTAGGTGAAGAGGCGGTGAAATCAGGAACCAAAGGGTTCTTTGAATTCTTTGCCAGTGATGAATTCGGCCATTTCGGGATCAGTGGTATCCTTCGTGGTGCTGCCGTGGTATTCTTTG
The DNA here is from genome assembly GCF_900107535.1 of Pedobacter hartonius. Taxonomy (GTDB): domain Bacteria; phylum Bacteroidota; class Bacteroidia; order Sphingobacteriales; family Sphingobacteriaceae; genus Pedobacter; species Pedobacter hartonius. Next base: position 184,503 of record NZ_FNRA01000011.1, on the reverse strand, counting down.
CCTTTATTGGTTTTGATGCCGTGAGTACTGCAGCGCAGGAAGCTAAAAACCCGCAAAAAGGAATGCCAATCGGAATTATCGGTTCACTGGTAGTATGTACCTTATTGTATGTGCTGTTCTCTTATGTAATGACAGGACTGGAAAACTACACCAAATTTGCAGGTGACGCTAAACCAGTTGCAACAGCTTTTGCACAAACCGGCTATACGTTCTTAAACAAGTTCCTGATTGTGGCCATCCTTGCAGGTTATACATCTGTAATCCTGGTGATGCTTTTAGGGCAGAGCCGTGTATTCTACAGTATGAGTAAAGACGGGTTATTGCCTAAAGTATTCTCCGACCTTCATCCAAAAAATCAAACCCCTTATAAAACCAACTTAATGTTCATGGTTTTCGTGAGCATTTTTGCAGGTTTTGTACCTGTTTCAGACCTGGGACATATGGTAAGTATCGGTACATTATTTGCCTTCTCGCTGGTATGTATCGGTGTATTGATCCTGAGAAAAACAGATCCTGATCTGGACAGGCCTTTCCGTACCCCATGGGTGCCGCTGGTGCCTATTCTGGGAATCATCGTTTGTTTACTGATGATGGCTTCATTACCAATTGTAAGCTGGTTTCGTTTAGCGGTCTGGATGGCCCTTGGAATACTGATCTACTACGCTTACAGTAAACAAAACAGTAAGATCAGAAAACAATACCAGGACACATTAAAATAGTATTCTTATACTCATTATAAGATTTTAACTAAAAAGCCACTTAATAAGTGGCTTTTTAGTTAAAATCGTTTTACATTTACACAAACATCATGCTCATGGAATTCAATTTAAGCCAGATCTTATCAACTTCAATGGTACTGTTTGCTATCATTGATATTTTAGGAGCCATCCCCGTAGTAATTGAACTGCGCAGGAAGGCGGGCCATATTGAATCTGAGAAAGCAACACTTGTTGCAACCGTATTGATGATCATCTTCCTTTTTGCGGGTGAGACTCTGCTGAAAATTATCGGCCTGGATGTAGAATCCTTTGCCATTGCGGGTTCACTGGTGATCTTCTGTATAGCGATGGAAATGGTACTGGGCTTAACAATCTTCGTTGAAGATGCGCCGGAAACGGTATCCATTGTTCCGCTGGCCTTTCCGCTGATTGCCGGGGCAGGTACAATGACCACCCTGCTATCCCTTAAAACAGAGTATGCCACTCAGAATATCGTGGTGGGTATAATGATCAATATGATGTTTGTTTACATCGTATTAAAGAACACAGAACGGCTGGAAAAACTCTTTGGTAAATCCGGGTTAAATGTTTTGAGGAAGGCCTTTGGTGTGATCCTGCTGGCTATTGCAATTAAGCTGTTCAGGAACAATACAGGGCTGTAACCTTAAGTTTTGATCAGCCTTGCGATAAACATCGTATCGGCCTTGTCATTATAACCGGGAATACTTTGCATGCTTTCCAGTTTTAAGGGAAGGTTTTCCAGCAGATGGGCAATTACCTCTTCATTTTCTTTCTTAAACACGGAACAGGTAATGTAGATCAGCGGCTTATCCGTCTTGAGGTATTTTACCACCCCTGCAGCAATGCTCTTCTGTAAACCAGAGAAGAAATCAATCTTATGTTCTTCAAAATGATAGAGCATTTCAGGAGTACGGCCCCAGGTTCCCGATCCCGAACAGGGTGCATCCAGGATGATTCCGTCAAAGAAATAATCATGCAGGTCCTGGTCATTGTTCTGAAGAAGATCAAGTACTTTTTTCTGGTACTTTTTAATCCCGGCAGCCTGAAAACGCTCATCCAGGTTATGCAGACTGTTCTCCCGCACATCACTCACCAGTAACTGCACTTTGGGTTCAATATCATGCAGCAGGAGTGATTTCCCTCCAGAGGCTGCACAGCAGTCCCACCAGTACTCGTAAGGTTTTGGGAGGAAGTATTCGCCTGTTTGCTGTGAAGAAAGGTCCTGCACCTGATAGTATTCATTTTCAGGAAGCAGTTTCTCCAGTTTAGTACCGTTGGGCAGTGATAAGGTCTTTTCGTTAACAACCTTAACGTTCACCTCAGCCTTTACCAGAAGGTCAAAAAACGCCTGCTGCCGGTCGGCCTTAACCCTTAGAAACAGATCAGGCTGGATAAAGAAAGAATATAAAAAATCCAGCTTACTGATTCCGTCAGACAGTTCAGCTTTAAAATGAAAAACATCCTCCAGCCGGAATGCCGGAAAGGCATCCTCAATCAGCGCTATTTTAGCCTGCACAGGCAATAACAGCTGATCTTTCAGCTGAGGCAGATAGTGATCGATCACCATGCTCTCCGTTTGGTTACACAGAAAATCTGCAATAGCCAGGCGCATCAGCTGATCTTCTTTTTTCAGTGCCTGGCCCAGGCGAAAATAACTGTACAGGTACCGGGTGGTCCAGCGCCTGTCTGAAGAGCCCATCTGTTTATGCTGTTTAAAATAGGTGAAGAGAAACCTATGTAAGGGTAATACCCCATCATATTTAGCGAAGACCTGTTCAAAGGCACGTACCTGATATTCTAATTTCATTCTACGGGGTTTAGCGCATAGTTTTTATACTCCAGCAAAAACAGGCTGGTATTGATATACCCTAACTGGTCATCTTTTTTAAACAGGTATGAATTCTGCAGTCCTTTATATTTTTCTGATGGAAGATAACGGAGATAATTTGCTCCGTGTTCAGCCATTACTTTACCAAAATAGAAACCCGCATCAAATCCTTTAAACGCATATTCACCGGGCTCAAAATGATTGAGGTTACGGTACTTCCTCACAAAACTGCTCACAGCCGGGTTTTTATAGTCTACCCAATACGATGAAGTGATCCTCGTATTCAATAACTGAAGTTTTTCTGTACTGTAATTTTGTTTAGACCAGTTCGGATGCCCAAACAGATCAATTTGCATGCCGTTGTTTTTCATTTTCACCAGTTTGTCAATCGTAGCAATAACAAACGGCCTGTCTGACGAGGACATGATCACGATATACTGTTTAGACGGGTCCCTGGCTGTTTCCAGTGCGTATACAGAACTGTATTCCTGAAAGGTAAACTTAGTTCCCTTATCCTTTTTAAAATAACTGCGGACAGGTATAGCAAGTGTTTCATCGGCAGACTTCCTGGTACTGATCAGCGCCACAATCGTTTTAGCCGGATCAAACTCTTTGGCAATAAAATTGCCGATCTTCTCTGCGTGGAGATCGATATTATTTACCACCGAGATCAGGTTAGGGTTCAGGAACTCATCAGGATGTGTAGCAGCGAGAGGTGAAACCACCGGAATGCCATTGGCCACTGAATAATTCGTAATGAACTTTATGCCTTCGGGGAAAACAGGGCCTACAATCAGATCACTGCCTGTAAGTTGCCCGGATTTGATCAGCGACAGGATCTGGTCATTGTTATCTCTGGTATCCAGGACCTTCAAACGAAAGTTCAGCCCGGCTGCGGCAGCAGAGTCTATTCCCATTTTAAATCCCTGGTAGAAATCTATGGCCATGACAGACTTTTCCATCTCGGCCTTACTGCCCGACCTGATACTGGCAAGATTAAGGTTGAAGGGAACGAGTAAGGCAATGCTGGCTTCAGTAAACTTTTTTTCTGCTTTTACTGCGGCCTCCGGCTTTTCCGCTTCTTCCTTTTTTGGTGTTTTCTGAGTGGTTACCTTTGGCGAACAGGCCAGCAGGAAACAACTCAGAAAGATTACACACCAGAATTTATTCCCACTCAATTGTTGCTGGCGGTTTTGAGCTAATATCATACACTACTCTGTTAATACCTTTTACTTTATTGATGATTTCATTAGAAATTTTCGCAAGTACCGGGTATGGCAAATGACACCAGTCAGCCGTCATCCCATCAACAGACTCTACTGCACGAAGGCAGATCACGTTCTCGTAAGTACGTTCATCTCCCATTACACCGACCGACTGCACCGGAAGGAATATCGCTCCTGCCTGCCAAACCTGGTCGTATAACCCTGCTTCTTTAAGGTTATCTATATAAATTGCATCTGCATCCTGCAGGATAGCCACTTTTTCCGGTGTTACATCACCCAGGATACGTATGGCCAGACCCGGACCAGGGAAAGGGTGACGGCCAAGGATAAAATCTTCAAGGCCTAATGATTTCCCCACTCTTCTTACTTCATCCTTAAATAACGTATTCAGGGGTTCCACTATTTTAAGCTTCATAAAATCAGGCAGACCACCTACGTTATGGTGTGATTTGATCGTTGCAGACGGACCTTTTACAGAAATGGATTCGATCACATCAGGGTATATGGTACCCTGGGCAAGCCATTTCACATCCTGTACTTCATGGGCAGCATCATCAAATACTTCGATGAACACACGCCCTATCGCTTTACGTTTCAGTTCAGGGTCCTTCACACCGGCCAGCTGGCTTAAGAAACGCTCTTTTGCATCAATGCCTTTGATGTTCAGCCCAAGGTGTTTGTACTGTTCCAGAACAGACTCGAATTCTCCTTTGCGGAGCAGTCCGTTGTCTACAAAGATACAGTGCAGGTTAGTACCTATGGCTTTATGCAGCAGGATGGCGGCTACACTAGAGTCTACCCCTCCTGAGAGGCCAAGCACTACTTTATCATTTCCTAATTTTTCTTTCAGGTCCGCAATTGTAGTTTCTACAAATGCATCTGCCGTCCAGTTCTGGCTGCAGCCGCAGATATCTACCAGGAAGTTTTCCAGCAGTTGTTTCCCGTCGGTACTGTGGGTAACCTCCGGGTGGAACTGAATGGCATAAGAAGAAGTATCCTTCACCTGGAAGGCAGCAACCCTTACGCTGTCTGTGCTCGCAATGACCTCAAATGATTCCGGAATATCTGTGATGGTGTCACCATGTGACATCCAGACCTGGGAACCAATGTTTATATTTTTTAATAATTTATTGTCTGCCTTGATATAATTAAGATTTGCTCTTCCATATTCACGGGTTGATGAAGCCTGAACCCTGCCACCTGAATGCTGGGCAAGATATTGTGCGCCGTAACATACGGCTAAAACAGGTTGTTTCTGATGGAAACGGGCTAAGTCTATTTGAGGGGCATCTTCCTGAAGAACTGAGTAAGGGCTACCAGAAAAAATGATACCTTTTACCTCTGATGTGATTTCCGGAATATGATTAAAGGGGTGTATTTCACAAAAAACATTTAACTCACGAACCCTGCGGGCTATCAACTGCGTAAATTGAGAGCCATAATCTATAATTATGATTTTTTCTAGCATGGCCAAAGTTAGTATTTATTCACTTCAACACCGAATCTTTTTAAGAAATCGACACCTTCGTCACTTGGCAGGCCTTTATACTCCGCATAGGAGTCTTTGTAAACTACTACTTTAATACCAGAAGAAAGGATCAGCCTTGCACAGGCGATACATGGTGAAAGGGTGGTAAACAATGTTCCACCTTCAATTTTTGAACCGTTCCTCGCCGCATAAAGGATGGCATTTTCTTCCGCATGGAGTGCCAGGGAGCAGCTCCCCCTTGAATCTCTTGCACATCCGGCATCCGGCCATTCCTCATCACAGTTATGCGTTCCGGCAGGAGGGCCATTGTAACCTATTGAAATAATGCGGGTATCTTTTGTCAGCACTGCCCCTACCTGCGCCCTCACACAATGAGATCTGGCAGCAAGATCTACTGCCAGATTCATATAAATTTCATTAAACCCGGGTTTTACGCTTACCAATTTAGTGTCCTCCCTCTGCAGCAATATTTTCTACATTTATCCCCTGTTTCTTTAATACAGCACTTACTTTCCAGGCAAAGAAGATCAGGTAGCAGAACCCGATTGCCGGGATGATATAAGAATGGTGTATGCCCTGGGTATCGGCCAGTTTTCCCTGAACCGGGGGCAGGATGGCACCACCAAGGATCATCATGATCAGGAAGGACGAGCCCTGGCTTGTATACTTACCCAGTCCTGTAATGGAAAGGGCAAAGATGGAAGGCCACATGATCGAGCAGCATAGTCCACCGCTGATAAACGCAAGCGTAGCCACTTCTCCGGTATTTAACAGCCCTACGATCATTGCAATTACGCCCAGCGTAGAGAAGATAGCCATTGTTTTCGCCGGCTTTTCCTGGCCGATAAAAAATCCGATTACCAGTACAGTCACGCAGATACCATATACATACAGGTTGCTGACATCTGTCCCGGTCAGCTGGTTTACCAGCAGAATGATGCCAAACGCAATGAATGGCACAACTACGGTAAGTACAGACTTGGTAGTTTTTGTGAGGCTGAAAGCACTTACTGCCCCTGTCCACCTTCCAACCATCATACTGCCCCAGTATAAAGCGATATAAGGTTTGATATCTGATTCATGAAAACCACCAAATTCTTTCAGGTTTAATAAAGCCCCTAAGTTACTCTGGATGGTTACCTCCACGCCGACATAAGTAAACAGGGCAATCATTCCCAGGATCAGCTGAGGATATTGCATAGCGCCCCACTGGTTCAGGTTCTCCTTCTTTTTCAGATAGACAAAAAGCAGTGCTCCAATAATGATCACCAGGGACGAATAAACAAAGTTAGCTTCGGCAATACCGGTCAGACGGGATAAAGGCTGGGCAGCCAGCACCATCAGGAAACCAAGGATCACCACAACCAGAGGGCCGTTTGATTTAGGGCTGGCTTCAAGCTGTTCATCACTTGTTACTTTTGGCAGGGTGCTGATGGCATAAAAACCGGCTACCAGCAGGAATAAACCTGCAAGGGCATAATACAAGGTGGTGATAGAAGAGATCTCCACCACTTTGGCTACGGCATCATTCGCGGAACCAAAAAGTACGATGCTGACAATAACCGGCCCCATCAGGGCACCGAAGTTATTTACACCACCGGCAAGGTTTAACCTGTGGGTGCCGCTTTCAGGAGCACCGAGGGCTACAACAAAAGGCTGTGCTGCTGTCTGTTGCAGAGAAAAACCTATTGCAATAACGAAGAAGGATACCAGGATAAAGATAAAGGAGCCCGAATGTACGGCTGGCACCATCAGCAGTGCCCCGCAGGCAGAGATAGCAAGCCCTGCAATGATACCGTTCTTGTACCCGATTTTATTCAGAATATCTACTTTGCTGGCCTGCGAAGCAAAATACAAAATCAGAGATCCGATGAAATACCCGCCGTAAAACGTAAAATCAATCAGCTGTGATTCAAATTGTGTAAGGTGAAAGTGTGACTTGCAGAAGGGTATAAATATACCGTTCGACGCCGCCACAAAGCCCCAGAAAAAGAACACGGTGATAATTGTATATAGCGCCGTGCCATAGTTTTTTTGTGTTTTGTTATCCATATAATTGTTGATGTAAAGTTTCAGTTTATAAACATAAATAAAATAAACTGTTTGTTAAAGTGTATCCTTAACACAATAAATGAAGCAAAAAAAAACGGGGTAGTTATACATTAAAATCGGATATTAGCAGCAAATATATGTGAGTTGAATGATTGAAGCAATATTACAGGGGATTTGTGCGGGTATTTTGTTTTCGTTTTTAACAGGACCTGTTTTCTTTTCCATGATAAAGACCAGTATAGAAAAAGGGTTTAAAGCCGGTTTTTCTTTGGCAATAGGAGTGATACTAAGTGACATCATATTTATTAGTCTTACGATCTTTAGCTCTCAGTTCGTGAATTACAATCCAGCCTATACTAAATATGTAGGTACGGTCGGCGGCCTTTTCCTTCTGGGTGTGGGTCTGTATTATCTCATCGTTAAAGTAAAAGTGAATTACGAAACCTCGGAGATCCTCAAAGTCAAGAGAAGCGGTTATATACTCAAAGGTTTTCTGATGTGCCTGCTCTCTCCCACTACACTGATGTTCTGGGTTGGCGTAGGCGGCATAGTTTCCGGTCATTTACATTATACAATGGCAGAAAAGATAGCCTTCTTTGTAGTAGCTCTGACTACACAGCTGTTCGTAGATTCTCTTAAGACCTATTATGCGGCCAAGCTGAGGTACCGTATCAAGGAGAAGAACATCAAGGTACTGAACAGGGTGGCGGGTGCGGTGATCATCGTTTTTGCCATCAGGATATTTTTTGAGGTTGTTACCAAGTACTATAAGTAGACCATCATCTGAACTTCCCCGCCCTTACATACAAGGGTCTTCAGCGGGTAGCACAACATTACAAATTCGTTTCCGGACTGGTATTCCAAGACTCCCTAAAGATTTTTAAGGGGGTGTTAACAGGCTGTCAATACAAAATAAGAACCCTACCTGAACCAGCTGAAAAATTGTTCTGATAGCTGAGAAACCTGATCAGGCACAATATCGCCCTGCACAGGAAAATGACACACATGGGATCGTCTTTCATAGGTATGCCCTTGTATGGATATACTTCAAAAAAATGACTTGTGGTTTCAATGCCTTCCGGCGCCCTTCGGCGGCAGACAGCATTGAAACCACAAGTCATTTTTATCGGCGAAGCCAGGAGCTCTTAGCCCCCTGACGATCTAATAAGCCCTCTGGTTACTTCCTTCTTTCCAGTTCATGAACGCCTTGTTCACTACCTTGTTACCACCCGGGGTAGGATAGTTTCCTGAGAAATACCAGTCGCCTTTATGGTTAGGTATAGCAACGTGCAGGTTATCTAAAGTCTGATAAATGACTTCAACTTCTGCCACAGTCTCCTCAGGAGTTATGATCTTCGCTATCTGCGCAGAGATCTCTTCCTGTTTGAATGGTCTGTATATTTCTTTGACGTGATTGATAATCTGATCTTTGGGCAATAAAAGGGACGCTTTACATTTTTCGTAAACTTCATCAATGACATGTGCCATTCCACGTTCTCTGAGCAACTGGATAGCGGCTTCAAAAGCTACGAACTGACCCATTTTAGACATGTCAATACCATAACAGTCAGGATAGCGTATCTGAGGTGCTGATGATACAATGATGATCTTTTTAGGGTGCAGCCTGTCAATGATCTTAATGATACTTTGTCTGAGTGTAGTGCCCCTTACAATAGAATCATCTACTGCTACGAGCGTGTCTACATCATTTTTGATCACACCGTAGGTGGTATCATAAACGTGCGCAACCATTTCCTTACGGTCGGCATCAGCGGTAATGAACGTACGTAGTTTGACGTCTTTAATAGCAAGCTTTTCTACCCGTGGTGTCATGGACAACAGTTCTTCCAGTTCCACATCGGTAAGGTTTTCCTGGTTTCCGATCAATGTCTCTTTCTGGATTTTCCTGATGTGGTCATGCAGGCCTTCTACCAAACCGTAAAACGAAATCTCGGCGGTATTGGGAATAAAAGAGAAAACAGTATGTTTCAGATCAGATTTAACTGCAGCCAGGATCTGGTCGATCAATAGTTTTCCCAGTTGTTTTCTTTCTGTATAGATTTCAGCATCACTGCCGCGGGAGAAATAGATACGCTCAAATGAACATGATCTTTTTTCCATTGGCTCCCTGAATTGTTCCATACTTACGGTACCGTCTTTTTTCACAATTAAGGCATGACCGGGAAGAACTTCTTTTACCTCTCCAAAAGGAATATTGAATGCCGTTTGAATAGCGGGACGCTCAGAAGCACCAACAACAATCTCATCATCCTGGTAATAATACGCAGGGCGGATACCTGATGGGTCACGCATAAAGAAGGCATCCCCGTTTCCGACAATTCCTGACATGGCATAACCACCATCCCAGGTTTTAGCTGAACGGCGAAGGATATTTGCGATATTAAGGTTATCAGATATTTTGTGAGTGATCTCCACATTTGACAGTCCTTCCTTTTTGTAGGTATCAAAAAGATCCTGATTTTCATCATCAAGGAAGTGACCTATTTTTTCCAGTACGGTAACAGTATCAGCCTGCTCTTTCGGGTGCTGGCCCAGTTCATAGAGCTGTTCAAGTAATTCATCCACATTGGTCATGTTGAAGTTACCTGCAATAACAAGGTTACGGGTCATCCAGTTGTTCTGACGAAGGAACGGATGGCAGTTCTCAATACTGTTCTGCCCGTGTGTACCATAGCGAAGGTGCCCTAACAATACCTCCCCGATAAAACTTACATTTTGTTTCAGCCATTCAGCATCCTGCATGAGTTCAGGAGTTTCATTCTGGATGTCTACGAATTTGTTGTGTACATAACCAAAAATGTCTGCTACCGCATTTTGGGCCATCGATCTGTAACGGCTAATGTAACGGTGTCCTGGTTTTACATCTAATTTGATTGTTGCAATCCCGGCGCCGTCCTGCCCCCGGTTGTGTTGTTTCTCCATTAAAAGATACAGCTTATTCAGGCCATAAAGCGCAGTACCGTATTTTTTCTGGTAGAATGAGAGCGGTTTTAAAAGACGGATAAAAGCAATTCCGCATTCGTGTTTTATCGAGTCACTCATTGTGTGTGGTTTGAGCCGCAAATTTAGAGTTAATAATAGTATGAACCTAGAAAGAAATACAATCTTTCATTATCCTGACTTTGCCATGAAAAACCACCTTTTTATCTATAAAAAAGCCGATTTCAACAGTTATCATAACATACCTTTAACATTAATTTGACGCTAAAACTACCAATTGATATGCTCATTACCACCTCAGCCTGGAGGAAACAATAGTTTCATCAAAAAAAATGGAGGCATTTTTATCAAAGACTTTTTCGTCGCCTGAGGTGTAAAACCTTTTAGCACGCTCTTTACCGAGCCTGACTTCCATTTCGGGGTGACGTTTCAGATAGTCTGCCAGACTGTTTGCAACGATGTCTCCCTGGGCCACCAGCTTAAATCCTTCGGGCAGAATTGCGGCCATTTTCGACATCAGCAGAGGGTAATGGGTACAGGCTAAAAGTATGGTATCTATTGCCGGGGATTTCGCCAGCAGCTCATCTATATATTTCTGAACAAAATAATCTGCCCCGGGATGGATGTGTTCATTGTTTTCTATGAGCGGTACCCATAAGGGGCAGCTTTGCTGGATCACTTCCAGTTCAGGATAGAAATGACGGATCTCAATGGGATAGGATTCTGAGTTCACTGTACCGCGGGTACCCATTACGCCAATGGTATTGGTTTCAGTAAAATTACCTATCACTTCAGCTGTAGGCCTGATTACTCCCAGTACACGGTGATCCGGGTATTTAAGGGGAAGTACCTTCTGCTGGATGCTGCGCAACGCTTTGGCAGATGCGGTATTACAGGCCAGAATAACCAGCGGGCAGCCCTGTGCAAAAAGCCATTCCACGCATTCGAGTGTATACTGGTAAACAGTTTCGTAGGAATGGTCTCCGTAGGGTGAACGGGCATTGTCACCCATGTAGATATAGTTATAGCCGGGCAGCTTGTCTGCGATCGATTTGAAGACCGTCAGCCCTCCGTAACCTGAATCAAAAATGCCAATAGATTTCGTATCGTTCATATCAAAAAAAAGCGGAACCAGGTATATACCTGGTTCCGCAATTTAATATATTTTCAGGACTATTTTTTAGGAGCAGTTGCAGCAGCTGTTGTTCCGGAGATACCTAATTTAGTTTTTACAGCAGCAGTAACATCGTCACCACCTTCCCATGCCAGCAGGTTGTTTGCACCTTGCTGGGCAGAGATATCAAAAACATAAGCAAAACCTTTTTCTTTAGCCACAGCTTTTACAGCATTGATAAATTTTGTGTTCAATGGAGCCAACAGTTCACTTTGTTTAGCAGCGATATCCTCTTGTGCTTTTTGAGTAGATTCAGAGATACGTTTTTTCATATCATCCAATTCAGCACTTTTAGTCTGCAGTTCTTTTCCTACAGTTTCTTTATTGGCTTCACTCATTGTTTTGTTTAATGCAACTGCAGCTTCATACTTAGTCTGGTATTCAGTCTGCATTTTTCCAATCTCAGATTGTTTTTGTTTTTGCAGCGCTTCTAATGTTGTCGATGCCGTTTTGGCTTCCGGCATAGCGGCAAAGATCGCTTCAGAATCAATGTGTGCAATTTTTTGCTGAGCACTTGCAACGTTAGCAGTAAACACTAAGCCAGCTGCGACAAAAAATACGTTAATTAACTTTCTCATTTCTATTGTTCTTAATAATTGTGTTTTAATATTTATTTAAGTGTGTCTATTTAACTGAAGTGCTTGGTTTGTAACCCAGTCTGATGATCACATCATTGCTCAGGTCATAATTACTGCTCGAATAGATCATCATGGTAGACTCACTACTCTTATCAAAGATAAAGTCGAGGAACTTTGTTTTTGCCAGGTCTGAAATTACGGACGTCACTTTATCCTGGATAGGTTTCAGCAACTTGCTGCGTGTCTGGAAAAGCTCTCCTTCGGGGCCGAATTTCTGGCGCTGATATTCTTTTGCAGCTTTTTCTTTTTCGATAATGTCATTCTCCCTGCGCTTGCGCATATCGTCAGTTAACAATACCTGGTCAGCCTGGTAAGCTTTATACATCTTATCGATCGCCGCAAAATTAGCATCTGATTCCTTTTGAAACTGCTGCGAGAGTACATTCAGCTGATTCAGTGAAGATTTATATTCCGGCAAATTTTTAAGAATGTACTCTGTGTCTACATAAGCAAACTTTTGTGCAAAAGCACCAAAAGTTGCAAACATTAAAAAACCAATTAAAATACCTTTTTTCATTTTTTTTATTAATTAAAGCCACCCAACTGCTGAGCGATACTAAATGTGAAGGATTGTTTACCTCCGTCAGTTATACCAGGAATCGTATCAAATGCATGTCCGTAATCTATACCCAGCATTCCAAAGATCGGTAAAAATATCCTTGCTCCAATACCTGCAGACCTTCTAATATTAAAAGGGTTGTAATCGGAAAACTTGTTCCAGGTATTACCACCCTCTGCAAAACCGATCAGGTAGGCTGTAGCCTGCTGACTTGCGATTACAGGATATCTCAGTTCCATTACATATTTGCTGTAGATCGGGCTACCCGAGTTCTGTGCAATATTGATCTGTTGTGAGGTTGTTGCAGTAGTAGGAATCACCACGTTATTCGCATAACCACGCATCGTGATCAGCTCTGATCCCTGAAGGAAGTCAAATCCCTGCATACCGTCACCACCCAATTTAAACCTTTCAAATGCAGACTGGCCGACAGCCTGGTTATACGAACCCAGGAAACCAAACTGCACCTGTGCTTTCACCACAAATTTACCGGCAAGTCTCTGGAACCATTGCCCTTCAAACTTCCATTTATGGTATTCTGTGAATCTGTATTTCTGTTTATCCGAAGCTGTTGCATAATTCGTATTGTTCAATAACGAATAAGGTGGCGTTGCTTGTATAGTAAACTTAAAATAAGAACCCTCAGTTGGGAAGATCGGTGAATTTCTTGAATCCCTGCTCAGCTCCTGCGTTAAGTTAAAGTTATAAGAAGTACCGGTAGAAAACAAATATCCCGGATAATTATTCAAAATATATTGCTGTGCATTGATCGAGTGGGTTAACTGGAAGTAGTTATCAGGCCATTTTAAAACTCTTCCCAAACTCACGGTTACACCATTTAAACGAATTCTTTGTGCAGCAGTGGTAGTAGTTGAATTATAAGACTGCAATGAAGTGAAGGCACTTAAACCAAAACTCACCGGTTTCTTACCGCCCAGCCATGGTTCAGAGAAAGAGAAACTGTACGACTGGTAATAACTTCCGTTTGTCTGGCCGCGAAGGCTCAGCTTTTGTCCGTCTCCTTTGGGAAGGGGTTTATATGCTTTTGGATTAAAAAGGTTTCTCAGGGAGAAGTTGTTGAAGGTAAGCCCGATTGTTCCGATCACACGGCCACCACCAAAACCACCTGATAGTTCTACCTGATCTGAAGGTTTCTCCTCAACGGCGTATTCAATATCCACTGTACCATCCGAAGGGTTAGGTTTCGGTGTAGGAACGGTTTTAGATTCGTCGAAGTTTCCTAACTGACCGATATCCCTTACGGTACGGACCAGTAATTCTTTGGAGAACTTGTCACCGGGTCTCGTACGTACTGCACGCAGTACTACCCTGTCATTCGTGATGGTATTCCCTTTAACGGTGATCCTGTTATTGGTATACTGAGGTCCTTCATAGACCCTTACTTCCAGGTCTACCGTATCATTGTAAATTTTTGTCTGAATAGGCTCAACGTTAAAAGTCAGGTAACCATCATTCAGGTAGATGCTGGATACGTCATCACTTTCGGCACCATTACCATGAAGTTTAACATTCAGTTTTTCTTCGCTGAAAATATCGCCCTTTTCGATGGCAAGTACCTTGGAAAGGTCCTTGGTAGCATATTTTGCATTTCCTGCCCAAGTAATGTTACCCACATAATATTTCGGGCCTTCATACAGGTCAATTTTGATGCCGACAGATTTTTCGTTGTGCCTGTATGTCGTATCTTTTATGATCGTTGCATCACGGTAACCTTTCTCCTGCATTTTAGCAACCAGTTTCTCCTTATCCTCCGCGTATTTTTCCTTACTGAATTTACCAGGGCCGAACACTTTATAAAAGGCCATTACCTTGGTTTTCTTCATAAACTTACGCAACTGGACAGGCTTGAAATTCTTATTGCCTGTAAACTCTATATCGTGCACCTTTACCTTGCGCCCCTTATCTACAAAAACCTGCAGCACAACTCCGTTTTCCATATTGGGATCCGGCTTCGTTTTGTAATCAATCTTGGTAAAGAAAAAGCCTTTCTCGGCAAGATATTTGTTGATGGTCGAAGTGGTACTGTTATACGTATTTTCGTTGATGATTGTCTTTCCGGATTTCGAATTCAGCTTTTCAGTGATATCCGTTTTCTGTGACTTGCTCAGTCCGTTGAGTTCAAATGAGCTTAAGCGCGGGCGCTCTACTACCTGGATATCAAAGTAAACTGTATCTTCAACAAGTTTGGCAATATTCAGTTCAACATCATCAAACAATCCCTGGGCCCATAATGTTTTGATTGCCGCAGAAGTGGCTTCGCCGGGCAGTAAAATCCTTTCCCCTTTAATTAATTTCGAAAGTGTGATAATAACCTCTTTATCAATGAACTTTGCTCCGCTCAGCGTTGTTCCTCCAATAATGTATTCTTTAGGCTGAAAATAATCTAAATCCGTACCGCTTACTTTTAAGCTTGGGGTGGCAGGGTTAGACTTGGGACGGTTGATCTGGGCCATTGTCGGTAACCCGATCAACAACAATAATATAAGTTGGTATATTCTTTTCATTTACAATCTAAAAAACGTTGCTAAGTTAATTTAAACACATGTTAAAAAGTGTTAAAAGTAAAATTAGTTCAACTGTTCACTAATTTTACCGAAGCGACGTTCGCGCTTTTGATAGTCTACAATAGCTTCAAAAAGATCTTCCTTCATGAAGTCGGGCCACATTGTTTCAGTGAAATAAAGTTCGCCATAGGCTATTTGCCAAAGCAGATAATTACTGATCCTGTGTTCACCGCCCGTACGGATCAGCAGCTCAGGATCGGGCATGTTCACCGTTGTTAACTGAGAAGAAAATGATGATTCATTGATATCATTAATGTCCATCTTTCCATCCTTCACCAGCAGGGCAAGTTTTTTTGCAGCCTGAACGATCTCCCACTTGGAACTGTAACTTAATGCAAGTGTCAGTGTACAACTGGTGTTTTTTGATGTTTCTTCCATGGCATGCTTCAGGTCATCGATACATTTCTGAGGCAAAGAGGCAATATCGCCGATGGCGTTCAGCCTGATATTATTCTTATTGAGCGTAACGATCTCGGCATTGATGGTAGAAATCAACAATTCCATCAATAAATTCACCTCTTCAATTGGCCTGTTCCAGTTCTCCGTAGAGAATGCATATACCGTAAGATATTTCACTCCGATATCCGAACATCCTTCTACCACGTCTTTTAGCGATACAACCCCGCTCTCATGTCCGAAGGATCTGAATTTGCCCTGATTTTTAGCCCATCTTCCATTCCCATCCATAATGATAGCGATGTGTTCTGGTAAGCGGCTAATATCTATTTGTTCTTTAAATCCCATTATTGGTGCAAATATGGCTAAAATGTCTAACAATCAGAAGAGTTTGTTAGACCACTCCTAAAAGAAGGGTCAAAGTTATAAGTTATTTTGTTTATTTCTACCATAAACTTTAACGGTAAATTTTAAAAAGTAAAACACTTATCCGAGATGAAGGTATAGGAAATCCCGACATGAAAGAAAAAATAGGTGTCATATTTACGATAATCCCCGCGCTGATCGCCGGGACGCACGTTTTGGGGGAACGGCGAGGGGTTAGAAAGGTTCACCCGGACCGGGTTCTCCCTGTCATCCCTTCCGTAGACATCGGTCTGCGGGTATTTATCCCCCACATCATCCAGGTAATCGGTATGCGCGGTTCTGTAACCCAACTGTGTGAGCAGCCCCCAGTGATCAGATATCCGGTATTTTATACCGGCACCATAGGGAATACTGATTGCGTAATTTCTGTATGTCCTGCCTTCAGTATGGTAGTATTTAAGTTCGTACTCCTGCCCGTAATAGGTAGCCCTGGGGTTGAAAAGCACTCCGCCGATCCCTGCGAATATATAGGGGCTGAAGTTCTTCCGGCCACCGCCAGAAAAATAATCAAAAAAATTAAAGTCCACCTGAAAGCTCAGTTCATTGAGCGGGGTACTGAAATTAAGGTTCCTGTTTCTGAAATCGGCGTTGGACGAAGTTGCATCGTTATCTTTTATTTTTCCGTGGTTATAATGCAGCCCAATGGCCCAGTACGGATCCAGGTTTGCCTTCACAAAGGCGCCAAAGGCTGCCCCGCTGACATCAAAAGGATTCTTCGGGTTAAGGTCGCCCAGATATCCTCCAGCGCCCACATTTGCCCCAACCTCCATCACCTGGGCGGTAGCAGCTGCAGAAAGCAGGCAAAACAGCGTACCAGAAAAAAGTATCCTTTTGAACCTCATGTTAATAATTGCGCGTATCAATCCCCCAAAGCAATTTATTCCGGAGCGTGGTCAGGTAACTTTCATTGTGCAAACGAATCAGGTTGACGTGAAACGCAGCTTTATTAACGGTTATTTTTACGGATCTGTCAACAGTTGCGGTTCTGGAATCACAGGATACCAGGAATTTAGTGCTCCTCGCTTCTACTTCAAATCTCAGGGAAACATCATCGGGAATAATCACAGGCCTCACATTTAAGTTGTGCGGTGCGATAGGGGTAATGACAAAGTTCTGTGCACTGGGAAAGATGATGGGGCCGCCGCAGCTCAGGGAATAAGCGGTAGACCCCGTAGGCGTTGCGATAATCAGCCCGTCAGCCCAGTAGGAGTTAATAAATTCATCATTCATATAGGCATGAATGATCATCATGGCCGTATTGTCACGCCGGTGAATAGTGATATCATTTAGGGCAAAATTCTCCTCCCCGAACAGGTGATGTTTGGATTCAACATTCAGCAGGGTTCTTTTATCCAGGGAATATTCCTGGTTCACCAGGGCCTGTATTGCATTTTTGATCTCATTCTTGTTTATACTTGCCAGGAAGCCCAGACGGCCAAAGTTGATTCCGATTACCGGTATTCCCGAATCACGGACCAGCGCCAGTGTATCAAGTAAAGTTCCGTCACCGCCCAGACTAATGAGCACATCAGCGTTATTACACAATCCCGGATGATCACAAAAAGTGGTCATTCCCGGAGGCAGCTTTACCTTATCTTCAATAAACTCGTGGTAATCCTGATGTACGATCGTTTCAATTCCGTATTCCTGAAGGGCATCAAAAACATCCTGCACAAAAGGTAAAACGCTATTGTTAAACTCTCTGCCGTATATTGCAATCTTCATTAGCGCTTATTGTTTTTAATATGACGACGCTAAGGTAACAAAAGGAGTTTTGCCGTACTAATTATACATTCAAATAATTCATCAGTGAATTATAGCGGTCTTCGGTACCATTATCGGTGATCGTGCTGTTAAAAACAGCCTTAACCTGGTAATTATATCTTTCAAAGGAAGAAATGATACCTGAAAGTTCGGTTTTATTGATTTTCAGCGTGACTTCAAGACGGGTAGAATCCTGGAAGGACTGCACATAGGAAGAGAGGATCTGTGCATTGTCGCCCTCAATGATCTGTGCCATATGAGACAGGGAATTGTTCCTGTTGTTGATCTCCAGAACAATAATTCCTCCCGGTTCTTTTACCGCATAGATCTCTGAAGTATAATCGATCAGGTTGTGTATGGAAATGATTCCAAGATAATTTTTACTGTAATCCAGCACAGGTACGATTGACAGCTGCAACTGGTAAAACACCCGGATCACATCATAAATATGTGCATCCTGGTAGACAAAGGGGTTGAGAATGGTTAATGAAAGTCCACCAAGAGCCTCTTCAGGATGACGGACTTCCAGTAATTCTTCTTCAGCTACAATACCCAGGAACTGGGTTTCATTTACGATGGGCAAATGGTACAGTTTGAACTCAGACAGCCTGTCCAATGCCACCTGAACTGTGTCATACGTCCGCAAGGGAGGGATTGAATTGGATATGAGTTCAGATGCAAACATTGTTATTTCAGTAAAATTCTATCTAAAAATGTATTCAGGTACGGGATAAAAACATCGGGGCGCTCCATCATCGGCGCATGGCCGCATTTATCAACCCAGTTTAGTTCTGAATTGGGCAAAAGCTGGTGAAATTCCTCAGCCACTTCCGGCGGTGTAACTTTATCCTGCCTGCCCCAGATCAGCGAAACCGGGATCGTTATTTTAGAAAGTTCTTTTGCCATGTTGTGACGTATGGCAGACTTCGCTAATGCTAAAATACGAATAACTCTTGAACGTTCATTCACCGATTTGTAAACTTCGTCAACCAGTTCTTTTGTTGCTATGGCAGGATCGTAAAAAGTGAACTCCACTTTTTCACGGATATAATCATAACTTTCCCTTCTCGGGAAGGAACCGCCAAAGGCATTCTCATATAATCCTGAGCTGCCGGTAAGCACCAGTGCTTTCACGCTTTCCTGGTGTGCTGCCGTAACCACCAGGCCCACATGGCCACCCAGTGAATTGCCAACCAACACTACCTGTCCAAGTTTTTTAAACTTTATAAATTTATGTACATACTTCGCCAGGCTTTTCACCCCAAGCGTCAGCAGCGGCAATTCATATATCGGCAGTATAGGTACAAGAACACGGTAACGATCTTTAAAATGATCAATTGTGGGTTCCCAGTTACTCAGCTCTCCCATCAAACCATGAAGTAATACCAGGGGTTCGCCTTCACCGGCTTCTATAAAATTAAACCCATCCTCTTCTATTACCTCGTATTTCATGTGTTTATATTTTTTTGTTGTTTGATTGTAATATAGAGTTTATGGTCAACAGTTGATTTCAAAATGTAATAGTACTAAGTTAACAGGCAATTTCAATTTACAGCAATATTAACAGTTAATTTTAAAAATATTGTTCTTTCTACGGTGAGTAACACAATTTATGCCAATTGACTTTTCACGATCTCGGCGATCAGCTTACCATCGGCTTTTCCGGCCAGTTCCTTGTTGGCAAGGCCCATTACTTTGCCCATATCTTTTACAGAACTTGCACCTGAATCTTTGATCAGGCTGGCTACCAGGGTCTCCACTTCTTCCCTGCTCAGCTGTTGCGGCATAAACTGGCTGATCACTTCAATTTCTTCTTCCTCGATCACAGAAAGGTCTTCCCTTCCCTGCTGTTTGTATATATCAGCAGACTCTTTTCTTTGTTTCACTAATCTCTGCAGGATTTTTAGTTCAGCCTCTTCGTTAATTTCTTCGGCAGAACCCTTTTCTGTCCTGGCCAGTAATAATGCAGCTTTTATCGCACGCAGGCCTCTTAACTTTGCCTGATCTTTAGCTAACATCGCCTTTTTTATTTCCTGATCAATAATTGTTGATACCATATATTTACTAATTTCTATTATTTTCTATTGGTTACATATGAATTGGCCTGTGCAGTTGGCCTGATGATCATATCATCGATGTTGACATGCGCGGGGCGGCTTACCACAAACCAGATCGCATCGGCAATATCCTGCGCAATCAAAGGCTCAAGGCCTTCATACACTTTGTCTGCCCGGGCTTCATCACCCTTAAAACGGGTCTTTGAAAATTCAGTTTCCACCATGCCCGGGTTAACAGCTGTAACCTTTATACCATGCGGAAGCAGGTCGACCCGCATTCCTTTATTTAGTGCATCAACAGCATGTTTTGTTGCACAATATACATTTCCGCCAGGATATACCTCTTTACCAGCCGTAGATCCGATATTCACGATATGTCCCTTTTTGTTGCTGATCATCCAGTTGGAAACAATTTTAGTTACATATAACAAACCTTTTACATTGGTGTCGATCATCGTATCCCAATCACTGGTATCGCCCTGGTCAATTGGTTCCAGTCCTAAACTTAAACCGGCATTGTTGACCAGTACATCAACCTGTTTCCAATCGCCCGGCAGCCCTTCCAGTATATCAGTTACTGCAACTTTATCTCTAACGTCCGCAATGAGTGTTTTAATCTCTACAGCGTACTTATCTGCAAAATGTTTAGCAATTTTTTCCAGTTTATCCTGTTTTCTGGCAACCAATATCATCCGGTAGCCCTGCTGTGCAAATAAATGTGCGCAGGCTTCGCCAATACCTGAAGTTGCCCCTGTAATTAGTGCGGTTCTCATTGTAAGTTAAAATTAATAAGTTTTAAAAAGACTTTTCTTTTATCTGCAGAAATGTCCTTGCAGACAAAGCTATGATTTTTTATGTTCGCACATCATTCGAAAAATAAACTGAATGTCACATGACGTAATTTCAGTCTGTCTATTGGAATATTATAGGGGTTCGGCTGGTCATTATTCAGGATATTGTTCAATGAATAAGACAATTTTATCTCGGGTGACATTTTAAAGTATTCGAAATAAAGGTCCATACCAAAGGCGGCTTCGTATGACAGGTAGCTCTTTTTGTTCTTCAGCAGCTTATATAAAAAGTCCTGCCCGGAATCATCCGTTTTTTTCTTAGAGGCTATATCCATCGAATATTTTGCGCCATATAACATGTACGCCCGGAAATTATTCCTTCTGTTGGACTTGATCTTGATCCCCAGCGGAAACTCTACCACGGTAGCCGATACTTTTTGCTCCACACTGCTGAAAGGCATCCTGACCCGGCTGGGCTGTAAATACTCATACTCCATTAACCTGTCTGAAAAGACCAGCGTAGGTGTCAGCCGGACATCCAGGTGATCGCTGATACGGCCATTGACCACAAATCCTATTCCGAAACCAGGGGACGACTTGCCATATACGGCCGATAGTGTATCTGTAATTGGAAGATTGGCATCCGGATCCCTGAAAGGCGCTCTCCAGTCCGGATTCTTTTGTACAATATAATTAGAACTGATATACTGAAAGGTAAAACCAAAGTGGACGCGCTCGTCATCTACACCGCCACCCCAGTTTTGCGCACTGGCACCGGCACCTATAAAAAGAAGAAGAACCAGCAGCGGTAATTTTATATTCATCAGTACTATATTCGTTGACCAAATATAGGAATAGCTGCAGATATCCCGCTATCAATTTCTTCTATGCCTTTACTCCGGTATAGATTGCGCTGATCCCAAAAGTAAGCGGCCTGTGTTTTGTACTTTTATAACCCACCTTATCCATCAGTTGTGTAAATGATTTGCCGTCCGGAAAAGCAATGACCGACTCATTCAGGTAGGTATATGCCCTTGCATCTTTGGAGAACAACTTCCCAAATACGGGCAGCAGGTGTTTAAAATAAAAGTTGTACGACTGTTTGATGGGGAATGCCGTAGGTTTTGAAAACTCCAGGATCACGATCTTACCGCCGGGCTTAAGCACCCGCAGCATATCTGAAAGTCCTTTTTCAAGGTTTTCATAGTTTCTGACGCCAAAGGCAACAGTAATGGCATCAAAATGATTGTCCCCGAAATTCAAACCTTCCGAGTCTCCGGTCTGTACGGTAAAAACATGCTGCAAATTGCGCTCCGCGATCTTTTTACGGGCTACATCCAGCATACCTATTGAAATATCAACGCCAATGATCTTTTCCGGGCTTAATATTTTAATGGCCTCAAAAGCAAAATCACCAGTTCCTGTAGCTACGTCAAGCATCATCTTTGGCTTTAAAGAAGAAAGCTCGCGGATTGCCTTTTTGCGCCATATAATATCTATGCCTGCCGAAAGAAAATGATTCAGAAAATCATAGGTACCGGAGATGTTGTTAAACATGGTGGCTACCTGTTCCTTTTTTGTGACGGAGGCAGATTGGTATGGAGTTATTTTTTCGTTCATGGTAAGCGGCAAAGATAAGTATTGTTGAAAACTAATTTTCTACCTTTGTCAAATGATTATAAAATCAGCAACATTTATTTGTAGTAATACAAAGATTTCGGCGTTGCCGGTCGCCAACATGCCGGAATATGCTTTTATCGGACGTTCAAACGTAGGGAAATCTTCATTGATCAACATGCTGGTGAACCAGCACGGATTGGCAAAAACGTCTCAGAAGCCCGGAAAAACACAGTTAATCAATCACTTTCTGGTGAATGAGAAATGGTATATTGTCGATCTGCCGGGTTATGGCTATGCAAAAGTATCCAAAAACAGCCGGGAGAACTGGGAGAAATTCATCCGTAACTACATTACAAAAAGAGAAAGTTTACAATGTGTATTCGTTTTGATTGATAGCAGGCTCACGCCGCAGAAGATAGATATTGAGTTTTGCTGCTGGATGGGAGAAATTCAGATTCCCTTTGTTCTGGCTTTTACAAAGGCGGACAAACAGTCCATTACCAAGACAAACCAGAACATCGCCCTTTTCAAAAAAGAGCTTTCAGGATGGTTTGAGGAGACCCCCCCCGTATTCGCTACTTCGGCAGAAAAAATGCAGGGAAAAGACGAGATCCTGAACTTTATCGAGCAGACGAATCTCGACTTTGCGATGCCCATTCTTACACCAAAAGAAGATATCTAATACGCCTGAAGATGAAGAAGTATTTTTCGCTTGTGCTTTTTGCACATTCTGTTTTCGCCCTGCCTTTCGCAATGATCGGATTTTTCCTCGGCGTAACCACTACACAACATCCTTTTCAATGGCTTAGCCTGTTACTGGTCCTGCTCTGTATGGTTTTTGCACGTAATGCTGCCATGGCCTTTAACAGGTATCTTGACAGGGATATTGATGCCAAAAACCCAAGGACCAGCATGCGCGATATTCCTGCGGGAAAAGTTTCTGCAAGTGAGGCCCTGATATTCGTGATGGTCAACTGCCTGCTCTTCATGATTACTACAGCATTCATCAATAACCTGTGTCTGTACCTTTCGCCCGTTGCGTTATTTGTAGTGTTGTTTTACAGCTATACCAAAAGATTTACGGCCTTATGCCACATGGTGCTGGGACTGGGTTTATCCCTTGCCCCGATAGGCGCATATATTGCGGTAACAGGCCAGTTCAATATTGTGCCTGTGTTGTATTCCCTGGCAGTATTGTTCTGGGTAAGCGGCTTTGACATTATCTATGCCCTGCAGGATGAAGAATTTGACAAGGGTGAAAAACTACATTCCATCCCTTCAGCACTGGGTAGAAAGAATTCACTCCGGCTATCTGAGGTACTGCACCTCTTTTCAGCAGTATGTGTGATCCTGCCTATCCTGTTCACTCCTTTCAGCTGGGCCTATTACCTGGGTGTGGCCTTTTTCTGCTCCATGCTGATTTATCAGCACCTGCTGGTTAAACCGAACGACATCAGTAAAGTAAATAAAGCTTTTGCAACCACCAACGGACTGGCATCGGTGATCTTTGCCGGATGTTTTTTGCTGGATGCTTTTTTAAGAACCTTTTTAAATTTCTAGTCCAATGATCAATATGACTATTCCCAAAAAAACACGTGCTTATATCCCTCAGAATCTTGAAATAAAATGGGATACCATCTCTCCCATCCTTGACGAACTGTTAACCAGGCAGATCAGCAGTGTCACCGAACTGGAACACTGGCTGAAAGATAAAAGTGAACTGGAGGCCGCACTTGAAGAAGATTTTGCGTGGAGATACATCAGGATGACCTGCGACACGGCAAATGAAGAACTGGTAGCTAGTTTTCAGTATTTTGCAACAGAAATCGAACCGAAGATCTCCCCGATCGGAAACCTGTTAAATAAAAAACTGGTTGACAGCGCTCACATAGATGAGCTCGACCAGGATAAATATTTCGTATACATCAGGGCCATCAGGAAAGCGCTTGAAATATACAGAGAAGAAAACGTGGAACTGTTCACAAAGATTCAGCTAACGGCACAGAAATACCAGGCGGCAAGCGGCGCGATGAGTGTGGTGATCAATGACCAGGAATATACGCTGGTACAGGCATCGAATTTTATCAAAGATGTGAGCAGGACGGTAAGGCAAAATGCATGGGAATTGATCCAGCAGCGCCGTCTGGCAGATAAAGATGACCTGAATATCATCTTTGATGAGCTGGTAGCACTGAGACACCAGGTGGCTTTAAACGCTGGATTCGAAAACTACCGCGATTACATGTTCCAGGCCATGGGCAGATTTGATTACGGCGTAAAAGATTGTTACGATTTTCATGAGGCCATTGAGAAAGAAATTGTCCCGATCTTAAAAGAACAGGCAGAAAAAAGGGCCGAAGCTATGGGACTGGAAGTATTGAAACCGTGGGACACAGATGTGGACATATCCGGTAAAGCAGCACTGAAACCTTTCCGCAACGGCGAGGAACTGATCGATAAAAGTATTGCCGCTTTTGACGCCATTGACCCGAAACTGGGCCAGATGCTGGCCACCATGAAAGTCAACAACCTGTTCGACGTGGAAAGCAGAAAAGGAAAAGCACCGGGCGGATATAACTATCCGCTGGCAGAAACAGGCGCACCTTTCATTTTTATGAATTCTGCAGGATCAATGAGGGACCTGACCACGATGGTTCATGAAGGAGGCCATGCCGTACATACTTTCCTGACCGCAAATCTTGAACTGAACGACTTTAAACACTGCCCTTCCGAAGTAGCCGAACTCGCCTCAATGAGTATGGAGCTCATCTCTATGGACCAATGGCATATCTATTTTGACAATGAGGCCGATCTGATCAGGGCGAAGAAGGAACAACTGATAGATGTATTGAAAACACTGCCCTGGGTAGCCGTGATTGACCAGTTCCAGCACTGGATCTATACAAATCCGTCACATAATGCGGCCGACAGGGAAGAAGCTTTCAAACAGATCTACAGCACCTTTGCTGCAGGCTTCGCCAATTGGGACGGACTGGACCAGGAGTTCGGAAACTTATGGCAAAAGCAGCTGCATGTTTTTGAACTGCCTTTCTATTATATTGAATATGGGATTGCGCAACTCGGTGCAATAGCGATCTGGAAAAACTATAAAGAGAATCCTGAAAAGGCATTACAGCAATACCTTGATGCGCTGGCCCTGGGTTATACAAAACCAATGAACGAGATCTATGAAACTGCGGGCATTAAATTTGATTTCAGCAGCAGTTACATCAATGAGCTGGCTTCTTTTGTGAAGGATGAGTTAGATAAATTAGGCTAGGGTTGCATATATTATTTTTTTATTTATAATTTCAACAAAACTAAAACTCTATTGCCTATTATGTTTGAAAATCTTTTCAGGAAAAAGTCGATCACTAAAATATTAGAAGATGCAGAAAAAGGCTATGGGGACCATGCGTCTTTAAATAAAACGCTCGGCGTAAAAGACCTTACTGCATTTGGAATTGCAGCGATCATTGGTGCCGGGATTTTCAGCACAATAGGAAAAGCCAGTGCAGATGGCGGCCCTGCAGTGATCTTCCTGTTTATTTTCACGGCCGTTGCCTGTAGTTTTGCAGCCTTCGCCTATGCTGAATTTGCATCTATGGTCCCCGTTTCGGGAAGTGCATATACGTATTCTTACGTAGCATTTGGCGAGCTCGTGGCCTGGATCATCGGCTGGTCGCTCATTATGGAATACGCCATCGGAAACATCACTGTGGCCATATCCTGGTCAGACTATTTCACGGGATTACTCTCTTCCATCCATATACCCGCATTGGGAATCAATGGCATACACCTGCCGGATTGGATGACGATGGACTATCTTACTGCCTATAACGGTCATCAGCATGCGGAAGCCTTGCTGAATGCCGGCAAAAGCTTCTCAAACCTTGATGAAGCCACCCGGATCACAAACAATGCCTGGATCACTGCTCCACAGATCGGCAATTTTCATGTAGTGGCAGACCTGCCGGCACTGGGCATTATCATACTGATCACCTGGCTCGTATACCGCGGCATGAAAGAGTCTAAGAATGCAAGTAATGCCATGGTAATAGTTAAACTGGCCGTGATCTTACTGGTACTATCCGTAGGGGTCTTCTATGTAGATACTGCCAACTGGCATCCTTTTGCACCAAATGGTGTATCAGGCGTACTCAAAGGCGTATCTGCGGTATTCTTCGCCTACATCGGTTTTGATGCGATATCCACCACTGCCGAGGAGTGTAAAAACCCTCAGAAGGATCTGCCAAGGGGCATGATGTGGGCCATTATTATCTGTACAGTTCTTTACGTTGCCATAGCGCTGGTCCTGACCGGTATCGTCAGATATGACAACCTTGCCGTAGGCGATCCCCTGGCTTTTGTATTTGATCACATTAACCTGAAACTGATGAGCGGTATCATCGCCGTGAGTGCTGTGTTTGCCATGGCAAGCGTACTGCTGGTTTTTCAAATGGGACAACCAAGGATCTGGATGAGTATGAGCCGTGACGGCCTGCTGCCCAAGAGGTTCTCCAGGATCCACCCGGTATACAAAACTCCATCCTTCGCTACGATCGTTGTAGGTTTTGTAGTTGCCGTTCCTTCCCTGTTCATGAACCTGACCATTGTGACAGACCTCTGTTCCATCGGAACGTTGTTCGCCTTTGTACTGGTATGTGCAGGGGTACTCGTATTACAAAATAAGCCTAATATTCAGCGTGGCAAGTTCAGGATACCCTATGCCAATGCAAAGTATATCATTCCGGTTGTTTTCATAGGATCAGTCGTTGCTTCCTTCGTTTTCTTTAAGGCTGAAACCACTGCTTTTCTAACCAACAAGGCTAAGGTGCATAACCCGATCAGCTTTATCACTTCGCTGGATAAAGCCGAACTGGCTAAGGTTCAAAGCCAGATAAAAAAAGAACAAACACCATCGGCCATCATAGAAAAAAATATTGATACCGAGGCTTACCTGAATGGCCTGAGTGAAGGGCAATACCAGAGTTTTGTAGAAAAAACCAATGTCAGTGCAGATAAAAAGTTTGAAAGTGGCTGGAGCCTGTTCAAGCACAAGATCCCCATGTGGATCTTCTTTGTGATCTGCGTGGTCGTCACCTATTATTGTATCACCAAAAACCTGTCGCTGATCCCCGTACTTGGATTATTGTGCTGTTTGTATATGATGTGCGAACTGGGTATTTCCAACTGGATAGGATTTGGCATCTGGCTGGTGGTCGGTCTGGTGGTTTACTTTCTTTATGGGTTTAAACACAGCAAGCTGAATCTGGAGAATCAGGTGTAGCGGAGACATAGCTGCCGCAGTTTAGTAAATCCCTGGCAGCAGAGGTTTGCCTGGTTAGTTGAGATCGTCTGGCTTCGCTGAAAAAATGAACATCAGTTTCAATGCTGACTGCTGCTGAAGCGCAGCCGAAGGCATCGAAACTGATGTTCATTTTTTTAAAGATCGTCTGTAGCATGGAGCCAGCCGGATTCCACGCAGTTAACTGCCACAGCCCTTCTAAAATTCCTGGTGTTTTATCACAGCTCCTGAACACAATTACATTCCTGAGTATTATTCCAGTTCCTCTGATCAACGCCGGACGCCCGCATGAACGCTGGTATCTGCACCATGCTCCATAGGTCCATCCGTTCTTTCAGGTGATCCATTGATTTGCATATGCAGCCGCCCTTACATCTCCCCTCAATCACCTTATTCATAAAAACAGGTATGTTATATGACGGCCTTGTCGTTCTTTCGCGCAGCGAATTAATGCAGCCGGAATATAACATACCTGTTTTTATGAATTAAGATAATCCCCTTAAACTCATTGGAGAAACTAAAAAATCATACCAATTAAGCCAGGGAAACAGATTAATTCAGGATAAAATAACGCTTTCATCATCAGATTATACTGAAAGCCGGTTCAGCTCAATATCATCGGTAGATACAAAGTTCAGCGGTACCTTTTCAATGTCAACATAACTGGAATCGAGTCCGAAACTTTTCTCCTCAGACATGCTCAGTTTCTTCAGTATCTGATACCATCGCATAATCGTACGTTCATAAACACTGAGTTTAGAAAATTTAGACAAATGTTTTTCCAGCAGGATGAACCTGAAATCCCCTGCGATCTTATGTTTCTTTAATGACGGATACTGGCTGGTAATATCCACTTCACCATTCTTTACCAGTTGCTCAATGACTTTCCGGTACAGCAGGTTGACGCGTTGCTCTACCCTGAAGCCCAGTTTAAAATCAATACGGATCAGCTTTCCCGGGATCAGGAACTCCACCTTATAATCCTGTGTAAAAGGCTCATCTACCACATCCACATGCACGAGCCAGTAAATATCAGCCCTTTTAGGTTCTTTCTGAAGGATGGAGTACATAATCTTGGATTCCACTTCATGCTTGAAATTTGCACTCGTCAGATAAACCAGCTGGGAGGAATACTTAGGAACCGTGCCATCCTCACTAAGCTCACTGATGATATCAAAATAATCCCCCACCTCCACAAACTTCACAAACCTGTTTTTGATCCTTCGGGCCACGAACCAACCCCACATTACCGTAAACAAGGCGGCGCCGATAAGTAGTGTTACAAAACCTCCGTGCAGGAATTTCGTCATATTTCCCGCAAGGAAGGCAAGTTCCAGCGTACCATACACCATCACAAAAATAACGATCGCATAGAGCGGTACTTTCTTTATTCTCATAAACATCGCTACCAGTATTGTCGTCGCCAGAAATGTCATATTGATCGCTAGTCCGTAAGCCCCTTCCATATAAATAGATTTTTTAAAGATCAACACGATGGAAATACAGCCCGCACAAAGCAGCCAGTTGATAGAAGGCACATAGATCTGCCCCTTTTCGTTACTGGGGTAATTAATTCTCACTTTGGGCCATAAATTTAGCCTGACGGCCTCCGAGATCAGCGTGAATGACCCTGTGATCATTGCCTGACTGGCAATAATCGCCGCCACTGTTGCCAGTGCAACCATAAACAGCAGATAGGGTTCCGGGACGATCTGATAGAATGGGTTCAGATCGTTATTATAATGCGGGTGCTGCAAAAGCCATACCCCCTGACCAAGGTAATTCACAATGAGTGCAGCCTTTACAAAAACCCAGCTTACCCTGATGTTGTTCCTTCCGCAATGGCCCAGGTCTGAGTACAGCGCCTCGGCTCCCGTGGTACACAGGAATACCCCCCCAAGAATAACCAGCGCCATAGGATTGGTGGCGATCAGGTGTACCGCAAAATATGGATTCAGCGCCTTCAGTATACTCAAGTCCTGTGCTACATAGATCATCCCCAAGGCCCCCAGTGCGGCAAACCAAAGAAACATAATCGGGCCGAATAACTTGCCCACGAGACTGGTACCAAATTGCTGGATAATGAATAAGAGGGTGATGATACCAAGTACGATTGGTACCACAAATAAATGAGGAAATTTAAATTGAAGCCCTTCTATCGCGGTTGTAACTGTTATACTGGGTGTAATGATTCCATCAGCCAGTAATGCGCAGCCGCCAAGTACTGCAGGAATCACCAGCCATTTTGCTTTCTTACGCACGAGCGAATACAATGAAAATATGCCACCCTCACCTTTGTTATCGGCCCGCAGGGTAATGGCTACGTATTTGATGGTGGTCTGTAAAGTCAGTGTCCAGATGATGCAGGAAAGCGCACCCAGGACAGTCATTGGGGTAATTTGCTGTCCGCCATCACTCACCGTGTTGAAAATGGCTCTAAGCGTATACAAAGGTGAAGTACCGATATCACCGTAAACGATTCCCAAACTGATCAGCAGACCTGCCGCCGACAGCTTGTTCAATTTTTTTGTTTCAGACACGTTGCAATGTGTTAATTAAAAAGATTGTAAAGATGAAATTTATACTAGAATTATGTGTATTCATCGTGATATTAACAGACTCAACTGTTAAATTGTGTTAAATATTGTCCTCTCCACAAAATCTTTAATTTTTCTGTGGAATTATTTCTACTTTTGCTGAAGATAGATGAATACAAAAACAAAAACGGTCTCACTCATTCGCTTAATTTGCATAATCTGCATCAGTGTATTATGCAGTGCCTCTGTTTTTGCCCAGCGATCTGATAGTATCTCCAATTATGCGAAATATAAAAGGATCATCAAAACTCCCCAGATCAAAGGTGACGTTCCATCCTACAAGCCGAATTATACTCCCGGATCTTCATTCACTCCTTACAACAGCCTGGTATCCCATAGTAAATCAGGAGCAGCCAAAGCAGATAAAATTCTGTCTGTATTGAGGGTGTACCCCAATCCGGTTGATGACCAGATCAATTTTATCCTGCGTTTGGAACGTGAGTCCAACATCTCTATTAAGATCATGGACCTGTTGGGCAATGAAGTGGTGACACTATCCAATGAACGTTTATCTGCCGGTGAGCAAACCAAAACCTTCACCATTCCAAACAGGCTGAACAGCGGCATCTACTTCCTTCGTTTCGTAGCCGGTTCTGAAACCATCGTGAAACGTATTTCCGTTTTATAATTTTCCTTCATTCCTTCCTTTTTAGTGGATATAAAGTTACTTTTACGCATCATGCTACCCGTATGATTGTAAATGAACCTTATTTGACCAAAGATATGAAAGTAATTGCCATTGGCCGTAACTATGCTGCACACGCAAAAGAACTAAACAATCCCCTCCCTACAAGTCCCGTAATATTTATGAAACCGGATACCGCTGTACTGAAGGATAACAAACCTTTCTATCTTCCGGACTTCTCCTCTGACATCCATTATGAACTGGAAGTAGTACTTAAAATCTGTAAAGAAGGAAAACACATCGCTGAGAAATTCGCTTCCGGCTATTTCGATGAAGTTGGACTTGGTATCGACTTCACCGCCCGTGATATTCAAAACATTCATAAGGAAAAAGGATTGCCATGGGAATTAGCTAAAGCGTTTGATAATTCAGCTGCCATCAGTCATTTCATTCCTAAAGATAAAATTGAAGACCTGAACAACCTTCAGTTCGAACTCAAAATAAATGGTGAAACCAGGCAAAACGGAAACACCAGTAATATCCTTTTCTCGTTTGAGAAGATCATCTCCTTTGTTTCACAATATATCACCCTGAAAAAGGGAGATCTCATCTTTACCGGAACACCGGAAGGTGTTGGCCAGGTGCAGCAGGGAGATAAACTGGAAGCGTGGATAGGCGAAGAGCAATTTCTGAATTTCGATATAAAATAAGTTTAATGATCAAAGCAGGTTTACTCCTTTTTCTTCTTAGCGTATGCTCTCCCTTCATACATGCACAACAGGTCTTTAGCAGCAATACCTATCCGCTGGTAGATTTTCGGCCTCCGCTGGATATTGTGCCACCTGCGCTGGCAGGGTCATTCGGTGAGCTGAGAGGCAACCACTTCCATTCGGGTATGGATTACCGCACCAATCAGCGTGAAGGTTACCCGGTATATGCGATTGCCGACGGATATGTATCCAGGATCAGGGTACAGAACAGTGGTTTCGGACAGGCCTTATACCTTACACATCCTAATGGGTATACTTCCGTCTACGGTCACTTATCGCGTTTCGCACCAAAAGTAGCAGAAGCGGTGAAAAACCTGTCTTATCAAAAGAAGACTTTTGAATTGGATGAATATCCCGCAGCTGATCAGTTCCCGGTACACAAAGGTGACTTGATTGCCTACTCTGGTAACAGGGGCAGTTCCGGCGGCCCGCACCTGCATTTCGAGATCAGGGATTCAAAAACAGAAAATACGATCAACCCGCAGCTGTTCGGCATACAGATCCCTGACGATATTCCCCCGGTGATTTATTCGTTGTACCTGTACAAGCTCAATAAAAAACCTTTCAGTGAATATACACCGAAACAGTATTTCCAGGTTACAGGAGCCGCCGGCAGGTATCATATCGCTGCAGGGACAATCAATATCAGCGGCGAAGTCGGATTTGGTATCACAGCCACGGACAGGCACAACGGTAATTCAGGGATCAACGGAGTATATTCCATTGAACTTGAAGTGGACGGAAAAACTGTTTTCGTCTCTGCTCTGGAACGTTTTGCATTTGAAGACAGCAAGGGGCTGAACTCACACATCGATTATCCTGCCTTCCTTACCAGCAGAAGAAGTATACAGAAAAGTTTTGTGGACCCGGGAAACCCCGTAAAGATCTATTATAATGTAGTGAACAATGGCAGGCTGGACTTCGCCGATCAGCAGCCGCATGAGCTGAAATATACTGTTACCGATTCAAAGGGGAACAAGAGTATCCTTGCTTTCGCAGTCAGGGCAGACGGTAAAACGATCGTTACCCCTGACGAACCCGACGGGATTCCGTTCTTCTATAACAAAGACAACGAATTTTCTACCGAAAGCATGAAGGTTGTGCTGCCCAAAGGCACCCTGTACAATGATTTCAACCTGGTCTACAAAAGCAGGCCAAGACCTGCAAGGGGAGCCTATTCAGAAATTCAGCAGGTCCACAATAACCTGACACCCCTGCATGTGGGCTTTAACCTCTGGATCAAGGCCGATGCCAGCCTGGGTAACCTGAAGGATAAAGCTGTGATCGTAAGTACCGGTGGTTCATCACAGGGCGGAATTTTTGAAAATGGTTATGTTAAAGCCAGCCCAAGAAACTTCGGAAGTTTCTATATCGCTGTAGATACAGTTGCACCAACGGTAGTTCCCCTGAATATTTCAGACGGCAAAAACATGTCGGGCATTCCAAAGATGAACTTCAGGATCCGTGATAACCTCTCAGGGATCAAAAGTTTCAACGGGTATATCGACGGTAACTGGGCATTGATGGAATTTGACACGAAAACAGCAACCCTGTGGCATTCTTTTGACAGCCGCACCGGCCCCGGAAAACACCAGCTCAGGCTGGAAGTGGAAGACATGAAAGGCAATATTAAAACGTATTCTATTAATTTTTATAAATAAAGAGATGAGCGAATTAAAAGAAGGTCAGCAGGCCCCTGAATTTACAGAGACAGACCAGGACGGTAATACGATTACCCTCAGCCAGTTTAAAGGGCAAAAAGTTGTCCTGTATTTTTATCCGAAAGATGACACCCCGGGCTGTACTGCCGAAGCCTGCGATTTCAGGGACAACTATGCAGGATTGAAAGCCAAAGGTATTGTGGTATTGGGCGTAAGTGTTGACGATGAAAAGTCGCACCAGAAGTTCGCTGCCAAACATAGCCTGCCTTTTACGCTTCTGGCAGATACAAACAAGGCAATTGTTACTGCTTACGGCGTTTGGGGCGAGAAAAACATGTATGGAAAGAAATATATGGGTACAAACCGCACCACTTTTCTCATTAATGAAGAAGGGGTGATCAGTCATATCATTAAAAAGGTAGACACAAAAAATTCTGCTGTCCAGGTTCTCGAACTTTTAGAAAAATGACAGCCTAATTATTTATTAAAGGCCCATATAAGGCCGACCCTTAACAAGAAATGGCAGAATAAACTATATTTGCCATCATTATTATTACAACAATCCAAATTTAAATGAAACATACAATCAATGAATTAGAGGACATTGTTTCTCAGGTACGAAGAGATATTGTTAGAATGGTACACGGCTGTCAGTCAGGACACCCAGGTGGGTCATTGGGTTGCGCAGAGTTTTTCACAGCCCTTTATTTTGAAACCATGAACCATTCTACGGATTTTAAAATGGATGGTGTAGGAGAAGATCTGTTCTTCCTTTCTAATGGTCATATTTCACCTGTATTTTACAGCGTGCTTGCAAGATCAGGTTATTTCGACGTAAGTGAACTTGCTACCTTCAGAAAGTTAAATTCACGTGTTCAGGGACACCCGACAACACATGAAGGATTACCGGGTATCAGGATTGCATCCGGATCTTTAGGCCAGGGGATGTCTGTTGCCATCGGCGCAGCCCTGACAAAAAAACTAAACAAAGACCACTCCCTTGTATTCAGCTTACATGGAGACGGAGAATTACAGGAAGGACAAAACTGGGAAGCAATCATGTTCGCTCCTCATAATAAAGTTGACAACCTGATCTCTACAATAGATTATAATGGTCAGCAGATTGACGGCCCTACTGAAAAAGTATTATCCCTTGAAAGCCTTGAGGCAAAATTTGAAGCTTTTGGATGGCATGTGATCACCTCAAGTGGTAACAACATGGAAGAGATCGTTAAATCGCTTGAATATGCCAAATCTCTTACAGGCAAAGGCAGACCGATCCTGAACCTGATGAGTACTCAAATGGGTTATGGTGTAGATTATATGGTTGGTTCTCACAAATGGCACGGTACTGCGCCTAATGACGAGCAACTGGCTTCTGCATTAGCCCAGAACAAAGAAACTTTAGGGGATTATTAATAGTTCCTGGTAATAGGACTTTACGATTGAAGCCTATTGCTTCATGACCATTAACAACATAGAGAATATAATGAAACCTGAAGACTTCAGGTCATTTTTCATGACAGAAGGCTGAAAGCTTCATCACAATTAACCGGCGAAAGCCAGCTTGAGTTCCATTAAACACAATTAATAACTCACGAAAAAACCATAAGTAAAAGGATGAAAAAATATACATATACTGAGAAGAAAGATACACGCTCCGGTTTTGGTGTAGGCCTGCACGAGGCAGCTAAAAAAAATCCTAATATTGTAGCCCTTACTGCAGATCTGAAAGGATCTTTAAAGATGGACGCTTTTGAAAAGGACTTCCCTGAAAGATTTTTCCAGATCGGTATCGCCGAAGCAAATATGATCGGTATCGCAGCCGGAATGACCATCGGAGGTAAAATTCCCTTTACAGGAACCTTTGCTAACTTTTCTACAGGCAGGGTTTATGATCAGATCAGACAATCTGTAGCTTATTCGTACAAAAACGTTAAAATCTGTGCATCACATGCCGGTTTAACTTTAGGAGAGGACGGCGCTACCCACCAGATTCTGGAAGATATAGGTTTAATGAAAATGCTTCCCGGAATGGTAGTGATCAATCCTTGTGATTACAACCAGACTAAAGCAGCTACAATGGCCATCGCTGAATATGAAGGCCCTGTTTACCTGCGTTTCGGAAGACCATCTATCCCTGTTTTCACAGATCCTGACCAGGTATTCGAAATTGGAAAAGCCTGGATGGTAAATGAAGGTACAGATGTGACCATCATTGCAACAGGACACATGGTTTGGAAAGCTATTGAAGCCGGAGAACAACTGGCGGAACTGGGAATTGATGCAGAAATTATAAACATTCACACCATTAAACCGTTAGATGAAGAGGCTATCTTAAAGTCAGTTCAGAAAACAGGCTGTGTGGTAACTTGTGAAGAACACAATAAATTTGGTGGTTTAGGTGAAAGCGTTGCACGTTTGCTGTCTACAGAACTTCCTTCACCGCAGGAATTTGTTGCCGTGAATGACAGCTTCGGAGAAAGCGGAACGCCTGATCAGTTAATGACAAAATACGGACTGGATACAATCAATATTGTAGAAGCAGTTCAAAAAGTAATAAAAAGAAAAAAATAATTGATGAAGCAGGTTGAAGACGAAGAAATATTAGAAAAGTTCTCCAACGAGAATACGCGTAATGAAGCCTTTAACCTGCTTATATCAAAATATCAGGAAAAGATATACTGGCATGTCCGCAGGCTGGTTATTGATCATGATGATGCAGATGACCTTGTTCAGGAAGTTTTCATTAAAGTTTGGAAAAGCCTGGCAAAATTCCGTAACGATTCTAAATTATATACCTGGATCTACCGTATTGCTACAAATGAGTGTATCACGTTCCTGAATAAAAAGAAACAGCGCAACCAAACTCCTCTTGACGAGGTAGCTGAAGAATTGTCAGAAAGCCTGATTGCTTCTTCTTATTTCAATGGCGATAAGATCCAGATGAAGTTACAGCAGGCCTTGCTTACTTTACCGGAGAAACAGCGTCTCATCTTTAATATGAAATATTATGATGACCTGAAATATGATGAAATCTCTGCTATCCTTGGAACCTCAGTCGGTGCCCTAAAAGCATCATTTCACATCGCTGTAAAGAAAATTGAAGTTTTTATGCTAAATGATGAAATTAGTCTTTAAACCTTTTGCCATTTTTTGCATCCATATAGGATACAAAAACCATCCTGAGTTCTGGAACAAGCCGGCATAAGCCAGCCCGGATACAGGTGGGATGCAATGGCAAAGACAAAAAAAAACGATATCGATGAAATCTGATGTAGAAAACAACGAATGGAAAGCAGAAGCCCCGTATCTGGCCAGCCTGCCAAGACAAAATCCATTTCTTGTTCCGGAACACTATTTTGATACACTACCTGAAAACATAGCGAACTCGGTTTACTTAAATGAACTGAAGGAAGTGACGCCTGTTGCCGGGTTTTCCGTTCCCGATCAATACTTCAGCTCGTTAAAAGACCGGATCCAGGCACAAACCACAGCAGAGGATTTCGCCCCTGAAGAGGTTCTGTCCCAGCTTCCGCCATCTCCCGGATTCAGCATTCCGGATCAGTACTTTCAAAAATTACAATCGAAGATCCTGGCACAAACCGTTGAAGAAGCACCTCCGCCTGCGAAAGAATCAAAAATTGTACGCTTGTGGCATTCGGGCCTGTTAAAATATGCTTCTGCGGCCTGCTTTGTACTGGTTGCCACCTTTGGGTTTTACCTGAACAGACAAAGCTATATTCCTGAGTCTACCGCTGCAGAAATAGCCAATGAACAAATGCTGTATGACATCGATGAACAGGATATTATCGACCATGTTGAGGGTAATACAGCGGATGAACCAAAGGATAATGCAACCAATGCAGAACTGGAAACCTATATTTTAAACAACTATTCTCAGAATGACCTGTCATCATCGATCTAAATAAAAAATCATGAAGAATATACTTGCTGCCACAATTTTATTATTTCTTCCTTTTTTAGTCTCCGCACAAAGAGACAACGGAAGACGCAATGAAATAGATGCCTACAGAATCACCTATTTGAAAGAGAAACTGGAACTGACCCCTGAAGAGGCCAAAATCTTCTGGCCTATTTACACTGCCTGGCAGGCAGAACAATCTGCCTTACGCCAGGAACGCCGGGAAAGAATGATCAGCTTCAGAAAAATCACTGAGATTGAAGACCTCTCAGATACTGAGGTGCAAAGCCTCATCACCAATGAGCTCAACTTCAAACAAAGGGACCTGAACATTGAACGCAAATATTATGGCAAGCTTAAAAGCAGCCTGCCTATAAAAACTATCGGTAAGTATTATAGGGCACAGGAAACCTTTAAAAGAGAATTACTCAGCAGGTACCGGGATGAAAAAAGAAATTAATTCATCTTTTTCCTTTTGATCAGGTAAGCCGACAAGACCGCTGAAAATCCACCGCTGATATCCGCCTCGATGAGGTCGATCTTATACTGTGCACATTTGAGAGCGATCTGTTTCCGATAGGTGTGGTAAGCATTTAAATACGTTTCTTTAACCGTTGCTGAATTTGCCCTGAGCTCTTCACCTGTTTCCATATCAATAAACTGATAAGGACGGTTATCAAAGTTGAAATCTACTTCTCTGGCTTTGTCACTGATACTAAAGATAATCACCTCATGTTTGTTAAACTTTAAATGCTGTAGGCCTGCAAATAAGGCCGACTGCTGTTTTTCATCCTGAAAGGCAGTGAGCAGATCGCTGAAGATGATCACCATCGAACGCTTATGGATAGATTCAGCTACCTGGTGCAGAGATTTTTCAAGGTTCGTTTTTACATTAAGATGCGGTTTTGACAGCACCTGCTCCAGCTGCGAAAATATATATTGCTGATGGGCAGTGGTTGATCTCGCAGGTGTATTCAGCCATAGCTGTTCGGTAAATAAACTCAGGCCAAAAGCATCCCGCTGTTTCTTGAGGAGGTAAATCAGTGCCGCAGTGGATTGTACAGAAAAACTGAGCTTATTGTATGCTCCCCGGGGAAAGAACATTGAAGACGATGTATCGATCACAAACTGGCAGCGCAGGTTAGTCTCTTCTTCATATCTTTTGGTGTATAACTTTTCCGTTCTACCAAATAATTTCCAGTCTATATTCCTCACATTGTCTCCGCTGTTATAAGCCCTGTGCTCGGCAAATTCCACAGAGAACCCATGGAAAGGGCTTTTATGCAATCCGGTAATAAAGCCTTCTACTACATACTTTGCCAGCAGCTCCAGGTTACTGTTTAATTGCTGTTCAGACTGATCGAAGGACTCCATATTGTAAATTTAACAAAAGAAATATAACTTGCCCCATTAGCCAGCCAGGAATGAACTCAATGTCTTCAACTTATCGTGTCCTGCTCAGGGGAATTACAATGATCTATCTCCTGTTATTTATAACCGCCTTCGCCTGCTCGGGATATCTCCTGAAAGATCTTTTTCAATTGAAACCAGTCCCCTTAACAGGGCT
Source organism: Pedobacter hartonius (assembly GCF_900107535.1). GTDB lineage: Bacteria > Bacteroidota > Bacteroidia > Sphingobacteriales > Sphingobacteriaceae > Pedobacter > Pedobacter hartonius. The sequence continues at coordinate 145,744 of NZ_FNRA01000011.1, read as the reverse complement.
ATTAAAATACCTGCTATTATGTGTGTTATTTCTCATCCTTGCTGTAAATGCGATAAAAGCGCTTACACTAAAACCTGAGCATATAGGTAAATTTTATAGGAGCACTACGAATTTCAAATGGCTTTTTACGATTGCATTCATTATTTGCCTTATGGCAAAACTCGGATTCTTTCATACAGCCTTGCAAAAACAGGCTATGGTTACTGATCTTCAGACGGGAATATTATTTGTCCTGGGAATTTTTTGCTCCTGGAGCGATACTGTGCTCGTTAAAATGAACGCTTTTGAAGACGTATCTGCATCAGAATAATGAGGCTAAGGATTAGCCGGGCGCAGTACAAATAGGAAGGGCCAACTCAAATGAGTCGGCCCTTCCTGGCTCGTTATATGATGTTTGATTATAATTGCTTATCTAATTTACCTGCTAATACAGATTTTGGAACTGCACCAACTTGTTTGTCAACAACCTCACCGTTTTTAAAGAATAATAACGCAGGGATATTACGGATACCAAACTGAGTAGAGATCTGTGGGTTATTATCCACATTCACTTTTCCTACCACAACTTTTCCTTCGTATTCTTTTGAAATTTCATCTACTACCGGACCTACCATGCGACATGGACCACACCATTCTGCCCAAAAGTCTACTAAAACGGGTTTATCTGATTTCAACACAACTTCCTCGAAGTTGGCATCTGTGATTTCTAAAGCCATAATTTGTTTATAATTTATTTATACAAAGATAAGATCAATTGTAGTGCCACCACGTATATAATACCAAAATGACACTAATTCAACTTATAATTTACAACATGTAATTCCGTCAAACTCTCCAGGAAATCATTATTAGGATTGATTTTCAGCGACTTAGAAGGCAATTCCAGAGAAATATTTTTCTCACTGTCATAAACTGTAAAATTCAGCTTGCAATTTTGCTGTTCTGTATTTGCTTTATTGTCCTCTATAATGGAATAGATCTGTGCGATGATTTCATCATTAATCCGCTGGATAGGAATCTGAATAGTGATACACTTCGCAAATTTATCTCTCAGCTCAGACAGTAGTTCTATCGCAGTGATCTTAAACTCCCAGTCGCCCTCTTTACGGAAGCGTTCCCCCACCTGCCCACGGATACGCAGAAAATAACCATCAGTCATAAACTGCTTAAACTTCACGAAATCATCACCAAATAAAGCAAGTTCACAACTGTCATTATAATCTTCAAAAACGATCGTCCCGAAAGGTTTCCCTGTTTTTGTCATACGCTGTGCAGCAACAACTACCAGTCCGCCAACTACAAGTTCCCGGTTCTTTAACGCAGCAAATTCAGCCAGCACCTCCTCATTGGTATCACCCATCCTGACCTTATTGACCAGTGAAAGGTGCCTCACGGAGTGCTGACAAAATTCTTTAAGCTCTAGTTTATAATTATCCAGAGGATGGCCGCTCAGGAAGATTCCAATGGCATCCTTCTCATATTTCAACCTGTCGATCAGGCTCCATTCATTGGCCACCGGTAAAGTTGGCTCATTGATCATATCTGCTACAGTACCTCCAAACAGGGACGATTGTGATGTAGATTCACTGTTCTGGAAATCGTTGGAGAACTTGATCAGTTTCTCTATCCCGTTCATCTTATCATTTATCGGCACAAAGAAGTACTGCGCACGATGGTAACCAAAACTATCAAAGGCGCCGCTGTAGACAAAGCTCTCATAAGCCTTTTTATTTACCGTCCTCGTATTAGAGCGTTTCGCAAAGTCGTACACACTCAGATATTTTCCTGCCCTGCTCCTTTCTTCAATAATACTCTCTACAGCTTTTTCCCCTACTCCTTTTATGCCCGACAAACCGAAACGTACTTCTCCATGTACATTTACAGAGAACTTCAGAATGGATTCATTCACATCCGGCCCGAGTACCTGAACACCCATTTGCTTACATTCCTCCATGAAGAAAGCCACCTGTTTGATGTCGCTCATGTTATTCGTCAGTACCGCAGCCATATATTCTGCCGGGTAATGCGCTTTCAGGTAAGCCGTCTGATAGGCAATCCATGCATAACAGGTAGAGTGCGATTTATTGAAGGCGTAAGATGCAAATGCCTCCCAATCTTTCCAGATCTTCTCCAGGGTAGCCGGAGCATGACCTTTTTCCGCTGCCTGCGCAACAAATTTGGGTTTCATCTTATCCAGTACATCCTTTTGTTTTTTACCCATGGCCTTTCTCAGTACATCGGCTTCACCCTTTGTAAAACCTGCTAGTTTCTGCGATAAAAGCATCACCTGTTCCTGGTATACTGTAATTCCGTAGGTCTCTTTTAGATACTCTTCACAGGCATCCAGATCGTACTTTATCTCCTCCTCACCATTCTTTCTGCGTACAAAACTAGGGATATACTCCAGCGGTCCCGGGCGGTAGAGTGCATTCATCGCAATTAAATCCCCGAATACTGTAGGCTTTAACTCCTTCATGTATTTCTGCATCCCGGTACTCTCGTACTGGAAGATTCCTATCGTTTCACCACGCTGGAAAAGCTCGTAGGTTTTCACATCGTCAATAGGGAACTCATCGGGATCCAATTGAATTCCCGTCCGCATTCTTACCAGTTTAACAGTATCCTTGATCAGTGTGAGCGTTTTTAGCCCCAGGAAGTCCATTTTCAGCAATCCGGCGCTCTCAACCACAGAGTTATCAAACTGGGTCACGTACAGATCCGAATCTTTGGCCATTGCCACCGGTACATAATTGGTAATATCATCCGGCGTGATAATCACCCCACAGGCGTGTATTCCCGTATTACGCAGCGAGCCTTCCAGAATCCTGGCCTGCTGTATGGTCTCCGCACTCAGGGTTTTTGAATCCGCTATATCTTTTAATTCAACTACTTTCTCATATTCATCTGCACGAAGCACCCCTTTGAGGGCTTTTTCGTCAAGCGTAAAGATCTTGGCCAGCTTGAGGTTCGGAATAAGCTTGGCTATTTTATCGGCCTCAAAAAGCGGGAGGTCCAGTACCCGTGCCGTATCTTTCACCGACGACTTGGCGGCCATTGTACCGTAAGTAATGATCTGTGCCACCTGGTTTGCACCATATTTGCTGATCACATAGTTCATCACGCGGCCCCTGCCCTCATCATCAAAGTCAATATCAATATCGGGCATAGACACACGGTCCGGGTTCAGGAAACGCTCAAACAGCAGGTCGTATTTGATAGGATCGATATTTGTGATCCATAAGCAATATGCCACTACCGATCCTGCAGCAGAACCACGTCCCGGGCCCACCGAAACATCCAGTGCCCTTGCCTCCCTGATAAAATCCTGCACGATCAGGAAATATCCCGGATACCCGGTTTTCTCTATCGTTTGCAGTTCAAAATTGAGTCTTTCCTCTATTTCAGGAGTAATTTCTCCATATCTTTTCTTTGCGCCTACATAAGTTAGATGACGCAAATACTTATTCTCTCCCCTTTTACCGCCATCCCCTTCATCTTCCGGTACGAGAAACTCTTCTGAAATCTCAAATTTCGGTAAGAGGACTTCCCTGGCCAGTTTGTAGATTTCGATTTTATCAACTACCTCCTGGATGTTTAATATCGCCTCCGGCAGATCAGCAAACAATGCTTTCATCTCCTCACCGGATTTAAAATAATATTCCTGGTTAGGCAACCCATAACGGTACCCCCTTCCTCTTCCTATTGGTGTAGCTTGTTTTTCCGCATCTTTTACGCACAGTAAAATATCATGTGCATTCGCATCCTTTTTATTGATATAATAAGTATTATTGGTTGCTACCAGTTTAACCTCATGTTTTCTGGCCAGCGCAACAAGCGTTTTATTCACTACGTTCTCGTCATCCTGATTATGCCGCATGATCTCGATATAGAAATCGGCACCAAATTGTGATTTCCACCAGACCAGTGCCTCTTCAGCCTGGTTCTCACCCATATTCAGCAGCTTACTGGATATTTCTCCGTAAAGGTTCCCGGAAAGCACAATGATATCTTCCTTATATTGTTCAATCACCGCCCTGTCTATCCTTGGCACATAATAGAAACCCTTGGTATAGGCAATAGAAGACATTTTAGCGAGATGATGATAGCCTTTTTTATTTCTGGCCAGCAACACGATCTGGTAGCCATTATCTTTCCTTGATTTATCAAGATGATTGTCGCATACAAAAAACTCACAGCCCACTATCGGGGTCAGTAGCTTTTCAGATGGAATCTCTCCATTTTCTTCTGCAGCCTTATTTCTTGCTTCCACACCTTTATTGTGATTCAGCACCTGGTTCACAAAGTGAAAGGCACCCATCATATTGGCGTGGTCTGTCATGGCCACAGCAGGCATTTTATCAGCCGCCGCTGCCGCAATCAGTCCCGGAATATTAATGGTAGACTGTAATACAGAGAACTGCGTATGGTTATGCAGGTGTACAAAAGTTGCCTGCTTAAGTTCCTCCTGGTTATCCTGGAGGGCTTCTCTCGAAATGCCGGATCCTTCTGCTTTTTCCTGTTTCTTCCTGATCTCGTCTGAAGCAGCCTTCAGGTTAAAATGTCTGAGTCCGGCGCCCTGTATAACCGCAGGGTTATGCGTCTTAAACTGACGAAAATAGTCCTGATCCTGCTGCAGCTGCTGAGGAGTAAAAACCTCCATTTTTACCAGTTGCAGGAAACACCTTGTGGTGGCCTCCACATCGGCCGTTGCATTGTGGGCCTCAGCAAAAGGAACACCGAATAAGTAATGATGTAATTCAGTTAGCGTAGGCAGTTTAAACCTACCGCCACGTCCTCCCGGGATCTTTAAGAGGTCGGCCGTAACCTCTGTACAGGTATCCAGCACCGGCATTTGTGCCATCGGGCTTTCTACCCCCATGCGGTAGAATTCCGAACCCATGATATTGATATCAAAGCCTATATTTTGGCCTACAACAAATTTAGATCTGGAAAGGGCAATGTTGAATTTCTCTAATACTTCTGCGAGCTCAATTCCCTGCTCTGTTGCCAGTTCAGTAGAAATACCGTGTATACGTTCTGCGTCATAAGGGATATTAAAACCATCAGGCCTGACGAGGTAGTCCTGGTGTTCAATGAGATTTCCCAGTTCATCATGCAGCTGCCAGGCAATCTGAATACACCGCGGCCAGTTGTTCGTGTCACTTACCGGTGCATTATAATTGGCAGGTAAACCTGTAGTTTCGGTATCAAAAATTAAATACATAGACGGGCAATTAGAATCTCTTTGGTTTAAACAAAGTGATATACAAAATTACGCTTTTTAGATCCTATTCGTATATATGATTTGATAAATTTCGAATACCAGAAACCGCCGGAATACCTATTAAAGGCAATCGCCTAAGTATGAGTGTGTCCCTTCTGAACCATTGCTTTATGCCCCTGGGAGGCCAGTTTAGAAGTATCATAGCCTTTTTCATGGCAGCGCTGAATGATCTCTTCGAGGAGTTCTTCAGGTATTTCCGGCTTACGGGACATGATAAAAAGGAATTTATGTTTAGGGTGTCCGACCACCACATAGGAATAATCTTCAGCAAGCTCAATGATCCAGTAATCTACTTTTACCGGCCACACAAACTGTGCTTTCATCTCTGCATTATTGGTACCCCTTACCACAAAAAGCTTGGAACGGAGGTACCTGGGCTGATCTTCCACTGCGGCTTTATAGGTGGTGAAAACAGCATAGTACCCATCCGGATGTATCACATATGTTTCAGTGGTTTCACGCCATTTTTTGTCCATAAAAGTTGGTATGGAATATAGCGAGTACCATTTCCCTGCATAAGACATTATATCAACTTTTTCAACAGGTGTGTTATCCATTTTGCTGCGTTCTTATTGATTTGACATTAAGCAAATGTAAATTCTTTCTCATAAAACCCCCAATAGAAGATAAAGTTTTAAAAAGCATTTTTTAAAGCCGCCTTAAAATTCATAACTTGGTGCAGAAGACCAGCGCTTAATTCCTGTGGCAAAATCACAGATAAGCCGGCCGGTCACTAAAACACAGACTATGAAACCATCATGATCATACATTTAAAAATATACAAGATCATAATAGCTTCATAACCTATAAAAAAAATAGTCCTATGAAAATAACGGTTGTTGGTGCTGGAGCAGTAGGTGCTACCTGCGCAGATAATATTGCAAGAAAAGAACTGGCTGAAGAACTGATTCTCCTGGATATCAAAGAAGGCTTTGCCGAAGGCAAGGCAATTGACATGATGCAAACATCTGCACTATTGGGTTTCAACACCAAGATAAAAGGTGTAACTAATGATTATAGCAAGACTGCGGGTTCTGCGGTGGCGGTCATCACTTCTGGTCTTCCGCGCAAACCGGGAATGACCCGCGAGGAACTGATTGGCATCAACGCAGGAATTGTAAAAAGCGTAGCCGAGAATATCCTTAAATTCTCTCCCGATGCCATCCTCATTATTGTGAGCAACCCGATGGATACGATGACGTACCTTTCGCTCAAATCCCTCGGTCTGCCTAAAAACAGGATCATCGGCATGGGAGGCACACTGGACAGTGCCAGGTTTAAATACTACCTGAGTGTTGCCATGAACTGCAATTCAAATGATCTGCAGGGTTTTGTCATCGGCGGACACGGCGATACCACCATGATCCCGCTAACCCGTTACGCTACCTATCAAAGCTTAAACGTGACAGACCTGTTAAGCGAAGAGGTACTGGCCAAAGTTGCCGCAGATACGATGATAGGCGGAGCCACTCTGACGGGACTGCTTGGCACTTCAGCATGGTATGCCCCGGGCGCAGCAGTTTGTGCACTGGTAGAAAGTATTGTACGTGATGAGAAGAAGCTGTTTACCTGCAGTGTATCTCTGGAAGGTGAATACCATCAGGAAGACATCTGTTTGGGTGTGCCGGTGATCGTAGGCCGCACAGGCTGGGAAAAGGTGATAGATTATAACCTGACCGAAGAAGAACAGCAGACTTTTAATAAAAGTGCCGATGCAGTAAGAAGCATGAACAATGTACTTAAAGAAATGAAACTGATTTAATGCGCACTATTGCAGTCCCCCTCAAGTTAATTAACCTCAATGATGACGGTTTCCACCTGCTGGTGGAAATCACAGCTTTTGGCAGTAAATACCTGGCAGTAGTAGATACAGGTGCTTCAAGGTCGGTTTTCGACAAACGTTTTATCGAAGATAACAGCAAAGCGTTCACAACAGCTGAGGACTCCAATGCGACCACCCTGTTCACCACATCCGCTACCATACAAGCCGTTCTTCCGAAACTTAAAATCGGGAAACTAACGATAAAAAATTATCCGGCAGTGGCGCTGGATCTTGAAACGGTGAATGATGCCTATGCCCTGCTCGGCCACCCCAGGGTGACCGCAATTATAGGAAGTGATATCTTTTACAGTTACCATGCGAAGATCAATTACAAAAAACTGAAGATTTTCTTTTCCCCAAAAAAAAGCTAGCCTGTGAAGGCCATTTATAAATTTCATTCACCACATCCCATTCGTCTGACCCCGTAAGTCTGATTAGCAATTGAAACCTGATGATATTTCAAAAAAAAACAGGCCCCGGTTAGAGGCCTGTTTTTTTATATGATAATGGATATTATGCGTCAATCTTGGCATATTTCGCATTTCTCTCGATGAACTCTCTCCTCGGTGCTACCTCATCTCCCATTAACATAGAGAATGTATGGTCACACTCCGCAGCGTTTTCAATCGTAGCCTGCATTAAAGTACGGTTAGCCGGATTTAATGTAGTGTCCCAAAGCTGTTCAGCATTCATCTCACCCAAACCTTTATAACGCTGGATATGTACGCTTTCTTCTTTACCCTGGCCTTTCAATCTTTGTACAGCTACATCGCGCTGCTGATCATTCCAGCAATATTCCTGCTCTTTACCTTTTTTCACAAGGTATAGCGGCGGTGCTGCAATATAAACATAACCAGCTTCGATTAATGCCTTCATATACCTGAAGAAGAAGGTCAGTATCAGCGTGGTAATGTGTGAACCGTCAATATCCGCATCCGTCATGATCACAATCTTGTGGTAACGAAGTTTAGTGATATTTAATGCCTTATCATCTTCCGGTGTACCTATACTCACCCCAAGCGCAGTAAACATATTTTTGATCTCGTCATTCTCATAGATCTTATGTTCCATTGCTTTTTCTACATTCAGGATCTTACCCTTTAGCGGAAGAATAGCCTGGAAATTACGGTCACGACCCTGTTTTGCTGTTCCACCCGCGGAATCTCCCTCCACCAGATATAACTCGCATTTTTCCGGATCACTGTCAGAGCAATCGGCCAGCTTGCCCGGTAAACCGGAGCCGCCCATGACACTCTTACGCTGAACCATCTCACGTGCCTTACGTGCTGCAGCACGTGCTGTAGCCGCCAGGATCACTTTGTTGACGATCATTTTGGCTTCTCTCGGATATTCTTCCAGATAGATACCCAAAGCTTCACCAACCGCAATATCCACGGCGCCCATCACCTCAGAGTTACCCAGTTTTGTTTTCGTTTGTCCCTCAAACTGAGGTTCCTGTACTTTTACAGAAATTACAGCGGTCAGTCCTTCACGAAAATCATCACCGGTGATCTCAAACTTCACATTTTTCAATAGACCGGACTTATCGGCATAAGCTTTCAAAGTACGGGTCAAACCCCTTCTGAAACCGGCAATATGCGTACCGCCTTCATGTGTATTGATATTGTTTACATAAGAGTGCACGTTCTCTGCGTAGCTGTCATTGTACTGAAGCGCAAGCTCCACAGGGATACCATTTTTTATTCCTTCCACATAGATTGGCTCAGCGATCAGTGAAGGGCGGCCTCCGTCCAGGAACTGAACAAATTCTTTTAACCCGCCTTCAGAAAGGAAAAGTTCAGAAAGGAATTTTCCATCATCATCTACTTCGCGCTCATCAGTCAGTGTTAAGCTGATGCCTTTATTTAAAAAGGATAATTCCCTTAAACGGGAAGCTAAAGTATCATAACGATATTCAGTAGTCTGGGTAAAGATTGTAGGATCCGGAGTAAAGGTAATTACCGTACCCCTTTTTTCAGTTTCCCCTACAACTTTTACATCGTACTGAGGTTTACCCATTTCATATTCCTGCTCCCAGATCTTTCCTTCACGGTGAACTTCAGCTTTCAGGTGTGTAGAAAGTGCATTTACGCAACTTACCCCAACACCGTGCAAACCACCGGAAACTTTATAAGTGTCTTTATCAAATTTACCACCTGCGTGTAAGACCGTCATTACGATCTCCAGGGCTGATTTCTGTTCTTTCTGCATAATCCCCGTAGGAATACCGCGTCCGTTATCTTCAACCCTTATAGAATTGTCTTTAAGAATATTTACAGTAATTGTATCTGCGTGTCCGGCCAAAGCCTCATCGATAGAGTTATCTACAACTTCATAAACCAAATGGTGTAATCCCTTAACACCCGTATCCCCTATATACATTGAAGGGCGCTTGCGCACCGCTTCTAAACCTTCTAATACCTGTATATTATCTGCCGAATAATTTGACTTTGAATCTTTTTCTTCGCTCATATATGTTAATAAAAAATAAGATTCAAAAATAACCATTTGTGGGCAATTAAAGGCAAATTGTGGATAACTATTTAAAGGAATCCATACATTAAGGGGGTAAAAAAAACGAGTTATTTAGGATACTAAATTTGAAATTTTATATTTGCTGAAATTTATCCCTTTATTGGGCGCCAGACAAAAGCTGTCTGCATGAAAAACCGGCGAAAACCACAAAAAAATCATAGATGAACAGAACATCCTTCAAACTAAGCACACTGGCTACAGCCGTAGCATTAGTTTCCGTAATGGCTTCATGCCAGAATAAAGACGAAAAAGCAGGTTCAACAACTGCTGCAAAAACAGATTCTCCTGCCGTAAAAAGCGGCGAGCCGATTGTTTATGTAAATTCTGATTCTTTACTGACAAAATATGAGTACTTCAAAGACCTGAAAGTAAAATTAGATGCAAAATCAAAAGCTGCCCAAACAGATCTTGGTGCAAAACAACAGGCTTTCCAGCGTGAAGTAGCCGAGTATCAGCAAACACAGAACACTTTACCTGCTGACCAGAGAGCTACAACAGAGCAAAGACTTGCCCGTAAACAACAGGAATTGCAATCTTATCAGCAAAATGCAGGTGCTGCATTGCAAAACGAACAGGCAACCGAGCAGGAGAAATTATACAATAAGATCGCCGATTACCTTAAGGTTTATGCAAAAGACAAAGGGTATAAAATGGTGCTGACCTATCAAAAAGGTAACAGCGCTATTTTATTTGCTGATGCTTCCCTGGATGTAACCAGCGAAGTAATCATTGGTTTAAACGAAGGTTATAAATCGGATAAAAAATAGGTTGAACACATCACAAAAAGATGCTCCGTATTTCGGGGCATCTTTTTTGCGCCTTTATTTTCAGCGCAGGCTCCCTGTAAAATCAGCTGTTACGCGATGAAGCTCAACAAGCATTAAGGATTGTCCTTTTTGTCATCTTCAAACAGGTTATCTGTAAGGTCATCAATTTTCCTCCTGTCATGTTTGGTAGGACGCCCTGCCCCCCTGTCCCTTTTCAGTACAGGTGCATGGAACATGGATTTATATCCCTGCGTTTCTTCCAGTGGCGTGATATCCTTATACTTCGTCAGGGCAATCTTTGATTCCACCCGTGTGTATAACAGCTCCACCACTTCAATTACTTTCTTTTCTATTCCTTTTGAAACCTGATAAACATCCCCCGGTTTTACAACTACCGAAGCTTTGACATTCTGCCCGTTCATTTTAACACGCCCGGCTTTACATGCTTCTGTTGCTAAAGTTCTTGTTTTAAACAATCTTATTGCCCACAAGTACTTATCTATCCTTAATTTTTCCTGCTCTGCCATAAAAAATCAAAAATACATAAGTAAAAGATCGGTCAATAGATAAAATTGATTTATTTTGTGAAAAAATTAAAATTACAATGATTAAAGAACTGAAAAAGTTAATAGAGGCTGTCTGGGAAGACAGATCCTTATTAGAATATAATGAGTATTGTGAGGCAATCGAAACTGTAGTAATGCAGCTGGACAAAGGAGAGATCCGCGTTGCCGAGCCGATTTTAAATTCATGGGGCATCAACGAATGGATTAAAAAAGCAGTTATCCTCTATTTTCCTATCAGAGAAATGAAAGAAACTACAGTTGGCCCTTTTGTATTTCATGATAAAATGAAATTGAAAACCAACTACAGGGAACTTGGCGTACGCGTAGTTCCTGGTGCAAGTGCCCGTTACGGTGCATACCTGGCTAAAGGCGTGATCATGATGCCTTCATATGTGAACATCGGTGCTTATGTTGACGAAGGTACAATGGTAGATACCTGGGCAACGGTAGGCTCCTGCGCACAGATCGGGAAACATGTACACCTGAGCGGTGGCGTAGGTATCGGAGGAGTACTGGAACCTATTCAGGCCGCACCGGTAATTATTGAAGACAACTGTTTCCTTGGTTCAAGAGCTATCGTAGTGGAAGGTGTACGCGTAGAACGCGAAGCTGTCCTGGGTGCCAATGTGGTACTTACGGCTTCTACAAAGATAATCGATGTAACCGGAAGCTCACCTGTAGAATATAAAAGTATTGTTCCTGCAAGATCAGTAGTGATCCCGGGAAGTTATACAAAAAAATTCCCTGCAGGAGAATATCAGGTTCCATGCGCACTGATCATCGGAAAACGTAAAGAGTCTACAGATAAAAAAACTTCCCTTAATGACGCATTAAGAGAAAATAATGTAGCTGTCTAAATGAATATAGGTTTTGATGGAAAAAGGGCTGCCAATAACCTGACCGGGTTAGGAAATTACAGCAGATCGCTGATCTTACAGCTGTCAGAATTCTTCCATCAAAACCAATACTTTGTTTATACACCAAAAGTTAAATCAGCAAAACAGATCAGTTCCCTTTTTGAAAAGGAAAATATACACCCGAGGTTACCCAAATGGGGACAACCCGGGTTCTGGTGGAGAAGCGTAGGGCTCCGGTCACAGTTGCAAAAAGACGATATAGCCATTTATCACGGCCTCAGTAACGAGATCCCATTCGGGATGCATAGTGGACGCCCAAAAACAGTGGTGACCATACACGACCTTATTTTCCTTCGCCTGCCCCGGAATTATAAATACATAGACCGTACGATCTATAATTTCAAAAGCAAATACGCCTGTAAATACGCAGATCTGATTATAGCCATCAGTGAACAGACAAGAAGAGATATCATCGAGCTCTATCAGGCAGACCCGGCAAAGATAGAAGTGGTTTACCAGACCTGTGACGACTCTTTCAAAGAGTTACTCCCCGCAGATTTTAAAGAAACTATCCGTAAAAAATACAGGCTGCCGGAAAAATACATCCTCAATGTAGGTACTATTGAACCCAGAAAGAACCTGCTGCTGATTGTACGGGCCCTGGTAAACGTACCGCAGCACGTAAAACTGATCGTAGTAGGAAAAAAACAAGCCTATGCAACACAAGTGATGGCTGAGATCGAACGTCTGGGCCTGAATGAAAGGGTAACCTTCCTGAAAGACATCCCTTTTTCTGATCTTCCTGCAATCTATCAGCTGGCTTCGGTATTTGTCTATCCGTCCTTCTATGAAGGCTTTGGCATTCCTGTTATCGAAGCCCTATATGGAGGTGTTCCGGTAATAGCGGCCACAGGATCCTGCCTGGAAGAAGCAGGAGGCCCTAACAGCCTGTATGTTGATCCAGACAATGCCTCAGCCCTGACCATTGCAGTTAATACTGTTTTAAAAAGTCCGGAACTCGCCGCCCATATGAGAGAAAAAGGCCTGGCCTATGTACAGCGGTTCAACACACAGCCACTCGCACTTCAGCTGATGAAATGTTATGAACAGCTCGCAAAAGATCAAATAACAAAGATTATTTGATAAATTTACGGCATGTTAAAAACGGAAATTGAAAAAGCATTGGCTGTACTTAAAACCGGGGGGGTAATCCTTTATCCAACGGACACCGTATGGGGATTAGGCTGCGATGCCACCAATGCCGACGCCGTGGAAAAGATCAACCAGATCAAAGGCCGCTCGTCTGACAAAAGCTTTATCATACTCCTGGATAATGATTCGAAATTACAGAGTTATGTGGACGAAATACCTGAAGTAGCCTACGACCTGATTGAATATGCCGAGAACCCGCTTACCATCATATTTTCAGGTGCAAAGAACTTAGCCAAAAATGTAATCAGTGCAGATGGCAGCATCGGGGTCAGGATCGTTAAACATGATTTTGTTCAGCAGCTGCTGCAGCGCTTCAGAAAACCCATTACCTCTACCTCTGCTAACCTGTCAGGGCAACCAACACCACAGTATTTTGATGAGATTGATCCTGAAATTAAAGACGCAGTAGATTATATTGTGGATTGGGAACAAGAATTAAGAAATAACAGAAAACCGTCAACAATAATGAAATTGAGTCCATCCGGGCAATTTTCCTTTATTAGAAAGTAAGTTTTAGTACTTTTGCAAACTCAATTAACCATCATCCGCTGAATTAAAATTTAAACCGGTAACAGCAAATATTGCTTTACTGATAACGAATAAACTCATTTTGAAAAAAAATCTAGGACATCCTGTTTTTAAGATACTGGCTGATATCGCTGCCGAAAATCATATCGAAGTATATGTGATTGGTGGATATGTCAGGGATATTTTCCTGGATAGACCTTCAAAAGATATTGATATTGTAGTCTTAGGCAATGGGATCGACTTTGCAGAACGCGCAGGGGCCGCGCTGAGAAGCAAGGTGGCTGTATTCAAGAACTTTGGTACGGCCATGCTCAAATACCGCGACCTTGAACTGGAGTTCGTAGGTGCCCGCAAAGAATCATACCGGTCAGATTCCCGCAAGCCTATTGTTGAAAACGGTACGATCGAGGACGACCAGCTTAGAAGGGATTTCACGATCAATGCACTGGCGATCTCACTCAACAAAGAGAACTTCGGGCAACTGGTAGACCCCTTCAATGGCGTACAGAACATCACAGAGAAATTAATCCGCACCCCTCTTGATCCGGAGATCACTTTTTCTGATGATCCCCTCCGCATGATGCGGGCCATCCGTTTTGCTACGCAGCTGAACTTTAATATTGATGAAGCAGCACTGGCTGCGATCACAAAACAAAAAGAGCGCATCAGTATCGTTTCCAAAGAACGTATCACAGATGAACTGAACAAGATCATCCTGTCCCCGGTTCCATCAATCGGCTTCAAATATCTTTTTGATACCGGCCTGCTCCATCTCATATTTCCACAGATGGCAAACCTCTTTGGTGTGGAAGTGATCAACGGAAAAGGACATAAAGATAATTTTTACCATACCCTGCAGGTGCTCGATAATATCAGTGAAGTCACCAACGACCTATGGTTGCGCTGGGCCGCTATCCTGCATGATATCGCTAAACCTGCTACCAAACGCTTTGAGGAGCAACATGGCTGGACTTTCCATGGCCACGAAGATAAAGGGGCAAGAATGGTCCCGCAGATCTTCACACAGCTGAAACTTCCCCTGAACGAAAAAATGAAATTCGTACAGAAACTCGTACAGCTGCACTTACGCCCGATAGTTCTGGCACAGGAAGTGGTTACAGACTCTGCTGTCAGGCGTTTGCTCTTTGATGCAGGTGAAGATATAGAAAGCCTGATGACCCTCTGCAATGCAGATGTGACCACCAAAAATGAATATAAAGTAAAAAAATACTGCAATAACTTTGAACTCGTAAAACAGAAGCTCAAAGATGTTGAGGAACGCGATAAGATCAGAAACTGGCAGCCCCCGGTTACCGGGACAGATATCATGGAAGTCTTCGGCCTTACAGCCGGAAAGGAAGTGGGACTGATCAAAAACGCCATCCGTGAAGCAATTCTGGAGGGTGAGATAACAAATTCTTATGATGAGGCGTTAGCATTTATGCTGATTAAAGGAAAAGAATTCGGACTGTCACCTGTAACAGACCAGTCCAAATAATAAAAATATTTTATAATTTTATAAATAGAAATACAGCTCAAATGGCAGTTTATAGATTTAGAATTAGTTTTGAAGACTTCGATGAGGTGGTTCGTGAAATCGACATCAAATCAACACAAACATTTGAAGATTTACATAAGGCCGTACACCGTTCTACCGGATACAGCATCGAGAAATCTTCTTCTTTTTATGTAAGCTCTGATCACTGGATTAAAGGAGATGAAATCGCTTACCTTCCGAATCAAAGGAAGATCGACCGTGGTGTAGCCCTGATGGAAAAGGCAAAATTGAGTAGCTTCATTGAAGACCCTCACCAAAAGTTCTATTATATCTATAATTTTGACCGTCCGTTCGATTTCCACGTAGAACTGATCAAGATTATTCTGCAGACAGATCCGAATATAGAATACCCTGTACTTTTCAAAAGTATAGGTGAAGCACCCAAGATCTTTGATTCCAGCAATCCGGAAGCTGCAGCAGCAGTCGCAGCGACAACGGCAGCCGTGATCGCCCCTAATGATTTTGATTTCCTGAACGAAATGGATTTTGTCCCCGAAGATTCAGAAGAGATCGAAGCGATGGATGGCAGGGGAATCACCACTTCAGATAAAGATAAAGATGAAGATGCCGGGGAGGAGGAAGAGGATAATGATGATTTCTCTGAGAATGACGATTTTGGAGACGAAGAATTTGACAGTAAGGAAGATTACTAATGCCAGATACTGGCAAAAATAAAACATTAATCGTAATCGCCGGTCCAACGGCAATAGGCAAGACAGCATTAGCTATTACGTTGGCCCGGCACTTTTCCACAGAGATCATCTCAGCCGATTCCAGGCAGTTCTTTCAGGAAATATCTATCGGAACCGCCAAACCCAGCGCGGCTGAACTGGCTGCAGCAAAACATCATTTCATCGACTCTCATTCCATTAAAACCTTTTTTAGTACCGGGGATTTTGAAAAGCAGTCACTTGATGTGCTCGCAGGGATTTTTACCCGCCATCAGGTGGCCATCATGGTGGGCGGCTCCGGGCTTTACCTGGATGCGGTAACCAGAGGCCTGGATGAACTTCCCGACACCAGTATGCAGATCAGGGAAGAACTCAATACACTGTTTCAGACAGAAGGCCTTGAACCTATCAAAACAAGGCTTGCGGCTGCAGATCCTGAGTATTATGCAAAAGTAGATCAGTTCAACCCCCAGCGTATGATCCGCGGGCTGGAATTTTTCCTGTCCACAGGCAGGAAAGTCTCCGATTTTTTAACCAACAGCAAAAAGGAAAGGCCTTTTAATATCATTAAGATCGGCCTGAACCTGGAACGTGAGAAATTATACGAAAGAATAAACCACCGTGTGGACCTCATGCTTACAGAAGGCCTGCTGGATGAGGTTAAAAAAGTAGAGCAGTACAAAGATCTGAACGCCCTGAAAACCGTTGGTTATGCAGAGTTATTCGCCTATCTGGATGGCCAGCTCTCCTATGAGGATGCCGTGGACAAGATCAAACAAAATACCAGGCGTTTTGCAAAACGCCAGCTCACCTGGTTCAGGCGGGATAAAGACATCCTCTGGTACGGTCCTGATCAGGCTGAAACCATCATCGCTTACCTGGAACGACAGCTTACGCCTGGGCAGTAGGCCCGCCAAAATTCATAGGGAACCCGGTAGTCTCCTCCTGTGTTTTGATCCTTCCATTTTGCGCTTCAAACTTCTCTATATTATCCTGCATGGCCAGCATTAGTCTTTTTGCATGCTCCGGGGTTAAAATGATCCTCGATTTCACTTTTGCTTTCGGTACACCAGGCATCACCCGGATAAAGTCAAGCACAAACTCAGTATTGGAATGCGTAATGATAGCAAGGTTTGAAAATATCCCTTCAGCTATCTCTTCGGAAAGTTCGATATTGATCTGATTCTCGTTGTTTTGATTCTCCATACAGCAAAACTACCGCTTTAATGTTTAGGCAGGTAGCTAAAATAAAAATAAAAAAAAAGTCCCCCCTGAAATCAGGGAGGACTTTAGTATCTATAAGAAAGATTATGCTTCTACTTCTTCTTCTTGTTTAGAAGCTAACAGTTTATCATATTCCTCTTGTGAACCTACAATGATACGTTCATAACCACGTACACCAGTACCAGAAGGGATCAGGTGACCAACGATTACGTTCTCTTTCAATCCAAGCATATTGTCACGTTTACCTGCAATCGCAGCTTCGTTCAATACTTTTGTAGTTTCCTGGAAGGAAGCTGCAGAGATGAATGATTTTGTACCTAATGAAGCACGGGTGATACCCTGTAATACAGAACTGGCAGTTGCCGATCTTGCATCACGAACTTCGATCTGTTTCAAATCTTTACGTTTTAACTGAGAATTTTCATCTCTTAATTTACGCAGGGAAAGAATCTGACCTGGTTTAACGGTATTGGAATCACCAGCATCGATTACCACTTTTTTGTCATAGATCTCATCATTTTCGATCATGAAGTCCCAACGGTCGACAGAGTTATTTTCTAAGAACGTTGTATCTCCCGGATCTTCAATATGAACCTTCTGCATCATCTGGTGAACGATAACCTCAAAGTGTTTGTCATTGATCTTCACACCCTGCAAACGGTAAACCTCTTGTATACCATTTACTAAGTATTCCTGAACAGCAGCAGGTCCTTTGATCGCTAAAATATCCGCAGGAGAAATTGATCCGTCTGATAATGGCATACCAGCTTTCACAAAATCATTATCCTGAACCAGGATGTGTTTAGACAATGGAACCAGGTATTTTTTGATCTCACCATCTTTCGATTCGATAGTCATCTCACGGTTACCACGTTTCACACCACCTAAAGTTACCACACCATCAATCTCGGTTACTACCGCCGGGTTAGATGGGTTACGTGCTTCGAACAATTCCGTTACACGTGGTAAACCACCCGTAATATCTCTTGTTTTACCCGTTGCACGAGGAATTTTAACGAGGATCTGTCCTGTTTTAACAGCTTCTCCATCATCAATTGAAACGTGAGCTCCAACCGGGATGTTATACTGTCTGATCAGTTCACCTTTTTTATCTACAACCCTAACTGAAGGGTTTTTAGTTTTATCACGTGTATCAATAATTACTTTTTCACGGTGACCGGTTTGTTCGTCTGATTCTTCACGGAAGGTTACACCTTCGATGATCGCATCAAATTCAATTTTACCGGCAAACTCAGAGATAATTACTGCATTGTACGGATCCCATGAACAGATCTTATCACCTTTTGAAATCTTAGCTCCTTCTTCAACATATAAGAATGAACCATAAGGGATATTGTTAGTCATGATCACTTTACCAGTACCTTCTTCAACGATTTTGAATTCGCCTGAACGTCCCAGTACAATTTGTTTCACACCTTCTTCACCTGTATCATTTGCTACAGTACGGACATTTTCAAATTCGATGATACCATCAAACTTCGCATTGATCTGAGATTCAGCAGCAATGTTTGATGCGGTACCACCCACGTGGAATGTACGTAATGTCAGCTGTGTACCCGGCTCACCGATTGACTGCGCAGCAATTACGCCGACAGCTTCACCTTTCTGAACACGTTTACCAGTGGCAAGGTTACGTCCGTAACACAATGCACAAACACCTCTCTTATTCTCGCAAGTCAGTACTGAACGTATTTCAACACCTTCAATTGGCGATTCTTCAATTGCTCTCGCAACATCTTCATCGATATCCTGACCAGCAGAAACCAATAATGCACCATCAATAGGATTAAACACATCATGCAGTGAAATACGGCCTAAGATCCTGTCGTACAAAGGCTCAACGATATCCTCATTATCTTTCAGGGCAGTAGTATACATACCTCTCAAAGTACCGCAATCAGCAGAGTTAACAATCATATCCTGCGCAACGTCATGTAAACGACGTGTCAGGTAACCAGCATCCGCAGTTTTTAACGCCGTATCCGCCAAACCTTTACGTGCACCGTGAGTAGAGATAAAGTACTCTAATACTGACAGTCCTTCTTTAAAGTTTGAAAGGATCGGGTTTTCAATGATCTCACCACCTGAACCGGATTTCTGAGGTTTTGCCATCAGACCACGCATTCCGCAAAGCTGACGAATCTGCTCTTTAGATCCACGTGCTCCTGAGTCAAGCATCATATAAACCGAGTTAAAGCCCTGGTTATCGCTCGATAACTGCGTCATCACGAATGATGTTAAACGGTTATTGATACGGGTCCAGATATCGATGATCTGATTGTAACGCTCGTTGTTGGTAATGAATCCCATGTTATAGTTATTCCTTACCTCATCAACCTCTGCAGAAGCCTGCTCCAATAAAGCATGTTTTTCAACAGGGATGTTCACATCCTGCAGGTTAAATGATAATCCACCTCTGAATGCCATCTGGAAACCAAGCTCTTTAATATCATCCAGGAATCTGGATGCACGGGCCATACCGGTAACCTTCACTACATCACCAATGATATCCCTTAGAGATTTCTTGGTGAGCAGTTCATTAATATATCCTACTTCTTCCGGTACCATTTGGTTAAACAATACACGTCCTACAGTAGTCTCTGTTAATTTATTGGCGATATTTCCGTCTGCATCTTTCACATTTACCTTTACTTTGATAAATGCATGAAGATCAATCTTTTTCTCATTGTAAGCAATGATCACCTCTTCAGGAGAGTAGAAAGAGAAATCCTGTCCTTTAACTACACGTCCTTCGTCAGTTTTACGGCCTTTAGTAATATAATAAAGACCCAAAACCATATCCTGCGAAGGTACCGTAATTGGCGTACCGTTAGCAGGGTTCAGAATGTTGTGTGCAGCCAGCATCAATACCTGGGCTTCCAAAATAGCAGCATGACCCAAAGGTAAATGCACAGCCATCTGGTCACCGTCAAAATCGGCGTTGAATGCAGTACACACTAATGGGTGTAACTGGATTGCTTTTCCTTCCACCAGTTTAGGCTGGAAAGACTGGATACCCAATCTGTGCAGCGTAGGCGCACGATTCAGTAATACAGGGTGCCCCTTTAAAACGTTTTCGAGGATATCCCAAACTAGAGGGTCCTTTCTGTCTACAATTTTCTTTGCAGATTTAACCGTTTTAACGATACCACGTTCAATCATCTTGCGAATGATAAACGGTTTGAACAGCTCTGCAGCCATATCCTTTGGTAAACCGCATTCGTGTAGTTTCAGGTTTGGCCCTACAACAATTACAGAACGTGCCGAATAATCCACACGTTTACCCAATAGATTCTGACGGAAACGTCCTTGTTTACCTTTCAGAATGTCTGAAAGCGATTTCAATGCACGGTTACCTTCAGTTTTTACTGCATTTACTTTACGTGAGTTGTCAAATAACGAATCCACAGCTTCCTGCAGCATACGTTTTTCGTTACGTAAAATTACTTCCGGTGCTTTGATCTCGATCAAACGTTTTAAACGGTTGTTACGGATAATCACACGACGGTACAGGTCATTTAAATCTGAAGTAGCGAAACGGCCGCCTTCCAGGGGAACCAGCGGACGTAATTCCGGTGGAATAACAGGAACAATTTTGATGATCATCCATTCAGGATTGTTCTCAATGCGTGTTCTTGCACCACGGAAAGCCTCAACAACCTGTAAGCGTTTTAAGGCTTCATTTTTACGTTGTTGTGAAGTTTCGTTTGCTGCCTGGTGACGTAAGTTATAAGATAAAGTATCCAGGTCAATACGTTTCAGCAAATCTTCTAATGCTTCAGCACCCATTTTGGCGATGAATTTATTAGGATCTTTATCGTCCAGATATTGATTCTCTTTTGGTAATTTATCTAAAATATCAAGGTACTCTTCCTCAGTAAGGAAATCCATGTACTGAATACCCTGTTCTTCCATCAGACCAGACTGAATAACTACATAACGCTCGTAGTAAATGATCAGATCCAATCTTTTGGTAGGAAGGCCCAATAAGTAACCGATTTTATTTGGCAATGAACGGAAATACCAGATATGCGCTACAGGAACTACCAGATTGATGTGTCCCATACGCTCTCTGCGCACTTTTTTCTCCGTTACCTCAACACCACAACGGTCACAAACAATACCTTTATAACGGATACGTTTGTATTTACCACAGTGGCATTCGTAATCTTTTACCGGACCAAAAATTCTTTCGCAGAACAAACCATCACGTTCTGGTTTGTAAGTACGGTAATTGATAGTCTCAGGTTTTAACACCTCACCACTAGAGCGCTCTAAAATAGCCTCCGGCGATGCCAAACTAATGGTAATCGAGGTGAAATTGCTTTTTAATTTATTATCCTTTTTGTAAGACATAGCTCTGTTGTTTGAATTTGAAAATTTAAAAAGCCGGAACGGAATGGATCCGTTCCAGCATTAAAAAATTCAACATTAGTCTAACGTAATATCTAAACCTAATCCGCGCAGCTCATGTACCAGTACATTGAATGATTCCGGTACACCTGGAGTCGGCAGGTTCTCGCCTTTTACAATTGCTTCATAAGTTTTGGCCCTTCCGATTACATCATCTGACTTCACAGTCAGGATCTCCTGAAGGATATTAGCCGCACCGAATGCTTCTAATGCCCAAACCTCCATCTCACCAAAACGCTGACCACCAAACTGGGCTTTACCACCCAATGGCTGTTGTGTAATCAATGAATATGGTCCGATTGAACGGGCGTGCATTTTATCATCAACCATGTGGCCTAATTTCAGCATGTAGATAATACCTACTGTAGTTGGCTGGTCAAATCTTTCACCCGTTAAACCATTATGTAAATAGGTTCTTCCTGAAGCAGGAACACCAGCTTTAGCGATCCATTCTTCTACCTCGTCATGTTTAGCACCATCAAAGATCGGGGTTGCGAATTTCACACCCAGTTCTTTACCGGCCCATGCCAATACAGTTTCATAGATCTGGCCAAGGTTCATACGTGAAGGTACACCCAATGGGTTCAGCACGATATCAACCGGAGTTCCGTCATCAAGGAACGGCATATCTTCATCACGAACGATACGGGCAACAATACCCTTATTACCGTGACGACCCGCCATTTTATCCCCTACTTTCAACTTACGTTTTTTGGCTACATAAACTTTTGCCATCTGCACAATTCCTGAAGGCAACTCATCACCTACGCTAATCGCAAATTTATCACGTTTATATGCACCCAGTTCTTCGTTCACACGGATACCATAGTTATGGATCAATAATTTAATCTGATCGTTTTTGTCATCATCAGTAGTCCATTTGTATGGGTTGATGTGGGCAAATTCCAGATCAGCTAAACTTTTCTGTGTAAACTTAGCACCTTTAGCGAACAACAATTCCTTGTAAACGTTGTAAACACCTTGTGATGTTTTACCGTTCACGATCTGGAATAATTTCTCAACCAACTCATTTTTCAGGTTAGTTGTCGCCAGGTTATATCTCTTGTCTAATTTCTCTATCGCAGCTTTTTCTTCAGCTTTGGTAGTTTTCTTAGCTCTTGAGAATAATTTGGTATCAATTACCACACCTTTGATCGAAGGAGGAGTTTTCAGCGATGCATCTTTCACATCACCTGCTTTATCTCCAAAGATCGCACGTAACAGTTTCTCTTCCGGAGAAGGGTCTGACTCACCTTTAGGGGTAATTTTACCGATCAGGATATCGCCTTCTTTAACTTCAGCACCGATACGGATGATACCATTTTCATCTAAATCTTTTGTTGCTTCTTCAGAAACGTTAGGGATATCCGGTGTTAATTCCTCTTCCCCGCGTTTCGTATCACGCACTTCCAGTTCAAACTCTTCAATATGCAGTGAAGTAAAGATGTCCTCACGAACAATACGCTCACTGATCACGATCGCATCCTCAAAGTTGTATCCCTGCCAAGGCATGAACGCTACTTTTAAGTTACGGCCTAATGCCAGCTCACCATTTTCAGTTGCATAACCTTCACACAATACTTGTCCCTTAACAACTTTCTGGCCTTTCTTAACGATTGGTTTTAAGTTGATACAAGTGTTCTGGTTGGTTTTCTTGAATTTGATTAATTTATAAGTTTTGCTGTCACCTTCAAATGATACCAAACGATCTGCATCGTTTCTTACATATTTAATGGTGATTTCGTTAGCATCTACATATTCAACAACACCATCGCCTTCAGCATTGATCAGTGTTCTTGAGTCACGCGCTACACGGCCTTCCAGACCAGTTCCAACGATTGGCGCTTCCGGACGTAACAAAGGTACGGCCTGGCGTTGCATGTTGGATCCCATCAGGGCCCTGTTCGCATCATCATGCTCAAGGAAAGGAATCAGTGAAGCAGCGATCGAAGTAATCTGATTCGGGGCCACGTCCATTAAGTCTAATTTCTCAGGCTCAATAATCGGGAAGTCACCTTCGTAACGTGCTTTCACACGTGGGGTAGTGAAGTTACCTTTATCATCATACTCAGCGTTTGCCTGTGCAATGGTTTTACCATCTTCATCTTCCGCAGAAAGATAAATTACATCTTCATCTACAGCAACGATACCGTCCTTAACTTTTTTGTAAGGCGTTTCTATAAATCCTAATGTATTGATTTTCGCATGTACACAAAGAGAGGAGATCAAACCAATGTTCGGTCCTTCCGGTGTTTCAATCGTACACAACCTGCCGTAGTGGGTATAGTGAACGTCACGCACCTCGAAACCTGCTCTTTCACGTGACAGACCACCTGGGCCTAAGGCTGACAAACGACGTTTGTGAGTGATCTCTGCCAAAGGATTTGTCTGGTCCATGAACTGAGACAACTGGTTGGTACCAAAGAAAGAGTTAATAACCGACGATAAAGTACGGGCATTAATCAGATCTGTTGGTGTGAACACTTCATTGTCACGGATGTTCATCCGCTCACGGATAGTACGTGCCATACGCGCCAGACCTACACCAAACTGAGCATATAACTGCTCGCCTACTGTACGTACACGACGGTTTGACAAGTGGTCAATATCATCCACCTCTTCTTTGGAGTTGATCAGTTTGATCAGGTATTTCACAATCGCAATAATATCCGCTTTGGTCAATACTTTAACATGATCAGGAGTATCCATTTTCAACTTACGGTTGATCCTGTAACGTCCTACATCTCCAAGGTCATAACGTTTATCCGAGAAGAACAAACGTTCGATGATACCTCTTGCAGTTTCCTCATCAGGTGGTTCTGCGTTACGCAAAGCACGATAGATGTTTTCAACCGCCTCTTTTTCAGAGTTTGAAGTATCCTTTTGTAATGTATTATATATAATTGTATAATCAGCCTGGCTTGCACCGTCATCTTTTGATAAGATAATGGTTTTCACACCAGCGTCAATGATCATATCAATGTGTTCATCTTCTAAAACAGTATCCCTGTCCAAGATCACTTCGTTACGATCAATAGAAACTACCTCGCCGGTATCTTCATCTACAAAATCTTCAACCCATTTTCTTAAAACCCTTGCAGCAAGTTTACGTCCGATGTATTTTTTCAAACCGGATTTGCTCACCTTCACTTCATCAGCAAGGTCGAACAGTTCCAGAATGTCCTTATCAGAATCGTAACCGATCGCACGCAGCAGTGTGGTAACCGGGAACTTTTTCTTACGGTCAATGTAAGCATACATGACATTGTTCACGTCAGTAGCAAACTCTATCCATGATCCTTTGAAAGGGATTACACGGGCAGAGTAAAGCTTGGTACCGTTAGTGTGGCGGCTTTGGCCGAAGAACACACCAGGTGACCTGTGTAACTGGGAAACAATTACACGCTCCGCACCATTGATCACGAAAGTACCTTTAGGAGTCATATATGGAATAGTTCCCAGATATACATCCTGAATAATAGTTTCAAAATCTTCGTGTTCCGCATCATTACAAGACAATTTCAACTTTGCCTTTAAGGGAACACTATAAGTTAACCCACGGTCGATACACTCAGGTATATCATAACGCGGCGGGTCAATAAAATAATCAAGGAATTCCAGAACGAAAATATTCCTGGAATCAGTGATTGGAAAGTTCTCAGCAAAAACCTTAAACAAGCCTTCAGTATGACGGTTGTCTGATGTAGTTTCTATCTGGAAAAATTCTCTGAATGATTGCAACTGTACATCAAGAAAATCTGGGTAATCTATGATGTGCTTACTACGTGCAAAATTTACTCTTTGGTCGACTTTATTTGCCAAGGTACTAAAGTTAATTTAGTTTAAGAATAAACTATTTGTTTGGTTTGCCGTGAACATTCCACCAACCAAACTTAGATGAAATGTATATAAACAGGTATAGACTCCGACTATACAGTCGGAGTCTATGTTTGAAGTTATATTAAAATTAAGTGATTACTTAATCTCAACTACCGCTCCAGCTTCTTCTAATTGTTTTTTCAAAGCTTCAGCTTCGTCTTTAGAAACACCAGTTTTAACTTCTTTTGGTGCACCATCAACTAAGTCTTTAGCTTCTTTCAAACCTAATCCTGTTAAGTCTTTTACCAACTTAACAACTGCCAGTTTAGCACCACCAGCTTCTTTCAGGATTACATCGAAAGTAGATTTTTCTTCAGCCACAGGAGCAGCATCACCAGCAGGACCTGCAACAGCAACTGCAGCAGCAGCTGGTTCGATACCATACTCGTCTTTAAGGATTTGAGCTAATTCGTTAACTTCTTTAACTGTTAAGTTTACCAATTGCTCAGCAAACGCTTTTAAATCTGCCATTTTATAGAGTTTTAAATATTTTACGTAAATGAATTTATTAATATAGAACTTATAAGGTGTTCCTTAACCTTCTCTTTCCTGAAGAGTTTTAACAATTCCTGCAATTTTACCACCACTTGATTTAAGGGCAGAAATAACATTTTTAGCTGGTGATTGTAACAAGCCAATGATGTCTCCGATAAGCTCTTCTCTTGATTTCAAGCTTACTAATGCATCTAAATGATTATCTCCGACATATATCGCTGTGTCGATGAATGCTGCTTTTAATAATGGTTTCTCAACGCCACCTTTTCTCAGGGCTTTGATCAGCTTAGCCGGACCATTACCTGTTTTTGAGAATAGGATCGCTGACTGGCCTTTTAAAGCTGCGAAAATATCTGAGTTATCGCCTTCCAATCCTTCGATCGCTTTTCTGATCAAAGTATTTTTAGCAACCTGCATTTCAATACCGCTTTCGAAACATTTGCGACGGATGTTGTTAACTTTCTCAACAGATAAGCTTGATGTGTCGGCAATATAAAAATTACCAAATTCCTGCATCTTCTCTTGAAGAGCCGAAACTACTTCGTTTTTTTCTTCTCTGTTCATAATTAGATACCCGCTACTGATTTAGTTTCGATTGCAATTCCGGGACTCATTGTAGAAGACACGTGAATGCTTTTAAAATAAGTTCCTTTAGCAGCAGATGGTTTAAGCTTAGAAATTACCTGAAGTACTTCTAATGCATTTTCATATATTTTTTCCGCTGGGAATGATACTTTTCCTACTGAAGCATGAATGATACCACTTTTGTCAACTTTAAAATCAATCTTACCGCCTTTTACGTCAGTAACTGCTTTTCCAACATCGTTGGTAACAGTTCCTGATTTAGGGTTTGGCATAAGGTTACGTGGACCTAAAACGCGGCCCAGTTTACCTACTTTTGCCATACAAGCAGGAGTAGTGATAATAATGTCAACATCAGTCCATCCACCTTCAATCTTGGCTACATATTCATCCAAACCTACGAAATCTGCTCCTGCCGCTTTAGCTTCTTCTTCCTTATCAGGATTACAAAGAACTAATACACGTACAGTTTTACCTGTACCGTGTGGTAAAGTTGCGATTCCACGAACCATTTGATTCGCTTTACGCGGATCAACGCCTAATGAGATGTCGATATCAACCGAAGCATCAAATTTGGTAGTTGTGATCTCTTTTACCAAAGCAGCCGCATCCTGTAAAGAATACGTTTTACCGATTTCTAGTTTAGCATGTGCCTTTTTTTGATTTTTTGTTAATTTAGCCACTGTTGTAAACTGTTTTTTGTTAATTAATTTGTCCAGGGTGCATCGCCGCTAACGGTGATTCCCATACTGCGTGCTGTACCGGCAACCATACTCATTGCCGATTCGATAGTGAAAGCATTTAAATCAGTCATTTTATCTTCAGCAATTGACTTAACCTGATCCCAAGTCACCGAACCAACTTTCTTACGGTTGGGCTCAGCAGAACCACTCGTTAATTTAGTCGCATCTTTTAACTGGATAGCAACCGGAGGGGTTTTGATGATGAATTCGAACGACTTGTCAGCATAAACAGTAATTACAACGGGTAATACTTTACCAGGCTTATCTTGGGTACGAGCGTTAAACTGCTTGCAAAACTCCATAATGTTCACCCCTTTAGCACCCAATGCAGGTCCTACCGGTGGTGATGGATTTGCAGCTCCACCCTTGATTTGTAATTTAACAAGCGCACTGACTTCTTTTGCCATTTTCTGTTTTGTTAATTGTAATACTCAATGTTAAAATGTTGGAAGCATGTAACATTTAAGGTCTTTATAATAGTATTCTATTCTTTTTCTACTTGCATATAGTTCAGTTCCAGAGGAGTTTTCCTTCCGAAGATCTTCACCATAACTTTTAATTTCTTTTTCTCTTCGTTCACTTCTTCAATCACCCCGGTAAATCCGTTGAAAGGCCCGTCCATTACTTTAACGTTCTCTCCAACATAATAAGCCACATTCATGGTTTCACCCTGCTGGCTCATTTCATCTACTTTACCAAGAATACGGTTCACCTCTGCCTGACGCATCGGAACCGGATTGCCGCCTTTATCACCTAAGAAACCGATAACGCTGTTTACATTTTTAATAATGTGTTCCAGCTCACCATCCAATGTAGCTTCAATCAAAACGTATCCGGGGTAAAAGTTACGCTCTTTTGCAATCTTTTTACCCTCTTTCATCTGGTAGTATTTTTCCATCGGAATCAATACCTGAGGAACGAGATGAGAAAAACCTAAACGACTTATTTCAGAATCGATATACTGTTTTACCTTCTTCTCTTTTCCGCTTACCGCCCTCACTACATACCATTTTAGCTGATCGTTCATTTAGCTATTTAATTAGAAAGTGATTTATAAAAAGTATCTAAAACAAACGTAGACCCTTTATCCATTGCAAAAATAACTACTGCAATGATCATAGATGCTACCAGAACCAGTACTGCAGAGCTTTGCAGCTCTCCCCACGTAGGCCAGGTAACCTTCTGGGTCATTTCCTCATACGATTCTTTAATAAATTGAACTATGCTAGCCATATCTAAGTTTTTGCACGGGAACAAGGATTCGAACCCTGATCAAAGGTTTTGGAGACCTCTATTCTACCGTTGAACTATTCCCGTGTATACGATCAACCCGGAGGCCGATACAAACATTTTTAGAACAAAGTACCCAGGCGTTATCCCGGGTACTTTGTATTATTTCTAATTTCACATCCCCGGAGGGAGTTAAAATTATTTTACAATTTCAGTTACCTGACCAGCTCCTACTGTTCTACCACCCTCACGGATAGCGAAACGAAGACCTTTTTCCATTGCGATTGCGTTGATCAATTTAACATTGATCGTAACGTTATCACCTGGCATAACCATTTCAGTTCCTTCTTGTAACGTGATTTCTCCTGTTACGTCTGTGGTACGGAAATAGAATTGCGGACGGTATTTGTTAAAGAATGGAGTGTGACGTCCACCTTCAGCTTTTGATAATACATAGATCTCAGCTTTGAAATCTGTGTGAGGAGTTACAGAACCTGGTTTACAGATAACCATACCACGACGGATATCAGTTTTCTCAATACCACGTAACAACAAACCTACGTTATCACCTGCTTCACCATAATCAAGGATCTTACGGAACATCTCAACACCTGTTACAGTTGATTTAAGATTTTCGGCACCCATACCCAGGATCTCAACAGGATCTCCAGAGTTGATTACACCACGCTCGATACGACCAGTTGCAACAGTACCACGACCAGTGATCGAGAATACGTCCTCAACCGGCATCAGGAATGGAAGCTCAGTTAAACGTGGAGGAATTGGAATGTAGCTATCTACAGCGTCCATTAATTCCATGATTTTTCCAACCCATTTCTCATCACCGTTCAAACCACCTAAGGCAGAACCTTGAATAACAGGAATGTCATCACCAGGGAAATCATAGAAAGATAACAATTCACGAACTTCCATCTCTACTAATTCAAGTAATTCAGGATCGTCAACCATATCCACTTTGTTCATGAACACTACCAATGAAGGTACACCTACCTGACGAGCCAATAGAATGTGCTCGCGAGTTTGTGGCATAGGACCGTCTGTAGCAGCTACAACGATAATAGCACCATCCATTTGCGCAGCTCCAGTAACCATGTTTTTCACGTAATCCGCGTGACCTGGACAGTCAACGTGTGCATAGTGACGGTTAGCTGTTGAATACTCAACGTGTGCAGTGTTAATCGTGATACCTCTTTCTTTTTCCTCTGGAGCAGAGTCAATTGAATCAAATGAACGCGCCTCAGATAAACCAGCATCAGATAACACTTTAGTGATAGCTGCTGTTAAGGTTGTTTTACCGTGGTCAACGTGACCGATAGTGCCGATGTTTAAGTGCGGCTTGCTGCGGTCAAACTTTTCTTTTGCCATGTTTTTATACTTATTAGTAGGTTAACTTTTATTTTTAATTATTGTTATGATACAATTTCAATACAAAAAACCTTGTTGATTCTGTATATACTAACAGAGTTAACAAAGCCTCGTTTATTTTTATTCCTGAGCCAACGATGGGACTTGAACCCATGACCTCTTCCTTACCAAGGAAGTGCTCTACCGCTGAGCTACGTCGGCTTTTTTAATTCTCTTCACAATCCCAATACCGGTCTGGCATTTAAACTGTGACCATCCTGCCGACTGCCCTTTGAATGTAAGAGCGAAAGACGAGGTTCGAACTCGCGACCTATAGCTTGGAAGGCTATCGCTCTACCAACTGAGCTACTTTCGCTTTTATTATAAAGTGGGGGGAGAAGGATTCGAACCTTCGAAGTCTCGCGACAACAGAGTTACAGTCTGTCCCATTTGGCCACTCTGGTATCCCCCCATTTCTCCTAAACCGTCTCATCTTGCGATGCAGGTTTAAAAGAGCCTCCTATCGGGATCGAACCAATGACCTACTGATTACAAGTCAGTTGCTCTACCAGCTGAGCTAAGGAGGCTTTTATTATATTTTATTAAACATTCACAGAACAAACCAGCTCTTAAAGGGTTAACCCCTGTTCCGAATTGGAATGCAAATCTACAAGAATAATCGTTACTTGCAAAACTATTTTCAAAAAAAAACCAGCAGTTTTATTGCTGCTGGTTTTTTCTTCAAAAGTTCTGAAAATAGTATCCTAATAATCAGTCACTTCATTCGCATTCAGCAAAGCTTTATGCTCTGAAAGTTTTGCTCTTGTTTTATCTTTATGTTTAGTTATTTGTTTTTTTAACGATTCAATTGATAAATCCGTCGCCTCTTCGAAGCTCTTGCATTGTTCCTTTGCAAACAATACTCCGCCCGGTACGCTCAGTTTTATCTCACTTATTTTGTTAGCCTCATCATCTACATTCTCTAATTTCAAATAGACTTCTCCACTAATGATCTGGTCGTGGAACTGCTCCAGCTTGTCAACTTTCTTTTGAATAAAATCTAACAATTTGTGGTCTGCATTGAAATGGATCGATTGAACTGTAATTTTCATGTTTTCCTCCTTTTTTATGCCTTTGGATGGGCTTGTTTATATATTGTTTTTAATCTTTCGATTGAATTGTGTGTGTACACCTGTGTAGCCGCCAGACTGGCATGGCCAAGTAACTCCTTAATCGCATTCAGATCCGCTCCCCTGTTCAGCAGGCTTGTGGCATAAGAATGCCGCAATACATGAGGGCTTTTCTTGTCCTGTGTGGAAATATACGTCAAATAACTATTTACGATCTTGTAAATGAACAGCGGGTAAACCGGTGCTCCTTTATTTGTAACGAATAAGCCTTCGCTTTTGTTATTAAATTTCTGCAACGATTTTAGTTCAATATACGTTTTTAGCTGAAGTACAAGCTGTTTGGGCAAAGGAATAATTCTTTCTTTTTTTCTTTTTCCCAAAACCCTGACCGTTTCTTCATAAAAATCAATATCAGCTGCCTGCAAACCCAACAGTTCAGCCAAACGCATCCCTGTACCAAAAAGCATCTCGATGACGACCTTATCCCGTACCGAGGGAAAGCTCTCATCAAAGAACTCTCCTGAATCCAGGAGGTAGTTCAGTCTTTCTTCGTCCACGAAGACCGGTAAACGTTCAGGTACTTTCGGTGCTTTGATCATTGACATCGGGCTTGCCGCAATGACCTTACGCCGGTAGAGATATTTATAAAAGCTGCGGAGACTGGACAATTTCCTGCCGATGGAGTTTGCACCGATCTGTTCTTCCATCAGGCGCACCATATAATCACGTATGTGCACATGTCTGGCATCTTCGGGCTGCATCTCATAGGTTCCAGCCATAAAGCCGGCAAAATGCAGGAGATCCGTTCTGTAGGCGAGTACGGTATGTGGAGAATAACGCTTCTCGTGCTGGATATATGTTAAAAAGGATTCAACTGACATGCATCAAAAAATTTACCCCCTGAGGTCAATGTACACAATATGTATATAAAAAAAAAGCGCCGGAGGATTTTTCCTCCGGCGCTTAATATATTTAAAATAAAATATCTGGTAAGATTAAATTTTTCCTTCCAGGTGCATATTTTCTTTGTAAATCGCGTGTTTAACTAATGTACGGCGAGCAACAGATTTTTTCTCGTATGCCTGACGGCTACGTAGTTCTCTCAACACACCAGTTTTCTCAAATTTCTTTTTGAAACTTTTCAGGGCTTTATCAAGTGATTCGCCGTCTTTAATATTAATTATGATCATAACGTTAAAATACCTCCTCTCGTTGTTTTTAGGACTGCAAAGGTAATACATTATTATCTAATAATCAGTATAAATTTTAGAAAACATCCGATAAACATCCGAAAGCATTCAAGACATAATAAGCGGGTCCATTACATGCAATGATACCCCAGGAACCTGATCAGGTGTTATATTGAAAAATCCGGTACGCTTTTTCAGCGCACCGGATTGTTAAAGTATATTTGGTTAGAATATTCGTTTATCAGCTGAACCGAATTACCCGTTCAGTATTTCTCTTGCAATAACGATCTTTTGTATTTCAGAAGTCCCCTCCCCGATCGTACATAACTTACTGTCGCGGTAAAATTTCTCTACCGGGAAATCTTTAGTGTATCCGTAGCCGCCGAAGATCTGTACGGCCTCCGTAGCAGATCTTACAGCTACCTCAGAAGCAAAGTACTTGGCCATGGCAGACTCTTTCGTCATTTTCAAACCGCGGTTCTTCATATCTGCAGCCTGTCTGATCAATAGTTCCGCAGCTTCAATCTCCGTCGCCATATCAGCCAGCTTAAAGCTGATCGCCTGGAAACTTGATATCGGCTGACCAAACTGATGGCGCTCCTGTGCATAGGCCAGTGCGGCGTCATAAGCTCCTTTTGCAATACCCAATGACAAAGCGGCAATGGAAATCCTTCCGCCGTCCAGCACCTTCATCGCCTGTTTAAAGCCTTCGCCCACCTTACCCAGCAGGTTATCCAGGGGTACGCGGCAGTTATCAAATATCATTTCTGTAGTCTCGGATGCACGCATCCCGAGTTTATTCTCTTTCTTACCGGCATTAAAACCAGGCGTGCCCCGTTCTACCACAATAGCAGATATACCCCTGGAATCACCTTTTTCACCGGTACGCACCATCACTACGGCGATATCGCCTGTTTTACCATGCGTAATCCAGTTCTTCGAACCGTTCAGTACATAGTGGTCACCATCGAGTGTAGCCGTGGTCATCATTCTCAGGGAATCAGACCCGGTATTTGCCTCAGTTAAACCCCATGCGCCTATCCATTCTGCTGTTGCCAGTTTAGGCAGCCACCTAAGCTTTTGTTCTTCTGTTCCAAAGGCAAGAATATGACCGGTACACAATGAATTATGGGCAGCCAGAGATAAACCTATAGATCCGCAAACCCTGGCTATTTCCACGATCACATCCACGTATTCCTGGTAGCCGAATCCAGATCCTCCGTATGATTCAGGTACAAGTACCCCCATCAAACCAAGCTTACCCAATTCTTTAAACAGGTCTACAGGAAAATGCTGAGCTTCGTCCCATTCCATCACATGCGGACGAATGTTCTTCTCTGCAAAGTCTCTAACCATCCTCCTGATCATCTCCTGATTTTCAGAGGTGTTAAAGCCATATCCTGTATTCGGTACTAATGTGTTATGCATAATTGTTGTTGTTGCTGCAATGATAGAAATTATAAATGCAGTGACAACAATGCAATATTTGCCCCCTAACAGAACGAAATGGTATTTAGTTCAATTACCTGATCATAACGAAACAGGTGGCTTAAATACAGGCAAAATATTTTTTAATATTTTATGCGCACAGGTCAATAAGATGCCAGGGCGTAATTATTGGGAGAAAATTCCAGCAGCCTGTCCCTGCCGTTCAGAAAATCAAGCGCAATAATAAAAGAATAGCCCGCAACCTCTGCCTCCAGTTTTTCGATGAGCCTTGATGCTGCAATCACCGTCCCGCCCGTCGCCAGCAGATCGTCATGGATCAGCACACGCTGTCCCGGGAGGAAAGCATCTTCATGGATTTCCAGCGTGGCACTTCCATATTCCAGGTCATAAGAATGCTGCACGGTTTTGTACGGCAATTTTCCCGCTTTGCGCATGGGTACAAAGGGAACACCGAGATAATTGGCCAGAGACATCCCAAAAAGAAAACCCCTGCTTTCAATCCCTGCCACAACGTCTACCTGGATCTCTGAAAGCTGTGCTGCAAGTGCTGCCACGATCTCATTGCATAAACCTGCATCCTTTAATATAGGTGTGATATCTTTAAATACAATGCCTGGTTTTGGAAAATCGTTCACATCACGCACAATCTGTTTTATTTTTGTTTCAATCATGATCAAAAGAAATATAGGGAATTAACTTATCAATTGTTTCGGCAGGCAGTATCGCTACCTTTTTTAACTCCGCAATATTACTATAATTTCCGTGTTGTTTTCGAAATTGTATGATCGCATTGACCTGTTTAAAATTCAGGTAGGGATGATGCTGAAGGTCCTTAAATTCGACCCTGTTGATATAGATTGGCCGCAGCGCATGCCCGTCTATGCGCAGCTGGTCTTTGATCTCTGCATATTTAGCACTGTCCAGCCCGTATATCCCCATCAGTTGCTCCTTTTGATAGAACCCGCCCAACCGCTCCCTGTACCTGAAGATCCTCCTCGCAAATGCGGGGCCTATACCTTTGACCGCATCAAGCTCAACCGTATCAGCCGTATTGATGTCAACAATAACAGGAATATGTTTTATAGTGGCATAAGGAACATATTTCTTCTTAAACGCTAAACTATCTCCGGCGGGAATACTAATATAAGGCTCAAGCCTATCGTACATTTCCCGGCTGATGGGATACATCTTCTGAAGATCTGATTTTTTATAGAACCGCCCGCCTTTGGCTGTATACCTGATCATGACCGCCGCCTGCTTAGCCGACAAGCCAAGTAGCTGCCAGTCGGGCAAACTGGTATGATTGGGATCAAATTTAAACAGCCTGGCCAACTTTCCGGTTTTCCTGCTGTAGCCCTTTTCTCTTATATTTGTCTCCACCAGCTCTAATTTTCTGATCGCTATACTTTCTGACAGCAAATCATCGTTTTCTGGAATGAAAAGTCTATAAAAATAAGGTATGATCCTGATCACAGCCAGAATAATAATCATTACGAGCAATCCGTTATATTCCCGTTTAGAAAAATTGAAGTATAAATTAAGCCATTTTCTCATCGCCGAACAATGTACTGCTGTTATTTAGAAATATAAATCTTATTTTTGAAATCGAACTAAATCTCCTTTAAATTCATATATGAAGATCATAACAACCAAAGAGTTTGCAAAAGCCACAAAAATTGACAAACTGGGTGTCCCAGGATTAGCGGCTTTGCTGATGGAAGTAATGAAATTAAATGACATCAATAAGGTCTTCTCCCAGAACCAGCATTTCAATGGTTTAGAATTTGTAGACAAGATACTCGAAACAATAGGGGTATCCATTGATTTCGACGAAGATGATTTAAGGAATATTCCCAAGACCGGAGGGTTCATTGCTATAGCAAATCATCCCTATGGCGGTGTTGAGGGGCTGGCTTTGGTGAAACTGTTATGTACGGTAAGGCCCGAAGCCAAAGTGATGGTGAATTTCATCCTGCAGAAGATCCCTAACCTGAATGAGTTTTTTGTAGCCGTAAATCCTTTTGAAAATGTTCAGCATACATC
The DNA here is from genome assembly GCF_900107535.1 of Pedobacter hartonius. Classification (GTDB taxonomy): domain Bacteria; phylum Bacteroidota; class Bacteroidia; order Sphingobacteriales; family Sphingobacteriaceae; genus Pedobacter; species Pedobacter hartonius. The sequence goes on along the minus strand of NZ_FNRA01000011.1, from coordinate 110,180 downwards.
AAGTATCAGCGGTTTAAAGGCCACCTTTGATCTTTTAAAAACGGGAACGCCTGTAGGTATTTTTCCTGCCGGGGAGGTTTCAACCTTCAGCCTGGATAAACAGGAGATCACCGACAGGTTATGGCACCCGGTAGTAGGCAAGTTAATTGCGAGGGCAAAAGTTCCTGTAGTACCAATTTATTTTCATGGAAACAATGGGGTACTATTTAACATTCTGAGTTTTATCCACCCTACCCTGCGTACAGCAAAACTTCCTTCGGAGTTCCTGAACAAGCAGGGATTAAAAATAAAGGTGAGAATAGGGAAACCGATCCACATCGAAGATATCTCTTACCGCAACAACACCAATAAATTACTCGATTTTCTTCGTGCCCGCACCTATGCCTTGGGCACCAGCATCGAAGAAGAAAAGAAACTGTTCAACCCGATCAACCTTTTCAAGATCAAGAAAAAACCCGAGCCAATCATCGAAGAAACCCCAAGGAATAGTATCGTCGAGGAAATCGGACAACTGGAGGCCTACCGCGTATGGACGGAAAAGCAATATGAAGTTTATATCTCCCCTACAGCAAATATTCCAAATGTGCTGAAGGAAATCGGCAGACTGAGAGAAATCACCTTCCGGGAGGTTGGCGAGGGCACCAATAAAAAGATAGACCTGGATAACTATGATATCTATTATCACCATCTATTTATATGGGATAAGGAACTGCAAAACATTGTTGGCGCATACCGGATCGGTAAAGGCGACGAAATCCTGCATATGATGGGTAAACGTGGTTTTTATCTTTCAGAGCTGTTCAAGATCAAAGAGGCCTTTTACCCGGTACTGAACCAGGGTATTGAACTGGGGCGCTCCTGGATCCGTAAGGAGTACCAGCAAAAGGCACTGCCGCTGTTCCTCTTATGGAAGGGCATCCTGAAGTACCTGCTGGATAATCCGCAGTACCGTTATATGTTCGGCCCGGTAAGTATCAGTAATAACTTCTCCAAGTTCTCCAAGTCACTGATCGTGGATTTCATCACGAAGAATCATTTCGATTATGAGCTGGGGCAATTTGTAAAACCGCGAAATAAATTCAAGGCAGATCTTTCCGCCATCGATAAAGACCTGCTGATCGAAAGCAGTGAATCTTTAAAGGATCTTGACGGACTGATCTCAGACATTGAAAACTCCCACATTAAGATCCCTGTTCTGTTGCGGCAGTACATGAACTTAAATGCAAAGATCATCTGTTTCAATATAGACCCTAAGTTCTCAGATTGCCTGGATGGCTTCCTGCTGGTAGATATGAGAAACATACCACCGGAAATGCTGGAAAAAATCGGCAAGAACTTTTAGCCGGAAAATATCAAAAAGCAAAAAGCCAGGACATCCACCCTGGCTTTTCGTTTATCAACTAAACCTAAACTTTAGTAAATACTAACCAAATATTTACACCACAAATGTAAGAGTGGTATGTTAAGGGAAAATTAAGAATTGGTTATAAAACTAAATCGGCTTATTATAGAAGTCACACAGACCGATTATTGTTTCGAGCCATAATTACTATTTATTTTGACGTTCTTTTAAGATAACTTAGCTTCGTTTTTTGGCTTTCCATTAGCCGGTCAGCCAGAAAATCTAACATTACACCCGGATTTCTATCTTCCTGCTCAAAGCAGTTCATATAATCCAGTTTATCAACAGTCGAAATAAACAACGGCGGAAAATCATTTTTAAGAAGAATAAGATTCATAAAGATTCGCGCTATTCTGTCATTACCATCTCCAAATGGATGAATTTCATTCAGGAATTTAAAATGAAAACTACTCGCGATTACCAAAGGATGATTATCTGTGTTATTCACCTTACTTATTTTCAATTGGCTATTCACTTCTTTAACCAACTGCTGCATTGCTAAGGGAACATCTTCGGGTGGTGTATACTTATGAATTTTCCCTGATGGCCTAACCGTAACGTTTTCAAGGATTTTATATCTCCCCGGATCGTAATGTATAGAATCCGACCATTGATCCATATTTTTCATAAGCTTCCGATGAAGCTTTTTAATATTCGCTTCTGTGATCTCAGCGGCCTGATATTCATCAAATACGATATCCAGCACCATTTTATGATTTACAATATCTAAACAATCGCCTGTGGAAGCATTTTTTGGCACTTATATACTTAAATAACCAAGTGTGTTTTCAATAATTTTAGTTGAAGTTTTTGTTTAAATATTCATACAATCATTATATTTGCCTAATAATCAAGTAGATATATGGTATCTGAGTTCAATTTTATACTAGATTTAATAAAAAGGTTACCTGATGAAAAGTCCTGTCACCAATACTTAGCCTCAAGGCGATGGAATGGTTACATGGTGTGTCTTGATGAGTTCTGCGGGAATGATAAAGCATATATTTTTAAGGATGGTATACATTACAAATGTACGTGTTGCAAGAAAATATATACCGCTAGAACAGGAACAATACTCGAAAGTAGTAAAATAAGTTTGACGAAATGGTTTGTAGGGTTGTATTTAGTGATGCATAAAAAAGGCATCAGCTCTGTACAATTAGCAAAGGATCTTGCAATCACACAAAAATCAGCATGGTTTTTACTACAACGAATGAGAATAGTATTAGGGAATGAACAAGATGAGCAACTTGAGGGTACCATTGAAATTGATGAAACTTTTGTAGGAGGCAAAAATAAAAATAGACACGTCAACAAGCGTGTAAAGTATTCACCAGGTAGAGGGTGGCCAGACAAAACTCCTGTATTTGGAATGTTACAGCGCGGAGGGAAACTAAAGGCGTATGTAGTTGATAATGTAAACATGCTCACTATAACTAAAATAACGAATTATCACGTTCGTAAATACTCTGATATAATGTCGGACGGATTTAATGGTTATCGTGGCTTAGAACGAAGCTTTTAAATAGGTACAGTAGATCATGGCAAAGGTCAATATGTCGATGGGGATTGCCATACGAATACACTGGAAGGAGCTTGGTCACAATTGAAACGTTCAGTAATTGGAATATATCATCACGTTACTAAAAAACACATGCAGAAATATGTAAATGAATTTGTGTTTCGCTACAACTACCGTAATTTAGGGGTTCAACAGCAGTTTGATCAATTCATTGCTAATATGGAGATTCAATTGCAATATAAATATTTAATACAATGAGCAAAATAACTGTCAAAGGATTAGACATCACAATCATATCTAGAAATAATAAAGATTACATCTGCTTAACAGATATGATTAAAGACATGGATAACAACAATGTAGTTATCTCTAATTGGTTAAGACAAAAAAATACCCTAGAATTTTTATCCATTTGGGAGAGGTTAAATAACCCTGATTTTAAACTCATCGAATTCGATGAGTTATCAAAAGATGCAGGGTTAAATAGGTTTACGATGTCTCCAAAGAAATGGACAGAAACAACAGGAGCAATAGGGATAACTTCCAAATCTGGTAAATATGGAGGTACGTATGCTCACAAAGACATAGCATTTCATTTTGGATTATGGATTAGTCCTGAATTCAATCTTTTGCTGATCAAAGAATTCCAGCGATTAAAAGACGAGGAATCAAAGGGATTAGGCCAGGTTTGGGATTTCAGACGATTTCTTACCAAAACCAATTACAGAGTTCAAACAGATGCCATAAAAGACGTATTAATTCCATTAAAAAACATATCAAAGGATAAAGAAGGATTTGTCTACGCTGAAGAAGCAGATCTACTTTATGTAGCAATGTATGGTTATACATCAAAACAATGGAGAGAAAATAATCCAGAATTAGCTATGAAAGGACACAATCTCAGAGACTATGCTGATACATATCAACTTATAGTATTGAACAGTTTAGAGACTTTTAATGCCGAGTTAATCAGAAATGGTGTTCAGATTAAAGATAGGCTCTTACTTCTTAGAAAAGCTGCTATTCAACAATTGAAATCCATAAAAAGTAGCAGTCAGATAGAAGATAGCTATGTTGAAAGTCCTCATGCATCAAAAGCAATTGAATTAAGTGGCGACATCAAGTTTGATACCGCCATAGATAAACTGTTGAAGCTGCCTAAAAAGTTTAAAAAGTAATTACCACTGAATGTAATTACTGTTATTCTGCTCAATATTACGTGAATGCTGTTTGCAAGCTTCAAAGCTCATTTCAAGACATTTGATGATTCCTGCTACAGACGGCAGCCATAGCATTAAAAATACCGTTAAATTAAAATATTCAGTTTTTGGTTTTTCGTAGTATTCAGAAAGGAATATGGAGACAAATATGCTAAGAATAGCGGCTATTAATGCTGTTCCTATAAACCATAGAATGCGATTGAATACCGTCGTATCTTTTAATCCAGAGGCTCTGTCATTGATACTTGTAACTTTAGTGAATGAATAAACTGTGTTAATGACAAAACAATAAAAGAAAGGTGTTAAAGCAAAAAGTATTTTGTTAAGTAAGATCATTTTTGAATGCGTTTCTATTTTAAGCCGTACAATCCCTTTCAGGCAGTTTAAATAAAGAAGCGTGGAACTGAAAGTTTCATTCGCTCTGAGGCTCCGCAAAAAGCCATGCAACAAATAAAGTTCAGCCCACGCTAGACGCATGAACCGTTTAAACTTTATTCTCGTTGCACTTGTAAATTTTGCGGATTTCAGAGCAAGAATAAAAGCTAACGCTTCTATAATATTTAGTAAGTTTTGTTTTCTATTTTATTTCATTCATTTCAAAAATAACATTTTTTATAAAACCATAAATTTAATTAAACATGAAAATCAAAATCAGCCCATAGGGCGACAAAAATTAGACGAGAATCAATTTGATTGTACGCCTAAATCAACTGAAATTTTGAAATCATTGGATGGCATCACTTATTTTAACGCCAAACAAATTATTGATAACGTCAATAACGAGTTATTGGCTAATTCAACAATTTCTTCTCCACCTGATCAATCTTAGTTTTTAATATATCATAATAATCTTTAGTCATTATTATAATGGATGTGCCATCTTCATTTGTTGATCTTTTTTAGTTTGTCCGTTATAGTCATCAACTAAATTTAATCTCGTAATCGAATCCTTTAGTTTTGATTTTGTAAAGCCAGCTTTTATATAAATTTTTCCCTATAACCAGTTTCCCGTCCTGTATACTTAAGGTGTGCCCGATGATAAAGTGCTGAAGATCGGGTCTGAATTCTTTCCTTAAATCATTCATAAAAATAATGTCCCGCTTATCCGCAAGCATACATAACGCATTTAGTCTTGTAGATATAAGGTTCAAATTTGCCATTTTCCAGCTGAGTTGATGTCGCTATTCAAAAATACAAAATATTCAACATTTAAACGCAAAAGGCCGGATCATCATTAAATGATCCGGCCTTTAAGATATGTTGAGAAAAATTAGAAGCTATATCTCAGACCAAACTGCATCTGGAAACGTGATGCAAAAAAGTCTTTAGAGTAATTGCTTGTATTTGCCTGGTTAAAAGTATAAGTAGGATACGCAGTTGCACTTCCGGCAGCACCTTTAACAGCACTTAAACCTACACTGGCTGTTGAGTTGAAAGTATTTGGAGAGAAGTACTGTACACCCCATTTTTTATTCAGCAGGTTGGTTAAGTTCACAATATCATAAGTAAACGACAAGGTATGTTTGTGGTCACCATTGGTTACGATCCTGAAATCCTGTGCAAATCGGAAGTCAGCCTGGTAGTTCCATGGCGTACGTGCACCATTACGTTCTGTAAAATCACCTCTTCTGGTTTTAAGATACTTATCACTGTTGATAAAAGCATCAAATGCAGCAGCCTGGGCAGCACCAGTTGCATCAGCAGCAAAGAATCTGGCTGTTTCACCAACCTGAGGGATGTAAACCAAACTCACTGTTTGTCCTGTACCATTGATCGTACTGTTAACGAATCCGTAAGAATAAGGTGTTCCGGATTGCGCACTAAAATATAACGAGAAGTTAGCTACATATTTACCTGCCTGATCCCAGCTGTGTTTGTAATTAATAGTAGATACGATACGGTTGCGGATATCAAAGTTAGAGTTAGCCAGGCCCGGATCATTAGGATTTAACGACTGGTTTAACTGCCAGTTGGATTCCATTGAGTTACGGATACCATTGGTAACATCTTTTGAACGTCCGTAAGTATAAGCTGCCATGATATCAAAACCACCAGGGATTGTTTTACCTACCTGACCTGTTAGGCTGTAACGGTAACCTTTGCTTGTATTAGAAAGCAAATAAGCATTTGTATACAACGGGTTGATCTTTGTACCCGAGTAAATAGGTTGCTGATGCTGGGTATCATAAACCAGATAAGTAGGGTTATCTACAATATTGATCTGTTGAAACTTCAGGTCATGGATCACTTTAGTATAGATACCTTCAACAGTGAATCTCCACTGGTTATCAGTTTTGTAGTCGAAAGCCAGACTTGTTCTCCATGTTTTAGGCATCTTGAAGTTATTGTCAATTAAATCTACCTGCGTTGCACCGGCAGCGTCATTTACATTCACACCTTGTTTGCCGACAAAACCAGCTTCACCTTTACCTGTTAAAGCATCAGCGATCGGATCAGACCCTGCAGCAAAAGGTTTAGTGCTTGATCTGTTATCATAAGCACCATAAGTTACCCCATTGTTATAATAAGCATAACCTAACCATGCAAAAGGAACACGACCTGTAAATAAACCGCTACCACCGCGCATGATCAGGCTTTGGTCGCCCAATACATCAAAATTAAAACCTACACGCGGCGATACCTGTACCTGACCAAAGAAATCGTTTTTGATATCTTTTGGTTTAGTGTAAGTATAAGTATTGCCATAGTTAGGGTCTTCAGGTGAACCTGTTGTTTTAACACTCAGCGGCTGTTTGTTTGGCAGATCTGCCAGGTCAAACCTAATTCCGTAAGTCAGTTTAAAACGGTCGGTCCACTGGAACTGATCCTCACCATATACACTGTACATATTCACTTTAAATTTTGCAGGCGGATTGTTCAGGATATAGTCCCTGCTGTTGTCAGTGTAGTTGTAGTTAGTTCTTACACGGCTAGGATTTCCGGCAAGGAAAGCGTCAACGTTGTCATATGCAACACGTCCGTTCCAGCCGTTAACAAACCCGTAAGTAATGTTGTACAACTCATTGTGTGTACCAAAAGTAAACGTATGTCTTCCTTTTGTCCAGGTAAGATTATCCGTAAACTCTGTAGTTTTTTGTTTCATGTTAAAGATACTCGCTTCACGGTCGGTACCCAGGAAGATCGTTCCACCAGCAGCACCGCCAATTTCAATCTGTGGCAAGGCAGCATTAGAAGTAGGTGTTCTGTAATCATGAATGCTTGAATAACCCACTACCAAACTGTTCGACAGGTTGTTTGAAATCCTGCTTTTCAATTCAGCAACAGTAGAGTTCTGATTGTTCGTTTGTTTATAGTCAATACCAGCGAACCTGAAGTTGGCCTGGTCACGCTCTAAGTTAGTCGCTTCAGAAGTAATTGTGTTGTTACGAACCGTTAACTGGTTCTTATCATTGATATTCCAGTCTAAACGATTGAAAAATTTATTCGACTTTGAATAGATATTGTAGTTACCATATGTTCCCGGATCAACACCATATTTGGTTTGCACCAGCTGAGTGATTGCTTGTGCCTGGGCTTCAGTGATTACTTTATTGTCAGAGGAACCTGCCCCAAGGATCACAGGATCCTGACGACGGGTGATCTCCTCATTGGTAAAGAAGAATAATTTGTTTTTGATCAACGGTAAACCTACGCGGAAACCAGTTTGATATTCATGAAAGGCAGATGGTTCTTTAGAGTTATCACCTGTCTTGTTTCTTCCGATTAAAGAAGCATTACGGCCGAAACCATATACAGATCCTGTTACTTCATTAGTACCGGAACGTGTGACAGCGTTCACACTACCACCCGTAAAGTTACCGATCTTCACATCATATGGTGCCAGTAATACCTGAACATCCTGGATCGCATCAATCGAAACAGGGTTAGTTCTTGTACTGCTTCCCGGCATACCGGAACTTCCGCTCTGACCACCTAACGAAGGACTAAAACCGATCGCATCATTATTGATCGCACCATCAATAGTTACGTTATTGTACCTAAAGTTGGTACCCATGAATGAGTTGTCTTTACTTACCTGAGGGGTTACACGGGTAATATCAGTTAAACTGCGGCTTGTTGTTGGCATGTTTCTGATTTGCTCTTCGCCGATCTGAGTTCCTGCACCAGTTTTTAATGCACCTCTTTTACCTTTTACAGTAACTTCGGTGAGTTGCTGTCCTTCATCTAAAAGCGTAAAATCTACGCGCTGGTCTACACCCAAACCAAGGTTGCCAACTTCTTTTTCCTGTTTGTTGTAACCGATATAAGTAACAGTTACCCTATATGGGCCACCAGGGTTTAAGTTATTTAAACGGAAATAACCATCAGTACCTGTTACAGCACCATATTTAGTACCGGTTGGTAAATGTACCACCAATACGCTTGCTCCGGGAACTGTCATTCCTTTTGCGTCTTTCACTTTTCCACTAACACTGGACGTCGTTACCTGTGCATTTACACTTAATCCTGCAAAAAGCAGAACTATAAGGATAACACAGTAGAGATTAATTGATAAAAATCGTTTCATATGAGTTGCCTCTAATTATTTTTTGTAAAATTAGAGTTGCAACGTAACCTTAATATTAAATTCACATTAATATGCCGACGAATTAATATTAAATTAAAATGGGATTAAAATAAGGTTAAAAACAGCCTTTAAACCTAATTAAACACACATGAATGTGAACACTTGTTTTAACATTGAAAATCTATCCGCTTAAAATAACGTTTCCTCAATATTAATTTTATGTTAAGAATACCCAAAAAGAACATTTTGTTATCAATTGTAAACAAAGTTGGGGTAAAAATATTGTTTGACCGACACCGTATCTCTTAGGGGTGTGCCATACATTGACTCAGAAATTAACTGGGCTTCAACAATCCAACTGGTCTGGTCAGCCGGTTTGCCGGGAGACAGATTAATTCCTTTAACGTATCCGTCCACAAGTTTAGAAGCAACAAATAAACATGCCGGGCAAGAACGGCTAATCTCAATCTTTCCGTTGGTAATATCTGACTGATTCAGGGTAAATGAGTTACCCTTCATTGGCGCCTTTATATAAAGAACAGAACTCATACTCTGCCTTACCACCCTGCTCCAGAACAACCTGTAAGCTCCCGTCTTAAAAATCCCTGGTACAGGCTCTACATCTGCCTGTTCTGTAAAAAGGAATTCGCAGTTTGCATTGGCGGGACAGGGAGTCAGGTTCTTTTCATCAAGTACAGGAAATGATTCGGCATCATTCCGTTTTGAACAGGAAAAGGAAAGAAGAACCAGGGCCAGCAGGCTCAGTACTAAAGTAGTTTGTTTTCTCATGAGATAGTTATTTGGATTTTATAACTAAAACGGGTACAGATACTTATACGCTACAAAACCGTATATTATCTTTATGTTAACTATACGAATATATCGGATATTACTTAACAAAAGCGGCCCTGCAGGATGTTCCTGCAGGGCCGCTTTCATTTATGAATTATATTATTTAGTTACAGCACCAGGAGTAGTGTAAGGTAATGTTTGCGGGTCATAACTTGCCCATCCGGAAGTCCAGTCAGTTGTACCAAAAGCACCTTTGTAATCAACCTTCTCAAAGAAAGCATCTGTTACTTTTGTGTTGGTGAAAGCAGCACCGGCTGCAGCAGGAGAACCTGCGATCAACGTGAAGTTAGGAGTACCTACCCTTGCAGAAGTAACCTGGTCTGCAGAATATTTATATGGATCGGTATAGATACCGATAGCATATAAATCAGGAGTGAATACATTGTCAGTAAGCAATTTCGTATTAATTGCAGCTAAAGTAGTTGCACTCGATGCCTTAGTTGGATTGCTTCTGGTTCCAGCAAGCAGGTTATTTGTAAATACAGATGAGCCATCCAAAAATTTACTTGATGAATTTGGAGTAGATCCGGCAGGAGCTGCATCATCATAAAAAATTCCTTCAGTATAACCTGCAAAAACAGAGTTTAAGATACTGATTTGTGAATTACGACGGATTTGCGCAGCATGCTGAAAACTCGCATTAACAGTTGGCGCAGGTGCAGGCACTGGTGCTACAGGTCCTAAAACCGTCATGTTAGAAAATACAGCTGAGGTAAAAGGAGCAGTATTCACGCCAGTTGAGATGTTATCTGATTCAAAACCATTTGAACCTGAAACGTCAGCAACACCAGCCAAACGCTGTGCAATACCAAACTGAATTTTACCAGAGAAACCATTATCTGTATCAAAGTCATCATCCCACGTAGAAACGGCAAGCAGGTGTTTTGCATTTACTGCACCACCAAACCATTCAAAGGCATCATCACCAGAACGGTAAACCTCTACATATTCAATAGTAGTACCAGAACCAACACTACCAAACGTAATACCATTGATCTCATTGTCTGGGCCTAAAGCAACACCAGCATACTCAACACGAACATATTTTAATGTACCTGAGTTATCAGCGTTGTCAGTACCACCGTGTTTAGCTTTGTCAGTAGCATCAGAAATACCTTCGATAGGCACTGAAGTACCCAGGTTATTCAAGCCTTTACCTAATAGGATCAGACCTCCCCAGTCACCTTTGTCACGTCCACCGGCAACAATATTTGAAGTAAATACAATAGGTTTCTCAGCAGTACCAATTGCACTGATCTTTGCTCCTCTTGTGATGATCAAAGCACCTTTTGTACCTCTGTCACCTTTAATAATTGTACCTGGTGCAATAGTTAATGTAACGTTGTTAGTCACGTATACATTACCTTTCAAAAGATAAATTTTGTCGGCTGTCCAGCTTGTAGCCGCAGTAATATCGCCGGTTACTTCAACAACGCCGGTTGTAGGGTTAATAATCTCTCCCTCATCATCCCCGTTATCACTTTTAGAACAACTTGCTAAAAACACAAGTAGACTCAAGGCGGTTGCTAATAATTGTTTTTTCATCTTTTTTCGATTTTTATTAGTGTAATAGTTATTTAAAATTGAAGTATTGCCCATTTAAACAGGGCGTTGGTAGGGTATTAAAAAGTATAAGAGAATGCGACCGAGAAATTACTTCCGGCTTTGAAGCTGCTTACAGTATAATCCCCGGGAGCACCGTCATATTTCTTGTTGGTGTTCATGTCATAATAAAATGTAGTCTTCTGATTTAAAATATCACCTGCATTGAATTTCAGTTCACCTTTGTTTTTCAGCATTTTCATTCCCAATTGTAAATCGATTACATCCCTTGGCGCTTCCCAGATTGATGGATATAGTGATCCCGCCGCTACGGCAAGCCTGCGCCCAACTTTATTGTACAAGGCATTAAAAGTAAACTTGTTATCAAGAAAGCTATGCAACAGACCAGCATTGATCACATAAGGAGCCTGTCCAACCATTACACGGGTACCTTCAACATTATTCAAACCGGTATTTGTATCGTTTGTTACTTTAGATTTGATGATGGATACATTGGCATATGCCGTTGTATTTTTCAGGAAATCTGTTTCTCTGATAAATTCAAGGCTCTTGCGGATCTCAAATTCAGCTCCATAAACAGTTGCTTTATCAGAATTGAAATAGGTAACTGTTCTGGTTGATGTTGCGTCGTTGTTAAAAGTTTCAATCGCATTTTTAAACTTTTTGTAGAAACCAGACACCGAAATGATCTGTCCCGCTTGTGGGTACAATTCAAAACGGATATCAGCATTGTCAATATTTGAACGTTTTAAATTAGGATTACCCTGTAAGTTAGATAAGGTTTCATAATCATAATACGTAGAAACTGATAACTCTCTGAATTCAGGACGTGCTATCGTACGGTAGTAAGAAGCCCTTAAATTAATTTTATCTGTAAGGCTGTAGGTGAAGTTTGCGGAAGGCAATACATCAGCATAATTCTGTTTTACTTTTTCGGCAGCAGCATCTTCCGGTGTCAGGTTTACATTGAACTGTTCTACACGTACCCCCCAAACTAACCTTGCTTTTTCGCCAATCTTGTTATCCAGCATGGCATAACCGGCATTTGTTAAGGAATTGGCGGTATATTGGTCCAGTTTATTATAAAGTTCCTCCACTTTAAAATTGCCGCCATTGATCAGACTGGTAGAATACAGTGTATTAATGGGTCTTTGTCTGATTTGCTCGCTGATATCTGAAGAGATCACTGTTGCTCCAAGAAAACGTACATCAAAAGTACGGTCGCGGTACAGTGCACTTAGTCCCGTTTTAAAAGTCGCTTTTGTATTGAACAGCGTAACAGGTAAAGAGTAATTTACGGCTCCTGTATACGAATTTTCATTCATCCTCGAGAATAACCTGGCATTTTCCCTTCCCAGTGTAGTAATGTTGGCCGAATAAGGCGTGCTTGGATCAGCAGATAGCGTTCTTGCATAATTTAATTTTTTCTGATCCGGCTGATCATTTAATACATTGCTGAAACTTACCGACCAGTTTAATTTTGCATTTCTTTCACCCAACTGGTGATCACCTTCAACTGTTGATTTCAACAGTGATTTTTGCATCAGGTCAAATGCATAAAACTGGATATCACTTGAGATCGCCTGATTTACCCCTGTCCTATACAAAAACTGATCTTCATAAATTCTGTTGTAAATATTTTTAAACGTGATTTTGTTCTTGCCGAAGGTGTAAGCAAAATTAGCTAAGGCACCAATATTGGTAGAAAATTTATACACATCATCATTATAATCAAAATCGTAATACTGACGTTTTACATCGTTATTGATTGTTTGCGCATTACGGTACGTTAATGATACCAATGCCCCAAACTTCCTGTTGTTCTTCAGGTCTTTTACCCTGCCAATCGTAAACTGATAATTCTGAGTAGGTAAAGCCGTAAAGTTATACACCTTCCAGTCTCTTGGAAATGCTTTCAAAGCAGAGATATTTTGCGCAGGAGTCAATCCGTTGTTAATACGGGTTGTACTTGGGAATTTAGAACCCAGTTTTTTATCGCCATTATCAAAACCAAGATAATCAGTCAGGTTTCTGGTACCGCTTTTAAAATCTTTGAAAGTTGATGCAGTATTGTAACCAGCACCGACACCAAATGAGATAAAGTTTTGTTCAGGTATGTCTTTAGTAGTAATCTGAATAGCACCACCTGCAAAATCACCCGGAAGATCTGGTGTAGCAGTTTTGCTGATGATCAGGTTATCTACAAGGTTAGAAGGTACAATATCAAATGAGAAGGCTTTTCTGTTTGGCTCAGTACTAGGTAAAGTAGATCCGTCGAGCATCGCAGCATTATACCTGTCGCTCAGTCCGCGGATCACCACAAATTTATTGTCCTGAATTGTGGTTCCGCTTACCCTCTTTAATACATCTGAAGTGTTTCTGTCTGGTGAACGTTTGATGAGTTCAGAAGAGATACCATCGGAAATCGCAGCGTTGTTTTTCTGCTGAGCATATAATGCGTTGATGGTTTCTTTTTTGAATGACCCTTTAATGACAACCTCATTCAGGTTTTGTGAATTCGATTCTTCAAGGATCACATTCAGGATCGTATTTTTCCCTGAATTAACCTCCACCTCACTGATCTCTTTTCCTGTATATCCTATATACTGGTAAACCACAGTATATTTTCCGCTGGCCAGACCTGTGATCGAATATTTTCCGTCAACGTCAGTGGCTATACCTTTGGTAGAACCTTTTAGCTTGACTGTAACTCCAATAAGTGTTTCTCCTGTTTTTTTGTCACTGATGGTACCAGAGATTTTTCCGGTACCCTGGGCGAAGCTGGCTGCGCTTATCATAACGAGCAGCAGCAGCGTAATAACCGCTCCTTTAAGTTGTAGTTGTAGTTTCAATTGCCTTTGATTTGAATTAGGGCAAAGCTATTACCACAGTGTTAAGAATACATTAGAGTCACATTACATTTTAATCCGATTTTAATTTCATTTTAATTCCTCTTAAATATGCGTTTAAACTTGTTTTAATGCCGTTTTAATCCGATTTTAATAGAAAAAATCTCCAACAGCCAAATTGGCCCGATTAACACGGATTTAACACTGCTCAGGACTGAAGTCTTCTTCCCTTCTATCTTCTGCCCGATAAACAAGCCTCCGGAAGCAAACAGCAGGACAACCAGACAAACGAGCCAAAGTGCCGGTCCGCCCGTTAAAGCCCATTTTTCAAACTGTACAACGATCAGCGACAGCGCGAAAACCAGCAAAAGCATCATATAAGAAAGCACAGGAGAGAGCCTGTAATAATAATAACCGGAGAAAGCGATTAAAAAGGAAGCCCAGTTTAAAAAACCGTTGTACTTCCCTAAGAATTCCAGATGAGGGAAAGGGACTGACCAGGCGAGACCGAGAATACTGAATATGATCAGCGGGATACATACCCAATGGATCAAACGGTTGGAAGGGTGCTGCCTGCTTGCTGCATATTCTGCAAAGAGCATATCAATTTCTCTCTTAGGCGCTGTTTTAGTTACAATTTTACGTTCCTTCTTCATCGTGCAAAAATAACCATCGCGGGCATAGATTATCAGAAATATCCAAAAATAAAAAAAGCGACAGGATCACCCGTCGCTTTATCATTTTATATTGTTTACACCTACTTGGCAAAAGCTACCGATCTGGTTTCCCTGATCACCGTAACTTTAATCTGTCCCGGATAGGTCATTTCTGTCTGGATACGGTTAGAGATATCAGCTGCAAGCAATTCTGCCTGCTGATCTGTTACCCTTTCACTTTCTACAACAACCCTCAGCTCTCTACCGGCCTGGATAGCGAATGTTTTTTCAACTCCGGGATAAGAAAGCGCCAGTTCTTCCAGTTCTTTCAAACGTTTGATATAACTTTCCACTACCTCACGTCTTGCTCCCGGGCGTGCTCCTGATATTGCATCACAAGCCTGGATGATCGGAGAGATCATTGAGGTCATCTCTATTTCATCATGGTGGGCACCGATTGCATTACAGATCTCAGGGTGTTCCTTATATTTTTCAGCCAGCTGCATACCCAGGATTGCGTGTGGCAATTCAGGGTTATCATCAGGCACTTTACCTATATCATGTAGTAATCCGGCACGTTTAGCCATTTTAGCATTCAGCCCTAACTCCGCCGCCATAGTAGCGCAGAAGTTAGCCACCTCACGGGAGTGATGCAGCAGGTTCTGTCCGTATGACGAGCGGTAACGCATACGGCCCACCATCCTGATCAGTTCAGGGTGCAGTCCGTGGATACCCAAATCAATTACGGTACGCTCACCGATCTCTACGATCTCATCTTCGATCTGTTTCTTTGTTTTTGCTACTACCTCTTCAATACGGGCCGGGTGTATACGCCCGTCAGTAACCAGACGGTGCAGTGCCAAACGCGCGATCTCCCTTCTTACCGGATCAAAACCCGAAAGAATGATTGCTTCAGGGGTATCATCTACGATGATCTCGATACCTGTAGCAGCTTCCAGTGCACGGATATTTCTACCCTCACGGCCAATTACACGTCCTTTGATCTCATCACTTTCAATATGGAAGATAGATACCGTATTTTCAATTGCTGCCTCTACAGCTGTACGCTGTATGGTCTGGATCACTACTTTTTTTGCTTCTTTTGTTGCAGTCAGCTTAGCCTCGTCCACAATATCCTTTACCTGGATCATGGCCTGTGTTCTCGCTTCCTGTTTCATGTTTTCCACCAACTGGTTTTTGGCTTCTTCGGCACTTAAACCTGCAATAGTTTCCAGTTGTTTCACATGCTGGTTTTTCAGCAATTCTACTTCCTCCTGTTTTTTAACTGCAATATCGGTTTGTTTTTCCAGGTTCTTTTTGTGGTTATCCAGTTCCTGTTCCTTGCGGTTCATGTTCTCCAAACGCTGGTTTACCGACTGTTCTTTTTGCTTGATCGCATTTTCACGCTGGTTTACCTGGTTATTCTTTGCATTCACTTCCTGCTCATGCTCTGTTTTCAGCTGTAAGAATTTCTCCTTAGCTTCCAGCAACCTGTCTTTCTTCAGGATCTCGGCATGGCTCTCTGCCTCTTTTAATATTTTTTTCACTTTACTCTGTGCGGCGATCTCCTGCTTTTTCAGCAGGCTGCGCAACAGATATCTGCCTATTAGTATACCAACGATTAAGCTGGTCATGACATATCCAATTATTGCTACTATTTCCATTTTAATTTATATATATAAAAAACCCGCATAAACATACTATCATTTAAGATGCTCATGCTAGTTTGATCAATTCTCTCTCTTTTGTTGTAAAAACAAAAAACCGCTGTTAAATTTTAATTTCACTGCATACCGTTCTGAAACTTGCAAAATTCAAATCGCAGCTAAAAAGCCACAATATAATACAAGTATTCAAAAATCACCTAAACAATGAAACTAAAAACTTAACAACGGTTAAATCTCTTATGCTATTGAAACAATAAACGATCTACTTCGTAAAGAAATCGTTCAATAAACTATCTAATTCTTCAACTTTTTCAGCTACTGCAGTATCCTGATCCTGCACCTTATTTTCTACCCTTAATACAGCTGTCGCATAGTGCAACACTGCCATGGATAGCAAATCCTGTTTATCTCTGACCGCATAATTTTCCTGATAGTCCTTTATGCGCTCATTAATAATTTTGGCTGCCCGCCTTACAATTTCTTCCTCTTCCATATTCACCTTTAATGGGTAGATACGGTCTGAAATAGTTATTTTAATCGAGATTTCTCCCATTTCTTAGCTTTGTTTCAAAATCGGTGTATTCCTTATTTTTTCAGCAACACTACACATTTATCGATTTCACGCACAAAATCGTTAATTTTTTGCTTTATATCAAGTGTCTTCTCGCTTGTTCCTTCAATACTCTTTGCCAGTTTCAGCACCCTCATCTTTTCATCAAGATCAGAATTTTTTGCCTTAGAAGCATTCAAAGCCAATTTAACTGACGCATTCTCCTGCTTTAACAACTCATTTTCTTCCTGTAAGGCATTACAGAGCTCTATTAAGCGAGCAGTTTTATGTAATACTGAGTTTAATTGTTCCGCGACCGAAGACATTTTAAATAAGTTGATTGTGTCTGTAATTTTTTTTAAAAGTAACAAATAAAATTACTTTCTGATCTCTGCTTTCGCTGTTTGCGCTAAGTTAGCTATAATCTTTTGCATAACGGCATCAATTTGCTTATCTGTTAAGGTTTGCTGATCGTCCTGAAGTGTAAAATTCAAAGCGTACGATTTTTTATTATCCGGCAGCTTATCCCCTACATATACATCAAACACCTGCACATTTTTCAGCAGTTTCTTTTCCGTTTTAAAAGCGATCGTTTTCAGCGCATCAAAAGTAACATCAGTATCTACCAGCATAGAAAGGTCCCTCCTTACGGCAGGGTATTTAGGAATCTCTTTACTGATCACTTTGTTCTTCCTGACGATGTCAAGCAGCAATGCCCAGTCGAAATCTGCATAATAAACATCCTTATCCACATCAGCCAGTTTTTTGTCGGCCGCCGTTACCGCACCAAAAGAAACGATAGGCTGCGGCCCCCTGAAATATTTCAGTCCGAAGGCGAAATTTTCATCGCTCAGTTCTTCCGTCTGGTAATTGGTGATTCCGAGTCTGCCCATCACAGCATCCACTGCAGCTTTGATATGATAAAACGTTACCGGCGTCTGTTTCTGGCTCCATGATTCAGCATCAGCAGCACCGGAAAGCATGATCAGTAACCTTGGACGCTCCACATATTTCTCATTGATCAAATGATATGTTTTTCCGAACTCATAGAATTTAACATCGGGGCTCTTCCTGTTCTGGTTATAGGCTACGCTTTCCATTGCAGGCATCAGCAGGCTTTGGCGCATCACATTCAGATCTATACTCAAAGCGTTCAGTATCCGCACGGCCTCTTCAGGACTTTTGGAATAAACATCTTTGGTCAGTGAATTGCACATGATCTCCAGGTAACCATTTGCGGTAAGCATATCAGCAATGACATGCTGCGTCTGCTCTTTATCAGGTTTAGACGTAAATGATAGTGAAGCGTTGATTTTGGCAGGGATCTCAATATTGTTATATCCGTAAATCCTCAGTACTTCTTCAGTCACATCACATTCGCGGGTTACATCTACTTTAAAACTTGGCACTTTCAATGAAAGGCCTCCCTCTGTTTCAGCAGCTACCTTTATCCCCAGGGAGGTAATAATAGCTTTAATTTCCTGGTCCGGAATAGCCGCGCCGATAAGCCCTGTGATATTCGCATAACTTACCTCGACGTCAAACGGGGCTACAGGCTGGGGATATACATCTCCGACAGCGGATGAAATTTCTCCGCCTGCAAGTTCCCGGATCAGCAGGGCTGCTCTTTTTAATGCGGTCAGGGTCATCTCCGGATCAGTTCCCCTTTCATAACGGAAAGAGGCATCAGTTTTCAGAGAATGGCGTTTAGACGTCTTACGTACAGATACAGCATTGAAATACGCGCTTTCTAAAAATATGTTTGTTGTTTTTGCAGTAACACCTGAATTTTTACCTCCGTATACCCCGGCAATGGTCACTGGTTTATCTGCGTCACAGATCATCAGGTCATCGGCCGAAAGTTCACGGGTAATCCCGTCAAGGGTAATAAATGGTGTTTTATCCGCCACCTTTTTTACAATGATCTGCTTACCGGCAATCTCATCTGCATCAAAGGCATGCAAAGGCTGGCCCAGATCATGTAATACATAATTTGTGATATCCACGATGTTATTGATCGGGCGGATACCGATTACCTTTAATCTGTCCTGCAGCCATTCCGGTGATGTCTTCACCGTTACACCGGCAATAGATACACTGCTGTAACGCGGGCAGGCATCCGTATCCTGAACATCAACGGTAACCGTTAAATTCTCATTGGTTGTTTTGAAGGCCGAGATATCCGGCATGGTCAGCTCAGTTCTCAGATAGGCCGCCAGGTCTCTTGCCACACCAAGGTGTGAGGCCGCATCCGCCCTGTTAGGCGTTAATCCGATCTCAAAAAGATAATCATCTTCCATTTTGAAATATTCTTTGGCCGGCATACCGGTCACAGCATCCGCTTCCAGCACCATGATACCAGCATGCGAACCGCCCAGGCCAATTTCATCTTCTGCACAGATCATTCCCTCAGAAACCTCTCCCCTGATCTTGGATTTATTGATCTGGAAAGGCTCTCCTTCATTTGGATAAACCGTAGTGCCTACAGTTGCCACTACCACTTTCTGCCCTTCAGCAACATTTGGCGCACCACAAACCACCTGTATCGCTGCTGCAGCACCAACGTTTACGGTAGTCACCCTCAGCCGGTCTGCATTGGGATGCTGAACACAGGTCAGCACATGGCCAATCACTAATCCTTCAAGCCCGCCCACAACAGGTTGTACTTTTTCAAGGCTTTCCACTTCCAGACCAATATTGGTCAGTATCAGCGAAAGTTCCTGCGGTGTCAGGTCTGTTTGTATGAATTGTTTAAGCCAGTTATATGATATCTTCATGTTATAATCTCGATCTAAAATGCAAAGATATAAAATAATGCTTTGCGCTATATGAATTCGCCCATAATCACCTGATAATTGCTGTTAAATAAAAGCATCATCTGCCAGGCTCACATAGGAATCACCGGCTATGATCAGATGGTCCAGTACAAAGAGATCCATCGTCTTTCCAACTTCAATCAGCTTTTTGGTGATCCTGACATCTTCTTCACTCGGATTAAGGTTGCCGGAAGGATGGTTATGGAACAGGAGAAGATAAGCTGCATGATGATCTAAGGCAGTTTTATAGATAATCTTCGGATCAGCTATGGTTCCTGCCCTGCCGCCTTTACTGATCATCGCATTGCTGATTACTCCATTTGCCGAGTCCAGCATCATGATCCAGAATTCCTCGTGATCCAGGTCTGCCAGTTTAGGGTGCATGATTTCAAAGGCATCTTTGGAACAGGTGATTTTTGGCTTCTGTTTATCATGCACGTCTTTCCTCCGGCGGCCAAGCTCCAAAGCTGCAATGATAGCTATCGCTTTTGCTGTACCTATACCATGAAAACTTTTAAGATCATTGACAGAGACCCTCCCCAGATTGGACAGGCTGTGATCATATTTAGCCAGCACGCGCTGAGCCAATTCCACGGCAGATTCATGAGGGCTTCCGGAACCTATTAATATCGCAATCAGTTCGGCATCGGACAAAGACCTTCGTCCGTTCAACAATAGTTTTTCCCTGGGCCGCTGGGTTATTGAAAGGGATTTGATCCCCACTTTTTGTTCATTTTTTACCATAAACAAAAAAAACGGGATAAGCCAAAGCCTATCCCGTTTTCAATATTGTAAACTTAATTCTATTTTAAGCCGTTAACAAATTTAGTTAATTTCGATTTGTTGTTGGCAGCTTTGTTTTTGTGAATAACGTTTTTCTTAGCCAAACGATCCAGCATAGAAATTACTTTAGGCAATAACTCCTGACCTGATGTTTTATCTACAGAAGCACGTAATCTTTTAATAAAAGTACGCGTTGTTTTTGCTTGGTACCTGTTACGTAAACGTTTAGTAGCGTTTGCTCTTATTCTTTTTAAAGATGATTTATGATTTGCCATTTTTTAGTATAATAATATTTTATATAATTAAGGTATTGGTGATTAATCCGAATCTCCTTTTACCTTATCTTTCTCTTTTTTTCGGACTGCAAATATAGAACTTAAGTTTTTAAAATGCAAAACGATATCGCAAATAATTGAAATAATCTTAAATATTGATTCACACCTGTTTAGCGGGAGGGCTTGAAACCTGGTCAATGGATTATTAAAGTCATAAGTATACGGGCTAAATTTTTCTGGCATCTTCAAATTGCAGGATCAACAGCAATATGAGATATGATCAGCGCCATAAACAGGAATAGCTTATAACGTAATATGAATATAATTTTGTTATATTTTCGTTCTGTTTGAAAGGGGTTTGGAACGGGTATGAATAGGGTATGAAACGAGTTTTAAATGACAATCAGTCGTTACAAACACGTTTTATACCCATTATAAAATCGTCTTATATTTGTTGCAGATATTATTTATACACCTTTTAAACCTTACTGAATTCCTTTTTATAATTATTGCAAACTGCATCTGCCCTATGCAGAAATGGACAGTTGTCATACAAGAATCCAACATTTCTGAAGTTTTGATATCCTGTCTTATCTAATCAGTAAAACATATTATCACTAAACCCTTTCATTAAATACCTAAAATGCTATTTTTGACAGGTAGCAATTGAAAACCGGCGCAGCCAGCTTGAATGCCATTGAAAACATACATACTACATGAAAACCGGCGCAGCCAGCTTGAATGCCATTGAAAACATACATACTACATGAAAAAACGTATCGCCATATTTGCCTCAGGTTCGGGTTCTAATGCCCAGAAGATCATGGAACTGTTTAAACACAGTCCGGAAGTAGAAATTGCCCTTGTGCTAACCAACAACCCTGAAGCATACGTACTACAGCGTGCAGACAACTTCGAGATACCTTCCCATATTTTTGACAGAAAGGAGTTTTATGAAACAGATCAGATCGTGGATCTTCTAAGAAACCTTGATATTGATCTGATCGTACTCGCAGGCTTCCTGTGGCTGATTCCTAAAAACCTGATTTCCGAATATCCGGGACGTATAGTAAACATCCACCCTGCCATCCTGCCAAAATTTGGCGGAAAAGGAATGTATGGCGACCATGTACATAAAGCTGTACTGGCAGCCGGCGAAACCGAAGGCGGCATTACCATCCATTATGTAGATGAAAACTATGATGAAGGAGAGTATATCTACCAGGCCAAATACAGGATAGATAAAGGCGATAATCTGGAAATGATAAAGTTTAAGGGACAACAGCTTGAACATCAACATTATCCGCGTATTGTAGAAAGTATCTTAAAAAAGATACAGAAATAAGAATTTTTATGAGCCATTCACTGAATTTTATCGCTTAAAAGTTATAATTTTGCGGCTCAAAAATCACACCCGATGAGTCAACAAATAAAGATCAAAAACGCTTTAATCTCAGTATATTACAAAGATGGTCTGGAGCCCCTTGTACGCCTGCTTGCACAGCAAGGTGTTCAATTGTTCTCTACAGGCGGAACAGAACAGTTCATCAAAGATTTGAATTTACCTGTTACAGCTGTTGAAGACCTTACAGGTTATCCTTCGATCTTAGGCGGAAGGGTTAAAACTTTGCATCCAAAAGTTTTCGGTGGTATTTTAAACCGCAGAAACCTGAATGAAGACAAAGCGCAGATTGCGGAATATGAGATTCCTGAGATTGACCTGGTTATTGTTGACCTTTATCCCTTCGAAGAAACACTGAAAGCTGGTGGTACTGAAGAAGAAATCATTGAAAAAATTGATATTGGCGGTATCTCCCTGATCAGGGCCGCTGCCAAAAACTTTAACGACGTAGTGATTCTTGCTTCAAAGGACGACTATGCTACCCTGCAGCAACAACTGGAAGATCAGAATGGAGAGACTACCATTGCACAGCGTAAAGCATATGCAAAAAAAGCATTCCATACTTCCTCACATTATGATACCGCTATATTCGAGTACTTCAATACCGAAGAACCGCTAAACGTATTTAAACAAAGCGTTAATACTGCCAAAACATTACGTTATGGTGAGAACCCTCATCAGCAAGGTGTATTTTATGGTAACCTTGATGAGATGTTCACCAAACTGAACGGCAAAGAGCTTTCATACAACAACCTGGTTGACGTTGATGCGGCCGTTAGCCTTATCGATGAATTTCAGGAGCCTACCTTCGCCATCCTTAAACACACCAATGCCTGTGGTGTAGCTTCAAGAGAAACTATCGGACAGGCCTGGGACGATGCATTGGCCTGCGATCCGGTATCTGCATTTGGCGGAGTGCTGATCGCTAACCGCGAAATTGACCTGGCTACAGCAACAGAAATCAATAAATTATTTTTTGAAGTTTTAATTGCCCCTTCTTATCAGCCAGAAGCCGTTGAGTTGTTCAAAGCGAAAAAAAACAGGGTTATCCTTCAGCGCAATGAAGTGGAACTGAGCAAAAAACAATTCAAGACTTTATTGAACGGTGTGATCGAGCAGGATAAAGACCTGATCATCGAAGGGACGGATCAAATGACAGCCGTTACGGAGAAAAAACCTACCGATGCTGAGTTAAAAGATCTTTTCTTTGCAAATAAAATTGTTAAACACACCAAATCAAACACAATCGTATTTGTAAAAAACAATACCTTACTGGCAAGCGGCGTTGGGCAGACTTCAAGGGTAGACGCCCTGAAACAGGCAATCGTTAAAGCCAATGCTTTCAATTTCGGCCTGGTAGGTTCAGTGATGGCATCAGACGCATTCTTCCCTTTTCCTGATTGTGTTGAAATCGCTGCTGAAGCAGGTATTACTGCGGTTTTACAGCCAGGAGGATCAATAAAAGATGCAGATTCCATCAACATGGCCAATGAAAAAAGTATCGCTATGGTGACCACCGGTATCAGACATTTTAAGCACTAATTTTTTAAAGCGGAATACAATAAAAAGATGTAGTTTTACATTTAAATAGTATACAGAATTTTTATAACATAACTTATCACCTATAAATGGGTTTATTTAACTGGTTCACACAAGAGGTTGCCATAGATTTAGGCACTGCCAACACCCTGATTATACACAATGATAAAGTGGTTGTTGATGAACCTTCAATCGTTGCTTTTGACAGACAAACAAATAAAATTATCGCGATAGGCCGTCAGGCTATGCAAATGGAGGGTAAAACGCACGACAATATCCGTACGGTAAGACCTCTGAAAGACGGTGTTATTGCAGATTTTAATGCTGCTGAAGCAATGATCAAAGGTATGATACGCATGCTGAACGGCGGAAAAGGATGGATGTTCCCTTCACTGAGAATGGTAATCTGTATCCCTTCCGGTATTACTGAAGTTGAAAAACGCGCAGTAAGGGATTCGGCAGAGATCGCCGGAGCCAAAGAAGTTTACCTTATTCACGAGCCTATGGCTGCTGCTGTAGGTATAGGTATCGATGTGGAAGAACCTATGGGTAACATGATCATCGATATCGGTGGCGGTACAACTGAAATTGCAGTAATTGCCCTTTCAGGTATTGTATGCGACCAGTCTATCCGTGTCGCAGGAGATAACTTTGATTCTGATATCGTTAACTACATCCGTCGCCAGCATAACATTATGATCGGTGACCGTACCGCGGAAAAAATTAAAATTGAAGTAGGCGCAGCCTTACCTGAATTGTCAGATCCACCGGCAGACTTTGCTGTACAGGGACGTGACCTGATGACAGGCGTGCCAAAACAGATCACCGTTTCCTATACTGAAATAGCCCATTGTTTAGACAAATCTATCTCAAAAATTGAGGAAGCCATCCTGAAAGCACTGGAGATCACCCCGCCGGAGCTTTCTGCCGATATTTACCAGACAGGTATCTATCTGACCGGAGGCGGTGCGTTATTACGCGGACTGGATAAACGTGTTGCTGCTAAAACTAAACTTCCGGTTCACGTAGCCGAAGACCCACTGCGTGCCGTAGTACGTGGTACAGGTATTGCCCTGAAGAATATCGGGGGCTATAAGTTTTTAATGCAATAAGAATTCAATAAAAGAAAAATAAATAAAATGTGGGTCAGTCTAAAAACTGTACTCACATTTTCATTAGAATATATTTGTTTTTAATGATAACGAAACCTGGTTTAAGATTACATTTCACCATGTAATCTTAAACCAGGTTTTCCATAAGAATATTTTAATAAAAGCTTCACGGCATAGCCCGGCCTTAAAATATTTGATCACTAATGGTTGTATTCCTATACAGAATGAAGAAATATGCGTAACCTTTGGATTTTCATAAACAGATACAACGCATTCTTTCTGTTCGTCATTTTTTTCACTATAGGCGTAGTCCTCACTGTCAGGAATAATGCATATCAGCGCAGCGTTACCTTTAATTCTACCAACGAAGTAGTAGGTCATGCGTATATCAGGCTGAACATCTTCAAAAGATATCTTAATCTCGGCGAAGTAAACGACAGCCTGGCCCGGGAAAATGCAAGACTGAATACCGCGATCCTGGCCCTGAAAAATATTGATACTGCAAAGAATGAGGTGATAAAGGATACAGTTAACCATGTGCAGTATACCTACCTGGCAGCACGGGTGATCAAAAATTCGGTTACCTTAAGGAATAACGTGATTACTATCAATAAAGGAACACTTGACGGTATAGAAAGCGGTATGGCAGTTATATCGGCAGGCAGAGGCGTAGTTGGCATCATCAGGGACGTATCCCCGCACCTGGCTACCATTGAATCGCTGTTAAATAAGGATGCCAAGATCAGTGTAAGTATCAAGTCTACCAAAGCCCTGGGCTCGCTGGTATGGGGCGACAGGAATTCAGACTACAAAAAAGCTTTTATCAAAGATGTCCCTAACCATTTCCAGGTTAAACTGGGAGATACCGTGATTACATCCGGTTTCGGATCCTTCCCTCCCGGCATTCCGGTCGGATCGATCAGCAACAGGGGAATATCTACAGGTGATAATTTCCTGACGATAGAGATCAAACTCTATAACGATTTCAGTACTTTACAGTATGTATACGTGATTAAAGATAAATTAGCACAGGAAGAAAAATCTTTAGAACTAAAATTGCCGAATGAACAGTAGAATTATAGTAATCAATATCATAAGGTGGTTTATCCTGCTTTCCATACAGGTACTCTTGTTAAGGAACCTCAGTTTTTATGACCTGGCTACTCCTTTCACTTATATTTTATTTTTACTGCTGCTCCCGTTTGGAACGCCCAACCTGCTGCTGTACCTGATCGCATTTGGTACGGGATTAACACTGGATGCTTTCTACGACACGCTGGGCGTACATACCGCAGCCTGCGTAACACTGGCCTTTGTCAGGATCCTGTTCATCTCGGTTACCGTAAGCCGGGATAATTTTGATGAACCCGAGCCCTCTCTGGGAAATATGGGCTTTAAATGGTTTTCCCTCTATGCACTGTTGTGTACATTCGCACATCACCTGGTGCTTTTCTTATTAGAAGCTTTTAAATTAACAGAACTATCTTATACTTTGTTAAGATGTCTCTTTAGCGGTATCTTTACCTTATTCACTGTTATATTAGTAGAATTCATCTTCTATAATAGAAAATCGCGTTAAATGGATAATCTTTTTAATAGGAAATATATCATACAAGGCTTGTTTATCGTGGTTGCGCTGATCCTTTTGGGACAGCTCTTCTATATACAGGTAGCGAGCGACCGTTACTTTCTTTCGGCAAACAGCAATGTACTCCGAAAGAAATACACTTTCCCGGCCCGTGGGATCATCATGGACCGCAACAACAAAGTACTGGTACAAAATGAACCGGTATATGACCTGATGGTTACCCCCAGCCTGGTAAAACCCTTTGATACAGCCGCCCTCTGCCGGATCATAGGCATTGATATGAAGGGATTTCACAAACGCTTTAACAAAGCGAAAAACCAGTCGAGATACCAGCGGTCTGTATTTGAAAAACAACTTTCCGTCCAGACTTATGCTGCCCTGCAGGAAAGGCTTTCACGTTTTGTGGGCTTTGAAACACAGAACAGAACCGTGAGGCACTACCCGGACAGCGTAGCCGGCCAGTTCTTCGGTTACGTGAAAGAGGTTTCGGAAAAGGATATTGACGAAAGTAATGGCTATTACCGCCCGGGGGATTATATTGGAAAAGCGGGGGTGGAACGCCAGTATAACGATGTACTTCAGGGTGAACGCGGTGTAGAAAACACGATATATAACGCCAGGAATGTGCCGCAGGGAAGTTACCTCAACGGCAAATTTGATACGCTGGCTATTTCCGGGGAAACCCTGGTTTCCTCACTGGACATCAGGCTGCAGAAACTCGGGGAGCAATTGCTGAAAAACAAAGTGGGAAGTATCGTTGCGATAGAACCGGCCACGGGAGAAGTGCTGGCCTTCGTCAGCAGCCCCACCTATGACCCAAACCTGATGGTGGGCAGGCAGCAGGGAAATAACTATATGGATATTTTTCGCTTACCGAACAGGCCATTTACCGTAAGGCCGCTTTCCGGTTATTATTCACCAGGTTCATCCTTTAAACCTGTTGACGATCTTATTGCCTTGCAGGAAGGAGTGATAGACCCAAATACAACATTTAACTGCCCGGGGGTGTACTGGGCGGGTAACCATCCCGTAAAATGTGAACACGTGGACGGGAATATCTCGCTGCGCAGGGGACTGGCAAGATCCTGTAATACGTATGCATGCCATGTCTTTCAGAAGCTGATGACACAGCCTAAGTATAAAAGTAAAATTGCAGCTTATGACGACTGGCAGGCGAAGGTCAGGAAGTTTGGATTAGGTTCAAAACTGGACCTGGATATGCCCTTCGAGCGTAAGGGAAGACTTTTTACTTCGGAAGAATACACCAAAAGATTTGGTAAATACTGGGGCTACACTACCATTATCTCACTGGCTATCGGACAGGGAGAGATGAGTGCCACGCCACTGCAAATGGCCAATATCATGTCCATTATTGCAAACAGAGGTTATTATATCAAACCCCATCTCATCAAAGCGATTGGCGAAAAGAGAGATGTAAAAAAAGAATACCTGGTAAAAAATTCCGTAGGTATTGATTTAAGCCACTTTGAACCTGTGATCGATGGCATGCAGGATGCAGTGAATGCTCCATACGGTACTGCAAGGGATTCGGCCATACCGGACATCCTCATGTGCGGAAAAACAGGAACAGTACAAAATCCGCACGGAAAGAACCACTCGGTATTTATAGGGTTCGCCCCGCGCGACAATCCAAAGATCGCCATAGCAGTGATTGTTGAAAATGCAGGTTTTGGTAGTGCGTATGCAGCGCCTATTGCCAGTTATATCACAGAGACGTATCTGAAAGGCAAACTTTCAGGCAACAGGGTTGACCGTGCAGAATGGATGAAAAAACAAGTGGTACTGCCAGAGATCCCTAAGCCAAAGATCTATTGGGGGCCTAAAGTTGCAGACAGCACACGCAAAGCGGACAGTGCAGCCAGAATTACTGTACCTCCTGCACCTCAAAAAAAACCGGCAGCAAACAAAAAACAATTACAACTGACTAAATGAGTACACAACAGGGCGGACGTTTCTTCTTCAATGTAGACTGGATTACTATTTTAATCTATGTGGCCCTATGTACAATTGGTTTTGTAAATATTTATGCCTCAATCTATAATCCGGACACCTCTACCCTGTTCAATTTCGGAAGCAACTATGGCAAGCAGCTGATCTTCATTATTACCGCACTTGTACTGGGCTTTTCTATTTTGCTGCTGGACGCAAAGTTCTTCAGTGTTTTCGCCCCCATAGTTTACGGTGTAACTTTGCTCCTGTTGATGGTGGTACTGGTGGTAGGGCGTAAGGTGGCGGGTAACCAGGCATGGATCCCCTTAGGGAGTTTCAGGCTGCAGCCCTCAGAGCTGGCAAAATTTGGTACCGCCCTGCTCATTGCACGGTACGTTGGTAATTTTAATCCCAAGTTCAGGGATATCAAATCCATTTTCTTTGCGGGCCTCATCATCTGCTTCCCACTCCTGCTGATCATGCTTCAGCCCGACACAGGATCAGCCCTTGTCTTTCTGGCATTCATGTTCCCGCTTTACAGGGAAGGCCTCTCCGGGTACTTTTTACTGATCTTTCTCGGAATGATCGTGCTTTTTATTGCTGATTTTCTTGTTCCCATTTCTGTACTGATCCCGATCATCTTACTGGTCGGCGGATTTTTTGCCTATCAGAATAAACGGAAACAGCAAATGATGTTCTCCATGATCATTGCCACTATCGTTGCCGTGGCCTATTTATTTCTGGTGAAGTTCGCTTACGAAAAAGTGCTGGAACCACATCAGCGCACCCGTATAGAAATTATACTTGGACTGAAGACCGATCCCAAAGGAGCGGGATATAACGTGATACAGTCTAAAATTGCCATCGGTTCAGGACAGCTGACCGGCAGGGGTTTCCTGGAAGGCACACAAACAAAATACGGGTATGTACCGGAGCAGAGTACGGATTTCATCTTCTCTACAATTGGTGAAGAATGGGGGTTTGTAGGCTGCAGCGTAGTGATTGCCCTCTACATCTTTTTGCTCCTGCGGGTCATTAACCTTGCTGAAAGGCAGCGTTCCACCTTTTCCAGGGTCTATGGCTACTGCGTAGCAAGTATTATCTTTTTCCACGTATTTATCAATATAGGAATGACGATAGGCATCATTCCCGTAATTGGAATCCCCTTGCCTTTTATCAGTTACGGCGGCTCCTCACTCTGGAGCTTCACCGTTCTGCTTTTTATATTCCTGAAACTGGACTCGAACAGAATGGGCTTTATTTAGCCGGAAAACGCTGGTTCAGCAGTTCATAAAACTGATCTGCCGTATCCTGTTTAGAAGCCCAGTTATTCTTTACCGCATAATTATTCTGCAGGAAAGTATCTGCCGTTTTAAAGTCCGGCATCTTATTCAGCAGGTCTATTGCTTCGGCATAGGCCAGGTTATACCCGTTAAACAGGTCTTTAATGTATCGCATCTTATCATTTAAGCTGATTGCCTGTTTTAAATCTGTCACAGCTACCCGGCTTGTGCCTGTATTGAAATTCTTTGTATTTGAGCTGCCGGACAGGATATCGTTTAACGTAGGCCTGACCTTAGGCTGGCCTTCAGATGCAGTTTCCTCTATTACGGGAGCGGCTGCAGCTATTGGAGGCGCTGCAGGAGTTTCAGCTGCTGACTGCGGCAATGTAAACAGTTCCATGCGGGCAGCAGGTTCAGCCACAGGTTTGATGTCTTCAGCCTGCGCAGGAACTTCTTCTTCCGCAGATGCTTCAGTTGACTCTTCTTCCTCATCGGGAACAACCTCCTCCTCCTGATCAAACGGCAAGTTCTCCGGTTCCTGTTCTTCAGAAAGCTTATCCTTTAAAAAATCAGGCTCTTCTACCGGTTCAGGCTCTGTTAGCGGCACGGGATAAGCTGTAGCAGCTAGTGGTTCTGATACCAGGAAAGGTTCCGGACCTATTTCGTCTTCTTCAGGCAGCTCGCTTTCCAGGCTATCCAGTTCTCTCAGCTTTTGTTTTTGTGCAATGATCTGCTCTTCCTCTTTGCTCAGTGGCCTGTCGAATATCTCATCTACAGATTTCTCCTCAAATTCAAATCTGTCAGATGATGGTTTTTCATTCAGAATAAATTCAAAGGTGGAAGGCTCTTTGTCCAGTGTAAAGATATCATCATCTATTGCCTGTTTAACAGGCGTTGTTTCAGCATGAGACGCTGG
Source organism: Pedobacter hartonius (assembly GCF_900107535.1). GTDB lineage: Bacteria > Bacteroidota > Bacteroidia > Sphingobacteriales > Sphingobacteriaceae > Pedobacter > Pedobacter hartonius. Next base: position 79,707 of record NZ_FNRA01000011.1, on the reverse strand, counting down.
CGCCGCTGGTTCCTCCACTATTTTCACAGGGATAACCGGCTCCTGCTCAATCGTTTCCTCCTGAATGCCTGCATGTTCAGGCAAGGCTTTCTGGGTAGCCTTTTTATTTAATTTTCTGACAATCTGAACATGATCAGTTAAAAAACTGGCGTTAGCCAAAAAGAGTTCAAGCTCCAGTTCATTCAGCTCCTCCGGATTTTGGGCTAAGTATTGATACTGGTCATTCAACTCATTGAGTATCTGTCCTATCTTTTTGAATATGTCCTCCTGGTTCATCATAGTTATATAACGGGAAAAATGTCTGTTTGTGTTGATAAAATACACTCAAAAATACTACAAATTTCGGTATTCACTGCAAAACTTCGATATTCGCGGGTCATACAACCCCTACCATATACATGTTATTCAGCGAACAAAATTATAGCAAAGGAGAATTTGGCGGCAGCATTGAGGTAATTTGCGGCTCTATGTTCTCGGGCAAAACGGAAGAACTGATCAGGAGACTGAAGCGTGCGGAGATCGCTAAATTAAAGATAGAAATATTTAAACCTGCCACAGATACCAGGTATGATGAAACAGCTGTTGTATCACATAACTACAACACGATTTCCGCCACCGCTGTAGATCATTCGGCATCGATATTACTGCTGAATGCAGACACACAGGTAGTAGGCATTGACGAGGCACAGTTTTTTGATGAGGGTTTACCCGAGGTTTGCAATACGCTTGCCAACAAAGGCATCAGGGTAATTGTAGCCGGGCTGGACATGGATTTTGCGGGTAAGCCCTTTGGCCCTGTGCCGGCGCTGATGGCCATTGCAGAATTGGTCACTAAGGTAAATGCCGTGTGTGTAAGGTGCGGAAATCCGGCCATGTACTCGTACAGGAGGGTAGCCAGCGAGGCGAAGATCCTGCTGGGCGAAAAAGAAAGTTACGAGCCAAGGTGCAGGGTTTGTTTCAACGCTAAAGAATAGTATAAACAGGATATTGAGATTCATATAAACCAAAACGATATGGCACAGCAGCGAGAAGTATGGCAAAGAGGTCCCCTCCCCGATATCATTCCAATGTTACAGCCTGTAGCACATGCACTGCTGCAAGCCCGGGAAGAAGTGAATGAGTATATGCATGAGTTCCCCTCAGCATTACTTTGGCAGCGCCCGGCGGGCATGGCCTCGGTGGGCTTTCACTTACAACACCTGAGCGGAGTGCTGGACAGGGTCTTTACTTATGCAAAAGCTGAAGGGCTGAGCCCTTTTCAGTTTGAGCAGCTGGATGAAGAAGGCAAAGATGCAGCCCATGGTTACACCACAAAAGAACTCGTTGAGCGCTTCGGCAGACAGGTAGACCTTGCGTTGCAACAGCTCAGGGGAACCGATGCGGCAAGTCTTGCAGATTACCGCGGCATTGGCCGTGCCGGTCTTCCTTCCACAGTGATCGGACTGCTTGTGCACGGGGCGGAACATACCATGCGCCATGTAGGCCAGTTAATGGTTACCGCTGCTGTGCTGAAGAATGGCGGGGCCTGACAAAAAAAATATCCCCGTCCTTAAAATCATATTTTTTGATGAGGTCGGCATGCTGCCGGATGGTCCTGAATTTCACCAGTTCATTGTCTGAAAAATCGTCAAACCAGATCAGGTAGAACGCATCCCCGTTTAAAAGTTCAAAAGTATCTCTTTTATCCCTTCTTTGGGGAAGGGATTCCGTAATCAGGCCGCCGTTGAAGTACGCTGCCTCATGCGCATTTGAATATACCTCATATGCCGGATCAAAATAATCTGCCCTTTTCCGCAGAAAACCCGCTGTTTCTGAGTTCTTCCATGCATCCTCCGTGTAACCCGGTATCCCGGAGCCCTTCACTTCATCATACATTATACTTACCTGTTCGTATTGGTAGACTGCAAAACCAGAAGCGATGAGGATTGCCAATGCCCCGGCCAGCCGCATTGTCAGCACAGGCAATCTCCGGATTACGCGGGGAACCCAGGAGGTCAGAGAAATGACCATCGGAATGTATAAAGGAGATAATAACCTGTTATTGATCTGTTCAAAATGTGAAATCGTAGAAATTCCGGTAATGAAAACAGTGTACACAATGAAAAAAGCAGCAAAACAGTTTTCTGTACTGAGCGTAACTATGCCGGACCAGCTGCGTTTCAGGAAAAGTAAAGAAATGACGATCAATACCAGGATCGCTACACCAGAGACCAGCTCAGACTGCTGACCGGAGACGGGCAGCCAGTTGCAGATTACCCTTCCGGTGAAAATGAGGTTATCACTCAGCGTCAGGATCCCGGGCTCCCTCGGGCCTGTAAGAGATCCGGTAATGAGCCTGTTGCGCAAAAGGTTGATCAGCAGCAGGGATATAGAACCCAGGCCAAACCAGAGACAATGCCGGAGCTTTTTCTTCCATTCCAGTGAACGGTCGAACACCAGCAGCATTAGCCCTGCTCCAATGATCGTAACACCCGCATAACGCGTAATACAGGCAGCTGACGCAATAAGGGCGCAGCACAGCAGGCTGATCACCGATCTTTTTCTAAGGTAACGGCCAAAAGCAGAAATAAATACAATCGTAAACAGGATAAATAAAGTCTCGGACCATAACATGGAATAGATTTCAAGTAATGAAGGACTGAGGGCGATGCATATTAATATGATCCATTTGTATGACCTGGTAACGCCTTCAAAGGAATTGATAAGGCTGCCCAGCAGTACGATCAGCCCCGCGAAGAGCAGGCCGTTCAACCATGGTGCGATGACCAGGGGGTCCTGGCCAGACACGAATCCAACTATGCTGAGAAAGAAAGGGTAACAAACAGGAAAATCCACCAGCGGGCTCAACGTATAATCAACGGGCGATCCATGCATGATGATATTCCTCGCCACACTCAGGTAAGCAATCGAATCCGGCGATATTCCAATCCCTCCATGCCTTGTATAGATCAGGATCATGATGAGGCCTATCAGGGAAATCAGACAGGCGTCAAGATTCTTAAAGGCCGGCAAGCCAAATCTGGTTTTATTCATAATAAGTTTCGACATAGACCATAAGCTGCCAAATATACTTAATGATATTTTATGATCAGGGATGCAAGTTCCCTTCAAAGGCAGTTATTTAGCAATCAGTTAAACAGCTATAAATAATCATGTTAATCTCATGATGATAAGATAAAGTGGATAATTTTTTTTAAATTTATCTTATTCAGGAAAAACCTCAACAAAACAAAAATTAAAAACATTTAGCCAATAAGTAAAACTATTACTCAATAAATATGCGTTTAAACAGCATCTACAACGCAGTAATAAAATATTGTAATTTTTTAATAAGTTAACTCGAAATAGGGAATAAAAAACTTATTTACATTTATAACTGTAAATTATGATCAGGAATATAAATTACTTAGTCCCGGAATGGAAGGAAAGGTAAAACTAGATCTTATTGAACAACACGTGATCGATTTTGTCAGAAAATTAAGGGCTGACAAAAAGTTACGTCAGGAAGATATTGCCTATATTATCGGAGTAAAAGCATCCTTTATCGGGAATGTTGAAAACCTAAGTAATCCGGCCAAATACAACTTAAAGCACATCAACATCTTTGCTGACCATTTCGGATTGTCTCCAAAAGATTTCCTCCCTTCCACGGCACTTATCTCCAAAAAGAAGGAGAACAAGGGCCTATAGTCAACCGTCATTCCAGGTTTCTCCGGAGCGTATGGCACCACTCAGCGTAAAGTTCCCTGTATGTGGCCACCCGGCTGTCGATATCCGGCTCATCCCTGAGTGTTTCGTCCAGAGCGAGCAATTGCTGCGTAAACCATGCCTCAATTTCCTTTTGAGCGGGAAGCTTCTTCTGTTTCATGGAACGGCTGAGCTGCATGATACTGAAAAGAGACATACAGGAATTAGTTCCTGCAAAATCAATCAGGTTGAGGGCTCTTTGTCTGGCCACGGATATCTGATCAATAAAATACTGCAGTACCTGCTGAGGTTGCAGTCCGTTCATCCGGCAAATCAGGTTAAAGTCGAAGGTGAGCACCAGAAAGATTTCCTCGTTCAAATAAAATGTCCTGGGATAGTCCACAAGCGGAAGCATCTCGGCTTCCCATTCCTGCATAATACAGAAGCTTTCTTTCATCTTATCTACAGTTGACAGATAGGTGTTTTCATTCAAATCGTTCAGCAGGAAGATATATTTTATAGCTATCCGTTTTACCTTCCTATTGGTGAGAGGAATCACCTCGCCACCTATCAGGTTTTTACAATCAAGGAGAATTTGTGTTGCCCATAACGCAGCAGCTTCCATTTCCCCTCCATTGAAAGCATAAAAAGACACCCTGTTGATAAAGTATTGCAGTACTTCTTTCTGTTTAAAATAGTTGACTTCACAGGCTATCCTGAAATCTTCAGTATAAGTTAGTCCAAATTGTCCTTTAGCGTCCATATTGACAGTTTTTAATTACTCATAGGGGTAACAATCTAAATTGCTAAACAAATATTTCAACAATTAAACAGACACAGAATCAAATAGGTTTGACAATTTTAAGAGGAATGATGAAATGGATTAAATGAATAGAGTGATTTTTAATAAAGGGCAGGGAATCAGTCTTGATTAATCTATATCCGGTTGATTAATTTATGTCTATTGTGAGTGCATTATACCACTCCCGGTAAAAAGCACTGTAACTTTCCACCCTGCTTTCAAAATCATTTTCGCTTTTTTGTTTTTTATCAAGTTGCAGTAACTGTAGCCCATATTTCCTGTATATCTCCTGATGGGGAAGTATCCGGTGTTTAACATCGTCATGATAGGAAACCAGGATCAGTAAAACAGCCACAGAAGGATTTATCCCGATCTCCTCGATCACATTGGTAGCCCTCTCCCGCGCCAGGGAGATATTATCAACAAAATACTGTAATAAAAGATCTGTGTGAATTCCATGTAGTCTGCAAACGAGATTAAAATCAAAGGTCAGATTAAAAACCTCTCCTTTAGTCGTTGTTATATCAGGTTCATAATCGGTGAGCGGGATGAGCTCTGCTGACCATTCATTCATAAAGGATATGCTGGTGCTGGTCTCCTCATTCTTCGTAAGGCCGGCTTCCAGGCTTAATGCGGTGAGCTTCCTGATATATTTCAGGGAAATCTCCTGTACCAGTGGATCTGATATGGTTTCTACAGGAATTTTGTTCCAGAACTCTTTACATTCGATACTGACGGTAGTAGCCCAGAGGTGTGCCGGCTCCATATTTCCTCCGATAAAAGCGTAAAACGAAACCTGGTCAATAAAGTATTGAATAAGCTCTTCGTGCTTGAGATTGCTAATCTTACAGGCAATCCTGAATTCATCAGGGTAGTTTAGTTTAATTTGTCCTTTAGTATTCATCTCAAATATTTTCAATACAACCTAAACTCCCGCCCCGTCTATCCAACTGTAAGAATCTAAATCTACCCCGGCTCTGCCAAAATCCGAAAAAATAATACACTGTTCTATTTAGGTAATAACATTCCGAAAATTAAAGGTTTTGCACAAAACCTCAAAAAGATACTTCATATTTATTTTTACAGTAAGATATACGCCTATCTTTATTAATTTCTTAACTGGATTCCGGCATGATGATCAAATGTCTTAATTAACTATACAAGTCAAAAAATTAAATATCGGAAAAAATATAAATAAAAAGAACATTGATATTTAACAATCAGCACTAATATAGGAGGGTTTAGCAAGTTTTCCCCATAAAAAAGGGGTTATCCACATTTGATTGTGGATAACCCCTTTTTTATGGGGAAAACTATTTAACAGCCCAAACATTTCTCAGGAATCTGGTCCAGTTGCCCTGCATCAGATTCTGCACATCTTGTTTTTTATACCCGCGTTTTTCTAGAATCGCAGGAATCTTTTGCAGGTCGGCTATCGTTTCAATATCATAAGGGCATTGTTCACGTCCGAAAGCACCGTCGAGGTCAGAACCCAGACCAACGTGGAGGGTATTCCCTGCGATCTGGCAAATATGATCCAGGTGATCAGCCATTACTTCCAGGTTACAATGCATATTTTCAGGGGTAGAAACTCCGCGAACCCAGTCGGGCACCATCATCCATGCATCCAGTGCCAGGCCGATAACGGCGCCCCTGTTTACCAATTCCTTAATTTGCGCGTCACTATACTGGCGGTTATGGTTTACCAATGCCCGGCAATTGTTGTGTGAAGCCCAGATATGACCATTGAAATGATCCAGCGCCTCCCAAAAACTGTCATCACATAAATGTGTGGCATCAAGTATGATATTTAAACGCTCCATTTCTTTCAGCAGCTCGTGCCCCTCAGGGCCCATTAACCCGGTCGCATCGGTTCCCTGAGCATAACGCCCGGGACCGTAATGTGCAGGACCCAGGGCACGTAAACCATAGGCATGCGCCCGCTTCAGGTGTTCTACAGTAACGATTGAATCTGCTCCTTCAAGGCTCAGGATATAACCTATGGGTTTGATTTCATCGGCCAGGTCACTATTCCATAAAAGAAGGTGTGTTTCCAGGCTTTCCAGGTCATGGATCTGCACCATCTCGCCTGCTTCTTCCATTGCCTTGTACCAGGCAACCTGGCCCTGGGTTTGTGCCCATGCCTGTTCGGGCGAGTGCCAGCCCGGAAGGTTATTTCCCGGAGCAACATAACGTGCAATCTGGGTAGCAACTACCAATCCTATTTTACCTTTCCTCAGTTCGGGCAGTGAAACCACCGCCTTAGCCCTGTCAGGTTTATCTGTTAAGCCCTGTTCCCGGGCATTAATGGAAGAAACGGGTAACCGCAGGTCGCGGTTCCATTCCAGCGCATTCATACTTAAATCAAGGTGTGCATCTATCGTAAACATAATCCTAAACTAAATGTTAATTTTTCTTTCCCTCGAAATGATCTTCCATTCTCCGGTGATATGATGGTTCTCTATCAGTGCGGCCGTTCCATACAGCGCCACGGTAGGGCAAATATGGAAGGGCAGTCCGTACAGCACATCACCGATCTGAAAGCCGTGATCAAGACCTAAATCCAGCACCAGGTGTTCTTCACTCTGACCTATAAATTCAGCGTCCGGCGCATTCAGGAACCAGACTCTTCTGCCCGGTTCATTTTCTGCCGCTACAGACTTATGGCCCAGGTCTACCGTAACCAGGGTTTCAGCGGTAAGCGAGATCACCCGCGTCAGTACAAGGGCTGCGCTGAGGTATTCCTGTTCAGCAAAAGCATCCTGGTAACCTTTATCCCAGAGAATAAATGTCCCCGGGCTGCATTCAATATCGTCCAGTGCTGCATAGAAGGGGTATGTTGGCGTTCCTCCGGCAACGATCACCGGTTTTGGCAGGCCGGCAGCAATGATCTGCCTCTCCACACCTGAAATTGCGTCAAGCACCAACTGCCACTTTTCCCTTCTGAGTTCAAAAGAAGCATCATGAATATGACCATCATAGGCGTGCAGCCCCCGGGCATATACACCTGGCAGGGCATGGATCTGCTGATAAAGTGCTACCGCCGTTTCATCAGGGGTAATCCCCGTACGGTTCATCCCCACGTTGAGATCCAGAAAAAGGCCAATCTCCAGCCCTGCTGCCGCAGCCACCGCAGTTATAGCCTGCAGCGCATCCGGATGATCCACCAGACAGGAGAAATGCGTAGCCGGATAGGCTTTGATCAGTGCAATGAACCGGTCAATTTTTGGCCCTACGGGCTGATAGGCAAGCAATACATCGGGTGCTTTACACATGCCCAGCATCTCTGCTTCAGCGATGGTAGCACACTTGAATTTGCTGATACCTGCCTGGATCATCATCAGTGTGATCTCTGCATTCTTATGGGTTTTCACATGGGGCCGCAGGCGACTGATGTCACTGATACTCCTTTTCAGCCTGTCAATGTTCTCAGTGATCCTGTGCGGGTAAAAGACCAGTGCAGGCGAGTCCGGCTGCTCAGCTTCGCTGATCAGGTACCAGGCCTCCTGTACGGTATTAGTCATGGAGTTCAAATAAGGCTTCAATCTCTACAGGAATATTGTCCGGTAAAGATCCGAAACCAACAGCACTGCGGGTACCGATCCCATTTTCTTCGCCCCAAACCTGTGCAAAAAGCTCACTGCAGCCATTGATAATAAATGGATGTTTTTCAAAATCAGCTGTACAATTCACCATTCCCAGAACCTTGATCACCCTTTTCACACGGTTTAAGCTTCCCAGATTTGTTTTAATGGTAGACAGCATTGTCAGTCCCACCTGCCTGGCCGCAAGTTTACCTTCCTCTTTATCCATGTCTGTACCAATCCGCCCGATGATCAGGCTTTTATCATCATTTACAGGACCATGTCCGGATAAATAAAGGTATTTTCCATCAATTAGAAAAGGCTTATAAACCCCAAGCGGCGTAGGTGCCGGTGGAAGGTTTAGTTCTAATTTTTCAAATTGCTCATCTGCATTAAAAGTTTCCATATTCTAATTTCTTATATAAATTGATTTAATAAAAGTACACCTATCAGGCCAATAAGCCCAACAATAGATTCCATTAGTGCCCATGATTTGAAGGTGTCTTTCAGTGTAAGCGTAAAGTACTCTTTAAACATCCAGAATCCGGCATCGTTCACGTGAGAGAACATCAGACTTCCGGCACCCACGGCCAGCACCATCAGGTTTGGATTGGTATGGGTTGCGATCATTAAGGGCAGGATGATCCCTGCAGTGGTTAAGCCTGCAACCGTCGCAGAGCCTACTGCAAACCTGATCACTGCCGTAATCAGCCAGCCCAGGAACAGGGGCTGCATATGCAGGTCTTTCAGCAGGTTTGCAATCTGCCCGCTCACGCCACTGTCTACCAATACCTGTTTCAATGCACCCGAGCCGCCAATGATCAGTAAGATCAGCGCCACATCTTTGATAGCGTCCGCATAGATACTCATAATGCCGGAGATCTTCCTGCCCTGAAAGATCCCAAGGGTAAGTGTTGCTGTAAAAAGGGAGACCAGCATCACCACATCCGCATGACCGGCAAGGGCAATCACATCCTTCAAGCCCGGATGACTGGCAGTATAAAACGAGAACACTGTTGCCAGGATCAGCAGCAGTACCGGCAGTAATGCAGTAAAAAAGCTGTTGAATGTTCCGGGCAGTTCTTCCTCCGGCATTTCTACCGGAACAAAAGACTGCAGTGGTGTTGAAGGAATATTTCTGAGCGTCCTGGAAAAAAGCGGGCCACCGATCACAATAGCAGGAATAGCGATCAGCAGTCCATACATCAGGGTTAGCCCCATGTTCGCATTGAACTGGATCACCAGGGCGGATGGCGAGGGGTGCGGCGGCAGGAAGCCATGTGTTACGGAAAGGGCAGCCAGCATTGGCAGGCCGATGTATAAAGGAGGAAGCTTGTATTTGTAGACCACAGAAAAGATCAGCGGTATCATCAGCACAAAACCTATTCCGTAAAAAAGGGGAATACCGATCAGGAAACCTGTCACTACGACTCCCCACTGAATATATCTCTCTCCGCAGAAATTCATGATCACCGCAGCGATCTTCTGCGCGGCACCGCTTTCCGCCACCAGTTTACCCAGCATGGCACCAATGGTAATGATCACCGCCAAAGAACCGAGCACGTCACCTATGCCCTTCTCTACTGAGCCCACTACTTTTGCCAGAGGGATCCCCAATACAATCCCGGCCAGGATAGAAACAGCAAGGAAAGCGAGAAAAGCATTGATCCTGAAGACAGAGACCATGACGATCAGCAGCAGGATGCATAAAAACACGAGAATAAGGGTCATTATTTTGTTATTTACTCATAGCAATTAAACGGGTTGATTGAAATTTCATCAGAAGCTGACCACACTGGTTTCGCCTTCTACGGCAACCTTCTGCTGTTCAGCAACAGCTTTGTATTCAAAACGGCTTCCCTTTTTCAGACCCTTCAGCGGAGCAGAAAATGTACCGTCGGCATTGATATTCACCCAAACAGTTTTTACCCATGGTGCAGCATATAATGTTTCTACCTGCCCTGCATAAGGACGGTAATAGAACCTTGCCCTTTTTGACAGCGCGGGCTGATAATCCATCACTTTACCTTTGAGCACTGCTCCATCCGCCGTCAGGCTGGAACCCATAGTTTTTACAAATACGGCCTCTTCAAAAACCGGTTTCACATTCTCCAGTTTGATCACCACAGCATTTGGCCAGCGGTGGTCGTCATAGATCCTTTGCGCTTTCACTACAGATACTTCCAGGCCTTCGGTAGTCTGGGTATATTTACAGCTCACATCAAGGTCTGCTTTATACTCAATGATCTGGCTGTTTTGCCCAAGGACACTGATTTTTGTATCCGGGGTACTTTTTACTGACCGCAGCAGAAAAGTTTTGCGGGCGGCCTCCTTCCAGTCGGCCACATCTGTAACAAATGCGTAAACCGTACTTTTACCTTTTTTGGTAAACCAGATATCATCTTCCTTGCTTACCACCCAGCTGCGGACACTGTCCATGCTCTCGTGGTTAATAAAATTCCATAGTGCCATTTCACGTAAACGGTCTTCCTGCTGGATAGCCATTTCGCCATTCGGTTTCGGCCCTATGTTTAATAACAGGGAACCGCCTTTGGCCCTTGCTTCGATCATCAGGTTGATCAGTTGCGTGCCGGATTTGTAACGGTCATTAGTAGGCTGGTACTGCCAGGCTGTACCCATCGTGATCGGCGATAACCAGGGCTGGGTGATCTTTGCACCGGGCAATGCCTGCTCAGGCGTTTTGATAGCCCCGCGTGTGATCAGCAGATTTGGCTGTAACCTCCAGCAGGTTTCCTTTACCACTTCTTTAGGTTCGCCGTCAATAAAGAACACATCAATCTTACCGTAGTTAGTCATCAGTTCTTCGCACTGTTTGCGGTTATAGTCGTTGTATTCTTTTGTAGTTTTGGCATCCATTTTCACATTGGTCCTGCTGATCGGTATATTATGGCTGCGCAAGAAGTTGAAATCCTCAGGAGAGAAATAAAACCCTACGTCCAGGCCTGCTTCCCTGGTGGCATCCACAAATTCCTTCAGCATATCCTTTTTATAGGGTGTTTTCGTGATGTTGAAATCAGTGGTTTTCGTGTCCCAGAAACAAAACCCGGCATGGTGTTTTGTGGTAAAACAGATATATTTCATGCCCGCCATCTTTGCGAGTTCGGCAATTTCTTTGGGATTGAATTTTGAAGGGTTAAACGTTTTAGGTAACTCGTTAAAATAACGTTCTACATAATCGTTTGAAGCGCCAACCAGCGAATGGCTGATCACTACGCCCAGTTGGGCATCAACGTTGAAGTGAATAAATAAACCCGCTCCAGTATCACGGAGCCATTCTTCACGTTCGGGTTTGTTCAGGTTGTAACTGCTTCCTTCATCGTCATTTACCACATCGTTTTGGGAGAACGAAAGATTGTAAAAGAAGCAAAGGGCTAATGTCATGTAAATTATTTTCATCATTTTTTGTTTTTTCTGCGCCTTTCTGGTGAGTAGATCAGCTTTTCAGGTTGTCATTTTTTTTTTAATGTTAACAATTATTTTGCAGATTCCAGTGCTTTATAAATGGCTTTTGCCCAAAAGTTACCCAGTTCAGCAGCTCCTTCTACATTAGGATGAAGGTTAAATATTCCCTGCTGGCCTTTTTCATTCTGAAACAGGGCGCGATGCTTTTTGAAATAGGCAAATACCTTCTTATTACCGGAAAAAACCGTGTTGGGCTGCGAAATTTTGTAACTTTTTACGACTGCATCGATTTCAGGCAAGTAGGACTGCAACCTATTCAGTCCTTCTTTCAAATATTTAGAAGTATTGTAGGTATTTTCACTATACCAGGTAGGATACTGAAAAATAATCTTACACTTTGGATATTCAGCCAATAGCCTGTCGGCAATCTTTATTAAATTTCCGTGGTAATCCTCAGGTGATACCGGGGCGCCATGCGGTCCTTTTATTGCACTGTCATTCGTTCCCAGAACGATAGAAAAAAGCAGGGTAGCACTATCAGTGGCATACCTGCCGGCAGCCTGCCTGGCAGTCGGAAACAGTTTGTTATTTTCAGGCAGCCAGTCCAGCGTCGTAGATCCGCTCCTGCCAACGTTACTGATCTGCACGGTGCCTATGTCTTTAAACGCTCTTAGTTTTTGTGCGGCAATGACAGGGGGTGCCTGTGTTTCAGGATCGGGCAATCCTGAACCATGGGTGATGCTGTTGCCAATAAAAACGATATTGAAATTTTGCTTTACAGACTGGGCGTTTACGCTGCTGACGTGCAGAACAAGGAGGATAAGGATTAAGATTGAATTCTTCAAAATAGCCATGATTAAGATTTGAAGAGACAAGATAGGAATTAATAGGCCGCTATATGTCGGGCTGTATGAAGCGCTGGGAAAAACGGATAAACTTCTTGATGAGGTCAAAGTTTTCGCCGAGACGGGTCAGGAAGAAGAAATCGCGGCTGATCTCCAGTCCTTCAATGTGTACTTCTACCAGATCGCCGTTGCGTAGTTCCTTGGTAACGGCCTTTTGGGGTAAAAAGCCAAGGCTGAGGTCTGCCAGTATAAAATTCTTCAGGGCCTCTGTTCCGCCCAGGCGTACTTTGGCGTGCAGATCTGAGATAGAGATATCGTGCTTTTTTAATTCGCGCGTCAGTGCAGACAACGTTCCGGAACCTACCTCGCGCAGGGCCACATTGGTTTTCAGCAGTTCTGTGAGTGTTAAACATCCTGCTTTGGCCAGGTGGCTTTTGGCGGCACAAACTGCAATCACTTTATCTGAGGTGAAGTAATCATAATTGACCAGGTTGATCTTATTTTCTACTTCTACAATTCCTACGTCGATCTGTTTATTGAGCAAGGCCGTAATGATATTTTCAGTATTCCGGTTTACTACCTGGATATTGATCTTTGGCATCATCTGGTGGAAGGCTGAAAGAATACCCGGGATGATATAGAGGGATACCGTGGTGCTGGCGCCCAGCTTTAAATTCCCTGCCGCTTCCGCTTCCTGCTTCAGCGTGCTCACCTCAAATTCAATCTTCCGCTGTATTTCCCTTGCTTCCTGAAGGTATTTGTAAATGGTATCTCCAATTACAGTAAGCTGTATGCTGTTACCTTTACGCTCAAAAAGGGCGCAATTGTATTGCCCTTCCAGCATATGGATATGCCTGCTGATTGCAGGCTGGCTAATATACAGGGCTTTGGCTGCCTTGGAAAAACTAAGGTTAGCCGCAACTTCTAGAAAGACAAGGTGACTTAATGAAAGCACAGATGAGGATTTATAGAGCGTAAAAATAACTCTTTTGAAGGTAATTAATTCATTTGATTTTTTATTGGTGATAGTTTGGTTATGGCATATCAGCAAAATGTATAAGTAAGGGATTTGATTAGCTGATACATTTACAGGAATTAATACTTTTAAATGAAACTATCCCTGATTGAAGATCTCTACTGCCCCGCATGCGGCACGAGATATCCATCAACTGTTATACAGACCGTATGTTTGAATGAAGCCTGTAAATCTTCGCTATTCGCAGGGTATAACCTGCCGCTCAGTACTGACCCGGAAAGGCTCTTCTCAGGCAGACCGGCAACGATGTGGCGCTACCACGAATTTCTGCCGGTAGCAGACCCTGCGCATGTCGTCACCCTTGGTGAAGGTTTTACGCCTGTTCTCCCGCTCAGGAATTTATCCTACCAGGAAAACGACAATGAAGTGTTCTGGAAAGATGAATCGGGCAACCCGACAGGCTCCTTTAAAGCCAGGGGAATAAGTTCGGCAGTTTCCAAGGCAAAGGAACTTGGAATTACAAACATTGTTACGCCAACGGCCGGAAATGCCGGGGGTGCATTGGCTGCTTATTGCGCACAGGGGGGATTAAATGCATATGTATATATGCCTAAGTTAACCCCGAAGGTTTTTAAAGATGAATGCCGCCTGTATGGTGCAAACTTAATCGAGGTGGACGGCAATATCTCCGACTGCGGAAAACTGGCCGATAAAGATGCTACCGAAAACGGATGGTTCCAGGTGTCGACACTCAAAGAACCCTACCGTCTGGAAGGCAAAAAGACAATGGGCTATGAAATTGCAGAACAATTTAACTGGGAAGTTCCGGATGTGATCCTTTATCCGACAGGGGGAGGCACCGGCCTGATCGGGATATGGAAAGCCTTTGATGAGATGGAAAAGATGGGATGGATAGGCAGTAAACGGCCGAGAATGGTGACAGTACAGTCAGAAAGCTGCGACGGAATTACACAGGCATTCCATCACCAGGAACTGCAATCGCAGTTTGTGGACCGTGGCTTTACCATCGCCAACGGGCTGAGGGTGCCGAAACCATACGCAGATAAGTTGATTCTGAAAGTGCTCAGGGAAAGTGCAGGAACAGCTATTAGTGTCAGTGATATACAAATGGAGTCTGCATTAAAGGAAATTGCCAGAAAAGAAGGCATGCTGATTGCCCCTGAAGGCGCCGCCCTGTGGCAGGCTTTTAAAACTCTGAAAGCATCCAACTGGATCCGCAGTGGCGAAAGAGTTCTTCTTTTGAATACCGGCAGCGGTTATAAATACCTGGAAAATATCAATATCTGACCGGTTGTTTTAAGACCATCTATGAACGGTGGTTTGGGTTAATCCCTTAGATGATCTTTAAAAAAGAGGGTATACGCTATTGCGGCCTGGTCGTTCTTTCGCGTAGCGAATTAATGCAGCCGGAATAGCGTATACCCTCTTTTCAAGATAGAAGATCCCATGATCAGAAGGGTATCTAGATATATAGATATACTATTTCTGCTTACTCATCTTGTCAGCCAGTACCTTCATAAAATACCCTCCAACTACACTGCGTGCCTGGAAACCAACCATTTTACCGTCCAGTGTTTCATGCCAGTCGCTCAATGGAACACGGGAAGATGTTTTCAACGCATAGTTATAAACCGGCTCAACGAGCGCTTTGAAATCTGCCTCTTTAGCCGCCATAGTCGCTGTCCAGATGATCCAGTCAGACTTGGTATAGGTTTTACGGCTATCCAGTGGCAATCCAAATGCATTCTGATGACTGAGGTAGAATTTGATTTCCTTATCATATACCGGCTGAGGGAATAAATTCAATTCAAGGACTTTATCCCATACCATATTATACTTTTGGCTCCAGGTATTCTTATTGTCAAATACCAGGGCAAAGTGATCTCCTGCATCGGCCTTAGTAATCCAGTTGGCTGCCATCTCTGCAGCAAGTTTCTGATATTTGGCTGCGGTTTCCTTCTCACCCAGCATATCTGCCATGCGGGCATAGGCACCGATTGCTACGATCGCTTTGACGGACAGGTTGGCGTTATGTGCCAGATGCCCGGCAAAATCGTCGGTACACAGTTGGTTTTCCGGATCAAAACCGGTTTGTGCAAGATGATTGCTCCATATGGTCAGGGTTTTCCAGTGTTTCCTGGCATACTCTGGGTTCTTTTCGGCAGTTACAATGGCAGCGCTGAGGATGATCATATTTCCGGATTCCTCAACAGGCATATCCTCGCCGTAGGTCTGTCCGTTGGCCAGAGGGTAGGTACCAAGGTCATGCGCAGCGAAAGGTTTGGTCCATTTACCGCTTTCACTGTAATAGAAGATGCCATTCAGCATCCCTTTGAGTAGCGCAGGGTTATACAGCAGGTACATCGGGGCCGATGGATAGGTTACATCTACCGTGTTGATTGATCCGTTGCTGAAGTTTTCCTTTGAGAGGAACAGCAGTTCACCATCGGGACCTTTAACCAGCTGGTGTGCGGCTATACTCTGGCGGTAAGCCATCACACAGAGTTTGGCATACTGTTCTCCACCGGACTTCAGGGCATCATTATAAACTTCAGTATCAGTATTGCGGCATTTTTCCAGCACTTTTTCATAGTTACTAGTAGCGGTACTCAATACCCCTTCCATGGTTGCCCCCGGAACATCACGCCACATGGGTTTCAGGTCTGTGTGAAAATACTGTACGGAATACAGATCGTCATAACCGATGACCATGAACTTGTTTTGCTTTTGGATGCCTACACTACCAAAAGGGATTACTGTATTTAACATCAGCGACTTCCCTGTCAGATTGGTGGACCGCTTTCCTTCCGTTTTAAAAGAAGACAAGGCATTTTCGCTGCCTGTAATATATTGTTTAGCACTTGCAGCAGAAGGGGCTGATACATAGAGATAACCCCAGTCGATCCGAACATCATCCCCCTTCTTTTTGAGGACAGGCTGCGCGGTCGTACCTACCTTTAAAATTGCAAGCCCGTTACTGGTATAAGCAGAGGCCTGCACTTCCTGTGAAGACTGGTTGGTGGCCAGGCCTGATGAAACGCTGGTGAAAATGGAAACGTGATGTGTTTGCTTATCGTTTGCATTGACTTCGTAGCTCAGATAAGAAGCGGGGTTGGTCAGTAAGCTGAGGTCCTGCAAAATCAGCGGGGATGTAAAGGTCACTTTCAGGTCAACAGTTCCGCATTGAAACTGATAGATCGTTTGGGTTGCGGTGAGTTTCACACTGGTTTGTTTTGCTGTCAGAAAGACATCGCCCGGAAGGTCTGCCAATTTTTCAGACAAACCTACGTCCAGCCATGATCCGCCTCCGGTATTTAAACAATGAACAGCGAGTGTATTTTCTCCCGGCTTCAGGAGCGACTTCATTGCCGCATCCAGGGGAATCATTACAGCACTTCCTGTTGCACCCTTAGTGCCGGCAATCTGCTTACCGTTCAGGAAAACCTCGGCATCGTCATCCTGGTAGAGCTTCAGGAATAGCGGCCCTTTGGGTATTGCGGTCAGCTTAAACTTCCTGCGGATCCAGAGGTCTTTCCCCGTCCAGCTTGTTCCGGCCTGCGCCCGCTGATCCCCGAAAGGAGCAAGGCCGCTTTTCCAGGACTGGTCTGCATAGCCCGCCCCTTCCCAGCCATTTCCGGGATTCTGTTCTGTGTACTGCCATTTTCCAGGCAGTTCCTCTCCTGTAGCAACCAGGTTTTTGAACCTTGGGGATACTGTTCCCATGAACCTGTAATATTGCTTATCTACTTTAATCAGCCCGATCATGGATTGATCTTTCCCTGTCCAGTGTTTGGTGACAGAGCCATTCAGCTGGTCGGTATTGGACCAGACACTGAAATAGGGGTTGTGGGTAATTAAGGGATAGGCCGGTATGCGGTCGTCCTGCGCCAGGGCTGTTTGCCCGCTGATGATAAAGATCAGCAGGCAGAGCGCATTAAGTCTTTTGAAACACTTCATAGTTTTTTAATAATATGGAAGATTAAATTTTTTCCATGATTTGGTTAGAACAGTCATTACTCCCCGCAGGGTTTGCGCTTTTAAAAGACGCTTAATGCCCGCTGAACAATAAATTAAAATTTAAAAGCAAATTAAATTATTCTCAGCCTACTAAATTGATCAATATTTAGTTAGTTTGTCTCATATTTCCGGCTGGCTTATGCTCAATACTTATATTTGATTCCACCAAATATGTTTCGATCTGATAAAAAAAACCTGCTCTATACCATCTTATGCCTACTGCCATTTTTCGCCAGCGGGCAATCCTATTATTTTAAGCGTTACCAGGCGGAAGACGGACTGGCACATAATACTGTCATCGCTATTCTTCAGGATCAAAAAGGATTTATGTGGGTTGGTACGAAAGAAGGGCTTAACCGTTTCGACGGTTATACCTTCAAATCCTTTAAAAATAACCAGACCGGGTTTGGAAGGATAGGGAATAATAGTATCATATCGCTTTGCGAGGACCGTAGGGGGATGATCTGGGTGGGCACCAATCATGGGATCTTCAGATTTAATCCTTACACGGAAACTTTTACGGCTCTGCCTGTCCCCCCCTCCTCTATCAGTAATATCCTGGTAGACAAAAAAAATCAGCTGTGGTTCCTTTCCAACAACGAACTCGTTCAATACGACCAGCGCCGGAACAAGGTGACCAATCATCATCTTTCCGCATCCTGTATTGCCTTTGATCCCTCCATGAATTTATGGCTGGGCACCTTCGGAGGCACTATCGGGAAATACGATCCCAAAACCAACACATCTTCGGTTATCCCTATTCTTCATGACCTCCCTTTCAGCTCAAAGCAGATCAGTAAACTGTTATGGACAGACCAGGATCAGCTTTTGATCGGTACGACCAAACAGGGATTGCTATCCTATCATTTGAAGACAGGCCAGCTTAAATCCCTGTTATTGCGGAATAAGGACAGGACAGAAATTTATGTGAGGGACATCATGGCCGACAGTTCCAAAACTTTCTGGATCGCCACGGAATCAGGAATATATGTCTGTAACCAGGATAAATCTCAGATAGAAAATATCAGAAAGCAGGTAGGAGATAATTATTCCCTGTCTGACAATGCAGTATATTGCTTGTACAAAGACAACTGCGGGGGACTCTGGGCAGGTACATTTTTTGGGGGGCTCAACTATCTTTCTGCAGAAACGAATCAGTTCAAAAAATACTATCCGGTGAACGGTATCAACTCTATATCAGGAAATGCCGTCCGGGAAATCTCCTCCGACCGGGAGGGCAACATCTGGATCGGAACTGAAGATGCCGGTTTGAATAAACTGAATACCAGCACCGGCAAATTCAGCCACTATACTTCCAGGGATATTCCGTCAAGCTTATCCTATCCCAATATTCATGGGATGCTCACTGTTGGCAACCGGGTGTACATCGGGCCCTTCCAGCACGGACTTGAAGTCATGGATATCCCGACAGGCAGAATCATTAAAAGGATTAATCCGGTTGGCAAGGAAGACAGCAGGAGCAGCGATTTTGTAATGTGTATCTATTTAACACGTGACAGTAACCTCCTCATTGGCACAACCGGGGCTGGTCTGTTTATGCTCAATGAAAAAAACTACCACTTCAAAAGGGTGCAGCAGATTCCTAAGGATTCTCAGGTTTATTCAATAGTTGAAGACCATGAAAGTACAATCTGGACAGGGAGTATGCAAAGTGGTGTTTTCTACTATAATGCCAGAACGGGCAGCAGCGGGAACATCAGGTTTGGCCGACAAAAAGAAAGCCCAAATATACCCGAATACGCGATACAGGGAATTTTTGAGGATAGTAATCATTTCCTGTGGATGGCCACAGAAGGTGGCGGACTTATCCGTTTAAACAGGGACCGCAAATCCTTTAAACGGTTCAGCACAGAAAACGGGCTGCCCAGCAACAGCCTGTTCAGGATCCTGGAGGATGATGAAAAGAACCTTTGGATCAGCTCCCTCAAAGGGCTGATCTGTATGAACATGAAATCCGGAAAAATCAAGACCTATACCCAGGCCAATGGTCTGATTACAGATCAGTTCAACTACAACTCGGCATTCAAAGACCGCCAGGGGATGATGTATTTCGGCTCTGTAAAAGGGATGGTTGCTTTTACTCCATCAGCGCTTGGAAAACCCCGGCAGGTGCCGCCAACTTATATTACCGGGTTCCAGATCAGCAATACGGAGACTGTTCCTGCTATCCGGAACAGCCCTTTAAAGAATTCCATCATTTATACAGACAGCCTGGTACTGGAACATGATCAGTCGAGCTTTAACATTGAATTCTCTACCCTGGGTTATTCCTCTCCCAGCGTTACCCGCTACAAGTACCTTATGAAAGGCCTGGACAAGAACTGGACCTATCTGAACGTCAACCGCAAAGCCTATTTCACCAATCTCGCCGCCGGGAATTACACCTTCATCGTTGCTGC
The DNA here is from genome assembly GCF_900107535.1 of Pedobacter hartonius. Classification (GTDB taxonomy): domain Bacteria; phylum Bacteroidota; class Bacteroidia; order Sphingobacteriales; family Sphingobacteriaceae; genus Pedobacter; species Pedobacter hartonius. Next base: position 59,932 of record NZ_FNRA01000011.1, on the reverse strand, counting down.
AGAAAGTAATGTAGGAAACTGGACAGGTAAGGAAAGGACATTATTCATAAAAATCCTTCCCCCGGTATGGAAAAGCACCCTGGCATATGGCCTCTATTTCGTGATCATGGCCGGCCTGATCTGCCTGGCACTGCACCTTTACATGCGCTACCAGGACAGAAAGAACAGCAGCAAATTACAGTTGTACGAGCTTGAAAAGGAAAAGGAAATATACCAGGCAAAGATCGAGTTTTTCACTAATATTGCCCACGAAATACAAACGCCTTTGACATTGATCGCCGGTCCCGTAGAACGGATCCTTAAAAAAGCAGACGACTCGCCTGCCATTAAGAAAAGCCTTTTGATGATTGAAAAGAACACCAACCGCTTGCTCAGTCTCACTACCCAGCTGCTCGATTTCAGAAAAACGGAGATGAATGAATTCGGACTGAGTTTCGTTAGTACAAACGTCACGGCGCTGCTGGCCGATCAGGCAGATATCTTCCGCGCAGCAGCAGAAAAGCGAAAGATCGGACTCTCGCTTAATTTTCCAAAAAAACAACTGGTTGCATTTGTAGATACGGAGGCCTTCGTAAAGATCATGGGCAACCTGATTTCCAACGCCATTAAATATGGAGAATCTAAAGTGTCGGTCAGCATCCTCTGCGGAGAAAAAGAAGAGAGAGATTTCAGCATCAGAATCAGCAATGATGGTAAGCCAATTCCAAAAGAACTCAGGGAGAAGATATTTGAACCCTTTTTCAGGATTCATGGAAGCGAACAACAGGGTACCGGGATCGGGCTTTCACTGGCCAAATCGCTGACGGAGCTTCATAATGGCTCCTTAAAATTGGTATACGATGAAACAAATTTGATTACTTTTCAATTAACTTTACCTATTCATCAAAAGTTCGGGTTCAAACTCGGCAATTGGAAAAACATGAAATAATGGATGCAACACTTTTATTAATAGATGACAACGAAGATATTCTGGAATTTCTTTCTGATGTACTTGGTGAAAACTACCGGCTGCACCTTGCCACTGATGGCGAAAGCGCATTAAAGATTCTTGACGACCACATGATCAGTCTGATCATCAGTGATGTCATGATGCCTGGCATCGACGGGTTCGAGCTTTGCCGCATCGTTAAAGCTAAAGTTGAGTACTGCCATATCCCGATCATCCTGCTCACCGCAAAAAACACCTATAAGGCCAAAATATCAGGGCTCGAAAATGGCGCAGATGCCTATATTCAGAAGCCTTTCTCACCAGAGTTCTTACAGCTGCAGGTGTCAAACCTGCTTAAAAACAGGCTTAAGATAAAGGACCACTTTGCAAATTCGCCCTTTGAAGATGTGCGGGTAATGGCACAGTCAAAAACAGATGAACTTTTTCTAAAGAAACTGGACGACTATGTCCGTAAGAATATCAAAGATATCAGCCTGGATATTGACAAGCTTGCCAAACACATGAATATGAGCAGGCCCACATTCTACAGGAAGATCAAATCGCTATCGTCATTGTCTCCAAAAGAACTCATTGACATAACAAGGATTAAAAAAGCTACGGAACTGATCTCGCAAAACGAATACTCGATGTTCGAAATCACGAAGCTTACAGGATTCAGTTCCCAGACCGTATTCGGAAAGAATTTTCAACGGCATTTTAAAATGTCGCCCATGGAGTACCAGGCTACCCTCCTAAAGCGGTCAGAAATGCAGTGATCCGCAATAGTTATTGTGCACTGATTACTTCCAGCTCTTTGTCAATATGGTTGTTCCATTCTGCCTGTGCAGATTTATCGAGACCATGCCTGGTTTCAGTATTACCTGCTGGGTATAACCGATCCCGGGTATTACCTGTGCGCCAAATCTGCCGGGCGGCTGCGAAGTGGATTGGAAATCAGCCCAGGTTAAGGGCCTTTTAGCCGAATAGTATATCGTGTCACCCTCAGTTTTTTCTGTATAGTCTGTAAAACTGATGTCCACACCTTTCGCCAGCTTCCGGTTGGTACCGGCATTGTCTTTCATCCAGTTATTAAAATATACAAGCCCGTTATTAAAGATAGTCCTCAGATATTCGTCCAATGCGGCCTGCAGATGATCAGCTCTTGTATAATGTAAACCAGCCTGATAGTCAACGAGGTGCTCAGCGCCATAATCCTTTTGGAGACTAAACGATAAGCCCAATTTAAGCCGACCATCAATAGTCTGGTCTGTTTTTCCGGTTTCCAGGATATTAAGTTCTTTAATACTGATCAGCACCGGGCTCAGTGACTGATCCTTATGCAGGTTATGACGAATATAGTGATTGATTGCCACCAGGATCTGCCCTATCCCATTTTTATCACTTCTTACATCAGTCACCCCGGAGATGTAAAATCCTTCCGGTTTCAGGGGAATGGGCTGATCCGTCAGAACGATCTGTCCTGACGATTCAAAGGAGATAAAGAGAAGAATGCTTATAAATAATTGCCGGTTCAATAGGATTCAGATGTCTTTGTATTTCAATAACGTTCTGCTGCGGGTCCTGGTATCTCTAACGTCTGATTGACCTGCAGCAACGCAATCATCTTATTTACTCTTCACACCCTTAAAATGGCATTTTTTATCTAAAAACTTAGTATTTTAGATAAAAACACTAATCCCCGATAAATGGAAAATTCAACTCCCGAAGAAAACTTTGCTAAAACCGGTTTACAATTACCTCCTGCTCCTACGCCTATAGGTGTTTACACTCCATACCTGATCGATGGTAAATACCTGTACATTTCCGGTCACGGACCGGTACAGAACGATAAACAGCTGATTAAAGGAAGGATAGGCAAAGACATAGATATGGAACAGGGTAAACTTGCGGCCCAGCAGGTAGGCTTAACCATTCTTTCCACCATCAAAACTCACCTTGGGAGCCTTGATAAAGTGAAGCGTGTGATAAAAGTACTCGGAATGGTCAACTGCGTGCCGGAATTTGAGAAACACCCGTATATCATCAATGGCTGCAGTGAGCTTTTCGCCAAGGTATGGGGAAAAGAAAACGGGATCGGCGTAAGGAGTGCAGTTGGGTTCGGCTCTTTACCAGATAACATTCCGGTAGAAATTGAAGCCCTTTTTGAATTGGGGCACTGGCCAAAAAATCCTTTGGAATAATTAATAAAGACGGCAGGCAATGCCTGTCGTCCTGTTTATTTTATTCCCTGTGCATTCCTTTCAGACTAACTTGCCTTACTCAGTTCCTCCTGAACACGTTTGGCAACAATTTTATCTTCCCCAGGTTTTAACATAAACACAGTGATATTGATACTGTTGGGGCTAAATTTCATGATCTCAATGGACGGACTGCCGTTCCGCAATTCAAGAGCCAGGTCATCACTGGTCATCTTCACCTTAGTGGTATCCCATGCGATATTCAAAAGCGGGTTATGGTTTGCGATAGGGGGAACAGTAACGGTTGTAGTAACGCCTGCAACGCTTTTTACTGCCGTTTCAATTACGGCTACCCTTGCTTCCCAGTCTTTCCATTCTTTGTCATGATCCAGTTTCATATAATGGTCCAGAGCGGCATACATCCCCAGGATCTCTTCTTTATTCACCTTCATCCCGCGGCCGATGTTGTTACCGAAAGGAGGGGCATTTAAACGGGCGGCTTTAATCAGGTCAGCTTTTCCCATCAGGATACCTGCACTCTGAGGGCCACGGATAGCTTTACCGCCTGATACACATACGAGGTCGAAACCAAGGTCATTGAATTTCCAGAGGTTTTGTACAGGAGGGATATCTGCTGCGATATCGATCATTGTAGGGATCTTATGTTTTTTCGCAATGGCAATCCATTCCTCATGTTTGATCTTGCCCTCGTTTGAAGCCAGGTTCAGGAACCACATCATGGCCGTTTTTTCATTGATCGCTTTTTCAAGGTCTTCGGCCGTTTCAACTTCTACAACCTCGATGCCCGTATTTGTTGGTGCATGGACATAAGCGATATTATGAGCTTTCTGCACAATCATCTGTGTTTTCTGGAAACCGTCAAGGTTGGGCAGCTGTGCAATTTTCTTAAGGTCAGTTCCGGTAAGTACACCGGCTGTTCCCAGTACTAAGGCCGACCAGCATCCTGCGGTAACCATTGCAGATTCTGCATGACACAGCGCGGCGATCTTCTCTCCCACTTTATCCTGAATGTCACCAATCATGATAAAATGGGTGGATGAACCGTTAATTGCTTCGAGAACGTCTTCATGCATTAATGAAGCCGTATGTGTAGTATAGGTACCAGCTGCATTGATAAAGGTACGTAAACCTAACTCTTTGATCAGATCACGTTTTGCGGCAGTACTAACAGCTGCATTTGCTGATAAAAATGGAATACCTGCTCCGACAACACCACCTACAAGCGGTGCAACTGACAGGTATTTTATAAGATCTCTGCGTTTCATATGTAAAGAATTAAAAAGATGGTTAAACCAAAATGGGGACAGGAAATGATCCCTGTCCCCATGTTAGAAGCTATGAATTAGTTAAAGTTAAAAGGTAATCCTGGTTTTTTATCCCACCATACTTTGGTGAGTAAGTTGTCATCGGTCGACTCTGAGAATCCCTGTCTGCTCAGTGCTGCAAGGTAATTGTCAGCATTCACCAGTTTTTCTGAGATCGGAAGTGCGAAGCGACGGAACATAAATCCACCTGTTACGTTTCCTGTATAGTTTACCTTTTTCAAACGCGGGTAACCTGTACGTCTCCAGTTGGCATATACTTCGTAGTCATCACCAAACATAGATAACCATTTTTGGGTATTGATCTGCTCCATTTGTGCTTCAGTGCTTGCAGTTGCAACATATGGATTAGCCAAAAGGTAAGCATCGATCTGTGCAGTGGTAATCACACCTGAGCTTACCCCTACAGTTGGCCATAAAGCCCATTGAGTCATACCTGAACGTACACCGTTGTTATATGCTGTTGCAGCACTTGTACCTGTAGACCATCCCCTCAGGGCAGCTTCTGCCAGCAATAAATTGGCTTCAGCAGGGCCCATAATAATGATTGGGGCAGCAAGGTTCAGTACCAGCTGAGACGGCTCAGAATAGGTGTCAAAATCTGTCGGACGTGTATTCAGGCTTGCACTCACCATACCTCTTTGTACAGCCGGGGTATTGTTTGCGCTATAAGTTGCACCTGAAGGCTGCCAAACTACTGAAACCACAGGTAAACGCGGATCATTAGTAGTCTTCATCCTGTCAATAAAGGTAGCAGCATATTTACCGCCCTCTACGTTATCACCACCCGGACTGGCGTAATCACCATTCACCAGGCCTTGTGTTTTTGCATTGATATTACCCGTTGTATTGGCATAAATAATCTTCGCAATATCTGCATCAGATGTCATTACACCACCTGCAATTGCGGTTTGAACCCAGGTTTGTGCATCTGCCGGACTTACTTCCGATAAACGCATTCCCAGTCTCAGCATCAGCGTATAAGCAAATTTCTTCCATTTGCTGATATCCCCTTTGTAGAAAAGGTCTCCTGTAGTGAAAGTAGGGTTGGCCGCATTTAATAACTCTGCTGATTCTTTAAGTTCTTTCAGCATGTCCATGTAAATAGCCTGTTGGGTATCATATTTCGGGCTCAGTAAACCAGACTCCCCTTTCAGGGCATCAAAGTAAGGTACATCACCTGCAACATCTGTCAGCTGGTGGTAGGTGTATACTTTCAGGATACGTACAATAGCTTTTTTATTCACATCAGCAGCAGTCAGTGCGTTGTCAAGCACATACAGCCTGTTGAGGTTATTGGTGTAAAAACCGGTAGTAGCAGTACCAAAATCAACAGTTGCACCATTGAAGCTGTAATATTTATCCCCTACAGCAGGTACTTCTTTATAAGTAGAAAAATATTGCATACCACCGCCAATTACAGCGTAATTACTTCTTGGCATGTTTAAGATCACATTGGTAAAAATATTTTCAGGGATAATAAATCCAACTGCATTTTGAGGTGCATTTAATTCGGCAAGTTTGTCTTTACTGCATGATGGCATTAATGCGATCACTGCAGCGGCTAAGAGACAAATACTTTTTATAAATTTCTTTTTCATCTTCTATCGATCTAATAGTTAGAATTTAACATTTAGGTTCAAACCAATGGTACGTGTTCTGGGTTCACCAGCACCGGCAGTACCTGTAGCATTTCCAACGGATTGCTGCATTTCAGGATCAAGTCCTGCTGCTTTGGTTCTTTTATCTCTGTAAAGGATAGCGAGGTTACGTCCTACAATACCAATCGTTGCTGATTGTATCCCGATTTTATTCAGCTTCAGGGAAGGGATAGTATAGTTCAGAATCACCTGGCGAAGTTTCACGAAATCAGTACTGAAAGTCGAGATTTCTGAGATGGTATTACCTAAGTTGTTGTAGTAGTTATCCACATCTGCAACACCCCACAGTTTGCTGAATGGTGCACCAGTCTGGTCAACACCAGTTAACTGAACACCAGTGTCCCTGCCTGGTAAAGTTTCTTTTGTCAAACCGAACCTTGAAGCGTATAACCACATGTTGTTATAAGCCACAGCGCCAAATTTAGCGTCAAACAGTACATTCAGGGAGAACTTTTTGTATTTGAAATCGTTACCCAGACCTATTGTCCATGGTGGATTTGCAACGCCAAGATCTTTCTCTACACGTACTTCATAACCACTTGTTTTGTTATAAACCTGATTGCCGTTGGCATCTTTAAGTAAGCCCCATCCGCGGACAGTACCATATGGAAGACCTACTGCATTCAGTACCCTTACCTGGTTTGAAATACCTGTTCCTACTTCGATAGTTGTTAAACCCGGAGCAAGTTCTACGATTTTACTTTGGTTGTAAGCGAAAGGAAGGCTAACATTCCAGCTGAAATCTTTCGACTGAACAACAGTACCGCTCAGTAAGATCTCAATACCTCTGTTGGTTACTTTACCTACGTTGGTAAAACCTGCAATAAAACCTGAAGTTGGTGAGATTGTTGGTGCCAGCTGATCATCTTTTGTGACGCGGCTGTAATAAGTTGCGTCAAAGCTCAGTCTGTTTTTAAGGAAACGTACTTCAAAACCACCCTCTGTAGTATAGATACTCAATGGGCGGATACCGAAGTCAATCAGTGTATTGGTATTGTTTTGTACCGGCACACCGTTAAACGATGTTCCGAAGCTATAAGTTCTGTTGATCTGGCCCGGGGTTACAGTATTGCTACCCACTTTAGCCCATGAACCGCGCAGTTTTAAGAAACTGATCACTTCAGGTAATTTAACAATGTCAGACATAATTACACTCGATCCTACTGATGGGTAGAAGATGGAGTTGTTTCCGGCCTGTAAGGTAGAGAAAGTATCTTCCCTTCCTGTGAATGACAAATATACAATGCCTTTGTAGTCAAAATCTGCTGATCCGAACACGGAATTTGTACCAGAAGTACCCCTGTTTCTGTAAGGAGCAAGATCAGTATTGGGATTGATGGTAGCAAGGTTACTGATGTGGATAAAGTTAGGCACCTGGAAATTTACACCTCCAAGGTTTGTATTTAAGTCTGACAGTCTTTCACGGTTGGCACCAACCATTGCATTCACTTTAAAGTCTTTGAGGAACGTGGTATTGTAGTTCATCATTGCGTTAAAATTGGTACGGTCATTCTGGCGCTGTCCTGTGTTTAGGTACCCAAGTGGCGTATAAGCCGTACCAATCGGAACATAATCCTGCAGGTCAGTATAAGCAAAGTCCCTTGCAACAGTACCTTTAATGAACAAATTCTCCAGCAGGTTAATGCGGATACTACCGTTAGCAATCAAACGTTGTGTTTTATCACTGTTACCAGTGCTGTAAGCTACGAAGTAAGGATTTGATGCCGCCGGAACCGGGTTCCATTGGATTTCGTTTCCAAGTGCGTCAGTACCGTTTCCGTTAGGACCGGCTAAATTTCTAACGTCAACTGTATTTCCGAGCAGGTAAGTACCCCAGCTTGAGTTACGCTCTGCATAACCAACACCCGGTCTGTTTTTTGCGTCTTCTATATTGTATTGAATTGTAGACTCCAGGTTAATCAGGTTGTTTTTACCCATATTAGCCCTGGTGCTTAAATTTACTGTTTTTCTGTTGTAAGTTGAATTTGGTGTTTGTGCTTTTGAACTCAGGTCTGAAACTGATAACCTGAAATTCAACGCTTCGCTACCACCTGAAAAAGCTACAGTGTTTGTCCAGTCGCGGCTCAGGTTATAAAAGTTATTGATGTTGTTTTTTACACCTGTTGCGCTGTACGGACGTGATACGCCGTCAAACTGAATCACGTTAGATCCGTCTACTTTAGCTCCGAATGATAAACGGCCTGCGCTTAATGCTGCTGCCTGAGTTGCTGGTTTCACACCGTCTATACCCGATCCATATTCTTCCTGGAAATTCGGATAAGCTGAAGGACTACCATACACAATGTTTGAACTGTATTCAACACCGATACCTTTTTGGGCTTTACCGGATTTGGTAGTGATCAAAATCACACCATTTGCTGCCTGGCTACCATAAAGTGCTGCTGCTGCACCACTTTTCAGTACAGTGATCGTCTCGATATCATCAGGGTTAATGCTGGAAATACCGTCACCACGGTCAACGTTCAGACCAGTAGTGTTTGTACCTGCACCGCTGTTTCCAGAGTTGATCGGTAATCCGTTAACTACATATAAAGGCTGATTGTTTGCATTCGGGTTAATCGCTCCTGCTCCCCTGATGACCACGCGGCTTGAACCACCTGGTCCGGATGAGATCTGGCTGGCATCCACACCGGCAATTTTACCGGTAAGTGAGCTTGCTACGTTGTTCTCACGGGCTTCAGTTAGTGATGAACCTGCAACTTCAGAACTGGAATATACCAATCCTCTTCTTGCTCTTTTCACACCGAAGGCTGTTACTACAACTTCACTTAAACCTTTTGAGTCTTCAGCTAAAGTAACATTGATAGATGTTCTTCTGTTTACATCAACTTCCTGGGTTGCAAATCCTATGGAGGAAAAGATCAGGGTAGAGATGTCTGGTGCACTGATAGAGTAGTTACCATTGGCATCTGTAGTAGTTCCAACAGTTGAACCCTTCAATTTTACACTTACACCCGGCAGCGGGGCGCGTTTTGCATCCGTTACCTTACCAGTAATTACTACCGGAGGATTAGTAAAGCTATTTAATGCAAGCGCGCTTTCATTAAATGGTTTAGTGATATTAAATGAGGATAATTTATTAGCAGGTGCCGCAGCTACCTGTAACGTAGTGGCTAAAACCATTAGACCAGTAAATTTGATCACTCGTGATGGTTTTGAAGATATTATTGTCCTGATTTTCTCTTTAGAATAATTTTCATAGAGGTATACGCAGGCATCATTACATTTTTCATGTAAAAAATTTTTCATACTCTGGGTTTTTGGTGAGTGGCTATTAAGTTTTGTGATTTAAGAATTCGGAGAAGGTTGATGGTTACGCTGTATTGGGATTAAGCGCACATAACCGTCCGATCCAGGGGGATCTAACTGCTATTGGTTTCCATATTTATATATTTAGTTTAAGTTGATAATTCAATTCCTCAAATTCAAAGTGTCATTTTAACACTAAGATGAAATATTCAATGCCATTTTATCTATAAAATACAGCAAGGTCTATTACAATGAGAGCTGATATTATAAAAGTATTACTTTTTTTCAATAAAAAATATAAAAATTAAAATATTTAGTTTTTATATTCATCAAATAGCCAACGATTACTCGCTTTTATTATGTGATCATCAATCATATTGCCAGCAAATAACGAATATGATAATTATTTATTCTTACAGGTATTAGAATTATGAAATAAATAATAATGATACATCTTTTGGAAGTACTAATTTATAAAGAACCCGTTTTCTGGCGATCCATTTAATATCATTCCTGTTATAAATGCAATAATCCCAAATAATTTCTATTATTTCATCTTAAATAGAGAAAAACTAAAACTTAAGACCATGTATAAAATTAAATTCACCCTCTTTTCCCTGGTATTGCTGCTGATGAATACAGTTAGCGCACAAACTACCTATACATATAGTGTGGTAATAAAGGGAGGTCATGTGATCGATCCGAAGAACAAAATCGATGAATTAATGGATGTGGCGATCAACGATGGCAAGATTGTCATGCTGGCCAAAAACATTGATCCGAAACAAGGCAGACAGGTGGTAAACGCAAAGGGATTATATGTCACTCCCGGACTGATTGACCTGCATGTACACTTTTTCTGGGGCACAGACTTAGAAGGCACCTACAGAAACGGTCCGAATGCTTTACCGGCTGACGGCTTTACTTTCCCGGCAGGTGTAACCACCGTAGTTGATGCAGGATCTTCAGGATGGAAAACTTTTGAGACTTTTAAAAAACAGACGATTGACAGGTCGCAGACCAGGGTGCTCGCCATGCTGAATATAGTAGGTGAAGGTATGGCAGGTGGCCGTTTTGAGAACAATATCGAAGAAATGGATGCGCAGAAGACCGCGGAAATGGCAAAAAAATACCCGGAAATCGTTGTAGGCGTAAAACTTGCCCATTTCAGCGGGCATACATGGACGCCGACAGACCGGGCAGTTGAAGCAGCGCGACTGGCAAATATCCGTGTAATGGTTGATTTTGGCGGGGCCAAACCTTTTTTACCCCTCGATTCATTATTTAATGTAAAACTCAGGCCGGGAGATATCTATACACATGCCTTCGGCGGGAATCCTGAAGTAGGCGTAACCTCTGATAACGGAAGAGAACCTATAGTAGATCCGAAAACAAACAACTTAAAAGCCTTCGTACTTAAAGCACGAAAAAGAGGAATTATCTTTGACGTCGGTTTTGGCGGCGCAAGTTTCCTCTTCTCACAGGCAACACCTGCATTCAAGAGCGGATTTTTCCCTAATTCTATCAGTACAGATTTACACACCGGCAGTATGAACGGCCCGATGAAGAGTATGCCAAATATCATGTCTTTATTTATGGCAATGGGTATGCCTTTTAAAGACGTAATTGCAGCGAGCACCTGGAATCCTGCGAAAGAAATCAAACGCGAGGAGCTGGGAAACCTATCCGTTGGTTCGGTTGCGGATATCGCTATATTTAACCTGAGAGAAGGCAAGTTCGGATTTTACGCCAGGGATGGCAAGATTGAAGGCAAAAACAGGCTGGAAACAGAAATGACCATCAGAAAAGGGAATATTGTATATAACCTGAACGCTATCGCAGATCCGAATATCCTCGTTGGACAAAATCCAAGTCCACATTAATGGAAATTTATGGTGAATTTGACTCAAATTTAATAAACAACAAAGGCTGCGATGATCAGCCTTTGTTGTTTATTAAAACCTGTATTAATGTTCTTCATGCAGGTATAGCCCCGGCTGTAGTAATTTAAAGGTTGGATTGGCTTTTTTCTGATCAGCCACCATTTTCCTTACATCTTCCAGCAGTTTTTTAGCATCATAGACGATCCCGTCTTTAATGGTATACGAAACACCCCCAACACGTTCAACATCATTATTCGGCATTACTTTAATCACACCGGTTCCCAGTAAAGACTGGAGATTCACCAGCGGATTTTCTTTGGCAATGACAAAATCCGCAAGTTTACCTATCTCTATGCTCCCGATATTTTTTTCTTCCCCAATTGCTTCTGCACCGTTCATTGTCGCTGCCTTTATGATCTCCAGCGGATGGAAGCCCGCCTCACGAAGCAGTTCCATTTCCTGAGTATAGGCAAAACCATACAGGTTGAAGATAAATCCGGCATCGGTTCCAACAGTAACCCGGCCACCTCTGTTTTTATATTCATTGATAAAGGTCATCCACAGGCGGAAATTCTCTTTCCATTGTACTTCCTGCTCTGTGCCCCAGCTAAACCAGTACGAGCCATGTGCATTTCTGTTGGGCTGGTAGTAATTCCAGAGTGATGGCAGGGTATATTCTTCATGCCACTCCGCGCGTCTCTGGGCCATCAGGTTCCGGTTAGACAAATAAGCGATCATCGTTGGAGAAAGAGTAAAATCAAGTTTCAGCAATTCATCCATTACATCATTCCATTTCTTTGAAAATGGCGCAGCAGCCTGTTTCCAGAGCAGGCCGGCCTCGCCAAAACGGTCTTGCTCATTCATATAGTTATAATCGAGAGAGTAATTCTGGACAGTACGATCTGTAAACAATGCTTCAGGGAGTCCGTACCAGTGTTCCATGGCGGTCAGCCCCGCTCTTGCACTGTTCAGCACATTCCAGCTTCCTACATAGGTCTGGGAGTGGTGCATTTTAGAGCGTAATCCCATTTTCTTATTCTCATCCAGCGCAGCTGTCATGATTGCAGGTGTTTCTCCAAAGAATTTGATCCCATCGGAACCCATTTTCGCGTTATTACGCACCCACTCACGTGCCTGTTCAACGGTAGAGATCGGTGTTTTGCTCCCCATCCCAAAACGGGTATACTGTTTGATCCTTGGTGCGGTGATCAGGTTCCGGGCACTTTTGCGTTTCTGATCCAGCACCCAGTCTACCCCATTCATACTTCCCGCTTCCACAATTGTGGTCACGCCATGGGCCATATATAACTTATAAACATATTCTGCATCAGACACTTTATCACCACCGCCGATATGGACATGGTTATCAACAAAGCCCGGCATCAGATACATACCTTCCGCATTTAACTCTTTTCCGCCAGCCTTTAAAACAGGCCTGAGTTTTGGATCAGGAGGCGAACCCGGATTACCGAACTTATAAATACCGGCAATCCTGTTCTTCTCTACTACAATATCTACAGGCCCGTATGGCGGGGACAAGGTACCGTCAATAACGATAACACCCCTTATGATGAGTTGCTCCCAGGGGCCATCACCATCTTTACGGTCGGGCGCTTTCTTAGGTTGTGCATGTGCTGCACTGAGCTGCCATAGGCTACAGCTAATGATAAACAGGAATCTTAATGTGGCTTTCATCTAATAATAGTTAATGGTGATTATTTATTTACCTACCTGGTATTTTGCAGCCTGTCCTTTTTCAGGTATAGCTTTCTGGATAAATTCACGAAGGTCTTCATTCGCTTTGATGAGGTCTTCATACCTGAGGTACATCATGTGCCCGCTGCGGTATCCTTTCCAGTCCATACGGCCTTTCAGTTTGCCGCTTGGATCCAGCTGCCACATATTGTACTTTGCATTAAAATAATCACAGGCACCATCATAGTATCCTGACTGTACCAGCAGGTGCATAAAAGGGTTCATCGCCATTGCCTGTCTCAGGTTTTCTCCTGTTTGTTCAATATCTGACCCTTCACGTGTCCACCCTCTGGTATGACCAGCTACGAAGTACTCCAGATCTGTATGGTATTTGAGATAATTGGTATAATAATAGTTATTGGCTGGAGTGAAAAGGTGCTGCCATGTAGTATTCTCAGGGGAATAATCGGGCCTTCCTCCCGCATCGTCCCTGTCTACACCAAGGTAACGGGAATCCAGACGGCCGATCGTATAACCTTTATCCCTCAACAGTTCTTTCCAGAAGTAATTAGCCGGCACCGCGAGGTTATTTTGAAGGACGGCTTTCTCAGAGAGCCCGGTATACTTAGCCATCTTGGCAGCAACTCTTTTCTTGGTAGCTTCATCAAGAAATCCTCCCCTGGTTAATGCCGGGATCAGTTCATTGATAGTAAACTCTTCCACTTCGGGCAGAAAGGCTTCCAATTCCTTTTGCTGATATTCCGGAGGGAGCACTTTATGGAACCAGGCTGCTGCTGCGTAATATGGAACGTGATTTGCATATTCTACAGGGCCATCTCTTCTGATGCCGAGGTTTGTGGGCGAGACGAGTACAACTCCGTTGATATACATCCAGTGTTCCTGTTGCAGCTCATAGGCGAGACCGGCAACACGGGTAGTACCATAACTTTCTCCGACAAGGAATTTCGGGGATACCCATCTGTTCTTCCGGGTTACGAAGGTACTGATCCAGCGCGCAAGATATCTCAGGTCTTTGTTTACGCCAAAGAACGTTGAATCCGGTGTTCCTCCATAAGCTCTGGAAAAACCGGTATTCACAGGTTCTACATATACAATATCTGCAACATCAAGCAGCGAATAGGGATTGTCTTCGATCCCGTATGGCTGGATAGGAAAACCTTCTTTATCTACTTTAATACGGTGCGGGCCTGTATATCCCAGGCGCATCCAAAGCGCACCGGCACCCGGACCTCCGTTAAAAGAGATCACCAGGGGCCTGGTGGCGCTGTCTGCCACATCAGTACGTCTATAGTAGGTGTAAAATACACTGGCTATTATTTTATTGTTCTTATCCCATACAGGCTGCGTTCCGGTAGTCGCTTTAAACGCCACTGGTTTCCCTTTGATCGTTACCACATGCCTGGTTGTGACAGAAGAATCGGGATTGATCTTGATCCCATTAGCCTTTGCCTGCAGTGTGAACACTGTAAACATCAATAAATAGAAAGTAATTTGTCGTTTCATGTTAAAAGATTTAAATGATTTGTAATCATAATTTATTTGAAAATTGGTAGTCCGGGCCTCAATTAAAGGCCATTAAATAGTTTTAAAATACGTTTGTATTGATCAGTCCAGCTTACTTCATCCACAAAATCATGGCTTTCCAATGGATAAACAGCCAGTTCCCAATTGTCCTTTTTCAGCTCAATCAGCTTTTGGGTCAGGAGTACAATGTCCTGAAAGTTGACATTGATATCTACTATCCCGTGAGTCATTAACAGGTTGCCTTTTAGCCCTGCAGCAAAAAACAGGGCTGAGCTTTGACGGTAAGCTTTTTCGTCATTTACCGGTTCATTCAGGATGCCGGAAGTATAACCCTGGTTGTAATTAGACCAGTCAGTAACCGAACGGAGTGCAGCGCCGGATTTGAAAATATCCGACTGCGTAAACATGGCCATTAAGGTGAGGAAGCCACCGTATGAACCTCCGTAAAGTCCGATACGTGCCGGATCAACATTGTATTTGTCTACCAGCAGTTTTGCGCCATCAGAAAGATCTGTCATATCCAGACCGCCCATATGACGGTAGATTCCCGTCCTGAAATCCCTTCCATAACCTGAGCTGGCGGTATAATCAATATTGATCACGGTATAACCGCGGTCTGCCAATAAGTTGTTGAACATATATTCCTTATAATGATAGCTCCATCCGTAATGGACATTTTGCAGGTAACCATTGGAATGCACAAATACGACAGCAGGCCCTTTGCCTTTTGCATTGGCAGACTTAAACACCTGGGCATACACATCGGTCCCGTTCCTGTTTTTATAGGTAATCGTTTCAGGTATCTTCCATGGGTAGGCATCAAATTCCGCAGTGGTAGACTTTGTGACCTGTACAGGCGTAGCATTCGGCTCATTCTTTTGCAGGTAAAGTTCCCAGGGTTTGTTGATATAGGAATGACGCACAGCGAGCCACTTTTCATCCGGCGAAAGGAAGGTCTCATTTCCACCGTCTGTTGAAGTCAGCTGCACAGGATTCCCGCCGCTCACCGCAACCCGGTAAAAATGAACGATACCGGGATGTTTGATATTCGCGCTGAAATAAAAATTCCGGTGGTCATTCGACAGCTGCAATGTTTGCACCTCATACTTCCCGGAGGTGATCTGTTTTTTTGCAGTGGTATCGTTTACATTCACCGTATACACGTGTGAATATCCGCTCCGCTCACTCTGGTAGTAGAAAGTTTCAGCATTTACCCAACCCATGAGCACTCCGCGACCTATACCCGGACCGGCAACCCAGGCATCATCATGCTGCCTGTCAAGCAGGGTGACAGACCCGTTTAAAGGATCCAGCTTCATGATCCAGCGGTCCTTATGGTCATCAGACATGATATTAACTATTGCCATTGTACCTCCGGTGTTCCAGTAAAATCCTGTAACCCTCACCTTCCGGTCTTCATTTTTTGTCTGAAGTTCCTGATAACGGACAGGATATTCTTTCAGGTATCCCGGCAAATCCTTTATACCCGGAAGTGTTGCCATTGAGATCTGCCAGATAGTATCCCTTTGCCTGTCATAGATATAACTTTTAGCCATGCCCGCTGTACTGCCAACTTTCGTTCTGCCGGCGATATCTTCTGTATATCCGGAGCCTGTCACATAATCAGGCACAATGATATTCCTGTTTTGGGGAACAGCCTGTTCAGTGGTAAACGCTACAAAACGCATATCCGGGCCAATGCTCATGTCCGCAACAGTACCCTGGTTATCAATATTGAATGTTTTGGGATAACCTTTGCCTTCCTGTTTTTGCTGCCAGGCACGCTCGGCTGCACGGGAACGTACTATAGCAAAAGTTTGCTGCTGCTTTTCCCTGAGCCATCTGGCCTGACCGGTAAGCGATTCAGCAGCATCTTTCGCCTGCCTGAAATTCGTCAGTTGCCTTACTGCCCCACCAGAAACAGAAAAACTGTACAGGTTATTATTTCTGCGAAAAATGATTTCACTTTCATCTTTACTGAACACAGGGTTGCTCTCCTGCTCTGTTGTTTGCGTAACCTTCGTTTCGTTTCCTTTTTTCAGGTCTGCCAATACAATATCACCTGCGCATTCATAAATTACTTTTGAACGGTCCCGGGAATAACTTATTTGTTTTTTCTGCAGCACAGCAGCTGGTTCCGAAGTCCTTACAGGCTGATGGCCTCCGGCTGGAACCCGGTAAACCAATGGATGATCCTGGCCATCCGGGTTCCAGCTAAAACTAACTGCCTTACTGTCCGGGTTCCACTGAACCTGCCCGGGGACAACTCCCATCCATTTTTCGTTCTGCATAATTTTATCCACGGTTAATCCGCCTGCAACCTGTGCACTAAGTTTTCCCGTGAGCATGCCGATAAAGAAGAATATACAGAGGTACCTCATGATACAGCCTGGTTAATTGATATCCCAAAAAAGTTTTGTGGTCATCAGGTCTCCTCCAATCGCAGAGGAAGCCGCAGCCCAGTTTGCAGTATTTAACGTTTGTTCCGAAGTAGGATAAAGCAATCTCTTTGGAACCACATTGATAAATGCCGCCACCGGAGCCTTTAACTCCGGATAATCCAGCCTGCGGTATTCTGTCCATGCTTCATATCCCTGGTTATAGAGTGCAATCCATTTTTGTATACCGATTTTCCTTTTCCATGGCCCCGCTGCGGTTTGGTAAGCCACTTGGGGCAATCTGAGGTAAGTATCTATTCCGCTTACACCATAGTAATTGAAGGAAGCTGTGACCGCTGCATTGTAATGTTGTTCTGCAGTGCCTGTTGCACCCGGTATTCCGCGTTCTACGGCTTCGGCCAGCAAAAATTCAACAGTAGCATAATCCAGCAGGATAGAAGGTACTGTTGGCGTATAAAACAAATCACCAAAATGCGAATAACGGCTATATTCAACAGGCAGTCCGTAAGGTGCGCCTACAAAGGCACCTGCCACTGTGGTGAAATAAACTGCCCTTCTTGGATCAGCAACTGCGTTCATCTGGTCTACCAGTGGTGCAGCAGCAACAAAATCCTGACGGTTACCTACCGCTAAATCTACCCATAGTGGGTTGGTGTTTGGCTGCGCGGTGAGATAAGTAAGTTTAGCATTTTGCGTATTAGCAGTAAACACACCGGGGATAGCAGCCTGAATGGTTGTCGTACCCAGCTCCGGCAGGGCATCAATGATCCGCATCCCCATCTGAAGTTTCATGGAATTGGCGAAACTTCTCCAGTTGGTTACCGACCCGCTATAGATCAGATCCGAAGTACCAAAGCTGGTTCCTGAGATATCCAGTTTAGCGATCGCCGCGTTCAGGCGGCTGATCAAGTCAGTATATACCTCTTTCTGATCCTCATATTTAGGCAGCACATTATCAATAACAAGGGCCTGTGTATAAGGAATGTTCCCAAATGACTCCACCAGTCTTGTATAGGTATACACATTCATGATCTCAATAATAGCGAGCTGATTTTGCTTCTGTTTGGTTGCAGCATCGGTGAGCGGGCTAACTGCTTCAATGTTTCTTTTGCTTTCATCCAGGTTTTTCAGCACATTCATATAAACGCTGGTCCAGTTGAACTGGGCAAAATAGTTTGAGCCCTCATTATAGGTATTAGCGGAGATCTGTTGTGCAAAGAACCTGCATATCGTCCAGGGCGTTCCTGAGCTACCATAAGTAAGGTCCGACATTGCACCTGCCATTTCCTTTTCTGCATAGGCAAAGAAGGTTTCGCCTCCTGCTGCCGTAGCATCTTTAACATTCACATTTAGTTTTTCCAGGTCTTTAGAGCAGGAAGTAAGAACTGCGATTAAAGACAATATGATGATAATTCTTTTCATGCTATTTAAAATTGAAGTTTAACATTTAACCCAAAATCCCTTGTTGTAGGCAGTGGGCCTAACTGGTATCCCTGGATATTACCGGCACTTAAACCCGATTCAGGATCGGCATAGGGCAGGTTTTTATGTATGATCCATAAGTTGGATCCCACAGCAGAAATGCTGAGCCCGCGCACCCTTATTTTTTTCAGGAAGCTTGCATTTACTTTATAAGTAATGGCCACCTCTCTCAGCTTCACATAAGTTGCATCATAAATGTAAAGTGCCTGCGGGCCTTTCACAATACCAAGAGCATTGTTATAGGTGTCCATCCTTGTTCTCACCGCATTTGGAGATCCGTCGGGAGCAACACCTCCAAGGATGATACCTCCTCCATCAGCGAGAGAGTTTCTTACCGGGTTACCAAGGTCATTCAGTCCGACAGTATTTTCGTACAATCCGGAACGGTAACCCTGGGCCATATCACTGGAGAAAATATCTCCGCCCTTCTGCATATCAATCAGGAAGCTCAGGCTTAAGTTCTTATACCTGAAACTGTTGCTGACGCCGCCTTTCCAATCCGGATTTACATCCCCAATCACATTGTTAAACGTCGAGGTTTTTGCGTACTCTCCGGTGGTCTGGTTAATCACGCGTTTTCCATTCAGATAAATAAAATCAGCCCCTTTTAAGGTTCCGTAAGCCTCACCTACCGTGGCATTCAGCGTAACCGTACCCCTGAATGAACCCAGCTGAAGGTTGTCCACCCCCTCAAACAGTGATACTACAGTATTCTTATTTTTTGCCCAGTTCACCTTCACATCCCAGCTAAAGTCTTTACTGGTAACCGGTGTTCCGGAGAGGACAACCTCCACACCTTTATTTTGTACTTCTCCAGCATTTACATACTTGGAGGTATAACCCGTTGTTGAAGATACCTCAACCGGGATGATCTGATCTTTGGTATTCGTTTTATAAACCGAGACATCAAGTCCCAGTCTTCTTTTCAGGAATGACATTTCCAGCCCTGCCTCATAACTCTGGGTAGATTCAGGCAAAAGACTGGCGTTGTTCTTCGTTGTATTTACCGCATATAACGGGACCGATCCGAAAGGGGTTGGTTTTTGCAGGATATCGGTCAACCTGTTTGCCGGGGCACTACTTCCTACTTCAGCATAGTTCAGTCTTAACTTACCAAAATTGATGAAATCACTTTTCAGCAAATTAGAAAAGATGAAACTCGCTGCTACAGACGGGTAGAAAAACGTGCTGTTATTTTCCGGTAAAGTAGAAGCATGGTCACTTCTTCCTGTTACATCCAGGAAGTAAGTATCATTATAACCCAGGGAAACCAATCCGTATATTCCATCCACGCCCAGTTTTTCAGCAACCTCAATAGGGGCCGCCGGTGCGCTGACAGAATTGGAAACGGAGAACAGACCGGGAACGATCAAGCCGCCGTTAGTTTCCATAAATACTGTTCTCAGGTCATTTCTACGGATATTTGTTCCTACTACGCCACTGATGTTCAGTTTTTTTGTAATGTTTTTGTTGAAGTTTAACATCAGGTCATAGTTTGATTCCATAAAATCAATATCCTGCCTGGTGTAACGGCCAACCTGGCCAGTCGTGCCGGTATTCGTACGGTCTTCCTGTAAATACGAGTATGTATCAACAGAAACGCGGCCATCCGCAGTTAACCAGTCTGTAAGTTTATATTTCAAACCCAGGTTACCATAAAAACGTGTACGGGTATCAGATTCATAATTTTCATACCGGGTCCAGTAAGGGTTATCTATCGTTCCACCGATGAAATTGGTAATATTTCTTCCTGTTGAAAAATAAGCATCCTTCAGCTGTCCGAGATCCACATTGTTTTGCCACCACTGGCGTACAATGGCGGAATAATTTCCACCACCAGAACCCGATTCATTACCTGTAAGGTTTCTTCCGACTACGTCTGCTTTAGAGAAATTACCACTGCCGTTTACCGTCAGACGGTCATTGATCTTAAAGGTGTTGCTCATAGAAAAGTTATTTCTCTTGATATCACTGTTAGGCAATAGCCCTTTTTGGTTCACATTGGTATAAGAAAAGCGATAGTTTCCACCGTTATCTGTACTGCCGGCCATGGAAATGCTGTTTGTATTGGTCACAGGTGTTTCAAAAAATGCATCAGGGCCATTCTTAGGCGCTACCCAGGGGGTTGCCACATGGTAGGTAGCCAGGGCAGGATCAAAGGCATTCCACTGATATACCAAAAGTGAAGGATCATAGGCCGCTCCGAATGAACCATAAGCATTAAAGGCAGGTACAAGGTCAAGTACACCATCTCCGTTCACATCCTGCGAATTAAAGAACTGATCCCTGTTTGGCCCATATATTTTTTCATAACCACTGCCATATTCCTGCTGAAACTTAGGCCAGGTAGATTTATCTATTACACCAATAGTAACTCCTGAGCTCAGTTCTATCACAGGCTTTCCTTTTCCAGCTCCTTTTTTCATGGTAATAATGATAGCTCCATTGGCTGCGCGCGATCCGTAAAGGGCAGTAGCAGCTGCGCCTTTCAGTACGTTCATAGATTCCACATCGTCGGGGTTAATATCCGAGGCAAGGTTTCCGAAATCATATCCTCCGCCGGCACCCTGCTGGTCAGCAGAATTAAAGGTAGAGTTGCTGACAGGTACACCATCCACCACAAACAGAGCCTGGTTATTTCCGGTCAAAGAGGTATTACCCCGGATCACAATGTTCGTTGATCCACCAAAGTTGTTGTTCCTTTGTACCTGTACACCGGCTGCTTTTCCGGATAAGCTATTGGTAATATTGGAAGTAGGCACCTGGTTCAGGCTTTCGCCGGAGAGTTCCTGGCTGGCATAACCCAGTGATTTTTTCTGTCTTGAAATTCCCAGTGCGGTAACAACAACTTCATTCAGCTTATTTTCTTCATTTACCAAATTGATGTTGTAAACGGAACCTGTGGTAACTGGCATCCTTACAGTTGAGTAACCTATAGAGGTTACAATCAGGGTAGTCCCGGGCGCAGCCTGAATCCTGAACTTTCCGTCCTTGTCAGTCTGTGTTGCAGTCCCCGTTCCTTCCAGCACGATGGAAACACCGGGGATTGCTCCTCCTGTGTCTTTGACGGTTCCGGTGATCAGTTTAGTTTGCGCTTCTGCCTTGGCAAAGGCAAAAAACAGTAAAAAGAGTAGTATTTTTTTCATATTTCAGCGGTTTGAATTAAAGTACTATAATAAAGGTTTAGGATAAGCGCATTAAATTGTGATCGGATAGATTATCAGAAGGAAAACAATCTAATTTACCTAGAATTCGAGGCTGAATTTTACATTTTTTACCAACTATATATCATATTTTAGCCTATTATAATATTTAATACCTAAAAATCAGATAATAAATATTCACATATAACAAATAAGATTTAAAAATTATAATATATATAGATTATAAAATACGATAATCACATTAATTGATAATATATAACCATAATAAAGGTAAACATCATAAATTAGCACAGATTTTCAGCTAAAAAAAGAAATTGCCTGGCTTTTATCGACAATTAACGATGTGTTAATCAAAAAAAACCAGGCAATACAACAAAAGAGAATATTTTTTATCACATATTGCTGCAGACCTGCAACACTGAGGGTGGAAACAATAATAAGTGTAAGCTAGCAGTTATTCATTTTTAGCAGACTTTCCTTTAATCAGATAATAGACCGGAATACCGATAACGGTAATAATCAGGCCCGGCCATGTAAACTTCGGTTTATAGACAATCAGCAGTAAACAAAAAGCAAGTCCCATCAGGATATAGATAATTGGCAGAATAGGATAACCAATAGCTTTGTAAGGTCTGTCTGCATCCGGACGTTTCCTGCGCAGGATAAATATTCCGCAGATCGTCAGTATATAAAAGCCTACCACAACAAAGGAGATCATATCCAGTAAATCGCCATAGCGACCACTAAAACACCATAAACAGGCAATAAGGCACTGTACCCAAAGCGCAAAACCCGGAACAGCATTCGTATTGAGGCTCGCCGCTTTCTTAAAGAACAGCCCGTCAGTTGCCATGGAGTAGTACACCCTGGCGCCCGACATGATCAGTCCATTGTTACAACCGAAAGTAGAGATCATGATCATGACAGCAATGATCACAGTACCACTTGCCCCAAAGATCACATGACTGGCTGCTACCGCTACACGATCTTTATCTGCTCCGGCAATCTCAGGTAAAGTGAGTACGCCGGTATACATTACATTCGTAGTCACATAAATGATAGTCACAACGAAAGTGCCCAGCGCTAAGCTAAGACCAATATTACGTTTCGGATTCTTTACCTCACCCGCTATAAAGGTTATATTATTCCAGGAATCACTGCTGAAAATAGAACCTACCATTGCCGCAGCAACCGCACCCAATGCAGGAATAAATGTATATTCACTTCCTTTAACCCCGGAAGGCAATAATTTATGTATATCCAGCGTATTAGTCCAATTGGCCTTCCAGACCTCTGTTTTCAATGCCCAGAACCCAAAAATGATCAGGCCGCCAAGACTTAATATTTTTACGATGGTAAAGGTGGTCTGGATCATCTTCCCGCTTTTCACCCCCCGGGTATTGAGATACGTAAGAAAAACAATTACACAAACGGAGAGCAGCTGGGCAGGAGAAATAGTGACGGCACCGAGATCCACTAATACGAGATCTTCACTGAAAATTGGAAAGATATAAGCGGTAAATTTTGCAAACGCCACTCCCACAGCGGCAATAGTTGCCGTCTGGATTACTGTAAAAAAGCTCCATCCGTAAAGGAAACTGACTAAAGGATTATATGCTTCTTTGAGATAAACATACTGTCCTCCTGCTTTAGGGAACATGGCACTCAGCTCTCCGTAACTTAGGGCTGCTGCAAGTGTCATGAAACCGGTGATCACCCAAACCAGGATCATCCATCCTGAACTCCCTACGTTCCGTACAATATCTGCACTTACGATGAAGATTCCGGAGCCGATCATACTCCCCGCAACAAGCATTGTTGCATCGATTAGCCCTAGAGATGGCTTAAATGAAGTTTTTTGTTCTTCCATTAGATTAAATTGGTTTGCTGAACTCAAAAATACCCGAATACGATCCGAAAAGTATTCCATATTTAATCAATCATTGACCGATATTAACCAATGTCATTAATATTGTTCTTTGTAATTTCGTGGGCTTTTGCCGGTTATCGATTTAAATACCCTGTTGAAGTTGGCAATACTGTTAAACCCGCAGCCATAAGCTATCGAGGCAATTCCATTATGAGAGCCGCTCATCAGCTGTTTGCAGGCTTCATTGATGCGCACTTTATTCAGAAAACTGACCAGGGTATAACGGGTATGTTTTTTAAAATAACGACAGAAAGCATGCGGTGTCATAAATGCCTGTTCTGCCACTTCCTCTAAAGTAAGATCCTTATTGTAATTCTGAATGATATAATTATAAATGGAGGCCACACGCATCCCTTCGTTATCATTGATGGATTTAGGAAAGGTATCTACTGTTAATGGTTCGAGACCTTTTACGTCGCTCAATGCTTTTAGCAACTGTAAAAACTGCATCAACTGATCTATGCCATCAGAATTCAGCAGGCCTGTTAACCTGCCTGACACATCCGAAAACAGTTGAGGGGGAACCTTAAAGCCACAGTTATATGCATCCAGAAAATGCTGTACGTTTCTCATCTCAGGTAAATCGAATAAAGCGGCCAGCTTATCCGTCGGATTAAAAAACACAGTAACTGTGCGTATCTTCTTCGTGCTGTCGCCAGAAAAATATTCAGGATCACTTTTAAATACATGAGGCATATTAGCTCCAAAAAGGTAGATTTCCCTGGCATGAAACAAATGCATATTCATTCCTGCAACCAGTGTACCCTCCCCTTCCTGTATCCAGGTTAGCTGTATTTCTTTATGACGGTGCAAATGCGTATAGAAATGAGGCATATCCTCAGTCTGAACCATGATTGTCTTGTCATGAGAAGCCGGTATAGTAAAGGGGAGTACTTTCATCATCAAAATATACAAAAAACTTAAGGGTCGTCAAAACAAAAAATCTAAAAAACACTGATATATAATATATTAGCTATATCTGTCTGGCGAAAACGGTTGAATATCCATGGAAGGTGGTGTTCCATTCACCAGTTCGCTCAGCAGCATTCCTGTAGCAGGACCGAGACTTATTCCCATCATGCCGTGCCCGGTGGCGACAGTCAAATTATGCAGGGCCTTACTGTTGCCCAGATAAGGCAACCCGTCCGGAGAGCAGGGCCTGAAGCCAAACCAGATATCTTTTTTCTCAGGCAGATCCGGCTGAAAACCGGGAAGGTAGGCAGGGATAGATTCTACAATTCCTTTCACTCTATTTATATGAATACGGTCATTGATTGCATCGATCTCCATCGTACCCCCAAAGCGTATCTTTCCGCCCATAGGCGTCACTGATACCTTCGCTTCACAAAGCAGCGCAGCGATATGCATATTCTTTTGTGTGTTCTCAACCATAAAAGAATATCCTTTACCAGGCATCAGCGGGATTTTAAACCCTGCCCGTTTTGCAATTTCGGGCGACCAGGAGCCAGTGGCCAGTACGTAATGATCTGCCGCATATTCCTGCCCCGCAGCAACAAGCAAGGTAATTTTACCTTTCTCATGTACCATCTTTGTCACTTCCGCGTTCTTAAGAATTTCCACACCGCTCTCCAGCAGGTTCCTTTGCAAAAGTGCCAGGAGCAGGTTTGGATTAAGATGGGCATCACAACGGTAATGAACTGCGCCTTTTACATTGAGCTCCAAACCGGGCTGCAGTTGCCTGGCTTCAGCAGCGGATAACGAAACTGCATCCAGGCCCAGTGCCCTTGCCTGCTCAGCGGTATGCAGTTCTTCTTCCTCAACCTTTTCTGTTTTATACAACATCAGGATTCCGTTATTGGACAAGCCGAAGTCGCCAATTTTAGCTGTAAGATCAGCATAAAGCTCCTTGCTCAGCAAAGAGATATCACGTAATGGTACTGCAGCCTTTGCGGCCTGCTGCTGGTTTGCGCTCTTCATAAACTTTAGTCCCCAGCTCAGCAGGGCCGGATTAAGCGAAGGCCTTACATAAAAAGGGCTCCGGCTATTGAACATCCACTTTATTCCCTTTTCCAGCATGCCCGGAGCTGCCAGGGGAACAAAATGACTTGGAACGATCATCCCGGCATTACCAAACGAACAATTATCACTGAGATTGCCTTTTTCCAGTACAGTCACCTCCCAACCGGCCTGACGGAGATAATAAGCAGAACTTAATCCGATAATTCCAGCACCTATAACAATTGCTTTAGCCATTATTGATATAATTTATGATCTCATGAATAATTTTACAGTACCTGAAAACCCCTGGCATACGGATCATCATCATCAATTTTAATCGTATTGTAACCATATACCTTTGCCCATCCCTCAATACTGGGGATAATCGCAGTGCGGCCATGGAGGTCAACCAACTCTTCCACCCTGCCCGTGAATGTACTTCCTATGATACTTTCATGGATAAAGACATCTCCCTTCTTTAATTTGCCTTTGGCGAACCATTGTGCCATACGGGCCGAGGTGCCCGTTCCGCAGGGCGATCTGTCAATAGCTTTATCGCCATAAAAAACGGCATTACGCGCAGTAGCCAGTGATGATTTGGTTTCACCCGCCCAGAGCACATGCGTACAACCCTTTATTGTAGGATTATCAGGATGTACAAAACTGTATAATGAATTGATCTGCTTACGGATCTCCCTGCTCCAGGAGATCAGCTGATCAGCTGCATAATGATCAATTCCCTTAAAATTTGGCTGAGGATCAATGATGGCATAAAAATTACCACCGTATGCCACATCAAAAGTCAGCATGCCCAGATCAGGGCATGCTACCTCCAAACCTTCCGAATCCAGATAGGAGGGTACATTGGTAAGTTTTACCGAAGACACTTTATTGTTCTCCTGCTGGTATTCAATATGTACCAGACCTGCGGGAGCTTCCATTTTAACTATCCCCGGAATTTTCGGAATAATCAGCCCTTCCTCAATAGCGATAGTGATCGTTCCGATCGTACCATGCCCGCACATCGGTAAACATCCGCTTGTCTCAATAAAGAGGACAGCAATATCATTTTCGGGATCATGGGGAGGATAAAGTATGCTGCCCGACATCATATCATGACCACGCGGCTCAAACATTAACCCCTGCCTGATCCAGTCAAATTCTTTCAGGAAATGCTGTCTTTTTTCGCTCATGGTTGCCCCTTTCAGATTGGGGCCGCCGCCGGCCACCAGTCTGACCGGGTTGCCGCATGTGTGTGCATCTATACAAAAAAAGGTTTTACTTGACATATCTTAGTTGATCATGGATGAGTTTGTCATGGATTGATTAACCATTCGCCAGATCCCCAGCGGGTTTTCCTCCTGCAAAGCAGCGGGCAATAATTTACCGTCCCAGTTCTGCCAGCTGAAGGGGCGCACAAAACGGCGCACAGCCGTAGTGCCCACTGAAGTAAAGCGGCTGTCATTCGTAGCAGGAAAAGGGCCGCCATGCTGCATTGCTGCACAAACCTCAACGCCGGTAGGCACACCATTCAGCAATATCCGTCCGCAAATATCTGCTGCTTTATCCAGTAAAGCCTGGTAGCTGTCGAGCTCTGCATCCTCAGCCATGACTGAAACGGTCAGCTGACCACCAATACTATCCAGCACCTGCTCCATTTCCATGTTGTTTTCAGCAATAACGAGCAGTGACCAGGGGCCAAAAATCTCTTCTTTAAGTTTGGGGTTCGCTATAAAATCTTTTGCTGAAACCTGGGCAATCATTCCTCCTGCCTGGTTTTGTGCGCCTTCAGCAGAAACCTGAGACCTCATCACCAGCGTAACACCCGCTTCTCTGAGCATCTCTGCTGAAAGCTTGTGGTAATTACTGCAAATTGCCGGAGTAAGCATAGCTGCAGAAGGTATTTCAGCAATCTTTTCAGCAAGCGTATCCTTAAAACGTGTCAGTCCGTCAGAAGCGGTACCAATCAGCAAACCCGGGTTAGTACAAAACTGACCTGCACCCATCGTAATAGAAGCAGCATATTGTTCTGCAATTTTCTCAGCCCCGGAATGCAGTGCATCAGGCAATAATAAAATAGGATTGATACTTCCCATCTCTGCGAAAACCGGAATAGGTACTGCTCTTTCAGCAGCCAGTCTCGTCAGCGCCATACCACCTTTAAAGGAGCCGGTAAAAGTAACAGCCTTTGTTTTTGGATGCTGAACCAGTGATGCACCAATTTCAAATCCGTTATCGAACAACATAGAAAACACTCCCGGTGGCATACCGGTAGAAATTACAGCCTTTTGAATTGCCGAGGCCACAAGGGCACTCGTCCCCGGATGGGCAGCATGCGCTTTGACAATCACAGGGCAACCCGATGCCAGGGCTGAAGCTGTATCACCACCGGCAACTGAAAATGCCAGCGGGAAATTACTGGCGCCAAAAACAACAACCGGGCCAAGCGGCACCAGCATTCTTCTCAGGTCTGGCCTTGGCGCAGGCTGCCTTTCAGGCAACTCATGGTCAATAATAGCTTCTACCCATGAACCTTCCGCAACCAGGTCTGCAAACATATTCAGCTGTGCAACGGTTCTTCCTCTTTCTCCCTGAATTCTGCCCAATGGCAAACCACTTTCCGCACAGGCCCTTTCAAGAAGGATAGTGTCCAAAGCCAGGATTTCTTTTGCAATTGTGCGCAGAAAATCTGCTTTAAGATCCTTATCTATATTTTTATAAGTGATAAAGGCATTTGCGGCAAACAGTAGTGCATCATCCACATGTTTCTTCTGAGCAGGGAAAAATTCCCCGTCAAGAACCTCTCCTGTTAAAGGATTTACCGCTCTGAATGCTGAAGTTGCTGCCTCAGCATATTCATTTCCCACTAAATTCTGTCCGTTCATTTTTATGAATTAAATATGTTGTGCTGTGGTTATCCCCAGCTTCCTTCAGGCAATACAGGTCTTACTGCCAGCGCATCGTTGATCACTTTCAGTACCTGTTCACGTTCCTCTCCGGTAATTACCAGACGTGGTGCGCGCACGTATTCTGTTCCCGTTCCTGTTGCTGCCTCAGCAAGTTTAATATACTGTACCAGTTTGGGTTGAATGTCAAGGTCAAGCAGTGGCATAAACCAACGGTAAATTGCTACAGCCTCCTCATTCCTGCCTGATTTTGCCAGACGGAAAACGGCCACTGTTTCCTTTGGAAATGCATCCACCAGACCGGCTACCCAACCATGGGCCCCTACTAATAAACTCTCTAATGCTAATGGATCGACACCTGTAAAAATCTTGTAGCGCTCTCCAAAACGATTGATCATCCGCGTAATGTTACTCACATCACGGGTGGATTCCTTTACAGCAGTAATATTACTATATTTTTCGAGTTCAGCAAACATGTCAAGTGTAACATGTATCTTATAATCAATAGGATTGTTATAGATCATGATCGGCAAAGTAGTGCTTTCTGCAACTGTGCCAAAATAGGTAAGTGTTTCCTCTGAAGAGGCATAATAGCGGAGCGGAGGAAGCAACATTAATCCGGAAGCACCCAGCTCTTCTCCTTTTTTTGCATGATAAACAGCAACTCTTGTTGCCTGCTCAGCGATACTAAAGATTACCGGTACCCGTCCGGCCACAGTTTTAACAGTTTCAGCAAGCAGAATAAATTTTTCTTCCTCAGATAAGGTACTGGCTTCTCCAAGAGAGCCTCCAATAACAATACCATTTACACCCGCCTCAAGCTGGGCTTCTATTCCTCTGTTGCATGCATCAAGATCAAGTTCTTCTTCTGAGGTAAATTTAGTAGTGATTGCAGGAAAGACTCCTGCCCAAAAATCTATATTCATAACTGCGTTTTTATTTCAAAATTAGAGTTATGAAACTTGATTATTACTTGAAAATTACCGCATATTGGTTAGATTTTAACATATAGTATAATTGAAAGATAACAATTATTTTAGCCTGCCCGAAGAGCCCTTACAGCGGAATTACTCATTAACCCCCCCAGCTCTTATTTGGCAACGGGCCCATTTCAAGTTCGAGCGTACCGCCAGCCGTTAGCTGAGCGTGAGTAAACCATGGTGTAGTCAATGCCTTACCATCAAATTTTGCACTTTGAATATATTTATTAACAACAGAGCTGTGATTGGCGATGATGCGAAAGGTTTTGCCACCGGGCAGGTCGATATTCACTTTTTCAAAAACAGGACTGCCAATTGTATATACCGGATTACCTGGTGTAAGCGGATAGAAACCCATGGAAGAGAATACGACAAAAGCACTCATTCCACCGCCGTCCTCATCTCCTGGAATACCGAATACATTATCTTTAAACCAGGTATCGAGCAGGAAACGTATCCTGCGCTGGGTTTTCCAGGGTGAGGTATAGTTGTACAGGTAAGGGATGTGAAAGCTGGGTTCATTACCCATTGAATACTGCCCTACAATACCTGTAACATCCGGGAACTTAGCCTGGATGCATATTTACTACGGCCCAGCGGCTCGCGGTAAAGCTGATCCAGCTTATCTTCGAATGCGGTCTTGCCGCCAAACAAGCCGATCAATCCATTGACGTCCTCCTGAACCTGCCATAAATAGGTCCAGCCGTTGTTCTCATCATAATAATCTCTGCCGCCCATACCGCCATCAAACTTCGGATCAATATTAATCCAGTTTCCTTTGGCGTCTTTTGGCATGAACATTTGCTTTTTGGCATCCCATAAATTTTTATAGTTCTGGCCCCGGGCACTAAATCTTTTAAAATCCGCTGTTTTCCCCAGATCTTTTGCCAGCTGACCCAGTGCCCAGTCGTCATAACTGTGCCCCAGCGTAATGGCAACAGCCTGGCGCTTTTCAAAATCATGTACCGCCGGGTTAGTTTCCTTTTCACCAATATGCAGTGCAGGGAAAAATCCATTTTTATAATAAAAATCGTCCAGATCGGTTTTAGGCCCGTTCTTCCAGGGCAACATCGTAGCGGCAGTAGCATTCTTAAACACGCCTTCATAAGCTTTAGCTACATCATAATTTCTTAATCCTTTGCGGTAAGCATCCAGAAAACTGACCGTAGAGTGGAATCCGTTCATACAGGCATGATCGCCAAACAATACGGGAAAGGTAGGCATCCAGCCGCTCTGTTCATACATATGTACATATGAGTTGAGCATATCTTCTTCCTGTGAAGGGTTAAGTATCGTTCTGAGCGGATGTAGCGCCAGATAGGTGTCCCACACCCAGTCGTCAACATAAAACGGCCTGTCAGATTGGTGGATCTTGTTATCAAAGCCGCTAAAATACCGGCCATCCTCAGTGATATCTACCATGCGTTCAGAACTCCGGTACAGCGCAGTATAAAAAGATCTTTTTTGGGCTTCTGTACCGCCATCGGTTTTGATCTGGTTGATTACATCAGACCAGGCCTTTTCGCCTTTTTTCTTTAGCGACCCGAAGCTCTCAGATTGAAATTCCTTATCAAAGTTTTTGCGGGCCTGTGCTGCGCTAATGTACGATATTGCATATTTAAAGGTGATTTCATTTGCTCCGTTTTGGGGAAACGTAATCCAGGCCCTGATATCTTTGCCATTTGCAGAACGTTCTTCTAACAGCTGGTTACCTTTCACCGTACCTACAGTTGCACCCGTATTAAAAACACCATATAAATATACTTTGATATTCTCATGATAGGTTTCTACTCCCGTTATCTCGCTGTCCGAAATAAACTTAAATTCACTTTCACCTTCATTATATACACCCAGCAATAAAGATCTGGGGCTGTTTGCTTTAAAACTGAATTGATAATAGCCCACTTTTTTACCCGGCACAAATTCTACTTTAATATCATTGTCAACCAAATAGGTTGAATAATACCAGGGGCGGGTGACCTCCAAATCGTAATCATAGGCCATTTTGCCTTTCCAGCTGTTGATATCTGGTACAGTATTGACAGGTTTAAGGGAAAAGACCTCACCCAGGCGATGGGAAACAATGTTCAGCGGAAAGCTGGAGATCTGGTCATCCATATAATCTTTCCTTTGCGGAAACATCCTGATCATCTGATTGGGAAGCTGAATAGTTGGCCGCGTTGGCTCTAACAGCTGTCCCACGTTACCAATCCGTGGATCTACATATTTTAGGTTACCACTGCCGCCGTTGTCATTTTGTGTTTCCTGTGCAGAAGCAGTGCTGCTGATATTTAATATCAATACCAAGATAAAAATTGGCTTCCAATTTAAAGTGCTCTCAAAGAAGTGTCTGGTCATTTTTAAGTGTTTACTCTTTCGCCGGAATTACAAATACGCTTCATACAAACTAATATTATTTAGTTTTTGAATATACAGGTTTTTTGTACCAAGCTGACCCTGAGATTGTAAATACTTTGTTTCTTCCTGCATAAATCCAATATCTGCGGCATGGATTTACCTGGCTGTAAAGAACCGAAACGACCTTATCAATTTAAAAGCCGCAACCAATATCGCTATCAGCTGCGGCTTTTATGATTAGTAATAGCTACTGTTTAAATTGGAGTTTTGCTTTTCTGCCGCTTCAATGATAGAAAAATCAGAGAGAATCAGCGGAGCACCTTTCTTCACACAGACATTGTGCTCAAAGTGAACTGCTACCGAGTTATCCGCAGATATGACTGTCCAGCCATCATCAAGTATATGTATTTTATTTGAACCCATGGTAATCATCGGTTCAATCGCTAAAACCATGTTTTCTGTTAGCTTTTTACCTTTACCTTTTACACCGTAGTTTGGCAATTGCGGATCTTCATGCATTTCCCTTCCTACTCCATGTCCCACGAAATCCCGGATCACACCGTAACCGTGTTTACCATAGGTATAGCTTTCAATAGCATTCCCGATGTCACCTGTGCGATTCCCCGCAACAGCTTGTTTAATACCTTCATAAAGAGACTCCTTCGTGATCCTCACTAAATCCAGCACCTCTTTTGTGGTTTCGCCCAGGATAAAGGTATAGGCGTGGTCGCCATGGAACCCGTTCTTATATACAACCGTATCAATGGATACTATATCTCCTTCCTTCAACACATATTTTCCCGGAAATCCGTGAACGATCTGTTCATTCACGGAGATACATAGCGAATATGGATATCCGTGGTATCCTTTACAGGATGGACTGGCCCCGTTGTCGCGGATAAAGGTCTCGGCCATTTCATCCAGCGAGAGTGTAGTTATACCGGGTTTCATTATTTTAGCCACCTCGGTAATGGTAGCGCTAACCAGCAGGCAGCTTTCACGTTGGATCGCCACTTCCTCATCAGATCTAAATAAATTCATTGTGTTATCTTTTTACAAAAATAATGATTTCAGGGGATAATGCCTATTTCTGACCATTGGCCTTTAGAAACATGAACTTATTGTGGCAATAGTCCTTAAGTCTGAAAATCGGAATAAGCCCTATAATTCTGGATAAAGGAGCCCTGAAAACATGTGATTGAGTCCAGGATTTTGCCCGGAGTTTTTCGTTTTGATACTCCATTGAACTGATGTAATTTAAGCGATCCGTAATATCATTTGCAAAGGCCATCTCAGCATTTTTTTCTTTATATTTTATAAGATTACTCTGAATATCAACGTAGATGATTTCCCGGCTTTTTTTAATATGCCTAAGTTTGCCTGAATGGTTATTTTTTTCTTCCGGTGGCAAGATTGCATCTAAATTCATTGACAAAATTTCTGCCCTGCTATAGCCATAACTTATCAGGAACGCTTCATTGACATCCAGAAACTGCGAGGAATCCAACTCAAGAACATACGTAGGTAATGGAATTAAATTGAATAATTCACTATATTTTTTTTCAGATGCCTCCAGGGCCAGTATGGATTTTTTACGTTCGATGCTATATATAATGCTTTTGTAAAGCATAGATGAACTTAGATCGTCTTTTAAAAGATAATCGGAAATACCCATGGAAAGTGATTTTACACTAAAGGAGATATCCGCAAAGCCCGTCAAAACAATGATGGGTATAGAGAAACTTATTGCTATCATTTCCTGTATCAACGGTAAACCCATTTTGTCGGGCAGTGAAAGATCCAACAGGATCACATCAAATCCGGCTATTCCGGCTAAAAGTATTTGTCGCGCTTCCCTGAAGGTCCTTGCCTGGGTGAGTTTAAATGCCACCTTTTGCTCTGTTAAAAACTCCTCTGCCAGAATTAAATCTCCAGGATTATCTTCGATAATTAAAATTTCAAATGCTTTGCTATCGGTTTCCATATATCTAAACTTATACGTTTTGATGACGCCGGATTTAATAAACTGCCATTATTATTCAGAATCAGTGTTAATGGAGTTTTCATGATCTGCGGTTTAACAAGTCAAAATTGCTAAATCATCCGTTCCTAAAATATAGACGCAATTATGAAAGTTCTGTAGTGTTTTGATTGACAGAAAAAAGATTATACCAGCTTCTGCGTAATGGCATAAGTGGTTAGCTCAGCATTGTTTTTGAGTTTCATTTTTTCGAGAATGCGGGCTCTGTAAGTACTAATAGTAGGTGTACTCAGGCAAAGTATGCCAGCGATTTCAGAAACCGTCTTGCCTGATGCGATCAGCAGCAGTGTTTGATATTCCCGCTCGGATAAATATTCATGTGGCTCCTTAGCAGAATTGTCATCCAGCAGGGACAGAAGTTTTTCGGACAACGATTGAGATACATACTTTTTACCGGCCATAATTTGATTGATGGCTTTGACCAGTTCCATGTCAGCCACATCTTTTGAAAGGTAGCCGGCAGCGCCCAGCTTCATTGCTCTCAGGGCAATTTGTTCTTCACTATGAAAGCTGAACATCAATACTGGTATTTTCAATTTTTCTGCCTTTATCTGCTTGAGTATCTCCAGTCCATTTCTGCCTGGCAGATCAATGTCCAGTATCAGAATATCCCATTCGTTCTGTTTTAATTTTTGAAAGACATCTGCATAGTTAATGGCTTCTCCAAATAAAACAGCCGGAAATTCGCCGGTACAGATTTGCTTAACCCCGATCCTGATGGCGGAGTGATCATCTGCTATTAATATTTTTCTGGCCATTTTTATTTACAATAAGTTCAATTAGCGTTCCGCTATCTGATGAACTGCTGATATTTAATGCTGCACCAATCAAGTTGGCGCGCTCTTTCATATTTAGCAGGCCCATTGAAAGCGGGTTATGTAATGTGCTCGATTTGATGCCCCGGCCATCATCTGAGATGGTTACCGATAATTGGTCAACCCGATTCTCTAATCTGATTTTCACCAGTGTTGCTTTCGCATGTTTAGCAATATTGGTCAGTGCCTCCTGGCAAATTCTATAAATATTTATTTCAAGTTTTTCATCAATACCATACCAGTCAGTATCCTTATAAAGCTGGGATTTCACCCTGTTTTTGTTTTCAAATTCATTCACCAGCCATTCTATCGCCGCAAATAAGCCAAGCTTGTCTATTAACACAGGCCTTAATTCATTAGCAATTTGCCGGACGGACGCAATACTGGTATTGACGTCAACAATCAGCACATCGATCAGTTTTTCTATGTCATGACCAACACCTTTTGATTTTTTTAAGGACGACAAGGACATTTTAAGCCCCGATAATTGTTGTCCGAATTCATCGTGAATTTCACGCGCAATACGTGAGCGTTCTGCTTCCAGCGCATTATTCAACTGGTTGGCAAAATTTCTGACATCCTGTTCGGATGTTTCAAGTGCCGAAATAATCTTTTTGCGCTCTGAACTGTAAACCATGCTTTTATACAAAGACGTGGCGGTGAGATCTTCCTTTAATAAATAATCTGACACGCCCAGGGAAAGCGACTTTACCCCGAACGCAAAATCAGTATACCCCGTCAGCACAATGACAGGGATGTCCCCGCATAATTCCACAATTTCATGGATCAGCGGTTCACCGGCATGGTCGGACAGGGAAAGATCCAGCAGAACAGTAGTATAATCGTTTCGCTTTTTTGTCAGAATTTCTTTGGCCGTCTTAAACGTTTTTGCCTGAACAATCACCGGTGCTTCAATTTGTTCAAATATAAAATCCTCCACCAGGGCAAAATCCCCAGGATTATCTTCCACAACTAAGATCCGATAATCGCTTCTATCTGTGTTCATGATTTAATTTTGAGGAATGGAAACAATATTGATCCAGAAGTCCTGTATTTTGGCTATTGCTGTCATAAACTCCGAAACATCGATGGGTTTGGTAATATAACAATTGGCATAATGTTTATAAGCCGACAATATATCCCGTTCGGACGAGGAGGTAGTGAGCATGATCACCGGAATCTGGTTGTATTGCTCGTTCTTTTTGATGAATTGCAATACTTCATGCCCGCTTTTTTTTGGCAGATTAATGTCCAGTAATATCAGATCAGGTCTGTCATCACGGTTATTCAGCGTAACAAAAAAGTCAATTGCGGCTTTACCGTCCCGCAGAACAGTCACCCTATTAATGATCTTACTTTCTTCCAGGGCATCAGTTGTCAGTAAAATATCGCCTTCATTATCTTCTACCAGTAAAATATGGATTGAATTCATTAGTTATGTTTTAAAATGGTAAAATAGAATGTGCTGCCCTTACCTTCTTCAGACTCCACCCATATTCTTCCGCCAAGGTTCTCTATTATTTTTTTGGTGACTGCCAAACCCATCCCTGTGCCGGAGTATTCGTCCTTGTTGTGCAGTCGCTGAAATATGATAAATATTTTATCAAAATATTCAGCATCGATACCAATACCATTATCCTTAACCGCAAACTTCCAGTTATTACCGCTATCCTCACAGGAGATACTGATCAATGGTGTAATGTCTTTTTGCTGATATTTAAGCGCGTTACTGATGAGGTTTTGAAATACCTGGCGGATAGGCACTCTAAAGGATCTTAAAGCAGGTAAACTCTCAAACACGATCCGGGCGCCCTGCTCTTGTATCTGCTTGCGGTATAAGGCTAGAATATCCGTAACCACTTTATTGATATTTACTTCTTCCATCGTGTCTTCAGATCTCCCTACTCTTGAAAACTCCAGCAGATCCAGGATGATCTGCCGCATCCGCTTGGCCCCATCGACAGCAAAGTGGATGTACTGTTTGCCTTTAGCATCTACAATATCACCATATTTTTGTTCCAGTTGAGTCAGAAAACTGGTTACCATGCGTAAAGGCTCTTGTAGGTCGTGAGAGGCAACATAAGCAAATTGTTCCAGCTCCGCATTGGAAATGGCTAGTTCTTTAGTGTGTTTTTGAAGGCTCTCATTCAGTTCCTTTAAACTATTTTCAGACATTTTACGATCCGTAGTGTCTTTGAAATAGACCGACAGACCATTGCCGGTAGGATAAGCGCTGATTTCGTACCATTTATTTAAAGGCGCATAATGATCTTCAAAATGTACCGGTTGATTAATTTCAAGTGCTTCGTGATATTTTTTATACGATATTGATTCAATTGAATCGTTAAATACATCCCATAAACAATAATCCATCATTTGCTCTTTTGATTTTCCTAAAACCTGCTCAGCGCTGCTGTTCCAATAAGTGAAAGTCCAGTTTTTATCCACTGCAAAAAAAGCGTCTCCTATACTTTCGAGGATCGTATTTCTTTCTTCAAGCGTTTCTTTAGCGGCAATCTCAGCTTTCTTCAGCGCATCAATATCCTGGAAGCTACCAACTATCCGTATACACTTGTCTGCCGCAAATTCAGGCTCGCCAATGACCCGTACCCATTTGGTTTTCCCCCGGGCTGTCACTAATTGCAGTTCCAGATCCCATGATATACCTTTAGTGATCGCTTCTGAAGCATGCCGACTGATCAAAATTCTACTTTCTCCTTCCTTATAAAAATTGACGCCTGTTTCAAGATCCGGCTCAAAATCTTCCGGCACCTCATGGATCTCTTTAGTCATCGCAGACCAGTAAACAGTTTCTTTAATCAGGTCAATTTCCCATCCGCCGATACGTGCCAGAGTAGTTGCTTTATGCAGCAACGCTTCCATCTCTTTTTTATCTGTAATATCTTTGGCAGAGCAATATAAAGTTCCCTGTTCCGAAGCACCGGTAGTGGTCCAGGCCAGCCATCTGACCTTTCCTGATTTGGTGAGGTAACGGTTCTCGATATAGTAAGTGGGGCTGCCATTAATAATATTTTGTAGTTCGGTTATGGTATTCTCTTTATCCAACAGATGTACCATATCCATATAAGGTTTAGACAACAATTCTTCCTCGCTGTATCCAAGTAAAATACTCATGGCAGGGTTCACCTTTTTAAAATACCCATCGGTATTGGCTATACAAAGAATATCGGGTGTAAACCGGAATACCTGGTTCAGTTCCTGCTCCAGTTGTTTGCGCTTAATTTCAGCACCCAGATGGGAACCAATATGCGCCATTACCATGTCCGACATGCCTCGTTGTTTTTCACCCGTTGTTAAGCCAAGCACCAGGACACCAATTAATTCTCCGTTAGAAAGTAGCGGCAGGCCGTAGGCGGACTTCAAACCGGCTTTTTTTGCGGAAGTTATGCGTACAAGGCTTCTTTTTTCTTGAATGTCAGGCCAAAACTGTATGGTTTGGGTTTGCCAGGTCATACCGGGTAAACCGGCGCCCTTCGCAAAGGTTTTAATATCAGCGCTTTCATTAAAGAAAACAGCCGTTTCATCTTCTCTTGAATATTGGGCCACCTTACTGATCCTGCCTTTATCTACTCCAGTCAGCCAGGCCTCGGCTATATTGAAATTACCCATATTCACCAATTGTTCCAGTACCTTGCTGAGGCTATCATTTAATCCGGCATCCCCCTTAAAAATCAGGCTCATGGCAGATAGCAGCGCCTTTTGCATTTCTTCATTTTTTCTTTCCGAGATGTCCCGGATGAATATAGAAAGTCCATCCCCGGAAGGATATACCCTGTTTTCCTGCCACAAGTTTAGTGGCAGATAATAATCTTCATTACAAATGTATTTCTTTTCAGAATAGGCGGTTTCAATGGCCTGGTAGGTAGCTGACCCTACGGCCTCAGGGAATAATGTCCAAATAGGATGGCCAATCAAAGATCCGGGTTCCTTTCCAAACATTTTGCCAATATGACCGTTGGCATAGGTAAAGCATCTGTTTTCATCCAGCGCAATAAAGCCATCGGTAATATTTTCCAACAGATCTTCAATCTGGGCTGTCTTTTTCAAAACCTCCAGGCCGGCTGACCTGACTTCGCTGTAATCATAAATCAGCGAGTAAAAGCCCTTCACTTTACCGTCCCTGATATCCGGCACATACTCAGTATGCGTATAGATCATTTTACCGTTAGCTTTAAAAAAAGGACGTTCAAAGCTTTGGGGCCTGCCTTCCAGTACATTTTGAATGTGATACTCATATTTTAAATACTCATCTT
The DNA here is from genome assembly GCF_900107535.1 of Pedobacter hartonius. Lineage (GTDB taxonomy): Bacteria > Bacteroidota > Bacteroidia > Sphingobacteriales > Sphingobacteriaceae > Pedobacter > Pedobacter hartonius. Next base: position 21,101 of record NZ_FNRA01000011.1, on the reverse strand, counting down.
TTATCAAATCCTGCTTATGAATACCCTGCATCTCCTGAGGAGTTTTTTCAAACCACTCCAATAATGCTTTATTGGCAAACAAACAATGCAAGTCTGCCGTCCAGTAAGCAATCATCGCCGGCACATTATCTGTAATGTTTTTCGTAAAACGTTCACCTTCCACAACTTTTTCCTGGCCCAGCTTATATTCCGTAACATCCAGAAAATTGCAGACGATGGCATTAACATCCGGCTCATGAAGCATATTAGTAAATGAGCACTGCAGCCAGATAAAATGCCCTTTAAAGTGTTTTGACTGAAAAGTGCATATTTTAGGAATACCGGGACTAATAAGGACATCCTTTAGCAACTGTTTAACCATTTCCCTGTCGGAAGGATGTGTTAGTTCCTCGGTTGTTTTTTTCATCCGGTCTGCTGTACTCCAGCCAACAATCCGCTCAGCTGACGGGCTGCGGTAAATTGTCTGAAGATCTATATCTAATAAAGTAATACCGGAAAAACTATTCTCGATCAGCTTTCTGAAAGTAACATCATTACTGATAATTTGGTTAGCGGTAGTGTCGCTGCCGGAATCGCCGGGGTCAATGATTTGTGCCATATATACCGGTGATGCTGCTTTATGAACGTTATGCTTTTAACGTTCATTTGGTTAGGTCGTATTAAAACTAAGTATTATTAGTGGTAGCCGCAATTATTTTAGTGAATATTATTCCTATTTGCTCTATTATCAGCATTACGGAGACTTTTGAAAGTCATTTGGTATGGTGCTAAGTATGAATTCCAATCCATCGACTACATCACCATCGATGCTCCGCCGAATAGTTACCGGTAAATTTGCAGGTGATGCGGTCAGTTTCAGGTGCTGTAATTGAGTCGTGTCAATGCTAACTGTATAAGAGCCGGCAACTAAGCCCAAATAACTGAAATAACCATCACTTTCGCTCAGTACCTGTTTAATCAGCTGCGCCTGCTGATCATAAAAGTTCACTCTGATTTTCCCCAGGCCCTGCCGCTCATTATTATTTTTCACATATACCATACCTGAAACTTCAGCGGCCACGGTAACCGGTATCTCTATCTTCCTGAATTGGTTGGGTTCTGCTGTTATACTGATTACAGGCTTTTTCAACTGCCAGGTAAGATTATCAAAGCCATTTGCATTAAGCGATAAGGTATATGTCCTGAAGGCTTCCAGGTTGGTAATCCGGATGAGTGTGTCCTTTTCATTATATTTTATCATCCCCCCATTCATCCGCAGGGAAAGCCCGGCCGCTTTTGGTTCAGCCGGATCCTTTACACCATTTCCATTGAGATCAAGATAGGCAATAACCGTAAAACCTGCCTTTCCTACATTACTGTTATTATTGGCGGTAAGATAGTGGCTGGCCTGATCATATAATAAACTTCCTGTCGCGGATTGGGTTAGGGTGAATCCGCTTTGGTTGTTATGGGATGCCGCAAAGGCCGTTCTTGCGAATGAAAAATCATAACGCAAACCTATGCCGGTAGTGTAACTATTGGAGCGAAAGTTTCTTTCAAAGGATAATTTGATAAAACCACAGTTCAGTATCGGTCTTTCTATTTCAAATTTGGTAGTGATAACTTTTTTCGTTTCATATTCATATTGTACTTTCGGAGTAAAGAGCAGCCGTTGCGGCAAACGGTATGTCTGTGATAAAATGCTGTAGGTGAGGGCTGCATTCTCTCCGCTTAACCTACTGAATGTGGTCAGGTTCGTGTTTATACCGGCAATCACACCAGAAAACAGTAGTTCAGCATTAGTAAATTGTGCAGATGGCAAAAATACCTGATCTAAGGTAAGCCTTGAAAACAAGGTAAAGTTTCTGCCTCTTATGGGAAAGTTGATTATAGCTTTCCTTTCCTCGTTATAATTAAACAATACAGCTTGCTGACCTTGATGATAACGGATATAATTCAGTTCCAATTCCAGGTCTGAGGAAAGCCGATAATTAAGAATCCCCTTGGTTCTTACACCATAAGCATATTCACTATATAACAATAAATTGGATGTCAGCCTAAATGAAGTATTCAAAAAGGGTGTTTCTTTGCGGGATGGGATAGCGGAGAAATATTCCATCCCGCCGCCAATGGTTATTTTCCTGGTAAGACCGTAGTTTAAATTACCCCTTGCATAACTATGGTTAGAGCCATTATCCACTATCCCCGCATACAACGTATATTCAAATTCTTTTTCAGGAAGGAAATTAAACGGGATATTTATATTTCGTCTTTGTGAGCGTTCCTCCCCCCAGGGCCCATAAAACCTGAGGTCTATTAACGTGTTACCGTAAACAATAGGTACATCAAAAGAGAAAAAGCCAGAGGCATCTGCCTGTTGATAATCAACTAATTCATTATTAACATAAAGTTCAACTTTCCACCCGGGTTCTGTTATATCGCTTAACTTATAAGTGCCGAAAGCATTCCTGTTAATAGACGATCTGTTGGTAAGTTGTATACCTGTTACCGGCCCGTAGATGGATGCTATAGTCTGTGGTGCTATTTTACCGGCTATAAACTGCCGGAAGAGTGGATTGTTATTGTCAACAAAACGCCACATGTAAAACTGGTTACGGACAGTAAATGGCTGGGTATTATTGTAATTTAAGAAAACATCTGCTTCTCCGCCGGCCAGCGCGGCGCCAAGAGACAGATTAAGCCCGGTATATTTAGCACCCCGTTGTTGGGTAGAGACCACCGACCAATCTGCCATCCCCATTTTAAAACCCGAATAGCTGCGGCCAACGGTAGAGTCCACTTTTACAATCCCGCTGGTATGGTTAATATGATCGCGCGTCAGTTTTTGCCTTATCTCCCGAAAAACCGGCAGATCGAGCTTAGTATCAATACTAACGGAGAGACTGCGGAAATTGAACAGACTGTTTAAGCCAAAGATTTTACCGAAATAATCTGATTTCAGATAAAGCGTAGTAGCCGTGCTGATCAAATCATCTATAGCAATATTATTTCGTTTTCCCTGATACCAAATCAGGTGATGGAGCCTGTCTATCAGATAGATGTCGCGGGGATCGAGCAGAAACCCTGATACGGAGTCTTGACTGGCCGATGGGATAACATTGATTTTTAAAAAGGTGAAAAAATCTGTTACCGATAGGTAGCTGTCCTTACCCCTGATAATGGCCGGAATATCTGCAGTTCCTAAACCTGGCATATCCAGCGAAACAGAAATATCTTCATCATCCGGTTTTACCTGACCTACAGATGATAAGGGATGAAAAGTTAATAACATCACAACAATAGCTATCCGGCATATTTTAGGACTGTGTCTATACAGACTGTATTTCCATATCCGGTATACCGTTTGATTTTTCATGGGAACAACCGGCTAAGCCTATTCTATTATAAAGGTGACATCAAATGAACCACTGTATTTTCCAGAAGGGTTCGCCGTCATATTTGAGATCATCAGCGTGCCGCCAATGCTAATATTGGTTTTCGATGTTGTTGTAATTACAGAAGAAACAGGGTCGGTGCTATTGATATGAAGTGTCATCGCTCCACCGTTACTTCCCCTTAATTGCGTATTGGAATTTACAATGGTTAATCTGCTGCCTATAGGAGCTTCTACTTCGACAATAGCCTGCATATATAGTGCACTATTTTGATTAATAGTAATGATGTCGCCGGCTACGGTACGTACGCCCGCTGGTGAAATGGTAATGGAACCGCTTGCGCCAACCGGACAAAAGGTACCAAAATTTAACTGTTGAATAACAGTAGTAGTGAATTGGGCCTTCGCCGGTGAAACGGTTAGCATCAAAAAAAAACCTGCCGATAACAGTGGTATAATCCGGGTTATTATTTGAGTAGCTGTCATGACGATTTTATTTATTGTAATGCAGGTAACCGGATTTGCCATTGGTTATTGCAGTGGTAATTCCTTTTCAGATAGCATGACTATTTTAGCTGCTGTCGGCAATGCGTATTGTATTTCCAGTTTTCCGCTATGATAATCAACCCCTGGCAGGATATCTAATTTCATGGTTACTTTTCTGCGCGGTAATGGTGTATAAACAGCTATTCCATTAACAGCGCCAACCCGGATCTTTTTCCCCGTTAGTGATATATAATTGACATACAAGTCTCCGTAAACAGACATATTACCGATGCGGTTCAGGCACATGTTCAGCTGCGGTTTCTGGACATTCACCAGGTCAACCGACACATCTGAGATAGCTGTTCCTGATGAGTTTTCTCCAACCCGGATGATCGCCGGTATACTGATGCCAAAAACAGGCACCAGTTTTACTGATAGATTGGCGGAGTCTGTTACAACCGGCTTTTCTCCAGCAGCGGTTGTGCGTGGAACGGCCCTGAAGTAGATATGGGAACGGTATTCGCCAGGACCAAGGTTCGCTGCCTGTATCACCTGTATTTTTACGGTTTGGGATTCTCTGGGCGCAAGGGTTACAGAACGGGGGAAAATACGTAAACTTTTATCTGCAAAATATTGCCCCGAATCTGGCTGGGTAATATTTTCAAAAGTGCCGTCTTCTTTCATCCTGATCTGAATCATAGAAATAATGTACGTTGCTGTATCTTTTCCGGTGTTGGCCAGGTTCAGGTCCTGGGTCCTCCGGCTACCGTCAAAGACAATCCGCTTGGGAAGAATCAATAAATTTCCCTGGGCTTTTGCATTTTCGGGCATACATAATGATAAGGTAACTAACCAAAAAAAAATAAGTATAGCGTGAATAACATTTGGCAGTAAGCCTGTTACAGAAGCGGCTGAAATAGTCATAATATCAAATTTGTGTTTGAATTAAAAATAAGAGACATAGCGATGCCATGTCTCTTATCAGATGAATTTCAATTAATTGTAATTTACAGTGACAGTAAATGGTGTACCGGCCAAATAGTTACCGGATACCTGGTTGCCTGCGATCACCAGTTCGCCACCTACCGATAATGTTTGGGTACCAGCAACTAATACGCCACCAGCTGCAACAGTAGGAGTACTTACAAAATTCTCTACAACCATAGTTTCACCACCAGCACCAGTGGTATTAGTCAGGGTAACAGAAGTCGGGAGGGTGATGGCGTAGGTGTAACCCGCTTCCCCTGTTACCGCAAACGTCGCTGGGGTCACGGTTCCTGTTTGTGATAGTAATAAAGCACCACCTGTTGTGGTACGGACGCCGGCAGCTGATAATTGAACCCAGCCGTTGACATTACTCCGGGCTACAATCCCGAAATTCATATCGCCTGTTTTGAGAATAGCAATGGGTGCCACAATGTCAGCACCTGCATTAGCGGTAGCAGAAACTTGTGCAAATGATTTAGCAGCAAATAGTGTTGATGCAACTAACATAGAAATGAATACTTTTTTCATGATCTTTTAATTAAATTGATATTTGTTTGATTTCACATATCAAAATTATTAATTAAGCCGATCATAGAATATAGACGCAATTATGAAAGTCATGTAGTGGTTTGTATTACAAGAAATACAATATAGTAAAAGCCTCTACTTTGTAACTACCTCCACCTTTCCGCCATTCTTAAAGAGATCATGCGATACAAAATATCCCTCATTCAATTTATCATTCACCTTTATAGAAGTAATGCCCCTGCCCTTTCCAGGCTTGCTAACCGTTAAAGTCCGGCCGGTATTGGTTGTCCATTTCACCTCATCAAATAATGGCGCAGTAACAAGATATTCGGGATCTGTAGCAGAGAACGTATACAGGCCGGTTGAACTTAAAACATACCATGCAGACATTTCTCCTGCATCATCCATCCCCGCCAGTGCCAGTCCCTTATCTCCAATCCCATAAAGGTTGTTCAGGATATTGTCAAGCACCTTTTGGGTTTTTTCCGGCTTGCCGATAAAAGTATAGCCAAACGGAGCCTCATGATCGGGCTGATTGCCATGACAATACTGACCAATAAAGGTTTCCACATTTCTGGCAATATGTTTCGGGTTCCAGGGCAGCGTGAACAGCGAATCCAGTTTGGATTCAAAACCTGCCGGGCCGCCATACAGTTCGATCAAGCCTTTCATATCATGTGGTGCAAAGAAAGAAACCTGCCAGGCATTGGCTTCCCGGTACATATATTCATAATAGGGATAAGTAGGGTCGAAAGGCTTGATCCATTCCCCGTTTTTTAACCTGCCCCGCATAAACCTGGTGGAAGGATCAAACATATTTTTGTAATTCTTGGATCTGGCCATCAGTATCCGGTAATTGGCAGTATCTCCTAATTTCTTCGCTATCTGAGCCAGTGAATAATCATCATAAGCATATTCCAGCGTTTTGGAAACACCCGCATTGGCTTTAGTTTCAACTTCCGGATGAGCGATTTCAGGGTCAGAAATATATCCCTTTTCAATGTACTCTGCCAAATGTGGCCGCGCCCCCGGGGAAATATTGGCGTTCCGGAGTAAAATGGCATAAGTACCTTTTACATCAAAATTATCTATCCCGCGCAGATAAGCGCCGGCAATGGAGGAAGCGCCATGATCTCCATGAAAAAAGGTAGGGATAAAACCGGTTTTGTCACCCACATCTTTCATTGATTTGATCACATCCAGGGCTACCTTCGGAGAGATCAGCCCTAACAGCACATCTTTATTCCGGTAAGTGTCCCAAAGAGAAGGTTCGGTATAGTAATTAAAATCTGAGGACTGCACATGCTGCCCTTTGACATCAGTATAATCCCCGTTCATATCACTGCGCAGCGCAGGCCATAGTAACGAACGGTAAAGGCAGGAATACAGGAGTTGCTTTTGCTTCCCTGTTCCCCCTTTAACCTGAATCTTTGAGAGTACCTGTTCCCAGGTCTGTGCAGCCTGCTGATGGATCTGCTCAAAGTTTTTGGAGCCAATCTCTTTCTCCAGATTTTCTTTCGCATTGGCGGTGCTGACAAATGACAGACCGATCTTCACTTCCACCGGCCCCTTGTGCCCATTGGATAATTTCACACGTGCATAACCCCGGGCCTTCGCATCATTGATTTTCTCCACCGAGCTGATCTCAGTGTTGAGCACAGCATAGAAATAAATGCGCTCTCCCGTCTGCTGAAAACCCTGTAATACATTCTTGCCAGCCTGAGTGATCTCCCAGTTTGAAATAGTATTATTGGCCCTGCCCAGATCAAAGATGATCTGCCTGCCACTGGTACCGGTAAATTCATATCGGTGAAATCCGCAGCGCAAGGTTGACGTCAGGCTTACCTTCACCTTATAATTTTCCAAATAGACCTGGTAAAAGCCTGGCGCAGAATTTTCCTTATCATGGGAAAATAAAGATCCGAAATCTGCAGGATTCTTCCCCTTTCCTTCTATTGTATTGTGAGAGGCGGCAATCGCCGCTTTGGCACCGGCTATCCCGCCTTCCCATACAGGCATAAGCGGAATATTGCAGAGGTTCCAGTGTCCCTTGTTGGTATGAGTGAAACCGTAAATAATATTGTCTTCATATTCATATCCTGCACCGGAGCCATATTCCGTCATCGGGCTCAGCTGCACCATAGCATTGGGCATTGAACTGCCAGGAAAGGTCAGCCCCGCCCAGGAACGCCAGTCTTCAGGCAATTCATATCCCAGTATTTTAGGATCAGTAAGCGGGTAACTGCCGATAAAAGTATTGACGTATTTACCCAGGTTATTCTGTGCCCGCATAACAGACGAAGCAGAGAAAGTTAAGGCAAGTGCCAGAAATGAGGTTTTGAGTAAGAATTTCATGGATCAGATCTTATATATGGTCAGTAAATATAAAGAAAGTGTGTTGTTTTATTGGGCAGATGGAGGCGGAACTTTAGTGCCCCAGTTCTTGTTTGGCTGGTTGCCCATTGTAAAGACGAGCTCACCTCCCCGCATTAACTCATCACGGTACAGCCAGCAGTTATCCAATGGTTTTCCGTTAAAGGTAGCCGACTGTACATAAAAGTTGTCTTTACCATTGTTCTTCGTTACGATTGTTAAGGTTTTCTGATTTCCCAGGGTGATCTTTGCCTGATCGAACAGCGGACTTCCCAGCTGGATGACCGGCCTGGCATCCGTTAAACCTTTTACGTCAAACAGCGCCAGCGCATTCATCACATACCAGGAGCCTAATTGTCCCTGATCTTCGTCCTGTCCGTACCCATAGCCATGTATCGGTTCCGTACCGTAAAAGTCCCGGCCGATCAGCCGCGTCCATTTTTGCGTTAACCAGGGCTGCCCCGAGAAATTGAACAGCCAGCTGATATGCAGATTCGGTTGATTTCCATGATTATAGATTGCATTAATTCCGGCAAAAGCGTCAATGGACTTGCCGCCGCCAAAACCAAGTTTTTCAGAGACAGTGAAAATACTGTCCAGTCTTTTATTGAAGTTGTCGCGGCCAATCGCTTCTACCAAACCTCCCGGATTCTGTGGTACATAAAAAGTATACTGTATCGCATTGCCCTCCTGGAATCCGCGCCAGGGTTGGTAAGGATCAAATTTGCCTATAAAAGTTCCGTCTGCACGCTTAGGCTGCATCAGTTTGTTCTTCGGGTTCAGCAAAGCCTTCCAGCCGTTTGCATATTTGGTCAGCTCCTGATAATCGGCTGTCTTACCCATCGCTTTCGCCATCTGAGCGGTAGCATAGGCACTGAAACTATATTCCAGCGTATGTGATCCTGAGAAATTCGATCCGGTAGAATCGGTCACAAAATCACGACCTGTCTGCTCCAGGTGTGGCACATAGCCATATTGTAAGAAAGCTTTGGTATCCAGTTTTCCTGCCCCGAGGATACGGTTTTTGTAATTCAGGTCGTTCGCCTTCACTGCCTGATAGGCCAGTTCCGTATCGTAATTGCGGATGCCTGAATTATAGGCTGCAGCAATTGCTAAGCCCACAAAGTTGGTACCTACACCGGAAATGTATTCACTGTTGGCAATCCCATCCCCAAACCAGCCGCGGTCTTTATACAATTGCAGCTGGGTGTTCACAAAACTACCATACCATTCCGGGTAGCTAAGCGCCCAGAGTTGCGTAATGTTCCAGTAGCCGCCCCAGATCGCGTCAGTATTGATAAATTCAGCTTTCATCCCATTATCTTTCTGCTCAGGGAGCTGACCAGCCATACCGCCATGTTTCGGATAAGCACCATTCACATCACTGGCAATACCCCTGCCCAAAAGCGCATGAAAAAGCCCGGTGTAAAATTTGGTTTTGTCCTGCTCGTTTTTGCCTTCAACGCTGATCTTTCCCAGTTCCTGCTGCCAGGTTTCCTGTGCATCTTTACGGGCCTGTTCAAACGTTAAATCTCTGGCTTCTGTGGCGAAATTTAATTTTGCATTATTGATCGAAGTATAGGACAAGCCGGTTTTCACTTCTATAGTTTCATCAGCAGCAGTCTGATAGTTCAGGACTAAACCCGCACCCAGCCCTTTGGCTGCCGTGGTTTTAGCCTGGATCGCGTTAGCTGTAAAAGCCGTCACATCAGCAGGCTTTTTGCTAAGCGCACCATAAAAGAACATCGCCACCTTTCCTGCAGGGTCGTAGATCTTTACATATTTTGGATAGGTAAATACATAGCCTTCAAAATGCGTGTCGTCGATCATTTTAATGCTGGCATCGGTCACTTCACCACTTTCCCCCTGCTTATTGCCAATATCCAGGATGATATGACTCTGCTCATTTTTTGGAAAACGATACCGCTGGAAGCCTACCCTTTTGGTAGCTGTCAGTTCGGCAGTGATCCCATAATCAGATAGCAGTACTTTGTAGTAACCGGGTTCGGCCACTTCGTTTTTACGGTCGAAATTGGAACGGTAGCCCGCTGTTTTACCGTCCAGATCTCCCGGTCTCACTTTCAGTTTGCCTGTAGTGGGCATATAACTGAGTCCGCCAACCTGCCATTCATGGAAATGGACAAAACCCTCTATCGAGTTTTGGCGGGTATCATAACCTACCGCTTCCCAGCCAGAGGCATTTCCATAATGTCCGTTGGTGGAAGGAGCAAGTTTTGCCATACCATAAGGCACAGCAGCAGGGGTATAAAAGAACCACCTGCTGTGTGCAGTCCCGATATTAGGGTCTACATAATGCAGCACGCTGTCCTGTTTTACCTTGCAGGAAGCCAATGCTGCTGCCAATAGTATACATCCGATGCTTAGTTTCTTTTTCATAAAAGGAATATCAGTTAGTAACCCCGGTTCTGTGTCAGATTGCCATTGAGCCCTATCTCTGAAGATGGTATTGGCCAAAGGTAATCCTTCTCCGTAAATGTTCTTCTTTGTGCACGGATATAGCCGTTATCTATCGCAGGATCACCAAATTTTGCACCATGTGCATAGCCGTTCAGCACAGTTTCTGCGATTTTCCAGCGGCGGAGATCATCTGTCCTCAGACCTTCCATCGCCAATTCAGACCTGCGTTCACGGTGGATAATGGTGGTTAGATTCGCTGTTCCCGGAAAACTTAAGGCGGCAGCATCAGTAAAACCTGCACGCTGACGCAATAAGCGGATGGTATTGTTCCATACGGTCTCATCCAGCTGGCCGAGGGATTGTTTGGCTTCAGCATAGGTCAGCAACACTTCTGCATACCGAAGCAGGTGGAGGTTAGTGCCTGAAGCAAAGGATGTCAGGGCAATCGGGTCAAAATATTTACGCCAGTAATAACCGGTTGGCGAAGAAGCCTGTGAGGCTGCACTGTATTCATCCAGGCGTGAAGCATCAGGATCGGTACCTGGTTTGATATAGATCACTTTGACCGTTCCATCTGGTCTTACCCAGTTAAATTTATCGTAAACCACCGTAGCTGTCAGGCGCGGATCGCGGTTGATATAAGGGTTGGTTTCAATATAGCCCGAACCGGTTTCGCTGATTCCTCTGCCATTGAGTGTGATATAGTCGTCTACTAATTCCTGAGTTGGGGCCATACCACTTACACGACCGCCCACAGAGCGTGGTGCAAAATCAAAAAATTCGCTCCAGGTACGTACCGAAGGCACATATTGCAGGGAAAGGATCACCTCATTATTAGTTCTATTCACAGTGGGGTTACTGAAAAGATCAGAATAGTTGTTCACCAGGCTGTACTGCCCGTTGGTACCGCCTTCCCTGATCAGCCTTTCGCACAGGGTGATTACATCGGCCATGCGGTTGCCTTCGTATAATAATACACGGGCTTCAAGCGCGATCGCAGCTCCTTTGCTGATCCTTCCGTTCTCACTGGCCGGAATAGCTTCTTTAGCAGGCAGTGCCGCAGCAGCAGCTTCCAGTTCATCGGTTACGAATTTGATCACTGTAGCTTTAGGGCTGCGTGCAATCGTTTTGGCCTCCTCAGCCGTGATGTCCTTATCGATCAAAGGTACGTCGCCATACCATTTCGTCAGGTTAAAATGCGCGAAGGCACGGATAAATCGATTTTCGGCTTTCAGACGGCTGATCGTTGCTGCCGGCAGTGTTTTGTTCTGGTCAACGTTGGCGAGAAAGACATTACAGGACTTGATCGTGCTGTAATAATATTTCCAGTCATTGAGGAACTGTGCCTGGGACGCATTCGCATTGCCACTGGCGATCAGGGCATAGTCGCCTGTTGTACTGTATGCATTATCAGAGGTTGATTCATTGTAGAAGAACATCATGCTGGTATACATCAGGCCGTAGTTATTATTCAGGGCACTATATACGTTAGCATCTACCGTCCAGAAATTACTTTCAGAGAAGCGGTCGGTAGGCTCCAGATCCAGTTTTTTACATCCTGTTACCGTAATGGCTATCAATCCGGCAATCAATATATGAGTTAAAAATTTCATCGTCTTATAAATTAAATATGTCCTTAAAAAGTGATGTCTAAACCGGCACCGTAAAATACCGGCAGCGGATAACTGCGTGCACTGTTGGAGCCGGTGGTTACTGCTACACTGTTCCCAAACTCGGTTGTTTCCGGATCGATAAATTTAAGCTTGCTAACGGTGAACAGGTTTTGTCCGATCAGGGAGATACGGAGACGTTCCATTCCTGCTTTCCTGCTGATGCGCTGCGGGAAAGTATAACCGATGTTCAGGTTTTTCAGACGGGCATAGGCTGCATTGAATTTGTATACATCAGAACCCTGACGCCAGTTATTGGTATTGGAACCGGAGCCTATTGCCGCCAGACGCGGATATCTTGCATCCGGATTATCTGGTGTCCAGAAATCCGTCATGTGCTCATACACTGTTGCACCATAGTTATAGTGGAAAGGTTCCACGAGTTCGCCCCTCAGGAAAGCGTCCCTTTTACCTACACCCTGAATGAACACCTGGAAGTCAAAGTTTTTATAGTTCAGCCTGTAAGTGAAACCGAAAGTGTAGCGCGGGAAGGGATTCCCTAAAACAGTTTTATCCTTATCATCGATCACACCATCACCATTCCGGTCTACGAATTTAATATCCCCGGGGCCAACATTTGCACCCACAGGTTTAGGCGCAGTGGCCACATCCGAAGCGTTCTGGAAATAGCCATTGGTCTGGTAACCATAATACTGCGTGATCGGCTCACCTACTCTTCTGATCAGTTGGAACACATCCTGGTTGAGGATCTGCTCATTGGTACCGCCGGTCAGTTTCAGCAGTTTATTTTTGCTGTCCGCGATGTTGAAACTGAAACTATGTTCCGCTGCACCGGTGGTCATATGGTAAGCGATGGTAGCTTCCCAGCCCTGATTGCGAACTTTCGCCACATTATAATCCGGCAACCCTGCACCAAATAACGCGGGAACATCATAACGCGGTTGCAGGATATCTCTGGTCACCTTGTTGAAGTAATCAAATGATCCTGTCAGCTTATTATCGAAAAAGCCCAGGTCAACCCCAATGTTGAGGGTAGCCGCTTTTTCCCAGGTCAGCGCCGGATTGCCCAGGGTGAATCCTGCACCGCCAACCGGCTGGCCATTAAATCCATAGGCACTTGCGTAATTGAAATAGGTGGTCAGGAACTGGTAGTTCCCTAAGTTAGGATCTCCCAGGGAAGCACCCACATTCTGATTACCCAGGATACCATAGGTGGTACGTAATTTAAGATTGCTGATGGTATTTTTCAGCGGTTGCATAAAGGATTCATCCATGATCAGCCATCCCAGGTTGACAGATGGGAATATACTGGAACGGTTTCCTTTTGCAAATCTGGAGGACACATCATTCCTTACTGTGGCTTCGAACAGATAGCGGCCTTTGTACGCATAGTTAATTCTGGAGAACAGGGAGTTCAGGCTCCTCTGCTCCACACCGATACTGTTGGTGGAATTGATCGCATCGATCAGCGTTCCGGTTGTAGAGGTGCCCAGGTAAGGATCAGTAAGGGTTTTCTGTAACTGAAATCCTCTGATACTGAAGTTTTCATTAGAAGCGCCGAACAAGATCTTGTAGCTATGGTCCTGAATCGTTTTACCATATTCCAGCAATAACTGAGTATTCAGGAGTACAGATTTATTATTGCGGTCGGTTACTGTAAGATCATCACCATAAACCCCGGAAGGAAGGTAATTCACTTTGGAACGTCTGAAAAAATAACCATTGTTGGCGATTGTTCCTCCGAAGATCCCGGTTATTTTCAGGTCTTTTGTGAGGTTGATCTGTCCGTTGAAATTACCGAAGATCTCGTCATTGTCCGTCTGTTCGTATCCTCCCTTTTCCAGGATGCCATATCCACTGTACTGTGAAGCAACCGGGTTGGTGAGGTAGTTTCCGTCAGCATCCTGAAAGTTGTAGTTCTGTGGAACGCGGTTTGCATCAGCAAAAATATTGTTGTCCCCAACACTGTTTGATTTGTTACGTGCTTTGGTATAATTGAGGATCATATTGACCCTCAGGATTCCGATTTGCGAAGTCTGGTTTAAACGCACATTGTATTTGGTATAGCCGAAATCCGGACCTGAACCGCCGTTCCCGATCAGGTTACTTTTCTGATCCTGGTAACCCGCTGATAAATAATAGGAACTGGTTGGTCCGCCACCATTGATACTGACGTTTTGTGATTGCTGAGGGGCGGTCTTTAACAGGTGCTCGATGTCCCATGTTCCAGGACCCATGTTCCGGATCTCCTGGATCTGATCGGCCGTATAGGCTACAGGTAAACCGGCATTGACTAAAGACTGATTTTTATATTCCGCATTCTCCGCTGCATCAACCTTATGCACAAGAACCCTTGGGTCTTGAAGGCCATAACTTGAGTTATAGCTGAGCGATGGTTTCTGATTGATCTTGCCACTTTTGGTGGTCACCAGTAAAACGCCGTTCGCTGCACGGGAACCGTAGATCGCAGCCGAACCTGCATCCTTCAATACGGATACACTGGCAATATCATTGGGATTGAGGGTATTGATATTACCTCCAATGATCCCGTCGATAACTACCAGAGGATCATTATTACCCAGCGTACCTACCCCGCGGATATTAATATTGACATTACTGCCGGGGTTGAGCTGGCTCTGCTGGATGGTCAGGTTGGGCGCTTCGCCCTGTAAAGCCTGCAAGGTATTGAGAACAGGTTTGTTTTCGATGTTTTTTGAACTGACCTGGCTTACAGCACCCGTCACGCTCACACGTGATTGGGTACCATATCCTACTACAACCACCTCAGACAGGTCGTTGCTTACCGGAACCAGGCTAACACTGATCTCGGTTTTACCGGCCATCAGGACTTCCTGTGTGGTATAACCCACATAGGTGAAGGTGAGGCTTTTTCCTGCGGAACCATCAGGTATGGTAAGTTTATAGTTTCCGTTCGTATCGGTAACTGTGCCGATTTTGGTACCGGTGATATTGACACTCACGCCCGGTACAGGTTGTTTTTTCTCATCCAGCACACGGCCTGACATTACGATATCTGCCTGCTGTGCTAATGGGTGATTGGGCAGGCTGGCGGCAAACACCACCGGCCCGGTATATAAGGTGGCACATACCAGGATGGCCGCCATTGGTTTGCGATAAGGCCAGCGTATCTGCACCAGCCCGTTGAGTAGTTTATTTTTCATACGGTAATATTTGGTTAAAGGTTGATTGTTATATTTTTTTAATGTTCATAATCTTTTTTCCAGTGGGCCTCAATATCTTCGAGGGTTCGGCCTTTGGTTTCGGGGATGAGTTTCCAGGTGAGCAGAAGTGCGGGAGAACAGCATAACGCGAAAATCCAGAACGTCCATGATGAACCGAGACCCGCTAACATAAGAGGGGTGAGTTGTCCGACCAGGAAGTTCCCTATCCATAAAGATAAAGTGGCCAGTGCCATCGCTTCACCCCTGATTGCATTCGGAAAAATTTCCCCCACCACCACCCAGCAGACAGGGCCGAAAGAAAAAGCAAAACAGGCGATAAATGCGAGAATAAACAGCAGTATCCATGGGCCTGAAGTAATTCCGAAAGCAAAGAGCGCCCCGATGATCAGTAGTGAGACCACCGCACCGCCAATGCCTACCATTAATAGCGGTCTTCTGCCCCATTTGTCCACCGTAAAAATGGCGACAAAGGTAAATACCACGTTCACCAGCCCAATCGTTACCTGACCACCCAGCGCATTGTTCAATGTGAAGCCGGCCTGTTCCAGAATTCGCGGACCATAATAGATCACGGCATTGATGCCGCAGACCTGCGAGAGGAACGGCAGCAATAAACCGATCCATAAAGCCTTGCGGTACACTGGGGTAAAGAGTTCTATGATCGAGCCCTTACGAATATCCCCTTGCGCCTTAAAAGCCTGGATTTCACGCCCGGCAGCTTCGGCACCGTCAATTTTCACGAGTATATCCGCTGCTTTTCGTTCCTGCCCCTGCAGCAACAGCCATCTGGGCGATTCGGGGACCAGGAACAGACAAAGTAAGAATACACCCGCGGGCAGCGCACCCAGGCCCAGCATAGCACGCCATACTTCAGTAGAAAAGATACGCGTCATCACTTCAGTATTGTGTATCACCCCCGTATGATCCGCGAGGTATGCATTGGAAAAATAAGCCAGTACAATACCGATAGTTAAGGCCAGCTGGTATAAAGAAACCATCATGCCACGTAAACGCGAGGGGGCAAATTCAGAAATATACAGCGGTGATACCATAGAAGCCACACCTATACCCAACCCTCCTACCAGACGGAAGACAATAAGAAAAGTAAATGATACAGAAAGCATACAACCGATCGCGGAAGTCAGGAAAAGTACGGCTGAGATAATGAGTACGATCCGGCGGCCATACCGATCGCTCAGTTTACCGGAAAAGCTAACCCCAAAAATACAACCGAGCAGCGCACAGCTGACAAACCAGCCTTCACTGACCGGGCTAAGGTTAAAATCGCTTTTTACCAGGCTGATCGTCCCGGAAATTACCGCAGTATCAAAGCCAAACAGAAAACCACCCAGTGCAGCCACCAGACAAACAAGATACAGGTACATGCTGCTTTTCGTTGGAGAAGTATTGTTCAGAGCATCATTCATATCTGTTATTTTAAAAATGCAAGAATAACCCTCGCGCGGCCTTCACCCAGGTTGGTTAAAGTATATGATCCAGCCGCCGCAGGGACTACAAAGGTTTCCGCATAAGCATAGGTATGTTTGGTGCCATCTGCGGTTTCGATGCTGACAGCAGAACCTTCCACCAGCATCATGATGTGACAGCAATCATCTGTATTTCTGAAGATCTCTCCGTCAAATTCAAGGCGGTAGACATCATAGAAATGATCTTTATGCGTAGGCAGATGAACGACCTGCCAGTTTTCTGCTTCTTCAATCACCACAGGTTTGGAAATCAGCTCTTTACTGACCTGCTCACCTTTACGGTTGAAATCAAGATTATGGAATGCATGATCGATATTGATCGGCCTTGGTTTACCTTCCAGATCCAGGCGAACCCAGTCGTACATCTTGAAAGTAAAAATATAAGGTGTAGCACTGATCTCGAGCACGAGACTCCCTTTGCCGGCACTATGAACCGTACCATTCGGGATCAGGAACAGATCGTGTTTTTTCGCTTCATGTAACTGTACATATTGTGTAATATCAATCTCTTCAGCTTTTTCCTCACTGTGTTTAAGAACGGCTTTGAAAGTTTCAGGATCGATATCCTCCTGGAAGCCAAGATATACTGTTGCATTGGTTTCGCAGTCAAGGATATAGTAGGTTTCATCCTGTGTGATATTTTCGCCAAAATTTTCCCTGATATAATTTAGACGCGGATGGCATTGGATGGAAAGATTACCGCCCCCGTAAGTATCAAGAAAGTCGAACCGTACAGGAAACTCATCCCCAAAGATATCGGCATGTTTGCCGAGTACCTGCTTCTGGTTTTCAAACATCAGCATATCAAATGATACTTCGAGCAGGTTGCCATTGCTTTCAAACACCAGTCCATTTTCCGGAACAATCAGCTCAAAAGACCAGGCATAATTGACAACATCGTTATTGAGCTGTCCGATCCGCTCCTTTATCCACTGTCCGCCCCATGCGCCGGGTTCAAACCAGGGCCGTACCCGAATGACGGATCGGCTCATTTTGCCAAGGCCTTCCGACAGATCGGTTTTGAACATCCAGTTGATATGATCCGGCCATTGCCCGTCGGCCACTGTGACGATCTTGTTCAGGATAGCTTTTTTGTGCTTGTTCAGCAGTACCCAGTCTACAAAATAAGAGCGCTTGTACATTTTAAAGCTTTCTTTCAGCTCTCCTGCTCCCAAATTGTTGATAGAACCGGCTCTCATCCTGAACTGCAATTCATTTTTCGGAAGATCGATATACAGGATAGGAGCATCCCAATTAGCCAGTGCCGCGCCTGTGCCCAGGACGATATTGAGATCTGCCTGCTCATCAGGTTTTATAGCAGAAAGTTGATCCAACTGATACATATCTGCGAGGGTCAGGGTACATTTTGTACCCCAAACAGCGTTTTCAGTACCCAAAAATGGTGCTACCAGCTCATCGATTTCCGTCACCGGTTTCAAGTAATCACTGGTAATGAACCAGTTGGCATTCAGTCCTTCTTTAGCGAGAAAATGGTTAATAGTTTCCTGCACCTGGTCCCAGAAAACACCACCATATCCATCAATTACTATATTCTTTTCTCCGATCATCCACTGCGTTAGGGAAGCGTAACCACTAAATATTTTATCCGCCCCCAGACTGAATACAGGGTAGATATTATACCCGTCTGTTACATCCGGTTGCTCAGGCAATCTTGATGGCATAAGGTACTGGGCTGTTTTACGCAGCCTGGTGCTGGTTTCCAGCATATCATCTTTTAAGTTTGAATCCATTTTACTGTTAAGGCATGTACATATTACTGGCGACAGGCTAGCTCAGACCGGATGCCTGAGCGAAAGCACAAATATTTGGTTATACAGTGGTAGTATTATGTACAAACATAGTAATTATATTGACCAAACAAAAAAATATAAAATAAATATTCAGGGCACAAAATACACTGAAAACTGATCTAATAAGCACATTAAGCAATCATGCATGTATATACATATTTACATTGAAAAAACTACTTCCTTTCGTAAATTAAAATCAGCATGCATTATCAAGGGGGAAAAGCCAGAGACTATCTGGTGAAATTCCCGCAAAGGTTGAACAGAATCATTGAACACCGGAAGGTTACTTATGGCGACTTTAAGTTTTCCTGGATTAAAGGATGATCGCTCACATAAAGTAACTTTTACCACGTTAACTATCTGCTATGATTTTGAAAGATAGATCACAATATTATAATTGCTGTTTATTTTGATAGCCACGATGCCTTTCTAATAGTTTATCAGCAATTTTATATAGACTTACATGTTTCTCCCTTAATAGGACCAGTAGATTATTAGAGTTTATGTATATAAGTTTTTAATCGGCCTAACAGATCATCGAAATCAGGCTGTGCCTGATAATAGAGTGCGGCTGTATCTTGGTAACGCTTGCGAAACTGGGCTCTTAATTCAGGAGTGTCAAGAAGGAATGCTTGATTCTGCGCTATTGGAATAGCATAATCTTGTTTTGGAAATCTAGCCCTTTTATGCGCTTGATATTCATCGGTATTTAAAAAATCCTGTACAGCACTATTATCTAACAAGCAGTAGATATCATAATATTGCCTCATCAGATTGGGCTTTGGAATTCCAGTTTCCTGTTCCTGCCTAAATTTCGTTGCGATCGTTTGAAGTTTCTCAACAAAAGTGTATCCAGGATGATAGCAAACTATACTTACTGCCCTGTTATCTATGATTTCAAGAACTTTATTGCCAGCTATCTTATCATAAACCCATGAGCTTATGGTAAGTTGTGTATTTGGGGTAATCGTATCAAATCCGGCTTCTAAAATAATCCCTTCTTTGACTCCTTCTATGCGGTCTGTTTTCGTCTCATAAAACAATCTGATCCCACCACTACGATAGGCTTTTTCATCATCGAACAAGGTATCTCTTTCCACAGAAACAATACCCTCGATCTCAATATTCATAGCCAGCCAATCATAAAAGTCTTTTCTCGACTTTACGCTACCAGTATTATTATTACCGGGGTTTTCCTTTACTTTTAATTCTGGGGGTGATGTGATATGAATATCAATATCTTCAGAAAAACGATGTATTATCTTATATCCTTTAGAGAAGTACCTCCCTTTAATTCGAAATTTAGCCCCTGTTTCTTTAGCCCATATAAGACGTGCATGATCCAGTAATCCTTTTCAACCAGTCCAACCTGTATGTTTGTTTCACCAGCTACAATTTGCAATAAGTCCAAAAAGTCTTTGCGCTCATGAAGATAATTAGCTGGCATGTTTTAGCTGTTCTTTTCTATTCATCAATGGCAAAAGAATCTTCTTGGCTTTAGCATTACCATATTCCAAAACGGAATCCTCAAGTTTCTTTGTGTCCATAGTCTGAACCTTAGATGATACATTTTTAAGAACTTCTTCCTGATCTTCCGCTAATTTTTGTAGATTATTAACCAGATCCACCAGCAAAAACTCTAGCGTCAATTTCTTAGGAAAATGATGTTTAACATGAAAAGAAAACTTTTGGCCACCCAATTGAAATTCCCCATTACGTTTGTGATTGTATACAGTTCTTATATTGTAAAGCTGAGTGGTACCCACGCCTAAGCTATTATACAGATTTAAAGACGTCAGAAGAAATCTATCATCTTTTAGAAAACTACGAACTAATGCCTCCTCTTCAGGTGGAATTGCGCCGAAGGCACTTTCCTTTGGATAATAATATAATCCCTGGGACAATTTCTGTAAAGTTCCATCCTCTAAAAGCATTTCAAGATGACGATCAACCGACTTAGACCATTTAGTCAGTTCGGTTCGGCGATATACCTTTCCACGTTTTAAATGTTTTTTCAGTTCGTTTAACTTGGTCATGATGGCTTTTCCTTTCAAAGCTGTAAAGGTAGTATATCTCGTGGGTAAACACAAGAATATTTTTGTAAAATTCATGCAAAAAAACTTCAATATATACTGATATACAGTTATTTGATAATATATATAAATTCATGATCTAATGCGCCAACAATTTGAACATGTACCAAAATGAGCATTGCACGCCGAATCAGCAACAAGTTATCTGATAGAATTCACTGGTTTCAGTTCCAACTGAACCCTATGCTTCCACCTGAAAAACTTTTTGCTCCTTCTTCGCACCAACTCAATGACCTTGGCTTGTACCTCATCGACAATAGACCAATCCTTAGTGATGTAAATATCCGTTATCTGGTTAGACTGATCCTTATGGTTCATCGCCAATCCGACATCATCCTTTGAACACCGGCAAATATTCCTCGCCCAGGAGCCAAACATACGGCGGGCATCTATAAATTCTAATTCTGGTATATTCAATTTTGTGCTGAGTGCATTCATGCCGATACTTAAAGCTCTGTCTAAAGAATTATGTGTAGAATATTTATCCTGCAATGTACCGGCATATTTTTTATATAGCTTCAACGCAACAGGATGAATAGGAACGCTTATAAAGGCTTTATCTTTCCTGCGCTTAGTCTTTGATCTGTTATACTCTAAACGAGGTTGCAGGGCAGTGTGGAATTGCAACATTAAAGTTGACATTTAGTTAAGCGGCAATATTTTGTTTATTTAAGTTTCTACCAAATTCTTCTGGGGACAAGTATCCCAGTG
>NZ_FNRA01000001.1 GCF_900107535.1 Pedobacter hartonius | reverse complement strand
TTCCGAACAGAGAAGTTAAGCCCACCAGAGCCGATGGTACTGCGGTAACACGTGGGAGAGTAGGTCGGTGCCAAATCTTAAAGAAAGCCTTTCAGGAAACTGAAAGGCTTTTCTTGTATACGGGGGTTTCGTGTTTATATCCTTCTTTTTACTTTTCTTGTATATGGACTTTTTATTATAACAGGTATGCTTGGTCAGAATGGCTTATTTTGTTATAAATGACTACTTTATAATTCACCGTAATTCTTCTAAACTATAGTTCTTTGTGTTAATTCCTTTTAGCATACCAGTCAGGGTCAATTAATTTCTGTAGATTATACAGTTTAAAAAAAATAGTTCTAAAACTTTCTTACATTCGTTATACCAATTATAATACCTGTACAATTAACGCCCTTTGTTATTATGTTCTGCATAATGATATTTAAGGCTGTTGAGGTATTATGTTTTAATTTAAAAACATAGTAGTGATGAAACCTCAGTTAAGTGAAGCCGAGTTATTGAACCTCATTTCAAATGGGGATCAGGAAGCATTTGCTATCATTTACACAACCCACCTCAATAATATTTATCGCTACGTTTTCAGCATCTGTTATGCCAAAGAAACAAGCGAAGAAATTGTACAGGAGCTTTTTATCAAAGTATGGGAGAACCGTGAACATCTTATCCATGTTATCTCCCTGAAACCTTATTTATACAGGTCTGCAAAAAACTTACTGCTGAACCATGTACACAGGTCAAAGATTAAATCAAAAGTATTTGATCTGATCGAACTCGCTAAACAAAAGGAAGTAAATTCCACATCTGATAGTGCCTTGATGTATAATGATTATTATAGAATAGCCCAGCGTGCAATCGATCTTTTGCCTGAAAAAAGGAAACAGATATTCAGATTGCGGTTAAATGATGAGCTGTCTCTCGATGAAATAGCAAGCAAATTATGTATTTCCAAAAGTGTAGTTAAAAAGCAGCTTTATAATGGGATAGGCTTTGTCCGCAGGTATCTGCATAAGCATGAAATCATCATACTGGCCATCTGCCTCCAGGGCTCTTATCAATATTTAAGGGCATTAAAAAATATTTTCTTTTAAAGGGGTTCTTTCCTCATCTCCACTTGTCTTAAGTGGTATGGGCCAAGATATTCCTACTCAATTTTTTGAAAAAATAAAAAAACAGGCTTCTACTGAACAGGATCATCAGCAATTCAATGAGTGGTTACATACCGCCAGTGAATCAGAGTTGGAAAAGATATTGGATCAGTATGGCTGGTATTTTCAAAATCAAACCGATGAACTTCATCCGGATAGCGACCGTATGACAGCTGCTATCATCAACAGGATCAGCGGCAGTGAGGGAGTAGCTGAGGCCGGTGAAACCAAACACAAACGTATATTTCTTTGGTCTGCCTTTGGAAAGGCGGCCGCTCTTGCGATGATGATAAGTTCTATAGTTCTCTTTTACTATTTCAAAAAGAAGGACGTTCATCAGACTACATACACGACTGTAAATATGCCCGTCCGCAAGATTGTTCCAGGTGGAAATAAGGCAGTTTTGATTCTGGCTGATGGATCTTCCATTATGCTCGACTCTGCAAAAAACGGGATGCTGACCACTCAAAATAATGTTCATGTATATAAGTTGAAAAATGGTCAGTTGTTTTATAATGCCACTGCTTCAAAATCTAATCACAAAATGGCCTTTAATACCATTATTACGCCGCGGGGCGGTCAGTACCAGGTAATTTTGCCCGACGGGAGCAAGGTATGGCTGAATTCCGAATCTGAACTCCGTTATCCTTCAGCGTTCGCCGGTAATCAGCGCGCTGTGGAATTAATTGGAGAAGCCTATTTTGAAGTAGCTAAGGATAAAAAACGTCCCTTTAAGATTAGCATAAATCATATGCAGGTTGAGGTATTGGGTACCCATTTTAATATTATGGGATATAAGGATGAAGCCGCTACTAAAACTACACTGCTCGAAGGATCGGTAAGAATCATTAAAGGGTTGTCACAAAAGCTGATCGTCCCTGGAGAGCAGGCAACGGTAGCTGAACATATTGATGTTGCTTCCGTGAACACAGAAGAGGCAATTGAATGGAAAAAGGGGAATTTTAATTTTTCTCATGAAAAACTGGGAAGTATTATGCGGAAGGTTGCCCGTTGGTATGATATAGAGGTAGATTACGAGGGGAAAACTACAAATGCCACTTTTGTAGGTACCATCCCTCAGTCTAAAAACATTGAAGAAGTATTGAAATATCTTGAATTAACCGGATTAGTACACTTTAAAATCAATGAAAGGAGAATCACAGTTATGCCATAAACTTTACTCAGGGCAGTCTCTATATTAAAAAACCAGGAAGCGCAGCGAACGCTTTCCTGGCAAAATTTTGGGAATTAAACTGCCAATAATCGAACTACCAATTACAACCAAATCTAAACCCAAATATTCAAATGTATGAAATTTTATTTTCAAACAGGATACCGGCTGCCTGCCTTTATCCTTAAACTTTTGTTGGTAATGAAACTTACCCTCGTTTTATTGATCACAGTTTTTCTGCAGGTCTCCCATGCCAGTTACGGACAGACGATCACTTTTAAAGGTAATGATGTCACAATGGAAAGGTTTTTCCAGGTGATTCAGAGCCAGACGTCATTTAAGGTCTTATATGCGGAGGAAATGCTTTCGGGTGTTGGCCATACCGACCTGAATCTGAAAGGGGCTGGTGTGGAAGATGCACTAAAAGTTTGTTTTATGAATAAACCGCTGACCTACACCATTAACAATAACGTGATCGTGATTAAGGTGAAACCGGCAATGGAAGTTACTGAACAGAAGGAAAGACAAAAACAGCCTGTCACCATTACAGGTAAAATAACAGATATGCAAAATGTACCCCTGCCGGGTGTAAATGTTACGGTAGTTGGTACAGCCGTTGGTACGACCAGTGATACCTATGGTAATTACCAGATCAGGCTGCCTGATAATACAGGCAGGCTCAGGTTTAGCTCTATAGGATTCATTACTACTGAAATTGCCGTTGCTGCTGGCACTAGAGTGGTTGACGTGCATTTAAAGGAGGAGCCGCGCGACCTGACCGAGGTTGTCGTTGTGGGATACGGAACGCAGCGCAAGGGTGATATTACCAGTGCAATAGCCAGCGTTAAGTCGGAGAACTTTGTAAAGGGCTCCGTTACTGATGCTGCACAGCTGATTCGCGGAAAGGTAGCAGGATTGGCTGTGGCCACAACGGATGGGAACCCGACCAGTACTTCTCAGATTAACCTGAGGGGTATCACCACATTATTATCGGGAACATCACCGCTGGTTTTGATTGATGGGGTGCCGGGAACTTTAACGACCGTCGCGCCGGAGGACATCGAGTCCATGGACGTATTGAAGGACGGTTCGGCAGCTGCCATTTACGGTACCCGCGGAACCAATGGTGTAATCCTGATCACGACAAAGAAAGCTAAAGCGAACACCCCGCCCGGTATTGAGCTCAATACCTATTTCACCACCCAGCGGATCACCAAAAAACTGGAATTCCTGAATGCCGACGAATACCGGCAGCTTGTTGCCCAGAAGAAACCGGGTGCTACCGACTACGGTTCTAATACCAACTGGTTAGACCAGGTTACACAAACACCTTTTTCACAGGTATATAACCTGAGCCTCAAAGGGGCTACCGAGAATACCAGTTATGTGGTTAACCTCAACTACAGGAACCTGCAGGGGATCCTGAAACAGTCAGATAACAATGTCCTGTACCCCAGGATAGAAGTTAACCACTCCATGTTTGACGGCAAATTGAAACTGAATGCAAATATCAGCGGATTTCAACAGCGGTACTATGCAGGTACAGCATCACTTAGCACATTTACCGGTGGATACAATCCTGCTGTGTATAGAAATGCACTGACCTATAATCCTACAGACCGGCCTAAAGATGATAATGGTAATTATATTGAACATCCTGATAAAACGGATTATCAAAACCCGGTTTCACTACTGGAGAATACTATTGGTTTAACAAAAAATAATAACCTGCGTACTATTGGAACAGTCAGCTATTTACCCATAAAAGACCTGAACATTAAGCTCCTGGGATCGCGCGATCTGAACAACGGCAATACAGGTTATTATGAGACCAAAAAGCAGTATTCGGCTGTTCACGATGGAAGGAATGGTTATGCCTATGTCAGTAATACCAGAACACAGGAAGACCTGATTGAATTAACAGCTACCTATAATAAAACGATTAATGATCACCAGATCAATGTACTGGGCGGCTATAGTTGGCGGCAGTTTGATCTGCAGCAATCATACATGACGAACTTTGATTTTCCGGCAGATGATTTTACTTACAATAATATAGGAGCTGGTCTGGCCCTTACCCGCGGGCAGGCATTGATTAAATCCTTTCAAAGCCAGAACAGGCTGATCAGTTATTTTAGCAGGGTGAATTATAGTTATATGGATAAATATTTACTTTCCGCGAGTATACGGCGTGAGGGATCAACGAAGTTCGGGGCGAACCATAAATACGGAAATTTCCCCGCAGTTTCTGTTGGATGGAATATCAAAAATGAAAATTTTCTAAAGGAGAGCACTACCCTGAGCAACCTGAAGTTAAGAGCTGGTTACGGGATAACGGGAACAGAACCGGCATTACCCTACCAGTCGCTCGACAGATTGAATTTTAATACATATGGGTATTTTAACGGGCAGTTTATCCAGGTAGTGAACCCTTCGAGTAACGCCAATCCTGATCTCCGCTGGGAGAAAAAATCTGAGGTGAATATTGGGCTGGATTATGGTTTTTTGAAGAACAGGATCAGTGGTACGATAGATGTATACAGGCGTAAAACTACAGACCTGCTGTTTGCCTATCCGGTTGCAACACCTCCATATCTCTACAATACGATCGTGGCCAATGCAGCATCTATGCAAAACGAAGGTATAGAAGTCCAGATCAATGCCATTCCGGTTACGACAGCGAATTTCCAATGGAACACTTCGGTCAATTATTCTACGAACAGGAATAAACTCCTGTCCCTGTCAGACGATAACTTCCAGCTGGCAAGCGGTTTCTTTGACGTAGGTAATACAGGAGAGCCTATCCAGCAGGCCACCAGCCGCGTGCAGATTGGGCAGCCGCTTGGTAATTTCTATGGCTTTAAAAGTATCGATATCGATGATACCGGGCACTGGATCATAGAGGGAGCAGACGGTAAGCCGAAACCTATCGCTAACCAGCAGGCCAGTGACAAGAAGATTCTTGGCAATGGTCTTCCCAAACATTACCTCAGCTGGAATAATACATTCAGCTATAAACAGTTTGATCTGAATATAGGGATGCGTGGTGCCTTTGGTTTCCAGATCTTTAATTCACCGCAGCTGTTCTATAGTGCTCCGGTAATGCTTACACGTGGTAACCTGCTGAAAGGCTCGTATGACAAAATTTATAACAAAGTTCCCCTGGCGGACGACCAGTCGTTACAGTATGTAAGTTATTATATACAGAAGGGCGACTTCTGGAAGATAGACAATGTTACTCTGGGATACAATGTGCCGCTGAAACTGAAAGGGGTGAAGTCAGTCCGGGTATACGCGTCGGCATCTAACCTGAAGACCTTCACCAGTTACAAAGGAATAGACCCGGAGGTTTCTATCATTACTTCTGACAGTAGTTCCGGTGTACTGGCTCCGGGAGTGGACGACAAAAACAGGTACCCAGCAACATCAACATATACTTTAGGTGCATTTTTCACCTTTTAAAAATATTTCTATGAGAATTAAAATCTATTCACTGGCTGTGATTTTGCTTTTAGCTACTTTAATCACGGCCTGCAAAAACAGCCTCGAGGAGGTTGTTTATTCGGATGTAACCTCATCTAATTATAACTACGATAATCCCAATTCCGCAATCGGCATCGTTTATGCCAATATGCGGAACATGTTTGGTCACCAGAATTATTATATGCTGCAGGAAACCACGAGTGATGAACTGGTGATGCCTGCAAATGCTTCGGGCTGGGATGACGGAGGGATCTATAAACATATGCATTTGCATACCTACAATTCTGAAGATCCGCAATTGAACGGAATGTTTAACAGCTTTTATTCGGGGATCATTAATGCCAACAGGATTATTGAACAGGTCGAGTCGGGCGTCA
The DNA here is from genome assembly GCF_900107535.1 of Pedobacter hartonius. Classification (GTDB taxonomy): domain Bacteria; phylum Bacteroidota; class Bacteroidia; order Sphingobacteriales; family Sphingobacteriaceae; genus Pedobacter; species Pedobacter hartonius. Next base: position 765,876 of record NZ_FNRA01000001.1, on the reverse strand, counting down.
TTGTTCCGCCATCTGGCGTCAGTAAGGAGACGCTGACTAGCGAAATACGGATAGCACGCGCCTTTTATTACTGGCTCGTATGTGATAATTTCGGGAATGCACCGCTGGTGACCGGTACGGCCGATAAGACGTTGCCTAATACCGCGTCAAGGAAGGATATCTACAATTTCGTGGTTACAGAGATCAACGCTTCATTACCTGCGTTAAGTGAAAGCCTGGATAAAAGCATGTATGGCCGTTTCAATAAATGGGCTGCCAAAGCACTGCTCGCCAATGTGTATCTGAATGCCCAGGTATACAGTGGTGAGACCAAATGGGCAGAATGTTTGGCGCAGTGTAACGACATTATAGGGAAATACTCACTAGAGGCTAATTACGCCGATATTTTTAAATCTCAAAACGAGAACTCCCCTGAAATCATCTTTGCTATTCCTTTTGACCAGACACTGGCACAAGGCTTTTTCCCGGAAATGTATTCCTGGCATGGTGCGCTGAAAGGCAAAAAGAACATGCAGGCTACGCCATGGGGTTCGGGATCGGCTATGGGAGTATCCCAGTTCATTGATACGTACAGCCCTAATGATGAACGCCTTGGCGATACCTGGCTGATAGGCCCCCAGTTTGCCGTTGACGGCAGCCCGCTTTTGGGCTCGTATGACCAGGCAGGTAAACCTCTGAATTTTACAAAAAATCTGCCTAATGGTTTGTTCACCGGTGAGTCTGAAGGCTACAGGATGAATAAGTTTGAAGTTCAGCTCAATGCAATGCAGAACCTGAATAACGATTTCCCATTTTTCCGTTACGGACAGGTGCTGATGATGAAGGCAGAATGTCTGCTGAGAACGGGCGACGCCGGGCAGGCTGCAACACTGGTATCGCAGGTACGTGCCCGTGCCTTTAAAAAGAACCCTGCGGAGGCCCCCGTTACTGCAGCTGCCCTGCAGCAGAATTCCGTCTACAAGTTTGGCTATGTTGAAAATTACAACATTGTAAACGCGGGTGATCAAAGCACTATCCAATATGGTAAGTTCCTTGATGAACTGGGCTATGAATTCGCCTGGGAAGGGTTCAGAAGAAGGGATGATATCCGTTTCGGAGTATACACGAAAAAAAGCTGGCTTTCGCATAAGCCGCTGGGTGAGGACAAGATCCTGTTTCCAATACCGCAACCGGCTTTAAATTCAAATCCGAACCTGAAACAAAATCCTGGTTATTAATCATGATGACAGCCTGAGCCTTTTTCAGGCTGTCTTTAAATCACCTCATATGAAATTATTAAAAAAGAGTATAAATTTATTTTTCGCCTCTTCTATCTTATTTGCGGGATCAGTAACTGCACAGGGAAATCCCGCGCAAATGAGATCTGTAAACTTTTCGAAGGTACAGATCAGCGATAAATTTTGGTCGCCCCGCATTCAAACTGTTACCAGTGTTACTATTCCTGTTTGTATCGAGCAGACGGAAGTGATCACACCGCGCATCAGGAATTTTGAAAAGGTTGCGCGTAAACAGGGCGAGAAACACGAGGGGATCTATTATGATGATTCTGATGTGTATAAAGCACTGGAAGCGATCGCATACTCCCTGAAAAATCATCCCGATGCAAAGCTTGAAGCCAAGGCAGATGAATGGATAGATAAAATAGCCGCTGCCCAACTGCCTGATGGGTATCTGAACACGTATTATACCCTGACCGGACTTGATAAACGCTGGACGGATATGGAAAAACATGAAGACTATAATGCAGGGCATCTGATTGAGGCAGCTGTTGCGTATTACAATACAACCGGCAAGCGGAAGCTGCTGGATGTAGCCATCAGGGTGGCCGATAACATCGATAGTACGTTCAGGCTTGCAAACCGGAATTGGGTATCCGGACATGAGGAAATAGAGCTTGCATTGGTAAAACTGTACAAAGCGACGGGCAAACAGAAATACCTTGATCTGGCCGACTGGTACCTGCAGCAGCGTGGACACGGCTATGGAAAGGGAGCCATCTGGACAAATAAGGAAATGGGTGAAAAGTATTGCCAGGATGATGTGCCGGTAAAGGACCAGACACAAATTGAAGGTCATGCAGTAAGGGCTATGTATTTATATACCGGTGCCGCCGATGTGGGTGCCGCCAAACATGATCCCGGTTATCTGAAGTCGATGCGCACAGTATGGGAGGATGTGGTTTTCCGCAATATGTATATCACAGGAGGGATCGGTTCTTCAGGCAGCAACGAAGGGTTCTCTACAGATTATGACCTGCCAAACAAGAATGCCTATTGTGAGACCTGCGCATCAGTTGGAATGGTTTTATGGAATGAACGGATGAACCTGCTGACCGGGAATGCACAGTATGTTGATGTACTGGAAAAAAGTCTGTATAACGGGGCACTGGATGGCCTGTCATTGAGTGGCGACACCTTTTTCTATGGGAATCCGCTGGCTTCTGATGAAGATAACCAGCGCAGCAAGTGGTTCGGTACTGCCTGCTGTCCTTCTAACATAGCCAGACTGGTTGAATCGCTTGGTAATTACATCTACGCATCTTCAGATCAGGCTATATGGGTAAACCTCTTTGTGAGCAGCAGCACCAGCATCCCCCTGAAAAAAGCTACTGTACAGATCCGTCAGGAAAGTAACTATCCATGGGAAGGAGTGATCAGGCTGACCGTTGATCCAAGTTCGAAAATAGCCTTCCCACTGCATATCCGTATCCCAGGATGGGCAAATAATGAACCTGCTCCCGGCTCAACTTACCAGTTTACAGATAGAGTTGACAGTACTGTCAGCCTGTCGCTGAATGGTAAACCCGTAAAGTATACCCTAAAAGACGGTTATGCAATTGTAAACGGTCAATGGAAAAAAGGGGATGTAGTGACACTTACCTTGCCAATGCCGGTAAGAATGGTTAAGGCCACGGACAGCATTAAAATGAACAGGAACAAAATCGCTTTGCAAAGAGGGCCCCTGATGTATTGTGTGGAGCGGTTTGGGAAAGACCAGGAACAATCTTTTGTGATTCCCGAGCAGGTTGCTTTCAATACGTCTTTTGATAAGGAACTCTTAAACGGAGTGGTGGTGCTTAAGGCGGAAGTGCCTTTCCTGATGCCTGCAGATAACGGGAAAAGCATAAAAACTGAACAGGGTACCCTGACAGCAATACCCTATTATAGCTGGGCTAACCGCGGACATTCACAGATGGATGTCTGGCTGCCAACCCGTATCAGCAGCATTGATGTAAAGGCCAGTAAAGATGATAAATAGGTAATTCCGTTTTATAAACAAATGTTTTACAGACAGGACAAACGCTGCAATTTTGAACAAAACAAGCTATTGCTTTTATTTAAACAGATTCATAATGAGAATATATATTGCGTTTTCAATACTTTTTACAACGCTTACGCTGAGTATTTACGGACAGGCCGTAAATAAAACCTTAGCGCAGAACTATGCCGGGAGCCGTGCACCGCTTCGCCAGAATCCCTACATAGAATTACCCCTGGGAGCAATTAAACCCCAGGGATGGCTCAGGGAAATGCTTATCCGCCAGAAAAACGGTGCAACGGGAAACTTGGATAAGCTTTACCCTTTGGTGATGAATGAGCGCAATGGCTGGTTAGGCGGAGATGGCGACCAATGGGAGCGTGGACCATATTGGGTTGACGGACTGCTGCCACTGGCCTATATTTTAAACGATAAGGCACTCATTGCAAAAGTAAAGCCCTGGGTAGAGTGGTCCATCAAAAGCCAGCAGCCCGATGGGTATTTCGGCCCCTCCAAAGATTATGCGCATGAAGCTGGCCTGCAACGCAACAACAGCAAGGACTGGTGGCCAAAGATGGTCATGCTTAAGATCTTAAAACAATACTATTCTGCTACGAATGACAAGAGGGTGATCAAACTCATGACAAATTACTTCAGGTACCAGTTAAAGGAACTTCCGCAAACACCGCTGGATCACTGGACTTTCTGGGCCAGATACCGTGCCGGCGATAACCTGATGGTGGTTTACTGGCTCTATAATATCACGGGCGACAAATTCCTGCTTGACCTGGGAGAGCTGATCCATAGCCAGAGTTTTGACTATACCAATGCTTTTTTACATACAGATCTTTTATCCACTTCAGGGAGTATTCATGGCGTTAACCTTGCGCAGGGTATGAAAGAACCGATGATCTATTACCAGCAGCACCCTGATCAAAAGTATCTTGATGCTACGCAGAAGGGGTATGCCGATCTTAAGAAATATAACGGGGTTGCCAATGGTTTGTATGGAGGGGATGAGGCCCTGCATGGTAACAATCCTACACAGGGCGCTGAGTTGTGTTCGGCTGTTGAAATGATGTTCACACTGGAAAGCACGCTGGAAATAACCGGGGATGTGAGTTATGCAGACCAGCTTGAAAAGATCGCATTTAATGCTTTGCCCTCGCAGGTGGATGAGGATTTTATCAACCGACAGTATTTTCAGCAGGCTAACCAGGTCATGATCAGCAGGCATACCCGTAATTTTGATACCAACCATAGCGGTACAGACCTTTGTTATGGCTTATTGTCGGGATATCCCTGCTGCACTTCCAATATGCACCAGGGCTGGCCCAAATTCACACAGAATTTATGGTACGCCACTGCCGATAAAGGGCTTGCGGCGTTGGTTTATTCGGCCAGTGAAGTGAAGGCATATGTAGCGGATGGCGTGGAAGTAACATTTAAGGAAGAAACGAATTATCCTTTTGAGGAGTCTGTGAGGTTTACAGTGAATACCGGTAAGGTAAAAGCTGTCTCTTTTCCCTTCCATCTCCGCATCCCGCAATGGTGTAAAAGTGCAACGATCAAGGTGAATGATGAGGTTCTGCAGCAGGCTGAGGGAAACCAGGTTGTTAAGATCAACAGGGAATGGAAGTCGGGCGACAAGGTAGAACTGGATCTGCCCATGCATATATTTAAACAGACATGGTATGAAAACTCCATGTCAGTGGAGCGTGGCCCGATCACGTATGCCCTGAAAATCGGAGAAGAGGCGAAACTGGTAAAAAACGATAAAGACCCGATTGACTATGGCAGTTCCTATATGGAGATTTCAGCAACTACGCCCTGGAATTATGCACTACCTGAAGGGCTTGATGCAAAGATGGAAGAAAGTTTTAAGATTGAAAAAACTGAAGTATCTGCCGCCTGGCCATGGACAGCAGCAAATGCGCCTCTGCGTATAGTGACAAAGGGAAGGCGGATTCCCTCCTGGCAGTTGTACAATGACATGGCGGGCCCGGTGCCGTACAGCCTGAACTATGACAGGGAACCCGGCTATAAACCTGAAGACATTATCCTGATTCCTTATGGTTGCACAAGACTGAGGATTTCCCAGTTTCCTGTGATCAGCGGACAATGATGTATTTAAATTTTATTAAATCATATTTATGATGTTGCAGCCTGAAAACTTATCCTGAAGGAGGTTCGTATTGATGTATATAACCTTTTGCCAAACACAATTATCATTTTGCTGTTGTATAGACAGAAACAATAATTATTAATTATTTTATTCTGAAAAGAAGAATTATTGCTCCCGATCCGCTATTTAAATAGCTTGAAAAAGCATTATGAAATAATTTTGGTTATCTTTGTCCCTAAACTAAAGCACACATATAATGAGTTTTTTTGCTGAAAAAAGAAGAGAAGTAATGCTTCACATCGAGCACTATATGCTTGAAATGATGGATTCTTATCTTAAACCAATTGATACAAATTGGCAGCCTACTGATTTTTTGCCTGTTTCTACCAGTGAAACTTTTTTGCAGGATATTAAAGCTCTCCGTGAAAATGCGAATGACCTGTCTTATGACCTGGTTGCGGTATTGATCGGAGATACAATAACAGAAGAAGCATTACCTACATATGAATCATGGTTAGCCATGGTTGAAGGTGTAAGCCGTAGCGAAGAAGGTGGATGGATGAGATGGAACCGTCACTGGACTGCGGAAGAGAACAGACATGGTGATCTGTTAAATAAATATTTATACCTGTCCGGCCGGGTTGACATGAGACAGATGGAGATCTCCACCCAGTACCTTATTGCTGATGGATTTGATATCGGTACGGGACATGATCCTTACCGTAATTTTATTTACACCAGCTTCCAGGAACTGGCTACGAATATCTCTCACCGAAGAGTGGCTTCTCTGGCAAAAAAAGACGGGGATACCTTACTTTCAAAAATTTGCGGCGTAATTGCATCTGATGAAGCAAGACATGCAAAAGCATATAAGGATTTTATGTCCAAGATCTTTGAAGTTGATCCGAATGAGGCGATGATTGCTTTTGAAGATATGATGCGTAAGAAGATCGTTATGCCGGCGCACTTCCTTAGGGAAATGGGTATGAAGATGGGACAGACTTTTGGCCATTTCACCGATGCTGCACAGCGTTTGGGTGTATATACTGCGGTTGATTATGTAGAGATCATGCAGCAATTGATTGAGGAGTGGAAACTGGAAAGTATGCGCGATCTAAATGAAGCCGGAGAAAAGGCACGTGATTATATCATGGCTTTGCCAAACAGGTTGTTGCGTGTGGCTGAGCGGATGAAAAACCCTACGATAGATTATAAATTCAGCTGGATCCACGCGTAGTCTTTCTAAAAAAATATGAAAAGGCCTGAAGTACTTCAGGCCTTTTTTTGTAATCCCCGGATACCTGTTTTGCGACACCGCTTACATATTCCTCCTGTATTGCCCTCCAACTTCATAAAGTGCTTTGGAGATCTGACCCAGTGAACAGACCTTACAGGCGTCCATCAGCAGCTCAAAGATATTTTCTCCTTTGACCGCTGTCAGCTGCAATTTCTTTAGTATACTTTCTGTTTCCTCTGCATTCCGGGTCTGGAATTCATGCAAAGCCTGAATCTGGTATTGTTTCTCCTCTTCGGTTGCCCGGATCACTTCGCCCGGTACGATGGTAGGTGATCCCTTCTTATTTAAAAACGTATTTACACCTATGATGGGGTATTCTCCCGAATGTTTAAGGGTTTCATAATACAGGCTTTCCTCCTGTATCTTCCCGCGCTGGTACATGGTCTCCATGGCGCCGAGCACACCCCCGCGGTCGTTGATGCGTTTGAACTCCATGAGTACTGCTTCTTCCACCAGATCGGTTAAGTCTTCAATAATAAAGGCACCCTGTAAGGGGTTCTCATTTTTCGCCAGGCCCAACTCCCTGTTGATGATGAGCTGGATGGCCATCGCCCTGCGTACCGATTCTTCTGTAGGAGTGGTGATGGCTTCATCATAAGCATTGGTATGCAGCGAATTGCAGTTATCGTATATGGCATATAGTGCCTGCAGGGTAGTCCTGATATCATTGAAATCGATCTCCTGTGCATGTAATGACCTTCCGGAGGTTTGAATATGGTATTTCAGCTTCTGAGAGCGGTCATTTCCTTTGTACTTGTTTTTAATGGCCTTTGCCCAGATCCGGCGGGCAACACGGCCGATCACTGCATATTCCGGGTCTATCCCGTTGGAGAAGAAGAAGGACAGGTTAGGAGCGAAATCGTCGATATGCATCCCCCGGCTGAGGTAGTATTCTACAAAAGTAAAGCCATTGCTGAGGGTAAAGGCCAGTTGCGAAATAGGGTTTGCACCTGCTTCTGCAATGTGGTATCCCGAGATAGAGACCGAATAGAAGTTCCTCACTTTCTGGTCTATGAAATACTTCTGGATGTCGCCCATCATCCTCAGGGCAAATTCTGTAGAAAATATGCAGGTGTTCTGCGCCTGGTCTTCTTTCAGGATATCGGCCTGTACTGTTCCGCGGACGGAACTCATTGCATGGGCGCGGATCTTCCCGTACACATCAGGAGGCAGCACCTGGTCACCCGTAACACCAAGCAGTAATAAACCCAGGCCATCGTTGCCTTCGGGCAGTTCTCCCTGGTAAACAGGCCTTTTTAGCCCTTTATCAAGATAGATCTGATCTATCTTTTTATTGACCTCGTCCAGCAGCTGGTTGGAGATGATATATTTTTCACATTGCTGGTCTATTGCTACGTTCATGAAAAAGCCAAGTAACATAGGGGCTGGACCATTGATCGTCATAGAAACTGAAGTAGAGGCCGAGCACAGGTCGAACCCCGAGTATAGTTTTTTTGCATCGTCGAGGGTGGCGATGCTTACTCCTGAATTGCCTATTTTTCCGTAGATATCCGGCCTTGAATGGGGGTCTTCACCATATAGCGTTACGGAGTCAAATGCTGTGGACAGTCGGTGTGCCGGTTGCCCGAGCGACACATAATGGAACCTTTTATTGGTCCTTTCCGGCCCGCCTTCGCCTGCAAACATTCGTGTCGGATCTTCGCCCTCGCGTTTTAAGGGGAATACTCCTGCGGCATAAGGGAACTCACCCGGTACATTTTCTGTTAACAGCCAGCGGAGGATATCTCCCCAGTCCTTATAGCGGGGCAGGGATATCTTTGGGATATTGAGCTGTGAAAGGGATTCATAAAACAGTGGCTGTTTGATTTCCTTGTCCCTTACGTGGTAAACAAAGTATTCTTCTCTATATTTTTTGACCGTTTCGGGCCATTCCCTGATCAGTCTTCTGCAATTTCCGTCAAGCTGTTCCTCCAGGCGAAGATAAATGTCGTTCAGGGAAGCTGTCAAATGAGCTGCTGCCGGGTCGTTCTCTTTTGACAGGGCTATTACTCCTTTTAACTGGTAAAGCTGCGTGGCAATGGCGCTCTGGCGGTTTACCCATTCATTGTACTGCCCGCTGGACTCGGCAATTTCGGCCAGGTAACGTGTTCTGTCAGGCGGAATGATGTAGATCTTTTCAGAAGCTCCGGCGGTCATGATCATCTGCGTTTTAAAATCTGTTCCTGTCTTCTCCCTGATCTTTGTAAGGAGTGCCACAAAGAGGTTGTTCATTCCCGGATCATTGAATTGGGAAGCCATTGTACCGAAAACTGGAATTTCTTCGTCTTTGGTGTCAAACAGGTTATGGTTTCTTTTGTACTGTTTGCGCACATCACGGAGGGCGTCCAGTGCGCCTCTTTTGTCAAATTTATTGATGGCTACGAGGTCTGCAAAATCAAGCATGTCGATCTTTTCCAGCTGAGTAGCTGCGCCAAATTCGGGAGTCATGACATAGAGTGAAACATCACAATGTTCGGTGATCTCGGTGTCTGACTGTCCTATACCAGAAGTCTCCACGATGATCATATCATAACCTGCAGCTTTACAGATATCAATGCTTTCCTGTACATTCACGGAGAGTGCCAGGTTGGCCTGCCGGGTAGCAAGGGAGCGCATATAAATCCTTGGATTATCGATTGCGTTCATCCGGATACGGTCGCCGAGCAAAGCACCCCCTGTTTTTCTTTTCGAGGGATCTACAGAAATAATGGCCAGTGTTTTGTCTTTCACTTCCATCAGGAAGCGCCGCACCAGTTCATCTACAAGCGATGATTTTCCTGAACCTCCGGTACCGGTGATCCCCAATACCGGTGCCTGACTTTTGGCCGTTAGTTTTTTTAGCTCGTCAACAAAAGACTGTGCGGCTTTAGGGTCATTCTCCGCAATAGTAATAGCCGTAGCGATGCTTTTTACCTCCCTCAGGGGGATCATTTCCAATTCATTGGTAATTGCCGTGGCAGTAATGAAATCGGTCTGCTGCAGCATATCATTGATCATACCCTGCAAGCCCATTTTGCGGCCGTCATCAGGCGAATAAATCCTGGAGATACCGTACGCCTGCAGTTCCGCTATTTCATCGGGCAGGATTACGCCGCCGCCGCCGGCAAATATTTTGATCTGTTTTGCGCCCCGTTCCTGCAGCAGATCATACATATATTTGAAATACTCCATATGCCCGCCCTGGTAGGATGTCATTGCGATGCCCTGAACATCTTCCTGAATGGCGCAATTGACCACCTCTTCAACTGATCTGTTATGGCCAAGGTGAATGACCTCTGCCCCCGAAGACTGCAGAATACGCCGCATGATATTAATTGTTGCATCATGGCCGTCGAATAATGCCGCTGCTGTAACAAAGCGTATTTTATGTTGTGGCTGATAGCTTTTAACCTGTTCCATCAATGAAATTATATTTGGTCCGTAAAGTTAATAAAACTTATACAGCCCTGTATCATAACAATGTACACAGAACATTTTACAAGCCACCATGCTACAGATCATCTCAAAAAAAAATGAACATTAGTTTCGATGCCTTCTGGCGCGCTTCAGCGGCAGGCAGCATCGAAACTAATGTTCATTTTTTTCAGCGAAGCCGGAAGATCTCAGGCTCACGGAAAAAGAGCAGGTTTCGCTGAAAAAAAACAGGCTCCCGAAAAAAAGAATTTTACTGATGCGTCAGCTCAGTAATAGGCACGCCGATATTACCACTAGGCATCTGGATATGCAGCATCGCCGCAATCGTAGGGGCAATATCTGTCATATGGTATGTTTTATTCGTTTTACCGTGTTTCACATTCCATCCCATAAAAACACATGGAATATGTGCATCATACGGGTTCCATGCACCATGCGTTGTTCCCGTTTTACCACCATCAAAATAATTTGGCTGCAGGATGAAATACACATCTCCGCTCAAACGGGCATTGTACCCATTGGTGATCATCTCTTTCTGTACCGCAGGCAGAGTGCTTTCAGCAATTCTGCTGAGGTCAACAGCGTTAGCGATCCCATCATAAGTTCTCAGGTAATCAATCGTTGCGGTTTTCATCGCAGCAAAGTCTACATCCTTCATCTCCTTATTGTAGTGATCAAAAATGATCTGGTTGTTCATTGCTACAAGCACGGGTTTTTTTATTTTGAACCTGCTTTCCAGGTAGGTGTTCAGACCGGTAACAATAGCCTTGTTATCCACTGTTCCACCGGGCATCTTATTTTCCTGCATAAAACCCGGAACATGTGCAGCACCGTGATCAGCAGAAAGAAAAACCAGGTAATTCCCTTTACCTACGGTACGGTCAAGATAATTGAAGAATTCTTCAATGTCCTTATCCAGACGTAAGTAAGTGTCCTCAGCTTCGATAGAATTCGGGCCGTACTGATGACCGACATAGTCAGTTGAAGAGCAGCTTACAGCAAGGAAATCCGTGATATTGTCTTTACCCAGGCCTTCGGCTTTAATGGCTTCTTCTGCCAGCTTCAGCGTGATCGTATTTCCGTAAGGGGTACTCCGGATCATATCATAATTTTTTCCTGCGTATCCTTTAAGCGGGTGAGGGAAGGTTGGTGTTTGCTCGCCCCTGGTTATTCCTTCATAAACTTGATTATCAGTTGTACTTTGCACATAGCTGTTTACCGGATACAGGGTGTTCCAGTCTTGCTCATAGTATTTATTGGCCAGTTTCTGACTGTTAAAATTCTGAACCCATGCAGGGAGCTGGTTCATATACCAGGTACTCGTGATCCAGTCGCCCGTTTGTCCGTCATACCAGTAAGCACCAGTAGGGGTATGCCCGGCAGGCAGGATAGAGCCACGGTCTTTTAGTGATATACCAATGACTTTGCCCCTGAAGTTAGTTGCCAGGCGCAGTTCATCAGTAATGGTACTGCTTTTGAGATTCCTTGGGGACATCTTTCCTGCAATACCGGAGGAACCTACAGAGGTTACTGTTGAATCGTCTGTACAATACACGCCTTTCCTGGTTTGCGGGTCGTACCAGTCGTTTCCGATAATTCCGGTGATCGCAGGAACGGAGCCTGTATAGATGGAAGAATGGCCTACCGCAGTATAAGTGGGGGTATAGGGAATTAATGTGTTTTCGGCTGAAAAGCCTTCATTGATCATGCGTTTGAAACCACCATTTGTATATCTGTCGTAGTAGCGGTACAGGTAATCCCATCTCATCTGGTCAACTACCAGTCCGACGACTAACTTTGGGCGATCAAGAGTAGCAGGGGACGCTGCCGGAGTTGTTGAATTCTTCGTTTTTTTTTGTGCGAAGGTTAAGCTGCACAAACAGCAGAGACCTGCGAATAACAAGGTTTTTTTCATTAGTAATTATTGTTTCTTTTCAGTCGTGTTTATCTTTTTTTGTCATCAGGCTATCTTTGGCAGTACCGGTTATTAAGCTATCACAAGCTATTCCTGGTTGTCCGTAAGCGGTAAACTTATGATAGTTTCATCATTATATGTTAACGCGGTAAATATAATGCTAAACAGATAAATACAATGTTAAGAAACAGGCTAAATTGCCTCTGCAACAACAAAAGTACTTCCGCCAACAAAAATCAGGTCATCCGGATCAGCATGATGTTTTGCTGTATCCAGTGCTAAAGCGACGGTATCGAATATTTTGCCATTTAAACCGAATTTTTCGGCCTGTTGTGCAAGGTCCGCTGCCGGAAGGGCCCTTTCAAGACCGGGCTGGCAAAAATAATACGTTGCCGTTGCAGGCAGCAGTCTGAGCACACTTGTCACGTCCTTATCTTTCAGCATCCCGATCACGATGTGTAAATGTTTGTAGGGAGTGGCCTGGATGTTCTGCAATACTTCCCGGATTCCTGCTGTATTATGGCCGGTGTCACAGATCACCAGCGGGTGCTGGCTTAAGGTCTGCCATCTTCCCTGCAGTCCTGTGATTTCTGCAGTACCGGCAAGACCGTCATAAACAGCTTCATCAGCAATATTGAACCTGCTTTCCCTTAATACTATAATGGATTGGATAACTGTAAGTAAGTTTTTAAGCTGATAGCTTCCGGTAAGGTCAAGTTTGACGTCCCTGAAGATACAGTTATCATTTTTATAGACAGAGGTAACCAGTTGTGTACCGTCTTTGCAGGTATCGGCTACGTGGAGTTCGGTACTGGCGAACAGGAGATTACTTGACATCTCAGCTGCTTTACTGATAAATACAAGGGCGCACTCTTCCTGTTTTTCGCCGATCACCACCGGTATCCCCTTTTTGATGATCCCGGCTTTTTCATAGGCAATTTCCTGCAGTGTATTACCCAGCACGTTCATATGGTCAAAACTGATGTTGGTTATTACGGACAGCTCAGGCGTGATGATATTTGTAGAGTCCAGCCTTCCGCCCAGACCCACCTCAATCACTGCAACGTCAACCTGTTCAGTGGCGAAGTATTCAAAAGCCATCGCAACGGTCACCTCAAAAAAAGAAGGGTTAATGGTTTCAATCTGTTCTCTTTGGTTTGCGGTAAAGTCCACTACAAAGGACTCGGTCATCATTTCGCCATTGATCCTGATCCGTTCCCTGAAATCTTTAAGATGGGGAGAGGTATAGAGACCGGTTTTATAACCCGCTTTTTGTAAAATGGCAGCGAGCATATGCGAGGTAGATCCCTTCCCGTTTGTGCCGGCAACATGGATGGTTTTATATTTTAGCTGTGGATTTCCGAGCGGCTCGCAGAGCAGTATGGTGTTGTCTACATCCTTTTTGATGGCCGCGGCGCCAAGGCGTGTAAACATTGGTAACCTATTGTATAGATAATCGAGAGTTTCTGAATAAGTCATAGCACAAAAAACCTAATACTTTTAACGTATCAAATCAGCATATTATTTCACTTTGAAATTGAACACCACTACTCCCGTTTGCAGATCGGGTGCAGAATCGGACTGGTTTAAACGGGCACCCATTACAGCGGCCTTACATTTAGCCCAGAGGTCAAGGTCCTGTAAGGTGGTACCTTTTACACCGGGTGTAGCTTCAACTACAATGCCCTGTTTATTTACCGTGATCCTCACAGCGATCTTACCTGTTTTTTGTCCGTCATCCTGGGGGGTAACCAGGTTGGTGAAGCGTCTCAGCGCGATGGGGGTGGTTCCGAATCCAGATCCGCCTTCGCCATAATTATTGGCCAGCGGATCTCCGTTCACAGAGCCCTGGTTGCCGGGAGTAGTTCCTGTTCCGTCACCGCCACCCGTACCTTTACTGGATTTACCTTTATACAGTGCATTCTGGTTGATCGCCGGTTTTGCCGGTTTTTCTACGGTAGTGGCTGTAGGGGTAGAAGGCTTGTTTGTTTTTTTTGTGCTGATGCTTACCGCTTCCTCCGTATTCTGGGTGGTGATCTCCTTATCAGAGCTTTCGGATGATTTTTCAGGGGTAACCTTTTGATCAGGTACTACCTTATCGGGAGGCTGGTTATTCGCATCAGGATCAGCAGAGGGTTCTTCAACACTTGTATAATCAGATCCCATGCCCTCTACAGAAGTACCGTAATTCACCACCATACCGCCCATTCCTGCCTCTTCGGCCGGCTGGAAGGTACCAATAGCAATAAAAAGGCTCAAAGCCAGCAAACCGGCTAAAATTGCCGTTGAGATAGCTACTGCTTTCGGGTAATTATTTTCCTCTTTATATGGAGTCATTATTTTTTGGGTTCTACTGCCAATACAACTTTCAGTTTTAACTGATTAGCAACATCAAATACGGCCATTGTGTTTTCAATTGACACGCCTCTGGCTACATATAAAACGATGGTCAGGTCCGGAGATGCACGCTGATAGGTTTCAATACTGGCCTTCATCGTTTCCAGGGTAACCGGTTGCTTTTCTACAAAATAATTTAGTTTTTCATCTATAGAAACAGTAACGGTTTTCTGGGCTGAAGATTGCTGTCCGGATTCTGACCGGGGAAGCAGCAATTTAACAACCTGCGGATTGACTACCGCCGAAGCAAGCAGAAAGAACAGCATCAGGAAGAACATGATGTCATTCAGTGCCGAAGTATGAACTTCAACACTTGCCTTATTTCTTTTGCGTAAATTCATTATTTACCTGGTTCTTCTAATAGATCAATAAATTCTAATGCATCTGTTTCCATTCTCAGGATAATTCTTTCCACCATGGCGTTAAGGATATGGTAAAGCACATAGGCAATGATACCCACGATCAGCCCGCTGGCAGAGGTAATCATCTTCGTATAGAGACCTCCGGAAATTGTACCAATTTCGATGGCACCTTTAATAGATACATCGTGGAAAATGGTAATAACCCCAACGATCGTACCTACGAAACCCAGCATAGGTGCAATACCGGCGATGATCCCCAGGATACTGATGTTTTTCTCCAGTTTGGATACTTCCAGTTTGCCCACGTTTTCAATGGCGGCTTCAATGTCCTTGATTGGCCTGCCTATACGTCTCATGCCTTTTTCAAGCATTCTTCCCAGTGGGGAATTGGTGTTCCTGCACAATGCAATTGCATTTTCCAGTCTGCCGTCATGGATATATTGTTTAATCTGAATCATCAGGTTCACTTCTGATTTGGAAGATTTCCTGATGGTGATGTATCTTTCTACAAAGATGACAAGGCCGGCAAAGGCGAGAACAGCAAGAGGAACCATTACCCATCCGCCTTTAATGAGGAGGTCGAAGAAATGGAGTTCCTGAGGTGCAGCAACTACAGCCTGTTTCGCAGCATTAGCGGTATCCGTTAATTGTTTCACTGTATCTGTAGTAACCTGAAGCAATGTGGTCATATTATTTTTGTTTGTTTCTGTAAATGTATATTCCTGGTATCTTTAATTTTTTTGACAGTCTGTCCAGCTCTTCCTTGGCTGATTTTTCATCTTTTAACGTAGCGATGCTCATTTTTAGTCTCTTTCCGGACATGTTGGTTACCACCTTAGCATTTATGCCGCTTCTTTTCATCAGTGCGATGAAGTTGTCGGCCTCTTTCTGGTCATGCATGGAAGCGCCGATAATTTCATATACCGTAGCGGTGTCTGCCGGCGCGGATGGCATTGTTTTGATGATCGTATCTTCTGTCACTGCAGGTAAAGCTGCACCACTTTTCTGGATAGAATCTGCTGCTCCCGGTGAATCAACCTGTGAAGAGTTCTGTGCCGCTTTCGGCGGCGACAGGAGCAGTGGTTTCGCAGGGGCGGATGATTTGCCAGTCAGCGAACTGAACAGCTCCGGTTTAAGAAAATAAACGATTCCCATCATCAAAACAAGGATCACTACACTGAGCAGGATCTTTACGTATAGAGGCATTGTTTTATTTTCCTCTGCCTGTGAAGGATAGACGGGATAAGGATCTATCGGCGGTACTTCAGCGATTGTATCATCCTTAGCGATAATGTTATTTAATTTCAGGATCACATCTTCATCGGCCGGGCCTGTGGATTTCAGGTAGGGAGATTTGGAACGGTAGAAATTCAGTGACTCGATCTCCTCGCGCAGCTGCTGCTCGTTCTTTTTGTATTGTGCAAATGGATTTACCGGTTCCGTGGCAGGTGTTTCCTGGTTTTCCTGCGGTACCTCAGTTTCCGTTGGTGCAGTCGCTTCCGGGGCGGCAGGAGTTTCCCCGTCGCCGGGATTTTCTTCCATGCTGGTATTGTCTGCTATTACGGATTCAATTGTCGGTTCTTCTGTTTCAGCAGGAGGCAGCGGTTCAACAGGATCTGCAGGAGTTTCCTCTACATCCTGAATATCTGCCAGGATCTCGTCCGGCGGCAGTTCCTGTTCGTCCTTAACCACGGGCAGGCCATAGAAATCGAAGCCGTAATTGATAGACTCCGCTGGTTCAAATCTGATCTGTTCCTCGACCTTTACCAGTTTGCCCAGTCCGGCAAAATCTGCCTCATGGTCATTATTTAATCTTCTGAGCGTGTCGGCGCTGAATTCGCTGATAAAATAGGTTGCAGTGTCACTGGAAACATTTCTCTTTTTACCAATATAGGCCGCAAGTATGACATCCTCTTTCACCTCTGTGGTAAAATCCAGCGTATAGCTGGGCGGGACGAATGAATGCGTTTCCGCATCATACCTTCCGGGTATTTTCTTTTTAAACACAGTTCCCAAACCGGTAATCCCAACTGCTTTACGCGTTTGAATAAGCTCTGAGAGATAAGACAAGACATCCATTCTGGTAAAAATAAATTTTAATTCCGTATCAACCAATTATAAAATCGATTTGCTTAGAATGAGTAGCTGATTCCGCCGAAAACATTAACGCCGATCACCTGGTAATACAAATATCTGCTGTATTTGGTATTCAGTAAGTTGTTTGCTTTAACGAAAGCCGAGAACCTGTCGTTGATCTTGTAGGTAGCACCAATTCCAAGGTCAACAAAACCTTTCACATTTGCAACGGTTTCAATGGCCTGGTTTGGAATCACATAAGGACTGGCAGGGGCAGCGGTGTATATTTTCGCGTTGCTTGCATCCTGGATCACTACAGCTGCATTAAAGCCAATCTTATCAGTCACATTATACAGCAGGTTAGAGCTGATGCGCAACTGAGGTTTAAACCAACTATAACTTTCCGAAGCCGGTTTGTAATCTTCAAGGTTTAACTTACCTGTCCACCTTAGCTGGTCGCTCACCTGTACAGACAATTCGCCTTCCAGTCCGAGTATTTTGGTATTTCCAAAATCGTAGATCACATCAAATTTTGTAGGATCATTAAAGTTGTTGACAAAAAGTGGCATGTCTGTAATCTCTTTGCGGTATACCCTTACTTTGTAGCCAAAACCTGGTCCGCCTGTACCTTTAATACCTGCGCTGAAACTTAGCTTTTCAATCGAATTCTTAATGGCAATATTGCCGTTCAGGAAAGGGTTGTCATCGGTAAGGTCTTTCATTGAATTCCTGTTCACATCTCCTTTTAACTCAGCAAAAATCTGCAGGTAATCGGGGATCACCGTGAAGTCGGCCGTTACAGCAGGGAATAAATGGCCTGCCGAAACGGTACCAAACTCCTGCACGTAATTAATTCCCGCATTGATCTTTATTCCATTTGCCTCTAACCTGATATAAGGATTCAAGCGCAGCAGGTTATTGGATACATTTGTCAGTTCATCTTTGGTATTTCCAAATTCTGTAGATGCAGCCAGGCCTAAATTAAAGCTGCTGATCCTTTTGTTCAGGTATCCGTTTACTACCACTGAGTTCTCCTTTGCTGACAGCTGATCGCCCCATACATAACCGTTCACCTTCGCGGCGTAACTCAGTGCATCAGGATCTTCAGTATATTTATTAACCACCTCGGCTTCAGCTTCAATAAAGTTAAAAGCCTGTTTGCCCGGGGTCAGGTTCCTCAGTGGGTTATTCTCATCAAAGCCATAGAAATAGAAACCTTTTCTCTCGTAGTTCACACGGCCGCTTAATATTGGCTTATCGCCGATACTGCGTCCAAAAACGCTTACCTGCTGCTGATTGAACTTCTGGCCTTCCAGTTTGCCATCCTGGCTGAAATGCCTGAAAAAACCGCCTGCCTGTAAAGCTTCATCGCGGCCCAGGTTGATATATGCCTCTCCCAGGATCGTACTTGCAGAACCAAGGCCTCCTTTCACGTAATTGTTGATCAGTTCGGCTTGTTTTTCTGCGGCTACATCCTGTGCATACAGTTTATCGATATCAGAGTTCAGCTGCAGCTTCCTGTCCGTCAGCGCATAATTGAAACGGGCCTTGTAAGTTTTAACGTCATTCAGGTCGGGGCTTCTTCTCAGTTTTACGGCTTCAGCCAGAATCGGCTTATAGGGCCTTACGACTTCGATCTCTTCCGTTACCGCCTTGTCGTCGTTTTTCTCTTCCGGTTTTTGTTCAGTTTTTTTATCGGTCTTCTTCTCGGTAGTTTTTTTATCCGTAGTTTTCTTATCCTGGGCATTTACGGTCAGGGTGCCTGCCGTTAGGAAGAATATTGATAGATATAATAATTTGCTCAATCTCATGATGCTTGGTCTTATTTAATTTTTTCTAATTTTTCTTTGGCAGTAGCTACAATTTCGTCTTTACCGTCATAGTTGTCGATAATACTGAGCAGTGTACTTTTTGCCTGCAGGTTATCTTTCAGTGCAACGTAATTGTCTGCCAGTAAAATGAATGCTTTAGCTACCCAATAATCGTAAGAAGGCATATTGTTGATGATATCGAAACAAGTTTTTTGTGAAGTTTTGTATTCACGTTTATTGTACTGGATCTGGGCAAGTGTATACTTTGATTCAGCTGCTGCCAGGGTTTTTGTTTTACTGGCTACATTAGCGAAGGCTTTTACCGCTGATGCGGTATCTGCTTTTAACAGATAAGCTTTACCGGCATACAGGTCTGCACTGTTGATCTCCTCTTCCGAAGCCTTGTCAGACTCTTTCGTGAGCTGGACATACTTGAGCATGTCATCAGCACTGTTCAGCTCCGTATATGCTTTCAGCAGGTTGTTGATGGCAAAAGAATAGTGCGATTTATAATCGGCCGTAGTTTCCAGTCTTTTCAGATAAACGATTGCCTCATTGTATTTCTTCTGGTCCAGGAATAATTTAGAGATACTGATCAGCGAGCGTTCTGTATAATCGCTGGTCCAGTCGTTCAGAATAAATTCATAGTCCGGCACTGCTTCATCCGGGCGGTTCAGTTTTACGAGTGACTCAGCTCTGATGAACCTGGCTTCTTTGGCATGTATCGCTTTGGGGTACTTATCAAAATAAGCATTGATACTTTCCACAGTTCCCTGGGCATCACCTTTCAGGTACCTGGTATTGGCTGCCTGGAAAACGATATTGTCCTGATCAGCTACAGTGTAGTTCCCGATAGGGGTAGTGGCAGCATAGGTGATGAACCCATTCGCATCCCCGCGGTCTACATAGATGTTTTTGATCGATTCCAATGCCTGTTTCGCCTCCTCTGTGCTTGCATAATCTGCGATTACCTTCTTGAAGGTTTCCAGTGCTGCATCATCCTGGTCCTGGTTGTATTGTACCAGGCCTATGGTTACCAGTGCCCTTGGCACGTAACTGCTGTTTGGATATTTTGCAATCAGTGCTGTCAGGTCATTTTTGGATTTATCCAGTTCCCCTTTATTGAAATAGGTATAGGCTGTTTCAAAACCTGCGTCATCTGCATAGTTTGATGAAGGGAATTGTTGCAGCAGGCTTTGCATGGTAGCGATTTTGGTATCGTTCTGATCCTGCAGCCCCTGGATCATTCCTCTCTGGAAAAGTGCGTAATCATCACCGGTAGATTTATCGCTGATGATCCTGTTGTAATAGGTTAAGGCATTGCCATAACTTTTATTGACGAAGTATGAATCTGCCAGACGTACTGTAGCATCCACAACCGTGTTTTTATCTTTATCATCCCCGCTGAGGAAACGTTCAAAATAATTGGCAGCTTTTGAATATTTTTCATCTTCGAAGGCTGCGTAGGCCAGTGCATAATTGGCGAAGTTGTATACTTTCGTTTTATCCGCGTCAGGCATGGTGAGGAACTTCTCAAATGTTTTTACGGCTTCGCCATACTTGCGCAGTTCATACATGGACTCTGCCATCCAATACGTACTTAAGGCATGGATCTCTTTGTCGTCCGGAAAAGTATTTGAGCGGATGAACATCGAAAGCGCATTCGGGAAGGCACGTTCATTGTAAAATTCAAGTCCTCTGAAGTAGGTTACTTTCTGATAAGCTTCTTCAGCTTCAGGTGATTTTTTTGCAATAGGCTCCAGGATATCGATTGCTGCCTGGTAGTTCTTGCTGGTCAGCAGGATCTCTCCCAGTAACGTTTTGGCTTCATTGATCTTTGCCGATCTTGGAAACTGTTTCAGGAAACTCTGTGTGGATTCCAGCGCCTGCTGATTAAAATCAAGCTCATAGCTCAGTCTTGCATAATTGATCCAGGATTCTTCCTGTATGCCTTTGTCGAACTCTAAGCGGGAAGCCCTGAAAAATGCGCTTCTTGCTTTTTCTTTATCGGCCAGTTTAATGAAAGCGCGGCCCAGTGTGTACATACCACTTTGCAGGTATACATCATCAGTATTTAACTGCGACAGGATGGTAACTGCTTCTTTAGTCTTGTTTAACTGGAAGAGGGAATATCCGTACTGGTAAATAAAGAGGTTATTTTTCTTTTCTGATTTATCTTTGGAATAGAAATCCCTGAAGTAGAGCTCTGCATTTTTAAAGTCAGACTTTGCAAAGTAGGAAGCCGCGATCAGGCTCAGCATTTCTGCTTCGAACTGCTGTTTAGAGCTTTTCAGTATGGGGATAGCGTAGCTGATCACATCGTCATATCTTTCATCCAGGTAATACATGGAGGTGATATAATAAGGATAGCTGGCCTCATAGGTTTTAGAACCTTTTAGCTTTTCGAAATTTGTTAAAGCTGTTTTATAGTCCTTGTTCTGGTATCTGATATAGGCAAAATAGTAAGTAGCGCTTTCCTGGAAAGGGCCTTCTTCATTCTTCACCTGTTCGAACAAAGGCTCCGCTTTTACGATATCTTTCTGTACAAAGTAAGAATAGCCCTGTTTGAACTGGTATTCTGTACGTTGTTTTTTTGAAAGGGTAGAAGGATCTGTTTTCTCAAACCATTCCAGTGC
Organism: Pedobacter hartonius; assembly: GCF_900107535.1. Classification (GTDB taxonomy): domain Bacteria; phylum Bacteroidota; class Bacteroidia; order Sphingobacteriales; family Sphingobacteriaceae; genus Pedobacter; species Pedobacter hartonius. Next base: position 744,585 of record NZ_FNRA01000001.1, on the reverse strand, counting down.
CTTTGCATAGTTCTTTTGTGCAAAGTATGATTTACCGACATGGAAGAATGCCAGTTTGGTGTTCGGGTTTAGCGGGTAGTCCCTGATAAAAGTCTGGAAGAGGCTTTCAGCATCGTTATTACCCAATTCAAGGGCACAAACGGCGGCGTAGAACTTCGCATTTTCTTTTAAGAGGGAAAGCTCAGCGTTACTTTCCTGCTGAGTTCCCGGTTTTTGTCTCAGCTGTTCCACCAGTCTGAACTGTTGAGCGGCAGCAACATATTTTTCGTTATCGAGTAATTCGAGGCCAGTCTGATAATTTTTATTGAGGTTTACTAACGCACTTACCTGCGCATAACCTGCGGTAAGGTTACCGGCTAATAAAAGCGGAATAAAAAGGTATTTTTTCTGCATTTGGTTTAAATATATTGGTGCTAATATAAAAATTGTAGAATCACTTGTTAACACTAGAAGTTAACAAGTGTTAATAACACTGTTTAACGTAAAGTTCTCCGAAATGGTATTAAGAAAGTTACAAAGAGGCTAATCTCTCTGAGAAGCAAGCAAATAGAGTACTGCCATTCGTACAGCTACGCCATTTTCCACCTGGTCTAAAATGATGGACTGTTTACTGTCTGCCACATCGCTGGTGATCTCCACACCCCTGTTGATCGGCCCAGGATGCATCACTATGATCTCCTTATCCAGGTTATCAAGGATCTGTTTGTTAAGACCGTACATCATTGCATACTCTCTTAAAGAAGGGAAATATTTGATGTCCTGTCTTTCCATCTGAATCCTCAGCATATTGGCCACATCACACCAGTTCAGTGCCTTGATCAGGTTGTGCTCTACCTTTACCCCGAGGCTTTCAATATGTTTCGGGATCAGTGTAGTAGGCCCGCAGACCATCACCTCGGCACCCAGTTTCTGCAGGCAGAGGATATTGGATATCGCCACCCGTGAATGCAGGATATCTCCAACGATCACTACCTTCTTGCCCCTGACCTCTCCGAGTTTATGGCGGATGGAATAGGCGTCCAGCAGTGCCTGCGTAGGATGCTCATGTGCCCCGTCTCCTGCATTAACGATCTGTGCGTTGATATGTTTGCTCAAAAATACACCAGCCCCTGCATAGGGATGTCTCATTACCACCATATCTACTTTCATCGCCAGGATATTGTTCACCGTATCAATCAGCGTTTCTCCTTTACTGACAGAAGAGGAAGATGCAGCGAAGTTGATCACATCTGCAGACAACCTTTTTTCTGCAAGTTCGAAAGAAAGTTTGGTACGGGTAGAATTTTCGAAGAAGATATTCGCGATAGTGATATCACGCAGAGAAGGAACTCTTTTGATCGGCCTGTTGATCACGTCCCTGAAATTATCTGCAGTTTCAAAAATCAATTCAATATCATTCAGGTTGATGTCTTTGATGCCCAAAAGATGTCGTGTTGATAGTTTTTCTGCTGCCATTTCTTATTTATTTCGTTCTGATAATAAAATTACTTTGTCTTCACCCTCGGTTTCTTTCCAGCTCACTTTTACCAGCTGTGAGTCCAGGCTGTCCACCTGCTGCCCGATATAATCAGGTTCTATAGGTACATGTCTGGAAAACCGTCTGTCGATCAGTACCATGAGCTCAACCTTCGCCGGGCGCCCGTAAGCCAGTAAGGCATCTAAAGCTGCCCTGATGGTCCGGCCGGTCCACAACACGTCGTCAATCAGGACTACATTACATCCTTCAATAATAAAATCGATAGTGTTGCTGCTTGCGGATACGATTCCGTCCTTTCTCCTGAAGTCATCCCTGAAGAAAGTGATGTCAAGATTACCTTTTCTGATGTTCTCTGTTTTGAGTATTTCGGAGAGTTCCTGCTTTACCCGGTCAGCGAAGTAACTGCCGCGGGGTTGTATGCCAATCAGTACAGTATTAGAAAAATCGGTATGATTCTCAATTAATTGATGACAAAGTCGCTTAATTGTGATTTGGAACTTATTACCGTCTAGCAGGGTTCTTTTTTGCATTGACAAATTGATTAGGCAAATATAAAAAATCGGATTGAATTACTGGGATGCAATTTCAATTAATTTGAGAAGGTCATCCTGAACAAGGCTCAAACTTATGCTAATTAATTAACTTTGAGGCATGGAGCATTCTATAATTTTTTTTGACGGGGTATGTAACCTGTGTACCGGCTCTGTGAAATTTGTGATCAAAAGGGATAAAAAAGATGTCTTCAGATTTGCTCCCCTACAGAGTGATGTGGCCCGGCAGTACCTGGCGCCTGCGGATACTTTGGAGGTAATGCCAAGTTCTATCATCCTGGTAGAAAAGGGTAAGGTTTATAAACGTTCCACGGCGGCATTACGCATTGCTGCCCATTTAGGAGGCGGATGGAACCTGTTGTATGGCTTCCTTATTGTTCCTGCATTTATCCGCGATTTTGTTTACGACCAGATTGCCAGAAGGAGATACCGCATCTGGGGTAAAGAGGAGAGCTGTATGGTTCCCACTGCGGAGCTGAAAGCTAAATTCCTGTAATGATACATGAATATTGATATCCTTATCTTATGATATCAATATTTATATATATCTGCAGGCATAAAACAGGCGAGGTATACGGTCTTATACCATATCAAAAGATAACGTACCCATTTAAAATACAAGACATAAAAAAAGCATCCCGGTTAGGGGATGCTTTTCAAATATATAAGCTTTAAGATTATTTAGCTTTGTTTTTGCTTTCTTCGCCTTCCATTTGTTCTTTCAATTGTGCAAGAACACCCAGGTCACCAAGAGTTGATTTCTCAACTGAATCTTTAACTTTTTTAACTGCATTGCTGGATGCTTTAGCGTCTTTTTTCTTAGAAGCTCTTTCTTCAGCAGCAACTTCAGCTTTAGCCTCTTCCCAGATACGGGCGTGAGAAACAACGATACGTTTGGCATCTTTGTTAAACTCAATGATTTTGAAGTCATTGGTTTCTTCAGCTTTGATTGTAGTACCGTCTTCTTTAGCCATGTGTTTAGTTGGTACGAAACCTTCTACACCATATGGTAAAGCAATCACAGCGCCTTTATCCGTTACTTTAACAACAGTTCCCTGGTGGATTGAATCTAACGTGAAGATAGTTTCAAAAGTATCCCAAGGGTTTTCTTCTAATTGTTTATGGCCTAAGCTTAATTTACGGCTATCCACGTCTAATTCTAAAACAACTACGTCTAATGTATCACCAACTTTAGTGAATTCGTTAGGGTGGTTAACTTTTTTAGACCATGAAAGATCAGAGATATGGATTAAACCATCAATACCTTCTTCAATTTCAACGAATACACCGAAGTTAGTCATGTTTTTAACTACAGCAGTATGTTTGCTTCCAATAGGGTATCTTTCAGCAACATTTTGCCAAGGATCCTGAGTTAATTGCTTAATACCTAAGCTCATTTTGCGTTCATCGCGGTCTAAAGTCAATACTTCAGCTTCGATTTCATCGCCAACTTTAAGGAATTCCTGTGGACTGCGTAAGTTTTGTGACCAGGACATTTCTGAAACGTGGATTAAACCTTCAACGCCAGGAATGATCTCTAAGAATGCACCGTAATCAGCTACAGTAACGATTTTACCTTTAACTTTAGATCCAACAACAAGGTTAGTATCTAAACTTTCCCAAGGGTGTGGAGTTAATTGTTTCAAGCCTAAAGCAATACGTTTTTTCTCGTCATCAAAGTCAAGAACAACAACATTGATTTTCTCATCTAAGCTTAATACTTCTTTCGGATGCTCTATGCGGCCCCAGGAAATATCAGTAATGTGCAGTAAACCGTCAACACCACCTAAATCGATGAATACACCGAAGTCTGTAATGTTTTTAACAGTTCCTTCCAGTACCTGACCTTTTTCAAGTTTAGATACGATCTCAACTTTTTGACTTTCCAAATCGTCTTCGATTAAGATTTTGTGCGATACTACAACGTTTTTAAATTCGTGGTTGATTTTCACAACTTTGAATTCCATTGTTTTACCTACATAAACATCGTAATCACGGATCGGTTTGATGTCGATCTGAGAACCAGGTAAGAAAGCTTCAACACCCATGATGTCAACGATAAGACCACCTTTAGTACGGCTTTTAACAAATCCGTTGATGATTCTGTCATTGTCAAGGGCTTCGTTGATAGATTCCCATGATCTTTGTGTTTTAGCTCTTTTACGAGATAAAATCAACTGACCATTTGCATCTTCAGGAGCTTCTACGAATACATCAACTGTATCGCCAATCTTTAAATCAGGAGTATCACGGAATTCAGATGTTGATACTAAACCGTCAGATTTAAATCCTACGTTTAATACAACGTCTTTATTGTTGATTGATACAACAATACCGCTGATAATTTCACCCTGGTTGATTTGATTGAAAGTATCGGTATACATGTCCTCAAACTTTTTACGGTCTTCGTCAGAGTATTTTCCGAAAGCTTTGTCGTCTGCATCCCAGTCAAAATCCTGATCTGGTGTTGCTAAAGATGATTTGATCTGTTCGATCGATAATGAATCAGCTTCTGATTCAATAGTTTCTCTTTCAGTGAGACGGGCGTCTGCACCTTGTAATTCGGCTTTTTTAGCCTCTAATTCTTTTTCTGCTACTTGTTTTTTTGCCATTAATCATTTAATCTCCTTTTCCCTTTAGGGATTGCAAAGATAGAAATTATTCTTTTTAATGAAAGAATTTTTTAATAAATGTTGTTGATTTTGAACTGCTTGTGGGTATAAAGCTTGAATTCAAATGACAATAGGTGCAGATTTTGCCTTCTGGTTTGGTGCTTAATCCGGCTGGTGTAAATGGGGCGTAACCTTGTTCAGCGCAAATTCCAGTTGTTCTTCCGGCGTAATATCAGTGTTGTCAAGGATAATCGCATCTTCGGCACGCACCAGCGGGCTTTCCTTCCGGGTAGTGTCTGCATAATCGCGGTGTGCGAGGTTTTCAAACACATCCTCCAGCGAAGTTTCCGTATCGCCCTTGCTTTGTAATTCCTTAAATCTCCGCTCTGCCCTGATCTTTGGATCGGCCGTCATAAAGAACTTTACCTGTGCATCTTCAAATACAGTAGTGCCGATATCCCGTCCGTCCATTACAATATTTTTAGATTTACCCATCCGCTGCTGTTGTCTTACCATTTCCTTGCGAACTTCTTTAATGGCAGAAACTTCGCTTACATTTTCAGAGACAGGCATCTTTCTGATTTCTTCTGATACCTCTTCACCGTTCAGGGTAATGTGCGACTCATAATCCCTCGAATGAAAGTTCAGTTCTATATGCTGTAATGCATCGGTCACGGCGTCATGGTCATTTGCATTGACATGGTTGCGGATAAAATATAAGGTTACTGCACGGTACATTGCGCCGCTATCGATATAAATAAAACCTAATTTCTTAGCGAGTGCCTTTGCCAATGTACTTTTGCCGCAGGAAGAATAACCATCAATAGCCACAACCAGATTTTTTCTCATATGCCGCAAAGTTAGTCTTTTGGCGATTTTTTGAAACATTATTCAGATTATTTATGAGGTTTTGCTTTCAGGTCCTGCAGACGGGGGTGCCTGCCAGTATTTTGTTTCACATTTATTCCTGAAAAGAATTATTTTTGCCTGATGTTACCAGATAGAAAAGACCTTGTTAAAGCTGTATCCTTTAAAACTTCGCGAAGCGGAGGTAAGGGCGGGCAGAATGTGAACAAGGTATCCAGCAAAGTAGAGCTGATAATGAATATTGAAGCGGCTGAGTTCTTCAGCCCTGAAGAAAGGCAATTGTTAGCTGCGCGGCTGGCGCACCGGCTGGACCAGGAAGGTAACCTGCATGTGGTTTCCCAGGATGACCGCAGTCAGCTGGTGAACAAGGAAAATACGGTGGATAAACTAATCGCACTCTTAACATCCGCTCTTCACGTAGATAAATTAAGAAAGCCCACCCGCACACCCCGCAGTGTGATCATGAAAAGGAAAAGTGATAAAAAATCAATTGCCCTCAAGAAGGAGAGCCGGAAGCGGCCCGGGCTTGATGCGTAGCCCGGTGTATCATCAAAGTTATTTGTCGAACCTGTAATACAGGCCAATTGATCCCCACTGATGGGCCCTCGCTGTACTTTTGATCTCCCTGGTTTTAAAGAGTACACTAAAATCAAATGTGAAACGCTGCGAGCTGTAATCCACACCCAGCTGCTGCGCAAATACTAAGGGTTCCCGGCCAAAGGTTACAGGGCTGTTATTGTTAAACAGACTTCCCTGTATAGTGGCATCATATCCCACAAAGTTTAGCTGCGGTTTGGCATAAAAGAAGATCTCTCTCTTCACCAGTGCTTTTGTTTTGGCATGATTGCCGATAACCGAGTTGGTATAAGCAGAATTGAAGAGCTGGTTCAGGCTACCCGTTCTGAAAAGTAATCCTGCGCCTGCCCCGGTAAGGGTGGTTCCCAGGTTAGCATATCCTTCAAAAGAGAATTCTACGGCATTATCCGCTATGCGCGTCAGTAATTTTGAGTATTGCCCGGAAAGGTTCAGGGCCAGTTCATTTTTTATTTGGTAGTCCCAGCCCTCGATATCATAGAAGCCAATGGCCCTATGTAATAATTTCTGGCCTGCTTCGCCCAGGGAGTTTTTTCCGGTAGTACCGATCTGGGCACTGGCTTTAATAATGCTTTCATTGCTGTAGAACCAGTTCATTGCTCCCTCAACATACAGATATCCGGCAAATGGGCGGTCCTGTGTGGCCGGGTCAGGGGCATATCCCGAATACGGATTGAACATCTTTTGTCCGAGCGAGATCTCGTAAGTTTTCTTTTCCAGGTTTTGCGGCAGCTTTTGCTGATCCAGTGCATGACGGAAATTAAAGAACAGACCATTGGTATAATAGCGGTCGGAACCCTGCCCGAGGTAAGAATCGTTGTCGCTCCTGAGGCCTAATTCATTTTTGTAGGTTTGAGCATTGGCAAGGGTTGATAATAATAACAGGAACAGCAGGAACGAATAACCGGTGTATTTCATATAAATTCAAAAAAAAGCCCCGGTTATTCCGGAGCTTTAAAGATATGAGTTAAAATTTATCTGTGCAATTAGTTTGCTGAGGGTTTAAGTTTAATACTCAGATCCTGTGGATCTTTAACCTTATCCTTAGTCAGCGCCAGGTCTATCACTTCTTTCATCTCAGTAACATAGTGAAAGTTGAGGTCCTTAATATAACTTTCTTTGATCTCAAGGATATCCTTACGGTTAGATTTGCATAGGATGATATCTTTGATATTCGCTCTTTTTGCGGCAAGTATCTTTTCTTTGATTCCGCCTACAGGTAAAACTTTACCGCGCAGTGTGATCTCGCCTGTCATGGCCAGGTTGGATTTTACCTTACGCTGGGTAAAAGCAGAAGTTAATGCGGTAAGCATGGTTATGCCTGCAGAAGGGCCATCTTTTGGCGTTGCTCCGGCGGGAACGTGTACATGGATATCCCACAGGTCAAACAACTGGTTGTCGATATTGAATGCAGCTGCATGTGCCCTGAGGTAAGCCAGTGCAATTACGGCAGATTCTTTCATTACATCACCAAGGTTACCGGTCAGCGTTAATTTTCCTTTTCCGGGGCTAAGGCTGGCTTCGATAAACAGAATATCACCTCCAACCTGTGTCCAGGCCAGTCCGGTAACCACACCTGCCACTTCATTGCCTTCATACAGGTCTTTGTCATATATAGGAGCACCCAAAATACGCTCTACATCCTCCAGGGTAAGGGTTACCTCGTAGGTTTCTTCCATGGCAATTTTTGTTGCGATTCCGCGCACCAGTGAGCCAATTTTCTTTTCTAATCCCCTTACACCGGATTCGCGGGTGTAATCTTCGATTACCTTTTCAATCAGGCTGTTTTTTAATACAATGTCTTTGGTTTTGATACCATGCTGTTCCTTTTGTTTTGGCAGCAGGTATTTTTTTGCGATCTCTATCTTTTCTTCGACGGTGTAACCGTTCACTTCAATGATCTCCATACGGTCCAGCAGAGCCGGTTGAATATTGCTCAGAGAGTTGGCGGTAGCGATGAACAATACGTTAGAAAGGTCGTAATCCGTTTCCACATAATGGTCATTAAATGCGTTGTTCTGTTCGGGATCAAGAACTTCCAAAAGGGCAGAAGAGGGATCTCCCCTGAAATCTGAACCCACTTTATCAATTTCATCCAGAACAAACACGGGATTTGCCGCACCGGCCTTTTTAATCGACTGGATGATACGTCCCGGCATTGCGCCAATATATGTTTTTCTGTGTCCGCGGATTTCGGCTTCATCCCTGATCCCGCCTAAAGCCATACGAACATATTTCCTGTTCAGTGCTTTGGCAATTGATTTACCCAGGGATGTTTTACCAACTCCAGGAGGGCCAACCAAGCAGATTATCGGTGCTTTCATGTCCCGCTTCAATTTCAGAACGGCTAAATATTCTATTATACGCTGTTTTACCTTATCTAATCCGAAATGGTCTTTATCCAATACTTTTTGGGCACGTTTTAAGTCAAAGTTATCTTTGGTAAAATCGTTCCACGGAAGGTCAAGCAAGAGCTCAAGATAATTGATCTGAACCGAGTAATCCGGTGCGGCAGGGTTCATCCTTCCCAGTTTTTCCAGTTCCTTACTGAAATGGGCTTTTACCTGTACAGACCATTTTTTCTTTTTGGCACGGGTTTCCAGAGCTTCATATTCAAGGTCTGAGGAGTTTCCCCCAAGTTCTTCCTGGATGGTTTTAAGCTGCTGGTTCAGGAAATAATCCCTTTGCTGTTTATCGAGATCGGTACGTACTTTTGACTGTATCTGGTTTTTCAATTCCAGCATCTGCAGTTCGAGTGTAAGCAATTCCATCACCATCATGGCCCTTTGCCTCAAATTTTCCATTTCAAGCATCTTCTGCTTATCTTTTACATCTGCGTTCATGTTAGAGGAGATGAAATTGATCAGGAAAGAGGTACTTTCAATATTTTTAAGGGCCATTGCTGCCTCACTTGGGATATTGGGCGACAATTGTATGATCTGTGAGGACATTTCCCTAATAGAGGCTACCAGTGCTTTAAATTCCTTATCTGTTTTATGTTTGCTTTCATTGAACTTACTGATCGTAACTTTAATGTAGGGCTCAGACTGAACCTCTTCAATGAGGCGGAAGCGCTGCTTTCCCTGGATGATCACTGTAGTGTTGCCATCAGGCATCTGGAGCATCTTGATAATATGGGCCACTGTACCCACTTTATTTAACTGCTCGAAGGTCGGATCTTCAATAGAAACATCCAGTTGAGATACTACACCAATAATTTTATCACCCTTGTAGGCTTCTTTTATTAGTTTAATGGATTTATCTCTGCCCACGGTAATCGGAATGACAACACCGGGAAATAAGACTGTATTTCGAAGCGGAAGAATTGCTAAAATATCAGGGGTTTCCTCGTTATTCATCTCATCTTCATCTTGTTGGGACATTAATGGAAAAAATTCCGTATCTTCATTTATGATGGGTAGTGCGTTGCCAAAATCAAACTGATCTTTTATACTCATTAAATAGGCCTTTCTAAATAAAAAACGACAATCTGACAGTATGCCGTTTCAAAAAATAATAATTATATATAGTTTGCTATAATTTCAACTCCTATGCCAAAGAGTCAATATCGGCTTTTGTCTGTTAAAAAGGCAGGAATTAAAAAATTAATTGTCGCGCCTATCATATTTTATCTTTTTGAGCGTTTACCCATTGAATATTTATAAATGATATTTTAATTTTAGCTACTTAGTCTATGATTTTATATCTTTATTCTTTATTAAAAGAAATTTGATGAATTACATTAAAAGAACGCTTGTACTATTTTTTATTGTTTATGCTCAAGTCAGTTTTGCCCAAAGCGGAAGTTATGATAAATTAGGGATGCAGGCAATGATGAAAGGCGATTACAAAGGGGCTGTGGCCCAGTTGGAAAAAGCCGATTCCAAAAGTCCGAACAACCCAAGTATATTAAAGATGCTGGGATATTCTTATTTTCAATGTGGCAATTTCGAAAGCTCTATTGAAACGTACAGCAGGTTGATTACCATTAAGCCGTCGGACTATTCTGCTTACTATTACCGTGGCAAAGCCAGACAGAATGTTGCAAACGATCCTAAAGAATCTTTAAACCAGATGCGTGAGACATTTTACCTGTCTGCGATTAAAGATTTCAGCAAAGCCATAGAGATCAATGGGGAGGAAGATACCCAGTTATTACAGAACAGAGGGCTGGCTTATAAGGATTATGCGATTTATAAATCCTATAAAATTAAGAAAAAAGCGGATAAGGAAGCCTGCATAGCGATCTTTAACAGCTCAATTGCTGATTTTCAGAAAGTGCTGATCGTTCAGCCTTTGCGTAAGGATATCATCTCGCTGATCGATTATGTGAAAGCGCAGATCTCAAGTTTGAAATAAACTTATTGTTAAATATATACGATTGTGTATGGTGTTTGTACAAGCCCTGTCTTTGTCTTAGTTTGACCGGGTCTTGTCCGTACCATGTATATCGATAAATATCCTAACTGTACGACATTAATACTGCAACTATACCCTTAACGTGTAGTTGCAGTATCGATGGGGTATAGCTGCCATATGCATGGTACGGGCCATATATGAAGCTAATACGGCCAGATACAGGTTTTGCATCGACCAATAACAGTCCGGATACAGTACCTATTTAAAGAAATAGCGCGCAAGGAGTTGTACAATGGTCATTCTAACAATCCAGAGTATCGTTTGAATTTTAGAGAAATTGATCCTGTCTATCAGATCAAATTTTACATCGTTCAGTTCCGTTTTTACATCACTTATTCTTTCAGTCAGCTCAACTTTTAAATTGCTTATTTTTTCAGTCAATTCAGTTTTTACGTAACCGATCCTTACCGTTAATACATTGAATTTGTCAGATTGCTCAATCTTTGCCTCTTCAAATTTGACAGCAGTCTCACTTTTTACTTCTTCTTTAATCGCATGTTGAAAAACCTGGATTGCATCTAGGGCAGTCTGTTCATTTGTTTTATTTTTAATGAGCTGAAATAATCTGATACTTGAATTTTGATTTTCCATACCTTGCTAGTTAATTTATAAATCAAAATTAACACAAAAAAGGCTTTAATTAAAAATTAAATTTACGTAAAGTTACAGTTTAATTTATTTTGGTTAAAAATCAAAATAATTGGATAACTAATGAAATCTTCCGGTAATCCTGTAATTCTTCCCGTTCAGCAATCTGATGTGCTGTGTTTTCCTGATCTCGTACAAGCTGTCCGGAAAATAGGAAAGCGTGTCGTTCGATGTATACAGGGTATTTGAGTTGCTGTTCAATACCTCGATCTTATAGATCCGGCCGTTCCTGTACTCCACGACCAGTGATTTTACAGGTACCTTATCGTTGTCAGAAAGATAAGTCTCGGAGTCTTTAGCTTTATGCAATTTAAACAATTCCTCCCAGGCAGATTTATTGATGTCTGCATCCGAGAATGCTGACAATTCCTTTTGCCAGTCAGTAATCTTTAGTTTCCTGTGCTCTTCCGCATTGTTTACCATGACTGTTTTATCGATCTCCGGGTTCATTTGTTTCAGGCGTTTAACTTCCTTTTCCATATAACCTTTCAGATCAAAATACTGCAATGCTGACGTTTGTTTTTTTGGGGCTGCAGAATTACAGGCCCCAAATAACAATACGATCAATAAAAGGAATTTGTTATCCCTCATTATACCAATGAATTTCCTGTCATGATTGCAGGTTTTTCAATACCCATGATGGTAAGGATAGTCGGTGCTACATCTCCAAGTTTACCATCAGCAATGCTGGTATATTCAGTGCCGGCCAAAATACACGGAACCAGATTGGTGGTATGTGCTGTATTGGCAGAACCATCATTGTTTATCATGAATTCTGAATTTCCGTGATCTGCCAGTATGATAAAAGCGTACCCGTTTTCAAGTCCTTTTTTCACCACCGCTTCGGCACAACGGTCTGCAGTTTCTACCGCTTTCACTACCGCTTCAAATACACCTGTATGGCCAACCATATCAGGGTTTGCAAAGTTAAGACAGATAAAATCTGCCCAGCCAGATTCAATCTCTTTGGTAATGGCATCAGTAATACCTTGGGCGCTCATTTCCGGCTGAAGGTCATAAGTGGCTACTTTTGGGGAAGGAATCATAATTCTTTTCTCATTCTCAAAAGCCTGCTCCCTGCCGCCTGAAAAGAAGAAAGTAACATGCGGGTATTTTTCTGTTTCCGCAATACGGATCTGATTTTTATGATTTCTCTCCAGGATCTCTCCGAGAGTTTCAGTCAGGTCATCCTTAGTGAAGATTACCTTTACATTTTCAAAATTCTCATCATAGCTGGTCATAGTCACATAATATAACGGCAGCTTATGCATGTCAAAGTCGGGATAATCATTTTGGGTAAGTACAGCAGTGATTTCTCTGCCTCTGTCAGTTCTGTAATTGAAACAGATCACCACATCATCAGGTTGAATCGTAGCAATAGCCTTACCATCATTTTCTGTAAGTACAATGGGCTTGATGAATTCATCAGTAACACCTTCAGCATACGATTTTTCAATAGCTGTAACTGCATCCTGCGCATATTCGCCAATCCCTTTGGTCATCAGGTCATATGCCTGTTTTACGCGTTCCCAGCGCGAATCCCTGTCCATCGCATAGTAACGGCCGATCAGACTGGCAATCTTCCCTGTGGATGTTTTCAGGTGCTGATCAAGGTCTTTGATGAAGCCGAGTCCGGAATTCGGATCGGTATCCCTGCCGTCTAAAAAGGCATGAACAAAAACATCCTTTAAACCTTTTTCATTTGCCGCATCACATAATCCTTTTAAATGGTTGATATGGGCATGCACGCCGCCGTCAGAAACCAGGCCGATAAAATGGACAGCTTTATTGTTGTTTTTTGCATAGTCGAATGCATCAACCAGCGTTTTATTTGTTTTGATGGATCCGTCACTGATTGCTTTATTGATCCGTCCGAGCTCCTGGTAAACCACTCTGCCTGCACCCAGGTTCATGTGTCCAACTTCAGAATTCCCCATCTGTCCTGCAGGCAGCCCTACTGCTTCTCCTGAGGCTTCGAGTTTTGAATTTGGATATTGTTTAAGTAAAGAATCAAAGAAAGGTGTATTGGCCGCATACGCTGCATCAGAATTGTCCTGTTTTCCGTAGCCCCATCCGTCAAGAATGAGGAGCATCACTTTTTTATTGTCCATTTGAATAGTGTTGTTATTTCGCTGGTTTTTAAAACCTAACAAATATAGGCCTATTGAAGTTTGATCAATAATCTAATTGCATTTTTTGATCTGCTAATGGCATAATTTGTGTCCGAATTATTTGTTATCTTTAGAGTATGATGAAACCATTACTTCCGGCACTGATTTTATTTACGCATATATTCTATGCTATGGCCTTTCAGGGCGATATCGTAGACACATTATCGGGATTATTCAAGTCTGCGAATTCAAAAGAGATCAGCAAAAATTTCTCTTCATCGGTTGAATTATCGATAAATGAAGAAGAAGATGTCTACCCAAAAGCACAGGCAGAACAGATTATAAGAGAATTTTTTACCAAAAACCCGCCTGTCAGTTCCGCGGTTATTCATTTGATCAACACTAATCCAAATTACAGGTTTGGCATCCTGGCACTGAATACCAAAAACGGGAAATTCAGGGTTGCTATTACATTAAAAAAAACAGCCAATACCTTTTTTATCACGGAATTAAGGGTTGAACCCGATAAATAATAACATTAATTTATGTTAAAAATGCTATTTTTGATCTAAAATACATGTTTTGGATAAGAAATTAATAGACCTGTTTATAAAAAATGCCATCGCCGAAGATCTGGGTGATGGGGATCATACCTCACTTTCAACCATTCTTGCCGGCGCAAAAGGCAAAGCAAAATTATTGGTCAAGGAAGATGGTATTCTTGCCGGTGTTGAACTTGCAATCGAAATTTTTAACCAGATAGATCCGGGTTTGCAAACAGCAATTTTTATGAATGACGGTGATGCAGCGGTCTACGGCGATATCGCCTTCACTGTTGAAGGCAGCACGCATTCAATCCTGCTTGCCGAGAGGTTAGTATTGAATTGTATGCAGCGGATGAGTGGAATTGCGACAAAAACAAACAGGATTGTAAAACTGCTCAGTTCATATCAGACAAAACTACTGGATACACGTAAAACCACACCGGGATTAAGGTACCTGGAAAAATGGGCTGTCAGAATTGGCGGAGGTGTCAATCACCGGATAGGCCTGTATGATATGATCCTGATTAAGGACAATCATGTGGATTATGCAGGAGGGATAGCAAATGCGATCAGCTCTGCCAATAAGTATCTTGCCGATAAAGGAAAGCAACTGGAGATTGAAATCGAAGTGAGAAACCTCGAGGAACTTGGGCAGGTACTTGAAAAAGGGATGGTAAACAGGATCATGCTGGATAATTTTAATTTTAGCGACTTGAGAAAGGCTGTAGAACTGATAGACCACCGCTATATCACAGAAGCTTCAGGAGGCATTACGGAAGAAAATATAACAGGGTATGCAGATTGCGGGGTTAATTACATTTCAATGGGTGCAGTCACCCACTCGGTTAAAAGTTTAGACATGAGTTTAAAAGCCTATTAGGGGTATGATATCTATCTTTTCTATTTCTGCAGTTATTTTAGCTTACCTCTGTGGTTCCATTCCTACTGCAGTGTGGATAGGACAAGCTTTTTATGGTATCGATGTCAGGGAATACGGCAGCGGAAATGCGGGCGCTACCAATACCTTTCGGGTATTGGGTAAAAAGGCCGGGATCGCGGTGATGACGATTGACATTGCCAAAGGGTATACTGCCACCAAACTGGCCTATTTTATTGGCCTTTCGGTGACCGGGCCGCATAACTCCTCACAATTTGTGAATTACGAACTTGCTCTTGGCGTAACTGCTGTAATGGGGCACCTGTTTCCAATATTTGCCGGGTTTAGGGGCGGTAAAGGCGTGGCTACACTTTTTGGAATGATTTTAGCAGTTAATTTCCCGGCAGCTATGCTTTGCGTTCTTGTTTTTGTGGTGATCTTACTGGTAACGAAATATGTCTCACTAGGATCCATATGTGCAGGGTTTACTTTCCCGCTGGGAATTGTTTTTGTACTGCACTCCACGATCAAGTCTGAGGTATTATACAGCATGTGTGTATGTATACTCATTCTGGTAACCCATCAGAAGAACCTGGAGCGGTTACTTAAAGGCAAGGAATCAAAAGTATATCTGTTTAAAAGAAAAACTAACTAAATAAATACTGATGAAGAAGTTACTACTAACAGGTATTGCCTCGGTAATATTGCTGAATTACGGTTGCTCTACCGTACCGCTTTCAGGGAGAAACAGGATAAGTTTTGTGAATGAAAGTGAAATGCAGACTGCCGCTGCACAGAGTTACTCTACGCTTTTAAAAGCTCCTGAAACTAAAGTTTTAAATAATGCCGACGCAGCCAGGATCAGGCAGGTTGGTCAGAGAATAGCTGCGGCTGTTACGAAGTATATGAATGCAAACGGGTATGCCTCGCAGATTGAGGGCTTCAAATGGGAGTTTAACCTGATTGACAGTAAAGAAGTAAATGCCTGGTGTATGCCGGGAGGTAAAGTAGCTGTCTATTCTGGAATTTTACCGGTTACTAAAGACGATTCAGGACTGGCAACAGTAATGGGGCATGAGATTGCGCATGCTGTTGCCCATCACTCTTCTGAAAGGGCATCTAAAGCTGCTGTGGCACAAGGCCTGGGCGGACTGTTAGGCGCAGCAACAGGAGGTCAGTCGTCAGTAACGCAGGGGGTGATCAACCAGGTCTATGGCATAGGTGCGCAGGGACTTTATCTGCTGCCCAATTCCAGAACACAGGAGCTGGAGGCAGATCATTTAGGTTTGATCTTTATGTCGATGGCCGGGTATAATCCTTCTACTGCAGTGGGCTTCTGGCAGCGGATGGCTGCGGTTAGCCAGGGTGGACAAAAACAACCGGAATTTTTAAGTACCCATCCTGCTGATGCCACCCGGATCGCACAGATCCAGAAGGACCTTCCGGAAGCGCAAAAATATTTTAACTCCGCTACAGGAAAACCGGTCAATTAATTATCAGCCGGTTTATATATACTATACATTAATTCATGATGAAGGGTCAGGTAACTGACCCTTTCAGCGTTTTAATGATTGCTGAAGCCTTTAGCAGGCATTCTTCATATTCCGCTTCTGCCGAGGATGCATACGTGATGGCACCCCCAACCTGGAACGATAAATATTTACTGGTCTTGTCGTAAAGTATACTGCGGATCACCACATTGAAATCAAAATCATCATTGGGATCAAAATAACCGAATGCGCCTGAATACACACCACGCCTGCTGTATTCCGTTTCTTCGATCAGTTCCATTGCGCGCAGTTTGGGTGCCCCTGTCATAGATCCGGCGGGGAATGTGTTTTTTATAGCCTCTACCACGTGTATACACGGATCTATCGTGCAGCTGATGGTCGAGATCATCTGATGCACCTGCGGAAAGGTGTAAATACCAAACAGCTCTTCTACTTTTACTGAACCCTTTACCGCGCTTTTGGTCAGGTCATTCCTCACAAGGTCTACGATCATCACATTCTCGGCCCTCTCTTTACTGTTATTCGCCAGGGCTGACTTGATAAGCTGATCTTCCACGCCGTTCTTACTCCGTTTTGCTGTACCTTTTATCGGTTGCGAAAATAGTTGATCCCCTCTCTTACATAAAAACCGCTCAGGACTGGCCGAGAGAATATATTTACCGGCAAGTTTAAAGAAACCCGAAAATGGAGTAGGAGATACCTGGTTTAAGTTCAGGTAAACCTGATAGGGATCGATCGCTGCATTTTCGGCAAAGAATTCCTGGCAAAAAGTAACCTCATAAATATCACCCATTGCAATAGATTTTCTGAGTTGCTCCACCTTAGTGATATAAGTGGCTTTGTCCATTCTTCGTTCGATGGCCGGAATACTGCCTGTCTCTGCGGGCTGATAGTTGATCCGGCTGATGGTTTCCAGTAAATCAGGATTTCCTGTTACAACCTCCGTGCGCCCATTTTTTACCATGATGAGGTATTCAGGCACAAAGAAGAACAGATCAGGAAATGCAAGTGTATCCTTATGTGCTGTGCGCAGATCTTCCAGTTCATTTTTGAGATCATAACTGAGTATGCCGAACATCCATTCCTGATGGGCGTTACGGAATTCTTTCAGGGCCTGAAATGCATTTCCGGCTGAGGTGCTCAGCTGATGTTTTGAGCCCGCCGCGAGTAAAAAGTCGTATTTTGAATAAGGATCTGTATATTCATTGGAGTCTAAACAGCAGCAAACGTCAAACTGACCTGCCCATTGTAAAGCTTTTTGTTTAAATACGGTTAATTCCTGTGTGTTCATTTGGCCTCTGGAATAATGAGCATAAAAAAAAGGCGGCACACACGGCCGCCTTTTTTAATGAAGTAGATTCTAGTGAAGAATCAATGTTTGCACCCTGTCAGGGCCAACAGAAAGATATTTTACGGGTACTTCAAGTTCCTTTTCCAGGAAGGCGATATAGTGAGCCAGCTGGGCAGGAATTTCATCCACCTTTGTGATCTTAGTGATATCCGTTTTCCATCCTTCAATTGCCTTTAAAACAGGAGTTGGTTTGATAGAAATGATATCGTAAGGCATGTAGTCGATCGTTTCGCCATTGTGTTCGTAATGTGTACAGGCATAGATCGTATCAAAGCCGCTCAGTACATCAGCTTTGGTCATTACCATTTCGGTAACACCATTGAGCATGATCGCATATTTTAATGCAGGAAGGTCAATCCAGCCGCAGCGGCGTGGTCTTCCTGTAGTGGCACCAAATTCATGCCCTACCTGGCGCAGGTTTTCACCTACTTCATCTTCCAGTTCTGTAGGGAAGGGGCCGCTTCCAACACGGGTACAATAAGCTTTAAAGATACCTACCACACTTCCGATCCTGTTTGGGGCAATACCCAGTCCTGTGCATGCACCGGCAGTTGTGGTGTTTGAGGAAGTTACAAAAGGATAAGAACCAAAGTCAATATCCAGCAGTGTACCCTGTGCACCTTCGGCCAGTACTTTTTTACCTTCTTTCAGGTAACCATTTACAAAATGCTCGCTGTCGACATGTGGAATGCTTTTCAGGAACTCCACTGCTTCAAAGAAAGCTGCTTCTTTTTCTTCAAGGTCATACTCGAAATTATAATGAGAAAGCAACTCTTTGTGTTTGGTGACCAGTTTGGTATAACGCTCTTTAAAATCAGGCAGGGTGGTATCTCCAACACGTAAACCGTTACGCCCTGTTTTATCCATATAGGTTGGACCTATTCCTTTAAGTGTAGAACCAATCTTGTCCTTACCCATTTTCTGCTCATTTGCCGCGTCCAGTAACTGGTGTGTTGGCAGGATCAGATGTGCCTTGCGTGCGATCATCAGTTTGCCTTTGGCAACAGGATCGTGGCCGGCTGTTTTGAGGTTATCTAATTCTCTTTTTAAAATGATGGGATCAATTACCACCCCATTACCAATCAGATTCATGGTTTTCTCGTTAAAAATACCAGAAGGAATAGTATTTAAAACGAACTTTTTGCCATCAAACTCTAAGGTGTGGCCGGCATTCGGTCCGCCTTGAAAACGAGCTATCAAATCATATTGCGGACATAAAACGTCAACAATTTTTCCCTTGCCCTCATCGCCCCATTGCAGGCCAAGAAGCACGTCTACTTGCGTCATTATTTTAATTTAAGAAAAGATTATAATTGTGTTTTTTCAAAGTTAATATTAGTTTTCACCGGTCTTCAGGCTATCATGAGCGATCAGTACTTTGATGAATGTAAACTCATAATGGTTAACTGGCATTCTTGATTTCTTCCTTCTGTTTGATTGTGGCTTTGGCCGAACAGTCAAAGCAAGTGCCATACAAATTTAAAGAATGATGTTTGATATCAAATTTCAGCAGGTCGCCCACCATAGTTTGAATCTGGTGGATACGCGGATCACAAAATTCAACTACTTTTCCGCAATCGATACAAATAATATGATCGTGCTGATGGTAACCATATGACTTTTCGAACTGGGCCATATTTTTTCCAAACTGATGTTTGGTCACCAGATCGCATGAAACAAGCAGCTCCAGGGTATTGTACACTGTCGCTCTGCTGACCCTGTATTTCTGGTTTTTCATATGGATGTAGAGTGTTTCCACATCAAAATGATCATCTCTGGAATATATTTCTTCTAAGATCGCAAAACGCTCAGGCGTTTTTCTCAGACTTTTATTTTCGAGGTAGGCTTCAAATATTTTTCTAACCAACTCGCTGTTGTGGTGTGTAGACATAGTTTTAAAACTCCTTTCAAAGGTATCAATTTTTAAATAGAACTTTACGATTTATTCAATTTTTTAGGCATCGAAACGTGTAACCCCTGTTACGCCCTTCACTTCCAAAAGATTTTTGATCAGGTTGTCAAGGTGCTCTTTATCATTTACAAAGATCATAATTGATCCGTCAAATATACCATTGTCGGTATCTACGGTGATAGAACGCATATTCACCTTAAAGTCATTGGAAATAACCTTTGTAATATTATTGATCAGGCCTACATCATCAATTCCTACAATATGTAAGCCGGTAAGGAAAGTTAATTCCTGGGCTTTGTTCCATTTTGCCTTTACCACCCTGTAACCATAATTTGCCATTAGCTGTGCGGCGTTAGGACAATTGGTACGGTGGATTTTAATCCCTTCACTTACGGTTACAAAGCCAAATACATCGTCTCCCGGTATCGGGTTGCAGCACGCAGCCAGTGTATAGTCTATTTTCTGAAGGTCTTCCCCTATGAGTAAGATATCCGATTCAGGGCCCTTTACTTTACTCAGCAGCGCTTCGATCTGCTGACCGTCGTTTCTTTCGGTACCTCTGTTTTCAATTTCTTTCTCACTTGCAAGGTATTCTTTCAGGTCTTTTAATTCAATCTTGCCGTTGGCAACTGCTATGAACAGTTCCTGTGTAGAAGCCAGCTTGAAAAAATAGCTCAGCTTATTCAGGTTATCCGTATTGTAAGTGATCTTTAAAGATTTCAGTTTACGTTCAAGCGTTTCTTTGCCTTCCTCAGCAATTTTTCTTTTTTCTTCTTTGAGTGAAGACTTTATTTTGGATTTGGCCTTTGCCGTTACTACAATGTTGAGCCAGTCTTCTTTAGGTGTTTGCTTGCTGGAGGTAATGATCTCCACTTGGTCGCCATTCTGCAATTTATAGGATAGCGGCACCAGTTTATGGTTTACCTTGGCACCTATACACCTGGCGCCAACGTCAGTATGGATCTCAAAAGCGAAATCCAGTGCGGTGGCTCCCAGAGGAAGCTGAATCAGGGCACCCTTAGGTGTAAAGATGAAGATCTCATCTGAGAAGAGATTCATTTTGAAATCGTCCAGGAAATCAAGTGCGTTGGCCTCAGGATTATTGAGCATCTCACGCACCTTCATGATCCATTGGTCCAGACCGTTGTCATTGCTTGACTCTTTATATTTCCAATGCGCTGCAAATCCTTTCTCGGCAATCTCGTTCATTCGTTGTGTACGGATCTGTACCTCTACCCATTGTCCTTTCGGACCCATTACCGTGGTATGGAGAGACTCGTAGCCGTTTACTTTTGGTGATGATACCCAGTCCCTTAAACGGTCCGGGTTTGGCCGGTAAAGATCAGTCACAATGGAATAGGCCTTCCAGCAGTCGGCTTTTTCATTTTCAGGCAAACTGTCCAGCACGATCCTGATGGCAAAAAGGTCATATACCTCTTCAAAAGGAATATTCTTTTTCTTCATCTTATTCCATATCGAATGGATGGATTTAGGGCGTCCGTAGATATTGGCTACAAAACCCTGTTCGGCTAATATTTCATTGATAGGATCTACGAAACGTTTGACGAATAAAGTGCGTTCCGCCTTTTTTTCATTGAGCTGTGTAGCGATGAACTTGTAGGTATCAGGTTCCAGGTATTTCATGGAAAGATCTTCCAGTTCCGATTTTATGGCATACAGCCCCAGGCGGTGTGCCAGTGGCGCATACAGGTATATCGTTTCAGAAGCAATCTTGAGTTGTTTATGCCTTGGCATAAAATCCATCGTCCGCATGTTATGCAGCCGGTCTGCCAGCTTGATCAGAATCACCCTGACGTCGTCAGCTAAGGTGAGCAGCATCTTCCTGAAGTTCTCCGCCTGAAGGGAGCTGTTATAATCGAATACACCTGCGATCTTGGTGAGGCCGTCAATTATTTTAGCTGTTTTCTTTCCAAATTCCCTTTCGATATCTTCCAGCGTAATATCCGTATCCTCCACCACATCATGCAGCAGGGCACATACAATTGAAGTTGTTCCCAGGCCGATCTCCTCGGCAGCGATCTGTGCCACTGCAATAGGATGATAGATATAAGGTTCTCCAGACTTCCTGCGCATCTCCTTATGGCTTTCCAGTGCCATGTCAAATGCCTTTCTGATCTCCTTTTTATCCCCCTTTTGCATGGTTGGCTTACAGGCACGCAAGAGTGCCCGGTACCGCTTAAGGATTTCCTGCTTTTCTGCTTCTAAATCAATCACTAAGGTGTTCTTCATTGTATTATTTTCGTAATAATATTCGAGGGTCAAACGTTTAAAGCTATATTAGATTCAGTTATAAACCTAATGTATTAAATTTACTTTAACTTTGTGGGAGTATAAATTTATGAAATTTTGCAGGTTATTTATTCTGTTATTTGTCATTATTACCACAGAAAGGCTAAATGCTCAGGAAACGC
Source organism: Pedobacter hartonius (assembly GCF_900107535.1). Lineage (GTDB taxonomy): Bacteria > Bacteroidota > Bacteroidia > Sphingobacteriales > Sphingobacteriaceae > Pedobacter > Pedobacter hartonius. The sequence goes on along the minus strand of NZ_FNRA01000001.1, from coordinate 722,678 downwards.
CTGCGTCCTATAAGTTTCCTCCAAGGGGTAAAAATGATACAATCAGGGTAGCATCTACAAATGATAACGGAGAAATGATACCCTGGATGTCTTTGCATGAGGTAGTTATCTATGCTGAAAGAATATTCAGGACCCCTGCGGACCGTGCAGCATACAACAGGCTCCGCTATAATGTGTTAAAGGTGATGCCTTACGCACTTTTTGCAAAAAGAAGGTATGAACAGCTGGAAAGAGACCTGGCTTCGACTACTGACCGCAAAGAACATAAAAAGCTCGTAAAACAGTGTGACCAGGAGATCAAGCAAATGTTTAAAACTGAAATCAAAGAATTGACCATTACACAGGGACAGATACTGACCAAACTGATTGACCGGGAAGTGGGGCGTACAACCTATGAGATCGTCAAAGAGACCCAAGGTGGGGTAAAAGCCTTTCTTTACCAGTCGGTAGCAAGAGTAGTAGGGCATAATTTAAAGAGCACCTATAACCCCGAAGAGGAAAGGGATATTGAGGCTATTATTGCATCCTCCGGATTTTATCGCCAGTAAGAATGAAAGAAAATCCAAGGAGCATCTACCAGTTTAAGGCCAAACTGATCAGCGGAAGAGACAAGGCGTTAACAGATTACAAGGGCAAAGTGCTTTTAGTGGTCAATATTGCTTCAGCCTGCGGGTTTGCCCCCCAGCTGAAAGAGCTTCAGGAGCTGAGTGATAGCTTTAAACCTGAAGATTTTGAGATACTCGCCTTCCCGTCCGATGATTTTGGCGGGCAGGAGCCACTGGAGGGAAAAGCGATCGGTGATTTCTGTGAGCAGAATTATGGTGTTAAATTTCCTGTTTTTGCGAAAATTATGGTGAGGGGAGAGCAGGCAAACCCCATATTTAAATTCCTTAGCAATAAAGAACTGAACGGCCATTTTAAAGCAAGGCCAAGGTGGAATTTTCAGAAATACCTGATTGGCAGGGACGGGGAACTTGCAGACTATTTTTTTCCTTTCACCAAACCGATGTCGTCAAAAATCAGAAAGAAAATTCAACGTCTGCTGTAAGGGAATACAATAATGAACAATAAGCCTGGTGGATAAAATAGTTGCCCGGCTAATAGTAATAAAGAAGAATTAACGTAAATGAAATTAGATATACTTGTATTAGCCGTTCATCCTGACGATGCAGAACTGGGATGTTCAGGAACTATTTTAAAACATATTGCACTCGGTAAAAAGGTGGGGATAGTTGATTTTACCCGGGGAGAACTGGGGACGCGCGGAACCGCTGAAACACGTGATGCGGAAGCCGCCGATTCAGCAAAAATCCTGGGGCTGCATGCACGGGAAAATCTTGGATTCAAAGATGGCTTCTTTAAAAATGACGAATCACACCAGCTGGAAGTGATCAGAATGATCAGGAAATACCAGCCGGAAATTGTATTGAGCAACGCACTTTATGACAGACATCCTGATCACGGGCGTGCCGCAGATCTCGCCAATGACTCCTTTTTCTTATCAGGCCTGTCCAAAATTCATACCCTGCAGGATGGGATTGCACAGCAGCAATGGAGGCCAAGGTTATTGCTGCAATACATTCAGGATTCTTACATTGAACCTGATGTTATTGTAGACATCACTCCCTACATGGAAGCAAAACTGGAGTCTATCAAAGCATTTAAGACCCAGTTCTACAACCCTGACCTGGATGAACCCTCAACATATATCTCTTCACCGGAATTTTTTGAAAACACGATAGCACGCGCCAGGGAACTGGGCAGGTCGATCGGTGCTACCTATGCCGAAGGATTTACCTCAGCTAAGCTTTTGGGTGTAGAGAGTCTGTTCGATCTGCGGTAAACATTCCTGAAAGGGGTGTAAAAGATGTTGTTTTTTAGTTACTTGGGCAGGAACTGCTAAAAATTTCTCTAATTTGGGATAAAATAAAAATTGAATGAGAAAATTACTTTTATCATTATTGATAGCCTCTCCTGCACTGGCATGTGGACAGCAGAACGGAGAATATACACTTAATGGAAAGATCGGTACCCTGAATTCCCCGGCAAAAGCTTACCTGAACTATATTGCTGGCGAAAAGCAGGTGCTTGACTCTGCAGTGATCACTAAGGGCTCTTTTACCTTCAAAGGAATTGTTGCCGGCCCTACAATGGCACGCATTATTTTAGACCATAAAGGTGAGGGACTAAAGAAACTGGGCAGATCTGCAGATAATGAAGTTGTATACCTGGAGCCTGGTACGATTACCGTTACAGCTAAAGATTCTTTGAAAAATGCATCGGTGACGGGTTCTAAACTGAATGAAGAAAATGCGCAGTATATGCAATTCATTACTGGGCCTGTAACAGAACTAAAGGCTTTAAATACAGAGTTTGGTGCTGCTCCTGAAGAGAAACAAAAGGATGATGCTTACAGGGCCGCTATGCGCGCCAGGTATGAAAAATCCGCCGCTAAACTGGAAGCCCTTCAGTCTGACTTTATCAAAGCCCACCCGGATTCGTATATCAGCCTGCTGGCTTTGCGCGAAATTGCCGGAGATGGCAGCATAGATGCAGGCAAGATCGATCCCCTGTTTCAGGGACTTTCCACTAAGGTGCGCGGTACCCAGGCGGGTGTGGAGTTTAGTACAGCGATCAAAGCTGCAAAAGTAACCTCTGTAGGTGCCGAAGCTCCTGATTTTACATTGAATGACGTAAATGATAAACCGGTAAAATTATCGGGTTTCCGGGGAAAATATGTACTGCTCGACTTTTGGGCATCCTGGTGTGGCCCCTGCCGTGCCGAAAATCCAAACGTTGTGGTGGCTTACAACAAATTTAAGGACAAAGGATTTACTGTTTTAGGTGTGTCCCTGGATCAGCCGGGCAAGAAAGAACAGTGGCTTGCTGCAATTGCCAAAGACGGTTTAACCTGGACGCAGGTATCAGATCTTAAATTCTGGAACAGCGAAGCCGCCCGGTTATACGGTATAAACAGCATTCCTCAGAACTTCCTGATTGATCCTTCGGGGAAAATTGCCGCTACCAATTTACGGGGAGAAGAGTTACAGGCGAAACTGGCAGAACTGCTGAAATAGACGTCAGGTCCCTGATAGAATAAAAAAAGACATTGCTGAATGAATTCCGGCAATGTCTTTTTTTATACCTGAGATTCCCGGAAAAGGTCCGGTTGGCCCGCCTGTTTATTTGAATGGATGTTTGGTGATGATCACGTTTCCGATAGCACTCTTTTCATACATCGCTACGCAGGAGGCATTAAAAGATGGATCAAAATTCACATTGCCGGGTGAAAGTTCTGCCGGTGCAGGACTGCCTTCCATAAAATAATAGACTTTGGTAGTTCCGCCTTTATGATGCGGCTTATAGTTTCCATAGGTTTCCATTTCAGACCATAAGGTATCTCTCAGGCTGACGGAGAACACGTATTGAATAGGACCTGTATTGTTCTCATTTCTATATTCTGCTACCTGTTTAAATCCGGCTTTAAGGTCGCCCGCCCCTGGCTGGAAAAAGGTTCCTTTAAGCATCCACCCCACCAGAAAGAGTACGAGTATGACCAGGAAGATGTTTATTTTTTTGTTTCTCATATACCGGCTAATATTTTATTCATGACCTCAATACCCTCATCGATATGGATTTTTTCCATGATCAGTGCCGGACGGAAACGAATAGTTTGGGAGCCACAACCCAGGAACATTACATTTTCTTCCATTCCTTTCCGGATAAAGGTGTTGCGCATGGCTGAATCAGGAAAATCGAAAGCGCATAACAACCCTTTTCCCCTTACATTGCTGATCTGATCATATCTTAAGGCGAGGGCTTCGAGATTTTCTTTGAGGTATTGCCCAACTTCAGCAGCTCTGTCACAGAGCTTGTCTTCTTCAATGATCTGCAGGATCTGCGTGATCCTCACCATATCCACCAGGTTTCCGCCCCAGGTGGAATTGATCCTGGAAGGGATATTGAAAACATTATTCTCAATCTCATCAACCTTATTGCTTACCAGAATTCCGCATACCTGCATTTTCTTTCCGAAAGCAAGGATATCGGGACGTGCCTTTTCGCTGTAATGCTGATGGCACCAGAATTTACCGGTCAGGCCAACCCCTGTCTGCACTTCATCATAGATCAGGAAGGCCTCATTTTCATCGGCCAGGCTGCGGAGCTGGATGAGGAACTCTTCACGAAGGTGATTGTCGCCGCCTTCAGATTGAATGGGCTCTATAATGATCGCGCAAATATCATCTTTGTGTGCTGCAAAGGCTTGTTTGATCTGGGCGATTGACACATACTCAGTATGAATGGCTTGAGCTAAATTGTCGCCCTCCAGAGGAAATACCACCTTTGGAACCGATACTCTTGGCCAGTCGAACTTTGCAAACCACTTCGTTTTATCAGGAATCGTATTGGTAAGGCTCAGCGTATAACCTGTCCTGCCGTGGAAGGCCTTTTCAAAATGCAATACTTTAAATCCTTTCTCTTCCCTGTAACCCTTTGCAAAATTCTTTTGCACCTTCCAGTCCATTGCTACTTTAAGGGCATTCTCGATTGCCAGGCCTCCGCCTGCTATAAAAAAAGCATGAGGAAGATAGGATGGGATACCTATGGCGCCAAACGTTTTTACAAACTGGGCATATTGCTGTGTATATACATCCGAGTTGGAAGGGTTAGCCATTGCCGCCAGTAAAAGATTATGTTTAAAATTTTCGTCGTTCAGCATCTTGGGATGGTTATATCCAAGGGGAACAGAAGCGAAGCAAGTGAAAAAATCCAGCAGCTTACGGTTGTACTTTGAGTCGTAAATATATGCTCCCTGGCTTTGCTCCATATCATAGGTCAGGTCAAATCCATCGGCTAAAACGTGTTGGCTTAAGGTTTCATTTACCTGATCCGGAGCTACGGTAAGTTGATACATAATTCTATAGTTTGGTTCTGACCAAATGTAATGAAAAGCCCCTGAATAACAAATTTGAGGCCCATTTTGGGTAAAAATGCAAAAACTGGGTTTAAACGATTTAAAATGAGTTTGCCTGCCTCAATACCATTGACAGTCATCTGCAACAGTAACTTATATAGGATGATTATGGATTAATTTCTATTTGGTAGTCATAACTGCGGATCAATGAATCCAGTTCTTCACTCTGTGAGAATTCGATGCAAGACTTCATATACGGCTTCTTACCTTTATAATCTGCGATTTGGGTAGGTGTAATCGAATGGAACGCCATATAGGTAATATAGTTTATTCCTTTGTAGGCATCGTCTTTTATTGTTCCCTAAACAATATTGACCAGGATGTTTTCAACTCTTTCCAAATCTGTTATTCACATTCTCCATGATCAAGACCTCGAAGTTTTGGAAGCCCTTGGAATACTTAATTTTATAAGTGATGGAGTTTCCCTTAATTTCTGCCTTGTTTCTTAAAGATTGACTGCAGCCGGTAAAGGAGTATATTAAGCTTGTACTTATAACTAGAATATACAATATTGTTTTCATGATTTTATTGGCAAGGTGAATTTTTAAAGTTATTAATGAATCAAACCGTTCTTTTTGAAGAAAAAGAATGGTAAAATTTGCAGCATCCGTAAAGCATGAAGAGGAAGAGCAGCCAGAGGAGATAAACGGTTCCAAGCGGGTAACCATAATCCGAAAGTACGTTTCCCTGCTGATAAGAATCGGGAGTGATCAGCAGGGCAGACCAGGACCCGCCGGTTAGCTCCATGTTGATCATTGCTGCAAGGTGTATCACCAAAGTACTGAGCAAATAAGTGAACATTGGCGCAGAGCCGAAAGTCACAAAGAAATCTGTCAGCTTGTTTTGCAGCCCTTCTATACAATGCAGAACAATAAACATTGGCCCGAGGGTAATACAGATAAAATCCAATGAAGCAGGATACTTTGTAACGCTAAAAAAGGAAAGTACAGTTTTAGTGAAAGTTTCCTGTCTGATCCATGGCTTAGGGTCTCCGTACCAGTTCATACCCCGGAGGATAAAAAACAGGCAGGTTAAAACGATACCTGTTGCCAGCAGCCATTTCCTGCGGTAAAGATAGCCGGTAGTATAACCCAAACTGAGCAGGGCGAACCAGGGAATGATGGTGTAATTGACAATGAACAGGTATTCTCCTGAGGGAATATATTTTTGCTGGTGCAATATATACCATATGACGGATGCCGGTGATTTGCCTGTCACTGGTATGCCATCCAGTAAATGATGGGCAATCAGAAAAAGTAAACTCAATACCAGGAGAAACTTTTCGGGAAGAAACTGAAGAAAAGCCAGCAGGCCGATACTCAAACCCAGCGCCCCGATAATAAAAAGCCCGATGGTACGGTAAAAGGGATCAAATGTCCACAGAAAGTTATTTACCACCAGTTCTGTACTGATCAGCAGCAGTGCCAGCCTGAGCAATCCATAACAAACCTGCCTTTTGGATTTGGCTTTGCTCCATATAAACAAATAGGTGCCGGTGATAAAGAATACTGTAGGGGCAAAGAAATGGGAAATAAAGCGGGTAAAGAACAGGAGAGGGGTAGTGCTTTCCAGATTACCGGGGTTTGTATTCCAGTAATGGAAAAAAAGCCTGGTATGGTCTAAAATAGCAATGGTAAGGAGTATCCCCAATACTAACTCCTTGCTATATTGCTCTGAATCCTTTGTTTTCCTTTTAACAGCCGGGTCTTTCATTAAATATTGATTTATCCACAATTGAGAATTTTGAAAGAGGCTCTTCAATTCCGCTATCCCAGATTCAGTACTGATCGGGGGCAGAACAGACATAACAGAGCCTCTTTGTTAAGGATTGAAATCCTGAGTAGTTTTTACCGGGTACCCGTACTTTTTTTTGCCTAAAACTTGAAGGTTACGCTTGTCAGGAAGTTTACCGGTTTTTGCGGGCGTGCGTAAAAGCCATCAGAGATCCAGTACTTTTCATTCAGGATGTTATTCGCTTTAAAGCTGAAACGGTATTTTGGCCTGTTAAAGAACACAGTGGCATCAATAACTGTATATTGTGGCAGGACAAATGTGTTCGCCGCATTGAAATAAGCATCATCTACGTAAATGGCACCGGCACCAAAGCCCAGGCCTTTAATGGAACCGTCCAGTAAAGTATAACCTAACCAGATGTTAGCTACGTTTTTTGGTGTTCCAACAGCACGTTTGCCAGCCACTGCAGGAGCACCGTCTTTAAACTTGTTGTCGTTGTAGCCATAACCAGATACGAAATTGAAGCCCGGGAAGGGATTACCAATGAATTCAATTTCCACACCTTTACTTTCCTGCGTACCATCCTGTACGGTGAAGTTCTGGTTGTTAATAGACGTTACCCTGGTGATATTTTTAACTGAGATGTCGTAATAACTGATCGTAGCATTCAGTTTTTTATTCATCAGGTCAAGTTTTACACCACCTTCCCACTGATTGGCCTGTTGCGGTTTGAAATTAGAGACAGAACCGTCCGGTTGTGTTGTACTTGCAACGTTTTTAAAACCGTTCATATAATTTCCGAAGATGGCCACCTTATCCTTTATAGGCTGGTAAACGACTCCGAATTTTGGAGAAAAAGCAGTCTGGTTGTATTTACCGGTTATTACTTGCGTAAGATTATTTTTCGTGCCGCTATTCATAAAGCGGTCTGCACGTAAACTTACCATTGCCATTAGTGCGTCGGTAAAGTTAAATACATCAGAGACATATGCGCTGTACGTATTTTGCTTATTCAGACTCTCCGGGGTACTGACCGTACCTAAACGGTTTTCTACCTGCTGTACGCGGATATCCTTAATGGTACCGGTAATGTTGAGCGTATCCAGCTGCAATGCCGTATACTTGAAGTTCCTGAACTGCGACATATAATCCAGTCCAACTACCAGCCTGTTTCTGAAGGTACCGATTTTAAAATCTCCGATAAAATTCTGCTGGATCTCTTTTCTTCCGGATTTGTCCGGTGAAAATACACCTATTGCCCTGGCGATGGTGGTATTGGTCAGCCAGGTCTGGTTGAAATAAAGGAGGTCATTATATTCTCCGTTACCAAATGAATAGTTGGTTTGCGAGGTCCATTCATCAGAGATCTTGTATTCTGCCTGCGCATAAACATTATTTGAAGATTGGTGACCCACAAATGAGTTGTCAATCAGTGAACGTTTATAGTCCAGGCCTAGCTCATCGTAACTTTTGGCAGTTATCCCCGCTCCAATGGCCCAGGCTGTAGAAGATGTGCCTTTGTAAGTCTGCAGATCTGCATCAAGCCTGAAGATCAGGCGGTCATTCACCTGGTAGGAGATACTTGGTGCAACAACGTATGTGGTTCCGAATCCCTGGTCCTGAAATGAGTTCTCCTTTTGTGTAGCCAGGTTCAGACGGAATAACAATGATTTATCCTCATTCACAGGTGTATTGATGTCGGCACTTAACCTGCTCAGGTCAAAACTGCCCTGGATATAGGAGATTTCACCGCCAAACGTATCATAGGGTTTTTTAGTTACATAATTTACGAGCCCCCCGAAAGAAGTCATTGCAGCGCCAAACAGCGTAGCTGATGGTCCTTTGACTGCTTCTACACGTTCAACCATGGATAGGTCAATGCCTGTTCTCAAAGAGGTAGCCATCCCATTTCTGAAGTTCTCACTCGTCTGAAATCCCCTGGAGAAAAACGCAGGCATACCTGCACCTGTTTTTGCAGGAGCTGCTCCCGGTATATTGCGGAATGATTCTTCCAGTGTAAGGGCCATTTGTTCCTTGATCAGCTCTTTGTCTACCACAGAATAGACCTGCGGGTTCTCGAGGTTTTTAAGCGGCAACCGGGATACGTAACGGCTTTCCTTTCTTGACGACACGTTGTATTTATCGCCAACAATCAGCACTTCGTTCAGGTCTTTGGCGGTAGAAGAAAAGGAGAAGTCTGCCGTAGCTTTTTCTCCCGCCTGCAGGACAATGGTTTTTAGCTGTGGTTTCTGGCCTACAAAGCTCACTTTAAGCGTGTAGGCGCCCGGGGCAAGGTTCTCAAATATATATTTTCCCGTTTTGTCTACCTGAACACTTGTTTTTCCTTCCAGCACAACGGTAGAAAATTCCGCAGGTTTCTGGTCGCTCGTTGTGATTTTACCGGAGATTGAACCATTCTCCTGCCTGCTGAAATTCGCCAGTAAACCGGGCGGGCTAGTCAATAGCATCGTTGTAAATACCAGCAGGAAGTTTAAACATTGCCTCATCCGGGCTGAATGAGAGACGTAAAATTGTTTCATAATAATTGGTGTTGATATGTTTGTAATTGTGTTTATTCTTTTTGATGGTGTATATATTCCTCATCTGCAGGATGATGCTGATAAGGGGCAACAGGGTTTGCCATATTTCCGATATAGGGAAGGTCTTTAAACGGATTTGCCCGGTTGCGCAATTGCCGGTTATTGTTTAGCTGCAGCCTGTTCAGGGCATCAGGACTAAACTCACTGACGAACAGGTCATATTTTTGATAGGACTCATTAAATTCGGGATGATCCTTCTGATAGTCGAGGATGCAATCCGCAACCAGCTTCCAGAATCTTTTTTCACTGAAACCCGCATGTTCAACCAGTATTGCCGAGATGAACCTGAAGATGGAATCGAAGATTTGTGTAAACAGGGGTAATGTTTTAGCTATCTCAGGGACAGTTACTGATAACCTTGATGCTGCTTCCGGAACAGGATGGGCGGTATTGAGCAGAGACACTTCCTCACCAATATCTTTCATAATGGCACGTACGGGAATATGGTTTTCAAGTACCATGATCAGGTTTTCGCCATGTGGCATAAATACCATGTCCCATTGGTAAAAACAGTGCAGCAGGGGGCTTAGGTAACAATCGAAGTATTCCTTTAGCCATTCAGATGTAGTTAAGCCCGAAGCACGGATCAATTCCGGCAGGTAGGCATTCCCCTCATTGTCAACATGCAGCAGCGCTGCCATCGTAATGAGCTGCTGATCTTTCGTGATTTTACTTACCGGGCTTTCCCGCCATAAACAGGCAAGCATTTTTTTGTAATGGCTGTCGGCACCCACTGCAGATTCGTAATAGCGATGGGCAAAACTTACGCTGGCAATTTCTCTCAGGATGAAGAACCTTTTTTGCTGCAGGTAACTGTCGTTTTCCACTAAATTATAGATCCACTCATTGATTGGTGGGTTGGTCATCATGAATTTTGGGGATAAGCCCCTGACATAACCCATATTCAGTACTGACAGGGCAGTTTTTACATAAAACTTTTCGGGATGGCTGACATTGAAAAATGTTCTTATGGATTGCTGCGGGAGGTATTGGTCATCACTGTATCCCAGGCAGACCAATTGCTGCGTGGCAATATCGGCAGCGAAAATATTTGATAGTTTATTGAACCATTGCCATGGATGTACGGGGATAAAGAAATAGTCATCCGGATTCAGTTTTTTGGCGGTCAGGATGCCGTTAAAGCGTTTCAGGTTTTCCTCTCCAAGCTCCTGCAGGATGACCTGTGTATATTCCAGCGAAGAAACTGCGCTGAAGACCGCCGTCTGCCTGTTACCGGCAAGCCATACCAGGGCAAACGGTGCGGCTGTTTCAGGGGCGTATTCCCTGTAGTCGCCGGCGTCAAAACCAATCCGGCCGTTATTGGCAATAAAGCGGGGGTGCCCGGTCATAGTAGATTCTGTTTGCTGGTAGCCTGCATTTAACAGCTCTCTTGATTCGGGCTTGCCGTAAAAATTCATGTATGAACTTCCGCTCAGCGTACTGCAAACCTCTTCCAGGTATACCGGCAGTGATTCATCAGGGATGCCAAGCTCTTCCCTGAATTCAATGATAAAGTTCAGGGCATCAATTGTGGCAGGTTTGCCTTCAATATGTTTCTCCTGGGAAGCGGTGTCAACGTACCAGTGGTTCAGGGCAAGGATCTTTGCCCGGAAGCTGTAAGTGATCTCCCCGGTTTTATTCATTAACAGGTAATGGCCCCAGCCATCTTTCTCAGCGGTGAGTTTCGGGATTATAATGCGCTCATGAGAAAATTCTGCAATTATTTTCCGCAGGTGCAGGCGGTTTACCTTTTCCCATACGGGCTTTTCCAGGTGTGCTGAAGCCTGAGTTGGGGTAACCTTTGTTTGTATGTTCATTTTTCTTAGGATTAAGGGTTGGTAGATGCAGGGTGTATTTTATAATAACTTTGCCTGGTAAGCGGCCAGCGGATTTTTTAAGATGCCGGCGAACTTCTGGTTCCTGAACGGATCGGCACCATCCAGCATTTTCTGACTATTCTGCATCTGAAGGCGGTTAGAACAGGTTTTGATGATTTCCGGCGCGAACAGGTCGTATTTTCTGAACTTATCTTCCAGCTGAGGATACTCAAACTGGTAATCCGTAATGCAATCTGCTACTAGCTTCCAGAACTGTTCTTCAGGATAACCTGCATGCTCTACCAGGATGTGGTTCAAAAAGCGGAAGAAGGAATCAAAGATCTGTGTGAAAATGGATAGGATCTTCAGGTCTTCGGGAACGGGGATAATGATCCTCTTTACGATTTCAGGCAATTCCTTTTGCTGGTTGACCACGGCTACCTCTTCACCAATATCTTTCATGATGGCCCTTACAGGGACATTGTCTTTAAACACCAGGATCAGGTTTTCGCCATGTGGCATAAAGCGCATGTCATGAAAATAAAAACAATGCAGCAGCGGGCTTAAATAACATTGCAGGTAACTTTCCAGCCATTGTTCTGTATCCAGCGGAGAACTGCGGATCAGTTCAGGCAGGAGCGCATTTCCATGTGTATCTACATGCAGCAGGGCGGCCATGGTCATCAGTCGCTCACCGGGTTCTATTTTGTCCATCGGGCTCTCCCGCCAGAGTGTTGACAGCATTTTTTTATATGGGCTGTCGGTTTGAATTGCATTTTCGATATGCTGGTTGGTATAGCCGACTGTGGAAATCTCTTTTAACACTGTAAATCCTTTCTGTTGCAAATAAAGGTCGCTGCTTACGATTTCCGCTACCCATTCATTGATGGCCGGAGTAGTGCGCATGAAATAGGGTGAAAGGCCCCTCATGAAACCCATATTTAAGATTGACAGGGCTGATTTTACATAGAACCGGCCGGTATGGCTGACATTGAAAAATGTACGTACAGATTGCTGGGGCAGGTACTGGTCTTTGCTATACCCCAGACAAACCAGTTTTGATGCTGCGATATCCGGAGCGAAGAGGTGGATCAGTTTATTAAACCACTGCCATGGATGGATGGGAAAACAGATGTAATGAGCAGGGTCGAGACCTTTTTTCAGGAGTTCATCATGAAATGACTGATTGGTTTCAGCGTCCAGTTCCTGTGCGATTACCTGCTGATAGGTCAGCGGGGCAATACTTGTGAATTCAGTACAATCCCTGTGGCCCGCTACCCAGATCAGTGAAAGTGGCGCCGCGGCCTCAGGACTATAGTTTTGGTAATCAATGGCATCAAAGCCTATTCTTGCGCTGTTGGCAATAAAACAGGGATGGCCCGCGATCATGGCATGTTCTGTATCCGCATAACTTGCCTGTGTTAAATCTTTGGAGCTGAGTTTTTCGTTTGCATGCATATAGGCACTGCCGTAAAGGCAGCTGATAATTTCTTCCAGATAAGTGGGCAGATTTGTGTCGGTAAAGCCGAGCTCCCTGGTAAATTCAGTAATAAAAGCAATGGCATCCAGTGCCTCTACTTTGTCGCCTCTCATTCTGGTGATCGATGCAGTATCGATATGCCAGTGGTCCAGTCCCAGCACCCGCGCCAGAAACTGATATTCTATTTCCCCGTCATTTGTAGACAGGATATACAGGCCCCAGTTGCCATGAATGCGTTTCAGTTGAGGAACAAGAAGCAGTTCATGCGAAAACTCGCATAACATTTTCCTGACCTGCAGGCGGTTTACCTGTTCCCATATCTGAGGACTCAGGTGGGCGATGGCTGATTCAGGGGATAACTGATGATTTTGAGGAATGCTCATTTCGGCTTGTTTTTCCATTTGGTTGAATATTTAGGTAATAAGTTAGCTTGCAGTGATGACTTTGCCATAATGATCTTCCATGATCATAAAAGGATTCTCGGGATGTGCTACGGACTGCACGTGAATCAGACTGCTTTTGCTCATCATGCGCAGCATTTGCCGCCGTTCACATGGCACAATCTTCCCGTCAACTTGCCTGACACCGGCCTGGAAAGCCGTTCGTCCGTGGGCGCATAAATGATTGTTCACAAAAATCAGGTCGCCTGCATTCGGAATGAACTGGTCATAGATCAGCTGTTTGGCTTTCGCCCAGAACTTTTTTAAGATGTCTAAAGCCTCCGGCGTCTGGTCTGCCTGTTCATTATAAATTTGCTCTGCCGCGTCAAAGCGGATAAACGGCCGCTTGATATTTCCGTATAGAACAGGGGTTGTTTCTTCCTGTGCAAGTGCTTCCTCAGGATTGAAATTTGCGTCTTTCGGGCACTTGTAAATGGGTTTGAAAAGCTCTTTCATCAAATCGTCTGTTTCTCCGTGAGAGCGGATAGAATATAACGTGGAGTTTACCTGCTCTTCGTTCCTGAGATATAAAAAGCTAAGAAAATCTGCCGGATGATATAAGAATGCATCTTCTGTATGTACAAACAGATCTGTTTTTGAACCTGCACCTGTTTGCGAGAATGACATACTTTCCTCAGGAATAATGGCATGTAAAATCCCTCCGCCTTTGCGCTGCACATAATATTGAACAGGTTTGGAGGGAACGGCACCGTGAAGCAGGGAGGAGATAAAACCGTAGAGATTATGTTTATGGTCATCTGCTTCTTTCCATGATGCGGGCGTTGGGCCTAATGCATCCTGGTCTACATCAACAAGTCCTTTGAAAACAATTGCCCCATACTGCTGACTTGAAAAGTCGGTACTCAAATTACTGAGCAATGCAGCGATACGTTCAGGAAGTAAATAGTAAGCATTCAGATGGAGGGATGCGATGTAGGCGGGCGATTCGTAATGTCCGAATTTTTTTTGAAGCTGCAGGGACGAACTTTTAATAATTGCGCGTTCAACAGGCGAAACTTCAATCATTAAGGGCGCCATTGGAGGTAACTGACGGAGTGATTCTTCGTTTTTTAATTCCATATCGGTAGGTTTTTATAGACAGGTTAATAGTAATACATGATTAATTTGAGTGATGATAATTGTTATTTAATAGTTAATTAAGTTTGCTAAATCGGTTTGTTGACGCTTTTAAATATCAAGAGTTGAAATAAATATTGTTTTAATCATAAGAACTTTTACATTTGCCATTGTTGTTATTTTTAACAAGTCTAAATAGATGGATTGTTGTTGACAAATCTATTTGTAATAAATCTAAATAGCAACATATATTTTGTGTTTTTTTCTTAAGTATTAACTAAAATCTCTGTTTGCCATGAAAAACGACAATATTGCGACCGAAATACATTTTAGGTGCGACCATGAAATAGTCACTCATTATATTCGTCAAAGGAAAAGTATTTATGCTGATCATTATCGCTCAGGTAGAATTCCTGATGCTGAATTAAAAGAGATATTGATCAATTCCACATGGGCGCCAACCCATAAAATGACTGAACCCTGGAGGTTTGTGGTGCTAACAGAAACTGAGCTGATAAAATACGGAGCATACATGTGCGCCTATTATCAGGATCTGTACATGGATATACCTGATGCTGAAAAGCGGCTGGCGAAATACAATTATCTGAAAGAATACCCGCTTAAAGCCGCATGTATGATCGCTGTCATTTTCGCCCGAAGCACCAGGGTAAATATTCCTGAATGGGAAGAACTTGCTGCAGTTTCCTGTGCGGTACAAAATATGGCCATCAGCGCTACCTCATTTCAGATCGCTTCCTACTGGGCAACAGGCGGATCTGCAATTGACTATGTTAAAACGCTTGGTTTAGCAGAAAATGAAACTTCGCTTGGCCTGTTTTTCATGGGATATACTGACGAATCAACCCTGCCTGCCCGGAAAAGAAGAACATCTATTGATGAAAAAGTAACCTGGCGGTCCTAACCTGAAATCAACCTCATAATTATGGAAAATATATCTTACGCTAATCTGACGGCGGAGCAAACCCTGAACGCTGCTGATCAGTCGCCTCAATTCCTGGACATCTTTCATCAGCATACAGCTGAATCTTACAGCCTGGCCATAGATCAGGCGAAGGAGATGGTGCTTAAATTTCTTGAAAATCAGCAAAAGCCCTTTAGCGGCATTACGCCCCTGCAGTTGGGCGAGCAGTTTAATAAAATTGAATTTGATGTGCCGCTGGCAAGTTATGATGAGCTGTTCAAAGAAGTACAGGGTTTGTATGTTGACCACGCTACGGCTTTTCATCTTCCTAATTATATTGCTCATCTGAATTGCCCGGTAGTGATCCCTGCACTTGCTGCAGAAGTACTGATCAGCGCCATCAACTCTTCACAGGATACCTGGGATCAGAGTGCAGGGGGAACCCTGATAGAGCGCCGGTTAATTCACTGGACGGCCCATCAGATCGGGTTTGGAGACCGTGCAGACGGAGTATTTACCGGCGGGGGATCTCAAAGTAACCTGATGGGATTGTTACTGGCCAGGGATTGTTTTGCACTGAACCGGCTGAACCACAATATCAAGGTAGACGGAAATCCTCCGGAAGCGTCCAGGTTCAGGGTTTTTGTTTCTGATAAATCACATTTCAGCAACCAGAAAAATGCCTCACTGCTCGGACTGGGAGAACAGGGAGTGATGCAGGTGGAAACCGACAGCCGTTTTAAAATGAAGTCTGATGCGCTTGAAGAAGCCATTCTTAATGAACTTGAACTCGGAAATATCCCCTTTGCCATTGTGGCTACCGCTGGTACTACAGACTTTGGTAATGTAGACCCATTGGAAGCAATCAGTGCTTTAGCTGCAAAATATAAGTTATGGATGCATGTCGATGCTGCCTATGGCTGCGGCCTGCTGCTAACGGATCAGCATAAATACTTATTGAAGGGAATAGAAAAGGCAGACTCTGTCACTATCGATTACCATAAGTCTTTTTTCCAGCCCATCAGCAGCAGCGCATTCATTGTTCGTGATAAAAACTCCCTGGAGATCATCAGGCACCATGCAGATTACCTGAATCCCAAAGAGCAGGATTATGAAGAATACCCTGCACAAATCAATAAGTCCATTACTCAAAGTACAAGGAGATTTGATGCGCTGAAGTTATGGTTTACCCTCAGATTGCTTGGCAGGGAAAAGCTGGGTGAGTATATGGATGCGATTATTTCGACCGCCAAAGAGGCGGCTGATCTGATTAACCGCGATCCTGAACTGGAGCTGCTGAGTGAATCAGATATCAGTGTGCTGGTTTTCAGGTACAGGTCATTAAAGCTAAAACACGTTGATCTGTGTGCGTTAAATCAATACATCAAAAAGAAGATGTTCCATACAGGCGAGGTGTTGGTTGCCAGTACAAAGGTAAACGGCAGCTTTTATCTCAAGTTCACCATTTTCAATCCCATTACCACGGTAAATGATATTAAGAATATTCTAGGCATAATCAAAACTTATGGAGCAGCTTATCCCGAACAGTAACCCGACAGCGGACGGGCAGGTTCGGATATTTTCTGCCGCCATCAACCAGTACTGCAGGGAATTCGGCAACTGGACGCGTTACATGGGTATACCGGAATATGATCCTGTACTGGCTGAAGGGCTCCGCCAGAGCGGCTTGGATCTGCATTTCAAAATCAGCTTCCCGGCCAGCGCTGCGGAAGTTTTTATTCCCCTGCTCTACTTTAGTGATACCGGAAACCATGTTTTTCAATTTCCCGTCTTGCTGTATGATCAGGAAAATGATAAAATTACGGATATAGATGTGGTGAAGTTCCTGAAAATGGCAATCCTGGAAGCGCAGGGCATCTACCCGGAATGGCAGGTCCCTGATTTATCAGCATGTTTGCTGCATGCTGTGGAGACCGTCAGGTTAAAAGTTATCGGTCAGGTTGCTCAGGACACAGCACGCTCTGCTTTTATCTCCACGTTTGAGGTAAAGCCTGTTGATGATCAGTCGCCTCTCCGGGATTTGGCAATGCTAAGGTTTCAGAAACAGGTAAATAGCGTGATCTGTAACTCTCCATGCAGAGCAGGGATCGACGATCTTTTTGCAATTGTGGGAATATTAGGGCGTAACCGGATACTGGAGGAAAATGCGATGCTGAAATGCATTTATCTGGAACTGCAGTCTTTTGCGGAACAGCAGCAGGATGAAAATGCCGGAACCTTGCTGGATCAGCGGCACATAGAAATAGAGGGAGAGCTGTTCAGTGGGATGGGTAATTATAAACGGTCCATTTATAACCCGCTGCATAAAAACTTTTATAGTGCCGGGTTGCTTTTCCCACCAGCTCAGGAGGAGGTCTTCTACCGGTATTTTGACAAAGAGC
This sequence comes from Pedobacter hartonius, assembly GCF_900107535.1. Lineage (GTDB taxonomy): Bacteria > Bacteroidota > Bacteroidia > Sphingobacteriales > Sphingobacteriaceae > Pedobacter > Pedobacter hartonius. Next base: position 705,231 of record NZ_FNRA01000001.1, on the reverse strand, counting down.
AGACCGGCATCAGTATCAGGCCATTTGATATCAAACGGGATCTGCAAATGGTACACCAGTGGTTCCATTCAGAACATGCAAAAACAATATGGAAAATGGATTGGCCCTTAAAAGAACTGGAACATTTTTACCGTGCACTTCTGGCAGAGGGGCTTTCACATAGCTATATAGGCGAAGTAAACGGGGAGCCGACTTTCAATTTCGAGGTGTACTGGGCCACCACGGACGTTTTGGGCGACTATTATGAGGTGCTGCCCTCAGATTATGGTACTCATCTGTTTATTGCCCCAACGGATAAGAAAAAGAAATTTCCCTCGCTGATCACGCAAAGTATCGTAGACTGGCTTTTTATGCAGCCGGAGGTAGGCAGGCTGGTTGGAGAGGGCTCTGTTGATTCTCTTGCAGCACTGATGAATAAAGTGCATGTCGGTTTCAGGCTTCAGCACATCATCGAAATGCCTCATAAAAAAGCTTATCTCAATTTCTGCCTCAGGGAATGGTATTGGGAAAAGTTTCCCCGGAACAAAAATTATTCACCTAAACCATCTATCAATGAACACACCTAAAATATATGATCTTATCGGAATTGGTATCGGCCCGTTTAACCTGGGCCTGGCGGCCTTGTCTGAGCCGGTCAGGGAACTGGATACGCTTTTTCTGGACCAATCTGACGAGTTTAACTGGCATCCGGGTTTGATGTTAGACGAAGTAACACTTCAGGTACCCTTTATGGCAGACCTGGTGACGATGGCAGACCCTACCAGCCCCTATAGTTTCCTGAACTACATGAAACAAAGCGGGCGGCTGTACAAATTTTATATCCGCGAAAGCTTTTTTATCTTCAGAAAGGAGTATAATGCCTATTGCAGATGGGTGCTGAAACAGCTGGATAATTGTTTGTTCTCTAAGCAGGTGGTGTTAGTATCTTTTGAAAATTCCGTTTATAAAGTCACGGCAAGGGATACCAGGTCGGGAGGTGTAAACATCTGGCACACCCGCAAGCTTGTATTGGGTACAGGTACAAGTCCCTATATTCCGGCAGCAATCAAAGAAAAGTCCCTTGACAATGTGATCCATACTTCCCAATACCTTAACCACAAGGATCACCTGATGAAGCAGCAGTCGGTAACCGTTGTGGGCTCAGGACAAAGTGCTGCGGAGATCTTCCAGGATTTGCTGCCCGGGGTTAAAAAAGGGATGCAGTTAAACTGGTTTACACGGTCTGAACGTTTCTTCCCTTTGGAAAACCATACCAAGCTAACCCTGGAGCTGACTTCACCGGAGTATGTCGACTACTTTCATGCCCTGCCTGCCACACAGAGAAAAGATGTTCTTGCGCGTCAGAACATCCTGTTCAAAGGAATCAATTCTGATCTCATTAACCAGATATATAACAGTTTGTATGCAATGGACCTGACAGATAATGATCTCAAAGTGGTATTGATGGCAAACAGCAGGTTAAATGATATCCATGTTGAAGAAGATGGCTCTTATCTGTTAAACTTCTCTCATGTGGAACAGGAGAAAACATTTGAGACCAATACCAATTATGTGATCCTTGCCACGGGTTATAAATACATGGAGCCGGAGTTTCTGACCGGAATTTCTGACCGGATCAGAAGGCTGGAAGATGGCGGCTATGATGTACACAGGAATTATACGATCGACGAGGCGGGGAATGAGATTTTTGTCCAGAATGCCGAACTGCATACCCATGGGATCTCCACGCCCGATCTTGGAATGGGCGCATACAGAAATTCCCAGATCATCAATCAGCTGGCAGGCAGAACAGTATATGCGGTTGAGCAAAGGATAGCCTTCCAGTCTTTCAGTGCATCAGACCTTCCTGCTACCAGCGCAGCAGACCTTCGGATTACCGATAAGGTGGGTGCTGATTTAACCCTTTAAACCTAAACTTGTGTTGCTTAAAATACGTCATCTATTTAATTTATTCAGGATAGCCCTCCAGGGTACTGAAAAGAACTTTACCTCGGGGAGTGTCAACAGGGCCACCTTTTTGCTCGCCGTACCTACTATGCTGGAACTGAGTATGGAATCGCTTTTTGTGCTCGTTGACCTGCTGTTTGTGAGCAGTCTGGGCGAAAATGCGATTACGGTAGTGGGCATCACCAATTCGGTAGTCATTCTGATCCAGTCGGTAGCTACCGGCCTTGGTATTGCTGCAACAGCAGTAATTTCAAGACGCGTAGGTGAGCAGAAACCAAAGAGTGCAGGCCAGGCTGCGATGCAGGTTATCTACCTTGGGATTATTCTGTCCCTGATCTGCAGCTGCATAGCGCTGATCTTTAACCGGCAGATCATGCATTTTGCCGGCGCTTCAGACAGCCTCGTGAATTATGGGAATGTGTTTTCCAGAACGATGTTCGGCGGGCTTATTTTTATGATCATGCGTATTCTCATTAATGGGGTTTTCCGTGGTTCCGGGGATGCGTACATGGCGATGCGTACACTGGCCTTTTCAAATATTCTCAATGGCTGTTTATGCGCCGTACTGATTTTCGGGCTCGGGCCAATTCCTGCTTTAGGTTTATTGGGAGCTGCTATTGCGATGGTCACGGCCAATGTGTTCAGTGTAAGTTACCAGGTATGGTACCTGATCAATGGCAATCAGCGGATTATGATCGGTAAGCGGCAGCTGGTGATGATACCATCGTTAATGAAACGATTGCTTAAGCTGGCCGCGGCGGGTATGGTGCAGTACCTTGTTCCGTCTTCCAGCAGATTTATGATGATCGTTATTGTTGCCAGGCTGGGTGAAAGTGTACTTGCAGGTTATATCATTGCCAACAGGATTATTATGTTCAGTGTATTGCCCGCTTATGGTATTGCCAATGCTGCTGGCGTACTTACGGGTCAGAATCTTGGTGCCAGGCAGCCGGAGCGGGCAGAAGCCTCTATCTGGAAAACGGGAGTGTTCAATATGTGTTTTTTGGGCACCATCGCAATTTTTCTGTTGTTCTACTCCAGGTCTGTAGCCAGCTTTTTTGCCCACGAAGAGAAGGTGCTGGCCTATGCGTCTGAATATCTTCAGTATATGTCCATTGCTTATTTCTTTTTCGGTTATACGATGGTGATTTCAAGGGCACTGAATGCAGCCGGAAATGTAAATACAGTTACTATGCTCTATATCCTTATGTTTTATATCATCCAGCTGCCTTTGTCTTATTTATTGGGGATTTATTTCCAGTGGGGGGCAAAAGGGATTTTCATAGCCATCCTGATCTCTGAGATCGTATTGTCCTGCAGCTGCGTCATCGTTTTTAAAATGGGAAAATGGAAAACTGTTAAACTATAAACATCCGGACGAAAAAAATCATCATCAAAACAAAATACAATATGAACAACTTAAAAAAATTAAAACAGGCATTTGCTGAAGCACTGTGTATATCAGTCGATGAGGTGAACGAAGATTTAAGCTACCAGGGTATTGCAGAATGGGACTCCGTGTCGCATCTGTTCCTCGTTAAAGAGATTGAAGCCACCTTTGGCCTTACCATTGCAATAGATGATATCCTTGAAATGACAAGCTTCACAAATGTAAAACAAGTGCTGGGCAGATTCAATATCACGTTTAACTGATCAAATACCATACCTATGAAAAATATGCCCCGGCTTTACGACCTTATTGTAAATAATGAAGGTTTACATTATATCGATCCGCTGACGGGAATCTCCCGTACGCCGAAAGATTTTCATGAGTCTGTGGCGATAGATGATACAGCAGGCCTTGTATTTCTCTATCCCGACAATCAGCTGAAGTCAGTAGAGCTTCTTTTAAATTTCCTGAGGACCGACTTTACCATTGCACTGCTGAGCCCCACCTTAAACAATGACTATAAGGAGCAATTGGAAAAGCATTACCATCCTTATTATATCTATGACCCTTCAAGATCAGAAAGGGATGGTTATACGGCTGTCAATGCCGGACCGGAACATACGCTGTTTAAGCAAAAAGCGACTGTAAAAACGGTGGTTAACCCACTGATCAAACTATTGATCAATACTTCGGGAAGTACAGGCTCTCCAAAGTTTGTGAAATTGTCGGAACAAAATATAGTAAGTAATGCCTTATCCATCATTGATTATCTGCCGGTTAAACATTTTGATACCGCCCCGCTGAACCTGCCCCTATTTTACTCCTACGGTTTTTCTGTATTTACCAGCAATTCCATTGCCGGGGGAGGTATCGTATGTACCAACAAAACCGTCATGGAAAAAGAATTCTGGCTGGAACTTGATAAGTTCCAATATACTTCTCTGGCAGGGGTGCCCTACGTATATGAGATGCTGCAGCGGATCGGGTTTCTGAATAAAGAATACCCCTCACTGCGTTATATGACACAGGCCGGCGGGCGGCTGAATGCATCTGTTTTAATGGAATTCGGAGCCTATGCCCTGAAACATGGACTTTCTTTTTTTTCAATGTACGGGCAAACGGAGGCGACAGCAAGAATCTCCTATCTTCCTCCTGAATATCTGCAGGAAAAATCGGGATCTATTGGCAAGCCCATCAAAGGAGGTAAGCTCGATCTAGACCCCTTATCGGGTGAATTAAGATATTACGGACCAAATATATTTGGTGGATATGCTACCCGGATAGATGACCTGCTGGAATATAAACAGGATACCGTATTATATACCGGTGATATTGCCAGGCAAGACGAAGACGGTTTCTTTTACATTACCGGCAGAAATAAACGTTTTATCAAATTATTTGGTACACGCATCAATCTGGATGAAATTGAACAGCTATTAAAGGAAAATTTTGCGGGGGCATCTTTCATCTGCATGGCTGAGGAAGACCAATACCTTGTGGTCGCTTTTTTTGATGCCGGCATTAATGAGAAAGCTATTAAAACTTTGCTTTTTGATCAGATAAAAGTTCATCCTGCCAGTGTAAAAGTCAGGCTGCTGGATCATATGCCGTTAACACCAAATGGTAAGATAGATTATATCGCTGCGAAAGTCAAAATGACAGAGATACATTAATAGATTTAACGGTTCAACCATTAAATAATAAAGTGTCGTTGGAATACCGGTTAAGTTTTTAACTGGCCGGATACCGGCTAATTATTTTATTTATTTCTAAATCGTCTAAACTTTATTTAATTTTATACTTTATCAGGGCCGACAAAAGCTTGTGGTTGAGCTGAATTGTGAAATTACTGCCTTGATAAATAAAGAATGTATGCTGAAAACTGACACACAAGCAATCGTAGAAAATAAGCCTGAAAGCGTTCGTAATCTTTACGATAGATATGCGGGGATGTTATTGGGGTATATTTTTGAAATTGTAAAAGACAGTAAATTGGCTGAGCAGTATCTGGTGCATATATTTTGTAAACTTTCAGAAGAGTTTAAAGACAAAAAGTGGGAAGGGCCTGTAAACTGGTGCCAGCTGCAAAGGTTTGCGCAGCGTAAAATGGCGGCTCTTCCAGGCCTTTCGGCACGCCCCGCGGAACCCCGGATATCGGGAGCGGGCATGAACGGCCCAAAAGATAAGTATATTGAGCAGTTAAGCTCAACTCAGCAACAAATATTTATTGATATTTATTATTATAGAAAAACAACTGCTGCACTTTCGGTGGAATTGAACAAAACTGAAGAATTCATACGGAAGACGCTAAAAGAGGCTTTCGTCATGTTAAGAAAAAGTGATGAAAATTGAAAAGTGGTGAAAATTAAGGAATGCATAGCGTGAAAATTAACGAATACATAGAAAGTGGGGTGCTCGAAGCATATGTATTTGGTTCTGCTTCCGAAGCAGAAACCAAAGAACTATTATACCTGAAAGCAAAACATCCACAAATACTCGAGGCATTACATGAACTGGAAACAGACATAGAATTCATTGCTCAAAAGATGGCTATTACCCCTCCTCCCGGTATGTGGACGAAAATTGAAGCCAATATCAATGAACTGGTTAAAGCACGTGATTCAGAAGGTTTAACGATAGATATGCCATTGAGAGACCGGCCGCAGTATTCTTCCAAATCCCGGAAGAGCAGTCAGTTCGTGGAAATAGAAGCAGAATCCGGCCATATCAGGATCCGTAAAATATGGAGATGGATATTTGCAGCTGTTTTCGTATTAGGAAAGATCTTCCTGGCTTTTGCCATCTATTTTTATATTGAGAACCGTCACAATGAGAAAGAAATTGAACAGCTAAAGACAGAACTAAAGACACATCAGTTACCCTGATCTGAACGGCAATAAAGAATTTGAAAAAGGCATGCGGCTTAGAGAGCCCCCGTGCCTTTTTTATAAGTCTTCCTTCTCAATAACTTTATTTGAAATATCCGTAGATATCTTGTTAATTTCTATAATGGATGAAGCCAGGATATCCAGTCCGATAGTATAGATCATCTTCCTTTGTCCAAATGGGGTGCTGATAATGCTGCTGATCGTATTGGCAACTTCGGCAGGTTCATGAGTAGAGCGGTTTGCACCAAACATCTCAATAATATTCTTTTTTGCCTTCGGATACCATTCACCGTATTTCGATGAGATAGCCGTATTTTCAACAAAATTTGCGGATACATTTTTTCGAAGGGCTGTGTTTACGGCTCCGATCTGTACCAGAACAGAATCTATTCCCACTACTTTCAGCTCTTTGTTGTAAGTATTGCTTAAGGATCCCAAGGCTGCTTTAGCCGCAGCATAAGGACCTAAAAATGGTATCTGGAAAGTGGCCATTCTGCTGGAGATCTGTATTAAAAGACCTTCCTGCCTTTTGTGCATAAACGGAAGAACTGCTTTAATTATCCTGTCGGGGCTCAGTACCATCACCTGGAATATATGATCCATTTCCTTGCCGCTAAAGGCTTCCAGAAGCCCTGTGGAACCTAATCCTGCATTATTGATCAGTACGTCAATTGCTCCATTTGAATGGAGTGCAATTTCATCTATTGCTGTTTTTACAGAGCTCTCACTGCTGATATCAAGCTCAACTACTACAATATTTACTGAGTTCTCTCTAGCCCATGCCTTCATTCTATTGGCGGCGTCCTTATTTTTTGAGCCGATATTTCGCATGGTGGCATATACAGTATGCCCTTCTTTCGCCAATTGTTGTGACAGAAACCAGCCCACTCCACTGCTGCAACCTGTGATAATTATATTTTTCATTTTATTCCGAGTTAGTTCTCTCTTTATTCAACTGCCGGTGGCCTGATTAACATATTCTGGAACGCGTGTATTTATGCTATCGTATCTTTTTTTGCCCAAGATCACCTGTATTGGGGATTCCGGATCGGTACCTATGGTTTTACCCGGTTCTGTTCTTCAGCAGAACCTTTGTCCCGTTTGCGTGCCCCTTTGATTTCACTGCTGCCAAAACGATAGGTACAGGTTAAACGGAATACCCTGCTTTCGTCTTTGCTCCTGTATGTGAAATCCTGCCCGGGGATTGTACTTGTGTTTTTATACTTCAGCAGATTAAAGACATCATTCGCAGCTACTTTAATATTTAATTTTTTCTCCAGCAAAGATTTACTGAATCCCAGATCTATACTGTGCTGCTCCGATTCAGCAGTTGTACCGTTCACGCTTTTCGAGTGGTAGAATCCTGACAGTTCAACATTGAATGTAGGAGTAACAGTAAAAGTTTGTGTAGTATTAAAATTAAACGACAATTTTCCGCTGCTGAAGGGTGTTGCTAAAAGATCAGGAGCATTGAACTTATTGTAAAAAACGGTCAGATTGGTATTGGTATTCCACCATCTGGCAAGGGATAGCGGGGAGCTGATATTCAGGTTATATGAATTTAACTCTGCAAGGTTCTCATTACTGGCAGCCAGTGTTTTTCTTGCCGTGTCTGCTATCACAACAAAGGAAATTACGTCACTGGTATGGCTGTAACCAAATGTTGCGTTGATTGTTTTTTTATAAGAATAAGAGACTTCAAATGAGTTAGTATACTGGGGATTCAGGAAAGGATTTCCCCTAAAATAAGTAAAAGCGTCAAGGAAATGAACAAAGGGATTCAGGGATGAATAATCCGGGCGGTCAATCCTCCTGCTGTAAGAAAATCCGATTTCGTTGTTTCTGGAGAGTACCTGATTGATAAAAATTGTGGGGAATAAGTTCAGGTAATGGCGTTTAACAGTATTTTGTGTGGTGACAGAATTTCCCTTTGAATTGGTCTGTTCAGCCCTTAATCCCAGCTGTAATGTGGTGCTCCTGAACTCGCGCTTAAGGTTGGCATAAGCGGCATTGATGTTTTCATCGTATTTAAAATGATTAGTCTGTGTTACATCATTCTGCCATGTATGATTAATGAAATTTTCAAAGATTGAATTGTTGTCAGTATTCACAAAGCTGGTTTTTAACCCCAGATCTAATTTCGTTTTTTTGTTGAGAGGATAACTATAGTCGGCCTTTGCTACCCATATTTTTACGATCGCAGGTGTGGCATTCCTAAAGATTACAGGTGGCCTGGTCAATAAACCGGCAGCATCAGAGAAATTATTATTGTAGGTTTCAAGTTTATCCCTGTGGTACCTTGAGAAATCAAGATCTACATTAATTTCCTGGCCCAACGTATCCAGTACGCCCCTGTAATTTAGGTTATACGCTGTATTTACATATTTATATTGCGTAGGATTTATCGCTTTTACCAGGGAATCTGTCTGATTCGGATGGCTGCCGATTCGTGTTAAAATATTATCCACCTGATCCGCTTTGGTAACATAACCGTTTATAGCAACACCTATAGTGTTGTTATCATTAATAAAATAATCCAGGCCGGTTTTATAGTTCGTATTGTTCCTGATGCCTGTATATCCAGCCGTCTGGTCAAAGAATGTCTGATCTGTACCTGTATCATTTACCCGACTAAGTCCTTGTTTCACAGTTCGTTTGTTGCGGCCATAATTCACATCCCCAAAAACATTAAATTTCTTTTCCCTGTGGTTGAGTGTTAATCCGCCATTGGCCTTATAATTTTTTCCATATCCTCCTCCCGCTGTCGCTGTTCCATTGGTTCCGTAATTGCGGTTCTTTTTGAGTTTAATATTAATGATACCGGAATTCCCTGAGGCATCATATTTTGACGACGGATTAGTGAGCAGCTCAATGCTGGTAATAGCATTCCCTTCGGTTGAATTTAATAAATTGGCCAATTCCTCATTCGACAGATAAGTAGGCTTGCCATCAATCATCACGGTCACGCCTTTTTTACCTCTCAGGCTCACATTGCCATCTTTATCTACACTTACTCCCGGTGCCTTTCTCAGAATTTCCAGTGCGGTATTGCCGGTAGCCAGAACACTGTTTTCAATGTTCAGTACGGTTTTATCTACCTGCCTTTCCACAAGTGGCTTTTTCCCGGTGATATTTACACTATTCAGTTGCTTTGCCGTAGCAGTGAGCAGCACATCGTTTACCGAATATGCCCTGTTACCGGCGTTAATAGGGAATGGCCCTTTAACAACTTTCGTGTAGCCCAGCATATTAAAGGCTATCAGATAATTGCCGTCGGGCAAATGATCAAAGGCGTAGATTCCTTTTTCAAATGTAAATGAGCCCTTCACCACTGTGGAATCCTGGGCTTTCAGTAAAGCAATGGAAACATAGTCCAGTGGTTTTCTCTGCTCATCAATTACATTTCCGGTCAAACTGCCGTCATGACTGGTTTGCGCAGCCGCTTTAAAGAACAGTAAAAAAACTGCAAAAGAGGTAAATAGTAAAAATATTTTTTTCATAGAAGGGGGAGCTTTTCATGGTAACGTTATCATTTAACGACACGTTCATGCCAGACTTTGAGCAGTAATAGTTAATTTTATTTTTCCGGTAAAGGTATTCTGTTTGGGCTGACGACAAAACCCCCTTAAGAGGGGGTTTTTAAACGCTATCGGCGGGAGCTGCATAAAAGGATACAGCAATAGTTTTTTCAGGTTTAATTATTATATTTATTTGCGGCTAAAACTCAATAAATGAATGAATTCCACCATTAACGATGTACGGTTCTACCCATTGGGGGACGCGGCGATTGTTGTTCAGTTTGATGAAGAGATCAGTAATTCTACCCATGAGATCATACGGGCTGTTTGTAATTATCTGGAGGAGTATTCTTTCGACGGCTTTATAGAATATGTACCTGCATTTACAACAGTCACCATATTTTATGAACCAATAATTGTCAGTTATCAGTCGGTTCAGTCAGACCTCGAGGAAATGCTTATCGAGGTGATGGCGCATCCCGCAAAATCTGTATCTGGTATTGTGGAAATCCCTGTTTTGTATGGTGGCGTTTGGGGGCCGGACCTTGACTTTGTAGCTGCACATACGAAACTGACGACCGAGGAGGTGATCAGCATACATACCGGAACTGAATATCTGGTACATATGATCGGTTTTGCACCAGGATTCCCCTACCTGGCAGGCATGGATGAGCAGTTATCAACCCCCAGAAGGGAAACGCCGCGGTCAAAAGTGCCTCCGGGATCTGTAGGAATTGCCGGAAAACAAACCGGTGTCTACCCGATAGAGACGCCCGCAGGGTGGCAGATCATCGGGTGTACCCCAATTCATTTATTTGATGCAGGCAGGGCCGCACCGGCATTACTGAAGGCCGGCGACCGTGTCCGTTTTGTATCCATCACAGAAACAGAGTTTGAAATGACCAATAAGAGGCGCTATGGGAATTAAGGTGCTGAAAGGTGGATTGCTGACCACCATTCAGGATACCGGCAGATTTGGTTACAGGAAAGATGGTATTATTGTAAGCGGGGCAATGGATACTGTTGCCCTGAGAACGGGAAACCTGCTCGTTGGTAATCAGGAACACGAAGCCGGGATAGAATGTACGTTAATAGGACCTAAAATCTATTTTGAATCCGATCAGCTGATTGCGCTTACCGGTGCAGACCTCTCCCCTGCGCTTGATCATGTACCCGTAAAAATGTGGAGGCCTGTTTTTGCAAAAAGGGGATCAATGCTGAACTTCGGTACTTCGGTAACAGGATGCCGCAGCTATCTGACAGTGTCCGGAGGGTTTGACGTTTCTGAAGTTCTGGGCAGCCGTTCCACTTATCTGCGGGCAGGGTTTGGAGGCTGGAAAGGAAGGGCCCTGGAAACAGGGGATCACATATCTTTTAAAGAAGAGTACCAGGATACCCTTCGCAATTTTAACTGGTCCTGCGACCTGAGTACATTTTATCCTGATTTAAAAGATACTGTGATCAGGGTAATGAAAGGACCGGAGTATGAACTGTTTTCGCCGCTGAGCCAGCAGTCTTTTTTTGAGCGGGAGTTTCGGCTCACCAATGAATCAGACCGTATGGGATACCACCTGCAGGGGCCGGCACTGGAACTGAATCTGCCGCAGGAAATGATCTCTTCGGCCGTTGCTTTTGGTACCGTACAGGTGACCAGTAACGGGGATTCCATTGTGTTGATGGCCGACCATCAGACTACTGGCGGATATCCGAGAATTGTACAGGTGATCACGGCAGATTTTTCTAAACTTGCTCAACTGCAATGCGGGCAGAAAATACGTTTTGAATTGGTCACCCTGGCTGCCGCACAGGCTGCACTGCAGCAACGTGAACAGCAGCTGAAACAGCTCCGGCAGACATTAACATTCAAATATGACCATGACAGATACTAGGTATACGGCTGACTTAAACTGTGATATGGGCGAAAGTTTTGGCGCGTTCACGATGGCAGTGTGATCATAAAGCAAATTTTTCTTTCATCCCCATAATACCCAGCAGACCTCCGGTATGAATGGCAGCGATTTTTTCACCAGCTGAGAAGTGATTTTTTTCTGCAAGGTCATCAATCGCAAAGAACATCTTCGCCGTATACACGGGGTCAATGAGAATTCCATGCCGTGCAATAAACTGCCTTATGAACTGCAGTAATTCAGGCCGTGTTTTTGCATAACCTCCAAAATGATAGTCTGTATGTAAGACGAGCTGATCCGTAAGGGGAACATATCTGCCGATCTCTTTCCTGATGAAATCTCCTCCCTTTAAGACAGGTATCACATGAAGTTTTGTTTTTAACCCGCTTTCCCGGATACCTTTTAGCAAACCTGCTGCAGTGGTCCCTGTACCGGCAGCACAAAAGAGATGGTCTATGTCAGCAGGTAATTCTGTAATGATCTCTGCACAGCCCTTCACCGCTTCTGCAGAAGCGCCCCCTTCATCAATGAAATAAGCAGACGGATGGCCGCCGAAATGTTTTTCATAACATGCAGGCTTATCCCTGTAGGCCTCTCGGTCTGTAAAAATCAGCTCCATTCCATACAGCTGGCAGAGTACCAGCATTTCATTCATCACCTTTTCTCCCCTCACAAAAGCAGTGGCTTTGCGCCCTGATCTGGCAGCTGCTGCGGCTGTGGCCACGAGGTGGTTGGAATAGGCACCTCCGAAGGTGACCAGGTGTTCTTTTCCCTTCGCAGCAGCATCCTGGAGGATATATTTGAGCTTACGCCATTTGTTCCCTGAAATGTAAGGATCTATCAGGTCCTCTCTTTTTATCCATAAACAGGTTAAGTGAGGGTGTTGTAGCTGTTGAAAGGGACTGTTCAGGTCTGCAAACATTGCGCAAATATAAAGCGTTTTGTGATTCATTTTGTTAATAGCTAAACCATTAAGTTTTCGGCCTTATTTCTTTTGAGAAATGTAATTGTTAAAGGTTAGTTTTGTAAACTGGGATGACTAGGTTCGGCAGCATTAAAAAATGCAGGCTGTATGCTATGAATTCCTGTCAGGATCAAATCATAAAATTAAGAATGGAAAATACGAATAGCGGGCTGGAACTTGAAGAGCAGGACTTATACGAACATTTTAATATTGTCGTAGACAATGGACAGTCTCCGCTGCGGATTGATAAGTTTCTAATGCAGCGTATGCAAAATGCGTCAAGGAACCGTATTCAGAATGCGATTGATGCAGGGAATGTACTCGTGAATAAAGCTACTGTGAAGGCGAGTTACAAGGTAAAACCTGCTGATGAGATCTCCATTGTATTTCCTCATCCCCCCAGGGATACCGAGGTTTACCCTGAAGATATTCCATTGGATATTGTTTATGAAGACAATGATCTGCTGATCGTGAATAAACCCGCAGGTATGGTTGTACATCCGGGATTCAACAATTATACAGGAACACTCGTTAATGCACTGGCGTTTCACTTCGACCAGCTGCCGCAACTTCCCGGAAATGAAGGCAGGCCAGGCCTGGTTCACCGGATTGACAAAGACACTTCAGGCCTGCTGATCATCAGCAAAAACGAAATTACGATGACTAAACTGGCGAAGCAGTTCTTCGACCACAGTATTACCCGTAAATATATTGCACTTGCCTGGGGCGATATTCAGGAAAATGGCACAGTTTCTGGGTATATCGGCAGAAGCGCAAAAAACAGGATCGTGATGGACGTTTATGATGATGAGGAAAAAGGCAAGTGGTCGGTTACACATTATACAGTTTTAGAACGTTTAAATTATGTGACTTTAATCAGTTGTCAGCTGGAAACCGGGCGTACACATCAGATAAGGGCACACATGCAGCATATTGGCCACCCATTATTTAATGATGCCAATTATGGCGGAGATAAAATACTGAAGGGAACAACCTTTAACAAGTACAAGCAATATGTGGCTAACTGTTTTGAATTGTTACCACGCCAGGCGCTGCATGCACAAACTTTAGGCTTCATACATCCCACAACAAAGGAGTATATGGAGTTTGAAGCGCCACTGCCACCGGATTTTGATGCTGTGTTGAACAAATGGAGAAACTATATTGTACAGGCATAACAATTAATGCAACACGAATATATATTATATAATGACGAGTTCGTTGCCGTAGATGAGAAGATACTTACGGTGAAAAACCGTGCTTTCAGATATGGGGACGGCCTTTTTGAATCCATGCGGATGTCTGGCGGCAAGTTGAAATTTGCAGAACTGCATGCCGGCCGTCTGCAGGCCGGCATGAATGCGCTGAAGATGGATGGCGGGATTTTGTTTGATAACTATTTTCTGAAACAGAAAACCGCCGAGTTATGTAAGAAAAATAAGCTCAAAGATAATGTAAGGTTCCGTCTTTCTGTTTATCGTGATGCAGACGGGCTGTACACACCGGACAACAATAAATCCGGCTATGTGCTGGAAGCGTCTGCCATGCAGGAAACTGGTTATGAATTGAATAAAAAGGGACTGATCATCAACGTCTATGATGAGATCACCAAACCGGTGAATAAACTGTCGAATTATAAAACAAGTAATTCCCTGCTGTTCGTTATGGCTGGCCTTTATAAAAAGCAGCACCGGCTTGACGAGGCCTTTATCCTGAACCAGAATGGCTTTCTGTGCGAGAGCATCAGTTCAAATGTATTTGTGGTGTACGATAAGCAGATCTATACCCCGGCACTGTCTGAGGGCTGTATTGCCGGAGTGATGCGTAATGTGGTCATGCAGACGGCGAAAGCCAACGGCATTTCAATCATAGAGGCCCAGATCAATCCCGAGGTCTTAAAAGAAGCCGAGGAAGTTTTTATCAGCAATGCTACCTCAGGTATCCGCTGGGTAATGGGATATGGCAAGAAGCGTTATTTCAACGAAGTGACAAAATCGTTAAGCTCGCTGCTCAATACGTTATAGCTGCCAGGTAGGTTATAAACGCATCCCCCTCAGAAATTCATCCACCATCATTCTCTTCTTTCCTTCATATTGTACATCCAGTACACTGATAAAGCCATCTAGAGCAGCAAACTTCAGGAAGGTCTTTCCGTCGGTTAGGTATGTGCCGGGAGCAGTATCAGGTATTGTTTCCTCATATTGCGTTTTAAAGAGCTTAATGGTTTTACCGTTCAGCGCTGTAAACGCAGTTGGGTATGGACTAAGACCGCGGATCAGGTTATAAATGGTTTTTACCGGCTGGTTCCATTCCACCTTACAAAATTCTTTATATATTTTAGGGGCGTGTTTCAGCTCATCTGATGACAGCTGAGGCTGTTCTTTGTAATTGTCTTCAGCAATAGCTTTCACTGTTTTAACCAGCAGACCGGCTCCTGCTGCCATGAGATGATCATGCAGATCGCCTGCAGAATCGTCTTCGGCAATGGCCACTTTTTCCGAGAAGATTACATCACCCGTATCAATTTCGTGTTTCAGGAAAAAGGTAGTGACTCCACTTTCCGTTTCTCCGTTGATAATAGCGTGGTTGATCGGCGCTGCACCACGATAATTTGGTAACAGGGAAGCATGCAGGTTGATTGTTCCTTTCGCAGGCATATCCCAGACGATTTCAGGAAGCATCCTGAAAGCCACCACTACCTGCAGATCCGCTTTTAAGGAACGGAGTTCTTCAACAAATTCAGAATCTTTTAGTTTCAGAGGCTGTAATACCCTCAGTCCTTTTTCTACCGCATACTTTTTTACAGCACTTTCCTGCAGTTTCTGACCTCTGCCTGCCGGTTTATCTGCTGCGGTAACTACACCAACAATATCGTAACCTGCTTCAAACAAAGCATTTAAAGAAGCTACTGCGAAATCGGGGGTGCCCATGAAAACTATCTTCATTTTTGTGTGTTTATTGAACAAAATAACTAAAAATTTAACGCATATTTTGCTCAATTTATATGGTACAGACCCCGGAGGAGATTAAAGAAAGTGGTTTAGTGTATGTTACCGACAGTATGCCTGGCATTTACAGAAAAGGAAAACCCGGTAATTTTTATTACGAGGACAAAAATGGTGATAGAATTACTGATGAGGCACAACGGGATAGAGTAAAAGGACTGGTATTACCACCGGCATGGACGGAGGTTTGGATCGCTGCGAAAAAGAACGCTTACCTACAGGCCACGGGCCTTGATGCTGCCGGCCGCAAACAATACCGCTACCATCCAAAATGGACCTCCCGGAGATCGGATCATAAGTATTTCAGGTTGCTGGAATTCGGAAAAGCACTTCCCATCGCAAGAAAAAGAATAGCTAAAGACCTGAAACGAAAGGATTACGATGAACAGAAGGTACTGGCAATTTGTGTTCAGGTAATGCAGAAAACACTGATCCGTGTGGGCAACGAATCTTATGCGCAACTTTATGACAGTTATGGGCTTTCCACCCTGAGAACCAAGCATGCCAAAGTTGATGGTAATACCTTAAAGCTGAAATTCATCGGTAAAAAAGGAGTGAAGCAGGAGGTAGCCCTCAATGATAAAAACCTGGCGAAGATGGTCAAGCGCTGTATGGAGATCCCTGGACAGGACCTATTTCAGTATTATACCGAGGAAGGTGAACATAAGGGTGTTGATTCAGGAAAGATCAATAACTATATCAGAGAGATCACCGGGAGTGATTTTACGGCTAAAGACTTCCGCACCTGGGGCGGAACTTTAGAGGCACTAAGGCAATTTGCTGTCTGCTCAGGCAATGTAGAAGAGGACCATTCTAAAAAGAAGATCATCGTGCAGGTGCTGGACTGTGTAGCCGGCAAACTGGGAAATACCCGGGCAGTGTGTAAAAGTTCTTACGTATATCCGCTGTTACTGGACGCTTTTGAAAATGATGACCTGGTCAAATACCTGAAGCAGATTCATAGGGAGGCCCCTCATACACAGCAGGCGATAGAAAATGATGAAAAGGTGTTGATGAAATTCCTGAGAGCGGGGCAGAAAGCGAAAAAGTAACAGAGACTGTGATTGTAGAAGGTTAACCATCCAATCACAGTCCATGATAACTACTTAGCATGAATCAGCACTTTACTCATGTCATGCCCTAACTGATGTATGGTCTCTTCAATTTTCTTTGCTTGTTTGGCCGAAGGATATTTGACCTGGCTGGCATACTGACGTAAGAGGCCGGCATTAATTCCTGCACGTTTCGCAACCTTTCCTATATTCAAGAAATTGAACTCCTGAAAGAGAGAAAATATATCATAATAATATTCAAATTCAATGCGGTCAGGATCAAGTTCCTCAAAATCGAAGAGGAGAACTTTCAGTTTTTCTGATAGTGAATGTACATCTTGTGCATTTTCAATGATAAGATTGTTATTATAAGTTACCCGCCCTGTCAGATCATTCTCGCCCCGTTCAATGATCAGTTCTAATTTTAGTTTTTCCATTTGATTTAAATATTACATCAAACAGGCGGGCTATTTAAGCCCTGCCTGTTTTAAAATTGAATTCAGGGTACCTTTTGGTATATCCCCCAAATGTGCCGGCAAGGTAACTTTGCCAGGCTTTGAAGGATGCTGAAGCCGCAGATGACTACCCCCGTTGGGTTTTTAATTCCCAACCATCTTCTTTAAGCAGCTTGAGTACCGCTTTGTACTTCATACAACAAAGGTAGCAAATTTGCTACCTTTTGTAAAATAATATTTAAAATTTCAATGGGATTGTCTTAATCTTTAGTCGGCGCTTTTTTGATAGGATCTACCGGCTGCTCTTCGCGTTCGCGTTGTTTTGCGGGATTCTTAAAATCAGGGTTATCTTCTGTATAATCTTTATCCTCTGGTTTTTTTACAGCTTTCTCTCCCTCGTCAACCTTCCCTTTCGGAGTTGGTTCCTGGAAATTGCTGCTCGGTTTTTCGTTTTTCTTTTTAGGTTCGTTATTCATGTTCGTAGATTTTAGTTAAGGATACAGCAGGTATTTCCTGCGTATCTCCTTGTAATGGCTCAATCCTGGTTCCCAGCTTGCCCTGATCTCTTTTTCAGATTTACCTGCGATGATCTGCTGTTTTAAGGTATACACACCGGAAAGCTTATCAATATTACCCATTTGCTTACTCAGCTTTGTGTCGAAAAAGTCGGCTTTGTCAGGATAAGCTTTATACAACTCGATCAGCCATTTAATGTTTAACGTTTTATCTTTTCTAATGTTTGAAATATCATAATTTCTCAGGTCCAGCCCATAACATTCCTGATCCTGATGAAGTGGTGTTTCAGCCATTCCTTTGATGCTTTTTGGTGTAAAGGAGAAATCATACTTCCCTTTCAATTTCGGGGCACCTAAAACGGTAAACGGAAATTGTGTACCGCGTCCCTGACTCAGATAGGTTCCTTCGAACAGGCATAATGTAGGGTATAGCAAAATAGATTGCTGTGTGTTCAGATTCGGAGAGGGTTTAACCGGCAGCTCATAAGCCATATCATGCGTATAGTTTGCCACTGTAATGATAGTAATCTTACATTGGGCTTTATTGTTCAGCCAGCCTTCACCGTTTAACATCTGCGCATATTCTCCAACGGTAAGCCCGTGAACGATAGGGATGGGCTTCAGGCCAACTCCTGAAACCAGTTTGGGATCAAGTATGGGTCCATCGATATAAAAACCATTCGGATTAGGGCGGTCAAGGATCAGCAGTTCTTTGTTGTTCTCAGCACAGCCCTGCATCACATGCTGCAGTGTATTGATATAGGTATAAAAGCGAACGCCGACATCCTGGATATCAAAAACCATGATATCTATATCAGAAAGGTCTTCCGCGCCAGGTGTAGTATGTTTGCCATATAATGATATGGCTTTAATCCCCGTCTTTTCGTCGATGGCGTCGTTTACCGTTATGCCGGCACTCGCATCGCCTCTGAAACCATGCTCCGGGCCAAAGATTTTGACGATGTTTACGCCTACTTTAATCAGGCTGTCCACTGCTGTCATTTTTCCGATCACAGATGTAGGGTTTACCACCATGCCTACGCGTTTTCCGCGGAGCAAAGGAAGATATTTCTCTGTTTGTGCAGCGCCGGTGAGTATTTCTTCAGCAGGTTTTTTAAGGCTGTCAGCTTTAACTGAAGAATTTGACTGCGCCGCAGCGTCTGCTGGTTTCGGACTGGCACCACAGGCTTGTACAGCGAGCATACAAAGACCCAGGGGATAGATGAGTTTGGAAAATAGTTTCATTCAGTACCTTTTTTAATTAATTATGGTTGAATTCAAAATCAAATAACCACTTTTGCTAAGTTACAGTTTATTGAAAAAATTTGAACACAGAATATTTTATAGCCAGGCGCATCGCCATTAAATCTGAACGTACTTTCTCTAAGCTGATCGTCCGTATCGCTATCTCGGGAGTAATGCTCAGTCTGGCCGTTATGATGCTGTCCGTTGCTATTATTAAGGGTTTTAAAACAGAGATTCAGGAAAAGGTGAGAGGGTATGTGGGGGATGTGAGGATCTTCAAACTGGATCTGAACAATTCCTTTGAACTTACGCCTTTTGTGCCTTCGTCAAAAACGATCTCCGATCTTAAAAACAACAAAAATATAGTATATTTCCAGTCATATGCCACAAAACCGGCAATTATCTCTGCAAATGAGGAAGTGGAAGGGATTAATTTCAAGGGGATAGACCGCAATTTTAACTGGGCATACATCACGAAACACCTGGTAACCGGTAGGACCATAGATTTTACAGATAGCGTTAAGGCAACTAAAGAAATCATGATCTCTGCTTTTACGGCCAACCGGCTTAAGCTGAAAACAGGAGACACTTTTATCATGTATTTTGTACAGAACCCGCCGCGGAAAAGGCCATTCAAGATTGTGGGTATCTACGATATCGGTGTAGAGGAAATTGACAAGGGCTTTGTTCTGGGAGACATCAACATCATCAGGCGTTTAAATAATTGGGAGCCCGACCAGATCGGGGGAATAGAAATCAGGCTGAAAAACTTCTCTCAGCTGCAACCGGTATCTGACGAGATCTATGCCAACCTGGAAATCAAACTGAAATCTGAATCCGTACAGGAATACTTTCCCAATATCTTTACCTGGCTGTCACTGTTGGACATAAATACAAAGGTATTACTCATCCTTATGATGATCGTGGGTGTGATCAATATGATCACGGCCCTGCTAATCATGATACTGGAGCGGACCAATATGATCGGGATGTTAAAGGCTTTTGGAATGACAGACTACAGCGTAATGAAGGTCTTTCTGTACAATGCGGTTTACCTTGTTGGAATCGGCTTGCTGCTGGGCAATGTACTGGGCTTAGGCCTGGGCTTTATACAGCAGTTTACTCATGTCTTTAAGCTCAACCAGTCATCCTATTATTTGTCTTATGTGCCAATTGAATTCCATTTGACAGATGTACTGCTGCTGAACCTTGCTACACTGGTGATCTGCCTGGTTGTACTCATTGTACCCTCTATGCTGGTCAGCAGGGTCTCTCCGCTGAAAGCAATCAGGTTTAAATAGATTTTTCTTCCGGAATTAAAGACTGACTATACATGCGTTTATCTTTTTCTGTAGTAAATCCGATGCAGGTCTGAGGTAACTCCGGGTTTAGGCCTGAATCTCGAAGTTACCTCAGACCTGCATCGGGTTTACCCTGGACTTACATACTTCCGTAAAGCCGGAATGATCTTAAAATGCGTCTGTTATACAAAAAAAGCTGCTTCCGGATAATGATCATTCGGTTTGGCGGATGCCTGCCGTTGGCACGGTTTGTTAGCGGCAGATAGAAAACAGCATTTGAGAGGTGCCGGATAACGTTCATTTTCATCAATTCCGGGGATTATACCAGATATTAGGCTTATTTGCGTAAATTTGCATCAATATCATTTTAACTGTAAAACTGTGTCGTTAGATAAATTAAAACTGAGTAAGTCCCTGGTAACAGCAATGACTGATGCCGGCTACTTAACCCCAAAAGAAATTCAGGCCAAAACTATGTCGAGAATTCTGGGAGGACAAGATGTGCTTGCTGTAGGCCCTGAAGGATCAGGAAAAACAACAACTTATATTCTTGGCGTTTTAATGCGTTTAAAATACACTAAGGATGATGCACCAAAAGTGCTGATCCTGGTGGCCGACAAAGACCGTGCAATTGCCGTGATCGATCAGTTTGTGTCACTCAGCAAAAACAGGGACCTCAATATTGTTGGGCTTTACGGTACCGGTGGAGTAGAGGCCGAAGTAAATGAGCTCGTTTTGGGTATCGATATCGTGGTAGCTACACCTACCCGCGCCAGGGCCATCTATCTGAAGCTGGGTTTAAACCTGAGTAAACTGCAAACCTTTATCGTAGATGATGCAGAACTGATCATCAAACAGGGAATGCAGCTGCCGGTTTGTGAGTTGGCCAGAAGTGCTGGCAAATGCCAGCACCTTGTTTTTACGGAGGTAATCCACGAGAAACTGACCAAAATGACGGATCAGTTCCTGAACTTCCCAACGGTTATCGAAGTAGAAGATTTTGGTGATACCAGTGTAGAAACAGTCACACAGGTGCTGTATCATGTGCCGAACTATAAAACCAAGATCAACTTGCTGCATACGCTGCTGCGTGACGAGGAGGTGTTTGAAAAGGTTGTTGTGTTTGTAAATTCACGGTTAACTGCGCAAAAGCTAACCAAAAGTATTGCCAGTGCTAAGGAGATGGAGTTCTCCATGTTAAAGCCGCTGCATTTTGATGAGGAGGGTTTTGACGATTTTGAAGACTTTAAACAGAACCCTGAAGCAAGGGTATTGGTAGTTGCAAATGAGGGCGAAGGGCCTTTGGACTTAAACGGAATCCCTTTCATTTTCCACTTCGAAGTTCCTGAAGAAAAAGAAACTTTCTTAAGCCGCATCATTAAAAATAGGAACAGTCCTGAAGAGGTTGTGGCAATCACTTTCGCTACCGATATGGAACTTATCCAGGTGAAAAAGATCGAACAGTCTATCGGCCAGAAAATGGAGCTTTCAGAACTTCCTGAAGAGATCCTGATTGAAAAGAATACCAAACCTAAGGGCTTGGATAAGAACAGGATCGTGAAAACAAAGGCTGATGAACCCGCAGGTGGAGGAGCTTATCATGATAAGAAAGAAAGCAACACGAAAAATTATAATTATGGCATCGGCCAGAAGGCTAAAATGACCATGAAGAAAAAGCATTCCTAAGGCTTAGGAAACAGCTATCTTAACAAAAGGCTGTATCATTGACGAAATGATGCAGCCTTTTTTACACAAGACCGTCTCAAATATTCATAATTATTAATGTATTCTATTTTAATTATTTTTACAATCTGTTTTTATTAATGATAAAGCAATAAATCTCCTTGTTTGACGCTTACCAAACATATATTACTAGAGAAACATTGAGAAAAATAGCAATTATCGGCACAGGTCTGGCAGCCCTATACCTGGCAAACAAACTTCTTAAAAGTCAATATGATGTTACCCTTATTTCAGATAAGACTCCTGAGGAAATACTAAATGGTCCTCCAACCGGAGCCACTTATTATTTAACGATGCAATAGAACTGGAACGGCAGCTGGGGCTTGACCTATGGACTGATGCTGCATTTTATTCTACCGGAGAAAAACAAAACTACAGCCATAACCCTTGATAACATCATGGGAGCCGGCGAAATCATCACCGCACCCTTTTATCACAAAGATGGTGTTCAGTGTGCCTTCTTCCTGATTGAAATTGTTCCGGGCAGTATTATTGATGTTTTTGATGAAGCAACATCAGGAGCAGAAATTCTTCAGAAAGGTAAGGAGATCATTAAAAATCTTGTACCCTGGAGGTTTGACGTTTTTGAAAATGCAGAACTTGCTGATAACAATTTCCTGAGGGGTTCACTTACTGCTGTTGTGCGTAAACCCGTCTTACAGCTGGGAGCATCAGCTATTCTGGAAATGGGTGATACTGTGATTCTCAATGATCCTATCGTGGGCCAGGGCGGCAACAATGCGATAAAAATGGCAGATGCCTATGCCAGGTCTATCCTGGAACATGGTACAGCTGCTTTCGATGCACACTGGATGGATAAGACCTTTGAAGCTTTCTGGGACTATTCGAAGTATGTAAACCACTTTAGTGATATATTCCTACTGCCGCCAGCTCCTCATGTTGCTGAAATCCTGGGGGAAGCCTCATAAAACGGAGCAATCGCATCTGACATCGCCAATGGATTTAACTATCCTCCGGGACTGTTCCCATGGCTGGAAGATCAGGGAAAGCCAGCAAATATCTCTTGTCCGGTTATTTCATCGTCTTTGCTTCGTTCCAGTAAATATCCATCTCTGCTAAGGTCATATCCTGAAGCGCTTTTCCGCTTTCCAGGGCTTTGCTCTCGATATACTGGAAACGCTTTATGAATTTCTTATTGGTTTTCTCCAGCGCATTCTCGGGGTTGATTCCGATAAACCGTGCGTAGTTCACCAGGGAGAAGATGAGGTCGCCAAATTCGCTTTCGGCTTTGTCGATATCTATCGCCTCATTTTCTACTACATTGTATTCTTTTTTAAATTCTTCCAGTTCCTCTTCCACTTTTTCCCAAACCTGTGCTTTATTATCCCAGTCAAAACCGATCCCACGTGCCTTTTCCTGGATCCTGCCGGCTTTAACCAATGCGGGTAAGGAGGCCGGAACTCCACCCAATACAGACTTGTTTCCCTCCTTCAGCTTGATCTGCTCCCAGTTACGTTTTACATCGTTTTCATCCTGCACTTCCACATCGCCATAAATATGCGGATGGCGGTTGATGAGCTTATCGCAAACGCTGTTGAGAACATCCACAATTGTAAAATCATTAGTTTCGGAAGCAATCCTTGCATAAAAGACCAGGTGCATCATTACGTCTCCAAGTTCTTTTTTTACTTCCTGCAGGTCGCCATCCAGTATCGCATCAGAAAGCTCATAGGTTTCTTCTATCGTCAGGTGGCGCAATGTTTCCATTGTTTGTTTCTTGTCCCATGGACACTCTGTTCTCAGTGAGTCTAATATGATTAACAATCTCAAAAACGCTGATGATGGATCGGTGGCTGTTACAGGAGGAATAGTGTTGGGCATAACTGATATGAATTGGAAAGCAAAAGTACAATTTTTCTATTCTGGTTCTTCCAGTTTGATTTTTTTGGTGATACGGTAAACTTTTCTCTTTTTCGAAGGATTTATTTTTTCGCCCAGCAGAATACCCCATGGCTTTAATTCATCTATCCTGTCAAATATAATCTTTAACATTGCCAGATAGGGGATGCAGAGAAACATACCTGAGATGCCCCAGATCATTTCCCCTACTACTATACCTATAAAGGCGAACAGGGCGTTGATCTTTACCTTTGAACCTACTACCAGGGGCATCAGGATATTGCCATCCAGTGCGTGTACAGCTACAAAAGCAATGATCACCAGCACAACTTTCGCTCCTCCTGCCGTGGCAAAGGTGATGAGCACGCTGATCAGTAAGGCCGAAAAGATCCCGACGTAGGGTACCAGGTTAAAGATCCCGGTGATGAGCCCCAGCAGAACGGCATATTTTACACCCAGGATGGTAAGCACGATCATCATCAGTCCCGTAACGATCAACATCTGTAGAAATAAGCCCAGGATATAACGTTTGATGATGTACTGAATTTGCCCCACAATATCACTTACTTTCTGTTCGTGTTCTTCTTTGAATACAGCTCTTAGAAAGGAATATAATATTCCGCGGTAGTTTAAAATAAAGAAGGTGAAGAGCAGTAAAAAGGCCAGAAACAGAAAAGTTGAAGACAATGTCATTAAAGTGACGCCCACCAGCGTAGCACTGGTGGCAATGGCATTTGCAGCACTATTTTTTAAATAATCGATCTGTTTATGCGCATTTACCTTAAAAGTTCTGGAGACCCAGTGCTGCAGTTCCTCAAAGGAATGCATGGCCTGTTGTTTTAACAAGGGCCAGTCCTGCCCGAGGTCACTCAGCTGGTTGGCAAGAAAGGTCATGATCATCGCAATCACGGCGATCATGATCACGACAGAAACAATTGATGCCAGGCTTCGTTTAAACCTGCACTTAAACTCGAGGAAATTACACAGGGGCAGTAATAAAAAGGCGAGTAAAAATGAGGACAGCAGCGGTGCAAGTATAGTCTGGCCTAAAATCGCAAGGTAACCCAGGCAGATGATGGCAAACAGGACCAACGCAAGTTTGGCGTAAAAGGGCAGGTAAATGGTTTTGATCAAAATGTTCGTATTAAGCGTATACCTTGCTGAAAGACAAATGCCCTGCCAGAATTAAGGGGCAGGGCATATCGTGCGAAATTTTATTGAAATACCTGTCTTATGACCAGGCGCTTGCTTCATCCAGAATGGAAATATCCTCAACGTCCAGCTTTAAGGCTGCTGCTCTGGTAAGCTCACTGAGCTGATTGAGGCTCGTAACACTGGCAATTGGTGCTATAACTGACGGTCTGGCAATTAACCAGGCCAGGGCTATACTGGCGGGTGTAGCATCGTATTGTTCAGAAACTTCATCCAGTGCCTTCAGGATCCTGAAGCCCCGTTCATCCATGTGTTTTTTCACTCCGCCGCCTCTCTTGCTTTTATCGAGATCAGCCTCGGAACGGTATTTTCCTGACAGGAAGCCGCTGGCAAGTGAATAATAACCGGTTACCCCCAGATGATGATCCAGGCAGATCTGCTCAAATTCTTTTTCAAAGGTCTCTCTTTTATACAAGTTATATTCGGGCTGAAAGCTCTGGTATTTCGGGAGGCTTAACCTTTTACTGGTTTCCAGGGATTCTTTCAGACGTTCTGTACTGAAGTTCGAAGCGCCAACCCAGCGTACCTTGCCAGCCCTGATCAACTGGTCATACGCTTCAAGGGTTTCTTCCACAGGGGTTTCCGGATCGTCATAGTGTGAGAGGTAAAGATCAACATAATCTGTCTGCAGGCGTTTTAACGATCCCTCAATAGAGGCTATGATATGCTCCTTCGACAAGTCTTTCTTTCCGCTGCCCATATCGCCGCCTACCTTGGTAGCCAGGATCACTTTACTGCGGTTATTTCTGGATTTCATCCATTTGCCTATGATCTTTTCAGATTCGCCGCCTTCATTTCCATCCGCCCATCTGGAATAGGTATCTGCGGTATCAACAAAATTGAAGTCCGCCTCAAAAAAACCATCCAGTATCTCAAAAGATTTTGCTTCGTCCAGCGTCCATCCAAAAACATTACCTCCAAAGGTTATCGGAGATACCAGTAAGTCGGTACTCCCTAATTTTCTTTTATCCATCTTATTGTCTTTGATGTATGAGGAACAATTTTCAGGATAACATGTTTGGGCTGTTCAGCGTGGATGATGTAATTAAAATGTAATGTATTGTCACGCGATCTTGGTTGCGCGCAGCATTTCCCTTTTTCCGGGGGCACCGGGAAGTTTTTCAATTTGCATACCAAAACTTTTAAGTGCACGTTTCAGTTTTCCGGTGATCGCATAGGTAACAAAGATCCCTCCGGGCTGCAGAAATGAGCAAACGTGGCCAATGATCTCATCAGACCACATTTCCGGCTGATGCTGTACCGAAAAGGCATCAAAATAAACCAGCTTGAACAGGGTAGGGGAGTTAAATTCCTGAAGGGTGGTATGTGCAATTGTCAGTTGCTGGTTTGCATTCAGCACTGCCTTCGCTGCCAATGCCTGTTCATAATTGCTGATAAAGGTATTCCAGATCTCAGCGGGTACATATTGGGCATAAAGGGTGGACAGGAGTTCTTCTTTAGTCAGGGGATAGGCCTCAATCCCTGTATAACTGACCGTCATCTGCTGCGCTTCCGCGTAGGCTGATGTCATCAGGAAGTTTAACCCCGTTCCAAAACCAACTTCCAGTATAGTGATCGCCTCGCCCGGAAAGCTTTGCCCGGCATGCCTGAGCCCTGCCTCTATAAATACATGTTTACTTTCCTGCAATGCACCATGTTTAGAGTGGTAATGCTCGCCAATGGTTTCATTGTACAGGGTGTTAGAGCCGTCTGCGGTGGGGGTGATGATATTCATTTCTGCAAATTTATCCTATTTACTTAAATTAGCTTAAATTATTAATGATGGATATAGAAATGTTTCGGGAATATTGCCTGAGCCTGCCAGGCACAACGGAAGAAGTTAAATGGGAAGATAACCTCTGCTTTATGATCGAGAGGAAGATTTTTGTGATGAGTTCCCTTACAGCAGGAAGCCTGGCTTTAAAATGTAACCCTGAAGAATTTGAGGAGCTTGTTGCCCGTGATGGCATTACACAGGCATGGCATCTGGCTAAAGGACAATGGATTGGACTGATGGGCCTGGAGGTGATGCCCGCCACAGAGCTGAAAAGAAGGATTTCGGAATCGAGGGCACTGGTACTCGCTAAGCTGCCTAAAAAGATCAGGGAAAAATATATGGAATAAGCATTATATCTCTTCTCTGAAATTTTTATGCGCAATATCACTTTCATTTGTGTTGCGATACATTATTTTAACCGCATTGTGACGATAGATTTGCTTCAAATAAATCACGTTATTATGAAAAGTTTATTCGTATTTGCTGCAATGATGATTGTTGGACTGGGTGTTTTTGGTCAGTCAACCGAGAGTAAATCATCCGAAACTCGTTACAATTGGAGAATCAGGCTTCGCGGTGTTGGGGTGATGCCCCAGGAAAGTGCCACGATTGGTGTGATAGGAGGAGATGCCAAAATCTCTAATTCATTTATTCCTGAACTGGACTTCACCTATTTTTTTACCGGCCACTGGGCTGCAGAGCTGATACTGGGTACTACCAGGCATAAGGTAAGTACCGTTGGGTCAGACCTCAGTGCCATTGGTGCGGGCAGTAATGCCAGTGTCGACCTGGGTAAAGTGTGGTTATTGCCGCCAACCCTTACGCTTCAATACCATTATCCTGTTGGGAAATTCAATCCATACCTGGGCGCAGGCATTAACTATACCATATTTTATAATGCAGATCAGGGGCCTGTAGTAAAAAATGTGGATTATAAAAACAAGTTTGCCTTTGCCGCACAGGCGGGTATAGATTACGATGTGAGCAAAAGATTCTTTATCAATATCGACCTGAAAAAGATCTTTTTATCTACTACGGCAACTGTCGATGCTGCTAATTTAACTCCTGCAGCAAGCCCTCAGCTTTCACCGGTGCTGGGAAATATCCAGGCAGATGTGAAGATCAACCCCTGGTTGCTTGGCGCAGGTATAGGGTATAAGTTTTAAGAAACTCTACTACAATAAAAAGGCTCCCTGCCGGTTTATTCCGGAGGGAGCCTTTTTATTGTAGTATCCATTTACCACATCCTGATCCTGTCCTCCGGTTTTTTATATAATTTATCCCCGGGTTTAACATCAAATGCTTTGTACCAGGCATCCATGTTTACCTGTGCCCCGATCGTTCTGAACTCTCCCGGCGAATGCGGATCTGTTTTGATCAGCTGTGCAGCACTTTGCGGAAGAATATTGCCCCTCCACACCTGCGCCCATGAAAGGAAGAAACGCTGGTCGGGAGTAAAGCCATCGATGGTCTCATTAGATTGGCCCTGTTTGGTCAGCTTAAACGCTGTGTAGGCAACGTTCATTCCGCCCAGATCTCCTATGTTTTCACCCATCGTCAGTTTACCGTTGACGTGGATAGAATCCAGTACGGTATAGTTGTCAAACTGCTCTCCCAGGGCTTTTGTCCTGGCTTCAAATTTGGTACGGTCTTCATTTGTCCACCAGTTCCGTAAGTTACCGTCTTTGTCGTACTGGCTTCCGCTGTCGTCAAATCCGTGCGACATCTCATGTCCGATCACCGCGCCGATACCGCCATAGTTAACGGCATCGTCTGCATCAGGAGCAAAGAAAGGGAATTGCAGTATTCCTGCCGGAAATACAATTTCATTCATTGTTGCGCTATAATACGCGTTCACCGTTGGAGGCGTCATGCCGAAACGCGTACGGTCTGCCGGTTTGCCCAGATGAGAGATCATGTCTTTATACTCCCATGCACCTACGTTTCTTAAGTTTTGAAAATAAGCATTGCGCGCAATGGTCAGCCCCTCATAGGTTTTCCATTTATCGGGGTAGCCGATCTTTGGTACAAAAGCATGCAGTTTAGCCAGGGCTTTCTCTTTGGTTGCATCGCTCATCCAGTCCAGCCCTTTGATACGGATCTCAAACGCCGCACGCATATTTTTGATCAGTTCGGTCATCCTTGCTTTGGCTTCCGGTTTGAAATATTTTGCTACATATAACTGCCCCAGCAGTTCGCCAATGGCATTATCGGTTAAAGAAGACATGCGCTGCCATCTCGGGGTCTCTATTTTTTGTCCTGTCTGGGTCTGGGTAAAGGCAAAATTGGCTTTTACAAAGGGAGAACTTAAGTTGCCTGCTGCGCCTTTAAGAACAGACCATTCCAGGTATATTTTCCAGTTGGCCACAGGGACGCTTTTCAGCATTCCGTCTAAGGCCACGAAGAATTTTGGTGCAGATACCAGCAGGGTGTCCTGTCCATGTACCTGCAGTTCAGATAAGGTTACTGCCCAGTTGATATTTGGTGTGGTGGCCGTAAATGCCGCAACAGTAAATTTATTATAGGTTTTATAAGGATCACGCATTTCCAGGCGCGGCATCTGTGCTTCAGCCAGTGATTTCTCCATCGCGAGCACCGTATTCGCTTTTTGTGCAGCTTCGCCTGCTGAACTGCCGGTCAGGGTAAACAGCGTAGTCATATAGGTGATGTAGGCTTCGCGGATCTTCAGTGAGCGGCTATCGTCCTTCAGGTAATAATCACGATCTGGCAGGGTGGTGCCTCCCTGGACCATTGAAGGAAGGTATTTGGTAACGTTTTTTCTGTCCTGCTCAACGCCGAAGCCAAACATCGGGGAGGCAATACCTGAAGTGCGCATGTAAGTGGCTTCATTCAGGATGCCCTGCAGGTCTTTAACCTTTTTAATTCTTGCAAGATCTGGTTTTATAGGGGTATAGCCCAGTTTTTCAATGGTCAGGCTGTCCATGGCAGCAGCATAAAAATCGCCTGTGCGTTTTTTTGCAGATCCTGCGGGGGCGGATTTGTCGACCGATGCCTCTTCTACAACACTCTTTACAGCATTGATATTAAAATCTCTCAGTTCGTTAAAACTTCCCCAGCGTGTTTCTTTTGCCGGAACCGGATTGTTCCTGATCCAGGTACCGCTGGCGTATTCATAAAAGTCATTTCCGGGTTTTACTGTCAGATCCATATTGGCCGGATCAATGAATTTTTTGGGTGCTTTCTGCGCGTAGGAGGAATAGCCTGCAGCCAGGATTCCCAGCGCCGCGAGGATGTTTTTCAGGTGTTTAGGTTTCATTATTTTCAGTTCATAAAAATATCTTAGCATGAACCTGGGCTGGTATGATGAAAAAATAATAAGAAACAGGTCTTCTAAAAAGATATCGTAAGGGCTGAAATTAATAAAATACCGATAATGAAAAGTTTTCTAATGAAAATATTACCGATTGAACCAATGATAGATTTTGGTTAAACCTAACTTCCTGATGATTAATCCCGGAAGGAGAAACACTTTGATCGATTTCATAGCTGGAACAAGTTATATAGCCTGATGACTATTCATACTATTAACATATTTTAACATTTATTATTGTGTTGATTTGAAAAATTATATTATGTACATCAAATTTTTGGTTTATTCGGGCATTTATGACCTGTTTCATATTTAGTATATTTGACCTTTAATCCCAACGAACACAAATGGCTGAGTTGAAATTTTTTACGGAACGCTTAAAATTGAGATTGGTGGAAATGGCAGACCTGGAGGCTATCCATCTGCTGCATCACCTGGCAGAAACAGATCAGTACAATACACTCGGAATTCCAAAGGATCTGGAAGAAACCTATGTTATTGTAGATGGCTGGATAAATGATCATCTGAAAAGGACGATAAAGAACTATACTTTCGCCGTAGAGCTGGAGAAAGGTGGTTTCATCGGCCTGATCTCCCTGAAGTTGTCCTCCTCTAAATTTAACAGTGCTGAAGTATGGTACAAGATCAATGTTGACCACTGGAATAAGGGCTATGCAACAGAAGCTATCCAGGCGGTGATCAGGTTTGGCTTCAGCCGCCTGACGCTGCACCGCATTGAAGCGGGCTGTGCAGTGGAAAATCTGGCATCTATCCGCGTGCTTGAAAAAGCCGGCATGACCCGGGAGGGCAGAAAACGGCAGATCCTGCCGCTGAAAACCGGGTGGATGGACAGTTTTGAATACGCTATTCTTGATGAAGAATGGAAAGCCTGAAGATTTTGCCTCAAAAACCTTATTTTTGTAATTCAACCCCGATATTTTTTTAAACTAATGAGCATTTCTACTAAATACGATCCTGCAGAAACCGAAGATAAGTGGTACAGCTATTGGCTGGAAAAGAACTTTTTTCATTCAGAACCTGATGAACGTGAGCCTTATACGATTGTAATTCCTCCGCCCAATGTGACCGGTGTGCTGCACATGGGCCATATGCTGAACAATACCATCCAGGATGTGATGATCCGCCGTGCGAGGATGCAGGGGAAAAATGCCTGCTGGGTAGCGGGTACAGACCATGCTTCGATCGCTACTGAGGCCAAGGTAGTGGCCATGTTAAAGGAGAGGGGAATCAGTAAAAAGGACCTGACCAGGGAAGAGTTTATGGCCTATGCCTGGGAGTGGAAAGAGAAATACGGGGGCATCATCCTTGACCAGCTTAAAAAGCTGGGAGCAAGCTGCGACTGGGAGCGCACACGTTTTACGATGGAAGACGACCTTTCCGAAGCGGTGATCGATTGTTTTGTTGATCTCTATAAAAAAGGAAAGATCTACCGCGGTATCCGTATGGTAAACTGGGATCCCGCGGGTAAAACTGCCGTTTCTGATGAGGAAGTAATCCGTAAGGAAGTGAACCAGAAACTTTATTATATCAAATATTCTATCGCACCCGCAAAAGCAGATGCTGCGGTAGAGTGTTTAACTATTGCCACTACACGTCCGGAAACGATCATGGCCGATGCTGCGATCTGTATCAATCCGAATGATGAACGGTATACACACCTGAAAGGGAAAACGGTTTTTGTACCGCTGATCAACCGCGAAATTCCGGTGATCGAGGATGAGTATGTGACGATGGATTTTGGTACGGGTTGCCTGAAGGTGACACCTGCACATGATTTGAATGACTATGAACTTGGAGTAAAACATCAACTCCCGGTGATTGATATACTGAATGAAGACGGTACGCTGAATGAACTGGCGGTGATCCTGGTGGGCGAAGACCGTTTCACAGCAAGGAAGAAAATTGCAGTGCTGCTGGACGAAGCCGGTCATCTGGATAAGGTAGAAGACTACAAATCCCAGGTAGGGTTTTCTGAACGTACCGACGCAGCGATTGAACCAAAACTTTCGATGCAATGGTTCTGTAAGATGGATGAAATGGCAAAACCTGCCCTTGCAGATGTGCTGAACGGTGAGGTGAAACTGATCCCTGAAAAGTTTGTGAATACTTACCGTCACTGGATGGAAAACGTAAGGGATTGGAATATCAGCCGGCAGTTATGGTGGGGGCAACGTATTCCCGCCTGGTATGACGATAAAAACAATTGGGTGGTAGCAAAAACAAAAGAGGAAGCACTGGATGAGTTTCTGAAAGTTAAAGATATCGATGGCAAATTCTCAGAAGAGGAAGCTCATGGGTTCAAACATCAGCTGGCTCCTTTTATCAGGCAGGATGATGATGTAATGGATACCTGGTTTTCATCATGGTTATGGCCCATCTCTGTATTTAATGGCTTCAAAGAGCCTGGTAATAAAGATATTAATTATTATTATCCTACAAATGACCTGGTGACTGCCCCTGAAATCCTTTTCTTCTGGGTGGCACGTATGATCATGGCAGGACATGAGTTTATGGGCAAAAAGCCATTTACAAATGTATACCTGACGGGGATCGTCCGTGATAAACTTGG
The DNA here is from genome assembly GCF_900107535.1 of Pedobacter hartonius. Taxonomy (GTDB): domain Bacteria; phylum Bacteroidota; class Bacteroidia; order Sphingobacteriales; family Sphingobacteriaceae; genus Pedobacter; species Pedobacter hartonius. Next base: position 672,531 of record NZ_FNRA01000001.1, on the reverse strand, counting down.
CCGCAAGATGTCTAAATCACTGGGGAATTCCCCTGATCCGATTGGCTTGATTGAGAAATATGGAGCTGACGGAGTGAGGGTAGGCATGCTATTGTGCTCTCCTGCCGGAAATGACCTGATGTTCGATGAAAGTTACTGTGAACAGGGAAGGAACTTTGCCAATAAAATATGGAACGCTTTCCGTCTGATTAAAGGATGGGAAGTTGATGACAGCCTTCCTAATCCCAATGAGCAGGCAATCCTGTGGTTTGAAAACCGTTTCAATGAAGCCCTGGCAGAAATTGAAGAGAACTTTAAACAGTACCGCCTGTCGGAGGCCCTCATGATCACCTATAAGCTGGTTTGGGATGATTTCTGTGCCTGGTACCTGGAAATGGTGAAACCGGTATATCAGCATCCTGTAGATGCGGCTACGCTGAAAGCAACGATCGGCTTCTTTGAAAAGGTACTGAGCCTTTTACATCCTTTTATGCCTTTTATTACAGAAGAACTCTGGCATGATGAGCTATTTGGCGAAAAAGGAGAACTGGATTGTATTATCGTAGCGCCCTACCCGGTTGTGGGTGCCGCTGACGCTGCTTTACTGAAAGATGTGGAAGTGGTGAAAGGGATTGTAGCCGAGGTACGTAACATCAGGAATACGAAACAGATCTCTCCAAAAGAGGGACTGCCATTGAGCATAAAAGTAAATTCTGCTATAGCTTATGATAAATGGCTAACGATCATTTCTAAGCTGGCGAATGTCACCGAAGTTGATTTTGTGACTGATAAAGTAGCTGGCGTTTCCGGGTTTATGGTTGGGAACGATGAGTTTTTTGTTCAACTAAATGAGACGCTGGATGTTGAGGCTGAACGCGAACGTTTAAATGCGGAGTTGGTTTATTTGCAGGGATTTTTGAAGTCTGTGGATGCGAAGTTGAGTAATGAACGTTTTGTACAGAATGCCAAGCCGGAGATTATTCAGAATGAACGGAATAAAAAGGCAGATGCGGATGCGAAGATAAAGATTATAGAAGATTCTTTGGCTTCGCTGTAAAAGGAAAGGTACTTCAATGCTGCCCTTCAGCAGCATTGAAGTACCTTTCCTTTTACAGGGTTTATCCAATGTATGGCGCTTTACCAGTCAGGATTTATATAAATTCTCTTTCCTTAGTCCGTGTATCATGATGTGTAGATATCTATATGTCAAGATCTATATACCATTTATAATTTTACCTGCAGCGTTAAAAATACGCTTCTTGCATCTGCAGGGATGATACCGGGTCCGGGATAACTTTCAGCACGGCGGGTGAAATACCTTTTGTCTGCGAGGTTGTTTACTGAGCTTTGTATGGTGAAAACTTTACTGAGTTTATATTCCGCAGAAAGATCCATTACAGTATAAGCCGGGATTAAACCATCGATAGCATTGCTTGTAAAGATGGCATTCGTGGCATCGGTAAATTGTTCGCTGGTGTAGGATACCTGATAGCTGGCTGAAAATCTCTGATGCTGAAAGGAGAGCCCTGTTTTAAAGATCAGGTCTGGTGCCAGTTCTACCTTTTTATTCTGATAAGCAGGTTCATCACTGTTTACATAACGCGCGTTGATCAATGCAAGGTTAGTGAAGAGGGATACCCTTGTATTCTTATTGGTGATGTCATGGGTGATAAAGTGCAGGAGCTCCAGCTCTGCAAAAGATTCGAGGCCCAGGTTCCTGGATTGCGAAACATTGGTCCTCAGGCGGTAAATATTGAACGATACCGGGTCTACCTGTTGTACAGTTCCAATCCTGTTGTTATAATTGATAAAGAAGGCACTGACATCATAATTGAAGATACCGGAGATATTTCCCCTCATACCCAGATCAGCAGAATACCCTTTTTCATCTTTTAGATTAGGATTTGTGACGATATTTGGATTTGCAGAATGGATATCATTGAAATTAATGGCCCTGTAGTTTTGGGAAATATTGCCATACAGCTGAATGGCCTCGTTCTGCATATAACTTAATCCGAGCCCAGCTATTACAAAACGCCGGCTGCTGTTCCTGTCTTCCTGTATCTGCTCGCTAAAGAAAATATTTCCTGCCTGGTCTTTTTTGATGTTTGAATAAAAACCGTCGGCTTTGGTGATGATGTTTTCAAACCGGATACCGGGAATCACGCTGAATTTTGGGCTGATCTTAAATATATTTTCAGCAAATAAAGCCAGGTTGTAATTCGGGAAATTGTATTTTGAATAGGCATTGGCATCGCTGATCACGTAATCAAAGTCGGACGAATTACCCGTGCTGCCATCGTTTCCGATCCCTTGCTGGCGGTCAGTATGGCCTCTGTAAGCTCTCACACCCAACAGAAGGTTCTGCGGATTGTTGTTGATGTTATAGGCATACAAAAGGCGGGTTTCATTGCCGTAATTGCTGTATTTATCCTTGTACAGGTCTCTTGGCAAACCAGGGTCAGGGCGGTTAATAAAATCCAGATCGCCCAGCGCATCCCTGTCTGCTGACAGGCCGAAGAACCTTGAGTTCAGTTTCAGGTGGTCATTGATCTGGAAGTCTAAAATTGCCGCGCCGAGGTTCCAGTCTACTTTAAACCAGTTTCTGGCCCTTACAGACTGACGCGGATCTTCAGCGAATTGCGCATCGGTGAGTCCGCCGGGCTGTTGGGCAAGATAGTTCATATGCGTGTACTGAACAGTAACGGCCAGTTTATCATTGATGGTATAAATTACGGATGCGTATCCGGTGTTTACGTTAAAACCGGAATTTGGCCGCCAGCCATCGCCAGACTTGTGCTGGAAAAGCGCATAGTACTGCACCTTTTTTATCTTACCGGCAATGCTGTTGGTGGTATTGAAAAATCCCCATGACCCTGCTGTTTCACGGGAGATGACCTCTATGGGTTTGTCTGTGGTGGGGCCTTCCTTAAGTTTGAAGTTGATCAGTCCGCCGAACTGTGTTCCGTACTGCAGGGAAGCCGCGCCCCTTAGGATTTCTATGCGGTCTACCAGTTCCGCCGGGGGCGAATAATAGCTTTCGGGATAACCTAGTGCATCGGCACTGATGTCATATCCGTTTTGCCTGGTATTAAAGTTGGTAATCCTGTTTGGGTTTAATCCTCTTCCGCCGATGCCCAGCTGAATACCAGCGCCATCATTTTCCCAGATGTTCAGGCCTGCCACCTTTGCATATATCTGCCTGGTATTGTTGGTGGCCATATTGCCTACCACATCATTCAGTACAATGACCTCACTTTTTTTACCTGCATTAATGGTGGTGCCCTCTACTGCCTTTAAGCGTGTAACGCCAAATGTCTCTTCATCTTCGGCTCTTATTTTTACATCAAGCAGCTGTTTTACCGATTCCTCCATCACCAGGTTTAAGGTGAGGCTGCTGCTGACTTTTAGTGTGCGGACCAGCAGCTGGTATCCGACGGCAGAAATTTCCATGGTATAGGCAGCCGGTTTTATACCTGTTAAGCTGTAATTTCCTGCCTGGTCGCCCACTGCGGAATGGTGTGTTTTTTTTAAAGACACTGAAACCCCTGGTATACCTTCGCCCGAAGCCGTTTTAATCTGGCCTTGTACGGTAAAGTTTTGAGCCGACAGGTTGAAGGAAGTGATAGTTAACAGTAGAAAGATCAGTGTAAAGATGTGTTTCATTCTTATTTTCTATGAAATGGAAGGATCCATTTTTTGTGGTCAAAAGTTTCTTTTTCGTTCGTCAGATTTACGGTACTGTCGATATATAACCTGCTGCCGATTCCATTCAGCGTGACATAACTTTCGGCGGTAACTACAGGATGTTTAATCCCTTTCTTTTGATATTCCCGGGCCAGCAAATGTGCATACTGAAGGATCATATCGGGCTGGGTAGCCATCATGTTTTCCTGGAAAGGCGTAAGGTATTGTGCATTGATGATCTCAGATTGCAGGCCCGTTTCCGGATCTTTAACATGAAAGAAGGCTGTTCCCCCTTTCTCCATCAGCATGACACGCCATGAGAAACGATAGCCCTCTTCCGTCCAGTACAGGCTTCCGGGGTAGAGTAAATACCTGAAGGGCAGCAGTGCCTGAATGGTAAAATGAAGGATCAGAATGGCATATATAACGTTACGTTTGGAAACAGAGAGTCTATAAGGTATACCCGGTGTTTCCCGCTCCCCGGCTACAGCCCGAAGTATCTTTCTGAGCACGCTGATGATCTTTAGATGTGTCTGCGTTGAAAAGAAAATAATGGTGACAAAGATCATGATATAGGGGAACATCCCTATCCTGAAGAGCCAGGCGGTTACCAGGTGAAAAATGATCACCATCAGATAAGCTGGTTTCCTTGTAGAGGGATTTAGCAGTAAAAAACCAATAAAAAGGTCGAATACCGCACCGCACCAGCTGAATGCATAAGCAACCCAAAGCTTGCTTAAAAGGCCGCCTATGACAGGTAAATTGCTATTCGCCGGCAGCCATATGCGGAGTGGCATGGCCGCAATGAGCCAGTCATAGTTTAATTTGGATATTCCGGCAAAAAGATAGACCAGCAGGAGCTGTAATTTAAAGATGTTGATGGTCCAGGCAGGAACCCGGATAGTTTTTATTCGGGGATTCCGTATCACATCGACAGAGAAATAACGGTTTGCAGGAACCAGTATCATCAGAAAAGCCATGACACTGATAAAGTAATAGTGATTGAGATAAGTGGTTTTGTCAATCAGTTCTACATAAGTAAAACAGAGGAAAAAGAGCAGGATAGCAGTCCTGTAAAACAAACCTATGGTTACGAAAATGGCGGCAATGATAAGCAATGAGAACAGGGCATACATGCCTGTCGCCCCCATTGGTTTTACCCATCCGAAACCATAAAATGTAAAATGGAACTTTGGATGAATATAAAATGCATCTATCCACCCCCTTAAGACAAAGCGGACAGTGCTGATGAGCATAATAACCCCGAATGCCATCCGTAGAACGACAAGCGGGGCTATGTGTTTTGAGGTGTTAATCTCCGTCATTGTCACCAAAGGTGATTAAAACGCCCAGTGAGGAGGTCATATCTGTTTTGAGCAATACCGTAAGTTTTTGCAGCTCGGTATAAGCGGCGGTTACAGCAGCGGGGTTGGTTTTGATCTGATCTGACAAAGGATCTGTTAATCCCTGCAGTTTGGCTAGTGCAGCTGCAAACTGATTCTGGATAGTGGTGTTTAGCGATGCTCCGTCTTTTTTGGCATTTGCCTTGACCAGATAATCATCTAAGCCCAATCCGTCTCCCTGGGTACTTTTGCCCAGATAAATGTTTTGTATCGCCTGTATGTGCAGGATGGCCAACTGGACAGACATTTTGGAGTAATAGGCCTGAACCTTTGTTGGAAAGGTAGTGCCCATTGACTGTACCCCAGCCGGAACACCAACCTCGTAATTTTTAAGGATCTCATAGTCGTACACCAACTGGTTAATCAGCAGACTGGTAGAACTGCCAGTTGCAGTGCCTGCAGAAGCGTCGAAAGTTGCTTTATAAGTGGACCAACCCGTTAAAACAGTTGTAGCCGCTGCTTTAATTTCTGCAGACAGTTTAGCCAGGTAAGCTTTCCTGTTCGCCGCTGCTGCGTCGGAAGTGTACATCAGTAAAATAGAGCTATTATCAGCACCCAGGCCAAATAACAGATAATCCATTGCAGGAAGGCCTTTTGCCGACAGATTGGCAAATGTACTGAGGTCATAGGTCCCTGAACTGATATTTGAACTGATCTGGGATACACTGGTTGGATAAGTGTTTACATTCACTCTCAGTGTTGCGGTCTCTGCCGGGCCGAATTCAAAGACCGAGACAGCCTGCCATTGTTTATATGTAGCCTGAAATGCTGTCTGCAGCGCCAGAAGTCTGGTGTTGTCCGGACTGGCGTTAAATGCTGAAACCGCAGCGTCTAAATTGACTGAGGCGGTTTGGAAGGAGGTGTATGCCGGTAAGATGATATTGGTACTGATGTTCCTGAGCATGCCTTTATTGTCAAAGGACGAGGAATTATCAGTAGAGGAGGAGCTGCCAGATTTTTTACAGGACTGTACAGCAATCAGTGTCGAAGCAGCGATTAAAGCTACATAAATGGATTTTCGCATTGTAAATTTTGTTTAAAGCCAGCCCCGGTTATTACTGAGGCTGGCTGATTTTCGGGAAACCTGGGGAAGACTATAAAATGTCTTTCACACTTTCAAATCCGTATTGTGCGGCAACCGCATCCCTGATCGCATCCAGCTGGACAGGGGTCAGGTCATAAAAGTTTTTGGGGAACAAAGCAAGTATCTCATTGATCTTTGCATCAGTGATTTTTTTCTTTGGATTGTATTTCAAAGAGTAGACAAATCCGTAACATTCAGAAAGCCTGCTGTTTCTTACAATGTTATCATTGATGGATTCTTTCACTTCTTTTACCTCCTGAAGGGCTGCTGCAGCGGTTAGCTTTTCGAAGGCCTCCAGGATAATAGTGGCCTGGGCAAGTTTGGTTTTATCATCCTTGTTGCTGATCGCTGCTCTTCCTTTCAGGAAGGCATCCATCAGGGTTTTATTGGCCGGATAGCCTGCATCTACCTGGGTGCTGTAGCTTCCCCAGAATTTTACGCCGGTTTTATTGGTTGGAAAGTCGATAGGCACGCTCCAGTAACCGAAGGCGAGGTCCCAATTGTGTTCCATGGCCGTTCCGCTTCCGGTAACAACTGTCGTGTTGTTCACTGAAGAGCTGATTCCACCATCCATATAGTTGCTTACGATCTGGTAGGTGATCAGTCCGCCCATGATGGTTTTGTTAAATACCTGAGCATAGTTGATGCCCGAGCCCGTTAATGCATATACAGGTGTATTTGCCGCGTTTTTACCCACGCCTGCAACTCCTCTGCTGGCTGGCTGGGTAGACTGGCTAACCTTTACGAGGCTGTCAATAAAACTCAGTACGTCTGTCTGGAACAGGGCTGCAGTCTGATCTTTGATCTGGATACCTGAAGTATTGTAAGCAGCTGTGGCAAATGGTGCGCCTGTATTGCTGAACATCGCTTTTAGCTTTGCTCCGTCAACCGGGCCTGAGATTGCATTTTTCATCAGGTTAGACATTTCAGTAGCCATTCCCAGGCGGGTAGTTGAAGCTGAAAAATCTACATTTGAGAAATTATAGGTTGTCGGGACAGTATAAACCGGAATGGTATCTCCACCATTGTCTGAATCCTTACTGCAGCTTGCTGCGATCAGTACCAGTGCCGAAAGGCTGAGTGCTGTAAATGTTCTTTTCATATTTGAGTTATCAGTTGCTTATTATAATAACGCAAATTTAGATTCGGGAACGGGGCATGGCAATACCCCCCTGGGGGTATATTAATAATCAGTCTAAATAAAGACGTCGTTAATATAACTCAGCAGAAAAATTAATTCTGAAGCATGTTTAAAGGTAAAACCCAGTTTTTTGATGATATTCTTACGGTGTGTTTTAATCGTGTGCACACTCAGAAACAGCTTTTCCGCAATTTCTTTGTTGGCTTTACCTTCAGCAATTAACTGGATAATCTCCGTTTCACGGTAAGACAGCAGGGGAGTGCCATCTGCCTTTCTTGCAGGCAGCTTATGACCGAAGAGGGTTTCCTGAGTCTTTTTGCAATAGTACTGTTCGTTCCTGGCCGTGGCATGAATGGCCTCTAGAAGTTCTTCAACGGAAGACTCCTTACATACATAACTTCTGATACCGTGATTGATGATCTCAAGAATATCGTTCTTATGCTGCCTGTTGGACAGGATTAAAATCCGTGCAAAGTCAAATGACGCGTAGATATTTTGAATATCATTCGCCGAGTAGTCATGTCCATAATTATGGTCCATGATAATTACATCAGGTTTTAGTGCCCAGAGCATTTTTTTTAGCTCTTCAGGGGAAGCCGCAGTTCCCAGCACCTCAATATCATGATGATTTGATAATACGGATATGACCCCTTCACGGGTTAATATTTGCTTATCTGCGAGAAGTACTTTGATCACGTTATGTAGTTATTAAGTCTGGTTCTAAATACATTTACGTAAGGTACATACTATCGGTTGCCTTATTCTAAAATTATTTTAATTTCTGATGGATAATTACAACATGCCATATTCGGGTAACTCCTCAAAGAACAAAAACTTTGAAGCTTCATGATCAATCTGCGCATAACAGTGTTTCAGCCCGTTTGTAACCACCAGCCATTTGGCCTGGTGTACAGAATTATATCTTGCAGCCTGATCAAATACTCCCTGCGAGATCTTAACAGCAGGTGCCTTGCATTCGATCACCATAATTCTCTCTCCTGCGGTATTGAAGATCACGATGTCAGTACGCTTTTGTAATTGATTTAGGCTCAGTCCGCCTTCAATCTGTATCAGAGACCTGGGGAACTTTTTGTCCCTGATCAGGTAATGGATAAAATGCTGGCGTACCCATTCCTCAGGGGTTAAAACCAGGTGCTTTTTTCTAACTTCATCAAAGATGAAATGCTGATTTTCTTTCAACGTGATTTTGAAAGGGTACGGCGGTAGGTTTAATGCTGTGGGGGTAAATGCCATTTGTGCAAAAATAACCTTTAATAATTAGTTTTAAGCGGTTACATTTGGAATAATTTATGACTGCTTCCGATATTATAAAAGACCTTAAAGCTAAAAAGTTTAAGCCTGTTTACCTCTTACATGGTGAAGAACCCTATTATATTGATCAGATCATTCATTATATGGAACAGCATATTCTGACTGAGATGGAAAAAGGCTTTAACCAAACGGTGTTGTATGGTAAGGACACGGATATGGCTACGATTTTAAATGCAGCAAAACGTTATCCGATGATGTCTGACTACCAGCTGATTGTAGTAAAGGAAGCACAGGACCTGAAATGGTCTAAGGAAACGGAGGGGAGCAGCAAAGAAGCCGAATTTGTACAGAATTATTTTGAAAATCCCCTCAGCAGTACGATACTGGTGCTGGGATTTAAATATGCCAACTTTGACAAGCGGAAGAAGATCTTCAAGTCGGTCACAAAAAATGGGCTTGTCTTTCAGTCAGACCCGGTAAGGGATTATAAGCTTGCCCAGTGGATCGAAGACCTGGTAAGAGAAAAGGAAATGAAGATCGCCCCGCAGGCTTCCGCCCTGATGGCCGAATATCTTGGTGCAGACCTGTCCAAGATCTCCAATGAACTGGAGAAACTGATGCTGAATATCAGTAAGGAAACTACTATTGATACTGATCTGGTTCAAAAGAATATCGGGATCAGTAAAGAGTATAATGTGTTCGAGCTGCAAAAGGCCCTGGCCTCCCGTAACGTGTTGAAATCAAATCAGATCATTAACTACTTTGCCGATAACCCTAAAGCCAACCCTATGGTAATGGTGATGGCCAATCTGAACTCCTACTTTTCCAAGATCCTTAAATATCATTACCTTCAGAATAAGAATGATGCAGCCAAAGAACTGGGGGTGAACCCATATTTTGTAAAGGATTACGAAATGGCAGCGCGGAATTACAACCTGAATAAAACTTTCGATATTATCAGTCTGCTGAGGGAATATGACCTGAAAAGCAAAGGAGTAGACAGTACAGGCAACGTCACAGACGGGGAACTGCTGAAGGAGTTATTGTTTAAAATGATACATTAATCGCATTGATTCACCCTGATATTGTCCGGTTTTAGTAGTTTTGACCATTATTCCATCATAGTATACAATTAAGCATTTTAACAACAATGAACTATTTCTTAGTCAAATCAGAACCTTTCAAATACAGCTGGGAACAGTTTAATAAAGACGGCCGTACTTTTTGGGATGGTGTACGGAATTACCAGGCCCGCAATAACATCAAGCTGATGAAAGAGGGCGACCTGGTTCTTTTTTATCACAGTAACGAGGGCAAGAACGTTGTGGGGATAGCTAAAGTAGTAAGAGAATTCTACCAGGACCCAACTACAGATGATGCCAATTGGGTAGTGGTGGATTTATCGCCGGTAGAAACCCTGAAAAATCCTGTTTCCCTGGAGCAGATCAAGGCAGAAGAAAGCCTGAAAGAGATCTCCCTGGTCAAACAGGGACGTTTATCGGTAATGCAGCTTAAGGCGACAGAGTTCGATAAAATTCTTGAAATGGGCAGCTAAACAGCTGCCTTTGGGTTTTAATGAAGCGGTTATTCGTTGAAGAATAAGGCTTTTAATTCTTTAGCATCATGAGCGTTCATTTTACCCGCCAGGATCAGGCGGATCTGCCGTCTTCTTAAAGCACCGGCAAACAGTTCAATCTCTTCCTCCGTCTCAGGAGACAGTTCCGGCACAGGTATCGGCCTGCCGCTCTGGTCTACAGCAACAAAAGTGTAATAAGCTTCATTTGATTTGATGCGGCTTCCCGAAGGAATGTTTTCTGCCCATACATCCATACGGACCTCCACGGAAGTATGAAATGCACGTGTCACTTTGGCTTCAATAGTGATCACATCTCCCAGTTTAATTGCATGCTGGAAAGAAACATTATCTACAGAAGCTGTCACTACGATCCTGTTACAATGTTTTTGTGCAGAAATCGCGGCGGCGATATCCATCCAGTGCAGCAATCTGCCCCCCATTAAGTTATTCAGCGTATTGGTATCATTGGGTAACACTAATTCATTCATGACGGTGAATGAATTCTTGGGATGTTTAATTATTGTGCTCATATTTCCTGCAAAAGTAAACAAAAACTAAGACTTCATGTTATTGTACTGCAGGCTTAAAAAATACACATATAAATATAATGATCAATCAAACCCTGGTACAGTACTTCCACTGGTATTACAACGACGAACTGAAATTATGGAAAAAAGTTTCTGCGGAGGCAAAAACATTAAAAGAGATAGGAATTACCGGAGTTTGGCTTCCACCGGCCTATAAATCTACAGAAGGGGATAACTCTGTCGGGTACGACTGTTACGACCTGTATGATTTGGGCGAGTTCGATCAGAAGAATAGCGTGCCTACCAAATATGGTACTAAAGAAGAATATCTTCAGGCAATAAAAAATCTGCATGAGCAGCAGATCATGGTCATTGCCGATGTTGTATTTAACCATAAGGCGGGAGCAGATGAACTGGAAAAGGTACCTGTAAAGAGGGTTAACACCGATAATCGCAGTGAATTTACTTCTGATACCTTTGAAATCGAAGCATGGACAAAATTCACCTTCCCCGGCAGAAAGGGCAAATACTCAGAATTTATCTGGGACAAAAGCTGTTTCAGCGGAATTGACTGGGCAGAAGACCTGCAGGAAACTGCTATTTTCTCTATACAAAATGAATATGGCGATGGTTGGGAAGATGTACCTTCAGATGAAATGGGGAATTATGATTACCTGATGTTCAATGATATTGAATTCAGGAACGAAGCCGTTCGTGAAGAGTTGAAAAGGTGGGGAGAATGGTATCATGAAACCTGCGGTATGGGTGGCTTCAGGCTGGATGCCGTAAAACATATTTCGCCAAGATACCTGAAAGAATGGCTGGACCACATGAAGGCCAAATTTGATAAAGATTTTTTCATCGTGGCAGAGAACTGGATTCTTGATGATGTAAATAAACTCAGAAGTTATGTAGACCTCACAGAGAGAAGGATGCAGCTATTCGACTCGATGCTTCACCACAACTTCTATCAGGCGGGACAGCAGGGTGACGGATATGATATGAGCAAGATCTTTGTGGATACACTGGTGGAATCACATCCGCAGCTTTCGGTTACTTTTATCGATAACCATGATTCGCAGCCCCTGCAATCCCTTGAAGCTTATGTGGATTTCTGGTTCCGTCCTTTAGCCTATGCACTGATCCTGTTAAGAGAGCAGGGAATTCCCTGTATCTTTTATCCTGACCTGTACGGGGCGAAATACATAGACAAAGACACCGAAGGAAATGATGCTGACGTGGAGCTGATCGGTGTGCCGCAGCTGGACGTAATGATCAGGACACGCAGAGATGCGGCCCATGGTTTACAGCGGGAGTATTTCGACCATCCGAATTGTATCGGCTGGACAAGAGAGGGGAGTGCTGAAAATGAAAATTCTGGTGTTGCCGTTGTATTGAGTAATGGTGAAGAGGGAACCAAGCATATGGAAATGGGCGGAGGGCATGCCGGAAAAACGTTCGTTGATGCTTTGGGATACAGCGCTGAAGAAGTGACAGTGAATGAAGATGGGTGGGCAGATTTCTTTTGTGCAGCGGGCAGTGTATCGATATGGATACTTAAAGCAGAATAGGGAATAGATTATTCTACCAGCGGTTTCAGTCAACTGCTGTTAGAATATAGCTTACTGCTGCAGGAAGAGCTTGATCAGCCCGGCAATTACCGCTGTTTGCCCCATAATAAAGATAAAGGTCCATTTCATGAGCTCTGTCTTTGTTTCCAGGATCATTTTGGTCAGTTTAGTTTCCAGTATGATCAGGTCTTCTTTTATGGAGGTGATTTTTGTATTTACTATCACCAGATCCTCTTTTGTGGCAAGATGTGAAATTTTTGTGTCTGTTTCTTTTGCTACCATAGCTTTCATACATTCTTTAAGATACGTAACGACGGCCTTTGCACTGGCATCATTCAATCTGTTTTTAAGTACTTCATAAAGATTTAATGCTTGTGTTGTCATTTTACCGTTTTTTAAATTATTAACTAAACTGGCGGTGTAATGTTCTTCACAAAAATAACAAACTTTCATTAAAGTAGAAAATAAAAACAATAAAAATATTAACGTATATGAAATACACTATTTCTGTACGGTGCTGACGGTACTGTAACCAATCAGTTCATCCCAGCGGGAGCCAGGTCTGCGGTAATAAACAAAAGCCTGATAGTCGTTCTCGGTCTCAAAGAAAGAGCCTTCAAATACGGTATTGTCAATATCTCCGCTGGCATTGTCTTTCCATACATACTGATAGTCGTACACTCCCTGTTTCAGGTACAGGCCGGAATAGAATTTCTTTTTGGAGGCATCATAGTTCAGTTTGTTCTCTTCGCTAAGCGTATAGTTATTGAACCTGCCCACTACATAAACGCTGCCGTTCTCATTGGGCGCTTTGGCATTTAATGTAAACAATACATGTTCATAGTCGCTGTCTGTATCGTTGTCTACATTATCCTGGTTGCGTACAAAGAAAGCTCCATTGTCATCAGTTATCTGCGTGTATTTTGGTGCATTCCCATTCAGGTCCTGGAACAGCACAATATTATTTGTACTGTCGGTAGATAAATCCTGCACGTGTACGCCTTTGTAACGCAGGCTGCGGGAATCGAACTTCCTGAATTCGTTACCTCCCGGAAAATCGTTGCTGCTGAGGTCATTGTAAATCAATGAACCCGGTTTTACAAAGGTTGGCTTCGTGTTCAGCTTTGCCGTCAGCGGATTTCCGTTCTGCAGCAGTATCAGCTTAACATCTGAAAAAGGATTTTGAATGGTTAGGGTATACGTAACGGTCACATTCAGCTTCTGGTTGCTGAATCTTAAAGAGACCTCATTGCTGGGCAGGATTTGTGTGCCGGTATTCACCTGTTTGTCGGCAGCTATAAAAAAGCGCTGTGAGCAAACCGGCTTACGCTGATCTCCGTCCTCATATACTTTCAGCAGGTAATTGCCGGATATCTTCGGCTTGATCTGCTCATTGGGTAAACTGAGCGTATAATGGGTAAACTTTTGAAGTGTCTTTGAAGAATAGGCATAATCGATGATCCTGTCTTCGGTTGTTCCTTCCAGGTAATCCAGTGCAGATATCCCCGAAGACTTCCAGTCATAGGTACAATGCTCTACGGTATACCAGTAGTTCTTGCTTCCTCCCCTTAAATCGTCAAAAGAGAACAGTAACTGCTCTTTTGAACCCAGGGTGATCACCGGGATGGATTGCTCTCTCTGAGCGTTGTAACACTGTACGGTTTTTATTTGTGTGCTGTACACTTTATTGTCGTACACAAACTGCTGCTGTGCTGCAGCAATTTGTAAGATGAACAAACTTAAAAAGAGCAATACTCCCTGTTTAACCATTAATTGCTTTCTAGTTCCATAATTTCAGCTGCAAGTTCCTCCCATTTATTCTGGGCGGCGTCCAGCAGCTGTTTTGCTGTAAGATATCTCTTATTCGCATCGGCAAGTTTTGCCTGATCGCTGTAAACTTTTTCATCGGCCATCTCAGCTTCAATAACTTTTACATCTTTGTCCAGCTGAACAGTTTCCTGTTCGATCTTCTGTAACTGATCATTTAGTTTTTTGAGCTGCTGCTGGCTGTTTGCCGTTACCGGTTTTTCTTCAGTTTTCGGTTTAACCTCTTTCTCCGCGGGTTTTACAGGAATACTTTTGGGAACAGGGATAATTCTCTTACTATTCCAGATTTCATATTCTGCATAAGTACCGGGATATTGTTTGATCTGTTCTTCTTCTATGAACCAGATCTTATTGGCTACATTATCCAGGAAGTACCTGTCGTGGGATACGGCAATGAAAGTGCCTTCAAACTGTTTTAAAGCCTGGATCAAAATATTAACCGATTGTATGTCCAGGTGATTCGTAGGCTCATCCAGGATCAGGAAGTTTGAATCCGTTGTTAATGACTTGGCCAGGGCAACCCTTGACTTTTCTCCTCCGGAGAGGACTTTGATCTTCTTGAATACATCGTCTCCAGTAAACAGGAAACATCCGAGAATGGACCGTAACTCCGTATCCGTATGTTTTGGTGCAAAGGCCTGCAACTCTTCCAGAATGCTATTGCCGAGGTGCAGCGATTCCAGCTGATGCTGGGCAAAGAAAGTAGTGGTGACATTGTGCCCGGTCTCGCAGGACCCCTCAAATTTCTCCACACCTGCAACCATCCTCAACAGGGTTGACTTTCCTTTTCCGTTGGCACCAATCAGGGCAATCTTATCGCCTTTTTCAATTACTGCTTCCGCATTTTCAAGAATATCTATATTGGGATATTTTTTTGTTGCATTTTCAATCCTGATCACGTGGCGGCCCGAAGGTTTGGTGAACTTAAAGCTGAAGTTCACTGTAGGGTTGTCGTCGTCGACATCTTCCACACGTTCCATCTTATCCAGGGCCTTCATGCGTGACTGAGCCATTTTAGCTTTACTGGCTTTGGCTTTAAAACGCTCAATCAGTTTTTCTTCCTGTTTGATCTTGGCCTGCTGGTTTTTAAATTCTCCTTTTTGGATCTCGCCCCTTAATGATTTCTCTTCCAGGTAAAAGGTGTAATTTCCGGCGTAAGTGGTCAGTTTTCCCTTGCGTGATTCTACCGTACGGTTCACGATTTTATCCAGGAAATACCTGTCGTGAGACACGATCACGATAGCCCCTTCAAATCCGGCCAGATAAGTTTCCAACCATTTGATGGAAGGTAAATCCATGTGGTTGGTTGGCTCATCCAGTAACAGGATGTCCGGAGTTTGCAAAAGGATCTTCGCCAGCATGACACGCATACGCCATCCTCCCGAGAAGGTATTCAGCGGGCGGTGCTGATCTGCAGTGCTGAAACCCAGACCTGCAAGGATCTCATTTGCCTTGTATTCGATATTGTAACCGTCAAGTGCCTCAAACTCCTGCTGCTTGTCGCTCAGTTTGTAGAGTACTTCTTCAGAATAATCGGTTTCTATCTTTTTTAAGAGTACTTCAATTTCATCATGTATCTGGTTCTGGCGCTCAAAAGCTTCCATGGCCACATGCAAAATCGTATGGTGGGATTCGTAAGATAGTAAATCCTGGTTCAGGTAGCCGATCTTTAAGTCTTTGGACATAGAGATACTTCCTGAAGAAGGCGCATATTCCCCTACAATTATTTTTAGTAAAGTAGATTTTCCCGTTCCATTGGCGCCAATAAGGCCAATTCTTTCTCCTGGTTTAATGTGCCAGTTCGCTTCGTCATATAAAGCCCTGGAACCTATAAGGAATGTTAAGTCGTTTATCGAAATCATGTTGGGTGCAAAAATACAATTTTTAGGCGCATTTTGTTTGATATTCAAGCGTATCTCTGACGAATTTCTACGTTTTAATTACACGAACCGGTCAGTTTGGGGGGAATGTGCGGACTGACGTGATATTTTTGATCAATATACTGATCACATTTTTTATCTTCGTTGGATGTATCGACTGATTAAACCTATCTTTTTTAAGTTTGACCCTGAGAAGGTTCACTATTTTGTGGTGAAGAGACTGAAGTGGTTCCATGAACATTTCCCTCTGGGGAAGACCATATTGCGCAGCAGTTTCGACATTCATATCAGGGGGCTGGAGCGCGAGGTTTTCGGGATCAAATTCAGGAACCCTGTAGGGCTGGCCGCGGGCTTTGATAAGAATGGTGAATACGTTGAAGCACTGAGCGATCTGGGCTTTGGATTTATTGAAGTGGGAACAGTAACACCTCTGCCGCAACCGGGAAATGACCTGCCAAGGATGTTCAGGCTTCCTGATGATGAAGCACTGATCAACAGGATGGGCTTCAATAATAAAGGGGTTGACATACTGGCCGAAAGATTAAGGGTATTGAAGGCAAAGGATAACAGCATTGTAGTTGGCGGCAACATCGGGAAAAATAAAAATACCCCTAATGAAGAGGCAGTAAACGATTATGTGAAATGTTTTGACCGGCTGTTTGACGTGGTTGATTACTTCGTTGTGAACGTAAGTTCTCCCAACACACCGGGCTTAAGGGCACTGCAGGAAAAAGAGCCTTTGACCCTGCTGCTGAACACCCTGCAGGAACGCAACCATAAAAATGGTATCTCCAGGCCCATCTTACTGAAGATCGCGCCAGACCTCAGCAATGAGCAGCTGGATGATATCGTGGATATTGTAAAAGTTACCGGTATTGCAGGTGTGATTGCCACAAATACAACGATTGACAGAAGCGGTCTGTATACCGCTCCGGAACTTTCTGCTGAAACCGGCGGACTGAGCGGCAAGCCCCTGACACAACGTTCAACAGAGGTGATCCGCTACTTATCGGAGAAATCAAACCGTGCATTTCCTATTATAGGTGTTGGCGGGATCCACTCTCCCCAGGATGCAAAGGATAAAATTGAAGCAGGCGCCTCACTGGTGCAGCTATATACAGGCTTCATTTATGAAGGGCCGGGCATTGTGAAAAGGATCTGTAAAGAGCTGATCAGATAACAGGGCAGACCCGTCTGGCCTAAAATACAAGGCATAAAAAAAACCTTTCCGGATATCCGGAAAGGTTTTTGTCTTTTAACAAAAAGAACTTATGCTCTTAAAGCTGCAGAAAGTTGATCTAACAACAGGTTGTTTTTAGCTAACTGATCTTTTTTAGACTGTTTTGAACGGCTGCCTAATTCGATGTTTGTAGCTAGTTTCAACGTTTTAACTTCTAAACGTGAAGTTACGTGGTTTTGTCTGTCTTTTCTTTTTAATCTGGTAACTGCCATGGTCTTAACCTTTAGTTTTTTTAATTTATATAAATCTGGAGGTCGAGAGCGGATTCGAACCGCTGTACGAGGTTTTGCAGACCTCTGCCTAGCCACTCGGCCACTCGACCTGTTGAAATTCAGGCTGCAAAAATAGCAATTAATACTTAAGATGCAATTTATTTATTCAAATTTCTGCTAATGTCTGCACAAAAGATTGCCGCAGATACTGCAACATTCAATGATTCAGCCTGTCCCACTCTAGGAATTGTTACCGGACGGTCGATCAGATTAACGATTTCGGGGCTTACGCCCTGCCCCTCATTTCCCAGAATGACCAGCCCCTCGGTTCCCCACTGGGTTTCATAGAGGCTGCTCCCGTTTAACATCGCTCCGAAAACAGGCATACTGATGTCCGTTAGCAGACCGGCCAGATCCTGATAACTCACATTTACACGGCATAATGATCCCATTGTTGCCTGTACAGTCTTAGGATTGTATACTTCTACCGTATTTGATGAACAGATCACATGTTTGAATCCAAACCAGTCGGCTGTTCTGATAATGGTACCCAAATTTCCCGGATCCTGAATACCATCCAGTACAAGAGAAAAATTGTTTCTTAGTACAGTCCGGTCAATCGTAGTCGTTTCAGGAATATTTACCAGTGCCAGGATACCCTGAGGTGCCTGTAAAGTGCTTATCTTCTCCAATTCAGCACTGGTTACTTCAAATAACTTTATATTTGCTGGTAATTCAGGAAGTAAAGATTGATATTGTGGCTGAAAATATACACTATGGATCTGGTAATCTGAAGGAATAAACTCAATAATCGATTTTATTCCTTCGATAATAAATATCCCATGCTCTTTACGGTACTTTTTTTGATGTAATGATTTTATAAAACCTATCTGAGACTTTGAAAGCATATTCTATTTATAAAAATAAATTCCAGTTTCCCGCAATATTACTATTTATTATTCTTTTTATATGTGCCTGTTCCTCTACAAAGTTCATTGATGACAATCAGTCGATCGTAAAAAAAGTAGAAATAGACAGTATTCCGGGCAGATATAAGGAGGAAGCGCTGAACTATATACAGAAAGATATCCGTCCTGCTTCGAGGCTGGGGATAAACGTAGGCCTGTACAACATCTTTTATTCTCTTTTTAAAACAAAGTCAGTAGGTAAGCCTGCTCCGGTACTGGACAGTACCCTGGTAGAGATCTCCAGGAGTCAGATTGAAAAGTTCCTGATCAGCAAGGGCTATTTTATGGCCAAAGTGAAGTCTGAGATCAGGGTGAAAAAACAGCGTGCCCAGGTGGATTTTAAAGCGAACACAGGACCTGCATTTTATGTGGCCAAGGTCAACTATACAATCCCTGATTCTGCCGTGCGGGAAATATATATGAGCAGAAAGGGAATGTTTACACATTTACACGAGGGTATGCAGTATGATGACGATTCACTGGCATATGAACGTGAACAGATCTACGAGGTGATGAAAGAAAACGGGTATTACGACTTCTCAAGGCCTTATGTAAGGTTTACTGTAGATTCCGCATTGCGCAGCAGCAGAACGAATGTCGTGCTGTATATTGACGACCCGGATTCTTCCAGACATGCAAAATACAAGATTGGCGAGAGTAACATCGTAATTGCCCCTACTACAGAAGGTTTCCCGGATTCTGTCAAATTAAACCCGCGTATTTTCAGGGGAATCAGGTATACCGATCTGTCCAAACGTTTCAGAAGGAACCCTGTGGTGCGATATGATTTTATCAGGCAGGGCGAAACTTACGATATATCGAAAGAGAACCTGACTTATGACAGGCTGTACGAACTCAATGTGTTTAAAAACGTAAAGATTGAATATGTAAAGTCGAAAGACACAGCTAACACGCTGCAGCCTGTAATTCAGCTTACTCCGCAGAAAAGGATGAGCAACCGGATAGAGGGAGAGGTGCCCTTCAATGCAGGTACCGTGGGTTTTACGCTGAGCAATACCTATACGAATAATAATATTTTCAGAGGGGCAGAGCGCTTCGAATTCCAGATCAAAGGCGGGCTGCAGGCCCGGATCGGACAGGGGGGCTCATCATTTAACGATATTTATCAGCGTGATTTTTCCCTGAGTGCAAACCTGGCAGTGCCAAGGCTCATGGTCCCATTTGATATTCCGATGATGGGCAAAAACGGAATGCCTTCCACCATTTTCTCTACCAGTTATGTCTACTCGCTGCAAAAGGACGCCTTCGTCAGGCGTGTTTTCCTTAACTCCTTTACCTACCAGTGGGTGGAGACTAAATCAAAGCTGCATTCATTCACTCCCCTCAACTTTGAGTACCGTTTCGGAGGATTGCTGATCGATTCCACTACTGCAGACGGAAAGCAGCTGATCAGTGATAACTCTTACAATATTTTACTGCTGGACAGAAAGGATATCACCCTGGGTATGAAGTATGCCTATACGCTAAACGCGAATAAATTGCTGCTTCCGGGCAAAAGTTTTGTGTATTTCAGGGGAAATATCGATATCGCAGGGAATGGGCTGGCCGCAGTAACGAAACTTACAGGCGGCAAACATAATCCTGATGCAGGAGATTTTGCCACGATCCTCGGGCTTCCGTACAACCAGTATGTACGTCCGGAGGTTGATATACGATGGTATAAGAACTTAGGGTTAGAAAGGCAGTTCGTTGCGCGCATCAACGGCGGTGTGGGGGTGGCGTATGGAAACTCCACGGCTATTCCTTTTGAAAAACTGTTCTTTGCAGGTGGCGCCGGCGGTGTGAGGGCCTGGCAGGCCAGAACGCTCGGACCGGGTAACTATAACCGGGGCGACCGGGTACCTACAGAGGAGGCAAGAAGAACCCTTTACGGTATAGACCAGTTAGGGCAGATGCATATTGAAGCTAACCTGGAGTACCGTTATAAGCTGATTGACAATTTTTTTGGTGCCAAACTCAGGGGCGCAATATTCCTGGATGCAGGAAACGTCTGGAATATCTCTTCAGGAAATCCGCAGCCCGAAACCTATTTTGATTTCAAGAACCTGGGCAACCAGCTGGGTGTTGGAACAGGGATGGGCTTCAGATACGACCTGCAGTATTTCATATTCCGTTTTGATATAGGCCTCAAACTAAGGGACCCGCAGTTTGACCCTGCCGATCAATGGGTGATCCGGAAGTTGTTTAGCGGCGGATCAGAATTTAAAGAAGCTTACAGGCTAAAGAACAGCCCCGATGATTACCATTTCTTCCAGTACAATTTCGGGATAGGGCTGCCTTTCTAAAATAACGTCTTCAAAGTATCGAATATCGACTCGAAAAATGTAGACAGGTGTAAGCCGTTGCTGTGGTTAAAGTAAATGTAAACCAGGAGAATGATCAATACAAATATGATCAGCTTCCTGAAGGCAAATGCGATGAAAATCAGCAGCAGAGGGAAAAGGACAAGCCATAAGCTATTGATCGTGAAAGGGTTCAGACTCCCGTCTTTTTTATAAATGTATAACAATTTGCTATGCGTACCCCCATCATTCTGATGTTTGATATAAACAAACGACGACTTGTCCAGTTGCATAGGCAGAACGGCAACTCCGTCATTGAATTTCAGCTGCTGGGTAAAACCACTGACTGTAAACGTATAGAGCCCATTGATGCTTTCTATAGGCTGCTCCAATGAATCTGCCGCAATAATGGCGAGTTTACTGTTCTTCAACAGGCTTTCCTTGACAATGAAATTGTTAATGTCTGACTTTTGGGCAAAAGCCGGGCCGGAGATCATTAGGAGTAACAAACAGTAGTAGATCGTTTTCATTTGATATAGGTCTTTATCCTTTGATTATCTTGTTATTCTATAGAACGTTTGTTATAGATCAGATAGCCCAAATGTAATAAAATGCCGTTTCTTTTTATCGGATCATCATATAAATTATAGCTTATGCTAATCGGCCCCACAGGCGTATGATAAACCAGCCCTGCAGTGCCCGCATAGAGCAGTTTGTTAAAGGTGGGCGAGTTCTTTACATCCTGAAATCCAGTTTGTGTGATTTCCTGGTAAGGCAGGAATACAAAGCCCTCTACTCTGAAATCAATATTTCTGCGCAAACTGTAAACATTCTTTAATCCTCCGGCAACATAACTGGATGCACGGAACTTTTCAAGAAAGAGAGACCTGCTGTCCTGAAGAGGATAGAAAGCCGGACTGGCCAGCAGCGTAGCATAATAATTGGAGAATAAGGGCTGGTTTGAAATCACGGCCTCCGCCTGGTAACCAAGGGTATAATTTCCCTCGTGAAGGAAATAGTTCTCGTCACTGATCTTCATACTTACCCATTGCCTGAATTTTCTGGTCACTGCAATATCGCCGTTTGCAACAGGGACGTTCCTCGATATATTTCCGGGAGTGTAGTTCTCCTTACCGGTGAAAAAGTTGAACGCGAACAGGAAGTTCCTTCCCCGGCTGGCATACTGTTTACGGTTGAAGGTGTTCTGTTCAAAGGCAAGGGTAGACCTTAGGCCATTAAAGATAGTTTCATCCAGAATATCGCCGGTATTAAAAGTATTTGTGGGGCTGTAGTTGTCTTCATTATTGATAAATGAGGTGCTCAGGGTAATCCGGGTATTCCGGTTCAGGGGTATGCCCCCCTTGATCTCGATTTTCCTGTCAGACTGTTCAATATAGGTAGGATGAGGGTTCTCGATAAAGATCTTGCTGGTGCTGTAATAGTTGAAGTGATTATAGGTCAGCTCTGCAGCAAGAAAAAACGGGAGCCGGGAAGGATAATCAATACGGGCATTCAGCTGGGCCGACTCATAGAAACGGCCCGAGTAGAAATCCGTACCAAAGGTATAGGCCTTGCGGTTCAGGTAGTTGTACTGCAATCCGAGGAAAACCGTGCTGATAGGCCTGCTGGAGATCACTCCCCCGAGGTCCAGCTTAAAGCTCCTCTTAGGTTGTGCCACGATTTCGAAGGTGTAACTGTCTGACGAAGGATTGTAGGAGATCTTGGGATAAATGGTTTCAAAAGTTTCATCGGCCACAAGCTTATAATAGCCCTGCCTGATATCGGAAAGGTCGAATGTAGGTTTATCCCTCTTGAAAAGCCGCTGGATATAACGTTTCTGCTG
The DNA here is from genome assembly GCF_900107535.1 of Pedobacter hartonius. Taxonomy (GTDB): domain Bacteria; phylum Bacteroidota; class Bacteroidia; order Sphingobacteriales; family Sphingobacteriaceae; genus Pedobacter; species Pedobacter hartonius. Next base: position 650,018 of record NZ_FNRA01000001.1, on the reverse strand, counting down.
GCTGTTTACTCCGGTTACGGTCACTTCATTAAATTTCAGCTGCGGCTTTCTGTTATTGAAAGTATTCCGTTTGAGGGCAAGTTCCTTCGGATCAACCCTGCTGTGCACCGCTTTTAACAGCGCCGGCATGTCTGCCATAGTTGCATCATAACCTTTTTTGATCAGCTCTGCAACAGGGTAGAAGTTGCTTGCGCTGTAATCCTGCAGGTTGGGCTGGATATAGGTACCGTTCTTTCCTATCAGTGTGGAATCGGATTTGGACAGGAACATAAACATCATCAGGCGGTTCATGAGCCGTTCGTCGCCTGTTTTAGGATATTCTTTGAAATTCTTGGCAGATACGTTTACGCCGATGATGTAATCGGGCCTGAATTCCTTTTGCATGATGTCGGCCGGAAAATTATTGTAGAGGCCTCCGTCAAAAACATATTTATTGTCGAGTTTTATCGGCCTGTAGATTAGGGGGACGGTCATTGTGGCACGTACGGCTTCTGCCAGGCTTCCGTTTTTGACTGTAATGCTGGTTTGTGAGAAAACATCAGACACCATACAGCGATAGGGCACAAACAAATTATCAAAGTTATCTTTCGCGATAGCCGATGCCTGGGACAGGAGTTCTATTAATGCGAAATTTAAGGGGATGTCGTTGACAAGATTGTTTCTCACACTCATTCTCAGTGCAGTATCTACCTGTATTTTGGCGGTGACCAGGGAGGCATTCGTACTGCTCTTTTGAAAATAGAAACTATAATCACTTTTATAACGGCCGTTTACCCAGTCCTGAAACTCAGTAGTCAACGCTATTTTTTCAATTTGCTCAGGCGCATATCCTGCGGCATAGAGGGCGCCAACAATACCGCCCATTGATGTCCCCGTGATATAGTCTATGGGAATATGGTTTTCCTCAAGTGCCTTCAGCGTGCCAATGTGCGACAAACCCTTGGCACCTCCACCACTCAGTACAAGGCCCACCTTCTGGCCATTAGCGTGAAATGTCCAAAAGCAAATAATAAATAGTAGTATTTTTCCTGAAGAGCGCACTCCCTAAATTACAGGTTTTCTTTCAGACCTGATTCAAAATAAAAATATTATAAGTGAGTACCGTTGCAAAACTAACCCACATAAAATAAGGAATAAAGAGCAAACCGGCAGTTTTATCAATCTTATAGAATACCAGTCCGTTGATCAGGATCACGATGAGCAGCGCTATGATCTCAATGAGTGCAGCACCTATCAAATGATCATAGAAGAATAAAAATGACCAGCCCAGGTTAAGGATCAGCTGGATGAAGTATACGGCAATAGTTCGCGGTAAATGGACAATCCGGCTTCTTTTGGTCCAGACAAAATAGGCGGCTATGCCAATAATGATGAACAAGGTTGACCATACAGGGCCGAATAACCAGTTGGGGGGATTGAAAGACGGCTTTGCAATTCCCGGATACCAGGTTTTAACAGACCTTACCGTAATTAAACCACCTAAGGCACCAAAGACAAGAGGAATAAAGATGTTGATGAAAAATGCAAGAGGCTGAAAGCGTTTTTGGGGCAGGGGCATGTATAGCTGTTTGCCAGATTTTCATCAATAATCATGCCCTGCAGATTTGTCTGTCTTGCAAAAAAAACTAAATTGCAGCATTAAATCCCATTCCCAATGTTAGACTTTAAACCTGTCGGAGATTCCCAGATTACACTCACAGAGCTCATGATCCCATCTTATTCAAACTTTGGCGGAAAAATACATGGGGGGATTATCTTGAGCCTCATGGATAAGGTCGCTTATGTTTGCGCAGCAAAACATTCTGACGGGTATGCCATCACAGCATCCATTGATATGGTGAATTTCCTGGCCCCTGTAGAAGTAGGCGAACTGGTTTCGTTAATGGCATCGGTGAATTATGTGGGAAAGACTTCAATGATCATCGGTATCAGGGTGGTTTCAGAAAACCTGAAAACACAGGTGCTGAAACATACGAATACGAGTTACTTTACAATGGTTGCAATTGGAGATGACAATAAGCCGAAACAGGTTCCCGGATTGATACTGACGAGTCAGGATGATATCAGGCGCTTCTCCCAGGCAATGGATAGAAAACAGCTTAAAGATACTTATAAGAAGGAAGAGGCGATGTTGAAGAAAGTGTATGACAGGGATAGTTTTCTGGAGGTATTACAGAATGAACGCTGCCAGATTTCTTTGTAAGTTCTTAAAGAGGGACTGTTTGTAGCATGATGTTTATAGCTGGCGCTTACGGATCTCTTTGTGAATTCTTAAATAGAGATCTTCTGGCTTCGCTGAAAAAAAGAACATTGGTTTCGATGCTGCCGGCTGCTGAAGCGCAGCCGGGAAGGCAGCGAAACCAATGTTTCTTTTTTTTGAAGTTTATCCTGTAGCATGATGCTTTTAGCGGCCGCTTACAGCGGGTAGTTAAGAAAATTTATTGAAAAACATTATTTATAAGACGGGTTGGAATCTTGTTTCACATCACTTTTCTGATCAGGTCTTTGATGGACTGGATCTCTTCCCGGTACATGTTCTTTTTGCGCGTTGCAAAATACAGTGTGTTTTCCAGTACCGGGCTGCCCTCCCAGATGATCTTTACCTGCTCGTTTTCAATTTCTTGTTTACCCAGGTGGTTGGGAATGATGGTGAGTCCCTCTCCGCCGCTCAGGCAGCGCACAATGGAGTTTAAATTCGGAACGATGTAATTTGGCCTGAAATCGGGGTATTTATTGAAATTTAACTGCCAGAACCGGCGCAAATGCTCCATGTCTCCGGTAGTTCCATACCACTTGTGTTTACTCAGCCATTCCAGAAGCAGGTGCTTATCCCCATTCTGCAGTAACTCATCAAACTCCTGCTGGTTTACATTGATGCCGCCAAGCAGGACTATTCTTTCAGAAGAGAAGGCTTCGTGTTCTATGCTGGTGGTGGTTCCGGTCTGCGGTGTGATGATCAGGTCCAGTATCCCCTTGTCCAGGTTTTCCAGCATCTCGGGATATTCTCCAAACTGGATGATCAGGTTGAAGGGAAGGGAGGACATATAGGGTTCGAGCGTGATCTGGAAAGTTTCAAAACACATCCTCACACTTATCGTAGGGGTATGTTTTTCGGTGCTTCTCTGGAAGTTTTTTTCCGCATCTTCCAGCTTTGCAAGGGCTTCAATAATAAAGTTATAGAACACTTTCCCTTTTTCCGTAGGCACCATCTTCCGGCCGGTGCGGTCAAACAGCTTATAACCTACATAACTTTCCAGGGAACTCAGGTGTAAACTTACGCCTGGCTGTGAGATAAAGAGGGACTGGGCCGCTCCTGTAAGAGTTCCGGTCTTATATATTGCTTTAAAAGTTCTGTACCATTCTAAATTTACCATAACATACCGGTATCATTAAGATGATACCTCATGCAAAATTAATCATTTTAATGATCATATGATATCTGTAATACTGTTCTTTTGACGTCGAAATGAAGGCAGCTTCCGTCAGTTTAGCCCCTGCCTGAAATAATAATTTTCTTTTTGACGTTAAATCCTGTCAAATAGTTTTTTTATTAAAAATCTGTTATTACATTAGTGTACCAATTATAAACCACTACCAGGCTGTAGTATAAGATTATACTTATTCATAATGTATGAACGATCCTTTGGATGATACGCAATTATTGAAGAATATTGTGAATGACGACTGTATAAGTTTTAGTGAACTTTACAGCCTGAGAATCAGCAGAACTATAACTTCCAGAACTCGCCATGGGGCGGAATCTGTGCCATGCCCCAGTTCATCGATACTTTTGATCCTGATGACAGTCGCTTAAAAGATGATTTTGTACAGGGCCAGCAGTATACCTCAAGCGGCGGGATGATCCTCTGTACGTTTGGTGCCAACAATGGCCAGCCGCTAAAATATGTGAATGAGGTTCCGGGAGTAGATTCTTCAGAAGAGGTGCATGGCTACCGCCTGGGTAAATTTGAATACAAAAAAGGTGCGCTGGTAGGATTGGGCAACGACTTTCCATTACTGCGTTATGCAGACGTGCTGATGATGAAGGCAGAAGCTTTACTCAGGACAGGTGATGCCGAAGGTGCCACAACGCTGGTCACCCAGGTTAGGCAAACGTCATTCAGCAGTAACCCGGCAAAAACTACTGTAACTGCTGCACAGCTGATGCTCGGAAGCGCATATGACTACGGACTGCGGAACCATTTGCGCACTACTGCGGAGGGCGGAACGGATATCCAGTACGGGCGTTTCCTCGATGAGCTTGGCTGGGAATTCACCACCGAAGGCCGCAGGCGGAAGGACATTGCTGCCGATCCCGAGAAACGAGATCTCGAAAACCCGAACCTGAAACAAAATGCAGGATATTAAAATATATTGATATCTGTATATCCAGATATATTTATAGGCTGGTGATTGTCATCATTCATCAGTTCAATAAAATATTCCGGGAAAGAAGTGTCAGTAAGCGTATGATTTGTTAAATTTAGAAATATGAAGAGTAAAGCGATTTTAATCCTATTGACTGTCGCGGCAAGTAACTTAGCTTTTGGACAGCAAGGGGATTACCCCATCCAGCCTGTATCTTTTACAAAAGTAAAACTTGACGATACTTTTTGGCTGCCAAGGATAGAAACAAACCGCACCGTTACCATTCCGGCATCCTTTGCAAGATGTGAAAACACCGGAAGGATAAAAAACTTTGAGATGGCTGCCGCCAGAAAAGGGAAGTTCTGTACGGTGTTTCCTTTTGATGATACGGACATCTATAAAACGATAGAGGGAGCATCCTATTCTTTAGCCATGCATCCGGATGCGAAGCTGGACGCCTATGTGGATTCGCTGATCACAAAGGTTAAAAATGCACAGGAACCAGACGGCTACCTGTATACCGCACGTACCATTGATCCCTTACATCCGCATAAGTGGTCCGGCCCCGAACGCTGGGTGGAAGAGAATAACATGAGCCATGAGCTATACAATTCAGGGCATCTGTTTGAAGCCGCTGCTGCACACTACCAGGCTACCGGCAAACGCAACTTCCTTGATATTGCGCTGCGCAACGCAGACCTTCTGGTGCAAACCTTCGGCCCGGCCAAAAGACATGTAGCCCCGGGGCATGAGATCGTTGAAATGGGTCTCGTCCGCCTCTACCGGATCACAGGAAAACAGGACTACCTGCAGCTGGCGAAATTTTTCATAGACGAACGCGGTAAAAGGGTATACGATAAGAAAAGTGCAGACGTATGGAAAAACGGAAGTTATTTCCAGGATGATGAGCTGGTAACTGATCAGGACGAGGCCGAAGGACACGCTGTCCGCGCTATGTACCTGTATAGTGGTATGGCTGATGTGGCTGCATTAACGGGAGATATAGCGTATATCGGCGCGATCGACAGGATCTGGGATAACATGGTAGGTAAAAAGATCTATGTGCAGGGCGGAATAGGTGCCGTACCAAGCGGGGAACGTTTTGGAGCGGATTACGACCTGCCCAATGCAACAGCCTATAACGAAACCTGTGCAGCCATCGGCAATGTATTCTGGAACCAGCGGATGTTTCTGTTACATGGAGATTCGAAGTATGTGGATGTGATGGAGAAGGTACTGTATAACGGGCTGATCTCGGGTGTGGGGCTGGACGGTAAATCATTCTTTTATACCAACGCCTTACAGGTGACCAAGGGTTTTACCCATAAAGCACTGGAAGCCGGACGCTCCGGATGGTTTGAATGCTCTTGCTGCCCTACAAATATCGCGCGCTTTTTACCTTCGTTACCGGGTTATATCTATGCTCAGCGCGGTGAGAATACCTATATCAATTTATACATCAGCGGCAGGGCCAGTCTGAAAATAGCTGATCAGCCCGTTACGATAGATCAGCAGAATAACTACCCCTGGAACGGCCTGCTGACTTTCCATATATCCCTTAAAGCTGAACAGGAGTTTACACTGCATTTCCGTCTTCCCGGCTGGACCAGCAACCAGGCCATCCCCTCGCCGTTATACAGTTTTAACAAACAGCTCCCTTCAGCGATAGTGATCAAAATTAACGGCCAGCCGGTTAAATATACTACCGAGGCCGGTTATGCCGTGATTTCCCGTACCTGGAAACCCGATGACCTGGTTCAGATGGATCTTCCTATGCCGGTACGCCAGGTGGTGGCCAGCAAAAACGTGAAGGATGATATCGGTAAGGCAGCCCTGCAAAAAGGGCCGGTTGTTTATTGTGCAGAATGGAAAGACAATGGCGGCAGGGTAAGCAATCTGGTATTGCCGTCAAATGCCGTTTTTAAAACACAGTTTGAACCAGATCTGCTGGGGGGAGTAAACGTGTTGAAAAGTAAAGCCTTTACTGCCATTCCCTACTATGGATGGGCTAACCGTGGCGAGGGTGAAATGACAGTATGGTTCCCTTCATCTAAACAAACAAAAAATCTTGAATAAAAATAAGCTGATCTGGTTTAAGGTACTGGCACTGCTGCTGCCCGTAGTTATTTTATGCCTGGCGGAACTGATGCTCCGGCTGTTTAACTATGGGCATACCACCGCACTGTTTGTAAAAGACCCGGACGATCAAAGCTGTATGGTGATGAACCCTTATGCTTCTGCCAAATTTTTCTCCGATTCGGTCAATGCAACCAAGGGTAACCACGAGCAGTTTAAAATCGTTAAGGCGCCGGGTACCTTCAGGATCTTCGTTTTGGGTGAGTCTACTACAGTGGGTTATCCCTATATGCACAATGGTTCTTTTCACCGCTGGTTACAATACCGGCTGATGCATACCTTTCCTGACCGTAATTTCGAAGTGGTGAACGTTTCCCTTACCGCGGTAAATTCCTATACGGTTTTGGATTTTGCCCGGCAGACCATTCCCTATCATCCCGATGCCGTATTAATTTACACGGGCCATAATGAATATTACGGTGCGCTGGGGACAGGATCTACAAGCAGGATAGCCGGGAAGCCATTTTGGATAAACACGGTTGTAACACTGCGCGGACTGCGGCTGGTTCAGCTGATCGAAAACGCAGTGCAGGGTGTTCAGAAAGTATTCGGCGGCGCGCATACAGACACACGTGATAACCTGATGAAACGGATGGCGGCCAGTCAGGAAATAGCTAACGGATCGGCAGATTACCGGCAGGGAATAACGCAGTTTAACCAGAATATGACTGAAGTGTGCAGGTTATTGTCAGCACAGCATATCCCCGTGTTTTTAAGTACGCTGGTCAGTAATGAGAAAGACCTGAAACCTTTCATCAGTGCTTCGGGCCCGCGTTCTGCAAACGAGTTTTACCAGTTGGCCAATACGGCTTATGCTAAAGGCGATTACAAATCTGCAAAATCTCAATATATACAAGCCAAAGAATCTGACCTTCTGCGTTTCAGGGCGCCGGAGGCGATGAATGCTGCTATTAAAAAGATTGCCACGCAATTTCCCGGGGTTTACCTGACGGACAGCAGAAGCTTGTTTGAACGGTATTCTCCTCATGGCATTTTGGGTAAGGAAACATTGCTGGAACATGTTCATCCCAATTTACTTGGCTATGCCTTATTGAGCGATGCCTTTTACCAGGAAATGAAGCGGAGCCACTTGTTAAGGCCCGGAGCTGGCATGGAGATGTCTTTTGCACAGCTGCTGAAACAAATGCCCCTGACCAGGGTAGATTCCCTGTATGGGGCCTGGCAGATCATGATGCTGAAAACCGGCTGGCCGTTTAACATACCCATTCCGAAAGATTTTAAGCGGGGCGGAGGGATGGATGAAAAAATAGCGGGGGCACTTGCGGTAGACCGCATCAGCTGGGCCGATGCAATGGATAACCTGTTCAGGTACAGTTTGAAGATCAATGATAAGGCGATGGCACTAAAGATCACGGAAGCCCTCATCCTGGAAAACCCATACCATGTCCCTTATTATCTCTATGCAGGCAGGCTCTCTTTTGAAACGCAGAATTTTAACCATGGATTGCTATATTTTAAGAAGGCCTGGATGCTGGAACCTTCTGAGGCAAACCTCCAGAATCTATACCTGCTGTGTTTAAAGGCAGACCATCCGGAAGAGGCTTTGGTTTACTTAAACAAACTCGCAGCCGGCAATACTTCAGGGCAGGGCATAGACAGGGCGGTATCAATGATCAGAGACATCATCCGGCTAAAACAGCAGGGTGCTTTGATGCCTGACAGCTCAAAAAACCGGATCGCATGGAATTACAGACAGTTAAACGCCCAAGAAGCAGCAGTTAAATACGAGGACAGATGAAGAAAAACCTGATATCAAAGAGCACATGAAAATGGAAAAGAATATCAACACCAGTAACCGTAAATTTGGCCTTCTGATGGGCGCTGTATTTTTGCTAGTGACCATTTATTACGGAATCATGAAACATGAATTTCTGCCGGTTTTACTTGCGGTTTCTGCATTTTTTGTCTGTGCCGCGCTTTTGATGCCCCGTATTTTATACCCCTTAAACTGGGGCTGGACTAAATTTTCTGCAATCCTGGGTATGCTCAATACATGGATCATCTTAACCTTGTTATATGTGGTCATCATTACGCCGCTGGGTTTACTGATGAAGGCCCTGGGAAAAGATGCATTGAAACTAAAGCTTCAGAAAAAAACAACGACCTATTGGGTTAAGGCTGCTGCCGTAGAAGGAAGCTCCGTTAAACAACAATTTTAATTTGAAACAAATGGATGTAATCGTAGAGTTTTTTGTATTTCTGAAGAACCGCAAGAAATATTGGCTCTGGCCTTTATTTATTCTGTTGCTGATCCTGAGCCTGCTGATCGTTTTTGCACAGGGATCTGTTTTGGGGCCTTTTATCTATTCTTTATTTTAGAAGGGATGTATATACTGGGGATCTCAGCTTTTTTCCATGACAGTGCAGCCTGTTTGCTCAAAGATGATGAGATCATTGCCGCAGCGCAGGAAGAGCGGTTTTCAAGGCTGAAAAATGATGAATCTTTCCCTGTACAGGCCATCAGCTGGTGTTTAAAGTTTGCAGGTATTGAACTGACTGATGTGGATCATGTAGTTTTCTACGAAAAGCCTTTCCTGAAGTTTGAGCGCCTGCTGGAGACCCACCTGAACTTTGCCCCCTTTGGCCTGAATGCTTTTTTAAAATCTCTGCCTGTCTGGCTGAAAGATAAACTGTTTATCAAAAAAAATATCAATGCACAGCTGCATCAGATCAATCCCCTGTGGGGGAAAAACAGTGGGATTTTATTTGCCGATCACCATCAGTCGCACGCTGCCTCTGCGTTTTTTCCATCCCCTTTTAATGATGCGGTAATTTTAACCGTTGACGGCGTCGGCGAGTGGTCTACCACAACCGTTTCAAAAGGAAGCGGCAACCAGATTGAGTTGATAAAAGAGATCAGGTTTCCGCATTCACTGGGACTGCTTTACGCTGCATTTACTGCCTACCTTGGATTTAAGGTGAATTCTGATGAATATAAAGTAATGGGATTAGCTGCCTACGGACAGCCGGAGTATACAACACTCATCTATCAGCAGCTGGTAGACGTCAAAACAGATGGCTCCTTCTGGATGGATATGACCTATTTTAACTATTGCGCAGGATTGACGATGACGAACAAGAAATTCCACCGGTTATTTGGTGCAGATCCACGCAGACCGGATGAGGATGTAAGTCAGTTCCATAAAGATATTGCCTGTTCCATACAAAAAGTAACGGAAGAGATCATGCTTTCCCTGGTTCGGAATGTTTTTCAGCAATATCCTGCTGAAAATCTTTGTATGGCAGGAGGGGTAGCTTTAAACTGTGTCATCAACACCGCGATACTTAAACATTCCGGCTTTAAAAATATCTGGATACAGCCCGCAGCCGGGGATGCCGGTGGAGCTATAGGAGCAGCTTTTACAATATACTATCAGTATCTTGAAAAGGAGAGGCAAATAACTTTAAATAAGGATAAGATGAAAAATGCTTTGCTCGGGCCGGCATTTACCGAAATCGAAGTGGAAGAAGCACTGGCTGCCGAAAATCTGTCCTGGAACCGCCCTTCCGATTTTTATGTGGAGCTGGCACAATGCCTTTCCGATGGTAAGGTGGTAGGATATTTCAAAGGCCGCATGGAGTTTGGCCCCCGGGCATTGGGATGCAGAAGTATACTGGCCGACCCAAGAAATGCAGATATGCAGCAGGTGCTGAACCAGAAGATCAAATTCAGGGAAAGCTTCAGGCCATTTGCCCCGGCAATACTGGAAGAGTTTGCAGATGATTATTTCTTTGATATGCAGCACAGCCCCTATATGTTATTTGTTGCACAGACCATAACAGATAACGTCCCTGCAATAAAACATATTGATGGGACGGCGCGTGTACAGACGGTCAATGCTGCAGACCATCCCGATTTTTATAAAGTGATCCATGCCTTTTATGAATTAACGGGCTGCCCGTTAGTGATCAACACTTCTTTTAATGTCATGAATGAACCTGTGGTTTGCTCCCCTCAGGATGCCATACGCTGTTTTAAACAAACAAATATGGACGTTTTGGCTATAGAAGGGATGCTGGTTTACAAATGAGCTTTTGCGGGGAGGATGTAAAGAAAGGTACGATATGTAACCGCAGCCTCAAAGATACAGCATCAATTCACGAGATATATTTTATTGGAAAAATAATTATAATCCTAAACATTAATATATTGATCCGATAATTTTTAAGATTGAAATTACGTTATGTTTATAATAGAGAAAGATGGGGTCTGATATGAGCCTATAGTAATGTACTTTTCGCTGGTTGTCCTCAGGAAAGACTGTTGAAAAAAAATATCAAAATAAAATATACTAATTTGGTAGACTATTGCTATATTTGCTCTTAGTAAACAGTTCTTAAATTTATTTACTTATCCAGAAAGACTGAGGGAAAGGCCCTGTGACGTCTTAGCAACCTGTATTTAACAAGGTGCTAAATCCTTCCGCTAATAGCGGATAGATAAGATTATTTCCATCTGACTCTCTGAATAAGTAGAATTTATCACCCTTAAAATTGATGGAAATGAAAATTTATCTTGACAATGCAGCTACTACACCCTTAAGCATCGATGTTTTTCAGGCTATGCAACCCTATTTTTTCGAAAACTTTGGTAATCCTTCATCTGCACATCATTGCGGAAGGGAGGCCAAAACAGCAGTAGAACATTCCCGGACTGTAATTTCCGAACTATTGAACACTACTCCTGATCACATTATATTCACTTCGGGTGGTACCGAAGCAGACAATACTGCTATACTGTCCGCAATCCGCGGTAACCAGATCAAACTGGCCATCACTACACCATTTGAGCATCACGCTGTATTAAATACCCTGAAGACTCTGCAGCAGAACGGCGAGATCAGCCTGGTGTATTTAAAACATGACGAAAGAGGCAACCTGTCCCTGTCTCACCTGGATCAGCTATTGGCTGCGGGTGAAAAGGCATTTGTTTCGGTAATGCACGGAAATAATGAAGTGGGTAACTTAAACGATATTGATGAGATCGCCAGGGTCTGTAGTAAGTACAGTGCTGTTTTTCATTCAGATACTGTACAAACCATGGGACAATACCATTATGATACCAAAAGGCTTAAAGCAGATTTCCTGGTAGGTTCTGCACATAAGTTTCACGGGCCTAAAGGAGCCGGATTTTTATATAAGAGTACTGCAGCACCGATCAGGCCCTTTATCAACGGAGGCTCGCAGGAAAGCAGCCAGCGGAGCGGAACAGAAAATGTAACAGGTATCGTCGGGCTGGCAAAGGCGCTGGAACTCGCCTACGAGAACAGGGATACCTACCAGAAACATATCAGCGACCTGAAGGACAGGATGATCCTTAAGCTGACCAATACCATTCCCGGAATTCAGTTCAACGGAAATTCGGCCCAAAAAAGCCTCAGTCTTTCTACAGTACTGAGTGTGGCAGTTCCACCATCCCTTACCGGTCAGTCTCCCCTGGATTATCTGGATGTGCATCAGATCTGTGCTTCAGGCGGTAGTGCATGCAACAGCCATTCCGCCGGAGGTTCGCATGTTTTAACTGCCCTGGGAAATCATCCGGGACGCAGCACGGTGAGGTTTTCTTTCAGCAGGTATAATACCGCCGAAGAGATCGATTATGTAGTAGACCGACTGGCTGAACTTTTTAAGCTATCACCAGCTCCATTTGAATATTACAGCGTTCGTACGGCGTAGCCCGTCCCGCTACTTTCTCAAAGCCCAGTTTATGGTATAAATTAATAGCAGGTTTCAAAAGGGTGTTGCTTTCCAGGTAAAGTTTGGCAGCACCCAGCGTCCCTGCTTTCTGAATAATTGCCTGGCCCAATAACCAGCCAATGCTTTTGCCCTGTACCCTTGGTGAAACTGCCATTTTTGCCAGTTCAAAATCATAATCAGGATCGTTCATTTTCACCAGCGCGCAAACACCTGCCGGTTCGCCATCAAAGAGGGCAACGAGGATGCTGCCTCCCTTATTCAGAATGTATCCCTGGGGATCATCCAGGGCTTTGTAATCTGCTGTTTCCATTTTGAAATAGGTAGAGATCCATTCTTCGTTCAGGTCTCTGAATGCGGACTGGTACTCAGGCTTATAGTCAACGATCTCAACTTTTCCGCTTTCGCGTTTTTTTCGCTGTTCCTTCACCCTGGCAAATAATGACTTTTGCTCCAGGATAAACTCCCATTCTTCAATTGCTTTCCACAGATCATGATTCGCTTGTTCAGAGATCTGTTCAATGGCCGATTCTATGTCAGTATACTGGTCTTTTATTTTATCGCTGATCTCGTTTCCTTTCCTAGAAAGTTTTACAATATTCCTCCTGCCGTCTGTCCGGTCTTTTTTCTCCGTGACAAAACCCTTTTTTGTCATCTCGCTGATGATCTTGCTCACCGAAGGATGGGAATGCCCAATCTCTCTGGCGATGGAGGTAATGGTTTTTTCTTCGCCCTGCGACAAAACATAAAATACCGGGAACCATTTCGGCTGCAAGTCTACCTCATACAGCTTGTAAATGTGCGCAGCATCTTCTGTTATTTTTTCTGTAAGCATCCGCAGTCTGCTGCCAATTGCCATCTTGCCGGCCTTGTTGAAGAAATCCATTCGTATCTAGTTATGTAATCAGTTACGCAAATATATATAAACCCGGAATTTATTCCAAAAAGTTTTATTTCTCCTGATGTACCTCAAATACACACAGGATTTATATTGCCCTGCCGTTGTTAAAAAAGAAGCTGTTTTGAAGTCTATCGGACTGGAAGATGTGGCGGAAGGGTTGCAAAACTATTGAGGATCAGCCTGGCGAACCCGGACGAAAAAGCAGTAATGCAATTCTTAAAATAATAGCATTGCTGCTGTATAATGAGGAGTACTCGTATTTAAACAGTCCTTTATTTAATAGGGGACTGTTTAAATTTTACGATAAGGTTGGATGTCTTATGCCTTTTCAGTTTCTGCCGGAACTTCTTCCGCCTTCACTGATTTAATTTTTTGTTTTTTTGCGGGTGTTGCCTCAGCAGATTCTACTACCACCTCAGCCGCTATAGTTTGATTTCCACTTTCAATTATAGCTGATTTATCAATTTTGATATCTTTAGAAAGTTTTTTCGCTAATTGTTTTGATCCTTTCTCTATATCTTTATTTAATTTCTTTGATCCTTCTCCAAACTTGGAGGCTATTTCTTTTAACCCGGCAACTAAACTTAACCTAATATCTTTCTTTGCAGTTTTTCTGGCTGATTTTACCAGGGATTTGAGCTTGCTTTTTTTCATCAGAATATATTTGTTTTTATTGGTTATGAAGCTATCATCAGCTTATTTATTACGTTTTGTTAGTGGTAAGCTGATGATGGTTTCATATTTTTTCGCTATTAATTCAAAGATATATGTTATTAATGTTATGTGTATATTATGTTTATGTTAACTAATCTGATTTGCTTAACATTAGTCTTTATTTTTCTTAAATTCATGTTACAATAAGAAATCATTACCATACCGTTAAATGATAAGTTTGATAGTCTCAGTACAAATCCGGCGATGTAAATTTGTTGCGGGTTAAGTCGTTAATTAACAGGGTAGAGCGTTGGCAGGCAACATGCTGAGGGTTCGACTCCTTCCTCTACAGCTATCAATAAATCTTATGAACATCAATTATCCAATTGCAGGTATTGTCCTGCTGGCAATGATTTTACTGGTTTTTTTCCTGATCAGGAGAAACCGGAAAGACGAGAAAACTTTTGAAAAAGAAATGAGCGAATCGGAGCTGAAATCCGAAAAGCACAAGGAAGATCAGCACTGAGGCCGGATGTTGCTAATCTTGTTCATGATCAGTTTTCTTCTTTGTTCAATGGACAAATCGCTTCTGATATTCAATACCGGACAGGTCAGGGCTTTCATCCATGTTTCATGCGCCGCCAATGTTCTTCCCCTAGCAGTATTGTCGTCATATCCTGCGCACCAGCTCATAAATTCCTCAAAAAGGCGATTGCGTTCAGGATCCGTAAATATGGCTTCTCCAAAACGTTCTATTTCCCTTCTTCTTAACCTTTCCAGTCTCAGAAGCGGCGGGACATAGAGAAAAACCGCCAGGTTAAATATATTATACCATTCCTCGCCCCAATTGGTGAGCGATCCGCCTAAGATCCAGCTTTGCTGTTTGCTCAGAGCTGTTCTTAACATCAGATTTCTGACCTCAGGGTCGCGCCGCACCGTAAATGGTGCAGATGCAGGCTCCCAAAAGTAATGATCAGTGTCAAAATAGGGAATTTCCAACACCAGGGATAAATCTTCCCCCTGTGTGGTTGAACCAGCTCCTGCTGCGCCGAATATGAGAATCTTCACGCATCCTGATGCTCTTCGTCCTCCATTTTAATAGGATTGACCACTATAGCTATTTTCCTGTCGTGTTTCATTTTCTATGATCTAAAAGAATTTAACGGTGTATAGTTATATACAAAAATATGAAAAAGGCTTTATCCTGATGCCTTAAACCGCAAGTTTCCTCCGGGCATCAGAATAAATCCGCTTTTATGGTCAAGGCGTCCTGTCTATTTATGCAGCGAGCGTTTTCTCAGATAGTTCAGCATCATGAGCGGCCTGTCGGTCTGTAATACCGTGGCCCCATGGCTGATCAGCCAGTCCCAGCTGTCTTTGGTATTTCCATCGTCAAAGGCCAGGTCGTCTTCATGGCCTGCATTTAAGCTTGCCCAAAGCGAGTTGTACCAGATCTTTGAGCCATGTGCGTTGATAAAGCTGTTATTGGTTAGTAAAGCAGAGGTGTCTGTGCCGAAGTTCAGTTCAAATGCTACTGGTTTGATTGCTTTCTGATAGTCTTCAATTATTTTCTTTGCCCCTGGTTTGTCAAGGTTCACTATGGCCATAAAGGTAATGCTGTTCAGGATTGCCGGATACCGTTCTTTCAGTTCCGGATAGGTGATATCCGTTTTGAACAGCGCCTGTTGCAGCGTACCTGTTTTCTTCAGGATGTCATAAGCTTCATTGTAATATTTAATGCTTTTGTCCAGATTGACAAGCACTTTACCTTTAGCCAGTAGCATCACCTCTTCCAGGGTTGGGATGGTATGTTTGGTTAGCCTGCCCAGACCGTTTCTCAGATGGAATTTTTTGAGTTCGGCCAGCGTATAGTCGGAAAGTTTCCCTTTGCCGTCAGTAGTCCTGTCAATGGTAGCGTCATGCATGATCACCACCACGCCGTCGCTCGTTTTGCCCAGGTCTGCCTCAATCATATCTACACCCATATCAATGGCGAGTTTATAGGCTTCCAGTGAGTTTTCGGGTGCATTTCTCCAGTCGCCACGGTGAGAGGCAACCAGTACTTTTTTTGTAGAAGGATCGTGAAGCTGTTTGATCAGCTCGTTTACCTGTCCGAATGCTGTTGAAGCAGAGAATGGGAGCAGGATGACCGCTGTAAGTTTAAATAGGAGTTTCATTGATGTGCTAATATAGCGCAAAGGTAACCTGAAGAGCGCAAAGCCAGGTTAATATAATGTTAACAAACATGAATTGACGGGTTAAGGCCATATGATTTCATTCATCGAGACATTCCGGCTATTTTTACTGGTCTTGCTACTGCCACTTCCCTTGCTGCGCTCAGGTAATGAGTACTGATCTTGCTTCTGGCTTTGGCGGCTGTACGGAGTGCCACGAATAGAAATGCCTTACCTGTTCAGGATGTATACCAGTTTGATGGCATCAAGGTAGATCAGGAATAATTTCCCTCTGATAGTTTTTCCTTTAATGGTTTTTAAAGATCTCATGAGTTCCGCGCTATTGATATCGCTGTAGTAATTGCATCTTGTCATCTGATGGGTATTAGACATATAGTGTGCCAATTCTGTATATTATTGATCTTTATGGTTTTAAAACCTGTATTGTCGTTTTTGTTATTGTTTTTGCGGTATATAGGCGGTTATCATTTTATCGGGTATAACTTTCTGTATATCAATTATTAATGTTGTTTGATTTGTCGGTTTGAATGCAGCCGGCCCTGGTATGGGTTAACCTTGTAACAGATAAAGCTTTGTCAGATCCCTGCGGACCTGACAAAGCTTTATCTGCGAATTTTTTATTTAGAAAACACTCAGTCTGAGGTTAATTTCAAAGGTTCCGTTTGCATCGCGGCGGAGTGCGGACGTCTCTGTAGTATAAGCCGCATTGATGTTGATCCACTGGTATTGCATGCCTACGCCAAATGTGGTGCTTTTTGTGGTATGATAAATTGCCAGCAGGTTGAGTTTGTTATTGATAAAAGTAAGGTTGGCCCCTGCATCTACAATATTATCCAGTCCTTTCACCCCTCTGAATACCACTTTAGGTTCCAGGCCCATGCCATCCTGCGAGTTGCTCAGGCTTAATTTATAGGCTGCGGCAGCAAAAAATGTAGCGCGGTCTGCGAGGCTTGAGGGGTCATTGTCTTTGAAAAGATGTTTGAGGTTCGGAAGCGCTGCCTGGAGGGTCAGCCTTTTTGAGGTATAGGCTGCTCCGGCGTCACCGTCGATGTAGGTACCCCTCCGGTTATAGGCATCAATCAGCACATCATCCGTACTTCCGTTGATCAGGCTGTTATCGAGGCGTTCTGAAGAGAAGCCCAGTGAAACCCCGAAATGCAGATGCTGCTCGTCATTATTGAGCTTTAAGTGATAGGCATAACTTCCTACTACGCGGGTCCAGCGCTGTAGCCCGGATTTATCATTGTATAAGTTTAACCCAAGGCCGACTTTCTTAAAACCATAATCTCCGGTTAGTGCCTGTGAGGTGGGGGCTCCCGGAATGGAATTCCACTGGTTGCGGTAAGTGAGGTTAATATGAAGCGCGGTATCCAGTCCGGCCATTGCGGGGTTGGCGATATACTGATTTTGGTAATAAGAGGCTGTCAGGGGGTTAAGCTGCGCCTGAACTTTGCTGATCGTGACTCCTGCAAAAAGCAGCAGACATAAAAGTAATTTTTTCATCTGTATATTTTTTAATATCACCATCATGATAAGTTCATGATGGTGATAGCTTAATTGATATTATTGTTGTCTGATGACCGTAATGAAACCTTTCATTTTACCTAAACCTGCGCCAAAGTCTACGATATAATAATACGTGCCTTCACTTAGCGGAGAACCGTTTATAGTGGCATCCCAGGTGTTCTGGTAATGTTTCTGGCTAAACAGGATCCTTCCTGCCTTGTCAAATACCTTCACTTCATTATTGGGATAGAGATCAATATTCCTGATCATCCAGAAATCATTCTGGCCATCTCCGTTAGGGCTGAGAATATTTGTGGCATCCAGGGTTTTGTAATCTTCCAGTACGTTGAGCGTTATACTCTGCTGTGCGGAGCAGCCCGAGGTATTGGTTACCGTTACGGTATAAGTGGTGGTTACCGAAGGACGGACGGTTAAGGTCGCCGTCTGCTGTCCGCCGATGATACCTGCGCTTGTACTCCAGAGGTATGTACTACCACCGCTGGCAGTTAATTTGGCTGTCAGACCTTTGGACAGTTCGGTAGGCTGGTCAGAAGAAATAACGATCGCCGGCAATGGGTTAATGGTGATGGTAAAATCGCGGGTATACGTGTCCGATCCCCCGTTTGCGGTGCCTCCGTTATCCTTCACCGTAACCGTGACCCTGGCGGTGCCGGAAGCGCCGTCTTTTATGCGGTAGCTTAAAACCCCGGCGCCTGCCGATGTTGTTGTTACGGTAAGGTTTTCCAGCAGGTTATTGTCGCTGTTTACGGTAAGGCTGCTGGTCTGGCTGGTTTCTGGTCCTGCGCTGATCCCTGTTAAGGCGATATTCTGTTTTTCTGTAATATAACACAATACCTGATTGGCAACAGCGTCCAGTGCCGGTATCTCATTCACATCAGAGAGATTGATGCTGAATACCTTGTCCAGTGAGAAGCCATACTGTGTAGCAGAACGTACCCTGATACTGTAAACTGCTTTTTGCTCAAAGTTAAGCGGGGCAGCGCTGCGCAGCTGGTTGCCGCTGATACTGAACAGGCCATTGTCAGCATCGCCTGCTCCGCTTACTAATGTATAGCTGAAGGTGGCGTTCGCATCATCCGAAGTGGAGCTCAGCGTACCTGCGTTTGTGCCTGAAGCCTGATTTTCAAATAGTATTGCTGCAGCGAGGCTGATGCCGGCAGGGGCACCGGCTTTCACAGTCAGTGTTCCGTTTACAAAACTGGTCACATAGTTAGCTGCCGCGGCATTACTTACACTGATCGGGTAGGTCCCGATCGGGCTGTTGATATCAGCTGTGCTGCTGATTACAGGCGCAGCAGTGAATACTGCGCTGTTTTCATTGTTTGCAAAGCCATTGAAACTGGCAGTAAGTACCGGGTTCGCAGTGCCTGTGAATTTCTCCTTATTGTCTGCAGTGACCACCAGGCTTTTCCTGTTCAGGGTTAAAGTACCATTGGTATAGGAAAGCAGGTAATTGGAGAGGCCTGTTCCCGCAGCTGCTGATGGTACAATCGTGTAAGGAGAACCGGCTACCGTAGCGGTATTAATGCTGCCACTGCTGCTGAGCGTCACGGTACTAACCGTATTGCCGTTGATCAGGCCTGTGGCGGTGAACGCTGTAGCGGCAAAGGTGACGGTTTCCCCATAAATTTTGGTACGGTCAGCCGCAGTAATGACTAAAGCTTTCTGTGTTACCGTCAGGGTGCCGTCCGGATTATTCAGGTTATAATTTGATAATCTCAGATCCGGATCACTAAGCGCAGCAACAATAGGATAAGTTCCGGTTGTCGCACTTGCAGCGGCTCCTGTACTGCTACGGGTCAAGGTGATATTGTCATTATTTACAATGCCTGTGACAGATCCGCTGAAATCGGTATTGGTTAAAACATCGCCATAAACTTTCGCCCTGCTGGTGTTTACTATAGTCAGGTCTTTTAAACCTGTGCTCAGCGTTTGTGGTACAGCGGGAGCAGGGTTAAATGCTGCATTGCCCGGCTGACTCGCCGTAATCACTGTACTTCCTGCTTTCAGGATTTTTGCAGTATTGCCTGTAATGGCAACGATGGCCGGATCAGTTGCTGTATACGTAACCGGAAGGCCTGCCGATGAATTTGCTGCGCCTAAGGTGAAATCAGCATCACCGTAAGTTTTAGCCGCTATGGTATTAAATGTGATGGTCTGGCCTGCTTTTGGAATAGCCGTAACATCTGCACTGGCTGTACTGCTGTTGCCGGTTTGATCGGTAGCAAGAATCCTGTAGAAATACGTTATCCCGTTGCTGAGCCCGGTATGTGTGTACGTAGTGGTTCCCGCGGGGATGGTAGTTAAGAGCGTAGCGGGAGCAGGACTTGTTCCGTACAGGATGCTGTAACCGGCAAGGTCCGTTTCTGTGTCCGCCGTCCAGTTCAGCTGGATCTGTGTGTTTCCGGAGGTGGCAGCCAGACCGGATGGGATAGCAGGGGCGGTTTTGTCAAAGGTGACTGATCCTGTTCCAGAGGTTACCGTAATTCCCGCATTGGCCGCCAGGTCACTGAAGTCAATGCTGAAGGGTACATTTCCTTCGGTATCAGAAGCCGTTAACGTATAGGTGGCAGTCCAGTTGTTTCCGGCGGTATTCAGCACCGTTGCATTATGGCCCGTGATACTCACTACAGGTGTCTGGAGGGTTTCATCGGAACTGAAGGTAACGGTAACCACATCGCCCGTGGTTGCTTTAGTGGGCTGTACATTGTTAGATGTGATGGTTACTGCACTTAAGGTTGGGATAACGCGGTCTATCGTGTAAAGCTCTCCGGTGTTAAAACCACTGCTAACCGGGTTGTTTGCGATATCGATGATCCCGGTTCCTGCATTGTTAAGATCCAGCCGCAAGGTACCCAGACCTGTAATTGAACTGACAGTTACGGTATAAACAGACCCCGATACAGGGCTGGCCGCCGCAACAGTGCCTGTAGCAGAACCGGTGGCAGTTGCTGTGAAATCACTGATTTCAAGTCCTGAAATATTCTCAGAGAAAGTGACAGTATAATCCAGGCTGGCGGCATTGGTTAAGGCGGCGCTGACCCTTGCAATTGCAGTAACAACAGGGGCTGTTCCGTCAACAAGCACAGCCGTTGTGGCACCTGTGTTGTTTAAAACAGGTATTGCGTCATTACCGGCAGCATCTTTTAATGTGCCGCCGTTCAAAGCAATTGTATTGGCTAATATGACCCCGTCATGGTCTGTATTTCCTGCCGCTACTGTATAACGGAAGGTCAGTGCTGCAGTACCGCTGCCCGAGAGATAGGCTGCCTGTACCGTACCGCCGGTATTGAGTGTAAGATCAATCGAAGGTATTCCTCCGGTTGTACTGACCGTTGTATTTTCACTGAAGTTGACTGTAAAGTCCAGGTTCTGCCCTGTTCCGTAATTGCCGTTTGCAGGCACGGTAACACTGCTGACCACAGGGGCAGCCGCATCTACAAGTATTCCTGTTGTTGGGGCAATTCCGTTTAAAGTAAGATCTGCAGGGTTACCCGCATCGTCCGTTATCGTTCCTCCGCTTAATACAGGTGCGGAAGCCAGGGTAATGCCGTCATCATCCAGATCTCCGGTGACTACGGTATAACGGAAGGTTAAAGCAGCTGTACCGCTGCCAGAAAGGTAAACCGCATTTACAGCGCCGCCTGTGTTTAACGTAAGGCCAACAACAGGTGCTCCTGTTACGGTAACATTTTCACTCAGGTTCAGCGTAAGATCAAGGTTCTGACCCGCTACGTAAGTTGCATTGGCAGGAAGGCCCACCGTAGCAATGACAGGAGTAATGCGGTCTACCGTATAGGCCTCCCCTGTGATAAAACCACCGTTCAGCGGATTGGCAGCGATATCAGTAATACCGGTGCCAGTGTTATTGAGATCCAGGCGTAAGGTGCCGTCTCCGGTAATTGAATTCACAGTGACGGTATATACAGATCCGGATACAGGGTTGACTGCGGCAATGGTGCCAGCAGCGGAACCGGTGGCAGTTGTGCTGAAATCACTGATGTCCAGTCCTGAAATATCCTCAGAGAAAGTAACAGTATAATCCACACTGGCGGCATTGGTCAGCGCGGCTCCAACTCTTGCAATCGTACTAACGACAGGAGCATTCCCGTCAACAAGTACTGCTGTTGTAGTACCAAGATTATTTAAAGCAGGTACTGCGTTATTGCCGGCAGCATCTTTTAACGTGCCGCCGTTCAATACAATTGTATTTGCGAGTATTATTCCGTCATTGTCTGTATTTCCTGCCGCTATGGTATAACGAAAGGTCAGTGCTGCAGTACCGCTGCCGGAAAGATAGGCAGCCTGTACCGTACCGCCGGTATTAAGTGTAAGGTCAATCGAAGGTATTCCTGTTGTGGTATTTACCGTAACCATTTCTGTCATGTTTACCATAAAATCCAGGTACTGACCTGTTCCATAACTGGCGTTTGCAGGTACAGCAACACTAGTGCTGACAGGGGCAATACCATCAACCAAAATGGCTGTGGTAACACCGGGGTTGTTTAAGCCCGGTATGGCATCATTACCCGCAGCATCTCTTAACGTGCCTCCGTTTGGAGTAATTGCAGCGGCAAGTACAATTCCGTCGTTATCCGCATTTCCGGCCGCTACCGTATAACGGAAGGTTAAGGCCGGAGTACCGCTGCCGGAAAGATAAAAAGCATTTACTGTACCGCCGGTATTCAGGGTTACTTCTACAAATGGGGTGCCCCCGCCGGTACCTACGGTAACAGTTTCACTTGTATTTACAATAAAATCAAGATCTTGTCCTGCTCCGTAATTTCCGTTGACAGGAACAGCCACACTGCTGACTACCGGTGCAACTGCATCCACGAGTATTCCTGTTACCGGAGGAACACCATTCAGGGTAAGCACGGCAATATTGTTTGTATTGTCCAAAATCGTTCCACCATTCAAAGTAACTGCGGCATCCGGTATAATCCCGTCATTGTCCAGATTGCCTGTCACTACAGTATAGTGGAAAGTAAGGGCTGTAGTGCCGCTGCCGGAAAGATAGGCAGCCTGTACTGTACCACCGGTGTTTAGGGTAATACCCAGGTAGGGTGAACCCGTTACGTTCACAGCCTCGTCAAAGTTTACTGTAAAGTCGAGGTTCTGTCCGGCAATATAAGTGGCATTAGCAGGAACATTTACAGTAGCAACAACAGGTGTTACCCGGTCTATGTTATAGCTATCCCCGGTGATAAAACCACCGCTGACCGGATTGCCTGAGACATCGGTTATCCCGGTTCCCGTGCTGTTCAGGTCCAGACGCAGAATCCCCGCTCCCGTAATTGAATTGACAGTTACCGTATAAACAGATCCGGATACAGGGCTGATGGACGCAATAGTAGCCGCAACGGAACCAGTGGTAATGAAGTCACTGATGTCTGCTCCTGAAACGCTCTCAGAGAAAGTCACTGTAAATTCAACACTTGCTGCATTGGTTGCAGCAGGGCCAACTATTGCGATGGTACTGACAACAGGTGCGACGCCATCAACTAAAATTCCTGTGGTCATGCCGGGGTTGTTTAAAGTCAATACCGCATTATTTCCCGCCGCATCTTTTAACGTACCTCCGTTTAAAGCGATTACAGAACTCAGGATAATACCATCATTGTCTGCATTTCCCGTTGCAACTGTATAACGGAAAGTCAAAGCAGAAGTACCGCTGCCGGATAGGTAAGCCGCATTTACAGTACCTCCGGTATTGAGTGTAACAGCTATGGCAGGAATGCCTCCGCCGGTATTTACAGTAACCGCTTCGCTCATGTTTACCGTAAAGTCCAGGTTTTGTCCTGTACCATAACTGCCGTTAGCCGGAACAGCCACATTACTGACTACCGGGGCAATGCCATCAATAACAATGGCTTTCTGGCCGCCTAAAGAACTGGCGCCGCCTACTGCAGGTAAAGTAAGTGCCGCGTTATTTCCTGCGGCGTCTGTTAGTGTTCCGCCTGCAAGGCTGAGTGAACTGGTGGCAGTGTAGTCCAGATCAGGACTGGAATCGCCTGCTCCAACGGTATAACTGAAAGTAAGTGTTCCCGTGCCGGAACCTGAAGCATAGCTGGCGGTTCCGCCGGAATTAAGGGCCAGCTGGGGAGTGCCGGTGGCCGTCACATTCTCCGGAAAACTGACCTGTATATTCAGGTTAGCCCCTGCCATGTATGTGGCATCTAAGGCGGTGGAACTTACTGATGAAACAACCGGCGGGGTATGGTCAATAGTATATACATCACCTGTAATATATGCTGAACTCACGTTAGGCGTTACGCCTGTGAGGCCTGTGAAATCAAGCCTGATTGTTCCGTCCCCGGTGATGGAATTTACAGGAACAGTCCATGTAGTGCCGCTGCCTGCTGGCGTGCCGATGGCGGCTGCAGCTGAGGCTGTGGCCGTTAGTGCGAAATCAGCAGCATCTACACCTGTTACGGCACCGGCAAAAGTAACCGTATAATTGACGGTGGCTGCACTGGTTGGATCGGGCGAAGCCCTCAGAATAGAAGACACCGTTGTTGTGTTGGGAACAATGGTTACAGTGAAGGGAGTGGCAGGTGAAGTACAGCCTGTTACACTATTCCTTACTGTTAAGCTGAAGTTATACGTATTCGCGGCGCTTGCCGGAATAGTTACAGTTATTGGTGTGGCGCCAAGTGTTGCATTGCTGACGGCACTGAACCCCGGCATAGGGGTGATGCCGCCGGTAGTGATGGAATACTGATTCGGAGAGCCGCTTGCGACGGTATAGGGAATAGCAAAGGACGTGGCGACAGAATTCACCGGGGTGATGCTGCCTAATACAATCGACGGTGTGGTATTGACTGTGCCGCTTAGTGCGACAGTTTTGGTTGTTGTTCCGGAAGAAACCGTGATGCTGCCCGCAGGAGTACCCGTTGCGGTAGCGGCCAGTCGTGCGTAAACAGTAGTTAAGGCTACGCTGCCGGCCGTTGGAGTCAGCATCAGCGTACCTCCATATATACCTCCCGGCGTAGTCGAGATTTCAAAACCGGTGGGCGCTGTTAATGCGATATTGCCGGTTAAGTTACTACCGTCAACGGTGAACGACTGGGAGGTCGAAGGACTTCCGGAGCAGCCGGTCATGGGTGTCATGTTACTAAGGGTATTGATCACAGGTCCGCCAACGGTTACATTTGCCGGGCCGGTAACAGAAAAGCTTAAAGGCCCGGTTTGTCCGGATGTGTAGGAGCTTAAGACGAGGTAATACACCGTTCCTGCGGTCAGGCTAAGATTCGTGACCCTGGAAAGAACCGTAAGGTTGCTGAAATCGTCATTGGCCCTGACGAGGTTGGTCAGGGGAGACAAATAATTAAAATTACCCGAATAGACGAACAGATAGGTGTCATTCGTATTGCCGGCAACATCTGTCGGGGTTAAAACAGCTGAGCTTACATCAATAGTATAAGTGCCCGTAACCGAGGGTATAATATTTTGTACATAATAATTGTACGTACCGCTGCCGGGCTTTAGATCAGAGGCGTTTAGCTGCGCATCGTAATTTATTCCATCGTCAAATACCAGATCCGGCCTTGTGAAGATCTGCGAGTTAAGGAGGTTGCCCGAAAAATTAGTCATTTGGGCATTTGCATTAAAAGCAATCAAAAAGAGCAGTAATGCGGAGAGGTTAAATTTCATAATCGTAAAATATAATTAGAGAAAGGGGGGAGCGTTATCATAGAAAATGTATAAATAGCTTCCCCCTCAAGCGCTTTATATT
The DNA here is from genome assembly GCF_900107535.1 of Pedobacter hartonius. Classification (GTDB taxonomy): domain Bacteria; phylum Bacteroidota; class Bacteroidia; order Sphingobacteriales; family Sphingobacteriaceae; genus Pedobacter; species Pedobacter hartonius. Next base: position 624,784 of record NZ_FNRA01000001.1, on the reverse strand, counting down.
TTATCAGGATTACGGTAAAATTTTGATCATAGTTTAACGGCTTTACATGGATTTGAATAAAGCCGCCTGTTGAGGCGGCTCTGGAAGCTTATGGTCTTGGCGGGAAAATCCCGTTCATACAAATGATAAAGTTGAGCGGCAGGTAGGGTTGCATATTGCTTGCAGGTAAAGAACTTCCTGAAAGCCCTGCTGCCTGGGGGTTAAGGAGTGTATCTGCGCTATTTGCGTACTTATTGGTCTTTACCTTTCCCGCAGTCATTGCCGCCGGCAGGTTGCCCTCTGCTGTTGCGGCATTGGCGCTGGCGCTCGATGCGTTAACGGGGAGGTGGCTATGAGGAGGCATGGTTGATGTGTCTAAGGTATAACTTGTGCTGCCCGCACTTTCTCCCAGTGCGTAAGGGGAAAGCCCTGGTCCCTGTCCTGCTCCAAGGGGGCTTGCCCCGTTCAGGTTAGGCAGGGCAAAATTGTTAGTCCCGTTACCTCCGTAAGTAACGCCAAGGATTGAAAAAAGGGGGGTGTTTTGGTTGATAGGAAGAAGTGCGCCATTGCAAAAGGCCCAGTCACGGGGAGCAAAAGTGCCGCAGAAAATTCGGATTTCTCCAATATAAGCGTCCATATGAGTTTGTTTAAATGTATGTCCTGTTTAAGGTCTGGATGGGAATATTCCCTGTATAGCGATTGCAAATGTGGTGGCCAGGTAAGGCTGGACATTACTGACAGGGATATTACCGCCGGTATTTGATAACATTCCGGTTGCCATTGGTGCTATCGTGCCGGTAGCATATTCATTGTCTGCAGAAGCTGCAAAAAAGTTGGCCTCTGGCGAAAGCTGGCTGGCTGCTGTTGTTGAGGCCTTTATCAGATGGTTATGCACAGGCAGGTTTGTAATGTTCAGCGTGGTGGTGGTTGTACCGCCCAGGGCCCCCTGTGTATTGGACGGGCCGGCTCCCATGGGCACACGGCCGCGCAGGTCGGGCAGGGCAAAGTTGGTTGTTCCGTTGCCGCCAAACTGTGTCCCTAACAATGAAAATAATGCTGCATTCTGATTGATAGGCAGTAGTGCCCCGTTGCACGCTGCCCATCCTCTTGGGATCTGGTTAAATGCGAAAATCCTGATTTCTGCTATATATGGTTCCATAAAAAATCTAACTAAATGATGGGAATATGCCGTAGAGGGCGATGATAAAATTGATGGTTACGTAGGGTTGCATAACAGGCACCGGGAGTCCGTTACCGGCAGGAACAATACTGCTGTTGTTCATTTGCACCATGTTTGCTGCGGGTGTGGTGATATAGGCGTTTCTTCCCGCTGTATCAGGCGTTGCAGGAAATAGTCCTGCCGGATTTCCTGATGTTCCGGTCGCATTTACCCCGTTTACCGTATGGCTGTGCGCAGGCAGGTTGGCTACTGTCAGCGTTAAATTTTCGGTGCCTCCCGTTTGTCCGGCTACTACATTGGGGATACCCGTTCCATTGCCCACATGTACAGGCACCCTGCTGCGCAGGTCAGGTAATTGAAAAGTTGTGACGCCATCGCCGCCGTAGGTGGTGCCAATCAGCGTAAAAAGCGTCTCGTTTTGCGATATTGGGAGCAGGCTTCCGTTACACAGCGCCCAGTCCTGTGGTGCAAAATTTCCGGCGAACATTCGAATTTCTCCTATGTAATTCTCCATTTTTTAATGTTTGTTTATGATTTGATGAGTTTGTTTCCGGGAGTGTAGGGCAGGCATGTCTTCAAACCTGTCCCCGGCTTTTACGCCTATGGCGGATAGTTTAAAGCCTGTGAAGATGCCTTCGCTCAGCTGCAGAATGTTTATCCGCAGTATATTCCGGTCTGCACACAGCACAAATATTCCGTGTTGCGGATCTGCATGTATAATGGTACCGGGTGTTGTTTCAGGGATATCGGCGGCATCAGCAGGATTTACTTCCAGGATCCTTATAGGCTGTTGCCTGAACCAGGTCACAGCGCCTTTAGTATAGGGGTTACAGGCGTTTACCAGGTTTTCGATTTCCGCTGCAGTTTGATGCTGCCAGCTGATGGCGATATCCTGCGCATCCGGCCGGCTGAAATATGATGGATGTTGTTCTTTATGCTCTTCTCCCGCGGGGCGGAAATCCGTTTCGATGAGTTCTTTTAGCAGGGCAACGGAAAGGTGGCTTAGCCTTAAACCCAGCAGGCCTTCATTCTCTCCCTGTAGTATGGGCACAGCAAGCTGGCGGACTACCGGCCCCTGATCAAATTGGTCATCCATCTGATGAATGGTGATTCCGCTCTCTTTATCGCCTTTTTTTAGTTGCCAGAAAAGCGGCGCCGGGCCCTTGTATGCCGGCAGAAGACTATAATGGATATTATAGAACCCATAGCTGACACAGCTGAATAAAGATGATGGAATTCGGTATGGAAAAGTATAGACCAGTACCATGCCGGCATGGGTTTTTGTGATCATTGCCGATATCACCGGAAATAACTCTTCCCTTTCCACCATGCTGAAAGGGACGTCTGCTGCGTTTGCCAGGTCCCGGAACTGCAATATATCCTCAGTTTGTCTTTTCGGACAGATGATTCCACTTAAAAGATTATGCTGCTGCAAATAATATAGCACCGGTAATGCCGTTGCATTACTTGCCAGTAAGATCATCTTCATATTTGGTGAATTGGAGCGTTAATTTTAAAACACATGCAGGTTAATGCATCATTTTTTTTTCAAAATAGAGGTTTAAATGATTGATAATCAAATAAAACGGACGTTCACTTTGTTCAGTTTATTCAGTCTGATTTTGTGATTTGCTGCCAGGTCAGAGAAGGACAAGAGCATGCCGGGGATACTATATTCCTTCCACACCACACCCAACCGCTGGCCGCAGCAAAAAAGATTAAGTGATATGCACTACCTGATCAGAGAAAGAGTTTTAAATCATCCGAAGTTGATCTCGAAGTAAGGTTCAAAGACCTTTCTCACTTTTCGCATGCTTATAAAAAGGCTTATGGCGTGGCGCCTTCCCGGTATAGGAGCTTAGTTTCCGCCTTTAAATTTCTTCAGTTCTATACGGTCCTGCAGAGCCTTTGGTAAGGCAGATAGCAGGTCATAACCGGTTGCTTTTTCAATATCTCTTACGGTACAGAGATAGTTCATCCAGTTTGGTGTGATGCTGTTGTCATTTGGGGTATCAATAGCAATCAGCCTGGTGTCGGTACCTATTCTTTGCAGGTCATCATCTCCCTCCGGAATGATGACCACTACCTTCCATAGATGTGAAGGAACATTGATCCGGCCATCGTCAATGGTTTCAAAGTATCCGTTTTTACCTGTGCCGCCGGTTCCGTAACTTCCCATGATCACGTAGGCCTCATTTCCTCGTTTTACCTGTGTTCTGCAATAGCTTTCCAGGTGTTCCCAGGTATGCTGGTTGTTATTGGGTGCCTGCGGAATGATGTTGTCCATTAAAAAAGTTGAGGAGTTGGCTGCTGTTGAACTGGTGCGGTCGCCACTCGGACAATTGTGCCCCTTATCGAAGCCGGAACCTCTGTAACTGGTATTATTTGCTTCATACCAGCCTTGTGGCAGATCGGTGTCAGGCCTGAAATTATTTGAGCGTCCGGCATGGCCGAGGTCTTCTGCGCCGATATGCCAGCTCACCCAGTTTGGTTCAGCTTTGGTTCTGCTGTAGCTTTCAATGTAATATTTGTGGTCAATCAGGTAATTGTCTGCGTTCTCTGTAACGGCCGTTGCGCCGCTTGGGTTTCCCAGCAGGAGATGATCAGTGCTGTCGGCCAGGTCAGCATTGCTGCTGTCAGGCAGTTGAATGTCTTTTGAAGCCGCAGACGCTGTTCCGGATTTAGGGCTCAGGGTAGCCTGGTGTCCGTAGCTGTTGAAATCAGTTTGTTGTGATTGCTGGCAGCTTCCGCATAAGAAGATTGCAATGATAGGTGAAAGTATCTTTTTATAGTTCATTTCAAATATTGAAGGCTGGCGCAAAGCTAAATTAAAGGGAGAATTTATCAGGAAGTTAAAACGTTTTTTTTGCTCAAATTAAAAGATTAGGTATTCATCAGAAGTTTGGCCGGTTAAAATAATAAATATTTTATGATGAAATTTAGGATATTACAATAATAGTGTATACCTTTAATATTAAAGAAAAACACACACCAAAATAGAAGCCCTGCAGTTTAAACTCAGGGCTTCGCTTTTCGCGTTACTCAATTATGTTATAAGGCGCTGATTCTTATCATTATCTTATCTTTATCTTCTTGCGGATATCCACAAAAAAAACCTCAGCAGATTTGCCATAAAATTGATAATTTAGGCCAGCAATACAGGCTATGCAATTCACCTGGCCTGATCATCATTTTTATTATACCATGTTAACAGTAGAAAAGATAGGCGGCACTTCTATGAGTGCCCTGAAGGATGTGATACAAAATATCATTTTATTTGAGCGCACCGGCGACCAGCTATATAACCGTGTCTTTGTGGTTTCAGCATTTTCAGGCGTTACCGACCTGCTTCTTGAAAACAAAAAGACCGGCGCACCCGGAGTTTATCACCGCATAGCGAAACACCAGGATTTTCACAGGCCACTGAAAGATCTCATCGTCAAGTTAAAAGCGATCAACAAAAAATATGCGGAGCTTGGGCTGGATCTTGCTGTTGCCGATCAGTTTATCGAAAAACATATTACAGAGGCACAAACCTATCTGGAAAACCTGGCAAATATCCTGGCCTCAGGTTATGTAAGCAGGGAAGGTATCCTGCAGGCAGCAAGAGAAATCCTGGCGTCCATTGGTGAAAGCCATTCTGCTTTTAACTTTACAAATATCCTGCAGAATATGGATATCAATACCCGGCTGATAGACCTGAGTGGTTTTGGCGACCATCTGGCCTATACCATTGACCAGCGGATAAAACACGCGTTTAAGCAGATTGATTTTGTAAAGACCATCTGTATCGTTACCGGTTATGCAAAAGGTACGGAAGGGATTATGCGCGAGTTTGACAGGGGTTACTCTGAAGTGACCTTCAGCAAAATAGCTGAGTTCCTGAAACCTGAGGAGGCTATCATCCATAAAGAATACCATCTTTCAACAGCCGACCCCGCCATGGTTGGAATAGAGAACTGTACACCGGTAGGTTATACCAATTATGATATTGCAGATCAGCTTGCTGATGTAGGTATGGAGGCAATCCATCCCAAAGCGTCGAAACCACTGGAAATCAATGGTGTTAACCTGCGGATAAAAAATACGTTTGAGCCATCACACCCCGGCACACTGATCACGCGCGAATTTGTGTGTGAACACAAGCGTGTGGAACTGATCACCGGAACAGATAAGTTACTGATCATCGATGTTTATGATCCGCTGATGGTGGGTAACGTTGGCAGCGATCTGCAGATTATGCAGATCTTTTATCAGCATAAATTAAGCTATACCTTCAAGGCGACAAGTGCCAATAGTATCTCCATAGTGATATGGGAACGTGACTTTGATAAAAAACTGATCAGCGATCTGGAAAGTAAGTTTGAAAAGGTGACGGTTGAAAAAACAGCAATGGTATGCCTGCTGGGATCAAATATGGATCAGCCGGGCCTGCTCGCCAAAAGTGCTTATGCGCTTACTGAACAAGGCATCAATATCAAAAGCGCAGGTTTTGCCCTGCGAAAAGTAAATATCCAGTTTTTAGTCGCCCCTGAAGATTTCAGGATGGCGATCATTGCATTGAATAAAGCAATGCAACCAGTCGTATAAAGTAAATTTGTAGATTTTCTATACCTACAGCAAAAGCCCATGCCCATACAGCATGGGCTTTGCTGTAGGTATAGAAAAAATAACTTATAATGCCCGCATTATAAGTTATGAATCACAAGGGGTATAGCCTAATGAAATAATAGCTGTAATATGACCAATTTTCTGATTCTCTGTAGTATTTTTATCAATGCTCTTCATATTTTTTTCTTGTAATTTTGTATCACCTCAATGTGTTTGTGATTTTTATATATAAATTGAGACATTTGATACAATGTTTGGTTTTTAATATATTATAAGCGGTTATTAGTATATTATTTTATGATCTAAGCATTAATTTCTCTTTTTCTGGAGCAATTACGTAATTTAAAAACCTGATTTTATTTTTTATTTTCTGATAGTGATTACTCTTCTTATAATGTAATTGTAAAAATTTACTATATTAGTTAAACTTTGTGTGTTTTATAATAAAAAACGTATTGTTATATAGATAATAATAATGCATATAGATATTAGTAAAAATCACCTGAAGTAAATTATGGTAAATCTGTTTATTATGTCTACTGATTTAGTGGATTTATATTTTATATTTGAATGATGATCAAACGCTCTCATCTCTTGCTGATTTCTGGCTTATATCGCTATGTCTGCCCGCCCTGTTGCCAATCGCAAGTATTTGGAAGGTAGGCAGGTATATTGATGATAACCGCCGGCCTTTTCATCCTGAAAGGTTTTTTTTTGCTTTTACAAATCTTTAAATCCCTACCCAAATGATGTAACCAGTTCCACAGCACTCAAATCAGATCAGATCTGCGTTGTTTCCATTTCGAAAAAATATCACTACTAACTATTATTAAACTTAAAAAAATTAATATGATGAAAAAAGTACTCTATTTATTGGGGTTTGTTTTGCTTTTCGCCGTGCAGGCCTTCGCGCAAACACGCACGATCACAGGAAAGGTCACCGATGCAGGTGACGGTACGCCACTACCGGGCGTAAGTGTCTCGGCAGGCCGGAACGGGGCTGTTACCAGAACAAGTGCGGCCGGAGAATATAGCCTTACTGTTCCCAACGCGGTAAAAAACCTCAGCTTCAGTTTTGTGGGTTATACCGGCAGGACGCTTGAAATCACCTCTCAAAAACTAAATACAGCACTTACATCCAGTCAGAACCAGCTGAATGAAGTTGTTGTTTCAGGATATTCCACTACCAGTAAAAAGGATTTTACCGGTTCCGCAGTTAAGGTAACTGCGGCGCAGATCGCCAATAAACCGGTTCAGAGTTTCGACCAGGCACTTGCAGGACAAGCTGCGGGGGTGAACATCATCCAGCCCAACGGTGTGCTGAACAACCCGCCTGTTTTCAGGGTAAGGGGATTTAACTCCATCTCCCTCAGTTCCTACCCGCTGATCGTAGTGGATGGTGTGCCCGTATTTACAGGCAACACAGGTAATACATCTTCAGTCAGCAGTAACAGTGCATCAAATAACCCTCTGGGAGATATTAACCCGAATGATATTGAATCTATTGATATCTTAAAAGATGCTTCCTCCACTGCAATTTACGGTTCGAGGGCTGCCAATGGCGTAGTGGTCATCACTACAAAAAAAGGTAAACAGGGAAAGACCAGGATCAATTATGATGGTTGGGTGGGCATCACCAAAGCTTTCAATCTGCCTCACCTGCTGAATGCCGAACAATATGTTACCCTGAAGAATGAAGCACGGGTAAACGCAAACCTTGCACCAGCCTTCGCATTGCAAAAAGATGCCAGTGGCAATAACATAGAAACCGACTGGTTCAAGGTAGTTTACCAGACGGGGATATCACAAAACCATAATATGAATATTTCGGGGGCTACAGAAAATACTTCTTACTTCCTCTCCACTGGTTACAGTAAACAGGAAAGCTTTATCAAAACCAACTCATTTGAGCGTAAGATCTTCAGGGGAAACGTAGATCATCATCTGTCTAAAGCAATTACTGTCGGAACAAACTTCAGCTATAGCAATACATTGAACATCGGGCCAAATAGTGGTTCACTGCTTGGTCAGGCCTATAACACAGGCGGTTTAGCGAGGTTGCCGCTCGTGTTGTTTCCCAATGTTTCCCCTTATAATGCTGATGGCTCGTATAATATTTCCGGTACGGGAACATTGGGCCAGGGTGCCAATACTGTTTCCAATAATTACCCGAACGCTGTGGTACTGCTTGATAATGACAGGTTTACATCCAAAAATGACAACATTATTGCCAATGTTTATGGAGAACTGGAAATCATAACGGGGCTGAAACTGAAAACCCAGTACAGCATTAATAAACTGAATACCGCAAATACATCCTTCCAGAACCCGATTGCCGGTGACGGACAAAGCAATAACGGTTTGGCGTTAAATACTTTTGAAGAGTACAACAGAAGGGATTGGACCAATACCCTGAACTATGTGGTTGCCTTAGGCAAAAATCACATCAATGCGCTTGTCGGACAGGAGGAGTACCACACCACAAATGTAGGTACAGGTACAGAGCGTACTAATCTGGCCGATTCTTATTTTAAGAACTACCAGGGGAATTTCCTGAACGTACGTAGTACGCCAGCCACGGGAAACTTCAATTCAGAAAATGGTTTCCGGTCGTTCTTTGGTACGGTAACATATGACTTCGATAAAAAATATCTTTTGAGCGGAACTTTCAGGCGCGATGGATTTTCAGGTCTTTCGGCCAATAATAAATATGGTAATTTCGGAGGTGCCTCCATCGGATGGAATATTGCCGAAGAAGATTTCTTTAAAAGCAGCACACTTTCGACCATCTTTGACGACCTGAAACTGAAAGGCAGTTATGGTGTGGTTGGTAATATTGGCGTAAGTGATTATGCGTCCCTGTCTCTTTTTAATTCAGGTTTGTATGGCGGTTCATCCACCGTATATTTTAACCAGGCAGGTAATCCCAACTTAAAATGGGAAACAAGTAAAAAAACGGATGCAGGTATCAGTTTCAGTCTCTTTAAAGGAAAGATCCAGGCAGATATCGATTATTACAATAACAGTATCAACAACCTGATCCTGAATGCACCCCAATCTCCGTCAAGAGGTATTCCCGGAGACCCGGCCAATACCATTGCGGCAAATGTAGGCTCCATGTTTAACCGTGGTTTTGAATTTAGCTTTACCTCAAGAAATATCGCCAGATCAAACTTCAGCTGGACCACCAATTTTAATATCAGTACACTCAACAATAAGGTTACCGGCCTGGCGCAGGGTAATTCAGACATCTACGGATCTACATCAGGACTGGAGACCGCAAACATTACCAGGGTAGGGCACACACTGGGATCAATCTTTGTGGTTCCTACGGCAGGAGTAAATCCGGCGAACGGACAGCGTATTTTTGTCAACCGTTTTGGTCAGCAGGTACAATACAACCAGGCTGCCGCGCAAAAATGGACCTACCTCGATGGTACGGTTGCACCCGCCATAGACGGTACACTGGATGGAACAATTGCCGGAAAAAGTATCCCTACTTATTTTGGAGGTCTGAACAACACTTTTACTTACAAAAACTTTGATATGATCGTTGGTATTACCTTCTCGGGAGGGAACAAGATTTACAACGGTACACAGGCTACTTTAAGAGACCAGCGTTTCTGGAATAACCATACTGAAATACTGGACCGCTGGACAGCTCCCGGACAGCAAACTGATATTCCAAGGGTAGTATATGGTGATAACGTATCAAACGGATCGGCTATTCCCAATTCCTCAAATGTTCAGAATGGTGCATATGCCAAGCTAAAGAACGTGGCGCTTGGTTATAAATTTCCTGCAGAACTGATCAACAGTGCCGGCATCTCCTCACTAAGGATCTATGTACAGGCAACAAACCTCGCCGTTGTTACCGGATACAAGGGCTCTGATCCTGAGGTTTCCAGCAATGGTAACTCCAATCTCTCCCCGGGGGTAGACCGTAATACGGTGCCATCCGCCAGGATATTTACATTCGGACTTAATGTGGGCTTTTAATCTTGACAACTATGACAACGCTAAAAAAATATAAACACAGCATAAATGTAGCCTTACTGGCATCCATCATGGTATTTGGTAACTCCTGCACCAAGGATCTCTTAAACCCGACACCCACCACCAGTATCATCGATAATGAAGCATTTGCTACTCCCGCCCGGATCCTGAGCCTGGTTAATGGCCTGTACGCCGGAGTTAAACACGGTGAGTTCTATGGTGGAAGGTATCTCATTTATAATGAGATCCGCGGAGAAGAATTTATCGTGAACAAACCAAATGGGGTGACAGGGCTGGATACCTGGAACCAAAACGTGAATTCCAATACCAATGAGGTAGTCTCGCTCTGGAGCCGGTCATATGCGGCAATTAACCGCGTGAACGTTTTCCTGGCCGGCCTGAATGCCAACAGCTCGAAGGTTGATGCGGCCACCCTCAGTCTGTATACCGGTGAAGCGGAGTTCCTGCGTGCTTTGTCTTATTTCGCATTGGTACAAACTTATGCAAAGCCCTATACATTTGACAATGGCGCCAGCCTTGGCGTACCTCTCCGACTGGTTTCTGAGACAACGCTGACGGGTGAAGGTACGAATGACCTGGCCAGGAGTACCGTTGCACAGGTATATGCCCAGATCATCAAAGATCTGGATGACGCTGAAACCAAGCTTCCTGCAACTCCGGTTACTCCGATTGCAACAACCGCTGCATTCCGTGCATTTAGAAACACAGCGATAGCATTGAAAGCAAGAGTATACCTTACACAGGCTAATTATACACAGGTGCTTGCTGAATCTGCCAAGATCATTACGGCAACAGCACCTTACCAGTCGCCTAATGGTGTGAGCAGGCTGGAAAGCAGTATTGCAACAGTTTTCAGTGGGTCATATACGAGTACCACCACCAGTGCAGGAACATTTTCTGAAAGCTTGCTCTCTCTTCCGTTTACCAGTACAGATGCACCTGGTACGCAAAATCAGCTGGCTTTTTATTACAATAACTCACCCGGCAATCTGGAGTATTACCTGAATACAGCAGGGATTCTGGCCAATCCTGCATTGAGCGGAGCGGCTTCCACTGATGCCCGTAAGGGATTTATCGGCAGCAATGCTACAGTTAGTTACCTGACCAAGTTTAAAACGGCCTCTCCCTTTACAGATTATATCCCTGTCATCAGGTATGCCGAGGTCTTATTGAATGCCGCAGAAGCTTATGCAAGAACCGGTGAGCTGGCAAATGCAACAGCATTACTGTATGCGGTCAGACGCCGTTCTGATGCCAGCTACACATTTGCTGCGGAAGATATTGGTTCACAGGCCAGCCTGGTTAACACTATCCTTACAGAAAGACGTATCGAACTGCTTGGAGAGGGATTCAGAGCCCCGGATCTGAAACGTACCCTTCAAACGCTTCCTGCTAAGGTCAGCCCGCAATCAGGAACATCGCCTGCTGTTGCACCAACGGCCTCAAACTATATCTGGCCGATATCAGGTCCGGAACTTCAGAACAACAAGCTGATTGTGCCCAATCCATAAAACTGGTGCCGGCTCTGGCTAAAGCTTATGCTTTATCCTGAGCAATTTAAATACTGATACAGCCCGTATGATTGATTTCATATGGGCTGTATTTGTAATAAAACAAAGGAGACAAATGATCTGGTATGCTGTAATCCGGCCTGCTTCCGGCTTGCTCTATGCTTGCCTACCTTGGACTCACAAGCATAGATGAAGCCATAACGAAGCCGTAAAGTATTGTAAACCGGCTTACTTAAATGAGTGCTGAATCTCTTTCACCCGACTGGGATGACGAAGGATTGATGGCAACACAAAGTTTATTTGAGAGAAGAGCGGGAAGGGTATTTCGGGCAGTTAGGAAGGGCAATGGAGATAAAAAAAATTTATAAATCAAAAGCCGGGTTTGCATCCACAAATTCCGGCTTCTGAGTTTTTTACCTATCTCCAAACTTAAGCTCCAGTTCACGTTCTGGAATCAATTTTGGATATCTTGAATGATTGTCGTAAAATTCAGAATTATTAAGATCAGTGAAAATCCCCTATTATGGTGATTATATAAAATGCAAAAGCCGGTCTGCATCCACAGTGACCGGCTTTTGATATTATTAACTAACCTAAACCCCGACTCCGGCGTTTCCACCGGAGGCACCCCGGGGTAATCGAAATAAGGATATTTTATAGGATAAAAATCTGGAAAATAAAAACCAGCATCAATGCCCTAATCTGGGGATTCTTTTAATGAAAGAACGCCTGATAAACTGGTTATCAGGCGTTCTTCATTGTCCTTAAATTCGTAATCCGGTTAAGCAGCACTCCTGACTAACCTCAGGATAACCGCAATTACAGCAATAACCAGTAATGCGTGAATGATACCGCCTGTATAAAAACCACCCAGGAAGCTAATGGCCCAGATGACAACTAAAATGACTGCGATTAAATAAAGTAAGTTTCCCATAACGTTTAATTTTAAGCGTAAGTAGTAGATGATTTTTGAAGACAACGCTTAAGAATGAATATTGTTTAGGAATTATCGTAAAAACCTATCTTCTACCACATTTGGGGATATTAATCCCGGTTCTTTTTCTTTTATTTCGGGTATTCATCTGCTCATTTAAATTATATCATCTCAATGGAAGTATTAGGTAACAAAGTCGTCATTATCACCGGAGGCGCCGGTACGCTTGGTCTGGCAACTGCAAAGCTGTATTTAGCTAAGGGTTCATCGGTAATGCTGGTAGACCGCGATGAAAAGGCGCTGGAGGCAGCTATTGCGCTGTTGGGTGATCAAAACGTAGGCTTTGTTGTTGCCGATGTTACAAGAACCGCAGATACCCGCCGGTATGTGAATAAAACGGTGGAAAAATTTGGGAAAATTGATGTTTATATCTATTGTGTAGGTGTAATTGGTATGATCAGGCCTATTACTGAAATTCCGGATGAAGATTTTGCTTACATGAAATATGTGAATTTTAGTGGCGCATGGCTGGGCTGTCAGTATATCTTACCCGAGATAAACAATGGGGGAAGCATTATCATCGTCTCTTCAACAGCAGGCCACTGGGGAAACGCAAACAACAATTCTTACGCAGAAAGCAAACATACAATGACAGGTTTGGTGAGGGCGCTGTCTTTAGAGGTTGCGCATAGAAATATCAGGGTGAACACAATTGACCCGATTAATTTTAAAGGAAGGATGATGCGTGATCCGGAGGAAGTACTGATCTCGGGAGACCGGGAAGAAATGAAGAGGATCATGAGCTCAATGATCCCTTTGGGAAGGTATGCCCAGCCTGAAGAAGTTGCCCATTCACTGCTGTTCTTTGGCTCTGCGAACAGCACTTATATTACCGGTACAACTCATGTCATATCGGGAGGTTTCAGGTCCTGACCAGTCTTTAGCTGAGAATATACTGCTGAAAGTTCTCATGCTTACTAAAGATCCCAAACCTTCTGCAGTGAAAAAAGGGAAAATGCCTTTGGCAGCTCTACCCAGGAAACTGGAATATGACAATGCCAAACCTGTAATCAGGAGCATATACTATTCCAATCTGGATCAGTTGGCAAAAACAATTAAAGATGACAATTATGCGGTATCGCTGAGGGGCCATGCCGACTCAGTAGGAAGATACAAATACAATTGGGTACTATCTGATAACAGGGCGATCAGCGTAAAAAAGTATCTGGTAAGTAAAGGTGTAAAAGAAGACAGGATTGTGACTACGCCCTATGGAAGCACTGTTCCTGTTGCATCAAACAAAACTGCGGCCGGACGCCAGAAGAATAGAAGGGTAGAAATTGAACTTAAAAAAATCAGCGAATAAGGAACATTTATTCCCTTGGTTTCCTGTTGCAAATCCCTTTATATTAAATCAGGCTTAGTTGAACAACCAAGCCTGATTTTTTTGGCTGAAATTACCTCTTCTGGTGATTAGTTGGCAGCAACCCTCCAGATGGTACTGCTTACATCATCTGCCACTAACAGAGAGCCGTCATTGGCCACCGCCACGTCAACCGGGCGGCCATATACTTCGCTTTTCTTCTCATCAGCAATAAAGCCGGTCAGAAAATCCTGCAGTTTTCCCGATGGTTTTCCATCTTTAAAGGGTACAAAAGCAACCTTATATCCTACAAGTTCGGACCTGTTCCATGAACCATGCTGCCCGATGAAGGCACCTTTCTGATAGCTTTCAGGGAATTTGCTTCCGGTGTAAAAAGCCAGTCCCAATGAGGCGGTATGGGAACCGACAGGTACATCAGGCACTACGGCCGATTTTACCAGGTCAGATCCCTGCCCTTTCATTCTGGGATCTTCATGCTGGCCGTAGTAAGAATATGGCCATCCATAAAATGCACCCGGTTTTACACTGGTGATATAATCCGGTACCAGATTGTCACCCAGGCCATCACGTTCATTAACAGCGGCCCACAACATTTTGCTGTCTGGCTGCCAGTCCATTCCGACAGGGTTTCTCAGGCCTGAAGCATAAATTTTTTCACCTGTACCATCGGGGTTAACTTCCAGGATATCGGCACGGCGAAGTTCATTTTCCATCCCATGATCGGCCACATTACTACCCGATCCAACAGAAATATATATTTTGGAGTTGTCTGCTTTTGCAATAAGGTTCCGTGTCCAGTGGTTATTGTACCCACCTGCAGGCAGGCTCACAATCTTTTTGCCCTTGCCGGTAATTTTGGTCTCACCTGCTTTATAAGGATACTGAAATACGCCATCCGTATTGGCTACATAAAATGAGTTGCCAATGATCAGCATCCCATAGGGCTGGTTAAGGCCGGAAAGAAAGGTACTCCTGATTTCAAACTTGCCGTCATTATTCGTATCCCTGAACAATAAGACGGTATTTTCGCTTTCTCCGCCCACCTCAGATTTGGCTTTACCGCTGACGGCATTCGCTATTTTATCTTTGGCGTCCCTTTCAGAATTTGACAAAGCGATAAGGATATCCCCGTTAGGTGCAATGTAAATGCTTCGCGGGCTTTTCATATTGGTTGCAAAAGCCGTTACACTGAATCCTGCAGGTGCAACCGGGGTTTTTCCGGCAGGCCAGCCAATAACCTTACTGAAATTGTTTTTGGTAGCATTGGTGTCAGGTGCAGGCAGATCTAAAGATCCGGTGGTGGTGCTATCTGTGGTTAAGCTGTCCGTTTGTCCGGTCTTGTCCGGCCGGGAGTTACAGGCAACAACAAAAGGAGCCGCCGCCAGTAGAAGAAAAAGTCTGTTCATAATCATTTCTTTAATAGTCGATATTACGCTAACGGTTCATACAGAGAATTGTTTGGACATTTATTTCCTGATAACCGAACTTTTACCCGGAACGGGCGTTATGGTTCCATGGCTAAAATTGCAGGAATGCTGAGAAAAAGGAACTGGAGATTTTTAACCTGTGGATTGCTGTTTTGCAATATCACGGCTTTTGCCCAGGGGGACGGCGCCTGGCTCTTTCTTTCCCACACGCAAAAACTCAGTCAAAAGTTTGATCTTCTTGCTGATGTGCAATTGCGCAGCACGGAGCATATTACTTATTTTTCTACCTTGTTACTGCGCACTGCCTTTAATTATAACCTGAACAAACATCAGTCTGTAGCGTTGGGTTATGCACATAAAGGAGACTGGGAAAAGGAGGATGGCCGCAAGAGCTATTCCCCGGAACACCGCATCTATGAGCAATACCTTCATCAAATTAAACTGGAACGCATGGAGCTGATGTTAAGGGGCAGGCTGGAGCAGCGTTTTGTGAAGGAAGAACAGTACGAATTCTCTCAGCGTGCCAGGTTGCTGCTAAGTGCCCAGATCCCTTTAATCGCAAACAAAGATTTTACCAGGGGAATTTATGCCAGCCTTCAGGATGAAGTTTTCCTTAATGTTCAGCATAAGGGAAATGTAAATGGTAGTTTTTTCGATCAGAACAGGCCGTACGCTTCTGCAGGTTACCGCTTCAGTAAAAAACTGGATATAGAATTTGGATATACACGCTGGCTTCAGCGTGAGGATACAGGCGACAAAACATCTGATGTGATGCAGCTGATGATCACTACAAACCTGTAAAGTCTGGTGGCGTACCATTATTGAAGTGTTATTTTATAAGAGTAGCTATTCATAACATCAAACTTAATATCATATTTGTTGTATATTCTATAGGTATTACAGTTCTTTAAAATCTATCTTTATACATAGATATCTATATATAAAGATATTATTTCATTGAACGCTAAAAATCATGATTATGGCAGAAATTAAATTTGAATCAGCAGGAAGTGACCCGGATGCATTCAACCTGTACGATGAAGGGAAAAAGATTGGCGAGATGATCGTAGAGATTAATAACAGGGACCTGAAGGTATACCATACCGAAGTTGATGAAGACCAGTCCGGCAAAGGTTATGCACAATCTCTGCTGGACGCGATGGTAACTTATGCAAGGGAACATCAGTTAAAGGTTATACCCTTGTGTTCTTACGTGGGCACTCAGTTCGGGCGCCACCCCGATACCTATGGGGATATCTGGAACAAAGATGTAAAACCGACTTTCTGATCATTCCGGGCAGGAGATAATGCGTCAAGATTTTGCAAACAATTCTTTTGCATATTTCTTATATCATTACTAATATTTACCTGCTTATGAATTCAGAACTTGATTTAAAACCTGCCGCGGTATTTACCAGTAAAACCAGGCAGATCACGCTAAACATCAATGGCATCTCCAGAGGTCTTGAGGTTTTGCCTTATGTAACTCTTTTAGACGCACTGAGGGAATACCTTGATCTGACAGGTACAAAAAAGGGTTGCGACCATGGGCAATGTGGTGCCTGTACCGTAATCTGTGATGATAAACGGATATTAAGCTGTCTAAGTCTGGCTGTGGCTAAAGATGGTGCTGAAATCACCACCATTGAGGGGGTCAGCACCGGCAACGACCTCCATCCTTTGCAACAGGCTTTTATTGATCATGATGCTTTCCAGTGTGGTTACTGTACACCAGGGCAGATCTGCAGCGCTATCGGTATGCTCAGTGAAGGAAAAGCAAAAACACGCGCAGATGTAAAGGAGCTCATGAGCGGCAATTTGTGCCGTTGTGGCGCCAATATGAGTATTATTGATGCGATCATGGAAGTTAAAGACGGAGGCGGACATGAATAATTTTGATTATGGCGCTGCGGCTGAACTAAAAGACGCATTCATACAGGTGAATGAAAATGCGGCAAATGCCTTTCTCGCCGGAGGAACCAATCTGATAGATCTTCTGAAGTATAATCTCGTGAAAGCCGAAAAACTGGTGGATATCAACCCTCTGCCAGATTATCATGGAATAGAGGAAACTTCAGATGGGAAGGTCAGGCTTGGTGCTTTATTGACCAACGCAGATACAGCCTATCATCCGCTGATCGAAACAAATTATCCCTTATTGTCCAGGGCAATCCTGGCTGGCGCTTCGGCACAGATACGTAATATGGCCACCAATGGCGGCAATCTGTTACAGCGTACACGCTGTTATTATTTTTATGATGCAAATGTACCCTGCAATAAGCGGAATCCTGGTTCAGGCTGTTCGGCAATTCCGGGATATAACCGTACAATGGCCATCCTCGGGACAAGCGAATACTGTATCGCTGTTTTTCCGTCAGACATGTGCGTGGCACTCGCAGCCTTAGATGCTACTGTTGATGTCTCAAGCGCTGAAGGCAACCGGAGCATTGCTTTTGCTGATTTCCATCGCCTGCCGGGCAATACTCCTCATCTGGACAATAACCTGCAGCATGGCGAACTAATCACAGGCATCACGCTGCCCAAGAAAGGGTTTGAAAAGAACTATTCTTACCTTAAACTTCGTGACCGTAATTCTTATGCTTTTGCGTTGGTTTCTGTGGCTACCGCACTGGATCTTGACGGCGATAGGATCAAAGAGGCCAGAATTGCTTTGGGAGGCGTTGCACATCGACCCTGGCGCGTAAAAGAGGCCGAAGACCTGCTGCAGAATCAAACCGCTACACGGGAGAACTTTGCCGCTGCTGCGGATCTCATACTGAAAGGGGCAAAAGGATTTGAACACAACAGTTTCAAAATAGAACTGGCTAAGCGGGCGATCATACGTAACTGTATGATGGCGCTCCATCCCGAAAGCCAGATGCCAGGTGCACAGCCGTCTGCATAACCAATTTACCACTAAACTGCAAACCATGAAAAACCCACCTGCTACAGGT
Organism: Pedobacter hartonius; assembly: GCF_900107535.1. Classification (GTDB taxonomy): domain Bacteria; phylum Bacteroidota; class Bacteroidia; order Sphingobacteriales; family Sphingobacteriaceae; genus Pedobacter; species Pedobacter hartonius. The sequence goes on along the minus strand of NZ_FNRA01000001.1, from coordinate 606,787 downwards.
CAATCCATCAGCCGAATTGAAGGCCCCTTGAAAGTAACCGGTGCTGCTAAGTATTCCGGTGAATATAATGTGCCCGGCCTCTTGTATGGATATGTTGTGAACAGCACCATTACCAAAGGAAAGATCATCAAGATATATACAGAAGAAATAAAAGCCCTGCCGGGAGTTATTGACGTATTCAGCCATGAAAACCGCCCCTCGACGGCTTGGTTTGATATGAAATATGCTGATATGGATGCCCCGCCGGGATCGCCCTTCAGGCCCCTGCATGACGCAGAGATCAGATATAACGGGCAGCCTATCGCCCTTATCGTTGCAGAGACCTTTGAACTGGCACGTTATGCCGCCTCCATCATCAGCGTTGACTATGAAAAGGAGATCTTTGATACGGATCTCCGGAGTCATTTCGGTGATGGACGTGAGCCTGAGACAGGTATGGCCTCCCTGCTGAAACCGCCTCCGCCAGAGCCGACAGGTTATTTTGAAACAGCCTATGCTGCAGCGAAATATAAGGCTTCGGGAGAATTCTATCATGGAACAGAGCACCATAACCCGATGGAACTTTTTACTACCACCACACTTTACGAGGGCAAGGGAAAGCTTTCCATCTATGACAAAACACAGGGTACCGTCAATTGCCAGTTGTACGTAGCTAACGTTTTCGGTTTGCGTTTTAAAGATGTAAAAGTAATATCTCCTTTTGTAGGGGGAGCCTTCGGCTCAGGTTTAAGGCCTCAATATCAGCTTTTTCTGTCCGTTATGGCCGCTTTGGAACTGAAGCGCCATGTTAGGGTTACGCTTGACCGCAGCCAGATGTTTACCTTTGGCCACCGCCCTCCGACCCTGCAGCGTACCCGTTTTGCTGCTGATGCAGATGGAATGGTGACCGCCCTGAATCACACTGCATTTGCCGAGACTTCCAGATTTGAGGATTATACTGAAGTTGTAGTAAACTGGTCCCCGAAATTATACCCTGCAGCCCATACGCTGTTAGACTATAAGCTTGTACCGCTGGATGTATTTAGTCCGATGGATATGCGGGCTCCGGGCGGAAGTACCGGCATGCATGCCATTGAGAGTACATTGGATGAGCTCGCTTACCAGCTCAAAATGGATCCTCTGGATTTGAGGCTGAAAAATTATACGATGATCGACATTACGGTTAACCTTCCGTATTCAAGCAAAGAATTGAAGGAATGTTACCTCAAAGGCGCTGAAAAATTCGGATGGGCCAACCGGGCTCCTGAACCACGCAGTATGAAACGCGGGCACAAACTGGTAGGGTATGGTATGGCCACAGGAATCTGGGATGCTATGCAGGCGCCTGCCAGGGCAGAAGCGGCCATGACAAGAGATGGTAAATTACATGTTAAAAGTGCTGTAACGGATATAGGTACAGGAACGTTCACGGTCATGACCCAGATCGCTGCCGATGAACTGGGCCTTCCTGTAGCAGATGTTATCTTCTCCTACGGAGACAGCAAATTGCCCTTTGCACCAATACAGGGTGGCTCGATGACTACATCTACCGTCGGCACCGCTATCAGGGCAGCAGGTAAGGCACTCCGGAAAAAACTGCTCAGGGTTGCAAAGCGAATGAAGGATTCGCCGCTGGGCAAAGCTGAACTGGAGGAGGTGATCTTTCAAAATGGATACATTATATTAAAAGATAATCCTCAGGCAGCTGTTTCTTTCGCAGATATCATCAATGACGGGCACCATGGCCTGCCTTTGAAAACTACAAATACAGGTGTTCCTAATATGGCTAAACTCAATAAATATTCGCGTGCAGCGCATAGTGCGGTTTTTGTAGAGGTGGAAGTGGATGAGGAGTTGGGTGTAATCAATGTAACGCGGGCTTTAACGGCCGTTGCAGCCGGAAAGATCATCAACCCGAAAACTTCCAGAAGCCAGATCCTGGGAAGTATGGTGTGGGGAATCAGCAAAGCCCTGCGGGAGGAGACCATTCTCGACAATCAGCTGGGAAAATATATGAACCAGAACCTGGGCGAATATCATATCCCTGTTCATGCCGACATCCATGACCTGGATGTAATGTTCATAGAAGAAAACGATGAGCATATCAACGAACTGGGCATAAAAGGACTGGGCGAAATAGGCCTGGTGGGAGTGGCGCCAGCCATAACAAATGCGATATTCCATGCTACCGGAAAGAGGCTGAACCAGTTGCCGGTTCACTTTGATATGCTGTTGTAATTGATGCTTTTCGTATTGATTACCAGTAGTTTATTGTTGTTTCCGTAGAAGTCATTAAAACTAATGCCATTTGAGGTTGTTAGTATAGGGAGCTTTCATAGCTCCTTTTATGAACTTAAATATTTTTTTATGAAAGATATCATTTTTGTACACGGAATGTTCCAGAACCCCAGAAGCTGGGATAAATGGGTAGGTTATTTTAGTGAAAGAGGGTACAATTGTTTAACTCCGGCCTGGCCAATGCACGAAGGAGAACCGGAATTATTGAGAGATAATCCGCCTGCCGAACTTGGACAGCTTCGACTGGATGAAGTGATCAGCGAAATTGAAATACTTGCTTTGAAACACGATAATCCTATTATGATAGGCCATTCTGTTGGTGGCCTGATCGTTCAGCTCATGGTGAACAGGGAAGTAGCGGGAATGGGCGTAGCGATAGATTCGGTAGCCCCAAATGCGATGATGGACCTGGATTGGAGTTTCCTTAAGAATGCTGCCATCATTACCAATCCCCTGAAGGGAAATGATCCTATTTATATGGATATTGAAATGTTCCAGGATGCGTTTGCAAATACGCTGTCGGATGAGGCTGCTTTAGGGGCCTTTACGCAGACGGCAATACATGACAGCCGGAACGTACTGAGGGATTGCCTGGGATCAGCAGGACACGTAAATCTGGATTCTCCACATGTGCCATTATTGCTGATCGCGGGGGAAAAAGATGAGATTATTCCTGCCTCCTTAACTGAGAAGAACTATAAGGCGTATACTGATCAGAACAGTGTGTTAGGCTTCAAAGAGTTTCCGGAACGCAGCCATTATATCTGCGGAGAGCCCGGTTGGGAAGAAGTAGCTGATTATGTATACAACTGGCTTCAGGCCCAGGAGAAAGCCGCCCTGGTATAATCAAATAATTCTCTTTCCTTGATAAGAAGTGCTGATCAGCTGCATTCCTTCATTCAGGTTATTTTAAAAAGTTGCATACCTGATATCATCTGCAGTATAGCAGCAGATGATATCAGGTTATGCAAATACGTATCTTTGAATGGTTAGGTATATTTTCAATTTTGCAAAATCTAAAATAGCGGAAAACAACAGGTAAGACAACTGTGAACCTCTTCCTTGGAAGTGATGCTTTTGACCGCACTGAAGGGAAAATAGAAAAACTGACTGCCGGAATGGGAAAATGTTACCCGCTCTAGTGATTTTTTGAATGAATAGCGCAATGTAATCCACCGGGAGAGGCTGCGGTTTTGAATGCAGGGGATGCTAATGTGAATGAACGGATTGAACGAAGCGTTTTAGCACGACTTTTTTTACCTTCAATCTCTTTATTACCTAAATGCACTCTTACAATCCCTCAAAAACCAAAGTGACCGAAATTCCAATACCTGTAAATGAGAAGGAGCGTTTAACCGCATTGCATAATTATGCCATATTAGATTCATTAAATGAAGATGAATTTGACCGGATTACGGAACTGGCCGCACTGATTTGTGAGGCGCCGGTTTCCCTGGTCTCCTTCATAGATGAAAACAGGCAGTGGCTCAAGTCGGTTATAGGCTTTGGAAGCAAGGAGACACACCGGAATCTATCGTTTTGCCAGTACACCATTATGGGCGACGTATTTTTTGAAGTGCCGGATGCCACTAAAGATGAGCGTTTTAAAGATTATGACCTGGTGCTGGGCGATCCTAATATCCGGTTTTATGCCGGCTATCCGCTGATTGATCCTGACGGATATGCGCTTGGTGCTATAGCTGTGGTTGACTACCGGGAAAGGACATTGACAGAGCGGCAGAAGAGGTCGCTGCATTTGCTTGCTGAAGAAGTGATTGCGCTGATTGTGCAAAGACGGCAGAAGGAAGAATTAAAGCATTTTGGGCAGCTATTTAAGTTGTCAGATGATTTGATCTGTATCAGTGAAGCAGATGGCACATTCAAAAAAATTAATCCTGCATTTAAAAAAGTACTGGGATGGGATACCGAATTCCTTTTAAAAACGTCCCTTTTTGAACTCGTTCACCCTGATGATGTGGAAATCACCAGGCAGGAAATTAAACATCTGGCAACTGGTGCGCATACCATCAGCTTTACACAGCGGTTTAGAACGTTTACCGGTCACTATAAAGATCTGCAATGGACGGTAACTCCTGAACTGTCCACCGGAAGCCTTTTTGCAATTGGCAGGGATGTCACTAATGAAAGATTAAAGGAGGTGCAACTGGCAGACAGTGAAGAAAAATTACGGGTGTTTTTTGAAAACTCACAGGGATTGATGTGCTCACATGATCTGCAGGGAAATTTTTTGACATTCAATCAATCCGGGGCTGTCATGCTTGGATATTCAAGAGAGGAGATTACGGGGCTTAGCCTCTATGATATTGTTCCGCAGGGAAGAAGCGATGAGATCACGAACTACCTGTCTGACATCAGAGAAAAGGGGGCTGTAAAAGGACAGATGGTTTTGCAGCATAAGAACGGATCTGTGCTGGTATGGATGTTTAGCAATGTGCTGGCGCGTGATGCAGGCGACGAGCCGTATGTGATCTGTAATGCGGCAGATATTAACGACAGGTATCAATTGATTAACGACCTGCAGCGTCAGCGTGAGGAACTCGAAGTTTCAAAACAGGCGGCTGAAAAAGCCAACATGGCTAAATCAGAATTTATGGCAAATATGAGCCACGAGATCAGGACACCATTAAACGGGATCATCGGGTTTGCAGACCTGGTGTTAAAAACCGATCTCAATGAAAACCAGCGCCAGTATCTTTCAATTGTGAACCAGTCGGCCGGCACCCTATTGACCATTATCAATGATATCCTCGATTTTGCAAAAATAGAGGCCGGAAAAATGGAGCTGAATATCGAAAAACATGATGTTTTTCAGATTGCAGCTGATGTAACGGATCTCATTTTTCAGCCCATCCAGAAAAAGGGGCTGGAAATGCGCTCAAATATATCGGCCGAACTGCCAATGCATATCTGGGCGGATGCGACCCGTTTAAAGCAGGTGCTGATCAACCTGCTTGGAAACGCGGCCAAGTTCACTAAAGAAGGGGAAATAGAGATCAGGGCGGAGCTGCTGGGGATCAACGGTGATCAGTCTCAAATACGTTTTAGCGTAAGGGATACGGGAATAGGGATCAGTGCTGACAAACAGGAGAAAATATTTGAAGCTTTCTCTCAGGAAGACGGTTCTGTAACAAAAAAATACGGGGGAACCGGACTAGGGTTAACCATATCCAATAAATTACTTGCGCTAATGGGCAGCCGGCTTTATTTAAAAAGCACAGCCGGGGAGGGCAGCTTATTTTATTTTGACATTACTTTCAGATCTGAAGGCAGTGATGCTGCCGGTACGCAGCAACCAGAGCTTTTTAAAAATGCAGCTGTACTGCAATTCAATACCAATCCGCTGACGATCTTAATCGCTGAAGATAACCCTGTAAATATGTTGCTTACCAAAACTGTGATGAAAAGGATCGTTCCCAATGCTTCCTTAATTGAGGCCTCAAATGGCCTGGAAGCCCTGAACTCCTGCGAGGCCGGGTTGCCTGACCTGATCCTGATGGATATTCAGATGCCCGATATGAACGGATATGAGGCTACTACCAGGATAAGGGCACTGGAGCGTGCGGCGCACATACCCATTATTGCGGTTACCGCAAGCTGTTTAAAAAGTGACAGGAAGAGATGTTACGATGCAGGGATGGATGATGTAGTAACCAAACCATTTGTGGAAGAAACCATGGCTTTGATGATCAAAAAATGGATCATCAATAAGTAGCCGGGGGAACGATCATCAAATCATTGCTTCAATCAAAAACGGCCTTTTTCCGGACATGGCCGTTTTAAACAAAGCGTAAAACTCTTTTGTGGTTTCCGCCTGCGCTGCTTCAATACCCATACTCTGCGAGAGCTTAATCCAGTTCAGATCCGGATCGCCCAGATACAGCATAGGCGGTTTTTTTACTTTTTTTGTCACCACATGCATCAGTTCCATTTCCTGTTCCAGAAAAGCATAATTGCGGTTAGAATACACTACAATCGTAATATCCAGGTTTTCCCGTGCCATAGTCCACAAGGCCTGGATGGTATACATTGCACTACCATCCCCCACAAGGCATAACACTTTTCTATCAGGGCAGGCAATGGCTGCGCCTATACTTGCGGATAGCATACAGCCAATAGAACCGCCTGTGAGCTGTAACATATCGTGCGGCTGAACGGCGGCCGTAAGCGCGTAATAAGGAAGACCTGAAGAGATAGATTCATCGCATATGACCGTCTGCGGCGGAAGCAAACGTCCGATGATGCGCATTGCGCCCTCAGGCGTAAGCGGCCCTTCTTTCGGAAGGTCCGGCAATGCGAGTTTTGTGATCAGTCCCTTATTGCCCTCATGAACGTTTAACAGCGAGCAAAGGACTTCCAGGGCCGCAGGACCGTCCTCATGCGGATGGGAGAGCGTGATCACTTTGCAGGTGGCAGGCAGAGAGGAACTGCTCCCTCCGGGGTAGGCGAAAAAAGATATCGGTGGCTGTGCGCCAACGAGAATGAGTACATCGATTTCCTTCAGGACAGCCAGTGCATCTTCCGTGTGGTATGGCAGGCGCGTCACCATGGGATAGCCGGCGCCCCTTTGTATTCTGGGGTAAAAGGTATCAGAGAACAAGCGCGCTCCGGTAGCCTCTGCTATCTTACCTGCCCTGCGCAATCCATTGTCTTTAAGTGCTTCATCTCTTAATAGCAAGGCGATTCTGGTTCTCTTTTTAAAGGCATCACGTACCTGTTTAACGATCTGTTCATCTACCTGTGCTTTCTGTTTTTTCGGAAGTGTTGAGGCAGGTACGGCACCTTCCTCCCAGGCTACATTTGCAGGCAGGATCAGCGTGGCCACCTGTCCGTTGTTTTCAGCTGTGGCCTGTAGAGCTCTCGCCGTGTCTGACCCCAGGGTGCGTATATTTGATACACGGTATACACAGTCTGATGTGTGGGCTGCAATAGCTCTGATATCAGTTGTTAAAGGTGCATCGTAATGAAGATGAGTATCAGGATGATCGCCTACAATATTCAATAACGGGGTTTTTGCCCTTTTTGCATTATGGAGGTTTGTGGATCCGTTCATTAACCCTACGCCTAAGTGCAGCATGGTAATAGCGGGCTTTCCTGCCATTCTTCCGTAACCATCCGCGGCTCCTGTGGCCACCCCTTCAACTAAGGCCAGTACAGGACGGATCTTTTCCGAGTTTTTTATCGCGGCAACGAGGTGTATTTCTGACGGTCCTGGATTTGCGAAACAAACTTCTACATTATTATCAATAAGTGTTTTTACCAAAATCTCTGCTCCATTCATGCTTTTATCATTATCGTCCCGTTATCTCTCTGTAAGAGATAGCAGATTAATTTTTTTTGGATTTTTTTATTAAATATTTTTCAATAGTAAACGAATGGAGTCTCGTTAAATTATTAATTTGTTGTGTAAAATTCTTTAATATGATATTTCTCAGTTAAAAATAGGAAAAAAAGTGATTGATTACGGCCTTTGCGCGTCAGAATTACGTTTTGGTAAATGTGGGATTTATGTTTGTAACGTAATTATTGCATTTAGTGCAGAATATCGTTTGATATTTTAATCATTGAATAATAATTTTATAAATGGTAAGTTGTTATTGATGATTACTCATTAATGTGTTATGGTTTTATTGCGGGGAATGGCAAAGTTGCCTTTATCAGTTTTATATGTTATCTCGGGCATCGTTGCTTTTTTTGCCTACCATGTAATCAGGTACAGGTATAAAGTGATCTTCACAAATTTGCAGCAGAGTTTCCCTGAAAAAGATGACAGGGAAATCAGAAAGCTGACCAGGCAGTTCTATCTGAATTTGACTGACTGGCTGGTAGAAACGCTCAGGGCATCTGAAATGAGTGCCGGAGAGCTGGAAAAGAGAGTCAGATTCGTGAATACGGGGGTATTGGATAAACACCTGGAGCAGGGGAAGTCAGTAATTACGATGGCAACCCACCAGTTTAACTGGGAATGGATGCTGCTGGCCGGCAGTTTGAGGTTTAAGGTGCCGGTTGATGCGGTCTACACACCTGTCAGTAATAAAAAGGTAGAAGAATTTATCCTCCGGACGCGGTCCCGGTTTGGCGGGCTGCCTATACCGAAGGATGAAACCCTGCCGGTTGTTGCAAAACGCATTAAAGAACAGCGGATCATTGGCTTGGTGGCAGACCAGATGCCAGCCAAAGATAATCAGCATAAATACTGGACTACTTTCCTGAACCAGGACACTGCTTTTTTTATGGGCGCAGAGTCCCTGCCCAAGATTACCAAACTGCCTGTCGTATTTATGGCGGTACACAAAGTGAAAAGAGGGTATTATGAAGTTAAACTGGAGGAAATTGCGCAGCCGCCCTATAATTATCAGGAGAACCAGATCCTCCCGGCATACGTGCAGCGCGCAGAGCAGCTGATCAGGGCTAACCCTGACGGATGGTTATGGAGCCACCGCCGCTGGAAATACCAGCGGGGGGCATATGAGTAAAATGGCCTTATTCTTTACTGTGGATATGGGCAGCCAGCTTGCTCAATGTCGGATAATCAAAAATATCTGTGATCTCCAGTTTGCCCGGATAGGCTTCATCAATACGCTGAAAGAGCTGGGCAAGTAAGAGGGATGTAGTGCCCATCTCAAAGATATTGTCATCTGGCAGGATCTGTTTTTCAGGGATCAGCTCATCACAAAGGCCTTTTAGAAATTGTTCAATCCTTTCTGCCGGGGCTTTGCCATTTTTTGCCGACAGGGTTTGGGTGTAAGAACGCATCTGCTGAATGGTATCGTTAAATTCTCCATCCAAATACCTTGAACCCAGTAGATAGCGCTGCAGCTTCCCACTGGTAGTTTTTGGGAGTTTAGCCACAGGGATAACCTCTGCAACTTCAAGTCCGGCCTGTTCAGTGATGGTTCGTTTTAAAGCCTGGATGTGAGGTGTAAACCCTTCCAGGGCTCCTTTGTGCAGTACAAACAAAATGACCTGATCCTGGATATCTCCGGGATTGCGGACGCCACAGGCGGCAATCTTTCCTTTCTCTATGGACAGGTTCTTCTCTGCAATAATTTCAAGGTCATGCGGGTAATAATTCTGGGCATTCACGAAGATGATATCTTTTTCCCTGCCCGTTACCACCAGGTCCTGGTCATTATCGATGAAGCCGAGATCGCCGGTAGTCAGCCATCCATTCTGAATGAGCGTTGCATTCAGCTCAGGCAGGTTCAGGTAACCTTTGGTAACATTATCTCCCCTGATTTCGATATGGCCAATTGTATTTGGGGCCAGTGTATTACCTTCTCCATCGGTAATCCTTATCTCACAGCCCTGTACGGCTTTTCCCTCTGCCATAAACACAATACCCGATGCGTCGGCCACAACCTGTGCCCCTGTCGATAAATGGTGGCGGCTCAGCATGACCTGCTTTAAAGGTTTTCCGGCTTCGGGAAAGGCTACTGCAAGGCTTGCTTCGGCAAGGCCATAAACGGCGAACATCGTTTCGCGTTTCAGTCCGAAGGGTTCAAAGGTCTGCAGAAACTGTTCTGTAAGAGACACGGAAATAGGTTCAGCTCCATTGAAGATCAGCCTGATATGTGCCAGGATGATCTTGCCGGCATGAGCAGGTGCCCAGGCATTGAGACAGTGCTGATACCCGAAATTCGGAGAACAGGTTACTGTTATATTCGGCTGGCTGATCTTCTCAAGCCATAACACGGGCCTGCGTATGAATATTTCAGTAGGCATGATATACTGGTCTATCCCAAAAAATAACGGTGTCAAGTGAAATCCGATCAGGCCCATGTCATGGCTGAGCGGCATCCAGCTGAAAGTAGTATCCCGCTCACTGATCTTCATTCCTTCACCAATCCCAATAATATTGGTTACGAGGTTCCGGTGTGAAAGTACTACGCCTTTTGGGTCGCTTGTTGTACCGGATGAGAACTGGATGAATGCCGTTTCATCCCTGTCAATTTCTTCCGTCGTTCCCGCTGCTGTGAAATTCGGAATCTGTTCAACCATGAACAGGCGGTCTTTCACCTGCATCCATTCGCTTTCAAGACCATTGCTTTCGGCAAATTTCTCAAGACGCAGCACATTGGCCTGGTCAATGACTATCCAGGGGCGGCTGAGTTGTCTCAGGATACGGAACAGTTTCCATTTGTGTTCATCAGAGATGCCGAAAGATAGGGGAACGGCAGTTACAGCTCCGAATAATGAAGCCCAGAATGCTTCCAGGAAGGCTTCATTCCGTTGGGTGATGAGCACCATCTGATCACCCCTGGAAACTCCGGATTGCTGAAAATGATGCAACAGGCCAAGGGCTCTTTCCCGGAGCCGGGTATAGGTGATGCTGTGTTCCTTTTGCTCAGCCCTAATATAATGTATGGCCCGGGATGAATTTGTCTGGTTATTTAGTGCTTGTATAAGTGTAGAAGGATAATTCATTTTTTAAGGGATAGAAAAGAATAAAAAGGTTGGCGGGGCCGCAGGTTAATCCGGGCTTCCATGGTAATGGTCTCCGGTAGCAGGAGCTGCATTTCCACCTGTGCGATTATCAAAAGCAACCATTATTAACAACTATTAATATTCAAATTTACAAATCCGAAAATTTCATTTGACCATATATAACAGTATAATTGCGACATTTTAATGTCAAATAATGTTGTTACAGGATGCTTTTAGGCTTTTCTTTTAGAGGGAATAGCCAGCTATATATGAATGTGAATGAAATATAGCTGGCTGAAAAGGTTTAGTATAAGCTGCATATCAGAGTTTAACTGTTGCCGGTAAATATTTGGCGATCAGATCTTCATAATATGGTTTAAGTTCGGATACTACGGGTGGTTTAGGACTTTTGGAATACAGGTCGTACGGATTGAATTTATCCACCCATTTCAACATCTCCTGGTCATGGGCATTCAACAGGTGATCATAGGAATGCTCCCTGTGCTGTGAGTAAAAGGAATGATACCTGATCATGTATAGGGCTTCTTCAGGGAGATAGTCTTTGGTGATGTGGTATAGATATTCATCATGTCCCCATGACATATGTATATTGTCCAGTCCGCACTGATGGGTATAGACACCATATTTTGTGTTATACCTTTCATCCTTACTGTCCGGGTTATCGGCAAAGAATTCCGGATAGACGATCTTATCAGAAAACCTGCATCCCACAGGGAATGAATCACCGACAACGTTCCACTGGGGTTCACCAAACAGGCAAAGTACCTTACCCAGGTCATGTATAAATCCTGTCAGGACAAACCAGTCCGGATGCCCGTCTGCGCGGATCGCTTCAGCTGTTTGCAGCAGGTGCTGTAACTGGTCGAGCGAAATATCCGGGTCCGAATCATCGATCAGTGTATTCAGGTATTCCATTGCCGACCACCAGGGCATTTCCATCTTATCAAACTTCAGGAAACTCGCTTTTTTTGCGAGCACATTGCCATAGGTCTGATATTTATGGTTGAGGCGATAGAATTCCCGTACAGTATCAATTTCCGGACTATCATAATTCCTGAATTCTTCTTTGCTTTTTGCCGGGGTACCTGGTTCAGGGTACCGCTTCAGCACATCATCTTCCCACTCTTCGAGGCTAGACAATGGAGAGATCTCCTCTTTGCTTAACGCTTTCATATTCTTTAGTTTTATTGTTGATAATTTAATTAATTACTACCAAAACACGGTATACAACGCAGCAAGTATGCCACAAATAATTACCGAGGCCACCATAAATGACGGACTAACTTTAAACATTTTCGTATCTATCTCTAATCCCTGGGGATTGTTTTTGCTTTTGGGGTCTGTAGCAGTAATAACGATCATAACCGCAATAATGATACAGAACACCCATGACATGCGGTTTAAGAACGGGATTGGCTCCATTGCCCCACTGCTGATCTCCGGCAGGAATTTAAATAAAGTTGATAAAGGAATAGTAAGCAATGCAGCCGTAAGCGCTGCTTTTGACGTTGTCCTTTTCCAGAAGAAACCCAACAGGAAGATGGCAAACACCCCAGGGGAGATAAAACCTACATACTCCTGGATAAACTGGTACACCTGGTCAAAACTGCGCAGTGCGGGGGCGATAACGATCGCGATGAGTGATGCCACCACTACAGACCAGCGGCCTACGTTTACCATCTTTTTTTCCGAAGCGCCTTCGTTGATAAATTTTTTATAAATATCGAGGGTAAAGATCGTAGCTATACTATTGCATTTCCCTGCAAGGGAGGCTACGATCGCCGCTGTCAGTGCTGCAAAGGCTAATCCTTTTAGTCCTGTAGGCAATAAGTTCATGAGTACAGGATAAGCATGATCAGGTTTCACTGTACCTGAAGCATCCATCATTTCGCTGTGGAAATAGCCTTTCTGATAAAGTACCCAGGCGCAGATGCCGGGTATAACAACAATCACCGGAATGAGCATCTTCAGAAAAGCGGCAAATAACAGCCCGCTGCGGCCCGTTTTCAGATCTGCTCCAAGAGCCCTTTGCACAATGTACTGATTACATCCCCAGTAATTCAGATTGTTGATCCAGAGGCCTCCTACAAGCACAGCTATTCCCGGCAGTTCACTGTAGAATTTATCCCCTTTTGAAAAGATCATGTGAAAGTGATCGTCGGCCTCGGCCCTTAATACGGGTAGTGCTCCCATAACAGTGCTGATGCTGAACTTGTCAGATACCATGTTCAGTGCCATGTAACAGGTAACCAATCCGCCGGCTACCAGCACAAATACCTGGATCACATCGGTATAACCGATGACTTTCATTCCGCCCAGCGTGATCAGTGCTGAAAATACGGCCAGCGCGATGATGCAGACGTTAAACGGGATGCCGGTGATGGTTTCAATGGCAATGGCACCCAGGAAAAAGATAGAGGTCAGATTGACGAAAACATATACCAACAACCAGAAAACGGCCATCAGTGTACTTACTGTATTGTTATACCTGCCCGATAAAAACTGGGGCATAGTATATATTTTGTTCTTCAGATAGATGGGCAGAAAAAACACAGCTACGATAATTAAGGTAGCTGCTGCCATCCATTCGTAACTGGCAATAGCGAGCCCCATGGCAAAGCCGGAGCCGGACATTCCGATGAAATGTTCTGCCGAAATGTTAGAGGCGATGATAGAGGCGCCTATAGCCCACCATGTCAGCGAGCCCTCCGCAAGGAAGTAATCCTTTGTACTGGTGCCTGTCTTTTTTTTATTCCAGTATACCCAGTACCCATAACCGGATACGATAATGAAGTAGATTAAAAAAACGACGTAATCGTAGACTGATAAATGATTCATGTAAAATTTGGTAAATAACTGTCTGATTGATTTCAGACAGCTGTGTTCATCAATATTTAGTGATTAACAAATATGACGATTCCTTATAATAATGTATAAATTAATTATAACCATCAGGAACAGCGCTGTGGTATGGAGCAGCAGGCGGCCGGATTATTTCGGGCATATGATGGAGAGCCAAGATGTGGCCGACCTCAAAATGACCGGTCCGGATGGAGACTCTGCTTTTCCGGGGAAGATCGAAGCCATAAAAAAAATAATCATCTTGTTTGAATTTTGCAATTATTGCTTCGATTATTGCAATTTTTTGCGTGCTGAACCGGCATATATTTGTATTATCAAATTTAAACAACTGATATGAAAACATTCTTCAACCAACATCAACATAGCTATCCGTTCGCCGTTTGCAGGAATTCGGCGGAAAAACAGAATAATACAGATCAGCTTAAGGAAGAAGCCATCGCCGAACATATTAAGGCCATTGCCAAAGGAAGTTCAGCGCTTCAGTCTGAAGATCTGACTGATCTGATGAGTTATTATTTATCTGTAGCCGGTTAAATGAAAAAAATGTACCTATTTAGAAGAGCTTCGGCCGGAGAAGACAGGGATTATGGCTTTCTTATCTATATTTCGCTGGTATTTATCCTGATATGCCATACATTGCTTGAGTTTTTCTGCAATATTTGAAAGATGTAACCCCATCCGTTGCTCCCATCAGCCCGTATTTCCCCCCGGCCGCAACGTTGATTTATCTTCCGGATAAGTTATTACTTTCTTGTTCTTAAAATTGCTAAATCGATTTCATTTGCATTTGCGATATTATCTCGTAATATTGCTATACCAAATATAGCATCATGAAATCTTTGTATTCTCTGTTAATAATCGTCTCAGGCTTATTACAAATCACCCAGAAGCCGGTTTTAACTATGCTCTGCTGGATTGTTGCTTTTGCTAGGCCACTGCTTTTTGTTTTGCAAGCCTTTCCTTCCGTTTGCCGGTTAAATATTTCCTTAGAGGGATATCGTAAATTACCATCACCAGGTACGCTGCTCCAACCAGCAGGATTATCCCGGCTATGATGATGAGGGTCAATTGCAAAATGCCTGGCTTATGGCTGATGTAATAATTACCGAACATCCATAACGCGGCATAATGCGTCATGTATAATGGATAGGAGATCTTTCCCGAAAAAATGCAAATCTTTTTAATACCGGTTGTTAACGTAGCCCCTGCGCCCAAAGCGATCAGCAAGGGAAAGTAGAACAGCACTACCAGAGGTTCGGAGAACCAGTTCCATTTCGGGGAGGCAGGCATGATAAAGGCCAGGAGTAATAATATAGCCAGGCCGATAAACCCCAACTTGTTTTTGATGATCCAGTTGTAACGGTAAATCAGCAGCCCTGCTAAAAAAGAATACGATATCCTGACCCCTCCATCCCAAAAGGTTGGGCCGCTCCAGCCACCTAATAAATTGCCTGAATGATAACCTACATAGCAAATGCCCAGGGCCGAGAGTATTGTTAACAGCAGCAGATAGCTGCGGCCAATTCGATAAAGCACAAAAGCGTAAACAATATTGGCAATATATTCCCAAAACAATGACCAGGCCGGCGCATTGAAGCTGAACAGGTTAAAACCACGGTCTTCTATTACAGGTAAGGGAATAAGGAGTATGGAGCAGAAAAAAGTCAAAATGATTTTGCCGCTGCTGTACAATTCCAGATGGCCGCCAAACGGATCGAACAAAAATGCCAGCAGACCCAGTACCGATCCAGCTACAACAAGTGGGTGCAGCCTGATGATTCTTGATACAAAGAAGTTGAGAACGCCCGTTTTTGCTATACGATCATCATAGGCATATCCGATCACAAATCCCGAAAGGCAGAAGAAGAAATCAACGGCTAAAAAACCATGTCCGATAAAGTTCTGGCTGGAATCGGTATACGCCCACTCCATAAAATGAAACGTTACAACTGCCAGGGCGGCAAAGCCCCTTAGTCCGTCGAGAATTTCGAAATGCTGTTTTGTTTGAAGAATTATAGCCGCGGGTTTGTTCGTATCCATTTTAATGTCTATCCTGTCGGAATGAGTTCAATGTGGCGGTAATGCCAGATTAGCTGTTGCCGCAAGCTATCTAAATTATTGATTCAATCAAAATTTCTGGTCAGCCATCCGCAGAACGCGGACAAGATACAGCATCAGTTACTTTTCTTTAAGCATTCTTTCTAAAAACATCTTTACTTCAACAACATCATTAGAAACTTTAAACACCTGACCTTTTTTATTTCCGGAGTTTGCTGGCATTTTGTGCAGTAGTAGGAATATTTCCGCAGGAGTAGGTTGATAATCCTTTTAAAGAGAAGCAGTCAATTTAGCCATTGCATCATCATATTCAATGTCTCTTTTTTTTGAGGGATAGTATTTATTCAAAATGGTTTCTATAAGTTTGAAGCTTTGAATTCCAGGAGAAACTAAACCATCTATCAAGCTTCCAATCAATTTTCTGAAGCTATATATAACGAAGTCCAAGGTGAATGTCTGACAGAAAAAGAGTGAATACCACTAAAATTATATCATCTGAACTATCGGAACGACTTATCGAACACCTAAAATGAATGAAGGCTCTCTTTTGAGATCGCTGTTAAACAAATGTTTAAGTGGAAATAACAACGGGACAAACTATGATTTTGATAGCTTGTCCCGTATGGTGTCCCCGAAGGGATTCGAACCCCCATCGTTGGTACCGGAAACCAAAATTCTATCCATTGAACTACGGAGACAGTTCGGCGAAGATAGGAAATTATGTACTTATTTTATGGATTTTTCTAAAATAGCAAGAAGATCTCCGCAGAAACAGATTTTAACCCTGTTTCCACAGGCTTAAGTACGGATTGATGCTTGAGGCCCATGCTGAACTGCTCCCAATGATTAGCCGCGTGCCTGCAAACAAAGGTTTTTATGAGTGGTATGATGTGCATACGGGAATCATTGGCTTTCTCTTCTGCTCTCTAAAGTATAGGTGAAACTATCTGCTTTGTAATAACCCAGGTTGTATTCAATAGGACGGTCGGCCTGGTCGTATACAAATCGTTTTCTAAAAAAAATAGGGCTGTTTACTTCGACTTCCAGTTTTTCGGCAATGAATTTATCGGCAGCCCTGGCGCTGATTTCTTCTTTTGACAGTTCGGCCCTGTAGCCGTAGTCTGTTTCCAGTATATCATATAAAGGCCTTTTGAAATCTTCGTCGCCGCTGAGCCCGATGCGTGGATGGAAGTAAGAAATGAAATATACGATTGGCCCTGCAGTAGTTCCTCTGAGCCTTATCATTTTTAGTACCTTGGTTTCTGTACCAATGCCAAAAAAGCCCGCTACAGGCTCCTCAGGAAATACCCAGCTGATGTGCAATTCGAAATTTTTGATGGGTATGCCCCTGGCTTCCATTTCCTGCGTAAAGCTAAGCCAGTTTCTTGATTTTGAACTGACTGATCTGGATGCTTTTTTAGTACCAACACCTTTTTTTCGTGTCAGTAGCCCCTCATAAACAAGTTTACTGATGGCCTGTCTGAGTGTAGTTCTTGAAATTGCAAGCTGTTTGGCCAGGTCCACTTCATTGGGTAAAAGCTTCCCGTTGTCATATTCAGGATCATCAAGGATTTTCCTTAATAATTCTTCTGTCTGTACATGTAGGGAAATATTGCTTTTATGATTGAGTTTAAACTTCATTACTAAGTGATGATAGGTGACCGCGCTTGTTCAAATTACGCAAATAAATCTTGATAATCCTATTTAAAACATATTGTAATTTCTGTTCTTTGTATATTATGTCCGTACATGTTAAAATTGACTGCTCACTTTTTAGGCGCCTTATTTACTTATAATCGCTTGTTTAATTGAATTCCGACCTATACTGAAATTACAGATGGAAAATAAATTCTATATATGTTTATACATAGTTATATTTATAAACACATGGCGTCGCTGTTTAGCGGCAGAAATGAAGTGCAGACCAACGGGCTGTGAGGATGAGAAAAAAGTTTTGCTATTGAAGATCCAAATGTATCAAGGGAAAACAAATACGGGCGCAACAGGAACCGGGGCCTTGAAAGCATTTCTCCTGCACACTAACATTTGTATCCTATACTGACAGCGACAGGCAACTTGCCGCTATCAGTATAATCAATGTTTACCTAAATTTCCGGTCATCGATAAGATCTCAAAAGTATAGCTGAGTTGTGTTTTGTTTTTCTGATAAGTTTGGAGAGCATCCCATAAGCTCTTGAATTTTACATCCTGTAAACTGTTTTTTACATCTCTGCAAAATGCGATTACCCCATGGTCTTTCCATTCATTGCTGCTGGTGGAAAGTTCAATAAAAGGATGTGATTCCCCCTTTGATAACAGTGTTATTTTGAAGCTTTCAATGATATCTGTCAACAAGCGGAAGGGTGTTTCGCTGTCCCGGTAAAGGTCAGGGAAAAGGTCATCAAGATGGATCGTGTTGATCTTTTCTTCGAGGGCAATAACCTGTTTAAGAAACGCGATCCTGATCTTGTCTGCCGACTCATCAGGTACAGACAGGTCTTTTTGCAGCAATTTTACTGCCTGCAGTGCCTGTGCCATAGAGTTTCTCGACTCCTCGTCGTCTGTTTTCAGGTATAACTTGTGTGCCGATTGAAAGCGCTCTATTGCTTCTAAGCTTGTCATCAATAAAGATGGAACGTTAAAATAATTTTTGATTGAAGGTTTCATAATCATCCATTGTTCGCAGTAATCAGCCTGTAACTAACACTGCAATGTTACCACTGATGTAAAAATAGTAATTTTGTTCAATGTCAAGAATATTTTGAAAATAATTTTATGCTGTTCAGGCAATTGGTGCAAATTTTTTCTCATTTGGCACTTTGCTGAAGCCGGCCCAGTTTAGTCTTTATTTTTTTTGTCAGATAATAGTACATGATCATCTCGTGCATACGCTGGTCATTGCTGAAAAGCCTGTTTGTATGCATATGAAACAAGTCGGAAAGCATTTTTTCCTTTTCCGATGCTGTACATTTTTCTAATACTTTTAGAAAAAACCGGGATGTTTCAGCGATCTTTTTTTGCTGCGCCTTATTGATTTGCATGGTTCCGGCATCAGTTGTGAACTCTTTATATCCCAGATTTACCTTTTTAAATCCTTCCGGTGGAATATTCATTTCTGCAGCAAATAAGCCCGCCATTTTTTCTACAAACCTGAGCTGTTCCTGTGTACTGAACCCCCCGGTTTCCATTACCTGCTCCAGCAGAAAGATAGATAAATAATAAAACCAATGTACCGGCGCCGGTCTTTTGATCAGGGATAAGATCAGCCTGCTGTTGTTGCCAAAACATCGTTCTGTCAGCTCTATTCTTCCAGGGCCATAGCGTTCTATTTCCCTGCGGTAAGTTTTCAGCTGCAGGTCTGATATCATGCTGGTTTCAACATATGGAGCCAGTACCGCAGAAAGGTTGGAGACGAGTTTGGCAATATCTGCTGTTTCCTTTAGTTTTACCCTCAACCGGATGTGGTAAGACGGGTCACCGTAACGTATGAAAAACCAGTCTTTCAGTTTCTTTTTTGCAGGAGTGAGGTAATTCCGGGCGATAGTCTGCAAAATAAGGTTGCTGTTGGAAGGCTGGCAATAGATTTCAAAATAGAGCCAGTCCTGGCCGGGCAGAAAAGTATCTTTAACAGGCTGCTGTTTTTTCTCTTGTTCCATTGGGTAAGGGGCATAAAGCTGCTTCCGGTGTTCCAGGCTGATGATAAATTCAGACAGATAGGGCTTGCCATATTCATCATTGATCAGTTGCGTGCCGGATAAGAATGTTTCTTCGATATAAATATCTGTTTTGTTTTTACAGAATAACAGGAAAGACTGCATATCCTCTTCCGAACCGGGATTAAAGACCAGTGTCTGATCGGCAAAACCACATTTAAACGGGGCCTCCGGTCCGATCTTATCCAGCCATTGCATCAATGCATTCAGCGCATCTTTTTGACCGGCAGCACTGCATACATTTTGCGGAATTAACCATTTTTCGGGAGACAATACCACGTGTTTATACTGTACCCGCTGATAATGCAGAAGCCCGGGGAACATGTCCGGCAGGCTCAGCGTTAACTGAGAATGTAAGTTCTGATGCTGAAGATCTGAAAGGAACCTGTATACTGACAAATCCGACCGTGAATAGTTATATGCAGAGGCAAGTTTTGGAACGATACGCTTTTTATATTTCCGGGAGTGGAGGATAAGTTCATCTCCCTTAACACTGAGCAGGATATCATCCGGGTCAATGATCCCGCCGCTTTCCGACCAGCTTAGGATAGGTAATTCGTAAGGGTAAATGGATTCCCTGCGGTTGATATTATCTGCATTCTTTTCAATTTGATAAGCAATATCAAAAAACAGTACGCCCGGATTAGCTTCATGTTCTGCATGTGCAAAATTCTTTCCAAGGGTGGTGATATCGCCATTGGCGATAGAAAACCGACCCAGAAGTGCATTTGCTGTGCACCCGCCGATCTGATCTACAACCAGAAGGTCATTGGCGTAGTGCAGCATTACACTCAGTGTATTTGCAACATCTGGCACATCTTCCTGTCCCGCATCTTTAAATTCTTCCAATTGCACGGTTTTCTGCTGCATCATCCCGTTCAGGAGAAACTGGTGGAGAGGGGAATAGTCCAATGTAGCCAGGGATTGCCGCTGTTTCCGGTATGTTTTAAGTTCCTGTATCAGCTGATCTTCTTCCTTATATTGGGTGAGCGACCTGTAGCCAATGCCCATTTCAGGATCCATTGCTACGAGTAAGGGGATCTTTTTGTCCTCAAATCTTTTACTGAATTTCATTTTGAAATCATCCAGCGACCTGCTCTTACCAGGATCCAGATGTTTGCTGAGGAAATCTACCAGCTCCGGAATGATATGGAGTTCCTTTTCTGAGAGGTGTCCTGAAGCTCTTTTTCTCTCCGCAATGATATAATCATTTTTCTTTTCTATAACGGGATAACTGATCCGGCTGAAGTAATCTGTTCCGGTAATGTTGGGCTGTAAGTCGGTGATTAAAAGCTGCGTGCCAATCAGTTGTTCGATAAAATAATTGCTGAGGAACGGGTTTAAATGATAAGTGGCCTGTAGAAAATCACGCACTTGTGAGAGCATGCGCTGCGTGCGGCAGAATTTTAAGGTTTCCATTGTGGTCGTTTCAGCCGGAATAGCTGACAGCTCGAAACTACCGTTTTCAATATTTATATAACGCAGGTCCTGATTACACAGGTAACTACTGGTATTTGTCCTTACGTATAGTGCATTGCTGCTCAGAAATTCCGGATCAAAATTAATGTGTTCCTTTTCCTGCCAGTTGGGAAAGCGGTGTACAAGTGTTTTTTCAAAAAGGATCACCTGCTCTGACCGGTTTTCCCTTATCAGCGGAACCAGGGAAAATGCTGCAAAATTGCCATATGGAGTTGCCCTGAACTTTGCCCGGTTAAAATATTTCCATATGGTAAACCTGATCTTTGGTTCCAGATTCGGTAAATCCGAATAGTCATGATCTTTAATTACCTCAAAAAATGCAGGTGATGATTCATGGATATAAACTTTTAGTTCAGCCCATACATTACCTAATTCTTCATGGCAGAAGAACCTTGGCGTACGGCAAATCGTAGTGGTTGAGAGAGATAATTTCATCTTTCCAAAATCAGTTTCAATGTTAATATATTGAATATTAAAGATATGATTTCTGATATTCAGTTTAATTATTTCTGATATTAATTTTTATATAAACTTTGAATAAATTATCTGTCATGCCGTGACAGAATTCATAACCTTCCTTATAGGTCTGGCTGAGCCTCGAACTGATGTTTAACAGTCCCTTATTGTTGCTGACGGCATTGCTGTTCTGAGCTGGCAGATTACTGGTTTGCAGGATGATGTATTCGTCTGTAGATCTTATATAAATTTCGGCAGGATATCTTTCATCCATAAGATTGCCATGCTTAAAAATATTTTCTATGAGTGTAAGTAAGACTATCGGGATAATGGTCGCCTGCTTATTCTCTATTTGCGTGATATAGCTGATGTGCAGTTGATGATTAAATCTCAACTGGTTGAGCCCGATAATATTCTCCGCCTGTTCCAGTTCCTTGGTCAGCCTGATCATGTGTGTATTGTTGTCGAGTGCAAAACCCATAATGCCTGATAACCTCATTACAGCTTCATCAGCCTCACCTGGATTCTTCTTTGCGGCATACTTGATAAAGCTCAGGGTGTTGAAAAGCAGGTGCGGATTAATCTGCGCCCTGAGAAAATCCTGTTCTGCACGGAGCAGGTCGTTTTTTAGTTTTTCATTTTCGATGGTCTGCGTGAAAGCTTTTTCCTTTTTCTGATAATAGCTTAATAGAAAATGATAGCCTGTTCCATATAAAATAAAGTAAATACCTCTCCACAACGTGACTAAAAGATATCTGCGCTGTAGAAAGGTTTCCTGGTAGTACGCGTAACCCATTTTTTTAAAAAGCAGCGTAATCAAATAAGTCAGAACGAAATAAACTGCTAATTCAAGAATCGTCAGTAAAGGGATATATAATAATATATCCAGAATTTTTTTAGTGTATGCCCTCTTCAATACTACACCCGAATGGAAATAGAACAGTGAAATATTTAGGGAATAAAATAAAAGATACACGACAAGTGGTAGTAATGTAGTTACCATGGATGTCATTGATATCTCGTAAAAGGCAAATATTAACCAGCACAGAATATGAATTCCGTATTTGCTCTTTATATCTGATTTAGAGATCATTAACCGTATTTCATATAATAAACCAGCCATGTAATATAATAAAATGTAAGAAATTTTTTTTCATATATACTATTGGGTTCATCATTTTAAAACCATAGTTATGAACCTAAGTAAAAGAAATTTCAAATTAGCAAAAAAGACAGTGTTTGTATTTAAAAATCAATTGAATAGGAGTGGATTGTTGATCAGTTCAGATCAGAATACATCCTTTTCAATTACAACGCCAAACACGTCAATTACTCCGAGGAATGATTAGAAACTGATTAAGATTTCAAAGTGTGTTTCTTCAAAAATTCAAGAAACACACTTTTGTATTTTTCACCTATCTGGTAACTTTTCCCGTTTGCCAGTCTTGCAATATTTCCATCTACACGGTCCAGGTAATGCAGAGAGATGATAATAGATTTATTGACCCTGAAAAAGACATCCATCAACTGCAGTTTATCCTCCATTGCCTTCAAACCGATGTACGTAATCTCATGACCGGTTGTGGTATGGATCATGATATAATTCAGCATTGCTTCGATGTAAACAATATCACTGTACCTGATTTTAATGTAACTGCTTTTTTGCCCGCCCTTAATGAACAGGAATTGATTCTCATCACGCTGCAGCTTAAGGATATCCTGGAATTTACTGATCAGGTCTTCCACCTGTTGCCTGAAAGACATATAGCTAACCGGCTTCAGCAGATAGCCATCAGCTTTTACTCCGAATGCTTCCGGTGCGTATTCCCTGTAGCCAGTTACGTAGACCAGGAAGTGGCAGTAATTGTTCAGTATATCTGCGGCATCTATTCCATTCAGAACAGCCATGCTGATATCTGAGAAAATAATGTCTGCATGACCTGTTTCCTGCAAATAGGCGATAGCCTGCCTGGCGTCAGAGAACGTTGACAGTAGATTTAAATGTGGTACCTGGGCGATTAAATCGCATAGCTCATCAATAGCATGTGGTTCATCATCAATGACAATACAGCTCATTATCATAAGGATATTTTATTATGTAGGCAATCAATTAACAACTTACATAAAGATACAACGTATAAGAATAAAGAGGTCATGTTTTGTTAAATATTGCTTGCTCATATAATATTTTACATGTTTCATATAAGTTATTACCCTGATTTGGGCAACTGTGATACCTTGTAGTTATTAAACGAACAAAAAACCAAATATCTACCTATGAAGCCGTAGTAAGCTTTTTGCTTTAGATGCAGGAAGCTTATTGCGGTTTAACATCCTCTGGAAAACAAATATAATCTGTATGAAAAACAAAGAAAATACAAAACGTAAGCTGCTTGATGCTGTAGGTAAAATTATCAGAAATGACGGATTTTGCGGCTTGGGTGTAAATAAAGTAGCAAAGACCGCTGCAGTTTCCAAGATTCTCATTTACAGGTATTTCGGTAACTTTAATCAGTTACTGAGAGCGTATATACTGGAAATGGATTTCTGGAAGAACCGCGTATCCGATGAGGGCGATGCTGAAGCTTTACATTTATCAATGCGCGAACAGGTGTGTAAAGTATTAGCTGAACAATTTACCAATTTTTATAACCATTGTAAGACGGAAGCGATGCTGGTAAACGAAATCTCGAATCACAATGTGAAGCTGAACACTACGATGTGGGAAGAAAATACTGCTGATCAGCCAACCTATTTCAACGTGGTCTCTACGCTGCTTCTTGCAGGAACTGACCACCTGATCCTAACTGAGCAGGGAATAAATAATTCTCCTGATTCTGGTAGTTCCCTGCGTAAAACTGACTTATTACAGTCGATCAGGCAGATTGTGAAGTGGACTTTATGGTAATGCGCCGGAGGTTCTGATATCCTATTTATTTTGTTCTTTCTGTAATGCGTTTCTAAAAATAAAACATCACTTTTGCAATCTTGGAAAAGCAATAGAAGATGTAAAAAATTAAAGCGGTATTTATGGAAGAAAAGGTTATTAACGAAGTTATCGAACTAATTGAGCGTAATGCTGAGGGGGAATTAAGGGATTATTTAGATGCACTCAATATATCAGATGTAGAACATCTGATAGACGATCTTCCTCAATATGCAGTTACCTTCCTCAATACATTATCCGTTAAAAGGGCCGTAAATGTTTTCAGGATCCTGGACTTTCCAACACAGGAGAAGATCATTAAAAAGCTTCCCGGAGAAAAGCTTGCCGAGCTGATCAACCTGCTTCCCCCGGATGACAGGACCTCCCTTTTTTCTGAGTTAAAAGGAGACGCTGTAAAAAAGCTGATCATCCTTTTACCAGCAAAAGACCGGGTAGAAGCGCTATCGTTACTTGGGTATAAAGAAGATAGTGTAGGCCGTTTAATGACGCCGGATTATATTGCTGTAAAAAAAGACTGGACTGTTAAGACGGTTTTAGAGCATATCAGGAAATATGGTAAAGATTCCGAGACCATTGATGTGATTTATGTGATCGATGAAAACGGGATCCTGCTGGATGATATCAGAATCCGGGAGATCCTGCTTGCAGATCCCGGAGTACCCATTGTGGCACTTACGGATAACCGCTCCATCGCACTGAATGCAAATGACCCGCAGGAAGAAGCAATCAACGTTTTCAGGATGAACAATAGGGTAGCGCTGCCCGTTACGGATGATAACAATGTACTTTTAGGTATTGTTACCGTAGATGATATCCTTTGGATTGCAAATGAAGAATATACCGAGGATATGCACAAGATCGGGGGTACCCAGGCGCTGGATGAACCTTATCTTGATATGCCGATCTTTGGATTGTTTAAAAGAAGAATAGGCTGGCTGGTGGTGCTCTTTCTCGGTGAAATGTTAACGGCAACTGCCATGGCACATTTTGAAGCAGATATTGCCAAAGCAGTGGTACTGGCGATGTTTGTTCCGCTGATCATCTCCAGCGGGGGAAACAGCGGTTCTCAGGCCTCCACTTTAATTATCCAGGCGATGGCCCTCGGGGAGATCACCATCGGCGACTGGTGGCGCGTCATGCGGAGGGAGCTGATCTCCGGATTAATGCTGGGGATTGTGCTGGGCACAATCGGGTTTTTAAGGATTTTCACCTGGACGCTGTTCTCCGATTTATATGGGCCACACTGGGCACTTTTAGGCATAACCGTTGGTATTGCGCTGGTAGGGGTCGTATTGTGGGGGTCACTGGCCGGCTCTATGCTGCCCCTGCTGCTTAAAAAACTTGGGGCCGACCCGGCAACCTCATCTGCCCCTTTTGTGGCTACACTGGTGGACGTAACCGGACTGATCATTTATTTTTCAGTTGCTGTAATGTTCCTGACCGGCGTATTGCTCTAAAAATCAGTTTATTCTGATCAAATAATATTCCGCCTTTCTATGCCTTAAGTACAGATATAGAAAGGCGTCTTTATTTATAGGTATTTAAGTATAAAGATATCTATACATATATGTATACTAACAGCGAACCGGTTTTGTCCTGGTAAAATATCTGAATACCCTGCTCTGTTTTCTGATCCCGGCAAGTTTTCCTGAACGTACGAGGTAGGTGACAATGATTGCGATTAACATGGTCTTATTATTTAACTAAACCTGCAAAACGCTGATAAAATGCCGTTGGGCTCTTTTCATTTTTTGGCTCGAATTTGCCCGCTATAATGGGCAGGTAAATCACCCTTCTGCGGCTCTCTTCTCCGGTTACTGAAGACTGTGCAACCCGGTGCCACAACCTGCCGTCGTGTATAGTCAGGTCCCCCGCTTCAGGAACAATGGCAATTTCCTGGCTGTCACATTTGTTATCTAAAAAGTACCGTTTTCTGAACAGCATATTGTACAAACTTTGTTTATGTGTTCCCGGCAATACTCTCAAACCCCCATTCTCTGGTTTTACGTTGCTGAGATGTATGCCTACATTAAGCATAGGATTTAGTTTTTGTCCCTGGAAGATGTCCCTCAGGCCATCGGTATGCCATCCCATTTGGGTAAACTTACTTTGAAGCCCGTTTATGTAGTGGTTCAGTACCATTCCATCCTTTTCTTCCGTTCCAAGCCTTGCCCCTGGCCCTATAAGGTCCAGCAGTATTTCGAATCTCGGGTCATGTGTCAGTCCTTCGAATAGTTGATGGTGCTGGTTGATAAAGGCAAAGCGCTGTACGATGGGCGTGCCGTCCAGGTCTTTCCCATATTTGACAGGTATTCCGTTTATCTTGACTTTTTGCTCCGTTATCCATTGCTGCTGTACCTGTAAGGAAGCATTGATGATATCGTTTACGGTTTCTTTTTTGATGAAATTCCTGAAATGAATAAATCCATTCTGATTGAAGAAATCTTTTTGTTCGGCTGTAATGTGATTGCCTAAAGTGAATTTTGCATATGAGTTGTCCATGACTGTAGTTTTTAACGTAATAAATACGGTGAAGAATACCTCAAGCCTGGGTACCGGGCCTGTGGGATGAATAATTAATCAATAAGAGAGATAGAGATTAAATACAACAACAGCAACAAACAGCCCTTTGTGAAAAGGACATTCGCATGGAGGATGCGCGATGGATATGTTTGTGATTTGCCATTTGAAATAAAGTATACTTATTTAGTAGACATTACAAATGTAGTAAAATATTTGTCCAAACAAATTTTATTTTAGTTATTTTTTGGAGATATCGTTTTATGTGTCAGCTGGCTACCTGGTATACAATCCGGCGCCAATCCGTTCAACTATTGCCTTTGGCAGATGCCTTGCTCCAAAAGAGGAAAGTCTGTGTAAAAAACCAGGTATGATTTCGGCCTTTTTATTAAACATGCCCTTCAGGCCGGTCTTTGCTACTTCATCGGGCAACATATTAAATTTTTCTGCCAGGTCTGCAAATACGTCCAATCCTGCGCGGCTTGCAAAACCTGTATCGGTAGGGCCGGGACAAAGGCAACTCACTGAAACAGGGGAGTGCCTTAATTCAAATCTTATTGCTCTGCTGTAATTTAAGATGAATGTTTTACTGGCCGCATATAAAGACAGGGTAGCCAGTGCCTGGTAGGCAGCAGTACTTGCTATATTGAGTATGTATGCCTGCTTTTGCTGTTTCAGCAGGGGCAATAAATGGTGGGTAAGTTCTACCACTGTACTGATATTCAATTGCAGCATATTCATTTGGTCTTTTAACGGAAGGTCGGCAAAGTACCCCCATAACCCGTAACCTGCGTTGTTGATCAGGATGGATAATGATGAAGTTTGGTCTTTACACCATTTGGCCGTTTCTTCAGCCGCATGATTAGCTGAAAGATCAATTGCCAGGAATACCACCTTAACGTTATATTCTTTTTGAATGCTGAACGAAAGGTCTTCAAGGTCCGCTCTGGAACGGGCGACCAGCATTAAATTGTAACCAGCTTTGGCAAGCAGTAGCGACATTGATTTTCCAATGCCTTTGCTGGCACCTGTGATGAGAGCGTATTCAGTCATGAGCGGTAAATTTACTTTAGTAAAGTAACAGCTTTAATTGGCAAATCATAATCCATTGTGAAGCTGAGTATAGATATTGGCCTTCAACAACAAACCCGGCTGTAAGCCGGGTTTGTATGATTCAGTCAACTAACCGGAGTTAATTCTTATACGTTGAAACGGAAGTGCATGATGTCGCCATCTTCCACTACATATGTTTTTCCTTCGATACCTAACTTACCGGCATCTTTACAGGCGTTCTCAGAGCCCAGCGTGACGAAGTCAGTATATTTGATCACCTCAGCACGGATAAAGCCTTTCTCGAAATCTGTGTGGATTACGCCGGCTGCCTGCGGAGCAGTAAAACCTTTGGTAATTGTCCAGGCCCTTACTTCCTGTACGCCTGCAGTAAAGTATGTATACAGGTCCAGCAAACGGTAAGCAGCAACGATTAGCTTGTTTACACCGGATTCTTCCAGTCCCAGGTCAGATAAAAATTCTATGCGTTCTTCATAGCTTTCCAGTTCGGCGATCTCTGATTCTATTTTCGCAGAAATGATCAATACCTCGGCATTTTCATCTTTTACGGCTTCTTTCACACGGTCTACATAAGCATTGCCGTTGATGACAGAGTTCTCATCAACATTACATACATACATTACCGGTTTTTGGGTTAATAAGCCCAGGCCCTCAATAAAGTCGAAATCATCTTTGTCCAAAGGCGCAGAGCGTACTGATTTTCCACTTTCCAGGTGCGGTTTGATCACACTTAAAACCTCAAATGTCCGCTTTGCTTCTTTATCGGTTTTAGCTATTTTTTCAACTTTCTGAATTCGTTTTTCTACAGTATCCAGATCTTTCAGCTGTAATTCGGTATCTATGATCTCTTTATCCCGGATCGGATCAACCGAGCCGTCAACATGGATCACGTTTCCATCATCAAAACAACGTAAAACGTGTATGATTGCATTCGTAGCCCTGATATTGCCTAAAAACTGGTTGCCAAGTCCTTCACCTTTTGATGCGCCTTTCACCAAACCCGCGATATCCACGATCTCTATCGTGTTTGGTACCACGCGGTTAGGCTTCACCAGCTCTTCAAGTTTGGTTAGTCTTTCATCAGGTACGGTGATCACACCGATATTAGGTTCAATTGTGCAAAAAGGGAAATTTGCAGCCTGAGCTTTTGCGTTTGATAAACAGTTAAATAGGGTAGATTTTCCAACATTTGGTAAACCAACTATACCACATTGTAATGCCATGAATGATTATTTTCTTGATTTGCCGCAAAGGTACCAATTTTTTTAAATGCCCAGTACAATAAACTTGCGGCACACCCAAATATTCATTATGTTTAACAACTTAAAAATATATTTTAATCTATCCCAGCATTATGGACAACTTTGAAGAAATAGAACCGGTTTCCCCGCAGGAGGATGAAGTGGAGGCGTTATGGGTTTCAGAGGATGTGCGCAGTTACCTGTATGAAGCTGCCAAATGGACTAAGTTTTTATCTATTGTAGGATTTGTATTTGCTGGCATGACAGCCATTGGAGCTTTTGGTGCAGGGGCAGTTTTAAATTCAGTATCTGCTGTAAGTCCTAATAATCCGCTGATGAAGGTCGGTGCAGCAGGCCTTACTATCATCTATCTGCTGTTTGCAATTTTCCAGTTCTACCCAAGTTTCCTCTTGTATAAATTCTCTGCTGCGACCAACCAGGCGGTTTTATTTGGTGATCAGGAAAGCCTTTCGGTGGCAATGGGCAAAATAAAATCTTTCTTTAAGTTCTGGGGGATCATCACCATAATTTTTATCGCATTCTATGCCATCATGATCATTTTTATGGCAGTGGTGGGTGTAGCGGTGGCGGGCCGTTAAGCCCGCCGTTATCTTGACAGGAGGGTTAGTACCTTGCGGGACTTTCTATCTCATGTTTAAAGGTCTTGATTTCCCTGGTCAGCAAATACTCGAAATAAGGATTGAATAATCTTGCCAGTCCAATTCCCACTCCGCCTGCAGGTGGGTGATAGGAAAGAACGATCTTCAGCAGTGTACCTGTTCCGTCAGGTGTTTCATCAAATTCTACTTTTCCCACATGCTGTAATACTGAACCTGTTGATTTCCATCCAATCAGGTGGCCCGGTTCGTCTTTCACGATTTCCGCCTGCCAGTCTAAAGGAAGTAAGCTCCCCAGTACCCTGCTTTTCCAGTGGGAAAGATTTTCGCTCAGCATTTTAACATCAAAGAGGTGGTTTAAACTTGCAGGCAGGTTGTTCAGGTTCCGCCAGTAACTGTATACTTCGGCCGCAGGGCGGTCAATCACAAATTCTCCGCGGATATTCACAGCCTGGGGTTTGGTACTGTCTATGTCCAATTGTTCGTAAACAAGGCAGCGGCCGGTAAATCCGCGGTAGGTCAGATAGGCACCATACAGGAACTTAGGCTTAAAAGGATTCTTCAATCCTTTACTGAGCAGGACAGCCCCTGCAAATACAGAAACAAAACGTTCTGTAAGTCCTACATTTTCGTACTGCTTTTTCTCTATCGAGAAATTACCGGAACGTAATTTCAGATTGGTCTGATGCGTATCCATAGTTATTTTGTTTGTTCAATAGCTTCACCAATAGCAGCAACCTCTTCATCGCTGAGTTCGCCCCAGAGCTGCTCCCATTTGTTATCCTCGTCAAGCCTGATCTGTGTGATCTGCTCATCGCCGGATTTGCAATTGAAGTATTCCACGCCATCACTCGTTTCATCCGGTTTAACCCGGATAGTTTTGCTTTGTCCGTCCAAATTGATCACGATGTCAAATTCCGGGTTGTGTAGTTCTAGATCTGCCATAATTTATCTTTTATCATTAGGTAACAGTTTTAGGGCATGAGTGTTTCGGGAAAATCAGTTTAATTGACAGCGGTGCCATCAATAGAGGGCAGATGCATTACGCATTCGCTATCAGAAAGAATTCAGTAGAATTTGAAAGGTATACAAATAATATCTGCAACAAATCTGAGACGATTTTATAATGCGTATGAATCGGGTTTGTAACGACTGATTGTCATTTAAAACTCGTTTCATACCCGATTCACACCCGTTGCAAACCCCTTCCAAATAGAACGAAAATATAATTGAATAATAAGTATAAACTGTGGTGTATAGCTCTTTAAACCATGTTTATAGCGGTTATTTGCGGCTGCTGAAAAATAAAAAGGGGCCCGCTTTCGCGGAACCCCTTTCCAGTGTTTGCCAAGATGCGCTTCAGGGATCTGCCAATCCTTTTACGCTACGCAAACACAACCCTAACCAACTGAAAAAACTATCTTAAATATCATGCTCCCCTGCTCTTGAAATATCTCTTGTTTCTACAATCTGCTCTGCTTTTTTACGGTATGCCCAGAAAAACACTATAGGGTAAACAAAAAGACTGAACAGCGTATTTGTAATTAAACCTCCAATTACCACAATGGCCAGCGGTTTTGATGCCTCAGAGCCGATGCCGGTAGATAATGCGGCTGGCATCAGTCCTATGGCGGCCATCATTGCTGTCATGATCACCGGGCGCAGGCGGGTTGCAATACCATCTTTCAATGCGTCTGAAAACGTCCATGTAGGATGATGTTTCAGCTCTGCAATATTCGTTTTAAACCTGGTAAGCAGGATCACCCCGTTTTGTACACAGATGCCGAAGAGTGCAATGAATCCGATCCCTGCCGATATATTAAAGTTAACTCCTGATGCCAGGAGGGCCAGAATTCCGCCCACCATGGCAAAAGGTACATTGTTTAATACAAGAAGGGAATCTTTAATATTTCCAAACAGCACGAACAGGATGAAGAAGATCAGCAGTAAACTGATCGGCACTGCCTGAGATAACCTGGCGGTAGCCCTCTGCTGATTTTCAAAATCTCCTGCCCACTGCAAATTATATTCTTTCGGCAATTTGATCTTCGCATTTACTTTAGCCTGTGCTTCGGCGATAGTGCTTCCCATATCGCGTCCCCTGATGGAGAATTTAATGGCACCATAACGCTCATGTTTGTCCCGGTAGATGATACTCGGGCCGGTTACTTTTTTGATCGTTGAGATCTCGCTCAACGGTATTTTGGCGCCTGATATGCTCTGGATCCTCAGGTTGCCGATAGACTGCTCATTTTGTCTGAAAGAATCAGGATACCTGATCCTCAGGTCAAATTTGCGTTCTCCTTCGAAGATCTGTGTAGCTGCTTTTCCGCCGATTGCCATTTCAATTACGGCATTTGCATCTTCGGTTGTTACGCCGTACAAGGCCATTTTTGTCTGGTCGAGATTGATCTGCAGTTCAGGCTGGCCCAGGTTCCTCAGGATGCCGAGGTCTTCAATGCCGGGTACTGTTTTCAGGATAGCTTCAATTTTCTCTTCCTCATTTTCGATGTAGTTATAGTCGTTTCCGAACATCTTTACCACGATTGATCCTTTTACACCAGATACTGCTTCTTCCACATTATCCGAGATCGGCTGGGAGAAGTTCAGTGCAATGCCTGGATATCCCTTCAGGCGTTCCTGCATACGCTCAATCAGCTGCTCTTTGGTCTCATGCCGTTTCCATTCCTCTTTGGGATAAATATCTACCAGGAATTCCATGTTGTAGAAACCCGTAGCGTCCGTTCCGTCATTTGGCCTTCCTGTTTGTGAAACCACCTGTTTTACCTCATCAAAGTGAAGGAAGATCCTGCGCATCTCGTCAGACAGTTTTTTGGTTTCATCAAGGGATATACTCAGTGGTGCACTTGCCCTTACATATATAGATCCTTCATCCAGTGTGGGCAAGAACTCTGTTCCAAGGAATTTAAAACTGAACAGACCCGCTACAAGAATGATTATAGACACGGGGAACACGATTTTACGCGCCTTAAACGCGGTGTTATAAATTCTGATCGTCCCGTTAGTGATAGCCCTCAGGAAGAAGTTGTGCTTTTCCTTTACATCCTTTTTCAGCAGTACACTTGCCATGGCAGGTACCAGGGTAAAGGTCAGGATCAGGGCACCCAGCAGGGCGAAACTTAAGGTCCAGGCCAGTGGCGAGAACATTTTGCCCTCTACTTTTTCAAAGGTGAAAATAGGCAGCAGGCCTGTTACGATGATCAGCTTGGCGAAAAAGATTCCCTTACCGTTTTCCAGACAGGCCCTTTTGATAATGCCCAGCTTGCTCAGCTTGTTGAATTTCTCCATGCCGTCTTTTTGCGCACGATGGTCAAGGGCTACAAATATACCTTCAACCATCACAACGGCCCCGTCTATAATGATTCCGAAATCTATAGCCCCCATCGATAATAAATTGGCTGACATACCTTTTAGCTTCAGACAGATGAAGGCAAAAAGCAGTGCCAGCGGAATGATGATCGATACAATCACTGTTGTCCGCCAGTCTGCCATGAAAAGGAATACTATAACAGTGACAAAGATGATTCCTTCCATCATATTGTGCATTACCGTATGGATGGCATAGTTTACCAGGTTTTCCCTGTCATAGAAAGTATTGATCTTTACATCTCCCGGAAGGATGTGCTCATTAATATCTGTGATCTTTTCTTTCAGGCGTTTCAGTACCTCACTTGGATTTTCTCCCTTGCGCATCACCACGATTCCTTCAACCACGTCGGGATCATTGTCCCTTCCAACCTGTCCGAGCCTTGGGAGTGCACTTTCGGTAACCTCAGCGATGGTCTTTACGTATACCGGCGTTCCGTTGATATTGTCTACGATCACATTTTTGATCTCATCAATATTGTTGAGTACGCCAATTCCGCGTACTACATAGGCTTGTCCGGCCTGCGTGATTACATCTCCGCCTACATTGATATTACTCTTTGATACCGCATCATAAACTTCTTTTGCCGTAACGCCATACTGAATGGATTTCTGCGGATCTACGGTGATCTGGTAGGTTTTTACTTCTCCGCCAAAGCTGACTACGTCAGCCACACCGGGAACAGAAAGTATTTCTCTTTCTACCACCCAGTCCTGGAGTGTCTTTAATTCCCTGATCGATTTTTTGTCGCTCTGCAGTGTATAGCGGAAGATCTCACCGGTAGGGCCTGATGAAGGCTGGATGCCCGGCGATACGCCCGCCGGAAGATCTGCCTCATCCATATGGTTGTTTACCTGCACCCTTGCGAAGGCATAGTCTACGTCATCTTCAAAGGTGATCTTTACGATGGAGAGGCCGAACAGGGAGGACGACCGGATACTGGTCTTTTTCTCTGTAGGGTTCATGGCTATTTCCAGCGGTCTGGTCACAAACTTTTCTACTTCTTCGGCGCTTCTTCCCGGCCACTGGGTGATGATCGTAATATTGGTATTGGTGACATCGGGAAAGGCTTCTATTGTGGTATTCCTGAAACTCAGGTAGCCTGCCAGGATCATTACGAGCGTGGCAAAAAATACGAAGTATTTATTTTGTAAGGAAAAACCTATGATCGACTTAATGAATTTATTCATTATAATGAGTTTAATCTAAACGTCCTGAAAAATTAGTCTTTAAGGCTTTGATAAAGGAATACCGTCTTTGAGGCAACGATACGGTCGCCCGCCTGCAACCCTTTGCTGATATAAGCGGTATCGCCCGATTTGCGTTCTATGGTTACTTCCTGTATGCGTATTTTCTTCACCTTGTCCAGTACCAGCACATAGTTTTTGTTTTCGTCGAAAACAATGTTATTTGCATTGATGGACGGAAGGTCGCTATTGGTTTTTGCTGAAATCTGTACGGTAGCCATCATCCCTGGTTTTAATAACAAACCCGGATTAAGGATACTTACACGTGCATTCATCACCTTGCTATCAGGATCTAAAACATTATAGATCTTATCTATTTTACCTGAAAACACCTTATCCGGGTAGGAAAGAATAGAGATTTTTACCGGGTCTCCCTGTTGGATACTTGATATATCAGATTCATAGATATTGATCACTCCCCATACGGTAGAGAGATCGGCCACGGTAAACAGGCTCTGGTTATTATCTGGCCTGATTGCCATGTTATTGTTCAGGTTTTTCTCAATTACAAATCCTGAGATTGGTGATTTCAGGGAATAGCTGCCGTTGGTACTTCCGCCGTTCAGGTTCAGCACAGCCCTGCTGCGTTTATCTTCGGCCTGTTTAACCAGGAAATCATTTTTTGCTTCCTCCATCTCCCGGGCTGATGATAATCCGCTTTTGTACATATCTTCAGCAAGCTTTAAGTTTCTTTCTGCATTTCTGAGTTCAGCAGATGAGCTGATGGCATCTTTATCAAAATTGGCCATTTCGGGGCTTCCCAAAGTAGCCATCACCTGGCCTTTTGACACATGGTCGCCCAGTTTTACCGGAACGGAACGTACACTACCGCTAACCATCGGAAAAATTCTGGCTGTTGTTTCTTCATTTGGAGCTATTTTAGCAGAGAAGCTCAGTTCTGTTTCACTATTTGGGTTTCTCACAGTGTCTATCAGTAACCTGTCCAGGAGTGAGTCTGTAAGGGTAAATTTATCATCTTTGGGTTGTTCCTTCTGGTTTTCAGCGCAGCTCTGTAAAAAGATGGCAGTCGTCAGTATGCTGAGCGTAAGCATGCTGAGTTTTTTAATTTGAGTTTGCATGGGGTTATTATTTGAAAATGGTGGAACCGGTAACATAATTGATTTCTTCTTTGGCATTCATACGCTGATATTTCATATCATTCATCTGCAGCGTGTTTTGCCGGTAAGAGTCATAGAAGTCCATGAATTCGATCAGGCTTAAGTTCCTGTTCTTAAAGTTCCTGATCACTTCTGTGATCAGCTTGTCGAAATCGGTACCGAAGTTTTTGTCAAAGCTTTTATACAGGTTTTCTGTTCTCAGTGCTGTTTTATAGCTGTTTGAAACCTCGTTCTCCAGTGTTGCTTCCTGCTGGTTGAGCAGGTTCTTTCCTGCATCAATAGCGATCTTTGCTTTTTTGATCTCTCCCTGGTTTCTGTTGAACAGCGGCAGCGGGATGCTTAAGCCCAGTCCCGTATAGTTATTGGGATGACTGCCCTGCAGGTCGTAGACCAGTGAAAACTGCACGTCCGGCACAGCCAGTGCTTTTTGTACCATCAGGCTTTTTTCTGCATAAGTGATACCCGTTTGAGTCAGTTTAAGATCGGCGCGGTTGTTTTGTGCGGAATCCAGCAAGCTGGTGTAAACGGTTTTGTCAAGCTGGTAGTTCTGCTCTTCTGAGGGGTCCATAACCAGGCTGATATTGCTGTCCGGTTTGATGTTTGTCATCAGTTTGAGGTCGGTTTCCATATCCTCGATATTATTTTGCAGGGTATTGTATTCTGTTTGCAGGCTGTACACGAGTGATTTGATGCGGATGATGTCTTTCACCGCGATATTGCCGGCCTTTAGTTGTTCTTCCGATGCTGAAAGTAATTTCTGCAGGGAACTGATCTGCTGCTGGTACAATTTTGCGCTTTGCTGTGCATAATAGGTTTTGTAGAAGTTGGCCCTCAGGTTATATCTTAAGGTACGCATCAGGTCGAAATACTGATATTCGGCCAGTTTTACGCCGGCTGTGGCCAGCTGGATATTCTTGTTGCGTTTACCTGCCAGTTTTACCAGTTGTGAAATTGAAGCCTGGTATTCGCCATTTGTTTTTGAGGTTTCGAAAAACCTTTTGGTATCGGGATTATAGAGTTGTGTTTCTGCGCTCAGGGTTGGGTTATCGAACAGTTTTGCAGTAATGATATCGGCCCTGGCCTGGTCGGTCTGATAGTTCCGGGCAATTAACTGGTAGTTGTTTTGTACAAAGAGTTTTTCGGCCTGAGGTAAAGTGAGCTGTAACGTATCGGCCGATTGCGCTGCAGCATGTTCTGCGAAACCTAGCAGTGTAAGGCAGAAGAGAAGCGTATAAAATTTCAGAGGGTGGGTTACCATTGACTTGTTGTTTGAAACAAATCTAATTTGGTAAAATTAAAGGTGAATTAAAGGCTAGTTAAAAACTGGTTAAAATGAACGGAACTGTATTTTAAAGGTAGTTCCAGTCTCTTTAGATGACACAATATTGATATTCCCGTTGAATAAAGTGATGATTTTATGGGCCATGTAGAGGCCCATTCCGTTACCTGCATGTTCGGCTTTATTTGAGGAACTGTAAAATGGCTTAAAGATCTCTTCAAGTTTATCTGCCGGAATGCCAACACCTTTGTCACTAATGCTGAGCAGAATTCCTCCGGATGTAATTTCCATGATGCAGGTCACCGGCTGGTTATCGGAGAACTTAAATGCATTCCCGATGATGTTATCCAGCGCAATTTGCAATAGGGTAGGATTGGCCCTGATGATCAGGGAGGACTCATCGTCCATCGGCATGTTGATCATTTCTACCTGCAGCTGGTTTGCCCCTTTTTTGTAGTTCCATTCTGCCTGCAGCTGCCAGACCAGTTCGTCCAGGCGGATATCTACGGCTTTTGATGAGCTGTACTCGAGGTCTGTCTGGGCAAGGTTAAGCAATGCGGTAATGATGTTCTCCAGCTTTTCGGCATCTTCAAGCACCGAATGAAGGGCTTTTTCATAGGCATCTTTATCACGTTCTTTAGACAGGGCAATCTCGGTACCGATGATCATCCTGGTCACTGGTGTCCTCAGTTCATGCGAGGCATTGGCCACAAAGGTTTTCTGAAGGATAAAGGAATGTTCCAGGTGCTCCATCAGGTTGTTGAAATTCTGTGACAGGAGTGTGATCTCGTCTTTATTCTTTCCTTCTTCTACACGGAAATGGAGATTGTTGGATTTGATGAGTTTCACCTGTTCAATAAATACATTGAGCGGGGCGAGAATGCTCTTGGCGATCCACCGTCCTGAAATCAGTAAGCCAAGAAAGATGACGATGAAGACAATGACCATTACCCTCAGCAGGGTTTGTACCCTGATCTCTGTAGCCTGGTCTATAGCGGAAGCAAGAATGACAAAATCACCCTGGTTATCTTTATAAAAGATACCTACTACCTGCCTGTCGCCCTCTTTAAAACGGACTTTCCCCTGCTGCCTTACCCTGTTAATGGTCTCGCTGGTCCAGAATTGCTGGTCGTCACCAATGAAGGTAGGGCTGTTGCGTTCGTTATAAATACGGATTACCTCTCCGTTGAGCTTTTCAAGATATTGTTCGCGGACTTTATTCAGTGCATCACTGGAGATCTCATCGGCTTTCAGGTATAACTTGGCCGTCACCATGGTACGGTCTGTAAGGCGGTCAAAGAATTCTGTTTCCATGAGCTTTTCAAATGAAAAATAGACCACGCAGAGTACGCCGAGCAGTGTGAGGGTACTGATCAGCGTAAAGTATAAAGCCAGGCGGTCTTTTATCTTCATTGTTTGGCTTACTTCATGATATAGCCCATCCCGATTTTGGTGTGGATCAGTTTCCTGTCGAATCCTTTTTCGATCTTATTTCTGAGGAAGTTCACATATACGTCGATCACATTCGTGCCGGTATCGAAACTGATGTCCCATGCATTTTCGGCAATATACTGGCGTGAGAGCAGGCGGTTCGGGTTTTTGAGGAACAGCTCCAGGAGGGTGAATTCCTTTGCCGTGAGCTGGATGTCCTTCCCGTCGCGTTTTACGGTTTTGCTGTATGTATCCAGCACGATGCCTTCATAACTCAGCGTATTCTTCTGCTGGGTAAAAGCGGGGGCATGCCGCCGGAGCAGTGCCTCAATCCTGGCGAGCAGTTCTTTAAAATGGAAGGGTTTTACCAAATAATCGTCGGCACCGGAGTTTAATCCGAGCACTTTATCGTCTACTGAACCCAGTGCGGTAAGCATTAAGACAGGCACGTCTTTGTTGGTTTCCCGTAACTGGCGGCATACTTCAATGCCGTTCATTCCGGGCATCATGACATCAAGGATGATTAAATCGAAGGCTTCTTCCTGAAAGGCGTAAAGTGCCATGATCCCATCAGGGATGGTGGTGACGCTATAGTTGTGTTCCTGAAGTCCGGTTTTTATCAGGCTGGCTATTTTGGTGTCATCTTCTGCTAATCCGATCTTAAACATTGGCTGATTACGGTTGGTTGAACCATAAAGGTAGCTATCTATTTCTAAACTCATTCATTTCCGTTTTGTCCGTCTTTAAATTCTTTAATTCCCTGTCCCAGTCCCTTCATCAGTTCGGGGATTTTTTTGCCTCCGAAAAGAAGCAGGACAACAACGAGTATCACCAGGATCTCGGGGGTACCTAATGCAGCAAGAATAAATGGATTTGACATATGTTTTAGTTTCTGGATGTATAAGACCATCATCAGCTAACTGCTTACAAACAGGTTCAGCACCGTTAAAAGCAGTTATATCCTGATGAAATAACGAACAAAATTAAAACGGGTCAGTTAAAGCCTGATTAAAACTGTATTAAAAAGGGATTAAATATCAATAACATAACCTTAATCTTAGTTTCGTTTTTAAAATTGTACCTTTGCAAAATTGTTTCCCTGATCCATCGGTTGATCCTGCCATTCAGCCTGTTAATCACAAACATTTATTGCCATTAAATACATTATGAAGAAGATTGTTGATTACAGAAAATTATTGGGTGTTCAGAAAGATGCCGAACTTAAAGAGTTGAAAACTATTTACAGAAATTTAATGAAGGAATACCATCCGGATAAATTTCAGGAAAGCGACGAAGCCAAACATGCCGCTGAAGTAAAAAGTAAAGAAATTATCGAAGCTTACCATTTCCTGGTAAGTATTGCTCCTGAAACGCTGGCGCTTTCCATTGAAGAATATTCCGCTACAACTGCTTCTTGTGGTATTGCTGACTATAAATGGGCAGGATTGGTGCTGACAGTGTATTTCCTTGACGGAAGTGCATATGAGTATTTTGAAGTACCTAAAGCGATTTATGTGAAATTAGTGAACGCTGATTCTCCGGGAAGATTTGCCCGCCGCCATATTTTTACTTCGTTCCCTTACAGGAACATTGTGAAACTGGAAACAGCTGAGAACTAGTTTTTGATTTGTATATACTGATCGGTGTGTAATGTACCGGGAGGATAAGATATGGAACACCTGCGATGAAATTGCAGGTGTTTTTTTTGGTTATTTTTAATATCCGTTCTTTCTGAAGGCTGGCATTTGTTGGTCTGATAATGACAAAGAGGCCAATACATTTCTTGTTACGTTACTTTTGTAGTAAATAAATTTCTAAATGTTTATATTTGTCAATTTAAAATTAAATATGACAAAACAAGGTTATCATGTTGCGAAAGAAAAGTCAAAATTAAAACTTAGATTTTTATTTTTCAGTGAGGGAGTAAAAACGGTATTTAAGGTAGTTGATTATGATTATATAGGATTATTGTACTTTGGAACGAAAACATTTAACCTGAGTTTAGGAGATCTTGATCCGATTACCCGTAAAATTGAGGATAATGTAAATACTGAGAACGGTGATGTGTATGATGTTCTAAACACAGTATTAAATACTGTTCCTATCTTCTTTGATAATTACCCGAAATGTACTCTTATGGTTAAAGGGAGTGATAGTGGAGAAGAGTTTGCTACAAAATGTAAGGCAAGCTGTACAAAGAAATGCATAGATGTTAATAATTGCAAAAACAAGGACCGAAGGATAAACGTTTATAGCAGATATGTAAGTTCAAATTATGATGAATTAGTAAAAGAATATGCATTTTTTGGTGCCAATAATGATATGGTTGAACCTTTTGAAAAACATAAAAAGTATGATACTGTTTTCGTTCAGAAAAATATTAACTTTGTAATATGAAAACAAAGAACATAAAGAAAGACGATCTGATACAGGTACCGGAGTCTACATTAATGGCTTTGGTCTTGTCACAAATAAGGGGGATAGTTTTATTCCCTGAAAAAATCGAAGCTGCGAAACGACAATTGAAAAGAATAAATAATAAAATGGCTGTCTAATGCCGTTTTAACTATATTTAAAAAGTGCGTCTCAGAAGTGAGGCAGCTTCTTTGTTTTGATATGATATTTTAGTAATTTAAGGTCATAGCCTTGAAGATTTGGTGCCCATCTTGAGCGATATCTTGTATGGGTTTATTAAAGTTATTCTGCGTAACTTTGACTAGATTAATTACTTAGTATCGGAGAACTAGAAAAACCTACTATTTCTTTAAACAAATTACTGAAATTGTAATTTATGCCAGACAGAAAGCATATCAAGTAACAATGCCATTGTGTTAGAGCTGTACTGGCAGATTGGCTATCTTATAGTTGAAAATGTAGTATCTGACCCCGTGGTTTATTTCCACTCCAGAGATAAATGAGAAACTGGCAGATGGATAATTGACAGCAAATACCGCTATTTTTCTTTAATCTCCGTAGGCTTCGCATCGTTTTTCTGCACAGAATCATTACCTGTCTCAATCTCCACTTCCCTCGTCGTAACTGCATAATGGTTCGGCCGTATCTCCGATCCGTAATTCATCGCATAAGCTTTGGTAAACTCTGCACCAAAAAACAAGATAATCGAAGAGTAATAAGTCCAGAGTAACAACACAACCAGTGACCCTGCTGCCCCATATGTACTGCCTACATTGCTCTGGCCGATATAAATAGAAATTCCGAATTTACCGATCATGAAAAGGACTGCTGTAACGACCGCTCCGGATATCACATCCCTCCATTTGATCTGTGCATCAGGCAGTACCCTGAAGATCACTCCAAAGATCAGTGAGACTACCGCTAAAGTAATCGCCTGGTTCACGATATAAAAGAAAATCACTGATACTTCACTGAAATTTTTCTCCAGTTTGTTACTGAAACCATCAATCAGGGACGTAACCCCTAAAGAAACGAGCAAGACGAAACCAAGGCTTATAATCACTGAAAAGGACAGGAACCTGTTCTGCAACAATTTCAGCCAGCCTCTTTTAGGCTTTGGTTTTAAACCCCAGATGGTATTGATAGAATCCTGTATTTCGGCAAAAACCGTAGTGGCACCGACCAACAGGGTAATACCGCCAACCACTACAGAGAAAAAACTCTTATTGCTCACAGCAGCATTTTTAATAATATCCTGCAGCTGCAAGGCTGTATCCTTTCCAAGGAAATCAACGAGCTGGTAATATACCTGTCCTTCTATCGCTTCCCTTCTCCAGACAATACTGCAGATGGAAATGATCAGGATCACCAATGGTCCCATGGAAAACACCGTGTAATAGGCGAGCGATCCGCTTAGTTTGGTTACTTTATGATCAGAAAATCCTCCAAATGAATCTGTCAATACTTTCCAGAGACCTTTGAAGGTTATTTTTTTGTTTTTTTCAGCTTCCATGTATGAGCGTTTTCTTTAGGTTTTACTGAATAACTTGTCAAAATATATTTTGTTTTAATTAAGATTACTAAGATTTACTGCCATTTGGGCTGGTCTACGTTATATTTCCTGATTTATTATCTTTTGCTAAACATATATGTTTGCACGAATGTTATCCTATCATGAACCGAATATTTAATACCAATTTCAATCACCGGGGTCTGGACATTGCGCTGCTGATCCTGCGTTTTGGCATCGCAGCATTGATGCTTACCCATGGCCTCCCTAAACTGAATACCTTACTTGAGGGGGGAGATATTCAATTTGCTGATCCTATTGGTATTGGTGCCAAAGCCTCTCTTGCCCTGGCAGTTTTTGCAGAGGTTTGCTGTTCATTTTTGCTGATCTTAGGTCTTGCCACACGCCTGGCGGTATTACCGCTGATGGTGACGATGCTGGTGGCACTGCTGGCCGTACACGCCGATGATCCTATCGGGAAACAGGAGCCTGCACTCCATTATCTGCTGGTTTACCTTGTTTTGCTGATCACCGGTGCCGGAGCGATCAGCCTGGATAAGATCATCAGCAGAAAAGGTACGCGTTCAAGAAGGGGTTATTGATGCAATAATTCTATATTTGACCGTTATAGTGTAGCATAGAATGTTATGCTGAATAAATCAAAGACATGAAGAAATTAGTATTGATATGCTTTGCAGCAATAACCATTCTGGGTTGCGGGGTAAATAAACAGGCGCAGCAGATCAAAGCCCTCGAAAAATGTACATACAGGGTAGTTTCGGCCACGAACCTTTCTGTTGCCGGAACAGATGTGAAACGGCTGATGAACAACCAGGACCTGAACCTGGCGAGCTTACCCGCCCTGGCATTCGGGCTGCTGAGAAAAGATGTTCCTTTGAGGGCCACCCTGAACATGGAAATTTCCAATCCTGCAGGAAACCTTGCAGCGATCAACCAGTTTGAATACAAGATACTGATCAATAACCAGGAACTGGCCGACGGATTTGTAGACCAGCAGGTGAGCATTCCTGCCGGGCAAACGGTGGTAGTACCGGTAGCGATGAACGTAAATGTATACCAGTTCATTTCCAATGCGAGGGTAATGTCCGAAATTTCAGATTTTATCCGCGGCGGCGATAAAAAAGGCCTGGTAACGCTCAAAATCAGACCGAGCATCATGGTAGGAGGTACGCTGATCAAATATCCGGGTTATATCAGCATCGACAAAGAGTTCAGCAGTAAAATACTGTTGTAACCTGTAATACACAATTGTTACTATTATTAATTGCCGGATATTAAGGTGCCCGGGTATTTTTAATTAATTTCGGCAATTAATATTACTGTATGAATTATCGTTTATCATTCCTCTGCTTATTTAGCTTCGCCCCTTTTTTTGTGAAAGCACAAGCCTCTGTACAGCTCAATGCTGCAGAGATCAGGCAGGGACTGGCCAGTTTGAATGTGACGGGCAGTGTATTGTACATTGCTGCGCATCCTGACGATGAAAACACACGTTTGCTGACCTACCTGTCAAAGGAAAAAAAAGTACGTACCGGATATCTATCGCTCACCAGGGGTGATGGCGGACAAAACTTAATCGGAACAGAACAGGGTGAACTACTCGGACTGATCCGTACCCAGG
This sequence comes from Pedobacter hartonius, assembly GCF_900107535.1. Classification (GTDB taxonomy): domain Bacteria; phylum Bacteroidota; class Bacteroidia; order Sphingobacteriales; family Sphingobacteriaceae; genus Pedobacter; species Pedobacter hartonius. Next base: position 563,050 of record NZ_FNRA01000001.1, on the reverse strand, counting down.
AACTCCTTGCAGCAAGACGTATGGACGGCGCAGAGCAGTTCTTTACCAGGGCTAACGACTTCGGCTTTTCCAAAACTTCAGCCGAAAGTTTTAAAATATGGGGCAAAGAACAGATTCTTTCTGATGTGGTATGGGTGATCCGTAACTTCCGTCCGGATGTGATCATCACCCGTTTTCCTGAAGACGCCCGTGCAGGACATGGTCATCACCAGGCTTCGGCAATCCTCGCGAGGGAAGCTTTTTCAGCAGCAGCTGATCCCAAACGTTTTCCTGAACAGCTGAAATATGTAAAAGTATGGCAAGCCAAACGCATCGTATGGAATACGTTTAATTTTGGAAGCGGCAATACCACTGCAGATGATCAGCTGAAGCTGGATGTGGGCCTTTTTAACCCGTTATTGGGGAAAAGTTATGGTGAGATTGCTGCCCAAAGCAGGTCGAACCACAAGAGCCAGGGTTTTGGTGCCAGTTTGCAGCGCGGTTCTTCCATAGAATTCTTTAGTCCCGTAGCCGGAGATGTAGCAAAAAATGATCTTTTTGAAGGGTTGAACTTTAACCTGGACAGAGATAAAGGCACCGGAAAAGTACAGCAGCTGCTCAACGCAATCAATGCCGCTTATGATCCTGCCGATCCCTCTAAATCTATCCCAGCTCTGCTGCAGCTGAAAGAGGAGGCTAAAACACTTCCATTTAAACAGGAGAAACTGGATGAGCTGATCCTCGCCTGCGCAGGAATTTGGATAGAGACTACTGTTCCGGAGGCAACTTATGCATTGAATGACTCGATTTCTGTACTCATCAGTGCAATTTCAAGGGTAAAGAATGACTTTCCTTTGGAAATCACATTGCAGGATATACACACACATCAGCTGATCAAATTGCCACCCAACCAGATGGTGACGCAAACGGCAATCATTACAGGTAGCTCGGTTGGCATCACGCAACCGTACTGGCTGAAGAAAACACACCCTACAGGTAGTTATATGATCGATTCGCTGTCGCACCTGGGGCGGCCGGAAGCATCTGCCCCGCATGTGGGAACATTCCGGGTCAGCTTCGGTAAACAGTTTGTTGACGTTACAAGACCTGTCGTTTATAAACATACTGATCCCGTGAGGGGGGAACTCTACCAGCCATTAGTAGTTGCACCACCGGTGACGGTTACGATGGCGGAGAAGTCGTACGTTTTTACAAATAATAACACCCGGAAAATTGCAGTACAGCTGCAGGGTTTTAAAGATAAGACTAAAGGAGTACTGAACCCTAAGGTGCCCGAAGGCTGGAAGGTTTCACCGGAAAAGATCAATTTTGATCTGGAGAAAAAAGGAATGCAGCAGCACCTCGAGTTTACCCTGACGCCCGCAGGCAGTGTTGAAGGAGGCGAATTCTCCATCTGGGCCACTGTGGACGGGAAAACCTATAACCAGGGATTGAAAGTGCTCAGTTATGACCATATTCCGGTGCAAACGCTCTTTCCCTTTGCTGCCGCCAAAGTTGAAAAAGCAGACCTGAAGTTTGCCGGCATGAATATCGGCTATATCGCGGGGGCAGGTGACCTGATCCCTGAATCGCTCAGGCAGGTAGGCTACCATGTAACCCTGCTCACAGAGAACCAGGTGACCAATGCCGACCTTTCTGTTTATGACGCAGTGATCACGGGAGTACGCCTGTACAATATCAGCGAACACATGAATGCCATACAGCCAAAGCTGATGGACTATGTGAAAAACGGTGGCGTGCTGCTGGTGCAGTACAATGTAAACGGCACACTCAAACTGGATGATATCGGGCCTTATCCATTTAAAGTTACGCGCGACAGGGTGACCGACGAGGATGCCCGGGTGACTTTCCTGGCACCGGATGATGCCGCCCTGAATTTTCCTAATAAAATAACCGCTAAAGATTTTACAGGATGGATCCAGGAACGCGGATTATATTTTGCCGGCGATATTGATGCACATTATACACCGGTATTGGGAATGAACGATACGGGAGAACAGAGCAGTAATGGTGCTTTACTGGTAGCTCCGTATGGGAAAGGCAAGTTTGTTTATACATCACTTGCATTTTTCAGGGAACTGCCTGCAGGTGTGCCCGGTGCATACCGCCTGTTTGTGAATCTGATCTCTAGCAAATAAGCCTATGAAACCTCAGCAGCCTGATCAGGAACTGCCACCTTTCGTGAAGACCTGGAAACAGTTTTACCTGCTTCTGGCAGGCTGGCTGATCTTTCTGATCCTGGCCTTTTACCTTTTTACGCTGTATTTCCAATGAGTAGTATAGACTGGGCCGTACTGGTTTTAACGCTGATCTCAATTGTATCCTATGGGATCTATAAGAGTCGCGGTGCACAGAATATCCAGGGATATCTGCTGGCCAGCCAATCCTCACCCTGGTACAGCGTCTGCCTGTCGGTGATGGCTACCCAGGCCAGTGCAATCACTTTCCTTGCTGCGCCCGGACTGGCTTATTCTTCCGGAATGGGCTTCGTACAGTTTTATTTTGGCCTGCCGCTGGCAATGATCGTCCTGTGTATCACCTTTGTGCCTATTTTCCACCGCCTGAAGGTATATACGGCCTATGAATATCTGGAGCAGCGTTTTGACCTGAATACACGTGCACTTACCGCTTTTTTGTTCCTGATCCAGAGAGGCCTTTCCACCGGGATCACTATCTATGCCCCCTCTATCATTTTATCAACCATTCTGAATATCAATACTACCTACACCACATTGTGTATAGGAGGAATTGTAGTCGCCTATACCGTTTACGGAGGCAGTAAAGCAGTTTCTTACACGCAGATGCTGCAGATGAGCATTATCTTCCTCGGGCTCTTCGCTGCGGGGGTGATGGTGGTACACCTGCTTCCCGCAGATATCGGACTCGTAAAAGCCATCGGTATAGCGGGGAAGATGGGGCGTACAAATGTGATAGACTTTAAGTTCGACTGGAACAATCAGTACACCGTATGGAGTGGTCTGATCGGTGGATTCTTCCTGCAGTTATCCTATTTTGGAACAGACCAGAGCCAGGTAGGGCGTTACCTGACGGGAGCCTCTGTCAGTCAGAGCAGACTCGGTTTACTGATGAACGGACTGGTTAAAATACCCATGCAATTCCTGATCCTGCTGATCGGGGTGCTGGTGTTTACTTTTTACCAGTATAACCGCCCGCCGGTATTCTTCAATAGCTTTGAATTGAACAAGCTGGAAAAAAGCAGTTACAATCCACAGCTGAAAGTACTGCAGAAAGAGTATGAAAAGGCATTTGAAGAAAAACAGCTGGGAGTGAATAAACTCAGCAAGGCCCTGGAAATCAATGATAAGTTAACAATAGACGAGCAAAGAACTGTTTTGCAGCAGGCTGACGGGCATACTAAAGCTGTACGCAAACAGCTGACTGAACTGATGCTGAAAAATGATAAAAACGCGGATGTCAATGATAACAATTATGTCTTTCTCAGTTTCGTGACCAAATACCTGCCAAAGGGATTGATCGGACTGCTGATCGCTATCATTTTCCTGGCCTCAATGGGCTCTACGGCCAGTGCATTAAATTCCCTGGCTTCTACCAGCGTGATCGATATTTACAAACGGCTGCTGAATAAAGAAGCCGGTGATGAAAAATACCTGAAGGCATCCCGCTGGGCTACGGTAATATGGGGCTGCATCTGTATCGCAATGGCGCTCTATGCCAGTAAAATAGGCAACCTGCTGGAAGCGGTAAACATCCTGGGATCATATATTTACGGGACGATCCTGGGCGTATTCCTGGTCGCCTTTTATATCAGACATGTCAACGGTAAAGCTGTGTTCTATGCGGCAATTATTACTGAAGTGATCGTTTGTATCTGCGGATGGCAGAAGCTGGTGGCCTACCTCTGGCTCAATCTGATCGGCTGTGTGCTGGTGGTGCTGATCGCGCTGCTGCTGCAGCAGTTTTTTAAGACTAACGTAAAAGCACAGGCTTAACCTGCAAAACCTTTTCTGCTGAATGTTGTTATGGGCTTATATAACATATATAACCTACCTATGAAAACATTAAATTTATTCGGATTATTAATAGCCGGTGCCTGTACATTACAAGCCTGCCACAGCCCGGAAAGCCGTGCGGGCAGTGGTGATTCTGCGATGAAGGATTCCAGCAAAACTGATACAGCAGGTGGTGCAGTACCAATGGGCTCATCTCCTGAACAGGGTGACAGTAGCAATGCAGGCGGAATGGCCACAAAAACAGGTGATGTAACCAATCAATCGAAGGTTGATGGTGACGAAGCTACCTTCATGACCAAGGCCGCAATTGGCGGAATGATGGAAGTGGATGCAGGAAAAATGGCATTAAAATCTACAAATCCTAAGGTGAAAGCATTTGCTGCACAAATGGTGGCAGATCATTCCAAAGCCAATGCAGAATTAAAGGCATTGGCACTGAATAAAAAAATCATCCTTCCTGCTGAATACCCTGCAGAGGAGAAAGCACACCTGGAAGCAATGAAAAATATGAAAGGTGCGGATTTTGATAAACACTATATCGACATGATGGTTACTGACCACGACAAAACGATTGCGCTGTTTAAAACCGGTTCGCAGGCACAGGATAAAGCGGTGAAAGATTTTGCCAATAAAACTATTCCCGTAATTACAGGACATTTTGAAAAAGCGAAAGCCATACAGGCCGGGCTGAAATAATTTTTAGACCGGAGGCCACACATCCTGGCCTCCGGTTTTTATAGCTTAAACCTGCCCGGTATCTTAAGCCTGGGCGACAGACCTACTCAGGTCTTTTGCAATAAACTTTAACTTCTCTTCCGCATTTAATAGCTGCTGCTGCAGTTCCTGCGCTGCAGGGCCTGTGCTGAATTTCAGTTCCGGGATCATGTTCCTGTAATAGCTGATGCCATTGAACAACTGCTCCGTGAACTTCTCAAAGTATTTCGTCTTTTTAGCATTCAGGTCGTGTAACTGCGCATTCAGGTCTTTTTTCAGGTAGTCCACGTATAGATTCAGCTCATTGATGAACAGGTTGGGACGGTTGATCTTAAAGCTGATCGCTTCCCTTCCGTAAATATGGTTTACCATTTCCTTCAGCGAGTAAGTCTTTGAAAAATAAGCCAGGTTTGGACCGGGGCAGATACTTACCGCTTTATTTTCCCTCGGTTTCAGTATGTTATTCTTCAGGTAGGCAGAAGCGCACAGTCCTTCGCATAAACAGATCTTTTCGGTGATCGCCTCAAACTTTTCGCGGAAGGCTGCAGGCTCCGTTTCGGTTGCTTCCAGTTCCTTTATCTTCAGGTTTTGATATGCTCTCGATGCGGTGCAGATTGGCAGTGCCGTGAACTCTGTATTGGTAGACAACAGCTTTTTCTTGCAGGGGCTTCCTGGTCTGCCTTTTTCAATGCGCTGTAAGCGCTGTGTTTCCATGGTACTTTTTTTGAAGTTGTTGTAAAGAACACCCAGCGGAGAAGAATTGCTTACATAATAGTCTTCAGTACTTGCCGCAGCCAGCGCATCCAGTGTGTCTTTGTCAACATTGGTCACTTCAGGGACCAGTAGAAATGGGCTTCCCCATCCGGCGGCATCCAGCTGGTAATAGTTCATCAGAAAACGGTGTTCCTCGGCAGTTCCTATTCCGCCCTGTGCGGTGATCATCAACGCTGGCCTGCTGCCCGGAAGGATGTTTTTCGCTTCCAGGGCCGCATGATAAATGGCATACAGCTCATTGGACAGTTCTGTTCTTTTTTGTTTGAATTCTTCCAGGATCGGGCCCAGCAGCAGGCCTTCTGTGGCAAAGGCATGCCCGCCGCAGTTCAATCCGGATTCTACCCTGAATTCAGTTACCCATAAGCCTCTTTTAGCCAGTATTTTTGCCTGTATCAGGGCCGACCTGAAGTCGCTCACTTTGAGGATGATCTGCTTCCTGATCAAACCTGTTACATCCGGATAAAAGTCTTTACAGGTCTCCATGTAGGAATACAGGCGCGGGTTCAGGCCTGCAGAAATCACTACGGATGAGCGTAATGTGCTGTTTGCAAATCCCCTCATTGCTGCTACTGCATCAGTATAATCGTTGCCCAGGTTTTCTTTGTCAGCGTTATAGTTTGCTTTGTCTACTTTCGACATGATGTTGACATCAATATGGCCTGGCGTCATTTGCCAGCGCAGTTCCTTTTGCAGGACTTCCTTCTCTTCGTCTTCTTCCATCTGCATCATATGCCTGTAGATCATCTTTGGCCTCGAATGTTCAGGAAGCAGTTCAAAGTAAGTGTGGATATCATTGCCTTTAGCAAAACTTTCCGTTTTGATGCGGCTGACCTGCTGGTCTACCAGCAGATTGACCAGGTTAAGATAGGCGGTGATCCTCCTGGCCCGTCCGTCCTGTTCTTCTTTTTGTATAGGCTGATATACAAGCCCGTTCTCTGCTGCATGAAACTTTCTCATGCGCTCACACAGCTCGTCATCAGTAATAGAGAGAACTGAAGAGATACCATATCTGGCAACTTTTAAAGGGGTATCGATCGAGTAGCCTAATCCCAAAACTGGAATGTGAAAGGTATGGTTCATGCGATTTTGGTTTATCTGTAGGCTAGCAAAATAGCGCAGAAATCACAACTTAAAATATGACAGGCATCACTTTTTATGATGATCTCTATCTGGCTGAAACATGACCACGATCATGGCTGAAGCCTGGCATAGCCCGCATATTTGTATCAATCAAAACATTATATCATGGCAACTTTAGTATTAACAAACCACCCTACAATCTCTTTATGGACAAAATACATCACCTTTGCCGATGGTCAGAAAGAAAATCGGTTAGCCTGGTTCCTGGTTTCCCTTATTTTGCACGCCACAGTGCTTGTACCCCTCACATTCATTCTGGTGTATTCATTGGGAGGTTACGTGATCCCATGTCTGGCAACCAGTATGGTCATTTTTTTTGCCAACATCGTAGCTAATATGAGCGGCGCAAACACAAGATCCACTATTTTTCTTTTCGGTTTAAGCCTGTTGGTACATTGCCTGATCCTGATCATTACAGTAGCTGGTATTTAGCTATATTTGCCAAAAAGGCGATCAATGGAAAACGCGAGATTATTACATGCAATTATTGAGACGGCAATAGATGGTATCATTACCATTGACAGCAGGGGCAAGATGGAAAGTATTAATCCTGCGGCACTTAAACTTTTTGGTTATACTGCAGAAGAGGTAATGGGGCATAATATCTCCATGCTGATGCCCGAGCCTGAGCAGTCTGCACATGACCATTACCTGGAACATTATCAGCAGACCAGGGAAAAACATATCATTGGTAAAGGCAGGGAAGTGAAAGGCCTCAGAAAAGATGGCTCTACATTTCCCTTTCGACTGGCAGTGAGTGAAGTACAATACCAGGACAGAAAGATCTATACCGGCTTTATCCACGACCTTTCCAGGGAAAAAGAGGCTGAAGAACGTTTAAGGGATTATGCCGCCGAACTGGAAAACCTGGTGGAGGAGCGCACCAAATCCTTAAAGAAAACGGTTACCGCACTCCGCGAAGCCAAGGAAGAAGTGAGCCTCTCGCTGGAAAAGGAAAAGGAGCTGAACCAAATGAAGAGCCGGTTCGTATCGATGGCCTCACATGAGTTCCGCACCCCCCTGAGTTCTGTACAGCTGTCTGCTTCTCTCATCGAAAAATATGCTGAGCCTTATGAAAATCCGCAGATTGCAAAACATGTACATAAGATAAAAAATGCAGTTGGCAACCTGACGACTATACTGAATGATTTCCTTTCCCTGGAAAGACTGGAAGCCGGCAGGGTAGAGCCTGCATTTCATGAGTTCGACCTCGTGAAACTTGCCGAGGAGATTACTGAAGAAATGCAGATGATCGCCAAGCAGGACCAGAATATCATCTACCAGCATACAGGATTGCAAAGCGTGGTCATGCTGGACCAGAACCTGCTGAAGAACTGTATGATCAACCTGATCAACAATGCGATCAAATATTCCGGGGAAAATACTTTTATCGAGTTCAATACCGAGATCAATGAGCGGCAATGTATCGTGACGATCAAGGATAATGGCATCGGCATCCCTGATACCGACCAGAAACACCTGTTCCAGCCATTTTTCAGGGCCCATAATACCGGCAGTATCCCGGGGACAGGACTGGGGTTGAACATAGTGCTCCGTTATGCGGGTTTAATGAACGGCGAAGTGCAGTTTGAAAGTAAAATCAATAAGGGTACTACATTTATTCTTTCTTTTAATAAATAAACAGCTATGAAGAAACAGCGTATACTGGTGATTGAAGACAATGACGATATCAGGGAAAGTATAGCCGAGATACTCGATCTGGCCGATTATGAGGTCTTTCAGGCCAATAACGGAAAAACAGGGGTGGAACTGGCTAATGCAAATTTGCCCGATCTTATTCTTTGCGATATCATGATGCCGGAACTGGACGGGTACGGGGTACTGTACCTGCTGAATAAAAATCCGGCTACCACTGCAACTCCCTTCATCTTTCTGACCGCCAAGGCGGAAAGGATGGACATGCGTAAGGGCATGGAAATGGGTGCCGACGATTACCTGGTGAAACCCTTTGATGATGTAGAGCTGCTGAATGCTATTGAAAGCAGGCTGAATAAAAAACAAAAGCAGGAAAAATTCTATAGCAAATCCATTGCACAGCTCACACATCTGGCGGCGGGAAATGCGGGAATTAAGGAACTGGATAAGATGATCCTGGAGCGGAAGGTGCGCAGCATCAAGAAGAAACAGATCATTTATTATGAAGGCGATATGGTTTCGGGAATTTACCTGGTGCTGAGCGGAAAGGTGAAAACCATTAAGCTGAGCGAGGATGGAAGAGAACTGCTGACAGGCATGTACGGCCCTGATGAATACTTCGGCATCCCCGCACTGCTGCTCAACGAACCTTATACTGAAACGGCAGAAGCACTGGAAGATACAACGGTATGCCAGCTCCCTAAGGAGATGCTGGAAGAACTGCTGAACCGTTATCCGGATGTGGCAAGACAATTTATACACATCCTCTCCAATAATCTGCTGGATAAAGAAGAACAGCTGCTGCAGCTGGCCTATCACTCCGTACGGAAACGCATGGCCGAAGTACTGATCCGCCTCTGCAAGCTTGAGAAACAGGAAGGGCAGATCAGCCTGCGTATATCAAGAGATAACCTCGCTGCAATGGCCGGTATGGCAACGGAAACGGTAAGCCGCATCCTGAGTGATTTTAAGGATGAAGGGATCATTGAGCGGAAGGGAAGCCAGATCGGCATTCTGGACCATCCCAAACTGCAGCAAATGAAAAACTGATCAGGATCATATTTCTGGCTGACTAATCTCATTCCCCGGCCGGCACCATCCTGCTAACTTTGATCATTAACAAATCAATTGCGGATGAGAGTAGTAGCCTACAGTATAAAGTCTTTTGAAAAAGAGCCACTGGCGATAGCCAACCATAAGAAGCATGATATTACTTTAATATCAAATTCGCTGAGCAACGAAACTGTGAGTTATGCAGAGGGAAAGGAAGCGGTGATTGTATTTACAGATGACGATGTTACCGGTGCGGTGATCCATAAGCTGGCAGACCTTGGCGTAAAATATATCGCCACCCGGTCAACGGTTACCCTGCATATTGATCAGGATGCTGCAGCAAGCCGGGATATTAAAATTGCCAATGTGCCCGCAGCGGCGCTGTTAGCGGCTTCGGTAGAAGAACTGCCTCTTGCGCTTGCAAGAGAAACGATACTAAACCTCGATAAATGGCAGGAGAACCGTTGCCTGGGCTCTGCTTGTGTTTGTTCAGGAGCATGCGACCAGGTGAAGAAAGGAGCTCCGGATCATGAGCATTAAAGATCTCGTAGCCAGATATCATGTGGCAGCACCCCGCTATACCAGTTACCCTACCGTTCCTTACTGGGACAAAGAAGGGTTCGACGAAGAGCGATGGATCCGGGAGGTCCGCAGTTCGTTCAACCACAGCAATGCCACTGATGGCATCAGCTTATATATCCATTTACCTTTCTGTGAGAGCCTGTGTACCTATTGCGGCTGCAATACGCGTATCACGCGCAACCATGGGGTTGAACGGCCTTATATCGCGGCTGTACTGAAAGAGTGGGACACCTACCGGAAGATCTTCGGAGGGAAACCAGTGATCATGGAACTGCATCTGGGCGGGGGAACACCCACATTTTTTAACCCTGAGAACCTGGCCCTGCTGATCGGTGGTATACTTGCACCGGCATCCGTTCACCCCGAAGCAGAATTTAGTTTTGAAGCACATCCCGGAAATACGACGGCGGAACATCTGGTTACCCTGTACCGGCTGGGATTTAAACGGCTGAGCCTGGGAATCCAGGATTTTGATCCCAAGGTACAGCTGGTGATCAACAGGATCCAGAGCGTTGAAGAGGTTGCCCGGGTAACCGAAGAGGCACGTGCGACAGGCTATAACTCTGTCAGCTACGACCTCATCTATGGCTTGCCCTTGCAGGATGCCGAAGGGCTTTCTGCAACGATCAGCGCTGTTTTGGCACTGCGCCCTGACCGCATTGCATTTTATAGTTATGCCCATGTGCCATGGGTGAAACCCGGACAGCGCAGGTATACTGAAAAGGATCTTCCTGATGCCAGACAGAAACAGGAGCTCTATGAACTTGGGCGCGAGCTGTTGAAAAATGGAGGTTATACCGAGATCGGAATGGACCATTTTACATTGGAATCTGATAGTTTATACACCGCTGAAAAAGAAGGCAGGCTGCACCGTAATTTTATGGGCTATACCCATCAGTACAGCAAGCTGATGATTGGTCTGGGCGTTTCTTCCATCAGCGACAGCTGGACAGCCTTTGCACAAAATGTAAAAAAGGTGGAAGAGTACCTGGAGCTGGTAAATGCAGGGGAACTTCCTGTTTTTAAAGGACATATCCTTACCGGGGAAGACCTGGTGCTCAGAAGGCATATCCTGAACCTGATGTGTAAAGGGGAGACCTCGTGGTTTCTGCCCGAGGAACGGAACGAAGCTTTTCTGGAGGGCCTGGAGCGGATGAAACTGATTGCTGATGACGGGCTGGTCATTCTTGAAGACCATCAGCTCCGTGTCACTTTATTGGGCAAAAGATTTCTGCGGAATATCTGCATGGCGCTGGATTCCAGGTTATGGGCCAATCAACCGCAAACGCAGTTGTTCAGTATGGCCGGCTGATACACAGAAGAGCAGAAGCATACAAGCCCCGTTTTACCGGCAATCCGCAATGGTGCCGGCAGCAGCGGGGCTTAAATATGGAATGTTGAGTCCCAGTCCCCGCAGAATAAACCAAACGCCCAGAAAAACCATGAAATAGGGTACGATCCTGTTGATCTTTCTCCTGAAGATAGCAGTAGTAAAACCTGCACTGACCCCGGCGAGGAACATCAGTGGAAGGGTACCCAGCCCATACCAGAACATATAACTCACAGCAGAATTTACTGTCCCCGTATTTAAGGCTCCCGCAAGGGCAAGGTATACAAAACCACAGGGCAAAAAGCCATTGATGATCCCGATGATCAGGTGGTTTGCCTTGTGTTTGAGGGCATATCCAAAGGCTTTGTTAAAAGGTTTGATAAAAATAGAATCTGGATTGCTGACAGAGAATTTAAACAATCTTGAGGCAGCTGCGCTGAGGATCAGCATCCCGCTCAGGATACTTACTCCCTGTTGTATGCCAGCGAGCCATATCTGCTTTCCTACCAGGCCGGTCAGCACCCCCAATAGACAATATGAAATGATCCTGCCGGCCTGGTAACTCAGTTTGTTGAATACCAGGAATCCCCATCCGCTTCGCATGGAAGGAACTGCAAAAGCCAGCGGGCCGCACATGCCTACACAATGTAGGCTACCCAGTAGGCCGATCATGAAGGCGAGGTTTTGATAACTCATGACAATTGATTGATTACCCCTTATAAAGTGATTTCCTGTTCGTACATATAACTTTTCTCATCGCTGACCCACTCTATGATCAGTCTCCATGACCCTTTTTTAAGGTTCCTGGCAGGAATGATCAGCTGACGGTTGATGTTACTTTCAAATGGGATGGTCTTGTCCAGCTCTTTATCGGATGTGCGCATCAGCCTCGCTGTTCCTTTGGCATTGTGCACAAACTTAACAATGATCATCTCCTGATTTGCGGATACTTCCGGCCTGGCATGGTCGGTATTCGTTTGTTCTTTGCGGTTGTATACCTTGTTGTAATTGATGCCTTTCTCGTAATAGTCGTTATCAACCAGCGCATCCTTTTTGCTGTTGAACATGATGAGTCCTAATACGACGATAAAGATCATAAACGTGGCCAGTCCCAGTACTATTTTTGTTCCCCAATTCATAATTTAGTCGTTAGCAGGTGCAATAAATGTAGTTTCAAAATGAGCGGTCTGTTTGCCGCCGGATATTAATTTAAAGCCGATGGCCGATTTATACTGACGGATGGAAGCCTGTGGCAGGATCACAAAAAATGTGATCTTTATACTGCCGCCAACGGCCAGGCGGTCTTCCTTTTGGATGTACTGGATCTTCGCCAGGGGGTTATCCGGTACGATAGCAAAACGCAGCGGGCGGGTGGTTTTATTGACCAGTTCGGCATTGTACAGGTTACTCACCGTATGCTCCTTATCGCGCAGCTGATACTGTGTTCCTCCTGCCCTGAGGATGGTGGTCTCTACATCGCTCCGGCTGACCAGCAAATAGGCTAGTGTGCCCATCAGGAGCAGCAGCACTGCTGCATACCCGTAGATCCGTTTGTTCAGTATAAAAGATTTTTTTGCCAGAATCTCATCTTCAGACTTAAACCCGATAAGCCTTGTTGGGCGTTGAATTTTCTCCATGACCATGTCACAGGCATCAATGCAGGCGGTACAATTGACGCATTCCATTTGGGTGCCGTTCCTGATGTCAATACCGGTAGGGCATACCTGTACGCATAAGCCGCAATCGATGCAGTCGCCCGTAAGCTGTTCCTGTGCTTTAATCCTTTTCCCCCTGGGTTCGCCACGGTTGTAGTCATACGCCACAATGATACTCTGATTATCCAGCAGTACTCCTTGCAGGCGCCCGTAAGGACAGGCCACCGTACAAACCAGCTCCCTCATTTTAGAAAATACCAGGTAGAAAACGAAAGTAAAAACACAGATGGAAATGAATCCGGACAGGTGCATCGACACAGGTTCCCCCACAATTGCAAGTAATCCGCCGCTGCCAATCAGGTAGGACAGGAAGATGTTGGCGATCAGGAAGGATACGAGCAGGTAAAGGCTGTGTTTCAGGGTTTTCTTCCAGAATTTCTCGAAATCCAGGGCTTGCTCATCCAGTTTCTTCCGTTTGGCAGGTTCGCCCTCTATCCAGGTTTCAATTCTTCGGAATACCATTTCCAGGAAGATCGTCTGAGGGCATACCCAGCCGCAGAAGACCCTGCCAAAAACTACGGTAAACAGCACCACAAAAACAATGAAGGTGAGCAGTGCCAGTACAAAAAGATAAAAATCCTGCGGCCAGAAGATCAGGCCAAAGAACACCAATTTTCGTTCCAGTACATTTAAGAGTACCACTTGCTCGCCATTGAGTTTAATGAATGGCGCAGCAAATAGTAAAATGAGAAAAAAATAGCTGACCACGGCGCGGTACTTATACAACTTACCCCTGATCAGCTTGGGGTACAGCCATTTTCTTTTTTTTCCATCATCAGTAACCGTACCGGTCTGGTCTCTGAAATGCGCAGGACTTTGTGACATTTTTATTCTTTGTTACCCTGTGGAGCTTTTGGGTCGGCAGGTTTCGTTCCTTGTATAGACAGCACGTAATTGGCAATGTCTGCGATCTGCCGGGCACTCATAGATTTCTCCCAGGAGATCATTCCTTTTTCAGGCACACCGTATTTGATGGTTTTAAATACGTCTTTTATTTTTCCGCCATGCAGCCAGTATTCATCTGTCAGGTTTGGCCCCACCAATCCCTGTCCCTGTTCACCATGACAAGGCGGGCAGCGGGTGGCAAATAAGGCCTGGCCATTTTTCAGTACTGCTGCATCTTTGCTCTGTACAATGTTATTTTCATTTACAGCACTTGCTGAATTCACCGGGTTAGACAGGAATGCAACTTTATCGTCGGCAGCTTTTTCTATTTCCGCAACATATTCCTCATCCTGTAACTTTCCATAATGAAATACATGGTAGTTCAGGAAATACCCGATCCCGAATATGATCGTACCGTAAAAAAGCACCATGAACCAGGCAGGAGTAGGATTGTTCAATTCCGAGATTCCGTCAAACTTGTGTTCCATGACCAGCGAGCCTTCTTCCTCCAGGGGTTTCAGCTGCATCAGTTTGGTCCAGATGGTAGGTTTCTTTTTCTCCAGTGCCCTGAGGGCTTCTGCTTCAAGCTTTCTGATCTCTCTTTCTTCAGGTGTAGCAAAGGGAACAGGATTAATGGTCTCTTTTACATAAAATTTGATCACTTTCAGCATGAGGATAGCTACGCCAAGTACCATGATGGAAGTGATAATCATCAGGACAATCACGATGTCTGCAGAGGTATTCCCTGTAGACCAGCTGTTGTTAACTACCTCTTTCATTGCCGTCGTCTTTTAATGGGAGTTCTTTCATATATTGGATATCTTCTTTTTTCATGGTCAGCAGCAGTACCGCCACGAGGATGAAAAATAACATGAAGACTCCGAGTGAGCTGAGCAGATACCCCTGGTTTCCGTCAGCATGATCTAAAAATTGCTTGAACATGTCTTGATTGGTTATATTATTTAGCTTTGATATCTGTTCCCAGGCGCTGGAGGTAGGCAATGATCGCTACGATCTCCCTGTCGCTTTTCACCTTTATGTTGTTCTGTTTCAGATCTGCCGCAATACTTTTCGCCTGTTTTTCCAATGCCGCATTTGCCAGCAGCTCGTAACCGGTTTCATAGGGTACACCCAGGGAACGCATGGCATTGATCTTTGAACGGGTGGTGGTAGTATCCAGCTGCTGGTTGATCAGCCATTCGTACGGAGGCATAATACTGCCGGGCGACATGGTCTGCGGGTCGAACAGGTGATTGTAATGCCAGGCATTGCCATACTTTCCGCCTTCGCGCTGCAGATCAGGGCCGGTACGTTTGGATCCCCAGAGAAAAGGGTGGTCGTAAACGAATTCACCTGCTTTACTGTATTCACCGTAACGTTCTGTTTCGGAACGGAACGGACGGATCATCTGCGAGTGGCAGTTCACACAGCCCTCCCTGATATACAGGTCGCGCCCCTGCAGTTCCAGCGGTGAATAAGGTTTTACGCTTGCAATGGTTGGAATGTTGGATTTGATGGTAAAGGTTGGCATCATCTCGATCATCCCCCCGATCAGGATCACGATCAGCGACAGCACCATGAAAAGCATAGGTTTGCGTTCCAGCACCCTGTGCCATTTTTTATCGGAACCCTCCGCCAGGTACACCTTTGGCAGTGGGCTGGCCTCTGCAGCTTCATTTGCTACCAGGCTACCGGAAGCCATTGTTTTGATCAGGTTATAGGCCATCACCAACACACCGGAAAGATATAATGCACCTCCTATCGCTCTCATCACATACATCGGGATGATCTGTCTGACAGTTTCCAGGAAGTTCGGGTATTTCAATAGTCCTTCCGGGGTAAATTCTTTCCACATCAGTCCCTGTGTGAAACCTGAAAAGTAAAGTGGCACTGCATAGAAGATAATTCCCAGGGTGCCTATCCAGAAATGGAAGGAAGCCAGTTTTACGGAATATAGAGTTGTGTTATAGATTCTTGGTATCAGCCAGTACAGGATAGCAAAGGTCAGGAATCCGTTCCAGCCCAGGGCACCTACGTGTACGTGTGCCACTATCCAGTCGGTATAGTGTGCGATGGCATTGATCTGTTTTAAGGCAAGCATTGGCCCTTCAAATGTGGCCATACCGTAACAGGTGATCCCCACTACCATAAATTTCAGCCTTGGATCCTCTCTTACTTTATCCCAGGCCCCGCGCAGCGTAAGCAGGCCGTTGATCATACCGCCCCAGCTTGGTGCGATCAGCATGATTGAGAAAGCTACCCCTAAAGATTGTGCCCAGGTTGGCAGCGAGGTATACAACAGGTGATGGGGGCCTGCCCAGATATAGATGAAAATGAGCGACCAGAAATGAAGGATACTCAATTTATAGGAATATACCGGGCGATCTGCCATTTTTGGCAGGTAGTAATACATCATCCCGAGGTAGGGTGTGGTCAGGAAAAATGCTACGGCATTATGGCCATACCACCATTGTACCAGTGCATCCTGTACACCGGCGTACAGGTAATAGCTTTTAAAGGCCGAGATGGGCAATTCCATTGAATTTACAATATGCAGCACGGCTACGGTAACAAACGTTGCGATGTAGAACCAGATGGCCACATACATATGTTTTTCCCTTCTTTTAATGATCGTACCAAACATATTGATACCAAACACTACCCATATGACTGTGATGGCGATGTCTATCGGCCATTCCATCTCGGCATATTCATGCGAGGTGGTGAAACCCAGCGGAAGGGTGATTGCTGTAGCCACAATAATCAGCTGCCAGCCCCAGAAATGAATATTGCTGAGGACGTCGCTGAACATCCTTGCTTTAAGGAGCCGCTGCAAGGAGTAATAGACGCCCATGAAGATGGCGTTACCTACAAAGGCAAAGATGACTGCATTGGTATGTAACGGCCGGATACGTCCGAATGTAGTGTACTGGTTGCCCATATTCAATGCAGGTTTGAAGAGCTGCATGGCAATCAGCAGTCCCACCGTCATTCCTACTATTCCCCAGACAATAGTGGCGATAGCGAAATTTCTGACGGTCTTGTTATCGTAATAAAATTTTTCAGTCATGAGAAAAATGAGTAATGTTTATGGTGGTAAAATTAGGGGCTGGCATCAAGTAGGGATGTGATGCCAGCTATGGATGTGGATGATCTTCATCACTTTTTTTTTCATCTGCCGGAGGGGCGTCATCATCAAACAGTATCCGTATACCCGGCGTGTAGAGATCGTCGTTCTGGCCGGACCGGCTTGCCCAGAAAAAGGCCAGCAGGAAGACAAGGGCCAGCAGAATACTGAATCCGATCAGCATGTATATGATGTTCATAATAAGTTGTTTTTATGTGCATAGAGCCTTGCAGCAAGACTGGTGAATAAAATAATGGTCACGGTGCTCAGGGGCATGAGAATAGCTGCAATCAGGGGCGACAATATTCCCTGAACGGCAAAGAACAGTCCGACTGCATTATAGGTGAGCGAGATGGCAAAGCTCATGTGGATTACTTTTACCGCGTCCTTTGCCTGGCGGATGAACTGTGGGATCTTCTCGAAAGCCGCTCCGTCCAGTATGGCGTCGCAACCCGGAGAAAAATTATTGATATCGTCCGTTACAGCAATTCCTATATTACTTTGTTTGAGTGCACCCGCATCATTGAGGCCGTCTCCCAGCATCATAATTTTGGTATTGCCCTTTTGCTGAAGGCCCAGGATATAGTCCAGCTTATTCTGCGGGCTTTGCCGGAAATGTAACTGCTGCATTCTCGGAAAAAATGGGGTTAACAGCTCCCTGTCGTGATCCTGATCGCCGGAGAGCAGGTGCAGGTCCTGATCCTGGCCCAGTTTGATGGCCGTTTGTTTAAATCCGGTTCTCCAGCGTTGCTCTGAACGGAAATAACCACAATAACGGTCGTCAATCAAGATATGTACAACGCTTCCCTTATCCTGTGCCGTTAAGCCCAGGTACGCGGCACTGCCCATCTTTATACTGTGCCCGTTTACCGTGCCACTGATTCCCCGGCCAACTTTTTCCATGAAGTTATCCACCGGATAAAGTGGGGCGAGGTTAAGGGATTTCACCAGTTCCCTGCTCATCGGATGACCGGAGTTTCTGGCCAGGTCATTGATGAGCTGCTGTTCTTCAATGCTCAGTCCGCCTGTAAATTCAAAACCTTTGGCCGTTGGGTTAGTGATGGTCCCTGTCTTATCAAAAACGATGGTATTGATCCTCGCCATTTCTTCAATGACGGCGGTATTTTTCAGATAGAATTTATTTTTATCGAAAATGCTGAGCACGGCTGTCAGGGTAAAGGGTGAACTGAGTGCAAGCGCACAGGGGCAGGCGATGATCAACACGGCGGTAAAAGAAGCTATTGCCCTGTTCAGGTCCGTATTTACCCAGAATAATCCTGCTGAAAGTGCGATCAGCAGCAATACAATACTGAAATATTTACTGGCTTTGTCGCTGAAAGTTTTGATCGGATCCTTTTGCCCGGCGAAGGTTTCGTTGTTCCATAATTTGGTGAGGTAACTTTGTGAAACGGGTTTGATCACTTCCAGTTCGATGGCACCATTCAGTTGTCGTCCACCTGCGTAGATAATTTCTCCCGGCACTTTAGCAACAGGTAAAGATTCTCCGGTGACAAAGCTAAAATCAAGTTTTGCTTCTCCTTTCAGTAAGATCGCATCTGCGGGGATGATCTCATTGCTGCGGATCAGGATCCTGTCGCCTGTTTTCAGTTCATCCAATGGCACGGGCTGTGTATTGCCTTTGGTGAGCCGGGTAACTGCCACGGGAAAATAGGAACGGTAATCACGTTCAAATGAAAGGTAATGGTAGGTTCGCTGCTGCATCCATTTTCCGATGAGGAGAAAGAATACCAGTGAACATAAGGTATCTATAAAGCCGGCGCCGGTATGGCTGATGATCTCTGCTGCGGAGCGGATGAACATGACGGCAATTCCCAAAGCCAGGGGAAAGTCGAGGTTGAGCACCCCATTCCTGAGATTTGTCCAGGCAGATATAAAATAGTCGCGCCCGCTGTATAACAGTACAGGTATGGCAAAAGCGAGGTTTACCCATCCAAAAAAGGATTGGAAACTATGTTCAAAACTACTGAGTCCGAAATAATCAGGAAAGCTGAGCAGCATCACATTGCCGAAGCAAAACCCTGCAACGGCAATTTTGCTGATCAGGTTGCGCTCTGAGTGATCAGACTGTTGTTTCTTGACTACATCCTGAAGGCTGATCTGCGGTTCGTAACCTACCGAAGCCAGCAGTTCTACTACCTTGCGCAGCGAGATCAGCTGATTTTTGAAAGTAATGCTGACCTGCTTTTTGGGGAAGTCGATACGTGAATTGGAAATGTCAGGATTAACCTTGTACAGGTTTTCCAGCAGCCAGATGCAGGAACTGCAGTGAACAGCCGGAATGAAAAGGGTAATCACTGTAGTCTGATCATCCATATAATCTACAAGTTCCGCTGCTATAGCCGGTTCATCGAGATAATCGAAATGCTCTGCAGCTTTTTTTTGTGAGGCTCCGGGAATATCATTGTAAGCATAGTAGCTGGTCAGGTTATGGCTGGAGAGAATAAGGTACACACTTTTACATCCGGCACAACAGAATTGTTTATCGTCTGAGGAAAATGGGACAGCCGGAAGACTGTCTCCGCAATGGTAACATAATGTATCAATGGCCAGGGTTATTTGCTCTTTCATCCTGCGTTTTTTTACCACAAAAATATATGGTATAACGCATTCATAAAATGATTGAAGAAATGTTAAAAGGTGACGGAGGTCATTATTTCTTTCGCGTTTTTGGGATATATTTCTTATTATTATATATTATTTGTTAATTTGTTAACATAAATATGTGTTGTTCGAAGCCAGTAAAGCTAAGAAGCCCTATAGTGCCGCTCCCTTATGATCATGAAAAACAGTATGAAGTCAAGCTGGGTAAGACTTACCGGCAATCCTGACACGCATAAATTAGAAGCCAGAATATTTCATATTACCTGCATCTTCACTATTCTTCTTTTTACCTGTAGCATATTTTTTAATTATCTTATAGGTTTATATTCGCTCTCCCTGCTGCTTATTCCATCTGTATTTGCGGCTTGCGGTTTGTATTACTTATCCAAGTTCAGGCATCAGCATAGTCTTGCCGTACTGGTCTTTTGTATCCTTGGTAATATCGTGTTCATTATATTTTTTCTGAACAATTCCGGGATTAACGGCCCAAGCCTGGTCATTTATGTGCTGTTCTTTTTCCTGGTCATGAGCATTGTGCCAGTCAACCAGCGTTTGATATGGGTAGGGGTAAATATCACTGTGGCAATTTTGCTGATTAGCTACCAGTACAGGTATCCTGAGGCCGTGCCCTTAAAACACAGGGATGGATTAAGCAGGTCTCTGGATTTTGCCTATGTCTATTTCTTTACGCTGCTTATTGTATATTTTATCATTACCAGTATCATCAACAGCTATAACAGGGAAAGAACACTGGCCGAAAACCGTGCAGAACTGCTGGAATTGTCCAACCAGTCGAAAAATAAATTGTTCTCGATACTGGCCCATGACCTGCGGTCTCCCCTAAATTCCATACAGAGCTTCCTGGAGCTTTCACTGGATGAACAGCTCAATGCAGACGAAAGAAAGATCATTCACTCGAGCCTGCTCAGGGAAACCCGGTATACCAGGCAAATGCTGGTCAATCTGCTTTCCTGGAGCAAGACCCAAATGGATGGGGTAACGGTGAACATGGTCAGGCTGGACCTCGAAGAAACACTGGAATCTACCATAATGATGCAGGCAAACCTGGCCGAAGAGAAAGGTATAGTGATCAATAACCTGATTTTGAAGGGCATTTATGTGATCGCTGACCATAATATGCTGGAGCTGGTGATCCGTAACCTGATCAACAATGCCATTAAGTTCACTGATGCTGACGGCGAGATCAATATCTGTTCCGAAGACCATGGAGAGGAATGCTGGATCAAGGTGCAGGACAATGGCGTGGGCATTACCGAAAAAAATGAACGGAATATTTTTTCGCTGCAGTCTGAGAGTACCTATGGTACGAATAACGAAAAAGGAGTTGGGCTGGGACTGGTGCTGTGTAAAGAATTCATCCTTTTGCAGCAGGGTAAGATATGGGTGGAAAGCATCTCAGGTATGGGAACAACCTTCTTTATCAGCTTAAAGCTGGCTAAAGACCTTAATCAGGCATTTATCTAATTTGAATTCAGCCGTTAATTGTACACCTTTGCAGCATTAAAAATATAGCGTACTATGGAAGATCAGAATGAGCTGTCGCGTTTCGGAAAAGACTTTAAGGAAAGGGTAGAAAATGCGCTCAATTGCCTAAAGGATGGCAAGGGCGTATTGGTGGTGGATGACGAAAGCAGGGAAAATGAAGGGGACCTGATCTTCCCGGCAGCAACAATGACTGTAGAGAATATGGCGTTAATGATCCGGACCTGCAGCGGCATTGTTTGCCTCTGCCTTACTCCTGACAGGGCAGATCTGCTGGATCTGCCGCCGATGGTGCATGTGAACACGAGTAAATACCATACGCCTTTTACAGTTACCATTGAAGCCAAAGAAGGTGTAACTACAGGCGTTTCTGCGGCTGACAGGATACACACGATCAGGACTGCCGTTGCCGACCAGGCCAAACCGGAACACCTGTCCAGACCAGGGCATGTTTTTCCGCTGAGGGCAAATGCCGATGGGGTATTTGGAAGACGCGGCCATACCGAAGGCAGCATCGATCTGATGGTACTTGCAGGATTAAAACCTGTTGCGGTATTGTGTGAATTGACAAATGAAGACGGCACAATGGCACGTTTGCCTGAGATCACGGTTTTTGCCGGAGAACAGCGCAGTACGGTAGTTTCTATTGAAGATATCTTCCAGTACAGGTTATCACTGCAGGAATAATTACTGTAAAAGCTGTTGTATAAGCACTCGCATTTTAACTGCTGCTATACAACCTTCATCAGTTCTTCCATAAACAAGACGGCTGACCGTTTCCGGTAAACTCCCTGCTGCCAGAGGATAGATGCCTGCCGGTACAGTTCTTTTCCGGAAATTGGCACCGCAACCAGCCCGTCCCAGGTACTGATCGCTTTCTCATTGATGATAGTTACCCAGTTACCGGCTTCTACCATGGAAAGCAGGGAATGGACATCATTGATCTCAATCTTTATAGTTGGGGAGATCCGGTTCTTTTTAAAGATCTCATTGAGCACATCCCGCGAACTGTAGCCGTTACTCTGTAAGATAAGATCGGTTTTACCGATTTCCTTTAAGCTGATTTTGGGGAGTTTTGCGAGCGGGTTATTTTTTGACACTACCATCATCACCCTTGAAGAAAACAGATGCTGCATCTCCAGTCCGTCACCCTCTGTCTGTTCATGAAAGGCAAGAACAATATCCAGGTCTGCCACCCTGAGCTTATTCTCCAGTTCCAGCGCTGCCCCAGATTCTACGTGAATGGTTATTCCGGGATATTTTTCCGAAAACGGGGTGAGGGCCGGCAGGAGCAGGGAGCTGAAGGAATAGGTAACCCCGATCTTGAGTTCTCCGTTCAACATGTTGGCATATTCAAATAATGCCTGCTTGGATTTCTTGATATCCAGGATGATCTTTTGTGCATGGATCAGGAAAACATGGCCCGCTTCTGTAAGGCGAACCTGCTTGCCTATCCTGTCAAACAGGAGCGTGCCCAGTTCCCCTTCCAGCTGTTTGATCTGCTGTGAAAGTGTGGATTGCGTTACGAATGATGCCGCCGCCGCATCGGTAAAGTGTAGCAGCTCTGCCGCTTTGATGAAATAATTGAGTTGCCTGATCTCCATAACCGATCGTTAAAACTAATCAAAATCATTAAAACAATCAATTTTATAAATAGATTCCTATTGCCGAAATTTGTTGGTGTAACACACACACTAACAATGACAGTTTTCAGATCCCTCAAATCACGGAATTTCAAACTCTTTTTTTATGGACAGTCTATCTCCCTGATCGGGACCTGGATGCAGAAGACAGCGGTAAGCTGGTTGGTTTATCAGATCACGGGATCTGCGTTGCTGTTGGGCGTGGTTGGTTTTGTGAGCCTGATCCCCTCCCTGATTTTATCCCCCTATGCAGGAAGCCTGGTAGACAGGCAGGACCGTTACCGTATCATGGTGATCACACAGGTGGTATCCATGATCCAGGCAGGGGCACTGGCAGGGATGATCTTTTTTGGATACAACAATATCATCTTTATCATCGGTTTAAGCCTTTTACAGGGGATTATCAATGCTTTTGACGTGACCTGCAGGCAATCGCTGATGGTAGAAATGGTAGATGATAAAAATGATCTTCCGAATGCAATAGCCCTGAATTCCACCATGACGAATTTTGCACGTATCGCCGGGCCTGCAGTGGCGGGGATCATCCTGAGCACCTTTGGAACAGATGTTTGTTTTATCGGGAACTTTCTCAGTTATATCCCTGTACTGATCTGTCTTTTTATGATGAATTTACATACCCCGGTTATTGAAAAACCGCTGAAAAGCATCTGGGCTGAACTCCATGAAGGATTTAAATATGTATCAGGCGATAAAGAACTGAGCAGCGTAATTATGATGATCGGTATCAGCAGCCTTTTTGTAATGCCATTCAATACGCTGATGCCAATTTTTGCCAAGGATCTTTTTCACGGTGATGCAAAGACGTTCAGCTGGTTTGAAAGCGCTGCGGGCTTAGGCTCTATCGTGAGCGCTATTTACCTGGCGAATTTAAAGAACAGCGATACGCTGATGAAGCTGATCATGATTGCCGGAGGGGTACTGGGGTTTAGTTTATTGCTGTTATCCTACTCACCGCAACTCCCAATTGCCTTACTGTTCATGACACTGGCCGGGGTAGGTATGATGGGACAAAGTTCAGCGATCAATACCTACATCCAAACTCATGCTATTCCTGAAATGAGGGGCAGGGCAATCAGTTATTATATCATGGCCTACCAGGGGCTGATCCCGGTGGGTAGTTTGCTGATCGGATGGCTGGCCAATTTAATGGGCCCCAGACCTGCAGTTCTGATCGAGGGGCTGATCGGTTTAACCGCCACCTGCCTGTTTGTGTATTACAAAAGCAGGGAAGTGGCAGTTAAAACAGCGTAAATTATACCTTCAGTCCTGCGAACATGCTGAAGAGGATAATGAACAATACGATAGAGGTAATTACTATATAGAGCCTGTCTTTCTCAATGATGAAGGATACCAGGGAGAAAAATATCCGGATGATCGGCGTAGCGATCAGGATAAGCACGCCAAGCTGAATAATCTCAGAGGCGCTGCCCTGTGCCAAGCCCTTCAGGATGCCGGTAAGGCTCGTATATCCGGCAGGTTCTCCATTAAATGTAGTGTAATTCGGAGTGCCTGAACCCTGCTGGTACAGATACCATATCCCACCGATGATCGCTATGCTGCCTGAGATCAGTACCCCGTACCGTAATACCTGGCCAATCAGCTGTTCCATATCGTAATCGTTCATTTTTTTATTTTCTTTCGTAGTCATCTTGTTTAGAATTTATGGTTAAAACCATTGTAGATCATATTCAGGGCAATGAGCGTGATGGCAATGCTGAAGATCAGTTTGAGTGAATTGACATTGATCTTCATCAGCAGTTTGGAGCCTGTAAATGCCCCGGCGAGTACGCCAATGATCACAGGGAACGCAATTCCCGGATCGATATATCCCCTTTGCAGGTACACCACTGCACTGGCTGCAGCCGTTACGCCTACCATGAAGTTACTGGTGGTGGTGCTTACCCTGAACGGAACTTTCATTGCGGTATCCATGGCCAGTACCTTTAAGGCGCCCGAACCTATGCCCAGCAATCCCGAAAGTATGCCTGCAATGGTCATGATAGAAAATCCTGCACCAACATTATTGAGTTTATACGCTATAGGGCCGTTTTTTGACGGATAACTGCTATTTAACTTTAGTGTGTATGATAATTTGCTGCCTACAGTTAATGCGGCTTCACTTTTCTTTCTGAGTGTCATGGCTGCTGAAAAGATCAGCATCACACCAAATAAGATGGCCACGATATTCACAGGGGTATAAATGGCAAGTATAGCCCCCATCACCGCACCGGCAGTTGTTGCAATTTCAAGGAACATCCCCAAACGAACATTGGTAATTCCTTCCTTTACATAGGCGCTTGCGGAGCCGGAAGAAGTGGCAATAGAGGCCACGAGTGCCGCCCCGATGGCATAGCGGATATCAACATGGAAAAACAGGGTGAGTAACGGGATGATCACTACGCCGCCTCCAAGGCCGGTGAGCGAGCCGGCAAGTCCTGCAAGATAGGCGCCCAGTAATAAGATCAGGGTAAAAGTAAAGATGGTCATCATGATATTAATAATTGTTGTGTAATATACTTGTTAAAAATTGTTCTGCCGATTTTTGGTCCTGATCCGTTATGGCGTCGACAAGTTTTTCGTGCGATTCCTGGCTTCGGCTGAAATGATCGATATTTTCCTCCCGCTTAGAGAAGAAATCACGCAGCACCAGGCTGAAATTCTCATAGAGATCTGACAATACCTGGTTTCCGGATGCCTTTGCAATACTGATGTGAAAAGCAACGTCAGCATCGGCACATTTTTTTTGCTGTCCTGCCTCGATTGCATTTTTCCGCTGCTGCAGCAATGCCTGCATCTTTTCCAGATCGGCTTCCGTCCGGTTGCTGCAGGCAAGTTTTACCATTTCTTTTTCAAGTATCAGACGGACAGTATTTACTTCATCAAAATCCGCCCGCTTTAAGCGCTGGCTCAGTGATTCGTCTTTAATCTTTGAGGCTACATAGGTTCCGGATCCCTGCTGCACTTTTAGGATACCGGAGATGGCGAGCGTTTTGATGGCCTCCCTGATGGTTGAACGGCCAACCTGGTAAATTTCCATAAGTTCCGGTTCTGCAGGTATCTTCCCGCCCTTTTTGAGCTTCCCGGCGGCGATATCTTTTTTTATCGCGATGATGACCTGATCTGAAAGTTTCATTTTTTATTTGTTTTAAACGTCAGATGTTTAATGATGTTTATGATAGTTAAACATCTGATGTTTCAAAGATGTATTTTATATTTAAACATCTGATGTTTCTATGGAGAATGTGACAATATCATGAGATTCTTTTTTTAATAATTTTCTTTTTACAAGATATAATTTATACGTTTACAAAAAACTTTAGGGGTGCCTTGTGCTGAGATATACCCTTTGAACCTGATGCAGTTAGTACTGCCGAAGGGAAAAGTAAGACAACTTTGCGGTTGTCTTTTCATCCCCCCGTTACAGGTCATTTCCTATCGTTTTAAAAAAACAATAAGATGGAAATTACCGTAAACAATCAACCCTTCAAGCTTAGTGCCCCTTCATCTGTAGCCCAGTTATTGTCTGCTGTTTTACAGGTCCCGGGAACCGGAATTGCAATAGCCGTCAATCAGGCTATCGTTTCAAAATCTGACTGGGCCGATCATCTTCTTCAGCCGGGCGACCAGGTTGTGCTCATCAAAGCCACCCAGGGCGGCTGATCTCTGAACATAAAGAACAATTTATCATACGTGAAAAAGAGCACCAGAGCTCATCACAATTAAAAAATATGTACTCATGAAAACAGAAAAAACTCCGAATGACGAGGTGATCAGCAGGACGCCCTTTCCGGCCTCCCGAAAAATCTTTGTAAAAGGCCGGCTTCATGATATTGAAGTTGCCATGCGTGAAATCAGCCTCAGTGAAACAAAGATCCATAACGGATTTGGCCACACTGAGAAAAATCCGCCGGTAACGATATATGATACCAGCGGCCCGTATACCGATCCGGATGTGCTGATCGATGTAAAAGCAGGCCTGCCCAGGATCAGGGAAAAATGGATCGCAGGCAGGGGTGATGTGGAAAAGCTGGACCAGATCTCTTCAGAATATGGTACAACGCGGCTCAGCGACCCATCGCTTGATCATTTGCGTTTTGCCTTTCAGCATCAGCCCTACCGCGCCAGGGCAGGGAGCAACGTGAGCCAGATGCATTATGCAAAAAAAGGCATCATCACTGCTGAAATGGAATATATTGCCATCAGGGAAAACCAGAGGATAGACCTGGTGAACGCACAGCTTGGTGAGCAGGCCGCAACGATGAACCATCAGCATAAAGGACATAGTTTTGGCGCCAATACCCCGCAGGGATATATTACCCCGGAATTCGTACGGCAGGAAGTGGCGGCAGGCAGAGCAGTTATTCCATCAAACATCAATCACCCGGAATCAGAACCGATGATCATTGGCAGAAACTTCCTGGTAAAGATCAACGCCAATATAGGCAACTCGGCGGTGACTTCAAGCATAGAAGAGGAAGTGGAAAAGGCGGTTTGGGCATGCCGCTGGGGTGCAGATACGATCATGGACCTCTCTACAGGTAAAAACATCCATGAAACGCGTGAATGGATCATCCGCAATTCTCCCGTGCCCATCGGTACGGTGCCGATATACCAGGCGCTGGAAAAAGTAAATGGTAAGGCTGAAGACCTGACATGGGAGCTGTTCAGGGATACCCTGATCGAACAGGCCGAACAAGGCGTGGATTACTTTACGATCCACGCTGGTGTGCTGCTGCGGTATATTCCCCTAACGGCAAAACGTGTGACAGGCATAGTTTCCAGGGGCGGATCTATCATGGCCAAATGGTGCCTTGCACATCACCAGGAAAGTTTCCTCTATACCCATTTCGAAGAGATCTGCGAGATCATGAAAGCCTATGATGTAGCCTTTTCACTGGGAGACGGCCTGCGGCCGGGCTGTATTGCCGATGCCAACGATGAAGCACAGTTTGCCGAACTGGAAACACTGGGGGAACTCACAAAGATTGCCTGGAAACATGACGTGCAAACGATTATTGAGGGACCCGGACACGTGCCGATGCACCTGATCAAAGCAAACATGGAAAAACAGCTGGAACATTGTTCCGAGGCACCGTTTTATACCTTAGGGCCGCTGACTACAGACATCGCCCCTGGATATGACCATATCACTTCCGCCATCGGTGCTGCAATGATCGGCTGGTTCGGAACGGCAATGCTCTGTTATGTAACGCCCAAAGAACACCTCGGCCTGCCCAATAAAAAAGATGTCAAAGATGGGGTGATCACCTACAAGATCGCTGCACATGCGGCAGATCTGGCCAAAGGGCATCCCGGGGCGCAGTACCGCGACAATGCACTGAGTAAAGCCAGGTTTGAATTCAGGTGGGAAGACCAGTTTAACCTTTCCCTCGATCCGGATACGGCCAAAGAATTCCACGATGAAACCCTGCCGGCAGACGGAGCGAAGATTGCCCATTTCTGTTCGATGTGCGGACCCAATTTCTGTTCGATGAAGATCACCCAGGATGTGAGGGAGTATGCGGCAAAACAGGGTGTGGACGAAGAGGCCGCACTGGCAAAAGGAATGCAGGATAAATCACGCGAGTTCACCGAAAGGGGAAGCGAAATTTATCTGTAGTTAAGGGGGGATGGAATTGATAGTAGTTACACCACCGGATTATTTTGAAGGGGAGGCCGCACTGATCAACCGGTTTTTTGAAGAGGGGCTACATTTGCTCCATATCAGGAAACCGGTTGACGATCCGGAGAAATTCAGGAAGCTGATGCAGGGAATTGCTGAGCAGCATTACCCCCGCATCGCGATCCATCAGCACCATGAGTTTGCGGAGGAGTTTTCCCTAAAGCGGCTGCATTTTACAGAGCAGCAGCGGAAAGCGCGGGCAGCAGGTGATTTTGCCGGTTTAACAGCTGATGGATTTCATTTGAGCAGTTCCGTGCATGATCCGCATACAATTCAGGAACTGACGGAGTTTGATTATGTTTTTTTTGGCCCTGTGTTTAACAGCATATCCAAAAAAGGCTATGAAAGTGCGCTGGGTGATGAATTTACCTTAGCTCCGCATGTGTTGAAAGTGTTTGCCATAGGAGGTGTCAGGGCAAACCGCCTGGCACAATTGAAACAGATGAACTTCGATGGGGCAGCGGTACTGGGAAGCCTTTGGCACCAGACAGTTTCTCCCTTAACCGAATTAAAGAATATCATGAAAGCAATAAATAAGATACAGTAATGATGATAGATAAACTGCATTATATTTCACAGGCGCCCGAAGAAGGTTCACATCTGACGGCCATAGAGAAGGTTTTGCGCTCCGGCGGGAAGTGGATACAGTTACGCGTAAAGGAACAACATGAAGA
The DNA here is from genome assembly GCF_900107535.1 of Pedobacter hartonius. Classification (GTDB taxonomy): domain Bacteria; phylum Bacteroidota; class Bacteroidia; order Sphingobacteriales; family Sphingobacteriaceae; genus Pedobacter; species Pedobacter hartonius. The sequence goes on along the minus strand of NZ_FNRA01000001.1, from coordinate 533,936 downwards.
TAATGTCCTGGCACTTGCAGAGCAAGCAAATCTGCTGTGCCTGAAATACCAGGCCAGGCTGATCGTGAACGACTATCCCCGAATAGCCCTTCAATCCGGTGCATATGGTGTGCATCTCGGACTGGACGATATGCCCGTTCCTGAAGCCAGGATGATACTGGGTGCAGAAAGATGTATCGGCGGTACCGCCAATACCTTCGAAGATGTGCTGAGGAGGGCAGATGAGGGGGTGGATTACATCGGGCTCGGACCATACCATTTTACAACCACGAAGAAAAACCTGAGCCCCACACTGGGTCTGGAAGGATATATCCGCATCATGGGGCAGATCCGCGAAGCGGGGATTAAGATACCGGTAATTGCAATCGGAGGGATAGAGCGGGCGGACATCGATCCTATACTTTCAACCGGCATTCATGGCATTGCAGTATCAGGATTATTAACAAGAAGTAATGACTTAAACGAGGAATTTTATGTTCACTATAGCAGATAAGGTATTTGGATCCCGTTTACTAACGGGAACAGGTAAATTTAATTCAGCAGGACAAATGGAAGCCGCACTGCTGGCCTCCGGTTCTGAACTGGTCACCGTAGCTTTGAAAAGGGTAGACCTGAAAGGCCAGGATGATGATATCCTCAGTCACCTGCGCCATTCACATATCAGCCTGCTGCCCAATACATCGGGCGTGAGGAATGCCAAAGAGGCTGTGTTTGCAGCCCAGCTGGCTAGGGAAGCACTGGAAACCAACTGGCTGAAACTGGAGATCCATCCCGATCCGAAATACCTCATGCCAGACCCGATAGAAACGCTGAAGGCTACCGAGGAACTGGCAAAGCTGGGCTTTATCGTATTGCCCTACATCCATGCAGACCCAGTATTGTGCAAGCGGCTGGAAGACGCCGGAACGGCTGCAGTAATGCCCTTAGGCTCTGCCATTGGCAGCAACAAAGGTTTAAAAACGATCGATTTCCTGGAAATGATCATCAGCCAGAGTAACGTTCCGGTGATCATAGATGCAGGGATCGGAGCCCCTTCAGATGCAGCTAAAGCAATGGAAATAGGAGCAGACGCCGTATTGGTAAATACAGCAATAGCTGTTTCAGGTGATCCGGCAAGGATGGCTGAGGCTTTTAAGATCGCTGTCATTGCAGGCAGAATGGCCTTTGAAGCAAAATTGGGTTCTATCAGTTCACTGGCTGCGGCAAGCAGTCCCTTAACTTCATTTCTGGATGACTAACACCTTCAACGAGCTTTTTGAAACCTATAGCTGGGACGAGACCAGCAAAAGCATTTATGCCAAAACTGCTTTGGATGTGGAGACCGCATTGAACAAAAGTAAAAGGACACTCGAAGACTTTAAGGCACTGATCTCACCGGCGGCTGCCCCTTATCTGGAACAAATGGCGCAGTTGAGCAGAAAACTCACGCTGAAAAGATTTGGTAAAGTGATGCAGCTGTATGTACCGCTGTACCTTTCCAATGAATGCAACAATATCTGTACCTACTGCGGCTTTAGTTTTGACAACAAAGTGAGGCGTAAAACATTATCACCCATGGAGATCATGCAGGAAGTAGCGGTGATCAAGGACATGGGCTATGATCATGTATTGCTGGTAACGGGAGAAGCCAACCAGACGGTGCATACAGCTTATTTTAAAAAGGTACTGGAACTGATCGGCCCGCATTTCTCCCATATTTCTATGGAAGTACAACCCATGGACCTGGAAGATTACCGGGAGCTGATCCCCTTCGGGCTGAACACCGTACTGGTATACCAGGAGACCTACCACCGGGAGGATTACAGGAAACACCACCCCAAAGGAAAAAAATCGAACTTCGAATACAGGCTGGAAACGCCGGACAGGCTCGGCGCGGCAGGTATCCACAAGATGGGGCTCGGTGTACTGATCGGTCTGGAAGACTGGCGCACCGATTCTTTTTTCACGGCCCTCCATCTTGGTTACCTGGAAAAGAAGTACTGGAAAAGCAAATACAGCCTGTCTTTCCCACGGCTGCGCCCCTTTAGCGGGGGACTGGAACCCAAAGTGGAAATGACCGACCGTGAACTGGTACAGTTGATCTGTGCTTACCGGCTGCTGAATGAAGAGGTGGAGCTGTCCATTTCCACGCGGGAGTCTACGGTGTTCCGTGACCATATCGTTAATCTGGGAATTACGGCCATCAGTGCCGGTTCGAAGACAAATCCGGGAGGTTATGCGGTTGAACCGGAATCACTCGAGCAGTTTGAGATTTCTGATGAGCGCAGCCCTGCGAAAATTGCGGAAATGCTGAGGAAACAGGGATATGAACCTGTATGGAAGGACTGGGATAGCAGCCTGGCATAATTGTCTGCCGGTTTGCAGGCCGAAGCACAGCTCCAGAACTTAGAAGCTGAAGCCGCATTCATCCGGCGGATCAAACAAATTTTAAATGGGCTGTGTTAGCCTATTTAAAATTGTTGTGCATATGCCAGTAAAACCCGATTATTTTTACCTGATCTTATCCTTTTTCCTGCTGCCGGTTAACGCTGCCGCCCAATTTACAGACAGCATACATTATTCAGTGAACTATGCCACAGCCGGATCGATCAATAAAACGAATGACGGGCAAACGTACCTGTTAAATAACGCCGCAAAGTTTGGAATTAAAAAGAAAGCATTCAGTTTGAATTTCAGCAACAGCTGGGTTTATGGAAAACAGGACCGTCAGTTGACGAATAATGATTTTTCCTCATCGTTAGACTTCAATTTATACAGTTCAGTGCCGCATTTCTTTTACTGGGGCCTTGCCAATTACAATACCAGCAAATCACTGCAGATCAATAACCAGCTGCTTACCGGGGCAGGTGTTGCCTATAGTATATATGACCGCAAAGATGCCTATCTGAATATCAGTGACGGATTTTTGTTTGACAGCAGTGACCTGCTGCTTAAAGGAGATTTCAGGGACGTTTACCAAACCTACAGGAACTCCCTTCGGGTAGTGTTTAAGTTTGTGATCAGGGAGTATATTGTACTGGATAACTCGACTTTTTTCCAGCCCTCGCTCAAAAGGGCTGACGATTATAACTTCAGGTCCAATTCTGCACTTTCTTTCAAAGTCAGCAAATGGCTGAGTTTAACAACAGCCCTCAATTACAACCGCGTGTCCAGAACTGACCGCGAAAACCTGCTGTTTACTTATGGCCTTTCCTTTGAAAAGTTTTTTTAAGGATTATTCATATAATGTTTGATTGGATAGCGCTATTCGAATATGTTTGTAATTGTATTACCAGCATCAAATGAAGCCTATACCCCTATATATAATTGTTTCTTCTCTTTTACTGTTATCCCTGCCGGGATGTAAGTCGCGAAAACCAATGGACAAGATCTATCAGTCTGATTTTTATAGTTTATCGAAGAATAAAGTTACCCAGGGCAACTTTGAAGCGGTAGCCCTCTCCCCAACAGAATTGAGTTCCAGTTACAAGAGCCCGGTGAACCGGGAGATCAGCCCTGCGCTGGCCTTTAAGTTTAGTCTTAACGGTAAAGACAATGAGATGGCTTCCGGTAAGAACCACCTGCTGAACATCATTGCGGAGAGCGGATCATTTGAGAGCCCGCTGATCAGGTTTGGTCAGCAATATGTAGACCGCACCGTTCCGGCAAACGGGGTTTTCCTTCAGCCTGATACAAAATTCACTATCCGTTTAGACATGCGAAGTGTATTGGCTGACTTTAAGGAAAAGGGATTTTATACCGCTTATGACGGGACAAAGATCTACCAGTCAGACTTTAAAGGTGTTTTTGTTGCAGGCAGCGTCAGTCCGCTGATCTGGGATTTCGATAATTTAGCTAACCACAAAGAACTGCAGCTGCAGGATAGTGACGGCGATGGGATCTATACCATCAGCCTTGAAATGAACAAGCCACAGGAACAAAAGACGACTGCTTCTGCCTGGCATTTATCAAAAGATATCTCTGCCTTCCCGCAATATCACTCGGATATTCCGGTGATGGATGCGCTCTATAACCTGGCGCTGGAAGAGATGGTGAATGCAGTGGAACCTGACAGCACATTCAGAACCGGAAAGGAATGGGCGGGGGTGTGGACCAGGGACATCAGCTACAGCATCATCCTGTCCATGGCAACTTTACAGCCTAATGTGGCAGAGTATAGCCTGCTGAGAAAAGTGAAAAACAACCGGGTGATTCAGGATACAGGAACGGGCGGCTCCTGGCCGGTTTCATCAGATCGGATGATCTGGGCAGTAGCCGCCTGGGAGGTTTATAAAACTACCGGAGATCAGGACTGGCTGGCGAAAGCTTACCAGATCATTAAAAATTCCGTGGAAGATGACCTGAAAAATGTATATGACAGCCGGACCGGACTGGTACGGGGGGAATCTTCTTTCCTCGACTGGCGCGACCAGACCTATCCTAAATGGATGCAGTCTGCCGATATCTACTCCTCTGAAAATTTGGGTACCAACGCCGTTCATTACCAAACTAATAAGGTGTTGGCGCAAATGTCGGTACTGATGAAGGATAAACAAGCCGCAGAGAAATATACAAAGATAGCGGAGCAGATCAAAACAGGGATAAACAACCATCTGTGGATACCTGAAAAGGGCTATTACGGGCAGTACCTGTACGGCAGGCAGTTCATGTTATTGTCGCCCCGTTCAGAAGCTTTGGGAGAAGCATTGACCGTATTATTTGATATTGCCGATGAAGCACGTCAGCAATCTGTGGTTGCACGTACGCCGGTCACTAATTTTGGCATTCCGTGTATCTATCCGCAGATTCCGAATATACCTCCGTACCATAATGATGCCGTATGGCCATTTGTACAGTCTTACTGGTCGCTCGCTGCAGCAAAAACCGGCAATGCCGAAGCCTTGGTTCAAAGCATGAGCGCCATTTACCGCCCGGCGGCATTGTTCCTGACCAACAAGGAAAACTTCGTTTCCTCTACCGGGGACTTTGCCGGTACACAGGTCAATTCAAGTAATATGTTATGGAGCTTGTCGGGCAATATCAGTATGATCTATAAGGTTTTATTTGGTATGGATATTCGTGAAAATTCTCTGGTGTTTAAGCCTTTTGTTCCGGAGAGGCTGCAGGGCAGGCGTAAGCTCAGTCATTTCAAATACAGAAATGCCATACTTGATATTACCATGACCGGTCATGGCAATCAGATCAGGTCCATTATGATGGATGGTAAAGAGCTGACTTCTGCCACTGTTCCGGCAGACTTGTCAGGTACCCACCAGATACAGATCTTTCTTGCAAATAATGCGCTGGAAAAAGGGAGTATCGGATTAGTTAAAGACCAGTTCTCTGTAGCTGCCCCGGTATTGAAACATAACGATGATCTGATTTCCTGGGAAAAGATAGACAATGCTGTAAGTTACACGATCATCCATAACGGGAAAGAAATAGCGAAAACCACCGGCCAGAGTTATACAGCAGATGGAAACGGGGAGTACCAGGTGATTGCCGCAGACGCAGCAGGGATTCCGTCATTTGCCAGCGAGCCTGTACTGATCTATCCGCCGCAAAAAATAAAGATCATTGACCTCAGCCTGATTGCGGAAAAATCATCCCTTCCTTACCGGGGATTTTGCGGGGGCGGATTTGTGGAGATCAGCAAAACAAAGAACAGGAGCCTTATGGTAACGGTAGACGTACCTGAGCAGGGTGTGTATGCGCTGGATTTCAGGTACTCCAATGGAAACGGGCCTACCAATACAGAAAATAAGTGTGCGATCAGGACTATCAGCATTGATGACGTATTTGCAGGGACTTTTGTATTTCCTCAGCGTGGCAGAGACCAGTGGTCTGACTGGGGTTTCAGCAATAGCCTTCGGCTGGAATTAACCAGCGGAAGTCATCAGCTGCAGCTGTCTTTTGAGCATTGGAACGAGAATATGAACGGGGAAGTGAACCAGGCGATGCTGGATTATCTGCGCGTGATCAGGCTGAATTAGTATTTATTTAGGTTCATTCAGCGGACGGCGAAGAAAAATATACTCTTCCTGATGATCCGCAAAGTCCCGGAATTCCGGAGAAGCCTGTATGCTTGCCGGTATTTTCTTAAAATTCTCGGGGCTGATGAACTTCCATGTTACGCCGTTCGACTCCTGCAGCGACAATATTTCGATAGGGAAGTTTAAGATGTACTGGTTCAGGAATTCTTGCTTGGCGGCCGTCCATTGTGCGGTGCTGCCAAGGTTGTGCGGCCAGATATAGAGTTTATGCGCTTCGGTCATTTTTCCGTTTTCATCGATATAGGTAGACTGCCTTAAGATCAGGTCACTGATATTGAATACAGCAATATCCCCGCTAAATTCAGCCGCGTTTTCTTTAATCACAATAGCTTTGGCAGTAAAAAAAGGAACACTGAGGCCTTCAGTTAATTCTTCTTTTAACTCATCTGTGAATACATATTTGCCTTTTTGGAGCAATTGTGTTTTTTTTGAGGCTGATTCTTGACTGAAAGTAGACATCTGAATGGTGTTTTTGTAAAATTACTTAAATTGTGATTGAAATCATTGCCGGGCTAAAATATTCATTCTGAACATGACAATATAATGTTAGGATTTATAAAACTTAGCACATTTATTGTTGTTAACGGGCTATAAATTATCAATAGCCGTTAAAATGAATCATACTCCAAAAAAGATAGTCATTGTGGGCGGAGGATTTGCAGGCGTAAACCTTGCAAAACACCTTGCCGACCATGAATCCTTTGACGTTGTCTTAGTCGATAAGAATAATTACAACTTTTTTCCTCCTTTAATCTATCAGGTAGCTACCGGTTACCTTGAAACCTCCAATATTTCCTATCCGTTCCGTAAACTTTTCAGAGGCAAAAAGAATTTTTCATTCAGACTGGGCGAATTAGAGGAGGTTTTACCGGCAACAAAGAAGCTGATCCTGTCAACAGGTGAGATCAGTTATGATTATCTGGTATTTTCAACAGGCTGTGTGACGAATTATTTTGGCATGGAAAGCGTGGAGAAAAACTCCATTCCCATGAAAACCATATCTGATGCCCTTCAGATGCGTAATACGCTGTTGGAAAGACTGGAACAGGCCTCCCGTGAAACTGATCCTGAACTGAAAAGAAAGCTTTTAACGGTAGTTGTTGCAGGCGGCGGGCCTACGGGAGTGGAGATCTCAGGGATGTTCGCAGAAATGAAAAGGACTATCATTGCAAAAGATTATCCTGAACTGGCAGGTGCCAGCGGGGAGATCTACCTGGTTGACGGACTGAAAGCGCTGCTTACCCCAATGAGCGAAAAATCACAGAAATACGCATACGATACGCTGACCAAAAATGGTGTGAAAGTGCGTTTAAACGCAATGGTGAAAGATTTTACGGATGACGTGGTTTATTTTGCAAATGGCGATACGATTGTGTCTAAAAACCTGATCTGGGCTGCCGGTGTAACGGCAATCGTTTTCAAGGGAATACCCGAAGCTTGTTATGGCAGGGGAAAAAGAATGATCGTAGATGAATTTAACAAGGTGCAGGGACTGGAAGATGTATATGCTATCGGAGATACCTGTATCCAGGTTACTGATCCGAATTTCTCTCAGGGACACCCTCAGGTTGCCCAGGTAGCGATTCAGCAGGGACAGAACCTCGGGAAAAATCTGATCAAAGCATTGTCCGGCAAAGCGTTAAAACCCTTTGGTTATTATGATAAAGGTTCAATGGCCATTATCGGAAAGAACAAGGCTGTGGCCGACCTGCCAAAACCTAAGTTGTTTTTCAGCGGTGTGATCGCCCTGTTTATGTGGCTGTTCATTCACCTGTTATCCTTAATCAATTACAGAAACAGGATCAGGACATTATATAACTGGGGAGTAGCGTATCTGACCAATGACCAGTCCTTAAGGATGATCGTAAGACCGGCCAGCAAATTTAAATCAGAAGACGTTCAATCCAGTAAAGAGGTTTAAACTCGTTTAAATCGTTCCAAAGGCCATCTGAAAGGAGGCGGAAAATTATTACATTAACAAAGCAAAAGAATAGGATCTAAAGCTATCTTGCAATAGTGAATACACCTATTTTTGCAGAATGGATGATTTTTTCGCTGCCCGGCTCCAGATGGCCTTTTCGTTAGGCTTCCATATCGTTTTCTCTTGTATAGGTATGGTAATGCCCTTCTTTATGTCTACCGCCCATTATCTCTGGATAAAGAAAAAGGAGGCCGTATATCTCGACGTCACCAAGGCCTGGAGTAAAGGCGTGGCCATATTTTTTGCCACTGGTGCTGTTTCAGGAACGGTATTGTCTTTTGAACTGGGGCTGTTGTGGCCCCGATTTATGGAGCATGCAGGCCCGATCTTCGGGATGCCCTTTTCTCTGGAAGGGACAGCCTTTTTTATTGAAGCAATAGCGCTCGGATTTTACCTGTATGGCTGGAACCGGTTTCATCCCTGGTTCCATTGGCTGACGGGTGTTGTGGTAGGCATCACCGGGCTCTTGTCCGGAATTCTTGTTGTAGCCGCAAATTCATGGATGAACAGCCCTTCGGGCTTTGACTTTGTGAATGGGCAGTATCTGAACATAGATCCAATGAAGGCGATGTTTAATGCGGCATGGTTCTCCCAGGCACTGCATATGTGTGTAGCCGCTTTTGTGTCTACAGGGTTTGCCGTGGCTGGTGTACATGCCCTGATGATTCTGAAAGGGAAAAACGTAAATTTCCATAGCAAGGCCTTCCGGATTGCAGCTATTTTTGCTACTGTGGCCGCCTGCCTGCAGCCGCTGAGCGGTGATATTTCTGCTAAGGATGTTGCCAAAAGGCAGCCTGCAAAACTTGCTGCCATGGAAGCACACTTCCATACCGAAAAAGGGGCTCCACTGATTGTCGGGGGGATTCCTGACACGGCCACTCAAACGGTGAACTACGCCCTGAAGATCCCTAAGCTCCTCAGTTTTATGGCCACTAATGATTTTAATGCAGAAGTAAAGGGACTGGACAGTTTTCCAAAAATAGACCATCCGCCAATTCTGGTCACCCATTTTGCTTTCCAGATCATGGTGGGTCTCGGAATGGCAATGCTGGGGCTTGCCTTGCTCTATTTCATCGCCCTGTTCAAGAAAAAAAGCTGGTCTGAAAGCAGGTGGCTGCTGAAACTGTTTGTGATTGCCACACCGCTGGGCTACCTGGCGCTGGAGGCGGGATGGACGGTAACTGAAGTCGGGCGACAGCCCTGGATCATTTATGGAGTGATGCGTACAGCAGATGCAGTGACGCCAATGCCGGGTATTGCCTATTCCTTTTATCTTTTTACGGCTGTGTATATTTCTCTGGCCGTAATTGTAAGCTTTTTATTATTCAGGCAGATTAAAATGGTAAATACATTATACGATTCATCCACTGATCACAAAACTCGATAGACCATGGTATACGTAGTAATAATTTTCCTCTGGACAGCCATTCTTTTATACCTGTTACTGGGAGGAGCTGATTTCGGCGCCGGAATTATTGAGCTGTTTACCTCCAGGGCCAACAGGCACCGTACCCGAAAGAATATGTACGAGGCAATAGGACCCGTTTGGGAGGCCAACCACATGTGGCTGATCATTGTGATCGTTATTCTTTTTGTGGGTTTCCCGAAGATCTACACTACCGTATCCATCTACCTGCATATTCCGCTGGTCTGTATGCTTCTGGGTATTATAGCCCGGGGGACGGCCTTTGTGTTTAGAAATTATGACGCGGTAAAGGACGATATGCAGAAAGTGTATACCAGAATATTCATTCTTTCAAGTGTACTGACGCCATTTTTCCTGGGCATTATTGCGGCCAGCGTGGTTTCTTCAAGAATCGATCTGCAGGCCGGTGATTTCTTTTCTGCCTACATCCTGAGCTGGCTGAACTTTTTCACTGTAGCGGTAGGCATATTTACCGTGACGATATGTGCCTATCTCGCCGCTGTATTTATCATTGGGCAGGCCGATGATGAGGCAGACCGCAAACGTTTTACCCGGAAAGCCACTTATCTGATCTTTGTGGTAATGGGTGCCGGGGCGCTGGTGTTTATTGCCGCCTGGATTGAAAATATCCCTTTATTGTACTGGATCTTTAGTGATGTTCCCGGGATTATCGCAATCATACTGGCTACGATCTCCCTGATCATTATGTTTTATTTTTTAAACAGGAACAAACCTGTAATGCTCAGGATCCTGGCCGGCTTTCAGGTGTCCATGATCCTCTTTGCGGCAACGTACAGCCATTTTCCGGATATTGTGCTGCTCAAGGGCGGACAAAACCTTTCGCTGCTGGAAAACCAGGGCGAGGCTAAAACAATGGAGGCGCTGGGTTATGCGCTGCTAATTGGAAGTGTGTTCATTTTGCCTGCGCTGGGATATCTGATCTACAGTTTTCAGAAAAAAACGGATGAGATAGCTGATCATTAGACATATCAGCCCGGGCTCACAATTGCGTATTCCGGATGATCTGTTCCATTGTATCGGCAGGAATTAGTTAAATTGCATTATTTAAGCGAAATACTTTATGGAAAAATCTGATTTTTCAAAACTCAGTCAATTGTCGGAAGGCGAGTACGAGGCATTTTTGTATGACTGTGACGGTACTCTTGCAGATAATATGCCTGGCTAACCCATGAAAAGATCCGGAACAGCAGATATGCCTTTGCATTATGGCCATATTCCAAAATGGCTTGCTGAACGTATGTCCAGGCTCGGGCTGGCGATTACGGAAGCAATCATTGCGGAGTATGGAACTGCCGAAGTGCTGAGGCGCTTAAGTGATCCTTTCTGGTTCCAGAGCCTCGGTGCCGTAATGGGAATGGACTGGCATTCTTCGGGCATCACCACCTCGGTGATGGGTGCTTTAAAAAGTTCCGTCAACCCGCTGTCCAAGGAACTGGGCATTTACATTTGCGGCGGCAAAGGCCGGTCTTCTAAAAATACTCCGCAGGAGCTATTGTACTACAGCGACCGTAATGGCCTGAATGGTACCGAACTGGTGCGCTGCAGCAAGCTCAGTGCAAAAGTGGATAATACTGCTGTGCAGGACGGATTTCAATTATATATGCACAGCTTCGTGGTTAATACCGAAGGTTTATGGACAGTTGTACAGCAGGGCATGCAGGACGGAAGCTCTACCGCAAGACGGTATCACTGGCATTCCGGTACCATGCAGTCTTTTGTAGAAGATCCGCATACTGCCGTTTGTGGTAAGAACCAGGGACCGATCCTCAACATGGTGGCTAAAGAAGCACTGCCATCCCGTGAGGCTATTTTAGCTATGACCATGGAAAACCCTTCCCGCATGATTGCTGAAGTGCAGCAGCTGGTGATGCCGCGCCACCACGATGTGAGGGCTAAAGATATAGACCTGAAGCGCCTTGGCGCCATGTTATGGCTCACTCATGAAAAACAACCGGCTGACTTTGAAGACCTCCTGCTGCTGCAGGGCATGGGGCCGCGCACTTTACAGTCTATGGCACTCGTCAGTGAGGTGATCTACGGTACACCATCCAGGTTTAAAGATCCTGCACGTTTCTCTTTTGCCAATGGAGGGAAGGACGGTCATCCCTTTCCTGTACCACTAAAAGTTTATGATGAGACGCTCAGCGTACTTTCTAAGGCTATTGAAAAGGCTAAGATAGGGCAGGGCGACAAGCTGCAGGCCATTCAAACACTGGGAGAACTTTCCCGGCAGGCAGAAAAAGATTTTACGCCAAATGATAATTTTGAGGAACTTATTGAGAGAGAACGAACTGAATCATGGAAATATGGCGGTAAAACGATTTTTGGTAATGCAAAGCCCCCAAAGGGCGGACAACTCGATCTATTTTAGTCTTTATTTTATATATTTAAAAAATTAAACTGCCCTGTTTCGTTGCCTCTCCGGTAAACCTTCAGGATATAATGATAAACAGCAAATGAATAAAATTTATTTAATCGCATTGCTTTTTCCTTTTGGAACAGGGCTGATGGCACAACAAAAACAACCTTCGGCAACGGTGTACACCACTGCTCAGGGATCCGATCTCAAAATATCGAAGACAGGCACATTAAGTTTTACCGACCTTAAACAGCCCCTGGAAACCCAGGTATGTATCTTTGTAGATCCTGCAAAAACATTCCAGACCCTGGTAGGGATCGGCGGCGCAATTACTGATGCTACAGCTGAAACCTATGCTAAACTGCCGAAAGCAGCACAACAGGAATATCTTAAGGCCTATTATGATCAGGAGAACGGAATTGGCTTTACGCTGGCCAGAACAAGTATCCACAGTACAGACTTTTCAAGTGACAGTTATACCTATGTAAAAGATAACGATGCAGAGCTGAAATCTTTTGACGTAAAACATGATGAGAAATACCGTATTCCGCTGATCAAACAGTCTATTCAGGCGGCTGGCGGAAAATTAACGATGTTTGTAAGCCCCTGGAGCCCGCCGGCATGGATGAAAACCAATGACAGTATGTTAAAAGGAGGGAAGTTAAAACCTGAATTCAGACAAAACTGGGCAAACTATTACGCTAAGTTTATCAAAACCTATGAGGCTAAAGGAATGCCGATCTGGGGCCTCACCGTGCAAAATGAGCCTATGGCTACGCAAACCTGGGAATCATGTGTATTTACTGCAGAAGACGAACGTGATTTTATTAAAGGATATTTAGGCCCAACCTTACAGAAGGATGGCCTGTCAGACAAGAAACTGATTGCATGGGATCATAACCGCGATCAGATGTACCAGCGTGCAAGTACGATCTTAAGTGATCCTGAAGCCGCTAAATATGTATGGGGAATAGGTTACCACTGGTATGAAACCTGGACAGGCAGCGGAATGTTGTTTGACAATGAGAAGCTCGTGAAACAATCCTTTCCTGATAAAGAACTGATCTTCACCGAAGGTTGTGTGGAGAAATTCAACCTCGATAGTATCGGCAGCTGGGCTCTGGGTGAAAGATATGGCTACTCGATGATCAATGACTTTAACAGCGGCACTGCAGCCTGGACAGACTGGAATATGCTTCTGGATGAAAAAGGCGGTCCGAATCACGTGGGTAACTTCTGCTTTGCCCCGGTACATGCGGATACAAAAACAGGCAAGCTGATCTATACCAATTCTTACTATTACATGGGGCAGTTCTCTAAATTCATCCGTCCGGGAGCAAAGAGGATCGTGAGTTCTTCAAACCGTGATAAACTGATCACCACTGCCTTTATCAATACTGACGGCAAAATGGCCGTGGTAGTGATGAATAAAACAAATGATAAATTACCATACTATTTATGGATAGGTGGAAAAGCAGCTGAAACTACCAGCCTGCCTCACTCTATCTCTACGATAGTTGTGGAGTAAATAATGTATTATTTCTGCTAATTCCGTGGCTTGCCCTGTGCCGTTTACGATCTTGGCACAGATTATGAATCACCTGAATCTTTAATTCCAATTCATGAAGCGCTGGCAACTGGGGTTCTGCCTTATTTCTATTTTTCTTTTTTCCGGTTGCGGTATCTTAATGCGGACAAGGCAAATCAATCATCATGGTCTGGAAACGCATGATTTTAATCTGCCCGTAATCACCTATCCCAGCGTAGATGCTACATCTAAAAAGCTGCTGATCCTTTTTTCCGGTGACGGGGGCTGGCTCGATTTTGAAGATCAGTTGGGTACTGGATTTGCTGCTGAAGGATTCGAAACTATAGGATTTAACTCAAGGACCTACTTCTGGAGCGGCAGGACACCACAGCAAACGGCAGATGATGTAATGCTGCTGATCAGTAAATATTCGGCACTTTATAAAACGAACAGGATCTATTTATGCGGATATTCTTTTGGTGCTGATATTGTACCCTTTGTCTATAACCGTCTGGTGCCGTCAATGAAGAATAAGGTGGTAGCTATCGAGTTGCTCTCTCCTTTTGCCTCGTCTGATTTTATGGTGCATACTTCCGATCTCTTAAATATTGCGGGTGATGATAAACCTTATAAGGTTCAGCCCGAAGTTGAAGCCATAAAGATCCCGGTTTTCTGCTTTTATGGTGAACAGGAGAATCCTAAACCTATGGAAGCAATCCAAAAAAGGAATTTCTCCCTGAGGGTTTTACCGGGCGATCATCACTATGATGCTGCCGGTTATCCTGATATCCTTTCGGCACTGCAGGGCTTACGCAGGAACCAGTTATTCAGGCAGTACAGGTTATGGAAGCTATAATATGCGCTATAGTTGTAATTCTTCTTTGAAAAGTAATTTTACGGCTTCCTCTTAAAAAAACGAATTGTCTCTTAGTGTAAAAGCTTCAATTACCAATACCTTTGCCGCCGTAATATAAAAGAGAAAGCAAGATGAAACTTCAGATCGCAAGGATACAGTCGGTAATAGAACCATTAAGAGAGGAAATCATAAACCATAAGGTATATTCAGTTATCAATGATATAGATGACCTGAAAGTATTTATGCAATACCATGTATATGCAGTGTGGGATTTTATGTCCCTGTTAAAGTCACTGCAGATTGGGTTAACCAGTACCACCACGCCCTGGTTCCCGGTGGGCAATGCGAATACAAGATACCTGATCAACGAAATTGTTACGGGTGAAGAATCTGATGTGGATAAGGAAGGCGTCCGTAAAAGCCATTATGAGATGTACCTCGAAGCGATGGAGCAATGCGGAGCAGATACCACGCCTATTCAGCAGTTTGCAGCAATATTAAAAGAAACAGGTTCCTTTTTTAAAGCATATACAGAGGCTGATGTGCCAAAGGAAGCACGTGAATTTATGGACTTTACTTTTCAGGTGATCAACGGTAAACAATCCCATTTACAGTCTGCCGCCTTTACTTTCGGCAGGGAAGATCTTATTCCGAATATGTTCATTTCCATTGTAAGAGATCTCAATCAAAAGTTTCCGGACCAGCTCTCGCTGATCAAATATTACCTGGAACGCCACATTGAAGTGGATGGCGATCATCACAGTCACCTGGCTTTGGAAATGACGGCAGAACTTTGCGGTGACAGTGAAGCCTACTGGAAAGCTGCTGAGGAGATCACGGTAGCGTCACTTCAGCAACGGATCAATCTCTGGAATGGGGTATATAACGAGATCGTTGGTATAAAAGCTTAATATTTCATAGAACAGGTTCTTTCCATCGGAAAGAACCTGTTCTATTTTATTCAGACAGCAACCTGATCTCATGGTCACCAATGGTGATCAGGCGTTCTTTGTATAATGCACCTGTTGTTTTCTTAAATGCCTTTTTGCTGACTTTCAGCAGTTCGTAAATATCATCCGGGGTGCTTTTATCACCAATGGGTAAAGTACCCTGATTTTCTTCCAGCATCTTGATCAGCACCTCTTTCATGTCGAGGATGTGGCCATAACCCATAGGTTGCAGGCTCAGGTCAATTTTGCCCTCAACACGCACTTTTTTGATCCATCCTTTTCTGATTTCACCAGGATTCAGCTGGTCGAACAATTCATTCGTGTACAGCAACCCGATATATTTATTGTCAATGATCGCATTGTAACCCAGGTCACTGCGGTCAGCAATTAACAGGCTCACTTCGTCACCTTCCTCAAAGTTGATGTCATCTTCCTCTACGTAATTGGTTAACCTTGAAGAAGCCACCATACGGTCATTACTGTCATCCAGGAATACGTACACAACATGTTTATCTCCCTTAAACATCGGGCGTTTCTGTTCCTTTTCCGGTACATAAACGTCTTTATCTATCCCGATATCCATAAAAACCCCGTTTTCACCGTCTTCTACAACGGTCAGATAGGCAAAGTCGCCCACACAGGCCAAAGGTTTCTGTGTTGTGGCATGCAATTTCCCATCCTTATGCATGTATACAAAAACATTGATATTCTCGCCTACTTCCGCATCCTTAGGAACGTGGTTATAGGGTAAGAGCGCTTCTTTATCGCCGTCTGACAGTATCAGCCCTGTTTCTGTCTTATTTATAATTCTGAGTTCGTTGTATTGTCCTATTTGTATCATTGGTGTTTACCGTTATTCAATCTGCAAAGGTAGCAATATCGGAACAGGAACTGACAATGATAAAATATCCTTTTTAAAAATTGTGGAAATATATGCTGATCCGTGTTTAAAATATCCTGTACCCGAGCCTTACGGAAAGCTGATTGGACCAGGAGAAATCTGTGTAATTTTCGTATTTCAGCCCCAGATCGTACCTGCTACCCAGTTTTATTCCGGCTGTTGCAGACCATACGAATGATGAGTTTCCGTTGATGTCTATTGCAATGCCGCCAGCTCCATGCAGGTATATTTTTTCAGCCGGAAAGACTTTTATTCCGAGCTTAAGGGGGATCATGTTCCGGTCAGTATTATATTTAATGCTTACAGGGGCTGCATCAGGAAAGGTATAGTTAATCGTTCCGGTCTTATTGGTTATGTGTGTATACCCTGCGCTCAGCGTTAACGCGAGATCGCTGGAAACATAACGTTCAAGCTGCAGGTCGGCACCGATTACGAAACGGGGCTCACGGAGGGTTATTCCCGGGTTGAGTGATCCGTTCAGTTGCCACGGTCCGCGCTGATCTGATTTGCCGGCTGAGTTCGGAGCTGGTATTCTGCCTGCTGTTCCTGAATCCTTGCCCGGGGAACCGGGCGTTTGTGCATGTAATTGCGTAAGCTGTGTAATAAGTGTAAGTACAGCAAGGTAAAAGAATCTTTTCATTTTTATGTATTTTGATTTATACATAGGACTACTGTAGCCGGGTTTACCCCCATAGGACATTAAGTTTTTTCTGCAAAACCCATTATATTGAAATTCTGTGAACATCTTTTGCTGATTAACGTTAATGAGTTATACTTGTATCAATGAATATTTCAGACATCAATCCCATTAAAACAGCTTTTCCTCCAATTGCAGACGAGCAGTGTACGGTGCTTTTGTTAGGTACCATGCCCGGCGACAGGTCGCTGAGGCTTCAGCAATATTACGGACATGCAGGAAATCATTTCTGGAAACTGATCTATACCCTTTTTGATCAGCCCCTTGAGCCCGATTATCAAGCCAGGAAATCGTTTTTGCTCGATCATCATATTGCATTATGGGATGTATTGGAGTCCTGTACCTGCGAGGGAAGTTTGGACAGTAATATTAAAAACGAGGTGGTGAATGATTTTTCCGCCTTTTACGCCCGGTATCCAAAGATTGATCATGTCTTTTTCGATAGCCGTAAGGCTGAGGAGTTTTACCTGCGGTATGTGAAAAAGAGCCCTGATAAGATCTATCATTTACTGCCTTCGCCGAGCCGTGCCAATGCCTCAAAATCCTTTGAGCAAAAACTGGATGCCTGGAGGGAACTGCTGCTCTATGTAAAAGGATAAAACGTATTAATCAATCATTCAGGATGCTTATCTTTGCCGCATAAATGAACGACATTATATCAAAAAACACGCACAGAATATTCCTGAGTACCTTTTTCTTCATGTCTGGCTTCAGCTTTGCTACATGGGCATCCAGGATTCCGACCATTAAAATGGCCTATGGTTTTAATGATGCTGAACTGGGATCTATCCTGCTGGCTATGCCGGTGGGTTCTCTGATCGGGCTGCCGATCACAGGCTGGCTGGTATCCCGCTATGACAGCCGTATTCCGCTGACCGTGGGTTATGCTTTAAATTCACTGGCAATGGCTTTGATCGGCTTCACACATAATACAGTAGCATTGGTAGTGGCGGTGGTGTTATTTGCTTTTACTTCCAGGATCTTTAATATTTCGATGAATACGCAGGCGATTACCGTGCAAAAACTGTTTACGAAGAAGATCAATGGCTCTTTTCATGGTTTCTGGAGCACCGGTGGAATTGCGGGCGTAGCCTTTTCCACATTGCTGCTCGCTTTAAACGCATCCATACAGGTTCATTTCGTGATTGTGGCCTGTATTACGCTGTTAATGGCAGCTTATTCGTTCCGGTTCCTGTTGAAAGGTGACCGGTCTGCAACGGGAAATAAGATTATTATTGGGAAACCGGATCCTTATATTCTTTGCCTGGGAATCGTGGCCTTCCTCTCGGCCATTTGTGAAGGAGGGATGTTCGACTGGAGTGGCATCTATTTCCAGCAGGTACTGCATGTAAAGATCTTCACCTATGGATACCTGATATTTATGCTCTTTATGGCAATGTCCCGTTTTATTTCTGATATCATCATAGGAAGGATAGGCATGGCCGCAACCTATCTGATGAGTGCCCTGTTTATCATTTGCGGTATCGCAATGGCAATTATCATCCCCCAGTTCTGGATTGCGATGATAGGTTTCTCACTGGTAGGTTTTGGTACGGCTTCGGTCATCCCTATGTCGTACTCCATGGCCGGGAATTCCAAAAAGTATTCTGCAGGTATGGCCATTTCTATTATCGCCACCTATTATATCACAGGGACATTTTTAGGGCCCCCGCTTATTGGTTACCTGGCTCATGCATTTGGTTTAAGAATCGCATTTATTGTATTTGGATTTTGCGGACTAATGCTTATTCCCATATCGCAGCTGGTATTTAAATATAAAAAAACGGAAGCTGAAGCGGCCTAGGAACCTGATTGTGGATTTAAATCAAATTATTTTAAAAAATATTTGTCAGGTTATATAATATTGAGGGTTATTAACGTTTATATATCTGAGAGCGTTAATTTAGATGGCGGGGATATTGCGAAAGTGGTATCCCCGCTTCTTTTTATTCAGGCAGGCACTACCGTACGAAAACAATATGCAACCGCATATGTTAATTCCTTAAAATACACTGATCATGTCAAACTTCACAGAAATCATCAAATCAGATAAACCCGTATTGGTAGATTTTTCTGCTGAGTGGTGTGGCCCATGTAAAATGATGGCGCCAATCCTCAAACAACTGAAAGGAATGATAGGGGAGAAGGCAACTATTCTAAAGATTGATGTCGACAAGAATCCGGCAGTTTCCAGTCAGTATCAGATCCAGGGAGTTCCTACGTTAATCCTCTTCAAAGGAGGAGAAGTGAAATGGAGGCAGTCCGGAGTGATCCCTGCCAATCAGCTGCAGGGTATCATCGAAAGGCACATTTAGTGGCTAAGGTTAAATCATAAAGTGCGGCATTGTAGCTGATAAATTACATCGGCTTAACTATCAGCAATAGCCAATTTATGTATAACTTTAGAAATCAAATATAAATTATGAAGAAACTATCAGTGATACTCTTAATCTTTGCCAGTAGTCTGGCCGCCAATGCCCAATCTAAAGACGAAACCCTTGTTGCTGCAAAAGTAGAAAAACTCAGGGCAGCAATGATCAGCGGAAATAAAGCTGACCTGGAAAGCCTGTTATCTGATGATCTGACTTATGCACATTCCAGCGGAAAAATTCAGAGCAAAGCCGTATTCGTAGAGGAGATTTCCACAAAGAAATCAGATTTTGTAACTATTGAACTGAGCAAACAGAGCATCAGCATTACAGGTGATATAGCTATTGTAAGCCATCAGTTAAATGCAACTACCAATGATGGTGGTAAACCTGCGGCTCCTCATTTGAACATCGTTCTCGTATGGAAGAAAACCAAATCTGAATGGAAGCTGATTGCCAGAAGGGCATTTCATGCTCCTGTAGCAGAATAAGAAATGATTGCAGAGCTGATCAGTAGCTGCGGTTTAACCTGCTGATCAGTTCTGAACTTTGTTGTCTTCCATGTTCCAGCCTGTCTTCAAAAAACAGTTTCGCATCATTAAAATGATGTTTATATCCATTGATATCACCATAACCTATAATAGATGACCATTCGCGCACAGCTGAATGGAATTCCAGGTCGTCGGTACGGATCTGTTTGTTATAAACAGCCGCATTGATTGATTCTTCCAGCAGCTCTTCATCTCTGAACAGGTATTCTACTATTCCAAGGCGCAGCCTGAAAGGCGGTGTCTGGCAGATCAGGTTATCATAAGGGTTGATGCCCAGCTGATACCATGCATCGGCCATACTCAATAAGCTTAAGTGCGAATTTGGTGTACGCGGTATTCCACCGCCTGATAAAGAAAACTCCTGCATTACCTCATTGTCCAACAGCAGGAAATCTTTGCTATCGGGAAAAAGAAAGTTCTTTGCTTTTTTTATTCTTGCGCGGAAGTCGGTTTCATTTTCCGTGATCATCATTTTAAAGAGATCAGATTCTGACTGCGCATAGGATTTGATCTGCTGGCGGGCATAAGGGTTCATGATTGCCAGTCCGGCATAGATATGGGCTTTATAACTGAATATCCTCAGCATGGTCAGGATTTTCACATTGTCTATTCCACCAAAGTAAGCTGCATTCTCCCAGGGAAAAAATCCTGCACTTTTCCATGCAGTACCCATACTTTCAAATCCCATATGTGTTACGGCCTGTGTATCGGCTACGATCTTGTCGTGTGTATGGAAATCGTTCATCTCTACAAGCTCAGACTCCAGTGCAGACAGTACATCTGCCATACGCATATAGGCGTCGGCGTTACAGCGGTGGGGGATCACAATGAGGGTCTGGTCTTTGGTATCAAAACCAGGGCCATGCAGCGAATGACAGGTGATGATATTGACGTCTTTTGGCAGGTATGCTTCAAATGCGGCGATCTCAGGGTGTTTCACAGAAGTCTGTCCGCCTACAATGGCGCCATATTTTGTTGATCCGCCATATCTTTGTACTACTTCAGCAATTTTTTCAGCTTCAACAGCGTAAAAAATGATATCGGCCTTTCTTGATACAGCACTTCCATCCACCATCAGTTCAATCCCAAAAGGGGAAAGTTCCTCTTCCAGTTTTTCATAAAATTCCGGCAGATCTGAACCGCAGACCTGATATCCTGCTTTTGCAAAACGTTTCGCATAAAGTTTGCCCATATCTCCCAGGCCAATAATTCCTATAAGCATCTTATCTTAATATGTAGCAAATTACCGAAATTATGCTGATAAAGGATGAACATTTGATACATTTCTTATTAGTTTTGCTATGGTTTAAGAAATCAGTATGAATCAGCAGGACAAAGAAGCGGTGGAAAATATCCGCCGGGCACGGGAAAATTCGAATGCAGCTATCCGTGAGCACAATGTGGCGGGTGTAGCAAAGTATTGGCTGGATGAAATGATCGTTATATCTGGAGAAGGTGGTCAATATGTTGGAAAAAATGCTCTGATAGCTGTCTTTACAGAGATGTTTGCAGAGAAAGACCCGCTGGTCTTTGAACGGGTCCCTTCAGAAATTAAAATTGCTGAAAGTGGTATTCTGGCTTGGGAAACAGGTAGCTGGGCATACGAGAATGCGCAGGCCAGGGGCAACTATTCGGCAATGTGGCGCAAAGTAAATGGCAATTGGCTTACACGTTCGGAATTGTTCGTTTCACTGGATTAAGTATTACTGGTTCATCAGCAGGTTCAGCATTTCTTTCACTTCGTCGAGTTCCTGTTCCAGTTTTAGTACTCTTTGTTCAAGATCTGTGGAAATAGGGGCGGTGATTTCAGGCTCCGGGATTTCGTCTTCAATTACTGCCGGACCTAAAAGGTGCTGAAACCGGGCTTCCTTTTGTCCGGGTTTTTTATCCAGCTGCCTGACAAAGGCGGGGGTATCTGACGAAAGTTTATGCAGGATCTCCTGGATTTCTTCAATCGTTCCAAATTCATAAAGGCGTGCCGAGTTGGTATTGATTTCACCCGGGGTTAAAGGGCCGCGTAAAAGCAGCAGACAAATTACAGCCAGTTCGGCTGGTACCAAAGGATAAACAATTGCCAGGTTATGCTTGTACTTGATGGCGCGGCTGCTTCCTCCGGTAGCGGTGCTGGTCAGCCCTTTAATCTTCAGGGCGTTTAAGGTAAGTGTGATCGTCTCCTCGTCATAGTTTACTACCGGATTCCTCGATGTTTTTTGATTACAGGCATTGGCTAATGCAGAGATCGTCATAGGGTAATAATCCGGCGTAGTTCTGCTTTTTTCTATGAGTGCGCCCAGGACGCGCTGTTCAGGGGCGTTCAGAACAAGTAGAGAAGAAGAGTTTTCCATGGCGGTAAATATATACTTTGATACTTATTTCGGCAAATTGTGGATATATTCTACAGGGTTTTTTGAATGTAATATTATTAATATACTGATAATCAGTTGCTTGTTTTTCGTGCCAACTATGGCATCATTATGAAACAACCCTATGCGAATTAAACAAATGAATTAAACGGGTTTGCCGGAAACTCTAATCAGTTCCCGGCTAATATAAAAACAAATCATTATGAAAAATTTCATTTTAACAGCAACAGTATTAGCCTTCGCAGGAATATCAACAGTAAAAGCATCAGAAATTAAAGCTCCAACAGCAATTTCCGTACAACAGGATAGCACTCAAAAAGTACCTGTTAAACTTGAAGAACTTCCTGCTCCAGTAACTACAACTCTAAAAGCCGATGCTTATAAAGAATGGGCTCCGACAGCAGCATTTTTAGTAACCAATGCTGATAAAACTACCTACTATCATATTGATGTTAAAAAAGGTACAGAAGTAGCTTTTATCAAAATCAATAAAGATGGAGTAGTAGTTCAATAAGCCTTATATCAACCATTTCATATAATAAGAGAAAGCCGGATTTATCCGGCTTTTTTTATATACAGGCTATGGCTTTTATTAACATTTTTTGTGGATAACTATTGTAATAGCTTATTATACAGTTTATTGTAGTGTGTATAAAGTTGCAGACAAATTGGGAAACGACCATTAACACATTGAGATCGTAACAGGTCTGGTGTTGGTTTCATTTTCTACTGAAATTCTCCGCATTGATTGTTGATAACTTGTTGGCAGGCATGCTCAGATTGTGAATTGCTGTTAGTCAACCAGCCGGAATGCGGGTATTAAGGTGCCGGCCCTACTGGCGAACAATTCTTATTGACATCTTATTCACATTTTCGGTAACCACCTGTTAGTATATGTTGATTACGATCAGTGGGGAAAGGATCATGCAAAGCAAAACGCCGGTCCATTTACGGACCGGCGTGTTTACCAGTGTGTGTATGATTTGTTATTAACGGCCTCTTCCACCTTTTTGGCCCTGATTGTTGCCTTTTCCGTTACCATGGCCATTGTTATTGCCTTTATTGTTATTACGGTTATTATCAGTTGTGCCAGGTCTTTGAGTACCGCTGTTATTCCTGACATTAGTTGGTCTGCTGTTTCTTGCATTTGCGTATCTCGAATCCTTGCTATCCCTGATGTTACCCTGTTTTCCATTATAGTTTCTGTATTTACTATATTCTTTCACATGTGTCTGGTGAGATAAATAAGGTTTTGGAGTGTTCATCACTACTTTGTAAGAGTTGTACAGATCATATCCGCTGTATTTTGAGGGCAGGCTATTTCTCCATACCCAGCTTCCATTATTTAAATAAACATATTGTTTTGCTGGTACATTATAATAGGCATCCACATCCGGCAGGTAATAGTAGTCTACATGATCATATCCTGTAGGGCCCCATTGTGGCTGTGAACCGATATTGATATTCACGCTTACCTGTGCTTTTGTGCTTATGCTGCTTAACGAAGCTACTCCGAAGATGACAGCTAAAATAATTCTTTTCATTTGTGTGTTTGTTAGTTGTAGTGGTTATTCCAAACGATATGCCGGAAAATGGATTGCGGGTGATCTGAGGTGTGGAAAGGGTGTATGTGCCGACCAACACCGTACTCTTGTCGCCAGCAGGTTGGTTTGTATCGACGTCAGAAAAGCGGAAATGTTAATTAATGAATTGATTTTAATAATTTAGCGCCATGATTGACGTATCCTGCGCACTGATTACAGGCCACAATGGGAAAGTTTTAGTTGCCCAGCGAAGTTCTGTAATGCGGCTGCCTTTAAAATGGGAGTTTCCGGGCGGTAAAGTTGAGCCTGGTGAAACACCTGAAGAATGCCTTCTGCGGGAGCTCGCTGAAGAATTGGGTGTGGTTGTGGAAATCGTAAAGGCAATGGCTCCTCATGAGCATGCTGAAATACGTCTGATCCCCTTTGTTTGTGTGATCAGATTGGGGGAAATAAAGCTGGCTGAACATGCTGCCTTCCGCTGGCTGGGACCTGATGAGATGAATACGGTTGATTGGGCAGAGGCTGACATTCCCGTTGTTCAGCAATATCTTGACGGCCTTAAAGGAACATAATGTTCTGCTATCAAAACTTATTGATCAAAGTAGTGTTGTTCCTAAAATTTAAATTATGAACTCTTTCTTCAAAACAATCATTGCCGGCTGGGGAGCTAAAAAATTAGGTGGCGGCTGCTTATCTACCATATTGATCTTCGTACTGATCTATGTAGCCCTCGGACAGTGCAGCAGAACACCGCAACGCTCAGTATTACTGCAAAAATCTGTACCAGCTATCGAAAGCAGGAAAATAGGATAAAACAAATTTAAGATGATACCGGTATGCTGTAAAAATGAAACGGGGAACATCCAGGCGGATGCTCCCCGTTATCTAATTAACGCTCTCGGATATAAGACGCTTAAAAATTCTGTTTATTGTATGTGCCCGAAATAAATTTCAATAATTAATTTGCGCGGAAGGAAGCTGTGGGTTTGGCCAGTTCATATCTGATCCAAAAATCAGAGGACTTTGCGCTGCCACCGGTACTGTCACCTCCCATGCCGCCACGCATACCACCGCCATGTCTTCCACGATCACCACCATGGTGACATTCCCCCTCCTCCATCCATACCGCCGCCACTCATACCTCATAATTTAACTATGCGGTTAACAAAGGGCGAAAGCGGTTTTCATTTCATGAAAAGGTGTTTTTTGATTTAATGGTTTAATTTCCGGTAATGTTTATTAATTTAGGAATTAACTTTCGCGAGATATGAAATTACGTTGCGTCCTCATTTTATGGCTATTTACACTCAGTTCCTTCGCCCAGCAAAAGGGACGGATTCTGGTGAGCGACCTGTACCAGATCAAAACTGCCTCTAACATAAAATTTTCACCTGATGGAAAATGGTATATCTACAGTGTGCAGTCCATTGTTGAAAATGATACCAAAAATGGAGAATACGATTATCGCACGCAGTGGTTCCTGGCACCCTCGGATCTGAGCTCCCCGCCACGCGCCATCACCGATGCTAAAGAGATGACCGCCGGAGCATGCTGGTCTGCCGACGGCAGGCAGCTGTTTTTTACGAGGCTGGTGAAAGAGAAACCGCAGGTGTTTAGTCTCGCGATGAATGGGGGAGAAGCAACACAATTGACAGATTTCCGCTATGGTGCCACCAATCCTAAAATAAGCCCGGACGGCAAAACCCTTATTTTTTCAGCCGCTCTCAATACCGACGAGCTGCTGAGGGATTCAGTATTGAATACTGGTAAGGCTTTACCTTCGTGGAATCTGGAGAAGCCGGGTATGAATACCCCTGCGGTATATCAAAATCATGCAAAAGGAAATGCCGATGGCAGCCTGGAGGAGATCAGGGCATACCTGCAGCAGAATGAGAAAGATAAAAAAGCCAAGGTTTTTAACCGCCTTAACTTTCAGGGAGAAGCGGCTACAAACCCTGAGCTGAAGTACATGCAGTTGTTTACCTTATCATTGTCAAAAACGGATGCAGCTCCGGTAGCACTGACCACCGGATTTTACAGTTATAGTCTTGCAGACATCAGTCCCGATGGCAAATTCCTGCTGATCAATGCAGATCTGAACCCCTCTCAGCACCCGGACAGGTCTCAGGAATCTGCGATTTACCGACTATCGATTACCGGGGGAACGCCGGAATTGATTTTACGCGGACCGGATCAGCGCTTTTCTGCGGAGAGTATCTCGCCGGACGGAAAATGGTTGAGCTGCCAGGTGCAGTCATCAAAGGGAGTAAACCTGAGCAGGACATTTATTTATAATTTTACTACCAAAGAAAGGGCAGATGTTCCGATTGAACGTAATGCCAACGCCCTTACCTGGAGCGGGGACAGCAAGTTTTTGTATTTTCTTGCCCAGTCTAACGGTGGAAGTGTATTGTACAGGTATAACCTTTCCGGCAAGCGGGCAATACGCCTGTCAGACTTTGATAGTGGCATTGTCTCATTTGATGTCAGCAGATCCCGGCTGGCCTATGTAAAACTCAATGTGTCTGATCCTTCAGAAGTATATGTTGCAGATTTGCAGAATAAATCTCCTAAAGTGATCAGTAAGCTGAATACAGGATGGCTTGCAGCAAGGCAGCTGAGTTATCCTGTAAAAAAGGCCTTTACCAATGAGCTTGGAATGCAGGTAGAATACTGGGTGATGAAACCCTCCGGAATGGAGAGCGGCAAGAAATATCCCATCATGCTGGAAATCCATGGTGGCCCGGCAGCAATGTGGGGGCCGGGAGAAGCGAGCATGTGGCATGAATTTCAATATTATACCGGCCTGGGTTACGGTGTAGTGTACAGCAACCCCCGCGGATCGGGAGGATATAGCGAAGCATTTCTGCGCGGGAACGTGAAGGACTGGGCTGAGGGGCCAACACGGGATGTGCTGAAGGCACTGGACCTGACCATCGCCGAGGGCTGGGCAGATACAACCAGGCAATTCATCACCGGCGGATCATATGCCGGTTATCTTACTGCATGGATAGTTGGGCATACAAACAGGTTCAGGGCAGCATGCGCGCAGCGTGGGGTATATGACCTGACCACCTTCTTTGGCGAAGGCAATGCGTGGCGGCTGGTGCCTAATTATTTCGGGGGATACCCCTGGGACAGTAGTGCTGCTGCACTGCTTAAAGCACAATCGCCATTTACCTATGTTGACAAGATCCATACACCGGTCATTATCTTTCATGGAGAAACTGACCTCAGAACAGGAGTGATCCAATCCGAAATGATGTACAAGGCCTTAAAGGTATTGGGCAGGGATGTAGAGTATGTAAGGCATCCCGGAGCTACACACGAACTGACACGTTCGGGAAATAACAGGCAGCGTGTTGATCAGATGTTGAGAACCATGGAGTTCTTCGAACGGTATAAATAATGATAAAAAAAGTAACCGCTACCTATAAACAGTCATTTTCTGGATTAAGCCGCGAAACATGGGTGTTGAGTATTGTAATGTTCATCAACCGGAGCAGCAGTATGGCCGTACCCTTCATGAGCTTATACATGACGCAATATCTGCACAGAGCTCCTTCTGATGCGGGGCTGATCATCACGCTGTTTGGGCTGGGTTCTATTGCCGGGGCTACGGTAGGAGGAAAACTGACTGATGTAATAGGCTTCAGATCGGTACAGATCTATTCTTCTGTCATAGGAGGGGTGTTTTTTATTTTATATTCAACCATTACCCAATTTAATATCCTCTGCCTGTTCACCCTGCTGATCAGTTTCTTTTCTGAGGCCTTCAAACCCGCAAACTATGCTGCAATCACCAGTTACGCTGCTCCGGGTACCGAAACGCGTTCTTTTTCGCTGAACAGGCTGGCAAATAATATGGGGTTTGCCATTGGCAGTGCCATAGGAGGTATCGTGGCATCTTTTAGTTACCCGATGCTGTTTATTGTAGACGGCAGCGTAAGTATTCTGGCGGGAATAGCATTGTTGTTCTTTCTGCCTGTTCTTCATGTCCTTCCTAAAACGGTGGCCGAGAAGATTAGAAACTCTGCGGTGCTCAAACCCTGGAAAGATGTGCTGTTCGTTAAATTCCTGCTGCTGAATATCATGCTGACAATCTGTTTCTTCCTGATGTTCAGGGTTGCGCCTCTTTTTTATAAAGAAATATGGCATATTGATGAATTCTGGATAGGTCTTATCCTAGGCTTAAACGGACTGATCATTGCACTTTTTGAGATGGTGATGGTCAGCAAAATTGAAAATAAACGGTCACCGATCCAATATATCATCATGGGTGTGTTATTGATTGCTGTTGCCTATTGCATCTTGCTGCTGCCCGGAATCACACCGATAGTTGCGGCTATACTGGCCATCATTGTATTTACCATTGGCGAAATGCTGGCTTTACCTTTTATCAACACTTTTGTGATGAGCCGTACCAATGACCATAACAGAGGACAATATGCTGCGGGTTATACTATGAGCTGGTCCATCTCACAGGTGATCGGTCCGTCTGCAGGTTTTTATCTGGCAGAAATGTATGGCTATAACTGGCTATGGACCGGGCTGATCGTACTGCTGCTGGTATGTGCATGGGGATTTAAACTTCTTGGCAGGAATATGGACTAAATTTTGCTGTAAAGCGATGTTATCAACTGAATACGAACAAAAGCTCACAACCATAAAAAAAACAATATGAAACGTAATGCAACAGCCGTTTGGAATGGCACGATCAAAGAAGGTAAAGGTCATTTAACTACAGACAGTACTGTACTGAACCAGACACAATATTCATTCGCCAGCCGTTTTGCTGATGGAATCGGTACCAATCCTGAAGAATTAATGGCAGCTGCCCATGCAGGCTGTTTTACCATGAAGCTAAGTCTTGACCTGACCGAAGCTGGTTTTAATCCTACTTCATTGGAAACTAAAGCTACGATCACTTTAGATACCAACACAGGAACGATCACTACGTCTAACCTTGTACTTACAGCAAGTATTCCTGATATCACTGAAGAACAATTCAGGGAAATTACAGCAGGAGCAAAAGCAAACTGTCCGGTAAGTAAAGCTTATAATCTGGATATAACGCTGGACGCAAAATTGGTATAATACCTATGGAACATGATGCGGTGTTGAAAATCCTTGCTAAAAAAGGATTATCTTAGGTCATCTATAGCATAAAGTCTAAGGATCATCTGGCTTCGCTGAAAAAAAAGAATACCTCTTTCGATGCTGTATGCTGCTGAAGCGCAGCAGAAGGCATCGAAAGAGGTATTCTTTTTTTTAAAAGATTATCTGTAGCGCAGTGTTTATGGATCTTCTTAATCTCAGATCATCTGTAGCGCGGTGGTTATAGATGATCTCCTGTAATTTCTAAAAAAAAGAGTTATGCTCAATTCCTGCTTAGTTGTTCTTTCGCGCAGCGAATTAATGCAGCAGGAATTGAGCATAACTCCTTTTTCAAAATTAGATCATCTCCGGTAATCAACAACAATGCTACAGATGATCTATTCCATTGCCGCCATGTTGCGGATTACCTGGTCAAGTTCCTTTGCACTTTCATTGATCATATTGATCATATCTTTCAGCTCAGGATTGACATCCATTGATTCGAGCAGGACACTGAGCCCCATGATATTTGCTATTGGTTTTCTCACCACGTGAGATTGTATATAATTGATCTGGGCCAGGTTATACTGTGTTTTTGTCAACGACTCCTTCGTGTCCTTCAGCTCGTTGCTATTGAGGACCAGTTCGGTGATGTCATGTCCGACACAAAACATTCCGGCCGGTATGTTATGGTCGTCAAACATGGCTTTGTATTCCCACTTTGTGACCACGTATCCTCCATGTCCGTCGTGTTTCCTGATGATGGCAGGAAAGACTTTGTCAGGATTTGAAAAAGCAAGTTCAGATACTGACTGACAAACCCAGGTGTCATCAGGATGTATTGTAACCGAATAATGTTGACCTACAAGGTTGCCGTGAATATTGTTAAAAACCTGTTGATACCTTTTATTGACATAAGAATATTTGCTGTCCATACCTACGCTTATTAAATAATACATAGTAGAATCGTCGAGTAATTTCTTTGTTTCTTCAAATTCTGGCATAAACGGATTGTATTATAATGAATCTCTATTATATTACACAATAAATGTGAAAATGTTTGATCTTCAAGAAATACAATAGTGTTCTAAAGCTGCAAAATTTATTCCTTGGGCTGGTAGATCATGTTTCTTACAATAAGGAAAACGACGAAGGCGGCCAGCATGACGATCATAATTTCGGAAGCGCCAACGTTGACGCCACCTACCATAAAAAGGAATGTGCTCATAGGTTTGTTTTTTTGCGGGGTGATGAAGCCCTCTTTAAGATGAATATATAGATTAAATGATGAAACCAACTTTAAATTTTAATCTTTAACCAAACAATACAGGCTTTCATTCCTTTTTACAGTATAGATTTCTAAAGAAGTAAATTATGGACAGATTGATAATAGAATCAATATTGGCTGATGTTGATGAAATATATTTTTCAAATGACAGTCAGAACCCGGAGTTAAACCCGTCGATTGTACTTGGATTCAAAGCCGGGAATGCTGATCAGGTAATCAATGCTTTCGGGGCATTGAAGAATGTGGCGCAAAACAGCAGGGTAGAGCTGATCATTTGCCGCACGCTGGTATCAGGAATTTATGACCTCGAAATTAAAACCGATGCACTGGATGAACCTGTGAGGATCCTGAATAAGGTAATTTCCAACGAAATGCTGACGCAGATCGAAGAGCAGTTACATCAAAGCAAACAGATCGTATTGGGTACCAATGTCTCTGAAGAAGAGAACTGGATCACGGTCAGTGAAGCTGTGGTAAAGGAATGCGCTATCAAGGAAAACTAAAAAAAAAGCCCCAACGGAGCTTCTAAAAGGATTTTTAATTTCTAAAAAGAGAAGTCGTCATTTTGGCTTTTGCCGGCCGCTTCGTGGTTCTCAGAATATTCGTAGCGCTTTTCAACTACTTCCTGATGAGTCTTAATGTAATCTACCGTTTCGTTTAAACCTTCCGCAAACTTTTCGAAATCCTCTTTATAAAGGAAAATCTTATGTTTTACAAATACACCGTCTTCCAGTCTTTTCTTGCTTTCAGTCAGGGTTAAATAATAATCGCCTGAGCGAGTAGCTTTAACGTCGAAAAAATATGTTCTCTTACCGGCCCTTACTTTCTTAGAAAAAACCTCTTCTCTCTCTTTGTTGTCAAATTCTCCCATGTTTGGTATTACTGTTGGTTTTGGTTCGGGTAAATATAAACTATTAATCAGTAAAGATCAAAATAGAAATTAAAGAGATTTATTTTCTTCTTCCAATAACTGGTTCTGAAACATTTCCTCATAGATGCCGTGGAGCTCTATAAGTTCGTCGTGTGTACCCTGTTCTGTGATTTTACCGTCCTCTAAAACAATGATCTTATCGGCCTTTCTGATCGTGGAAATCCTGTGCGCGATGAGTATACTGGTCTTTCCCTTCATCACGTTGCCCAGGTTATTCAGTATTTCTTCTTCCGTTCTGGTGTCTACTGCTGACAGGCAATCGTCAAATATCAGAATCTTAGGTTCCTTAATTAAGGCTCTGGCAATAGATACACGCTGTTTTTGTCCACCGGAAAGTGTAATTCCCCGTTCTCCTAACATGGTGTCAAACTTCAGCTCGAAATCCATGATGTTGTGGTAAACGGCTGCATTTCGTGCAGCTGTTTCAATCTCCGCATCTGTAACTTTGTCCAGGCCAAAGGCAATATTATTCCTGATATTATCTGAAAAGAGAAAAACTTCCTGCGGTACAAAACCTACCTGGTTCCTGAAAGAATTCAGGTTTATTCCGGGCAGCGGCTCTCCGTCAATGGAGATCTGTCCTCTATCTGCATCATACATTCGCATGATCAGGTTGGCAAGTGTGGATTTTCCCGATCCGGTACGGCCAATGATCGCTACAAACTGACCGGCTCCGATGTCAAAGGATATATCTTTCAGCGCCTCGATGCCTGTATCCTGGTAAGTAAAACTTACTTTATCGAAATTTATATTTCCACTGAGTTCTCCCAGTGAGATGTTTCCCGAACGGATATCTGGTTGAAGTTCAAGGAACTCATTGATTCTTTTCTGTGAAGCGGCTGCCCGCTGGATCAGCGTGGTTACCCAGCCCAGCATGGTAACGGGAAAGGTAAGCTGGTTCACATAAACGATAAACTCAGCAATGTTGCCAGCCGTAATTGAGCCTTCGAGTACCTGTTCACCCCCTACATAAACAGTGAGGATTGTACTCAGTCCCACTAAAAGCAGCATGGTAGGGTAGAAGAGTGCCTGTACGCGGACAAGGCTCATGGCATTCGACTTATAGTCGTCACTTTCCCCGGCAAATATTTTTCTTGTATAATCTTCGCGTACATAGGATTTTATTACCCTGATGCCCGAAAACCTTTCCTGTACAAAGCTGGAAAGGCGCGAAAGCTGTTCCTGAATCTGCTCGCTCTTATTATTGATCTGGGTATTCACATAATAAATGATGATCACCATCACCGGTAATGGCAAAAGGCAGAATGTTGCAAGTTTTGGATTTACGGAATACATGGAACTCACGATCAGCAGGAAGAGGACCAGTGTATTGATGGCATACATAATTGCAGGGCCTACATACATCCTTACCCTGTTCACGTCTTCCGTTGCCCTGTTCATCAGGTCGCCGGTATTGTTACGTCGGTAAAAGCCAAGGCTCAGCTCCTGGTAATGGGCATAGATCTCGTTTTTCATGTCAAATTCAATATGCCTTGACATCAGTATGAGTGTCTGCCTCATGAAAAAGAGAAACAGCCCCCTGATCAGGTAAAGGATGAGCACCAGTGTACCGAAATAGAACAGGCTATAGCTAAAGATGTCATAGATGACCTGCTGCCTTTCGAAACCATCAAATAATCTATAGATCTCTATGTTTTCTGTGATCAGGTTAAATGCATGGCCAATCACCTGTGCGGGAATTACCCCGGATATGTTGGAAATGATGACGAAAAACACCCCCGGCACAATCCACCATTTATATTTATAAAAGTATTTATTTAAGAAAAGAAGGTGCTTCATGTGGGGGCAAAGTTAGCCAATTGATAAGGGTTTTTGAAAACTGTTTCGTTAAAACAATGTAATTAATCTTTTTTATCATTAGTTTTGCGAACTGTCTGATAAACGAAATCATATGTCTGTTAAGAGTTCTGTGGTAACCTCAATTTTAGATCAACTAAGTGCATTAGGACATAAAAAAGTAGTGTATTGTAGTGATCCCGATACAGGTTTAAAAGCCATTATTGCTATTCACGACACCACACTCGGTCCTGCTTTGGGTGGTACACGTATGTGGAATTATGCTACCGAAACAGAGGCGCTGGAAGATGTTCTTCGCCTGTCCAGAAGTATGACCTATAAAGCTGCCATTACTGGGTTAAACCTTGGTGGCGGAAAAGCTGTTATTATCGGCGATTCCAGAAAAGGAAAATCTGAGGCAATGATGCGCAGTTTTGGCCGTTTTATTAAAAACCTCAACGGGGAATTTATCACCGCCGAGGACGTAGGTACAACGACGAAGGACATGGAATACATCAGCATGGAAACTACACATGTTACAGGTGTTCCTGAGTCGATTGGCGGTATGGGAGATCCATCTCCGACAACGGCAAAAGGTATTTTCCTGGGGATGAAAGCTTGTGTTAAAGAAGTATTCGGAACCGACATGATGGCCGGCCGCTCGGTGGTGGTGCAGGGAATAGGTAATGTGGGCGAGCATCTGGTAGAGCTGTTGAGGAAAGAAAATGTAGAGGTCTTTATCAGTGACATCAATGAAGAACGTTTACACCAGGTGGCGCGGAAATATAAAGCAAAACCTGTGGAGGCCGATAAGATCTTTGGACTGGATGTAGATATCTACGCCCCATGTGCATTGGGGGCAACGGTGAATGACAAGACCATTCCGAAGATGAAGTTTGCCATTATTGCCGGCTCGGCCAATAACCAGCTGGCAGATGAGCAGGTACATGGTGCGCTGCTGCTGGAAAAAAACATTTTGTTTGCTCCGGATTACCTGATCAATGCAGGAGGGCTCATCAACTGTTACTCTGAGCTGACGGGTTATGGTAAAAAACGAACGATGCAGCTGACAGAAAATATCTATGATGCTACGCGCAACGTCATTAAACTGTCGAAGGCAGATAATATCCCAACTATCCTGGCGGCAAACAGGATCGTTGAACAAAGAATAATTGATATCAAGAAGATAAAATCATCATATTAATAACCGGTAAATTACCAACTCGTTCTTACATTCATGTTAAATAGAAGGCACTTAAGAATTAAAGCTCTGCAAAACATTTTTGCATGGCAAATGACTGAAAAGAAGGATCTGACTTCCGCAAAGAAGGAACTGATGCTCAGTATCGATAATGTTTATGAAATGTATGTCAGAATGCTGGCATTACTTTCTGAGATTACCGAATATACTGAAATTGACGCAATAGAAAGAGCAAACAAGCACTTTCCAACGGCAGAAGATCTGAATCCTAATAAGAAGCTGCTGACCAACAGGTTTATTGTATTGTTACAGCAGAACCCGGAGTTTAAGGCTGCAGTAAACAAATACCAGATCAACTGGCATGCCGATCCTGAGTTTATCAAAACTATCTACAACAAGTTAAAGTCTACTCCCGAGTATATGGCTTATCTGAATGATTCGGATGAGAGCCTGGAGGGATCAAAAGAAATTATCAAATTCATTTTCAGAAAGGTCATACTTAAAAGCCAGAACATCATCCAGGCTTTTGAAGATAAGTTTATCAACTGGTCGGTAGATAAGGAAGTGATGCAGGGAATGGTAGCAAAGACCTTAAAGAACTTTACCTCGGAAGATCCCTTCAAAAACAAACTTACCCCAATCAGTGCAGACTGGAAAGAGGATGGTAAATTTGTGGAAGACCTGTTTGTATATACCCTGAAAAACAACAATGAGTACCAGGCACTGATCGCTGAACGTACCAAGAACTGGGAATCTGAAAGGATTGCACTGATGGATACGATCTTAATGAAGATGGCCATTTGTGAACTGATGAACTTTCCGTCCATTCCGGTCAAAGTAACTATAAACGAGTATCTTGACTTGTCGAAAGATTACAGTACCCCGAAAAGTAATTCATTTATTAACGGTATATTAGACAAAATTTTGAGCGACTTAAAACGTACCAACAGTATCAAGAAAATAGGTCGCGGATTAATAGAAGAATAAACATGAGGAAATTATTTATACTGTTTTTGGCTGCAGCTTCATTGAGTGCCTGTCAGCAATCCAAATCTGCAGGTTCTGCAGACAGTACTGTGGCTACAATGCCTCCGGTTGCCGCTGCAAACGCAGCTGTGATCAGCTTTGAAAGTGGCATGTACAACTTTGGCAAAATCAGGCAGGGTGAAAAAGTGAACCATGAGTTCAAGTTTAAAAATACAGGAAAAAGCCCACTGATCATTACCAATGCCACTGCTACCTGCGGTTGTACTACTCCTGGCATTCCGAAAGCACCGATCAAACCAGGTGAAGCCGGCGTGATCAAAGTTGTTTTTAACAGTGCAGGTAAATCAGGAATGCAGGACAAGATCGTGACGATCACTTCTAACGGTAACCCCGCTACAACTGAGGTGCACCTGATCGGTGAAGTAAACGAAAATGCTGCACTATAATTGATAATAATACACAAACAAATAATATGACATCTACAGTAATTTTACAGGCAGCCGGCGGAAGCAGTATGTTAAGTACATTGGTTCCAATGGTATTGATCATGGTAGTTTTTTACTTCTTCATGATCAGGCCACAGGTTAAAAAAGCAAAAGATCACAAGAAACTTGTTGCTGATCTAAAAAAAGGTGATAAGATCGTTACTACGGCTGGTATTCACGGAAGAATTGTTGATATGAACGAACTTACCTTTCTGATTGAAGTTGAAGGTGGTACAAAGATCCGTTTCGATAAAAGTGCTATTTCTTTAGATGCCACAAAAGCCTCTACGGAATTGCCTAAAGCTTAATCTATTGATTTACAAATAAAGCCGCTCCTTAATTTGGTGCGGCTTTTTTGTTTTATTAAATTTGTTTACTTTACAGCCATGCCTTTTATTAGACTTACAAAAATTGAGCGAAAGCGCTTTTTGGTATTGATCACCTGTATCCTGCTGGCTATTGCAGGATGGCTTTTTCTGGCGTTGAACAATAAGTACGTTTATACCGCAAAAACGGTACTGGTGTATAAGAATTTTCCTCAAAAAAAAGCTTTTCACCCATTACAGTCAGACACGGTTGACCTTTTGGTAGAAGGAACCGGCTGGCAGCTGCTGTTTGCACGCCTGCGCGTGAGTCCTCCCTCCATAAACATCAGTCTCGATAAACTGAATAACAGAAATTATATACTTTTTTCGGAGCAGTTGTACAGTGTGAATAACCAGCTGGAAACCTCACAAAAGATCATTTCTGTACGCCCTGACACACTTTATTTTGATTTCTCCAAAAGAACCGTGAAAAGGGTGCCGGTGAGGCTGGTCTCCAATTTAACTTTTGCCAAGCAATATGGTGTTTCTGATGATATAGAGTTCAGTCCTGACTATGTAACTGTATCGGGCCCGCAGGAGGAGCTGGAAAAGATCAGGGAGTGGAAAACGGATACCTTGAAAATGCGTGATATCCAGGGTCCTTCCGTTTCCCGGATAGCCATGAGGCCAAACCTGCAGAAGAATGTGAATATATTTCCTTCTACCATAGAAGTAAAGCTGCCCGTGGATGAGTTTACAGAGAAAACGCTGGAAGTACCTTTAAAAATATTAAATAACGGCGAATATTATAACGTAAAGCTGTACCCCAAGAAGGTGAAAATCACGTTTATGGTGGCGCTGTCCAGCTATCAGCAGGTAAATGAAGATTTTATTGAAGCCGCAGTTGACCTGAATGAATGGAAGCTGCAAAAGCATGACCAGCTGAGCATTAAGCTGACCCGCTTTCCGGACTATTGTAAGAAAGTGAAGCTGGTTCCGGAAAAGGTTGATTTTATTATTGAAAAGCAATGATGAAGATTGGTATCACCGGTGGAATAGGAAGCGGGAAAAGCACTGTCTGCTATGTGTTTGAGCATTTGGGTATTCCTGTATTTTATGCTGATACGGTCGCAAAAGAGATTATGGTTACTGACCCTGTGCTTACAGCGGGTGTCATGGAGGCTTTCGGTGCCGAAAGTTATGATGCGGCAGGCAGGTTAAATAACAAACATATAGCAGGCATCGTTTTTAACAACAGTACTGAGCTGGCCAGGCTCAATGCACTGGTCCATCCGGCAGTCTTCAGGGCTTTTGACCTGTGGCTGGAGG
Organism: Pedobacter hartonius; assembly: GCF_900107535.1. Taxonomy (GTDB): domain Bacteria; phylum Bacteroidota; class Bacteroidia; order Sphingobacteriales; family Sphingobacteriaceae; genus Pedobacter; species Pedobacter hartonius. The sequence goes on along the minus strand of NZ_FNRA01000001.1, from coordinate 496,938 downwards.
CATTACCGGCGAATGTACCCTATGTACTCAAAGAGGCCGCCTTACTGTTTGAAAGCGGTTCTTACCAGGCCTGTGACAAAACCGTGCTGGTCACCTCGCCGTTGGAAACGCGTTTAAGACGGGTAATGGAACGGGACGGGGCAACAGAAGAGCAGGTACTGGCACGGATGAGTAAGCAGTGGAGCGACGATGAAAAATTGAAAATGGCTGATTTCCTGATCAGGAATGACGAAAGTCAGTCGGTTATACTCCAGGTGATGGAGCTGCATCACCAATTTATATAGATAAACATACCAGATGATATTAGATGATTTTTTGGTTCCAACCAAAATAGGGCTGTTTTGCGCCTATGGAAATTTTTACCTGGATCCAAAGGAAATAGTGAAGGATGCGGTGATCTCACATGCACACGGAGATCATGCCATCAGCGGGAACCTGAATGTTTATTGTACACAGGCTACCTCGTTATTTATGAAACAGCGTTACAAGAAATTTGCTGGCGGTGAATTTCATATCCGGTCTTTTCATATGCCGTTTACGTTGAATGATGTAAAGATTAGTTTCGTACCTGCGGGGCATATGCTTGGTTCTGCCCTGGTATTAATGGAATACAAGGGTATACGGTATCTGTATACAGGGGATTATAAGCTGCAGCCGGATGATACCTGTGAGCCGATAGAATTTGTACAGGCCGATGTACTGATTACAGAGACTACCTTTGCTAATCCAGACACCAGTCACCCGGATGCGGTGACGGAGATTCAGAAACTGAACTCTACACAGAGCAACATTATGCTGGGGGCCTATGCCCTGGGCAAGAGCCAGCGTTTGATCCGCCTGATCAGTGACCACTGTCCAGAAAAACGGATACTCGTACACCATAGTATACTTCCTTTCGTTAGAGTATATGAGGAAATGGGAATTGATATGGGCAGGTATGAGGTGTACGACAGAAAGGTAATGAAGGCAAATCTGAGCCAGATGATTTACCTGGTTCCGCCTCTTGTATACAGGAGTTATATCAAAGCAGTAAACGTGATCAGGGTGTTTGCAACGGGTTGGAAACATTTACAAAACAATAATGAGTTACAGTTGTATATATCAGATCATGTTGACTGGGAAGATATAATTTTAACCATTGATAAGGTGAAGCCATCGCAGATATGGACCACACATGGTAGCGGAATTCAATTGAAAAGTTATTTTCAAAACATTTTGGACGTTAAATTGCTTAACTGATGGAAGAATTTTCCGATTACTATTTTAACAAAGAGGGGTTGATGGTTTTTACGGAGTCATTCCATCTTAGACGTGGTTATTGCTGTAAAAATAAATGCAAGCATTGTCCCTGGAAATACGGTAAAGAAAAAATTAACAATACTCAAAAGAAAAGCAGTTGATAATCATTAGATAAATTAAGTAATGTTAAAAGAAACCAAAGCTCCCCGTTATGAAAGCGCATTTCACGAGGTTATTGTGAACGTATCTTTTACACACAATTGGTGTAACGATAAAGTTAAGCAGGCTGTGTCGCCATACGATATTACCTCACAGCAATTTAATGTACTGAGAATCCTGCGCGGACAATTCCCTAACCCATCAACCATTAACCTGATTAAATCCAGAATGCTGGATAAAATGTGCGATGCCTCCAGGATCGTAGACAGGCTGGTACAGAAAGGTATAGTCATCAAAAATGTCAATAATTATGACAAGAGGGCTGTCGATATTTTAATTAATGACAAAGGGCTGATTCTGTTGAAAAAAATAGACAATGAAGTCAGCCTGTCAGGAATCCTTTCTTCAAATATTACACAGGAAGAAGCGGAACAGCTGATCACATTGCTGAATAAAGCGAGGGGAAATATCTAGTTCCCTTCTTTTCCTTCATATGCCGCTAAGTTTAATGATGTGCTGAAAGATAAAAGCCGATTAAAGCAATGCTGATGCCCAGCAACACAGCGATCATTTTTCTTTTTGATACTTTATGATCTACACTGGACTCAAACAAAATGGTGGTTGATATATGAAGGAATATGCCGATCACAATACCCATCATTTTGTTGAAATAAAGTTCAATCCCGCCAATACTTCCGTTGCTGATGCCATAGCTTAATAAAAAGCCAAGTGGAGCCATCAGGGCAAATATGCCGAGGTAAATGACAATTCCCCTGAACTTGAAATTGTTTTGCAGCAGGATGCTGGATAAAGCAAAGGCTGCAGGAATATGGTGCAGGGAGATACCGAAGATCAGGGCATTGTGCTGGTCGGCGGCCAATGGCATCCCCTCCAGGAAGGCATGCAGGCATAAGCTGATCATGATTCCATACGGAAAGGAATGTCCCTCACCATGTTTATGGATATGCCCATGCTCAACGCCTTCAGAAAACTGTTCCAGAAAGATCTGGAGTAAGAAACCGATCAATATGAAGATTCCGATCTCCGCATGGTCAGGACCGCTGTATGCGTCCGGAATAAGATGCAAAACGGTGATTGCAAATAAATAGGCCCCGCTAAAAGAAAGAATCAGTTTGAGCAGCTGCGATTTGTCGCTCTTTACCAAAAATATGGATAAGCCTCCCAGAAAGGCGCATAAAAATAATACAAGGAGCTTCCAGAATTCCATTATATCGCTGTTACCTGTGTTTTTTTATAGATTGCTGAAACTACAAATCCGACCGTAGTTCCCAGTGCCGCTCCTGCAACGGTATCCAGCGGGTAATGAACACCTACATAGATCTGCGCAAAAGAAATGATAAATGCCCATGCAAGCCCCAAAGGCAGGATGGGTTTCCATTTCGGATAAAATACCATGATCAGAAATATCGCGATGCCGAAATGATTGGTGGCGTGTGCCGAAGGGAAGCTATACCCCGTTCCGCAGGGAACGCGGTGGATAATCTCGTTTGCCAGATTGAGATCATTGCAGGGTCTCAGGCGTGCAACGAAGGGTTTGATCAGCCTTGAAGAGACCAGGTCTCCGAGCGCAAAAGTGAGCAGCACCCCGCCGATGATGTACCAGCCCCCTTTCTTGTATTCCCTGAAGCAGAAAACGATGATAAAAAGGTACAGGGGCGACCAAAAATAGCGGTTTCGCACCAATGGCATCAGCCAGTCGAAAAAGCCATTGGAAAGCCCTTTATGTATCTTCAGAAAAAGGGCTATATCAAAATTATATAAGCTCTCTATCATGTTTTTTGGCAGATGAGGACCAGTCTCTCGGATTGAATAGCATCAAAAGGGTCAAGATTGTAACTGCCGAAAGTTGCGCTGATGGTCAGCCCGCTTTTTTCGAACATGCGCTCAAAATCGGTAAGTGTAAAAGCCTGTACCCGTTCTTCAAATGCAAAGTGCTTGTTCTTATGTTCAAAATTAATATGTTTAATGATCTTGCCTTCGGAGACAAACTTATGGATATCGAATTCTATGCCTTCAATAGTTTTGGTTTCTCTCTGCGTAAGATTCTTCAGGATCTTTTGTGTATTGAAATAATCAATGACCAGTTTACCGTCATCTTTAATACTTTTTCTGAAAGATTTCAGCGCATTGACGTGATCTTTTTCCGTTTCAAAATAGCCAAAGCTGGTAAACAGGTTCATTGCAATATCATAGTAATTGATATAACCCAGCCTGCGCATGTCGTGCACAAAAAAATGAAGGTGTTTCTGCTCAAACTGTTTTGCATATTTTATGCTTTGTTCAGAAAGGTCAATTCCCGTCACGTCAAATCCTTTTTTATTCAGATAAACAGCGTGGCGTCCCCTCCCGCAGGCGATATCAAGGATCCTGGAATGCAGGGGCGGTTTAAGGTATGCAGTTAAATTATCTATCAGAAATTCGGCTTCTTCATCGTTACGCTGACTATATAAAATATGATAATATGGAGAGTTAAACCAATACTGAAACCACTTACGCTGCATAAGGAACTTATTTATAAAATGCAAATATAGTAAACGGGTCAGATATTCAGATCAATTCGGTTTAATTGGTATTCATTCTTAATTTTTTGTATTTTTGAAAAACAAAATTTACAACAATTGACACTTATAAAATCTATCTCCGGCATCAGGGGAACCATAGGTGGAAAGGCCGGTAACGGCCTGACACCAATTGACATCGTAAAGTTTACCGCAGCCTATGGCTCATGGGTAATCCGCAATACGAACATAAAAAAAATCATACTGGGGCGTGACGCACGTATTTCGGGTGATATGGTCAATAATTTAGTTACCGGAACGCTGCAGGGGCTGGGTATCGAAGTGATCGATCTTGGCTTATCTACTACGCCTACCGTAGAGATCGCTGTTCCTATGGAGAAGGCAGGTGGGGGAATTATTCTCACGGCCAGTCATAACCCCAAACAATGGAATGCATTAAAGCTGCTCAATGAAAAGGGCGAATTTATCAGTGATGCCAATGGCAAGGAAGTGCTGGAAATGGCAGAAAAAGCTGAATTTGAGTTTGCCGATGTGAATGATCTTGGAAAGGTGATCTATGATGACAGCTATCTGCAGAAACATATTGATGCAATTCTTGCGCTTCCGCTCGTTGATGTGGAACTGATCAGAAAGGCTGAGTTTAAAATTGCGATCGATTGTGTGAATTCAACAGGAGGAATCTTTATTCCGGCATTATTGAAAGCACTGGGCGTAAAAACTGTGTTTGAATTGTACTGTACACCAGATGGCGAATTTCCGCACAACCCGGAGCCACTCCCTGAAAACCTGACCGAAATTTCCAAAGTGGTGCAGAGTAAACAGGCAGACCTGGGTATCGTTGTTGACCCTGATGTGGACAGGTTGTGTTTTGTCTGTGAGGACGGATCTATGTTTGGCGAAGAATATACGCTTGTAGCGGTGGCTGACTATGTACTGCAGCATACACCTGGCAACACCGTTTCTAATTTGTCATCAACCCGTGCCCTGAAAGATGTAACGCTGAAGGCAGGAACTGAATATAATGCGGCAGCAGTAGGTGAGGTGAATGTAGTAAACCAGATGAAGGCCAGCCATGCGATCATCGGCGGTGAAGGCAATGGGGGGATTATTTATCCGGAATTACATTATGGCAGGGATGCCCTGGTAGGAATTGCCCTGTTCTTAACGCATCTTGCGAAATTCGGCAAATCTGTATCCTTGCTGAAAAGTAGTTATCCAAACTATCATATTTCTAAAAATAAGATTACACTTACCGAAGAAATGGATATTGATGCTTTGCTGCTGAAGGTGCAGGAGAAATACAAAAACCATCCCAGCAGTACGATTGACGGGCTGAAAATTGAATTTGATAATGAATGGGTACATTTGCGCAGGTCAAACACAGAGCCGATCATTCGTATTTACAGTGAAGCAGAGAATGAAACTGTAGCTGAAGGCCTTGCCAATAAGATCATATCAGACATAAAAGAAATATTAAAATTGAATTAATACCAATGAACAGGATCTATTTAGATAATGCCGCTACCACACCTCTTGATAAAAGAGTAGTAGCTGAGATGGTTCATGTGATGGAAAACTATTATGGCAATCCATCTTCTATTCATGCGCAGGGCCGCGAGGTGCGTACGTTACTGGAAAAAGCGAGAAAAACCGTGGCCGGCTTGTTAAATGCCGTGCCAGCTGAGATATTTTTTACATCAGGTGGTACGGAAGCCGATAACATGGCCATCCGCTGTGGAATTGCTGCGTTTGGTATCAAACATGCAATTACTTCTAAAATTGAACACCACGCGGTGGAACACACCATGGACCAGTTACTCAAAGATGGGGTAATTGATCAACTCAGCTATGTGAACATCGATGCAAAGGGAAATATAGATTATGCACACCTGGAAGAATTGCTGAAGGATAACCCGCGCTCTTTCGTGTCACTGATGCATGCCAACAATGAATTGGGCACGCTGACCGATGTGGAAAGAGTTGGCGAGATCTGCGAGAAATATAATGCCATATTCCATAGCGATACGGTACAGACCATGGGGCATTATAAACATGATGTCAGAAAGCTGAAAGCACATTTTATCGTTTGTGCAGGTCATAAGCTGCACGGGCCTAAAGGTGTGGGCTTCATCTATATCAACCATACAATAAAAATTAATCCGCTGATTTACGGCGGTGCCCAGGAGCGCAATATGCGCGGAGGAACCGAAAATATCTATGGCATTGTTGGTTTGGCGAAAGCGCTTGAGCTGGCCTATGCCGAAATGGAAGAACACCAGAATTATGTTCAGGACCTCAAGACCTATATGAAGGACAAGCTGACTGCTGAAGTTCCCGGAATTAGCTTTAACGGTGAAACCGAACCTGCAAATAGTTTGTACACCGTACTGAGCGTGTGCTTTCCTGAGATGGACATGTCAGATATGTTATTGTTCAACCTGGATATCAATGGTATATCGGCATCAGGCGGCAGCGCTTGCTCATCAGGGTCGAATATCGGCTCACATGTGCTCACCGCAATTGGCGCCGATCCAAACCGGCCATCTGTCAGGTTCTCTTTCAGTAAGAACAATACAAAAGAAGAAATCAACTACGTTGTGGAAAAGGTAAAACAGATCGTAGAGCAAAATATAGCCGTTTAGTGCGACACCAGTAAATTCTAGAAAGCTTTGATCAAGGTCAGGGCTTTTTTTTATGTCTGTATTTTTCAATTGTTGTTTTTAATATCAAGTAATCCCATATCATGCAATACCTGTTGATAGATAGCCCCGGTGATCCCAATTTACCATTTGTTAAGGATCTGTATTATAGCGCTTTTCCAAAAAAAGAGCGGCGGGAATGGGATGAACTGACAGAGATGCTCGGGTCTGTTCCGGAAATGCAGCTGCAGGTAATCGTTGAAGGCGGGGAGCCTGTTGGAATGATTACCAGCTGGAAGCTGAGGGACTGGCATTTTATTGAGCACTTCGCTATATCGGAAATGCAGAGGGGAAATGGCTGCGGACAAAACGTGATGAAGGATTTTCTTGAGGACGGCAAAGTACTGCTGGAGGTAGAGCCTCCATCGAATGCTGAGGCCATTCGCAGGATAAAATTTTATGAGCGCGTAGGAATGGCTTGCCTGGACTTTCCTTATCTGCAGCCTCCCTACAGAAAGACCGGTAAACCTTATGAAATGGTGCTGATGAGCAATGTAACCGGGGATGATGAAGCTGAAACTGCTGAAATTGTAAAACTTATTTTTGAGAAGGTGTACAATTCTCCGGGAGGTTATAGTCAATTGTGACAAACAATTCTATTTTTTTTCCTGTTGTTATAGTAATCTACTTATTTTTTACTAAAAACCAATGATTATGATTACTCCGGAAGAACACAACGAAGAAGAAGAAAACAAAAAAACAGTATATAAAGAAACGACTACCGATGAAGATGATGAGCTGAGCAACGGCGAAACTTCTTCAAGTTCGGGATCAGGAACTACAGCATTTTCACACACGCCTGACAGAAAGAGCAAACCTCTGGGTTCTGGTCATGAGCCTGGAGTTACCCCTGGAAGGGATTTTTAAACAGCTGCTCCGGGAGGTTATGCAATGACTTGCATAGCTAATATCCTGGCTTCGCTGAAAAAGATGATACCCTGTTTCGATGCTGCCTGCCGCTGAAGCGCGCCAGAAGGCACCGAAACAGGGTATCATCTTTTTTGAGGGTATCCAATGCAGGGAAGCTTTGCAGGATGGAATGAAATAACGCAGAGAAGCCGTCAGAGTGGACTTGTAAAATGGCGCGGTATGATAGTCTGGGAGCCGGAATAGCAGGGCTTAAAGATTTTTATGTAAATATTATAGTATTAATTTGTCTCTTAATATATAGTCTGTTACATTAGAGGGCGTAATTCGGGAGCTGAATAAAAAACTCAATTTTTTGAGATTTGCTAAAACGTTTTTAATTTGAATACACCGTAATTAATACTAAACCAAAAAACTATGATGAAGCACTTCTTATCAGTGTTAATGATCGCTGCCGCAATGCCGGCTTTGGCGCAAAAAACAGATAAGGTTACTGATCCCGTAGAATGGATTAACCCATTGATGGGTACCGCGAGTAAACCTGACCTGTCCAATGGTAATACTTATCCTGCAATTGCCCTTCCCTGGGGAATGAACTTCTGGACACCACAGACAGGTAAAATGGGCGACGGATGGGCCTATACCTATGACGCAGATAAAATCAGGGGATTTAAACAAACCCACCAGCCTTCTCCATGGATGAATGACTACGGACAGTTCTCCGTCATGCCTGTTACCGGTAAAATGAGGTTCAACCAGGATGAAAGGGCAAGCTGGTTTTCACATAAAGCCGAAACTGTGAAACCTTATTATTACAGCGTGTACCTGGCGGATGCAGATGTAACTACAGAGATTACACCAACAGAGCGTGCTGCACAGTTTCGTTTTACCTTTCCAAAATCAGATAGTTCATACGTAGTAGTAGATGCATTTGATAAGGGATCTTATATCAAGGTGATCCCTAAAGAGAGAAAAATTATAGGTTACAGTACAAAATATGCCAGGGGACCCCTGCCTAATTTTAAGAACTACTTTGTCATCTACTTTGATAAGCCCTTTGTTTCTGCCAATACCTGGCATGGAAAAACACTGGCAGCGGATACACTTGAACTGCAGAGCAATCACTCTGGCGCGATCATAGGTTTCAAAACTACGAAAGGCGAGCAGATCAGTATGAAAGTGGCTTCTTCATTCATCAGTGTAGAGCAGGCAGACCTTAGCCTGAAACGCGAGCTGGCAAATGATAGTTTCGAGACCACCAAACAGAAAGCAAAAGCAACCTGGAACAAGACTTTGAGCAGAATCGCCGTAGAAGGCGGAACGGTTGATCAGACCCGTACTTTTTATTCAAGCCTGTACCGTACACTGTTCTTTCCAAATAAAATGTATGAAATTGATGCCAGCAACAAGATCGTACACTGGAGTCCTTATACAGGCAAAACATTGCCTGGATATATGTTCGCAGGAACGGGATTCTGGGATACATTCAGGGCATTATATCCATTTTTAAACCTCGTGTATCCGTCTATCAATAAAGAGATGCAGGAAGGCCTGATCAATGATTACAAAGAAGGAGGATGGCTGCCGGAATGGTCAAGCCCGGGTTACGCAAATATCATGGTAGGTAATAACTCAGCTTCTGTAGTTGCTGATGCCTATATCAAAGGCCTGCGTGGCTATGACATTGAGAAACTTTATGAAGCCTTAAAACATGGAGCCAACAATGAGGGCCCTATTGAAGCAGTAGGCAGGGCAGGAGTAAAATATTACAATGAACTGGGCTATGTTCCCTTTGACGTCAAAGTGAGTGAAAATGCTGCCAGAACCCTGGAGTATTCTTATGACGATTTTACAATCTATCAACTGGGCAGGGCATTGCACAAGCCGGCCTCAGAAACTTCCATTTATGCAAAGAGGGCAATGAACTATAAGAACCTTTTTGATCCTTCTACCAACCTGATGCGCGGAAAGAATAAGGATGGCTCGTTTCAGTCGCCTTTCAACCCCTTCAAATGGGGCGGAGCCTTTACTGAAGGAAACAGCTGGCATTATTCCTGGTCAGTTTTCCAGGATATTAACGGTCTGTCTAAGTTAATGGGCGGGAAAGAAAAATTTGTAAGCAAACTGGATTCTGTATTTTCTTTACCCCCGGTTTTTGACGACAAAGAATATGGTTTTGTGATCCATGAGATCAGGGAGATGCAGATCGCAAACATGGGACAGTATGCCCATGGCAATCAGCCGATACAGCATATGATCTATCTGTATAACTACGCAGGTCAACCTTGGAAAGCCCAGTATTGGGTAAGGGAAGCGATGAACAGGTTATACAAAGCTACGCCTGATGGTTATTGCGGTGATGAGGATAACGGACAGACTTCGGCCTGGTATGTGTTCTCTTCATTAGGTTTTTACCCGGTAACGCCTGCTGTTGATCAGTACGTATTGGGAGCGCCGCTCTTCAAAAAAGTAACGCTGAACCTGGAAAACGGAAAACAGGTGGTCATCAATGCACCGGCTAACAATGCCGATAACCGCTATATCAACTCGATGAAATTCAATACTAAAGATTACCAAAAGAACTGGATCAGTCACTCAGAGTTGCTTAAAGGAGCTACATTAGAATTTGATATGTCTGCCGAGCCGAATAAAAAAAGAGGAATTACCGAAGCAGATTATCCATACTCACTGTCTACAGAGGCCGGTGTAAAGTAAATCTTTTGAGGTTATACCTTTACAGGGACTTTAGTAAAGCAGATGTCTTTAGGTTATCTGCGAGCTTTACCGAAAGAGATCGTCTTTAGGATCTTCTTAATTGCAAAAAACCGGTATGCTGTATCAAGGCTGCCTGCTGCTGAAACGCAACAGAAGGCCTTGATACAACATACCGGTTTTTTTTTGCAACAGAACATTTCATGGCATCCTCAGGGAGATCTCCTAAGGGTATCCACGCAGTTATTCCATAGGAGCCAGTAGCAAACCTCAGATTTGCCTATGCTGCGCCAAAAGTAAGTATTTCCATAAAATCCGGAATAAGCAAGATTTTTTTTGACGCTCACTGATAATAAAATTTTCCCATAAAGCCCCTATATCGTTCCGCTGGGGGTTAAAGCACCCTGCATTGGATAACCTCAAAAAAAGACGATCACCTCTTTCGATGCCTTCTGCTGCGCTTCAGCAGCATACAGCATCGAAAGAGGTGATCGTCTTTTTCAGCGAAGCAAGATGATCTATACTCTATAACTCCGGCAATATCATTAATTCTTCACCATTTTCAGGAAAGTAGCCAGCTTAGCTTTCATCGCCCTGCGGTCTACAATAAAATCAAGGAAACCATGTTCCTGAACAAATTCAGCGGTCTGGAATCCTTTTGGAAGGTCTTTTTTAATCGTTTCTTTGATTACCCTTGGTCCTGCGAAACCGATCAGTGCTCCCGGTTCTGCGATATTGATATCGCCCAGCATCGCATAAGAAGCCGTTACACCACCAGTAGTAGGATCGGTAAGCAAAGAAATATAAGGGATTTTTGCCTGGCTAAGCAGGGCTAATTTGGCAGATGTTTTGGCCATTTGCATCAATGAAAATGCCGCTTCCATCATTCTTGCGCCTCCTGATTTTGAGATCATCAGGAAAGGGATTTTGTGTTTGATACTGTAATCGATCGATCTTGCGATCTTTTCTCCTACAACCGAACCCATTGAACCCCCAATGAAGTTGAAGTCCATACAGGCGATCACCAGGTCTTCTCCGTCGATCTTTCCTACTCCGGCACGGATCGCGTCTTTTAATCCTGTCTTCTGCATAGTATCTACCAGGCGTTCTGTATAGGGTTTGCTATCAGTAAAATTCAGCGGATCGCCGGATGTTAAGTTGGGGAAAAGTTCTGTGAACTCGTTATGATCAAACAGGACCTGGAAATATTCTTTGGAACCTACTCTTAAATGATAATCACAATAATGACAAACATATTTATTTTCTATAAGGTCTGCGCTGTGTAATGCCTTTTTGCAATTAGGACACTTGTTCCATAAGCCATCCGGCGCTTCCTTTTTTTCTTCTGTCAGCGTGCTGATACCTTTTTTTTCTCTCTTAAACCAAGCCATGTTATTCGTTGAAAAATGCGATTACAAAGAAACGAAAAAAAATTAGAACAGTTTCACCTAGATGATGGTAAAATAATATAGGATTGATTTGCCCGTTAAGATAAAATAATATAAGATAGATTTGCCCGGCCTAATATTTTTCCTAACTTCGGCTTACAAAAAATCTAATAACAATGAGTTTAAAAGGCTATAAAGGCGTAATTTACGGAGATGCCCTTCAAGAACTATTCGAACAGGCTAAAAAACATCAATTTGCATTACCTGCAGTAAATGTTACCGGTACAAATACGATCAATGCAGTTATGGAAACTGCTAAAGCGGTGAATTCACCAGTGATGATCCAATTATCTAATGGTGGCGCGCAATTTTATGCGGGCAAGACCTTAAATAATGACAACTTAAATGCATGTGTACTTGGTGCGGTATCAGCAGCAAAACACGTTCATTTGTTAGCAGAGCATTACGGTGTTGCTGTTGTTTTACATACAGACCATGCTGCTAAAAAATTATTGCCATGGATCGATGGTCTTTTAGATCATGGAGAAAAATTCTTTGCTGAAACCGGTAAACCATTATTTTCTTCTCATATGCTGGACCTTTCGGAAGAGTCAATTGAAGAAAACATGGAGATCTCTGCCAAATATTTAGCGCGTATGGCTAAAATGGGCATGACGATCGAGATTGAACTGGGAGTAACAGGTGGTGAAGAAGATGGAGTGGATAACAGTGATGTTGACAGCTCAAAATTATATACCCAGCCTTCTGAAGTAGCTTATGCTTATGAAGAGTTAAGTAAAGTAAGTGATAAATTTACGATAGCAGCAGCTTTTGGTAATGTTCATGGTGTATATAAACCAGGTAACGTTAAACTTCAGCCTGTGATCCTTAAAAATTCTCAGGAATTCTTAAAAGAGAAATTTAACCTTACTGCTGAAAAACCTATCAACTTCGTATTCCATGGCGGATCGGGCTCTACCCAGGAAGAGATCAGGGAAGCAATTTCTTACGGTGCGATCAAAATGAACATTGATACAGATATGCAATGGGCATTATGGGAAGGTATCCTCGAGTATTACAAGAAAAACGAAGCTTATCTTCAGGGCCAGATCGGAAATCCTGACGGTGAAGATAAACCTAACAAGAAGTATTATGATCCGCGCGTTTGGTTGCGTAAAGGTGAAGAAACTTTTGTACAGCGTTTAACACAGGCTTTCGAAGATTTGAACTGCAAAGACGCGAGCGACAAATTGTAAGCTCAGCTAATTTCATACCGGCGCTTTTCAGTATTACTGGAAAGCGCTTTTTTTTTACCTTTATCTCTATGATGAAGCGTAATGGTTAGTAAATTTAATTTGGCAGTATGCTGTATGTTACTGCTGTATTTCAGTGGCTGCAAAAGCAAAGGGAAGACGCATACTGCTTTTTACTATTGGAAAACTGTATTTCAGCTAAATAAAGAGGAAAGGGGGATGCTCAGGAAAACTGTGGATAACCATTTATATCTGCATTTCTTTGATGTAGTCTGGAATGAGCAGGAGCAGCAGGTTTTACCAAATGGACTGCTCACAGTTCAGTGTCCTCTAAAAGGATTAACCGTTACCCCCGTTGTATATATCACCAATCAATCCCTGAAAAACAGTGCTCCGGCACAAATGGACAGCCTCGCTTTTAAGGTACACCGGTTGCTCAGCCGTCTGACAGCTAAACAGGCTGTTGTATATGAAAATATTCAGGTAGACTGCGACTGGTCAGTAGATACCAGAGCAAAATATTTTACTTTTCTGCGTGCTTTTAAACAAATTACCGGAAAAAAACTGGAAGCCACTATCCGCCTGCACCAGGTAAAATATCCTGAACGTACAGGCGTTCCCCCAGTGGATAAAGGGGTGCTGATGTTTTACAACATGGGCAGGATATCGGCTGATTTAAACGCAAGAAACTCTATCTATAACTATGAGGATGCCGCTGCTTATACTGCAGCCCTTCCAAATTATCACCTGCCTTTGGACATTGCTTTACCCCTGTTTTCCTGGAGCATTCAGATCAGGGCTGCTAAGGTTATCCAGCTGTATGCAAAGATCAGCCTTCAGGACCTGTCGGACCGCCAGAAGTTTGAACCAGTATATGGAAAGGCTGTACATGTCTATAAAGCCCTTACAAGTTTTTACCTGAAAGGCGCCTATATAAAAAAAGGCGATCTGTTTAAGTTTGAAGGTATGGATACCGCAAGTCTTGCCCGGGCTGCGAAGCAGGTATCCGAATACCTGGCACCTCTTGAAAACCGAAATATCATCTATTATGAAATCTCATCAATCAATTTACCGCTCTATGCCAAAGATATCAAAGACCTTTCTGCTTATTTTTAGCCTTGCACTCATTGGTGCGGGCAGTATAGTCTGGGCATGTGGCGGGGGCGACTGGGATGAAACCGAATATTCCAACTTCGCGCCGGAGGCTTTTGTAGACCATCAGTATTCGCCTTTTTTCTACAATAGCTGGCAGACCTACTACGGCACGGATGTAAATGACAACAGCAATACCCGTTACAATCAGCAGGTATCGGAAGATTGGCTAGGTTACCTGGATAAAAATATCGCCCAAAAAGACCTGAATATTTTACTTTTCAGCACATCCTACGGTGGAATAGATTCAGCCTATCAACATTTTAAAGGCAAACTTAATACCCTGCCAGCCGGTTTGCCGGACCTCAAAACATCGGGGCTCAGTAAAAAGCAGGGTGATACTTTTTTCAGCTATCTGCTCTTAGCTAAGAAATGTGAGCAGTTTGCCGTATCAAATGTCACCTATTACTGGGATGAGAAGGTAAGCCTGGTTACGCCTGCGCCGGAGATTAAAGCATCACTATTCAAAGCATTCAAAAAAAACCGTGATGTTTTTGTGAAACAGCGGTACTGGTTCCAATTGGTACGTTATGCGTATTTTGAAGAATTACCCCGCTTGAATGCCGACAGTAGTGCCGGGCCAGACAATAGCGGCCTGGTTACCCTTTTCAAACAATATGAAAACAGCTTCCCTAAAAACAGCATCTATTACCGGGCCTTAGGATACCTCGCGGGGCATTATTACAAGCGGCAAGACTTTGCCCGGGCAAATTACTTCTACAGTTTATGTTATAACTTTTCTTCGGACATGAAAATCCCGAGCAAATGGAGCTTTCATCCGCAGGAAGAAAAAGACTGGGCAGAAAGCCTGCAGCTTGCGAAAAACAAAGAGGAAAAAATCACCCTGTGGCAAATGATGGGGATTGTACATGATGAAAAAAGGGCAATAGAAAACATATATCTGCTTGATCCGAAGTCGGAAAAACTGGATCTTCTGTTAAGCAGGCTGATCAACAAAATTGAGGTGCCCAATCATGAATCGTATATGGACAGCACACTACAGATAATGGTGGCTGCGGAGGATATCACCCTTGTTGACCGGATTGCCGTCAAAGGAAATACCCGGAAACCTTATTACTGGAACATGGCAGCCGGATACCTGCATGCACTGCATGGTGATCACATAATTTCCGGGAAGTTTTACGATCAGGCAAAATTACAGCTGCCTGAGAATGACCGGTTGATGGAAGCCCAGTACAGGCTGCTGAAATGGTCCCTCTATCTTTCACAGCTGAAAAAGATTGACAGCAATGCGGAAAGTGAAATGGTGGCCGACATCAACTGGCTGGCCGATCTGAGGGACCAGAAAGATACAGTGGGCGGCTTAAGGTACCAGCGTGCCTTATCAGAAAGTATCAGTGGTTTGGCTAATCGCTATAAAATGCAGGGCGACCTGTTAAAATCGAACTGTTTTCAATCCACTACTGCGTTTTATGCCAGGGACGAAAACATTGAAGCCATGAAATCCCTCCTGGGCAAAACCAATAAAACCCCTTTTGAAAAAGCAATGCTCCGTTATTACCCTTACCATATGGGAGACCTGTACTACCAGCAGGGGTTAATGCTCGTGTACCAGGAAAAGACCGATGCTGCTATTGCGCTGTTTGAAAAATCGGGAGAAAATGCCGCCCATGAATTGCTCGCCAATCCTTTCAACGGCCGGATTAATGATTGCCATGACTGCGATTTCGCAGCGGTGCAAACCAAAAAATATACGGTACTGACTATGCTCAGGACAATCAAAGCCATAAAAAAGGAAATTACCGCAGGAAAAAACCTCTATACCAATAATGATCTGCTGGCAAACGTATACTATAACATTACGCATTATGGCAATGCAAGGAATTTCTATCAAACGGAAATCACGGGGGCTGATGCAACCTCGGCAATAGATATCCCGGTAGCGTTCAGGCCACAGTTCACCTCGTCAAAGATTGCGGAAAAATATTATCTGCAGGCCCGTTCAGCTGCTAAAACCAGTGCGCAGCGTGCCCGTTGTACTTTTATGGCTGCCAAGTGTGAACGCAACGATATTTACAATGTAACCTATAACAACCCCGCAAATGAAAAAAAATACTATTGGGATTTTGACTTTGAAACTATTCCCGCAGGGAGGTATTTTGCCGAATTAAAAAGCCGCTACAGTACCACCGCATTTTATAAGGAAATACTGGAGGAATGTGGTTATTTTAAAAGTTATGTCAATAAACCCTAACAGATTGTTTAATCCATTTAATTGATCAACTTTACGAAGACAATAAAAATGGTCATTCAATCACGATGGAAATAACAGGCAATAAAAAGGGCTTATTTGAAAAATTTTCAAACGCAGCTACAAAATTTACAGGGAGCTCTACTGCTTTCATCATTGCGTTATTAACTGTCATCATTTGGGCAGTAACCGGTCCGCTGTTTCATTATTCCGAAACCTGGCAGCTGGTGATCAATACCGGAACGACGATCATCACCTTCCTGATGGTCTTCCTGATCCAGAAAGCGCAGAATAAGGATGGCAAGGCCATACAACTGAAACTAAACGAGCTGATCGCCGCCCATGAAAGGGCGAGCAACAGGATGGTGGATATTGAAGACCTGACAGAGCAGGATCTTGACCAGTTGCATAAATTCTACGTTACATTAGCCGAACTTTCAAAACAAGAGACCAATATTCATTGTTCTCACTCTATAGATGCCGCTGAAGAAGTAAACGAGTTTAAGTCCAAACATGTACGCAAGCCTAAACCAAATAAAGACCACCATGGAGATACTGCAGGTAAATAAGATCAGAACAAAAGAAGAGCTTGAAAGTGCATTTGCGGTACGCAGAAAGGTATTTGTAGAAGAGCAGGGTGTGCCTCCTGAACTGGAACTGGAGAACGAAGAAATCTCCGTTCACTTTCTGGCCTTACTGGATAACCAGCCTTGTGGCGCCTGCCGTTACCGGAAAACCGATAAAGGGTATAAGCTGGAGCGTTTCGCTGTCTTAAAGGAATTCCGCGGGAAAAGGGTAGGACTGGCAATGGTTGCGGCCGTACTTGATGATATCCCTGATGATGACCTGCCGATCTATCTGAACTCTCAGAGTGATGCAGTGGGACTTTACACCAAATTTGGGTTTGCCGTTGAAGGCGAACAATTTGAAGAAGCAGGTATCCCACATTTCAGGATGGTCAGAAAATAAACAGAATGATCAGAAACAAACGATGAATCAAGAAATATACCGCTTTATCAGGATGTAAAAATGCTGGAAGAGAGCAGCATTGCCTGCTGCCATTTTTCCGGATTAAGATGCAGGTTTTCTCCCTGCTGTTCCAGATAAGCAATAACGTCCTCTGTAGCCATATTTCCCGTCAGGTCATCCATTGCCATCGGACAGCCACCGAAGCCCCTGAGCGCGCTGTCAAACCGTTTACAGCCGCTCTTATATGCCGCCTCAATCTTTTCCAGACGACTATCCGGAGTACTATGTAAATGAATGCCAATTTCGGTTTTAGGAAAGCTGCGGGTAAGTAATGGTAAAAGCTCTTCTATCTTCTCCGGGGTTGATACACCTATGGTGTCTGAAAGTGAAAGTATCTTTGTGCCTTTCGTCACCAGCGTTCCCGCCCAGTCTTCCACTATAGCAGTATTATATTCATCCCCGTAGGGATTTCCAAAACCCATAGAGAGATAGACAACAGCGGTTTTTCCATGGCGGTCACATCGTTCGAGCATTTGCTCCACGGTATTCAAAGACTCTTTAATGCCGGAATTGGTATTGCGCTGCTGAAAGGTTTCCGAAACAGAAAACGGGAACCCGATATAACCGATCTCAGGGAATGCCATCGCTTCCTCAGCGCCCCTTAGATTAGCCACAATAGCCAGGAGTTGGGTGGCAGTATCACTGAGGTGCAGCCGGGCCAGCACTTCCTTCGTGTCCCTTAGCTGGGGAATAGTCTTCGGAGATACAAAACTTCCGAAATCAATGGTGTCAAACCCAACCTGCAGGAGTAAATTGATATAACTGGCCTTTAGCGCGGTAGGAATAAATTCATGGATTCCCTGCATGGCATCCCTCGGACATTCAACTAATTTCATATGGTATTTGGTTACGGGACCAATTTAAATTAAAAATGCGACATAAAAAAAGGCACCCTTTTTGGGATGCCTTTTCAGTATGATTTGAATGTGTTAGTTCAGTTTTGGTTTTTTCTGTCCCAAGTCGATTACGATAGGAGTAGAGATACACAGTGAAGAGTAAGTACCGATGATACGTCCGATCAGCAATGCGAAGATAAATCCGCGGATGCTTTCTCCACCGAAGATAAAGATCACCAACAGTACAAAGAACACTGTTAATGAAGTCAGGATCGTACGACTCAGTGTACTGTTCAGTGCGAAGTTGATCAGCGTATTGCGTTCTTCTCCGTAAAGATCATCTTTACCGGCTTCAGCAAGCTTCTCACGGATACGGTCAAACACAACCACCGTTTCAGTCATGGTGTATGACATTACCGTTAAGATCGCCGCAATGAAATCCTGTCCGATCTCCAGTGAGAAAGGCAATACACCATCCAGGATCGTATAGAATGATAATACCAGCATCACATCATGGAACAATGCGATAACCGCACCCAAACCGTAGTTCAGTTTCTTAAACCTCACGATGATATAAATAAACATCACCAGGCAGGAGAATAAGATGGCTCCGTATGCACTGTAAACCAAATCACTTGCAATGATAGGCCCCACTTTCTGGTTACTTTCAATGCTGTATTTAACGCCTGTTTTGGCTAAACCTTCTTTCAGTGCATTTTCTACCAGTTTATCAGCACCAGCATCCTGGTCGGTGATATGGTAAGTGGTAGTGATCTTTAAGTCCTGATCGTTACCGGCGGTTTTAACCTGAAGCTCTTCATTTTTAAAGCTCGGCGCCAGTTTGGCTTTTACATTTTCAGTGTCCATTCCTTTATCGAAATGAACGATATAAGTTCTTCCACCTTTAAAGTCGATACCTAATCTCAAACCACCGTTTTTGAAGTAGAAGATGATACCTAGGATAATGATGATTGAAGAGATCGTGTAGTAGATCTTTCTGCGTCCGACAAAGTTGAATGCAATGTCTTTAAAAGCGTGGATAGTTGCTTTGTTGCCAAACGTGATGTTCGCATTTTTGTTCAGTAAAGATTCGAACACTAAACGTGAGATCAGTACCGCACAGAAAAGAGATGACAGGATACCAATACATAATGTTGTTGCAAAACCCTGAACAGGCCCGCTACCGAAGATGTAAAGGATAATACCTAAGATCAGGATGGTAACGTTAGAGTCGATGATAGAAGGCATCGCATGTTTGAAACCTTCTTTGATTGATGCTGCTGTGCTTTTACCGTGGTTAAGTTCTTCCCTTACACGTTCAAAGATCAGGATGTTTGCATCCACTGATAAACCGATTACCAGGATGATACCGGCGATACCAGGTAAAGTCAGCACTGCTCCCAGTGAAACCAGGATACCCATGATGAAGAATAAGTTGATCACCAATGCAAGGTTAGCTACCCATCCGGCCTTGTTGTAATACAATGCCATAAAGATCAGGATCACTACAAATGCAAGTACGAATGACAGCAAGCCATTATCGATTGCCGCCTGACCCAATGACGGGCCAACCACAAACTCTCCAACAATACGTGCAGGAGCTGGCAATTTACCTGCTTTTAAGATATTGGCTAAATCCTGGGTTTCGTTTACAGTGAAGTTACCTGTGATGGAAGAGATCCCGTTAGGAATTTCATTCTGAACAGTAGGGGCAGAGTAAACTGCGTTGTCCAGCACGATAGCAATTGCTTTTTTATTGTTTGCATCCGCAGAAGCTTCAGCAGTAATTTTTTTCCATTTCTGTGCGCCTTCGCCAGTCATGTACATGGTCACCTCAGGTTTACCTTTCTGATCGTAATCATGACGGGCATCACTGATGGCTTCACCACCTAAATCTGGTTTTCCATCAGGATTGATAGATTTGATGGCATACAGTTCAAAAACCTTTGTTCCGTCCATTGGTCTTACGCTCCACATGAATTTCATGCTTTGCGGAATGATCGCTGCAATTTCCGGTGTTCTGAAATATGAATTTACTTTAGCAGTATCTTTTTGTGCTACCCATCCAACAGTTGCTCCCGGACGTAAAGCAGGCTGTCCGTTTTCGCCCTGATAAGTAGGGATATTTAAAACAGCAAACAAGGGGTTAGTTTTTGCAAGTTCTTTAGTTTTCAGGTCCAGTGAATCTTTACCGGTAGATTTTTTTGCAAGGTTAGCTAAGGCACTTGTTTTTTTCGCTGTATCTGCTGAAACTGCTATTGCAGTTGTATCTTTCAAAACAGCGGTAAGGGTTTTGTTGATATTCTCCATGATCGAGTAAACCTCTTCATTTTGATATACCTGCCAGAACTGTAATTCTGCAGAACCCTGTAATAATTTATGCACCCTTTCTTTGTCCTGCACACCCGGCATCTCAATCAGGATGCGGTTGGTACCTTCCTGTTTCTGCATGTTCGGGCTCACTACACCAAATCCGTCGATACGGCTTCTGATAATGATGAACGAACGGTCGATTGCGCTGGTGGCTTCTTTTTGCAGATAGCTTTTCACCTCGGCATTGCTGGCATTAGCTTTTAGCTGCTGTGCATTGTCCTGGTTAGAGAAAAAATCTGCAAGTTTGACATTGGGGCTATTTTTTTCAAAATCATTTACAAACAAAGTAATGAAATCTTTACCACCCGCGTTAAGCTGGGTTTGTGCGCTGGAGAGTGCTTTGTTAAAGTTGGCATCATCAGTGTTGTTCGCTAAAGATTTTACCAGTTCACCTAACGAGATTTCCATCGTTACGTTCATACCGCCTTTAAGGTCGAGACCGAGGTTGATTTCTTTTCCTTTGCAGAACTGGTAGTCAAACCCGAGTACAGGATAAACCGGTACAGCTGACATTGAGTCCAGATAAGCTTTTTCTTTAACCAGGTCGCCTTTTGCAAACGCTTTAGCGTCTTTTTCTACCTTCGACGTAACGAGATTGAACGAGAGTGAATACACACAGACAATACCTAATAGTATTGCCATAAATTTAATGAAACCTTTACCTTGCATTTTTTGTTTGTAATTATTTGTCTATGCTGTATATTTTTTTCAACAAGTCGGCAAATCTAATTAATTTTTTAATTAATAGTCAGCCTTCTATAATTTTCATTGGTATATATTTTTTTTTATTTGTAATGAAGCTTGCATGAGCTAATACCAGCTTTTGGATTGTCAGCTCATGCAGGTGTTATTAAGGATACTAAACTATTTACGGAGAAGGGTTGAAAATGTATATGCCCAGGCATTTTTTTCATCCGGTTCAAAACTGATGCTGTCAATTTCTTTCCACAGATCAGGATCTATTAGCGGGAAAAAGGTATCCGCATCAAAAGTCCCTTTTACGACAGTTAAATAGATCTTATCCGTAACGGCCATGGCCATTTTATAGATCTCTGCGCCCCCTACGATAAACACTTCTTCGTTTTCATCACACAATGCGATGGCCGCGTCCAGAGTATTCACTACATCGGCGCCGGGGATCTCCAGTGAAGTATTGCGGGTGATCACAATATTCCTGCGCCTGGGCAGTGGTTTTCCTACCGACTCAAAGGTTTTTCTGCCCATGATCACGGTATGTCCGCTGGTGGTTTCTTTGAAGTGTTTCAGGTCTGCCGGCAAATGCCATAAAAGTTGGTTATCTTTTCCAATGCCGTGATTTTCGGCAATGGCTACCATAATTGAGATGATCATACGGCTACAGCGGCTTTAATATGCGGATGCGGCTCATAGCCTTTCAGGTTGAAATCCTCGAATTTGAAACTAAAGATATCTTTCACTTCAGGATTGATCTCCATTACAGGCAGGGCTTTGCTTTCCCTGCTGAGCTGAAGTTTTGCCTGGTCGATGTGGTTGTTGTACAGGTGTGCATCACCCAGGGTATGGATAAAGTCGCCATATTGCAAACCGCAAACCTGTGCCACCATCATGGTCAGCAAAGCATAGGAAGCAATATTAAACGGCACGCCCAAGAATATATCGGCACTGCGCTGATAAAGCTGGCAGCTCAGTTTGCCTTCGGCTACATAGAACTGGAAGAAGGCATGGCATGGCGGCAACGCCATTTCATCGATTTCGGCTACGTTCCATGCCGATACAATGATCCGTCTTGAATCCGGGTTGTTCTTTATCGTATCGATGATCTTGCTGATCTGGTCGATATGCCCGCCCTCAGGAGTTGGCCAGGAGCGCCACTGCGAACCATATACCGGGCCGAGGTTTCCGTCTTCGTCAGCCCATTCATCCCATATTTTTACATTGTTATCTTTCAGGTATTTGATATTAGTCTCGCCACTCAGGAACCAGATCAGTTCATGGATGATAGATTTGAGGTGTAATTTCTTGGTAGTTACCATTGGAAAACCTTCCTGGAGGTTGAAGCGCATCTGATAGCCGAAAACGCTGATGGTTCCTGTTCCTGTCCTGTCGTGTTTCTGTGCACCGGTATCCAGCACGTGCTGCATTAAATCCAGATATTGTTTCATCTATTTTTTTATTTTTTTTCATTGGTAAGATGGAGCCTTTGATGATTAAATTATTATTTACTCATGTCGGGTTCATAGTAAGAATTGAAGCATTCAGCTTAAGATACAAAACTAATTATTTTTTTGATGACAAAAGGAATATTAGAGCGCCATCAGGGATGGAATATTTAACATAATATTTAAGTTTGCCTCTCAATCTTTAAAAACACGAAATGCTTGCATTTGCCAATGCCAAAATCAATCTCGGCTTAAATGTGATTGAGAAGAGACCCGACGGTTACCACAATCTGGAGACAGTTTTTTATCCTGTAAAACTTTACGATGGGATAGAGATCACTGATGCGGAAAAAACTTCATGTGAGATCAGGGGGATTGACATACCTGGCGATACCACAGATAACATCTGCCTGAAAGCTTACGAGCTGCTCAAAAAGGATTTTGACCTGCCTGCACAGCAGATCACGCTGCTGAAGAATATTCCGGTGGGTGCGGGACTTGGGGGAGGATCAGCAGATGCGGCATTTCTGATCAAACTTGTCAATACGAAATTTGAATTGGGTTTAACTATGGCCCGGATGGAAGACTATGCCAGGGTACTTGGTGCCGACTGTGCCTTCTTCATTGAAAATCAGCCGGTATATGCTGGTGGCAGGGGGGATGAGTTTTCCCCGGTCCACATTGATCTGTCGTCTTATTTCGTGGTACTGGTAAAACCGCCTGTTCATGTTTCTACTGCAGATGCCTTTAGCGGTCTTAAGCCTGTGAGGCCTGCTGTCAATATCAGTGAGCTGATCAGTTTACCTCTTAACGAATGGAAAGGAAAGGTGAAGAACGATTTTGAGGAGACAATATTTCTGAAATACCCCGAAATATCGCAGATCAAACAGGATCTTTATCATGCGGGTGCCACATTTGCACTGATGAGTGGGAGTGGCTCAAGTGTTTTTGCGATATTTGATACTGCGGTTACCCTTCCGGAGTTAGAAAAAACAAACGGGGTATTTTACAATATTTAGAATCATGGAAATCAACTTAGTACGAAAAAATAAAAAATTTCATTTCGAAGCCGAAAACACAGAAGGACAAACCGTAGGAATTGATGCCAATCCTGCTATAGGCGGGGAAGGTAAGGGGTTCAGGCCGATGGAAATGTTACTTGTTGGATTGGGCGGCTGCAGCGGGATTGATATGATCAATGTGCTGACTAAGCAGAAAGAGCCATTGGAAGATGTAAAAATTAAAATCAATGCCACACGTAAGGACAATGAAGTCCCTGCAATATTTGACGTGATCAATATTCATTTCGATTTATACGGAGCACTAAGTGTTCAAAAAGTGGAGCGGGCACTGGACCTCACCTTTGAAAAATACTGTTCAGTGTCTAACATCATCGGCCGTTCAGCAACAATAGAATTCTCGTATGCTATCCATGCCTGATTTTAAAGCGCAAGCCTGAAATAAGTAGACCTCAGCTTTCCCGGTTGCGGAATAGCCATAAACACCGCAAATATCAGCTCCTATCATCTGTATGAGGATGAGCTTATCGTAAAAAAGTTAAGTTGTTGTTTATGTTGGCGAGGCCGGTTAGCTGATATACTCCCTGTCTTCTTCGCTCAGGCCATCTTTTGGCCCGGAGCTGATGTTCTCCTGGTCGGAGGATCTGTCATCATAGGTGCTAATCACAGTTCTTGGGCGGCCGGCAAGGTAGCCGAGAATAAAACCTATAAAAGTGCATACTCCTACGACCAGCAATTTTGAGATCTGTCCTTTACTCAGGATAAAGTCGAATTCTACAGCGTCTGTATTCATCATTAAAAAAACGGTGATCAATACGGTGAAAATGATGATAAAGATAGTTTTAGCGCGCATAATTCTAAAAAGTGAAGTTCAACATGAGTTCAAATATAGGATTCTGATGATATTCCCGGTTAACAAATACAATTCTTGTACCTAAATCCAGATCCGGTGAATAACGGAGAATATTCATCGTGCTGTGCAATTCAAACCCGTAAGTCTTGGGTTGGGAAATATTCGTTCCCTGACCGATATTTTCGTAATGGCAGAATATTCCGCCCCGCACATTGGTGATGTAGGCCAGGGGACCGATCTCCGCGTCAGGGAAAGCAATAGGGAAACGGTAGTTGAACAGGAGCGTATTTTTAAGTTTGCTTTTTGCCTGGATATTGTTGTAACCGTAAACCGTGTTGATGGCCGAGTTGTAGATCCAGATGCCGGAGCTCTCCTGGTAGTTGAAATTTGCAAGGAAGGTATGGTTTTTAGCGAGGCCCGGAAAATAGGCGAAACCTTCGGCTGCAAAAAGATTTCCGCTCAGGTTGTCATCAAAAGGCTGGGTCAGGTAAGTGAACCGGATGATCTGCGCCCACCTGGGTGCAATGTCTCTTTCAGCCGTGCGGATAGAATGCGAAAAGCTGAATCCTGTTTCGACGGGCAGGGTTAAGGTTTTGATAAAATTGGAAGGCATTGTTCCGGCATCGTACCGTTGTGTGTAACTCGTTCCGGCATTGACCGAAAAATCGAAAAAATGGTTTTGTGCGGTTAGTGTAAGTGGCACCTGCACCTGGAACCGGTAGTAGTTTTCTCTGAAGTCGCCCTGCTCGGTTCCGTTATTGCCTTCATAGAAAAACCTGCGGGGCCTGTTGTTGTAGCTGATATCGAAAATAGGGTAGAGACTTTTGAAGCTGATCCCGGCATTGTACTCTACCCGGCCGAGGTCCCTGTGATAGTCTGCCCCGATGTGGGTATCAAAAGTATTCAGCAGGTTGTTAGATTTTAGCTGAATACCCCAGACATATTCATCGAGTACTTCAGGGCTGATGCTGTGAAAATGGAAAGGGCTGCCGAGTTTTTTGTAGGGGGAAGAACTGAAAGTGCTATCCGGCACATTCGTGAACACATTGCCTGTATTTTCCTGTTTTGCCGCTGCGGCACCAAAAAAAACAAAATTGTTTTTCCCGGTCTCCGAAGCTTCAATTTTAGTTTTGGACACTTCGTATCCGTAGAGATTGAAATTATTGAAGATGATGCTGTCCGTACCGGGAATACGGCTCGGATTAAAGGCGCCGTATTTTGCGGCGCTGAGAGCACTTATTTTTCCGGAGGCTACATCTACATCGTAAATGTTGTCAATGCCGCTGTAGTGAGCGTTAAATGCGATCTTATCGCCAATGAATACCGGCCTGCTCAGCTGCTGCGGAGTCTCCCTGATGATTTTTCTGGTTTTGCCATTACTGTCAACCGTCCAGAGGGCTTTTCCCAGTTCGGAAACGCTGATGTAAGTGATCACTGTTCCGTCGCTGTTGAAAGAGGGTGTCTGGATCAGCAGGTTCTCCGGATTCGGATAGCTGCGGATGATCTTTCCATTTTCGGCATCCATCACGATCAGCTGTACTTTGTTGCTGAGGTCAATATTCACAGCAACGATCTTCGAGCCGTCGGCCGAAAGGGTAGGGGAGAAGATACGTGACCTGGAACTCAGCTTCTTGAGTTTTCCGGACTGTAGGTCATACCTGCAGATGACGCTATAACTCCTTCTCAGGAACCTGCCATCATATCTTACCTCGTCCCATACGATCCTGCCGTTTGCATAGCTGAACCAGGGTTGTTCCTGCTGGCCTATTTTCTGTATCCGGCGCTCTTTTTTGTTTTTATCGATCAGTATCAGTGTTGGAACTTCTGCTTTACTGCTCTTCAGTGCAAGAATATTCCCGTCAGGCATTTTTGCAGGCAGGTAATAATTGGTTTCATATCTGGCCTGGTGGTTGAGTGCCGGGTATTCTTTGGAAGGTGTGATCATTGCCTGGTGTTCCCAGTCTGATCTTATTTTTTTTGTCAGGGAGTCATACCACTGCTTTCCGGTTTGTCCGGTGTACTTCTTGAGGCTTCCTGCAAAAGGGTAAAGGCGTACCGGGCGTTTTTTGATGTCGGTAAGCAGGCTGTCGATAATATACTTTCCGGAATTTTCCCGAATGGCGGAAATCAGCAGGTAACCCAGCTGGTAATACCCCGGTATGACATCCTTTTCAGAACCGAAATTGGATTTGCTGTAAGAGTAGTTTTTCCCATTCAGGATGGCTGTGCGGTAAGGCATGATCCAGCTGGGCTGACGGCCTCTTCCTACATTAGTCAGGGAGGTCTCATTGCTTACTGCATCCCCCTCAAAAAACCAGCGCGGAAGGCTGGCGCCAAACCAGCCGAAATAAATTTCTTCAGGAAAAGGGTTAGCCTTTCCACCAGTCAGTTTATCGAACTGGGCAACATGGCGGAGCTCATGGATAGCGAGGTTGTTCAGCCAGTCCTGACTATCGAACGACTGGGGGGGGGTGGTAAAGAATTCCGACTTCTTGGGGGCAAGCTGGACGAAGGCGTTTGAAATCACCCCGCGGTTCTGAAGGATGACAGGTATCTGTGTTTTTTTTATCCCGAGGTTGCCGCCAACACTGCTGAAAACATAGGGGATTGTATTGGCCATCCGCTGTGCTTCTGGTTCCATTTCTACAGGGTAGATGATCCTGAAACCGGAGCTGTTAATTTGCCTCCAGTTTACACTAAGTGGGTTTTGTTCACTGTCATATATCTGTCCTTGTACGTTATTTGATATAAGTATTGAGGTGAATAAAGTTAATATGCTGATTATAAGATTTATATTGTGTTTCAAATTATGTATAGTATAGGTATGCTAAAATATTTAGTTTTTCAAAAGGATGCATTTCAGGAATATATCTTGTAATCAGTTATATAAGTAATGTTAAAAATCTGATAATTATCTGTTTATATAAAGTAGTTAATTTTAATTTAGTGTTTAAATATGGTTTTAAGCGCTGTTTAATTGATAAATTAATTTCTATTTTTATCAATTTAATTCCGTTCTTAAACCAAGTGTTGAAGATACACTATTTCGGGAGATAACAAGAAATAAAAAATGCAGTTTAACACTTTAAATATGCGGAATAGTGCCAGCGCGGGAGCTCCTCCCCTGTTCAGAAACGGCGGAATATCAGCTTCTGCTTTTGCGTTTTTTGTATACCGGATAGAGGAAAACCGCAGACAGGATCAAGGCAGATCCCATGTAAAAACCAGTTGACATGGTCTCTTTATGACCAAAGAAAATGAACGCTAACAGGATGCCGTAAACAGGTTCCAGGTTGCTGATGAGGGCTACTCTGAAGGCCGACAAGGTGCGCATTACTGACACGCCTGCGATGTAGGCAAGTGCGGTACATATGGTGCCCAGAACCATCAGGCAGATCCAGTCTGAGGCACTTAAATTGAAGCGTTCCTGAAGCAGGCTGCCATCGAGTAAACGGTAGATAGTGATCCAGAAAAAGGCGCCTGACAGCTCATAAAATCCGATCACTTTGGCATCGCTTTTCTGTGCAAAAGTTGAGTTGATGATAGAGAATAAACTGGAGGCAACAGCGGCGGAAAGCCCCAGGATAATACCCTCGGTATAGCTGGACTCGAACTTAAAGATCAGGTAAATTCCAAAGATGATCACCAGGCCGATGAACATGTCGCCAGCCTGTATGCGGGTCTTTTTAATGAGAGGTTCAAGTATAGCTGTAAACAGGGTAAAGGAGGAGAGGCAGACCAGTGTAACCGATACGGTGGATACTTTAATGGCCTGGAAAAACAGGATCCAGTGGAGGGCCACAATAGCTCCTG
Organism: Pedobacter hartonius; assembly: GCF_900107535.1. Taxonomy (GTDB): domain Bacteria; phylum Bacteroidota; class Bacteroidia; order Sphingobacteriales; family Sphingobacteriaceae; genus Pedobacter; species Pedobacter hartonius. The sequence continues at coordinate 468,656 of NZ_FNRA01000001.1, read as the reverse complement.
TGAAGAAGAACTGCAGGAACTGCCGGGTGGTTACTTTCAGGTTTAGCCCGCTCAGTTTAAAATAAATGAAGAGCGTTATACTCGCAATCATCACCCTGTACCATACCATTTGTACGGCATCTACAGAGATCAGTGCGCCGAGGATGCCCGTGAAACCCCAGATGAAAACGGTGAAATGAAGGATAAGGAGGTTTTTGTTAACGTCTGAAAGAGCGCTTCTGGTCATTATTTTGGTGCTTTTTTTAACAGGTACAGACCCAATACTCCAAAGAATATGGTCGGTATCAATACAGCCAGCAGTGGTGGAATGCCGCCCTTGAGGGAAAACATTTTAGCGAACTGGTTCATTACAATATACAGGAAACTTAAAACAATACCTATTCCAAGGGGTAGTCCTACTCCCCCTCTTACCTTTCTGGAAGATAAGGCTACGCCGATCAATGTCAGTACAAAGGCAGATAGGGGCTGGAACCAGCGCTTGTATTCCTCAAACAGCAGGTCGTTCCAGATGCCTGATCCCCTGATTTTCTCTTTCCTGATCTTGTCAGACAGCTCCTGGTTGCTGAGGTTTTCATATATGTTTTCATAGGCCGAGAAGTCGTCCGGGCGCATGTCCAGGACAGTGTCCTTTTCCTTGGCCAGACCGGTAACCATTGTCTCTTTCAGCCCTTTGATATAACGGATGGAGTAGTTGGTCAGCTTCCAGCTGTGCTTGACAGAGTCCCATTTGATCTGATCTGCGATCAGTTTTTTTGTCAGGATATCCCCATTGAAGTTGTCCAGCGAGAAGCGGTATCCCGACTTGGTTTTATTGTTAAAGTCATCGATATAGATATACGTATTCTCATCCAGCTTCATATGAATATTCAGCTTGCTGGGAGAATCGTTTTTCTTGATATAGGTGTTCTCAAAGCTGTTTTTAAGCGTATTGGTATAAGGGAGTATGTATAAATTGGCGCCAAGATTGGCGGCAAAAATAATAAAAGCCGATGCAAAATACGGCAGCAGAAAACGGTTAAAGCTTACTCCGCCGCTGAGGATCGGTACAATTTCTGTCTGGTCGGCCATCTTTGCCGTAAAAAAGATCACGGCAATAAAGTTGATCAGCGGCGACAGCATGTTTACGTAAAAGGGTATAGACCCTGCATAATACAGCGTGATTACCTGCCAGAAAGAGAGGTTGTTGCCTAGAAAATCATCGAGTTTCTCAGAGAGGTCAAAAATGATGATGATCACTACGAATATCGACAGGGTAAAAACGAATGTACCCAGGTATTTGCCAATAATATAGCCGTCAATAATTTTTAATCTGCTTTTGAGGATATTCATTTATAATTTATTCCCTAATATAGTTACCATTTTGTTTTTCCAGGCGTAGAACTCGCCGGAAATGATCTTTTCTCTGGCTTCTTTGACAAGCCACAGATAAAAATGGAGGTTGTGTAGTGTAGCAATCTGTGCGCCCAGCATCTCTTTCGAGTGCATCAGATGCCTCAGATAGGCCTTGGAATAGACCTGGTCGGCATATAAATCACTCTCCGCGTCTATCGGTGAGAAATCATCCGCCCATTTTTTATTGCCAATGTTGATAATACCGTTCCTGGTGAAAAGCATCCCGTTCCTGGCATTTCGGGTGGGCATTACACAGTCAAACATATCAATGCCCAGTGCAATGTTCTCCAGGATATTGATGGGTGTACCCACGCCCATGAGGTAACGCGGTTTTTCCACAGGCAGGACGTTGCAGACTACCTCAGTCATCGCGTACATTTCTTCGGCAGGTTCCCCAACGGAAAGTCCCCCGATTGCGTTTCCTTCGCGGTCCATTGAGGCGATGAATTCAGCAGATTTGATACGCAGATCCTTGTATACAGAGCCCTGTACGATAGGGAAAAGCGTCTGATCGAAACCGTATTTTGGCTCGGTGGTGTCAAACCGGTTGCAGCAGCGTTTCAGCCATCTGTGGGTCATGTTAATGGAATTTGCAGCATATTTATAATCACAGGGATAAGGTGTGCATTCATCAAATGCCATGATGATATCGGCACCGATGGTACGCTGGATATCCATCGCATACTCCGGGCTGAACAAATGTTTGGACCCGTCAATATGGGAGCGGAAGGTAACACCTTCTTCTTTGATCTTGTTTACTTTGCTCAGGGAATAAACCTGATAGCCACCGCTGTCTGTTAAAATAGGACGGTCCCAGCCGATAAATTGATGCAGTCCGCCAGCTCCTTCAATGATGTCCAGCCCTGGCCTGAGGTATAAATGATAGGTATTGCCTAAGATTATTTTTGCATCAATATCATTTTTCAGCTCACGCTGATGTACCGCTTTAACGGTTCCTGCGGTGCCAACCGGCATAAAGATAGGGGTCTGGATATCGCCATGGGCAGTGGTAACCACGCCTGCCCGGGCTTTAGACTGGGTATCGCTGGCCTGTAAGGTAAATTTCATAAATATGTGTACGATTCAAAAAATCTCGGCAAAAATAGCAAAAAACAGCCGGTTTACCGCTTTAATTTTTTATCAACATACAGTTGCATTACAGATTAAAAAGCAGAAATTTGGATCTTTCAAAAATACATCGTGGAATTAACCTTATCAGAGAGCTGCCTGCTGGGCGCCCTCATTTTTTGTTTTGTCATTCAGCTCTATTTCAGTCTGTTCGTCCATTTAAAACTCGCACTGGTAAAAGTGGAGGAGATACCGGTGCATGCCCCTAAACCACTGAGTGTGGTCATTTGCGCACGCAATGAGGCCGAAAATTTAAAGCAGTACCTGCCTTATGTGCTTCATCAGGAATATCCTGACTTTGAGGTGATTGTAGTGAATGACCGCTCCTGGGACAAAACCAGAGAGGTGCTGGAAGAATTTGCCGCTGAATACAAACATCTTAAAGTAGTTACTGTAGCTGAGGGCGAAAAGTTCATCGCAGGGAAGAAGTTCGCTGTCACCATGGGTATCAAGGCTGCTGTGAATGAATGGCTCGTATTTACCGATGCGGATTGCCAGCCGGCAACGGCTAACTGGCTGATGGGGATGCAACAGCCCGAAAATGAAGCTAGCGAGATCGTATTGGGCTATTCTCCTTATATGCGCAAGGGTGGATTGCTGAATGGCCTGATCCGTTTTGAAACTTTTTTTACGGCGGTAAACTACCTGTCATTTGCCCTGAAAGGCATGCCTTATATGGGCGTAGGCAGGAATATGGCCTACAAAAAGTCGTTGTTTTTTAAGAAAAAAGGGTTTGCGGCACATATGCATATCCCCTCGGGAGATGACGATCTGTTTGTAAATGCGCATGCAAACAGGCACAATATAGAGATCCGGATAAATAAGGACACACACGTTTGGTCGGTGCCTAATTCTACTTTTTCGGGTTACCTGAAACAGAAGAAAAGGCATTTCGGAGCAGGAAAAATGTACAAGGCAGGGCATAAATTTATCCTGTCTGCGCAGGTCATTATCCAGTTTTTGTTTTACGCATTGTTCATTGCAAGCCTGTTTTTTAGTCCTGCAAATTATATCGCCGCCAGTGTTTTTGTACTGAGCCTGATCATCAGAAGTTTTATTTATCCGCGCCTGCTGAACCGTTTGAATTACCCCGGTTTGAGGTGGTGGTTTCCTCTTTTGGATATTCTTCTGTTCATTTTCTTAGTGTTTAATGGCATTCTGTCTATATTTGTCAAAAAAGTAAAGTGGAAATAAGCTCAGCCCTCATTCAAAAATATTTTAAAAACCTCAGCGAAGATCAGATCTCGAAGTTTGATCAGTTGTACGATCTGTACAGCTTTTGGAATGCCCAGATCAATGTGATCTCCCGCAAAGATATCGAGGAACTGTATGAACGCCATATCCTGCACTCCCTTGGAATTGCTAAATTCTGCGCCTTCAAACCTGGGGAGAAGGTGCTTGACGTAGGTACGGGAGGCGGTTTTCCCGGTATTCCCCTGGCTATCCTTTTTCCTGAAACGCAGTTCCACCTTGTAGATTCTATCGGAAAGAAGATTAAAGTGGTGACGGAAGTTGCGGCTGCATTGGGTTTAACAAATGTAAAAGCCTCTCATTTGCGCGCAGAGCAGGTGACCGACAAGTATGACTTTGTGGTTTCACGTGCAGTAACACGCCTGTCGGACTTCTACCCCTGGATCAAAGGAAAGTTTAATAAGGACTCAAAAAATGCAATTGCCAATGGTATTTTGTATCTAAAGGGCGGCGAACTGACAGAAGAGATCAAAGAATCGAAACTGAAAGCAGAGCTCTATCCGCTGTCTGATTACTTTGATGAGGCCTTTTTTGAGACTAAGTATGTAGTCTACATTCCGCAATAAATAAAAAAGATTACCACTCAATATGGGTTTAGCATTAAGTTGGCCCATGAGTTTAATCCATCAGATCGCCCTTACCTTAATTCACAACGTAGGCCATGTGACTGCCAAAAGTCTGCTGGCCGAATTTGGTACCCCTGAAGCTGTTTTTTCTGCAAGCAGGGAACAGCTGCTTGGTATTGAAGGCATTGGTACGGTTACGGCCGACCGTATACTTCATACCGACGCCCTCGCCCGGGCAGAGGAACAGTTAAAGTTCCTGAAGAAACACCATATCGAAGTTCTTTTTTATACGGCGGAACGGTACCCGCAACGGCTGAAAAGCTGTTATGATGCTCCTGTACTGTTGTATTACAGGGGTACTGCTGACTTGAACCACCCAAGGATTGTTAGCATTGTAGGCACCAGAATGGCCAGTCCATACGGCCTGATGATCTGCGAACAGCTGGCAGAAACACTGCAGCATTACAATGTGCTGGTCGTGAGCGGACTTGCTTATGGAATCGATGTGGCAGCCCACAGGCAAAGCCTGCAGTTCGATATCCCTACAGTAGGAATTCTGGGCCATGGGCTGGACCGCCTTTACCCTTCCGTACACACGCAGATTGCAGGTAAGATGCTTAAGAATGGCGGGCTGCTCACCGAATTTCCTCCATATACCAATGTGGATAAAGAGAACTTCCCGAGGCGGAACCGGATTATTGCCGGGATTGCCGATGTAACGATTGTTGTCGAAGCAGCCCTGAAAGGGGGAGCACTGATCACAGCCGAAATCGCCAATTCCTATAACAGGGATGTGTTCGCTTTCCCCGGCAGAACCACAGACCGCTACTCCGAAGGCTGTAATTTCCTGATCAAAACCAATAGGGCAGGACTTCTGAGCCATGCCCGTGACCTGGTGTATTATATGGGATGGGAGGCTGCCGCCAGTGCTGGTGATGGTCAGCAAACTACGCTGGCAATAGCACTTTCCGCACCGGAAACGGCAATTATGGCTATACTCAGGTTAGGCCCGCTGCGGATAGATGAACTGGCGGTAAAAGCTGGAATACAGCAAAGTAAACTGCCAATACATCTGCTCAACCTGGAGATTAAAGGAATGATTATGACCCGTCCCGGCAATGTTTACCAGGCGGTTTAGCACAATGACTCCCTAAACTTACAATATATTAGCCCGCTCGGGGGACAATTTACCCCCATGTTTCAGAATTAAATTTCTTCAGAATCCTGAAATCAAAATTTGATTATGAATGAAATTTTTAAATAAAAATCTAGGAATCAAGTCGTATTTTTGTTTCATGTGGTATAACAATATATTAGAGACAATTGGGAATACTCCCCTGGTAAGGTTAAACAACATTACCAAAGAAATTGAGGCGACTGTACTGGCTAAAATAGAAACCACTAACCCCGGTAACTCTATCAAAGACCGCATGGCCGTTAAAATGATTGAGGATGCTGAAAAGAGCGGAAAGCTGAAACCAGGCGGTACGATCATTGAAGGTACCTCGGGAAATACGGGTATGGGACTTGCTATGGCAGCAATTATCAAAGGATACAAATGTATCTTCACTACAACCGACAAGCAAAGTAAAGAGAAGGTAGATGCCTTACGTGCTTTTGGAGCGGAAGTGATTGTCTGTCCCACCAATGTTGAACCTGAGGATCCACGTTCCTATTATTCGGTTTCATCCCGTTTAGAGCGTGAAGTTCCGAACTCATGGAAGCCAAACCAATATGATAACCTGTCGAATACCCAGGCACATTATGAACAAACGGGACCTGAAATATGGGCCCAAACCGAAGGAAAGATTACCCATCTGGTTGTAGGGGTTGGTACCGGCGGTACCATATCCGGTACAGGAAAGTACCTGAAAGAGCAAAACCCTGATATCAAAGTATGGGGTATTGATACTTATGGATCTGTATTTAAAAAGTATAAAGAAACCGGAATTCTCGATAAAAATGAGATCTATCCTTATATTACTGAGGGGATCGGAGAAGATTTTCTTCCTAAGAATGTAGATTTTGATATCATTGATCTTTTTGAAAAAGTGACGGATAAGGATGCTGCCCTGATGACACGCGATATTGCGCGCAAGGAGGGGATCTTTGTAGGAAACTCTGCAGGTTCAGCGATTGCAGGACTATTGCAGCTGAAAGATAAACTTAAACCTGAAGACGTTGTCGTGGTGATTTTTCATGACCACGGTAGCCGTTATATGGGTAAAATGTACAATGAGGATTGGTTGCGTGAACGCGGATTCCTGAAGGATGAAAAGTTGACTGCAAAGGCTATTATTGCTAAAAAGGAACAGACTGAGATCTTTACTATAGACTGTGAGAAGACGATTGCGGAGGCGATCAATACGATGAACACGATGAATATCTCGCAGATTCCGGTAACCCAGCAGGGGATGATAGTTGGTAAACTGGCAGAAGGGGATATTCTGAAAGCGCTCATGGAAAGTCCATCGCTGAAATCAGCTTCGGTGAAAGAGATTATGTCTGCTTCGTTTCCTTTTGTAGATTTGAATACGTCGATAGATAAGATCTCTGCGCTGATCAATAAGGAGAATAGTGCGGTATTGGTTGAGGATGAGAAAGGGCAGTTTGAGATTATTACGCAGTATGATATTATTAATGCGATATCTGGTTAGACAAAGCTTTTTGTTAAAAACCGGTTGCGAGAAACTCTTGTATAAACCAGTTGGCGATCAGGAGCTTAAGGTTATCTGGCTTCGCTGAAAAAAATGAATCCCTCTTTCGATGCTCTATGCTGCTGAAGCGCAGCAGAAGGCATCGAAAGAGGGATTCATTTTTTTTTGAGGTTATCCTGCAGCATGATGCCCTGTATAATGGTCTTTGCAGCATCTTATCCCATATCTCTTTCCTTAATCTCCATCCTTTATCCTTGGATACTCCCTTTGCTATTCTTTATCTCCGGATAATCCCTTCCAATTTTTTAGTGGCTCGGACCGTTGCCATCCACACGTTTGATCTGGGCGCCTAAGGCACGCAAACGAGTGTCGATGTCCTGGTATCCGCGTTCAATCTGTTCGATGTTATAGATGGTAGAGGTTCCTTCTGCGGATAGGGCGGCGATCAGGAGTGATACACCTGCACGGATATCCGGGGAGGTCATGCTGATTCCTCTGAGTTTATATTGTTTATCTATTCCGTTTACGGTTGCCCTGTGGGGATCACACAAGATGATCTGGGCACCCATGTCGATCAGTTTATCAACGAAGAACAGGCGGCTTTCGAACATTTTCTGATGGATCAGAACGGATCCTTTGGCTTGTGTAGCAATCACCAGGACGATGCTCAGCAGGTCAGGAGTGAAGCCCGGCCATGGAGAATCTGCAATGGTGAGGATAGAACCGTCGATGAATGTATCGATGATATAGTGTTTCTGGGAAGGAATATAGATGTCGTCACCTCTCAGTTCGAAATTTATCCCGAGTTTCCTGAATACATCAGGGATCATTCCCAGCTCACTGTAACATACGTTTTTAATGGTGATCTCTGACTCGGTCATGGCAGCAAGGCCAATGAAGGAGCCGATTTCGATCATGTCAGGCAGCATTCTGTGTTCCGTTCCGCCCAGTTTGGTTACGCCTTCGATGGTTAGGAGGTTAGAGCCTATTCCGGAGATTTTGGCGCCCATGCGGTTCAGCATTTTGCAAAGTTGCTGCAGATAGGGTTCGCATGCAGCGTTGTATATGGTGGTAATGCCCTTTGCCAGTACGGCAGTCATTACGATATTTGCGGTACCTGTTACTGACGCTTCATCAAGCAGGATATAGGTACCCTGCAGGTTGGTGGCATCCACGTTGAAGAAGGATTCTTTGGCATCGTATACGAACTTTGCACCTAGTTTTTCAAATCCGAGAAAGTGGGTGTCCAGTCTGCGGCGGCCGATCTTGTCACCTCCCGGTTTAGGGATTGCAGCTTTACCGAAACGGCCTAAAAGGGGGCCTACGATCATGATTGAACCTCTCAGGCTTCCTCCTTTAGACTTAAAAGTATCTGATTTGAAGAATTCGAGGTTGATATCTTTGGCTTCAAAAGTATAGGTATCCTTTGATAAGCGCTCCACTATAACGCCGAGATCACCTAAAAGCTCTATCAGTTTGTTGACATCTTTGATGTCCGGGATATTGCTGACAGTGATTTTCTCTTCCGTAAGTAAAACGGCAGAAATGATCTGCAGGGCTTCATTTTTTGCACCCTGTGGATGGATTTCACCCTTTAACTTCTTCCCGCCTATAATTTCAAATGCGTTCATGTATGCTTAACCTGTAAATGTATGTGTAAATATGCCCTTAGTGTCTTTGCTTCGCGTTATTATTGTTACTGCGGGGGCGGTTGTTGTTACTGTTATTGTTTTGTCTTCCTTTGTTATTATTGTTATTATTGCGTCCGCGGTTGGCATTGGCAGCCGGCCTGTTTACAGGAGGCCTGAATTCAACTTTCGCCAGGTTGACGTTTTCTTCCAGTTCCAGCTGCCCGCCGGATAGCTCACGGAGGTTTTTGAAAATGGTTTCATCGGCTACGCTATCCTTATTCCAGGTAACATAGGCCATTTTCATAAAGTTGGCAATGCCCTGAACCATGGCAGCCCTGCGTTCAGGCTCGTCCACGGCCTTAGCCCTTTCAATCAGGACCTCAACCGTTTTACCATAATGTTTGTACTTGATCTTTTGCTGTGGATAGCCAATATGTGCAGGTTTTACCAGGGCAGCTTCAGGTGTTGGTTTTGGATATGGGCTGTCTACTTCTATCTTATATCCGGAGATAATATGTAAGTGATCCCATAATTTATGCTTAAAATCGGCAACATCTCTTAAATGTGGGTTCAGAAAACCCATCAGATCAATCACTGCCTGTGCATATTTATTACGCTCTTCCAGATCGGGAAGTTCAATAATATACTTCACCATGTTCTGTACATTACGTCCGTATTCTGCAAGAATTAGCTCGTTTCTTGTGGTGTTATAGTCGAAATTCATTCTATATTATTTCTAATGGCCTTCGCTGAAGGGGGATATAAAAGCGTTAATGGCCTGTTTTAGTATATTTTGGTTAAAGATAAACCTTATTTTACAATCCGCAATTTAGCAAATTTTAATAACAATTGTTTGTTTCCCAATCCCTGGAAAAAAACTGTAGCTTTTACATCAGGTAAAGTACCTTCCAGGTTGATGATTTTTCCAAAACCAAACTTCTCATGTTCTACTTCCATACCATTCTGAAATGCATTTGCAGCATCAGGCCTGAAACCGGGAGTAGGAATATGCGCTGTTGGTAACATCGTGTTCTTGGGCCTTGCGGAAACGGAAGTTGCCGTACCGGAAACTGAGGGTTTTGGCTTGCTGAAAGAATCTGAGTCCCGCTGCTGTGACCATGACCTGCGCTCACCGTCAAAACTATCCGAACCAATGCTGGTCTTGGGCGCCTTTACGGTTTCCAGTTCCAGGTATTTTGCATTGATCTCGCTGATAAAACGGCTTGGCTCACAGTTGGTGAGGGTTCCCCAGCGGTATCTTGAAGTGGCATAGGTAAGCGTTAGTTTTTTCTCGGCACGTGTGATGGCTACATAAAAGAGCCGGCGTTCCTCTTCAAGGTCTGTTCTCGAATTCAGTGACATTTGTGAAGGGAAAAGGTTCTCTTCCAGTCCTACCACAAATACATTCTTGAATTCAAGTCCTTTGGCGGAGTGGATGGTCATCATCGATACAGTATCTTTCAGCTTGTCATCTTCGCGGTCATCATTGGTGAGCAGTGCAATATCCTGCATAAAGATAGCCAGGCTACGGTCTTCAATATCTTCGCGCTCTGCGAATTCTTTGATACCGTTCAGTAACTCCTGGATATTTTCGTACCTGCTGCGGCCTTCAATACTGTCATCTGTATGGAGTTCTTTCAGAATGCCGGAATGTTGTGATATATATAAGGCGGTCTCATAGGCGTCCAGTTTTTTAGATTCTGCCTGGAAGCTTTTGATCAGCATCGCAAAATCGTTCAGCTGGTTAGCGATACGGCCTGCGATATATTTCTGCGGGTCCTGGATCACTTTCCACATCGTGATGTTGTGCTGATCTGCCGCAACGATGATCTTGTCAACGGTGGTATCCCCAAGTCCCCTGCGGGGGTAGTTGATGACCCTTTTAATAGCTTCCTCATCGCTTGGGTTAAAGGTTAAGCGGAAATAGGCGATCAGATCCTTGATCTCTTTCCTTTGGTAGAAGGATAAGCCGCCGTATATCTTATAAGGTACGCTTAATTTTCTTAAGGCTTCCTCCATTGCCCTCGACTGGGCATTTGTACGGTAAAGAATGGCGAAATCATTGTAGTTTAAGCCGTTTGAAGACCTGTCCTGTACGATGGCTTCGGCAACGATCTTACCTTCTTCATTGTCTGTAAAAGCACGTGAAACCTTAATCCTGTCACCGGATTCGTTTTCAGAGAAAACATTCTTCTCCAACTGGTTTTTGTTGTTGGCAATAATGCTGTTTGCCACCTCCACGATATTTTGTGTAGAGCGGTAGTTTTGTTCCAGTTTATAGACTTTCAGATCCGGATAATCTTTCTCGAAGTTCAGGATATTCTGGATGTTTGCCCCCCTGAAACCGTAGATACTTTGCGCATCATCACCCACCACGCAGATGTTCTGGTAAGCGGCAGCAAGTTTTTTTACGATGGTATATTGCGAAAAGTTAGTATCCTGGTACTCATCTACCATCAGGTATTTAAATTTCTGCTGGTACTTATTCAGTACATCAGGATGGTTCTTTAAAAGCACGTTGGTCTTGAACAGCAGATCATCAAAATCCATTGCCCCGGCCTTGAAACAGCGTTTGGTATAGGTTTCATAGATCACACCCAGCATCGGGCGTTTATTACTGAGGTCTTCAGCCTGGATCTCTGCACTCTGCATATATTCTACATGGCTGACCAGGTTATTTTTTGCAGAAGAAATGCGGTTATAAACGAAATTAGCATTATACAATTTATCATCCAGCTGCATCTCGCGCAGGATAGCCCTGATCAGGCTTTTACTGTCATCAGTATCGTAGATGGTAAAATTTGAAGGATAACCTATCTTTTCGGCCTCCACGCGCAGTATTTTTGCAAATACAGAGTGGAAAGTTCCCATCCAGAGGTTTTTCGCCTCGGGGCCAACTACCTTTGAGATACGCTCACGCATGTCTTTGGAGGCTTTGTTGGTAAAGGTTAATACCAATATATTAAATGCGTCTACACCCTTTTCAATCAAATGTGCCACCCGGTAAGTAATTACCCGGGTTTTACCTGATCCTGCACCTGCAACGATCATTGCTGGTCCCTGGGTGTTCTCTACTGCTGCACGTTGCTGAGGGTTTAATCCTGCTAAGTAATCCAAATTGAATCTGTTTTGCTTTAATAAAGCTACAAAAATAATAAAACTCCGGGTTCTTATGGTAAGATGTTAATAAATTGAACGAAGAACATTTTTCTTTAACCGGTGCTGGTTTTTCCGTTACGGGAAAGAGAGAACACAATGGCGTAGGTCTCAACAGTATCCTTAATATAGAGCGCTATAGCCTGGATCATCTTTTGAGCCGTTTCTATATCGAATACCCCTTCCAGGTAACTGATATTGCCTTTGAAATCCTGTTTGAACCCTGAAATGAGTTGCCTGGTCACCCTATTGACATCTCCATTATTCAGGTCCAGCTGTATTTTCAGCTCCTCGTTGCTGCAGGCCCAGCTCAAAGTTAACAGGATGTGTTTCTTTACATAGGATTCAAAACCTTCATTATACTGGTCAATCCAGACGTAAATTGCTGAGAATGATGCTTGTCGTACCATTCTCGTTTTGAGCATGTGATCTTCCATAATTGTTTGTACTTAACGGAACCTGATAACCGGAGAACAGAACAATGCGGAAAATGATCTCCCCAGGGTTTAATTAAATAATTATGACAATTCGTTCCTTAATTACACTTTACGTGTAAAATTTATTTATGGTTAAGTTATTCATAAACAGCTATTTGATATGTAAATATGATGAAAACTGTGCGTAATAGCGAATTGTGTATCAAATAATTTATAAAATGTAAAATATTTTCTCGGTTTAGTCCGTTTAGCGTATAACAGGGATGTGAGCATCTTTAAGTTGTCGCGAAAATAGAAGAAGGGTAGGGAATACAAAACAGATTTTCAATTATTATATATTTGTCCAAATTCAATTGTTATGCAAGAGATTAAAAGATATGTAGAAGAAAACAAGCAGCGTTTTCTGGATGAGTTGTTCGAACTGCTGCGCTTTCCATCGGTAAGTGCAGATCCAAAATACAAGGACGATGTGCTGAAAGCTGCTGATTTTGTGGCCGAAAAGCTAAGGGAAGCAGGTGCAGACCAGGTGGAAGTTTGCCAGACTGCAGGATATCCGATTGTATATGGTGAAAAGATCATTGACGCGGCACTGCCAACAATTTTGGTGTATGGTCATTATGATGTTCAGCCGGCAGATCCGCTGGAATTATGGCATACGCCTCCCTTTGAGCCAACCATTCGTGATGGAAAGATCTATGCAAGGGGTTCTGCAGATGATAAAGGGCAATTCTTTATGCATGTGAAAGCTTTTGAGCTGATGATGAAAACCAATACACTGGCCTGTAATGTTAAATTCATGATTGAAGGCGAAGAGGAAGTTGGATCGGTTAGCCTTGGCCCTTTTGTAAAGGAAAATGCAGCGCGTTTAATGGCTGACGTGATCCTGATCTCGGATACCTCGATGATCAGTATGGAAAACCCTTCAATAGAAACCGGCTTACGTGGTATGTCATACCTTGAAGTGGAAGTTACCGGGCCGAACAGGGACCTTCACTCGGGCATCTATGGCGGTGCAGTGGCCAACCCGATCACTATCCTCTGCCAGATGATCGCCTCTTTACATGATGAAAATAACCACATTACCATTCCTGAGTTTTATACTAAAGTAGTAGAACTGACTGAAACCGAAAGGACGGCTTTGAACTCTGCACCCTTTGATCTGGAGCAGTACAAGACTGAGCTGGGTATCGCTGAGGAATGGGGTGAAAAGGGTTATTCTACTTTGGAACGTAACGGTATAAGACCAACATTAGAAGTAAACGGCATTTGGGGCGGTTATACTGGTGAGGGTGCGAAAACGGTACTGCCGTCAAAAGCACATGCCAAAATCTCTTTGCGCCTGGTACCCAACCAGAGTTCTGCTGAAATTGCCGTCATCTTCCAGCAACATATGGAAAGGATCGCACCGGCATCAGTAAAGGTAAAAGTGATCAATCATCATGGGGGTGAGCCGGTGGTTACGCCAACAGACAGTCTGGCTTACCGTGCTGCTGAAAAAGCGATTGAAGATAGTTTTGGTAAAACACCTGTCCCTACAAGGGGTGGAGGCAGTATACCTATTGTAGCCTTGTTTGAAGATGTACTTGGTATCAAATCTGTATTAATGGGTTTTGGGCTGAACAGTGATGCACTGCATTCGCCAAATGAAAAGTACGACATTTTTAATTATTATAAAGGAATAGAGACCCTGCCGCTGTTCCACAAGTATTTTGCGGAACTGAATAAATAATTTTATTAATTTTATGATAAAGGGTGGCTGTTAAGCTGCCCTTTTGTATTTTTACGCCGTGCCTCCACCGATAAAGAAGAAACCTACAGAGCTGTTGAAAAGAGCAACAGCAGCAAAGACATCAGGTACGGCCAAACCGGCTGTAAGAAGAAAAAAAGCCCCTGTTAAGAAAAAAAGAGCAATGCCACTGCAGTTCAAGATGCTGATAGCGGCACTGTTGCTGATCCTGTTCTCCCCCTTGTATTACGGATATGTGCTGAAGCTCTTTAGTTCTTCGGTCAGCTGGATCAAAGACATCGGGGGAGATCCGAATTACCGTACCTATAAAAGTTATGCGATCCGTATTCCAAAGAATTTCAGTATCCATGGGATAGATGTGTCTTCCTATCAGGGAAAGATAGACTGGAAGAAGGTAAAGGTGATGAAAGAAGACAGCGTGCATGTCACATTTGCTTTCATCAAGGCTACTGAAGGCATCTCAAATGTAGATCCTTATTTCCAGAGAAACTGGAGGGAGGCACCCAAGGCGGGTATTGTTTGCGGGGCTTACCATTATTTTATCCCGAGGAAATCTGGCTTATGGCAGGCCCGGTTCTTCCTGCAGACCGTTAAGTTTGAGGAGGGTGACCTGCCCCCGGTGATAGATGTGGAGGACCTCAGCGGTCAGTCGCCCGAAAAAATGCGCAAAGAACTGACGGATTTCATCAGCCATGTAGAAAAGAAAACCGGGGTAAAGCCGATCATTTATTCCGGGCTGGTATTCTATAAAGATTACCTTAAAGGTCATTTTGATGGTTATCCGCTATGGATTGCGCATTATTACCAGGCAGAACTGAAGGCGGGGGTAGGTACCAAATGGCATTTCTGGCAGCATTCCGATAGAGCCAGAATTACTGGGATCAGCCATGTGGTAGACTTCAATGCTTTCAAGGGCGATAGCCTTGCTTTTCAGCAGATGCTGATCAAGTAAATTGATTGAGCGGAGCGGGATACCCGTTGTATCTCTGCGCGGGCTGTATCAAAGAGCTGCTTTTTAAGAAATTTGTAATAACAGGAACAAATTCCAATCTTCCTTTGTTAGGATAGGCGAAGCAATTGGAACAAAAAATCTATATTTGCCGAAATAAATCAAATCAGCTGTCTGTAATAACAGCTGAACAAGCAATAAATTATTTAACTTAATAAGATTCCAATGAGTATTAAACCCAATACAGTGGTTTCATTAACGTACGAACTGCATACGACTAATGAAGAAGGACAACAAGTTTTCGTAGAAAAAGCTGATGAGCAGAACGCCTTGGTTTTCTTATACGGTACCGGCATGATGTTGCCTAAATTTGAAGAGCATTTGGCTGGACTAAATGTTGGTGATGAGTATAAATTTGAGTTAAGCGCAGTTGACGGTTACGGTGAACAAGACCCGGGAGCTTTCGCTGATCTTCCAAAAGATATGTTCAAGGATGTTGACCTGCCAAACGTGGGCGATGTTATTCCTTTACAGGATAACGAGGGAAATCACTTCAGGGCTGGTGTTACCGGTGTTCATGAAGATACGATCTCTGTAGATTTAAACCACCCTATGGCTGGTAAAAACCTGATCTTTGGCGGAACGATTCTTGCTGTTCGTGATGCAACTGAAGACGAATTAAGTCATGGTCATGCACATGGTGCAGACGGACATTCAGGTCACTAGTCTGATAAATAAATTCATAAAAAAGGTGCAGAGATGATCTGCACCTTTTTTATTGTCTGAAATTCTTAATTTTCTTTAACCAGTTTGCTGCATTTTTCACAGATGCCATAGGCTGTGGTATTTATCGTTGACGCTTTAAAACCTTTGGGCATCGCCATTTTGGGTACTTTAACTTCGAGGCAGTAGATCTTGGCGCAGTTCGTACAGTTAAAGTGCACATGTTCATCATGGTGGTGTTTCTCTGAGCAGTCCGCAGAGCAGATGGCATAATTTGCGGTTCCGTTCATATCCATAATTCTGTGCAGGATTCCCTTGTCCTCATAGATATTCAATATCCTGTAAAGGGTAACCCTGTCTATTTCTTTTCCCAGTTTTTTCTCTAATTCGGGCTGCGATATCGCGACGGTGTCCAATGCAATCTCCTCTAAAACACGAACTCTTTGTTTCGTATGTTTCAACGAATGTTCTTTTAATATGTCGGCTGGATTGATTTTCATAGTTATCGGGTAATATACAAATATACCAATAGCCTGAGCCTGTAGCAAATAAATAAATACAGGATGAGTAAAGCAGAAAGCACGGTAGCTGGATGTATCACCTCGTTACCGTGCTTTCATTTTTATGAGAATAAGGGCAAACTTAGTTACTTTCGAGGTAGTCAAGGCCCTTTTGAGTGATGGTTACAGAGGGGTGCGCTTCATCGGGGTGATAGGCGATAAAACCCATTCTTTCCAGTTCGTCATAAGTTTCTTCCATTCCACCAAGAATAGAAGAGCTTACCTGTTTTTCGATTGACGCTAATAGCGTTTTAATTTCTTCTCTTTCCATGATTATAGCTTAATATAATATAAACAAAATGGGCATGATAAAGTTTAGCATGCCCATTCTTATTTATATTATAAATAAAACTATTTATACATTTCTGCTCTCAGCTGGGCTACATCTTCGCTATTGATATATTCGTCGTAGCTCATCATCTTGTCGATCGTTCCTTTTGGCGTGATCTCAATGACCCTTGTAGCTACGGATTCTGTCAGTGCATGATCTCTTGAAGTAAACAATATTGTTCCCTTGAAGTCTTTCATACCATTGTTCAGCGCGGTGATGGATTCCAGGTCAAGGTGATTGGTTGGCTCATCAAATAACAGGAGGTTTGCATGTTTCAGCATCATTTGGGAGAACATACACCGCATTTTCTCTCCTCCTGACAGTACTTTCACATTTTTCAGCACTTCCTCTCCAGAGAACAGCATCCGGCCCAGGAAGCTTCTTACAAATTGCTCATCCTTATCGGTATCAGAGTATTCCCTCAGCCAGTCTACCAGGTTCTCATCTTTACCCTCAAAATATAAGGAGTTATCATTAGGGATATCGGCGATATTGATCGTTATTCCATATTTATATTCTCCGGTATAATCTTTATCACGGCCGGTAAGTACTTCATAAAATGCGGCAGTGGCTAAACTGTTTTGTGATACGATGGCAATCTTATCCCCTTTATTTACCATAAAGTTGATGTTTTTGAACATCACTTCACCGTTGACGATTTTAGAAAGGTTTTCTACCTGCAGAATCTGGTCTCCGGCCTCCCTGCCCAGGTTATTGAACATAATTGCCGGGTATTTACGGCTGGAAGGTTTAATTTCTGTGAGGTCAATTTTATCCAGTGCTTTCTTACGTGAGGTAGCCTGTTTGGATTTGGAGGCATTTGCACTGAAACGCTGGATAAATTCCTGCAGTTCCTTTACTTTCTCTTCCAGCTTTTTATTCTGGTCGCCACGCTGTTTTAATGCCAGCTGGCTGGACTCATACCAGAAGGTATAGTTACCGGAATAGATATTCATTTTGCTGAAGTCGATATCCACAATATGGGTACATACGGCATCTAAAAAGTGCCTGTCGTGAGATACCACCAATACAATGCTCTGGTAATCGGCCAGGAAATTTTCCAGCCATGCGATGGTTTCAATGTCCAGGTCATTGGTAGGCTCATCCAGTAACAGGATATCAGGATTACCAAAAAGGGCCTGTGCAAGCAGTACGCGTACTTTTTGTTTTCCATCCAGTTCTTTCAGCTGTTTATAATGAAGTTCTTCTTTGATACCGAGGTTGCTGAGCATGGTTGCAGCATTACTTTCCATGTTCCATCCATCCATTTCTGCGAACCTGTTTTCGAGTTCACCGGCGCGCTCGCCGTCTTTATCGGTAAAATCCTCTTTCAGGTAGATCGCATCTTTCTCCTTCATGATGTCATATAATTCTTTATGACCAATCATTACGGTTTCCAGAACGGAAAATTCATCAAACTCATAATGGTTTTGTTTTAAAACCGCCATGCGCTCGCCGGGAGTGAAAGCTACGCTGCCTGAAGTCTGGTTGACTTCACCGGAAAGAATTTTTAAAAAGGTTGATTTACCTGCGCCATTCGCTCCAATTACACCATAACAGTTGCCATGGTTAAATTTTAGGTTAACATCTTCAAATAGGGTACGTTTTCCGTAACGCAGGGATAAATTAGATACTGAAATCATATTGCACAAAAATAAGCCGCAAAGGTAACGATTATTTAATAAAATGCCCGGAACAGATCGGATTCATTAGTTCGGCTTTAAATGTTATTTTTGTATTTTCAGATACTATGGCAAGCGAAATAGAGATACTCAGTTCAATCATACAGCGCCGGAGAAGTGTTTTTCCGCCGAGCTACACACAAGAGGAAATTCCTGATGAATTTATCCTTCAGGTTTTGGAAAGTGCCAATTACGCACCAACCCATAAATTAACGCAACCATGGCGTTTCATTGTCCTGCGGAAGGAGGCAAAACATAAATTCGGACTGGAGCTGGCCCGTTTGTACCAGGAGCAGACAGCGCCACAGCAGTTTCTGCAGAAGAAGTACGAAGCTCTGGTTGAAAAAGCAGATCAGTCCAGCTGCATTATTGTGCTCAATGCGCAGCTCCATCCGGACCTGATCCCGGAATGGGAAGAAATTGCGGCTTTTGCCTGTGCAGTGCAAAATATGGCACTGACCGCCGAAGCGCTGAACATTGGTGCATACTGGAGTTCGCCGGGGGGCATTAAACAGCTCCCCGAATATTTTAACATGGAAGCAAACGAAAA
Source organism: Pedobacter hartonius (assembly GCF_900107535.1). GTDB lineage: Bacteria > Bacteroidota > Bacteroidia > Sphingobacteriales > Sphingobacteriaceae > Pedobacter > Pedobacter hartonius. Next base: position 449,896 of record NZ_FNRA01000001.1, on the reverse strand, counting down.
GTGCTTTGGCCTGTTCTTTATGGGTTTTCATCGGGAGCAGCCCCGCCCCGCCAGACGCAGTCCGATGGCAGATAAAGTGAGGTGGATAGAAGAATAAATATGGAAGATTTTAAATCCAGGTTATACCAACGCTGCATGGACTTTGTACTGCAGCGGATCGATACTGCTGAAACTGCATTGAAACAGGCACAGGAAGCGAGTAATGACGACACCAAGAGCAGTGCGGGAGACAAGTTTGAAACTACCCGCGAGATGATGCAGCAGGATATTGCCAGGAATAAGAACTTGCTTTTTGATGGTCAGCAGAATTTACAGCTACTGTCTTCTCTTGAAAACACGCCCTCTGCCGGTGATACGGTGCGGAACGGAAGTCTTGTGAATACTTCCAAAGGCATGTTTTATATCAGTATCAGTGCCGGGCAGTTGAATGTGGAGGACCGGCAGGTATTTGCCATTTCAGCGGCTTCACCTATAGGAAATCTGCTGATTGGGAAAAAGGCAGGGGAGTCATTCAGTTTTAATCAAAACGAGTATACTATCCAGGATATACTTTAGTCCTTAGATAGTTGCGCGGAAACTAATGATGGTGAGCTCAAAAAAAAGCCCTTCAAATCCATTGAGGGCCTTTTAAAAGAATTTTTTTTGTATAAATTGATAGCTTTTAAAAGCTATTTTTAATGCTGTTGCTCAGTGTTTTTGGGGTCCAGTATCCGCTTGCAATGATCCTCCTGATGGTAAATAGGGGATCGTGCTCGTCACGTTTTGTACCTAAGATAAAAGCACTTTTGAACCCTCTTTTCCTGAGTTCAGGAATAGCTTCCGGATTCCACAACCCGAAAGGATAGGCGAAATGGTGGATGTTTTTACCGGTAATTTCCTGCAGTGTTTTTGTTGGTTTGTCAATCTGGATCTCCCAGTCTTTACCCTGGTATTTTTTTACGTTGTGGTGGTCCCAGGTATGGGAACCGATATCGTTTCCTTTATCAGAAAGGTCTTTCACCTGGGCCCTGCTCATGTAGTGTGGTCTGCCTAGAGAAACCGTCATTATAAAATAGATGCCTTTGTAACCATATTTTGTAAGGGTAGGCTCTGCGATAGTGTATTGGTCTACATCTGTATCATCAAAAGTAAGTACAATAGGTTTACTAGGCAATGCGGTACCGTTGTTCAGGTAGTCATAAAGCTGATCGGCCAGGATGGTATGGTACCCGCTGTCTGCGAGCATTTTCATCTGGGCTTTAAATACTGCGATAGGTACGATATAATCTTTGGAAGTTTTTGAGTCTGTAGGTTTCCAGTCGCGGATCTGGTGGTAACACAGTACCGGAACCTGCTTGCGGGCCAGGATTGTCTTTGCATCAGCCACTTTAACGCCTGAAATATCTACAGCTTTAGCTGTTGACACCGGGGCAGCGGCAGGGGATTTTGATGTACTGTCTGCCGTGGCATCTGTAGTGCCGGTTTTTGACTTAGACTGGCAGCCGGCACTTAACAATAAGGCAGCCGCAGTAATGGATAGAATATAGTGTTTCATTCAGGTAATTGATATATTTTATATGTTGGCTGCAAAACTATGAAATCAGCAGTCAATATTCTGTATTAAATCACAGCAATAAACAAAACAAGACCCGGCAGCATACCGGGTCTTGTTTCAAAAACTAAAAAAATGTGTAAAGTGCCTACATATTATAAGTAGAACTGAACACCAATTTTTGGAGCAAAGAAGTTTGCACCGATGTTGAAGTTTTTGCTTCCGCCATTGTCGTTGTCATTGCCATCTTTTCTGCTGTAGTCATTGTAGCTGATTCCGTTCACAGAGAATTCAATACCGAATTTTTTGCTTGGGAAGAATGCGAAACCTGGTGATAATGCAACACCAACGTTATTGTCTTTGCTAACTTTTGCGAAGTTATCTCCGTTTACATCGCCAACTTTTGTGTTACCAAAAGACAATGGAACTGACAATTGTCCGAAAAATTTGAACTGGTCAGTGATACCTTTGTAAGCACGTGCAAAAGGGGAAATCACAAAAGCACTTGTTTTTGTAGAGAAACCAGTTGCAGGGTTGATCGTAGTATAAGTATAGTCTTTAGAGAATTGGTAACCGATACCAGTACCTACCGCGATATTATTTGCGATGAAATATCCTGCACTTGGAATTACAGAAAAATCAATGTTTGATTTTGGGTTTCCGTCAGTTTTACCTGAGTTGAACTCAACGTTACCGCCTAACATAAAGTTTCCTTTTTCAGTTTGTGCCTGGGTAGTAAATGCTAATGCAGAAACTGTTAATAATGATAATAGTAATTTTTTCATTTTGTTGCTTTTTTAATTTATAAAATGTCAGGCTTTTTTTGGTTAGTACCTGACTATGGTTCGCATATAGTCAAGACTGGTGCCAAAGAATAACCAGCGCAGTTTTCTGGAAACGCGGTTTTTTATAAATCGCTAATTGATAGACTGATAAATTGATTTAGTTTTGGCCTTATTATTTTAGGATGACAATTAACAAAATATTAACATGGAATTCACGCTGACAGGTTTTAGGACAGTTTGACTTTCTTTGTTGATGTGTCAGGTTTTCCTTGATAATATGTCAGATTTTTTAATCTTATTTTAATTTTCAATATTCGAAATAAATAATAATTAAGTGGTTTGTAACAAAAAAAATCTAAATTCATTAAACCTTTATGAGGCCTAAAAACGTTACTATAACATGAGATTATTAATTGAACGAAAACCAATAAAAGTATATCCTGATCCCAAGCGTGTAATCGCCAGATTCTTTTTTAACGGAGATGAAAGGGCTAGAGAAGTCATCAGGAGAGTTGTAGCTTTGCCGGCCAATGAAGTTTTTGGTCTCATTTCTCCTATCCTGCAGGAGTATTCAAAGCGGCACAGGAACATTACAAAGATTCTGGCCCGCAACTGTAAGAAGATTAAATATGCCCTTGATGAGCTGGATATTGATTATGAAGGACTCAGCAGGTATCAGCGCTTATTGTTAGGCTCGTATTTCACCCATGAGTATTCTATTGAATCAGCAGCCTTTTTTAATCCTTCAGTAGTGGAAGATCCAGATCAGTCCGAACTTGTAGAGGGCGAGAAAAGGCTTATTATCAGTTTCAGGGCAGTGGGAGAAGGCCACATTTCATCCGTAGTCTTCAGAAGGGCCCTGGTAGACAGTAAAGGAAACATTACCGTTCAGCCGGCAGGAAACTACATTGACGAGGCTGAGGTGGTACGTAACGCAGTGTACAATAAAAAGTTATTCCTTAAAAAAGCAGCAGATTCGAGGATCGACCTGAACATTCTTGATGAACTGGGTACCAAACTGGATGATAAATTCGACTATACCATCCTGCGAAGGATCATTCTCGATTCCAGGAACCTGCAGGAAAATGATTTGAAGAAGCTGGAGTATGACAAAGTACTTTGGTTGTCGGATACCTATCACGAGATCAGTTTCTCCAGGGATACCGATATATCAGACCGTGTAATCTTCCCCATTTCAGAGTTTGAGCGTAAAGGTATTGAAGATGCGCGTTTTGTACGTTTTGTAAAAGAGGACGGCAGTGTGATCTATTATGCCACTTATACTGCCTTTGACGGTGCGATGATCATGCCTAAGCTATTGCAGACTACAGATTTCTATGATTTTAAAATCAGTCCACTGCATGGCGCAGGCGCAGCAAATAAGAATCTCGCCTTATTCCCGCGAAAGATCAATGGTAAATATGCAATGATATCCCGTATCGACGGATGGAACAACTACCTGATGTATTCTGATAAACTTACAGTATGGGACCATCCTGTGAAATTGCAGCACCCGCAATTCCCCTGGGAATTTATCCAGATCGGTAATTGCGGCTCGCCGATTGAGACGGAAGCAGGCTGGCTGGTCATCACACATGGTGTGGGTCCTATGCGACGGTATTGCCTGGGTGCGAGCCTGCTTGACCTGGAAGATCCTTCTAAAGAGATCGGCCGGTTGACGGAGCCTTTGGTTATTCCCAATAATGATGAGCGAGAAGGGTATGTACCGAATGTGCTGTATTCCTGCGGGTCCATTATCCATAATGGAGAGCTGATTATTCCATACGGCCTATCCGACTACTGTTCTTCCTTCGCGACGGTCAAAATTGACCTCCTGCTGGAAAAACTCCTGAGTTCAGGAGCAGCTGCTCAGGAAGCTGAAGTTGTTCAGGAACCGGTAAAAGCGGAAAAATAAAAAATCAGCTCAGAAATGAGCTGATTAAATTATACTATCTGATGGTAGAGGGCGAGATAGTCTTCTACCATTTTTTCTTTCGAAAATTGTTGTTCTGCCCATTGGCGACAGTTTTTCCTGTTGATGTTGGCTAATGTGGCCACTGCAGCAGTAGCATCCTCCACGCCTTCCACCAAAAAACCTGTCTTGCCATTCTGTATCAGCTCTGGCATAGATCCCTTGTTAAAGGCAATCACAGGCGTTCCGCATAACATAGCTTCCGCTACGCTCAGGCCAAAAGGTTCCGCAAAGTTTATAGGGTGTAATAGGGCAGATGCGCCACCCAGCAGTTCGTTTCGCTGTTCAGGCCCTGCAGAGCCTATAAATACGATATCTTCATTCAGCAGGGGTTCTATCCGTTCCTTAAAATACTGCTCGTCCTGAATAATTCCTGCGATAATGAGTTTTCTTTTGCTATTCTGTGCAATCTGGATAGCCTCGGCCGTGCCTTTGTCCGGATGTATTCTGCCAAAGAACAGCAGGTATTCCCCGGCTATCGGGTTAAAACTGAAATTAGCGGTATCCAGCCCATTATAAACCGTCCCCAGATAATTTAACAGGGGATGGCGGTTGGCATCACTAATGGAAACATAATAACCCTGGCTGTTGTATTTCTGATAGACAGGGATGATCCTTTCCGAAGAAAAACCATGTATGGTAGTAATCACAGGGGTTTTGATCAGTCCGGAGTAGGTAAGCGGAAGAAAATCAAAATGGTTGTGAATGAGGTCGAAATCACCGGCCTGTTCCATCAGGTTACTGATATGCAGACATTCCAGTACTTTGGCATCCTGCCCGCGTTCATCTTCATATCCCTTTTTTACTACACTTTTGAGTACAGCGCTGGTCAGGGATTCTCCTGTAGCAAATAAAGTAACTTCCATACCTGCGGCCACCAACCCCTCTGTGAGGTTGGAAGCCATTTGTTCCCACGGGCCATAATGGCGTGGGGGAGTTCTCCATGCAACAGGCGATAAAACGGCTATCTTCATTAAACAGCCTGTTCTTTCAATGGTTGAGTTGTTTTATTTCCGCTGAATTCATATTCAAATTCCAGGGATTTAAGTACTGTAAGGTGTGATATCCAGTAGGCCAGCGTGCTTTCTGCTCCCTGGTTCCTATTGATGCCATAAGGCTGTATCCCGTCACCGCAACCTTTGGTTTCGTAGTCATACAAAGGCAGTCTCAGGCTGTTCTCTCCGAGGAACCACTGGTAACTCAGGTACATCTGGCTGATATATTTCAGGTCGTGCGTGATCTCATAGGCTTTGAAGTACATCAGCACCATGGCCATCGTTTCGATAGCCTGCTGATCGTAAATTGCCATATCCTTATCGCGGTGCAGCCATCCGTCATTTCCTACAGGGTTTAGGTAACCTTTATCCAGCGTTTTGGCCGTCAGGTATTCCATACTTTCAAGGCCGATGGCCAATGATTCCTGGTCTTGTGTAGTTTCATAATGAGATAACAGCGCCAATGGCAAGATCGCATTGTCGTAGGTCAGTTTTTCCTCAAACCAGTGCCAGTTGTCGCCTTTATTCGCGTGATAAGCTGCTTTTAATGGTTTTGCCAGCTTATTCAGTTCGTCAATAAAGTATTCATCAAAGGGCTGTGACTTCAGGTAGCTGCTTAGTCCTATCATCGTATTTGCCAGTCCTCTTAAGTGTCGTAACTTATCAAAGTGGGGTACCGACTTAATAAACAATTCTTTTGCAAACTCTCTGTAAGAGTTATTCGGGGCATTGTTGATGAGGTAACCTAAGGACCATATCGTTCTGCCGAAGGAGTCTTCAGTACCTACTTCATCCAGATACTCACGTCTGAAACTCAGGAAATTCCTGAAGTTACCGTCGTCAAGCTGCATATATTGAATGTAACTCAGGTATACAGGCAACAGTTCAAGCGCAACCTTACTTTTATTCTGCTGCCATGCCATGGTCACCATAAGCAATGCCCTGGCGTTATCATCTACACAGTATCCTTCTTTCAAATTAGGAATACCATATTTTGCGTGCTGCACAATCCCGGTATCATCTGTCAGGCGCTGCACATGTGCCATACTGAATGCAGGCATCATATCAGGATCTACGATTGGTTTGTTTTCATCTGGAATCAGCTGCGCATCAAGAATCGATTCCTGCAAGGTATTGATAAATACACTGCCGATATTTGGCCAGCGCAGGTGTAATCCATAGTTATAGGCATTGGCCTTCAATTCGCGTAACTGCTCTTCGTTCTCAAATAAATCGTTAACGATATCGGCAAGTCCGTCTGAATCTTTAAAGTCGAACAGTTTTCCCCTGTTTTCGGCCAGCAGTTCCTGTGCATGCCAGTATGGAGTAGAAATTACCGCTGCACCTGACCCCACTGCATAAGATAAAGTTCCGCTGGTAATCTGCGCTTCGTTGAGGTATGGCGTGATATACATATCGGCAGCTGTCAGATAATCGAACAGTTCCTCTTCAGAGACAAACTTGTTGATGAAGATCAGGTTTTTGTCAACATTCAGTTTTTTTGCCAGCCGTTTCAGGCTGTCCCTGTATTCCTCACCTGAGTTCTTAATTACTCCAGGGTGGGTAGTTCCGAGGATCACGTATAATACATCGGGGTTCTGTGCAACTATTTTAGGCAGTGCTTCAATGGCTGTTTCCAGTCCTTTGTTGCGGCTGATCAGTCCGAAAGTAAAGAGTACCTTCTTACCTTTAAATGCCAATGAGTTTCTAACCTCGTTGTGTGCTTTAGGCTCAAGATCCGGAACACCGTGTTCAATCAATTTGATCTTTTCTTCAGGAATACCATATATGCTGGTCAGGAAACCTACAGCACGGTGACTCATCACTACAATTTTTGAAGAATATTTAGCAATTTCCCTGATAATGGTCAATTGCATATAAGACGGGTCTTTTAATACAGTGTGCAGAATAGTGATCAGCGGTTTTTGCAAACGGGCGATCAGTGGTAAAATATATACACCGCTTTCGCCGCCATATATTCCGAACTCGTGTTCTAAAATGCATACATCTGTAAGGCTGGTATTGATATAATCTGCAGCCCTGATATAGTCTTTCTGGTTTTCCTGTCTGATGACATATTGAACTTCATCAGGAAACTCGTAAGTACTTAGATCTTCTGAATCTGTCATTGCCACCACAAAGCTATCTGCTGATACCGATTTTGTATCGTGGGCAATTGCTTTTAAAAGGTTGTTGTTAAATGTAGCAATACCGCATTCGCGAGGAGGGTAAGTTGATATATAAGCTATTTTCATTGGGATATATATTGTTTTTTAATTGAAATGAAGCTATCAGAAGTAGCATGGCCTAGAAAATACGATATGTAATCTCCTGATGGTTTCATCTTTTATATATTGTTTTTTATTTGGAATGAAGCTTTCAGAAGAGGTTCTTCTGATACGGAGGATGTGTAATCTTCTGGTGGTTTCATATACAAGATAAGTGAATTCTACAATCTAATCAATTATTCAGCCATATTGTTTTATATCTTCGTCTCCGCGTGAAAAAAAAGCTATTATAACGTTGCCGAGAGTCAGAATTAAGTAAATTATTTAAAAACGCATAAAAAATCCGGCTATTCTTTTGGAATAGCCGGATTTTCACGTATTTACTTATAATTCAGCCTTTTCAGCTGTTGTATTAAGGAATACAAAATGCTTGTCGAACATGTCCAGCCTGATCTTGCTGTCTTTGCTGATCTTTCCGGCAAGTATTTCTTTAGACAATTCGTTTAAAATACGTTTCTGTATCACTCTTTTCAGCGGCCTGGCGCCAAATTGCGGATCGTAGCCTAATTCCGCAAGCCAGTCCAATGCCTCCACAGATGCTTCAATTTCCACACCCATTTCTGCGAGTGTATCCTGAACATGCCTGAACTGAAGTGCTGCAATATTCCTCACTTCGCTGCGGTTCAGCGGGGTAAACATGATCAGTTCGTCTATCCTGTTTAAGAACTCCGGCCTGATCGTTTGTTTCAGCAGTTCGAAGAGTTCATTCTTGGTTTTGGCGATCACTTCATCCCTGTTATTGTCATCCAGTTCCTTAAAGTTATCCTGGATCAGGTGAGAACCAATGTTCGATGTCATGATGATGATCGAATTCTTAAAGTTCACGGTACGGCCTTTATTGTCTGTAAGGCGGCCATCGTCCAGCACCTGCAGCAAGATGTTGAACACATCGGGATGGGCTTTCTCAATTTCGTCCAGCAGCACCACAGAATATGGTTTTCGCCGTACTGCTTCGGTTAGTTGTCCGCCTTCATCGTATCCCACATATCCGGGAGGCGCACCGATCAGACGTGACACTGCATGTCTTTCCTGGTATTCACTCATGTCAATACGGGTCATTGCATTTTCATCATTGAACAGGAATTCGGCCAAAGCTTTTGCCAGTTCAGTTTTTCCTACTCCTGTTGTTCCCAGGAATATGAATGATCCTATAGGTTTGCGTTTGTCCTGTAACCCCGCTCTGGAGCGGCGGATTGCATCCGATATCGCTTCAATAGCCTCATCCTGACCTGCCACGCGTTTATGAAGCTCATCTTCAAGATGTAACAGCTTCTCGCGTTCACTGGATACCAGTTTGGTTACGGGGATGCCTGTCCAGCGTGCTACCACACCGGCAATATCGTCTGCTGTAACTTCTTCTTTCAGCATACGGCCTTCACCCTGCTGACTTTCCAATGTTACTTTCAGCTGCTCTACCTTATCCTGTGTTTCTTTTATCTTTCCGTAGCGGATCTCAGCTACCTTTCCATAATCACCCGCACGTTCTGCCTGGTCGGCCTCCAGCTTATAGTTCTCGATTTGTTCCAGTAGTGTGTTGATGCCGTCTACAACATCTTTTTCACCCTGCCATTTGGCTTTCAGTTCATCACGTTCAGCGGAGAGGTTTGCTATTTCTTCGCCCAGAGATTTTACTTTTTTATCGTCGTTTTCTCTTTTTATAGCTTCCCTTTCAATTTCCAGCTGCATGATCTTACGGTCAAGCTCATCCACATTCTCCGGTACGCTGTCCATTTCAAGGCGTAGTTTGGAGGCCGCTTCGTCCATAAGGTCAATTGCTTTATCCGGTAAGAACCTGTCGTTGATGTAACGCTGCGACATTTCCACTGCGGCTATGATCGCCTCGTCACGAATCCTGACTTTATGGTGCGTTTCATATCTTTCTTTCAATCCGCGCAGGATAGAAATTGCATCCTGGGTATCCGGTTCATCTACAATTACCTTTTGGAAACGGCGTTCCAGGGCTTTGTCTTTTTCCAGGTATTTTTGATACTCATCCAGGGTAGTGGCGCCGATTGCGCGTAATTCTCCGCGTGCCAGAGCCGGCTTCAGGATGTTTGCAGCATCCATTGCCCCCTCGCCGCCACCTGCACCTACCAGGGTGTGGATCTCATCTATAAAAAGAATGATGTCGCCATCACTTTGTGATACCTCTTTCACTACTGCTTTCAGGCGCTCTTCAAATTCACCTTTATATTTTGCTCCTGCAATCAGGGCTCCCATGTCAAGGGAATATACGGTCTTTGTTTTCAGGTTCTGAGGAATGTCACCTTTGATGATCCTGAAGGCTATACCTTCGGCGATGGCAGTTTTACCAACTCCGGGCTCACCGATCAGGATAGGATTGTTCTTCGTCCTGCGTGAAAGGATTTGTATCACGCGGCGGATTTCTTCATCCCGCCCGATTACGGGGTCTAGTTTTCCGGACTCGGCATATTCGTTTAAATTGCGGGCATATTTATTCAATGCATTATACGTTGCTTCGGCATTCTGGTCCGTCACTCTGTTATCTCCCCGCAGGGCTGCGATTGCTTTTTTGAGATCTTTTTCGGTCACGCCCTGATCTTTTAATAATTTCGAAGTATTGTCGTTCACTGCAAGCAGTCCTAACAAAACATGCTCTACTGAGACGAATTCATCCTTAAATTCTTTCAGATAAGATTGTGCCTTTTGCAGCGCGGAATTTGATCCCGAAGATAAATATCCGTTGCTTCCGCTTACTTTGGGGAACCTTGCAATCTGTTCATCCAGCTGCTGGTTTAAGTTATTCAGGTTCACGTTGAGTTTCTTTAATACATAAGAAACTACGTTTTCATCAACAGTAAGCAGTCCTTTAAGCAGGTGAGCTGTCTCAATAGCCTGTTGCTGGTTGCCCTGGGCTATTTCAGAAGCCTGTTGAATAGCTTCTTGTGCTTTTATGGTAAAGTTGTTGAAGTTCATGCCTGACTGAGATCAAATCAGATGCCATCTTATGTAATCGCGGCCTATCGGAAATTATGTCCTGAAATTTTTGGATCAACTGAATAAATGGCTGTTCCTAAGTATATTGAGCTGATTTTTTGTCTGGATTTGCTTTTTACTTTCGCAATTTTACAGATGAATCACCGGTTTGATAGGCAGGATATAAGTTAGGAGGGCTTTCTGCTGTATTATCCTCCTGGTGATCATGGACCAGCATAAGGTGTTTGAAGCAGAAAGCTTTTAAAGGTTATCCGAAGACTTCAGTCAGACGTTCGGTCTGATGATCTGCCAGTTTCTGTAAAGGACCTGAGGCCAGCATTTTCATCATCATGTTTAAATCTGCTGAAAGAATATGTTTGACGGTAGTGGTGCCATCACCATTATCTGCCACTGTCCATTTCAGTTCAATATCAAAGGGGGCTTTCTCGGACGGAATCGCTGTCACTTCCTGATTTTCTATACGGCTGGATATTTTGATCGACAGTTTTGCCATATTTTGAATGGTAAACGTAGCTTCGTCAGCAGTGGATGTCCAGTTATAAATATTCTCCGGCATCAGCTGCTGATGGTTGTTAAGGTCGGCTAAATACGTGTATACTTGTTCTACGGGCTTATTTACTACTGTGGCACTTTCAATAATGGTCATACTATACTGGGTTTTTATCTTAGTTTTGTCCCCATTCTGATGGGTTTCTGCGCCATTGGTTCAACACATCGACATCGCTTTGGGCGATAAAGCTGTTTTCCGCTGCGTATTCTATTAGGGTATTATAGTTAGATAAGGTTGCAAAGCGGCATTTCGCTTCTTTGAAGTTTTCATCGGCAATATCAAATCCATAAGTAAATATAGATACCAGGCCGGCAACAGACAACCCTGCTTCCTTCAATGCATTTACTGCCTGTAAACTGCTCTTTCCGGTAGAGATCAGATCTTCTACCACTACAACGCGCTGGCCTTCAACGATCTCTCCTTCAATCAGGCTACCTGTTCCATGTTCTTTGGCTTTAGCTCTTACATAGGCAAATGGCAATCCTAATTCCTGGGCAACCAGGACACCTTGCGGAATACCTGCCGTTGCAACGCCTGCGATCAGGTCTACAGATCCGAATTCTTCCTGTATCAGTTGTGTAAGTTTTTGCCGGATGTATGTTCTTATTGAGGGATGGGAGAGCGTTACTCGATTATCACAATAAATCGGAGATTTCCAGCCTGAAGCCCAGGTAAAGGGGTTATTTGGCTGTAATTTTATTGCTTTAATTTGAAGTAAAAATTCAGCTACCTTTAATTCAACATCACTTTTATTATACATGTTACAAAATTACTTAAAATAATGCCTTTCTTGTATAGACCAATTGTCCTTTTTTTGCCAACAATTGATACTCAATGCGATAAATAGAAAGTAGTGGGTTTAAAACTAAATAATCGTGTAATCCTCTTTGTAAAGCTGAGATTTTTTATACTTTTATTTCCGGAAATATTCGATAAAACCTGCTTGGGAGGATATTTTTAATAACGATCATACTGATGAAAATATACAGGATTTACATTAACGATAATACACTGATCATTGCGGATAAATTGCCCGGGCAAACGGAAACAATTCAGGGTATTGAAGAGAAAGGGTTTAACTTTAAGGCCTTTTACGAGAAACTGGGGAAGTTTTCTGCAACACCCTATGCGATCATCAGTGAAGATCCAAAAGCTCTTTTTCAAAAGATAAAAAAGACACTTACCATCATTAAGGCTTCCGGTGGCCTGGTGCAAAATGCAAAAGGGCAATACCTGTTTATTTTCAGGAATAAGAAATGGGACCTGCCAAAGGGTAAAGTTGAAAAGGGCGAGGGAATGAAGGAAGCCGGACTGCGTGAGGTAGAGGAAGAATGCGGTGTGAAGATCGCTACCAACGATGAAAGGTTGTGCAAAACCTATCATGTGTATGAAATGAGTGGTAAACTTGTACTGAAGCGGACGAACTGGTACAGTATGACCGTTAAGGGAGTGCCGAAGCTGATCCCTCAGAAGGAAGAGGGGATCACCAAAGCAGAGTGGTTAACAGCATCAGACCTGAAATCTGTGCTCAAAAATACCTATCCTTCTATCGTAGACGTACTGAAGGCAGGTAAACTCATCAGAGAAAAGGTTTAAAGGAAACGCAGCGCTTCCTTTGGAAGAAAGGGCGTAACATCACCATGGTTACGGAGAATATCCCGTACTATGGTGGAACTGATGGCTGAATATTCGGGTTTGCTCAGAATGAAGATGGTCTCCATTTCGGGCATCATGGTCTGGTTGATCTGCGCGATTGCCCTCTCATATTCAAAATCTCCCACGGAGCGGATCCCGCGGATCATGTAGGTGGCATTGATCTTTTTGCAGAAATCTATGGTTAATCCCTCGTATGATTGTACCGCGATGTTATTATAACCTGCAAACACAGACTTTACGATCTCTTCCCTTATTTCTAATGAGAGGAAGCTTTGCTTGGAGCTGTTCAGGCCTATGCCGATGATCACTCTGTCGAACAGAGGTAAGGCTCGTTTAAGGATATCTGCATGTGCGATGGTCAATGGATCGAAAGATCCCGGGAATAGAGCTATCTTCATGATTTAAGGGGTATAGTTAAAAAAGCTGAACGAAGAGTTTCCATATCTGCGTGTTTCGGAATATCCCGGCTGGTCATTTAACTTGAGGAGCGAGGGGTGTTCCACTACCAGAACTCCGTTTTCAGTCAGCAGCTTATTCTTTGCTACCAGCTGAGGGATAAGCGGGATCGTAGGGAGGTCATATGGAGGGTCTGCAAATATGATCTGGTAAGATTTGGTATGCTGCTCGAGGAATTTAAATACATCTGCCTTTTGCAGTTCTATTTCTGTCAGCTTGTATTTATCTACCACCGATTTGACCCAGTAGATACAGCCGGAGTGTTTATCTACTGAAGTAACGTGGCTGATGCCGCGGGAAGCAAATTCAATACTGATGTTCCCTGTTCCGCAAAACAGATCGAGCGCTTTACAGCTGTCGAAATCATAGGTATTATAAAGAATATTGAACAGCGCCTCTTTGGCCATATCCGTAGTAGGCCTTACAGGAAGGCTGGCAGGCGCATTCAAGCGGATACCTTTAAGTTTACCGCCAATTATACGCATAGGTCGAGGGCTAATAAGCTGCTGTAGTAATGAGCCGGCATATCATCAAGGATAGCGTGATCAATATCAACGGCAGGAGGAAGGTTAAAACGGATATTATCAAAATATTTGCAGAGGCAGTTATAGTAACTATCGTCCTGGTGAATAATTCCGCTAAGCAGTACCGTTGAGCAAGCAGGGGCAAGTTTTAATTCCTGAATCAGCAGCAGCAGGTAATAATTGAATTCGTCGGGTGTATCGATCTGAAAGCTGTTCTGAAAGATCACTTTATGGTTTTGCAGCAGCAGCGCATTGAAAGAGCCTGCAGTAAAATCCAGCAGGAGGGCAGTTCCTTCAGCATCAGATGCAAGGGCGAGCAAGGGAGCATGATGTTCGTACCTGGCAGCACTGGCCAGAGAAGTATTCAGGGTTTCCTCCGTAAATTGTTCCAGTTTAAATACTGAAGTAAATCCAAATTGGGCAAAAAGGGAGGTATTTACTTGGGTTGAAGTTGCGTCAGCAAAGAAATTGGCATAACTTTCCAACTCACTGCCATTGAAAATCCCGTTAGGAACGGCAATTGTATTTGGTGTATATACCGAGACTTTGATCTCGCGGAAAGGCAGCTGCAGATAACTATCCTTTTTCAGGGCAGAAGCCAGTTCAGCGGCTGTATCGTCACATTCCTGCTGGTCAAAAACAGCTTTCAGCTGCCTGCTGTTCTTGTCTATTACTGCATACGAAAAGCTGTCTGCGGTAATTTTCAATAACAAATTACAGTCTGCGGCAGTATTGGGATCAAACTCTGGATCCACTAATAGGATGCTGTTTTTACTATTGTTCATCTTAGCAAAATTAATTCTTTTTTCTATAACCACACCATTGCATATTTGTAAAATGGATAAAGCCGTAATAATTGCCCAGTCTTATCAGTTCCAGCCCACGGCTGAGCAGCTTGTTTTCTGCCGGCAGATGGCCGAATTTTTATCGGGCGACCTTGATAATGGCTGTTTTATTTTACGCGGATACGCCGGTACGGGGAAGACTACTTCGGTTGCTGCACTGGTAAAAGCGCTTCCGGGATTTAAACTTCGTGCTGTTTTGCTGGCTCCAACAGGGCGTGCGGCGAAAGTGATGACCAGCTATTCGGGCAGAATGGCCCTTACCATTCATAAAAAGATTTACAGAAAGCGGTCTGCCGTCTCCACAGATATGGCTTTCCAGCTGGCACCAAACCTGGCTGAGCGCACCCTTTTTATCATAGATGAGGCATCTATGATCGCAGATGAGTGGAATAGCCGGAACGGCTCATCTTTTTTGAAAGATGTCATGGAGTTCATTTACAATGGCAAGAATTGCGGCGTACTGTTCGTAGGCGATACGGCGCAGCTGCCACCTGTGGGCAGTCTTGACTCACCGGCATTAAACAAAACCTATATTGAGCAGAGCTTCGGGCTACGGGTAATGGAGACGGAGCTGCGGGAGGTTGTCAGACAGGGGCAGAAATCGGGTATACTTGCCAATGCCTCGATGCTGCGGGACCTGATCAATACCCATATAGAAAAGGTTGAAGAGGGGCTTGAAACAGAAAAAATGGCTTTGCCAAGATTTATCACGAAAGGATATAAGGATATTTTCCGCATGACGGGACTAAAGCTTGTGGAGGGGCTGGAATATGCTTACAGCAAATTTGATATCGAAAACTCGCTGGTGGTATGCCGCTCCAACAAATCGGCCAATGTGTACAACCAGCAAATCAGGGCGAGGTTATTATACCGTGAAGAAGAGCTGACGGGCGGAGATCAGATTATGGTGGTACGGAACAATTACTTCTGGCTGCCGGATAACGAAGCGACATCCTTTATTGCCAATGGTGATATGGCGCGGATCGTCAGGGTGAGAAATGAAGAGGAGCGTTATGGGTTCCGTTTCTCGGAAGTACAGCTGGAATTTTTGGATTACCCGGATGCGGGGCATGTTACCTGTAAGGTGATGCTTGATACGTTACAGGGAGAAACGCCAAACTTATCTTATGAAGATAGTAAAAAGCTGTTTGAAGGGGTATCAGAAGATTATATCCATATCGCTAATAAACGTGAGCGCATGCTGGCCATCAAGGAAGACCCCTACTATAATGCGTTGCAGATTAAATTCGCGTATGCAGTTACCTGTCACAAAGCCCAGGGCGGTCAATGGGATGCTGTATTTGTTGATCAGGGTTACCTGACTGATGAAATGATAGACCTTGAATTCTTAAGATGGTTGTATACTGCGGTGACGAGGTCCAAAATGGAACTTTTCCTGGTGAACTTTGCACCAAACCTGTTTGCCGAACCGGCGGAAGAAAGCTATTGATGAATAGCTTTCCCTTGATTGAATCTGTGGGAAAAATTGATGCATATCTTTTATTCCTCATGAGGAGCCATTTGTCAACGGTCTCATAAAGCATTTAAAAGAAATGAATAGTAGTGACGTGCTTTTAGTGGTTATCTTCTGTATTTTTCTTTTTGATTAAAAAAGAAAGAGAGTAAGCCGCTACCGCGATTATGATACAAAGAATAAGTATGATGGTGGTTACTTCAGTGTTGGACATATGATATGATTTTATTGGTATTTTGCTAATGAATGTATTTCGGATCAAAAGTAGTAAAATATGGGAAATTTAAGAACAATGTGGGTAACAAAATCAACAGTTTATCGATGTGGAAATTAATTCAGCACCCCCAGGTTCTCTTCTATTGCTTTACCGATAGATGTTAAAGGCAATTCTGCCGAGTGATCGGTTTGTACTAACAGCTTCCATTTTCCGCTAAATCTATTCCTTGTAATCTCGTAGAAACCCTTTGAGTGAATGATTTTATAGATATTGATGGTTGAAACAAGTTGTTCCACTTTATAGATTTCGTGGTTCACTCTGATATTTATACTTCTCATGATTCTTATTTTAATACGCGGATGTAGTTTACATATGCACTAATCCTGCCATTAAACAGGAAAGTTTTGCGCAGGAACACGCGGGGTTGTGCATCAGCATTCCGATAAAATAGGGTCTGATTTTTTTCACCGCCAGAAAGCATAAAAATACGGGAGATCATCTTTCCTCCTCCTAATATTTAAACACTGATGATGTTTTTTGGGGTATGATAAAAAATATATATTTGTTTATACGCAGTTATTAACGTTAAGCTGCGGTTTTCGGGTATGATCAAAAGAACAGGTGCTCTACTTTTTTATTTGTTTATGTTATGTTCAGCTAGTCTGCATGCGCAGCATTTGGATTACTCTTTTAAGGTAATTCCTCTGGGCACCATGGGAGGGCTTGATGAAAGCAACCTTTCGGCTTATATGATCGCAGCATCGGGAAGCGATAATTTTATTTGTGCAGATGCCGGCACCATCAGACATGGGATTGATGTGGCCATCGCTAACAAGGCAATAGAAGGTCCTGCTGAGATGGTGTTGAAAAAAAATATCAGAGGTTACCTGGTTTCACATCCACATCTCGACCATGTTGCGGGTCTGATCATGAATTCTCCCGAAGACTCACCAAAAAACATCTATGCGCTACCGTCTGTTGCGGCAGTATTGAAGGATAAATATTTCACCTGGAAAGCATGGGCAAATTTCACCAATGAGGGAGAGCTTCCCCACCTGGATAAATACACTTATGTATATCTCCGGGAAAAGGAAAAGATAGCGCTTATGGGCACTGAGATGGAGGTGATAGCCTTTCCGCTAAGTCATGGCCCTTCTTATGAGAGCACTGCTTTCCTCATCAGTCATGAGAACAAGTACCTGTTGTATCTTGGTGATACAGGTGCTGATCAGATTGAAAAGTCGGGCGACCTTCAAAAACTCTGGGAGCAGATTGCCCCTCTGGTAAAAGAAAACAGGCTGAAAGCAATATTTATAGAAACATCGTTTTTTGATAAGCAGCCTGAAAAACTGTTGTTCGGTCACCTGACCCCACATTTGCTGATACAGGAGCTGGAAAAACTGGGGAAACTGTCGGGGCTGGAAAAATTACAAAAGGTACCCATTGTGATTACCCATATGAAAGCTTTCGGCCAGGAAAAACAGGAATTGATCATGGAACTTAAAAAGGATGACCAGCTCCACCTTAATCTGGTATTTCCGGTTCAGGGGAAAAAAATGTTATTTTAATAGGTTTGGCTTATTGCCCGATGCAGAGATAATAGAATACACTATTATTAATCCGCTAAATCCCATACCGCGAAATGTAGGGGCAAAGCACCCGGGGTCGGGTAGTGGAACTCAGGTGTCGGCGGACAGGCAATTCCGTACAGATCAGCGTAAGAGATAAAGGTATCTGCATTCGTCCGCAGGATAAGGAAAAATTATATGGGCGCTTTTACAGGGTATAAATTGCTCATAATAAAGCATATTTCCGGATTTGGAAGCGGCTTGTATTTGTCTGCTGAAATCGTTCAGTATATGGCTGAAGGATCTGGCTTGAAAGTGAAAAAGGGGTGGGTTATACTTTCTTTTTCGGCTTGCTGGCCGGGTAAAAGGGACTGTATTTTCTTTTTTATGTCTGTTCTGGCATAATTTTCGTATTTTTGTAGCATAATGGTTGGAAAGGATTAGTTAGCCACAACCATTATGTGCGTACTGGGGCCGTTTTGGATTTGACAGGGTGGAGGTACGTATGTTAGCATGCAGTGCGTTGTACGGAGAGCACTTTAAAGAGAACGTTCACACTTTGATTGGCGAAAATAACTACGCCTTAGCTGCTTAATTTAGAATTAAATAGCTTTTGTCCCTCTGGTTGCTGCGTTTTTAGGCCAGAATCTGGGGCATCGAAATAATTACGCTGGCAATTGTAAGGTACGGTACAGTTGTGAGATAAAGTATCTAAGGAGAAAGGCAAGGTAGGTTTCCGGCCCGTCTGATCCCGAAAATAAAGTGGAAAATAAGCATGTAGAAGGCATAATTTGCCACACAACTGGACAAGGGTTCGAACCCCTTCGGCTCCACACAGGCCTTTGAGATCATCTCAAAGGCCTTTTTTTATGTTAATTATTTGATGATTTTAATTTAATAATGGTACTACGATAGATGTGTTACTGCTTCAATATTTCAAATAATCCAATGTTGATATAAATAGTCTCTTTCCAAATTTTCTTTGACTTTAGTAGTCCAGTTAGTTCTAATCCTTTTAAATATTTTGCCGCTGTCACCCTTGATATTTGTAACCTATCAACTAAAAATTCCACCTTACAATAAGGCTGTTCAAATAATAATTCAAGAAGTTCTTTGTTATATAATTTTGGTGCTTTTTCTCGTATTTCCGCCTTCATTGCATTAAAGAAGTAATTGATTTCTTCAATCTGTTTAATTGTCTCCTCAGCAGTTTCTTCTACAGCTTTTAACATGAAGATTATCCATTCTTCCCAGTTATTCTTTTCACGAACTTCCTGGAGTAACCTGTAGTAATCGGTTTTGTGCTTAATAATGTAATTACTTAAGTAGAGTATGGGGCTATTTAGCATTCCATTTAAAATCAAATACAATACATTTATGATTCTTCCTGTTCGCCCATTACCATCATAAAATGGATGAATACTTTCAAATTGGTAATGTTGAACGGCAAGCTTAATTAAAGGCGATAAATCATCCTGATCATTAATATAGTGCTCTAGGTTTTTCATTAAGTCCAGGATTTTGTCTTTGTCATCCGGAGGCGTATATATGACTTCACCTGTTAGTGCATTTTTTAAGGAAGTACCAGGTAGTTTCCTTAATCCTGCATTATTTTCTTCCAAGACCTCCTGAATATCAATAATTGAATTGGTATTCAAGAAGCCTTTTTTCTGAATCAGATTGTAGCCCATCAATATTGCTTCACGGTATCTTAAAACTTCCTTTGTAGCACTATTAACATTCAAATTATTTGTTGACAAGGCCTGATAAAGCTGATCATGTGTAGTTATTACATTTTCTATCTCTGAGCTGACACGAGCCTCTTTCAAAATAACAGCATTAAGGAGAATGTTTGGGTTTGGTAATGTTTGAGCAAGTCCTTTTAGTTCTGCCAGTCTTATAGACGATTTATTTACTTGTCGAAGTATCAATATGCTTTCAATATCCTCTATTGCTGGAGGTAGTAATGGTAAGTTATTATAAGGCTTTTCGTTAATCTGTTTTATCTGCTTTTTCATTCACGGCCTTTAAGTCTTCGTGGTTGTCATGTAAAGATAATCAATATTTTTGTACATGATAAGACTCTCATGTACAAATTCTTTACATGATGAATTTTGATGGTGCTTTTAGATGATATATGGTCTCATGTAAATATTTATGATTTTTTTATACATGATAAGGTTCTCATGTATAAATTCTTTACATGAGAAATCTAAGTGATCCTTTAAACAGATAGGGTTCGATACAATCCCTCTCATCTCTAAAAACCGATCAATATTCAATTTCTTCCTTCACCTCTTTTTCCAAAACATTTTCCTCATTAACCGCCCTAACCAGCATCAAAAGCTGCACGAGGGGTTCGTCTAAATCATCCCAATCTCCACAGAGGCCTTTGTTTATTAGGTTGGCTCACATTCTTACGACTAAATCTTATTAATCAGTTATTCGCCAATACCCTCCATTTGCAGGGCCAACTCTTTCGATCTTACCAGAGCTTTTTAACTTATTGAGCTGATATTCGACTCCTCTTATGGTTAGGTTTGTAGCTTCTGCCATCTCCCTGCTAGACGCTTTAGAATTCATTCTTATAAGTTGAAATATGATTTCTTCCACAGTTTTTACCACAGTATCATCTGGTTTTACCACAGTTTTTATCGGCCGCTTGAAAATTACTGTAAACATTCCTTTAATCCTGTATTCCGGTTGCGGCAATGCTGCCTCATTCATCAGTTTATTCATTCTGCTGATGCCCGAACCAATTTGCTCAACCATGTTCATTCTATTAAATAGACCAAATATAAGTGGGTTTCTGGAATGGCTGCGTGTACCAAAATCCGCCTGATCGATTGCGCTGACCAGCCCACCAGGATTACTGATCTCTACCCTGTCATCAAAAATTTCTACCGTTATAGTAGCCCCCTTGTCGTAATAGTCACGGTGAGATAGACTATTAATAATAGCTTCTTTGAACGCATTTTCAGGAATTTCCCATATTTCTTTTCTTGGACTTGAACCTTGTCCTTCTATATCGTAAGCAACATCAAGTTTACCTCTGACCCATTCCATAGCTTTAAGAAATTGGAGGTACAATGGTCCGCGGTAATTTTTATCGTCAGTAATGAATCTTTTGTCGGTACCACGGAACGCTACACAACGTATAATTGCTTTATCGAAATAATCTTCAGGTGCCTTACCAAAAAAGAGAACAGAGCCATTTTTAAAACTACCATTTCCTGCCAGCATTTTTAAGCTATTATAAATCTGGTGTGCTTGGTTCTAATTTTGCTGCATGCCTGAATTCACTCAGCATATGCTGGTCAATGTCATTAAGAGGGTTAAATTGCTTGCAAGGTATTTCATCGAAATGAATTTTGTCCGCCTGCTGAAAAAAATCGCGCATCTGCTCTGCTGTGGTCAGCTTCTGCGAGTTTGGCCCAACTCGAACATAGATGGCCCCAGATAATACATATGGTTTGTTCATTCCGGATGGAACCTCAATTACTGCTATAATTTTTCCATCAACTTCTACTAAAGAAAAACTAGTGTCCAGCATGGGTGTAATCTCACGTATACTATTTTGTATAGCAGACCGCTTCGCATTATCAATATGAACACCTTTAAGTTCATTATCATCATTCACCCCAATCAGTAAAGTGCCGCCTGCGGCATTAGCAAAAGCACAAATTTCCTCCGTAAGCTCTTTTACTTTAGAAGGTACAGATATTTTAAATTCTGCATTGTATCCTTCTCCGCCGGCAATAATGAGTTGTATATCTGAGGCTGTTAACATGTTTCTTTAGTGGTCGATAAGGACTTTTGACAAATATAGATTATATGCTTGTAAATTTGGTGAATAGGAAAGGTTAGGTGGCGTGTAATATTTATTGATCTGACGAATTCTGCCAGTATTCTGCACGGAAGCGCTTTTAGATCAATTTGATAATAGTCTTTTATCGAGTATAATTCGCTTCAAAAAGTTGGTCGAATAGTTCTGATTTAGTTATGATCAGTTGATCTAAGTAGGAAATACTATGATCCTTTTTACGCTCAATGGTTACAAGCCCAAACCAGTTTGCAAAACATTCAAAGAAACGAATGTTATAGGCACGTTGATAATCTTCAGTAGCTTTTTCTTCTTTGGCTTTCTGATGTGCATTCCATAAGTCTCTTTCAAATGCCTGAATCAGCTTAAAGCTATAGAAATCGCTTTTCCGGGGGCTATCTCCATATTTTGCCAAAAGTACCAATGAATATGCCCAGCCCATTTGACCGGATTTTCCGTCGTCTTGAAGACCATAGAAATTACCCCAATGGAAGCGTGTGACTACATAATTGAATATTTGGATAAAACGAGCAGCCGTAGACTCTTTGAGCATTTTCTCTCCGGTTTTTGTCAGAGACAAAGCATTGTTTCGTTTTTTCACCATCCCTGAATCCAATAGGTATTGCTTTAATGGCCAGAGATATGGTATCTCTTCTTCACGGATTCTTTTCACAAATTTCATGTAGGGCCAGTAGATCAGGTTTTGCTTACACAATAGTTCGCATATACGCACAGGGAGATTACCATTTACAGTTAGTTTTAAACTGCCTGCCTGTTGTATTTCATTTACGAGTATCTCTGAAAGCTTAAAAAAAGGTACTTTACCAAGATGGACATCTATATTTTTTCTAAACTGCAATAAACCTCCTGGGGAAAATGGGGCATACAGCAGAAAGTTCATCTGCTCCGGACTCAAACCATCGAAATCATCAAGCGGGCTCTTGTTTATCTTTTGTTGATGTTTTTCCATGAGCCCGTTAAGTTCTTCCATACTTAGCTTGCCGTCACCCGCTTGAGGATAGGCGGCAAGGAATGAATTCATGAAGTCATCTGCTATACCCATTTTAATTGTGTTGATATGTGATAATTTACAAATATAGAATTATGAATTCTACATAACTAGCTCCTGAAAGCACTCAATGGTACTTCTTATCCCAACTATCAGCGCTCCCAATTTTTGGACATTCATTTGTTGGAAAGTCGGTCGTGTTCCAAAACGCTGTATTATTACACTCAGCAATACACTGATCGTTCCCCCATCCACTGAATCATTTTTTGCCATTAAGTTGACATTGAACGTGTGCAAACGATCAAATTGTGATTCGGTAATCGCTGTAACTTTTGCCATAGGATCGGTCTTGAAGAACTCCCAAACAGCAACATATAATTTAAGTACTTCATCCATTTCTTGTGGTGGCAAATCAAATTTATAGCCTGCCATCATTGAGGCGAGAAAAGGCTGGTGAACCATCAATTCATCAGTAATCTGATTGGCCCATGCAAAATCATATTCAAGCCTATTCATTTTTTCAAAGATATTCATGATAAGTTTCAGGTCACGGAGCTGCAGATCGTGGCTGCTTTTATTATTTGCAAGTATCATTAAATGAAAAAAGTTAGTAGTACCAAAAATATATAATCTTAAGTAATTGTGGAAAACTAATCTTTGTCTTGAAAAGGGACAATTTGCTCTTGATAAATTTAGTTGGTGTTCGTTGGAATCCCTCTAACCTATCAAAACTGCTCAATATTCAATCCCCTCTTCAACCTCTTTTTCCAAAACATTTTCCTCATTTACCGCCCTAACAAGCATTAAAAGCCGTACAAAGGGTTCATTTAAGCCCTCCTCAGCTCCACAGAGGCCTTTGAGATACTTTCAAAGGCCTTTTTTATTAGAGAAAAATTTAGCTAAATTTGTTAAAGGCATAAAGAAAATATTATGATCGCAGTAGAATTATCATTTGGACAATTAAAAGATGCGGTGAAAAAATTATCACCTTCTGAAAAACTGGAACTTAGTGACGCAATCTGGGCTGAGGATATGAATATCATGTCCCTTATAGGTTCTTAAGGGCAGGCTGTAAAAGTTACTCTTTCAGCTGATGGTATTGTCTTTACGGACTGTATAGGGGATATAAGCCTCTTCTTCCATTTCCCTTGCGGGTATTCTTTATAGTGGTTCCGTGTGCCAAGGCATTCGCGGTACGTGCAAGCCAGGCATGAGCCTCCTGGTTGAGCGTTTCCAGATCTTTAAAAGACCTGCCTGCCAGAAAGTTTTGTTTTACATATTTGACCATATTCTCTGCTTTTCCCTTACTTTGAGGATCAGCGGCTCGGCAGAAATAGGTCTTGAAGCAGCGCTGGGAAACATAGCTTCGAAAGCGTTCGGTTAGCATCAGCTCTCCAAGATTCTCATTGACCAAAAAGAGCCGGTCCTGATCATACACCACTTCCTGCGGCATACCTCCAAGGTACTCAAATGCCTGTTCATGGGCTTTGAGTACTGTTTCACTGGTGTCACAGCATCAACTTGGAAATGGATGTCAATTAAATTTTCGTTTTTTTTAATGACAGAACTGAAATTCAACCCGATTAGTTATATTCGTTATCTATTCTGACAAAAATTGATGTACGCAGATAAATCATACGATGAAAACCTGGAAAAAGAACTATTGCACAAAGTTGCTTCAGGTAACCAAAAGTCTTTTACCGAACTATTTGAAAGGTATCAGACTTTGGTTTATGACTATGCGCTCAGGTTAACGCGTTCAAAATCCCAGGCTGAAGAGATCGTTCAGGATATTTTCATTAAAATATGGGTAAACCGCAGAGACATGGAGAACATTCAGAATTTTGGCGGATACATCAACCGGATGGCAAGAAACCAAAGTTATACTGCCTTAAGGAAGATTGCTGCAGAATCGCTGCGGATGGCAAAATTGACGCAGCCTGAACTAGTTGGGTCTAACAGTTCAGAACACAGGATCTTATACAATGAATCTACTAAAATATTAAAAGCAGCGGTAGATGTTCTGCCCCCTCAGCGCAAACTGGTATATGAGCTATGCCATGAGCAAGGGTTGAAGTATGATGAGGTTGCCGCAAAATTAAACATCTCTCCCGGGACAGTTCATACACACATGAAGCTGGCACTTAAATCCATCAGAACATATTTTCATTATATGGATGCCACAATCATAATTTTTATCTTCTTCATAAAGAGGTGATTACTCCTTTTGTAAATTTATTTATTTTTCCGTTACCCCTGTTTCCCATTCTATGCGTCAAGCAGTAGAATAGTGGAAATAACGTGCTCTAATGAATATTGATACAAGACTGAATTTTTTGTTTAAACAGTATGTAAGCGGATCCTCCACCCCGGAGGAAACTGCTGAGTTTATGATGATGATAAATAACCCGCAGTACAAAATTCTTTTGTATAAACTGATGGATCAGTATCTCGCGAAAACAAAATTTAACAACGGACTGGATGAAGAGCAGAAAACTAAAGTTCTAAGCCGGGTTTTTCAGTTTTCAGAACCCGAAATTTTAGCACCAGCGCCGCCGGTACAAAGCTCAGCGGCTGTCCGTTTGTTACCTTTATGGACAAAAATGATGGGGGCCGCAATCGTTCTGATTGCACTTTCCGTTGCCTTCTATTTCTCAAACAGACAGCAACAGGGAAAACGGATAGCGTATAGCAGTTACAAGGGAGAACTTAAACCTGGAGGGAACAAGGCAATTTTAATATTGGCAAATGGCACAAAATTATGCCTGACCGATGCAGCGAATGGTCAACTTGCAGAGGAAGAAAATGTACGTGTCAGTAAAACAGCAGATGGCCGTTTAGTCTATCAGGCCAAGGAAGGTACTCAGGAAACCAGGCCAGGAACAGATGCGAAAATCCAATACAATACGATCTCAACACCTGCCGGTGGTCAGTATCAGGTTCTTTTGCCGGACGGTACACATGTCTGGATGAATGCGGCTTCTTCTTTAAAATACCCCATCTCATTCGCTGATTTAAAAGAACGCAGGGTTGAACTAACAGGTGAAGCCTATTTTGAAGTTTCAAAAATACACAAGGCTGATGGCAGAATGCCTTTTATTGTGACCAGCAGGGGGCAGGAAGTAGAAGTGCTCGGTACTCATTTTAACGTCAACGCCTATAGAGAAGAAAAAACTTCAGTAACAACCCTATTGGAAGGAAGTGTACGCGTGCGCAGATCTGCTGTATCTGAAGAGATTATTGCTCCCGGTGAGCAGGCCGTAGTCAATGAGCATATAAAAGTAAGCAGAGTAGATACAGCCATTGCCGTAGCTTGGAAGAATGGCATCTTTAAATTTGATGATGCCGATATACATACCGTGATGAACCAGTTGTCAAGGTGGTACGATATAGATGTAGCATACCAGGGCAAATTGCCCGCTAATAAATTTAATGGTGAGGTGTACCGCAATATGGATGCTTCAAAAGCATTCAGAATTTTAAGCCTTGCCAAAATTAATTTCAGGATAGAAACGCCAGTAAATAACCAGGGAAGAAGGAGGATCGTCATCACACAGAACTAAGAATGCGCTTAAATTAAATAACACCACTCTCAATAACCAAATTATAAACTTAAAATCAGTATGAAAATGAAAATACGTCTACGATGTTGTAGTTGATGCTACACGGGACTTAAATGAAGCCGGACAATGTTGGAACCATTGCCCGGCGGAAGATTTGAGCTAACCCAATCCGATCATGAACCGGAAAAAATCTGAATTTCTGCATTAACCCAAACCCAATCAAAAGTATGAAAATAAATGCTTTCAACCCTGGTATGTCTAAACTAAAGATATGCCCTAAACTGCTATTGATCATGAAACTTACAACTTTCATTCTCATGATAGCCCTCGTACAGGCAAGCGCTTCCGTCGTGGCGCAAAGAATTAATTTAAAACAAAATAATCAGCCGCTTTCTGCGGTATTGAAGAGTATAAAAAATCAGACCGGCTATGTTTTTCTCAGCAGTGATTTCGACCCGGCTAGAGAAATGGTTTCGGTAGACTTACATAATGCAACGCTTGCAGAGGCGTTGACAGCTTGTTTAAGGAAACTCAATATTAATTACAACATAGTTGATAAAACGATTCTGCTGACCAAAAACAGCACATTTTCTGAACAACCGGCTCAGATTGTCATCCGTGGTCTCGTAAAAGATGAGAAAGGACTGGCGATTCCGGGAGCGAGTGTGAGGGTAAAAGGAACACAGATCATCGTTGCTACTGATGTAAACGGAAGTTTCAGCATCAATGTACCTTCCGAAGAGGCGGTACTGGTGATTACTTATGTTGGATACGATACCAGAGAAATCACAGTAGGTACCCAAAAGACGATTGCAATACAGCTCAAACCCAATGACAACGCGCTGGAAGAAGTTGCTGTAGTGGGATTTGGAACTCAGCGTAAAGTATCGCTGATCGGTGCACAATCTACCATCACCGGAACAGAACTCAAACAACCGGTAGGAAGTGTGACGCAATCGCTGGCGGGCAGGCTTGCAGGGGTAGTAGGGGTACAGAGAAGTGGTGAACCTGGCAGAACAACAGCTGATATATACATTCGTGGTATTGCAACTTTTGGCGGAAACTCAAGCAGCCCGCTGGTTCTAGTAGATGGGGTAGAAAGATCAATCGATAATATTGACCCGGAGGATATTGAATCCTTCACCGTATTGAAAGATGCGTCCGGTACAGCAGTATATGGCGTGAGGGGAGCAAACGGGGTAATCATTGTTAAAACTAAGGTAGGCAAAGTGGGAAAACCACAGATCCTGTTTGATTACAATGAAGGCGTCAGCACTTTTACACGCCGTCCTGAACTGGCTGACGGAATCACCTATCTGAACCTTGCCAATGAAGCAAGTTTAGGCAGGGGCCTGCCTGCTGCTTACACACAGGATTATATCAATAAAACTGCATCAGGTGCAGACCCGCTTCTGTATCCAAATGTAGACTGGATTGATGCGCTGTTCAATAAATACAGCCATACCAGAAGAGCGAACTTAAATGCTTCGGGCGGTGTAGACAATGCGCAATATTATGTTTCACTTGCTTATTACAATGAAACAGGTTACCTGAAGACTGATGACTTGTCACAGTACAATTCAGATCTCAATTTTAAACGGTACAATTTTACCAGTAACCTTAATCTGAAACTCACCGGCACTACAAAACTGGACCTGGGTATTCAGGGTTATGTCTCTACCGGAAATTACCCGTCGATCAATACCGCAGATATCTTCCGTTCTGCTTTGGATGCATCACCGGTGGCATACCCTATCATGTATCCCGGAGGCTTTGTTCCCGGACAATCATCTAACGGAGGTTTTAGAAATCCTTATGCAGATTTAACTACACGCGGTTACAGAACTGAATTCGAGAGCTTGCTCAATACAAATCTGAGAGTAACACAGGACCTGAAATTTATTACAGAAGGCTTAAGTGCAACAGCTATGGTAGCGTTTGATTCAAAAAACAGTAACGATGTGAACAGGTCCAAGCGACAGAGCACCTACTTCCCCGTCAACGTGCCTGGTACTGATTCACCTTATAAGCCCGATGGAAGTTTAAACCTGCAGGAAACTTTTACCAGTATGCAAAATTATCTGGGATATGATCCCTCAAGGGACGGAAACCGTCAGTTTTACAATGAGGCTGCGGTCAATTACGACCGGACGTATGGAAAACATCGCATCAGCGGACTGGCACTGGGCTATTCTATTGATCAGGTTTATCCTTTCGCTGGTGATTTTACGTCTTCCATTCCATTCCGCCAGATTGGTCTGGCTACCCGCGTTACCTACTCTTACAACGACCGCTACTTTGCGGAGCTTAACTTTGGGTACAACGGTGCGGAACTTTTTTCCCCGCAACACCGGTATGGGTCATTTCCGGCTTTTGGTCTGGGATGGGTGCCCTCTAATGAGAAATTCTTTGAGCCTGTAAAGAATGTAATTAACTTTCTGAAATTCAGGTATTCCAATGGAAAAACAGGGATAGGAAGAATTGCCAATGCCAGTTTGGTGGGCCGTCGCTTTGCCTATTTAACACTGGTCTCTGATGGTGCAACAGGTTATCAGCTGGGTAAGAATTTCAATAACCCGGGCGGAATCCAGGTAAGTGACTACGGCGTGGATATCCGCTGGGCCGAATCACGCAAGCAGGATTTGGGGATAGAAATTAAGGCACTGAATAGTAACCTGAGCCTGATCGTTGATCTGTTTAAGGAGAACAGGACCGGTATCTTCCTGCAGCGGCAATCCATTCCGGGATATGTCGGGCTGATCTCCCAGCCCTATGGCAACCTTGGGGTTGTTGATAACAGGGGTATTGACCTGACTTTAGACTATAATGCCAAACTGGGACAGGTAGACCTGGGTTTCCACGGAACTTTTACCTATAACCGGGATAAACTGATTGAGGACGATCTGCCTCCACAGCCCTACCCCTGGATGAACCACAAGGGCAATAATATCCTGGCAAGATATGGATATCAGGCTCTCGGGTTGTTTACCAGTCAGGCAGAAATTGATGCCAGTCCCGTTCCCGGATCTAAGTCGCTCGTGAAACCGGGGGACATCAAATATGCAGATCTGAACGGCGATGGCCTGATCAACTCGTTTGACCAGACGAAGATCGGAAGGGGAGATGTGCCCAATAAAGTTTATGGCTTTGGTGTAAACGTTGGTTATAAAGGATTGTCCCTCAGTACCTTTTTCCAGGGGATCAGCGGTGCTGACATTGCCCTGGGCGGGTCTGCCATACAGCCTTTTAACGGAAATGGCGGACTGAGTAACGCATACGCAATTATATCAGACCGCTGGACGCCTGAAAATCCCAGTCAGAATGTGTTTTATCCGCGTTTAGCTTTTGGACAGGACCAGAATTTCAACAATGTACAGAACAGTTCATGGTGGATTAAAAAAGTTGATTTCATCAGGTTGAAATCTGCCCAGCTCAGCTATAACCTGCCGAAAAGCCTGTCGAAAAAAATGCATGTGGGTAACACTGCGATCTACCTCATTGGTGCCAATTTATTCACCTGGAGTGGTTTCAAGTTGTGGGACCCTGAACTGAATACAAATAACAGTAACAATACGGCCGATGGTTCCAAATATCCTATCAATGCCACCTTGTCGCTTGGTCTGAATGTTAAATTTTAATAGAATTGAGATGAAAAGATATATTTATATTTTAGTGATCAGCTGTTTAACAATGGCTACCTCCTGTAAAAAGGGATTTCTGGATCAGGTTCCTGATGACAGGTTAACTTTAGACCAGACCTTTACAACACGGGCAACGGCCGAAAAATTTCTGAACAATGTCTATTCCAGTGTGCCAGATGAATTTGGCCAGCGTAATCCTGCTGGTGCCAGCAACGCAGGAATGTGGACAGGGGGATCAGATGAAGCCGAATTTCTGTGGAGTTTTGTGCAAAGCAATAATATGAACCTGGGCAGTTGGGATTCAAATTCTGATTTTGTCAATAATTACTGGAATAACTTCTACAGGGCAATCCGTTCTGCCAGTTTCTTTATGGCCAATATCGATAAGGTGAACCAGGATATCTCACCGGAACTTATCGTTCAGTACAAGGCAGAAGCCCGTGCTTTAAGAGCAATGTATTACTTTTATCTGGTGCGGTTATATGGGCCAGTAGTCATTGTTGGTGAAAATGTGATTGAGCCGGACGCATCTGCTGACAGCTTCCGTTTGCCACGTAATACCTTTGACGAATGTATCGATTACATCACCACAGAATTGCAAACCGCAGCGGCCAGCCTTCCGGTTGCGCCGGCTAATGATAATAATTACGGGCGTATCACCAAAGGAATTGCACTTGCTTTTAAAGCCCAGGCCCTGCTTTTAAGCGCAAGTCCGCTATATAATGGAAACGGCGACCTGGCTGCCCTCAAGAATAAAGATGGCAAGCCGCTGGTGAGCCAGACTTCTGACCTGAACAAATGGAAAAAAGCAAGTGATGCCTATAAAGATTTCCTGACGCAGTTTGGCGGTACCTATAGCCTCTATAAAGAAGCCAATGCTGATCCGGCCCTGGCAGCTTACCTGTCCTGCCGCAATGTATTCCTGGTTCAATGGAATTCTGAAGTGATTTTTGCACGTCCTGGCTCATCTGTAGGTCCGCGTCAGTATGAAATTACTCCGTACCATAGCGGCTCAAATTCTGATTCCAGGGCTTCAGGTGCGTTGGGCGCTACCCAGAGACAGGTTGATGCCTTTTTTATGGCGAATGGTAAAAGTATTGATGACGCGACCTCCGGTTATGTAACCTCAGGTTTTACGGATTATAAACCGGTGGGCGCTCCGGAAGCAAGGAGCGTGTATAACCAGTGGGTGAACCGTGAACCACGTTTTTATGTAAATATTACTTATGATAACAGCATCTGGTTAAACGTAAACAATGGTTTAATTACCACAAGGTTGTATAATACAGGTAATTCGGGTAAAAAAACCGGAGGTGGCGATTATTGCCCTACCGGTTATGTAGTACGTAAAGCCATGGGCTTAGGCAAATGGGACGAGAACAACCGCCCTGTTATTCTCTACCGCCTCGCCAATGTGTATCTGGATTATGCCGAAGCCCTCAATGAGTCCACACCTGGCGATCCGGATATCCTCCGGTATGTGAACTTGATCAGGGAGAGGGCAGGTATCCCGCAATATGGTTCGGCAAACCTTGCTGTTCCGCAAGACCAGTCAGCTATGCGCGAAGCGATCAGGAAGGAACGCAGGGTAGAGCTTTGTTTTGAGAATGTCCGCTTCTTTGATACACGCCGATGGAAAATCGCAGAACAGACCGACAACGGCCCGATGCCGGGACTGAATATTGGCGCAGACCTGCCAGATTTCCTGAGGGTTGTCCCGTTTGAAACCAGGGTATTTACTAAACGGCATTATTTGTTCCCGATACCATCAAAAGATGTGAACTCTGATAACCTGCTGGTTCAAAACCCAGGCTGGTAATAATAAACTGAATTGACTCCCGGAAGAAAGGATCTTCCGGGCCTTTAAACCATCTAAAATGTTAATGATGAATATGATCCATTTCTTCTTTTTACGTAAAAGATATTACATAATACTGGTGACAATGATGGCCTGCAGCATTTCCTCCTGCAGTAAAAAAGCAACAGAAGTAACTGAACCTTCAGCTCTGCTGACAAAAAAACAGCTATTTACGCCAGCCGATGCCACTGCAGCATTCCATTCTTTTAATAACATCTACTACAGCAGCACAGATAAATTATACTATGCAACTACAGAAAGGAATTCGATAGGAGCGATCTGGACCCAGGCAATTTACTGGGATATGGTCATGAATGCCTACCAGCGTACTAAAGATCCGGCTGATCTGAAAATGATAAACGATATCTATACCGGTGGTTTTAACAGGTATGACGGTTACAACTGGAACAATACCACTACCTGGTTTATATATGATGATATGATGTGGTGGGTCATTGCTTTAACCAATGCCTATCAGATCACCGGTAATACCGTTTATCTGGATAAAGCGAAAGCTGGATTCGACAGGGTGTGGAATGGCTCATATGATCCGGTAGCAGGAGGTATGTTCTGGGATTTTCAACATAGCGGAAAAAACTCCTGTATCAATTATCCTACTGTGATCGCAGCAATGAAGCTTTATGCAGTGACCAAAAATGAAGCATACTTTACCAAAGCCACAAGCATTTACGCCTGGTCCAGGGCCAATTTATTTGATACGAATAGCGGGAGAGTGGCCGACAATAAAATAGGAAACGTGCCTGGATATGCCGATTATACCTACAATTACGGAACCTGTATTGGTTCTGCAATGGCATTGTATAAAGCTACCGGTACACAGAGTTACCTGGCTGATGCAAAACTTT
The DNA here is from genome assembly GCF_900107535.1 of Pedobacter hartonius. Taxonomy (GTDB): domain Bacteria; phylum Bacteroidota; class Bacteroidia; order Sphingobacteriales; family Sphingobacteriaceae; genus Pedobacter; species Pedobacter hartonius. The sequence goes on along the minus strand of NZ_FNRA01000001.1, from coordinate 417,317 downwards.
GTGCAAATTACGTGAAAAATACGATGAGCGATAGTAATGGTATCCTGCCGGCAGAAGGTGATTTTAATGAGCAGGGAGTCCTGAAAGCGATCCTGGCACAGTACCTGATCCAGCTGTTACCGGAAGACACCTCAGGACAATATGCCACATGGATAGACAACAATATCAATACTGCCTGGCAAAACCGCGACCAAAGCCGTGGTATCATGCACAGAAATTACAAAATTCCTTGCCCAACTGGTATTGTTCAATCCTACGAATCGAGTAGTGCAGTTGCTTTTATGCAATTATTTAACCCAATTTAAATTAACATACATACAAATGAAATTTAAATCAGTAATTTTTATCTTTTTATGGAGTTATGCTGCCTCTGCACAACATAAAGATCTTGTAAGCTATGTAAATACTTTGCAGGGCACAAACTCCAGGCATGAACTGACCAGGGGAAATACCTATCCTACTACTGCGCTGCCCTTTGGTATGCATACCTGGACCCCGCAAACCGGAAAAAATGGTGATGGCTGGAAATATCAATACCAAAAAGATCATATCCGTGGGTTTCAGCAGGCACATCAATGCAGTTCATGGACCCGCGATTACGCTGTGTTCTCATTTATGCCGATGACGGACCGGTTGACCCTGAACGAGAATGACCGCGAAGCTGAGTTCAGTCATGCTGATGAAATTGCTAAACCAAATTATTATAAGGTAAAATTTAAGAATAATATTACTACAGAAATCTCTCCTTCAGAACGTGGCGCACATTTGCGCTTCAGCTATCCTAAGGGAAGGAAAAGCTTCCTGGTTTTAGATGGTTATACAGGCATGAGTGGCATCAGGATCTATCCGAAAGAAAATAAAATCACTGGTTATGTACACAATGGAGAAGGATTTAAGGAAGGTTTCCGGAACTATTTTATCGCTGTATTTGATCATCCTTTTAAGTCTTATGGTACCTGGGAGAACAAAGTAAATACTGTTCAGGCCAATGCCACAGCAGCGGAAGGAGAGGGCAAAGGTGCTTATGTGGAGTTTGCGGCCGGATCCAAAGTCCAGGTAAAAGTGGCTTCTTCGTATATCAGTGAAGAACAGGCTGCCCTGAATCTGATCAATGAGCTGGGACAGGATCATACATTAGAAGACACCAAAGCGAAGGCGGCAGGGGTATGGAATAAGTCGCTCGGGAAAATAGTAGTGGAAGGTGGTTCAGAAGAAGACAAAGCAACGTTCTACTCCTGTTTTTTCAGGGCCAGTTTGTTTTCCAGGAAATATTATGAAATAGATAAGGATGGAAAACCTTATTATTTCAGTCCCTATGATGCCAAAATCCATCCTGGTTACATGTTTACAGATACCGGCTTCTGGGATACCTTCAGGGCCCAGTTCCCGTTGAACACGCTCATTCATCCGGAAATGCACGGCAGATATATGAATGCCCTGCTTGAAGCTTATCAGCAATGCGGCTGGCTGCCATCCTGGTCATTTCCAAGTGAGGCAGGCAGTATGATCGGCAACCATGCTATTTCCTTACTCGCAGATGCCTGGGCAAAGGGGATTCATACGTTTGATCCCGATCTCGCACTGAAAGCTTATTTACATGAGGCTACCCATAAAGGTCCCTGGGGGCCGGCAAATGGGCGCGACGGATGGAAGGAATATTATCAGCTGGGGTATGTACCCTATCCGCAATTCAGAGAGGCTACCGCAAAGACCATGGAATATGCCTATGATGATTTTTGCGGATATAACCTGGCAAAAATGACTGGAAGGGATTTTTACGCTGATATTTTTAAACGCCAGATGTATAACTATAAAAATGTCTATGATCCTTCAACGCGGTTTATGCGGGGGAAAGATGGTGCAGGTAACTGGAAACCGAATTTTGACCCTGCAGAATGGGGAGGCCCCTTTACAGAGGGGAATGCATGGCACTGGCAGTGGTCAGTATTGCAGGATATCCATGGGCTGATCAGCTTAATGGGTGGGAATCAGAATTTTACAGCGAAGCTGGATTCTGTTTTTTCTGAACCTAACAGGGTCAATGTTGGAAGTTATGGGGGCATGATCCACGAAATGACGGAGATGGTAATGGCAAATATGGGACAGTATGCGCATGGGAACCAGCCTATTCAGCATATGGCTTATCTTTACACTTATGCAGAACAGCCCTGGAAAACCCAGTATCATACCCGGGAGATCATGAGCAAATTGTACAATGCAACTGAAAACGGCTATCCTGGTGACGAAGATCAGGGGCAAACAAGTTCCTGGTATGTACTGAGTGCAATGGGTTTTTATAGTGTGACCCCGGGGACAGACCAGTACGTTCTGGGAAGCCCGATGTTTAAGAAGATCACGCTGAACCTGGAAAATGGGAAAAAATTCGTAATTGATGCCCCGGCAAATAATAAAGAAAACGTATATATTCAATCTGCAACGTTAAACGGCGAGCCGTTCACGCATAATTATTTGACACATGGGAACTTTCTCAAAGGGGGTGTCTTAAAACTTGAAATGTCAGCCAGTCCTGCACTTACCCGCGGACTGGCTCCGGCAGATCAACCGTTTTCACTCAGCGGAAAAGAGTAATTGAAATAAAAAAGGCACCGTATTGCGGTGCCTTAATTTTACACAACTTGCTTTATTCGTACTTCAGGGCTTCAACAGGGTTGGCTTTTGCAGCCTTGTAAGCCTGAAAACCCACCGTCAAAAATGCAATGACTATAATCCCCGCTATTGCTATCAATACAATTGCCAGTGATATGGTTGTCCTGAACTCAAAACTTGTGAGCCATCTGTTCATCAGGGAATAAGCCAGCGGTACACCAATACATACAGCGATGAACACCATTTTCAGAAAAGAAGTGGAGAGTAGTTTCATGATATTGCCAACTGAAGCACCCAGAACACGGCGTACGCCAAACTCTTTTGTACGCTGTTCTGCCGTGTATGCAGCCAGGCCATAAAGCCCCAGACAGGAGATCAGTATCGCGATGCCGCCAAATAGGTTGGCCAGAATGCCCAGTGTTTTTTCTGACTGCAGTTTATTGGCAAACAGATCATTTACAAACCTAACCTCTATCGGAAATTCCGGATTGATATTTCTGACAATACCTGAGATCATCTCCATATTTTTACTCAGACTGTTAACAGGATTTAGCCGCATATTAATGACTCCTCCGGGATTTTTATTGAAGATGATCACCATCTGGCGTCCGGAACGATACGGAGAATCCCAGATGAAATCTTTAAAAACACCGATAACCTTTAGTTGGCTGCCAAAGAGGGTTACGTTCATTCCTAAAGGATTTTTAAGCTTCATCGCCTTCACGGCAGTACTGCTCAGTAAAATTCCTGCGCTATCTGAGGCGAAATCCCTGGAGAAATCACGCCCTGATACCATCTCCACACCGTTTGTCTTCACAAAATCATAGTGGGTCTCCAGGCGGTTGAAAACAATTTCTTTCCCTGATTCTTCCATTCCGGGCCATTTAAAGCCATAAAACCAACTGCCTACGTCAGTCATGCTGCGGGACGACTTGTTGACGGATGTCACTGCACCGCTTTTGAGCACCTGCTCTTTAAACAGATCAAACTTATTGTTCAGTTCACCATCCTGAAGCACCTCCGCAAGGGAATGGATATTGTATCCCACCGGTTTGTTTTTTATAAACTGCACCTGTTTGTAGATCACAAGCGTGGCTATGATCAGCATAATGGCAAAGCTAAATTGTACGACCACCAGTACCTGCCTTAAATTAATAGGAATGAGATTTGCCCTAGCTGTTTTCTTTTTTAAGGTCTGGATAGGGTTAAAGGACGAAAGGAACAATGCCGGATAGGTTCCTGACAAAAGGCCGGTCAGCAATGCTACCGTCAGTATGCCCAGCCAATAGCTTGTGTTGTCATAAGCAATTGTAATCTCCATACCCAGCAGGTTCTTGAATGCAGGTAAACTGGCTTCAACGATGCAGACAGCTATCAGCACAGCCACCATAGTGAGCACTATAGTCTCGGTCAGGAACTGGATAATCAAAGAACTGCGTGTAGCACCGATAGTTTTTCTGATACCCACTTCCTTTGCCCGGCGCTCTGATTTGGCAGTAGCCATGTTGATGAAATTGATGCAGGCAACCAGCAAAATTCCGAATGCCAATGCCATAAAAAGATAAATACGCGCGATATCGCCGCCCACGCTCTTGCCGTTCATAAACTCACCATGCAGATGTTTGTCTGACAGAGGGAATAAGAAGTTCTCATTCCTTTGGTCGGTATAATTTGCATTGAACAGCTTTTTCACTTTAGCATTGACCAGGTCAATCTTGTCCGGATCATTAACCCTGGCCATTGCCAGGAAGTTGAAATTTCCCCAGCTCGGTTTTCTGACATATTCGTTGATGCTTTCAAAAAAAGACCAGGGCATCAAATAGTCAAACCTGATTGAAGTATTGGCAGGCAGATCTTTAATCACACCGGTAACTTTTAAATCATTAGAGTTTTTATACCTGACCGTTTTGTTCAGTACATCTGTAGTGCCGAATAAAAGCTTTGCAGTCGTCTCAGTCAACACAATAGCATCTGGTGTACTTAGCGCAGAATTGGGGTTGCCGGCTATGAACTCGTAATTGAAAACCTTCAGGATATCCGGGTCGGCAAAGAGATCTGTTTTCTTAAACCCTTTTTGCTGATTTGCTATGAGCGATTGATCAAAACCGCCAATCCGGGCAATGACGTCCACCTCAGGTATTTCAGCTTTAATGGCCATTGCAATCCCATCTCCCGGAGAGCCTCCCGTGCTCGTAATCTTTCCGGAAGCATCCTGAAAGTTGGTCATCACCTGATAAATTTTGTCTGCATCCCTGAAGTGACGGTCAAAATTCATTTCGTAATTGATATACAGGAGGAGAAGTAGGCAGGCCGACAAGCCAGCCGCAAGGCCAGCAATATTAATAACAGAAGATGTTTTGTTTCTCCAGAGGTTGCGCAACGCGATTTTAAGATTGAGTTTGAACATAGCAGCTTTTTTATCAATTGTGTAATACGATTGATCTGCAATTTACCAAGTTTATGCCAAGAGTAGATAATATTTTAACCAGTTGTTGTACAGTGAGTTAATTTTAACGAAGTAATAGGAGCGTTCGTTATCGGACGCTAAGCGTACACTGCCGGACAGTTGAGATCATCTCAGTGGCAATTGCTCAGGATCACTTTCGCCGACATGCTGCAATACAGGGTCAATGCGTTTTAAAAGGTATGACAAAATAGTTTCAAACACTACATAACCAACAAATATGAAATACCCGGGTTGCAGCGAGGTATCATTGACCGTGTTGGTGTTTAAGAAACTGTTATGGATATTCAAATTAGACAGCTGGCTTTGTAAAATGCCATTCAGGCCAATGTAAGTCATCAGGATACCTACTACCATAACATCGGCCATATCCCATTTGCCCGACTCAAAAGTTAGATATTTCACCACCTTATTTTCAGCCAGTTTTTTCCCGCTCAGGATATGAATGCCCTTCGCAATGATCCTTAAAACAGGTAGCACAATGATGAATACAAGAATCAGGACGCCTACCACGATGGCATCGGGCTTCGGCTGTTTCAGCAACGTTTCCACTATGCCCAGTATACTTTTACTCTGGAAAAATAATACCTGGTTCTCAAAGGCTATTTTTTCGCCCAGAAGCGTGAAACTAAGGGTTTGGATACGTGCATCAACCTCTATAATAGACGCTGTTATGCCTACCGCCAACAGGATAAATGCAAAGAATAGCGAGATGACAAACAGCGTCTTATGCAGCTGCACCTGTTTCCTCATCAGCCACCATAAACCAAGTGCTAGCGCAACGCAGCCCAGCATGGCGTAAGCGTAGTTGTAAGTGACTGTTCTAATGGAAGCCAACCGCGAATTGATCCGTTTATCAAATTCAGCTACACCAGAAACGTGGTATTTACGGTACAGGTATTTTGTAACGGCAGCATTGGCTACACTGGTACTGTCATAAGTTTCTTTTTCAAGCTGATCAATTTTACTGGTAACGATATTTTTCAGCCTTTTTGTACTGGTAGGACTGTTCACTTTGTCAATGATCGTTTTCGAAAAGGAGGGCACCTGTGCCTGTATCTGATCTGCATTCACAAGGTTGTTGAATGCGAATTTTTTCAGTTTACCGCTGAAAGATTCCTGAGGTTTATTGATTTCCTTAACCACATTATTGATCAGGCCATGAAGCTGCTGTTCCACCTGGGCCTGCAGGGCTTTCTTTTGTGCGCGGGTCATACTGAAGCCGTGTACCTGTCGATCTACCACTGCCGATATCCGGTCACGCCACTGATCCACAGAAAAAAGTCCGAATGTAATGTTATTCGACATACTATAGTCCTCTTTGATCTGCTCCTGCTCAGTGGAAAGTGCATCCAGACGGTAGCCGAAGTAAGCCTCGCCGCAAAGCAGGACGCTTAATCCAAGAATGAGTATGATCTTGGCCAGTCCGAATGTGTTAGGCGTTGTGGTGGTCTGCTGGGTTGTCAATGTCTTATGGATTAGATTGTAATTGAACTTTGGATTTGGCAGAATCTAATGCGAATCATGCGGTGTGATAAACTTCAGAATGGTAGACAAAATAAGTCCGTATAATACAAAACTGATGAATATGATAAAGCCGGGCTGCAAAGCCGTATTATTAGTGGTGATGATCGTTAAAAAATCACTGCGGATGTTCAGGCTGGATAACTGGTTTTCCAGTAATCCATTTAAGCCGATATAGGTCATCATGATGGCGATAACAATCACGTCCGCCATACTCCATTTACCTGATTGGAAGGCGAAGTATTTGATAAATTTATTTTCCGCCAGTTTCTTTTTGCCCAGTAAGTGTATACCGGTAGAACTCAGTTTCATGATCGGAAAGAGGATACTGAAAATGAGGATCAAAATACCGACAAGGATCGAATCCACCTCAGGCTGTTTCACCAGGATCTCAACGACGTCAAGGATGCTTTTACTTTGGAAGAATAACACCTGGTTTTTGAAAACCACATGTTCCCCCAATAATACAAAGTCGAGCGACCTGATACGCGCGTCCACTTCAATCATCGATGCGGTTAAACCGACTGCCAGTAGAATAAAGGCAAACATCAGCGACATCACAAAAAGTGTGGCGTGTAGCTCTACCCGTTTCCGGAATATCCACCACAGTGATAAAACAACCACGATACAGCCAAGCATCCCAAACGAGTAGTTATAGGTGGTCGTCCTGATGCTGCCCAGCGATGCGGTTATTTTACTGTTAAATTCATCGGGAGAGGAAGCGTGGTATTTGCGGTACATTTTACCGGTTATGGCGTTATTCACCGTCGCAGTACTGTCAAAATACCCACTATGTTCCATCGCTGTGAACTTACCCATGGCCATTGTGCTCAACTGCTTTTTATTCTCACCGTTATCAACCTTCGCAATTACAGTTTTCGCAAAAGCGGGGACCTGAGCTTTGATCTTATCGGTATTAACGAAAGTTTTGATGGCGAATTTTTTCAGCTTTCCGCCTACGGATGTCTGGGGTTTGTTGACCAGTGCTTCGGCTTTATTGATCAGTGCCAGGATAATTTGTTCCACTTCCAGCTGAAGCTGCCTTTTTTGTTTCCGGGTCATGGTGAAGTGACGAACCTGGTGGTTGATGATGCCGGCTACTTCGTCATGCCACTGGTCTACAGAAAAAAGTCCGAGCGTGATATTATTCACATCGGAGTAATCTTCCTTAATTTCCTTCTGCTGGTGTGAAAGCGTATATAAACGGAAGCCAAAATAGCCTTCCCCGGCTAACAGGATGCTCAGGCCGAGGATTAATAATAATTTCGTGACGTTAAATTCCTTAACGGCATAGGTGTGTTGTTCTTCGGCCAAATCAGTTTAGCATTAGTGGAATGCCATATAACCGGAAAATTCTGCAGATGTTTGGCCGCTTACAAAAAATACACGTTTTAAGAGTGCGATATCTCAGGGGAGCTGTATCTGCACCTGGTCAATGCCTTACAGGGTTATGTTCAGTTGTTTAAAGTTCGTAGGATGATTTGCGGCTGTTCTCGAGCACCAGCTCTTTGATCAGTTCGCGTCCGCTTTTCCATCGCTTTAACAAGTTACTGTGCTGGATGCCCGCTCTGTCCTTGATTTCCTGATCTGGCTGATAATAATCCTGCATGAGGTCTTTCATCGCATTATGGATATCGGCCGCGCTTCCGTTTAAAGGGAGTGCGGTATTGTTTTTCACTAAATCCGAAAGTGCATCTGCCATACTGGCCGCATAGTAAGGGCAATCCCAATCATGACGGTAAGGGGCATCACCTTTGATATTTACCTTCTGCAGCGGATGCGAAAGGTCCTCCACGATTTCCGTTACTGCATCACCAAACACATGCGAAAATTCCGCTATAAAGTGATTCCACCAGCGTGGATGCTGCGGCAGCTCCTTCAGCAGGGTATCACAAACCAGAACGCGCCTGGGAAATTCGGAGTTTGATGGGTCCATAATCACAAGGGAGGTCCCAAAATGTCCTTCCTGAAGTGAATGTCTGCTGTATATGACAAAAAATTGTGGCTGGGTCTCACCTGCCTCATGCATGGCGGCGGTAAGTACCTTTACATCATGCAGCCGGTCTTCCAGAAATCCGCGTTTGAAAAGCACGTGCAGGTTGCCTTCTGATTTTGCCGTGCAGTGCTTACTGTTTTCATCAAATACATTGCTATTGGCCGGGCAACTGATAAAATGATTGCCGCTATTGTACCTGATTTCTTCTGAATTAACCGGGTAGCTGCTGATGTCGGCCGTATCACCTGCATCAGTCTGTTTATTAGGATGAACCGAACGAAACGGAACGTGCATGCGCTCAGTATCCATCCTGCGGGTCAGGTTGTATATCCGCTGTTCCGTAGGCGCCAGTAAAGGATCTCCGCTAGCCGGATCAAAATACACGGCTCCCACACGCCTACCAAGGTGACAGGCTATGAAGCGGTTTTTCAACAGCTTCTGCATTGACTGTTGCGTATTCAAAAAGAAGTCCCGCAGGGCATCATTTTCAAGGTACTGCTCCAATGGCTGATCAAAACGGAGCAGTGTTTCGTCCTCATGATCGTGTACCCAAGTGTACAAAAAATTGTATACTTCCCTTTCGAAATGACGATTAGCCGCTTCCGCGATTTCTTTTGTACAAGCGTATTGTTTCATAAACTTTGTAAGGGAATAAATAGAGTGGGAGGTGTCAAATATAACAGTTGTCTGCAATTAAACGTAGAAATAAATAGATTAAATTTTATTTTGAGGCTAAAGTCTCTGTTTTTTTTAAATTGTGTCTTTATGAGGCTTATATGTCTGTTTTTAGTTTGATTATAGGGCTGATTTAATTTGAAAAATGAGTAATAAAATCGCTATTATGGTAAAATATATAGCAAAAGCTGATATATATTTATAATTGATGGAAGTAAAGGTTAAAATAATTGATCAATCAAATCTAAAAGTTTAGAGATCGACTTATTCTATTGAAAATACGAAAGGGCAAAAAGGAACTGATAAAATAAAAAAGGCACCGGACTCCGGTGCCTTAATGATATACTAATTTTTTATAGATATTATCTATAAATCAAAGATTGATGATTATTTTAAGTCAAACCTATCCAGGTTCATCACTTTAGTCCAGGCGGCAACAAAGTCATTGACAAACTTATCCTGGCCATCTGCGCTTGCATAAACTTCAGCAATAGCCCTCAACTCTGAATTAGAGCCAAATACAAGATCTGCACGGCTGCCTGTCCATTTTACGTTGCCGGTAGCGCGGTCGCTTCCCAAATAAACTTCTTTATCTCCGGAAACTTCCTTCCATTTCGTGCCCATGTCAAGCAGGTTTACAAAGAAATCGTTAGTGAGCACACCCGGGCGCGAGCTGAAAATACCATTTTGTGATCCGTCAAAATTCGTGTTCAATACCCGCAGGCCGCCAACCAGTACTGTCAGCTGAGGTGCGGTCAGTGTGAGCAAATGAGCTCTGTCTATCAGTAACTCTTCCGTAGATACTGGAGCTTTTGTGTTGCGGTAATTACGGAAACCATCAGCGGCGGGCTCCAGGTAACCGAATGATTGCACATCGGTCTGTTCCTGTGAGGCATCGGTACGTCCCGCTGTAAAAGGGACAGTAATGTCATGTCCGCCATCCTTCGCTGCCTTTTCTACGGCTGCCGAACCTGCCAGAACAATCAGGTCTGCCAGGGAAACTTTTTTACCGTTGGCCTGTGTACTATTAAATTCAGTTTGGATACCCTCCAATACATTCAATACCTTTTGCAGCTGCACCGGATTATTGACTTGCCAGTATTTCTGCGGCTCAAGGCGGATGCGTGCACCATTGGCACCACCACGCTTGTCAGAACCGCGGAAGGTAGATGCCGAAGCCCAGGCTGTAGAAACCAGTTCAGGTACACTTAATCCTGATTCCAGCACTTTTGCCTTCAATGCTGCGATATCTCCGTCATTGATCAGGGCCTGGTCAGCTGCCGGAAGAGGATCCTGCCAGACCAGTTCTTCCTGTGGTACATCCGGGCCCAGGTAACGTGCAAGAGGACCCATGTCGCGGTGTGTTAATTTAAACCAGGCACGTGCAAAGGCATCTGCAAATTCCTCCGGATGTTCCAGAAAGCGCCTTGATATCTTTTCATAAGCCGGGTCAACCCTTAAAGCAAGGTCGGTAGTCAGCATGGTTGGCAGATGCTTTTTTGTGCTGTCATACGCATCAGGAATGATGGCCTGTGCATCCTTGGCTACCCACTGGTGTGCGCCGCCAGGACTTTTAGACAGCTGCCATTCAAAGCCGAAAAGGTTTTCAAAAAAGTTATTGCTCCATTGGGTTGGGGTTGTGGTCCATGTCACTTCCAGTCCGCTGGTGATCGTATCCGCTCCCTTGCCGGAACCATAACTGTTGCTCCAGCCGAAGCCCTGAAGTTCTACGTCAGATGCTTCCGGCTCTTTGCCAACATGGTCAGCAGTGGAGGCACCGTGGGTTTTTCCAAAGCTGTGGCCACCGGCTATCAGTGCAACCGTTTCTTCGTCATTCATCGCCATACGGCCAAAGGTATCGCGGATATCTTTAGCAGAAGCAGCCGGGTCAGGATTCCCGTCAGGACCTTCAGGATTCACATAGATCAGCCCCATATTGGCAGCTGCAAGCGGTTTTTCCAGGTTACGGGAGTGGATGTCGCCACCGGCATCTTCGTCAGATACCAGTACGCCATGACCTTCCTGCACACCGGGCGAGCCGTGTGCGTAACGCAGATCGCTGCCCAGCCAGGTAGTTTCAGATCCCCAGTAAACAGATTCATCCGCTTCCCATACATCTTCACGCCCGCCGGCATAACCAAAAGTTTTGAAGCCCATTGATTCCAGTGCGATGTTTCCGGTTAGGATCATCAGGTCAGCCCATGAAATCTTGTTGCCGTATTTTTGTTTAATGGGCCAGAGCAACCTGCGGGCTTTATCAAGACTTACATTGTCAGGCCAGCTGTTCAGTGGTGCAAAACGCTGCAGCCCTGCACCGGCACCACCACGTCCGTCACCTACACGGTACGTTCCGGCACTGTGCCATGCCATACGGATGAACAAACCACCATAGTGTCCAAAGTCTGCAGGCCACCAATCCTGTGAATCAGTCATCAGTGCATGAAGGTCTGCTTTTACAGCTGCAAGGTCGAGACTTTTAAAAGCCTCTGCATAATTAAAATCTTCACCCATCGGATTTGATAAAGAGGAGTGCTGACGCAAAATGTTCAGCTTCAGGTGGTTCGGCCACCAATCGTGGTTGCGGGTTCCGCCACCGCCAACATTGTGTTTCATACTGCCGTTATGAAATGGGCATTTACTGATGTCATTTGATTCTGTTTCCATCGTTGTGAGTTTTATATTCAATTCTTATTTGAGCCTCGCTAATTGTAAAACATTATAAATTTATGATATTGGATGTGATAATCATAATCAATTAATTCTATACTTAATAGTTAAAGTCTATTGGTCCATCACCTGCCTGAACGTTTCACAACAATAAACCTGAACGTCTGGATAAAATATCGGCAATAAGGATACCACATGACCAATCCATAACAAGTTATACTTTGCTGGCAGCAGAGCAGGACATTGATCTTGCCGTTGCTGCCGCCCGTGATGCATTTGATCATGGGCCCTGGCCTAAAACAAGCCCGGAAGATAGAATTGCAGTGATAGAGAAGTTCAATAGTATACATCGCAGCCATGCCACCGAACTGGCCGGGTTAATTACAGCAGAGAACGGAGCACCCATTTGGTTTACAGGAATGCTGCAACATGCAGTTACCGAGCAGACAAATGCTTTTCTACGTGCAGCTAAGTCCTTTACCTGGGAATCGCGGCAGCCTTCAGCAACAGGTGGTACCAATTTGATACGCCGTGAATCAGTAGGGGTAGTGGCTGCAATTATTCCCTGGAGTGCACCTCAGCAATCTGCACTGGTCAAGATGATCCCCGCTCTTCTTGCCGGCTGCACGGTGGTGTTCAAGCCTATGCCGGCTACTGCCTTAGATGGCATTGCCCTCGGAGAACTGTTCAAAGAGGCAGGTCTGCCTGATGGCGCGCTGAATATCGTTCCTGCTGAACGCGAAGTGAGCGAATACCTGGTACGCCATCCGGGTATAGATGAGATCTCATTTACCGGTTCCACCCGTGCCGGACAGTAAATTGCTGCGATCGCCGGACAACAGATGAAACGCCTCAGCCTGGAGCTGGGCGGTAAGTCGGCCGCCATTATTCTCGAAGATGCTGATCTGGCGGATACCGTAGAAAAGTTAAAGTTCCTGTCATTTGCTAACAACGGGCAGATGTGCGTAGGGCAAACCCGTATTCTTGCACCGGAAAGCAGATATGAAGAAATCAGTAATGCGCTGGCCGAAATGGTGGCCGCAATCAGGGTAGGTGACCGGGCAGACCCGGAAACCTTTCAGGGTCCGATCTTTAACAAGACACAATACGAGAGCGTCAATTCTTACCTCGAACTGGGTCTGCAGGAAGGTGCTGCTATTGCTACAGGTGGTTTAGGTAAACCCCTGGGCGCTGAATTTGAGAATGGATGGTACGTAAAACCTACAGTAGATTATCCTTATGGCCTTTCGGGTTCTGTATGGACGGCTGACAAAGAAAAAGGCCTGGAGATTGCAAGGCAGATCCGGACAGGGGTTTTCAGCATCAACGGTGCGCAGGCAGGCTTTGACACCCCATTCGGTGGTTACAAACAAAGTGGTGTAGGACGGGAGTATGGCTCCGCCGGCCTGGAAGTTTTTACGGAAACTAAATCCATAGCGATGTAGCCAGCCGGAAATTGAAATAAAAAAAGCGTTATTCTATGCATCAGCATGGTGGATAGAATAACGCTTTTTCAGTCATGAATACTTTATGCCAGATGCGCAGTGAAAAAATCTATGCTGCGTTTCCAGGCAAGTTCTGCTGCGGCTTTGTCATATCTGGGAGTGGTATCATTATGAAATCCATGGTTTACGTTTTCATAAACGAAGGCCTCGTATTTTTTGCCGTTTTCTTTTAATGCAGCTTCATAGGCAGGCCATCCTTCTGTAATCCTGGTATCCAGGGATGCATAGTGCAGCATCAGGGGTGCTTTAATTTCAGGTACGTCTGTCAGGGCAGGCTGGCTTCCGTAAAAAGGTACTGCTGCTGCCAGGTCAGGTATACGAACGGCCATCATATTGGCGATGCCGCCGCCAAAACAAAAACCTACTACACCCACCTTGCCGTTACAGTCCTTGTGGTGTTTAAGGTACTCGTATGCGGCAATAAAATCTTCTTCCATCTCGCCCTTGTCCCTTTTGCTTTGCAGGGTACGTCCTTCGTCGTCATTACCGGGATAACCGCCCAGTGGTGTCAGTGCATCCGGCGCAAGCGAGATAAATCCGGCAAGGGCAGCTCTTCTGGCCACATCTTCGATATATGGGTTCAGCCCCCGGTTTTCATGGACCACGATGATGCCGCCAAGTTTCTTGTTAGCATCTTTAGGTTTTGATAACAATCCTTTGATCGTTCCGCCGCCTTTTGCTGAAGAGTAATTGATATAATCAGATTTTAAGCGGGGATCATCTGGCTTGATCTGCATGTTGCCCTGGTAGTCGGGCATCAGGAAACTCATTAGTGCAGGTACCGTTAACCCGCCAACTGCATATGCAGACAACTTTTGCACAAAGGAACGCCTGTTCAGACGGTTGTGTGCGTAGTCATCATACAGATCAAACACTTCCTGTTTGATGTCTTCTTTATTAATCTGGCTCATATTAATAGACTTTATTCAAAAATAATAATTCATGGCAAATGCTTGTCAGCCACAGCGTAACAGTCTCGCTACGTCTGAAAATCAGCCAATGCTCTGCCACTCTTCTTTCCTGGCAGAAACAGCCGCCGCGATAGTCTCTTCAGTTACTCCTGACCGCCTGTTGTAGGCTGCTCTGTACAGATCTAAGTGTTCATTGATGATTTGGACGCGCTGCGTAAAATCTACGAAATCCCTGATCATCCGGTCACCATCTTCTTCAGCAGCAGCAGTCAGGTCGTTGCATCTGAAATACCTGTTTGCCAGATCATTTTTAGTGGACAGCAGACTTCTCAGTTCTTCCATATCGTTCTCATCAATCTGATAGGCCTGCTGCAGTAAATTTGTCATTATCCCCATCATCATTTTACCGATATCATACTTGGCCCATATCGTGTCATAAGCATTTTCAGAATCCGCCTGAGAGCTGACAATTTCATCGATGGCAACCATATTGATGGTCTGCTGCTCCAATACCTGGGCAACATATATGGCCCTGCCATAATGGGCAAACAGCAGGCTGAGCTGTTCGTTTTTTTTGGTGTTATTTTCCTGTAGTTCGTCCTGATGCGTCATATTAGGTAATTATGGTTTATCCCTAACAATTTACAGACCATTGATCTCCTCTCGTATCTTTATCACTGCATTCTTTACAATTATGCCAATTTCTTATATTGCAGTATGGAACAATATGATAGCCGCGTTGATGCATATATCGCTAAGAGTGCAGATTTTGCAAAACCTATTCTTACCCATCTTCGTGACCTTGTGCACCAGGCTTCACCTGAACTGAAGGAGACGATCAAATGGAGCTGTCCGTTTTTTGATCATGAAGGACCCGTATGTCAGCTGGCGGCATTCAAGCAGCATTGCGCCTTCGGTTTCTGGAAAGCAGGGCTGATGGATGACCCCTATAAAATATTAAATCAGCAGGCTGACACTGCGGGCAGCCTTGGGCGTATCACCAGCCTTGCAGATCTTCCTGCCGATGATATTCTTATTCAGTATATCCGGCAGGCCCTGTCACTGAATCTGCAGGGGATTAAAACGCCTCCCCGCCCCAAAGTACCCGCGGACAAAGGCGCAGTGGTTGTCCCTGTTTATTTTGCTGAAATACTTGACAAAAATCTGCTCCTGAAGGAACAATTTGAAAAATTCAGCCCCTCGCAAAAGAAAGAATACATCAGCTGGTTTGAAGAGGCTAAAACTGAAGCCACACGAAATAAACGACTGGAAACTGCCATTGAATGGATAAGCGAAGGGAAAATAAGGAACTGGAAATACAAGTAATATCACGTTGCGGTTAAAAGTTCGGGTCGAAGTTGAAGCAGATAGGGTTGGACAATCCGATCATGTTTCCGCTTAAGGATGCTGACCCTGGAACCTGCGGGTAGGCTGTCGCCGGCCCTTCAACTACAATGCGGTAATAGCTGCGGCCAATTGCCTCCGGCGTATCTGAGAACTCAACCACAGGTGTTTTTCCGCCGGCCTGTAAGGTTTGGAATGGATTGCCATTTTTTACTACATTAACCGTGTAAGCTGCTCCCGCTGCTGTGTTTCCGGTTAGCTGAATACGGAATTTGACAGGTTTGCCCGTTGCTTTGGCATTATCTCCCATCATCATATCCATCTTTCCATCCTGGTTAAGGTCTGCATAGAACTCTACACGCGGCGCATAAGGGTTTGCGCTGACTGCAACGCGTCCGTTGGTAAGGGCATCTACTACAGCCTGTGTTGTCCGCGAGGTAGCAAATACCCAGGTGGTAGGGGTACCTACATAGTTCACTTTATTTTGGTAGCTGTTTTTCGTTGCTTTATCCGGTGAATCCGGCGCCCCGTGGTGTGAGTCGCTTCCGCCCCTGCCGGTAAGTTTACGGCCCGAGGAGAGCATGTCGTCCCAGATCATGATGGCATCGGCATTTTTTGGCCATACCGCGGAATTCCAGACTTCAATTGAGTTAATCATATCATAGGAGTAGCCGAAGTGATCTTTTCCACTGGGATGATTGGCCGACAGGTGTATGCCAAGTTCTTTTTTTACAGCCCCTACAGCCACATCACGCTGATCACGGACATCATATAAACGCTGGTTGTCATATGGTTTAGCAGAAAAAACATTGCCATGGCCGCGGGTAGTTGTCCATTCTGCACCGTAAAGCAGCAGGAGGGAGTCTGATTTGAATTCCGGGTCTGCCCAGGTGTTGCTGGCTACATCGCCGTTGACATGATTGTCGTGATCTGTAATGCAGATATAATCCATGCCTACTGACTCAGAAAAGGCGACAATCTTTGCCACCGGATTGTTTGAGGCATCTTTGCTGTGGTTGGAATGGAGGTGAAGATCGCCCTTCAGCCATACGCCTTTGGTAAGGCTGGCAACAGGTGGAAATGCCTTGATTTTCTTAGGTGCCCATGGGTTAACGTGTGCCTGTTGGGCCGACGCCGGAAGCGTCATGCAGCCTGCAATTGTTGCCAGTAATCCGCTATAGACCATGCCGGTGATCTGCTTCGTCCTGCTGTTATTCTTAAACATCATTTATTGAATTATTTTTTGTTCAAATTACGTCTGAGCAATCGGATAATCACTGTTGATCGGTGTTAACAAATTGTTAAGGGGGAGGTTTGGCGTCAAAACAAAAATGTACAAAACCTCCATGCATGACCACCTGGTACCTGCGGAAAAAATAGAAGGAAATCTGGACTAATATTCAATATTTTTGCATAATGTAGACATTAAGGTCAATCTGTGTCATGTATCTACATTTCATGGCAGGGCTATCAGGCTGTACTGATTGGCTTATTACCCATATCTTACAATTGTTATTTAATGTTCAATAGTGTTCATATTACAATATCTAAATACGTTCATAACTAATCACATAGCGTCATATTTGTGATTTTTAGTTTTTTATCTGATTATTATTCCCCGCAACCGCTTATTACTGTTTATTTATACCATTCTGGCATAATTTTAGTCAAAGCATAATTATTGTAAAGCATTATTTGCGGGGAAAGATATCTAAGGCATTGGCAGCCTGTTTTTAGCAGATTTAAAGTAAAATAAAGCTTTACTGTCTTGTTTACTGGATTATTTGGCTTGTCTTTTTAATGTTTGCAATAAATTAACTCATCATACTTATTAAAATGTATTTGTTTGAATATTTTTTAATAAAGAAAATTATATTTTAATCTGCCGAATTTATGAAGATCCTGCTAAGTTACCTCAAGAAGCATCGATGGACAGTTTTGCTCGCATTATTAATGACCGCCATTAATCAAAGCTTTTCTCTGGTCGAACCGCTGATCACTGGTAAAATTGTCGATGAATATATTAATAAACGTGAGTTGCTATCCAGGCATGAGTATTTTTCCGGAATTTTAACGCTGATCGGATTAGGAATAGGGGCGGCTTTTCTGTCGCGTATTGCCAATAACTTCCAGGATTTTTTCACCATCACAGTTGCACAAAAGACCGGTGCAGAAATGTATGCTGATGGAATGAAACATTCCCTGGCAATGCCTTATTATGTGTTTGAGGAACAGCGCAGCGGGGAAAAGCTGGATACCTTGCAGCGTGTAAGAAGCGATTCCGAGAATTTTATCAAATCATCTATCAACGTGACGTTCATGGCCTTATTCGGCATCATATTCGTTAGTGTTTATTCATATTTTATCAGTTATAAAGTAACCATTGTATTTGTGCTGTCAGTTCCGATTATTACTTATCTGAGCTGGGTACTATCAAAAAAGGTGAAGGTAATACACCGTGCGATCATCCTGAAGACATCCGTACTTGCAGGCCGCTCTACGGAATCATTAAGAAATATTGAACTGGTAAAAAGTCATGGACTGGGCGATCAGGAGATCGAACGTTTAAATATGGCTACCTATAAGATCCTGAACCTGGAGATCGTCAAAACCAAGATCCTGCGAATGTTAAGTTTTATACAGGGCAGTACGGTAAACATTGTACGCAGTACAATGGTGGTAGTCATGCTGATGCTGATTTTTGACAAGGAAATATCTGCCGGTCAGTATTTCAGTTTCCTGTTGTATTCTTACTTCTTATTTGGTCCATTGCAGGAATTTGGCCATATGGCCCTTACCTGGAGGGAAGCCCAGATCTCTTTGGGTAATTTCAAAAGGATCATGAACATGCCGGTAGAGCACATACCTGATGACCCTACCGAGTTGAATAAAATTGTACACGTCAAGTTTGAAAATGTATTTTTCAAGTATAAAAACAGTAACCGTAATGCCCTGAACGGAATCAGCTTCCATGCAGAAGAAGGAGAGACCGTTGCATTTGTAGGACCTTCCGGATCGGGTAAAACTACCCTGATTAAATTACTGGTAGGTTTATACAAACCGTTTAAAGGTGATATTCTGTACAATCATACACATACCGATGATATCCATCTGGATGAACTGCGCCGGAAAATAGGTTTTGTAACCCAGGATACCCAACTCTTCTCCGGTAACATCAGGGATAACCTGAGGTTTGTTAAACCCAATGCGACGGATGAGGAATGTATGGCTGCGCTGAATAAGGCGGCATGTCAGTCGCTTTTATCAAGGGCATCTGATGGCTTGGATACGCTAATCGGTGAAAGCGGCGTAAAGGTGTCTGGCGGTGAGAAACAACGTTTGTCCATTGCAAGAGCGCTGCTGCGCAATCCGAATATTCTGCTGTTTGATGAAGCTACTTCATCCCTTGATTCACTGACGGAAGAAGAGATCACTAAGACGGTGAATAAGCTGTCAGACCTGAAAGACCATATCACGCTGATCATTGCACACAGGTTGTCTACGATTATGCATGCCAACCGCATATATGTGCTTGAAAACGGGCATATCATTGAAAGTGGTAACCATGAGCAGCTACTGGATCAGAAAGGCCTTTATTATGCTATGTGGCGTCAGCAGGTTGGTAAACGTAAGTTAGTGGAAGAACTCAATAAACTGGATGCCTTAATTGAGAATTAAGCGGCTCCTCCTCCATAAGGGGATGAGCAGAACAACCAGTATCATACAGGAAATAGCCGTCGAATAACTTAAAATATGGAATTTATGGTCGGTTATTCCTGTATGAAAAAGTACCTTTAACTGCGAGCTGGATAGGATTGCACCGAGGTAAGCAAAAGTCCGGTACAGGCCAAAAGAAACACCTTTTCGGGCTAAAGGTGCTTCGGCGTTCAGCAAGGCCTGGTTGGCAATCAGGTTCAGTCCTTCAGCTACCCCCATCACGATCGTCACAGCAACAATGACGAACATCCCTACACTTTCGTTCAGCATAAACATCCCGGCACAGGTTGCCGCCATGAAGAGTACGCCAAGAAAGTTCTGTCTGAACAGTTTTGTGCTTTTAGAGATGAGTAGTCCCACAGCTATCGCCACGATGGAGTCTG
This sequence comes from Pedobacter hartonius, assembly GCF_900107535.1. Taxonomy (GTDB): domain Bacteria; phylum Bacteroidota; class Bacteroidia; order Sphingobacteriales; family Sphingobacteriaceae; genus Pedobacter; species Pedobacter hartonius. Next base: position 397,524 of record NZ_FNRA01000001.1, on the reverse strand, counting down.
GCAGCATGAACAAGCCTGTTTCTGCCGGATTAAAATGCCTGACACCTTCCAGCCATTGCGGAAATCCATATAACATCGCATACAGAATATAACTTGTAGCAAGGGCCCGGATATATACCAGTAACAGGGCAGGTTTATTTGCCAGAAGCCTGACATCGATAAAGGGGCTGTCCTGACCGCGTTCCCAAACCACCAGTAAAACGAGCAGCAGTATGGCCGGCAGGGTGAGCTGCCAGGAGAACGAATGCTGGATCAGCGGGAACAGGAGTGACAGTAAGAACAGGCTGAAAATAAGAATGCCCGGAACATCCAGCTTTTTAAACAGATTGACTGCATTTGCCGTTTTCGGTACCGGATCAGCCGGAATAGCCTTAGAGAGGTAGAGGGCTATCAGTACCCAGGGGATATTGATAAAAAATATACCTTTCCATCCCAGCCATTGCGTAAGTAACCCACCCAATACCGGCCCCAGGATCATGCTGACCTGTGCAGAGATGCCCACTATCCCCAATACATTACCTGGAACGGGCCGCTGTGCCTGTGCATATTTTTTATTGATCAATGCCATTGCCGATGGGTAAGCTGCTGAGGTGCCCAGTCCGAGCATAATCCTGGAGACTATCAGCCAGGAAAAGCCCGGTGCGAACATACCGATCAGTGCTGCCGCCAGGCTTAAGATAAAACCAAAGGTATTGATCTTTTTTGCACTAAAGATGTCTGCCAACCTCCCCATCAGCGGCTGGGCGATAGTAGAAGTCATGTAAAGGGAAGTAACCAGTATTGCCCCTGATCCTACGCTGATCTTAAATGAATTGCATAAGGGGATCAATGCTGTTGCGAGCATAGTGGAATTCAGGGGGTTCATCATGGTGCCCAATACAATAGGCAACATGAATTGGTAGGGAACCGGCTCTTTCTCTGCCTGGTTGCCCATCTAAACTGCCTCTGTAAGTTTTTTGATGATGGCAGCGGTATTGTCAACTTCTCCTATGCGTGGAAAAATAAATTGCATGCTGTTTTCATGGGCGGAGAGGTGCATATCCGTCATGGCATCTTTTGCAAAAGTGATGTTATAGCCCAGCTGGCTGGCTTCTCTTGCCGTGCCTTCAACACCAATTGAGGTGGCCACCCCGGCCAGTACGATGCTCGTGATATTCAGGCGCTGAAGCTTTTCGTGTAAACCTGTATTGTAAAAGGCATTCCAGCTGTCTTTCGTAATAAAGATATCTTCAGTTGTGGTTTTGATTTCAGGAACGATGGTGAAAAAGCCGCCTTTTTCCATCGCCTCTCTCGCTTGTTTAATAGATTCTTCATCCTTTGGCGTAGTTGAGCTTTCTACCCGGGTTAGTGTCCATTTTGCGCCAAGCGGGTTTACATGGACCACAACCACCGGCATATTCCTGGCGTGAAAGGCATCTGTCAGCTGAGCTGCCTTTCCAATAACCTCTGCCACAGGGTGGGCAACAGGAAGTGATACGATTCCTTTTTGCAGGTCAATGAGTACTAAAGCTGTGGTGGGGTCTATTTGAGTGATCATAATTTTGTGTGTTTCTTATTTGTATTCTGCCAGTTTTTCCATTAACGCAACCGCTTCCTGAAGCAGCTTTTTATCTGCTACTGATAGATGATGCTCTATCGCTTCATTCAGCCATTCATCACGCTCAAACCTTGTTTTATCTACCATTTCTTTTCCAAAACCGCTCAGTGAAACAGAGACTTTTCTTTTGTCTGTTTCCGAAGGTGTTTTGAGAATGAGGTTTGCTTCTTCCAGCTTGTTGATGATCTGCGACATGGACTGGGCTTTAATTTTCACCATTTCTGCCATTTGCGAAGGAAACAGCGGCTGATGATTGTATAAGTTGGAGAGCGTGCTGATCTCCGTTATTGACAGGTTATCAATCGTATTGATCTGTTGTCTGAGCCTTTTAAATAATTTAGAGGTCACGTTTCTCAGTGAGGAAGCCAGATGTGTATCTTTCATGATCTTTGTAAGGTAAACTTATAAGTTTACCTTACAAAGGTAGATGTTATACCAGAAATAAAATCAAAAATATGTCATTTAATTAACCTGTTGGAATTGAGGAGGTTTTCAGTTTTTTCAATGTAAATTCAAAATAGAAGTTATGTAAATTGAAAATATAATCTATGTAAATTTAAAATATAGGATATGTAAATTGAAAATAGAATTTATGTAAATTGAAAATAGAAGTTATGTAATTTCAAAATGAAAGAGTAAATTTGCTGATATATAATATATTACGGCGATGTTTATTTTCAGGCAACTCACTCACCTCATTCAATCTCAGAGTTTAAAATTCCCAGTAATTGCCTTAACCGGACCACGGCAATCGGGTAAAACTACGCTGTTAAAAGAATTATTTAAGGATTACAGGTATGTCTCGCTCGAAGATCCCAATGTTCGTTCGTTCGCACTTGAAGACCCTGTTGCCTTTCTGAATGTTTATAACGAAAAAGTTATTTTTGATGAGGTTCAACGTGTACCGGCATTGTTTTCATACATCCAGACCCGGGTTGATGCTTCAGGGCAAATGGGGCAGTTTATATTATCCGGATCACAAAATTTTCACTTGTTAAAAAGTATTACACAGATGCTGGCAGGCAGGGTTGCATTGTTCAAATTACTGCCGTTGGATTTTTCAGAAATGAAGACGCAATCTTTACTGGGCAGTTCCTATCAGCGAACGCTGGTAAGAGGATTTTATCCGGCTATTTTTGACAGGGAAATAGACCCAGTTATATTCTACGCAAATTATGTCCAGACCTATATAGAGAAAGATGTTACTGAATTATTGAATATAAAGGACCTTAGGGCATTCAGAACGTTTTTGGGATTATGCGCAGGACGGTCGGGACAGCTGTTGAATATCACTACTTTAGCAAACGAATGTAATATATCCCAACCTACTGCGAAAGCATGGCTTTCGATCCTGGAAAGTAGTTATGTCATCTTTCTGCTTCAGCCCTATCACGAGAACTTTAACAAGCGGCTGGTAAAAAGTCCTAAGCTCTATTTTTACGATACCGGTTTATTAAGTTACCTGCTCGGAATCAGAAACCCTGATGAGCTGCTGGAAAACAGGTTGAAAGGCGCCCTGTTCGAAAATATGATCATGGCGGAATTTCAGAAAAGAAATGAGCATTTATACCTGCACCAGGAGTACTATTTCTGGCAGGACAGCAATGCCAATGAAGTTGATATTCTGTTTAAAACCCATCAGGGATTTGATATCTATGAAGTAAAAGCGACAGAGACCATCAAAACTTCTTTATTTAAGGAAATGGATCATTTCGAAGAATTAGCGAAGCCTGCCAAAGTAAATAAAACACTGATCTATGGGGGTACTGAAGATCAGCAGAGGAATAAGTACACTGTTTTAAGCTGGAACAATATTACATAGCCGATATGATAGTTCAGTACTGCAGGCAAAGCTGTTCAGCTGCTGAACCGTCATATCGGTTATATTCAGCGATTCCGGCAATCTGAACAGACTACCCGGAACACCTAATCTGTCCTTCCCGGATATTGCTCCAGCGCAACTGTCAAACAATCCATTGCCGCATTCAGGTCATTAACGTTCAGTACATAAGCCATCCTGACCTCATTTTTTCCTGATCCCGGTGTAGAGTAAAAACCGGTTGCAGGTGCCATCATTACGGTTCTGCCCTGGTAGTCAAAGCTCTCCAGTATCCACTGACAAAATTTATCGGCATCATCAATGGGTAATTTGGCAACTACATAAAATGCGCCGCCCGGGTTAGGGCAAAATACTCCCTCAATACTATTCAGCCTTGAAACCAATGTGTTTCTGCGGAGTGTATATTCCTTATTTACCGCTTCAAAGTAACTGTCCGGTGTATCTACAGCTGCAGACCCTGCAATTTGTTCTACCAATCCGGGGCTTAGCCTTGCCTGTGCAAATTTTAATGCTGATTTGATCACTTCCTTATTTTTGGTGATCAGGCAGCCCAAACGTGCGCCGCATGCGCTGTATCTTTTAGAGACAGTATCAAGCATCACTACATTTTCATCCAGGCCATCCAGGTGCATAGGAGAAATAAAGTCCTTACCGTCATAACAGAATTCCCTGTAAGCCTCATCACAGAACAGAAAAAGGTCATATTTAAGACATAATTCTTTTAGCGCCTGCAGCTCTTCTTTTGAATACAGATAGCCGGTTGGATTATTTGGGTTACAGATGATGATAGCCTTGGTCTTGTCGGTGATCACTTTCTCAAATTCTGCTATCGGAGGGAGTGCGAAACCAGTTTCAATATAAGAAAGAATAGGCTTAACCACCACATTGCTCATACAGGCAAATCCGTTATAATTTGCATAAAAAGGTTCCGGAATAATAATCTCGTCACCTTCATTCACGCAGGTTTGCATAGCAATGGTGATTGCCTCAGAGCCGCCAAGCGTAACGAGGATGTCTTCAGGCCTGATATTGTAGCCCAGTTTGTTATAATATTCGGTCAGTTTAATTCTGTAACTTAAGGTGCCTTCAGATTCAGTATAGGCCCATACATCAAAATCGATATTTTTAATCGCGTTTAACATCCCCTCGGGCGTGGCTATATCAGGCTGTCCGATATTTAAATGGTAAACTTTTTTACCGTCCTTTTTCGCCTGTATGGCAAATGGACTGAGCTTTCTAATAGGTGAAGCCGGCATTTCAACCCCTTTTTCTGATATATATGGCATGCTGCAAAAATAAAAAACCTCGCTGACTAACGAGGTTTTTATTAAATAAATATTTTTTTGATAAAATTATTTGCTGCTAGCTGCTACAGTCTCTCCTTTAATGTACAACACTTTAGTGGTTGTTTTAGCATTTGAAGTGATTGTAATGCTTTTGCTGAATGGCAACGGCGTGCCGGCAGGAGTATAAGTTACTTTGATCAATCCTGACTGTCCTTTCTGAACAGGAGTTTGTGTATAAGTAGGAACTGTACATCCGCAGGTAGTTTCAACCTTGGTTAAAATCAGCGGCTCTTCACCAACATTCGTGAATTTAAAATCTACAGAAACAGGTTTGCCCATTGGAATTTTTCCAAAATCATATGTTTCTTTTTCGAACTTAAATTCCGCCGGTTTACTTTGTGCAAATGAGGCAACGCTTATGCCTAAGACAAAGGTTAATAGTACAATTAGCTTTTTCATGTTTGTATGTTTTAAACAAATTTACTGATTTACTTCATAATTCAAAGCCCCGAACAAATTTATATATTGCGCCTGTTGTCCGAGCATATTTTATAAAATATGTATCTTTACCCAATAAACTTTTGTTTCTATGATGCTAAATAACAAACTTACAACGAACCCCATCGATGCTTCAGAATTAAGTTTTGAGGCCTTTAAAACGATTGTGATCGAGGATTATAAGATTGCCTTCGAAAGCAGGCAAGCAAGTTTATTGGGCCGTAAGGAAGTTTTAACAGGCAAGGCGAAGTTTGGTATTTTTGGCGATGGAAAAGAACTTCCGCAGATTGCCATGGCTAAAGCTTTTAAAAATGGCGACTGGCGTTCGGGGTACTACCGCGATCAGACGTTCGCCTTTGCTACCGGTATTTGTACCATGAAGGAGTTTTTTGCACAGTTATATGCAAATCCTGATGTGCAGGCCGATCCCGCTTCTGCCGGCCGTCAGATGAACTGCCATTTTTCTACCCGTTCTTTAAATGAAGACGGATCCTGGAAGGACCTTACCGCAATGAAGAATTCATCATCTGACATTGCGCCTACAGGCGGACAGATGGCACGTCTCGTAGGACTGGCCTATGCTTCTAAATTATATAGAAAAAACCCTGAACTGGATTACCTGAAGAACTTTTCCGTCAAAGGAAATGAGGTGGCCTTTGGTACTATTGGCAATGCCTCAACTTCTGAAGGTGTGTTCTTTGAGGCTATAAATGCTGCCGGAGTATTACAGATCCCTATGGCTATTTCCATCTGGGACGACGCCTATGGCATCTCCGTGCCCGCAAAGTACCAGACTACCAAAGAGGATATCTCTGAAGTGCTGAAAGGCTTTCAGCGTGATGATCAGAACGCCGGATTTGAGATCTATAAGGTAAGGGGATGGGATTATCCGGCTTTATGCGAAACCTATCAGCAGGCCATCCAGGTTTGCAGGAATGAGCATGTACCGGTGATGATCCATGTCACTGAAGTTACACAACCCCAGGGCCATTCTACTTCAGGATCCCATGAAAGATATAAAGACAAGGGCAGGCTGGCCTGGGAGAAGGAATATGACTGCCTTCGCCAGATGCGTAACTGGATGCTGGAATCTGCCATCGTTGATGAAGAGCAGCTGGGCATCCTGGAAGACAAGGCCAGGAAATTTGTACGTGATGCCCAGAAAGAAGCATGGAATGAGTTCCTGGCTGATATTAAGATAGAAAAAGATGAGGCAATCGCCCTGATCAATAACCTGGCGGTTTCCAATCCCCTCCTTACCCGGATTACCGGCACACTGGTAAACACTCCTGACGCACAGCGGAAAGAGATCATCTCTTCAGCAAGAAGGGCCCTCCGTATCACACGCGGCCATACTTCTGAAGAAAGGGAACGCTTGATGGACTGGTACCAAAAGGAGAAGCTCCGTAATGAAGAGCGTTACAACTCAAAATTGTTCACTGATGGTAAGGAAAGCATCTCCATGGTGGAGATGACTGCCGCTACTTATCAGGAGAACAGCAAAATGGTTGACGGCCGTGAAGTGCTGAACGCCTGTTTTGATGCCAACTTTGCGCGTGACGAGCGCCTGGTGGCCTTCGGTGAAGACCTGGGCGCTATTGGCGACGTAAACCAGGGATTTGCAGGCCTGCAGGCCAAATATGGCGACCTGCGGATCACTGATACCGGTATCAGGGAAATGACCATCATAGGCCAGGGTATAGGCCTGGCGCTGCGCGGACTAAAACCGATAGCTGAAATACAATACCTGGATTACCTGCTGTACGCACTCAACATCTTAAGTGATGACCTGGCAAGCCTGTCTTACCGTACCAAAGCAGGGCAGAAGGCACCGGTGATCATCCGCACCCGCGGTCACCGCCTTGAAGGCGTATGGCACTCCGGCTCTCCGATTGCAATGATCCTGGGCTCTCTGAGGGGCTTGCACCTCTGTGTGCCGCGCGACATGACGCGGGCGGCCGGAATGTATAATACTCTGCTCAGATCAGATGAACCTGCCCTGGTGATTGAATGCCTGAACGGCTACCGCCTGAAAGAGATGATGCCCGATAACGTAGGTGATTTTACTGTTCCCCTGGGCAAGGCCGAAATGATCAGGGAAGGAGCAGATATTACCGTTGTCTCCTACGGTTCCACGCTCCGCATTGTCGAAGAAGCTGCTGAAGAACTGGCCCTGATGGGAATTTCTTTGGAGATTATTGATCCGCAAACGCTGCTGCCTTTTGACACAGATCACCTGTGTGCTGCCTCTTTACAGAAAACCAGCAAACTCCTCATCGTAGACGAAGATGTACCTGGAGGCGGTTCAGCATACCTGCTACAGCAGATACTTGAAGTACAGGGCGGTTATTATCACCTGGACGCACAGCCGCAAACCTTATCTGCAAAGGCACACCGCACCCCATATGGTACTGATGGTGATTATTTCACAAAACCGTCAGTAGACGACATAGTAGAAACGGTGTACCGCATGATGAATGAACATAATTCAACAAAATATCCGGCTATTTATTAACTGGATATCTTGCATTGCAGCATAAGGTCTAAGGGATTTTCTGGCTTCGCTGAAATAAATGTGTACTGTATTCCGGCTGCATTAATTCGCTGCGCGAAAGAACGCTGAGGCCGTCATACAGCACACATTTATTTTAAAAGTTTATCCGGTGGATTTTCTAAACGTCCGCTTTAAACCTATTGCAGACCGGGGAATCCGGCCGTCATGTTACATCTATTTATCCGGTGGATTTTCTAAACGTCCGCTTTAAACCTATTGCAGACCGGGGAATCCGGCCATCATGTTACATCTATTTATCCGGTGGATTTTTTAAACGGAGGCTTTAAGCCTATTGCAGACCGGGGAATCCGGCCGTCATGCTACAGACCGTCCAAAGGATCAGCTATAAAAAAAAGGGACCTCTCTTTCGATGCCTTCTCTGCTGCGCTTCAGCAGCAGGCAGCATCGAAAGAGAGGTCCCTTTTTTTCAGCAAAGCCCGGATATCTATAGAATAGAGAAAATCTTAAGCTACAGATAAAGATATCAATAGAACTGAACATCTAATTGATGATCTAAAATATCCCTTACAGCTGGCTGGCCCTGTGTCTCAGCAACTGATCTGCCAGTACCAACGCCGCCATTGCCTCAACAATAACTACTGCCCTTGGTACCACACAGGGGTCATGCCTTCCTTTTCCACTGATCTCTGCAGCTTCACCAGCGGCATTCACCGTTTGCTGATTATGCATAATCGTAGCTACCGGTTTAAAGGCTACAGTGAAACCGATCTCCATACCATTTGAAATGCCCCCTTGTATCCCGCCGGAAAAGTTGGTCAGCGTTTTTGGCCCCTTGTCGCCATTTGTTAAAAAGATATCGTTATGTTCCGATCCTTTCATCTCACTACCGGAGAATCCAGAGCCGTATTCATATCCATGGACTGCGTTGATGCTTAACATCGCCTTTCCAAGATCGGCATGTAATTTATCGAACACCGGTTCCCCCAGTCCCGGAGGACAATTCTGGATCACACAGCTGATCTTTCCGCCTACCGTATCGCCGTCTTTCCGGATCTGATCAATAAATTCAATCATTTCCTTTGCTGTAGCCGGATCTGCGCAACGCACGATATTCTCTTCACGCTGGGCCAGCAGTTCTTCAACGGGCAGCGGTTGCAGGTGAGGTGCATTGATTGTTCCTACTGCCGAAACATGGGCGAAAACACTGATTCCGTAATGCTGAAGCAGCAGTTTGGCAATGGCACCTGCGGCAACACGTGCAGCAGTCTCCCTTGCCGAAGAGCGGCCTCCGCCACGGTGATCGCGGATACCATATTTGGCATCATAAGTATAATCGGCATGTGAGGGACGGTAAACAGTCTTGTTGTGCTCATAATCCTTGGAGCGGTGGTCTTCGTTGGGGATCAGCAACGCGATGGGCGTGCCTGTGCTTTTCCCTTCAAAGGTGCCTGAAAGGATCTGTACGGTATCACTCTCCTTACGCTGGGTAGTGATCTTTGACTGACCGGGACGGCGTTTGTCCAGTTCTGACTGGATAAACTCAATAGCTATAGGGAGCTGCGCAGGGCATCCGTCAACGATAACGCCAATGGCTTCCCCATGTGATTCTCCAAAAGTGGAAATCCTGAATAAATGCCCAAATGTATTACCTGCCATTATATTTTTATGTTAAAGTTCTTGTACTGTAAAACCGGCTTGCTGCAGATCTTTCCAGAAATCAGGATAAGATTTTTCAACTACCTGGTAATCTTCTATTTCAACCTCTTTGATCAGCAGGCTCAGCGGAGCAAAGGCCATGGCCATACGGTGATCATCGTATGTAGCGATGCTGATCTTCTCAGGGAAGTTCAGTCCTTCACAGTTCAGTGTGTATACCTCGTTATCCTCATTCAGGGTCACCCCGATTTTTGCCAGTTCAGTTTGCAAAGCAAGGATCCTGTTTGTTTCCTTGATCTTTAGCGTTTCCAAACCGGTGAACGACAGGTTTAATCCCTTTGCTGCTGCGCAAACGATGATTGTTTGTGCCAGGTCAGGACAGTCTTTCAAATTCATGACCCCGATGATCGGCTGTTCTGCTGCTGAGATCAGCTGAATGCCGTCTTTGCTGCGGGAGCTGCTTACACCAAGGGGAATCATGATCTGCTGGATCGCGCTGTCTCCCTGAAGGCTTTCTTCCCTCAGGTTAGGCAGGATGATGTCAGCCTGAACGGCTAGGGCAGCAATGCTGTACCAGTAAGAGGCAGCACTCCAGTCGGGCTCTACAACTAATATGGCTTCCTGATGCACCTGCTGTGCAATGTGGATGGTATCGCCTTCCCAGCTGTGTCTGATCCCTGCAGAGGCCAGCATGTTCAGCGTCATTTCCAGGTAAGGTCTGGAAGTTAATCCGCCCAGGATATGCAGTGACAGGCCCGAGGGCAGTGTAGGTGCAATGATCAGCAAAGCCGACAGGTACTGGCTGCTCACATTTCCCCGGATGGAAACTTCCGAAGGGGTATCCTGCAGTCCGCCGTTGATCAGCAGGGGAGGATAACCTTCATTTTTCTCATAGGAGATATCTGCACCGAGGCTTTTCAACGCATCAACCAGGATTCCGATAGGGCGTTCCTGCATCCTGCCGGAGCCTGTAAGTTTAAACTTTTCAGGAATGGTAGAAAGAAAGGCAGTCAGAAAACGCATGGCTGTGCCGGCATGGCCAACATCTACCGTTCTTCTTTCTTCCAGGGCTGCAGTAGTCAGGCCGATCAGGATCCTGTTGAGAATAACCGTATCAGCGGCATCGGACAGGTTTTTTACCATGACCATTCCTTTGCTCAGGGCTGCGATGATCAGGGCCCTGTTGCTTTCACTTTTAGAACCAGTCAGATGAATAGTTGTATGGATATCCTTTAGTCCTGTAAAGGAAACAACTGCATTTTGTTTCTTAACCATATTTTTATAAAGGTAAAGCGTGCAGGAACCGCTTGAGCAATCCCTGCAGGTTTTCCTGTTTGTTATGCTTTTGTGCCAGATGTAGCTTCAACTATTTCCTCTTCGGTTTTGCCTTCATTCATGATCTCAGTTTGTTTTCTGATAGATTCTCCATGAACAAGCTCCAGGAACTTCTCTGTAAAGTTCAGGTCCAGTTTTAAGGCTTTTGCGAATGCACTTCCTTTTTTAAGGATCTCATCCCAGCGGTTAACCTGAAGGATAGTGACTTTGTTATCTCTTTTGTATTCACCGATTTTCTCAACGATAGCCATACGCTCACCTAATTTCTGGATCAGAAGATCATCTATCTTATCAATTTTCTGACGTAATTCTACCAGTTTATCTGTGAAATCTGCATTGTTTGATTCAGGGTCACGAACGCTCAGTCTTGAAACCAGTTCTTCCAGAGCAGATGGCGTAACCTGTTGTTTGGCGTCAGTCCATGCTACAGAAGGATCGATATGTGATTCGATCATTAGTCCCTGCATATCCAGATCCAGTGCTTTTTGTGCGATGTAAGGGATGAGTTCGCGGTTTCCGCAGATATGTGAAGGATCATTGATGATCGGTAAAGTAGGGCATAAAGTTTTCAGCTGAATAGCCAGTTCCCACATGGGTTCATTACGGAACGAGCTTTTTTCGTATGAAGAGAAGCCACGGTGAATCGCGCCGATTTTAGTGATTCCTGCATTGTTGATACGTTCTAAGGCGCCAATCCACAGGGAAATATCAGGGTTTACCGGATTTTTGATCAATACAGGGATATCTGTACCTTTCAGGGCATCAGCAATTTCCTGTACGGTGAAAGGGTTAGCTGTAGATCTTGCGCCGATCCAAAGGATATCTACTCCTGCTGCCAGGGCTTCTTCCACATGTTTTGCTGTAGCAACTTCTACTGCTGTAGGCAGGCCGGTTTCAGCTTTTGCCCTTTTCAACCATTCCAGGCCGATGCTTCCGATTCCTTCGAATTCTCCCGGACGGGTACGCGGTTTCCAGATACCAGCTCTTAATACAGACACTTTACCTGTAGCGGCCAGCAAATGAGCGGTAGATAGCAGTTGTTCTTCAGTTTCAGCGCTGCAGGGTCCGGAGATAATGAGCGGCTCGTTTTTAATGTTCAACCAGCTCTCTAAAGGCTGGATATTAAGATTTAATTTCATGATATGGATAATTAATAGGGGGTTTGCGATTTTATGTTTGTTGTGCTGATATACTTTTTGTTGCTTATACTTTGTCGTTTTTCAGGTATTCGCCCATGATGTTAAAGTTCACGGTATACTTCAGGGCCCGGCGAATGGCGATATCATATTTTTCCATGTCCGACCATTCCAGATCGACGTAGAAATAATAGTCGTTTCTTTTGCCCAGTACGGGCATTGACTGGATTTTGCTCAGGTTTACGTTTTGTTCTGCAAAGATGGTCAGCACCTGTGACAATGCACCTACATGATTGCCTACCTGGAAAACGATCGAAGCTTTGCTGATCTCTTTCAGGGTTTCATTTTTTTCCTTTTGCAGGATCAGGAAACGTGTATAGTTCTTGCTGTTGGATTCAATTCTTCTTTCCAGGATATTCAGGCCGTAAAGTTTGGCTGCAAGTGTATTGGCGACCGCCAGCGTATCCGTTAATCCTTCATCTTTAATCTTTTTAGCACAGGCAGCTGTGTCTGTACCTTCTACAATTTTAAGGTGCGGGAAATCATCAAAAAAGTCGATGCACTGGCGCAGGGCGATAGGGTGTGACGTTACAAACTGTGCATCTTCCAGTTTTACGCCCGGCAGTCCCATCAGGTGCAGTTGTATCGGCAGGTAGACTTCGCCGGTTACGGCAAAATTGTATTCCCTGATCAGGGTGTAGTTAGGTAAAAGACTGCCGGCAATTGAGTTTTCAATAGCCATGACCACATAGTCGGCCTCATTTGCTTCCAATACCTCACAAGTCTTTTTAAAGGAGTTACATTCAATGGTTTGAATGTCATTGCCAAAGAACTTGAAAGCAGCTTCTTCATGAAATGATGCTTTGATACCCTGAATTGCTACTTTTACTGATGTGTTCATTTTCTTATTGATCTCTGTGTTATTTTGGTAAAAAGAAGCTTGAAATTTTGCATTAAAAAAAAAGTCCCGGCTTTAGGCCGGGACTTTTCATATACAATTTATCTTGTTTCTTTTGATTGCATATCAGTCCCGGCTCTTACTAAAATAGTAGAAGTAACCAAACCAATATGTAGTGATGTTTCTCATTTTTTATTGTTGGGGCTTAAGATCAGCACCCGTTTTTTATTGTTTTATTTTTCCAAATGTACTAACAAAATTTAATTTGTCAATAGTAAAATAAAAAAAATTATTTTTTGTGTGTTTTGACCTGCGATGAAAAAAGAATAACCAGCTTTTGAGGGCCGGTTATCCGGGAGAGCTATATGTGGGCTGCCGGCAGACTCAGCACCTGATGCAGGGCGTTTTGTGTTTTTCTTTTTCTTGAATTTACGGCCGTACCATACCAGAAAACCAGTGATCGGTAAGCTGGCACCTATCAGTGCAGCCAGGAAGGCCAGTACTTTACCGGGAAAGCCGAGAATGCTGCCTACGTGAATGTCATAGTTCATTTTACGCAGTTTGCCGCCAAAGCCAGAGGCTGCATAGGAGATTGCGTATACGCCGTTACCTTTCAGTTCTTTCAGTGAATGCTGGCCAAATGTGTAGCTCTGGTTATTGTAAAACTGCCCGGCGGTAGGGTACACAGTGATGCTGATCGTAGCCATCGCTTTTGAAGTATCTGGAAACGAATAGTAAAATCCTTCCGAACGCGGGTGTTTTGCTGTCACTTTTGTCCAGGCAATATCCATGGCCTGCTGCGGTGTATACAAATGTTTTGCATTTACCGTATCTGATTTCACTGGCCTGAACTCCCGAAGTTTTTCGCCGCCGCTGGTTGCCCAGTACAGGCCTTCGCTGTACCAGCTGATTCCATATACCATTCCTGTCAGCGCAATTGCCAGCAGGAACAGCAGCGAGTAAAACCCCAGTACATTGTGCAGGTCAAGGTTTACCCTTTTGAAAGAGGCGCCCCATTTGATTTTAAAGCTTTTGTCAACCGTTCCTTTATTCCATTTTTTTGGATACCACCAGATCATACCTGTGACCAGCAATACTACAAAAACCAGGGTACCGTAATTTACGACCGGCCTGCCAATTCCATAAGGAAGCCATAAGAAGCGGTGACCGTTAAGGATAAACCTGAAAAAGTCTACATCGCCCTTTTTGCGGACTTGCCGGCCAACTACCTGCCCGGTATACGGATTGATCTTTAGGGTAGTTCCGCCGCCGTGTCTTCCTTTTTCCTGTGGGTTTCTCAGCGACAGGTCAATTGTTCTGCCCTGGATATATTGTGCATAGCCAACTACCTTACCTGGATAAAGACGGGCGGCAATAACACTAAGCTGCGAAGGTGTAAGTACAGGTTTGTCCTGCTTTTCAACTTTCGTTTCAGGCTCAAGGAGGGCGGTAATTTCTTCGTTAAATACCCAGATACAGCCAGTGATGCACACAATTAGAACAATGATTCCAGAAGCCAGTCCCAGCCATAAATGCAGCCATTTGTTAATACGGTTAAAAAGAGAAACTTTTGGTTTCTTTTTGGGGTTGTGTTGAGTTCCTGTAATCATTGCGCTAATCTATTATACGTGTGTGCTTCTATTATTTTAAGTGCTGAATGGCAGCAATTACCCCACCTTCAACTTTCAGGCCCTGCGTAGCAGTAGCAGTTGACGCATCGATTTTATATACATAGTTCAAACCGCTGTTTAAGTTCACACCGAAATAAGCCACTTTGCCATCTTTAGGCGTATAGTTGTTAGAAGTAACAGATTTTATGTCTTTCACATCAGGCATTCCAGACACGAGTTTAAATGTTTTGTTGGCCACGTTTACGATTGCCAGGGCTGTTCCTGTAGTATAAGCGCCCCTGTTAGCTTTCAGTATTACATTTGCAACAAAGTTATTGCTGCCTAAATACAACCAGTCCGTAATTACATAACCATTAGAAGCAGCTTCAAAGTCCATGAAGTAAGTCTGGTCAAATTCTGTAGTACCTGATTTAATCCTGGTAATAGCAGATGGTTTGGTAGAAGTAAGTGTAGTACCACTGCTTACGGCAACTGAAGAAGAGAAAGCGTAAGTATCGCCGTTTTCAACTACTGCCAGTCCGTCTGTAAAATATCTTCCGATAAAGCTGGTCCTGTTGTCATTGATTACTTTTTCAAGTTTCATGTCAGGGTAAGAGAATACGGCTATCCATGCATTGTCAGGAAATGCAGTTCCAAAAGCAGCACCGCAGCAGGCCTTGATAGAGAAGATAGGGGCGTAAACCTTTGTACCTACCTGTTTGATCCAGCTGAAGAATGCCGTTTCGCCGTTATTCAATATCGTCTGGGTGTTGATGGTACCTTCACCGGCGATCAGCAGGCTGTTTGTGTTCACGCGGTAGAAGTTTGCCAGTGGGTTGGTGATCGCCCTTGGGATCTTCAGCATTAAGATATCGTCATTTACAGGGGCGAAGGCCTGCACTGTTTCAGACTGGAAGTTGGAAAGCTTGTTTAGCTTGCCGTTTAAAATGTTGTAAGTAGTAACGGCACCCGGATTTCCCTGTCCGTATAACATGCTGAAAAACTTGTCGTTTGCCGTTACGTAATACCTGTAAGAGCCATCCTGCTCTATTCCGTTTCCTACGGCAGAGATTGTACCTTTTTCAAGGTCACTTGCAGTCAGTAAATAATCTGCAACACCAGTAAGGGAAGTAGGTGTTACGGCAAGAATATAATTTCCCGGATCAGCAGCAATTGTATCGGCATTATTTTTTTTTGAGCAGGAAGCAAGTGCAGCTGTAAATGCCAGCATGATCAATACTTTTGTAAAGTTTGTTTTCATTTTTTTTATTGGTTTTTTTGTGTTTGAATATTCGTCTTTGAGTTGGCTTCAGGAAGATGTTTTGCCTCCTGTGCGAGTCTCTACTGGTTGTTGATGAAGTAGCGTAAATTCAGGTAGAAGCCGCGTCCTGGTTTTTGAAGACTGAAATTGTCATACAGGTACGCATTGGTAATATTTTTAGCCTCCACGCCAATGTTGTAGCGGCCATTTTTGATGCTGTATACAAAATTCACATCGTGTGATAACTGTTGCGGAACTACATATTTGCCATCACTTGCCGCTCTGCTGCCCAGACTTGGCCAGTATAACCAGAAGGCATGTACATACAATAAATTATAGCCGATGTTCAGTGTATTTCCTTTTCTCACTACGTCTTTCAGCGTTACAGAAACATCTGTATTTCCGAAGAGATAGGGAATGTTAGGCAGTTGGTCTAAATACACAGGGCTTACTCCTGAAACTCCGGGCTCATACATCTGCAGGTTTCTGAGGAACTGATAAGTAACCGTTGTTCCTGCACTTAACCAGTTTTTATACGAATACCTGATTTCTGCATCTCCTCCCCAAGTCCTTACGCCCTCCCTGTTATCTGCAATGAGTTTCGATTGGTTGGCGTTGAGCCTGTTGTAAATAAAATTATCGGAGTGTCTGTAAATTGCATTCGCATTAACTGCGAAATTGCTGATGGTGTTGATACTGAAGTTATAGCTTATTCCCAGGTTTATATTGTTACTTTTTTCAGGTTTCAATGAAGGATTTCCTTCCTGGTTTTCAACGTCCCCGAAGATCTCCTGCGCATCCGGCATGCGGTTGGTCAGCTCATAAGATGTTTTTAGCTGTACATTTTTATTGAGGAAATAAGTGGCTGCGGTACCATATCCGAATTTGGTGGTGGTTGCTTTTGCAGAGCCGCCATTGCCGCTGATATTGGTTTGTGAGATATATTTACCAAATATCGTGGTGCTCCATCTGTCTTTTACGTCAAAATTGTAGCCCAGACCCAAAACGTTCTTATTGGTCTTTTTTGGTCTTTCATACTCGGCATTTGTAGGGTTCAGCGGATCGCTGCCTTTTCTGTCAAATGTTGAGAAAACATTGCTCAGTGCTACAGATTGTTTTTCACTGATCTTGTAGTTGAACATACCTGTGGCCAGCCCGTTGTTGTTTTTGTATTTATACATACTTCTGGAGCGTTCGCCGCCGGAGCCGGTTGGTTTTGAATTGCCATACCAGTCGTACCTTGCATTTACGGTATCAATGTTTTGCTCGGTACCGAGGTTGTAATTTGCATTAACAGTTACGTCCAGGCCTTTGATCAGGTTTGTTTTTTTGTATTTCAGGGTAGGCATGAGGATGGTACCCCTTCTGTGCCATGCGCCAAATACCTGCGTCATGCGGGCGCCTGTCTGGATTTCCTTGTAGTTTTTACCCATAGTGATACCGAACAGGAGTTTGTCGGCATAACTTTTACCCACAACGCCCACATTGGCAATCACAGTTTCATTGTGGTATTTATCGTTAAACCTTTTTAGCAGGGCTTCCGGGGCATAGGCTCCGGTAAAGATATCTGCAGCTTCAATTTTAACTTTATAATCGTTATCTGAATAGTTCTGGAATGCGTTCAGCTGGACAGTAAGTCCGTTTTTGCTTGTTGCAGCCGCATTGATCACGCTCCTGTGCGTGTTGAAGGATCCATAAGAATAAGAAACATCCGCATAGTTCCGGTACCTATCGCCCGTAACGATATTGATTGCGCCGCCCAATGCATCAGAGCCCAGCCACATTGGGACTACGCCTTTGTAAACTTCAATCCTGTCTGCAATATTGATCGGGATGTTATTGATCTGGAATGAAGTACCGAAGTTATCCATCGGGATACCATCGATAAAATACTTTACGTGATTTCCTGAAAAACCGTTTAGTGAAAGGTTAAAGTTTGATCCTACACCTCCGGACTCCCTTACACGTATCCCTGCAACCCTGTCCAGCGCGCCGGAAATATCAAGCGTTGTGTTGTAGAGTTTTTTTGCATCAATGGATGTTACGTTAAATGCCTGTCTGTTGGTTTCCTGGGCTGCAGTGCGTCCTAAAACGTTAACTGTTTCCATTTGTTCAACACTTTCTGTTACTTTAAAATCAAGGTTACGGTTTTCTCCGGCTGCAAGTTTAATTTCCTTTTTCTGGTCTTTAAATCCAACGGCCCTGATCAATATGTTATAAGTGCCTGGTTTAACGTTTTTAATCAGATAGTGACCCTGCTGGTCGGAAACAGTTCCATATGAAGTATTCTGGAGCCTGATGGTTGCTGCATGGACAGGCTCACCATAATTTCCCTTCAGACTTCCGCTGATGCTGGAGGGCGGCGTTTGAGCCTCCGCGAAAAATACATTAGCGCATAATATGGCCAATGGCAAAATTTGTTTAAATTGCATTACTTTTAACTACGATTAAAGGTTAGCGGGATAATCCCGTTACGCCACACGGGTCCGAACCGTGTGGCATTTTTATAACGCAAATATATGGTTATTTAGATCCAATCCAAATTAGAAGAGGTGTTGTGTCAGGGGGTGTATGGTTGGCAAACTAATCAAGTAGCTGAACTAAAACGGTTTATGATATTAAAATGGGATTAAAATAAATTTTTAATCCAACAACTAACCGGAATAAATACAATTATTTCTTAATACTGACGTTATTCATGGTCTGCTAATCTACGGTTAGCGCTCATTTGTTATCTGGCGGGCTTCACGCAATTCCTGTTGCATCACACTGGCGATCTGCGTACTTCCATCGTGGCTCCATCCGGGAGGATAAAACATGTATCTGAATTTGTTCTTCAGGCCGGGCGCACGTTTTACGTCGGCCACTAAGGCCCTGAATTCATGGAACACGATGTTTACCGGTCCTGTATCTTCAGGCTGGTGTGTTAATCCGTAAACAATTTCTTCCTCCGGAAGTTCTTCCTGGAAGGTGCCAAACATCCGGTCCCAGATGATCAGGATCATGCCCATATTTTTATCCAGGTAAACGACATTACTGGCATGATGAACGCGGTGATGGGAGGGGGTGACCAGGATATATTCCAGTATGGGGTGTAATTTTTTAACAGTCTGCGTATGCACCATATTGCCATACAGCTGGGTAATCAGGTATGCAAGGATGATATCCAGGGCTGAAAAACCCATAAATGCAAGTGGCAAATAAAAGAATACCCTGTACAGCGGTTCGAAAACCGTGGAGCGGAATCCCGTGGTCAGGTTAAAAAGGGTTGATGAGTGGTGGGTAACGTGCATTGCCCAGAAGAACCTTACATAATGTCCCGAAGTATGCAGGCACCAGTACAACAGGTCCTGAATAAGCACCAGAAGGATCCAGTATACCCATACATTGTGAATGTGAAAGAGCCTGAACTGATAACAGCAATCCAGGATGAACAGGGTGACCGCTTTTGTTCCCAGATTAATGAAAAATGCGAGCCCCATCAGGTAAACATTATTCCATGTATCCCTTTTTTCGTACAGGTGCCTGTCATGCACATAACTGAAATACATTTCCAGCAGGCATGACAGTACGAGGAATACAACTAAGAATGCAGCCGTTAAATCTTCAGTCTCACTTAGCATAAGTTAAATTGTAATATTCCATACTTTCACGGATATCACTTTCTGAAACTCTGCAATTGTAGGTGCATTGGCCTATGTTTTGCAACAGCGAGAAGAGGATATTCCCGTGTTCATTTTTTTTATCGCTTTGCATCAGTGCTGAAAGCTGAGCAAAAGATTTTTCTTTAATTTTATAGGCAGGGTAAACGCCGGATATATACGTTCTGATCTCTGCAAGTTCATCGGCGCTGAGTGTACTGTTTTTATGGGACAGCCAAGCTTCACAGATTATCCCGATAGCAATGGCCTCTCCATGGGTAAGCGGTTTTTTATCTTTGCTCAGGGAATAACTTTCAACTGCATGCCCGACGGTATGCCCGAAGTTCAGGATTTTGCGTAATCCTTTTTCAAGGGGGTCTTCGGTCACTACAGTGTTTTTGATCTCAACAGAGCGGTGGATTGCTGCGGTAGTGATATTTTGATAATTTGCTGCTTTGAGCTCATGGTAATAGCTGTTGTCAGCGATCAGCCCATGTTTGATCATCTCTGCGAAACCCGACAGTAATTCCCTTTTAGGAACAGTTTTCAGGAATTCAGCTTCAATAAATACAGCCTGGGGCAAAGTGAAAGTGCCCACCATATTTTTTACGTTGTCGATATCTATCCCCGTTTTTCCACCCACAGAGGCATCTACCTGTGAGAGCAGCGTGGTAGGGATATTGATGAAATCGATCCCGCGTTTATAGGTAGAAGCTACAAATCCGCCCATATCGGTGATGACGCCGCCGCCCAGGTTAATCATCAGACATTTGCGGTCGGCCTCAAAATCAAGTAAGGTCTTCCAGATACCGATACAAAAATCGATATTTTTGTTTTCCTCTCCCGGATCAGTTTCGATGAGGTCAAATCCGCTGAAATCATCCAGCATCTCCCTGAATACAGGTAAGCAGGCTTCAGCCGTATTGCGGTCTGCAAAAACGAAGATATTGCTATACGTTCCTTTTTCGATGATCTCCGCGAGGGGAGCTAACCTGGTATCAAAATATATATTGTGTCCTGAACTCTCAATCGTATCCATTAAACTACTTTAATTTGGTTTCCCATAAAATCAATCAGATCACCCTGACGTACTTTCAGACGTTTGCGGTAATCTACGCTGCCATTATATTTCACCAGGCCGTCTTCCACAACAGTCTGGGCTTCACCGCCACTTTGCACGAGTCCGGTTGCTTTCAGCAGCTGGATCATAGGGATAAATTCACCTTCTAATTTAAATTCTATCATTATGCAGCAAATTTACAATTAATTACAAAGGGTTTTACCTTTGATAGTCGGGGAATTTATATTTTTGCAGCAGTTTGACTAACTTATTCATCCAAATGCAGGTATCCCCGGGGAAAAAATTAAATTTTGACAATACTGAAATCGCTTTCCGAAGTAAATCAAAATCAGAACTAAACAGCGCTTATTGGTTATTTAAAGTAATGAGCAGCAATTTTTTAACCCAGGTGGGGCCACCGGTGACCAATTTATTCCTGAATATCGGGCTGCCGATACAGGGACTGATCAAATCCACCATCTTTAAGCAGTTTTGCGGCGGCGAAACCATTGCTGAATGTGAAAATACGATTGAACACCTCTCGGTCGGTAAAGTAGGTACCATTCTGGACTATTCCGTAGAGGGAGAAGAGGAAGAGCACGTTTTTGACTTTACCTGTGCCGAGATCATCCGCACGATAGACCGCGGGGCGGGGGATAAACGCATTCCGATTACGGTATTTAAGATCACCGGTATTGCCCGTTTTGCCCTGCTGGAGAAACTGGATGCCAAATTACAGCTTACAGCAGAGGAGACGGCCGAATTTGGCAGGGTGAAAAACCGCTGTGAAAGGATCTGCAGAACGGCCTTTGAAAAAAATGTACCTGTGATGATCGATGCTGAAGAAAGCTGGATACAGAAAACCATCGATGCGCTGGCGATAGATATGATGATATTGTTCAATAAGGAAAAACTGATTGTTTATAACACGTATCAGCTATACCGCCATGATAAGCTTGCCCATATCAAAGCAGATCACCTGATTGCTAAAGAAGCAGGATTTGTTTTGGGTGCCAAGATCGTTCGCGGCGCATATATGGAAAAAGAGCGCAGGAGAGCAGCGGAAAAAGGATATACTTCGCCTATACAGCCGGACAAAGCGGCTACAGACAAAGATTATAACGCCGCCATTACCTACTGTGTAGAAAATATCGGGCAGGTCGGTATTGTTTGCGGTACGCACAATGAAGCCAGCTGTAAAGTACTGGCCGAGCTGCTGGATACCCATGCCATTCAGCACAGCCATTCCCATGTTTACTTTTCACAGTTGCTGGGAATGAGCGATAACCTGAGTTTCAACCTGTCTGACGCCGGATATAATGTAGCCAAATATGTTCCCTATGGCCCGGTTAAAGCGGTAATGCCGTACTTGTTCAGACGCGCCCAGGAGAATACTTCCATTGCGGGGCAAACCAGCAGAGAGCTGGATCTGATTGCGAGGGAGAAAAACCGGAGGAACTCGTAAAACATCATTTTTCAGGAAAAAGGCGCCGGACAGTTCATTAACTGCCGGATCATACCAATTGCAGCGGTAAAGAGCTTCTGTAAGTACAGATATATGCGTAATGTTTAAGACTAGCTGTGTGATTTAACGGATAGTATTACGGTCTGACCGGGCATAGCCCGGCGATACGTCCATCATACGCTGGCTATACCCCGGCTATACCCAGATGGGTAATGCTGAGGTATAGCCGGGGCGCTTTCAGCCTATGCCCGGGGTATGCCCGGGCAGAGCAAAATAACAGCAAATTATAATTTATGAACGAGTTCAGAACGAGCTGTGGTACGGACTGATATAATGTGATTGTCTATTGTGCCGGTATGCTGATATTCAGCGGCATTAAAAAAATTCTTAAAATAAATTTTTCTTTATCAAAATCAACAATTAACTTTAGGTCAATGGAAAGAGTCAGTGTTTGTTTACAAATTAACAAATGATAATTTTCGCTTTCAAAAGATATGTTGTTGTTTTACTTCAGGTAATTTTTAAACCATTTTGATATTAAGCGAGGTTATCATTTCAAAAAAATAATGAATTGAAATGTCTAATTATAAACTTAAATTATCAGAAAATGGGAATTGTAAAAAGTGGAATTGCGCAAGGCTTTTCCGGAAAAGTTGGAAACATGGTGTTTTCACAGCATGAAGACAGGGAAACAACTGTCAGTTTAGCACCTGCTCCAAGTACCAAAGCACCAACAACAGATCAGCTTTCCACCCGGCAGGACACGTCAGTATGTACTGCATTTGTCAGACCGCTGGCGGAATTCGCGAAAATCGGATTCAGGCTTCAGGGTAAACTGGAAAGGCAAACCGGCTATAATGCTATGCTTTCCTATGTCAGGAAAAATGCGTTGACCGGGATCTATCCAAACCGTATCGTTGATGTTTCCGGTGTACTGATGACAAGGGGAAATATGCGGCCCCCTGAAGACGCGGCAGTACAGCTAACCGGATCAGGACTGGCTTTCAGCTGGAACCCGGAGATTAAAGTAGAGGGTCTTCATTTTAGCGACCAGGTGGTCATGATGGCTTATTTCCCGGAACTCAAAATGGCGCGTTATATGATTGGCGGTGCCCAGAGGCATGCTGGTAAAGACGTATTGATGCTGACTGGAATTAAACAGGGATATGCGGCAGCGGTGTATTTGTCTTTCATTACAGATAACCGTGAAGCCATATCCGACAGTGTTTACCTCGGACAATTTATCTGGTAGTTATGGGAAAAGTAGGAGCAGGCTCAGTCTTAGGAGACATGAGCGGAGTAGTGGGGCCTATTGTCGTCACCAGATGGAAAAAAACAGGAGTTGTTAAAATACGGCCGAAAAAACCGAAAAAAGGCAAAAAAACTCCAAAACAGGCAAAACAAAGAGATTTGTTTAGCGTCGTAACAGATTTTTTATCACAGATAGGAGAACGAACCCTCAATGACGGTTATCAGCTTTCCAGGAGGGCGAAAATGACGCCCGGAAATGCTGCGCTTTCTTATCATATCATGAATGCGCTTACAGGGGAAAGTACTGATTACAAGATTGATTTCAGCCGGGTGAAACTCAGCCGGCCCCTCCAATCAACGGAGCAGGCCTGGAATGCCAGGTTTACTGTCGCAGAAGAAAGGAAGCTTTCCATAGATTGGGAGCTCAATTCCTTTCCGCAGAAATCTACGCGCCAGGATGATATTGGCATTATTGTTTTTTTCAATATCACGGAAAATACGGTTGTTGCCCGGACTTCATCTAAAAGCGGTCCGTTGAGAAGTGTGCTGAAATTTAGTTATACGGCAGCCGAGAGACATGTTGGTCATGATTTTTGTGGCTGGATGTTCTTTATTTCTGCCGATGGCAAAAGAGTTTCTGAAACCGAATACCTCGGAACGCTGAAACTAATGGATTAGACCAAATAAAACCCCGCCTTTTGAGCGGGGTTTTAAAAATCAAATTTTAATTAACGGTTTTTAATTACCCAGGATGGCTTTCATGCTGCATGGCTTGTGCGGCATCTACGCCTAAGCCGCTGGCGACAGCCATCCCCAGGCTAATATCTGCCCTGAACCAGTGGCAAAGCTGCAGGTTGATGATCTGGGTCCTTTTTGGTCCGCTGATTCCGCTCATGGCACCAACAATGTTGTTGATCAGGTTTTTGCGGTCAGCATCAGTCATTACCTTACGGTACAGCTCACCCGGTTGTGTATAATGGTCATTGTCGCCTTCGCCGCCATTTCTATCGTACCAATCGGCAATGTTTGATTCCAGTTCCTGTGCAGGCTCTTTGTAACTTTCATCCGGAACTACATCTCCAAAACTGTTAGGGAAGTAGTTAGGGCTGTCTTCGCCATTGTCATCAAATCTCATCGCCCCGTCACGGTGATAGTTATTGGTCATGAAAGGGCAGGCATTAACAGACAGCTGCTCATAATTCACACCTAAGCGGTGACGGGCGGCATCAGGATAAGATAAGATCCGTCCCTGTAACATCCTGTCCGGAGAGAAACCGATTCCGTCCACCTGGTTGGTAGGGGCGAAGGCTGCCTGCTCAACGTTGGCAAAGTAATTTTTAGGAATATGGTTCAATTCAATTTCTCCAACGTCGATCAGCGGGAATTTGCCATGTGGCCAAACCTTTGAAAGGTCAAATGGATTCCATTTAAAAGTTTTAGCTTCTTCTTCAGTCATCACCTGGATCTTTACGCTCCATTTCGGAAATTCTCCGTTATCGATGGCCTCTACCAGGTCGCGTTGTGAGTGGTCCATATCCTGGGTACGCATCGCATCAGCTTCAGGGCCTGTAAAGTTTTTTATTCCCTGTTGTGTTTTGAAATGGAATTTCACCCATACACGCTCATTTTCGGTGTTGATCATGGAGAAAGTATGGCTTCCGAACCCGTCCATATGGCGGTACGAATAGGGAGTTCCCCTGTCGCTCATCAGGATCATGACCTGGTGAAGGCTTTCCGGGTTCAGCGACCAGAAGTCCCACATCATTGCCGGGCTTTTCAGGTTGGTTCTTGGATCACGTTTCTGCGTGTGGATAAAATCACTGAACTTCTTGGGGTCTTTGATAAAGAATACCGGAGTGTTGTTCCCTACGATATCCCAGTTGCCATCCTCCGTGTATAACCTCAATGCAAATCCGCGCGGGTCCCTTTCTGAATCGGCACTTCCTTTTTCACCGCCTACAGTAGAGAAACGAAGGAATATTTTGCATTCTTTGCCAATCTGATTGAATATTTTGGCTTTAGTATATTTTGAGATATCATGGGTAACGGTAAATGTACCATAAGCGCCGGTCCCTTTTGCGTGTACTACCCGTTCAGGGATACGTTCGCGGTTAAAGTGCGCCATTTTCTCATGCAAGACGAAGTCCTGTAATAAAAGGGGGCCTCTTTTACCTACAGATTGTGTGTTTTCATGTTCAGCGTAAGGTCTGCCAGAGGCAGTTGTTAATTTGCGGTTAGGCTTGTTTGTCTCTTCCATGTGATGTGTTGCTCTTCTATTTGATGATGCTGCATAAGTTTTTTATTTGTGCTAATCTTATGCAGCCTGCTTCGCTAAAAGTATACACTATCCAGGGAGTAACCTAACACCTATTTTCTATACTGATATAGAGGTTATCTATCGTGTTTGTAAACTATATCAATATCAGCTATTTCGTTTTAAAAGACTGTCTTCCCATGATGATATCACCAAATAAAAGAAAATCAGATGCGAGACTGAAGAACGGATATTTTAAAGTGGAGGGTTTGTTTCTTTCAAAAAACTGGTGCCCTATCCAGGAAAAACCGAATCCCACCAATGGGATTGCCATGAAAAAGTAAACGTTATGAAACAACACCGAGGCAATAAAGCAGAGGCATAAAAGTGATATGCCTGTAAAATGCAAAGCCCTGTTTATGGTGTTTTGATGTTCGGTTAAATAGAAATAATAAAATTCTTTCAAAGAGTTGTATTTCTTTGGCTGGATCTTATGGTTATTGTTGATCATACCAGCAGGCCTTTACTTTTTAAAAAGGTGCCGAGGTCTTTAGGGTGTTTTGTCATCAGTAATGTTTGCAGGCCGGCTTCCTTTGCACCTACTAAATGCTGCGGGCTGTCATCAATGAAAAGTGTTTCTGCCGGGTTGAGGTTATTTTCCCTGATCACGCGTTCAAAGATTTCCACATTTGGTTTTCTTAACAGCATTTCGTGCGAATAATAGGTTTTTTCAAACAGGTGGTCGTTACCGTCTACCTGGAATTCTTTTTGAAGATAATCAGTGAAATAGTCGAAATGGATCTGATTGGTATTACTGAGCAGGAAAGTTCTGTAGTGTTTTTTGGCTTCGGCCAGTACATCCAGCGTTTCGGGTGTGATACCGATGAGCAAACTGTTCCATGCAGCATCAATCTCTGCGTCTGTTAAGGCAGGATTTTTTGTTTCAAGCCTGATTCCTTCGCGGAACTGGGCAGGAGTGATGCTGCCGGTCTCTAATTCATCAAATAGTGTATTGTGTCCTTTATGTCCGAAAAAATCCTCTATATTGGAGATACCGATTTGTGTAAGAGTCTTTTGTGCTATTCTGAAATCGATAGCAAAGATGACGTTTCCGTAGTCGAAGATTATATTTTTAATTTTTTCCATAAACCGTTTTTAAAATTCGATACAAATATGTAACATTGCACTCGCAAAATCTAATTTGCATGTGATTAGCTTAGTTGGTTAGCGCATAGGATTATGAATCCTGTGATCATTGGTTCCGGAGAGCGTGATGTTATTGCTCAATAGTTGTGCGGAACTTTAAAATGCTGACAGTAAAATACAAAAGTGGTGTTTAAAGCACTGAAAATATATAAGCGCCTATAGCTCAGTTGGTTAGAGCGCCGGACTCATAATCCGTAGGTCCCTGGTTCAAGCCCAGGTGGGCGCACCTCAATGGGCAAGCACGAATTTTCGTTGCTTGCCTTTCTTTTTTTTATCAGATAATTTATTGTTAATCAGGTAGATAAGTGACGCTGCCTCGTTCATGCGAGCGGTTCGATGTTGCTAGTATTGAGCTCATATTTTGATGGGATGGCAAAAGAAGTTTAATTGGCGGCATTTGCAATCGACCAATTACAATTGCTAATTTTTCTCACTTCTTAATCGCAGGGCCCGCCATTGGAAAAGCGCTTATCTCCGGTCCCAGACTACCACAAATATTTTGGATAGCTGGCTTAGTTGATGTAGTGTTGGCTTTACTATTTATCATCATATTGTTTCGTCATCCAATTGGTTCAACCGATGATAAATGAAAGAATGATTGCAAGATAAACCAGGGTAAAGCTGAAGTATTATTTTTTATTAGTCCCGGCAATACATAACCAATCTTAGTATTGCAAGTCAGCAATTGATGCAGCGGTAGAAACCAGCATTAAGCATATCGTAAAAATATTAACCGGAGATTGTAATCTTGACTCTCATATCGCATGGGCGAAAGCAAGTGCTGAAAGTGACTATTATTTACAAAGTAAATCGATTGATTGGGCCATACTTCGTCCGACAGGCTTTATGCTGAATATGTTTGAAGCAAAAGCAACTATTTCAAAAGTTTTTTTGCCAAACCCGACAGAGAACGGAAAAGTAAGTTGGATCGACCATCGTCATATTGCATTTGTGGCAAAACATATTCTAACCGGAAAAAACCATAAAAGTCAATTCCTTGCCGTCTAATTATCAATTAATCGATTTTTAATCATCTTCTGCCAGGATTTACCGACATCCGCTAACCGGGCTTAAAACCAATGCTTAACACCATTGAAAATAATTAAAAAATAAGCTGTTTTTTATTTGGACTATTCAGTCCGTAATTTATATATTTGTGGACTGAATAGTTCAGAATAATATAAAGATTTATAAAAACTAAAACAAAATGCTAAAATTACAAAACAAAATCGCCTTAATAACAGGTGGAACAAGTGGAATCGGTAAAGCTACAGCAATTGATTTTATCGAACAAGGTGCAACTGTAATCATAACAGGAAGAAATCAAATCTCCGTTGATGCAACCGTAAAAATGCTTGGAGAAAATGCACACGGAATTGTAGCTGACTCCGCTAATATTGAAGAATTAAAACAACTTGCTATTAAAGTTAAAGCTTTGACAGGGAAGGTTGATGTACTTTATGTAAATGCAGGTTATGGCAGATTTTTGATGATTGAGGAAGTTGATGAACCGCATTTTGACGAAATATTTAATGTAATCGTTAAGGGAACGTTATTTACAGTTCAGTCAATTTTGCCATTAATGAGTGAAGGTGGTTCAATAATTTTGAATACTTCTTCTGCTACAGAACAAGGGTTGCATGGTGCGTCTGTTTACTCTGCTGCAAAATCAGCAGTTCAATCTTTTGTAAAAACCTTTGCTGCTGAGCTTTCAACAAGAAAAATCAGGTTAAATGCTGTAAGTCCAGGACCGATTGAAAGTGATTTTTTTATCAACACAGGTATGAATCAAGAGGAAATTGATAATTTTACCAGTGTTTTATTGCCTAAAGTACCAATGGCACGATTTGGAAAATCATCAGAAGTTGCTAAAGCAGTGACTTTTCTGGCCTCGGATGATTCCTCATATATGCACGGAACAGAAATTTTTGTTGACGGGGGACAGGTTCAATTTTAAAAAAAATAAAATAACTATATCAATATAGCCCGGATGATGTGTTGTTTTTTAGTACCAGTGTTGAGCAAATAACAAACTTTTCAGGGACATGGAATATTATAAAGTCAAAGAATTCAGTTTGGATTATTAAAACAATAATTGTTTCAGGACAAATAGTCCATAATTTGTATTTTTGTGGGATGACATGGTCATCCCACCTTTAATTAAATCAAATGGCACGGAATAGAGAGTTTAACGAACAGTTTGTTATTGAAACAGCAACAGAGCTTTTTTGGACTAAAGGTTATAATGCAGTATCAACACAAGATTTGATTAATGCCTTCGGTATAAGCCGCTCAAGTATGTATGCTGCATATAAAGACAAAAAGAATCTTTTTATTATAGCATTACAACATTACATACAAACATCTGCAAAAGCAGTGATAGATGAATTGGCTAAAGACAAACCTTTTATGGAAATAATAAGCACAATTCTAAATTTAATTGCGGATGAAACTATAGTTGACACGAAATCAAAAGGGTGTTTTATTATAAATACGACTATAGAACTTGCACCACATGACAATGAAATTCTTTCAATTATTGAGAAACAGAGAGAAAATCTAGTTGATGCATTAACATTAGCAATTCAAAAAGGAATAGAAAATGAAGAGTTATCAAAAAGTAATAATCCCAAATTTCTCGCAAATTATTTTTATAGTATAATTAATGGATTACGAGTTGATGCAAAAGTTTCAAAAGACAAACAAAGTTATGATCAAACAATAAAACTAGCTTTAAAAGTTATTGAAACTGCCTAATATTCAGTGTGTTAAAAGCATTTTGCCTGAAGCCCACCTAGGTTTTCGATCCATTATTGTACAGCAATGAATGAGGTGGGGTGTTTAATGGGTTGCCGCTTTATTAATGTTCCTCAAAGACTACCCGCTCTTGTCCACTCTTGCTTTCAAATTTACTGAGCCTGCGTTTGCGTGGGGATGCAATTTCTGGCAAAGTCAGTGCAAAAAAATAAGCCGGCTGTGTACGTTAGCCAATGTATGAATTCGATTACTTAGATTTAAAAAGATGGGAATGGGGAGTTTTGTCCTGGTATTTCTCCAAAATGGCCTAAACATTCTCTGTGTTAAACACAACCTTTGTAGCATTGAAATTTAAAACAAATAAAATGTCGAAAACAGTTTTTATCACAGGTGCTTCCAAAGGATTCGGAAGATTATGGACGGAAGCATTATTGGAACGTGGCGACCAGCAGCTGAATAATTGCGATTATCTTTTACTTTTAATATCGTAAAGGTAGCCACGGGACATTCCAAGGTAGGATGCGATAACCTCGCTTTTAAACTTTGAGACTATCTTTTTCTTGATTTTTACAAGTTTGTTCAGCCTCTGATTTGCGGTCATAGATTGCGCTTCTTTATCCCGCTCCCTGTGATGACGGGTATACTGTAAAAGAATGCTGTTTAAAAATAATAATGATTCCGGAAATTGGTTGATGATCCTGTCGAGCGAGCGTCTGGGGATGGCGAGCATATCCGCATCCTCACATACTTCAATGTAAAGATCGGAAGGTACTTTTTCCATGTAGTTTACAATGTCAGTCACAATTGAAAATTCATCCCACAAATAGAAAGTACATTGTTTTCCTTCCTCATTGTAATAATACGCCCGTACCGAGCCTCTGAGAAGAAAAAAAATCTGATCAGGAACCTGCCCCAGGGTAAGTAAAAGCTGATCTTTCCTGAATTTTATATCCAGTATAACATCATCTAAATATTTTATCCATTCTCCGGAGCCAGCCTGTTCGTTCAGTAATTGAGAGAGCGTATCTGAAGAAAAAACAAAATTAAATAATTCATGATGTATCATAATATTAAGTTTTAAAAATTCTTCCGGTTTTGCGGCTGTGCTTTGGTTCTAATCTGTATGGCTCATGATAGTAGATTGTCTTTTTTAATAAAGATGAGCATACCATAGTTTTTGATCAATCACCAATACTAGTGATACTGTTTTCCAGGCCTTTGGCAACGAACCAACAGGCGGTTCTATAGGGTTTACGGAGTTCGCATTGTAGAAGACCCGTGATGGAAAATTCACCGAGATGTGGTATCTGCTGGATGTTGCCAAAATAACGGAGTAACTTAAAAGTCAAATTTGAATTACCTGACATTCATGTTATCGTACGGTAAGCAAAAAGCAGACAAGACCAATGCATCAGTGTAATCAGGTGTATTGGTTTAATTTAATATGTAGCTTTTAAAAAAGCTAAACCTGTTTTTCACGAACGAATATCATTCCGATGTGGTGAAGTATGTCGTCTCCTTCAAAGTCCCCATCAGCCTCGAAACCGGTATCATCCCAATAATGTATATGGGTTTCTTTGATTTCGTATCTTCCCTGATACGCACTTTTCTTATCACCTCTGGCTTCGTCATACCTTCCATCTGGCAACAGTTCCTGCCTGATATAGCCATCTGTTGTAACCCACATTCCTGTATACTTTTCCATATGTTGTTATTTGATGTAAAATAAGATATCCCCTGGGGCATATAGAGGTGTCCCATGGGGATATCCATGCTTTAACGAGTAACGAATGATTATGATTTTTAGTGCGAATTTAAACCTGAAAATAAGGTGTATTTTACTTCTACATATTCCTCAATGCCGTAGTAACTTCCTTCCCTGCCATAACCAGATTCTTTAACACCGCCAAAAGGTACTGATGCTGTACCTACCGATCCGCTGTTCAATATGACCATGCCGGATTGAATCTGCCGGGAAAGTCTGAAAGCACGGCCAAGATTTTCTGTGTAAGCATACGATACCAGGCCATATTCAGTGTCATTTGCACGTGCTATTGCTTCTTCTTCTGTTGTGAAGGAATAAATCGCAAATACTGGCCCGAATATCTCTACATTATGAATTTCCATATCGTCTGTCAAATCAGTTATTATGGTTGGCTCATAGAAAAGGCCTCCCTGATCATGGATCTTTCCTCCCAGCTGAACTTTTCCGCCTTTTTCAACAGTGGTATTCACAAGCTTCAGCACCTTGTCAAGCGCTTTTTGATTAATCAGCGGCCCTACTACAAACTCATCACGTAATCCATCTCCTACTTCTATTTTTGATACAGCATCGATAAGTAGCCCAACTACCTGATCAAAACAGGTGTCTTGTACATAAATACGGTTAGGTGAAATACAAACCTGGCCTGAGTTTCGCAACTTGGCGCTTACCAGGCCCTTCACTGCATTCTCAATATTGGCATCATCGAAAATAAGAAAGGGAGCATTGCCGCCGAGTTCCATAGTCAGCTTTTTTAAGGTTTTTGCACTTTGTTCCACTAAAAGCTTACCTATTTGGGTGGAACCTGTAAATGAGATTTTTCTAATGTTTGGATCTGCGGTAAACAGGCTGCCAATCATCTTAGGGTCACCGGTTACCAGTTCAAAAACACCTTCAGGAATACCAGCAGTACGGGCATATTCCAATAGTTTTATAGCGGTTAACGGAGTATCTTCTGCAGGTTTAATGATCATGGTGCAGCCAGCTGCCAGTGCAGTGGCAATTTTGCGGGTGATCATCATGAAAGGGAAGTTCCATGGGGTAATTGATGCGGTTGGTCCGATAGGCTCTTTAGTAACGATTACAGCACCATTGGGATCGTGGGTAGGAATGGTATCTCCATAAACACGTTTACCTTCTTCAGCATACCACTCAATAAAACCTAAACCGTAGTCGATCTCAGCACGGGATTCAGCTAAACATTTTCCGTTTTCTTCGGTCATCAACCTGGCGAACACCTCTTTATCTGCCTTTACAAGATCGTGCCATTTACGTAATAATGCTGACCGCTCTAAGGCCAATTTTCCTGACCAGGATGGAAATGCATTTACTGTACGCTCAATAGCAGTTTTCACTTCCGATTCAGTCATGTCTGCGCATTCATCAATCAGGCTGCCTGTTGATGGATTATAAACTTTAATTGTTTTCATTTTTTCTTTTGTTTAATAACTCAAAAGTAGTGCTGTCAGGAACCAGGCGTTAGCCGAAATCAAACCAATTTTGGTAAAAATCAAACCATATCCTCCTGGTGTGCATTTATTGAACACTAAACACTAACTTATTTTTAGTATTCGCTCAAAAGTTTCTACTTTTATAAATTGAAACCTGATATTTATTTACAATGGAGTCAATTGAAGAATTTTATAATTATAAATTTGGTGATTTTCCAAATCGCCTGAGTCAGTCGATCGGGCAATTTAATGTCTTTCGTATTGAAGACCGTTTGCGCCCTGAACAATTGCTGCCACCGCACGTAAGGCGGAACTTTTATAAAATTATGCTGTATGACGGGGAAAATATATTCCACTACGGGGATCAGAGTATAACGGTGAAAGGCAAGACCCTGCTGTTTTTTCAACCCCGGATCCCTTACTCATATGACGTTGTCAGCACTGATACCAAAGGCTATTTCTGTGTCTTTAAAGAAGAGTTTTATAAAGAAAACATTAGGCTGAATTTGAGTGAACTGCCTTTGTTTGATCCTGGTGTGATACCGGTTTATGAACTTGGTGATGAGGAATATGATGAAGTGAAAGCCATCTTTGAGC
The DNA here is from genome assembly GCF_900107535.1 of Pedobacter hartonius. Classification (GTDB taxonomy): domain Bacteria; phylum Bacteroidota; class Bacteroidia; order Sphingobacteriales; family Sphingobacteriaceae; genus Pedobacter; species Pedobacter hartonius. The sequence continues at coordinate 364,448 of NZ_FNRA01000001.1, read as the reverse complement.
GAATGTCCAAAGAAATTAATACCTCATATGTATTTAAATATGAACTGATTAGAAGTTATATCAGCCAATTGTTGTTTCTGGCTATGAAAACGGGACAAAACAAAAATCAATTTAAGCCTGCTGATGCTGGTACCAGAATAACTTCAAAGTTTATTGAAATGCTGGAACAACAATTTCTGGTCGAATTCAGCTCTGAAAGATTATTGCTGCGCACTCCGAAAGACTTTGCAGACAGGCTTGCCGTTCATGTAAACTATTTAAACAGAATCATCAAAATATCGACCGGTAGAACAACCAGTGAGATCATATATGACCGGATAAACTCGGAAGCAAAAATCCTACTTAAATATACCAGATGGAACATTTCCGAAATAGGATACGCACTTGGTTTTGATGATCAGGCCCACTTTAATAAGTTCTTTAAAAAACAGGAGGGGATAAGTCCTTCTTCCTACAGATTGGTTTGATTATTACAAGAATCGGTTTGATTTCGTCTAATTTTTCATTCGGTAACTAAATACATTTGTACCTGTATTTGCAGTAGACGGAAATTCTACTTAGCAAAATCATCACAATAGTGTTTGGTTATCAAATGGAAAATGAATACAATAAATAAAAAACATAGTGGCATCGCTACATTACTGGCTTTTGGTTTAATCCCATTATCCGGTTTTACTACAGACATTTACTTACCCTCTTTACCTAATATGGCAGCTGACCTGCATGTCAGCAGTATACAGGTACAGCTTACCTTTAGCATTTATTTAATCAGCTATGGAATTTCACAGCTTTTTATCGGGAGTATTTTGGATAGTTTTGGCCGGTACAAAATTGGGTTGATCTGTTTATTAATTCTTACGGTTTCAAGTGCGCTGATTGCATTGATTCACAATATTTATGTGATCTACCTGATGCGTGTTATACAGGGGCTGGCTGTTGGTGCCGTTGTAGTAGCCAAAAGAGCATATTTTGTTGACCTGTTTAGTGGCGAAAAACTGAAAAGCTATCTGAGTTTGTTTTCTATTATCTGGTCTACCGGCCCAATTGTTGCCCCATTTGTTGGAGGATACCTGCAATCAGTGTTTGGATGGCAATCCAATTTTTATTTTTTGGCTTGCTTTGCATTTTCATTTGCCGTACTCGAATTCTTTTTTAGCGGCGAAACCCTGGTTCAGGGTACACCGTTTAATATCCGGAAAATTGCAGGCATCTATCTCGGTATGATCAAAACACCCATCTTTACGCTTAGTATTGTAATGCTCGGCCTGGCGTATTGCATGATTCTGATTTACAATTTGACAGGAGCATTTATTATTGAACATCATTTGAATTTTTCCCCTGTTGTTGCCGGGTACAGTTCTTTAATATCAGGCATTGCCTGGATGATAGGAGGGTTCATCGGTAAAGCGACTATCAACCTGCATTTCTTTAAAAAAATAGCAGTTAATTTAACGCTTCAATTTTTCTTCGTATTAGCCATGATAATTAGTACTCATTATTTAGCTAACTTATATACACTGATTTTTTTCGCTTTTATCATCCATATCTGCGCAGGATTTACCTTCAACAACTATTTTGCCTTTTGCCTGGGCTTATTTCCCAGGAATGCTGGCATTGCAGGTGGTTTAACAGGAGGGGTGAGTTATATGATAATTTCATTGCTTAGTTATGAAATCGTAAATTATATTCCGGCAAAAGATGAACTAAACCTGGGCTACGGTTATGGAGTACTTGTCTTAATTTCTTTCGTTGTCCTATTGGCCATCTCTAAAATTAAAAAAAAAAGATATATCCGCTTCATTGTAAATTGTTTGTAAGTTAAATAATGCCTTTTGTATTACCACTAAAGTCATTTCGTCCAAGGCTAACCACCTGCTCGTTATTCTGCGTAACGTTGTTTGTTTTCCAAATTGTAGTATTTGACAGATCTGATCCTAAACCGGCTATTATGAAAGAGACGCAGTCAGATCCGGCGCTCCGGTAACAGATACAGTCAATTTAACGTTTTTACCTTTAGCTGTCTCCGGGATGCCTGAGTCGTCATTCTTTTTGCTGCATGATGATAAGCTCGTTGCAAGGGTAAAACAAATAAGTGCAGTTGAAATTTTTCCTGAAAATGATGTTTTCTTCATAGTGTTTTTAAGTATTATGGATTAATTAAATAGGTATGAAATAGATTGACAGCAAAACTATTTCAAGTCCCGGAGAAATGAAATACCCCGGTTTAAGTGTTTTTTTCCTACTGATATTTTGGTATTTGGCGGAATGTTATAATGAAGTAAAGATTCGGCAGGATATGCTGTTTCTCGGCATGAGTGATATTTTCAAAAATAAAATGAAAATTTCATTGCTATTTTCACTTAGGTGAAAATTTTAAGATGAATATCCAGAGAAATTTGGAGCGGTAAATAAATATCCAAATTAAAAAATAATGCTATGAAAATTAAATTCAAAAAATCCGCACTAGCGGCAATGGCTGTCATCCTTTGCACTGTAACTTTTAGCGCATCCAAAGTGGCTGCTCAGGAAACATTAAAAAAAGGCGATAAAGCGCCTGATTTCTCATTGAAAGATCAGGATGGGAAAGATTTCCAGTTAGCTGATCATCTTGGAAAACAAAAAGTAGTTATCTTTTTCTACCCTAAAGACGAAAGTGCGGTTTGTACCAAAGAAGCTTGCGCTTTCCGCGATGCATATGCAAAATACAACGATGCCAACGCACTTGTTATAGGTATTAACGGTGGTACTGTAGAAAGCCACAAAGCTTTTCAAACTAAAGAACATCTTCCGTTCCAACTGTTAAGTGACCCTGGTAACAAGGTACTTCAGATGTTCGGAGTTAAAGAGCAGGCTTTCGGCGAAATGAAAGTAAGCGGTCGTGAAACATTCGTGATCGGCAAAGACGGAAAAATAGTTTACAGTTTCCGTGACTTCATGAAAGGTGATGAACATTCAAAACAGGTGTTGACTTACCTGAGCAGTAAATAGTCTGAATTTAGGTAATGAGAGGGCCGTGTACAGGATTGTACCGGCTTTTTTCATTTAATGTCATTTTTCTGCGGAATTTAACCTTAGTGAAAATTTGCCGATCCGATACTCAGCAGTTTTGTGTCAGCGGCTAAAGTCCGTCGTGAAAAAATAATGAGAATGAAAAAAATAATTTTAATGCTATTTTGCCTGCTCAGTCTGCAGGCATTTGCAAAGATCGATACACCAGTACACTGGAAATTTAAATCAACCAATATTGCAAAGGATCAATATGCAGTGACTTTCACAGCTCAGATTGACAAGGGATGGCATCTGTATTCCCAGTTTCTGAAGAGCGGCGGGCCGATCCCGACTTCCTTTAAGTTTGATAATTTACCATCTGCCTCGCTGGTTGGTAAGGTGACCGAAAAACCTGCTGCATTGAAAGGTTTTGATCAATCCTTCGGAATGACCATTGAATACCATGAGCACGAGGTAACTTTCACACAGCTTGTCCATACAACGGACCCACAAGCCCACCTCACAGGCGCGCTAACCTTTATGGTGTGCAGTGGTCAAAAATGTTTACCTCCCAGCGATGTCAGCTTTGATATTCCCGTATCTGGAGCTGTAACTGCAAGCGGGAGTAGCAGCAAACAGCTCAATTCTCAAAAGGTAACAGCAGCGGTTGCAAAACCGGTGGCTGCCCATGCATCTGCAGCAGGAGATCATTCTCTTCTGGGCATATTTATTGCCGGTTTCATTGGCGGACTTGCGGCATTCTTTCTCCCGTGTATCTATCCAATGGTTCCGCTGACCGTTTCCTTTTTCACAAAAAGATCCGGAACGCGTGCCCAGGGCATCAGGGCTGCGGCGATTTACGGCCTGTCAATCATTGCCATCTATGTTGGCCTGGGGCTGCTGATCACCGCAATCTTCGGTGCATCTGCCTTGAATGAAGCAGCAAGCAGTGCCTCTTTTAACCTGTTGTTTTTTGCCATTCTATTGGTCTTTGCCTTTTCATTTCTCGGCGCGTTTGAGATCACACTACCCTCTTTCTTCGTTAACAAAATGGATGAAAAGTCAGATAGCGGTGGCTGGATCGGGTTATTCTTTATGGCCTTTACGCTTTCACTGGTTTCATTTTCATGCACCGGCCCCCTGATTGGTACATTGCTGGTAGAAGCAGTAAGCAAAGGCAGTTACCTGGGCCCTGCGCTGGGCATGTTCGGTTTCTCATTTGCCCTGGCTTTACCCTTCACGCTGTTCGCCATATTTCCTTCCTGGCTCAAAGGCCTGCCTAAATCCGGCGGCTGGCTGAACTCGGTTAAGGTATGTCTGGGCCTGCTGGAACTGGCGCTTGCGTTCAAATATCTAACCAACGTTGATCTGGCCTACCACTGGGGACTGATTAGCCGCGACCTTTTCCTGGTGATCTGGATCATCATCTTCAGCATACTCGCTCTTTACCTCCTTGGAAAGATCAGATTAAGTCACGACAGCGAAGTAAGTTCATTGTCTTTACCAAGACTGGTCCTGGCTATGGTCACACTGATATTTACATTATACCTGGTTCCGGGGCTTTTCGGCGCACCGCTTAAAGGTATCAGCGGATGGTTGCCGCCACAGAGTACGCAGCAGTTTACGATGTCTGGCAATGGCACAGGGTCAGATACAAAACCATCAACAGGTCATAAATACGCCGGTCTGTTCCATGCTCCCGATAATATTGATGCCTTCTATGATTACGATGAAGGGCTGGCCTATGCGAAAAAGGTGAACAAACCGGTATTACTGGATTTCACCGGCTGGAGCTGTACCAATTGCCGAAAAATGGAAGCCTCGGTATGGTCAGATCCGGAAGTACTGAAACGACTCAAAAACGACTATGTGCTGATCTCCCTGTATGTGGATGACAGGACCGGGCTCAGCGAATCAGAAAAATATGTGTCCAAGGTTTCAGCTAAAGCCATTGGGACAATCGGACAAAAATGGAGTGACCTTCAGGAAACCCGTTTCGATACCAATGCACAGCCATTCTATGTGGTGCTTGGGCCTGACGGGCAACCGGCTGCCGAACCAAGGGCTTTCGACCTTAATGTGCAAGCCTACACGAATTTTCTGGATAAAGGTATTAACGCTGCCAAAAAATCACTCATAGTTCAAAATTTAAATTAAGCACAGATATGAAAAATCAATTTTTTAAATACCACCTGCTGGTGGTTTGTACAATGGTTGTTACTATAATTTCTTCTTTTAATGCAAATGCGCAGCAAAGCACTTCAGGCCAGGAAATTAAGTTTACTACAAAGACCTATAAGGAGGTTTTGGCCGCGGCTAAAACCAGTCATAAAAAAATATTTGTTGATGCTTTTGCAACCTGGTGTTCGCCATGTAAGGAACTCCATAAAACCACTTTTAAGGACGCTAAAGCAGCACCATATTTCAATAAGCGTTTTATCAATTACACCGTGGATGTAGAGAAAGGAGAGGGGATAGGCCTGGCAAAAACGTGGCAGGTAGAAAGTTTGCCAACCTTGCTTATTATTGACGAAAATGGTAAAGTGATTGCCAATCACACCGGTTATATTGACGGTAAAGGACTGATGCAATTTGCACAGGAAGCAGCAGAAAGCGCCCAGCCAAAAAACAGGAAGGGTGCTTCAAACAAATAATCTGATGAAAATAAAATCTTTGTTATCTATACTGCTGCTGGCTTTAAGTGTTTCTGTCTTTGCAGCAGGTCTCGTAAATAAAACGCAGGCGGTAACCAGAAGCGAAGCAACCGGTCATATCGATACGGCGACCTTCGCTTCCGGCTGCTTCTGGTGTGCCGAGGCAAAGTTTTCGCAATTGAAAGGTGTGCTGAAAGTAACGGCGGGATACACGGGCGGCCATGTGGCTCATCCTGACTATGAACTGGTTTGTACCGGCACAACCGGTCATGCTGAAGCATTTAATGTGGTTTATGACAGCGCTGTCATTACTTATGACGAACTGCTGGAAGCATTCTTCTTATCCCACGACCCTACAGAGCTGAACCGCCAGGGAAACGACTTTGGTACGCAGTACCGTTCGGCCATTTTCTATCATAACAAAACGCAGGAACAAAGAGCATTGTATTATATCCGCCAGTTTACCGAACAAAGGATCTATTCCAGAAAGATCGTGACCGAGGTGACAGCTCTTACGGTTTTTTACGAAGCTGAAAAAAGCCAGCAGGATTATTATAAAAAGCACCCGGAGCAGGGGTACTGCCGTTACGTGATCCAGCCAGAGCTGGAAAAGTTTAAACAAATCTTTAAAGAAAAACTAAAATAATGAAAAAGATCCTGATTTATTGCAGTGTATTGCTGCTGACCAGTCTCAGCAGTTTTGCACAGAATGAAAAATCTGACCATGGCCATGAGGGCAATCCATGGTACTCCAATACAGCTACGACCAAACTGAACGTTAGCAACGAAGAATGGAAGAAAGTATTGTCCCCTAATCTGTACGCGGTAGCACGCGAAAAAGATACGGAGCGTGCCTTCACTGGCAAATATTGGAAAAGCACAACAAAGGGCACCTACTATTGCGCTGTTTGCGGTAACCTGTTGTTCAGATCGGATGCCAAGTTTGCAAGCAGTTGCGGCTGGCCCAGCTTCTTTGAACCGAGTAGAAAAGCAGCTGTCCGCTATCAGGCTGATGATTCCGTTGGAGACCACCGGACCGAAGTGCTGTGCGGGCGCTGCGATTCTCACCTTGGCCACATTTTTGACGATGGCCCGCCACCTACCCATAAACGTTTTTGCATGAATTCGGTATCACTTGATTTTGAGCCGGATAGTAAGAAATAACCGATAAAAATTTACCCTTAATTCGCCCGTTTTTAACTTAAGTTAAAAACGGGCGAATTATTAAGACTGAACTTGGCCGCAGAAGTTATAAATCATCACATCGTGATATCAAATAATTATTTACAACATTTATGAAAATCAATCTTTTTGTGGCCGGCATGCTCCTTTGCAGCGCTGGCGCCCATGCCCAAAATATGTTCAGTACCTCCAGCTCCCACCCGGCAGACACCGTCATGAGCGAGCCACATGAACAGGCGTTACGTTACCCCTTTCTCCGCCAGGCTTCGGTGACGGCAAGTGTTTTCGGATCAGGACACTTTGATTCAAAGCTGAACGGAAAAGATTTCGCCAGCGGAAAGAGCAGCAATGCGAGGATCAGTTCTTTTTTTTCCATACCGATCAGCAGCTGGGACGGTAACACGATCGGCGCTACCATCTATCATAACGAACAGTTCTTTAATATCAAGGAGGCGAATAACCAATTGGCTGAGCCGCGGGTAGACGAAGGCGACATCGCCAAAAGCACCCTCGGGCTGTCCCTGAACTTCTCTAGGATAGATGCTATATTTCATACCCCTGTGATATATTCTGCCGTATTCACGGGAATGTCTGACGACCTGAAAGCGCTGAGAAGGTTCAATTTTAATGGTAGCGTTTCCTTTCCTTTGAAGCGCAGCCGCGATGTTTACTTCTCGTTAGGGGCACTGGTGCTCATCGATCCGTCTGCACCTTTTCCGGTATTGCCACTCGTGAATTATTTCCGCAAACTGAATAGCAGCGGGCTGGAACTGACATTGGTTCTTCCGCAGAGCGTATCGCTGAAACAATCACTTTCCCGTAACGCCTGGATTTATGTGGGAACGACTGCCAATACCTATGCTTCATTTTATAAAACTTCCAATCCGGCTTTGCCCGCACGCTATAGCTACAACACTTCGGAGTTAAAAAGCGGACCGGGCTTTGAATATCTGCTTGGCAAATACGTTCTACTGGGAGTTAGCGGCGGCGTTAATAGCATTATAACTGCCAGAACTATAGCAAAGGGCAGCAGCTACAATGATGCATTTATCAAAACGACGGCTAAATCTACTCCTTATGGTGAATTTCACATCTCGCTTTTGCCTTTTTGATAAGCGCAATTCTTGATGGAAGGCCAGGACTTTACGGTTCCTGGCCTTTTTTATTTGCGGATCATTTAAATCACCGGGAGCTGCAAAGGAACGCTTGCTTCCCGGGCAGCAAGAAAGCGTTCGGCATCCAATGCCGCCATGCAGCCTGTTCCGGCCGCTGTGATCGCCTGCCGGTAGATGGGGTCCTGAGCGTCACCACAGCAAAATACACCTTCAATAGCCGTAGACGTTGTACCTGGTACCGTTTTGATATAGCCGGTTTCATCCATGTCCAGCAGACCCTTGAAGATCTCTGTATTGGGTTGGTGGCCAATGGCAATGAACAGCCCTGATACAGGGACTTGCATTTCTTCCCGTGTCTTGTTATTTAATACGCTAAGGGCTGTGACATTCGTACCGTCGCCAAGCACCTCAACGACTTCTGTGTTATACCATACTTCGATATTTGGCGTATTAAGAACGCGGTTGATCATGGACCTGGAAGCCCTCAGTTCGCCCTTACGGACGAACATAGTCACTTTGTTTACCAGTTTGGAAAGATAAGTTGCTTCTTCGGCAGCGGTGTCACCACCGCCTACCAGTGCCACGTTCTGGCCCCTGAAAAAATAGCCGTCGCATACTGCGCAGCCTGAAACGCCGAAGCCGCTGTACCTGGCTTCGGATTCGAGTCCCAGCCATTTAGCGGAAGCACCGGTTGAAATGATAACACTTTCGGCCACAACCGTTTTGACGTCGTCAATGATCACCTGATAAGGATAATTGCTGAAGTCAACCTTGCTGACATAGCCAAACCGGACGTCGGTTCCAAAACGTTGGGCCTGTTTCAGGAAATCTTCCATCATTTCAGGACCGGCTACTCCTGTTGGATATCCGGGGAAGTTCTCGACTTCAGTTGTCTGGGTGAGCTGTCCGCCAGGGTTCATTCCGGTGTACATAACCGGTTGGAGGCCGGCGCGGGCGGCATATATAGCTGCTGTGTAGCCGGCTGGGCCTGAACCTATGATCAGGCACCTGATATGTTCTATTGTTGTTTTCATGATAAATAAAATTGAATTGATTAAAGCGATGGCTTTTTAGCGCCACCGCTTAGAAAATCCGGATACAGTGGGTTGTTACTGATAGTGTACAGTCAATTCGATCTGCACTCCGGTTAATACTTTGGAGATTAGGCAATTTGACTTGGCCTGTAAGGCGGTCTCCTGGAATTTTTCTGCTGAAAGGCCCTCAACCGGTGTTGCAAAAATCTCAAGCTCAATCATGCTGATGGAACTTGTTGCCATATCCAGTGAAACTGTAGCAGTAGTGTTCAGGTCGCCCGGATAAAATTCCTGCTGAGATAACGCGTAGGCGACAGCCATAGTAAAACAAGCTGCATGTGAAGCTCCAAGTAATTCTTCCGGATTGGTACCTATGCCATCGGCAAAACGGGTGTTAAACGAATATTGTGCCTGATCAAGTACCTGGCTTTGAGTAGATACTGAACCATGACCTGTTTTAAGATCTCCCTGCCAAAAGGCTTTTGCTGTTCTTTTCATAATTTTAAACTTTTGTTGAATCAAAAGTCTGATGATTACAGAGGATTTTTTTTCACCTAAGTTAAATCGCACGTAAAAACCATAGATTACTGCATTATATTTAACAGTTAAATGGTGCTATTTGCAGGGGTTCATTATTTACAAATTGCAGGATGTTCTTTACAGGCAGGTGATCACCCAGGTACTGATTATAATAAGGGTATTTAACAATACCAGCTTCGTCAATCAGGAAATCACCTCCCAATAAATTGATATGCCCTTCCGGCTCAAACTTTTCCTTAAATTTCTTATGCCCCTCTTTTGCTTTGGCATAGGCACCTTTATACATGGAATAGAGAATCTTTAACGTATTGAGCTCGATGTCATATAAGGTATAAAGGTCAAATTCAGGATTGGCGATGATCCGGGCATAAAAGGATTCTCCAAGACTGAATCGTCTCAGGTTGTCCGGGCTGCTTTCGTAAACTGCCAGCACAACCAAACCCATGTCCCTGAAAGATTTATCCATCTTCTGAAGCTCCAGGAAACGGAGATTGGTAAAGGGGCAGGCTACATGACGGTAAAACGAAAGGAGCACTTTACTCCCTTTAAAGGCGCTTAATTGTACTGTGTTCCCTGAAATGTCCATAGTCTGGAAATCAGGAGCGGGTTGGTTTGCAAATATTGACATATGAAAGTCCATTAGGCCGGTAGGTATTTCCTACAGGTTCTTGTGATTTTTATTTTATGATCTGTAAAAGGATTGCTGTCACCTTATCAGGGACAGAAAGAAACGGACAATGGCCGGAATCAAGGGTAAATACATTTGTGATACCGGCTGTGGCTACGATTTTCTTTTGAAGCTCAAACGGTGCAACAAGATCTTTCGTGGTATGAATATAGTATTTAGGGAGTGCGGCAGCTGCCGGGTTGTTCTTTAAAACTATCTTCTCCATTTGCGGTTTGATGGGTTCAGGCCTGTTATTGGCGATCAACAGTTGTCTCACTTCTTCCGAACCGTCCTGACAGAAAATAGAGAAAACTTTATCGTTAGGTATACTGCCGGTAAGGCCGTCTGCAGAGGGAGTCACATTAGGAAACAATTGTGAGTTGGGATCCATTCCTACGATATCATCCAATGACTGACCGTTTTGGGGAATTGCAGCGGCAATATACACCAACTTTTCAATGCGGTCTGGAATGGTGTCTGCTACGGCAGTAGCTACAGAGCCTCCGGCGCTGTGTGCAACAAGAATTACTTTACCGGTTAAAGGGCTGATGGCAGAGATGACTTTATCACGATATGCTTTGAGCGTAAGCGTTCCAGGGGGCGTTTGGTCTGATCCATGTCCGGGTAATTCAACAACGACCACTTTTTGTCCTGCGGCCTCCAGTTGGGATTTTACAAATTTCCAGGCATAAGCTCCCTGGAAAGCGCCATGTACGAGAACAAACGTTTTTGACTGTGGAGAAGAAGAGTTGTGATCATCATCTTTTGAGCATCCCGTCATGGAAAGCAGGAAGGCAAATGCCAGAGCTAATGCAGTCATAACGGGAGCTGTGAGTTTTCTTTTTTCTTGTGTTTTCATGATATTTATTTTTGATTGTACAAACATCGGCGGTTTCCGGATTTTCGTTTTTCACTTAAGTTAAACCTGTGCATTTTTAGCTGTAGCCTGGTTTCAGAACAGAAACTATTGACATATTTTCTTTACTATATAGTTATCAGTATATTTGCATCATTCATTAAATGTTTTTTACAAGTTTAAGCCGCGAATTAACTTAAGTTAAAATCCTATAGAACCAGGTTGCTGAATTTTGGCCGTGTTGCCGGAGGCGACCTATAGTTAAAGGCGGTTTTTTATCTAATTAATACCTATTATGAATGACAAAAATGAAATCATAGCCCAGCATCTGCGGAATTTTGCTTCTCTGACAGATAAAGATATTGCTGAGGGCCAGCCATTCTGGAAACCACGGACAATTAAAAAGGGGGATTTTTTCAACATGCAGATGATGGTTTGCAATGACCTCGGCTTAATAGTAAAAGGAATCTTTCGTATATATTACCACGATCCCAAAACTGATACAGATAAAAACCTGTTTTTCTTTTCGGAAAATCAGTTTGTTGTTTCTTTCAGAAGCTTCATTTCCCAAAATCCATGCTGGTATTATATAGAGGCAATGGAAGATTCTGAAATCGTCTTTATTTCCTATAAGGATCTCAATAATTTATATGAAACTAACGCAAATTGGGCAAAATTCGGCAGGCTCCTGGCGGAATTGTTTTTTGCTTATGCGCAGACGCGCACAGAGGAATTTGTCTTTTTCTCACATGAGGAACGATACCTGAGGTTACTGGAAGAGCACCCGAATATCGTAGAGCGTATTCCTTCGTATCACATTTCCTCTTTTTTAGGCATAACAAATCCATCATTAAGCAGGATAAGAAAACGCATAAAGAAATAATGAAAAAGACGGTGTAAATTACCGTCTCATCATCCAGGAATCGTTAAACAACCTATACTTATCATCTTCCGGTCTGAAATCATTTTCTTTATATTCTGCAAATTGTTTTCCATCGGTTGCATAACAGGGGTAAATATGGTGAATAATATTACATGTCTTTTAGCGGCAGCAAGGAGATCAATGATCGTTACTTAAGGGGTTTATTTTCGAACGAATAATGATTAAGTATACTCTTTTTGTAGATTTTATTCTTCTACATTTGTGCATTATTTAATAACCGACCGAATGAAACTTATAAAGTTACTGTTATGTGCCTGTGTGGTGAATTGTACGACCCTTGTTTATGGTCAGCAGAAAGCTGAGCGCCCAAACATTGTTTTATTTTGGCAGATGACCTGGGTTACGGTGATGTAGGGGCATATGGGCAGAAACTAATACTTACGCCCAATATCGACCAGATGGCCAAAGAAGGACTGAGGTTTACTGATTTTTATGCTGGAGCACCGGTATGCTCGCCGTCGAGAGGCTCGTTGTTAACAGGGCTGAATACCGGGCATGCAACCATTCGCGGAAACAATACGATAACCGGAGGTATCGCCGGCAAAAAAGGCAAGCAGACCATAAACAGGACAAACTTAAGTCCTCAGGATTATACCATTGGAAGTTTGATGCATGATGCCGGATATACTACTTCACTGGTAGGGAAGTGGCACGTGGACGGCTATGATACACTGGCAACACCTTTACAGCATGGCTTCGATAAATTTTCCGGCTGGCTTGTGAGTTATCCGGAAACATATGCGAGCACTTACTGGCCTGAAAAACGTTATATTGATGGTAAATTGGTTACGATAAATGAAAACGTAAAAGGAAAAAGAGGATACTATGAGACCAATTTATGCACTGATGAAGCTATCGAATTTCTATCCACACAGAAGGACGCCAGCAAACCATTTTTCCTGATGCTAAATTTCAACAATCCCCATTCACCTCTTGAGGTACCTGATCAGGCTATTTTTGCAAATAAAGACTGGCCTGAAGATATGAAAACATATGCTGCCATGGTTTATTACATGGATAAGTCGGTTGCCAGGGTTAAAGATTATCTTATTAAAAGTGGTCTGTCAAAAAATACAATCGTATTTTTTGCATCAGATAACGGCCCGAGATCTGAACCTTCTACCCAGTTAACTGCGGTTTCAAATTTCTTTGATTCAAATGGCCTTTTGAAAGGACATAAAAGAGATATGTATGATGGCGGAATCCGCGTACCTCTTATCATATGGTCGCCATACCTGAAAAAATTGCCTAAGATGTCCAATGTTCCGGGATATTTTGCAGATATCATGCCCACCTTTGCCGAAATTGCGGGTAAGGTGTTAGACCATAAAACGGACGGTGCAAGTCTTTATTCGGCCATCAAGGGCACGAAAACTGCTGGTAAGGACAGGTTCTTGTACTGGGAGTTTTTTGAAAATGGTTTTGAGCAGGCCGTTCGTTACGGGAAATGGAAAGCGGTGGTACGCAAAAGTAAGCTGGAGCTTTATAACCTGCAGGATGATATTGGTGAAAAGAATGATATAGCCACCCTGCATCCGGATATTGTTAAACAAATAGAAACTTATCTGCTTACCGCAAGAACAGATTCTCCGTATTGGCCTGTAAGGTAACCGAGGATTCAGGTGCTAACAAACAAGTTCATGATTTAATAGCAAGTTAATCTGCGAAGGCTATGTTTGTCGCTCGCAGAACGATGTTTTTAAACATGGAAAAATGAAACAGCAAGGTGCTGTTTTAGAAAAAATCAGTCTTTAGTTGGAACCGCCAGACTTAAACACTATTTTCCTGAGCTGGATGAACCCGTTGGTGAGTCTCTTCTTTTTATTCAATATTGGAATGCTCAATACTGCCAGCAGGGCAATAGAAGCAGAAATACCAAGTGCGCCCCCGTAGCCATTAAAGAATTTACTTGTGTTGAGATATATTAAGCAGAAAATAACCCCTGCGGTTCCTATCAAAAGATAATTGGATAATAGCCGGACAGATACCATTCCTATGAAAGATGCGCCAATAAATACAATTGGTATATTTTTTACCAGGTAGCTGTTTATTGAATGCGAAAAAAAATAAAAACAAACGCCCACGATGAGCGAAAGGACGGCAGATGAACGCACCGGCCCCTGTTTTAGATCCTCGTTGACATAAAATGTAGCCACTGAACTTAGGAAGCTCGTGATAAGGAGAATACTGAGATTAAACATAGGAGGAGATCAGAAAATACAGGAATGACGTAATGGCAACGCCAGCAAAGGCGAGTGTACCCAATTTACCTCCTACACCAGCAAACAGGTTTTTAGATAGAAAGAGCAGGATGGCAGTGAAAAAACTGGCTGTAATAATAAACAGGAGACCGGAAGCTACATGTTCACTTGACATGCCAATAAATGCACCACAATAGATTGCAGCAGGCAATTGCTGCAGGTAATGTGAATGTTTCCTGATGTTTGGAATGAATGATCCTAAACTGCCAACGCTGGCAGCAGATATTACAGGACCCAGTTTTAAAAAATGGTTGAGATAAAAAGATGCCAGTGCAGCAGCAGGTATCCACAATACCACTAATATATGTTCGTATGCATGATCTTTATGATGGATCTGGCCTCTTAATGTGGTCACCAGAACTAATATACAGAGTATGATCATCAATGCCACTACACCCAGCGACCCCGCATTCTCTTTGAAAATGGCTAATAAAAAGATGACCTGAATAATTGACACAAAGACTATAAAAAAATTTCTTGTGGATTTATTCAGGTTCATTTATAAGGCTAATTACTACTTTTCCAACTGTTCTGCCGCTTTCCAGCTGTTCGTGTGCTATAGCCATTTCCTCAAAACTGAGTGTTTCTGAGACATGTGCTTTGATAATACCTTGTTTCAGATAGTCCGCAATGACCTGCATATCCTTACCGTTTGAGGCAACCTTAAAGGTGTAACCACTGACACCTTTGGCTTTCGACTTTTCGCCCACGGAATCATTTAACCCGGAGGGGATGCTGATGAGGATGCCTCCCTGTTTAATCACAGTCAGGGAACGGTCTATGTTATCTCCGCCAATAGTATCCAATACCATATCAAAATCTTTGGCATGCTCTTCAAGCTGGGTAGTATGGTAATCTATGTGTTCGTCTGCACCCAGGTTAAGAACGAAATCTTTATTTTTGGCTGATGATGTACCTGCTACATATGCTCCGAAGTGTTTTGCGATCTGCACCGCAAAATGGCCTACACCACCTGCGGCTGCGTGTATCAATATTTTTTGTCCGGCCTGTATGCGGGCAGTATTCACGAGCGATTGATAGGCAGTGAGTGCGGCAAGCGTCGCCGCTGCAGCTTCCTCATGAGATATTTCCCCGGGCTTCAGTGCCAGATGTGTAGCCGGTGACGCGACAAATTCAGCATAGGCCTTTCCGTGACCAGGGAAATTGACCATTCCAAATACCTCATCGCCAACGTTAAACAAATCGGATTTTGACTGAGAAACAACACCGGAGACATCCCAGCCTAGTATAATGGGATGGTCATCTTTGATCTGGCTATACTGGCCGTTACCCTTACGGGTTTTGGTGTCAACGGGATTAATACTGATGGCTTTCACCTGAATTAGCACCTCTCCATTTTGAATATGCGGAACAGGGATCTCTCTGATCTGCAGCTCAGCGGTTCCGCCGGCCTGCGCTATAATAATTGCTTTCATTAGCATATAATTATTTTTTATAGGTCAGGGAGCTGTCATGACCTATCATTACTGTTAGTGATCTGTAAGCGCATTTCATTTGAACCTGATAAAGCAAAAATATGTACTATTTCTTTCCAACCCTGTAAAATCTTCCGCTATCTGTTACTGCATATAATGCACCGTCTTTACCAACAGCAAGCGCGCGGACACGTTCGCCTTCATCCTTCAATAATCTTTCTTCACCTACCACCTTATTGTTTTTAATGACCAGTCTGACGATATGCATACTGCTGAGGCCGCCCACAAAGAGGTTCCCTTTCCATTCGGGGATCACATTACTGTTATAAAAAACAATTCCTGCAGGTGAAATTACCGGATCCCAGTAATAAACAGGTTGTTCCACGCCTTCTTTTTGCTGGATACCTGCACCAACTTTTTCTCCGCTGTATTCTATGCCATAAGTAACAACAGGCCATCCATAATTTTTTCCGGGACGGATGATATTGATCTCATCTCCACCTCTTGGCCCGAATTCTGCTTCCCATAATTCACCGGTAACAGGGTTCATTGCCAATCCTTCAGGACTGCGGAAACCATAAGCATAGATTTCCGGTCTCGCATTTGGTGTTTTGGCGAAAGGGCCGCCCGGTACCGGTTTCCCACTTTTAGTGATATGAATAAGCTTCCCGATCGCGGCATCCAGTGCCTGTGCTTTCATACGGATGTCTGATCCGGAGCGTTCACCTGTACTTACAAAGAGGTTCCCACTCTTGTCAAATACAATGCGGGAGCCAAACTGCAGGCTTCCCTTGTAAGCCGGTGTTGCGCGGTAGATTACCTGGATATTTTCTATTTTACTTTCATCTGCCGATAATTTTCCTTTGGCGATGGCCAGCAAACTGCCGCCTGATACCTGCTCTGAATAATCCCAGTATACCATTCTGTTTGTGGCAAACTGCGGATCAATATTTACGTCGAGCAGGCCTCCCTGTCCGTCTGGCACAACGGCGGGCAATCCGGTTATATGTTTTACTATTTTTCCTGCAGTGGTTACAATACACATGGTACCCAGCTTCTCAGAGATCAAAAAGCGTCCGTCAGGCAAAAGGCAGATACCCCAGGGGTGCTCCAGATCTTTGCTTAAAAGGCTGACACTGACAGGCGTTTTTGTTTTTACACCGGCAATGCGTGTTTGCCCGGCAAATGCAGGCTTATATTTTGAATTGGCCGGCTGCGTTTCTACAGGTAGGTAGGTATCTCTACCGGCACTATTTTTTACAGCCTGCGCATAACTACCGCTAAAGGCAAATATCGAAGTTAGAAGAGCAACACAAAGAGCCGGAGCTTTTTTACAAATAGATCGCATCATGATATTAAATGTTGAATAATTACAGTTAAATCTACAGCTTTTTTTATCTCTAAATGAAATAGTGCCAAAGCTTATTTTAGTAAAATATCTGAAACATTGCCTAAGCCTCTGATCCCTTGGTCACCATAAATCAATGCAGGATAAACTCCGGAGATGTAATTTTGAATAAAATCATATATTCGTTGTCATTTAATTCTTATGCTTAAATATACATTTACAAAAACCATATTATTTATATGCCTTTCATTTGTCAGTTTTCTGGCCTCCGCTCAAAAAATAAACGAGCCTCAGGACACACCTCCCGAATGGTCTAAGCCTTACCCGCCTTTTCAAATTGCCGGGAACCTGTATTATGTGGGTACCTACGACCTGGCCTGCTACCTCGTTACGACGCCGCAGAGAAACATTCTGATCAATACCGGACTCGCAAGCTCGGCGGCCATCATCAGGGCTAATGTTGAAACCCTGGGATTTAAATTTGCCGATACCAGAATTCTGCTGACAACGCAGGCTCATTATGATCACATGGGGGCAATGGCCGCAATAAAAAAAGTGACGGGCGCTAAAATGATGGTGGATGAAAAAGATGCCGCAGTAATGGCAGACGGGGGCAGGTCGGATTATGCACTGGGAGGAAACGGCAGCACTTATAAACCAGTGAAGGCAGACCGTCTGTTACAGAACGGTGATACCATCAGTTTAGGCGATATGCGGCTTGTAATGCTTCACCATCCGGGGCATACCAAAGGTTCCTGCAGCTTTCTGTTTGATGTTAAAGATGAAAACAAGTCTTATCATGTGCTGATTGCCAATATGCCGAGTATTGTCACAGAGAAAAGTTTCTCCGAAATCCCAGGCTACCCGGATATTGCTAAAGATTATGCATATACGCTGGACGCCATGAAAAAACTATCGTTTGATATCTGGCTTTCCTCTCACGCCAGCCAGTTCGGGCTGCATACGAAACATCAGCAGGGCGAGGGTTATAACCCTCAGGCATTTATCGGTAGAAAAGGATATGATGAGGTGCTTGCCGACTTACAAAATAAATTTTCTGAAAAGACCGGAAAGAAACAGCCCTAGCTGCCTGAGGTCAGAATGATTCCATAAAATAATTCAAAAGGATGTAATAATAAACTTTTTATTAAGTTATTTATATATGAATTATCTTCTTAACTGATATGATGAGATTAAGTTGAATTCATTTTTTGTTAAACATTATAACTTAATTAAAAAAGAAAATATGAATGAAAGAGTAGTAGGTATTATTGGCGCAATGCATGAGGAAATCAATAGCATTTTGCAGCTCATGACTGATGTAAAGGAGTCTTCCTATGGGATGAGAACCTATTATACGGGTATAATAAACGGGGTCAATACTGTTCTGGTTTTTTCGAGATGGGGCAAAGTTGCCGCCGCAACCACAGTGACAAGTTTAATTGTTAAATTTAACATCACAGAGCTGATCTTTATTGGAGTTGCCGGTGCAATCAGTCATCAGTTAAGAATCGGGGACATCGTCATTGCAGAACGTTTGGTTCAGCATGATATGGATGCCAGGCCTATCATGGAACGCTATGAGATACCACTGCTTGGCGTTACCTATTTTGAACCTGATACAAAACTGGTTGCTATTGCGGAAAAAGCCATTCATGCCACATTGGATAATCAAAACCAGGCTTTTATTGATCAGGATAAAAAGGATGAGTTTCTGTTAACCAGCCCTGAAGTATATAAAGGCACGATTGCAAGTGGTGATCAGTTTTTTGCAAAGCAGGTTGATAAAGATACTTTGCTTTCAAATCTGCCTGATAGCCTGTGTGTAGAGATGGAAGGTGCATCAGTTGCCCAGGTTTGTTACGAATACGGTGTTCCGTTTGTAGTGATCAGGATCATTTCGGATGAATCGAATGAAAATTCGGCAATTAATTTCGCAGATTTTATCATAAATGTGTCCAGTAAGTATTCACATGAAATTATCAAAAATATATTTTTATTGTTATAAATCAGTACCAGTCAATCCCTGACTGGTACTGAAATCCGAAAAAACTGCTGGTTCAGACTATTAATTAACTAATTATAAGTAGTTAATTAACCGGTTGTGACTTATGTTTGTGGCAACAAATTAATATTGCTTTGCAAAAAAAAAATTAAAGCATGAAGGCGTAAGGGTATTTCGCTTTTTGCGTGTCTTAAAACTATTTTGCAGTATATATTAATTTTGAACATAATCCACATTCATGATAAAAACGCTCTATACTTGTCTATTCGTCTTTTTTTGCCTGTTTTCATCGGCTTTTGCCCAACAAAAATTTACCATCAGCGGAACGGTCAGGGATGCTGCAACCGGGGAAACCCTGATTGGCGCCACCATTAAAATACAGGGAGCGGCGCGATCTTTTGGTACCTCAAGTAACGCCTACGGCTTTTATTCGCTTTCAGGTACCAGTGCTGAGTACAACCTCGTGGTAAGTTATACCGGTTACCAGCCATTTACGAAAAAGATTTCCCTTACTGCAGCGACAAAGCTGAATATTGAACTTGGTACAGACAAGGCAGCGTTACAGGAAGTTGTGATCACTTCCAGCAGCCGTAAAAATGAGAATATCAGCAGTCCACAGATGGGGCTGGACAAACTCGATATGAAGTCCCTGGATAACTTACCCGTATTATTCGGCGAGAAGGATGTTTTGAAAACCATCCAGCTACTGCCCGGGGTGAAATCCGGAGGGGAGGGAAATACCGGGTTTTTTGTACGGGGTGGTGCAGCTGATCAGAACCTGATCCTGCTGGACGAGGCTACGGTATATAATTCGTCACACCTGTTGGGCTTTTTCTCTACATTTAACGGGGATGCTATCAAGGATGTGAGTCTCTATAAAGGAGGTATGCCGGCTCAATATGGCGGGCGGTTGTCCTCTGTTCTCGATGTAAAAATGCAGGACGGCAATAATAAAGAATTTGGTGTTGAAGGTGGAATAGGACTGATTGCCTCCCGCATAAAAGTAGAAGGCCCGATCGTAAAAGACAGGGGCTCATTTATGATCAGCGCCAGAAGAACTTATATTGACCTGTTGTTAAAGGCATCATCGGATTCTTCGTTAAATAGCAATACACTAAATTTTTATGATATCAATGCCAAGGCAAACTATAAGTTTGATGATAAGAATACGCTGTTTGTATCTGGTTATTTTGGCCAGGACAACATCGGGATCAAAGATCTTTTTGCCAATGACTGGGGCAATACGACTGCAACTGTACGTTTAAACCATGTTTTTAATGATAAGTTATTTTCAAATACCTCTTTCATCTTCAATAAATACCATTACGCGATTGAATTACTTGATGCCGATAACAATGCACGGGTGACCTCTCTCATCAGGGATTTTAACCTGAAAGAAGACCTGCAGTATTACAGCAACAAACATGTGATCCGGTTTGGGGTTCAGGCTACACACCACCGGATTGCGCCATCAGATATCACTACCTCGGGCAATTCCAGCTTCAATCCTCTCGCAGTGGAGAACAGATACGGATTAGAGCTTGCAGGGTATTTATCAGACGAATGGAAGCTGACCGATAAGTTAAATATATTGTATGGCGTTAGGTTAAGCTCTTTCTCTCTGCTGGGCCCGGGTACGTTTAACACGTATGACAGTGAGGCTGAGGTTGCATCATCGTCAACCAGCGGAAGCGGAAAGTTTGTGAAGACCTATATCTATCCGGAGCCGCGTTTTTCGGCCAGTTACAGTCTGAACGAGGAGAACGCTGTAAAAGCGTCCTATAACCGTAACACACAGAATATTCATATCCTGACCAATGCCAATACAGGTTCACCTACAGACCAGTATGTGATGAGCAGCAACAATATTAAGCCCGAACTGGCAGATCAGGTTGCCGTTGGGTATTTCAGGAACAGTAAGGATAATTCATTCGAGATATCAGGAGAGATCTATTACAAATGGCTGCAGAACCAGATCGACTATAGGGACGGGGCAGAGCTGACCGCCAATGCGAATGTGGAATCTGAATTGTTATATGGTACAGGCCGTGCTTATGGCCTTGAGCTGTACGCGAAAAAGACAAAAGGCAAACTAACGGGATGGATAAGTTATACTTTGTCAAAAACCGAACGCAAATTTGATGGAATCAATCATGGCAGTTATTTCCCTGCAAGGCAGGACAGGACGCATGACCTGTCTTTGGTAGGTATTTATAACTTCAGCCCGCGGTGGACTTTTTCGGCCAATTATATCTACAGCACTGGAAATGCGGTGACCTATCCGGCAGGGAAATATAACGTAGGCGGACTGACTACCTATTATTATACTGACCGCAATGCCAATCGGATGCCTTATACGGCCAGACTGGATGTCAGCGCAACGCTTAAAGCGAAGGAAACCAAAAAGTACCAGTCCAGCTGGAGCTTCGGTTTATACAATGCACTTAACCGTAAAAATCCATATTCGATACAGTTCAGGGATAAAAAGAATGATCCTACCCAAACTGAAGCTGTACAAACAAGTCTGTTCGGCATCATCCCGTCTGTAACCTATAACTTTAAATTTTAAAAGCCATGCTAAAATATAAATACATACTATACAGCGTCTTTTCTATTGGCACACTGCTGAGTTTCGCATCCTGCGAGAAAGTGATTGATGTAAAGCTGAATACTTCCGCCAGTCAGGTGGTGATCGAAGGCGCGATTACCGATCAGGCCGGTCAGCAAACCATAACAATCAGCGAGTCCGTACCCTATACCAGCAGTAACGAATATCCGCCGGTAACAGGCGCGCAGGTACTGGTAACGGATGACAATAACCATTCATGGACTTTTACCGAAACCAAACCGGGAACATATACCTTCGCTTCCCTAAAGGCTGAAGCAGGGCATAAATATACGATGAAGGTAGTTGCCAGGAACACTACCTACAGCGCCACTTCTACCATGCCGTCGCTTGTGAAAATGGATTCCCTGAGTATAAAGATCATTACCTTTGGCGGGGATGATATCAAGACCGTAGAAACGCATTTTAAAGACCCCGCAGATCAGGTAAACCAGTACCGCTGGGTACTGAAGGTGAATGGCGTGCAAATTAAAACAGTATATGCAGACAATGACCGGCTGACCAATGGAAATGAGGTTACAAACACGCTTTTCTATGATGATGATGACAATGAGAAGCTTAAAACAGGCGATGTGGCGGAAGTTGAAATGCAGTGTATCGACAAAGGTGTATTCACCTACTGGTTTACCCTGAGCCAGCAGACGCAAAACGGGCCGGGTGGTGGTGTTACTCCTGGAAATCCACCTTCAAACATTGACAATGGGGCATTAGGGTACTTCAGTGTGCATACCACTGAAAAAAAATTGATAACGATCAACTGATCACATCAACCAGTCTATATATAGATATCTCTATACATAGACTGGTTCTTTTAATCCTACAGGTCATACTCTTTTTTGATCACCGACATGATCAGTTCTTTCACCGTGATCCCCCGTTGCGCTCCCAATATCTTCAATGCCTTTAATGAGCTTTTTTTAAGTCTTAACGGATAAGTAACCGTTTCTTCTTCTTCGGATTGCGGAGCTTGTTTTGTTACCTTTGTATTTACTTCTTTCAACGGAGAGTTGAACAGCGCAGATACCCCGCTTAAATTTTTATTGTTGTCCTCGATATCGCCCAAGTTTTTCTTTGCCATGCTCTTATATTTTAACTAAAATTTCATCTACCAGATTTGAATAATCTATTGCACCATTTGATGCAGGTGCATATTCAAAAACATCTATTCCTTTTAACTGTGCTTCTACAAGTGCTACGTTGATTCTTACAGAAGTATCGAATAGCTTATCATTGAAATATTTTTTGATACTGCCGGTGATCTGTTCAGTGATCACCCTTCTTGGGTTGATCTTAGTGATAAATACACCGCCTATTGTAAGACTCTCATTATAATGTGTCCTCACATCAGAAATGATCGATACCAAACGGTCTATCCCCCTGTATGCAAAATATTCAGCCTCTAGCGGAATCATCACTGTGTCTGCTGCTACCAGCGCATTTACGGTAAGCATTCCCAAAGCTGGTGCACAATCAATCAGTACATAATCATATTTTCCTGCCAGCGGTTTCAATAATCTTTTTAGAATGGTTTCTCTTCCCAGCCTTGAAACGAGTTCAATCTCTGCCCCTAATAAATCTAATGAGGAAGGGACGATGTCCAGATATTCCGAGATGGATACAACAGGAAGAGGCGTATCATTCTTGATGCTGTCATAAATTGACATCTCTACATCCCTGAGCCCTAAGCCTTCTGTTAAGTTGGACTGAGGATCGATATCAACCAACAAAGTTTTTTTCTTTAAACGCGCTAATCCGGCACCAATATTCAGGGCAGAAGTTGTTTTTCCCGTGCCGCCTTTATGGTTTATAACAGCTATAGTCTTCATATCAATATATCTTTATACAAGGGCGCAATGATACAAAGATATTTCAATATCATCATGTATTTTTTTACTGATTGCAGCCGAATATCCGCGTAAATTAGCTATAGAGGTCATTATGAAGCCTTTTGGCTCTTGTTCTTTTCCTCTATCCACATTGACATGTACCTGGTGCTGTTCAGTGTATGGTATTGCAGGATCTGGCCGATGAAGTTGCGGTTGCGGTGTAGGGTTAAGTCCGCAGCAAGGGCCTTGATTGCTTCGAGGAATGAAGGGCCGAATGTTGCTTTTCCATAACGTTTGTTGATGATCTGTATACCGTTTTGCTGCGCCTGTAACCAATAGCTTTTATCCTGGTATAATTTCAGGGCCTGATCACTGAAAGCTTCAGGATCATCTGTTATGGCTCCGTTCCAGTCAAGATCACCTCTCATTGCTTCAGCACCGGTTGTGCTGGTGACAGCAGGCGTACCTGCCTGCATGGCATCAATCAGTTTTCCTTTTACGCCGGCACCAAATTGTATGGGTGCAAGCAATACTTTATGCGCTGATACTGCTTCACGCGCGTCTTTCGCACGACCCTGAACCAGAAAGTTCTCTTTAGGGTTATGAAGCTGCATTACCTTTTGTGAAGGGTATGCACCATAGATATGAAGGATTGCGGCAGGCAGTCTTTTTCTTAATACCGGCCAAATCTCAGTTTTTAATACCTGAAGTGTGTTCCAATTTGGCTCATGCAGATAGTTTCCGATAAATACGAATCCTTCCCGTTCATCAAATCCTTTCCACCTGCGGGTATTTTTTTCCGTTAGTTCATCTTCCAAAAAAGGAAGGTAATAAATTAATGACCGCTCTACATGAAATTGTTCCTGCAAAATATTCATTTCAGTCTCTGAAATGAGCAGAGAAAGATCACACCGCAAAATAGAGGCGATCTCCCTTTTGGCCATATCAGTGAACAGGTTAAGTGGTTTTGAGGTTTTAAAGGCTTCCTGCCGGGCATAACGGAGACAATGAAGGTCTTCGGTGTCCAGCATTCGCATAGCATCCGGGCATTCCTGCTGCACCCTCCATCCGTATTGCTCTTCCATTACAAAGCGGTCGAAAAGCACAATGCCGGGCTGGATATCCTTTAAAAATATATTGAAGCTATTGTCATTTAACCTGATTTCCTGCTCCGTAACAGCTATCTCCTGCAGTGCATAACTGAACTCGCTTTTTGATGCCGCAGAGGCAAAGAATACTTTGTAAGACGCGGAGAGAAACAAATTGATGAGCTGAAGTATCCTTGTCCCCGCTGCCGATGAGAGGGGTTCCGGCCATACCAGCCCAATGATCAGTACACTTTTTTTATCCATTCTTTAAATTTATGCAAAATAGATCTTTTTCATACACAATTCTCAAAGCACCTGTCGTTATTACCGAAACCAGGCTATTATTGCTAGTTTTGTAAGACTTATTCAAAAACCGATGCTTGGATTAAAATTACTGACAGACCCCCGCTGGGCCAATATTGCAGAGTCAAATCTGGAAGAAATCCTGACCGACCATGCATGGTGCGAGCAGAAGGCGGCAACCAATGCGATTACGCTGATCACCCAAAACTCTGAACATATGGACCTGGTGGAAGAATTAACAGCAATTGCGATTGAGGAGATGCAGCATTTTCAAATGGTTGTTGATATCATTAAAAAGCGTGGATACACCTTAGGGCGTGAGCGTAAAGATGATTATGTGGGCCGTCTGGTTAAATTTAACCGCAGGGACGGCAGCAGGAATTCGGCTTTTATCGACCGTCTGCTTTTTGCCGCAATGATAGAAGCAAGAAGCTGCGAACGTTTCCGGGTTCTTTCGCAAAATATCAAAGATGCCGAACTGGCAAAGTTTTATCATGACCTGATGATATCTGAAGCAGGACATTATACCACGTTCTTAAATTTTGCGCGTAAATACACTGTTGACATTGACGTGGACAAAAGATGGAAGGAATGGCTTGACTTTGAAGGCGAGCTTATTCAGGGCTTTGGCAAGGGGGAGGCGATTCATGGTTAGTCTTTAATAAAATTTTCATTGTAGACTGCTTTTTTTCCTGAATAGAGCGTCACATGTTTGATGGTACCGATGCCTTCAATGGCATAACGAAGACCCACAATTTCACCAATGGTATAGGATACAGTGCTGTCAACAGCCAATTTGCCATTGATCAGCACATGGAGCCTTGAGCCTGAAACCTGAACTGTCACGTCCTGAAAATCCGGAAAATTACATCCTAAAGCACTGAGGTCTTCTTCCCTGCCACTGATCAGTTGATCCCCGGTCAACATTTCAAGATTGGCCTCGCATCCTTTCACCGATAGCGGAACAATGATTGCGCCTCCTTTGCCCAATACCGTAATTTTGACGTTCCTGCAGATCGATTCCTCTGCGGTAGAAGTATTGGCAAGTGTTGTTTCCAGACGGAAATTATCTCCTTTTGTATCTCCAAAAGGGCGTACGTTCGCAAATTCCGTCCAGGTACCATTCAAAACGGAAGTTCCTGTCTTTTTTAGAATGGTAACGGCGTCAATTCCGAGGCCTCTGCCTGTCCGGGTTTCTCCGCTGGAAAGATATGCCGGCATCGGTTTCCTTCTGATCATGGCTTTCCAGCCTTTGGTTTGAATAAAAACCGCTGTTTCTTTTTGAATTTTTCCATTTACGATGAGTTTCGCAACAAAATAACCCGGATAATAATAAATAGAGGCATGTTTATTCCTGTTTGCGCTTACGTCTTCCTGCCTGGTGCTGTCCCAGGATTGCTGTATCATCACATGACCGGTAGGAAGCCCTGAAATGCTGTAATTAAAGATCACTGAATTGGGCAGGTCATCCGAGGTTTTATGAGCTTCAAAGCTGGTTGCGGGAGGTGGTGAAGACTGTGTTGTCCTGTGTTTTAGGAACAGCATACCTATTCCTGTGATGATCACAACCAGGCCGGTCAGCAGTATCATTTTTTTTTGTGAACTTCCATGGCACAGTTGATCTGAGGCTTTGCTGCGGTATAGCCGGATTATTCTCAGCGGGAGTGGCCGGAATGCTTTTTTCAGGGGATATGGCATGCTGAACGGTAAAGCTGCGCCAGTTTTCATATCCGGCGTAACGGGCAAGTATATTCAGCGTGCTTTTCGCTGGGGCATGATCATAGCTGACTTTGCCCCAGATCCGTTTTAGGGTAGACACACTTAAACGTTCCCCCGTTTTTTCCAGGATCCTGGAACTTAGCTTTTCAAATGCCTGGTTATCCCATTCATCCCTGTCCCTGATCCCAAACTCTGTTTCTACCAGCAGTCGGTAGTGGTCTATAGAAGTCTCTGGCTGCATAAAATAGAAGTTTGTTGCGAATTGAACACACTTGAACCAAATTGAACTTGTGCAGATGTAAAGAAAAGAAACAAATTTGTTCAAATGATCTATTTATTTAAAAAATCGTGGCTATGAAATTTTTTCTATTCCTGATGTTTGGATTTGCTCTGAATCTCCACGCCCAGACCTTGGTTCCATTTGATGACCAGCACTGGCTGATCAACGCCAGGGAGGCTATCCGGGATACGCTGGCCGGTAAAAATTGTATCAGGTTAAATAACGGTACGATGTTGTTAAAGGATACTTCCTTCCTGAATGGAACGATTGACTTTGATATTGCCCTTAGTGCTTCGAGGTACTTCCCCGGGATCGGGTTCCGTATGAAGGATGCGGCAAACGGAGAAGTATATTATGTTCGTCCGCACCAAAGCGGCAATCCTGATGCGATGCAGTATTATCCTGAATTCAATGGCTCAGGAGGCTGGCAGCTGTATTATGGCCAGGGATTTAACCAGGCCCGCGTTTTACCGGTCCGCCGATGGATCCATATCCAGATGCTGGTTAAGGGAAATCAGGCCGAAGTTTACATTGACGGGGAGCAGGAGCCTGCATTGTTTATCAGTTCCCTTAAGAGAACTCCATCTGCCGGAGCTATAGGCCTGCTGAATGAAGATCCTGTGGCGGCCTGGTATGCGAACTTCTCTTATCAAAAGACGGATAACGTACAGTTCCGCACTGTGGCGCCACCTGTTGCCGGGTTAGCAAAAGGTATGATCACCAGCTGGCTGATCTCATCACCGTTCGATGAGAAACGGATCAGCGGTAAATACCATTTGAATACAAGTGATTTCTCAGGGCTTTCCTGGAAAAATCTTCAGGCCGATGAGCGCGGTATTGCTGATCTGTCGCAGCTGGCAGGTGCTGTGGCGGGTAAGAATACGGTGATCGCCAAATTGGAAATCCATTCAGATAAAGCGCAGCTCAAACGGCTGAGTTTAGGTTTTTCTGACCGTATGAAAGTCTTTTTTAATCAACAGCTCATCTATAGTGCTGAAGATGATTTTCTATCCCGCGACTATCGTTTTTTAGGTACGATCGGGTTGTATGACGCGGTTTACCTTCCATTAAAAAAAGGAAGCAATGAAGTATGGATTGCTGTGTCAGAAGATATTGGAGGCTGGGGCCTCATGGCGAAGCTGGATGATACATCCGGTGCTACTGAACCTTGAATGGCTCAGCCCTTCCCGGGCTAAAGGCTCATCGTCAACAATTACACAACAGAGCATGTTATCATTATTCATATGGAGGCCATTTGTATTAATGGTGAATACTGAAGTATGGAAAGGCTGAGGCTGAGTTTTACTTCAAAAAGAGCAGTGCTCCTATGGATATTTAGCTCATAAGCCGACGGATAGATCAGGTCGAGCCTTCTTTTTACATTGTTTAAGCCGATGCCACCGTAGTTGAGCACCTCATTGGCTGTATGTCCGGAAGTACTGTTAGCAATAAAAAGGGTCAATTGCTGCTATTCCTGTTCCAGTTTGATAGTGATCCAGCTGGCCTTGCCCGTATGTACCGATACGTGTTTAAATGCATTTTCGACAAACGTCATCAATATAAAAGAAGCGATGCCCAGCTGATCGGCATATTGCTCCTGCAGGCTGATGTCAGTTTTAACAAGCGTATGGTGCCTCAGCTTTTCCAGTTCAATAAAATTTACCAGGTAGGAAAGCTCCTTACGGAGAGGGATCTGCTGATCATTACATTCATAAAGCTGATGGCGCAGCAACTCAGAGAATTTGGCCAGTGAGGCGGATGCCATGTCTGGATTTTTGTGGATCAGGAAAAAAATGGAGTTGATACTGTTGAACAGAAAATGTGGGTTAAACTGGTATTTCAGGAACTTCAGTTCTGTTTCCAGTTTCTCTTTTTCCAGCACTTGCTGTCTTCTTTCGGTTTGCAGCCAGTTGCTTGTGAGCTTCAGCTCGTTAACCTATTACAGTTACATTGGAACGCTTACCCGGGATGCATTTGATACCAGGGCCAGTCTCAAATATCAAGGTGAAACGAGCAAGTTCCCCGTAATCAGGCTTTCTTATTCCAAAACCTTTGGTTCGGCTGGACCTAAAGATCCGAGAAGGTCAGATACCGGCGCAAGAGACGAGCGGCAGCGAATAGGGAAATGATGTATTAAAATAAACAGCGCTTCTGACCGTTATCTAAGAATTTATGGGATATATAAATCATGTTGAGACATATGTCACATTTATTTTGCATTCATATAATAATTTTGAGACGAATTCTATGGAATTATTAAATTGTATGGATTGAGCCTTGACTATTTCTAAGAATAAAATTTTTTATAATGCCAGTTTTGTAGATTATAAATAGTGGTGTACGCCTGTATTTACGTTTAATTATGTGTTTTTGCCATTTATTGAGTGATTTATATTATTTGTACTCTATCATCTTCTGGCTATGCCAAAAAATTGATACGAATGCCAACAGATATATATCGATCCTTAATGATTTAACTCACCTAATTCAGTCACGAATGAAGAAAATTTTACTAATTTTTCTTGCGCTGAGCCTATGTACACCCGGTGGTGTTTTTGCACAAAACAAGAAGATCGGGGGCAGGGTAACCTCCTCGGATAATGGTATGCCGCTTCCGGGCGTATCAGTCAAAGTTTCCGGTTCAAGAAATGGAGTTCAGACAGATTCTGACGGATCTTTTACCTTAAATCTTCTGGGCAGACAATATACAATTGTATTCTCGTTCATCGGGTATTTGCCGCAGACTATCACTATTGGCAGTAACAGTACGTATAACGTAAAGCTGGTCTCTGATCAGAAACAACTGAACGATGTTGTTGTAATTGGCTATGGTAGCGAGTCGAAAAGAACTATAACCGGGGCAATCTCCAGGGTAAAAGCTGCTGAAATCCAGGGCCGTCCTGTAACTGGCCTGGATCAGGCATTACAGGGGCTGGTAGCGGGTGTCCAGGTGACATCGGCCTCAGGGACTCCTGGCGGTGCTGTTACAGTGCGGGTCCGTGGAGTATCAACAATTAATGCCGATTCACAGCCCCTGTACGTGATTGATGGAACGCCTATCCAGACGGGCAGTAATTCACAAATTGGTTTTGGTAACGGCCAGACGAATGCGCTGAACGACATCAATCCTAATGACATCGAATCGATCGACGTATTAAAAGACGCTGCTGCTGCTGCGATCTATGGGTCACGTGCCTCAAACGGCGTAGTGATTGTAACTACCAGGAGAGGAAAGTCCGGCAAAACCAGTATTGACCTGGATTATTACACAGGTATTCAAAAAGCCACCGCAAGAATTGATGCGTTAACGGGTCCCCAGTACGTGCAGTTGTATCAGGATGCCGTTCAAAACCGTTATGCAGCATCGATTGGCACACCTGCTTATCCTACCGTAGCTTCTTATATTTCGGCTGCGCTGAACAGACCTTTGCTGGCTAACGATCCAGGTACTTATCCTACTACCAACTGGCAGGACCAGGTATTCCGCAACGCCCCGATCAGTAATTATAACTTATCAATTAATGGTGGAACTGAGAAAACCAGGTTCAATATCACGAGTGGTTACTTTGATCAGGATGGTATATTAAAAGGGTCTGATTATAACCGTTTCAATATGCGCCTAAACCTGGACCACACGATTAACGATAAGTTTAAGATTGGTACAAGCACCAGTTTTAACCGCAGCACCTCAAGCCGTATCAATAATGACAATAACATCTATGGAGTACTGAGCTCCGCGATACTGCTCAGTCCTGCCATCAATGCGTACAATGCAGATGGTACCTATGGACGTGATGTTTACAGTTCCGTTGAAAATCCTATTGCTGCTTACAAAGAGCCCCTGAATTTGACTACTGCAGAACGTTTATTGTCTAATATTTACGGTGAATACAAGCTGTTACCTTCGCTGACGTTTAAAACAAATTTTGCTGCTGATGATCAAATCTATCATGAGCGCAGATTTGTTCCGTCTACTTTAAATGCAGGCGCCGCACCAACCAATGGTTCAGGAATTGAAGCATATTATTCTGATCTTAATTTATTAAATGAAAATATATTGACCTTCAATAAAAGTTATGGCGATCACTCGTTTAGTATCCTTGGCGGGCAGTCCTGGCAGAAGGATAACAACGAAACGTTATTTGCGTCCGGTACAAATTTTCCGGGTAATGATATCAGGAGGTTATCTGCTGCTGCCGTAAAAACTGATGCCTCATCTGCAGGTTCGAGCTCAACACTGGTAAGCTTCTTTGGAAGAGCGAACTACAGCTACAAAAATCGTTATATTTTCTCTGCAACCTTACGTAGTGATGGTTCTTCAAGATTTGCTGACGGACACCGTTACGGATATTTTCCTGCCATTTCCGGTGCATGGTTGATCAGCGATGAAGCCTTTATGAAAAACATCAGCTGGGTATCAACTTTGAAATTGCGCAGCAGCTGGGGTAAAACAGGTAATAATTTCGTTAATGATTTTGCCTCAAGAACATTAATAAGCGCATATAATACAACTGCGGGCCAGGGAATTTCTTATGCGGGAGTCGCCGGCCTTTATCCATCTCAGCTGGGAGACCCGAACCTGACATGGGAAAAAACCACGTCAACAGACATTGCCGTTGATTTTGGTTTCCTGAAAGACAGGATCACTCTGAGTGCTGATGTATATTACAGAAAAACCAATGATCTGTTGGCGCCTCTGCCACTGGCCGGTTCAACAGGCTTTACAACCTATACTACCAATGCGGGCTCGATGTATAACAAGGGACTGGAACTGGACCTGCAAACTATCAATATTAAAAGCACCGATTTTAGCTGGACAACCAATTTTAATATCTCATTCAACAGAAATAAAATATTGTCGCTTGCCAATAACAACGCGCCCTATGCATCAGGATTTGGCAGCTGGGTGCAGGTTGGTGATCCTATCGGAGCTTTCCGCGGGTATAAGGTTTCCGGGATATTCCAGAATCAGGCTGAGATCGATCAGTTGAATACTGTGGCCAGAACGAAGACAGGGAATGCCACTGCGCTTTACCAGGTGCAGGCAACTGCCCCGGGCGATATCAGGTTCGAAGATTTGAATGGTGACGGTGTCATCACTTCTGAAGATCAGACAATACTTGGATCGGCACAACCGAAGTTTGTGGGTGGTCTCAGCAATAGTTTCAAATACAAAATGTTTGATCTCTCAATGTTATGGCAGTTCAGCTATGGCAACAAAGTACTGAACTGGGCCCGTTCATTTGCTGAAGGGATGAATGCGATCTACGGACAATTTGCTACAACTTTAGATCGCTGGACACCAACACATACGGATACTGAGATGCCAAGAGCAGTATTGGGCGATCCTAATACAAACAACCGTGTTTCAGACAGGTTTATTGAAAACGGATCGTACCTCCGCATGAAAAACCTGAGCCTTGGATTTAGCCTGCCTGATAATATGGCCACTAAGTTACATGTGAGGAAATTAAGAATATTTGCTGCTGCGCAAAACCTGGCCACGGTTACAAAATATAAAGGTTTTGATCCGGAGGTAAGTACATTTAACAGTACCCCGGCATCCGCAGGTACAGACTTTTTAACAGCTCCCCAGGCTAAGACTTTCACCTTTGGTGTAAACATTGGATTTTAATTTTAGAAAATGAAGAAATTACTATATCTACTGCTACCGGTATTACTATTCGGGACTTCCTGCAAAAAAACACTTGATCAGCAGCCTCAGGCAGCATTGGATGCGGGAACCGCATTTACTACAAGACAGGGAATAGAAGCTGGCATCATCGGTGCGTATGATGGCTTACAGCAAACCGGATACATGACGTTGAGTTATTTGATATTTCCTGATCTGTATGCTGATAATTTAACCTGGACAGGTACATTTCCTACCTGGTCCCAGGTATTCAATAAAACTATCCAGGCGGATAATACCGATATCAATACGATCTGGAACCATATCTACGGAACGATCAACAGGGCAAATAATATTATCGCGGCCGCGCCTGCTATTTCTGACCCGGCCTTCCTGAAGGACAGTGCAATAGGTGAGTGCAAAACCATCAGGGCAGTGGCCTATTTTGACCTGATCAGGATGTTTGGCGGAGGGCCGGCTGGCTACAATCAGACTGATGGTCTTGGAGTTCCTTTAAGATTGGTCCCAACAATAGGAACTGAAACGGCAAATGCGAAGATTCCAAGAGCTTCAGAAGCTGAGGTATTTACCCAGATCCTGGCAGATCTGGATGATGCTATTGCAAAGTTACCCAACACGATTTCTACCGGAAGAGTAAACAAAAATGTGGCCGCTGCTTTGAAAGCAAGGGTTCAGTTATACAGACAACAATGGATTGAAGCAGAAGCATTGGCAACAACAGTAATCGAGGGTACATCTCCAGCCTATGCACTGGTTCCCGGAGCTTCATATGGTACGATCTATACCGGTAAAAACTCAAGTGAATCCATTTGGGAACTTCAATATAACGCAACGGATGCCAACAATTTGGCTTTCTACTATTATCCAACCGGTTCGGGCGGAAGAAATGAGGTCTCATCATCCACTAATTTGCGTGATGCATTCGAAACCGGAGACCTGAGAAAAAATGTGAACTTCAGCACAACTCCGGCATCAAAACAACTCAAATATTCACAGGTGAACCCTGGTGTAGATAATGTGATGATGATGCGTTTATCCGAAGTATATTTAACCCGTGCGGAATCAAGGGCTATGCTGAACGATTTTTCAGGAGCCCTGGCCGACTTAAACGTGATCCGTTTACGGGCAGGACTGGTTGCTTCGGCAGCTGCCAGCCAGGCTGATCTGTTAACAGCCATCAGAAAGGAACGCAGACTGGAACTTGCTCATGAAGGGCAGCGTTTCTTCGACCTGCGCCGTTACAATACAACGGGTTTAACACAAACATTCCGTAATCTTTTCCCTATACCTCAATCTGAAGTGATCAACTCAGGCGGCAAAGTAGCGCAGAATCCCGGTTACTGATTTTAATATCCTGTACAATACAGGCTTCCCAACTGGTGAAGCCTTTGTATTTTTTTACACAAAACTGTAATTTGGCTGACATAACACTGATAGACGAAAGCGATATTTGAAAAAAATATCTGAATAAAAAACACTATGAAACTAATATTCATCTGCTTAACGTTGATCTCTCTTTCTTTTGGTGCAGCAGCCCAGGATCTTGGCGTTACCGTACCTAACGCAATCTTCTACAACAGGAATAATTCGCAGTTTTCTACCTACAACATCCCGACCGGAAAAAAAGCCTTCGTATTTTTCTTTGATGCCACATGTGGCCATTGCCAGAAAGTAGTTTCAGCATTCAATAAACGTTACAGGGAATTGGCAAATGTTAACATTTACCTGATTTCTCAGGATGAATACCGTTCTATAGACTATTTTACCAATACCTTTGCAAAACAACTTGCTGTACAAAAAAATGTGAAGGTACTGCAGGACCGTGATCATGTATTTATCATGTCTTTTCATCCTAAACAATACCCTGCAATGTTCCTGTATGGTGCCGACAAAAAACTGAAGTTTACCTCAAGTGATGAGAAGGATGTTGCGAAGATCTTTCAGCTGGTTAAATCTTAGTTTATTTTCAATTTTTTTGATAGTCATACCAGTGTATAGATATTGATTACGCTGAACAATTCTTTTTACAGGAATGTTAGTTCTGTATATATCATGAATTGAAATGGAAAATAGAGATCAACTGATCATGACTGCAAAAGCCATGGTAGCAGACAATAAAGGTTTAGTGGCCATAGACGAAAGTATAGCCACGCTCAACAAACGTTTTGAGGCGGCTGGTATTCCCCAGACCGAGGGTTACCGCAGAGCTTACCGTGAGGTGCTGATCACTACTCCCGGAATAGGTGAGTACATCAACGGAGCCATCCTGTTTGATGAAACTGTACATCAGCAGACCCTTTCAGGAATTCCATTTCTCGATGCGCTGAATAAAGCAGGAGTTATCCCGGGTATCAAACTGGATGAAGGAGTTGAAGACCTTCCTTTGTCTCCCGGTGAAAAGGTCACAAAAGGCCTGGATGACCTTGTTGAACGTTTGGCCGCGTATAGTAAATTGGGGCTGCGTTTTGCAAAATGGCGGGCGGTGATCCAGATTGATGGTCAGCTGCCTACAGCAGCCTGCATCGCAAGTAATGCACATGCACTGGCACGTTATGCTGCGGCTTGTCAGCAGGCAGGTATTGTGCCTGTAGTTGAACCTGAAGTGATCATGGATGGTGCACATCGTATTGAACGTTGCGCTGAAGTTACCGAATGGGCCTTGCGTGAATTATTTCAGCAGCTCCATCTGCTAAATGTAGAATTGAGAGGACTGATTTTAAAACCCAATATGGTTTTGCCGGGTAAAGATGTCAAAGAAAAAGCCAGTGCTGATGAGGTTGCCACGCTCACCGTTGAATGTTTGCTGAATGCCGTTCCGGCAGCTGTTGCAGGCATTGCTTTTCTTTCCGGCGGACAAGACCCTGAGTCTGCCTCTGCAAACCTGAATGCCATGAACCTGAAATATAAAACTGAATTGCCATGGCCTGTTACCTATTCCTTCTCCCGGGCTTTACATCAGCCTGCACTTGAAATATGGGCAGGAAAAGATGAAAATGTAAAAGCTGCACAGGCTTCATTCCTGGAGTTGGGAAAAGCAAACAAAGCGGCGGGAAAAGGGGAATTTATCAGTACCGATATTACGCTGTAATCGTAAAGTTTGCTCTGAAGACAGCAGCCAGCTCTGTTGGAATGAGCGGCTTCTTTAATAATTTTAGTACATAAGGATTAGCTTCTGCTTTACGAATATCTCCAAAATCCAGCGTAGATGAAAGCATTACAACCTGGCATCTGGTCCTCCATTCGTCAGGCAGGAGCTTATAACTATCCAGAAATTCGAAACCGTCCATCTCCGGCATTTGAATGTCCAGAAGAATAAGGTTTGGCAACTTATCCAGCTCCTTGGAATGGATCGTGAAATAACTGATCGCTTCTTCGGCTGACTGGCATTGAATAATCTCGTCAAATAATTTAGATATCTGAATGATTTTAGAGTTAATCTTCAGATCAATAATATTGTCATCAATAAGCATAACCTTAACAGGCCTTTCTATATTAATTAGCATTTGGAATTGTTATTTTGAATGTCGTACCTTGATTCAAAGACGATTTGACAGATATTTTTCCATTAATCTTGTTTAAAGCTTCCTTCACGATAAACAGACCGAGTCCGCTACCTTTATTGTTCTTGGTTTTAAAAAATTGGGTAAATATTTTTTCAAGATGTTCGTTTAGAATACCCAGTCCATTGTCCGTAATAGAGATTTCAGCAGAATAGAGATTGACATCAATATTGATGTCAACAATTTTATGAACCTCAGTGTCTTTCTGATATTTTATTGCATTGGAGATCAGGTTTCCAAGGATGACCTCCAGCCGGAATGCATCACCGATAAACGGGTGCGGCTGGTTGATATTGAGATTGAATTGTGTATCCCTGTCAGTATAGGAATACAGGTCGATAATTTCATCTACCAGTTTTTTAAAGTTGATATCCGATCTGTCTGAAAGATTTTTATTGTTTTTATAGTATTGCAGTGTTTTTTGAATATAGTAATCGAGTTTATTGGAACAGGACTCGATCAGTTCCCAGTATTCCCCGCTGGAATGGTAAAGGCCTTCCATTTTTACGAGGTTCACAATACCTATTACTGAAACGAGAGGGGCACGGAGTTCGTGGGAGATGCTATAGATAAACCTGTTTAGTTCGTCATTAGTTTTTTCCAGTTCCTTAACCTTATTCCGCAGATCGATCTTTGCGCGATAGGCATCATGTGCATTTTTAATGGAGTTATGCAGTTCAAGATCGTTCCATGGCTTGGTAATATACCGGTAAATGTCTCCGTGATTAATGGCATCGGCCAGTGCAGAGATGTCGGTATAACCTGTAAGCAGTATCCGTACCGGATCGGGATAAGTGTCTGAAATGCTCTTGAAAAATTCTACACCTGTTGTCAGCGGCATTTTTTGATCGGCAATAATGACTTCTACCTGCAGGTTCTCCAACACTTTTAGGCCTTCTGCGGCAGAATTTGCGGTGTAAATTTCATATTGTCTCCTAAAACTTGCTTTAAATGCGAGAAGATTGTTTTCTTCATCATCAATATATAAAACTTTAACAGGTGAGCGAGTCATATTATCAGTGTGTTTACAGGCAAGGTAATAATAAATTCTTTACCTTGATTTACTTTTATAACAACATAGGCTAGGCTTTTATGTTTTCAGGCGCGGGTATTGTATTCAAATAAATACGTTCAGAGGCATATCAGCTAAGTTATATTGAAATATTTTCTTTGATGGATATATTTTGAATCAATGGTTGATTTGATAGCACATTTTACTGATGTATATAAAAAATGACGGAGATATTAAAATAAAAAACTTCGATATGTACAGTGATTGCTAAAAATGCGTAATTTTGCTATTATTTTTATATTAATATTAGCTGGTTTAAAACGAACTGCTTTTTTAATTTTAGCAGCTGTTTTGGTCAATTGCAATTGTTCCTGTCAGTAATGGAGATCTCAGTGGCCATTAATAAATTAGATGGAAATTTTTTCTATAAAATGATTTATTGTAAATTATACAAATATGGCAGCAGATAAAATAACAATTCTTTATGTAGATGATGAAGAAAACAACTTATTTTCATTCAAAGCTACATTCCGAATCAAATACCAGGTACTGGTAGCCATCAGTGGCGAAGAGGCATTGAAGATTCTGGCAACAAAAAAGGTTCACGTGATTATTACCGATCAGCGCATGCCTGGAATGACCGGCGTTGACTTTCTGGAAAAGGTACTGGAAGAATATCCTGACCCGATGAGAATACTTCTGACGGGATATGCTGACATGAATGCGGTTGTTGATGCCGTAAACAAAGGAAAAATATTCCACTACCTGGCTAAGCCATGGAATGAGGAAGAACTGGACATGACCATTAACCGCGCTTACGAGAAGTATCTTGAAAGAGCACAGTTAAAAGAGATGAATGAGAAACTAGCCGGATCTAATGACCAGCTGGAATTCATGCTCAGACAAAGGCTCCTTTCCTGAGATATAGTTGATCCATTCCGTATACGTAGGCATGAATGCTCTAAATTGCCATTACTTTAAATATTATTGGCAGTTTTAAGGTAAACGTTGTCCCTTCTCCAGGGATACTGTTGAAGTGTATTTGCCCATTATGTTTCTTGATTGTATTATAGGCAATTGACATGCCTAATCCTGTCCCCTCTCCAACATCTTTGGTGGTAAAGAATGGTTCGAAGATCTTTTTTTGTGTTTTTTCATCCATTCCAATTCCGTTATCTTTTATCCTGATGTATACAAACTCTTCATCATAACTAGTGGTAATGACAATCTCTCCGCCTACCTCTTCTCCATAATGTTTATGTACAGCGTACACGCCGTTTGAGATAATATTCAGGAACACCTGGTTTAGTTTTCCCGCATAACACTCTATAGGAGGGATCTCGCCGTACTCTC
Organism: Pedobacter hartonius; assembly: GCF_900107535.1. GTDB lineage: Bacteria > Bacteroidota > Bacteroidia > Sphingobacteriales > Sphingobacteriaceae > Pedobacter > Pedobacter hartonius. Next base: position 325,999 of record NZ_FNRA01000001.1, on the reverse strand, counting down.
TAACGATCTTTATGTTATTGTTAAGCAGATTGTTTGTAATCACTAAAGTGGAGTCCAGTCCTTCATTCAGGTCGGCGAGTTTTAAATCATCCTCATCCAGTCTGGAGAAGATTTTCAGTCCTTTTACGATCTCGGCAGTTCTGCCCGCACCTTCTTTAATTCCATTTAACAAGTCATTGATCTCGACAATCAGGTAGTCAAAATCCTGTTCTTCTTTATAGGCTGTGATCTGGTTTTGTTTCTCTGCAGGTGATGCGTCAGAAAGACCAATATTTTCGATGAAGGCGAAGGCGTCAAACATCATTTCAATATCCCTCTTTAAAGGCTTAACGTTTGCAGTAACAAAATTTATCGGATTGTTGATCTCATGTGCTATGCCGGCTGTCAGCTGACCCAGGGAAGCCATTTTTTCGGATTCTACCAATTGGGACTGTGCCTGCTTCAGGTCTTCAAGTGTTTTGCCCAGTTCCCTGTTAGACTCGCTCAATTCGAGGGTACGTTCTTTTACCTTCAATTCGAGCACTACATTTTGTTCACGGATGATCCTTTCATTTTCCTGCAACGCCCTTAAGGTCTCTTCCTGTGATCTTTCTTTCTCTGCTTTAAAAATGTTTATTTTATCAGCGAGTGCGAATGAGAGAAGAATTACTTCCAATGCCGAACCAAAAGTGATACTGTAATTGGTGAAAACATTGTATGACAATACATTATAGTCCTTAAGGATCCAGATGATAATTCCGGCGATCAGGGGCATCCACGCAATAAGAAAAAATTTAGCCGGCCTGTATCCTGTACCTGCAATAGTAATGGCAATGGTTAACATATAAAGTGACACAATACCCGCAAAAGCTTGGAGGATCTGATAGGAAATATAGAAATTTCCATTAAAAGTGAGCACCATGACAACCGCATATACGGCATATAAAATATAGGCGATTTTATCCAGTTTTGGAATAAACTTGGATGTTTGCAGGAACTTTCTTGTGAATTCCAATCCGCTGATATTCACCAGTGCAGTAAGGAAGAAGAAGGACCTGGTAGCTAAAAAGGTATTGTCTGGCCAAACGTAATGAAAGCAATATCCTTCTATGGTAGATTGTGCTATACCGACGATGAAGATGTAGATTACATAATATAAATAGATAGGATCTTTGACAGAGAAATATATAAACAGGTTGTAAAAGAACATTACCAGGATGATCCCGAAAAAGATTCCGAAGAAAATATTTTTAGTCAGATTACTGTCTTCCATATGTGTCCTGTCCCCGAGAAAAATAGGCATCTGCATTTCATGCGTGGATCTTATACGGACGTAATAAGTAACAGTAGAGTCTATAGGTATCTTCAGATTATAAATGAATTTATGGTAGTTGTTTGATCTCGAATTAAAGGGATACAGCTCCCCGCTTTGATTCAGCTTCCATTTTCCATTCTTATTGCGGTAGAACTTTATATCCAGCAAAAGAGACTGATCAAACTCAAGCATCAGATTGTCTGTCTTACTTAGATTATTGATCGTAATTTTTAGCCAGACAGGGATTTTCATTAATCCGAAATCAGGAACACTTGCTGTTGATCTGATGAAATCCTGTTGCCGCTGCAGATGCTGTAAAGTCTTTGTTCCTGATGAATCAATGTAGTATTCAATTTTATTTCCTATGCTGACAATACCCTTGCTGCCGTTATAAATAACTTGTGCCCGCGCATTCATAGTAATGAGCAGAATTAAAAATGATAGCAAAAATGTCTTACAACTGGTATGTATGTTCATGCTGGTGATCGGATCTTTTTGAAAGGTTAATAATTGTTAAACATGGTAAATAAAAGAAGATTCTACAGATCTTCTCAATGATCTGAGTGCAGGTTCCCCGGCTTTAGACAACCTGAATATAAATACAGGTTGTGCATGGAGCAGTTTTGGTATCAATGCATGTAATTCTTCACCAAGTTTCCTGACTTCTTCGTTATACAATTCATCAGTTTCTTCTTCTCCATGGTTTAATCTGGCCAGCATGAATACCAACTGTGAAATTGGCTGGAAAGATACACCTGCCAGGTTTGCCTCTATCCAAATTCGCTCTACAACACTGCCACCCTGCAGAAAGTCTAGCTCTGAATATTCCGGCATCATTACAATTCCAAGGGCCGATGAAGATGCGACGGATTTATTTACTGATCTGGTAAAAGCATTGCCACCCTTAATCTGTCTTAAAAATGTTATTGCTTTGGTATCTCCCGCAATTTTTAATGCGGCTAGTTCAGAATTGCTTGCGCCTAAAGTATAGACGTCAAGTCCGTCTCTTTTTCCGTTTATTTCTTCGGGTGTCCATCTTAACTCATTTGTAAAGGTATCATAATGTCCCCGGGGATGTATAATCCTAAGCATTTCTGCTTTGGCAAGCAGCTCACCTAATTTCTTCATCGTCGAATCCTCTTCAATAATCAGCAGTTCAGCGCCTTTATATGACCGGACTGCGGACTGGATCTTGTTGTAAAAATCTCTCGGTAATGTTTCCCTTACTGACAAACTCCTGTTGGTTACACGGATTTCAAGTCCCCGTTCGAGATGTTTTTTAAGATCAGGGCTTTCCGTATGGCTAAATCTGAGATGGGCGACTATTTTGCTGTTGTTTGTTACAGGAAGGAAGTTATTAGATACGTTTAATCCCATAGCAGCGGCTTTAATCATGATGTTTTCAACTGCAGCACCTATCGCAACATAAGAGCCGAGGTGATTAAAATCTAGCAGTGACCAAGAGAAATGAACATCATGAAATATGAATAACCCTTTATCGGTATAAACAAATTTCCATGGTTGGGCATTACCGCCTGAGGGGGCCATCATAGCGGCTTTTACGATCTCTGTTATTTTGTCATTGGCCAAAATTACCGGTTCTGAGGCCGTATCAAAGTCTTTCAGTGCCTGCAGCATTTCTTCAGCCGATAATTCGGGAGGGCTAATGTATGATTCAGGAAATTGTGAAGTTTCCCCGCCGTCTTTGTCCTTCACCAGCTCATCCATATCTACATAATATCTTCCTGATTCATGGAACTGATCAAGTAAAATACGTCTGCATACATCGGTAGTAAGCGCTCCTCCCAGTACTACTGATGAAGCCAGTTGCGGCCATGTATTGATAGATTGTTCTACTTCCATCATAGAGGCCTTAAGCCTTGTTGAGATGGTCTCAGCACCTACCATCTTAAGAATATATGGTATTTTGTCTTCGTTTGACAGGTCTTTAATATTACTTGGATCAAGCCCGTCTGCCAGGCCGTGCAATATGGGACGGTCAGGTTCCAGATCAAACCTTTCTACATCCAGCATGCCGCGGTCATTGGTATCCATGACTACCGGGATATTCAGCTCGCGCGCTTTAAAACGGCTCTCTATTTTGATATCTATGCCATCGCAAACTTCAATAAACAGATCCAGTTTACCATCGTGGCTGAAAAATTCATCCATGTTTTGTTTATGCAGACCTTCATGAAATAGTTTTATTTTAATAAAAGGGTCAATTTCCATGATTTCCCTGGCAGCAATGATGGTTTTATTTGTTCCCATGTTATGCAGACCCGTCCGCAGGCGGTTAAGATTACTTAATTCTGCTACATCAAAATCAGCCAGTCTCAATTCCCCGCAGATGCGTTCCATCGCTATTGTTAAAGCAATAGACTGGCCTACAGAAAGCCCAACTATACCAATTTTCTTCCCCTTTAACAGCTCTTGTTCCTGTTTGGTGATCTTAAACTGATTCCTGTTCGTCCGAACAGGAACGAACTCCTCCTCATCTAATAAATGGACGAGTCTCCGGCTCCATGGATAATAGACCCATACGCCATATTCTTCTATTTCCTGCCTGTTTAAATGATTGGCGATCCTTTCCCTATATTCGTCATTTTTTATTCTTACTGAAGGATTCTGACTCTTAATCAGCTCCTGCAACTGGCTATAGATCTCATCATGGACAAATGATACCTTTCCCTCGGACAGAAGATTTTCAAGAGCCGCTTTCTCTGCAGAGTTATATATTCTAAAAAAGGAAGGGTTATAAGTGAGTTTGTTCTCTTCAGAGAATGAAAGAAGCTTTTCTTTTAACATTGTGGTTGATAAAATTATTAATTGAAGGATATGTGATAGGAAATTGGGAACCTGTCAAAGGATATCTATTTCATTTTCGTTGATTTTAGTCTTTAAAAAGGTTTTATGCGCCTGTGAAATGGTAGCATTCAAATCCCACTGATCGAGGTTGGGTATCTTGATTTCGTAACGAATAGTAATTTCCTTCCTTCGTAGTATTTCCAGGCGTGTAATGTTTAAGTTTTCACGGATCTTTAAGATTGCATTCTTATCTTCTTCATAAGCCTTGCTCAGCACAGGGACGTCTTTTAATATCATTGTTGTGGCTACAAGATCCAGTTTTGGATAGTAGAATGTACCGTCGTTACCGATGCTTTTTTCTATCTCCATTCCTACCGCAATTCCCGGGGGGATAGTATAAGGTGCACAGAGAGCAAAAAGAGACTCTATGCCGATCTGGAAGGAAATAGCCGCAGCGGCACGGATCAGGAATATAGATCCAATTCCATAACCGGCAATTTCACGTGAATTCCATAAACCGCATAATTCTCCTGTACCAAATTGTGCATGTTTCCAAACCAGGTCAAATATGCCAGAGTCCATATTACCTGTGGCCGCTTCAATAGGGAGTGGTTCGGATCCTCCGGCAACATGCACACGCGCGCCTCCATAAACTTTTTTCCCGTCGAGGGACTCAACAACGATTACAAAAGCTGCGGGGTTGGTTGTCCATCCATTTTTTGAAGACGTGACTTTGGTAACACCAATACTTGTTAAAACATGTGTATGTCCTTCAACAAAAAGAGCGCAGGTTTCTGGGTCGTCAATTGCTCTAAAGGCTCTCAGTCTTACCTCAGGATTTGTTTTGTTTAAACCATCGTCCATTTTATAAGCGTTGAATAGATGATAACATTATGAATTTTTGAATATTACTGCTGGATCTCAACCGGTTCATTTCGTGATTTATAAATTAAAGTTAGCTGTATTATAGGTGCAAAACCAAATTTTTTATTTTGGTAATCAGTTAATTATAATGTTTACAAAAGGTGATCTTCTAAATTTTTAAATATACTATAAAAAATAGTATCAAATTAAGAGTGATATTATATAATGATGAATTAATTTTTGGAATAGGGCTGCTGATTACCTGTGGTACACATTGGAAGTATTAATTTACATTAAATATGTAATCCTGAATTTTTACAGGCTACTCCGTCAGGTTTTATCTGAAATTAATTTTTTAGAACTTATAAAAGCAATATATTTAAAAAAAATCCAAGTATAAACTAATGAATTCCGACATTTCAATTAATGTTCTTTATATAGATGATGAAGTTTATAATCTGAACGCCTTTAAAGCAAGCTTTAGAATGAAATTCAATATTTTCACGGGCGAGTCTGCAGAGCAGGGAATGAAGATCCTGGAGAAGGAGAATATCCACGTGATCATTGCCGACCAGCGTATGCCGGGTATGACAGGTATAGAATTTTTAGAATCTGTTATTCCTGATTATCCTGATCCTATAAGGATTTTATTAACCGGGTATGAGGACATCACAGCGGTAATAGATGCAATTAACAGGGGTGAAGTTTATAAGTATATCCGGAAGCCCTGGAATGACGATAACCTGAGGATAAATATTGAGAAGGCCTTTGAGATCTATTCATTAAGAAAGGAGAACAAGGAGCTGATCGAATCATTGCTGATCGTGAATAAGCAGCTTCAATTCCTGCTGAGGCAGAACCTGCTATAAAAAAATGCAAATGGTTTTCAGCTCCATTTGCATTCCTGTTATCGTTTATGATCGGTTACCTAGAGTTCTTTCCTTAGCCTGGCTACCGGAATATTCATCTGCTCCCTGTATTTGGCAACAGTTCGCCTGGCAATATTGTAACCCTGGTCTTTCAGGATCTCTGTCAGTTTCTCATCGGCAAGAGGCTTACGTTTGTCTTCATTACCAATACAGTCTTCGAGGATTTTCTTCACTTCTTTGTTGGATACTTCTTCGCCGCTCTCCGTTTGAATGGCTTCGGAGAAAAATGATTTTAACAGGAAAGTGCCAAATTCGGTCTGCACATATTTTGAATTCGCTACCCTTGATACTGTTGAAATATCCATGTCAATCTTATCAGCAATATCTTTCAGGATCATCGGGCGCATTTTCCGTTCATCTCCTGTCAGCAGGTACTCGTACTGATATTGCATGATCGCATTCATTGTTTTTAGCAAGGTCTGCTGGCGCTGTTTGATCGCATCAATAAACCATTTCGCTGAATCAAGCTTTTGTTTAACAAATTGTACCGCTTCTTTTAATTTTTTATCTTTTTGTGCGGCTTTATCATAATGCTCAAACATATCAATGTAAGAACGGCTTACTCTCAGCTCCGGCGCATTTTTTGAATTCAGCGTAAGAATCAGGACAGAATCATTGTTAGAGATATGAAAGTCGGGTATAACCTGTAACTGTTTAGTAGTCACCTGGTTTGAATCACCTGGTTTTGGATTCAGTCGAAGAATCTCGGCAATGATCTCTTTCAGGTCTTCACTGTTTAGCCCCAGTGATTTTTCCAGTTTATCATAATGTTTTCTGGTAAATTCATCAAGATAGTTCTCCACTATCATAATGGCCTTTTGTATGATCGGGTTTAGCGGGTCTTTCCGGCGAAGCTGCAGGGTTAAACATTCCTGGAGATCACGGGCGGCGATTCCGGGAGGGTCAAAGCTCTGTATCACTTTCAGCATCTCCAGTACATCTTCTTCCTCAACCATTGCATTTTGTGAAAAGGCAAGATCATCAATCATGGAGGTAACCGGTCTTCTGAGGTATCCGTCATCATCCAGGCTTCCGATAATCTGTTTACCGATAATGAAATCCTGGTCTGACAGTGGTACAAGGTCTAATTGTTCCTGAAGGCTTTCAAAAAAGGTACTCTCAATCGCTATTGGTGTTTCCTTTTTTTCGTCGTCATCGTCATTGTTATTATAGGAGGTGCTGTAATCATTCCCTCCGTCATCCTGTAAATAGTCGTCTACATTAAATTCATCTATATTTTCTTCTTTTGAACCTCCGTCAAAATCTTCGGGAGTATCATTAAGGTCGTCATATTCTCCTTTGGGCTCTTCAGCAATCATTAAGCTTGGGTCTTCAAGCGCTGGATTTTCTTCTAATTCTTCTTTTATACGGGTATCTAGGGAAACAGTAGGGACCTGCAGCAATTTGATAAATTGAATTTGCTGAGGGGATAATTTTTGAAGTAACTTTTGTTGTAAATGTTGTTTAAGCATGTTGTGTAGAAAAGGTATTTTGACCCGTTTCAAAAATAAGCATTTGGTTTAGATATAAACTATACACTTATAGCTATTATTGTAATTGACTCTATTTTTCCGGTAAAAACAACTGTTTTTATAATAAAGTTTATATTTTTATTGATAATAGAGGTAAAGAGATAGTATAATATTTGGGAGGATGTACAAAATGCGGCGTATAGCTTTTGGGAATGAATAGCTTTAAACTTAATATCTTTCTTTAAGTTTATACTATTAAGTGATATTGAACACAAATAAAATTTTTTCATTATGAGTTTCATTAAAGAATTTAAAGAGTTTGCTGTAAAGGGCAATGTAGTAGACCTCGCTGTCGGGGTAATTATCGGAGGGGCATTTGGGAAAATTGTTACTTCTATGGTCAATGATCTGATCATGCCGCCTATCAGTCTGTTAATTGGTGACAAGGGGTTTACCAACCTTTATATTCCACTGAATCAAAAAGTACAGGATTTTGTAGCCGCGAATCCGAATGCTTCCCTTGAGGATGCTAAGAAAGCCGGTCCCGTATTTGCCTGGGGTAATTTCGCAACAGAAGTGATCAACTTTATCATCCTGGCGTTTATTATATTCCTGATGGTAAAAGCTATAAACTCAATGAAACGTAAAGAGGAAGAGGCGCCTAAGGCTGCTCCGGCACCATCAAAAGAAGAAGTATTGCTGGGAGAGATCAGAGATCTGCTGAAGACCAAAACAGTATAATATAAACCGCTGGCTGGATTTCTGATCCAGGGAGCTTAAAGATCATTTGGCTTCGCTGAAAAAAAGGATCTGGTGTTTCAATGCTGTCAGCATTGAAACACCAGATCCTTTTTTTCCAATTAAGAATTCCCCCTTACTGCCAGAATAAGGAAATCCGCCTGACCTCAAACCTCAGCTGCGAATCTAACAGCGATCAGTTCACCTGCCCTGTAACAATCACATAATCGCCAAGATCGGCATATTTATCCCGCTCCTTTGCATCTGCACTGCCCGACGAAAAGCAGGATATATTTGATACGGAGAGTTTAGGTGCATACTTTTTCAGCTGTGCGATCAGCCCGGTTTTCTCATCACTGTGGAACCTGCCATTCACCTGCAGGATCTTTTTACCGGGATACGATTTTGCATACTTTGCGATAGACCAGGCCATAGAAGCATCCCAAAGATTTTGGGTCTGGTAAATCTTCATGCCTCCCATGTCATGCCCTCCAAGGGTCTCTATGAATTTTTCATGATATCTTCCGGTGGCAGTGTCAACAGGAAGGGGAGGAAGGAATGATTTCGAAGCCTCCGGGAAATTTTTAAGTTTGTCCAGTCCTGACATAGAAACCGCATTGCTGTACCGCGTTGCCACATTAGCACCGATGACGTCTGTATGGTTAGTTTTTGCCAGTTCGATCAACGGCCTGTAATCCTTATAATTGTTCCAGGCCTTTGCCTCTTTGATAAAATTCTTTTCAGAGATCATATCCAGAAGATATTCATTGATCACCGGCTGTACATCTGTACTGAACATCTCCATTGACAAGGCTGTGGAAGGGTACAGCTGAATCATCTTTTCCAGGATCTGTGCTTCCAGCAAATGGCTGGTAGAATCATTGTGCTCTTCACCAAACACCAGCACATCTGTTTTTTTTAAATTTTTAACAAGTTCTTCCAGGGTGATATTTTTGCCAGTTTTAGTTTCGAATATCTGATAGGGCTGGCTGGTCTGCTGCGCTGGCAGGGCAAAGGGAAGGAGCAGAAGAATAAGAAGGATGTATCTTTTCATAATATGATTTAAATTAATAACGGCATTGCCAAATTAACGCATATTTTTTCACCGACAAAAAAACGATGTTTACCGCCTTTTTACCGCTGTATGGGCCTGTAGCTATATAGAATTCTGATGATATGCGCTAGTTTAGATGAAAAATTAAGGTAATGGAAACTTATAAAAACTCAAACAACCGTTCAAACAGACTAGGCGGCGGACTGATCCTTTTAGTGATTGGTCTGATATTTTTTTTAAGGAATTTTGGAATAGGAATTCCTCACTGGATATTTAGCTGGCACACAATTTTAATTGCAATCGGATTGCTGATCGGGTACAGACGTAATTTTACCGGTGCGGGATGGATGGTCATGGTAATTATCGGCGGTATTTTTACACTGGAAGATATGGTGGATCTGGACATGTCTAAATATTATTTTGCAGGCGCATTCATTATACTGGGATTATATCTTATCTTAAAACCCACAGGGTTGAACCGGGGGGGTAAATGGAAAAAAAAACCGCTGGATTTCAATCTGGGGGAGAATCCTGACGGGGCAGAAACCTCCGGTGATCAAAACTATTCCAGCCCGGAAAATGACTATATTGATTCTGTAAATGTATTTGGTGGAAGTAAACAACAAATCTTCTCCAAAAATTTTAAAGGCGGGGATGTGGTGTCAGTATTTGGGGGCTGTGACCTGATCTTTACGCAGGCCGACTTTGAAGGAACCATTACTCTGGATGTGATTGCCATATTCGGGGGGGTAAAGATCGTTATCCCGCCAAACTGGATAGTGAAAACTGAACTGACTCCCATATTTGGTGGGGTAGATGACAAAAGGTCCATTGTTCCGCTGGGAGAAGAACCGCATAAAATCATAAAAATAACAGGCATAGCGATATTTGGCGGGGTGGATATCAGAAACTATTAAATAAAAGATCGTGGCCAATAATCCTTTGTTAAGCAAAAGCGTACAAAAAGCAGGAGTAATGCTCTTCGTTGCCTGGATCGTGGCATTCGTCCTGCTTTTTTATTATACGCTCAATTTTAACTGGTATGCCTCGGTGGCAGACAGTTTAATCACCAATACGCTTCTGGCACTTTCCTGTCTTGTAGTTGGCACTATTCTCAGGTTTTACCAGCCCAAACAGGAGATCGTTCTCTTCGTGGTGATACTCGCTATTGTGTTATCCATATCCGTGTCTTTTCTAAGTACATATGCACTCAGTATGATCTTCAGCCGCTATCAGACCTATGTGAGTTTTCTCGATGTGTCAATGCCCTTCAGGTCTATCGTCCTGTTTGTATTCCTGGTCTGGTGTGCATTTGCCAATGTATTATGGTACAAGCTGGAAGAGCAGTCTGAAACCCAGGAGCGCCTGCATACTGCGCAGAGTCTGGCCAAAGAAGCTGAGCTCAATAAACTAAGACACCAGCTGCAGCCCCATTTCCTATTCAACAGTTTAAATTCGGTGTACGCACTGACCATTGTTAATCCTAAAGAGGCGGGTACGATGATCACTAAACTGGCTTCCTTTTTAAGGGGCACGCTGAAGAGGGACGATGAGGTCTGGGTAAGTGTGGCAGAAGAAATGGAATACATTCAGCTGTACCTTGATATTGAAAAAGTAAGGTTTAGCCATCGCCTGAACCTGGACATTCAGATTGATGATGATACACTCGCACTTTGTTTACCGGGTACATTGCTGCAGCCTATTGTAGAAAATGCGATTAAATTCGGACTTTACAATACCTCAAAAGCCATACTGATTTCCGTGAATGTAAAATTGGAGAACAGCATGCTGAAGATCAGTGTACAAAATCCTTATGATCCTGAAATGAAAGCCGCAGGTGGTACAGGATTTGGGTTGACTGCTATCAGAAGAAGATTATATTTGCTCTTTGCTGACAGCGGCCTGCTGCAAACGGCGGCACTGGAAGATAACATCTATTTAACGACCCTTAAAATACCACAGACATATGATCAGAACAATACTTATTGATGATGAACCTTTAGCACGGGATGTGGTTAAACATTATCTGAAAAGTTTTCCTGACATTGAGATTGTTGCGGAATGCAGTGACGGTTTTGAGGGATTAAAGGCCATTACGCAGTTCCGGCCCGATTTTATTTTCCTTGATATCCAGATGCCCAGGATCAACGGGTTCGAGATGCTGGAACTGGTGGAAGATCCGCCTGCAGTAATATTTACAACGGCATTTGATGAGTTTGCGATCAAAGCATTTGAAGTAAACGCGGCAGACTATCTGCTGAAACCCATAGAGCAGGACAGGTTTGACCAGGCAATGCACAAACTTCCCGCACGGTTAAAGCAAACGGCACCTACAGAAGAATTGCTGGAGACGGCCGCAATGAGTCCTGCACAACAGCATAGGGTAGTGGTAAAAACCGGCGGCGTGATCAAGATCATCCCCGTTAATGATATCCACTACTTCGAAGCCGATGATGATCATGTAAAACTCAGCACTACCGAGGGGCACTTCTATAAAAATAAAACGATGAGTTTTTTTGAGAACACACTCAATAGTGAACAGTTTATACGCATCCACCGTTCCTATCTGATCAACCTGGCTCAGGTGAGCAGGATTGAACTGAAGGAGAAAGACAGCTATGTAGTGCTGTTAAAGTCTGATATCTGGCTTCCCGTCAGCAAAACAGGTTACATCAAACTCAAAGCAGCACTTGGAATATAATGATCCGGTGGCTGCACATAAAGAATGGATAAAAAGCGAAACTTTACTGAATCTATTTGCAATTAAGAAAAAATCGCGCTATATTTGCACCTCTTATTTAAAAAAATAATAGTTAAGATATCATACAGTTATGAAAAGAACATTCCAACCTTCGCAAAGAAAGAGAAGAAACAAACACGGCTTCCGCGAAAGAATGGCTACAGCAAACGGTAGAAGAGTATTAGCTTCTCGTCGTGCAAAAGGAAGAAGAAAATTATCAGTGTCTGACGAACGTCGTCACAAAGCATAATTTTGATTGCTGCACTTTAAGTGCCGGCAGATCATTATGTCTGCGAATATGCGATCAAAAACATGAAAACATTTATCAAAGAAGAACGGTTATGCAGCAGGAAATCATTAGACCTGCTATTTAAGAACGGTTCTTCTTTTTTATTGTACCCCTTTCGCCTGTCTTATATATTTGTGCCCGGTAAAAGTGCTTTTCCTGCGCAGGTAGTGATCAATGTATCCAAAAAAAGATTTAAGCGTGCGCATGACAGAAATCTGATCAAACGCAGAACGCGTGAGGCTTATCGGCTTCATAAATCAACAGACCTTTATCCCCTGCTCAACCAGGAGAATCAAACCCTGTTACTTTCTATACAGTTTATTGGCAAAGCGCATTACGACTATGCTTTTTTTGAGAAGAAACTGGCAAATGCCTTTAAAAAGCTAATGTTAACGATAGCAACAAATGGAACTGATTAAACGCATCATCGGCTGGTTCTTTTTAGCACTGATTAAGTTTTATCAGTGGTTTATATCACCGCTGCTCGGTTCAAGCTGCCGATTTACGCCTACCTGTTCACAATATGGCATCGAAGCCATAAAGAAATACGGCCCTTTTAAAGGCGGCTGGCTTACGCTCAAAAGGATTGGCCGCTGTCATCCCTGGGGGGCACACGGACATGACCCCGTTCCCTGAATTTACTTAAAAATATTGCTTCAATGGCTACAATACTTCAAATTGAAACCGCTACATCAACATGTTCTGCTGCAATCTCTCTAAACGGTGAAACCATCGCCCTGAAAGAGCTTAGGGCTCATAATATCCATGCAGGCAGCCTTACCTTATTTATTGAAGAAGTAATGGCCAATGCCGGGATGGCATATGCAGACCTGGATGCGGTTGCAGTAAGTAAAGGCCCCGGATCTTATACAGGTTTACGGATCGGGGTATCTACAGCCAAGGGGATCTGTTTTGCAGTAGAGAAGCCGCTGATCGGAATCAATACCTTACAGATGATGGCCAGGGGTTTTCTTGGTACTGCGGAAAATTATTCAGGTCTGGTTTGCCCGATGATCGATGCCAGGAGAATGGAAGTCTTTACTGCACTCTATGACCAGCATCTTACTGAAGTGTTGCCTGTGAGCGCTAAAATTATCGATGAGTATTCCTACCTGGAGGAGCTGGAAAACCGGGAGATCAGCTTTATCGGTGATGGCGCCATGAAATGCAATGAGTCAATTTTATCGGCAAATGCACATTTTTCTGCCTTGAACTTCAACTCAGCGGCACATATGAGCGGCCTGGCATTTGAGGCCTTTAACAGACAGGATTTTGAAGATACAGCTTATTTTGAACCCTATTATCTCAAAGATTTTGTGATCACCCAGGCAAAAAAGAAAGTCTAATTGTCACTGCCTTTCTTCTGGAAAACCCTGAAGATCCTCTTAAAGAAACTGGTTTCCGTGTCATCTCCCACACCCGGCATATAACTGCTGTTTTGCGGATGTTCAACTACATATCCGAATTTAATAGCCAGTCCCATATAAATTGAAGCTCCGTAATATCCTGTATTGACCGTTGCTTCCTTACGGATGGAGGCCGACTTTAGTAAGTTGTCTGTTCCAAGGAAGAATTCGAAATTGGGAGTCTGGTACATACCCTGCGTGCCCAGCATCCCAAAGCCGTTCATATTGTAAGTAGGAGAAAGGCTTACAGAAAATTCATTGTATTTAAACCTGTTGACAAAAGCTGCATCCCCACCCTGGTAGAAGAGGTTTTTGGAAACGATCAGGCTGGGGGTGTACCAGTTAAATTTCCTGGAGATCATAAAATCGGCTTTGGCATTGGTTGGTGTATAAAAGCTTTTTTGACGGTCTGATCTGACAAACAGATCATTTAACTCATTTTCCAATGTGTTGGTATTGATATAATTTGTATCTATAGGATCAATGGTTTCTCTTCCTACGGTAACTGCACCGTTCACATTGATGGAGTGCGACTCCTTATTCCACCTGATAAAACCCAGATCTTTAACGTTTGCCATAATAAACACCCCGCTTTTGGCGGTATAGGTAGTACCAAAACTCACAGACATACCAGGGTTTTTGAAATTTGGGAAGAAGTTGCTCCTGTCCAGTTCTTTTGCACGCAGGAAATTAGATTTATAGGTTCCCGTCAGCCCGACAGTTAAGTCTTCCGTTTCCGGGTTGATCGTTAAACTGGAATTGGTAATATCTATTTTGTTGTAAGTGATACCGCTCAGTAAACTCAGTTTGACGCCCAGGGCAAGTCTTTTGGTCAGGTTTTCACGGTAGGTTACGCTAAACTGGTGATAGGATTGTCCGAATCCGTTGCTGTTCAGCAGCGAATTCTGTGAGTTTGTAAACCTGTTATAGTCGCCAAAAACTACCAGCGTCTCGTTGGTATAATCCGCAAACGCATCAGAACGTACCTGCCAGGAAAAGCCGAGTTCTTTATTGTATTTATAAGACTGGAACAGTCTGAAGGTCAGCAGGTAAATATTGGAACTCTCAAAGAGCTTGTTCCTGTTATTGTTACCGATCAGGATGTGATCAGTATTGTAGGTGCTGTTGTTGATCAGTTCACTAAGTGTATACTTTGAATCTCCTTTATTGGCGGCGTTCAGGCCAAAATACGGCAGGAAAAAGTTAGAGGCGAACTGGCGCGAGGAGTCGAGAACAAATGCTTTCTGAGCAGGATTTTCAAAAGCATCAAATAATGTCCTGGTATTAAAAAGTCCGTATTGTTGTGCTTTGAGATGCGTAGCAGAAATTAGTAAAACACAGATAAATAAGTATCTTTTTGCCATAGTTTAAAAAGCGTTCTTAAATATGCTGATTTTAATGGTATAAACAGATTATTTGTATATTAAATTTTCATACTATGTAAACACGTCTTGATCAGAATGGTATTATCTGATAATTGATAAGCTATCAGTTACTGCCGGATTTTCCTCCTCAGCTAACGTGTTGATTAAGAGATTAGTCTGAAACGCTCCTTTATCCCCATTGAGCTGATAAATTAATGAGCTGAATTTTCCAAGCCCGTTTTTTGACAGATAATGACGGTAATACGGGGTGTAGATCTGAGATCTGACCAGGTCTTTTGAATTTTTATGGTTCACATAAAAGGTAATACCTGCAACATCTGATATCTGGGAATACAGATTGATATAATCCGCTGTATTTACAAGCAGATCATTCTTTCTGTAAGATTGCAGGAATGCCTGAAGGGTTCCCGGCTGGCCTGCAAAAATCATGTAGTTATCAATAATAGTATAATAGGGTTTACCGAACTTTTTTAGCGGCTCACCAAAATAGCAATACAGCAGTCCGGGCACTTTGAGGAGCTTAATATCCTGATCATAGTCTTCACTGATATCAATTAAGAGCTGTTTTACTTTATCGCCATTGCTCAGGTTAATGGCACCGAGGCTGGCTGCCGATTTGAGCTGGAAGGTGATCAGCTGGTCTTTGAAGTACCTGGGAAAGATCTCTTCTGCATTCAGGTGGTAGGTCTTATCGGTTCCTGCTATAGTTGCCTTTACTTTACGGCCTTCCTCATGCAGGTCAAACCAGCTGTTCAGGGATTTTCTCCAGTTCTCATAATCGGGGATAGCATACAGCCGGAAGTTAGCCGTGTTTTCCGGCAGCAGATTGTCAATGCTGTTCTTTCTGGGAGTGGTGCCGGCAAACAGGTTCAGGTAATTGCCTGTTCCGTTGAGGCGGGTATTCCCGCTGAAAAAGAGTCTTTCCCTGCTGAAGTTATAATTCAGTGCAGCAAATGAGTTCTGCTGGTTGAAGATGCTGAGGTTCCCGTTTAAGTTACCCGGCAAGATGGATCTGATCAGGGCAGGTACCTTATTGAAATCTATAAAAAGATTACCTACGCTGTTTTTGCTGAGTTTATTGTTTGATTTGATATAGCTGATAAACTCATGGGGGCCTTTTAAAGGGTTTACTGTAAGCGCAGATTTAATCAGCTCCTGCTGATTGGATAAAAGAACAAGGTTCTTTTCCATGGCCATATAAAAGACGGTACTGTCATTCAGCGTAAGTTTCATCATCCCCCCGGCCTGGGTTATTTTAATCCCTTCAGATTGCAGTGCGCTGCTTAACAATGGCTTTTCTTTTTCATCGTTCAGCTGTGTACTGATCAGATAGTCTGTGTCTTTATTTTTTCCTCCTGAGAAGCTAATAAATACATCCCTGCCTGTGATCAGGTTATTGACAGACGAATTGGAAATAACCAGGTCCTTCAGCAGGCTCAGCCGGCTGAATTTATCCGCTCCCAGCAGCTTTTCGAACAAATCCTGCCCTTTTAAGATCTCAAATATGCTCCGGTCATTGTGAACGCAGAATACCAGACCCGAATTTGCAGTTGCTGCATACAGGCTGATCTCGTTATAAGTGCTTTCCCGGTTGAGCCTTGAAAAGTACAAATAGGCCATGCCCGTCATAGCAAGCACCAATATCATTAAAGTGAGGTATATCCGTTTCATCTGTATTCACGCAAATTTAATTTAATAGTTGGATTACTAAGAAAATGCAAAGAGGTTTATTAATTTTGCAGCAGCAGAAAAACGCTAAACTTAATGAATAGACGAATAATTTTAACTGCTTCTTTTTTTGGTGCAGTGGCAGTGATACTTGGCGCTTTCGGGGCCCATGGTTTAAAAAATATTCTCTCTGCTGATCAAATGGATATCTGGACCAAAGGAATTGAATATCAGTTTTATCATACTTTCGCGTTACTTTTCCTGTCTACTTTTGCACGTTTCAGAACAAAACTGGTAGACTTTTCTTATTTTTGCTTTACCATAGGGATCGTACTTTTCTCAGGATCACTTTACCTTTTGGCAACCAGGGATATCACGCATATCGGATTTGTAAATATTATAGGTCCTGTAACCCCTTTCGGAGGACTGCTTCTTATTTTAGGCTGGGTGATCCTCTTTTTTGCCGCCTTAAAGAACAGATAAATGCAGGAAAATATTGATATGGATTTTGCGGAACGGGATACACTGTTCATCGAGGTAATCCTGCCGCTGTCTCTCTCGAAAAATTATATCTATCGCATACCCTTCCATCTAAACGAACATACCGCTGTCGGCAAAAGGGTGATCGTTCAGTTTGGCAAGAACAAGATCTATACCGCACTGATCAAAAGTATCAGCCAGACCGCACCGGAATTATATCCGGCTAAGTATATTATTGATGTGATTGATGAACATCCCCTGGTTAATCAGCTGCAATTGCAGTTTTGGGACTGGATGATAGCCTATTATCTCTGTAATGAAGGGGATGTGATGTCTGCCGCCCTGCCCGCCGGTTTAAAACTGGCAAGTGAAACGATCATCATCCTGCGTGAGGAAATCAGCTATGATGAACTTGCAGTTACAGAGAAAGAAGCTATACTGATCGCTGCACTCGAAAAGCAGAAGCGGCTAACTGTAGACCAGATATCGGCCCTGCTGGGACAGAAGACGGTATTCCCTCTGATCAGGTCTTTGCTGGACAAGGAGATCGTCCATATTGCCGAAGAGGTGGTAGAAAAATATAAGCCTTTATTAAAATCATATATCAGCTTAAATCCTTTTTATAAGGAAGAAGATAATTTCCGGCAATTATTTGAAGTACTGGAACGCGCACCCAAACAGCTGGACGCCCTATTGGCCTATATCAAACTTTCCAAATCCGGAGGGGAGATATCCAGACAGCAGCTGCTGGAGGAGAGCAATTGCGGACCGGGGGCACTGAAATCTTTACTGGACAAAGAAATTTTCAGTCTCCATAAAAAGGCCGTCAGCCGTTTGCAGGACGAGAATGATGACCTGATCCTAAATTTTAAGCTCAGCGATGCGCAAAGTGTTGCACTCGCGAATATACAGACAGCGTTTCAGTCGAAGGATGTGGTACTGCTGCACGGAATAACCGCTTCAGGCAAAACACAGGTTTATATCAAACTCATTGAAGAGGCCATTGCCAGCGGCGGACAAGTCCTGTTCCTGCTCCCGGAAATTGCACTGACCACACAGATCGTGGAAAGGATTAAACGTTATTTTGGCGACGCAATAGGGGTATATCACTCTAAATTCAACGACAATGAACGGGTGGAGATCTGGAACCATGTACTGAGCGGAAAATACAGGATCGTACTTGGTGCACGGTCATCTGTTTTTCTGCCTTTCAATGCGCTTAAACTGATCGTCGTTGATGAAGAACATGAATCATCCTACAAACAGAATGAGCCTGCACCAAGGTACCAGGCCAGGGATGCTGCTGTTTACCTGGCGCATCTTCACCAGGCGAAAATTGTACTGGGCTCTGCCACACCTTCCATAGAAAGTTATTACAATGCCTTAAATGATAAATATGGTTTGGTTTCGCTCAATGAGAGGTTTGGAGGCGTAGAGCT
Source organism: Pedobacter hartonius (assembly GCF_900107535.1). GTDB lineage: Bacteria > Bacteroidota > Bacteroidia > Sphingobacteriales > Sphingobacteriaceae > Pedobacter > Pedobacter hartonius. Next base: position 307,433 of record NZ_FNRA01000001.1, on the reverse strand, counting down.
TCCCCTGCAGCAGGTGGTGAGCATCTCTGAGGAAACAAAGAGAAAAAAAATGGTCTCTTATTTCTCCAGTGTACTGATAGATGATATTGCTGCAACGCTGGAAAAAAAAGAACAGGTGATCCTGTTCCAGAACAGGAGGGGATATGCCACCATTCTGATCTGCAAGACCTGCGGTTTTGCACCTAAATGTGTGAACTGCGATGTAAGCCTGACTTTTCATAAAAGCAGCGGCAAACTGCACTGTCATTATTGCGGTTACCATGAGAGCAGCATGAATATCTGCCCGGCCTGTGGTTCGGTGCATATTGAGCAGAAAGGTTTTGGAACCGAACGTGTGGAAGAGGAGCTGAGCCTGATCTTCCCTGACGTAAAGATTGCCAGGCTGGATGTGGACAGTACCAGAACAAAGAACAGTCTGCAAAAGATCATTGGCGATTTCCAGGAGAAAAAGACCGACATCCTGATCGGCACGCAGATGGTAGCCAAAGGGCTGGACTTTGATAACGTGACACTGATTGGAGTCATCAATGCAGATACACTGCTGAATTATCCTGATTTCAGGGCTTTCGAGCGCAGCTATCAGTTACTGGCACAGGTGGCAGGCAGGGCAGGCCGGCGCGATAAGCAGGGCAAGGTCTGCATTCAGGCCTATGATGATAACCACCGTATTATTAAACAGGTGGTAGAGAACAATTATACCGAGATGTATAACGACGAGATTGAAGAGCGTAAACAGTTTCATTATCCGCCGTTCACCAGGCTTATTTTTATCAACGTAAAACATAAGGATTCAAACCTGTTAAACGCCGCCTCCCTGCATTTCGCTTCATTGCTGAGGGCACAGCTGGGGAGCCGTGTGCTGGGGCCAGAGCAGCCCCTGGTATCGAGGATCAGGAACTACTATATCAAACAACTGATCATCAAATCGGATAAATCTGATGCCATCCAAAAGGTGAAAGCTGTGATCAGACAAACCATTACTGATTTTAACGGTGACAAGGCATACAAGGGCGTGATCATCCAGATCGATGTGGATCCGTATTAGTTTTTGTTTGTCAGTTGGATCTGTATGCCAATCGATAGAGGATTAAGCAGAAATTCCCCTCTGTTAAATTTAATCTGCTTTCCTGATGCGGTGATATCCTGTGCAGTGACATCCTGGCGGACATAGGCATAGTAAAATTCAATGCCGCTTTCTATGAAAATGGAAATGTACTCAACCGGGTGGATCTTTAACCCTATAGCGGAGGCAGCGGTACCGCCGCTTTTGGTATCCTCAAGATCATGTACAGAAGCGATGCTCCGCTGGTTATTGATGGTATTGACCAATCCTTTGAACCGGTTATATCGATATCCCATATCCAATGCAAAATACGGCTGCAGGCGTGAATAGCTAAAGTTTTTCTCAAAACCTACCTTAAAGGCATAGTCTTTTAACCTTCCGCGGGCAAGGTCACAGTTGATACAATTGTTATCGAAAGATAATGCCTTATCGATGAAATTTCCGCTGATCCTGTAGCTGAACTCGTTATCGTTAAATTTGATCATACCGCCGTTCAATGTAGTATTCAGGTATCTTTCTGATTCCTGGTTGAATATTTTGGGCACTCGTATGGCTGCGAATCCTCTGGCCGCAATGGAATACCGGTAGTTACCGTTGATTTGTGAAAATGAAATAATCGGCACAAAAAAACAGGGTAAACAAAAAAGTAAAATTAATCTCATACGAAGAATAGATTGTGTGATGTCAACCCAAAAATATATCATATTTCCTGACCCCATTAAAAACCTTCAATACAATTTTTTTTTGTTTTCAGAGGTAATTCTGCTACGTATCTTTAAATAAAGTTGCTTGTTTCGTTTGTGAAATGATAAGCCAAATTAATCTGTTTTAGGAGACACTCAAGACAGTGATTTCATGCGTCTTACAGTGCAGATCGAATTTACCCGAATAAAAACAATAGATTTTTGCAGGCAAAGAAGTATTTTTGAGATGCAATGGCATATAAATTTGTAGACAATTACCGGGAAAGAGGGGCGCGTAAAAAGCTGGTTGAGCATCTTGCGTCAAGAGGGATTACAGATCAGCGTGTTCTGAAAGCAATTGGAAAGGTGCCGCGGCATTTCTTTTTTGATGAAACCTTCTGGAACCAGGCCTATAAAGATATTGCCTTCCCGATTGGCGACGGACAAACCATATCCCAGCCTTATACCGTGTCCTATCAAAGCGAGTTGCTGCACATTAACAAGGGTGATAAGGTGCTGGAGATCGGCACGGGTTCCGGTTACCAGACCTGCATCCTGATGGAACTTGGGGCAGACGTGTATACGATTGAAAGACAGGAGAGCATTTACAGGCATACCATCAGGGTATTGCCCGGAATGGGTTATCCTGCGAATTTCTTTTTTGGTGATGGCTCAATGGGGATTGCTGCCCATGCACCATACGATAAGATCATTGTTACTGCCGGGGCGCCCTTTGTTCCTGAAATTCTGCTGAAACAGCTTAAGGTTGGAGGAATACTTGTTATTCCTGTGGGTGACGAACATTCACAGACCATGGTTACCGTGATCCGTATCAATGACACTGAGTTTGAGAAATTTGAACTGGATACCTTCAGGTTTGTTCCCCTGGTTGGAGACCAGGCCTGGTAGCAGTTAAACTTTCAGTGCCCGGTCCATCTCGCGTTTGGATTCACGGTCTTTGATACTGTCTCTTTTGTCAAATTCTTTCTTTCCCTGAGCCAGTGCAATCTCGATTTTGGCATATCCCCTGTCATTGGTGAAGATGCGCAGGGGTACTATGGTATAGCCTTTTTCCTCACTTCTGAATTTCAATTTTTTCAATTCCTTTTTCTGAAGCAGCAGCACCCTGTCCCGCTTGATGTCGTGATGGTGAAAGGAACTGTGGCTGTATTCTGAAATGTGAAGGTTTCTTACGTATAGGATATTGCCGATAAACATGCAGAAGGCATCGGTCATGTTGGCCTTTCCCTGTCTGATCGCTTTGATTTCGGTACCCAGTAATGCCAGTCCGGCATCATATTTCTCAATAATATTATAGTCGAAGTATGCTCTTTTATTTTTTATTTGAATATCGTTCTTCATAGAATTAACAAATATCGTCTTTTCCTACCTCACTACCAATACAGGAATAGTAACTTTATGCCGTACAGACTCAACAGTAGTGCCAAAGATCAGGTCTTTTAATCCTTTATGTCCGTGCGCACCCATCACCAGTAATTCAAGTTTGCTGCTTTTGCTGATTTCTGCGATAGCACCTGCGGCACTTCCAAAACCGATGTGCGGTATGGCATGGTAACCAAGACTGGCGAGATTCTCACAATATTTGTCGAGGTTGCCGGCATCACTCAGTGTTTCATGGTCCATTGTCGCCTGCCCATGGTAACGTGCGGCCGCGGTTTCCACAATATGGATCAAATGGTAATCTGTGGTTTTTCCGCCCTGTATCAGCGCATGCCTGATCGTATTGCGGTCATTCTTTGAAAAATCAACCGTGATGCCAATTGTTGTATAGCTGATTTTTTCCACGCTCTCTATTGCCAGTGCATTTCCATGGGGAACATTGTTCCTCACCTTACTCCTGGTAAACAGAGGATAGATAAAAACGTACAGCAGCATCAGTCCTATGAGAATGGCCAGGGGAACGATCAGAAAGTAAATGTACCATCCGTCCGAAGCTTTAGCCCAGCCTGTAATCTCTTCGATAACCAGCTTGATATTCAGCAGCACGATCACACCGGCACTCAGCCAGGCCAGTATCTTTACCCAGAGTTTTATCGCAAAGCCTTTCATTTCTTTTTTATCAGAAGTGAAATGTATCAGGGGGATGACCGCAAAACCCAGTTGTAAACTGAGTACTACCTGACTCAGGATCAGCAATCCGCTCAGTGCGTCGTCGCCAAAATAGAGGATAGTGAAAAATGCAGGTATGATGGCCAGCAGGCGGGTAATCAGCCTGCGCAGCCAGGGTTGTATCCTCAGGTTGATGTGGCCCTCCATGATGATCTGTCCGGCCAGCGTGCCTGTCACTGTAGAGCTTTGCCCGGCGGCAATCAGTGCCAGTGCAAAAAGAGTAGGGGCAACACCACCAAAGATATGCCCGAGTAATTTATAGGCGTCCTGTATCTCGGCAACTTCATGCAGCCCGTTTTTAAAAAAAGCAGCAGCGGCAAGGATCAATATGGCGGCATTGACAAAGAATGCCAGGTTGAGTGCTACAGCAGTATCAATAAAATTAAATTTTATTGCTTCCTTAATGCCCTTCTCGTCTCTTTCGAATTTCCTGGTTTGTACCAATGAAGAGTGCAGGTAGAGATTATGGGGCATTACCGTAGCACCAATGATTCCTATGGCAATATATAAAGCCTGTCCGGAGAGGACAGATGGCTTAAGCCCCCCGATAATTTCCTTTATGGATGGTTCTACAATGAACATCTCTACTAAAAAGGAAAAACCTACGATGAATACCATGGATACAATAAAGATCTCCATTTTCCGCATGCCCTTATTCATGAGGAATAACAGCAGGACTGTATCAAAGATGGTAATGCTGATTCCCCAGATCAATGGCAGGCCAAAGAGCAGGTTCAAGCCAATTGCCATTCCAATGATCTCGGCAAGGTCGCATGCTACAATTGCAGTTTGCGCCAGAGCAAACAGCGGGATATTGGCCCATTTGGGATAGGCATTTCTTGAGGCCTGCGCCAGGTCCAGCCCGCGCACGATACCAAGACGGGCGCTGAGCGACTGTAACAGGAGGGCAATCAGGTTTGACATCAGCAGGATCCAGATCAGCTGGTACCCGAATTTACTTCCCCCGGCCAGATCGGTAGCCCAGTTTCCCGGATCCATATAACCCACGCTCACCAGATAGGCAGGGCCGATGAATGATAATATCCTTCGCCATCCGGTACGTTTGCTCGTATTCACACTCTGATGTACTTCACTTAATGATTCTGAGTTTTTCATTATATATTTCTGGCGCTTTATTTATAATTGATGAGGATATGCTGTGTCACTTCCCGGCTGACATTGATCTTTCTGCCGTCTACCAGCAGCTCAACAGATCCGTCATAATCAGCTATCTCTTTGATTTCGATGATGATACCTATGGTCAGGCCAAGTCTTTCCAGGTGCTTTAAAAATGCAGATGAGTATTCACTTACGCCAATAATCACCCCTTTGTTCCCACATGACATTTCATGAAGGTGGATATTCTGGACAGGTTCAAAAAATCCGTTCTGATCCGGAATGAGATCACCATGCGGGTCTCTTTTTGGAAAACCAAGGAATTCATCCAGGCGTTCAACCAATAGTGCAGAATTGATATGTTCAAGTTCTTCGGCAATATCGTGTACCTCGTCCCATTTAAACTTTAGTTTTTCTACCAGGAAAACCTCCCAGAGACGGTGTTTTCTTACAATACCAACGGCAGTTGTTTTTCCTTTTTCTGTCAGCGTTACTCCCTGGTATTTGATATAATCAATCAGTTGTTTATCAGAAAGCTTCTTCAGCATGTCTGTAACCGATGCTGGCCTGGTTTTCATCCCATCTGCAATAGCATTGGTCTGTACCGGGCTGGCAGTAAACTGTGATAAATGATAAATTGTTTTGAGGTAGTTTTCTTCGGTAAAAGAATGCATTGTACAAGCCTAATTGTATGTTTAGACAAATCTAAAATTTTTTTTATAAAATAAAGCGTAATTTAATTGATATTTTTTAGAATTAAATTTGGTAAATAAGCGCTTGTTATTCTACCTTTGAGTTCAAGATCCAGAAAAATGGCAACAGAATTAGATAAGATAGATTTTAAAATACTCAGACTTTTACAGGAAAACGGCAGAATAACCAATCTACTTTTATCACAGGAAATTGGATTATCACCCGCACCTACCTTAGAACGCGTAAGGAAGTTGGAAATGTCCGGTTTCATTAAGAGCTATCATGCTTTAGTAGATGAAGAGAAACTGGGTTTAGGCATCAAGACTTTTATTCAGGTTCAGCTCGATTTTCATAAGAACAATACCATCCAGATATTTCTTGATGAGGTCAATCAGATTAAGGAAATTACGGAATGCCACCACGTGACCGGTCAGGCAGATTTCCTCTTAAAAGTATATGTAAGCGATATCAAAGCTTACGAAAGGCTGATCATGGATAAGATCAGCAAGATCAGCGTGGTAAAAACTTTTCAGACAATGATGATCATGTCCACTACCAAAAAAGAACCTATCGTTCCATTGGAATATTAATCCTCCGGAATGATCAGGCCCCTTAACATTAAGGGGCTTTTTTATGTGATGGTATCCGAATGTTATTCGCTGATCTGCCAGTTAATAGGTTTCTTTCCGCTTGCAATCAGCGCAGCGTTGGTCTTAGAAAAAGGCCTGCTCCCAAAAAAACCTGTATATGCCGAGAATGGGGAAGGGTGGGCAGATTTGATCACGGTATGTTTCTTTTCATCAATCAGTATGGATTTATTCTGGGCGAATTTCCCCCATAATAAAAATACCAGTCCCGTTTTCTGTTCTGACAGCCGGCTGATGGCCTGGTCTGTGAAGGCTTCCCAGCCTTTGCCCTGATGTGAACCTGCCTGGTGTGCACGTACCGTCAGGGTGGCATTGAGCAGTAATACTCCTTCCTCTGCCCATTGTGTGAGCTGACCATGGCCGGGTGTTTTAAAACCTTCGATATCTGTTTCCAGTTCCTTGTAAATGTTTTTCAGCGAAGGGGGCACCGTCACTCCTTTTTTTACAGAGAAAGAAAGGCCATGAGCCTGTCCCTCGCCATGATAGGGATCCTGCCCCAGGATGACTACCTCAACCTTGTCGAACGGCGTATAGTTGAAGGCATTGAAAATATCAGGGCCTTTTGGGAAAATGGTAAATCCCGCTTCTTTTTCCTGTACCAGAAAGGCTTTCAGGTCTTTCATGTACTGTTTTTTAAATTCAGGTTCCAAGACCTTTAACCATCCTGGTTCTAATGCTGCTGACATACTGTTATTTTTTTGTTAATATCTCAATCATATCGTTTTCAAGGGTGCCTGTGGGCGACTCAATGATACGGCCCAATTCTTTATCACCCTCCATAAAAATGAATGTAGGCACACTGACGATGTTTAAAAGATCTGTCAGGCCGTCTTCCGTCTTTTTCGTTTCATTTATACAGATCAGTTGAATGCTGTCTTCAGCAATGCCTGTGCTATCGGTAATTTTGAAAAAGCGGGGCACCTGTAACCTGCTGTCTGCGCACCAGGTGCCCAGTACGATAATGATCTGTACGTTTTCCAGGAGGGTTTTCAATTGCTCTGCTATTTCCAGACCGGGAATATAGGCAGTGTATTCCGTATCATATTTTTCCCTCATCTCCGGTATAGACAGGATACTGTCCCGGCTGCAATTATGTTGAATCATCAATATTCAGTATTTTAGATTTAAATTCAGGATGATCTAAGCATGCTCCTGAACCAATAACAAATATAGGAAGGAATGTTTTGATCGCAGTAAATTTATTGAGCAGACGTTGATTTCTTCAGGTTGCTGCCAGACTGTTTCTTCGTTCATTCCTGTAAGTTTTTGTGAGCTGGGTGTGAGTTGGGAGAGGTATAAACATGGGTTACAGCGCCAGACTTACATTTAATCCTCTCCCAACTCACACCCAGCTCACAAAAACACCTACACAGCATAAGTAACGCAGCTTTCAGGTATAAGTAAATGGAACACCGGCCGCATGACCGGTTGCTGGAAATCCCCCTGTCATGCCAATGATTAATTATTATTTTAAATCTGGTTTTTGGTATTTAAACACGATATTTGCAAAAAAATAATTAAAGATTTTATGCCAAACATAGTAAGACTTATTGCAGGTTTTGTGGTATTAGGAGGTGCGGTTGCACTGATGATTTTCGGTTTCTGGGGTTGGGGTGTTTTAGCGGTGTTGATTAGTCTGCTGATCATTGTTACCTTTTTCTATAATGAGAACATGCTTCTTGCGCAGTGGTTTTTACGTAAAGACGATATGGTAAAAGCTGAAGCTTATTTGAAAAGAATAACAAACTATGAAACACAGCTGATCAGGATTCAGCATGGTTACTATAATTTGCTCATCGGTTTGATAGAATCGAGAAAAGCACCGATGCAGTCGGAGAAATATTTCAAGAAAGCACTTTCCCTGGGGATGCAGATGGACCACAACATTGCGCTGGCCAAGCTGAGCTTAGCTGGTATTGCAATGGGAAAACGTAACAAAAGAGAAGCGCAGATGTATCTGACAGAAGCGAAGAAAGCAGATAAGAACAAATTACTTGCCGATCAGATCAAACAGATGAAAGATCAATTGGGAATGCTGGATAAGCAGCAACAGGTTAGATACCGCTAGTAAAAGGAAGAATAAAAAAAGCCACAGACGTGGCTTTTTTTATTTCTCGTTTAAACTGTCAAAATTTTCGTTCTCGTTCAGGCCGCCCCTGCTGATGATATCATCTTCCATATAGCCATTTCTTTTGCTAAAGAACAACTGCTCTGATTGAATCCTTTTGATCAGCTGACGGATCAGAGAAAGATCAAATGCATCTTTACTTAATTTTATGCAGTATTCGTTTTCGGTAATTTCCAGAATGGAGTTGTTCATAGCTTTCCAAATTATTTATGTCTGGTAAAAATAGAAAAGGCCTGCCGTAAATCATCACGGCAGGCCTTTAATTCTTTGTTATCTTTATGTTAAGAAAACCAGGCAGTTACATCTTCTTTGGATGGCATCGTCAAATCCAGTTTTAACTTTTTGCGCATACCGCCGAGGTCATTAAATACTTTGTTTGCATTGGCGCCGGCAAGGTCTTCTATCGTGTTAAATCCCATTTTCCTGATCACCTGTACCCATTCGGCAGGTATTCCGGCGTTCACAAAGTCTTCATCAGTGGTGATCTTTGCTTTTTTCTCCGGTCTCATCTGAGGGAAGAAAAGTACTTCCTGGATGGTAGACTGGTTGGTCATCAGCATCACCAGACGGTCAATACCTACACCCAGACCTGAAGTAGGAGGCATACCATATTCCAGTGCACGTACAAAATCATCATCCATTGCCATGGCTTCATCATCACCTCTGGCAGCCAGTTTCAGCTGGTCTTCGAAACGTTCCTTCTGGTCAATAGGGTCATTCAGTTCAGAATAGGCGTTGGCAATCTCCTTACCATTCACAAATAACTCAAAACGTTCAACCAGTCCTTCTTTGCTTCTGTGTTTTTTTGCCAGCGGGGTCATCTCCAGCGGATAGTCTGTGATGTATGTTGGCTGGATCAGGTTGGCTTCTACTTTCTCGCTGAACAACTCATCGATGAGCTTACCGCGGCCCATTGAAAGGTCGGTCTCTATATCCAGACTTTTGCAGGTGGCCGTCAGCTCGTCTTCCGTCATTTTCGAAACATCGATCCCTGTATATTTTTGTATGGACTCATACATGGTGAGTTTTTCATAAGGGCCGGCGAAATTGATTTCGTGCGCACCTACTTTCACTACCGCTGAACTGTGTATGGCCATGGCCACTTTCTCCAGGCATTCTTCCACCATTGCCATCATCCAGATATAATCTTTATAAGCAACATAGATCTCCATGGCTGTGTACTCCGGATTATGGGTACGGTCCATCCCTTCATTTCTGAACATCTTACCGAACTCATACACGCCGTCAAACCCGGCAACGATTAATCTTTTTAAATACAGTTCGTTTGCTATCCTCAAAAACAAAGGCATATCAAGTGTATTGTGGTGCGTTTCAAACGGACGTGCTGCTGCGCCACCATGGATCTGCTGCAGAATAGGCGTTTCTACTTCCATCCAGCCCTGCTGGTCGAAGTAATTCCGCATGGTGCTGATGACCTTTGAGCGATTGATAAAGATCTGTTTAAAGCCCGGATTCACGGTTAGGTCTACATAACGCTGTCTGTACCTCAGTTCAGGATCAGTAAATCCGTCATATATATTACCCTCGTCGTCACGTTTTACGATGGGCAGGGGCTTTAATGATTTTGATAACAGTTTGAATTCAGTAACGTGTACAGAGATCTCCCCGGTTTGCGTGCTGAACACAAAACCCTTTACACCAATAAAGTCACCAAGATCCAGTAGTTTCTTGAATACGGTATTGTACAGTGTCTTGTCTTCATCAGGGCAGAGCTCATCTCTTTTCAGGTAAATCTGAATGCGGCCTGTGGAGTCCTGTATCTCTGCAAAAGCAGCGCTGCCCATGATACGGCGGGTCATGATCCTGCCTGCAAAGCTTACCTGCTGCCAGGCATCCTTATTGGCCTCATTGTAGTTCGCTAAGATGTCTGCCGCAGTTGTGCTGATCTCGTAACCTTCAGCAGGATAAGGATCGATTCCCAGTTCACGTAACTGGACAAGCGCATTTCTGCGCAGTATTTCTTGTTCTGATAGTCCTGTACTCATATGTTTTAAATATTCGGCTCCCGCCGGATAACGTTATAAATGACAAACATCCGAATGGTGCGCATTCGAATGTTCAGCAAAAATAGTAAATTAGAAGGGTGTTTTTTTAGAAAATTCTAATCGGCTTCAGCAGATGCGCTATACATCTCGTTAATGCTTTCAGCATATTTCTTTTCTACCACCTTACGTTTGATTTTCATGGTTGGCGTGATCTCACCTTCGTCCATGCTGAAGGGCGTTCTTTTCACCTTGAAATTCTTGATGCGCTCAAACTTTGCCAGCTCTTTGGAGAAGGTCCTGATATCCTCATTGATCCAGGTGATGATCTCCGGATCGGTGATAAATGTTTCCTTGATTTCGAAAAAAGAATCCTCCAGCTTGAATTTTTCCTGCATGCTTTCCCTGTTGGGGATCACAATTGCGGTAAGGTATTCGCGTTTATCCCCAACAAGGAATATCTGCTCAATCCTGAGGCTTTTCAGATAGATATTCTCAACCGGGCTTGGATAAATATTTTTACCATAAGAGTTCACGATGATGTTCTTCAGTCGGTCTGTGATCTGCAGATACCCCCGATAAAACCTTCCGATATCACCGGTATGAAACCAGTTGTCCCTGTCAATGGCTTCCGCAGTTTCTGCCGGTTTGTTAAAATAACCCTGCATCACACAATGGCCACGCACAATGATCTCTCCTTCCGGGCACACGAAATTTTCATCAAAAGTATCATATGTCTGTATGTTGATAATCTCTTTGGTCTCAATATTTTGAATGGCTACCTCAATGCCCGGAATTACCCGGCCGACAGTGCCGTAAACCTGTCTGTTGGCTTCACTGAAGGTCATCACGGGCGACGTTTCTGTCAGGCCGAAGCCTTCGCATACCTTAATGCCGAGGTTACCGAAAAACTCTCCCACATTTTTCGGAAGGGCGGCCCCTCCCGAGATCAGGAATTTTATCCTTCCGCCGGTTCTTTCCTTGATCTTGCTGAACACCAGCTTCTCGGCTATCTTTTGTTTGGTGGCGAGCAGGAAACCCAGGCTTTTGCCTTCGTCTGCTCTCTGGCGGTATTTTTTTCCTGTTTCCATTGCCCAAAGAAAGATTTTGGCTTTTACACCACCATCGGCTGTTCCGCTTTTAAGGGCTTTATCATGGATGCGCTCCAGTAAGCGCGGTACGCAGTTCATTACGGTAGGCTTCACCTCCGTCATGTTTTTTGCCAGCATTTCCAGGCTTTGTGCAAAGGCCATTGTACATCCCGCTGTACAGCAGACATGATAGGTTGCCATACGTTCAAAAACATGTGATAAAGGCAGGAACGACAAGAATACGTCGTCTTTTTCAATTACTTTCATTTGTGTGAGGCACACTTTCACGTTCTCCACAGAATTATAATGAGAAAGCATTACGCCTTTTGGCGTTCCTGTTGTACCTGAAGTATAAACCAGAGAGGAGGTGTCTGACGGGCTGATTGCCCTGCGGATGCCGGTAATTTCTTCCTGGAACTGCGCGGTTTTGGCTTTACCTGTAAGCAGCAGGTCTTCAAAGCTGATGACCTCCACCATCAGGTCATCCGGAACAGGTATTCTGGAGTGATCAGGAAATGCAGGGATAATATATTCCAGCTGTTTGCAGTTGCCCGCAATTTTTAGAATCTTTTTAAAAAGGAAGGGATTGCCAACAAGAATGGCCCTCATTCCGGAATCGTTGATGATATATTCAACTTCATGTTCCGATAGGGTAGGGTAGATTGATACGTTGACGGCATTGATCTGTTGTATACCCTGGTCATAATAGATATAGTCCGGCCCGTTCTCGATCATCAGGCCCATCCGGTCACCTTTTGAAATGCCCTTTTCCAGGAAGAACGCAGAGACCGCATCTGCATGATCAAGCGTGGTCTTAAAAGAGATATTTTCCCAGTCAGCATTCCTTTTATGTACCAAAAAGGTAGTTTCGGGAGGGTGAATGGTTTCTACCACATTGCGCAGTAAGCTGGGAATGGTAGAAATTTTATCTGATGATGACATAATTGTTATATTTTGCGAATGCAATAATAAACTTTTTATGATAGGAACGCAATATTAGTGTTGTCAACCCGAAGAATATCCCCCGATACTGGCTACTGCGTTTATGAGAAAAGGGCGCCGGGGCGCCCTTTTAAAAAATTGTGAAGAATTTAAACAGAGAAACTTTCTCCGCATCCGCATGACCGGGTAGCGTTGGGGTTATTAAAGGCAAAGCCTTTTCCATTTATTCCATCTGTAAAATCAAGTTCCGTACCTGCCAGATATAAAAATGATTTCATATCGAGTGCAATACGTACCCCTTTATCTTCAAAAAACTGATCGTCTTTTTTTTCCTCGTTATCGAAATCCAGCGCATAACTTAATCCTGAACATCCTCCGCCTTTTACGGAAACACGTAAAAAATAATCGGTATCCATTTGAGATTCCTGCATTAAGTGATCAATTTTGCTTTTCGCCTTTTCTGTGATAGTGATCATATGCTTAAATATTAATGTTTAAATGACAGCTAAAATGATGCCATTGATTTGTTTGATTAGTGCTGAGATTGAGCAAGTACCGAACAACTAGTGCCCGGCCCATTCAATTTTACTGATGTCGATCCCTTCTTTAAACATTTCCCATAGCGGAGAAAGTTCTCTCAGGTGGTTTACGGCTTTGATGGTGCTGGCGATGGCATAATCCACTTCTTCTTCAGTAGTAAAACGGCCAAGGCCGAAACGGATAGAAGAATGCGCGAGATCATCAGATAAACCCATGCTCTTCAGTACATAGGAAGGCTCCAGGGATGCGGATGTACAGGCAGAACCTGACGATACGGCCAGGTCTTTCATGGCCATCATCAGGCCTTCGCCTTCAACATATTTAAAAGAGATATTGGCCATATGCGGCAAACGGTGCTGAGTATTGCCGTTTATGTAACTTTCTTCAAGTACAGTAAGTGCACTTTCCAGTTTATCCCTTAATGCCGAAAGGCGTTTTGCCTCTTCGCCCATCTCTAAACGGCATAACTCACAGGCTTTACCGAAGCCCACAATTCCGGGAACATTCAGTGTACCGGAACGCATACCACGTTCATGGCCGCCACCGTCCATCTGTGCCGTTACTTTTACCCTTGGATTTTTACGGCGGACATATAAAACGCCCACACCTTTTGGGCCATACATCTTATGCGCACTAAAAGCCATCAGGTCTATTCTGTCGGTATTCACGTCAACCGGAATTTTACCTACTGCCTGTGTGGCATCTGTCATGAACAGAGCGCCGTGTTTATGGGCTATCGCTGAAATTTCTTTAACAGGCTGAACCACACCGATTTCATTATTGCCATACATGATGGTAACGAGTATTGTTTGCTCGGTCATTGCCGCTTCCAGTTCGGCAAGGTCTATCAGGCCATCTTCTTTTACTTTCAGGTAGGTTACTTTGGCGCCTGATTTCTCTAAATGTTTGCAGGTATCCAGCACAGCTTTGTGTTCTGTTGTGGCAGTAATGATATGGTTACCCTTTTCCCGGTACATTTCAAACACCCCTTTAATACCCAGGTTGTCAGCTTCTGTGGCACCGGAAGTGAAAATGATCTCTTGATCAGTGCAGCCAATTAATTTAGCTACCTGTTCACGCGCATAATCAACCCCCTCTTCTGCAACCCATCCAAAAGCATGGCTGCGGCTTGCAGCGTTCCCGAATTTGCTGCTGAAGTAAGGCAGCATTGCTTCCAGTACCCTTGGATCAAGGGGGGTAGTCGCATTGTTATCCAGATAAATAGGAAGTTCCATCGTCAGTAATTTATCGTTCTAATATGCAAATGTACTAAAAAAGATGACCAACAATTCCAATTCATCCCTATGAACCCAATGGGAAAACATGCATTTTTACATTTTCTTAACCTTATGACCGGAGATGAATAAAATAGAACATATTGGCATTGCGGTGAAAGACCTGGATCTGTCCTGTGACCTGTATGAAAAGCTGCTGGGTGTTGCTGCTTACAAACGGGAACTGGTTGCTTCAGAAGGTGTTTCAACTGCGTTTTTCCTTACCGGGGAAAATAAGATAGAGCTTTTGGCCGCAACGGAGGAAGACAGTCCCATTGCTGCTTTTATTCAGAAAAAGGGGGAAGGCATCCACCATATTGCATTTGAGGTGAGCAATATCTATGAAGAAATGGAAAGATTAAAGAACAAGGGGTTCGTGCTTTTAAGCGGGGAACCCAGGGTTGGTGCCGACAATAAGCTGATCTGTTTTGTGCATCCTAAGGGAACAAACGGGGTGCTGGTAGAGTTATGTCAGGAAATTAAAGCAGAAGCAAATGGATGACCTGAGTGCATTAAGCAGAATGATTGGAAAGGACTTTGAACTGGAGGATAAGATGCCTGAGGAACTGATCAGGCAGAAAATGATCCATGCTTTCTCCTGGCTGCTGGACAATGACATCTCAAAAATGATGAATATATTGTACCGGGCGGATGTGGACGAGGAAAAGCTGAAATTCCTGCTGCTAAGCTGCTCTGAGTTGCCTTCTGCAGAAGTGATTGCAGATGAATACCTTAGCCGGCAGAAACAGAAAGTAGAAACCTGGAAAAAGTATAGTACATAATTTTTCATTAATTCTTGTATATAAAAAATAAAATTAGGATATTTGCAACCTTCAAAATAAGCGACAAATAAGTATAAATTCATATGAAAAAAGATCTTCACCCATCAAACTATAGATTCGTAGTATTTAAAGATATGTCTAACGAATACTCTTTCTTAACTAAATCTTGTGTAGATACTAAAGAAACTGTTACTTGGGAAGATGGTAATGAGTACCCTCTATATAAATTAGAGATCTCCCACACCTCTCACCCATTTTACACCGGTAAAATGAAACTGGTAGATACTGCTGGCCGTATTGATAAATTCAAAACACGTTACGCTAAGAAATAATCGTAACCATATAGGAAATTATTTTAAAGTCCCGGAGCGTAAGCACCGGGACTTTTTTTATTTTTGTCGATTATGCCATTAGCCGGCAGTTACGCGGCTGAAACGGGATAAGTTCATGATAACAGCATATGAAGATTAACTTATTTGACGATAGTTCCTGGTCTTCCCTTCGTCCGCTTACCTTTACAAGGCCGGTTGCTGACCTGCGCCTGGGAATCCTGACCATAGCAGATAAATGGGCAAGGTATGCAGGGCATGTTCCGGGATACCTCACTATAGATTACCTTTCGGCCAGGTATGCCCCGCATACTGATGCAGATACCTTTGTGAACGGTGCCGTATGTCCTGATGAAACTCTTTTTGCTGCAATCGCCGATCTCAGCACCGGGGAGGTGCTGCTAAAGGATACGCTTGTCCTTGCCTACAAGGTACATGCAGGGGAGGCATCCAGCCTTACCCGGTCTGCTGATCTCCGTCCTGTAATTTATAACAGCTCATTTACACATCTTATTCATCCTGAAGATATCTTCAGAAATAATGATCTACAGCTAAAGGCTGATTTTGCGCTGCTTACCAAAGGACGGTCTTCGGCCCCGCTGAGTTCCACCAATACCGTGCTGGGCGACCAGATCTTTCTTGAAGAAGGGGCAGCAGCAGAATGTTCTACGTTCAATACCCTGAATGGCCCGGTATATATCGGTCAGAATTCACAGGTATGGGAAGGATCACACATCAGGGGCTCTTTTGCATTATGTGAAAATTCACAGGTAAAAATGGGAAGTAAGATATACGGACAGACAACTATTGGTCCATACAGCAGGGTAGGGGGAGAAATTAATAATGCAGTGATCTGGGGATATTCTTCTAAAGGCCATGAAGGGTACCTGGGCAATTCTGTATTGGGGCAGTGGTGTAACATCGGGGCCGACAGTAATAATTCGAACCTTAAGAATAATTATGCGGATGTCAAACTGTGGGATTACGATCAGGGATCTTACCGGAACACAGGACTGCAGTTTAGTGGGCTGATCATGGCCGACCATGCAAAATGCGGGATCAATACCATGTTTAACACAGGTACAGTGGTTGGCGTAGGCGCAAATGTTTTCGGTGCCGGTTACCCGCCTAATTTTATTCCCGATTTTTCATGGGGGGCAACACCAGAAATTTTAGTTTATAATCTCAGTAAGATGTTTGAAACTACAGAAAAAGTATTTGGGCGGAGAAATATTGAATTTAATCAAATAGAAAAAGATATCTTGTCAAGTATTTTTGAATTAACGAAAATTTATAGGTAATCTTAATGCAGAGTTTTTTACTTTAGCACCTATTTAGTGTAATCCGATGGATTTAGTAATATTAAATCATATAAAAATACCGTTTAGTTAAATATACAACAGAAATAACAATAGATTAATTATGAGAAAGAAAATTGTAGCAGGAAATTGGAAAATGAATACGGACTACACAGAGGGTATTTCTTTATTTTCAGAAATCGTTAACATCGTGAGAGATGAGAAAAAAGGCGACCAGATTGCTGTTATATGTGCTCCGTTCATCCACCTGAACAGTTTGGCAAAACTTGGTGGAGAAACAGTTAAAATCGGTGCCCAGAACTGTCACCAGAGTGAAAGTGGCGCTTTTACCGGCGAGATTTCAGCGAAGATGATCAAATCTGCAGGCTGTGAATATGTAATTATCGGGCATTCAGAACGTCGTCAATATTTTGCTGAAAGTGACGTTTTACTTGCTGAAAAAACAAAAATCGCTTTGGCTAATGGTTTAACCCCTATCTTTTGTATCGGTGAAACTCTGGATGAAAGAAACAATGGTAACTTTTTTGAAATATTGAAGTCACAGTTAGTGAATGGCCTCTTCATTTTAGGCGCTGAAGATTTCGCAAAGGTGGTGATTGCTTATGAGCCGGTTTGGGCTATTGGAACAGGATTAACGGCTACTGCTGAACAGGCCCAGGAAGTGCATGCTTTTATACGTGCCGAAGTTGCAGGACACTATGATGCAGCAGCTGCAGAAGAAACTTCTATTTTGTATGGCGGAAGCTGTAACCCGAAAAATGCTGAGGAATTATTCGCACAAACAGATATTGATGGCGGACTGATTGGCGGGGCTTCTTTAAAATCACGTGATTTTGCGGACATCGTTAAAACATTTAATGCTTAATGCAATATATACAGGTCACATTTAGTTTTGTCAGCATCCACGAATATCAGAAAGATCTCCTGATCAATGAACTGGCCGAAATCGGATTCAATACATTTGAAGACACAGAAAATGGCTTTTCGGCCTTTATAGATCAGGAAAGTTACAGTCAGTACAACCTGACTGATGCAATGATTCAGTTTGAAGATGAATTTGAGTATGCATATACCGTTACTGAGATTGCAGCGGAGAACTGGAACGAGGAATGGGAGAAGAACTTTGAGCCGCTGATCATTGATGAGCGCTGTTATGTAAGGGCAACTTTTCATTCCCCTCAGCCTCAGTACCGCTACGAGATTGTGATAGACCCGAAGATGGCCTTTGGCACGGGGCATCATCAAACCACCACCATGATGATGCGGTATATCCTTAATGCTGATGTTACCGGCAAACTGATCCTGGATATGGGGGCCGGAACCGGAATTCTTGCCATCCTGGCCGCAAAGAAAGGTGCAAAGGAGCTGGTAGCGATAGATAATGATGAAGTATGTTATTTAAGCGCCCTGGAAAATGCGGCATTGAACGATATCCATACGATCACAGCATTGTGGGGCGGTAAGGATGTGATCCCTGAACGTGAGTTTGACATCATCCTGGCAAACATTAACCGCAATATTCTCCTTGATCAGATCCCTGTCTACGCCCGGGTACTAAAAAACGGGGGGGATATTTATTTCAGCGGATTTTATGAATCTCCGGATCTGGATATGATCACCGATGCCTGCAAAGCTTTAAATATAAATTATTGTGACCATCAGAAAATTGGTGACTGGGTAGCTGCACATTTTAAAAAACTGGAATGAGGATACATTTTATTGCTATTGGCGGAAGTGCAATGCATAATCTTGCGATAGCCCTTCATAAAAAAGGTTTTAAAGTAACCGGCTCTGATGATATGATCTTTGAACCATCGGCCGGAAGACTGGCCCGGTTCGGGATTCTGCCACAGGAAATGGGCTGGCATCCTGAGCTGATTACGGCAGACCTGGATGCTGTCATACTGGGAATGCATGCATTTATTGATAACCCCGAATTATTGCGTGCACAGGAGCTTGGATTAAAGATCTACTCTTATCCAGAGTATATCTATGAACAATCCAAAGATAAGCTCCGTGTAGTGATCGGAGGCAGCCATGGTAAAACAACCATCACCTCCATGATCCTGCATGTGCTTAACTTTCAGGGAAAAGATTTTGATTACCTGGTGGGTGCCCAGCTGGAAGGGTTTGATACGATGGTAAAGCTAACAGCGTCTGCGCCCGTGATCATTATTGAAGGGGACGAATATTTAGCTTCTCCGATAGACAGGCGACCGAAATTTCATCTTTATAAGGCAAATATTGCAGTAATTAGTGGGGTGGCCTGGGATCATGTTAATGTTTTTCCTACTTTTGGGGAATATATGCTTCAATTTGAAGCATTTATTGAGACGATTACGCCGGGTGGAAAATTAATCTATTGTGAGACTGATAAAGAATTACGTAATATTGTTGAAAATAATAACAGCGAAGTTACTAAAATAGGGTACGAAATTCCGGCACATAACGTTAAATTAGGGTTAACATATCTGCTACCGCAGAATTTGCCGCTGAAAGTTTTTGGCGACCATAATCTGATGAATTTAAGTGCTGCGAAATTGGTTTGTAAAGAGATTGGCATAGATGAAGATGACTTTAACGAGGCAATAGTTTCGTTTAAAGGGGCTGCAAAAAGACTGGAGCTGTTATTTGCTGAAAATAATACAAGCGTTTTCAAAGATTTTGCGCACTCGCCATCAAAGCTTAAAGCAACAGTTGAGGCAGTAAAGTCACAATTTGAGGAAAGAAAGTTAGTTGCATGTATAGAATTACACACATTTAGTAGTTTAAATAAAAAATTTTTACTACAATATGCGGATTCGATGATCCAGACAGATAATCCTATCGTATATATTGATGAAAAGACATTTCAACAAAAAAAAATTATTCCATTCACTGAAATAGATGTTCGAACAGCGTTTAACAACGATCGGCTTACTTTTTTTGATAATGCCAATACTCTTGAGCAATACTTGAGAGGCTTGAATTTTAAGAATACCAACTTGCTGCTGATGAGTTCAGGCAACTTCGGAGGGATGGATTTAATCAAATTGGCACGTGAGTTGAATATTTAAAATGAACAAAACACACCTAAATTTATAAAAATGAACATTATCGGTAAGAACATCAGACAGCTTCGCCAGAAAAATGGCTGGAGCCAGGGCGAAGTAGCCAAAAGACTCAACATCTCTATTCCTGCATTTTCTAAGATTGAAACTGGAATTACAGACATCAACATTTCACGACTTGCTCAAATCGCTAACCTTTTTGAAGTTTCAACAATGGACATCATCTCTAAAGAAGGGGAAAACCCTCAGTCAGTTAATTTCGAAGAGATTAACAACTTAAAAGCGAAACTTTCTTTAAGAGAAGAAGAGATCATCAAGCTTCAGAAAAAAGTAATCGATCTTTACGAAGAGATCAGAGAAAAATAGCACTTTCTTTTAAGAGAACAATTTACGCAGCGTAAGGTGCCGCTTGCCAAAAGTGGCACCTGTTGCTTCATGAATAGAAAGCATTTTATCGTTAAAATCTCCCACCCACGAAAGCTCAAGTTCATCATATTGCTCCATTGGCAAAACATACTCCTTGAGTTTGATAAATAAGGCCGATTCCAGGCCATGCTTCTGGTAAGCAGTTTTCGTTCCCATTACAATCGCTCTCATCCTGTTTACGCCCTTCCATCTGCGGTAAACAAATTTTAGTTTTTCAATTATTCCAAGCTTTCCCTTAAAATCTTTGATCATCTGGTTTGCATCCGGGATGATCACTACAAAGGAAGCTGGTTCTCCGTTCAAATAAGCAAACCAAATCAACTTTTCATCCATTATGGTCTCCATCTGTTTGAAACTCTCCTGGAGAGTCTCTTTTCTGATCGGAACAAAGTTCTCAAAATCTTTCCATCCATCATTGTAAATCTCCATCAGGTCCTTCACATACTTGTCTGCATTTTTCTTGGAGAAATGCTCAAACGTATAACCCGGTTTATTTGATACCCATGTGGCAATTTTGGTAAAGCGTTCGGGGAAAGGATTTCTTACGGCCAGGTGGTTGGTGATCTGCTGATAGGAGGTTACAAATCCATAATTCTCAAAAAAGGCCTGGTAATAGGCTGGATTATAGTTCATGCCATACGAAGGTGGAGTGAAGCCTTCCACCAGCAGGCCCCAGAAGGTGTCGTTCTCCCCAAAGTTGATGGGGCCGTCCATGGCCAGCATACCTTTTTCCTTAAGCCATGACTGTGCCGTGTCAAATAACAGGAATGCGGCTTCCTGGTCGTCAATGCATTCAAAAAAACCCATGCCACCGGTGGGCCGTTCATAATGGTAAGCTTTTTTCTGGTTGATGAATGCCGCAACCCTGCCTATCGTTTGTCCGGAGTCATTTTTAAGGATCCACCGCGTACATTCACCATGTTTGAAAAACGGGTTTTTACCCGGGTCAAATGTTTTTTCTACATCCTGATCCAGCGGACAGATCCAGTTTTTATCATTCTTATAGATAAAATGGGTAACATTTAAAAACTCTTTTTTGGTCTGTGAACCGGAAACGGGAATAATTTGCATTGAACGGGTAGATTTTAAATAAAAAAGCATCTTGGTTTAAGATGCTGTATATGGGGTGGTATGATTATTTAGTAGTTGTCGTCATCATCATCAAAGTCGTCGAAGGTATCAGTGTCTAGGTCATCCAGTGGCAGGTCAAAATCATCGTCGTCATCGTCGTCGTATGTCTTCTTCTTCTCAATGGGATCAAAAGAATTATCGTCAGTCATTTCCTTGTCCTGCGTCTGATCATCTAATGAATCTTTCCTAACGGATTTTTTTGGATTTGTCATTTGTCTAAAATAAAATTGCCAGAATTTATTGATAAGTTAAAAATACAAAAATCTTTTAAATAGCACTGCGGGCTGTTTTTATTGATTTTTTTGCGCTACCAAAAATAACATAAAAAGCATTTTAAAAAAAGAACTATTTTCAAAATTCTCTCCCGGATCTTTAACTTCTTGCTGGTCAGACGGAATTTATTGAACAAAAAAAAAGTGGTAAAGTTTAACTTTACCACTTTTAACACACAAATGAAACCTGAATTGAGATAAGTTTTAGGTTAGGTGAAAAAATATCTTTTGTCAATTCTATAAGAACGATTTTGCAAACTTTGTTTGCTTTAATATCTATAACAAGTTTAATGCAAATTTAATCTGAAATGAATTATAGTTAGTAAGTGGTAGGAATAATTGAGTAAACGGTAAAGTGCTATCTGTTTGGTACCAAAATAGAGATCGTAGTGCCCGAAACACCGTTCTGTCTGATGGTAATCTGTATCGGATAAGCCTCGATCTGGTTAATCAGGTTCACGCGTTCCTGGGTGAGGCTCATTCCTTTACTGTGATGTTTTTCATTTTTTATACGCAATGAATTGTCAATTCCTATCCCGTCATCTGTGATCTGGATCAGCAGTGAACCAGGTGTATGCTGATTGATCAGTATGACCAGGCTGCCCCCTTCTTCTTTTGGCATCAGCCCATGCCATATTGCATTCTCAATATAGGGCTGCAGGATCATAGAGGGGATCATCGTTTCATCCTGATCTATATCCTCAGCAATGCTGAAGGTATAATTGAACTTCTCCCCGAACCTCATCTTTTCCAGGCTCAGATAGAGTGTCAGGTATTCAATTTCCTCTTCGAGGGAGATAAAACTTTTGGTACAGATATCCAGGTTTTTCCTGATCAGCCGGGCAAAACCTGTGAGTATCTTATTGGCGGAGGAGGTGTTTTTGGTATTGATATAGTGCTGAATGGAGTTCATCACATTAAATACGAAATGGGGGTTCATCATGGCCTGCAAAGCCTGCTGTTCCAGCATTAATATCCTGTTTTTTAATAAAAGCCGCTGCTGGTCTTTGTCCTTTTGCTGTTTGGTAACGATGACGGCTATCTTATAAAAGCTAAAGCTGGCAAGCAGCAGCAGCAGGATCATGAACCATAACGACTGCCAGAAATGGGCTTTCAGGATAAAACTGACGCCTACGGGTTTGCTCCATTGACTGTTGCTTGTTCTTGCACTGATCTCAAAAGTGTAATTGTCGGGTTCCAGTGAAGAAAATTCCAGCCGCCTGCTCCTGGTTTCCGTCCAGCTGCTGTTCGGGTTTAACCTGTACCGGTACAAAATGTTATTGTTCTGGAAGTCGATCGCGCTGTAATAGAAAGTGATGTTGTTGTCCGCTGGTGCGAGGCTAAAGGTAGCGTCAGGACTGAGTGGCTTTTTGTTATTGAGAATAGAGGAGATCAGTACTTTTGGCACCTCCTGCGTTTTGTCGAACGGACTGTTGGCAAAGTAAATTAAACCGTGGTTGGTTGCAAAATAGGCGGTATCCCTGTCTATATACACCTCATTTACATCGTTATCAAGCATGCTGTTGGTAAAATCGAATGATTCCACGGGATAATTATCCTTTAGCAATACCCGGTTTACGGCATTGTTTGTCACTACCCATAAGTAACCTCCCCGCACGAACAGCTTTTTACAGATGTTACCTGCCAGGCCGTTATCCCTGGTGATATGGCGGATGATTTTGTTCTGCCGGTAGAAGATCAGCCCATAACCGTCGGTTGCCAGCACCATTGTTCCGTCCGGCAGCTCTGCCATGTCATTAATACGCTGGTTCAGCAACCCGTCTTTCCGGGAAATGTGAACTAATTTACCCTTTGAGAATTCGGAATAACCCTGGCTATTGGAAAAATGGAGTTGCTGATCTTTATCATAGAAAACGCGGTAGGCGCGGCCGCTGAAGAAATTTTGTCCTTCTTTATGAGCGGAGGACGAAAAAGAAAAATCATGCAGGGGATCATTGATGATCACCACTCCCGAGGAAAGTGCAAGTGCCAGGTGATTGTTTTTGCTGATGCTAAAATTCTTTAAAACGAAATTGTAATGATTTGCTTCGTGGAGATAGGTTGGCTGTCCGGTCCGTTTGCCATCATCGTGCAGCATTCCCAGACCATAATCGGAAGCGAAAAAGACCGTTTTTCCACT
This sequence comes from Pedobacter hartonius, assembly GCF_900107535.1. Lineage (GTDB taxonomy): Bacteria > Bacteroidota > Bacteroidia > Sphingobacteriales > Sphingobacteriaceae > Pedobacter > Pedobacter hartonius. The sequence continues at coordinate 283,674 of NZ_FNRA01000001.1, read as the reverse complement.
GGAATCCGTCGCCATCTGTTTGATCGCACTGAACCGGTGATCCGGCAGGTTAACGCAGCTTAAGGTATAACCCGGAATGCTGAGGATGTTGATGGTCCCATTGTCCATCCCCAGCCAAAGCCGGTTGAAGTGGTCTTTCATCAGGCTTTTGATGCCATTATTGGTTAAACCGTGGGTCTGGTCTACCACATATATCCTTTTCGATTTTTTCGGAAGCATATAAATGCCATTGTTGGTGGTAAACCACATGTTTTCCCTGTTGTCTTTGAAAACCTGGTTGGTCATCACATTTGAAAGGTACTGACGCTGATGGCCATGTTTATCGACGTAGTAGACGCCGGCGTTGTTGCTGAGCCATAGATCCTGCTGGTTTTCAGTATAAAAATAACCCGGATTATTTTTGAGCAGTGCAGTATCGATCTTCAGGATCAGTTTCTGACGGCCTCCGTCTCTTTTGTTTAACCCTTTGCTGTCCAGAAGAAGCATCGTTTTATCCGGAAGGTTTAATGCCGTTTTGAAGGAGAGCAGATTGCTCAGGTGTTGTACCCTGATGAAGGTTGTGCCATTGAAAACATGCAGACAGTTTGCGCTGCTGGCCCAGATGCGCCCCAGCCTGTCTTCATATACAACTGTGGCAATGAATTGGCTGTTTGTATCGGCCGAAATATATTTTTTTATTGATTTTCCATCCCATTTTACCAGCAGGTTTTTATTGGTTCCAAACCACATATTCCCCCTGCCATCCTCAAAGAAGGAGATCACTATACTTTTGAAATTCAGTAATGCAAGCGATCTGTCGTTCTTTTCATTGAAGATCCTGTCCTTATAAAAATAGCTGAGCTGGCCGTTCAGTGCCGAAAACCAGATCCTTCCGCGCCGGTCTTCATGAAGTTTCACGATCTGGTTGTCCGGCAGGCCGTCGTCTATGGAAAAGGTTTCAAAAACTTTACCATCAAACCTGCATACACCGGCATCCGTAGCCACCCAGATATAACCTTTCCTATCCTGCAGGGTATAATAACAGCTGTTGCTGGGCAGGCCGTCTTTAGTGCTGAAATGTTTGACAAAGGTGGTTTGCCCGTAACTGTATCCGCAAAAGGAGAAGAGGCCTGCGATGAGATATAAGCGGAAAATTCTGATTTTATTTCTCACTTGTAAGACGGGTGTATAATTTAACTTTCTCCGTAAAGATGCTTGCCCTCCGGCGGGAGACTGCAATTTTCTCTCCATTTTTCAGCACTACTTCCAGTCCGTTCCTGGAATTGTACTCCTTCAGGTAGTTTAAATTTACGATACTTGATTTATGGATCCTCACAAACTGGTTTTCCGGCAGGATTTCTTCATATTCTTTCAGCACCCGCGATACGGTAATCTTCTCCCTGTCCGCCAGGTGAAATACGGAATAATTGCTGTCAGCCTCGATTCTGATGATCTCATTCAGCCCGATAAGGGTATAACCCTGTCCGTTCGGAAGACTTATTTTACGGATTTCTGCACCCTCGTTCAGTGCTGTTGACAGGTTTTTCAGGCGCTCTTTTTTGTCCGTTTCCTGGTCACTGTACCGGATCATTTTCGAGGCTTTATCTACCGTTTCTTTCAGCTCGTCGATGTCTATTGGTTTCAGTAAATAGTCCAGCGCATTTGCCTTAATTGCCTTTAATGCATACTGGTCAAAAGCGGTGGTGAAAACCACTTGTGCATGGTTATCTTTCGCGTCCGGAATGAGTTCAAAGCCATTTTTTCCGGGCATGGCGATGTCTAAAAAGATGAGGTCTACATCAAAATTTGCGAGCAGTTCCCTGGCTTCACCGACAGATTTCGCGATGCCGCAGATATGCACATTTTCACAGTTTTCCTGCAAGAGAAAATAAAGTGAAGAACGCGCAAATTCTTCGTCATCAACTATAATTACATTGAGCACAGGCAGCTATTTATTTATGGTGAATTTATTAAAAAAAATGAAGGACTTAAGAATTTTTATTTAAACACCTAAAACCGGATGATTTTTTCCCTCGTATGTGAGGCTAAAGACTCATACAATAATTATTTAACCGAACCAACAATAAAATTTTAAATTATCTACCTTATGAAAAATTTTCAACAAGAAGATCAGGAAGTGCTGCATAAAGAGAGCGGCATTCTCACCGCGACTTTACAGCGCAGGTCGTTCCTTCAATACGCAGGAGCAGGTGCCGCAGGTATTGCTTTAATTGCTGCCGGATGTAAAAAAGATGACGGCAGTGAAGGTACCCGACTTGGAGGTGTAAACCTGGGATCTGGTGATGTGGGTATTCTTAACTATGCCTATGCGCTTGAGCAACTCGAAGCTGCATTTTATGATGCGGTAGTAAAAACTCCATACTCAGGTATTACGGCGACTGAACTTTCGCTGTTAACCGATATCAGAGATCATGAACTTGCACACAGAGAATTCTTTAAAAAAGCCTTGGCTGCTAATGCTATTATAGGTCTGGAAGTGAATTTCAGTGCTATTGATTTTACACAAAGGGCAAGTGTGCTGGCAACGGCAAAAGCATTTGAAGATCTTGGTGTATCTGCCTACAATGGTGCTGGTAAACTGATTAAAAGCGCAGATTATTTAGTGCTTGCCGGCAAAATCGTTTCAGTTGAAGCAAGGCATGCTGCACTGATCCGTGATTTGATAGAAAATGGAACTTTTGCCAATTCTGAAGTAATTGATGCAAATGGATTGGATAAAGCAAGAACACCTTCAGAAGTACTGACCATTGCATCGGCATTTATCAAAACTAAAATTAACGGATCTAACTTACCATCTTAATTAAGAAATCATGAATATCATCAACATATTAGACGAAATTGAAAAAGTAGATGGCGAAGTCTATGAACGCTTAAGTCCGCGCAGGGCAGCGATGAAACAATTTTATAGCTTTGGATCAAAAATGGCCGTAGCTGCTGTTCCTCTTGCCCTGGGTTCTATGTTTAAAAAAGCATATGGTCAAAGTACATCAACTGTAATAGACGTGCTGAATTTCGCGCTTACGCTTGAATATCTTGAGTATAATTTTTATCAGACAGGCCTTACCACGGCAGGACTTATTCCGGCAGGTACTCCTGCAGTAGCTGCGATTACTACCATCCGTGATCACGAGCTGGCCCACGTTAACTTGTTAAAAGGAGCAATCACAGCTTCGGGAGGTACCCCGGTAGCATTTACAGCTGCAAATTTTGACTATACTGCCAAGAATACGTTCCCTACAGTATTTAGCAGTTATCCTACCTTCCTTGCCGTTGCACAGGCTTTTGAAGATACAGGGGTAAGGGCTTACAAAGGCCAGGCGCCTAGTTTAATGAGCGCCCCTGACGTATTGCAGACTGCCCTGCAGATCCACTCTGTTGAGGCACGCCATGCTTCGCATATCCGTCAGATGCGTAAAGCTCCTGCCGGCGGAGGTGTTACTGCGTTGAAACCATGGATCACTGGTGCAAATGATAGTGGCGTTCCACAAGTGGACGCCGTATATAAAGGTGAAGACAATGTGGTTCAGGCGGGTGTCAATATCCCAAGCCTGGGAGTTTCTACTGCTGCGGCTACAGAATCATTTGACGAGTTTTTAGTAAAAGCAGATGTGCTTGCTATTGCTTCGTTATTTATCAAATCATAATAGTTTGTTTAGGTTTAAAATGGGAGAGGAGGGCAATTGCTCTCCTCTTTTTTGCGTTTAAGCCGTGTTGTGATTTGGGTTTTCCCTGTTTGATGTGCGATTTTCAGGGAGCTTAAAGGTTATCTGGCTTTGCCAAAAAAAATGAATTGTTGTTTCGATGCTGCCGGCTGCTGTAGCGTAGCCGAGAAGGCATCGAAACAACAATTCATTTTTTTAAGCTGGTCCTGTAGCATGGTGGAAAAGCAGAGTGCAAAGGTATGGTATCCCTGTATGATGGCCAGGCAGGGTGAAAAGGGTACGCTTGTTTAGAAAATCCGGGAGAAAATCAGTTGCAAAAAAAGGCTTGTACAATACAAGCCTTTTTCAACTTACAAAATCCCTCCGGAACGTGAAATACTATATATTAATATGTGATCACCTGTTCTTCCAGCTGTTCAGGAAGATCACGGTAATTGTACTGCTGACCTCTTAACTGTGGCTCAAATCCGGCTTCCCTGATTGCATCCTGAATCCCTCTGGCCGTAAACCGATGTGGTGCACCAGCAGCAGAAACCACGTTTTCTTCAATCATGATCGATCCGAAATCATTTGCACCGGAATGCAGGCATAACTGGGCAACATTTTTTCCTACGGTAAGCCATGAGGCCTGTATATTTTTAATATTGGGCAGCATAATTCTGCTGAGTGCCAGCATCCTGATGTATTCATCTCCTGAAACGTCATTGGTAATACCCCTGAGCCGTTTCAACAAAGTTCCGTCATCCTGAAAAGGCCATGGAATGAAGGCTAAAAATCCTTTGGCCTGTTCAGGTTTCTCACTTTGAACTTCCCTAATCCAAATCAGGTGTTCGAAACGTTCATCAATGGTTTCTACATGGCCGAACATCATTGTTGCCGATGTCGTAATGTCTAACTGATGGGCAGCACGCATGACGTCAAGCCATTCCTGTCCACCGCATTTTCCTTTGGAGATCAGACGGCGTACCCGGTCATTGAGGATCTCTGCACCGGCACCGGGTAAAGAATCCATGCCTGCAGCCTTTAATGCACTGAGCACATCGGTATGTGACATCTTTTCAAGTTTGGCTACGTGCGCAATTTCCGGCGGGCCAAGCGCGTGTAGTTTAAGATCCGGATAAAGCTCCTTCAGTTTCCTGAAGAGGTCGGCATAAAAATTTAATCCCAGGTCCGGGTGATGGCCGCCCTGCAGGAGCAGCTGGTCGCCCCCCAGGCGGAAAGTTTCTTCAATCTTTACTTTATAGGTTTCAATATCGGTAATATAGCTGTCTTCATGCCCGGGTCTTCTGAAGAAATTGCAAAACTTGCAGTTGGCAATACACACATTGGTGGTATTCACATTCCGGTCTATCTGCCATGTCACCTTACCGCTTGGTACTTGCTTTTTTCTCAGCTCATTGGCTACAAATGCCAGTTCGGCGGTTGCAGCATTGTGGTATAGAAATACACCTTCTTCTTTTGTTAAGAAGTCAAAGCGGAGCGCCCTTTCTAGTAATTCGGCAGTGTTCATATAGCAAATATACCATAAGTTCTTTTGTAATTGCTTCACAATAATATCACATTTATAGTAACGGGCATTTAGCAACCCCTATTTTTTTGTGCCGGACAGGTATTCAGATTGTGTTGAATAATTAGCACATTTAGCCTAAATCATTATTCTTATATTTGGCGGAATTATATTTTTTTATGGTAGATTTTAATCGTTTTACACTAGCTAACGGCCTTCGTGTACTGGTACATGAAGATGATACAACGCCTATGGCAGTTCTAAATATCGTATATGACGTTGGAGCCAGGGATGAAGAAGAGGGTAAAACCGGATTTGCACATCTTTTTGAGCACCTTATGTTTGGAGGCTCAGTAAATATACCGAGTTATGACGAGCCGCTGCAAAGGGTAGGTGGAGAAAATAATGCTTTCACCAGCAATGATATAACGAATTATTATATCACCCTGCCTGCCACCAATATCGAAACCGCATTCTGGCTGGAAAGTGACCGCATGCTGAGCCTTGCATTTTCTGAAAAAAGTCTTGAAACACAGCGCAATGTGGTTTGTGAAGAATTCAAACAGCGCTATCTCAATCAGCCCTATGGTGATGTATGGCTTAAACTGAGGCCTCTGGCCTATCAGAAACACCCTTACCGCTGGGCTACGATAGGACAGGACCTTGCACAGATTGAAAATGCGTCGATGGAGGATGTAAAGGCATTTTTTAAAAAACACTATAACCCTCAGAATGCAATTCTGGTTGTGGGCGGGAACGTGAAAACTGCAGATGTGAAGGTGCTGGCAGAAAAATGGTTTGCCCCGATTCCTTCCGGCGACAAATACCTGAGGGATTTACCCAAAGAGTCCGTGCAAACGGTTGAACGTAAGGAAACCGTTATTACCAATGTACCGCTAAATGCTTTTTATATGGCATTTAAGATGCCCGCCCGCAGGGATGCAGACTACCAGGCCTATGACCTGCTGGCCGATATTCTTTCGCAGGGACAGTCATCAAGGCTTTACAATAGCCTGCTGAAAGACCAGCAGTTGTTCAGTGATATTCATGCCTATATTACCAGCAGTATGGATGAGGGACTATTCATAGTAGAGGGGAAACTAAGTGAAGGGGTAAGTATGGAGGATGCTGAAGCCGCAGTCTGGGTTGAGCTGAACAAGATCGCCGGTGAGGAAGTAACCGGAACAGAGCTGACGAAAGTGAAGAATAAATCAGAGTCCATTATGGTATTCGCCGAGATGAGCCTGCTGGATAAAGCAATGAACCTGGCTTATTATGAGCTGTTGGGCGATGCGTCAGACCTGAATACAGAGATTGACAAATACCTTGCTGTAGACGCCGTTAAGATCCAAAATGCTGCAAAGAAGACTTTCGTGAGAGAGCAATGTTCAACTTTATATTATTTAATTTCCAACAATGCTTGACCGTACATTAATACCTGAATCAAAACAGGTAAACGAGATAAATTTTATTGCCCCTAAAAAACAGGAGCTGGATAACGGGATTAAGGTTTTTACCATCAATGCAGGCAGACAGGAACTCGTTCGGATAGAATTGGTGTTTGAAAATGTGAACTGGACAGAAGCCCATCCTTTGCAGGCGATCGCTGTAAGCCACCTGATCAATAACGGAACCAAAATGCTGACGGCGAGGGAAATTGCCGACAAGGTAGATTATTACGGTGCCTTTTTACAAACTGATTATGGTGCAGACCAGTCCAGCATCAAAGTATATACGCTAAACAAACATCTTGAAGCCGTACTGCCCATTTTATGGTCTGTTTTGAATGAGAGCATCTTTCCTCAGCATGAGCTGGATATTTTCAAACAAAATCAGCAGCAGTCCCTGAAGGTGAGCCTGCAGAAGAATGATTTCATTGCAAGGAAAAACTTTGCCCATGCTATTTTTGGTAATACTGCATACGGTTCCAATATTGAGGTGGAAGATTACCAGGCTATAGAAAGGGAGGAATTAACGGGTTATTTCAGTGCCGCTTATAAACCCGAAAACTGTACGATTTTTGTCGCGGGTAAATTTGAAGAATCCGAATTTGCTATCCTGAATAAAACCTTTGGAAAAGAATGGAGCAACAGCACACCCTCTGCTGTTAACGTATTCTCCTTTAGCTCATCAGTAACCGGGGAGATTTTTATTGAACGCCCTGATGCTATACAGTCTGCCATCAGAATGGGACTCAGAAGCGTCAACAGAACACATGCTGATTTCCCTGCCTTCCAGGTGTTGAACTGTCTGTTGGGCGGATATTTCGGGTCCCGTTTAATGGCCAATATCCGTGAAGATAAAGGCTATACTTATGGCATCGGCTCCGCCATCGTTTCCATGAAGGATGCGGGATATTTCTTCATTGCCACAGAGGTAGGTGCAGATGTTTGTACCAGTGCGCTAAATGAAATTGAAAAAGAGATCGATCTGTTAAAAACGGAACTGGTTCCGGCCGAAGAGCTGGATCTGGTAAGAAGTTATATGCTTGGCTCTATGTTGGGCAGCTTAGAAAATGCCTTCTCCCATGCAGATAAGTTTAAGAATATTTATTTCTCCGGACTGAGCTATGATTACTATGATAACTACATCAAAACAGTGAAATCAATCAGTGCTGAGGAGATGATGGCTTTGGCCAATAAATACCTGAATACTGCAGATTTTACAAAGGTCATTGTAGGCAAAAAATAACTAATGTACTGGCTTGGCTCAGGCAGGCCAGTACTGCTTTTTCATTGTCAGTTTCGCCTCATATTCGTCTTATTCATGAAAACTATTTCGGATTGGCAATAATTTGTTTACCTTTGCCCGGCAAGTAATAACTCCTAATTATTTGCTATGCAACTCGATCCCCAAAAATTTATTGCTGAAGGCCTGACGTACGATGACGTATTGTTAGTTCCTTCCTACTCTGAAGTACTTCCCCGTGATGTTGACACCGGAAGTTACCTGACCAGAAAAATACGTATAAATGTCCCGATAGTTTCTGCTGCAATGGACACCGTTACTGAAGCGGGGCTGGCTATTGCCATTGCCCAGGCAGGAGGTATTGGTATTCTGCACAAAAATATGAGCATTGAGCGCCAGGCTGATGAAGTCAGCAAAGTAAAGCGCTCTGAAAGCGGAATGATCCAGGATCCGGTTACCCTTCGTGCCGATGCGGTACTTGCGGATGCTTTCCAGATCATGACCAAATACAAAATAGGAGGTATTCCTGTGATTGACAATGACAATAAACTTGTAGGTATTATCACTAACCGAGATCTGCGTTTTCAAAAGAACATGCAGCGCCCAGTATCTGAGGTGATGACCAGTGAAAATCTGATCACTGCCCCTGAAGGCACTACACTGATCCAGGCTGAAGAAATTCTGCAGGACTATAAGATTGAAAAACTTCCTGTAATCAGTAAAGAAGGCCATCTTGCCGGACTGATTACTTTTAAGGATATCCAGAAATATAAAAATTACCCTAAAGCCTGTAAAGATGAACGCGGCCGCCTGAGAGTAGGTGCTGCTGTGGGCGTTGCAGCTGACAATATTGACCGCGTTGCCGCCCTGGTTCAGGCCGGTGTGGATGTGGTTACTGTTGATACTGCACACGGACATTCAAAAGGTGTGATTGATATGGTGAGAGCCATTAAGGCGCGTTTCCCTGACTTACAGGTGATCGCTGGTAATATTGCTACTGCTGATGCCGCCAGGGCACTTGCCGACGCTGGTGCTGATGCCGTTAAAGTAGGTATCGGACCCGGGTCTATCTGTACCACAAGGATCATAGCAGGTGTGGGAGTACCTCAGCTATATGCGGTTTATGAATGTGCGCAGGCACTGAAAGGAACTGGAATTCCTGTCATCGCTGATGGTGGTATCAAACAAACGGGGGATATTGTTAAAGCACTGGCAGCTGGAGCGAGCTCGATCATGGCCGGCTCGCTGTTCGCAGGAGTAGAGGAATCACCAGGTGAAACGATCATCTATGAAGGGCGTAAGTTCAAATCTTACCGTGGTATGGGTTCTGTAGAGGCGATGCAGGTAGGATCTAAAGACCGCTATTTCCAGGACGATGAGGATGTAGTAACTAAACTTGTTCCTGAAGGTATTGTTGGCCGTGTTCCTTACAAAGGCACACTGGCTGAAGTGATCTATCAGTATATAGGTGGCCTCAGAGCAGGGATGCATTACTGTGGTGCTGCAACGATTGTACAGTTGCAGGAAGCTAAATTTGTCCGCATTACCGCTGCTGGTATGAGAGAAAGCCATCCGCATGATATCTCTATCACTAAAGAAGCACCAAATTATTCACGTTAATATTTTTTACGTCTGATATATCAGATCATTTTGGCATCTTCAGGGTGTTAAAATGATCTTTTTCTTTTTTATAGCAAATTAATACCTCAATCAATGAAATCTATTTGTGTTTATTGTGGCGCCAATTTCAATGGCGATCCTGTATTGCGTAAAGCAGTAGAAGAACTGGCAGCAGCTTTTGCTGAACAGCAGATCCGTCTGATTTATGGTGGAGGCAGTGTTGGCGTGATGGGAATCATTGCTGATGAAGTGCTGAAAAATAAAGGATTGGTGACAGGCGTGATCCCGCAGTTCCTGCTTGATCTTGAAGTTGGGCATACGGAAGTAACTGAGCTGATCGTTACCGAAAACATGCATGAACGCAAAAAGAAAATGGCTGATCTTGCTGACGGTTTTATTATTCTGCCGGGTGGTTTTGGAACCCTCGAAGAGTTTTTTGAAGTGCTGACCTGGTTGCAGCTCGGTCTGCATAATAAAGCGATCGGTATACTAAATGTAGGTGGTTTCTATGATCACTTATTTGCGCAGATGGATGTAATGGTAGCACACCGGATGCTGAAGCAGCACAACAGAGACCTGGTGATCAATGCCGATGATCCGCTTGTCCTTCTTGAAAAAATGAAAGCTTTCAAAGCGGTGCCTGATTCCGTTTGGTTCAAAGACAGGGACCTGATCTAAAGAGGCTGAAAAATTTATAACTAATATCAGTATTAGTGTGATATAATTATCTTACGAAAAACTTTTCATGTCAGGAGGATTAACGTAGTTGAGCCTCCTTTTTATTTTGATGTCAAATCTCTTTTTAAAGAAGTTGTAAAACGTGTTAAGTGCATTTTTATACATCATAATATCGTATGAAGAGCGTGGCTTTTGATATCCGTTTATCGTGTGTAAAACATACAATAAGCCTTATTTAGTCCCCCGAAATTTATATTCTGTTTTCTGTAATTTCACAGAATACTTCTATCTTGCCCCCATGGATATCGAATTTAACAAGAACGAAGACATTAATAAACAGCTGGTATACGAACTAAAAACCCGGCTAAAAACGATATATAAAGGGGGTGGGGAAAAAAGTGCGGCTAAACAAAAGGAAAAGGGTAAAATGCTGGCCAGGGAGCGTGTCACTTACCTGATAGATAAAGATACAGAATTTCTGGAAGTCGGGGCTTTTGCTGCGGAAGGCATGTATGTTGACCAGGGCGGCTGCCCGGCTGCGGGAGTAGTATGCGGTATCGGTTATGTTTCTGGGCGCCAGTGCATAATCGTTGCCAATGACGCTACGGTTAAAGCGGGTGCCTGGTTCCCGATGACAGCCAAGAAAAATCTCCGTGCACAGGAAATTGCAATGGAAAACCGCCTGCCGGTGATTTACCTGGTGGACAGTGCCGGTGTTTACCTGCCGATGCAGGACGAGATCTTTCCAGATAAGGAGCATTTTGGCAGAATGTTCAGGAACAATGCCCTGATGTCTGCCGATGGAATTGTGCAGATCTCTGCAATTATGGGTTCCTGTGTTGCCGGAGGGGCATACCTGCCGATCATGAGCGATGAGGCGATGATTGTTGAAGGGACGGGCTCAGTATTTCTGGCAGGATCTTACCTGGTAAAATCTGCAATCGGCGAGGATGTGGACAACGAAACCCTGGGCGGTGCCACCACACACTGTGAAATATCAGGCGTTACGGATTATAAATACCCGAACGACCAGGCTTGTCTGGAAAGCATCCGCAATATCATGAGCATGCTTGGTGAGCCGCAATCGGCGGGCTTCAGCCGGATCAAGCCGGCACCGCCAAAACTTGATCCACAGGAAATCTATGGGCTGCTTCCCGAAAACAGGGAAAAGCAATATGATATGCATGAAATTATTTACCGCCTGACGGATGATTCTGAATTTGAAGAATATAAAAAGGAATACGGACAAAGTATCATCTGCGGCTTAGGCAGGATAGATGGCTGGGCAGTAGGGATTGTGGCCAACCAGCGCAAGGTAGTGAAATCAAAAAAAGGAGAAATGCAGTTTGGGGGCGTGATCTATTCAGATAGTGCAGATAAGGCTGCCCGTTTCATTATGAACTGCAACCAGAAAAAGATCCCGCTGGTGTTTTTACAGGACGTAACCGGATTTATGGTCGGCAGCCGGTCTGAACAGGGGGGCATCATCAAGGACGGCGCGAAAATGGTCAATGCCGTGGCAAACTCGGTAGTCCCAAAATTCACGATTGTTGTTGGAAATTCCTATGGTGCAGGAAACTATGCCATGTGCGGCAAGGCTTATGATCCCAGACTGATCTATGCCTGGCCTACCGCTAAGATCGCCGTAATGGGTGGTTCGCAGGCAGCAAAGACATTACTGCAGATCCAGGCTGCTGCCATGAAATCAAAAGGGGAGATGGTCAACCCGGAAAAGGAAGCAGAACTGCTGAAGGAAATTACTGAAAGGTACGACAGGCAGACCACTCCATATTATGCCGCTTCAAGGTTATGGGTAGACGGAATCATTGATCCGCTGGAAACACGGAAAGTGATCTCTATGGGGATAGAAGCCGCTAATCAGTCGCCAATAAAAAGACAATTCAATGTCGGAATTATCCAGACCTAGTTGCTAAATTTGACCTTATTATGAAGAGAATACTCATTTGTTTCCTTTTTCTTTTTGGCGGCTTAAACGCATATAGCCAGGTTAAAACGATTTTACTGGATGTCAAGGACCGTATCGTGACAGATTCAACGAAAGCGATATCCTATGCGGTTTTTGGTAAGGTAGAGGGAGATAGTGTTTATACTTTTAAAAAGTTCGATTTTGATGGCGTCCTGCTCACCTCGGGCACGTTTAAAGACGACAGTTTGCAGGTGCCTCATGGTAATTTCGTCTACTATGAATGGATCACTCCTGACAATAATTACCAGAACCTCAGCTATGAAATTAATGGCAGGGCCAGGTTTGTTGCCCTCAGCGGCAAATATCTCGACGGACTGCGTGTAGGAAAGTGGCTTAGCTTTTATGCTGACGGGAAAGTTAAAGAGATGGCAAACTATATCATGGGTGCATTACATGGACTTTACCAGTTATACGATAATGACGGCAAGGTACAGATTTCAGGCGCTTACGTGGCGGGAAAGAAAAACGGCACCTGGGTGATGAAAGGCGGGAAACAGGAGGATGAATATGCCGGTGACAAGCTGGTTTCTTCGCTGACGGGCAAAAAGCTCCGGGATAAGCAAGCGCAGCGTAAAAATGTAAATTAAGAAGGGCTAACCTTTTGCGCATCCCATATTAAAGCTTATTTTTGTATGTAAATGACCCGGGCATCTTTCAAATCGGTAAATGCTGCCAGAGTTATCATAGAAATTAGATTATGGATACTACTCAAGAAATAGAACATGTTCAATGCCTTATCATTGGTTCGGGCCCTGCTGGGTATACGGCTGCAATTTATGCTGCCAGAGCAGACCTGAAACCAGTATTATATACGGGTATGGAAGCCGGCGGACAACTGACGCAAACGACAGATGTCGATAATTTTCCCGGATACCCTAATGGAATAATGGGGCCTGAAATGATGGAAGATTTCCGTAAGCAGGCCGAACGTTTTGGAACAGATATCCGTTTTGGATATGTGAGCTCAGTAGATTTTTCATCGATGCCACATAAAGTGGTCGTAGATGAGATCAAAACCATCACCGCTGATACCGTGATCATCTCTACAGGTGCCACTGCAAAATGGCTGGGCCTGCCAAGTGAATCCCATTACAATGGTTTTGGCGTTTCGGCATGTGCCGTTTGTGATGGTTTCTTCTTCAGGGGACAGGATGTAGCGATTGTTGGTGCAGGAGATACTGCTGCCGAGGAAGCAACATACCTTGCCAAGTTGTGTAAAAAAGTTTATATGCTTGTTCGCCGTGATGAGTTCAGGGCTTCCAAAGCGATGGTGAACCGCGTACTGAATACGCCCAATATAGAAGTGATCTATAACTCAGAAGCCAGGGAAGTACTGGGGAACGGAAAGAATGTAACAGGCCTGAGGATTCACAATAACCAGACAGATCTGGAATCAGATCTTGAAGTAGAAGGTTTCTTTGTGGCCATTGGGCACAAACCCAATACGGATATATTTAAAGGCTGGCTGGAAATGGATGATACAGGATACCTTAAAACCATCCCGGGCTCAACAAAAACAAATGTTGAAGGTGTTTTTGCCTGTGGCGACGTGCAGGACCACTATTACCGCCAGGCAATTACTGCTGCAGGTTCAGGCTGTATGGCAGCACTGGATGCTGAACGTTATCTGGCAGCTAAGGAAGATGAAGTAAAAGTACTATCTTAAGTTTTTGCACGTTTTAACGTTAAAAGCTTAAAACTTACCAATAATTGGGCCTGCAGTTCAACCAGCAGGCCTAATTTATTTAATATTACTTTGGCCGGGCGCTAAGGCTTTTCTTTTGCAATATTTAAGTCAATTCGCCGATACAATTTGAGTAAATGCCGGTTAATGTTTGTATTACAATTTATTAATCATAAATTCATTTTGCAAAATGATTAAAACGATTTAACAACGTTATTTTGATAGAAAAAGGACTCGATACAAAGAACTTATGGACTAAAATAGCCCTTTCTGATGATCATAAATCATTTGAACAGTTCTTTATTATTTTTAATACCAGACTGATAAAATTTTGCGAGTTATACGTTAACAAAAAAGAAATCGCTGAAGAAATAGTTGCCGATGTATTTGTCACTTTATGGAACCAGAGACTGAAGATGACTGAGGTGGAGAACCTGGAAACCTATATTTTTATTTCGGTAAAAAACAGGGCGTTGAATTATCTCAGAAAAAATGCCGCTGTTCAGCTGGTGCAGATTGAAGATAGCCATAGCCAGCTTATAGCTTATAGTGATCCCGAGGCCGAGATAGAAAGAAAAGAACTGTTCTTTAAACTTGATCAGGCAATTGACACACTTCCGCAGCAATGTAAAATTATATTCCAGCTGGTAAAGGAAGACGGGATGAGGTATAAGGAGGTTGCCGAGATCCTGAATATTTCGCATAAAACCGTGCAGACCCAGATCCTGAGGGCAATGAAGAAATTGAGTAAGGAAATGGGACCCTACCTTACGGTGAAGAACTTTATATCGAAGTTCGTATAATACATATATATACTATATACTTTTCAGGATCTGTGAGGAATCTTTCAAATCCATTATCCCATATAAAGGCTGCCCTTCAGCAGCAGACAGCATTCATATACAATACCTTATTTTTAAAATGAGAAAATCTTCTCTTTTTTAAAGCATCCGGGATTAAAAATATATGGTGACTTATATATTTTCGCACTTTAAATATCAGATATGAATAAAATATCGGATGATTTTCCGGTTTTTAATGATTGTTCATTTTAAATAGCAGGATAATCTCCACTTTTTTCTGCTAAAACCGGCGTCTGACGCATTATCCTTCCTAAAAACTTAAGTAAGTGTTAAAAACACACTATCCTGTTGAATTTTATTTTAAGAACCTGTAAGCATTTGATAAAAGATCCGTGTCTTATAAGGGAACGCTCTTAAAAAAATACTGAATGGAAAAAGATAGGTTTATTGAGTTGCTTACCAAAGATCTGACTGGAGAAATCACAGTGGATGAAAAGCGCGAATTAATCTACTTACGGGGAGAGCCATTTTACGACAGAAATGAAGAGGATCTGCTGCGCGCCTACTGGTCAAACAGCCATAAGGAGGAATACGATAGTGCTGCCCTTTTTAAACGCATACAGCAAAAGATAGAAGATGGGGAAACAGGTGAAGAGGATGCCCCGGATGATACAACTGATATTGATACTATAGATGATGAACTTTTGGTTACTCCTTCATTCAACTGGGTGACCAAAGCGGCCTCGGGCCTGTTGATCGCATGTTATACTTTCTTTGTGTTCCATAGTTACTTTACTTACCGGAAAGAACTGATCATTAAGGAAACTCCAAAAGGAGTGCGTTCGGTTTTTACTTTAACGGACGGAACTGAAATCAGATTGAATGCCGATAGCAGGCTGGAGTACCCTGCTAAATTTTCTGATTCGACAAGAGAGGTCTTTCTGATAGGGGAAGCTTTTTTTGATGTGAGCAAGGATGCCGCCCATCCTTTTATTATACATACCAAGGATATGGACATTAAAGTACTGGGAACAACATTTAATGTGAAAGCGTATTCAAATGAAAACGTTACTGAAACTACTTTATTACGTGGTGCCATTACGGTAATGTTAAATCATTCGTCAACAAAACAGATTTATTTAAAGCCATCACAAAAACTTGTATTTAGAAACCCTCGTAATGATAATAGAAGGAACGCACTAACCAATACAGATCATACCACTGCGATGAGACAGCTTACCTATTTTAAAGCTGATCATGCAACAATCATAGAAACCTCCTGGACAGATAATAAACTCACTTTCAAAAATGAAGAATTTTCAACCCTTGCCAGAAGTATGGAAAGATGGTACAACGTGGATATCAACTTTGATAGTGAAAGCGCAAAACAATTAAGATTTACAGGAATAATCGAAAAAGAAAATATCGGCGAAGCACTCAAAGCTTTGCAGCTAACAGAAAAATTTAATTACGCTATCACGGATTCCAATATCAGAATCTACTGACAACAAACCATAACTATAAACTAACCCAGATCATATGAGAAAAATTTCAACTTAGCAAACATGCGGGACTAACAGATTCCCCAAAATCAAATGAAACCCAATTGTCTATTTTTTAACTTCCTGACGGAAGCTTGAATTGTCACACTAATTTATACTAGTATGAAATTTTTATCGCGCTTACAACGCGCAGTGCCAAAAAATGCGCCAGCTAAATCTATGGCCATCATAAAAGTCACATTCGGACTGATGCTTATTTTTAATCTAAGCGCTGTTGCCGGTGTATATTCTCAAAAGAGAATCTCTTTAAAACTGACATCTGCAGAATTTACAGATGTCCTCGCACAGATCGAGGCGAAGTCGGACTACCGCTTCATGTTCAGCAACCGCAAAATCCCTGCGGGAAAAACCATCAATATTGATGTAACAGATAAAGACGTGCCTTATATTCTTACTGAAACCCTGAAAAATACGGGTTTCACTTTTAATGTACTGGCAAATAACCTGATCGTGATTGTACCGGTTGCCGAAAAGGCAGCTGATATCATTGTGAAAGGTAAAATCACTGATGAAACCGGATTACCGGTTATCGGTGCATCTGTTCAGATCAAAGGCGGAAAAGGCGGGGCTACAACAAACGGTGACGGTATGTTCTCCCTGAGTGTGCCTGATAATGCAGTCCTGGTGGTATCCTATATCGGATATACTCCTCAGGAAGTATCTGTTAACGGAAGAACCACGATCAACGTGAGCATCAAACCAAGTGCAAACGACCTGAATGAGGTTGTCGTAACGGCTTTGGGTATCACAAAAGATCAGAAAACACTGGGTTACTCGGTAACGAAGGTTGGTGGTGAAACTATGGATAAAGCAAGGGAATCAAATATCGCCAATTCATTAAGCGGCCGTGTGGCTGGTTTAAGTGTTGGCGGTTCAACAGGTGGCCCCGGATCTTCAGTTCGTTTGAACATCCGTGGAACAACCTCTTTTACAGGTAGCAACTCTCCGCTGATCGTTATTGACGGTGTACCGATCGACAATTCGCAAAGAGGAACCGGTGCAGGTCAGTATGGTGGTTCTGATGGTGGTGACGGTTTCAGCAACATCAACCCTGATGATGTGGAAAGCATGACTGTACTGAAAGGATCTACTGCTTCTGCATTATATGGTGCAAGGGCCGCAAACGGTGTAATTAACATTACTACCAAAACCGGTAAAAAAGGCAGGGTACAAATCGAATACAATGCAAACTTACAGTTTGATAAAGCTGTAGATAATTCTGACTATCAGTATGAGTACGGACAGGGACAACACAATACCCGCCCTACAAGCCAGAACTCTGCAATCGGTTCCGGTTTATATTCATGGGGACAGAAATTAGATGGTGCCCCTACCTATGCTGCTGACGGAGTTCTTCATCCTTATTCTGCGGTGACTGACAACGTGAGCACTTTCTACCGTACCGCTCCAAGTTTAACAAACAGTATTTCCGTAGCCGGCGGTGGCGAAAAAGGAACTTACCGTTTTTCAGCTGCCAACCTGGATGCAAAATCTGTGTTGCCTAACAGCGGTCTGGTAAGAAAAACATTTAACTTTAGTACCAATCAGCAGCTGACAGATAAATTGTCCTTCAACCTCGTTGCAAACTACATCGATCAGCAGGATAAAAACAAATCTTACTTAAGTGATTCTCCGTTAAACGCAAACTATGCGCTTCAGTTTTTACCTACTTCTCTGGACGTAACTTCTCTGGCTCCCGGTTACAATGCTGCAACAGGTGCAGAAATGAGCTGGAACGATAACGCTTATGTAACGAACCCGTATTTCGTAACCAGTCAGCTGGTAAATAACAATGCCCGTAAACGTTTCATCAGTGTGGTTTCTGCAAAATATGCTTTTACCAGCTACCTGTCATTACAGGCACGTTTGGGATATGACCTGACGAACGACCGCACGCTTTCTGTAACGCCTACAGGAACAGCTTTCTCTAACGGAGGTTTGGGTCAGTTGAACAGCCTTGCGCAATCTCAGCGTACGGAGCTGAATACAGACGCGTTACTGAATTTCAACAAAGATGTGCTGAAAGACTTTAATGTGAATGCAAGTGTAGGAGCCAACTACCGTAAGGCAACTTATGAATCAACAGGTTCAAGCGGTAACAGTTTCATCATTCCTTACTTATATACAGCAAGTAATACCAAGACTAAAAACGTAGTCTACGATTACAACGCAAGAGAAACTCCTTCAGCATACTATACTGCTGACTTTAGTTACAAAGGATTAATCACATTAAGTACCACAGGACGTTACGATCAGTTCTCTACACTTCCTGTAAACCAGAACAGTATCTTCACACCTTCTGTTTCAACCAGCTTTGTGTTCTCACAGCTGACTAAATGGGAGCCGCTAAGTTTTGGTAAATTGCGTGCATCTTACGCTAAAACAAGTGGTGAGCCGGCATCGCCTTATTTAACGCAGCAATATTATACGATTGGTAATGCGATCAATGGTACAACCACTGCCGGATTTAGCACTGCTCTGCCAAACGCGAATTTGAAACCTTTCTCATTATCAGAATTTGAGGTCGGTACAGAATTGAAATTCCTGAAAAACAGGATCGGTATCGATGCATCGTTCTTCACCAGAAAAACCGAAGGCGAGGTTGTTCAGGCAACTACTTCTGTATCTTCAGGATATGAATCCAGATATGTAAACTTAGGTTCAACAAAAAATACAGGTATTGAGCTGCAGGTATCAGGTACGCCAATCAAAAGCAATGATTTCAACTGGAACTCCAGCATCAATTTTACACATGTTAAAACCGAAGTGTTAAACATCGACGGCGGTGCAAATGCGCCGTTAAATACGGGTACCTACAGACCTGGTGATGCCTATATCGGCGTTGTTAAAGGTTATGCAGTGGCCCAGATCCTGGCTTATGATTATCAGTATGATGCCAATGGCAATAAAGTAATTGGAACCAATGGTATCCCTCTTCGTGGCGACCTTAAACCACAGGGATCTGGTCTTCCAAACATATATGGCGGATGGAACAATGATTTCCAGTACAAAAACTGGAACCTGAGCTTCCTGATCGATTACAGGTTCGGAAACAAAATCTTATCAGCTACTGAATTTTATTCTTATACCTACGGTCTGAACAAAGCAACATTGCCTGGAAGAGATGGTGGTGTAATTGCCGATGGTGTACAAGCTGATGGAAGTAAAAATACCGTAAATGTTGATGCGCAGAATTATTACACAGGTCTGATGACTAACGTAAATAAACTTGCTGTTCTTGACGGTAGCTTCATCAAGTTCCGCCAGGCCACACTGGGTTACACTTTTAAACAGAATATGCTGGGTAAACTGCCATTTTCTTCTATCAGCGTTAACCTTGTTGCCCGTAACCTGTTTACGATCATGAAACACACTGATAACATCGATCCGGAGAATACTTTTTCTTCACTGGTTACACTTGCAGGTGTAGAAGGCGGAGCACTGCCTTATACAAGAACCTATGGTTTCAATGTTAACTTCAAATTTAAATAGACAGTCATGAAAAAAATATTTATATACATTGCTTTATCTGCGGTAGTATTTGCTACCTCTTGTTCGAAAGAGCACTTGGCCGAAACAAATACTGACCCTAAAGCAGGTACAGGCTCAAATACTGACCCTAATTTCCTGTTAAGCTCAGGACAGCTGGGTTACGCTAATACCGGCTACACCCAGTTATTATACCAGTCGACGATGATGCAGGGACTGGCAAGTACTTTAGGCTATTATGGTAATGGCGATAAGTATGTGAACACCAGCGGTACTATAGGTTACCAGGCTCAGATCTGGAATAATGGGTATACTGCCTTAAGCAAGCTGAACCAATCTATCAAAGTTGCTACTTCACAGGACCCTGAGAAATTTAAAAATGTAATCCAGATTGCAAAGATCAATCAGATTTTTATATTTCAACGGATCTCTGATGCTTATGGAGCTATTCCGTTCTCTGAGGCGCTATTGGCAGAATCTGGTAATGTGACGCCAAAATACGATGATCAGAAATCTATCTATACTGCATTGCTGACCAATTTAGATGCAGCTATCAATGCTTTAGATCCTGCTGTTGCAACCGTTAGCGGTGACCTGTATTATTCAGGTAATGTAACCAAATGGAAAAAAGCAGGTTATTCCCTGATGCTGAGACTGGCAATGAGGTTAACTAAGGTTGATGCCGCTACTGCCAAAACATGGGCTGAAAAAGCTTACGCCGGTGGCGTGATCACTGATGTGGCTGATAATGCCATTTTCAAAACTGACGGAAGTTTTGATGATACCAGGAACGCAAGTGCTGGTGCATTGCTGGTTCCTGACGATTTTCAACAGGTAAGATGGAGCAAAACCATGATCAACTTCCTGAAAGCTACAAATGACCCGCGTGTAAGTGCTATTGCCGAAATTCCTGCTGCAGGTACTGCAAATAATTCAAGCAATACGCTGGCTGGAGACAACACTGCAAGCCGTCAGATTGGTATGCCAAATGGTTATGATCTTGGTGAAGGTGCTACCAACATTAAAAATGAGCCCAACTATCCGGGCCCAACGGGTACCGGAAATGATATCGCTGTTTTAGGGGGGTATTCAAGACCACGTATTGCAATTTACATTCAGCAAAATGCACCTATCGTTACGATTTCTGCCGCTGAAACTGAATTTTTACTGGCTGAGGCTGCTTTCAGAGGATGGACTGTAGGTGATAATGCAGCTACACATTATTCAAGGGCAATGACTGCTGCATTTAACGGAATGGTACAAATCGGAACCGCCGCAACAGTAGCTCCGTCTGATGCCGCTGCTTATGTGGCTGCACATCCTTTGGTTGCCGGACAGGAACTGAAAATGATCAACGAGCAATACTGGGCAAACGAAAATGCTACTTTCAGCTTTATTGAATGCTGGTCTAACTGGAAAAGATCAGGCTTCCCTGTATTGACGCCGGTGGTGTACAGCGGTAACGTTACAAATGGAACAATTCCAAGAAGGATGATTTACCCTTCAAATGAAAAAACTTCTAACGGCACAAATTATCTTGCTGCTGTTGCTACATTAACTGGCGGCGACTTCCTTACCTCAAGGGTATGGTGGGATACTGCTAACTAGTCAATAGAAAGAACTCCTGCCGGTGTTCGGTTATTTTGCTGAAAATGCGAAATAATACTAATCCGGTAGGAATTCTTTCTATTTTTTTTTAGATATTACAGGCTTATTTGTACAGAACCACGTTTAATGTATAATATGCCAACACAAGTATGTTTTGAAGATGGAATCTCGGTTCCTGATTCATTAATGTATAAAATCAGCTGGACAGCTGATTCATCAAGCTAAACAATAAGTACTAATGAAACCGTAATCAGTATGCTGATGAGCATTTCATTATCTTAAAAACAATACGTACTAATGAAAAAAATGAATTGGGTAATTGTATGCTTAATACTATTATCCGTAAAAGTACAGGCTCAGAATGCGGTACACCAGCAATCTACTGTTTATGAGTGGCCAAAAGATGAGGCTGTAAAAACAAAATTAGACCAGTGGCAGGACCAGAAGTTCGGAATGCTCATCCATTGGGGACTATACGCCGTCCCCGGAATTATCGAATCCTGGGAACTTTGTAACGAAAGCTGGATCGAACGCCCTGATAGTACTGTAGCTTATGAAGATTACAAAAAATGGTACTGGGGACTAAGCAAAGAGTTCAACCCTGTAAAATTTAACCCAGACCAATGGGCAAAAGCAGGTAAAGATGCAGGTATGAAATACATGATCTTTACTACCAAACATCACGATGGCTTTTCGATGTTTGACACCAAACAATCCGACTTCAATATTGCCTCCGGACCGTTCGCAAACAATCCTAAAGCTGATGTAGCAAAATATGTTTTTGATGCATTCAGAAAACAAGGTTTTATGATTGGTGCCTATTTCTCCAAACCGGACTGGCATTCCCAATATTTCTGGTGGTCAAAATACGCAACCCCAGACCGCAACACCAATTACGATATCAGAAAATACCCCTGGAGATGGAACCAGTTTAAAAACTTTGCCTATAACCAGATCGGTGAGCTGATGAATAACTATGGTTCTATAGACATTCTCTGGCTTGACGGGGGATGGGTACGCCCGCTGGAAACCGTCAATGACGAGGTTAGAAGTTGGGGCGCCGCAATCCCGGAATGGAACCAGGAAATCGACATGCCAAAAATTGCTGCCATGGCCCGCAAAGCACAGCCCGGCCTGCTGATGGTGGACAGAACGGTTCACGGCCCCTATGAAAATTACCAGACTCCTGAACAGACCATTCCTAAAACGCAGCAGGACCATCCATGGGAAAGCTGCTTAACGCTGGGCAATGCCTGGGGATTTGTGAAGAACGACAAGTATAAAACCCCTGACGCGGTGATCAGCTCCCTGGCGGAAGTGGTTGCCAAAGGCGGAAGTTTACTGCTTGGTGTAGGTCCCCGTCCTGACGGTACTTTCCCCGAAATTGCTACGGCACGCCTGGAAGAGATCGGCAAGTGGATGAAAGCTAACGGTAAAGCTATTTATGGAACAAGGATCACTGCCGACTATCATCAGGGCAATACTTGGTTTACACAAAGTAAAGACAAGCTGACTAAAAACGCGATCTACTGTTTTAAAGATAAACTTGACCAAAATACAATTGAATGGAATGGCAACCTGCCAAAAAAAGGAGCCAAAATGATCATGCTGAATACCAATCAGCCAGTAAAATGGGAACTGAACGGCACTACAGTAAAGATCCGCCTTCCAGAATCAATAAAAAATAATCCTGCCGTTTACGGTGCATTGGCTTTTTCATATCCGGTACAATAATTACAATTATGTTTAAAATTTTACTTCCCCGCTTCAATCACCCGGTTAAGAGACTTCTGCTCCACAGCACGATGATCCTTGCTGTGATGGGCGGACAATCAATGGCACAAACAAAACCAACTGCCCAACTCACTAAATATGTAGACCCCCTTATCGGAACCGGTGGCCATGGCCACGTTTTTGTAGGTGCGGATGTACCTTTTGGTGCGGTACAGCTGGGAATAAGGAATTTATCCACCGGATGGGACTGGTGTTCAGGTTACCATTACAGTGATTCTACCATTACCGGAATTTCACATACCCACCTCAGTGGTACGGGTATTGGTGATCTGGGAGATATTTCAGTAATGCCCGTTACAGGTGAGGTGAAACTAACAGAAGGCAAAGCAGGCGACGAGAAAAGTGGTTTCAGCTCTCTCTTCTCACATCAGGATGAAGTAGCCAAACCGGGATACTACAGTGTCATGCTGAAACGATATCACATCAGGGCAGAGCTTACCGCAAGCAAAAGAGTAGGCTTTCATAAATATACCTTCCCGGCAGGGCAGCAGCCAAAGATCATCCTGAACCTAAAACAGGGTATCGGATGGGATGCCCCGCTGGAAACATTCATCCGTCAGGAAAATGATACGACAGTTTCTGGCTATCGTTATTCTAAGGGCTGGGCAGCAGATCAGCGTATTTATTTTACTGCTGTGTTTTCAAGACCTATCAAAAAATTCTCTGTATCTGACAGTACTGTCAACAAAGAAGGTGTAGAACTGAAAGGCCCCGGTGTTCTCGGTGTTGCCCTGTTTGATACAAAAGACGGCAGCCTGGTTCAACTGAAAGTAGCTATTTCACCAGTGAGCATCGAAAATGCAAAACTCAATATGAAAGCGGAGATACCCGGTTGGAACTTCGGACAGCAGGTGGCAAAAGCGAATGAGGAGTGGAATAAAGAACTGGGCAGGGTAGTGATCAAAAGTGATAACCCTAAACAAATGAAGATCTTTTATACCGCGCTGTACCATACTATGATTGCCCCCTCTGTTTTTAATGATGTGAACGGCGATTACCTGGGGACAGACAAAAAGGTATATAAAAATGCCCTCTTTACAAATTATACAACCTTCTCTTTGTGGGATACGTACAGGGCTGCAATGCCATTGCTGACGCTGATCAACAGCGAAAAGGCAGGAGATATGGTGAATACCTGGCTGGCCATATACCAGCAGCAGGGAAGACTGCCGGTATGGCATTTAATGGGCAATGAAACAGATTGTATGGTGGGTAACCCGGGTATGATCGCTGTGGCGGATGCTTACCTGAAAGGGATTAAGGGATTTGATAAGGACCTGGCCTATGAAGCACTGAAAGCTACAGGTATGAGAAAAGAACGTGGATTGAACCTGATTCAGGAACACGGATTTATTCCTGCCGACAGTACAGTAGAGTCTGTAGCGATGGGCCTTGAATATTCAATTGCCGATTGGGGCGTAGCACAGGTGGCCAAAAACCGGGGTAATAAGGCTGATTACGACTACTGGATCAAACGCGGAAAAAGCTACCAGAACTATTTCGATAAAGAAACCCGCTTCATGAGAGGCAGGTTTGAGAACAATACCTGGAGAACTCCTTTCAATCCTTTCCAGGCCATTCACCGTCAGGATGATTATACTGAAGGTAATGCATGGCAGTACCTCTGGCTGGTACCACAGGACGTGGAAGGCCTGATCGGCCTTTTGGGTGGCCAGAAACCTTTTACTGCCAAACTGGATTCGCTGTTTACAGCCAAAGGTGATATGGGTGCTGAATCCTCTCCGGATATCAGCGGTCTGATCGGTCAGTATGCCCATGGCAATGAACCAAGTCACCATATTACCTATATGTATGCTTATATAGGGCAGCCGTATAAAACTGCTGACAAAGTGAGATATATTATGGATAACCTGTACAATACAGCAAAAGATGGTTTGAGCGGCAATGAAGATGTTGGACAGATGTCTGCCTGGTATATTTTCTCTTCGCTCGGTTTTTATCCTGAGAACCCTTCAAACGGAATGTATGTATTCGGCAGCCCTATTGTAAATGAAGCAACAATGAAGGTTGGTTACGGCAAAACATTCAGCCTTTCGGTAAAGAACAACAGCAAAACAAATAAATATATTCAGTCTGTCACCCTGAACGGGAAACCTTATACAAAATCATATATTATGCATAGCGAGCTGATTAAAGGTGGTACAATGACTATACGGATGGGCGCTAAACCATCTGTAACCTGGGGTATAAAACAGGCAGACAGACCTTATTCAGTAACACAGTAATTCATTATATAATATATACAACTTAGATCCTAATGTTTAAAACGACTCAATCTCAATGGCTAAAAAAACTGTGCGTCCTGCTCGTACTGCTCACAACGGCAGGGCAGCTTTTCGCACAGGATCAGTATGAACTTAACTCCGGCTGGCTCTGTATGCCTGCAACCCGGGTAAAAGCCCAGGGGACCGATATTTCGGGCAGCTCATTTTCTACCTCAGGCTGGAAAAAAGCCGTTGTGCCGGGAACGGTACTCACCACAATGCTGGTCAACAAAGAGGTGCCTGATCCGTATTTCGGAATGAATAATAACCTTATTCCTGATGTATATACCGCCGGAAGAGACTATTATACCTACTGGTTTGTAAAGGACTTCAAAGAAGCGCTTCCTGCTGCAGACGGACAGGTATGGCTAAAATTCAGGGGGATCAATTACAGCTGTGATATCTTCCTGAACGGTAAGAAGGTAAATGCTGCCCCTTTTAAGGGAATGTACCTGAGGAAATCATTTAATATCACCAAACTGCTTTCCAAAACCGGAACAAACAGGCTTGCTGTGATCGTACACCCGCCGGATGTGGTTGGTAACCCGAACGGCGGACAGGGCGGTGACGGAACGATCGCACGCGGCGTATCTTCTCAATATACTGCCGGATGGGACTGGATCCGTCCGATTAGGGATAGGAATACAGGAATCTGGGATAAAGTTTTCATAGAAAGAACGGGCAGCGTAAGCCTCGATAACCCACATGTAATTTCCTTAGTTCCCGGTAAAAGAAAAGCTGAAGGCGCCCAGGAACCTGCACTGATCAAGGTGACAGCCGAACTGAAAAATTCAACAGCGAAAGAAGTAAGCGGTAACCTGGTCTATACAATTGATGGCAAAAAGGTAATGAAGAGTGTATTGCTGAAAGCCAACAGCGCGGCGGAAATCAAGTTCCCCGATCTGGTATTGAAAAACCCAAAACTATGGTGGCCGGCAGGATACGGTAAACAGGACCTGTATGACCTGAAGATCAGCTTCCTGGAAAAAGGAACCAAACTGACAGACAGCGAAACGGTAAGTGTAGGGGTAAGGGAAATTCAGACAGAATGGAACATGGTAACCAGCAGTAAACAGATCAGCGTAAACGGACAGAAGATCTTTATTAAAGGTGGAAACTGGATTATGTCTGATGCAATGCTTCGCTTAACGAAGGAAAGATATGATGCCGAAATCAGGTATCACCGTGATATGAACCTTAACCTGATCAGGATCTGGGGCGGATCACTGGTAGAACGTCCTGAATTTTATGAAGCCTGTGATAAATACGGAATGCTGGTATTCCAGGATTTCTGGATGTCAGGCGATGCGAATGGCAGATGGGTAGATCCGATGAAAGCCGAAGACCAGTGGACACGCAGGAAGTATCCTGATGACCATAATCTCTTCCTGGAATCTGCTGCGGATGCGATCAAAATGATCAGAAACTATCCTTCACTGGCCATATGGTGCGGTGGAAATGAAATCACCCCTCCTGAAGATATTCTGGTTCCGTTAAGAGATAAATTACTTCCTGAACTGGATGGTACACGCTGGTTCGTGGACTATTCAAATTCAGACGATATGTCAAGAAATACCATCGGTGGCAACGGTGACGGCCCTTATGGCATCCAGAATATTTCTACTTTCTGGAACACCAAAACCTATCCTTTTAACTCTGAAGTAGGTTCAGTAGGGGTGGGCGACCTGGAATCGCTGGAGCGTATACTGCCAAAAGCAAGCCTGGTAGCACCGCAATTTATTCCGGCCGACAAACGTGAGCCGAAAGGCCCCTCAGAAAAGGCAGATTCGGTATGGGATTACCACAATTACCTGGGCGTGGGTTATGAAGATCATATCCTCCCGTATGGTAAACCAACCAGCATCGGCGATTTCGCACTGAAAGCACAACTGGTAAATTATAACCAGTACAGAGGTTTGATGGAAGGTTTCAGCTCACATATGTGGGAATGGTATACAGGGGTGATCATCTGGAAAACACAAAACCCATGGACTTCGATGCGTGGCCAGATGTATGATTATTACCTCGATCCTAACGCCTGTCTATTTGGCCTGCGTTCGGGGAGTGAATCACTGCACTCCATGTACAACCCTGAAGACGGAATGGTAATGGTAGTGAACAATGGCTTTGAGGCCAGGCGCAACCTGATGTTAGTGATCAAATCATACGATATGGACGGCAAGGAAAGCAACCTGATGCAGGTGTTCTGCTTTATGGACCCTTCCAGCCATAAAAGGATAGGTTCACTGAAAAAGATGGTAGATGAGCTTTCTGCAAAAAAAGGCTCCTTCCTTTCGATGCAGTTGCTGGATGAGAACAAAAAGATCTTAAGTGATAACTTATACTGGATGGCTGATAGTAAAGGTATGTATTCGGGTTTGAATGACCTGAAAGCAGCACCACTTAAAACTTCGGCCAAACAATTGAAAAACGGAAAGATCGAAGTAACTTTAGCCAACGCCGCTAATGGTCAGGTAAGCTTCTTCAACCGTATTTCGCTGGTAGATGCAAACACGAAGCAGAGGATCTTACCTGTATTTTATGATGATAACTATTTCTCGGTCCTTCCGGGTGCAGAAAAAAAGGTTATTATTGATTATACTCCTGAAAAAGGAGCCGCTATGCCAGTGCTGACTTTAAAAAACTATGCAGGTAATGAACAAACAATCCAAATAAATCCATAGATAACCCTAAATACTTAAACAAACATGTCCAGATTAAATTTATTGGAAGAGACACGATACGAAAAGTTGCCAGTAAGCGTGTACAGTGATGAACAAACTGCAAGCGTTGACGTAGCAAAAAGGATCGCTTCCCTCATTATTTCAAAACAGGAACAAGGAAAACAGGCTGTATTGGGCCTCGCTACGGGTGCTACTCCCGTAAAAGTTTATAAAGAACTTATCCGTCTCCATAAAGAAGAAGGATTGAGTTTTAAAAATGTGGTTACCTTCAATCTGGATGAATATTATCCTATGAAACCTGATGCGGACCAGAGTTATGTCCGTTTCATGAATGAGAATCTTTTCAGCCATATCGATATCGCTCCTGAAAACATCAATATCCCGAATGGTGAACTGGCAAGGGAAGATATCGAAGATTTCTGTTTAAAGTACGAGCAAAAGATCAGTGGATTTGGTGGGATTGACCTGCAGTTGCTGGGTATAGGAAGAACAGGACACATCGGTTTTAATGAGCCGGGTTCTGCACCTAATTCAGGAACACGCCTGGTGACGCTGGATGATCTGACGAGAAGAGATGCCTCACGTGATTTTGGAGGGGTGGCAAATGTACCTACCAAAGCGATCACCATGGGAATCGGTACCATTTTCAAAGCAAAAGAGATTATCCTGATGGCCTGGAATGAGAAAAAAGCTTCTATCGTGAAAAAAGCGGTGGAAGGCGAATTGTCTTCTGATGTGCCTGCAACGTTCTTACAGCTTTCGCCAAATGTGGAATTCATCCTTGACCAGGATGCGGCATTGTCCTTAACCCGTTTTGATACGCCATGGCTGGTAAAAGATTGTCAGTGGAATGATACTACGGTTACCAAAGCAGTGATCTGGCTGGCGAAAGAATTGAATAAACCGATCCTGAAATTAACTGAAGACAATTACAATAACCATGGGATGGCGCAGCTGGCTACAGAACGCGGCCCGGTGTACAATATCAATATCCAGATCTTTAATAAATTACAGCATACCATTACAGGATGGCCGGGCGGTAAACCAAATGCTGATGACAGCCAGCGCCCTGAACGTGCACAGCCTGCACAAAAACGCGTGGTGATCTTTTCACCGCACCCTGATGATGATGTGATCTCTATGGGCGGTACTTTCATCCGCCTGGCAGACCAGGGGCATGAAGTTCATGTGGCCTACCAGACTTCAGGTAATACTGCTGTTTGGGATGATGACGTACTGAGGTTCATGGAATTCAATATTGATTTTGCAGAATCCAGGTCAGAAGGTGCTTCCGACCTGCGCGCAACCTATAACGAAATGCGTGATTTTATCAGCAGGAAACTGCCTAATCAGACAGATCCTGAAGAGATCCGCACAGTAAAAAAACTGATCAGAAAAGGGGAAGCAATTGCCGGTGCAAGGTTTGCAGGATTGTCTGATGACCGTATCCATTTCCAGGACCTTCCTTTTTATGACCGTGGTAAATTCCAGAAGAATGTAAGTTATGAAGATGATATCATACAAACCATGGAACTGCTGCAACAGGTAAAACCACATCAGATCTTTGCGGCGGGCGACTTTGCGGATCCGCATGGTACGCATAAAGTATGTTTCAATATTATCGTTGAGGCGATGGTCAGGCTGCGTGCTACTGAAAGCTGGACACAAGACTGCTGGTTATGGATGTACAGAGGTGCATGGCATGAATTTGAAACCCATGAGATAGAAATGGCCGTTCCGCTTTCTCCGCAGGAGGTTGAAAGAAAAAGACTGGCGATTTTCAAACACCAGTCCCAAAAGGACCTTCCTGTTTTTCCTGGTGACGACTCAAGAGAGTTCTGGGTAAGGGCAGAAGCACGTACGCAGGAAACTGCAAGGGCTTATGATCAGCTCGGACTGGCGGAATACGAAGCGATGGAAGCTTTTGTGAAATGGAAATTCTAATTTAACCTCTTATATTTTTTTAAATGACTACAACAGCAAAAAAAGGAATTCAGCCCATATTTATCATTGGCGCCTTGTTCTTTGTATTCGGATTTGTAACCTGGTTAAATTCAGTATTGATCCCTTATCTGAGGCTTGCCTGTGAACTCAATAACTTTGAGTCTTACTTGGTGGCTTTTGCTTTCTATATCAGTTACTTGGTAATGGCTATACCTTCAGCAGGTGTTTTGAACAAAACAGGTTTTAAAAATGGTATGGCTTTGGGGTTGGTGGTAATGGGTGCGGGGGCTCTTATTTTTATCCCGGCAGCGCTTACCCGTACCTATGCGCTGTTCCTGTTAGGACTTTTTGTCCAGGGAACAGGCCTCGCGCTGCTGCAAACTGCATCCAACCCTTACATTACCATCCTCGGCCCGGCAGACAGTGCAGCAAAGAGGATCAGTGTAATGGGGATCTGTAACAAAGTGGCAGGAGCAATTGCCCCGATTATTCTGGGTGCGATCGCACTGAAAGATGCCGACGGATTTCATGCGCGCCTGGCGACAATGAACCCGGCTGCAAAGATTGCTGAGCTGAACCTGCTTGCATCGAGAGTGATCCTGCCCTATGCAGTGATCATCGTGGTATTGGTGATACTGGCAGTCTTAATCTATTTTTCTACCCTTCCGGAAATTGATGCGGATAAAGAAGATGAAGAAGTGTCTATAGCTACAGCAGGTAAAACCAGCGTATTTCAGTTTCCTCACCTCTTATTGGGTGTGGTTACCATGTTCCTTTACGTAGGCGTAGAAGTTATGGCCGGCGATACTGTAATCAGTTATGGTGCATATCAGGGAATTCCCCTGGCTACCGCTAAGTTCTTCACTTCGTTTACACTGCTGGGAATGATCCTCGGATACCTTGTTGGTATTGTTTGTATCCCCAAATACCTCAGCCAGGAGAATGCAATGAAGTGGTTTGCAGCTTTGGGTGTAGTACTAACCCTGGTGGCTATATTTACAACCAGTTATGTGTCGGTATTGTTTATTGCGTTGTTAGGTTTTGCCAATTCAATGGTATATCCCGCAATATGGCCACTGGCACTAAACGGAGTGGGTAGGTTCACCAAGATGGCATCTTCACTTCTCATTATGGGAATTGCCGGCGGAGCTGTTATTCCATTGTGTTATGGCGGTTTGGCTGATATCGTTAATCCGCAGCAGGCATACTGGATCATGGTGCCATGTTACGTATTCATTTTTTATTATGCTACTACCGGATGTAAAGTCGGCAAAAGTATCACGGTATTGAAAAACCAACCTGTTATATAATACGATAAAACCAAATACAGATGAATAGAAAAGACTTTATTACCAACACCAGCCTGCTCACCGCAGGGCTCCTATTGAGTAAGGAACTGAGTGCTTTTGAATTGGCTTACCCTAACGTGAGGGTGCCAATGAACAAAAGAAGATTCAGCAGCCCCGCTGTAGAAAAAGCAATTCTTAAGTTCCAGAAAAAAGTGACTGATAAGGAATTGGGATGGTTGTTTAATAATTGCCTTCCAAACACACTGGATACTACTGTGACCTACACTTCCGGCAACGGAAAACCGGACACGTATGTAATTACAGGTGATATTGATGCCATGTGGCTCAGGGACAGTTCTGCACAGGTGTGGCCATATCTTTCTTTTATGAAGGAAGATAAAAAGCTGCAGGACCTGATTGCAGGTGTGATCAACCGTCAGACAACGTATGTACTGAAAGACCCTTATGCGAACGCTTTTTACCATACCGGTGAACAGAAAAGCGAATGGGAGAGTGACCATACGCATATGCAACCCGGCGTACATGAACGTAAATGGGAGATCGACTCCCTTTGTTACACCATGCGCCTCGCCTACAATTACTGGAAAATTACCGGAGATGTAACTCCATATGATGACGAATGGAAAAAAGCTGTTCAGCAGATC
Source organism: Pedobacter hartonius (assembly GCF_900107535.1). GTDB lineage: Bacteria > Bacteroidota > Bacteroidia > Sphingobacteriales > Sphingobacteriaceae > Pedobacter > Pedobacter hartonius. The sequence goes on along the minus strand of NZ_FNRA01000001.1, from coordinate 251,725 downwards.
CTGGCAACCTTTAAGGAACAACAGCGTAAAACAGGCCTTGGGCCTTATACTTTCCAGCGTGTCACCGGAAAACCAACCGATAGTTTACCTATGGCAGGTTACGGCTTTCCTGTAAAACCTGTCGGGCTGATCTGCTCGATGTTCAGGCCAAGTGATGATGCTACGATTTTTCCTTTTCTGGTCCCTTCAAACCTTTTTGCAGTGGTGAGTTTAAGGCAGATCGCTGAGTTGCTGACTACAGTACACAAGGATACAACTTTGGCTGCCGAATTTACTGCCCTGGCACTGGAAGTGGAAACAGCCATTCAGAAATATGCAATAGTTGAACACCCTGTTCACGGTAAAATATACGCATTTGAAGTGGACGGTTTTGGTAATGTGAACCTGATGGACGACGCAAATGTACCCAGTCTGCTTGCCCTGCCTTACCTGAATGCGGTAAAAAATACGGATCCTATCTACCAGAATACGCGTAAATTCGCGCTGTCTGAGCACAATCCATATTTTTATAAAGGTGTAGAAAGCGAAGGTATCGGCGGACCGCACGTTGAACAGCAGGATATGATCTGGCCACTGAGCATTATTGCCAGAGGGTTAACCAGCGATGACGACGCAGAAATTAAACAATGTATCGCATGGTTGAAAAAGAGCCATGCAGGCACAGGTTTTATGCATGAATCCTATAAAAAAGATCATCCTGAAACTTTTACCCGTTCCTGGTTCGCGTGGACAAACACCATTTTTGGTGAATTCCTGTGGGAAGTCTTCCAGACAAAACCCCACTTATTGAGTTAAATTGTTAACCCTTTTACCAAAATGTTTACGAATCAAGATAAATTAAAGAACTGGCTTTTGCCAGTTCTCTTTTTTGTGTGCAGTCCTGCACTGGTTTTTGCACAAAAAAAAGAAGTTCCGCTTTATAAAAACCCCAAAGCTGCAGTGCCCGAAAGGCTGAAAGACCTGCTGGGAAAAATGACCATTGAAGAAAAAGTGGGCCAGCTTTCTACCCTGCTGGGATGGGAAATGTATGAGAAAAAGGGTAAGGGGGTGATTGCTTCTGAGAAATTCAAAAAGGCTGCGGAAGCTCAGCAGACCGGGATGCTCTGGGCAACGCTGAGAGCCGATCCCTGGACGCAGAAGACGCTGGAAACAGGACTTGATCCTTACAAAGCGGCATTGGCTACCAATGCGCTGCAGAAATATATTATAGAACATACACGTTTACAGATACCCGTTTTTATTGCCGAAGAATGCCCGCATGGACATATGGCCATCGGTACTACGGTGTTCCCAACCTCCATTGGCCAAAGCAGCACCTGGGACCCACTGCTGATTCAGTCGATGGCAACTGCCATTGCTAAGGAAGCAAGGCTTCAGGGTGCGCATATCGGATACGGCCCGGTGCTTGATCTTGCCCGTGAACCGAGATGGTCAAGAGTGGAAGAAACCTATGGTGAAGATGAGTTCCTCAACAGTACGATGGGAGTGGCTATGGTCAGAGGATTTCAGGGTGTAAACAACATGCTGAACAGCGGGGTGAATATCATTTCCACGCTGAAACATTTTACCGCTTATGGTGCCCCTGAAGGCGGTCATAACGCCGGCCTGATCAACCCTGGCAGAAGAGAGCTGCTCAGCAGTTATCTTCTGCCATTTGAAGCTACGGTTAAAGCTGGTGCCTTATCGATCATGGCTGCCTACAATTCTGTAGACGGGGTTCCATGCAGCAGTAACCCATACCTGCTGGATACACTTTTGCATAAACAATGGGGATTCAAAGGTTTTTCAGTTTCCGATCTGGGAAGTATAGACGGCCTGGTAATGACGCAGCATGTGGCAGCAAATCCTGCTGATGCAGCTGTATTGGCTATGAATGCGGGGCTGGATAACGATCTTGGCGGGCAGATTTTTTCTGCGCCCTTGCTTGCAGCCGTTAAAGATGGCCGCGTTTCCCAGCAAAGAATTGATGAGGCAGTTGGCCGCCTGCTGACGCAGAAGTTTGAAATGGGCTTATTTGAAAACCCTTATGTTGACCCTAAAGCGGCTCAGAAATTTGTAAGGAATGCTGCCACAGTAGCATTGGCGCGTAAGGTGGCACAGGAATCATTGATCCTTCTGAAGAATGAATCGTCTGCCCTTCCGCTAAAGAAAAATATTGGTTCTATCGCAGTAATCGGGCCAAATGCTGATAATGTCTACAACCAGCTGGGCGACTATACTGCGCCGCAGGATCCTAAAGCCATTATCACCGTTTTGGAAGGTATAAAAGCTAAACTGCCTTCTGCCAAAGTAAACTATGTAAAGGGCTGTGCAATCAGGGATACGGCGGATGTTCACATTGCTGATGCAGTGGCTGCTGCGGAACAGTCGGACGTGGCGGTTGTTGTACTGGGAGGTTCCAGTGCACGCGATTTTAAAACCGAGTATATCAGCACCGGCGCAGCTACTGTAAGTCAGGGAACTACCGGCCTGAGCGATATGGAAAGCGGTGAAGGATTTGACCGCTCTACGCTCGACCTGATGGGTAGGCAGCTGGAGTTATTGCAGGCCGTGGTTAAAACAGGCAAACCTGTGATCCTTGTGTTCATTGGCGGCAGGCCTTTGAACCTGAACTGGCCTGCTGAACATGTGTCAGCCATTGTTTCTGCCTGGTACCCCGGACAGGAAGGTGGAAATGCAATTGCTGATGTTTTATTTGGTGATTATAACCCTGCCGGAAGGTTGCCTGTTTCGATCCCAAGATCTGTAGGCCAACTGCCGGTTTACTATAACTACCAGAACTCCTCCAGACATGATTATGTGGAAGGCCCTGCGAGCCCGCTTTATAGTTTTGGATATGGCTTAAGTTTTAGTAAATTTAAGTATAGTGACCTGAAAGCAGAAGTAAGCGAAGCGGATGACCTGACACTGAATGTAAGTGTGGCTGTAACCAATGAGAGTGACAGGGACGGGGATGAGGTGACACAGTTATACGTGCGGGATGATGTTTCTTCTGTGGTTACGCCTGTAGAGCAACTGAAGGCTTTCAGCCGTATAAATATCAAAGCAGGACAAACAAAAACGGTATCTTTTGTACTGCATAAACAGGATTTGAGTTTGCTGAACCAGCAAATGCAGAAAGTTGTTGAAGCGGGGGACTTTACACTTAGAATAGGAGCAGGTTCACAGGAGATCAAACTGGAAAAGAAAATTAATATAAACAAAAACTATAAACTATGAAGAAGGTTATCTCAGGACTGATCCTGGCATTTGTAACGCTGAGCGTAAATGCTCAGACAGATGAAAATTTAGGGATCATCCCTGCCCCTGTAACGCTGGAGCGGCAATCAGGTTTCTTTAAACTCGATAAAACCGTTGTCCTGATCTCAAATGAGGTACCTAATACAGCTACGGCTGACATGCTGAACGCATTTATCACCGGCAAAGGCGGCTTTGCACTGAGAACCACAAAAAGTGCAGCAGGTACTGAAAGGGCAATCCTGCTGACCGCTGATGGCGCCGATAAACTGCCGGAGGAAGGGTATAAACTGACGGTGAATGCCAAAACAATTACCGTAACAGGTAAGGGCGCCGGTTTATTCTATGGCGTACAGTCGCTCATGCAGATGATGCCTGAGAAAAAAGGACAGGAGATAGATATACCTGCAAGTGTGATTATGGATTATCCAAGGTTCAAATACCGCGGAATGCACCTTGATGTAGGAAGACATTTCTTCTCAGTAGCGTTTGTGAAAAAGTATCTGGACCTGATGGCGCAGTACAAACTGAACAATTTTCACTGGCACCTTACTGAAGACCAGGGATGGAGAATAGAGATCAAAAAATATCCGAAGCTAACCAGTGTAGGTTCGGAAAGAGCCGGTACTATTATAGGCCATCATCCGGGAGTAACGACAGACAACACGCCGTACAAAGGATTTTATACACAAAACGAGGTAAAGGAAGTGGTTGCTTACGCAGCTAAAAAGTTTATCAATGTCATTCCGGAAATTGAAATGCCCGGCCATGCCTCTGCGGCAATCGCTGCTTATCCGCAGTTGAGCTGTTTCCCTGACAGGGACACTTATATTGACCCGAAAGCTCCATGGACAGGTTCCAGAAAAGGTAAACAGCTACAGCAGACATGGGGAGTTTTTGATGACGTTTTTGCACCAACAGAATATACATTCGGATTCCTGGAAGATGTGCTGGATGAGGTTATGGCATTATTCCCCTCTAAATATATCCATATCGGTGGCGATGAAAGTCCGAAAGAATACTGGAAACAATCACCGTTCTGCCAGCAGCTGATCAAAGAAAAAGGGTTGAAGGATGAGCATGGACTGCAAAGTTATTTTATCAGCCGTATAGAAAAATATATCAATTCGAAAGGCCGTAACATCATTGGATGGGACGAGATCCTGGAAGGCGGGCTGGCACCTAACGCAACAGTGATGTCATGGCGCGGAGTTGAAGGCGGTATTGCTGCGGCGAAACTGAACCACAACGTGATCATGACTCCAGGAAGCAATGGCTTATATGTGGATCATGCACAGTCGCCATCTCCTGATGAGCCTGTCAATATCGGTGGTATGTCTCCTTACTCAAAAGTTTATGCCTATGATCCGGTTCCCGCTGAACTGTCAGACGACCAGAAGAAATTCATCGAAGGTGTGCAGGCAAACATCTGGACAGAATATGTTGAAAGTAACGAAAAGCTGGAATACCAGGTTTTCCCGAGGATGCTTGCCTTAAGTGAGATTGCCTGGAGTCCCGTATCAAGAAAAGATTATAAAAACTTCTCTGAAGAGCGGATTCCTTTGCACCTGGCAAAACTGGATAAAGCAGGGGTACATTTCTGGGTTCCTACGCCACTCGGACAGTCTGATAAACAGATCGATGGGGAAGAAATCACGGCAGACCTTAAAGCTCCTGTACTGGGGTCGAAAGTATATTATACGCTGGATGGCACACGCCCCTCTGAAGTTTCCAATTCCGTTAAAACTCCTTTAAAGATTTCTGTACCAAAAGGTAAAAAACTGGAGTTGAAAACTATTGTATATACCTTAACAGGCAGAAGCAGTGTGGTTACTACAACTGTACTGAACAACGAAGCTAAATAAGAAAGAGCCGTGGTAATATGGCTTTTTTAACGGCTTAAATTTGGTTAGGTTTCTTTTTTAGCATAAATTGCTACCATAAAAGGAGAAAAAAATGAAGCCATGTCATGATATTTTACAGCAGTCTGCACTCATCGTGGGACTGCTGTTTTTGTTTGCCTGTACCGGAAAAGAAGCTGGCCCTGCCAAAAATGTAGGAGAAAGTAAGCCCGCCGTTAAGCAGGCTGCCGGACAATTTGCTTTTTATAAAGACATCGAGGTTAAACCGGGGCTGAACTTTGAAGTAGTGGGCTGGGGAAAGGGTGTGGACAGTATTGGCGGATATTTGCTGCTGATGTCTGACTCGGCCAGGAGCAGTTATAAATCATTATCTGTGGAGCGCAACGGGATCATTACAGACGCCTGGAACATGGACTTGGATAATGACGGTAATCCTGAGCTGTATATTGAATTATTGAGTAAAAAAACGGTTAAAGACCTGAATGTATATGAATACAGTAATGGCAGCTTCAATAAGATCGGTTTTCCCGCACTCAGCAGCAGGGCCAAAAAGACCTATGGCGGCAATGATAAATTTATGATCAAAAACGGGGAGCTGTTCAGGTCTTATCCCATTGTGAATTCCACTGATACCGCACAGCAGAACGGAACCGAAAAAATGCTTCTTTACCGCTTACGCGGGAATAGTTTTTCAATAGACGAAATCACCAAATAGCTTATGCTGTTGAGTGCACAGGTTATTCCTGTTCATTGAACTGGGCGCTGATCCTTCCGAACTTTTCAATCAGGAGATCAATGCGCTCTTTTTCTTTTTTCATAAATGCTTTACGCAGGATCGTAGCACAAAAGACCATCCACAAGATCGTGAAAAGCAGGATGGAGAGTTGGACCAAGGTATCCAGGTGATGAAGAGTCTCAAAAAAGAACAGGATAAACCCAAGGGATATGGCGGCCACATAGAACCAGAAAAGCCTGTTGTAGAGATTGAAGCGGCTCAGCTGGTATTCATGCAGTTTCGCTAAAAATGCACCGGGATGCACTGTGAAATCATTGCGGGAAATCAGGCGGTGTTCACGGTATAGCAGTATCGTATAGATGGCTACTGCGAGCACAATAATTCCTATTCCCAGTTTTGTTGTCCAGGAGTCGAAGTCAAAATAAAGCAATGCCGCGCTGAAAGCAATCAGGGAGAGTACCATTCCCCCGATGTTCAGAAGAGATTTGGTACGGATGGAGTTCACCTCTTTCTTTGCCTGTTCCAGCATCTCTCCAGAAGAGATCTTTGCCTCTACAGCATGTGATTGCCAAAGGGACTGTATATTTTCAAAGTCTTGCATGTTGATTGTATAATTCGGTGAGTTTTTGTTTAATCCGGTGAATTTTTACCCTGAGGTTACCTTCGGAGATCCCCGAGATCTCTGCGATCTCATTATAGGGAAGCTCATCCAGCACCATCGTAATGATTAAACGGTCATTCTCTTCCAGTTTTGATATCGATTTATATAAAAGAGCGATCTGCTCATTTTTCTCTGAAAATTCTTCAGTTTTGTTTTCTATGACGTTATCTGTGAGCTCATCCTTGGCCTGTCGTTTTTCTGACCGGAGGTAAGTGAGGCAGGTGTTTACTGCGATGCGGTAGATCCAGGTGGAGATGAGCGACTTCTGCCTGAACTTATCCATATTCTGCCAGACTTTCAGGAAAGTTTCCTGCAATAAATCGTTGGCAGCATCAGCATCACCCGTATAACCGTAACACAAATGGAAGATTTTCTTGGAATTGCTATCGAAGATTTGTTTAAATAAGAGGTCTTTCTGATCCAATCTGCTTTAATTTATGTGTATATGACGTGTCTGGTGCGGAAATGTTACAGGTAGCTTTAATTTTTTCTCTGCGTTTTCAACAATCTTTACTAAATAACTTTATTATCGTAGTTTTACGGTCTCAAAAACCCATAACCACAGCCAATGTCAAAAAACAATAGGTTAACATTTTTTATATTTTTAGCATTGATACTAGGTGTGATCCTGGGGTATGTCTTAAACGTAAAGTCGTTTGATGTTTACAATAACAACATCGTCAGGGCAGACCAGCAGCTCGAAAGCATAGATAAGAAATTAGGAGGAATAAAAGATACATCCGCCATCAGCTATATCCAGCTAAATGTACAGAAAAAAGCTGTAGCCAAAGCCAGGAGAGAAAATGAAACCGAAAGAGAGAAAAAGCTGGAACCCCTTACCCTGCTCAGTGATATTTTCCTGCGCCTGATCAAGATGATTGTGGCACCGCTTGTTTTTAGTACCCTTGTGGTTGGCGTGGCTAAAGTAGGTGACATAAAAGCTGTGGGCAGGATTGGAGGAAAAACAATGTTGTGGTTTGTCAGCGCCTCTCTGTTATCGCTTACGCTGGGGCTGATCATGGTTAATATTTTCAAACCCGGTGAAGCTATGCACCTGCCCTTACCGAGCAGCCATATGGATACCGGTATACAAAAGGTGGCATTGTCAATGAAAGATTTCATTTCCCATATTGTACCCAAGAGTATGACAGAAGCGATGGCCACCAATGAGATCCTGCAAATTGTGGTTTTCTCTTTGTTCTTTGGCGTAGCTACGGCAGCCATAGGGGAGAAGGGAAAGATCGTTATCGAGTTCTTTGACGCTGTGGCCCACGTGATCCTGAAGATTACCGGTTACGTGATGAATTTTGCACCCTTTGCGGTATTTGGTGCTATGGCGGCCATTGTTGCCAAACAGGGATTAAGCGTATTGTCCACCTATGCGTTATTCATAGGCGAGTTTTATTCAAGCATGCTCATGTTATGGCTGCTGCTGATCCTGATCGGTTATACTATCCTGAAGGGCAGGGTCTTCAACTTGATGAACAGGATGAAGGAGCCTGTACTTGTGGCGTTCAGTACTGCCAGCAGTGAGGCAGCTTACCCGAGGACATTACTTCAGCTGGAAAGATTTGGCTGTAAAGATAAGATTGTTAGTTTTGTGCTTCCGCTGGGTTATTCATTCAACCTGGACGGATCAATGCTGTATATGACCTTCGCATCAATGTTTATTGCACAGTCATACGGCATCCATTTATCATTCCAGCAACAGATTACCATGATGCTGATCCTGATGCTCACCAGTAAGGGGATTGCAGGTGTGCCAAGGGCTTCTCTCGTAGTAATTGCGGGCACCATTGCCACCTTTAATATACCGGAGGCAGGTTTAGCGCTGCTGATCGGTATAGACCCGCTGCTGGACATGGGAAGGTCTGCCACGAACGTTATTGGCAACAGCATTGCCACTGCAGTAGTGAGCAAGTGGGAAGGTGAACTCTCACCGGCACAGGATTAATTATTTTAAACATATATAATGAGTACCAGAGCGAAACAAATATTTTTATTTCTTACCATTGTGGTTCCTTTTTTAGGCTATTGTATCATCTACTATACGCCAATCATCAGAAATGCCCCCTTCAGATCAGACGAATTTGTGTCTTTCCAGTTTCAATGGGGTGCAGGCAATGACCTGCCGAACAGCTATGACTCGGCTACGGGCAAATATCAGTACCTGGATACAAAGGATTCCCTGATCAAAACCAATGTGAAGTTAAGACAGAATGATATTATTTATCTGCATAACAAGATGAATGAACTCGGTTACTGGAATTTCCCTGATCTGATTGCCAATGCAGAGACAGACCTTAACAAGTCTAAAGTATTGCGCTATGTGTTTACATTCAACTATAAGCGCAAAACAAAGAAGGTGATTTACCTTACCGATTACAATGATATCCCTAAACTTGCAACTGTTGCTGGCCAGATGAAGACACTTGTGGAGCAAACTATCAATGATGCTGAAGAAAGATACAGCAAGAAATAGAAATCGTTATGATTTTATAAATATAAATTCTATATTTGCACCTCGATAAAAAATAAACAATTTAAAATACTAATTATTTAACAATGTACGCAATAGTAAATATAGCAGGACAGCAATTCAAAGTTGCAAAAGACCAGCACCTTTTTGTACACCGTTTGCAAGGAGATGAAGGCGCTAGTATTGAATTTGACAATGTATTGTTGGTTGAAGACGGAGGGACTATCTCTGTTGGTGCTCCTTCACTTGCAGGCGCAATCGTTTCAGCTAAAATCGTGTCTCATTTAAAAGGCGATAAAGTGATCGTTTTCAAAAAGAAACGTAGAAAAGGTTACAAAAAGAAAAATGGCCACCGCCAGTATTTCACGAAAATCCAGATTTCTGGTATCAGTTTATAATTAGTTGTTAAACATTAGATAAGCAGTTTTACTGTTTATTCATAAAATATAAAACAAAATGGCACATAAAAAAGGAGCCGGTAGTTCGAGAAACGGACGTGAGTCTCATAGTAAACGCTTAGGTATCAAAATTTTTGGTGGTCAGGAAGCTATTGCAGGTAACATCTTAGTACGTCAGCGCGGAACTAAACACCACCCTGATAAAGGAGTTGGTATTGGTAAAGATCATACTTTATTTGCTCTTGTAGACGGTACAGTAATCTTCAGAAAGAAACAGGATAACAAATCTTATGTTTCTGTTTTGCCTGCTGCTGTTGTTACACCAGTTGCTGAAAAAATTGCTCCTGCCCCTAAAGCTGCAAAAGCTGAAGTAGAAATTGAAGCACCAGTAGCTGAAGCACCTGCAAAAAAAGCACCTGCTAAAAAAACTGCTAAGGTTGAAGAAGTTGTTACAGAAACTGAAACTGCTCCGGCAGAATAATTTCATATACTATACAAAAGGGCCGCAACGATTTTCGTTGCGGCCCTTTTGCTGTTCTGATCCTTTCAGGATACGATCATCTCATTTTTGAGCTGTTCAAGCTCTTCTTTCAATTGGCTCAGTGATACAGAAAAACTCTTTAAATTGGCTTCCAGTTCCTTTACTACTGATACGAATGAAATGTTCATCCGGCTGATCTCAGCACTCTCCTGCTCTTCCTGTCCGTGCAACAGCCACTCGTAACTCTTATTATAATGTCTTGAGATCGCATTTAAGGTGTGATATGTCGGGTATTGATTGCCAAGCTCAATCTGAGAATAATTGCTTCTGGACAAATTTAAAAAATTAGCTACATAAGCCTGGGCATAAGCCTTTTCTGTCCTCAGGGACTTAATTCTCTGTCCTAATATTTTCTTTGACAGAATTTCTTGCATAAATAATATTTTTTTTGTTGGTTTGTCTCTTTATTCTATAGGTGTAAAAGGCAATTGTCGAACCTTTATAGCTATCAGTGACTGATATTTACGAATCTGAGAAGATTTTGGATCTAATAAATGATCAAATATTTAAGAAAGAAACAATGAATGCCCGTATTCGTGTCATGTTAATGAAAGTCAGCCATGAAGCTTAATGCTCATTGTGATTGTTATGATGATAACTCTTATTTCCTTTTCGACAAAAAAAATCAGATCACTTTTTTCAAGATTCATTCCATTGAGAAAATAGGATATTTATTAGACAAGAGTCCTGTGGTTGGGGAATCTTTTGTGGAATTCATTTCACAGAAATATGTGAAATCATTTGACGGTCTGGTGGCCCGGTGTTTTCAGGGGAAATCATTTAATATCGAGAAGAGATTAAAAATACAGGATAAGGATGATGTGCTGCTGCAGATAGTTTTAACGCCCGTATTTGCAGCTCCTGATCAGCAATATGTATCTTGCACAATTATTGAAAGTAACAGGAAGACCAGTCAAATGAAATTGCTGGATGAATATTCCCATTTGGCTTCCCATGATCTTCGTGCACCCATTACGAACATTCTTAGTCTTTCCAGCCTGCTCAATTATTCTGAAATGGAATCTTTTGATACTGGTAAGGTCAGGGAATTATTAAAAGATATCAATTTTCAGGCAGAGAAACTGGATGACATTATAAAAATGCTAAACCGGTTAATTAATAAAGATGATGCCCCCGATGATTTCACTGTAGAAACGACAAAGACAGATTCAAAACATATTATGCTGGTAGATGATGACCCCCTGACGAACAAGCTGCATCATATGATCATCACCAAGTACAATAAAAATAAAAGAGTTGTTCAGTTTGACAGCCCTGTACTGGCGCTGGAATACCTGGATGACAACCGCCCGGATCTGATCCTGCTGGACCTTAATATGCCGGAGATGGATGGTTGGGCCTTTTTAAGGCGACTGGAGGAACTTCATATGAAAATTGATGTGGTCATCATCTCTTCTACTATTGATCCCGCTGAACGCGTCAGGGCCCAATCATTTAAAGCGGTTAAAGACTTCCTTACAAAGCCTTTAACCTATGATAAAATCAAACACTTGGTTGACAGCTGATCAGTCTAATGTTCCCTGTTGATCAGCGACCTCGCAAGCTGGTCAAGTTCAGCCTTTCTGGCGGTTCCAATATTTACTTTTTCCAATGATGTAAAAGCAATGTCTGCCCTGCGTTCCATCTCGGTTATAGCAATTTCCCTCACTTTATAGCGGTTGTAAAGCGTAGTGACGGATTGCACCTTAGCCATGTGATCTGTAGAAGAAGAGAGGCTGTCCAGCCGCCGCAGGTCTTCCGCATTTGCCAGCTCTTTCAGCTTCAGCAGTAAAAAGGTCTGTTTATTGGAAATGATATCCCCGCCCACCTGTTTGCCAAATTTCAGGGGATCACCGTATACATCCAGAATATCATCCTGAAGCTGAAAAGCCAGGCCGAAATTCACACCGAAATCGTATAATAAATCCGCGTCCTCAGTTCGGGCACCGCCGATGATGGCACCTATTTTCATGCATCCGCCAACTAAAACAGCAGTCTTCAGACGGATCATATTGATATACTCCGCGATGCTCACATCCGCTCTCTGCTCAAACTCCATATCCAGCTGCTGACCTTCACAAACACCGCTTGCCGTATTATTAAAGCAAGTGAGTACGTCTTTAAGCACAGAAACATCCAGTCTGGTCAGGTGGCGGTTTGCTTCTACCATCATTACATCTCCGCTCAGTATGGCATTATTTACGCCCCATTTGATATGTACGGTGTCTTTTCCCCTGCGTATCGGTGCATTGTCCATAATATCATCGTGTATCAGCGTAAAATTATGAAAGGTCTCAATAGCAAGTCCTCCCTCAATAGCAATGGTAACATCGTCATTAAATAATTCGCTGGAAAGCAGGAGCAGTACCGGCCTCATCCTCTTGCCGCCAAGGCCCATGATATAGCGGATGGGTTCATATAATTTTGAAGGTTCTGCCGGGTATTCGACTTTTTTAATCGCCGTTTCTATGATTTCCTGTAGTTCTGATATGGTATACATTATTTATTTACTTGGGATATTTTTTCTAAAATTTCAATCGCTCCCTGTTCCTTGTCCGTTCTTTTGATCCCCTGGTTCTTTCTCCAGAAATCGCCGTCATATGTAATGGCTTTTACAAGGTTGGTATCATCTATCCTGGGGTTAACTTCTTTTAACAGGCTTTGATCTGCAGGCTCATCATCTACCATGTACAGCGTTGAATACAGGTCGGTATCCTTCACTCCGAAACCCAGTACCTTCATCCTGTTTGTAGAGTTCAGCAGGGAGTAGTCCAGAACATTGTCGCCCGCTTTATTCAGCCTGTACTGTGCAATGAGTATTGTTTCTACGTTTTTTACACTGACAGGGCCGCCTCCTGTAAAAACGACGCCTTTTATGAATCCTTCAATCTTAAGTACATTATTGGTGACTGTATTTACATAATAAGTGCCTTCAAACCGCTGTCCTTTCTTCAGAACAGGTCTTGGTGTACAGATTATTTTGGCAATTTCCTGTCCCTCCTGTTCATAAGTCCCTGCGAGTTTAAATGTGTACAGCGAGTCAACCCTGCCCAGCATAGGTTTTTTATGTGCATTATTTGGCAGGTAACCTGAGAGTACAAAAGAATAATAACTGAAGTTTGTATAGGAGAGGCCTCTGCTGCTTTCCAGGTGCCGGGCCTGGGTGGGATGCCAGGCAATTAAACCATAAGGCCTCCATTCGGCATCAAGAAATATTTCATTTAAATAGACAGGTTTAGCGCCATCATAGGCAATCTGCCGTAAAAAGGCTTTGCCGAAATTTGATTTCTTATAGTTTTTTACTGCTTTGTCGCTCGCTTCCTGCATGATCGCCACTGCCGGGTTTCCAACTTTCACCTCTTTCAGCGTCAGTACCTTCGGTTCAAGTTCAATTTTAAGAACTGAAGAGGCGTCAGACACTTTGGTCGTGATGGCTTCATAATTCAGGTGCGAAATGCCGAGCAGGATGGGCAGTTCTGTTAAGCTGAGTTCAAATTCGCCATTCCCATTGGTCAGTGTGCCTTTGGCATTTTTAGCCTGAACGGTAGCAAAAGCTACCGGGTCTCCACTATTCTTTTCCACTACTCTGCCTGTAAGCTTTTGCTGTGCGCTGAGTGTAAAGGATGAGATTAGCAGGAACAGGAAAATGATACTTGTCGGTTTGTATGCCATGCCTTAATCCTGTACCAATGAGAAATCAATCTGCCTTTTGGATAGGTCCACTTTCTTCACCTTGACCTTTACTTCATCACCCAGCTGGTATTTCTTTTTCTTGCGCTGGCCGATGATACAATAGTTTTTTTCATCCAGTACGTAGAAGTCGTCCGCTATATCTTTCAGCCTGATCATACCTTCACATTTGTTCTCTATCAGCTCTACATACATTCCCCATTCTGTTACACCTGAGATGATTCCCATAAAGAGCTTGCCTACGTTCTCCTCCAGGTATTCTACCTGCTTGTATTTGATGGAAGCACGTTCTGCATCGGCAGCACGTTTTTCCATTGCAGAGGAATGAGATGAAGCGGTTTCATATTCATCTTCATTTGCCGAACGTTCTCCGTTCAGATAGGCCGCAAGCAGGCGGTGTACCATCACATCAGGATAACGGCGGATAGGGGAGGTGAAATGTGTATAGTGGTCAAATGCCAGTCCGTAATGACTTGTTTTCTTAGTGGTGTAAACCGCTTTTGCCATAGACCGTATGGCCAGTTGCGTCAAGACGTTCTGCTCTTTTTTGCCTTCTACATCTTCCATCAGGAAGTTTAGTGATTTAGCAATGTCTTTGTCAGATTTCATATTGATCTTATAGCCGAAGCGTGCTGCAAAGAGCGCAAAGTTACCCAGGTTTTCCAGGTTCGGCGAATCGTGGGAGCGGTAAACGAAGGTGTATTTTTGTTTGCCCTTGCCTTTTTTAGCAATAAACTCTGCAACTTTTTTATTGGCCAGCAACATGAAATCTTCAATCAGTTTATGGGCATCCTTACGTTCTTTTACATAAACCCCAACTGGTTTTCCTTTCTCATCCAGCTGGAATTTTACTTCCGTACTTTCAAAACTGATGGCGCCATTTTTAAATTTCCTGTCGCGCAGGGTGTAGGCCAGCTCGTTTAATTTGAGCAGTTCAGCGGCATAATCGCCATTTTTACTTTCTATTACCTCCTGTGCTTCTTCATAGCTGAAGCGCCTGTCAGAGTGAATAACGCTCCTTCCGAACCATTCATTCTTGATATTGGCCTCATCATCCAGTTCAAAAACCGCTGCAAAACAAAGTTTATCTTCATGGGGACGGAGCGAGCAGACGCCATTGCTCAGCCTTTCAGGAAGCATCGGAATTACCCGGTCAACCAGGTAGACCGAGGTGGCCCTGGAATAGGCTTCTTTATCGAGCCAGGATTTTGGCTGGACATAATGTGATACATCAGCGATGTGGACGCCGATTTCATAGTTTCCGTTATCCAGCTTTTTAAAGGAGATTGCATCATCAAAATCTTTTGCATCAGCAGGATCTATAGTGAAGGTGACTGTTTCACGGAAATCCTTCCGGTTCTTAAGGTCTTCTCCGGTGATCTGCTCGGGAATTTCATTTGCTTCTTTCTCCACTTCAGGAGGAAAAGATAAAGGGAAGCCATATTGCGCCAGGATGGCGTTCATCTCCGTATCGTTTTCTCCCTGTGTGCCCAGGATATTGATGATCTTTCCGATAGGGTTTTTTGCCCCTTCAGGCCAGTCGGTAATTGCAACCTGCACTTTCTGTCCGTTCTTTGCACCGGCAAGGTCGGTCAGCGGTACAAAAATATTGTGCAGCATCTTTTTGTCGTCAATGCTCACAAAAGCAAACCTGTCTGATATTTTAATTACCCCAATAAAATCGGTCTTCAGGCGTTGAATGATTTCAACAACCTCTCCTTCATTTTTTCTGCCGCTCTTTTTTGCATAGATATAAACCTTCACCTTATCACCATGCAGCGCATTATGCAGTTTTCTGGCAGACACAAACACGTCCTTTTCAAACTCATCATCCGGGATAATGAAAGCAGCGCCATCGGCTGTCATGTCCACTTTTCCGGTGATAAATGTTTTTAAGTCCTTGAGTTTGAACTTGCCTTTTTCAGGTTCAGTAAAAGCACCCTTTTGGGCCTGTTCTTTCAGTATTTCCAGGATAGTCTCCCTGGATTCCGTATCTGTAATGTTCAGTTTGGCTGAAACCTGCTTGTAATTCAGGGCTTCATTATTGCTATTCTCTAAAACGTCACTTATTAATTGGGTTAATACGAGTTTTATTTGAGAAGATTTCTTTTTTGCCATAGTATATTTGTCAATATTCCGAAGGTAACACTTTGAAACGATTTATAGGTTAAACTTCATCAGCATTCAGCATTGAGGGCAGCTTAAGGTCATTTCAATCATTCAAAAACAACATAGCTGCTGAATAGAATGATAGAAGAAAAACAGAGAAATACCGCTGTGATGAAGTTATCTTTTACTGATTCGGATCAGCAGGGCTGAACTGTCCGGTACCTTAGATTGATATTTACAGACTGATCTTGCCCGGAATGGCTGAAATCAGTTTTTTGGTATAATCTGTCTGCGGACTGTTATAAATCACTTCCGGAAAATTCTCTTCTTCTATTTTTCCTTTATTCATGACGATCATCCTGTCCGAAATATGTTTAACTACGGCCAGGTCATGTGAAATAAAGATATAGGTGAGGCCGAGTTCCTGCTGCAGTGTCCGCAATAAATTCAGCACCTGTGCCTGTACGGAAACATCCAGCGCAGAAACAGACTCGTCGCAGATAATGAGCCTGGGCTGTAAGGCCAGTGCTCTTGCAATAACGATACGCTGGCGCTGGCCCCCTGAAAATTCATGGGGATAGCGGTTCAGGTGTTCGGGCTTCAGGCCTACAAGTTCAAGCAGGTGCTGTATATGAGCGAGGCGCTGACTGCCGGAATTAAACACCTGGTGTACCTGCAGCGGTTCCATCAGTGTATTTCCTACGGTTAATCTTGGGTTCAAAGAAGAATAGGGGTCCTGAAAAATCAGCTGGATTTCCCTTCTTAATTTTCGCAGCTCCCTGTTTTTTAAATGGGTAATGTCCTGTCCTTCAAAAGTAATTGTACCTCCGGTAGGTTCCACCAGCCTCAGGATGCTTCTGCCAAGGGTGGTTTTTCCACAGCCGGACTCACCCACTAATCCAAGCGTTTCACCCGGATAAAGCTTAAAACTGACATTGTCCACCGCCTTCACTACTTCTGTTGGCCGGCCAAACAGCCCGTGTTTTACGGGGAACCAGGTGCAGAGGTTGCCGATCTCCAGCAGGGGTGGGGCAGTATACAGTTTTTTCCTCCTGTCGTCAATCTCCTCCTGCGTATAACTATTCGTGCTGAGCAGGTGGGCTATGGGCTGATCTTCTGCCGCGCCGATAAAATCTGCCACTACCGGCAATTTTTTTAAACGGTACAGCGGAGAGGGCCTGCAGGCGAGCAAACCTTTGGTATATGGATGTTTGGGATGGTGGAAAAGTTCATCTACCGTTCCCTGTTCTACAATTTCCCCTTTATACATGACGGCAACATCATCCGCTATCTCGCTGATCACGCCAAGATCATGTGAAATAAAGATCATGGCCATGTTCCGTTCCTCTTTAATTTTCAGGAGCAGCTGCAGAATGGTCTTCTGGACGGTTACATCCAGTGCAGTAGTAGGTTCGTCTGCAATAAGCAGTTCCGGATTGCAGCATAATGCCGTGGCAATCATCACTCTTTGTTTCTGTCCGCCGGAAAGCTGATGCGGATAAGAACTGAACATTTGTTCAGGGCGGGGCAGTTGCACTTCTTTAAACAGGGTTATAGTTTTTTCTTTTGCTTCTTCTTTGTTGAGCGACTGGTGCAGCATAATGGCTTCCTGCACTTGGTATCCGCAGGTGAAAACGGGATTGAGCGAGGTCATGGGTTCCTGAAAGATCATCGCGATCCTGTTACCCCGGTAGGCGTTCATCTCTTTGTCTGCCAGGCCGGGCAGGCTCACTTCATTAAAAATGATATCCCCGCCGATCCTGGTATATTGGGGATCGTGTAAACGCATGATGGAAAAAGAAGTAACTGATTTTCCCGAACCAGATTCACCAACTATTCCCAGCACTTTGCCTTTTTCAGTATGGAAACTGATCTTCTTAATTGCTGTGTTCCAGGAGCGTTCTTCCTGGTTATAGAATTGGATATTTAGATCAATTACATTTAGCATCACCAGAGCAATATAGAGAAAATTATCCCCTGAATTCCGTCTTTTGTGCTATTTTTGCGGAATGGAAAGAGAAATTCTTGATACCAAGCGTAAAGCCTTGAATATTAACTTAAACCCTGATATTTACGGAACTTTTGCTGAGATCGGGGCAGGACAGGAAGTAGCCCGTAATTTTTTTACTGCGGGTGCTGCTTCGGGTACGGTGGCAAAAACCATGTCGGCCTACGATATGACATTTAGTGATGCGATCTATGGTGCAGAGGAAACGGGAAGATACGTAAGCCAGTCGCGTTTAAAAAAAATGCTCAATCACGAGTTTGACCTGCTGACAGAACGTCTGTCTGGTGAAAAGTATGACAGCCGGACATTTTTCGCTTTTGCAGATACGGTAACTACACTAAACTATAACAAATCAAATGACCCCCACGGATGGATAGGCGTAAGATTCCAGGTTGAACCGGGTGGCGAGCCTAACGAGATCTTCTTTCACCTGCGTTTGCTGGATACTGATGCGGCCTTACAGCAGAATGTATTGGGAATCATAGGCGTAAATTTGGTGTATGCTGCTTTTTACTACCACAATGATCCTAAAAAGATGATTGAATCACTAGTAGAAAACCTTACCGTAGGTTCTGTAGAGATTGACCTGATCTCTGTGAATGGCCCTGTTTTTAAAGGGATAAATAACGTATTGCTAAATCTGTACCTGGTGGTGAAAGATTTCTCTGATGCTGCGATATTTGATTCACTGGGGAACCCCTGCCTGGCAAAAGATCTGTTGTACAAGAAGGACATCATGATCCTGAGAACTAAATATGCACAAAAGTCCCTGCCCAACTTCAGTATGTTCAACAATGCAGTGGATCAGTTTGTAAGGACAGAAAATGTAAAAAAGGAAAACCTGAGTGTACTTATTGAAGTACTGATGTCAAACGTGCTTACTGCTAATGATGAAGTTCCTGAAGATATTGATCTGAATGCCGTAGCACTCCGCGCAGAGGAAATGTTCAAAACCGGTAACCTGGTTATTGTATCCAACTTCGCCCGGCATAATAAGCTGGCCAAATACCTGGACCGGTGTAAGCCTAAAAGCGTGGGGATTTCCACGAATATCAATAACCTGAAATTTGTATTTAACTCCAGTAACTTCGGCGAAAACTATTCCAGCCAGCTCCTGAGTTATGTAAGTGATATGTTCACGAAGAACGTAAAGTTGTTTGCTTATCCTTTCCTCGACAAAAAAACAAGCAAGGTGATTACCACGGCAAATATGCCTGTTACACCGGATGCGAAGCCACTGTTTGATTTTTTAATTCTTAATGGATATATTACCGACATCAGGGATTACAGTGAAAACGATGTGAAAACCGTCTGACGGCCCTGTTACCATTATTTATACGCTGCAAATCTATGAAAGTTTTAAAGTCTCTTGTTTTTATTGCATTAATGTCTGTTTCAGGTGCCTATGCACAACAGCCAGCCACATCAGGAAATCCTATATTCAAAGGCTGGTATGCCGATCCTGAGTCTGCAATATTTAATAAACAATATTGGGTTTACCCTACATATTCTGCTCCTTATAAGGAACAGGTTTTTCTGGATGCTTTTAGCTCCAAAGACCTGATCACCTGGAAAAAACATGAGCATGTATTGGATACCTCTGCTGTAAAATGGGCAAATAAAGCGATATGGGCTCCTGCAATCGTGGAGAAAGACAAGCGTTACTATTTATTTTTTGGGGCGAATGATATCCAGAGTGACAAGGAGACCGGCGGGATAGGGGTAGCAGTTGCTAACCGGCCTGAAGGCCCCTATAAAGACCATATCGGCAAACCCCTGATCGATAGTTTTCACAATGGTGCACAACCGATCGACCAGTTCGTATTTAAAGATAAAGACGGGAAATACTATATCATCTATGGAGGCTGGCAACACTGTAATATTGCAAAACTGAGCAATGACTTCAAATCGGTTGTACCATTTAAAGATGGAATAACTTACCGGGAGATCACTCCTGAAGGATATGTTGAAGGGCCGTATATGTTCACCAGGAATGGGAAATACTACTTCATGTGGTCTGAGGGTGGCTGGACAGGACCCGATTATTCCGTAGCTTATGCCATTGCTGATTCGCCTATGGGGCCTTTTAAGAGGATCGGCAAGATCTTAAAGCAGGATCCGAAGATCGCGACCGGTGCCGGGCACCATTCCGTGATCCACAATCAGAAAAAGGACCTCTGGTATATCGTTTACCACAGGAGGCCGCTGACAGAAAAAGATGGTAACCACAGGGAGACCTGTATCGACGTCATGTCATTTGATGAGAATGGACTGATCAAACCTGTAGTGATCACTACAGAAGGGGTAAAAGCACAAAGATTGGACTAATCATCGCGCCTGGTATAGGCGTTTTTGATGACGATAGCCATCATACTTTCGGGGGTTTCCAGCGGAGCAAAGCCAAACTGACTGTATAAACTGTGTGCATCCTGAGTGGCGAGCATATACCTTCTCAGGCCCTGCAGTTCTTCATGGAAGAGCATGATCGTCATTAATTTTTTTGATAGACCCTGACCGCGGAATTCCTTTTCAACGTACACATCGGCTAAATAGCCAAAAGTAGCGCCATCGGTGATCCATCGGGCAAATCCTATCTGTCTGGTATCTTTGTATATCCCGAAACAGATGGAGTTGGCTATGGACTTTACCACAGTTTCCATAGGGATTTCCTGTGCCCAGTATGACTGCGTGCTGAGGTAATGGTGGACAGCGGCGGCATCAATCTTATTCTTGTCGTCTGAAAAGATAAACCCGTTTTCTGTAATCTCCATTAGTTCCGCATGTTGATGAACTGCAGCGGCTGACCGAAATCTTCGCCTTTACATAAGGCAATGACTTTCTGAAGATCATCAATGTTCTTGCTCTGTACTCTTACCTGATCATCCATCATCGAAGGCTGAACTTTTAGTCCGCTCGCCTTGATCTTGGCAACTATCTTTTTAGCGACTTCCTTATCAATTCCTTCCTTGATGGAAATTTCCTTCCTGATCATGTTGCCGGATGCATACTGTTCCTTTCCAAAGTCAAGACTCGTCGGGTCCATATTTTGTTTCACCATTCTGGAAATGATAGCATCTTCAATGGCTTTTAAGCGCATGTCATCTTCGGTAACGATCGTAATCACGTTAGTTTTCTTGTCGTGGTCAATGGTACTTTTAGAAGTTGAGAAATCATAACGGTTAAGGATTTCCTTTTTTGCGTTGTTCATTGCATTGTCCAATGTTTGCGCATCTACTTTACTTACGATATCGAAAGTGGGCATGATAATAGCTTTAGAATAAAAAAAATATTAGATTTAAATATTAATCTCTTAACGTTCAGGCTAAAAAATATATTATGAAAACCAGAAAACCAAAAGTGCAAAAAAAACTTGCTAAAAAAGCAGTTAAGAAAGAATTAGAATTAAGTCTTGCACAAAAATTCATTGAAGCGGTAACCCATCTCGGACATGATGCTGAAAAAATTGGTGGTGATCTAGCAAAGGCGGCAAAAGCAGTTGCTGCTAAACTGGCCAAAAAATTTAAACCGGAAGAAACTGCAGCAACGGTTAAAGCAGAAAAGGTTCAAAAATCTGCGGTCAAAGGCGCAAAAAAGGCAAAGAAGGAAGTGGAAAAAGCTGTAGCCAAAGCAAAACCTGTGGTAACCAGCATTAAAGTTCCTGCAATCAAAACAGCAGCAGACGTTATTTCTAAACCGGTTAAAAAAGAAACAGCTGCAGTAAAGGCAGAAGCGGCTACCCCTGTACAAAAGGCGAAACGTGTGGTTAAACCTGCTGCAGTTAAAGCTGTTGTTGCTGGAGTGAAACCGGTCGCGACTGCTAAAACCACTCCATCCACTGCTCCTGCTGAAAAAACTACTGCCGTAAAAAGGACCCCTGCTGTCAAAGCAGCTAAAGCACCCATAGCGGCAAAAAAAGCACCTGCTGCTAAAAAAACACCTGCCGCAAGAAAACCGGTTGTAGAAACAACAGCTCCGGTAGTAAATCCTGATATCCTCCCATCTGCAGAAGAAACTACAGAAAATATTAAATAAATAGCGGTATTTCTATTGTTAATGACAGTACAATTAACATGGAATTAACAATAGAATATGCAGTTTTGAACATCCGCTCCCCGCAGGGAATTTTTGATTCTGATCCATGACTAAAAAGAAGGTACCATTTTTAAATAGAGAAATCAGCTGGTTATATTTTAATGAACGGGTTTTGCAGGAAGCGGCAGATGAAACTGTTCCCCTGATAGAAAGAATCAAATTCCTGTCTATTTTTTCTTCCAATCTGGAAGAGTTCTACAGAGTACGGGTGGCTACGATGATGAGGCTGTCCAATTTAAACGACAAAACAAAAGAACTTTTGGGCTTTAATCCCAAAAAGATTCTCAATGAGATCAAAAATATTGTAGTCAGGCAGGAACGTAAGTTTGAGCAGCTTTTCCAGGCCACCCTGATCAACGAGCTGGCGCAGAACCGTATTTTTATCCTCAATGATACCCAGCTCAACGTTGCCAGAGGAGAATTTGTAAGGGAGCATTTCCGGGATAGGATACTTTCCAACCTGGTACCGATCATGGTAGACCTTGACAAGCCTTTCCCTGAGCTGAAAGACCGTTACCTGTACTTCTTTGTCAGGATGAAAAAGAAAGCTGGTAAAAAGGATGAAAAATATGCCCTGATAGAGCTCCCTCCAAATCTTCCGCGATTCCTGGTACTACCGGAAACCAATGGTTTAAAGTTCATTATCCTGGCGGAAGATATTATTAAATATTGTCTTGATGACATTTTTTATATCTTCAAGTACGATGAGATGGATGCCTATTCCATCCAGCTCACCAGAGATGCGGAACTGGATATTGATAAGAACGTCAGTGAAAAGTTCGTAGAAGAACTAAAGGCCAGTCTGGATAAACGTAAAAAAGGTAAGCCCATGCGGCTATTGTACGATACAGAAATGCCTTTTGATATGCTGGGCGTACTGGTAGCGAAAATGAAAATTGAGGCCGAAAGCTTAATTCCGGGAAACCGCTATCACCGCTTTGGGGATTTTATCCGTTTCCCGAATGTGGGTGATAAAAGCCTGGAATATGCCCCGACTATCCCGCTAAAAGTACATGGCTTACACCGTACTCAAAGTATATTTGATAAATTGGCTGAAAGAGACTATCTGATCAATTTGCCTTATCAATCCTATGATTACATCATATTATTCCTTCGGGAGGCAGCAATTGACCCTAAAGTAACGGCCATCAATATTACGCTTTACAGGCTTGCAGAAGATTCCAGGGTAATCAATGCGCTGATCAATGCCGCCAAAAATGGCAAGAAGGTAAACTGCCTGGTTGAGCTGAAGGCCCGCTTTGATGAGCAGGCAAATATTTTCTGGACCAACCGGCTGGAAGAAGAAGGTGTACAGGTAAATTATGGACTGACGGACTATAAGGTGCATTCCAAGATCTGCCTTGTTACCCGGATAGAAAAAGGCCGGCCTGTATATTACGCCAATCTGGCAACAGGTAATTTCAATGAGAAAACTGCCAGGCTTTACTGTGATCACAGTATATTCACTTCCAAAAAGGAAATCACACATGACCTGATCAAACTGTTTTCTGCGCTCAATAAAAAGACCGTTGCTACAGGATTTAAACACTTGATTGTTTCTCCATTGGACACCAGGAATAAATTTTACCATTTGATAGACCGCGAGATCAGGATCGCCAAATCGGGAAAACCGGCATATCTTATTTTTAAGGTAAACAGCCTTGCTGATGAAGGGATTGTAGAAAAATTATATGACGCCAGCAATGCCGGTGTTAGGGTAAAGCTAATTGTCCGCGGTATCTGCTGCCTGATCCCCGGGGTGAAAGGATTTAGTGAAAATATCACGGTGATCAGTATCATCGACAAGTTTCTGGAGCACGCCCGGATTTTTATTTTCGGAAATAACGGCAAAGAAGAGGTCTTCCTTTCTTCGGCAGATCTGATGAGCAGGAATTTCGAACACAGGGTAGAGGTGGGCTTTCCTGTACTCGATCAGGAAGTGAAACAGGAGATCCGGGATATCATTGATTTTCAGCTGCAGGATAATGTGAAGTCCCGGGACATTACGCGGATGAATAACAACAAATACCATAAAAACCGTATCAGCACTAAGGTGAGGGCACAAGTTCAAACATATAATTACTTAAAAACAAAACATCAATAAAAATATGCTCAGATACGCTGCAATTGACGTTGGCTCTAATGCCGTTAGACTGCTTATTGCAGATATAACTCACAGTGACAACGGGTTTAACTTCAAAAAGAACACATTAGTCAGGGTTCCGCTAAGGTTAGGCGATGATGCCTTTTTAGATCATAAAATTTCTGAGCGTAAAATCGAAGATCTGCTGAAAACCATGGCGGCCTTTAAAAACCTGATGGAAGTTTACCAGGTAAGCAAATACCTTGCCTGTGCTACCTCCTCTATGCGGGAGGCAGTCAACGGACAGGAGATCATTGAGCGCATTAAAGACAGATCTGCGATTGACCTGGAGATTATTGAAGGGCAGCGGGAAGCCAATATTATTTATGCCAATCATATTGAAGACAGTCTGGATATCAAAAAGAACTATTTATATATTGATGTAGGCGGTGGTAGTACCGAGCTTTCTGTTTTTGTAAATAAGGTTCCTGTAGCCTCTAAGTCGTTTGACGTAGGAACAATCCGGATCCTGGATAACCAGGACAAGGAAGAGACCTGGGAAGAAATGAAGCTTTGGGTAAAAGAGCAAACAAAATTCCATAAGAACCTTGCAGGAATTGGCACAGGTGGAAATATCAATAAGCTGTATAGAATGGCGAATGAAAAAGAAGGCATGCCACTGACTTTCTTGAAGCTGAAATCTTTGTACAACCAGCTGAACAGTCATTCCCTGAAAGAGAGAATCCAGGTATTTGGTTTAAATCCGGACCGTGCAGATGTCATCATCCCCGCTGCCGAGATTTTCATTACCCTGATGAAATGGACGGGTATCAAACAGGTTTACGTGCCAAGAGTAGGAATGGCAGACGGGATCATCAACCTGCTGATAGAAGAGAATCTGAATAAACAATAGCTGCATACTTACCGTGGTGGCTTACCGAAGCGATCAGTTTCCGGCCGGTAGGGCCATGGATGATGAGCGGGAGGCCCGATGAAGTTTTTGTCAGAAAATAACCGCGGGAAGACCGGTTGAAGTCTGCCCTGTAATCAGCTGAATTGTCCATGTAGGATAGCGTAAGTTCTTCCAGATCTTGCTTGTTGAGGGTTGCCGTAGAATGGATCATCTGGGAACTGATCTCACTTTTAATATAGATCCTTCTTTCATCATGACAGACAACTGCAGTGGCCTGTGATCCATTGGTGATCAGGCCGCAGCAAATAAAGCTTTGTGGTGAATAACTGCGTATGGCAGTTATGCGGTTCAACACTTTATAACCCGCCTCTTTCATCGTCCAGAGCAACCAGACCATCACCGAAGGCTCTGCCGCATTCAGGATCAGTTCCTGTTCCTCAGGTGTATATATCTTCCCGAGGTATCCCTTCCTCTGCCAGTTGCTTTCGGTTGCAGCCTGCCTCAGGTCGACAAGGTCATTTCCTATCAACACCCGCCAGTTTATCTTCAATGATCTCTATTGCTGCTTTAACACTCAGCATTTTTGCCATTGAATCATTATCGATCTCTATGCCGAACTTTTCTTCCACATCCAGCACCACATCTACCAGATTTGCTGAATTGATCTTCAGGTCTTTAATGAAGTCTGTGTCTTCACCGATGTTATCCAGTGCTTCAGGATCCTGCGCGTAAGGAGTCACGATAGTTTTTAGTTCCGTAATCAATTCTTTTTTATCCATGTTCGTATCTTTTAAAAATTATACAGGCATTTACATCTCCAAAACCAAAGCTGGCTTTGGCAAGAATATTAAACTTTTGTTCCAGGCATACCGTTGGGATACGTGCCGGGTCAACCAGTTTTTCGATATCCGGGTGCAGGTCTTCGCAATTGATATTGGGAAAGATAAAGCCCTCGGCGAGTTGCAAAACTGACGCCACGCTTTCTATACTGCCCGCAGCACTGATACAGTGACCAATCATTCCTTTAATGGAATTGATATAGGGAAAATCCTTACCCGAGCGTTCCAATACGGCTACCCAGTTCTTTATTTCCGTTACATCTTTTGATGTAGCCGTGAGGTGTGCGTTAATTACATCTACTTCCTGTTTATCTACGCCGGCTTCTTTAAGGGCCATCGTAATACAACGCTGAACACCGGAACTATTAGGTGCGGTCATCGTTCCAGATCCCCGTTGTCCGCCGGAGTTCACGTGTCCGCCAAGTATTTCCGCGTAGATGCGGGCTCCGCGGTCAAGGGCACTTTCGAGCGTTTCCAGTACCATAGCACCAGCCCCGCTGCCCGGTACAAAACCACTTGCTGTCGCACTCATCGGCCTGCAGCCTTTTTCGGGTTTGTCATTGTACCTATAAGGGCATACCTTTAGTGCATCAAATCCGCCCCATATGTACGGGCCGCTGTCACTAGTGCTACCGGCCAGCATCTTTACTGCACGGCCTGTTTTAATGCGTTCATAGGCCATTAAAATGCTTTCTGCTCCTGTAGCGCAGGCAGAGGAATTAGTGCATACCTGGTTACCCAATCCAAGTTTTCCGGAAAGGTAGGCGTTTACGCCGCTATTCATGGTTTGCGCTACAACCGTACTTCCGAGTTTACGTATTTCTAAAGCATCAACTTTATAGATAGCCTCTCTGAATTTGTCTATTCCAGAAGTGCCTGTTCCAAATACAGAACCGCTGTCCCAGTCGGGCGTCCCATCTGTATCAACCGGTTCAAGGCCCGCATCCTTCCATGCGTCCAGTCCGGCGATCACGCCATACATAATGCCGGTGCTCTCCAGTCCGCGCAGCTCCAATGGCTTGAAATACTGTTGTAAACGTTCGTTGTCAATCACAGGTTTTCCTGCTATCTGGCAGGAGAAGAGAAGTTTCTCCAGCTGCGGGTCATGCCTAATCCCGGACACACCATTTCTGATAGCCTGTCTGAATTGTGCAAGATCGGTCCCGTTTGGCGAAACAACCCCTAAGCCGGTGATGACAACGCGGTTATTCATGCAATTTCGCTGTTACCATTCCCGATATATTCCCTTTGCATACTGTTTCTCCCGCTTCGTTTTTCATCACCACATTACAGTTCAGTTTTTTAAAACGGAAGTATACCTTTTCGGCTGTTACGGTAACTTTTTCCCCGGGGAATACCGGTTTCATAAAGTCAACGGCAACAGAGGTCAGCATCACATGTGCTTTCATTTCTGCATTGCTGTCTCCATAAAGATAAATGCCCATGCAAACCAGCCCGATCTGTGCCATTGTTTCTGTCATAATCACTCCCGGTGTAACCGGTGAATCTTTAAAATGCCCCTTGTAGAAATCAAGGTCTTTGTCATATGTAAATGTCCCTACCGATCCATTTTCGTTGATCTGCAAAAGTTCATCTACGAAAAGAAAGGGTTTGCTATAAGGTAGTTTGTCTAGTATCTCCTGTGTTGTCATACTTTTATATTATTTTTTGTAAAGTAAATACAAAAATCGTTTACCACTGCAATAAAACTCTCTGTGCCGTAAATCCGGGGCCAAAACTGAGCATTAACCCGGTTGTTCCGGGCTTGGGCTGGCTATCCATAATACGCTCCAATACATACAATACGGTGGCGCTCGACATATTTCCGTACAACCTTAATACTGCTTTGGTTTCCTCGATATCTTTTCCCAGGTCTCTGAACAATGTTTCTACGAGGTCAATGATCTTCTTGCCCCCCGGGTGGAAGATCAGGTAGTCCATGTCTTTAATCTCCAAACCATTCCGGGTAAGAAAGGGATGGATAATGGCGGGAAAGTGTTTTTCAATTGCATCGGGCACACCAATATCCAGTACCATTTGAAGACCTGTGTTGGTTGGTTTAAAGCCCATCAGTCCCTCCGATTCATAGAAGTGGTACATTTGCTCATCGATCATCTCAGGCCCTTCATCATCAGGGTGTGAGGACATCAGCACACATGCGGCGCCATCGCCAAAAATGGCTGCACTCACAATATTGGCCATGGAATAGTCATTGATCTGGAAGGTAGCCGTTGGAGATTCTACAGCAACGACAGCTGCCCGTTTTCCCGGGTTTGCTTTCAGGAAGTTCTTCGCATAGATCATCCCCGAGACGCCGGCTACACATCCCATCTCTGTAACGGGCAGGCGTATCACATCCTGGCGAAGGCCGAGAATGTTGATGAGGTAGGCATCCAGCGACGGGATCATAATGCCTGTACAGCTTACCGTGATCAGGAAGTCTATATCCTCATTTTGCCATCCAGCCTTCTCTATTGCGCTTTTCAGGCATTTAGTGCCTAATTTGACTACCTCTCTGCTGTAAATATCGTTTCTTTCTTCAAAGCTCAGGTTACTGAATACTTCGCCGGGCGACATGATCGAGTACCTTCTGTCGACCATCGCATTCTCAAATATTTTTTTCACTTTTCTAATGAAACGGTCTTCCTGTCCATGCAGCCAGGTATCCAGGAATGGAATGATCTCGTCTGTACTCCTTGAATAATCTGGCAGGGTCTTACTTACGGCTTTTATTTTTATACTCATAGTTTAACTATCCATTGATAGCGGAATGCCCATTTCCACCGGATTAAAAAATTCTTTAGTTCTAGTTTTTTCGAATAGGAGAGCAAATCTGCTCTTTTGAAGCCCCTGAGAATGGAAACCAACCCGTCCTCACGCGACATATAATTTAGGCGAAATACGAAACACAGGGCCTTAAAAAGGTAATATGGCACCGCACTCCGTTGTAAATCGTTGATCACAAATCCCAGGCGCGCTGCCTCACTGATCCTCCGCAGCAATGCAATGATTTCTTCATCTTTAAAGTGATGCAGGGTCAAGGTACAAAGAAAGATCCCGCATGTTTGAAATGGCTTTTGCCGGTCGAAAATATCGGTACATTCGTAACTGATATTTGGATAATCTGACGACAGGCTGCGTGCATGTTCAATCGTATAATTATTCGCATCTATCCCATGGAGTATAAAATTCAATTTATTTTTAATCGCATAATCTGCCAGTGCTCTTAACATATCTCCGTTTCCGCAACCTATATCAGTGATACGCACCGGTACTTGTTTTGGTTGCTCAGAGATCAGTAATTCAACACCTTCCATTGTTATCTTGTTACCGCCCAGTAACTGGTTAATACTGGCAATTTTATCCAGGGCATCTTTTAATATTTCGCCCTCCATAGTAAAATCGTCCATAATTTCAGGGGCGGTACTTCTATACGTGGTATCTATGAGCATCTAGTTGTTTACGGTTAAAATTTCACCATGGGTCTTTCTAATGATCAGTGGCAGTGAAGAGGGAATACGTACCATCCCACCGAGTACGATATCGGCAAGGCTTTCCCGTCTTAAGATGGAAGAAAGGAGATTGCCCATTCTTAAACGCGATCCGAATTGCTTATTCCAGGATGAGGTGTAGAGTTTTTCCAGCACAGGCCTGCTGATCGTTCCCCGGAAAAATCCGGTCAGTAATTCTGCGCAGATCTTGGCACTGTGTATAGCCATGCCCATTCCATTTCCGCAAAGCGGATGGATCAGACCGGCAGTATCGCCTACCATCAGGATATGACCGGCAACAGCCGTTTTTGCACCAAAAGCTAGCTGGCTAACGGTCAGCGGCGATTCAAAGAGTGGCGTTGTATTTTCAAAGATGTTCTTCAAATATTTATTCCGGTAGAGTACCTGTTCCTGATAAGTATTGATATTCCTGTGTTTCTTGAAAGTACGGTAATCTGCCAGGTAACAGATATTGATTTTTTCATCCTCTATTTTAGAAACCCCGCAGTACCCGCCCCGGAAATTATGCAGACCTACCAGGTCTTCTCTGAACTCTCCTGAATAATGTGCTTTCACTGCCAGAAAAGGAGATTTGTGCTGGATAAAAGTTCTTTTTAGTTTAAGATCGATCGCAGAGCGTTTACCATAAGATCCGATCACCTGCCTGGCCGAGATCTGTTTTTCTGTCAGCGTAGCGATGCTGAACTGTTCTCTCTCATACTGTACAGCACTTACTGTATCATGAATGACTGTACCGCCACTGCCAAGGAATTTCTCATACAGAAAATTGTCCAGCGTATACCTGCTAAGCCCAAATCCGCCCAATGGCAACCTAGTGGAGATGCTTTTTCCCGAATGTGTAGAGAACTGAAGCTCAGTAATGTTTGTTGCACCGAGTTTTGTGGGATCTGCGTCCAGCCATTGCAAGTAGGGCAGTACCTCATTTGAGATGTACTCACCACATACTTTATGATGAGGATAAGTGGCCTTTTCGATCACCGTTACGTCCAGTCCGGCCTGCTGCAAATGCAGCGCTGCTGTCAGACCGGCGAGTCCGCCCCCAATAATTAAAATATCTGTTTCAAAATGCATTGATAAAACCGGGGCTTAGAACAGTATAACATCAACGAAATGGATTTGTTTATCCTGATCAATAAGTATATTTTTTCAATACAAATATTGGAATTAAGTTAGGAGCCATAAATTTTTAAATGGCAGACAGAGGAAATATCCCGGATGAAATCTTATTAAACAGGATATACCTGATTAGGGAACAGAAAGTCATGCTGGATAAGGGCCTTGCAGATCTTTATGATGTTAAGGCAATCCGGTTAAGAGAGCAGGTAAAGCGTAACCCGGATAGATTTCCGGCCAACTTTATGTTTCAATTAACGTTTGAAGAGGCTTTAAACATGGTATCGCAAAATGCGATACCATCGAAACAACAGCTTGGAGGCACATTGCCATATGCAATTACAGAGCATGGGATACTCATGTTATCGAATGTTTTGAGGAGCGAAGGGGCAATAGCAATGAGTATATGCATTATTGAGCTGTTCGTAAAACTTAGAGAAATGATGGTTTTGCATAAAAATGTTTCTTTACTGTTTGGAACAGGTAGAAAGGAGACCGGGTAAGCAGGATGAAAAAATCGATGTACTTTTTACTTATTTAAGCAAATTCATAGAAAAGAATGATACTCCAAGAACTATGATTGGTTTTAAAACAGGATCGCCTGAATAATAAAAGCCCTGTTCTGATTCAAATCAGAACAGGGCTTTACCATTAAAACGGTTAAATTAGTTATCCAGCAATTTAGCAGCGTCGCTATCCAGGAAGAAGGTAAGGCTACCGTCAACCGGATCGACCAGCTGAGAAGGATAAAGCTCAGGATTCTTGGTCTGATCTTCGATCACATGTTTGATTGCTTCAGCTTTAGCTTCTCCGAAAACAAGGAATGCTACATTTTTTGCTTTATTGATCAATGGGGCGGTGAAGGTGATCCTGTAGGTCGATAGTTTCTCTACATATACAGAATCTACTGTTACATCCTTATTACCGAGTACTTCGGTACCAGGGAATAAAGAAGCTGTATGCGCATCATCGCCCATACCAAGCAGGATCAGGTCAAACGAAAGATCAGCACCTTTAAAATGGGTGGAGATCTCTTTCGCATATTCAATAGCAGCCTTCTCCGGAGCTTGCGTAGTATCTACAAAAAAGACATGATCTGCGACAACGTTCAGGGGGTCCAGAATTGACTTCCTGGCCATTAAGCCGTTATAGCTTTCATGTCCCGGCGGAACATTACGTTCATCACCGATAAAGAAATATACCTTAGTCCAGTCTAGTTTCTCTCTGTAATCCATGGCCAGCATGGTGTACAGCTCCTTTGGCGAATTTCCACCGGTAAGTACAAAATTAAAGCAATCGTTTTCGGCAATGGCCTTTTCACCGATTGTAATAATATACTCTGCGAGGTCTTTAAGCAGCTCAGTTTTTGTTTTATAGATCAGTAAGTTCATTTTAATCTTCGTTTTTTAAGGGTAAAGTAAACCAGTGGAAACCATCTCTTGCGATCAGTGCTTCAGCATCTTCAGGTCCCCATGAATCCGCAGGATAGTTAGGGAAACTCAGAGAAGTTTTGCTTTCCCACGCATTGATCACAGG
The DNA here is from genome assembly GCF_900107535.1 of Pedobacter hartonius. Classification (GTDB taxonomy): domain Bacteria; phylum Bacteroidota; class Bacteroidia; order Sphingobacteriales; family Sphingobacteriaceae; genus Pedobacter; species Pedobacter hartonius. The sequence continues at coordinate 219,916 of NZ_FNRA01000001.1, read as the reverse complement.
CATTAACAGCTCCCATGCACTTTCAACCTGGTCTGCACGCATGAATTGAGTCTGATCAGCTATCATTACATCTAGCAGCAGTGTTTCATAGGCTTCAGGAGCCTGGGCACTGTATGTTCCTTTGTAATCGAAAACCATATCTACAGGGTTAAGTACCATATCCAGTCCGGGTCTTTTCGCCTGTACCTGTAAACGGATACTCATCTCAGGTTGTATGCTGATAATCAGCCTATTTTGCTGCCAGTGTTCTGTTACTCCTGCAGGGAATACCTGGTGAGGGACATCTTTAAACTGTATGGTGATCAGTGAAGAAGTCTGAAATAAGCGCTTTCCTGTACGTACATAGAAAGGAATTCCCTGCCAGCGCCAGTTGTCGACAAAGAATTTAGCTGCTGCAAAAGTTTCTGTATTCGATTCCGGATCCACATCTTTTTCAGTTCTGTAACCGGGAACTTCCTTACCTTCAACCCAGCCTTTGGAATATTGTCCGCGGACGGTACTCAGGCGGATATCTTCAGGAGAGAAAGGGCGCATCGCTTTCAGTACATCAACTTTTTTATTTCTGATCTCATCGGCGTCAAAGTTGATCGGTGTTTCCATTCCGATCAGGCAAAGCAACTGAAGAATATGATTCTGGATCATATCCCTGAGTGCACCTGCGCCATCGTAGTAGCCACCGCGGTCGCCCACACCCAATTGCTCTGTTACGGAGATCTGAACGTGATCAATATAGGTACGGTTCCACAGCGGCTCCAGGAAGGAGTTGGCGAAACGGAAGGCCATGATATTCTGAACGGTTTCTTTGCCCAGGTAGTGGTCAATTCTGTAGATCTGTTTTTCTGTGAAGATGCCTGTCAGCAATTTGTTCAGCTCTTTTGCTGTTTCAAGGTCATGACCAAAAGGTTTCTCAATAACGATACGGCAATTGTCTTCATTTCCTACAAGGTCATAAGTAGCCAGGCACTGTGCGATCAGCGGAAATAGGTTAGGGGCTACAGCCAGGTAATAGATCACTTGTGTTTTAGGGCCGAAGTCTGTTCTTAACTTCTCAATATTGGTTTTCAGTACTGCAAAGGTATCAGGGGCAGATACATCAACCGAGTTGTAATATACATTTTTTGCAAACTCGTCCCATTTTTCCTTTTTCACTTTTCCGGAACGCGAGAAAGAGTTTACTCCTTCCATGATCGTATTGCGGAAATCCTCATCCGTCAATTTCTTTCTTGCTGTCCCTATAATTGCGTACTCCTTAGACATAAATCCGTCAGAATATAAATTGTAAATCGCTGGCGCAAGCTTGCGCAAATTTAGATCACCAGTACCGCCGAAGATGACAAATATGGTGGGATTGAGGCATTTACTTGTTTTCATCTTTTTATTATTAAGCATTTATAGGATTCCAGATCGCATGGAAAGTTCCTTCAGCGTCTGTACGTTCAAATCTGTGTGCACCGAAGAAGTCTCTTTGCGCCTGAATTAAGTTGGAAGGCATTCTTTCTGTCCTGAGTGAATCAAAATAAGTAAGGGCAGAGGCAAATGCCGGAATAGCCAGTCCGCTTTGAAGGGCATGTGTAACTACTGATCTCATTCCGGGAAGAATCTCTTTCATTTTTTCCTGAACGCCGGCATCTGCATACAGGTGTTCAAGATCTGGTTGTTTTTTATAAGCCTGGTAAATATCTTCCAGGAATTCTGCCCTGATGATACATCCGCCACGCCAGATCTGTGCGATCTCATGCAGCTGCAGTTCGTATTTATAAGAGATTGAAGCCTGCCATAACAAGTGAAGGCCCTGGGCATAAGAGGTGATCACAGAGAAATAAAGTGCCTGTTCCAGTTCGATGATGAACTGCTCTTTATTTTCTGCCAGTGTATTGTCCTGCGCGTAAACTTTTGACAGGGCAACACGTAATGATTTATATTTTGAAAGGTCCCTGGTACTTACTGCTTCATTGATTGTAGGGATAGGTAACTGCAGGTCCATAGAAACTTGCGAGGTCCATTTTCCTGTACCTTTTGACTTCGCTTCGTCTTTGATCATATCCAAAAGGAAGTTGTTAGTTTTATCGTCCTTTACCTTAAAGATATCTCTGGTAACTTCCAGAAGGAAAGATTGCAGACGGCCGTTGTTCCATTTTTCAAACACGCTGTAGATTTCCTCGTTAGAGTAGTCCAGCGCATTTTTCATGATATCATAACTTTCTGCCAGTAACTGCATCATCGAATATTCTATACCATTGTGAACCATTTTCACAAAGTGCCCTGATGCTCCGGGGCCGATATAAGCCACACATGGGTCGCCGTTTACTTTTGCTGACACAGCCTCAAGTATTTCTTTCATATTGCTGTAGGCAGTTTTATCGCCACCCGGCATAATGCTCGGGCCGAAACGTGCACCTTCTTCTCCGCCTGATATTCCCATTCCGAAGAAGTGGATACCAATATCGGAAAGTTCTATTGCTCTTCTGCTGGTATCTGTAAAATGTGAGTTTCCGCTGTCAATGATCATATCACCTTTTTCAAGCAGGGGTTCAAGTTCTTTGATCACGCTGTCTACAATTGGTCCCGCAGGTACCAGTAACATGATTCGTCTTGGTAATTCCAGGCTCGCAATGAAATCTTCTAAAGAGGAATAAGCAGTAAGGTTGTGTTTTGAACCATCTTGCTTCAGCTTCTCGATCATGTTCGGGTCTTTGTCGTAACCAGTAACGGCAAAGCCGTTATCTGCCATATTCAACAATAAGTTGCGCCCCATGGTGCCGAGGCCTATCATTCCTAAAGTGTATTTACTTTCCATTTGATGAATTTAATTTTGGATAGGTTGTGAAAACGTGGTATTTCTCTTTAGCAGCCCATAACTTGGCACCACCTTTAATCCCATCCCTGTTTGAGACAATATGTATGTTATGATCTAATTCGAAATCGATTTGTTTGGCATTACCTCCTCCAAGATAAAGCTCGTCGTAGTTGAATACCGTTTTGTAGATCTGGATCACGCGGTGAACGCGCTCATTCCAGTCCTTTTTGCCTTCCTTCACAAAAGCCTTATCACCTATATACGCGTCGTAGTCTTTATTTTTGGTCACAGGAAGATGTGCCAGTTCAAGGTGTGGGAGTAATTCGCCATCGAAAGTCAGTGACGTGCCGAAGCCTGTTCCGAGGGTGAGGACAATTTCAAAGCCTTTGCCTCCGATAATACCCAGGGCCTGCTGGTCAGCATCGTTAATGAGTCGCACAGGTTTATCTAAGAGGTCGCTGATGTGCTGCGCAAGGGGAAAACCCGCCCATTTGTTCTTTGCCAGGTTAGGCGCTGTTTCTACGACACCACATTTCACATAACCGGGAAAACCAATAGCTATCCTGCTGTAAGGGGCCAGTGGCGTAACGAGCTCATGGATGACTTTAATAACAGCCTCGGGAGTGGAATTCTTAGGCGTAGGAAGTTTCGTGTATTCGGAGAATAAATCACCTTTTTCTGTTAAGATACAAGCCTTAATACTTGTACCGCCGATATCAATTGATAGGATATTAGTGATTTCTTCTTTTTTTTCTACGCTTGACATGTTTCCTTTTTTATGAGCATTGATTCAAATATTCGATGGTTCAAAATAACAAATTTTCAGCCATATAAAGTCGAATCAAGTTCATTTTGTCCAAATGTACATTTGAATACATGAAAAGTCTAATTATGGCTTTCCGAGATGCAATATCGAGGGTAATTTGATATCTGTATGACTTTATTAACATTTAGAAAACCTTTTGAGTTTTCGGGATATATCAATTTAGCAGATAAAAAGGTATCAATTGACCTACAATAGGGTCTTTATCTTTTTTAAACGCAGTTTAATAGGCGGGGATTACCTGAAGCCCAGAGATCGTCTGGCTTCGCTGAAAAAAAGTCATTGTTGTTTTGATGCTGACTGCTGCTGAAGGGCAGCCGAAGGCATCAAAACAACAATGACTTTTTTTAAAGTTTATCCTGTAGCATGATGGCTATACAGATGGGTAATGCATTTTACATTACTTTTTTGCGTTCTGCATTGGGTTGCCCCCTGTAGACTGTCCGCGTGCTGCATTGCTCTTCTGTTTAAACAGCTGGAATTTCGAAGGCTGAGACTTACCGCCCCATGTATTATTGCTTTCGTCTATATCGGCCGTTTCACGCATTGGATCAAGCTGAATAGAAGCTACTTCTTTATCCTGAACATAGAATTTGGTGACGTTTTGTTCATTATGTCTCCAGATCTGTGCGGGTATCCTGTCGATTGCTTTTGTTCCGTCGGCATAAGTGAATTCTACGATGATTGGCATTACCAGGCCGCCTTTATTGCTGAAGGACAGCTCATAAAAGAACTTGTTGGCATATTTAGCCTGATCTTCTGATGACAGGGTTTCATATGGGGATTTCACTTCCTGTTTGCGCTCTGTATCGTCGTATTTCTCCAGTCCGCGGTCGTATTTCCAGTAAAAATCCTGTGTTGCTTTATCCTTGTCTGTATAGAACTGGATATTTTTGTCGTCTCTGTTCCTTACTTTCGTAATATCGTCAAAGGCGTTTACCAGTGGTGCGTCCAGTTTTACCATTTTTACTTTTGAGGCAGGTACTTTAGAATCTACATCTGCCTTTGCATACTTTACCGCATCCAGTGAGATATCACATGGATCTGTACTAAAGAACCATCCTCTCCAGAACCAGTCCAGGTCTTCGCCGCTGGCATCTTCCATTGTTCTGAACAAGTCGGCAGGCGTAGGGTGTTTAAATGCCCATCTTCTGGCGTATTCTTTAAAGGCATAGTCAAATAACTCCCTGCCCATGATCGTTTCTCTCAGGATGTTCAATCCTACGGCCGGTTTGGCGTATGCATTCGGACCAAAACGCTCAATATTTTCGGAGTTGGTCATAATAGGTTCCAGCTGATCTTTGGGAAGCTTCATGTAATCAACTATTGAATAGGCGGCGCCTCTTTTTGTAGGAAATTTATTGTCCCACATTTCTTCGGTAAGGTATTCAACGAAAGAGTTCAGGCCTTCGTCCATCCATGTCCACTGGCGTTCGTCACTATTGACGATCATAGGAAAGAAATTGTGTCCCACTTCGTGAATAATTACGCCCAGCATTCCATTTTTGGAGCTTTCACTGTACGTGCCATCTTTTTCAGTACGTCCGTAGTTAAAGCAGATCATTGGGTATTCCATACCGTTTGATGCCTCTACGCTTTGTGCTACCGGGTATGGATAGGGAATAGTGAAGTGTGAATAGGTTTTGATGGTGTGGGCAACAGCTTTTGTAGAGTAATTTCTGTACAGGTTATAGGCTTCTTTGCCATAGAAACTCATGCACATGACGGTTTTGCCCTCAATTTTCTGGCCCATTGCATCCCATACGAACTTTCTGGACGAGGTCCATGCAAAATCACGTACGTTATTTGCCTGGAATACCCAGGTTTTTGTAGCCTTGCTTTTTTCTGTTTCCGCTTTTTTAGCCTGGTCAAGCGTTACAATCTCTACAGGCTCTGTTGCCGTTTTCGCCTGGTTATATTTTGCCAGTTCAGCAGGGGAGAGCACTGCGCTGTAGTTGATGCATTCCCCTGTTCCGCCTACCACATGATCTGCAGGAACGGTCATTTGTACTTTGAAATTTCCAAAAGTGAGGGCAAATTCGCCTCTGCCGGCAAACTGGTGGTTCTGCCAGCCCTGGAAATCACTGTATACGCATAATCTCGGGTACCATTGTGTCATCGTGAAGAGGTAATTGCCATCTTCAGGGAAATATTCATAGCCGCCACGGCCTCCTTCAGACATCCTGTCTGTGATTTTATATTTCCAGTTCACGTTGAAAATAAACTGCTGGCCCGACTTTAAAAGTACCGGCATTTCCACGCGCATCATGGTCTTGTTTACCGTATACTTAAGTTCTTTACCCAATGCATCCGTAATTTTAAGGATCGAAACCCCATTGCCGTTATCGGTATCACTGATCACCGCCTGGTCTATGGTTTTGGTAGTAGCGATCTCAGGAAGCTGTGTGCTGCTCTGATAATTTGCGTTGTTGAGGTTGCTGTGCTGATTTTCATCCAGCTGCAGCCAGATATAGGTAAGCGCATCTGGCGAATTGTTAAAATACGTAATCTTTTCGGCACCTGTCAGCTGTAGTTTCTGTTCGTCCAGGCTACATTTGATGTCATAATCGGCACGTTGCTGCCAGTACTTTACACCGGGAGCCCCGCTTGCGGTGCGTTGTTCGTTCGGAGTAGAGAGCGTTGTTCCCAGTTGTTCGAACTTATTCCCGTGGTTGCTACCGGGATTATTCTGTACATTTTGGGCGTAGGAAAACTGCAAAGAAGGGCTAAGCAGCAGTAATATAAAGAGAGCTTTAGTCATTTGATCTTTTTGATATTTTTTTGTTTTAAGTATAATTTTTTGTTGGAAGTCTAAATTTAAAACGTTTTTTTGTATGAAAAAAATAAAATTATGTTATGACATTATTGTTACACCAATCTCTATTGATTTGTTGCTTAATTTTCACTGGTGTAAAACCGGTGGGTATCATCAGCGCAAAGAAAAACAGGCATCCTTTACACCTCAGCTCAACAGAACTGAACTGTAACCCTAAAACCAATACGGTAGAAGTGAGCTGCCGGATCTTTACAGATGATTTTGAAGACCTGCTGGGTAAAAAATATAAAGTAAAACCAGATCTTTCCTCAGCTGCAAAACATCAGGAAATGGATGCACTGGTTAACAAATATATGGTATCACACCTGCAGCTGGCAGCGAACGGAAAACCCCTCCGGCTGTATTACATGGGGTATGAAAATGACAAGGAGGCCATAGTGGTCTACCTGGAATCGGCCAAGGTCAGCGGTCTTCGCAGAATGGAAACCACGTGTACTTTGCTGTATGATCTTTTTGACGACCAGATCAATATCTTTCACGTGACTTTCAACGGAAACAGAAAGAGTTCTAAACTAACTTATCCTGAAAACAAGTTGCTATCTTCTTTTTAATCCTTAAATTCCGATCTGAAATTTATTATAGAGCTGTATGAACAAATTAGTACAAACCATGCGCTGGTATGGCCCCAATGATCCCGTTACTTTATCTGATATTTTACAAGCCGGATGCAGCGGTGTTGTTTCTGCATTACACCATATCCCCAATGGCAAAATCTGGACCGTTGAAGAGATCAAAAAACACCAGAAACTGATCAGCGATGCAGGTCTGGCCTGGTCGGTGGTAGAAAGCCTGCCTGTACATGAGGACATTAAAGTAAGAAAAGGGAATTATGAGCAATACATAGAAAACTATAAGGTATCCCTTGCCAACCTGGCCAGCTGCGCTATCACCATCGTAACGTATAACTTTATGCCTGTTCTGGACTGGACAAGAACACATCTTGACCATAAATTGCCCAATGGCGCCGAAGCCCTGCTTTTCAATAAGGCAGCGCTTGTAGCATTTGATGTTTTCATCCTTCAAAGGGCAGGTGCCGGAAATGACTATACAGCAGCGGAACTTGAACGTGGTGAACAGTATTTTAATGGTCTTTCGGATGAGGAAAAACTAAAAATAGAACGCAATATTATTGCCGGTTTGCCGGGAAGCGAAGAAAGTTTCGGGTTGACGGAGTTTCTGAACGCACTGGTTGCCTATGACGGAATTGATGAAGAAAAGTTGTTTACCAACCTGACTACATTTTTGTCTGAGATTATGCCTATAGCCGAAGCAAACGGAATTAAGATGGTGATCCACCCGGATGATCCGCCGTATGCAATATTTGGCCTTCCCAGGATCATCAGTACGTCCGGACAACTGGAAAAGCTTTTCAGCACAGTACCCTCCATGTCCAACGGCCTCTGCTATTGCACAGGATCTTTAGGGGTAAGATCCGATAATGATCTGGTGGCTATCCTCGAACAATTCGGGGACAGGGTCAATTTTGTACATTTGCGCAGTACCAAAAGGAACGAATTTGGTGATTTCTTTGAAGACAATCACCTTGAAGGTGACGTGGATATGTTTGCTGTGGTACAAAAACTTACAGAAATACAGCAGGAAAGAAACATCAGTATCCCTATGCGTCCAGATCACGGGCACAGGATGCTGGATGACCTGAAGAAGAAGGTCAATCCGGGATATTCAGGTATCGGCAGGCTCAAAGGCCTCGCGGAACTGCGTGGACTGGAACTTGCTATTTTGAGGACGATGAATAACTAATGCTGAATGCGCTTATCCTGCCGCCCGGCCTGATAAGCGTATTTATCTAAGCCCGGCTTTCAGGAAATCAGGTGCTGATAGGCAAAATCATACATAATGAGGAGAAAATGATATAAGGAAAGCTGTCTTCAGCCGGATAGATTTGCAATGCATTGCTTAAATTGCATATATGAAGAGTTTACCGGTATTAAATCTGGCAGTTATTGCAATTTATTTAATCAGTATGATCCTGGTGGGATTTTATTTTTCCAGGAAGAACAGGAGCTCTGATCAGTTTACCAGGGCTGCGGGCTCTATTCCGGGCTGGGCTATCGGGCTGTCTATCTATGCTACATTTTTAAGCAGTAATACCTTTCTCGGTGTTCCGGGGAAGGCCTTTGGCACAAACTGGAATAACTTTGTGTTCAGTTTAGCCATGCCTCTGGCAGCCTGGATTGCCTCAAAATACTTCGTTCCTTTTTACCGGAGGACCGGCGAGGTTTCTGCCTACACACATCTCGAGAAACGGTTTGGCTCCTGGGCAAGAACCTATGCTGTTGCCTGTTTTTTGCTGACACAGCTGGCGAGGATGGGCTCTATATTCTTTGGCATCGCCCTGAGCCTGCAGGCACTTACCGGTTACAGCATGCAATCTATCATGATCATTGTAGGTACCTGCATTATTATCTATACTGTGCTTGGAGGGATCGAGGCGGTGATCTGGACGGAGGTGGTACAGGCGGTGATCAAAACACTGGGTGCCTTTCTGATCCTTTATATCATCGTAAAAAATATTCCGGGCGGGGCTTCCAGGATCCTGGAGATCGGAACGGCAGACCATAAATTTAGTTTGGGAAGCCTGTCGCCGAACCTGAAGGAATCAACTTTTTGGGTCGTGCTCTTCTATGGGTTCTTTATTAACCTGAACAATTTTGGTATCGATCAGAATTATGTGCAGCGTTACCATACCGCAACAAATTCCCGGCAGGCCTCGCGCTCGCTCTGGATCTGTGTGGTTTGTTATGTACCGATATCACTGTTGTTTTTTATTATCGGATCTTCATTATATGCCTATTACCAGGTAAACCCGGATCTGATTGAGAGTGTAAAACACCAGGCTGCCATAGAGCGGCTGCCGCTGCATTCCACTGCCGCTACGGTTAAAGCAACGATGAATGCCCTGGTGCCGGCGGATTACGGGGATAAGATGATGCCTTATTTTATGGTAACTGAAATTCCTACCGGTCTGGTGGGGCTGATTATTTCAGCGATCATGTCTGCTGCGATGAGTACCATCAGCTCGGGTATGAATTCTTCTGCTACGGTATTTTCTATTGATATCTACAAAAGATATATCAACCCCTCAATGAATGAAAAGCAGCTGATGAAGTTATTATATATCACCACAGCGATTTTTGGCATTATGGGAATGACAACGGGAATCCTGATGATCGGGATTAAAAGTATTCTCGATATATGGTGGCAGTTGTCCGGTATTTTCTCCGGTGGCATGCTGGGCTTGTTCCTGCTGGGCATGATCAGCAGGAGGACGCAGAATGCAGAAGCACTTACTGCCACAATTATCGGGGTGCTTGTGATCCTATGGATGACTTTCTCTGTCGCGCTGCCCGAAGATTATTCCTTTTTAAGAAATATGCTGCATAGCAATATGATTGTAGTGATCGGCACACTGACGATATTTTTGTCGGGTTTACTTCTGACCAGCCTGCGGAGGGCTGGACCTGTTGAATAGTTTTATTTAACCCAATAAAATAGATATATAATACGATGGAAAGATCAGAAAAAGGTTTTATTCCTGTGATGCTGACGCCCTTTAGTGAGGACGGTAAAATAGACTATAAAGCATTGGAACTACTTACTGCATACTACCTTAAGGCCGGAGTGAAAGGCCTGTTTGCCAATTGCCTGTCCAGTGAAATGTTTGAACTGACCAATGAAGAGAGAATTGCCCTCACAGCTAAAGTTGTGAAAATTGCAGATGGGACAGTGCCCGTTGTCGCTACGGGAACCTTTGGAGGGCCAATTGCTGAGCAGGCAGAATTTGTTAAAAGGATGTATGACACCGGTATCGAGGCAGTAATCCTGATTACGAGCCTCATTACCGGAGAAACGGATTTAGATGAGATGTTTGATGAAAAGGTGGCAGAATTGCTTCGGCTCACACCATCCATACCGGTAGGTTTTTATGAATGCCCTGTTCCGTTTAAAAAAGTATTAACTGCTGAGCAGTTGGGGCGTTATGTGGCTACCGGAAGGGTGATTTACCATAAAGATACCAGTTTGGATATTAACCAGGTAAAAGCCAAACTCGCTGTGACAGACCGCCCCGGCTTTGGTCTGTATGATGCCTATATGGTACATGCCCTTTCCTCTTTGCGGGCGGGCTCTGCGGGCTTGTCCTGTATCCAGGGGAATTTTTTTCCGGAGCTGATTGTTTGGCTCTGTGACAACTATAATAACCCCGGGCTGACTGAAGAACTCAATGCATTGCAGGATTTTCTGATCCTGAATATGGATGTGATGCATGATGTTTATCCTTATGCGGCAAAATATGCCCTGCAGAAACAAGGCCTGGACATCTCCACATTTACCCGTCGGCAGGTAGGCCATTTTTCATCCGACAATGTGAAGGGTATTGAACGGCTCTATGCCGACTATAACAGGTTACAGCAGCGGATAGGGATCTGATCTGCTGATCAAATCCCTATTCACCTGTCAGGCGATCAGTTCAGCAGGTATTTTCTTTTATAGTCCATCGGTGTCATTCCAGCGATCTTTTTAAAGTGGCGGTAAAAATTGGATACATTGTTAAAGCCGCAGTCAAAGCAGATCACTTCGGTAGGGATCTTATCTTCCACCAGCAGGCGGCATGCATGGCTGATCCGTATTTCGATCAGAAAATCGTAATACGTTTTCTTGGTCATGAGTTTAAAATAGCGGCAGAAGGAGGTGATACTCAGGTGGCTGATCGAGGAGATTTCCTCCAGACTGATCTCTTTCTTATAGTTGGTCAGTGTGTAAGAGTAAATCTTATTCAGGCGGATCGTGTCAGACTCATTTGAGCGGTAAAAGGCGTAGGCTGAGGTGATTGGCTTATATTCATCCGTTTCAGCAAGCAGGTTCAGGATGGATAAAAAGAGGATCAGTTTCTCCATTTGTGAAGCTACGGTAGCCTCCTTCATCAGTGATGCAAGCTTTTCTCTGGTTTTGCCGTTGATCACCATACCCTTTTTTGCTTTTTCAAACAATTTCGGGATCAGGTAAGCTTCAGGAAGATTGAATAGCTCCCTGCCCAGGCAATCGGGCAGAAACTGCATCACTATGGCTTCTACTTCCAGTTCATTTGACTGCTGGTAATATTCATCGCTGCACCTGAAAGTATGCGGCAGGTTTTCCCCGAGGAGAATAATCTCTCCTGACGAAAAGTTGCTGATGTTATCTCCGATAAATCGTACCCCTTCCCCGCGAACTACGTAATGAAGTTCAAGTTCCGGGTGGTAATGCCATATTTTGCCGAAATTAGGTTCAATATTATGTTTTATCCTGAAGGAGCTTTGAATATTGATCGGGACTTTATGAAAAAGTGGTTTCATATCCTGTTCGTGTTTCTGGAATTATATTTGGTTTTTCGCGTGTTAAGCTTCGCAATAATACAAAAAGCGATGGTAACATGATATAAAAAGTTGATAATAATTGGTAACAATGATGTGAAAGTATTGAACATATTTGTGTTGAAGTATATCATGTTACCATCTGTTATGAACCAAATAAGAATCTTTTTGCTGATGATCAGCATATATGCGGTATCATTTTCCGCCATGGCACAAACCGCTGCCGAAACTGCAGCCTACCATAAAATGATTGATGGGAGAGCCTGGAAGATTGTACAAAAGCTGAATCTTCCTGATAGTGCTGTGGCGCATAAAGTGAGTGGCCTGGTTGCAGATCGCTACGCTGAACTTAACGATATCTACCAGGCGAGGGATAGTTCCAAACTGAGTCCGGCATTTGCGGATTCTGCTGTAAACAAGCTGCATCAGCCTTTTATCAATATACTTTCAGTATATCTTAACCCCGGCCAGGTATTGCAAATAAAAGACGGGCTTACCTATGGAGTGCTGCCCGTCACCTAGATACGGCATCTGCTAAAATAAAGTTTTGATAATTTTATCATATGGAATCGGTCTAAATTGTGAATCATTTTTGATCAACAGGATAGGAACATAATAATGTAATATATTGTTGTTTAGAGATTTATGTTTGATATCTATTGCGATTCGTATATATTTATTTCTACTATCAATATATATTTTTTATCAAAAATCAGAAGAACGTGCTAAAGCGATTAATCTAGAGGAATTTTAAAGTTTATTTAATGGTTATAACCATAAATATTTCTGATAGTAGACCGGAGCTTGTATAACTATGTTTTACCTGAGTCCACTTTGGATCCAGTTTCCCTGCAGGATGAGACCACCATTTTTAACTAGTTCGAAACAATGGTCTCATCCTGTAGGGAAGTTGGACGGAACATGGAGTCAGGTAAAGCAAGGCCAACTCCTAACATAAGTATTTTATGTATAATCCTATTTTTAATAGTGGAAAAAAATATCCTTTTTTAGCGGACAATAATGTACATAAGAGGAAAAAAGAGGACTCTAATGGACATGCATCTTACATTTGTTTAATTTCACAACTATCTGTTGTACATTTGTTTACACTTAAATAAAAGACAAATGGCAAGACAAAATGGTAAATTTATATCAGGCGTACTAGGTCCGCTGGTATACAGAGTCGTAAACGGAAAACAAATCATTTCAACTAAAACTGCCCCTGGAACAATTAAACAGACTACAGATACAAAAAGATCTGCTGATACATTTGGAATGGGATCATCCCTTGGTGCCAGCATCAGGAAAACACTGGCAGGTCAACTCTCTGGTTTCTATGATATTGGGATGATCAGCCGGTTGAATGGAAAAATGGCAGAAATCTTAGGGACTTGCAGAAACCCGAAATCCAGGCTTTATCAATTTGAAACAAATAGTTTTTCCAGACTGGATGATTTCGAATTCAATGCAAATTCTGAAGCAACTAACCTGCTTAGTAAAGCTCCTACTGTAGTTTTAAGAGACGGCATATTAACTATAATGCTTCCGAAGTTAGTGATCTTACAACATCTGAAATTTCCGAACCGGAGTTATAAATGTGAGATCAGCTTTAATGTTTCCCTCTTCAGATTAAGGGATGGCCTAATGAAAGCGTTTCCGGATACACAAAGCTTTTTGATCACGAAGAATATGAAAGAGGTTGACCCTGATGAATTTATTTTTGCTGTTCCTGATGGTTGCCTTTGTGTGGTTAGTGTATTCCTGAATTATTTAACAGCTGAAAAAACAGGATGGAAAAGTATCAATAGTAAGAAATTCAATCCCGGATGTATTTGCGCTGCACTGATCTCACCGGGTGCTTACAAAGACGATGGTCACATCATTTGGACGAAGATGACAAAGTTTGAATAGATTCCAGTTTTATCTCCAAAGTATTTTTAACCCATTGGCCGGATTACTCAAAATCCGGCCTTTTTGCGTTCTAAGTTTCTTCAGAATTTAATTTTGACTGAAAATTTTGGTGAAAATCAGCCCTAAAAAAGTAACTATTATTGCGGAAAATAAAGGAAGGCGGCGGACAAATGAAGACTCTAGGGGACATGGTGCCCGAAAATGGGTGCATCTATTGAATCCCGACATACCTTTATATCATAAGTTTTAGCTACCGGTAACGCAACAACTTCAATTAACAAAATTTATTTACAATTTAATTTTAAACACAATGGCAAAAATTATTAAAGGTATCCTGGGCGAAGTTTCAGGGCTAGTAGGATCAGTAGTAGGAGCGGTAGTACGCGGCGTAGCAACCATAAGGAGCAGGCCAAAGAAAAGTACCAAACCTCCCGTGCAGTCGCAAGTTAACCAGCGCACCAAATTTGGTATTGCAACGGATTTTATCACCTCCGCAAAACGGGTTGTTGATATAGGTTTTCAATCTTACAAAAATAGGATGAGTCCTTCCAACGCTGCTGTTCAGGATTTGCTGAACAATGCGATCACCGGGGTTGCACCTAATTTTAAGATTGACTACCCTAACGTCACGCTCAGTAAAGGCAGCTTGCCAGACTCGCCGTCAATGAAGCTTTTACCGCCAGTAGCAGGTGCTCAGCTTGTAGTAACCTGGAACCCGGTTGAGTTAGGTGAAGAGGACGCGTTGGTATATGGTCAGGATCTGACAGTATTCATGGTTTATGATGAAGATGCCAACCGTTTCCTATTTTTGGTCCGAGCCGCAAGTAGGGAAGCAGGCAGAAGGGAGCTCGACCTACCGTACTTTTTTGTAGGCGATAAACTACATGTATGGGTTTTCTTCGTAAGCCCGGACGGTAAGTCAGTTTCTACAAGCCAATACTTGGGCAGCGGTATTGCTATCCCCTAAAGAATGAAGATCGCCCGGCGGTATTTATGAGGTGCTGCCGGGCATCTTTATCTCAAAGAATTCATCAGATATTTTCACATTTTAAATACAAATTCTATGAACGCAAAAGTCTTCAGATTGCCCAGTCATGCCCAAACCGCACCCAAACTGAACATCGGTTCTGTTAAGTTTAAACCTCTACATCTGCTCATTGCATTGCTATTCATCTGGCTCATCTTTCCGGTATGGATGCACAGTAACGATCCTACAGCGGGTTATATAGAACAAAGCACCTGGCTGCTACTGGTTTTGAGTATGATTACTTTCTTACTCGTGGTGGGATTATGCTGGTGGCTATTACGGCAGTTTTGGACAATAGCCAGACTGCCCGAGTTTAATACACTGATTATCAAATTTAACCACTTAACGTCATGTCAACAATTAAGCTTTTTCTTTGCATCCTTTGCCTTACTTATCTTGGCAGCAATGAGTTGTATAGACGCGATCTGCTGATCCGGATATTAACACATACCCGTCAAAATCCATCCAGATTTACAATTACTGAAATTGCCCGCCATGAAATAGGAGTTCGTGAATTGACCGGGCATAATGACGGTCCTCGGGTGGAGGCCTACCTGTCAACCGTGAAGCTTAAAAGGGGAGAACCGTGGTGCGCAGCTTATGTAAGCTGGGTATATGCAAAGGCCGGGTTTCCTAAGCCACGCTCAGGCTGGTCTCCCGATCTTTTTCCTTCATCAAGACTGGCACGTTCAGCGCTTCCCGGTGACGTAATTGGCATATACTTTCCGGATCTCAGGCGCATTGCTCATGTTGGAATAGTGATGGAACAAAAGGGTGATTGGATTTATAGTACTGAAGGGAACACCACAGTAGAGGGAAGCAGGGAAGGAGATGGTGTTTTTAAGAAAGTACGTCATATTAGAACAATCCGCAGTATAGCTGACTGGATAACAGAAAGGAGAAAGGTCAAATGAGAAAATATAAACTTCTGTTCTTCTTAATGCTATTCAATAGTTGTTTTCTGCTGAGGCGAAATACTAAAAGCACAGATGAAAGCTATAATAAGGTCACCAATACCACTGATTCGAATGTCACTGTATCAACCAACAAACGGAAGAATATGCAGCAGTTCATTTACCGAAAAGACTCTGCAGGAGCAGATTATACCATTCAATTCTGGCCTAAAGGAGTATTTAATTTTTCTCCTGGTACTGGTTTCACTGGCGAATTTGATAGTATCCTGATGAAAGGAAAACAAAAACAGCTAATTGAAACTACCGGGACATTGAATTCGGGAGAGTTCGAAACAGGAAAATCTGCTATTGGTCTGCATCAAAAACGGCAGCTGAATTCCGGTAAAAAAATGGTTGATGAAATGGGAAAATACGACTTCAAATTAGTCGCCATTATCCTGATTGTACTTGGACTTGCATTCCTTGGTTTCAAAAGATGGCAAAGATGAGTCAAAAGTTGAGCTTTTTGGATATGGTTCAAATAAAGTTTTAAGAAACTAGGTGTTGATTTGGTCGTTTAACAGTAATAATTGTCTTTGAATTTGATATTGATAATCGACTATTTTCTATTATATAAATTATATGTAGATTATTTCTTTTTTTGATATATGAATTATTTTTTTCAAATAAATTGATTTTGAATTGTCGGTATAATAAAAAACGTTTTGAGTGTATTAATTTTACTCAACTGATTTACCTTGAAAAATATAACCAAATATTTTACCAAAACCCTGATGAAGGAATTGAACGGCGAAAATAAAAAAACTGCTGGGTTCATTGCGTCTGTAATTGCCAGACTGGTGATCAAAGATCCATCATTACTGGGAGTTAAGCTTCCTATTCAAAAGGATCTAAAGGAATCTTTAAACGTTGCAATGGCCGTTATTCAGGGGGCCTGGTCAATTTTATTAAAGGGCTATCAAATCATACATACACAGACGGGTGTTGGAACTTTTGTAGTGCCTGAACTTTCGGAGGACCAAAGAAATAGGATTGAGAAGATGATCAAACAATCTCAGGTTTCTGAGAAGGGAATGATGCTGGATCGGGAAACTATATACGGGTTCAAAGCAGCTTTTAATGCGAAAGTTAACCGTGCGCTGCTTTTATATGTCGATCTGCCTTCAAAAAAGAAAGATTTAAAAATCGTTCCTGATCTGCTCGCTGAACTGGCGAAGTTGGTCAGCACCAGAATGAATTATGTTTTTAATGAGGATGAGGTGTATTATGCAGATGACCATCTTGAGCTCGTTACTTTTTCTTTCGAGGCATTTTCGGATTCTAAAAATACTGTTGTAATGATGAACCCATTTTCGGACGCGATTAGAAAAGCAGCAGTGAAGGCGAAGAGAAAGCTCAGGGTGATAGGTATTGATGATTCCACAGGATTGATAGCACAACTGAAAGAGGTATGCAGTGATTGCAAGGTAGATCTTGTATATATAGGATCTACCATTCCTTACCCGCTTATGATTGAAAGAAGCCGCTATACATGGGATGGGCTTCTTGAATTACAAAAAAAATACCAGTTCAAAATTTTACTTGATAACAGGTTTCCGGGCGTATTGAAGTATCCCAGCCTATTGGAGGGCATATTGCCGGGCACCAATAGTTCGGTGATCATCATCATGAAACCTACCATTCACCCTACATTTTCTACAATTAATGTTATAGCCGGTCATAAAAGCGATATCTCGAAGGTAAAAAAGAAATATCACAGGCGGGCTGTACAGGTACATCCAATTTTTACTTATGCATTATTGCATTTAATGAGGATGGAAGAACTCAATAAGCATGAGTTGGAGGCATACGCTGCCATCAGTACCATGGTTGTAGCTGCCAAAGAGGTATTGCTGGAGAAAGGGGTCTTTATAAAGGAATATATTGAGAAACAGCAAGCCTGGTTTTTTTATCTCCAGTTAAATTCTGGAAGGTTTGCCCGTAATGTGTATTCAAAGCACTCTAAATCCAACCTGTATACAATGGATCCCGATAGTCATCTGTCAGATCCACATTTTAGCGAAGGAATTCTGATCAGTATTGCCGGTTATTCCATCATGGCCAGGATGGTGCGCGATCTGAGGAAGTTGATTGAAAATATCATATAACGAAGATATAGTCTGAAGCCAATGGGTGCGCACGAGTTGACGTTCAGATTTAATTAAGCGTCTAATTTTTAACTCTAAACTCAAAAAACATGAAAAAAAACAATTCTAAAAAACTTGATAAAGTGTTGGAAAGACTTCTCACATTGACTGATACTCAGCTCACACGGGAGAAATTGATCGGACTGTCGAAGAAGGAGCTGCTTACCACAAGTGATTTTGCAATTTTATTTGCGATTTGTACAAAAACCGTGGCGCGTTGGCGGGAGAAGGAAAAAATCAGCTATGTCAGATTGTCCAGACGGTATTACTACTTCTGGACGGATGTTGTGGCATTATTGGAAGCTAACCAAATTAAGCAATGACTATGGGAACTACGAAATATAACGAAGGAGACATCATTCTTCTCACAGTAATTGTATTGGATATATCTGCCTTTTTTTATGGAGGCATCGCTTTTAAGTTCGCAGTAAAGGATCATTATCAGGATTTGAGAGGAAAGGTACTCACAGATGTGCTGGATGATTCGGGTGCAGATTTACTTAATGCCTTGAATGATGAATTAATTTCGATGATAGGAAGACAGGCTAATTTAATGGCTGACGCCTGTACCAATATCTACAAAATTTACAATCTCGCTTCGTTGGATCAGCAACAAAATGAGCGTGTGACAGCACTTGCAGAAGAGTTATATTGGCAGTTAATGGATGATGAGTTTCCCTGGGATGAACAAGCCGATGACTACGATGATGCCAAATACCTTCAGCATCTGATGATATACGTCACTTCGCTGATCAGGATCGTCAAGATATTGATTAAGGTAATTATTTATGGTGAGATAGACGATGATGAAATTTCCGAAAGAAACGATTTGTGTGAAACATTAGAGCCCGACGATTACAGCGATCAGGTACATGTCTATGCACTTGCAGTTTTATCGGAATTAGGTGTTCAGCTGAATGAGCATCAGGAGCATTTTTACGAATATTATTTTAACCAAAACGCGAAACCAGATGAAAATAACAACATATGAACAGCGGGATTTGATCCCGCTAACCATTAGTGTATTAGGTACAATTAGCTTTTTCAATGCATGTAACACGTTAAAATACCTGGTGGAAACTGAATTCTGCGATCTGAAGGGATTGATTAGTACAGACACGCTCGATGATAGTAGTATAGCCTTGCTAGATGTAGTAGATAATGATTTTCATAAAATAACATATGATAGTATGACTGGTATTTATGAAACAGCACATTCTTTAGCGAACATTTATGGCCTGGATATTGGAACTATAATTCGCGACGAAAGGTTAACAGAAATGGGAGAAGATTTTGTTTTGGAACTCATTGTAGACCAATTTCCCGAGGATAATTTTGTGGATGAAGATTTTGAACCCGCAGAAAGCCTTGACCTTTTTGCCTTTTCACTGGTAAACGTAGTGAATTTTCTTTGTTCCATGTTATTGGCTGGAAAAGTGGATTTCGATTTGTCATGGACCTCATCTAAATTTTATTTAGATTTCCTTAGTGAAGACTATTCTGGTAAGGAACACGCCACGGCATTACAGCTTCTGCAGGAATTAGGATCGGTACTCAGTCTAAGTCATGGAAGAATTCTTGATTTGCTATATAATAATGGTGATATATGTTGGGATGACCCGTAGCCTAAAGATATTAGTGATTAACTTATTATTAACAAAAAGGTAATATTATAAAATTAATATTTGCAATTATGATAATTTATTTAATAATTATATTTGAAATTACGTATAATATGTTTTCATTTGCAAATAAACAATTTTTAAATAACCATATTATTAAATGAAAAGAAAAACTAAATTATCGCTTTCAGCATTTTTACTTTTTTGCGCGTTTGGGTGCGCTAAAGAAGTGACAGAAAAACCAGTACAAGCCTTGATGTCAACTTCAGGAGACAACAAAGCACAAAGAATTATTAGATCATCTCAATCACTTGGCAAACACCACCAGATAAAGTTATTCTAGATAACAGCACCCAAGAATATAAATTTGGGTTACGAGGGGAGCATAGACTAAGCAGAATTGAGATGGAACGCATTTATGATCTTGCTAATGATTACAAAGTTAAATTTGAAAACTAAGTATCATGAAAAGAAAATCATTAGTAGCATTTTGTCTTTGCATTTTGTTCTCCATTATTAATGCTAAGGCCGCAGTATCTATCAGTAGCTTCATGATACCTGGTCAATACTTGACAAGCGGTCAATTGCGCCCAAATCCTGGAGCGGCAACTCTTTTTACCGCTAATTTTCTCCTGACAAAAGTAGGTAATACCTATAATACCGTTAAAGTGTCATTAGTTCTGGAAGAAAATGGATCGAGCACCATTTTGAGTACAACCTCTATCACCCATTCAGATAGTGAGTGGGGCAATTCAGTTACTTGGGAAGGAACAATATCGGGATCGCTACCTGCAAATAAACTTAATGGAAATATTTATCTGCAATATACTGTAACCCGCTGATACTAATATGATGGCTCTCCACCACATAAGTAACCATGTTTTTGCGCTGGCAGGGCTTTAGAACTTTTTTGACAGCACGTCTTTCAGGATTTTATTGTCCAACGCCAGTTCAGCATACATATGCTTTAATCTGCGGTTTTCCTCCTCCAACTCCTTCAAACGGCGAAGTTCCTGATTGTCCATTCCTGAATACTTTTTCTTCCAATTGTAAAAAGTCGTCTGATGTACGCCAAGAGCACGGCAGATATCCGCCACTTTTTTTCCTGACTCCTGTTACTTAATTGCTGCCACGATCTGGCTCTCACTGATTATTGATTTTTTCATCTTACTGTTTTAAAGTTACGAATTTTCGTTTTTTATACAGTCCGATTTTTTGGGAGGGTTACAATTATGAGTAATGACGCTTAACTATTCAAATCCGGTCAAATTAAATACAGATATTTCAAATTTATCTGTCAGCTTTTATGAATTCTAAAATCAACCTTGTCAAAAAACGTGATTCCCCCGTTTGTAGGCTACATAAGCCTTGCTAAACCTGCTTCTGGATACACCCAAGTGCATGGCTATATATTCGTTGTTTATCCGGTTAATTATGGCTGGGTTGTCACTTAAATAAAGCTTGACTTTCTCATCGACGGTTAGTCTTAAGAGGTGTTGATAGTATTTATACTGTCGCTCCCTTTCCACTTGCAGATGTAATAAAAATGAAACCATATTGGGAAAAGTATCCAATAGTTTTTTAAGGTTGTCATAACTAATTCCTAGTAACTCTCCGTCCTCTAACATCTGGATGGTTTCTTTTCTGTTCTCAGAATTCAGGAAGGTTCCGAGGTCGAATATGATATCATGCTTTTTCCAAATCTTGGTGATAAGTGGCTTTTGACTAATTGAATCATAATAAAATGTGTGAGCAATGCCAGTATTTATATACAAAAGATTGCCATCGGTACATGGCCCGGCATGTTCGATAATTTCTCCTTTAAAAACTTCCATCAATTTGCTATTGAAGATTAAAGATTCAATAAACGCATTGGATAGGTATTTCCCCATTGATTCTATCTTCGGTAGAATTTCCCGTGTTATTATTCTTTCTAATCTTGCCTCGTTAGTTAGGCTGTCCAGTATTTTCATAGTATTAAATTTGGATAGGATAGAATAGTTACTATTTAAAAGAGTTAATGAGATACAACCAATCCTATCGTGTAGTTTAGTATTTGGTTAATTGATAAAGCAATTGGATTCAAAGTAGACGGCAGCGTAATAACCTTGGATTAAGGATGGTAATTCGGAAGGTTGCTTATGTATTTCAAAAGCCACTAAGTGACTTGATGTGAAAAACAATAGTATCACAAACAATAATGCTATGACATCCAATATAATATCCTCCCATCCTTCGTGGACATAACCTTTTTGCTGTTTGCTTATTGATGTTTTCATTGGCTAGTTAGTATATCACTAATTTAACCATGTTACTCTTTTAAGTTGTGATCGTTTGTAGCAAAAGCAGGTTGCAGATGTTACGAATTGACATAACATGTGTTACGTTAAATGAACCGACAGATATGACTGTGACTGAAACATGATAATTATCGCCACTAAAGCTAAACGTTCAGTAAATAGAGTGCTTAAAAATGAAAATAAATATTATAAGCTATTGCTTCAATTTCCGCCGATTACTTTTTTCATGGTCCAGTTTGGATAGAATGCCTCAGTTACAGGTGCATCTTCAATAACTTTAAAGCCCAGCTTTTGGTACAAATTAACGTTAGATTGCAGTTGAGTTGTAAGTAAAAGATTCAGGGGCCCGGAAGCGTCCGGATATTGATCTACGTGCTGTGCCATTAAGTAGTTTAATAAATTAGTGGCGATACCTTTTCCTCTGTGATCTTTTTTTACCGCAACCATTGAAAGGTAAAAAAAAGGCTCTCCATTACTTGCCCTGTTAATCTCACCGTCATTATAATCGGTCAATTTTAATAGATTACGCAACGCGTCCCAACCAAATTTGAACGGCAAGGCAACTAACCCAAATTGTACATAATTCAATATGCCGTTTTTTCTTTTGCTGGGGTGCAACAGGGTTGTCGTTGCTATCAGGTCGTCGGCCTTTTGTATAGTTTCAACCGATGGATCTATTGCTATCCAGGTGTAGGTTGTAGCTTCATTGAGCAGCAGAATTTTGTGAAATAACCATTCAAGCCCTGCTTTTCTAATTACTAAATCCGGGAAAACAGTGGAGTAAGCTGCATTGTCGAAAAATATTTCCGACAGGAATGTGGCCAGAAATTTAATTTCAGAACTCCTGATCTGCCTTATTTTTAAATTATCCTGTATTGTCATTTTATACTTTCAGTCTTGGTAAAATGAATAAAATTCGTAAGCCCCGTAATCATTTGTAAAGTAGTTATAAGCTACCTGACAATCATTTGCCTGTTTTTCAGATCAAATGTAATCTGTTTCCCTATCCAGTTCAGTGAAACTATACCATCATAAATTAAGCCATCAATAAATGAGGCTTTGACGTTTTCGCAATGGGCAGCAGGTGATGCCTTTGCCACAATAGATTGAACGTTATCCTGATAGATAACCGTTTTAACTTTTGGGTCAAATTCGCTGGGAATGATAGTTTTAGCAGCGCTTGCGGTATCAATGCCTAATGCGGGAATATACCTGGAATTCAGACGGAAGACATTATTACCGGCTCCGCTGTCAATTGAAAACTGTAGGGTAAGCTTGTTGTTCACGATGAAATAGGCAAATATGTCCAGTGATTTGTCCCTTGATTCCTCCAGTTGCAATGGAATCTGATGACCTGTTTTTTGGATCACCGCCATGCTTTTAACCGTTTCAAAAATTATCTTTTTGTTACTGTAATCAATGGTGAGGGGCTGGTTCATAAAACTCTTGAGGGATATCAAGCCGTCGATAGACCCGAAGTTTACGTCGAAAACCGTCAGTACCGGATGTTGCTCTGCAAAACTGCCCAGAGTAAGTGATTGGGCATCATACAGGTCAGCTGTTAACTTTTCACCAGTTGCGCGAAAGGCGGTATAACTGCCATCCTGTTTATGCAATTTACCTACCCTGGCGGAGAAGGTTTTGGTAATCAGCGTCAGGCCTGCACCTGTATCAAGTATAAAGTTTCCCTCCACACCGTTTATTTTCGCTTTTAACATGATATGCCCCTGTGATGTCACGGTAAAGGGTACAGATGATTGTGCATAACCTGTCCGTATGCTTAGCAGTATGATAAGGGAAAGAAGAAGAAATTTTATTTTGGCAAGAGCGGAATGAAGCATAAGACGTGTAATTTTGTTTACTGGCAATATTAATTAAAATATCGTTAAAAACATTGGCTGAAACTGTAACCTCCTGGATGGATACCGGCGATACCTTTGCTGAGCTGCCGCCAAATCTGTTCGGCGCGGAGTGGAAAAGACTGGATAAAACACAGGAGGTTTCATTTCATGTCACCGCCGGTGCCGATGTTTATATCGCTATGGAAACCGGTAATAGCAAAACCGGCACCGCACCGGGTGAATATGAAGATAGTAAATCCTTTCTGCGGGACAATGAAGGGAAACAATTGGAGGTTTATAAAAAGAGATATGAAAAGGGCAGTACGGTAAAATTTTCTGCCGCCTCAGGATTTGGCATGCCGGTTATCCTGGCCATCCAGCCGCAGAGCAGCCTGGCCCCGGCGTTTGATCTGAAGACTGCGGTAAACTATCCTGCAGCAGCTGCTTTTTCCAATTCTAAAGGAGTAGTCAAGGCATCCCTGATGGGAAAGGAAAGATTAAAATTTATGCAGGACGATGGTGCATTCGTTGAGTTCACAATTGCAGTAGGCGTAGCAGATACGTATTCACTTACTGTTAAATACCATAATCCATCCGGCAGACCGCTTAACGCAAAGCTCGAAGTGCTTGCTGCAGACGGTACAGTAATGAAAGCACCGGAAATACTTCAATTCGCTCAAACTAAACCAGGAAAGTGGGGTTACGTTACTACAGATACCGGAACAATGATCAATGCGGGACGATATAAAGTGCGTATTTGGTCTGTAGATGCGAAGGATGTGAGCATCGATGGATTGGAAGTTCAGTAAAATCATAAACTTAATTCATTGTTCGTCAGATCTGAACGTCAGTTAATGGCGTATTTAGTTTTGACAATGCGCTGATACAGTTTGAAAAAACTAGTGATACATTTGCTTAACACTGTTAGATTATTTAATGCAGGGGAAGATTACCATGGGTAGTAAAGAAAGAATTCAAAGGATCAAGGAAGAAACAAGGGCAAATATACTTGATGCCGCTCTGGAAATTGTAAAAGAAGACGGATGGCAGTCCTTAAGTATGCGCAAAATTGCGGATAAGATCGAATATACCGCGCCTATCATATATGAATACTTTGCCAATAAGGAAGGCATCCTGCTTGAACTGACCCGTTTGGGAAATGTGCTATTGCTGAAAGATTTCAAAGCCGTGCAGGCGAAACATAAAACTCCTGAGAAACAACTTGAGGCCATGTGGATCGCTTACTGGGATTTCGCTTTTAGTCATAAGGAGCTTTACCAGCTGATGTTTGGCGTAGATATGATCTGTTGTGACCTTACAAAAAGTTTACCTGAAGCAGAAGCCGGAAAGAAGATGTTTTATGATCTCATTTCGACGATCATGACCGAGTCAGAACCTACTGAGGAAATAGTTTGCAGAAAGTACTATACCTTCTGGTCTATTATACACGGACTGATCTCTATCAATCTGGTGAGAAGGGGAAGTACTACTGACGAAATGAACCAGCATATTCTAAGAGATGCGATTCAGGGAATTATAAAAGCAATTAACGACTAAATTTTTTTTATGGAATACTTAACGCTGTTAGATTATTTATACGTTGTAACGTTTAACTCCAGAAGAATGACAGCACAAAAAGTAAGGTTTTTTTTATCACAACATCTAACGGTGTTAAATAGATTACATATGTTAAAACATCAATCACCCACACACAACAAATTCTCCAATATTTTTATGCATTCACTTAACACTGTTAAACCATTGACTAACGTTATGAAAACTACAATCTCAATTTTTATTCTTGCTATATTATTCGCCGGTTGTTCCGGCAATCAGCCAGCGGTTCCGCCACCTGCACCGCAGGCACTGCAGGTTGTTTCCTTACAAGGTAACGACGCAACCACTTATACTGACTATCCTGCTTCCATTCAGGGAGCGATAGACCTGGAAGTCCGTCCGCAGATCTCCGGAATACTGGACAAGATCCTGGTAGCTGAAGGAGCTGCGGTACAAAAAGGACAGCCACTTTTTCAAATTGATGCGCGCCCGTTCAGGGAAGCACTGAATAACGCCAAAGCCCAGCTGCATGCTGCACAGGCCGCGGTGACCAATGCACAGATCGAAGTGGATAAACTGGCTCCCCTTGTAAAGAACAAGGTAGTTTCAGATTACCAGTTGAAAACTGCTACTTCCAGCTATCAGTCTGCTGTGGCTAACGTTGAACAGGCCAAAGCCGGAGTGGCTTCAGCAAACATCAACCTTGGATATACGCTGATCAAAGCGCCTGTATCGGGTTATGTAGGCCGTCTTCCTAAAAAACAGGGAAGCATCGTATCTCCTACAGATCCTACGCCGCTGACACTTCTTTCTGATGCCCATGAAGTACATGTTTACTTTGCGCTCGGAGAGGATGACTTTGTTGCCTTCAACACCAAATATCCTGGTAACACCATCACTGAACGCCTGAAACATGTACCCGGAGTTTCTCTTGTGCTGGCAGATAACAGCGTTTACGGAAAAGAAGGTAAGGTAGATATGGTAGACGGACAGTTTGACAAACAAACAGGTTCGATCTCCTTAAGGGCTACATTCCCTAATTCACAGGGCCTTTTACGCTCAGGTAATACAGGTAAGGTGAGATTAAGCCTGAAGTATGATAATGCGATCTCGATACCTCAGTCTTCAACGGTAGAAATGCAGGACAAGATATTTGTCTTTGTTGTTGACGGAAAAAATAAAGTAACCAGAACACCAATTACTGTTTCAGGTACCAGCGGTGCCAATTACCTGGTGAAAGAAGGATTAAAATCAGGCGACAGGATCGTTTACGATGGTATAGACAAGCTGAAAGACGGCGATACCATCAAACCTGAAAAATTGAAAGAAGAACCTACTACAACTGCATCAAGATAATATATTAATCATGTTAAAGAAATTTATAGAAAGGCCGGTACTGGCAACAGTAATTTCGATACTGTTGGTGATACTAGGTATACTGGGACTGACCAGGTTACCTTTACAACAATTCCCTGATATTGCGCCTCCGGCCGTTCAGGTTACCGCACTTTATCCCGGTGCAAATGCCGAAACAGTATTGCGTTCGGTGGCTCCTTCCCTTGAAGAGCAGATCAATGGGGTGGAGAATATGAGTTACATGCAGTCTACTGCCAGTAACGACGGATCACTGGTTATTACCGTTTACTTTAAACTGGGAACAGATCCTGACCTTGCAGCAGTAAACGTGCAGAACCGTGTTTCTCAGGCAACCAGCCAGCTGCCTGCAGAGGTAATACAGGCGGGGGTAACTACTGCGAAACAACAAAACAGTTTGATCATGGTACTGACCATGATGTCTGATGATGCTAAACATTACGATCAGACATTTATGGCCAATTATGCGCAGATCAACCTGATTCCTGAGATCAAAAGGATCCAGGGTGTCGGAGCTGCAGTTATTTTTGGAGGAAGCAGGGATTATTCTATGCGTGTATGGCTGAACCCTGCACAAATGGCAACTTATGGCCTGACACCAAATGATGTTATCGCATCAATAAAAGACAAAAATCTGGAAGCTGCACCGGGTATGTTCGGAGAAAGCAGCGGTGCTCCTTTTGAGTATGTACTTAAATATAAAGGTAAGCTGACTAAACCGGACGAATACGGAAATATTATCATCCGTTCTAATGCTGACGGCTCATTTCTGAGGCTGAAGGATGTAGCCAGAGTGGAACTGGGTTCTTATACCTATGGTAGCCACGGCTTCGTGGAGGCTGGTGGTAAACCGGCAGTGAACATCGCCATCCAGCAGTTGAGCGGTTCCAATGCGAATGACATTCAGATCGCCATTACGAAGTTCATGGAAAAAGCGAAACATGACCTTCCGAAGGGAGTTACTTATTTCAATTTATATAATACAAAAGTATCTCTCGATCAATCTATTGACCAGGTTATCCATACACTGGTAGAGGCATTTATCCTGGTATTTATCGTAGTATTTATCTTCCTTCAGGATTTCCGTTCTACACTGATCCCGGCCATTGCGGTTCCGGTAGCGATTGTGGGTACGTTCCTGTTTATGAAAGTGTTTGGTTTCTCGATCAACCTGTTAACACTGTTTGCACTGGTACTCGCTATTGGTATCGTTGTGGATGATGCGATTGTGGTCGTCGAGGCCGTCCATGCCAAGATGGAACACAATAAGCTCGGGCCAAAAGAGGCTACAACTGAAGCGATGCATGAGATTACGGGTGCGATTATTTCGATCACCCTGGTGATGAGTGCGGTGTTCCTGCCGGTCGGCTTTATTGAAGGCTCTACGGGGCTGTTCTACAGGCAGTTTGCATTTACCCTGGCGATCGCTATTGTGATCTCGGCAGTCAATGCCTTAACACTGAGCCCTGCTTTATGTGCGCTGTTCCTGAAAGAACCAGACCATGGGCACGGTCATGAGGATAATGTCACAAAAAGAACTTTTAAACAACGTTTCTTCCTGGGCTTTAACAGTGGTTTTCAAAACCTGACCCACAGATATGTTGGTAGTGTGAAATTCCTGATCAAAACCAAATGGGTTGCTATGGCAGGTCTGCTTGTCGTTGTACTGGCAACAGCATGGATGGTAAAAAGAACACCAACAGGATTTATTCCTTCAGAAGATCAGGGCTTTATTGCGATCTCAACATCGCTGCCTGCAGGTGCTTCACTGGAAAGGACTACACAAATTGAGCATGAAGTTTCAAGAAAACTAAGTCCGCTTCCTTTTACAAAAGTCTTCAACTATTTATCCGGATTTAACCTTTTGACATCTTCAAACAGCCCTTCGGCGGGTGCAATGTTTATCCTGCTGAAACCTACTAAAGAAAGGGGTGAGGTGCAGGATATCAATAAGATCGTGAGTATTGTACAAGGAAAGCTGTCGGAAATTAAAGGCGCCAATTTCTTCGTATTTACTTTCCCTACGGTACCGGGTTTCAGTAACGTGGATGGTCTGGACTTATTCTTACAGGATAGGAGCGGGTCAGGTGATTTGCTCAAGTTTAGTGGTATAGCCAATCATTTTATTGGTGAACTGATGAAACGTCCTGAGATTGCCTTTGCCTTTACTTCATTTAAAGCTAATTATCCGCAGTTACAGATGGAACTTGATGAAGCTAAAATTGAGCAGCTCGGGGTGTCTACAAAAGACCTGATGGCAACTATGCAGGGTTATTTTGGTAGTGCCCAGGCCTCAGATTTTAACAGGTTTGGCAAGTACTACAGGGTGGTGGTGCAGGCTGATATTGCCGATCGTGCTGACCCTACTGCAATGGATGGAGTATATGTGAAAAACCGTAACGGGGAAAACGTTCCGGTAAATACACTGATTAAACTGAAACGTGTTTACGGTACGGAAACGGCCTCGCGTTATAACCTGTTCAATGCAATTGAGATCAATGCGATCCCAAAACCAGGATACAGTTCAGGAGACGCGATCAATGCGGTGAATGAAGTAGCTGCTGAACAGCTGCCTATAGGTTTCACTCATGAGTTTACCGGGCTGACAAAAGAAGAGATCACCTCTGGTGGACAGTCTGTGATTATCTTTAGTTTATGTCTGGTATTTGTGTACTTCCTGCTGTCGGCACAATATGAAAGTTATATCCTTCCTATGGCCGTAATCCTCTCTATTCCTACTGGTATATTCGGTGTGTTTGCCGCCATTGGTTTAACCGGAATATCAAACAATATCTATGTACAGGTTGCACTCGTCATGCTCATCGGTTTGCTCGCCAAGAATGCCATTCTGATCGTGGAGTTCGCTGTTCAGCGAAGGAGAGCAGGGCTGAGCCTGGTAGATGCTGCGGTACATGCCGCACAATTGAGGCTTCGCCCGATCATCATGACCTCTCTTGCCTTTATCGTAGGTATGACGCCGATGATGAGAGCCGTTGGTCCTTCTGCACTGGGTAACCACTCGATCAGTATCGCTGCTGCCGGGGGTATGCTTACCGGGGTAATCCTGGGATTATTTATCGTTCCCGTGCTGTTCGTGATGTTCCAGTATTTACAAGAGAAAATCACCGGTGCGCCAAAGCCGGAATTAACACCTGAAACCATCTTACAATACGAAAATGAAACTGTATAATAATATATATATTGCTCTTTTAGTGCTGCTTGTTGCAAGCGGCTGTAAAGTCTCTAAAGATATACCCACGCCTACTAATGCTGCTCCTGAACAATTCAGGAACAGCGTAGCAACCACAGATACCGCGAGTATCGCCAGCCTTCCCTATAAAGAATTCTTTAAGGAAGATGCGATCAGAGACCTGATTGACACTGCTGTGAAAAATAATTATGATATGCAGATCGCTTTGAAAAATATCGAAGCTGCAGATCTTTTATACAGACAGTCTAAACTGGGCAATGTGCCTACGCTTAACCTGAACATTACTTCACAGCTGAACCGCCCGTCAGACAACAGTCTGAACGGTATCCAGCTGGGTCAGTTTGCCAATGCCAAACATGTTGAAGACTACACTGTCTCTGCAGGATTAGGCTGGGAAGCAGATATCTGGCGCAAAATTGCTAACCAGAAAAGAGCTGCCGGTGCTGCTTACCTGCAATCTGCAGAAGCAAGAAAAGCCATTCAGACGCGTCTGGTATCAAATGTGGCACAGGGTTTCTACAGGCTGATCATGCTGGATACCCAGCTGGACATCGCTAAGAAAAACCTTGCGCTGAATGACAGCACACTGAGGATTATCAAAATGCAGTTTGATGCCGGTCAGGTAACTTCTCTTGCGATTCAGCAGGCCGAAGCACAGCAGCTGGTAGCCGCAGGACTGGTTCCGCAACTGGAACAAAGGATCAACCTGGAAGAGAATGCCCTGAGCATCCTTACCGGTGCATTCCCTAAAGCGATTGCCCGTGCCGGTTTACTGAAAGACATGAAGATTCAGGACCAGGCAGGTACAGGCATCCCTTCGGTGATGGTGAGCCTCAGACCTGATGTCAAAAGTGCAGAACTTGAACTGCTGAGGGCCAATGCAAATGTGGGCGTAACCAAAGCAAGTCTGTACCCTACTTTATCGATTACCGCATCCGGTGGTCTTAATAGTTTTAAAGCCGATAACTGGTTTAAAATCCCGGGTTCTTTATTCGGTATTGTTGGTGGTGGAATCGCACAGCCGATCTTCCAGCGCAGGCAGTTGAGAACGCAGTATGATATTGCAGTGGTGAACCGCGAAAAAAGTGTTTTACAATTCAGGCAATCGGTGTTAACTGCTGTAGGTGAGGTGTCTGACCAGTTGATTAAAATAGAGAAATTGCAGCAGCAGTATACTATTGCCGAA
The DNA here is from genome assembly GCF_900107535.1 of Pedobacter hartonius. GTDB lineage: Bacteria > Bacteroidota > Bacteroidia > Sphingobacteriales > Sphingobacteriaceae > Pedobacter > Pedobacter hartonius. The sequence continues at coordinate 188,959 of NZ_FNRA01000001.1, read as the reverse complement.
AACAGGGTAAGAGTAGTACAGAACTCATTGCAGAATGCAAACCTGCTGTTTACCAGCGGACTGGCCAATTACCTTGAGGTGATCACTGCACAGGGAAATGCCCTGCAAAGTCAGCTCGACCTGGCTACTGTTAAAACTGATCAGCTGAATGCATCGGTAGAACTATACCGCGCTTTAGGGGGCGGTTGGAGATAAAATAGATATGCACAGGCCGGGCGTTAATTTGAACTGACCGGCCTGCGCAAATTTATAGCCGCAAAAAATAGTAAAGAAATGAATCCGTCATGAGCTTACAACTCTTAAAAGCAATGATTAAACTGATGACAGCTTCATCACAGTTAAAAGTCAATATATTCTGATGAAAAATCAAACCGCACTCAACCCTACCTTTTGGTCGGGAGTAATCAATTATGTGAGAGCTGCTGCGCAACCTGCAGAAGCGCTGACCCCCTGGGATTACAGGGAACATATAGAAGCGAAAACTGTACTGGTTTTCAGGACATCTGTTGAAGGCATTACTGAGCAGTCACGCGTGGCTTCCGGACTCGATACACTGGTAGGCACAAAAAACTGGACAATAGACCTGGATGATGTGGATAAGGTACTCAGGGTGGTCTGCACAAAAAGCAGCGAAGCAAAAATCGTCAGTATCTTCGGAGAACGCGGTTACCACTGCGAATTAATGGCCTGATCAGGACAATCGCAGCCAAATAATCCGGGTTCATGGATTTTTGGAACAATTGTTATACATTAACCATGTAAAACAATTCAAATGGAAACTCATAGTAGTGGAATCAATTCTTCGCCATCACGGCCGAAAAGTAAAACCGGGCTGATCATCAGCCTTGTGGTGATCCTGGTTTTAGCCGGATTCATGTATTACCGATACTACTTTGTGTTTGGTGAAGGCGTAAAAGCAGGTCAGCTGAATTACTTCGTAAAGAAGGGCTATGTTTTCAAAACCAATGAAGGCAGGCTGATCCAGACCGGTATCCGTTCACAAACTCCCGGAAATATTGCCTCTAATGAATTCATGTTTTCCGTACAGGATGACAAAGTAGCCGATAAGCTCAACAAGAGCGCCGGATCAAACGTCGAACTTCACTATAAAGAATATCTGCATACACTTCCCTGGAGAGGTGTAAGTGTATTTGTTGTGGATAGTGTGGTAAGCAGCGCCCCGGTTCAGTAACATTCTCATCAGGCAGGGTTAATATTTGTCTGCACAATTGCTTAATTTAGCAGTCGACAATGAGAATTCTTCACACGGCCGACTGGCACCTTGGTAAAAGACTTGAACAAAGCGAGCGTACTGATGAACATCAGGCTTTTCTGAACTGGCTGACAGCAACTTTACAGACAGAAAAAATTGATGTTTTAATTGTTGCAGGAGATATCTTCGATACGGGAAGCCCTTCGAATACCGCTTTTGAGCAGTATTATGATTTCCTGCGCCAGGTGAAAAATACCTGCTGCAGAGAGGTAGTCATTATTGGAGGGAACCATGATTCCATCAGTACCTTAAATGCCCCGCAATCCTTATTAAAGTATTTCAACGTACATATTGTAGGTGGTGTCCCCGAAGAATTTACCGATCAGATCATCGAGATCAACGGACCTGAAGGACAGCTGGAGCTGGTAGTATGCGCCGTGCCTTTTCTGCGCGACCGCGACATCAGGTTATCCATTGCCGGGGAGACACTCGAGGAACGTGAAGCACGTTTAAAACAGGGCATCTCGGATCATTATCACCGTTTTTTAACACATATTACTGATTACAAGCTGAACAAAATCCCGGTGATTGCCACCGGACACCTGTTTGCGGCCGGCTCAGTTACGTCTGACAGTGAAAAGGAGATCCATGTAGGTAACCTCGGGCAGATCGGGGGCGACCATTTTCCATCTGCATTTGATTATGTAGCACTGGGTCATCTCCATCGTCCGCAGCTGATCAATCAAATGAACCATATCCGTTATTCAGGTTCACCTATTCCATTGAGCTTTTCAGAAACTGAAGATAAAAAACAGGTGATCCTGCTTGAATTTAAAGAGGGGAATATGACCAGCCTCCGGGGGCTGGAAGTACCCTGCAGCCGCAAACTGATCAGGATCAAAGGGGATTTCGAAAAGGTAAAAACTAAACTGGTTTTACTGGAAGACCCTGGAACTATATATCCGGCATGGGTTGAAGTACAGGTGGAAACTGAAACTTTCATTTTTGACCTGGATGAGCAGCTAAACTCGCTGATTGCGGGAAAACCATTTATAGACCGCCTTTTTCCAAGGCAGATCAGAATACGGGCAGCACAGAACCTGGATGAACAAACGGCTGAAGCTATGGCGCTGACCGATCTTGATCCTAAAACTGTATTTATAAAGAAATGCCAGTCTGAATATCCCGGGGAGGAGCAGCCTGATCTTCTGCGGGCTTTCCATGAAGTACTGGAATATATGGCGCAAAAGGAGGATAGGGCATGAAGATTACGGGAATCAAATTTTTAAATCTCAACTCCTTAAAGGGACAGCATGAAATCCGTTTTGACCAGCCTCCCTTTACGGAAAGCGGAATTTTTGCAATAACCGGTCCTACCGGTGCCGGAAAAACGACCTTGCTGGATGCCATTACCGTGGCACTCTATGGACGGGTACACCGTCACAGTAAGGATGTTTTTGAGATCATGACCAGGCATACTGCCGAATCATACGCCGAAGTAGAATTTGAGGTGGGCCAGCTATCTTACCGTGCAAAATGGTCTATCCGGCGAAGCCGTGGCAAGGCTGACGGGCAGCTGCAAACGCAGAAGATGGAACTTGCGGAAACCTTAACGGGGAAGATCATCATTGAACATCCGCTGAATGAGGTAAGGGAGGAGATCGTGCGGATTTGCGGACTGGATTATAACCAGTTCCTGCGTTCAGTGATCCTCTCACAGGGAGATTTTACACGCTTTCTGAAAGCTGATGAAAACGAAAGAAGTGAATTGCTTGAAAAAATAACCGATACAGGTATCTACTCAGAGATCTCTGTTGCCGCCTTCGAGAAGGCCAGGGAAGAGCGGATGAAGCTGGATCAGCTGCGCAGCAGGCTGGAGAATGTAGTATTGCTGAGTACTGACGAAAGAGAAGCTTACCTTTCCGAACTGATGGATATATCAGATCGGGAAGTACAACTGAAAAAGGAGGAATCGTCGCTGAGAGCACAGCTCGACTGGCTTGCCGGTCTGGAAAAACTTACCGCGAGGAAACAGGAATTATTGCAGGCCCTGTCTGAGGCTGAACTTTTCCATGCGGCACATGAACCCCGGTTTGTTAAGCTGCAGCATCACCTGCGTGCACTGGCCTACCGCCCGGCACTGGCAGAATTGAAGACGATAGAAAGTCAGCAGCAGAGAATAGGGGCAGATCTGAGGGAGGCCGAATTGCAGCATCCGCAGATAGTTGAAGAGGAAAAGACCACCAGGACAACGTTGGTAGAAGCGAAACAGCAGGCCGGATTGAAGGAGAAGATCCTTACCGGCATGGAACCTGTGTTTGATGCAGTAAGTAAAAAAGATATATTGGTTGAGCAGTCGAAAAACCAGCTTGCAAAAATACTTGACGCTTTTGAATCGGCCCGGCTGAACCTTCACACTGCCGAAGCATCGCAACTGGCAATGGATGGGCAGCTGAAAGCTATCCAGGAACGGATAGGGCAGCTGTCGCTCTGGTTGCGGGAACATGCGTCCGATGCAAATCTGGATAAAGAGGTGATCGTATTTCAACAGCTGGTACAACAGCTGTCTGCCCTAAAAATAAAACTGGATAACCTTACAGAAGGACACTCCGGGTACAGGAAACAGCATCTGCAGGCGCAGGAGTTTGTGCTGCACACCACACAGCGTATAAAACTGGCGGAGCAGCAGCTTTCGGAAATACAGGAGTCCATTCAGCAGCACGGCCGATCGCTTCTGGAGCTACTGGCGGGAAAAACTACTGACCAGCTGGAAGAAGAACTGAGGGAATTCCCCGTCCTGATCAATACGGCTGAGCAGCAGTTCAAACTGGCCGGTTTGCATGCAAAGCTTTTGCAGGAACAAGAGGCGCTGATCAGCGGGATCTCCGGATTAGGGGCAGAGGAAAAGGAAGCCCGGGCAGTGCTGGGCAACCTGAAACTGGAAGACGAACGGGAAACAGCATTGCTGAAAGACCTGCAGCAGATCTATGAGCTGGAAGTAAAGGTGCAAAAATATGATGCCGACAGGCTTCAACTGCAGGCCGGACAATCCTGTCCGCTTTGTGGGGCTGTTCACCATCCCTTTGTGGAAGGGAAATATGTATCACGGATGACCGAAGCCGAAGAGCGCCGTAACCAGCAGCAGGTAAAATTGCAATTGCTGAAAACGCAGCTGGATGCGCAGTTAATTGTGATCAATACACTGAGTTACCAGTTGGAAACAGGCGGGAAAGACCTGCTGCGCTCTGCTGAATTGGTCACCCGGGCGCTTTCGGAATTTGAGCAGAATAACACAAAGCTGCCCAAACCGCTTGACATCAGCAAAGCTGAGATCATTGCCGCTGTGATTGGCAGGAAAAGGGTACAGCAGGAGGCTTTGAAAACACGGTTAGACACCGCCAGGCTTGCCCAGCAGCAGATCAGTAAACTGGAAGCCCTGCTGAGCCAGCGGAAGGAGATCCTGGTACAGGAAAAAAATAAAACAGAACAGGCGGCATTGGAAATCATCTTTGCAGAGAAGCAGCTGAATGCCATTGCCCTTGATTTAACCAACACTACAGCAGAAAGTAAAACACTCGAAGATAGAGCTATCCTTTTACTGGAACCTTTTGGGATCATTTTTAGCGCAGCTGAGGCTGAGCAGATCAGCCCCGAAATGAATAAACGCTATCAGCAGTACCGGCAGTCGGAAGGGGAGCTGAAACTTCTGGAGCTTGACCTCCGGCAACAGGAAACGGAATTGAAAAGCATAGGAGCTGCGATCGGAGAAAAGAAAGATGCCATTGAAGGATTAAATGTTCAGATAAAAGAGACGCAGCAGGTGCTGCAGCAGCTGGAAGAAGAGCGCCTGGAACTTTTCGGTACGAAAGACCCTGTACAGGAGCGCGCGGGACTCAGCAATGAACTGCGGAAATACAGAAGTCAGACTGAAGAGTTACAGCAGCAGTTACAGCAAAAGCAGGAGCGGCTGAAGATCATCGAGGACCGCCAGCTGAACCTCAATACTTCATTTCTGACGACTAAAAACTTATTCAGCGCGCAGCTTGAAAAATTAACGGCGAAACTCCGTGGCGAGGGCATGGCTTCCATTGAGGAGTTACAGGAACTGTTTCTGCCTGATGAAGAAGCCCGGCTGTCCGCAGAACTGCAGCAGGAAGCCGTACAGCGCATCAGCTCTGGCAAAAGCCTGCTTACCGCAACTGAAAAAGACCTGGAAGCGGAACTGCAGAAGGCATTGACGGCGGAGGACAGGGAAATACTGACGCCGAGGCTGGAAGAACAGGCCCAGGTCATATCGCTTCTTCAGCAGCAAAAAGGCAGACTGAACCAGGTTATTGCCGAAGATGACCTGCTGAAACTGAAACATGTTGAGGTGGCGCAGCAAATTGAACGGCAGCAACAGGAATCTGACCGCTTTCAAAAACTTTCCGCACTGATAGGCTCAGCAGATGGCAGGAAGTTCAGCCGTTTTGCGCAGGGGCTTACCCTGGCGAGGCTGACAGAACTGGCCAACCGTCATTTACTGCGGCTGAGCGATCGCTACCGCATTTTGAAAAGCCCTGAAAAGGATCTTGACCTTCAGATCATTGATGGGTACCAGGCTGATGTGGTCAGGCCAATGTCTACACTCTCCGGTGGCGAGAGTTTCCTGGTGAGCCTTGCACTGGCCCTGGGGTTATCAGATCTCGCAAGCCGTAAGGTACAGATCAATTCCTTATTTATCGATGAGGGGTTTGGTACACTGGATGCGGAAACGATTGATGTGGCGATCACAGCATTGGAAAACCTTCAGGCAAGCGGAAAAAACATAGGGATCATTTCACATGTCGAGGCCTTAAAGGAGAGGATAGGCACGCAGATACAGCTGAGCAGGGAAGCCGGCGGAACCAGCAAGATCTCGTTATACAGTTACGGGAGGAAGATTTAAGCAGAGATTAACCTGTGTCAGAAAAAATAAGGGTTAAATCGGGGCCTTCTGCTGCGCTTCAGCAGCATACAGCCCCGATTTAACCCTTATTTTTTAACCCCGGTGATCTCCTTACAGCGTAGCCATATCAATCACAAAACGATAGTGAACATCTCCGGCAAGAGTACGTTCGTACGCTTCGTTGATCTGATTGATGTTGATGATCTCTACATCAGATGTGATATTGTGCGCTGCACAGTAATCCAGCATTTCCTGGGTTTCTTTAATTCCTCCAACAAGAGAACCTACCAGGCTGCGGCGGCCAAAGATCAGTCCGGCGGGGCTCACTGTAGCAGGTACCGGCGGAACGCCTAATAGTACCATTACACCATTTGTTTTTAACAAAGCGAGGTACTCGTCATAATCATGTTCAGCTGAAACGGTATCGATGATAAAATCAAAAGTACCGGCAAGTTCTTTCATGGTGTCTTTGTCGGTGGTCAGTTTGAAGTGATCGGCACCAAGTTCTGCGGCATCTTTTTCTTTCTTTGGAGAACGGCTGAGCATTGTTACTTCGGCTCCCATAGATGAAGCCAGTTTCACTGCCATGTGGCCTAGTCCGCCTAAACCTACTACAGCAAGTTTATGGCCTTCTTTCACTCCCCAGTGGCGTAACGGAGAATACGTAGTGATGCCGGCACATAACAACGGCGCTACTTTTTCCAGGGGAAGTTTGTCAGAAACTGAAAGCACGAAATCCTGTGTAACTACGATATGGCTTGAATAACCGCCATAAGTAATGGTTTTTTTATCCTGCTCATAAGCATTATAGGTTTGCGTATGTCCGTTTTCACAGTATTGTTCCTGGTCATCTTTGCAGCTTTCGCAATGTCCGCAGGAGTCTACAAAACAGCCGACACCTACGGTATCACCTACTTTGAACTTGCTTACATTTTCACCTGCACGTGTTACAGTACCCACAATTTCGTGACCGGGAACTACCGGGTACATGGTTGCACCCCATTCGTTACGGGCCGTGTGGATATCAGAGTGGCAGACCCCACAGAATAAAATTTTAATCTCTACATCATCTGCTCCAGGCTCACGTCTGTCAAGCGCAAATGGGGCAAGCGGTTGTTCTGCACTTTCTGCAGCATAGGATTTTATTGATTTCATCGATTCAATTATTTTAGTTAGCGGCTAAATTACGGTAATTTAGTGTTCGAACATCAAACATTGAAATCAAAGATTTGTTTTTCTCGTTCTGTAAAACTTTATGTGACCAGGTGGTTAAACAATTTTGCTGAATTGATGTTGATAGGGCATATGGTTAGAAAATATCTCCTACTCGCTTTCACAATTGCATTTACAGTACAATCCTGTAAAAAAAGCCGTTCAGATCTGGGCAAAACCCTCTTTACTGAAACAGGGAACAAGGTGTTTAAAAATGTAGAGAATGAAGCCTTTGCTGAGGTCTTCCGGCAAACGCTCAAGGCGGAGCAACCCGGTTTGAGTCAGCCAAAGCTGATTGCTGCTTTTTATGAAAAGAATGAATATGAACCGGTAATCGTTCTTCAGCATGTAAAACAAAAAGGGTTGCAGCAGCTGCTGACCTATTTTGACCGCGCTGCGGAACATGGTTTAAACCCTGAGCTTTTCAAAGCGAAGGAATTAAAAGAGCTGACAGACAAGCTCTATGATAAAAAAGGAATTCAAACCACTGAAGACGCTTACCGCGATATTGCCAGACTGGAAATACTGGCGGCCAATTCACTTCTTCAGTATAGTATTGCCCTTCAGTATGGCGTGGTAAGTCCGAAAAGGATTTATGCTGCATATTTTACCGATACACAACGGCCCGACAGTAATTCCCTGAACCGTATTTTCGCGATCAGAGACCTGAAGGTTTACCTGGATAGCATACAACCCGCGAATGAGCAGTATCTCGCCCTGCAAAAGGCCCTGAAGGAAGGTAAAGCCGCGCCGGGCATCACCGCAGCGGAAACACAGAAGATTCTTAAGGTGAACCTGGAAAGATTAAGATGGAAGAACAAACCTCAGGAGGATAAATATGTGATCGTGAATATCGCCGATTTCAGGTTGGATGTCATGGAGAAAGGGAAGTCTGTGCTGAATATGAAAGTATGCGTAGGAGAAGGACGGAACAAGGATTTTACGGATAATATACAGGAATATGATGAGAACGACCTGAAAAAAGACCGGCCTTTTTCAAGGGAGACCCCACAGTTAAATAGCATGATCCACAGTGTGCAGGTAAACCCGGTTTGGAATATTCCGGAGAGCATTGCCAGTAAGGAGATTGTTAAATCTGCCGCGGAAGACCGTTATTACCTGGCAAACCACAACATTGATGTGTTTGAAAACGGAAAGGTCGTTGAAGATCCGGAAGAGATTGACTGGACCAGCGGTAATCCTGGTAAGAAATACCGGTTTAAACAGCGCCCGGGAGAGGATAATTCTTTAGGGAAGATCAAGTTTCTTTTTAATAATCAAAGTGCCGTTTATTTGCATGATACTCCCGCGAAGGCCGCATTTAAACAGTCTATGCGGGCAGTGAGTCACGGATGTGTACGTTTGGAAAAACCGCTTGATTTTGCGCACGCGCTTTTTGGCGACGGAGCAAAATATGAGCAGATCAAAAAGCAAATGGAAGATACTGTTGCGGTAGCAACGAATATTTCTTTACCAAAAAAGGTTCCTGTTTACCTGACTTATTTTACTGCCTGGGATGACAGCGGCACTATTCAGGTAAGAAAAGACGTATACGGACTGGACATTGTCCTGTACACCTATCTGCAAAAAAGAGGGGCTATTTAATGCTCCTTACATGATAAGGAGAAGGCACCTGCTAAACTAATTGACCTGTCTGTATAGGGGGCATTTGTTATCGTTGCTTTGCCGATGCTTCTTCGGGTTTCCTTCTCTATGAGTCCGGCATAGGTCCCCCAAGCGAACGAGGCTAGACCGAGTTTAGGGCTTAAACTCGGTCTAGCCTCGTTCGCTGGACTGACGTACCTCGGACTCATAGAGAAGGAACAAGCCAGAAGCACCGGATAGAGGGCGATGTATTACCGCTTATCTGGCTGTAGATTACCTCTTGTCTGGCTGTAGCTTAGATCTTTGCTGTTAACAGTGTATCTTTTACTTTCATGATACTGTCCCTGCTACCAATGATGCTATTTGCTGCAAGGTGTGTATCCAGGTATTTCGAAGTGTAAGACTGGGTACTTCCGTTAATGAAGATCACAGTTTTACCTTCTATGGTATTGATCACCAGGTTTGCAAGTTCAGGGGCAACTGCAGGGCAACCCTGACTGCGTCCGAGTCTTCCTAACTGGTTAATTGTTCCCTGACTCACATAAGGTGCACCATGGACAACGATAGAGCGCTTGCGGGCATTTGAATTGTAACCTTCATCCATACCGTCCAGGCGTAATGAACGGCCGTGTTTACCAGTATAGATCTCAGCCGTTACATAAAATCCCAGGCTGCTTTCGTAAGAGTCATTTTCATCGGAAAAGCGTGTAGCAAGGTCATCGCCACTGCGTGAACCATGGGCAACCCAGGTATTGAGCAGCAGGGAGTCTTTATTCAGATCGATGATCCACAAACGTTTCTTTGTACTGTTCTGATCCATATCTGCAATGGTAAGAATTGACTTCTCCGCAGATATTTTTCCGCTGTTCTTCAGGTTATAGAACCCTGTTAATGCTTTTTCGAAAACCTCAGGTCTTAAACCTGCCTGTTCTAAATGTGCTCCATTATAGATTTTGCTGACATGCAAATTGTACAATGAATCTTCAGTAACGATTTTAGCTGGTGTAATCGTATTGGATGATGGAACCCAGCTAATGATGGTCAGTGCAAGTGTACTAAAAATTATTCCTGCTCCGCCTAAAAGGTATTTTCTCATAGAATTTGGTTTGGGTGCTATGTGTGATACGATAATTAGGTAGTTTTTTGCTTCAGATAAACTTAAGATTTTGGTGAGGGTTTTTAGATTTTTGTTAAACAAATATACAACAATGTTACAAACAAAAAAAATGCATAAAATATAATTACGCGAAGATGACGTAGTTAAAACCTTTAAATTCAGCTTGAAAAAAGGATTTTGCTTAATTTTGATGCCCGATTAGATTTAAACCTGATTACGTAAAAATTATGTGTCGTTCAGCCTCCGTATATTCCCTGTTTTTAATTATATTGTTCTTTTTTTTAGGTTTTAATCCCTCCCTGGCCCAGGAGAGCTGGAAGTTGTCCGCGCAGCACGAGGGAATTGATGTATACACCCGTCCGGCTTCAAATCCAAAGCTCAAAGCGATCAGGGTGGTATGTAATATGCAGGCCACTAACTCTCAGTTGCTGGCGGCGATTATGGACATTGAAACCTGCAGCGAATGGGTTTACCACAGTAAGAAGAATATCATGATCAAACAGATCTCCCCGCTGGACCTGATCTATTATTCAGAACTTGATGTGCCCTGGCCATGTGAGAACCGGGATTTTGTGGTTCATATCCAGGTGCAGCAGCACCCGCAGACAAAAGTGATCACCGTAAATTCTCCCTGCATTCCCGGTTATGTACCCGAAAAGGACAAGATCGTGAGGATTCCCCATTCCGTTGGAAACTGGACGATCACTCCATTGGGCAAAAACCAGGTGAGGGCAGAATATGTACTGGAAGTAGATCCGATGGGAACCATACCAGCCTGGTTAATCAACCTGTTCGCCACAAAAGGGCCACTGGAAACATTCAGGAACCTGAAAGTACACGTTCAGAAAGATAAGTATAAGAACACACATTATCCTCAGATCGCGGATTAACCCTGCATCAGCAGGTCTACAGTAGCGTTGGCATCCCTAATGATCGATGCAGGATAATCATTGATTTCCAGGATCTTAATGGCATTTCTTGTTTTCAGCGGGCCTTTTTTGATGGTATGGTCAAAGATGAGTTCCTGTTCTTCCACGGTTTCCGAAAAATGGTAAAGGTCATATTCCGTTTTCAGCAGCTCATTCAGTTCAGTGTCATGGGTGGAAACAAATACAAGATTGTTGTTTTTAGCAAGATAGGAGAGGATCGCTTTTCCGGCAGACACCCTTTCAATGGTGTTGGTACCTTTGAAGATCTCATCGAGGATAAAAAAGCAGGGTTCAGCACTGCCTGATTCCCCTATAAATTCTTTGATGATCCGCATCTCCTCAAAATAATAACTCTTTTCTTCCAGCAGGCTGTCCGCCACGGTGATAGAGGAGAATATCTTTGAATAGGGCATCTCAAACCTGTTTGCCAGACAGGTATACAGCGTTTGGCCCAGGATCATATTGATGCCTACAGAACGGATGAAGGTAGTTTTGCCAGACATATTCGAGCCGGTCAGCAACAGGTTCTTCTGCTCAAGATGAAGGTCATTCGGGACGCAGTTTGCTATCAGAGGATGTTTAATTCCCTCCGCTTCCAAACCGCTGCCGGTACTGAAAACCGGTTTGCAATATTCATCCAGGGATGACCTGAACGCCGCGATGGATATTGCGGTATCTACCGTACCGATAAATTTGAACAGATCTTTCATCTCTTTCTTTTTCTCCCTCAGCGAGCCGATAATGGAATAAAAGGAGATGATCTCAATATTGAAGGCTATTTTGAGCAGCTCGAAGACCAGGAAGCCAACCACGGCAGCATCCCCTTCTGCCATGTTATCCAGTTTAACCCCTATCATCTTTCTTTTCAGCGGTGTCAGTTCCCTGATGAGCCCGGCGGTATGCGGAAAATGTGCACTGATCCTTTTGTCTGCATCCAGGTTCTTTGCCGTTTCAAATGCTTTAAGAAATTCCCCGAGCGAGGAGGTATGTACACTTACATTGTTTTTATTCCAGTAATGAATGCCGGAGTTGATGATGAATACCGCACCAAAGGCCAGGAATGCAGTCGGGTAAAAGAAACCGGCGAAAAGCAGGATCACATTCAGCAGCGTCAGCAGATAAACCAGGGGCATAAAGTCCGGACGGTCTATCTTTTTTGCATAGATCAGATCCTGGAAATAATAAGAATCATTTTTCTCCAGTTTCTGCAGGGTAAGTTGTGTATCCAGCCTTAATTCTTCATCCTGACCGATCAGTTCTGCAAATGCATCCTGGATCAGCAGGTCTTTGGGATCTTTATCTATGGTGCGCAGCCTTGCATAGAGAAACTGCTGGCCCACCCTGGACACTGTGCGGTCTACCAGTTTAAAAACCTCATTGAGGTACAGGTCTGTTGCAATCTTATCCGAGATCAGCTGCAGTTTATCGGCTGAATCTGCAATGGTATTCAGAAAATAGTTCTCCACGGAATCCAGGTCTATATACCTGCTGTTCTTTGCCTGCCCCCAATCCCTCCTCAGGCTTTCCCGCTTTGACTTTGCGGACAGCTTTTTATATGAATAACTCAGAAAATAGATGAGCGCTAAGGCAAGAATGATATAAGCTACGATCTGCATGGATTCAGGATAATATGAAAAGATGCGAAATTTAAATAAAAAATAAATAGCAGGGCAGGGAAATCAGTAAACCGGCGGCCGCTGCTTTACTAAATCGCATGAATTTGCAGTACAGATCATCAAATCTTAACATTGATTTCATATTGGCCTGGTATGTTTGTAGCAAAGTAAATATTTGGTTAGTATTTCCTTGTTAAGGTTTAGTTGATATAAGAGACAACCCGGATGGATATCCGGGTTTTTCTTTTTTTTAATTCAGCTTGCTCCACCAGGTGTTTTATAAAGAACTGGTCTAAATAATACCCCTCAGGATACTGAAACCCATACTTTCAGCATTTTTATCAAAAAAAATTGATGTATATTTTGTCATTTTTTTACATTAATAACGACCACTTCTATATAGAATGTATATATTTGAACTATAGAGACGTTACAACATCTCTCAGCAAAACATTTCCTAACCAAGATTTATTGAAATGCAGAGTTTTAGAACGGAATTTGAAAATCCGATAGTAGAAAAAGATATTATAGATCTTGAGCAAAAGATCCGTGCTTTTCGTGAAGGAAAAATTCACGATGAAAAGTTCCGAAGTTTAAGGCTTGCACGCGGTGTTTACGGACAGCGTCAGCCCGGAGTACAGATGGTGCGTATCAAATTGCCGTTTGGAAAGATTACTTTCCAGCAGTTATTGCGTATCGCAGATGTGTCAGATGAGTACGGAAGCGGAAACCTGCACCTGACTACCAGGCAGGACATCCAGATCCACTATGTGAGTCTTGACCGTACACCTGAACTGTGGGCAGAACTGGAACGCGATGATATTACCTTACGTGAAGCTTGCGGAAATACCGTGCGGAATGTAACTTCTTCTCCAGATTCGGGAATCAATCCTGATGAACCATTTGATGTTTCACCTTATGCGCAGGCAGTATTTAAATACTTTTTGCGTAATCCAATATGCCAGGAAATGGGCAGGAAGATCAAGATCTCCTTCTCCTCCACTGAAAAGGATACGGCGTTCAGTTATATCCATGACCTTGGTTTTATTCCAAAGATCAATGAAGCAGGCGAGCGCGGTTTTAAAGTAATGTTTGCCGGCGGACTGGGAGCACAACCCTTCCTTGCAAGTGTTACCCATGAATTCCTCCACGAAGACCTGATCATTCCTTATACAGAATCTGTGCTGCGTGTTTTCGACCGTTATGGCGAAAGAACCAACAGAAATAAGGCAAGGATGAAATACCTGGTGCAAAAACTTGGCCTTGAAGAAGTGAACCGCCTGGTTGCGGAGGAAGTCATCGCCAATAAATCAAAAATATTTAAAATAGATACAGGTACAGTTCCATTGCCTGCTTTCCCTGCACCGGTTGCCGGCACAGAAGGCAAACCTGCGGATGAACAGCATTATCAGCAGTGGCTGGATACCAACGTTTTCGAGCAAAAGCAAAGCGGCTTTTATGGCGTATACATTAAAATACCAAAAGGTGATATCAAAACTGATAAAGCCAGGATATTTGTTGAAGCCATTCGTCCTTATGCGGCAGACGAGATCCGTATCACCCAGAATCAGGGATTGTTATTGAAATTTGTAAGAAAAGAAGCACTGCTTCCACTTTACAATAACCTGAACGAGCTGAATTTTGCCGTTCCGGGATTCGATAGCGTCGCAGATATCACTACCTGCCCGGGCACGGATACCTGTAACCTGGGTATCTCCAACAGCATGTCACTTGCTGTAGTATTAGAGAACGTGATCCATGATGAATATCCGGAGCTGGTCTATGAAAAAGATCTGAAGATCAAGATCAGCGGGTGTATGAACTCCTGCGGACAGCATGGACTGGCGCATCTCGGTTTTCACGGCAGTTCTGTGAAAGCAAATGGTAAAGTTGTTCCTGCGGTACAGGTGATGATCGGTGGAGGAACAGTAGGCAACGGAGAAGGCAGGGTGGCTGAGCGTGTGATTAAAGCACCTACCAAACGTGCTCCCGCTGTGTTACGTGCTATTCTTGATGACTTCGCCGGTAATTCTGCTGAGGAGGAAAGCTTCCACCAGTATTATGATGCAAAAGGAAAAGATTATTTCTACCAGTTGCTGAAACCTATTGCTGACCTGAGCACTTTACAGGACCATGAATATGTGGACTGGGGACATGAAGAGACTTTTGAAACTGCTATTGGCGTAGGGGAATGTGCAGGTGTAGTGATCGACCTGGTGGCTACGCTTTTACTGGAAGGTGAAGAGAAACTGCAATGGGCCGGAGAGGCCTTCGAAAGAGGAGCATGGTCTGACGCCATCTATCATTCTTACAGTGTACAGGTAAACACTGCGAAAGCATTGTTACTGGATAAAGGCGTAAACAGCAGTACACAAATCGGTATCATCAGGGAATTTGATACACATTTTATTCAAACCGGAGAAGTTGTATTGCCGGAAAGTTTTAGCGATTTTGTACTGAAGATCAACAAAAATGAACCTACTGAAGACTTTGCGATCACTTATCTGAACCAGGCAACTGAGTTCTATAAACAAATGAAAGCGAAAAGGGGCGTTGAGGTCAACTCATGATACAGCCGGCTAAAAGAAAAATAAGGGAACCCCTGATCACGCTGGTTGGCGCTGGTCCGGGTGATCCTGAACTGATCACCATGAAAGGCGCAAATGCGCTTAAAGATGCTGATGTAATTTTATACGATGCCCTGGTGAACGAGAAAATACTAGACTATGCTTCTGCAGATGCCATAAAGGTATATGTGGGCAAACGTTCCGGCGAACATTCACATTCACAGGATGCAATGAATAAACTGATGGTAGATTATGCCCTCAACTATGGCCATGTTGTGCGTTTAAAAGGGGGCGACCCATTTGTATTCGGCCGTGGTTATGAGGAGCTGAATTTTGCTGCCAGCTATAGTATTCCTGCAAAGGTGGTACCCGGATTATCGAGTTCCATCTCAGTACCCGGCTTACAGCAGATCCCTGTTACACACAGGGGTTTAAGTGAAAGCTTCTGGGTAGTGACAGGCACAACGGTTTCCGGAGCCATCTCAAACGACCTCTATGAGGCGGTGCGCACAAAAGCAACCGTTGTGGTGCTGATGGGTTTAAACAAGCTGAAGGAAATTGTGAAACTTTATCAGCAGGAACATAAGAATAAACTGCCTGTAGCGGTCATCCAGAGCGGTTCTACCGACAACGAAAAACTGGCTATCGGTATTGTAGATACGATTGTAGAAGTAGTGGAGGAAAAAGGGATCGGTGCGCCGGCGATTCTGGTATTTGGCGAAGTAGTTTCGCTGCATCCCCAGTTTCAGCCGATCAGGGATTTTTTTGCGGCAATTAAAGAAGAGTTATAGTTTAGGAACGTGGAATTAAAAGGTAACCAGTTATTTCCTGTTTTTTTAAAGCTTAACCAGTTGCATACGGTGATCATTGGTGCAGGCCCTGTAGGCCTGGAAAAGCTAACGGCTGTGCTCACACAGAGTGAGGATGCAAAAGTAACGATAATTGCTGAAGTGATCTGTAATGAAGTGGCTGAAATGGCTGCAGGATTAAGTCAGATCACGTTATTCAAAAAGAGCTATGCAGCCCCGGATCTTCTTCAGGCAGATCTGGTGATCGCTGCTACCAACAATAATGTATTAAATGAAGAAATCAGGCGTGATGCCCATGCCTTAAAGTTACTGGTGAATGTGGCGGATAAGCCTGATCTCTGTGATTTTTATCTGGGTTCAATTGTGAAGAAAGGGGATCTGAAGATCGCCATCTCTACAAATGGTAAATCACCCACGGTTGCCAAAAGATTAAAAGAACTGTTCAGTGAGGCTTTGCCGGCTGAGCTGGATATTACACTGCAGCAAATGAGTCAATTCCGTAATACTTTAGAAGGAGATTTCAGCGCAAAAGTTAAAAAGTTGAATGAAGTAAGCGCTGTACTGGTTGAACAGGAGTTAAATGTTCAGCCAAAGGCAGCAATACAGCCGGAGTATGTTAAACAGACATTTCCTAAATTCAGATGGTTGTTATGGCTCACGATTATTTTATCTATTACTGTCCTGATTGTCGTGTTCTGGCAAAGGGAACCGCAATTCCAGGCCTATGTAGCGGAAATCAACCCGATGTTCTACTGGTTCCTTGCAGGAGGGTTTGTCTTTGCAATGGTTGACGGAGCGATAGGCATGTCTTACGGGGTAACGTCTACAGCTTTTTCCCTGTCCATGGGAATTCCACCGGCCTCGGCCAGTATGGGTGTCCATCTTTCGGAAGTGCTCAGCTGCGGCATCGCCGGCTGGATGCATTACCGCATGGGCAATATCAACTGGAAGCTTTTCAAACTGCTGATTATTCCGGGAATTATAGGTGCTGTTTCCGGTGCTTATCTTTTATCATCGCTGGAACATTACAGTGCATATACCAAACCCTTTGTTTCATTCTATACCTTAATTCTGGGCTGGGTAATCCTTAAGAAAGCATTTAATAAGGCGCCTAAACATAAAGACGGTAAGATAAAACGAATCGGACTTTTAGGCTTGGGCGGTGGTTTTATTGATGCTGTAGGCGGTGGCGGATGGGGTTCAATTGTGTTGTCCAGCCTGATCGCAGGCGGAAGAAATGCAAGGTTCTCTCTGGGGACGGTAAAGCTTACACGTTTTTTTATTGCCCTGCTGAGCTCACTTACCTTTGTCACGATGTTAAAGTCGGCACACTGGGAAGCGGTAGCCGGTCTGGTGATCGGCAGTGCACTGGCATCCCCGATAGCGGCGAAGGTTTCTAACCGGATCTCTGCGAAGAGCATTATGGTATCTGTAGGGATTATTGTGATCCTGGTGAGCCTGAGAAGCATCGTCTTGTTTATTTTAAAAGTTATATAACAATTATAGTCTGATGGTTTCATAACCACTGAAAAAATACATGCTAATGAAAGAATACCTGGAAGAAATAGCCCTGCAGATAAAGGACATGGGACCTGTAGAGGCCATAGGTTTCCTGGCGCAAAAATTTCCCGGACAAATTACTTTCTCTACCAGCTTTGGCTGGGAAGATCAGGTGATCACTGATATGATATTTGCCAATGATATTCCTGTGAGGGTTTTTACGCTTGAAACCGGCCGTTTATTTCCCGAAACTTATTATGTTTGGAACAGGACACTGGAAAATTATAATAAGCCGATCCATGCTTACTACCCGGACGTAGCTGCGCTGGAAGAAATGGTGTCTGAAAAGGGGCCGAGCAGCTTCTATGAATCGGTGGAAAACAGGAAGGAATGCTGTCATATCCGTAAGATCGTTCCCCTGAAAAGGGCTTTGAGCGGCAATAAATTGTGGGTAACGGGCATCAGGGCAGAGCAGTCCTTAAACCGCCATGATATGTCAAACCTGGAATGGGACGAGGGCAACCAGCTGGTTAAATTTCACCCGATATTTGACTGGAGTTTAGAGGATGTTAAAGCATATATAAAAAAGAATAATATTGTATACAATACGCTTCATGATCGTGGATTTCCGAGCATAGGCTGCGCTCCCTGCACAAGGGCAGTTCAGCCGGGTGAGGATTTCAGGGCCGGCCGCTGGTGGTGGGAAGATCAATCGAAGAAAGAATGTGGTTTGCATGCCACACAATAATGTAAAGCACATGAGTAAATATAACTTAGATTATTTAGACGAATTAGAAGCAGAAGCAATTCATATTCTGCGTGAGGTAGCCGGGCAGTTTGAAAAGCCGGCTCTGCTGTTTTCTGGCGGTAAAGATTCAATCACCCTGGTAAGACTGGCTGAAAAGGCCTTCCGCCCGGGTAAGTTTCCTTTTCCGCTGGTACATATTGATACCGGTCACAACTTTGAGGAAACAATTACGTACCGGGATAAAATGGTGGAGCGCTTAGGTGAAAAGCTGATTGTTGGTTATGTACAGGATTCTATCAACGAAGGTAAGGTGATCGAACAAAAAGGAAAGAATGCCAGCAGGAACTCCCTGCAGACGGTTACTTTACTGGATACGATTGCCAAACATGGTTTTGATGCCTGCATCGGTGGTGCCAGAAGAGATGAAGAAAAAGCAAGGGCCAAAGAACGGATTTTCTCGGTAAGGGACGAATTCGGACAATGGGACCCTAAACGCCAGCGCCCTGAACTCTGGAACATCTATAACGGAAGGATCCACAAAGGAGAGAACGTAAGGGTGTTTCCGATCAGTAACTGGACGGAACTCGATGTATGGAATTATATCCGCAGGGAAAAAATGGATCTTCCTTCGATCTACTTTGCCCATAAAAGGGATACGATTACAAGAAACGGACAACTGATGGCGGCATCACCATTTCTGAATATGGACGATGCTGATGTGGTGACAAACCGCATGGTGAGGTTCCGTACCGTAGGGGATATGAGCTGTACCGCAGCTGTTGAATCTGAAGCTGATCAGATTGATGACATTATTGAAGAAATCAGCGCATCAAAAATAAGTGAACGTGGGGCCCGCCTGGACGATAAAGTGTCGGAAGCAGCAATGGAAGACCGCAAAAAAGGAGGATACTTTTAATGAACATACTTAAATTTTTTACCGCAGGAAGCGTTGACGACGGGAAAAGTACCCTAATTGGCCGTTTATTGTACGACACAGGCTCCATTCTGGTGGATCAGCTGGAAGCGCTGCAAAACTCTAACCGCAAAAATGATGACGGCTCTATTGACCTTGCCATCCTGACTGACGGATTACGGGCAGAGAGGGAACAGGGAATCACGATTGATGTGGCCTATAAATATTTCCAGACCGGGAAACGCAAGTTTATCATCGCTGATACGCCCGGACATATCCAGTATACCCGTAATATGGTTACCGGTGCCTCAACAGCAAATCTGGCTATCATATTGATTGATGCCCGGAATGGCGTTGTAGAGCAAACTATCCGTCATTCTTACCTCGTATCCTTACTGGGTGTAAGCCATGTAGTGATCTGTATCAATAAGATGGATATGGAAGGCTACAGCGAAGAAGTATACCATAACATTACTGAAAAATATAAAACATTACTGGCGGCTAACCTGAAACTGAATGATGTTACGTTCATTCCGGTAAGTGCTTTAAAAGGAGATAACATTGTTCATCTTTCTGAGAACATGCCATGGTATAAAGGAACGAGCCTGCTGGATTTCCTCGAAACCGTTGAAGTAACAGGTAACCAGACATCAGACTATGCGAGGATGCCTGTACAGTGGGTAATCAGGCCACAGACTGATGAACTGCATGACTACAGAGGTTATGCAGGGAGGATCCTGAGCGGAACGTTTAAGGTAAATGATAAGGTGACAGTGCTGCCTTCAGCCAGTAGCTCCGTGATCTCTAAAATAGAGGTTTTTGACAAGGCACCGGAAGAGGTGACCGCAGGAATGTCTGTTACATTGCACCTTAAAGACAATATAGACATCAGCAGGGGCGATGTACTGGTGAACTCTGCCTATTTGCCACAGCGCTCTCAATTGATAGAGGCTGATCTTTGCTGGATGGATAACAAACCAATGGACGATACCATCACCTATTTCTTACAGCATAACAGTAAGCTGACCAAATGTAAGGTCCGCGAGATTATGTACAAAGTGAATATCAATACGCTGGAAAAAGAAGAAGCTTTTGAATTTAAGCTGAACGATATCGGCCGCGTGGTGATCAAAACAGCTGATGAGCTGGCTTATGACCTGTATTCGGAGAATAAGGCCAACGGATCTGCGATTCTGATCGACAGCCGGACTAACCTCACTGTTGGTGCACTGATGTTCAGGGCTATCGTAGAATAATATCTCTTTCACCTGTGTAGCCTGAGATTTCCTGGCTTCGCTGAAAAAAAGAATCTCTCTTTCGATGCTGACAGCTGCTGAAGCGCAGCTGAAGGCATCGAAAGAGAGATTCTTTTTTTTGGAGCTTATCCTGTAGCATGGCGGCTGGGCAGCGTTCGTCTATATGACGTTAAAATGGCCGGTTTCCATCCCTCCCTGCTGGGAATAGTAAATGGCTTTAGCAGGATGTTGGTTTTTTAAGGAAATTTGAGTTATCTTGAAACGAAATAACCAAATATCAATTCAATGGATTTACTCTTTGTCCTCGCCGGTATCGTCATTCTGCTGATCCTTATTCTTAAAAAAGTAAATCCTATGCTTTCCCTGCTGATCGTTTCGGTGCTTACAGGGTTAATGTTAGGGCTTCCGGTGCAAAAAGTTATGACTTCGGTCACCAATGGCATCGGCAGTACGCTGGGTGGAATGGTGATGGTACTTGCGCTTGGCGCAATGGTGGGTAAACTGGCAGAGGACAGTGGTGCGGCTAAAAAGATCGTGTATGTGCTGATCAGAGTTTTCGGAGTTGGAAATATACAGTGGGCGGTATTGCTGACCGGAGTTCTTGTTGGCATTCCTTTATTTTATAATGCAGGGTTTGTGGTGCTGATTCCACTGGTGTTCAGTATTGCGGCCGCTGTCAAACTTCCCAAATTGTATGTCGGCATTCCGATGGCTGCAGCATTATCTGTTACGCATGGTTTCCTGCCGCCACATCCGGGGCCGGTAGCACTGGCCAGTATCTTTCATGCAGACATCGGCCGGACATTGATCTATGGTCTTGTGCTGAGCCTGCCGATAGCAGTGATCGCAGGGATCTTCTTTCCGCGGTCGATCATTAAATTACCGGTGCAGGAAGGGCAACGCGGTCAGCTTGATTTGGCTGAAGACGCAGGACTGCCTTCAGCGCTCAAAAGTTTCATCATTGCGCTGTCCCCCATATTTTTTATTGCAGCAGGCACAATTGGCGGACTGTTTAGCACAAACCCTATAGCAAAAAACGTGTTTAGCTTTATCTCCGATCCAACGATGGCCCTGCTCTTTGCCATCATTATTACCCTGCTGATCCAGAATATTCCTGTGCAAAAAGCAATGGATTCCTGTGCAGAGGGCGTTAAAAGTGTGGCGATGATCATCCTGATCATTGCTGCGGGAGGTGCTTTCAAGCAGATCCTGGTGGATAGCGGTATCGGGGAGCAGGTGAAATTACTGACAGCTGATGTACCCGTCTCTCCGCTGTTCCTGGGCTGGCTCATTGCTGCCGTTTTAAGGATCACGCTGGGGTCAGCTACCGTTGCGGCTTTAACTGCCTCCGGAATGGTCATCCCTTTTGTTACTGCAGGGGCTTCAGCAGAGTTAATGGTACTTGCCGTAGGTGCCGGAAGCCTGATGTTATCTCATGTGAATGATACAGGATTCTGGATGTTTAAAGAATATTTTAATCTGAGCCTCAAAGAAACTTTTAAAACATGGACGATGATGGAAAGCCTGATCTCGGTTCTTGGGTTGATCGGTGTACTGATCCTGAATTACTGGATATGATCTCCTGCTGGTCAACGCCTGCTGAAAATGTTTAACGGATCAGGTCATCAATTTGAGGAGCAGAGTCAATCCGTAAAAATACATACAGTTATGCCCAAATAATAATATGCTTCAAAAATGATAACAGTCTGATTTTTATAAATTTAAGGGGTCTTTAAAAAAGAAACGGGGATAATCCAGTTGAATTATCCCCGTCATCTAATTAACGCTCTCCTATACATAAGCGTTTAAAGACGTATATTATTGTATGGACTGCAAAATATTTTTAAAAATATTTAATTAGTTGCATATTCATAACGCTAGTTGCCCGACTTAACTCTTTTCTGCTCGGCATCAGCTCCTGTTGTATGCGCCCTGACTGCCTTGACAAGGCTGCTTCCGAAATTATAGCTAAAAGTTAACCTGAATATTCTGCTTTCCTGTTTCTGGTACAGCTGGTAATCCTGGCTGGGTATGGCACTT
This sequence comes from Pedobacter hartonius, assembly GCF_900107535.1. Lineage (GTDB taxonomy): Bacteria > Bacteroidota > Bacteroidia > Sphingobacteriales > Sphingobacteriaceae > Pedobacter > Pedobacter hartonius. The sequence goes on along the minus strand of NZ_FNRA01000001.1, from coordinate 166,507 downwards.
GTCACCCTTGCTTTTGCCCAGTTGAACAGGTCGCCGGCGGCAAATTTAAGGTTGGCCCGCTGGTTGGCGAAGGATTTGCTCAGGCCCAGGTCAATGCTGTAAATAGGTTTTACTGCATAGGTCCCATATACCTGTGCCGACTGATAATTGGCTGAAAGTTCTGCATGGATTGCCGGCGTTAAGGTAAACGTATGTATACTGCTGAGCAGGTAAGTTGTCTTTCCGCTGTGAAAAGGGGCTCCCAATAAGTCCGGACTATTGAAGCTGGTATAATAGAGGGTTCCGTTGTTCGTTGTGTTCCACCATTTACTGATGGTCACCGGCATGCTTACATTGAAGTTGAAAGTGTGCTGGGAAGCCAGGTTCTGATCTTTTATGATCAGGGTTTTTGCAACGGTATCTGTAATGAGGGTAGTGGTGATCACATCACTGGTATGGCTGTATCCTACGGTCGCATTGAGGATTTTTTTATAACCATAGGTAAACTCGAATGCATTGGTATACTGAGGTTTTAGCAAAGGATTGCCCTGGTTATAGGTATACAGGTCAGCGAAGTACAGGAAGGGATTCAACGACTGATAATCCGGCCGGTCAATTCTCCTGCTGTATGAAAGCCCGATGTCATGCAGTTCAGATAGCTTTTGTCCCACAGAAAGGCTGGGAAAAAGATTGAAATAGTTTCGTTCCACCTTCTGCTGTACAGTGGGGGAATTCCCTTCTGAGTGTGTCAGCTCTCCGCGTAGTCCAAGCACAATGTTTGTGGCAGCAAATTCCATGCTGGTACTGGCGTATACAGCATTTACAAATTCTTTGTAAATGAATGTATTGCTTCTGGAAAGATCATTGAACCAGTTGCCGTTCTTCAGATTATCAAACTGAAAATGGTTGTCTGTACGTACACTGCTGCTTTTGATGCCGGCTTCTAATTTGCTTTTATCGCTAAGCGGATAAACATAATCTGCCTTTCCTGTCCATATTTTTACCGTCGAGGGCGTCGCATTCCTGAAGATCAGCGGATCTTTAAATGACATACCCGAACCGTTATAGAAGTAGTTATTGTATGCGGTCTCATTGTTATTCTGAAATTTTGAATAGTCTATATCTGCGCTGAATTCCTGACCGCTGGTGTCAATCACTGATTTGTAATTGAGATTGTAAGCCTGGTTTTGGAGAGAACTGCGCCCTGGATTTGAAGCCAGAATAGTGGAATCTGTAGCTGAAGGACGATTCCCGATGTTGGTTCTGTTATCAGTTAAGGAGGTGTTGTGATTGGTATATCCATTGAATACAAAACCCAGTGTATTTTTGTCATCAATGAAATAATCGAGACCCGCTTTATAACTGTGGTTCTTTCTGGTAGTGACCTCCCTTGCCTGCTGATCGAAATAGCTTTTCTCCCCGGCGGAAGTATTGCTGCGGTTGACTTTCAGGTCTTCAAAATCCCTGTTGTTTAACAGGTCATAATTTCCAAAAATGTTCAGGCTTTTTGTTCTGTGATTGATGGTCAGTCCGCCATTGCTCTTGTAGTACCTGCCATAACCAAAGCCAGCTGTAACGTTGCCGTTTGTTCCATAGTTATCATTCTTTTTCAGCTTGATATTGATGATGCCTGCGCTTCCGGAAGCATCATATGCAGATCCGGGCTGGCTCATCAGTTCAATGCGCTGTATGGTATTCCCGCTGGTAGATCTCAGCAGGTTGGCCAGCTGCCCTGCTGAGAGATAGGTAAGCTTGCCATTGATCATCACTTCTACACCGCTTTTACCCCGTAAACTGATGCGGCCATCCTGGTCGACGGTTACGCCGGGAGCTTTTGCCAGTATTTCCATTGCAGATTTGCCCGCCGCCAGGATGCTGCCCTCTACATTCACAATCATCTTCCCGTTCCTGGTTTCTACTAATGGTTTCTTGCTGGTGATATTTACTGCATTCAGCTGTTTAGTTTCGGCAATCAGGACCAGGCTGTTCAGTACAAGGGGCTTGTCGCCGGTTTTTATGGTGATCGGATCGCTAAATAGCTTTTTGTATCCGATCCATTCTACCGAAACAAGGTAAATGCCTGATACCAATTCTTCGAAGAGAAAATCGCCCTCTGCCGTGGTTAAAGTTCTTTTAATAACTGTGGAGTCGGAGGACTTGTACAAACAGACCGTTGCATAAGCGGCGGCGGTTTGCTGCCCGTCAAGTACCCGGCCCTTTATTGTTCCGGCTTTATTCCTGTTTTGTGTATAGGCACTCACCGTATTCAGCAATTGTAACGCTATGAGGAGTAATAAAAGATTAGATGGTTTTTGCATACAGGCCTTAATGGTTTACAATTTAAATCCTCAATTTTTACTAAATTAAATAGTTGAATAATTTTGAAAGAAACTTTAACATCTTTTAACAAAAGTTAATATTTATAGAATCATGTTATTATTGTGTTCTATTGATTATTTTTTGTTATTCATCAAAACAAATTTTTTTAATATTGTCCAAAGGGTGTTAGTTTTACTTTTAATTAATAATTGTGTGATGAAAATGGTTCCGGAGGCGAATGGTTTAACTGTACCTCTCAAGGCCTGTTCTTTTGATTAAAAACCAGCTGTGCCGAATGATATTTAAGATCAACAGATTTGTGGTTTAGGTGTGAATTTGTAAAGCAAATCTGCCAGGAAAGGCCGGCTATGGCCGGCATTTCCATTTGTTTATTTACAGTAGGGTTATCAACAAGCTGTGTGGATAAGATGTGAGTTACTGTGGATAAGTGTACTGCTGCAACACCTTGAACAGATGTTCCAGGTCAAATGGTTTTGCAATATAATTATCGAATCCTGCTTTGGTATATTCATGATGAATTTGAAGGCTGCAACTGAGTGCCACTACAGGAAGATAAGGGAATCTACTCTTGATTTTTTTGCACACGGCGATGGATTCTTCACCAGAAATCCTGAAGTCAAGTAATACGATATTGGGATTGAAGTCAATGATTTTTGGGATAACGTCATCATAATGAATAACGGGCAATACTTTGTACCCTGCCTCCTCTAAAATTATGGTCATAGTTTCGAGAAGATCCAAATTGGTATCCTGAACAATCACTTTTCTCATTCCAATAAAAATTAAAATCAAAAAATGATGTTTTGAGAGCATTTTATGATGTATTCTAAATATACTAAAATAGTAGAAAATAATGCCTGTAAATCATTTCTTTTACCAAATTATATTTAAGCGCGTAGTGATATAGTTCGACCTGGCAACCGGTTATTTTAAGGGCATTCTTTAATATTTGCTGTTGGCTTCTGTAAGCTGGGTGTGAGTTGGGAAAGGATTAACGTTATCTTATGGGTGTTAACTCATCCTGATCTTCTCCCAACTTACACCCAGCTCACAGAAGCTGGCCGCGGCGAATGGGAAGAGGCTTTTCATTAAATGGAAGTGGTCAAAACTTTTAACATGTATTTTAGGTTATCATAACGTTAATTAACTACCGACATGCCTGAATTACCAGATCTAGAAGTTTTTAGCCACAACCTGAGCAGTCAGCTCAAAGGAAAACAAGTAAAAGAAGTTCTTGTTCCAAATACAAAAAAAATAAACGTTTCAGCAAAGGAACTGCAGGAGGCTATTGATCAGCAAAAGATTGAAAAAATATACCGCAGGGGTAAAGAAATCTATTTTGAATTTGAGAACAAAGCACTATTGAGCCTGCATATGATGCTGAACGGGGAACTCCATATATCTAAAGAAGAAGAAGTCCCAAAGTATGCGATCATCAGGTTAGGTTTTAAAGGTGGGCTGAATCTTACCTTAACAGATTTCAGGGGACTGGCCAATGGCACATTAAATCCTGAAGCTGACAATACCCCTGATGCGCTTGCTAAAGAAGTGAATACACAATTCTTTCAGGAGATACTGGCGAATAAAAAAGCGGCTATTAAAAACATTCTGCTGGATCAGCATGTGATCCGTGGAATCGGCAATGCCTATGCAGATGAAATTCTTTGGGAAGCGGGCATTTCTCCATTCTCGGCGGCAAATAAAATTCCGGGTTCTAAATTGAAAGCACTGTCTAAAGCTGTCCGCCACGTGCTGGAAAATGCGGTGAAACAAATCCAGGGCAGCAAGCCGGGCCTGATTAGTGGTGAAGTACGTGATTTCCTGAAGATCCATAACCCAAAGAAAACACATAGTCCCTCAGGCGTACCGATTCAGGTGAAAAAAACAGGCGCCAGAAAGACCTATTTTACAGATGAACAGGAAACATTTACATAACAGCGTGCTGATAAAACGAAGTTCAGAAGCTGGCAGTACCTGCTATTTTTTGTACAATTTCTGACAATTTGTGCAGTAAAAAGTTCTCCGGTAGGTTTTACCCACATGTTTCCTGTGGGAAGGACGATGGCAGCGCAGGCAGGTCTTTAGCAGGTTTCAGTGCGCTGACTTCAGTTAATGGCTGCACCCTGGTCCGGTACAATACTTCATTTTTTATAATGTTCTCTCTTAAAATAACAACGGATGGTCCTTCCGGCATAACAAATAGATTATTCTGTTGATTTTGAGTAGCAGGAACAAAGATCCGGGTCAAAAGTTTCATAATCATCACCTGTCGAACAATCTGGGTATTCCGTTGTTAAACCTAAAACACAAAGAAAAATGGATCCATTTAATATCATAGTTAATCTCGACGGTCAGAAATTTGACCTTAACATACATCCGCAGGAATCAGGGGTTTTTAAAGTCCTTTATCATGGAGGATTAGTCGGGGAAATTCATACAGATGACCGGGAGAGCTGGAGGGCAACTTCAATAAAAGACCTGGATCCGGAGCTTGAATTACCCATGTATGAATATGACGGTTCTATTGATGATGTCCGTATCATTCTTGAAGGGGAGCATGCGCAGCAGATCGGCAGGGCCATAGCAGACTACCAGGGAGGATAGTGGCCGGCAGGGGCTTGTTACAGGCCTGAATAATAGTCATAACCCTGTTCTGCCCAGTAATCGCGCGGACGCTGGTTACTAAAAGTGATTGTCCCAATCCTTTTTAGATTTTTAATGCCATATTTGACCGGTACAATCAGGCGAAGGGGTGCTCCGTGTTCCATCGTCAAGGGCTGATCGTTCATTTCGTAGGCAAGAATGGTCTGGGGATGCATGGCGCTGTCCCTGTCAAGCCCAACATAGTAGCCCCCGTTTGGAGTCTGTAAGCCCACATAGTCCATTAACGCCTGTTCATTCAGATGGTAGTGTGCAATCAGGTCTGTGAACTTTACTCCGGCCCAGTGCTGGATCTGGTCCCAGCCCTCTACACATTTAAAATCGAATATGATCTCGGTTTTTGGCAGTGACCTGATTTCTTCAATGCCAATATCAAAGGTCTCGGTCCTGCTTTTTACTACTGACAGTTTCCAGTTTGCGGTGTTATAATCTGCGTCGTCGCTTCCGATATTACTGTTCACCCTCACCTTTTTTGCGGCCATCGCCTTTGGATAGGTCTTTACCGTATGGTTATCACTAAAGAGCCTCCTGAAGACAAGCTCAGTCTGGTTCAGTGCGCGCCTGAGCGGCTTTCTGGCAGCTGCGGTGATGGAAGGTGTCTCTGCCGGGGAATTGTACAGCCATTTCCATCCGCCATATGCGGCCAGGCCGCCGGCAAAGAATGTCCCAAAGGCGATGAAACTCCGCCTGTTGATTTTCGGGTCTGCGGCATTATCCGCCTGTGGTGTAACCTCAAAACCGGCTACCGCTGATCTGAAATTGTTCCATCCCGCCAGTGTAACCTGCACGACATGGATGACGAAAAACAACAAATAGTCGATGGTTAGGCTGAAATGCAGGATTCTGGCCAGGTGATAACCTCCGCATAACCAGGTTAACCAGTAGAACTGTACAGGTTTGTAAATCGCCAGCCCTGTCAGCACTGAGCCAAAGCCCATGAGGACAATAGCCGTATACGATATTCTCTGGGCAGCATTGTATTTATCTTGCGGCGGCGCCGTACTGCGGATATGGAGATCGTGCAGTAGTACCTGCCATGCTTCTCTGAACGAGTTCCGCTGAGGCAGCAATGCTTTCCATTCTCCCGAGATCAGCGTATACAATACATAAAAAATGCCGTTGAGGGTAAAGAACCACATAAACAGAAAATGAAATGCCATACCTTCGGCCAGGCGGTAGGGGATATGCAGCAGATCATAAATCCATTTGGGAAAGAAACGGACAAATGTATGCCCGAACAGTGTAATCGTATAGTGATCATTTGCCCAATAGATGAGCAAACCGCTCCATATCATGATAAACAATATGGGGAAATTAACCCAGTGTGTCCAGCGCATCGCCAGACTGTGTTTTTCTTTGATCATTTTTTAAAAATATTTTCCGGCCGGTTGAATGTGATGAACGTATATTTTTAATATTAACGTATAGGATATAATGCTGGTTTTAAAAACTGATAATTCAGTAAGTTAATAAAAATTTATAACTTCATCAGCTTAGCTGTAAACCCTGTTACATAAAAATGAAACTACCACTCAGTGCTCAAAAAAAGAAGTCTCCGGGGATCTTCAGTCTGCTGAAACCTTATTCGCTTATGGTTGCCCTCTTAATCCTTTTTGCCCTGATGAGCAATGGATTGAACCTGTGGCTCCCCAAACTGATCGGACAGGGAATTGATGCGTTTAACAACGGAAATTTCGCCTACAAGCCGCTGCTGATCAAGTTCAGCGGCCTGGCTTTCCTGATCTTTATATTTACCTATCTGCAGGGAATAGCACAGACCTATACTTCAGAAAGAGTGGCGCGTGACCTCCGGACGAGGATCGCGCTAAAGATCTCTGCTCAGAGTTTTGCCTTTATTGAAAAGACGAACCCATCAAAACTGCTTACCAACCTGACTTCGGATGTGGATTCCATTAAGCTTTTTGTCGCACAGGCCATCGCTTCTATTGTTTCTTCCATTTTTATCATTTTCGGCGCCAGTATACTCCTGCTCAGTATCAACTGGAAGCTCGGGCTGACCACGATCGCTATTATCCCGATTATCGGCGGTGCGTTTTATCTCGTTCTGCGAAAAGTAAAAGCCCTGTTTAAAAAAAGCAGGGAGGTGATCGACTGGCTCAACAAAGTGATCAACGAAAGTATCCTGGGTTCGGCACTGATCCGGGTGATCAATTCACAGCAATTGGAATATGATAAGTTCTTTGATGCCAGTAACCGCGCTAAAGATATCGGGCTGAATATCCTGCGGCTCTTCGCATGGCTGATACCCATTATTGTATTTACGGCGAATATGGCCGGACTAACCATACTGGCCTTAGGGGGGCATTACGTGATCTCCGGCAGCATGACCATCGGTGATTTTGCCGCCTTTAACAGTTACCTGGCCTTACTGATCTTCCCCATCCTGGTGATCGGCTTCATGAGCAATGTCATCGCACAGGCCACGGCATCTTTTGCAAGGATCGGCCAGGTGCTGGATACTGAGGACCTGCCCGAAACGGGCACGCTGACCAGCAGCCTCAGCGGAGCGATTGAGATCAAAAACATCACGATCAGTTATGGGCAGAAATCTTTATTAAAAGATATATCCTTTAGTGTAAACCCAGGTGCGAGGACTGCCGTGATTGGCCCCACTGCTGCCGGTAAAACCCAGCTGCTGTACCTGCTGACCGGTCTGATTCCGGCAACAGCGGGAGAGATATTGTATGACGGACACCCGATTGCGGAATACCAGTCCGAAACCTTTCACAGCCAGGTAGGCTTCGTATTCCAGGACAGCATTATGTTTAACATGAGCATACGTGAGAATATCGCATTTAGTGATACCGTAACCGATGAATCGCTGGCAAAAGCAATTGTCACGGCCGAACTCAGAGACTTTGTGGATACACTTCCTGAAGGGCTGAATACGAAGGTTTCGGAACGGGGACTCAGTCTCTCCGGCGGACAAAAACAGCGGATCATGCTGGCACGTGCGCTTGCCTTAGATCCAAAGATCCTGCTGCTGGATGATTTTACGGCGAGGGTAGACCCACAGACAGAATCAAAGATCCTGGCAAACATTGGCAATAATTATCCCGGATTAACGCTGATATCTGTAACACAAAAAATTGCCGCTATAGAACATTACGAACAGATTATCCTGCTGATGCAGGGCGAAATGCTGGCAGCAGGCACACATGCTGAACTGATGGGCAGCAGCCCGGAATATGTGCAGATCTTTAACTCCCAACAAAGTACCAGTAATTATGAATTATAATTTAAACAGTTTACCTGCCGGCAGGGTAAAAAGTTCTACCTGGTCGGGATTAAAAAGCCTGCTGAAACTGGTAGAACAGGAAAGAAAAAAACTGGTGCTGGCCGTTTGCGCCATTCTGCTGAATTCCTCCCTGAACTTACTGGGGCCGTATCTGATCGGACATACGATTGATAAATATATCCAGACTAAAGAATACCATGGGGTACTGGTGTTTTCAGGAATACTGTTCAGCATGTACACCGTAGCCTTTGTAACCAGTTATTTCCAGACCAACCTGATGGGCGGGGTAGGGCAGCGCATTATTTTTGAGCTGCGGAATACCATCTTTAATAAGATCCAGCAACTGCCTGTTGCATTTTTTAACGAAAACAAGGCCGGAGACCTGATATCGAGGGTAAACAATGATACCGATAAACTGAGCCAGTTCTTCTCACAGTCCCTGATGCAGTTCATCGGCAGTATTGCTACCATGATCGGCGCGGGGATATTTTTGCTGATCATTAATTTTGAACTTGGTTTGGCCACGCTGGTGCCTGCAGTGTTCATTTTACTTTTTACCAGGAGCATGTCGCCCTGGGTAAAACATAAAAATGCCCTGAACCTGGAAAGTACCGGGGGTATGAGTGCCGAAATACAGGAAAGCCTGAACAACTTTAAAGTGATCATCGCCTTCAACCGCCGCGATTATTTCAAAAAAAGATTCGATCTCGCAAATCAGGAAAATTACCGAAAGGCAATAGGCGCCGGACTGGCCAACAACATCTTTTTGCCGGTATTCGGGTTGTTTTCATCTATCGCACAGCTTACCGTGCTTTCCTTTGGTATCTATCTGATCACAAAGGGTAATTTTTCCATCGGACTGCTGGTCAGTTATCTTTCCTATGCCACTAACTTTTACAATCCCCTGCGCCAGCTGGCAACGCTCTGGACAAGTTTCCAGGTTGCCTTAGCGGGCTGGGACAGAATCTCGCAGATCCTTTCCCTCAGTACCAACCTCGTGACCATCCATGACGGGACAGCAGAGGATCAGCATGCGCCGCTGCTGGAATTCAGGAACGTACACTTTGGTTACCAGGGGGGATTTGAGATCCTGCACAACATCAGCTTCTCTATGGAGAAGGGAAAAACCTATGCCCTTGTAGGCCCTACCGGCGGCGGAAAAACCACTACAGCTTCGGTCATGGCGCGCCTTTACGATCCGCTTCAGGGAACGGTATTGCTCAAAGGCAGGGACATCCGCAGTTATACCGACGGGGAGCGTGCAGAAAAAATAGGTTTTATCCTTCAGGAACCTTTTCTGTTCACCGGAACAGTGCGTGAAAACATACTGTACAGCAATGCCAGGTATCATGGCTTTACAAATGAGCAGTTTCTTGAGATATTGAAAGAAGCGAAGCTGGAAGGCCTGCTGGCTACATTTGACCAGGGACTGGAAACGCCGGTACTTTCAGGAGGTGAAAGCCTTAGCATCGGGCAGAAACAGCTGATTGCTTTTATGCGCGCCGTTCTTCGCCAGCCCGAGCTGCTGATCCTTGATGAAGCAACAGCTAATATTGACACGATCACAGAGAAGCTGCTGGGGCAGATCCTGGATAAGCTGCCAAAGGAGACTACGCTGGTGGTGATTGCCCACCGTTTAAATACGATTGAAAATGCCGATGAGATCTATTTTATCAACTCCGGTGAGCTGAGCCCTGCGGGTTCGTTTAGAGAAGCTGTTGATAAACTGATGAGCGGAAAAAGGCTGAGTTAGCTGCTGTTCTCCTGGTTTCCACGGTGCCAAGGCAAATTCACCTGCTGTTGATGAGTAAAATAGCGTATTATTTTAGAGATAATTGGAAATTATTTAGTTAAATTCATAATTTCCCGCATTATTCCAATGGAAGAACGGGATGTTCAATTTAACGCTAAATCCTTTTAAATGTATACGAACGAGTTAATAAAAAAGTCTGGTTTTATGAAAAAGGCGGTTTTTTTCTCTTTTGCCTGTTTGCCGTTATTGTTTTCCGGCAATGTGAACGCACAAAAATCATTTAAGGGCCTTGAGAATTTGTTCACCGTTCCAAAACACTATTCGGCAGGTTTTGCTGCAAGTGCGCCGGTTATTGACGGGGATGTAACCGATGCGGTATGGGCAAATGTTCCCTGGACAGATGATTTTACTGATATTGAAGGCGACAGACAACCTGCCCCTTATTATAAAACACGTTGTAAACTGATATGGGATAAAGACTATCTCTATATTGCGGCGGTAATTAAAGACCCTGATGTTTGGGCCTATGTAAAAAACCGTGATGAGATAGTTTTCCAGGATGACGACTTTGAGATCTTTATCGATCCGCTGAACACTACCCACCAGTACTTTGAACTGGAAGTGAACGCGATTAACACGATCTGGGATCTGTACCTTCCGAGGGCTTACCGTAACTTAGGTTCCGGGCTGACAAGCTGGGAGTCGGGAGTCCGGTCTGCAGTGAAAGTGCAGGGAACGGTAAATAATCCATCAGATAAAGACCAGGGATGGACGGTTGAACTGGCTATCCCTTACAGCAAGCTCAATGTAAAGAAAACTCCTGCAGAGGGAGATTTCTGGAGGGTTAATTTTTCCAGGGTGCAGTGGGAAACTACCGTTAATAAAGGTAAGTATATTAAAAATAAGGATGCGGCAGGAAAAAACCTTCCTGAACACAATTGGGTATGGTCGCCCCAGGGGTTGATCGCCATGCATTATCCCGAGCGCTGGGGGTACCTGACTTTCAGCTCGGCGGCAGACGGCGCCGCACAGCCGGCATTCCAAATGCCATATGCAGAAAAGCAGCGTAATTACCTGTGGCTGGTATATTACCGCCAGAAGGAGTATGAACAAAAGAATGGGAGGTACGCCCCGTCATTAAAAGAATTGGATATTGCCCCTGAATTTACGGTAGATGGTACAACCAGTGCACTGGAAATGGAGGCCGGTAATCACCAGTTCTATGTGAGTGTAAAGGCGGCTGGACAGCCTGTAATTACGATTAACCAGGAAGGCCTGGTACAGGTGTTGAAATAGTTATATTTTAATTCTAATTTTGGTGTTATGGCTGTAACAAGGTATGCTGAGGAGGATATCATTCCTATTGTGATCCACATTTTAAGTTTTTCTACCGTGAAATTTGCGGAATATGGCTACAAGTCGGTATTGGAACATGAGATGCCCGAGCTGCTGACTTTAGAAGAGGATGATGTGGATGCCTCGATGTATTTCGAAGTATTGCTCGCATCGGATGACGAGATTTCGAAGGCAATCAATAAGTGCATAGCTTTTATTGATTCTACTATCGATACCTTCCGCATCATGTATGCGATAGATCTTGACGAGCTTTACGCCGATGACAGGATCCACGAACTGGCTAACCTGATCTACTCTGATCTCTACTATTATGCTGATGGGCTGATCGAAGACAGTATTTCGGCTGCGGTAATGGAATTGCCCTTTACTGCTGCCAATGCATTTTTCTTTTTATGCAGGCTGATCACACACCATGAGATTGATGCCGAGCTGTCAATGGACGATGGTTTTTACGGCACGGGCTGGGAGGAATTCGAATTCATGGATACTTCAGACAATAGAGTGGCCGTAGTATATGACCTGATCCAGCAGATCCTTAAAATGAATATTGAAATTAGCGATATCTATGCCGGCAGGAGCAGCCATGATCCATACTAAGTTTCAGGCCATTAAGAAAGCTTACCTGAAAAACAGATAAATATACATCTATAAATGTAATTCATCGTTGTTATTAGTGATTTTATTCAGGAAAAATAAAAAATGGTTACCTTATCACTAATCTAATCAGCAACCGGTATGAAAGGCCGAAGATTGAAAATATCCCTGATCTATATTGGCATAGGTATAACCTGGATTATACTGAGTGATGCGGCGGTTTCCCGGGTTTCTTATCGCATTGATGATAACCTGCTGCATTTCTTACGTTTCGGCAAGGGGATTTTTTTTATACTTTGTTCCGGATTTATACTTTTTCTGTCAATGGGCGCTGAAGCTGAAAAGCTGGAGCTGAAAAGAACAGGAGAGATCCTCAGCAAGATCAATAATCCTGTGATCATTTCCAATGCAGAGGGGATTGTGATCTGGGTAAACCCCGCATTTTCTGCTGTGACGGGGTATCTTGAAAACGAGGTGCTGGGTGAAGACCATTTAAAAATGTTGTATAATTCAAAGACGAATAAAGTTATTGCACAACAGCTGCTCAGGGCCGTATCACGCAAAGAGTCTTTCAGTGCTGATCTGGTGAATTATGATAAAACCAATAAAGAATATTGGGTGACTTTGAATATCTACCCGATTTTTGATGCGCAGGGTAAATTTGAATGTTATATTTCGGTTCAGAATGACATTACCGAACATAAGGAGAAAGAAGCGATGATCGGCATTCAGAGTGAAAAGCTGAAAGCCGTTTCCTGGTTAAATTCTCATCAGATCCGCAAACCCGTAGCTTCCATCCTCGCCCTTGTGCAGCTCGTTAAATCTTCTGATGATGAAGAGGAGAAATTGGAACTACTGGACCTGCTTTACCGCTGTACAGTGGAGCTGGATGATATTATCATGGAGATCAATGCTGAAGCCTCAGGTCATATCCAGGTGAAATAGCGTTAATTACACCAATATTACCTCCGCTGATTTTAAAATTCTTAATTTTAGCTAAAGTATCATGAACCTGATTTCCGTAAACTTATGAATTATTCCGACAGTCCTTTTTTAGTACAGCTTTCATTTGATCAGGTGATCGGTGAACTGGAGAAGGTGGCTGCAGGTGATAGTGCTGAGCGCTCTGCTGAAGCGCGGGAGCTGCTTGAAGAAGTTGGCCTGCACCCTGAACTGAGAACCGGCCTCCGTGAAGAGTGGCAGGTGCTGGAAAATGCGGGGCTGATCAGGCGTCTGATGCGTGATTATTTCCCGGCTGTGCTCAGTCAGAATGAGATCAAAGCGATCAGCCTCCCCTACAGAAAGGTAGTATTTAACCATACAGACCGGTTCAGGAGTATCCTGGCTGCAGCAGGGGATGATTTTGAGTTCAATATCAGGGATTTTGACGAACACCAGTCCTATGTACTGAGCTGCTGCCTTATACTGAACGAGTTTTACGGCACCCATCTGGACTTTGGCAAACCTTTGTTCTACGATATTCCCTTGGCTAACGGGATCATCAAACATTACAGGATCCTTTATAATGCAGACAATCTGGACATCGAGCCTACAAAACGCTCCCTTCCGATTAGTCAGGAGGATATAGACCTGCTGATGGACAATTATGATGACCTGGAGATGTGGAAAGAGAAGTTTCCAAAAGAGAGCTGGATATTAAAAGGTTTCTCCCTGATGACGCTGATCGATGTAACTGTAGAGAACGCCGTTTCAATCTTCAAGGAGAAACTGCTGGTACTCAATTCCGATAATTTTCAGCAGAGCATTGAATCTATATTCAGGTCCATTTACAGGATCCCTGATATCAGGATCGGGTTTACGGTTTTCAACCAGCAGAAGGGCGTATTCAAAATAGCCGATTTTGGTCATAAAATGAAAAGTTTCATCCTCAGTGATCAGGAGGAAGGCTGCGGAGAAGATGTACTCTGCATCAATTCTTTTCAGAGCCTGATCAGGGATAAGGTGTTCTTTGCTATTTCTGATTCGGAGGAATATAAAAGGTTGAATCCTGACAGCCCGCTGGCAGCGCTGTTGCTGTCGCAGGATATCCAAAGCTTTATTTTAGCCCCGGTGGTTAAAAATGATGTTTTACTGGGCGTGCTGGAACTGGTGTCCCCGAGGGCCAGGGAACTGAACAGTATCAATGCGAACAAACTGGAAGTGGTGATGCCCTTTCTGACCGATTCTATTGACAGGCTGATCTCAGACCTGCAAAACCAGGTTCAGGCATTTATACAGGAAAAATATACGACTATTCATTCAAGTGTGTACTGGAAATTCAGGGAAGAAGTGGAACGGGCCATTTCGGAAGCGAATGCCGGGCAGCAGAACGAACTGGAGGAGATCGTATTTCATGATGTTTACCCCCTGTATGGGCAGGTAGATATCAAAGGATCTTCGGAGGTACGTAATTCAAGCGTGCAGAATGATCTTAAACATCAGCTGCAAACACTGCTGAATGTCTTAAAGGAGATCAGCCAGCTGTCTGAACGTGAATCTTTTTTAGAAGAGGAACTGCAGCTGAAGGCTTTCCTGGATGACTTGCTACTGCCGCTCAGGGCCAATACCGAACAGCTGATCCATAATTATGTGGTCAACAAAGTCCACCGCTACCTGCATCAATTGACGGATGCCAGACTGGAGCCTGTTATTGACAGTTACTTTGCAGAAGATGAAAAAGAGACCGGCAGTTTCCATATTTTCCGCAGAAAGTATGAGCACACCATTGCTGCGATCAATGAAAAAATGGCGGCAATTATTGACAGCAGGCAGGCAGAGGCACAGGCAATTTTCCCGCATTATTACGAGAGGTTTAAAACGGACGGGGTGGAGCATAACCTGTACCTGGGTGCTTCTATATCGCCACGGCGGAATTTTGATCTTCAGCTGCTGCACAGGCTGCGGTTGTGGCAGATCAGGGTTTTGTGCGAAATGGAAAATGCCCATCATGTATTAAAAGATACCCTGCCTTATCCGCTGGAAGTGACTACGCTGATCCTGATCTACAATACTGCGATAGATATCCGTTTCAGAATGGACGAAAAGCGCTTTGATGTGGATGGCAGTTACAATGCTCGTTTTGAAATTGTAAAAAAGCGCATTGATAAAGCCCTCCTGAAAGATAAGACTGAGCGGATCACCCAGGAAGGAAAGATCACCATCGTTTATTCCAGCGATGCGGAAGAGGATGAGTACCTTCAGTACATCAGAATCCTGCAGGCCGAAGGTATACTCGATGCCCATGTGGAGATCTTTGAAGTAGAGGACCTGCAGGGGGTATCAGGACTGAAGGGATTGAGAGCGAAAATTCTTCATTAGTTTTCCGGGGATCCTTTTTTTTTATACCCGGGGCTGATCTGTTGCTATTTTCAGTTGGTCAGGTTCAAATTCCAGTGATACGGAATTCATGCAGAATCTTTTATAGGTAGGTGCAGGGCCGTCATTAAAAATATGTCCCAAATGTGAATCACAGCGCCCGCAGGTTACTTCGATGCGGCGCGAACCATAGGAATTATCTGCTTTATAGATCACACTATTTGGCTTTATGGCTTCAAAAAAGCTTGGCCAGCCACAACTGCTTGCAAATTTGGCGTCTGATTTAAAGAGGTGATTTCCGCAGACAGCACAGTAATAGTTACCGGTCTCATCGCTGTCCCAGTACTTGCCGGTAAAGGCACGTTCTGTAGCCTGTTCCCTGGCAACGGCGTAGAGGTCAGCCGGGAGGATCTTTTTCCATTCTGAATTATCTACATGAAGTATAGTATCGTCTGTTCTTGAATAATAGAGGTTATTCTGATGCGTAGTATCCATTGTCTTTGTTTATTATATGTATTTTAACCACCACTGGTCATGATTTGTTTTATATCTTTTGAACCACAGGCAGGGCCGGTATAGCGAGGCTACAACAATTAACCAGATGGTATAAACCACTGGTAAAGTAAAGCCAAAATTAGGCGGTCTGAAGAAGAAAGGTGTCTGTATAATCTCATTTATCTGATGGCCGCTGAGGAAAAATACGATGACCAAAAGCAGGTGTAATACATAGAAATGTACCACGTAGAAGAAAAAGGGTACGCTGCCATAACCGGAGATCACTTTGGTGATCTTATTTGATATGTTTTCCAATGCTGACAATAGCAGTAATGCCGGGCCTATGGTCATACAAAAGAACTGCAGTGACGGCGGATATTTACTGGCATTTAAGAATGAAAATACATTTTGGATAAGCGTGGGATAGATTTTGCGCAGAGATGGGTCGCCATAGGCATTACTGATCCTGAGTACAACAAACAATGCGCACAGGCTGAGTCCTGAGAGGAGCAGGTATTTTCTTCTGGCTGCGGCTGGAAAGTCTTTCCTGTACCATAGGCCTGCCGAATAGCCCAGGAACATGATGCCCGTCCAGGGGAGGATGGCGTAGGAGAAAAGTACCAGATGGTTTGAGTTGATGGGTATTACGGTGCCTGATGAGGTGAGGAAAACTTTAAGCAATAGTGCTTCTATACCGGTTTTGGGGAGGCTGAGAAGATTGAGCAGATCATGCCCGAACACCAGGGTGATCCCTGTAATCAGTACAAGCGACCTGGAAATTCTGCTGAAAATTCCCAGCAGCACCATACTCCAGCCGATGGCCCAGATAACGAGCAGCAGAATAAAATTATACAGCGGATTGAAGCTGAGGCCGAAGTTAAGAATGAAGATTTCTGCAAGGATGAGCCAGATGCCGCGCTTGATGCTGAAGATGCCAGCCTGTGAAGGGGTTTTATGCTGTCCGGCCAGGAATACCGATACGCCGGATAAAAAGACAAATACCGGGGCACAGAAATGAGTGATCCAGCGGGTGAAAAAAAGACCCGTAGTAGTGGTTGCAGGATCAAGCGGGTCAGCAGTCATTGCAGTGATATGAAAGAAATCCCGGGTATGGTCTATCGCCATAATGATCATCACCAGGCCGCGCAGGATATCTATGGATTGAATACGTGTAGTCGTTCCCATATGAGCGTTAATAGTATCATACCAATATAAGTAATATTCAGTGATATTGGTTATCTGGCGGATGGCCTCTTATCTTTCTTTAACAGATAACTGGTTTGTGGAAACAGTAGCGCTGAATTGTTTCTCTATGTTAAATGTTTTTTTCTTAATATAAACTTTATATACGGGAGATATCTTTGGCTACCAACTATTGACTGTATGAAGAAAAGTTCTCAGGTGATCGGTGTATTATCGGCGGTGATCATGATGTGCTTCGGTACGGGTTGCCGGAAAACAGGTGATCAGCCGGATGATATTGCGGGCAGCTATGAAAATATCAACTCATGGGTTTTGGACAGCATGAAGGTATATTACTACTGGAACTCTTCATTGCCGGATTACATCAACAGAAGTGGTGATCCTTCAGCTTTTTTTAAGATCATCAAACACCCGTCTGACCGCTTTTCCGTGCTGGTCAATCCGGATTTGCCGGGAACCTATCCGCCATCGCTGGTGCATACCCTGGGTTTTGATCTCATCACTTTTCAGCATGCTGACGGTACAGTAGAAACCATGGTCACTTTAGTGGTGCCCGGCTCAGGGGCAGAAGTGCAGGGACTGCTGCGCGGGGACATTGTTGAAACTATTAACGGAACGCAGCCTACGGTAGCAAACATTATTTCTCTTACAGATAAGGTGATCGGTAATCAAGCTGCGGAACTTGAAATAAAAGGTCGCACAGGCAAGGTAACACTGAGCAGGCTGAGCAGCAGTGAGGCTCCGGTGTATACGTATAAAACATTTCAATCTGCTGGAAAAACATATGGTTACCTGTTCCTGAATTCATTTGAAGATGCAGCTGTAAATGAGCTGACGCAGGCGTTCAGCTATTTTAAACAACAGCAGGTACAGGAGCTTTTACTGGACCTTCGCTATAATCCCGGGGGCAGTGTATCTGTAGCAGCAG
Organism: Pedobacter hartonius; assembly: GCF_900107535.1. Taxonomy (GTDB): domain Bacteria; phylum Bacteroidota; class Bacteroidia; order Sphingobacteriales; family Sphingobacteriaceae; genus Pedobacter; species Pedobacter hartonius. The sequence goes on along the minus strand of NZ_FNRA01000001.1, from coordinate 148,624 downwards.
CTCTGGCAGCGATGATTGCTCCTGCTGCTACTGAAGGGGATATTTTTGTGGAATACCGCGGGAATGCCAAAGCCGGGATCAGGAAAAGCAGTTTCTCTGCCGAGCTGGCCAAACTTCCATCGTCAATCAGGAAAGGTTTCAGCCAGTTTTCCGCTTACCGTTTGGGAATTAACCGGGTCTATATTTTAAGTGGCGGGCATACCGCCTCAGCCGCTGAGCTGACGATCAATGCGCTGAAACCTTATATCACCGTCATTCAGCTGGGTAAACAGTCCCTTGGAAAAGATATGGCCAGTTTCGTGATCAAAGATTACCGTAATCCGCAGTTGGTACCCAAATGGGAGATTTATCCTATAGTGTTCAAGTTATATAATTCGGCAGGAAAAGGGGATTACAGCAATGGGCTGGTGCCGGATCAGGTTGTTGACGAGCTATCGGCACTGCCATTGAAGCCGTTTGGGGATCTGGCAGATCCGCTGATCCGAAGGTGCCTGGCGCTTCCTTCCGCCGGGGCAATTGCCGGTTTAAAAGACCGTCCTGAGGGAAGCCTTCCGGTAATACTGTTTGATTCCAGGGACAGGGAAGATTTGAGACCGGCCGGGATCATTGTGGCAAGAAGACAATAACAGCTGTTCATTTATTTAACATATAATTAATTATTATTTTATATAACGCTTCGCTTTCAAACTTAAATTTGCATCATATGACTGTGTTAACAAAAAGTATTATCCTGAATTTCATCGCTGGCGATGAGAATGCTTTTGCCCACATTTATAAACGGTACTATCAGGATATAAAGTCATACTGTTTTAAACATACCCGCTCATTGGAGACGGCCGAGGAGCTGGTCAGTGATGTGTTCCTGCGTTTTTGGGAAGCACGTACACAACTTGATCCTGAAAGGGAACTAAAACCCTACCTGCTTACCATCACCAAAAACGTAACTTTCAGCTGGCTGAAGCGGATGCTGACCGACCAGAAAATGAAGACTGAATTCCGTGGACGTTATCTTTCAGACCAGGATGGTGCCAACCAGGATATTGTGATGACCGCGGCAATGGACCTGGGGCTCTTGCGTAAGATTATGGGACAGCGTATGCCCCTGAAAAGAAGGCAGGTATTTGAGCTCTGCAAGATCGAGGGCTTATCCTATGCTGAAGCAGCAAATATCCTTTCGGTAAGTAAAGAGACCATCAAAGAACACATGAGCCTGGCAAAGAAAGATATGAACAGGCTGGCTGATGCCGCAGATTATCTTTACCTCCTTTTGCCCTTTTTGGCATCACTGTATAATTTTTTTTAATTCCGTTCCCCCTAAGCTGACTGCCCGATAGTATATAGGGGTATGAAGTTGAGTGATAAAAAGAATCTCTACCAAAGGTTTCTTAAAAAAGAATTAAATGCAGCAGAGCTGGAAGAGTTTTTTCAGCTGGTTGAAAATGGTGAATTTGATGAGGATTATCTTGAGGTAATGCCTGGCATGGATGAAGAGAAGGTGATTGTTCCGCCGTTTACACAGCGTCCTGTATTTAAGCTCTTCAGTAAAATTGCTGTTGCTGCCTCGCTGCTGGTTATCGCCGGTTTCGGATACTGGGCTTACCGCAAAGCTGAAAGTGAAAAAAAACAAGCTGCATTTACTATCGTACAGGTTCCTGTAGGTACCATGAAGATCATCACCCTGACCGATCATTCGGTGATCACCCTGACCTCGGGTTCTGTATTTAAATATCCTGCAGCCTTTGCTGCCACCCATCGCAGGGTGTTCCTGATCAGGGGAAAAGGGTTTTTCCAGATTGCCAAAGATAAAACCCGGCCTTTTACCGTATTCTCTGCAAAATTATCGACCACAGTTCTTGGTACCTCATTCACGGTGGAAAATTACCGTAACTACGGATTTGAAAAAATATGCCTTTATACCGGTAAGGTACAGATCGGCAGTAAGGACAAAGGTTTTTCACCGGTACTGTTAAGCCCCGGCCAGCAATATATGCACAATGGCCTTTCCGGAATAAAAACCATTTTTAAAAATGCAGGGGATATTCAGCCGCATACAGAAGAGGGGGCGCTTGAATTTGAAGATACCGGTCTTGGAGAAGCCCTCATCAGGGTAGCTTCCTATTATAATATTGAATTGCAATTTGATCAGCAAAGGCTGTCAGCGTATGCCATCAGCGGTAAGTTCAGCAATGAACCCGTTGAGAATGTATTGCATACGCTGTTATTTACTCACCATTTAAAGTTTAAAAAAATCCCTGAAGGGTATAAGATTATGAACTAAGGCAGCAATAAATCAGGCGGGTCCTGAAAAAAAGAAGGAGTACTGCTGGCGGCAGTACTCCTCTTAATTATCGGCATAGCCGAAAAAAACAATGATAAATTACGATTCACAGGCGCAATAAACCATTCCAAAAGTATGATTATATCTTTACTGTCCAAAAAAAAATATGCAGTATACCCGAATAAACATTTAAAATTTATAACCTTTCTACTTGTTTTCTTATCAATCTACAAGATTTCCAGGAGCCAGTCCCAGTCAGGAACGGTAACCGTTAATTATAAAAATTGTACCGCCCAGGAGCTTTTAAAGGAGCTTGACAGGCAATCTTCTTATGCTTTCTTTTTTGATCCTGCACAAATGAACGGGATCCGGCTGCAGAATATCAGTTATAAAAATGTGCCCGTTAAAACTGTACTGGAAGACCTTGAAAAAAAGACAAATCTTAGTTTTTCTACCCTCAATTCTAATATTTCCGTAAGCCTCGTCACCAGAGTTCCCGTAAAAAAGCCGGAGCCGGGCAAACTTACCGGCAAAATTTTGGATGAAAAAGGGGAGACCTTTCCCAGTGCAGGTATCCGCGTTGCAGAACTGGGTACCGGTATGCAGAGTTCCGTTGACGGTACGTATACGCTGCCACTTCCTCCGGGAACTTATACCATTGAAATTAGCTATGTCTCGTACCAAACCCAGAGAATTACAGGTGTGCAAATTAAATCTGGGGCGGTAACTAAACTGGATGTTTCCATGAAACCTGCAGCTAATGCGCTGAAGGAAGTAGTGGTTACGTCTGGTTTTCAGCGTGCTTCGGTCGCCGGATTATATGCAAGGCAGAAAACTGCCGCCAGTGTAACGGATGGAATCTCTGCGGCGCAGATTGCGCGTACGCCTGATAACAACGTAGGTGCCGTGTTAAAACGGATCAGCGGGTTGAACGTGGTGGATAACCGTTATGTGGTTGTCCGCGGATTAAGTGACCGCTATAACCAGGCGCAGATTGATGGGGTAACACAACCCAGTACAGAGATGAACCAGAGGAACTTCGCCTTTGATGCGATCCCCGCAGAGATGGTGAGCAGTGTGGTGGTGAACAAGACGGCTACGCCGGATCTGTCTTCGGAGTTTGCTGGCGGGCAGGTGAGTGTGAATACGCTGGATATTCCGGTGCAGAACTTTACACAGTTCCAGATCGGGACGGGGTACAATACGAATACGATAGGGAAGGATTTTCTGCAGGTAGGGAAAAGGAGCGGTGGGGAGCTGTTTGGCATCCGGCAGGAAGGACACGATGTGCCCACAGGTTTGAGAGGTTTTGCTATTCCAAATTCGGTTGGTCCTCTCCCTGACTTTATTACTCAACAAAGCAGGGGTTTTGACCCTGAAGGATTCAGGATGTACAGGTATGGGTTTGAGCCTAACCAGAATTACCGGTTATCTTTTGGTCGTACCTACCCGCTTAAAAAGGATGTTACCTTCGGGTTCGTTGGTGGAGCAACTTTGCGTAACAGTCAGGAAATTAATAATTATATCAGTACAAGAGCTGGATACGGGAAAGATGAATTTATTGATAGCGTAAACCTCAGGCAGAACGGAACGATCTATAAATACAATACTACGCTTAGCGGATTGTTAAATGTCGGAGTCCAGGGTAGGGGATTTAAGTTAAGTTTAAGAAATATGTACTCTCATGTATACAAGAATGATTATTATACCTATGAGGGCCCAACGGCTGAGGCCGCAGCAGGTTCTGTAAGCAGGGATATAAGAATGAAGTATAATCTTCAGGATCCTGAGAGCACAACAGTTTTACAGCATAAACTTGAGGGCGAGCACAGCTTGGGCGAATCTGATATTAAACTGACCTGGAATGGGTCTTATACCGCTGTAAAACAAGGAATTAATGATAGGAGAAGATTTTCAGGAAGAAGCTCAGGAATTTTAAATGGTGTGCCTTATTATCAGAGTTACTTTGTAAAAAACATCAACTCACAGGAATCAAACCCTGATTATCGTTTATATACAGATACAAAAGAAAAAGATTTTAACTGGGGGCTTAACCTGTCCAGGTCATTTGATTTTTTAAAAGATAAAACACTGGTAAAGATTGGATATAGTGGCTTTTACAAAAAAAGAGAACTTTCCAGTGCTACTGCTCAAATTTTTAATCTTTCGACTGCAGCAATCTTTGTTGGCCCTTATGAATATAGTCTTAGCCCAGATAAATTGGGGACGGGACCGGGGCAGGTATTTTATAACGTCCGTGATGATTTGGGCACACAATTCACAGGTAATGCTAAATCAAACAGCGCTTATGTTATGCTGGATCAGAGTTTCTTTAAAAAACTCAGGCTGGTATATGGATTAAGGTTCGAATCTTACAAATTAGCTAATACACAGTTTCAAAGCAAGGATAAAGATGTGAACAAGGATGATAATACCAACTACCTGCCATCTGCAAATCTTACTTATAGCCTGACAGAAAAAATAAATCTCAGGGCATCGTATGCCACCACTGTTGTGCGTCCGGATTTCAGGGAGACTTCTATTTTTGGTCTGTATGATCCGGTATTAGATGTTAATATACGGGGAGCAAACGTCAAGAGTACAAAAATTAATAATACTGATGTGAGGTTGGAATGGTATCCGTCCCCGGGTGAGATCATTTCCTTTTCAGGTTTTTACAAGAAATTCGATAAACCAATAGAATTGGTTTTTTTACTGGATCAGTCTATTGACCTATATGGATTCCAAAATCAGAAATCTGCTACCAATTATGGTCTGGAGATGGAATTCAGAAAGTCTCTCAATTTCATTGCGGATTGGGGATGGTTACAAAATCTTTCTCTTTTTGGTAATGGAGCGATCATTAAATCGAAAGTAAATGCATTAGTTTATTCGGAACCGGGACAAGGTGTGATAACAGTGAGAGAGTCACGGGAAAAAAGACCTCTTTTTGGTCAGTCACCCTGGATTGTAAATGCCGGAATATCTTATTCCAAAGATGAGTATGGGCTAAACCTGGTTTATAATAAATCTGGATACCGTACAAATACGATCAATGCCAATCCCAACTATGTGGAGTACGAAATGGGGCGTAGTCTGGTAGATCTGCAATTGTTCACCCGTCTTTTTAAACAACGCGGTGAGTTAAAACTTAATGTGGCAAACCTCTTAAATTCAAAAAGTACCTTTTATAAGAATAAAAATGGATACAATGGAACTGGTGCTACCCAATATGAGATTAAACCCGGAACATCGACTAAATATAATAAGGACGAGGGTGACTTTATTACCTACCAGGTGAAGACCGGAAGTAATATCAGTGCCGCATTTACTTATAGATTTTAAAAATATGAACCAATGATAAATTCAGGAACAATGAAAAGATCCGCAAAACGAGCACTGGCAATCATAGCAATTGCAGTATTCGCGGTCACAGGCTGCAAAAAAGGGAGTAATGGAAACTTTGATCGCTCAAATGGGGCTGGCGGGCCTTTTACCGGAGCAGATTCAGTGATTACTGGGAATATCTCGGTAAGCAGAACTTTAACTCCTGGAAAAGTCTACAAATTAAATGGGATAATTTTTGTGACTGGCGGAGCGAAACTAACCATTAAACCAGGTACTTTATTGACTACAGGAACACTTGTAGGCTACAGAGCTTCTCCAACTTCTTCAATTCAGTCTGTCGCAGGTGTCTTGGTCGTAACAAAAGGCTCATCAATTGATGCTGTTGGTACAGCGTCACGACCGATCACTTTTACTTCACCTAAGGCAGCTGGTTCACGGCAGGCGGGAGATTTCGGGGGAATAATAGTTCTTGGAAAATCACCTATTAATCAAGCTCCTAGAGCTTTCGAAGGGCTACCTCTGTATAATTCGGATGGAGATCCACTGGGAGTAGATATTAATTACGGGGGAACTGAAAGTGCTGACAATTCTGGCAGGATTCAGTATGTACGTATTGACTATCCGGGATTTCTTCTCACGCCCGATGTAGGAATAAGCGGTCTGACACTAGCGGGCGTGGGATCTGGTACAACCATAGATCATATAGAGGTGACTTATAGTAGATTAGATGGATTTAGTTTTTTTGGGGGGACGGTTAACGCCAGCTATTTAATCTCCCTAGCCAACGCAGATGACGATTTTGATTTTACCTACGGTTATAAGGGAACTATTCAATATGCAATTTGTTTAAAAGATCCAAGTTCAATTCATAGCCTAAATTCATCTGGTGGCCCTGATTCAAACGGGATTGAATCAGATACCGAGGGTAATGATCAGAATACCAATCCAGATAGAACACATCCGGTTTGCTCAAATTTCACTTTACTCGGTTATGCTGCTTCTCCTATTAACGGATCACCTCTTCGATTAGCTGCTGGAGCGAGATGGAGAAGAAATACGGATCTTTCGATGACGAATTCAATTATTGCCGGATACAGTACGGGAGTTGAATTCTTTACTGGAACTGCAACTAGTGCAACTTCAGGAGGATTCACAGGTAATGCTGTTCATGCTTATAATATTGTGTTTAGTCCTGCAAATTCAATTTCCTTATCAGGAAGTACCAATACTACTTCCACGGAAGCCAATCCTTCCTTATTTGTTGGTATAGGTTTAGGCTCACTGAGTCCTTTTTATAGTACAGTTAATTCAAGTTCATTTACGTTCAATAACCTGCGCCCAAAAGTTGCAACAACCACACTAGGCGCTATTACATCTGCTAGTTTACCACAATGGAATTCAGGCTGGGTAAGTTTTGTTCCTCAAACCCGTGTAGACAGTGGTCTCTAATGCATGATTATAGAGATGATTCAGTCTCTTATTAGTTTATTTAGTTGTATGTATTAAAGGAGTATTGTTAATATAAAATTAACATAAAGTGATTAATAATTAAATATAATTCTATTAACTTTATTATACAATAAAAAACCATAAACCATTTTAAAAACAATGAAAAGATTCACAAAACAAGCGCTGGCAATTGTAGCAATTGCCGCATTCGCAGTCGCAGGCTGTAAAAAAGGAGCTGACGGAAGCTTTGACCGTTCAAATGGGGCGGGAGGGCCTTTTACGGGAGCTGATTCAGTAATTACTGGTAACATTTCTGCAAGCAGAACACTGAGCCCCGGTAAAGTGTACAGATTAAGCGGGATAGTTTTTGTAACTGGCGGAGCAAAACTAACCATTAAACCAGGTACAGTATTGACTACAGGTGCTGCTGTAGGGTACAAAGTTACTCCAACTTCAGCAACTCAATCTATTGCAGGTGTATTAGTAATCACTAAAGGTTCTACAATTGATGCTGTTGGTACTGCATCACGACCAATCACTTTTACCACACCTAATGCATCTGGCTCAAGACATGCAGGCGACTTTGGGGGAATTATTCTCCTGGGAAGTTCAACTACTAATCAGCCATCTACTACAGTAATCGAGGGTCTACCTACTTTCGACGCAAATGGAAACTCATTAGGTGTTGATATCACTTATGGAGGTTCTACTCCTGCAGACAATTCTGGCAGGATGAAATTCGTGCGTATTGACTATGCAGGTTTCAGACTGTCACCAGATAACGAAATCAATGGTTTAACATTTGGTGGTGTAGGATCTGGTACAACAATTGACCACATTCAGGTATCTTATGGTGCTGATGATGCATTTGAGTTCTTTGGTGGTACTGTTAGTCCAAAATATCTGTTGGCGATTGGTAATGATGATGATGATTTTGATACTGACTTTGGTTACTCAGGAACTATTCAGTTTGCAATTGGTTTGAAAGATCCATCTTCAACACATAGTTTATCGGGTTCTGGTGCTCCTGATTCAAATGGTATAGAATCAGATACTGAGGGTAGTGATAACAATACCAATCCTACAAAAACACATCCGCATTATTCGAACTTCACCCTACTGGGTTATGCTGCTGCCCCAGTTAATGGATCACCTCTTCCGTTAGCTGATGGAGCGAAATGGAGAAGAAATACTGATCTCTCGATGACGAATTCGATTATTGCTGGTTTTAGCACTGGCGTTGAATTCCTAAATGCAACAGCAACTAGTGCAACTCCGGGAGGATTTACTGGAAATGCTGTTCATGCATACAGTACTGTATTTAATCCTGCTACAGCTGTATCACTGACTGGAAGTACCAATACAACTTCTACAGATGCTAATCCTGCCACATTCGTGGGCATCGGTTTAGGTTCATTGAGTCCTTTCTATACTACTGCAGGCTCATCAACTTATGCTTTCAACAACCTGCGTCCAAAAGTTTCTAGTAGCACCTTGGGAGCAGTTACTTCTGCAAGCTTATCTGAATGGACTTCAGGCTGGGTAAGTTTTGTTCCTCAAACCCGTGTAGACAGCGGTCTCTAAGGATTGGGACTTTAAAAAAATCTAATTTCTAAGTAAAACAGGCATCCCCCTTAATCAGGGGGCTGCTTTTTCATTAATTCCCAACTATGAGAAAATTTTTCTACCTGATTTCATTATTTATATTTTCTATTCTTTTTTCCTGTTCCAAAGGGGAACCTGTACAGGATCCCCAGTTTGGAGACGTTTCATTGGTAAACTCCTCATCAGAAAATATTTTTATTATACAGGGTGATCATACCAAACTGGTTAACCGAGGAGATAATTTTGCACTAAGTATTCCTTCCGGTAAGAGCAGATTTAAGTTTTATTTGAAGGATACATTAACACTTGATACTGTACTTCCGGTTAAACCTTATACAGGAAATATATATACGCTGTTTAAACCGTCAGCTAACACTGATCTAAGAATTATTGATGACAGTTTGAATGGCCTCAATAAGGAAGTGATACCGGATTCTGGCTTTTTGAAGATCAGTTTAGCTAACTTTTCTAAATCACTACCGGATAAAATAAATATTGATATCGCGACAACTACATACATTCCATTTTCATATAGAGCCATCCAGGTTGCAGAAAATATAAGCGTATCGTCATCGTTTTCACCTTTTAAAACTATAATAATAGGTGTCAATCAGAGTACGAGTTTAAAGGTGGTTAATGTTTTTACACTGACAGTCAAAGATCCTATTAATAATTCAGTCCTTGCTACTATTCCTCTAACTATACCCTCCAACATAAGTTCAGCAACTGCTGGTAAACTTATAGGAAGTGTTTTTCTAATATATATCAATGAGAATGGCACTGCTTCTATTCTGATGAGCAAATAGCTCTATAAATAAAATATCAAACTAAAATATAAATGAAAAAGATTTTACTGTTTTTATTTACACTGTTTTCTATACAGGCCTTCGGGCAGAATAACCCTGCACTGGAAATGCTTATTTTTCCAAAATATATTGAGGGCTCCAATAATGATTATGATGGAACTGGCCGTAATGGTATTCCATATGTGTACAGGGCAAGAATTACTGGCCTGGCGGCCAATACTACTTACAGATATTATAATAATATGGCATCTGAAAGCGGTGCTGGTTCAATAGGAACATATATGTATGTCCTTCCTCCGGACAATGTACCTGCCAATACACCGGAGCATATTCCCGGGAATTTCTTTATGTTTCCTCCTGATGGTCCCGGTGCAGTTACAAATAACCTTAGTGATCTTGATGTGAATTATGGAACATTTACTACTGACGCCAACGGAACCTATACCGGCTGGTTTATACAGGAGTCCGTAACTGTTTATCCCGCAGGTAAACAACTATTCGCACACATTGTGTTGAACAATCCCAATGCCGCCAACCCCACATTAAGTGCTTATCAATTATATTCACCGGAGTCACAGCCATTAACGATAATGAGTATAGATGTACTGAACAATCAGGGGGAGGTGCCGACTTATGGCACAGCGATCAGAAGTACGCCGGCAACTTCCGGAAGTCCTAAAAACTTTGTATTCCTATACGATAATGCAGCCGGAACAGGTCGCCCTGTTGCCGGAACTGTCATTGAAGATAACGGGCTGACGGGCAGAAGAGCGGAAGAATTTGATAGTAATGGTTATGCGGCTTTTTATTTTGATCATGTTAAACATGTAGACCGCGCATGGGGAACAATGATTCCTAATACTGATGCCTCCGGTATCAGGAGAATTGAACAACGGGACCTGACTTCGGGAGAAGTTGTTGGATACAATACTTCAGATGATGGTGCCTGGGCGGATGGTGCAAACCAGGGCGGTAAAGTTGCCACAGCCCTTACAAATATAGGCACGAACAGAGACGGAAATACCGCTATCGTCATTGATGGTTCCATCGTAACACTTGGTGCCGTAAAAACTCCGCAAACGGTAGCTTTTACCAATACTTTTCCTGCAACGTTCAAGGTAGGTGATCCTGATTTTACCTTATCTGCAAGCAGCTCGGCTGGTTTAACAGCTTTTCAGTATACTGCGGCACCTGCAGGCATATTACAAATCACCGGCAGCACCGTAAAGATAGTAGGAGCGGGGACTGCAACGATCACAGTTACAGAGCCTGGTAATGCTACTACCGCTGCAGGAACAGCCACAAAAGTGATTTCTGTTGACGGTACGCCACAGGCAATCACCGGCCTTCCGCAAACTTTTACACCAACCTATGGAGATGCAAATATAGTTTTAGCAGCCACTGGCGGAGCCAGCGGCAATGCTGTTGTATATACTTCAGATGATCCAACTATTGCCGAAATTACAAACGGCAACCAGGTGCTGATAAAAAAAGCCGGCACAGTGATCATTCGTGCTAACCAGCCGGGTAACGCCACTTATTCTGCTGCACCTGAAGTGACCAGTACGCTGACCATTGCAAAGGCAGTACTGGATGTGATCGCTGAAAACAAGACTAAAACTCAGGGAGCTGCAAACCCTGAGGCTACATTCGTTTTTGGTCCTTTCAAAGGTACTGATGACGCGGGTTCTGTTATGGGAACCCCCGTATTAACAATCCTTGCAGATGCAAACACAAAGGCCGGAGTCTACGATATCACCGTTGACGTTTTTGGCATGAGCTCAGATAAATATACTTTTAATTCTGTGAAAGGAAGCCTGACGATAGAGGCCAAAATTGATCAGGTGATTACTTTTGCAGGCTTTACAACGGCGGCAACCTATGGTTCACAGCCACTGCCCTTCCAGGTGAGCAGTAATTCACCAAATGAAATCACATTCAGCACCAGTGATGCAAGTGTTGCAACAGTAGCTAAAAATGCAACGGGCGATTGGGCTGTTACCATAGTTGGCGCCGGTGAAGCTGACATCACTGCAGCACAGGCCGAAGATGCTGCTTATGCCGCGGGCAGTGCTACCCAGCATATTAGTATTGCCAAAGCACCGCTAAGCGTAATTGCAGATGACAAAGCCATACTAACTGGTGAAGCAGATCCTGTTTTTACTGCGCGTTATGAAGGTTTCGTAAACAATGAAAGTTCGCAAAACCTTACCGGAACATTACAATTTACCAAACAGGCCGATGGTGCAAATTTCCTGATCATTCCATCAGGGCTAACCTCAGCCAATTATGATATTGGTTTTGTAAATGGAAAGCTGACGGAAGGAAATACTGCTTTTGCAGCCGTTCATAAGATTTACGGAGATGCGATTTTTGATCCGGGAGCAAGAAGTGCTTCGGGAACATTGTCAGCATATACCATAGCTGATCCTACGATTGCCCGGGCAAACGGCGCAGGACTGGTTCAGATTGTAGGGGTCGGTAGTACAGACATTACTGCACTTTTCTCTGATGGCGGAACAGCAGTTGCGACGCTTACAGTAGACCAGAAAGCAGTTACCGTAACTCCTGATGCCCAGACCCGCGTTTATGCACAGACTAATCCGGAACTTACGGTGAGTTATACCGGCCTTGTGAACGGGGAAACGGATTTTGTATTTACCAATAAACCTGCTGTCACTACCACCGCTACGGAAACTTCTCCGGTAGCCAAATATGCTATCACAGCTTCAGGTGCAACCGCCAGAAACTACAGGTTTAATTACGTTCCGGGTGTTTTAACTATTACTCAGGCTGCTTTGATAGTAAAGGCTGATGATCAGTCTAAGTTATACGGACAGGTAAATCCGGCTTTAACGCTGAGTTATTCCGGGCTGGCACCACAGGATAATGGCGCTGCGTTAAATTTGCAGACTGTGGTTACCACAACGGGCACAGCTGCTGCTAAAGTAGGCACTTACCCGATTACCGTTACGGGACTGGCAAATACTACCAATTATACAGTAACCTATGCCGGGGGTACACTTTCGGTTACACCTGCTCCGTTAAATATTAAAGCCAATGATATAGAAAGAGCTGAAGGACAGCCTAACCCGATATTTGCGTTTACCTATACAGGTTTTGTAAACGGAGATCTGGCAGCTGATTTAACTGCTGCTCCGATTGCAACAACAACGGCTGTGCAAACATCGCCTAAAGGAGCTTACCCGATCACCGTAACAGGTGCATCTTCTCCGAATTATGCGATTACCTATACCGAGGGACAGTTACTTGTAAAAGGTGTACAGACTATTGTTTATAATGATCTGCCTGCTGTTAGCTATGGTGATGCTAATTTTACCCCTGCGGCTTCATCAGAAACCGGTCTACAGCCTGTTTTCGCTGCTGATAATCTGAATGTTGCTGCCATTGAAAATGGCAGGGTAAAGATCATTGCTGCGGGTACGGCGAATATCAGTGCCACCTTCCCGGCAACGGCCGATTTTGTTGCAGTTACCGTCAGTAAACCTTTGGTGGTTGCAAAAAGGACGCTGATCGTGAGAGCAGACAGCAAGTCGAAACTATACGGACAGGCCAATCCTTCCTTAACAGCATCTTATGATGGTTTTGTAAATGGAGAGACGCTGGCTACGGCAGTTTCTGCGCCGGCTATCCTTACTACTACAGCCACACCGCTATCACAAGTTGGTACGTATGCGATCACCGGCAGTGCGGCCTCCGCACAAAACTATACGCTGGTTTATGAGGCGGGCGTACTGACAGTGGATAAAGCCGTACTGACCGTGACGGCCGATAACAAAACCAGGGCATTTGGTTTGGATAATCCGGTATTTACATTTAAATACACAGGTTTTGTAAACGCTGAAAATGAATCAGCGGTTCAGATTCCTGCACTGGCAGCTACTACGGCGGTAGCAAGTTCCCCTGCAGGAACTTATCCGATTACCTTATCAGGCGCTTCGGATGAGAATTATACTTTCAACTATTTGAGCGGTACGTTAACCATCACCTCTACTACAAGGACGATCACATTGAACCCGATCCCCGTGAAATTTGTAGGAGATGCTGACTTTATTCCCGGCGTAGTACTGACAAGTGGTGAGACACCTGTTTTTACCAGTTCCGATGCAACAATAGCCACGATCGTTGACAATAAAATTCATGTGGTAGCTGCAGGTAATGTAACCATCACAGCTACGGCTCCTGATAACGTGAATTATGCTACTAAACCTTCGGCCAGCGGACTGCTGATTGTAAGTAAAGCGAGCCAGACGATAACATTTGAAGGTATCCCTGCCTTAAAAACAAATGGTACAGCCACCATCAAGGCTACCTCCAGTTCAGGCTTACCTGTCACGCTTACCGTTTCAGACCCCTCTTATTTGTCTGTAACCGGCGATGTGATCAAAGGACTACGGATAGGGAGAGTACAGGTGACGGCCTCACAGCCAGGAAATAACCAGTACGCCGCTGCAAAGATCGTGGTTCAGGACATCAGGATAGATGACGCTGACGGGGAAGGAATCAAGGTGCATCCGGCATTATCAGTTAATGGTGACGGCATGAATGAATTCCTCACGATTGACGGGATCAAAGACTATCCGCTGAATAAAGTGACCATCATTAACCGTACCGGAATAAAAGTATTCGATGTGGAAGGATATGATAATGACCAGCATGTTTTTGTAGGTAAGTCTAAGTCGGGCACACTATTGCCGCAGGGTACATACTTCGCTCTTGTAGAATACAATGTTGACAGCAAGATCAAACGCAAGACAGGTTACTTTATCCTTAAATACTAATTTTTAACAGGCCGGGGGTTTATTCCCCGGCCATAATATCACATAAAAGAATCATGAGCTTACCAATTCAACAAGTTTATAAAGCTCCTGAGGGTTCATCACAAAAAATAATTATATTCAAATGAAAATATTTAAATCTGCACTGCTTACCAGTACTTTGATCATGGTCATCACGGTATGCCGCGCGCAGCAAGCCACTTCCTTTACACAATATTCTGATAACCAGGTTCCTTTCAACTCAACATATTCTTTACTGGATAAAGCAGGATCGGTTAATCTGAACAGCAGGAAACAATGGACGGGGATAGAAGGAGCACCATATACCGTCCAGCTGAATGGTAGCCTGCCTATTGAAAGTATCAATGGGGCGGCAGGGTTATCAGTTACCTATGATAAATTCAACATAGAAAAACTGACGGAGGTTTCTGCTTTTTTTGCCAAAGCAGTTCAGCTTTCTGCAGAGAATTTCTTCGCTGCTTCTTTTAATGCCGGGTTCAGGAATTACAAAGCTACTTATTCAGAAGTGGATGGTAATGACCCAAGCTTCAGGGATGACATCCGCGAAACGGTGGGTACCGTAGGCCTGGGCCTGATGTTATATAGCCCTGAAAAATACTATATCGGCGCCTCCCTTCCGCGTCTGAGTATCCGTAGCCTGGGTACAGCATCGGCAGATGAACAAAGAAACTATAGCAACACTTATTATTTTAGCGGGGCCTATCTTTTTACATTGAATGAGGATGTGAAACTGAAGCCGGCAACTTTGGTGGCTTACAGCAGGGCATTCGATACGCAAGCAGATATTTCGGCGACAGTATACCTGAAAGATAAGTTTGGATTCGGTGTCAATTACAGAACTACAGATGAAATTGCGGGTATCCTTTCACTGAGCTTGAATAACAATGTCAAAATTGGCTATAGCTACCAGACGGGTATCGGCAATAACAACATCGGACGGATAAGCAACGGTTCACATGAAATCTCCATTGGCTTCCGTTTCGGAAAAACAAATTTACCACCAAAATTACTTTAGTATGCGTTGCCTAAGCATTGCGGGCATTATGGAACATGATCTGGTAATGCCCTTAAGAAGGTTTTACCAGATCATCTGGTTACAGATCGGAATATTCTGCCGGTACCAGGAACTCGATGTTCACTTTGGCAACATTGTGCTGGTATTCAGGCATGGCAGACAGCTTTTTCCAGTCGGGATCACTTCCGAACGCCACCCAGTGCTCGTCTCTGGATTTTTTATCGCTGTAAGTGGTCATATACATCAGGTTGGGCATACGGCTTCCCGCCAATACTTCTCCGTAGAATACGGCCTGGCTTCCGATGCGGTCAAATATCGCCATCTCATTTCCGTCATTGAACATACTGAGCTTGTTGTGGTATAATTTTTCTGTCGCACTTTCATAACTGCGCAGTTCATAGATGCGTTCGCTTTTGGCATTGCTGAACTGTGGCTTTCTCAATATTGGCATACCCGAGAACGATTCCATTAAAATTGATTCTTTCCGGATATAGGGTGCGTTATCAAAATTGGCATCTGTATAGTCTTTTCCCTGTGCTGCCAGTGTTTTGTCTGTACTCAGTTGTTTACTGATCTGGTGAAATTCGGTCAGGGAATGATAGGTCAGCAATACATAGATCTTCTTATCAGCAGCGGTATCTATGTTCAGTGTTTTGAATACACCCGTCATTTTTATCCCGTAACGGTGAACCGCAGGCAGAAAAGCTTCAGATAAATATTTGTCTACCCGCTCTTCCTGTGATTTATCCTTCACATGATAGACGACCAGTTCATAGAACTGTTTTGCAGGAGCTTTTTTTATGCCTGGCCCGGCAAAAGAAAGTGTTGCGGTAAATAAGCTGGTAATCAATAGGATCAGCCTGATTGTTAGGTTCAGCGTAGGTTTAATTTTCATAATCGGGGTATATTGGATGTATAACGGGCTTTTTACCGGTTTCATTACTGCAGAAACCAATTTGGGAAAATAATGTTTATTTTCATTAAAATGACTAATAATTTATGACGATTTAGCTGTTACTTTGACTGGCAGTTCAAAATATTTTAAAGATGAATATTGACTATTATACCATTCTGTTTGACAGGGATATCAACAGGCTGATCAATGAGGTGAAAGGTTATACCGACGAAGATTCGATATGGCAGGTTCTGCCCGGAACAACCAATTCGGCAGGGCACCTGCTGCAGCACCTGATCGGCAATTTGAAGACCTATATTGGTAATCCATTCGGAAATATCAGGTATGAAAGAGATAGGGATGCTGAATTTTCAGCAAGGCTGTTTACACCTGAAGAATTTATTGTCACACTGGAGGAACTGATAGGGATTATATCTTTTTCTTTGTCAAAGATCCCCAGGGAAGCGATGGCCTCTGCCTATCCGAGGGAGATTTTATCCATTCATCCTGATCAAACGGTAGAATATGTACTCATGCATTTATTATCGCACCTTTCCTATCACATGGGACAGATCAATTATCAACGACGTTACTTGAAGCTGTAGATTAATATTCTATGAATTGTTCATCAACGTAACACCATAACCATCTTTCCCCGGCTTGAGCAGAGGCTACTACCGGATGATGCCTTTGCTTAAAATGTTTGGTCATGTGTTTTTGAGGTGACTCATCACAGCAAAGCGTTACCCCACAGGTTTGGCAGCTGCGCAGGTGTACCCAGTTACTGCCGGATTTTATACATTCTTCACATACGTATTCATCACTGACTTTTACTGTTTCAATCGCATTTAAATGTGTACAAAGACTTTGATCGCTCATTCTGTTTGTTTTTAGTTATCGGTAATGTAGTTCGGCTTCTTAAAGTTCAATATAGTAAAAATATTTTTGTATATCGATTACCTGCCTGACCCGCAAGCCGCCAGTATGATCGGCATGGTAAAGGCAGGCAGTAATATCATCGTTGCCCGTATCTTCTCTAAACTGTACGGTTTTGCAGGTTTGCGTTGCGGATATGTGATCGCTCAGCCTTCCAAGATCAAAGACCTGATGAAATATGGTGTAGGGCATATGAGCATTTCTGCACCAACTGTTACTGCCGCGATAGCCGGCTACCAGGAAAAGGATTTTTTAAAGGATGCATTAAAAAAAACATTGGCATCTAAGGAATTTCTGTATTCAGTGCTTACAAAAGAGGGTGTCGCGTAAGCATCGGCCGCATGGACGAAATACAGGCTTTTGCAGATGCTTTCAAACAGATATCCTGATAGAATTAATTCATCAATTTAACTTTATATGCAAATAAAAATCACCCTTATTTTACTCCTTGCAGCAGCTGTTATTTTCACTCAGGCGCAGTAAAAAGCAGTTAAACCGCATTCTTTAACTATGGAGGAGTACGATATAGCTAAAATCTATACTATTTTATATCTAGATAAGGATACCTATGTGAAATTTGATAATGCTTATATTCTGGACCGCTAGCATGCACGCAAACCGTTTTTATTACGGGTGATGACGGGCTGAAAAAAGCGGATCGGCCTGTACAAACTGGTGGCCAGGGAGGGAATGCAGGATATCGGCCTGATGGTATTCTATACCAATGAAAAAGGGAAGATATATAAGGCTGTTATACCGGGTCAAGGGAACTCAGCTTGCAGCAATATAAAGTGCTGAATAACGGGAAAGCCCCTTCTGAAGAAGAAGCCACCTATGGAAATGTATTTGTTTTCCCGGTGACGAGGAAGTGGCAATAGAGCGAAAAAAATGCTTAAAGACCTGAGAGCAGGTGATGAAGTGATCAGCGTTGATCCGAAGACCAAAGCCACATCTGTAGTTAAAGTGAAAGAACTGACCACTCATGATGCAAAGAACTATGCGCTGACCAGTTTAGTACTTATTGCCGCTCATCGCAAGAGTAAGCCTGCTGGCACTCAAATACACTTAAATGCAAAAGTAAAGCAGCCACAATCTTATTTTGTCGCATATGCCCCTTTCTAAATGACAAAATTATTCGTAACTTAATTGTTGATATGAAATGATCAGTATTACCAGTATACTCAATATTTTTTATGATGTCTGGCCCTGTTAAAACGTGGCGTCAATTTGTAAATCATTATTTGATTGAGATAGCTAGTATTGAGGGTCAGAACGCTGGCCCTCAAAACAGGTGTTGAACCCTGTTTCCCGTTCATTAAGTTCAGCCTCTTTATATCCGCATTTAACAATTAGAAGGATACATTCGCTGAAAATTTTCCCAACCCATATATCGCATCATATTTAGGAAATACTCCGCAGTCTCTGCAACAATTCCCTTTCGTAATCATATCAAAAACGATCATTATATATATTATTTATTACCAAATGTTAATGTTATTTATATTACAATTGCAGAGATTTGGATCGGATTATTAATAATTGAACTACGAAAGATGAACCGATTTCTCAAATTTGCTAACGTTTTCACACCTGTTTTATTCAAATTCTTTCAGCCTCCTGGAATTTCTCAATCCTTAGAAAGGAAAGCATTCTTAAAAAATAAATTTTTGCAATTGACCTAAATCAATTTTTATCCCCAGGAATGGGGGCGTTTGAATCAATTAAATAAAAATATAAAACTATGCTTCAATTCCTGGAATTTTTTGGCAAACAGAAAGTTAACCTTAAAACTAGTATCACGAAATCCTATCATTGGCGGATAAAGCAACTTGACAATCTGGAACGCATGTTGAAAGAGAACAAGAGTGTATTCTGCGATGCAGTTAGGAAAGATTTTGAAGTGCCATTCTCAGAATCGCGGTGTGAGATTCATGCTCCGATTGCTATCATAGAATTTACCAGGTTGCAACTCAGGGAGTGGGTAGCACCTACGGGGCTTAGGGGTGATAGTTGTTCCGAACAGTGCGAGTTGTCGTTATGTAGGGGTGCAGGAGTTTCCGGTGGGTCGCTGGTTTTATTGCTAAACCCAGTGATCGCTTCTATTTCATCCGGCAATCCGGTTGTCTTAAAAGCAAATAGTGATACGCCTGCTACCAACGCAATACTGGATGAGCTGTTACCTCAGTATTTTGAACCTGCTGATGTTGCTATGTGCCATGGTTAATAGCTAAAACCTTTTAAAATTATTTAGTATCGAAATGCCGTTTGAAAATCAAGCGGTATTTTTAGTTTCCGGCAGCATCATTGATCCGATTATGGTAATAATGGATCAGGGTATGATGAATATCTATCAGACACGAATAATATACAAAAGATTAGAGATTTTGCTAAATTCATTTTTGGTTATGGCTTAAATATAGTATTATTACCTATGCGTTTTCCTCTTTCCCCACTTGCTTTTTTATTCTTATTCACCGGCAATGTTCATGCCCAAACTCAATATCAGAATAGTGGTTGGTTATTTCTGCTGAACAACACAAAAATCAGTAAAAAATGGGGCGCCTATCTGGACATGCAGGTCCGGTCATCTGATAACTGGGCTGAAGTAAGAAACTTCCTGTTCAGGCCAGGTATAACCTATTATGCAAACGGCAAAAATGAACTGACCCTGGGATATTTGTTAAACCAGACTTTTACCCATGCAGACGGTACGGCAGACAATGTACTTACTGAACATAGGATCTGGGAGCAGTATGTATACAAACATAAAATCTCTACTGTTATTGCTTCACATCGTTTCAGGGTAGAGCAAAGGTTTATAGAAAGAGCCGGAAAAGATCAGCTTTTCGCCCAGCGCTTCCGGTATTTTGCGCGCTTTATTATCCCTCTGACAAAAGAAATGAAAGACTTTGAAGAGGGCCTTTTTGTGGCTTTACAGAATGAGTTGTTCTTTAATATACAGCATAAGAACGAACTGAATCACAGGTTTTTCGATCAGAACCGGGCTTATGTGGCATCTGGCTACCGTGTGACTAAGAATCTTGATATTGAAGCAGGTTATCTGAACCAGGCTGTAAAAGGGTTGAACAACAATACTGTTAATAATGTTGTTCAGCTTGCGGTTTACACGAAATTTTAGATCGTATCAACTACTTTTATAACGATCTTGCCTCTTTTCTGTGAATTTTCGTTACGATAATCGATCACTTCATCGGCACCAAGATCCTTAAGAAAATCTATATTACTTTCCGAAGCAGTACCGATAACATATGCACCTTTCCATTTCGCCAGCTGTACAGCGTAAGTGCCTACATCACCTGCCGCTGCATGAATCAACACTTTCTGTTTTTATGAATAACGGCAGTGCTGATGAATTATTGCAAATTTTAAGCTTCCAGCCATTCTCTGGCATTTACAAAGGCAGCGATCCATGGCGATACTTCATCATTTCGTCCTTCAGGATAATTTGCCCAGTTCCACTGGAAAATGGAACGTTCAATATGCGGCATAATCACCAGGTGTCTTCCTGTATTGTCGCACATCATCGCTGTATTATAATCGGAACCGTTAGGGTTAGCAGGATAACTTTCGTAAGCATATTTTGCAACGATCTGGTATTTATCTTCTGCATATGGTAACTGGAATTTGCCTTCGCCATGGGAAATCCAAACACCCAGGGTTGTCCCTGCCAGTCCGGAAAGCATCACCGAATTATTTTCCTGTATGGCTACAGAAGTAAAACCGCTTTCGTGTTTATGGCTGTCATTATGCAGCATTTTAGGTTTTTCCTTATGGTCCTTATTGATCAGTCCAAGTTCCACGAACAGCTGGCATCCATTACAGATACCGATCGATAAGGTGTCGTCCCGTTTAAAGAAGTTTTCCAGGGCCAGCTTGGCTTTTTCATTGTAAAGGAAAGCACCTGCCCATCCTTTAGCAGAACCTAAAACATCAGAGTTAGAGAATCCCCCAACTGCACCAATGAACTGAATATCTTCGAGTGTTTCCCTGCCGGAGATCAGATCGGTCATATGTACGTCCTTCACATCAAAGCCTGCAAGGTACATTGCATTTGCCAGTTCCCTTTCAGAGTTACTTCCTTTTTCGCGGATAACAGCAGCTTTAGGCCTTGGTTTTGAAGAGTCAATCACCGGTTTCTTTCCGTCAAATGACAAGGGGAAAGTGTAATTTAACACATGATTTTTATAGTTATCAAAACGTTCTTTTGCTTTTACGGGTCCGCTTTGTTTCTGATCGAGCAGGTAAGAAGTTTTAGACCATACATCACGCAGGTGATCGATGTCAAAACTCATGCTTCCTGAAATATCTTTGACTTCCAGGGTAGGGTTACCGGTAACGGTACCTATTTTATGATAATTGATTCCGTTCGCATTTAGCAGGGCCTCGGCGGTTTCATCAGCCTGGAAAACTACACCAATATTTTCAGCAAACAGTTTTGCAATGCTGTCCTGGTCTCCAAGAGAAGAAAGGTCGATTGACGCACCGAGGTTGCGGTCGGCAAAACAAAGTTCCAGCAGGGTAGTGATCAAACCTCCGCTGCCGATATCGTGTCCAGCCTGTATTTTTTTTCCTTTAATCAGCTGCTGCAGGGTATTAAATGTATTTTTAAACTGAGCGGCATCCATTATATCTGGTGTTTCGTCACCGATCTTATTCAGGATTTGTGCAAATGAAGATCCACCTAATTTATAGCTATCTCCTGATAAGTTAATATAATAGACAGCGCCACCTGTTTTTTTGAATACAGGTTCTACAACTGCGGTGATATCATTACAATGACCGGCTGCAGAAATAATTACAGTTCCCGGAGAGATTACCTCTTCGTTCTTGTATTTCTGTTTCATCGATAAGGAGTCCTTACCAGTAGGAATGTTAATCCCGAGGCTGATCGCAAACTCAGAACAGGCTTTTACAGCGGCATATAAACGGGCATCTTCCCCTTCATTTTTACAGGCCCACATCCAGTTTGCAGAAAGTGATACACTCTCCAGTTCATCTTTCAGTGGAGCCCATACCAGGTTGGAAAGGGATTCCGCTATTGCATTACGGCTTCCTGCAGCAGGATCGATCAGCGCCGAAAGTGGTGCATGCCCGATTGAGGTGGCAATACCGTCTTTTCCCTGAAAATCCAGCGCCATTACACCGCAATTGTTCAGTGGTAATTGCAGCGGGCCCGCGGTTTGCTGTTTTGCTACGCGTCCGCCCACACAGCGGTCAACCTTGTTTGTTAGCCAGTCTTTACTGCCAACGGCTTCCAGTTGCAGCATTTGCTCGAGGTAGGTGTCGATTTTTGCTGGTTCATAAGTAACCGGTGAATATTTTCTTTCCACTGTTTTGTCCTGCATGATCACTTTAGGCGAGCTGCCAAACATATCGTCCATTTTCAGGTCCATAGGTTTAGCTCCGGTAGTGGCAGATTCAAACGTAAAACGATGGTCTCCAGTTACTTCACCTACAGTATACATTGGCGCCCTTTCACGGTCTGCTATTTTTTGCAGGGTTTCGATATGTTCTTGTCCGATAACCAGTCCCATGCGCTCCTGAGACTCGTTTCCGATGATCTCCTTGGCAGACAGGGTGGGATCACCTACCGGCAATTTATCCAGGTTGATCTTTCCGCCTGTTTCTTCTACGAGTTCGGAAAGACAGTTGAGGTGGCCGCCTGCACCATGATCATGAATAGAGACGATCGTATTGTGATCACTTTCTACCATTCCACGAACGGCATTGGCAACTCTTTTTTGCATTTCAGGATTGGAGCGCTGTATGGCATTCAGCTCAATACCTGAGCCCATTGCACCGGTATCCGCAGAAGAAACCGCAGCACCGCCCATCCCGATTCTATAATTTTCTCCGCCTAATACAACGATTTTGTCATGAACAGCGGGTTTTTCTTTTTTAGCCTGATCTGCTTTTCCATATCCGATACCACCGGCTTGCATGATGACCTTGTCGAAACCAAGTTTTCTGGCCTCTTCTTCATGTTCAAAGGTAAGCAGTGAGCCGGTAATGAGCGGCTGTCCGAATTTATTTCCGAAATCCGAAGCTCCGTTTGAAGCTTTGATCAGGATGTCCATAGGGGTCTGGTATAACCAGTTTCTTTCGGTCATGCCTTTTTCCCAGGGACGGTTTTCTTCAAGACGCGAAAAGGAAGTCATATATACTGCTGTGCCAGCCAACGGCAATGAGCCCTGTCCGCCGGCAAGCCTGTCCCTGATCTCACCTCCCGAACCTGTAGCTGCGCCGTTAAAAGGCTCCACTGTAGTTGGAAAGTTATGTGTTTCCGCTTTCAGAGAAATCACAGCGTCAAATTCTTTAATCTCGAAATAATCAGGTACATCGGCGCGTTTGGGTGCGAACTGCTGTACTCTGGGACCTTTTACAAAGGCCACATTGTCTTTATAGGCAGAAATGATGCCGTTTGGATTTGCTTCAGATGTTTTACGGATCAGCTTAAATAAAGATACAGGCTGCTCTTCACCATCGATCACGAAAGTGCCGTTAAAGATCTTGTGCCTGCAATGCTCTGAATTAACCTGGGAGAAGCCAAATACTTCCGAATCCGTTAATTTTCTGCCCAGTTTTTCTGACAGTTTATTTAAATAATCTATTTCTTCTTCACTTAATGACAAACCTTCCTGCTGGTTATATGCAGCAATGTCAGCGATCTCCAGGATATGTTCAGGCTGAAGGCTGATCGTATACAGATCCTGGTTAAGCTCATGGTATTTCTGAAATAACATGGGATCAAAGTCTTTAAAATCAGCTCTTACTTGTGTAAACTCCTCAATTCTAACAATCCCGTGGATATCCATGTTTTGAGTGATTTCCACCGCATTTGTACTCCATGGAGTGATCATTGCAGCGCGGGGGCCTGTAAAGAAATCTGTCAGCGCAGTTTCTTTATTTAATTGGGCACCGCCAAAAAGCCAGCTTAATTTTGAAATATCAGACGAGGTGAGGCTTCGTTCTAGTTGTACAGCAAAAACAGTATTGCTCTCGTTGGAGAAGAAATAAATCATGGTTTTATTTTATGGCGCAAAGGTAAGTTAAATATGTAAATTTCTCCCTATCAGTGTACCAACAGATTATCATTTCGGGGCTATATTTGTAGTATATTATACCCCGGTTTACTTTTTTACAATGATCGTTCTGCCGGTTACCAGCTGAAAGGTATAGATCTTACTGAATCCATCATCTGTGATTTCGATAGTTTCCACTAAACCGGTCTTACTAAAGGTATCTGTTACCATACTGCCTTCCTTAACGTCCTGCAAAACGCTTGTCGGTGTATCGTTATTCAATCTGATCATAATAGGAAATGTATTTCTGTAAATATACGGTTAATGATCTTAGCCTTGCTGACAGTGGTATGAAATAGAAAGTACCTGCTCTGAGATAAAAATTATTGTGGATTACCCGAAAAACAGGAGGAAAATGTGAACAACTCAGCAGGACTAAGGAGGCTGTTTTGATCTTTTTACCAAAAATAAGGACTTTAATTACCGGCTAATCTTCAAAAAATTTTCAGCCATTTCCGTAGATATCAGGGAGTTGGTTTTATATTGATCACATCTGGATGTGTTATTCACAATGTGAGAGCGGAATAGTTAACAACATGTGTTGATAACCCATACTTATCAACATTAAAATCAGAAAACTTCGGATATATGATTGCATTTTAGGCGGTTAACCCTAAGTATAAGTTTATGTTTTTTTGTTTACTATTTTCTTGATCTTCGCAATCCCCAAAAGGAAGGTAACAATTTTTTAGACGAATATATCAAGATAATTATGCAGAATACTTGTACTACAGTGTGGAATAACTCACTCCAAACTATTAAAGCGAACATCCCGAATCAGAGTTACAGAACCTGGTTTGAACCGATCTCAGCCTTAAAATTGGAAGGGAATGTTTTAACTGTACAAGTACCCAGCTTATTTTTTTATGAGTGGCTGGAAGAACATTATGTTGGTCTTCTGCGCAAAACGGTAAAACAGCAGTTAGGAGAAGAAGGACGGTTGGAATACAACATTATTGTAGATAAATCTTCAAACAGCGGTTCACCGTATACCACAAAAATGCCGTCAAATGGTAACGCTGCAGCATCAAATCCACAGTCTCCGGCGGTTCCTTCGGCAGCAGCCGGAAAAGACATCAGGAATCCGTTCGTGATCCCTGGTGCTAAGCGAATGAACGTTGACCCGCAACTGAATTCCAATTACACTTTGGAAAATTATGTGGAGGGCGACTGTAACCGTCTGGCGCGCTCTGCGGGCTTCGCAGTGGCAGCAAAACCAGGGGCCACATCATTTAATCCACTAATGATCTATGGTGCTGTAGGATTAGGTAAAACGCATCTGGCCCAGGCCATTGGAAATGAAATCAAACGAACACATCCGGAGAAACTAGTGATCTTTGTATCCTGCGAAAAATTCTGCCAGCAGTTTGTAGAATCGTTAAAAAATAACACCATAAATGATTTTGTGAATTTCTACCAGGCAATGGATGTGATCATCATGGATGATGTACATAATTTTGCAGGAAAAGAGAAGACCCAGGATATCTTCTTTCATATCTTTAATCATCTTCACCAATCGGGGAAACAGATCATTATCACCTCAGATAAAGCACCTAAAGATCTATCTGGTTTGGAAGAGAGACTGCTGAGCCGTTTCAAATGGGGCTTGTCAGCAGATCTTCAGATTCCGGACCTTGAAACCAGAATTGCCATCCTTAAAAAGAAGATGTATGCTGATGGAATTGACCTTCCCTCAGAAGTGGTTGAATACGTAGCACATAATATTGACAATAATATCCGCGAGCTGGAAGGTGCAATGGTTTCCTTGCTGGCACAGTCCACATTAAATAAAAAAGACATTGACCTTCCACTGGCGAAATCAATGCTGAAGAATTTCATAAAGAATACCTCTAAAGAAGTTTCAATGGATTTCATTCAAAAACTGGTATGTGAGTATTTTGAGGTGCCGGTTAACCTGGTAAACTCGCCGACACGTAAACGTGAGGTCGTACAGGCAAGGCAGATCTCTATGTATCTTTCTAAAAGCATGACAAAGTCTTCGCTGAAGAGCATAGGCGCATATCACGGTGGCCGCGACCACTCTACAGTGATCTATGCATGCCAGACGGTAAACGATCTGATGGGCACTGACAAGAAGTTTAAAGGTTACGTGAACGATATTCAGAAGAAGTTACAAATGAATTAATTTTACCCGCCCTCATTTTAAATGAGGGCAAATGTAGCAAAATGCCCTGAGACACGAATCTTTTTAAAAGGTTATGTACCAGGGCTTTTCTGTATATATCCGGGAAAGGTCAGGGTACGCCAAACTTGCCGCAGTTATATTACAACAGACCAGGCATAAGAGGATCAATATCTCAGGTTCAGATAACTAACCTGTATGTTTTCAGTCATGTAAATATAATATACAGTCAGAATGTGGTTGACCTCGTCCTCAATTTCATTCTTCAGATCATAGTTGTAGAGGTCTATCTGGAGGATCGGAAGATTGTCTGTGAATTTCATATACAGGCGGTAGGGCATGATCCTCCCTTTGAGGATAAGGGTCTGTTCAGAAACAGATTCTAATAATACCGGACAGATGAGCGCTATCTTATTGGCTAGTGCGTTTAAATCGATCGTATTCATAACGGTAGGGTTAAAGTTCTACACGATCAATGTCTTTTGTGAGATAAATGTTTGATAGTTAGCCAACTTGAACAAAGTGAACAAGCCAGTAGCTTGCACGCCACACAATTCCATTCTTCCGGTTGTTATTCAGGTAAAATATACAGTCATTAGTGAAGACTGGTCAACAGAACTGAAAAATATAAATATGGGCATTCTATCTGTAAATCCATTTAATGGAGAAGTGATAAAAGAATATAAAGAAGATACCGTACAGGAGATACAAGCGAAAATCGCTGCAGTGCACCAAACCTGGTGTGTGTATCAGGATACAGATTACAAGTCAAGAGCCGCATTACTGTTGAACGTGGCCGGTTTGCTGGAAGAAAGAAAGGATCAACTGGCCAGCCTGATGGCACTGGAAATGGGAAAGCCGCTTAGGCAAGGTGCAGCCGAAGTACTGAAATGTGCGTCAGTTTGTAAATACTATGCTGAAAATGCTGAACGTTTCCTGGCTGACCAGTATGTCGAAACCGAAGCCGCTAAAAGTTATGTCAGTATGAGGCCGATAGGAGTGGTGCTGGCTATCATGCCCTGGAATTTTCCTTTCTGGCAGGTGTTCAGATTTTTGTCACCAGCTTTAATGGCCGGGAATTGCGGCGTGTTGAAACATTCGTCCGGAGTTACGGGCTGTGCATTGGCCATAGAGGCAGTCATCAAAGATGCTGGTTTTGAAGGTGACGTATTTAAAGTGCTGATATGCAGTAGTAATGCTGTTGCAAAAGTGATAGAGAACCCGCTAATCAAAGCCGTAACGATTACAGGTAGTACTAATGCCGGTAAAAAGGTAGCTGAGCAGGCCGGAAGTTTACTGAAAAAAACGGTACTAGAACTTGGCGGGAGTGATCCTTATCTTGTTCTTGCAGATGCAGATTTGGCCGAAGCAGCCAGAATTTGTGCAGACGCAAGGCTAATTAACAACGGGCAGAGCTGTATTGCTGCCAAGCGCTTTATTGTAGTAAAAGAGGTTGAAGAAGAGTTTACCCGCTTATTTAAGTACCATATGGAATACCGGATCACTGGTGATCCGCTTAAAGAGGATACTGACCTGGGGCCAATGGCCAGGGCTGATTTAAGAGATGAACTGCATCAGCAGGTGCTCAAATGTATTAAACAGGGCGCCAGTTGTATTTTGGGAGGTGAAATCCCTTTTGCAGATCGCGAACATGCCTTTTATCAGCCAACGATACTTACGAATATAAAAAAGGGAATGCTGGCTTATGACGAAGAGATCTTTGGTCCCGTAGCGGCAATCATTAGTGCCGAAGATACAAATGATGCGCTGAGGATCGCAAATGATACCAGTTTCGGACTTGGGGCAGCCGTCTTTTCCCGTGATCTTGAACTTGCAGAGGACATTGCCAGAAATAAACTTGCTGCAGGATCCTGCTTCGTCAATGAAGGTGTGAAATCTGATCCTGCATTGCCGTTTGGCGGTATCAATCAATCCGGTTACGGCCGTGAGCTTGGCATGTTTGGTATTCATGAGTTCGTTAATATCAAAACCGTTTACATTAAATAGCGAAGCGATAATTATTTAAAACCAGCGTTATCCTTCGTTGTTATCAGCAAAAAATAAAACTATCATGAAAGAACAGCAAAAGAATGATCCGCAAAAAAAGAAACCCGTTAAAATTGAAAACGATCCTTTTCAGCCTAAAGGGCCGCGTGACGGGCTTGACAATACAGGAACCCAGGGGTATGATTCTTTAAAAGATGATGGTTATACCGGATCTTCTCCCAAGGACACTGATGGCGATACCAAGGATGGTACTGCAAGTACAATTACTCCATAAATTGTATAAATTTTTTAATACATTCGCGCCCCGGTATTTGCCCTGCGCGAATGTCTATTACTAAATTATCTCCCTTTGCAATGAATAAATTTCTTTATGGAATTGACTTTGGTACAACCAATTCTGCACTATCCATTTATGATGAGAAAAAAAAAGAGATCATCACTACCATAACGGTTCCTTCACTGATATACTTCCAAGAGGAACAGGGCCCAGCTGAAGTTCCTGATTATGTGATCGGTGAACAGGCAATTACTGCGTACCTGAAAGACGGAATGAAGGGCCGGTTTATTAAATCTATCAAACAGATCCTTTCAAGAAGCAGTTTTACCGAAACCAGGATCCACAATAAAAGATACAATGCATCTGATCTGGTTACCTTAATCCTGAAGGATTTAAAAACAAAGGCGGATAAAATCATAGGGTACGATTGTCAGAAGGCGATCATAGGCAGGCCAGTGTTTTTTGATGATGACAATACCTCGAAGGATACCCTGGCACAAACCCGGCTCAGTAAGGCGGCTGAAAACGCTGGTTTTCGCGAAGTCCGCTTTCAGTTTGAACCCATTGGTGCTGCCTTTGCCTATGAAAAGACAATCAGTAAAAAGGAGAAAGTACTGGTGGCTGATCTCGGTGGAGGAACAACAGATTTTACTTACCTGGTATTGGATCCTGCTAAAGTGGGCAGCAGAAACAGGAAAGATGATATGATGGCCAGTGGTGGAATATATATCGGAGGGGATAGTTTCGACTCGGCTTTTATGTGGGATAAAGGCACTCCGCACTTTGGAAAGAACACCTTGTACGAGGCGACTCCCGGAAAGATACTTACCGTTCCCATATCGCTTTTTGCAAATATCTGTACCTGGGACCAGATGAATTTTTTTAATAGCCTGAGGATAAAAAGAGATATGGAAGATTATTATCATTATTCAAAAAAAGACAGAGAATTTAAAAATCTGCTGACCCTGATCGATAATAATCTGGGTTATTCGGTATTCCAGGCCATAGAGAAAACAAAGATTGAACTGTCCAGTCTGCAGGTTTCTAAATTTGTCTATTCAAACATGGAGATAGAGATCAATGAGGACATTTCTATAGCCCAATATGAGGCGATTATTGCAAAAGATATCAGAAAGATCGATGTTTATCTTGATGAATTTATGCTGAAGAACAACATCAGCCCTGAAGATATTGACAGTCTGTTTCTCACTGGAGGAACCTCACTTGTTGGGGCGATACAAAACTTATTTAAATCGAGGTTCCCTCATATCCCTGTAAATTCGGGGGATAATTTTACCAGTGTTGCCAGGGGATTGGCTTTAAGCGGTTATTTATTCGAGGGGAACTAATATAAGATGTATTATGGCAATAGATATGCTGCAGCATAAATTACATATTTTAACCCAGAATATCGTCTGTAAATTGTTGTAAATACGTTTTAATTTACGTATTTATTTCATAAATTTAGTAAAAGTACTTTTGTTTAAACTGCTGCCGCCTTATTTAATTGGAATTAATTACATATAAAAGTGTATTTTTAAATTTCAACTATTAGATTTGTTTAGAGGGGATAAAAATGATGATTTATAACCATAATAACCAGATCCTTACGCGAGCTATTATTTTACTGTTAGTCCTGATCAGGATTAGTTGTTCTTTGATAACTTATACTCCCCTATTAGAGTAAGTATGTAAATTACTTTTTTTGGTTCTAACCTTAATCACATGTTAAAACACAAATTATATGAAGTGCTTTTTAGTGTCAGTCATCTTCCGGATGAGCTAAAAGACAATAGCAAACGCGAAGAATTAATCAAAGTAGTTGAATCGCAATTGTCTGTTCGCAGCCTGAAGAAAAACCAGGTTATTCTTAGCCCGGGTTATATAGCTGACCATATATATTTCCTTGAAGCGGGAACAGCGAGAGGCTATTTTTACGATGGAGAGGGAAAAGAGCATACGTTATATATGTGGGACGAGAGAAGTATTATCACGGATTCTATGAGTTATTTTTCTGATCAGCCTACAGATCTGTACATAGAGGTATCACAAAACAGCACGTTGTTATCCTTGTCAAGGGAAAAATTACGGGAAATCATATCGGCATTTCCCTATCTTGAAGTTGTCATTGACTCGATATTTTTTAATGACTTTTTGGCATGTCGTAAAAGAATTATGGACCTTATATCACTCAATCCAGTTGACAGGTATAATAATCTGACAAGATCTTTCCCTAAGGTGGACCTGAAATTTCAACAGCAGGATATCGCTTCCTATCTCGGTACCAGCCGTCAAACCTTATCTCGTTCTAAAAAAGGAGAACATCTCTGAGGCTTATCTTTCTATAGCCATTGTGCAGATTGATAGTCTGGATTGGTATAGATACAGATAATGGAAGAAGGAAAGAATTTGTATTTTCGCACGCAGAGTCTATGAAATCAAATTAAAATCTACATGAATAAATTTTTCCTGGTAGCCATCCTTGTGTGTCCAGTCTTACCTCTGTTTCTTATGCACAATCGTCCTGGATGAAACTAAAGGAAGAACCAGTTTTTACCAATCCCCCGTTTAAGCAATGTCATGCTTCTACTATAGTTGAGGTCTCTATGGGAAAGTTATTTCTTTTTTATAAAGTAGGCCCGAACCCAAGGGAATGGTAAGACACGGAAAGATATTGCAATCCTTGAAAACGGCTCAAAAGAGGAATACAGTTACAGGCGATGGCTTAGTGCATATTACCTATACCTATGACAGGAAAAATATAAAACATATCGTTCTGAAAAAGGGGTAACTCATTGATCTTTATTGCAAAGTCTGCAGTTAAGATAAATCATGCTACCCCATGAAAATTCATTGCTGCAGTTCGTTCAGAAATGGCCTCTAAAGAACTGGGTACCATGACCACCCTTATTATATTCAGAAAAAATGTTTCTCAGTCAGGTGCTTTAAAAGTTTTTTGGATATGTATAGGGAAAGGGGCGGTTAATCTGCTTTTTTGATATTTCAGGAATTAGTTTAGCTTTGAATCTGTGAGATCACTAGACTTTAATAACAAATGGATTTTGGTAACCGGGGCATCATCCGGTTTGGGATATGAAATGGCCTGTCAGCTTGCCCGTCATCACAAGGCAAACCTGATCATCGCCGCGAGGCGTGAAGACAAGCTGAACCAGCTAAAAGCAGATCTGGAACAACAGGAAAACATACAGGTAAAAGTTGTTGTAGCCGATCTTTCGGTGCCTCAGGATGTAGAACGGTTAATTGCGGAATGCTTAACCGGACAGCAGCTCTATGGTGCTATTTTAAATGCCGGTTTCACTCATTTCGGGCCGCATGCAGAACTTTCAGAAGACAAATTTGAACTTCTTATGCGTACCAATGTGATCAGTGTGGTTCGAATTACGGGTGAGCTGGTCAAATATTTCGAAAAATCAGGATCGGAGGGAGGGATCATGATCGTGTCCAGTATGGCAGGGATATTTCCGGTGCCATATCAGGCGGCTTACTCAGGTACCAAATCATTTTTGATCGGTTTTGCGAATGCCCTGGCTCATGAAATAAAAAGTTCAGTACTTTCATTAACTATTTTTGCACCTGCTGGTGTGGTAACAGAAATGACAGCGACTGAGAAGTTCAATGGTCTGAAAGGCTGGCTGATGCCTGTGACTGAAGCTGCAAAGGAAGGTATCTTTGCGCTAAAACACAGAAAGTTTAATTATTTGCCCGGCGCGGTCAACAGGTTTGGCAATATCTTTATGAAACTGCTGCCAAAAAAGCTGATCATTGGTATTTTGGCCAAAATCTATCAGCGATCACTCGCTAAAGTTGAACTTTCTAAAAAAGCGAAAAACACTTAACCTGCTATTCCAAACTATAAGAAACCATTTTTATAGCATTTGGTGTGGTTTACTATGTATATCTTTCTTTTTATCAGTGCTTTATGTTTGGTAACTTGTTTTACAGTTGTATAACTGAAAAATAAGTTATAGCTTCGTGTTATGGAAGAGTTAACAAAAGCTGAAGAACGGATCATGCAGGTTTTATGGAAATTAAAAACTGCCTTTGTTAAAGATATTATTGATGCACTGGAAGAGGAGCCGAAGCCTCCGTACAATACGATTTCCTCCATCGTCAGGTTACTGGAAAAAAAAGGCCATATCGCTTATAAGGCCTATGGAAAAACCTATGAGTATTTTCCTGCCATCAGCAAAGAGGAGTACACAAAAACTACATTTTCCAAAATACTTTCAGGGTATTTCGACAACTCACCTGCAAGCCTTCTTTCATTTATGGTAAAAGAGGAAAAGCTAAGTGAGAAAGACATAGAAGAACTAAATGCGCTCATCAACAGGAAATCAAAATGATGAAAATTCTAATCTATCTTGCCGAGGCTGCTCTCAGTACTGTTGTCTTTTTTGCATTTTATGCTCTGTTCCTGAAAAAGCTGACTTTTTTTAGAATAAACAGATTTTATCTGCTATCTGCACTTCTTTTCAGTTTCATTATCCCTGCATTACAAATTACCATACACCGTACGGCTGAGCAGGTTCAGGCCGGCAATACTTTGCCCGGTCAGATCGAAAAATTACATATCCGTTCTTCACGCCCGATGGTGAACCGCCATGAGTATCCTGTCAGCATTCCGGCGCTGCTGGTATGTGGTTATATCTGTATTGCCTTTTTGTCTTTGGGCATGGGATTATTCCGCCTGTACCGGTTATTGAAATATATACGCACTGACAGCATTGAAAAAGATGGTCTGAAAATTATTCACAAGACAAATGGTTTTGTTAACTGCTCATTCTTCAATTATGTTTTTATTGACCCCCGCAACCTTACAGGTGCTGAAATGCAGATCTTGTTACACCATGAACAGGTGCATGCAAAACAATGGCATTCTGCAGATAAACTATTTCTCCTGCTTTGCCGCTCCCTGCTCTGGTTCAACCCGGTGGTTTATCTGTACGATCGTGAACTGGGAAAAGTTCAGGAATTTGAAGCCGATGCAGCTACTTCAAACCTGTCAGACGTAAAGACCTATGCAAGTCTGCTTATTAAACTATCCCATGAGAAAACATCTGTATTTACCCACAGTTTCGGCACTCATCCTGTGAAAGAACGTATTACGATGCTCTTCAATGCTTCTTCGGCAACATACTCCCGGTGGGCCTATATACTGATCGTACCGCTGTTATGCGGATTGATCTGGTTATTTTCGTTCCAGTATGTATACGCTGCACCATTGTCCGGGCCACCATTTACCCTGGTTCTTGATGCCGGACACGGTGGAACAGATAAAGGATCCGAATTTCAGGATATTGCTGAGAAGCAGCTGGCCCTCGCGTTAACGAATAAAGTAAAGGTGATGGCAGAAGCCAGAGGTATAACGGTCGTCAACACCCGTAATAAAGATGTGAACGTTTCCCTGAAAGACAGGGCGCAGAAGAACGGCGACCTGCTGATCTCCTTACATTGCAATACGGCGGCCGATCAACATCAAAATGGTATTCAGATCATGTCCAGCAGGCCGTCATCAGATCGCCTCAAATCAGCCAGGCTGGGAATGCTCAGCGATAAACTTTTCCAAAAGTTAAAAGATCTGGAAGGGATCAGAACTGATCAGCTATCTAAGGACGTTACCGGACTTTATCTTTTGGAAAAAAGTTTGGCCCCGAGTGTGTTACTGGAATTGGGTTTCATCAGTAATTCCGCAGACCGGGCTTTTTTGACCGACCCCGCCAGACAAGATGATCTGGCAGCTGCAATTGTTCAATCGGTTTTAGATTACCGCACCGATCTTATACCTCTGCGCAAATGACCTGCAAAAGCGGAGTGTTAACAGCTTTAGTCTTTTTCTCCTTACATGCGGTACATGCACAATCTCCTGCCCGGATGCAGAACGTAAAAGATACGTCTGTAATGAGCAGAGATACTTCAGTCCTTAAGCAGCTTCAGAAACCAGCCCTGAATTTAAAAGAAGTAAAAATCAGGAAGGCGAAACCGCTGATTGAAAAAAAGACTGACAGAATTGTTTTTAATGCCGAAAGCAGCATTGCCGGTACAGGCGCAGATGTTTTGGAGCTAATCGGTAAAATCCCGGGGTTAAGAGTTGTAAATGATATGATCTCCATTGTTGGCAAAGGCAGTGTGAATGTGATGGTAAACGACCGGCTGGTTCAACTTTCGGGTGACGATCTTGCCAGTTACCTGAAGTCCATCCCCTCAGATCAGGTTTCAAAGGTGGAGATCATTGCGAATCCCCCTGCAAAATATGATGCTCAGGGTAACAACGGACTGCTCAATATCGTTCTTAAAAAAGCAGTTAACGATGGCTTACAGGGTTCCGTTAATTTCGATTACAGCCTGGCAAGTTATTCTACTGTCGCCGCAGGCGGAAACCTGAACTACCGGAAAGATAAACTCAGTCTTTACACCAATTTTAATCTGCGTAAAGGCTACATTGCACCCAAAGAACTAACAGATGTGTTTTATCCGGGGCAAACCTGGAGTAGCTTAAATCAATACAGAAACTTTCGGACGGTTCCTTCCGGACAGCTGGGGCTGGACTATCAACTTTCAAAAAATACACTTGTTGGCGCCTCTTACAATGGTGGGAACACCCGTTTTCATTCAGATGAAAATATCAGGACCACGATAATGAACAGCAAGTTTCAAAAGTTGGATTCTACACTGGTGTCAGACGCAAATGCAAAAATCAGATCAGGCTTCAATGCGGTAAACCTGTTTCTGAAAAGGGTGATAGATACCTCGGGAAAGCAGGTTCTCATTAATGCGGACTGGTTTAAATACCACGATGATAAAGAAAGATTTTTTAACAACAATACGTATTTAAATGATGGAAGCCTTGCTGACGATTCCTTTGCACAATACCTGTCCGCCAGTCAGCAACATATAGACCTTTACACCCTAAAAGCGGATGCCGATCTGCCTTATCGTTTCTTCAGATTATCTTTTGGAACTAAATTTAGCTTTATCAGGAACAACAGTGATGTTTCATTTTATAAACGGCTTATGGAAGAGTATGTATCAAATCAGGATCAAGCCAATGTGTTTGATTATACTGAAAACACACAGGCCCTGTACATCAACGTAAATAAAACAGTTAAAAAATGGGCTTTACAACTGGGGCTGAGGGCAGAGTACACTCAGACAAAGGGGCTGTCATCTGATGAGGATCAAACGGACCGAAACTGGTATTTACAGCTGTTTCCGACAGCATTTTTAACTTACCGCTTAAATGAACTCAATACTTTTGCGCTGAGTTATGACAGGCGCATTAACCGGCCGATGTATAAAAAATTAAATCCTTTCAGGTGGTACAGTAATCAATATGCGTATGCGGAAGGAAATCCATTTTTGAAACCGTCTTACAGTAATAACCTGGAACTGTCACATACCTATGCAGCTGTTTTAACCAGTTCTGTATCTTTTGGATATACGAACAGTGGTTACAGTGATGTCAATTTCACTGATGGTCAGTCTAATATTCAGGTGCTTAAGCCTGTGAATTTTGTTACCGGGTATAACTACCAGTTTAGCAACTCCATTTCCCTAAACCCGGTCGCCTGGCTACAAAGTAATAGTCAGTTGAACTTGTTTTACAACCTGTCCAATTCGTCCCTCACTGAAACCAGTGCATCTTTAAAGGGTATTGGTGCATATTTTTCTACCAGTAACCAATTTTATTTCAATCAGGATAAAATGCTGTCGGGGGAGATAGGGTTCTGGTATCAGTCTGGTGGAATTGATGGGCTGCAGAAACTTGAAAGCCAGTACAATCTGGATGTTGGTTTAAGGAAGCTGGTGCTCAATAAGCAATTACAGTTTGCTGCCGGTCTTACAGATGTGCTGAAATCCAATAAATATAGGTATACCAGCCTTGTCAATCAGATTGAACAAAGTTATACAAATTATTACGATTCAAGAAAACTGCGTATAAGTATCAGGTATAATTTTGGCAACGACAGGGCAAAAGCAACAGCAAGAAAGCCCGGGAATGATGAGGAAATACGGAGAAACAATTGAAGCGTTTTCCACGCTCCCGCCGCCTGGTTTCTACTTCACCAAAATCTCCTCAGGATCGAGGTCTTTCCTGTAGATCCTGATGAAGTCCAGCCTGCCGTTTAGATCAAAGAACTCCCATTTTCCGATATAAAACCAATGTATATATCCTTCTTTTTCCATTGTTTTAACAGTTTTTCCAATTGAATTGATTTTTCCGTTCGGATAATAAAAGGTGGTGTAGCAGGTGTCACGCTTATATTTCTCTTTAGATAAAAGATGACCATTGGCATAGGTTTTCCATGTGCCTCTCTCAACACCCATTTTATAATACTGTACTCTTTTATATTCCACGGTATCAAGGTTCGTTTTTTCAACCCATTTACCCACCTTAATGCCATTTTTGTAGCGGTTGGTAGCGCAGCCGCAAATCATCAAAAATGTTATGCCTGCTGTCAGCAGCATTGAAACAGGATCTTTAATTTCCATCTGATTTTCTTTTATTCTAACTTACAACTAATGTGTTAGTTGTGCAACTATACAGTTAGTTTTCTTTTGTTTTTGTCCGGAATCATTGGAAGTCCTGTTTAAAGTATATCAATATACATGCGCTACAAGTCGGGAAAAAAATATCCCCATATTCGGGTGTTGTACAGAGGGGATAGAAGTTACAAATTTGAAATTCTCTTAAAAACCACAGCGTATGGCTACATGGAAGATAGATCCTGCTCACAGCACAGTACAGTTCAGGGTAAAATATCTAATGCTTACCGCAGTCACAGGATATTTCACAGATTTCAAGGTAGATGTTGAAAGCGAGGGCGACAATATCAGGAGTAACCCTGCTATTCATTTTACCGCCGAAGTTAACTCTATACAAACAGGTAATCACCAAAGGGACGGACATCTGAAATCAGATGATTTCTTTGATCCCGCAAAACATGAACAGATCAGGTTTAAAGGAACGGAGCTTGAACAGATTGGAGTTATCAAATACCCTTTTCCAATTGGCCCCCGTCAGAAAAGTTACCGTTTGCAAGGTGACCTGACAATCAAAGGGATCACCAAATCTGTTACTTTAAAAGTTGACTATGAAGGTCAGGTTACCGATAAGCAAAACCGGATCATCACAGGTTTTACGGTAACCGGAAAACTTTCGAGAATTGAATTTGGGATGAACTCAGCAGAGAAAACCGGTGCAGGAAAACTCGTTGTCAGCGACGAAATCCGTATCAGCTGCGATATTCAGCTGATCAAAACTGCCTGATGCGGAATAAACCTTTTTTACACTGTCATTCTTTAGCTACAGCATTTTTACTCCATAATCAGGATATGCATTTTTACACGATAACATGCTTAGCAGTGCTACAAGCAGAATAAGGTGGATATAGATTGAAATAATTTTTGTCATACATACAACTATAAAAAGTCCTGATTTATAAAATCACCTCTTTGGTAGCGTAAAGTGAAGGCATGAGCAGCGCCTTCTTCATTTCAAAACACTTTTACAATATCAGTTGTATTATAAATACCTAAATACTAAAACTATGGTACCAAATGG
Source organism: Pedobacter hartonius (assembly GCF_900107535.1). Lineage (GTDB taxonomy): Bacteria > Bacteroidota > Bacteroidia > Sphingobacteriales > Sphingobacteriaceae > Pedobacter > Pedobacter hartonius. The sequence continues at coordinate 110,359 of NZ_FNRA01000001.1, read as the reverse complement.
GAATAAGCCGGCAGGCACAGAAGAAAACCAGACGGGCAGAGAAGAGGGACATGAGTTCTCTTACCTGGAAAGTAAAATGAACATAGACCGGGCTGCAATTATGGAAGCGATAGACCAGGTCGGTAATGACAAGGCGAAGGTAGAGGAATACCTAACTAACACAAGAGGTCTTTAACAAGTCTTTACAATAAAGCCCTGCTACAGGGCTTTATTATTTCAGGCAACTCTGAAAGCATAACCGCTGATTTTTTTACATTTCTCTCTGTCAACGGCTAAAAAAAGCTCAGGCTGGAGCACGCTACGGCTTGATGTTTCTAAAATTGAGTAAGGAATAATATCACATCGAGTTGAGCAGGGAGGAGGATGCCGGCAGATGCTGCGCAGATTTGACTGCTCCGCAAGTTTATGACCTAATTGCTGATTGTAAGATAAAAAATCATCGCGGGTTTCAGCACCATGTTTTTTACTAAACATTGTATGAAACACCCTGTTATATCGTCTCATCTAAACTTAAGAAAATGGGATTATTCAAAACTATTTTTATCAGTGCCGCGATATACGGTGCTTATAAATTCCTGACAGAACCGGACGTTCTTGGTAATACCAGGCTTGATAAAATCAAAGAACAAATGCCGGAATTAATAGAAAAGGCAAAATTGGCTAAAGAAGACATATGGGCCGGACGAATGCCTCAGATCTAACATTCAACCGGATGAGCAAGGGTACTTGCGTTACAATATTTTATCAAGTTATATGTTCCGAGTACTAAAAACTTCTACAAAAATTGTCATCGGCGTGGTGCTCTTGCTTTTCCTGGTTTTTCTGGCATTACCTTCACTTGAAGGTCTGCCTTTTAAAAGAATGTCTGATTTTGATATGAACATCAGCTGACAGGTGTACCAAATCCTTTCCCCTTGGGTAAGATATAAACACCATATCGCAGGAATACTGCCTGCCGCTTGTAACAAAGCGCTGCGATTGCATTTGCTGGTTACTGATTAAAGACCGACTAAAAAATAAATCATAATTTATTTTAATTACTAAAAATATTAGCATATTTTTGCTGCCGTTATGCAAAAAGAATTCAACAAAAAGCTCAATATACACCTTAATCAATGGGTACAGAATAGTCAGTCTATTAGCTGGTCAGTAACTGGCCAGTCTTTTTTCAGTGTGCAGAAAGACAGCAATGTTGTAGTTAATTTCAACCTGCTGAGTGAGACGTACCGGAATAAACATATCGCCAGTCAGCCTGGTAGTTATTGCAATATGTTTCTTGCCGTACTACAGCCTTATCTGGCCGAGTTCCTTATTCAATCCGGAATCAGGGAATACCATTTTACTTTTTGTTTTCTAATGAACGGAACAGCCTTTAAAGACTGTTTGGTTACAGCCGCTTAATATCATTAGATGTCTAATAATAATTAGAAAGACGAGGTCATATGAAGGTTTATCATTATTCATTGCCTGATAGTCAGGAAGACATTATCATTATAGCACCAATTCAGGATGAGGAGGAATATCTTGTGGTATGGGAAGGAGAAGAATTAGGTTATATCTATCCAATCTTAAATAACGATACATTTTTTATCGATTGGAAGGGTAGCAATCCCATCCTCAATTTACTGGCAAAACAACTTGGGATATTTATCGAAGATTCTGGCTTATAACTGCGCCATTGCCAGCGATGCAATGGCGCAGAATATGGATAAAGATGATTTTATTTCATGGAATCTTTTCTGTTATCGTAGAACTCCAACAGTGGTCTTGTGGTAATTTTGTCTACCAGCTTTTTGTTCCGGCTGAAGTTTGCGCTTTTGCTACCCACTTGTTCCAGTAGCTGTAAGGCCTGGTCTGTCAGATACTGGAATATGTCCGTTTGTGAATTGCTCTGATGGGTTGATGAGCGCATGTAGCTCAATACCTGTGACTACTAACTGTTCAGTATTTCTTACTTCAGCAGCATACACAAAGGAGGGCACAACAGGTAGAATTGATGCCATTCCGGCTGAGCGTAAAAATGTTCGCCTTGAGAGTCCGTGGTCAGCATGATTTTTTTTGTATTCATAGGATGATATTATTACTTTATATAATTCTGATGTAGTCTCTGATTGTATACATCATACCAGTCAATAAACGGATATACATTGTTCTTTTTTGCCTGAATTTCGAAAAGTGCCTTCAGCTCTTTTAGTTTCTCCAGATTTTTTTTTGCCAGGTCTGTACGCTCGTTGAAATCGGTTGTCAGGTTATATAGCTCCCAGATATCTTCATCAAAGCTCTGGTCAGCTATAGTTTGACCGGCTTTGAAATTTCCGAGTTCAACGTTATCCGGATGATGGGCAGCTTCAGCTTTCCATCCGTTATTGTATACTGAACGTGCTCCGAAAATGTAAAAATGTTGTAAATTATGCTTTGAAGGTGCCTTCGCATCGTTAAACGAATATACCAGCGAGGTACCCTGCAGCGTATCCTGTTTGATACCGCGGATGTACTCAGGTAATTTTATTCCAATATATTCCAGGGTTGTAGGCAATACATCAATAACATGGCCATATTGGTTCCGGATGGCCCCTTTGTCTTTGATACCTTTAGGATAAAAAACAATCAGCGGGTTACGGGTGCCTCCTTCAGAATTGGCATCTTGTTTCCAGTATTTAAAAGGGGTGTTGGCGGCTTGCGCCCAGCCCAGGGGATAATTGGCGGCAGCTTCCGGAGTGCCGATGTCATCAATATCTTCCAGGTTTTTTTTCAGGTAGGCCTCTTCCGTAGCGGTTCTTGCTGAGTTCTGCGCATCAATTGTCCCGTAGACCGTACCCTCCTTGCTGGCCCCGTTATCACCAATAATCACAAATACCAAGGTATTGTCCAGCTGTCCGCTTTGTTTCAAATGGCCGATCAGTCTGCCCACCTCCTGGTCAGTATAGGTCAGGTATCCGGCATATACCTCCATAAAACGTGCGTAAAGCTTCCTCTCTTCGGGTTTGAGCGAACTCCATGCCGGAATCCTGGTATTACGTTCCGGCAATTTGGCATAAGCGGGGATGATGCCGAGCTTCTTTTGTCTTTCAATTACCTTCTCCCTGAAATCGTCCCATCCTGAATCAAACTGGCCTTTGTACAGATTGCTCCATTCTGTGGCGACCTGGTGTGGCGAATGTGTTGCGCCGGGCGCATAGTATAAAAAGAAAGGTTTATCGGGAGCCGCTTTATGCTGTCTGTTCAGAAAGCTGATTGCTTTATCAGTAATCTGTTCATTTAGGTGACGTCCGTCCGGTTTTACGTGTGCATTATCTTCTACCAGGTCTGGTTTATACTGGTCGGTTGCCGACCCCAGGAAACCAAAGAAATGGTCAAAGCCCTTACCCAGCGGCCAGCGGTCAAACGGACCTGCATCCGTAGCATCCTCATCCGGCGTTAAGCCATACTTGCCAACGGCAAAAGTATTGTACCCATTTTCGCGGAGTATTTCTGCTACAGTTCCTTTATCGGCGGGTATCCTTCCGTCGTATCCGGGGAAACCTGCAGACATTCTTACGTGCGAAAATCCACCTTCATGTACGTAATGATGGTTCCGCCCCGTCAGCAATGAGGCGCGGGTGGGGGCACAGATCCCTGCAGTATGAAAATTGGTATAACGTAACCCCTGATTGGCCAGGGTATCAAAATTTGGTGTTTTTATCAATCCGCCAAAAGTGGCGGATGCTCCGAAGCCTACATCATCAAGAATGATCCACACTACATTGGGCGCGTCCTTTGGCACTTTATGCTGCGGAGCGGGCCACCATTCTTTGGAATCGTTCAGCGTTTTACTACAACCCCGCCATAAGCGGCTGCCTGGTTGTTTTGTGCATTTCCCTGTGATATGAAGAGCAAACTGAATATCAAGGTTGCATAAATGCTCCTGTTTTGTATCAAAAGGGTGCCTGAGAGGTTTAAGTTTTTCATGGGATTTATTTTTTATAGTTATGGATTTTTTTATTGCCAGCCCGGGTTCTGGGTAAGTTTTCCGTTGCTGTTATCTATTTCCTGTTGCGGAATAGGGAACAAGTAAAATTTCCCCTTTGCACCTTTGCTCACATTGGTCTTTCCCACCTTAAGCAGGCTGACTTCCAGGATTCCGTTTCCTGCGGCATCTTTTTCCCTGATCAGATCAAACCAGCGCTGGTATTCAAACACCAGCTCAAGCCTGCGTTCCAGGTATACTGCCTCTCTGAACCCGGCTTGTGTGAGCCCGGCGAGCGCTGAAAGCCCGGCGCGCGCTCTTACACGGTTGACGGAAGCATAAGCTTTGCCCGACGGCCCGTTGAGTTCATTTTCTGCCTCTGCGTAGATGAGTAGTATTTCGGAGAACCTGATGATGGGTACGTTTGCGCCAGACTCACTTTCATTGGCTACTACAGCAGGGTCGAAATACTTATTGAAAAAAGGAATGGAGTCATTCGGAATACTGGCATCGTTCAGTCTGCCGTAATACAGTTTAGTAGAAGGACTCAGAAAGCTGGTAACAAAACTCACCCTCTTTCTTTTGTCGCTCGCTGCGTATAATTTATACACGCTAAAGAATTTATCGGTACCGCCGGGTTTGGTCGCGTCAGGAACAGTGTAAAACACTACCTGATTTGCATAATTTCCCTGTACGCCCGGAATACCTGTATAGATGGACCTTGGCGCTTCATTATTTCCCTGCCCCCCAGAGTTTGCCTTGAACTGGGCGGAGAAAATGTGTTCTCTTCCATTTTCTGAAGCGGGTAAAAAGACATCTGCGTAATTGCTAAAAAGATCATATCCATATGGGCCGTTGATCACCAGTTCAGCCTGGGTTACGGCCTTCGCCCATTTGGCCTGGGTAAGATAAACTTTGGCCAACAAAGAATTTGCCGCTCCTGCGGTAGCCCTGCCAAGATCGGCGCTGGTATAACTGTTTGGCAGGTCAGCTGCCGCCGAGCTGAGGTCAGTCTCTATCTGTTCATATACCAGGGCTGTGGGGGTTCTTGACACCTGCTGATCGGCTAAATTGATAGAGTTCTGGGCATGCAGTATCAATGGAACATCTCCATATAAACGTACCAGGTTGAAATAGTACAATGCCCTCAGAAATTTTGCTTCCGCTACCAGCCGTTTATTTAAGGTGGCATCAAAAGTGATATGCGGGATAGTATCAATGGCAATATTTGCTTTTTTGATAGCTGCATAATGCTGCTGCCAGATCTGCAGGACACGCAGTCCTGAAGATGAATGGCCAAGCACCGCCTGTGAACGTACATCTGCGTTGGTAGCACCCGGACCCGGGCCTTCATCATCGGCCATAAAATCCATTCCTGTGTTAAAAAGGGTATTGTACGGGGTTTGTACACTAGTGGCACCAGCGTTCAACAGTGAATATGCTGCGCTAACAGCGGCCTCAGCATCCTTCTGCGTTTTATAAAACTGATCGGCCGGTATGAATGAGCTTGGGTCTTCATTCAGTTTGGCGCAGGAAACAGCTCCGAGGGCAAATAGTATCATTAAGTATTTTAAGATTTTCATAATCGTATTTTTAGAGCTCAATTGATATTACAAAGTGATACCTATTCCGGCTATCAGGGATTTACTGTTTGGATAAGCACCATTATCTACACCTGCACCAATGGCAGATTGTTCATTACTGCTCACTTCGGGGTCGTAACCGGTGTATTTTGTCCAGGTAGCCAGGTTCTGTGCATTTACATAAATCCTGATCTTTTTAAAAGGAGAGCGGGACAATACTGATTGCGGGAAAGTATAACCCAGGCTCAGGCTTTTCAACCTCAGATATGAACCGTTTTCTATGAAACGGTCGGAAATTGTTCCAGCCGGATCCTGAAAAGCACTATGCACATCCGTATTGGTATTGGTTGCGGTATAACGGTTAAGAAGGGTAGTTGTAGCATTGGTATAACCGGTGCCCAACTCTAACACTGCCCTTTGGACATTGTAGATTTTATTGCCATAAGAACCCTGCAGGAATACGCTCAGGTCAATGTTTTTAAAGGCAAAAGTATTGGTAATACCTCCGGTAAATTTTGGCTGGGCATTACCGAGGATCAGCCTGTCTGATGTTTGTGTGATCTGGCCGTCGTGGTTAACATCAAGATAAGCCTGTCCTCCCACAGCTGTATTGGCCGCCGGAGTTAAAGCGGGCTGGCCCTGCTGAATCAGTCCGTTAGTTTCATAGCCAATGAAAGATCCTATAGGTTCGCCTACCCTGATGATGGAAGGTGAGGAAGAGTCCGGTATAAACTGTGTGATCCCGTTACCCCCAAGGCTAAGTACTTTGTTCCGGTTCACGGCAAATACAATATTGGTATTCCAGACAAATGGGCCGGTGAGGTTACGCGTAGCTAAACTGAATTCAAATCCTTTATTTTCCACCTCGCCTACATTTTCATACTGCTGTGCATTGGTGAGGGAATTGTTGGTGATGATTGTCAGCCCGCTGGTGGAAGGCATCGGCACATAGAGCAGCAGATTTGTTGTTTTTTTATAGTAAACATCTCCTGTTAAGGTGATTCTGTCCTTTAGCAGTCCGAGGTCAAAACCAAAGTCATACTGAGTCGTTTTTTCCCAGGTAAGATTTGGGTTGAACAGACTGTTCGGTGCGAAACCTGCAACGGTAGTGTTGCCAAAATTATAGCGGTAGTATCCCAGTTGAGAGTACGACTGATAAGCGGGGATATCACTGTTGCCTGTTTGCCCCGCACTGATCCTGAGTTTCAGTTGACTGATCTGGGTCACCCCCTTCAAAAAATCTTCGCTAGAGGCATTCCAGGCAAATACTGCGGAAGGGAATGAAGCCCACTGATGGCCGGGGGCGAATTTGGAAGACCCATCCGCCCGTATGGTTAAAGTAACCAGGTATTTGCTATCGAAGCCATAATTTACCCTTGCCAGGTAAGATTTCAGTGCCCAGGTATTGGAAGACGAAGCAGGCGCCGCGGCAAATCCCGCTCCTGATATGGAAGTGATACTGCCTGCGGACAGATTATTGTAAGTACTGTAGTCGCTTACAAATCCTGAGGAACCTGTTATTGCGCCTTCACCTTTAAATTGTTGCTGGGTAAAACCGGCAAGGATATTCACAGCATGGCGGCCTATTAGTTTATTGTAGGTAAGCGTATTCTCGTTGAGCCAGTTGGTAGAACTCAGTGTACCGGTTTCGCCAAGTCCGGCATAACCAGCTCCTTCATACACTGAAGCCGGCAAATAACGGTTTTGTTTGTTATTGATGAGGTCTATACCGGCCAGTAATCTTGCGGTCAGGTTATCGGTGATCTTGTAGTCACCCGAAACGTTGCCCAATACACGGGTTGTAGCCGTTGTATTGATCTGATTATACAGGGTATTTATGGGATTGCCATAAGTACCTTCAAATATATTTTTTACAAAGAAAGAACCCTCTGCGTTATAAACGGGTGTTGTTGGTGTCATCAGCAGGATCGCCGGAACTACGCCGGAGGGCGCAATCCGGGCGCTTGTGCGGCTGCCGGTAATAAAAGAAGATATCTTCAGTTTATCGTTATAATCGTGTTCCACGTTTACCCGGCCGGCATAACGCTCAAAATCAGTATTTTGTAAGATACCATCCTGCTTCATGTAGTTCCCGGAAAATGCAAGCCGTGTTTTATCGGTTCCCGAAAGGATGGATAAATTGTGGTTCTGCATGTAAGCCTTCCTGAAAGCTGCATCCTGCCAGTCTGTATCTGCATTGTAGGGATTCAGTACCGCTGTGGTTTGAGGAGCCTTTCCCGTATTCACCAATGCATCATTCCTGAGTGATATCCACTGATCAGTATTTAACAGGGATATGGTTTTGATCACTTCCTGCTGTCCATAACTCCCATCGTAATTGATAGAAGATACGCCTGCCCGGCCTTTTTTTGTAGTGATGATGATTACTCCATTTGCACCACGTGTTCCATAAATGGCAGTAGCCGATGCATCTTTTAAGACCTCAATGTTTTCTATATCCCCGGTATTGATGGCGGCCAGAGGATTGATCTTAGGGCCATTCGTTACTCCTGCATCGTTCAGTGAGTTGCTGTTGGAGGTCGGAAAACCGTCGATGATGTATAGCGGTTCTGCAACTGCGTTGATAGAATTTACTCCACGAATCTGCACGGTTACACCAGCACCGGGCTGCCCGCTTGCCTGCGTCACCTGGATCCCGGATACAGCTCCCTGCAGTACCTTGTCCAATGATGATACAGGTTGTTTTAAAGCTAAGGCAGGAACAGAAGCCACCGAACCGGTGATGTCCTTTCGTTTCTGCGTTCCGTAACCTACTACCACTACCTGATTCAGTTGATTCTGATCTTTCAGCGCAATTTCTACAGGACTGCCGGTAGCAATGTATCCCTGTTTTTCATATCCGATAAAGGATATGAGCAATTTGTAGGGAAACTTTTGGCCGGTAACGAAACTGAATTTTCCCTCGGTATCTGTTTGCACCATATGGGTTGTGCCTTCTATTCGAACCACAGCTCCTGGCAATGGTTCTTTTGTAGTGCCATCTATTACCCTGCCTACCAGCTTGGAATTGATAAGCGGAACTATTTGCTGAGCTGTAGCGATGAAAACGCTTAAGAATAACAATGAACTGAGTATGATTTTTTTCATATCGCCGTTTTATATAAGGGAGTTCTTAAAAAATCAGACGAATGATAAAGTGCGACCTTAGGTCGTTGTATGGGCCGGGCATAGGAGGGCCTATAGCCATTCCCGACTTTTGCAAAATTTTGCATAAATTTGAGTTAGTTTAAAATGACACCATAGAAACAGCTCCAGCATCACTTGATAACTGTTTCGTTGTTTTAATACTTAGGAGGGAAAAGCAATTGCTTTTCCCTTGTTTGAGATTGTTAATTACCGAATATTGCAAATCCTTGGTTTTACACTTCTGTATTATCCGTAGCGACAAAGCTTTTATTTTATTGGAATGGGTACCAGATCCGGTGTCCCCTGCACATCCTCTTTTGTTACAGGATCTGCCTTCAGCGGTCTGTACAACTGATGTTCCTGTAAGGGTACATCGGCTTTAACTACCGGTCCGTCGGCAGCCAGTTCACTACCAGGAACTTTAGATTTGAAGATTGGCCACAATAACTGCGCATACCATTGATCGCCTTCATAGTGGGAAATACCGTAGGCTGCAGGGTATTGCCTGGATATATGGGCTGTTCCAAAAATAACATCCCAGAGGAAAAACATATTTCCGAAATTGCCTTTGTAATAACCTATGCCATCATCTGTAGTAGCGGCATGATGTGCATGATGAGTGGCTGGTGTTGATATGGTTCTTTCCAGTACCCAGGCAAGAGGATGGAGTATTCTGTACTGATAAAAAGGTTTATCCCAGGGAATACTGGAATGTGCCAGTGTGGTGATGGTACCTTTGATGGCTCTTACCATGATGGCAGGGATACCCAGGCCAAGATACACCAACGCTGTAGTGAGGTAAGTTTGCGAAAAGAAGAGCGAGTAGATCAGGTTCTGCCTGCTGGCCATGGCCATTCCCATATAAGAAGCGGAGTGATGTGTTCTGTGGAAACGCCATAACCAGGGCACTTCGTGGTGCAGGCGATGGTACCAGTACTGAGTGAGGTCGTCTGCCACAGCGATAATGATAAATCCCCAGAAAAAGGGCACCCAGTTAAAAGTATCTTTAAGCCCTGGAAGCAGCTGCGGCAGGATAATAAGTCCGTAATAAGCAACTACAGGTCTGATTACCAATCGCGGGATCGTAAAGCAGGCAATATCCACCCATTTTTCATTTTTATTCCAGCGGTTTTTATATAGTCCGAAGGAGAATTCCAGTATTCCCAGGAACAGCACTAAAACGGAAAAGCCGTAGCCGTTTAAGTTTTCAATTATTTTTTTTATCGTTTCAATCATAGCCGTAATATTTAAGGTTGAGCAGGTTTATTTTTTGCGGAGACAGCTGAGGTTTTTGCCGGTTGTTTTTTCTCCCAGGGCCGCTGCCCGGTGAAATAGAACGTTACGAACATTAATAAGATGGGCAGGGCATAGAGAAAAAGGCTCAGTAACGCGTTTCTCACAATTCTTGATTGTGTAGTTTTTTCAAGTTTCATTATCTGGTTGAATTAGGTTGTTTAATAGCCGCCGAATCTGGCGCGTGATTTTCAGAAAGGAGTTTTTGGGTGAGCCACAGGCCTCCGAAGATGATAATAAAAGGTATTGTAGTGATAATAATACCCACCAATATCTTCTTGCCCAGCAAGGATAGGTCATTAATAGTCATGATATTTCAGATTTTAATAAAAAAATAGATCCAGACAGATCACGCAAATGGATACGTCCGTCCTTTGAATTCAGTTGATTTGGAAGATTAAAATTGTGCTACTGATGAATTGCAGTAGCTTTTGCTTACAGCTGGACTAACAGCAACAACAACAACACTGACCATCTGAAATGAGATCAGCAGTAAACCGAAGAGAGGCAAGTGAGGAAGAAGCGTCAGAATTGGTATACATTTTTCTATGTTTTAGGATAATTGATCTTTAATTATCTGTAACTGAGCACAAGATATAAAAATTTATAATTAAATCCACTATTTTAATAGACTTAATTTTAAATAATTAATTTCTTCTGGTTTTAGTGTACTAAAATCCAACTTTCTGAAGAATATAAATTAAAAAAGCCTCAGGTCTGATTATTCAGGACATGAGGCCTTGTAGAAACCGAATATCATCCTATCCGGCTAATTATACATTTTCAGCGTAGACTGTAATAGTTTCCTAGCCACATGAATCCTTGTTTTCACTGTGCCGAGGGGAATGCCGAGTTCCACAGCGATCTCACAATATTTATATCCTTCAAAGTATCTCAAAAAAGGTACGGAATAGACATCAGGTAACATTCTGAAAGCTTTATTGATATCTTCACTCATCAGCCGGTCAATTCCGCGGTTAGTTGCACTGCTTTTTAGTAATTGAAACGAAGTGAAATCCTCAGCGACATCAATGATCTTGTTACGCATAGTGGATTTGCGATAATTATTGATAAACGTATTTCGTAAAATGGTATACAACCAGGCCTGCATGTTGGAGCCTTCGGTATACAGGTTCGCATACCTGATCGCTTTAACAAATGTGTCCTGCACAAGGTCATCTGCATCGTCATAGTTTTTGGTAAACCCAAATGCAAAGTTAAAAAGCATCTGTTTGTGGGCAGTGATCTGATAGTTAAAAGGCATGTTTTCCATAGGTAGATAATTATTAAATGAACATGGGTAGATGTCACTATGAGATATCAACCTGTATACCAATACAGCGAAAAAGGTTGAAAGATGCATGTTATTAGTGAATTTGCCCTGTTTTTTTAATAAATTTTCAATTTTATCGTATCCGGCGCACAATGTTATGCCGGCATTGCATGTATAGGTGTAGGTATCTGACCGGTACGGGAAAAATATGGATACATATTGTGTTTTGAGGTGTATAGTAAAAGAACAGGTAATAAATACGTTTTAACATCGTAGTGTTACGGGTTTTTTGCGAATAAATACTGCATTTTAATTTTGTTTATTTGACATTATAATCCGGTCATGACCCGAGGTATGTTTTAAGGCCATTTATTTTCATTCCCTTTGATTTTTAACCTTCAGCGGAGCTGTAGCAATAATTGACTAGCGTCTGATCGGCATAAACTTTGGCATTTACTATTAAAAAGATGATGACGTACGATCAACTGAACAACGACAAGGTGGAATTGAATTATTTCTCTTATGCCTCCCAACAGCGTAAACGATAACATTGATGCTAATGAAAGTAGTGATGATTTACCAGCCGGTGACGATCGGGCTGTCAGATGAAAATGATAAAGCTTAGATAGTCTGTACTCTTCAAATTATTCATCTGCCCAACTGCAACATTTTGCCAAACAGCTTAAAGGCGGCAAAGAAATTAAAGAGGCATATGTATTTTTCAATAACGATATCAACACTTATACAGTATATAATGCCAGCGAATTAAACAAAATGCTTTTCAGCCAGCAAAATCTGGCGGATAATAACTTAAAATCTTTAATATTACAAACTACTCCTGCAAACGGAAAGAGGAGGACTCATGCAACGGCCAGCTAAACCTGGTAGTTCACATATCGTTCTTCAAAGCTTCCATCGGCAAACAGGTCTATTAGTCCGTAACCCGGCGCAGTTTCACGTCGGTTACCTTTCCACCATGCGCCGCTGACCGCTCCGTCGCAAATATAGGTAACGTTATTATACACAACTTTATCTCTCAAATGAATATGTCCGCTAAGGCAAAGCTTTACATTTGGATGCTGATAAAACAGCTTGATGATTTTCGAAGTGTCGGTATGCATATCCCCACCCAACATTGTCCATCTGTTTACTATATCATCCTCTATCATTAGTGTGGCGGTGAGGATCGGGATGTGTGACAGAATCAGCACCGGCATTTGTTTGTCTGTGGTTTCCAGTTCCTTCTTCAGCCAGTCAAACTGTTCATCGCCCAGTTTGCCAATGTACCAGGTCTGATCAATATCCAGGTGTACACTGTCAAGGACTATAAATTTCCAACCGCCCTGCTGAAAACTATAATAGGGTTTCGGCAGCTGAAGCTGGTTCATGGAATACTCCTTTCCATAAAATGTATGCCCTTTACTGTTTTCGTTCCACCAGATATCATGGTTCCCCAGACAGTATTTTACCGAAAGGCTACATTCTGATTTGATGATACTGTGGGTAAGTTTCCATTGTTCATCAATGGTATTCAGATTCTCTTTGTTCATATCAAATACCACATCTCCGCCATTGAGGATCAAATCAACCTTTGGCGACTGCTGCTGTACATGGTGCAGACATTTGACGTAATTACCCGGTGCTCCCAAATCATTTTTCAGATGTACATCGGTCAGATGGGCAATACGCAAAACGGGTTTTTCGGCGGCAAGCAGGCTTCCAACAGGCAGAGCAGTGCTTAGCACAAGGCCGCCCATGCTTTTTAATACGGTTCTTCTATTCATCTTTTTATCATTTTAAGGGTTTATAAAAAACAGCCGGCCATAAGTATTCCTATAGCTGAAATGCAGCAGTATCACCCACGCTAATCGCAGTTATCAGTTCTATATCGGATACAGGTTGAACAAGGGACATCTACAAACAAAATTATGGAGATTAATTCTGCGAATACATGGAAGTATGTTATCAAAATATTAATTTGTATGAAAGTCCTTATAGTGATATTTCTGATTAGAAAGAGAATGGCAATTACCTGATCGAGATAAATGTTATTACTGATCTTCAGAATGTGTATCTGGGGCTGCAGTCAGATGAGCCGTCCTTGCAAATTTGAAGATGCCCGGTCAAATCAGCCAAAATTTCATATTAGTTGTGTTAATAATCCATGCGGCAGCGCGTTAATTTTTGAACTGCATATATTGATGCAGTTCAAAAATTAATAATAGAAAACCGGTAGAACAAAGCAGATCTAATTTCCGGGATCTTTTACTTTCTCCACTACATCCTGTACTGCCTGCGGCAGACCTGACAGCAAATTATAGCCTGTCTGTGTCTCGATATTCCTAACCGTTACGATATACTGCTTCCAGCCGGCATTGATTGTATTTACATTTGGCGTATTAACGGCAATCACGCGTGTGCCCGATGCTATCCGGCTGATGTCATTATCCCCTGTAGGCATGATAACCGCAACTTTCCAAACGTTGGCAGGCACATTAATTTTTCCATTATCGATGGAGTTAACCACTGATGTACTTGCAGACCCGATTCCGCCGCTTCCGTAGCTACCCATAATGATATAGGCTTCGTTGCCGCTCAGCACTTGTGTCCTGATATAGCTTTCAAAAGACTCCCAAATTTTCTGATTGTTGTTCGGTGCCTGCGGGATCATGTTGGTCATCAGGAAAGTAGCCGAGTCTATCGCAATATCCAGGTTTAGTGCCTGATTCAAAGCCCTCGGTAATCGAATAAGGGGCTGCTGCGGGAGATGTGACAACAGGTGTTTCGGGATTGATGATTGTTTTCTTTGAGCATGCCGAAAACGATATTAGACCTGCAAGCCCGCAGGAAAGAATTATATTTCTGATAGTCATGTGTTTTGCAGTTAGTTTTCCCGGGAGGTGGAGATAGAATAATTTTCCGGAATTGACAGATGGGAGAAATATTTGCTTTGGTTATTGAATGTTATAGTTTAATACTATCACAAGAGTATAAATTTACCAGAGTAATATCATATTAAGTTATTGTTACCTTATGTGGTCGTAGGTGTTTCACACCTCAATGACGAAAGCTTTTAATTCTGACAATTTACCATCCTGAAATCTCCAGACGTCGCAGTAGACCTAACCTTCAGATTGATTTTATTTTGCATGCATATACCATTAACAATGAAAATTGTTGGTAGCAGCTTATTATAGGCAATGAGATAGGGATATAGTTAATTTATATCGGTTGAAAGTAACTGGAAACTGGAACTGTCTGCGGTTAAAATGGCAGGGGCACCAGGTCTGCTGGTAAATTTCATATGGATCAGACCAGTTTTTCTTGGAGATACCTGGTTGTTGGAAAAATGGGTGTGCATTACATACTGATAATTCCCGGAGATGTCTTTGAACAGATCACCATGGCCGGTACCATTATATTTTAAATTCTTTTTACTGATAATGGGGTTTCCTTCGTACTTGGTCCATGGACCTGCAGGAGATGGGGATATAGCATAACCTACTGCATAATCATTGCTTCGGAAATCGTTGGCAGAATATATCATGAAATAGTAATTGCCCTCTTTAACTACTGTAGGCCCTTCCGTTACCGGCCAGGGGGTATTTTCTGTATTCTCCCATTTGGCCGTACCTGAGATACATTCCTTAGCTGTACCAGGAATAACATCCTGGAGGTCCGGAGTCATTTCAGAAACAAAGATCCTGTTGCCTTCCTGTAATTTCACATGATAGAGGTATGGTTTACCGTTTGTGTCAAAAAACACAAACGGGTCAATCTGTTTTCCAGTTCCTGAAATGGCTTTAAGCTGTGTTTGGGTAAATGGACCCAGTGGGCTGGTACTTTTTGCAATTGCAATCTGTTCATTGGCCGTATAGGCCATATAGAACAGATTGTTATGTTTAAAAACCTGGGGTGCCCAGAATCCTTTGCTACCGTATGCATCTCCTTTAAAGAGTGCGTAACCATTTTTTTTGCCCACAAGTCCGGTCCAGGACTTAAGATCTTTGGACTGATATACCCGGAAGCCCTCATCACTGCTGGTCCCATAGAGATAATACATGCCCTGGTCATAAAATATAGTGGGATCTGCCTGATAAATTGACTGTGCCTGACGGGGCAGGTTTGCCTGATATTTTCCTTTGATCATCCAAACTTCCGAATGGGTAGAATACGCGTTGGTACTCGTAATGGCTATAATAGTGTCGTCATTCAGGATACACAAGCTATTCCATAAGCATGATTTATTATCGGGTATGATAAAAGGGATGGATTTATGGCTGAAGTTTTTAGCAGTATTGTCACCTACAACAACTTTCATATTGGCAAAGTCAATGTTGTTTACCCTGCCTTCTGTACCCTGATAGGAGAGGATGGTTTGCCCGGACTTCAGCTGTCGTAAAAAAGGAGCGCCAGCATAAATCCCGGCATCAATTTTTTCTGCCAGGGCATAATTCCTGTTTGGGCTTGCCGCGTTAACGGTAGTGGCCCAGTTTTCCGCCAGGGTATTTCTGATCGTGTAGGGCTTAAAGTTACCTGAGCTATTGTCCTCAATCGAAAATACAATATCCTGCCCGTTGTTGAGCAGTACAGGGACAGGCATTCCGTCCCGTTTAGTTGCACTGAAACTCACTGTTTGAGGTGTTTTAGTCCAGCTTAGCCCATTGTCTGAAGATCTGACCATAGATATATTCTGCTCGTTAGAGCTGGTATATGGGCCTTCGTTAGCAAAAAACAATTGGATTTCACCCGATTGGAGTTGTACTGCTGAAGGTTCCCAGCACCCGTTCTCAAACTGATAACCTGCTTCATAAAGAAGTCTTTCGTCGGTCCAGGTTAATCCACCGTCGGTACTTCTTTTCGTTTTAATGTTAAACTTCCTGGATGGATCAATCAGAGACGGCCTTCCGTTATAACAAGCCAGCAGGGAATGATCCTTTAACTCCAGGATATCCGGGACTGCCATATTAATGCCGCCGGCCTTGAGGGCAACAGAAATAGGGGCCGACCAGTTTGCCCCCAGATCGCTGCTGCGGGTCACCACTATATTGCCATCGCTTTCATAAATGCACAATAAGGATAGATCCGGACGCTGGATCATCCTTGCATAACCAGCATATTTATTGTCTGACGTACCGTTAGATACCTTTTTCAGTGTGGAGTAATCCCATACGATATCGCCTGTCGCCGCCAGTGTTGCTTCAGTACGAATTGTTTTTTTACTGCAGCCCATTATGGCGGTAGCCAGCAGTAGTAAAGAAAGGATAAGGTTTTTTTGTACCATATGGTTAAAATTTATTCGCTTAATAATTAGGGTTTTGCTTCAAATTGGTATTGTTCTCTACCTCAATCTGTGGTAAAGGCAGTCTGATATGTTTGCCAACTACAAAATTTTTGAAGTCAGGATCTCTTAAGGCCACCTCATTCACCCCTGCCTGTGTATCCAGGTCTCCCCAGCGTTTCAGGTCTGCCCATCTTACACTTTCTCCGCATAATTCCAGCAGGCGCTCAGTTTTGAGACGAGTTCTGAACAAGTCTTTATTGCTGCCTATTGCAGGATAAGCCAGTTCCAGGGTAGCCATATTTGAACGTTGGCGTACCATATTAACGTAAGTATAGGCCTGAGTAGTCTGTCCCAGTTCATTCAGTGCTTCGGCATACATCAGCAATACATCCGCATAGCGGATCACACGGTTATTGACCTGGTTAAAATAATCTTCATTGGTACGGTAATAATCACGGGAGTATTTTTTAAACCAGGCTTCATCGGCTCCCCATTGCCAGCTTCTGCCATAGGTTTTGTCGCCAAAGTCAGCTTCAAGTGCCGGGTAAAACAGGGTGTAGCGCAAGCGTGGGTCTATTCCTCCGCTTACTGTTTTTTCTTTTTTGAATTCGCCAACGGTCCAGTACCTGGCTTGTCCGTCCGACCATCCGATACTTCTCGGAGCAAAGAACTGGGCTCTTGTAGTTCCCAGATTAGAATTAGGCGCATCTCCCTCCGCAGTTTTATTGGCATCAGAAAACTGGATTTCAAAAACAGATTCTCTGTTGTTCTCGTTATCTGCCCTGAAATTCTCCTTGAAGTCTACCAAAGCATAATAACTTTTACCAGCACCTGTAACCAGATAGTCGAATGCGGTTTTTGCTTCGGTCCATTTGTGTTGTTGCATGAGTGCTTTGCCCAATAGCGCCTGTGCAGCACCTTTGGTTGGCCGGCCAATATCATCACCTGTCCATTGTTCAGGTAAATCGGCACTTGCTTCCTGCAGATCCTTTTCTACCTGCACCCAAACCTGTGCCAGGCTTGATGCTACGGGTAAATCGGTAGGCGTTTGTAAGGTAGTCACCAGCGGGAAATTTTCCCAAAGGACGGCACCATAATAGTTGTAGTAACCGCGTAAGAATTTAGCCTGCGCCAGGAGCTGTGCTTTCTTTTTTGCATCAGCAAACTGGATATCCGGTACATGGGTAAGTACCTGGTTGCACCTGAAAATAGCTTTATAGAAATCCCGGTAGGTATTTACGTTTCCTTCAAAAAAGTTATAATTTATGTACTGGAACCTGGTCCAGTCGCCCAGTTCAGTCCATGGGCTATTGCTAAAACCTTCATCCGAAGTAAGATCTAACCTGAAATAGATCCAGCGGTTCCAGCCACCGGTTTGAAAAAACATGGCGTATATGGAATTGACCCCTTTTTGGGCGTCAGTTTCCGTTTTCCAGAATTGATCGACTGTGAGTGTATTGGGATTGTCCTGGTTCAGGAGGCTTTTCTTGCAGGAAGCCACACCCATAAGCATGCCCAGAATGATGATTGTTGAAAGTGTCCGTTTCATCGGTATATGTTTTGTATTGCCGGTAAGCCTGTTGAAAGCTGTATTGATCGCTATTATGAAGCGGTAAGCTTTTGATTGTTTCATTTTCTTTTATTAAAAGCTAAATTGTAAACCTAAGGAAACTGATTTCAGGTTGGGAAAAGCACCAAAATCATATCCTTTTTCAAAGATGCTGTTGTTGCTGAATTCCGGGTCCAACCCTTTGTATTTGGTGATAGTAATCAGGTTCTGGCCCGAAAGGGTAATTTGCCCGTTAGTAAATCCGATTTTTGTTAACAGTGGTTGTGGAAGTGAATAGCTGATCCCCACATATTTCAACCTGACAAAGCTGCCATTCTCCAGCCACCTGTCTGTATCGCCGCGGGCATTGGTGGTACTGCCAAAAAATGCGCGTGGAACGTCTGTATTCGGATTTTCCGGCGTCCAGGGTTGTACGCCATGGCGGTAGTTGGAGTTATCTGAGAAATTATCCAGTACACTCCTCGGGCCGTTAAACACTTTGGCACCGAAAGATCCAAACCAGTCCATCGTCAATGAAAATCCTTTATAGGAAGCCCCCAGGTTTAAGCCCAGTTCGTATTTTGCCCATGGGCTGCCAACAATAACTTTATCTAGATTGGTAATAGCACCGTCTCCGTTATTGTCCTTATACCTCACATCTCCGGGTTTGGCGCCAGGCTGGATAACTATTCCTGCACTATTTTTATAATTCGCCACATCGGCATCACTCTGGAACAGGCCGTCAGTCTGCAGCACATACCACCTCCCGATAGCGCCGCCTACTTCCGTTACTGTATTGCCTACAAAGGTCCTGTTTTTATTATATCCAAGGGAGATAACTTTATTTTTCAGGGTAGTTAGATTGGCTGTAGCATTATATTTAAAGGCTTTAGTGTTGTTTTGGTAGGTAGCAGTAAGCTCAAAGCCGCGGTTGCCCAATGTGGCTCCGTTCACAAAAGGGTTACCGCCATCATTGCCCGTAGAGAGCAGCAGCGGATATTCGATCAGTACATCTTTAGTTTTTGAGATGAAATATTCTGCCGTAACGCTGAGTTTGTTTTGCAGGAAAGCTGCATCAAAACCATAATTCTGTTGGGTAACCTGTTCCCATTTCAAATCATTGTTGGCCAGTTTTACCTGAGTGGCCCCTTGTTGGAGGGCCTGTCCAGGACCAAAGGGTACCGTTGAAAAGGTATTAATGATGGCGATATAATCATAGGGACCGATATTGCTGCTGCCAAGGGTACCATAATTTGCCCTTAGTTTTAGATCGTTGATCCAGGAGGAGTGGAAGAACCCTTCTTTACTGATCCGCCAGGCGGCAGATACGGATGGGAAAGTGCCGTATTTATAATCAGGGCCGAACCTGGAAACACCATCACTTCTAATGACACCATTAACCAGGTATTTGTCGTCATAATTATATTCTACACGCCCGAAATAGGAGATAAGGTTAGTCTGATTGCGGAAACCGGCTGTCTGAGCCTCGTTTCCCTGATTAAGCACATCGTAATAACCCCCATTCGAATTGGCCAGGATATTCCGTTTGGTACCACTGATCTGTGCATATCTGTCTTTTTGATACGATTGTCCCAGCAGTGCACTAACACCGTGTTTACCAAATTTCTGGTTAAAATTCAAAGTATTCTCAATGATGACAGTGTTGGATTCTGCCCTGTTTTCGTTGAGGATTGCCGGATCATAGGGCTGGTTTAAGGTCCATGAACCTTCTTTTCGCAGATAAGTGTAATGGTCCCTGCTGGTTTCATAGCCCAGACTAATGCGGTATTTCAGGGATTTAAGCAATTGCAGCTCTGAAAATAAATTGCCCCTGATCCTTAAATTCTCGTTAGTGCGGTCCTCCAGTGAAGCAATTGCCAGGGGATTGGTACCGAATGTGCGCGCGGTATTTTCGTTTCCATAACCAAAACCACCAGGGTTGGCAGCATCATAAACCGGGATAGTTGGCAGCAGCCTGATCACATCTATCACCGGGTTCCCCGATATTTCATCGTTTTTAGCATTACTGATGGCCAGGTTTTCACCAATGGTGAAGATACCTTTGGTGCTTTTGGTATTGACCCGGAAATTATATCTGTCGAAACCCGTGCTGATCACCGCACCTTTATTTTTGAAGTAACCGGCAGATACGAAATAGGTGCCTTCTTTACTGCCGCCGGAAAAGTTCACATTGTAATCCTGTACCAGGCCTGTCTGATAGGCTACATCCTGCCAGTCAGTATTGATGTTCAGGTTGAGCTGTTGATGCCCGAGGTTTGCATTGTCATAGGCCATGAAATTAATCCTTGCAAACTCCTCAGTACCTGCCAGGTCGTATCTTGGAATGGTTTGCACCGTATTCTTTGCAGAGAATGAAACCTGCATTGGTCCGGCAACACCCTTTTTCGTGGTGATAATAATTACACCGTTTGCTGCCCTAGACCCATAAATTGCAGCAGCTGAAGCATCTTTTAAGATTTGGATGCTTTCGATGTCTGCCGGGTTAAAGTCGCGGTTAGCGGTAGTGATCAAACCATCAATCACATAGAGCGGGTTGGAGCCGGACAGATTTTTAAGTCCCCTGATCTGGATCTGTGCTTCGGAGCCGGGTTGTCCGCCACCTCTTACCTTAATCCCTGTTGCCAGTCCCTGTAAAGATTCTGCAACGGTAGTGGCTTGTCTTTTTTGTACATCAGCTACCTTTACAACAGAAATGGCACCTGTAAGATCGCTCTTGCGCTGAGTGCCATAACCTACAACCACCACTTCATTCAGATCGGCAGATTGGCTTTTCAGGTTCACATCGATCAGGGATTTGCCGTTCACAGGGATTTCCAGCGGGGCATAACCGATATAAGAAAATACGAGGATGTCAGTAGCGCCGTTGGTCACCCTGATAGTGTATTTTCCATCCGAACCGCTTACGGTAGCAATTTTGCTTCCCTTTATCTGTACGCCTACACCAGGCAGTGTTCGGCCATCGTCAACTATCGTTCCCGATACAATGGTTTGTGCAAACACTTTGGCATCTAGTGCAAATAAAAGTGTAAATAGCATGAAACAGGATTTCATACTCCCGTTCAAACGTAGAATTTTTTTCATACTTATTAAGATTTAATTTGGTTATTCCAGTGATAGGTTATGAACCTATAAATGGATTGTCTAAATAAGGAATTCAGATTTGATCAATCAGATCAATTTTTGTTCAGATCGTATCATTTTGCCTATTTATTGGCCAAATAACACGGGTGTTTGCTTTTATGAACTTAATTCTGTTAATTTTATCGGTAACCAATTTATAAACCCTTGAAAAAAATATTGTTGCTATTATTTGTGCTGCAGGCTATGTGTTATACCAGCAGTGGACAGTCTTATAACTTCAGACATTATGAAGTAGAAAACGGGCTTTCATATAATTCCGTGATCTCCAGCCTGCAGGACCAAAAGGGATTTTTATGGTTTGGAACCAAAGATGGCCTCAACAGGTTTGACGGCAACAATTTTAAGATCTTCAGGAATGACCCCGATCAGGCGGGCAGCATAGGCGACAACTTTGTCCGCTGTTTGTTTGAAGATCAGCAGCAGAACCTGTGGGTAGGTACCCGCAGAGGTATTTTTCGGTATAACCCCTTGCTTGAGACATTTAGCCTCGTCCCTTATACAAAAAACAAAGAGATCAGGGCTTTAAAAATTGATGCCAGCGGCAATATCTGGTATATAGCAGGTACTACATTATGCCGGTACGAGCAAAAAAAAGATCAGCTGACCGTTTATGACCATCACGAACATGCCCAGGTGACATCATTTGTATTGACTGCCACCGGCGAGGTGTGGCTATCAACTACTGATGGCTTTATCCAAAAGCTGAAGCGGGGGACTCAGTCTTTTACCAACTACAATGTTTTTAATCATTCCGAACCTGCCATATCCAACTGGGTCGAGAAAATATATGATACCGGGAAAGGCGTACTTTTAATCGGCACCTCCAATCAGGGGATAAAGGCTTTTGATATGAAGACTTTGGCTTATCAGGATATCTTAACTAAAAATGCTGACCATACCTGGATCTATGCCCGTGACTTTGCAGAAAAGGCAAATGGTGAATACTGGATCGGAACAGAATCCGGACTTTTTATTTATGAGCTTAAGACAGGAAAGACAACGAATTTGCGAAAACAAATCAATAATCCTTACTCACTATCAGACAATTCAGTTTATACCTTAACGCGGGACAAAGAAGGAGGAATGTGGGCAGGGACATACTTTGGCGGGATCAATTACTATCCCAGACAGCTCAGTGCCTTTGATAAGTTTTTTCCACAGGGGGGAAGTAATAGTTTAAGCGGGTATGCAGTACGTGAAATTTGTGCCGATCACAATGGGGATTTCTGGATTGGGACAGAAGACGGCGGCCTTAACCTGTTCAACCCAAAATCAGGTTCCTTCAAACATTTTGGGCCAGGCGGAACCCAGACCATTGGTACCCATTCCAATATACATGGTTTAATTGTAGTTGGCAATGAGTTGTGGGTAGGGACTTTTGAACAGGGACTTGACGTGTTTGATATCCGTACACAGCAGGTCATCAGGCGTTACCGTGCCGGTTCTGCACCCAATCAGTTGAAGAGCAATTTTATTGAGAGCATGTTGAAGACCCGCTCAGGAGATATTTTGATTGGTTCCGCCATCGGAGTTTACCGGTACAATAAATCCACTGACGACTTTAGCCTGATGAATGAAATACCCGGTAATTATCATTATTCATCTCTATATGAAGATAGCAATGGCACTATATGGGCCGGTACGCTGCGCGATGGATTATATTTTTATAATCCGTCTACTCAAACTTCAGGTGGGTTTAAAAATGATGAAAGGGATAAAAACAGCCTGGTAAGCAATGATATTAATGCGGTATATCAGGACTCACGCGGCAGTTTGTGGATTGCTACGGAAAATGGGCTTTGCCGTCTGAATGCGAAGGAACAGAATTTTGAGCGGTTTAGTACCAAGACGGGTTTTCCAAGCAGTGTTTTCTATAGTATACTCGAAGATAAGTCCCATAATTTATGGATCAGTACCTCACGCGGGCTGGCCTGTTACAACCCGGTTAAAAAAATGATCAGGACCTATACCAAAGCCAATGGCCTGCTGAACGATCAATTCAATTATAAATCTGCATTTTTAGATAGCAATGGGCGGATGTATTTCGGCAGTGTGCAGGGAATGATCAGTTTTCAACCGGAATTATTCAGAACAAACGATTTTGTAACCCCTGTGTACATTACCGGCTTCCAGATCTATAACCGGGAAATACAGATCGGGCAGAAAGGATCGCCCTTAAAGCAGTCCATTAATGCTACCAGGGAGCTCAGCATCAACCATGATCAGTCAACTTTTAGTATTGATTTTGCCGCTTTAGGTTACACTGCACCTAAAACGATTGAGTACCGGTATATGCTGGAGGGTCTGGATAAACACTGGACCATACTCAAGAGAAACAGAAAAGTTTACTTTACCAATTTATCGCCAGGGTCGTACCTGTTTAGGGTGCAGGCGGCCAATAGTGTTGGCAAGTGGAGCGGTCGGGATACCAGTATCAAGATTATCATCAAACCTCCATTTTGGCAAACAAACCTTGCCTATACGCTCTATCTGATACTTTTTATAGTTGCTAACTATTATTTTATCCGTTATTACCACCGTTGGGTAGAACAAAAAAATACGCGGCGGGCAGAACTCTGGGAAGCTAAAAAAGAAAAAGAACTGTACCAGGCGAAAGTTGAATTTTTCACCAATGTGACCCATGAGATCCGTACCCCTTTAACTCTGATCAGCGGGCCGCTGGATGAAGTGATCAGGAAATCCGATCAACAACCGGGAATAGCAGGAAACCTGGCCACGATGAAGAAAAATACGGAGCGTTTGATCGCATTAACGGATCAGCTGCTGGATTTTAGAAAAGCCGAGGTAAAGGGCTTTAGTCTGAATTTTGTTGACGTGAATATTAGCAGGCTGTTAAAAGATAACTATGAAAGATATCACGCCGCTGCAGTGGCCAGGGGATTACGTTTTACGCTGCAGCTTCCTGAGGTCCAGTTGCAGGCTTATGCTGACATAGAAGGGCTGAATAAGATATTGAGCAACCTGATTGATAATGGGTTGAAGTACGCAGCGAAGACCTTAATGATCAGCCTTAGCGAAGGCTCCGGAACATTTACCATTAACGTGAAAAGCGATGGCCTGCTGATCCCTGTGGCACTGCAGCAGAAGATCTTTGAGCCTTTTTACAGAATGAAGGAGGCACAGGATGAACGGGGGACAGGTATAGGATTGCCGCTGGCGCGATCCCTGGCCGAACTTCATGAGGGAAGCCTTACTGTAGTAGCGGAAGAGGGACGTTTGAATGTTTTTGTGCTGACCTTACCTTTGCACCATGACAGGGAATTCAACATCAACATGCAGATGGAGGACCTTACTGTTAGACCTGAACTGGTTCCCAAAGCAGATCACGATTTACCGGTTATCCTTTTAGTGGAAGACAATCTTGAGATCAGGAAGTTTATCAGCGAACAACTGATGAACGAATTTATGGTCATACAGGCTGCAAATGGTGAGGAAGCACTGCGTGTACTGGAGAAAACAAGCGTCCACCTGATTGTGAGTGATATCATGATGCCTGTAATGGATGGTTTTGCACTTTGCAAGGCTGTAAAGGATAATCTGGAATATACGCATATTCCACTTATAATGCTTACTGCCAGCAATTCACTACAGTCCAGGATTGAAGGTCTGGAAGTGGGAGCAGATGCATATATTGAAAAACCTTTTTCTCCGGCGCACTTAATTAAACAAATTTCTAACTTGCTGGCAAGCCGGGACAAGATCAGGAATTTTTTCGCCCATTCTCCCCTGATACATATTAAAAGTATGGCCTACAATAAGGCTGATGAAGCTTTTCTGGAGAAGGTTGCGGATTTTATCAACAAGCATATCGACAATAAGCTGAATGTTGACCAGCTGGCAGACCTGATGAATATGAGCAGACCTACATTTTATAGAAAGATCAAAACGATTTCTAATTTGTCGCCTTTAGACCTTATCAGGATTACCCGATTGAAAAAGGCAGCTGAATTGCTCAGTGAAGGTGTACACAGCATCCATCAAATCTCTACAATGACTGGTTTTGGCTCTCAGGCACATTTTGGAAGAAGTTTTATAAAGCAATTTGGTGTTTCACCGCTGGATTATGTGCAAGCAGGAAAGAAGGTAGGGGCATAACAGGATGCCCCATCACTTATTTCCTTCTGCGCGTCGGGTGTATTTTTATAAAGCAATTGTTAAAATTTCGTGACTATAAGGTTTTCAAATAACTTTTTTACCATTAACCCTCAGTTACCTGTCGTATCACACGCAGCCAGTTTAAACCAAGGATCTTTTTGATTCGCTGATCGCTGTAACCCAGCTTTTGCATTGCCATGGTCATTTGCGGGTAATCGCTGATGTCTTTAATTTCGTGTGGCAGTTCAGGGCCGCCATCCAGATCGGAACCCAAAGCCATGTGGTCTTCGCCAACCAGATTTACACCGTAGTCTATAACTTTAGCCAGCTGATCAACATGCATCCAATATTCTTCAGGGATGGTTCCTCTGAAATTTAATGGAACCTCCAGCGCCAGTGTCTTGTCAACATCTTCAATTGTCTGCTTGTTTGATCCCGGTACAAGGGATGCAGGCCTGGTTCCTTTTGGTACTGTAACCCTGGGGGTAGCCGGCGGTTTTTGCCAAGCCCAGTATTTTGGATTGTTGAAGAGGCTTCCGAAGTGAATACCAATCACACCACCTTTTGCAGCGATAGCTTTTGCTGCTTCGTCGCTAATGCAGCGGGGGTGGTTTACGATGCTGTAGAACCCGCCATGGCTGTAGATTACAGGATGTTTACTTGCCTCTACAGTTTGCAGGATTGCGTCATTAGATGCATGAGCTACGTTGATGACCATTCCAAGGCTGTTCATTTCGGCGATGATCTTTTTTCCGAGATCGTTGATTCCGCCCCAATAACTGATATCATTGCAGGCATCAATAAAGCCATTTGTAGTATTATGTGCGGTAAGCTGCATACCTCTAAGTCCTAATCGATGAAGTGCGCGGAGCAGGTCAATATCTCCTTCAAGATCATAACCGCCTTCCAAATCCAGGAAGGCTGCAATTTTGCCTTTTTTGTTGATGCGTGTTATATCAGATGCATTGAGTGCCAGCTCGATCACTGCATTATTCTTTTTGATCTGGTCCAGGGCCAGGTTTACCACCCGAAATGTGTTTTTTGTTTCAAATCTTCCCGGATAATAGTGTTCAGGGGTATAAACTGAAAAGAACATCGCGTCCACGCCGCCTTCTTTAGCCCTTGGCAGATCTACGTTCCCATCGGTATAACGCTGGCCGATATCAGTTTTCATCAGCAGCTCGCGGGTCATTACGTGTGTATGTCCGTCCATCACAAATGAATTGCGGTGCAGCGCAGGCATTGGTTTATCCTGAGGATTAAAAGGAATATTTTGGCCGGTGACAGGAGCGGCTAAAACGGATTGTATGGGGAAAAGCTTTCCGGCTATTGGTAATATTGTTAAGCTCTTAATAAGGTCTCTGCGTTTCATTAGATTATTGGTTCATTATTTTATCAGTTCATTTGGATTGTAGTCAGCCTGCTGTGGGGGCTATATATCAAAACCACGTATGTACGGAGTGTTCGGCGGCCTCGTCCCCTTGCTAAATTGCGCTCCCCGTGCTGAGCGGTATGTCATGTTCATAAACGGTGTCTCTATGCGGCGTCCAACGGCAGAATAACGGCCGTTCTCCCAGTTTGAGTCCATGTTGTAGGATACAATCCCGGTGGACAGCAACAGCCGTTCGGCATTGAATGGTTCCTTTTTGGTTACCATCATTTCGGTAATCCAGTGTGGCTGCGAGTTGGAGGCGTGGTACTGTGCGAATGGGCCTGGCCAACCCAGAATCGAGATTATCGTCGGGTCCTTATGCCCCTGGATTTCCGCGGCGTAGGTCCAGCCCACACCATGCCCAGAAATTACCGCTGCTTTTGTACCATCGTTATACTCTACTATACATACGTTTGGTGATTTACTCTCCTGAAAGTGCCCCGGTTTAAGGTCAAATTTTATCCTTACAGATTCGAGCAGCTTACCGGCCCAGGGATTACTTTCCACCCACTTCCATGTTTCAGGCCCACGGATACACTGTACTGACCTGACACCTGTTTCGCCATCCTTACGGCGTTCTACAAAAGCCTGAAGTACGTCTACACAATGGAATAGGGCTCCCTCATCGGCGGTATCCCCAACAACGATTGATGTTTTGATGTGCGTATCTATATCGAGTTCTACCTCAGGCGTGCGGTAGTAAGTTGGTATAGATGAACCTCCGGTCAATGGGAAATCCAGCTCACGGGATTTGTCAAACATCCACTTCGCTTCGTCCCAATTGTAGGAGAGGTGCTTGTCGTTAAAGATCGGTACCGAGCGCTTGCTCTGCTCGAAAACACGGACAACCTGCTGGTAGATCCACCAGCGCGGTAACATCCACTGACCTTTAAGATTGGTAGGATACTCCCCGTGTTCAGCAACTATGACTACGCCATCCACGGCGAGTTCTTTGCCCCCCAAGGTGACAGCCTCAGTTGCTGTTTTAAAGATCGGAATGTTTTTCGATTTGGCTATTTTCTGTCCCAGTCCGCTATCAGGAAGCTGGTGGATATAAATAGCTACAACCTCTACCCGCGATGGGGTGTGGGCACCATCCCACCAATAACCGTCCAGCAGCTTGGTGATGATCCAGTCGGCATGTGATCTCGGAGCACCCCAATAGCTAACCAGACATGCTATCCGGGGTCGTTTTGGCGCTGTCCCAGCAACAGCATCGGATGAAATGCCGGTTAAAGCTGCTATACCGGCCATCCCTGTTATTCCCAACATTTCACGCCTGCTGAAGAGAGGGTTTAACTCCATGATCTCATGAATTGAAAAGGGATCTGCCGCGCTGGCTGTAATGTTGTTTGGTTTCTTGGTCATCATGTTTATAGGTTCATTTTGGTTAAGAATGGATACGCCGAACTGTTGCTCCCGCTAAATCTAGGGAATTAATAGGAATAAATTCCTGCACCTTGCGTATCTTTTTTGTTCCAGCATCACTTCAGGGCGCTTTATTGCCTGGTTATGCTTTCTTTATTTTGGCATTAAAATATTTACGGATGGGCTGGTCTAAAAAGACCATGATGAGATAAGCCAGTCCGATCAATAAAAATAGAGATATAACAATGACAAGCACCAACTCGTTCATCTGCGGTTTTTTCATTTCTACATAACTTAAGAAAATCCAAAGAAATGGGTAGTGGATCATATATAAGGGGTACGAAATATCACCCAGGAACCTGCAGATTTTCTCATAACCAGCCTGCAAAACAGCTCCTGCACCCAATGCCACCAAAAGCGGGAAATATAGGATAGTAACAAGTAAGTCTATCAGCGGGTTAAATCGATCATTAAAAGGAATTAAAAAAGCGGCAGCCAGTAATATACACATAGCTATAAAACCCAGAGGCGATTTGATGATCCAGTTTGAGCGGTAAACCAGCATTCCGGCAAGAAATGAATAGAAGATCCGGGCACCGCCACCGAAAAAATTATCACCACCCCATCCCACTGCCAGATTCCCCGCATGGTGAGCCTCATAACCAAGTACAAGAACAGCAATGACCAAGAATACCCACAATAATTGATTCTTAACTTTATAGAGTATAAAAACATAAAAAATGTTCGCTATGTACTCCCAAAATAATGACCAGGTTGGCGGGTTAAGATGAAAGAGGTTAAAGTATCGTTCGTGTACGAGGGGGTATGGAATTAACAGCGCTGCAGATAAGAAGATCAGCAGCGTTTTGCCTAAGCCGTAGCCTTGGTATAGATTGCTAAAAGGATCGAATATAAATGTAAACAGCCCGAGCATTGCACCGATAACCACAAGTACGTGCAAACGGATCAGCCGTAATTGGATAAATCGTAAAATCCCTATATGTTCTACCTTACTGTCATAAGCGTAAGCAATAACAAAGCCTGACAGGCAGAAGAAAAAGTCTACTGCCAGGTAACTGTGTGCAATAAAATTATCTTTATAATCGGGAACGGCAAATTCCATAAAGTGGAAAATAACTACAGCAATTGCCGCAATTCCGCGTAATCCATCCAGGATTTTAAAATGTTGTTTGGTTTTTAGAATGGTCTGGTCAGTTTGTACGGCATCCATTTAGTTAGGTTAAAAATTAATCTTCAGTGGTTCTGCTGGCAGTAACTACTTCAATCAGTTCAAGGATCTGTGCTATCGTTGTATTTTTTTGATCTTGCTTTTTTGATCATCATGTGGTTCTTGCTGAAGACTTCGCTGTTTGTAAAGTGACGCTGGTTTTGGCAACCGAGACTTCAATGCTCAGTTCCCTGATAAATCCACATTGCTTTCGTTTCTCCTGCGCGCTCAAATCCACATTTTTCATAAAAGTCGATAGCCTTTCCATCGGCAACCAAAATCTGCTGGTGGAACCTACCATACTTTTCCTGAAATCTATTCAAAATTAGTTTTCCTACACCCATTCCCTGATAGTCCGGGTGAATAATAAGATGAGGGTAATAAACTACTAAATAACCATCAGAAAGTGCATTTCCTAATCCTATAAGTTTCTCTCCTTCCCAGGCAGTAACCAAAGAATGAGAATTTAATAAAGCATTAATAAGCTCGTTTGGCTTCTGGGCGGAAGACCAGCCGTTTGCATGGTAAATTTTTATAATGTCCTCTTGTTGAATATCCCTGGTTTCTTTAATTGTAATAGTCATGATTAGGCTATGGATAGTTGATCTTTAAACATAGGCAATCTGATTTATAAACAAAGCATATAATCAGTACAAACGGGCCGATCGCGATTATAACATAATTAAACGTTTATTATTTAACGCTGATCCATCTATTAACGCTATTTTCGGTTGCTTAAACAACGAGCTTATAAAAACCCGGCGGATAGTTTCTTTAACCTACGCGTTGATAGATCATATCCTGGACAAATATTTACTTATTTATACGATCAAACGCCACGACTAGGCTACAGTGGAAGACTTACAGCATACGATAGAAATGTTATTCTCAAAAAAATGGAACCTGCTTTTTGATGATGGTTTGTTTTACACTTTTTATGCACTGGTTTCCGCGAAAAGAAAATCAAGTTAAAGTATAAGGTGATTCTGGATTCACTCCGGGCGGGACTTGCCACGATGATTGAGCAGTGCAATTCAGGCGGACTAACTACAAGTTGCCGACCCGAAAAACACTGCAGATTTCATTTTTGTACTGGTAGACGGCGCCTATTTTTATCTGTCCCTGGAAAATGATAAGTTTGGCCTATGCAGAGCGGTTTGCATATTATAAGCAAAAGGCCTATGATGCGCTGGGGATGCTGCCGCTAGCGCTTGCCGGCCCAGCTGCTCCAAAAATGTCTTCCTAATGCAAAGATCCCGGTGAACATCCAAAGGAAGTTAGCAGCCATATTGGGCATATATCAGCAATTTGGAAAATGCAAAAATAGGCATTGCAGGTTAAGCCGGTATCAAATTTAACCTTAGGAGGACATATTTAAATCTATGGGTATTATTTTTTAAGAATTCCCTTTTCCACACTCTCGTCTATTAAATCCTCAGCGTATTTCCAGATCTGTTCTGAACCATCTTTAATGGCTATCTTTTTATCATAAACCTGCTGATATCCAACATTATATTCTTTCCAGGTTCCGCCATCGTTAGAAGTATTCTGCAGCAGGGGTTCAAACCGATCCATAGATCTGGCAAATTTCGCCTCCTCAGTTAAACCCTCTTCAAATTCAGACCAGATCGCTATAAATTCCTGGCCTTGTTCAGCTGGTAAAAGTCCAAAAATGCGTTGGGCTGCCAAAAATTCCTCTTCCGTATTTGTATGGCTCTTAGAAGTGTCGTAAATGAAAGTGTCCCCGGCATCAATTTCTACAATGTCATGAATCAAAACCATCTTTAAAACCTTCAGTACATCAACCGGCTTATTTGAATGCTCAGCCAAAACTATCGTCATCATCGCAAGATGCCAGCTGTGCTCAGCATCATTTTCGTGCCTGTCACTATTGAATAACCTCGTTTTACGCTGGATATATTTTAATTTGTCGATCTCCTTAATAAAGGCAACCTGATTTGATAAATTGTTCATTCTTTTATTTTTTTTAACACCAATTGTGTGCTATGGCATATTTTTAACTCTGGTAAATATAATCGGTAAATATAATTTAATTTATTTTTAACCATCCAATATAATGCCAATATCCTCCGGATTCAAAACACAGAGGATATTGGCCTTAAGTGTTAATATTGAATTTTCCTGTAATAGGTAAACAGATCAGTATTACACAGATCCGTAAAACCAGCCTGACGCAACAGTGTTACTAACTGACCACGATGATAAGTAGAGTGGTTAATCATGTGGGGGAATGTGTGCCAGAATTAGTTTTCTTGAGCATAGTGCTCGATGAAATCTTTTAAACTGGCTGATGTTATTTTCCAGATTGCTGTCAAGTCTTCCTTAGTGCCTTTAAATTCTTTAGATAAATAAACCGGATCGGTTTTATTTGTCCAGAAGTCAAGCCAGATTTTCTCTGCACTGGCAATATGAATTGCCGTTTGTTTGATGCTGCTGAAACTGCTGGTAATTACCTGGTTCCATTGCTGATTTGGTTTAACCATTCAATAGCAATGCCGTCTGCCCGGGTAATATAGCCTGCCAACTCTGTAAAATATTGTTTGTTCATAATTTTTCAATTGATTGATTTGTTCTTACTGTTTCTTTGGAATTAGTATTTGAATTGTTATTCAAAGGAATCCCGAAGATGGCTGGCACGAGATAGCATTACGTTCAAAAAGTATTACTAAACGTTCAATTTGATAGCTGATATTGCTTTGGTGTAATTCCATGTAATTCGATTCTGGCGTTCATACTCCCTACGTCATTATTATACCGAATAAATGAAATGTGGTCTTTTTCATTTTGTGACGAGGTGGTTTGGCCATCGGCAGGTATTAAAGACTTTTTCATAATAGGCTTACTATAAACTTTGGACATTACGAATTTACAATATTTCCGATTTACAAAGACGCTGGAAAAAAAACTTGTTTCAGGGCATCAAGAAATTTGCCGGGTGGTTTCAGGGATCTGCTATTTGGGTGGAAGCGCATTTGAAAGTCATATTTTATAGATTCATCTGCTGATCGGATAGGCGAATTGCCACTCTCAGGATTATTGCGAAAAAAAAATGATTCGCTAAGTGTTGTTTTTACACAATTGATTTATTACATTAGATTACCGTTTTAGTAATAACCCAGATATAACTTGTAATCCCGGAACTTTGTCATCACTGACACCAATACGGTAAATTACAAAATTTTTAGCTGTTGTTTCTAAATACGTATGCTGCCGTTTCCGTTATTTAATTATTTGCTGCTACATTTATACTATAAAATACAAATCACTATTAACTGTATAACCTATAAACTAAATTCCTTCATGATCTATGTAAATAAAAATTTTACACACTAACTTTTAACCAAATATATTCTTATGCAACGAAAACTACCACTTATCAAGGGGATGGGAATCCTTTTGCTCATGAGTCTGTGTTTTTCTTTTAACTTAAAGGCACAAACTAAAGTTACCGGAAAAGTCATCGCTGGCGATGACAAGTCTCCTGTTCCGGGCGCTTCCATTAAAATTAAAAATGCACCCGGAGGAACTAGCTCCGATGCCAACGGTATTTTTGCCCTCAATGTACCCGAAAATGCAGTTCTGGTTATTTCTTTTGTTGGTTACAACAATAAAGAAGTAACTGTTGCTGGCCAATCCACTTTAAACATCACGCTTGATCCTGTTAAAAACGACCTTACAGAGGTTGTAGTTACCGGTTACAGCTCGCAACGCAAAAAAGATTTAACGGGTGCCGTAGCTGTGGTGAACATTGCTCAATTGAAATCGCAGCCCGCGGCAAGTGCCATTGAATCACTGCAGGGTAAGGCAGCCGGTGTTGCCATCATTACTGATGGAGCCCCGGGTTCTACCCCGCAGATCAGGGTTCGTGGTACAACGACGATCAACAACAATGATCCATTGTATGTCATTGACGGTGTTCCTTATGAGGGAAAACTTTCCTGGTTAAGTCAGAATGATATTGAAAGCATGCAGGTGCTGAAAGATGCTTCGTCATCTTCAATCTACGGCGCACGTGCCAACAACGGGGTCGTGATCATCACCACAAAAAAAGGTACACTGGGAGCACCAAAAATATCTTTGGACAGCTATTATGGCATACAGACACCAAGGAAAGGTTCCTTTCCAAAAATGATGTCTCCCCAGCAATATGCCGACTATCTGTTTTTGGGCTACAAGAATGCTGGTTTACCGCCATCAACAGGTACCAACTATGGCACCGGCGCCAGTCCTACATTACCCACATACCTGTTGGCAGGAACTGCAACAGGGCAAAATATCACTGCAGCTGATGCTGACCCTTCTAAATACAATTACAGCAGGGATCCCAATACTTTCTATCAGATCACCCGTGCCAATCAGCAGGGAACAGACTGGTTTGATGAAATCACTGAAAGTGCGCCTACCCAAAGTTATCAGTTGAGCGCAACAGGTGGCGGCGAAAATGCCGTTTACAGTTTCGGAGGTGGTTACCTGAAGCAAAACGGAACAATCAAAAACACAGGGTTTACCCGTTACAACTTCAGGTCCAACACGCAGTTTACTGCGCTGAATAATAAACTGCGCTTCGGTGAAAACGCGCAATACAGTTATTCAGAAGGTTTCGGCTTTGGTGTTAACCCAAATGTAGCGGGAGAATACCAGGATGAAGGCAGCCCTATATCATGGGCTTACCGTATTCCTACGATTGTTCCGGTTTACGATATCATGGGTAACTTTGCAGGTAGCCGCGGCAGTGGTTTAGGAAATGCAGAAAACCCGGTTGCTGTTTTATACCGTGCTAAAGACAATATCAACAGAAGCAATTTCTTTTTTGGAAACGTTTTTGGTGAATATGATATCATTCCAGGCTTAACAGCGCGTACCAGCTTTGGTATCCGATATGAGAACTACAACGGACAGACCCTGCGTTATCCCAATCTTGAGTTTTTGGAGGGTAACAACTCGAATAACTTAAATGAAAACGAGGGGTATACCACAGAGTGGACCTGGACCAATACTTTAAACTATAAAAAGACCTTTGGCAAACACGTATTCAATATCCTGGCTGGTACAGAGGCTATCCGTAACCGTAACAGGCAGCTGAATGGGGGAAGAAATGATTTCTTCTTACTGGGCAGCCCGGATTATTATTACCTGAGTGCCGGCGCCTCAAATATCAGCAACAGCAGTACAGGAACTATCGGTTCACTGTTCTCTCTGTTTGCCAAGGCCGACTACTCTTTCAACGACCGTTACCTGTTTAGTGCTACGATCCGTCGTGACGGTTCATCCAACTTTGGCCCTGATAACAAATACGGTTACTTCCCTGCGGTAAGTGGTGCATGGAGAATCTCGGAAGAGGACTTCATGAAAGACAATACGCTCTTTAGTGATTTGAAACTGCGTGTAGGTTACGGACAAACGGGAAACCAGAGGATTCCGTCATTCAATTACCTGAACAGGTTCCAGAGTGCGATCAACAGTGCCGGTTATCCTTTAGGTGGCGGTAACAATGTAATCTCAGGAGTTTATCAGAATGCGTACGCCAATCCGGGAATCAAATGGGAGTCGTTAAGTTCAATTAACGTGGGTTTGGATTTCACTGTTAAAGGCGGTGTCTTAGACGGATCGGTGGATTGGTACAACAAGAAAACATCAGACGTGTTGTATCCGGTACCACTGCCTTCAACAGCTGTAGGGCTGGGAACTTCGCCCTTTGTGAATGCTGGTGATATCAGCAACAAAGGGATTGAGGTTAATTTAGGTTACCATGTGAACCGTAACAATGAAAACCCTTTTAAATTAGATCTGGGGGTAAACTTCTCCAGAAATGTGAATAAGGTGGTCAAACTGGCCGACGGTATCACCAAGCAGCCTTATGGTAACTTTAGAAGTTTAACCACATCGATCCTGCAGGAAGGTCAGCCATTTGGCGCATTTTATGGTTATCAGGTTGCCGGCATTAACCAGAATGCAGCAGACATCACCGGCAATCCGTCTTATACCGGTGCCAGGGTAGGAGGATTCAGATACCAGGACGTGAACGGCGATGGCGCGATTACGCCTGATGACAGAACGATCATCGGTAATCCAAATCCGGATTTCCTGTACTCGCTGAGCGTAAATCTTGCGTACAAAAACTGGGATGTGGCCATGTTCTTTAACGGTGTTCAGGGTAATGATATCTATGAGGCTACGCGTTATTTTACAGACTTCCCAACCTTTGACGGCGCAAGAAGTACAAGATTACTGGATGCCTGGAGCCCTACAAATACCAGCAGCATGATTCCTTCCCCTTATGTAGGAGTTTCTGACCTGGAGTATGCTTCTTCAAGTTACTATGTACAAAACGGAAGTTTCTTCAGGATGAAAAACCTGCAGATCGGTTACACCATACCTGTTAAAGTTTTTGGTACAAAATCGGGGGTAAGCAAATTCAGGATTTATGCAAGTGCGACCAACATCTTTACCATAACAAAGTATACTGGTCTGGATCCTGAGATCAGCCAGGAATCGGATACATTCTCAGTACCGGGATTAGACAGGGGTATTTACCCTTCTCCACGTCAGTACCTGTTAGGTCTTAGTGTTGGTTTTTAATTTTAAAAGATAAGAAAATGAAAAAGTATATATATATATCGCTCATAGCTGTCCTTTGCACCGTATTGTCGTGTAAAAAGGATTTTATTCAGGGAAACCCGCAGGGAGAGCTGATCACGGAAAACCTCACTTCACAGGATGGCGTGGAGGCTTTGCTGACCGGAGCTTACGGTCTGTTAAATGGTAACGTCAACGGAACCTGGGGTAATTATGGAGCGGCTCCCAGCCAATGGTTATTTGGCGAAGTAGCTTCAGACAATGCCCATAAGGGAAGTAGTAATGGTGACCAGCCAAATATGAACCTGATTGAGCAGCATTCGCCAACCAGTACCAATGATAACCTGGCCAATCTTTGGGACAGATGTTTTGAAGGTATCCAGCGCTGTAACAATACGCTGAGGGTACTTACTGCCTTACAGGCAGGACAGGGCAGTGTGAAATTTGACGATACACGCGCAGCCCAGATTCAGGCTGAAGCGAGGTTGTTACGCGCGCATTATTATTTCTTCCTGGTCCGTGTGTTTAAATCTGTTCCCCTGATTACAGAAGCGACTACAGAGCCGGCAGTAGATAATACGCCGGACATTTATCCTACTATCGTTGCCGATCTGACCTATTCACTGGCAAACCTGCCTGAAACCAAACCAAAAGGACAGGTGGGCCGTGTAGATAAATATGTTGCACAGGCTTACCTGGGTAAAGTGTTGCTCTACCAGAAAAAATATGCTGAAGCTTACACCCAGCTGAATGGAGTGATCACCGCTAAGGCGGATCTGGTTACAATGCCATTTGCAGACAACTTTGATATTGAGAAAGAAAATGGTCCGGAAGCTATTTTTGCGGTACAACATGCCGTAGGTGCTGATGGTACCGGTGGTGATAACGGAAACGTTGGTGATATGCTCAACTTCCCGTATGCGGTTGCATGCTGCGGTTTCTTCCAGCCAACGATTGATCTGGCAAATGCTTTTAAAGTGGATGCTGCCGGTTTACCGCTCCTGGACGGTTCTTACCGTACTAACCCTTATACATCTGATATGGCCTTAACGGGGGACGCAAAAACTAATTATAAAGTACCAACTACTTTGGCACTTGACCCGCGTATTGATTATACTTTGGGCAGACGGGGTGTGGATTACCGTAAAGGTTACGGTTTAATGCCGGGAGATGCATGGATTCGTGATGTGGGTAATGCAGGTCCGTTTGTAGTGGTCAAAAATGTACTGGACCAGACACAAATCACTTCGGGCACTGCACCCGGGCTAACGAACGTGACCGGGTTAAATGTAAACCTGATCCGTCTGAGCGATGTTTACCTGATGGCCGCAGAATGTGCTGTTGAAACGGGCGCCCTGCCGAGGGCTTTGGAGCTGGTGAATAAGGTGAGGGCACGTGCAGCATTGCTGCCGCCTAAAACTGTTGCAGGCGGTGCAGCTGCTGCAGCTTACAAGGTAAGCCCGTATCCATTGTTCCCAGGTGCGGATTATGCACGAAATGCTGTGAGAATGGAGCGCAGACTTGAGCTTGCAATGGAAGGACACCGCTTCTTTGACCTTGTACGCTGGGGTATTGCCAAGCAAACTCTGGAAAGCTATTTCAACTTTGAAGGTGGGTATTTCAGTTACCTGAAAGGAATTTCTATAGAAGCAAGGGATGAGTATTTCCCTCTTCCACAGGATCAGATTGACAGAAGTAAAGGTGTACTGAAACAAAGCCCAGGCTACTAGAAATTGAGTTAATTACTCTCTCATTAAGTTCCCCAGGCAGTTAATTTAACTGTCTGGGGTTTTTTTATGTTATTTTGGCTACTTTAGGTTTTAATTGCCAGATGCCAGCAATCAAATATTTTTATGGGCCAACGACGTTTATTTTTAGTATTCCTGATTCTGGGCATTTTCGTGTTTGCTATCGTGCAATGTACTCAGCAGGCAGAACGTAAAGACAGCCGGGGACCAGCGTACGCAGGCAGTTCCACCTGTAAAAATTGTCATCAGGATTTATCGGAGTCCTACACCCATAACGCGCATTTCAATGCTTCCAGAATGCTTACAAAGCCAAATTCTGCCGATAGCCTTCAACTACCGGACGGCGAGTTCGTTTTTAACCAGAACACAAAAGTCGGCGTTAAAAACCTCAAAGACGGGTTATACCAGTCTGCACTTGTTCATGGGCAGGCGATGAAAACTGAACATACTGATATGGTTTTCGGCGCGGGGATCAGTGCCTATACCTTTGCTTTCTGGTTCGGTAATAAGCTCATGCAAATGCCGCTAAACTATCTGACCAAAGAACATCAATGGGTAAATAGCCCAGGCTTCCCAACTGACCAGATTTATTTCGGGCGACCAATCGTTGCGCGTTGTCTGGAGTGCCACAGTTCATTTGTAAATCAAAAACTAGTCAAAGCCGGTGATTTTGGTGTAGAAGAAGAATTTGTTAAAGGGTCTCTTATTGCGGGCATCGATTGTGAACGCTGCCACGGACCTGCTGCCCAGCATGTGGAGTTCCATGAAGCAAACCCAACGGTGAAAAAGGCAACCTTTATGGTAAGTTATAAAGCTCTCGCCCTGACCAGAAGAATTGATATGTGTGGAGTGTGCCATTCCGGAACGGGAATAAAAACACTGACTTCCACATTTGCTTTTAAACCCGGCGATACGCTTAAAACCCTGCCTCAATACAACGTTTACAAGGGCGAGGATCCGGATGTTCATGGAAAACAGAAACAATTACTCGAAGCAAGCCTTTGTTATAAGGTAGGCAAAGCAGAATGTATCACCTGCCATGATGTTCATGATAATACCAAGAAAAGTGTAGAGATCTATTCCAATAAATGCATCAGCTGCCATCAAGATGTGGTGCATAAAACGGTGCCTGAGAAAAATAAGGCGGTACTTGCAAAGAACTGTATCGACTGTCATATGCCTATCAAAGAATCTCATGCGATAGGTTTCCAGATGAGCGGAAGTCAGGAAAAGATCCCTTACCGGTTAAGGACACATAGAATAGCAGTTTACAAAACGTTTTTCCAATAAAGCAACTGTGCCTGACAGATCTAAGGCGAAGCTTACTTAATGCTGAACAGTTTGTGTGATGCCCACCCCGTAATTATTATTTTTCAAGACATACTTTTCATAAATGTGAGCGGACATAGGTAATAATCTTTTACGATGATCTTCGGGGTTCTCACCTCCGGTAGTATAAAAGGTCACTATATTATTCTCCTTAGCGTAGTGAACCTTACCTATATCACTTCTTTTTATCACTGAGAGATTAGTTATCTTTTTAAAGTGAGCTGATCTGAAAGTATCCCGGGCTATAACCACAGCACCATCAACATGTTGTTCACAAGCTATTGGCTGATACCTGGCGCCATCCCAGTACATGCACTGATTATGTTGTAGTATTTGGTAAGTGATATATGAACTGACCACAACGAAGACTGTAGCTAAAAATGCTATAATCGCCTTGTCGAATTTTTTGGGCACGCCAAATTTGCCATTGCCATCTCTGTCAATATTTGGTGGGACCGGAGTCTGATCCTCGGGCTTTTCTGTGTCTGTGGGAGTTGGAATGTCTGGACTTTTCTCAGGTATTCCGGGGGACAGTTCTTTTTCAGGGGTTGGCAGATCCCGTTCCGGATTCGCCAGTTCATAAGCATCCACAGGAATAAATGGTCTGTGCTCAAAATCTATTAACCAGGCTAACAGATGAATGTTTCTTTCTGCAGTACCTCCCGTGCTTTTTTTTAGATAGTTGTTTAAGGGTTTAAAAACGTCAGGATCGGCATCCCTAAGACTTTTAAAGTAAGCTGCGGCATCCTTTCCCAGACCAAAAAATAATCTAAATGTTTCGGCATCCTGATCTGAATATCTGGTAGGAAACACATCTACACATTCCTGTTTCAATTTTGCCGGTGTATGGCGCTGCAGATAAGGAGGTAATTTACCTTCATTTTTCTTTTTTTCATAAGCCAGCATTACTGCCTTTTTATAATCATCAAACCTTTTCAAATCCATTGAGAGCTATTAATAAGATGGAATTTTCGGAATCTCACAGGAACTTTCGGAATTCCAAAGGAATCATTGGAATCTTCGGAATCCTCTGATAGATAATCAATTACATGCCCATATGTTTGCATTAGAAATCAGTTCGGGCTTTGATTCGCTATCAGGGTTTAAATGTACAAAACAGATTTCATAAAGAGATGAAGACGCGGTAGTTAATAACCGGTTTGGGAAGCAGTTACCAGCTCCCGCGTTCGAATCTCATACTTCCCAAAAATTTCAGAAGGCCTTCTGATTTACAATCGCAGCATCCCCCGCGAATGGTCGCGGGGAACTGCAAAGTATTTCATTTCTAAATTTTTGATTATGTTTTTCTATCACTTATTAATCGCGCTGATATTGGGACTGGGTTCCCCATCTGATGGTACCGTTAAAACTCAGGATGAACCACCTATAGGTGGTGATACTGGACACATACCTCCTCCTAAATAAGATCAGTAATTCTATAAACACATCAGCCAGTCGGGAATGCCAAAGAGGTATTCCTGACTGGCCTTTTTATGTAAGATTTTTTTTTAGTAAATACGGACAATTAATTGGAGGTAACGCCAGATTTATTATTTATTTTGGTAAAAAAAATAGCGCTTGAAATATCTTGGTCTGCTCTTATTTATCATTATTTTTCTTTCCTGCAGGAATGAAAGCCGGAAAGATCAGAAAGAGAATAATCTATTCTATGATCAGGCATTTGTTTACCGGGAAAGAGACATGACCGATAGCGCATTCTATTTTTTCAATAGAGCTAAAAATCTGTTTTTATCGCAAAAGGACAGCACGGGTGTCGCAAAGTGTCTGGTCAATATGGGCTTCATTGCCCTGGATAAAGGAGATAACTTTGGGGCACTGGAAATGTCGCTCAGTGCTAACCATTATTTTGACCCCGGTAATGAAAGCCAATACGTATATATCAATTCGAATTATAATAATCTCGGGATGGCTTCCCAAAATTTACAGGATTATAAAAGGGCTATCAAATTTTATGACCAGGCCATTGAGTTTTCAAGAGATTCACCACACCTACTCGTCAATCAGAACAACAAGGCAACAGTGTATACCTTGCTGAAATCTTACAAAGCTGCCCTCATCCTATACAATTCAATTTTGAAGGCTACGGATAGCAGTGATAAAAATTATGCCCGGGCCTTGACTAATGTTGCCCACACCAAGTGGCTACAAAACCCGGGGTATAATGCTATACCCGAATATCTGCAGGCGCTGCGTATCCGAAAAGAACAAAAAGATTTGTGGGGTCAAAACTCCAGCTACGCGCATCTATCTGAATACTACGCCAAAAAATCTACAGACTCTGCACTGTTTTATGCAAAGCTGAGGTATACCATTGCAATGGAATTAAGGAGCCCTGACGATCAGCTTGGTACATTAAAGAGTTTAATCAGGTTTAGCCCTACGGAAGACACGAAAAAATATTTTGAACGCTATCAGTACCTGGGGGATAGCCTGCAGACTGAAAGATGGAAATCTAAAAATCAGTTTGCCATGGTCAGGTACGAAACTGAAAAGCATAGGGCTGATTTTCTCAGGGCACAGGCAGAAAATGTTCAAAAGAAGAACAGGTTACTGATCGGTTACTTCATAGTTGTCATCTTGCTGCTGGTGTTACTCTCAGTCTTTCTGTGGTTTAGGAAACGAAACAGAATTCTGCGGCAGGAAAAAGAGCTGGAAGTTAAAAACACTGAGCTCAGGTATGTAAAAAAGATTCATGACAGAGTTGCCAATAAGGTATACCACCTGATGTCTGAGGTAGAGAATAACCCGGGGCTACATCGAAATGCGATAGCAGATAAACTGGAGAAGCTTTATGATATTTCCCGGGATATCTCTTATGACGGTAAGGGAGACTACAATGACGGGAATTATGCTGCTGAACTCTCCCTCATGATACAATCCTATTCTTCTGAAATGACGGAAGTATTGATTGTAGGCAATGACAATGAATTATGGCTCGATGTTGATGATGAGGCAAAGACAGAATTGTTTGTCGTGATGCAGGAACTGATGACCAACATGGATAAACATAGCAAGGCACAAAGCGTGCTGGTAAAATTCCTGCGTCAGGATTCGACCATAAAGGTTTCGTATTCAGATAATGGGGTGGGCATGAAGGATGCAATTAGCAAGAATGGTGTGAAAAATACGGAAAACCGTATTAAAAATATTCGTGGTACTATTACTTTTGAAAGTATACTGGAGCAGGGACTGGAAATTAACATTTCATTTCCCGTATCTTAAATTAACTGATCAATGTTCAAAAAAATACTCATAGCTGAAGACCACGAACACACAAATATTTCTGTGCGCAAAACTCTGGATGATCTTGGTGTTCCTCAGAGAGAGTTCAGATTTTATTGTGATGATGCCTATAAACTCATACAGATCGCCATTCGTCAGGAAAAGCCTTTTGATCTACTGATTACTGACCTATCATTTGATGAAGACAGCAATATTCAGCAAATCTCCGGAGGCAAAGAGCTCGTGAGAGCAGTGAAGGCCATCCAACCCGGAATAAAGATCATTGTTTTCTCCCTGGAAAATGATATCAGTAAAGTTGATGAATTGTTTGAAGAGCTTGGTATTGATGCCTATGTACGTAAAGCCCGCTACGACGCAGAAGATCTTAAACGGGCCATTGATGCAGTGGCCAACAATAAAAAGTATCGCTCTGCCGACCTGATGCGTCACAAGAGAGTGGAAAATTCTTTTGATTTCAAGGCTTTTGATATCGAGATCATCACCCTGCTTTGTAACGGAACGCCTCAGAAAAACATTCCCGCTTATCTGCAACAAAAGAATATTAAACCCTCAGGCTTAAGTAGTGTAGAAAAACGTTTGAATACCATCAAAACTTCGTTAAATATCTCCAACAATGAGCAACTCGTTGCGTATTGTAAGGATAAAAAGATTATTTAACCACTTTACGGATACCCGTAATCTGGGCATATTGTTCGCGGTACCTTTGGCACTCAGCCAACCAGCTATAAGATGATAATGAAGTATTATGTCAACAAACAGCCACAGGTTAACCGCGATTATGTGGTTCACCAGGAGGATTGCGCAGATCTGCCCACTGAAGAAAAGAGGTCATATCTGGGTGAATTCTCCTCTTGTTTCGGGGCAGTATTTGTAGCACGGCAGATTTATCTCACTGCTAATGGCTGTAATGTCTGCTCGGGTCTATGCTTTACGGGCTAATCACCGAAACATTCATCATTGACAGGCATTCCTGGCAGCTGTTACCAAATCGTACATCGATGACAGTATAACAATCGGGTTTACGCTCAATACGCTAACATCCAATACTGATTTTTTGAAAATATATCAGGCATTTAATCAGAAACATAGCATTGTGAAAGTCCACGACTGTTTATGGTTTCCCGTAATAATACCTCATCACAACCTTCTACTTTTGATCACATGAATACACTATTGCTCTCAGCATATCTCTTATTATATGGCGTCAGTTTCCCCGCTCCAAGGACTGTCTATATCTGTAACAATAAGCAGACAAAAAGATACCATTACTCTGCGACTTGCAGAGGGCTTAGTAACTGCCAATTCAAACTGTTGAAAAGTGATGAGGTAACAGCAAGAGCTGAGGGTAAGACTTTATGCGGTTGGGAGAGTAGAATGAATAATCATCAATCAAAACAGAATGGATTTTAAAGATCAAATAGCTGAACTGTCCTCCCGGGTGGAGAAGATGCTGCCACAGATACAAACCGGAGCAGCTACAAAAAATGCTTTAGTGATGCCTTTTATTCAAATCATGGGATATGAGTATCAACTTCTTCACTGTAGTTTCGCGGTTTGGAAAAAGTATAAACTGGTCTTTGTCACTATATAAAAATATCATATCAACGTCTTGACTAGCCATTACAGACCATGAATTTCTGATCAATAACGAAGATAGCGAGGCTACTTTTAAAATACAGAGTAGCCACGCTATAATTATGATACCGGAATATTACCGCCGTCTATCAAATAATTTGCACCAGTTAAATAGGCAGCTTTCGGTGACACTAAAAAACTAACAAAATCTGCAATCTCAGCTGGTTCCGACAGTCTTCCCATGGGTACCCCACCAATTTTGTCCATCATTATTTGTGTCATCTGCTCCACCGAGATACCAGCCTTATTGGCATAACTTTCTATAAATTTTTCCATCCCCTCCGTTTTTACAAGTCCTGGCGAAACTGCCAATACTCTTACACCTTTATGTGTGACTTCATTGGATAACGTTTTGCTATACGTAATCAGGGCAGATTTTGCTACACCGTAAACTAAGTTTGCTTCCCATTGTGGTACTAAGCCGCTTGCCGAAGATATATGGATAATCACACCGCTTTTCTGAGCAATCATCATTGGTAGTAAAAGTCTGTCCAAACGAACGGCAGACAAAAGGTTTACCCGCAGGTCCTTTTCCCAATGTTCATCGGTTAAAACACTGTAGCCACCACCGGGACTGTTCAAACCCCCAACGTTATTTATTAAAATGTCAACTTTACCAAATTCATCCACAATCTTTTTCACTAAATTTTCAGTGTCTCGAGCATCAGCTATGTCACCAGCCAGGAAATGATGATGACTATTTGGTTTCTCTACCTGGTTTCTCGCAATCACAATAACTTTAGCGCCTGCCTGCGTTAGCTTGTCGGCAATTGCCTTACCTATTCCTTTTGTTCCACCTGTTACCAGTGCAATTTTACCTTCAAGTTCATTGTTGTAATTCTGTTCGTTTTGCATTTGAATAATTTTTATCGTTAATGAAGCCTTTCTAAGATTATTTCTATGTTGAACCTTTAATCTTACGCAGGCTTGTTATTTGTTAAATATTTGACAAAATTATCTGGTTTTACTTTACTTTTGCTATTCGTTACCTTAAGGAAAGTGACTATTTTTAT
The DNA here is from genome assembly GCF_900107535.1 of Pedobacter hartonius. Lineage (GTDB taxonomy): Bacteria > Bacteroidota > Bacteroidia > Sphingobacteriales > Sphingobacteriaceae > Pedobacter > Pedobacter hartonius. Next base: position 65,392 of record NZ_FNRA01000001.1, on the reverse strand, counting down.
GGAATTACAAAAATGTGAGGCAGATTTATACGACCAGAATATGTTGGCGTTAAAGGATGCAATTGAGTTATTAAGTGGTAAGTGGAAGTTTTGCATCTTGCTGAACTTATACAATTTCGGCACCATGCGATTTAAGGATTTAATTGAAACTGCAGGAGGAATAACTCCAAAAGTACTTTCAAAGGAATTGCAGGAACTGGAGGAAAACTTACTCATTACACGTACGGTGAACAATACAAAACCAGTGACTGTTTCTTACGCTATTACCAGCCATGCCGTAGAAACCCAACCCGTTATTAATTCGTTAATTGAGTTCGGTTTAAAGCACAGAATGAAAATTAAGGCTAAATAAAATTGGGATAAGCATTAGATGGTGCTGATCTGCCACCAATAAGATGCTGGAAGTCTAAGAAAAATGATTCCGGTCCTTTATTATTATCAATTTTTCTCAAGTTGAGTGTTGATCCGCTTTTGAAGCTGCTCTTTAAATCCATCATCCAATTTCAATTCCGTGTAACCGGCCGTAAAAAGTTTCCTGGCCATCTGGTTAATGACCGCACTTTGCTGCATGAAGGTTACACAAATGGAACAACCTGCCAGGTGTATCTTTAACTCGATTTTTTCCCTTTGCGTTATTTGTCCAATTTGTTGCTTCTCTATTAAAAAAGTAGCCTTTCTGCAATTGTAGGCTATTTTTTTTAACTCCGATTCGTTTAATTCTTTCATCTGTATTGATTTAAATCCAGTTTTTTTGAAGGCAAGACCTCAAATTTACCTTAGTTCTGTGAATAATTACCCAAAAATTCGATGATGTGAGTTTCAATTCTCTGCAAATCATCTCTGTGGTTTCATCATCTATATGCTTCATGGAGAACACCGAAAACCATAATGCTGGTAGCTTTTTCATGCAAGCTTTCAATATTTTTTGAAATTCTTTATTCTCCAGGGCATCAGATTGTTCAATGCCGAGTTCAGCAGGTCTGTGCTGATCATTCCAATGGCCATCATTGGAATCGAAGAAATCGGTATCGTCAGCATTTATTGCATCAGCTCCTTTTGCAGGTCCGGTTGACCTCGACCGGTATACATCAACTATTTTGTTTTTTAAAATCGCCGTAAGCCAGGTCTTTTCAGTACTTCTTCCTTCAAACTTTTCCTTACGTTCAAGTGCTGCCAAAAAGGTTTCTTGTACCAGGTCCCTGGCCAAATCCTCGTTATTTATACGGAACGAGGCGTATGTGTAAAGGTAATCTGCGTACATGCTGACCCACATACGAGGGTTAACTGCGTCATTATCTATTGTTTCAATTTCCGGATCTTTTGTCAGCATAAGTAAATTTAATGTTCAACTTTGATTTCTGATTTCTTTCTCTTACTAATTATAACGGAGAATAATAACTCTTAGTCGGAAACGAGAAAGAATCCTTACAAATATTTTAAACTTTTTGTAAGGATTCTTTCAGATAGCCGACAAATACTTTTTAACCTGGGATTAACAAACTCCAGGCAGTGTAATTGTCTGAAGTTATCAGCAGTGCGCTACATAGACCGATGGTTTTTTGTCCTTGTCCTCTGTGCCTCAAAACCAGCGGCTGAAACCTGATCAATTTTTTCCGGCTCCAGAAAATTCGTTCTGATTTGATTTACTTTTTCTTTGCTACCCATGATGACATTGATTTCTTTCTGCATAAATCCTGTAATAGTTGCGATGGCGACATCTTCAGCAGTATCCATTTTATCCACTATAGCGGTCTTCATCATTTCGGTGTCTGTTGTTGAAGGATAAACCGTCATTACATGAAGCGGGTACTGATAAAGCTCCCTTCTCATGGCATCAGAAAACTGGCCTACGGCTGCTTTTGAGGCAGCATATACGCTATAAAAAGGCATCGCAACATAGCCGTAGAAGGAAGAAACATTTATTAGGCCTCCCTCACTGCTTTTTTGTAGAAGAGGCAATGTCTTTTTCGTTAATAAGATCAGGCCCGTGAGATTGGTATTGATCTGCCCGATAACATCTTCATCGCTCTGCTGGCTGAGCGGCCCGGCGCTAACTACGCCGGCGCAATTGATGAGGATATCGAGTTCCCCCCATTCCTGTGAGATAACCGCAACCGCTCTGTCCAGATCTGTAGCTTCTGAAACATTGGCCGGTATAGCAAGAATATTCACACCTATAAATTCGGCTTTCAGCGCCTCTAATTGTTCCTTTCTTCTGCCTATAACCGAGATGTCCTGCACGCCATGCTGCACGAGCTGACCAATAATTGCCTTGCCTATCCCTGCACTTCCGCCCGTGATTAATACCTTTTTGTTTTTTAGTTCCATGTTATTCAGTATAAAGTGTTTAATTATTGATAACTGGCAGCCGGCGCTTCGCCTGCCGTCCGGAGAGATGCGGCACTACACCTGTTTCCAACCGAGCCATGAGTCTGTTACATCATATATTTTGTCAACAGGTGAGCATGAACATGTGCATATTTCAGAACGTCGGAGTGAAGGCCTGCGGCGGCAACCACGCTTAGGTTAGATCTCTTCCCGGAGTGCGCCGGCAGCGGCCTTCAACAGGGGGGCACTTAACCTTTGTGTGATATCAGGATTGATGTACTCGAAAAGGATGTTTCCTTTTTTGTTTAGAATAAAGACGGATGGCACCGGCAAAAGCTTGTCAATATTTTTTCCTCCTGAGGTTTCCGGTAGAAACCTATCATAATTTTGAGGGCTTTTGAAGGCAATACCAAAGCGCCTGGCGGCATTTAGATCTGCGTCCGATAACAGGGTGTAAGAAAGCTTTTCCTTGTTCATTGTTTTATTAAGATTCTCCGGGCTGTCAGTACTGACGGCGATAACCTGATAACCCATTTTGATCAGATCTTTTTCGATCTCCTGTAATCCCGAAAGCTGTTTGGAGCAATAAGGGCACCAGCCTCCACGGTAAAAAACAAGAATCGTTGGCGTTTCCGATACCGATTTGTTTAAGTCGAAAATTTCTCCGGAAGATTTGCGCAGCTGCAAAACAGGGATTTGCTCGCCTGCTAACAAAGGACTCACATCTTCGGCCTTTAACGGGACACCTGCTGTCATCTTTACCGTATCTCCCATAACAGACATCTGTTGTACGGGTGTCAATGAACTGGTTTGAACTCCTGCGGCAGCGTCATAACTTAGCGCTGAAAAACTAAACAGGGTTAATGCAAACAACGAATTTTTCAACGTTGTCTTGGCGTTTCTTTTTTTTCTCATTGTCTTTTTAAAAGTTTAGTCGCAAATTCTTGTAAGTCCTTACAAAAAATATCATCTATTCATGTCTCCTTTTAGTTTCTGCAACATTTGTTTTTTTAAAAAATTATTGTAAGGATTCCTAGTCTGTCACGACAAACTCAAAAAATACTTTTATATATGAAAAGAAATAAAACTGCCTGCTGGGTAGCAACAGCGCTGTTACCTTTAACATTTGTAGCTTGTAAAAAGGACAACAAAGATACCTCATCAAATTCAGGTGGGCAATCTACCATCACCGTTCAAAACGTTCTACAATCAAAACCGCTTGTTGAGTCCGGAACTTTTCAGGGAACCGGAACCCCGCTCATATTGCCCGGACAGTCCGCCACTATCCAATTCTCCGCGGCTAAAGGCGAAGCTGTGACATTTGCAACAATGTACGGTGCGTCCAACGACTTGTTTTTTGCGCCTGATAATCCTGGTATTCAGGTTTATGATACCAAGGGTAACCCAATTGAAGGGGACGTCTCTGCACAGGTAAAGTTATGGGATAACGGTACGCGCATTAATCAAAAGCCCGGCGTGGCTGTAAATCATCCGGGATCGCCTGACAGTAAAAACATTACTGAAGTAACTGGCACAGATGCGCAGGGAAACACTTATTTGCCGGCCTCGAAACTGGTAAAGGCATCCCTTAAATACGATGGAAATTCTATATTCACCTTAACGCTTCAGAATACGTCTGGCGGGACGGCGAATGAAACTCCTTTAAGTCCGGGAGTTTGGGCCGTTTCATATATTGTTGGCGGAAATCTGGTGAACGCATCTCCTTTATTCATAAAAGATAAACCTACTGCCAACGGGTTAACTTCAATTGCTGAAGCGGGAGATAACGCACCATTGAGTACCTATGTAAGTAGTATTACGGGGATTTTTACCCCGCTTTCACCTTTTTTGGTGGTCGTCTATAATGGAATAGACAATCCTTTGTATAAAGTTGGGGAAAAAGACCGGAATGAAGGACTAAAGGAAATTGCACAAAAAGGTGACGATGCTGCTCTGGCTGCTTTTTTGAAAGGGAAACCTGGCATTAAATCAGTTTATGTGCTTGCAGCAGCAACTACCAATATCTTGCTTCCTGCAATCGGCGACCAACCGGGATCGAGCGTTTCGCAGGACATATCCGTTTCAAAAGGAGATCGTTTAGCCATTGCCACCATGTACGGATTCTCAAATGACTGGTTTTTTGCTACAGGCGCGGACGGCATAGATCCTTTGGAAAAAGGAGACGTTTCTTCAAGCTTTGCATTATATAACAACGGAACTGCTGTTGATGAACTCCCGGGTGCGGGTCTGACACAGTTCAATCTGGGCGGAACACCGCTTAGTGAAAGTGTACCTATTGCAGTAGTACCAAATCCTAATGCATTCACTAAATTACCTGCAATTACAGACATTGTGAAGGTTACCATAAAATAACTTTTAAAGTATAATCAGGCGACATCTTAATTGAGCGCAGAAGAATCAGGCTATATCAAATGGGGGATGTTGATCCCGTTCCAGATCAACATCCCCCAACTTGCTGCGCAACCGGAGCGCTGCAGGTCATGAGCTGTTAAGCCCGCCATTCCTGCACCTATAATGATCATTTACGCGTTTTTTTTCATCGCTTATATATTGGGGTTGGCATTCGCATTTAATACATGAGGTTCAACCTCCGGTTTGGCATAGGCCAGCTGTCCGAAGAGCTGCGGAAGGTAATACGTGTCTAACCCGGCGACGGTCATGGTTTTCGCCTTGCCGTGGTCAAGTGTACCATCTGATCCGATCAATCCTTCCGCTGTTAAAATGTGAACGATCTCGCCAATAACGAGGGTTGTACCGTTAATTTCCATTTCGATTATCTCGCGCAGTTCAAGTCCGATCTGTACGTTCGAGGCTTCCACAAACGGCGCTTTAAAACCATTAACGTAATGCTTTTTGAAATGACAGGTATCAAATTCAGAAACGCCGGACGGATAACTTGCGCTGGTTTGGTGTGCATGCATGTACCATTCGGGCAATACGTTATTGAGCGTATATTGTCCTGTGGATCTGATATTACGCAGCGTATCATTGTGCTCACGTTCAGGTCGTATCACCATGCCGATCAGGGGAGGGTTGGCCCCTAAATGGAAAACAGAACTGATGATGCACAAGTTGGTGATGCCCTCATTACTGGTTGTGCCCAATAAATTTAAAGCACGGTAACCTATGATGCTATTAATAAGGCTAGTACGGTAATTTTTTTCCAACTGATGGATCTGTTCACTTTTTATATTCTGCATCTTAACTTGTTTTTAATTTACCCAATCCCCCATCCAGGCCAATCACCTGCCCGGTCATCCAGCTGCTGTCTTCCGATAATAAAAAAGCGATCAGCTTACTGATGTCTTCAGGCTGGCCTATTTTTCCCAAAGGATGACGTTTAGCAGAGGCCTCCCGTTTTTCGGGTGTACTTAATAAGCTTTGGGCCAGTGGTGTATCTGTTAATGAGGGCGCCACTACATTCACCCTGATCTGCTGAAAGGCCAGTTCAGCAGCCAGTGTTATAGCCATTCCTTCAACAGCACTTTTTGCCGCTGCGATACTGGCATGATAGGGCATACCTGTGCGGGCAGCAACCGAACTGATCAAAACGATGGATGAGCCTGCGGCGTTCTTTATCGGCTTGAGGGCTTGCTGTATCATACGCGCAGCACCTAAAACATTCAGCTGATAATCCCGTAAAAAGTCCTCAGCAGTCAACCTGTTAAATGGTTTCAGGGTGATGCTGCCAACCGAATAAACCAGGCCATGCAATTGCTCAGGAAGGAATGTTTCCAGCGCATCCAGATTTTCTGTAACGTCGGCTTTTAAATAACTGACATCCTCCGGCCATTCAGCTGATGCCGATCTTGATACTGCATAGATGTTGGCTTTTTGCTGATGAAGCAATTTAACCAATGACAAGCCGATGCCGGAGCTGCCGCCGACCACCAGAATATTCTTTCCTTTAAAATCCATTATCAGATATACCTTAGAAATTCATTTTTGGTTTTTTTATTTTAAACCAGGGGGATATTGACCAGGAGCAGATCAAATGCGAAGCAGGGTCTTTTTACTTACTGATCAAAGCTGGTCACAGCTTTTCGATCGCGTATTTTACGAAAAGGTTGACCCAACTTCTATATCTAATTTCAATTTGTTTGACCATTAGGAGCATGGTTTCAGTCCCGAATTTTGAGATGGTGAGGCTATAAAGCTTTTCCAGGCTATGGTTAAGTTTAGCGTTATCATCCTCCCTGAGTACAATATCACGATAGGCATCAGGTTTTTCGAGCAATTTTTTAATGAAAAGTTCCGGTGACTGGTCAAGTAATTCCTTTGCATATAAAGTGATACATTCATAGTCTATCTTATCATCCAGATATGCTATCATCCCCTTCACATCGCCCTCTGAATGGCGCAGTGCCAGGGAAAAATCTGCGGACTTTTTGTCAAAAATGGCTAACTGTCTGGCATTGGCTAAAACCATATTTCTCCATTTCTTAAATTCGGCATCATGAGGAAGATGCGATACTACAAGTTTATAATCCTCAAAGTCTGGTGTTTTCAGTAATATTTTGGAAAGAATGAGAATAAGCTTTTGCTGGTCTTTTGTCTGGGTATAGATGTGTTTTAACCTGGAAATATAGCTCCAATCATACTCTCCGTTAGTGTTCATCTGTATCTGTTCATTGCAATACGATTCGGCCGTCCGGAAGTCGCCGATCTCTATCAACCTATCGATGAGTTCCAGGTTGTAGGTAAATGCATGCCTTATTGGCTGGAAAATATCTTTATAATCAACGAACTGCTGATTTGCAATGACTATACGTAGTAACAACTGCAATAATTCCTTTGAATCGTTTGTGTTTTCAGCTTTTCCGGATTGATAAACGCTGATCAACATGATGACAATCTCAGACCTCCGGGCAGGAGAACTCATGTTGAAGATCTGGACGATCAGGCGTTTCCACAATCACAGCTATGGGTGGTAACGGTATTTTTTTCCAGGGCCAGCCTCACATCGTAGCTCTTATCGAGTTCGTCAACGTAGGACTCGAAATCTCCAGGACTGATTTCGTCACATTCCCGCACCTGACAGCGTTGCGATCTTTTGATCGTTTCGATAGAAAGTTTTGCTTTGTAGTTTTTGATTGTGATTTCCATGTCCTTTTGATACTGGCCGGGCATCTAGCCCGTTTCAATTGCCCAGCACACAAGAATAGTTTTTTTGGTGACAACCAACAATGTGGTATATCAAATAGACCCCTTGCATCCCGCTACTTTTGAACAACGAGTGTAACCTTCATAAATCCGTGACGACTTAAAACCTTTAGAAAACCGCTTCATCGATTTTATCTAAATTCGGTTGGCCTCATTTTTGTCAACTGGAAAAAGGTGTTACTGAATGCTGAGATATTTGAATACCCAACTTTGTAAGCAATCTGGGTGACGTTAAGTTCAGTATCCTTCATCAGCTCCATTGCACGGATTATCCTCAGCATTTTGATGTACTGGATAAAAGATATATGAAGACGCTGTTGAAACAATCTTGTCAGGCTCCTCACACTGAGACCATATTTTTTAGCTGTATCTTCCAGCATCAGCGGTTCGCCTATTTTTGAGCGTAGATCGCTGGTAATCTCTTTCAGCCGCTGATCATCTGTAGTAGGTAAATGAATGGAGAATTTCTTAAGCTCTTCCCTGGCCAGAAGGTTTTTAAGCGTATTCAGGAATTCATACTCCCAGGAACCTGTAAAATATTCTCCCTGCCACTTTTTAGTGAAGGATAACATTTCTGACAATAGATTACTAACAGGGTAAATCCCCAGCTCATCATAAAAATCAGCCTTGCCGGTATCCGGGAAGTAAAAATTTATAATGTGTATATCCTTCGTATTGAACATAAGATTATGAAAATACTGTTTAGGGATCCATATATAGTGATTAGACGGGATATAGAAATCTTTCTCTCTGGTTTGAAGATAAGCTATGCCTCCTAATACCAGCAATAACTGCCCCTTATCGTGTTTATGGGCAGGCAACCGCTGTTCGTTCTGCTTGCGCATGACTAAAATCGAGTCCGGATTTTGGTCAACCGTCCGGATGAGCTCTTCTAAAATTTTCATTGGCCAAAATTAGCAAATCTTAGGCTAATTATATACAGTCCGGGCTTATGCCGACTGGTACTTTTGTAATGAAATTTTAAAAGTTACTGCACATGAATGAAGCTAATTTATCAGAAAATGGAAACACATAAAATCCCGCTTTTTAAGCCTTGGGTATCTGAATGGATGGCCAGGTCAGTTATATTCTCCATACTGATGACCTGTTTATACAGTTTTGCTTTCTATAGTAACCCTGCAACGGTTATAAGGTTCTATGGCATACAACCTGGCGATGTGGAGTACGGTGCTGTTGTGATCTATGGTTCTACTGTAGCTTTCCTGGCACTCGATTTTCGCATTGTAAAATATTTTGCGCCACGGAGATACCTTTTGACTGCGATTGCTATCAATTCAATATGCTCACTGGTTTGCCTTTACTCCGGAGACTGGTCGGTTTTCATCGTTTGCCAGTTTGTGCAGGGCATAACCTGTGCGCTAATGTCTGGTATAGTTTTGAATCTGGTGTTTCCGCGTTTGCATTCTACGCGGGCAAGGGTCATCGGTTATACCATACTGTATGCAGGAATACAGATATCTGCGCCTTTTTATTCTATTTATTCCAGTATGGTACTACACTATTTTGATTTCAATTGGCTTTTTTATGGTTCAACAATATTGCTGCTGGCCCTTACAGTTATCGTTCTTTTAACCATGAACGATTCAGCAAGATTCCATAAAAAGATTCCGCTCTATCAGGTGGACTGGATCGGTTATCTTTTGTATGTGGTATTCATTCTGACCATGGGATATATTTTAGTGTACGGACGGCAGCTGGGATGGTTTAGTAATAACCGGATACTTTTTCTACTTCTTTTTGTTGTATTGATACTGTCCTTATTTGTGATAAGGCAGTTGACGCTAAAGCGACCGCTAATAAACCTGGTGATTTTCAAGGAAAAGAACTTCATTATAGGTTTGGTGCTGCTCTTCACCTTTTATATATTCAAAGGCAGTACCGGACTTGCTTACGGCTATCTTGAAGTAATTTTGCAAACTGATCCCCTTCAAACGGTTCCCATATGGATTACTGTGATTTGTGGGACAGTCATCAGTATGTTTGCAACTTCCAGGTTCGTTTTGATGGGTTATAATCTGATGAGAATTATCTTGTTGGGTTTTGGAATAATGGCTTTATATTATTTATCCATGCTACATTTTGTTTCGGTTAAAGGGGAAACAGCAGATTTAATTCTTCCTTTGTTCATATATAGTGTCGCCACCGGTGTTTTGTTTGTACCCATCGTAGCCTTTACCATATCTGCTGCACCCCCTAAAATAGCTTTTAATGCTTCACTTATTGGCATATTTGCCAGATTTACAGGCTTTACCGCAAGTTTAGCATTCAATAACGAGCTTCAGGCATTTATACGGTATGCCGTCAGGAAAAAAGTGAATGAATCGGTTGATGAAATCAACGTAAAGTTATCAGGTACTTTAAAAGGCATTAATCAAATATATCTTCACGGGGGAAAGGATATATACATCACAAAAGATACTTCAGGTGGCTATTTAAATAAGCTTATCAAAGCGCAGATATTTGCCCGTGCCACGCATGATTATTATGACTGGATGTTTATCTCTGTAGTATGTGTCATGGGCGGAATTCTCATCTTTCCTCAAATTAAAAATGTAATACTTAAATTAAAGAGAGGCAGTATACCTTATTGACCCAGCTCTGGATCCTGAAGGCGATTTGATGGGCTATTTGTAATATCCGGGACGATGAAATTATGCTTTTGCAGATAACCTGGAAGGAGGGTAGCCAAACTGTTTTTTAAAAGCGTAGGAGAAATGTGATAAGTTTTCGAAGCCTACTTCCAGGTAGATATCTGCTGCTTTACGATTTTTAGCAGTTAATTGATGATATGCCAGTTCCAGCCGCTTTTGGGTAAGCCATTTTTGCGGTGTAGTGTAAAAGACCTTTTTAAAATCCCGTTTAAAGGTTGTTAAACTCCGCCCGGTAAGATAACCGAACTGGTCCATCGGCATATTGAACATAAAATTCCTTTCCATAAACTCGGTGAGGTTAATTTTGCCGGGTTCTTCAAAATGGCCTAATGCATTAAATAAGCTGATGTTTAGTTCTTTAAGTATAGAGATTGCTTCGGTAACCTTTCCCTCTGCAATATTTTCGGGTAACTGGTTATTCAGGTCGAAATACGGTAGTATAGAATTGAACAGGCTTTCTAATAATGGATGTGGCTCCAGCAAACTAATACCGGGCTTGCCACCATCGACGGCAGGTTTGAAATGATGTTTGGCAAAGTACTGTTGTACAGATTCGGGTGTGAAATAGATGGCTGCTGATTGATAAGGGCGGCCATCTTTGGATAATTTCATCACTTTAGCCAGTTCCAGGCGCGGAAAGAAAATGGTGTCGCCGGCAGTAACTATCAGCGTACTGTGGGGCAGGATGATCCGCATCTCGCCCGACAGCATCCTGATCAACGTGTTTTTTTGTACGACCAACTGATTGCCCTGGTGTTTTTCCCCGGTACAAGTTAAAAAAATACTGGCCTTTGAAACCGCTCGTCTAGTATGGCTGATCATCCTGCAAATTTAATAAAATTAATACTTACCAGGTATCATATTAGCCAGCATAGGTACCGGCGCCGGTTTAAAACCATTAATCTCCACACCGCCGTGCTGCATCATCGGTATCATCGTTGCGTATTCTGAAAGAAACGTTACCGGCGGGGCAGACAGCTGATCGAGTGAAGCAACCTCCTCTGCCGATAAATGAACATCTGCTGCGGCAATATTAGCATTCAACTGTTCCGTTGTGCGCACTCCGATGATGGTAGAAGTAACACCCGGCTTATTGTTTACCCATGACAGGGCAACTGCTGCTGTTGTAGTGTTGTGCACTTCGGCCAGGCGTTCCAATTCGTCAATAATACTCAATTGTTTTTCGGTAAGCTCGGCACCACCGTTGCGGTCAGTGAAACGCCCATCTACTTTACCCATATTTTTCCGGTTATATTTGCCTGATAGTAATCCACTTCTTAAAGGTGCCCATGGAGTGATGCCCAAACCCAGTTCCAACGCCATTGGTATCAATTCTTCTTCCACTGTGCGTTGCATGAGCGAGTATTCAATTTGTAGACCGATAAATGGTGTCCAGTCTTTAAACCAGGCAGCAGTTTGTGCCTGCGCTATTTTCCATGCGGGGGCATTACAAACGCCGATATAACGTATTTTGCCGCTTTTCACTGCATGATCTAATGAACGCATCGTTTCTTCCATCGGCGTTGAAAAGTCCCAGGAATGGATCCAGTAAAGATCAATATAATCGGTTTGCAGCCTGCGCAGCATCCAGGTTTACCATCACTGAGATTGCACGCAACGAAATAGGAGTGAGGGAGCTGACCGGGCATAATGACGGCCGGAGGGTTGAGGCCTACCTGTCAACTGTAAAGCTCCGGAAAGGGCAGCCCTGGTGTGCCGCATTCATCAGTTGGGTGTACGCAAAGGCGGGATTTCCAAAGCCAAGATCGGGCTGGTCTCCTGATCTCTTTCCTCCTTCCAGGCTGGCACGGTCAGCACTTCCGGGTAATGTGGCCGGAATCTATTTTCCGGATCTGAAACGTATAGCGCACGTTGGCCTGGTGGTGGAGCAAAAGGGCAGCTGGGTTTATACCATTGAAGGAAATACCACTGTAGAGGGTAATAGGGAAGGGGGTGGCGTATTTAAAAAAATAAGGCATATCAGAACCATTCACAGTATTGCCGACTGGGTAACGGAAAGGAGGACACCGCAATGGGAAAACAGATAATTCTATTGATTATACTCGTGATGAGCAGCTGCAGTCTATTCAAACGGAATACCAAATCGACAGATGAAAGTTTCAATGCGCGGAATTCCATAAAAGATTCAAACACAACAACATCATTTAGCAGGAAAAACGAGGGGAAGCAAATTCTCTTTCGCAGGGATTCTTCTGATGCGAACTACAAAATACATTTCTGGCCAAAGGGAACATTTCGCTTTTCTCCGGATGGTGTTTTCTCCGGAGAGTTTGACAGTATACTGATGGAAGGAAAACAAAATCAGCTGATCCATAGTGCCGGTGTGCTGAATTCCAGGGAGTTGGAACATGGAAAATCATCTGAAATTTTTCATCAAAAAGACCAGATGGAAGCTGGTGGAAAAAAAGTTATGAAAACTAAAATTCCAGACCTGAAGGTGTCAGCCATATTGTTCTGTCTAGTAATTGTATCAATTTATCTTGGATTCAGGTGGTTTTTTTCTTCTAAAAAGTAACGTTTTACAGAGTTTTTAAAATAAACTGTCACTTGATTCGGTTATATTAAAGTCGTTTTAAGAAACGCATGGAATAGAGTTAATCCACTATTTCATACATTAATTACCTTTTGAGAAACAACTGAAAGAACTGCTGACATAGTAGGATTTTAAAAAAATTTTAATAAATAAACCAAAATGATCGTTTTTGCAGATGCTAAACTGTCTATGTCGTATTAAATTTGACTTTAAGTTATTTACCTTGAAAAAGCCAACCAAATATTTAACCAGAATTCTAAATAATGAATTGACGGGCCGCGATCCATCACCGCGGCACATTGCCGCTATTATTGCAGGTATGGTAGTAAAACATCAGCTAAAACCAGGAGTGCAGCTTCCAACGCAGCGTCAGATGGAAATTGGCCTAAATGTTTCCAAGTCGGTTATCAGACAAACCTGGCATTTACTGCGTCAGCATTATATGATCATTGATACAAAGAAAAGTGAAGGCACTTATATTATACCCGAACTTTCCCGCGCACTGGAGAAAAGGACCAGATGGCTGATCAGTCAACTTAAGGTGCCAAATTATCAGGCAATGCTTGACAGGGAATATATACCAGGGTTTGACACCTCATTTAATCGTGAGGTTTCGAAGGCCCTTTCCCGGTCGGCCACCCTTCCTTTTTCCAGTCAGCGGCTTAAGGTTATTCCCGATCTGATCACCGAGTTGATGAGAGTGATGAGCAGGAAAATGAATTATCCTTTTACGGGTGAAGAACTTTACTATACTGGTGGGTATGTAGAGCTGATCAGTCATATTTGTGAGGCCTTTTCTTCTGCCAGAAGTATTGTGGCTATGATCGAACCAGCGTCTGGGATTGTATGGAATGCAATTACCAGGGCAAAACGCAAAGTTGAAATTCTAGGCGCGGATGGAGGCGCGGAGCTGATGGACAGATTGGAACTGCTGTGCCATAGCCGGCCTGTAGCGATAGTTTATCTGGGTGCTGCTCCTTATCCACTGCTTACTGAAAAAAGCCAGGCAGTATGGGATAGGCTTTCCGAACTGCAACAGCAGTATCGATTTAAAATATTGCTTGATGACAGGTATCCGGGGCTGGTTCCATGTCCAAATTTATTTGAAAGGATACAGCCCGGCAGCAACCGGTCAGTCATACTGGTCACAGTAGTTTCACTTCATTCGCAGTTGAGTGGGGTAAATGTTGTGGCGGCGTATAAAGAAGATATTAGCCGGATAAAAAAGATGTATAAAACGAGGCTGCAGCAGGTTGATCCTTCAATTGGCTACGGACTATTGGAGTTGCTAAAGAAAGGCCAGCTCAATCAGCACGAGCGTGACGCCTATATCGCCATACGGTCAATGGTGTCAGCGGCAAAGAAATTATTACAGGCGTCTGGCTTGTTTAAAACAGAGTTCATTCGCAACCAGCAAGGCTACTTTTTCTACCTGGAACTGCTTGATGGAAGCTTTCACAGAAATGTATATAAAAAATTTGCAAAGATAGACCTGTTTGTAATGGATCCATCGGCTTATAGATGTGGCCCGCCGTTCCAGAATGGCATCCTCATTAGCCTGGCGTATTATACGTTGGAATCTACTATGGTGAAGGATTTGAACAAACTCATTGTCAACATAAAGAATATGAAAAAATAATCTGGAAGTGTTAATGCGTGCGCACAAACTGGCATTCCGGATTTGATAAATAGTCTAATAATAACTTTAAAACTTAACAAAAATGAAAACTACTATTGCTCAAAAAATGGACAAGGTGCTTGAGGCCGTTTTAAAATTAGACGCCTCCGAACGGCACCGCAGGGAAATGATCGATATATGGAATAAAAAAGTACTTACCAACGCAGATTTTGCCTTACTCTTTCAAATCGACGTGCGGAGCTGCTACCGTTGGAGAAAACAAAAACACATTGTTTACATGAAAGTTTGTGGCAAGATTTACTATAGCTGGGAAGCAGTAATTGCATTAATGGAAGCTAAAAAAATAATCGAATAACACCATGGCTGCAACAAAATTTGAAAGCGGGGATGTGATCCCCGTACTGCTTATGGTGCTTGATATATGCAGCTATTTTTATTCCTGTGTAGCGTTAAAGTTTGCCATTAAGGATCATTATCAGGATTTAAGGGGATTGGTTCGATCTGATACGATGAATGCTTTGAATGCAGATCTGTTGGATTCCCTGGATGATGATCCGGTTATAATGATGATCGGCTCTTTGGTTGGCCACATGTGTGATACCAGGGACCGTATAGCAAACTTATACGGTATCAACGTGCATGAACTACTCACCAACAATATAAGGATTATGACTATAGGTGAAAATTTCTACTGGTCAATCATATGGGATGAATTCCCGGAGGAGGATGAAGAAGAAAACGATTATGATAGTAAAACCTATTATAATGCCCATGAAATTTATGTCATGTCGTTATTTGCTATGATAAAGGCGCTCTTGGAAATGCTTTGCAACGGAGAGGTAAATCAGGATAACTTCCTGGAACAGGAGGATTGTTATTACGAGTTTAATCTTGATGATCATCACGATCAAACACATATCCATGTAATTAACATTTTAATTGACTTTGATATTGTATTAAGGCAACATTTTGATGCCATCGCAGCGCATGAATTTAATTTGAAACACAATCAGAATGGCTTTGACGTTTCCAGCTAGTTCCTGCCTTAGAAAACATCCGAAAATTATTGTAATGCAATCCTAACGTTGTGACTTGTGGGCATATTGCGGTTGAAATAAATAAGGTCAGGTCAAAACAATTGACAACGCAGAGTGTTCTCCAATTCATAACTATTTACGTCTTGTTTGATAATTACTTACCCTTATCAGTAATGTCTACTGGTAAGGGTTTTTATATCTTTTCATCCAACTACAGATACAACATACCGTGCCCCTCCGTAATGGCCATTGATCTGGTTCATGATCTTACTCAAAAATATTATTTGTATTCATTCTTAATAGTGGTTATTATTCTTAGCTTTACTCACAGAATGATAATCATATTTTCAGGGAATTTAAATTTTAACAGATGAAAAGAGTAGCTGGTTTAGCTTTTATTTTTTGCTTTATTTTATTGGGTTGTAAAAAGGACAAAGGTGCCGCGCAGGACATTGAAAAGGCAGGCAGCAATAAAACAGACTATACGAAAGAGTCTATCAAAGCAATGGAAAATCTTCGTCCGAAACTTTATGGTACCTGGAGTATGGAAAAGATAACTGTAAAGCCGGTGTTAAGTGCAGCAGGCGAACTTGGTTTTAAAAGAGATACCACATTACTTAATCTGGCCAGTCTGAACATCGATAGAGTAGATTATTCTTCGCAACCTGGTAATCTTACCAGAAATGACGTTACAGGGATGCTGAAATTCAAAACAAAATCCTACCCCGTGGGATTCAGAATGTTGGCAACCCCCACCTGGATCACCGAAGGCATTGGGCCACAAACTTTTGCTCTTTTCGAATTTAGATTTCCGGTAGGATCTCACCTGACAGAGACTGAGGAAGCCTATCTCAGCAATCTTACACTGATCGGAGAGAATTATTCTATAAATATGAGTAAGGATGGCAAAACCATGATTTGGAAAGGTTTAAACAGGGCTATCGAAAGCATTGAATTTGTCAGGAAGTGACGGTTTGGTTGTTAATTCACACAATAGCTTACCCTCAGCTTCGGACATTGCTGTGAGTTTGTTCGACTCTGTGCTGGTTTATTCTGCAGCCAGCCCATCTATATAGGCGCCTATCAGAATGACGTAACGCTGCTCCAGATAATCTTCTGTACGCTGCAGCCACTGGTTGCCCACTTTGTACAGCATGATTTCTTTACCACCTGAAAAAGATAGTTTCCATACTCTCAGTTTTTTAAAGGTAATGGCGATGATCTGGATGACTTGCGTAGTGCCATCTTTTAACCTGATTTTGTAATTCATTGTGATTATGGTAATCCGTTACCGGCGTCTGGAACTCTAACGCATCAAAGTCATATATCTTACAGGCTCCTATGTCCTACTTCAGAAACTTTTAGCTATATGGCTATTTAAATCTTAAACAAGCTGGTTTTTGCTTTGTTAACTTTTTGTAATTTTAGCATATTAATAATGAACAAGTTGTTTTTTACAGTAGGTATAGGCGCTTCAGCTGGTGGTCTACCTGCGTTAATTTGAATTCTTCGAACAGATTCCGGCAAATTCCAAAGCGGCCTTTATCGTGGTTATGCATCTGGTACGTGACCGCCGTAGCGCTCTTGACGATATTTTATCTAAACATGTTTTGCTTCCAGTAATCCGTGCCGAATATGGTATGGTTTTGCAGGCTGGAAAAATTTACTTGATTGTAGAAAATACAACGCTGACTGTTGAAGATGGGCTGCTCAAAGTTAAGGAGAGGGATTCTTTACCTATTAACTCTTCCGTAAATATATTGTTTAATTCCCTTGCTGATGATTTCAGAGAAAAGGCTATTGTTATTATTTTATCCGGTGGCGGGGATGATGGGTTGAAAGGCGCAGAAAAGATTGAAGAAATGGGTGGAATGGTGTTGGTTCAAGATCCTTTTTCTGCTGAGGTTACTGGAATGCCTTATTCAGTGATAAGGGGTAATCATGCAGCTGCAATTTTAAAACCTGCTGCTCTTGCGCGATTGATAAACAACCTTGTGTAGAATAAAAATTAATAAATTATATCTCGGATCTTGGCACAATTGGTGTTCATATCTTATTGTCAGAATAATAACTTACATGAAAAAACTATACATTTTGCTGGCACTTGGCGCTAGTCAAATGCCTGTATATTTTATTAAAGAAATCTAAACAAAGTGTATAGCTGTATGTTTATCAAATCTCATCAGTGAATGATGCGTTTAAATTAATTAATGAGGCCCTTACCAGCGGATGCTGATAAGGGTTTTTTATGCGATTGCAATTGGAGTGATGTCATGTGCTACCCTTGGGCGGCTTTTTTCGTACCCATATACGCAGTTATAGGTAGCGGTTGAGGCGATGCACATAACCAAAGGTTTATTGTTACCTTGCACGAGGTTATTTTCAAGCACCTAAATTATTGGATAATGCAAAGTAAAAGCGAACAAATCAATACGCTGACCGAACACAATGATGAACTCGAAAATTATTTCCGGAATACCATCATTCCTCAGCTTTTTGTTGATTCCCAGCTAATCCTTCGAAAGTTTACGCCCCCTGCTATGAAGCAGTTTAATTTAAAAGCTGAGCATATTGGGCAACCGCTGGCCAATGTCAAAGAGAATTTTAGGTTTCCCACCATCCTGGACAATATCCAGCATGTGATAGACTCCAGTGAGATTCTGGAAAAAGAAATACAAACAACCGACCGCCGGTGGTATCAAATGAATGTATTGCCTTATATCGTTCAAAAGAACAATAAAACAGATGGTGTGATCATCACCTTCATAGACATCACTGCGCGGATCAGAGACCTGAAAGAGCAGGAAAAACTGATTGCCGAGCATGAACTGTTAATGGATACCATTGCCCATGACATTAAAAATCCTTTGACATCGCTCTCGCTGACCATAGAAATGCTTAAAAAGCTACCTGAAAAAGGTATGGCGAAGCTTCCGGCAATGTTGGGAACGGCGGAGAGTAGCCTGATGAAAATGAAGGATATTATTGCTGATCTGGTGCAGAACCGCTGGCAAGGCCAGAGATACCTTGCAGTAGAAGAATTACTTGATCTACAGAATATTCTCGAAGACGTCAGGCTGACTTTGGCGGCTCAGTTGCAGGAGTCAAAGGCGGTCCTGGAGGTAAAAATCGGTATATCTGAAATTACTTTTGCCCGGCGCAAGCTTCGGAGTATTCTTTATAACCTGGTTAGCAACGCGATCAAGTACAGTTCTGCGGACAGAATACCACACGTACAGATCAAATCCATGGAGCAAGACGGATTTATGGTCATTAGTGTTTCTGATAATGGAATCGGCATTGACAAGCAGCATCTGAATACCATATTTGAAAAATATCAGCGGGTTGCAAGTAAAGCAGAGGGCAACGGTGTAGGGTTGTATTTAGTTAAACAAACGTTGGAAGCAGCCGGCGGAAAAGTAACCGTAACCAGTAAGCTGGATGAAGGTTCGGTGTTCAGTGTCTTTTTAAAATTGACTGAATAGACATTCCATTACGCTCTTGACTTCTTTAAGACCGATGCTGCCTTTCTTCAGGCGATTGTCTTCGTTCATGATTTTATCTTCAGCTTGGGGCGCCAACGGATCATATTCCAAGACTGTCCTTTATTGCATTTGTGGAAAGGTCTATTTCAAGTGAGGAATCATGCAATTTCATTTCCGTTATACGCTTAGGCGAAAGGATTATTTTCTTGCCCGGAAACCAATTTCCTATATAGACGATCAGAAAGCTAAGGCTCCACGTCCTTTCATCTACGATGAAATCCTCTACTGTACCAATATTGCCGTCTGTGGCATGAATTTCATATCCGGTAACATCATCTGTACTGAGCAGATGCGGATCTGACGACTGCTGATTTGTATGCTGTTCTGAAACCCCTGCGCCCCCATAAAAACCGGCTCCCCGGCTGCCATAGTGTTGCCAGGTATAATGCTCATACAACTCGATTTCCTGTTGTCTGGAAATAGTTTGCTCAGTATCTACATCAGGACTGTTTTGGATCTGCCCTTTGCTGAGGTTTACAGGAAATACTTTATTTTTCCAATCCGGCATTTTTAAGGCTGTGGGAGAAATAAGTACTTTACGGCCTGATAGCCATCTTCCTGTTTTTACAACAAGGTAACGGATGGTCCAGGTTTCGTGATCGAAATAGAATTCTTCTACTTTTCCAATTTCGTCATCAATGGCACCCACGGTAAAACCTACTAAGCTATTTACTGTATGTTGCATCATTTTTGAATTAATTCTGTATAAATGAATAAAAGTTAAGTAATCAGGCTCTGATCTCTATATTTTCTCAACCTTTAACAACTCATTTATAAAACAATTTCTCTTGCAGCTAGTTTTCTTAATTTTGAATTCGGGGTATAAATCAAACATTGCGCTATTTGTTGATTCAAACCATAGTGAACAGAACCAGGTCAATAGGGTAAAGTTTACTGAAGCCAGGCTGGCGCGACAGCGTTATCAATTATCCGATGGTAAGTTGCTGCAGGAAAACGGAGGCAGTAAAAGCTTAACCTTCCTGTATTTTTAAAGAAAAGTGAAAAGTTGATCCCGTTTCTTCTTTACTTTCAACTTCTATTTGGCTGTTGTGGTAGCGCAGAATTTCTGAAACAAGGTACAGTCCAATCCCGAATCCTGTTACGCCGTTTAATTTTTCGTTGTTAACTCTGTAAAAGCGTTCAAATAATCTCTTCTGGTCTGCCTTGCTGATGCCTATGCCCTCATCACTTACAAATATCTTTACCTTTCCGGCCTGCTTCTCGCAACCAATAGTGATTGTTCCCCCCATAGGGGAATATTTAATCGCATTGCTTACCAGATTCATTAAGACCTGTCCGATCTTGTCGCGATCGGCGTGCAGGTTAATCGCTTCACAATCAAGTAGCTTTATCGTATGTTTTGAGGTGAGCAAGTTGGTATCCCCGGCAATTTCCTCTACTAATGGGCGTAACTCAAATGTTTCGTTATGAAGGTTTATCTTCCCATCTTCCATTCTCGCCATATTTAAAAAGTCATGGATCATCGAGATCATCTTTTTCGCTTGAACCTCAATCCTTGTGATTATAGGCAAACTCAGATCCGTACCATCTTTTTTTGAATTTTTGATCAATAGCTGAACATAGGATGTGATCGCGGTCAAAGGCGTTTTCAGCTCATGGCTGACCATCGACACAAAATCATTTTTCCGCTGTTCCTCCTGCTTTTTTTCCGCAATATCCCTCGCTATAGTAGATAAGCCGACCATGTCGCCCTTCGCGTTCCTGATGGGTGATATGGTTAGGGATACATCGAGTACATTGCCGGTTTTGGTAAGCCGCTTTGTTTCAAAGTGCTTTACCTGGTCGCCGCTCCGCAACCGGGACAGGATGTGGAATTCTTCATCCTGGCGGTCTGATGGTATCAAACTTTGGATCGGATGTCCGATTATTTCAGCATCTGTATATCCAAACATTCGTTCTGCCGATTCGTTCCAGCTGGTTATGGTCCCTTCTAATGTTTTACTAATGATAGCATCATTAGAAGAATCTATAATAGCTGCAAGCTGCGCCAGTTCGAGCAACAGCTCCCTGTTTCTTTCTTTCTCTTCAATGATTGCCGTAATATCCCTGGTGAAACATCGGGTATGCACAAATTTGCCGTCCTTCCTCAGCACATTTGAACTGATCAGTACGTCCTTGACCGATCCGTCCTTGCACTTAAGCCTTGCCGAATAATTTTGAAGTGTTTCATTGTTGATCAGGCGGGTCAGGATATCATTTATAACCTCCTGGTCAGCATGAAAATTACTGATCGGAAATCCGATATATTCTTCTTTTGTATATCCGAAGGTATCCAGTTCAGCTTGATTCGCCCATATAATTATCCCTTCACCATCAACCCAGTGAAGGGGCAGTGAAGCATTCTCAATAAAATCGGTTAGCTCTTCAACCCTCAGTCTCAGTTCTTCATTTTCTTTTTCAGATTGGGCAAGCTTTTCATCAAGGTTCTTTATATCTTTCATAGACGTAGCAGAGCAAAGCATTTGCTTATCGCATCATTCCAGGCTAAAGATAGCGATTATAACACCATGTGTATTCGAATTGATTATTGAATATTTCATTTAAACTTGAATTGGCTAAACCTAACATGCGCGAGCCCGAATGGCGCGCTCTGTTGCTAGTCATCATTCCGGTCAGACCTGGGTACTTAAAGATCAGGTACGCATTTTAATAATAGTTTTTTGAGTTAAACAATTCCCTATTGGGATAGTTATAGGCTCAAATTTGCTTATATGAAAATCATAACAATTTGGTTACTATTACTTATTTCCGTCAACACTCGCGCACAAATAGCCATCAACGAAAAGGATGTAAACTTTGACCTTCGCATTGTTGCAGATAAATTGAGTGATCCCTGGTCGGTTGCTATAGCACCCGATCAATATCACTTTGATGGGACACAGCAAAATAATGACGGTGGAGAACCAAATTCAGGAGGGTATTTTTACAAGATCAGAATTGTCAGATATAGTTATGACCAGGTATCAGCAAAGCTGATCACTCCTGTAATTATATGCGATAGCATCCCGGGCAGCAGTGACCATAATGGTGGAAGACTCGGTAATCGGATATGCTGATGGAAACTATGATGGCCTTGCAGCATCCGTATCAACAAATACAGGCCTGCCTGGTATGTGGCATACCACTTATCCGTTAATAGGTAGCGAAATACAGAACGCAAGGGCGATGGGCCTCAATTACCGCAACCCGGTTGTGAGCCTTGATCCCGCTCAGCCTGAGACAATGAAAAAACTCTTTCGGTCAATTATCTCCACAAAAGATCAGGAATGGGATTCTTATGCGCCTTCAAGTATAGCTGTATATACTTCGTCAGCTATTCCTGGCTGGAAAAATTCTGTGCTCATCCCTACTTTAAAAGTCGGAGCCCTGTTGCGGATCAAACTTGATACCGCAGGAAATAAAGCTGCCAGCAATATTTACAGTTATGTGAAAGGAAATGTTCGCTACAGGGATATTGCCATTTCTCCTGATGGGCTAAAAATTTATCTGGCTGTAGATAGTTCTTCAGTTACATCGGGACCATCAAAAGAGAATCCACAGCAAATATCTTATCGGGGATGCATCATAGAGTTATCCTACAAAAGTATACACAAAGGGCCAGCGAAATTATGAGATCGTCAAGATCAGGTTTTCTGTACGCTCGGTAGTATCATTCATTATGGAGAACTTGGCCTATCTCCGATCCTGTGAAGATTGACGCAGTGTATACATCAGCAGATGGATAACCGAATACTGCAGAGCGAGAGGACATCGAAACAAGTTCGCCCGGCAATTGTTCAATGAGGACTAAAGGAAACCAGATGATTGTCAATTATACAGAATCGGGATGGCAAATCATTACGCAGCGCTCGCATGGCTTGCTTGCTGCGAAGATTTGCGCGCACTGGAGAAAAGACCGGCAGCCGGAACGGTGGGTAGAGACGCTGATCGCAGCGGCCGAGCACGATGATGTATATAATGAGTGGGAGAATGAAGATTTATTGAATGAGACCGGAGGACCGGTTAATTTCAAGCAAACAGGTTTTAAGCTGGAATATGGCAAGCGGCTGATTGATATGGCTGAGACCAAAAGCGCCTATATCGCGTTGCTGATTTCCAGACACATCCAGTTTGTACATGGTGAGGATTCGAAGGCAAAGACGTTCATCAGCAGTTTGAAAAAAATGGAGAGAAACTGGCTGGAGGTGGCGGGAGTGAATAAGGAGGAGGTTGACCGCGCGTATAAACTGGTGGAGTTTTGTGATGCGTTTTCGCTGTTAATCTGTCAGGGACTCGTGCAGCCTGAGGGCCGAAAAATAGAGATCGGCAAAGGGCCGGATGGCAGGGTATACGAAATGCATGCTTCTGGTGACGATTTGATGATCGAGCCCTGGCCTTATGATACTGATTCAGTTGTCCTGAGCTGGGAATCAAGAACCCTGTCCCAGCTGACTTTTAAAAATGCGGATGCATTTCGAAAAGCGGTTGTTGCAGCAAATCCGGTGACACATCAACTTAGACTTCTCAAATGTTCGTAATGATAAAGTAACCAGGTGAAAGCCATGTTAAGAATATATTCCATACTATTTTTTGCCAAAGTTGGTGAACCACAATGGTCAGCACAATCCCAAATAAATTTATCTACACCTCATTTTCTTATCCAGTACCCTTAACCAGCACTTTTATATCCGGGGGCGTATTGTCTACCGTAGGCAAATGCAGGCAGCTGAATCCTTCGTACTGGGCCTCGCTGTACACAGAATGTTCGCGCATGTTGATGATGGCGGTAATGCCCAGGGCCTTCATTTTACGCAGGCCGACCAGGTTATATGCTTTTGTTAAATAATCTTAAAACATATGTGTTAGGCACAGGGGTTTGGGAGGGAACATTTCACTGGAAACTTTACCAGCTATTAACCTTGATAGTTACGCCGACAACTGTAAAGCTACAGCCTATAAGACAGTTTAGCCAAATGATCAGCTTCAGGATGCAAAGGCGTCACTTATGCCTGATCGTGTGTTCTTCTTTGCGTACATTTTTAGTTTGGATTTTAAAATCTTTCGCGCCATATGAATGCGGGTCTTTACCGTTCCAATCGGAATGGAGAATTCCTCTGCGATCTCCTGATATTTATAACCTTCAAAGTATCTCAGAAATGGTATTGAATAATCTTCCGGCAGCATACTCAACGCCTTGTTAATATCTTCGTTAATAAGCGTTTCAACGCCGGCATTTGTAGTGCTGCTTTTAAGTAACTGATGTGAATGGTAATCCTCAGTTACGGTAAAAATTTTGCTGCGGGTAGTGTTTCTCCGGTAGTTGTTAAAATAGGTGTTTTTTAGGATGGTATATAACCAGGCTTTCAGGTTTGTTCCCTCATTATATAAATTGGCGTATTTGATCGCTTTTACATAGGTGTCCTGCACCAAGTCATTCGCGTCATCCAAATTTTTAGTGAAGCTGATTGCAAAGTTGTGCAGGTTTGTCTTGTAGGTAAGGATACGATAGTCGAAAGGCATGTTTTCCATAATAATCACTGATAGATTTAAGTGTATGATAATACAAATGAGTTATCAACGCACGTACCAATGCCAAACATTTTTGTGATGCCAGTTCTTAATTCTGCATGCCTTTGATTGCGGCGGGGAATCGGGAAACTAGATAAAGCGTGATTTTATGATCATTGAGTGCCTATTTTGCCCCGGATAAGTCATTATTAATCCATTCATGACAAAGACCGGAGATTAAGCATTTCTCACAAACACTTGCAAAGTTGAGATTTGAGCAGTTGCGATTTTTATACATTGTCTGTTATTTATGTATTATAATCTGACAGACATCAAATACGTTTTGGGAAACGTACTGTTACGCAATTTTGATGTTTAAATACCGGATTACGGACCTTGGTTTCCTTTTATTTGTAATCTTTATTCTTAGAAACAGCACTGATGAGTGTGTATAGGCAATTGATGAATAGTCGTATTTCTGACCACAGGTTTTGTGAATTGGTTTGACAATTGCGGCATAGGTTTTGAAAAAAGTAAACATCAAAATTGAACTGAGGATATCGGGTCAAATTCGATGTTTGCTATAATATCTATTTTGGAAGTTCTATATAAAAAGTGGTTCCTTTGTTCTCTTCAGTTTCAAACCAGATCTTTCCGCCATGCCATTCAACGATGCTTTTAATAATATACATACCCAATCCAGTTGAATGTTCGCCATTTAACCCCGTTCTCCCGGCATCTGTAAATTTATCAAAAAGCGTTGCCTGGTATTTTTTCGGGATACCTATACCATCGTCTCCAAGACTTAGGACCACATGTGTACCTGTATCCCTGATATCCAGATGGATATTACCGCCATCCCGGGTGAATTTCAGTGCATTGGAAATCAGGTTATTAATCACCTGCATGAACTTGTCCTCATCCAGATCTATGTAAATATTACTCTTATTGGATGTCCAGGAAAAATTTGTTCTGAGCTGAATTTGCATAGCCAAAAAGTCTTCGGCTGCCAGGCGGGTTTTTTCAACCAGTTCCACCCGTGTCTTCATCAAACGCAGATCGGCGCTTTCGCGAAACTCACGGTCAATAAAATCCCGGATCAGCCTGATGCTGCTTTTACTGATTTTACTGATCAGGTCAATATATTGATTCACTTTAGGGTTAGTGTATTCTGAGGTTTCTCTGCTGAGCAAATCCGACAAATTCTGTATCGTACCAATAGGTCCTGCCAGATCGTGCGTTATCACTGTGAGGATGGTGTTTTTTTTAATATTGTGATTATTAAGGTTCTCCATATTTTCCTTATATACACTAATATCCTCAGCTTGCCCTATAATCAGCTGTTCCTCTTCTTCACAAATAAGGTATGCTTTGATCCTTAGCCATAGCTGATCTTTTATAGGTGTGATTCTGCATTCAAGGTCAGCAACCTGCTCGCCATGGATACAATCATTGATCTTGGAGAGCAGGTAACCCCGGTCATCAGCATGTATGGCTTCCAATATCTGATCTTTGTCGATGTCTATAGAATCCGGTCCAAAGAAAGAAAGACAAGCAGCGTTCATATAGGTGAATTTAGACTCCTGCAGATTAAAGATGAAAAAAAGATCATTAGAACGTTTTGCGAAACTTTCGAAAGGATTGGTGTTAGTCATATAAAAGGATTATTAATATTATCCGATATCAGAAGGTTAACTGATAAGGCCATGCATTACTGCAAATTTTATAAGTTCGGCTGAGTTGCGGCATTGTGCTTTGCCGATCAGTGAACGGCGGTGTCCTTCAACAGTTCTTTTGCTTAAGAAAAGTTTTTCCCCCATTTCGCTGTTCGTCAATCCCTGTGCGATCATGTCCAGCACCTGGATCTCCCTGGAATTAAATTCCAGATTTACAAGCTCGTCTACCGGTTGCTGCACGTTCTGTAATTGCCGGATAGTCAATTTATGTGAGAGGTTGGCACTGATGTACTTACCACCATTACGGATATGATTTATTGCAAACAGCAATTCTTCGGAGCTGATATCCTTGGTCAAATAACCTTCAGCACCGTTGGAGAATGCTTCCGAAATGGATTTATTATCTTCCAGCATCGTCAGAAAAATTACGCCGATAGCGGGGTAATTTGTTCTTATTTCTTTCAAAAGCTCCATCCCGGACGTGTCCGGCATATTTAGGTCGGTAAGGATCAGGTCTGGCAATTCCATATTGTTCTTCAAAATACCGAGAACCTCTGCGCCGGAAACTGCTTCAGCGATAACGGAGATCTTTGGGTCAGTTGCCAGTAATAGTTTTATTCCGCAACGCACTAAATTGTGATCCTCTGCGATAATAATTCTTATTGAATCCATTATGATTAGCTCTGGTTTTAAGTAAGTAATAATACAGTCTTACACTGTCTTGTTTTAACGTATATATACGTATTTATGTTTGAATTTTTTGCCATTAACGCAGGAATATTTGAATTATCATCCCGTAAATTCAGTTTTTCTTTCCGTGATATCAGGATTTAACAGTATCAACCGGTGAATTACAATACCCTAGGAAACACACTTGTATAAAATGATTAAACTTTTTTGGCACAGGAGTGTTCGCACAATTACCTGTCTAAAAAATGATAATCTATGAAAGCAGCAGTATTTCACAACCTGGAGATATCAGCTATACAGCGTAAATGTAGTTCTAAGCCTTAACTTATTAAACAACCTTAATTCATCTACTATGGAGAACACAAATAAATACGCCTTGATCACTGGCGCAACCAGTGGAATAGGTTATGAACTTGCTAAACTTTTTGCCCGTGACGGTTACAATCTGGTGATTGTAGCCCGCGATCAGGCTGAACTTGATGCTAAATCAGCTGAGCTGGAACAGCATATGATACGTGTCATCACTTTTGCCAAAGATCTTTTTGATCCGGAACAGGCCTTTGGCTTGTATGCCGACCTGCAGGCGCAGGGTATCCATGTTGATATATTGGTTAATAATGCCGGGCAGGGTGTGTACGGAGAGTTTGAAGATACAGATATAGACCGTGAACTGGACATCATTCACCTGAACATATCTTCTTTGGTTGTTCTCACGAAGCTCTTCCTTAAAGAGATGACTTCACGAAACTCGGGTAAGATCTTAAATATGGCCTCTATTGCGAGCAAGACTCCAGGTCCGTGGCAGGCAGTCTACCATGGAACAAAAGCATTTGTGCTGTCATTTACCGAAGCTATCAGGGAAGAGCTGCGCGATACGAAAATCACAGTTACCGCGCTGTTGCCTGGACCTACCAACACCGACTTCTTTACTAAAGCAGATATGTTAGACAGTAAAGCGGTGCAGGATAAAGATGCACTTTCTGATCCGGCAGATGTGGCCAGGGATGGCTACGATGCCCTGATGGCTGGCAAGGATAAGGTCATTTCCGGTTTCAAAAATAAAGTTCAGACAGGTATGAGTAGTTTGACGCCAGATAGCCTTGTTGCCCATCAGATGTATGAACAGCAAAAACCAAAAGATCAATAGTATTAAAAAGATATTTACGAGATCTTAAAGGGAGAAGAAAGCCATGATGTATCGGAACTAACAGAAGAAATGGAGTTCCTGGCCAGGATAAACAGCCGACAAGCAAAAGAAATACTGCGGTTACAGATGAAAGTAATTGAGTCTGATATAATTTTTAAAGTTCAACAAAATTGAGAATTTATCTCCCGGACAAAATCCTATTCCGTTTTCATGCGCTAACTGTTGCAATCAAGCGCATTAATTGATCCAGCAAACAAAAAAAAGTAATAAACAATGTCGGTTCTTTTTAGTTTAGATGAGGTCTAAGATCTTCCATATGAAAAAGTTTGCTCCGCAGATTAAACGTTATTATCTTATCATTGCCGTTGTGGTTCTGGCGATATTTGCTTTCCGTTTAGCACTTCCCAATATCGTTAAGAATTATGTTAACAAAAAACTAAATAACCTATCTGGCTATACTGGCCACGTAGATGATATTGATATCAGACTCTTACAGGGCGCTTATGTGATAAAAGGTTTGGTACTGAAGAAGAATACCGACCCTGCAAAGTACCCTTTCCTAACGATTCGCCGAACTGATCTTTCTATTGAATGGAAAGCGATCTTTAAAGGGCGCCTGGTGGGTGAGGTAATCCTGGATCACCCTGTTATTCATATTTTATCCAGTGAGAATTTATCAAAAGAACCTTCAAAAGAGAGCTGGACTAAAACTGTCAAGGCGCTGATGCCAATGACCATCAACAAACTTCTGATTACTGAAGGTAGGTTTGCATATGTTGATAATGAAAAGAAGCCACATACCAACCTGCATATTGATCATATGCATTTGACTGCGACGAATCTGGCGAACGTTGAGAAAGCGGCCGATCCACTTCCATCTAAGGTGGACCTTACAGGGACATCTATTGGTGGGGGACAGTTAAAAGCAGATATGAAAGTTAATGCCCTGAAAGATATCCCTGATTTTGATATGGGAATGCAGCTCAGGGGGGTTAACCTGCTCAGCTTAAATGGCTTTTTGGAAGCCAATGTGAAATTCAACATTGAGAGAGGCAGCATAGATATTTTTAGCAAGCTTAAACTAAAGAATTCACAGATAGATGGATACATTAAACCATTTATAAAAGATCTAAAGGTCCTTAAGGTTAAAAAAGACATTAAGAAAAAAGGCGGCATTCTGCGCGTAGTCAAAAAGGCGGTTGTTGGTCTGTTTGCAAAAGCGGTAACCAATCCCAAGACCCAAAAAATAGCTACAGTGGTACCGATTAAAGGGAATATCAATGATATGAAATCGAGTGGCTGGTCAACATTTCTTGGTGTTTTAAAAAACGCTTTCATCAAAGCGTTCCGGGAAAGCATTGCAGGAGATGTGCCTGGGTAAGAACTGAAAGTTGTTTGCTAAATCTATCTTTAAGTTTTCAATGTCAGCAAGAACGCCTGAGTTTCCAAATGCTTTTGTAAGTTCTTCTTATTCAGTACCGATCTTTTTACGTATGGATGTACGGTCAGAAAATAATGACAGTAGTCATGGAAATGATGAGATCCAAATCAAAGTAGTTTTAGTATATATATGATAGTTTAGGCTAAAAGCAATTATCAAACCGAAACTAAATATTAATTCGCAGAGCATCAGGTTCAGGGAAGTTCAGCCAGCTGGTATTGTGATGATGAGCCTTAAAACTTTATGCATTTAAGCACTTTGCAACAATGACACTGCGATGTGTGATTGTTGGGCGTATATGATTCTTTTTTAAAAGTTTATATTAATTTAGCAGAGATAGATTTTCAGCATACAAAAAATTGATCTGATGATATGCCAATACATTGTGAAAGTCGCATCGCTACTGTTAAATACAAGGTAAGATGAAGACAACGGTTACATTTAGAAATAACGTAAAGATCATGGGTGAGGGTACCGAGACCTTACTTTTTGGTCATGGATTCGGGTGCGACCAGAATACATGGAGATCTGTAATTCCGGCTTTCCTGAAGGAATATAAAATAGTTGTTTTTGATTATGTTGGAGCCGGTGGTTCGGATTTGACTGCTTATGATGATGAACGTTATAGTTCTTTAGATGGATATGCCAATGATATCATTGACATCTGCACTGAGCTTCAACTTCATGATGTTACTTTTATTGGTCACTCTGTGAGCAGTATGATTGGCGTGTTGGCAATAAAAATGGAACCTCAGTTTTTCAAAAAGATTGTATTCATTGGGCCATCTCCAATGTACATGAACGAGGAGGGGTATAAAGGAGGAATTGATGCAGGCGACCTGGATGATTTGCTGGACGTAATGGATAGCAATTACCTGGGATGGTCCAGAATGGTTGCGCCTTTAATAATGGGTAATGAAGAAAAACCAGACCTTGCAGAAGCGTTAACCGCTAGCTTTTGTGCAACTGACCCGGAAATTTCAAAAAAGTTTGCCCGTGTAACGTTCATGTCAGACAACCGCAAGGATTTGTCCTCACTTACCATACCTAGTTTAACTATCCAGTGCGAGGAAGATTTCCTCACCTCAAGAGAGGTTGCAGAATATATTCAGCAGCATACGGCTAATAACACGCTTATCATGCTGGAGACCAAAGGCCATTGCCCACATTTAAGTGATCCGAAAGGGGTTGTCAGTGCGATGAAAGGTTTTATATAAGATTTAATGAAAATGAATATGCTCAACGATAATCTTACATCTGACTTCTTGTATGATAATTTGCCCGGCGGGTTTATATCTTATCAGCCGGGTGGAAAAATACTACGTGTCAACGAAACCTTGTCGAAATGGCTTTGCCTAAGTATTGAAGAGATCTACCAGCTCAATTTTCGGTCTATACTCAACAAGGCGTCCGGTCTCTACTATAGCATGGTAACCGATCCTCTTTTAAACCTGCAAAGCACTGTTAATGAGATCAGTCTTACCTTTAAGTCATCACAGGGAGAATTCGATGCACTGCTTAACGCAGTAAGTTATAAGGACGACCAGGGCAACCTTTTTTTAATTAATGCAACGGTACAAAAAATAACGGATAGGAAAAGCTACGAATTGGCATTGCTGCTGGAAAAGAAACATGCTGATGAAGAGAGGAGAAAGTTTGAGTTTTTGTCTAACACAGTGCCCAACCAAATTTGGAACATTGCTCTTGATGGGGAGTGTATTTACATCAATAAAAAAGTTAGAGACTATTTCGGCGAACAACCAATGAGTTTCTATACTGATTTTGGCGGAATAGCTGCGGCCGACAGGGAAAGGTGTCAAAGTACATGGCAAAGGTGTCTGGAAACCGGAAAAAGGTTTGAGGAAGAGGTCAGGCTGATAGGTGTAAGTAAAAAAGAAGAATGGTTTTTCATCTGTATTGAACCGTATTTAAACAGGCAGGGATACATTGAATCCTGGTTTGGTTCAGGTACAAACATCCACAAGCAAAAGACTTTGCAGATTGCTAATTATTCTTCCTTCAAACTTAGTCTTAGTAGCGCCAAAAAAACATTGGATGAAAACAGGCAGCTTTTTATCAATATGGCACTAAACCACTCTCACATGGTAAGAAAGCCGCTGGCAAATGCACTGGGTTTACTACAATTACTGGAAGATGAGGACTTGCCGGAAACGAGTAAACATTTATTTAATATGTTGCAATTAAGCATACAGGAGCTGGATGAAATGATCAAAATTGCTTCCAACCCATTAAGAACGCAAACTAACTAAGAGACTGCGTACTCGCTGTTTTTGTGCTTGAGCTGGGTGCCAACGACCTATGGCGAGGGCTTGCGCCTGCCGGAACGCAGCGTAATCTGCAGGCTATCATTGATCTGGTGAAGGATAGGTTTCCTTCCGTTAAGTTGCTGCTATTGGGGATGCAGCTGCCGCAAGGGTCTGGCCGGTTCTACGACCTTTGTTGTAAGGTGATGTTTTTACTCTGGTTAAGGGTAAACTGCTCAAACCATAATGATTTATCGTTCTTTTATGCTATCAATTGTACCCTTAGTTCTGGTTCAAAATCTTCACACGGTGCGCACGACCCCATGAGCGTAATTCAATCATCAGGTTTTTTAAAGTGCGCCCGTAATCTGTAATTTGATATTCAACGCGGGTGGGAAATGAGTTGATTACCGTCCGGCTCACCAGTTGGTTCATTTCCAGGTCTTTTAGTTCCTTTGATAATGTTTTATCTGTAATGCCTGGTATCTCGCGGGCCAATTCTTTAAAACGCTTACTGCCGAAAGAAACCGCAATGATGTGAAAAAGACCAGGAACAGTTCTGTTCGGTAAGCCCGGTACAAACCTACGGCAGCAAAGGCCATGACGGATTAACAACGTATGGCGGGTATTCAAACGTTATTGTAATTGATGAAAAATTCACGCACCTGATATCAAACAAGATTGATCTGGCAGCTAGCGCACCGCTTTTATGCGCCGGGATAACCGCATACTCACCATTGTGAAAATGGAAAGTCGGCAATGGGCACCAATTGGCTGTAGTAGGTTTAGGTGGATTGGGACACATGGCTGTTAAATTTGGTGTCGCCCTTGGTGCTGAGATTACTGTACTAAGCACTTCTGAAACCAAGAGAGATGACGCGAAGCAACTTGGCGCGCACCATTTTGTTGTAACTACTGATGCAGATGAACTGGCGACAGTTAAGGGGAAATTTGATTTTATACTGGATACCGTTTCTGCCAGTCATGATCTAAACCTTTATTTAACCTTGCTCAAATCAGACGGCGTACATATTTGTGTTGGCATTCCCAGTGAGCCATTTTCTCTTTCGCCTTTTTCACTGCCTTCAGGTAATAAGGTGCTGGCGGGTTCAGGTGCTGGAGGCTTAGCTGAAACGCAGGATATGCTGGATTTTTGCGCAGCACATGGTATTGTTTCTGATATCGAATTGATCGATATTAAAGATATTCATTCATCCTTTGACCGTATGATAAAAGGTGATGTAAGGTATCGCTTTGTGATTGACATGTCCACGCTTGTTTAATATTTATGGTGAACGGCGGGAGGCTGCATAATTGTGTTGTGAACGCAGAAATGGGCATGTTACTGAATTAAGTCTTGGATTGGAGCCCGGTATTTCACCGGGCTCTTTTTATTTAACCTGTTTTTTAAACCTCCAAAAATTGTTCTTTAAGCAGTTTTATAGTGATTTTATGAAATATTCTCATATGCGAGAGAAGATTTAGTTCGCCAAAAGTTGATGTGTAATTATAATTATTTGTAAATCAAATATTTGTTATTGTGATTCGTTCATTTGTGCAATGAATTACGGTTGGAAATTTGTTGAGTCTGTCTTTAAATATCATAATTTTTTGATATTAGTTTTATTATAAAACGCCATTTTGATAAATCGGGTGTTAATTGCCGTGATTCGGCCCGCTATCCTCGTTTGGTACTGTAATCATTAAGCTTACCGGAAGACGTGATAGCGTTATTGTCAACTTTTAAACCCAACCTAATTCTGACAGATAATCTGATCGGTCTGGTACAGGCTGCTGAAGTAATCAAAGAAATTAAATCTTTTGTTCATTTTAAAAATATTTCCTTTATCCTCTGCTCCGGTCATGTTGATATCAAAAGTATTGCGCTTGAAATGTCTGCGAATGCCTATTTAGAGAAGCCATTTGACCTGATTGAACTTTATTGTATTATCGATACAGTACTTCAAGGGTCAATCAACTCTGCCATCGAATAATTCTGCACTTCCGGTAACAGTACGAAGAATAAATCCATACTGAAAGAAGAATCCACAGCTTCGGTAAAAATTGTACCGCTATGCCAGTTATCCCGAAAAAACAAATCAGGCAAAACCATAAGAGAGAACAAAGATCAGTCGTATTGTCGTGATGGCTGGTTTAAGGTTCCGGATCTTCCGGTTAATTGAAATTTCTAAAAACCATCTTTTAATGAAGGTGTTCTTGAGTAAACCTTTGAAATTTTAATTATGGCAACACATAACACCAATCAGAACATGCCCAACGGGCACCAGTACGAATTATTTGTGGAGGTAAGAGATATTTTAGGTGCAGAAAAACAATCGCTAAAAGGCTTGAAAAAACTGCCTGCGGCAGCCGGGAGCGAAACGTTGAAGACAGCTTTTGAGACGCATTACGCGCAAACCGAAGGGCAGATCGAGCGATTAAGACAGGTATTCAGTTCCATCGGGCTTTCTGCCAGGGGTAAAAAATGTAAGGCGATGGAAGGCTTGCTGGAAGAGGCGGATGAGATCGTAGAAAGCTTCCAGGATCAGACGGAAGTGCTGGACGCTGCGCTGATTTCGGCGGCTCAAAAAGTGGAGCACTATGAGATTGCCGGCTAGTCCCGTGTTTATGGGATCTTTTGTTTCGTGGCGGGCATACTTAAATAAAAGGATAAAATCATGAAAAATAGTAGAGAAATAAATCCCCGGGACAGTAACTCGGAAAGTCCCTGGCAAAGTGTAGTGTCTCCGGATGCTGCGTTTGCGCAGGTTACAGATGCTTTTGATGTGATCATTGTAGGTGCGGGAATCACCGGGCTTACTACAGGACTGCTGTTGCAGAAGGCAGGTAAGAAATGCCTTATTCTGGAGGCCGGCAAAGTCGGCTTCGGCACGACCGGAGGTACAAGTGCGCATCTGAATACCTTTTTTGATGCGACTTACCCCGAAATTGAGCACGATTTTAGTGTACAGGCGGCAAGGCAGGTAGCTGATTCGGGTAAAGATGCTATGGGTATCATCACTGCTTTGGTCAAAGAATATGGAATAGATTGTGATTTGGAATACAAGGATGCTTACCTGTTCTCAGAAAATGAAACGGAGACCGATCAGCTTCTTGAAATCCTGGAAGCCTCCAGGCGGGCGGGGATCGACGTATCGGAGGCTAACCACAATGACCTGCCGGTGCCCTTTGAGAGATCCCTCCGTTTCACCCAGCAGGGGCAGTTTCAGCCCCTGAAATATATCAACGGATTGCTAGCTGCTTTCAGGCAGTTGGGCGGAGCTATACTGGAAAACTCTTTTGTAACGGAGCACAAAGAGCTGGATAATGGAATGGAAGTGCTGGCCGGTGAGCGCACTTTCAGGGCAGCACACCTGGTTTATGCCACACATATACCACCGGGGATTACTGCTTTCAGTTTCCGATGTGCGCCCTACCGCAGTTATGTGCTGGGGCTGCGACTTAAAGACGGCAATTATCCAACCGGCCTGGCCTATGACATGCAGGAACCTTATCATTATTTCAGGACACATGTGGTTGAGGGGGAGCAGATCCTGATCCTCGGCGGAGAAGACCATAAGACCGGGCATGATGATCCGGAGCAGGCATTTGCAAACCTGGAGAAATACGCCCGTGAATACTACCAGGTAGAATCTGTCGTGTACCGCTGGTCCTCCCAATATTACATTCCGGTGGATGGTTTGCCTTATATCGGGCGCCTGGCCGCTTCAGGAGGAAATATTTATATCGCAACGGGATTCAATGGCAACGGGATGATGTATGGAACTTTATCCGGGAAAATCCTCACTGACCAGATTTTGGGAATTGAAAACCTTTACGGAAACCTTTACACCCCATCCCGGCTGAAACCTGTCGCAGGCTTTTCTGAGTTTGTTAAGGAAAATGCGGACGTGGCCTGGCGCTTTGTCGCTGACCGATTTGGGGCTGAGGAACTGGATAAGCTTTCGGAACTCCAAAAAGGCGAGGGCAAAGTTGCCGAGTTTAAAGGTGAAAAGCTCGCCGTATATAAAGATCAGCAGGGCAAAGTGACAGCACTGCATCCGGTCTGCAGCCATGCGGGCTGTATCGTGAATTTTAATGCAGCAGAGCAAAGCTGGGACTGCCCATGCCACGGTGGACGGTTCGATATTTCCGGAAAGGTGATGTGCGGGCCGCCCCGTAACGACCTCTCGCAGATTGATCTGTAGTGTTAGTATATGCAAACCTTTGTACTTGCTGGCTGTTAACTGTAAAAACCTTAGGTCATGGAAGAAAATTTAAACAGTGCGTATCCGGAAGAGATTAATAAGGCGGATGCGCAGCGCGATGCGCTGTCCGAACTGAAAGAAAAGGTAAATGTTGACCAGTCAGCTATCGATGAGGCCCGTGCTGCAGTTGGAGATGATGAAGATAAGATCAGGGAATACCTTATCAATAACAGGGGACTTTAACAACTGGTTTATGCACTGCAATCAAAATCCTTCTTTATTCATGAAGGTGTAATAGTTTACAGCTGAGATTGATTGTTGCCCTTATGGGGAACTGATAAAGTGCTATCGAGCTGGCACATTCCAAGTTAAAACTCTGTTATTATCTAATTGTGATGAAATGTCTATTACCTTTGTGGGATCAATGGTATTATCATGTAATTAAAATCTTGCTGCAGTTTTATTAATGCCCCAACTAGCAAAAATAGTTGTTAAAATATGGAAGGATAAACGGATATTAGCCGTTTATCCTGTTAAAATTTTGCATATATAAATATTGTATGTATTATTGACATAAGATAAACGAAAATAAACCGTTTATCTTTTTGATATTTTACAATGGATATTCAAACAGCACTAAGAGAGTTATCTAACCAACCGCTGACCCATCAGCTTTTGGCCGACCTTTTGAAAGACTATAAACGACCAAATGATAAGATATTATCTTTGAAAGCAGATAATCTTATTGAACCGGTTAAAAAAGGACTTTATATAGCAGGTCGGTCTCTTAGCGCTGAACGACCTGAAAGCGCACTGCTTGCCAACCATATACTCGGACCAAGTTATCTTTCAATGGAAAGTGCACTCGCCCATTACGGGCTAATCCCAGAGAAGGTTTTTGCGGTCACTTCAATGACTACAAAAGCCTCGAGGAAATTTCAGACCAACATTGGATTATATATCTATACCAACTTGTCATTGCCTTATTATGCATTCGGTCTTGCCACCGTGAGCCTATCCAAAGACCAGCAGGCCATAATCGCAATCCCTGAAAAGGCACTATGTGATAAAATAGCTACAACAGCAGGCATAACCTTAAGAAGCCAATCTTCTGCAAGGGACTATGTTTTTGGAAACCTGAGAATGGAGGAAGAAGATCTAGCTGAGTTTGATCTAAATGCTATGTCAAGCTGGCTGGAAAATGCACCTAAAAGGGAAAGCCTGGAAATGCTGATTAAAATGATCGAAAAAATATGATAAAGGAATGGCTCGAAGATTATCATCCCGCAAACAGAGAGGAAGCTAAAGATGCATTGAGGGAAATTATGCAGGAGATTACCCTGGCTGGACTTAACCGTGCCGGTTTTTTTGGAAAGGCGGCATTCTATGGAGGAACTGCTCTCAGGATATTCTACGGGCTAGACCGGTTTTCAGAAGATCTGGATTTTTCGTTGCTTGCCGTTGATACGAATTTTTCGCTGAAAAAATACCAAGATGCTATCATAAATGAGTTTGCCGCACTAGGAATGCAGGTATCTATTTCAGAAAAACAGAAGGCAGCGAGGAGCAACATCAACTCAGCATTTCTAAAGTCGGAAACCATTTGGAAGGAACTTGTGTTGGAGGGTGTCATCCCACAGAACGGACTTAAGGAAGTAGCCAGTATCAAAATCAAGATAGAAGTGGATAAAGAGCCGCCATTGGGGTTTTCTACCGAGGAAAAGTTATTGCTCAAGCCTTTTTCGTTTTACGTGAAGTGCCTGTCGCTTCCTGATCTTTTTGCCGGTAAGATGCATGCATTGCTTTTCCGCAAGTGGGGCACGAATGTAAAAGGGCGGGACTGGTATGATATGGAATGGTACATTAAAAAAGGATATCCCCTCAATCTTGACCATTTTTTGCTAAGGGCGATAGATAGCGGTGACTGGAAAAAAGAGACCATCAACGAAGAAGAGTTCAGGAAATTATTGAGCGAAAAGATCGAAAGTGTTAAAATGGACTTTGTAAAAGCTGACATCTCCAGATTTATAAAGGATCAAAAGGTACTTGAAATATGGTCCGCAAGCTATTTCCACGACCTGATTGCAAAACTAAAAATCAATATCTCAAGTTAGCTCTGGAACCGTGGAATCTCCTCCATTCACGGATATGCTATGCTCCCATCATACCTATATCAGAACGTTCAATGAAACTGCCCAATCGGCTATTCTATTTGGTTCTTTAGGTTATTGCAATCAGCGTACCATCATCGCAGGGGCCATTTGCCATAATAAGCGATCACTTTATAATTATTGTTTATTTTGCCGAATATAAATGCAAAGAAGCTTTCGCTTCCACCATTCCTGCCGGGATATTGGCTATAACATTCATACATTTTGCTTCCGGGGTCTGTTGCCTTTCTAAGTGCAGCATAATAACTATCTTCATTTGCGGCTATTTCGCTGAGCGCCTCTTCCCCGAGCTTTGGTAATATCCTGCCGACATCGGCATTAAAAATGTCGTTCTTATAGCATTCCAATTCCTGTTTGCCAATGGGATCAGCCGGCAGTTCCTTACCATTACCCGGGTCGGCTTTGCTGGTAAAGAGTGGGAAATGCATCATGTTACCAGCTTTCACCAGGTTCTTTTGAAGCACAGCGGACTGAAAGCTTTTCAACGCATCATGAAATGCTGCCTCATCTCGTTTGGTTTGAGCAGATGCTGTAGGCGTGAAGCACACGGCTATAAACATCAAAATGCATTTCAGCAGTAGTTTTAAGGAGGGTCTATAACAGCGGTGAACCATAATATTCAGCTTACAAGCCACGATGCGGGTTTATTCTAATTCGATAACTATTTTTCCAAATGCACCCCTGGCTAAATGACCGAGCGCTATTGGAAGGTCAGCAAGCGGGTAGGTGGTTTCAATGACGGGCTTCAGCCTCGTACGGTCTACTGCACGAATTAAATTCTCCAGACCCCGGCGTGAACCTGTACCGATACCATGTATCGTAATATCTTTAAGCATTAATGGCATTGCAGGAGCAAGTAAATCGAAACCGTCCAAAGCACCGATCTGGCAGATGTGTCCACCAACGGCAGTTAGTTCTACAGACTTTCCCAAATTTCTACCACCGATAACTTCCAGGACAACATCAACCCCACGGTCATTGGTGATATTAAGTACTACTTCCATCCAGTCATCCCTATCCTTATTTACATAATGATCTGCACCTAGTTGTCTTGTCCGTTCCTCATTTTTAGCACTGCCGCAGACGATCGTCTCTGCCCCCTGCGCCTTAGCAATCTGGAGACCAAACAACGCGACTCCGCCTGTGCTGGGGATCAATACGGTATCACCCGCGCGGACACGCGCCCGTTCTGCGAGTGCAAACCAAGCTGTCAAACCTGCAACCGGAAGAGTACTGGCTTCTGCGTTTGTGAGGCTCGACGGCGCTTTCACAAACCATGTTTCAGGCAACACTATATACTCTGACAACACTCCTGGATAATAACCGCCAAGTGTGCGGTAGAAAGGTAATCTGGCATTACCCGGCCTAATGCCATCAATCCAATCTGGTGACGCTGTAGAAATTACCCGGTCACCGATAACTAAACTGGTAACACCCTCGCCAAGTGCAACTACCGTCCCTGCCAAATCGGATCCGGGAGTAAAAGGAAAATTAAGCGCCAGGCTGCGTCCTGTTTCTATCACCATTTTGTCGCGGTAATTTAGAGCAACCGCAGCAACTTTCACCAAAACTTCTCCTTGTCCTGCTTGCGGTATAGCTACATTTCGTAATTCAAGGTTATCATGTCCTATAGCATCCATCTGCCAGCTTCTCATTTTTTTTCCTTTATATTCCATACTATTTTTACCAAAGTTGGTGAACCATAATGGTCAGCACAATCCCCGATAAATTTATCTATACCTCAAATAATACGAATATTGCTTATTTTTGACATATGGCAACATATGTACGTAAGATTCCGATACTTGATTGTGGGCATGAATATATACGAAAGATACTGCACGGCAGGTGGAAAATAGCGCTGCTTATACGCATATCCGACGGAATTACACGCCCGGGGGAAATATCGCGCAGTATTCCTCAAGCCACACGTCGTGTTCTTGACGCCCAGCTTGGCGAACTGTTGATGCACAATTTAATAAAGAAGGAGGTTTACAACGAAGCCGTACCACATGTCGAATATCTGTTGACGGATTTGGGACAATCTCTCATGCCGGTAATTAATTTGATGGGACAATGGGGAGAAGATAACATAGAAACCTTAAAAAGCGCTGTCAAATAGATTTCTTAGCAACTAATTTCTGGGCCGGTATCAATGAGTGCATGGCCGTAATAGCCTCTTTAAGTTCGGACACATTTTCATAGATCAGGCCAAGATCAAGCGCATCTACAAAACCTGCAACTGTTGAGCGTACTTCTACCAGCTTTGTTACAGCTGTTTTATTTGCTGATCAGACAAATTGGTTGCAGCTTTGATTCTATCTATAGAAAACCCTAGATTTTTCAAATTACTGGCGACTTCTAGTTTGCCTTCCTGTTTGCCTTCTCTCTTTGCAGTTTGAAGGATAGCATAATGATCCCACTCGATCTTCTGTTGGATTTCTTCTTGTGTTCTTTCCATGTCTGTTAGAATTTCTGCAGTTTTAAAAAAATCTTTAAATATTTCCTCATTAAATGTCCCGGGAATTTCAGTGAGCTGGCTCATGTGTTTTAATGCAAACAGCCATTTATCCAGTCCTGTGATCAGTTCATTTTCACTTTTAGTAAAGTTAAGTAATTCTATAAAAACAAAACGAATTTTATCGTAAAATTCTTTGCTGCTCATACTGTCTCTAAGAGCTATGTCGTGAAAGTATTTATTTGTGTCCTTACCTTCCAAAGTGAATTTTCCAAGGATGGCAATAACGTGTACTGCTTTGTAACCATATTCCCACTTCCTGCCTTTCTCTGACTGGCTGCTGATTTGACGGGCTGCGTAATATACAGCCCGGTCTTTAAAGTAATCTTGTTTTACCTGCTGGATTTCTACGAGAAAAACCTCACCGTCTTTACCATGACACAAAACATC
Organism: Pedobacter hartonius; assembly: GCF_900107535.1. GTDB lineage: Bacteria > Bacteroidota > Bacteroidia > Sphingobacteriales > Sphingobacteriaceae > Pedobacter > Pedobacter hartonius. Next base: position 24,420 of record NZ_FNRA01000001.1, on the reverse strand, counting down.
GAATATGACGATGCGTTTATCCTGGGATTCTCCCTGATTTTCGGGATTACTATATTGTAGGTCTGCAATCTGTTTGTTGCCTGGCAAAAGTTCATTTAGAAAAGCAATCAAAAATCGTTTGTTTGATTCTTGTCCAAACAACTTCTTAAATCCATAATCCAAAAGGGGGTTGACATATCTTTGTATTTCCATTAGTATATAATTTAAACCTGAACGCAAATATAGATTGTATTATACATTAAAAAAATAAATTTATTCTTAATAAGTAATTATTCTTTTCACAAAGAAATTATGAAATTGTATAGCAGAGCATTTTTCTGCAAATATTTACACGAATTAGTAACTGTTGTGATTTTGAAAACTGAGTACAGCATGTAAACCATGATATTCGCAGATCTTAATAGATCAGCCCTGCTTATTTGAGAGGATAAACAAGGTCATTATTCTGGATAGGCTGAACCTATCCAGCAAATCAATCCTTGATCTTTTCTTGTTCCCGGTAGAATTTTTCCAGATCTTTTAGTCTTTGGATTTGAGAAGGACGCGGATTAATGAATGTCCGAACTTTTTTGATCAGCATAAACGCGTCATCAAAGGTTAGGCCGGTCTTGAGCAGGTAAGCGATGGTCATAGTGGGCCCGCGTCCAAGACCCTGGCGACAATGGATGTATACTTTACCGCCTTTTTTGATTTCCAGATCTGCAAAATCAGCACCCTTAACCAACACTTTTATATCCGGGGGCGTATTGTCTACGGTAGGCAAATGCAGGTAGCTGAACCCTTCGTACTGGGCCTGGCTGTACACAGAATGTTCGCGCATGTTGATGATAGCGGTAATGCCCAGGGCTTTCATTTTACGCAGGCCGACCAGGTTATACTGGCTGCCAAGAAAAAGACTGGCAGTGATCTGACATCTCTTTAAGGTGGGCATACCCATAACCACCCGGTAAAAGTTATCGTAGACCCTATGGGTAAATATAACAATGAGCGAAAATAAACTTCTGATTTTAGCAAACATAGTTAAAGGCTTAGCTTCGGTACCATGATCCTAATGGATGCCGGCACTACGGAAATGGTAATTTGTCTCGCTGTTTCCTTACGGTCATCACATATCAGGCTGTGCGTTTGATCCATATTGATCACAATCCGTTTGCATTGCCAGTGTACGAGTGCCTCTGTCTTGTTTTGTAATAAAGTGCTGCTTGCAACTTTAAGCACAGACAGCAGGCTGGCATCTTTCATCAGGATCACGTCCAGCAGACCATCTGTAATACTGATACCAGGTTGCAGGGCAAAATCACCAATGCCAATATGGCCCGAGTTGGTGACCGTCAGTGACACCCCGCTTTCCTGAAAGGCTTTTCCATCAATCTCCAGGCGGTAGCTGGCAGGTTCAGCCAGGGCCAGAGTTTTAAGGGCGGTGATTCCGTAAGCGAGCTGTCCTACACTGTTTTTAAGATCCCTGTCAGCCTGCAGCACCATATCCGCCATAATGCCGATATTCACCCTGAGCAAAAAAGGTTGATCATTGAACAGTCCCATATCAATAGACCGCATTTCATAATCCTTACCGGTGAGGACTGCTAATGCGGCTTGGGTATCCAGCGGAATTCCCAGCTCTCTGGCCATTACATTGGCAGTTCCCCCAGGGATAATGGCCAGTGGCGTTTCACTGCCGTGCAGCGCAGCTGCAACTTCAGTTACGCAGCCATCCCCACCATATACAGCAACCAGGTCCGTTTTACCAATTAATTCACGGGCAATTTCAGCAATACTTTTGTCCTTTTTGGTCAGGTATACGTCCCATTCGATGCCCATGCCATCCAGTGCCTGGTTGATAAACAACAAGATGGCTTCCTGTTTACCGGAGGCCGGGTTGATGATAAAGCAAATGTGTTTAATCTTCATGGTATTGGCAGGTCTGCTTAACAGTTTTCCGTTCTACCAACAAGTCACATGGCAATAGGTTTATTTCCCTGGGTTATGCTTTTGTTAAATAATCTTAAACTTATGTTTTAGTTCCAGGGGTGTAGGAGGGTACATATCATTGGAAATTACTAGTTATCTTACTGTTTGCATTTTGCTCATTTGCTTCAGCAGCCTCACTCCCTAATTGGTTTCAATAGAAAGTACAGTAAAAAAGGATGTTGTCGTATACATCACTAGAACAGGTCATAAGTATCATAGGTCTGATTGCAGATACCTGAGACAAAGCAAAATAAAATCCACCAAAAAAGAAGCGGTCAATCAGGGACTGACAGCATGCAGTGTTTGTAATCCTTAAAATTCAAAGATGACAACAACTTTAAGAAAAACCTGCATCATACTGATCACGATTATTGTTAACACCAGAACATGTGAGTAAGATCAGAAAGTTCGATAACTGACCACAGTTCCAAAATCAATGTTTGCCGAAAATCGTCCTACCATTACCGAATTTAGTTCGTTGGGATTACGGACATTAAAACCGATATTTGTCACAACGCTAAGTAGGATTATTATTGAAGATCAATGGTATATCCAGAATAGCTAACAAGGAAAATACGAAATGCCAAATGACTCGAATCCCTGTCCATATCTTGAAAGATCGTACCGATCTTGGCTTTCAGCTTAAGAACTTTAGTAAGGGCTCCTACAACGAAGATGATGAAAAAGTAAATGGTGTCCATAGGGATGACCATTACATTTTTTTTGTGCTGGAAAAGGGCAGCGGTATGATCAACATAGATTTCAAAGAGGTGGAGATACCAGAAGGTAGTCTTTATTATATCTTACCAAGTCAGGTACACCAGCGTATAAGAACATCCGGCGCCTCAGGTTGGTTTATTGCCGTCGAGACCTCACTGCTGCCGCCAGAATGTCGCAGCGTATTTGAAGGACATCTCTTTTTGCAACGGCCGTTCAAGCTGAAAGAATCTCACCTGGATCGTTGCAACCAGCTGTTGCATTTACTTTTTCTTAAATACCGGGAAGAGCGGACCAACAATTTCAGCATAATGGAACTACATAGTCTTGTCAGGTCATTTCTGGCTATGGCGGCAGGATGCTATAACAGCGGTGAAGGGCTTCATGATAAGATTTACCGTCCTGCTCAGATAAGCGCCCATTTCAGGAAATTACTGGCCGAGGATTTTAGGACAGTGAAAGGCCCTGCGGAATATGCCACCAAATTAAATATTTCAGAAACTTATCTAAGCGAAGCCGTAAAGAAAACCACTGGTTTTCCGGCAAGTTACTGGATCCATCAGGAAGTTATAATGGAGGCGAAGCGTCTTTTGTATTACAGTAATCTGACTGTGAAGGAGATAGCTCATGATCTGGGGTATGCCGACCATTCTTATTTTTCCAGACTATTTCGTAAAACGACTGGTAGCACTGCTAATCAATTTAGGGAGCAATACCTAAAATAATCCTACTATTCCATAAATACATCTATTTCTTCTGATCATCATACACTGTTCCTTTGTGCTATTAAAATTGAACACATGGAATCGTCTATTCTACACAAAATAAAAAAAGGCCTTACTGATATCGTAGACCATCATTTGCTAAAACACGGAACAGTGCTTGATGTAAGAAAGTGGCCGCGTTCACCTATGATTGAGGTAGATCTTCACCTGCCGGAATCAGATATGCGTTATTGGAACGAAGTGCTTTATATCAAATTTAACGTCGGTAGCTTGATATTCAGAGATTATACACCATTTGGCTGGGACGCAGAAATATCTACATGCTCGCTGCTGATTGACGCCGGGCATGACGGTCCGGGCAGCAGGTGGGCGAGATCACTGCAAAAAGGTGACTGTATCGATTATCTTAAAACTGATAGTACACACCAATCGCCGCATCTGACCAACCTGGTGGTCGGCATTGGTGATAATTCCAGCCTGGGACATCTGTTCGCTTTACAGCATCTGACCTTACCTGCGACCCGTTTCGACAGCGCCGTACTGACTGACAATGGCCAAACCGGAGATTTATTATCTTCTTATTTCAACCGGCCACCGGTTCCCTGCGCATCTGAGTCCGAACTAATAGAATGGCTTTCAGTTCAGGGTTTTTGTAATGATCACACCTCCTTTTACCTCACCGGGAATGAGGGATTGGTGGTTCGACTCAGAAAAGCCCTTAAGAACCTCGGCTATTTTGGTATCAAAGCAAAGGGCTTTTGGTCTTGATCAGCACACAATCCCCTTATTCAAAAATTTATATCTATTATGGAAACCGGTTTTAAAAAATGGGTGATCGTGGCTACTATTATTGTTGCGGCAATCATCGAACTTATCGACACAACCATTGTAAATGTGTCCATCAATACCATGAGTGGCAATCTTGGCGCTTCCCTTGAAGATACCGCCTGGGTGATCACCTCATATGCTATCGCCAACGTGATCGTGATACCAATGACAAGCTTCCTGGCAGAAAAAATTGGCAGGAAGTCTTACTATATAGGCTCGATCCTGCTCTTTACGCTAGCCTCGCTATTTTGCGGGCTGTCAACCAACCTTTGGATGCTCGTGTTCTTCAGGTTTCTGCAGGGCGTTGGCGGAGGAGCCTTATTATCTACTTCTCAATCGATCCTGTACGATACCTTTCCGCCAAATCAGCGCGCGCTCGCCAGCGGTATCTTTAGCCTCGGCATCATTATCGGCCCTTCTATCGGCCCGGTGATGGGCGGCTACATCGTTGACAACCTGTCGTGGCAGGATATTTTTTATGTGAATATCCCCATAGGTTTAACTGCGGCATTCCTTTCTTACCTCTACCTTAAGCCTTCAAAACCGGCGAATGACGGCCGCCGGATAGACTGGCTCGGGATAGCTTTACTTACAGCTGGAATAGGATCTTTGCAGATCGTGCTGGAGAGAGGGCAGACCGATGACTGGTTCGGCGCCAATTACATCATCGTTTTAAGCCTTATCGCAGTGGTGTGTATCACCTTACTGGTCTGGTGGGAACTGCGGATCAGCAACCCGATCATTAACTTGCGCGTGCTCAAAAGCCGTACCCTGGCGATCTCGGCTATTTTGACCTTCATTTTAGGCTTTGGGCTATTTAGTAACCTTTTTGTGTTTCCCTTATTTTCACAACGTCTTATCGGGTATTCAGCATTTCAAACCGGGATGATGTTATTACCTGGCACACTTATCGCCGCATCGATCTCACCATTTCTCGGTAAGATGATGCAAAGCGGTGTCAAGCCGCAATACCTGGCTTTCGGCGGATTCCTGCTATCGGCATTGTTCGGCTTGCTGATTTCAAAGGCAAATTTAGAAACGGGCAGCGATTTTTTCATGATCCCATTGTTACTTAGAGGACCAGGGGCGTCTTTGCTGGTTGTACCACTTACAGCGCTTGCCGTGTCTGACCTTAAACCTGCCGATATCCCACAAGGTGCCGCACTTAACAACATGATGCGTCAGATGGGCGGTTCATTCGGAATTGCACTGATCAATACCTATATCGCCCACCGGGCGGCCTACAACCGCAATGCGCTGATTACGCATGTAACCTCTTCGGATGCTCTTACTGCGCAACGCATGCAATTGTATACCCGGAACTTCATGGACCATGGATCAACTTATCTTGAAGCAACCAAAAAAGCATTGATCGTACTTGAATCCACCATCGTCAGACAAACTACACTGATGAGTTATATGAATGCATTCTTGTTAATAGCCGTACTGAATGCTTGTTGTATTCCATTAGTATTGATCACGATAAGGAAAAAGCGCGCTGACAGACCGGCTGGAACTGTAACTGTTTCAGATCATTGACAGGGTTACCTTAGAATCGGCTGGAGCGCACAGAGCCGAGCCAGGTCAGACGGTTTCCGCGGTTTATTTCCAGTCTACCGGAATGTTGTTTTGTTCTGCAAAGATTTTTCCTTTTGCTAATAGTTCTGCATATCTTGACTCAAATTCAGCGCTATATTTTTGTTCGACTGCGTTTAGTATCTCATCTTTCTGTGCCTGCGGTGCCTTATTGTCACAGAGTCTTGCATAGGCAGTATATTCATTTTTATATACTGGAATTACAAATTTGTAAAGCGCTATCGCTTTTTCTTTAATGCCCTTTCTGCTGTCATCACTCGCTGATAAGGCCTCGATGTCTTTGAGTGATTTCTCCATGTAAAGGACGTTATTGTTGACACTGGTTACCGCTTCGTCGCCTTTCTTTTTGCTTGACGGTATATCGGGAAACTCTAATGTTTCATCACTGATGTGTTTTGCCAGTGTTGACGTGCCGAAGTCATTGATGGTATTGGTATTCAAAACAGCAACGCCAAAAAATTTATCTGCAGGTTCGGAGCAGGATTGGAAAAATAAGCTGATCGTAAGCAACAGGGCGATAGACAGGGGTGTTTTACGGGCATTTATTGAATAAGGCATGATGAAATATTTAAAATAATTTACCAATCAATAATTAAGCCTTACTTGCTAAAAAATTTGTGTGTACCATCTATAAGGTTGATTGTCTGACTTGGTTAAACCATTTTACAACCCTGAATAATAATCATATCCCTGCTCAGCCCAGTAATCCTTGGGACGAGTATTGCTGAACGTAATGGTGCCGATCCGTTTAAGATTTTTGATACCGTATTTAACCGGGATGATGAGCCGTAGCGGCTGCCCGTGGTTACCGTTTAATAGTTCATCATTCATTTGATAAGCGAGCAACGTTTGGGGATGTAATGCGCTCGGCATATCTAAGCCCACATAATATTGCTGATCAGGTGTTTCCATACCCACATACTGAGACTTAGCTTCGGCTTGCAGGTTATAGTGGTTGATAAAGTCTATGAATCGCACCCCCGCCCAATGCGATATCTGGTCCCAGCCCTCCACGCATTTAAAGTCGTAAGTGATTTCCGTTTTTGGTAACTGCATAATTTCATCGAGTGTGATCTGTAACACTTCACCCGAGTTTCTTTTGACCTGGAGCTTCCAGTTATCAGGCGGCATTTTCCCTTCCGATCCTATATCACTGTTATGCCGGATCACTTTGGCGGCCATTGATCTTGGATAGGTTTTTACCAGGTTGCTTTCGTTAAAAGTCAATCTCCTGAAGAAAATTTCGGTTTTATTCAATGCCCGGCGAAGCGGCTTGTGAGCACCTGCCGTGATACCGGCAGTTTCTTCGGGCGAGGTATACAGCCAACGCCAGCCACCGTAAGCCGACGCACCCAAAGCGCCGAACACGGTGAAAGAAAGAAAGTTTCTCCGCTTGATTTTCTGATCGACCGTCAGTTCTTTTTTAAGCTTTTTCATCTTTATTGGGTGTTTCTTTGACTGGAATAGGTTGTTCTTCAATCACTTCAAATCCAGAAATAACTGACCTGAAGTTGTTCCAGCCAGCCAATATTACCTGAACAATATGTATGACAAAAAATAATACGTAGCCAATCGTTAATGCAAAATGCCAGATACGCGCCAAATGATAGCCGCCACAAAGCCAGGTTAAATAGTAAAACTGTACCGGTTTATAGATAGCCAGCCCGGTGATCACCGAACCGGTGCCCATCACAAAAATGGAGGTGTACGCAATCCGTTGCGCTGCATTATATTTGTCCTGTGGCGGGGCCATCTTGCGGATGTGCAGATCGTGCAGTACCACCAGCCAGGCCTCTTTAAAGGAATGCCGGTTGGGCAGCAGCTGTCGCCATTGTCCGGATATAATGGTGTATAAGGTGTAAAATATTCCATTCAGTGTAAAAAACCACATGAAGAGGAAGTGGAAAGCCATCCCTTCTGCCAAGCGGGAAGGAATGTGCAGCAGGTCATAATACCAGTCTGGAAAAAATTTTATGAGGGTGTGCCCGAAGAGGGTAACGGAATATTCATCATTGGCCCAGTAGATCAGCATCCCGCTCCATATCATTATGGTAAGTACAGGAAAATTGACCCAATGGGTCCAGCGCATTATAAGCGGATGTTTCTCTTTAATAACTTTCATGGTATCAGCTGGAGATTATATTCAATAGCGGAGTGTTTAAAATAGCAATGGACTCGAAACCCATTGCTATGTCTATGAATTAATTGGAGGCCTGAGCGCTCATTACTGATGGAAATTCAGCTTTTGCAGCCCCTGTGATCTCACCATTCGCTTTATTCTGCACAAAGCCGATCAGCTCCCATTTTTTCGGATCAAACCCCGGGGGCAGGCTGATATTATCTGACCCATCTTTGGAATTGTTTAAGGCAATAGTTTTCAGCTGAGTTACTATCTGAACATGAGATAAGGTACGACCAGCGTTTTCACCTCTTTGTACTTTTGTAGCGGCGTTCTTTTGAACCAGGGCGATAATCAGGACGGAGTTATCAACTGCGCCGGTAGTATAATGTATGGTGGCTTTGTCACCATCGACTTTAATATTATTCAAAGCCAGTTCATCCTTTTCAGCGATTTTCAGGTCAGATTTGATCGCATTGCGCAATGTTCCTTCTTCCGAGCCCACAAATTCTTTACGGCCGTTTACCACGATCTGCGGCGTGTAAACAGAAGACAGATTCAGCCAATCAGCATACTGTCTCTGCCTGGCCGAATATTCCGGGCTGCTGAAAACGTCTTTCCAGCCCAACCGGTTCCAGTAGTCCACATGGTAGGCCAGTATATAAACCGGTTTATCGGTCACTTCCTTTTCCACACGAGCTACCAGCGCATCTGCGGACGGACAACTGGAGCAGCCTTCGGAGGTAAACAGTTCGATTACTGCAAAACCTTTTCCGGGTGTTACCGCTTTGGTCAACTTTTCTTTTTTAATAGCGGTAAATGCCTGAGTCACCATTGCTGCCATTCCGAGGCAGGCAACAGCTATAAATATTTTGAATGATTTCATTTTTTTACTGTTAATAATTGAATAACCTCTTTAAGCAGTTGGTCGCCATAAAGATCAATTCCTTACAATAAAAATTAAATTTTACCAACTATATCCTTATCGTCGCTATTCATTATCAAGTAAATACATCAACCTTCTAAATTTATATGCTAAATTAGTATGTGACCACTTTCCATGGTCTATTCCAAGATCAAATAGACGAATTATATATTTTTTTTCAACTTACAATCATTTCTGAATGTCTCTATACATTGGTTTAATATTGCTTGAAGAAATAGTCGGAGTTGGAGATTCTGCTCCAGGCGCATCGATTAAAACATTATCAAAGTATGGCGTACTCAGTTTCGTTTCTCCGCCTAATGCTAACAGTCCGGCCATTCCGTGTGAATAAAGCGTGTCTGTTACATTCAATACAGGCTTACCATCCACGAGTGCCGTTATTGCAAATCCTTTAAAAACAAGTTTCAAATTGTGCCAGGTGCCTGGTAAAACGTTAGCAATTTTTACAACTCCAAGAATCTTTTCTCCTCCCTCGCTGTAATCCTTACCCGCCTTGATAATTGCTTGTTGTTCGGCATCGCCGACAGGTTTATTCTTTTCCCTTTTGCCACGACTTACTACCAAACGGCATTGGCCATCACTTCCGAGTTGCAGGAAATATCCTTTTGGAATGGTCCCATAGCCGGAGCCGACATCATTGACGCGACCCATGACACCCGCTGTATCGCCCTGGTTCAAATATACATTTGCGCCAATTTCGTAGTCCTGCCATTTATCATCTCCTAAAATTGTGTAAGCCTGCCAACCAGGTGCCCAGGAAATCGGCCGCACTGGAACTACCTGACGCAGGCACTTTCCTTTGTTATCAGGACGTTCTGCTAACTCGAAAGTTCCGTAAATATCGGCAAAATAATGAGGCAAATACCCATATTGCTTAGGTGAGACATATTCATCAAACGTTTCATAATATGGGAACGGGAATTTTTTTTCTGTCGGTATTTGTGTAAATGATCCCTTTTGCTGACCTGTAGTTGTAGAAATAGAATAAATAGATTTTGGGTCAAGGGTAATTGTGTAAGAATTGTTTTTAGGTGTAATGTCAGCCAGCCGTACAAACTGTTCTCTTTCGTTACTTCGCCAAACGCAAAGCTTACTGGCAGACAGCGCCCCACTAATGGTAAAAGTAGCTGTCTGGTTAATTTTGGCATCCTTAGTTTCAAAAATTACGCTATAATCTTTACTTGGCGATTTAAGTGTAACATAGGTTCCGCCACTATTAAGTTTGCCACTCGCCCCATTTAAATATTGCCAGCCAATTTCAGCAAATTGCCCATAATGTGCATATCCCCACAAAGCCTCACGGGTTCTATAAAAACCACTCCAGGGTGAATTGGCTATCATAGCTGCGGGTGTTTCAGCATAAGGTTCAGTCGGATAAACAGAACCAACCAGGTACCAGTTTACGATTTTAGTAGCGCCGCTAATTATAAAGTTTTCATTAAAAGATTTCACAAGGGTAATTTCACAATCAAATCCTTCCTTATAGGTATGTTCTTCTGTGTTCCAGATTGGTTTGTTCAGCCTTTCGCTTAATTTTTTTACCTCTTCAGGCGTTGCTACTTCGGACATGGTATGGTTACCTATAACGGCTACAGCATTGCGTAATTCCAGATCAGTTTCAAGATCTTTTACCCAGTCAAACTTATCCTTTCCCCAGTTGTCAAAAGCATGTATTTTAACATTCTGCAATCCGCTTGCATCAAGGGTTTTTCTGAATCTTTTAACAAAGTCGATACTAACTCCTTTTTCATTACGGCAACCTATGGCATCAAGCGTCAACCCGTAAACTGATTTTAGCCCTTGTATCCATTTTACATAATAGTCTGCCATATCCTGCGACCAAAAAACACCGTTGCCAACCCAGGCAGGGGACCCCCATGCATTTGCATCAAGTGTTATTTTTTTATTTCTTTTTTTTGCTTCACTCATTAGCCACCATTCGTACCCGCGATTAAAGTTCAAATCATCTTTAGTGTGCATATGGCTTGGTTCAGATCCCTGTGTAGAATTTCCATCCCCCGGAACTTCAACCATCAGTGCATTCATTGATGCACCGAACTTCGGTTTAAATAGTAAATCCAGGACCTGATTACGCTGTTCTTCGGGATAATCTTTTAACAATACAGAAGTAGCTCCGCCGCCGCTAACCGCCCCTACGCCATCAAACCTTTTACCGCCTGCGTTGCCATTTAAATGTACATTTTGTGCATTAGCACTTATTGGCGATAGGTTTACCATAAGGTAAAGAGCCAAATAAAGTCCTTTACTACCCAGTTCTTGTGATCGTATATTTAATTTCATAATTGATAGTTGATAAATATTATATTGTAATTGTCAATTATTTATCTGATAAATGCGTGTTTTAATACATAAAGTATTAGCACATCAATTTGTTAAGCTTGATTAAAAATAAATTTAAAAGTAGAAAATTTAACTGTTGACATCCTCCCTGTAAATTTAGCCATTGTAAATTAGAAAATTTAGGCTATTGTGATTAATAAAAAAGTAAAACTTGTCATGAAAAAAGTTGGGCTTTTTTTAACCCTTTTTACTAAGCTTATAGGTGCCTCTGCAAATTCAACCATTTGCTCGTCGGTTAATCCTTGCTTTTTTATCAATCTTGTAATCTCGTCTTCTTTTGCCTCCTTTCAAGGCAAGTCTTTTGCCAAGCCTTCTGGTCTTTAATCGTCCTTGCGTATCATTATTTCTGTATTGTTGTTGTCTGTTAATAAATTAGTTCTTTTGCTCAAAAAATAATATCAGTTTCGTGAAATTAAAAATTTATATAGCAAAAAAGAAATTTCATGATGATCTGTTCTTTCTCAGTCGAAAGTTGCCTTTCGAGTATTATTTCAGTGAGTGGTAATTTCCATAGCGGGACTTAATCTTAAACTCAATACCGGACTGAATATTTTGATCGGCAAGAACGGATCTGGAAAATCAAATTTACTGGAATCGCTCAATGATGCACTGTCAATTTTTGGTTTCAGAAGAGCTGGTTTTAAGTCGGCAGTCCTGCAATTTATGGCGGACAATGGGGAAAAGATTACAATGGAGTTGGATAAGCTTTCCAAGATGCCGGATCCAGATTTTCTGGACGATAATGATGTTATTGAAGATTTTGACAGTAGGATCAAAACCGCAATAAGGATCTATCGTGATGGGGAAAAAATATATGATAACATTAGCAATATCTTGCCTAGCGCATTGGTAAGAAGAGTATCCCCGGGTTCTCTTTCCATGATATTAAGAAGACTTGATTACAATCACCTTGTGCCCAAATATTTGACGTTTCAGATTCCCCAGACGTTGGACTGCATTGATATAGCTGGTCATGTGACTGTAGTTTTGAATCTGATGGAGATGTGTCGTGGTCTGAGTTGAATACCCTTCAGCTTGTTGAAGACGCTTTTCTTACGCTTGAGGCGGAGACCGGCTATGATCAGGAAAACGTCAAAGAAGTGAACAGGTAGAGAACCCACTCTCCAATTGCACTGAACCATCTTGAAGCAGATGAGCCGGACAGGATCCTCATTGCTAAATCTGACCTGAAAAAGGGCTCCCAGATCCGGCATCCAGGCTTATTACAGAAGAAGAAAGGCAGGATTAATATGGACCGGAGCGGACAGTTAAGTGATTTTTTTGGATGCTGTCAGATTTAGAATAATGATCAAAATTGGCGTTGTGGGAGAAGGTCAAAGGAATTTCATTTCAAAAAGTGCCAACTTGCAATCATAACTCGCAATCTTGACGGTTTGAGGACTCAGAATAAAAAGATCATGGAGCTGAACAACTGGTTTGCAAAAGTAAATAGCCGCATCAGTAACAAAGTTGTTTTTTTGCTCAATATTTTTGAACTTGAAGCCCTGATCATGGCAGTCATCGATACATTGGATCTAATTCAAAAATATTGTAACTAAAAACAAAATTATATGGAAACCTCAAAACCATCCCCGATTACAGTAGACCCTGAAGGTGGTGAAATTTTATCAGTAGTAGGCGGTAACTACCGGATACTTATTTCGGGCAGACAAACCAACGGGGCATTTGCGACTATTGAAATGCTGGTACCTCCTCAAAACGGCCCAGGGCCGCATTCCCACGCCAACTTTTATGAGTCCTTTTACATCGTCGATGGCGAAGTGGAAGTTCATTCCGAAGCCGGGGTCTATATTGCAAAAAAGGGCTCTTTTGTAGTAGTGCCTGAAGGAGGTATAGTACATTATTTTAAAAATGTAAGCGATAAAATGGCTCAATTGCTTTGTTTAGTTGTCCCTGCCGGGCTGGAAGAGTTTTTTGAAGAAATTGGCGATCCCGTTGCTGCCGGAGAATTTCTCCCACCACCAATGGATCCTGAATCTATTAAAAACTTATATGCCATTGCGCAGAAGCATGGACAGGTATTGTACCCGCAAAACTTCCTCGATTAGAAATTTTCAAAATAACTTAAAATTACATGGTATGTCAGATAAAAAAGTAATACTGATCACCGGTGCTTCATCCGGAATTGGAATGGCAAGTGCTGTATTCTTTGCCAAACAAGGGTGGAATGTTGCCGCCACAATGAGAAATCCAAAATCTTTGAAGGAGTTTGAAGACTATACTAATATCAAATTATTTGGACTTGATGTTACAAGTGTTGACAGCATAAAGAATGCGGTGGAAGACGTTCTTAAAACATATTTGAGAATAGACGTGCTTTTTAATAATGCCGGCTATGCGCTCGCAGGGCCTTTTGAAGCGATATCTGATGAGGAGGTAAGAAAACAATTTGAAACGAACCTATTCGGCGTGATGAATGTCACCCGGGCTGTTTTACCGCATTTCAGAGCGCAGAAGTCAGGCATAATTTTGAATACCACTTCATCAGGCGGAAATTTGACATTTCCACTTTACAGCATATATATCAGTACTAAATGGGCATTAGAGGGTTTTATGGAAGCATTGCAATATGAGCTAAGGCCTTTCAATATAGTGGTTAAGAATCTTGCACCTGGTTCTGTTAAAAGTGAGTTTACAAATAGCACCTCTTTTGTTTCCAATTCAGTCTATGATAAATATGCAAACAAAGTTCAGGGCAACATTATAGCTAGTTACCAAATGGCACCTGATGCTGATACAGTAGCAAAAGTAGCATTTAAAGCCGCTACTGATAATAAAATTAAGTTAAGATATCCGGCGACTATGCAAGCAAGAATGGGTTTCTTCTTACGATGGTTACTTCCGCTGCAAATATTTAATAAGATGGTTGCAGCCCCGTTTGAAAAGGATACTGATAAATAAAATTCGTTAATAAGTCAGGTGTTTTGCAATTAACCACCTGGCGCTCAATTACTGGCATACTCCTGTGTTCTACCTGGGTCAGTGTTCCGAATGCAGGAAATGGATATGGGGCTTGCGCTAATGAACCAGTATGCCGAAACCTTTGACGTTTCAAGATATGAAGACACCTATCATAAAAAGCTGTTGAAGCTGATTGAGTGCATCATGCTGCCTGCTTTTACCAGGTTCTTTTGAAGCACAGCGGACTGAAAGCTTTTCAACGCATAGCGAAATGCGGCCTCATCGCGGTTAGTCTGAACAAATGCTTGATGGTTAAAGCAAAGTACTATAAACAGCAAGATGCCCTTCAGCAGTAGGGTTACGGAGGGTATATCATAGCGGTGAACCATGATATAAGCTTTAGTAGGTAACGGACAAACTTCGGGAAAGTTTTTACCTGGAAATGAAGAAGACAACATAGAGTATTAGGCCGGCGTAAAGGATGAATGCGCAAATTATTTAGGGGCCTTCTTCTTTTTCCTTGAATTCTTGATCCGGTATTCCAACAGGTAGAGCCTGGTTTGCCATTGCTCCAGTATCTTATCATATTTTTTTGGAAGTCCGCTCGGCTCAAGCATCCCAAGTAGGCTGGCGAGTTCCCGTGTACTGTCTGCTTTTTGCCTGTTTTCTTTCAGCCATTCCTCTTGCCTGGATTGTGCCGCGCTTTGGTATTCCCCGATAGCGGTTTTAATCAATTTTACCTCTTCTTCCTTTGATCTGATTTTCCGGAAGAGTATCATTTGCCTGTTCCATGCATGGGAGTTGGATGGGTCGGTTGTTACAGATTTTCCATAGAGCTTCAGTGCCCCCTGTATATCTCCGGACTTTTCAAGGGCAAGTGCAGAATCGAACTGCTGTTTGGACTTTATGCTTTGCTTTACTGGCATCTAATGAGTTTGAACAAATGGCCAGCGCTATTGTTTTGTTACAATCAACGGTCGCCTATAAATATGACATCCTGGTCCACTGTTGTTCAGTGTAATGTAAATTGAGTTCAGTTGCTATTCCTTTCTGCAAATTCTGCGATAAAAAAATGCCGGTTTCTTTCATGATAACGGCTTTTTTGTATAGCTATGTCAGGACGATACGAAGGAGAGTTAAAAAAGGAATGGCTGTATTAGCCATCCTGCTTAGCCAGTTACTCTTACCGAATGTATTAAACCATCAAAAATTTCTAAATGATAGTCCAATACAATGGGGCTTCCTTCAAAGTTACCCTCAACCTCCACTTTAAGTATGCTTTGCGAGCCATTTTCCTGAAAGTCAAGCGGCTCCATCGTAGCGCCGTATCTTTCGTTAGCATCTGCAATCCATTCTTCTATTTCTTTCTTTCCGTTATGTGTTTTGCCATCATCATAGACAACTGCAGTTTCGGAAAAACAATTTGCGTAAGCAACACTGTCGAAATTGTTTTGTGTCCTTACTAATTCTGATATGATTTTTGGTAAGTTCATCTTTTTATGTTTTTAAGGTTATGAAATAGTGGGTACAGTTCCACCGTCGATTATATAATTTGTTCCTGTAAGATAGCTTGCTCTTGGTGAAACCAAAAGCCAACTAATTCCGCAACTTCTGATGGCTCTGCGGGTCTTCCATACGGAATTCCTCCCAAGGCATCCATTACGCCATGTTGCGCCTCTTCAACAGAAATTTTTGAGTTTCTGGCAATTTTACCCAGCCAAGCTACAGATGCTGTGGTATTTATCCATCCCGGTGAAACGGCTAGCACGCGTACGCCCTTTGGTGTAACTTCATTTGACAAGCTTTTGCTGTAGTTAAGCAATGCTGCTTTTGAAGATGCGTATGGCAAAGTAGAATCGTACAGTGGTAATTTGCCCTGAATTGAGGCGATGTGAATGATAACACCATCTTTACGATCGATCATCTGTGGTAAAAATCCCCTGTCCAAACGAACCGGAGTAAGTAAGTTTGCCTGTAGTGTTGATTCCCAATCTCTATCACTTAGTGCATTAAATCCACCAGCAGGGGTTGTCGATGAACCAAGGTTGTTAACCAAAATATCCAGCCTTCCATAAGTCGAAAGCACCTCGCTTACCACTTTGTTTGACCCTTCCGCCGTACTTAAATCGGCAGCAATGAAATGTAGTCTGCTGTTTTCAGTTTCCGCTGCATTTCTTGCGGAAATAATTACCGTTGCGCCAGCCTGTAAAAGTCTTTCTGCTATAGCCTTTCCCGCGCCTTTTGTACCTCCTGTTACCAAGGCAATCTTGCCCGATAACTCATTGTCGAAATTAAAAGTTTGTTCCATTTGAACCTCCTGTTTTCAAGGCATTCTTGCCTGTTAAATAATTGCTAAAGTTGAATATTTCCTTCATTGTCTTTCATTGTGGTACAAATTTAGAAAGTATATAACCTTTTGACAATGAGGGAAAATCGAATTGCATAGGGATAATTTTCTCCCCTATTGTACAATTTGGAACATTGAATTAACTTTGCTAAATGGGCGAGAGAAAAATACCTTTGAATCTGAATTGCGGACTTGACCTTATTGGCGAAGTTCTCTATGGGAAATGGAAAGTTCGTTTGTTATGGTTTATAAATGAGGGGTATAAACGTCCCAGCGAATTGCAACGTAAAATTTCGGATGCGTCAAGAAGAGTTTTGAATATGCAATTAAAGGAATTGGAACAGCACGAATTGATTACAAAAGTTATCTATGCAGTCGTTCCTCCAAAAGTCGAATATAGTCTTACCGATTTCGGAAAAACTCTAATTCCCATAATTGCTGCACTGGGTCAGTGGGGCGATGATAATGAAACAAGATTACGATCTCTTATATTAAAAGAAAATGCGTAAGCCATCCAATACAAACTGGCCGGCAGAGTCAATTTGATGCAGAAATGGATAATTCTAAAATTCCAGGCCTTGTTGTTCCGGCAAAGGTATGGTTTATAGGTAAGAATGAAGTTCAAGTTACTGAAGAAGTCAAGGATTTTAACGGTCAGAGATCTCATGAGCTAGAAGAAAACCTCCTCATTATGAGAACAGTAAATACTACCAAACCTAATAATGGTATCTTACAGTATTGCAGATTATGCTGTTGAAGCCGAGCCGATTGTCTATGCCCTTATAAATTTCGGACTTAAACATAGAATGAAGATTAAGAAAAAGTAATGGAACCGTCCGGTGAGGCCATCAATAAATACACGGGAATGGTTTGTGGATTTATATTTAAGATATTAAAGGCTGTAACTTTTTCTAAACTCAGAGGGGGTAATACCGATATTTTTTTTGAAGAAACTACTAAAATTGGGTTGCTCTGCAAAGCCGATGGCGTAGCCGATATTTTGGAGGGTCCAATCAGTCTGCAGTAATAAGATTTTACTCTCTTCCAGTAAGCGGTGTTTTATATGTGTGCTTACGTTCTGACCGGTCTGTTTCTTTAGAAGGGCATTGAGGTGATTCGGATGTATATTCAACTGATCGGCAAACTCTGCCGCCGTTTTTATTTTTATTGACTTTTCAAAATTCAGATCTGAAGTTTCCTTCTCCAGTAACTCGAAGAAGTCATATACTTTATGATATTCTGAGGTAACAGCGGTGGTAACTGGGTGCTTAGCTATTTTACTAGCTTCTATCATTAAGAGTTGCACGTAGGCCTGCAAAGCATCTTCAGTAAAGGTGCCGGTGTTTTTCTCTTCGTTGTCCATGATCGAAAAAATGCCATTGATGGTATTACTCCCGTCTTTCGTTAAACTGATTACACTTTTAATATTGTCTTTAAAAAAACCATACTTGTCGATCAAGGCTTTTAATGTAGAGTTTTTCTCAATAAAAGATCTTTTGAAAATACAGAAATAACCCTTCGATACCATACTTAAGGTCAGATTTTTCCACGAGATAATACTATTTGGATGAACGAATAAGAGGGTAGGCTCCTCAATACTGTAGGTATTCATGCCGATCGTAAATAAGCCCCTGCCGGCGTTTAAGAAAATGATTTTATAATACTCTCGCCTGTTAGGGGAAAGGTAACTTTTACAAACCGTGTCTTCCCTATTAAAAACCTTGATATTCCAATTTTCAAAATAATCCCTTCGAACGGGTAATATATCCGGGATGTCCTTGAGTAGTTCTATAGTTTTAAAATCTGTATGGATAGCCGACATGTTATATAATATTGATATTTTAGCAAATTAGCTTCATAGGGAAATGTCTGGGCCCGGGGGGAGATCAACAAATTAGATAATATCCCGTCTGATCCGAATAGCCATTTCTTAGGTTATTGCATTTTAATAATGCCCCCGCTAAAAATTTCTTAATGGCTGCTGGGTCAAAGGTACCTGAATAAGTGCGTAAAGCAAAATGATTTTCTGCCTATAGCGGTCATAACTTAGTGGCGTACTTAATTCAAATATGATGTTGCCATTACTACAGTTGATCACTGAGATTCCACGCGTTATAGAAACCGGGGGGTAGCAGCCTGTGGTGGTACCTGGCAGTGACGTTGAAGATTACGTTTGTAAATATGATTACAAGATTAAGTTAATACAGGAGTCTATAGCTCATCAATGGTTTCAAAGCCGGGATTTACCGTCTCTTCCAGTTTGATATCTTGAGTTGAATAAAATGATTGAACTAGCTTGGTTGAATTATATTTAGATCCAAGATAAGCTGGAGAATTCAGGGAACAAGCAGATAGACATAAAACAATCACTAAATTAAGAGGTAAAGTCATTAATTTCATAATATCTAATTATGTGAATGGCGAGATAAGAACAAAGCCCATACAAACAAAACATAAGTATAATGAGTAAGCTCCTACCTTGTCAAGAAAGGGTCCTTCTATGGGATAGCATACCAAGAAAAACTTATTACAAATTCGAATTTTGTTGTAATTAGTGAGAATTAACCGAACCAATTATTTACTAAAAAAATTGTTCGGTTATAAAATGAGTAAAGAAGCAATTATTTCTTAAACTTGGCATTAAGTAATCCAGTATGAAGACCTTCATTTTGTCCATCCTATTTATCTTCCCGTTTGCAGCTATAGCGCAACGAACATTTAAGTTCTCTTTAATTAACGCCGAAACTGGTAAACCAATGGCTAAAAAATGGGTAACTATTCTAAAAGATAAAGATCGATGGATAAATTTTGTCCATTCAGATTCTCTGGGTATCGTTACCTTCTCAACTAGCAACTACGATTCTACGGCTACTTATCAGGCAGAAATTGTAAACCGCTGGGAAAATTCAGTGCAAGCTGGTATGTTTGATATTACCGGAATAAAAAATTCCCAACCCGTTATTAAACTTACACCGGCGGCTTATTCAATGCCGTATGCTTGTGGTACAAGAATGTATTCCGGCTACCAACCTAAAGAGCCATATTCGATAAACGAATTACCTCATCATATACAAGTCAAAGTTAAATCATACTTATCATCACGAGTGGGAAAAGATTTTTGTAAAAAACTTCTACTTAATGGGGGTCAGATAGTTGATATCGAAAGGCTATATGCTGTTAATCCAAGTGCCAGATCCTGGGAATCAGTTCCTCCAATCTACTCTTTATGCTTTATGGTATGGGACCGCCTAAAACGTTCCAGCTCCTATAATTTTATCCTGAACCTTAATCAAAAAGGCACGCTATTGGGAATAGTTGAGTTACCAGATATCAAACACAATTCTACTAAAGGTAAAATAATGACAATGGATGATGCAAAGAAAATTGCACTAGCAAATAGCTTTTATGATAAGTATACAAAAGTAAATTCATGCTATTACAAGAAAATTGATTCTATTGTTTGGGTATTTGAACAACAAGAACCTGGAGAAGGCACTAGAAATTTAACCAAACTGTTGATTAATGCTCACACAGGTGCTATTGTAGATAGGGTTACTTCTAAAGTTGAAGTGATGTATTGATGAACTTATCTAAACTAATGGAATTATAACATAAAATGAGTATACTGTGAAAAACTACTCTTTAAATTACTGATTATCAAAAAACGGTCTATTTCAAGACATCAAGGGAGTGTAAAGTGAACTGTGTCAACACCACTTTTTCCTAGGTGGAGGCGATCAGCCTCCACCTAGGAAAAAGTCGCCGAAGGCTTTAAGCCGTTCCCCAAATTTAATGTGCAACTGCGACATTGTCAAGCCCCAGTTCCACATCGGCATCGTCCACTTTTTAGAAAAGTCCCTGTAGGCCAGATACACGAGTTTTAACAGTGATTGATCTGAAGTGAAAGCGCCCTTTGTTTTCGTGATTTACGAATCTGTCTGTGCATTCCTTCGATTGCATTAGTGGTGTAAATCACCTTTCTGATTTCTGCCGAATATTCGAAATATGTAGAGAGGTTCGTCCAATTATCCAACCAACTCTTGACTGATAACGGATACTTCTTACCCCATTTATCTTCGAATTCTAGGAGCTTCTCATATCCTTGTTCTTGGTTAACGGCTTTATAAACAGGCTTAAGGTCAGCAACAACGGCTTTTTTATCTTTCTCAGGCACGTAACGTAGACTGGTGCGGATCTGGTGAACAATGCATAACTGAACCTGCGTTTTTGGAAATACAGATGCGATAGCTTCAGGAAAACCTTTCAATCCGTCGATGCAGGCGACCAAGATGTCATCAACACCCCGCTGTTTCAAGTCAGTGAGCACTGATAGCCAGAATTTAGCACCTTCATTTTCTGATAAGTATACACCTATTAAGTCCTTTCTTCCGTCTCGATTTACGCCCAGAATATTATAAACCGCACGAGATTCAACGCCGCCACTTTCGCGCACTTTATAATGCATGCAATCCAGAAATACAAAAGGATAGACCGCTTCCAATGGTCGGTTCCGCCATTCATTCATTGCCGGAATAATTCTATCTGTGATGTTGGATATCTCTGTCGCAGAAATATCCATAGCATACATTTCCTTTACATAATCAGAAATGTTGCGAGTACTCATTCCACGTGCGTACATCGCTATTACGTTGTCTTCCAGTTCCTCTGTGATGATTAACTGGCGCTTAGCGACAATTTTCGGTTCAAAAGTACCATTGCGATCCCGCGTGCTTTCCAGTTCAAATTCTCCGGACTGCAAACTGCGCACATTTTTCTTAGTCCTTCCATTACGTCGGTTGGGATCATCAGTAGCCTTGCTCTCCTGGAGATGGTTATCCAGCTCTCCCTCGAGCATGGATTCCAATAAATGCTTTAACATTGGGGCGAAAACACCATCGGTGCCACCCATCTTCTTGCCTTGATAAAGGCCTTCCATTGCTTCATTTTTGAAGCGCTCAAAATCGAATGGTTCTTTATTTTTCATCGTGTCCTAAGTATCACTAATTTACTTATTTTAACTCTAAATTTTTAGAGTTGACACAGTTCACTTTACAGTCTCGACATCAACAGATAACTCTGAAATATTAAAAACCTTATCGTAGTAAAATACAGTCCTTAGCTTTCTAATCGATTGTTCGTTGATATACAATCCCATCTTTAATGATTATTCTGTCAGAAAGAAGATTGTTGGCACTATTAAAGGGGCTTCTATGCCAAATGAGCAAATCAGCTTGCCTGCCTTTTTTAATTATCCCAACTTTTGAATCGATGCCTAAAGCTTGCGCTCCGTTGATTGTACAGATTTGCAGTATAGAAGATATAGAGAATCCACTTTTGAATAACAGTAATTGTTCCCCTTGAAGTGACTTTCCACCATTTGCCATGTCTGTTCCAATCCTAAGTTTTATTCCTTTCTCTTGCATCTGTTTAACGTACTTCATAAAAGTTTCAAAGTTTTGCTTAGTCCTGGCTTGTTGTCTTACTAAAGACACCGCATCTCCGGGAGAACCGGACTGGAATAATTCAGCTAAAATATTTATGCTAGTTGAAAATGTAGCATTTTGGCTTGCAAGCTTATCTATCAAAATATTAGTTTCAGTCTTTTTATGTTCGTCGATATATCTGAACATTTCCAGGAACATTTTAAGTATATCGGACTGTGTTTTCACTTCTCTATAATGCTCAGTAAATTCTGTATTAAAAGCATCCCAGTCTTTTTTCTCTTTGATCACACTATAAGCGATGGTGACCAGATGTTCATAATTTTTTAACCCGATATCTAAAGTTTGATCCATAGTCATGACGTTCTGGTCAATATGACCATAGACCCTCATTCCTAAACTATCTGCAGTTTTAAAGGCAATTTTAAACTCGGGATCTCTTAACCTCCAATAGAGTTTAATATGTCTGATGCCAAGTTGGTAATACGCTTCAATTTTCTTCTTTGCAGCTAACGGACTATCAACCACCACGTGACCTATATATGTAGGCCTGTCTTCTTTCGAAATAATGGCTGCTCCAGCTGTGTAAATATTTATATGATTTGGGAGCGGGTTGATTGACCATTGCAGGAGAGGCGTTTGCCACTTTTCAGGTTGTCCCATGATCATAACGGTAGTAATCCCATATGGAAGATATGCATCAGTTAGGCGCTGTCTGTATATATGCAGCGAATCTTTCACTAGGTATTCAGGTGCTTTATCATAATCCCCAAAAACATCAGTGGGATGGATGTGTGCATCAATAAAGCTTGGGGTTACTAGTTTTCCTTGCGCATCAATCGTTTTTAATGCGGCGAAACTGTTGGTATTTTTAATAATGTCGGCAATGATGCCGTTTTTAACGAGGATGACCTGAGCTGGGCCTACTATTCCTGTTTTAACGTTAAAAATTTTTGCGTTTTTTATGGCTAGATCATATTTTTTGACTTGACTGAAAGAACTGAAGCCGAAGAATAAGCAGAATATTGTTAAATATTTCATGTAGTTATAAAAAGATTAAATGCAGATGTACCTTTCTTTATTATGGAAATATGACACTTGTGCATCATATATAATATGACCATTGAAATCTCAGTGCCTAACAAGAGCTATTTATCTTAAAAAATTAATAACAATGATGAAAATGATCTGGATTACATTATTTTTTGGAATAACATCTCTAAACTCTTATTCACAAAAACTAAATGTAATTAAACTTGACAGTTTATTGCAAGCTCTGAGCGAAAAACAATTATTTATGGGAAGTATTTCCATTTCAAAAGATGGAAACTTAATCTATTCCAAGTCAATTGGTAGAGCCGATATCGCAGGTAATGAAAATTCGTCCTATAAAACGAAGTATCGGATTGGGTCTACTACAAAGGTTTTTACTGCTGCATTGGTATTCAAATCGATTGAAAATAACAAACTAGCTCTGGATCAATCCATTGACAAATTTTTTCCGACTATTGAAAATTCCGAAAAGATAACAATAGAGATGTTATTGAAGCACCGAAGTGGAATTACTGAATTCTTAAAATCAGAAGAGTTTGCCAATGGCTATACTGAAGCTAAATCTGAAAAGGAAATGATTGCTATTATAAGTAGGCTTAAAAGTGACTTTAATCCAAATAGTAAAGCAGATTACAGCAATTCGAATTATTATTTATTAACCATAATTCTTGAAAAAATATATAAAAAGTCATACCCGGAACTCTTAGACGAACAGATCATAAAACCATTGCAGCTAAAAAACACGTATTTCGGAGGTAAAATAAATTTGCGAAATAATGAATGTTACTCTTATTATTTTACAGATAAATGGGAAAAGGACACGGAGGGAGATACATCTGTTCCACTAGGCGCAGGAGGAATTGTATCAAATCCAAATGATTTGATTGTAATTATTGAAAAACTATTCAATGGAGAAATAATTAATCTTAAAAGTTTAAAAATAATAACGCAAATTCAAGATAAATATGGAATGGGTATTTTTGAACTCCCTTTTTATGATAAAAAAGGATTTGTGCATAGAGGTTCTATTGATAGTTTTGGTTCTATTATTTCTTATTTTCCTGATGAAAAACTTGCTATTGCCATAACATCAAACGGTGCGATTTACGATAAAAAAAAGGTATTGATTGCTGCTTTAAGTAACTACTTTAATAAACCGTATAAAATCATATTTCAGCCTTTTAGACCAAGTTCAGAAGACCTAGAAAAATATTTAGGAGCTTACACGAGTTTATCTTATCCGAGAACAATAGCCATAACAAGGAACAACACCAACATTCTTGCTAATTTTAGTGATGAATCTGGGAGTGTAAAGTGAACTGTGTCAACATCACTTCTTCCTAGGTGGAGGCTTCTTCAGCCTCCACCTAGGAAGAAGTCGCCGAAGGCTTTCAATC
>NZ_FNRA01000007.1 GCF_900107535.1 Pedobacter hartonius | reverse complement strand
TTACCTATCAGCATATTCTGTACAGTAACGGACAATAGTAAACAAATAGCAGTAACAAACTGTAAAGCTTTTCCTGTATAAGACCAACTGTAAAGACACCACAGAACTAAAAAAGCTGGGCATCGAAACTGTAGTTAATCTTCCCGGCGTAGGCAAAAATTTACAGGACCATATTGCAGTACAGGGACTATATTTTGAAGCAGCAGAACCCATTCCACCTGTCACCACTTCGACCTTAGGCAGTGCCCTTTACTGGAAATGCAAGCCTGAACTGAAAGCTTCTGATATTTTCATTACGATATCAAGATCCGCCGCTTATATACCTGAGGTAATGGCAAAATACCAGATTCCGGAAAACTCATTCGTGCTGATGCCTGCTCTTTTCGGAGTTCAAAGCAGGGGTTATGTAAAGATGAAAACGGCAAATACGATGGTCCCCTTGAGATTCAACCGAATTACTTAAAAGAACAGGCCGATGTAGATGCACTGGTTAAGGCGGTTGAATTAAGTTTAGATATTGCCTCGCAACCAGCATTCAAAAATATCATCAAAAGATCTGTTACTCCGGAAAGATTCGATAACCCGGTAACGAAGCCGTAGTGAGCGAACAGTTACTGGTTCATGGTATAGAAGGTCTACGTATCGCCGATGCTTCGGTTATGCCCAAGATCACTTCTGCAAATACATATGCACAGGTATTAATGATAGGAGAGTTTGCCTCCAGGCTGATCACAGGCTAAAACAAGATGGATCCCGGCTAATATGGCCGGACAAGAGTAAGCCCTAATTACGTATGATGATCTTCCGGTTCTGAAAGATCATCATACTGTAACTTACTATTTAAATTTATTTTTCAACGCTTCAAGTTTCAACTGCAAATCGCCCTCTGGCTGAGGTTTAGATTGCTTGGAAGGTCTGTTGGCA
The DNA here is from genome assembly GCF_900107535.1 of Pedobacter hartonius. Taxonomy (GTDB): domain Bacteria; phylum Bacteroidota; class Bacteroidia; order Sphingobacteriales; family Sphingobacteriaceae; genus Pedobacter; species Pedobacter hartonius. Next base: position 258,316 of record NZ_FNRA01000007.1, on the reverse strand, counting down.
GCCTGTGCCTTATTTGAAGGCACAGGCTGCCCGTTCTGAGGCTTATTACCCGCATCAGGCTTCCTAAATCCGGCAGCTCTTTCGGGTTTCGCCTGATTACCCTGTTTAGGTGCATTTTCGCTTTTCATGGATAACGAAATCCTTTTACGGACAACATCGATCTCTTTCACGGTTACCTCTACCCTCTGGCTCACCTTCACTACATCATTAGGGTTGGCAACAAACTTATCTGCAAGCTGACTGGTATGCACCAAGCCATCCTGATGTACACCAATATCTACAAAAGCACCGAAATTGGTAATGTTGGTCACGATACCGGATAACTTCATCCCCACTTTCAGATCGGCAATTTCATTTATGCCTTCAGCAAAACTAAAAGCTTCGAACTGCTCCCTCGGATCACGCCCGGGCTTAGCAAGCTCAGCCATAATATCGTTCAAAGTAGGTAAACCTACACTGTCACTCACATACTGCTGTAACTTGATCTGCTTTTGCAGCTGGACATCTTTTAAGAGATCATTCACAGAATGCCCCAGGTCTTTCGCCATCTGGTTCACGAGGGCGTAACGCTCCGGGTGAACACCACTTGCATCCAGTACATGCGCCGCATCCCTGATGCGCAGGAATCCGGCAGCCTGCTCATATGCTTTATCTCCCAGTCTTGGGACTTTCTTTAAACTTTCACGGTTCTTAAAGGCACCATGTTCATTTCTGTAGCTCACAATGTTTTGTGCAAGTTGCGGCCCAAGTCCTGAGACATATGCCAGCACCTGCTTTGAAGCCGTGTTCAACTCTACGCCTACAGCATTCACGCAACTTATCACGGTATCATCAAGGGATGCCTGTAATTTCACCTGGTCCACATCATGCTGATACTGCCCTACGCCGATAGACTTAGGATCAATCTTTACCAGCTCTGCCAGCGGATCCATCAGCCTGCGGCCGATAGAAACAGCCCCGCGCACAGTGATATCCTGGATTGGGAATTCCTCCCGCGCTACTTCTGAGGCCGAATAGATCGATGCACCGTTCTCATTGACCATCACGATCAGTACACCCGTCAGGCCGAGGCCCCTTATAAACACTTCAGTTTCCCGTCCGGCGGTTCCGTTTCCAATTGCAATGGCCTCCACCTCATGTTTAACACATAATTTCTGGATCGTATCCGCAGCATTTTTGATGTTTCCCTGACCGGTATGCGGGTAGATCGTTGTATTTTCAAGCAATTTGCCCTGTCTGTCCAAACATACCACCTTACATCCTGTACGGAATCCGGGATCTATAGCCAATACATTTTTCTGTCCCATAGGGGCAGCAAGCAATAGCTGTCTTGCATTTTCTGCAAACACACGGATTGCTTCCTCATCTGCCTTTTGTTTTGACAATAAACGCAGTTCCGTTTCCATTGATGGCCCCAGCAGTCTTTTGTAACTGTCATGTACGGCCAGCTCCACCTGTTTTGATGAAGCAGTATTGCCCTGAATAAAATGTTTCTCCAGGATGGCAATCGCACCATCTTCTTCCGGCACAGCTTCCAGTCTTAAGATAGACTCATTTTCACCGCGTCTCATGGCAAGAATACGGTGTGAAGGCGCAGATTTTATAGGCTCTTCCCATTCAAAATAGTCCTTGTACTTGATCCCGTCTTCTTCTTTTCCCTTGATCACAGACGATTTGATGACGGCTTTCTGCTGGAAGTACTTCCTCATCCCGGTCCGTACTTCGGCATTTTCACTGATCATCTCCGCAATGATGTCACGGGCACCAGCCAATGCATCTTCGGCATTCAACACGCCCAGTTCCGTATTCAGGTATTTCGCTGCTTCATCTTCCGGGTTCAGTTTTCCCTGTTCAAAGATCGCCAGCGCCAATGGCTCCAGGCCTTTCCGCCGGGCTTCAGAAGCCCGTGTTTTTCTCTTTGGCTTATAGGGAAGATAAATATCTTCTATAACAGTGATATGCTCCGCCGCTTTGATCTGCGCTTCCAGTTCCGGGGTAAGTTTCCCCAGTGCTGCTAAAGCTTTTAGGATTGCTTCGCGCCGTTTGTCCAGCTCACGCAGCTGCTGAAAGCGGTCGCGCAGGGCAGCCACCTGAACTTCATCCAAACTTCCCGTCAGTTCCTTACGGTAACGGGAAATAAAAGGTACTGTTGCCCCTTCGTCCAATAACTCAATAGTGGCAATAACCTGCTTTTCTGCTACTGCTAATTCCGCAGCAATAATCTTTGAGTGACTACTCATATTGAAAAATATGTTTTAAAAACCTGTATCAGCTTGTCGCTTAACATCAGTATAAAAACTGATGTAAGCCTTATCATAAAAATATATTAAAAAAATCTGTATCAGGGTGCCAGCTGATCCAATCTTCATCACTTATAAAAACAAAAAAATCCCGCAGGGTTTTAACCAACGGGATTCTATATACTGTTTACCGAATAGCTTATTTTGTTACGTACATTACTTCTTTTACCGCTTTGATCACGCGTTCTGCGTTTGGTAAGCTGGCAGCGATCAATGTAGGTGCATATGGAAGCGGTACATCTGCGCAAGTGATACGCAATACCGGAGCATCTAAATGATCGAAAGCATTTCTTTGTACATTGAAAGCAATCTCAGAAGAAATTGACGCCAATGGCCATGCTTCTTCAACGATAACCAAACGGTTGGTTTTTTTAACCGACTCAATGATCGTAGCATAGTCGATAGGACGTACGGTACGTAAATCGATCACTTCTGCACTGATACCTTCTTTTGTTAATTCTTCCACTGCAGGGTTAACTACACGGCTAAGCATTTTACCAAAAGTAACGATGGTTACATCAGTACCTTCTTTAGTAACCTTTGCTTTTCCCAGTGGGATATAGTATTCATCTTCAGGAACTTCACCTTTATCACCGTACATTACTTCAGATTCCATGAAGATTACAGGATCAGGATCAAGAATTGATTGTTTCAGCAATCCCTTAGCCTCATAAGGAGTAGAAGGAACTACAACTTTCAAACCAGGACAGTTGGCATACCAGTTTTCAAAGTTTTGAGAGTGTTGTGCACCTAACTGACCCGCATTTCCAGTCGGCCCGCGAAATACAGCAGGAATTGAAAACTGGCCACCGCTCATAGATAAGATCTTAGCAGCGCCATTGATGATCTGATCGATTGCAACAAGGGAGAAGTTAAATGTCATAAATTCTATGATGGGAATTAACCCGTTCATTGCGGCTCCGATTCCGATTCCTGTAAAACCCAGCTCAGCAATTGGTGTATCAATGATACGTTTGTCGCCAAACTCATCAAGCATACCCTGACTTACTTTATATGCACCGTTGTATTGCGCAACTTCTTCGCCCATCATAAAAACGTTTTCGTTCTTACGCATTTCTTCGCTTAAAGCTTCACGCAAAGCTTCTCTAAATTGAATCTCTCTCATTGTATATTCAAATGTTAACTACGGCAAATATAACTATTGTAACTTAATAATAAAGTTTGTTTTAAATACAATCTGTTATGAACAGAAATCATGGAAATATATTGACAAAAAGCCTTTAATAAAGATATTATTTGCCGCACAAAGACAAATACGGACAATATTTACAGTTGTCGGCCTGTGTAGTATGCATAAATGGTGTGGCAGGGTCAAATAATTCTTCCAGTTTCGTCTTTAAACGCTTACTAAATTCTTCTTTCAGGCTTGCCAGATGTTCTACCTGCAGGTAAACACGTTTCCTGTTTTCGCTGGAATAAAAGAGCGTTCCCTCTTTTCTCATCTTCCTGATCAGGTATAAATTAGGCTCCATACCGGTAATACCTTTCGACTGCTCATATACATAAGTATAAAACAGGGTCTGTACCAGTGCCTTGTTCTGCTTACCGCTTTCGGTGTCAAAAATATCGTCCAGCGAGGTAAACTGCAGCTCATCACGGCCGGTCTTATAATCCACCACCCTGGTCACCCCATTCTTCAGGTCTACCCGGTCAATTATCCCATGCAGCGTCAGCAACCTTTCCTTACCTTCTACATTGATGTTAAACCTGATCTCGTCCCTGCTTTCAAGGTCGAGTACGGAAAAAGGCGCTTCTGTTTCATCATAGTTCAGGATCACATTGGCATATTCGGCAACAATGGCCAGTACAACCTGCTGCATCCCGTTATGGTTCAGTACCTGGTGTTCATCATCAGCCATGATCTTGGAGAAAGCGATCTTACCTAACCTGTCCAGCTGTTTCCGGTGTTCCGAGATACGTTCCCGGGTGATATAAGGCCCTTCAGCTTTCAGATCCTCATAAAAGCATTCCATTACAAAATGGAGCATGGAGCCAATATTGTTTGCTTCCAGGTTCTCTGTAAGTTCTTTAGGCTCCTCAATTTTAGCGATATACTTATAGAAAAACTGTACGGCACAGTTCATATAGGTAGTTAATGCGGTAGCAGAAATCCGCAATGCGGGTTCCTGCTGGTCAAGATATGCTTGCAAACGGCTCAGTACTTCACCTTCCTTTTTGATATCGGTCTTCAGGTGATGAGCGGTAGAAATAGGCTGCGACTGATCGAAATATTTAAAAGTATACCCGCTTTCAAATTCAAGCTGCCTTAAAAAGCGGCTGGGTTCACCCGTATTATTTTCATCGCCCTGTCCGTTATAGACCAGGCTGACCTTCCTGGAACGCTGCAATAAGCGGTAGAACATATAGGCCGAAATTGCATCCTGGTTTTCTATCACCGGCAGGCCATAGGCCCTGCGGATACTATCAGGAATGAAACTCGGGGAAACACTTACCTGCGGCAGAATCCCTTCATTTACGCCCAGGATATACACGTGGTCAAAATCAAGGCTCCTGCTTTCCAGCAGCCCCATCACCTGCACGCCTTCCAGCGGTTCCCCGCTTAGCGGAACGGCAATCCCCTGGATGGCCTTCTGCATGAGCGACAATACAAAGGGCAGCGAAAGTTCAGTAGTGTAGGCTATCATGGTATCATGAAGGCGGTTCAATTCTTTGATCGTGGCAATGAACAGATCGGCTTCGGTTTGTTTCAATGTTTTCTCAGCGATCTGCTGCTGCAGGATCAAACTGAAGACATCTAAAAGACCGGTGATGGCCGAAGCCCCCGTATTTCTTCTTTTAAAAAATAGTTCTGCCAGCTCAGCTGCCCCGCTCAGCATATCCATGTTCACTTCCACAAAGATCCCCTCCAGGATTTCCTTTTGAAGCTGGTTGCGGATGTCAGGCGGAAGGCCGATCAGCGGGTGGGACAGGAAAGCCTCCACCTCCCGGTAATGTACAGTGTCTTTTTTACCCGCGGCCAGCTGCGACTGCACACTGAGCCAGATATCCGCCAGGCCAAAAATTGAGGTTGCCAGCAGGGGATAACCCATTGTCACGTTTAAGTTTACCGCTGCCGTAATCCCCTGTTCGCCCCTGTAATGGGTAGGTATCGTTTGTAATACAGGCAGCAGCAGGCTCTCATCGGCCAGGATCAATGCAATTTTCCCGGCATTGTCTGCTGCATCCAGCATCGGGTAATCCTCTTCCAGTTCTTTTTGTAAGATCTTGGCCTGTGCGGTCTGCCCCTGTGTTTTGTAGACTTTGATCTCCTTCTGTCCGGACCTGATCAGGTCCCTGCTTTCGCCCAGCGCATTCGGCAGGCCCAGCTTCTGTATGTTTTTTCTGAGGAAAAGCCCCGCTTCCTGGGTGTCATCCTGCATATAATAATTGTCTGTATCAAAGTAGAACAATGCCTTTTCATCCTGGCTCCAGCGCTTAAAGATCATGGCTTCGGCATTACTCAGGGCATTAAACCCGGCAAATACCAGTTTCCCTTTGGCAAAATCATTTATGAATTCAGGCTTTTCGGCTTTGCCCAATGCCAGTTTACGGTACACATGGGCCATAGAGGTAAGCCCCTTTGCCTGCAGCGCCTCATGGAAACCGGCGTACAGGGCCGGCATCCTCCGCCACATCCTGATGAACTGCTCCTGTTGGTTCTTCTGCTTTCCGGAGGAGAACGAAATCCAGAACTGCTCTAAAAAAGATTGCTGCTCTGCCGTAAGGTGCTGGAAGTTCTTTTCAATCACGGCAATATCCTCCAGCTCTTCAAACAGCTGATCCGCATTAACCAGGTCATTATCGATCTGGGCAAAGTCGCTCAGGATAATCCTGGCAACGGGATAAAATACATCGGGATTGATGGCCTTTGCACCTTCCTTTTTCAGCAATTCGTTGTATTGCTGGTAGAGGCTGAAAAACTGGGTAAAGCCATCTGCCACCTGCAGATCGGTAGACAGCGCAAAAAATTCCTGTATCGTAAAAAACGAGGGGCTCCAGAAAGGTTTCCCTATGGTTTGTGCCAAGTGGTTTTGCAGGTAGGCCACCGGCCGTTTATTGTTAAATACCACCGCAGCATGGTGCAGGTTGTTTCCTGTCCTTGCTATCAGATCTACTGCAACTTCTTTTAAAAATGGTATCATGCTTAAACTAATTTCAGTTCGCCACTGTTGGCATAAAATAAATAAGTGCTTACTGCCGGATAACCCATTTCCTGAAGAAGAGCCCGGTAGCCATGTACCTGTTTAATGTGGGCAGGGCTTTCCTGCTGGGTAAACTTATAGTCGATCACAATCACGCCCTGCTCCGAAAACAATACTTTATCCGGGCGGTAACTTTTACCCGTACGGTCTATGATACTCTTTTCATTTACCGTTTGGGTGCTGCTGTTCAATAAATGCTGTAAATCTGCATGCTCCAGAACGGTTGTGGCCTGCAGCTTAAAGGAAGGCAGTTCTTCTTCCCTGAAAAAACCTTCGCTGAGCATCTCCGATAATACATGACCGATGTCTTCAATATCCGAGGCGCGTGCCAGTACTTCGTGTAAGATGCTTCCTTCCCTACCTGCGGTCTGCGTACCGAGCATATCTAGTTCCCTTCTTTTCAGGTCGCTGTTAAACACTGCCGTCAGCCGGTCTGAAACGGGGTATTCCTGCAGGCTGATCAGTTCAGGCTTCAGCTCCTGTTCCGTCTTCTCTGTTATTTTTTTGATTACTTCCTCATCTACCAGGAATCGGCCTTCTTCAGAAAGCTGGTCTTCAAAAACCCGGATCAGCAGGTCGCCAATGGTACTGGTACCCTCTGTTTTTTTCCCGAGCGTACTGATGTACAGGTATTCTTTGGTCCTTGTGGTTGCAACATATAACATGTTCAGCGCATCCATCTGGTTATAGAGCAATTCTTCAAAGTATGGAATTGCTACGGCCGACGCCGCCAGGCTGGAATTATATTTCAGGGGTATGCGCTTCAGCTGGTGGTATGGCGTATTCGCCGCAGGCACCCAAAATATCGTATTTGTTTTGCCGTTGATGTCCCAGTTGCAAAACGGGATCATCAGCACCTTAAAGGCAAGGCCTTTGGATTTATGGATTGTGATGACCTGTACTGCATCTGTACTGTCTGACGAAGGAAGGGTTTTTCTGCGGCCTTCCTCGTCCCAATATTTCAGGAACGACGTAATTCCTTTTTCGCCCTGACGGCCGATGTTCCCTGCAAGATCCCGCAGTGCAAACAGATACGGAAGGTGAATAGCGCTTTCCGTAGTATTTAGCCCATAGGCAGTCATCAGTTTTTCCAGCAGCTCAGGCAGCGGCTGCTGCATCCAGCTCCGCCATTGGTTACAGAGATCAGGCGGCAGTACCGCTGAAAGGTCTTCCAGGCTTTTGTTTTTCAGGTTGAACAGGTCGGCCGCATCCAGTGCCCTGTGCTGAAGCTGTGCATATAAACTGATACAATTTGCCTTATACAAAGCCGTGTTTTCAGTCAACCCGCCCATCACCTTCAGCGTATCAATCAATAAGGTTACTGCTCTATTGTTCTCAATCAATAAGGCTTCGCCGGAGATCACACTGATATTGTTTTCCATCAGGGCATCTACCACTGCTATCGCCTCCGCATTGGAGCGTACCAGCACACAGGCATCTCCCGCTTTGTAACGCTGTTCCACTATAAGGAGCCGCTGCAGGGTTTCCACCATTTTGCGCAGGGCTTCTGCTTTGAAACCCGTTGTTCTGAGTGCGGCGCCGTCAGCATCTGTTCTGAGCACATTGAAATCAATTGCCCCGCCATCGGCAGTACGGCTGTTGATCTTTTGTTCGGCTTCGCGGTATACATCTGTCATGATATGGCCAAAGCCTTTTTCGTCCCACCAGGAATGGAGTTCATCGTTAGACGACTGTCCTCCGATGATATCATTTATGTTTTGCTGCATCAGGATGGGCAGCGCTTTAAACAGAAGGTTATTAAAAGTGATAATGTTTTTTGTACTGCGGTAGTTCTCTTCCAGGTTGGCATCAGTTACATAAGTGCTTCCGATATCCATTTTGGCCTGCTGGTGGAGAATGTTCCAATCGCCATTGCGCCACCTGTAAATCGATTGCTTCACATCCCCTACGATCAGGTGATCGATCAGCTTTCCATTTGCCTCAGCCATTGCATTTTTCAGCAGGGGCTTGAAATTTCCCCATTGGTTGGCAGAAGTATCCTGAAATTCATCAAATAAAAAGTGGCGGTACCTGCTGCCGGTCTTTTCCCAGATAAAGGCCGGATTGTCATCATCATCACCGGTTATGCCCTTCAGCAGGTTCTGTGCATCGCTGATCAGCAGGTTGCCGCTTTCCTCACGGTAAGTTTTCAGCAGTACGGCCATTTCCTGCATCAGCCTGAGGTAATACAGGTTCTTATTGAAAGCCTGGGCCAGGATATACTCCGGCAGGCGCTCGATATAACCTGTATTCAGTTCCCGGATGATCGGGTTCAGGGAATGGTAAAGAGAAGTATCAGAACCCGGTTTAAACCATTCATCGGGTTCATCTATCAGTTTGGTAAGGCTGTCCATTTTATCCAGCTCACCTGCGGCAATTTTCTTCAGGTTGTTTAAGGGCGATCTGGATTTGCCTTTTAAGTGGTCAGGATTAATCCCTGAGGAGTCGAATAATTCAGAAGCCTTTGCAGAGAGCTGGCTCACCATCTCTTCAAAAGAACTGATATGTTTTTTGGTTTCCCTGCCGTAATTTTTAAATAATTCATTCAGGTCGGTATGCAGAACAAGGTCCTGTATCGCATTATCAAAAGGCTGGTACCGCTCCTTAAATATTTCCCCGGCAAGGTCTGTAAGTTCCGTTCTGTAGTTCCAGCTGATGTTGTTATTGATGCGGTCCAGCGCCAGGTCGATGATCCATTGCAGCAGGTTAGGGTTATGGTCCAGTTGCTGGTCCAGCTTATCGGCAAGGTCATTTTTCACCTTATCGAAATTCATTTCCAGTGCATAACCTGAATCCAGTCCCAGTTCAAAGGCAAATCCGCGGATCACTTTCTGGACGAAACCATCGATTGTACTTACCGAAAAACGGCTGTAATCATGCAAGATCCTTTTATAGATCCTTTCGGACTGCTGCTGTAAGCTCTGCGCATCCAGGTCAGGATGTGCCTTCAGTACCAGCTCCCTGTAATCCTTCACTCCTTCGTCCCCTGTGGCGAAACCCTTTAACACCTCCATGATACGGGATTTCATTTCTTCCGTAGCCTTGTTGGTAAATGTTACCGCCAGGATTTCCCTGTACTTGGTTTCTCCGGAGAGCAGCAAAGTTAAGTAATGGGCGGTAAGGCTGAATGTCTTACCCGATCCTGCGGAAGCCTGAAGTATTTTTAGGGGTTGAAGCATTTGATATTACAAGCTGTTAACCAATGTTAGATTGATACCGTCACCATATTTAAAAAAGGGATTTACCGTTACCGGCAGTTTCCCGCTGGGCACCAGTTGGTTCTTAATGACCGAGGCAGCGGCTTTCTGCATGAAATCTTCTTTTTGGTAAGCTATGATGAGGGATTTACTTTTTTCTATGCCCGGCAGACTGGCCAGGTTATAGGGATTGGCAAATAACGCAAATACTGCATTTTTATAAGCCATATTACTGATGAATGATTTGATGCCGTCACTTAGCGGCATTCCGTTTCCGGGACGTGCACGGCTGTCATGGATACCGATGATCACCTGGTCGGCCGGGTCAAAAGTGCCAAGCACCTTTGTTATGGCATCAGCACTGGCATTTTTATCCAGGTTAAACAACACTGAGTTTTTATAGAAACGGCCAAGTTCCTGCTGGAAAACGGTGACATCCGGCGTGCCGATGCTGATGATGACCGTCCGCAGTTCCGGTGATAAGGCTTTGATTGCTCCTGCGCCGTTCAATAGTGTCATAGAGGCATCGGCCAGCTGCTGCAGTAAAATCCTGCTTTCCGGTCTGTTCACTTCGGCCTGTACATTATGTTCGTCAACCGTATCCTTTTTGCTTAATCCTGCCCAGTATTTGGCGGTCAGGATCTTCTTTACACTTTCATCGATCCGTTCCATGCTGATCTTATCTTCTTTCACAGCCTTGCGCACCAGTTTTACTGCTCTCCGGCTATTTTCTGAAAGTTCTAAAATATCATTTCCGGCAATGACACCCATGACGTCGGCCTCGCCATCTTTAAAGTTTTTCACTACCCCTTTCATTTCCATGGCATCTGAAACGATCAGTCCGCGGAAACCCAGTTCATCTTTCAGTACCCCGGTAACGATAGGTTTGGATAAGGTAGAAGGAAGATTTGGTGTATTGTCCAGCGATGGGATGTTCATATGGGCCACCATTACTCCGGCAGTCCCCTCTCTGATCAGCTCCCTGAAAGGATAAATCTCGAGGCTATCCAGGCGGGCTTTGGTGAAATTCAACTGGGGCAGGTCAAAATGCGAATCTACATCAGTATCACCATGACCCGGAAAGTGTTTGATGCTGACCAGCAACCCTCCATCCTGCATACCCTTCATATAAGCCGAAGCTTTAGTGGCTACATTATATTTGTTCTCCCCGAAAGACCTATAATTGATAATGGGGTTTTTAGGGTTGTTGTTGATATCCACATCAGGACCCAGGTTCATCTGCATGCCTATTCTTTTATAATCTTTTGCTACCTGTAAGCCCATCTGGTAGATCAGGTCGGTGTTTTGGATGGCACCCAGTGCCATTTGGTAAGGATACGAGATGGTACTGTCAAGGCGCATGCCCAGCCCCCATTCTCCGTCTGAGGCGATCAGCAGCGGAGTCCGTGCCAGTGACTGGTACTTATTCGTCAGGATTGCCTGCCTGCCGGGGCCGCCCTGAAAAAAGACCAGTCCGCCAATCCGTTCTTTCCTGATCACCTTGCCTACAGAATCTTCATAGGCCTTGCCAAGGTTGGTATGCGCACGCACAAAGAACAGCTGGGCGATTTTCTGACGCCTTTTCATCTTGTGAAAAACAGAATCTACCCATTGATTGGGCTCATTGAGCATTTGAATATATGACTTTTGCTGCGCCTGAACAGAGAAAACAGTTGAGCACAGCAGGGTTGCAGTAATTAAGAATTGCCTTTGGATCATGAATAAGGGTGTATTTATACCAAAGTTAATCAAAATGACCATAGGTGTGTCAACTGACCCTTTAATTCAGCCCGATCCTGCATCAGAGTTCCCTGATTTGCATGTCCTTTAGTTATGTATCAAATTTGATACAAAAAGGAAGATTACTTCTGCAGCGGCACCTGAAGATTGACTTCTCACAAGAAACCCCGTAAACAACTGTATATCAGACGATAAAAAACAAGTCCCTTCAAAATAAAACAATCTACTGTTAAACTGGCACATTTCTTTCAATGCTCCTGCCAATTTAACCTTAAAAAATACTACTATGAAAAAGATCTTTATTTTGGCAATAGGCCTGTTTGTTGCCACAGCGGCAAACGCACAGGATAGAATTAAATTTGGAATAAAAGCGGGACTGAACTATTCAGACATTATCAAAGGTGACGGAAATAATAACTTTGATACGGAATCAAAACCGGGCTTCAACGCAGGGGTTACCGTAGAGATCCCACTGATCGCAGGATTACAGTTTACTCCGGAGGTATTATATGCGCAAAAAGGTTATAAAAACACCTATGCTGCCGGTACCTTCAAACAAACTACAAGTTTTATCGATGTGCCGATTCTGGCGAGTTTCAGGTTGGGAAGCAGCTTTAACATTGTTGCAGGTCCGCAGGTATCCTTCCTGCTGTCTACCAAAAACAAGTTTGAGAACAACTTTGGCGCCGTAGAGGAAACACGCGTGGAGGATGATTCAGACAGGTTCAAGAAAAGCCTTGTTGGTGGTGTGATCGGTTTCAGGTATGATGTGAATGATAAGTTTGATATCCATGCCCGTTATGCACTGGACTTCCAGAAGAACAATGAGAACGGTACACAGGACACTCCTGAATTCAGAAACCAGGTATATTCTGTTGGTGTAGGTATCAAATTCTAAAACTTTACCAGCCCTATAGAAAACAATTCCGGATGGAGAGCGTTTTATTAAGGTAAGACAGCATATACGGGTCTTATTATTTAACAACTAAATCATATTGTTATGAAAAATCAAGATTTAAAACAAGGTATGAAACAGCAGGGAAGCCCTACTTCAGACCGTTTACATCATGAAGTAAAAAACGATAAGAAACAAAATGGTATCACAAATGGCGGCGGGCAGCGGTCCGATCAGACGTCAAACAGGGACAATCAGCGTAAGCGCGGTGAATAACCCTGATTTTAAATAAGTAAAAAGCCGTTCAGCTATCTGGACGGCTTTTTTTATGTGTTTGACTTGCCTAAGGTTAAATGAAAATTCAGATCAGCTATACATAAATATAGTCATGCTTCTCGGCCCGTGTGCACCAAGCACCAGTGATTGTTCGATATCGGCTGTTTTTGACGGGCCGGCAATAAAAGTACTAAAGCCATAATCAGCAGATCCTATCTTTTCATAGGCCGCATGCATGTCGGGAACAAGCAAAGCAATATCTACCAGCATCACGATATGCTGTGTAATAAACGGCAGCGCCCTTACCCCCATACGGTCTTCTGTGATCCACAGCGCAGAATTCTCCGCAACAGCGATCCTGGGTTTGAAGATCGCAACATCTACATCCTCATAGGTATGCGGGTCTGCATCCAGCACAAAAGCAGGAATAGCTGCAGACACCAGTTCCGGAACAGTGCTTACGATACGCTTCTCCGAAGGGAAATCCATTCCTATTACCGGGCCGATCTCGCCAAAGCCGGCTACCATATATACTTTGCTGCCGATTCCTTCGGCCATGGCCTTAAACTTCTCCGCCAGGTTAAGATTTACATCCCGCTCAAAAGACAGCGTTGTTGGCAATGCAACCTTTTCCGGCTGGTTTTGCCGCAGGGCAGCTAATATTTTATCTCTGCTCATGACTTCTTCACATTCTTTTTATACCATTCCCCAAAGGACTCTGCCGGTGCCTCCGGCATATCGCGTTGTTTGTACCAGGGGTTGAACTTATTATTTACCGCAAAAGGCACGTGTTTCAAAAACCATCTTCCTGCTTTTCCGGCAGTACGGTATACCGCAGGTGATGAAAGTGTAAATGTCATCAATTGCATGCCTATTTTTTTGGTGCTGTCGGCATACCCTTCCTTCACAATTACCTGTCTCCATTTATAGAGCTGCTGATGGATATCGATTTTCACCGGGCATACGTTAGAGCAGGATCCACAAAGCGTAGAGGCAAAAGGCAGGTCAGCATACTTTTTCATGTCCAGATTTGGTGCAAGGATGGCACCAATAGGGCCTGAGATCGCATTATGATAGCTATGCCCTCCGCTTCTTCTGTATACAGGACAGGTATTCATACACGCCCCGCAGCGGATACATTTCAGGGAGTTCCTGAAATCTTCACGTCCCATCTGTATGGTACGGCCATTGTCTACAATGACAATATGCATCTGCTGACCCGGCCTTGGTTTCTTGAAATGACTGGAATAGGTAGTGATGGGCTGTCCTGTGGCACTTCTGGTTAACAAACGCAGAAATACACCAAGGTGCCTGCGTTCAGGAATAATCTTTTCGATGCCCATACTGGCAATGTGTACATCGGCCAGGTGCGCGCCCATATCGGCATTACCTTCATTGGTGCACACCACAAACTCACCTGTTTCTGCAATAGCAAAATTAACACCCGTCAGTGCTGCCCTTCTGGTCAGGAAGGTTTCGCGCAGGTGCTGCCTTGCTGTTTCGGTCAGGATCTGCGGATCTGAAGTTCCCGCGGGCACGCCAAGGTGGATATGGAAAAGATCTCCTATTTCTTCCTTTTTCTTATGGATACAGGGCAGTACGATATGACTTGGCGGTTCTTTGGCCAGCTGGACGATGCGTTCCCCAAGATCGGAGTCGATCACGTCCAGACCCTGCTGTTCCAGGTATTCGTTCAGGTGGCATTCTTCAGTCAGCATAGACTTGCTCTTTACCATCTGCTGGATGCCGTTTTCCTTTAGAATTCCATGTACGATGCGGTTATGTTCTGCAGCATCCGCAGCCCAGTGGACAATGATACCATTGGCCAGGGCTTTCTCTTCAAAGCTGACGAGGTAAGCGGACAAGTCTGACAGCACATTGTTTTTTATCTGTGAAGCCGTTTCCCGCAGCTGTTCCCATTCGGGAATACTGTGGGCCGACTTATCCCTCTTCTGCCTGATCCACCAAAGGGTTTCATCATGCCAGTCTACCCGCTCTTCATCTTTATTGAAGATCTCTGATAACTCAGGATGTGTTTGCGTTGCTCCGTCCATCTCCTTATTCTGCATTTAATATCTCTGCAATATGCAGCACCTTCACTCCACTATTTTCTCTTTTTAAGATTCCTTCCATGTGCATCAGGCAGGACATGTCTGCACCTGTAATGTATTCAGCCCCATGTGTCAGATGATCTTTTACGCGGTCTTTACCCATTTTTACCGATACTGCTTCCTCCACCACACAGAATGTACCGCCAAAACCGCAGCATTCATCTTCCCTGCTCAGGGCAATCAGCTCCAGTCCTTCCACCTGCGACAGCAATTGCTGGGGCTTGGAAAAATAAGGCGCAACAAGCTCTGTCATTTGAGTGAGGAAAAGCCCTCTCTGCCCATGGCAGCTCTGGTGCAGGCCCACTTTATGCGGAAACCTGGCATGCAGGTCCTTCACCTTCAGGATATCTACCAGGAATTCTACCAGTTCATATATTTTATGCCTGATGCCCGTAGCCTTCTCCTCGGCTTCTTCGGAATGTAAATGGTCTTTGATATGCAGCGTACAGCTTCCCGAAGGGGAAACGATATAATCGAATTCAGCGAAATTATCGATGAACAGGTTGTTACAATCTTTGGTCAGGTGTTCAAACCCGGAGTTGGCCATAGGCTGTCCGCAGCAGGTTTGCCCGGTGGGGTAGGTAACGTCCACTCCCAGTTTACGAAGTAACTGGTAAGTAGCGATACCCGCATTGGGATAAAACTGGTCTACATAACAGGGTATAAATAATCCTACTCTCATATAGCTAGATCGTTGTTGGAAGCATAATACTTCAATTCAATAATATCATTGGGCATCGGTTTGGTATTCCAGCATTTATGGATGGCCAGGGCCGTTCCAATTGCTGTTGCCTGTGCCATAGAGGCAGCAAAAACTTCCATCTCCGGGAACATCATGGCCAGGAGGTTCATATAAATAGCATTTTTACTAAACCCGCCGTCCACAAAAATACGTTTAACCTTGCTATCTCCTATCACTAATTTTGTAGAGGCCAGCTGCTGCCTTGCAATATCCAGAATAAACTGGTGGTAAGCAATTTTATCAGATGAAAAAGAGGCCAGGTCACGCGCTGCAAAAGCAGAATCCTTGCTCCATACAGGAACAGCAGGTTCATTGCGGCCTTCCATCTCGCGCAGCAGGTTATAGATGATCCCTGCATCATATTTCATTGACCGGTAGCGTCCCGGGCTTTGGTTAAAATGCGAGGAGATCCGCTTCAGCTGCTGCTCGTGTTCATATCCTGCAAATATCCGTGAAGCCTTTACGGGCTTGCCCTTATACTGCATAAAAGAAAGACAGTCTTGTTCCAGCTCTTTGGGCGTCAGTGGCGAATCATTAAAAGGATTCAGCGTGATGCACCAGGTACCGGTGGAGATCAGCGCAAAGGGTTCGTGGAAATTGATCAGGTAGGGGATCAGCGCTGCTGAACTATCATGCAGGCCTACGCCAACCTTATACTGGTTCCCGGGAAATTCCGACGGGAAAACTTCATCTCCATCTACAATAGGGGCCAGCTTTTTGTCCAGCCCCTCTTTTTTCACCCAATCGTGGTAATCATTTTTTGTAAAGTCCCATAACTGCGTGTGGCAGCCAATGCTGGTGAGGTCAGAATATTCTGCCCCCGAAACCAGGTAACTCAGGTACTGCGGCAGGTGCAGCGCATATTTCAGCTTTTTATACTGGGCGGGCTGTTCCTTTTTAAAACGGTACAACTGCATTCCTGAATTCAGGCTGTCCAGCACCGGTGATGCCGTAGCTGCCGAAATGGCACTTTCACCTCCGTATTTTTTATAAAAATCAGCTTTAATAGCTTCAGGATAGGCCTTCAGGTAATTGTACAGTGGTGCCAGTGGTTTTCCATATTCATCGATATAAACGAAACTGGCACCATACGTAGAGAAGTTGATCGCCTTGATCTCGAATTCCTTGCGTTTGAGCACTTCACGCAGGGAATCATAAACCGACAGCCTTAAGCTTTCCAGGTTTTCACAAGGGTCCCCATCCTCATCATAGGTCTCCATGAAGCGGGCCGACCGTTCGAAAACGATCTTATAATTTTCATCGAACAGGAAGATCTTTTTATTGGTCTTCCCCACGTCGAAAATTACAATAACTGGCAGCGCACTCATTACAATCCTGTGGCTACAGTTTTCAAACCTCTGTTACTGATCAGGTTTTCCCTGACTTTCAGCCCGCGGTACAATTGTACTGGTTGTGCTGCCCCGCCCGTCCTCAGTCTTGCTTCCTGAACAATAGCTCTTACATCCGTACGGAATGCGTCCTGCAGGATCTCCTGGCAGCGTACTACGTCATTTTCCTGCTGTGCGATGTTCAGCGCCTCCCTGTCTACCAGCAAAGCCTGTGTGTAGGAGATCATGATGGCTTCTACAGATTGCAGCAGATCTTCAAGAGGATCTTTAACGTTGTGAGAGGCATCGATCATCCAGCCCAAGCCTGTGGCATGGTCTATCCCCTTGGCGTCCATTCCTTCAACCAGTTCATTGAAGATCAGGAACAGCTGGTAGGGTTTCATACTTCCTGCGGTAAGGTCGTCATCACCATATTTAGAGTCGTTGAAGTGGAAACCTCCAAGTTTGCCTTCCATTAACAGGAGGGATACAATCTGTTCAATGTTTGCATTTGGCAAATGGTGCCCCAGATCTACCAGTGTATAGGCTTTTGGCCCCAGTTTACTTGCATATAATAAGGATTGCCCCCAGTCTCCTACCGTAGTAGAATAGAAGTTTGGTTCAAAGGCTTTATATTCTACAAAAACTTTCCATGCATCCGGTAATGCAGCATAGATTTCCTCTAAGCTTTCCAGTGTATTTTGGAATGCTTTTCTGAAGTTCAGCTGGCCGGGGAAACATGATCCGTCGGCAAGCCATACGGTCAGTGCATCAGAGCCCAGGGCTACACCCTGACGGATCACTTCGATATTGTGGTCAATTGCCTGCTGGCGTACGCCTTTATCTACGTGTTGCAGTGAACCGAACTTATAGCTCAGTTTCTGATCTGCCTGATCCTGGAAAGTATTGGAGTTCATGGCATCGAAACGCAGTCCGTGATGTGTGGCGAGCGACTTGATGGCGTCATAATCAGTTGGGATATCCCATGGAATGTGCAGGGAAATGGCGCCGCTGGACTGGTTTAGTTTGTGCAGCAGGCCTACATCTTCAATTTTTTCTTCCAGGCTGCGTGGTTCGCCACCACCTGAAAATCTTCCGAAACGTGTACCTCCCGTACCCAAAGCCCAGCTTGGAATAGCGATCTGAAATTTGATCAGTTTAGTGATCACCTCTTCTACCTTTGCATTTTCTGATGCTGCGAAACTAAATCTTTGCTGATGAGCAGCTGTTAGCTTTTCATTGTGTGCATCAATCTGATATTTCTCTATTTCCATTGTCTTTATTTTTTGTAACCGTCACGAGCTGTCAATTCAAATGGTAACGGAACAGCTCATGATCGCTCCCATTACCATTAAAACAATTATTTACCTCACGAATGCCATGGCTACTCCACCATCCACATTCAGCACATTACCTGTAGATTTACTTAAGAGACCACCTACGAAAACCAGACAGGCATTGGCGATATCTTCAGGCAGGATAATTTTATCCAGCAGGGTACGCTTTGCATAAAATGCAGGCAGCTCCTCAACTTTTACGCCATAAGCTTTGGCGCGTCCTGCAGCCCAGTCGCCCTCCCAGATCTTACTGTCTGAGATCACGGCATCAGGGTTTACCACGTTGACGCGGATTTTATCTGCACCGAGTTCAGCAGCATTTAACCTGCTCAGGTGTAATTGTGCTGCTTTGGCTGATCCGTAACCTGCATTGTTTGGTCCGGAAACCAGGGCATTCTTACTTACAATATTCAGGATATCTCCACCGATCGCCTGTTTGCGCATCACACCCACAGAGGCCTGGGTAACTTTGAACTGGCCTTTTACCAGTACATCGTACAATAGGTCCCAGTCTTTATCGGTATGTTCTTCAATTGGTTTGGAGATCGATAATCCGGCGCAGTTCACTACGATATCCACTCCGCCAAAAGCAAGGGCCGCAATATGGAACGCATTGGTGATATCGTCACCACTGGTTACATCCAGCAGGGCTGTTGTATAAGCATCCTTACCGTACTGTGATTTGAACTCTGCATCAGCTTTTTCAAGCCTGCCAGCGTCATTGTCATTGATCACCACTACTGCTCCTTCATCTACGAATTTCTTGGCAATAGCCTTACCTATGCCTCCTGCGCTACCGGTAACGAGTGCGATTTTACCGGAGAGTGCTTTTGGTTTTGGCATCCTTTGCAGTTTTGCTTCTTCCAGTAACCAGTACTCAATATTAAAGGCTTCCTGGCGCGGCAGTGAAGTATATTCAGAGATCGCTTCAGCGCCTTTCATTACGTTGATGGCATTGGTATAGAATTCAGCTGCTACGCGGGTAGTTTGTTTGTCTTTAGAAAAAGAGAACATTCCGATTCCGGGATACAGGATGATCACGGGATTGGCGTCGCGCATGGCAGGGCTGTTCGGGTGTTTACAGGTCTCATAATAATCTGCATACATCTGACGGTAGGCCACAAATTCAGGAGCCAGCCTTTCTTTGATCTTTGCCGGGTCTGACAGATCTTCATCAGGGCTTAAATCAAGTACGAGTGGACTGATTTTAGTCCGCAGGAAGTGATCAGGGCAGCTTGTTCCCAATGGGGCCAGCCTGTCCAGGTCGTTAGAGTTGATAAACTCCAGTACGCGGGAGTCATCTGTAAAGTGGCCCACCATATGTTTCTCACTTGAACAGAAGCCACGCAGGATAGGTGCCAGTAAGGCTGCCTGAGCTTCGCGCTGTGATTTTTCAGGACTGCTGATTTTCTGTCCACCGAATACGGGGCCTTTTTTACCATAGTTCTCTTCGAGGTAAATGGCACATTTCTCAATCACCTCTAAAGTGTTGATATAACTTTCATAAGCAGTATCACCCCAGGTAAACAAACCATGTGAACCCAGCATAATACCGATGATACCAGGGTTTTCATCCAGGCAGGCTTTGAGTTGCAGGCCAAGGTCGAAACCAGGTTTTTGCCATTCCACCCAGCCTATTTTACCATCAAACAGGTCCTGCGTGATCTGTTTTCCGTCCTTTGCCGCAGCAATTGCGATTGCTGCATCAGGATGTAAATGGTCAATATGTTTGAACGGCAGGAAGCCGTGCAAAGGTGTATCAATAGAGGGCGCTTTAGAATTCAGGTCGTATATGCAATGGTTGAAAAGTTCTACCATTTCATCTTCCATTTCGATCCCTTTATAAATGTTTTTCAGGCTTCTGAGGCGTTCTACATATAAGGCTGCCAGGCCACTGCGTTTCAGGGTTCCGATATCACCACCGGAGCCTTTGATCCACATCACCTCTGCGGTGCCGCCGGTCAGCGGGTCAATAGCATCAGCCTTGCAGGAAGTATTTCCGCCGCCATAGTTGGTCAGGCGCAGATCTGCCCCCAGCAGGTTGGAGCGGTAAAGTAACAGGGCAACCTCATCTCCTGCGAGCTTAGCTGCGTCAGTTTCGTCCCATAAATAACTTACGTGCTTAAAACGGTCTTTTTCGTCAGACATATCATTAATGTTTATAAATGTTACTATTTAATTGAGTTTCCGTATCCTACGATCATGATCGATATGATAATAAATAAAATACCTGTAAGGATGGTGTATAAGGTCTTTTTGCTGACGGCCGACCATTCTTTTAACACCAGTCCCCATACGTTGGCTACCAGGATAATGAAGGCCATATGCAGGATCCATGAGCTGGCGCCATTTCCCAGCTTGCTTTCTCCCATACCATAAAAGAAGAATTGCAGGAACCAGGTGGTACCTGCCAGTGCAGAGAAAATATAATTGGACAGCAGCGGCGTCTGCTTATTTGTATAATCGCCAAAGGTCTTGTTGCGTATATTCAGTACCATACACCAGAAAAGGTTGGTGGTTAGCCCGCCCCAGAGGATGATTACATAGGTTACGTTGTTCTGGTAAAGGAATTCGCCCTGTCCGGGGTGGAGGGATTTCCAGATGGTATTGGCTTCATTGGCCATATCTTTTCCGGCATCAATACCGAAGGCGAAACAGGCACTTAAGATCCCTGAAACGATGGCAACAGCAAGTCCGAGTCCTATTTTGAACTCAGCGCTTTCTTTGGTCTGCTGCTGTTTGGCAAGGTCTTTTTCCTTCATCATTCCTGCCCTGCCGCAGAAAATAATACCCAGCACACAAACCAGCAATCCGGCAACCACCCATTGCCCCCAGGGGCTGCTGATGATATGCGTAAAACTATCTTTACCTTCTTTAGGATTTAAATCATAATAGATAGAGGGGAGCAGGGCGCCAAAAACAGAGCTCAGCCCCAGAATGATGGAGCTGCCGAGGGACACGCCTAAATATCTTACGCCCAAACCGTAGGTGAGCCCTCCTATTCCCCAGAGCAGTCCAAAGAAATAGGTAAGTCCCAGAATAGAGCCACTTGTATGTTTAATGATTTCGCCGAAAGCCGGAATAGTTAAGTAAGCCGCCAGAGGCGGAACGATCAGCCAGGAAAAGATCCCCCCAACGATCCAGTAGCTTTCCCAGGCCCAGCCTTTGACCTTCTTATAAGGGATGTAAAAACTTCCGGAGGCGAACCCTCCGATGAAATGGAATATAACTCCAAAAATAATCTGCATAATTTCTTTAATAATATCTGGTTAGAAAATAAAACAAGTATAAAGCATGCAATTGGCTTAACTGTTCTTAACTGTCCTGCTCCGCAGGCCAGCGGTTCTCTCTTTTAATGGTATTGCGACAGAAACAGGGTTTTCAGTTCACCTGCTATTATATATTTAACGTTGTTTTAACATTCTTATTGAAACAGTATCTGCCATTTTTCGGAAAGCCCGTTCCATGGGGAACGATACGGTTCACATTTGGTGTAGCTAATTTATCACTAATGCCTACCGCTTCCCTGTATGATTTGATATTTTAACTGTATATTTTGACAATAAGCCCGGATTCATAAATTCTTAGTAATTTTATTTCAAATTTCTGCACGCAAACCAAATTAAAACTGATGACCAACTATTACAAGTATCTGCCCCTGAGTAACGAAGATAAAAAATGGGGATTATACATTTTGAATGCCGGCTGCATCAGAACAGAGCCATCAGAAAATTACCCCATCATTTCCCATCCTTCGGATTATTATTTCAACTGGAATAACGGCAGGGTACTGGATGAATATCAGGTCCTGTATATTACTAAGGGAACGGGCATCTTCGAATCTGACAGCAGCAAATACCAGTCTGTACAGGCGGGCACTGTGATCCTGCTTTTTCCCGGTGAACGGCACCGCTATAAACCCAACCAGGAAACCGGATGGGATGAATACTGGATAGGCCTTAAGGGGGAGATCATGGATAATCTTGTGGAGAACGGGTTTTTCAAACCTGAAAATCCATGTTTATATATCGGTTTTAACGAACAGATATTTAATCTTTTCGATACGATCATCGAAAAGACAAAAACAGAGGCCTCAGGCTACCAGCCTTTAGTTTCCGGCGCAGCGCTGCACCTGCTGGGTAGCTTACATGCCGCGTTGAAACAAAACTCTGTGGAGCATGAAGACAGGGAGATCCTGGTAAACAAGGCCCGGCTCCTTTTCCGTTCCAATATTGATAAGGCATTTTCTCCTGAGCAGGCCGCTGAAGAGCTGCAGGTAGGTTATTCCTGGTTCAGAAAAATATTTAAAAGTTACACAGGCCTATCTCCCGGACAATACTGTATCCAGCTTAAAATAGAAAAGGCCAGAACAATGCTGTCAGACCCCAACCTTTCGGTCAAGGAGATCGCCTATACCCTGAAGTTTGAATCCAGCTTTTACTTTTCCAAATTATTTAAGGAGAAAACCGGAATTACGCCAACGGCTTACCGCCAGCGGGCAATGGGGATGCAGCCGTCACCCGGTTAACCGGCTTTCTCCAGCGAGCCCATTTCTATCGCATTTAATTTATCGCCCAGCGCCTTTCCAAAGTTTTCCACGATCAGGGCGGCACCTCCGATCAGCTGGGCTTTGGTATTCAGATTGGAGACCTTAATCTCGGTGAAATTGATCAGTAAAGGGATACAGTGTTCATTGATGGCCTGCTGGATTGGGGAGAGCCATAACTTACCTACAACACTTCCTTTCCCGCTCAGAACTATAGCCCCTGGGTTCATCAGGTGAATGAGTATGGCTAATCCTTCCCCGACATGGTAGGCGGCCTCGGAGATCAGTTTAACAGAGAATACATCTCCTTTTATTGCTTCATTGATAATTGCATCGGCATCAACGTCGGCATAACCGGATAGACTGGTTGTTTGCCCGTTACTGATCCCTTCCTTGGCAATGGCAGTAACGGCAATTAATGAAGCTTCTGTTTCCAGGCAGCCACGTTTTCCGCAATTGCAAAGCTTGCCATTTTTGAACAGCGGGATATGACTGAATTCTCCTGCCAGGCCGTTGTTGCCCCTAAAGATCTTGTTGTTGAGGATCATGCCCAATCCTATCCCCCAGCCTAAATTAAGTACCATCACATTTTTCATAGGTGCAGCTACCCCGAATTTCTGTTCTGCGAGTGCAATTGCAGTGGAATCATTATCAAGAAATACAGGTATAGAAATCTGCTGCTGCAGATAAGCAGCCAGGGGCTGGCCGGCTGTATTCATATAGGTATAGTTAATACCCATTTCCGTATCGATGAAACCAGGCATAGTCAGGCCTATCCCTAAGATCGCCGATTTTGATATTTTGCTGCCTTCGATGAACTGATTGATGTAGCCAACCAGCTGATCCGGCTTCAGGTTAAAAATATCAAATTCATACCTTATTATATCTGTTACAAAATTATTATTCATATCTACTACCACCATCCGCGCAGAAAATTGGTCCATGGCAACAGATACCAAATAAAATGAATCAGAAATCAGCGAATAATTCAATGGTTTCCGGCCTCCGCTTGAGCTGGCGAGTCCCATTTCTTCAACATATCCGTTCTTTTTAAGGTCGTTTAAGACTTTAATTGCATACGGAATACTCTTCACGATCTGATTACTCACGTCGGCACTGGTTAACAGCTTGTTATAATATAAACATTTGATCGTTTCGCTATTAGCAATTAAGACTTTTATTTTATTGAGAGACATAATGAGTATAATTTATTTCTTGGTTAGAATATTTAGAGAAAAATAACTAATCTTTCTAATTTTCTTAAAAAGATTACACAATTTACTAAAAAAAAGTTATTTTAGATTATTGTTTTAGATATAAAACGATTTACTAACAAACTAAACTAAACGCTCTTCTCCCAATTTATGGTTTTATTGAAAATCATGAATAAATAATGTTCAGTAAGACATTATTCCAGGTCATATCTTTTTTTATTAAAATATTTTAAACCAAATACTGGTTTAAACCGCATGAAACATCCCTAATTGTCAAATTTGTAACTTAAAATCCCTAAAAAAATGAAATAACACTACTTTCCTATCGAGATATTTATAGAAGATATCTAAACTAAGATCTAGTCTTAGCAACCTAATCTGCAAATCAGCAGAGCACATTCATCAAACTAAACCATGTAAAAAGTATGAAAACTAATAATAACCCGCAGGGTGCATTGGTTAAAAAGGGCTTGCCAAAGCTCTCTTTAGCAGCCAATTTAGCATTCGCCTCCTTATTATTTCTTAATCTGGATGCTTCCGCTACAGTAAATCCGCATAGAATACCCTTAAAATCAATTGCTTATAAAACAACCACTACTTTTTTAAACGATAACAAATTAGCCGATATCATTACAGGTACTGTAAAAGAAAGCACCGGAGAACCACTAGCCGGCGTAACTGTATATATTAAAGGTACCAAAACTGCTACCCAGACAAGTGCAGACGGAAAATTCACTATCTCGGCAAAGCCGGGGGATATTCTGGTGTTCTCCTATATCAGTTTTGACAATAAAGAAGTTACTGTAGGTACAGAACGCACTATCACTGTAGAGATGACATCTTCTTCCAAAGGACTAAACGAGGTTGTTGTAACGGCGCTCGGTGTAAAAAGATCAGAAAAATCACTGACCTACTCTACGCAGTCAGTTTCAGGAAGCTCACTGACCGATGTAAAAAGTGACAACTTAATGAATTCCGTTAACGGTAAAGTAGCTGGTGTAACGATCTCACCAAGTGCTTCAGGCGTAGGCGGCTCAGCAAAAGTGCTGTTACGTGGTAATAGATCTGCTGCCGGAAATAACCAGCCTCTTTATGTAATTGACGGTGTACCGATCAGTAATAGCTCCAATGCCAACGGACAGCCTAATTCAACATATGGCGGAACTCCTGACGGCGGTGACGGTATTTCAAACATGAACCCTGAAGACATTGAAAGTCTTACTGTCCTGAAAGGCGCTTCGGCTGCTGCATTATATGGTAGCCAGGCGGCAAACGGTGTAATTGTAATTACCACCAAAAAAGGGAAAGCAGGAAAAACTATAATCAATTATTCAGGCGGTTACAGCATCAATAAAAATGCATACGAGCCTGAATTTCAGAATAATTATGGCGCTACAGAAGCAGGATCAACTACAAGCTGGGGTCCTAAAATTAGCGGTGCCGACGATAATCTGTCTAAATTTTATCAGACCGGTAATAATCTGACTAACGCAATCAGCCTGACAGGTGGTAATGAAATTGCCCAAAGCTACTTCTCTTATTCTAATACCAATGCCAGAGGTGTTGAGCCAGGCAATAAACTGAACAGGGATAACATCAATTTCCACGAAACAGCTAAGTTCCTGAACAACAAACTGAGTGTGGACGGAAATATGAACTATATTACCCAAAAGATCAATAACAGCCCAACGATAGGTTTCTACACCAATCCACTAACGGGACTATATCTTTTCCCAAGGGGTCAAAGTATTGACCAGTATAAAACAAACTATGAAGGTGTTATAGGAACAAACGGCGTCCCAACGCAAAGCTGGCCTTTCCAGGAAGATTTGCAGCAAAATCCATGGTGGATCGTCAACAGAAACATCAATTCCTCAAAACGTAACCGCATATTGTTAAATGCAAGCGCTAAATATGAATTCACCAACTGGTTAAATATTCAGGCACGCGGAAGCATCGACCGTACTTCAGATGTATACGATCAGCGTTATTATGCCGGTACCCTTGCACCTTTGGCAGCGGGAAATAACAACGGAAGTTATAGCGGATCAGATCAGGTACTGAACCAAAAATATGGAGATGTTATCGTGAATCTTAACCTTCCCGGCACTACAGATTTCAAACTTGACGGTTTGATCGGCACAAGTATCAATGATCAGTTTACTTCTGGTATCAACTGGGGCAACGGATTAGGTGGCTATGGTCTTTCAATTCCTAATTTGTTCACTATTCAGAATATCCAGGTATCCGGACCAGCACAAGGCACAAACACAGGAAGCAATGTAAATACACTGGCTAATTTTCACAATCAGATCCAGGCAGTATTTGCCAATGCCAACCTTTCCTATAAAGACTGGGCATATTTAACGGTAACAGCAAGGAATGACTGGTCTTCTAATCTTGCCTTTACTGAAACCAACCATTATTTCTACCCGTCTGCAGGTTTGTCTTTTATCGTAAGTCAAATGACTAAACTTCCGGAAGTGATCAGTTATGCAAAAGTTCGCGGATCTTATGCAGAAGTAGGTAATACAGTAATTCAATATTCTCCGCTTCCAACTAATACAGGAACGGCGAGCGGAGTAACACTGAGCAGTGTTGCACCTTACCCGGGACTGAAACCTGAAAAAACCAAATCAGTGGAGTTAGGAACCGATCTGAGATTTTTAAAGGATAAATTGAACTTCAGTTTCACGTATTACAGAACAAATACAGAAAATCAAAGCATTAAGGTTACTCCCGGACCGGCTACAGGATACAGCGAGGGTTACTTAAATGCCGGTAAAATCAGAAATACAGGTTTCGAGTTCACTTTAGGTTACACTCCGATTGAAACCTCCAGTTTCAGCTGGAATACTTCCATCAATGGTGCTAAAAACACAAACACAATCATCGATGTGGCATCTGGCCAGGGAATTAACAAAGTGGAACTCTCTAACACAAACAGTTACCGTTCTTATGTAGCTACAGGTGGTTCATTTGGTGATATCTATGGACAAACTTTACAAAAAGACGCACAGGGAAGAGTATTAATTACTGATCAGGGATTGCCATTACTGAGTTCTGACTTTGTGAAAATAGCAAACCCGGCACCAAAATTCCAGTTGGGATGGAGCAACAGTTTTACCTATAAGAAGCTATCGTTAAATGTGCTGGTTGACGGTAAGTTCGGAGGACAGGTAGTATCAGTACTGCAGTCTATCCTTGACTCGTATGGAGTTTCAGACGTTACCGGAGCTGCACGTGATGCAGGTGGGGTACAAATAAATGGCGTTAGTCCTAATGGCACAGCCGTTAACACTATTGACGCACAAAAATGGTATACTTCAATTGGAGGACGTAACGCAGCATTGGGACAATACGTTTACAGCGCTACAGTTGTAAGGTTAAGAGAAGCCTCTTTGGGATATACAATAACTACCAAAGGCCCGCTCAAAGCAATCAGACTTTCAATAACCGGAAGGAACCTTATTTATTTCTACAAGAAAGCCCCTTACGATCCGGAAGTTACCTCATCAACATCTAACGGACTTGGTGGTGTGGATGTATTTAATCAGCCTGCAACCCGCATGTACGGCGCTAACTTAAATGTTACTTTTTAATTGTATCACATTAATTAAAAACAATGAAAACAAATCATAACCCAGATAAATATCACAACTGGAAACCATATTTCATGGTACTTTGCCTGCTGGCAACATTGGGATTAAATAGTTGTACAAAAGATTTCGAAGAATATAATGTGGATCAAACCAAGATCCGGGATCAGGACGTAAAAGTCCCAACGGTGTTTATTCCTATTGAACAGCAAATATTCACCAGTTACCAGATTGCGCAGAACCTGAACGCTGATGCCTATGCAGGTTATTCAACGCCTCCTCAAACTTTTGGAAGATCATTGTACAATATGAATTACGTATTTGTGGACGGCTGGAACCAGTCAGCATTTAACGACATTTACACAAAAATTATTGGCCCCATCAAAAATAAACTGGGTGCTATTGGAGTTAAGGCCTCGCTGCCTGATTTTTGGGCCATTGCTTTGATCATAGAAGTTGAAGCGATAGACAGAGTGACGGATAAATTTGGACCTGCACCTTACAGTAAGGTCGGTTCATCCCTAACAACGATCCCTTATGACAGTCAGCAGAGCATTTATGAGCAAATGTTTTTACAATTGGATACTGCCACTTCAAGTTTAGCAACTTATATCGCTGCTAATCCGGGCAAAAAACCTTTTGTAAATTCAGATGTAGTGTTTGGAGGTGATTATGGCCAATGGCTAAAACTGGCTAATTCACTGAGGCTGCGCCTTGCCATGCATATTGTAAAAGTTGATCCTACAACAGCAAAAGCACAGGCTGAGAAAGCAATGAGCGCCACTGGCGGGTTACTTTCGGCAGAAGGTGATGTTGCTGCTATTGCGGGAAGCGGACAAAACGATTACTACGTAATTACGGCAAGCTATACCGACAATTCAATGAGCGCATCCATACAGTCATATATGGTAGGCTACAAAGATCCCAGGATTTCTAAATACTTCCTCCCTGTAAATACAGATGCAACTAAACCCGGCCCTCTTGCCGCACAGTATGCAGGGCAGTATATCGGTATCCGTATTGGATCAGACGTTAAAGCTAAACCTGCTTATTCTGGTTATTCAGTGTATAATTATGAAAGCACTTTTACTGCTACAGCACCTCAGGTAATTATGACCGCAGCAGAAGCATGGTTTTTAAAAGCTGAGGCAGCTCTCAGGGGGTGGACCGGCGCAGGCGATGCACAGACAAATTACGAGACCGGGATTGCAAGATCCATGTCGCAATATGGTGTAAGCTCATCTGCAGCAACATATATCGCTGATGCAACAAGTAAACCGACAGCTTATGTAGATCCTCAGGCAGCAGTGAATAACTCACCCGCATTATCAAATGTTACTATAAAATGGGATGCTGGTGCGACTAACGAAGTTAAATTAGAACGCATCATTACCCAAAAATGGCTGGCAATGTTTCCTGAAGGACAGGAAGCATGGACCGAATTCCGCAGAACTGGATATCCGAAATTATTCCCTGTTGTAAATAACAACAGTAACGGAACTATTGATACACAGATTCAGGTGCGCCGCTTACCTTACCCAATTAATGAATATTCCGTAAACGCAGAAGGCGTGAAAAGCGGAGTATCACTTCTGGGTGGCTCCGACAACGGTGGTACGCGGTTATGGTGGGATGTAAATAAAGGCAATTTCTAAAATAAATTCAATTTATTGTATGATACAAAAAGAGGATGTTTTTAAAACATCCTCTTTTGTTATAAACAAGCGGTTTTATTCGCTACAGTCAGCAAAACATGTAAATAATTTCATTATATTCCAGTGTTTCTTTTTTGATTTACCTTAAAACCCGGATTTAATGACCATACCAACAGCAGAAACATTAAAAAGAACATTAAAACCCATTCATTTATGGGCAATTGCGGTTGGCCTGGTGATATCAGGAGAATATTTCGGCTGGAATTACGGTTGGGGAGTGTCAGGAACCATCGGTTTTCTGATTGCAACACTGATCGTAACAGTAATGTATGTTACTTTTATCTTCAGTTATACCGAACTTACTACCGCTATCCCCCATGCAGGTGGTGCATTTGCCTACAGCTACCGTGCCATGGGGCCCTTCGGCGGACTGATTGCTGGTTACGCCACACTGATTGACTTTCTGCTTGCCACGCCGGCCATTGCATTTGCACTGGGCAGCTACCTCCATTTTCTTTATCCCTCAGTCCCGGCATTACAATCGGCCTTGTTTTTCAATGTGGTATTCATCATCATCAATATCTCAGGCATAAAGGAATCCGCAGCATTTTCTATTTTCATTACTATCCTTGCCGTAGGCGAACTTCTCTTATTCATGGGCATCATCGCCCCTCATTTTAAAACAGCAAACTACCTCAGCAACCCTATGCCTTTTGGCTGGAAAGGGATATTTGCCGCTTTACCTTATGCGGTGTGGTTCTACCTGGCCATAGAAGGTGTGGCCATGGTGGCAGAAGAAGTGAAAGACCCGGAGAAAAATATTCCGAAAGGATATATCTCAGGTTTGGCCACACTGATGTTCCTGGCCCTGGGCGTAATGGTCCTTACGGGAGGGATTACCGACTGGCGGACGCTCAGCGCAATTGACTACCCTCTTCCGGAAGCCATCTCTATAGTGCTGGGGAAAAACAACAGTTTAACAAAGATCTTTGCAAGCATCGGGCTGTTTGGCCTGATCGCCTCCTTCAACGGAACCATCCTGGCTTCATCAAGACAGATCTTTGCTATGGCAAGGAGCGGTTACCTGCCACAGGGACTGGCAAAGATCAACCACAGGTTTAAAACACCACACTGGTCTGTTATAGCCGGCGGATTTGTGAGTTTTGCCGCACTATTCACGGGCACTACAAGCCAGGTGATCATATTGTCCGTTTTAGGAGCGATAGTGATGTATATGATGAGCATGGTCAGCCTGTTCATCCTCAGGAGTAAAGAGCCTGAACTCAGGCGCCCGTTTAGATCTCCCTTTTATCCGGGATTTCCGGCCATCGCCTTGTTGTTATGCACGGTCTGCCTCTTTGCGATTATTTACTATAACATTATGCTCACCTGTGTTTTTTTCGCAGGACTGGCCATTGCATTGACAGTGTTTATGCTTAGCGGAAAACATAAACAAAAAATTAATGACGATATCATGCTTGAAAAGGCCGTGATACCGGTATCAGGACAATAATTATGGCTTATCAGCACACTATACACCAGCACGTATACCGGTTCAGGGATCTGAAAGATCTCTTGGCCAAAGCATCTCTATTACGAAGCGGGGACGTACTGGCCGGAATCAGTGCCGCGGGTTATGAAGAACGTGTTGCCGCACAGATCACATTGGCAGATGTTCCCTTAAAGAACTTCCTCAGCGAAACTGTAGTTCCTTATGAAGACGATGAAATTACACGACTGATACTGGACAGCCATGACAGGGAAGCATTCAGCCTGATCGGGCGTTTTACCGTAGGCGAACTCCGGGACTGGCTGTTAACTGAACAGGCGGGCACCGAGGTGTTACAGGGACTTAAAATGGCACTCACGCCTGAAATGGCTGCGGCAGTATCTAAGCTGATGAGAAACCAGGACCTCATCACCGTTGCAAAGAAATGTGAGGTAATTACCCGCTTTCGTAATACGATTGGTTTAAAAGGCCGATTCTCGACCCGCTTGCAGCCTAACCATCCGACTGACGATCCGAAAGGGATCGCTGCGAGCATTATCGACGGGTTATTGTACGGCAGCGGTGATGCCGTAATTGGGATTAACCCCGCAACAGACAGTCCCGCCGTAGTGGCGAACCTGCTCAACCTGATAGACACGATACGCCAGCAGTTTGATATTCCCGCACAATCATGCGTATTGAGTCATATTACCACAACAATAGAACTGATTAACGCCGGTGCCGCTGTTGACCTCTGCTTTCAGTCCATTGCCGGCACGCAGCAGGCCAATACCAGTTTTGGTGTTAACCTGTCGCTGCTTGACGAAGCTTATGATGCTACGCTGTCCTTAAACCGTGGAACGATCGGCCAGAATGTAATGTATTTTGAAACAGGTCAGGGCAGTGCTTTATCGGCCAATGCACACCAGGGTGTAGACCAGCAGACCTGTGAGGCCAGGGCCTATGCCGTAGCAAGAAGATATCAGCCCCTGCTGGTAAATACAGTGGTTGGCTTTATCGGCCCTGAATATCTGTATGACGGAAAACAGATCATCCGGGCGGCATTGGAAGATCATTTCTGCGGTAAACTGATGGGTTTGCCCATGGGTGTTGATGTATGTTATACAAACCACGCTGAGGCCGACCAGGATGATATGGATAACCTGCTGACATTATTGGGTGTAGCCGGATGTAATTTTATAATGGGCATTCCCGGTTCAGACGATATTATGCTCAATTATCAGTCCACCTCCTTCCATGATGCCCTCTATATCAGGAAAGTCCTTGGGTTAAGACCAGCTCCTGAATTTGAAGACTGGCTGATCAGGCAGGGAATAACAGATGAGAAGGGAAAGATCACGCATAATCAGCTGACGGGTAAACTCATCGCTCACCTGTTCTAACCTAAACCCTGCTATTATGAAAAATACGCCGGTAAAGATCTCCGATTCATGGGAATCATTAAAAGAATTCACAGCTGCCCGTATAGCATTAGGGCGGGTTGGCGACAGTATTCCTTTAAGTGAATCCCTGGCGTTCAAACTTGCACACGCGCATGCCCGGGACGCTGTATATTCCGAATTGAACCGCGAGGCCCTGCTAACCGGACTCGCAGATTTCCATCTTCCACTGATAGAGATCCGCAGCAAGGCGGAAAACCGCAACCAGTACCTTCAGCGGCCCGACTTAGGAAGAACACCCGATGAAAGCTCCCTTAAAACTTTAAAGGACCATGCCTCTGCCTTTGATATATCTATCATCCTGGCCGATGGCCTGTCGGCCCATGCCATCAATTCAAATGTTATCCCATTGCTGAAAGTATTGCTTCCATTGCTAAGGGAGGCTGGCTATAAACTGGCGCCCTTATGCCTGACACAACAGGCACGTGTAGCTTTATCTGACCATATTGCAAACGGACTGGGAGCAACACT
The DNA here is from genome assembly GCF_900107535.1 of Pedobacter hartonius. Lineage (GTDB taxonomy): Bacteria > Bacteroidota > Bacteroidia > Sphingobacteriales > Sphingobacteriaceae > Pedobacter > Pedobacter hartonius. Next base: position 225,733 of record NZ_FNRA01000007.1, on the reverse strand, counting down.
GGCCCTTATCCTGATCGGGGAACGCCCCGGCCTGACTGCTGCGGACAGCATTGGTGCGTATTTAACCTATCAGCCACGACCGGGCCTTACCGATGAATCACGAAACTGCGTTTCCAATATCAGGCCGCGGGGCCTGCCATTTGAAGCTGCCGCTAAAAAGGTCTTCTACCTGGTTCAGGAAGCTTTCAAAAGAAAACTTTCCGGAACGGGATTGAAAGACAATGCCGGATTTTTAGGCGGTTAATACAGTAGAACCCTTAAACGCTGGCGAAATCATAAGATTATTCTTCAGCATCTGTTCTTTATAGAATTAACTTAATCAAAGGCGGCCAAAAAACCGCCTTTGAATACGGCTGATCATTCCGGTTCGGATTTTCTCACCGTTATTTCTCCCGGACACTGATCATTCCGGGTTTTGTTAGCTTACGGATAGTCAATTCCTTTCTGGTATCATCATACGTGTACTGGTCTTCTTTTATGATGGCGCCATCCATTGATACAGCAAGAGGCCTGGCCTCCAAATTGACAATAATATTCCATGTTCTTTGTTTTACCATATTTTCAAAGGTCCCAATGGTCTTCCCGATTTCAATTATACTGGCAATTTCTGCCTTTTTTGTGGTAATATGGGTTGTGGAATAGTTGCCTTTCTCATAGTCGAAAGTGATACCGTCATCTTCGTATAAATCAAAAGATGTTTCTTTCTGATCCGGAAATACATACAAAGTGATTTCATCCAACGGCTTTTCTCCTCTATACTGCATCATCTGTCCCATCGGTATGATAGACCCTGAATTGACATAGAGAGCGCCTCCCTTATCCTCAGGCCAGGAAATATCTTTCTGCTGAGATCCTTCAATGATCTGGCCGGTCCAGTAATCTTTCCATCTTCCCGCGGGGAAATACATATCCTTTTTATAGATACCCACCATAAGACCAGGCCCCAGCAGATACTGATGAAGGTTCTCACGGCAGTTTTTATCCTCCGGGTAGGCAATTGTAAGAGGCTCCAATAGCGGCAGCCCTGTTTTAGTTGACATCCTCGCGGATGAATACAAATAGGGGAATAATCTGGACCGCAGCTCAGCATAATCCCTGTGTATGGATGTCAGTTCACTGCCCTGCACCCAGGGCATTTTGAAATAGGCCCAACTGCAGATTTCGCTAAAAGGCAATAAATAGCCATAATGGATGCCTTCCTTAGTACTCACTTCCATGTCTACAGTAGACCAGCTTCCTCCCACTATCGAAGTATTTAAAATACCCCCCAGCGTAGCCAGCTCTCCTCCGGTATCCCCGGTCCAGGTGGCCGAAAAAGCCTGAAAGCCAGTCCAGCCTGCGGGTGTGAGTGCTGCCGGACGACGGTTTGTTTTTGCCTTGAAGCCGTCATACATCTGCTGGGAATAAAGAATCGGATAGAGATTATGCATCTCCTTATCTTTCATTCCATTGCCCCATAAGCGATCCGGATGAAATTCCATTTGTACAGCTGCATCCTGCTTAAAGAAATCGACTCCCTGATCTACAAATTTTTCCAGATGGTGAAACCAGGGCGTATCGATCAGGGTTACTGTATCAGCATACACAATGCCACTTAAATGGTCATCCTGAAATATGGGAGGAGTTGCATTTGCCTTAGCAGCATCTTTCAGGGAGTCAGAATTAACTTTTATTCCGGCCCTTCTTCCGGCTTGCCTTTCCGCCTCATAACTCAGATCATAATTGCTGCAAAGCCATAATTCAAGTTTAAAGCCCATTTTTTTCAATGCGGGCACAAAGGAAGGGGGTCTGGCATCGTTAAACCAGAAAGGATGAGGAAAACGCTTGGAGCTCCATTTTTTCTTCGTGGAATAATCATATCTGCGTTCCATCCATCCTGGCTCCAGCCCGATGACGTCACAAGGAATTTTTTCCTGTCTGAAACTATAGGCGGCATTAACAGCCTCCATATCATCTGCCTGGTCACGACAGATAAACCATAAGCCAAACGCCCACTGCGGCGGAAGTTTGGGTCTGCCAGTTAAGGATGTATATGAATTGATGAGTTGTTTAAAGTCTTTTCCTACGATAACGTAATAATCAACAGTACCACTCTGATTCTTCCAGTTGTAGGAATTAGGTTTTGTTTTACACATATCGAAAATAGTCCGATACGTAGTATTTACTAATATCCCCACGCCCTTCGTTGACATAAAATAGGGAACAGGAATATAGGTTGACGTCTTGTAACGGACATCGCAATCGGCCATGTATCCTCTATGATAGAGATGCGTTCTGGACTGATCTCCGAATCCAATCCAGTCTTCCTCTTTATCTGCCTTAAAAACAGCCTCCGTAATCCCTTTTTCAAAGGAAGCACCCGACTGATCCAACAGTACTTTAGTACCATCAGTGTTTGTAACGTGAATATTCCCTGTTACATAGTTAACCTTCACCTGCATATCGGCTGTTTTTGCAGAATATCCCTGGGCGGCAGCGGAAATCTGCGGTTTGAAACCCTCTGAGTCGGGCCTGGTAATAAATCCGTAGCGGTTAAGCCCTGAATTTTGAAACTCGCCCCTTTCAGGAACAATAGAAATTCTCAGGATATTACTGGATATCATCTGAATACGTATGCGCGAGGTTTTGTTGTAGCTATGTTCTGTTATATTTCTACCGTTATCCTGAGCTTGCGCTTGCGTCAAAAACCCAAACAGTAACAGCATTAAACAATAGTATTTTTTCGTTTTAAACCTTCTCATTTTTCCTTTCATAATGTTTTTACTGTGTTTATGTAGGAATTAATTTGCTGGGTTGTTGAACGGCCGAACTGAATATGCCTTTCCTGATACGATAAAGTATTTGTCCTGTTTTTCCATACGTGTTTTATTTAGTTGAAATGTTTTTTATTCTGTGGTTTCTACATGGTTTATGATCTGATTCGGATGTCTGGATTAGATGATCCTAACAATACACTGTGTCCGCACACGAATATAATAATTTAAATTGTGTGCGCGCACATGATTTAAATTTGTTTGAAGATTATTTGATTCCAGCGAATGGGAATGTCTCGAATTCGTACTTTTCTTTTGCTTAAGACAATTTGTAAGCAAATGCGTAATTGTGGATATTTGTGATTTTATCCGCAGTGGGATATTTGGATTTTAGGTAATGAGCGGGAGGTATATAAACAAAAAAAACGCTTTAAACATACGTTTAAAGCGTTTTTGTAAGATATACTTTGTTAACCGCGGAGAGAGAGGGATTCGAACCCTCGATACCCTTTTGAGGTATACACACTTTCCAGGCGTGCTCCTTCAACCACTCGGACACCTCTCCAATCAGGGTTGCAAAAGTAGTATTTTTTTTGATTTTTAAAGTATATTAATCAATAACAGTAACTTTTACCATGTTTGTCCTGCCTTTGCTTTCCATAGGAATTGCTGCAGTATTGATTAAAATGTCCCCCTTCTTGATCAGTTTCATTTTTACTAACTGGTCATTTACATCTAAAATGGTTTCGTCAGTACTTTCAAACTTATCATAATAGAATGCCTGAACACCCCATACCAGCGCCAAAGTATTAATGAGTTGCTGGTTATTTGTAAAGATATAAGTAAGTGCTTTTGGCCTGTGGCTTGAGATTTCAAAAGCAGTATAACCACTCACGGTCATCGAAACAATACCTACTGCATTCGTTTGCTTTGCTAAAAAGCAAGCTGAATCACAAACAGCATCACTTAAGAAAGTCTCAGATTTAGGTTTAAGGAATTTATCTACATTGAACGGATAATTGTTCGTTTCAATGTTCTGAATGATTTTTTGCATGGTTTCAATAACGATCAGAGGAAACTCTCCAACAGATGTTTCACCGCTTAGCATCACTGCATCTGCACCATCCAATACTGAATTAGCAACATCATTTACCTCAGCGCGTGTTGGCCTTGGTGTAGTGATCATACTTTCCAGCATTTGTGTAGCGATAATTACAGGCTTAGAAGCTGCAATACATTTCTGAACGATCATTTTCTGAAGCAACGGAACTTCTTCCATTGGCATTTCAACACCAAGATCTCCGCGGGCAACCATAATACCGTCAGAAACAGCAATGATTTCATCTATATTAGCGATAGCTTCAGGTTTTTCAATTTTAGCAATAACCCTTGCGTGTTTACCTCTTGCCTTGATAATATCTTTCAGTTCAACAATATCCGCTGCGTTACGAACGAATGAAAGACCGATCCAGTCCACGTCATTTTCCAGAACAAACTCAAGGTTTTTGCGGTCTTCTACTGTTAAAGAAGGAATAGAAACCTTAGTATTTGGTAAGTTCACACCTTTTCTTGAGGTAAGGATACCACCGTGAACAACTTCGCAAACTACTTCATCCTCAAGGTTGGTTTCAATCACCCTCATTTGCAGTTTTCCATCATCCAAAAGGATAATTTCTCCTGGTTTTACGTCCTTTGGAAAGGTAGTATAAGTGATATAAATACGCTCTTCATTACCAATACATTCTTTAGTGGTAATAATGGTACGGGCACCATTAACCAATTGTATTCCACCGTCTTTAACCATTCCGATCCTGATTTTAGGACCCTGAAGGTCGGCCAAAATCCCGACGTTGTAGTTGTATTTTTTGTTGATTGAACGAATGGTGTCCAGGACTTCCTGATGGTCTGCCTGTGAACCGTGTGAGAAGTTAAGTCGGCAGACGTCTAATCCGGCATTAAACATGCTGTATAAAACATCTGGTTTTGCCGAGGCTGGACCTAGCGTGGCTACAATTTTTGTTCTGGAATGAAAGGGTTTCATCTGAATTACTTTTATTTGTTACTGACCAACAAAATGGGGGTTTTATATGAAAAAACCAATGTTAGTCCGGTTATTTATGTTATTTAACTAATAATATAAGCTTCAAATATAGTGTATTTAATACACCTTGTATATAAAATTTACATTATCAAATTCTCTTTTGATTTGAGTTTCAGGGGGTCAATCTGCGCAGCAACCTGAATATCAGGCAGTTTGTTAAGTCCTATTAAAATATAATTCAAATCTTCTTTATCAATGTAAGCATGAATGATCATAAAATAATCCACTTTACTCATTTCCGGAATCAAAAACCCTTCGCTGTTTCGGTTGTTAAGAATGAAATATTCGTTATCACCCTGTTCCAAATAAAAATAATATTTGGAAAAAGCGAGCGGGGGCTCGTCGACATTGAAGTATACCTCGTGGTCATCAACTTTTTCAAAGTTTAAATTAAGCCTTGTATTGATCTGGTGGCAGAACACGTAATCCTTCAGAGATGCAGTGATTGCTATCAGGACAAAATCAAGATCTAAGGAAAGTTTTAAATAGGTTTTGTTCAAAGTAGACGAATAAGATTTTAGGATACGAAATTATAAAACTAATTTTGTTTTTCAGTTTGGAATAAAAACATTAAAATTGACAGAGAAATAAAAACATTTGAAATGTGTCAGAATTTATTTTTCTTTGCACTGAATTATTTAACCCATTAAATTATAACATTATGTCTGATATTGCTTCAAGAGTTAAGGCTATTATCGTTGAAAAATTAGGTGTGGATGAGAGCGAGGTTACCCCAGAAGCTTCTTTCACTAATGACCTAGGTGCGGATTCTTTGGATACTGTAGAACTTATCATGGAATTCGAAAAAGAATTCAATGTAGCGATTCCTGATGACCAAGCTGAGACTATCGGCACAGTTGGTCAAGCAATTGCTTATCTAGAGAAAAACGTAAAGTAAAACATACGGTCTCCGTATAATCCGTATAAATGGAATTAAAAAGAGTAGTAGTTACAGGTTTAGGTGCGCTCACTCCAATTGGCAATACTATCCCAGAATTCTGGGATAATTTGTTAAATGGAGTGAGCGGCGCTGCGCCTATTACAGGTTTTGACACAGAAAAGTTCAAGACAAAATTTGCATGTGAGCTTAAAAACTTCAATGTCGAAGACTTTCTGGAGAAAAAAGAAGCACGCAAATTAGATCCATTTGTTCAGTATGCTATGGTGTCAACAGATGAGGCCGTTAAAGATGCAGGATTTGATTTCACTCAATTGGACACAAATCGCATCGGTGTAATCTGGGGTTCCGGTATTGGTGGTATAAAAACGTTTTTAGAGGAAATGAGGAACTTTTTTGCAGGCGATGGAACTCCCCGCATTAATCCGTTCTTTATTCCTAAAATGATTATTGATATTGTTACCGGTCATATTTCCATCAAATATGGCCTGCGAGGTCCTAATTTTGCTACGGTATCAGCCTGTGCTTCATCTACTAATGCGATGATTGATGCTTACAATTACATCCGCCTTGATATGGCAGATGTAATCATTACCGGAGGATCAGAAGCTATTATTAATGAGGCTGGTATTGGAGGATTTAATGCAATGCATGCACTTTCTACACGCAATGACGATCCTTCAACTGCTTCCAGGCCCTTTGATAAAGACAGAGATGGATTTGTTGCAGGTGAGGGTGCAGGAACGATTATTCTGGAAGAATTAGAACATGCAAAAGCACGCGGTGCTAAAATTTATGCTGAATTAGTTGGTGGTGGAATGAGTGCAGATGCAAATCATATCACAGCTCCGCATCCTCAGGGATTAGGTGCCAGGATGGTGATGACCAATGCACTAAAAGATGCAGGAATGAGTACTGCTGACATTGATTATATCAACGTCCATGGTACGTCTACCCCTCTTGGAGATATCAGTGAAACAAAGGCGATTGTAGATTTATTTGGTGAAGATGCTTACAAATTAAATATCAGCTCGACGAAATCAATGACTGGTCACCTTTTGGGTGCTGCCGGTGCAGTTGAGGCCATCGCTTCTATTTTATCTGTACAGAACGACATCGTTCCCCCTACAATTAACCATTTCACAGATGATCCTGACTTCGATCCAAAGTTGAATTTCACATTCAATACTTCGCAAAAACGTTTAGTACGTGCGGCATTAAGTAATACTTTTGGTTTTGGTGGGCACAATGCATCAGTCATTTTCAAAAAGTACGAAGAGTAAACGTTACAAATCGATTTTATAAAATTTAATGCCCTTATTTGACCTATATAAACTTCATTTATCTCCGGATAAAGAGTTTATAAAAAAGCTGCGAAATATGTTAGGCTTTGTGCCTGGAAATACCATTCTGTATAAAATGGCGTTCAGGCACCGGTCTGTGGCTAAAGTTTTGAAAAATGGAAGCCGTAGCAGCAACGAAAGACTTGAATTTTTGGGCGATGCCATTCTGGGTTCGGTTATTGCTGAATTACTCTTTAAACATTATCCCTACAAAGAAGAAGGTTTTCTTACAGAGATGCGTTCCAAAATTGTGAACAGGGCTAATTTAAACCAGCTTGCACGCAAGATGGGATTTGACCAGCTCATCATTTTCGATCAGAAAATGGTAAATGCACAAACCAAACATCATTCGATGTTAGGAGATGCCTTCGAAGCACTTATCGGCGCAGTATATCTGGATAAAGGATATAACTTCACTAAAGAGTTGTTGCTAAAACGTATTGTTAAGCCTTATATCGACATTCATACCCTTGAACTCACAGAAACGAATTTCAAAAGTAAACTGATAGAATGGTGTCAGCGCCATGCGAAGGATATTACATTTGATATGATCCAGAATGGTGAGGGTGAAAGTGCAAAGCTATTCACGATACAGGCAGTTATTGAAGGCGAAAGTTATGGTATCGGAAGAGATTATAACAAGAAAAATGCAGAAAAGCAGGCGGCAGAAAAGGCCTGTGAAGCATTATCCATCTAGTACAGATTCAAATATTATTTCTTCTTCAGGGTATCAGTGTATTGTTTATACGAATCCCTGATATATTTAACGGCATCATATTCTGTCCAGTTCCTGGACTTGCTATAATCAGGGCGATAGTTTAACATGAAATTTTCCAGATCTTTACCCTGTAACTCTGTATTTTTCTGAATCAGATCTTCGTTGAAAAAGCCGTCAATGGCAGTCTGCTGCAGTTCGGTGTTATAGTATTTGCCGAACCTTCTCGCCTTTTTTGGCGTACTGCCAAACAGCTCATACAATGCCGTAAGAGGTGCAAACAAATAAGAAAGTAATGGTGGCTTCCCCTGGTAAAATGACCCCTTATCTCTATAATCCTGCTTTAGCTGATCCAATTCTTGCTTTTTAGACTGCCCCCTGATATTGACCTCACTTAAAGTGTTACCCATATCAAGATAAATAATCATATCCCTGTTAGACAACACTATTTGTTCCACATCCGAATAACCGCGCTTGACCACAACCAGCGTATCCCCCACCAGGGATTTAACCTGAAAGATCCCTAAATCATTACTGCCAACAGTGTATTTCGTCCGTTTATTGGTAATCTCTGCCAATGCAACACGGGTTGTTGAGCCTTTTACCATAATTACTCCATTGAGCTGAAAATCCTCCTGCGCGGAAGCAACACCTGTTGAAGCAAGCAAAAGTGCAGAAATGAACAAACTATTTAGGGTAATACGAATCATTTTATCTGTAATCTATTTGATGTAAATTTAACTATTGTTTATCAATCCGGTGTATTGAAAACGATCAAATGACCATTTAAGGGTAATTGGACACATTAAAAATTTTACACCCTAACCAATTTAACAATAAATTATATCTTTGCACATGATAAAATCAATGACGGGCTATGGCCTGGCCTCTACAGATCAGGAAAATACAAAGTTTGCCGTAGAGATTAAATCCTTAAACAGCAAGTTTTTGGAGCTCAATTTAAAATTACCCAGAGCATATGCTGACAAAGAACTCTTGCTAAGGAATATCTGCAGCAAGGAGATTGAACGGGGAAAAGTAAATGTTTCCATTAACATCGAACGCAGCGAAGAAAACCTAAAAGGCGCTACGATCAATGCAGCATTACTCAGCAAGTACTACAAACAATTAGAAGCCATAAACATAGATTTAGGAGCCAACTCCAATAACTTACTGCAGGCTGTTTTAAGCTTTCCTGACGTCATCAGTTATACAGAAGAGGTGGTGAATGAAGGAGAATGGGACATTTTGCAAAGCACGTTTAATGCTGCTTTAGAGAATTTCAACCAGTTCAGGGAAACAGAAGGCGCAGTTCTGAAACAGGACCTGGAATTGAGAATTAAAAATATACTCGGCTTTTTTGCACAGATAGAGATTTTAGCCCCATTGAGGATTCCTCAGATCAGGACAAGGTTAAATCAGTTTTTGGAGGAAATTGCCGGAAAGGTGAACGTTGATCAGAACCGTCTTGAACAGGAGTTGATCTATTATATAGATAAGCTGGATATCACCGAAGAGAAGATCAGGTTGAAAAGCCATTGTGATTATTTCACTGAAACCTTAAAAAGTAAAGATGCCAATGGCAAAAAACTCGGCTTTATTTCGCAGGAAATTGGCAGAGAAATCAATACTATGGGCGCGAAAGCCAATGATGCACAAATTCAGCAACTGGTTGTGGGGATGAAAGAGGAATTAGAAAAGATTAAAGAACAGTTGTTAAATGTTATCTAGACAGCATCAATAAATGATACAAGGCAAGCTCATCATATTTTCCGCTCCTTCGGGAGCAGGAAAAACTACCATCGTTAAACATCTGCTGGAAAAATTTCCGTCATTAAACTTTTCGATATCAGCGACAACCAGGGAGTCCCGGGGAGACGAACAGCATGAAAAGGATTATTACTTTATTTCTAAAGAAGCATTTCTTCACAAAGTTGCCCACCAGGAGTTTGTAGAGTTCGAAGAAGTTTATAACGGCACTTTTTATGGTACATTACGTTCGGAAATTGAAAGGATCTGGAATGAAGGGAAACACGTGATATTTGATATCGATGTAGAGGGCGGACTGCGTCTGAAACGTAAATATGAAGAAGATGCATTGGCTATCTTTGTACAGCCACCTTCATTGGAAGTACTAAAAGAGCGTTTGAGCGGACGTGGGACAGACAGCCCTGAAAAACTTCAGGAAAGGTTTATCAAAGCTGAAAAAGAGCTGAAGTATGCAGATAAATTTGATGTGGTGCTTAAAAATTTTGATCTGCACACAGCGTGTATGGAGGCAGAGAAATTAGTGTCTGATTTTATCAATAAATAAAATACCCTTTTTAAGGATGGCAAAAACAGGTTTATTTTTTGGTTCCTTCAACCCGATCCATGTGGGGCATATGATCATAGCCAGTTATATGGCTAATTACACTGATCTTGATGAGGTCTGGCTGGTGGTTTCTCCACAAAATCCGTTAAAAAATAAAAAGGGCCTCGGAAATATGTATGACAGGCTCGAAATGGCCCGTTTAGCTACTGAGCCGGCGGAAAATATAAAAGTCAGTGATATTGAGTTTACGCTTCCACAGCCCTCTTACACGATAGATACACTGACCTACCTCCATGAGAAGTATCCTGCGAAAAAGTTTGTACTGATCATGGGGGCAGACAACCTGGTTTCCTTAAAAAAATGGAAAAACTATGAGGTTCTGCTAAAGGACTACAGTATTTATGTATATCCCAGGCCTGAATGTGACATAGCTGGATGGGAAGGGCATCCTTCGATCACATTTACAGAAACTCCTCAGATGGAAATATCTTCAACCTTTATCAGAAAGGCATTCAAAGAAAATAAAAACATCCAGTTTTTAGTCTCCGAAAATGTGATCGCGTTTATGGACTCCAAAAATATGTACCGATAGGCTTATCTGTAGATTAAAAATATAGTGGGTTTTTTATGGAGATCAATTTTCTCCTGACGCCACTGTCCTATGGATTGTGTCCTGATGTATTCGTCCTCTCCGGTAATGTTACATGCCACGCAAAGCAATGTTTGTGCTGCCGTATTTTTAACGATATCCTCAAATAAATGATTGTTACGGAAAGGCGTTTCAATAAACATCTGTGTCTGTTTATTTTTTTCAGCTATTTTTTCCAGTTCCTTGATGCTTTTAACCCTTTCTACCTTATCTATAGGCAGGTAACCATGAAAAGTAAAACTCTGTCCATTAAAACCCGAAGCCATTAATGCAAGCAGCAATGAATTGGGCCCTACTAAAGGAACCACTTTAATCCCTCGTTTGTGCGCTTCTGATACCACATCTGCACCTGGATCAGCTACTCCCGGACATCCTGCTTCACTCATCAACCCCACATCCTTTCCCGTCATCAGTTCTTTAAAATATGGAACCATAGAGTCATTCCGCTTATGTTTACCATAATCGTGGATAGTTAGGTCACTTTGTGGAATTTTCAGTCCTGCTTCTTTTAAAAATTTACGGGCAGTTTTTTCATTCTCAACAATATAGGTATCGAGGGCATTGATAGTATCGATCAGGTAGGGAGTGAAAGATTTTGCAGAGGCATTCTCTGCCAGAGGGACAGGAATTAGGTATAATATGCCTTTTTTCATTATTATATATTTGTTTTTTAAGTGGTTATGAAAATATTACAATCTTTCCATTACTATTTGATATAGATAACATCATGATGTTATCATTTAATTATAATTGGATATTTACTATTACGAATCTGTCCTTAGAGTAATCATTTCCATTTTAAGGTCAAAGCCCGGGATAGTTTATTCGTCTTTTTTTTTTGGTATTGTTTATGTGATACTGGATAGCGACAAGTCCATTCCTGCAAAAGAAAAGAATTATTAGTTGGAAAGAGAAAATAAGGATCAAATATCAAGAATAATCAGAATATAACTTGTGCAGCTTGTCATACAATTATAATCTTTCAAACATTAAAAATTGCTTTAAACAAATATAAACCCTGTATTCAGCGCCAAACGAATAACATAATTAGGAAATCAACAGAATGGCATAGCATATATTGTCCTATTGATTAAACTATTATTGAAGTTTGCACTCATAGTAATATAGGTTAGGTTAGGTATTTAATACACACACAAATGAAACGCATGATCAAATTGCCGGCTGTAATCCTGGGGCTATTGCTCCTGGTCACCGGTCTTACACAAAACGCAATAGCTCAGGAAGATGATGAGATCACACTTGAGACCTTTTATGAGGAACTGGCGCCATATGGCAAATGGACACAGGATCCCGAGTATGGTTATGTATGGCATCCGAATGTAGACCAGAATTTCAGGCCATATTACACCGATGGTCACTGGACAATGACTGAATACGGTAATACCTGGGTGTCTGACTATGAATGGGGCTGGGCTCCTTTTCACTATGGCAGGTGGGCAACTGACCGCTATAATCAATGGATCTGGATCCCTGATACAGAATGGGGACCGGCATGGGTAAGCTGGAGGAGTGGTGATGACTATTATGGCTGGGCACCTCTGAGTCCCGATTATCAGAATATCGGTGAAGGCGGTGGTTATGATGCACCCTTAAACTGGTGGGCGTTCATTCCCCAGATCAGTATTTATAGTACAAGCTATCCCCGCTATTATGTCAGAAACCAGGGTTTTTATAACCGCACGGCCTTTATCAATTATACTTACAGAGGAGGAAATATTAGACGTCCCTTTTATACAGGCCCAAGGGCAGATGATATCAGGAGGGTGACCCGCAGAGATGTAACTGTATATCGTGTTTCTCCTGCGAACAGGCCTGGAAGATATAGTTTTTCCAATAATAATGTCAGCATTTATCGCCCAAGAGTTGGTTCTGGTGGCAGAGGCGGTAACAATAATACACCCAACAACCAGCCGGGCAGAAATAACAATACCGGAAGTATGCGTCCGGGACAACCAGGAGGATTTAATCCCGGAAGGGGAAATAACCCGAACAACGGCCGGCCGGGAAGAAATAACAATGCAGACGGTCAGGGAGGACAGCCTTCCGGAAACAACAACGGAAGAGGAAACAGTTCTACTCCGGCTCAACCAGGAACGCCAAATCCAGCAAGTGGACGTCCTGAGGGATATACGCCAACGAGGGGAAATGACCAAGGACAGCGCCCTGCCAGAAGAGAAGGTTTCGACCGGACTCAGCAAATGCAGCAGCAACAACAGCGCGATGTTCAGCAGCGCCAGCAGGAAATGCAGCGTCAGCAACGGGACGGCCAGCAACGTACGCAACAGGATCAGCAACAAATGTTGCAGCGCCAACAGCAAATGCAGCAGCAGCGTGCGCAACAGGAACAACAACGCCAGCTAAGGGACGGTCAGCAACGCGGACAACAAGATCAGCAGCGTCAGCAACAGATGCAGCAGCAACGCGCACAGCAGGATCAACAGCGTCAGCAGCAAATGCAACAGCAGCGTGCACAGCAAGACCAGCAACAACAACAACAGCAGCAACAGCGTGCGCAGCAAGAACAACAACGCCAGCAACAACAACAGGCAAGGCCTGCAACAGCTGATCCAGGGAGAGGCGGCCGCGGGGGCAGAGGTAATTAAGCTATAAAAAACCGGTCGTAATGGCCGGTTTTTATTTTATATATTATATTTATCTTTGCAGCCTTCATCAAGCAATATGCTTAACTCTTTATGATCCACCCCGAAATAGAAAAACGAAAAACATTCGCCATTATCAGTCACCCGGATGCCGGTAAAACAACGCTAACTGAAAAATTTCTGCTTTTTGGCGGAGCGATAAATACAGCAGGCGCAGTAAAGCGAAATAAAGCCAATCAAAGCAGTACTTCAGATTTTATGGAGATTGAGAAGCAGCGCGGAATTTCCGTTGCCACTTCTGTGATGGGCTTTGAATACAAAGATAAACGAATCAATATTCTGGATACTCCGGGCCACAAGGATTTCGCAGAAGATACCTACCGGACGCTGTCTGCCGTAGACAGTGTAATTCTGGTGGTAGACTGTGTAAAGGGTGTTGAGGAACAAACCGAAAAACTAATGGCAGTTTGCCGTATGCGGAATACACCGGTGATCATCTTTGTCAACAAGATGGACCGTGAGGGTAAAGACGCATTTGATCTGCTGGATGAGATTGAAAACAAACTCAGTATCAGCCTTTGCCCCCTTTCCTGGCCAATCGGACAAGGACATACCTTCAAAGGTGTCTATAGCATTTACAATAAACACCTCAATCTTTTTGAACCGGACAAAACGAAGATCGCGGATCCGGTGATTGAAGTGAACGACCTGAATGACGAAAACCTGAATAAATTCCTCAAACCAGCCGAACTGGCGGGACTGAAAAGTGACCTGGAACTTGTAGAAGGTGTGTATGGCTCACTCGATCAAAGTATGTACACAGAGGGATTACTTGCCCCCGTATTTTTTGGAAGCGCCATTAATAATTTCGGTATTAAGGAACTCCTGGATACATTTATCAATATTGCACCAAGCCCGAGAAGCAGGGAAGCCGAAGAACGTGAAGTATTGGTAGAGGAGAAAAATTTCTCAGGATTTGTTTTTAAAATCCATGCCAACCTTGATCCTAAACACCGCGACCGCATTGCCTTTCTAAGAATATGTTCAGGTAAATTTGAAAGGAATAAATTCTATTACCATACGCGTCAGGATAAGAAACTGAAATTCTCGAATCCAATGGATTTTATGGCCAACGAAAAAAGCATTGTTGAAGAAGCATGGCCAGGCGATGTGGTCGGACTTTATGATAGCGGCAACTTCAAAATCGGAGACACATTGACTGAAGGAGAGAAACTTCAATTTAAGGGCATTCCGAGCTTCTCTCCCGAGATATTTAAGGAAGTAGAGAATAGAGATCCTCTACGAACCAAACAGTTGGAAAAAGGCATACAACAACTTACTGAGGAAGGAGTTGCACAGTTGTTTACACAACAGCCCGGTAATAGGAAAATTATTGGTGCTGTAGGCGAACTACAGTTCGAAGTAATTGCATTCAGACTGGAGCATGAATATGGAGCAAAGGCACATTTCCGTATGTTAAGTTATACTAGGTCCAACTGGGTTTCTTCAACAGACAAGAAAAAACTGGAAGAGTTCGTAAAACGTAAACAAATGCATATCGGACAGGATAAAGACGGTAATTCGGTGTTTCTGGCTGATAATGACTTTATGATCAACATGACCAAGCGGGATTAT
Organism: Pedobacter hartonius; assembly: GCF_900107535.1. GTDB lineage: Bacteria > Bacteroidota > Bacteroidia > Sphingobacteriales > Sphingobacteriaceae > Pedobacter > Pedobacter hartonius. The sequence goes on along the minus strand of NZ_FNRA01000007.1, from coordinate 210,704 downwards.
CCCGATATCGAATTCCACAAGACTTCAGAATTCAAATAGCGTTCAAATTTGAAAATGAACCGTCTTTTATGCAAGACGGTTTTAATATTCAACATAAAAACACCTTGCCGAAACATGTCCATATCATCAGTTTCCAAATAGAAAAACTAATGGTACGAGTATGTTTTCAGCAAGGTGTCAGTATGGACTCATATACTTCTTTTCTTAACTATCGTAATTTACTCAGTGCTGTTTTAATCCTTGGGATCATTGCATTGATATCTTCAAGGGAGCACCCTCCCACAGATGCACGGTACCACCTTTTGGTATCGTCAGTACCAAAATATGAAAATGGCACAAATGCAGCCGATGCTTCATTGATCAGATAAGAATTAACATCTGTACTATTCTTCAGCGAATCACCGGATTCAGTGGTTTTGCCAATATAATCGATTTTAAGCGTCAGATAGATTGCTCCCATAGGAACGATCGCATCTACAGCGAATCCATCGGCTTTTAACTGCTGGAATCCAACATAAAGGGCATTCAGGCTTTCCTGGATCTGCTCTTTAAATTTACCCAGGAACTGGTCTACCAGGGTTTTATCAGAAAAATATTTCGCTACAGCTACCTGCTCAGCTTTCGGGGCCCAGGCACCAACATGTGTAAGCAGTGCTTTCATTTTGGCCACTACCTGAGCAGGTCCAAATCCCCATCCTACACGAACACCTGTCGCAGCAAGACATTTTGAGATCCCGTCGATATATATCACATAATCCTTTAGTTGCGGGCGTAAGCTAACCGGATTGATATGTTCTTTGCCAAAAGTCAGCAGTGAATAGATCTGATCATACATGATGTATAAGGGTTTCTCTCCTTCTGCTCTTGAATTATTCTCTTCGATCACCAGATCACAAATATCTTCCAGCTGTTCTTTGGTAAACATTGTGCCTGTAGGGTTCAGCGGAGAACATAGTGCGAGTAGCGTGGCACCCTTAATATGTGGCTTCAGCAACTCGGCTGTCGGCATAAAGTTACTTTCTGCAGTAGTCTCCACGGCAATGCCTTCAGCAGAAGAAAGATGGCAGTAGTGATTATTATTCCATGATGGTACCGGATAAATAACTTTGTCCCCAGGGTCTACCAAAGCAAGATAAGTGGCATAGATCAGCGGGCGTGAACCACCCGAAACAAGAATCTCATCAGTACTATAATCAAGCTCATAGCGATCCTTTACTATCCCAACAACGGTTTGCCTTAAAGCCAGAACTCCATCAGCAGGAGGATAATTGGTTTGGTGTTGATTGTAAGCATTTACAATTTCTTCTTTTAGCTCTGATGGTATAGGAAAAATTGACGGGTCAAAATCTCCAATGGTAAGATTGGCAATTTTAGCACCTTTGCTTTTCAATTCATTAACCTCATGACTAATTTTAATGATCTCAGAGCCAATAAGTGACTTTGCTAATACTGATACGCTCATTTTATTTTTATATTAATGGTTAAATTAAGCCAGCAATTGTTGTATCGCTGATTTTGTTTTTTCAAAATTAAACTGGTCAAGAATGGTTTCCATCATTGACTCAATTTCGGGGTTACACAAGTTACCTATACTTCCTTCATGTGTATGGTGGACTTCAACCCCAGGTACAAATGTACCATTTTCAATAGTCTCTCCGACTATCTTGTATGCCTCTCTGAAAGGAATCCCCTTTAAAGCGAGGTCATTCACTACCTCTACGCTAAACAGGTAATCATATTTTTTATCCTTTAAAATATCACCCTTAATATCAATATACTGCAGCATATAGCTTGTCATCTCCAAACATTCATTCAGGGAGACCATTGAGGGAAAGAGATTTTCCTTTAGTAATTGCAGATCGCGGTGATATCCCGAGGGCAGGTTAGTCGTCATCATTGCAATCTCATTTGGCAATGCCTGAATTTTATTGCATCTGGAACGGATCAGTTCAAAAACATCGGGATTCTTTTTATGCGGCATAATGCTCGACCCTGTTGTCAGCTCATCCGGAAATTTGATAAATCCGAAGTTCTGGTTAATAAACAAACAAACGTCCATGGCCATCTTTGCCAGGGTAGCAGCCACAGAAGACATTGCCTGAGACAATATTCTTTCTGTTTTCCCCCTGCCCATTTGTGCATAAACCACATTATAATTGAGGTTATCAAACCCGAGAAGTTCAGTTGTCATTGTGCGGTTCAGAGGAAATGAGGAACCATATCCTGCAGCAGAACCTAAAGGATTTTTATTGCAGATCTTCCATGCTGCCAGCATGACTTCCATATCGTCTACAAGACTTTCCGCATATGCACCAAACCAAAGCCCGAAAGATGAAGGCATAGCAATTTGTAAATGCGTATAACCCGGCATTAATTTATCCCTATGTGTATTGCTCAGCAGGATCAGCTGCTGAAACAGCGTAACCATATTGCCAACCGTATCTTCGATCTTGCCCCTGAAAAATAATTTCAGGTCTACCAGCACCTGATCGTTACGTGAACGACCGCTATGGATCTTTTTGCCTGCTTCTCCAATACGCTGGGTGAGCAGCCATTCAACCTGGGAGTGCACATCTTCAACAGTATCTTCGATCTTAAATTCCCCGGCTTCGATCTCAGCATAGATCTTTTTAAGTGCCACCTGTATTTCTGCGAGTTCAACCGCAGTAAGCAAGCCAATGCTTTCCAGCATCTCCACATGTGCCAGCGATCCCAGGACATCAAAAGCAGCCATCTGCAGATCCAGTTCCCTGTCATTGCCTACCGTGAAACTTTCAATATCTTTATTTACTTCTATATTTTTCTGCCAGATCTTCATTGATATATAATTCTTTACCAGTGATAACTATCCATAATGGTTATCCTGTGATGAAAGCTCCAAACGGGAGCAGGTATTAATTTAAGCAAAATTACAATAATTACCAATCAGGAACCTACTTTCCGTTAATAACCGGTTTAAGCATGTTGATATAAAGTGTTATGCCTTCAGCAATCTCTTCTACAAACACATATTCATCTGCCATATGTGATCTTGCAGAATCACCCGGGCCAACTTTAACAGAAGGAATACTTAACAAAGCCTGATCTGAGGTAGTAGGAGAACCATAGGTTGTTCTTCCCATTGCTACTCCGGATTGAACCAGGGGATGGTCCTTATCAATTGACGAAGGTTTTAGCCGTATTGATCTGGGTTTCACCTCGCAGTCCACATTTGTCCGTATAATTTTCAATACTTCCTCATTAGTGTATGCATCAGTAACGCGTACATCTACCGTAAAAGTACAGGTTGCGGGCACCACATTATGCTGAGATCCTGCATTGATAATGGTTACCGACATTTTTAAGGGGCCAAACACTTCAGATACCTTTGAAAATCTGTAATTCCTAAACCAGTCGATATCCTTTAAAGCTTTATATATGGCATTGTCTCCCTCCTCCCGGGCAGCATGGCCGGCTTTTCCTGTAACAGTACAGTCCAGCACCAGCAATCCCCGTTCTGCAATGGCAAGGTTCATTTCAGTGGGTTCCCCAACGATTGCGAACTCAAGTTCTCCAAGATCGGGAAGCACACATTCAAGCCCGTTATTACCTGAGATCTCCTCTTCAGCAGTCGCTGCCAGGCAAATGTTATACGAGAGCCCTTCCTGATCATAAAAATAAAGGAAGGTAGCAATCAGTGACACCAGACATCCGCCTGCATCATTACTTCCCAAGCCATACAGCCTGCCCTCTTCAACTGCCGGTTCATAAGGATTCCTAATATAACCTGAATTTGGCTTTACCGTATCATGATGTGAATTTAATAGCACTGTAGGCTTAGCCGCATCAAAATGTTTGTTGTAAGCCCAGATATTATTCAGTTTACGATTGATCTTAATTTGTCGTTCCTGCAAAAATTGCCCGATCAGATCAGCGGTTTTCTCTTCTTCTTTACTGAAAGATTGAATACTGATTAGATTCTTTAACAACTCTAAACTATCCTTTTGCAGTTTTTCTATCATAAATTTATCCCTTTGTATATAATTCTCCTGCTTTTATAGCTGAAAGCTTGATGCCTTTAATCAGGGATGAACTAAACCCGTTGTGTTCCATTTCATTCAGCCCGGCAATGGTACATCCCTTTGGCGAAGTTACTTTATCTATTTCCTGCTCAGGATGTGACTGCATCTGCAATAACAGATCTGCAGCTCCTTTCGCTGTCTGAACGGCCATCTTTAGCGCTTCATCGGCATGAAATCCTATTTCTACCCCACCTTGTGAAGCCGCACGGATGGCCCGTAAAAAGAAAGCAATACCGCAGGCGCACAATGCTGTTGCCGCAGTCATCAGATCTTCATTGATCTTCACTACAGCACCTACCGTTTCAAACATTCTGGTCACTTCAGCTATATGTTCCGCAGAAGCATTATCTGATGCTACGCAGGTCATAGACTGACCTATGGCAATTGCTGTGTTAGGCATGGCCCGAATCACTTCCAACCCCTCTTTCAGCTTATTTCTGATATCCCCACAGCTTACGCCGGAAGCCACCGAGATCACCACATGTTTGCTAATATCTATTACCGGGGCAATTTCTTCCATCAGCTGGTTCAGTTGCTGAGGTAAAACTGCCAGCACGATAATATCAGCCGATGCCACAACAGCTGCGTTATCTTTACTGATGAAATAACCATGGCTGGCAAAATCATTCAGCTTATTTATATTTCTCCTGGTCAGGCTGATTTGGTTAGCCTTCACATAATCTGCTTTAACTAATCCCTTGGCCAGTGAAAGCCCAATGTTTCCACTTCCCAGTATCGCTATATTTCCTGTAAATTTTCCCATAATCTAGTCTATTAATCTGGTTCCAAAACCATTGATATCAATTTGCGGTAATTCATCAGCCTTGCCGATATAAACTGCTTTAACACCCTGCCGGATGGCTTCAAATGCATTGTATAACTTGGGGATCATTCCTCCGGAAACCACACCTTCTGCCTGCAGTGTTTCAAAATCATTTCGTCTGATCTCTGCCACCAGCGAAAGGTCATCATCCACATCACGCAGCACTCCTTTTTTCTCGAAGCAGTACACTAGCCGGGTTTCATATTCCCGGGACATGGCCACAGCAACTGCAGAGGCAATTGTATCAGCATTCGTATTCAAAAGCTGGGTATCTCCATCATGGGTAATTGCGCAGAGTACCGGAATGAGGTCGTTTTTCAGCAGGACGTCCAAAGTTTTTACAGAAACAGAAGACTCATTCAGATCACCTACAAAACCGTAGTCAATTTTACCAACCGGGCGTTTTACCGCCTGAATCACATTGCCATCGGCTCCGCTCAGGCCAATTGCATTACACCCTTTTGCCTGTAACTGGGCCACCATATTCTTATTGATCAGTCCGCCGTAAACCATGGTCACGATCCGGAGGGTCTCAATATCAGTGATCCGTCGTCCATCTACCATTTTGGGTTCAATGCCCAAAGAACTTCCCAGTTCAGTAGCGATCTTTCCGCCGCCATGAACCAGTATCTTATCGCCGGGCAAAGCAGTAAAATCGAGCAGAAACTGGTGCAGCTTCTCGGAATTGTCAATTACATTTCCGCCAATTTTTATAATTGTTAACTGCTTCATCATTTATTTCTTTAAAAAAGCGTTGATGGTGGCAAATTCCAGCTCCGGCTCTTCAACCTGTGGATTGTGTCCCGATTTCTCGAACATCACAAATTCTGCCTGCGGGCAGTACTCCTTATATTTCACCATCATCCAGGGTGTTGCCACTCTGTCAAAACGGCCTCCGATAATCAGAACAGGCATTTTTAAATCTTTCAGCTGCTTGCGGAAATCGAAAGTCCCGATATCATTACCAACATAAAAATCGCCGTCCCTTCCCACCATCTGGTAGTACAGTTTAGTGTTCATGCTATTTGGATAGGGTTTTTTGTTTCCACCTGTAAATTTACCAGGATTATAAGCATATAGAAACCCGTATGGTACTCTTCCATAAATATCCTGGTGCAGCAAATCACTGGAAACAGCGCCCTGCTCACGGATCTTCATCAGTTCTGCCCAAACCTCCGGGTAATTTGTTTTGATCTCGTGGTTTGAGTTGTCGTCATTCTCCTGCCACATGGCGTAACTGTGAAAAGTATTCGCCAGGATCAGGTGGCTTACATTAGAGGGGTATTTTATAGCGTATCCCTGCGCAACAAGGCCGCCATAAGAATGTCCCAAAAGAGATATTTTATCAAGTTTTAACGCCTTCCTTAATCCTTCGATATCTTCAATATCGCGTTGCAGGCTATATTGCGACACTACTTTTGCGGTATCAGACTTCCCCCTGCCAAAAGCATCGAAATATATCAGCTGATGATTTGATGTGGCAAGAGGATCAAAGCTGCGTAATCCGGGGTGTGCCCCGCCGGGGCCACCTGCGATGAAGATCAGAGGATCGCCCTCGCCAACTGTTACTACGTATAACTTAGCACCGTTCACGGTCACATATTTACCGTCTGTCCAGCTGTCAACTGTCTTCTGCTGCGCAAAAGACAACGCAGTTAAAAAGAACATACAAAATAGAAGGGCGGTTTTCTTCATCAGTGGTTATTGGTTTTTATAAAATTATTAAAGGTAAGCATACGTTTAAGATAAACCTTGCAGCAAATCTTTCAAAACAGCCTGCGCTGCCCATAAACGGTTACCTGCTTCATGAATGACCAGCGAGTTGGGACCGTCCAGAATCTCAGATGATAGTTCAAGATCCCTGCGCACAGGCAAACAATGCATCACTTTTGCATCATTTGTGTACTTCAGTTTCTCATTGTTCATCATCCAGCCATCAGGATAGGTAAGTACCTTACCATATTCCTTGAAGCTGGACCAGTTTTTCACATAGATGTAGTCAGCTCCTTTAAGGGCTTCTTCCAGATTGTACATGATCTCTGCTCCCGGAGTGAAATCTTCCGACAGCTCGTATCCTTCCGGCTGAACGATTGTAAAATCCAGCATGTCCAGTTCCTGTGCCTTACACATCCACTCAGAAAATGAATTTGGAACAGCCTGAGGCAATGCCTTTACATGCGGTGCCCAGGCCAGAACTACTTTCGGTTTGGATTCAGCTTTCCAGGTTTCCCTGATCGTCACCAGATCCGCAAGACTTTGCAGGGGGTGACGGGTGGCACTTTCCAAACTCACTACCGGTACGCCACAATATTTGATGAATTTATTAAAAAAGTCCTCGTTGTAATCTTCGTCCCTGTTGGTTAACTTTGGAAAGGAGCGCAAGCCCAGGATATCACAATACTGTCCCATTACAGCCGCAGCTTCGCGGATATGCTCAACGGTAGTTCCGTTCATCACTATCCCATCTTCCGTTTCCAATGCCCATCCTTCTTTGTCCATATTCATCACCATCACACTCATGCCCAGGTTAATTGCAGCTTTCTGAGTGCTCAGACGGGTACGCAGGCTTGGGTTCAGGAAAACCAGTCCAAGAGTTTTGTTTTTCCCCAGATGCTGATGTGCATAAGGGTTTTCTTTTAATGCGAGGGCATCTTTTACCAGTTGGTCAATGTCTTCAACATCTTTTACAGAGGTGAATTGGTTCATCCTTTTAAAGCAATTTTAAAGTTTTCTAAAAAATGATCGGCTTGTTCTTTCTTCAGGTTGAGTGCAGGCAATAACCTGATCACATTAGGCTTAGCCTCTCCTGTAAAGATATGTTGTTTAAATAACAAGTTCTTTTTAACTTGTGATAATTCTTCAGGAAGATCAATCCCTATCATCAGACCACGTCCCCTCACCTCTTTTATCTCCTCTATTTTCTTTAATTCCGTGATCAGATAGCTGCCAATTTCCTCCGCATTTTTCATCAGGTTATCCTGCTCCATGATTTCGAGCACTGCCAGTGCGGCAGCACAAGCCAGATGGTTACCTCCAAAAGTAGTACCCAGCATGTAATGCCATGGCTTAAATTTATGAGCAATGGAGATTCCCGCAACAGGAAAGCCATTTCCCATCCCTTTGGCCATCGTATATACATCGGCACATACACCTGCGTAATCATGAGAATAGAACGTTCCGGTCCTGCCATAACCGCATTGTACACTGTCGGCAATATAAACAGCATTATATTGATTACAAAGTGCGCGGATTAGCTGAAGAAAGCCTACTGATGCTTCCCTGATCCCGCCAACACCCTGAATACCTTCAATAATTACAGCACTGATGTAGTTACCAAAATCAGCAAAAGCATCTTTCAGTGCCTGCTCATCATTGAAGGGCAGGAACACCACGTTGTCTGTTTCATTTACCGGGGCAACGATTTTGGGATTATCTGTAGCAGCAACGGCTAAAGATGTCCTGCCATGGAAGGCGCCTTTAAAGGCGATAATTTTTTTTCTGCCATTGTAAAACGAGGCAAGTTTAAGTGCATTTTCATTTGCTTCAGCTCCCGAATTGCAAAGGAACAGCTGATAATCGGTTTTACCGGAAACTTTTCCAAGTATCTCTGCAAGCTCCACCTGCAAAGGAATTTTTACCGAGTTTGAATAGAAACCAACTTTATTCAGCTGGTCGGTTAAACGTTTTACATAATGAGGATGCGTATGACCAATAGAGATTACCGCATGTCCACCATAGAGATCAAGGTATTCCTGACCATTTGCATCCCAGACTGTACTGCCTGAGGCTTTAACAATTTCTATATCATTTAGTGGGTATACATCGAATAAGTTCATTTTTAAAAGCTTTTACCCGGCAGTTGATTCCGGGAAATGAATAAAACAAGATCAATTGCTGGTAGTACGGCAACGCTTAAAAAGCACTTGCCTTTAGTCGCAAGCCCCGCCGTTCGTCTAATCCAAACATTAAATTCATGTTTTGTACAGCCTGTCCGCTTGCTCCTTTTAACAGATTATCAATTATACTGGTAATTAAAAGTTTACCTCCATGTTTCTGAACATGCACAAAACCCTTACTGGTATTCACCACTTGTTTCAGATCTATATTTTTTCTACTTACATGCGTAAAAGGATGAGTTGCATAATACTCCTCATATATTGCAAGGGCTTCTTCTTCTGTTAAATCACTGTCCAGATAAATGGCAGTTAGAATTCCCCTGGCAAAATCTCCGCGCTGCGGGATAAAGGTAAGCGGAACATCAAATGCTGGGTCAAGCTGTACCATGCTCTGTCCGATCTCATTCAGATGCTGGTGATCAAAAGCCTTATATACCGATAAGTTATTGTTACGCCAGCTGAAATGAGATGTTGGGCTAAGCCCCTGTCCTGCACCTGTTGAACCGGTAGTACCGCTGATGTGCACTTCGTTCATGATCAGTCCTTTTGCTGCGAGCGGCAACAGGCCTAACTGGATACAAGTGGCAAAACAACCAGGGTTAGCTATAAAGCCAGCCGTTTTGATACGCTCCCTGTTTAATTCCGGCAAGCCATAAACCCAGTCATTTCCGGCAGCTTCCGCCAGCCTGAAATCCTGGCTCAGATCAATGATCTTTATACCTGCCGCTACAGGGTTTTCTTCAAGGAATTTTTTCGCCGTACCGTGGCCTACGCACAGGAACAACACATCAATATCCTGTAAAAGCTCTTCAGTAAAACGCAGTTCTGTATCTCCGAGCAGATCTGTATGTACATCTGAGATGAGGTTGCCCCCATTACTATTGCTATGTACAAATACAATTTCTACATCAGGATGATTGATCAGCAGACGTAACATTTCGCCGCCTGTGTACCCGGCACTGCCAACTATACCTGCTCTAATCTTCATTGCTGTTTACTTTATGCCAGATCATCACTTGGTTACCAAATATTTTTGAGAACCCTTTTACGTCTTCGCCGCTCCATGCATTGTTCATCTCGCCATAGCTGCCGAACTTATTGCTCATCAGGTCATGGCCAGATTCAATTCCAATGACCTGGAACCTGTACGGAAGCAGTTCTACAAATACTTTTCCGCTTACAGTTTTCTGTGTATCTTCAAGGAAGGCCTCGATGTTGCGCATGACCGGATCGTGGAACTGACCTTCATGCAACCAGTTTCCGTAGAAAGATGCCAGTTGCTCTTTCCATGACAACTGCCATTTCGTAAGTGTGTGTTTTTCCAGTGTGTGATGTGCTTTGATGATCACCATTGGTGCTGCAGCCTCGAAACCTACACGTCCTTTGATACCGATGATCGTATCACCTACATGGATATCGCGTCCGATGCCATACGGCTGTGCAATGGCCTGAAGTTTCTGTATCGCTTTTACAGGATCAAGGGTTTCACCATCAATCCCTTTAAGTTCACCTTTTTCGAAAGTAAGCTCAATTTTGCGGCTTTCGGTTTCTGAAACCTGTGTAGGCCATGCTTCTTCAGGCAAAGTTTCATTGGAAGTAAGTGTTTCCTTACCACCTACAGATGTCCCCCATAAGCCTTTGTTGATAGAATATCTTGCTTTAGCAGCACTGTATTCTACGCCATGATTATTTAAATATTCTATTTCCGCTTCGCGGGATAATTTCAGATCTCTGATTGGGGTAATGATCTCAACACCCGGAATGATGATATTAAAGATCATATCAAACCTAACCTGGTCATTACCAGCGCCGGTACTTCCGTGAGCTACATAATCAGCACCAATCTTTTTTACATAATTAGCAATTGCAGTGGCCTGGCTTACGCGCTCGGCACTTACAGAAAGCGGGTATGTTGCATTTTTTAATACGTTACCAAATACAAGGTATTTAATACATCCTGCATAATAATTAGCAGTTTCATCTACTACAGCATGAGAGGCTACACCTAAAGCATATGCTCTTTTTTCTATTTCCTGTAATTCCTCTTCAGAAAAACCACCTGTATTCACAATCACGGAATGGACTTCTAGACCACGGTCCTGTGCAAGATGAATACAGCAAAATGAAGTATCTAAACCTCCGCTAAAAGCTAAAACTACTTTCTTTTTCATTGTTTGTATATTGAATTTATGGTAACGTGATGAACCATCATCACTGGTAATGTTATTTAAAAAACAAGGATGACAGCTGAAGAATTGATTTTAATCCTCCTTTTTCATCTGATTTCGGTTTGAGTATGAGTCTTTGTTTGATGCGCATAAAGCGTTCATATAACTTCGGCTTTTTCTGCAGTTCTTCAGCAAATTTCTTTGCAACATCATGTTTCTGCGTAGCCGGGTCATACAGCATTGCTGTACACATGCAGTTTTTGCGGTCTTTGCTTTTCAGGATCTCAAAATTCACGCAGCTCTGGCAGCCTTTCCAAAATTCTTCATCTTGGGTTAATTCTGAATAGGTAACCGGCTCGTATCCCAGGTCAGAGTTAATTTTCATCACTGCAAGGCCTGTTGTTAAACCAAATATCTTTGCTTTAGGGTATTTTTGTCTCGATAGCTCAAATATTTTTTGCTTAATGGTATGTGCCAAGCCTACTTTTCTAAATTTAGGACTAACCACAAGACCGGAATTGGCTACAAACTGCCCGTGACTCCAGGTTTCTATATAACAGAACCCTGCCCAGGAGCCATCTTTATGGAAGGCAATAACAGATTTCCCTTCAGACATTTTTCCTGCAACATAGTCCGGAGAGCGTTTAGCAATACCTGTCCCTCTTGCTTTGGCAGACTCTGCCATTTCAACACAGATTTCTTCTGCAAAAACACGATGTTCAGGAAGTGCAACCTGCACTATAAAATCGTTTATATTCATTAATAGTTAACGAAAAAAAATAAATATTCTGATTAATTGGTTTTGGAGAGAGGACACTACCTCTATGATCGAGCTAGATATAACTCAAATACGGGGTGTATAATTTTGCCGGCTGGTTGTTACATAAATGACAGGCTGCAAACGCTCAATATATAAACTTCTCGCAGCAATATTTTTTGCTGTTAAAATGGAAAGTTTATGTGTGGTTTGCTTTATCATTTTCTGTATAAATCCCGCTTTAAATTACTGAAGGTGTAAAGGTTTAAATAAATATTGAGTTGTGCAATACGTTTTTCATTTTTTTACATTTAATCAACCCCTCTACAACAATAATGATGCCTCAAAAATAAGTGTTATTGAAAAAAACGCAGCAAAATAAATATTAAATCTATGTTACTTTTTCCGGTTAAGCCATGATCGTTCCAATCTGAAATATAGTGGTACTGTTAACTATATCTGTTTTCTGTCATATATTAATCGTTTAGACACATATATGATGCCGATGGTGTTACTATTACTAATCGGTATAAAAAACTATTATGTCTAAATTGTTATCACCCTTAGCTATCAAAAACGTCAACTTAAAAAACAGGATCGTAGTTTCGCCAATGTGTCAATATTCTGCGAAGGAAGGATTTGCCAACGACTGGCATCTGGTCCATCTGGGCAGCCGCGCTGTCGGTGGTGCCGCATTAATTATGCAGGAGGCTACCTCCGTTTCTGCTGAGGGGAGAATTTCCCCTTATGATTTAGGGATATGGTGTGACGAACATATTTCATTTCTGAAACGCATCACAACGTTTATTCATGAACATGGTTCAGTGGCAGGTATACAGCTTGCACATGCAGGAAGAAAGGCCAGCTTTGATACACCCTGGAGAGGCCGTAAACAGGTTATGGAAAAAGACGGCGGATGGAAAACATTTGCTCCAAGTGCTATTTCTCACAAAGAGGGGGATGAACTTCCTGAAGCACTGAACATTGAAGGTATAGAAAAAGTAAAGTCAGATTTCAGGGAAGCCACAAAAAGATGCATTGAAGCCGGCTATAAAGTAATAGAAATACATGCCGCCCATGGATATCTGTTACACCAGTTCCTCTCTCCATTGAGCAACCATCGTACCGATGAATATGGTGGAAGTTTCGAAAACAGGATCCGTTTTGTACTGGAAGTGGTCGCTGCTACCAAGGATGTATGGCCTGCTGAAAACCCCTTATTCGTACGCATATCTGCTACAGACTGGGCGGAAAGCGGATGGTCACCGGAGGAATCTGTAAAACTTTCAGCTATATTGAAAGAAAAAGGAGTTGACTTAATTGACTGTTCTTCCGGCGGAAATGTCTTTTACCAGGAAATCCCGCTTAGCCCGGGTTACCAGGTGCCTTTTGCTGAATCCATAAAAAAAGAAACCGGAATTTTAACGGGCGCAGTAGGCCTGATCAATGATGCCGCCCAGGCAGAAGAAATTCTACAGGAAGGCAAGGCAGACCTGATCGTAATGGCAAGGGAACTGCTGAGAGACCCCTATTTCCCTATCCATGCAGCTGATGAACTGAATGACAAAATTCAATGGCCTGAACAATATGAACGGGCCAAACCGAGAAAAAAAGGCTAACTCTTTAAACCAAATTGTCTTAATTTCGTTTTAATTTAAAAACAAAGATATTATGTTCGATAAACTGATGGCCGCTCAGCAAAAAGCTGAGGAAATAAAAAAACGTCTGGATACAGTTTCTGTTTTTGCAGAAGTTGAAGGTGGCGCAATTAAAGTTACCTCCACTGCTAACAAGACTATAACTGCGATAGAGATCAACGAGGATTTCTTTAAAGGAGCGGACAAAGAAGAACTTGAAGAACTGCTGCTTACAGCGGTAAATAAAGTATTGCAACAAGCAGAGGACGTTAGCGCAAATGAAATGCAATCGGCTACCAAAGATATGCTTGGTGGTTTAGGCGGTATGTTTGGCAATTAATTAAATATTAAAGATGAAATATACTTATTACGGGCACTCTTCTTTCCTTCTGGAAACTGATAGAAAAAAATTTCTTTTTGACCCCTTTATTACTCAAAATCCTTTGGCTTCAGCGATTGATGTCAAAGCAATTGAAGCAGATTATATTTTTGTGAGCCATGGTCATGGTGACCATACCGGGGACCTGGTACTTCTGGGAAAACAAACCGGTGCAAAGATCATTGCAATGGCAGAAGTAGCACAATGGGCCGGAAAACAGGGATTAACAAATATCCATGCCATGAATTATGGCCCTTACACATTTGATTTTGGAAGGGTCCGCATGGTTTGGGCTACACATTCCAGCTCAATGCCGGATGGAAGTTACGGCGGAAATCCCGCTGGCTACGTATTGGAACTGGAAGGGAAAACGATTTACTATGCCGGGGATACCTCTCTGAACATGGATATGAAGCTTCTGGCTGACCTGTACAAAATAGATTATGCCATTATGCCCGTTGGAGGAAATTATACTATGGATCCGGACGATGCTTTGATTGCTGCCAAATTCGTAAATTCTGACCGCGTAATAGGTGTTCATTACAACACCATGCCTGAGATCACGATTGATACGGAAGTAGCCATAGCGAAATTTGCAAGGGAAAACAAACAATTGCTGTTACCGGCAATCGGTGAAAGCATAGAATTGTAAGAAAGTTAAAAGGTTATTTCAATGCCTTCTAACGGTTAAAAGCACTGGAAGCATTGAAATAGCCTTTTGTTTTGGGGTTCGCTGTAAGCAGCGTACTGCCCTGCGGTCATGGCATCCTAATGGGCTGCCAGCCAGGTGTTACCCTCCCCGATCTCTATTTCAATCGGAACGGTTGTCTCAATCGCTGTTTTCATCCGGTGGCTGATAATTTTCTTCATAGCCTCCACCTCAGTTTTCAGTACATCAAATACAAGCTCATCATGTACCTGCATGGTCATCTTAGACTGCAATTTCTGCTCTTTAATGTCGTTATGAATGTTGATCATTGCAATCTTGATCATATCTGCAGCAGAACCCTGAATCGGTGCATTTATCGCGTTTCGCTCTGCAAAACCGCGCACGGTCTGGTTAGCTGAATTGATATCCCTCAAATACCGTCTTCTTCCCATCATCGTTTCCACGAAACCGTTCTCACGTGCAAAGTTCATTGTATCGGTCATGTATCTTTTAATACCTGGGTATTGTGCAAAATACTGCTCTATCATTTCTGCCGCTTCCTTTCTCGGTATACCTAAGTTCTGGGACAAGCCAAAGGCCGACTGCCCGTAAATAATCCCGAAGTTTACCGCTTTTGCATTTCTTCGCTGGGTAGAATTTACCTCTTCGATCGTAATACCATATACCTTTGCTGCTGTAGCCGTATGGATGTCAATGCCGTTATTAAAGGCAAACAGCATATTTTCCTCCTTACTGATATCGGCGATGATCCTGAGTTCTATCTGTGAATAATCTGCCGATAGCAACACGTGGTTTTCATCCCTAGGAATAAAGGCCTTGCGGACTTCCCTCCCGCGCTCCGTACGGATAGGAATATTCTGCAGGTTAGGATTGTTGGAACTCAATCTGCCGGTCGCCGCTACCGCCTGGTTATAACTTGTATGCACACGTCCCGTCTTAGGGTTTACCAGCTGAGGAAGCGCATCAACATAGGTAGATTTCAATTTCTGCAGCTGGCGGAAGTCCAGAATATCCTTTACGATATCACTCTTATGCGCAAGGGCAGACAATACGTCTTCTCCGGTTTGGTACTGCCCTGTTTTTGTCTTCTTCGCTTTTGGATCAAGCTGCAGTTTGTCAAAAAGAACTTCCCCAAGCTGTTTGGGTGAAGCCAGATTGAATACTACACCAGCTTTATCATACACGCTCTGCTCAAATTTCCTGATGTCAATCTCTAGTTCAGCAGAATAACTGATCAGGGTTGCCATATCAATCTTAACACCTTCCTTTTCCATATCTGCCAGTACATATACCAGCGGATTTTCAATATTGGTAAGCAGCTCTTCGGCATTAAGTTCCTTAAGAATAGGTTTGAATACATTCGCAAGCTGTAAGGTTACATCTGCATCTTCAGCCGCATAGTCTACCACGGTTTCAACCGGGACATCCCGCATGGTCCCCTGATTTTTACCTTTCGGACCGATCAGAGAGGTGATAGAGATCGGTGTATACCCCAGATAATTTTCTGAAAGCACATCCATGTTATGGCGTGTATCCGGATCGATCAGGTAATGGGCCAGCATGGTGTCAAACAGTTTACCCCTGATGTCAACGCCATACCACTTAAGCACTAAAATATCATATTTTATATTTTGCCCGGTTTTTGCAATGTTTTCATTTTCTAAAACTGGTCTGAACTCATCAACAACCGCCTGGGTCTCGTCCTGATCAGCTGAAACAGGAATATACCAGGCTTTTCCAGGTTCGACACAGAAAGACAGGCCTACCAGTTCTGCGATATTTGCATCCGTTCCGGTAGTTTCCGTATCAAATGAAATACTTTCCTGCTGCAGCAATAAGTCAATTAACTCTTTACGTTTTTCGGGTGTATTTACCAGCTGATAATCTGGTTTGGTGTCCTGAATAGTGCGGCCCGCCGGGGGTTGTTCAAATAAGTTAGGGAGCTGGTCAAATGTTTTAGGCTTCGCCTGTGGCTGATCAACATGATTGCCAAACAGGTCTGTTTGCTGCGATCCCGCTGCTTTGGCATCTCCAATACTAAATCCATCCCCGAACACCCTGCGGCCTAAGGTCCTGAATTCCAGTTCAGCAAAAAGCGGTTCCAGCAACTCTCTGCTTGGCTCTTCAAGAACCAGGGAAGGCTCGTCAAAATCGACCGGAACATTTAAAATAATGGTAGCCAGTTTTTTTGAGATCAGCCCCTGTTCGGCAAATGTTTCCACGTTTTCCCGCTGTTTGCCTTTAAGTTCATGAGAATTGGCAATAATGTTCTCCATGGAACCATATTGTTTAATCAGCGATTTCGCTGTTTTTTCTCCTATGCCGGGAATTCCGGGGATATTATCTACAGCATCTCCCCAGAGACCCAGGATATCAATCACCTGCTCTACATTCTCGATTTCCCATTTAGCCAGGACTTCCTTAACACCAAGGATCTCCATCTCGTTGCCCATACGGGCGGGCTTATAGATAAAGATATTGTCGGATACCAACTGCGCAAAATCCTTATCAGGTGTCATACAGAAAACAGTAAACCCTTCTTTCTCCGCTTCCTTAGCCAGTGTGCCGATAATATCATCTGCCTCGAAGCCATCCTTAGTGATCACGGGAATATTGAACCCCTCAATCAGCTTAAAAATATAAGGCAATGCTGCTGCCAGATCTTCAGGCATTGCTTGCCGGTGAGCTTTATATGCAACAAAATCAGTGTGTCTTTCAGTAGGTACATCCGTATCAAAAACAACAGCAATGTGACTGGGTTTCTCTTTTCTGAGGACCTCCATTAACGTATTGGCAAAGCCCATTACTGCGGAAGTATTGATACCGGTAGACGTAAATCTCGGCGTTTTACTGAGTGCAAAATGCGCCCTGTAAATCAGCGCCATACCGTCAAGCAGGAAGAGTTTTTTCATTATATAATTGTTATTTTCGTGTTCAAAGTTAACATCTGCAATTTACGAAACCTAATGACTAAGGAGCTTTACTGTTTTATAAAAAGTAGGATGGTGAAGAATAAATTGTAGAGGGAATGCAGGGCAATGGAGTATTTCAATCCATAGCACATCCTGGTGAAACCGAGCACAAGTCCGATTGCCAGCTGAGGCAGGGTATATAAAATACCCAGGGGCAACAATGCAATCCCCTTTTCAAAGTTAGCCAGATGTACCAGTGCAAAACAGATGGCTGTAAGATGAAAGTGCCAGGGAAAGATACGGTTCCAGAAAATAAACTTTTGTGTAACACTACCGGCAATGGTAAACCGGTAGAGGATGAATACGATACCAAAGATGACCGGGCTAACTAAAAATGCCCAGTATGTTTTGGCAACAGCACTGCAGATGAGCCCCAGTATAAAAGTCATAAACAGGATCGTCGCAGAAAACCGTTTTAATTGTGCCCTGAAGATCCACTCTTCTATTACGGGGGCAACGAATACGGCCCCCATAAAAAACTGAAATTGTGATACATCCCTATGATCCAGGATAGATGGCCCGGGATCAGGTATCAGATGATTAAAAACCAGCGTTTCGGATATATAACCCGCCATGCCGCCCACAAGCACGCAGATGAAACTCAGTCTCAACAAAATAAACACAGGATTCCATACGCTACTGGGTGCAGACACCAGCCGGGGCCGCCTGAGGTAAAACAATAACATACTGAGCATATTGCGCATCAATACCTCGCTATGCAGCCTTCAATATGGTCGTTTACCATTCCCGTAGCCTGCATAAACGCATAACAAATCGTGGTTCCAAAGAACTTAAACCCTCTTTTTTTCATGTCCCTACTGATGTCATCAGATATTTCGGTTCTTACAGGAAGGCCTCCCAGATCCCTGATGTTATGTATAAGCGGCTCATTTCCGGGCATGAATCCCCAAATATAATCTGCAAACGAGCCGAACTCTTTTTGTATGGTGATGAAAAGCTTTGCATTACCGATCGCAGCATTAACCTTTAGCTTATTTCTGATGATCCCAGGATCATTCATTAAACGGTCAACATCATCCGCGGTAAATACAGCGACCTTGTGTACATCAAAACCGGCGAAGGCCTTACGGTATCCCTCACGTCTGCGGAGGATGGTAATCCAGCTCAATCCTGCCTGGGCACCCTCAAGGATCAGGAATTCAAACAGCACACGGTCGTCCCGGACAGGCCTGCCCCATTCCTCATCATGATATTTTATGTATAGTGGGTCGTTTCCGCACCAACTGCATCTAATTAGTGCTTTCTCCATCGTCATTACATACTTAATTCATCCCAATATTCAACGGCCCTGCGGTAATGAGGTATCACAATTGAGCCTCCTACCAGGTTAGCGATCATGAAGACCTCATTGATCTCTGCGTTGTTCACTCCTGCGTCAAAGCACTTTTCAAGATGATATTTGATACAATCATCACAACGCAATACCATAGAAGCTACCAGGCCCATCATTTCCTTGCTTTTTACATCCAGAGCGCCCTCTGCATATGTTGTCGTATCAAGGGCAAAGAACCTTTTAATATTTGTGTTGGCTGTTTCCATTATCCTATCGTTCATTTTAGTCCGATAGTCATTAAATTCTTCCACTAATTTTCCCATGTGTTTTTATTTTAAACCTGATTATAATTCAACTGCAGGGTCCCAGAAATATATTTTAAAGTTTTTTACCTGGTCGTTTTCTATGGTCAGTCCTTCATTTTCCAGCAACAGTTGCATCAGTTCGGGCGGAGTAAAATGAAACCGGCCCGTAAGCAGTCCCTTGGCATTTACCACACGGTGAGCCGGCACCGGAGGATGCACGCCATGCGCATTATTCATTGCGTATCCTACCATACGGGATGATTTTGCGGCGCCAAGGCTCCTCGCTATGGCCACGTAGGAAGTTACCCTTCCTTTAGGGATCAGCCTTACGATTTCATGAACCTGCTCATAAAATGATTGTTCCATTATGCTAGTGAGAATTGTATATAATTGATGTTCTTATCCTGTTTTAAATAGATTCTTTCGTAATGTGTTTTAATCTGAAGTACATCATCATAAAATTCGGAATGGTATAATTCTGCCGTTTTTTTATGACAGATGAGGCCTTGTTGTTCCACAACCTCAACAGTATAGGCATACAACCCGTCATTATCTGTTTTCAGGTTAATTTTACCTCCGGGTTTTAAAAACTCTTTATACTTGTTTAAAAATCCGGGAAAAGTAAGCCTTTTCTTTTCCCTGCTATCCTGAGGCTGAGGGTCAGGAAAGGTAATCCATATTTCCTCTACTTCATCCTTTCCGAAATATTCAACGATATCCTCTATCTGAATCCTTAAAAAAGCAAGGTTACCGATATTTTCATCCACACCGGTCCTGGCACCTCTCCATAAACGGTTGCCCTTTAAATCAATTCCTATGAAATTCTTTTCAGGAAAGGCCTTCGCCATATTAACCGCATACTCTCCCTTACCACAAGCCAGTTCGAGAACTACCGGATTGCCATTTTTAAAATGCTTTGATGCCCACCTGCCCTGCATATCTTTTCCTTCTTCCATCTGATACACATTATGGAAGGTGTCTATCTCAGCAAATTTCCTTAACTTATCTTTACCCACTGTTATTTTTTTATGCAAAAATACGATTTAATCTTCTTTTAGTTATACAGATTACAGACTCAAAAACGTTGATGAACTGTATGTAACAGATAAAAATAATTATATTTACGAAATAATCTGTAGACACTTTAAATTTATAATAAACCTTGGAAAAGAACGCAAAAATTTATCTGGCAGGGCACCGCGGAATGGTCGGATCAGCCATTCACCGCAAATTAGTTAAAGAAGGTTATTCAAACATCATTACAAAAACTTCAAGCGAGCTTGATTTACGGAACCAGCAAGCGGTAACAAGCTTTTTTGAGCTCGAAAAACCTGAGTACGTGTTTCTGGCTGCAGCGAAAGTAGGAGGCATTATTGCTAACAATACCTACCGGGCCGATTTCCTGTATGAGAACCTGGCCATTCAAAATAACGTGATCCACCAGTCCTATAAAACTGGAGTAAAAAAACTGATGTTTCTGGGTTCAAGCTGTATCTATCCAAAACTTGCCCCGCAACCTTTAAAAGAGGATTACCTGCTAACCGGGCTGCTCGAAGAGACCAATGAACCGTATGCAATAGCTAAAATTGCCGGAATTAAAATGTGTGATGCTTACCGTGACCAGTATGCCTCTAATTTTATCTCTGTAATGCCAACCAATTTATATGGCTACAATGACAACTATCATCCTCAGAATTCACATGTTTTACCCGCATTGATCCGTAAATTCCACGAAGCAAAAACAAACTCCTCAACTGAAGTGGTTGTGTGGGGCTCAGGATCACCAATGCGCGAGTTTTTATTTGCAGATGACCTTGCCGATGCATGTTATTTTCTGATGGAAAACTATGATGAACGCCACCTGATCAATATTGGTACTGGCGTAGATCTAACCATAAAAGACCTTGCCCTTCTCATCAAAAAAGTAATTGGCTATGAAGGTGATCTCAAATTTGACAGTACTAAACCTGATGGAACTCCCCGAAAACTGATGGACGTTTCCAAACTGCACCAGCTGGGCTGGAAACATAAAATAGAACTCGAGGAAGGTATCCAACTGGCTTACCATGATTTCCTTGCCAAATACGTATAAATATTGAAAACATAATAACTAAAATTTATATCTTTGTAAAAAGACATAAATTTTAGTTATATGACTTTAGTTCAACTGGAATATATTGTAGCTGTAGATACCTACAGAAGTTTTGTCGGTGCCGCCAACAAATGTTTTGTGACTCAGCCTACCCTAAGTATGCAGGTCCAAAAACTTGAAGAGATGTTAAATGTCAAAATATTTGACAGAAGCAAACAACCGGTAATTCCTACCGAAATAGGTTCCCAAATCATAGAACAGGCCCGCCTGGTACTTCAGGAAAGCCTGAAGATCAAAGAGATCATCAGCAGTCAGCAACAGGAAATCGTCGGAGAGCTCAAGGTAGGGATCATCCCTACCGTTGCACCATATCTGCTGCCGCAGGTGATCGCCGCAATGATGGAAAAATATCCTGACCTTAAACTACTGATCTGGGAATATACTACAGAAGATATTATACATCACCTGAAAACCGGCGTTTTAGACTGCGGTATTCTTGCCACCCCGCTGGCCGACAATGCAATAACCGAAATTCCGCTGTATTACGAAACCTTCGTTACCTATATCAGCAAAAACAGTAAGCTCTTCAAGAAAAAGAATATTGACGCCAACGATCTGGAAGACGAAAATATCTGGCTGCTGAATGAAGGGCATTGTATGCGTTCCCAGGTCCTCAATATCTGCAGGTCTACCAAAGACAACCGCCTTCAGGGACTTACCTATAATACAGGAAGTGTAGAAACCCTCATACGGATGGTAGATATGAATAACGGCGCTACATTGCTGCCAGAGTTAGCACTGGTAGACCTTAGTCCAAAACAACTCAGCAAAGTACGTTCTTTCAAGTCACCTGAACCCGTTCGGGAGATCAGCCTGGCAACACACAAAAACTATATCAAAAAAAGGATGTTAAACGCCTTTAGAGAAGAGATCCTTGCAGTGATACCAAAGGCGATGAAACAGAAAAAAAAGAAAGACGTTGTAGGAATTTAAGCTCAGGATGATCACATAAAAAAGGGTTACGTGTATCGCTGCTGCCTGCCGCTGAAGCGCGTCACAAGGCATCGATACACGTAACCCTTTTTCAGCGAAGCCAGGAAAATTCCAATCAGCCTGCACTAATGCCCGGAAAAGATCCTGTCAGGGATAAATACTATCCCTGTGCTTTCTTGAAGCGCTCAGCAACTGCATCCCAGTTTACAACATTCCAGAATGCGGCGATGTAATCAGGACGTTTATTTTGGTATTTCAGGTAATAAGCATGTTCCCAAACATCCATTCCTAAGATAGGTGTACCCTTAACCTCAGCAATATCCATCAATGGATTGTCCTGGTTAGGTGTAGAAGAAACTACCAGCTTATGATCTGCACCAACACTTAACCATGCCCATCCTGAACCGAAACGGGTTGTACCAGCTTCAGCAAATTTAGTCTTGAAATCAGCAAAAGAACCAAAAGCAGACTTGATTGCCTCAGCTAATTCTCCTGTAGGTTCTCCACCTTTATTGTGGCCTAAAACTTCCCAGAATAAAGAGTGATTATAGTGACCGCCACCATTATTTCTTACTGCAGCAGGGAATTTAGAAATGTTTTTAACGATATCATCAATGCTATGAGTCGCTTCAGGTTTACCTTCCAGAGCTTTATTCAGGTTGGTAACATAAGCCTGGTGATGTTTGTCATGGTGAATTTCCATGGTTGTTTTATCGATATGCGGTTCTAGTGCATCTGTTGCGTAAGGTAACGCAGGTAATTCAAAAGCCATACTATTCTATTTTTAAGTTTAAAATTTTATTCTTCAACAAAGATAACATTCGAGGTGTAGTTTTGTTCAATGGTTTGTCAAATTAACCCCTCTTATTCTCGAAAAAACGCTTCATCAGCTGTGCACACTCCGGGGCAAGAACACCTCTCTCCAATAACGTTTTGGGATGCAGTAAATTATTGCCCTTCGTGGTGAAACCTCTTTTTTCCTCTGAAGCTCCAAATACAAGCCTGCTGATCTGGGTCCAGTAGGCAGCCCCGGCACACATCACACAGGGCTCGACAGTAACGTATAGGGTACAATCCTTCAGATACTTGCCTCCAAGCGTCTGGCTGGCCGCTGTAAATGCCTGCATTTCTGCATGGGCAGTAACATCATTCAGCTGCTCCGTCAGGTTATGCCCGCGCCCCACAATCCTGTTTTTACAAACTACAATTGCACCGATAGGAATTTCATCGCTTTCAAAGGCCTTCTGTGCTTCCTGCAATGCCAAAAGCATATAATGCTCATCTTCTTTAACCTGGTCTTTTTCTTCCGAAAAATTATAATAGCTCATTTAACACATTTTATTACCGTTTGGCACCTTGCCATTTAGCGTTGTCAATACAATATCCCCGTTTTCATCTGCAAATCCGGTCACCAGAAATTCAGACATAAATTTGCCGATCTGCTTTTTTGGAAAATTGATAATCCCCACAATCTGCTGCCCCAGCAGTTCCTCTTTGGTATAATGCGCCGTAATCTGCGCACTGCTCATTTTTATTCCAAATTCACCAAAGTCCACCTTAACTTTATAGGCCGGCTTTCTTGCTTCCGGAAAATCCAGCACTTCCAGGATCGTTCCTGCCCTTAATTCGACCTTTTCGAAATCGCTCCAGCTGATTGTTTCCATATTACTCGCGTTACCAATTGGCAACGCCCTAAATTACGAATCTTCCTGCACATAAATTCAGCTTTCCAGCCTATTGCTTTTTACTACCTTTGCAGCATGATTGATGTTATACTGAATAAGGGCAAAGAAAAAGCTGCCTTACAAAGACACCCCTGGATATTTTCAGGAGCAATAAACAAAGTACAGGGTGCCCCCCTCAATGGTGAGGTAGTAAAAGTTCTTGCAGCGGACAAATCTTTCCTGGCCTATGGTTATTATAACAGTCAGTCCCGCGTTGCCGTACGTCTGCTGGAATGGGAAGAAAACAATACAATTGATACAGACTGGTACAGACATAAGTTAAAACAATCCATCGCTGCACGTGCACATGTGCTGAAAAATGATGACACCAATACCTGCAGGCTTGTATTCAGCGAAGCTGATTATCTTCCCGGACTTATCGTTGATAAATATGCCGGTTTTCTTTCGCTGCAGATCCTCAGCGCAGGTATAGAGACGGTTAAAGAAGATATCATCAATATCCTGAGAGCCGAACTCAATCCGGCAGGAATATTTGACAAAAGTGATGCTACGGCACGTACCCATGAGAACCTGGAGCTTTCACAAGGGCTGCTTTGGGGAGAAGTGCCACCTGAATTTATAGAGGTAAAGGAAAATGGTGTTCGTTACCATATCAATATTGCCGATGGACAGAAATCCGGTTTTTACTGTGACCAGCGCGACAACAGGGAGATCCTGGCAGCTTACACACAGGAAAAAGAGGTGCTGGACTGCTTCTGCTATAGCGGTGGTTTTACGCTGAACAGCTTAAAAAACGGCGCAAAACACGTCACCAGTGTAGACAGCTCAGCGCTGGCCATCGAAACCCTTAAACACAATCTTGGTTTAAATGGATTTACAGAAGACCAGCAAACGAGCATACAATCTGATGTAAACAAGCAGCTTCGCGTTTTTAAGGAAGAAGGAAAGAAATTCGACGTCATCATCCTGGACCCGCCAAAGTATGCCCCCTCAAGATCTGCTTTGGACAGGGCTGCACGTGCCTACAAAGACCTGAACCGTTTGGGAATGTTATTACTTAAGCCCGGCGGGATGATGGCCACTTATTCCTGCTCCGGCGCAGTAGATCTGGAAACGTTTAAACAGATCATTGCCTGGGCAGCACTTGATGCGGAGAAAGAAGTACAGATCATCAGGCAATTCCATCAGCCGGAAGATCATCCGGTACGGATCTCCTTTCCGGAAGGCGAGTACTTAAAGGGACTGCTGATCAGGGTACTGTAGTACGCTAAAACGTGCGGGAATGAGCAAAAACAAACAATTTATCTTATTTATTTGTAAGATATATGGTAAATTACATCAACGAAATCCGAATAAATGCTCATAGTACAAAACATCAGGTTAAGCCGAATCCTCAGAAACACATGGCAAATAGATATCATTATGATCATTTCCTGCACCGGGGCATACCTGGCCAGGGAATTTTTAATCAAGCATCATTTTGAACTTCCTTCCATTATTCCAACTGTGCTCGGTACCGCCATTGCCTTTTTCATAGGGTTTAACAATAACCAGTCGTATGACCGCTGGTGGGAGGCAAGAAAGATATGGGGTGCACTGGTAAACGACTCCCGCTCATGGGCCAGGTGTATGGTTACCTACATCTCAGCAAATGAAATGAGTGAGCAGGAGTTTAATGCATTAAAAAGCAACCTGGTCCGCAGGCATATCGCCTTTTTATATGCGCTGAAAGCCAACCTCAGAAGTGCTGTAGACGAAAACTATCACAAATATCTGAGCGAAGAAGATCTCCTGGAGATCAGTTCGCACACCAATGTTCCAAATGCCATTCTGACACTGCAGTCAAGAGACCTGCAGCAGCTGAGCACAGATGGCAGGATAGATGGCTTCCGCTTTATGGAAATGAACCAGTTGCTTGTAAAATTTTCCGATGAAATGGGGATGTCTGAGCGCATAAAAAACACCATCTTCCCTACAACCTATAATTACTTCACCAAGGTATTCATCTGGTTATTTGTAGTATCATTAACTTTAGTGATCAGCCAGTATGCGGGCCTGTGGTCCATCTTCCTGGGCTGGCTGGTAGGGTTTGTATATGTATCTACCCAGATCAACGGAATGAGCCTGGTAGATCCTTTCGAGAACAACTCCTCAGCAATTCCCCTTAACCAGATCACCCGGACCATCGAGATCAATTTACTTGAAATGATAGGCGCACAGGATATTCCCAAACCTGTTAAACCAATAAACAGGGAATATATACTATAACCGTTATTCTTCTTCTTTGAAATATACCTTGTAATAGTTCATCGATTTATCATCGTCAAAGCCTTTTTCAATCAGCTCTTTATTTCCATGAATATAGATGTGAAAGTTTTTATCGAGCTTCAGTACGCTTTTAAAGACCTTTGCCTGCTTTTTTACCGCAGCACCTGAGATATCAAAGGTATCGGCAATCGGCGTGTCAAACTCTTCTTCATAGCTTTTTTTATAGCTCTTAAAAGATTCGATGCCGTCTTTGTTACCGATCACCTCATTGGAGAATTCATCAAGATCAAAGCTCTCCTTCTCCTTAAAATATTTCATCGACTTGTTCAGCAGGTCTATTTTATCGGCTTTACTGATATCATATTCCTGATCAAGCTTGTCGGTCACAAAACTTTTGTATACCCCCAGTACATTATTGGTCTGATTGTAATTATCATTCCTCACCCTGAGTTTCAGAAATTCATCTTTCCAGTATACAGCCTCGGCACTACGGTTAGTCTGGTCGATCACTGCAACTTTATAGCCTTCTTCTTTTTCAGTATTAAAGATAAGACAGCCCTTGTCCAGTTTGTTGATATTGATCGCTTCTTCTTCATAACTCAATGCGAAGCCCGCCTGCTCCGGATAAACCTTTAAATAGGTTTCCTTGGTTTCAGATTTGAATATGCCGATGGCGTCATGCAGCTCTCCTTCGATCTGTACATTCTCAAAATAGGCCACATATAGCTCACCAGCCTTTATTTTTGGATGACTGGATATTTCATAGAGATATTTGGCCAGCTGGATACTATTCTCATGGAATTTCCCTCCATCCTCAAAAATCTGGGCGATGAAATGATACACTTCATTTAAATTCAGGTCATCATTGGGATGGCTGAACCTGAAGATCTCATTTATCTTTTCATAAGGGCTTAAGAAGTATTGAATAAGCAGGTTCTTCAGCAGTTCATCCTGAATATGCATAGATTCCTCTGATAAAACATAGAATTCATCCTGTGCTTTATTTCCTATTCTATGGATAGAAAGCTCTGCCAGAGAGGCTTCAAAAAAAGTAATCATATTCGCTCTGATTTTTTAAAAATGTAAAGAGCCTCAAAAATACTTTTAGTAATTGATTCCCTCAAACAAATCGCGAATTTAAACAGCTATACTTTTTTCTCGCCCATATTATTCCTCAGCTGCAGGGGAGTTCCCGCTTTCTTTTTCATTTTCAGGTTCAGCAACTCTACCAGGATGGAGAAAGCCATTGCGAAATAGATGTATCCTTTCGGAATATGCTGGTCAAGCCCCTCTGCAAAGAGCGACACACCGATCAGCAGGAGGAACGACAAGGCCAGCATTTTAACAGTAGGGTGGTTATTTACAAACGCACTGATCGCATCAGCCGAAACCATCATGATGATGACAGCGATGATCACCGCAGCAATCATGACTTCAACGTGTTCTGCCATACCTATAGCGGTAATCACAGAGTCCAGAGAGAAGACGATATCCAGAACAAGGATCTGCACGATCACGCCCGCAAAAGAGTGCACTTTGGTTTTTCCTTCTTCATCCTCTTCGCCTTCAAGTTTCAGGTGGATTTCATGTGTGCTCTTATAAATCAGGAATAGCCCTCCTGAGAGCAGGATCAGATCACGCCCGGAAATTGCCAGTTTTTCCAGCCACTCTTTATTATCAAGGCTTACCCATTCGCCAATATTGAACAATGGAGAAGTAAGGCTCATTACCCAGCTAAGTGACAGCAGCAGCAAAACCCTGGTGATCATTGCCAGCCCCAGTCCGAGCTGCCTTGCTTTTTTCTGCTGATCTGCAGGTAGCTTTCCCGACAGAATAGAAATAAAAACGATGTTGTCAATACCCAGCACAATCTCTAAAAGCGTGAGTGTTAATAAGGATATCCAGGCTTCCGGCGTAGTAAAGAATTCCATAATTTATTTGTTTGCAGACCTAACATAAAAAAAGCCTGCTGAATAGTCAACAAGCTTTACAATATATTAGTTTTAATATTCTTTATTTGAAGACAACCGCACCATAATCCGATTTGATCTGCACCCTTGCGCTGCCGCCATTGCCTATTTTCCCTGAATAATTTTTCGTAGAAGAGTGCTTGTCATTCTCTCCAAGGGCATTTACCCTGACGCTGCTCCCGTACCTGAAAGCCCCATAAGTTTTCTGTACGCTGAAATCCCCGTTAAATGAGTCCGAAAAGCCCAGGTTTACATCTACGTAATCGACGTCAATGATCAGGCTCCTGCAGCCGGGACTGACTTCACCGATGTTAAAGTTATTGTAGCTCATTTTAAAATCGCCATCGCCTCTGAGGGTTCCCACATTTACCCCCGTATACTCTGACCTGAGACTAAGCCTGCCTACGTTACCTATCGTTAATGAATTGTATTGCTGTTTAATTGTTGCATTTCCTTTGATTGCAGTCACATTCACACTCGCATACTGCACATCGAGATCCAGGTTGTTTACAGAGCCGATCTTTAATCCTGATCCATACTGCTGCTTAATCAGGGCATCTCCCCTGATCGCCGTAATGCTTACATTTGCGTATTGCGCATTTAGGTCCAGCGTTCCGGCAGTGCCAATAGTTAATCCAGACCCATACTGTTGTTTAATAGTGGCTTTATTTAGCTCCTGTATATTTGTTTTACCGTACTGAACTGAAATATAATTACTGGCATCAGACAAATTTCCCGCGTTGAAGTCTCCGTACTGCACCTTTGCAGTCAGCGGGCCCGAAAAATCTCCCATGTTCACGTTGCCAAATTGCTGCGACAGATCCAGCGCATTCGATGCAGGAAGATAGACCACATAATTGACCTTTACTTCTCTTCTTTTGTTCCTTCCAGACCACCTGTTTCCGTTCCCTATTGTAGTTTTACAGGAGATCACGTCCCCATTTTTGTCTGCATTGATATTTACCTGGTCAATAAGTTCCTGCGCCTCCCTGTCATTATTACTATACGATCTTATAGAAATGTCAATCTTCACTTCCCTCCTGTCCCATACCTTGATCAGCATTGATCCGAATTGGTTACTGAGCACCACTTTATCCGTTTTGCCGGCAGGAAAACTTTTACTGATATTTTTAACACGTACAGCATCATCATCCTGAACCTTGATCTGGTCATTTAGATTCTGACCGGCCGTTATACTACTGCTGACCGACGTATTTACAGCATAAGCCGCATGAGCTGTTGTTTCAGGTTCTGATGGCCCCTGGGCAAATGCCCCGTTTGAACCTGCAAGTATCAATACACCCCATGTCACTAACTTTTTCATATTCTGTTTTCCTTTTTAAACTGGCTCACTTCGCTGATAATTGATAATTGCTGACTAACCAGCTGCAGTTGCATTTCCAAATTTTTTACCATGGCCTTTACGATCAGCTGCTGGTTAGGGCTCGACGGCAATTGCTTTCTAAGACCGTCATAGGCAACGTTCAGTGTCTGCAGATCAGCACTGAATTTTTTGTACAGCTCAGGGCTTGCCTCTGCAAAAATTTGCAAACTATCTCTTTTTTCTTCAATCAGGCTCACAAATTTAACCTGTCTGGTCGCATAAGCGGGATTAACGTCGGCTATACTCAGCTTATTCTTTTTTATTGGAAACTCAGATATAAATATCAGGCCCAGCAGCACAATCACCGAAGCAGCAATGCTCATCCACAGCCGGATATCAAATTTCTTTTTTTTATTTTTCTTAACCAGCTCCTGCTCAATTTTATCCCATAGGTTTGCTGAAGGACGATCTGTATCAAATTCCTTTTTATTTTCCTTGATAAAATCTTCAATTTTTGTGTTCATCTCTTGCTCCTGTCTTTTCTAACATAGTTTTTAACTTCATTTTCGCACGCATCAACTGTGATCTCGAGGTGTTTTCAGATATTTTGAGGATATGGGAAATCTCTTCATGGTCATACCCTTCAAACAAATAAAGGGTTAATACCACCCTGTACCCATCAGGTAAACGCCTGACGGCCGCCTTCACTTCTTCTACCTTCCACTGCAGCTCTTCATGGCCCTCCCCCTTCTGCTCCGCTATTTCCATCCCGTCTATACTCACAAATTCAGCCCTTCTTTTTCTAAGGTAATTGATCGACTTATGAATAATGATCTGTTTTAACCACAACCCAAAAGTAGTATCGCCCCTGAAATCTCCTATACGGGTAAAAGCATCAAGAAAGGCTTCCTGTAAAACATCTTCTGCTTCGGCCTCATGGTTTACTATTCTGAGGGCTGCACTGTACATAGCTTTTTCGTACAACTTGTATATTTCAAATTGCGCTTTACGGTCGCCGCACCTGCAACCATTAACCAGATCAATATTTTTATCGATATATACTGCTTCCAATGTTTTCGTATTCGCTATAAATGACGCAAGCTTTTTGCAAACGTTGCACTTGGGGTAAAAAACTTTTGAATATACTATGCTAAATCAATAACCTGTTGCAATATATGGCTCAAAATGAATATTTTTGCGGCCTAATCCGATTGAATAATGTTAAGAACAACAACTTGCGGAGCGCTGACTTTAGATAATTTAGGCGAAAACGTAATTCTGTGCGGTTGGGTACAGAAATCCAGAGACTTGGGAGGAATGACTTTTATTGACATCCGTGACCGCTATGGCATCACCCAATTGGTATTTAATATGGATGATAACCCTCAGCTGTGTGAAGCAGCCCGCAGCCTGGGCCGCGAGTTTGTAATTAAAGCCGGTGGACTTGTTGTTGAACGGTCCAATAAAAACCTGAAAATACCAACTGGAGAAGTAGAAATTAAAATCACTGCTCTTGAAATATTAAATGCTTCCAAGATTCCCCCTTTCCTCATCGAGGATGAAACGGACGGAGGGGATGACCTGCGCATGAAATACCGTTACCTGGACCTCAGAAGAAATCCGGTACGGAATAATATGGTTTTGCGCCACAGGATGGCCCAGTCCGTAAGGAGATACCTGGATGCCCTGGATTTTATCGAGGTTGAAACACCTGTGTTGATCAAATCCACACCTGAAGGTGCCCGGGATTTTGTAGTACCAAGCCGTATGAACGGCGGTGAATTTTACGCACTGCCACAATCTCCGCAAACATTTAAACAGCTGTTAATGGTATCTGGCTTTGACAGGTACTTTCAGATCGTTAAATGCTTCAGGGATGAAGACCTGCGTGCAGACAGACAGCCGGAATTTACACAGATCGATTGTGAGATGTCTTTTATAGAACAGGAAGATATCCTCAATACTTTTGAAGGTTTGATCAGAACGTTATTTAAAGAAGTTAAAAATTTCGATCTGCCTGAAGTTCCAAGGATGCAATATGCCGATGCAATGCGCTGGTATGGATCTGATAAACCGGATACACGCTTCGAAATGCGGTTCGTTGAACTTACCGAACTGACCAAAGGAAAAAACTTCCCTGTATTTGACAATGCAGAATTAGTTATAGGCATCAATGCAAAGGGCTGTGCGCATTATACACGCAAGCAGCTTGATGAGCTTACCGATTTTATTAAACGCCCTCAGATCGGCGCTACGGGGCTGATATACGCAAGGCATAATGAAGACGGGTCTATCAAGTCCTCGGTAGATAAATTCTATACTGAAGAAGACTTAAAACAGTGGTCTGCAGCTTTACAGACTGAACCCGGAGACCTGATCCTGATCATGGCAGGTGTAAAAGATAAAGTGCGCAAGCAATTGGGCGAACTTCGTTTAGAAATGGGCAGCAGACTTGGCCTTCGTGATAAGAATGTTTTCAGTGCACTGTGGGTGCTTGATTTCCCGCTACTGGAGTGGGATGAAGAATCAGAACGTTACCATGCAATGCACCATCCTTTTACTTCGCCGAAACCGGAAGACATTGCCCTGCTGGACACCAATCCGGGAGAAGTGAGAGCAAACGCATATGATATGGTGGTAAATGGAACTGAAATTGGCGGCGGATCTATCCGTATCCACGACAGGGCCTTACAGGCGCTCATGTTCAAACACCTGGGCTTCTCTGCTGAAGAGGCGCAAAAACAATTCGGCTTCCTGATGGACGCATTCGAGTTTGGCGCCCCTCCACATGGTGGTATTGCATTCGGATTTGACAGGCTTTGTTCAATTTTTGCCGGCCTGGACAGCATTCGCGATGTAATTGCCTTTCCTAAAAATAATTCCGGAAGAGACGTCATGATTGACAGCCCTTCCACGATAGACGAAAAGCAGCTGAAAGAGCTGAAGATAAAAAGCACATTGTAAGACATAAAAAAAGGAAGCCATGGCTTCCTTTTTTTATTAATAAGTTTCGCTGTCAGGAGGAATCCCGTAATCTGCAAACGCAGGAGATTTTTCCTTCTTTTTCTTTTTGAACAGGCCCGTTACTGAATTAAATATCGCAGACAGATGTTCTGCATCAAGTGTTTTTCCCATTTTACTGGTAGCCAATCCCACCAGGGTCTTGGTAATAAATCCGGACCCCCGGAATAAAGTGCTGTTCATGAGCACAGGCAATACCAGTGACATCAGTTTGCTGCTGATGTTTAATTTATCATCTACTTTTAAAAAAGCTGAGGGCGTTGCATATCTTTTGATAAGATTACCGGGCGTAAACTGTTTCACGTACACCTTAACATCGTCCTTTAGCATTGTCTCCTGAATTTTATAATCAACCCTGAGACTGGTTAGCCTGACGTTGAGATCATGCAGGTCGTTGATATTATACTTTTTGCTCATCGTCTTCGTCCTCCTCTAGTTTTTTAAAATACTTCCTGATCGTAAAATTGACTATTGCCTTTTCTATAAAGTTATCTTTGGTAAAATAAACAATAATGGCAACTATCAGATAGATCAGCGCCACACTGCCAAATCCTGCAGTATAACTGCCAAAAACAGTAGATAAAAATAATGCAAGTGTAATACTACCCAAAATAAAGGCCAGTGTAAAGCAAACAGCTACAATTGCAGTTGTAATCAGGTCAGCAAAGAGCTTCGATGCCCTTTTCACAAGGAACAACCGCGTATATTCCACGCGGGTATCCAGGTATGCCTTTGCTTCCGAGAGTATATCCTGGAAATCCTTTTCTTTTTTTTCTTCCATTGGTCTTTATCTATAGCTTGTTGGTATTCTGTAGTTAACTATTCCTGCGGATGGACTTAGGCATGCTCAACGTCGTCAACAAATTCCTCTTCGGCATCCTGCAATTTATTTTTCACAGAACTTACCACTTTATCTTTCAGGCTAGCCAGGTGATTGATCTCATCGGCAGCCCTGTCTTTTATAGAATCGCCAAGATCTTTAAGCGACTGGCTTAACCTGTCACGTGTTTCACTTCCTTTTTCAGGGGCAAACAACAATCCTAATGCCGCACCTGCAGCTAAACCAGTTAAGAGTCCAATTAATACTTTTGAGTTATCGTTCATGACTTTAATTTTTATGTTTAATAATTGATTTTATAGCTATAAAGATGTTGAAACTATTCCGGCCTATATTTTTCGCTGATGTTTGTTATAACTCCTCAGCCTCAGAAATTGTTTTGATTCTTTCCAATCTTTCAGAAGCCATAGCGCTCGTCTCATATATTCTGATCAGCAGAATGAAATAAGACAACAGCAGGGGGCCAAATACGAGCCCCAGTATCCCAAACAGGGGAATACCAATAACCACGCCAATTACGGTAATGATAGGATGTATATTTCCTACCCTTTTTGCGATCATGAACCTGATGACATTGTCGATATTAATGATTACAACAAACCCAAATATAAGCATAATCCAGCCCGCGGTATTATTTCCGTCAGCAATCTGCATCAGTGCGGCAGGCACGAATATCACCGGCGGACCAAGAATAGGGATAAAAGAAATAAAAGTAGTGATCACGCCCCAGAATACGGGATCGGAATACCCAAGAACAAAAAAAGAGAGGCATACAAGGGAGCCCTGCACAACGGCAATAAATCCCTGCCCCAGAACATTGGCATAAGTAGTGTTTCGCATTTCCAATGCAAAACGTTGTGCATTTTGTTCCCTGAAAGGTGCATATTTAACTAATGCAGCCTCAAAGTACTCGTGCTGAACAAGCGCAAAATAGAGCAGGAAGTACATCAGCAATAAACCCAGAATGATATTAAATGCCCCGGATATCAGTGAAGGGAAAAGCTCTGTAGCCAGATTGCCTGTTTTTTTGAGCGCTTCCTGCAGCAGGTTTTGAGCATCCGTTCCTAAAGGGATCAGCTTTTTTAATTTGACCAGGATGTGCTGAAAATACTGGTGATCATTCTGCAGCTCGTTGACCTTTTGGATGACCATACTGCTCAGCGCATAAAACGGCAAAATGATCAGCACAACAGAAATCAATATCAGCAAAATTGCCGCAAAACTCCTGTTTAACTTTTTACGCTCAACCAGATAAATAAATCCGGGCCTCATGATCGTATACAGGACCAGCGTACTTAAAATCGAACCAAAGATCCCCTGCAGCGAATACGCAATCAGACAACCGAGCGCAATAATAATTACCAGGTTGATCGTGTTGCGTTGCTTATAGGTAAAAATGGACATGCGCTTAGCTACTTAGGTATCCAGGTTAATCGCCTTCATTTTATTGTAAAGTGTTTTCCTGTCAATATTCAGAATTTTAGCCGCCTTTGTTTTATTGAAATTCACTTCCCTCAAAACTTTCAGTATAGCCTCATATTCTGCTTCCGATGCTGCATTTTTTAAATCCCGTGATTTTTCGTGATTTTTATGGATCGTATTTTCGATCGCCGTTACCTTGGCATCTGTAGAAATTTCCAGTGGCAATGCCTTCAGTTGAATTTCGTCTGTTTCGGTAAGCAATGTTGCTCTTCTCACCACATTCTTCAGTTCCCTGACATTCCCCGGCCAGTTATAGGTAAGGAAACACTCCTCTACATCCTTGGAAAAGCCCAGCACATTTCTGCCAAGCTCTTCGTTGGCAAAATCAAGGAAAGTCTTTGCAAAGACCATAATATCTTTTCCCCTCTGGCTCAGCGGCGGAAGGTTAATTGAAAACTCATTGAAACGGTGATAAAGATCTTCCCTGAACCTTCCCTTTTGTATCGCATTGGAAAGATTCTCATTCGTGGCCACAATAATTCTCACGTCCAGATCAATTTCTTTTGTGCTTCCGATACGCTTGATCTTTCTTTCCTGAACAGTTCTTAATAAGGCAGCCTGAATCTCATAGGATAGGTTTCCTACTTCATCCAGAAAGAGCGTTCCACCATTAGCCATTTCAAAATGGCCGATTTTAGTATTCAGTGCGCCCGTAAAAGAACCCTTCTCATGTCCGAAGAATTCACTTCCTGCCAGTTCTTTTGTCAGAGATCCGCAGTCCATTGCAACAAAAGGATTGTCCCTCCTCGGGCTGTTCAGGTGAATTGCCTTAGCAACAGATTCCTTCCCTGTACCGCTCTCCCCCGTAAGGATCACACTGTAAGAGGTGGGTGCCACCAGCTGGATCTGTTTTAATAATTCTTTAGAAGCAATGCTCTGTCCTGCAACAAAGTTTTCAACCTGGTTGTAAACAGGTTTGGGTACCCTGGTCTTTTGTACTTCCCTTGCATTTTCAACGATAGAATCATTTAATGCGATCTGGGTATCAATAGCCTTATTTATAGTATTTAAAATCTCATCAGGGTACAGGGGCTTGGTGATGTAGTCATATGCCCCTAATTTGATCAGTTCAACGGCGAGTTTGATGTCAGAATAACCTGTAATAATAATTACACCAGTCTGAGGATAGCTTTCCTTTATCTTAATCAGCATTTCTTTCCCGTCTGTATCCTCCAGCCTGTAATCACACAATACAAGATCGTAGTGCTCCTTGCTCAGATAATCATGGGCTGAAACACCACTGGTTGCAGTATCTACATTAAACCCATTCCTGGTCAGAAATTTTGACAGTAGCAATCCTATGTTAACCTCATCATCTATTATTAGTATTCTTTTCATATATAGCACCAATTCTAAACTAATTCGATGATAAATATAAAGAATTATTTTTTATGGGAAATATTTTCTACAGTTTTATCTGTCTATTCCCCCTTTTATATGTAAATAATTTGTTAACAATAGCCCCTCGCCGCACCTCAAATTTTAATCCATTAATAACAAGCGGGTTACAGAGCCTTAAACTCAGGGGCGCGTTTGGTCAGAAAAGCAGTCACACCTTCTTTAAAATCCTCATTACCAAAACATTTACCAAATTCTTTGATTTCGACCTCAAATCCATTCACGCCGTCACGATAAACTGCATTTACTGCACTTATAGCTGCAGCAACGGCTAAAGGGGCCCTTTGTTTAATTTTATTTAAAATTTCTTCAGATTTAACAATTAATTCCTGTGCAGGCACACTATAATTTACCAGTCCGATCCGCTCCGCTTTTTCTGCGGTAATCATTTCCGCCGTAATGATCATCTCTGTTGCCCTTCCCTTGCCAACCAGCTGTGTTAACCTTTGTGTCCCGCCATAACCTGGAATCAGCCCCAGAGTAACCTCAGGCAGGCCCATTTTAGCTGTATCGGCAGCAACCCGGATATGGCAGGCCATTGCAAGTTCCAGCCCGCCACCAAGCGCAAACCCGTTAATAGCTGCAAGAAAGGGCTTGCGGGAGTTTTCAATGGCATCAAATACCGTTGCCTGCCCGTTACGCGCCAGGGCCTCTCCCTGTTCCGGCGTATAGGAAGAAAATTCCGAGATATCCGCCCCTGCAACAAAGGCCTTCTCCCCCGCGCCGGTGAGCAATACACATTTTACTTCAGGATTTTCCTGGGCGAAAGCCACAGCATCCGCAAGTTCAGCAAGCGTATCCTTATTCAGTGCATTGAGTTTTTTCTCACGGTTTATGGTAATATAGAGGGTTCCATTTTTAATTTCTGATAATATATTCTGATAAGTCATCTTCTAAAAATTTCGGTTTTCAATGGTCCAGTCACGGATATAGTTTATGATGGTCAGCATGGTAGTGCCGGGAGCAAATAATTCTCCCACACCAATTTCCCTGAGTTTCTGTATATCTCCCGGGGGAATAATCCCGCCACCGGTTAATAAAACATCCGTCAGCTGTTTCTGTTTCATGAGCGCTATGATCTTCGGAAAAACTGTCATGTGTGCGCCTGATAATATAGAGATGCCTATAGCGTCCACATCTTCCTGTAATGCCGTATTTACAACCATTTCCGGTGTCTGCCGTAATCCGGTATAAATCACCTCCATACCGGCATCGCGCAGTGAGGTGGCAATCACTTTTGCGCCTCTGTCATGTCCATCAAGGCCAACTTTGGCCACTAAAACACGTATAGGCCTATTTAATGTACCGCTCATAAATTATACCGATAGTCATTCGTAAATGTAAGTAAATTAGCTCTTTTATATTAACTTTGAACACAAAATTACAGTTTTTATGAGTGAGGAAAGATCATTGAACTTTATTGAAGAGATCATTGAAAACGATTTAAATAGTGGAAAATACAAAACATTGGTAACCCGTTTCCCCCCCGAGCCAAATGGATATTTGCACATTGGCCATGCTAAAGCGATTTGCTTAAACTTTGGGCTGACCCAAAAGTATGGCGGGTATACCAATCTGAGATTTGATGATACAAATCCTGTAACCGAAAAAACTGAATATGTAGATAGTCAGCAGGAAGATATCAAATGGCTTGGTTTTGAGTGGAAACATGAATTATATACTTCGGATTATTTTGATACATTGTATGATTTCGCTGTTAAGCTGATTGAAAAGGGACTTGCTTATGTAGATAACAGCACTGCTGATGAAATTGCCGCCCAGAAAGGCACGCCTACAGAACCAGGTACCGACAGCCCTTACCGCAGCAGAAGCAAAGAAGAAAATCTGGACCTGTTCGGCCGCATGAAAGCCGGTGAATTCGGAGACGGTGCCTTTACCCTGCGTGCAAAGATTGATATGGCCAGTCCTAATATGCTGATGCGCGATCCCATTATCTACAGAATAAAACATGCAGAACATCACCGCACAGGTAACAAATGGTGCATTTATCCGATGTACGACTTTGCACACGGACAAAGCGACAGTATTGAGGAAATCACCCATTCTATCTGTACACTGGAGTATGTTTCTCACCGTGAACTGTACGACTGGTTTATCGCAGAACTTGACATTTTCCCTTCCCGTCAATACGAATTTGCCCGCTTAAACCTTACATATACCGTAATGAGCAAGCGCAAGCTGCTGCAACTGGTAAATGAAGGAATGGTAGACGGATGGAATGATCCGCGCATGCCTACGATCAGCGGACTGAGAAGAAGGGGATATACTCCGGAAAGTATCCGCGAGTTCTGTGAAAGGATCGGGGTGGCAAAAAGAGAAAACCTGATTGAACTCAGTTTACTGGAGTTCTGTATACGTGAGCATCTAAATAAAACTGCAAACAGGGTAATGGCCGTACTTGATCCGATCAAACTGATCATTACGAATTACCCGGAGGGAAAAACAGAAACACTGATCGGAGAGAACAACCCTGAGGCAGAAGATAAAGGCGGAACAAGAGAAATCCCGTTCAGCAATGAACTTTGGATAGAACGTGAAGACTTCATGGAAGAACCTGCGAAAAAATGGTTCAGGCTTGCTCCCGGAACCATGGTACGCCTGAAGAATGCTTATATTGTTAAATGTGAGGATTTCAAAAAAGATGCAGAAGGCAACGTTACAGAGATCCACTGTACTTACATCCCTGAATCTAAAAGTGGTGAAGATACCAGTGAGATCCATGTAAAAGGAACAATCCACTGGGTGAGCACCGCACATGCGAAAACTGCTGAGATCAGGGTTTATGACCGTTTGTTCTCTGTTGAGTCGCCCGATAGCGAAGAAGGTGACTTCAAGGATTATCTTAATCCGGAAAGCATGAAGGTGATCAAAAATGCTTATATCGAACCTTATCTTGCCGATGCAGACCTGGATTCCCGTTACCAGTTTATCCGTAAGGGCTATTACTGCCTGGACAGGGATTCTACTGCTGATCACCTGGTATTTAATCAGACCGTCGGGCTGAAAGACGCCTGGGCAAAGGCGAAGAAGTAAAAGATCTTTATGAAACCGGGTTAGGCACCCTGCCCGGACACCCCCTCAGGAAATCTTTTAAAAAAACGTATATACGATATGACGGCCTCGCGTCGTTGAGCGCAGCGAGACTATGCAGCCGTCATACAGTATATACGTTTTTTCAGAATAGATTCCCCCCCCACATTCACTACATGTACTTCCTGTACAGATTAAACAGGATCATATTATCCGACAGCGTCAATACCGGGCTAATATCCGTTTGCACAAAATGCCGCTTAAAGGCAATGATTGCTGCGGGCATATTACTGATATCATAACCAATGATCCTCAGCGCCACTGTCGCATCAAACTCGGGAGGCGGAATCTGCAGGATATCATCGTACCATAAGCCAAACCCCTGTTCAGCGAGTTTTTTCCATGGAAATTTGTTAGGATCTATCTTTCTCTTCGGAGCGATATCTGAATGCCCGATAAAGCCCTGCACCGGAATGTTGTATTTCTTTTTCAGTGTGGTTAACAGAGAGATCAGGCTATTGATCTGCGCGTCGCTGTAGGGCTCGTCACCATTGTTGTCAAGTTCAATTCCAAGAGAACAGGAATTCAGATCTGTTTCATTTCCCCATTTGGCCACACCGGCATGATTTGCCCGGAGGTAGTCGTTCACCATATGGACTACTTTTCCATCCCTTCCAACCACGTAATGCGCGCTGGTCTGGGTAGATTTTAGTGTAAATGTTTTGATTGTCTGATCGGTAGAAGTTTGTGCCGTATGGTGTATGATCACAAAATTCGGCTTGCGGATACCGAAGTTCACAGACCCGATAAAAAACTGCTGATCCGGAGCGATCATTTCGACGTTCTGGCTCAGTGGCGGCATCTCCTTTAGCGTATTGCCAAATACTTTGGCCTGTTCTTTATAGACTTTATTGGTCGCTGCATATTTGTTGGTAGAGCAGGCGGCAAGAAAAAACAGCGGGATACTCAGTATCAGTTTGTTTTTTCCGTTTAGGATTTCTTTCATATCAGGTAATTGTGGTGGTGAAATTACTAATATTTACATAAATGCACTTCAAATGGCCAAACTTTATGCATGCCTTATAATTTTTCCTAATTTAGTTGCGTTATAAAAAATTAGCATGAACAAATCTACCAAAGCAGCCTTATTTTTTACGGGGTGCTCCATTATCGCTGGTATAGTATCCTGCACCAGCAATCCGGAAACGAAGAACATAAAGACAGGAAAAACTACCGTAGTAGTCAAAGATAGTCTGCAGGGCTACGTTCACAGCAGGCTGAATATGTACGAGCCTGTTAAACTCACCACAAATCTAAACGTACTCACTGTTAATGAGAGGAAATTACTTCCCTTACTGATACAGGCCGCACAAATTATGGATGAGCTGTTCTGGAGGCAGGCCTATCCGCAGCGGGACAGCCTGCTTGCTGTGATAAAAGATGAAGAGACCAGGAATTTCATCAGGATCAACTACGGTCCCTGGGACAGGCTGAATAACGATAAACCATTCATTTCAGGTATTGGCCCGAGGCCTGACGGAGCTACGTTCTACCCGGCCGGCATGCTCAAAGCTGACCTCGAAAAAGCTGATCTTAAAGATAAATTCAATCCGTATTCCATCATTGAAAGCGATTCCGCAGGTAAGCTGTCCGTGGTCCCTTATCATGTTGTATTTGCCTCAGATCTGCAAAAAGCATCTTCATTGCTGAAGCAGGCTGCGTTGCTGGCAGATGATGCCGGTTTAAAGAAATACCTTAACCTGAGGGCGGATGCGCTCGTAACCGATAACTACGTGCCGAGCGACTATGTCTGGCTGGATATGAAAACAAATACGCTTGATATTATTATCGGGCCAATTGAAAATTATGAAGATAAGCTTTTTAATGCCAGGACCGCTTTTGAAGCCTACGTTCTGGTAAAAGACCGGGAATGGAGTAAAAGGCTGCAAAAATATGTACGGCTGCTCCCCGAGTTGCAGAAGGGACTGCCGGTGCCACAAAAATATAAACAGGAGAAGCCGGGTACTGATTCGGAATTGAACGCCTATGATGTGGTGTATTACGCAGGCGACTGTAATGCCGGATCAAAAACCATTGCCGTAAATCTTCCCAATGATGAACTGATACAGCAAAAAAAGGGAACCCGCAGGTCGCAGTTAAAGAATACGATGAAAGCAAAATTTGATAAAATCCTGCTTCCTATAGCCAATGAACTGATCGATAAGGACCAGCAACAATATGTCAGTTTCGATGCCTTTTTTGCAAACGTAATGTTTCATGAGGTAGCCCATGGCCTGGGTATTAAAAAAACTGTTACCGGTAAAGGTTTTGTCAAAGCAGCACTGAAAGAACAGTACAGCTGGCTGGAAGAAGGTAAAGCAGACGTCCTTGGCCTCTACATGGTAACAGGCTTATTAAAGAAAAAAGAACTCACCGGCAATATTAAAACGTACTATACCACATTTATGGCCGGACTGCTCCGTTCAGTGAGATTCGGTGCCTCAGAAGCACACGGACAGGCAAATATGCAATGCTTTAACTACTTTAAGCAGAAAGGCGCTTTTATCAGGACAGAAAACGGAACTTACAAAGTAGACTTTGTTAAATTCGGGGCTGCCATGAACGGTCTCAGCAATTTGATACTGACGCTGCAGGGAAACGGAGATAAGGCGGCCGTAGAGAAGGCGAAAAAAGATAATGCAGTAATTAGCCCTGAATTGCAGGCAGATTTAGACCGTCTGAGTAAAAAAAGAATTCCCGTGGATATTGTTTTTGAGCAGGGAGCAGATGTTTTAGGTGTAAAATAAGCCCTCAAACCTCCTGAAAGAGAAAGCCCTGATAAGTTATAATTTATCAGGGCTTTCTCTTTCAGGAGATTTGCATGCTACTAAGCGAGGTGTTTCAGAATAATGTTTTCCAGCTCCTGGATATCAAACGGTTTTGACAAATAACCATCCGCACCAGCCTGATCGGCGAGCAGCATCACATCGTTATTTGCAGAAAAATAGATGACAGGTATATTTTTAAGCGTTTCATGCCCTTTCAGCTCCCTGGTAGCCTCAATACCGCCCACGTCAGGCAACCAGTTATCCATAAAGATAATGTCCGGTGTATAGGCCGAAACCTGGTCAATAATATTATTTGAAGTAGACGAGGTCTTGATTTCATAACCAGCATCTTCCAGAATAAATGTACAAAGTTCAAGAATATCGGTATTGTCATCAAAAATGAAGACTTTTTTTTGCTCAGCCATTTATTATAAAGATTAAGATAACAAATTTATAAATTCTGCCATATGTTCAATGCGTAAAGTATGATCTATTTTGGCGTGCAGTGAAGCCTGTTCCGGCATATAGGATACCTGCGCCGTGGCCGGATCCTGAATTACCGTCGTCCCGCCCCATACCTTTACACTTTTCAATCCGTTTACCCCGTCAGCATTTGATCCCGACAGCAATAAACATACTAATTTTTCCTTATAAACCTCAGCAGCAGTCTGGAAGGTCGCGTCAATTGCCGGGCGTGAGTAATTGATCTTCTCGGAATAATCCAGCGAGAACGTATGGTCCTGCTCAATCAATGTGTGGTAATCCGAAGGTGCAATATAGATATTACCCGCGGAGAGCGGCTCCTTCTCGTCGATTTCCTTCACCAACAGTTTCGTCCGGCCGGACAGCAATTCGGGCAACAGGGAATCAGTACCATGCTTTCTGTGCACCACGATCACAATAGGAAAACTTAAAGCAGGGTCTAAAGATGGAAGGACTTTTAACAGTACATCCAGGCTTCCGGCAGATCCGCCGATGATCAGTGCATCACATTTGGTTCCCATTATCCTATTTTCCTCCATATTTTTTCACCCGGGATCCTTTTATAGTTCGGGGAGATAGGGGAAAAATCAAGCGTTTCCTTAGTACCCAAAGCCAGATAGCCGAGTCCTTCAAGGCTATCATCAAAAAGCGTCAGTACCTTGTGCTGTAAA
This sequence comes from Pedobacter hartonius, assembly GCF_900107535.1. Lineage (GTDB taxonomy): Bacteria > Bacteroidota > Bacteroidia > Sphingobacteriales > Sphingobacteriaceae > Pedobacter > Pedobacter hartonius. The sequence goes on along the minus strand of NZ_FNRA01000007.1, from coordinate 167,638 downwards.
TCCCGGTCAAAATAAATCAATACGTTCCTGCAAAGGATCAGTTGAAATTCGTTAAAAGAATGATCAGAAACAAGATTATGGGTAGAAAAAATAAGTTTACTTTTCAGTTCGTCGTTGAATTTTGCCAGCGAGTAGTTCGCGGTATAATAGCTCGAAAAGTCGTTTGTTCCTCCTGATAAAATATAATTCTCCGAATATTGCTTCATCTGGCTCATTGCAAACATTCCCTGAGATGCTTTTTCAAGCACGATGGGATTCAGATCTGTAGCGTAAACCAATGATTTATGAAGCAGGTTCAGCTCTTTCAGTATAATAGAAATAGAGTAGGCTTCTTCTCCGGTAGAACAGCCCGCAAGCCATATCCTGATAAAAGGATATGTTCCCAGTTTTGGCAGCACCACATCCCGGAGCGTTTTGAAAAACCCAGGATCCCTGAACATCTCGGTCACATTTACAGTGATCTGCTCAACAAACCGCTTGAAATAAAAAGTATCGTTGTTGATCCTGTACCTGAATTCCGCAAAACTCAGCGCCTTATCCAGCGAATATAATCTGAGTATCCTGCGCTTGATAGAGGCCTTTGAATATCCCGTAAAATCATAGCCATAATGCTCCAGGAGATCTGAAAGTAAGATCTCCACCTGGCCATCACTTATCGTAGGTAATTCAAGGTTCATTTAAATATATTTTACCAGCAGATCGGTTAAGGTATCTACATTGATCGGTTTAGAAACATAACCTACAGCTCCCGCATTTAAACAGCGTTCCCTGTCCCCCAGCATCGCCTGCGCCGTAACGGCAATTACAGGTATGCCCTTTAATTCCGGGTCTTCATTCATTTTTGCCATCGCTTCATACCCATCCATCCCGGGCATCATCATGTCCATCAGTACTACGGCAATATCCTTCTGTTCTTCCAGCAATTGCAGGCCTTCTTCGCCGCCAATTGCCGAGAGACAATGATAACCTTTTGATTTTAACACAGCTGTTAAAGCAAAGATGTTCCTGTTGTCATCATCTATGATCAGTACTTTCTTTTGATCTTCCATATCTATTAAAACACGGTATTTTTAAATTTTATCATAAAGCCACACACGCAGCAGGGAAATAAGCTGATCTACATCTACAGGTTTAGAGATATAGTCCGACGCCCCCGCCGCAATACATTTTTCACGATCACCCATCATTGCCTTGGCTGTAACAGCCAATACAGGTAAATGTTTGAACGCACTTATTTTTCTGATCTCTTTTGTGCTTTCATATCCGTCCATTTCCGGCATCATCATGTCCATCAGCACAATGTCTACATTCGGGTTGTCTTTGAGCACTTGTAAAGCCTCCTTACCGTCTGTTGCCGCCAATACCTTCATCTTATGCTGCTCGAGGGCCTTGGTGAGCGAGAAGATATTCCTCACATCATCATCGGCGATGAGTACGGTTTTATTGCTCAGTACTTCATACAATCCCCTTAATCCCTCTGTTGCCTTGATATTTTTATTTTCTACGGTTTTTTCTTCCACTAAATGAAGGAAAAGTGCAGCCTCATCAAGGATACGCTGATAGGAATGTGCTGTTTTTACAACGATGGAATCAGCATACTGTTTGATCCGCTGCTCTTCCCCTTTGGATAGGTTCTTACCGGTGAAAATAATGATTGGCAGATTTTCCAGCCCCTCCCCTTTTTTGATCGTTTCCAGCGTTAAATAGGCATTTTTATCAGGTACACCCATATCCAGGATCACACAATCCACTTCCTTTTTTTGCAGTGCATCAACACTCTCAGAAACATTATTCACGACCTCGGTCTGGATATTGTAGTTACTCAGGAAATAACTCAGCGCCTTTGCGTGCTGCTGATTTTCCTCAACAATCAGTACTTTCTTGGGATGGCGGCTCAATGCCGTTTCAAGTTTCTGAAAAATCTGTTGCATCTGCTCCAGTGCTACAGGCTTATTGATAAAATCAACAGCGCCTTTTAGTAAACTTTCTTTTTTTACCTCAAGAGAGGACATGATATGTACAGGGATCGGACGTGTTGCCGGGTTAGACTTCAGTTCTTCCATCACCTGCCATCCGTCTTTCACCGGCAGCTGGATATCAAGCAGGATAGCCAGCGGCTTGTAATAATTGGCAAGCTCAATTCCAATATCACCTCTCACGGCCACTACACATTTGTAGTTCTTCTTGCGGGTAAAGGTCATCAGCGTTTTCGCAAAAGGAGTATCGTCCTCAATGATCAGGATCACCTTGTCACCAGGCACGATATTGCCCCTGTCATCCTCAATTTCCTGCGGTATATGGTCCACCGTAAACCGCTCAGCCAGCACTATTGGCTTTTCCGGATAGACTGTAGTGTATTCCTGGCCCGCATTCATGATTTCCGTATCCGGTTCTGCGCCATCCACAGGCAGGGTAAGTGTGAACGTGCTGCCTGCATTTTCTTCACTCCGCAGGTCAATTTCTCCACCCAGCAATTTAGCCAGCTCCCTGCTGATAGATAATCCCAGGCCGGTACCTCCAAATCTCCGCCTGGTGGAGCCGTCAGCCTGCTGGAAAGCCTCAAATACCAGTCCCTGCTTCGCCGCCGGGATACCGATTCCTGTATCGGTCACCCTGAAAATTATATTTCCAGCCACAGGATCGCTTTTGATATTCAGGGTTACACTTCCCTTAGGTGTAAATTTAATGGCATTCGAAAGCAGGTTCTTAAGAATCTGCTCCAGGCGCATCTTATCAGTATGAATCAGCGGCATCCCCCCCTCCACTTCAATCAGTAGTTCCAGGCTTTTGTTTTTTGCAATAGGATTAAAGAGGGACTTCATGTCTGTAGCGACCTCCTTTAGGGGGACATCTGCAAGTTCAAGCTTCATTTTACCCGCCTCAATCTTGGAAAGGTCAAGGATCTCATCGATCAGGCCTAACAGCCCCTGTCCGGAGCTCTGGATCACCTCTGCATATTCAATATATTCAGTGTCCAGCTCTTTATTGTCAGACATTAATTTAGAAAGCAGTAAAATGGAGTTCAAAGGCGTCCGCAGCTCATGCGACATATTTGCCAGGAATTCTGATTTATATTTTGTGCTCTGTTCCAGCTGTTCTGATTTACGCTGAATCTCGAGGTTATGTTCCTGGATCAGCTGGTTCTTTTCTTCCAGCAGGGTTGTTCTTTCTTCCAGTTCCTGGTTACTCTGAAGCAATTCCTCCTGTTGTACCCTGAGCTCTTCTTCTGAAGTCTGGATCTTCTGTGTTTGTACTTCCAGTTCCGAATTCAGTCCCTCCAGTTCACTGTGCTGTGCCTGAAGCTCTTCCGCCTGGGCCTGCGTCTCTTCTAGGAATTCCTGTAATTTCTTGCGGTTCTGCGTCACATGTACAGCCACACCGATATTGGTAGAGATACTATTCAGGAAATCTAATTGTAAAAGTGTGAACACGTTCAGCGATCCTATTTCTATCACGCCTACCACTAGCCGGTCCCGGATGATCGGTACGGCAACGATATTCCTTGGTTTCGTATTGCCTGCAGCATAACTGATTGTCAGCTCGTCATTAGGGATATCATTGAGCAAGATCTGCTTTCCTGATTTCACTGCCTGCCCCGCCATGCCCTCCCCGGGTTTCAGTATATCTTTTCTCTGATCTTCCAGTAAGGCGTAACTTCCTGCCAGATGCAGCAGGCGGTCTTCTTCAAGCAGGTAAAATGCAGCAACCTGCGCTTCGGTATGCTGGATGATATTTTCCAGGATATCGTTAGCCAGCGTATTCAGGCTCTTTTCACCCACCATCTTATCATTCAGACTGGCAATACCCGTTTGCAGCCATTCCTTGTCTGCAAGTAAAGAAAATGAATACTGCAGCGATTCAGCCATGGCATTCAGTGAACCCGCCAGGCTTCCCAATCCATCCTTTGCCTCCTCATCCAGCCGCACCTGGTAATTACCGCTGGAAATCTGCCCGGCAATCTCCTGAATCACCTCTATCCGATGGTCAATTTCGTCATTCTTGTCCTGCAGTTCCTGCTGCAGTTGTACCCTTGTACTAAAATCGGACGATACCCTTCTATAAAAGAAGATGGTAATCACGATGGCCAGCAGCGCCGCAAAGATAATGAGGGCTGGTGTATACCCGGCAAGCTTATTCTGATCGGCCGTACGTGTGGACAGTAGGTTCCTTTCCTCAGTCTCCATCGCGGTGATCACCTTGCGGGCATCATCCATATATTCTTTTCCCGTCAGGAGGTCTCCTACACTGACATTCCCTCCGGCACCTTTTAACACTACTGTTTTTTCCAGGATGCCCAGCCTGTTCTCCACGATCATCCTGAGCTTTTTGATGTGCTGCTGCTGAACAGGATTGTCGATGGTTTGGGCTTCTACCCCATCCAGTAAAGTAATCGCTCTTGATTCGGCCCCTATATAGGGTTCAAGAAAAATCTTATCTCCGGTTAACAGATATCCGCGCTGCCCCGTTTCGGCATCTTTCAGAGTGGAAATGATTTCCTCCAGGCTGGTGATTACCTGGTTACTGTGAGAAACCATCTTAGAACTTTTGACCAGGTTGCTGATGCTGATATAAGAGGCAAGAGAGCTAATAAAAAGCAACAATAAAGATAGCCCAAGACCGATACGAAGGTTATTTTTTAGAGTTTTTTGCATAGTTAAAAAATATATTAATCTGATTCAGTAGTTGAAATTAGGGGGATAATGAAATAAAACTCCGATCCCTGACCGAAAGTGCTGTTTACACCCACTGTGCCGCCGTGCCTTCTTATGATTTCAGCTGAAATATACAAACCTATCCCCAGTCCCTGAAAATGTATGGCTGTTTCTTCAACCCTGTAAAACTTGTCGAACACGTTTTTTTGCTGATCCGGATGTATGCCTATCCCAAAGTCCTTTACTGCAACCGTCACACGGTCTCCCTCTGCATCCAGGTGGATATGCACCTCATCAGTACCCGGTGCATATTTAATGGCGTTGGTTAAAAAATTAACAATAACCTGTTCAATCCGCATTTCATCCGCAAAAACAGACTGCGGCACAATGCCTGTTTTAATAATGCTGAACCCGGGATTAGACTGATGTATAATCTCAATGATACTATCCAGCAGAACATTAAGATCAAAACTTTTTTTATTGAATTTGAGTTTCCCGCTTTCAATTTTAGAGATATCCAGCAAATCTGCAATAAGGTCGTTGAGCTTGTCAAGCTGTAGTTGCGCTTTTTCCAGGTGACGCTTAACGGTAGGGATATCCCCTTTATCTATACTTCTTTCCAGCAACTGTACATACCCCTTAACACTTGTCAGCGGCGTTTTCAGTTCATGGCTGGCAATGCTGATAAACTCGTCCTTTTTCCGTTCAGCGCTTTTTCTGAATTCGATTTCTTCGATTAGTGCTTCCTGGATCTCGATCAGCTTCCGGCTCTGTTCGTATATCCTGTAAAATGTTTTGACCTTCAGCAACAGGATATTCATGTCAACAGGTTTGGTAATATAGTCCAGTCCTCCTGAAGAATAACCTTTGGTAATAAAATTCAGACCGGTGTTGGCTGCAGATAAAAAGATAATGGCGGTTTCTTTGGCTTTGCTGTACCCGGAGATTGCTTCTGCAACTTCAAAGCCATCCATGCCGGGCATCTGAACGTCCAGAATAATTAACACGTAAGCATTCTTGAGAACCTTTTTTAAGGCTTCTTCTCCGGAAGATGCAGTATCGACTTCAAAATTATGTCTTTCAAGAACTTTTTTAAGAGAAATCAGATTCTCCGGTGTATCGTCAACTATTAGGATCATTATTTAGAATAAAATAGGTGCTTCATCATTATCTACTACGCCGTATCTCACGTAATAGTTTGCGTCAAAGTTATACAACTTTATAGAATAAATCATTTTCAAATCACGCTCTCGTAACATAATGGTTATAAACATCTTAATTATAGTTCCGAAATTTTAAAAGTATCTCCCTGACTGATATCGCCGGTGTCGAAACCTTTTTTAAACCAGTATATCCGCTGGGCCGAGGTCCCATGGGTAAAAGCATCCGGAACAACCTCTCCCTGGGCCTCTTTTTGTAATTTATCATCTCCGATGGCATTCGCAGCATTTAAAGCTTCTTCCAGGTCGCCCTTATCCAGCGTAATATCTTTCGCATGATGTGCCCATAGCCCTGCATAAAAATCTGCCTGAAGCTCCAGCTTTACTGATAATTTATTGTATTCTTTTTCACTCAGGGAAGCACGTGCCTGCTGCATTTTTTCTGAGGTTCCCAGCAGGTTTTGCACATGATGGCCCACCTCGTGTGCGATGACATAAGCCTGCGCAAAGTCACCCTCTGCTCCGAAGCGCTCCTTGAGATCTTTATAAAAATCTAAATCAATATATACTTTATGATCAGCAGGGCAATAGAAGGGCCCTACAGCAGAATTTGCGTATCCGCAGCCGGATTGCTCTCCTCCGGTAAATAATCTGAGTGCCGGTTCTTCATATTGCTTGCCCAGTTCTGCGAACTGTGCTTCCCAGACACGGTCAGTGGAGCCAAGCACATCGGCCACAAACTTTCCGCCGGCATCCTGTGGTGTTCCCCTCTGTACGGCCGTCTGTTCAGAATTGCCGACAGGCATTTCAGAAACCAATCCGGTAAGGTCCTTTCCAAAGAACATCCCGACAATAACGATAAGAACGCCAATTCCGCCCCCAATCACTTTTCCACCGCCACCAGAGCTGCCTCTGGCATCTTCGATATTATCGCTACTCTTACCGAAAAACTTCATAAAATCTCTTTGATTTGGTACAACAATCCATTACGTCAATTGTTATACCAAATCCTATCAATCCCATAAACTTATTCGAAAGCAGCCAGGGCTAATGAAATCCTGTTTTTAGTTTCCTGTGTTCCCAGTGTAAAAGCAATTTCAAAAACACCTGGTCCAAATTTGCCCCCTACCAGCATAATACGGAATGGGAGCATCAGTTCACCTGGTTTTAAGGAATGTGCCGCAGCCAGCTCTTTGAACTTTGCCTCCATCTCCGCTGCCGGCATCTCATCAGTTAATTCTGCGTCAAAAGCGGTAAAGAATGTCGCCTTTTCAGCATTCCATTTTCCTTTTACCGAAGGTAGGTCGTATGCTGCAGGAGCCGCAAAAAAGTATTCGCCCTGGGCAACAAAATCAGTAAGTAAATTACAGCGGTCTTTAATGAGGTCAATCACTTGTAAGGTATAACTATCATCTGCCGGGACTATCCCTTTTGTATTGAGCTCCTGCTTTACTGTTGCCAGCAGGTTCTCTGCCTCAGCATTTTTAATCCACTCATGATTGTACCATTTGGCTTTCTCAAAATCGAACTTCGCTCCTGCCTTGCTGATCCTTTCAACAGAGAATTTCTCTATCAGTTCCGGAAGGCTGAAGATCTCCTGGTCGGTACCGTCATTCCATCCCAGCATCGCCAGCAGGTTCACAAATGCTTCGGGCACAAACCCAAGCTCTTTGAATCCCTTTGTCAGGTAGCCGCTTTTCGGGTCTGTCCAGTTTTGTGCGTATACAGGAAACCCAAGCCTGTCGCCGTCGCGCTTGCTCAGCTTACCATTTCCGTCCGGCTTTAGTATCAGCGGCAAATGTGCCCACTGAGGCATTTCATCTTCCCATCCCAGGTATCTCCACAACAGGATATGAATTGGTGCCGATGGAAGCCACTCTTCTCCCCTGAAGATATGACTGATCTCCATTGCCCTGTCATCCACCACTACGGCAAGATGGTACGTTGGCATTCCATCAGCCTTTAAAAGGACTTTATCGTCAACTAAATTCGTATCAAAGCTCACATGCCCGCGGATCATATCTATAAAAGACACATGCTCGTCTTCCGGCATCTTAATCCGCACAACATGTGGTATATCCTGTGCTAAAAGCGTTTCCACTTCGTCACTGGTAAGAGAAAGGGAATTTCTCATTTGCGTCCTTGAAGATGCGCCGTAAAGAAAATTAGGGATTTCCTTACGTTTGGCATCAAGTTCTTCAGGGGTATCAAAAGCATAGTACGCATTGCCGCTGGCAACCAGCTGTTCCGCATACTGTCTGTAAGCAGGCTTACGCTCGCTCTGCCGGTAGGGGCCGTAGGCACCTCCCTGCTGCGGGCTCTCATCAGGATGAATTCCACACCAGGCCAGGCAGGAAACAATGTATTCCTCTGCACCTGAAACGAAACGGGTTTGATCTGTATCTTCCACACGTAAAATAAACGTGCCATTATGTTTCTTCGCAAACAAATAATTAAATAAAGCCGTGCGCACACCGCCTAAATGAAGGCCTCCTGTAGGGCTGGGGGCAAATCTTACTCTAACTTTCTTTTCCATATTCTGAATCACAAAGATATATTTTTTAAGCGCATGCAGTTCTATTGATGTCTTTTTGAATGGTATTTTGTAATTTGCCGGCATAATCTATGAATCCCTACGAAAAAAAACGCCGCTGGAAATTCTTCCTGTTAATTTTTGCAATTGTGATCGGTACGGCTTCTGTATTCTACTCCGATTTTTTTGTAAAAAAAATGCAGCGTGAAGAACAGGTTCAGTTCCAGTTATATGTAAAAGTAACGGAGCAATCGCTGGTGATGTATGATGATGACCGCTTTACCGATCTGATCGAAACCATTACCAAGAATACCAAACTACCGGTGATCATGACCGACGGGGACGGGCTGATCAACTCCTACCAGGGCCTGGATTCAACCAAGACCAACTACGATGTCGAAAAACAGGATAAAAAAACATATGATCCCGGGTATTTTGAAAGGGAGTTGCGAAAGATGAAAAAGCAGCATCCGGGTACCCCCATTATTGGCCTTGACGGGAAGATCTGGCATATATACCACAAAGATTCTTTTATCCTCACCCAGCTCCGGTATTTTCCCTATATACAGCTGGCCGTGATCGCGTTATTCTTACTCACCGCATACGTGGCGTTCAGCTCTGCAAGACGGTCCGAACAGGACCAGGTATGGGTAGGAATGGCCAAAGAGACCGCCCATCAGCTGGGTACGCCCATCTCTTCACTGATGGCTTGGGTAGAACTGATGAAATCACGCTTTGACGCAGAGGATGACCCGCTGATCGCGGAAATGGAAAATGATATCAAACGACTGGAAGTGATTACGGACAGGTTCTCCAAGATCGGCTCCAAGCCTGTTCTGGAAGATCATGTTGTTTATACAGTGATCAGTAACTTTATCCAGTATTTCCAGCTGCGGACCTCAGACAAAGTTATCTTTACAATTACCGGGGATGACCAGGTACGGGCATTGTTAAATGTACCCCTGTTCGATTGGGTAACGGAAAATCTGCTGAAGAACGCGGCCAACGCGATAGAGAACGAAGGCAGTATCACCGTTAATATCATAGAGCATCTCGCAAAGGAGGAAGTCTTCATCGATATCTCTGATACGGGAAAAGGAATTCCAAGATCCAAATTCGACGCCGTTTTCCAACCCGGTTATACCACCCGGAAAAGAGGCTGGGGACTGGGGCTCTCCCTCACGAAACGTATCGTAGAAAACTACCATAGCGGACAGATTTTCGTAAAGGACTCTGAAGTTGGAAAGGGCACAACTTTCCGGATTATCCTAAAAAGCAGTATTACTTATGAACCCACTTCAACCTAAAAAATATGCCGACTATCCATCGCTCGTTCAGGGGGATGTGCTGGCATTGCTTGAACTTCAGGCCACCGAATTCCCCGGTTTCCTGAACAATATTGCCCATAAGGCAGATTATGCCTATGCACCTGAAAAATGGACAATTAAAGAAATGGCGGGACATATCATCGACACCGAAAGAATCCTTGTTTACCGCTTAACAGCCTTCGCACGCGGGGAACAAAACCCGCTGCCGGGTTTTGATGAAGATCAGTATGTGCTCAATGCACATTTTCCTGACCGCAGCCTTGCCAGCTTTGCTGAAGAGTTCAGCTTCATGAGAAAGGCAAACCTTTACCTCTTCCGCTCTCTGACCGAAGCTGAACTCAACAGGACCGGAGTGGCCTCCGGCAGGGAAATTAACGTTCGCCGGCTTCTTTTAACCATCGCCGGCCACTTGGTTCATCACATCGCAATCATCAGAGAAAGATATTTATGATCTGCTTCAGCTAAGCTGCTGCTGATCGAGCCATTTCTTCTCTATCACGTAAGACACGATCAGTCCTAAACCACCAAAGATCAGTACACAGCCAAAATAAACGGCCGCCGCTTTGTCATCGCTGATCTTTGCAGAGATCACTGTGAACAGGCAACTAACAAGCCCAATCCTACCAGCAACAATCCTATCTTCAAACTCAGGAAGGGCTTAGGGGCTTGACTGTCGGTCTTTTGGATTTATGCCCGTTCTATCATTGCCATTCTCTCCTTATTCATTAATACCTTATGCCGAATATCATTGCAAATCCGGTTGTAAAAAGGGTAATCGGGACTAAATATTCCATCTTATGTTATTTATTGTTAAATATTCTGTTTATTGAACTGCAGTTCCGGTAACTATGACAACATCATTTTTAATCAGGTTACATGGTGCTGCAAATAAATTTTTGACTAGCCTCCGGAAACCCCGGGAAGACTTAAACACACAAACTATGAACTGGATCATTTTGATTATTGCAGGATTATTTGAGGTTGGCTTTACCACCTGTCTTAAATTTTCCGATAACTTTTCTAACCTGAAATGGACTGCAGGATTTCTGGCCTGCATCGTATTGAGCTTCTATTTCCTGAATAAGGCATCGCAAACCCTACCTATGGGTACCGCTTATGCTGTATGGACCGGAATTGGCGCCGTAGGTACCGTAATTGTGGGCATCCTGTATTTCGAAGAGCCGGCAAACTTCTGGCGTTTATTCTTTATTGCTACGCTGATTGGATCCGTTCTGGGCTTAAAATTCTTTGCCGGAAGCGGTCATTAATTATTTTTAAATCCTGTAACCTGTGCCGCGCTGCATACGTCTCATTTACAGATGCAGCAGCAAGAAACAGATTTGGCTTTGATCACAGCAGTACTGAATGGCGATACCGCGGTTTATGCCGAACTGGTAAAGCGGCATCAGCGGTTTGTATTTACCCTGGCCTTACGTTTCACTAAAACAGGGAAGATGCCGAAGAGGTGGCCCAGGATTGCTTTGTTAAAGCTTAACCTGCTTTAGGTACATTCAGATAAACATCCAAGTTATACTGGGCATCATTGCCATCTTTATCTTTGCGTTATCACAAAGTCATTTTACGGCACCAAAAATCAATATATCCATCACATTCAGCCAGCACCTGACCCCCTACATTTATTAAAATCTTTTTATTTATCGATATCATTATCGGGTTCCTGTATGCCGACAACTTATTCCGAAGAAAATGGATGTCTTAATCCTCTATGTGTCAGGGACAGACCATAATGGAAGATCATTACAGATCTGAGCATTCGGAACAAAACATAGAAAAGCCTTGTATCTCAACGCTGACCGTCGCAAATGCGGCGGGAACATTGAAATACAGGGCTTTTCAGCGAAGCTGTCAGCTTCTTATCAGATTGTTACGGCAATAATGCCATTTCAACCAACAAATTTAGTTTTTTCTTACGCGCTTAGTATTTACGCCCTTTTACAATTGATCCAAGGAAAATTGCTCCAAAAATAAACCCCAGGATGGCGCTTAAAATTGTCCATCCAAAACTTCCTGAAATTACCGCACCGGTCAATCCTCCGAAAAACAGGCCTAAAACGTAATAAACCCAGTCAAAACTTTTAATATTTTCTCCTTTAGTCATCTTAAAATACTTTGTCCCAAAGGTATTGAATTATTTTAAATTACAAATAACTACTGCTCCTATCGGCGTTTATTGCGGATAATCATTGTCAGCACTTTGTAATTTAAAGCAGAACTGAAAATAGTTATAAAAAATCAATCAATCGATTGATTAGTTTTGTGCCATTAAATTAAATAATGGAAAAGCCAGATAAAAGAAACAGCATACTAACCGCAGCAGAAGAGTTATTTTCTGATCTCGGATATGAAGGCACCTCTACCCGACAGATTGCAAAAGAAGCCGGAGCAAATATGTCTATGATCAGCTATTACTTTGGGTCAAAAGAAGGAGTGTTTCTGGAGATCATGAACAGGCGGATGGAAAATTTCAAAGCGGAACTCACAATAATTGATGAGTATCAGATACCGCCGATGGAAAAGCTGTTCAAAGTCATTGAAGGATACACTACAAAGATTTTATCTAATATCTCATTTCATAAAATGATGCACCGTGAACTTTCCCTGGCGCAGCGCCCCGAAATGTATTGTAAACTGAAAGAGGCCATGTCCGGTAACCTGAATGTGATCGAAAAGATCATCCATCAGGGAATTGCCGAAGGAAGTTTCAGGCCTGTAGATATACGGATGCTGATCGCCTCTATTATGGGCACCATCACTAACGTAGCTACAATGCCTTCCAAGATCACTGAAGGTTCAATATTAGACATCACCATTCCCAAAGACCGGGAAATATTGACGCAAAGGCTGATCATACACCTGACAGACTTGGTTAACACGTATTTAACACCCAAAAAATGATACACAAAACAATTAAATTGAGTTGCTTCGCTCTCCTGCTGCCTGGCATGCTCTATGCACAAAATGTTAAAAAATTGACAATACAGGAAGCAATTCAGCTTGGGGTAGAAAATAGCAAGAACTTAAAGCTATCTCAAAATAAGATTGAGCAGAACCTGGCTCAATTGGAAATTGTAAAAGATGAGGCCCTGCCAACGGCAAGTGTTAGTGCAATGTACACTCATGCCGAAATTCCAACAAACAAGTTGACGATACCCGGTTTTGATCCTATTAATTTACCAAAAAGGGCTGATGCCTACATTGGTATCGCGTCGGTACAGCAATTGGTGTATGGGGGTGGCAAACTAAAATATGCAAGGGAAAGCACAAAACTTCTTGCTGATGTTGCCCGCCTGGATTTAGATAAAGTTAAAGAAGAGGTGACTTTTGCAGCGGTTGACACCTATTATTCCCTGTATAAATTGTCGCAGAGTCATATGGTTGTAGACCAGAACCTCGCCTCAATTGCGAGCCAGTTGAAACAGGCCGAACGTTTCTTCGAACAGGGAATTGTAACGAAAAATGATGTTTTAAGATTCCAGTTGCAGCAGTCCAATGTCACGCTCACCAAATTGGAGATTGAAGGAAATCAGAGAATCGTTAACTATAACCTTGATGTGCTGCTCGGATTACCTGAAGATACACAGATAGAGATTTCAGATCCCGCTGGTGATGCAGCGGCTGTTGCACCATTGACGAATTATCTGGATCAGGGACTGACCACACGCCAGGAACTAAGACAACTCGATATCCGCAACAGGGCTGCTGATTTCGATATTAAATCTGTAAAAGCAAATACACTGCCTACGTTCTCCCTTGGGGTCGATGTGTATTATATTAATCCAACCGGCAACTTTATTCCTTCAAATCATCAGTATATAGTCCCAGTAACCTTTGGCGCTACCCTTTCCTGGAATATCGGAACGTTGTGGACAAACAAGAACAAAGTAAGCAAGGCTAAAATTCAGCAGGAGGAATTTGGTATTCAGAAGACCATCCAGTCTGACAATGTGAAAACGGAGATCAACAGGAACTATCAGAATTATCAGGTAGCCAAAAATAAGATCATGGTACTGGAAACCTCTATTGCACAGGCAACTGAAAATGACAGGCTCTATGCATCTAGATACAAAAATAATGTGGCTTCTGTAACTGACAGAATTGACGCTGAAACCTTATTATTTCAGGCAAAAATCAATCTGGAAATTGCTAAGGCAGATGCCGGTATAGCTTACTATACCTTATTAAAATCAACAGGAAAAATTTCTCAATAACATCAAATCCACGCTAGTAATGACAACAGAATCAACAACAGAAACGACAATTGAACCTCAGAAGAAAAGTAAAATTGTCCCTATAATATTAGCTATACTAATCATTATAGGTGCCGTATTTGGCATAAAAGAATATTTATACTTCAGTAAACACGTTGATACCGATGATGCGCAGATTGATGGCGATATCAGCACAGTAGTTGCCCGTGTAGGAGGATATGTAAAAGAGATCAAATTTGAAGAAAACACCCCAGTAAAAGAAGGTGATACCCTGGTAACACTTGATGACCGCGATTATAAAGTTAAACTTGAACAGGCAACGGCTATCCAAAAAGGTGCAAATGCAGGTGTTGGCGTTTCACAGTCTCAGATTATCGCTATCTCAGCAAATACAAGCACAGCAAAATCAAATATTGAATCTGCCAAAGTAAAATTATGGCAGGCACAAAAAGATTTCGAGCGCTATGCAAACCTGATTAAAGACGGATCAATCACGCAGCAGCAGTTTGACCAGGCTAAAGCAACAAGGGATGTTGCACGGGCAACTTATGACGCAGCAAAAGACCAGTATACCGCAGCAATCAAACAGGTTGGTACCACTAAATCTCAGCTTGCAGTAAGCAGCAACAGTGTCTCTGAACGCCAGTCTGAAGTAGACTTCGCCAACCTGCAGCTTTCTTATACAAACATCATCTCTCCGGCAACCGGGATTGCGGGTAAAAAAAGCATCCAGAAAGGGCAGCTGATCCAGGCCGGCCAGTCTTTATTCTCCATCGTGAATGACAACAGCCTGTATGTAACTGCCAACTTCAAAGAAACACAGCTGGAAGAAATTCATTCGGGTCTTAAGGTAGATATCATAGTAGATGCCTACCCCGATGAACACATCGCAGGTGAAGTGTATAACTTCTCACCGGTAACTGGTGCTAAAGGTTCATTACTGCCTCCGGATAATGCAACAGGTAACTTTGTGAAAGTTGTTCAGCGTGTTCCGGTAAAAATCAGAATTAAAGCTACAAAAGAAATACTGAGTAAATTACGTCCGGGCATGAGCGTGAACGTTTCTGTTTCAACAAAAGATTAAATAAAATGGCCGAACAGGGTTTTACAAAATGGATAATCACGTTTACGGTGATCACAGCTTCTTTACTGGAGCTGATTGATACAACTATCGTAAACGTGGCATTACCGCAGATTCAGGGTAACTTGGGTGCAACCTTGGAGGATATCGCCTGGATCTCTACAGGATATGCGGTTGCAAACGTAATCGTCCTGCCTATGTCGGGCTGGCTGGGAAGCCGTTTCGGGCGAAAGAATTATTTCCTGACATCAATCATCATCTTTACCATAGCCTCTTTCCTCTGTGGTAACGCTACGTCACTGGAAGAACTGATTGCCTTCCGTATTTTGCAGGGTATTGCTGGAGGTGGTTTGATCTCTACCGCACAGGCTATTCTTTTAGAGACCTGGCCGCGTGAGGATGTGGGTATCGCAACGGCATTATTTGGCCTGGGGGCTGTTGTTGGTCCTACCGTAGGCCCAACTATCGGTGGATATATCATTGATATCAGCAGCTGGCCGTGGATCTTCTACGTGAATATTCCCGTCGGGATTCTCGCCGCGTACTGTACCTATACTTATATACGAACGACGCCTAAAACGGGACAGGGACAGCCGGTTGACTGGTGGGGTATCGGCCTGCTGGCCGTAGCTGTAGGAAGCCTGCAGACGGTATTGGAGAAAGGTGAAACAGAAGACTGGTTCAGCACACCTTACATCACGGTGCTGGCCGTCGCTTCTGTCATCGGGTTATTATTGTTCATCTGGAGGGAAATGAGTACCGATCACCCAATCGTAAACTTCAAGATCATGCGCCACAGGAGTTTTTCGGTAGGGATGGTCACCTCTTTTATTCTCGGCTTCGGGTTATACGGGTCCGTATTCGTATTCCCCGTATTCTGTCAGAATTTGCTTGGCTTCTCTGCATTACAGACAGGAGAGCTGCTATTTCCCGGTGGCCTTTGTACGATCATGATGATGCCCTTTGTCGGAATCTTCCTTAAAAAGGGAATTCCTGCCCAGTTTATGGCAACCATCGGTATGTTCCTGTTCTTTGTTTTCTGTAATATGCTGAGTAAGTCAACCCTGGCTTCGGGTACAAATGATTTCTTCCTTCCCCTGGTGATCAGGGGTATAGGTATGGCTTTATTGTTCGTTCCGCTGACTACGCTGGCCATACAGGACCTGAAAGGTGCAGAGATCGGTCAGGGATCGGGTTTAAATAACATGATGAGACAATTAGGTGGATCCTTCGGAATTGCAGCCTTAACTACGCTGATCCATACCCGTCAGGGATTTCACAGAAGTAACCTGCTGACCAATCTTAACGAGGCCAACCCTATATTCATAGAGCGGTTCAATGCATTCATCAATAATTTTATTAGCAAAGGATTCTCTATGTCAGATGCAAGGCATATGGCCAATCAGGCAATGGAGGGGACCTTAATCAAACAGAGCCTGCTGTTAACCTATAGCGATGCGTATTGGGTTGCCGGAATGGTCATGCTCTGCTCTATTCCGCTGCTTTATCTGCAAAAATTCAAAAGGAATGTCGAAATACCAGCCGATGTTCACTAGAACCCTGCTAAAAATATTTTTATAAAAAAGGCTGTCCTTTTCGGACAGCCCTTTTTTTTCCAAAAAAATCACAATTAATGCGATTGTTGCTACACAACAACTAGATTATACTTTTAAATGTTTGAAAAACCTTTCTGAAAGCAATTTATAGTTTATTTGTGAGCAAACCAAAATAAATTTATTAACATTATTCTATAGATCTTACCGTCATTTTTCTTAGCTTCAGCGCGTAAAATTTTACCCTTAAGTAATCATGCAGAAACCCAGATTTACAGGACAGAGAGAATCTATATTCAACAATGAAGTTGTCTCCAGATTTGAATTGTACAACAGCCTGTTCCTAACCCTCCCATTCTATAAAATCAAAGATACAGGTACCCTCCTGCCTCTTTTTATAAAATATTGTGAAGAAGGCGTCAAGAATCAGAAGACTCCTGCTGAGATCATTAATGTCTTTTTTGAGAAATATACACAGGCAGCAAATGCCAAAGATGTAATAGACTTATTGTTCAGGTTTATTCAGTATATTGAACGTCAGGTAGTATTATTTGACGCCGTAGAAGATGCCTCCTTCACAAAATTAAATACAGCAGAAGGTCAGAGTTCGCTGAGATCGATGTTAAAAAAGAGTGAATCCAGTGAATACGTGTACGACAAAACTGTTCAGCTGATAGAAGATCTTTCGCTTCGTCTGGTCCTTACGGCACACCCTACACAATTTTACCCGGGAAGCGTACTTTCTATCATTACAGATCTTACATCGGCTATAAAGATCAATGATATTGTTAGCATTAACCAGTTACTGCAACAGCTTGGAAAAACTCCGTTTTTTAATAAAAAGTCGCCGACACCCGTAGATGAGGCTCTTAGCCTTTCCTGGTATCTCGAGAACGTATTTTACTTTGCGGCGGCCAATATCCAGTCTGAAATAGACAGCAGCCTGGAAGAATATAATATCCCTACCAAAAAAGTGATCGAACTGGGCTTCTGGCCGGGGGGCGACAGGGACGGAAACCCTAACGTGCATGCAGAAGATACCATGCAGGTAGCTAAAATGCTGCGCCAGATCCTCTTTCGCTGTTACTACAGGGATTTCAGGAAGCTGAAACGAAGAATTACCTTCAGGGGTGTTGAAGACGTGATCTACAAAGTACAGGATATATTATATCAGAATGCATTTGATGTCAACATTGTTCCGGAGAATATTTCAGATTTCCTCACCGAAAACCTTAACCAGATCAAATCAACGCTGATTGAATCACATGATGGTTTGTTTGCAGATCTTGTGGACGACCTTTTGCGTAAGGTAGAGCTTTTCGGAAGTCATTTCGCTTCGCTGGACATCAGACAGGACAGCAGGGTGCTTAGGGACGTGCATGCCTATTGCCGTCAGAGTAAGCCTATCATCTCTCTTTTCCCGGAAAACTTCGATGACCTTACTGAAGAAGAAAAAATAGCGCAGCTTTCTTTCAAAAGCGCAAAAGTAAATTATACCGGTGATGCAAGCCCGCTGATCCTGGATACCCTGCAAACCATCGCGGAGATTAAACAGATCCAGCAAAGCAATGGAGAACTGGCTTGTCACCGCTATATTATCAGTAACTGCCAGCAGGCTTCTGATATATTGCAGCTGATAGAGCTGTTCTTGTGGAACGGATGGGAAGAAGATGAGCTGACGATCGATTTTGTCCCTCTTTTTGAAACCGTGGGAGACCTTCAGGTTGCAGCCGAGATCATGCAAACACTTTACTCGCATCCATTTTATAAAAAACACCTGGAAAGCAGGGGCAACAGGCAGGATATCATGCTTGGCTATTCAGACAGTACCAAAGATGGCGGATACCTGACTGCAAACTGGTCTATTTTCAATGCCAAAGTTGCCCTGACCGCCATTTCAGAATCGAACAACATCCGTCTTGCATTTTTCGACGGTCGTGGAGGCCCACCATCAAGAGGCGGAGGGAAAACGCATTTGTTCTATGCCTCCATGGGTAAGGAGATTGCGAACAAGAACATCCAGTTAACGATACAGGGGCAGACGATCAGCTCTCAGTACGGATCTATTGACAGTGCAGGCTTCAACATGAGTCAGCTGATCAATGCGGGGATCTCGGCCGGAATGAAAGAAAAACATAATGTATTGCTTGACCCTTTGCATAAGGATATCCTTGATGTCATGGCTAAAGACAGTTTTGATTCATTTGTTACCCTCAGGGAGCACCCTTTATTCTTAAGTTACCTGGAACGCTTCTCCCCTTTAAGCCTGTTATCAAAGATTACGATCAGCAGCAGGCCGGTGAAAAGAAGTTCCGGAGAGAAATTAAGGCTCGAAGATCTGCGCGCAATCAGTTTTGTCACATCCTGGGGCCAGCTCAAACAGAATATTCCCGGATTTTACGGCATCGGTACTGCATTAAAAAATCAGGAAGAAGCCGGCAACTGGGAAAATATCCGTAAAACCTATCAGGAATCCGGATACTTTAAAACGATCATTGACAATTGTATGATGTCCATGAGCAAGGCTGATTTTTCAATTACTGCCCATTTTGCGAATGATCCCGAATACGGCGATTTCTGGAAGACGCTAAACAGTGAATATGAACGTTCCAAAGAAATGCTGCTAAAGCTGGCAGGCCATGAAGCGCTGATGGAAAACTACCCTGTAGAAAAAAGGTCTGTAGCCGTACGTGAAAAGATCGTTCTGCCGCTGGTACTGATCCAGCATTTTGCCCTTGAAAAACTTCAGGAAGAACTGACAGAGGAAGAAGTTCAGTCTTATGAGAAACTGGCTATCAGGACAGTATACGGTATTGTAAACGCCGGACGGAACTCTGCATAACTTAAAACAAACTCTGTTAAACAGCAAAGGCTGCCTTCAGGGCAGCCTTTGCTGTTTAACTCAAAATGATTAGTAAATAACTTTACCGGCTGAAGTTACGATAGAAGCGATACGTACAGCGTCAAATACACGCTCTTCGGTGGCCCCTAAAGCCAGAATAGACTTTTCATGAGCATTTACGCACATCTCACATCCGTTTACAGCAGAGACAGCCAAACTCATTAATTCAAAAAACTCTTTGCCTGTCACCGGGCTGCTCATCAGCTGCATCCTTACGCGGGCAGGGATCTGGGTATATTTTTCTTTTCCTGTAAAATGACGGAAACGGTAAAACACATTGTTCAAAGCCAGTAACGAAGCACAGCCTGCAGCTTCAGCAATCTCTTCTGCTGTAGCATCTTTTGTCAGGGATTGTTTCTCGAAAAACTCTGTAAGGACTTTATTATTGTTGTTTACTGCAATGCTTAAAGCTACCAGCGCACATTCTTTTTCAGATAAGTGTGCTGACGTTAAAGTGCTGGTGAAGTTTAATTTCAGGTCACGTACATATCTTGAATTGCCTTTTTCAAGCAATCCAATGCTATCGTTCCTGTAATCGGCATCAAGACCAACTACAGTAAGTAACTCTTGTATTGTTTCGGTAATTTCACTCATTTTTATATTTTTTCGTTGGTAAAGAGATATCTTCCAATGGTTACGAAGCCTGAATAAGTCCATATAACGGACAATTTTACGCAGGTTTAATCATAAAAAAAGCCCCTGCAAAATGCATTACAGGGGCTTTTCTATGGAAAGTTAGATTAAACAGTTAATGTTGCTTCGCCTTTTTCCCAGTTACAAGGACAAAGTTCGTCAGTTTGTAAAGCATCCAGTACTCTTAAAACTTCTTTAACGTTACGTCCAACACTCAGGTCATTTGCACTTGCCCAACGGATAATTCCTTGTGGGTCAATGATGAAAGTAGCACGGTAAGCAATTTTTTCAGTTGGCTCAAGAATATCCAAAGCTGTTGCCAGTGATTTAGAAGTATCAGCAAGCATCGGGAATTTCAATCCACGCAGGTCATCATGATTATGTCTCCATGCCAAATGCACATTTTCAGAATCTGTTGATGCACCGATCAGCGTAGTATCACGGTCACGGAATTCACCAAAATTAGCATTGAATTCTGCGATCTCTGTAGGGCAAACAAAAGTAAAATCTTTTGGCCACCAGAACATACAGGTCCATTGGTTATTTTCATTTACTAAAGAGTCAGATGTTAATGTTTCAAACTCTTTTCCTTTTTCTATACTTACTACAGCTGGTTTTGAATACGACGGGAATTGTTCACCTATATTAATCATAAATATGTTTTTTTTATTTGCGCAAAAGTACATCAATAAAGATATTTTAACAATAGTTGCCAGAGATATAACAGATACTTAATATTGATGCACCCATAGACAAAACCTATAGAGTTTTTCACTTTATTAATCATTATCTATTTACCGGTATGGTAAAAAAGGCCACCATACATCATTTTCCCAAATATTATTTTAAAACATTAAAAAAATTGAACTCTGCCCGCAGCAGGTACATGTTTTTATTGAACCTTTCATCTATATCCCCGCTCACCTGGAACCGGTAACCAAGATCAATCCGGGTCCTGCTGTTCAGTATCACCTGAAGGGCAGGCGCAAAATCAAGGTAGGAGTTCCCGTTTGCCGGATTGGTTTTACCAAGCATTTCGAAATAGACGTTAAAATTTGGCTGATTATAGTTTTTGTAGCGAACAGGGAGCACAAGATAGCCGGAAGACAGGCTGTAAGAGATCATTTCGTCCGGCTGGGGCGACCCCGCAAGCCTCCGGCTTTCCAGGTCAAAGGCTCTGGTGTAACCCACCGTGCCGGACAGGGCCAGTTTATGCAGCAACTGCGTAACCACTAAGCCCGCCTGCGCACCGCTATTGTCCCCTTCCAGGTTGATGTCTTGTGTATAAGTAGGCCTCTTGCTTGTACTTAGCCTCCCAAAAGCAGACATCCGCAGGTGCCGCTGTGCATCATCTATCGAAAGAAAGCGGTATTTTGCATATACACTCCCTCCTTCCAGCCTGTAGTTCCTATCCATAGCAGACAAAAACCCCTGCACATGGATCATTAGTTCTTTGTTAAAGCTAAGCATGAGCTCTGGGATCGTACGGTTCATGCGGTTCCCTCTGAAAATGCCTTCATTGGTCAGCCTTAATCCCAGCGACTTTGCAGGCATATTGCTTGCAGGCTCCGTAAACACATATAATTCCTGCGCTTTACCCCGCAGGCTTACACTGAGCAGCAAAACTGCCACGGCAAAAAATGTATACCTCATTCCCGGTTATATGCTCAGGTGAACGATACGTGTTTCCTTTCCCTTAATGACTCCCTTTCCGCTCAGGTAGGAATCTGATTTTAACTGTGCCGCATTTTTCTTAAAAGTGGAAGGGCTGATAAAATTCTTATCCAGTATACGTGCGGTAACCGGCCCGTCAAGTACCCTGCTTCTGGCATTCGTAAATTTGAAGGCCATATTCCCAAGCTGCGCTATTCCGGCCTCATCAATTACAGTGCGGTTAAAATTGATTGTTGCAGAAAGGTCACCTATGGAAAAGCCTGCATCCTCCACCTTATCGCGGATCTGGTCAATATCTACCTGTTGCCCGCTTTTGAAAGTCAGGACAAAGATATTCCTGTTCAGGTCCGGAGTGATAGTTTGAATAAAACCAAGGCTTTTTAAAGAGGCTTCGGTAGCCCTGGAACACATGGAACAGGTTAGGCCGTTTACCTGCAATTCTGCTTTTGAAATTTGTTGTGCAAAAGTATTTCTGCCGGCAAATAATGCAGCGAACAGAATGAAATATTTAATCGTTTTCATTTTATGTTTTCTAAAAATTTGAAATAAACCCATTTTCCCGCAGAGGACCTGCAGAAATGATCAATTTATTCCTGGTCTAATTTCTGAAAACGCAGTGATAGGCGTAGAGGGAAAAACGGGCCGAAAACGGAGGAGCCTTATTTTCTGCCCTGCTGAACAATTGAGGCAGAATCCTTTCCAGCACAGTTGAAAGGACCGGAAACAAAAACAACTGTATGCTGAAGTTCTTTGGAAGACTGATGCCTGATCCGGACTGATGGCTGTCCTTTATCTTCGCCTCAACAGCAGTATTCTTGCAGCAATGATTGGTTTCCGCAGTCTTCTTTTCAGACTTGCAGTCCTTGCACTGAGCCGTCTGGGTAAAATGAACAGAAGACAATGTATCTCCGCAAAAATGCAGGCTCAGCGCCACGCCTATTACACTGATCAGGTAAAAGGCGCACAATCCAAGGGCTATTTTTTGTATCAGTTTCATCTGAACATTCAGCGGTTTACAAGTATGGCCTGCTGTCCGATGGATCAGCAGCCAGGACAAAATTAACAATAAATTTATTAGAATTACAATTCTTAACTTAGCCACAAATAGCATGTATGAATAAAATGTTTATCATTCTGCTGCTGCTCTGCTGCAATATCGTATTTGCAGCCAGGCCAAAGCATCAGTATGTCAGATTAAAGACCGAACAGGGGGAATGTATCATCCTGCTTTATAACCATACCCCCAAACACCGCGACAATTTTATCAAACTCGTAAAAGACGGTTTTTATGACGGCGCCCTATTTCACAGGGTCATCAGCAATTTTATGATCCAGGGTGGGGATCCTGATTCTAAAAATGCCCCTGCCGGTAAAGAGCTGGGCAACGGAGATGTAGGGTATACCATTCCTCCTGAGTTCAGCGACAGCCTTTTCCATAAAAAAGGAGTACTCGCTGCGGCCAGGGACGATAATCCTGAAAAGGCATCCAGCGGCTGCCAGTTCTATATCGTTCAGGGGAAAAAATTTACAGACCCGCAGCTTGACAGCCTTGAAACCAAACGTCTTCATTTCAAGATCCCCCAATGGGAACGCGAAGTCTATAAAACCCTTGGAGGAAGCCCGCACCTGGATAGAAAATATACTGTTTATGGCGAGGTTGTAAAAGGCCTCGAACTGGTGGATACGATAGCCGTAATGCCGGCAGACGGGAATAACCGCCCCCTGAAAGATGTGAAAATGACGGTCAGCCTTCTTAAAAGAAGAGAAGCACGCAGATTAGAAAAGGTATTCAGAGAAAAGCATATACCAATTTCAAACTATTAACGATGAAACCTGCGGAGCAAGCTTCATTACCTATAAAAAACAATAGACACTACAATGAATATAATTTCTTACAATGTGAACGGAATCCGTTCCGCATCCACAAAAGATTTCTTTGGCTGGCTGCAGTCAAGCGAAGCAGACATGATCTGTCTTCAGGAAGTGAAGGCGCAGCCTGTACAAATTCCAGAGATCATTGCCCTGATTGAACAACTGGGCTACCACCATTACTGGTTCAGCGCAGAAAAAAAGGGCTATAGCGGCGTTGCGATCTTCAGCAAAATCAAACCTAACCATGTTGAATATGGTTGCGGTGAGGAGTGGATCGATAAAGAAGGGCGCATTTTAAGGGCTGATTTTGACACTTTCTCCCTGATGAGCGTATATCTTCCCTCAGGATCGTCCGGCGATGACAGACAGGCTAAAAAATATGAATTTATGCAGTTTTTTGAAACTTATATCAGCAACCTGCGCCTGAGCTATCCCAACCTGATCATCTCCGGAGATTATAACATCTGCCACACCGCGATGGATATCCATAATCCCAAATCAAATGCAAATTCCTCGGGTTTTTTACCGCAGGAAAGAGAATGGATGGGCCTGTTCCTGGAAAGCGGCTTTATTGATACCTTCAGGCATTTCAATAAAGATCCCCACCATTACACCTGGTGGAGCTTCAGGGCAAATTCACGGGCCAAGAATCTGGGATGGCGTATTGATTATCATTTGGCTACGGTACCCATGCTGGAAAGGCTCAAAAACGTAGAGATATTGCCCGATGCTATCCATTCCGACCATTGCCCGGTCCTGCTGGAACTGGACGCTTAATCCTTAAACCGGACGATCCTTTCGGGAGTAAGGCAGAGATCCAGCGGAACGTCATTATCGTGGGTATCAGAAATGGTATCCACGCTTTCAAACAAAGAGAGCCCCACTTTAAGTGCATCCTGGTTTTCCAGGAAGCGGTCATAAAAACCCTTTCCGTATCCTACCCGGTAGCCCCTGCTGTCAAAGGCAAGCAAGGGGACGATCACCATATCAATCTTACCGGTATATTGTTCATCCAGTACAGGCTCCAGTATGTTAAACAGGCTTTTCTGCAATTCATCTTCTCCGTTGTACGGGTGATGCGTCATCAGGGAAGTCGTAAAATCGGCTTTAGGTACAATGATCTTTATCTGCGGCTCGTGCATTTTCAGCCATTTGATCAGCATAAAAGTATCCGGCTCGTTGTTCTCTTCAATAGGAAGAAAGAAGTGCACCGTCTGCATGCCCCCGAAATCTAAAGTAGAAAATTGATGGAGTAATTTTTCGCTGAGGGCGATTACCTGCTGAAGGCTTAATGCCTTTCTGCGCGCCGTTTCCTGTTTTCTGATTTCCGCTTTAGTCATATCTGGATGAGTTTCAGGGCAAGGTAGGTATCCTTTACGATAATTAACAAGGTAAAATGCCTGTAAAAAATATGGCTTCGGGAACCACTCCGAAGCCAAAATCAACCTAAACCTAAAACTAAACTATGAAAAATTCTTATTTTACTCTTTCTACGTAATCACCTGTGCGTGTATCAACCTTTACTTTATCGCCCTGGTTGATGAACATAGGCACTTTGATCTCCACTCCTGTTTCTACAGTTGCATATTTCAGCGCACTTGTAGAAGTATCCCCTTTAACAGCGGGCTCAGTGTAAGTGATCTCCAGCTCAACGTTTTGCGGCATCTGTGCTATAATCGGCTCTTCGCTTTCGAATGAGATGATCACATTCATTCCTTCTTTTAAGAACTTAATAGATTCCCCAAATAATGTTTTAGGAATGTTAAACTGCTCAAAAGAAGTAACATCCATTACTACAAGGAAGTCTCCGTCCTCGTACAGATATTGATAGTCACTTGTTTCTACACGACAAATCGTTACCTCTTCGTCTGTACGGAACCTGTACTCAACCAATTTACCGGTTTTGATGTTCCGCATTCTGGCCTGGTAGAAAGCTCTTAAATTTCCAGGAGTGCGGTGAAGAAATTCTTCTACCTGAGTCAACTCACCGTTGAAACGAAGGATATTACCGCTTTTTACTTCTGATGCTTTTGCCATTTTATTTGAAATTATTGCTTAAACCTCAGCGCCATTTCGTGCCGCAAAGGTAAAAACTATTTTTGAATCCTGCAACAATTATTTTAAATTTTATTTATTACGCTATTTTGGGTGTAATTCATGACACTTCTCTTGCAATTGCGCACAATATCAGTCTTTATAATCCGTTATACTTATCAAATTTTCGCAAAAGGAGTACTCGTTTTCCTGGTTAGACCCCACCAAAACCAGTTTATCCTCCGTAAAATCCTTGATCAGACCATGATACCACTCAATTCCCTGTTTATCCAGGTTTGAAGTGGGCTCATCCAGCAATAACAGGGGAGCGTCAGTACAGCAGGCAAGCGCAAGTTTTGTACGCTGCTTCATACCCGAAGAGAAGTATTTCAGTGCCTTATCCTGAGACTTTGACAGGCCCAGGAGATCGAGCAGTGCCTCAGCTGATAAGCCGGGATAGAGCCGTTTAAATTTAAAGTGAAATGCGATGGTTTCCTGCAGGGTGAATTCCTCCACAAGATCAAGGTAAGGGGCTGCAAAGCTCAGCTGTGTATAAATTTTTTCTACAGGTATGGTTTCCTGGTGGGTATAGGTAACTAAGCCTTCAGAAGGCGACAAACTGCCCAGAATCACACTTAACAGGGTCGATTTTCCCGAACCGTTTGGTCCGAGGATGGCATATTTGCCGGCAGAGCTGAACTGATAACTGAAATTTCTGAAAATCCATTCCTGGTTGAACCTTCTGCCGGCATCCTTTAAATCGATCGTCATGAATGAGAAAGATTAGCTTACCGTTCCAAAACCTTTCATCACGCCGCGGTTCGAATTCCTGATAAAATCAACAATTTCATCCCGGATTTCTGTTGGTGCAAATTCTGCCTCTATCTTATCAAGCGCTTTAGTCACGTTATTATGTTTCACAAAGAGCACCCTGTATATCTCCTGGATCTCATTGATCTTTTCTGAAGAGAAACCGCGTCTTCTTAAGCCAACGGAGTTGATCCCGGCATAAGATAAGGGCTCTCTTGCCGCTTTAACATAAGGGGGAACGTCTTTACGTACGAGCGAACCACCGGTAATAAAGGCATGTGAGCCTACTTTTACAAATTGATGGATCGCTACCAGGCCTGCCAGTACCACGTAATTACCGATGGTAATGTGGCCAGCCAGCGTGGTGCTGTTGGAAAAGATGCAGTGGTCTCCCACTTCACAGTCATGCGCAATATGTGAGTATGCCTGGATAAGGCAGTTGCTGCCGATCACGGTTTTCCACTTATCTTTAGTACCCCTGTTAATGGTTACGCACTCCCTGATGGTCGTGTTATCGCCAATTTCAGCGGTTGTAACTTCTCCTGCGAATTTCAGGTCCTGCGGGATCCCGGAAATTACTGATCCGGGAAAGATCTTACAGTTCTTTCCGATTCTTGCACCGTCCATAATGACAACGTTGGATGCGATCCAGGTACCATCACCAATGACAACGTCTTTATGAATGACCGCAAAAGGCTCAATGGTTACATTATCACCGATTTTTGCTTCTGGATGTATATATGCTAAAGGTTGTATCATGATACGCGTTCGCTTTCTTTTACTTTTGAAATTTGTGCCATCATCTCTGCCTCGACAACAATTTTATCTCCTACCATGCCCACACCTTTCATCTGTGCGATGCCTCTGCGGATCGGCTCCATCAGATCGCATCTGAAAACGATCGTATCACCCGGTAACACCTGTGCCCTGAACCTCACTTTATCGATCTTCAGGAAATAAGTCAGGTAATTTCTTGGATCAGGAACGGTACTCAGCACCAGGATCCCTCCCGTCTGTGCCATTGCCTCGATCTGGATCACTCCTGGGAGAACCGGTGCACCCGGGAAATGCCCCTTGAAGAACTCTTCGTTCATGGTCACATTTTTTACGCCCACGACATGTGTTTTTGATAATTCCAGAATTTTATCAATAAACAGAAAAGGCTGCCTGTGCGGAAGAATGTCCATAATCTGTACCACATCATAAAGCGGTTTTACAGAGGGGTCATATACCTTCTGTACTTTCTTGTTCTTCTCCTTTTTGATAGCGGCTTTAATTTTCTTAGCAAATGCAATATTTGCAGCATGACCGGGCCGGGCAGCCATAATATGTCCCTTAATATGCATTCCTACCAAAGCCAGGTCACCGATCATATCCAGCAGTTTATGTCTGGCAGGCTCATTCTGGTAGCGTAATTCCATATTATTCAGGATTCCCTGAGGGGCTACCTCAATTTTCTCCCTGTTAAATATTTTGGCCAGGTGATCAAGTTCCTCCCTGTTTACTTCTTTATCTACAATAACAATCGCATTGTTCAGGTCCCCGCCTTTGATCAGGTTGTTCTGCAGCTGGTATTCAAGCTCATGCAGGAAACAAAACGTGCGGCAGGAAGCGATCTCATCTTTAAATTCCGCAATACTGGAAATCACAGCATGCTGGCTTCCCAGTACAGGAGAATTATAGTCGATCATACAGGTAAACCTGTAATCTTCCAGTGGCATAGCCACGATTTCAACCTTCCTGTCTGTTTCAGTGTAAATGATATTGTGAGGGATCTGGAAATATTCGCGGTCGATATCCTGCTGAACAAAGCCCACACTTTCAAGCGCTTCAACAAATAAAATAGCGCTTCCGTCCATGATCGGGGTTTCAGGCCCGTCCAGCTTCATCAGAATATTATCAAGGTCCATACCAACAAGTGAAGCCATTACATGCTCCACGGTGCTGATACTGGCCCCGTTCTGTGTGATCGTGGTTCCCCTGGCAGTATCCGTAACATTATCACAGTCTGCATCTACGATCGGCTGCCCCGGCAAATCTGTACGCTGGAATTTAAATCCGTGATTTTCAGGCGCCGGACAAAAAGTTAAGGTAACATTTGCTCCTGTATGCAGGCCTACCCCCTGCACGGAAACTTCGCTTTTTATAGTTTTTTGTTTAACGTTCATTATTGTTGTGTGTGGTACTAACTATGCTGTGTTCGGCTTCTCTTTTCAATTCTGCCTCTATCTTTGTAATACGTTTTTCAATACCGGGAAGATGTTTAAAAAGCACAGAGGCCCGCATCCAGTCCCTGAGTGGCTGAGCAGGAGAGCCATGCCATTGCTTGTTTTCTTCAGCGATGCTGAAATTGATCCCGGCCTGAGCACCGATCTGGGTACCATTTGCCAGTGACAAGTGCCCGGCTATTCCAACCTGCCCGCCGATAACTGAGTTTTTGCCCACTTTACTACTGCCTGATATCCCTGCCTGTGCAGCTACGACTGTATTATCTCCGATCTCTGCATTATGTGCAATCTGGATCAGGTTGTCTAATTTCACTCCTTTTCTGATAAAGGTAGAACCCATCGTAGCCCTGTCAATAGCAGTATTCGCCCCGATTTCCACATCATCTTCGATCACTACGTTTCCGATCTGGGCAATTTTAGAATATGTTCCATCAGGCTGCGGAGCAAAGCCAAAGCCATCACTTCCGATCACGGTATTGGAATGGATGACCACCCTGTCACCAATGACAGACCTGTTATAAATTTTAACTCCCGGATGGATAGTATTTCCCGAGCCGATTTTCGAATCAGCGCCGATAAAAACCTGCTGTGAGATCTTTGTACCGTCACCGATCTCCGCATTCTCGGAAATATAAGAGAAGGCACCGATGAAAACATTCCTGCCGATCTTTGCTGAGGGATGGATAAAACATGGCTGTTCTATCCCCGACTTATCGAGGGACGCATTGAGCGCTTCGTTGTACTTTTCGAGTAAAACGGAAAAGGCACTATATGGATCTTTCACTTTTACCAATGTACAGCTGACCGGCTGTGCAGGAAAAAAATCCTGCCCAACAATGACTACTGAGGCATTGGTAGAATATATATAGTGTTCATACTTACGGTTCGATAGAAAACATAAGGCACCTTTTTTACCATCCTCTATTTTTGAAAGCTCAGAAACCGTTACGTTTTCATCACCTTCAATCGCTCCACTTAAAAAGTCGCTTATCTGCTTGGCAGTAAATTGCATTCTACAAAGTTAAATGTTAAATTGATATGAACAAATATTCCCAACCCCCTAATTTTTCAGACAGCTTGTAATCGGAAACTAAAAACGGGATAATAAATGAATTATTTTGTTAAAAAATGCTAAATTATCCGTGGATAACAGAGTATGTGCTTTGTAACCGTCTTATCCAGCGATTCAAGATTTGACAAATCGGAGGCTTTTGCAATATCTATTGTCTCATTATTTTTCATTAAAATGTTAATTGTACTGTTTCCTTCGCCGGTATTATAGGCTCTGTTGCTGATCATATCCGTAAAAACGAAATAACAAACTTCGTTTTGGTTAATTTCAAGGCTAATTCCGGTGTTCTCTTTCATCCGCTGTACACGGCTTTCCTCAGGCGGATCGTTACTGATCTCTGTTTTCAGCAAATGCCGGTCCACCAGCATATTGCATAACAGCGAAAGAATCCTGTCGGGATGTTCCCTCCATACCTTCAGCGCAGCAAATATATCCTGGTCATCCAGTCTTGCAAACTGTGAAAGGTGTATCTCCGCATCTAGAAACTCGTTTTTCTTTACATCATTCTTTAAAAAATGCTGCAGGGCAGGAGTAGCAAACAGCTCTTCTCCGTGCTCCGCCAGTTCTTTTGCCCGCTTCAGGATCTTTACCAGCAGCTGCTCCCCCGCAATAACGGTTTTATGCAGGTAAACCTGCCAGTACATCAGCCGGCGGGCAACCAGGAATTTCTCGATAGAATAAATTCCTTTTTCTTCAATTACCAGGTGATCATCTGCCACATTAAACATTTTGATGATCCTGTCAAAGCTGATCACCCCTTCGCTAACACCGGTGAAAAAGCTGTCCCGGTTCAGGTAGTCCATCCTGTCCAGGTCCAGCTGGCTGGATATCAGCTGCTGGAGGAATTTCTTAGGGTACTTGCCGGTAAATATTTCTATTGCTGTGCTTAGCCTTCCTTTAAACTCCTGGTTTAATTTTTCCATCATCAGCATTGATATATCCTCATGGTGGATGCCCTTTACCAGGGAGTGTTCCAATGCATGGGAAAAGGGGCCGTGGCCAATATCATGGAGCAGTATTGCCACTGTTGCGGCTTCCTCTTCCGTCTTTGTAATGTCATGTCCTTTGCTGCGCAAAATCTCGATTGCCAGGCTCATCAGGTGCATTGCACCCAGCGCATGGTGGAAACGGGTATGGAGTGCCCCCGGATAAACCAAGTGGGTCATCCCCAGCTGCTTGATATAACGTAAACGTTGAAAAAAGGGGTGTGAGATCAGGTCAAAGATCAGCTCAGAGGGTATATTGATGAATCCGTATACCGGGTCATTTATTATTTTCTTTTTGTTCAATCTTTATAAAATAAATTATACGGTACAAAAATTGCTATTTTTATCCGTACTTAAGAAAGAGATCACTCTTTTTCAAGAATTTTTTACACCTTATACATACAATAATGCAGGAAACCAAGATTCTATGGGCCGATGATGAGATTAACTTGTTAAAACCACATATATTACTGTTGAACGAAAAAGGTTATCACGTAACTACATTTACTAATGGGAATGATGCACTGGAGGCTTTTGGAAAAGAGCATTTCGACCTGGTCTTTCTTGACGAAAACATGCCTGGCATGAGCGGGCTCGAGACGCTCTCTGCCATTAAGAATATTAAAAGCGACATCCCTGTTGTGCTGATCACCAAAAGCGAAGAAGAAAACCTGATGGAAGATGCGATCGGCTCAAAAATTGACGATTATCTGATAAAGCCTGTGAATCCAAAGCAGGTACTGCTCACGATTAAGAAAATCATTGACAACAAAAGGCTGATCAGTGCAAAAACATCTATGGCCTATCAACAGGATTTCAGGCGCCTGGGAATGACCCTGAATGATAAACTGAGCTACGAGGAATGGGTTGACGTCTATAAAAAACTGGTATTCTGGGAACTGGAACTGGAAAAACTGGATGACCCGCAGATGCACGAGATCCTAACCATGCAAAAATCTGAAGCCAATACCCAGTTTTCGAGATTTATTGAAGACAACTATTTGGGTTGGGTAAACGGCAAAGAAAAAGCTCCTTTGCTATCCAATGAGCTGCTCAAGAAAAAAGCATTTCCACTGATCAATTCCACTACCCCTGTATTTTTTATCCTGATCGATAATTTAAGATATGACCAGTGGAAGATCATCAATCCGCTGATCACCGAACATTTCAGGCTGGATGATGAAGATATCTATTCAAGCATCCTGCCTACCGCAACACAATACGCAAGGAATTCCATCTTTTCCGGCTTAATGCCGCTGGAGATGGAAAAACGTTTTCCCTCACTCTGGCAGAATGATGATGATGAAGGAGGAAAGAACATGCATGAAGAGGCTTTCCTTGCCGACCAGATCAAACGCAGCGTACGTAAGGACTGCAAGTTCAGTTACCATAAGATCCTTACCTATGATGATGGAAAAGCGCTCACTGAGCAGGTGAATAACCTGATGCAGAACGAATTCAATGCCATTGTATACAATTTCGTGGACATGTTGTCACACGCGCGTACCGATATGGCCATGATCAGGGAACTTGCAAATGACGATGCCGCCTACCGCTCGCTGACGTTATCCTGGTTTGAGCATTCCCCATTACTGGAACTGCTGAAAAAACTTTCCCAGAAACACGTGAAGATCGTGATCACTACAGATCACGGAACGATCCGGGTAAAACACCCGAGCAAGGTAATTGGCGACAGGAATACCAACACCAACCTGCGTTACAAACAAGGCAGGAACCTGAACTATAATGCCAAAGAGGTTTTCCTGATTAAGAACCCCCACGAAGCACAGCTGCCAAAGATCAACATCAGTTCCAATTATATCTTTGCCAAAGAAGACCGTTATTTTGTTTACCAGAACAACTATAACCAGTTTGTAAACTATTATAACGAAACCTTCCAGCACGGGGGAATATCCCTTGAAGAGATGATCATTCCTATTGCCACTTATAGTTCACGTTAATTAAAAGGCAAATGAATCTTGAGGTTAACAGTCTTACAGAATTAAACAGTGCAGCCAAAGCACTGTTTAATTTTTCAGGAGAGGAAAAGGTGTTTATTTTCGAGGGGGAGATGGGGGCAGGAAAAACAACCTTTATTAAAGCCATATGCGAAGAAATGGGCGTAGAAGATGTGGTGAACAGCCCCACGTTCTCCATCGTGAACGAATATGCAGCCGCTGGCTCCACCATCTACCATTTCGATTTTTACAGAATTAAAAACATCCGGGAGGCATACGACATCGGTTACGAGGAATACTTCTATTCGGGCAATATATGCCTGATAGAATGGCCCGAACGTGTGGCAGAAATTTTGCCGGAGCGTTATATTAAAGTGGAAATCAAAGTACTGTCTCCCGAAAAAAGAGCATTCAATTTTAGTAAAAATTACCTTTAGATGCTTGATTTTCATCTTATTTTTATTAATTTCATTCAAATAAACGCTAGATAATGGCTACAGGATTACGGGAAGAAATGGCCTTAATTGCTCAGAAAGGTTTGCAACAGCCTAAAGAGACACTATCAGAACTAAAACAAAAAAGCAACAGTCTTTATATTGGTATCCCCAAAGAGATCTCCTTCCAGGAGACTAGGATCGCCCTTACCCCTTTATCTGTTGCGCTCCTTGTAAATAACGGGCACAAAGTGTTACTGGAAAGCGGAGCGGGAACCGGCGCAAACTTTTCCGACAATGATTACAGTGAGCAGGGTGCCATTATTACCTTTAACAAGAAGGACGTCTTTGATGCTGATATTATTGTTAAGATTGCCCCCCCCACCTGTGAAGAGATAGAAATGATGCACAAAGGGCAAACCCTGATCTCTGCCCTCCAGATGGGAGCGCTCAAGGAAAGTTACCTGAAATCCCTGATGGATAAAAAGATCAATGCACTTTGTTTCGAGAATTTACGAGATGAGGGTAATATCCTAAGCGTTGTGCGTGCCATGAGCGAGATCGTTGGCGCAACCTCCATCTTTATTGCCGCAGAATATTTAAGCAGTGTTACCGGCGGAAAGGGCCTGATGCTGGGCGGTTTTACTGGTGTTCCACCTACTGAGATCGTCATTCTGGGTGCAGGAACCGTAGGTGAATATGCAGCAAGAACAGCACTTTCCCTTGGTGCAGAAGTAAAAGTATTCGACAGTTCCATCTATCGCCTGCGACGTCTGCAAAATAACCTGGGCAGCCGTGTTTTTACCTCCGTCATGCAGCCTATAGTGCTTGGAAAAGCTGTAACCACCTGTGATGTAGTCATTGGCGCGATCAGGGCCACCCACGGCCGCAGCCCCTGTATCATCATGGAAGAAACTGTCGCCAGGATGAAACCAGATTCCGTAGTAATTGATGTGAGTATAGACCAGGGAGGCTGTTTCGAAACCTCTGAAGTCACTAACCATAAAGACCCGGTTTTCAGGAAACACGATGTGATCCATTACTGTGTGCCGAATATCGCTTCAAGGGTTCCCAGAACCGCTTCTTACGCCTTAACCAATATCTTTACCCCCATCCTGGTGGATATAGGTGAAATGGGCGGACTGATGAATGTGGTATGGAACAGGCCGGGTATCAGGGAGGCATTATATATCTACCAGGGGCATCTGACCAGTAAAACCCTTGGCAATATGTTTAACCTTCCTTTTAAAGACATTGAACTCTTAGTGGTTGCCAACCAGTAATTATACGATCTGTTCCTTTGGTTTCCATCCAAACTGGAGGTAAACAAGTGCAATTAAGGTAATTCCGGTACACAAGAAAAAGGTGGTTGGTATGGCTTTAATATCATCAACAAACAGCCAGCCGGCCAATAATGCGCCCATTCCTATCCCGGCTTCAAGGGCTATGTACATCGTTGCCACAGCCTTTCCCCGGTATGCAGGATCACTCAGGTCAATCGTCCAGGCACTGACAGCAGGAGATAGCATGCCTGTAGCTACCCCATATAGCGCTGAGGCGCTCATCAGAGAAAATGAGGAGGTGGACAATCCGATCCATACCAGCGAAACTGCGAGCATGCCGAGAGAGACCTTCAGGATCAAAACCCTGCCGTACTGGTCAGACGCCTTACCGGCTACAAACCTGATCAGCAGGGATGTCAGCGTGAATACCACAAAGAAGAGGCCTTTGTTTGTCGTCCCCAGGTATTTGCTCCAATCCGCTATTACCGTTAAGATGGCCCCGTAACTTACATAACTCAGCAGCGTAATCAGCGCAGCAGGAATTACTCTCCATTCCACAATATCTTTTCTTTTGATCTTTAACAGCGAAAAGCTGAACCGTTGTTTTTCCTTCAGGGATTCTTTCATATTTGCCAGGATCAGGATAGACATCAGGGCAAATACCGAAGAGCAATAAAAAAGTACATCTATTGAAAAATGGTCCGTAATTGTACTTCCAATGGCAGGCCCTATGGCAAGGCCCGTACTGAAACAAATACCGTGTACGCCCATTGCTTCGCCCCATCTGCTTTCCGGCACAAGGTCCGCCACATATGCAGCGGTAGCAGTAGGCTTAAATCCTGTGGAGAATCCGTGGATCAGCCTCAGGAACAGGAAGCCCGCAACAGTAGTGAGCACAGGATACAGCAGTCCGCACACGAAACACACCACAGAGCCTACGGCCATTACCGGCACACGCCCGATGGTATCCGTTAGCTTCCCGCTGAAAGGCCGGGAGAACCCGGCAGTAAGCGTAAATAAAGCAATGATCAGCCCCTTATAGGAGGCACCGCCCATTGCACTAAGATAGGCAGGCAGTTCGGGGATCAGCATATTGAAACTGGAAGAGAACAGAAATGAACTTAAGCAAACCAGGCCAAACTGTAAGGTATAAATCGATTGAACGTCGTCTTTCATATCTGTACAAAAATAGAATTAATACCATTGCCTTTCTATATGCCAGGCAGAAAAACATCTAGAATTTCTCGTGGATATAGGTGATCACTCTGGCCATTTCCTTTTTCAGATCTGCCACGGGGCTGACAAAATTATTGTTCATAAAAGAAAAGCTGAGTGTTCTCCCCTTTTTTGTCAGCAGGTAACCACTCTGGTTATATACATTGGACAGGGACCCGGTTTTACCATAAACAAAGGGCTGGTCTGTTTTCGGATATGCATTTTTAAGGGTGCCTGTTTTTCCTCCGGCGGGGAGCATGCTGAAAAGTTTCTCCCGGTTATTGACCTGCTGGTCGATCATTTTCAGCAGGGCAACGATGTCCCTCGGGGTAAAGAGATCCATCCTGGAAAGGCCTGAACCATCCACCCAACGGGGCTTATCGGGCAGCCCGGCCAGGTATTTCTCCCGGATATACTGAATCGCGTCACTACCGCTTAGCAGGGGCTGAAACTGGTTGGAGTACACTAGCAGCAACTGCTCTGCAATAAAGTTATCACTGGGCAGCATCATTTCTCTCAATACCTGCTCCGAAGGCACGTTATATATCGTTTTTGCGGTCGACGGCATTCCCATCAGCACAAGCCCTACCGGGCGGTGCAGCGTATCGGTAAGCAGACTTAAGGTAAGCTGTGTGCTTGTTTTATAGGGAATTTGCTGCTCATACCCTTTAGGCATAGTCCCTATATCAGGATGTCTTAATCTATTTTCGGTGAAGTCCCTCGTCAGAGAAAAGGTCTTTGCAGTATTCAGGGAATCTTTCATCAGGGAATGCTTAAACTTCGCAGGGCTTACACGCAGTCTGCCATTTTCGCTGGTGACGGCGATCAGGTTATCCATCAGTGGCAGTTCGGTTATCTCAGCCTGGTAATAATCGTTATAGTCGTCCCATGACCAGCCCATTCCGTAAAAATTCCCGCTATACCTGCCGGCAGAGAAGAACAATTGTTTGCCGCTTGTCCGCAGGAAGTTCAGCGCATTCACGCCCTTCAGCCTGCTCTGCAAAAAGGACGGATCTCCGGTTCCCCAAAAGATCAGCGAATCGCCCCTTTCGATATACCTCAATGAAGGAATGGAATCAGGAAGCATCTTCAATCCGCCGTAAAATGTAAACAATTTAGTGTTCGATGCCGGAATAAAGTATTTATCGGCGTCCTTTTCATAAATAACCTTACCATTTTCAAGATCCGAGAGAGCAAATCCTACGGGATGGTTATTCAGTATTGAAGATCCTTTGATTAACCGGCTCACCTTTCTTTCTATTTTACGGTCAGCAGCACAGCCCGCCCAGAACAGCGCCAAAAGTAAAGCGAACACGTGTATGCTATAGGGCTTATAGGATTTAATTATTTTCATTATAGTCCTGCTGTTATCGAAATCACCCTAAAGTATTATTTATTTAATTAAAGCCACCCCATTTTTAAAAAAACACCTGCCAGTTAGCGTTTTGTAACTTTATAATTACACATATTTGATGCTTTACTCAATGAATATCTTTGATCTTCAAATACTAACCTAAAAAACTGTTATACCCAATGAACAAAAGGTCAAACTTACTGGCAATCGCCGGTATGTGTTTTATATGTGCATTCAACAGTGATGCGCTATATGCACAAAAGAAATCTAAAAAAAACCTCCCCCCGGCGGGAACCACTGCAACGCCGCCTCCTGCAGTGAAAAAAGAAGGCATTAAGCCCTTCGCCGAAATCATCACGGCAAAAGCAAGAAAAAAGGATGGTTTATTTAAAACCTACAAAGTAGATGATAAGTGGTTCTTCGAAATTCCTGATACCCTGTTAAACCGTGAAATGCTGATCGTTTCCCGTTTAAACAAAGTGCCTTCCGGTATATCTGTGGGCAACCAGCAATATGGCGGTGAAGAATTGAATGAACAGGTTTGGCAGTGGGAACGCCGCGGCAAACAGGTTTTTGTTCGCGTGCCCAGCTATTCTGTACGGGCAGACAGCACATCAGACATGTACCAGTCGGTAAAAAACTCTAACCTCTCCACGATCATTGCCGGTTTTGATATCAAAGCGTACAACAAAGATACCAGTGGTGTGGTCATTGATGTCACCGATTTTTACAATGGTGATGTAATGGCTATCGGCGCCACAGATGAGCTGAGAAAAGCCTATAAAACTACTGCGCTCGACCCTCCCCGCTCTTACATTGATACCATAAAAACCTTCCCCCTGAACATAGAGGTAGTCACAAGTAAAACCTACAAGACAGCGGAATCGCCTATCGATAACAGTATCGGAGCAGTGACTTATGAATTCAATACGTCCATGTTACTTTTACCAAAGAGCCCCGTTAAAGCACGCCTAACGGATGTGAGGGTCGGTTATTTCGGACAAACGCAGACCGATTATGGTACTGACGCACAAAAAGCGGAAAAAACAGCCTACATCCATCGCTGGAACCTGGTTCCGAAAGATACAGCGGCCTATATAAGAGGTGAACTCGTAGAGCCCCTAAAGCCCATTGTCATTTACATTGACCCTGCAACACCAAAAAAATGGGTGCCTTATCTGATTGCCGGAATCAACGACTGGCAAGTTGCCTTCCAGGAAGCAGGTTTCAAAAATGCCATCATCGGTAAAGAAGCCCCAACCGCAAAAGAAGATCCGGAATTCAGTGTTGACGATTCCCGCTATTCTGTAGTCCGCTATTTTGCATCGAACATCTCCAATCCTTATGGACCCCATATCTCCGATCCGCGTACGGGACAGATCCTGGAGACCCACATCGGTTGGTACCATAACGTGATGAACCTGCTCAGAAACTGGGTATTTGTACAAACCGCCGCGGTAGACCCTGCAGTAAGAAAAGCTAAGTTCAGTGATGCACAAATGGGAAACCTGATCCGTTTTGTTTCTTCACATGAGATCGGCCACACACTGGGGCTGCCACACAACTTCGGCTCAAGTTATGCGTATCCGGTTGACTCTCTGCGCTCCAGGACTTTCACCAATACGCACGGAACAGCACCATCTATCATGGACTATGCACGTTTCAACTATATCGCACAGCCGGGTGACGGGGTAACCCAACTGCACCCTACCATTGGTGAATATGACAAATGGGCCATCAAATGGGGATATACCTGGTTCCCTGGTAATTTAACCGCACAGCAGGAACGCGAGAAACTGGATGCCTGGACCGTCGCCAAAGCAGGCAACCCATTGTATTATTACGGAAGGCAAGGCACATCCCTGGATCCCCGTCTGCAAAATGAAGACCTGGGAGACAATGCGATGAAAGCTGGCGGATATGGTATAGCAAACCTAAAACGCATTCTGCCCAACGTTGAAAAATGGACCTACGAAAAAGGAAAAGATTACAGCGATCTGAAAGAGATCTATGGTGAGGTGATCATACAATTTAACCGTTATATGGGTCATGTGACCACCAACATCGGCGGGATGAGCGAAAACTTTAAAACTTATGACCAAAAAGGTGCTGTTTATACCTACCTGCCCAGGACCAAACAGAAAGAAGCCGTTGCATTCCTGAATGCCCAGTTGTTCAATACCCCGTTATGGCTCATCAATAACGCTGAACTCAACAAATTTGATAACGGCGTATTGCTGAATAATATCAAAGCCGTACAGACTGGAACGCTCGGAGTTATCTTATCTCCTTCACGCATTGCAAGGATGCTGGACAATGAAACCAAGAACGGCGCTAAAGTTGCATATACGCTTCCTGAGCTCTTCAAAGACCTTCACACGAGTATTATCCCGGCTACACGCCCGGATGCTTTTAAACGCAACCTGCAGCGTGCGTTTGTGGATCGTTTAACTTCGCTGATGACCCAGGAAATGCAGGCGCCTCCGGGTGTAACTCCGGACCGCATCGCCAATTTCGGATTAACGCCTGTCAATGTATCACTTTCTGATATCAGGCCACTGGTCAGAGCAGAATTAAAATCACTGTTAACGATCGCAAAAGCGCGGGCTGTTGCAGGTGACACGATGACAAAGGCACATTATGACGACCTGGCGGTCAGGATCAACGACATCCTGTACCCCAAAAAATAGCTAAAGAACACCATAATCTAGCCTCCTTTAGCTCAACGGGTTTATTGCTCGTTGCCCTGAAGGAGGCTTTTTTGTTTGTTCAAAGACAGTTGTCTTACAACTGTCTTTGAACCTGGCTAAAATTCATAATAAACCTGTATAGAACTCGCATCTGAGCTGGGGTTGATCTGGGGTTGTGCTGGGGTTCTGCTGGGTTAAACATAAATAACCCAGCGCGACCCCTGATCAACCCCAGACCAACCCTACAGAAAATACGGGTTCTGTACGGCTTCAATGGCTGTTCAATATGAATTTATATACCTTTGTCCTATACTGTCCTAAAGAATTCAAATCTCTTAGGTTAAGAAAAGAAAGGCTGATATATTTGCCGGTAAAAGCGTTATGTTGATATGAAAGTACTCAAGCCCCTGTTAATCATTGTCAGTTCCGGGTTATTACTGATCGCCTGTAATGGAAAGCCCGGTAAAAAAAAACCGGAACCAAAAACGAGATTGGACCTGAGCCCTATTACAGGCATCAGGTATACTGAAGTAAAACGCCGCTTTAGCAATGGCCTTTCTTTTGACAGCATGGGCTTTGAACAGGAACCCAGCTGGATCATCCAGCTGAAAAAGCCCGATACCATGGCGGCATATGATCCCGGAAAGAAGATCATGCAGGGTTTTTACCTGCAGTATGACCACGGAGATGTATATAATTTCGCCAAGGAATGGTTCCGCTTTAAGCTGATCAGCAAAGACAGCCTGGTTTTCCAGCGCCTGCAGGTGAGCAGAAAAGTAATTGCAGACGATATCCGGTCAGATGTGAACATGACATTTTATTCCGATAACTACATCAAAAACGTTTTACATACCACGGCAGAAAAATTACAGCGCCCAACCCGGGCAGATACGATCTTTATCGCTAAACTGGTGGAACGGGCAAACCGCTACCCGGATCAGACCGACAGTGTTTTTGCCGCCAGGCAGGTGGCCCTCCTCAGTGCGCGAGACAACAGGATCTCTGTAGAGCGCCTGAGCAATGTAGACCGCCTTAACGGTAAAACGGAGGCCTATGATTATCTCTATCCGAGGTACCGCCTGGTGATTCCTGATGCCTATAAGGATTTCGCCTATGAATTCAATATCCTGATTGATGAAAAGGGCAAACTCCGGCTTGGAAATTTCTTCACGAACCTGCCTGAATTCCGCGAAGTCCGCAAAAAAGTTTTAGCAGGAATCACGAGCGTTTATTTAGAAAATTTATTAAAAATTAAACCCGGGAGTACTTTGGGAATGCCGCATACGAGTGAAGTTACCGTAACTGTAACAGGCAGAAAAGGAACGAAATAGCTTTCCAAAAATTATATTTATCAAAAAATGAAGCAT
This sequence comes from Pedobacter hartonius, assembly GCF_900107535.1. Classification (GTDB taxonomy): domain Bacteria; phylum Bacteroidota; class Bacteroidia; order Sphingobacteriales; family Sphingobacteriaceae; genus Pedobacter; species Pedobacter hartonius. The sequence goes on along the minus strand of NZ_FNRA01000007.1, from coordinate 126,590 downwards.
TTGCAGATTATAAAAAAATAATCACTACATTGCAGACTTAATTATTAATACTTAATACAATGCAAGAAGGAACAGTAAAATTTTTTAATGTAACTAAAGGTTTCGGATTTATCGTACCAGCTAATGGCGATAGCGAAATTTTTGTACATTCAACAGGCCTTATCGATGAAATCCGTGAAAACGACAAAGTAGAATACGATGTTGAAAGCGGTAAAAAAGGTTTGAATGCGATCAATGTTAAAGTAATCTAGATTATTATAACCATAATTCGTACAAGCTTCCTGATGAGATATCAGGAAGCTTTTTTTATGCGCTTTTTTTTGATCCCGTGTAAAAAAAACACCGTTGTATTCGCGCTGTCGCCCCAGTTCTTTATCTTTAGATTTATTCGCAGCTAAATGGACGGCAATTACGAAATCTTAATTTCCAGGATCAACGAATTCAGAAAGAAGTTTTATCTGAATAAGCTGCTGCGCGGTATGATCTATACACTGGCTATACTGCTGAGCCTGTATCTCCTGCTGTTTGTACTGGTTTATTATATCCGCCCCATCCCTGTAATCAAAACCATTCTCTTCTTCAGCTATCTGCTGCTCCTGTCCCTTTCCACGGTAATTGGCATTATTAAACCTCTCCTGTCCTACCTGAGCCTCAGTAAAACACTCAGCCTGGAAGAAGCTGCCGCACTGATAGGTGCCCATTTTGAGCCTATCCGCGACAAATTACTGAATACCCTGCAGCTAAAGGCGCTGGCAGACCTCTCTCCCTCGCAAAATCAACTGATCCTGGCAGGAATAGACCAGAAGATCAATGAATTGAAACCCATTCCCTTCAGCAATGCCGTCAGCCTGAACGAGAATAAAAAATATATAAAATATTTTCTGATCCCGCTTGCACTGATCCTCCTGGTAGCGGTCATTGCACCTGTAGTATTCAGGGAAGGAACACGCAGTTTCATCCAATACAATAAAGAAATTTTACCTGCCGCTCCCTTTAATTTTGTGCTCCGTAACCGCGCAATGACAGTAACGCAGGGCGAAGACCTGATGATAGATCTGGAGCTCAACGGCGACCAGCTGCCACAGGAAGTATACCTGATGGAAGGCCTCAATACCTTTAAGCTGGAAAGAAAAGGAAACAACAGGTTCTATTACGCCTTAAAAAACCTGCAAAAAACACAGCTCTTCCATTTCAGTGCAGGAGGTTTTGATTCAAAATCCTACCTGCTGACAGTCAAACCCCGCCCATCTGTACTGAATATCAGGGCAAGCCTGGTCTACCCCCTTTACCTGAAAAAAAAGAACGAGCTGATTTCAAATGCAGGAGACCTGCTCCTGCCCGAAGGAACACGGGTGACTTGGAACATCTATACGGAAAATACAGGAATACTCCGGTTTACACTGGATAAAATGGTGAAAGAATTAGCCATGAATGGTAACGAAACAAGCTTTAGTGCCTTACTAAGGAAAAGCCAGAGCTATCAGATCGTACCAAAGAATACTTTTTCTGTCCACCCGGATTCTATCAATCACAAGATTGAAGTCATACCCGATCTGGCACCACAGATCAGCGTAACTGAAACTACCGACTCCATCAATGGCAAAGTGCATTATTTTAAAGGAAACATCTCTGATGACCATGGCTTTACCTCGCTAAAGTTTGTGTATACCGTCAAGGAGAATGGTACAGGAAAAAAGACGGTGTCCACTGCTATCCCTATCGCTGCTGCTCAGCAGGAAAACCCATTTCTCTATTACCGGAACCTTAAAGACCTTGCCCTTAAACCCGGCCAGATAGTAGAATATTACCTGGAAGTAGCAGATAATGACGCAGTAAACGGACCAAAGAAAGCACGGTCCGCCATAAAAACTTTCAGCCCCCCTTCAGGCCAGGCACTGGCAAAACAGCTGAATACTGAAAGCAGCACCCTGAAGCAGCAGATGAACTCGGCCATTAAAATGGCTTCCGAAGTAGAAAGGTACAGCAAAAAACTGGGCGAAAACCTGCTGGATAAAAAAGAATTGTCCTTTGAAAATAAAAAAGAGATCGGCCAGCTGCTCGATAAACAGAAAAAACTGGAAGAGGCGGTAAAAGATATACAGCAGGCCAAACAGAAAAACAGCAGTGAACAGGCTGAAAATGAGTCGGTCAAAACAGAGCTTGCCGAAAAACAAAAACAGATTGATGACCTCTTTAACCACATCCTTGATCCAAAAACAAAGGCCCTGCTGGAGAAACTGCAGAGCCTGATGGACCAGAACAATAAGGACCAGGTGCAGAATGAGCTATCCAAAATGACTATGGACAATAAGTCCCTTAAAAAGGAGCTCGACAGGGTTCTGGAACTGTATAAACAGCTGGAATTTGAACAGAGCTTACAGGAAAAGATAGACCGGCTGAAGAATCTGTCTGACGCCCAGAAGGGCCTCGCAAAAAAAACGCAGGAAAAAAATGCCGCTACTGAAGACCTCAAAAAACAGCAGCAGAAAAATACGGAGGAGTTTAATGAGCTGAAAAAAGAAATGCAGCAGCTCGACCAGAAAAACCAGACGCTGGAACATCCCAATGACTTCCGGCCCATGGAGAAAGAAACAAAGTCAGTACAGGAACAACAGCACAAAAGCATGGAGAACCTGGAGAAAAAGCAGTCTCAGCAGGCAGCAGCAAACCAGCAGAAAGCCGCTGAGGAAATGCGAAAAATGGCCAAACAATTAGAGGAAGCAAACCAGCAGTCCGCAGAAATGGAAAACAACCTGCAGACGGAAGAACTGCGCCGTTTGCTGCAGAACCTGCTGCAGACTTCATTTGATCAGGAAAAAGTGATGGTCAACCTGAAGAAAATGGTTTCCGGTGATCCATCATACCTCAAAAATGTACAGCAGCAGCGCGAAATCAAAGACAACATGAAAACGATTTCCGATAGTCTTTCCTCCCTCAGCAGGCGGGTACCCCAAATAGAAAGCACCGTAAATGAAGAAATGCAGAAGATCAATTTCAACATTGACAAAAGCCTTGAAAGCCTGGGAGAAAGAAGAACCGCCGAAGCCGGCAGAAATCAGCAGTACACCATGTCATCTGTCAACAACCTCGCCTTGATGCTGAATGAAGCGCTGGATCAGCTGGAGAAAAACAAAAAAAATTCAAAATCAGGCGGCAAAGGAAAGGGCAAACAATCCATGCAGCAACTACAGCAGATGCAGCAGCAACTGAACAAAAATATGCAGCAGGCCAGACAACAGCTGGAAAAGGACGGAAATAAGGGCAGCGTCCCAAAAGGAAAAATGAGCGAAAGCTTCGCTAAAATGGCGCAGCAGCAGCAAATGATCAGGGAAGCCCTCCAGAAATTAAATGCCGAAGAAAATAAAGATGGAAAAAATGGTTCAGGAAACCTGAACCAGATGGTAAAAGACATGAAACTGACGGAGTCTGACCTGATCAATAAACGCCTGGAAGAAGAAACGATCAAACGCCAGCAGGGGCTGATGACAAAATTGCTGGATGCAGAAAAGGCAAGCCGTGACCAGGATGAAGAGGGTAAAAGAGAAAGCAGGGCCGGCAAGGAGTTCCCTCCTTCCTACCCTAAAATGCTGGAGCAGTTTAAAAAGGACAACCTGGGTGAAAAGGAATTCCTTCAGAAATTACCACCAACGCTGAATTACTATTACAAAAATAAAATATCAACCTATTTTAAATCACTAAATTCGCCGCATTAAATCCATAGCTATGCGTAAGGCCCCAATCTATTTTTTCTCTGAAGAGGTAAAGTATACACTCAAAAATAAGACACAGATAAGAAACTGGATCCATGACACCATCATTGCCGAAGGATACCAGCTTGAAGAGCTGAATTTCATTCTTTGCTCTGACGAATATTTACTCGCTATGAACCAACAATACCTGAAACATGACACGTATACCGACGTGATCACTTTTGACAACTCAGAGGAGCTTAAAACGATCGTAGGAGATATATTTATCAGCATTGAACGTATACAGGAAAACGCAAGGCAGTTTAAGAGCACTACGCAGCAGGAGTTAAACCGAGTCATGATCCACGGAACTTTACATCTGCTGGGCTATAAAGACAAAGGAAAAGAAGCAAAAGCTTTAATGACACAAAAAGAAGACCAATATCTGGCCCTGTTAAACACTGAACCAGCAGTGTAATAAAAATATATTATTCTTATCATCCTGTATATCAAATAATTAATTTTATAAGGGGTGAATAAATGCAGCGGTTTTAACTAATCTCCCGGCGCTTTCTGGTCAGTAACAAGTAATTTATCAATAATATTCTGCCTCCCCCGGCTGATGAATATTTTACCCGCAAATTATGTTTACTTTTGCAGGTAATTTCTTATCCTATAATTCGTTAAAAAAATACTTTGAGCACATTAATTGCAGCAGAAAACTTAGGCCATGCCTACCATGATGAATGGTTATTCAAGAATTTAACTTTAGGCATCCAGACCGGACAGCGCGTAGCACTTGTTGGGATCAATGGGGCCGGTAAAAGTACTTTATTAAAATTATTGGCCGAGCGGTTCAATCCCCTGGAAGGAAAAATTGTAAAAAATAAATTCGTTAAGATCGGATTCCTGGATCAGGAACCTTCCTTCCCGGATGGATATTCAATCAGTGATTTTATTTTTTCCCAGGAGAATAAACAGCAGCAACTGATCAAGGAATATGAAGAACTGATTGAAGACCCCAACCCTGATGAGAATACACTCAACCGTTTATACGAAGAGTTAAGCGAGCACAATGCCTGGGAATACGAGCACGAGATTAAAACGATCCTGAGCCGGATGGGCATCAATCATTTGCAGCAAAAAATAGCCACACTTTCCGGCGGACAGAAAAAACGTCTGGCACTGGCAAAATTACTGATTGAAGATCCTGAGATCTATGTACTGGATGAGCCTACCAACCACCTGGATATTGACACTATTGAATGGCTGGAAAAATTACTGACCACCGGCAACAAAACAATTTTGCTGGTTACACATGACAGGTACTTCCTGGATAATGTATGTAATACCATTGTGGAACTGGACAGGGGTAAGATCTATAACTACAATGGGAACTATGCCTATTTCCTGGAGAAAAAATCTGAACGCGAAGCTTCTGACGAAAGCACTTTCCATAAAAATAAGAACCTCCTGAAAAAGGAACTGGAATGGATGCGAAGGATGCCGCAGGCAAGGGGAACAAAATCCCAGGCCAGAATTGATGCCTTTTACGATCTTGACAGTAAAACTAAACAGCGAACCGATAATAAAAACGTGACGCTGAATGTAAAAATGTCCCGTCAGGGAAACAAAATACTTGAGCTGGACCACATCGGGCAGTCATTTGAAGAAAAGAAAATCATCAATGATTTTACTTATGTATTTAAACGCTCCGACCGTATTGGATTAGCAGGGAAAAATGGTACAGGAAAATCTACCCTGCTCAATATTATTACCGGATTTCTTACACCTGAAAAAGGTGTGGTAAGTACTGGTGAAACGACAGTTTATGGTTACTATAAACAAGGTGGTTTAGCCTTTAATGATAAACAGCGCGTAATTGATATCGTTACTGAAGATGCTGAATATATTAAAATGGCAGACGGACAGACGATCTCTGCATCTCAACTGCTGACTTTGTTCTTGTTTCCAATAAAAAAACAGCATGGTATGGTAGAGAAATTAAGCGGGGGCGAGAAAAAACGCCTGCACTTAATGAAAGTCCTGATGCAAAATCCAAACTTCCTTATTCTCGATGAACCTACCAATGATCTGGATATCGATACGCTGAATGTATTGGAAGAGTTCCTTGAAAATTTCCCCGGAGTACTGATCCTGGTATCCCACGACAGGTACCTGCTGGATAAAATGAGCGAGCAGTTATTCATTATGGAAGGTGATGGAGTGGTGAATATTTATAATGGAAACTACTCTGAATATAGATTGAGCCTGGATGCCCCGAAAGAGAAAGTGCAGCCGGTAGCTACAAAAACACAGGAAAAGACCCCGGCGACAAATAAATTAAGTTATAAAGAACAAAAGGAACTGGATGATGCTGAGGCCACCATTGCAGAAACAGAGGCAGAAATTGAAAAAATGACCACTTCCCTCCTGTCTATAGACAGTGCCAATTATCAGGAGATCCAAACTGTGACGAAGTCCATTGAAAATTTGAATACCCTTATGGATCAGACAATGGAACGTTGGTTGGATCTCTCAGAAAGGAAGAATCAAACGAACTAATTTAAGGCTTTTTAAGCGCGTCTGGCCTTCGAACAAGACCGCTGAACAACAATAAAAATAAACGTTCCACGTGAAACACTGGTGCTTCAAACGAAGAATTACAGGCCTTGTTCCACGTGGAACATAACATAAAAACAAGATGTTTAAAGAATATGATGTGATAGTTGTAGGTGCCGGACACGCAGGATGCGAGGCAGCCGCAGCAGCAGCAAACTTAGGATCTTCGGTGTTATTGGTCACCATGAATATGGAAACTATAGCACAAATGAGTTGCAATCCGGCCATGGGCGGAGTAGCAAAAGGACAGATCGTAAGGGAAATCGATGCTATGGGAGGATACTCCGGAATCGTTAGCGATAAGACAACTTTGCAATTCCGAATGCTGAATTTATCAAAAGGTCCGGCGATGTGGAGCCCACGCGCACAGATCGACAGAAAACGTTTTGCCGAGGAATGGAGGCTTGCTTTAGAGCGTACCCCAAACGTAGATTTCTGGCAGGATATGGTAAGCGGACTGATCATAAAAGACAATAAAGTAATAGGTGTTAAAACCTCTATTGGTGCAGAGATCCGCGCAAAAAGTGTAGTGCTTACCAATGGAACTTTCCTTAATGGCATCATCCATATCGGCGAGAAAAAATTTGGCGGAGGCCGCACAGGGGAAAAAGCAGCCACCGGAATTACAGAACAACTGACATCTATTGGTTTCGAATCAGGAAGAATGAAAACAGGTACTCCCCCACGCGTGGATGGAAGGTCGCTGAATTATTCCCTGATGGAAGAACAATGGGGAGACGAAAATCCGGGAAGATTCTCCTATACAGATGTCGAAAGACCAACCGATAAAAGATGCTGCTGGATTACCTACACCAACAGTAATGTCCACGAAACACTCAAAGAAGGATTCGAAAAATCTCCAATGTTTACGGGCAGAATTAAAGGTCTCGGCCCAAGGTACTGTCCTTCTATTGAAGACAAAATAAACCGCTTTGCTGAAAGGGACAGACATCAGATTTTCGTTGAACCTGAAGGATGGAATACTGTAGAGATCTATGTAAACGGATTTTCTACCTCCCTGCCGGAAGATGTTCAGTACAGGGCACTGATCCAGATACCAGGATTTGAAAATGCCAAGATGTTCAGGCCGGGATATGCAATCGAATATGATTATTTTCCACCTACACAGCTGTCTCTGACCTTAGAAACCAAACTGATACAAAATCTGTTTTTTGCAGGCCAGATTAATGGAACTACAGGCTATGAAGAAGCTGCCAGCCAGGGGTTTATAGCAGGAATCAATGCCCACCAAAAGGTTACAGACCAGCATGAACTGATCATGAAGCGTTCTGAGTCATATATAGGGGTACTAATAGATGACCTTGTCACAAAAGGAACGGAAGAGCCATACAGGATGTTTACTTCAAGAGCAGAACACAGGTTATTGCTGCGTCAGGACAATGCCGACATCAGGCTCTCCCCTATTGGCCATGCCTTAGGTTTGATCAGTGATGAACGCCTGGAAAAAGTAAATAAAAAAATTGCCAACTCTGACGAGATCGTTGCCTTTACCCGTAAGCAGGGAATTGAAATGACCGAAGCAAATGATATGCTTGAAAGTTTAAACTCAAGTGTACTTACACAAAACGTTAAATTATTCAGCGTACTCAGCAGGCCGCAGGTAGGTATAGATGACCTCAGAAAAGTAAGTAAAACCTTTGATGAACACCTCAGCGCTTTCAGCCAGGAAACAATTGAACAGGCGGAAATCAAAATAAAATACGAAAGTTACTTTATGAAGGAACAGGACATTGTGAACAAAATGCAGAAGATGGAAGACAAAGATATTAATCCTGATTTTGATTATTCGCAGCTGGGTTCCCTGTCAAAAGAGGCCCGGGAAAAATTATTGAAGATCAAACCAAGAACTTTAGGTCAGGCTTCAAGAATTTCAGGGGTTTCGCCCTCAGATATTTCGGTTTTGATGGTACATATCAGTAAATAAATTATAATTACTTGAATATCAATAATTTAATCAATAAAAATATACATTTAAAATTGACTTTATTTTAATCGATATAAGCCACTTTTAAATTATTTTAATATAATGAGTTCGAAATATAGATAAGTTTATTATATCGCATATAAATGACCAAAAACAACATACTACGGATAACAGGAAAATTGTTGCTGCTATTTATTACTTTATTGCTATTTGGGCGGTGTGCAAGTATTGGCGCAGGTCCGCAGGGCGGGCCAAAGGATACCATTCCACCAAAAATACTTTCTCTGAACCCAAAAAACCTGACCAGGAATTTTGCGGCAAAAAAAATCGTCATCCAGTTTGACGAATATTTTAAACTTGCAGATCAGCAAAAACAATTTTCCATCTCCCCCGACGTAGATGTATTACCGGTTTTAAAAGTAAAGAACAAATCACTGGAGATCACCCTGCCGGACACACTTGAAAAAAATACCACCTATACCCTAAATTTTGGAAAAGCAATTGTAGATGTAAATGAAGCTAACGCCCTTAAAAATTTCAGCTATGTTTTTGCCACCGGACCGGAACTTGATTCGCTGAGTATATCAGGTAACATCAAAGATGCCCAGACCGGAAAGCCGGTGTTCGAAGCCGTAGCTTTTGTCTTTCCATTGGCCAGGGATACCCTTTTTGGAAAAAAGAAAGCTTCTGTTTATGCGCTTACAGACAGCAGTGGAAACTACAAAATCAATAACCTCAGGGCAGATACCTACAAAATTTATGTACTGAAAGAACAGGGAAGTGATAAAATCTATCAGCAAAGTTCTGACGAGGTCGGTTTTGTTAAAGATCCGATAACCCTGAAAAGGGATACCCAAAATGTAAATATGATCCTCTTTAAGGAGGAAGCCAAAGTATTCCGGATCAATGACAGGAGGATCAATGCTGATGGAAGTATCATGCTGAGTTTCAATCAGCACCTTAAAAATCCCGGGATAACGATCATGGAACCAAAAAATATCGATGCCGGAAAAATCGTGAAATTTAATAAAACGACGGATTCTGTAAAGATATGGCTGACCGACATGAGCTTCGATTCAACAAAATTAAGTATTACAGAAGACGGTAAACTACTCCAGACTGTGAAGTTAAACCGGGGAAAAAAAGATACGTATAACAGGCCGGTATTACCTACAGATAACATAGAAGCAAATCTATTGAATCCGAATAAGCCCCTGCAGCTCAGCTTTGGTATTCCGGTAACGGGCGTTGACCCATCTAAAATCACACTGATGGAAGATTCAGTAGTAATGAAAGATTTCACGGTAACAAAGGATAGCCTGGAGCTACTTTCCTACAACTTCAACTATCCCTGGAGGGCAGACAGCCAATACGATATTAAATTTGCACCAGGTGCTTTTACAGCTATTTTCGATGCAAAAAATAAAGAATTCATCAAAAAATTCCAGCTGGCAAAAAGAGACGATTATGGTACTTTAGGCGTTAAAATAGAGGTCCCTGAGCCCAACAAACAATACCTGCTGGAAATCACGAACGAGGCCAAAGCTATCGTAAATACGCTTGTAGTTGCCCGGGATACCACCGTAAAGTTTGCCAACTACAGAGCGGGCAAATACTTCATCAGGATTATCTACGATACCAACAAAAATGGAAAATGGGATACCGGGGATGTTAAAGCAGGTATACAGCCGGAAAAAATCTGGAATGAAACCAAAGAGCTTTCCATCCGTGCAAACTGGGATAGAAATGAAACAATCACACTTCCAAAGGAACAATAACTACCTGAACCAGTCAGCGTACATGATATAATTATCCGGTAATTTATTTAATAAAGCCCGTTGCTCCTCAGTAACGGGCTTTATTTTTTTAGCGGGAATTCCTGCATACAGGTAACCGCTTTCACAGATTGTCCTTTCCAGGATTACTGATCCGGCAGCAATGATACAGTACTCCTCTACCACCGCATCGTCCATTACAATGGCTCCCATACCCACCAGAACATGATCTTTAAGGGTGCAGCCATGCACAATTGCATTGTGGCCAACAGAAACCCTGTTGCCAATAAACGTCTTTGCTTTCTGATACGTAGCATGGATCACAGCACCATCCTGAATATTGGAGTCGTTACCAATGGTTATCGTATTCACATCTCCCCTGATCACGGCATTGAACCAGACAGAGCAGTTGTTACCTATACTTACATCGCCCACAATAGTTGCATTTGGAGCAATAAAGCAATTTTCTCCCCATACGGGGCTTTTATCTAAAACAGGAAGGATAACAGCCATAATCAGTAAATTAAAAAATAGTGTCGGTCAGTTCTTTTGCATGACCTGGATAATCAGTAGTATAATGCAGGCCACGGCTTTCTTTCCTTGACATTGCAGATTTAATGATCACAAAAGCTACCTGTATGACATTACGCAGTTCACATAATTTAACAGAAACCTGGTTAGCCTTATAAAAAGCTTCAGTTTCTTCATGTAACAGGAACAGCCGGCGCATGGCACGGTCCAGCCTGAAATCAGACCGTACAATCCCTACATAATCACTCATTAGTTTTTGTGTTTCCCGCAGGTTATGGGTAACAAGAATATCTTCGTCAGACTGTACCACGCCATGATCATTCCAGTCCGGAATATTCTCCGGTATGACGTTCTCTTTAAACCGCTCCACAGCATCCAGATAGATCCTGTGCGCAAATACAGGGGCTTCCAGCAGGGAATTCGATGCCAAACGGTTAGCACCGTGCAAACCTGTTGATGAGCACTCACCACAGGCATATAAATGATTGATCGTAGATCTGCCGTAGTCGTCCACTAAAATTCCGCCGCACATATAATGCGCTGCAGGAGTAACGGGAATCAGGTCGTTGGTCATGTCTATCCCGATGGATAAACACTTCGCATAAATATTTGGAAAATGCGCCAATATGTCAGCTTTTTTCTGGTGACGAATGTCCAGATAAACGAAATCCTCCCCTGATTTTTTCATTTCGGAATCTATCGCACGGGCTACAATATCACGTGGCGCAAGAGATCCGCGTTCATCATATTCATACATAAATTCGTCCCCATTCTTCCTTCTCAATACGCCTCCAAAGCCCCTTACAGCTTCCGAGATCAGGAAGGAAGGATACTCTCCGGGGTTATATAAAGCAGTAGGATGGAACTGAATGAATTCCATATTGCGTAATTTCCCTTTCGCACGGTACACCATTGCCATACCATCACCAGTAGCAATGACCGGATTTGTGGTGCTGGAATAGACGTGGCCTGCACCGCCTGAAGCGAGGATAGTCACCTTTGCCAAGATCTTTTCAACATCGTTAAGTTCTGTGTTAAAGGCATATACGCCAAAACAGTTAATATCTTTTGATGTCTTGTCAACAAACTCACCGAGGTGATGCTGGGTAATTAACTCCAGGCAGAAGTAATGTGTTAATATCTCTATATTGTCATTTTCATGAATTTGCCTGAGCAGAACGCTCTCAATTTCATATCCGGTGACGTCCTTATAGTGTAAAATCCGGTGGTCTGAATGCCCTCCTTCTTTCGCCAGATCGTACACGCCGGCGGTGTCCTTATCGAAATTAATTCCGTAATCGATGATTTCCTGTATGCGCTGAGGACCCTCCTTGACCACAATTTCAACGATTTCAGGGTCGCACAGACCATCACCCGCAATTAAAGTATCATGAATATGTTTCTCAAAAGAATCATCTTTATTTACCACTACTGCTACCCCACCCTGGGCATATTTTGTGTTTGATTCGTCTTCATTTGATTTGGTAATGATAATTACCTTTCCGTGCCTGGCCGCCTTTAAAGCGAAGCTTAAACCGGCAATACCTGACCCTATTACTAAAAAATCTGCCTTTCTCATTGATTATTGGTAATTCTGCCGTCTTGTTAACAACGTTAGAAAAATGTTAATTACATGTCTAAATAAATAGAGTAACTATTTAAGAATGTTTAAAGCTAAGGTAAAATGAGAATTACACACAATATTTTAAGTTATTTTTAAGCAACTTTGCATGAGTTATTAACTTTTTACCCCGGTACTAACAATAAACATATTTCTATTGATAAGTTTTTCGTCCTAAAAATATCTGATTGTAAATCAGCAGATAGTTATAAATAAAATCGCATTTATTTGTTAGTAACTATAGAACAAATCATATTAACGAATAAAAAGCCCGGAGTTACAAACATTACTAACACACTAATAAACAATAGAAGTCTATTTATATTAAATAATTATTAATTATTGAAACGTTGAAAATGGATACCTTAGAAGAACTAAACAGAAGAGGATTTGTAGAAGAAAGTATCGACCCAACACTTGATCTTTTTGATGAAATTGAAAAGCTAAAAAAGGAGAAAAATGCAATAGTGCTGGCGCACTACTATCAAGAGCCTGATATTCAGGATATAGCGGACTATATTGGGGACAGTTTAGGCCTTTCCCAGGAGGCTGCAAAAACGGAAGCTGACGTGATTGTGTTTGCAGGAGTGCATTTCATGGCTGAAACCGCTAAAATACTTTCTCCGGAAAAAACGGTACTGCTGCCGGATGTAAAGGCAGGTTGCTCATTGGCAGACAGTTGTCCGCCACATTTGTTTAAGAAATTTAAAGAAAAATACCCGGATCACCTGGTGATTACCTATGTGAACTGCACAGCTGAACTGAAAGCGATGAGTGACATCGTTTGTACTTCTACCAATGCGGTTCAGATTGTAGAAAGCCTGCCAAAAGAGCAGAAGATTATCTTCGGCCCTGATAAGAACCTGGGTGCCTGGGTGGCCAAAAAAACCGGCAGGGACCTGGTACTCTGGAATGGAGCCTGTATGGTTCATGAGATCTTTTCGAGAGAAAAAATTACAAAACTGAAGGAGCGCCATCCCAATGCAAAATTTATTGCCCATCCTGAATGTGAAGAAGCGGTATTACAAATGGCAGATTATATAGGTTCTACAACGGGACTGCTGAATTATTCTGTAAAAAGTGATGCAATGGAATTCATTGTGGCTACAGAAAGCGGTATTATCCACCAGATGGAAAAGGCAAACCCCGGTAAAACATTTATTCCGGCGCCGCCAAATAACAATTGTGCCTGTAATGATTGTCCGTACATGAAAAGAAATACACTGGAAAAACTATATTTATGTTTAAAAAACGGAACGCCTGAGGTAACAGTGCCTGCAGATATCATTGCCGCAGCAAGAAAACCCATCGAAAGGATGCTGGAAATATCAGCAAGTTTTGGTTTATAAGTGAAATTGATTACAGCAGAACAGCTGATAAAAAATAATTATGTTTGAAAATAAAGAACGTACAGATCTTTCAGAATTGGGTGAATTTGGCCTGATTAAACACCTGACTGATAATTTTAAAATTAAACACGAGAGCAGTATCAAAGGTATCGGAGATGATGCTGCTGTACTGCATGCTGGAGATAAGGAGATATTGATCTCTACTGATCTGCTGCTTGAAGGAATTCATTTCGACCTGGCTTATGTACCGCTGATGCATTTGGGTTATAAGGCCGTTCAGGTTAATCTGAGTGATATTTACGCCATGAATGGGGTAGCAACACAGATCACGGTTTCACTGGGCCTGTCAAGCAAATTTCCGCTTGAAGCCGTTGAAGAAATCTACAAGGGGATAGAGCTGGCCTGCAACAAATTCAATATAGACCTGATCGGTGGTGATACGTCATCCAGTAAACAGGGGCTTGTGATCAGCGTGACCAGTATAGGTTTTGCGGATAAAGCAGATATTGTGTACAGGAACGGTGCAAATGAAGGTGATCTTCTGTGTGTATCCGGTGATCTGGGCGGTGCTTATGTGGGCCTGCAGATACTGGAACGCGAAAAGCAGATCTTCCTGGAAAACCCAAATATTCAGCCAGACCTGGAAGGAAAAGATTATATTATCGAAAGGCAGTTAAAACCGGAGGGCCGCAGGGATATTGTGGACCTGCTGGCACAAATGAAGATTCTCCCTACATCAATGATCGATGTTTCTGATGGACTGGCTTCTGAGATTATGCATATCTGTAAACAGTCTGACAAAGGCTGCACCATTTATGAAGATAAGCTGCCTATAGATCCTATGACTTATGAAACCGCAAGGGAGTTAGGAATAGACCCTACTGTTTGTGCGCTGAACGGAGGTGAGGATTATGAATTGCTTTTTACCATCAAACAGAATGATTACGCTAAGTTAAAACATGATGTGGATATCACTGTGATTGGCCATATTACCGATAAACCTTCTGGATGTAAAATGATTTCGAAATCCAATGTGGTCCATGAACTGAAAGCTCAGGGCTGGAACGCATTTAAATTATAGGCTATCGTCTTCAGTTAATGCTGGGTCCAGAAATTTATGATCAAGTTGTTTCGTAGTTTTTGCACCCAGCTTTTTTATTTTATCAGCTGTACCTGCCAGGTTTCCGGCACCTGAAGACAATTTATTAAAGGCCTTTTCATAGGCATCCTGGCTTTGCCTGATATTCCTTCCGATACTCTCCATATCCGCCAGGAAACCGACAAATTTATCATACATGGTACCGCTCAAACGGGCTATTTCAAGTACGTTGCGGTTTTGTCTTTCCTGTTTCCAGATGCTTGAAATGGTACGTAATGTAGCAAGTAGCGTAGAAGGGCTTACAATGACCACTTTCCTGTCCCATGCATAATTGAAGAGCTCCGCATCCTTTTGTACTGCAATGCCGAATGATGATTCTATTGGGACAAAAAGTAACACAAAATCAGGAGAGTTGATCTGGTAGAGGGCATGGTAATTTTTGCCTGAAAGGTCCTGAATATGGTTTTTTATTGAAAGAAGATGCTGTTTGACATAGGTATCCCGCTCTTCATCTGTCTCTGCTGAAACATATTTTTCGTAGGCGATAAGAGAAACTTTTGAATCCACCACGATATGTTTATCCTCAGGAAGGTCTATGATCACATCTGGCTGAACCCTGTTTCCATGAGCGGTACTAAAGCTGGACTGTATACGGTATTCCTGATCTTTAACCAATCCGGAGCGTTCCAGTACCCTTTCCAGTATGATCTCCCCCCAGTTGCCCTGTTTCTTATTATCGCCCTTTAGCGCTTTGGTCAGGTTATTGGCATCTTCCTGGATCTGCCTGCTCTGATCCATCAGCTGTGAGATCACTCCCTTAAGTATATTGCGCTCGTCTGATTCAGCTTTGTACACACGGTCGACCTTTTCCTCAAAAGCCTTTATATTTTCCTTCAGCGGGCTTAAAATGAGTTCCATGCTGGCTTTGTTCTGCAGCGTAAATTTTGAAGTTTTTTCTTCAAGTATCCGGTTGGCAATCTGTTCAAACTGTAATTTAAACTGCTGCTGAAGTTCCGCGATATATTTTTCCTGCTGGATCTGTTTTGCCAGTTGTGCGTTTAGTATTTCTTCTGCTTTGACTGCCCTGCTCCTTTCATCCATAAAACCTTTACGGAGATCGGCGAGTTCATCTTCCAGCCTTTGTTTTTCTTCCCTGTAATAGGAAAGGGTACGCTGGTGCTCTGTTTCTTTTAAACCGAGCATTTCCAGCTGAGTTGTACCGGCTGCAGGTTTTTTGAAAAGGAGGAAAAATAGAGCGGCCATTACAATAACCAGCAACACAATGATTATACTATTCATTTACTAATATTTTTATCAAAAATCATTATTATATATCATTTTAACAAATATATTAGTATTTATATGCAAATACGCATGCCCGTTTGATGCAGTTTTTAATGGACATGGATTATTGGCAAATCATTTCAATTTTTACCCATAAGGCACTTAATTACATGCTATCAGTTAATTTTTAAATTATTAGTGATTTAAAGTATTATGGGAACAATTTTTGATTTACATATATAAGTAGTAAAATAATTAAAAAGATGGGAACCTATTTGTTTTTTATAATTCCGATGCTGATTGCCAGTATGTTTGTGCAATGGAAATTCAGGAGCAAATTTTCCAGGTATGCTGAAATGCAATTAAATTCAGGCCTTTCAGGCTATGAAGTTGCAGAAAAGATGCTGCATGACAATGGCATATATGATGTAAGGGTAATGAATGCGGACGGGCAGCTTACGGATCACTATAATCCTGCAGATAAGACAGTTAATCTGAGCACAGATGTATATTATGGCAGAAGTGTGGCTGCAGCAGCCGTCGCGGCACATGAATGCGGACATGCTGTTCAGCATGCCAAATCTTATCACTGGCTGGAATTAAGATCCAATATGGTGCCCGTAGTGAGCATTTCTTCCAATCTTTTACAGTGGGTACTGATTCTGGGTGTTTTATTGATCGGGTTTACCGGGAACCCTATCGTATTGGGCATTGGCGTAGCCGGTCTTGCACTGATCACGATTTTTAGTTTTATTACGCTTCCTGTTGAATTTGATGCCAGTAAAAGGGCACTGATCTGGTTAAAGAATAACCGTGTAGTGATGTATACCACTGAAGAAAATGAGCAGGCCAAAGATGCTTTATGGTGGGCAGCCATGACTTATGTAGTAGCAGCCCTTGGAGCACTGGCTAATTTATTGTATTATGCATCCATGCTGTTCGGCAGGAACAGGAATTAATTCAGGCGGTACGGAACGATCAGCTGGAATTCTGGTATATCTACACTAAAATCAGTTTCATCGGCTATACGGTGCATCAGGTAAGTGCCTGACATTGCACCGATATCAGTCGTTAAATTACATCCTGAAACATAGGAATAGCTCTCTCCTGGCTCTATAACGGGCTGCAAACCAATAACTCCTTCTCCTTCAACTTCTCTCTGGGTGCCATTAGAATCAAAAATAAACCATTGACGACGCATTAACTGTATGGAATAGTCTGACAGATTTTCTACTGTGATCTGATAAGCAAACATAAAATGCTCTTTTTCAGGATTAGAGTATTCTTCCTGATATACAGTATCTACTGAAATTTTAACGCCCTGTGTAATCGCTGTAACCATCTTAAAGTATTTATGATCAGTTTTTCAAAAATCAAGCCATTTCACCCTCGGGTAGAATGTACTGATATTTGTCTGACACTTCGTCTAATATAGCATGTATAATCTCAATGTTATCTTCTTTAACCAATAACATTCTGTAGTTCTTAAAATCGGGAAGACCTTTGAAATAATTTGCATAATGGCGTCTCATTTCAAATATACCCACTTTCGGACCTTTCCAGGCAATTGATTTATCAAGGTGTGTGCGGCAAATGGCTACCCGCTCCTCTACTGTAGGGCCGGCTAATTTTTCACCGGTTTTAAAGTAATGTGCAACCTCCCTGAAAATCCATGGGTAGCCAATGGCTGCCCGGCCGATCATGATTCCATCGACTTCAAATTCCCTCCGCCATTCAAATGCTTTTTCCGGACTGTCAATATCACCATTGCCAAAAATGGGGATTTTGATCCTCGGGTTTCTTTTGATATCGCGGATCATTCTCCAGTCTGCCTCTCCCTTGTACATCTGTGACCTGGTCCTGCCGTGAATAGTTAATGCCTGTATGCCGATGTCCTGCAGCCTTTCAGCCACCTCATCTACATTTTTGGTGTTGTCATCCCAGCCCAGCCTGGTTTTAACGGTTACAGGCAAATGCGTGGCCCTTACCACTGCATCGGTCATTTTTACCATTTTGTCGATGTCCTGCAATAAGGCAGAACCGGCACCTTTACAGGCTACCTGTTTTACGGGGCAGCCGTAGTTGATATCAATCAGGTCAGGTTTTGCCAGAGTAGCAATTTCGGTAGCTTCATGCATGGTAGCAATCTCACTGCCGAATATCTGGATACCAATAGGCCGTTCGTATTCGAATATGTCTAGCTTCTGGCGACTTTTTGCTGCATCACGGATCAATCCCTCTGAAGAAATAAACTCTGTATACATCATATCCACTCCGCTCTGTTTACAAACAAAACGAAATGGAGGGTCGCTCACATCTTCCATTGGAGCAAGCAATAAAGGGAACTCTCCCAGGTCAATATTTCCTATCTTTACAGACATTTTTCTATCTTCAATCCAAAATTAAGACACAAAGGTACAAAAATCCCCAATAATGAATTTCACTCCAGGAGTACGAGAAGAAAAATCTGCTTACAGTCAGCTACTTATACTGGCGTGTTATGCACTGGCAGGGACTATAACCGGATCTGTTTTAAGTGTAGCAGTACTGGTACTGCTCTATGGAACTGATATATTAAGTAACAATGCATTGTTATTTAGCGGTGATCCGGCTTATCTTACGGGACTTAGGATTTCCCAGGCGCTCACCTCCGTGTTTCTGTTCCTGATGCCCCCTATATTGCTTGCAATCACCGAAAAGGCCAGGATTGTTAAGTTCTACGGGTTTAAAAAACCACGGCTGTCAATCCTGCTAACTGTATTTTTACTAATGATATGCTCATTGCCGGTGATGGAATGGGTGACACTGGTCAACCAGCAGATGGTTTTGCCTGGATTTCTGAAATCAGTAGAAGACTGGATGAGGGCAAAGGAGGATGCGGCAATGAATATGACGATTTTATTACTGAGGATCCGGGGTTTCGGAGAGTTTCTCATCAATATTCTCATCATTGCGCTCCTGCCTGCGATTGCAGAAGAATTTCTTTTCAGGGGTGGTATACAGCGGGGATTTACCAGGATGTTCAATAACCCGCATGTAGCAATATGGCTGGCTGCTTTTATTTTCAGTGCTATTCATGTGCAGTTTTTCGGATTTTTCCCAAGGATGTTTTTAGGGGCCGCATTTGGCTATATCTATCTGTGGACAGGCAGTTTATGGTATGCGATGTTCGCACATTTTCTGAACAATGCTTATGCGGTATGCCAGGCCTGGTATTTACAGGCTCATCATATTCCCCTGGAACAGGCAGATAATTCTGCATATTTCCCATGGTATGCATCTATTATTAGCTTAATTTTGAGCATATTTTTATTTAAATATCTAAAAGATAAAACTACTGAGAGCAATGGAAAACAATTGGGTTAGGGTATATACCACACAAGATGCTGTTACGGCAGAGATCATTAAACAGGGATTGATGGAAAATGATATTGCTGCAGTGGTTATGAATAAAAAGGATTCGTCCTACCAGACCTTCGGAACGGTAGATATCATGGTCAGCGCGGCTGATCTGGAAGCGGCTGACGCCTATATTAAATCCATAGAAAGCGAATGAAAACAAGGGCAATAACTGCGTTTTTCTTCACTACTGTGATGCTAGGTTCTATTTTTCTTGGTGCCTATACCTTTACCGGATTTTATTTACTGCTGAGTGTTTTTGCGCTGGCAGAATTTTATAAGCTGATTAAAACTGCTGATATAAGGCCCCATACTGCGGTTGGCTTAACGGTAAGCCTGTTGATCTTTATGTTCATTGCGGCTTTCCACTTTTATGAAGTAGAGCTGAAGTCCCTTTTATTGTTAATCCCGCTGGTATTCTCCGTGTTTTTGTTTGAACTGTACAGAAAGGATAAGTCTCCTTTTACCAATATAGCCTATACATTTACAGGGCTGTTTTTTGTGACCCTCCCATTCTGTTTTTACTATTCATTAGGTTTTTTGAGCAACTGGAACCTGTATAATTTTCACCTGCCGCTAGCCTTTTTGCTAATGCTCTGGGCAAGTGATACCGGTGCGTACCTGTTCGGCAGGAAATTTGGGGCACATAAACTCTTTGAACGCCATTCCCCAAAAAAAACATGGGAAGGTTTTTTCGGAGGAATGTTCACCAGTTTCCTGGTATCATTCATCATCTCGTTCTTCTTTAAGGAAATCGGGTTCCTGGTTTGGGCAGGCATGGCCGTTCTGATTGTGAGCTTTGGTACGCTGGGAGACCTGGTAGAATCAATGCTTAAAAGAAGCCTGAACGCGAAGGATTCGGGAAACCTGCTGCCTGGGCATGGTGGCTTGCTGGACAGGTTTGACGGCCTGCTGATTGCAGCGCCGATCGTGTATGCCTATCTGTACCTGGTACTGAATTAGTGGGAATTCCTGATCGGTTTCAGCAGATATTCCAGTCCGTTTAACCTGATCTCGTACATTGTACCCAGTAATTCTCCAAGTTTGCCCGGAGGGAAACCCTGGTTCTGGAACCAGATCAGGTAAGATTCGGGGAGGTCACAAAGCAATTTGTCTTTGTATTTGCCAAAAGGCATTTTCATGGTGACCAGGTCGGTTAACAGGTTTGGATTCATGGGATATTTATTGGCTAACCATTTCCAGCATTTCTATGGCATCCTCTACGGTTTTCAGGTCTTCAAAAGCAATCCTGAGCGTATCCTTAACTTCTTTCAGGTTACACATCCTGGGATGCATCTGCGCAAAGGTGAGGATCTTGTGGAACATGGCTGAATCAAAGAAATTAGATTGTTTGTTGGCAATAAAATAACCCCTTAAAACACCTTTTTTAAAGCTCAGTTTTTCAAAGCCTAATTTTTTTGCTGACCACTGCAGGCGGAGTACGCTGAGCATGGTCTTTACCGGCTTTGGAACAGTACCAAAACGATCTTTCAGCGAAGTTTCAAAGGCTGCAAGCTGGGCCTCGGTATCCAGTCTGGAAAGTTCGGTATAGAGGTTATAGCGCTCCGTAATATTCGTTACATAATCATCCGGAATATAGAGTTCAAGATCGGTATCTATTTGCGTAAAAGTAACAAACGGGCGCTCCTTGTCATCTTTAAAGAGATCTTTAAACTCATCAGATTTCAGTTCCTGGATGGCCTCATCAAGTATCTTGTGATACATTTCGAATCCTATTTCGGCAATAAATCCGCTTTGTTCGGCGCCGAGCAGGTTTCCGCTGCCGCGGATATCAAGATCACGCATGGCAATATTAAAACCGCTGCCAAGGTCTGAGAACTCTTCGATTGCACTCAGGCGTTTCCGGGCTTCCGATGTCAGGGTAGACAAAGGCGGGCTCAGCAGGTAACAGAAGGCTTTTTTATTGGAACGGCCTACCCTTCCGCGCATCTGGTGAAGATCACTTAAACCAAACATATGGGCGTGGTTGATGATGATCGTATTGGCATTTGGAATGTCCAGTCCGGCTTCAATAATGGTTGTAGCAACAAGAACGTCTTTTTCACCGTTGATGAAATCAAGCATCACATCTTCCAGGGCGTCGCCGTCCAGCTGCCCGTGGGCAATCCCGATCCGGGCTTTCGGTACCAGTGTTTGTATCAGTCCGCCCAGCTGCGGAAGGTCATTTACCCTGTTATGGATAAAAAATACCTGTCCTCCCCTGTCCAGTTCAAACTGTACGGCCTCCTGGATCAGTTTATCATTAAAGACATGGAGCTCTGTATTCACTGCCTGGCGGTTTGGCGGCGGCGTGCTCATGATGGAAAGGTCCCTTGCGCCCATCAGTGAAAAATGGAGCGTTCTGGGGATTGGTGTTGCGGTAAGCGTAAGAGTATCGACATTGACACGCAGGGCACGCAGCTTTTCTTTGGCTGTAACCCCAAACTTCTGTTCTTCGTCGATGATCATAATACCGAGCGACTTAAACTTTACGTCTTTACTGAGTAGGCGGTGGGTGCCGATAATGATATCTATCTTGCCTTCCTCTACCTGTGCAAGCGTCTCTTTAATCTGTTTGCTGGTCTTGAAACGGTTGATATAGTCTACCCGGCATGGAAAGTCCTTCAGGCGGCCTGAAAATGTCTTGAAATGCTGTAATGCAAGGATCGTAGTAGGTACCAGAACTGCGGCCTGCTTTCCGTTGGCCACGGCTTTAAATGCGGCCCTGATAGCAATTTCGGTTTTTCCGAAGCCTACATCACCACACACCAGCCTGTCCATCGGGTGGGGCGCTTCCATATCCTTTTTCACATCGTTTGTAGCCTTTACCTGGTCTGGAGTGTCCTCATAGATAAATGAGGCTTCCAGTTCTGTTTCCAGGTAACCGTCGGGATCAAATGCAGTACCCACCTGTGATTTTCTCAGTGCATAGAGTTTGATCAGGTCGCGGGCAATGTCTTTAACTTTTTTTTTTGTGGTCTTTTTGAGTTTATCCCAGGCTTCTGTGCCCAGTTTATTCATTTTTGGGGCAGTACCATCTTTACCGCTGTATTTTGCAATACGGTTCAGGGAATTGATATTCACGTAAAGCAGGTCATTATCAGCATAGATCAGCCGGATCATTTCCTGTGTCTTTCCGTTTACCTCTACCTTTTCCAGACCGGCATATTTGCCTATACCGTGGTCAATATGGGTAACGAAATCACCAGGCTTAAGGTCTTTTAGGTCTTTCATGGTGATAGCCTGGCTGCGCTGGTACCCTCTTCTCAGTTTGTATTTGTAGAACCTGTCGAAGATCTGATGGTCAGTATACATGGCGATCTGCTGCTGCGGATCAATAAAACCTTCCCGCAGCTGTATATTGACAGGAACAAATTTTACTGTTTTATCGATATCATCCAATATCGCATACAGGCGTTCGGTCTGTTTTGGTGAAGAACTAGATATAAAATTGAAAATATTATTTTTCTCGTTTTCCTTGATATTATTGATCAGCAGGTGGAAGTCTTTGTTGAAAGAAGGCTGTGGTTTGGTGTTAAAAAGGATGACGTTTTCCGACCTGTAAAAAAATTGTTTTCCAAACTCTATTAGTGAAAAATCATGGACGATATCCCCGATCATTTTTTCATCTGAAAAGGCAAACTTAGGGTCTATCCAGTCCGGGTTTTCGTGTTTTTCTTTTGTCGGCAGTGCTTTCCACAGCTCTACTGCTTTTTTATAGCCATCTTTAACGATATCCAGTGTAAATTCTACGTCTTTAAACCAGAGCTGGGTATCTTTTTCGATGTAGTCCAGTAGGTTGATATTGCTCTCCGTAAGGTATTTCGACTGGACATTTGGAATGATAGTGAGCGTTTTTACATCCTCTACAGAAAGTTGGCTTTCAATTTCGAATGTCCTGATGCTTTCCACTTCATCTCCGAAAAACTCGATGCGGTAAGGAAGATCATGAGAGAAGGAGAAAATATCCACGATTCCCCCCCTGACGGAGAACTGTCCGGGTTCATACACGAAGTCGGTACGGTCAAAATCATAGTCTATCAGGAATTCATTGATAAAGTCTATTCCCAGTTTTATACCAAGGCTGATCTCCAGGGTGTTTTTTTCGAGAACGGTACGGTCTATCACTTTTTCAGCAAGGGCTTCCGGATAGGTCACCACGATTTTCCCGAAGGAAGACTGATGGTTGAGCTCATTGAGCACCTCCGCCCTGGCAAGCACATTGGCTGTATCTACCTGTGTGAAATCAAAAGCCTTACGGAAGGAAGAAGGAAAGAGCAGCACCTCTTTTTCCAGGATACTTTCCAGATCGGCCATAAAATAAGCCGCTTCTTCCCTGTCAGGAAGGATAAATAACTGTGGCTTATGCAAAAGGAAGTAGGTTGCCACTGCAATTACAGCATCTGCAGAACCTACTAAGCCCTTTAACTGAAGTTTAGTACCTTTACCCGTGTTGAGGGTCTTTGCCAGCGCTTCGATGCGCTCATCAGTTTTATATCTGTTGATCAGGTCGCGAATGTTCACTCTGCAAATGTAAGATTTATGAATCGCTAATATGTAACAATGCAACCATTAATGACTCTAAAATTCAAAACGGGCAAGGTAAAGAGCTTTATGCGTATTCCTTTGGAACTGGTTTTCTGGATTGCGGCCTTTTGGTTTATGGCCATAGCAAAACCGGCAGATCATCATGAAGAACTGCATTTTACATTTTGTCCGCTGGCGAACCTGGGGATGAGTTGGTGCCCTGGATGCGGGCTGGGAAGGGCGATTACCCATTTTTTCCATGGCAACATCCGGGAGAGCATTCATTATCACTGGCTTGGGATTCCGGCAGTACTGATCATCAGTTACAGGATTGTAACACTTGGCCGGTACGAATGGAAAAAATTAAAGAATTAAAAAGAGGAGAAATAATTATGTACAATTCACCATTTATGATGCTTCCGGGCATCTCGCCCCAGGAGTTTTCTTATTTACAAACGGCTACTACGGGTTTTAATGAACAGCAATTGAATGGGTTTCTCATGATATACAGCAGTAAAAGAAGAAGCCCTGACGATATGATCCTCTATTGTGTGCTGGGATTTTTTGTACCGGGACTTGCGCGGTTCCTGGTGAACCAGATCGGGATGGGGATTCTGTATTTTCTTACTTACGGATTATGCGCGATAGGAACGATCATTGACCTGGTTAACTATAAGGACCTTGCCTTTGAATATAACCAGAAAATGGTATTTGAAAGTTTGCAGATGGTAAAAATGGGAAACAGAATCCAATAATACCGGAGCAGATCGTATATTTACAACATGAGATTAGCTGTGTTGATCAAACATCTGGAAGAATATGCACCACTGAACTACCAGGAGGATTATGATAATTCGGGTTTGCTCACCGGCCATCCGGACCAGGAAATCACTGTGGCACTGGTAGCCCTGGATTGTGTGGAGGAGATCGTTGATGAAGCTATAGCCAAAGGATGTAACCTCATTATTACCCATCACCCGATCGTATTCAAAGGGCTGAAAAAGCTGACAGGGAAAAATTATGTAGAGCGCGTCCTTTTGAAAGCCATCAAAAATAATATTGCCATATATGCTATCCATACAAATCTTGACAGCGTTCATAACGGAGTAAACGGTATGATCTGTAAGCGTTTGGGATTGCAGCAGGCTAAGATCCTTCATCCGCGTGAAGGTCTGTTGAAAAAACTTGTCACTTTTTGTCCGTCATTGCAGGCACCTCCGCTTAGGGATGCGCTGTTTGCTGCTGGCGCCGGAAATATAGGGAATTACAGCGATTGCAGCTTTAACGCAGCAGGCACCGGAACGTTTAAAGCCGGGTCCGGTACCCATCCCTTTGTAGGTGAGCAATGGGTACAGCACCATGAAGCTGAAACCAGGATAGAAACCATATTTCTTGTACAGAATGAACGTAAGGTTATGCTTGCGCTGCTGGAAAACCACCCCTATGAGGAAATTGCTTACGATATTTATGACCTTGAAAATAAGTTAGATACTGTAGGTGCCGGGATGATTGGCTGGCTGGAAAAAGAAATGGATGCCGCGGAATTCCTAAGTTTTGTTAAAACAAGGATGAATGCAACCGTGATCAGGCATACGCGGGCTACGGGTAAAAAAATAAAAAAAGTTGCCGTTTGCGGTGGTTCGGGCAGTTTCCTGCTGGGCCATGCACAGGCAGCAGGTGCTGACGCTTTTATCACTGCTGATTTCAAGTACCACGAGTTTTTTGATGCAGATGGAAAATTGATGATTGCCGATATCGGACACTTTGAAAGTGAACAATTTACATCTGATTTGTTGATAGATATTATTCGGGAAAAATTTCCTAACTTTGCGATCCGTTTAACGGAGCATAATACAAACCCCATAAATTATTTCATTTAATGGAACAAACTGTAGAGCAAAAGCTAAAAGCTTTATACGAATTACAAACCCTTCATACAAAAATTGATAAAATACGTCAAATCCGTGGTGAATTGCCAATGGAAGTGGCTGATTTAGAGGATGAGGTTGCAGGATTGGAAACGCGTATACAAAAATTCAAGGCTGAATTGGACGAAACTGATGATGCCATTGTAACACGTAAAAACATGATCAAGGAATCTCAGAACCTGATCAAAAAGTATGATACTCAATTAAAAGAGGTAAAAAATAATCGTGAATACGATGCTTTAACAAAAGAAGTGGAAATCCAGTCTCTTGAGATCCAGGTTTGTGAAAAGAAAATCAGAGAGCATGGATTTGAAATTGCTTCCAAAACTGAGATCTACGAAAAAGCATTAGCTGATCTGGAATCAAGAAAAGGTGATTTGGAAATCAAAAAAGGGGAATTGCAAACGATCACTGCTGAAACAGAGAAAGATGAACTTGCTTTGTCTAAGAAATCTGAAAAAGCAGAGGCCGGAATAGAAGAACGGTTACTTGTTGCCTACAGAAGGTTAAGAGGTAATGCAGTAAATGGCCTTGCAGTTGTTACGATTGATCGTGACTCTTGTTCAGGATGTTTCAACCAGATTCCTCCCCAGCGCCAGCTTGATATTCGTCAGCGCAAAAAAATCATTGTGTGTGAACACTGCGGAAGGATTTTAGTTGATGAAGCCTTAACACTGGAATCAGTTTCAGCTTAGTCAGCAACATAAATATAACGGACGGCCAGGTGTAAACCTGGCCTTTTTTTATGCATAGAAGTCAATTATCTGCTAATGAAAAAACAATACTCCGTTCCAATCGTTAATTGGTATTGTTAAGTTCTAGAATTATTAATTTATGTTTGCTAAAAGTAGTCTCACTCTACTGATAAAATATTCAATTTCCTGCCTTTTTATCATCCTTCCCTGTACAGTTAAAGCCAATTTTGATTTTAATGCCAATTGCCTGAAAGCATACCAGCTTATATTTGAACTGAAGCTGAATGCGGCGCGGCAAATGATTGCCACAGAAAAGAAGACCCATCCAAAAAATGCAATTGTTCCCCTTTTAGAAAATTATGCTGATTATTTTTACCTGATCACCTCAGAGAATAAACAGGATTTTGAACGTTTAAAGGACGAACGGTCACGCAGGCTCAATCAAATCGAAGATGAGGAGAACAATTCGCCCTATTATTTATATGCCCAGGCAGAGATTAACCTGCAGTGGGCGCTGCTGAGGAGCCGTTACGGCGAATATTTTGCTGCAGCCAGAGAGATCAGGAAGGCCAACTCACAGCTGCAGGAGAACAGTAAAAAATATCCCGGATTTCATTTGAACGGAAAAGGAATCGGGCTGATTAACGTTTTTCTTGGAAATCTTCCTGATGGGATCTTAAAAAGCGCGCTGGCCACTTTCGGGATAAAAGGAAATGTTCAGAACGGGCTTGCCATGCTGGATAACCTTGCGCAAAACCTGCCCCGGTCCACATACGAGCCGTTTTATGAAGAAGTTGTATTTTATTATGCATTTGTGCTCTCGGATATAGTACATTCTCCTGAAGCGTATGCCAAAACCATGAAATATACTGCCCGCATAGCTGACAGCAGTTTGCTGAAGGCTTATTTGCAGGCCTATGTCTGCGCCAGAAACGGGCACAACGAGGAAGCAATCAGCATACTGACCAACCGTCCTTCAGGAGATGGCTACCAGGCGTTTCCTTACCTTGAGCTGCTGATGGGCACAGCCAAACTCAACCGGCTGGATTATACCGCTGCAGTAAACTTCAAGAAGTTTCTGGCCTTAAACAAGGGCGTCAATTACATTAAAGACACCAACCTTCACTTGTCATGGGTTGCATTGTTAAATGGCGACACAGGCGCTTATAATGCTTATATGGCTAAAGTAAAGAGCATGGGATATACTTTTGGGGAAAGGGACAAGCAGGCAATGAATGAAGCGTCATCTCCCGCCCCAAATGCTGAACTGTTGAAAGCGAGACTTCTGTTTGATGGCGGGTATTATACAAAAGCACTGGATGTTTTATCTGGCCGTAGTGCCGCGGATTACAGAACAACAAAAGACAAGGCCGAGTTTTACTACCGTTCGGGAAGGATTTATGATGCCCTGGAGAAAGACGACAGCGCTTTGCTGAGCTATCAGAATGCTGTCAGTTACGGAAAGGACCTCAAATACTATTATGCAGCAACTGCAGCTTTAAATATGGGCAAGATCTGTATGAAAAGAAACAACAATGCAAGAGCGAAGGCTTTTTTCAACGAGGCAATTAATATGAAAAATCATGAATATGAGAATAGTATTGAAGCCCAGGCTAAAGATGCAATGAAGAGTTTACGCGACTAACTATTTAGGCTGGTTCTTTTCATTTAATGTCGTTTCAGCGGCAGTAAGGGCCCCTACTGCTCCTACCAGCCCTATAACGGCTATGGTTTTTGCATAACCCGTTGTTTTGGCGTTGACGATCACGTCTCCCCTGTTGTGTTTGAACTCGTACAAGCTAGAAGGACTCACTGCAGTCTTCACTATGCCGGAAATAAAGAATTCCTGCTGCCGGGAAAATACCATTGGCTGGTTGTCTTTCATCGTGTACATAGTGAGGTAGCTTTTGAATTTCAGAGGAGAATGGTCTGCTGAAAAACTTGCGCGTTTACCTGGCGCCAGGCCGGATCCGTCATCGTAATTAAGATAAACTTTTTGAAAGTCTGCCTTTAGCAGCTTATCCGTCTCTAAATTCTTAAGGATATAAATCGTCCTGTTTATTTTGGAGTGTGGCGGAATAAAAGTTTCGTACTGGCTGAGTTTTGCTGTGGCAGATATTGATCCGTCGGTAAAGACATCTCCCCTTCTGGAATACTGGGTACTAATGGATGAGGTTGAACCCTGGATCCTGATCTCGTCACTTGCATAACTGTAAGCCTTGTCTGAAGATATCATTGCTGATTTGGCCCAGTTTACATACAGCGGTTCGTTAAGCTTATTGAAAACTTCGATATTCAGGGGCTCGTTCTCTCCTGTAAAGTTGTAGCTGAGGGAAAGGGAGTCGTTTTCTATTTTAAAGACGCCTGTTGAGTCAAGTTTGGCATCCAGACTTGAAATTGTACTCATTTGATAAGCTTTACAGGACGATAATAATGCTATTATGGCGAAAAAAAACGTTAATTTTTTCATGATTTTAAACGGTTTATTCAAAAATAAACAATTTAAGGCAAAAAAAATATACTAATTAGAATTTATATACGAACGCGTTAATATGCATTCCCGCACCTACAGAGGTGAATACGGCATATTCCCCCTTTTTAACCTGGTAGCCTTCTACCTGTCCTTTGAGCACAAGGTCAAGTAAGGTGGGGATAGTTGCCACAGAGCTATTTCCCAGCCATGAAATGGTCATTGGCACCAGATTTTCAGGAACGGTATCCATGTCATACAGTTTGAACAGTCTTTTCATAATTGCATTGTCCATTTTCCCATTGGCCTGGTGGATAAATACGGTTTTGATGTCGGTGATGCTGATCCCTGCTTTATCGATAGCCGCCCTTACAACCTGGGGAACATGGAGAACCGCAAACTCATACAATTTACGGCCATTCATTTTAAGGTAAGTATTACCGTCTGTAACGGTTGGGTTGCCACTTGGCCCCATCACCAGCAAAGAAGCCCAGTTACCTGCGTAGGTTCCGGTTTTATGGGCAATGATACCGGTAGGTGTTTCAGACGCCGCAGCCTCGAAGACAACAGCCCCGGCACCATCAGAAAATATCATACTGTCGCGATCATGCGGATCGACGATCCTGGAAAGTGTTTCTGCACCGATGACCAGTACGCGTTTAGCGTCTCCACTTTGGATCAGGTAATTGGCCTGTATAGAGCCCTGTACCCAACCAGGGCAGCCAAAGATGAGGTCATATGCCACACAATCAGGATTACTGATCTCCAACTGCTGCTTTACCTTAACAGCAAGGGCGGGGAGCATATCCATACGGTTACTTCCCTGCTCAATGTCGCCAAAGTTATGGCAGAAAATAATGTGGTCTATTGTTTCTTTATCTATGCCGGCATCATCTATTGCCCGTTGGGCTGCAATTGCCGCAATATTGCTGTTCAGCATATCGCTGTCAATATAACGGCGTTCCATGATCTCGGTGATCTCTGAAAACTTGCTGATAATTTCCGCGATGTTCTTTTCAATGATTGCTCCATTCTCGTAAAAGATAGAGCTTAAGAATGATTCGCCTGATATAATGTTCTCCGGGATAAAACATCCTGTACCTGCGATTACTGAAAAAAGCTGCTTATTACTCATTGTATTGAACCGTATACTGTTTTAGTATTTGGTATAAACCTATGATTAATTTCTTGAAAATAAAAATTTTAAGAGAAATCATCAATTAAAAAAACAAACAATTCTTTAGGCCCGTGGGCACCCAGGACAAGGGTCTTTTCGATGTCTGCAGTCCTGCTGGGGCCGGTAATGGTACTGATCATAGACGGAATTTGGGATCCGTATTTATTTTTAATCAGCTTAAAGCCATCTTTCAGATCCATCACTAACTGGCCTGTTCGTGCAATTACAATATGATGATGGGGGAATATACTTAACCTTCTTCCGGCCTCGTTCTGATTGGACACCATTACAGAGCCATTGCGGGCAATTAAGGCTTCGCACATGGTAATACCTACCTCGGCCATTTCAAATTCTTTATCGGTCTTGTAAAAAGGAAATTCATAGGCAGTAAGCAGGGCCTGAAGTTCCGGTTCCCAGCAATAGATCTTTCTCCATTTGAACCTATCTGCAAGTTCAAGAAGGTTTTCGATAAAATCCACGCCGTTTTCACAATAAATAAAATTGCCGGATACAGCAGTTAGCTGTTCGGCAAACAGGACTTCCGGGATCTCCGTGGTGGCTTTATAGATTAGGGTTTCTTCTAAATTAGGATAAGGGTTATCTCTTTTTTCCAGCAGAGCTTTCCTTATCTTCTTTAACATTAACTCCTTTGAGGAAATATTCTCTTGCATAAAAAATGGATTTGCTACCACCCTGTTAAAGGTGATAGCTCCATAAAATTAATTATTAAGATTCTGCCTGGGCAGGATTTATCGGTGCGGAAGGATCTGTTGTTTCACCAACGCCTTCATGAACCAGTCCTTCAGCTGCTGGTTTCTGGTCTCCAGTGCCGTTCACAAATTCGTCGTACGTGGTACGGTTATCGAACGGGCGTTTACCAAGGATCTCTTCAAGGTCGGCCTGGAACAGGATTTCTTTTTCCAACAGTTTGGCGGCTAATTTTTCCAAACCTTCTCTTTTATCAACCAGTAACTGCATTGTTCTTTCATAAACGTCACCAATCAGTTTACGGACTTCAATGTCAATTAATTCAGAGGTTTTTTCAGAATATGGTTTGTTGAAATTGTATTCATTTTGGGGATCATGGAAAGACACGTTACCAACAGCGGCGTTCATACCATAGATGGTCACCATTGCATAGGATAATTTAGTGATTCTTTCCAGGTCATTCTGTGCACCTGTTGAGATCTTGCCAAAAACGAGGTCTTCCGCAACACGGCCGCCCATTGTCATACACATACCATCTGTAAGCTGTTCTGTAGTATACAGGAACTGCTCTTTAGGCAGGTATTGTGCATAACCCAAAGCCGCAACCCCACGTGGTACAATAGATACTTTTACCAGCGGATCTGCATGTTCCAGGAACCAACCGGCAATAGCGTGCCCTGCTTCATGGTAAGCAACGATACGTTTTTCCTCAGGGGAAATGATTTTATTTTTCTTCTCCAAACCACCAATCACGCGGTCGATAGCGTCCTGGAAATCCTGCATATCTACAGATTCTTTGTTTCTTCTTGCTGCTATCAGGGCCGCCTCGTTACATACGTTAGCGATCTCGGCACCGGCAAATCCGGGAGTTTGTGCAGAAAGCTTCTTGGCATCTACTACAACATCAGTTTTGATCGGTTTCAAATGCACTTTGAAGATCTGCTCCCTGCCTACTAAATCAGGCTTATCGATAGAGATCTGTCTGTCAAACCTTCCCGGACGAAGCAAAGCGCTGTCCAATACATCAGGTCTGTTCGTAGCTGCCAGTATAATAATTCCTGAGTCAGTTCCGAAACCATCCATCTCAACCAGTAACTGGTTCAGTGTATTTTCGCGTTCATCGTTACCGCCCATCATGCTGTTCTTTCCACGGGCACGGCCTATCGCATCTACCTCATCAATAAAGATGATACAAGGGGCTTTGTCTTTGGCCTGTTTAAAGAGATCACGCACGCGGGACGCACCGACACCAACAAACATTTCCACAAAGTCTGAACCCGAAAGCGAGAAGAACGGAACCTGCGCTTCACCGGCTACGGCTTTGGCAAGTAATGTTTTACCGGTACCCGGAGAACCTACCAATAAGGCTCCTTTAGGGATCTTACCTCCCAGGTTTGTGTATTTTTTTGGGTTTTTAAGGAAATCGACGATCTCCATTACCTCTTGTTTTGCTTCTTCGAGGCCTGCAACATCGTTAAAGGTCACATTTACCTGACTTTCTTTGTCGAACAATGTAGCTTTAGATTTTCCGATATTGAAGATCTGTCCGCCACCACCGCCTGCTCCGCCTCCCATTTTGCGCATGATGAATATCCAGAATCCGATAAACAGTAACACAGGGATGATTACAGTGAAGAACCAGGAATTAAATGTACTCTGCCTGGTTTCCTTTTCTGCCAGGATCTGGTTGTCTGCAGGAATGGCTTTCTGTGATTCTTTCAGCTGATTGTCAAGTGCATCCATCGATCCTGCGGTAAAAGATACCGTAGGGCCTCCGGATGAGCCGAAATTATTTTTGGTCTGGTATTTTTTGTATTTCTCCTGACTTAACCTGTCAGGTTTAATAAATACGTCGGCCCGAACGAGATCCTCATACTTGTAGGCAACAATTTTCTGAACATCGCCCGGCATAAGCATGCTCGTTTCAAATTCCCGGTAATCAATGGTTTTGTTCGTCTCGTTGGTAAACAGGACCGAAACCAGGACAAGTCCTAATATAATAGCTGCATAAACCCAGAATATATTAAAATTGGAACCCTTTTGGGGTTTTTTGGGAATATTTGGTATTCGCTTAATTAATTTGGGTTTTGTATTTTCTTTCTCTTTCATCGTGATTCAAAAAAATGTATAAGGTTGTAACTGGTTATGCGCTTTGGTAAGTAGTCGTTTGGGCATCACCCCAAAGATCTTCAATCCCGTAGAAATCTCTTTTCTCGGTTTTGAAGATATGAATAACCACGTCAAAATAATCTAATATTATCCACTCTGCGTTTTCTAACCCTTCTTTTCTCCAGGGCGTGGATTGTGTGCTTTTATAAATTTCGTCTTCAACGCTATCGGCGATAGCTTTTACCTGTGTTGAGGAGTCTGCATTGCAAACTATAAAATAATCTGATACAGAACTATTTAGATCTCTTAAGTCCAGACGGACAATATCATGTCCCTTTTTTTCCTGCATGCCATGAACGGCTATTTCTGAAAGGTAGGTAGAAAGGTTTACTAATTTCTTTTTTACCATTAAAATGTTTTATTTTTGATAAATAACAACTATAAAATCAACTATTGCAAAATAACACTTTTTCAACATTATTTGTTGGTCAAAATCTTATCAAATTATCAGCGGTTGATTCTACCAACAACTTTTTGAAAAGTATGGTGTCAAATTCCGAGCCATTACCCGAAGGAACTGTTATTATGGCAGAGAATCAATATGCCGGAAGAGGGCAGGTGGAGAGCAACTGGCATGTCGAACCCGGAAAAAACCTGACCTTCAGTATCCTGCTCTACCCTGAATTTCTTGCGCCCGCCGCACAATTTACCCTTAACATGGCTGTAAGTGTAGCGATCCAGCATGCCTTGAAAACTTTAACAGGGGAGGGCTTAACGATCAAATGGCCCAATGATATTTATTTCGGTACGAAAAAGATAGGCGGCATACTGATAGAAAATGTGTTATCGGGGAACCGTATCAAAGCCAGTATTATCGGAATAGGGATCAATGTGAACCAGGAAGTTTTTGAAGCAGGCCTGGAAGACCGTGCAGGATCCGTCTATCAAATTTTACACCAACATGTTAATTTAATATCGCTTTTGGCTCAAATTTGCAGTCATATAGAAGTGAGGTATCTAAAATTAAGAGCGGGAAACTATAAAATATTACGGGAAGAATATTTGAATTTTCTTTACCGGTTCAATATAAAGGCTCCTTACCGCCAAAATGGCCAGATTATAGAAGGAAAGATCGTTGATGTAAGTGATACAGGTTTTTTAAGTATGGAAACCGGATCAGGGATAATGTCGTATAATTTTAAAGAGATCGAATTCATTTAACCATAACCAACCAAAAATAAATAAGAACACACCAACTAAATTATAACCATGAAAAAAGTAACCTTAGTATTTGCAATGTTATTGTTTACCGTTCTGGCAGCCTCAGCCCAGATCGAAACTCCGGTAACCTGGTCTTATGCGCAAAAAAAAATCAGCAATACTGAAGCGATAGTTTATATTAAAGCAACGATACAGGACGGATGGCATATCTATTCCCAAACGGTTAAACCCGGCGGGCCTGTAAAGACAACTATTACATTTAATCCGTCAAAGGAATTTACTAAAGTGGGTGTTACTACTGAGCCCAAACCATTGTCAAAATTTGAAAAGGTTTTTGATATGAATGTTGGCTACTTTGAAAAATCAGTTGTATTTCAGCAAAAAATAAAGCTGAATAAACCGGCTACTACCGTAACGGGAACTGTAGAATTTATGGTTTGCGACGAATCAAAATGCCTGCCGCCGGACGAGATCAAGTTCTCTGTGCAGGTGAAATAGACAAATGTTTAATCAGGCGTCGAAACAAAGAGCCCCGGAATTTCCGGGGCTCTTTGTTTTGTCCCGGCGGATGAATATCCATGAATAGTAAAATATTAAGGACGACCGGGATCAAAACTTTTTAAACAAGAAATTATAAGTAATTTCACGGCCTCATAGCAAGAGGCCGTCAGTATAGCGGTTACAGCAATAATGAATAAATAAAATAAAAACAACATGAATAAGTTAATTTTAGTGTTTTTTCTGGTACTGGGGGCATTTTTTATGCAGCAGGGACAAAGTTTTGCCTTTGTACAGCAGCAGGACTCAACTGCGGTCAGTGATGATATTCAATTTACAGAAATCGGGTCTCCGGCTGACAGTGCCGCAAATGCTGCAGTAAAGGATACGCTAAAAAAAGATACCGGCAAAGCTACGGTTGCTGCTGCGGAAACTAAGTCCGTGCAATCGAATGGATCAACTGACCAGGAGCAAACATTATGGCAAACCTTTATCCAGGGTCTGATCGGTGGTTTCATTGCTTTTCTGATGCCCTGTATTTTTCCAATGGTACCGCTCACGGTGAGCTATTTTACCAAGAGGGCGGGAAGTAAGGCCAAAGGAATCGGGCAGGCGCTGATCTATGGAATATCTATTATTATTATCTATGTGGCATTCGGGCTGTTTATTACGGTGGTTTTTGGATCTGCCAAGCTCAATGAACTGAGCAGCAGCGGTATATTTAACTTTACCTTTTTTATCCTGCTGGTTGTCTTCGCAATTTCCTTCTTTGGTGCCTTCGAAATCAACCTGCCAAGTTCATTGGTAAACAAGATAGACCAGAAGGCGGACAACAGTAAAGGGTTGGGCGGGATATTTTTTATGGCGGCTTCACTGGCGCTGGTTTCTTTCTCCTGTACAGGACCTATTATAGGTACTCTGCTTGTACAGGCAAGTTCTAAAGGGGAGATCCTTGCACCTGCCATTGGTATGTTTGGTTTTGCACTTGCACTGGCATTGCCTTTTACGCTATCAGCCGTATTCCCGGGATTTTTAAACAGTATGCCTAAATCAGGAGGTTGGTTAAACAGCCTGAAGGTATGTCTTGGTTTTCTGGAGCTTGCCCTGGCGCTGAAGTTTTTATCTGCGGCCGATCTGGTATGGCATTGGGAATGGTTTGACAGGGAAATTTTCCTGGTATTATGGATCGTGATCTTCACCTTGATGGGTATGTACATCATTGGAAAACTAAAATTCTCTCATGACAGTGACGTTCCGTATGTTACCGTACCGAGGTTGTTCTTCGCTATTCTGTCCTTTTCGTTTGCGATATACCTTGTTCCCGGCCTGTGGGGAGCGCCGGTTAATATCTTAAGCGGGATCGCGCCGCCGTTAAATACCCAGGATTTTATACTTGGGGGTACAGGCAGCACTGAGCCTGCCGGATCAGCATCTTTTCCGGCTGCAGTAAAATATAACGATGTGCTTCATCCCCCGCATGGATTTAACGCCTTTTTTGATTTAGACGAAGGCCTTGCTTATGCCAAAAAGGTAAATAAACCGGTTCTGATAGATTTTACCGGCCATGCCTGTGTGAACTGCCGGAAAATGGAAGATAAGGTATGGATAGATCCTGAAGTGGGCCACCTGATAAAAGATGAATTTGTCTTGATCCAATTATATGTGGATGAACGTTCTGTAAAGATGCCTGTTGAAAAAGTGCATTATTCAAAAATTTTGCGCACGACGACCGATGACCTGGGGAGATGGAACGGAGATTTCCAGGCCTCGAAATACAATGCCAATTCTCAGCCGTTTTATGTGATGGCGGGACAGGACCTGGTTCCGCTGGTTGCACCACAGGGGGCGGTCTTTGACGCAAAACTATACGCTGCTTATTTAAAAAGCGGACTCGATAAATTTAAAGCATCCAAGAAATAACAAAGAATGAACAAGATTAAAAACATTGCTGTATTAACATCAGGAGGAGACGCACCGGGAATGAATGCTGCCATAAGGGCAGTAGTAAGAGCGGGAATATATTATGATTTGAGCGTTTTTGGCGTGTATAGGGGATATGAGGGATTAATTAATGGTGATTTTCTTCCGATGGAGCGTAAGTCGGTAGCCAATATCATACAGCGTGGCGGGACTATTCTTAAAACGGCACGAAGTGATGAATTCCGTACAAAAGAAGGCAGACAAAAGGCGTATGATCAGCTAAAGGTGCATCATATTGATGCATTGGTAGTGATTGGCGGAGACGGAACGTTCACTGGGGCAAATTTATTTACCGCTGAGTTTGATATCCCTGTGATCGGATTACCGGGAACAATTGATAATGACCTTGCAGGAACCGATTTTACCATCGGATACGACACCGCGATCAATACTGTTGTGAATGCTATTGATAAGATCAGGGATACTGCAGAATCTCATGACAGACTTTTCATTGTTGAGGTAATGGGGCGTGATTCAGGTCTGATTGCGCTGAGAAGCGGAATAGGCGTAGGTGCCGAAGCAATCATGATTCCTGAAGCCAATATGGGGGTTGAAGGATTGATCAAGAGGCTGGAATACGGACGCAAAGACAAATCATCAAAGATCATTATCGTTGCGGAGGGTGATGATGCAGGCGGCGCGTTTAATGTAGGAGAAGTGTTGAAAGAGAACTTCCCTAATTATGATATCAGGGTTTCTGTTTTGGGGCATATCCAGCGTGGTGGTAAGCCGAGTTGTATGGACAGGGTACTGGCGAGCCGTTTTGGTGTTGCTGCCGTTGAAGGGCTTTTACACGGAGAATCGGGCAAAATGGTAGGGCAGATCAATAAGGAGATTGTTTTTACTCCGTTTGACCATGCGATTAAACATATTGACGCGGAAGAAGTGAGCCCTGTTTGGCTAAAGCTGGTAGAGATACTGTCACTGTAATTTGCAGGGAGTTTAGAGGAAATCTTCTGGCTTCGCTGAAAGAAATGGTACAATCAATGCTTCCTGACGCAATTAGCGGTATGAAGCATTGATTGACCATTTTATAACAGTTTATCCAGTGCCTGCTGCCAGTTATCTACACGCTCGTAATTTGTGATCAGCATGTTATGCGGGGAAGAGAATAAAAGCTTGCGGCCGTCAAAGTCGGCGAAGTTTTTAATGCGGTCGTCTATCAGGACATCGGCTTTGATGATCTTATTTCCGCAGAAAACGATGTTTTGCCAGGATATAAATGGAAAATTTTCTTCGAGCCAGTCCATTTTATCTTCCAGGGAGTTGCGGAATTCTACTGCTGCAGAAACGATATACACTTCGTTATTTTCCTGCAATTTTTTTAGTGCTTCAACGCTACCTTCAATGACAGGAAGATCCCGGAAAAATCCTTTTTCATTGATATAATCAAACCATTTATGATTGATATGTTCAGGAACATGATGATAGATTTCATTACCGGGATCAAGGATGGTATCCAGGGGAATACCAAAGTCCCGGTTATAGAGTTTGATGAATTTATTGATCGGATCGGCTAGCACTTCGTCCATGTCTATTGCTATTCTCATATATGTTTCTGTCTTTCGTTCAGGCCAAATATCCTGAATTGGAGGCTAAATTTATGATAATTGAATTAAAAATTGTGGCATCTTGCTTATCAGTAGTATTTTACTTACTTTTGCATCCCCGCAAGCATGAAGCTCCGGGAACTATGTTGAATACATAAACGTATAAAAAAATGGCAACTAAAATCAGATTGCAAAGATTCGGTAAAAAAGGGAACCCTTTTTTCCACGTAGTGGTAGCGGATTCCCGTTCACCAAGAGATGGTAAATTTATTGAGCGTTTAGGTTCATACAATCCAAACACCAATCCTGCAACTATCGAAATTAATTTCGAAAAAACATTAGACTGGGTTAACAAAGGTGCTGAGCCTACTGACACATGTCGCGCAATTCTTTCTTACAAAGGTGTTCTTTACAAAAAACACTTAGAAGGTGGTGTGAAAAAAGGTGCTTTAACTTCAGAACAGGCTGATGCTAAATTTGAAGAATGGTTAAGCGCAAAAGACGGTAAAATTGAAGGCAAAAAAGACGGTCTGACTAAATCTAAAGATGAAGTTAGAAAAGCTGCTCTTGCTGCTGAAGCAAAGAAAAATGCTGACCGTGCTGCTGCACTTGCTATTAAAAATGCACCTGTAGAGGAAGAAGTAGTTGAAGAAGAAGCTCCTGCAGCTGAGGCGGAAACTGAAACTGAGGCTCCTGCAACAGAAGAAAACACAGAAGAACAAGCATAGTATTTTGTAATTCTTAATCATAGCGAAGAAGCCTTCATCAGAAGGTTTTCTTCGCTATTTTTATTTAGAGAATAAACCGATCAGAGCAATGACACAGGAAGAAGCGTTTTATATAGGATATATCACCAAAACCAAGGGGTTAAAGGGGGAAGTACAGCTTTATTTCGAATACGATGAACCGGATCTGCTGGATCTGGACGTTGTATTTGCAGACATCAACGGTAAAATGGTGCCTTTTTTTGTGTCGGCCTGCAAGATGCAGCCGAACAACACCTGCAATATTTATTTCGATGACATTGACCATATCGATAAAGCACAGCCTTTATTGCGGAAAAAGATCTATCTGCCCCTCACTAAAATGCCAGACCGGTCTGACGATGATTTCCATTATAATGACCTGAAGGGGTTTATTGTATCTGACGAAACCATAGGTGAACTTGGGGAGATCATTGAGGTCAACGAATATCCGCAACAATTTGTGGCCACCGTTTCCTATCAGAACAAGGAGATCATGTTCCCTTTAAATGACGATATGATCATCGAGATCGATGAAGATGAAGGAACCTTACTGGTTGACCTTCCTGATGGATTGCTGGATATATACCTGTCTAATTAATTTTAACCTTATGCGTTTCGATATCATCACCGTTTTACCAGATCTGCTTCAGAGTCCTTTTGCCCATTCTATCCTGCAAAGGGCGCAGACGAAAGGAATTGCTGAAATTGTGGTACACAGCCTCAGGGATTACTCAACGAACAAACAGCGTAGTATAGATGATTACCCGTACGGTGGAGGCAGCGGAATGGTGATGTCTATAGAACCCTTCGCCAGGTGTATTGAAGCGCTGCAGGAGCAGAGAACTTATGATGAGATCATCTTTATGAGTCCTGATGGTGTGACGCTCAACCAGTCGATGGCAAATGAGCTGTCAGGAATAAAAAATGTGATTGTCCTGTGCGGGCATTATAAGGGAATTGATCAGCGCATCAGGGACATCTATGTAACCAGGGAGATATCGATAGGGGATTATGTCCTGTCCGGAGGGGAGCTGCCTGCTGCGGTCCTTGTGGACGCCATAGTGAGGTTAATACCGGGCGTACTGAATGATGAAACCTCGGCTTTGTCTGATAGTTTTCAGGGCGGCTTGCTTGACGCGCCGATATATACGCGTCCTGCTGACTGGCGGGGGCATCAGGTGCCTGAAATTCTTTTGAGCGGACATGAGTTCAAAATTAATAATTGGAGACACGAGATGGCTTTAGCACGTACGCAGCGTCTTCGTCCGGATTTGCTGGAAGATTAATTGCGCAATTCTTTTTCCATTTAGCCATATTTTGTGCCGGATCTGCGTTCTGCCGGGTCCGGTTATTTCTGTATGAAGTAATTTCTTTTCCTTTATTTTATTTTTATATGTAATTATTTATATATTTACGAAATTGTTTCCTGAGGATGGTTTCAGGGCACTTATATACATTAAAAATAATTTCAATAGTGATGAGCGAAAATATCGAAAAATATAAGATTAATGCTTTCTTAGACAATCTTACGATTAAGGAATATAAATTTGCGATGAAGACTATACCAAAAGTATTGGATGTTTCGATGAATACATTCCATAATTATCGCAGGATAAAATTGGGAGACCCTCAGGATATTCCTTATGAAAAAGTTAAACAGCTTGAAATATTATTTGGAATAGAAAGCGGGACACTGGAGAATGGAA
This sequence comes from Pedobacter hartonius, assembly GCF_900107535.1. Taxonomy (GTDB): domain Bacteria; phylum Bacteroidota; class Bacteroidia; order Sphingobacteriales; family Sphingobacteriaceae; genus Pedobacter; species Pedobacter hartonius. The sequence goes on along the minus strand of NZ_FNRA01000007.1, from coordinate 85,961 downwards.
AAACCAGCGGAAAGAGCCTTGCTCAATTGTTCAGGGGCGAATAAGGAGTAAAACGGGCATAGCCAGGTAGAACTTACCTGAAGGTTATGGATGTTAATTTCTCAAAGAATGTGGAAAAAAATAAAATTCCCTTTTTTTTATAAAATAAAATTCCTAATATTGCAGTCCGATTTTAAACAACAAAAAGTCGGCTTAATAGCTTAAAATCATGGATTTAGTAAAATTTGTTGAAGAGCAGGTAATCGCAAAGAACGAGTTTCCTGCATTCAAATCAGGAGATACAGTGAGTGTTCACTATAAAATTCGCGAAGGTAATAAAGAACGTATTCAAATTTACCAAGGCGTGGTCTTACAACGTAACAGCGTAGGAGCTAATGAGACTTTTACAGTTCGTAAAATGTCTAACGGTGTTGGTGTAGAGCGTATCTTCCCAATCAATTCCCCAAACATTGCTAAAATTGAAGTTAACAGTCACGGTAAAGTGCGTAGAGCTAAATTGTTCTATCTTCGTGAATTAACTGGTAAAGCAGCTCGTATCAAATCTAAAAGAGTTTAATTACCTCAAAAATATACAAGCCTTCCCGATATCATCGGGGAGGCTTTTTTGTTTGGAAAAATTCGGTGGATCATCGGGTTTGAAAAAAAAGGTAATAGTGTTTGGTTGCTGCATAGTCTCGCTGCGCTCAACGACGCTGGGCATCCAAACACTATTACCTTTTTTAAAACAGTTTCTCCTGGGGGGCATCCAGGGCAGGGTGCATAAGCTTGATGCCTATGCAATGGTTACTATGTAAAGCTGACCATGTAATGGTGCTTATAGGGTATCATTTGGCGCATAGGATGTTCAATGGGCGGATCCTTTTAAGGATTCTAATGCTTAATGAGCGCCTATTCGTTTTCTGATCACCCTGCCTTGCACTTATGCTTAAGCACCCTGCAATTGGATAAACTCAAAAAAAAATGAGTTCTGGGTTTGATGCCTTCTAGCGCGCTTCAGCGGTAGACAGCATCAAACCCAGAACTCATTTTTTTCAGCGAAGCCAGAAGATCTCTAACCAGGCGATTAAGTTCCAAACAGGGAATGAGGAATAAGATACAATTATGCGTTTGTGTAAGAGAAGATCTTATGCAAGTTCAGCCAGTACCGTAATCCCGCCCTTCACTACCTGATTCAGCTCCAGATTGATCTTGGTACCCAAAGGTAAAAATATATCTACCCTGGAGCCAAATTTAATAAAGCCGAACTCTTTGCTCTGCTCTACAACATCGCCTTCTTTAACGTACCATACGATCCGTCTCGCCAACGCACCGGCGATTTGCCTAAACAGTACAGGTGTTCCGTTTGCATGCTCTACAACTACTGTAGTGCGCTCATTTTCGGTAGATGATTTAGGATTCCATGCTGCAAGATATTTTCCGGGATGGTATTTGAAAAACTTGACAACTCCGGAAATGGGATTTCTATTGATATGCACATTTACAGGTGACATAAATATAGATACCTGTAATCTTTTATCCTTAAAATATTCACCTTCCAGTGTTTCTTCGATCACCACGACCTTACCATCGGCAGGGCAGATCACGAGGTTATTCCCGTTTATAAAATTCCTGGATGGGTTTCTGAAAAATTGGAGAACAATAATAAATAGTGCAAATGAGGCAATGTAAGCCGCCCATCTTAACCATACGACGTCCGCAAATCTATAATCAATTATAGCGTTCAGTATAAAAATGAAAAGCAATGAAACTGCTATAGTCGTATAACCTTCTTTATGTATTGTCATTTAGGTATAAAATATGTTTCTGCAAATTTGTGAAAAATTTACGGGAATCAGGGTAAGGAAATGTGATCAGGGCTGACACGGTAGATATCTTTCAGATTCCTGCCTAACCCATTGTAATCTAATCCATAACCTACTACAAATTCGTTTGGTATTTCAAAACCGATATATTCAAGCTCTTCGATTGGTGTTTGAATAGACGCAGGTTTATATAACAATGTACATATACGGACGGAAGCCGGTTGCTGCTGGTACATCTTTTCTAAAATAAATTTTAACGTAAAACCTGTATCTACAATATCTTCAACGAGGATCACATCCCGGTCTTTCAGGTTATTAGAGATCCCAAAGACTTCTTTGATTGCTCCGCTGCTCTCCGTTCCTTCATAGGAAGACACCCTGATAAAGCCAACCTCACACGAGAGGTCCACTTCCTTTAGCAGGTCTCCCATAAAAAGGAAGCTTCCGTTTAGTACACCAATAAATACCGGGCAGCGGCCTTCGTAATCAGCATTGATTTCCAGCCCGATCAGCCGTGTACGTTTTGCGATACTATCGTTCTCTATAAACAACCCGAATTGCTTATCCCCAACTTCAATTGTATTCTTCATCCCTTTTTGAAGTTAATTTGTAAGCTTTTCTTTCTCTTTTTCCAACCGGCGCTTTTCACGGCGTTCCCTTCGCAAGTCTTTTTTTGATTTCTTCAGGGAGTCCTGCAGTCCTAAATTCCTGGCTGTAGTGTCTTTATCCTTTTTAGATCTGCCAAATAGCCTGTCGAATAGATTCTTCGATTCATCCTGCATGTTGACAGGTGGTGCTGTGCTCTCTGCATCAGAGTCAAAGGCCGAGGTATCAACTTTAGCCGAATCCGGCAACAGGTACTGGCGTAAACCCTCGCGTAATCTTACATCATAAAAGCCATAACCGCTGGTATCTGCAGGAGTTAATCCGCGTCTGGCCATAATTCTGCCCATGTACCTGAAATAAGGAAGCATGTAATCTTTAAGGCTTCCATCACCCTGGAATTTGAACATGGCTATTTTAGGGTTGGGTACGATATTGGCTAAAAATATTCCTTCTCCAATATTCAGTTCTGAGGGGCTCTTTCCGAAATACTGCCTGGAGGCTTCCCCAATACCATAAATATTTCTTCCCATCTCGATGATGTTGAAATATACTTCCAGCATTCGCTGCTTGCTGATCAGGCTGTTATTTTCAATCAGCCAGACGATGAGAATTTCCTCTGCCTTGCGCGCCAGCGTTTTATTCCTGCTTAAAAACACATTTTTAACCAGCTGCATGGAGATGGTACTGCCGCCCCGCACAAATTTTTTCTTCTTGAAATTGATGACGAATGATTTGCGGATCGATTCTTCAACGAATCCATGGTGTGTGAAAAAGGAAGGATCCTCTGAAGTCAGCAATGCGTTTTTAAAATTACTGGAAATCTCAGAGAGCGGCGTATAATTCGGATTGGATGGCCCTATGGTGATATCGCGCATCGGCTTTCCGCGTTCGTAAGGCGTGTAAACAAAAACGCTGTTGATCTTCTGCAGGTCTGTTTTTCCGAGTTTGACAATTTTAAAGTCGTACGGTGTAAGTGTAGAGTTAAATTTCAGGCTGTCTGGCGTACTGCTGTCCAGATAAAAATTAAGGTCGTACTTAACTTTTCCTTTCACCTGCAGTCCTTCAAGCGACTCAAAAAGTCCGACAGGGAAGGCATTGATCATTGCCTGCGCGTCCTGCTCATCTGCATGGAGTTTTACTTCATAGATCTTATTCGGCGACAAGGTGTATTTCAGATACGGGTGAATGGCTGCGTCTTTCAGAAATACAGTAGTGGTACTGTCGAGGGCAACAAAATTTGACCCGATCAGCAGGTCAGCATCAATTTTGGCATTCCTGACAATAATGTCATTTGCCGCAATCTTGGGATGGTTGATCAAAAGATTTTTGATTGACCACGAGCCTGTGATCTTAAAATTATCACCGCTGTAATCCGCGTTTTTCAACTCTGTTCTGATGGTGTCGAAGCTCAGTTTCGCATGGATTTTTCTTTCCAGGTATGGTAGCTCAACCTTTTTATTGTCTGCAAAGAAGAGCACATCCATCTGCTGTTTAGAGGGCTTTATCTTTCCATTAACATGCCAGGTAGATTCATTGTAGTTTACAAGAATGGTAGATTTCAGTTCACCGCCATCTATTGTTGCCGTGGTGGTGAGGAGGCTTAGTTTAGCGGTATCGTTATCATTTAAAGTGAACAGCAGATTTTTCATCTCCATGTCTTCCGGAATCTTGTCAAGCACCTGGTTCAGCAGGTCGTGGGCAAGTTCACTCAGGTCTGTTTTGGTCTTATTTTCAGGATTGTCCTTCTTTTTCCTTTTTAGGATGAAATCCAGATTGGTAAGACTATCCTTCAGCACTATATTTAATCTTCCTGTATTGAGTTTCAGTTCTGCGATATTTACGTTACCAAAGAGCAGAGGGAAGAGTTTTACCCCGATAGTAATGTCTGATATGGTAGTCAAAGTATCACGGTCTTTAGGAACAACGGAGATGTTTTTCATATAGACAGTACTCAGCCCGCTAAATCCCGCTTGGCCGATTTTCACATCCAGACCATAGTCTGTATCAGCTTTTTTGATAGCTCTAGCCATCATTTTTTGAAGTAGTGCTTCCCTTTTGCTATAAGCAATGGAACCTAATATGATGAAAGCGAGAAGCAGAACCCCTGAAACCCATGCACCAGCTTTGATGTATTTTTTAGGGATGTTTATTTTTGGAAGATGCATGCTGTAAAATAGATGTTTAGTTGCTTAACGTTAAATGCAAATGTTTATTTCGTGTTAAAATTACACTTAAAAAGCCTAAAATCAATTAATTGTACGCTGCTTTTGTTAATTTTGAGCAATGGAAATTAGCAGCGAACAAGTTTTGGCAGCTCTGAGAAATGTCGAAGACCCTGATTTTAAAAAGGATCTGGTGACATTGAATATGATTAAGGAGCTGACGATTGTAGATAAAAAAATAAGTTTTACCCTGGAACTCACCACCCCTGCATGCCCGATGAAAGACATGCTGAAAAATGCGTGTTTGAATGCGATCAAATATTTTGTTGCCCAGGATGCAGAGATACATATAAACATTACTTCAAGGGTGACCAAACCAACTGATACTACCCAATTGGCCGCTATAAAAAATATTATTCTGGTTTCTTCTGGTAAAGGAGGAGTAGGAAAATCAACGGTGGCCAGCAACCTTGCCGTAACATTAGCGGCAGACGGGGCTAAGGTAGGATTAATTGATGCCGATATTTATGGGCCTTCGGTGCCCACCATGTTTGGCCTGGTAGGGGCAAAACCCAGCGCAAGGGAAACATCAGAGGGCAAAACATTGATTCTTCCTATAGAAAAATACGGGATCAAGCTATTGTCGCTCGGTTTCTTTGCTGATCCTGACCAGCCTGTGCCCTGGCGCGGACCGATGGCTTCAAATGCGATCAAACAATTGTTTAATGACGCGGACTGGGGTGAGCTGGATTACCTGATCGTGGACCTTCCGCCGGGAACCGGCGATATCCATATTACCATCACGCAAAGTTTCCCGATTGCGGGAGCGGTAATCGTTACCACACCACAACAGGTTGCACTTGCGGATACAAGAAAAGGGCTCGCAATGTTCAAAATGCCGAGCATAAATATTCCTGTATTGGGAGTAATTGAGAATATGGCCTATTTTACGCCCGAAGAACTTCCTGATAACAGGTACTATATTTTCGGCAGGGACGGCGGTAAAGCTCTTGCAACCGCATTTGGGGTGCCTTTTTTGGGCGAAATCCCTATCGTTCAGGGAATTACCGAAGGTGGAGATAATGGTACGCCAATTGCACTGGATAAAGAGAGTAAAATGGCTGCAGCCTTTGCTGAAATTGCAGGTAAGATTGCGCAGCAAGTGTCAATTAATAATGCACAACCTGCAAATTGCTAAAAAATTACTAAATTTATATTTTAAAATATATCATGGATATTATACAACAAGTTGAAAAGGCATTAGAAACCATCCGCCCTTATCTGATTGCAGACGGGGGAGATGTCGCTATAGAAGAGATTACATCAGATCATGTAGTTAAACTAAAATTATTGGGGAACTGCGGAACCTGCAAGATGAGCTTTATGACAATGAAGGCTGGAATTGAACAGGCTATTATGAAAGCTGTACCGGAAATAACCGCTGTTGAGGCTATTAATTTGTCGGAGCCGGTTTAGACCCTTTTAACAATATTTAACTAGCCACTGTATCAATTACAGCTATTTTTGTCCGATGAAATACACTTTCACACTGATCTTCTTTTTTTTTACAGCAGGGCTGTTTGCACAGCGGGCTCCTGCCGGGAAAAAATTGATTCAATTTTCAGGTATCATCACGGACGTGGACAGTAATTTTGTCGTTCCATATGTAACGATAACCAATAAATCCAATAAAGAACAGCGTTACGGAGCAAACTACAAAGGGTTTTTCTCATTTGTAGCCCATCCGGGCGATACGCTGGTTTATAATGCTATCGGTTATACTGATAAGACCATCGTCATTCCTTTAGCTGTTAAGGATGCTAAATACACGGAGATGGTAAAGATGAAATCTGAGATCGTTTATCTTCCTGCCGTACGGATCTATCCATGGGCAACTGTTGAAGAGTTCACGAAAGACTTTCTTGCTTTAAAGATTGCCGATGACGATATGGAGATTGCCAGGAAGAACCTTTCCGGGCGGTCAATTCATGGGATGATCCGTGATCTTCCCCGTGATGCCGGTGAGATTTCCGGCAGCAATTTCCGGATAGACCAGGAGAGAGAGCTGAACCGGAATCTGGTGCAGGGTAATCCTTTACTCAACCCTTTTGCCTGGGGTAAATTGATGCAGCAAATTTTTAACGGCGATAAAAGTAGGCAGAACAGCAACTAGCGCTTTTTGCGCTGCTGCGGGAATTTCATTTTATACTCAGCACGGATATCTCCCTTAGAGATCGAATCAAGCTTTGATTTCAGCATTCTCTTACGCAACAGGCTTAGGGTATCGGTGAATAACTTGCCCTGGATATGGTCATATTCATGTTGTACTACTCTTGCCGGCATTCCAGTAAGTTCTTCTTCATGCAACTCCCAGTTTTCGTCATAATATTGGACACGAACATTGGGTTTGCGCATGACCTCTTCCCTGATTTCCGGAATACTCAGGCAGCCCTCTACGAAGCCCCAAGGCTCTCCGGTCTCTTCAAGAATAGTTGCGTTGATAAACACTCTTTTAAAACCCTGGTTGCCCTCTTCATCCTCGCCAGTATCCGCTATGAATAATCTTATTGGTAATCCAACCTGGGGAGCTGCCAGCCCAACGCCGCTTGCCGCGTACATCGTATCAAACATGTCGCTGATCAGTTTTTGTAAGTCCGGGTAATTCTCGTCAATGTTTACACATAACTTCCTTAAAACCGGATCACCGTAAGCTACAATTGGTAGTTTCATCTGTTAATAATTTTAACGGCCATTTATAGGCCTAAACATTCATTATATCCTCTTCAGCTTTCCCACCAGGGTAGCTAAAGAAACAAAAGTACGAATATTAGCCTAAAGGGTAAAAGGTTAAGATGCTCAAATTTTTCTCATCCAGTATTTCAGTGGAAATTTGGGCCATATCATCTGTGCTTACGGCTTCTATTTTTCTGAAAACAGTCTCGAGGTCATCAATCTTATTGTAGTCAATCAGGCTTTTGGCCATAGAGATGATCAGTCCGATCCTGTTTTCCTCTCCCAGCGCGATTTGTCCGATAAATTTATTTTTTGCCTTCTGAAGCTGGACTTCAGTCAGTGGGTTTTCCCTGACCTTTTTAAATTCTTTATAGATCAGGGACAATGCCCTGTCTACTTTCTCTTTGTCGGTACCAAAATAAACGGTGAAGATGCCCGTATCACTTAAGGGGCTGTATCCGGATTCAATACTATAGGCGATACCGTGCCTTTCCCTGATCTGAAGGTTAAGGATAGAGCTCATCCCGGTGCCACACAAAAGGTTGTTCAGCAGCAGCAGTCCGGTTTTGAAGGGGTGGTGCAGGGAATATGCCTGTGAGCCGATCATTGTATGCGCCTGCATGATTGGTTTTTCGTCCGTGCGGATGACCAACTGGGCTTTTTCCGGTGCAGTCCTGTTGGCTTGCTGATGGTTCTCAGGAATCTCAGCGTAGTATTTCGTAAATATATTAACGGCTTTGGACAGGGTATAGTTACCCAGAACAGCAATTACGATTTTATCGGTCTGGTAATTGGCAGAGATGAAATCTTTGATATCCTGCTGACTAAGGCCATTTACGCTATCTGTAGTGCCCAGAATATTCCTTCCCAGGGGATGGCTGGCAAACACAAGATCCTCAAAATCATCATAGATTGCTTCTTCCGGCTGATCCAGATAAGAGGCAATCTCGTCCAGGATTACGCCTTTTTCCTTTTCCATTTCATCTTCCGGGAAGGTGGAATGAAACACGATATCGTTAAATAGTTCCAGTGTACGGTCCAGGTAGGGATGCAGGAAAGATGCATGAATGCAGGTATATTCTTTAGTCGTATAAGCGTTCAGATCGGCGCCAACGCTTTCCAGCCTGTTCAGGATCTGGTTTGTATTTCTCTTTTCTGTACGCTTAAATATCAAATGCTCAATAAAATGTGCAAGTCCCGACTGTGATTCATTTTCATCCCTGGAACCACTATTGATAATGATACAGGCATGAGATATCGCTGATGCAGAAGGCACATGAAGTAAGCGGATGCCATTAGGCAAAGTATGTACATTGTATTCCATTGGGTAACAAAGATACAGAAGAACTTTGCTACCCTATTGTAATATTCTTTCGATTCTGATTTGGTTAATCTAATTTACTGTCAATTTGACAACTAAAATCAATTTGGAACATCCCTTGATAGGTGTGTGATGTACTTAAAAATGAGTTAACATATGAGCATAGAAGAAAAAGGGAGTATTTCCATACATACCGAAAACATTTTTCCTATTATTAAGAAATTCCTTTACTCAGACAATGAGATATTTCTGCGTGAACTGGTTTCAAATGCGGTTGATGCGGTACAAAAAATCAAACGTTTAGCTGCCTTAGGACAGTTTAACGGTGAACTTGGGGATACTTTTGTTGAAGTAGCGCTTGATGAAGAAAAGAAGACCATCACGATCAGTGACAGCGGACTGGGAATGACAGCTGAGGAGATCAAAAAATATATCAATCAGGTGGCCTTTTCAGGTGCAAGTGAATTTGTTGAGAAGTTTAAGGATGCTAAAGATGCCAATGAGATCATTGGTAAATTTGGGTTAGGCTTCTATTCTGCTTTCATGGTAGCTGATCTGGTTGAAATACAAACCTTATCTTACCAGGATGGTGCAGAACCGGCACGTTGGGTGTGTGATGGAAGTACCTCATACGAAATCTCAGAAGGATCACGTACTACGCGTGGTACCGATATCATTCTTCATATCAATGCGGAGTCTGAAGAGTTCCTGAGCAAACATAAAATAGAAGAGATCCTTGATAAATATGGTAAATTCCTGCCTGTTCCTATCAAGTTTGGTACGAAGACTACACAAGAGCCCGACGGAGAAGATGAAGAAGGGAAACCAAAAACTGTTGCTGTAGAGGTAGATAATATCATCAATACAACAGCGCCGATCTGGACAAAGGCACCTGCAGATTTGTCAGACCAGGATTACCTGGACTTCTACAAACAATTATACCCTTTTTCTGAAGATCCTCTTTTCTGGATCCACCTGAACGTAGATTATCCGTTCAACTTAACAGGAGTATTGTACTTCCCGAAAGTGAAGAATGATTTCGATATGCAGCGCAACAAAATCAAGTTGTTCAGCCGCCAGGTGTTTATTACTGACGAGGTAAAAGATATTGTCCCTGAATTCCTGATGCTGTTACACGGGGTGATCGATTCACCGGATATTCCGCTGAATGTTTCAAGAAGCTTTTTACAGGCGGACAGCAATGTTAAAAAGATCAACAGTTATATCACAAAAAAAGTAGCGGATAAACTGCACGAACTTTTCAATAAAGACCGCAAATCATATGAAGAGAAATGGGGCGATATCGGTCTTTTCGTGAAATACGGAATGGTAAGTGAAGAGAAGTTCTATGATAAAGCAAAAGATTTCGCTTTATTGACCAATACGAAGAACGAACATTATACGCTGGAAGAATACCGTGAAAAGGTGGCGCCTGTTCAAACCGACAAAAATGGCCAGGTGGTTTATATCTATACGAATGACCCCGCCAAACAGGATAGTTTTATCCAGTCGACCGGCAAAAAAGATTACGATGTATTGCTGATGAATTCTGCAATAGACAATCACTTTGTAAGTTCATTAGAGCAGAAGCTTGACAAAACCTTATTAAAGCGTGTTGATTCCAGTGTGGCAAGCAAACTTATTGAGAAAGATGATTCTGTAGAATCTGTGCTTACAGAAGAGCAGTCCGCAAAAGTGAAAGAAGTTTTTGAAAAAGCTATTGTTAAACCTGGCTTCCAGGTTGAAATTGTAGGTCTTCATCCTGAAGAATTTCCTGTTACAGTAACCATGGACGAATTTATGCGCCGGATGAAAGATATGGCACAAATGGGTGGTGGAATGAGCTTTTATGGTAATCTTCCTGACAGCTACAAAGTGGCTATCAATGGAAACCATAAACTGGTTAACCGCATTTTGCAAACAGAAGATGCTGCTGAGCAGGGTGCGCTGGCCAAACAAGCCGTAGACCTGGCCCTGCTTTCTCAGGGAATGCTTACCGGTGCAGAGTTAACCGCTTTTGTTAACCGAAGTGTAGAGCTGATCTAAATATATCAGAGAGCAACAACAGCCCTATATTGATAAAGCCTGCAGGAGCTCCCTGCAGGCTTTATATTTAATGATTTTACTTACTAATCCCTTCCAGGCTTAGCAGGAAAGCGTAGTTCAGGGCTATATCTTTCAGGTAATCAAATCTTCCGGATGCCCCGCCATGGCCAAAGTCCATGTCTGTTTTAAGCAGTAATAGGTTTTGATCTGTTTTGCTGGCGCGAAGTTTGGCTACCCATTTTGCTGGTTCAAAATATTGAACCTGGCTGTCATGCAAGCCTGTTGTAACCAGAAGATTTGGGTAAGCTTTCTTTTCTATATTTTCATAAGGCGAATAACTTTTCATGTAATGATAAGCATCGGCATTTTTTGGATTTCCCCATTCATCAAACTCATTTGTAGTCAGTGGGATGCTCTCGTCAAGCATGGTATTTACCACATCTACAAATGGTACCTGGGCAATTACCCCATGCCAGAGATCAGGCTGAAGGTTAATTATAGCGCCCATCAACATGCCTCCGGCACTGCCACCCTGCGCATATAAATGTTCAGCACTGGTATATTTTTCGCTGATGAGGAATTTACCGCAATCAATAAAATCGGTAAAAGTATTCATTTTCTTCATCAGCTTTCCGTCTTCATACCACTGCCTGCCCATTTCCTGTCCACCACGGATATGCGCAATGGCGAATACGAAGCCCCTGTTCAGCAGGCTCAGGTTATTACCGGAAAAAGAGGCATCCATACTATGCCCATACGAGCCGTAGGCATACAGCAGTAAAGGGGCACTACCGTCTTTTTTAAGCTCGTTTTTATACACCAGCGATATAGGAATGCGGGTACCGTCCTTAGCTGTGGCATACAGGCGTTCGGTTGTATATTCCTCTCTGTTATATCCGCCTACTACATCCTGCTGTTTCATTAAGGTTTTAGACCCGCTTTCCATATCGTAATCATAAACGGATACAGGGGTGGTCATTGACGTATAAATATAACGGAATGTTTTGCTGTTATATTCGGGATTTGAGCCTGCTGCTGCGGTATATGCAGGCTCGCCGAAATCTATATAATGTTCTGTTCCGCTGAGGTTATGTATACGCAGTTGGGCAAGGCCGTTTTTCCGCTCCGATATCACCAGGAAATCTTTAAATTCTTCTACTTCTTCCAGCAGCACATCTTTGCGGTGGGCGATCACTTCTTTCCAGTGCTCTTTTTCGGTCTGATCGGGCGGACACTCCATTAAACGGAAGTTCTTTGCCTTCCAGTTGGTTACAATAAGAAATTTGTCAGCCAGGGGAACAATTGTATACAGAACCTCTTTCGTTCTTGGCTGGAAGATTTTGAATTCAGCATCCGGCTGATCTGCATGGATCATTCTTGCTTCAGAGGACAGTGTGGCTGAAGAATAGATAAATATGTACTTGCCTGATTTGGATCTTTCTACTCCGATATAATTCGATTTGTCTTTCTCTTCGTACACTACCGGATCTTCTGAAGCATCGTTCCCAAGGCGGTGTTTCCGGATCTTTTCGCTTAAAAGCGTAACGGGGTTTTTTGCAGTATAGAATAATGTCCTGTTGTCAGCTGCCCATACCGGGTCTCCTTCAGTATTGGGAATGGCATCCGCTGTTAATTCTCCCGTTTCAAGGTTTTTAACAAATATCGTATACTGTCTCCTGGATACATTATCTACCCCGTAAGCCAGTAGTTTGTTATCAGGACTGATGCTATAGCCCCTGGCCGAGTAATAGGCCTGTCCTTTTGCCAGTTCATCAATATCCAGTAAAACCTCTTCCTTTGCTTCGAGGCTGCCTTTTTTACGGCAGTATTTTGAATACTCCTTACCTTCTTCTGTTCTGGAATAATAGAAATATCCATTTTTGAATACCGGAACAGATTCATCCTTTTCTTTGACCCGGCTTTTCATTTCCTTGAAAAGAGCGCTTTGCAAGGTGTTCGTGCCACTCATCATTTGGTCGAGGTAGGTGTTCTCTGCTTTCAGATAACCTATAGTCCTGGTGCTTTCCGGCCCCTTGCTGAAATAATCGATCATCCAGTAATAGTTATCCGTTACGGTATCTCCGTGTATGATCCTTTGTTTGGGGATAACATCTGCTACCGGAGCTTTAACATCCGGCCATTTATATTTTTTCATTTGCGTATCTTTGTTTTTACAGGCTACAGTTAAGCTTAGCAAAAGTACAACCGGAATAATTCGCTTCATTACAGATTAATTATGATGTCAATTTTCTGATAAAACGGTCTCATTTGAGCCTGTTCCGGGTACTTATGTTCAATCCGGCTGTTTACTGAATATTGCAAAATAGGATTTATTTTAGGAAATGATGTTGGGATATGAAGAGAATACTTAATATAAAAAATATATTTAATACTGCCTTAATTATACTTTTCCTCGTGCTGCTATTTGTGCCTTCAGCAAAGGCGATGTTACTGAAAGGGTTAATCAAAGCAGGTTTCTTTTCGCCAGATACATCAGAAGCCTCAGCCGGCAGGCTACCTGTAAGTGATCTTTCAGGCATACAGTTTAAAGATATCAATGGGAAGATCGTTGACCTTGGTGATTTAAAAGGTAAAATCATTTTTTTAAATTTCTGGGCAACATGGTGCCCGCCCTGCCTGGCAGAAATGCCAGCTGTAAACAAGCTGTATGAAAAATTCGGGAACGATAATGACGTGGTGTTTATCCTTGCAGATGCAGACGGGAATCTGGTTAAATCGCAGAAATTTATGAACCGGAAGAAATTCGGCTTGCCCGTATATGCTATTGCCAGTGAAATGCCTGAGATTTTATTCCAGGGCTCTTTACCGACTACAGTAGTTTTTGACAAACAGGGGCGTATTGCCTACCATGAAGCGGGCGCCGCAAATTACGGCAGCCCGAAATTTATCGCATTTATTAACAGGCTAAAAACTACGAATTAGTATATTTGATGCCCAAAGCCCAAATAGGATGGGTTTTGTTTGATAAGAACTATATTATGCAGGAACCATTTGATATTACGATTGGAGATACTGACTACGCTATATTTCCTGAAGGAAACGATACCTATGTAGTTTTTAAGGATGGAAAGGAGTATGCGCAGATTCAAAAAGATACTGAATCGACTTGGCTTAAGCTCGATCCTGAGACCGCTTTACCGCTTTTTGAAGAAAATGAAGAGATCAATGCCATAGGTAAAGAGATCATGGCCTACGTTCCGGAGGTTGAAGAGGACGACGAGGAAGCAGAAGAAGAGGAATAACATTGCGGGAAAGTCGGTAATGCGAAGCACTGTTTGTTAACCAGCCCAGTTATCCCTGTCAAGGCTCCGGTAATGTATCGCTTCAGCAAAATGTTCTAGTTCAATACCGCTGCTTCCTTCAAGATCGGCGATTGTACGGGAAACCTTTAAGATCCTGTCATACGCACGTGCGGATAAACTCAGCCTCTCCATCGCTTTTTTGATCAGCGTACGCCCGTCATCATTGATCCGGCAAATTTCCCTGACCATATTCGAGTTCATTTGCGCATTATAATGTAAGTGGGGATGATCCCGGAAACGGGTATCCTGTATATCCCTCGCTAAGATCACTCTTTCCCTGATAACGGCACTTTTTTCTGCAGGCCCCAGGGAAGACAGCTGATTGAAATCTACAGGTGTAACTTCTACATGGAGGTCTATCCTGTCGATCAGTGGCCCGGAGATCTTACTGAGGTACTTTTGTACAGCCCCGGGCGGGCAGCAGCATTCTTTTTCCGGATGGTTATAAAAGCCACAGGGGCAGGGGTTCATTGAGGCGATCAGCATAAAGCTTGCCGGATACTCTACACTGGAGCGTGCTCTTGATATCGTTACCTTGCGGTCTTCCAGGGGCTGTCGCATTACCTCAAGGACGCTCCTTTTAAACTCAGGCAGTTCATCCAGGAAGAGTACACCATTATGTGCAAGTGAAATCTCGCCTGGCTGCGGGTTCGTTCCTCCACCAACCAATGCAATATCGGAAATACTGTGATGCGGGCTGCGGTATGGCCGTTCCGTCATCAGGGCATCTGATATACTTAATCTACCGGCTACGGAATGGATCTTGGTAGTCTCCAGGGCTTCCTGCAGATTTAGTGGGGGCAGAATTGTAGGCAGCCGTTTCGCGAGCATAGTCTTTCCTGCGCCAGGAGGGCCAATAAGGATCACGTTATGGCCGCCGGCCGCCGCTATTTCCAGTGCACGTTTGATGTTTTCCTGCCCTCTGACATCAGAGAAATCGTTGTCATAGCGGTTCAGATTTTTTAAGAACCCATTTTTAGTGCTCACCACTATGGGTTCAAAAGATTCTTTTTCATTGAAGAATGCGATCACCTCTGTCAAACTGCGCATGCCATAGACGAGCAAATTCTCCACTACTGCAGCTTCTCTTGAATTATCGGCCGGCAGGATAAAACCTTTAAGGCCCATCAGCCTTGCTTGTATGGCAATGGGGAGGGCACCCTTTACGGGCTGTATTCCTCCGTCCAGAGAGAGTTCTCCCGCAATCATAAATTGATCTGTCAGCCGCGAAAGAATTTGTCCTGAAGCGGCTAATATGCCTATAGCGATTGGCAGGTCATATGCAGCCCCTTCCTTTTTTATTGCCGCAGGGGAAAGGTTCACTACAATCTTCTGCCTGGGCATTCTCAGTCCGGAGGCCTGAATAGCACTTTCGATTCTTCTCAGGCTTTCTTTCACCGCGTTATCCGGTAGTCCGACGATATGGTATTTGTTGCCGCTTCCAATGCTCACTTCAATGGTTATTGTAAGGGCATCTACGCCAAAAAGGGCGCTTCCGTAAGTTTTGATTAGCATATTAGTTTATAAACTGACCGCTAATTTAACTCAATATTAATTTATTTGTTAATTTAAATAATAAACAAAAAAGATCCCGGCCTTTAAAGGCCGGGATCTTTTTTGTTTAGGAGGAAGAACTACATCCTTCCCTGTGGCATTTTAGGCATTCCACGCATCATCTTCGCAGCGGCAGCTGGATTGGAGAATTGTTTCATCACCTTGCGCATATCTTCAAACTGTTTGATGAGCTTTGTTACCTCTTCGATCTTATTGCCTGATCCCTTGGCAATACGCAGGCGTCTGCTTTGCTGAATGCTATCGGGGTTTTCGCGCTCATATTTTGTCATCGATTGAATGATGGCCTCCACATTTTTGAAAGCATCATCTTCAATCTCTACATTTTTCATCATTTTGCTCACGCCGGGAATCATGCCCATCAGGTCTTTCATGTTTCCCATTTTCTTGATCTGCTGGATCTGATTATAGAAGTCGTTAAAATCAAACTTATTCTTACGGATCTTTTTCTGCAGTTCAGCCGCTTCCTTCTCGTCAAACTGCTCTTGTGCACGTTCAACCAGGGAAACAACGTCACCCATACCAAGGATACGCGAAGCCATCCTGTCCGGGTAGAAAACATCCAGGGCCTCCATTTTCTCACCGGTACCTACAAACTTAATTGGTTTGTTTACCACGGATTTGATGGACAGGGCTGCACCACCACGGGTATCACCGTCTAATTTTGTTAGCACAACACCGGTAAAATCAAGCCTGTCGTTAAAAGCTTTTGCCGTATTAACCGCATCCTGTCCGGTCATGGCATCAACAACGAACAGGATTTCATGCGGTTTAGTATGTAGTTTAACATCTGCAATCTCATTCATCATCTGCTCATCAATCGCTAATCGACCGGCCGTATCTATGATGATGACATTGTTATTGTCTTTCTTACCCTGCGCAATCCCTTCCAGTGCGATTGCTACCGGATCTTTAGAATCTTTGTTTGCAAACACGGGTACGCCAATCTGTTCACCTAATATCTGCAGCTGATCTATCGCAGCAGGGCGATATACGTCGCCTGCAACCAGTAAAGGCTTCTTGCCTTTACTTTTCAGATAGTTTGCCAGTTTTCCTGAAAAGGTAGTTTTACCCGCACCATTGAGGCCGGCGATTAGTATGATTGTGGGATTTGTTTTAAGATCTAATTCGGTGACCTCGCCGCCCATTAAAGCGGTCAGCTCATCATTCATTACTTTCGTCAGCAATTGTCCCGGAGACACTGCCGTAAGCACGTTAAGGCCAAGTGCTTTTTCCTTCACTTCATCCGTAAAGGTTTTGGCAGTCTTATAATTTACGTCGGCATCCAGTAAAGCTTTACGAATTTCCTTCATGGTCTCCGCCACGTTGATCTCTGAAATGCTTCCTTGTCCTTTTAGAACTTTAAACGCACGGTCTAGTTTATCCTGTAAATTCTCAAACATGTTTTATTAATTGATAGTCAATTACTTAATCTGTAATAGTAGTGGTATACAAAGTTGCAAACATTTTTAATAACAATCAAACATTAAAATCTGATGTATTGGCTGTTTAGCGCGGGAATACAAAGCCGAATCCCAGGGCTAAGGTCTGGCTTCCCTGTATTTTTGCCGTAATGTTCCTGTCATATAACCCAACGCCTGTAATAGAGACATTGATCAGGCGGTTAACCTTTGCAGTAAGTGTTACATCGAGACGGTGGGAAGTATAGTTGATCTGGTTATATGGCAGAAAAAGATTATATCTTGCTTTCAGGTTCACATTAGGCATGATATCCTTATCTAAATTTGCAGTGATCTGGAATGCCGCTTCATTTTTAAAGGTGTCACCTACCGGCACACCATAATTATCGGTGATCACGGCCGAGGAATCCCTGGCCCTGGCAGCGGCAGTAATTTCATCATTTGCCAGCACGAAAGTCTGCTTTGCAGTTCCCAGACCAATCCTTGTAGAGAAATATTTAACCGGCTTATACTCCAAACCGACAGATTCTGTCAGGTAACCCGGAGACATGAATTTAGAAATGATCGTTGCTCTTTCGTTCCCAAATGGATCGGTATCGTACGAAAATCCATTGTCGAACTGAGATTCAAAGGTTAAGGCACCGTAGAAATACCAGGTTCTGGACAATTGGAAGGCTACCTTATTATCCCAGAAGATACGGTCAGTAGTTTTCTTTTGTAACTGGTCCTTATTCTTTATTTTTCCATACTGAAGGTTCAGCTCACTGGAGTAACTATAATTATCCTTTACATAGTCTGCCTTATAGTTTACCAAACCCCCAACGGCAAGTGAGTTTACCCCACCGCCTGTCCAGTTGTTACTGAATGATGCCTGGTTGAAGTTGATACCTATCGAAGTTGATGTTCTCCAGTAATTCACTTTAGAACTGATCACCACCGGATTTATTTCCACAGGCTTGAAGATGATATTCCCTCTTAAAGTAGGAAGCGGGCTTTTTTTTAGTTTAAGATCCATATCCCGGATATTAACGGGAATTGAATCTACTTCCTGCGCAACAGCCTGTGTTGAAACGGCAAATAATAATAATAAACTTGCGTATAAACCTCTCATTGTTACAAAGAAAAGAAAAATGTTCTTACCAGACTCTAAAATGGTATAAAAATATTCGTACTAAAAGGATTATAAATTGAAAAAAGCTGTTTTATAAGAACTTTATCCAGGAATATAGTCCCCTGTTCTGCAGATAATTTATATTTCTGTCATTTGCGTAAGCCTCTTTTTCAAAACAGATATTAAAATAGGCTTTTGAACGGTTTTTAAACCTGATGAGGTTAATCAGGTAATTGAGCAGGTATAAGACATAAAACGGAATGATCAGTAATTCCAGCTGCTGCTGGAAATGTATCTTTTCATGGTTGATCAGCAGAGGATTGTTTTTTTGCTGCGGGTCTTTAAAGATCATGAAAGGAAAGAGTGCCATGGCGGCTGCAGGGAGTCTCTTCCAGATTAGCGGCCAGTATCTCATAAATTATCGATTTTTATTTGCGGCAGGGGTTTCAGTCGCAGGGCACGCGGGTTCCGCTTATAGGAAGCATAATTGTTTCTGAGGTAGACGATAAATGCATAGTCCGAAGCCATCAGCACAAAATCGTAGCTTGGGCGGTATTGCTGCATATAATCCTCCAGTTCAAAGCCTTTGATCCTCAAAGCCCTGCCTACAAAGGCAGCATTATACCTGTAATCGATCACCTGCTCCTTATAATCTCTTTCCAGTATTTCCTGCAGGTGCCTGGCATTACGTCCTTTTCTGCTCAGCAGATTATAGATCGCATCGATTCCAAGGCCTGCACCCCTGGAATTCAGATTAAGAAGATCTTTGGAGCTGCCCCTGTCAGTTGCATATTTATAGTCCCTCAGTGTTTGGTCATAACGTTCCCTGGGTGTTACAGAACTGCCCAGAATAGATACCTCTCTGAGCTGTATAGCCAAAGGTCTTAGCTGAAAGAAGATCGCATTATTTCCTTTGTAGACCAATGTATCTACGCCATATCCCTGGAGGGCTGCAAAAAGCGTATCCCCAACGGATGCCTGGGTTGAAAATTCGCCTTTATTGTTATTGTATAGTCCTTCATCATTATGAGAATTGTAAATATATACTTTAGCCAGGCGCTGCTTGGATTCTCTGTCTATAACAAATCCTTTTACAGGTCTGTTCTGAGCTACAGCGGATCCGGCACATACGGAAATAAAAAATAGCAGGATAAACAGTTTCATTGACCAGCAAAATTACAAATAGGCGCAGCTAAAACGGCGATATTAACATTATTTAACTACTACAAGCTTCTGCCCAATCTTTATTCCCTCGTCTGTAAGGTTATTGAGCGATTTCAGATCATCGACGGTCATGTTAAATCTTTTGGCAATATTATACAGTGTATCGCCCTTCTGAACAATATAGTTCGGATCTGTAGTATTGATCACCTGTTTTGAAGGCGGGGTTTCCACTGGTTCAAATTTCTTGGTTTCTTTTGGAATATTAGCATTGATCTGTGTAAACACCCTGTCCTCGCGTTTGATCTTATCGGGTTCCGATTCCGGCTGATCATACTGGTGCAGCTGGTACTTCTCAATGGTATTGATGAGCATATCCGGATATTTAGGATTGGTAGCATACCCTGCCTGTCTCAATCCTTTTGCCCAGTTCACATAGTCATTCTTGTCCAGTTCAAACAGGGCGCCGTAGCGTTTTCTCTTTAAAAACTCGGAGTGGTCTTTATAAGACTCCCTGGCGTCTTTGTACACCCTGAAGCAATCATTACTTTTATCATCATCCTTATAATAGGCTTTACCTTTCCATTCTGAGGTACATTTTATCCCGAAATGGTTGTTTGCATATTTCGCAAGGCTGCTGTTTCCGCTTCCGGATTCTATAATTCCCTGGGCAAGGGTGATGCTTGCAGGAATTCCATAGGTATTCATTTCTTCAATAGCCACACCTTTAAAGGCCTCAATATAGCTGAGTGTAGTAAAGTCTGTGAAATTAGGATTCGCCTTATTTGCAGCACTTTCAATCTGCTTATTGTTCCTATGGTATTTTCTCGACTTACATGAGGCGAGAAAAACAATGGCAATGGCTATTGGTATAAGTAATTTCTTCATTAAAATCTTATTTTCTGGCCTGGTTGCAGGGCTGATCTTTTCAATCCGTTTTTACGCATCAATGCCGTGGCGGATGTACCATGTGATTCGGCCAGCCTGTTCAGGTTATCGCCTTTTCTAACAGTATAGGTTCTTGCGGCAGTACGGTGATGGCGCTGATGGCTGCGGGAGCGGCTATAAGTTTTTTTGAGGGCATCAGGAACAACCTTTACCGGCTCTACATAATCAGCAGGCCTGTCATCATACTGGTACAGTTCATATTTATCAATAATTGCGATCACCTGCTTCGCCCAGGTCCTGCTGGCGGCATATCCCCCGCGCTGAATTCCCCTGGCCCAGCCGGCATAGTCGTACTGGTCATACTTATCGAACAGCTTATTGAAGGAAGAGGTGTTCTGTAATACCTCAACAAAATTATCATAGGATTCATCCGCATTTTCGTAATCGCGGTAAGATGAGCTGATGTCAGTATTGCTGTTAGAACCTTTGATGCCAAAATGGTTATTCAGGTGGCGGGCTACTTTACTTTTGCCAGCGGCTGATTCATGAATGGCGACGGCTAATATTACGCTTGCTGGTACATCATATTCTTTCATTAGTTCCCGGGCATGATCTGTGTGTTCTTCAACATAATCCTGAACGGTCTGGCTTTGGGCGGTCTGGCCCAGTAAAATAATGCCCAACCAGGTGAGCAATAGGGTTTTTAAATTCATGTTCTACTTTTTTCTGATGATAAACAAGCCATCCCGAACGGGCAGGATTAGTTTCTCTGTCCTGTCATCTGCTGCAACCTTATCATTAAATGTACTAATATTTCTGGTGTCTTTGTCTTGCTGGTTCGTGAGTATCTTCCCGCTCCACAAGACGTTGTCTACAATAATGAGTCCTCCCGGTCTTACCCTGTCAAAGATAAGGTCGTAGTAGGTCCCGTTATTTTTTTTATCAGCATCAATAAAAACGACGTCAAAAACTTCGTTTAAATCATTTACTGTCCGGGTAGCATCACCCAGGATATATTTTATTTTTGAGCCATAGGGCGATTCGGCAAAATAACCGCGGACCCTGTCTTCCAGCTCTTCATTAATATCTAAAGTGTAAAGCATACCGTCGTCGGCCAGGCCTTCCGCGAGGCATAACGTGGCATATCCGGTAAATGTACCAATTTCAAGAATTCGCCTTGGTTTGATAAGCTTGCTGAGCATACTAAGTACGCGGCCCTGGTAATGGCCCGACAGCATTCTGGGCATCAGAACTTTGAGGTGTGTTTCCCTGTCTATCCGCTGCAGCAACCCATCTTCGGGTTCGCAGAATTTTAACAGTAAATCTTGTAAGTCGTCTTTGATCAGGCTCATCTAATTTTATTATAAACGGTGTTCTTCCATGAAATATTGTAAAATGATCGTGGCGGCGATGGTATCTACCCTTTCTTTATTTCTTCTGTCCTGCTTTTTAAGTCCGCTTTGAAGGATGGCTTCATGCGCCAGTTTAGAGGTAAACCGTTCATCTATCCAATACTGGGGAACCTGCGGAAAGCTCTTTTTGAGCAGCGTGGAAAAGCCTTTTACATGTTGTGCAGATTCTGAGGGCGAACCGTCCATCTGTTTTGGATTTCCAATTACAAAAGCCTCTACCGGCTCCGTAAGCAGGTATTTTTTTAAATAATCGATAATATCTTTTGGGTGTACGGTATCCAGCCCTGTAGCAATAATCTGCAGGGGATCGGTAACGGCAATGCCGATACGTTTGGTACCATAATCAAATGCGATAATACGGGCCATAGCTGCAAAGATTGTTATAAATTTACTATTTTGCACCAAATGCAGTTTAAAGAGATCATCGGACAGGAAGAAATCAAGCGGCAGCTGGTACAGACAGTTGCTGAAAACAGGGTCAGTCATGCCCAGTTATTTCTCTCTGCGGAAGGCACCGGATCTTTGCCTCTTGCTATCGCTTATGCACAATATATCAACTGTTTAGATAAAACCGCTACAGACAGTTGTGGGGTATGTTCTTCCTGTCGCAAGTACGAAAGATATATCCATCCCGACCTGCATTTTTCTTATCCTTTCTTTGCTTCGAAAGATGTTAAAATTGCTGTAGATGTTTTGGAAGAATGGAGATCGATGCTGCTGGCTGATCCGTATGTGGACCTGGATATCTGGAGGTCGCGGCTGAGTGCAGATAATAAACAGGCAAACATCAACATCGCGGAGTGCCATGATATTATTAAGAAGCTGAGTTATAAAGCCTTCGAGGCCGAAACAAAGGTGCTGATCATGTGGCTGCCTGAATACCTGGAAAAGGAGGGGAACTCCTTACTTAAGATTATTGAGGAACCGCCCGCAAATACACTGTTCCTGCTGGTGGCCAATAACCAGGAGCATATCCTGTCTACGCTGTTGTCCAGAACGCAGATCGTGAAGATCCCGAAACTTCCGGGCGAAACAATAGAAGACTACCTGATGTCGAAGCATAATCTTGCGGAG
Source organism: Pedobacter hartonius (assembly GCF_900107535.1). Taxonomy (GTDB): domain Bacteria; phylum Bacteroidota; class Bacteroidia; order Sphingobacteriales; family Sphingobacteriaceae; genus Pedobacter; species Pedobacter hartonius. The sequence goes on along the minus strand of NZ_FNRA01000007.1, from coordinate 63,329 downwards.
GAGCAGGCGGCGACCTATAGCTTTCTTGCCGACGGAAATCTGATCGAGGCAAAATCACTGGCTGCCCAGGCACACAATGACAATGCTGAGATCTTTGCCGAATGGTTAAGGATGGGATACGGCAACAGGGGGCTGGACCTGGTGACATTTGTAGATCAGGCAGCGAGCTGGGGAAGGGAAAATCAAAAGAATTTTTTAAAGTATGGAATTAGTTTTTTGAGGGAGTGCAGTCTGATCCTTAGCGGAACAAATAGCCTGGTAAAACTGCCTTTAAGGACGCTTGATACCGCAAGGAAGCTCAGTAAACATGTGCTTGACCTGAATATGGCCGCGGCAATTATTTCGGAGTTGGAACAAGCACATTACCATATAGAGCGGAATGCAAACCCTAAAATACTATTTTTAGATGTATCTTTACAATTGGTAAAAATTATTAAGTTTAAAACGCTCCCGAAAGGGACTCAATATATATACAATTAGTTATGGGATGTGGAAGTTGTTCTACCGGAGGCGGTTGTGCCCCTTCAGGCTGCAAAAGTAATGGCTCATGCCTTACAGGAGGCTGCCAGAAAATGGAAGTTTACGATTGGCTGTCTAATTTGGACATGCCCTCAAATTATAAACCTTTTCAGGTTATAGAAGTTAAATTCAAAGGTGCCAGGAAGGAATTTTATCTGAATACAGACAATATTTACCTGGAGATAGGGGAATTGATAGCGGTGGAAGGCAGTACAGGCGGGTACGATATAGGCCATGTCTCTTTAACAGGGGAACTGGTGCGTATGCAAATGAAACGCCGGAAAACTCCGATTGATCAGGTTACCCGTAAGGTTTACCGCAAGGCTACAGAAGCCGATGTAGATAAATGGAAACTGGCGAAAGACCTGGAGTGGGAAACGATGCATAAGGCCCGTACGCTTGCCCTTGACCTCCGTCTTTCGATGAAGATCAGTGATGTGGATTACCAGGGGGATAAGACCAAAGCTACCTTCTTTTACACTGCCGAAGGCAGGGTAGATTTCAGGGAACTGATCAAAAAAATGGCTGAAACGTTCCGCATCAGGATTGAGATGCGCCAGATCGGGATGAGACAGGAAGCGGGAAGACTGGGAGGAATAGGCTCATGCGGACGTGAACTGTGCTGCTCTACGTGGTTAACAAATTTCAAAACCGTGTCTACAGCTGCGGCGAGATACCAGAATCTTTCTTTAAATACGCTGAAACTTGCAGGTCAATGCGGAAAGCTTAAATGCTGTCTGAATTACGAGCTTGATACTTATCTGGATGCGCTGAAAGACATCCCGGACCGGGTAGAGAATCTACAGACAGAAATCGGAACCGCACGTCATCAGAAAACTGATATTTTCAAAAAACTCATGTGGTTCAGTTATCCTAACCAGGAAGACTGGATCCCTTTGAAAGTGGACCGTGTGAAAGAGATCATGGCCATGAATAAGAAAGGGCAGAAACCGAGTAATTTAAAGGATGAAGCTGTAGAACTGGCCACAACTGTGATTGTTGAAAAAGTTCATGATTATGAAAATGTTGTTGGACAGGATAGCCTGACACGCCTGGACGATAAATCAAGGAATAAAAATAACCGCAACAATAATAACAGGAACAAACCCGCCAGCCTGAACAGACCTGAACGTGACCGCTCACAGAAACCTGCCCAGGCAGGACAAAGACCGGCTCAGTCCGGAACGAAGCCCGTTCAGCAGGGACCTAAGCAGGCACAGCCTGGGCAGAGGCCTCCGCAGCAAGGACCGAAACAAGCGCAGCAGAATCAAAAACCGGATAACAGAAGGCAGGAAGTGAAGAAGGTCCCCGATGGAATAAATACAGAAGAAGGCGCAGAATCGAAGACACCAGCAGCAAGCAGAAATAACAGGAGCAGGAATAACCGCAGACGTAATAAACCCTCGGATAAACCAAAAAATGAAGAGAACTAATCTGTTTGTATGGTTGGTATTGAGCTTCCTTATTGTAGGAATTGCCGGATGCAATACCAATAATCTGATTGATACGAATGTTGAAATGCCTCAGCGGAACTGGAGCTACACAGATAAGGTAAAGGCCGTTGTTGGTATTAAAGACAACACAAAGGCTTTTACCTTAAAGTTTAAGCTGAGACATACCGCTGATTACAGGTATTCCAATCTCTATATACTACTCAGCATGAGTGGTCCGGGACTACCGAAGGTAACCCGCAGGTACCAGTATAAACTGGCAGAGTCTGACGGACAGTGGCTGGGTAAGGGTTCGGGTAACCTGTATACCTATGTTCTCCCCCTGCTTTCTGAATTCCATTTCCCGCAATCCGGAAATTATACCATAGAGATTGAACAGAACATGCGTGATAACCCCCTCAGGGAAATCAGTGATGCCGGAATTATCGTAGCCGGAAGCAGTACAATTCCGAGGTGAAAAGTATTCACACGCTGAGTTTGTCGGTTTGTGCAAATTTTACAAAACCGGTAACAACTGTTCAAGTGCCATTCCTCTTGAGCCTTTAAGCAGCACAAGGCTGTCTTTTACCGGATTGACCTTTATCCATTCCAGAGCTTCTGCAGGACTGTTAAAAAACTCACCCCTGTGCTGGTTCTTTAAAGCAGAAAAGTACTTTCCAATAAAGATTAAAGTGTTTACTCCTGACTGCTCAGCCAGGCTGGCAATCTCCTCATGTTGTTCAGGAGCTTCAGCTCCCAGTTCAAACATATCGCCTATAATGGCCACTTTATTCGCGGCTGCCAGTGAGGATATATTATTAAGGGCTGCGGTCATGCTGCTCGGATTGGCGTTATAAAAATCACAGATCACCGTATTTGTTTCAGTTTTCGTTAGCTGTGACCTATTATTTTTTGGGGAATAGCCCGCCAGTCCTTTATTGATCTGTTCTGCCCTGAGGTTAAAAAATGCACCGATACAAATAGATGCAAGGATATTTTCGAAGTTGTAGGACCCGGTAAGGTTGGTCTGTACAGAAAAATAATCATCTTTGCCTTTCCAGTCCAGGACAATCAGCGGATCAGACTTTACCAACTTTCCTGTAATAAAATTTGATCCCTCTGTTCCGTAATATATAAGATGATCCAGTTTGGCCGTAACGCTCATTTCTGTGATCAGGGCATTATCCCGGTTGATGAAGGCTGTGCCATTTTCTTTTTTCAGATAGAGGAAAAGTTCCCCTTTTCCCTTTTTGACGCCTTCAAATCCACCAAATCCATCCAGATGTGCCCTGCCGATATTAGTGATCAGGCCATGCGTTGGCTGGGCTATGCTGCACAAAAAATCAATTTCTTTCTGGTGGTTGGCACCCATTTCTATCACGGCAATTTCAGTATCCGGGTTGATAGACAAGATGGAGAGCGGAACACCAATATGGTTATTTAAATTGCCTTTGGTTGCAAAAGAGCGGTATTTCTCAGAAAGTACCGCATTAATAAGTTCCTTAGTAGTGGTTTTCCCATTGCTCCCCGTTAGTCCGATAACGGGTATGCGCAGCTGGCTACGGTGATATTTCGCAAGCTCCTGCAATGTTGTCAGTACATCGTCTACTAAAATGCAACGGTCATCATATTGGTATTCAGGATTGTCAATAATTACAAAAGCAGCACCCAGATTCAATGCATTACGCGCAAAAACGTTGGCATCAAAATTCTCCCCTTTTAGTGCAAAAAATATGCAGCCAGGTATAATATTCCTGGTATCTGTAGATACGGTAGGGTAGGATAAATAATGGTGATAGATCAGATCGATTTGGGACATAGCTGTTTTGTTCAAATGTAGAAGGTAAAATTACACTATGCAGCACAAACTAAAAATATTCTTTAGTATTTTGCAATAGAAGTTTGTACATCCGCACTGGATAGAGGCATCAGACGCATCGTAATATTGCCAATGAAAATTACTATTATCTCTCTATTTTTATTGTTTGCCGGATTCCTTGGGCTAAATGCACAGGTAAAGTCGCCTGATGATTTCCTGGGTTACCCATTGGGAAGTAAGTTTACACCACATCACCAGGTGATCGCCTATTTTAAATATCTGGCGGGCATAAATAAAAACATCCAGCTGATCAGCTATGGTAAGACCTATGAAAACAGGGAGCTCATGGTGGCGGTCATCTCTTCCGGGGAAAATATGGGCAGGCTTGAACAGATCAGAAAGACCAACATTGGTTTAAGCAGGGCCGAAGCCCAGTCAGACCTGAATAAACAACCCGCGATATTATGGATGAGTTATAATGTTCATGGCAATGAAGCCAGTTCATCAGAAACTTCTATGAAAACCTTGTATGCCCTTTCGGAAGGCAATTTTGGGCATACTAAAGAATGGCTGAAAAATACGGTTGTCCTATTGGATCCCTGTTTGAACCCCGACGGACGCGAGAGGTATGTGAATTTCTACAATTCGGTTGTCGGGGCGAAAGCCGACGCTAATCCTTCTGCCAGGGAACACAATGAACCCTGGCCGCGGGGACGGGTTAACCATTATTATTTTGATCTGAACCGTGATTGGGCGTGGCAGACCCAGGTTGAAACCCAGCAGCGTCTTGCCCTTTACCATCAGTGGATGCCGGAGGTACATGTAGATTTCCATGAGCAGAGTTATGATGATCCTTATTATTTTGCTCCCGCAGCGGAGCCCGTACATCAGGACATTACTCCTTTTCAGCGCGAGTTTCAGATCGTAGCGGGCAAGAACAACGCAAAGTATTTCGATGAGAGCGGGTGGAAGTATTTTACGAAGGAACGGTTTGATCTCTTATACCCTTCTTATGGTGATACCTATCCTTTATATAATGGAGCAATAGGAATGACCTATGAACAAGGGGGTATAAATTCGGGGCTGACGGTGCAGCTTGCAAGCGGAGATACGCTGACGTTAAAAGACAGGATCAACCATCATTTTGCTGCCGGGATGGCTACTGTGGAAACTGTATCGGACCATGCCCGGCTGCTGGTCTCTGAATTCAGGAAATACTTTGATCAGTCCATGGAGAGCCCGCCGGGCAATTATAAATCCTATATTGTAAAGGCTGATAATTTAAGCCGCTTACGTAAACTGGCAGCCCTGCTTTCAAAGAACTGTATCGAATATACGTTCGGAGGGGACAGGACGGCGGAAGGCTACAGCTTTGAAACCAAAAAAACGACAAGCTTTACCATTCAGAGGAATGATCTGGTTGTTAATCTTAGGCAGCCGGCCGCGGTACTGGCTAATGTACTTTTCGAACCGGAAACAAAAGTGACTGATTCTAATACCTATGACATTACGGCCTGGGCGTTGCCGTACGCCTATGGGTTAAGTGCTTTCGCCAGTAAAGAAAACCTGAATGGCGCTTTTGCTACGATGGATGATGTAGTGGAGGATCTTTACGTTGATGAAAAGCCCTATGTCTGGATTTTGCCCTGGAATGCATTAGAGGATGCGAAAATCCTGATTGCCCTGCAGCGGCTGAACATCAAAGTGCGGATAGCCGAACAGGCTTTTACCATCGGCACAAAGACCTATCCTGAAGGCTCTCTTCTCGTCTACAGGATGGAGAACGAAAGAATAAACATGGATATATCTGACCGGGTCTCTGCCGTCTCGAAAGAATTCAATAAGACCTTTGCCAGTATTTCCAGTGATCAAAAAGGAAAAGATTTTGGGTCATCAGCATATCCCCTGCTCAGCATGTCAAAAGTGGCGATGGTTGCCGATACTGAGGTTTCTGCGCAAAGTGCCGGGGAGATATGGCATCTCTTTGAAGAGGAATTAAAGTACCCATTAAATATTATCAGCGAAAAAAGCCTGGGTGATCTGGATCTGGCAGCTACCAACGTGCTCATTTTGCCTGACGGGCAGTATTTGCGAAAGAATATTGAAAAGCTGGAAAGCTGGATCAGCAGAGGGGGGAAGATTATTTTATTGGAAGGTGCGATCTCGAGTGTAGATGGGATACAACCATTTGATATTAAAAAGAAGGAATTCCCCGAAGCGGATGAAAAAGATGTTTTATCAAAGGCTCATGTAGAAAAAGATGAGGATAATACTGATGATGCGATTCCAGGGGCCATTTATAAAGTTGACTTGGATAAAAGTCATCCGCTAACCCTTGGACTTGGCGCTTTTTATACGTTAAAGACGGATGATAAGAACTATGAACTGCTAACCAAAGGAAGGAATGTTGGTGTTTTAAAACCTAATGCGTTGATGGCTGGTGTCGTTGGACGAAATATTCAGCGAAAACTGAGTCGTGGCCTTGTTTTTGGCGTTCAGCCTGTTGGGAAAGGTAATATTGTGTATTTCTCTACAGACGTGCTCTTTCGTTCCTTTTGGGAAAGCGGGAAGCAGTTGTTTGTAAATGCAATTTTTCTTGTGAAATAAACTTGTCTATACATTTAGGTGATTTCCGGTGCTTAATTATCCCTTTTTATGGGTATTCCATATAAAATGTTTTTTTTTATTAAAATGGTGTTGGTTTTTAAGAACGATTTGGTGTATATTTAAGTTTATTAACCAATTATTCACCTATTACTATTTTATGAAAAGACTTTTACTAAGTTTGGTAATGGTTTTGTGCATCGCTGGTGCAGCTTTCTCACAAAACCGGACGATAACTGGTAATGTAACCGGGTCTGAGGATGGAATCCCTCTTCCCGGCGTAAGTGTCAAAGTCGTTGGAGCCGCTGGAGGCTCTGTAACGAATTCCGCTGGACAATATTCTGTCAGTATTCCTCCTGGGGGTACGGCATTGACGTTCTCTTTTATAGGGTTCGTTTCACAAACCATCAGAGTTACTTCTTCAAACACCATTAATGTGGCTTTATCGAATGATGCGAAAGCGCTATCCGAGGTTGTCGTAACGGCGTTAGGTATTCAGAGAAACCGTAACCAGGTTGCTTATGCAGCTCAAACGCTTGACGGGTCGGCAGTAAGCGAAAACCGTTCTCCGAATTTGGGTAGCAGTTTATCTGGTAAGGTTTCAGGTTTGGAGATACGCCAGAATAACACCCTGGGAGGTTCAACGAACGTTGTGATCCGGGGGGTTAAATCTATGACACAGAACAACCAGGCCCTTTTTGTTATTGACGGAGTTCCCGTTGCCAACAACAACATGAATACTTCCGATCAGCAGAGTGGTATTGGAGGGTATGACTATGGAAATCCTGCATCGGATATTAATCCTGATGACGTAGAGAACATTACCGTATTGAAAGGGGCTGCAGCTTCTGCTTTATACGGTTCACGCGGTAGCAACGGTGTAATCCTGATTACTACTAAAAAAGGAAAATCCGGATTAAACATTACTTTAAATACCGGTATCAGTTTAGGTATTATAGACAAAAGTACCTTTCCAAAATATCAGACGAAGTATGGTGGCGGTTATGGCCCGTATTATGGAACTGATGAATCCAATTATCTGGTAAACAATGTTGATATTAATGGTGATGGTATTAATGACCTGGTTGCACCTTTAACAGAAGATGCTTCCTACGGACAGAAATTCGATCCGAATTTAATGGTATATCAATGGGATGCCTTTGATCCGACCTCTCCAAACTTTGGCAAAGCAACCCCGTGGGTGGCAGCAAAGAATGACCCTACAACTTTCTTTGAAAAGCCGTTATCCAATAACCAAAGTATCATGATCAGCAATAGCTATGATAAGGGGTCTTTCAAATTAGGCTATACAAGAGATAATCAGAATGGTATTTTACCGAATTCTAACATCCAGAAAAATACGGTGAACTTCGGTTCAACCTATAATATCAGCAGCAAGCTGACAGCAGGGGCGGATGTGAATTATTCTAAAGTTGATGGAAGAGGAAGATACGGTACCGGTTATAACGGTGCTGGTGTTTACAATCCTGCAACAAACTTCAGGCAATGGTGGCAAACCAATGTAGATGTAAAAGAGCTGAAAGCAGCGTATTTCAGGGCTAAAGACCGTTCTGCAGCAAATCCTGCATTTGTGGGGCAGGAGAATATTACCTGGAACCCGGCAGATTATACAAGCGGAAGGCCAATTTTCTGGGATAACCCATATTTTTCCAGGTATGAGAATTATGAGACTGACAACAGGGACCGTGTAATTGGTAACGTAAATCTTAATTATAAGGTTACCGACTGGCTGAACCTGATGGGCAGATATTCACTGGATACCTATCACCAGCTTCAGGAAGAAAGGCAGGCGATTGGAAGTCTTGATGTTCCTCTCTATTCGAAGTACACCCAGGATTATACAGAGTCTAATGTCGACTTCCTTGCCACCTTTAATAAAAAGCTGAGTGAAGATTTCAATCTGTCAGGCTTATTAGGGGTAAACGTAAGGAGACAGCGCACACAGTCTAATTATGCGATCACGAACGGCGGTTTAGGATTAAGCGGAATCTATTCATTAAGTAATTCAGTAAATCCAATTGAAGCGCCGATAGAGATAGATGCTAAAAGAGAGGTGCAAGGTGTTTTTGCCGGAGCTACAATAGCCTATAAAAACACGTATACATTGGATGGAACGATCAGAAGAGATGCTTCTTCAACGTTGCCTAAAAATAACAACTCTTATTATTATCCATCTGTTTCTGCAGGTTTTGTCTTCTCTGAATTATTGAAAGAGGAAAAGGACTGGTTGTCTTATGGTAAACTGAGGGCCAACTACGCGCAAGTAGGGTCTGATGCTCCAATTTATACTATTGCAAATACCTTTAATATAGCTACGCCATTTGATGGCAGGGCACAAGCGTCGGTTTCAACCACAAGAGGCTTGATTGAGGCAGTAAAGAACAATCCAAATCTGAAACCTGAACAATCAAGAAGTAAAGAGATTGGTGTTGAGGCGTCATTCTTTGGAAGCCGTTTAGGTTTGGATGCGACATATTATAACACTAAAACGATTGACCAGATTTTACCTGTAAGGGTTTCTACTGCAACCGGATATGATTCAAAATACCTGAACTCAGGAACCGTTGTAAATAAAGGTATAGAGCTTTCACTAAACGGATCACCGCTTAAATCGAGAGATTTTGAATGGAAGGTGAATGTAAACTGGACAAGGAACCGGAATAAGGTAACTGAGCTGTTTAAAGATGATTCAGGAAACGAGGCAACAAATCTTTCTATTGCAAGTTTCCAGGGTGGGGTCTCAGTGAACGCATCAATTGATCAGCCATTTGGAACCATCAGAGGAAGTAATTTTGTGTATAATGATAAGGGAGAAAAAGTTATCGGCGCTAATGGAAGGTACCTGCAATCAGCAACTGCAAATGAAACCATTGGAAATATGAACCCAAAATGGACAGGCGGTATCAATAATAGTTTCAGGTACAAGAATGTTAATTTGAGCTTCCTGATTGATATTCGTAAGGGAGGCAGTGTGTTTTCGCTGGATCAGTATTACGGACTTGCTACAGGTGGGTATGAAGAAACCGCTGGTCTAAACGATCTGGGTAACGAGTCGCGCCTTCCTATCAGTGAAGGTGGTGGGATCATTAACCCTGGAGTATTGGCAGACGGTACGCCTAATACCATAAGGGTAACGAATTCCGAGTACGGAAGTTATGGTTACAGACGTCTTCCGGCGGCGGCATTTGTTTATGATGCAGGTTATATCAAATTAAGAGAGGTCATTCTTGGCTATTCTTTACCTCAAGCGTTTGTAAGCAAGCTGGGCCCTCTTAAAGGCGTAGACCTTTCTTTGATAGGAAGAAATTTATGGATCATACATAAAAACCTTCCAAATGCTGATCCTGAAGATGGATTAAGCTTCGGTAACGTTCAGGGTTATCAGGTAGGGTCATACCCGAGCGTAAGAACCTTTGCATTTAACTTAAAAGTTAGATTTTAACATTCATGATTATGAAAAAGATAATATTATTACTGGCCCCTGTACTCCTTGCGATGGGTTGTACCAAGGACCTGACGACTTTAAATAACGATCCCAAAAAACCATTGAGTGTGACATCTGCATCTTTGTTTACAAAGGCTCAGCACAACCTTGTGGATATACTTACCTCTGCAAATGTAAACAGGAACATTTTCAGGCTGATTGAGCAGCATTGGCAGGAAACTACTTATATTGATGAAAGTCAGTATAACATTACTACGAGGCCTATTCCTGATAATCTCTGGAATATATTTTACCGTGATGTGCTTAATAATTTCGAATCGTCAAGAGCTACAATGGCTGTCGATGTAACAGACCCTGTACAGCGCAAAAATGATATTGCAATTTTAGATATTATGGAAGTGTATACCTGGCATTATATTGTAACCACCTTTGGTAATGTGCCTTACAAAGAGGCGCTCAACATAGACAATTCTTTTCCTAAGTATGATGACGCGTTGACTATTTATACCGATCTATTGACGAGGCTGGACGCTGATATCAATGCGCTGACCCTTGGTAAGGAAAGTTTAGGTAATGCTGATGCGATCTATTCAGGTGATGTTGCTCAGTGGAAAAAATTTGCAAATTCCCTGAAACTTAAACTGGCAATTACCGTCGCTGATGCAAACGGTGCACTTGCAAAAACTGCTGCGGAGTCAGCCTTTGCAAGTGGCGTCTTTACTGCAAATGAAGACAGTGCTAAATTTCCCTATGTATCGGCCACACCTAATACGAATCCGGTATGGGTTGATCTGATCCAAAGCGGAAGGTTAGACTTTGTAGCAGCAAGCACTATCATTGATAAAATGAATGCACTGACTGACCCGAGATTGCCATTATACTTTACTAAAGATCCTACCGGTGGATATTCTGGCGGAACGCCGGGTGTAAGCAGTGCATACCCTAATTTCTCACACACAGCAGTTAGTACTACTGCTCCTGCTTTTCCTGGAAATATCCTCGACTATTCTGAAGTTCAGTTTCTGTTGGCCGAAGCTGCTGCAAGAGGCTACAATGTTGGGTCTTCTGCTGATATTTATTATGCAAATGCTATCACAGCATCAATACTGGACTGGGGTGGAACTGCTGCTTCAGCGGCGGCGTACCTGCTGCAGCCAAATGTTGCATATGCGACTGGTGGGAGTAGCTACAGAGAGAAGATCGGTATCCAGAAGTGGATTGCATTTTATAACAGGGGAATTGATGCCTGGGTAGATCAGAGACGTCTTGATTTCCCGGTTCTTAAACCTGCAGAAGATGCGCTTTCTGGTTTCCCTGTTCGTCTTACTTATCCTGTGAAAGAACAGAATGTAAACAATACTAACAGGTCTGCTGCTGCGGCTGCCATAGGCGGAGATGTTGTTGAAACTAAACTATTCTTTGATAAATTTTAATTAGAAAAAAACAAAAAAAGGCTGTCTATGGACGGCCTTTTTTGTTTTTTGACTACCAGTGCCATTCCAAAGAGAATGTTGAAATATGCATGCTTTTAACAATGGATTCGGATTGTTTTATTATACTTTAAAGATGAATGGTAAGATCTGTAGGCTGCTAAGTAATAGCTAGGGTGTTAATGGTTAGAGTTAAATGAGTTAATGAAAAATATCGTTGGGCGAAATATTCAGAGACGACCGTACATCTTTTCGGTTTTTGACCTCCAATCGATATAAAAAAGTAATATTGAATATTTTTCTGCAGATGTTATCTTCCAATCTTTTTGGGAAAGGGGTAAACAGCCATTTGTAAATATGATTTTTGTTCTGAACAGGATTTGAACTGATTAATACTAAGGAAGATTGGGGGTTTTTAATCAATGGTATCGATATATTAATGTTTTGTAATTTTTTCATTATAAAAAGCTTGACAAATATTTTTTTGTTCTATATTAGATTATTATTAACTGATTGTTGACCTAAAAAATATTTACTGAGAGAACTTTACTAGAGTAATCTTCTACAATTTTGCGTTTAATAAAGACGGATATGCGCAAAATTATCCCACGGTGTTCCATACGGACAGGCATTTGTTGCAACAAATTCGCCAGTTATCGATATGAACTTCTTACGCCTTTTTCCATTAACGTAATCATTATAACTTTTATTAACTACTTAAATTATCATTTATGAACAAACTTATACTAAGTATGTTCGTGTTTTTGTTTCTGGCAGGAAACGCTATTGCACAAAACCGAACAGTAACTGGTACAATAACATCACAAGAAGACAAACTTCCTATTCCAGGTGTTAGTGTTAAATTAATTGGAGCCCCGGGTGGCACAGTTTCAGGAAGTGACGGAACGTTCTCTATCAGCGTTCCTTCTAGCGTTAAAACCATTCAGCTATCCTTTTTAGGGTATGTATCTCAAACAGTGAATGTCCCTGTATCAGGAAGATTAAATGTAGCCCTTGCCAGTGATAGTAAAGGATTGAATGAAGTCGTTGTAACGGCTCTTGGTCTAAACAGACAAAGTAAAACACTTGGATATTCATCAACTCAGGTAAGTTCTGAAGAAATCAACCGTGCTGCTCCAACGAATCTTGTTTCAGGATTACAGGGTAAAGTAGCGGGTGTTGACATTTCGAATACTTCAGGATCTCCGGGTGGTTCAAGCAAAGTGATTTTGCGTGGTTTTACATCCATTTCCGGTAATAACCAGCCATTATATGTGGTAGATGGTGTTCCTGTGAACAATTCCCGTCCGGGTGGTACAGCTCCTGCAAATAGTATTGGTGACCTTAGTGAGAATTATGACTTTGGTAATGCTGCTAATGATATCAATCCTAACGATATTGAAAGCATCAGCATTCTTAAAGGTGCAGCAGCAAGTTCACTATACGGTTCACGTGCTTCAAATGGTGTAATCCTGATTACTACCAAAAAAGGTAAAGAAGGGAAATTAAAAATCAATTTCTCAAGTGCGGCATCTTTCACCCAAGTATCAATCGTTCCTGATCTCCAGGAGAAATTCGGTCAGGGATGGGGTTATCAGAACTATCTTGCTGAAAACGGTAGCTGGGGTCCAAGACTTGATGGTCAAATCAGGCCATGGGGATCGGTCGTTGACGGAGTTCAACAAGAGAAGCCATTTACTGCGGTTAAAAACAATTTCAGAGATGCTTTCGATACTGGTGCAGAATATAACAACACTTTGTCATTTAGTGGAGGTAATGATAAAAGCACCTTTAATTTGTCTTATGGCAATGTATATAGCAACGGTATATTGCCGGGCGATAATGATACATACAAAAGAAACACATTTTCCTTGGGTGGATCAACTACATATAAAGCCCTGACCGTAACAGGATCAGCAAATTATATTGGTAAAAACACAAGATTCGTTCAAACGGGACAATCTACTTCTGGTATAGGATCTTCTTTTTATGAAGATATTCTGCAGATACCAGTAGATTATCCTGTTCAGAGTTTTAAGGATTATAATGCGCCATATAATAATGTAAATGACTATTTCTCTCCATTTTCACAAAACCCATATTATTCGATAAACGAAAACGGATCAAAGTTTAAGAGTGATCGTTTTTATGGAAACGTTGATGTGAAAGTAAAAGCTAATGACTGGTTGACTTTTCAATTTCAACAAGGTGCTGATTTAAATAATATTAGTGATAAACTTTGGAATGCCAAAAATGCTCCCATTGCCGGAAGCTGGGCTGGCGGCGGAAACGACGAAGGCTATAACAGACAAGCAAGCGTTGGTAACGTTATTGAGGGATCTGAAAGGTACTTCGAATTCGATTCGAAATTAAATGCACTTTTCTCAAAAAAATTAAATGATGATTGGGATATCAATGGTGTTGTGGGTATGAACTACAATGACCGTGGATCGAGAGCTTTATACACTGGTGTAGAAAACCTTGCTATCCCTGGTTTCTATCAGTTAAGCAATACCGCTAATGACCCGACAACAACTGAAACTGAAACGCAAAGAAGAATCTTTGGTTTATATGCTTCAGCAGCAATCGGCTATAAAGGATACGCATACCTTACATTAAATGCTAGAAATGACTGGAGTTCAACACTTCCTGTAAATGGTAGGAGTTTCTTCTATCCGGGAGCTAACTTATCAGTAATTTTATCACAGGCACTCGATTTATCGAGCACTCCAATCAGTTTCCTGAAATTGAGAGCGGCCTATGGTCAAACAGGTAGTGACACTGACCCATACAGAATTTACAATACATTAAGCAGAACTAATGTTGCTTTAGGATTCGGTAACATTACCTTCCCGATAGGTGGTGTACCGGGATATACTATCTCAAATACGTTGAACAATCAGGACTTAAAACCTGAGATCAGTACTGAAAGTGAATTTGGTGGTGAAATTAAGTTTCTCAATAACCGCATAGGACTTGATGTATCATATTACAACAAAATTACTAATGATCAGATCCTTCCGATTGCATCTTCTCCTTCTACAGGATATACTTTTAGGGTAGTTAACTTTGGTAAAGTTAGAAACAGAGGTCTTGAAGTATCTTTAACAGGTACACCGGTTAAAACAAAAGATATCAGCTGGGATTTGGGCTATACGTTTACCAGGAACAGGAACGTTGTGTTAGAACTTCCAGATGGATTATCGCAAGTTACACTGAATACAGCTTATGATGCTCAATTTTTAGCTAAAGTTGGCCAGCCGTTAGGTGTTTTTGAAGCTCCAGTTCCTTCTTATGACCCACAAGGAAGAATAATTGTTGCAAGTAATGGTTACCCGGTTGTCTCTCCGACAAATGGTAATTATGGAAGCAGTCAGAGAGATTTTATTATGGGCTTAACTAACAGTTTCAGGTATAAAGAATTCACGTTTACATTCACATTGGATTACAGAAAAGGAGGAGTATTTTACTCTGGAACTGCGGACTTGCTGAATTTCGTGGGTAACGATCAGAAAACTCTCTATAATGACAGAAGAACCCTGATCATCCCTAATTCTGTAGTAGCTGTAACTGGCGCCAATGGCGCGGTGACATATGTAGAAAATACTGTACCAATAACAGAGACCAGTACCTCAAACTTATACTATACGTCTCAGGGATTAGCTACGGCGTACAAAAACAGAATTTTGGATAAGACCTTCCTGAAAGTGAGAGATATCACATTGACCTATGCATTGCCGAAAAGCATTGCCAGCAAAATTGGTTCGGACCGTGCAACCTTAACGGCTTTTGGACGTAACTTGTTTACATGGTTACCAAAAGAAAACAGGACAATCGATCCAGAAGTTTCCAACCTGGGAAATGATCTTTCAAGTGAAATAGGGGAATTCAGGTCTGGACCATCTACAAAAAGCTTCGGTCTTTCATTAAACGTATCTTTTTAAGCGATCAATTATGAAAAAAATATTAAATATCAATAACTTAATTATATGTTCTTTACTGCTCCTATCTACAGGCTGTAAAAAAACATTAGATATAAACGAAAGTCCCAATAACCCGGGATTAGAATCTGCTACCGCTGAAGTTCTGTTTCCATCTGCGGTAATGTCAACTGCTGGCCGAGTAGGTGGAGATTTATCAATAGTAGGAGGCCTTTGGGCTCAGTTCTATACACAAAATAATAATTCCAGCCAATTCCGCAATGTGGATATATATAACCTGGCATCAACTTCTACATTTGTTAATGGTCCTTATACTGAGTTATTCTCAGGGGCGTTGTTTGATTATCAATTAGGTATAACTAAATCTATTGAAAAGCAGAATTGGAGCTATAACCTGATGAATACCGTAATGAAGGCTTATACTTTTGAAATTTTGGTTGATTTATATGACAAAGTTCCATACACAGAGGCATTCCAATCCCCAGCGATCCTGCAACCAAAATTTGATGATGGGTATACAATTTACACATCCTTGATTAAGGAAATAGATGCGGCGCTTGCCAAGGATTATACCAGTGTAGAATTCAGTTCAGATCAAATGAGAACTGACTTTATCTTCGGTAGTTCAAGTACATTTGCCGATGAAATGGAAAACTGGCATAAGTTTGCAAATACTTTAAAATTGAAAATGTATCTGCGCATGGTTAACGCTAAACCTGCAGAAGCAGAGGCAGGCATCAGAGCTTTATATGCCTCAAATGCTGAATTTCTGGACTTAAGTGCTGCGGTAAGCAATTTCACTGATGTACCAAACAGAAGTAACCCATTCTATGAGTACAACTTCAGAAGACTTAATACTCCTGATAACCTCAAGGCCAGCGTTACATTTACAAGCTGGCTGAACAAAAATAATGACCCAAGATCAGTTGCATATTTTGGCGTAGCAAATCCCGTACCTTCGATTAATCAAGGAGATTACCTGGGAGGTTCTGCACATCCGGAATACAACAAAGCGGTAAACATTATAGTGAATGCTACTGATCCTGTAAACTTTATCAGTGTTGCAGAATCATATTTTATGCAGGCGGAGGTGTTAGAACGCTATTTTGGTGGCGCTGGTGCGGAAGCAATGTATAATGATGGAGTAGCTGCAGCATTTGCTCAGGTTGGAATTACTCCTTCTGCTACGATCTTAGCTACTTATGCTTATCCAACCGGATCATTTGAGACGAAGTTAGAGGCTATTATCACTCAGAAATGGGCTTCGCTTGTTGGTTCTCATGGCCTGGAGGCTTTCTTTGAGCAAAACCGCACGGGGTATCCGAAAACTAGTCCGGTATTTTCTACAGACCCTACTTACATTCCAGGACAAATTGTATTTACTCCTAATGCAGTCACGGGTGTTGGTAACTTTCCTAGACGTTACGTCTTCCCTAATGATGAAAGAAGCAGAAATACTAATACTCCTGCTGAAGTTCCGGTTTACACTAAGGTGTGGTGGGGTAAATAGTATAAACTTTAATATAAGATGAAAATGAAAAAAAATATTATAATCAATGCTGTCATGATGCTGTTACTGATAGTATTATCCTCATCATGCAAAAAGGACCAGGAGATTGGTGGTACAGCTGTTCAAAATCTGTCGGGTGACTGGTATGTAAGAGTAAACAATACAGGCGCATATGTGATATTATCTACCTACAATACGTCGGCAAATGTTGCCACGGAAATGTGGGTTCGGTCTACTGCCCTTAAGGCGGGAACTACCGTGATTGGAATACAGGGTAAGGTAGCTGTTGATGTGGGAAATCAAGCATTCACAGCAACAAATACGGCGAATATAGCAGCCACCAAAACTACCATTCCAACGTTTAGCGTAGCTAATGGTAAAGTTGTTACAAATGGCACTACAGGACCTGTTTCTAAAACGCCAACAGATTCAATATCTTTTGACCTGACCATAAACGGGGTAACTTATAAAGTAGAAGGTTATCACAGGACAGGTTTTATGCTTGATGAGCAGCCTTAAAGAATTAATAATAAGAATACAGCCGTATTTTTGCCGCGGGTTTTAAATAATCCCTTGCAGAAACGTTGTAATTCATTCATTAACAGGTCGGTTTCCAATAGGAGACCGGCCTTTTTTTTTAATTTTATCCCCACTTAAGGGGGTTTTTGAGGAAAATAAATTTCAATATGTTTGCCGTTTGTCAACATAATTGAATTTTAATGAAAAAAAAATCTACTATTAATTTTATTTTGGGTCTGTACTTCGATAGGCGCAATGGCTCAGGCCAGAACAATTTCTGGTGTAGTAAAATCCAGGGCTGACGGTCAGCCTGTTCCGGGAGTTTCAGTCAAGGTCGCAGGAGGCTCTGGAGGAGTAGCTACAAACAGCGATGGCGCTTACTCTATCGTACTGAACGCTGAGGCTAAGACTTTAGTATTTAGTTCGCTGGGATATACTACACAAACGATCTCCATTGCAGGATTGAGCGTTGTTAATATCACCCTGGAAGATGATTCAAAACAGCTTGGTGAAGTTGTTGTGACGGCACTGGGTATCAAACGTGAAACCAAAGCACTTGGTTATGCTGCCCAGAGTGTACAGGGTGGTGATTTAACAAAGGCAGATCAGGGGGACGTATTAAAGTCGCTCTCCGGCAGGATCGCCGGTGTGCAGGTAACATCATCTTCGGGAACACCTGGCGCTGCAACTTATATCCAGCTACGCGGGGCTAATTCCCTTACGGGGAATAATCAGCCTTTGTTTGTGATTGACGGTAATCCAATCAATAACTCGCAGAATTCCTCTGGAGACCCCGCTGCAGGGTCAGGTAATGTACTGGAAGGTGCTACCAACTCAAACAGAGGGTCTGACGTAGATCCGAATGATATTGAAAGCATTACAGTTTTAAAAGGACCTGCTGCTGCTGCAATTTATGGTATAGAGGCGGCAAACGGTGCGATCGTCATTACCACGAAAAGAGGGAAGGCAGGAAGAGCTCAGGTGGACTTTAACACAGGGGTATCTTTTGATGTGGTTAATCGTTTGCCTAAGCTGCAGAACCAGTGGGTTAAGGGTGAAAATGGCGTCCTTGCTCCATTTTCATCTACCAACAGATATTCATGGGGCCCTAATGCCAAAGATTTATCCTGGACGGGTGTTCCTAATGAATTTGATTCCCATGGCGATCTGGTTTTGAACTCTGACCCCGCAGCGAAGATTCCTTTCGTGCCATACGATAATTTGAATAATTTTTTCAGAACAGGATCAACCCTTACCAATTCGGTTGCTTTAAGCGGTGGTAATGAACAGGCAACATACAGGACATCCATCAGTAACAACTATTCCAATTCAATCGTGCCGCTGCAGCACTTCCAGCGTACGTCTGTTTCTTTTGCCGGTGATCTGAAGATATCTGACAGGCTGAAAATGTCAAGTAATGTAAATTACATTACAAGTGACGGCAATATGCCGCAGCAGGGTAGTAATACATCGGGTATTATGCTTGGCTTAACCCGCACACCGATATCATTTGACAACTCCAACGGCGGGAAATCAGCAGATGACCCATCGGCAATTCTATTATCAAACGGACTGGTTCGTTCCTATAGGAACGGCGTTTATGATAATCCTTACTGGACAATCAACAAAAATCCTTATTCCACCTATTTAAGCCGCCTGCTGGCCAACGCACAGGTAGATTATGATTTAGGTAAGGGGTTCAGCGCAATGTACAGGGCAGGGCTTGATACCTATCAGGATAACCACCATCAGTATTATGAAATTCAATCCGGATATGCACCGGCGGGTAAGATCTATGATGACCGTTATACCTACAGAAGCATAAACAATGACCTGATTTTAAGTTATGCCAAACAGCTTACCGGTAAACTGAGGTTTGACGGAAAAGTGGGGGGTAACCTGTACAGCAGAAAGATAGACAGGCTGTATGTTCAGGGCGACGGACTTACATCTCCCGATTATCATAATATTTATAATGCTATTACTATCAAATCTGCAAACCTGATCACACCTTACAGAAAAGAAGGCCTGTATTATGATCTCAATCTTTCTTATGCTTCTATGTTATACCTGGAAACCACAGGCAGGAATGACTGGACTTCAACATTACCAAAAGGAAATAACTCGTTCTTTTATCCTTCGGCAAATGTGAGTTTTGTGTTTTCTGAGCTTGAAGGATTGAAAGGAAGCAGCGTATTAAGCTTTGGTAAGATCCGCGCTTCAATAGCGCAGGTGGGGAAAGATCCCTCATCATTCTTAACCAGCTCATTTTATGTACCAACTACTTTTAATGATGGTAATACCACGGGCATATCATTCCCAAGTAATGGAATCCCTGGTTATTCGCAGAACGAAAGACTGGGCAATCCGGATCTGAAGCCTGAGAAAACCACGGCATATGAACTGGGAACGCAACTTCAATTCTTTAAAAACCGCTTGGGGTTTGACATCACAGGCTATTACAGTAAAGGAAAGGACCTGATCGTGCAGGCTCCGGTCGCTGGATCTTCCGGTTACCAGTACATTACCCTGAATTCCGGTTCAATCAGGAATAAAGGGCTGGAAGTGCAGATTACAGGTACGCCCATTAAAACCAATGATTTTGAATGGACTGCCTTCCTGAACTACAGTATGACCAGAAGCAAGGTGTTATCCCTGGCTGATGGTGTACAGCAAATTACCTTAAACGGATTTACAGGAACTGTGATTGCCCAGCTGCCCGGCAAACAGGCCGGTGCTATTTATGGATACGGCTATACCAGGGATGGAAGCGGTAACATCGTCATTGACGACCGGCCGGTTGCTAACGGAGGTGGTTATCCATTAGTGAATACCAATGAGCAGAAGCAAATAGGAAATCCAAACCCTAAATTTTTAATGGGATTAGGTAATACGCTTACCTATAAAGGATTATCGCTTTATACATTGCTGGACTGGAAATTTAAAGGGGATATCTGGAACGGTACCAGGGGGTCACTTGCTGCGATCGGAACTTCGGATCTGACAAATAACAGGAATACCAATACCGTATTTTCCGGCGTTTCAGGACACCTGAATGCAAGCGGAGATCTGGTTCATTACAGCGCTGCAGGTGCGGAAGTTCAGGGTGCAGGATCTGCAAATACGGCAAGTGTTCCTTTGGACCAGGCTTGGTACCAGGGAAATGGTGGTGGCTTTGGTAACTTAAATGAAGCTTTTATTGAGGATGGCTCTTACATTAAACTGAGGGAGGTTTCCCTGTCATACGACTTTAAAAAGCTCTTTGCAAGGATGAATAATCCTTTTATCAAAAGCATGACTGCAGGGGTGTATGCCCGTAATATTATCATCTGGACGCCATACCATGGTATTGATCCGGAAACCAGTTTAACAGGTGCCTCTAACGCCCAGGGCATAGATTATTTTAATAATCCGGGTACGTCAAGTTATGGCTTGAACCTGAAGTTTAAGTTTTAACCTATTTTAAAGAACACATGAAATTTATAACCATAAATAAAATCAAAAAAAGTCAGCTGCTGGTACTTCTGATGGTGGCAGTGACATTTTCTTCCTGTAAAAAAGGGTTTTTGAACGATGACCTGAACAACGATTCTTCACAATTGCAGAACCCCCTTCCGTCTGGGTTATTACCGGGAATCATTCAGAGCACAGGATATATAATGGGAGGTGATGCGTCCAGATACCCTGCTAATTTTATGCAGCAGGTAACCGGAGTAGCAAATCAGTCCGTACTGGTCAACAGATACGAGGTCTCTGCGGATGACGTAGATGATATGTGGACTGCAGGGTTCTACAGTATAATGGGCAATACCAATGCGATGATTAACCTGGCGAAAGTTAAAGACCAGGGTCATTATGGTGCAGTAGGGAAAATAATGCTTGCCTATAACCTTGGAGTGACTACTGACATGTGGGGAGATGTACCATATTCAGAGGCCTTTTTGGGAAAGGCAAACCTTCAGCCTAAATATGATACGCAACAAAGTATCTATGCCGCTATAGACCAGCTATTGACCGAGGCAGCAACCAGCCTGGTCACTTCAGACGGAAGCCCTTTCCAACCGGCTGCGGACGATCTGTTATTCGGTGGAGACCTGGGATTGTGGACCAGATTTGCGCATTCACTTAAAGCAAAATTCTATCTCCATCTGGCAAAAAGAGACATTTCCAATTATACCAAAGCGCTTACTGAAGTTCCTTTAGGATTTAAAGCAGGTGAAAGCGCGGCGGTGAAATTTTCCGGTACAAGTGTTCCTACGCAGAACCCATGGTTTCAATTTAATGATCAGCGTCCTGACATTGGATTTACAGGTACATTATACAATCTCCTGAAGAATGCCAACGACCCAAGGTTGGCGGTATATCAAACGGTAAATGGCGGAGATGCCTCTCTGGGCCCTCTCTACGGGAGCCCGAATTCATCCGTTTACCTGATGAGTTATGACGAGCTAAAATTTATTGAAGCCGAAGCCCAGTTCCAGGGAATGGCCGATAAAACGGCGGCAGCGGCAGCATATAACATTGCAGTAGCAGAAAACTTAACAAGAACAGTAAAGGATGCATCTTATGCCGGTGCTGTTTCAAAAACTGCTGCAGATATTACGCTGAATGATATCATGACGCAGAAATACTTTGCCCTTTTCCTGAATGCTGAGGTTTGGACCGACTATAGAAGAACAGGGTTGCCTGCATTGACGGCAACTCCGGGAAGCGCATTAAACGGAACCTTGCCGCGTAGTTTACTTTATCCTATCGGTGAACAAAGATATAACCCAAATACTCCAAAAAATACCAGCCTGTCAAGGCGCGTCTGGTGGGATGTTCAGTAAAAATAATCAGTTATGAACTGGCGGCCAAATTCTATTGGCCGCCTTTTTTTTGTCTTTTATAAAATTTCGGTTAAAAATTTTCAATTACTAAAACGTTTATCTTGACTTTTTAGTCACTGAATAGTCATAATAAATTACATATATGTGTGTTGTTCCTTTCCTGGTGTATCAAACCTATTATATTCGGTGTGTTGACTTTTATTAACCTAATCTATTTTTATGAAAAGACTTTTACAATGTTTGTTCATTCTGATACTTTTTGCAACAGCTGCAACAGCTCAGGAAAGGACAATTACAGGTACTGTTACATCAAGGGAAGACAATGGTCCGATACCCGGTGTAACCATTCGATTACAAGGTGCTCCTGGCGGCACCCAAACAGGTAGCAATGGAAAATTTTCCATTAAAGTGCCTTCCAACATTAGTGTTCTTGAATTCTCTTCTCTGGGATACGTCGGACAAACCAGGACAATCAGCAGCTCAAACATCGTCAATGTAGCTCTGGTGAGTGATTCCAAAGCACTGAGTGACGTTGTAGTCATTGGGTATGGAACGGTAAAACGTAAGGAAGTCACGGGTTCTGTAGGTAGCGTAAGCGGTGCTTTACTGGCTGAGCGCCCCGTGGCCAGTTTTGATCAGGCACTTGCCGGCCGTATTACCGGTGTGCAGGTCACCACTTCAAGTGGTGTACTGGGGTCTGCACCTAAAATCCGTATTCGCGGTACCAACAGTATTTCCAATGGTTCTGACCCGCTGTATGTAATCGACGGTGTTCCGATTATCACGGGCAACCAGAGTGGTTTTACCACCGGAAACAATCCTTTGGGAGATATTAATCCCAACGACATTCAAAGTGTAGATGTGCTGAAGGACGGAGCTGCAACCGCCATCTATGGTTCAAGAGCTTCAGGCGGAGTGATAATCGTTACCACCAAGAAGGGTGTAATCGGTACACCGAAAATCAGCTATAATGCCTGGTTTGGCTCGGCCTCTCCGGCAAGAAGGTTCGACCTGCTGAAGGCGGCAGATTTTGTGACTATAGCCAACGAAAAACTGACCAATGCTTCTGCATTACTGACAGCAGGAAGGGCCGCCGGCACAGGTGTTAATACCGACTGGCAGGATGTCGTTTTCAATAAAAATGCTTTTCAGCAGAGCCAGGCGTTATCCCTAAGCGGAGCTACTCCTCAATCCAATTATTATGTTTCATTGGGGTATTCAAATTTAAACGGGATCATCAAAACCAACCGCCAAACTAAATACCAGGTGATGGGCAAGTTTGAGCAAAAAGCATTCAATAACAGGCTGACGATAGGTGTAAGCAGTAATGTATCTTATATCCGTAATTTTGGTTTAAACGTAAGCACAAATGCACTATCCGGAAATGTGTCTAATGCCATCAGGGCACTTCCGAATGTTACGCCTTACAATGCCGATGGTACTCCGAACTTCAGTTCTGACGGAAGTAAGCTGGGCGGGCAGACAAACGGAAGGGATATTGACGACAACTACACCAATATCGCTTATATTCTGGCAAATAATATTTACAGAAATCAGAATGTGACCCTGCAGGGGAACGCATATGCGAATGTAAATATCCTCCCCGGCCTGGATGTGAAAACCCAGCTTTCTACCAATGCACTGTTTGGCGAAGATTATCAGTATCTGAACCCGGTACATGGGGATGGTAAAAGTGCTGCAGGGCTTGAGTTCCAGCAATATATTCCAAGCTTCAGGTATGTATGGACGAACACACTAAATTATACGAAGGTATTTGGCGACCATTCTATCAGTGCTGTGGTTGGTCAGGAATATCAGAAGTCAAGGTTCAGATCATTCTTTGCCCAGGGCTCTGGTTTATCCAACGCGTTTTTTGGCGGGCAGAATATCATCAGCAACTCTTTAACCCAGTCTACCTACCTGATTGGCGGAGGTGTTACAGAGCAGGCTTACCAATCTTATTTTATCAGGGGCAATTATTCCTTCATGGAGAAATATCTGCTGAGTGCAACTTACCGTTCGGATAAGATCTCCTCGCTGCCTTTTGGCAACCAGATGGCAAAACTTCCCGGAGCTTCAATCGGATGGCGCTTAAGTAAAGAAGATTTTTTCGCCGGATCGCCGGCATTGCGTTTTATCAATGATCTAAAAATCCGTGGAGGTTACGCTAAGGTAGGAAATACCGATATTGGCAGTTATCCATATGCAGGAGTTTTCGCCGCCTCCATCTATGGTTCGCAAAGTGGTGTGAAATATAACCAGGTAGGAAATCCAAACCTTTCATTTGAGACGAGCAAGAAGATCAACCTGGGAGCAGACTTCTCATTCTTAAAAAGCCGTATCAACCTAACGGCTGATTATTTCAAGAATGATGTGGATAACCTGATCTTATTCGCTCCGGTTGCTCCGTCATTAGGTGCTCCCGGAAATGGAATATATACGAATGTGGGCAGAATGACCAACAAAGGGTTCGAGTTTTCGGTAAATACACTGAATATTCAGAAGGATAATTTCAGCTGGTCTACAGATATCAACCTTACCCTGGTGAAGAATAAAGTTACTCAGCTGGCCAATAACAATACAGACGTTACCTATTCTTATAATATCGTCCGCGTAGGAGAATCAGTTGGTTCGCTGTACGGTTACCAGGCAGCCGGAGTTAACCCGGCAAATGGAAATCCGCTGTATGTAAAAGTTAACGGACAGGTGATCCAGGGTAATATTGCAACACAGACATACTTTAACTATGATGCAGCAAATCCCACTGCCTTAACTACGTCCAATACGCTCGCTGCTTCTGACCGCAAGATCCTCGGTAATACGAGTCCTACTTATTTCGGTGGGTTTAACAACACTGTCACGTACAAAGGCCTCGATTTTAATATATACCTGGTATTCTCTGGTGGGAATAAGATCATGAACGTGACAAAACAAGAAGGATTGCTCAATCAAAAATTCCTCAACAACGGAACAGAAATCCTAAACAGATGGACAACTGCCGGCCAGGTTACCGATATCCCAAAATTATGGTATGGCCGCGACGCATTTACGATGCAGACCTCAAGCGCAGTATCCCGCTATGTAGAAGATGGCAAATTCATTCGCGGGCAGAATATTGTGCTGGGCTATTCGCTTCCAAAGGCAGCATTAAGCAAGGCTAACCTGAGTAAAGTGAGGATTTATGCGGAGGTACAAAATGCATTTCTGATCACTAAATACTCTGGCCTTGATCCTGAGCTGAGCCAGGCCTTTGCACCGACCACCCAGTCGAACATGCAAAGTAACACGCAATCAGGTGTTGATTTTAACACCAATCCCCTGCCGAGGACATTTGTGCTTGGTATAAACGTTGGATTTTAATAGTAAAGAAGATGAAAAACATACAGATAAGAAATAGAGTCTTAACGAAGGGCCTGATGCTGATGGCAGTGCTTACAGTGTTCTCCGCAACTTCGTGTAAAAAATATACAGAGCTGAACCCAATCAATTCATTCTCTGAAGCTACTGCATTTTCTACACCGGCAAGTATAGAGCTGGTGATGGCCGGTGTTTACAACACGGCTACTGTAGGTACCTACAACGGTACCACCGGGCGGGGATATCCCTTTGGCGGAGCTTCAATTATACAGGCAGAAATGCGGGGGGAAGATATGGTAAACCTGGAGGCATTCTATCAGATCACTTACGAGTCTACCATCACCTCAAATACCGCTAATAACATCAACATGTGGAGCAATCTGTATGCCCTGATCAACCAGTGTAACGTGCTGATCGAAGGTGTTACGGCCGCAGCAGCGAAAGGTACGATCACTACGGCTGTGGCCGACCAGTATGCCGGAGAGGCGAGGTTCCTGAGGGCACTTGCCCATCATGAGCTGGTAATAGATTTTTGCCGCCCTTATGTTGATGGAAATGGCAGTAACCCTGGAGTTCCTTACCGCACGGTAGCGATCACCAGTATTGATAAAGCGCAGCAGGGGGCCAGTGTAGCAAGAGGTACGGTGGCACAAGATTATGTAAACATCCTTGCGGATCTTGACTTTGCAGAATCAAAGTTGCCAGCTGCCCGTACAGCATTAAAAATTACCCGTGCTACACAAGGTGCGGCTATTGCATTAAAAACACGTGTTAAACTGCATATGGAAGATTGGCCTGGTGTGATTGCTGAAGGTGCGAAACTGGGAACTTCTGCCGCAGCAGGGCCTTATACCAGTGCTATTGGTTCCTATTCACTTACTGCTTCAGTCGATGGGCCTTTTTCAAATTTCAAAGACAATACTGAATCTATGTTTTCTATCGAAAATGGTTCGGCGTCTAACGGTGGTGTAAATGGAGCTTTGCCAAACATGTTTGGCCCGGCTGCCAACGCGCTGACAACTCTGGTAGGCAGAAACCTTGTTGCTACTAGTCCGAACCTTTACGTCGCTTCATTCTGGGTAACGGGCGACAGCAGAAGATCATTACTGCAGATTCAGCAGACCACCGCCAATGCCCTCTATTTCTTCAATTACAAATACCGCGACCCGCTGAACAGTACTGACTATGCGCCGATCATCAGGTATGCAGAAGTGCTGTTAAATGTTGCAGAAGCATATTCAAGAACTACAGCATTGGATACACGCGCACTAAACTTGTTAAATGCGGTAAGAAACAGGGCTGTGCCTGTTGCCAACAGATTTACGATTGCGAATTTTCCAAGTCAGACTGCGCTGACGCAGGCTATTCTCAATGAACGCAGAGTAGAATTCGCGGGGGAGGGACGAAGGTGGCCTGACATTACCAGGCTATCCCAGAATGCAAGTTTCGCTGTTACCGGCGGAGGTATTCCAGCCAAGGTTTTGAAGGCTAACATTGCTGGTGACGGCTCCGGGTATAATATCATTACCCGTCCTGTAACCACAAACGGAAAGGCGGCTATTGCTTATACTGATATCCATTATATATGGCCAATACCATTGGATGAGCTGAATGCAAATCCAAACATTGCCCAGAATCCGGGATATTAAACCATGAAATAAAGGGATGCGCCATCAGACGCATCCCTTTATTTCATGATTTTTGTAAATTGAAAAGCTGTCTTTAGTGCTTCTGTTCAAAGGTTACCTGGCTGCCGGCAATGTTCAGGTATGCCTTTTTTCCAAGTACCATGGCTCTGTTATCGTCAATGTGGCCAACCGGGAAGTCGTAGCATACCGGATAGTCAAAATCCTTAACAATTTCGGATATTACCTCTTCTGCACACTGTCCAAACGGGATGTCTTCTGGTTCAATATGATTGAACGCCCCGACAATAAGACCTTTTAAATTCGTTAGTTTGCCGCTGCGCTTCAGCATTCTGAGCATTCTGTCTATTGAATATTCATATTCCCCAACATCTTCAAGAAAGAGGATTTTGTCATTAAAGTCCATCGCCGAAACAGAGCCTTCAAGGGCAATCAGTAAACTGAGGTTTCCGCCAATGAGTATCCCTTCCGCCTTACCGCTGCGGTTAGGATATTGGCTATCGTAAGTGTAGGTAAGGTCTTCGCCAAACAGTGCTTTTCTGAGGGATTCGATTGATTCCGGACTGGCATCTTCAAATGTTCCGGGCATTTGTCCGTGAATGCTTTGGGTTTGCAGGGCACCGGTTATGTGCGAAAGCAGTACGGTAATATCGCTGAATCCAATGATCCATTTCGGATTTTCACTGAAAACAGTAAAGTCGAGGGCATCAATAATCCTGATCGTCCCGTATCCCCCTCTGGCAGCAACAATGGCTTTTATGTCTGTATCATCGATGAACGACTGCAGATCTTCGGTTCTCAGGGCATCGTTCCCGGCAAACTGATGATGTGCTGCGTATACGCTTTTACCAAGTACTACCTGCAGCCCCCAGCCCTCAAGCAACGCTATTGCATAGTCTATAGATTGCTTTAATTTTTTTGCTGGAGAGACAATAGCTACTTTGTCTCCCTTTTTTAGGTAGGGCGGCTGTTTAATCATTGGTAAAACACTTATCTTTGACAAATTAATAAAAATAGTTTTGGATAACAGTAAAATAAAAAGATATACCGTTACGGCGGCTTTGCCTTATACAAACGGACCTGTCCATATCGGACATTTAGCTGGGGTTTATTTACCTGCAGATACCTACGTGCGTTACCTGCGCTCAAATCAAAGAGATGTTAAGTTCATTTGCGGCTCTGATGAGAACGGAGTTCCTATTACGCTTAAAGCTAAGAAGGAAGGTGTTACGCCACAGGCGATCGTAGATAAGTACCATAAGATCATTGGAGATTCGTTTAAAGAATTCGGGGTGTCTTTTGATATTTATCACCGTACTTCTTCTGCAACCCACCACCAAACGGCGTCTGATTTCTTTGAAACGCTTTATAACAAAGGTGTTTTTACAGAGGAGGTTACCGAACAGTATTACGATGAGAAAGCGCAGTCATTTCTTGCGGACAGATACATCACTGGTACCTGTCCCAGATGTGGTTTTGAACATGCTTATGGCGATCAGTGTGAAAATTGCGGCAGTACATTAAATGCCACAGACCTGATCAATCCTAAGTCTACCTTGTCCGGCGAGCCTCCGGTAAGAAAAGAAACAAAGAACTGGTTTCTGCCATTGGAGAAATATGAGGACCAGTTAAGAACATATATTGAAGGTCATCAGGAATGGAAACCGAATGTTTATGGTCAGTGTCAAAGCTGGTTGAACGCCGGTTTGCAGCCAAGAGCAATGACGCGCGACCTGGACTGGGGAGTAAAAGTTCCGGTAAAGGATGCCGAAGGCAAAGTGTTATATGTATGGTTTGATGCACCTATCGGTTATATTTCTGCCACCAAAGAACTGTTTGCCTATTCCGGACTGGATGTATGGAACCCCAAAGCGGAAGAGTATTACATCAGTCAGAATGGTGTGGCAGAAGGCAACTGGGAAGATTACTGGAAAGACGATAGCACTAAACTGGTTCATTTCATCGGTAAAGATAATATCGTATTCCACTGCATTATCTTTCCTGCAATGTTGATGGCCCATGGTGATTATATTCTGGCAGATAATGTTCCTGCAAATGAATTCCTGAATTTAGAAGGACAGAAGATCTCTACTTCTAAAAACTGGGCAGTATGGCTGAATGAGTATCTTGTTGAGTTCAAAGATAAACAGGATGTGCTGCGGTATGTGCTGACGGCTACGGCGCCTGAAACAAAAGACAATGATTTCACCTGGAAAGATTTCCAGGCCAGGAACAATAATGAGCTGGTTGCCGTTCTCGGTAATTTCATCAATAGGGTTGTTGTGCTGACGCATAAATATTTTGATGGTAAAGTGCCCGCCTTATCGGAAATTACTGCCCTGGATCAGGAAGTGATTGATGAACTGGCATTATATCCTGCAAAGATCAGTACTTCTATTGAAACCTACAGGTTTAGGGAGGCGCTTACTGAAGTGATGAATGTTGCGCGTCTTGGAAATAAATATCTCGCAGAGACTGAACCATGGAAAGTGATCAAAACTGATGAAGACCGTGTACGTACGATCTTAAATATCAGCCTGCAGATTGTTGCCAGTCTGGAAGTTCTGATTGAGCCGTTTCTGCCTTTTACTGCCGATAAGCTAAAGGACATGCTGAATTTTGGCGGTCACTTATGGGAAGATGCCGGTAAGATGGACCTATTACCTGTTGATCACCTGATTGATCGGCCAGTATTGTTGTTCGATAAGATTGAGGATGCAGAGGTACAGGCACAAATTGATAAACTGAACCAGAGTAAAGTAGACAATACATTAGCAAATGCAGTAGTTGCACCTGTTAAAGAAAATATAGATTTTGATCAGTTTAGTGCTTTGGATATCCGTGTAGCGACGATCATCGCTGCTGAAAAGGTGGAAAAGACAAAGAAATTATTAAAACTTACGCTGGATACAGGTCTTGATCAACGCACTGTAGTATCTGGAATTGCGGAGTATTTTACACCAGATGAAGTAATTGGACAACAGGTAAGCCTGGTAGTAAATCTGGCTCCGAGAGAAATAAAAGGAATTTTATCTCAAGGAATGATTTTAATGTCTGAAAATTCAGATGGAAAACTTACTTTTGTGGCACCTTTACAAAACCATGTCAATGGAAGCGTAATCAGGTAGGTTATTGGTCCCGTAGTTCAACGGATAGAATAGAAGTTTCCTAAACTTTAGATATGAGTTCGATTCTCGTCGGGACCACAATTTTTCATCGAAATCCGCAAAATTTTCAATAATCTTGCGGATTTCTTTTTTGTCCCATACAAGATTCCATACAATTTAATTCTTTTTCGGTTGTAGGTGATTTGATAACGTTCAATAATAAGATTTTCAAGAATTTTTGGAATCCCTTTCTAGCGGAAATTAATAAGTAAAACTTAAACAGTGTAATGAACCTCCAAACTGAGCCAGTGCATCACAATTAACTGTCCTCACATTAAAGCCCATACTTTGGTATATATCTTTATTGGACTGATTATAGTAGTTAGTTTCCCTTTTTGTGCTGAGTGTATATTCTGGCATAATTACAGTATTGTTTATTCTTAGATTATTAACATAATTACCTTTTGCCGTATAAAAGCATCCTTTCCTTCTAAATTTGTTGCAATTGCAGGCTATAGCTTCATCTATTGGCCTATCTTTTGTCCTGGTAAGATCCAACCCATACGACAAAACTATTGATCTAAGCTGTTCTAAATATTCATTATCCTTTTTTAAAAATGCCATATCAGGATATGAGCTAAGAGCAATTTTCTTATGGTCTATAAAAGACATATATCCGTCAACATGACCTATCACATCACCCTTTTGTCTGGGAATAATTATAGGCTTTATCTCAAGCCTTTCTTCAATCATTCTTTCTATATATAGCTGATTGAAAGAAGGATTATCTTCAATAATTTTGGTAGTGATAAAACCAAATTGCTTGTTGTTCACAAGATTGCCTCCATCCCAAATTAAAGGAAGGTCCACTATTGGTTTACTTAAAAAGTGGTTGATTATCTTTCTCGACGCTTTGTTTATGCGTTTAAAATAATCCCATCTGTTTTTATAATCACAATATTTTGGAAAGTAGATAGGCTTTACAAACTGATTACCGTTTATAAAGCCTAAACAATCACGCATCCATATATCATCCCATTTTTCTAATTTTATCGTCTCAAAAATTCTGTCTGGATGTAACTGATTAATTTGATTTATGGAATCCTCATTTGTGGTTACAATCTGAATGTTAATATCATGAGGGAGCTGATTTATAAGATCGTCAACAATAGAAGTACATTTGCTGAACTCATTTTTGAAATTTGAAGGATATGCAAGAATTATGGTGCTAACCTTTTGATAATCACAATTCATATTTGTTTACAATTCTTAATAACCTGCAAACGTAAAAAAGGATTTTCAAACACGAAATTTTTCTTTTCTTTTATTCTTCAATCTTTTCTTTTGTATTCACCTGCTGAGAATCCTTCACCTGTTAATGTTTTCTCATTTTGAATATTCAACAATATATCTCCCTGATTGGAAGTTATCCTTATAATTTTGCCGTCAAGAATATAGCCTGAGGCAAATTGTAATCCAACAAGCCCATCTGTTACCATAACTGTATTCTCTCCTTTGAAATCAAACGAATGATATATACCACCCCTAGTGTTTACATAAATCCCTTTGACCTCCGTTGTCACTATAAATCTTGTGTAGAAATAATATCCAACAAACCCAATTAAAAGAGTCAATAGCGAGGTTAGAGCATATTTTCTGGTATCCCTGTTAAATAAATAATAAATACCAATGATTAAGATCATACTTAAAGCGGTAAACCCTAATATTTTTTCATTGTAAGCCTTATTGTTACGTGCAGGCTGTGGGCTCACTACTGTATTTTTTTCTATATAAGCTCTATTGACATATCCAATTCCATTGGTTACCCTAACCCTGAAAAATTGTGAATTTGAAGAATCTAATACAGCAATATTTTGTCCTTTTGGTATATAACCAAGGATGTGGCTTTTTGGATCTTCATTTATTCTAACATTTAATTTTGTTGTTGTAACGTGATACAGATCCTGAGCATTACCAACTTGTAAATTGGCGAAAAGGAGTATTAAAAATAGTAAGTTTTTGACCATAATATTAGGAGGTTTAAAAGTTAAAAATAGCGCATATATGCGTCAATAAAGAATAAATGTATCCCTCAATTTGGATACGTGATAAAAATTAAAAATTACGAAGTTATAAAGGCCTTCGGCCAGAAGGTTAGAGATTTAAGAACTTCTCAAAATTTATCTCAGGAAGAACTTGCCAACTTGGCTGATGTGCCACTTTCGCAAATCGGAAGGATCGAAAGAGCTGAAATTAATCCTACTTTAAGCACTATTTATGCGATCGCCACAGCACTGCAGACGCCTATGAGCAGTATATTGTATTTATAAAAATTTAAAGATATTATTTATAGGGTCTTGATAGTTGAATAAAAACATGGTTATCGAAAATAGAGTAATGATAAGTGCAGCTATTATTGACCAGGCTAGAACTCTGATCCTTATGCGTTTGTATCTCATATAATCAAAGTCTTTTTTCAGCTCATTATATAAATCTTCAAAATGTAATTTCATTTTACCCATCTCCTCATTCACATCATCTGCTACTTTTTTTATATCATATAAATTCATAACGACTACAAATCCTATGAATAATGAATAGATGCAAATGGCAACATATATTATTCCTATAATTAGTAAACTTGACTTGAATTGATAAAATGAATAGATAGAGGCGCCTAGAGAAATAGGAACAGAAATAATCTGTCCAGATATCTTGTCCTGAGCAGCACTTAAACTCTCGAAATAGTTGTTTTTCTCCGTTTTAAATTGCTTTCTGATTCTATCAAATGAAAATCTGGATATATATAACTGATAATCTTTCTGTGTTTGATTAAATATATAGTTTAAGTTATTATATATTGATGAAAATGTTTTTTTATTGTCGCTTTGAAGTTCTAAATATTGGCAAAGATTATTTTTGAGAACGGCCAACCATTCTTCAATACCTAATTTTAAATTTAACTCGTTAAATGAAATAGGGCTGAACTCATAATTGAAAATTGAAACATCAATAAATTTATAACTAAATGAGGCTATCATTTTCTCTTGACCTTTGGAAACAATAACTAACTCATTACCTGTTTTGGTCGGCCTATTAATTTCAAAAATGTTGTTTGACTCTGTTAAAAATAGTTTGAGCAACTTATTATATTGTTCGAAGTGCTTTATAGTATTCTTGACAGTTATATTTTGAGAGTCAGTTATTACTTCTTTTTTGTGAAAATCATAATACAAATAATGATCGTCGACATTAAAAACAAATAAATTGTACCGATCCATCTTGTTGATGTCTTGGTTTAAGTCGTCCAATAATGATTCAAGGGAAACATATAGGGACATGCTTTCATGAATATCATTTATTGTAAGAAACTTTGTTCCATTATTTTTGATTATGAAACCTCCTTGTACTAACAATTCTTCATAGGAGGACTTTGAAGATTCATTTTCAAACACAAACTCAATTTCATCAAAACCAGTCTTAATAACAAGATCACTAGGCCTGCTATGCCATATCTTAATAATCTTATCTAATGGCAATTCTTCCATTATTTTTTTCTTAATTCACTTAGCTGATTGAAAATCTTCTCATTGCGAATTATAAGCATACCGTTCTCCAGCGCCACTTCTCCATTCTTAAATGTGTCAGAATCAAGGCTTACAGCAATACCTTTAGTAGTGGCTTTATATCTTACCAGTCTGTTCAATTCAGTTCCATTGACAGAAAAAATTGGATCAATTTCAATTTTAAACTTCTCCTGAGCATGATTTCTAATAGCCAATTTATCTTTGTAGAGAGATTCACTTAGTATGTCGACATTTATTTTATTTTTGTTTTGCTTCCTATACGATTCAATCCAGTCATGTACTATTTTATCGAAATCTTCATCCTCTGGGAATCCCTCTGGTACACCAATGTCTTTGATTACATTTATTAAATGCTGTGTATTTATTTTGCTATCTATAACAAACCCAGCATTTACCCATGTTGTAAAATATTTAGATAGAGCATCGCCTTGGTTACTTATTAGTGCAATATAATTCCTGGTATCCTCTTTATCCAAATACAAATCACAATTGATCCTGAAGCCCATTGCTAGTTTATCAATATTTAGATTTTCCGTAGGACCTACATCAAAATTATCCCCATTCCAATTGATATTGAATGCATCTTTATTTCGAACAATTATTATGGAAATGAAATTATAGCCATTCTCGACATAATCTACAAAAAGATAGAAGCCCCCTGTTGCAAATGGTTCTCTTCTGATAAGAATTGCCAAATCCCCTAAGCTAGCTTTACTGAATTTGATAAATTGTTCTGTGCTATTCTCTTCTTTTAAATATTTACTAATATTAGAATAAACTGCGTTTGTGCTATTGTTCAAATCAAACTTTGAATATTTTGTTATTGTTTGATCAAAAGATTCATGAACATGTTCTATTAATTTATTGATTCCTTCGTTTACTGTTATTAAATCTGAAGATGATTTATATTCAATCTCAGTAGATTGAGCTTCTTTAATTAATTCATGTATAATTATCCTGTTAACATTCATTGAGAGCGGTCATTTTGGTTAGGTTACTTCTTTAAAATCAGCGTAATATACAATAAAGATTTTGATCATATATAATACTGTTATTCTAGTAATATGGCCCTTATACGGCTAATATAATCGCCGGCGGTATCTTTATCGAAAAATTAAAGATCTTGCCGTATATGCAGTCTATTAAAGCATA
This sequence comes from Pedobacter hartonius, assembly GCF_900107535.1. Taxonomy (GTDB): domain Bacteria; phylum Bacteroidota; class Bacteroidia; order Sphingobacteriales; family Sphingobacteriaceae; genus Pedobacter; species Pedobacter hartonius. The sequence goes on along the minus strand of NZ_FNRA01000007.1, from coordinate 28,413 downwards.
TGACTAAATGAACGGCCGCTATAGCCTGATAAGCGGCCATTCGATACATTTTCTTTTAATACATTTTTATTTTATAATTTAATTACCAATATTCTTATCAAAACCAAAATATGTAGTAGGTAGATCATCCATTAATTTTAACAAAGTTTTTAATTTTATTAAATGCTCATCATTTGAATTGGCTAAAGCTTTATCTACTGCAGGAACAATCTTGTTATAAAACCTTTCCCCACCATCCTCCCATTGATAATTACAGTACTTCCCTGTAGCTAATTGATAAGATGGTATCATTATTCTCTCATAACATAACATTAATTCATGTGCTATAAAAAATAAGGAATCATCATATACCTCTAATTTACTCTCCTCTTTTTGTGTAACTTTAATTTTCATTTCCATACTATCTTATTTGTTTCGTTTCATAGTTCCTTACGAGCTATGAAACCGATCCTGTAACTAAGTGATTAATTTTATTTTTTAGTTGATTTTCGATTTGTACATGTACATTATTGGCGTTAGTATTCCAGTAATCATAAGTCTCAGCATTCGCTATTCTTATATTGTTGTATTCTGATTTGGTCAATTCCCTTTGTAAATCTTCTTTCAGGTGCTTACTACAATGACCATGTATCTGATAAATTTCCCTTTGAGGAATATGCTTTTCAACTATTGGTAGTTTTCTGATGCCATTATATACCCTTAAAATATAATCACCAAATTTCTTCCATGTTTCAAACTCACATAAGGTCTGCATGGTCAAATGATCTTCGCCCAAGACCGCTCTAATTTTCCTCAATTGGCAAAAAATAACCTCGTATCTTAATATATTGGAAAAGTTGATTTTGGCCTGCTTTGATTTATCATAAAACTTTAAATTGTAGTCGCTTAAATAGCATTTACGCATGATGGGTTTACCCTTATCGCCTCTAGGCTCACAAGTAATAAAGCTGCTTGAGTTATTGCCAACCTGATAAGATAAATACCTGTCCATTATATCAAAAGGTTTGTATCTAGCAATCTCTATATTGACCCCAACTTCCAAGTTCGTAGATAGCTCGAAATCTTCAATTGGCCTATTAAAGTATAGCTCTGAAAAAATATCTGCAACCGCTAGCATATCCGTTAAATGGAAATCATTATAATTTTCCGCCAATTGCAGCCGGCCAATTGATTTATTATAGAACTTATGAAGTGAGTTTTTAATAAATAAGACTCTCGTATCAGGATAATAGAAAATTCTTAGATTTTCAAAATCAAAATTGACCTTATTACTGCTCAATGGACACTCAACATTTATTAATTCTGTCAATTTCTCAAACTCTGAGTTAGAGAAATTACTTATCTTAAAAGAAGCGTAGTCAATCATTTGGTTTTAATCCCTTTACATGCTTCTAATGTTGCCCTCTTGTCAAACATTAATTTCTTTCCTATCCTATACGATGGAATCGTTCCATCTTTAATCCTCAAATCAAGTGTTGGAAGAGATATGTTTAACATGCTTGCAACCTGCTTGCGGGTAAGCAACTCATCATTTTGCTTTTCTATTGTTGGCATTTGTTCTACAGGACAGAAATTTTGGGATTTAAGAACTTCTTCAAAAATATTTTTTATTACATCGGCAAAATCTTTTGCAGGTATTAAAATTTGCACATTATCAAGCGCAATAGGGTTTGTAATCATTGGATTAATTTTAAATCAAAAAATTGAACCTAGGCCTAGAGTTCATGAATTGTGGCCATCAATTATTATATTAAAATTATTACGTTGACTAAGGATTAGTCTAAATTATAGAAGGTATTATAGCGGCCAGAGGCACCAATTATTTATTATTTCAGCAATATTATAATTATAACTATATAGCTATTTAATTATCAATTATTTATATTTTGTAAAGGTAAGGTTTTTTTGTGTATGTGTCAAGCTAGTTTTTCGAATTTGATTTTACCAAAATCCTCAAAGGCTTTTTTCATCTCTCTTGATTTATGTTCTATTGCTATTTTGTTATAGCGGGCAAAGGATGAGATACTCTTATGATTACTAATTGCTCGTATCAATTCACTATCTAAGCCCATATAAAATAAAAATGAAATACACGTTTTTCTTCCAAAGTGAGTGGTAACAACTTCATGAAGGGGTTGAGTTGTCTCTATTTTCTCATAGCCTCTATAAGTAACCTTTGTAACCATCCTATTAAGTCCAGCGATTTTGCATACGACCTTTAAGTAATCATTCATTTTCTGATTTGAAATTACAGGTAAAGCATATGTACTATAGGGGTTTATATTCCGATTTAATATAACTTTTGCATCATCTATTAATGGTATTTCAGTAGAAGTTTTCGTTTTAATGGATGTAATTTTTATGTAGCCGTCATTAATGTCTGTTTTTTTTAATGCTTTCACATCAGAATATCTCATACATGTCATTGAACAAAAAACAAAAACATCCCTTACCTGATTATATGTAGTATTATTAAACTCGAAATTGTATAAATCAGATAGTTCTTCACCATTTAAAATGATTATTTCTGGAAGGAATGACTGGGTCTTATAAAGGTTGTAAGCCAAATTTTTATTATATCCTGATTGGGTAGCCCAATTTAAAAAGCGTTTCAAGACTTTTATAACTTTGGCAATAGTGTTGTTTGTGTGATTTAAATCTTTTTGCAAATACTCGACATATTTGTTCAGCAATGAATTATCAATTATATTAAAATCGAAGTTTAACTTTATTTTTTTTGAGAAGTTTAAAAAATGCTTTTTGTTGGTGTTTAATACTTTAACCGTGTTTGGTGAATGTTTTATTTTATAACCCTCTATAAATTCATCATAAAGTTGCCATATGTTTTTGTTTGTTGTGGGAATACTAACCTTTGTTCCATTTCTTATATAGGCAACAGTAACTTCTTTCCCCATTAATTTTGCTTCCCTATATATCTTTAGTATTTCTTCACATTTCGTTTTAATAAGGTTGTTTATTTCAACACTTCCAGTAACGGATGGCTTTACTCTATTGTTCTTTACATCCCACTTATTTTCATCAATCCGTTCACCAGTTTGGAGCCACAGCCGTTTACTATCAAATGTAACGTCTATTAGAATAGGGACATTTTTAGAAATGACCATACCTGTATTTTTGTCCCTTCGTTTTTCCAGTTTAGGAACTGCATTTATTGCCATATAATATTTATTTAATTTATTTATTATAATATATTAATAATCAATTAGTTATCAAATCTACATACAATTTTCCATACAATAAAATATTTGCTTATTATTGCTATAACATGCCATATTTAGCTAAAAAGTTGAGTGGGAATTTGAGCCACATAAGGAGCTTTGTTAGCCTTTGTTATGTTTGGCATGACTATATATTTTAAGAGATATTCGTCGGGACCACTATTAACAGGCAAAATGTCAATTGACGTTTTGCCTGTTTTTTATTAATAATGTCCTGATAATCAATTTATTGTATAAAAATGTAGGATTTAAAAGCGGAATGTTACCTAATGAGTTCTTTAACCGAACTAAAAACTATTTTTAATCATATATGATTGATATATTGATAGTTGCGTCTATTTGTGGCGTTATTAGGCGTAAAGAGTTCGACTTTTCAGGGTAGATGGGCTTACGAGAATCGAACTTTTTTAACTTGCTGAAAAACAATGTTTTATAAAACATGCATTAGTTCTTTCTAATGCATTATTGTAAATAACGCGAGTTTCCTCATAAAAGCAATTATATCCAATGCTTTTTCGGAATTTATCGAACTCTTTTGAGATTGAAGAATTTTCAAATACTGATTGATATTTTCTATAGGAACATCCACATCTATTGTGTCACATAAAATGCTATAGTGAGGTTTTTTGAGATTATAGATTGTATGTACCGGCTCTGTAGAAACCAGTTCAAAATGTTCTTTGTCCAGAATGATTTTTTCTGGAATGAATAGTAATAACAGATGCCGCTTGCCCAACACATCAGCGGACTCATATATTTTGTTTATTCTGGAAAGCAGATTGACATGCTCGTTAATATTTTTATTAGTTTCTGCAGATAGAGTAGCGCACTTTTGTAATTCTTTACAACCCTCGTTTATCCTTTTACTACAGCTTTCTTTAATGAGTGTGAAGTCATCAAAGTCTATGTCTCCACGATATAACAGGTCCTTTGCCTTAATGGTTCGCTCAATTGCATTCTCTATACTTTTGGAAATTCTGGTTTGTTCGACGGAATGCTTTAAGGTTATTTCATGATGGATATCTTCCACTATTTTTCGGTATAAGTCCACGTACAGATCTTTCGCTCTAAGTTGTCCCAATAACGATTGGAATTTTTCGTTCACGAAATCTGCCCTTGCTCGAAAACCGCATTTACCGGAACAGTGATAATAAAAATATCGTTTGGTATGCCCTTTTGAAGCACTGCCTGTAAGTGTTTTATTGCATACAGGGCATAAAAGAAATCCGCGTAAAGGCATTTGATCTGGAACTTCAGTTCGTGGTCTTTTAGTCCTGCCTTTCGCATTAAGGATATCCTGGACCTGCTCAAACAATACAACCGAAATGAGTTTTTCATGCAGTCCTTTGACTATATGTTGTTTTTCTTTGCCGAATTGTGGGACCAATACTCTGCCACAATAGACTGGATTCCTAATCAACTCCCAGAAATGGCTTCTGCTGCATTTCAATCCATGAAGGACGGCTTGCTGGTAGATATAATGTGTGCTAAATGTATTCGCAGCTATGGCTTCGAAAGCCTTCCTGATCATTGTTGATTCCGGTTCATGAGGAGTGATATATTTTTCCCCCATAGCTGTTATCCTGTTTGAATAGCCAATCGGAGCTCTGCCGGGCCAACGTCCTTCTGCTTTTGCTTTATGCATCCCCTGGCTTACGTTTAGTGCTAGGCGATCATTCTCTACCTCTGCTGCTGCAAGATATACTGCAAGCATAATCTTATGTTCCGGGATAGTGAAATCCAGCATCTGTTCTATGGCCTGTGGCTGAACAGATAATTTCTGTAGCTTTCCAATCATGAAGTAAGCATCAGCAATGTTTCTGCTGAACCTGTCCCATTTGGTAAATAGCACCATAGATGGTAAACTTAATCTGTTGCTGCGCCATTTTGCTATCAACTTTGTCCATTGTGGCCTATTAAAGGTTTTAGCGGAAAAGTCTTCGAAAATAGTCTCAACGACTTGAATATCGCATAACAAACAATATTTGAGCAAACGTTCTTCCTGACTTCGCTGGGAGAAGCCTTTTTGAGCCTGTTCGTCTGTACTGACCCTGATATAAAGACATGCCGTTTGCATGGCTAAGTGTTTAAGGAAAGATGCTTTTAGAGGTGATTTTCCATAATCTTAATCAGTTCTGAACTATCTATTTAGCAAATTCCGTTTGGTCCGTAATGCCATTTAAAAATAATACTTTATACTTACGAAAGCAAAGCCATATTTTATGTCAGCAGACCAAAAAGCGATATTAAGTTTCTGGAGAGCTATCGAAGTATTCAACCTTCCGGATCTGCCTACAGAAGCGAAACCTTTCCAATCCGGGGCACAGTTGCCTTGGGAGCTCCCGCGTGAAAATGAAAAAGACCTCAAATGGCATCATATAATCTTTTTAGGCAAGATCCCCAAGCAGGATATCACCACTAAAATTGAAAAGGCGATCTCCTATATTCCTTCAGAAGAAGAGAAATGGGAAGAAAGGATAAGCGGGGATACATGTCTGGCAGCCTTGATAGTTGATGAAGAGGGGCGCTGCAGTTCAGATAACGGCTATATCCAGGCATCTTATATTCATGGTCTGTTATGTCTTCAGAACAACAAACCACTATCCCTGATCGATGCTGAACTCGAAAAAGTACAGCATGCTTTTCGAGACAGGTTTGGTATCAATCCGGCAGCCGAACGCCTTGAAGACCTGTGCACCACTACAATTAATTGGGGGCATTTGGACAGAGAACTCAAGGTGTTAGAAGGGGCGGAAATTAAAGACCTGGATTGGGAGCAATTCGTATTTATCAAATCATTTAGATTGTCTAGGCATGCCAAACCGGATACCGCCTTCTTAAACAGCTTCTACCTTAAGGATCTTAATGAACTTATCGCTAGTCAAAAAAAACATGGAAAAGGATTGCAGCAAATGTTGACTAAAGAAATATCCGATCTTAAAAGGACCGATTTGTTGACAGATGTAAATGCGTTTTGGAGCAAACTAGATCCTAAAGATATGCCAGCAGGGCGATGGCCATCCGATCCTAACCATGGCCTGTATAGTGCACAGTTTGGAGCGGTAGCCACTTGCCTGTCGACGCTAAGAAATACCGACGGCATGTTAGGCGTTAATGGACCTCCAGGCACGGGAAAAACAACGCTACTGTCGGATATTGTTGCGGAAGTAATTGTAATGCGAGCGCAAAAACTGCTTAAAAAAGGCAATAAGAAACTTTTCGGAACCTGGCAGAAAATAGAAAGACCCGATTTTACGTTCCACCATTACGAGCCTAATGCAGATATCTTTTCAGATGCAGGGATTGTGGTTGCGAGCAATAACAATGCTGCTGTAGAGAATATATCAAAGGAACTGCCTTCAGCAAGTAAAATTGACAGGCATCATTTTCCGCAGGCCAATTATTTTGTAAATCAGTCAAAAGATCTCATCGAAGGCGACAGTTGGGGCCTACTCGCTGCGGCTCTTGGCAATGCAGAGAACAAACAGACCTTTAAGAAAAACTTTTGGTATCCAAGTGAAGAAAGGATGGGATTCATGAAGTTTCTGTCTTTTCAATATAACAAGGAAAATGATAAAACTGTTGAAAACAGTGATCTCTTTGATAAGACAGCAAACGAACTAACAGAACTGCTGGGTCAATTTGAAAAATTCAGAAAGGAGGCGACGACCTTTCATGTCTTGTTAGGCCAGTACCTTGACGATCTTGAATCGCACCCTACCGAACAGAAGGCACTTAAGAACCTTACAAAGAACAAGACAAAGCTGGAGGAAACCGAACAAATCCTAAACAATGATCTTCAGGCAATAAGCGCTCGCATTTTGTCGCTACAGCAAAGCCTTGCGCTGCATCAAAAGGCTAAACCCAGCTGGTTTTTTATTCAAAAGATACTTAAGACACTGGCTTACAAACGATGGAAAGAAACAGAAACAATGTATTTATCGAGCCTTGCCGAAAATACCCAAAAACTAATCGGTATACAACAGGAACTGGATAGTCTTGTGCAAAACATAAAATCGACAGTTGTTCAGATTGGCGAAAAAACAAGGCTTGTAGAAACGATCAAAAACCGGCTAGTCAAGTACCAAAATCTGAAGAAAGAGTTGCATGAACGGTATGAGATCCCGTTGGAGAATATTCCTGATGAAAATCAGGTACAAAACTATTTCGATGATAAAGATGCCCTCCATAAAGCCAGCCCCTGGTCCAGTGTAAAAATTAATACACTACGCTCCAATATATTTCTTCTTAGTCTTAAACTGCATGAATATGCTATACTGAGTCATGCCAAACCGTTTTGGAATAACCTGAATTTGTTCATGGAATACCTCGACGGAAAGGTTATTGTAAGTGCTGATGTAGCGGAAAACCTATGGAAAACCTTCTTTTTTTGTGTCCCTGTAGTTTCTACCACACTGGCATCCGTATCCAGGCTATTTCAATCGATGGGAAAAGAGAGTATTGGTTGGCTATTGATAGATGAGGCTGGACAGGCTACCCCGCAGTCGGCAGCGGGAATCATTAACCGTTGTCAAAAGAATATTATCATTGGCGACCCCTTGCAGATAGAACCCGTAGTAAGTGTCAATTCTAAACTGGTAAAGATGCTGAGCGACATTTACCATACTGATCTCTTATGGTCGCCCCTCCAGAATTCTGTTCAGACCTTGGCCGATCGAGTGTCTCCTCTTGGAGCCTGGCTTGGTGAGCAAGACGAGGGAGCTGCCTGGACAGGCTTTCCATTGCGTGCCCACCGAAGGTGTAACAACCCTATGTTCGATATAGCGAATAAGATTGCCTACAACGGGCAAATGGTAAAAGTTATGCCTGATGTTCCTTTTGATTGTAAATTGGGTGCTTCTACATGGTTTGATGTTAAAGGAACAACGGTAGAGAACAAACACGTAATTAGTGAAGAAATGAAACTGTTGTCGGAAAAGATTACACTGTTGAAAAATACAGGATCAGAAATATTTGTCATTTCTCCGTTTAAATCGGTAGCAGACAAATGCGCTGAGATCTTCAGAGGCAACAGACTGGTACGCTGTGGTACCATCCATACCTTTCAAGGCAAGGAGGCCGATATCGTATTTCTTGTTTTGGGAAGTGATCCGACAAAACCTGGTGCCAGAGCTTGGGCATCAAAAAAACCGAACATGCTTAACGTGGCGTTGACAAGAGCAAAAAGACGGTTTTATGTCATTGGAAATGTAAGCTTATGGAAAGGGTGTAATTATTTTAGCGAGTTAGCAAAAGAATTATATAACGCTTAGGAACTAATACATAAGAGATGCTTTGGTTTCGTGAATTACAAAAGCAGTATTACTTAATTAAAATGCTAAATTGCATGTTTTAAAAATTTATATCATAATTGCAAGCACCTTTATTTGTAGGGAGAACTATACCAGTGGGTTATGCTTTTGCTGCTAAGGTGAAAATGCTTTAAGCCGATGCATTTGATGTTACAATTAAGAACTTTAATATAAACTAACCATATGGATGCTTTCTTAACGCACAATAGCATTATATCTGATTACCGCAACTACCTGAAATCTTTTTTATCCATTGCCGATACTAGGATCCAGGAAGAGGTAAGCCAATCATTTGAAGGTGCAGGGTTCATTCCAGAACCGTTGGTGCAGTTCAACCCTGCTTATGTGGAAGGCAAATCACTTTCTGATCTGGCAACTGAAAGCGATAACAAGATTAATAATCAATTGCCTTGGGCTTTAGGAGATTACCGGTTATTTCACCATCAGATAGAGGCATTACGGATGGGGTTAGAAGGCAAAGGATTTGTGGTTACTTCCGGCACGGGGTCCGGTAAATCGCTCACTTATCTATCCACCATATTCAATGATATTTTTAATGCCGGATCCGGTAAAACAAAAGGTGTAAAAGCCATACTGGTTTATCCGATGAATGCATTGATCAACTCACAGGAAGAAGAGATCAAGAAGTATTCAGAAAATTATAAGAAAGCATACGGAGTTGAATTTCCTATCTCATTTGCAAAATACACCGGACAGGAAAAAGCAGAAGAGCGGCAAAAAGTAGAACAGGAAGAACCAGATATTATCCTGACCAACTACATGATGCTCGAATTGATCATGACCCGGGCATCAGAATCATGGCTGCGCACCTCATTGAAGAAAAGTTTGAAGTATCTAGTATTTGATGAATTGCATACTTACAAAGGACGACAGGGTGCAGATGTGAGTATGCTCATTAGAAGAATACATAATCATTGCGACCAGATCCTTATTTGTATTGGCACTTCCGCTACCATGGCCTCGCAAGGTACCCCTGAAGAGAAAAGGCAGACTGTAGCTAAAGTAGCCACTAAGATTTTTGGCGCCACTTATACCCAGGATCAGATTATCGATGAAAAACTAAGAACCTGTACTGAAGGAAATCTGCCCGATGCTGTAACACTGCATAATGCAGTAATGGATAGTATCGATAAAGACGCAGACGAAGCAGCGTTTATACAGCATCCGCTCAGCAATTGGCTGGAGCTAGAAATAGCTCTGAGCGACAACCATGGTAAGCTCGAACGCGGAAAGCCCAAATCTGTTCCGGAAATAGCCGAAGCATTAAAAAAAGCTGCTGAAATTGATATTTCCAAAGCAAAGATTACCATTACAGATTTATTGCAATGGGCAGAAAAACTCAACGAAAGAAACCGCCACCAGCGCAAATCCTATCTTCCCTTTAGGTTTCACCAGTTTATTGCGCAAACAAGTACCGTGGCCGTTACGCTCGAATCCCGTGCACAACGAACAATTACCATTCAATCTGGCCGTTATGTGAAAGATGAAGAGGGTGAAAAACTATTGTATCCGCTCCTTTTCAGTCGTTATTCTGGTATTGATTTTATCTGCGTAGAAAAAGATACTAAAAACCAGACATTACTTCCTCGCAATCCTGAAGCAGCGGTAACGGTTCTTACACAAAAAGAATTAACCGGAAATCAATTGAATGAATACAATCTTCGTTTCGGCTATCTGATACTGGATGAAGGAGAAGAATTCTGGAAAGATGACCTACTGGACCTAGCGCCCGAAGCCTGGTTGAATAATGCCAACAATGCCTTTCGACCTTACTACGAATGGCATATGCCCCGTCAGATCTATTTTAATAATACAGGTCAATACTCCAGTCAGCCTATTTACCCGCTTAAAGGCTATTTCCTACCTGTAAAGTTAAGGGTTGATCCTACGGCTGGTATTTTTTACGAAGATTCAAAAACCAACGAAAACACCAAACTAATGAGCTTGGGGCATGAGGGTCGGAGCACGGCCACCACCATCATGTCTTACAGCATTGTAAAATCACTGCTCCAACAACAGACAGAAACAGCCGATCAAAAGCTGCTCAGTTTTACCGACAATCGACAGGATGCAGCTTTGCAGGCGGGCCATTTCAACGATTTCATTGCCACTGTACGCCTTCGTGCCGGCTTGTATCAGGCGGCACAAAAAATATCTGATGGCCTAGACATTAACAATATTGCCGAAAAAGTACTGGAAGAGCTGAAATTAAAAGAAACCGACTATGCACATCCTAATTTTTTGAGCAAAGATCCTGATTTTCCGGAGCTGGAAAATGAAAAGGCCATACGCACTTATATCCTTATCCGCATTTTTCAGGATCTGAAAAAGGGCTGGCGCTATACCTTGCCTAACCTCGAACAAACAGCGTTATTGCAAGTAGATTATAATCGCCTGGACAAATTGATTAGCCTGGACGAAAAATTCCGCGGCCTGCAATTGCTCGATCAGGCTGCCCCTGAAAAAAGGAGGCATATATTGATCCAACTGCTTAATTATTTCCGGACCAATTTTTCCATCTATCACCGCTACTTGTCGGAAGAAATAACAGAAGTGGAAAACCTGCTGCGCAACCGCCTAGATGAAAATAAACTTTGGGGCCTGGATCATAATGAAAAGATAGACCGGCCTACTTATCTTGTTTCTGCAATACCAGGTCGCAGCACACAAAGAGGTGTGTACTTTGCTTCTATGGGTTCAAGATCGGGCATAGGCAAATTTTTCAAACGCGAGTTCAGGGAAGCCGGCCTTACCTGGCTCAATCAGGATGACTTCAGGGAATATATTGAACAGCTTTGTGACCTATTGGTAAGCACTACTTTCCTGATCAAACAAGAAAACCTGCGAGGCGAACGAGGCGTGATCAATGGCTATCTTTTGCGGTCTGACTGTTTGCGTTGGCAAGCAGGAGATGGTAATACAGTATCCACTGATGATACCCGTATGAATACCTATCGCCCTCTAAAGCTATCACCAAATCCTTTTTTCAAGGAATTGTATCAAACTAATTTCCAGCAATTTGGCAGGGAATTAATGGGGCGGGAACATACAGGTCAGCTCAATGCAGAAACCCGTATTCAGCGAGAAGAGCAATTCAGGTCCGGCAAGCTGGCCAGTCTGTACTGTTCCCCTACCATGGAATTGGGTATTGATATTGCCAACCTCAACATTGTGCATATGCGTAATGTGCCACCCAATCCGGCCAACTATGCACAACGTAGTGGCCGTGCGGGCCGTAGTGGGCAAACAGCCGTAGTCATCACTTATTGTTCTGCCTGGTCGCCCCACGATCGGCATTATTTTAAAGAAGCCGGCAAAATGGTGGCAGGTGCTGTGGTGCCTCCCCGCATCGATCTCGCCAACGAAGAACTGTTGAGCAGCCACTTCAATGCTTTTATATTGATGGAGCTGGCTCTAAAAGAAGTAAAAGTTTCCGTATCGGCGTTGCTGGACATTAACAACGATCAGGTCATTACCATAAAAGCAGCCATTTTAGCTAGCATAGACCATGGGGTACAAACACAAAAAGGGCGCTGGATAACCGAATTCAAAAAAATCATGCAGACGATTGCGCCGGATTTGGACAAAACCTCCTGGTACACGGATAATTGGCTTGAGCATAAAACGGGAACTTTTAAAACGGCTTTTATCAAAGCCTTTGACAGGTGGATACATTTATATAAGGCCGCCCGAAAAATGATCAACGAAGCCCGGGCCATCCTTGATGATGTGACGATAAAGCAAGACAGTGATTTGAATAAAGATGCCAAGCGAAGGCATAATGCTGGGTTAAAACAAGTTGAATTATTGCTGAACGACAGTAATAGAGAATCGGGGAGCGAGTCTGAATTTTATGTGTTCCGTTACCTGGCTGCTGAGGGTTTTCTGCCTGGCTATAACTTTACCCGCCTGCCGGTGCGAACCTTTGTGGGCTATAAACATGCCAGCCAGGGCGAGTATATTTCCCGTGCCAAAGGGGTGGCTTTACGAGAATTTGCCCCGCAGAATATCCTCTACCACAATGGCAGCAAATACGAAGTAAACCGGATGAACCTGCTCAATCCCGAAGAGCTGCAACGTAAAATAAAAATCTCCCATAGTACAGGCTACGCCTTTCTTGATGATGAGGCAGAATGGGCCAATAATGACCCCATTACACATATCGAATTAAAGGGGGGAAACATGGAATACAAAAGAAATCTGATCGAGCTAAGTGAATCGGAAGCCAGGCCTAGAGAACGGATCTCCTGTATTGAAGAAGAGCGCTCTTCCAAGGGCTATAAAATTGAAGAGTATTTTCACTACACTTCCGGTATAGAGAATTGCAAACAGTCGGTAATCAAAAAATCGGGAGCCGAATTATTGAAACTGATTTATGGACAATCCACTGATCTTATTTCACTCAACCGGCAAGCAAGGCGGGCTACCAGCGAAGGGTTTGCCCTGGATACCAGAAACGGCAAGTGGCTTACCCAGAAAGAACTCGAAAACCCGGATACGCTTGCTGCAAAAAGAGACGTGCTGCTTTTTGTAAAAGAAACGGCCGATACCTTATACCTGCAACCGCTGGCCAACCTTCAATTGAGCCCGGCGCAGACCATCAGCCTGAGCTATGCGCTCAAAAGAGCGATAGAGATCAAATACCAGGTAGAAAGCAGCGAGATCGGCATCAGCATTATGGGTAATTCCGATGCGCCCAACCTGCTGATCTATGAAGCCGCACAAGGCAGCTTGGGTATCCTTTCCCAGCTGGTAGCGGACCCGACACAATTGAAAGATCTATTTGCAACGGCCTACCAGGCGATGCACTTTGACCCTGAATCACGTACAGAAACATCCTATGGCCAAACACTACCACGTGCCTCCTACGAAGATCTGTTAAGTTATTATAACCAACGCCATCACGACATTCTTGACCGACATTGTATAAAGGAACCGCTGCAACACCTGATGGATTGTGACATATCGCCACTAAATGAGGGCAACGATTATGAGCAACAATACCAGGCATTGTTGCAGGCTTATGATAAGAACAGCCATTCAGAATTGCCTTTGCTGAAACACCTTTACCAAAACAAACTGGCTTTGCCAAATAAAGCTCAGGTAAATATGGACGATTATTATATCAACGTTGATTTTCTATACAATACCACCAACGGTCCTGTATTGATCTTTTGTGACGGCAGTGTGCACGACGAATCGATTGTACAGGCGCAGGATGAACATAAGCGTAAGCTGCTGAAAGATGCCGGTTACGATGTATTGGTATGGCATTACCTCACTCCGATAGAGGAATTTATTAATACCCGAAAAGACATTTTCAGAAAACAAGGATAATATGCCCACAATAACTGAACATAAACCCGGCACCCTGGTACATTATCGCCAGCGAGACTGGATGGTATTACCTTCCGATAATGCTGATCTACTCTGCATCCGCCCCCTTGGCGGCTCAGAAGAAGAAACCACAGCGGTATATTTACCTCTTCAGCTTTCGGCCGAAAAGATAGCAACCGCAGAATTTCCGACACCCCAGGCCACAGAAATTGGCTCTTTTGATACTGCACGGCTTTTATACGATGCATTCAGGCTATCGTTTCGCAATGCCTCCGGGCCTTTCCGGTGCATGGGTAAGTTATCTTTCCGTCCCAGGGCTTACCAGCTGATCCCATTGGTAATGGCTTTGAAGCTCGATATACCAAGATTATTGATTGCCGATGATGTGGGTATTGGCAAAACGATCGAAGCCCTGATTATTCTCAAAGAATTGATGGAACGGGGCGAAGTAAAACGATTTGCGGTTATCTGCCCACCACACCTCTGCGAGCAATGGCAGCAGGAACTAAAAGACAAACTGGATATCGATGCCGAGATCATCCGATCCAGCACAGCAGCCAAACTCGATCGGCAATTGCCCGACGATCGGAGTGTATTTCACCATATGCCCTATCAGGTCGTATCCATAGATTATATTAAGGCTGATAAACGGCGTGGCATTTTCCTGAATGATTGCCCGGAATTTATTATTGTGGATGAAGCCCATACCTGCACCCTGCCATCGGGCGCCAAAAGTAAATCGCAGCAGCAGCGTTATGCTTTATTATATGATTTAGCTGCCGATCAAAAAAGGCAGATTATACTATTGACCGCCACACCCCATAGTGGTAAAGACAGCGAATTTGCTGCTTTGCTGGGACTGTTAAAACCGGAATTTGGCAAGCTTCACTTTGATAACCTGGAGCGAAAAGAACGCGAAAAAATAGCCCGTCATTTTGTACAGCGAAAGAGGGAAAACATCCGGCGCTGGCTAAACGAAAAAACCGATTTTCCCGAAAGAGATTCCAAAGAAATAGGCTTCTCCTTAAATGAAGATTATCAGCTTTTCTACAACAGCCTGTTGCAATTTGCAAGGGGCATTTCGGCAGATGGGGCCACCAATGAGCAAACCAAGCTATTGCGTTCGTGGGCTGCCATATCGTTGATAAAGGGGGCCATGAGTAGTCCTGCTATGGCCCGGGAGATGTTGCAACGCCGCAGGGAAAAACTGGACGAGGGTATGGCTGAATTGACCGGTGAAGAACCAATCGAACTCAGCCTGTTTGAAAATCTCGAACAGATAGAAGATATGCCCAGACAGGATATTGTAGAAGCGATCGCTTTTTCCCAAAGCGAAAAGACAGCGTTGGAAGCATTGTATCAGCAGGCTGATGTCTTATACCGCAATCACTCCGATCAAAAGATAGAAGTAACCATCAAACTAATAAAGCAATGGATAAAAGAGGGATACGACCCAATCGTATTTTGCCACTATATACCTACGGCCAACTATGTAGCCGAGCAACTGAAAGCAGCCCTCCCCAAGAATGTACACGTTGAGGCCATCACTTCCGAGTTGGCCGATGAGCAACGGCGCGATCGGATCGACATCATGGGCAATGCTGCCCGGCGGGTACTTGTGGCAACAGATTGCCTAAGTGAGGGTATTAACCTCCAGGAGCATTTTACCGCGGTATTGCACTACGACCTACCCTGGAATCCCAACCGGATTGAACAGCGGGAAGGCAGGGTGGATCGTTTCGGACAAGCTGCCCCTACCGTAAAAACCTATGTCTTATATGGCGAAAACAATGAAATGGACCTGTTCATACTGGAAGTATTGATCCGGAAAGTACGCGACATTCAGCGATCTACCGGAGTGTCCATCATTATCGGCGAAAACAGCAAGTCTATTATGAGCGAGGCCGCACAACGCCTTTTACGTAGCGACCGGAAACAAGGAGGAAAGCAGCAGCAGCTATTTCAAGATACCGAAGAGGTGATCACCAATGAGCTGGAACTCGCTCGTAAACGTGGTGAAAACATACGCAGTATTTTTGCACACGAAACCGTTGATCCCAATACGATCAAAGCAGACTTGGAACAGGTAGACGAAGCCATCGGGGATTTGCAAAGCCTGGCCCATTTTGTAAGCAGTACCGTACAACAATTAGGTGGTGTTTGCCAGCCGGACGGACAAAGTGGCTATACGCTGCAACCAGATAATCTGCCAGCCCACATCAGGGCATGTTTTAAGCAGCAAGGCCCGGTAAAAATAAGTTTTGCATCACCAACCCCTAAAGGATATACCTACATCGGGCGAAACCATAAGTTTACCGAAATGCTATGCCAGTTTCTCATTGCCCTCTCTTTTGAACCCAAACCTAATTATGGTAAAATAGCCCGGGTATGTGAAATACAGACGGATAGCGTGGTCACCAAAACGGTACTGGTAATGTTCCGCGTAAGAAATGTAATTAAAGAAGTGAACGCTTCGCGGGAAAGCATAGCCGAAGAAATGTACCTGTGGGGCTACCGAAGCGTTGCCGGCAATATAGAAGTCCTGGATTTTGCTACGGCAAAGAATCTTTTAACCCAATCAAAAAGCTTAAGCAACCTATCCATAGATCGCCAACAAAACAACATAGCCGAAGAGCTGCAACGCTTTGCTGCTATGAAACCACATTTTATGGACTTAGCTAACCTGCGGGCAGACCAGCTAGTAGCTGCCCATGCCCGGTTTAAAGAACTGGTAGGCGGCCGACGCTATGAGAAAGCTACACCTGTGCTACCCCCAGACATAATGGGGATTTACCTGTTAATGCCTAAGCCTAAAGACCTGTAAGATTATGACATTTACTTCCATCCTGATACAAGGCAATATAATAAGTACTGAAGTGCTGGACAAAATCCGTACAGAGGATATCCGTTTCCAAACACCCAAAGATTTCCGCCTTGCGCCCAATACCACGGTAAGAGATGAGATCAGCATTGCCTGGTCTTTAGCAACATCGCATTGGGAAGTGTTTAAGAAGAAAAGGGAGCAATTGGTGGAGACCGATAGCGGCACATCAGAAACACGTAAATACTGGATGCTACCATTGATGAGCCTGCTGGGTTATGAATTGGGTAGCGCAACAGCCGAACTGATCAATGGGAAAAGCTATGCCATCAGTCATAGAGCAACCAATCTTGATAATTTCCCCGTGCACATCATTGGCGTTCAGCAATCGCTCGACAAACGGGCCGATACAGGCGGACCAAGATTGTCGCCACATGCCTTGGCGCAAGAGTACCTGAACAACCAGGAACATTTATATGCCCTGGTGAGTAATGGCAAGTTTTTACGCCTGTTGCGTGATGCCACCCGTTTAAGCCGGCTCAGCTACCTGGAATTCAACCTGGAGCAAATCATGGAAGAGCAGCTTTATACAGAGTTTGCGTTGCTGTTCCGCTTGTTGCACGCCAGCCGCATGCCTCAGCAGATGGATGCCGGACCAGATAGTTACCTGGAATATTATCACCTGGAAGCCCTAGCACATGGTGGCCGAATACGCGAAAAGCTCAGTCTTGCCGTAGAAACATCTATTAAAGAAATAGCAAACAGTTTTTTACAACACAAAGCAAACGAAAATCTGCAGGAAGCAGTTGCTACCAATACGATAAATGCAAAGGATTATTACATTTATAATCTCAGGGTGATTTATCGACTCCTTTTCCTGATGGTGATCGAAGAACGAAAGCTCGTCTATCCCGAAACAAGAAATACGCAACTGGAAGCCAAACGTAAAATCTACTATGACCATTACAGCGTCCGGCGCATCTGTAGCCTGGCCGGTAAAAGAGTATTTGTAGAGCCCGAAAAATGTGATCTCTGGCTTTCTCTTCAGACTTGTTTCTCCCTGTATGAGCAGGATAGGTATGGCAGGGCATTGGGTATAGCTCCCCTAGGCTCCGGTCTTTTTGCGCCCGATGCACTAGGTATTCTAACGGGCCAAATGTTAAGTAATCAACATTTATTGAGCGTACTCCGGCACCTTACCAACTTCGTAAATGAATCGGGCCAACTGGTTCGTGTAAACTACGCCGATCTGGACGTAGAGGAATTTGGTTCCGTGTATGAAGGCTTGTTGGAATATGAACCCGAATTCAGTGGCGGGATGTTTATCTTCAAACAAGGCACTGACCGCAGCAAAAGCGGAAGCCATTATACGCCCGAAGAGCTGGTTAAGCCATTGATACAACATTCGCTGGAACACCAGATACAGGATAAGCTGAAAATGCCCAATCCTGAAGCCGCTCTGCTATCTTTAAAAGTATGCGATGTGGCTTGTGGCAGTGGGCACATCCTGTTGTCTGCCGCCCGGAGAATAGGCTTTGAACTGGCCCGTTTACGCAGTGGAGAAGACCAACCGTCGCCAACAGTACAGCGCCATGCTATCGGTGATGCCATACGACATTGTATCTATGGAGTGGATAAAAACCCATTAGCCGTTGAACTCTGTAAGGTGGCCATGTGGCTGGAAGCACACGAACCGGGTCAACCACTTAATTTCCTGGATCACCATATTAAATGCGGCGATGCCATAGTTGGACTGGGCCTTAGAGAAGAGCTGGAAAACGGGATTGCTAACGAGGCTTTTAAGACATTATCAGCCGATGATAAAGATATTGCCGCCGGCTTGCTTAAAAGGAACAAACAAGAGCGTAAGCGCATGGAATCGGCTCATGCTGCACAGCAATTAACTACCGATGTACAGGTGGATACGACTTTGCAGGAAACAATGGCTGCGTATAAAACATTTAGCCACCTGCCTGAAACCACACCGGAAGAAATTGACAGAAAAGCTAAGGCCTATAAAAAGTTTGTGGACAGTAAGGGCTTTACCTTTTTGAAAACCATGGCAGATCTCCAGGTGGCCCAGTTTTTTATTCCTAAAACCGAAAGTAACAAGCGAGTATTGATAACCGATGCCGATTACCGTTTGATATTAAGCGGGTATAAAGGCTGGCAGATCCCTGCAACGGCAAAAGCGGCAGCTGTGGCACATGAAGAACGTTTCTTTCATTGGTTTATTGAATTTCCTGAAGTGTTCAATGAAGGCGGATTCGATTGCATATTGGGCAATCCTCCATTTTTAGGCGGGCAGAAATTAAGTGGAAATTTTGGAGATCCTTTTTTGGAATTTATTAAACACCAGTTCACGCCAATAGGCGCAGTAGATCTGGTTACTTATTTCTTCAGAAGAATCTTTTCCATTATAAAAAAAGAGGGCTTTCAATCGCTGATCTCTACCAATACCATTGCGCAAGGCAAAGCCAGAGAAGGTGGGTTGGACTTTATTGTAAACAATGGAGGAACCATCAACCATGCCATACGAAGTATGCGCTGGCCGGGTGTGGCCGCAGTAGAAGTCTCTTTAGTAACCATCACCAAACGCCGCTGGGACAAAAAGTACTTTTTGGATAATAAAGCAGTACAAACAATTACCCCTTATTTAGACGATTCCCTGGTGATAGGAAATCCATTTCCTCTGAAGCAGAATGTAAAGAAAAGTTTTATGGGCAGTGTTGTACTGGGCAAAGGCTTTGTAATCACACCCGAAGAGGCTGAAACACTTATTAAGAAGGACCCGCGAAATAAAGAAGTTCTGTTCCCCTACCTAAATGGTGATGATTTGAATAACAGTCCAGATCAGAACGCCAGTCGCTGGGTGATCAACTTTTTTGACTGGAGTGAGGGAAAGGCGCAAAGCTATCCTGCGTGCTTCGAAATAATTGAACGTTTGGTGAAACCTGAGAGACAAAGACCCAATAACAAAATGGGTAGAGAAAAATGGTGGCAATTCTACAGAAGAGGAGTTGATTTATACGAGACCATATCTCAGTTAGACCAGGTCATGGCGGTAGCACTAACGAGTAAAACCGTTGCAATTACCTTATTACCATCTAATCAAGTCTTTTCTCATTCTTTAGGCCTTTTCGCTTATAATGATTTCGCAGCCTTCTGTATTTTACAATCTACAATTCACAATATATGGGCTTGGCTATATGGTTCATCTATGAAGAGCGACCTAAGGTATACGCCGTCGGTTTGTTTCGAAACATTTCCATTTCCTCTAAATGTCTCTGATGAGCAGATAGAACAAATGATACTTATAGGAAATAAATATTACGAAACCAGACAAGTATTAATGAAAGAATCCCAAATTGGACTTACCAAGGTTTACAACTTGTTTCATGGAGAAAAAATTAAAAAAACAGACGAAGAAAAAAATAGCTTAACGGATAACGCTTTCTTAAAAGAATTTGGCAAAGAAGCTATATCACTTAAAAGACACTTGCACCTTATTGAAGGCATTACCTATAATGAAACAATTGAGCAAATAAAGTTATTACGGTCATTACACATTAGAATGGATGCTGTAGTCTTAAGTGCTTATGGTTGGGATGATATTGAGTTGAAACATGATTTTTACGAATTGGATTACCTACCAGAGGGTGACAAAGTTCGTTATACCATACATCCGCTGACTCGTAAAGAAATATTAAAACGTTTACTCGCATTAAATCATCAATTGCATGCATTAACAATAGAATCATCAAAACCAATCCTTGCTAAAACAGATTTGCAGGAGGGTAATAGTCCTTTTACCCTCTTTTAGCTGTCGAGTGGGTCCGAAAATAAATTAATTGATTCCGACAATTTGTATATCGTTTTACCCGCCGTTGTTATTTCTGCAGAAACTTCAATACTATGCCTTTCATTATTTAATACAAAAAGCCGTTTAAGTATTTCTCGCCGGGCGTTAGTATCTATCGAAAAACGAATACGATCATTTTCAGGTAAATGTTCTATTTCATAGAAATTGTGCATTAATTGGATATCATTCCACCCATATGCTGCTAGAATAATCTTGTCTATATCAGAATGAAGCTTACGCAGTTTTAGAATATCCGTGTACAATTCATGAGACGCTTCCAGCTTAGAATTATGAAATAAGTTGTAAGTTTCCGTTAGTCCTATATTGGCCTTAGCTATTATGGTCTTACGAAATTCACATAAGAGGAATCCCATTTCTTCAAAACTATTTGAATCTGTCATTGGAAAGGGAAAGGTTTCAAATGCTCGACTTGCTGAATATCTCAATGCGTCTCCTTTCATGGTTGAGCTATTTTTCCACGCCCATATCTCGTGAATTGAAGATGACAAAACGGCATAGTCAAAAAAAGATTTCAACGCAAGAACTACTGTTGCTTCAGAGTAAACAATATTTTTGGGGACAATAGAAACCATAAAATATTTTGATACTCTCGGTAAAACCATGACCTGGTCTAACTGAGATATGGTCTCGTACAGCTCACCTCGTGTACGCAAGAATTGCCACCATTTCTCACGCCCCCTTTGATCATTTTTTGTCATTCTTTCCGGCTTCACCAGTCGCTCTACAATCTCAAAACAATCAGGGTAAGCCCGTGCCTTTTCCTCACTCCAGTCAAAAAAGTTAATCACCCAGCGGGAAGGCCTCTGTTCTGGATCACCATTTAAATCTTCGCCATTCAGATATGGGAACAAGACATCTTTATTCCTAGGGTCTTTTGCTATTAGTGCTTGTGCTTCCCCAATGGTGAGTACAAAGCCCATTCCTAATACATAACTTCCAATAAAACTTTTCTTTACATTCTGCTTCAGAGGAAATGGATTTCCTATCACCAGGGAAAACTATTCAAAGTCTGCTAAAAGCTTACAAAACCTGTGAAAATGTCTCCTCATTGAAATTATATTGGTTATTTAGACTTCAGAAATACTTCATAAGGAAAATATGGCAACACGCATAACTTACAGCTTTGTACTCAAACCTGAGGCAAATAAAAGAGGTCTTAATCCTATATACATAAGAGCATTCCAACACGGAAAAAAAATAGAAATAGCTACCTCTGTAGCATTATCAAAAGAAGACTGGTCTGAAAAGAAACAGCGGGTAAAGAGGAGGAATCTTGCCCATGAAAAATATAATGCCATTTTGGAAGCTTTTGAGAAAAAAGCGCTGAAAGTTATCCTAAATAATTTTGTCCATGAAGATACCGCTTTGACTTTAGGCCAATTTAAAGATTACATGCACTCTGCAGGGCAATCGGAAGAAAGCTTTACCAATTACATTCTTCATTACCTGAATGAAAACAAAGCCCGACTAAAGCTAGAATCCTGGTGGAGTTATAAATCGCAGATAACAAAAATGTTGAAGTTCAAAAAGGAAGTTGCTTTTGCAGACATCAACGAGAAATTTATTAATGACTACCAGCACTATATGCTCCATGTGTTGCGTAATAATGAAAACACAGTAAGTAAAAGTCTTCGATCCCTTCGAACCTTCGTTAATATCTCCATGCGGTATGGGTATATTAAAAGCAATCCTTTTAAATACATCACGATCAAGAAAGTAGATGGAAAAAGAGACTTTCTTACCGCTGAAGAATTGAATAAGCTGTCGCAAGCCTACTTTACAGGTGAAATTGTAGACGTCAAAGAAAAAGAGATATTGCAATATTTTCTGTTTTCCTGTTATACAGGGTTGCGGTATTCAGATCTGAAGGTACTTAAAACATCGTCAATTGAAGGAAACAGTTTACAGATAAAAATGCATAAAACTGGGTATATGGTAGGTATCCCATTAACAAATAAAGCCCTGCAGCTACTTCCTGAGCAATCTCAGTCTCAAACAGTATTCCGTGTATATTGTAATAAAGTCACCAATCGCATTTTAAAAGAACTTGGACGGCGATACAATATTCCTAAAAAGTTGACTTGTCACGTAGCAAGGCATACTTTTGCTACTGTATCCATAACACTGGGAATCCCCATTGAAGTGGTCAGCAAATTATTGGGGCACACGAATCTGAAAACCACTCAGGTTTATGCTAAAATTGTAGATAGTGTAAAGGAGCGGGAGATGGCGAAGTGGGATACATTATAACCAGTGGTTGTCTTCCATGAACAATAGGTAGGAAATTTAACTGGTTATTTAATATATGAGCCGTTGGTTTATATATTGATAGGAGTCTAAACATTTTTAAATAATTTATTTGTTGGAACTAAATTATGAAAGGGTTTTTATTTGTGTAATTAACTGTTAATCATTTAAATAAGCTGGCTAGTTTCTTCAAATCTTCAATAAAAGAGTTCGACATTTGATCGGGATAGACCACTTCACGGGAAAGCTGCGCAGGAGGCGCGTCTTTCCCGTTTTCATTTTCACGCAAATTCTTGGTAATGTGGAAGATAAGGGCTGCTGCTTCGTTGAGCCGGGTAGTTCGATACTTTTTTCCGTCAAAAAGGAGTTTTTCCCGGAAGATACAACCTAATAATGCGCGTTTAGTCTGTACATCTCCATCTAGGTACATTCTTTTCAGCCTTGACAGTGCTTTAATGGCCGTTAATAGCATTCTGTCAATACTCATTGAGTTGGATTTTGGAATCGTCAGGTTCGTTAAAGCTAGTTCGAAACGTTTCAATTGATCTTCACATTCTCGCTTGATTATCTTAAAATCTGCTGCTTCAATCTGGTCTTCAACCAGCAAATTTCTTGCGTTTGTAAGCTTCTGCTGTACTTTTACAATCTGTGCGCTGATTCCTTGTCTTTCATCAGAGCTGTTACCTCTTTGCATTTTATAGATATCTGCGATTACCTGTTTGTATAACTCTTCCATTCCCGGCAGGGGCACAAACTTTTTAAGGAGTTTCTCAATACCGTCATGAACCATATCTGCCCTGTACCTGCAACCACAGCCAAACTGTGTCTGCGCGTGATAATAATAGTAATAGTTGCCTGTGCAGCTTTTTGAGGAGCTACCGGTAAGACCGCGGTTGCACATTCTGCATTGCAGGAAACCTTGCAGAGGCAGTGCCTTGTTACCTTTTACCGCCACTTGAATAGGTCTTTCCCGTCCGGTTAATATATCTTGCACTTTGTAAAACATCTCTTCAGAGATCAGTGGCTCATGCTGCCCGTCAACTAAATATTCATCTTCTCCCTTATACGCTTTGATTTTGATCTTGCCACAGTATAGCGGGTTCCTCACTTGGCGGTAGAAGTTCGCCCTACTGATCTTGATTCCTTCATCGTTTAGCTTCTTCCTGATCTGGTCGGGGGCGAATATTCCTTCGTGGATTGATTTGAAAATATATTGCATCGTTGGCCCTTCAGTTGGGTTGATCGCGATGTATTTGCTGCCGTCTTCGCGGGTTTTGTTGTCGTACCCGAATGGAGCCGTACCCATGCAGCGGCCTTCTTTCTTCGCCCTGCGCATTCCGCTTTTTACATTCAGCGCCCGTCTGTCGTTCTCTACTTCGGGCGCAGCCAGGTAAAAGGCCAGCATGATTTTGTTCTCTGGTATTTCTAAATCCAGAGGCTGTTCCATTGCCTGCGCTTCTATATCTAAGTTCTTCAGGATAGCAATCATTTGATATGCGTCCCCGGCATTTCTGCTGAACCTATCCCATTTGGTAAATAGAATTACATCGGTGTTTTTCCCTCTGTGCCTTTTCAGGTCGGTCAGTAATTTCTTCCATTCCGGGCGGTTGAAGGTCTTTGCTGAATGATCTTCGAAGACAGTCCTGATGATCTCGATATTATTGATCTCACAGTATCTTCTTAAACGTTCGTCCTGATCTCTTTGAGAATAGCCTTTGTCGGCTTGTTCGTCTGTACTTACACGTACATATAAAATCGCTTTTTTCATGTGGATTGGGTTTTTATGTACTGATCTATCGCTAAGGCTCCGAAATCATAAAGGAAGTCTAAGATCAGTTTTGCTTCTTCAATAGTTACTTTTGTGCCATGCTCTTGCAGCAGTTTAACTGCCTGCTGCGATGTCACTCTTCTTGTCTCCGGTCTGATGTATTGAATGTCTGTTTTCATTTCTGCTCCTGATTGAACATCAATGATCGGGAACTAAATTTCAGCGTATTCAATAAAGTCCGGTACTGCTGAAAGATGTTTTTGTAGTATTTTAGGTTGTTGTTAGCTGTCCTTTTTTCCTTCCAAAAAAAGGAGCTAGCCGAAGTTGGGCAAAGCCTCACTTTTCTGCCTTTAAGCTATCGCTTTGCAGGCTTTAAAGGCTCTCCGGGAGCCTTTGGGTACTTTTTGAGTTGCTTCAGGCCAGAAAAAGGAGCCCTATAGAGGGTTCCCTACAATTTTTGTCAGCATCGAGGAGACATATAATTCGTAAACCTTTGGTACTCCGTATATAATCGAGGCTCGCAGCCTCGATTATATACGGAGTGATCCTATAAATTATCAGTTAGATATCTTGCCCTCTCTGCCAGTGCAGCCTTGTGCCACTGCCTCATTATTTCTCTGCCGTCGTTTTCCGCTTTTAGTACATCATCGCGGTGATTTTCGAAGTTGTTTTTTAATACATCAGTAAATCTTTTCAGGTAGTGGTCTTCCATGTCCTCATTCACTTCATATTTAGATTCTTCTACATCTAAAAAATGGAGGAAGAAATAGGTTGCCCAGCGGTCGGTATCATTTGGCCTGCTGTAGAAAGAGGGGAAGGAAATTTCATTAACAAAAGACTGGATGATGTTTTCCGGTTTAATCTGATAAATGCTGCAAAGGATGTTAAAATCCTCTGGTAAATGGATTTTTGTATTAGCTTCCATAATCGGTGATTTAGTTTAGGTTCATACTTTGGTGATGTGAGAGATAGAACTCTCTCAGGATTGCTGTTCTTTCTTCGAGGTCACGGATATTATATAGTTCAAGACGCAGCTCTGCCATTCTCTCATAGAAATCAACTTCATGCTCGTCAAGGTGTAATAGCTGACTTGAATCTCTTCTCAGCCCATTGACTATGAGCATGAATAAATCAAAAGTAAAATTCTTATTTGGTTTCTTCATGGCGCTGCGCGCGTGGGCTTCAGCTACAGATATCCTGCTCATGAAATATTCGAGGTATTCTTTAGGATAACAGCTATGCAGTTCGCATAAGACACAGATGTCTTTATTCAGGTTTACTTGCGTATTCTCATCTAAATAAAGGAAATCTGTAGGGGTGTGAAGCCTTTGCATCGTTTCAAATATGGCATTCATCAAGGGCTGGCTTTGTCTTCTTCTGACTGTGAGTTTGCTTCTTTTCTTTTTCGCCAGTCTGAAAATTCCGGCAATAGAAGTGATTGCAGTGTCTTTGCATTTCAACAATGATTTAGATCTTTTCAGTCCGCCGGGTCTTGACTGGACATATTGAGCAATGGTTCTGGTGGCTTCTGAAAATCCTTCGCTATATTCTTCACACAGGGAATCAAATAGGCTGGAATGATCGATAAAGATTTGGAGGACTTCTTGTTCACTGACCTTGTATATCGTACATGCTACTTTAAATTCCATTGGAATTGTAAGTACGTTGTGGTTAATTCGTTTCATAGTACAGGTCTTTAGGTAAATCCAAGGTTAAAGCATCTTGCAGTTCTTTATAGGCTAGTGCCTCATCGTTGAGTTTTACAAGGTGAGCGGTACATAACGATATTGTTAGTTCCAGAAATGACGAAACCCGATGGTAGAGCTTAGTGGCTTCATCTTGATCTACAGAAAAGCTGCTGGTATAGCGGGCACCGCAATAGCTTTTTACAAGAAGGTCGAACAGTCTCTGATCTTCAGGGTTTCCTGATAGGAAGAGTTTAGAAGGTTCTTCTGAGAAACTTTTGCATAGCCCCAGCATCCGGGATAAGTTATGAATCTCGGAACGGTAAGCGATATGCACTCTGATCAGGACGATGCAGCATTGTTCTGCGACCTGATGCAGCATAAATGTGGAGACTGTATACTGTTGCTTATTTAAGCATTCTCCGGCTCCCTGAAGAAAACCGTTTGCTAAGTCAATACGATGGGTGAAATGTTTTGTCGCTTTTGCTACTGCTTGTGTAGGAATGAAACGGATGTTTGAGTTATAAGGTAGTAGACCATCGTGACTGTATAGCAGTTTTGCTGACTTATAAATCGTGATGAAGAAACGACTGTTCTTCCTGATTGCCTCCAGAATTGTTTGTTGACCGTGGCATAAGATTGTGATCTTGCCCATCTTGTAATGATTGTTTGCAAAATCCTGTACGTCATGATCAATGCGGGTAACGGTTTCTGTTACCATTAGCAGGCAGTAATCGCAGTTTTGGCTTGTTTCAGCGGTTTTGAAGCATCCTTTGTTTTCTACTGTGTTGATGTTTTCACTGAAGCAGAATAGCTGCTGTGGTTGGAATTTCTGAATTAGGGATTGGAGGAACTTTTTGAAGTGTTTTGCCTGGTGATTCGCAGGCGGTATGATTTGCATTTCCATATGTTGATCTCATTTAGTTCGTTACACCTTTATGAGTCTGTGGAGTGCGGTAGATAATAGATGTGGGGACTGCAAACCATGGTTGCTTAAAGTTTCTGACGCCTTACACTAACATGGAATTACAGCAGCCCCCACATCTATTCTAATGCACAAATATAGTGCATCTTTAAATAGACATGGGAAATATCTGCTGTCTTGCGTTAGCGGCGTCAGAATGCAACTACAAGACTCTTATATTTAATTAATTATCGTTAATTCAAAGCTATAAAATCAATTTAATAAAAGCAAACAATTGCACAAAAGTAAATGATTTACATCTGTCAATTTGTTGTTATGGCACAATTTGATAGGAAGATAATTGGTGAAAACATTAAGGCGTTAAGAGAGGCATCTGGACTATCCCAGCAGGATTTTTCTCATCTGGTGGAAATCTCAAGAAGAAGCATCGCTAATATCGAGGCAGGGAATGGAGGGAATAATTTAGACCTATTGGACAGGATTTCGACTTTTTTTAATGTGAAAATTGCTGACATCTTGAAAAAGGAAATCAACTTGACTCTTAATTTTAGAGAGAATTTACTTTCTTATCACAAGAACAACGAACCCTTATTAATTTTACTGAATAAGCAGCCTAATATTACTTATGCCATTAAATATAAGCTGCTTAAAAGCGATTTTTTAGATACGCCAAAAGAGGTAAATGAAATCAAATCGTTTTTTGCACAATACGGTTGGAAGTATTTAGGCACATCCATATCGAATGCATTGAAGAGAGAACAAGACAAAATAATTGTTACTAGACACGAATTAAAGAGGAATACCAACATTTATTCAAAGACCGGAAAAATTATTCCAACGGAGTCACAATAATAAACGAATAATCTAGAAACGTCAGAAAAATTTATGGTAGAGAATTTACTTAATTCAGGGGTAAATCATATTGCCATGTGTTCCATGACATATCTGTATACTTACTTTCATATGAATCAGGCAAAGGATAAATTATTCGAACCTCAGGATTGTGTAATGCAAACATGCAAGCTCCTAATGCCATCGGTTTAGTGCCAAGTGGTGCTATATTTATAAATGCGTTCTTGTTGTCTAATACGGTAGTCATTGGGCCAAGCATAACGGTGATACTGGGCCAGTCAAAACGGAAATCGTTGGGCCAAAAGATTGGCCGCCATTACGGA
>NZ_FNRA01000026.1 GCF_900107535.1 Pedobacter hartonius | reverse complement strand
CTGGGATATTTGTCCCCGGAGGAATTTGGTAAAAACTTAAATAAAGAAAATATTGCAGCTTAACTGAATGTCCATTTTATTGTTGCAATTCCAAAAGATCGACCATCCTTATTTGATTTAGTAAAAGCGTTAGTCTGCAAGCAGTTTATGTATGTTTTAGCTGACCGCATTAAGCTATGTCTCCGCTTTGTATACTTTGCACACGATTTAATAAAACCAGCAAGATTATCTTCTGAGACTACCTTATAGGAGGTCTCCGCATGATAAGACACCATGTGGTTTTCATCGAAAAGCGTATTTGGGGTTATTGTTCATCGTGCTGCCTATTTAAGTACCAATGATAGAATTCAATATAAAAATTATTGGTGGAAAAGGTGACAAATTTGGTACTAAAGAGTACTTTTTGGAATGCCTGATTACCATTACTATATTTCAATACAAGTAAAAGCTGTGGCAGACTTAAAAACCAACAGTTAAAAAATGGGAAATGGTCTAAAAAGCCATCCAATCCAGCAAGTTCTTCTGATTGCTTTTTGGAAACGGCCTGCTTGACATTTATTTTTTGGATTGCTTTTGCTTCGGGTGCATCTTTATCGATAAGTGCAATTTCACTAGAGGTAAGTATCGTCAGAATCTTATTGATAACCATTTTATCCTGAAAACTTCCATAGTCCCATTGCGTAAGTGCGATTCTTTCAATCCGCCGATTGTTTAAGCCAATGGTTTTTTCAGTTTTGTTGTCATCTACTAATGTTATGGCTTTATTTTTTTTAAGCAATATTTCTGTTCTTGCGGCCTGGATCTGTGCATCAAAAAGGCTTTGAGCCAAATCAATGATGAGTTTTACATCATCTCCCGATCTTGATTTACGTGTTAAAGGTTTCTTTTTTATTTCAATTAGACTAATGTATTCCTCACTTTCTATGAGCACATCCACTTCTCCTTCAGGGCCTGTACAATCGATATAGTTTCCATGACTGAATTCGATATTTTTCTCCTTGAGTTTTTTGTAAACATATTTCTCGGTTGCAACTCCAATATGATTATTGCTCTGATCATTATTGGGGGTGAGGCCTCTAACAAGGGTTGCTATAACTTCGTAAAACCCAATAGCGCACCAGCTTTTATCGCAAAGGAGGAATTTTGTCTCTGAGATTTTTATCAATGGCTTAAAGCCGAAATCAATAAAATTATAATCGGTCATCATCTTGAATTCACTGTTGACAGTACCAATTTCATGAGAGATCATAGAAAGGATAGCTGCAATATCATCGGAAGCCAAATCAGGTAGGGTTTTCCTAACTTTCGAAAGATAAACAAGCTGAGGGCCTGTAGCAGCAGTTATCTCATCTATACATTTGGCGACCTGAAACATGTTTTCAATCGTGAAACCGTAAAGCGTTTTAAAGTCAACCTCATTCACCCAATTAAACACATTTTCACTGATGTCGATAACATCCTTAATATCGTTGGAGGGAAAGGTAAATACCGTATCGAAAAGGGCAAGTTGCTTGATATAGTTCGGGAAGCTGGGTATATCAAAGATCGTGCTGTCAAACCGGGAGTAACTTTGGATATCCTGTACGGTTGACAGTAGTGTGGCTATCGTTATTATCTTATTTAAGATTTCACCGTCGGTTTTTTTTTCTGGCCGTTCAACCAGATGTTTAACTGCCAAGTTCAACAGATAGCCATATGGTCTAAGTGGAGAAACGTGTGCTGGTATAACGCCTTTGCTGGCTCCAATTGCATACCTGTTAAATTCCCGGATATAGGAATGCGTAACTAAATGATTAAAAATCACATTTATCAATTTAATTCCGCCAAGTTTATTGATATGTTGTTCTATCATTTCAGCTGCTTTTTCCGATTCAATCTCGATGGTTGCATCTTTTAGAACAACGCTGCAACCCAATGCTTTCAATGCTAATGCAGCGTTTGCAATGTCATATTGTCTCGGAAAATCTTCCCTTAATTTTTCTAAAAGGGTCGGTGTTGGCTCATCTTCTTCGTCTTCCACGCTGTAAGACTTAGGACTTGAGATGTAAATTTTATCCTTTGCAGATTTAATGGCATACTTCCATGAATCAATACTGGTCAAAGGCTTAACAGCTTTTCTTGCAGCCTTTAGTTCGTATATAACTTTCAGGAATTCTGTGTTGTCGACTCCGTTCAGTACAGTGTCATAAACAAGCCCCTCCTCTAATAATTTTAATGTATCATGCTGCGAACCCTTGTCTTCCGGCGTGGATTCCAAGGCTATTTTGATCTGGGAGGAAAGTTTATCGATAACGTGCGCACTGAACAGGGAATTTCCAGGAGTAAGCCCAACATAGTTATACCGAGCATTCAGGTCATCTCCAACTGAGCTGATATTTTCATTTACTGAAAGTACAAGTTTTTTAAATTCGCTTAACATAGTTGAATGAGTTTATAAATCTGTTTTTAATATTGTCGCGGCATCAGCAAATATTAATTTGTTATCAGTCGTTTTGATGTAGGTATGGAAGCCGAACGACTTTATTTTTAGACCAGCAGAGCTTCCCATTGTTGTACTAAATGAGCTAAAAAAATCATGATGTTCACGAAGTATTTTTACATCAAGATACCATACTACCGGCATTATGATTAGTTTATCCAACAACAAGGGATCAGTAACCCCAATCGTCTCCCTGTCAATCTTAAATTCCAATTTTTCCAATAGAATGATTTTTAGCTCCTCCCATTCGACAGGTTCAACTGGGGTGTGGATGTTTACCACTTCAACAAGTACTTCCTCAAGATCACTATTTGACATTAAAAGAAAGTCTTTTGGCCTACCATTGGGGTATGGAGATTCCATTGTTACCAGTGCACTTTCATTATCTGACAGCAGATGTTTTAAGGCAGATAGTTCCCCAATTGGATTCAGGAAATTCCAACCAGCGATATTGCTGAACTTTCCTTTTAGAGAATCCCAAATACCTGCTTCGTGCTCGGGAATTTGATGGAGCATTTCTCCAATAAGATCATCCATGTAATTTGTAAATGAGATTAAAAATGGATCATCCCCGGCCTCAACACGCATTAGCATTCTTACAAGGCTTGTGTTGTTGGCACGCTTTTCTTCAAGCTGTCTAAGCACTATGTCATCAAGTTTATCGAGATTAGAAGATCCATTCTCAACAATTAATCTAAATAAATTCGGACAGTGTTTTTGGATTAAATATAGGCTTCTTGACATTATGATTTGTGTTAGGTTTTATGCGTAAAATAAAGATTTTCAATAGGAAATATACTCTAGGATAGCTTGCCATATCATGAGCATAATAAATTCAGATTCCTCATGGGGATTAGAGTTTATAAACCGGATTTAATCAAGATCATCTATCCTTACCATGCGTAATTTGTTCCTCCCGATATTAATTTCGTCAATTGCTATGCGACCAATTGTTTCCTTTTCGCTATCCATATAATAACTGATCTTCCATTGGGCATTAGGAGCAATCTCATTAATTCTTTTAAAGTACGGCCAGTCTACTGCACCTAAAGAATGTCCCAAGACAATGATGCTTTCAACGTCTGTCAACTTTTTTAGGAAGGCTTTGTGTTCTGTAAGTATTGCTTCAGTATCTTTTTGAAGTTCGTAAAATGGTCTTCTTGAAGCCGCTTCACCATCAGAAAATAACGTGCGGCTACTATTACCTTCTTCATCGAGTTCATCTTCGGCCGGATCTGTTTCGTTTAACTCACCATGTCCAAATATAAGTTCTCCAAACTGTTCATTTGCGTTATTGTGGATGTATAGAATTTGGCTTTTGGCAATGCCATAGTATTCCTCCAACGTGTCAGTATAATTGAAGTTAATAAAGGCAGAATTGCCTTTCAGGAAAATCAGTCTTTTAAGAATAGATTCTTTACTTGGGTAGTCTAAGCTAATGATCCAGTCGGTGAATCCCTCTCTGATCATCTCAATTAAATTTTCAGCTTCCTCCGAAATACCATCTGCAAGGTCGTAGGTGTCACTGACCTTGAAATTTTCAGCAGTATGGTCAATGTGGTTGTTATCATTGAAAAATGATTTATAATTGAAGCGGTACAGCTCTGCCTCGAAATTCTTCCACAGGTATTTATAATCAACGCTAAAATCAAAGTATTCCTCTAGAGCATTTTCGAGATCGTTGTTATTGTTGCTGACAAAATTATGAAAATCCGAATATCTGGTATTTAGTGAGTGGTGAATATCAAAGCCGTTGCCGATAATGTATAGGTTTTTCATGTTTTAGATTTGGCGTCGTTGCGGAGAGAAAAAGAGTTGCGTTGTGATATCTAAATATAACTATTTATTAAGCAAGCGAATAAACTTTTCAAAATTCCATTGGACTGAAATTAAATCTTAAATTCTCATTTAGGTGTATTATAGATCAAATCTTGAAAAAACTTATATCAGCTAATAAACAATTGAATTGCGCATTTTTAATCCACTCCATGGATCTTTATTATACTTCTCCTTTGCATCAGAAATCCCTGCAATCTGCTCGTTGGTCAATGACAGGACTTTTTTTAAATTGACCATGCCAATAATATTATTAATAATTTCAGTAAATGTTTTATGTACTTTTTCTTGAAACACATAGATATTATAATAACTACCTCCCATTAAATCAGAAATATCTGAGTCAAGACCAAAGTCGAGTGGATCAAAATTTGAGTTAAGTTCATCAGTTAATTCATCTGGAAACCAAATGATTAGTTTTGTTAGAGGATTAACACTTTTCACAGCGGTTAAAGGCTTTATGAAGCTCCGATGTTGAACAGCCTCTCTTAAGGGATATATAAAGTCTATGAATCCAGAAATTTCAGGTCTCGTAAGATAGTCGAAAATTTCAGGGGATTTAGATTGTAAGGCTTTATAATAAGGAAGACTAGATTTCACTTTTTGACCTTTTTTTTGAAGGCCTACCTGGTTTCTAGTTGAATTTTGGAGAGAAAATCCTAATTCAAAAATATAATTAAGCATCCAAGCAATATTGTCGTAGCTTCCAGTAATTAGTATAACAAAATAACTCAAATGATACATCAAATCCATTGTCCCTTGATTACTAACTGTTTTTAATGAATGATATTTCAATTCAACTATAGCTTTGTTTATCAGAGTTACTCTATCATGTAGACTCTGGCAAAGATTTTCTAGAGTAGGTCTAGTGCTTCTATAAGCCATTTTGAGGTAGCAAAACTCAACCCAAAAGGTTTTGTAATTGGGTATTTGCGCATTTGTTTTATGCATATCATATAAAAACTCACTTAGCACACCAAAATCATAACCGATAAAAATTTTATTTTTGATATGATAAACTTGTAGAATGTCTAAAATCTGAGTTAAATTGGTAGACTTACTATGTCTATCAGATACGGAATAATGAAACCATATACTTGATAGTGCCATCTTGTCTTGCAATTCCATACCAGTCTCAAGTTTAAAATGGGCATTGCGTTCTTCATTAATTTCAGATGAAAATATAGCTTCAACACTTTTTGATTTAAGAATGTAACTATTACCTTGTAAATAATAGGTAGCGAAGTCTCCATTAAAGGATTCTACGAACTTCATTATTTCAACATCATTAGTTGGAGTGAATACAATTTTGCAAGTGTTGAATGAGCAGATTTTCAAAAACCTAATAATGTCATCAGTTTCGTTTTTTATTTCATTTATATATGAATTAGTATCTACTATTATATAAGGAACATCTGGAACTGGTAACGTATCTAAAGGATTCTGTCTAAAAAGATTACTATTCATAAATGAAAATCGTCGTTATGTTGATAGATTAAAGTTAAGCAATTGACCCAGTTTGCGAAATACGCTTTTAAACCTGTAGCTAGTGCGTTAGTATTTTTTGTTAGGCTGATTATTTGACTTTGATATAATCAAACATTCAAGAATGTGTAAATTTGGAAATATACTTTCAGTTAGACGCTTATGAGTATCAACTATTTTAAACCCCGTGACCGTTTTGATTTCAGTAATGACACCTTAGATATTGGAAACCCTATATCTTGGAGCCGTAAAGATTTTCTAAAGCATTTATTTAAAAGAATTTTTGCTATCAGCGAAAAACGCATTGAAGATTTTTACCAACGGCATCTTAATTACTATTTGGAACAACATCCCGATGATGGTAACGAAGAAACTTTTTTCAGATATCTATGGGATTTGATTGATCGTCAGCTGAACGTACTGCTGCTTAAAGATATTTATGATAAAGACCATATTCGTAATGAGCGAGAAATTAAGCAGCTTAAAAAATTCACTGAAGTATTGATCTTACATGACCAGTGGAATTTACATAAATCTACCGAAGCAGCTGTTGCAGCGCAGCAATTAGAAATCCATGCCTTAAATCAAGAGAACATTCAATTAAATGCAGAACTAGCAGAATACCGTCAATGGGACGGTTATATTGACATCAGGGAGGGACAGGTGCTGCCTTTATTAGACCTGTTTATAAAAATGCAAGCCCTGGAAACTATCGAAGGTGACCAATTGTTAATCACTCACGCACAAAATACCTGGGCAAAGATGATCAGTAAATACTTTAGGGAGGTTGACAATAAAAATAAAGGTCAAACCAAAGAAATTAAAATAGAAAGGTTAAGGTACTATTTACGGGGGATTGATCCACAAGACCCTATAAAAAGAGAACACGACATACCGAAAAAACACCAACTTTACACGATCTCCCGCTCAATATAAGTAGATAAGGATTTTATAGTTTTACCAAAATCTACCAAAAGAATAGTTTTGTAATCAGATGGTATTAAGCCATTTAATTGCCTTATACAAACACATCCAAATCAATCATTTTACCACGCAGACTTCGTGGTAAATTAAAGTTAGTTCCATAACATTCTTTTGTTCCAAAACAAAGGTTATGGAAATCACGAACAAACAATCCCCTTCTCATTGCATATATGATGCAATCAGTGCCTTTCTACTTGGCAGATCATTGCTTAGGCTTGATAGTTCCTAAGCGCAAAGCTGGATATACAGCTAATCAGTTAGCTGTATATCCAGCTTTGCAGTCCCATAGTTATACAGATACTCAGTTATACACTAAAAAGTATGGTAATCATCAAATCAAGGAGGAATAAGAATGCAACTAGAAATTATCACGAAAGAGGATTTAAAACAATTAAAGACCGAGATGCTTGCCGAGATAAGGCAACTTATTAAACCGGAAGACAGGCAGAGCAAACAATGGTTGAAAAGCGCAGAAGTACGCAAACTGCTGAACATCTCACCGGGAACGCTGCAAAATTTACGCATCAACGGTACGCTGAGATTTACAAAAATTGGCGGGATGATGTATTACAAGCTGGAAGACATCACCAGGCTATTAGAAGGAGGCCAGCCATGACCGGAACCAGCATCCACAGCAAGGCAGCCGATTACAGCAAATGGATCAAACGAATGGGTGCCGACAGCAGGATGATGGCCACCCATGTAAGCCTTTTCACTGCCCTGTTTGTCCTTTGGCAGCAGGGCGGTTTTGCCAGTCCCTTTGCCATTACCCGCAAAAAACTCATGGCTTATAGCCGGATCGCATCGGTTGCCACATACCACAAATGCATCAAAGAATTGGATGAATTTGGGTACATCCGTTACCAGCCATCTTACCATCCCATCAGGGGTAGCCTGGTCTACTGGCCACCTGGTTAAGCTGGGTCAACCGACCAGAAAAGGTGCCGGGAAATCCTGGCGAAGTTTTGCACCCGGACGCTCCTTACAGGAGCCATCCGGGCATACAAACCGCTAAGGTTTGCCGAAGCTTTTAGCACGTCAAACTTATGCGCTTTGTAGGGAGCGAGATACTATTATAAAAAGCAAATTTTGGAGTATCTTTTTTCAAGTATTATATTTGTCAATACAGAGGTTATGTCGCTAATTTTTGGCAAAGACCA
>NZ_FNRA01000006.1 GCF_900107535.1 Pedobacter hartonius | reverse complement strand
ACCTTAACAACGATTCCTTCTTTACACGCCTTTCAAAAAACTAACTCCTTTATCCTTCTCATCTTTCCCTTCCTCCGAAGCGGGATGCAAAAGTAGGAAAAATTCCTATCCCTCCAAACATTCCTGGCAATTCATTTGTATACCAACCCTAACACAATGGTTTCCAAGTAGAAAAACTTCAGGGAGATCAAAAAGATCAGCACGCTATTTAGCTTAGATAGCGCTCCGAACACTATAAATAGGCTATAACTGCGTTGCGACTGCGCTTTTCCGCCACAAATAGCGCAGTCGCAACGCAGTTATCGGTCAATCATAGCGCTAGCGGCAATATCTTTCAACGAATAATGCGGTAAGAAGAAATGTATATCCGGACGCTTCTTCAACTCTACAAAATCATATGACTAGACAGAATAAGACACAGATCTCTTGTAAACTTATTCTGGTATAGGATAGTTGTCACGCCCTGCTCAGTAAAACAGAACGCCATATAGCGGGTTCCTCCGCGCCCTTCGTTAGAGGTCACAAATTGTGACCTCAAATTATCAAGTTCCTCACTATTCATTTCAAACATAAAATCTTCAGGGAACCGGGCGATATTACGCCGAACTGCCTGTTTCAGTACTTTGGTATCAACACAACTACCACATCACAAACATAAGCAACAGCACCAATCAAAACAAGAAATATTTAATCATATAGATAATAAAATAATCTATATGAAATTACAAATCTGCTATAAATTCCAAAAAACAGTACGATAAGTTCAATCATTTCAAAGAAATAGAAAAAAATCCCGCATAATGACGCCCGTCATTTATCCTGATCCGCATTAACCCCAACTTGCAGACCAATTCTGATGATATGATCATTTACAAGATTTTCCGTTTCGATTCCGCACATTATTTGCCAAATGTACCTGCAGACCATAAATGCGGAGGTATGCATGGCCACACCTATACACTCAAAATATTTATTTCCGGGAAACCCAGTATATATACAGGCTGGATAATGGACTTTTCAGATCTGAAGGACATCGTTAAACCCTGGATAGCGCTGCTGGATCATCAGGTATTAAATAACGTTGAGGGACTGGAAAACCCCACAAGCGAGAACCTGTGCTTATGGCTCTGGAAAAAAATAAAAGCAGAGATCCCCAATCTCTGCAGGATAGAATTAAATGAAACCCCGGATTCAGGAGTAATATATGAAGGATAAAGCCAACCGGCAGATCGCTGCCTGGTTATACTGCGGCGCTTTCTGCCTCTTTCTACAGATCCTCCTCGGAGGAATTACCCGTTTGACAGGCTCGGGTTTATCCATTACCGAATGGCAACCCCTATTAGGGGCCTTGCCTCCACTCACATCGGCAGAATGGGAACATAGTTTTAGCCAGTACAAGGAGATTGCGCAGTTTAAAAAGCTGAATTCACATTTCAGCCTGGTAGACTATCAGCTCATCTTTTTCTGGGAATGGCTCCACAGGAACTGGGCCCGGCTGATCGGGCTGATCTTCATCATACCTTTCATTGTGTTCCTCCTTAAAAAAAAGATCAGCCCGTCAATGTTTTTAAGGCTGATGCTCCTGTTGCTGCTCGGCGCCCTTCAGGCCGTCATAGGCTGGATCATGGTAAAGAGCGGCCTCAATGATACAGCGGTTGCCGTAAATGAGCTAAAGCTGGCCATACATTTTATGATGGCCCTGTTACTGCTGTCATATACATTGTGGATGGCATTTAAACTCAGTATTTCACCACTCAGCATTCATTACACCAAACGGCTGAAAAACATTGCAGGGTTTACATTGCTGCTATTGCTGGTACAATTGTTCTACGGGGCACTGATGGCAGGTTCCAAAGCTGCGCTTGCAGCACCAACCTGGCCGGACATGAACGGTTTTGTCATCCCTCCGGAATTATATACTATAGCACTTAGGTCGGCCGGTACACACCTGCTTACCGTACAATTCATCCACAGGATGCTGGCATACAGCATTGGCATCATGGTTTTAGTGTTATACAAAAACTCATCCTCTTTAAAAGCACACCGGGCTACCGCATTGCTCCGCCATGCGGTTTTAGCACTCGTCTTTATCCAGATATTTTTAGGCGTGGTTACCCTGTTAAATAGTATAACGCCCTCCTTCCGCATCTATGCTATATTACACCAGTGTACAGGCATACTATTGAGCATGGGTGTATTACTCATGTTCTATCTCAGTCATAAAAAAGGTATTACAGAACGCTCTGCCTGACGAAATTCACATATCAATGTTAAAAGAACAACCAATTGCGGGGTATTAAATTTAATTCTTAAATTTGCAGCATTAAACGCCGTTTGCAGCGGTATTAATCATTATGAAAAAATTCCAGACACTACTTTACTATTGTTATAGTCCGATAGCGGGGGCAGAACAATTTGCTGCCGATCATCTTAAATTTTGTAAATCCTTAAATCTTGTTGGCCGGATCATCGTAGCCGAAGAAGGTTTAAACGGTACGGTTTCAGGTACCAGAGAAGCCTGTGCTGCCTATATGGAGGCGATACATGCGGACGCACGTTTTGCAAAAACTGAATTCAAGATAGATGATGTGGAAGAACCTACGTTCATCAAAATGCACTGCCGCTACAAATCTGAGATCGTACATTCGGGTTTGAGGGATACCAGTATCATCAATCCCAATGAAAGGACGGGTAAACACCTTGAACCGGCAGAATTCAAAGAAATGATAGACCGGGACGATGTGGTCATCCTTGATGTACGCTCCAACTACGAACACAGCCTTGGCAGGTTCAGGAATGCAGTTACCCTGGATATTGAAAACTTCAGGGATTTCCCGGAAAAGATAGCTGAACTGGAACAATACAAGGATAAAAAAGTACTGACCTACTGCACAGGCGGTATAAAATGTGAAAAGGCTTCGGCCCTTTTGCTGCATCACGGCTTCAACGATGTTTATCAGCTCCATGGAGGAATCATCAAATATGGCAAGGAAGCAGGAGGCGAAGACTTCGAGGGCAAATGTTATGTATTCGATAACAGGATTGCCGTAGACGTGAATACAGTTAATCCGAGTGTGGTTTCCACCTGCTACAATTGCGGCGCCACTACCGCGAAAATGATCAACTGTGCTAATCCGGAATGCAATGAGCATATCACTCAGTGTGACGAATGCGGAACAAAATTAGAAGGATGCTGTTCGGACGCCTGTTTGGCCCACCCGCGCAGAAGACCGTATGATGGGACGGGATATTATGTTAAAGTTCCCCAGCCGGTAAATTTTTCTTTTAAGTAAGCATCTGCAGGTCGGAAATAAGATATTGGTGATTAGATTTTAACCTTGCCTTATTTTTCATTAGTTTTGATTTGAAACAACTAACTATTTCTTTTCTTAACGGAGCAACTTGTCAGTCAATCGGGATAATAGTGAAAAAGCACTTCTGCAGCAAGTCATCGCAGGAGACCAAAATGGCTTTGTAGGAATCTACGAGATCTATAACCGCATGGTCTATAATTTCATTATCAGGTACGTAAATTCCGTGCCTATGGCAGAAGACCTCACTCAGGAGGTTTTCATGAAAATATGGGAAAGCAGGTTAAGCCTTGCCGGGGTTAAATCCTTCAAAGCCTATCTCTTTACCACTGCCCGTAACCACACCTTAAATAACTTAAAAATTGTCTTTCGCTCAGAAGCAGCTATCGGCGAAGTCATCTCCGGCTTTGTAAAACTCCGGAACGCCACAGAAGAAGACATTCTTCATAAAGATTATGCCCTCTTTTTGAGAAAGATGCTCGACGGACTTCCTCCCCGGTCAAGAGAAATCTTTAAACTCTGCCGTGAGGAAGAAAAAACATATGATGAAGTGGCCAGATCCCTCAACATTTCAAGAAATGCAGTAAAAAATCATATGGTTCATTCCATGAAAGTCCTGGGTTCATCCATTCAAAAGGAATTTGGAATTTCCTTAAGCATTATAATTGCACTTTTATACAGCTACAGGGGGTAAAACAATTTAGCCAGACCCTAAACTCAATTTTTTTTCAATTTCAGCTACCCTACCCCTCATTTTTATTGTCTTTAATAATAGAAGAACAATTATGCAACATGACTACCTGAAAAATCTGGTTAAAAGATATCTTGATAAAAAATCAACAAACGAAGAACTGGAGATTTTTATACACCTGATGAAGCAGGGCAAACTTGATCAGTACATCAGGGAGGCAATGGATGCAGATATTGCCGTTCAGCAGGAGAAAAAAGAAGAAAGAACAGGAAAGGTGATTCCGTTACGCTGGCCAATTGCCGCAGCAATAGCGCTGATGATGGCATTCTTTGGATATATATTATTTCAGCAGCGCAGTAACAGCGTGCCCCGGATGGTAAAGATCAGCAATACTGAAAAGAGTATCCGGAAAGAGGTATTACCTGACGGGACCACAGTGTGGCTAAATCCGAATGCCAGCTTAAGTTATCCCCAGAAATTTGGTAAACTGCGGAAAGTAAAGATGCAGGGAGAAGCTTTTTTTGAAGTCACAAAAGATCATGCGCATCCCTTTGTGATTACCAGTGGCCGGGTGGTTACTAAAGTATGGGGCACCAGTTTCCGCATCCGCTCTGTCCCGGGAGAAAACAACACCCAGGTATCTGTGCTTAGCGGAAAAGTATCTGTTACTGTTCCCTCAGCAAACGCAGGAGCTGAACTGTCAAAAGATCGCCGTAAAAAAGAAATATTTTTATTGCCACAACAGGAAGTGATTTATAAAGCAGCAGATCACCGACTCATCAAATCCCCGATACCGGAAACTTCTGATGTGGTCATCTGGCGTAAATCAAGCCTTTCATTTGAAAACACGCCGTTAAAAGTTATCGCAGCTGAACTGGCCGGATTCTACCGCGTTAAGCTGGACATTGAAGGCAATGAGCTGCAGGAAAACAAATTGACGGCAGATTTTACAGATAAGAACCTTGCGGATATCCTGCTGCTGATCTGTAAATCCATGCATAGCACTTACAGCAAGGAAAAAGATACAATTACATTAAGAACCACTAAATAACTAAAACCTATATCAACAAATAACCTATCAACTCTATGCCAAAATAAAAGCCCCAGTTCATTGGAAAAAAGAGACAGAAGTGTTCGCACCACTCCTGTCTTCAAAGAATTAACCCCCTGGTAATAGACGGAATAACCGTTCTAAAGGGAATTTATTTGTCTCATTATTTCAAAAGAAACAATCTAATTTATGAATTTAATTTTACAAGACCGTATTGGCTTATTTAAAATTATGAAAGTCACACTAAGTCAGTTAGCAATTGCGCTTGTAATTTCCGGTGTTTCATATGCCGGAGACAGTGCTGCACAGAATGCTGTACTTGACAAACCCATAAAGATCTCGGTCAAAAACAGCAGCCTGGAGTCTGTACTGAAAAAGGTATCGGCACTTACCCAGGTGAAGTTTGTGTACAGCAGCGATTTTATAGATGCCAACCAGCTGATTACTGTTGATGCCGATAAACAAAGCCTCGGGAAAGTCCTCAATGACATATTAACCCGTCATAACATTCATTTTGAAGTTGTCAACGGAGATATCGTATTGGATCCATTGCCCCTTCAGCAGGGAAAATCTGATGAGCAGGAACAGCAGATCACAGTTTCGGGTACAGTAACCAGCAATACCGGCGATGCACTGCCCGGAGTAAGTGTATTTATCAAGGGAACAAAACAGGGCACCAATACAGACGCGGCAGGAAAGTACACGCTGAAAGTTTCTGATGCAAACGCAGTTCTGTCATTCGCTTTTATCGGATATACCTCTAAAGATGTACCTGTTGCCGGAAAATCTACCCTCAATGTGATCCTGACGGAAGACTCACAGCAGCTGGGTGAAGTTGTGGTTACAGCGCTGGGTATCAAACGTTCGTCAAAAGAACTTGGTTATTCCACACAGCAGGTGAATGCCAAGGACCTTACCCAAAGCAGGCCCACTAACCTCGCAGCCGGTTTATCCGGAAAGGTTGCAGGCCTTCAGATCATCCAGACCAATAACCAGATTGATGCAGGAGACCAGGTAAAGGTGATACTCCGCGGAAACAGGTCCTTCCAGGGAAATAACCAGGCTTTACTGGTACTCGATGGGATCGTTGTGCCGCTAAGTTACCTGAACTCGATCAACCCCAATGATGTGGAAAACGTAAACGTACTGAAAGGTGCAAATGCTGCCGCCCTCTACGGTTCTGAAGCGTCAAACGGGGTAATGATCGTGACGACTAAACATGGCGCTAAAGATGCGATGGAAATTACGTATACCAACACCACCCAGTTGAACCAGCTTTCCTACTTCCCAAAGTTGCAGACGCAGTTTGGCGGGGGCTCAGGTCAGGATATCTTTGGAAATCCGCTGTATACACCTTACGAAAACCAGAATTTCGGTGACCGCTTTGATGGATCTATGCGCCCCATCGGCAGGCCGCTGCCTGATGGTTCCATTCAGACTGTTCCCTATTCAAATGCATCAGATCAAAAAAACAAATTCTTTGACACAGGTATCGATGAGCAGAATGACCTCAGTCTCAGTACAGGTAATGATAAAAGTTCTACCTATATCAATATTCAGCGCTTAAACAGCAAAGGTTATGTACCGGGAGACAAGTCAAACCGTACCGCAGCCAGATTCAACGGATCCAGAACCTTTAAGAACCTGAAAGTAGATTATAACCTGAATTACACCCAGAAAAATGTAGACAAGTCAAATGCGCAGGTATACGACGTCATTATCAATACACCGGCAAACATCCCTCTGACGCAGTATAAAGATGTCAACTCTATATACGGCAATTTAGATAACTACTATAATGATTATGGCTTAAATCCCTATTACGCATTACAGCAACAACGCAATACGGAACGCAGAGATGACTTCCTCGGCAATCTGGCTGTTTCCTATGACGCTACGCCCTGGCTAAACCTTGCCGCAAGAGGAGGTATTACCACTTTTACCAGGAACGGCAAAAATACAACCGCTGCAAGAACATATTCTGATTTTGCACATGACAGTGGTAAAGCTATTGCCAATCCGCAGAGCTACCCGGGTAAAGAATCTGATTATTCTTACTTCAACAGCCGTACAGAAGGAAACTTCCTGGCAACAGTGAAAAAGAAAATCAGCAACTTCAGCGGAACACTGATTGCCGGTGCACAGGTGATCCAGCAGTCTACCCGTACCTTATCTGCAGGAACAGACTTTCTGGTAGTACCTGATTTTTACAATATCGGATACCGCTCCGGAGATGCAAATGTGGCAGAAGCCAATACGAAAAACAGAAGGATTGGTGCATTCGGAGACCTGACCATAGGTTACAAGGACTATCTGTTCTTCCATGCTTCGGGCAGAAATGACTGGGATTCCAGGCTATCATCTGAAAACCGTTCCTTCTTCTATCCATCTGCAGACCTGTCATTCATTTTCACAGATGCCTTTAAAGCACTTAAGAGCAATATCCTATCCTATGGAAAAATCCGTGGAGGTATAGCTAAAGTTTATGCCGTGCAGTTTGACCCGTACTCTTTACAATCTACCTTTGATGTAGGCCAGGGTTTCCCTTATAACAGCACTGCCGGTTACAGTTCAGGTAAGGTGGTATATGACCCGAACCTTAAGCCTGAGCAGACCACTTCTACCGAGATCGGACTGGAGTTGGGATTCTTTCATAACCGCATTATGCTGGAATCTTCTGGCTATTGGGAAACTACCAAAGACCAGGAGGTGATCAAAGGGATCAATATCTCCAGTGCAACAGGTTTTACAAATGCCATCATCAATACCGGTGAAGGTAAAAATCATGGTGTTGAAGTGGGCCTGAAAGGCTCTCCTATCCTCAGTACAAATGGTCAGGGCATCACATGGAACATTGGTGTGAACTACTCTTATAATAATAACAAGGCGATTTCGCTATACCAGGGCTTACCTAACCTGAGCATTGGAAACAACAACTATATTGTACAGGGACAGCCTTACCCTGCATTAATGGGAAACGGTTTTCAGTCCGATCCGCAGGGCAGGACGATCATAGACCCGGCAACGGGTTTCCCGAAACTGAGCCCTACAAATATCCTTTTCGGACAAACTACCCCAAAGAACATCCTGGGGATCAGTACCAGTGTAAATTATCATAATTTCACGCTGGCAGGTACTGCAGAATACCGCAGCGGAAGTGTGATCTACAGCGGTGCCGGAAGTACAATGGATTTCTCCGGAATCAGTTACGGCTCGGCAACGAATGGCCGCGAGCGTTTCGTGTATCCCAACTCGGTTTATGAAACTTCTCCGGGTGTATACGTCCCGAATACCAATATCACTACAAGAACAGGGGGAATAGACTATTGGGCAGGCTCAACAACACGTTATGGTGTGATGCAGAATTATGTGACCAGCGGAGCCTTCTGGAA
Organism: Pedobacter hartonius; assembly: GCF_900107535.1. Taxonomy (GTDB): domain Bacteria; phylum Bacteroidota; class Bacteroidia; order Sphingobacteriales; family Sphingobacteriaceae; genus Pedobacter; species Pedobacter hartonius. The sequence continues at coordinate 265,672 of NZ_FNRA01000006.1, read as the reverse complement.
AGTCCGCGAACTTTCACTTGGTTATGAAATACCTGCAAAGCTGCTGCAGCGTACCAGGTTTATCAAAAGGGCAAACCTTGCTCTGGTAGGACGTAACCTCTTTATGTTCAGGCCAAAGAGCAATGTGTATACCGATCCTGAATTCAATGCGAATGCCAGTAACCCTTTGGGTTCAACGGTCGACAATTCACAGGGTTCAAGCAATCTGAATCAAACCCCACCGACACGTATTTATGGTTTTACCGCTACCATCACCTTATAATTAACCGATAACAAGATGAACAATAAATTAAAGTTACTTTATATCACAGTGGCTGTCATTTTTGCATCATGCACGAAAGACTATCTCGATATCAATACCAATCCCAATAAACCGGTTGACGTAGTTCCGGGACTGGTATTAACCAATGCCCTGAACTTTACCGCAAAATATACTACAGGCTCTACTAACTTTTATCAGTTTGCCTCTACATGGATAGGTTACTGGAACTATAGTGGTGCAGTATCTGCTTTTGCCGAAGAGCGCAGTTACCAGTTTACCACCAACTATGGCCCAGCAGTTACTACCTGGGACAGCCTGTACCATAATCTTAAAGATTATGATTACGTGGAAAAAAAATCCAGAGAGACCGGCAACCAGTTTTATACCGCAGTAGCGAAAACCATGAAGGCGTATGATTATCAAAATCTCGTAGACATCTTTGGGAATATACCTTACAGCGACGCACTGAGGTCCACAGAATCTATCAGGCCTAAATATGATAAGGACCAGGATATTTACGAAGATCTTGCAAAACAACTGGATACTGCTGCAAATTTGTTTAAGAGCAATGCAGGAAAGGTAGCCTCAGCTGATGCAGCCTATGACATCATGTACGCTGGAAATGCAGAGAAATGGGGCAGGTTTGCCAATACCTTAAAGCTGCGTATACTGTTACGCCAGTCTGAAATTCCCGGAAGAACAGCCTATATCCAGACAGAGATGGCCAGGATCAACGCCAACGGATTGGGCTTCATCGGTGTGGGGGAAGGCGGCTCTGTAAATCCGGGATATACGAACTCGGCAAAGAAACAGAACCCTTTCTGGTCAAACTTCGGGTATTCACCTGTAGGGAAGACGGCCCCAACGGATGGTCACCGTTATTACATTGCCAGTACTTATGGGCTTAACTTTTACCAGAGCAATAATGACCCGCGCATGCCAAAGTTGTACACGACCATTAATGACGGCAACGGAACTACTTATTCCGGCAGTACTTTCGGCCCTACGGCAAGTTCAGATGATAACCCCCAGTTTAAGTCGGCCATTGGTACCGGCCTGTTAAAAAGCGCCGACATGGCACAGCCGCTCCTGACAGACTTTGAAAGCCTTTTCCTGCAGGCCGAAACCGCGCATCGCAGTTATCTGGCTGCCAATGCCCGCAGTTTATATGAATCTGCCGTACAACAGTCCTTTACCTATCTGGCTGCCGGAAGTGCAGCAACATACCTGGCCGCGAACAGCCTGAGCAACTGGGACCTTGCTCCTGACAAACTAACATTGATCATGACCCAGAAATGGGCCGCAATGAACGGCATCAACGATATGGAATCATGGGCAGATTACCGAAGGTTAAATATCCCGTCGGATATCCCGATCTCCAATAACCCCGCAGCTTCTACACGTAAAGTGCCCGTTCGTTTGCTTTATCCGCAAAGCGAATACAACTATAACCCGGACAATGTACTTGCACAGGGTACGATTAGTCAGTTTACCACCAGGATCTTCTGGGATGTTAATTAATTAAAAAGAAAAATATTCAAAATGAAAAGGATATCACTATATACCACGGTCATCGGCTTAGCACTGATCAGCAGTTTATCTTCCTGCCTGAAAGATGATTCTCAGCCGGATTTCACACAAAATCAGCCCATCATTGAACTTCCGGTAGGCTCTTCTGCAGGGAACGGAGGCGGAAACTCTATTGCGGCTTCTACTCCTGCGGGCACAGCAGCAGCCGATTATTTTATTTATGTAAACTACGCGGCACCGGAAGCCAATCCGTCTGATGTAACCGTCACTTTAGCTGTCAGCGAAGCGGCCTTAACCAAATTTAATCAGGTTAATGGAACTGCCTATCCCATCCTGCCAATTGCAGCATATACGCTTACCTCGAACAAGGTGGTGATCCCCACAGGACAGCGGCAGGTGAAATTCCCGGTAAAGATCAACACCACTATGCTGGATCCAAAAATAAAATATGCCCTTCCGTTTTCCATCACAGATGGTGGCGGTTTCACCGTGAGCGGGAACTTCGGCACCCTGATCTCAATTATTACGTTAACCAGTCAGTAGGCTGATAAAAGACAGTTCCGTAGGTGTTGTTGGTAAGGCTGGAGAATGATTTCTTCAGCCTGCTTTAAACTACCAGATCAATTCAGCATGAGAAAATACCTTACTGCGGCAATTATGCTGCTCACATCAAGCTTGTACGCACAGCAAAAGAATGTTAAACTGACCAGTTACGTCAATCCGTTTATCGGCACCGGGGCTGTTGATAACAATAGTCTGGCAGGAAGCAATTTTCCCGGCCCCACTACTCCATTTGGATTTGTACAGCTCAGCCCTGACACTGAAGATAAACCTGATAACCCTGCTTCAGGTTATGATTACAATAGCCATACTATCGTTGGCTTCAGCCATACACATTTAAGCGGCACCGGCGTGGCCGATCTCTTCGATGTACTGCTGATGCCTGCCACAGGAGAGATCCGTTCTGTTGCAGGCGATGCTAAAAAACCCGGAAGCGGCTACCGATCTGCCTATTCACATCAGGAAGAACACGCAGGGCCGGGCTACTACCAGGTGAAACTTAAAGATTATAATATCAATGCAGAACTCACCGCAACGGAACATGTAGGACTGCAGCGCTACACCTTCCCCGCCAATACAAACGGACATGTGATCATTGACCTTGATCATTCACTGGACAAAAGCCGCAGCTACTGGTCGTGCAAGATCATCGGTGCAGAGATCAGGGTGGTCAACAACAATACCATAGAGGGCTATCGCATCCTCACGGGCTGGGCTAAACTGAGGAAGGTCTATTTCCATGCAGAGTTCTCTCAGCCTATTGTCAGCAGCGTTTTGTTCAGCGGAAAACGCGGAAATAAAAACACTGCTGTTATCAACGGTACAAACATTAAAGCCGCCCTCACCTTTAACACCAATTCTAAATCAGAATTACTGGTAAAGGTGGCACTTTCGCCGGTAAGTATCGAAAATGCAAGAATAAATATGAAGGCCGAACTGTCAGGATGGGATTTTGACGGCATAGTAAAGCAAACCTCGGAAAAATGGGAAAAAGAACTGGATAAGATACGCATTGAAGGTACTCCCGTACAGAAGGAGATCTTTTACACCGGCCTGTACCATGCATTTACCCAGCCGAACAACATGGCTGATGTAAACGGTGATTACCAGGCGTCCGACCTGACCATAAAAAATGCAGCAGACAAAAAACACTATTCTACATTTTCACTCTGGGATACCTACAGGGCAGCGCATCCATTGTATACTTTAACACAGCCCGAACGGACAGCCGACTTTGTGAACAGCATGATTCGGCAATACGATACATATGGTTATCTTCCCATCTGGCAATTGTGGGGCGACGAGAACTATTGCATGATCGGCAACCATGCCATCCCTGTCATTGTGGATGCCATATTAAAGGGGATCAAAGGAATTGACACCGACAAAGCCTATGAGGCGGTGAAAGCTTCATCAACGCTGAATCATCCCGGCTCTCCCTTTTCCGACTGGGAAAAATACCAGTATATTCCCGAAGATGTGCAATCCCAGTCGGTTTCAATCACACTGGAAATGGCTTATGACGACTGGTGTGTGGCACAGCTGGCAAATAAATTAGGCAAAACAGATGACTACCAGCATTTCATGAAGAGATCTTCGTTTTACAAAAATCTGTATGACGTGAAAAGCGGTTTCTTCAGGGCCAGGAATAAAGACGGACAATGGTTATCACCCTTCAATCCGTTGAAATACGGAGGCAATGGCGGGAATCCTTATACCGAAGGCAATGCCTGGCAATACTTCTGGTATGTACCGCAAAATGTACCTGACCTCATCAGCATCGTAGGCGGCAATAAGGCTTTCACCGAAAAACTGGATCAGTTCTTTACATTGAAAGACCTCCCCGGCGAGGTAAATGGAAATGCATCCGGATTCATCGGCCAGTATGCCCACGGCAATGAACCCAGCCACCATGTGGCCTACCTCTATGACTACGCCGGTCAGCCCTGGAAAACACAGTTTTATGTGGCTAAGATTCTGAATGAGCTCTATAACAACTCTTCATCAGGTTATTCAGGAAATGAAGACTGCGGGCAGATGTCTTCCTGGTATATTTTCAGTGCAATGGGCTTCTATCCTGTTAACCCCGCCAGTGGAATATACATGCTGGGCTCTCCGGTACTGAAACAGGCTACGCTAAAACAGGGGAACGGAAAGACATTCACTATTACTACAAAAAATGCTTCAGCAGGCAGTGTCTATATTCAATCTGTAAAGCTGAATGGTAAAAACTATGATAAAACTTACATCACACAAAATGATCTCGCAAAAGGTGGTACGCTGGAGTTTATATTGGGTAAAAAGCCAAATTATAAATGGGGAACGCAAAAAAATGCACTTCCACCGTTAGAATCATTTTCCGGTACCAACTAACAAAGTCCGGGCTGTTCATAAAACAGGTACCTGAATATTATAATTAATAGCTAATTTGCGCTCTTAATTAAATATTCAAGTTCCTTTTTACCATCATGAAGGCCCGCTGTCTCGTCTTTTTTGTTTTATTTCTGCACTGCACTTTCATTGGTACCATTGTTAAGGCTGATTATGTCAAAAGTATAGGTGTTCCGTATGTTCAGAATTTCCCGAAATCAGTTTATCTTTCGGGGAACCAGAACTGGGGCATTGCTAAGGATAAAAATGGCATTATGTATTTCGGTAATGCCCAGGGGCTGCTCACCTATGACGGTAAATACTGGCAGCAGTATACTATGCCCAACCGGCAGATCGTGCGTGCTGTTGCTACCGGACAGGATGGAATGATCTACACGGGCAGCTTTGGCGAATTCGGATATTGGTCGCCGCAGCACAAAAAGCTTGTTTATACATCCCTGACAAGGCTTCTCCCCAAATCAAACCCGGTCAACGATGAGATCTGGAAAATATATACCGATGGAAAAAGGGTGATCTTCCAGTCCTTCAGTACCCTCTATATCTATGAGAACCAAAAGATCAGCACCGTCAAAGGCCCCGGATCACTGTTATTTCTGCAGCATGTAGGACAGCGGTTTTTCATTGAGGTGACCAACACAGGCCTTTTTGAATTAAAAGGAAACACTTTAATGGCCCTGCCAAACTCAGGGAAAACGTATCCCCATAACATCATGACCATTTTGCCCCATAAAAACGGGCAGCTGCTGATCGGTACCAGCAAGGACGGCCTGTTTTTATATGACGGCCTCACCTACACCCCTTTTAATACTACGGCTAACCAGTTCCTGAAAACCTTTCAGCTCAATAATGGCACAAAGATCAGCCGGTACTATGCTTTCGGGACTATCCTGAACGGGCTGATCCTGATTGACCAAAACGGCAATGTGATACAGCGGATCAACAAGTCTGCCGGGTTGCAGAACAATACCATTTTAAGCCTTTACGCCGATGAAGAGCAGAACCTTTGGACAGGGCTTGACAATGGAATTGACAGGGTTGAACTGAATTCGCCGCTCTATTTTTACCTGGACAAGGCCGGGCAGTTCGGTACCGTATATTCCAGCCTGATCTACCAGAACAATATCTACCTGGGTACCAACCAGGGATTATTCTACAGCCCATGGTCGGCCGGCAGTAGCAATAAATTCAATTCCTTCGATTTTAAGCTGATCCCCAACTCACAGGGGCAGGTATGGGACCTCAGCCTCGTCGACGGACAACTGCTCTGCGGGCATAACGAGGGTACCTTCAAGATAACCGGCCCCCAAATGGAAAAGATCTCGGCAGTAAATGGCGGATGGACCATCAAAAAGTTAAACAGTAATCCAGAATACCTGATCCAGGGAACCTATACCGGGCTTGCCCTCTTCAAAAAGGACAGTAGCGGCCAGTGGAAGTATTTTACAAAAATTCAGAACTTTGCTGAGCCTTCCAGGTATGTGGAGCAGGATGCTCATGGTGATATATGGGTAAGCCACCCTTACAAGGGATTGTACAGGTTAACACTTAGTGATGACTTCAAAAAAGTAATCAAAACCCGCTATTACAATGAGAAGAATGGTCTTCCAAGTGATTACGATATCAATATCTTCGTACTGGAGAATAAGCTGATTTTCTCCTCTGACGCAGGGTTTATGCTTTATGATGAGATCAGTGACCGCTTCAGCAACTATGCCGCACTTAACAAAGGATTGGGTAGTTTTGCTACTTCGAATAAGATCATCAGTGCGGGAATAAAGAAATACTGGCTGATCAACCATGGAAAAACTGCCATTGTAGATTTCCTGGAGCCGGGTAAACTGTCAATCGATTCCAACCAGTTCAGCCTGCTGGACGGCAGGATGGTACAGTACTACGAAAACATCAGCCAGATCAGTGCACAAATGTACCTGGTAAGCGTAGATGATGGCTTCGTCATCTATGATGCTGCGGGCAGTACAGCAAAAAACAACAGGAAAAAGCTGCCTGCCGTACTGATCAGGCGCGTGGAAGATGTTACAGACACTTATAGCACCATCAGTGAAAACGGAAATAATGGTGCAAAAATTGAAATTCCTTTCAGCCGGAATAACATCAGGATATCTTACGCCTTACCTTATTACAGACATGCAAAAATAAAATTCCAGTATTACCTGGAAGGATATGCCAAACAATGGTCGGAATGGAGCAGCTCATCACAAAAAGACTTTACCAATCTCGGCAGGGGGAAATACAGGTTTTTAGTGCGCGCTAAAATTAACGATGACTTCGTCAGTAAAGTCAGTATGTTCGAGTTCACAGTGCTTCCTCCTTTTTATGCGAGTAACTGGGCTTTTGCCTTTTACGCCTTAACCGGTATTTTTATGCTGATCATGGGCAAGCGGCAATACGAGCGCAAGCTGCGCAGGGACAGGGACAAGATCCTCTCCAGGATACAGCAGGAACAAGAGATCTTTCTGCAGCAGGAAGCCGAAGCAACGGAAAGGCAGATCGTAAAAATAAAGACGGAAAAACTCCATGCGGAACTGCAGAGTAAAAACCGCGAACTGGCCAACTCGGCAATGAGCCTCGTATACAAAAATGAGCTGCTGCAGAAGCTGAGTGAGGAGATGATCAGGCTAAGAGATAAGGACGGAAAAAAGGTCGCCAATGAACAGATCCGTAAAGTTCAGAAGATCATTGATGAGGGGATGAACGACGAGCGCGATTGGAGCTTATTTGAGACAAGTTTCAATGAAGCACATGGCAGTTTCTTTAAAAAACTGAAAGCAAACCATCCCGACCTGGTGCCGAACGATCTTAAATTATGTGCCTACCTACACATGAATATGAGCAGCAAAGAAATGGCTTCCCTGCTCAATATTTCGTTGAGAGGGGTCGAAATCCGACGATACCGGCTACGGAAAAAGCTCAACATACCACACGACAAGAACCTTGCAGAGTTCTTTATGGAGCTTTAGGACTACATCATTACTACACAAAGACACTATGACAGTCAAATTTCTGTCTATTTATATTTTCAACTGAAGGATGTATTGATCCCGCTTAATTCGTCAAAAACAGCCTTTTTTGTATCCTTTCTATAACAAAATACTTATTGTATAAATTACACAAAGGTCATCTGATGTAATATTGTTGAGGCCATTTCTTTGCTTAAACTGATTATCTGTTGGAGATTTAACCCACAATTAAACAAAAAAACCAAATAAGAGCATGAAAACAATCTTTACAAGATTCTCTGTTTTAAGTCTTCTTTGTCTATTACTTTTTAACGTAGCATCAGCCCAAAACATCAATGTGAAGGGATTGGTATCGGACAGTCAGGATAAAACGACCCTGCCTTCCGTAAGTGTTACCATTAAAGGCAGTACTACAGGAATTCAAACAGACGCTAACGGGGTATTCACGATCAGTGCACCCGCTAACGCAATACTAGTCTTTACTTACATTGGCTATACTACGCAGGAAGTTCCTGTAAATAATCAAACAACTATTAACGTTGCAATGGTATCATCCTCACAACAACTTGAGCAGGTTGTTGTGGTTGGTTATGGTACGCAGCGCAAGATAGACGTAACAGGGTCTGTAGCCAGTGTAAAAGGCGAGGAACTATCCAAGCAGGCATCACAGAACCCGGTAAGCGCTTTGCAGGGTAAGATTGCCGGTGTTTCTATCACCAATTCAGGTTCGCCAGGCTCTGCCCCTCAGATCCGTATACGTGGTTTGGGTACGATCTTCGGTAACCAGGCACCGCTATACGTAGTAGACGGCGTATGGTACAGTGACATCAACTTCCTGAACCCTGCAGACATCGAAACACTGAGTGTACTGAAAGATGCCTCCGCACAATCAATTTATGGTATCCGCGCTGCCAATGGTGTAGTTCTGGTAACCACCAAAAAGGGTAAGATTGGTGCCCCTACAGTGATCAATTACGATGCATATGCAGGATTTCAGAAAGTAACCAATCAGGTGAAAATGGCAGATGCCTCTGAATATGCCACACTGACCAATGAACTGTCCACACAGAACGGCGGGGCCCCTGTATTTACAAATCCTGCATCGCTTGGTAAAGGTACTGACTGGTACGATCAGATCCTTCAGAATGCTTTTGTGATGAACCATAGTTTGTCAGTTACCGGCGGATCGGATAAATCTACCTATAACATCTCACTGGGTTACCTGGATCAGGATGGTATCGTAAAGACTAACAATTATAAAAGATATACGGCAAGGGTATCAAATGACATTCAGATCTTCAAAAACCTGAAAGTTGGTTATAATGTAACCGGCGTAGCTACCAAGTCAAAAGATATTCCGCTTACCATTTTCCACCAGTTATATTCGGCATCACCAACAGTACCGGTATTCAATCCTGATGGTTCTTATGGCGATCCTAACGACCAGCATCTTGGTGATGGGGCTAACTTCAACCCTCAGGCCACGCTTGATTTCTTTAATCAGACATCCAAAGAGTACAGGGCTACAGGAAATATCTATGCAGAACTTAAATTCCTGAAGCACTTTACCTTCAGGACCAGCGTCGGCGGTGAATTTGGCCAACTCGAAGCAAGAACATATGCCCCGGTTTATTACGCTACTTTCGCGCAACAGGCAGAAAACAGTACGCTCGACCTGAAACGTGTGGAAACGCGCAACTGGATCATTGAAAATACACTGACCTATCAAAATACATTTAAAGAAGACCATAACCTGACGGTACTCCTTGGCCAGTCGGCACAGAGCAACAGATCGTACGCTATCAATGCCACTGCACGTGACGTACCCTATAACAGTGATGCCGATCTCTACCTGAGACTGGGTAATGTGGATGACCGGTATGTGGATGACCAGGCCAGCCTGATCAAGTTCGCTTCATACTTTGCAAGAGTAAACTATGCCTTCAAAAACAAATATCTGCTGAACGCTTCAATCCGCGCAGATGGTGCATCACAATTCTATGGCAACGAAACCTATGGATATTTTCCTTCGGTAGGTGCAGGATGGGTACTGACCAACGAAGATTTCATGAAAAACCAGACGCTGTTCAGTAACCTGAAAATCCGTGGTAGTTACGGTATTGTAGGGAATGCCAGTGTGCCAGTAAATCCTACGCAGGCGCTGATCGCACAAACAGCCAATCTTGCAGCAATATACAATAATGTGCTTTATACAGGCGCCAGCAGAAACACACTCGTTCCTCCTTCTATCGTATGGGAGAAAGGTATTGGTGCCAATGCAGGATTTGAAGCCGGATTCCTGACGAACAGACTGAGCGTTGAAGGTGATTTCTACACACGCAAAACTTCAAGGGCGATTTTTGCCCTGCCGATCCTGGGTTCACTGGGAACAATAGACAACCAGATCCTGGGTAACCAGGCCGATCTTCAGAACAGGGGTGTAGAGCTTTCTGCTACATGGAGTGATAAAACCGGTGGTGGTTTGACTTACTCTGTCAGCGGTAATATCGGATACAATGCCAACAAAGTACTGAATGTAAGTACAGGAAGTAACCCGATCTACAGCGGCAGTACAGGTATTACCAATGGTTACCTGGCTACCAGAACTGTAGCTGGCGATCCTATCGGTCAGTTTTACGGATACAAAACCGCTGGTATTTTCCAGGATGCAGCAGATATCGCCGCATCACCTGCACAGTCGGGCGCAGCAGCAGGTGGTTTCAAATACCAGGACCTGAATGGCGACGGAAAAATCACCTCGCTTGACAGAACGGTAATCGGAAATCCAAACCCAAAATATACTTATGGAGTGAATACAAACTTTGCCTATAAAAACTTTGATCTTGCGCTGGACTTCCAGGGTGTTGCCGGAGTGGATGTTTATAATGCCAACCTGGCTTACCGTTTTGGTAACGAGAACTTCACCAAAGATTTTGTAGACAACCGCTGGCATGGCGCAGGAACCTCAAATACCTATCCCTCAACAAGTATCGGTTCTTCTGCCAACTCAGCTCCAAACTCTTTCTACGTTTCCAGCGGATCATATTTCAGGGTGAGGAATGCACAATTAGGTTATACACTGCCAAAAACTATTCTGACGAAATGGAAGATACAGAAAATCAGGTTCTACGCCAACGCACAGAATGCGATCAACATTTTTGGATATAAAGGATTTAGTCCGGAAGTAGGTCCTGTACCAGTCAACGCAGCAGAGAAAATCTCCAATACGCTTTCCAATACTACTCTCAATGGAGGCCTCGATGCGAACGTATATCCATTATACGCAACTTACAACTTTGGTGTTAACCTGACATTCTAATCTGCAATCACATGAAACTCAATCATAAATTATATTCAAAATCGGTTTTGGGAGCAGGTATCTTAATTGCTGCATCTCTCTTCCCTTCCTGTAAAAAGGAATTTCTTAACGTCCCTCAGCAGGGACAACAGCAAAGCGAAGTCTTCTGGAAAACAGCAGAAGACGCAGGTAAAGGCGTAAATGCCATCTACGGAAATATGCGTTCATATGAGAACACTGCTTTCCCGGCAATAGCCATCGAAAGCATGGGTTCTGATGATGCTGAAAAAGGAAGTACCCCCAGCGACGCCAGTTATTTCCTGGACTTCGATACGTTCACTATCGATCCTAACCAGGGCAATATTTCGGGCTTCTGGAACGGACAATACCGTAATATCAATTATTGCAACCAGGTGCTCGACAATGTACCGGCCATCACCATGGATGCCACACTGAAAGCGCAATATCTGGCTGAAGCTAAATTCATACGTGCCCTGTCATACTTCAGACTGGTACGTTCTTTCGGCGCAGTACCCCTTCGCCTGACCGTACCACTGGACGCTTCGGAATACAATATTCCAAGAACAGACGCCGCCCAGGTATATGCACAAATTGAAAAAGACCTGACAGAAGCTACCGAAGCCCTGCCGGCAAGTTATGCTGCTGTTGACTTAGGAAGAGCAACTAAAGGGGCAGCGCTGACCCTGCACGCGAAAGTAGCAATGTACCTTAAAAAATGGAATGACGTATTATCATACACCAATACGGTGATGGGCATGAATTATAGCTTACTGCCAAGCTTTGAATCCGTATTTCGTATTCCTAACGAGAACAGTTCAGAATCGATCTTTGAGATCCAGTGTGCACTTGTTCCGGGAAATACTGCGGCTTCCAACTCACAATACTCCCAGGTTCAGGGTGTACGTGGTGCCAGAGGCGGTGGCTGGGGCTTCAATGTACCTACAGCAGATTTAGCTGCATCGTTTGAAACAGGCGATCCAAGAAGGGACGCCACCATTATCTTCAGGGGCGAAACTACGCCGCAGGGTGATGCAATTGATCCTAATGGCGACAATCCGATGTACAACCAGAAATCTTATGTTCCATTCAGCCTTTTCGTGAATGGGTTTAATGAGGGTGCACAGCAGAATGTACGCATCCTTCGTTTTTCAGATGCATTGCTGATGAATGCTGAAGCAGCCAACGAACTTGGCAACTCTACACAGGCACTGTCGTCACTGGAAAGGGTACGTGCAAGGGCACGTCAGGGTAATGCCTCGATCCTTCCTGCAGTAACCACTACAGACCAGGCAGAAATCCGTGCAGCAATCTACCGTGAGAGACGGTCAGAATTTGCAATGGAGTTTGACCGCTATTTCGATGTGATCCGCCAGGGACGCGGAGCTACAGTGTTCGGTCCTAAAGGATGGAAAGCAGGGAGAAATGAAGTATGGCCGGTTCCTCAAACTGAAATTGATCTGAGTGGCGGAATACTTACTCAAAATCCAGGTTATTAACCCTATCTAACCAGATAAATATCGAGGTTGCCGGTGCACCGGCAGCCTTTTTTTAAACCCTTATTACATGCTGAAATCTAGATATTATTTCCTGTTCCTGTGCACACTGGTGTACATCTCCTGCACAAATCAGCAGCCTGCACATGCGCAGGCTAAAAATACCGATCATATTGTTCCGCAGTTAAAGATCCGCAAAAACCTTACAGATGAGCAGCTGCTGGACCTGGTGCAGAAACAAACCTTCCGCTATTTCTGGGATTTCGGCCATCCTGTAAGCGGAATGGCCCGTGAACGCAGTAACAAGTCTTTTGACTACGGTGATGAAGTGGTTACTACAGGTGGTACCGGTTTCGGGGTAATGGCTACCATTGTGGCTGCAGAGCGTAAGTTCATTACCCGTGAACAGGCTGCAGCACGCACGAAAAAGATCGTAGACTTTCTCTGGAAAGCAGATATGTTCCATGGGGCTTTCCCCCATTGGATGAATGGCGAAACCGGAAGAGTGATCCGCTTTAGCCCCAAAGATGACGGGGCCGACCTGGTAGAAACTTCCTTCCTGTTCCAGGGGCTGCTAACCGCACGCCAGTACTATACAGCAGACAATGCAGTGGAAAGCGATATCCGCAACAAGATCCTCTGGATGTGGGAAGGCATTGAATGGAACTGGTTTACGCAACAGCAAAACGTATTGTACTGGCACTGGAGTCCAAACAACGACTGGAGCATGAACCATCAGCTGAAGGGTTGGAACGAATGTTTCATTACTTATGTACTTGCCGCTTCTTCCCCGAAATTTGCAATTGACAAAAGGGTGTATGAAGATGGATGGGCAAACAGCAATACGTTCTTCAACGGTAAAAAATTCCTTGGAATTACGTTACCCCTGGGCTTCGATTTCGGAGGGCCATTGTTCTTCTCGCATTACTCCTTTTTAGGTTTAGACCCCAGAGGGCTGAAAGACCGCTATGCGGATTATTTTGAGCAGAATAAAAACCATACCCTGATCAACCATGCCTATTGTGTGGAAAACCCAAAACACTACAAAGGTTATGGCGAGAACAGCTGGGGCCTGACGGCGAGCGACAGCTGGCAGGGATATGCTGCACATTCTCCAACAGAAGACCTGGGGGTGATCAGCCCCACTGCTGCCCTGTCTGCATTCCCCTATACTCCTGAATATTCTATGAAGGCACTGAAACATTTTTATTTTGACCTGGGTGATAAAATCTGGACTGAATATGGTTTTGTGGACGGATTCAGCGAGGAACATAACTGGTACGCCAAATCACACCTGGCCATAGACCAGGGACCTATCATCTGCATGATCGAAAACTACCGCAGCGGATTGTTATGGAAATTATTCATGAGCAGTCCCGATGTAAAAAAAGGACTGGATAAACTGGGTATAGAAAGCACTGCAATTAAAAACTAAAAATGTTTGTTATCAAACATATCATCCTGCTACTGCTGCTTTGCGGCACGGCAGCATTTGGCCAAACGAAACAGCTCACGTATTGTAACCCCCTGAACCTGGATTATGGCTACACGCCTATTCCCAATTTTTCAGAACAGGGCAGGCACAGGGCAACGGCAGACCCGGTGATAGTGACCTATAAGGGGGATTATTTCCTTTTCTCTACCAACCAAAAGGGCTATTGGTGGAGCAATGACCTGTACAACTGGAATTTCGTGGCCCGTTCCTTTTTGCGTCCGGAGCACAAGGTTTATGACGACCTCTGTGCCCCGTCAGTATGGGTGCAGGGAGATACCATGCTGGTATTCGGCTCCACGTATGCAAAGAATTTCCCGATCTGGATGAGTACCAACCCTAAACATGACGATTGGAAAGAGGCAGTACATGAATTCGAGATCGGTGGCTGGGACCCTTCACATTTTATCGATGAAGATGGCAGGCTCTACATGTACAACGGAAGCAGCAACGATTACCCCCTCTATGGCATTGAGCTGAACAGAAAGACTTTTCAGCCGCTAGGCACCCGCAAAGAATTACTGCTGCTTAACGATGAACGCTACGGCTGGCAGCGTTTTGGTGAACAGCTTGACAATACATTCCTGAAGCCTTTTATCGAAGGCGCATGGATGAGCAAACACCATGGAAAATATTATTTACAATACGGTGCCCCAGCTACTGAATTCAGCGGATATGCAGACGGCGTGGCGGTTTCAGACAGTCCGCTCGGACCATTTGAACACCAGTCGCTCCCGCTCTCCTATAAACCGGGAGGTTTTGCCCGCGGCGCAGGCCATGGCGCTACCTTCCAGGACAACTGGAAGAACTACTGGCATGTATCTACTATGGTGATTGCCGTAAAGAACAACTTTGAACGCAGGCTAGGCATATGGCCGGCAGGTTTCGACCAGGATAACGTCATGTATATGGATGCCGCCTTTGGTGATTATCCGCATTATCTGCCTTCCGGCGAAGCCGATCACTTAAAATCCGGCTTCACCGGCTGGATGCTGCTGAATTACAATAAGCCAGTGACAGTTTCTTCTACTCTTGGCGCCTTCGCAGCCAACAATGCTGTTGACGAAAATATCAAGACGTACTGGAGCGCGGCAAGTGATGCCAGAGGCGAATGGATACAGACCGACCTCGGTGAGGTGTCAACAATCAATGCAGTGCAGATCAATTATGCCGATCAGGATGCGGATTTCCTGGGTAAACAGGCAGGTATTTACCATCAGTACAAACTATGGTATTCAGCAGAGGGGAAGAGCTGGAAGATGCTGGCCGACAAAAGCATGAATAAAAAGGATGTCCCCCATGATTATATCGAACTGAAAAAACCTGTTCAGGCCAGGTTCATCAAACTGGAGAACATCCATATGCCCACCGGTAAATTTGCCATCAGCGGATTGCGCGTATTTGGTCGCGGGATGGGCGAAAGACCCGCCGCAGTCAAAGACCTGACCATCCTTAGAAAGGGGGATAAAAGAAACGCCTGGATCAAATGGAATCCGGTAAATGAGGCTTATGCCTATAATATCTACCTCGGAACGGAACCTGACAAATTATACAACAGCATCATGGTATACCAATCGAACGAATACTGGTACAAAGGCATGGACAAAGAAAAACCTTATTACTTTTGTATAGAGACGATCAACGAAAATGGAATATCACAACGTTCAGCGGTCATCAAAGCCAATTGAGCAATGCAAACAAGATTTTAATACACATACATATGAAAAGACCTAATCTACTATTTTTCCTGGCAGCCATTTTTCTTGCGAACACAGTCTCAGCGCAACAAAAAAAGGCCGTGTCAGCAGCCGATCAGATGATGAATACCTTCATCACTAACCTGATGTCTCAAATGACACCGGACGAAAAGATCGGACAACTCAACTTACCTGCAGTAGGATTTGACGTTACCGGCCCGGTTTTAAGCGAGGGTGTTGACGAAAAGATCGAAAAAGGACTGGTTGGAGGTGTTTTCAACACCTTCACCCCTCAGGCTGTGGAGAAACTGCAGAAACTCGTGATGACGAAATCACGCTTAAAGATCCCCCTGTTATTTGGTTATGATGTAATCCACGGACATAAAACGATCTTCCCTATCCCCTTAGGTTTAAGTACCAGCTGGGATTTAGATCTCATTGAGAAAAGTGCGCGTATTGCCGCAAGAGAGGCAAGTGCCGATGGGTTAAACTGGACGTTCTCGCCTATGGTTGACATTGCAAGGGACGCGAGATGGGGAAGAATCTCCGAAGGCTCCGGCGAAGACCCTTACCTGGGCGGACTGATCGGCGTGGCCATGGTAAAGGGGTATCAAACCAATAGCCTTTCCAATAAGGATGCGATCCTGGCTTGTATCAAACACTTTGCACTGTACGGCGCAGCCGAAGCAGGAAGAGATTACAATACTACAGACATGAGCCTGATTAAAATGTACAACGAATACCTGCCCCCATATAAAGCGGCAGTTGACGCGGGTGCAGCATCTGTAATGGCATCCTTTAATGATATTAACGGCACTCCGGCTACGGCCAACAGGTGGCTGCTGACCGATCTTTTACGCAAGCAGTGGGGTTTCAATGGTTTTGTAGTAAGTGATTACACCGGTATCAATGAACTGGTTCCTCACGGACTCGGAGATCTGAAAACGGTAAGTGCAAAAGCACTGACAGCAGGAACTGATATGGATATGGTGGGTGAAGGTTTCCTGACCACGCTGAAACAGTCACTGCAGGAAAAGGCGATCACCATATCAACGATTGACCTCGCCTGCCGCAGAATGCTGGAAGCAAAATACAAACTCGGATTATTTGCTGATCCCTACAAATATGTAAATGAAGAACGTGCAAAAACAGAGATACTGTCACAACAGAACAGGTTTGACGCAAAAAATATAGCCGAAGCTTCAATGGTACTGCTGAAAAATGATAACCAGCTGCTCCCACTGAAAAAGAATGCGAAAATTGCGCTGATAGGCCCGCTGGCAGATGACAAACGCAATATGATCGGTAACTGGAGTGCAGCGGGCGACTGGAAAAAGGCGATCGGTGTGATGGAAGGCCTGAAAAAGGCAGCACCGGACCTGGATATCATTTATGCTAAAGGTGCCAACCTGGTGGATGACCCCGCCATCCTCAAACAGATCAATGCCAATGGCGCTGATATTGTTGCAGATGAAAAATCAGCGGACAAATTAATCAGTGACGCAGTTTCTGCTGCCAATAAAGCAGAAATAGCAGTTGTAGTTCTTGGAGAAAGTGCACTCATGGGTGGCGAGGCAACAAGTCGTACAAACCTTGACCTGTTACCCAATCAAAAGGCTTTATTAAAAGCCCTTACCGCTACAGGTAAACCGATCGTTCTGGTATTGATGAACAGCCGCCCGCTTACACTGGAATGGGAAGATTCAAATGTTCCTGCGATCCTCGAAACCTGGTTTGGTGGAACGGAAGCAGGTAATGCAATTGCAGATATCCTGGTAGGAAATTACAATCCATCAGGTAAACTGACCACTACCTTTCCAAGAAGTGTTGGCCAGATCCCGATCTACTATAACCATAAAAACACAGGCCGTCCGTACGATGGCGTATCTAACGAAAAATACAAATCACGGTATATAGACAGTTCAAACGATCCTTTATACCCTTTCGGTTACGGATTAAGTTATACCACCTTCCAGTACTCCCCTGTTCAGCTGAATAAGGTTAACCTGAAAAGCGGACAGACCATCCAGGCTTCAGTAGACATACAGAATACCGGCAATTTTGACGGCCAGGAAGTAGTACAATTGTATATTCAGGATATCTATGGTTCTATTACAAGACCGGTAAAAGAACTGAAGGGATTCCAGAAGATCTCTCTGAAAAAAGGAGAAACTAAACACGTTACGTTCACAATTGATGAGAATATGCTGAAGTTCTACAACTCAGCGCTGAAATTTGCCGCCGAACCGGGTGATTTTAACCTGTTCATTGGCGGTAACTCACGTGATGTTTCTACTGTTAAATTCAGCCTGTTGAAATAAATAAGGTTTGTTTTTAAAAGCAAAAGATTCTAAGGGGTCTTCTAACTGAGAACAAAAGGGATGTAATATTCCGGCTGCATTAATTCGCTTCGCGAAAGAACGACAAGGCCGGAATATCACATCCCTTTTATTAAACAGATTTTGTATTGGGATTACGCAATCCCAGATTTTGCGTCCGGGTTTCGTAAAAAGATTCTGTACATAGCTCATGCAATAGATTTTGCATTGGGTTATGCGTCCTGTTTGGATTCCCCCTTCCACAAGCCGGCTGGGGTGATCTGTTTAAATTTTTTCATATATAACATTCAGGCCTCAGCGTTCTTTTGCGCAGCAAATTAATGCAGCCTGAATGTTATATATGAAAAATTTAGTTGACAAATCCACCGGAAAATCTACTCTGCCATGTTATGATACACCGCCTGCACATCATCATCCTCTTCCAGTTTATCGATTAATTTCAACACATCTACTGCCTGTTCTTCAGTGATCTCTGTTGTAGACAGGGCAATACGTTCCAGCTTGGCACTTTTCATTTCAAAGCCCATATCTTCCAGTGCTTTCTGCATTTTACCAAAATCTTCAAAAGCCGTCTGAACAACAGCGATATCTTTACCTTCCTCGTCAGCTTCAAGATAAAGCTCTTCCAGTCCGGCATCGATCAGTTCAAATTCCAGTTCTTCCATATCTTTTTCAGCGGGAAGGAACCTGAAGATAGATTTACGGTTGAAGATAAAATCCAGGGAGCCGGTTTTACCTAAGGAGCCACCGGTTTTACTAAAGTAACTGCGCACGTTTGCGACAGTCCTGTTGGTGTTATCTGTCGCCGTCTCGATCAGGATAGCTACGCCATGCTGTGCATATCCTTCGTATACATGTTCTTCATAACCGTTCTCATCCTTGTTGGACGCCCGTTTGATAGCCGCATCAACAGTATGCTTAGGCATATTTACTGCCTTCGAGTTTTGAATTGCGGTACGTAAGCGCGAGTTGGTATCAGGATTTGGGCCGGCATCTTTTACGGCCATCACAATTTCCTTCCCTATACGGGTAAATTGTACGGCCATTTTTGCCCAACGTTTAAATTTTCTTTCTTTTCTGAACTCAAATGCTCTTCCCATTGTATAAATATTGAGGGGTTAACCCATTAACTTTTTAAATTACTAAACATATCTGCCGTCATCTTCGCCAGGTCAAACTCCGGCTTCCATCCCCAGTCGCGCGTGGCAAACTGATCATCAATGGAGCGTGGCCAGCTGGTAGCGATCTGCTGACGCGGGTCATTAGCTGTGTAAGTTAGTTTAAAATCCGGAATATGGTCCCGGATTTCCGCTGCAAGCACTTCCGGGGTAAAACTTACGCCTGCAAAGTTATAGCTGGAGCGGATGCTGATCTGTGCTGCCGGGGCATCCATCAATTCAATAGTTCCGCGGATTGCATCATCCATATACATCATCGGCAATTCCGTTTCAGCGGAAAGAAAAGAAGCGTAACTGCCTTTCTTCAGTGCATCATGAAAGATGTGAATCGCATAATCCGTTGTACCTCCTCCAGGGGCGGCCTTCCAGCTGATCAATCCCGGGTAACGTATACTCCTTACATCCAGGCCATATTTCTGATGGTAATATTCACACCACCTTTCACCCGCTAATTTACTGATTCCATAAACAGTATTGGGGTCCATTATACAAAATTGTTCTGTTTGATCTTTTGGGGAATTTGGCCCAAAGACCGCGATAGAGCTTGGCCAGTACACCTTCGCTGTTTTGTAAACGATAGCCAGGTCAAGGATATTCAGCAATCCGTTCATATTCAGGTCCCAGGCAAGCTTTGGGTTTTGCTCACCGGTTGCCGACAGCAAAGCCGCAAGCAGGTAAACCTGGGAAGGCTTGTATTTTGTGAAAATCGCGTTCAAAGTTTCCTTTTCCAGCACATTTACAAATTCAAAGGGGCCTGAATTCTTGATATCATAATCAGGACGACGGATATCGCATGCGATCACATTATTTTCTCCGTAAGTGTTGCGCAAAGCGGTTACCAGTTCGGTACCGATCTGACCATTAGAACCTAATACTACTATTTTTTCGTTCATTAATATAGATTTTGGCAAAGGTAGAAAAACGAAACAAACCTTAATAAAAATGTTATTAATTATATTTATCTTCATATATTAACACCTTATGCTCCCAAATTTCCGGTCTGCCATGGCCTGGTTATTTGAAAATGAACTACTAAAAAACTGATAATATGAGCAACAGAAGAACTTTTTTACACCAGGCAGGAATAGCTACTGCTGCAGCATTGTTAAGTCCTGCAGTTTTATCTTCCGCACTGGCTGCAGTACCTTCCTTACCCAATAAAGTGGGGATCCAGTTGTATACTTTGAGGGAACAACTTGCAAAGGATGTGAAGGGCACCATTGCCGAGCTGGCCAGAATTGGCTATGGCCAGGTAGAAACATTTTATGGTTATAACGGGCCGAACGCGGCAAAGGGCTTCTGGGGATTGGATGCTAAAGCGTTTAAGTCGCTGCTTTCAGCACATCATCTGACTTCGCCAAGCGGACATTATAATGTCAGCGAATTTCTGAGCAAGGGCGGGACTGATGAGGTTTTAAAAAGTCATATTGAAACCGCAGCAACAGTCGGCCAGAAATATTTTGTAATTCCGTCCATTCCCGGTGAGGTCAGGAAGGCCGGAAAGATGGATAACTATAAAGAAATGGCCGCGAAATTTAATCATGCCGCGGAACTCTGCAAAAAGCACAGCCTGAAACTGGCTTACCATAACCACAACTTTGAATTTAGTGACCTGGGAAAGGGAATTACCGGGTATGATGTCCTTCTGAAAGAAACGGACCCTTCACTGGTAAGTTTTGAGCTGGATCTTTTCTGGGCCGTTAACGCCGGACTCAATCCACTGGAAATGTTCAAACTACACCCGGGCCGTTTTAAGATGTGGCATGTAAAGGATATGGATAAAGCAGATAAGAGTGTTTTTACCGAAGTGGGAACAGGCAGTATCGATTTCAAAAGTATTTTCCGGAATGCAAAACTTTCAGGACTGGAATACCTGTTTGTGGAGCAGGATATCATAAAGATCGACCCCTATCAAAGTATCACAAAAAGTATTAATTATATCAAAAAAGACTTGCTTCGATAAGTATCAATTAAATAAATATCAGGATATAAATTATTTCAGCTTTGAGTAAAGTAACAATAGCAGTATATAAGTGTGTTAATATTACACTTTGTCAACTGTTTTACTTATTTTAGATTTACCATAGCACAAATAAGACAACATATCAAACCAAATTTAAATCATTATGGATAGAAGAGAGGCAGTGAAAAATTTTGCTTTTTTAATGGGAGGTGCACTTTCTGCAACCACAATTGGTGTATTTCTCGATGGCTGTACCTCACCGTCAGCTAATAAAGGGTCAAATCTGTTTTCTGAAGACCAGAACCTGATCATCACAGAAGTAGCAGATGTGATCATTCCTACAACAAAAACCCCGGGGGCAAAAGCTGCAGGCGTAGGGCCATTTATAGCACAAATGGTTAAGGAATGTTACCCTGAGGATGCGCAAAAAGCATTCGTGAAAGGTCTCGAAGACCTTGAAGACCGGTCGAAAAAAGAATACGGCAGTTCGTTTCTTAAAATTTCTGCAAAGGAGCGTGAGCAACTCCTTGGAAAATTACGCGACGAAACTGTGGCATCACAGAAAGCTGAAGCTGCAAAAACTGCGGCCTCAGGTAAACCTGATCTCAAACTGGAGAAACCATTGGCTGCACCAAACAGGTACGCCAAAAACACTCCTTATTTCTTTGCAATAGCGCGCGACTTAACCATGCTGGGTTATTTCACTTCAGAGATCGGCGCCACGCAGGCTCTTGAGTATGTACAGATCCCCGGCCGTTATGATGGCTGTGTGGACCTGAAACCTGGTCAGAGAGTTTATTCATAAATCTATTAGAAACACAACAATGAACTTAAATACCAAAGCAACTGCACAAAATACATATGATGCCATTGTAGTAGGATCCGGAATCAGCGGCGGATGGGCTGCAAAGGAACTTACTGAAAAAGGGCTTAAAGTTTTAATGCTGGAAAGAGGCAGGAACGTTGAGCATATTAAAGACTACACCACCGCAATGAAAAAACCATGGGAATTTGAACACCGTGGCCTGCTGACTGAAGAACAGAAAAAAACACACCCTGTACAAATCAGGGATTATCCTTACCAGGAATTTAATGAAAGCTTTTGGGTGAACGACCTGGAATGCCCGTATACTGAGGTAAAACGTTTCGACTGGTACCGCGGCTTTCACGTAGGTGGTAAATCACTGATGTGGGGCAGACAGAGTTACCGTTTCAGTGACCTGAACTTTGAAGACAACAAAAAAGACGGCCATGGCAATGACTGGCCGATCAGGTATAAAGACCTGGAGAAATGGTACGATTACGTAGAGCGTTTCGCAGGGATCAGCGGACAGGCAGAAAACTGGCCTGCATTGCCTGACGGGCAATTCCTGCCGCCTATGGAGATGAACTGTGTAGAAAAATCAGTAAAATCACGTATTGAGGAACACTGGAAAAAATCACGGATCATGACCATTGGCCGCACAGCCAACCTGACCGTTCCCCATGGCGGAAGAGGCAGCTGCCAGTACCGTAACCTGTGTAGCAGAGGCTGTCCTTTCGGCGCCTATTTCAGCACACAGTCATCTACCCTGCCTGCAGCCGTGGCAACAGGAAACCTGACTTTGCGTCCTTTCTCACTGGTAGACCATATCATTTATGATAAGGAAACCCAAAAGGCCACAGGCGTAATGGTGATCGATTCAGAAACAAAAGAAAACATCGAATTCTTTGCGAAGATCGTTTTCGTGAACGGATCAACCCTTGGCAGTACATTTTTGCTGTTAAACTCTACTTCGGCCGAACATCCTAATGGTTTAGGAAACGCCAGCGGGGAACTGGGCCATAACCTGATGGACCACCATTTCCGTTGCGGTGCAAACGGTGAAGCGGAAGGCTTTGAGGATAAATATACTTATGGACGACGGGCGAACGGAATCTATATTCCACGTTACCAGAACATGAACGGTGATAAACGCGATTACCTGAGAGGATTTGGTTATCAGGGCGGTGCAAGCCGCACAGGATGGCATAAAGATGTTGCCGAGCTGGCCTTTGGCGGTGAGGTAAAGGACCAGATGACTCAACCGGGCATGTGGACCATGGGACTGGGCGGATTCGGAGAATCCCTGCCTTACCATGAGAACCGCGTTTATATTGATAAAACTAAAAAAGATAAATGGGGCATGCCTGTTTTGGCTATCGACTGCGAATTTAAAGGCAATGAGCAAAAAATGCGTTTAGATATGATGAATGATGCCGCAGAAATGCTGGAAGCCGCAGGAATGAAAAACATCAAGACCTTTGACAGCGGATCATCACCAGGTATGGCCATCCACGAACAGGGAACAGCACGTATGGGCAATGACCCTAAAACTTCTGTCCTGAACAAATGGAACCAGATGCATGAAGTGAAAAATGTTTTTGTAACGGACGGATCATGTATGCCTTCCATCGCCTGCCAGAATCCATCGCTTACTTTTATGGCCTTAACGGCCAGGGCGGCAGATTATGCAGTTACAGAACTCAAAAAAGGAAACATTTAATGGCTCAAGGAAAGATTAGAATGGGCATGATAGGCGGTGGAAAAAATGCTTTCATTGGCGCTGTCCACCGCATTGCTGCAAATATAGACGGACAAATAGAATTGGTTTGCGGAGCACTGAGCTCTGATCCGGAAACCGCGAAGGAATCCGGAAAACTGTTATTTTTAACCGAAGACAGAAATTATGGAAGCTATCAGGAGATGATCGAAAAAGAAAGTCTCCTGCCAGTTGATACAAGGATGCACTTTGTAACAATCGTTACCCCAAATTTTGCACATTATGCCCCGGCCATGCTGGCACTGGAGCATGGTTTTCATGTGGTAATTGACAAGCCTATCAGCCTTACACTGGCTGAGGCCAGAAAGCTGGAAGAAAAAGTAAGGGAAACGGGTTTAACCCTTTGCCTTACTTACACGTATTCCGGTTACCCGATGGTGAAACAAGCCAGGCAAATGGTAAAAGACGGTGCTTTCGGAGAGATACGCAAGGTGCTTGTTGAATACCCGCAGGGCTGGCTGAGCCTGCCTTCTGAACGCGACGGAAATAAACAGTCGTCATGGCGGACTGACCCTGCAAGAAGCGGGATCAGCGGCTGTATGGGAGATATCGGTACACATGCCGCCCAACTGGCAGAATATATCTCGGGACTGGAGATCGCGAAGATCTGTGCAGACCTGAATATTGTGGTAGAAGGAAGACCATTAGATGATGACGGAAACGTTTTGCTGAAATTTAACAACGGCGCCAATGGTGTACTGGTGGCCTCGCAGATTGCTGCAGGAGAAGAAAATGCACTGAAAATCAAGATATATGGTGAAAAAGGCGGACTGGAATGGCACCAGGAGGAACCCAATACGCTGAAAGTGAAATGGCTGGATGCCCCAAGCCAGATCTACCGTACCGGACAGGGTTATTTGTCCCAGGCAGCGCAATACAATGCAAGAACCCCTGCCGGACATCCTGAAGGTTACCTTGAAGCTTTTGCCAATATTTACAGGAATTTTGCTTCAACACTGCAGGCGCTGCTTGCCGGTGAAATACCTACAGCTGATATGCTGGATTTTCCGGGTGTGGAAGATGGTGTAAGAGGAATGGCGTTTATAGAAAATGTAGTGGCATCAGGCCAGTCAGACCAGAAATGGCTCGATTTTAAAGTATAAGAAGATGACAACACTTAAAGGACCAGCAGTTTTTCTCGCACAGTTTATTGGCGATGAAGAACCTTTCAACTCTCTGGACGGAATATGCAAATGGGCAGCAGACCTTGGCTTCAAAGGTATACAAATGCCTACGCTCGACAATAGGTTTATAGACCTTCAGAAGGCTGCGGAAAGTAAAACGTATGCTGATGAGCTCAAAGGAAAAGTAGCGTTCTACGGCCTGGAAATCACCGAGCTTTCTACACATATACAGGGTCAGCTGGTGGCTGTGAACCCGGCGTTTGACCTGGCATTTGACGGTTTTGCACCGGAAGCTTACAGGAAGAACCCTGCAGCGAGAACAGAATGGGCCGTACAGCAGCTGAAATATGCAGCAAAGGCCTCACAAAACCTGGGTTTAAATGCACATGCCACTTTTAGCGGATCACTTTTATGGCATATGTTCCACCCCTGGCCACAGCGCCCGGAAGGCTTGGTGGAGGATGGATTTAAGGAACTTGCACGCCGCTGGCTGCCTATCCTGAATGAATTCGATGAATGCGGAGTCGATGTTTGTTATGAGATCCACCCGGGCGAGGACCTTTTTGACGGCATAACCTATGAGATGTTCCTGGAGAAGGTGAACAACCATCCCAGGGCATGTTTATTGTATGACCCATCACATTTTGTATTACAGCAGCTGGATTATATTCAGTATATAGATTTTTACCATGAACGCATCAGGGCCTTTCATGTAAAAGACGCAGAATTTAATCCTACCGGAAGACAGGGAACCTTCGGCGGCTATCAGAGCTGGGCAAACCGTGCAGGCCGTTACCGTTCTCCGGGCGACGGACAGGTGGATTTTAAAACTATATTTAGTAAACTTGCCCAATATGATTTTAAAGGATGGGCGGTGATGGAATGGGAATGCTGTATAAAGGATTCTGAAACCGGCGCAAGGGAAGGTGCTGAATTTATCAAAAAACACATCATCCCCGTGACCACAAGGGCATTTGATGATTTTGCAGCAACAGGCGCAGATGAGGCATTTAACCGACAAATATTAGGTATAAAATAATTAGCACAAATACAATAGATAATGAAACACACAACACTACTAATCTTAGGCTGCCTGAGTTTAACTATCGCCTCTTGCGGTGGGTCCGGCTCTTCCGAAAAAACGGAGGAAACGACCACTACTACAACGACTACGACCGACAGCAGCACAACTGTCAGTGCACAAACAGCTTCAGAAACGCTTCCGGGCGAAAAGCTGATTGCTAAGGCAGACTGCCTTGGCTGCCACAATAAAGAACAAAAAGTAATTGGCCCTGCATACGTTGATATCGCAGCCAAGTACCCTTCTAACGAAGCCAATATCAGCCATCTTGCAGACGTGGTGATCAAAGGAAGTAAAGGTACCTGGGGAGACTTGCCAATGACCCCCCACCCTAACCTGAGTGTAGACGATGCAAAACAAATGGTAACCTGGATCCTTTCCTTAAAAAAATAAGATCCCGGGCCAGATATTTCTATCTAACCAATTATATTATCAATGGAAAAAACCAATAAAGAAGCTAATGCCGCCAGCAGGCGCGCATTTATCAAAAATACCGCGATTGCAAGTGCCGCATTCATGATTTTACCCCGCCACGTTCTGGGCGGAAAAGGATTTACCGCCCCCAGTGACAGGTTGATTGTCGCGGGTATAGGCGTAGGTGGAAAAGGCGCTGGTGACATTGCAGCTTTTTATAAGAGCGGCAAAGCGGAGATTGGATTTCTTTGTGACGTAGATACAAAAAGAGCCGCCGGTACGGTCAAAAGTTTCCCTAAAGCAAAGTTCTATAAGGACTGGAGGGAAATGCTCGATAAAGAACATAAGAATTTTGATGCGGTGAGTATTTCTACACCGGATCATAGCCATGCCATGATTACTGTAGCTGCTATGCAGCTGGGGAAACATGTGTATGTGCAAAAACCCCTTACCCATGATATCTACGAAGCCAGGAAATTAACTGAAGCAGCAAAAAAATATAAAGTAGTTACCCAGATGGGTAACCAGGGCGCATCAAATGACGGGCCGCGACAAATGAAAGAATGGTATGACGCAGGCCTGATCGGCGATGTGCATACCGTCTATGCATGGACGGACAGGCCGGTATGGCCGCAGGGAATTCCATGGTCGGCCAATAAAGCCGAAATTCCTGCAAACCTGGACTGGGACCTCTGGCTGAACACTGCTCCTTATAAAGATTATGTGGATAAACTGGTTCCTTTCAACTGGAGAGGCTGGTGGGATTACGGCACCGGCGCTTTAGGCGATATGGGATGCCACCTGATCGAAGCCCCTTTCAGCGTACTGGGTCTGAAATATGCCACAAATGTACAGGCCAGCGTAGGTTCTGTTTATGTGGATGAGTTCAAACGTGGGTATTTCCCTGAGAGCTGCCCTCCTTCAAGCCATGTAACACTGACCTTCCCGAAAACACCAAAAACACAGGGAGAGGTAACACTGCACTGGATGGATGGCGGTATTCAGCCTACACGCCCTGAAGAGCTGGATGCAAATGACGTTTTCGGAGATGGCGGTAACGGTACCCTGTTCATCGGAACCAAAGGAAAAATGATGAGCAGTACCTATAGTGCAAATCCGCGTCTGCTTCCGTTAAGCCGAAACAAGGATATTAAAGTTCCTGAAAAGTTTGCACGTGTTCCCAATGGGGCAAACGGACATTATGCGCAGTGGGTGGAAGCCTGCATCGCCGGCTACGGCAAAAAAGAGGTGAGTTCTCCTTTTGAGATTGCCGGACCGTTGACAGAAGCATTGCTGATGGCAAATCTTGCTATCCGCGGAAATGATGTACAAAGGACATCTGCCGATGGAAAAGTAAGCTACCCGGGCAGGAATATCCAGCTGTTATGGGATAATGACAACATGAAAGTCACCAATTTCGATGATGTAAACCAATATGTAAAAAGAGAGTACCGCAAAGGCTGGACGCTCGGCATATAAATACTTAAAAAGATGAACTTATACAGGATATCAGCAGCACTGCTCCTTACAGCTATGATCAGCAGCAACAGCAACGCGCAAAAAAAAGAGAAAGGTTTTGTTCCGTTATTTGATGGCAAAACCACTACCGGCTGGCATACTTACGGAAGAAACCTGGCCGGCCAGGGCTGGAAGGTTGAGGATGGGACGCTCCACCTTGACCCTGCAGCTAAAAAGGAAGATGCCGGTGACCTGGTTACCGACAAGGAATACGGAAATTTTCATCTGAAGATTGACTGGAAGGTAGCACCGAATTCAAACAGCGGTATCTTGTTCCACATCAAAGAAGATCCCGCAAAATACCACCAGACCTATAGTACCGGCCCTGAAATGCAGGTGATCGATAACGACGGCCACCCGGATGGAAAGATCATTAAACACCGGGCGGGCGACCTGTACGACCTGGTAAAAAGCACTTCAGAACCGGTAAAACCCGTTGGAGAATGGAACACGGCTGAAATTATCAGTAACAAAGGGAAACTGGAGTTTATACTGAACGGCGTGAAGATCGTTTCTACCACCCAGTTTGACGCCAACTGGAAAGCGCTGATTGCAGGCAGCAAATTTGCCTCGTGGGAAGGATTCGGAACATTCACTTCCGGAAAAATATCATTACAGGATCACGAAAACGAAGTATGGTTCCGCAATATCCTGATCAAAGAACTTTAAACAATATAAACCAAATATGATGAATGTAAATACCCGAATCAAGTTATCACTGATGATGTTCCTGGAGTTTTTTATCTGGGGATCATGGTTTGTTACACTGGGTACATTTTTAGAAAAAAACCTATCTGCTACAGGCTCCCAAACGGCTGCAGTTTTCTCCACCCAGTCATGGGGGGCAATCATTGCACCTTTTATTATTGGCCTCATTGCCGACAGGTTCTTCAATGCTGAAAAGATATTGGGGGTACTGCATATTATCGGGGCTATCCTGATGTATCAAATGTACAGCGCAACAAATGTGGATGCTTTCTATCCTTATGTCCTGGGTTATATGATCCTTTTCATGCCTACCCTGGCACTGGTAAATTCTGTTGCATTCAATCAGATGAAAGATGCGGAAAAAGAATTTTCAAACATCAGATTTTGGGGAACTATTGGCTGGATCGTAGCCGGACTGTTCATCAGCTACCTGTTCTTATGGGATTCAGCCGAAGGACTGAGCTCGGGCTTATTAAAAAACACCTTCCTGATGGCCGGAATCGCTTCGGCATTGCTGGGCCTGTTCAGCTTTGCACTGCCTAAAACGCCGCCAAAAGTATCGAAAGATGAAAAGGTTACGCTTTCTGATATCCTGGGACTGGACGCATTGAGCCTGCTGAAAGACAGAAACTTTGCTGTATTCTTTATCTCTGCAATCCTGATCTGTATCCCACTGGCCTTTTATTACCAGAATGCACACCCTTTCCTGTCGAGCATCGGTGTAGCGGGGCCTACAGGGAAAATGGCAATTGGTCAGGTATCTGAAGCGCTCTTCCTGTTGATGATCCCGGTTTTCTTTAAACGTTTCGGGTTTAAAATCACCATATTGGTGGGTATGATTGCCTGGGCCATTCGGTATGCTTTATTCGCTTACGGAAATGCAGGTGAGCTGAGCTTCATGCTGATCATCGGTATTGCACTGCATGGCGTTTGTTACGATTTCTTTTTCGTATCAGGACAGATCTATACCAATTCTAGGGCGGGCGACAAATACAAAAGCGCCGCACAGGGTTTAATCACGCTGGCCACCTATGGTGTAGGAATGCTGATCGGATTTGAAGTTGCAGGCATGATCACTGACAATTATAAATTGACAGACGGATCTATCGACTGGAAAATGGTGTGGATCATTCCTGCGGGAATCGCGCTGGCTGTATTCCTGATCTTTTCGCTCTTCTTTAATGATAAAAACAAAGGAATTTCGGACACTCAATTAAACAACGCCTAATCATGGGATCAGAACAAAGCCGCAGGAAAATGTTAAAAACCATTATCGCCGGCACCGCTGTACTCAGTGCCTCAGCGGCAATTCCGGGACTTGCTATGGAAAAAGAAACTACAGGTAAAGCACTAAAAGGAAATGTAAACCATTCCGTATGCCGCTGGTGTTATAGCGGTATACCGCTGGATGAACTATGCGCAGCAGGAAAAGATATGGGGTTGAAAGCCATCGACCTGGTTGGCCCCTCCGAATGGCCTACACTGAAAAAATACGGATTATACTCTTCCATGTGTAACGGCGCGGAGATTAATTTAGTGGACGGTTTTAACGATCCGGCATTCCATCCTAAACTGATAGAGAACTACAGTAAAATGATCCCCCTGGTGGCAAAGGCAGGTTATAAAAATCTGATCTGCTTTAGCGGGAACCGCAGGGGCAAGGATGACGAAACAGGATTGAAGAACTGTGTGGAAGGACTGAAACAGCTAATGCCACTGGCAGAAAAACATGGTGTAGTGCTTGTGATGGAATTGCTGAACAGCAAGGTGAACCACGAGGATTACCAGTGTGACCATACCGCATGGGGCGCAGAACTGGCAAAAAGACTGGGCTCTGAAAACTTTAAACTACTGTACGATATTTACCATATGCAGATTGATGAAGGTGATGTGATCAGGAATATCCAGACCTTCCATCCTTATATTGCACATTATCACACCGGGGGAGTTCCCGGAAGAAATGAAATAGACGAAACGCAGGAATTGTATTATCCTGCAATCATCAAAGCTATCCTGGCAACAGGATTCAAAGGGTATATCGCACAGGAGTTTATTCCTAAGCAGGAAGATAAGCTTGCCTCCCTGAGAAAAGCGATCACGATATGCGACCAATAAACTATTAACTATGAAGAATTCAAGAAGAGATTTTATTAAAATTGCAGGAATTGCTGCTGCCGGTGCCGCTGTTGCACCGTCCTTTGCGTTTGCCGCTCCCGCTAAAATTGTTGGCTTACAACTATATACATTAAGGGTTGAACTACCGAAAGATGTAAAAGGTACCATTGCCAATGTTGCAAAAGCAGGTTATAAAGAGGTAGAAACTTTTGGTTATTCAGCAAAAGATGGCTATTGGGGGCTAGATCCTAAGGCTTTTAAAGCACTGCTTTCAGAAAATGGCCTCACCGCACCAAGCGGACATTATGGAATGGATATGTATTTCACTGACGGTAGCCAGGAAGAGCTGAAATCCTATATTGATGCAGCAAATACGATCGGTAGCACTTATATCACGGTACCTTACCTGGGTGATAACCTTAGAAAAACTGAAGACGACTGGAAAGTAATGGCCGATAAATTAAACAAGGCCGCTGCGATCTGTAAAGATGCAGGCCTTAAACTGGGCTATCATAACCATAATTTTGAGTTTGTAAAATATGGCGATACCACAGGTTATGAGATCATGCTGAAAGGAACTGATCCAAATCTTGTACAATTTGAGATGGACATTTACTGGGTAGTAAGATCGGGCAATGACCCTGTGAAACTATTCACGGAATTCCCGGGTCGTTTCCCGATGTGGCATGTGAAAGACATGGACAAAGTGGACAATACCATCAATACAGAAGTAGGAACCGGAACGATCGACTTTAAGAGCATCTATAAAAATGCAAAACTGGCTGGCCTGCAACACCTGATCATGGAACAGGAAAACTTCTCTATGGATCCTTATAAAAGTATTAAACTAAGTGCCGACTATATCAAAAAAAGCATTTTGTAACTAATATTGCTGGCAGGACCTATTATTCCTGCCAGCTCTTACCTCCTCCCCCTTATCCTGCCATTCCGGTAGCTTTTGATGAATTACAATAAAATTTCCCCTACAAAAACGGTTTTTCATGGAAATCAGCTGAATATGAGCAAAGTTTTTCTCATATTTGAATTGATAGTTTATCATAAAACTTAGAAAACAAAATCAAATCAATGAAGCTGTCATCTGTGATGACAGCTTCATAACCATAAAAATCAAATAAATTAATCATGAAAATCGCAGTTGTAGGTGCCACTGGTTTAGTAGGCACTGTAATGTTAAAAGTACTGGAAGAACGTAATTTCCCTCTGACCGAATTAATCCCGGTTGCATCAGAAAAAAGTGTAGGTAAAGAAATCACTTTTAAGGGTAAACAGTTCAAGGTGGTTAACATGGAAACTGCAATTGCCATGAAACCGGATATTGCTTTATTTTCTGCCGGGGGTGGCACTTCATTAAAATATGCCCCTCTTTTTGCTGAAGCAGGCACAACAGTAATAGACAATTCATCCGCATGGCGTATGGATCCATCTAAAAAGCTGATTGTACCAGAAGTGAATGCCTATGAATTATCTATCGATGATAAGATCATTGCAAATCCAAATTGTTCGACTATTCAAATGGTAGTCGCTTTGAAACCATTGCATGATAAATACAGGATAAAACGCGTGGTAGTTTCTACCTATCAGTCTGTTACAGGTACCGGTGTGAAAGCCGTGGAGCAAATGATGAATGAGCGCAAAGGTATTTTGGACGGCCCTATGGCTTATCCATACCAGATTGACCTGAACGTGATCCCTCAGATCGATGTTTTCGAAGCTAACGGATATACAAAGGAAGAAATGAAAATGATCAAAGAAACCCGTAAGATCATGGGCGACGAGAGCATCCGAGTAACAGCTACTACAGTACGTATTCCCGTAATGGGAGGCCATTCCGAGTCTGTGAACATCGAATTTGAAAATGATTTTGATGTGGCTGATGTGAAATCATTAATGGAAAAAACGCAGGGGATCATTTTGGTGGACGACATCGATAACCTTAAATATCCGATGCCTAAAGATGCACATGAAAAAGATGAGGTATTTGTAGGTCGCATCAGAAGAGACGAATCAATGCCAAATACGCTGAATATGTGGATCGTGGCAGATAACCTGCGTAAAGGTGCAGCAACAAATGCAGTACAGATCGCAGAATTCCTGTTGCAAAAAGAACTGATCTAAAAAGATCATTTTGATACTGATGTGGTTTAAATATAGCTATGGCTATGTTTAAACCACATTTTAGTTAAAGACTATCCTGAAAATATGTTAAAAAGATCCCTGGTATCCCTTTTTATGCTGTCGCACAGCTTTTGTTTTGCACAAAGCTCCGCTCAAAGGCTTGCACAATCCTTCAACAACTTACTGGAAGACCCACAGGCGAAATATGCGGTCTGCTCCATTTGCGTTTTAGATGCAAACACGGGAAAGCAGGTGTATGCGAAGAATGAAAACATCGGCCTTGCCACGGCTTCCACGCTCAAGACAATTACAGCTGCCACAGCATTTTCCCTGTTGGGGAAAGATTTCCGTTACCAAACCACACTGGGCTATAGCGGCAGTATTGGCGCGGACGGCACCCTTAAAGGAGATGTAATCATTACCGGTGGCGGAGATCCTACCCTGGCCTCCTGGAGATATGACAGCAGCAAAGAGAATGTAGTGCTCAATCAATGGGTCGCAGCGCTTAAAGCCGCAGGGATAAAAAAGATAGAGGGAAAGATCATTGGTGACGATCACCTTTGGGGAACACAAAGCACTCCCGAAGGATGGACCTGGCAGGATATGGGCAATTACTTTGGTGCCGGCCCGTCCGCACTCAGCTGGAGGGAAAATCAGTTTGATATCAAGCTGCGTGCAAACAATGCTGTTTCCGTTTTAAGAACAGTACCTGCGATGCCCTATCTGACGATTGTGAATGAGTTGAAAGTTGGCGAAGCAGGCAGTGGCGACAGGGCTTATGCCTATCTTCCGCCACTCAGTACGATTGCCTACCTGCGGGGAAGCTGGGCAGCAGGCATTCAAAAAACAGGAATTTCAGTGGCCTTGCCTGACCCTGCCTTTGATGCAGCATTCCGCCTGCAGGATACGCTGGAAAAATCCGGCATCAGCGTCAGCAATACAGCAACTACCTCCAGACAGCTAAGTGCGGCAAGCCTTCCGCTGCCTCAGGCTGTTCAGAAGCTGAGCACGATCAGCTCTCCTTCACTGGCAGAGATCGTTTTCTGGCTGAACAAGAAAAGCGTAAACCTGTATGCCGAGCATCTGCTGAGGACCATCGCCTGGAAAGCCGGCAGGGAAGCCACTACGGGCAATGGTGCGGATGTAGAGATCAGGTACTGGTCGGGCAGGGGACTCGACAAAAACGCACTGAACATTATTGACGGAAGTGGCCTCTCTCCCGCCACAAGGGTAACTGCCGCAGCTATGGCCAGCATCCTTTTCCAGTCGCAAAAAGAAGACTGGTTCCCTGATTTTTACAAATCTCTTCCGGAGAATAACGGGATGAAATTAAAAAGCGGTACCATCAACGACGTTTCTGCTTTTGCTGGTTATTACACGGCAGGCAACGGCAATAAATATGTAATTGTCATCATTATCAACAACTATTCAGGCAGCGGGATCAATCCAAAGTTATTCCGTGTGCTCGATGCATTAAAATAAGTTAAACTCTCCACAGAAACTCCTTATTTATCCACATTTTACTAAATTGCAACCTTTTACAGGGCTCAAAGACCAAAACTCCTTTTCTTTTTATGAATAAATCCGTAACTTTTATATGCTGTTTTATTTTTTACACAAGCGCATATAGTCAACAAATGGGATCTGGAAACACCAATATTTCAGTGGCAGATAGCAATGCCGTTTTAACAAACCGACCGCCGGAATTTGCGATTATTCCGGAACCGGTATCGCTGCTCAGAACAAGTGGTCATTTTACCCTTCCTGATAATGTAATCATTCTGGCTTCGCCTGAAATGAAACAAGTGATAGATTATCTGAAAGAAAAACTTTCCGTTCCAACAGGTAAGTTTGTGTCTGAATATACCAATACCTCCGCAGCGGCAACCATCAGGCTGATGCTGAACCCGAAAGCAAACCAAACATTGGGCAACGAAGGTTATCAGATCTCCGTTACGCCAACATTGATCGTAATTAAAGCGAATAAAATAGCAGGGCTGTTCTATGGTGTACAAAGCCTGCTGCAACTGTTACCAAAAGAGATAGAATCGAAAGAACTGATCAAAGATGTGGACTGGAGGATCCCATGTGTAGAAGTAACGGATTATCCACGCCTTCCATGGAGAGGCCTGATGTTCGATGTAGCGCGGCACTTCTTTACCAAACAGGAAGTAAAACAATACATTGACGCCATGGTACGCTATAAATATAACCTGCTCCACCTGCACCTTACCGATGATGAAGGCTGGAGGATAGAAATCAAAGGCCTGCCCAAACTCACTGAAGTAGGTGCATGGAACGTTAAGAAAATGGGCGACTTTGGAACATTCAGTACACCAGGCCCTGATGAGCCGCGCAGCTACGGTGGGTTCTATACCCAGGACGATCTCCGCGAGCTGATCCAGTATGCCAAAGACAGGTTTGTAGATATCATGCCCGAAATTGATGTTCCCGGACATAGCCTCGCGGCAGTTGCTTCATATCCAGAGCTCTCCTGCACCCCTGCTGCGGTGAATTACCGTGTCCGCTCGGGAGAAAAGATTATGGACTGGTCTCATGGTGCTCCGCCGATTGCGTTATTAGACAATACGCTTTGTCCGGCTAATGAAAAAGTATACAGCTTTCTGGATACGGTGATCACACAGGTTGCTGCACTTTTCCCTTTCGAATATATCCATATGGGTGGCGACGAAGCCCCGGAGAACTTCTGGCAGAAAAGTGATGCCGTTAAAGCGCTGATGCAAAGAGAAGGCCTGAAGGATATGCGCCAGGTACAGGGTTATTTTGAGAAAAGAGTTCAGAAGATCGTGGAATCAAAAGGCAAGAAATTCATGGGATGGGACGAGATCATGAATAGTGATATCCCTGCAAGTGCAGGGATCATGAGCTGGAGAAGCAGCCAGTTCGGAGTGGAGGCTTCTCATTTTAAACATGAAGTGATCATGACGCCGCAGGCGAATGTTTATCTTGACCTCATGCAGGGCGACGTGATCACCGAACCTAAAGTTTATAACACCGTCCGGTTGAACAAAACCTATGAATTTGACCCTGTACCTGCCGGAGCAGATCCTAAATATATCCGTGGAGGACAGGGTAACCTATGGTCCGAACAGATCTACAATATCCGCCAGGCGGAATACATGACCTGGCCAAGAGGTTTTGCCATTGCTGAATCGGTTTGGTCTCCAAAGGAGAAGAAAAACTGGACCAACTTTATCGCGAAGACGGAAGAGCATTTTAAACGGATGGATATTGCGGAAACGAAATATGCGCCAAGTATTTATGATCCTGTATTTAAGGCAAGCCGGTCAGCCGACAGACAGGTAATGGTTGAACTGACTACCGATATTGACGGCCTTGACATCTATTACAGTTTTGACAATTCGTTCCCGGACAGGTTTTATCCTAAGTATACCGAGAAACTGGCAGTTCCTAAAGATGCAAGCCTGATGCGCGTCATCACCTACAGGGGCAAACAGCCTACAGGCAGGATGATCACCATGCCTGTAGACGAGCTGAACAAAAGGGCAGGAAAAAGATAAGGACTTGAGATATTTCGTACATATTGGCTACAACGGCCTGCAATACAACGGATGGCAAAAACAGGCTACGGTGATGAACGTGCAGGGTGTGATAGAAAAATCCCTTAGCCAGATCTTTAAGACCACGATAGCTATTAACGGCTGCGGAAGAACAGATGCACAGGTTCATGCCAGTCAGTTCTTCTTTCACATGGATCTGGAAGAATCCTGGGACTTTGACCTGATCTTCAGGCTCAACAAACTGCTGCCGCTCAATATTGCCGTGTACGACGTCATCCCTATGGAAGGATTGCCACATGCCCGTTTTGACGCCGTGCAGCGGTCATACGATTATTTTTTACATACCTACAAAGACCCTTTCCTGAATGGGTTGAGCTCCTACTACCTGCTTGACGGACTGAACTGGGATGAAATGAAGGCGGCAGTTGCCCTTCTGCCCCTGTACAAAGACTACCGCGCCTTCTGCACCCATCCGGACAAATATGAGCATACATTGTGTTATGTGCGCTCAGCGAGCCTGATGGTAGATGATAAGAGAGAAAAACTCAGGTTTCAGATCTCTTCCAATCGTTTTTTGGGAAAGATGATCCGTATTATCATGGGACAGCTGTTAAAAATAGGAAAAGGAATACTTAGTGTAGACGAATTTGAGAGCCATCTGATTAGTAAAAAGACACCGGAACTGATTACACCCGCCCATCCCCAGGGATTATATCTTTCCAAGGTGACCTACCCCTACCTGGATCTTCCTCCGAGAACAGATTTTTCGGCTATCCTGCAAAAAGCTTCGGATACCAACTGGAAGAAGGCTTAATATTCTTACGCTAAGGTGAGATAAGACGATCCGGAAAGCCGTATTTTTATTCGAAAATAAAATTATGAATTTCCACACCAGAAAATGGATAAAACCCGAGGATCTCAATCCCAACGGAAGTTTATTTGGAGGCAGCCTGCTCAGATGGATAGATGAGGAAGCGGCTATTTATGCCATTGTGCAGTTAGGTAACCCAAGGGTAGTCACAAAATACATTTCAGAGATCAATTTTGTAAGTTCTGCAAAACAGGGTGACATCATAGAGATGGGTATCACGGCGATTGCCTTTGGAACCACTTCATTGACCATGGTATGTGAAGTACGTAATAAGATCACCCGGAAAAGTATCCTGACTATTGATAAGATGGTATTTGTAAATGTTGATGAATACGGGAATCCTGTACCTCACGGCAAAACACAGATTAAATTTATTGAAGAGCAGTTTGCTGCAGAAGACAACTAGCTTACTGCCGGCAATGCTGAGCGAATATCACCGGCAGTAAGGTTGATGCCGCTTAGTGTGAGCTTTGCTTTACGGTAATATTCCCCGCGTTCTTCCAGTTTACCTTCTATAAAATGAACTACCCCCCCTGCTGTAAGGTTACGCAGGAGCGGACGTTTGGCCATTCCTTTCTCCAGCCGTTTGGCAAGGGAAACTGCAGAAAGCTCAATGTAAACAGTGATGCCGTTTGCGTTCATCCAGTCCATGTTATCATAATAACAAGGGGTACCGCCGCCGGTGGCGATAACGCAATTCTCTGCATACGGATGGTTCTTAAGGGTATCACTTTCAAGTTTTCTGAATGCCTCTTCACCATGAACGGAAAAATAGCCGGCCACAGTAGTACCAGTTAAACGTTCAATCTCATGGTCAAGATCTACCAGCTCAAAACCCTGCTTTGCAGCGAGCTTTTTGCCGAGCGTTGTCTTGCCGCATCCCATAAAACCTATCAGAAATATTTTCATCATTAAGCCAGTTTTACCCTTGGATCTGCAAAGGCATACAAAATATCCACTAAAATATTAATTATTACAAATATCAGCGCAATAAACAGAATTGAGCCCATTACTACAGGGAAATCGGACATCTCCAGGGCCTTCACTGTAGTGCGCCCCAAACCGTTGTACCCGAATATATATTCTACAAAAAAAGAGCCCGCAAGTAAAGACGCAAACCAGCCAGAGATGGCAGTGATCACGGGATTCAGCGCGTTCTTCAGCGCATGTTTATAGATCACCGCAAAACGGTCCAGCCCCTTTGCACGTGCCGTACGGATATAATCCTGACCCAGGATTTCCAGCATTGCCGTCCGGGTGAGCTGTACAATAATTGCCAGCGGACGCAGCCCGAGGGTCACCACCGGCAGTATCAGGTTTTTTAGGGTGATTACTTCACCGTGAAAAGGGTCATAACTGTACAAACTGCCCGACATATTCAGTCCGGTATATGGCCCAAGTACAAAGCCAAAGAACCAGGCAATGATGATCCCCGCAAAAAAAGCCGGCGCAGAGATGCCAAGGATGGCAAATGAATTTGCAGCATGGTCTATCCAGGTATTTTTATACACTGCGGATACAATACCGAGAAAAACGCCGATCAGCGTGGCGAAAATCATTGAGGTGATGGCCAGAACAAATGTATGGGGAACAGTTTCCCCTAAAATAGTAGAAACTTCACGTTTTGTCTGATAAGACCGTCGCAGATAGGGAACTTTCAGGGCGATCACATGGCCGGAAACAGGTATCAAACGGATATAGTCATATTTCTTCTGCTCCTGGGCATTGTCTTCATGGTACCCAACCGGAGAAAGATCATTGATAAACAGGATGAACTGCATGGGTTTGGATTTATCCAGTCCGAATTCTTTACGAACGGCTTCCAGCGACTGCACATCGGCGCGTTGCCCCATGGTCATCCTTGCAGGATCACCGGGAAGGATATTAAACAGAATAAATACCACAACAACCACACCCGCCATCACGGCAAATCCATACAGCAATTTCCTGAGCGCATATGACCACATGTTATTTATCGAAGTAGGTTGTTTTCAACTGTTCAAAAGAGGGTGCCGACTGATAGCTCCATTTATTGATCACTACACCGTTCCTGAGCAATAATATACCCGGATTAGCTCTCACCATACTTTTAAGCGGTACAGCATCTGCATAAAAGATCTCCGAAAGGAGCTTGTTGCGTTTGCTGAAAGCCTCAGCATCCTGTGCCGAATTGGAGGTGAGCAGCACTGTGCGGATGTTGAACTGTTCGGTAGCGTCCAGGGTCAGTGCATTCAGCTTTCCAATAGCCTCTTCGTTCGTATGGTTCAGGTTGTAGGCAACGATGATCAGATTATAGTAAGGGTTTTCGAGCAACTCTTTAGTGTAGCTGGTACCGGCGGCATCACTGATGATCAGATCTTTGATTTTAGGTTCATACCCTTTTTTGATGAGCTTCTGTACAGGATCACCTACGATCTGCCAGTTTGTATCTTTCCAGATCTCTGTTTTCAGGTAATCTTTGTCGCTCATCTCCTTGGTTTCGCCGGTCGACTTATTCTTCAGCTGGTACATGATCTGGTATTCGTCAGGCACCGCCCCTTCAGGAATCTTCATCGATTCAGGTAAACTGACACCGATCTTATAGGGAAGAAAATCTATCACCGGAAGATAGCTGTAGGTATAAATAGCAAAGATAAATGATAATGCTACCACGGCGATCATGGTAATTTTTTGAATGCCTGCATTTTGTGTCAGCGGTACGATCGCGTTGCGCTGGATAAACAGGTAAACGATCAGCAGCAGCAATAGCAGGTCTTTCGAGAATGACTGCCATGGAGTAAGCGGAATCGCATCGCCAAAACAACCGCAGGAAGTAACAACCTTAAAGGCTGCAGATACAAACGTGAGGAATGTAAAAAAAATGATAATTCCCAGCAATCCTGAAGCTACCTTTCTGTTCCAGAACCCCAGCAGCAGTAATGCGCCCAGGACGATTTCAAGCACACAAAGGATCATAGCGATCCCCGTAGCATAGGGACTAAAAAAAGAGATGTGGAACACATCGAAATACTCTTCCAGCTTGTAACCAAATCCAAGCGTATCGTTCGCTTTGATCAGCCCGGAAAAAATAAAAAGTACACCTACGAATATTCTTGAAAAATTTAATGCGACTTTGTTCATTTGTCTGGTATTGTAAAGCTAATATAGAGTTGCTGTTATAGAATATGCGTATTTACAATAGTATTGTTACGGCTGAATACTAAGGTTTCAGCTCCAGTTTAATTAACGCAAAAACAGCGTAATTAAGCATATCCTGGTAATTTGCATTCACCCCCTCAGATGCTACAGTCTCCCCCAGGTTATCTTCGATCTGTTTCACCCTGAAGACCTTCATCAGGATCAGGTCTGTTAGCGAACTGACCCTCATATCCCTCCAGGCCTCTCCGTAATCATGGTTTTTTGCAAACATCAGTTCTTTGGTCTCATTCACTTTTTCATCGAACAGCTTTTCCACGCTTCCGGGCTCCAGTTCCAGCGGATCAGTTTCGCCCATACCGCTCTGTATCATCGCAATCACACAGTAATTAATAATGCCGATATATTCTGGTATGATGCCCTCACCTACTTTGGATATTTTCTTTTCTTCAAGCGTACGGATACGCTGAGCTTTGATAAATAGCTGATCTGTAATAGAAGACAAACGCAGAATGCGCCATGCCGTTCCGTAATCTTTGGTTTTCTTTAAAAAAAGCGATTTACAAACCGCAATTACTGAATCGAATTCTTGTGAAGTGTTTGTGGCCAAAACAATTAAAATATTTAGTTTAAAGCTATTTTAATACTGTATTTTTGTATTAAATGATGGCTAAAGATACGTTTTTAAACCGAAAAATAACACTAAACCTCAAAGGTGAACTGCTTGATCTGAGCCGGCCCTGCGTGATGGGCATCCTTAATTTAACCCCGGATTCCTTTTACGGAACCAGCAGGATCAGCTCTATAGATCAGGCATTGGAAAGAGCAGAGACCTGCTTAACGGAGGGTGCCACATTCATTGATATCGGGGCTTATTCTTCCCGTCCGGGTGCAGACGAAGTGAGCACCGATGAAGAGCTCGCACGGATCATTCCGGCAGTTGCCGCCATCAGTAAAAGATTTCCTGAAGCCTGGCTTTCAATAGATACCTTCCGTGCCAAAGTGGCCAAGGAAAGCATCGAAGCCGGAGCACACCTGATCAACGATATTTCGGGCGGAGAGCTGGATGAACAGATGTTTGAAACTGTAGCCGCTTTAAAGGTACCTTATATTCTGATGCATATGCAGGGTACGCCACAAACTATGCAGCAGGATCCTGTATATCATAACATCGGGCTGGATGTGGTTGACTATTTTGAAAACAAGATAAATACGTTGAAAAACATGGGCATAAATGATATCATTCTTGATCCGGGATTTGGTTTCGCAAAGACCATAACACACAATTATGAGCTGCTCAACCATCTGCAGAACCTGGATATTTTCGGTCTGCCCCTGCTCGTTGGATTTTCAAGAAAGTCTATGATCTATAAATTTCTCGGCATCACGCCGGAGACAGCATTAAATGGAACAACAGTATTAAATACACTGGCGCTGCAAAAAGGCGTTAGCATACTCAGGGTGCATGATGTGAAGGCAGCCCTGGAATGCATTGCACTGGTGGAAAAAGTACATGAGC
This sequence comes from Pedobacter hartonius, assembly GCF_900107535.1. Taxonomy (GTDB): domain Bacteria; phylum Bacteroidota; class Bacteroidia; order Sphingobacteriales; family Sphingobacteriaceae; genus Pedobacter; species Pedobacter hartonius. The sequence continues at coordinate 223,724 of NZ_FNRA01000006.1, read as the reverse complement.
AATAATATTTCCGTAAAATACTTAACTTGGCAATAATGAAAGGCTTTGACTTTGATTTTCTCACTATAACCGTTACCGATGTAATGGACATTTTGTTCGTTGCCTTCCTGATCTATTATACGTATAATCTGATTAAAAATACCATGGCGGTGAATTTGCTGCTGGGTATGTTAATTATCATTGTCCTCTGGTTTGTGGTGGACGCCCTGAATATGCGGCTGCTGTCTGCCATCATCAACAAGTTCATGAGTGTGGGCATCATTGCACTGATTGTTATTTTTCAACCGGAAATACGGCGGTTCCTGCTGCTCATCGGAAAGAACACCTTCTTACAAAAAAACAGGGCCTGGTGGGGGTATTTATTTGGCAGTAGAGACATCGAACGTGATAACCTCGTCCGGATCAAACCGATTATTGACGCCTGCAAGAGCATGAAAAAATCCAGGACAGGGGCATTGATTGTATTCGTCAAGTTCTACGATGACCAGCTGTTTGCCAACAGCTGTGAAATGATTGAATCAAAGATCTCCAAACGGCTGCTGGAAAGTATCTTTCAGAAATACAGCCCGCTGCATGATGGAGCCGTCGTCATTGCCGAGAATAAGATCAAGAGTGCAAGCTGCATCCTGCCCCTCACTGATAATGATAAGTTACCTCCCCAGTTTGGCCTGCGCCACCGCGCGGGAATAGGTATTTCCGAAACGACGGATGCCGTAGCAGTTATTGTATCTGAAGAAACGGGAGAGATCGCCTATGCGAAACAAGGCAGGGTAAGGATGAACGTATCTTTCGGAGAACTGGAGAAACTGCTGAACAAGGATTTTTAAATACAAAAAATCCGGCACATGGCCGGATCTCCTCAACCGGATTTTTGACCGGAAATTATCTTTAATGATTAGCAGTACTGATCAAAAGCACCCATCAGGTTCTCAGCGATCATCTGAGCAGGACGGCCTTCAATCTGATGACGTTCGATCATATGTACCAATTTACCATCTTTGAACAATGCCATAGCAGGTGAAGAGGGAGGGAAAGGCATCATATAACTTCTTGCCCTGTCAACTGCATCTTTTTCCATGCCTGCAAAAACAGTGATCATTTTATCTGGATGTTTTTCATTTGAAGCGGCTAATCTTGCTGCCGGACGTGCATTGGCCGCTGCGCAACCACATACAGAGTTTACAACAACAAAAACGGTTCCTTCGGCAGTAAGGGCATTGTCTACCTCTTCTGCTGTTTTCATTTCTTCAAAACCTACTTTGGTGAGTTCCGCACGCATAGGTTCTACTAAATATTCTGGATACATATGTAAGATGCTTTTAAATATTATATATTAATTTTCTCTGGAACAAAGGTACACCGAGATTAGCTGGTATCAAAGGGATTTCACACGGCTCATAGTTTTTTACCTTTCGATTACTTTGTTTCAAGACCATTCTTTCGTCATATCCTGATTCATTTTTTGTTATTGATTATGAAATGCAGTAAATTTGCAGTTCACAAAATAAAAACAATATGTCATCAGTAGAGACTACATACATCCCTTACAAAGTAAAGGATATTTCACTGGCAGAATGGGGCCGTAAAGAGATTGGATTAGCAGAAGCAGAAATGCCCGGCTTAATGTCCTTACGCGAAGAATTTGGTCCGTCGAAACCCTTAAAGGGAGCACGCATTGCAGGCTGCCTGCACATGACCATCCAGACTGCAGTTTTAATTGAAACTTTAGTTGAACTTGGTGCAGAAGTGACCTGGTCATCATGCAATATTTTTTCTACACAAGACCACGCTGCTGCTGCAATCGCTGCTGCAGGCATCCAGGTTTATGCCTGGAAAGGTTTGAATGAAGAAGAATTTGACTGGTGTATCGAACAAACATTACATTTCGGTCCTGAGCAACAGCCTTTGAATATGATCCTGGACGATGGTGGTGATTTAACCAACATGGTTTTCGACAGGTTCCCTGAACTGATCGCTGCGATCAAAGGTCTTTCGGAAGAAACTACTACAGGTGTTCACCGTCTGTACGAACGTATGAAAAACGGAACTTTACACTTACCGGCAATCAACGTAAATGATTCAGTAACAAAATCTAAATTTGACAACAAATATGGTTGCCGTGAATCACTGGTAGATGCGATCCGTCGTGCTACTGACGTCATGATGGCTGGTAAAGTTGCTGTTGTAGCAGGTTACGGTGATGTAGGTAAAGGTTCTGCAGAATCACTGAGCTCACAGGGTGTACGTGTGATCGTTTCAGAAATTGATCCGATCTGTGCATTACAGGCTGCAATGGAAGGTTATGAAGTGAAAAAATTCGCTAATGCGGTTAAAGAAGCTGATATCGTTGTGACTACTACAGGTAACTGTGACATCGTTCGTGCTGAGCACTTCAAAACGATGAAAGATAAAGTTATCGTTTGTAACATTGGTCACTTTGACAATGAGATCGACGTTGCCTGGTTAAATACCAACTATGGTCATACTAAAGTTGAGATCAAACCACAGGTTGATAAATATACCATCGATGGTAAAGACGTGATCCTGCTGGCTGAAGGACGTCTGGTAAACTTAGGCTGTGCCACAGGCCACCCTAGTTTCGTGATGTCTGCCTCATTCACCAACCAGACTTTGGCACAATTGGAATTATGGACAAACCCAGGTAAATATGAGAACAAAGTTTACGTTCTTCCTAAATACCTGGATGAGAAAGTAGCCCGTTTGCACTTAGCTAAAATCGGTGTTGAATTGGATGTACTGGACACTCACCAGGCTGATTATATCGGTGTACCGGTTGAAGGCCCGTTCAAAGCAGAAGCTTACAGATACTAATCTGAAATCTATATGGAAAAGGGATGATGCTATGAGGCGTCATCCCTTTTTTTATTGCCGGCACCTGATCATACGGCGCTCAAATCTGTTGACAATAATATTATACCCGTTCATCATTAATGAATTATCTTTGTAGATGGCAAAACTATCAGTAAATATCAATAAAATAGCTACTCTACGCAACAGCCGCGGTGGAAACAATCCCGATCTGCTGAAGGTAGCGCTGGACTGTGAGCGTTTTGGTGCGGAGGGTATCACAGTACATCCAAGGCCAGATGAGCGTCATATCCGCTATCAGGATGTATTCGATCTGAAAGCAGCAATTTCAACAGAGTTTAATATTGAAGGGAACTGCAGGGAACAGAAATTTGTAGACCTCGTTCTGGCAAATAAACCTGCACAGGTAACTTTAGTTCCTGATGCAGAAGGACAAATCACTTCCAACCATGGTTGGGACACCATAAAAAATCAGGATTACCTGAAAGAGATGGTAAATATGTTCCACAAAGAGGGTATCAGGGTTTCCATTTTTATTGATCCGGCAAGAGAAATGATCGAAGCAGCAAAAACAACAGGTACAGACCGTATTGAGCTTTATACAGAATCCTACGCATCAAATTTCCCGAAAGACCCTGTGACCGCTATCGCTCCTTATATACAGGCTGCACATACAGCGAACAAACTTGGGCTGGGTATTAACGCCGGGCATGACCTCGACCTGCAGAACCTGAAATATTTTGCAGACAATATTCCAAATTTACTGGAAGTATCCATCGGTCATGCACTGATCAGTGATGCCCTGTATCTGGGCCTGGAAAACACGGTTCAGATGTACCTCAGACAACTGAATGACTAACTGTGTCATCTCTTTTATGCATTAGAATAAAAACGGAAAATTTAGTACCTTCGCGCAACTTTTATTGTTATACTTCATGAGTTTAAATATCCATTACAAAGAAGACTTTAAAGACCGTCATATCGCTCCAAATCAAGAGGATACAGACGCAATGCTGAGCACACTCGGCCTAAATTCTGTCAGTGAACTGATCGACCAGACCGTGCCGCAAAAGATCAGGCTAAAACGTCAGCTGAACCTTCCGGCAGCGAAATCTGAGAAAGAATACCTCGAAAGCCTTAAACAAACGGCTTCACTGAATAAGGTTTTTAAATCTTATATCGGACAGGGATATTATGACACTATTACTCCAGGAGTGATCTTGCGGAATGTAATGGAAAACCCGGGATGGTACACGCAGTATACGCCCTACCAGGCAGAGATTGCCCAGGGCCGTTTACAGGCGCTGCTGAATTTCCAGACCATGGTGATTGACCTCACCGGGATGGAAATCGCCAATGCATCACTGCTGGATGAAGGTACGGCTGCTGCTGAAGCAATGTTTATGCAATACAGCCTGCGTAAAAATCAGCAGGCTAAAAAATTCTTTGTTTCTTCGTTATTATTCCCTCAAACGATAGATATTTTAAAGACCCGCGCAAATCCTTTCGGAATTGAACTGGTTATTGGTGACCACCAGACTTTTGAAGTAACAGACGAATTCTTTGGTGCTATTGTTCAATATCCTGCCGGAAACGGGGAAATATTTAACTATACAGCATTCGCAGCACACACCCATGCCAAAAACGTAAAGTTAACGGTAGTGGCAGACCTGCTGAGTCTTACGCTGCTGACTCCTCCGGGAGAATGGGGTGCAGACATCGTGGTGGGTACCACACAGCGTTTTGGCGTACCCATGGGATTTGGAGGCCCTCATGCTGCATTTTTCGCCACTAAAGATGAGTACAAACGCTCAATTCCGGGAAGAATTATCGGTGTAACGATCGACAGCCACAACAACTATGCGCTGAGAATGGCACTGCAGACCAGGGAACAGCATATCAGAAGAGATAAAGCGACCTCTAACATCTGTACTGCACAAGCCCTGCTAGCCATCATGGCAGGTTTTTACGCCGTTTATCATGGCCCCAAAGGCCTGAAGTTAATTGCAGAAAGAACACATGGCCTGGCTATCGCACTTGCACAATCACTTGAAAAGATCGGCTACCCTTTATTGACCAGTGCTTATTTTGATACTATCCAGGTTGAACTGGGTGCTTTGAAAGATTCTATCCATAAAGAATGTGTAGACAATGAGATCAACCTGCATTATAAAGGAACAGTGGCAACGATCGCGCTTGACGAAAGCACTTCCCTTAATGATATTAAATTACTGAATAAGATATTCTCTAAAGTAAAGGCTATCTCCGCAGATAGCGTTGAACTGGCTGAAGAGCACAATGTCCAGACCGTAATTCCTGTTGAACTGCAACGTACATCAGCTTATTTAATACATCCTTTATTCAACTCGCACCACTCGGAACACGAGATGCTGCGTTATATCAAGTCGCTGGAAACAAAAGACCTTTCTCTTTGCCATTCTATGATTGCATTGGGTTCATGTACCATGAAACTGAACGCGACCACAGAAATGGTTCCTGTTACCTGGGCAGAATTTGGTAAAGTACACCCCTTTGCTCCTGCAGACCAGGTAGCAGGATATTATGCTGTTTTCAATGAACTGGATAAATGGTTAAGTGAGATCACCGGTTTTGCCGCAATGAGCTTACAGCCAAATGCTGGTGCGCAAGGTGAATACGCCGGATTAATGGTCATCAGGGCGTACCATCAGGACCGCGGTGACCATCACCGTAACATCGCACTGATCCCTTCTTCCGCTCACGGAACTAACCCTGCTTCTGCTGCCATGGCAGGTATGAAGATCGTTATCGTGAAATGTGATGACCAGGGAAATATTGATGTAACAGACCTGAAAGCAAAAGCAGAACAACATAAAAACAACCTTTCCTGCTTTATGGTTACTTATCCGTCTACACATGGCGTATTTGAAGAAAGTATCGTAGAGATCTGCGAAGTGATCCATGCGAATGGCGGACAGGTTTACATGGACGGTGCAAATATGAATGCACAGGTAGGTTTAACCAGCCCTGCAAATATCGGTGCCGACGTTTGTCACCTGAACTTACACAAGACCTTTTGCATCCCTCACGGTGGTGGTGGCCCCGGTATGGGCCCGATCGGCGTAGCTGCACACCTGGTTAAATATTTACCGGGACATGCGGTGGTAGACATCAACAATGAAAAATCTATCCATGCAGTATCTTCGGCACCATGGGGCTCTGCTTCGATCCTGATCATTTCCCATGCTTACATCGCAATGATGGGCGCAGATGGGTTAAGACAGGCTACAGAATATGCAATTCTAAATGCGAATTATATGAAAGCGCGTTTAGAGCAGCATTACCCGGTATTGTATTCAGGGAGCAACGGCCGCTGTGCACACGAAATGATCCTGGATTGCCGCGAATTCAAAAACTTTGGCATCGAGGTGGTTGACATTGCAAAAAGGTTAATGGATTATGGTTTCCATGCACCAACAGTATCTTTCCCTGTTGCGGGCACCTTAATGGTTGAACCCACAGAGAGCGAACCAAAACATGAGCTCGACCGTTTCTGTGAAGCGATGATCGCCATCAGAAATGAAATCAGCAGTGTTCAGGACGGAACTCTGGATAAATTAGATAACCCTCTAAAAAATGCTCCCCATACTGTGGCAACTGTGACCGGGGATGAGTGGTCTCATGCCTATAGCAGGAAAACTGCTGCCTTTCCTTTAGCATATGTTGCTGAACATAAGTTCTGGCCATCAGTAGGCAGGGTAAATGATTCATTTGGAGACAGATCCCTCGTTTGCGCATGCCCACCGATAGAAAGTTATATGGAAGCAGAGGCTTAACATTTATATACTTGTAAACAAAAAGTTACATTTATAAACAAAAAGGGGGTCATTATCAATTAGTGGTCCTCTTTTTGCTAAATAAATGATTAGGCGATATACTTTACAGTTCTATTTTATATCTTTATTAAAATCCTAATCTTATATAAACTACTAATCTGATGAGTGATAAAATTAATCTACTGGTAATTGACGATGATGATATTAACATTTTCATTATTAAGAAAATTGTAGAAAAAACGGGATATGAGGCTCAGATGGTTGCAAAAACAAACGGACAGCTGGCAATAGATTACCTGAAAGAATTGAAAGATGCACGCCTTCCATTTCCTCAGCTGATATTGATAGACATTAACATGCCCGTACTGAATGGATGGGAATTTCTGGAAGCTTACGAGAAATTAAGTATAGAGAATGATATTGACATGTACATGCTCTCTTCATCAGTGTATGAAAACGATATTGAAAAGGCCAAAACATATAAAACAGTAAAAGGGTTTATTTCTAAACCCCTGTCTATCGAACGCCTGATCGAATTATTTGAAGGCAAAAATATAGAACCTATACAATCTTAAACTGTCCGTCATCTGTTAAACTAACGAAACCCGTCGCCCTGGTCTTGCCATGATAGAAAAGGCAATTCCAATGCTCAGCTGCAGCCCTCTTACCAAACTCTTCCCTTAACTCCATCGCTTTACGGCCATCATAGTCGTATTTCGCAATGAATTTCCTCAGCAGCTCCTCCGGTTCAGGCAGCACATCACCTCCGAAGAAGACTTTATCTGTACCATCGTCCAGCAACCAGGCCTGGTGACAAGGTGTATGCGCACCCGTCAGTTCATGGGAAATACCCGGCAAAAACTCTCCGGAATCATCCACAAAGATCAGTTGTGCATTGCGCTGCAGAAACTCAAAGATCTCAGTTCTGTAAGAAGACGAGCTATTGGTGAATGCAGCCTCCCATTCTCCACGCTGAATGACATATGCCGCATTAGGAAAACTCAGTTCCATTCCATTATTTTCCTGATGTACCATACCACCTGCATGGTCAAAATGCAGATGAGACATCAGGACATAATCTACATCACCAGGATTAAACCCGGCCTTCCTGATATTCTCATGCAGGATCATTTCTCCCCCTGCATTACTATAGCCCAGTCCCGTATCAAACAACAGTAATTTATCATTAAATTTAACAAGAAAAGGCTGTACATAGATAAAGAGTGATGCCGGCCTGTCTTTAGGATTATCTATTTGAGGGTCAAAAGGAACGAACTTTTTATCGGCAGCTACAGAATAAGAACCTTCATATAAAGTGAAAACTTGCAATGGCGTAGGTATTAGTCAAAAGAATAATTAATGATATATTTACAATCAATTGCAAAGATATGGAACCTGTACGATATCCCTTCATTTAATGAATAAACAAAGTTGATACAGTCCTTAAAACAATAAAAAACCAAATGGAGAAAAGATGGGTGCAGGCAGTAAAGAGCGATAAAGAGGCTATAGATCTGCTTGCACAACAATTAAATATAGATACAAGCCTGGCGGAGATCCTTGTACAGAGAGGCATCAGTTCCTTTGAAGATGCAAAGGACTTCTTCAGGCCACAGCTTTCACAACTGCATGATCCTTTTCTGATGAAGGACATGGATAAGGCGGTCAGCCGGATTGATGCTGCAATCGCAGCAGAGGAAAGAATGCTGGTTTATGGAGATTATGATGTGGACGGAACTACATCTGTAGCGCTCGCATATAGCTTTTTCAGACAGTTCAGCCGCCATATAGAATATTACATTCCCGACAGGCATAAGGAAGGATATGGCATCTCTACCGCTGGTATTGATTATGCAAAATCAAAGGGGATCACGCTGATCCTTGCACTCGACTGTGGAATAAAATCCAACGATAAAGTAGCCTATGCAAATAGCCTCAATATAGACTTCATTATCTGCGACCATCATTTACCCGGAGAAGAATTGCCGGCGGCAGTAGCGATACTCGATCCGAAACGTGCAGACTGCCCCTATCCTTTCAAAGAACTTGCAGGCTGTGGCATCGGATTTAAGCTTGCCCAGGCCTGGTGCATCACCCATCAGCTTCCTGACAGCAGTTACGAGCAGTATATGGACCTGGTGATGGTATCCATAGCCGCAGACATTGTCCCTATTGTAGATGAAAACCGCACTCTTGCCTACTTCGGACTGATCAAACTCAACCAGAACCCATGCATAGGCCTTAAGGCACTGATGGATAGCTGCGGTAAGAATAAAAATTATACGATCACCGATGTGGTCTTTACGCTTGCCCCGAGAATTAATGCCGCCGGGCGGATGGACCATGGTAACCAGGCAGTTAAAATGTTGTTGTGTACCGAAGACGACCTCGCTGCCAGGCAAAGCCTGTTCATCAACGTTCAAAATACTGACCGTAAAGTCTCTGATCAGCATATTACCGCAGAAGCACTTGCCCTGATCAATGATTCTGAAGTACTCATGGGCAAAAAAACTACCGTAGTTTATAACGAGAACTGGAATAAAGGTGTTATCGGTATCGTAGCTTCACGTTTAACGGAAAAATACTACAGGCCAACGATTGTATTGACACATTCCAACGGGCTGCTGACCGGATCGGCCCGGTCCGTACCTGGTTACGATCTGTATGAAGCCCTGCTGGGCTGTGCAGATCTGCTGGAACAGTTCGGAGGACATAAATTTGCGGCAGGACTGACGATGAAACATGAGAATATCGAGGAATTTTCACAGCGTTTCGAAGATATTGTGACCGCCACGATCACAGAAGACCTGCTGTGTCCGGAAATCCATATCGACAGCGAGATCGCTTTTTCACAAATAGACGGAAAATTCCAGCGTATCATCGCACAGATGGCGCCTTTTGGCCCAATGAATCCGGCACCAGTATTTATGACCACCAATGTAGTGTGCGTGGGCAGGCCTTACGTTGTTGGAACAAAACATTTAAAATTGAGTATTAAACAACAAAATTCAGCTATTTTTGAAGCTATTGGTTTCGGGCTTGCAGAATTTGAGAATCTTTTACAACCTAATCAGCCTTTTTCTGTTTGTTATACAGTTGAGGAAAATATTTGGAAAGAACAGAAACGGCTGCAGCTGAATATTAAAGCGATCAAAATTCATAATCAATAGTATAAATGATATTAAGAGCGGATAATCTTATAAAAAGATACAAACAGCGGACGGTAGTAAACGACGTTTCGTTCAGCGTGAGCCAGGGCGAAATCGTAGGGCTGCTGGGACCTAACGGAGCGGGAAAGACCACCTCTTTTTATATGATTGTCGGATTGATCAAACCCAATGAAGGCTCGATTTTTCTGGATGACGAGGATATCACTAAAGATGCGATGTACCGCCGCGCCCAAAAGGGGATTGGCTACCTGGCACAGGAAGCCTCCGTTTTCAGGAAGTTATCCGTTGAAGACAATATCCTGGCTATCCTGGAAATGACAGACATGACCCGCCTGGAAAGAGAAGAAAAGCTGGAAGAGCTTATCGATGAATTCAGCCTGCATAAAGTGCGCAGGAACAGGGGCGATCTCCTTTCTGGAGGGGAACGCCGGAGAACGGAGATTGCGAGAGCACTGGCGGCCAGCCCTAATTTCATCTTACTGGATGAACCCTTTGCCGGTGTTGACCCCATTGCGGTAGAAGAAATCCAAACCATCGTTGCCAAATTAAGGAACAAGAACATTGGTATCCTGATCACAGATCACAACGTGCAGGAAACGCTCTCGATTACTGACAGGGCCTATCTGCTGTTTGAAGGTAAAATCCTTGAATCGGGCACACCAGAAATACTGGCTGCCAACGAAATGGTAAGAAAAGTCTATCTCGGTTCCAATTTTGTACTCAGAAGTAAAAACCTATAATTCTATACTAACCAAATATGGCTATTGTAAATTCTATTTTTACCTGGTACATGAAAAAGCGCGTCCATCAGATAGAGCTTTTCATGAAATACCCGGTAGATGTACAGGAAGAATGGTTTCACAACCTGATTCTCTGTGCTGAAAACACTGAATGGGGGAAAAAATACGATTATAAGTCCATTGAGACATCTCAGCAATTCAAGGAGCGCGTACCGCTGCAGAATTATGACAGCCTGAAACCCTATATCGAAAGGATGTTGCAGGGCGAACAGAATATACTCTGGCCTTCAGAGATCAAGTGGTTTGCAAAATCTTCCGGCACCACAAGTGACAGAAGTAAGTTTATACCGGTATCACCCGAAGCTTTGGAAGAATGCCATTTTAAGGGCGGAAAAGATATGATATCCATCTTTTGCAACAATAAGCCGGGCAACCAGATCTTAACCGGAAAAGCATTGGTTCTGGGCGGCAGCCACCAGATCAACCAGCTCAATGAAGATACCTATTATGGCGATCTTTCTGCTGTACTGATCAAAAACCTGCCAATGTGGGCAGAATATTACCGGACACCGGATATTTCCATTGCCCTGATGAATGATTACGAACAGAAGATGGAAAAGATGGCTGAGGCCACCATCAAAGAAAACGTAACAAATATTTCAGGGGTTCCGACCTGGACGATTGTCCTGGCCAAAAAAATCCTGGAGATTACCGGTAAGAAAAACCTTTTGGAGGTATGGCCAAACCTTGAACTGTATTTCCATGGCGCTGTAAATTTTGGTCCTTACAGGGAGCAGTTTAAAGAACTGATCCCTTGTGAAGAAATGTATTACCTGGAAACTTATAATGCATCAGAAGGCTTTTTTGGCATCCAGGATCAGGTGAAATCTGAAGAGATGTTACTAATGCTTGATTATGGCATATACTATGAATTTTTAGCCCTGGATCAGCTCTGTGACGATAACCCGTTAACACTCAGCCTGGAAGAAGTTGAATTGCATAAGAATTATGCGATCATCATATCGACCAATGCGGGCTTGTGGAGATATGTCATAGGCGATACTGTACAGTTCACCTCACTCTCTCCTTTCAGGATCAGGATCACAGGCCGTACCAAACATTTTATCAATGCTTTCGGAGAAGAAGTAATCATTGACAATGCGGAACAAGCCATCAGCAAAGCCTGCAGGGAAACCGGTGCCGCTTTTAAAGATTATACGGCCTGCCCTATTTATTTCAGGGGAGACAAGGCCGGCGGACATGAATGGATCATAGAATTTGACCAGCAGCCCGATAATTTCGAAAAATTCATTGATATTCTTGATCAGACCCTGCGCGATATCAATTCCGATTATGACTCCAAACGCTTTAATAATATGGCGCTGTGCCGCCCCAAGGTACATAACGCTCCGCATAATACTTTTTATAACTGGCTTAAATCAAAAGGTAAACTGGGCGGACAACATAAAGTTCCCCGACTGGCCAATGAAAGAAAGTATGTTGATGAAATACTTCCCATGATACAGCTGATCAAGCCATAAGATATACTGTACACTATTTTGAAAATTGTGTACCTTTTTCACTTCAGACATCAACAAGTCCTAATATAAGACTATATTTATATAGTGAAAGTATATTAAACGACAGGCCTAATATCCTCAAATTCAGCGGTAATGACTAAACCTGAGAGATAAGAAACTTAATAAACCCTAAGCAAAATTTAATTAAACTCATATTTTAATTTGATGAATAAAAGATTTTGATAGCTAAAAACCATCCTTATCTTGCATTTAATCAAGTCCAATTTATAAAAACAGTAAATAAACAACAATCAATCCAGTTTTTTGTTTAATCCATTAAAGCTTTTTTTAAATTCCCCTATAATATAATTCAAACAGCTAACAGAGTCAGTTTCACCCAGTACCGAAATACTAAATAATGATAAATTATAAAATGCCTGTTAATATAATTCCTGATGATGAAATGGTCAGGATAGATACATTAAATCGGTTTGAAATTTTGAATTCGCTTCCGGAGGCAGATTTCGACGCGATAGCTTTTCTTGCTGCGGAGATATTTGATACTGAAAGAGCTCATATCTGCTTTGTAGATAAGGAGAATGTGTTTATTAAAGCGAACCTGCCGGGTTACGAAGTGAAAGATACTTCAAGAGCGCATAGCCTGTGTGCCTTAAGTATCATTAAAGAGGGAGTCACCGTATATGGAGATACACATAAAGTATATGAACTACTGGACAGCCCCTTTCTTTCTGCCACTGATGACATCCGCTTTTATGCCGCTGCACCCATTAAATCCAGAGATGGATTTGCATTGGGCACTATTTGCGTAACTGATGATAAACCACATCTGGAAGTTAGCGGCAAACAAACCAAGTTGCTGCAGCTGCTTGCTGACATCGTGATGGAAAAACTGGAAACAAGACTTGCAAACAGGCAAAAGATAAAAGCCCTTAATGAAGGTATGCACCGTCTGGCGCATGACCTGAAAAATCCTGTCACTTCAATCTCGTTATATGCCCAGCTGTTGGGTAGCCGCGAGATGAGTGCTGAAAAAGTTTTTTCAATGGCCTCTAAAATTGAGATCTCATCGAGAAAGATTGAAAAATTCCTGAGTAATATGCCGGGCAGCAACTAAACTAAAAGGTTAGCCCCGCCCGGCCGGTAATCACACTAAACCTCGGCCAGGTACTTATGCACAAAGCTAATCGCCATAGACCCCTCCCCTACGGCTGAAGCTACCCGGTTCATCGCCCCGGCACGTACATCACCTGCAGCAAAAACCCCTGCGCAGCTCGTCTCCAAAAGGTAAGGATCCCGTTTTAGCTTCCAGGTCTTGTTAAAGGTATCATAGTTCCTCAGTTCACGTCCTGTTTCAATAAAGTCCCTCTCGTTTTTAATAATCTCCAGTTTGATCCAGTCCGTGTAGGGTCTTGCCCCTATAAAAATATACAGCGCTCCTGCTTCCCTGGTTTCAGTTTCTTTGGTTTTGATATTGATCAGCGTTAAATTCTCCAGGTGCTGATCGCCTGATGCTTCAATAAGTTCTGTATTTGGCAGCACATAAATATTCGATGTCAGTTCAATCTGTTCGATGAGGTAAGAAGACATCGTTGAAGATAAATCTTCCTTCCTGATGATGATACTTACATTTGCAGCAAATTTAGAGAGATACATTGCCGACTGCCCGGCTGAGTTACCTCCACCAATAATAAACACATCCCTTCCTTTGCAGGCCGAAGCTTCAGTATTTGCTGCACCGTAATAGATACCGGCGCCCGTGAAGTTCTCCACTCCTTTCACCTCAAGCTTACGGTAGTCCACCCCGGTAGTAATGACCACTGCACGCGTGAGAATATCAGGGCCATCATCAAGCACAATGGTCTTGTAGCCATCCTTTTGTTTGATATCACTGACAGACTGTGGCGACAAAAAACCTGCGCCCAACCTTGTAGCCTGGCTCATTGCGCGCCTGGTCAGGTCTGCACCGCTCAGGCCAGAGGGAAAGCCAAGGTAATTTTCGATCCTCGAACTCGTTCCGGCCTGTCCTCCCGGGGCCTTACGTTCGATCATCAGCGTTTTCAATCCTTCAGAGGCACCGTAAACCGCCGCAGCGAGTCCGGCGGGACCGGCTCCGATGATCACCACATCATAAATATCGTGCATGATCTCGGGGTTCTTGCCAACCTTTGCAGCGATATCCTTGATCGAAGGTTTTTTCAAAAAAGAACCATCGTCAAAAAACACCAGCGGAAGATCATCATTGCAGAGATGATTAATGCTGAGCAGGCTTGCAGCATCAGGATGGGTCTGCACATCCAGCCAGCGATAAGGGATCAGGTTACTTCCGAGGTAATCTTTCACCACATGAGACTGGGGCGAGAACTGGAAGCCCACGAGTTTAATTCCTTTGAATTCAGGGGTATAGTCGCTCTGCCAGTCATCCAGCAGATCATTGATCACGGGATACAGCTTCTCTTCCGGCGGATCCCATGGTTTAATCAGGTAATAATCAAGCTTCACCTCGTTGATCGCCTTTATGGCAGCATCAGTGTCAGAATATGCAGTCAGCAGTACACGTTTTGCATCAGGGAAGATCTTAATTGCCTTTTCCAGGAAGGCCACACCGTCCATCTCGGGCATCCGCTGATCACAAAGAAAAAGTGCGATCACATCCGAACTGTTTTTCAGGTCCGTCAGTGCTTCCAGTGCTTCATTGGCCGAGGTGGTACTGATAATCTTATATTCGCTACCATATTGCCTTTTAAGGTCACGGCTAATGGCGCGTAACACCTGGGGATCGTCGTCAATAGAAAAAATTATAGGCAGATTCATATAGCAATCTATTGTAATAAGTTAAACGATAAAACAGTATTAATTATCAAGCGGAAAACACACCGTAAACTCAGTATGTCCCGGTGCAGATTTCACCTTAACGGATCCATTATGCTGGTAAATGATCCGCTGAACAACTTCAAGACCCATTCCGGTACCTTTACCCATTGGTTTTGTGGTATAAAAAGGGTCAAATATATTCGGGAGCACCTCTGCTGCGATGCCGGGCCCGTCATCAATGAGCAGCACCTGTACAAACTCTTTGTCTCTTTCTGTTTTGATGGTCAGCGTCCCTTTACCATTTACCTCCATTGCATCAATGGCGTTATCAATGATATTGGTCCACACCTGGTTCAGTTCACCGATCAACCCTTTTACAGGCGGCAGTGTTTCATCATAATCTTCCACCACCTGGATATTTCCTTTTCTGATCTTATAGCCCAGCATGGTCAGCGTATTGCGGATTCCGATGTGAATATCAGCAAATTGTTTGTCCTGGGCACGATCCATATGTGTAAAATTCTTTATCGATGTCACCAGGTCAGCAATACGTTTCGAAGACAGCTGGATATCCTGTACCATTCTTTCGGTAACCAGCAGATTACTGATCCAGTTGAACATCGGCGATATGCTTGCCGGCGGAATCGCCGCAGCACAGGCCTGAAGGCTCTCTGCGTTAAAATTAAAATCGGCAAAACTTTCCGCAATCGCGTAGGCATTTTCAACCTCGTGCTCCTCAAACCAGTCGGTGATTGAATCCTCCAGGGCCATCCGTTCTTTTAAACTCAAACGGGCACCCTTAGTTACGGCCAATATTTTAAAGAGTTCTCTGGTCAGCTGATCAACCTGCTCTTCCTCAATACGGATCATCACCATTTCTTTAAACATTTTGGGATCCAGTTTCAGGTGTTCCTTCAGGGATACCGAGTCACGTGCGATAGCAGATGCGGGATTATTCAGTTCATGCGCCAGGCCTGCCGAAAGCTTACCCAGGGCCATCATTTTTTCATTCTGCTGCTGAAGTGCAGTAAAATCCCTCACCCGGTTACTCATCACGTGCACCAGCGACTGCGTCAGCTCGAAATGATTCTTGATCAGTTCCGGCATCCTTTCTTTGGGCAGGCTCAGCATCTGCAGGTCAGCTACGGCTACAGCGTACCCAACGGCTACCTTGCCTCTGGAATATGGTAGATAACCAGTGATATCTCCCCGGTTAAAGGTGATATATTCTCTTCTGGAGCCATTCTGGATCATATAGAACTGTAACCCTCCGTCCACAATAATATGTGGACCAGTAAGCGGTTCACCCGGTTTAAACAGGATTTCCCCGTCACTGATCAGGCGGTTCTCGCTATTGTCAATAAACCATTGTAACTGATCATCAGGAACATTAATAAAAACTTCGAGCGACTTGAGCCAGGAAAGATTAACCGTTTGCATGCGATAAATTTAGTTAAAATACCATACTGTTTTCAATCGCCGCTCAAATAAATCCTCTGTTTTGGGGATAAAAATAATAGCAGGATTAACAGAAATTTGAACTTTCATTAACGTTCAGTCAAATGACAGTTAACAATATATCAAATCCTTCAGCTAATTTTTCAGACCTGATATCAAAAGATAGTGATGCGTCCAGCTACGATTATATCATTGTTGGTGCGGGATCTGCGGGCTGCGTCATCGCAGGCCGTTTAACTGACCAAAGCAATGCAAAAGTCCTTTTACTGGAAGCTGGCGGCAGCAATGCAGGTATACCGGGGATAAGCAATGTTATGCCATGGCCGCAGAACCTGGATTATGCACAGGATTACTCCTATTACTACGAACCCAATCCTGATCTGAACAACCGTATACTTGGTTTACCCCGCACAGAAGGAATTGGCGGCTCCGGCAGCATCAATGTAATGGGGTGGTCCAGAGGGAACAGATATGATTATGACGCCTGGGCGGCAGCCGGCAATAAGGGATGGGATTATAAATCGGTATTGCCACTATTCAAAAAAATTGAAGACCGGGAAAGCGGAGAAACAGATTTTCATGGAGCGGGAGGCCCTGCCGGAGTAGAAAAAAATAAAGATAATGTACTTGCAGACGCGATGATTGCTGCAGGACAGAGTTTTGGGATGCCTTATCTGGACGATATGAACAATGGATCACCTGAAGGAGTTGGGCGGGAAACATTAAATGTGAAGGATGCTTTACGCCAGAACCCTGCAGCTTACCTTGATCCTATCATGAAGAACAAAAATTTTACTTTGCTTACACATGCCAAAGTAACCAAACTCAATTTCACCGGAACCCGCTGTACAGGGCTTGATTTTTTACAGAACGGGAATTCTTATACCATAAAAGCATCAAAAGAAGTGATCCTGTCTGCGGGAGCAATAGAGACACCCCGTATCCTCATGCTTTCAGGGATAGGCGGTTCCGCTGACCTGCAAGCATTGGACATTACTACCGTCGCTGACCTCCCCGGAGTAGGGAAAAACCTGCAGGACCACGTCCACTTGCATGGCTTGTGTTTCGAAGCCAGGGAGCCTCTCGGGGAGTTCAGCGGCAACCTGATCAGCAGTGTCCTGCACTGGAAAAGTCAGTACGATCTCCAGGCTGCAGATTTGATGATTTTTGCCGCCCAGGCACCTGTAGTTACACCGGAACTTGCAAAAAATTATCCTCCGGTGCCGCCAAATTCATTCAGCCTCCTACCATCGCTCATGAGCACAAAAAGCCGAGGATATCTTAAAATGAAAACATCAAAACACGATGGCCCGCTTCAAATTCACGGAAACCTCCTGGCCGACGAGGCCGATGTAAATGCACTCATTGAATCAGTACGGCTGTGCTTTGACCTGGCCTCACAGCCGGCTTTTAAAGCGCTGATCAAAAACTGGGCTATTCCTGAAAAACAAATGGACGACAGGAAATCAATTGTAAATTTCATACGGAATGCAGCCAACACCTGTTGGCATACAGCAGGCACATGCGCAATGGGTACCGGGAAGGATTCCGTAGTCAGCGATCAGCTGCTTGTTCATGGAATAGAGGGCTTGCGCATTACTGACGCCTCTGTGATGCCAAAGATCACCAGCGGAAATACACAGGCTCCTACTATGATGATCGCTGAGTTTGCCGCGCAGCTGATTCTTGGCAAATAGTTAGAACTGAAGCCATGTATTGCTCATACGCTACAACAGGCAATTCAAGAGATATTTGAGTGACTTTGCAGCGTGTTGCAAGCTAATGGTTCAACAGCTTTTCTTTGTTTCAACTGAAATACTTTTATATTAGTGACACCAAATATAAATTACAGTATAAATAAATGAGAAAGCTAAAATTACAGATGCAGCTCTCCGTTGATGGCTACATTTCTGGTCCGGGCGGGGAAATGGACTGGATGGTCTGGAGCTGGGATAACGAGCTCAAAAATTATGTAAACGGAATTACGAAGTCTGTTGACCAGATCCTTCTCGGGCGAAAGCTGGCGGAAGAATTCATTCCTCACTGGGCCGCAAAGGCCGCGGATAAAGAAGAACCCAATGCTGAGTTTGCCCGTAAAATAGCCTCTACGCCAAAGATCGTATTTTCAAAAACACTGGAAACATTCGCTGATAAGAACACCACGGTGATCTCAGACGCCAATCCCTATCTGATCAATCAGATCAAGAACCAGCAGGGAAATGACATCATCGTTTATGGGGGCGGAAGTTTTGTCTCCAGCCTGATCGAACAGGGACTGATTGATGAATACCACCTGTTCATGAACCCCGTTGTTCTGGGTAAGGGAAGACCGATATTCAACTCGATGGAAGAGCAGTTGAAACTTCAGCTGATCAGGGCGAAACCTTTTGCCTGCGGCATTGTGGTACTCGCCTACCGGTATATAGCCGGAACCCATGTTCGCTGAAATTATTTGTTCTTCGCTGCAGGGAATTGCTGACAAATCGCGTTAAATAAGCACAATAAACGTTAATTTTAGCCGATTTTTAAATATCGAATGACAGAAAACAACGAAACCCCTGAATTATTTGTAGTTGGAGCCGGGCCTGGGGATATTGAGCTGATGACAATGAAAGGCTATAGGATACTGCAGCAGGCGAATGTTATTCTTTATGATAACCTGGCTAACAAAGAACTGCTGAGTATTGCCAGGGAAGATTGTGAAAAAATATATGTGGGTAAACAGCCTTATGGTGAATATACCCCGCAGGAAACCATACATGAACTGATCAGACACTATGCTTTTACAAAAGGCAAGGTAGTGCGGCTGAAAGGGGGCGACCCTTTTATTTTTGGAAGAGGGTTCGAGGAGATCATCTATGCGCGGGAACAGGGCATCAAAACGCATTTCGTGCCGGGAATTTCCAGTATGCAGGCCTCTGGTTTTGATGATATACCGCTCACGCACAGAAATGTAAGTGAAAGCATCTGGGTTGTGACAGGAACTAAAAAGGACGGAACTTTGTCGGCCGACCTGCGCCTGGCCATGCAGAGCAACGCCACGGTCGTTATCTATATGGGCATGAAACAACTGGAATCCATCGCAAGCACCTATATCGAAGCTGGTAAAGGGTCTACGCCGGCGGCAATCATTCAGCATGCGTCCCTGCCTGTGCAGAAATCTGTAAAAGGCCTGGCACAGGATCTTCCTGCGATGGCAGCTTCTGCACGGTTAACATATCCCGCCATTATCATTATTGGAGCAGTTGTAAATTTATCACTATGAGAGAAGGAATATTACTTTGCGGACATGGCAGCAGAAAAACTGCAGGGGTTGAGGAATTTAAGAAACTGGTAGAACTTTTAAAAGACCGTTATAAAAGTGATTATGAAGTAGACTACGGCTTTCTGGAGTTTAATCACCCCTTGTTTGAAGCGGCCGTAGAACGATTATACAACAAAGGCATCCGCACCATTTATGCCCTGCCCGTCATTCTCTTTGCAGGTGCCCATGCGAAAAACGATATCCCGTACGAACTGAACACGATCCAGTCTTACTACCCGGACCTTCAGATCAAAATGGGCGGTCCTATCGGGGTAAATTCTTTCATCCTAGACCTGGCGAAAAAAAGAATCGAGGAAACAGAACTGAAGTTAAGCCCGTTAGACCGGAGAGAAACCTGTTTAGTTGTAGTAGGAAGAGGAACCACAGATCCTGATGCCAACAGTGATGTGACCAAACTGATGAGCATGCTCTGGGAGGGAATGGGCTTCGGCTTTGCCACCACGGCTTACAGCGGAACGGCTTATCCTTCTGTAGAGCAGTCGCTGGCTCTTGTAGAAAAACTGGGTTTTAAAAGAACCATCGTCATTCCTTTCTTTTTCTTCACCGGTGTTTTGCTGGACAGGATATATGCCGCTCTTGAAGAAAAGAACAGCCTTTCCACACAGGAATTCATTTATACCGCACCTTTTGGAACAGACGAGCTGATGCTTAGGGCATTCGACAGCCGTTTGGAAGAGGCCGTTAACGGAACCGGTAACATGAACTGCCAGCTTTGCAAATACCGCAAGCAGATCATTGGTTTCGAGGAAGAAGTAGGGAAAGAGCAGATAGGGCATCACCTCAATGTGAAGGGAATGCTTTTTGAAGAAGATGAAAAGATTGGCGAGAAGAAGAATTCTTTAGGACGCCAGTTCAAAAAACTGTTGGGAATTTAAGTTAAATAATAGATATGAGGTCACAGTATTCACAGCTATGGTTACTGATACATTTAGAATTAGTGATGGTCAATATGTTATTTTAATTGACGGAGAGACATCAACTCTTCATAAAATGGATAATAGGAAACTAGTTGGAGTAGATTCGAGCCCGTAATGCCGATTTTATTTTAGTAGTAGAATAATGATTTATTTTTTATATTTGTAATAGCATTAGAGACAGGAGAAAAAGCTGGACATCCACTTCGTGGTAGGCGTTTTAACTGGACAGTCTCATTAAAGCCCCTTAATTGGGGCTTTATCTGTTATATACCTTTTCTAAATCCTCAATATTATAACTTGAATTTGAAAGAAAGTAATATAATTCTCTACCTAGGGATAGGCGCAAAAAAAATCTATTAGATTAACGGACTCAATACAAGCGTATAGATCCAGATACATCCAATTGTGACAGAGGCCAGTCCGGCAATACCGTTCATCCATTTAAAGACAGCCATATTCTTTTCCAGGAACCTGCTCATCGTATGGATCAGTACATAACTGTAAACGCTCATCGCCAGGATGATTCCGACAGACTCAATCACCAGCACGAGGACAGAAGCCCCGATAGTGGGTGCACTGATGACCAGCGCGGTAGTTAAAGCCCCTCCTGTTCCTGCAAGGCCGTGCAACATTCCTACCCAGAAAGATCGCGTTAAAGGTTTCATCGCTATTTCCTCCCCTTTTTTCCCATGCAGGTGAATAGGGTTGGAAGCCAGGTGTTCATGTGCCTCTATTTTTTTATTGTCGCGGATCAGTTCATTGATCTTATAATTACTGCGGATGGCATTTACGCCCAGGACGATCATAATTGGCCCTACGCATATTTCTGCCCATTCAGAAATGTCGGTTACGTACCGGTGTAGAGAAGCCTTAAAAATGAGCGCGATAACGCCGAAAATAATCAGCGTCACCGAATGCCCCAGCGCCCACTGCGAAGCCCTGAAAATAACCGTCCAGGAGATCCGATTTTTGTTGACAGCCTGTTCTGATGCTAAAACAGATACCGCAGTGACGTGGTCAGGTTCAAAAGAATGTAAAATACCTGCGATCAGCGGGCGGCTTATACTAAGAAAACTCATTCGGATATTTTATATACGTACCATCTTTGCTGATCAGGAACAAGTTCAGCTCAGCCGCTGGAATTAACGCTGAACAATTCATATAACAGGCTTTTAACAATGCCAAGTAAAAGGGTTCAGTGCCGGCAAAGCTAAACAATTCAGTTAATCGTCCGGCCATATTAAATGATAAAATCTGGTTCAGCAGCTCATCGGGATAGCCGGCATCTTTGGCCATTTGCCATACAAACTCTTTATTCCAGGTATTTTTGCCACTGTGCGTATCTAACATTCCTTCGGCCAGCTTAACAGATTTGCCGAGCATAATTCCCAGGTTAACCTTTCTGATGGGGCTGCGGGCTATCTTTTCCAGCGTCTCCCCTATCCAGTTGCCATAATGTATAAAAGCAAAATCAGGGAGATCAGGGAACAGCATCTTTAAGTTCTTCTCGCTTCTGGCACCCGAATTGATCACCAGTTCATCTGCGCCATTTGCAACGGCCACATCTATTCCCTGCGTGATGCTGGCGATATAAGAAGAAGCAGAAAAAGGAGTTACAATACCTGTGGTTCCGAGGATAGAGATCCCGCCCATGATTCCCAGCCGCTCATTCAGCGTTCTTTTGGCGATGGCTTCGCCGTCCTGCACAAAAATGGTGATGTCCACCCCTTTGCTTTCCAGCAGTGCTTCTGAAAGCACCTTTTTACAGGCATTTTCCATCATCTGCCGCGGAATGGGATTGATGGCAGGCTCTCCTACGCCAATTTCCAGACCGGGTAAAGTTACCTTGCCCACGCCCTTACCCTGTAAAAAGACAATGTTACCCGAGTCATTTAAACTCACCGTTGCGCCAATAATTGCACCATGTGTAACATCAGGATCATCCCCGGCGTCCTTCTGCGTGGTGCAGCTACAGGAAAACGAATCGAAGTTGCAGGAAATCATCCGGAAAATGTGTTCTGTTCCAATGGGAAGACTAACCGAAACTTCTTCCACCTTCTCCTGACGGATTAACGCCAGCAGAGCAGCTTTCGTACAAGCTGTAGCGCAGGCACCAGTAGTGAATCCTGTTCTCAAAGGGCCGTCGGGTATGGGCTGGAGCTCGCTCATTGAATCCTGCTGAATAAATCCTGTAATTGATATACTGTTTGGAATACGGTTGAAAGTTCCGGTTTTTTAATGATAAATATAGGAATCCGGCAGCTTAACGCAGCATCGGTTTTTGCATCTAGCTTTCCGTTTAAGCCACTTTCCTTGGTCAGGATTACTTCTGGCCTCAATCTGCTGAACAGTTCGATCTCTGCTTCCTTCTCCTGTGGTAATCCGAAAAGCAGATTTTCAGAAGGAAAATGATAGCTGGCGGCAAGGTCTGTGGAATATTTTCTGTCCAGGATCCTGAACCAGCAGGGATATTGCTGCCAGAAATTTTCTAATAAAGGAATAGACTGCAGCCCGGTTAAAGCGAGCATGGACCGGTATCCCTCATCTTTAATACGCTGCAATGCTTCCGCATAATTGCTGATATAATGTACCAATGGATGGCTGATCCTTGCAGGAAATTCCCTTTCAAAACGAATCACCGGGATCTGCGCTACAATTGTAGCTACTGTCAGATGCAGCTCTCTGGCGAAGGGATGGCAGGCATTGATGATGTGAGAGATCTCATTTGCCCTGCAAAAGTCCTTTAACCCTTTCGCATCCAGACTTCCGAACCTGTATTTCCCTTTGCCTTCAAACGGGACTTCCGTCCGGGTGGAATAGATATAACCCAGCCCGGCCTCATCCAGATAACCGGCTGCCTGTTTTGCTTCCGTTGTTCCGCCCAGTAACAGGATCATTTAAATAGTCTTATTTTTTTTCCCTGAAATATTATCTTTCTTTCTGAAAATATGGTGCCAGTTATCGCCATATAGCCAGGAGCGGTTCTTCCTTGCCCCAATAGCCTCCCCTACAATGACCAGCACAGTACGCGTCAGCTTGTTACTTTTGATGATCCGGCTTAACTCATCCAGCTTGCCCGTCCACACTTGCTCATCCTTCCAGCTCACGCGGAAAAGTACTGCAACAGGGGTTTCAGGCGGATAATGCTGTAGTAGCTGCCCCTCCACTTTATTGATGATCCCGGCACTGAGAAAGATGCACATGGTAGCCCGTAATTTTGCCATCTCTTCCAGCTTCTCATGCTCCGGCATCGGGGTATTTCCTTCACCTCGGGTCAGTATGATCGTTTGGGCAACTTCAGGAATGGTAAATTCAGACCTCAGGTATGCCGCCGCAGCCTGGAAGGATGAAATTCCGGGGACGATAAAATAGTCATAGTTCCTTTCGTCGAAGATCGTCATCTGCTCCTGTATCGCCCCATAGATCGAAGGATCACCAGAATGGAGCCTTACGATCAGTTTACCCTGCCGGTACATCAGGTCCATCAGGTCTACCTGCTCTTCCAGGGTCATAGATGCGGAATTCCTCACCATTGCCGCAGGTTTTGCAAAAGCCGTCAGTTCTTCAGGCACAAGGCTTCCGGCATAGAGGATACAGTCCGCAGCTTCCAGCAGCTCTTTCCCTTTTAACGTTATATATTCCGGGGCTCCGGGACCAGCACCTACAATGGCGATCTGACCTCTCCTTTCAAAGGAGCTGATCAGGCATACCGCATGGGTAAACATTTTGCCTGACGATACTTCAGCCTTGGTTTTTTCCACCAGCCAGGATGTGGTATTGGCGGCCAGGGCCGAGGAGCTTTCTGATACGCCCAGTATACCGATCTTTTCGAGGACTACGTCCGAAGGATTCGCCAGTGGCACTTTACCCAGATCCTCAGCGGGATAGGTTATAAAGTCCCAGGAGTATTTTTTAGCCATCTCCATATAAGCCTGTTCCCCCGCTTTGATATCAACAGAGGTTAAAACGGCTATACTTTGATAAGCGATCTGTTCATTTACCAGCAGCTTTAGTAAATGCTCTTCAAAAAATGCAGATTCTAGATCCTTTGAGCAGCCGGTTCCAAGGCTTAAACATGCAGGGTAGAAAGAGATCGCGGGCACTGTACTTTCAAAAAGTTGATATCCTACATAGATGAGCAGTTCATAACGTGTTTGGTCTACCTCAGCGTAATCGTAAAAAACATCTGCAAAATCTGGCTTCGTCCTTTCAAGATAGCTGGCTCCGGCATCTTTCACTTTCAGGATCAGGGCCGTAGGACGGTTATTTACGAATAATGAGATTACTTCGTTCACTGACCCGTTTGAAACGGCTGACCAGCCGAATTTCTCCGCCAGCAGATCCAGTGCCCAGATCTCCTGAAGATCGCTGGAAGTGGTGATCACCGGCTGCGCCTGTAACATGCGTCCGAGGCGTTTAGTCAGGTCATTCGCACCGCCGGCATGTCCGCTAAGTACAGATTGCACAAACCTCCCCTGCTCGTCGATATTGATCACTGCAGGGTCAGTTAGTTTATCCTGAATGTAAGGGGCGATGCTTCTTACGCAGATGCCCAGGGCACCCACAAAGATCCATACGTCGAAACGCTGGAATTTATCCTTCAGCAGAACATCCAGGTTTTCCAGTTTGAGCACATCTTTTGTATAGTCCGTCTGGCGTGTAGTATATAATTTGCTGCGCTGAAATTCTTTCTGAATGATCTTCCCGATCGCCAGTCCGCGGTCTGTGAAAGTTACCACACACACTTTTTCCTCTTTTAACATCCTTTTATCGCTTTTAAAATGGTGATTTCATTATGTGTATCTGCTTTTAATCTCAAAGGCTCTTCCAGTTTCCAGTTCAGCAGACCGGAAAAAGAGATAAAGTTTTTCACTGAATCTTCCTGCACGGCGTTGATCACCACCACCGCACCGGCAGGCAGGTACTGGTCAAGGATCTGCAGTAACGCAGTCAGCCGCCCCCCATGTCCGCCAATAAATACGGCCTGTGGCCTGCTGATCTGCTTCAGGTCAAATTCAAATACATCACCTATCCAGGCAATTATTCCCGGGGTTCCGCATTTGTGCTGGTTATTTTGTATGATCTGCAGACATTCCGCTCTTTTTTCAAAGGCATGGATCTCCAGATGCGGGAAATGAAGTTTTGCCTCGATGCTCATTGAGCCTGTGCAAAAACCGATGTCCCACAGTACAGCTCTTGATCCCAGGTCTAATGCATGCAGGGAACATAACCTCACCGGCATCTTCGTGATCATATTCGGACGTCCTTCCAGTCCTTCGAAAAAGGAATCGCTGACCCCAAACGAAATATTCCGGTGGCTTTCTTTCTGTAATATCATGCAGTTTAAGGTATGGAAAGTACCTTGGGTGGCTTCCTCCAAATGAAGGTGCCTTATCCTTTCCTGCTCCCCTTCCAGATCCTCTCCTATCCAGATGGAATAGTTTGAATAACCATAGGCCAGCAGTCTTCCGGCAATGGCCGAAGGAGACTTTTCAGGATCAGTCAAAACACCAATTAAAGGATTTTGCTGAATCAGCGCTTCGTCAAGTGCGGCCCAGGACCTTCCATGCACGCTGACCGTTTGAAGCAGGTTACTGTTCAGGTTTGCCCGGTGCAGCAATAACTGGATAGAACTGAAATAGGGATAAGTTTGGATCTCCGCTTGCGGGTATTTTGTCCGCAGGGTATTGGCGATACCGTAAAACAGCGGATCTCCGCTGGCAAATACCACAACAGGCTGATTTGCATGCCGATAACTTTCAAACAGAAGCTCCATCGGGGACTGAACAGGCAGCCATTGATACCCCTCAGGCAAGAAATGTCTGACCAGCTCATGATGGCGGTTGCCCCCGCTGAAAACAGTGTGATGCTGTATTAAAGTCAGCACATCTTCTGCAAGATCCGGTTTCCTGTTTCCAATTCCTATGACATGAAAAATCATTCAATTCATTAATTTAAATATTCAGCGGCTGTATCCAGTGTAAACGCCGCATTCACCAGCGCAGCGGCGAAATTGCTGCCACCGCGTTTCTCTTCTATGATGACATAGGGTACAGTAAGCATTTTCAGGCGTTCCTTTGATTCTATTACGTTTACAAAACCGACCGGAGCACCAATAATTCCGGCAGGACGGATTGTTCCCAGTCTTGCCTGGTCTGCAATTTCAATCAGTGCCGTAGGTGCGTTTCCAATTACAAACAGCGCCTCAGGAAATAACTTTGCGGCCAGTCTGATGCCCGCCTGTGAACGCGTCAGGTTTTCTTTTCCGGCAAGGATGAGTGTTTCTTCAGTATTGAGCATACACACTACCTGGTTGCCGTATTTCTCTGTAAAAGCCTTAGTAATTCCTGCCTGCACCATTGTTACATCAGTAACAATTGTTCCTCCCTTCAGCAGGTAGTTATGCATTGCCGAAACCGCATGTTCCGAAGTGCTGAGGTAATTGATATATTCCAGATCGCCGGATGTATGGATACAGCGGATGGCCGCCCAAAGGAAATCATGTGGGTATTTCTGCGTATCCAGCTGGCCGATGATTTCATCGAAACTTGCCTGCTGTATTTCGGCACCAGTTTCCGGTTTCCTGTTCAAGTATCCCCTTGGGGTAATCAGATGGTCTTTATATTTAAAAGTCTGGCCATTCCCGATCACCACCAGGCTAAACATATCTACATCTTCTGTATTCAGTGCAGCCAAAGTGGTAAGTGTAATCTTTTCTTCCGGCCTGCCCAGCTGGTAACAGATTGCTACAGGTGTTTCAGGCTCCCGGTGCATCAGAAAAATAGATTTCAGCTTATTCAGCTGCCAGTATCTCTTTGCACTTTTAGGGTTGTAAATAGAGGTCACAAAGTCGCCCCAGGCTGCCGCTTCTATTCTTTTCTGGATGGTCTTCCATGGCGTCATCAAATCGGACAGCGAAATGCAGCAAAAGTCGTGGCCTAAAACAGCGCCCAGTTTACTTCCTGCAGCAACAAAAGCAGAGATCCCGGGTATAGTTTCCAGTTCAATATCCTCGCCGGACTGCGCTACTTTCTGGTATACGATAGAAGCCATAGCGTATATCCCGGCATCACCGGAACCGATTACCACCACATTATATCCTTCGATGGCTTTTTCAATAGCTATTTCAGCCCTTTTCTCCTCCTCACTTAATTCTTTTCCTATACAGCCCGCCCCCTCCTTTATCAAATCTTCTATAAACTGGAAGTAATAGTGATAACCGATGATCACATCAGCTTCCTGTATCGCTTTTTTTGCGATGGGCAGCAGGTAATCATGGCCTCCGGGGCCAATGCCAACAACTTTGATCATTTTTTAATAATTAATAAAGAAAAATAGGGAATTTCTCTGTCCTGTAATTCTGCTATATCAGCAGTTATATATTCATCTGCTGTGCCCAAACGTTCACAGTAGTAGTATTTCCATGTTTTTGTCAGCAATTGCGGGTAGAGTGCTGTCCATCCCATTCTGATCTTCATCAGGATAACGGTATCAAAATCTTCAAATGTATGCTCTATCTCCCCGATATCAGTTGCTAAGGGAAGCACCGCCAGTTTCTCCTGCTGCAAACATAACGGCACCTGGTGTATCGCTGCACCAAGAGAAAAGGAGTTTACACCCGGAACCAGTTCCAGTGTTATATTTTCAGCCTGCAGTTTTTCCAGTAAATACGAAAAGGAAGCGTAAAAACTCAGGTCGCCCTCACATACCAGGCTTACCTTTTTACCTTCTTTACAAGCGACGAGCATTTGATCTGCCGTTTCCCTGTAAATAGTTTCAGCAGCAGTCCTGTCGGGCCCCATACTCAAAAAGAAGCCCTTTAGCCTATTCGGTTCCAGCCCATAGTGATCCAGCATCGGGCGGACATAACTTTCTTTTCTTCCATCTTTAAAAAGAGAACCGGGATAGAAAATGACATCCGCTTCTTTTAAAATATTAAGTCCTTTTAATGTGATCAGCTCCGGATCTCCGGGGCCTAATGAAATGCCATAAATTTTCTCCACCTGACGTTACTGATTATTTCCCCCGACACTGTAAAACTAATTATTTATTGTTTATAAGCAGTAAAGACCGCTTTAATAAATTTCCAGGCCAGGGAGAGAAGCAGGGCATTCCGGCTTCAGGTAAGTAGGTAAGACCATGGTAAACCCGATGCAGATCCGAGGTATCTTCGAGTTTAAGACCCAAATCCCGAAGATACCTCAGACCTGCATCGGGTTTACTCCGGAATAAGATAAACACATGGATAATGGGGCTCTCCCTGCCACGATACAGCCCGGATGAGCAGGAATCCATTTTTTGAAAGGGTTAAGGTCACTTATGTAATCAGGGATCACCCAGGTCTTGCGGTCTGCTATCCAAAGGGCCCCAAGCCCTTTGGCTTCGTCCTTATCTGAGTATGGAACTTTTAATAAGTAAGGCATAAATAAGATGGTTTTGGTACACAACAAGTTAACGAGAAAGTTTGTGCATTATCTGATAAGCCGGCAGGACACGCAGGGACTCTACAATTGGATGAAGAAGACTGAAATACCTTCTTCAGACCACGTTGAAACGGTTTCCGCACTTGAAAACTTAAAGATGTGCCACTTATTAAATTATATAAGAAAATAAAAAACTTTTTTTGCCGTTATTTTATCTACGATATGGAAACTAAAGATCCTATATTGAGTTTTAAGATGCCGCACCTAATTTGATACCAGAAAGAATTATTTACCACAAGGGCATAACGTATTAAACTAAAAACTGCAGTTACAGTGAATTTAAACGCTTACATAGAAAGTGGCATATTAGAGCTGTTTGTATTAGACCTGCTTGATGAAACAGACAGGGCGAATGTTCTAAGTTTGCTGTTGTTGTTTCCCGCCCTTCAGGAGGAAGTAGAAAGAATAGAGTCCACGCTGGAGACCTTTGCCCGATCGATAGCCATTGATCCTTCTGACGCCTTGAAAAAAAGAATCGGGGTATCCCTTGCTGATGCGGTCAAAGAGCAGAAGATGGATATTGACCATCTTGTTCTGATCGCTGAACATTCTGATTACAGGAACTGGCTTCGCCTGGTTTCAGAACATTTTCCAAAGGCATTTGAAAAGGATAATTATTTTAAGGTTTTAAGGAGTGAAAACGGCGTGACACAGGTGTTAATTGTCAGCACTTCTGATATCGAAGAAGGATCTCATGATGAATTACGGGAGAGCTTCCTCATCTTAAAGGGGGAGTGCAGATGTACTTTTGGAGAGGATAGTTTTTATCTCGGCCCGGGAGGTTATACCCAGGTTCCGCTTCATCAGCACCATAAAGTGGAGATCATATCTGCACCGGTAATGGCCATTATGCAGCGCGTTTCCATAACTGAATAGGGTATAACGCGGGTGTAGATTTCACCTGCCGAGTTGGGCTTGACCGAGCACCCAGGTGCTGATTTTTTCAAGCAATACTGGTTTTATAGTCGTTTCAATTGCTTCGTAATTTTTCGGATTTCCCGAGGTATCTGGCTGCATGAAATGATTCATGTCCGGGATCAGTATAGATTCGGACCGGCGGTGTTGCAGTTTTTTGATCAGGGCGTAGTCTTCTGCAGGTGGTACCTGCCGGTCTTTATTGCCGTAAACAACCAGTACCGGGCAATTTACTTTTTGAATGTCCTGTGCCGGATCATAGCTTAGAACAAATTGCCACCAGGGGGACAAGAAACTCTGATAGGACCGGAACATCCTGTCATAGGTGTTTTTATCAGGAATGATCCTTTTGACTATTCCCGGGCTTTCCCTTTTGTAAAATGTATCGAGCGCATTTTTTACCACTACATTCATTTCGGAAAGGTCATGTGCCTGCGCAGGTATTTTGCTCATGATCTCCTGGTGAAGACGCATCATGGCAAACAAAACCGTGTCAGGTTTATAGATTGCCGTATAAGCCTGCCTGGTTTGGTAGTAGTTGATCTGGTGCAAACCGATCACTGGTGCACCGATCATTACCAGAAAACTGATCTTTTCGGGTGCCATGGCGGCGACCATCGGGGCAACAATACCGCCCTCGCTGTGGCCGATCAGCCCGATCCGGCCAGGGTCGATATCCTTCCGGGTATTTAACCATTCTACGGCACAAAGCACATCTTTGGCAAAGTCCACAGTAGTGCTGCGGTTAAAAATCCCGGTGGTTTTTCCCGTCGAACGGTCATCTACCCTCAGCACCGCTATACCATGGTTACTCAGGTAATCGGCGAGCACCCAAAAAAACTTGTGCCCGGATACGGTATAATCACGGTCCTGGCTGCCGGTACCCGAAATCAATACAACCGTCGGAAAACGTTTGATCCCGATCGGCCTGGTCAATGTAGCGCCGTAAGTAAGTCCCGTTTTCTTCCCGGTAAATGTGCAGTCTTCAATGGTGTAGTGATAGGGTGGATGCGGCATTTGCGGCCGTTGATGCTTCGTCCGGGTTTTGGTTAACATCCAGCGAACCCTGGCGGTGTCCTGGGGCGGATATCCATCCATGGTGATGAGTTGTTGCGAAGCAGCGCGCAGTGTTGCACAGCAGCAGATCATAAGAAAAAGCTTATACATAAAAATAGCGTTAAGAATGAAGAAACCCTTCCGATATTTCGCAACCGGAAGGAAATAAATTTTATTCGGATTTTTTCTGACTGATCAGTGAGATCGCATAATCTACTTCCCGGGTCAGTCCTACGGTATCACCGTCAAAGCCGCCGGCAACCCAGCGCACAAAACCATCCTGGTCAATGATCACTTTCTGCGGGATGCCGCTTAAATGGAGCAGTTTAGCGTAGGCATCAAATACAGTGTCTTTCCGCCTGGTTGCGTTGTTTTCAGTATCATATAACACTTCAAAATCGTATTTCTTCCTGATGATGAAGTCGGTCACATTTTTTTTATACAGTGGTGATTCTTCTAGCGTAGAGATAAAATAGAACTGCACTGCGCTGTTGCTCCTGTATTTTCTGACCAGCGATTGCATACCGGGCATCGCCTGCTTGCAGGGGTAACACCAGCTGGCCCAGAAGTCGATCACGACCACCTTTCCTTTCTGCGCACTGAGTTTGACAGCCTGCCCCTTCAGATCTTGTATCTCAAAATCCGGGGCCGGCACACGGATAAGTTCCTTTTTTACCCGTGCATGCATTTCATCCGTTTTTTTCTGCGGTATCATCGCCGTATAATAGGGTGCGAATCCTGCATCCCCATGATGTTCACTGGTATAAAAATCCTCCAGCATGACAACCATTTCGGGGCTTTCTTTACCTGCCTTTACCGCATTGACGATGAATTGTTTAGCCTCGGCATTTTTATGAAAATGCACCAGCAGCTTTGCATAGACCTTGTTGAAATCGATGCTTTCATACTGAATATAGGGTTTGATCATTGCCGCCGTTTTCATTGCGCCCGGAAAGTCTTCGTTTGCATATTGTAAACCCGCATGGAAAGCCAGCATCCTTTTGTTTTTATCTAAAAACAGGCGGTGCCATTCTGAAGGAGCGTAGTAAGCGCGGCCGGTTAAACCTTCATCCTGAAGGGTTTCACGACGAAATATTTCTTTCACTATAAAATCTGAAAAATCCAATTGCTGTTGCCTGGTGATGGCCGGCGTTGTTGAATGGAAGGGATAATCAACAACATGATCGTAGACCCATTGCATCAGCTGATCGGGACAATTACGGATCAGTGCTTTCATGGCATCATATTGCTTACCCATAAAACCCTTATTGATCGCGCTGCTATAGACCCTAAAAAAAAGACCGGGGTCTCCTGTGGACTGGTCCAGATAATCCGTCAGCGGGTACTGCTCCAGGGGGTATTGGCTAAAGAAGGTGTTCAAAGCCAACCTGTTTTGCTGGTCTACAGGGTGCCTCAACAGGGTATCAAGGTACTGCAGGCGTCGTTCCAGACCCTGGGGATATCTTGCGACGATGAGCTTTTTGATGGAATCAGCCGATGACCGGCGGTGCAGTACATAGTCATAGGTATTGGCAACCATGATCATCTCCTTTTCGGTTACCTCGTTTAAATGCAGTATTTCCTCAGCTTTCTTAACCAGAATGGAATCAGCTTTGGAACTGTTCGGGTATTGCATCTTGATGCTGCGTGCCACATCATAGAACAAGTGGCGTTGTACATCCATGTTTTCCAACTCTTTGGCAGTCCACAGGCCAACCAGCACCTTGGGCTCAATTTCAGCTTTTGGAGAGACGATGGGCATCATTTGTCCGCGGCTGTCTTTGACGCGCATTAAGCCCCACTCGGTGTAAGCACCCGGAGCTAACTGCGCAGCAGTAGCATGCACCATAATGGCATAAGGAATTCTGCCGCCAACATCAACAGTATCGCCTACCCAAAAACGGTAGCACATCAGGGCCGTACCTGCGGGTACTACGGATTTACCTACATAACCGCTGTCTGTTTTGGTAAGCGGGAGGTCATGTCCCTCCCATCGGTAATTCCGGAAGAAATAGACCACCCCGGTAACGGGTGCTTTCGGTACGTCCGGCCGGTAGGTTACGCGAAACGTTTCGCCATATGTGACATATTGGGGCTGGTACTTGAATTTATCTTGTGCCCCGCTGTTTTTACTGCAAAGACTGAGTGCAGCAAAGAGGATAACTAGCCGGCAAAGCATGATCATTTTTTTCATTGTTCTTTGTGATTAAAATAAATTAATATCCTGGGTTTTGTACTAAAAAAGGATTGTTTTGCAGTTGCGTGTAAGGTATCGGGAACAAGGCTGCTGCCGGTTTCCAACCTGTTTTTGCAGCACCAAGCACACCATCGATCGTATTGGTTCTTTTGAGGTCTAACCAGCGGTGCCCCCATTCACAGAAAAACTCCGCCTGCCTTTCGTGCATGATCAGGCGCAAGGCATCCGCCTGGTTGGCGGCTGATGCATCAGCCAATCCTGCGCGCCTGCGGATAACGTTGAGATCGGCAAGAGCACCGATCAGGTCATTTTGTTGCGCCCGTGCTTCTGCCCTGATCAGAAATTGTTCAGCCAGTCGCAGCATCGAATAACCTTCTTTAGGCGTTGCGGCACCATCGATATACAGCTTATACTTGAATGGATGGGTATAGTTGTTACCCGCGACCGTTACCGTTTTAAGCCATTGCTGCGCGCGCTGGTCAGCAACTTCAAAAATGGTCTTTAGATTGTTGGTCACGGTGAATGCCGGAACGAGCGCAGGATTTTTTGGTAGGATAAGTTGCCCTTCCGAAGTTTCGTCACCCGGGTTGGGGGGCGACATTTGCCAGATCTGCTCCTGGTTACCTGCCAGAAAAACATTGTTCAGCACCGGCTCCAATCTATAACCTGCATTGATCACACTAGTCGCGGCCGCATCCGCCTGGGACCACTTCTTCTCATAAAGCGCCACGCGTGCACTGAAAGCTGCAACAGCAAAGCGATTGACATGCAGTTTATTGATGGGCACCGGATCATTTTGCAGCAGCTGCGTGGCAGCTGCCAGGTCAGAATCGATTTGCTTATAGACTTCGTCAACACTAGCGCGCGGCAGGGAACCGTTTACCTTGTAATCAACGCTGGTAACGAGGGGCACCGGGCCGAAAAGATTGACCAGGTAAAAATGCAGATAGGCACGAATGAACATGGCCTCACCGGTGATCCTGTTCTTCAGCGTTGTACTGATAGTGCTGCTCCTGGCTGCACCTTCTATGCAGGCATTGGCCTGGTAGATATAGGCATAAGCAGTGCTCCAGCAGGTCAGGTTATAGTTGTTGGTAATTGTGATCACGTTCGTCTGAAAATCTTTGAACACGACGGTATTATCGGTATTGTTCAGCTCGTCTGCTGCGAGCGCTGTGCAGACGGTCGTCAGGCTATTGGCAATATTAAGAGAGCCGGCGCGGTTCATCATATTGATATAGATGCCGGTGATCGCTGCTGTTGCATTGGCACTGTCGGCAAAAACCTGGCTCGTCACGATAGAATTCGCCGGTGGCGGTATCTCAATGAACTTACGGCAGGAAGAAACTGCCCACCCGGCGACGATCAGGAACATGGCTAAAAAGCGATATGTAGTTTTATTTATCTTCATGGTTTTAAAAATTAAAATCAGCACCTAAAGCAAAGGTTCTCAGCGGTGGCACGCCGTAATAATTCTGCGTTTCGGGATCATTGCCCTTATACCTGGTGATCAGCAACAAGTTTTGCCCGCTTACATAAACATTGCAGGATGAAGCGCCGATTTTTTTGATCAGTTCCGGCTTCAGCGCGTAAGATAAGGTGGCTGTTTTCAGCCTGACATAAGAGGCGTCGCCAAGTACAGCGTCTGAACTCCTGTAATAAACGTAAGCTGACGAAGCAGCAGAACCAAAAGACTGGGAGGTCAATCGCTGGTATTGGGCATTGTCCCCTGGTTTTTGCCAAACATTCCCTATGACATCTGCCGGCAGGTTAGCCTGGTAACCCGGAGAATTGCTGATCGAAGACATATATATATTTCCGCGTTGCTTGCGGTATTCAAAGAAAACATCGAGCGAAAAAGCTTTGTAAGAAAAGGTATTTCGCCATCCTCCGTAAAACTTCGGGTCGGTATTGCCGATAACAAATTTATTATCATTGTTAAGAGCTGATGGTGCGGAGGTCGTAGTACCGGCCATGCTGAGGAATTGGTAGATGCCGGTTTCCGGATTCACGCCCGCGTATTTATATCCACGCAGTACAGATAAGGGCTGCCCGATCACAAAATAATTGGCATAGGATGAACTGGCCAGGTTTGGAAAGTCCAGCAGTTTATTTTTCGGTATGGTCAGGTTAAATGTAGAGCGCCATTTTACACCGGTTGATTTGAGCACGGTGGCATTGATCATGAATTCAAAACCGGTATTTTCGACCAGTGCCGGGAAGTTCGCCGTAACGTTCATAAAGCCCGTTTGTGCAGGTAGCTGATACTGCACCAGCTGGTTACTGCTCCTGTTCCTGAACCAGTCCGCATTGATCAGGATCCTGTCTTTGAAAAGCCCCAGGTCAACGCCCAGCTCCAGCTTTTTTGTAATGCTCCATCCGAAATCAGGGTTTTCCAGGTTTCTTGGCAGATAACCGACGCTGCCATTGTAGGAGTAGGTGGAACCCAGTGTAGACCAATTGGAAGTATACAGGTAATTTCCGACGTTATCGTTACCCGTACTGCCGTAGCTGGCCCGCAGTTTTCCAAAGCTTAAAGCCCGAAATCTATCCTTGATAAAATTTTCTTGTGTAAAGATCCAGCCGGCGCCGAGCGAAGCAAATTTGCCAAACTGCCGGCCCGGCGAGAAGCGGCTGGACCCGTCTATTCTTCCGGTAGCGTTGAGAAGATACTTCTCGTCATAAATATAATTGATCCTGCCGAAACCTGCAGTGTATTTATAGTTGACGTCGCCATCCGAAGAACTGACATTGCCGGCAGCAGCGATAGTTCCCAGCAGCAGGTCGTTCGTGTAATTGGTACCCGTTACCGTTACATAGTTGTTGTTTGTTTTTTGAAGCGTCGCGCCTGCCAATACGTTGATACGATGACGGCCTAACTGCTTATCATAATTCAACTGCGGTTCAATATTCCAGGTGTAAAATGTATTCGAGCTTTTATTGGATATCCCTTTAGGGGCATCAGCCGGGTTCTGGGCAACGATAGGATACAAGCTC
Organism: Pedobacter hartonius; assembly: GCF_900107535.1. Taxonomy (GTDB): domain Bacteria; phylum Bacteroidota; class Bacteroidia; order Sphingobacteriales; family Sphingobacteriaceae; genus Pedobacter; species Pedobacter hartonius. The sequence goes on along the minus strand of NZ_FNRA01000006.1, from coordinate 187,470 downwards.
AGTTCATTAGTGGTCAGGGTATTGTACCCGATATTGGTATTGAACTTGAGTCCCGGTAACAGCCGGTAACTAATCAGCATACTGGAAAGGAAGCTTTTTGACGAAACACGGTCCGTTTGTTTCAGATACGCATACGGGTTGATCCCGGAATTGATAAGCGATGAAAAATTAAGCCCCTGGTAGGTCCAGCTGAGTGATCCGTCCGGATTTCGCAGCGCGGGGAAATTTGGCGGCAACGTAAATGCATTCAAAATACTGGGAGATCCGGGTACGTTGTTCTGGTCAAATGCATAACCTGTTGAAAAATCGATATTCAGCCTTCGATTGGCAGAGTTATGATGGAGCCTTGCTGACCCGTTTAATGTATTTTGCGCAAAGTCGCCCGGCATTAGATAACGCTGGCGACCATAATTGATGCCCAGACTGAAGGTATTGAGCGCATCTCCCCCACTCAGCATCAGGTTGAACCGTTGCGATTGTGCATGTTCTCCAAAAAATGTCTTTAAATAGTCTTCATTGCGGTTACCATCAAACAACAACAGATCAGGTGCAAAACCCGGGCTGCCCGGGATAGTATTTGGGGTGATATTATCGTTCTTGAATGCTTCCCGGCGCATGGCGAGATATTCACTTGTATTTAATAAGGGCAGCGTCCGGGTCAAGGTATTATAGGCAGTATAATACCTTCCCGTCAGGGTTGTTTTTCCCGGTTTGCCCTGTTTGGTCGTGATCAAAATAACACCGTTCGCGCCTCTTGCGCCGTAGATCGACGTTGCATCTGCATCTTTCAGAACCTCTATACTTTCAATACTGGCCGGGTCAATCAGCGAGAAGGGGCTCATGCCGGCATTAGGATCGCCGTAAATAGAACTGTTCGCATTTTGCTGCTTGTTGATCAGCGCGTTCTGTGGTGCAAACGGAATCCCATCGATAATGAATAAAGGGTTATCAAGCTGGAGCCTGCTGGTAGCTGTCGAGCCTATTGTATTTTGTCCTCTTACCTGGATCTTTACTGATGAGCCGGGCAAACCATTTGTTGATGTGACCAATAAGCCTGGCACCCGGCCTTCAAGTGCCTGCAGGGGGTTCGCCACCGGCTGCGAAGAAATTTCCTCGGCCGAAACTTTGTTTACCGCTCCAACCGCAAAACGCTGTGTGGATTTACCATAAGCGATGACCTGTACCTCGTCAAGTTTGGAGGTTGCAGGCGCAAGGCGGATGTTGCCCATTACCGGGGCAACAGCAACTTCTTTTTTATCAAATCCGATCATACTGATGATGATCACATCTGTTCTGTCAACGTCCTTTAGGCTGAAAATACCATACCCATCGGTGGTAGTAGCGTGCCTCCCGTCGCGTAACCGGACAACAGCACCCTCCAGGGGGATGCCCTGGCTGTCGAGAACGCGCCCGGTAATATCAATACCTGTCAGGATCCTCTTTAACCGGTCCAGCAGCGTCGGTGTTTTTAACCTGATATAAACGGCTTTATCGGTGAGCTGGTATTCCAGTGGCTGGTTTTCAAAAATCTGTTCTAATACAGTTTTCAGCTCAGCATTGGTCACATTGATCGTAACCGGGTGTGCTTTTTCAAGAATGCTTTTTGTGACCATAAAATCATAACCGCTCTGTTGCCTGATGGCATCAAACAGCTCGGTCAGCGACGCATTTTTTTCGGACAATGTGATCTTCTGTCCAAAGGTTTTAGCGCTGACATGGAGCATAGCCACCAATATGATCAGCACAGTGAGTTTCATCATCAATAGTAATTTTTGGGCGCGGCAGTAACGCCGCACAAACATTTTTGGGTAAAGTTTGTACATTTGTAATTAGGGATTAATCGGTGTGCCCTGATCATTGCAAGTGGCAGGCACATCGCGGTTTTATAATCGCATTAATATGATAAGATGCCCTTTCAACGCCAGCGGACTGATGGCCATCAGTCCCTGGTTTTTTTGAAAGTGGCCGGTTGCAGTAACGCTACGGCATAACGATCACCCTCCTTCCCGATATTTTGAAATGAACAGCCTGGGAATATTCCAGCATACGGAGTACCTGGCTTATATTTTTATTGCGGGAAATATCCCCGCTGAATTCTTCTTCTTTAAACGCTCCTTCGAAAACTACCTCGATATTATACCAGCGGGAAAGCTGGCGCATGATTTCCCGGATGTTTTCTTTTTCAAAATGAAAATAGTTATCTTTCCATGATACCACTTTGTCCGCGTTGACATTGACAACGCTCACCTGGTCCTGACCCTTTTGCAGAATGCCCTGTTGGCCCGGCTTAAGCAGCGTTTCCGTTCCTCCGCTCTGCAAGGCGATACACCCCTGAAGAAGCGTCGTCCTGCTATCAGGTTCATCGGCATGTGCATTGATATTAAAGCGTGTGCCTAAGACCTTCACCACCTGATCATTGAATTTTACAAGAAAGGGCCTTTTGGGATCGTGGGATACTTCAAAATAAACCTGCCCGCTCACCTCAACCTGCCGCTGTTCCCCGATAAAGGATACCGGATATTCAATGGACGAACCTGCATCAAGGACAGCTAACGTTCCATCAGACAATCTGAGCTCATATTTTCCCCCAACCGGTGTGCTCATCCTGTTATAAGCAATTTGAGCAGTTGGCCGGGATGACTCGTATATGATCTCACCGGTATTGGTTTTGCGGATAGTGGCATTGGCGTCACTGGTTACCAAACCCTTGTTCCGGTCATCGAGATTTATTTTCCGTCCGTCAGAAAGGGTCAGTATTGCTTTGTGTGAACCCGGGGGAATATCATTGGCATAAACGGAAGTTGTTGCCGGATCTGAATGATGGCGGGCTACATATATAAATATGGTCGAAACGATCAGCAAGACTGCTGCCGCAGCCAACCAGGACAGCGAAAGCTTTCGTTTGGGTGTCCGGATGACAGCATTGATCTGCTTCCAGGCTTCCTCAATATCCTCTGATTGTTCAGCTTCAGTCGTTTGGAAGTGCTTCTGATTGTACTGTATGTAAAAGCTTTCGAAAAAGGCGATATCCTCCGTTGTGCCTTCCCCGCTGATAAATCTTTTGTGTTTTTCCGCTATATCTTTCTGATCCATGTTAAGTTCAGGTAATTTAAACCTTAATTACATGTAAAGCAATCAAAATGAGTGGTACAGGTAGATGGAATGAATCTTTTTTCTTAAAAGCTATTTAAGATACAACAACAAATACAGATAAGCGAAGAAGCCTAGCCTCGTTCTTAAAATTTTCAATGCATTTGTAACCTGTTTACTTACAGTTTGCTCGCTAATGCCCAGTTTGCCGGCAATTTCCCGGTGACTGAGATGCTTTTTCCGGCTTAATTCAAATACTTCCCTCATTTTAGTTGGCAATGCGGCAATCTCTGCTTCTATATGTGATTGAAGTTGTTGTTCCCTGATTCTATAATCAGACTCAACGGAACCATGATCTGCGAACTGATACAGTGCGTCGAAATACTGCTTACGGTATCTCTCTTTTGTTAGACGGTTTAAGATCATATGGCGGACTACCGTATACAGATAACCGCCAAGGTTTTCGTCAGATAGCGTCAAGCGCTTGTTCCAGAGGTAAACAAAGGCTTCCTGCAGTATATCACGGGCCTCTTCACGGTTGCGTAATTTATTTAGCGCATGACTGAGCAACAGAAATTTATAACGCTCATAAATTTCTTCAAAAGCACCCCGATTATCTTGCTTAATAAGGGAAACCAATTCCCGATCCGTATATTGATGAAAGGCCGACATGTAGTATTCAAGCCCAATCTACAAAAAGATTTGACGCAATTCTCATCTTTTTGTAATCAACTTCCAATATATAGTGGCTTATTAAATATTGACGATAGAATTGAATATGATTTGAGATGCTGTCGGAATGGACTGATATTCGACCGGCCTATTCAATTCCGGAAGCAGCAGAGCAGAAAGTTAATCTTATATGATGAGTGAGTGGAAATGGACATACATATAAACCCCCCATTTCCGAATAGAAAATGGGGGTTCAATCTGCTCCCTCTGCTGGGCTCGAACCAGCGACCCTCTGATTAACAGACAGAGGTTGCCCATTTATAATTATTTCTTAATCAATCGATTACAAGCTATCAAAGAAATCCCGTTAAATATTTGTAACGGCTTTTAATTATTAACGAATTTAGGACATTCTTTTGAATACATAGCTTCTGGTTTTAATTTTTCCAAAGCCAAGGTCTAAAACTTAATTTGATGTATTGATTTTTAGTTTTGCACTCAGGTCGTGGAAATAACTTGGAGACCATATTTCAAGTACCTTTGGATTCTTTATAAATCTGGAAATGTCAGCTTTAACAAAATCCATTTTAACATTTTCGATCTTTTCGCTCAATAATTTCCTGAACTCTTCTTCGTTGATGGTCTCTTCTTTCCAGTCACCGCTATCTATCGCCCTTAGCAAGAAATGATCGAGATTGAGAGGATATCCTTTTTTGATGTACCATTCCATATCATACCAGTCCCGCCCCTTTACATTCGTGCCCCACTTGCGAAAAAGCAATGCATGCATCTTTCCGGCAAAAAGGTCGGGAAGCGACAGGCACTTCACGTAAAACGAAAAAGGCTTGAGCAATAACTTTTCCTCAGTAGAAAACCCCAATGGCGGCTCTTTATCCACTTCTATCTTGATCTTGATACTAGCTACTTCCTTAAGTCCGTTCTGTGGGATGACACCTTCCAACACAAGTTCCTTCCAAATAGTTTCCGATTTTAGAAAGGCTGAGTTGATGTTGCTCTTCACTGCCTTCTGTTTTTCCGAAATCGATACCTGCATCCCTAGGGCGGCGAATTCGTTTATGATGGCCTCCTGGTATTTCTCAAGTGAAAAATCCGGGTCAACGGCAAGCAGCGAAAAATCCAGATCCTCTGAAAATCGGTCTAGCCCGTAGAATATCCTGAGCGCAGTTCCCCCATAGAATGCCGCCTTTTCAAAAAAACCGGCACGGTTAAGTCCAGCCAGGGTAATCTCCTGCATGATTTCCCTCAATGCATCTTTAGCTTCCTCCCTGTTTGCGGGATGATAATCTTCGAGCCACTCCTTTATCATATTTTTTCGATCATTTTGATTAACATTTCCAGGCTTTCCCTTTTAGGTGCATTTTCCAGCCAGCTTAACATAGCATTTAGATCAAACTCAGCTAGATCTTCTTCCTCCATTCTCAGGTTTCCAAAAACATAGTCCCTTGCAGAAGATTGGCTTCTTAAGGTTATGCCCGCTGTTGTAGCTATTTTATCGCATAGTGCCTTTTCAGGGATTGCCATTATGGCTTGCTGGTCTTTAGACAGGCTCACGGTAGCAAGACCGAATGCGTAATAAGGCAATGGCAGGTTGGTATAGGTATATAGACCAATGTTGGTCTGAAATTTCCTAGAGGCTTTTGTAGTCATTGAAGTGACCGCAAAAACCTTCTCTGGAATTAGCCCGTAATGGGCGAGTGCACTCTCCATTGAAAGATAGCTTGGTCCGAGTATATGGTTGGCAAGCAGTGCACTTTCAGGTCGTTCAGCGCCAAGAGACCTACCCGCTATATAAAGTCCTTTTTTGATCGGTTCGATCAGGCCATCCGCTTTTAAAGATAATATTTTATCGTTTGGCCGTTTATATTCTTTCAAAAGGCCGGCCAGAAGCTGGTGGGTCAGCGGTTGGTTAGATAGTTCTCTTAGTGCTGTTCGAATATCCATTGTAAATCATTGTAAAATATCAATAAGATAAACGGTTTAATTTCGTTTATCTTATATCAAAAATACATAAATCATTTAAATATGCAAAATTTCAACAAGATAAACGGATAATACTCGTTTATCTTATGTTATTTCAACAGGAGCATTGAATTAAAAGATAGAAGCTATTCTATGTTCTTTCGAATACAATTGAAACTCCAAAGTATTAAGAGAGATCATAACGCAGTTGCGATTTCTCCTTATCCAAACTGACGTATTTATAACATCTCACCATTAGTTAATTCTAATATATGCGGGATAAAACTAGTTTTTATTGATGTGCTAAAATTAGTCTTTGTTGTAGTGCTGCAATCAGTCCTTATAGCCACACGGATATTACACTACTATGCAGAACTGGAATTGCAATAACTGGCCTGCTAAGGTAAGAGGAGCCTCTGCTTTAACAGACGCCATCAGCAAAATCAGTGTCAATATGCATCTCAAACCGTGACATCGAATAATCCAATGCGCTCTTTACTTGGCTATTGAAAAGACAAAATAGAGTAGGAAACTTTCTATTATAGAAATAAAAACCCCATCCTATTAGCTAGAAATGGGGTTTTTATGCGATTTTCAGACTTAAAAATCTTTGCTCCCTCTGCTGGGCTCGAACCAGCGACCCTCTGATTAACAGTCAGATGCTCTAACCAGCTGAGCTAAGAAGGAGTACTGGTCATTACCAATAAACCCAGGTTTTTAAACCCGTATTTATTTAGTGGTGCAATGTTACGACTTTTGAGCTTAACCATCAAATTATATCACAAAAATAAAGATAAAATCCGGCATAATAGGAGTTCCCGGACACAAACCCGCAGCTAACTTTTTGAACACTAATCAGAAAGCCATTATGGAAATACTGCAGCTATTTGGTTAAGGCAGACAATTCATTATAGAAAAAGTTCCGGCAACTATGTGGTAGTTCAAATTGAAAAAGCCTCTCAGCGTTATGCTGAAAGGCTTTCAATCTGCTCCCTCTGCTGGGCTCGAACCAGCGACCCTCTGATTAACAGTCAGATGCTCTAACCAGCTGAGCTAAGAAGGAGTACTCTGGTTATCCTAAAAACGGCTTTCTGCTTTAATAAATAATATAAAGTCTTGTTCGTTTTGGGAATGCAATATTAGGGCTTTTAAATTATTTATGCAATATTTGTAGAGAAAAATATCAAAAAAAAATTAAAATAAAACGTATGAGCCTGATAATCATAGGGACTGTAGCATTCGACGCTATTGAAACTCCCTTCGGAAAGACTGATAAAATCGTTGGTGGCGCTGCCACCTATGCAAGTTTAGCTGCATCTTACTTCTATAAAAAGGTAAAAATAGTAGGTGTAGTTGGTGACGATTTCCATCAGGATGACATTGATACTTTTACAAAACACGGTATCAACACAGAAGGCCTGCAAATAAAAAAGGGTGAAAAATCATTTTTCTGGTCCGGTAAATACCATAACGACATGAACAGCAGGGATACGCTGATCACGGAATTAAATGTACTGGCCGACTTCGATCCTATTATCCCTGAGAGCTATCAGGACTGCGAATTCCTGATGTTGGGCAATCTGACTCCTCAGGTACAGCAAACAGTGATCAAACGTCTTAAAAACAGGCCTAAACTGATTGTTCTGGACACCATGAACTTCTGGATGGACGTAGCGATGGATGATTTACTGGAAACGCTTAAATTAGTAGATGTACTAACAATCAATGATGAGGAAGCCAGACAACTGTCAGGCGAATATTCACTGGTTAAGGCCTCCAGGAAGATCCTTGCAATGGGCCCTAAATACCTGATCATAAAAAAAGGCGAACATGGCGCCTTACTGTTCCATGAAGACAAAGTCTTTTCTGCCCCGGCATTGCCACTGGCGGAGGTATTTGACCCAACGGGCGCAGGAGATACGTTTGCCGGTGGATTTATCGGTTACCTGGCAAAAGTAGGCACAGTGAATTTCAATAACATGAAAAACGCAATTATCTTTGGCTCAGCGCTGGCTTCATTCTGTGTGGAGAAATTCGGTACAGAAAAGATCATTAACTTAACAGAACAGGAAGTGGCTGCGCGGGTTCAGCAATTCGTGAACCTTAGTACCTTCACTATCGAAGCTTAATCATCATCGGTGATGAATCCCAAAACGCGGGATAACTTAAATATAAAATGCCGGTCTTTTTGAAGACCGGCATTTTATGTTGCCGCGGATTATGGCTTTAATAATTTACCAACAGGCTTAAATTTCTCAAATACCGCTTCGGTATGGGGCGCATCAGCCAGCTCCTCCGTCAGGTCCTGCCCCGCCCAGTGCTCATAGTGTTTTCCGTTTCTCCATAACCTGCTCTCACTAACGTCATAGATCAAACCCCGATAGGCTACCCAGATCTGTGGTTTGTCCTGCCCGTTACGCAAGGCCAGCTGCTGTTTGGTATATTCAGGTAAATCCATTAGCTGCGTGCCCGGCTTTTGAAGAGTTCAAAAAGATAAATGCTCAGCAGCAGCATTGCCATAAAATAAAAATGGCTTTCGAAAGGAATATGTACCAGGTTAAAATTAAGGGTTTCCTCTTCGGTATACTGGATGGCCGGAGCCGTTGTCAGCACACCATAAGCAATATAAAACGGAATCAGGGAAACCATGTATGCCCTGTAGAACCGGTACATGAACCTGATCTTGTTTACATATTCAATATATACCAGGAAAACTATTAAAATGGAGAAGGTAAAAACAGTATACAGCTTCTGATGGCCGAAATATAACATGGCAATACAAATGCCCAGTAACAGGTTACTCAGGGCAAGGCTGTATTTTTCCGGCCCGTTACCGGGGAAGCGGATGTTCAGGAACAGGTAAATTGCTAAACCGCACAGGGATAAGACCATGGATAGCAGCAGCTCCTCAACAGGTAATTCCCATAAGGTCACTCCGCTGAGGTATGGAGGGTTATAAACGATGACTTTCAGCTGTGTTAAAAATTCCGTTGGAACCGAAAAAGCAAAAACGTTTATCAGAACGGCCAGAATGATGAATTTACTCTGGTTTGCAAAGTTCAATCGCTTATTAGAGAATAATAGAACCGGGATTAATAACAGCCCCAGGTCTACAAACAGATAGGTGTAGTTCATTGATGATCGTATGCTGATCGCCAAAAATAAACTTTTGATCTTAGTATTCAGGCCGGCGGCTTAAATAAAAAAAGCGCCTGATCTTTTGGATCAAACGCTTTTTTAAGGATGGAGACGTATTAAACGACCTCTGTTCCTAAAATTTCTTTTGAATACGTCTTCAGATATTTTTTCAGTATCTGACGCGCCACATGGATCCTTGTCTTTACCGTTCCGATAGGAATATCCAGCATATCTGCAATTTCATGGTATTTATATCCCTCAAAGTATTTCACAAAAGGAATATAATACTCAGGCTGCAGGGTAGCTAAAGCCTTATTGATGTCTCCGATAACAAACTTACTGTCGATTGTATTTTTTGTAGCACTGTAGTGAAGATTGGCAGATGATATATCTTCAGATTTTGTGATCAGTGCATTTGTTTTAACCAAACGCCTGTAGTTGTTAATGAAGGTATTTTTCATGATAGTAAACAACCATCCTTTAAGATTGGTACCTTCTTTAAATTTGCTATAATAAGTTACGGCCTTTAACATTGTATCCTGAACAAGATCGTTAGCATCTTCAATATCTTTAGTAAAATTTAAAGCGAATGACTGCAAAGAAACCGAGTGGTTGTGGAGCTGGAGGTTAAATTCATTTTTTGTCATAGTGTTTAAAGTTTTAAGGTTAAAGAGCAAATAAACAGGTGGATAAGAGTGGCGTTCCCTGTTTATTCAATCCTGTATATTAAGCTTTATACAACATATGTACCAAAAAACCGATTCGGCAGATTAAGAAAAAAATTATTAGTTTAACATTATATATCGATCATTTGTCACAAAATATTTACTTCCCGTTCCAGGTTGACCCCAAATTTGGCCTGCACAGTGTCTATTATCTTATCTGAAAAACTATACACTTCCAAACCGGTAGCACCACCATGGTTTACGAGTACCAGGGCCTGGTTTTTCCAGGTACCGGTATGCCCTTCAACCACCCCCTTGAAACCACAGGATTCTATCAGCCACCCGGCAGCCAGCTTAACTTTATCTTTTCCCGCAGGATAACTGATCAGCTCCGGAAAGGCTTTAGCAATCCGCTCATATTCAGATTTTTTAACAATAGGATTCTTAAAAAAGCTTCCCGCATTACCTATAGTTGAAGGATCCGGCAATTTGCTTACCCTGATCTTAGCAACGATCTCAGAGATATCTGCAATGGTAGGACGCCTGATATTTCGTTCGGCCAGTACAGCCTGTATCGCTCCATATTGCGAATTGATCCTGGCCTGGGTGTTCAACCTGAACGTTACCTCCGTAATGATATACTGCCCCCTGAGCTCATTCTTAAAGATGCTGTCCCTGTATGCAAACTGGCAGTCAGCAAAGTCAAACCCCCTGATTTCGCCGGTAGCGATCTCAAATGCAGTACAGGATTCAAACACATCCTTTAATTCTACCCCGTAGGCACCTATATTCTGTATCGGCGACGCTCCTACTGTTCCGGGGATGAGGCTTAAATTCTCCAGACCTGCAAAGTCCTGTTCCACACAGTAATTGACAAGGTCATTCCAGACAATGCCGGCACCTGCAGTAACCAGTACCTGATCTTCATTTTCAGCAGAGCGTACAGCCGTAATTCCTGGTATGCTGATCTTCAGCACCAGCCCTTCATAATCCCTGGTAAAAAGCATATTGCTTCCGCCACCTAACACCAGCAAGCTGTTCTCTTTAAAAACAGGCTGAAGGCTGAGCTCCCTCAGGTCTTCTTCAGTAAATATCTCCGCAAAAAAAAGTGTTTTTACATCGATACCAAAAGTGTTATATGGCTTAAGGGATAAATTTTCCTGTAGTGAATACATATAGAGGTAATAGGATTATTTACGGCAAATGTATAGATATTCGCCGCTATCCGGTAATAAACATCTTAAGTAAATTATTTAATTATTTTCCATATTTTACGTCCGATTATAAGCGCATTTAAGCCGATACCCCAATTGCAAAAAAAGCAAGCTGATTCACATGGAAAATCAAGATAAAAAAAGACTTTTAATCATAGATGCAGCTCTAAAAAGGTTCGCACACTATGGCCTGGCGAAAACCACCATGACGGAGATCGCAAAAGACATCTCTTTTTCAAAGGCCTTACTTTATTATTACTTTCCGGACAAACTGAGCCTCTATGTAAGCGTCATTGAAAACATGATGCATACCCTGAGCAGGGACCTGATCAAATCCGTAGACAAAACCTCTACCGCAACAGAGGGGATCCTGATGCTGCTGCAGAAAAGACAGACTTTTTTACAGAAGTACTATAAACTGATCGAATACACCCAGATGATTGGCCCCGAACTGCCGGAAGCACTCTATGAAAAATTCACACGCGCAAGGGCCTTTGAGCTGAAGATCATTACCGAACTCCTGAGTAAAGGCAATTCAACCGGAGAACTGGCCGTGGAAGACATCGCCTTTACCACAGAAATATTTGTTGAAGCCATCTCCGGAATTCACTTCAATATCCTCAAAAGAGCCAAACATCTCTTCCCCGGAAAAGAGGAATTCAGATTAATTTTCCTAAAAGAAAAGCGCTTTGCCGAAATCTTTTTAGCTGGTTTAAAGACAGTTAAATAAGTCACAAAATTGTCATTTAAAAATTCATATCCCCAATTCCGGGGATAAAGTTTTTTTATGCAGAATGCTTGGTATATTTTTGACTATAGAATCAATAAAGTCAAAAGGTAAAAAGGTAGAATGTTAGAAACTGACAGAAAAAGAGACTTAATTATAGAGGGTGCGATCAAGCGTTTTATACATTTCGGTATTCACAAAACAACAATGAATGAGATTGCAGAAGACCTTTCTGTATCCAAACCATCATTGTATTACTATTTTCCCGATAAGTCCAGCCTTGTTCTGGGGGTGGTAGAAAAAATCTTTAATGATTATTTTGACGTATTATACAGAGACCAGAAGCTGGGTACCCCAATAGAGGTCACGCTCCTGAATATCATTGAGATCAAACACAAGTTCTTTCTTCGCTATTACATGCTCCACCTTTCTTACGGAAATCCGGATTCTTCGCTGAGTTCAGCAGAACTAAAAGCATACCTGGAAACAATGGTTGCAAAAAACCTGAAGTTCCACGAGAGTGTGTTTGAACTTGCCGTAGCAAATAAAGAGCTTGCCCCGCAGGAAGATATCCCAAAAATAGCGGAGTTATACTTGTCCTGTCAGTCAGGACTCACCTCTTTATGCATTATGCATGGCAATAAAGAACTCTTCCCTGGTAAAAAAGAGCTAAAAATTATGAAAGATAAACAGATCAGTCTGTCAAAAATATTTATCAAAGGACTTAAAAATTAAAACAGCTCCCTATTACCAGAAAACCCAGATTATGATTAAACCAGTAAAATCAATTCCCATCTTATGGCTATGCCTGTTGGTGTCCACCATCGTACATGCCCAACAGCCGCTTACGCTAAAAGATGCGCTAAATTTTGCAATCGAAAATAACGCCGCTGCAAGAAAGTCGAGGCTGGATATCGACGGTGGCAAATTCAAAACCCAGGAGGTACGCTCAGAGGCCCTGCCACAGCTTACAGGAAATGCTTCCATGACCTACAATGCCATTATCGGGCAGCTGGTTTTTGGCGATCAGGCATTCCAGCTGGGAAGAAAATGGAACGACAATGCCGGTCTGCAGGTGAGTCAGCAGTTGTTTAACCAAACCGTCTTTACCGGACTGAAAGCAGCAAAAACAAGTGAGAGTTTTTACAGCCTCTCCGCAAACCTGACCGAGGAGCAGGTCATTGAACAGGTAGCCAATAATTATTACCAGGTACTGGTGAGCAGGCAGCAGCTCAATGTGATTGATACCAATATCAAAAATGTGAAAGTGGTTGAAAAGATCATTGCCAACCAGTACTCAAACGGACTGGCCAAAAAGATCGACGTAGACCGTATTAAAGTCAACCTCACGAACCTGCAGACGCAGCGCGAACAAACGATCAATGCCGTTGTACAACTGGAGAACCAGCTGAAGTTCTCGATGGGAATGCCAGTGACTACCCCTATCGTTCTCCCGCCAAATGAACTTAAAAGGGTCGAGAATCTCCCTGAGATGTCCGACACGATCAACATTGCCGGAAGAACCGAGATGCGGCTGTTAAACATCCAGCGGGAACTGTATGGCCTGCAGCGTAAAGCCTATATAGCAGAATACTACCCTACCCTTTCCCTTACCGGAAACCTTTCCGTTACCGGGCAGAGCGATAAGTTCGACCTGTTCAACAAAAACGGATCGGCATTTTATTATAACGCTTCGGCCATCGGACTGACGCTGAGGGTCCCGATATTCAATGGTTTCGCCACCCGCTCCAGGATCCGCCAGTCGGAAGTAGATATTAAGAAATCCGACGAGGATATCAGGGAAAGGGCAAACTCCCTCAACCTGGCCTATGAAAATGCAAAGATACAGCTGAGGAACAATATCAATACGATCAGATCGCAACGCCAGAATGTAACCCTGGCACAGGAAATATACAACAGTACCCAAAACAATTACAACAACGGACTAGCCGCATTAACAGATCTGCTGGATACCGAAAATGCGCTTACAGAAGCACAGAACAGTTATACCCAGGCATTATTAAACTACAAGATTGCCGAAATACAATTAATCAAATCTAACGGAAATATAAAATCACTATTAAAATGAAAAGAGGAATTATAACAGTCGTTCTAATTATCGTTGTTATTGGGGCTATCGCCTGGGTACTGAACAGCAACAAAAAGAAAAATGACGCACAGACAGCATTGGTTTCTCAGGGAGGCGGCGCAGTCAGCGTCCGCATAGCAACAGTGAAAAAAGAAGCCGTGGATTTAGACTTTACTGCGAATGGCAATTTCGCCGCTAAGCAGGAATTGAATTTCTTATCAGAAAACGCAGGCCGCGTGAATGCGATCTATGTGGACGAAGGCGATCATGTTAAAAAAGGACAGATACTCGCCCGTATTGATGCAGAGATCATTAATACGGATAGGGAAACTGCACAGGCCACCTTAGCCAATGCCATCAAGGATGAAGCAAGATATAACAGTTCTTTTAGTACCGGCGGTGTGACACAGCAACAGCTGGATCAGGCAAAATTGAACACAAAGAACGCAAGGATGAGGCTGCAGAGCGCTGCAAGAAGGGTCAGTGACGCGAATGTCAAATCGCCGATTGATGGTATAGTAAATAAAAGATATATAGAGGTAGGTGCTTTCGTGAATACCCAGGGTACGCAGATGTTTGAACTGGTAGATGTTTCCAAACTGAAGCTGAAAGTGAATGTCAATGAAAGCCAGGTGGCAAACCTGAACGTTGGCGACAGGGTCCAGATCAAATCGAATGTTTTTCCTGCAGATAATTTCTCCGGAAAGATCAACTTCATTGCCCCAAAAGCAGATGGGACGTTAAACTTCCCTATCGAGATCGAGGTAGAGAACAACCATAAGAATACCATTAAAGCAGGTATGTATGGCACCGCGATCTTCAAATTCCCTGCCCGGGCAGCAACGATCACTATTCCGCGCGGTGCCTTTGTAGGCAGCGTGAGCAGCAACCAGATCTTTGTGCTTGAAAATGGAAATACAGCGAAAATCCGCAAGGTGATTGCCGGAAGAACGATCAATGACCAGGTGGAAATTATTGAAGGACTGAAAGAAGGCGAAACCGCCATCATCAGCGGACAAATCAACCTGGTGGACGGAAGTCCTGTTGCAACAATTAAATAATGCAGCCTAAAGGCCAGCCGAAAACATAAAAAAGATCTAGATGAAATTAACAGAAATATCCATCAAAAGACCCTCACTTGTCATCGTGGTTTTTACCGTGCTTACATTGATGGGATTATTGAGCTACTTCTCTCTCAGTTATGAGCTGTTGCCCAAATTCTCCAATAACGTGGTCTCTATCTCCACCATTTATCCCGGTGCTTCGCCCAATGAGGTGGAGAATACCGTAACCAAGAAAATCGAGGATGCGGTATCCTCCATGGAGAATATCAAAAAGCTGAACGCCGTATCATACGAAAGCCTGTCCGTGGTAACCATCACGCTGAACAATAAGGCGAACGTAGACCTCTCTCTGAATGAGGCACAGCGTAAGGTAAACTCTATCCTGGCAGATCTGCCTGTCGATGTAAAAACACCTTCCCTGAATAAATTCTCACTGGATGACCTTCCGGTGATCACCATGTCTGCCTCGGCAAAGATGGATGACGCCGCCTTTTATGACCTGATCGATAAGCGCATCGCGCCGATCATTTCCAGGGTAACGGGCGTTGCAAAGGTGAACCTTGTAGGTGGGCAGGAAAGGGAAATTGAAGTTTCGCTGGATGCCAATAAACTGCAGGGTTACGGATTATCCGTTCCGCAGGTGCAGCAATCCATCCTTACTTCCAACCTCGACTTCCCTACCGGTAGCGTAAAAACACAGGATCAGGATATCCTGATCCGTCTGTCCGGTAAATACAAAAACATTGATGAACTCCGTAACCTGGTGGTCAGCAACGGAAAAGAGGGTGCCCAGATCCGTCTGGGAGACATTGCTGATGTAAGGGATGCACAAAAAGAGGTAGACAAACTGGCGCGTATCGACCGTAAAGGGGCAATCGCCATACAGGTCATTAAACAGTCGGACGCCAATGCCGTAGAGGTCAGTAAAGGCGTGCACAAAGCGATTGATAAACTGATGCAGGATTACCGGTCCAATAACCTGAAGATCATCATTGCAAATGACAGCTCTATCTTTACGCTTGAATCTGCCGATGCCGTAATCCATGATCTTGTGCTGGCAATCATCCTGGTTGCCTTTGTGATGCTTTTCTTCCTGCACAGTATCCGGAATGCACTGATCGTAATGGTCTCCATTCCAGCATCCCTGATCGCTACTTTCATTGGCATGAGCCTGCTGGGGTATACCCTGAACCTGCTGTCACTGCTGGGGCTGTCACTGGTGGTGGGTATCCTGGTGGATGATGCGATCGTGGTACTGGAAAATATCTACCGGCATATGGAGATGGGCAAAAATAAGGTCCGTGCGGCTTATGATGCCACCAGCGAGATCGGTTTTACCGTAGTGTCCATTACCCTGGTAATTGTGGTGGTGTTCTTCCCTATCGCGATCAGTACCGGACTGGTTTCCAACATCCTGCGCCAGTTCTGCGTAGTGGTGATCATTGCTACCCTGCTTTCCCTGCTCTCGTCCTTTACAATCGTCCCCCTGTTGTCATCCCGTTTTGGTAAACTGGAAAAAATAGAGGGCAAAAACATATTCGGAAAATTCATTCTCTGGTTTGAAAGCCAGCTGCGCAGGTTTACGATCTGGATCACCGGCATCCTTACCTGGTCGCTCGCCAATAAAGGAAAAACCATCCTGCTGGTAGTTGTCCTGTTTTTAGGATCCTGCGGATTGATTCCGGCAGGTTATATCGGTACTGAGTTTTTCCCTAAGAGTGATAAAGGAGAATTCCTGGTGCAGGTTGAGCTGCCTAAAGATGCCTCTATAGAACAAACGAACCTGATCACACAAAAGGCTGAAGCCTTTTTAACAAAGAAACCAGAGATCATCCAGCTGATCACTACTGTAGGCCAGTCCAGCGGTGACTTTGGAGGAACCCAGGCAACGGCTTATAAATCTGAGATCAACGTAAAACTGGTGGAACGCAATCAGCGTGCAGACAACTCCAGTATCTACGCTACCAAGGTGAGTCGTGAACTTGCCAAATACCTGGTAGGCGCCAAAGTAAAGACCGTTCCGATCAGTATCCTCGGAATCGCTGAAAATGCGCCCATAGAACTGGTAGTAATGGGTTCCGACCTGGACAGTGCCATGAAATATGCTGAAGGTGCAAAAGCCGTACTCGCAAAGATCAGGGGATCTGCCGAGCTGAAACTCTCCGTAGAAGGCGGAAGTCCCGAAATTAACGTACAGGTAGACCGCGATAAAATGGCCTCCCTCGGCCTAACCCTGCAAACCGTGGGTGCCACGATGCAAACTGCCTATAGCGGCAATACTGACGGTAAATTCCGGAAAGGGGAATACGAATATGATATCAATATCCGCTACCAGGATTTCAACCGTCAGAACATTGATGATGTCAGAAACCTGATCTTCGTGAACAGCGAAGGCAAGCAGGTTAAACTTTCGCAATTTGCTGAGATTAAGGAAGGCTCCGGCCCAAGTCAGCTGGAAAGAAGAGATAAAAGTACTTCAGTCTCCGTAAGGGCACAATCCATCGGAAGGCCTACAGGTACGATCGTTGCCGAATTCCAGCAGCAATTGCTTGACCTGGAGAAATCTGGCAAACTCAGAAAACCCGTAGGCGTGAGTTACGTATGGGCAGGTGATGCAGAAAACCAGGGGGACGGATTTGGTACCCTGGGCATTGCATTGATGGCTTCGATTGTACTGGTGTACCTGATCATGGTTGCGCTGTACGATAGTTTTGTTTATCCTTTCGTTGTCATGTTCTCTATCCCGCTTTCGGTGATCGGGGCCTTGCTTGCACTGGCACTGACCAATAATGCGCTGAACATCTTTACCATCCTGGGGCTGATCATGCTGATCGGGCTGGTAGCAAAAAATGCGATCATCCTGGTCGATTTTACCAACCAGATGAAAGCTGAGGGAAAATCTACCCATGAGGCCCTGATACTGGCCAACCACGCGCGTTTGCGCCCCATTCTGATGACTACCATCGCCATGGTCATTGGAATGACGCCTATTGCCCTTGCCAGCGGTGCCGGTGCAGAATGGAAAAACGGTCTGGCCTGGGTAATTATTGGTGGCTTGCTCAGTTCTCTGTTCCTTACCTTAATTGTGGTTCCGGTGATGTACCAGATCTTCGACCGTATGCTGGATCGCTTTGGATTTAACAAAAAGGGCATTACGATAGATGAATTGATGGTACAGCCTTATAATCATAAAGAAGTTAAAGAATACGATTTAGATCATCAGCACTAAGCTGATTTAATTTTATTGCAAAAAGGAACCCATTGGTGGCTCTTGTACAACAGTTCGGTCAAATATGTTATGCAGCCACCACATTGTGGTTCCTTTTTTGTATACTAAAAAAAAATCCTTTTAGTGTTATGGTAGCTAAATCTTTAACCCTTTTATTTTTATGCTGTTTTGCATTGAACCTGAAAGCGCAGCATCCCCCTGTATTTGAGGGAATGACCGCTGATAGTTCTTACGTTGTTTTGGGCGACCTCGATATCAATCTTGTTAATTATAAATACAGCGACCGGAATATTCACTTCCTGGCTATTCATGACGATGAAGATACCGGCGTAAAAGCGGCATTCAGGTATATCAGCGACAATGGAGGAACCATTCTCGACTGCCAGTATGGTGGCGTAAGAAATTTCAAATTCACCTATGAGGATGAGATCTACCAAACCGACCCCAACAGTATCTACACAAAAAAGGGGATCAAAGCCGGATTGGAGAAATATGGCATCTGGGACGACAATGTGATCCTGGAGCTGGAAAAAGCAGGAAAGGCCATCCTGAATACTTACAATCCAAAAAAAATGGGCTATATCTTTACCCTGCACAATAACGGTGACGGCGGCTTCGGCATCAGCAGTTACCTTCCCGGATACGAGCTGGAGGCCACAGCTGATTCCGTTTATATCAACTTCGAGATGGACGCGGATGACATGATGTTGGTAACAGAGCTTCCTGTATTTAACCTCCTGAAGAAAGAAAACATAAATGTGGTATTGCAGTCCAAAAATGCTGTCGACGATGGCTCTCTTTCCATCTATGCCATGCAGAACAATATTCCGTATATCAATGTTGAGGTTCAACACGGTCATATTGATGAACACCTCCGGCTGATTAAAGCAGGTGCAAAAGTGCTCGCACAGCTTTATCCTTCACTGGGTATCAAGGAGAGTATACCGGATTAGCAGCTTATCAGTCTCGCTCGCATTTAGTGATTCAGGAAGTCTTAGTGTTTAAGATCTTCTATGCCACCGTGCTACGGATCATCTCAAAAAAAACAGCGTACTGTATTGATACCTTCTGACGCGCTTCAGCGGCAGGCAGCATCAATACAGTACGCTGTTTTTTCAGCGAAGCAAGGAGAAACTCCTTTAAGCGCTATGCCATAGATAAGCCTTCAGGCATCTACAGGAGATCATCTAAATATGAATCGCCCGGTTGGCAGTAGCCGCCATAGCAGCTTCCTTTAATGCTTCTGTATAAGTTGGGTGCGCATGGCAGATCCTTGCAATATCCTCAGCCGAAGCACGATATTCCATTGCAACAACCGCTTCCGCGATCATATCCGCAGCACGCGGCCCGATCATATGAATACCCAGGATCTCGTCAGTAGTTTCATCCGCCAGAACCTTTACAAAACCATCAGTGTCCATACTTGCTTTGGCACGTCCGCTGGCTTTGAACGGGAAAGATCCAACTTTATATTTCGTTCCCTTTTCTTTTAACTGCTCTTCAGTAAGGCCTACAGAGGCCACTTCAGGCCAGGTATAAACCACTCCGGGAATAAGGTTGTAGTTGATATGTGGTTTTTGTCCTGCAATTGTCTCCGCTACATATACGCCCTCGTCCTCTGCTTTGTGTGCAAGCATGGCACCGGTGATCACATCACCAATTGCATATACGCCGGGAACAGAAGTTTCCAGGTGTGCATTTACAGGGATCTTATTACCGCGTTCTTCAGTTTTGATACCGATATTTTCCAGGCCTAAACCTGCAGTGTAGGCTGTACGTCCAACTGCTACGATACAGTAATCAGCTTCCAGTTTTACATCTTCGCCTTTGGCATTTTGTGCAGTAACTGTTACTGTTTTGCCTTTGGTAGTTGCACCGGTCACTTTATGTCCCATAAAGAACTCCATGCCCAATGATTTTTTCAGCACGCGCTGTAATTCCTTACCCAGGCCGGCATCCATGGTTGCAATGATTGAAGGAAGGAATTCAACCACTGAAACTTTGGTACCCAAACGTGCATACACTGAACCCAGCTCAAGGCCAATCACACCACCGCCGATCACGATCATTGTTTTTGGTACTTCAGTAATATTCAGGGCTTCAGTAGAAGTAATGATACGTTTTTTATCTATTGGCAAAAATGGTAATGCTGTTGGTTTCGACCCGGATGCTATTACTACATTTTTCGCGGTGATATCTTCTGTAGTTCCGTCTGCTTTAGTGATCTTAATTGTGTTTTTGTCCACAAATGACCCTAGACCTTCGAAACTGTCAATTTTATTCTTTTTAAACAGGTAAGTAATCCCTGCTGTATTTTGTGCAACCACATCATTTTTACGGGCAATCATCTGTGGCATATTCACACTCAGATTTTTAAGCTCTATACCATGAGTAGTAAAAGTATGGGCCGCATTGTGGTAATGCTCTGAAGAATCCAACAATGCTTTTGAAGGGATACAGCCTACGTTTAAGCAGGTACCGCCAAAAGTTTTATATTTTTCTATAACCGCTGTCTTTAAGCCTAATTGTGCACATCTTATTGCGCTAACATAACCACCAGGACCAGAACCAATAATAACGACGTCGTATTGCATAATGATAAAATTTTGTTGAGCAAAGTTAACAAACCACCTAACAAATAAAGCATCAAAAAGGGTTTAATGTAAATCTGTTATTTTACCAGTAAAAACTCGGTTTTGAACAAGGTTTCTTTGCGTGTAGCATAGTTTAAAAACTTAGCTTTTAGCCTGCTGATCCGATAACTGTCAAAGGTTTTCAGGGGTGCTATACTGGCTGCACCAGGGATATTCTGATCCAGGAATTCTTTCTCCCCATACAGCAGATAAGGCTTTGGCGGAAGCAGCTTCTCCTCTCCCGGATGTAAAAAATACAGCGGGCCATTCATATAGAAATCCAGTCCGTATCCAAAAGCTATACGTGTTTGTACCACCGGCAGATGCTGCGGGTTATGGGTATTGATCCAGAAAGCAGCCTCACTGTCTGCCTGGTATTTTAATAAGGCAGGATAATAGGCCAGATTGAAATAGAGGTTGACCAGGAACACAACTGTGCAGCATTGAAAGAATATCTTAAACCTGCCGTTAACAGCAGTTTTGCTGACCGCAATAAACAGGACAACAGTAAGGATCAGCAACAGCACCGTCAGCACATTCAGGTTCCCGGGACGGAAAAAATAATGAAGCACGATCACCAGCAGCACCATCAGGCTGCCTACAACCGTCTGTGCAATACGGATTGCCTTTACAGAGCTTTCCAGTTTCACATTCAACAGGTACTGGGCGCAGATAATAGAAAAAAACGGAAATACGATCACAATATAAAACGGAAGCTGGAACTTAGATACAGAGAAAACCAGCAATGTTAACAGTGAACCAGATACACAATACCACTCGGCAAGTTTTCGCTGCCTGAAATGCTGACGGAAGAACTGGTACATTGCAGTATAGAATATAAGGCACCAGGGCAGGTAAGCCCAGAGGATGGTATGCAAAAAGAAGGTGGGGTCACCGCTGCTCTTCTTGATCGGCCCGGTATTAAAAAAACGGCCAAACTGGCTGTCCCAGAAGAAGAACCTGATCCCTGATGTTTGCTGGTGTCCAAAAACCACCTTTTCCGGATGAAGATCAAACTGAACGTATAAAGTATACAATTCCGGCAGGATAAAGATCAGTATGAACACAGCGGCGAGCAGCCAGCGGAAGTTAAACACCATTTTCCAGTTTCCCGTCATCAGCAACTGCCCTCCAACAGCCCCTGCAATAGGGATCAGTGCGAATATACCCTTGGTCATCACTGCGCAAGCGGCAAATACAGAGGCCGCTACCAGGTTTAAAAACCATTTTTCGCCCATACATTTATAAAAATGGTATACACTGGCAATGATCAGCGCGGTGAGAAAAGGCTCCGCACGTACGTCCATCGTGCAGATGATCACATGCTGGGCAGTAAGCAGGATCAATGCCGCCCACAGACCTGTAATTTTACTATACAGGTCCCTGGCCAGAATGTACGTATAAAAAGCAGCCAGAAGGATAAAGAAGATACCGGGCAACTTGTAAGCCCAGGTAGTTGCACCAAACAGTTTAAAGAAAACAGCGGTAACCCAAAATGGAAAATGGGGTTTATCGAGCCAGTCTTTCCCCTGCGCATACAGGTCTGTAAAGTTGTTATGCTGTGCCATGGTTTTGGCTACGGAACCATATAAGGCTCCGTCAGGTCCCATGATGGTCACAAATAGTCCGGTGAAATTTATCAGTACGGCAATACCGATAAAAAAATATAACCATCTTGTGTGTTGTTCGGCAGATATTTTTTCCATGCAATCTCAATTTTGCATCCCATACGGCGATAAGATGCCAGATAAAGGTACAATCATTTTTATTAGCAAATATTGTTCTTTTAGTTGTTATTAAGCGCTCACCTATCCTAGTTTTTGATTGTTAAATAAAAAAATTTCCGATCTCGGTAGAAAAAGCAGTGCAAATCCTATATTTAAGGATTATTAATTAAACCTATGACTTTTTCTAAACGTCCCGCTACCCTATTGTATCTTAAAACTACAATGAAAAGATTGCTGTATAGTGCCATAATTATTTGCTGCACCTTTCTTTCAGGGCATGCACAATTGCTAAAACCCCAGAGTAACTTCTCCCTTGCCGATAGTTTAAGGGGCATGCTTACGCCATTGCGTACCTGTTATGATATTAACTATTATCATCTCGATGTGAAAATAGATATAGACCAGAAGAGCATTAGTGGCAGCAACACATTCAATTTTACAGCAGTGTCAGATTTCTCCAGGCTTCAGTTCGATCTCTTCAGTAACCTGAACATAGATAAAATCGTTTACAAAGGGCAGAAGTTACCCTATAAAAGGGAGTTCAATGCGGTGTTCGTTACTTTTCCAGGCATGGTAAAGAAAGGAACGAAAGCCAGTTTTGAGGTATATTATTCCGGCAAACCGGTCATTGCCGTTAAACCACCCTGGGATGGCGGATTTATTTTCAGCAAAGATATAGCGGGTGCACCTTTTGTATCTGTTGCCTGTGAGGGCTTGGGGGCAAGCTCATGGTGGCCGAATAAAGACCATCTCAGTGATGAGGCAGACAGTATGCTGATCAGCATCAGCGTGCCCAAAGCATTGAAAGAAATATCCAACGGCCGCTTGCGCAGCATCAAAGATCAGCCGGATGGTTACCGCCAGTACAACTGGTTCGTAAGCAACCCTATTAATAACTACGACGTTACATTTTATATCGGAAATTATGCACACTGGACCGATCAGTACAAAGGAGAGGACGGAGAGCTGAGTCTCGATTTCTGGTCGCTAAAGGAGGACAGTCTTGCCGCCAGGCCACACTGGGATGCCGATGTAAAGCGGATGTTAAAATCTTTTGAGCATTGGTTTGGCCCCTATCCTTTCTACAAAGACGGGTATAAACTCGTACAGGCCCCGCACCTGGGAATGGAACACCAGAGCGCAGTGGCATATGGGAATAAATTCAAAATGGGCTATCTGGGCAGGGATCTGTCCGGCACAGGATGGGGCTTAAAGTTCGATTTCATCACCGTCCATGAAAGCGGGCACGAATGGTTTGGTAACAGCATCACGGCTAAAGATATAGGAGACATGTGGATCCATGAGAGCTTTACAAATTATTCCGAACCCCTGTTCGTTGAGTCTGAATATGGCAAAGAGGCTTCCTCAGCCTATGTTCAGGGCATCAGAAAGATCATCAGGAATGACATCCCTATCATTGGCCCCTATAATGTCAACAAAGAAGGATCAGGAGACATGTACCCCAAAGGGGCAAATATGATCCATACGATCAGACAGATCATCAATGATGATGAAAAGTTCAGGTCCGTACTGAGGGGGCTGAGCAAGACATTCTATCACCAGACCGTTACTACTGCACAGGTTGAAAAGTACATGTCGGAAAAAAGTGGGCTTACCCTGGATAAAGTGTTTGATCAGTACCTGAGAACAACAAAAATTCCCGTCCTCAGTTATCAAATTGCCGGAGGGAAACTTTCGTACCGCTGGGATAATGTGGTTGAAGGTTTTGAGATGCCGGTTAAAGTGACTTTAAAACCAGGTGCATTTACCTTTATCTATCCCACCAGCCAGTGGAAAGAAGCGGGAGTAACTGAGATCACAGCCGACACCTTTAAAGCTGACCCGAATTTCTATATCGAGTTAAAAATGAAATAATATACTACAGCCATGCAACGAATACAATGAACGGACGTCTTATCTGTATAACCTGACTTATAAATACTAATTAATGAAAAAACTGAACATGCTGCTGGTACTGGCTTTGCTGACTTTCAGCTATAATGCCAACTCTCATTTAACAAAACAGACCATTCCTGTGATGCAGGATGAAAGGACAACAGGCAGCTTTAAAGGCATTGCTGCCGGTGGGCCCCTGAATGTGAAAGTGACGCTGGGCAATACGGAATCTATCCGTTTTGAAGGGAATAAGGATGCCATCGCAGAATTAGTAACGGAAGTAAACAGCGGTATCTTAACGATTAAACCAAAGACTAAATGGAATGACTGGTCTCGGAGATACAGCAAACCCGATGTTACTGTTTATATCAGTGCCAAAAGGTTATCATCATTAACCATGAGCGGATCAGGGAATCTGGAGGTAAGCAACACGATCAATGGTTCGGAACTGGTGGCTACGCTCAGCGGTTCCGGAAGCATCAGGGCCAGTGCTAATGTCAAATCATTCAGCGGCGTGCTGAGTGGTTCAGGGAATATCAACCTGGCAGGTAAATCCGATGATGCCAATCTTACGATCAGCGGGTCCGGAAGCTTCAGGGGCAAAAGTTTTTCAGTAAATAAGGTAGAAGTACAGATCAGCGGCTCAGCTGACGCTTACATCCGGGCTTCACAGCATATTGATGCAGTGATCAGCGGTTCAGGCAGCATCATTTATAGCGGTGATGCTACGGTTAAAAAAACGATTATCGGATCAGGCAGCGTTTCAAAGAATTAATGGCTTTGGTTTTTTGCCAGAATATTCACAGCAATGGCGTTTACACGATAAATTAACTAATAAAAATAAAATTACCCAAAAGTTAACTTATTAAATATTTATTTTCCATATTAGCACTAATCTAATTAGTGCGTTTATGGATAATAAATTTTACGATCTGGATTATATTATTGACCTTAATACCAAAAGGGCAGAAGAATATTCTTCTGCATATCAAAGGGTACAGGAGCAATTAACCAATATTATAATTATCTACTCCGGCATTTCAATTTATTTTATACCAGTCATTCAGGATAATCTTAGGCAGGAGGTCAAAAACATATGGTTATACGTAGCTTTTGGACTGTTAATTTTGGTATTTACTATGTCCAGCTTTTATACCATAAAATTAATTCTGCCGGTAAAGGCTCCCAATTTGGACTTTCCCGCCAAATTCTATAACAACATTCGTAATATCTATGAAACCGCTAATCCGGAATTGGATCATGATGAAATAGACAGTATGATCAAAACGTCTTATGTGAGCGAACTGGAACGGGCCGTGGAGGAAAATTACGCGATATTTCATCGAAAGCGTTCCTTCTACCACAATGCACTCACATTAGGCCTTGTTTCATTGATTCCTTATCTGATATGCACCGCATTTCATTTAACTAAAGATGACTATAAAATCAAAAAGATAGAGATTGTTAATTTAAAGGATATTATTAATTTAGATAAAAAGCAGGTTATGGCAAGAAATAAATATGTAACAGAAATCAACGTTACGGAAACAATATCAGCGGCAGAAACACATCTTCCAGGGCTGGAGAAGCTTGGTGATGTAAGAATCATACTTTCTTATCCCCGCTATTCATCGGAAAACTCCACCCGTTTTTCCTATGACAAGAATTCATTCGTTTCACCTGAAGAACGCTGGATCAAAATGGAGCAAGCTATTATAAGGGCCTTCAAATGGATTTTTTCTTTTTTCAGGAAACGTTAAATCTCCAGGACTAAAACTGGTAACCCAATACCCAGAGATTTTCTGCGTATTTGATCTTCTGACTCGCTTTATCCAGGTCATCACGTCCTGTAGTATGAATATTCTTCAGGTTCGTTGTACCCAGTTTAGTTGTGTTTTGCAGGTACAGGAATTTGGTGATATAGAATTTCAATCCCGCTTTCACAGAGAAACCATAACCGGAAACGTTCCAGTGGTTATTTCTTCCCTGTGTGAATAAACGCACATCAGACCGTGGAACCAGCAATCCTCCTCCCAGACCTGTTTCCAGGGTAAGTGAGGTTTCCCTTGAAGGTGCTACCCAGATATCGTCATAACGTTCAATTTCTATATTGGCATAGTTAAAGCCATCTGTATGTTCAAATGTCAGCACTTCAGGTGTCAGATTAATCATTTCTCCATGATACGTTCCCGCATAGGCGCCGGTGGGTACGCCTGGTTCAGAGATATTGGGACCAATTGTTCCTGTGATCGCCACTGTCTGCGGAATATCCACTACATATTTCATGTGGTCCCAGGCGAGGGAAACGCTCCAGTTGTCAGCAAAGAAGTAACCGAAACGAATGTTATACTGCGGAACGGTGATCAAGCCCGGATTTAAATAATCCCAGGATAATTTAGATTGCCTGTCATGTGCTTCTACATCTTTTAATTTGAAATCGTAACCTGGCCCCTGAAACCTGATATCACTTTTACCATACCATGAATGGTTATACCCCCAGTGAAAATAAAAGTCTCCTTTCCTGGAGAAATTTCTTTTGACTTCATTTCCGAAAATACTCTTCCCGAGGTCTGCCGGTACATCCGTATTATAGTTTTGAGCCTGAGTTGATATTTTACAAAAAATGAGTAAGAGAAGTAATAAGCAGCGTTTTTTCACCCGGCAAAAATAATCAATTACTTGTTAAAACGCCTTTTCGCCCTTTATATGACGGTGGGATGTTTAATGCATTAAAAAAGGATTAATTTCAATAGTAAAAGGGCAAAAAAAAATGGTATTGCATTTCCATGCAATACCATTTTTTTGGAAGCCGAATAACCTTCATCAACCGGCAGTTTAACCTTTATATTCCCAGCAGCAAACGTGCAGGATCTTCCAGCAGTTGTTTAACTCTTACTAAGAATCCAACAGACTCCCTTCCATCAATGATACGGTGATCATATGATAAAGCCAGGTACATCATCGGGCGAACAACCACTTCACCTTTCTCAGCGATAGGGCGTTCTATAATATTGTGCATACCTAAAATTGCAGACTGTGGGGCATTGATAATCGGAGTAGACATCATTGAACCGAATACACCACCGTTAGTGATTGTAAATGTTCCGCCGGTCATTTCTTCAATTGTCAATTTGCTGTCGCGCGCTTTGGTTGCCAGTTCAATCACAGATTTTTCAATTTGTGCAAGGCTCAGGCTTTCTGCATTTCTGATGATCGGCACTACCAACCCTTTAGGTGCAGAAACTGCGATAGAGATATCTACGAAATCGTTAAAAATCACAGCATCACCATCGATACGTGCATTTACCGCAGGAAAGTCTTTCATTGCCTCACAAACTGCTTTTGTGAAGAAGCTCATGAAACCTAATCCTACACCATATTTTTCTTTAAACTGATCTTTATATTTTCCGCGCAGGTCCATGATCGGCTTCATGTTCACCTCGTTAAACGTAGTCAGCATGGCTGTCTCATTTTTCACTGCTACCAAACGTTTTGCAACCGTTTTGCGCAATGGCGACATTTTCTCCCTGCGTTCGTTTCTTGACCCTGCCACTGCAGGAGCTGAGGCAGCTTTTTCAGGAGCCTTAGCAGGCACAGCTGCTGGTTTCTCTGCCTTAAGTGCGTCTTCTTTAGTAATCCTTCCATCAACGCCAGAGCCTTTTACAGCTGCAGCATCCACACCTTTTTCGGCAAGGATCTTGCCTGCTGCCGGTGAAGGCGTGCCTGTGGCGTAACTGTCACCAGCTCTTTCCGCAACCGGGGCAGGAGCCTGCTTATCTGCCTGGGCAGCAGCTTCCGCCGGTGCCTCAGGTGCCGCTTTCGGTGCAGCAGCACCACCATCTTCAATACTACAAACTACAGCTCCTATCGCCAATGTATCCCCTTCGCTTGCCACTATTTTCAAAGTTCCGGCTTGTTCAGCAGTTAACTCAAAAGTCGCTTTATCAGATTCTAATTCGGCTATTACTTCATCCATCTCCACTGCATCACCATCATTTTTTACCCATCGGGAAAGAACAACTTCAGTAATCGACTCCCCTACTGGCGGAACTTTTATTTCTAGACTCATAATTGATGTATTATATTTTCTAATCTACGTTATATACTTTATTCACTGATTTTTTGGCGATTTTTTTATCTGCTTCCGTAATCTTCATTTCGAAAGCCTTAGCTAAAATAAAAGCCTGCTGGTCTGCATGTTGTTTTGCAAATCCTGTAGCGGTACTGCTACTTTCTTTTCTTGAAATCACTTCAATATCTGCAAAAGCTGTTTTCCTTGTTTTACGAAGGAAATAAGGCCATGCGCCCATGTTCTCAGGTTCTTCCTGCACCCAGACAGCTTCGTTTGCATTTTTATAACCCTTGTAAACAGTTTCCATTTGTGCCAGAGGTGTAGGATACAATTGTTCTACACGAACAATAGCTACATTTTTGATGTTCTCTTTCTGTTGTTTTTCCAGTAACTCGTAATAGATCTTGCCGCTGCAGAACAACACCCTTTTTACTTCGTTTGCTTTTACGTTTGCATCATCGATCACCTCTTTGAATTTACCGTCAGTAAAATCTTCAAGCGGCGAAACGCACATCGGATGGCGCAACAGGCTCTTTGGTGTAAAAACGATCAGAGGTTTTCTGAAGTCACGTTTAAACTGACGGCGGATAGCATGGAAAAAGTTAGCCGGGGTAGTACAGTTCGTTACCTGCATGTTGTAATCAGCACAAAGCTCCATGAAACGTTCAATCCTTGCAGATGAGTGCTCAGGTCCCTGTCCTTCATAACCATGCGGCAATAACATTACCAGACCGTTTTCACGCTGCCATTTGGTTTCTGCACTGGCAATATACTGGTCAACCACAATCTGTGCACCGTTAAAGAAGTCGCCAAACTGCGCTTCCCAAATCGTCAGTGCATTCGGATTGGCCATGGCATAGCCGTATTCAAATCCAAGTACGCCATATTCAGATAAATGCGAGTTATAAATATCAAAAGGGGCCTGCTGATCCGAAAGGTTACACAAAGGGATATACTCCTCTTCAGAATCTTCCAGTGTTAAAACAGCATGACGGTGGGAGAAAGTACCACGCTCAACATCCTGGCCACTTAAACGCACTCTTTTTCCTTCGGACAGCAAAGTAGCGTATGCCATCTGCTCTCCCATTGCCCAGTCGAACACATATGTTGACGTAGCCATTTTATTCCTTTCAGCAAACAGTTTCTCAATCTTCTTGAAGAACTTTTTGTCGGCCGGTAAAGTACTGATCCTTTTAGCGATCTCCAGCAGGGTAGATTTTTTTACAGAAGTATCAGGGGAAGTCACAAAATCTTCCGCACTTGCAATCCTCATATCTGCCCATGCACCTGCAAATTTAACTGCCTGGTAGGTAGATGTAACCTCTTTGGCTTCGTTCAGCCTTTCCTGTAAGATGCCACGGAATTCAACTTCCATTTCTTTGGCCAGACTGGCCTCCATTTTACCTTCAGTAATCAGTTGCTGAATATAGATATCCCTTGGGTTAGCATGCTGCTCAATGGTTTTATACAACAGTGGCTGGGTAAATTTTGGCTCATCCGATTCATTATGACCAAATCTGCGGTAGCAAAGGATATCAATGAACACATCATTTTTATATTTCTGACGGTATTCCATAGCCAGGTTGATGGCATAAACCAAAGCCTCAACATCATCGCCGTTCACGTGGAATACAGGAGAAAGTGTCACTTTAGCAATATCTGTACAGTAAGTACTTGTACGTCCGTCTTTATAATTGGTAGTGAACCCGATCTGGTTATTGATCACCAGGTGGATCGTACCACCGGTTTTATAACCGTCCAGGCCGGCCATCTGTATCACCTCATAAACTATACCCTGTCCTGCAACTGATGCATCACCATGGATAAGTATAGGAGCGATACGTGAATTATCACCACCGTATTTGAAATCAATTTTGGAACGGGTCATTCCTTCCACCACTCCATTCACTGTTTCCAGGTGAGATGGATTAGGACATAGGCTCAGGTGGACATTTTTTCCGTCCTCCGTAGTCACATCGGTAGAATAACCCAAATGGTATTTCACATCACCTCCGAAAGGAGATTCTGCACTGTAACCTTTACCTTCAAATTCAGCAAATATATCCTTATAGGTCTTTTGCATGATATTGGCAAGAACATTTAAACGCCCCCTGTGTGCCATACCAATTACAAATTCTTCAATTCCCAAGTCAGCACCTTTTTCAATTACCGAATCCAGGGCAGGGATCATCGCTTCTGCACCTTCCAGTGAGAACCTTTTTTGTCCCAGGAATTTAGTACCTAAAAAGTTTTCGAAGCTCACGGCCTCATTTAACTTTTTCAGGATCCTTCTTTTTTCCTCAATTGAAAAGCTTGGTGTGTTTTGCACGCTCTCCATTTTATTCTCAATCCAGCTCAGTACCTCAGGCGTCCGCACAAATTTATATTCTGCACCGATAGACCTGCAGTAGGTCTTTTGCAGAAAAGCAACGATATCACGAAGTTTAGCTGTACCGATACCCAATTCAACACCAGAATTAAACGGAGTGTCGAGGTCAGCCTCAGACAAACCGAAATTTTCGATGTTCAGGGTTGGCAAATGGTGCCTTCTTTCCCTTACAGGGTTCGTATGTGTGAATAGATGCCCACGCTGACGATAGCCATTGATCATGTTAAGGACATTAACTTCTTTTAAGAATTGCTCAGGCGCTACTTCACTAACTTGTCCGGTTTCTGCTCCCCTCCCAAAATCAAAACCCTCAAAAAACTTCTGCCAGCCGAATTCGACTGCACTAGGGTCCTCTTTATAAGTTTGATAGATAGAATCGACGTATTCGGCGTTTGGGCCGTTGAGATAAGATAAATTATCCATTGTTTATGAATTGATATAAGTACGGCAAAATTAGGATTTTACCTCGTAAAACGGTTATAATTCTTCAAGAAAATCGGTGATGTCACAAACGTTTTTCAATGGTGTGAGCTGATTATGAACAAGAATATCGAATTCCGAGATCAAACTCCCGGCTACCAGTAGCGGAACATCCAGATGTTCCATCACTTTACCGATTATTTTGTTGACATCCTTTCCCAGATTCAATGAAGTTAATACTATAAAAGCATAGTCTGGTTTGTAAGTAACGATTACCTTTTTAACGTCAGTATAGGGAATTTCCTGTCCCAGGTAAAGCGTATCCATTCCACAGCTTTTCAACAGGTAACGAGCAAAAAGCAATCCAGTTTCGTGCATTTCCGCTTCCGGAAGGAATAATAAAAATCTTTTGGGGTTTTCCCGGACGGGTTTTTCAAGTTTGTCAATTTCGACGATGATCCTGTCCCTGATCAGATTGGAAGCAAAATGTTCCTGTGAAGGATCTATAGCCCCGGTTTGCCAAAGCATCCCTACTTTTTTCATAAAAGGAAAAAGCACCAGGTCCATCGTTTTAGTCAGTCCGAGTTCTTCGATGCAGCCCGAAAGAATTTCGGCAAAAGCGGTTTCATCATAATGAAGCGTCGCATCTGAAAGACGCAGCACCTGAACAGTATCATTATTCCAGTCCGACTGGAACTGCATAACCAGGTCGGCGATCTGCTCTTTAGACATTTTTGCTATCCGGCTGATCTTGTAACCTTTTTCATTCAGTGTAACAATATTCAGCAAAAGTTTCAGGTCGTCTTCATCGTAGAATCTGATATTGGTGGGCGTCCTTTTCGGTGGCACCAGATTATACCTGGCCTCCCACGCTCTGATAGTATGCGCTTTAATACTGATAAGGCCCTCTATATCACTGATTGAAAATTTTTTCACGTAAGTCGTTAACAAATATTAAACAAAATTGTTCTCCCTGTATTTTTTTGTCTAACATAACAAAAAAATATCTTTCAATCCGTCTTAAACTGTTAGAGACAGCTATGAAGGAGCGTAAATCTCCAGGTCCAGCATTTTAATTTGTTTATCCAGGTCAAAGCTGTTTTTGGAACGGGGATCTTTACCGCCCATTGCTACATTTGCCCAGTTGCCCCAATTGCTTGCAGGAGAATAATCTATTAATTTTTGTTCAAAATAACCTGCCCCGTCCAGCCAGTTCAGTTTCAGTACGTAGATCAGAAAAGTAGCCACCACTAACCTGCCTGCATGGGAAATAAAACCTGAAAGATTTAATTCAGTCATGTACTTGTCTACCAGCAGGTGCCCTGTATTTCCATCTTTCCATTGCTGTAAATGAATCTCATCCTGTTCAGCACCGGAAGAGGTTTCCACATCAGTGACAATATCAGTAAAAAAGTGGATCGTATGTTTTTTGAACATGAACCTGAAATAGTCCCTCCATAATAACCCCAGGATCAGGTGATTAAAATTGGTGTTGGTACCAAACCTCCGTTCCGCATCCTTTACGGCCCAGTAAACTTTCCGTGGCGACAGGCAACCTAAGGCCAGCCATGGAGATAGTTTTGAAGAGTAGACAAATTTATCTGCACCTGCCCTGTTATTTGTCTTCGCGTATATTTCTGCTCCTTCTTTAAATAATCCGTTTAAATGTTTGATCCCTTCTTCTTCCCCGCCTGAAGGCCCTGTTGAAACTGATTGATATTCCGCCAGTTCGCCCCAGTCCTCAACTTCTACCAGGCTGATCTCCTTTGGAGAGAGAAAACAGGCTTTTACGATAGCGTCGCGCTCTGTTTTCTTTTTAAACTGCGCAAAAATATCAGGGATATCCTTAATAGGAAAAGGAAGATCTTCTTTATTGTAAAGCGTGTGTCCTATAAAATGCTTCAGGTTAACCTTTAATTTCCATAACAGGTCTTCAACGTTTGAAGAAACGGTTGTTTCTTTTGTGGCTACTTCCCTGTGGTGATAAACTTCTGAGATTTCATATTGCTCAACCAGTCCGGGCATATAATCTTCCGGTCTGCCATTCACCACCAGGAGATTACCGCCTACTTTTTTCAGCGATTCACGGAGAGCATAAACACTTTCTATCAAAAATTGGACACCGCTGTTTCCTTCCTTAATCTTTCCCTCGGCATCGTACTCAAAATGACCCGGGTCAAAGAAATATACCGGCAGAATACTGTCTGACTTGGCGATCGCTTCCACCAACATTTCATTGTCGTGTAAACGCAGATCATTTCTAAACCAAACGAGTATTTTCTTAGATTTCATTTGATTATTACTAAATTTCAGTTATAAAGATCAAAAATATAGCATTTTTAGGCTAACATCTAATACGAGAAGTAATATTTACATAAGCAAAACAAATGTTCGGTTAAAAATTACTGATTTAAAACCAAAATGACACATTTAAGGTATATAAACAGATGAACCAGCACATTTTACTCACAGGAGCTACCGGCATGCTCGGCAAATACCTGATACAATCGCTGCTAAATGCAGGGCACAGGGTCTCTATCCTGAGCAGGAAACCTCAGACTATCAGTCAGGTAACTGTATTTCTGTGGGATGTGGAAAAGGGACAGATAGATCCAGGCTGCATGGAAGGTGTGGATACGATCATCCATCTTGCCGGAGAAAATATAGCCGGTGAAAAATGGACTGAGAAGCGAAAGAAGGAAATTATTGATAGCAGGGTCATATCTGCCGAACTTTTATTTAAGACCCTGTCAGCATACAAAAATCAAGTCAGGGTGTTTATGTCTGCCGCTGCAGTAGGTTACTATGGGAACCGCGGCGATGAAATCCTCACCGAAAACAGCCCTGCCGGAAATGATTTCATGTCTGAATGCTGCGTTGCATGGGAACATGCTGCAGACGAGGGTAAAAAACTGGGCCTCAGCGTGGTTAAAATACGTACGGGCGTAGTGCTGAGCAAGGATGGCGGCGCCTTGCCGCAAATGGCCAAACCTATCCAGTTATTTGTTGGAGCCCCGCTTGGGACTGGCAATCAATGGGTACCCTGGATCCACTATGAAGACATGAACGAGATTTACATGCATTTTGTTAAGAATCAGCCGGCAGAAGGTGTATACAACGCCTGCGCCCCTTTTCCTGTCACCAATAAAACATTAACAAAGGCAGTTGCCGGTGCATTGCACCGTCCGGTATGGCCTTTCAGCGTACCGGAAGCAGTCATGAAGCTGATATTGGGCGAAATGAGTGCAGTAGTGCTCAACAGCACTAATACCTCCGCACAAAAGATACTGGATGCAGGTTTTATCTTTAAATATACCCATCTTGATGATGCTTTAACTGATATTTACGGTTCATGAACCCGATAGGATTAAAATAATTATTAAGCACACAGGTCAATAATTATTTAATCGTCAAAGGCTCTATCTGACAACTATAAAAAACAATAAAATAAATAGATGAAACAGGAAGTTAACATCTGCTGGCTAAGAAGGGATTTGAGGTTAAATGACAATGCTGCCCTATACCATGCACTAAAAGGGGATTTTCCGGTGCTGCTGCTGTTCATATTTGACAGCAACATCCTGGATGACCTGAATGATAAAAAAGATGCCAGGGTAACATTCATTTACCAGCAGCTTCAGCGCATCGAAAAGGAACTGCAGCAAAATGGATCTTCGCTGCTCATCAAGCATGGCACTCCTGAACAGGCATGGCAGGAAGTAACCGGCAGTTACACTGTCAAAGGTGTATATACCAATCACGATTATGAACCCTATGCCGCAGAGCGTGATGATTCATTAGGGGAGTTTCTCCGCTCCGAGTCGATCGCCCTGCAGACATTTAAAGACCAGGTGATCTTTGAAAAAGATGAAGTCACCAAAGCTGATGGTAAACCCTATACGGTTTTCACTCCTTATTTCAGGCAATGGATGCTGAAGCTAAATAATTTTTATCTGAAGGCCTATCCGGTAGAAAAATACATGGAACACCTGTTTCAAACCAAACCGCTTGCATTTCCTTCGCTATCGGAATTAGGCTTCGAAGAGGGCCGGCAGGAGTTTCCATCTAAAAACTTCGAAAAGAAACTGGCCTCTTATGAAGAACGCAGGGACTTCCCTTTTGACGATGCCACTACCCGCATTGGCCTGCATTTAAGATTCGGCACCATCAGCATCAGGGAAGCCGCATCCGCAGCACAGGATGCAAAAGCAAATAAATGGCTTTCAGAACTGGCCTGGAGAGACTTCTATATGATGATCTTATGGCATTTTCCACACACGGCAACGCAATCCTTTAAAGCGGCATACGACAATATCAAATGGATTAACAGCGAGAAGGATTTCAAAGCCTGGAAGAACGGTAAAACAGGTTATCCTATCGTGGATGCCGGTATGAACCAGTTAAACCAGACCGGGTATATGCACAACCGGGTAAGGATGATCGTGGGCAGCTTTTTAACAAAGCACCTGCTGATCGACTGGCGGTGGGGCGAAGCTTACTTTGCGGAGAAACTACTGGATTATGAAATGGCCAGTAACGTAGGCGGATGGCAGTGGGCCTGCGGCTGTGGTAACGATGCTGCTCCTTATTTCAGGGTGTTCAACCCGGAACTGCAGGCAAAGAAATTTGATCCGCAAAACAAATATATCTACAAATGGGCCCCGGAGTACAAAGAAGAAAAGCATGTCCAACCTATAGTTGAACATGCTTTTGCAAGAGAAAGAATTCTCAAAGTTTTTAAAGAAGCACTGGCGCAGTGATGTTATGGGGTTACAGAGGTAACCTCTACATCAAAATCTAAAATAGCATTCCCGGGCAGTGTGCCTGTACCTGAGGTTCCATAACCCAGACGTGAAGGAATCAGCATCCGTATTTTACCACCTTTTCCCAGTTTGCCGGGAAGGGTTTTAGTCCATCCTTCTATGATTCCTGAACCAGGGCTCAAATTAAACACAGCCGTAGCATCTGTACTTGAATCAAAAACAGTTCCATCTGTATATCGCCCTGTATAATTCACGGTTATAGTAGAGTTCACCGTAACCGGATCAGTAGCGCTTCCTGCTGCAGATACGCTGTACCACACACCAGAAGGATCTTTAATCATGCTTAAGCCTTTGCTCGTGATAAATGCCTGTATCAGTCTGTCATCAAGTGCTGTTTGTGAAATATCCGGATAAGTAGTGATCGTTAAATCAATATTCTCATTGGAAGGAACATCACCGGCTCCGTTTTTGCCAAAGGCAAGATAGGAAGGCAGCAGGATCCTGGCAGTGGCGCCACGTCTCATTTTCAGCATGACATCATGTATTGCAGGAATACTGTATCCTACAGACTGGTAAGCCAGTGAACCTGTATAACCAACAAAGGTCCCTAAGTTAGCATAGGAAGGTGTAGACAGGTAAGTCACGCCATTTTCCATTCCCTTTGCCAAACCGTCATATAAAATAGAGTCCGTGTTTTTCAGAAACTCTCCGGTACCTTGAGTCACGATCTGATAGTAATATCCTGTTTTCGCAGAATCTTCCACCATTCCGGTAAGGTTATTGGCTGCGATGTAGTCTGTGATCTTTTTCGAATCTACACTTTGTATGGATTCATAGTCTTTCTTACACGATGTAAAAATGAGGGTTAGGCCGGCGAAGGCTAGGATATATCCTGATAACTTTTTAAGCATTATTTAATTTGTTGTAACTGTTGTTGTAACCGGTGGTATTATCTTTAGTAACTGAATGTCAAAATCTAAAATTGAGTTTTTTGCGAGTGTAGTATCTGTCAGCCCTGTCTGCCGGATTTCCTGGTTCTGATAAGCCAGGGTAGATGGAACGATCAGCCTGATCCGGCCGCCCGGTTTAATCAGGGGTATTCCTTTCTCCCAGCCTTCGATCCCATCTGACAAAAGAAACTTGGTTGTATCTGTATTGCTAAAAGTAGAATCAAATATGACTTGCTGGTTTAAGAACAGTCTTCCAACAAAATGGATGCCTACCATATCTGTATCTACCGGCGCGCGGCCCTCCCCGGCCTTCGAAATAAAATAATATAATCCGTCACCAGTTTTGGTAAAGCCGCTAAGCGTACCATTAGCTGTCAGCTGTTTTCTGATAATGTCGTCATCTATAGCCAGTTGCGCAACTCTGTCATACGCCGGATCCGTTTTACAGGCGGCGAAGAAACAAGCAGCTAAAACAAGCAGCAATAGAATTTTACTTTTTAACATATTGCACAAAAATAGTCTTTTATTAGGGACGGCACAATATTTAACCAATTTTAACAAATACAAAAAACGCCCCCCGGTAAATGAGGGCGTTTCCATCAAAGAAATTGTGAAACTAGAAACAATATTTATTTGCCGCGATCAGCTGTTGTGCAACTTTCTGGCGCGCATCCTTTACATTGAATGCGTCCATTTTTGTGAACCTTTTTAATCCTACCAGCATCATCCGCTGCTCATCTCCTTCTGCAAAAGCCCATAAAGCTTCCTTACCGGCTTTTTGTAACGCGTCTACGGCTTCAACAAAATAGATCTTCATCATATTCAGCTGTCCTTCACAGGCTTCAAACCCTCTCAGACTCACCAGTTTTTCTGTTCTTAACAGTACTGATTCTGCCACATATACATAACTCGCCATATCGGCTATGTTCATCAGTACTTCCTGTTCCTTGGACAGGCTTAACATCAGCTTCTGCACAGCAGC
The DNA here is from genome assembly GCF_900107535.1 of Pedobacter hartonius. GTDB lineage: Bacteria > Bacteroidota > Bacteroidia > Sphingobacteriales > Sphingobacteriaceae > Pedobacter > Pedobacter hartonius. The sequence continues at coordinate 149,770 of NZ_FNRA01000006.1, read as the reverse complement.
TCCGGCAACCATCAGGGTAGCTTTTTTAAGATTGCTGATGATTTTCTTCTCCGCAGCAAACAAGGTATCATCTTCTTCCCCGAAATCAGGGATAGACATCAGCTCTGCAGCTACGGCCGTAGCCGGTGTCATCAGGTCCAGTTCGCCTTTCATTGCCCTTTTCAGCATCATATCCACAGTGAGCAGCCTGTTGATTTCATTCGTTCCCTCAAATATCCTGTTGATCCGCGCATCGCGGTATGCCCTGTCCATTGGTGCATCGGCCGAAAAGCCCATCCCGCCATAGATCTGCACGCCTTCATCCACCACATAATCCAGCACTTCCGATCCCCATACCTTTAGAATGGCACATTCTACAGCAAACTGTTCTGTAGATTTCAGCTTGGCCTTATTTTGCTCCATCCCCCCGGCAACGAGTGCTTCATAGGCATCATCAATATTCTGCCCGGCCCGGTAATTGGCAGATTCAACCGCATATACTTTAGTGGCCATTTCAGCAAGCTTAAACCGGATAGCACCATATTTTGAAATCTGTCTTTCAAACTGGATGCGCTCATTGGAATAATTTACAGCAGTATTGATTACCTGTCTGGAAGCACCGATCGCTGCCGCTGCGAGTTTGATCCTGCCGATATTTAAGATATTAACTGCGATCTTAAAACCATTCTGGCGTTCAGAAAGCATATTTTCAACAGGTACAGGACAATCATTGAAGAACACCTGGCGGGTTGATGAACCCTTGATGCCCATTTTATGCTCTTCAGGGTTCATGGTGATGCCCCCAAATTCGCGTTCCACAATAAATGCAGTCAGGTTTTTATCCTCATCGATCTTGGCAAACACAATAAATACGTCAGCAAAACCTCCGTTTGTGATCCACATCTTCTGTCCGTTGATCAGGTAATGTTTACCGTCTTCAGTTAATTTGGCTTTCGTTCTGGCCGAATTTGCATCGGAACCTGAATTAGGTTCCGTCAAACAATAGGCTGCTTTCCATTCACCTGTTCCCAGTTTAGGAATATACTTTTCCTTCTGTGCGTCGTTTCCATAGTAGAGAATAGGTAAAGTACCGATGCCCGTATGTGCAGATAAAGCTACAGCGAAAGAATGCCCTGCACCGATCACATCTGCAACAAGCATCGAGGTATTGAAATTCTTTCCAAAGCCTCCGTATTCTTCGGGAATTGAAACCCCAAGGATACCGAGTTCTCCTGCTTTAGTCATCAGCGATGGCATCAAACCCTCCTCCTGCCGGTCAATCCGGTCCAGGTTAGGATACACCTCCGATGCCAGGAAATCACGGCAGGTCTGAGCGATCATCCGCTGTTCCTCATCAAATTCTTCAGGGATAAATACATCCTGAAAAGCGGTTTCCCTGATCAGGAACTCGCCCCCCTTTACTATCGTTTTATCTGTAGTTTCCATATCGGTTTATATTTAGGTTATATTATAACATTTCAAAAATACCGGCAGCACCCTGTCCGCTGCCCACACACATCGTTACCATTCCATATTTCCCTTCCCTGCGTTTGAGTTCATTGAACAGCTGCACAGAGAGTTTTGCGCCCGTGCAGCCCAGCGGATGGCCAAGAGCGATTGCCCCTCCATTCACATTCAGCTTTTCGGTATTGATATCCAGGGCCCTGATCACAGCGAGTGATTGGGAGGCGAAGGCTTCATTAAGCTCAATCAGGTCCATCTGTTCCAGTTTCAGGCCTGCTCTTTTCAGCGCCAGCGGAATGGCATCAATAGGCCCTATGCCCATAATCCTTGGAGACACTCCCACCACACCATAGCCAACCAGCCTTGCAATCGGGTCAACTCCCAGTTCCTTCATTTTAGCTTCTGAAACCACCAGTACAAATGCCGCCCCGTCCGACGTCTGTGAAGAATTCCCCGCAGTAACGCTCCCGCCGGCAGCAAATACCGGCTTCAGTTTAGCCAGCTTCTCCGGGCTGGTATCTTCACGCGGCCCTTCATCGGTATCCACCACATAGGTCCTGGTCTTTTTCTTCATCTGGCCGTCCAGGTAATTTTCTGTAACCGTAATTGCTGCAATCCCGGCTTTCAGATGGCCGTTTTTGATGGCCTCTATTGCTTTCATGTGCGACTGATACGCGAACTCATCCTGGTCCTCACGGCTTACTTTATATTCACTGGCTACAGCCTCAGCTGTAAGACCCATTCCCCAGTACCAGTCCGGGTTCTTTTTAGCCACATCCGCATTAGGCACCACTTTCCAGCCGCCAAAAGGCATGCCCGACATGACCTCCACACCTCCTGCAATGATACAGTCGGCCATTCCGCTTTTGATCCTCGCCACTGCCGTAGCGATCGTGTCCAAACCCGAGGCACAGTACCTGTTCAGCGTTACTCCCGGAACCTTATCCGTATCCAGGCCCATCAGGGAGATCATTCTCCCGATATTCAGCCCCTGTTCGGCCTCCGGCGTAGCGTTCCCGACGATCACATCATCTATTTGCTCTTTGTCCAGATTGGGAACCTGGGCTACCAGCTGTCTGATCACTTCCGCAGCCAGATCATCGGCCCTGGTAAAACGAAATACGCCGCGCGGGGCTTTGCCCACTGCTGTACGTAAACCTGCTATGATATATGCTTCCTGCATGATTTCCTGTAATTAAAATGACTGATGAATTAGTTGCGCAACGGTTTACCCTTGGTTACGATACTCTGGATACGCTCCAGTGTTTTTCTTTCGCCGCAAAGCGAAAGAAAAACTTCCCTTTCCAGATCCAGCAGGTACTGTTCGGTAACTTCTGTGGGAGCAGACAGATCACCCCCGCACATGACATAACCCAGTTTCTCTGAGATCTTTTTATCATGTTCTGAAATATAATGACCAGAATACATCGTATTGGCGCCTGCATAAACGATTCCTAACCCTTGTTTGCCCAGCACCCTGATATCCTTTCTGGGTACTGGTTTTGTATAACCGGCATCTGCCAGTTCAATCGCCTTTGCTTTTGCATCTGCAATCAGCCTGCTGCCGTTCATCGATACCGAATATTTATCCTTTTGCAGATAACCCAGTTCAAAGGCTTCTTCGGCTGAAGTTGATACTTTGGCCATAGCTACCGTGAGGAAACGGTCTTTCAGCACATTCTGAACGATCTGATCTTCTTTATATTCATCCGAAGCGCGTAAGGCAAATTCCTTGGAACCGCCCCCGCCGGGAATCAGGCCTACGCCAAATTCCACCAGCCCCATATAGGTTTCTGCATTCAGCTGTACATGATCGGCGTGCAGGCTAAACTCACATCCGCCACCCAGGGCCAGGTGATGAGGAGCCACCACCACGGGAATGGAAGAGTACCTGATCCTCATTGAAGTATTCTGAAAGGACCTGACTGCCATATTCAGCTCATCCCAATCCTGTTCCACAGCCATCATAAAGATCATCCCCACGTTTGCCCCGGCAGAGAAATTTGCCCCATCGTTACCGATGACCAGGCCCCTGTATTCCTTTTCGGCAAGGTCTATCGCTCTATTAATTGCCTGCAGCGTATCCCCTCCGATGGTATTCATTTTGGAATGAAACTCCACATTGAGGATCCCGTCCCCAAGGTCAATGATAGAAGCCCCGGAATTTTTCCATACCGTTTTAGCGGCCCTGATGTTGTCCAGTATAATAAATGAACCGGCACCGGGAAGCGCCTGATAACTTTTCGAAGGGATATCATAATATTTTTTTATCCCATCTTCCACCTTATAGAAGGATGTATTTCCTGCGGCAAGCATTTCATGTACCCATGGTGCAGCCTCGTGCCCATACGTTTTCATCCCTTCCAGCGAGTCTGTTATGCCCACTGCATCCCATACTTCAAATGGCCCAAGCTCCCAGCCGAAACCGGCACGCATGGCATCATCAATTCTGAACAGCTCGTCTGAGATCTCCGGGATGCGGTCTGACACATATTCAAAAAGACCGAAAAAGGAAGATCTGAATACTTCCGCCGCTTTATCTTTGCCTGCGGCAAAAACTTTCATCCTGTCCCTTACATTTTCAATAGGTTTCGTCAGTTCCAGGGTAGCAGATTTTACCTTTTCCTGGGGACGGTATTCCATTGTTTTCAGGTCCAGCGCCAGTATTTCTGTTTTACCGTCTGCAGTCTTTGTTTTTTTGTAGAAGCCCTGCTGTGTTTTATCGCCCAGCCATTTATTTTCTTCCATTTTCACTACATAGGCGGGAAGTTTAAACAGGTCATGCGCTTTATCATCAGGACAGTTATCGTATAGTCCTTTTGACACCTTGATCATCGTATCCAGTCCCACCACGTCAGAAGTGCGGAAGGTGGCCGACTTGGGCCTGCCCAGCGCAGGGCCGGTGAACTTATCCACTTCCTCCACTGTGAGGTCTAATTTTTCCACCAGGTGCAGCAGTGCCATAATCGCATACACACCTACCCTGTTTGCAATAAAAGCGGGAGTATCTTTACACAGAACAGTGGTTTTACCAAGGAACTTATCTCCATAAAATAGTAAGAAATCTACGATCTCAGGCCTGGTATCCGGCGTAGGGATAACTTCCAGTAAACGCAGGTAACGGGGCGGGTTAAAGAAATGTGTCCCGCAGAAATTTGCTTTAAAATCTTCAGTTCTGCCTTCAGCCATCAGATGAATCGGGATTCCGGATGTATTGGAGCTGACCAGGGTTCCTGCCTTGCGGAACTGCTCCACCTGTTCGAAGACCTTTTTCTTGATCTCAAGATTTTCCACCACGACCTCGATGATCCAGTCTGCAGTCCCAATCTTCTGCATATCATCGTCAAAATTGCCTGTGCTGATCTTAGCAATGGCTTTTTTGGTGTAAACCGGAGAAGGATTGGTTTTAATGGCATTCTGTAAAGCATGATTAACAACACGGTTTTTTACCAGAGGATGATCCAAAGTTAAGCCCTTCGCCTGCTCCTCCGGAAGCAGCTCCTTTGCTGCAATATCCAACAACAATACTTCTACTCCTATATTCGCAAAGTGACAAGCAATGCGTGAGCCCATTATTCCGGAACCCAATACCGCTACTTTATTTATCTTTTTGTTCATCATTTCCTGTAGTTACTGTATATGCTAAAGTGAGTTTATTCAATTTCTGCAAGGTTTGTACGATGCTGTCTTTTTCCTGAACCGTAAGGTGCGTATTCAGGTATTCATTGAAAGACCGTACTACTCCCTTTGCCAGCTGCCTCTTCTCCCTCCCGTAGTCGGTAAGGAATACCTTCACAGAACGTTTATCTGATGGCGCGGCTTCCCTGTAGATCAGCCCGCTCTCTTCCATATTGCTGAGTATGCGTGAAAGGCTTGTGGCCTTTACCCCCAGCAACCCGGCCAGCTGCGAAACAGCCGTACCTTCCTTGTCAATATTAATCAGCACATATCCAATAGCTTGGGTGATGCCGAAGCCTGAAGCAATCTGGTTATAGGTGTTCGACATATTCTGCCAAACTACCTTCAATAAATAATCTATAGTTTCTTCGTGTCTCATTAATTGCTATGCTTGCATAACAAAGCTAAATAATATAATAGTAGGATGCAAGTAAAAAAAGAGCAAAAAAAAAGCCGCCGGGATTATCCGGCGGCTGTATGAATTCAATTTACCTACTAGTAAAGCGTAAACTCTACACGTCTGTTTTTCTGACGTCCGGCTGCAGTTTTGTTTGATGCAATCGGTTGTGTCAAACCATAACCTGTAGCTTCAACCCTCGATGCATTTACACCCTGAGAAACCAGGTAAGCTTTAACTGACTCAGCTCTGTCTTTAGATAATCTCATGTTCAGTTCTGCTGAACCTGTGTTATCTGTATGACCAGCCAGTTTCAGGCTAAAGTTTTTAGTTACCAGCAGGTTGGCAACACGGTTTAACGTTGGATAAGATTTAGACCTGATCGTAGATTTACCAAGATCAAATTCTAAGTTCCTGATGGCATCCCTAACCACACGTCTGTCTTCTTCAGTAATAATTACTTTTTCAACAGGTTTAGGCGTAACTAAAGGACATCCGGCTCCGTCAACTACAGTACCTGATGGAGTTCCAGGACATTTATCCAGTTTATCAGCAACACCGTCACCATCTGTATCTTTCAACAGATCTTCCATGTCAGATCTCAATTTAGCGTTTTCAGCTTTTTGATTGTCTAAATCACTTTTCAGTGAACCGGCCAGTTGTTTAGCCTGTACAGCTTCGTCGTAACTTGCTGCTACCGGGTTGTAATAAGCCAGTTGTGGCCCTTTACCCAAAGCAAATTCTAAACCTGCGTGTGCATAATTGAACCTGTCACTGTTATTGTTACGGTAAGTACCATCAAGATTATCACCATCAACAAAATAAACTGACCATCCTAAATCAAAGTTGATTCTTTCAGAAACTCTGAATTTAGCACCAATTCCAACCGGGATTACCAGTTCACTGATCGTTTTACCATCTGCATAATCTGAAGTAACGCCTCCGCTTGATGTAATTGTAGGTTTGTAACCTGCTAAACCAGCACCTGCCGATACATACAGTTGTAAAACATCTTGTTTTTTGAACAGATCAATATTGAACATATTCACCTGTGCACTTAATGTTCCTGCATAAGAAAGATCAGTTTCATAAGCACTATTTCCGTCAGTGATCGTTGCACCACTGTCAAAAGCTTCGGCGTTATCACCTTTTAATTTACCTCTTATTCCGTCCAGTTTCAGGGAGAAATACGGAGTGAATTGTTTTTTGATGAACAGACCATAACCCAAACTTGACTTCCAGTTTGAGAAGTCATTCTTCCCGCCAAGCGGAGAGATAGGAGAAAGCACTCCCGCATTTACACCGACAGACCAGGTGCTGAACTGCTGAACAGCAGAAGTACCCGCTGGCGTTTGTGTTTGTGCTTGCGCAGCACCGCCAACAAATAGGGCAGCCAAGGCTACCGGCAGACATTTAAATAGTTTTTGTTTCATAATATGAGTCTAATGTTAATTTGGTTCTCTTATTTTTTCCTGAAGTACGCAATATCTGTACCAAGTTGAAAAATACCGCTCAAATTGCCAATGAGCCTATTTTTACACTAATGACTGTAGTCAAAATAACTACTGTATTCCTGATTAAATGGTCGGAGTGATAGACAGAAATGACCAACAGGTAATCCGGCTGCAGCCGGATTACCTGTTGGTCCATTCAGGGTGTATTATTACAAAAGTATAGATAAACACATATTAAACGTATATTGAAGCTATATTGAACGTATTACTGATAAGGCAATGATAAGGTTTTGGTAAGGGGTTGATAAGGCTTCGGTAAGCAAATTTACCTTATCAACTGCTTATTAAAAGCTTATAAAAGGTTTATTGAAGATAGTTTCAATATACGCTCATTATAGTTTTAATATGCTTTTATCTACAGCCATTTCAGAACTTCATCAGGGCCAATCCAGGGTTTAGTTAGAAAAAAGCGCAAAAAAATATGGGAGGCCATTTCTCATGACCTCCCATATTTTAAAACAAACAGGAAATTTTGTAATCAGCCTGAGCTGCTGTAAACTCCCTAAAAATCAGTGTACACCTTTATAATCTTCAGCATCCTTATACAATTTCTCAATCACATCTTTGTTCTTTTCTAAGATCACTTTTCGCTTCAGGCTCAGTTTAGGACTAAATTCCCCGCCTTCAATGCTCCACTCTTTACTCAGCAATGCAAACCGCTTCACCTGCTCCCATTTACCAAACTCCACTGACCCATTGATAATCTCCTGATTAAATTTTTCAATCACCTGCGGATCTTTCAGCATTTCTTCATTCGTGGTGTATGTCATCCCCTTATGCTCACACCATGATTTCAGTGCAGCAAAATTAGGAACAATCAATGCAGCCGGGAACTTGCGGTTTTCTCCAAGTACCATAATCTGTTCGATCAGTACAGATTCTTTATATTTATTCTCCAGCAGTTGCGGTGCAATATATTTACCGCCTGCGGTTTTAAAGATCTCCTTTTTGCGGTCTGTAATTTTCAGAAAACCGTCCCCTACCAGTTCACCGATATCACCGGTATGAAACCAGCCTTCAGTATCTATGGTTTCAGCGGTAAGATCATCTCTTTTATAATACCCTTTCATCACATGCGGGCCTCTTGTCAGTACTTCACCATCGGCAGCGATCTTAACCTCGACACCTTCCAGCGGATGGCCGACGGTGCCAAACATCATCTTGCCAAGGTAATTGGAACTGATCACCGGGGAGGTTTCAGTTAATCCGTAGCCCTCAACCACACACATTCCCGCTGCCCAGAAAATCCTGTTTAAACGCGGGTTCAGCGCAGCTCCGCCTGATACGATGACAACGATCTCACCACCAAGGGCAGCCTTCCATTTGCTGAACACCAGCTTTCTGGCGATTCCAAGTTTGAAATGGTATAACCAGTCTTTTTGGAGCTCAAACTGTTCTCCAAGCTCCAGCGCCCAAAAGAAAATACGCTTTTTTATCCCCGTAAGTGCCTTACCTTTCTCAATGATCCTATCATATACTTTTTCAAGCAGCCGGGGTACTGTACAAAAAATATGGGGTTTCACAAACTGGATATCCGCAACAATCGTTTCCATACTTTCCGCATAGTATACCGAAACATCCCTGTAGATATACATGTAGATAATCATGCGTTCATACACATGGCATAATGGCAAAAAGCTCAGCCCTTTTTTAACCTCTTTAGGAATTAAAACCGCTCCGCTCTTAAAATTCATGATCAGGTTATTATGGGTTAACATCACGCCTTTTGGTGTGCCGGTAGTTCCGGAGGTATAAATTAATGTCAGTATATCCTGCGGATCTATAGCAAGGCGATAAGGTTCAAGGTCAGTTGCTGTATTTGCTGCACCATCGTTCACCACATCCATCCAGTTAACGGCGTTAGTGATTTCTTCGAAAGTGTAAAGCTTAATACCGGAATTCATTGTTTGCATCACCGACCAGACCTTCTGATACAAAGCATCATCAGAAACAAACAGGATACTTACCTCCGCATCTTCCAGTATAAACTTAATATCATGCTCGGGCAATGTAGGATAAAGCGGAATCTGGTAAGCCCCAATCTGGATAATTGCAAAATCCGTAATGTTCCACTCGGGCCTGTTGTGAGACATCACCGCAATTCTGGAGCCCTTCCCCGCTCCCAGCCTGATCAGGCCTCTGCTGAGATTATCTACTGTATCGCAAAATTGCCGGGTGCTGTATTTCTTCCACACTCCCTTGATCTTACCGCTGATAAATTCGTCTTTGGGATACTTTTCTAAATTATATTTGAGCAGATCAAATACTCTTGTTATCGTTTGGGGCATACATTTAGATTTAAATTTGGTTAGTTATTCCGTCCGGATCAGCGGTGATCATCAATAAATACGGATCTCCGTTGAAACGCCTATTATCAAATCTAACGAATTAATTATTGTAATAAAACCAATTTCAACCCCGAAACGCTTTCTTTTTACAAATTCAGAAAACACGCCAAAAACCTAATCAGAAACACGAATTTTACTATCAGCCATCATTTTTCTTTCAAATAATATGACTTAAATAAAACACGCGGCATAATAATTGTTAAGAAGAAAACCACAAACAAACTTATCAAATTATATATGAAAAAAGTATTTACTATACTCTGTTTAGCGTTCATCGCAACACTCGCCATCCATTCTTCTTCAAAAGCCCAGGGTTATGACAATGCAATCGGCGGACGGTTCGGCGCGGCCAATGGTATCACCTTCAAAACTACCCTTGGAGACAACAAAATGGTAGATCTAATTGCTAATTATAGATCTAACCGAAATTATAATTATTTTAGAGTGACAGGTTTGTATGAAGTCTATCTGCCTATTCCTGAAGCCAAAGGCTTAAACTGGTATTATGGTGGTGGTGCAAGTATTGGTTCTGTAAAATATAAACCATATGACTCTAGTGATCTTTACTTATCCGTTGATGGTGTATTAGGTTTAGACTATAAATTCGCTGATGCGCCGATCAACTTGTCTTTAGACTGGAAACCTGCTATCCAGCTGGCTCCTGACACTGACTTTGATGCTTCAGGCTTAGGTCTGTCACTGCGTTTCACTTTCTAGTCAGGAACTTCCCGCCGCAGCTCAGAGATGAGCTGGCTTCACTGATAAATTCATTGAATATCACCATTCAAGGAGCCATTTTGGCACCTTGAATGGTGATATTTTTTGGGGATACAATTTATTTTTCAACATCACAATATCAGACCCGAACCAAGTCCAGATGTTATATCTGAATTACTTCAACCCCATCCAGCTCTTTAACACCATCCGCTGATCTTCAGTAATACTGCTGTCCACTGAAGGAACCAGTTTTACGTTAGGATTAGCCTTCAGGGTTACTTTAATTTCCTTATCCAGGAAATCCCTTTTGACCTTGAATGTAATGGCATCCCCAACTTTTTTGTCCAGCACTGCAGACATCCTTTCAAGGGCAGGCTCAGCACTTACACCGTCTACACTGATCACTTCGTCACCCACATTCAGGCCATCTGTCCAGGCGCCGGAGTCACGTGATACGGCAGTGATCACCACATGCCCGTTGATTTCCTTCGTTGCGGTGCCCAGATACGGCGTATTATTTCCTGCATTCTCATCCTGAACCTTAATTCCGGCAAATCCAAAATATTTTGCATACTCCACAGGAGTTACCCCATTCACATATTTCGCCCAAAAGCCGCTAAGATCAATGCCGCTGATACTTTCTGCTTTCGCCTTGAATTCTGCATCAGTATATCCCTTGCCTGTGGTTTTACACTGCAGGTACATCGCTTTCATGACATCATCTAAACTTTTGCTGCCCTTTGTAGCATGCAAGATCTCCAGGTCAAGCAGCAGCCCGATCACTTCTCCCTTGCTGTAATAAGAAATAGTTGAGTTATTGGAGTTCTCAGTTGGCCTGTAATACTTAATCCAGGCGTCAAAGCTGGATGCCGCTGCAGATTCTATCTTTGCACCGGGAGTATTCAGAATACCTGCAACGCTACTGATTAAAGCGCCGGCGAACTCGTCAGGCGTAACATATCCTGCACGCAGCATGAACTTATTTTTATAGTAGGAAGTGAATCCCTCGGCGATCCAGAGATCCGTAGTGTAATTCTCATTCTCATAATCAAATGGCCCTAAAGCAACAGGGCGCAAACGCTTTACGTTCCAAAGGTGATGGTATTCATGCGCAACTAAACCAAGAAAACCATTATAACCCGCTTCTGTACCATAACTATCTCTTGCAACACCCAATACAGTAGAATTCAAATGCTCCAGCCCACCGCTTCCCTTTGACAGATTATGGACGATAAAAGTATAGTGCCGATTCGGGTTCTCTCCATACATTGCTGTTATCTGCTCCACAATTTTGGGCATATCTGCCTTTAACTGCTCCGCATTGTAGTTACCGCCACCGTACATCGCTACCTCATGTTTTACCCCGGCAGCCATAAACTCAAAAACATCCTGGTTACCAACTTCAATAGGGCTATCGTACAAGATATCGAAATTCTTCGCTGTGTAGGTGAACAACCTGCCTGCTACAGGCTCTAATCCGGTAGACACTTTATCCCAGCCTTTAAACGGAACGATTTTCACGGTACTGCCCAGTGCAAGCTGGTCATCAGGATACATAAATATGCCGGTAGGCGATAAAAATGCATGGCTGGCATCAACAAAAGGGGTACGGATAGATACTTCGAAAGCATAAACGCTGTAATTTATTTTTATCGCTTTTTCCTTCCCGCTGTAGATTCTCCAGGTATTCTTTTTCAGCTTTTCAACTTTCAAAGGTGTTTTTCCTGCAGATGCAGTAAAACCTTCCACACTTTTTGAAAACTCCCTGATCAGGTATGATCCGGGTGCCCAAACAGGCATTTTAACATCAATATATGTTTTTGACAATCCTGACAAATCCATCTTAACAACGGCATAATGTGCCTGTGGCTCTTTGAAACTGACCTCATAACTGATTTTAACCTGTGCTTCAGCTGCTAGAAAAGGCAAAATAAGGACCAGCAGCGTCCACACTATTTTTTTTATATTCATATATTTTTTTTTGCGGCAAATTTAAAACATCTGACATTTGGTGGGGTTTAAAATAATAAATTAGCTGTAACATCCTTAATACAAGTACCGTTCAAGAACTTATTTGAATATTTTTGTCTCTACTAATCGCTCCCATAGCCCTATATGAAACTGAAATACGTCGTTTACGCCCTTATTTTTGCGGGTATTGTTTATCTTATTTATCACCGCATTACTGCGAACAAACAGATCGAAGGAGCAGGTGCCGGAGGTGGATCCAAAGGCGGAAAAACACAAAGTTTTACTGTCAATGGCATCGTGATTAAACCCAGCTCTTTCGCCAGTAACCTGGACGTGACCGGGACAATTGAGGCCAATGAGCAGGTAGCTTTGCAAAGCGAGGTTTCCGGTTTGGTTACCGGCATTTTCTTTAAAGAAGGCAGCAACGTGACCAAAGGAAGCGTGCTGGTAAAAATCAATGACCGCGATATCCAGGCACAGCTGCAGGAAGCATTAACCAAGCAGAATTTGTCTGCCAGCAATGAAAACCGCGCCAGGCAGCTGCTTGCAAAAGGTGCGATCAGCCAGGAAGAATATGATGCTTCACTGGCAGACCTGAAATCACTCAAAGCACAGGGACAGCTGATCAGGGCCCAGCTGGCAAAAACATCGATCATTGCCCCTTTCAGCGGTAAGATCGGCCTGCGGTCCATCTCTGTAGGCGTATATATTACTCCTACTACGGTAATTGCAAACTTGCTGAGCACAAACCCTCTTAAAATTAATTTTTCTGTACCGGAGAAATATATGGGGCAGATCAAGTTAAATTCCGGTATCACTTTCCGTACTGACGGTTCAAATCAAATCTATACCGGAAAGGTCTTCGCGATCGAGCCCGGAATAAATGCACAAACCAGGACTTTACAGATCAAAGCACTGGCACAAAATGAAAAAAACGAATTACTCCCCGGCTCATTCGCCAAAGTATCCCTGGTGCTGAGCAATGTTGAAAATGCAATCCTCGTTCCCAATCAGGCAATCATTCCTGTATTAAAAGGAAAAACTGTATTTATCAGCAAAAATGGAAAGGCAAAACAGGTTGAGGTTCATTCCGGTACACGGACGGATGAGAACATCGTTATTACCTCTGGATTGTCTGTCGGAGATACAGTTTTAACTACCGGTGCGATGTCCCTGAAAGAGGATGCACCAGTAAAAGTTTCTGTGGTTAAAAACTAAACATGCCGAAATGAGTATATCAACCACGAGTATAAAAAGGCCTGTTCTGGCGATAGTCATGAACCTGATGATCCTGCTCTTTGGGGTAATCGGATACACTTTTCTGGGTGTCAGGGAATTTCCAAATATAGATCCAACAGTAGTATCTGTACGTACCTCCTATCCGGGAGCCAACTCAGACATTATTGAATCGCAGATTACCGAGCCACTGGAGAAATCCATTAACGGGATAGACGGAATCAGGAACATCACTTCATCCAGTAATCAGGGAAGCAGTAACATTACCATTGAGTTTAACCTCGATAAGAATATTGAAGAGGCCGCAAATGATGTGCGTGATAAAGTGTCACAGGCTGCCAGGAGCTTACCCAAGGATATCGACGGTAACCCGGTAGTGAGTAAAGCAGATGCCAATTCAGATCCGATCATTACCATGACTGTGCAGAGCGATAAAAGAAATGCGCTTGAACTGAGTGATTACGCCGAAAACGTGATCGCGGAGCGGATACAGACCATTGCAGGTGTGAGCGGTGTGCAGATTCAGGGGCAGAAGAAGTATTCTATGCGTATCCGTATAGACCCTAATAAACTGGCAGCATATGGCCTGACCTCACAGGACATCGTGACGGCACTGGACAATGAGAATGTGGAACTTCCTTCCGGTAAAATCACAGGTGCCAGTACTGAGCTAACCGTAAAAACCCTGGGCAAACTCACCAATGAAGAGCAGTTTAACAACCTGATCCTGAAAAATGATGTAAACAACGTGATCAAGCTTAAAGATGTAGGTTATGCAGAACTTGGCCCTGAAAATGAAGAAACTATCCTGAGAGAATCGGCCAGACCGATGGTATCCGTAGCGCTGATTCCACTTCCCGGTGCAAATTACCTGGAGATTTCAAAGGAATTTGACAAGAGATTTGAGCAGCTGAAAAAAGATATCCCAAAGGATATGCAGTTAAACATATCTCTGGATAACAGCAGATTTATAAAAACCTCTGTAACAGAAGTAGCAGAAACGATCATCCTTTCGCTGGTGCTCGTGATTATTATCATTTACCTGTTTTTCCGCGACTGGGCGATTGCTGTACGGCCTCTGATTGATATTCCGGTGTCCCTGGTGTTTACATTCTTTATTATGTATGTCTGTGGGTTTTCTATCAACGTACTCAGTTTGCTGGCTATCGTGCTTGCCACAGGTTTGGTAGTGGATGATGGGATCGTGGTCACAGAAAATATCTTTAAAAAAGTGGAAGAGGGCTACTCTCCTTTTGAAGCAGCCATCAAGGGTTCGAATGAGATCTTTTTTGCGGTTATTTCAATCTCCATTACCCTTGCAGCAGTATTCCTGCCGGTAGTATTCCTGCAGGGATTTGTGGGGCGCCTGTTCCGTGAGTTTGGGATTGTAATCGGTGCTGCGGTACTCATTTCGGCATTTGTATCGCTAACGCTTACACCGATGCTGAATGCTTACCTGATGAAGAGCACAGGACACACCAAATCACGTTTTTATAATTGGTCTGAACCCTACTTTATAGCACTAAACGATAATTATGCAGAAAACCTGAATAAGTTTCTGAATAAAAAGTGGCTGGCCATTCCTATCATAGCGGTTTGCGTTGGACTGATCGTTTTATTCTGGAACATCCTGCCGAAAGAAACTGCGCCCTATGATGACAGAAGTTTAATCAATATGAACATCACTACTCCTGAAGGTTCTTCTTTTGATTATACGGATGCCTTCATGCTGAAAATCGGTAAAATGATCCAGGATTCTGTTCCTGAGAAAGCAGTCCTGATTACGATCAGTTCACCAAGTTTCGGAGGCTCAGGCTCTGTCAACAGCGGAATTATCAGGATGGGACTTACTGATCCCGAAGAACGCGACCGCTCCCAGGAGGAGATTGCCGCACAGCTGACCAGGATCACCAAAAAATATTCAGAAGGTAAGGTTGTAGTGACCCAGCAGCCAACAATCTCTGTAGGCCGCCGCGGGGGCTTACCGATCAGCTATATCATCCAGGCACAGAATTTCGAAAAGCTGAGAGAAAAAGTACCCCTGTTTATGGATGAAGTAAGTAAAGACCCTACGTTCACCGTGTCAGACGTGAACCTTAAATTTAACAAACCGGAGATCAACCTGACGATCGACAGGGATAAGGCAAAAAACCTGGGTGTTTCCGTTTCTGCAATTGCACAAACGCTGCAGCTGGGCCTCAGTGGTCAGCGTTTCTCCTACTTTTTCATGAACGGAAAACAATACCAGGTCATCGGTCAGTTTGACCGCGGCAACCGTAAAGACCCCTTAGACCTGAGCTCGGTGTATGTACGCAGTGACAGAGGTGAACTGATTCAGATTGACAACCTCGTAACCGCCAAAGAAGAAAGCAGCCCTCCTCAGCTGTTCAGAAATAACCGTTTTACCGCAGCGACAGTCTCCGCAGGCCTATCCCCAGGGAAAAGCATCGGCGACGGAATTGAAGCGATGGACAGGATCAGTGCGAAGGTGCTGGATGAATCATTCTCTACCGATCTGAGCGGGGAATCCAGGGATTTTAAAGAAAGTTCTTCCAATACCCTTTTTGCTTTCGGGCTGGCCCTGCTGCTGGTATACCTGATCCTCTCTGCACAGTTTGAGAGTTTCAAAGATCCTGTCATTATCATTCTTACCGTACCCATGGCTGTTGCAGGGGCATTCCTTTCCCTCTGGCTATTTGGGCAGAGCTGGAATATATTCAGCCAGATCGGTACGATCATGCTGATCGGGCTGGTCACAAAAAATGGTATCCTGATCGTGGAGTTTGCCAATCAGCTGAAAGAGGAAGGCAAAAGTGTACATGATGCCATCAGGGAAGCTTCTGTTTCACGTCTGCGCCCTATTTTAATGACCAGTCTGGCCATTGCCATAGGCGCACTTCCTATCGCTATGGCACTGGGTGCAGCGGCAAAAAGCCGGATGGGTATGGGTATTGTGATCGTAGGCGGAACAACGTTCTCGCTGGTACTTACCCTTTTTGTTATTCCTTCCATTTATTCCTACTGGTCTAAAGAACACAAAGAAAATACCGAATTAGAAAACTCTCTTAAAGCAGCACTGGCTGAAGAAAAAACAGAAAAACCTGTAACAGCCTAAAATACCGACAAATGAACAAACATTTATTTTATTCGTTAGCCGTACTGATTGTCTGCTGTACACAAATGGTAAAAGGGCAGGACACACTCCGGCTGGAAGATGCTATTACTATTGCACTGAAAAACAATTATGATATCCGGCTCGTAAACAATGACATTACCATTGCGAAAAACAATGTGAATGTAGGAAATGCAGGTATGCTGCCTACATTGGGAGGAACCTTCAGCGACGGCGGAAGCAGGCAGGATACAAGGCAAACACGTTCTACCGGCGCCCAGGTGGAAGCAAACGGGGTTCGCAATACCAATATGAGCTACGGAGCGGCACTGGACTGGACAATCTTTGACGGACTCCAGATGTTTACCAATTATGACCGCCTTAAAGAATTGCAAAAACAGGGGGAAGCAGCAGCTAAATCTACTATTCTGACCACGGTTTCAAACGTTGTATCTGCTTATTATGCGATAGTGAGGCAACAAAAACTGGTGCGGGCTACCGACAGTGCGATGGTGGTTTCGCGCCTGCGGGTGGTCATCGCCAATAATAAACTGCAAATCGGAAGGGGCTCTAAACTGGACGTGGTTACGGCCAGGGTAGACTTCAATACTGATACTACAACATACCTCCAGCAGAAGAACATCCTCAACACCTCCAGAATCACTTTAAACCAGCTGATGGCACGGGACCTGAACATCGTATTCGCTGCAGATGAAAATGTAAAAATTGAGAACGACCTGAAACTGGCCGAACTGGAAGCACAGACCATGCAGCTCAACCCGGACCTGCAATATGCAATCATCAGTAAAAGACTGGCTGACCTGAACCTGAAAGCAGTTAAAGGACAGCGCTATCCCGTGGTAGCCCTGAATGGCGGGTACCAGTATTCACGAAGCAACAGCCCGACAGGGTTTACCACAACACAGCGGGCTAATGGCCTTACCTATGGTCTGACGGCCAACCTGAATGTTTTCAACGGATTCCTGCAACGCCAAAATGAAAGGAATGCCAAGGTAGAGATCAACTCTTCTGCAGTTACGCTCGACAAAACAAAACAGGATGTAACGGCATTGCTGATATCAACCTATCATAACTATCTGACCAATCTCGACCTGCTGAAAGTGGAGACCGGCAACGTAGACCTTGCCAGAGAAAATCTGGAAATCACTTTTGAAAAATACCGCCTGGGAAGCATCAGTCCACTGGAATTGAGGGAGGCGCAAAGAAACTCCATTAATGCGATCATCCGTTTTCTGGATGCAGAGTATCAGGCTAAACTAACAGAAATCAATCTTAAAGAGGTAAGCGGCACATTAAAAGTTCAATAAAGTCGTTACTTTTGTATATGATTTTAGTAGCAGATAGCGGGTCGACCAAAACAGATTGGTTAGGGTACAACTCCGGGAAAACGATTAGTTTCAACACACAGGGCATCAACCCTTATTTTTTAAATGCACAGGACATCTACAAGGTCCTGTCTAAAGTACAAATGCTGAGTGAGTTTGCTGAAGAAGTGAAGGAGATCTATTTTTACGGCGCAGGCTGTTCTACACCAGATAAACATGAAATTATTTCCAATGGTCTGTCCCTCTTCTTCCCAAAAGCCTTCATCAGTGTTGAAAACGATCTGATCGGTTCTGCTTATGCTACCTGTGGCGACGAAAAAGGGCTGATCTGCATCTTAGGCACAGGTTCAAATGTTTCTTATTTTGACGGCGCCTCTACCTATGACAGCAATTATGGCCTGGGTTACATTCTCGGGGATGAAGGTTCCGGAACCTTCTTTGGAAGAAAAATGATCACTTCCTATTTATATCAGCAAATGCCGGAAGACCTGAGGGTTCTTTTTGCAGAGGATTATGATATCGATAAAGAGACTGTCATTACCAACGTTTATCAAAGGCCACTGCCAAACACCTATCTTGCAGGTTTCAGCCGATTCATGTATGAGAACAGGGACCATCCTTATATCCTTCAGGTTCTTGAAGACGGCTTCCAGGAGTTTATCAATATCAATATCAAAGATTTTAAAGATTATAAAACCATTGCCTGTCATTTCGTAGGCTCCATCTCTTTCTATTACCAGGATATCCTGAAAAGAGTTTGCGAAAGGAATGGAATCCGTGTTGGCAAAGTTCTTCAAAAACCTATCGAAGGAATCTTCAATTACATCCTTAAAAAAGAAGGTATTACGATGTAATCGATCAGTACGCTGCTTTGTAATTCAGCAGTATATTATACAATAAAACTTCATTTGGGAGAACTTCGGCGGGGCTGATTTCTCCCTTATCATTTGAAAGAGAGGAGAATAGCTGTCCGTTTTCTTCTCCCGTAAGCACTGAATATCTGCCCGGTTTGAGTTTACACGAATAGTAACCTGCAGTATCAGTACTCACCGTAGCCACTAGCTTAGTACGTACCGCTTTAAATAAAGGTGCCTGCCCTTCCGCATCGGCAGCAGCCGCAACTTTATAGATGTACACCTTACGCTGTACTCCCCTGGCCTTCATTCCTGTCTGCCCGGGCCCCGGCATCATATTTCCTTCAGCGAAGGTAACCTGCCCGGAAATTCCTTCTTTTAATCCAGTCTGCTGTGTATTTCTTACCGTACAGGCAAAAGGTACGATTAGTGCCGCTGCACATAAAAAAGCTTTATAAAATTTCATCTGTATAGGTATAAAAGTTAAATTTGGGAATATGCCAAACTCCTGTTCATGCAAATTATCAGCCATTTATGATTAATTATTGCAGCTTTACAAAATTTGGGTTTTTCATCCTGTGTTATACCGGGCTAACCGGCCACACACTTCAGGCGCAGGAAATCATAAAGCCGAATGTAACAAATTCTGCATTCTTAAAAGAAAATGGAACTGCATTATTTAGTATTACCCACACAAACAGGTTAAATGCTTTCGCAATGGCAAAAGAAAAAGGATGGCCAACCGCAGGTACTGACCGTAATGGAAATGTATTCAGGTTACAGCGTACCGATGACCTGGGGATGCCGGTCTACTATATTACCACAAATAATGTAATTGCGGCAGGCACTACCCGCACCAATAAATTATATACAGGAGGCGGAATGGGGCTTTCGCTTAACGGGAGCGGTATTTCTGCCGGCAAAGTAGCTATATGGGACAGCGATGCCGCTCTTGCCAGCCATGTGGAATTTGCAGGCGGACGGATTGAAATCAAGGATAAAACTACTGCCACGGCGCTGCATTCTACACATGTTGCAGGAACAATGATTGCTGCAGGCATCAATACCATAGCAAGAGGAATGGCCTTTGGCCTGCCAAAACTTTACGCTTTTAATTTTGATAATGATATCCCCGAAATGTCGGCCAATGCAGCAACGCTCCTGATTTCCAACCACTCCTACGGAACCGCCGCAGGCTGGTCGTTAAATACCGGCATAACCCCCGAACAATGGGAATTTCTAGGTGCCCCGGGAGAAAATGAAGATTATAAATTCGGCTATTATGATACCGAGTCTGCAGAGTGGGACAAAATTTGTTACAATGCCCCCTACTACCTTCCGGTAAAATCAGCAGGCAACAGCAGAACCGTGAATGGCCCTGCTATTGGGGAAGTTTATTACCGGTTTAATGCCAGCCGGGTCATGACCAATGCCGGGCCGCGCCCTGTAGGGATCAGCAGTAACGACGGATACGACAATATTTCCACCTATGGCACCGCGAAAAACATCCTGACCATTGGTGCCGTCAATCCACTGGGCAGCGGGCCGTATACTGCCGCTAATATCAGGATAACTGCATTCAGCAGCTGGGGCCCTACTGATGATGGCAGGATTAAGCCGGACCTGGTAGCAGACGGGGTACGGGTAATTTCCACCAGTAATGCCGGCAACGACATTTATGCATCTCTTTCAGGAACTTCGATGTCTACCCCGAATGTAAGCGGTTCGCTGATTCTGCTGCAGGAATTGTACAGCCGGGAGAATGAACATAGTTTCATGCGGGCTGCAACCCTGAAAGCCCTCGCTATTGGAACGGCAACGGATGCAGGTACAGCAGAAGGGCCGGACTACAGTTACGGATGGGGACTGCTCAATATGGAGGCCGCAGCGCAGGCCATACTGGACAATGGCTCAGCGGCAAAGATTGCAGAAAACATATTGTCACAGGGAGAGCAGCAATTCATAGATGTGATAGCCTCCGGAAAGGGGCCGCTGACAGGGACAATCTGCTGGACAGATCCGGAAGCAACACCTGTCAGTTCAGTCAGCGGGCTAAATAACACCACGCCAAGGCTCGTCAACGACCTGGACCTCCGTGCCACACAGGCTTCCTCAACGTATAACCCCTGGGTGCTCGATTCTGCAAATCCGTCTGCAGCGGCCACAAAAGGCGACAATACCCTGGACAATGTAGAACAGGTACTGATCACTGATCCGGTTGCGGGCGCAACCTACCGGTTTAAGATATCCCATAAAGAAGTGCTGAAAAGAGGCCCTCAGGCCTACTCGATCGTACTGACCGGGATAAACGGCAATGCGTCATTTGGCACTAATAAAGTCGGAGATGATGATCTGGAGATGAGCATATATCCTGTCCCGGCAAAAAATGAGCTCAATATCATTTTTAGTATTTCCGAGGCCTCGCCCATTCAGCTAAGCCTGGTCAATTTATCGGGACAGGTATTGTACAGGGAGAATAAAAATAATTTTTCAGGCCTCTATCAAAACCAGTTAAATATCTCGCCTTACCCAAGCGGGGTATATTTTATTGTACTCAAGGCAGGGAACAAATCGTACACAAAAAAATTCATCTGCAATAAATAACAGATCACTCGCTGAGCCTCTTCTCTATTTCCGATTCCACCATTCGGGCTACCCATTCCAGTTGACGCTGGTCTTCCAGCTCAAAAACCCTTGGTTTTCTGTCGATGATGCAAACCACCCCGATATTAAATCCTTCTTTGGTAGTAACTGGCGCTGCCGCATAAAAACGGAACCCGTGTTCGCCTGCTATCAAAGGGTTAGATAATAAACACGGTTCCTGCAGGGTGTCTTCAAAAACTGTAACCTGTTCCTTTAGTATAGCCAGGGAACAAAGGCTTGTCCCCCGCTCAATGTTAAACCCTGTCTCCCCCTCCTGGCTGGCTTTTGTCCATACATTATTCTTATCAACAAAATTGATCATGGCAACAGGCATATCAAGCATCGAAGCTGCAAGAGCCGCCAGCTGATCAAAAACCGGTTCAGACCTGGTGTATAAAATTTTATACTTCTGAAGATTTTCCAGACGCTCTTTTTCATTTTGCGGAATTATATTCCTTCCAAACGTATTTTCCAAATTCTGCGATAATTGGTTTCAGTATTTTGTTTAATACATAAGTATGCAATTACTATTCCTTTTGAAAAAAAGGATGCGAAAATTCACAAACACTATAAGAATATCGCGTCTTAACACACTGAAATAAGATTAACGCAATACCTCTTCGTATCGGAGGAACTGCCATTTTGCTTTGGCATCCTTTTCAAAAAAAACTTTATAACTCGAATCCGGAGGTAAGGTAAAATGAAAAGATAAGGTTGTTTCAGTTTGGTCTTTAGGTATAAAGCTGGGCAGTAAGGTATTAGCTATCGCTGCGATCTGTTCGTTTAACTGCATATATTTTTTTATGATGTTAAAACAAAAGTATCAAATCTTTCTGCTACTTCATGGCATTATAGTTGTTCAGCAGGTTCCGACCATGAATAGAATACTTGTTGTTGAGGATGATCCGGATCTGCTGGAAGTTGTGCAGTTGATTTTAGAAGAGAATAATTATAAGGTCTTCCCTTTGATGACCGGAAGGCCGATCTTTAGAATAATAGACGAATTTAAACCTGATCTCATCCTGATGGACATCAGACTCGACGGAATGGATGGAAGGGCGATATTTAAAGAAATAAGGACCCGGGAGATGACGGCACACCTCCCGGTAATCTTAACTTCGGGTGGGTTCTCTGAGGATTATATCATGAGAGAGAGTTTACTCTCAGACGACTACCTGGAAAAACCCTTCGAAATGTCTGTCATGCTGAAGAAGATCGAAAGACTGCTCTAGCTTATATTTTGGTAACCTTAAACTCTGTCCTCCTGTTTTGCTGGCGCCCCAGGAAGTTATCTTTTCCGTTCGGAAACTTGTTCGGTGCAACAGGTTTGCTGAAACCATATCCTTTGCTTTTCATACGCTCTGCAGGAATACCCTTGCTGATCAGGTAATCTACACAGGACCGAGCCCTTTTGTCAGATAAGCCCTGGTTATAGTTTTTTGTACCTACGTTATCCGTATGTGCACTTAACTCAATTTCCATTGTCGGGTTATCCGTCAGGAGGGCATATAACTGATCCAGTATCCGCTCTGATCCCGGATTAAGTTCCGCACTGTTAAAATCATACAGAATGTCTTTGAGCACCACCGGCTTACCAATGGTAAAAGGCTTCAGGCATAATTTGGCGTTTACCAGTGTATCGGCTTTGGCCAATTCATCGTAGTTATAACTGAGCATCTTTTTTAAATAATCATGTTTTTCGGCAGTAATCTTTAGCGCACGGTTAGAGTTGATCCTGAATGTATATTTTCCATCCATACCGACAGTCATCCTTAACTCCTGGGAAGAATCACTCAGGGTAACTACCGCACCATTCAATGGCTTGTCCGTCTGGCAGTCCAGTACTGTACCCTGCACGGTGAGAAATTCCTTTTTCACATGGAAAATTTCCAGGCAGCAGACAGATTCCCGGTCTGAGCTGATATATCCTTCAGTATCTGCGTCATTCAGCGGTGTAAAATAGGCATCATCTTTTGATGAGTTAAAAGGGTATCCGAGGTTCCTGGGTTCAGTCCAGTCTGCAAAATCACCTTCGCTCTCATAGAAGTCGAGCCCCCCTATCCCTACTTTTCCGGCACTGCTGTACAGCAGTTTCCTTGTTTTATAGTTATAATAGGGTGCCTGCTCATCTTCTTTGGTATTGATCGTATTTCCCATGTTAATGGCCTGGCTCATTGATCCGTCTGCCCTCAGGGTACAATACCAAAGGTCATATTTACCCAGTCCGCCCGGTCTGTCAGAAGAGAATATCAAATACCTTCCATCCTTGGTGACGAAGGGCTGCATGGCGTTAAAGCCGTTGATGTTCACCTCTGCACCCAGTTCTTTTGGTGCCGACCAGGTAGCGCCATTTCCTTCGGAAATATTTACTGTAAGGATCTTTCTGTTTCCTTTTGCTGTCCAGCTGGTAAGGTACATCAGTCTGCCATTGGGATGAAAAGCCGGAGCAGCGAATTCTTTGCCTGTTTCTACCGCTCCGATCCTCTTTACTACAGTGCCTGCATCCTGTGGGTTGCCGGATGCTTCATAGATGGCATTGATATAGGGGCTTTCTTTTTTTACGGCCTTTAATTTTGTTTGTTTATCTTCCAGTACTTCATCCTTTCCGCCTTTGCCTATCGCTACCGGGCGGGATGATGTAAAATAAAAATTGTTATTCAGCTGAAGAGGCGTATAGTTGGAGCCCTTGTCGTTGATCTGGTTGAAGAGCTTACTAAACCTGTACAAACGCGGATAACGCATTTCATACAGGGCGAAATTACAGGAAGCAATCTCAATTTTTGCTTTATCCCTGGATGAATCAGCAGTCTTATACTTATTCATAAAATCCTGAAACGCAGCAATAGCCTCCTGGAATTTCTGATTGGAGCGCAGGCACTCTGCATAATAAAACCCGCTAAGCGCATATCCGGGTTCGGTGAAATTCTTTGCCAGCGCATACCAGGCTTCAGCAGCCCGGTAATCTTTGTAAAACCGTAAGGAAGATGCCAGCTGGAAAACACAGTATTCATAGTCTGCCAGTTTAGGGCTTTCGCTTTGCATCTTATTCTCGAAGGCATAAGGCACCACGAATCCAACCGTATCACTTGATATCTGTAAGGCCCTTTTATAGTATTCGGCTGCGGCATAATAGTCTTTATTTTTAAAGTACAGATCAGCAATTTTTTTATTGCTGGATACGTATGATGACTGTGCTTTTATGCCGGAACTGAACAGGCATAATAACAGTAATATTCTAAGCGGTTTCATAAAGTGTCAGGTTATAATCGTGGACAAAAAAAGTTGGGGCCTATAATTCCCTTACGGCTGGTGAAGGAGACTGATATCTCCAGGCCTCCCCTGCTGCCTGTTGCACGGCTGAGGTTGGAAGTGTTAAAATCATAACTCAGGCCAAAGGCAATGTTTTTCAGCTGCATACCAAAATAAGCGATGGCGGCATCATCCTTTCTGTAGTTTGAGCCAAACAAAAGGTTCGTCTCGGGATTGACAAAATACTGTGCATAGGCACCCAGAGAGGTCTCCCTGGCAGTACCCTGCCTCATGTACAGCCCATTCGGGGTAATATCGAGCGCATCACTGATCTTGATGCGTGCACCGCCATGAAAAGTAGACCTGATGGGTATTCTTACGTCATTGCCCAGGAAACGGTCTATTGGCCTGGTGAGGTGATTGGCCGCTGCTCCCGCAAAGATATTCACTTGCTTATTGTCATTTGCGTCAAAATACACGACCCCGAAATTTACATCAGGGGCAAGTGTATTTGAAGAATTGAACGTTTCATTTGTGGGCAGCATGCCATCAAATTCCCCACCTGAGAACTGGCTACCGGTAGTGATCTTCGAGGGATCAAAACTCTTGTTCAGGATTCCGGCCTGGATACCAAAGTTGACAATATTCAAACCTGCCTGCCCGAAGCGGACACGGTAGGCGGCAGAGGCCAGCGCATTCAGGTAATTATAACTGACTGCACCGGCACGCTGGTTGAGAACCATTCCGCCAAAGGAAAGGTTCTTAGTAGGCGCCGTATCAAATGAAGCGCCTGCTGTAAGGTATGAATTGGAGATGGAACTCCATTGCTGCTTTGCATTGATGGTCACCCGGTAATCTCCATTGATTACTCCGGTAAGACCCGGGTTGAGCCATAGGGGATTTGCATAATACTGAGAAAAGTGAGGATCAATCTGTGCATTAACCCTTGTAGCTCCCAACATGCATAATATGCCAAATGAGACGATTTTTATAAGTTTCTTCATATTCTTGATTTCAGGTTACGGATCTTATTTTAAAAGTGTTACGGTTCCTTTTTTCATCATTTTGGTTCCATCTTTCGTTACTACATCTATGACATATACATATACCCCATTCGGCTGTGGCTGGCCCCTGTATGTCCCGTCCCATCCGTTCTGCATTTGCTGAGAGATATAGATCACATGTCCCCATTGATCATATATCCGCATATTGGCACTCAGCAGCGAACTTCCGTAGACATAGAAGATATCGTTATTACCATCTCCGTTTGGCGTGAAGGTATTCGGGATGAAGATGTCATTGTTTTCAGGATCATTACCGGAGCCGTTATTTGCTTTTGCCGTGTAAGTACCCGAATCACTGGTCTGGCAGGTGGTGGTTCCTTTAGCCCTTACCATCAGCGTTACAGATTCATTCGTTTGCAGGCCAGAAACTAGGTGGGTAGTTCCTGAAGCGCCTGAACCTGGTGTTTCCCAGGTTGCACCTGCATCTTTTGACACTTCATAAGACGAGGCACCGGTAACGGCGTTCCAGCTAAAGGTGATGCTGGTAAACGTGCTCGACTGCCTGGTCACTACCGGTGTACCCAGTTTAGCCAGTATCACTACATTGGCCAGGGTCCTGCTGCTTACCGCGGTGCCTGAAATCCCTTCCACATAATAGCTGGTGCTGGTGGTTAAGGCCGGTGTCTGGAAGCTGGCGCCTGTGCCGAGGATAGTTCCGCCGGTAGCAGTAGCGTACCAGTTGTAGGTAACTCCCGCAACTGCATTACTCAGCATCAGGGTAGCACCACTTCCATCGCAGGTTTGTGCGCTAAGCACCACAGGATTAGGTACCCTGACAACGATCACATAGGTTCCGGTGGCTGTGGCGCCCGTTGCATCGGTCACCGTAACGGTGACCGTGAACGTGCCGCCAAGCGTTGGAGTGCCGGTAATTTCCCTTGTTGCAGGGTTAAATGTTAATCCCGGAGGAAGGTTTGTCGCTACATAAGTAAAAGGCCCGGTGCCGCCGGTTACTGCAGGTAGGGTTTGAGGGGTATAAACTGTACCTATTATTCCGTCAGGCAGTGTAGCCGGCGGTAATGACATGGGCACTGTTACTATGCTACCCACACTCAGTGTGAAAGCAGCCGTTGCGTTACAGCCCCTGCTGTCTGTGGCAGTGACAGAGAAAGTATAGTTTCCGGAAACTGTTGGTGTTCCTGAGATGATACCTGCTGCAGACAGCGACAGGCCTGCCGGAAGTGTACTGCCCGAAGCTAAGGTGTAGGTATAACCCGGAGTTCCGCCCGTTGCGGCATTGATCCTTGCCACATAAGCAGTACCCCTGTTTGCAGCAGGCAGTACTGTAGTGTTAAAGTTCATTGCAGGGTTGACGGTGATGGTGACTACACGTGCGGTTCCCGCAGCATTCTCACACTGATTAGTTCCGCGTACGGTCACATAATAAGTAGCGTCAGCTACTACTGAAGGAATGTTATACACCGCTCCGGTGAATACGGCGTTGGCTAATGCAGCGTCTGTATACCAGGTGAATACCGGGTTAGTGACCGTTGTACTGCTTGCTGTTAAGCTCAGTGCCGATCCTGAACATACGGCCGATGCCGGTTCACCAGTGCTGGTGATATCAGCGCTGGTTGCTTTTGAGCCCAGGCCAACATTGACTGCTGTTCTGGTACTTACCGCAGTGCCGGATGTACCTTCTGCATAATAGATGGTAGCCGCAGTGACAACCGGCGTCTGGAAGTTTGTTCCTGTGGCCAGTACATTTCCTCCGGATGCAGCGTTATACCAGTTATAGGTCACTCCTGCCACCGGATTCTGTACGGTTAAAGTCACGCTTGTTCCGCCGCAGCTGGTCACGTTCGGAACTACAGGAGCCGGAACTGTCACCACTACGGTATAATTTGCAGTAGCTGTTGCCCCGCCGGCATCAGTCACCGTAACTGTTAAGGTAAAGGTACCGCCTGATGTTGGGGTTCCTGTTAACTCCCTCGTTGCAGGATTGAATACCAGTCCCGGAGGCAGATTCGTAGCTACATAAACATAAGGGCCTGTTCCGCCGGTTACAGCAGGCAAGATTTGCGGGGCATAAGGTGATCCGACTTCCCCGTTTGGTAAAGTTGCAGGCGGAAGCACCATTGGATTGACACCCGGTCCGTTTACTGTTAAGGAGAAATTGGCTGTAGCCGTACAACCCCTGCTGTCAGTAGCTGTCAATGCGAATGTATAAACACCCGGAACGGTTGGTGTTCCTGAGATGACACCGCTGGCAGACAATGATAAACCTGCAGGCAAAGTAGTTCCTGCCGGTGCAGTATAGATATATCCCGGTGTGCCTCCCGTTGCAGAGTTGATCTGTACAGAATAAACTGTGGAGGCCGTTGCAGCACCCAAGGCCCCGCCATTGAAAATAACCGGCGGATTTACACTTAAGGCTACGGCCTTACCTGTTCCGGCCTCGTTTTCGCACTTGTTATCTCCACGGACACTTACAAAATAATTGGTATTTGCAGTAAGGGCAGGGATCACATAAGTATCACCCGTAAATACTGCATTTGTTAAAGCGATATCAGTATACCAGGTGAACACCGGGTTGGTTACAGTGGTGCTGCTTGCAGATAGGGTTACGCCGGATCCCGAACAGCTGCTTACAGGTATTCCTGCGATTGTAATATCTGTTGCTGTTGCGCTTGGTTTCAGCGTAACGGTTACAGCAGTTCTGCTGCTTTTCGCCGTACCGGAAACTCCTTCTGCATAATACATGGTAGTTGCTGTAATTGCAGGTGTCTGGAAGGTTGTGCCCGTACCAAGTATTGCACCGCCGGATGCCGAAGCATACCAGTTATACGTTACATTGTTCACAGGATTGGCAACTGTCAGGACTGCGCTGCTTCCGTTACAGCTTTCGGCATTTGCAACAACCGGCGCAGGTACTGTCACTACAACGGTATAATTGGTAGTTGCTGTTAATCCGTTGGCGTCAGTAACGGTAACCGTCATCGTGAAGGTTCCGCCCAGTGTCGGCGTTCCCGAAAGTTCCCTGGTGGTGGTGTTAAACACAAATCCCGGAGGGATATTGGTAGCAACGTACGTATACGGACCTGTACCACCAACCGGGGCTGGTAAGGTTTCAGGCGCATATGGCGATCCTACTATCCCGTCATGCAAAGTAGCCGGTGGTAAAGTCATCAAACCGGTACTGCCGATATTTAAAGTGAAGGTAGCCGTTGCATTACAGCCCCTGCTATCGGTAACAGTGATAGCAAAAGTATAGTTGCCTGCAATAGTTGGTATTCCTGTCAGCAAACCTCCGCTGGTCAGGGATAGCCCTGCCGGCAATGTATTTCCTGAGGCAACAATATAGGTATAACCCGGTGTACCGCCTGTTGCAGGGCTGATCTGGGCAACATACAGCACAGGCACTGTTCCTCCGGGCAATGCAGCACCGGTAAACACGATAGCCGGGTTTGAATTTAGCGTAACTATCTCAGCTGCGCCTGCAACGTTCTCACATTTATTGTCGCCACGTACGGTTACATAGTAAGTTGTGGTTGAAGTGACAGAAGGTGTATTGTACACAGCTCCCGTGAACACGGCATTGGTTAAAGCGGCGTCGGTGTACCAGGTAAATACCGGGTTGATGACCATGGTACTGCTGGCTGTTAATGTCACTCCTGATCCTGAACAAACACTGGCCGGTACACCATTGATATTGATATCTGCAGGAGTTGCCGTTGGGTTCACATTGAGCATGACCACTTTTGCATTTGCCGCAGTATTCGGGCATTTATCTGAGCCCTGTACGGTAACGTAAAAGTTTGTATTGCCAGTTAATGCAGGGGTGGTATAGGAAGGGCCGGTAAATACAGCATTCGTTAAGGCTGCATCGATGTACCAGGTGAAGACAGGGTTGGTTACCGTAGTACTGCTGGCTGTCAAAGTAACAGCCGTTCCTGAACAAAGACTGGCCGGAATGCCGCTAATGGTGATATCGGCCGCCACACTTGCGGGATTGACCTGAAGCGTGACAAGCAGCGCAGTACCTGCTTTATTTTCACATTTATTGTCGCCCCTTACCGTTACATAATAGTTTGTAGTTGCGGGTACGGCTGCGATATTAAACACCGCTCCTGTAAATACCGCATTGGTCAGGGCTGCATCGCTGTACCAGGTGAACACCGGATTGGTTACGGTAGTACTGCTGGCGGTTAAGGTAACGCCTGATCCTGCACATACAGGCTGGCCTGCACCGGCAACAGCGATATCTGCTGCTGTGGCATCAGGATTTACGGTAACGGATACTTTTGTTCTTGCCGATGTATTGATGCATGAATTGCTGTTTACAGCTTCTACATAGAAGTCTGTAGTACCTACGGCCAGCAAACCTGACGTTGTATATGAATTGGTATTGGAAGCGAGCAGATTTCCGCCTATCAGCGCATCGTACCAGTTATAGGTAACACCGGCAACCTGGTTAACGCTAAGCGTAACAGGAGTATTCGGACAGGTTGTGGCCGGGTTTGCAGGACTTGGCACAGGTGCTGCAGGTATCCCCAATACGGTTACCGTTACAGGAACCTTCGCACTTTCACAACCGTTGCGGTTTGCAGACACAAAATAGTTATATGTCCCTGCCAGCAGGTCTGCCGGTGTCTGATAGGTAGCGGTAGTTGCAACCAGCGCCGCATCCCTGTACCAGCGGTAGGTAATACCTGCCGGTGGGTTTGCCACCGCAAGCGTAGCCTGGCTGCCTTCACAAATGGTAACATTAGCAGCAGTTACTGAGGGCGCAAGGATGATCCTTCTGGCGTAGTTTAAATTCACTGCACTAAGGACACCTAGCAAGCCGGAATTCAGTTTAACCTCTACCCCATCGAATACCTGTGCAGGTACAAAACTGATGATTGCGCTTGTTCCGCCACCGCCCAACTGCAGGTTAACGGCAGAACTTGCGATCGTTCTTTCATCGGCATTGCCTGCAGCACCGTTATAGGTGGTCAGCGTGATACTTGAACCTACAGCTGCCGAAAGCATTCCGGCAGGAGAAGATAAACGGATGCGTACCGTATCGCCTACCTGTGATAAGCCGGTGAAGTTTACTTTTTGTGCCACAAAACTATTGATACCAAACGGGATAAATAATGAAGAGCTGGTTTCCGCATCGTCATCCACGGCAAGGCCAGGATTGGCAACGCCTGCAGATGCTGAAAGGGTACCGCCGCTTCGTACCGACTGGCTGATGGCCGGTTCACATGGAACCGAACCGGGATTTGTTGATACAGGGTTTACGGTAACCACTACCGTAGCTGCCGGAGATATACATCCGCCAACGGTATTGCTTTGAGCAGTTACATAATAGGTTGTAGTGCTGGTTAAGTTCAGCGTGATAAAACTTCCGTTTGCACCATTTCCTGCTGTGGATACCGGAATTGCTCCCGGAACAGCAGGATCTGAAGTATACCAGGTATAAGTGAGATCTGAAGTTGATGAACTTGCAGTAAGTATAGTCTGCTCTCCTGAGTTGATGGTTATTGCCAGCGGATTAAGCACCGGTGCAGTCAGCGATCCGACAGTTACCGTTACGGTGGCCCTTGCCGATACCGCAGCGCAGCTGTTCACTGCTTCAACCGAATAAACACCGGTAGTCTGTATATTGGTAATACTGTATGAAGCACCGGTAGCACCAGTGATTGCTGTATTGTCAAGATACCATTGGTAACTTACCCCCGCCTGCGGGTTCTGCACCTGTAAAACAAGGTTTGCATTCTGACAGGTCTGTTCCGTCGCCGAAAGCAGTGCCGGTACCTGCGGAGCAGGGGTAAGAAGGACATTTGCCGTGGTTCTTGAACCACCACATCCGCCTCTCGAAGCTTCCACAAAGAATTTTGTATCCGCAGTAACAGGCGGAGTGACGAATGTTGGGCCATCATTACCCTGGTAGTTGCCTGCGGCGTCATACCATTTGTAAACAATACCCGGTTGCGGATTGCTTACCGTTAAAGTAGCGGTAGTGTTTAAACATGCGCTTACTGTATCGGCAGCAAGAACTGCCGCTTTCGTTATTCTTCTTGCATAATTGAAATTTACAGCTGAAAGTGCTCCCAATAGCCCGGAACCAAGCCTGACCTCTGCAGCATCAAACTGCGCAGCGGGCACCAGGTTAATCAATGCCTCGGCACCTCCGTTTAGCAACTGAAGAGTGATCAGTCCGTTATTCAATACGACCCCGTCATTGTTGCTTGCATTACCCTGATAGGTGGTCACTGTAATTCCGGATAAAAGTGAAAGCGACAGTAACTGGTTGGTAGCTGTTAAACGGATACGGACAGTATCGCCAACATTGGATAATCCGGTAAAATTGACTTTCTGGAATACAGACGCATTGATCCCGATAGGGATTGAAAGTGTAGAACCGGTTTGCTGGTCGCCATCTATTGCCAGGCCCGGGCTATCTACCCTGGCCAGCAGGGAGAGTGTGCCGTTAACTCCGGTAGTCTGGCTGACAGGCGTTTCGCACAGTACAGGAACTGGTATACCGGTTCCGTTTACAGTAATGGTTTGCTGCACGCGTGTGGATGAGGCGCAGCCGGTAACAGAAGAGGTGGCTTCCAGATAGAATGTAGTCGTAGCAGAAAGCGCTGGTGTAATATAATTTGGTCCTGTAAATACTGGGGTAGTACCGTCAGGGGTATTGTACCAGTTAAACACTACATCAGTTTCTGTAGAGGTAGCTGTTAAACTTACCGATTGCCCTTGTGTTACCGTAGTTGCGGAAGCCTGGATCTGCGGAAGAACCGGACGTGGGTTAACAGTAACAGCAGCGGCCACACGGCTTGCGGATATACAATTTCCATTTGAGGCTTCTAAATAATAGGTAGTATTGGCAGTAAGTGCCGGAGTAACAAAAATACTGTCTGTAAACACAGCGGTTCCGCCCGTAGCTGCAGTATACCACTTGTAGGTAATGCCTGCCTGTGGGTTAGCCACTGAAAGTACCGCAGGGGACCCGGCGCAAACCGGAGCAACAGCTGCCAGTACAGGGTTAGCCACCGCAGGGGTGACCGTCACGGTAACCGGAACCCTTACAGGGTTGGCACAGCCGTTACTGCTTACTTCTATATAATAGGTTGTTGCTGCGGTCAGTGCAGGGGTAGTATACGTGCCACCGGTTTGCAGGACGCTGCCTCCTGTTGCCGCACTATACCAGGTAAGTGTGGTGCCACCCAAAGCTGTAGCGCTTAAGCTGGCAGTACTTCCCGAACAGATCGTCTGGTTTCCGGAAACGATGGTAGGATTGGGCAGGATCACCTGCGCACCATAGATGTTCAGACTGGTTAAAGCCACAACAAGAGGACTATAACTTACTTCCACCCTGTCATATGCAGCAGTTGCCGCAACTGTAGCCTTAAATCTGTTACCTGTCAACAAGCTCAGGTTTACGAGTGAATTATTTAATGGGTAACTTCTTACTACTGTATTGCCATTCATCACATTGATAGTGATACCATTAAGAACACTAAGGTCTATCAACCCGGTAGGTGTTTCCAGGTCCACACGAATACTGTCTGTTGCGATACCAGCTCTCTGGAAGATCAGGCGCTGATACGCAGTGGAGGCCGCTCCCACCGTCAGCCTGATCTCCGTGAAATTATTTGGATCAGCATCCGTAGAGTTACCCGGATTCTGGATAGAACAGCCTATACAAAGCAGTCCGGTAATATTACTCTGCTGCGAAGTTGCGGCATTACAGTTTGGATTAACAGGACCGCTGATCACTGATACCAACGCAGGAACCCTGGTCAGGCTCGGGCAGCCTGAGCTGTTGATTGTCCCTGCGTAATATGTTGTTGATACCGTAAGCGGAGGTGTTGTAAATGACGCGCCCGACCCTGCAGCCACGCCCCCTGCCGGGGTAGTGTACCAGAAAATTGTAGCACTTGCATCGGCACTGGCCTGAAGGGTTGCTGTTTGTCCGCTGCTGACCGTTAAATTGCTGGAAATCAGTGTTGGTGGCTCCGGAGTAGGATTCACGGTAACAGTAACCGGAATACGTGCACTTACAGCAGTTCCTGAAAAAGCTTCCACATAGAACGTACTGGTTTGGGTCAATGCTAAAGTAGTATAGCTGGTACCTGTACCCAGAGGGGTATTTCCTGTAGCAGAATAAAAATTATAGTTTACACCTGTAACCGGGTTGGAAACTGTCAGCGTTGCAGTGCTGCCACTGCAGATTGTAGTTCCTGCAACCGCCGGGGGTGGTACATTGATCAGCAATGCATAATCGGTACTGGTAGATAATCCCCCGTTGTCAGTTACGCTCATGGTAACCGTAAAGCTGCCGCCGGCCGTTGGTACACCTGAGATTACTCTTGTTGCGGGGTTAAAAGATAAACCTGCGGGAAGATTGGTCATGGCATAGGTATAGGGAGCAGTTCCTCCGGTTACTGCCGGTAAGGCGGGAGCTGTATAACTTGTTCCAACCAGCCCATTCGGTAAGGTTGCAGGAGCAAGGGCCAGCGTTCCGGTCACCCTGAGGGTGTAAGGAACGGTTAATGCAGCACCGGCATTATCGGTTACTGTTACTGAAACCGTAAAAGTACCAGACTGCGAAGGCGTGCCTGTAATTTCCCTGGTTGCAGGATTAAAGGTCAGTCCCGGAGGGACATTCGCCGCAGTATAAGTATATACGCCACTTCCGCCAGTTGCCGCCGGGATGGTCTGTGTGGGATAATTCACACCTACTGTACCGTCAGACAGGACAATCGTATTTAGTACCAGGGGATCTTTAACCGTTATAGTATAGTTTGATGATGCCGTGCGGCCTTCATCATCTGTCACCGTCACAGGGAAGATAAAAGTGCCGGACTGTGCAGGCGTTCCTGTAATTTCCCTGGTGGCCGGATTAAAGGTAAGCCCTGCCGGAACGTTAGCCGCAGTATAGGTATATACGCCGCTTCCGCCGGTGGCCGATGGAATGATCTGTGCAGGATAAGCCTGTCCGGTAGTGCCATCCGATAAGGTTGCAGGAGGCAATGCCAGCGGGTTTCTGACAAGGATAGTGAAATCTGTACTCACCGTATTGCCATCTGCATCTGTCAGCGTTACCTGGAAGGTGAAGTTTCCTGCAAGTGTTGGTATTCCGGTAATCTCTCCCGTAGTTGGGTTGAGCGTTAATCCCGGAGGCATAGTTACCGCAGTGTAAGTATAGGGTGTGGTACCGCCGGAAGGGCTTGGGAGCAGTATGGAAGGATAAGTTGCTCCTACTGTTCCTGTTGGTAAAACAGCGGTTGGCAACACCAGTACAGCAGTCACGTTTAAGGTAAAGCTAGTGGTTGTCACACAGCCAAAGCTGTCGGTGGCGACCAGATCAAAATTGGCTGTCCCTGCGGTTGCAGGTGTACCGGTGATCAGGCCTGCGGGCGAAATCGTTAACCCGGCAGGAAGACTGTTTCCCGCAGCAAGTGCGTAAGTATACCCCGGGGTTCCGCCAGTAGCGGCAGTAATTTGCCGGGAATAAGCCTTACCTGCTGAAGCATTGGCCAATGTTGTAGCGGGAAAAAGCAGTGCAGGTTTTACGGTAACGACCACGCTGTCCCGGTCAGATTCGCCGGCACAGTCTGCTTTTTGTGCTGTGATATAATAAGTGTAGTTACCCGCTGCAAGTCCGCTTTCCGTATAAGTACCTGCTGTTGCCGCAGCAACCTGAGCAGTGACGTTATTTGTTTTTTTATAAAAATTGTAGGTATAGGCGGGATTTAAGTTCTGGCCGCTAAGGCTCAGGCTGCTGCCCCCACAGATGGAGAGCGTACCGTTAACTGTTCCCGCGAATATAGGTTTAGTTACTGTACGCTGTACCTCGTGGATGTTCAGCCCTCCAGATAAAATATTGCCGCCAATGGCCAGGGTGTTATTGACCGTGACTTTGACCCTGTCAAACGGTGCGCCGGGAGTAAAATATACCGGAAACCTGTTGTTGTTATTCAATGAGCTGAGCAGTTGTATATTGAGCAGGTTGCTGGCCGTTTGTACGCCGCCAACGGGAATAGTTCCATTATAGGCCTGCAAGGTTATGGTTCCCACCACATTGACACTAAGTATAGTTCCGGGCTGGGACAGCACTACCTTGGCTACGTCTCCGGCAGAGGAAAGCCCGTTCAGAAAAACTGTTTGTGAAACTGAAGATCCCAGGCCGATCACACCGGCCTGTAATTGTGAGAATGTATTGAGGTTACCGTCAATGGCACGTTCGGGATTTGACACCAGGCTTGTAAGGGAGACATTCAGCCCAGGGGCCTCGCCGAGATTCGTAAAAATTGAAGTACCGCAGTTGTCTTCTGTATAATTAAATGCTGTATATACATTCAAATGGATGGCAGCACCCAATGATAAACCAAGCAGGCTACCCGCATACCGGAGTCTCACACGTACAGAATTATAAGCACTGGTGGATGTAACCGCAAAATAGTTCCTGCCACTGGCATCCCGCACGATAGTACTGGTTACGTTTGCCGCCGGAACGATCGTCCCGCTGCTTCCGGCAGTTGCACCACTATAGGCATCAATCTTCACAAGGTTTTTGCTGAAGAGCCCGGTCAGGTCGCCCACAAGATTAAGTAAATCCACATTTATACCAGTTATGGTAGGCTGGTCGAAAGGAATATAAGTTGTTTTTCCAGCCGTCACCGGGCTGCCGTATTTCAACTGGATGTACGCTTCCCCTTCCGCAGAGTAAAGACCCAGAAGATTAAAGTAATTTGAGTTAAGGGAAGCGGGACTGGCAGAACTCCCTGAGGCTGCGTTGGCAGGATCTGTTACCGAACCGGCATTTGCTGAAACTGCTTGGGTAGGATTACCCAGCAATGTGTAATATGCAATTGCACCGGTTGAAGGAGTAACTTCAGCATAATTTTTAGTTTGGGCATACGAATGCGAACCAAATAACGTTAATGTTAATAGGTTCGCAATCAAAAAGAGGTAGTTTTTAATCATTTTGGGAGTAGACATTAATTTCATTCCGGGAAGCTTTAGGGTTAACTCAAATTACTTACTGCAATTTTAAGAATAGCGACCTTCTCTTTACGTGTTCAAATCATTCATTACTCAAAGCGAAATCATTCACTGATTTCATTCATTTTGTTCATTTTATATTTTCTTCAGCAGAGAATTTCTGCTAGATTGATTTAGTAGGCATTTAAAGGCATTTATCTTTTAAAAGTCATATTCCTCAGGGTTTTTATTTAAAACCCTTCTGTTCATTTATCACGTATATATGTTATATTGGGTTCCATAACTGGTTCTTATTAGCTATTTACCAAATGATAAACTCGTCGACTTAAAACGGAACTATGGAATACAATAATCGGCTGAATGAACTTAAAGGCCTGATTCTCTTAAAACTTGGTATCCGATTTATTACGCCTGCAGATTGTAAGAGAATATCCATTGAGATCAGTAAACATCTAAACAAGAATGTTAGTGAGACTACGATAAAACGACTGTTCGGATTTGCTTTGGTGAAACATAAATTCTCGACATTTACGTTGACTACCCTGGCTGAATATGTTGATATGGCCGGAATTGAGCCGGAGCAGGTGAGTATAGGGCATGAAAGTCCGGACGATTGGAATGTCCTGAAAGAAAAGTCTGATGCAATTACCAGTTTTACCCTTCGGACCATAAGGAACCGTTCAGGCATTCCCTATGACATGACCATCAGCAGGAAATTTGCTGAACATGATTTTGATGAGTTTTATAACGGAGAATATATTTTTACTGCCTTCGTATCACAGCCCGGTTATGGAAAAACGATACTATTGAGCCATTTAACAGAGAACCTCTTTTATAAGCCCAATGCGTTTTATAAAGATTCAGGTGTGCTGTTCATTAGGGCCTATAGTTTTTTTAATAAAGAGGCGATACACCTGCATCTTGAAGAGCAGCTCAAACTACATCTTCAGATAGACACCAGTGAAAACGTACTGAACTATATCAACAGGATACAGGGCACACATGGCGGAAAATTCTTTGTTATCATCGACGGATTTGCAGAGCTGATATTAAAAAAGGAAGACAAGACTATTTTATATGACAATATCATCAACCTGATCTGTTCACTGGAGGATTTCAGGAATATCAAACTGGTGATGGCAATGCGCTCTACTACATGGACAAGATTTTACGACCGCATGCGGCATTCGTCATTTCTTAAGGCCAAGTGGTTCCCAGGAAACTACTTCAACCTGCATGAACTGTCCAATGTCCCTCCCCTTTCAGAGAAAGAGGTAGAGATCATTATTTCAAAGATCAACTACCTCGATAAAAAAGAGATCAACCCCAGATTAAAGGCACAACTCAAATTCCCCTTTCACATACAGCTCTATTACCAGTTAAAAGAAGAAGACCCGGATTTCAACTACTACACCAATATAACCTTCTACGAGCTCGTTTCCCGTTTTATCCAGGAAAAGATCTACCGCTCCAACTACTATACAGAAAAGATCCTTTTTCTAAAAAAGATCATACAGCTTACAGGCTACGGCAAAACATCAAACTCGGTTGAAAAAGATTCCCTGATCGCTGAGCTTTCAGCATTCAGAAATGCCTATATGGAGCTGCTTTCCGATGGTATATTGATGGAAGAAAAGAGGTCAGAGGATGCTCATCCCAAAGAATATGTCCGGTTTCTTCATCCACACATGTTCGAATACTTCCTCTTTGTAGAAATATTGGAGAAATTCCATCTGCAGGTAAATAAAGAGTTTTTTACTTATATCAATGATGAGTATGACTATAACCAGGTACGGTTCCAGCTCTTGCAGTGGGCTACCCGCTTCCTGATTAAAACAGGTAATTTCCATTCGCTCAAAGCCTTCTTCAAACTGAACCTGAACAGCTACGAGACCAATTATATCATCCTGTTCATTGCCGAAGAGATTAAATACAGGTCCAAATATAATTCCGAGATCCTCAGGATACTTGAAGATGATAAATTTCA
Organism: Pedobacter hartonius; assembly: GCF_900107535.1. Lineage (GTDB taxonomy): Bacteria > Bacteroidota > Bacteroidia > Sphingobacteriales > Sphingobacteriaceae > Pedobacter > Pedobacter hartonius. The sequence goes on along the minus strand of NZ_FNRA01000006.1, from coordinate 111,264 downwards.
TGATATCATTATTTCCAAGCTGATTAATCTGGATTTTATTGATTCCTGTTATCCTGAGGCCATTCTTGCGCTGATCGCTATTGCCAAAAATGAAGAACACCTGATGACCTACTATTCCATATTAGGCGTGATGGAGATCATCAGACTGGACAAAAAAGGAATGAAGGATATCATCAAAAAACTGCATTTGCTGGACAGCGACAAGTGGATGATCAACCCTGCACATATACTGGAAATAATTTTATCGAAAATCAATGGCGAGCCTATTGTACATAAGGACATTCTACAGCAGATAGATCAGTTTAAACAGGGTAGCAACCCCTTCTCCGTGAAAGGAAATCAGCAGATGGATACAAGGGAAGGAATTTTCTATGTTTTGCTTCTTCTGGTCAACATATTTCTGGGGGACGGGCAATCGGCCAGGCAGATCATTGAAAATATCGTTAAACTACACCCAAAGGAAATCAAGAAAAAAAGCAATTTCGATCTTTATATATTGAGTATCTATGGCCTGTATGGCTCCAAATTGTATCCGGGAAGAAAAACTGACCAGATTGAAAATATTATGGTCCACTTGTCCGTCAGGAGCAGTTCATATCTGACAAAGTACCAGGAGTCCATTTTAATGATGTTCCAGGCTGAGCAGGCTTATTACAGAAAGCAATACTCCGTTGCTATTGACTACGCAAAAGAATGCCTGCTGCTTTTCAGAAGAAATGAAGTGGTACTGAATGCCATATTCATATTCAACCTGCTGATCATGATCTATACAGACCTTGAAAACTACGACATGGTGAACGAGTACAAGTATGAGAAACTGTGCCTGTTAGATGAACAGGAGTTATCCAGGCAGTTGTTTTAAAGGCTGTTACCTGCCTTGAGTTTAGAGGCTATTCTGGCTTCGCTGAAAAAAGTGATCAATGGTCACTTTTTTTAAAGGTAATCCTAATAGCATGATGGCCGGACATTATCCGGATAGCATGATGTCCGGGAGGATCTTTGGACGTTGGGTTTGGAGGATGACTGTTGGATAAACTGTTAAAAAAATACGGGGTACTGGATCAATGCCTTCTGCTGCCCTTCAGCAGCATACAGCATTGATCCAGTACCCCGTATTTTTAATTGAGAAGATCCCTTAGACTAATATGCTAAAGACAATTCTTATTTATACGTAGCAGCCAGTTTTAAGGCTTCATATGCATTTACAATACCTCCTGTAATGCACAGATCAGCAAAAGGCACAGATTTAGGTGCAATACCCTCTTCCATTTCGATATCAACATTATGATTTACTTTCACTACTGATTTCAGGATAATCTCTTTCACCTGCACCGCAGTTAGTTTAGGATAGTAAGACCTGATCAGTGCAGCCAGTCCGGCTACAACAGGGGAGGCCATACTTGTACCGTTATAGGCTTCATACTTGTTGTCTGGTACTGTCGAGTAGATCTGCACACCCGGGGCAAACACGTCTACAGTAGTTTTACCGTAATTAGAGAAATCCGCTTTCAGCGTTTTATCATCATTTGGTCCCGAGGCACCGACAACGATATAGGAAGAAGCAACTCCCCCATCTTCATACCTGCGGTCCGGGAAGCTTTTTTCAACATCCAGGTTCTTGTTGTCATTTCCTGCAGCCTGAACAAGCAGAACGTCTTTAGAAACTGCATATTTAACAGCTTCATCTACAGCTTTTTTATCCCAGGAATATCCTTTCCCAAAGCTCATGTTCAGCACTTTGGCTCCGTTTGCTACCGCATAACGAATAGAATTGGCCACATCTTTATCTCTTTCGTCACCATCAGGCACAGCACGTACACCCATGATCATCACGTTATCGGCTACGCCCTGAATACCGATGGTATTGGTACGGTCAGCAGCGATGATTCCGGAAACATGTGTTCCATGGCTGGCATCAGGTCCTTTTACATCATTACTCCCGTAGTTCCGTTGCTGGCTGTCAGCATAATTGTCGCCCACCAGTTCAGGACGCGGGTCAAAATCAGGATTGAGGTTATAATCCAGCTGATCCTGGTAGTGTTCCAGTCCTTTAACGATCTGGGAACTGTAAAAAGCTTCAAAAGTAGAGTTTTGCAGCTGCGAAACCATGATACGTTTCAGGCGGTCTTCTATAGAAGATTCAGCCTTGAAATTCTGAAAATCAGCCAGTTCAGGCTTTTCCTTGCCCATCTTTTTAACCATTGAATCCAATACAGTTTTCAAACCTCCTATGTTTGCCACAGCATTTTTAGCTTCATCGGTCTGTTTTTCAAAATCTATTTTAGCTTTCAGGTATTGATTAAAAGCAGCTGAATCTGCCGGTTTTACAATTGCAGCAGTTACATTCTCAAATTTCGCTTTGTCCCTGCGCAGAATACGTGTCAGTTCCAGTGCTTCATGGCTTACTGATCCTTTAGCTGAACCAAGAAAGTTCCAGCCATTGACGTCATCTATGTATCCGTTTTTGTCATCATCCTTACCATTGCCTGCTTTTTCTTTTTTATTGACCCAGATAACGCGTTTAAGGTCTTCGTGGTTGATATCGACACCGCCATCCAGGACACCCACCAGTACCGGGGCTGATTTTTTTCCTTTTAATAATTCTTCGTATGCTTTTTCAGTATCTATTCCAAATACGCTATCCTTTTGCAGGTCTAGGTTTTGCCAGTTCTTCTTCTGGGCAAATGAATGGAATCCAAGTCCGGCCAGGAGCAGCATACTTAATGCTCCTCTCAGCATAACTTTATTTTTCAGTTTATTCATATATGATATTTAAATTAGTTTCTAAACGTAAAAAACTAAAAATAGTTGTTTTCATCAATTATATCTTTTTTAGCGTAAAAAAGAATTGAGAACCTTCCCCTATTTTGCTTTCAACCCAAATCCTGCCCTGATTGGCAATGATAAATTCCCTGCTGATCACCAGCCCCAGGCTTGTTCCCTTTTCGTTATTGGTCCCGGTTGTACTGACGTTGTTTACGTTAAAAATGCTTTCCAGCCGTCCTTCATCTATTCCAACTCCGTTGTCCTTTATCATAAAAATGGCCTGTTTATCATGATATTTCCGTACAGATATCAGGATATGGCCGCCGTCGGGCGTGAATTTTATTGCATTAGACAAAAGGTTACGGATCAGAAAATCCAGATGGTCAGCATCGCAAAAAACCAGCAGGTCAGACTGAACATCCTGTTCTATTACAATTGATTTCTGTGTTGCTGCTTCCTTTAAAAGGGCCGTATTCCTTTTGATCACCCTCAGCGGATCAATTTCGGTCTGATTGATCAGCACACCTTTCAACTGCATTTGTCCCCATCTTAAAAGAAGATTAAGAGTTTCCAGGGAAGCATTACAATGAGATTCCAGTTTTGTCAACATGACCGTCTTTTCCTCTTCGCTCAGCCAGCCCCTGTTCACCAGACCGAGCAGGTTAAGGACCGAAGCGAGCGGTCCTTTCAGGTCATGCCCCAGTACAGAAAAAAGTTTATCTTTAACCGTATTGGATTCGATAAGGGCGGCATTGGTTTTATTCATGAGCAGGTTCAGCTTCCTTATTTTAAAGAAATAAGCACCCAGAACCATCAGTAAGGCAAGGCTTCCGAAAATGATCCAGGACATAATCCGCTGTTCAAGTGATTGTTCGCTATTCAAAAACTTCAGCTGCTCTATCTTAGCCTGCGATTTTGTGAGTGCATACTGTGCCTGCAGATTGGATATTTTAAGCGAGATATCTTTAAAATAAAAACTATCAGCTATGCTGTACTGGGTGGATTTTGCGAGATAAGCGGCTTTATAATTACCGAGTCTTTCATGTAAGGCTGCAATATGCGCCAGAGCCTCCAGGATTTGTTTATTGGCTTTCCTGCTTTGTCCCAATACCAGGGCCTGCTGCAGATATCCAAGTGATACATTAGGGTTGATATGATCATAACTCTGTGCGAGTGCCATCAGGCTTTGAAATTCGCGGATCGTATTGGCGATCTTTCTGGACTTGACCAGGGCACCCTTCTGAAGGGCAATGGCTTTTGTGATTACCCCTGATTTATAATACACCTGTGCAAGTCCGATAGTCAGGGAGATATTGAGTCCCATCATCTCGGGATAGTCACTCTGGCTGATCCCTTTTTCAAAATAGAAGATGGCTTTAGACAATTCTCCTGTCTCCCGGTAGGCAGTACCGAAATTCAGACAGGTGTTTAGCTTTAAACTTGAAAAAGGCAGGTTTTTCCCAATATTTTCCGCCTTTTTATAATAGGATATCGCTCTCTGATAGTTATGCTGTGCTGCGTATACTTCACCAAGTGTGATATAAGACTCCATGATACCATCGTTATCCTTATTCTTTTCACTGACTTTTAATGCCTGCAGGAAATAAGGGATTGCGCTGGCAGAATTTCCCTTCCTGTTTTCCACTACCCCGAGCCGGATATTCTCCTTAACGATCCCTTTAGGATTGTTAAGGAGAATATAGATTTCAAGCGCTTCAAGATAACGCTGCCTTGAAGATTCCGCTTTCCCGGAATTGTCGTCTATCATTCCCATCTGGTTTAGCATCCTTGCAACGCCCTCTTCATTATTGGTCTTTCTTGCAAGTTTCATTCCCAGGTTTACAAAAAACAGGGCAGAGTCCGGCTTATCGTAACGGTAATGAATGATCAGTTTCTCATATGCAGCAATATCAGGCGCAGCAGCCCTCGTCTGTGCAGGTATTTGGAAACCATAAAGTAACGGGGAGCTGAATGCCAGAATAAAACAGAAGAAAAGCGTACGAAAAACGGGCATATCAAATATTCACCAGGGAAGCGGCATTTCTCAAAGGTAACAGTTTTACCTTTAATTTTAACTGAAAAAAGCCAGGTATTTCCCGGCTTTTTGATATCAATATTTTTAAAACAGAATGATTTATTCCTCATTAAGAATTGCGTAAAAGTCCCTGATCCTTGAAAACGCGGGATGCAGGGAAACAACGTTTCCAAAAACCAGTAATGCAGGCGATGAGATCTGATGATCTTCGATCAGTTCTGCAATGGTATCTACGACCCCTACAATGATGTTTTCGTTTTTACTCGATCCATTCTCAATCACAGCGACAGGCAGCCTGTCTTTTCCTTCCTGCTTAAAAATTGCAGCAATTTCCTTGATCCGTTCAATACCCATCAGTACCACTACCGTTGCGTCTGACTTTGCAGCACCCCTAAGGTCCGCCGATAACTCACCTTTGGAATTTGTTCCTGACAGTACCCAGAAGCTTTCACTCAGGTCGCCATAGATCATTGGTATTTTATGTAAGCCCGGTACACCTGTAGCACTGGAGATGCCCGGTATGATTTCCGTTTGTATGCTATAGGATTCTGCAAAATCAACTTCTTCAAATCCTCTTGCAAAAACAAAGGGGTCACCGCTTTTTAGCCGTACCACATGGCCATAATTCAGTGCATAATCAATCATTAATTTATTTACGGCATCCTGCGAGAAAGACTCATCGTCAGAACGGCCTACAAAAATCTTGATTGCGTGTTCAGGTGCGTGGTTGAGCAAAGCACCGTTAACTAAAGCATCATACAATACCACATCGGCTGTGTTTAGTGCCTTCACTCCTTTTAAACTAATTAAATCAGGATCTCCGGGGCCAGCGCCAACCAGCGTGATACGTGGCTCCTGGATGCTGCTTTTTGTTTTATTTAAAATCATAACCGAAATTTTATAGATTGTATAATGTGTTTGACAATACAAATATACAAAGTCTATTGAATAAGTCGTCTTTATTTTAAGATAAATTTATTTTTGCCCTGCACACCCTCTTTTACAACAGCAGATCGTCTGTATTTTCGCGGGCAATCACATCAGCCACGGAGGTTCTTGACAGCACCTGCAATGTTGCGTCCCTAACGTCAATAAATGTTTTTCTGATGCCGCAGGTTTTTTCGTCATGACATTCATCACATTTACGGTAGAATTTTAAACTTGCACAGGGAACCATCGCAATCGGGCCATCAGTTATCCTTAAAATATCTGCAAGGTAGATATCAGCAGCATTCTTGTTGAGGCTATATCCTCCGCCTGCACCCTTTTTACTGTACAGATAACCTGCATTACGCAGATCCAGTAATATCTGTTCCAGGAACTTTCTGGGTATCATCTCTTGCTCTGCCAATCTTACGATCTGCATTGGAGGATTTTCTACGTTTTTGCCTAAAGCCACCAGTGCTTTAATGGCATATTTTGTTTTCTTAGACAACATATTAAGTACAAAGCTAAGAAAAGATTTAGGTAATGATAAATGCTGGAGATTAATTCGGATTTACAATGCGCAACTGAGGCTTTATACGATTATTCTTTTAGGAATTCTTCGTAGAAATTGTCCGCCGCTTCGGTATCTGCAGAATCTTCATTTTTTACTGTTGCCAGCAGTGCTATTAATTTTTTCTCCAGCCGGTCATACTCAGCCCTGTGCTGTTCTGTTCTCTCCGGTGAATATTTATCAGGATCAACCACTGACGAGATTTTTGATTCTAAATATGAATTGTAAGTTTCGGCTGTTCTGTCCGCCAGGTCATAAAGGAGTTCTTTATAGGTCATAGTATTTCATTTTATAGATAATCATATAACGCTCATTTTATAGATAATCATATAACGCTTATCTGTTTGTTTTGTTCTAACAGAATTTTGCTTCGATTTAGGACACACTGTAGAGAAAGTCAGCACTAATTTCCAGCCCGGCAAACATAAAACATTGAATTAAAGATAAATGATCACTTTTGGCATACTGGCACCATTTTGAAACCTCTGATTGCAGAAATAACAACCATATTAAAATAAACGAACACCGTATGAAAAACTTCATTTTATCAGCCGCCATTTTAGCATTCGCAGGAGTATCCACAGTTAAAGCAAACGAAATCAAAACGCCGATTGCGGTTACATCAAACCTGGAACAGGATAGTTCTGCTAAAGTCCCTGTTAAACTCGAAGAATTGCCAGACCCGGTAAAAACTACTTTAAAAGCTGATGCCTATAAAGCATGGGTACCGACAGCAGCTTTTTTAATTACGAAGGCAGATAAATCAACCTTCTACCAGATCGATGTTAAAAAAGGAACTGAAGTAGCCTATTTACAACTAAGCAAAGAAGGTGCTGTGATGCAATAATAGAACTACATACACAAATATGACGATATAAAAGCGGGAAGTCATGCGGCTTTTGTATTTTTGCAATTATATCAAATCGGATACTATGGCGAAAATACTTATTATTGAAGATGATCTAACTTTCTCACAGCTGTTAGAGGGCTTTCTTAAGAAGCATGGCCATCAGCCATTTATTGTTCATGACGTCAGAAATTCCTATAAAATATTAGCACAGAATACCTTTGACCTGTTACTGGTAGACTACCGCCTGCCCGATGGCACTGGTCTGGAAGTACTTTCCCACGTGCGCGAAAAAGGATTCAACTATCCTGTAGTGATCATGACCAGTTTTAATGACGTACGCACTGCCGTTAAATCAATTCAGCTTGGCGCTATTGACTACATTACGAAACCTGTTAACCCTGATGAGCTGCTGATGATCATTGGCGGTGCCCTGGAGAAAAAAACAGAGAGCGGCAAAGAGGAATCCGTTAAACATGCTGATTTTATAAAAGGCAAAAGCTCAACAGCAGACAAACTGTATGCCCATATAGACCTGGTAGCGCCCACAGATATGTCGGTCATTATTCAGGGTGAAAGTGGTACAGGCAAAGAATATGCAGCCAGGACGCTGCATGCGCAAAGTAAACGCAGTGCCAAACCCTTTATAGCGATTGATTGCGGCGCACTTTCCAAAGATCTTGCTGCCAGTGAACTTTTTGGTCATGTGAAAGGCGCTTTTACAGGAGCCGTAAATGATAAAAAAGGTCAGTTCGAGACTGCAGAAGGCGGTACCCTTTTCCTGGATGAAGTAGGGAACCTGAGTTATGAAGTACAGGTAAAACTATTGAGGGCTTTACAGGAGCGGGTAATACAACCTGTCGGAAGTACCAAAAAAATCGCTGTTAATGTCCGCATTATTACCGCAACCAATGACGACCTGTTAAACAGCATACAAAACGGCGAATTTCGTGAGGACCTTTATCACCGGCTGAACGAATTTAAGATCCTGCTTCCCGCCCTGCGCGACCGTGGAAAAGACCTGGAGCTCTTTATAGATCATTTCATTAAGCTTTCGAATGCAGAGCTGGACAGAAATGTTCATAAACTCTCTCTCCCCGTAAAAGACCTGCTGCTGAACTATGACTGGCCCGGTAACCTGCGCGAACTTAAAAATGTGATCAAAAGAATGGTCTTGCTTACCCCAACGGATACTGCAGGCCTGGAATCACTTCCGGATGAGATGATCCTCTCTATTAAACACACACCGAAACCAATCGGATCTGACCTGAAGGCGATCAATGAGAGCAATGAAAAAACACTGATCATTGAAACCCTGATCAAAGTAAAATATAACAAGTCGAAGGCAGCCAAACTGCTGAACATCGACAGGAAAACGCTCTATTCCAAAATGGAGCGTTATGAAATCGAATAGATCATCCGATCTTCAAATCTACCAGCTGCATCAGCAGACGAAGTTTGCCGATGCAGCTTTTTAGTTTTTCCCGGTGGGCGGCAGCGATCTCAGACGCTTCGGAAAGTTCAATTTCCATCATCCTGAATTCCCCGGCAAGTTTAGCCGATCCCATCTGGGCGGTTCTGCCTGCAATCCTGTGCATGATCAGTCTTGACAAAGCCAAATCATCTGCCAGAATACCCTGTTTCAGTTCCTCCATATCGTTTTCACAATCATCCCTGAAGCGGTGCAGGATGCTGACCAGCAATTCCTGGTCCCCGAAAGTCATTTTTTCAACCATTGACGTATCCAGCACGATCTCTGAGGGACCATCATCCTCAGTTACTTCAGCAGTGGCATCCAGGCCGGGTACGGTTACCATACCCTCCTCTTCCCGGGCTGTCTCTGATTCAGCAATTGCGGCATCTTCTGCAGCCGTCTGTTGCTGTACTTCATCACTCCCGAAAACAGCCAGCAGATCGTTTTCCCTGAAAGGTTTCATAATCAGCCCGTCAAATCCCTGTCCGAGCACTGCTTCAAGTTCTTCAGGAAGCACTTGTGCTGTCATGGCATAGATCTTTACATCAGCCGGGATCCGCTCTCTCATCAAATGACACAGCTCAGTCCCCGAGATCTCAGGCATCCGCATATCCATTAACATATACTTTACTGCTGGATCCCATTCTGCTGCAAGTACTGCTGCCGGGGAATTGAAACATACATGAGGGATCTGTTTTTTATTGAAAATGATCTCACAGAGGTCAAGTATCAGCTGATCATCATCAACAACCCATATAGTGTCGCTGGTATTGAGCATTCTGGCAGGTACAGGCAATGCTTTCTCCACCTGCACCGCATCAGCCACCTTAAAGGTAAGGTAAACCGTAAATGTACTTCCTGAACCAGCTTTACTTTTTACATAGATACGGCCGTCCTGGTTTTCTACCAGAGATTTAATGATCGTTAATCCCAGTCCGGCACCAGCCTTGTTAATCACTTCTTTATCTGCAGAATCAATCTGCTCAAATTCGTTAAAGATCCTGTTGCTTTCTTCTTCGGTAAAGCCTATCCCCGTATCTTTGACCATGAATGTGAAATGCAGGTTTCCGAGCTGGCGTTTGTAATAAACGGTTAAAACTACCTCGCCTTTCTGGGTAAACTTAACAGCATTACTGAGCAGGTTGTAGAGGATCTGTTTCAACCTGAAGGCATCACCTTCAATAAATTCAATCCCATGCAGTTCTATTGCAGTGCGCATGGTCAGTTTTTTCTGCTCCGCCTGCGGTTTCATTACAGACACTACTTCATCTAAAAGTTCCCTGACATTAAATGCCTTGCGCTGAAAAGTGAATTTCCCGGAAATGATCCTGTTGTAATCCAGTATCTCGTTTACGATCTGCAGCAGGTGTTCTGAAGAATGATAGATCGCTTCAATATCCTTCAATTGAGGATGCTCCTGGTTCCTGATGATCTCGGCATAACCAATAATGGACTGGAGAGGCGTTCTGATCTCATGGCTCATATTGGAAAGAAACCGCTGTTTGGCCATTCCGTGATATTCAGCTTCGTCCCTCGCAGCCTCCAGCTCTTTTCTATACACGTTGCTTTTGGTGATATCTGTGAGAATCAGATAGAGCAGAATAACTGTTAACAGAAAAAACCCGATCATGATCCAGCTGATCCTGGCGATACCGGTATTCACCACCGCTTTTGCTTCTATACCATTTTGTTCGATCTGTGCAACCGCTTCAGCTTCTACTTTCCTTAAAATATCCAGCATCTGACGGGTTAAGGCCTCATTGGCATTGGCCAGCACGGCCTCTCTGTCTAAAAAACGTTCACTTTTCAGCCGCTGTTCGTTGGCAATGGTGCGGAGCGATTTCTCAAGGCCCTTTGCGATGATCGTTTCTCCGGATAGGGAGATCGTATCTCTTTTGATATTCTCTTCATTGGTTACCTGATAGGACTTGTTTGGTTGCAGCTCTTCACCTTTCTTCCCGAACAGCCTGTTGAAAAACCCCTTACGTTTTGCTTCATCCACAGGCAAAATAGTAACGGTTGAGGTCTTTTTCTCTGTGGTAACGATAGTGCTGTCCTGCTGTTGCGGAGGTCGGTTCACCAGTTCATTCAGCTTTTGGACTTCCTGATTGAACGATTCATTGTTTACCAATCCTTCACGTACTTTCAGGTAATTGACAAATTGTTTGTCCCTCGCCACCAGCAGCTTTTCTATCGACTTGATTCTGCTCAGCTGTTTAGGGTCTGTGCGGTACATCCCTCCAAGAGAATCCAGCAGCAGCCTGAGCTGTCTCGAATCCTTAAAAAAACGGCTGTACTTTCCGGGAGAACTAAAGGCCGAGGACCTCTGTTGCTGGTCCAGGCCTGCAACTTTCCTTGAAACCTGGTTCACCAGACGTAATTTGACGTTTGGTGTCGAGATCGTATCCACCGTATCCAACATCTCATTGAACGCGATCTTGCTTACTCCCCAGGCAAGAAAAAGAGCAAAGAAAGCAAGCACAAATCCAATAATGATCTTGCCTTTGGCATCGCCTAGAAAACTCTTTTGGGAAACATCTATCATTTGCAATATCGGGTAATGTACTGTAAAGATAACAATGATCGACTGAGTTTGTGTGGTTTAAATCATAGTCCGGAACGTCAGGTTGATTCTTGGCTGTGTAACTTTCGTCGTTTTCGGCAGGCCATGCAGCCAGTTGCTTTGCGTAGCGCCCTTCATCAGCAGCAAACTGCCGCTTTCCAGCAGCAGTGAAACAGCCTGCTTGCTAACCCTGTGTTTAAAAGCGAACTTCCGCTCTGCGCCAAAGCTTAAAGACGCAATGCCGGTGTTCTTGCCCAATGATTTCTCATCATCGCTATGCCATGCCATTCCTTCGCTGCCGTCGTGGTATAAATTGAGTAAACAGGAATTGAACTTTGTACCGGTTCTTTGTTCTGTCAGCTGTTTGAGGGCGAGCAGCTCCGGTGTCCATGCCAGGGCCTGCTTTGTGATATTGGAATAGGTATAGGAGAACTCCACATCACCATACCAGGCCACCTTTCTTTTTGTAATGATGTGCCGGCCAAAAATCACGGCCTCATCATTCTTCCAGGCAATCTGATCCAGCAATTTTATTAAATAATCATGCGCATCATCTGCCGGAAGTACTTTTCCATAATAATAAACCTCTCCGTCATAGGGTAGCAGGTTTGCGGGTTCTCCATTGTTAAATAAGTCCATTTTTTATACAATTTCTTTATTTTCTGCCTGAGCGGCCTCCCAGCCGATCATGGCCTGCTTACGGGTACTTCCCCAGTGGTACTGGCCAAATACGCCGGTAGATTGTATAATGCGGTGACAGGGAATCAAAAATGCCACCGGGTTTGCCCCAACTGCCGATCCTACCGCCCTTGACGCCGAAGAAAGACCTATGTTTGCAGCAATAGCGCCATACGTGCTGAGCCGTCCGGCCGGGATCCTCAGCAGCGTCTCCCACACCTTTAACTGGAAAGCCGTGCCCTTTAAATGCAGTTTAACCTGAGGCAGCTGCGACCAGTTCTGCGTAAAAATATCCAGCACATTCTGCTGTGCATCGTCAGCCCGCTGCTGATAGCCTGCATTAGGGAACTTCGACTTTAGTAAGGGCAGCGCAAGTTCTTCCTCTTCCGCGAAGGCGATATAACAGATCCCTTTTGTCGTAGAAGCTACCAGGATTTTTCCAAAAGGAGTATCCGTAAAACTATAGCTGATGGCCAGGTCTGCCCCTCCGTTTTTATATTCTCCGGGTGTCATGCCTTCAATATTGATAAAAAGATCGTGCAATCTCCCGGTACCGGAGAGCCCGGTTTCAAAAGCAGTTTCAAATAACGTTGCCTGGTGTTCCTTCAGCATTTTTTTTGCATACGCCAGCGTGAGGTACTGCAGGAATTTCTTCGGACTCACACCGGCCCATTCTGTAAACAGGCGCTGAAAGTGGAAAGGACTGAGGTTAACCTGTTCTGCTACCTCCTCCAAACCAGGCTGCCTTTTAAAATTACTGTTGATATAATCAATTGCTGATGCAATGCGGCTGAAGTTTGTTTCTTCCTGAATGTTCATGTTACAAGGATTTGCTCAACAAAAGTAAACAGGATATTCTCCGTTATCTACCCGATACTTGCGGAGTTGATGAATTATTTCATTCCTTACAAGGATTCCCGTTATCTTTGATGGTATGAATATAGCCATCATTTCCGGAAGTGCAAGACCTGAAAGACAGTCGCACCAGGTTGCTCTTGAAGTACAGCAACGTGTAAATAAACTAGGCTTATCCAGCTGGATCTGGGATATAAAAGAGTCAAATTTCCCCTTACTGGATTACACCTTCGGCGAACATCCGAATCCGGGAGAATCTTTAAAACAGGTGAAAGTACAACTTGACCAGACGGATGCTTTTATCATCGTTTCACCGGAGCATAACGGGAGTTATCCGGGTGCATTAAAAAACGCAATGGATTACTTTTACAAGGAGTATGTACACAAGGTATTTGGTATTGTGACGGTTTCTAACGGGGTTTTGGGTGGGATCAATGCACTGAAGAACTTGCAGCACTATGTGTTAAAAGTGAACGGCATAGTTTCTCCTGAATTTGTGATTACACCGGAAGTACAAACTCTTTTTAAGGACGGAATACTGACCGATGAGAAATATGGACACCGGACAGATGTCTTTTTAAAGCATTTCCTTGAACTGGCGGGGGCCCTTTCTGCAAACAAATGAAACCTCAGTTCTTAATTGCGGCTCCTCACAGCGGTGCCGGTAAAACTACCGTTACCCTGGGCATAATCAGGGCGCTGCGCAACCGGGGCCTCAAGGTTCAGCCTTTTAAATGCGGCCCGGACTACCTCGACCCCAAACTGCATACCATTGCATCAGGAAACGCCGGTATTAACCTGGACCGTTTCATGATGGATGATGCATACATCAGGGAATTATACAGCCTTTACGGCAGCCAGGCAGATATACTGGTCACTGAGGGTGTAATGGGTTTGTTTGACGGAGCGGTTAAGATGGAAGGCAGCAGTGCTGATCTGGCAGGCTTACTCCAAATTCCTATTATACTAATCGTGAATGCAAAAGCTATGGCATATTCTGTTGCCGCACTTTTGCTGGGTTTTAAGCTATTACGAACTGACATACATATCGCCGGGGTAATTTTCAATTTTGTAGAACATGAATCGCATTATCAGCTGCTCAAAGCGGCGGCAGAAGATGTTGGCATGACGGCTCTCGGTTTTCTGCCGAAAAATGAGGGAATGCAGATCCCCTCAAGACATCTGGGTTTAAAAACCGGCATGGAGATCAATCACGAAGCCATTATTGAGGAGGCCGCAGCGCACATCAGCAAACATATTGACCTGGATAGGCTGATGCGTATGACCACTGTTCTGTTTTCCGCGGCTCAGAATATACCTGCAGCCCCTTCAATTGACATAAAAATTAAAAGCACAAGGAAGATACTTGTAGCCCGCGATGAGGCATTCAACTTTCTTTATCCCGAAAACATCCGGGCATTAGCGGGGCTTGGAGAACTGAGTTATTTCAGCCCCCTGAACGATGCCGAACTGCCTGCGGCAGACCTGATCTATTTTCCCGGCGGCTACCCTGAGTTATACCTCGAAGCTTTGTCTTCCAACTCTGTACTGAAGGACAGCCTGAAGCGTTACCATGAGCAGGATGGCAGGTTCCTCGCAGAATGTGGCGGAATGATGTACCTCGGGCAATATATTGCGGATGAAAATGGCCGCCAGTTTCCAATGACAGGCATCTTACCCATTGCCACAGGAATGCAGCAAAAAAGACTTTCCCTGGGATATAAACGCGTAAATATCAACGGCACTGAACTTCTGGGCCATGAGTTTCACTACTCCCATTTTATAGAAACCCCAAAACAGGAAGACGATATCCGGGTATGGAATGCGAAGAATGAGATGCTGCAGACACCTGTTTTTAAAACCCGCCAGGTACTGGCCAGCTATCTCCATTTTTATTTTGGGAACAACATTCAGGCTATAGAAAAGCTTTTATTTGATTAAACCCTCAAATCTCCCCCGGTGCTCACATCCGCACTTTCAAAACTGGCCATATCATTCAAAAAATCGACCGCACTCTGAAGCAGCGGAAATGCAAGAGCACAGCCTGTACCCTCTCCAAGCCTTAAATTCAATTTTAATACTGCTGTTGCATCCAGCTGCGCAAGTAAAAGGCGGTGCCCCTGTTCGTCAGACTCGTGACAGAAGATCACATTGCTTTTCACAGCCGGATTCAGCTTGAATGCACACAGATAAGCCACTGTACAGATAAAACCGTCTACCAGGATCAGCATATTTCTATTTCTCGCCTCTAAAATTGCACCTGCAATCTGCATGATCTCGAATCCGCCAAAATGTGCCATCAGCGGCTTCAGTTCATAACTTCCCTGATAGCGGTCTATAGCCAGCTGCAGTATCTCCTGTTTTTTCTGCAATTGTTCACCGGTAACACCAGTGCCCTTCCCGACGCAGCCCTCCAAAGGGAGATCACACAACATGTGCATCAGGACAGATGCACTTGAAGTATTGCCAATTCCCATTTCACCAAAACCAACCGTATTACTGCCCCCCGCCTGAACTGCCGAAACCACTTCTGCCCCTTTTTGCAGACAAAGCTCCAGTTCATCTGCCGACATTGCCGGGCCATATAGAAAGGATTGAGTACCTTTCGCTATTTTATGAACGATCAGGTCTGCATTGGTGGCAAAATCATAATTCACGCCGGCATCAACAACCTTCAGGCTGATATGGTGCCGCCTGCAGAAAACATTAATCGCCGCGCCCCCTCCAAGAAAATTATTCACCATTTGCCGGGTCACTTCCTGCGGATAAGCACTCACTCCATGATGGGCAATGCCGTGATCGGCGGCAAATACGATCAGCTGGGGATCTTTAATCTCCGGTGTCAGGCTTCCGAGCACTTCACCGATCTGCAGCGCCAGGTCTTCGAGCATACCCAGTGAGCCCAACGGTTTCGTTTTACAGTCAATAACAGCTCTCAGCTGTGCCGAAATTTTTATTTGACCCGGTACTGCATTTTCACTGCTGCCAGGAGTAAATACGGGACTTACCTCAGGTACCGCATTTCCGCTGTTCACAGGGCTATATACTGCATCTATTTCGGTGACAATGGGTGCTGCAGATTTGTTTTTCCAGCCCAGCTGCTGCAGCATAGGCTGGTTTTCATAATCTGTTGCCGGCCTGCCAACACAGAAATAACCCAGGGGTTCAATTTCATCCGGCAAATTCAATATTTTCTTAAACTGATGATAATTCAGTATGGATACCCAGCCCATGGAATACTCCTGTTCTGTCAGTGAAAGCCAGATATTCTGTATCGCACAAACTGCACTTGACCGGATGGTATCGTTACTGGCAATGGTGCCAATCGTAAATTCATCTAAAACTGAGCGGTCATAACACACTACTAAACCCAACGGCGCATCCGTAATGCCTTCCAGTTTCAAAGCCTGGTAGGCTGATTTCTGCGGTTCTGTTTCGATCAGCTGCTCAGCCTTATGGTTATAGGCGTCAAAAAGCTGTTTTACTGCTTTTTTAACTTCGCCAGACCGGATAATATAATAACGCGTGGCATCCGTGAGGCCTACTGAGGGCGCCATATGCCCGGCATTCAGTGCTTTTTCCAAAACAGCGTCGGGCACAGGCTCATTCGTAAAATGCCGGGTATCACGTCTCAATTTTAACAGGTCTTCTAACATATTTTTTCTCTTATCGAAGAATGTGTAAGCATTTAACTTAACGCACCGGATTATCATCTTCCTGCAAATCTCCCCGCCGGTCTTCAGGATGCAACTATTAACAAAACGTAAAATTAACAAGAAATATCTGCGAACGGCAATCCTCAGCCGGCAAAGTCCTGATTAAAAACAATGACGGGAGTATTACAGCAACTGGCTGACAATAGGCGTCAGGTTTTCCGGAGAAACTTCATGCAGCGACATATATTTCGCATCCATGGCTACTGCCAGTTCTTCAGCTTTGTTCAGGTTAAAGAAACCGGATGCTGTGTTTAAGACCAGCGACCGGATTTTCATATCTTTCAGTTGCCCGGCTAAAGCAAGTGTCTGATCCCATGGATCACCCTCAGCTTCCAGCGCAACATTGGCTTTCCCGTCGGTTAAAATAATCAGTATAGGGTGATAATCTTTGCTGAACTGCCTTGCTACAGCTACGGCTGTCTGCAGGGCATGGGGCAATGGCGTCCGCCCCCCTGTAGGCAAGCTCCGCATTGCCTCTTCAGCAAATTCAATGTTTTGCGTAGGATGCAGCAGCACCTGTGCAGCTATTCCCCGAAAAGCAATGACACCAACGGTATCCCTCTTCTGATAGGCATCCTTCAGCAAATGAAGCACTGTTCCCTTTACCGCCTCCATCCGTTTACTTGCAGCCATGGAGCCTGAAGCATCCACTACAAACAGGATGAGGTTGCTCATTTTAGCCTTGCGCTGCTTCTGGTGGAGGTCGGCCATGGTAATATCCAGCTCAGCAGGATTTCGCTGCAGCGCATGGAGCACCGTTGCATCTACCGCGATGTGTGCCGCATTTTTTACCGGTTCAGGACGGATATATGCGCCTCTTTTTGTATCAGGGACGGCACTTCGTTTACCCGGCTGTTCTGATCTGCTGTTCAATCCTTCAATCAGGGGCAGCACTACAGGCATACCTGGCTCAAAGACCTGTTCGCCTGCATGATCTTCTCCATTACCGTTTTCCGGTGAAGCATTCCCAGTTGAAGGACTTTCATTAGCGGGCTGACTTTCACTTTCATTAGCAGAAGGACTTTCGTTTGCTGAGCCACTATCATTGACAGAGGAACCTTCACTGAAGGAAGAGTTTCTTTCGTCTGAACCCTGCTTCTCTTTCACATCCTGTCCTGCAGAATTTCGGGGAGAATGCTGGGTAGAAGGTGGCGTCTCCGGCGGCGACTGATCCGCCGGTGAACGTTTCTGCTGGGACGCTGATGACTGCATCGGGCTTCTCCTGCTGCGGTGCGCCAGGGCCAGTATGGCCGCTTCCCGGACATCCTCAGCAGTAACTGCTGTCCGCTGATCCAGTGCAGCCAGCGTTACCGCAGTTTTATACATGACGATATCTGCCCTGAGGCTTTTTACTCCTAAACCAGTCGTAAGTTCACTGATCAGGGTCAGCAGGTCGTCATGCAGTTGTACGGCGGGCAACAATTGTTTCGCCTTCAGCAACCGTTGCTGCAAATCAGCCTGGCTGGCTTCCCATCGCTGAACAAAAGATGCAGGATCATTTTCATAAGCAATCCTCCGTCGCACCACCTCCGTTCTTTCTATTACCTCTTCAGGAGCTTCCACATTCACCATCAGGCCAAACCTGTCCAGAAATTGCGGGCGCAGCTGCCCTTCTTCCGGGTTCATCGTCCCGATCAGTGTAAAGCGGGAAGGATGGCTAAGCGATAAGCCTTCTCTTTCTATCATATTCTCGCCCATTGCGGCAACGTCCAGCAATACGTCTACCAGGTGGTCCGGCAGTAAATTCACTTCATCAATGTAAAGGATACCCTGATGGACAGCAGCCAGCAGACCTGGCTGAAATTTCTTTTTCTTCTCTGTAAGGATACCTTCCAGGTCAAGACTGCCGATCACCCTTTCTTCCGTTGCACCCACAGGCAAGTTCACAAAGGGCACCTGCACCTGCTGCAATGTTCTTTCAGCCTGTTGACAGGCCTCACAGATTTCCAGAGGAAGGTGTTCAGCACAGTTGAACCGACAATGTGCAATTTTCACTATCGGGGGCACTATCTTGGCAAGTGCGCGGGCGGCTGTACTTTTCGCCGTCCCTTTATCTCCCTGGATCAGCAGGCCGCCAATGCCCGGATTGATTGCACATAACAGCAAAGCCTTTTTAAGTTTTTCCTGCCCTACTATTGCTGTAAACGGATAATTCATAGGATAAATATGTTAATATGCCCGGAAAACCGGGCTGTTAAACTTCGTTACGTTCTTCCAGTAAGGCTTCACTTTTCAGGTAAAGCTGCTTCAGGGCTTCCAGCGTTTCTGCCGGAGCGGCCCACATCTCACGCTGTACCGCTTCCAGAAGACGTTCAGTGATCGCATGTAATGCCCATGGGTTGTTTTTGGCAAAAAACTCCTGCATCTCTTCATTTAATGCGTATGTTTCAGCCAGTTGCCGGTACATCCAATCATCCATCACCTGGGCTGTGGCGTCATAACCAAATATATAATCTACCGTGGTAGTGAGTTCCAGCCCTCCTTTATACCCATGTTTCTTTATACTTTCCAGCCATTTGGGGTTCACTACCCTGGAGCGGAAAACACGCAGTACTTCTTCCTTTAAGTCCCTTACCACTGCCCTGTCCGGATTCTGGGTATCCCCAAAGTAACTTTTAGGCTGCTTACCTGTCAGACTCCGGATAGAGGCGATCATGCCCCCGTGGAACTGCAGGTAATCATCACTGTCAAAAATATCGTGCTCCCTGTTATCCTGGTTATGCAATGCCACTTCCACGATAGAAAGCCTTTTTTTAAACTCTTCCCTAGCATCTACACCATCAGTGCTTCTTCCATAGGCATAACCGCCCCAATTGATGTAGGTAGTGGCGAAATCAGCATCAGAATGCCAGTTCTTTTCCTGTACAAGCTCTAGAATTCCTGCACCATAACTTCCCGGAGGGGAACCAAAGATGCGGTAAGCTGCCTTCTCTTCGGCCTGTTCCAGGGAAAGGTCTTCCGCCTGAAGAACAGCCAGGTCATCCAGGAAATGTTTTCTTAAAAAGTTATTTTCTGTGGGTTCGTCTTCCGCGCTGATGACCATTTGCACTGCCTCATCAATCAGGTCGATCAGATGGGGAAAGGCGTCCCGGAAAAACCCGCTGATACGGGTGGTCACATCGATCCGCGGGCGATTCAGTTCTTCGGCAGGGATCAGTTCCAGCCCAATTACCCTCCTGCTTTCTGCCTGCCACAGGGGCCTTACACCCAGCAAAGCCAGAATTTCGGCCACGTCATCACCCTGAGTACGCATGGCACTGGTTCCCCAGATGCTGATGGCCACACTTTCCGGGTAAAAACCCTTTTCTTTCAGGTGGCGTTCCAATACTTCGTTCGCCAGCTGCTGCCCTACTTTCCAGGCTGCCTGTGAAGGCAATGCCCTTGGGTCAACACTATAAAAATTGCGCCCCGTTGGCAATATATGCGCCATTCCGCGTGTGGGCGCTCCACTTGGGCCGGCAGGAATATATCCGCCGGACAGCCCGTGTAAAAGATTACTGATTTCATCATAGGTTTGCGCCAGATTAGGCAGCAGCAGCTCACACACGTAAGTCAGCACCTGAATGATGCCTGCGTCTTCAGGAGTTGCGGTGCCAAAGGTTTCGCGGAATACCTGCTGTACAGCTTCCGGTTTAAAATGATATTTATACAGCAGCTGCAGGAGGTGATTGCCGAGCTCCTCTATCACTTCAAGGGCATCGGCGGCTGTGACCACCGGCCTGCCCGCCAATATGGTGAACAGTTCCGGAACATGTGAAAGGCGTTGTCCTTTCCGGTCTAGTAATTCATTGAGATCAAATCCAAAAAGAGCAGCGATCTGTGGAGGAAGACCCGGAACGCCTATATTGGAAAGCCGGGTGAGCGACTGTAGCATATCTGTCAGCGCAGTTCCCTCCGGTGCCTGGCCAAGGATATGCAGACCATTGCGGATCTGCGCGGCGCCTAACTCACACAGGTAGCCATCAATGTCTTCAATTAAATGCGCGATATCCTTGCCATCCATCTCGGTGATACTCACAGGAACACCATCAGGGGTCATTTCATCATCCCATTCATGTTTGTGATCGCCATGGTCACGCTGCAGCATGACAGACAGGTCTTTATCCAGGTTCGTCTGTTTGATCAGCGTCCAGATCTGATGCTGCAGCAGCGGAAGTTTCGAGGGGTCCAGTGTTTCCACCTGGTAGTATTCATCCACCAGCTGGGTCAGCATGGCCAGTTCGCCATAGCTGTCTGCCGAGGTCATAGCCGGGGTCAGGTGGTCTACAACAACAGCATGGGCACGGCGTTTTGCCTGCGAGCCTTCACCGGGATCATTGATGATAAAGGGATAGAAAAGCGGCAGATCTGCAAGAAAAGCATCCGGAAAGCAGTTCTCTGAAAGACCTATGCTTTTTCCCGGCAGCCATTCCAGCGTGCCGTGTTTGCCCACATGTACGATCGCATCGGCACCCCATTCATTACGCAGCCATTTGTAAAAAGCGTGGTAATGATGCGTTGGCGGCAGGTCGGGCTGATGATAAATCGCATCGGGGTCTATCCCATAACCGCGCGGCGGCTGAAGGGCAACCATGACGTTCCCGAATTCAAGACCGGCAAGTGCAATGTGGTCACCATGTATATATGATTTTCCGGGAGCAGGCCCCCATTGTTTATCCATTTTCTTCTGCAAGGCTTCCGGTAGCTCCTTAAACCAGGTATGATACTGATCGAAGGGCACCTGTCCTACGGCATCTGCCAGTTGCTGCGGGGTCAGGTAAGTTTCATCATAGGAACACCTGCTGATCAGCTCGTGGATCAGCTCAGTACCTGAGGCAGGCAGGTGATCTATAACATACCCCTCTGCCTGCATGGCCTGCAGGATAACCATCAGAGATGCCGGTGAGTCCAGTCCTACGGCATTTCCGATCTGCGAGGCTTTGGTACTTGAATTGGTAAAAACAAAAGCAATTTTTTTCACCCTGTTGGGTAAATGTTTCAGGCGGGAAAAACGTACTGCCAGTCCGGCTACCCTGTCTACACGGTCTTCCAGCGCCTCATATCCGCTGGCATCTTTTCCCTTTTCCTTAAATGAAACGGGTACGGTAATGATGCGTCCGTCAAACTCAGGGATGGCCACATTCATTGCGGTATCCAGCGGATTCAGGCCACGGCTGGAAGATTCCCAGGAGCCACGGCCCATGCCGCTGGTAATTGCCTGCAGAATGGGAACATCCAGTTTACTCAGTATATTTTCGGCAGACACCGCTGCATTGCCTCCCTGCATGGCGAAAGAAACGGTATTGATCAGTACATCAATACGAACATGTGTGCCGTCCATAAAGAAACGGAACGCAGAAGGCCACTCTGAATCTTTATACACAGCTTTTAAAGAGGCCGTAAATACAGGGAGGGCATTTAAATTTTTATCTTCGAGGGACCTTACCAATGCGTCAATAAACGCGGTATTGCCACTCATATAATGAGCACGGTAAAACGTGATCCCTATCGTTGCCCATGCGGCATTTCTATGTTGCTGCCAATCCTCAATAGTTGCATTTTCAGGAAGGTCGGGATGATAGATACCGTGTTGCGACAATATAATTGGGGCATCAAATCCAAAGCCGGTCATCAGCAGGCGGTCAGAAAGATAATGCAGCAGGGATAACATGTTCAGTTGCCCCCCGGCGTCCAGGTAATCCAGCGTTTCCTGCAGTATATCCGGCGGGACGGTAGATACAGCAGCATATTCGGGGTTAAAATCGCTCGTTCCGCTAACGATGATCAGGTGCTGGCCCTGTTTTTTCACGCGGCTTACCAGTTCACTGAACCCGGGAATAGTACTTGGGCGTCCTAATATACGGAGAATGATAATTTTTGCTCCTGCTATTTCCCTGTCCAGCAGTTGCGCCATATGGGCCTCGCTTTTTACGGCGAGCAGGTTTATTCCGAGCGTCTGGGGGAAATCTTCGGGAAGAAACTGCAATGCCCGGTGTAAACTGAGCAAGTCTGTATCTGCATGGGAAAGAAATACAATGCCTTCCTTAGCCTGATCAGGAGGAGCTGAAAGCGAAGGCGCCTCAGTACCTTTCCAGGTATAAAACTGAAAAACGTATTCGCTGAGTTCTGCCGGCGGAACCTGAAAACCATCTGCAGCAACCATACTGTCAATATAATCAAATATGGCTTTTACCTGCCAGTCGCTGTTCACAGAATGGAACCAGACAGAGTGTCCGTCAAAAAGAAGGGTAACAACATTTGCCAGCGTACAGGGGCCCAAACAACCGCCTTTGGTCATATGTACCACATTCCGCAATTTACGGCGGAGCCATTCACTTTTGTACAGGTCTACCGGTACCGCAGCAAATCCCCTGTCGGTCCTGCCACAGCAGCAGGCATTATAACAATATGATAAATGCCCTCTTCTCTGAACCAGGTTAATGGCCTTTCCGTCTGCTCGTGTAACCCGCTGCCTTTTCATCTCACCCATTGTTCCTGTAAATGTTAAAACTTAAATACAATTGAGATTGCGCTCTGTCAAAAGTATTAAGAATTTTTATCATTTATCCGAACAAAACCAGTAGTTTGGGTGATCAGGAAATTTGCGGTAAGGTTTGATGTAATGAACATGTTTTCATAAAGGTTAGTTTCTAATAATGTTCAATATAAACGCAGGCTACGGCCTGCGACCTTCTTTCCCTGTAACGGAATGGGTTTATGCTACAAATTTACAAGGCTTAAACTGCCCTGAATTGTCTGCATCAAACCAACACTTGACTAATTCAAACCTTCCCCGAAATCATATATTGTTTTTACATTACTTTGTATTCGTTGTGTTTATAGGTGTCGTCAAACCAAATTGGCAGGGGGTTGGAATAAGAAAAAGGTATTCCAGCCCCCTGCCAGTGGTAATCCAATGACGGCACAACATACGGGAAATATAAAGCAATACACAAACTGGCACAAAACCACGAAAAAAACCTTTTCAGGAAAAATAAAACCACAAAAAAAAGCCGTCTTGCAATTGCTGCAAAGACGGCTTCATTTTCTACGATTTAAAATCGGTTTTTGTAGCCCGTAGGGGAATCGAACCCCTATTTCCAGAATGAAAATCTGGCGTCCTAACCGGTAGACGAACGGGCCTTTTCAAAGCGACTCACCTTTGCAGGTGCTGCTTCTCCAGGTAGCGGGGACCAGACTCGAACTGATGACCTTCGGGTTATGAGCCCGACGAGCTACCAACTGCTCCACCCCGCACTATATTTTTATTTCAAGCCATTCCACCTGTCGGTTTCAAGTAGCCCGTAGGGGAATCGAACCCCTGTTACCAGAATGAAAATCTGGCGTCCTCACCCCTAGACGAACGGGCCATTAAATTAAAGCGTTTAACCTTTGCAAGTTAAACGCTCTTCCAGGTAGCGGGGACCAGACTCGAACTGATGACCTTCGGGTTATGAGCCCGACGAGCTACCAACTGCTCCACCCCGCACTATGTCTTTAATGAGAAACGCCAGCGTGCAACTAGCGTTTCTGTGTAGCCCGTAGGGGAATCGAACCCCTATTTCCAGAATGAAAATCTGGCGTCCTAACCGGTAGACGAACGGGCCTTTTCAAAGCGACTCACCTTCGCAGGTGCTGCTTCTCCAGGTAGCGGGGACCAGACTCGAACTGATGACCTTCGGGTTATGAGCCCGACGAGCTACCAACTGCTCCACCCCGCACTTTATATCAGTTTAAAACGGTGAAAGAATTAATCTTCCTTTGTTTTAAATTGGTCTGCAAAGATATATTTCGTTTCTTTGCAATGCAAATTTATTTTAAAAAATATTCGATGTCGCATAAAGCAGGTTTTGTAAGCATAATAGGTAAGCCAAATGTTGGTAAATCTACCCTAATGAATGCCCTGGTAGGGGAAAAACTATCGATCATCACTCCGAAGGCCCAGACTACCCGTCACCGTATCCTGGGAATTGTGAATGAAGAAAATTACCAGATCGTTTTTTCTGACACTCCCGGCATCATAAAACCGCGCTACGGACTGCAGGATTCCATGATGAATTTTGTGAAAGGCGCATTGAGTGATGCAGACCTGCTGCTGTTTGTTACAGACGTAAATGAGCAGCATGATGAAAATGATGTGCTCGAGAAAATCATCAACAGTACTATTCCGATGATCGTCCTGATCAACAAGATCGACGGTGCTACACAGGAACAGGTAGATGAGAAACAGGCCTACTGGCAGGAGCTCTTAAAACCCATGCATATCTATGCAATATCCGCACTCCATAAATACAACCTGGAAGGAATACTGGAAAAGGTGCTCGAATATCTTCCTGAACATCCCGCGTATTATGACAAGGAAGAACTGACCGATAAAAACCAGCGTTTCTTTGTTTCCGAGATCATCAGGGAAAAGATCTTCAATAACTACCAGAAAGAAATCCCCTACAGTACTGAAGTGGTCATCACCTCTTTCAAGGAAGAAGAGAAGATCACCAGGATCAGTGCCGAGATCATCGTGGAGCGCGACTCCCAAAAGAACATCCTGATCGGTAAAGGCGGCTCTATGCTGAAAAAAGTTGGTACCGAAGCCCGTAAGGATATTGAGCGGTTCCTGGACCAGAAAGTGTTCCTGGAAACCTTCGTAAAAGTGCTTCCGGACTGGCGCAGTAAAAAGAACTATTTAAAAAGTTTCGGGTACGAAAATTAAACCTACCTTTGCAACCCCTTAATAATTAATACAATTCACAACACATGGCTAATATTATAGCAATCGTCGGAAGACCAAACGTAGGCAAATCTACCCTTTTTAACCGCTTAACTGAGAGTCGTAAAGCTATTGTTGATGACTTCAGCGGTGTAACACGCGATCGTCACTATGGCGTTGCCGAGTGGACTGACAAACAATTTACTGTGATCGATACCGGTGGTTATGTAGCAAATTCAGAAGATGTTTTTGAAGCAGCCATCCGTGAACAAGTCGTCATCGCAAT
Source organism: Pedobacter hartonius (assembly GCF_900107535.1). Lineage (GTDB taxonomy): Bacteria > Bacteroidota > Bacteroidia > Sphingobacteriales > Sphingobacteriaceae > Pedobacter > Pedobacter hartonius. The sequence continues at coordinate 85,860 of NZ_FNRA01000006.1, read as the reverse complement.
CGAAGAAGCCTCAGTTATCCTGTTTATGGTTGATGTGATCACCGGAATAACAGACCTGGATGATGAAATCGCACAACTGCTGCGCAGAAGTAAAAAACCTGTTTTTATTGTCGTAAATAAAGTAGACAATACCTCTCTTGAAAATGATGCGGCTGTATTTTATGGCTTTGGGCTCGGAGAAATCTATTCGATCTCCTCGATGACCGGATCTGGTACCGGCGACCTGCTGGACGAGGTGATCTCGCACTTTGAAGACGTTCCGCTCGAAGAGAACGGATTACCAAAATTAACTATTGTAGGACGGCCAAACGTAGGTAAATCTTCCCTGATCAATGCCCTGATGGGCCAGGAGAGAAACATTGTTACGCCTATCGCCGGAACTACCCGTGATTCTATCCATATCCACTACAACCAATTCGGACATGAGTTCATGTTCATCGATACTGCCGGTCTGCGTAAAAAGACTAAAGTAAAAGAGAACATCGAATTTTATTCGGTTATGCGTACCATTAAGGCGCTTGAAGAGGCTGACGTAGTCATCCTGATGATAGACGCCATGGAAGGCCTCGAAGCGCAGGACGTGAATATTTTCCACCTTGCTGAGAAGAACAAAAAAGGTATTGTAATCCTGGTGAACAAATGGGACCTGGTAGAGAAAGACAACAAAACAATGAAAGCTTTCGAAGAACAGATCCGTCAGAAACTTCAGCCCTTCACCGACGTGCCGATCGTATTCACTTCAGTACTCAACAAACAGCGTATCTTCAAGGCAGTAGAAACAGCCCTGGAAGTGTTTAAAAACAGAGGTAAAAAGGTTCCAACCTCAAAACTGAATGACGTGATGCTGCCAATCATTGAGAAGTATCCGCCACCGGCACTGAAAGGAAAGTATATCAAAGTAAAATATGTTACGCAGATCAATGCTTCATCACCGATGTTCGCTTTCTTCTGTAACCTGCCCCAGTATATCAAGGAGCCGTACAAACGTTTTATTGAGAATAAACTCCGTGAGAATTTTGATTTCAACGGTGTACCGATACAGATTTATTTCAGACAGAAATAATAAAAGATAAGGTTATTGCAGGCTTGAAAGAGCCTGCTTTACCATATTATCATTCAGGTTCAAAGCCCTGTAATAACCCGCATCCCCCAGGTGATACCTGTAAAGCAATGCTTTAAGATCATTGCAGACCACAGGTTTCGAAGCAATCAGCTGCTTATAGTCTATCACAATGTTCTTGGATTGCACATACCTCACAAAGTCTTTGTAGTCTGCCTCGCTAATGGTAAAAGTTGGCAGGTTCTGTTCGAGGTATGCCGAAGTATAACGGTTGGCAAGCACATCGAACACATAATCAAATAGTACTTTCTTATCCATCAGCAGGCTGTAAAACTTATTGATCCCGGCAGTGTCCATCTTCACATAGATATCAGGCTGTATACCGCCGCCTGCAAACACCCGTTTTCCTGAACCGGTGGTATAGGCCAGGTTTTTCTGCATACTGTCCCTCGAGGCAAGAGGGCTTTCAGTCAGTTCGCCATCATTAAAGCGTTCTTCTATCTCATTCTGGTAAGCGGTATATCCTCTCTTGTATGATTTTTGAATACTTCGGCCCAGTGGCGTATAGTACCTGGCAATGGTTAAATTTAAAGCAGAACCGTCACCAAAAGGAAATTGCTCCTGTACAAGTCCTTTTCCAAAAGAACGGCGCCCAATGATGATGCCCCTGTCCAGGTCCTGTACTGCACCGGCAAGGATCTCGCTCGCAGAAGCAGAGTTCTCATTAATGAGAACCGCCAGTTTACCATCCTCAAATTCTCCGCCGCCAGTCGCAATATAATCTGTACGCGGTTCATGTTTCCCTTCCGTATAAACGATCAGTTTATTCTCCGGAAGGATCTGGTTGGCCAGGCTGGTGGCGGCTGTCAGATAGCCTCCCCCATTGTCGCGAAGATCGAGGATCAGCTTTTTCATACCGGCCGACTTTAAACTTTTTACTGATTCCACAAAATCCCTGTCCGTATTGGCGCCGAATTCACTGATCCGGATATATCCTGCATCTGCATTGATCATGTAGGCTGCATCAATGCTGCTCACATTTACGCGTCCGCGTTTGATGGCCATTGTAACCGGGTGCGCGGAGCCCGGGTGCAGAATCAGCAGCTGTACTGCCGTTCCCCGTTTACCTTTGATCTTTCCGATCATCTGCTCTCTCGGCAAATGTTTACCACTCACAAAAAAGCTGTCGATCTTTAATATTTTATCTCCCAGTTTAAGTCCCGCCAATGCAGCAGGCCCGTCTTTAAAAACACTGGTTACCAGAAGTGTATCTTTCAATATATAATATTCTATCCCGATCCCTTCAAAATTGCCTTCCAGTAAGTCAGACTGCTCGCTCAGCTTAACAGGTGGAAGATAAACACTATGAGGATCCAGCTGATGTAATAAACTGTCGATTTCCAGGTGGCTCAGCGTATCTGCGTCAATCTCATCCACATAATTGCGGTTGATCAGGTTGATGATCTCATCCACTTTTTCCGAATTGTTGTCGGCAAACTGAACATTACGCTGAAAGGTGAAACCCTGGTCCCGTAAAAACTTGTACCCCAGGAACATGCCACCTATTAATGTAACAGAATAAGTAAGTGCAATGAGAAGATTTTTTCGGGTAGTCGGTTTCATGTTCAGCAATTGTACAAAGCTATAAAATTAGGTTGTCAATTAACTATCTAACGGGCTCAGATTTATTATTGTTTGATCTATTTTTTTATTCTTTCTTTTATTTGTTCAAATTTCACCATTCAAAAGAAATTGACGATTTTTATCAAACCATATCTGCTTACAGATACGTAAAAATTAACAGTAAGGCTCTGGATCTGAAAAATAAGAATAGTTGAAGCTGATCGTAAAAGCTCCATCAGAATAAGAGGAATTAAAAAATTAATGAAACACAAATTATGATACGTGTAACCGAACAAGAGTCGAAGTACAATAATATAGACCAGATGGAAGTGCTTGATATTCTTAAGGGCATAAACAATGAGGACAAAACGGTCCCGCTGGCCGTGGAAAAATGTCTTCCACAGATAGAAAAACTTTCTCTGGCCATTACCGAAAGGATGAAAAGCGGCGGCAGGTTGTTCTACATCGGTGCAGGAACAAGCGGACGCCTGGGCGTAGTAGATGCATCGGAATGCCCGCCAACCTTCGGTGTTCCTTTTGATGAGGTAGTAGGGATCATTGCCGGTGGTGATAAGGCGATCAGAAGGGCTGTGGAAAATGCCGAAGATGATGACCGGCAGGCCTGGATTGACCTTCAGGAATTTGATATCAATTCAAAAGACAGCCTGATCGGCCTTGCCGCTTCAGGAACGACCCCTTATGTGATCGGAGGATTATTAAAAGCCAGGGAAAACGGTATTTTAACCGGATGTATCGTATGCAATGAAGGAGGGCCGATCGCAGCAGCAAGTGATTTTCCTGTGGAAGTAGTGGTTGGCCCCGAATTTTTAACAGGATCTACACGAATGAAATCAGGTACTGCACAAAAACTGGTATTGAACATGCTGAGTACTACAGTGATGATTAAACTGGGCCGCGTAAAAGGCAATAAAATGGTCGATATGCAGTTAACAAATCATAAGCTGGTAGACAGAGGTACTCAAATGGTAATGAACGAACTGAAGATCGATTATCAGAAAGCCGAAGATTTACTGATCCGCTACGGAAGCGTGAGAAAGGCTGTTGAAGCCAGTACTAAATAATATCTGCTATGCATGAAATAGAACCTTATTACCGCTGGCGGGACGATTATATTGCCGCAGAAGATCCCCGCTCGCCATTTTTCAATACGGAATATTCAGAGTTTTATTTCGACAAACAACTGTACAATTACCTGATCCACCCGCAATGGGACGATTTTGGTTCGAATACACTTTATATCAAAGTTCTCTTTGTAGATTATGACTACAATTATGCGATCATAGAATTTATAGGGGAATGGAATGATGCCATCTCCAATGATATCATGATGCTCAAAAGGGAGATCCTGGAACTGATGATTGATGAAGGAATCAATAAATTTATCCTGATAGGAGAAAATATCCTGAACTTTCATTCTTCTGAAGACAGTTACTATGAAGAGTGGTTCCAGGATGTGGAAGACGGATGGATTACAGGCATTAACTTTAACCCGCATGTGATCGAAGAGTTCAGGAGCAGCAACATTGACTATTATATCAATTTTGGCGGCGAGCTGGACGATTTGGCATGGAGAACATTAAAACCACTCCAGATATTTCGTAAAGTTGAAGAAATTCTGACAAAAAGACTCGGGGCATAAATTTTGCATATAATATAACATATTACGCGTATATTTAATTAAAATTTTAAAAAAATGGATAACAACAATAATTATAACTGGTCAGAAAAATCAGTTTTTGTAGAGAACCAGACAGGAACCGTTGCAAAAAAATTCTTTGCAAGTGTGTTTTTATGGATGTTCGTTGCCTTAGGCATATCTACACTTGCTGCTGTTTACATGGCAAATAGCCCTGAAATGCTGAATTACCTGCTAAGCCAGGAAACCGGCAGACTTTCAACTTTAGGTTATGTGGTCATGTTTGCACCGGTAGGACTGGTACTTTTAATGAGCGCCGGTTTGAGTAAGCTTTCTTATGCAGCCTTATTGGGTACATTTATTCTGTATTCAGTATTAACAGGAGTAAGTTTGAGCTTTATTTTACTGATTTATGCATCAGGATCTGTGATCGGATGTTTTGCTGCTGCTGCCGGTATATTCGGCTTAATGGCTGTCCTTGGATACACCACCAACACTGATTTAACTAAATTCGGCCCGATCCTGATGGTGGGTGTGATCGGCCTGGTAATTGCAAGTGTGATCAATATGTTCCTGAAAAGCCCTGGTTTTGACTATATCATGAGTTTCTTTGGTGTAGCCATCTTCACTGCATTAACTGCATATGACGTACAAAAGTTAAAACGCATCGGTGCCGGTATTGAAGAGAACGGCGATGCTATTGCTGCTGATGACTCAAAAAAATTAGCCATCATGGGCGCATTGTCATTATATCTTGACTTTATCAATATCTTCCTGTTTCTGTTAAGGATATTTGGAGGAAGAAAATAATATTCAGTGTAATAGGTAAAAAGAGGCTGATCGGCCTCTTTTTTTTTTGCTTTATAGTGATCACAAACCATATGCACCCCCAGCCTGCATCACCCTGTACAGGGAGAGAAACGTAGCATCCAATTGCAATTTTATTGTGTTTAGCCTTACATTTCTTGGAATTGATTTTTCTTTGTTGCATTTTTGCACACGCTTATAAAGAAAGACGGAGGGATTAGACCCTGCGAAGTCTTAGCAACCTGTGCTTACAAGGTGCTACATTCTACTCGGGCAGTTGAGGCTGCTCCTGAAAGATAAGTTAATTCGATCCGGTACCGGAATTCTGATTAAGCCTGTTTATTAAGTTTGCCCTCCGCTGTTCCTGTAAAAGAACGATAAGTTTATGGACAAATGGCTATGTATACCCCTGATAATGAACATTAGAGAAGAGTTAGAAAAACGAATTTTAATTATTGACGGTGCGATGGGCACAATGATACAGCGGTATGTCCTGACAGAAGAAGACTTCAGGGGTGCACGCTTTAAGGATCATCCCTGTGATGTAAAGGGCAATAATGACCTGCTCAATATCACCCGTCCGGATATTATCAAAGCAATACACACGGAATACCTGAAAGCAGGAACTGATATTGTTGAGACCAATACCTTTAGTACACAGCGCATCTCCCTGGCAGATTACCAGATGGAGGAGCTGGATTATGAAATGAGCTTCGAAGGCGCCAAAATTGCCAAAGAGGCCGTAAATGAATTCATGGCTGCCAACCCCGGGCGTAGATGTTTTGTAGCAGGTGCCGTGGGGCCAACAAACCGTACCCTGTCCATTTCTCCCGATGTGAACGACCCCGGATTCAGGGCGCTGACATTTGACGAACTGGCAGACGCCTATTATCAGCAGATCAGAGGCCTCATTGACGGCGGTTCCGACCTGCTGCTGATTGAAACGATATTCGATACCCTGAATGCAAAGGCAGCAATTTTTGCCATCAAGAAATATGAAGAGGTCATCGGCCGCAAGATAGAGATCATGATCTCCGGTACGATCACAGATGCATCGGGAAGAACTTTATCCGGACAAACTGCAGAGGCCTTTTTAAACTCTGTTGTTCATGCCAAACCCCTGAGCATTGGTTTTAACTGTGCCCTGGGTGCCAAAGATATGAGGCCGCATATTGAGGAACTTTCGGCAAAAGCCGGATGTTATGTCTCGGCATACCCGAATGCCGGCCTGCCAAACGAATTTGGTGCCTATGATGAAATGCCCGATGAAACCGCAGCTTTTGTGGAAGATTTCATTGAGCATGGTTTCGTGAATATTGTAGGAGGTTGTTGTGGCACCACGCCGGAACATATCGCTGCTATTGCTGCAAAAGCCAAAAATGTTACTCCAAGAACTATCCCCGTTATTCCACGTTACCTGCGCTTAAGCGGACTGGAACCCGTAACCATCACTCCCGAAAGTATGTTCGTCAACATTGGCGAAAGAACCAATATCACGGGATCCCCGAAATTTTCCAAGTTAATCCTGAGTGGCGATTATGAAGCCGCACTGGCCGTTGCACGCCAGCAGGTGGAGGGCGGTGCCCAGGTGATCGACGTGAATATGGATGAGGGAATGCTTGATTCCGAAGCCGCAATGACCAAATTCCTGAACCTGATCGCCTCAGAACCCGACATCTCCAAACTGCCGATCATGGTAGACTCTTCAAAATGGAGCGTGATTGAAAACGGACTGAAATGCCTGCAGGGAAAAGGTATCGTCAACTCCATTTCCCTAAAAGAAGGAGAAGATAAATTCCGCGAAAGCGCACGCAAGATCATGAACTTTGGTGCCGCGATTGTAGTCATGGCCTTTGACGAACAGGGACAGGCAGATAATTTTGAGCGCCGTAAAGAAATTTGCAAGCGCTCGTATGATATCCTGGTGGATGAGATCGGCTTTCCTGCCGAAGATATTATTTTTGACCCGAACATATTAACCGTGGCCACCGGCCTCGAAGAACATAACAACTACGCGGTTGACTTTATCAACGCGGCGCGCTGGATCAAAGAAAACCTGCCTTATGCCAAAGTAAGCGGCGGTGTTTCCAACATCTCCTTTTCATTCAGGGGGAACAATACCGTACGTGAAGCCATGCACTCCGCATTTTTGTACCATGCCATCAAAGCCGGCCTGGATATGGGGATTGTGAATGCAGGGATGCTTGAAGTCTATGAAGCCATCCCGGCCCAACTGCTGGAAAGAGTGGAAGATGTATTGCTCAACCGCAGGGAGGATGCAACAGAACGCCTTGTCGATTTTGCTGAAACGGTAAAGTCAAAAGGAAAAGAACTGGTGAAGGATGAGGAATGGAGAAAAGAATCCGTTGAATCCCGCCTCTCCCACTCCCTTGTTAAAGGGATCATTGAATATCTTGATGACGATGTAGAAGAAGCCAGACAGCAGTACGAAAGACCCATCCATGTGATTGAAGGCCCGCTGATGGATGGAATGAACATCGTAGGTGATCTTTTTGGTGCCGGAAAGATGTTCCTTCCGCAGGTGGTAAAATCTGCCAGGGTAATGAAAAAAGCCGTGGCCTACCTTCTTCCTTTCATTGAACAGGAAAAACTGGATAACCCGGATGGCGATCAGAGTTCCTCTGCCGGCAGGGTACTGATGGCTACCGTAAAGGGTGACGTACATGATATCGGTAAAAATATTGTGGGCGTAGTTCTGGCCTGCAACAACTTTGAAATCGTAGACATGGGCGTGATGGTTCCCGCACAGGAGATCATCAGAAAAGCAAAAGAGATCAATGCAGATATTATCGGTTTAAGCGGCTTGATTACCCCTTCACTCGATGAGATGGTGCATTTTGCAAAAGAGATGGAGCGCGAAGGCTTTACCATACCGCTGCTGATCGGAGGTGCTACCACATCCCGGATCCACGCCGCCGTAAAGATCGCCCCGAATTATTCTGGCCCTGCGATCCATGTACTGGATGCTTCCAGGAGCGTATCTGTATGCAGTACGCTCATGAATGCAGAAACCCGCGGCGCTTATATCAGCAACATCAGACAAGAGTACGATAAAGCGCGTGAAGCGCATTTAAATAAACGGTCAGACAAACGTTTCAAAACGATTGAAGAGGCCCGGACAGATAAATTCCAGATAGACCCGGCACGGGTAGCACCTGCGCCGGCATTTTTGGGTACAAAAACCTTTAGTGCTTTCCCGCTGGATGAACTCGTTCCCTATATCGACTGGACTCCCTTTTTCCATACCTGGGAAATGGGCGGCAGTTATCCGAGGATCTTCAGCGATAAAAAGATCGGTGATGAAGCCAAAAAACTGTTTGACGACGCACAGGTATTGTTGAAAAGAATTGTAGAGGAAAAACTGCTTACCGCCAACGGAGTGATTGGATTCTGGCCCGCAAATGCGGTAGGAGACGATATCCTGCTGGAGGTGGAGGGCAAACCTGTCACCATTCATACCCTTCGCCAGCAGGCTGAAAAAGTTGCGGGACAACCTTACTATGCATTGTCAGATTTTGTAGCACCAAAAGACAGCGGCATACAGGATTATTTCGGAGGTTTTGCAGTCACTACCGGCATCGGCTGTGATGAGCTGGTAGCTGAGTTCGAGGCGAATTATGATGATTACAACAGCATCATGGCCAAAGCACTGGCCGACCGCCTTGCGGAAGCCTTTGCAGAAAAGATGCACGAGATGGTACGTAAAGAATACTGGGGTTATGCAAAAGATGAACAGTTGAGTGCCGATGAGCTGATCAAAGAGGAATACGCAGGGATCCGTCCCGCTCCGGGATACCCGGCCTGTCCTGATCATACCGAAAAGGAAACGCTCTTCGCCATCCTTGATGCAGAGCACCAAACAGGACTGCGCCTGACAGAAAGTTTTGCCATGTACCCTACCGCCGCAGTAAGCGGGTTCTATTTTGCACATCCCGATTCGAAATATTTCGGACTGGGCAAGATCACCAAAGCCCAGGTAGAAGAGTATGCCCTTAGAAAAAATATGTCCCTGGACGATACAGAAAGATGGCTCAGCCCTAATTTAGCTTATTAAACTCAGAAATGAAGATCACCGAACATATTAACGCTGCCGGGGGCAAAACCCTGTTCTCCTTCGAATTACTGCCACCTGTAAAAGGAAAAAGCATCTCTGACATCTATAATGCCATTGATCCGCTGATGGAATTTAATCCTCCTTTTATAGATGTAACCTACCACAGGGAAGACTATATCTATAAACAGCATGACAATGGCTTGCTGGAAAAGGTTTCTTACCGCAAACGCCCCGGAACGGTAGCCATCTGCGCAGCGATCATGAACAGGTATAAGGTAGATGCTGTACCCCACCTGATCTGCGGAGGATTTACAAAGGAAGAAACAGAAAACGCACTGATTGACCTTCAGTTCCTGGGAATAGATAATGTGCTGGTATTACGCGGAGATGCAAGACACGCTGATTCCGGGTTTATTCCTACGCCGGGCGGACATGCCTATGCTACAGATCTGCTGGAACAGGTAGCCAACATGAACAAAGGAAAATACCTCTTTGAAGATCATGATGCTTTCCAGACCGACTTCTGTATCGGCGTTGCCGGATACCCGGAGAAACATTTTGAAGCCCCTAATTTAAAAACCGACTTTAAATATTTAAAGCAGAAAGTTGATATGGGTGCTGAGTTTATCGTTACGCAGATGTTTTTCGATAATTCAAAATATTCAGAATTTGTTGCACAATGCAGGCTGAACGGGATCAATGTTCCTATTATTCCAGGTCTGAAACCCATTACTTCTTCAAAACAACTGATCAGCCTGCCAAAGATTTTCCATCTTGACCTCCCTGATGATCTTTCCGAAGCCATACAGGCGTGTAAAAATGAGACGGAAGTGAAGGAGGTAGGAATTGAATGGATGATACAGCAATGCAAAGAGTTAATCCAGATTGGCGCCCCTGTACTGCATTTTTATACCATGAGTAACCCCGAACCTACCAAAAGAATTGCGCAGGCAGTATTCTAATATTCAGGTCTTATTATTTTCCTGGATAAACTTTGGCAGATTCTTTGTACATTTCATTTCTAACAAATCGGAACGTTATGAGAAGGACGACATTGATAATGCTTGCTATAGTTACGTTATCATCATGTAATGCATTGAAGAATACAGTAGACGCGAGTTCTGATTTATCAAAACTTGGGGGAACCTGGGAACTGAATTATATTTCAGGCCCGCGGATCGCCTTTAATGGTCTTTACCCGGGTAAAAAACCTCAGCTATTATTTAACCTGTCAGAAAAGAGGGTCAGCGGAAACAGCAGCTGCAACTCTTTTTCAGGTAAGCTGATTGCTGACGATTCATCCATCAACTTCAATGAGCCCATGATAGCTACAAAAATGGCCTGCCCGGGTGAGGGAGAGGCCGTTTTCTTTGAAATGATAAAAAAAGTAAACAAATATGCTATAACCGGCGATACCACCCTGAACTTTATGATGGGCGATATCGCTATTATGCGTTTCAGCAAGGTCCAATAAAACCTGCCATTGCTCAAACGCATTAAATTAAACTTCTCCGGCCAGTAAAAATGCCTTGAAGGCATCAAAATCAACTCCCATATGTTCAGCTGACTGCGCCCTTTTTTTCAGTTCTTCCAGTTGTGCCGGAACGTCAATCTTTGCCGCAATTTCCTCAGGAAATACATCCGGGAATTTGCATGCATGCGCTGTAGACAGGAAGACAAAAGTCTCTTCAGCAGAGGGGTAACCGGTCTTATAGGCCTGAACCGCTAACCAGGCAATTGCCGTATGCGGGCAGGCCACATAGTTGAACTGCTCATAGATATCGGTTATCGCCTGAACAGTTTCTGCATCCGTATAACGGTAGCTTTTCACCAGTTCTTTCAGTTTCAGGGTATCCTGTTTAAACAGTTCCATGATTCTTATCCAGTTACTTGGTGCGCCTACGTCCATCGCATTGGCATAGGTCTGCACAGATGGCCTGGTTTCGTACACTCCTGTTTCCAGGAAACGCGGAACAGTATCATTGACATTGGTAGCTGCAATAAACTGTTTTACGGGCAATCCCATTTTATAGGCCAGCAGCCCGGCAGCAATATTGCCGAAGTTTCCGCTTGGCACAGAAAATACAATTTCTCTTTTTCCTGCTTTGTATAACTGCGCAACAGCATTGAAGTAATAGAAAGTTTGCGGGATCAGTCTTGATATATTGATCGAGTTTGCTGAAGTAAGTCTCATTCTGGCGTTTAATTCATCATCAGCAAAAGCCTGTTTCACCAGGGCCTGGCAGTCGTCAAATGTTCCGTCGATCTCTATCGCGCGGATATTTTGTCCGTTGCTGCACAGCTGCAGTTCCTGGATCTCACTTACTTTCCCTTTTGGATACAAGATTGTCACACGCGTATTGGGTACTCCAAGGAAACCTAATGCCACTGCACCACCTGTATCACCTGAAGTGGCAACCAGCACGTCGAGCATCTTTTCCCCGTCTTTCAGGAAATAAGCCATCACACGGCTCATGAACCGGGCACCGAAGTCTTTAAAAGCCAAAGAAGGACCGTGGAACAGTTCCAGTACATACGTATCATCACTGAGGGCTTTAACCGGGGCAGGAAAATTAATCGCGTCATCAATCAGTGCTTTCAGGTCCTCAGCCGGAATATCTTCATGCAGCAAGGCTGATGCAATGGTGTAAGCGATTTCGGGCAGCGTGTACTGATCCAGGTTTTCAAGGAATTCAGCCTCCAGTACAGGGATCTCTGCAGGCATGTATAGTCCTTTATCCTGCGGCATACTGTTAAAAACGGCAGATTGAAAATCTACTTTCAGGTCGTGATTGTTGGTACTGTATAATTTCATTATAATAATATTTAATCGAGTATGACGGGGCCTTTTTTGTTGACCGATGATACGAATGACAGACTGTTGATCTGAATAGATTTCAATTGTTTTTGCAGTGCCCGGGTGATGGCATGTCCGGTAGCTTCGTCTTTGGTTAATGCAAAAACAGAAGGCCCCGAGCCTGAGATCCCAAAGCTGACCGCCCCCATTTCCATGGCAATACTTCTCATCTTATAAAAATCCGGAATGAGGATCGAACGCGTAGGCTCTACCAGTCCATCCACCATACTGCGGCCAATCAGGTCGTAATCTTTGGTAAACAGGCCTGTTACCAGTCCCGCTACATTTCCCCATTGTTTCACCGCGTCTTTCAGTAAAACCTTGGAGCGGATCATTTGCCTTGCATCTTTGGTAGGTACATCCACCTCAGGATAGACGATTGCAGCGTACATTTCTTCCGGGAAAGGCAGGCTGATCACATCCAGGGGTTCATAACTCCTGATCAGTACAAAACCTCCCAGCAGCGCAGGGGCCACATTGTCGGCATGTCCGTAACCGCAGGCAATCTCCTCGCCTTTCATGGCAAAAGGAACCAATTCCCTGGCAGTGAGCTGCTGATCAAACAGGGTGTTGATCGCAAACAAGCCCGCTACAGTACTCGCAGAGCTTGATCCCAGTCCACTCCCAATAGGCATCTTTTTATGTAATTCTATATCTATTCCGATATCGGTACGGCCGATGTGTTTCAGGTAGTCCTGAACGCTTGCACTCACGGTATTTTTTGCCGGATTGAGCGGCAGGCGCCCTTCATCACCGGTGATCTTAGAGATCACCACTCCGGGTTTATCTGTTACACGCATGATCACTTCATCACCGGGTTCATTTACTGCAAAACCCAGGACATCAAATCCGCAAACAACGTTTGCAACAGTTGCGGGCGCAAAAACTTTTACTGACTCTCTCATCTTTTACCAACATTTATGATATCTGCAAATACACCTGCGGCAGTTACTTCTGCTCCGGCACCAGGGCCTTTAACTACCAGCGGACGGTCTTTATAACGGTCTGTGATAAAGGAAATGATATTGTCACTTCCTGATAACATGTAGAAAGGATGGGCATCATCAACCATTTGCAGCGTGATCGCCACTTTTCCGGCTTCCAGCTTGCCGATATATCTTAATACTTTACCACGGGCTGCAGCGGTCGTTTTTAAATTCTCAAAATAGGCAGAATTGTTTTCCAGCTCCTGGTAAAAATCGACCACGCTTTCAGCTGCCATACAGGCAGGAGGCAGCATGCTTTCGATTTTGATATCAGCTTCCTCTAAAGGATATCCTGCGTCCCTTGCCAGGATCAGCATTTTGCGCATAAAATCTTTTCCGTTCAGGTCGTCACGCGGATCAGGTTCGGTATATCCCATTTCCTGGGCTGATTTCACGATCTCATGAAAACGTACTTCATCTTTAAAATTATTAAAGATATAAGAGATGGTACCCGACAGGATAGCCTCGATGCTGGCAATGTTGTCACCGCTCATCATCAGGTCTTTCAGTGTCCGGATGATCGGAAGGCCTGCGCCTACGTTCGTTTCGTAGTGAAAGTCTACACCATAGGTGCGGGCTGCCGCCTTGAACGCACTGTACTGGCTGTATTCAGCCGAGTTACCAATTTTATTGCAGGTCACCACAGAGATGCTGGATTCCAGGATGTCCTGGTAAAAATCTACCGGATAAGGGCTTGCTGTATTGTCAACAAACACACAGTTGGGCAGGTTCATAGCTTTCATCTGCCTGACGAACTCTTTCAGGTCGGCTGGTTCAGCATTGGCGTTCAATTCAGTCTCCCAGTCGGACAGGTCAAAACCGGCATTGCTCATATACATCTGGCGCGAGTTGCTGATTCCCATCACCTTTACTTCAAGGTCGTTGTTTTTTGCCAGGTGCGGGGTTTGGTTCAGCAGCTGGCGGAATAAGGTTTTACCGATATTTCCTGTGCCCAGGCAAAAGATATGCAGCGTTTTCTTCAGGTCTGCAAAGAATGCATCATGAACAGCATTCACCGCTTTGGAAAGGTCTGTCTTCGAAAGGATAACCGAGATGTTATATTCTGAGGAGCCCTGTGCAATGGCCCTTACGTTCACTCCGTTTCTGCCCAGTGCATAGAATAACTTTCCAGACATACCCGGGGTATGTTTCATGTTCTCCCCTACGATGGCCAGTACAGACAATCCGTTTTCTACCTGTGGGTATTCCAGTTTTTTTGCAAGCAGTTCCAGCTCAAATTCCTTGCTGATGATGGCCAGTGCTTTTAAGGAGTCTTCAGGTTTTACTGCAAAAGTGATGCTGTGTTCTGAAGAAGACTGGGTAATGAGCACCACATTGATCTGCTCTCTCGATAACAGGGAGAACAAACGGCCGCTAAAACCTGCTTTACCCACCATGCCACTGCCGGACAGGTTCAGGATACTGATCTCGTCAATGGACGAAATGCCTTTGATAGGGAAGTTTGAAGTATCTGCCCCATGACGGATATAAGTTCCTTCAAACGCTGTATTGAAGGTATTCTTGATCACAATAGGGATCTTCTTTAGAAATGCAGGGATCATGGTTGGCGGGTAAATCACCTTTGCACCAAAGTAAGACAGCTCCATCGCTTCGGTGTAGCTGAGTTCAGACAGGGAAAATGCTTTTTCAACAATCCTTGGATCGGCAGTGAGCATGCCGTCAACATCGGTCCAGATCTCTATTTCCGCAGCATTTAAGGCAGAGCCCCATATGGCAGCGGTAAAATCACTTCCTCCGCGGCCCAATGTGGTCATCCTGCCTTCGGTATTGCTGGCGATATAACCGGTTACAAATAATAGTTTATCCTTATTTGCCGCATAGAAATCCTGGATCAGCATTTCTGTCAGCGGCGTATTTACTTTAGCCTGCCCGAAGTTACTGTCAGTCTTGATCAGCTCAGCGCCTTCTACAGCAATTGCATTTGGAAAATCCTGTTTGGCTATATGGCTGATCATGAAAGTGGAGCAGCGCTCTCCAAAGCTCAGGATCAGGTCCCTGGTCTGAGGACTCAGTTCTTTTAGGGTATATACCGACTGCAGGATATCTTCCAGCTCGTTGAAGTATATTTTTAACCTGGTAAAAACAGGGTTTTGCGCGGAAGCAGGTAAAAGTTCGCGCAGGGCCCGGAAGTGTTTTTCTTCAATTTCTTTTAACTCTGCAGTATATTCCTCAGCCAGCACTGCTTTTTCTGCCATGGACTGCAGCAGATTGGTTACGCCGCTCATCGCTGAGAGTACTACTACAGGGTAATCTTCCTGATCTCCCTTCTTCAGTATGCTGATCAGGGTACGTATGCCTTCTGCTGAACCTACTGAAGTACCTCCGAATTTTACAATATTCATAATTTTAAATTTAAAAAAAAAGCGCCTTCCGTTTAGAGGAAGGCGCTTTCTATGGTTTTTTATTTTGTCTTTATACCATTAATTCACCTCCCTCCGAGTTCCCCGGTGGTGGTGGTAATAATGGATGTAATTGTTAAATTAGTTTTCATATTTAAATAGCAATACTGCTTAGCTGTTGCTACGCCATAAAGTAAAGTTATATTTTTCTAATAAGCAAGCGTTTCCTCAAAAAAATAATTTTAGGCAGCTAAATCATTTGAGCCGTCCGGCTCCGGAAAAGACAGATTCAGAAAACGGCATCCTCTTTTTTCCTTACCTTTACAACGTAAATATGCAAGGATTAGTAATAAAATCAACAGGAAGCTGGTACCTGGTCCATGGGGAAGATGGGCAGGATTATGACTGCAGGATCAAGGGGAAATTCAGGATCAAAGGGATCCAGACCACCAACCCTGTTGCGGTGGGCGATCAGGTAGAATTTGAGATGGAACCCAATTCAGACAATGGGGTGATCTTCAAACTCCATGAACGCAGGAACTATATCATCAGGAAATCCATTAACCTGTCCAAACAGGCACAGATCATCGCGGCTAACCTCGATCAGGCCTTCCTAGTGGTTACATTGGTTTCCCCGCGTACATCGCTCGGTTTTATAGACCGTTTCCTGGTGACCGCAGAAGCCTACCGGATCCCGGCCACGCTGGTCTTTAACAAGCTGGACCTGTTCAGTGATGAGGGCCTGGCGGTACTGGCAGACTACAAGAGCATTTACGAGCGGTTAGACTATCCCTGTTATGAGGTGTCAGCACTGGAAGGCACCAACGTCCCTTTGATAGAAAGCTTATTAAAAGATAAAACCACCCTGTTCTCCGGGCATTCCGGAGTAGGGAAATCCAGCCTGATCAATGCCCTTTTACCGGGCAGGAGCATTAAAACGGGAGAAATATCAGAATCAAGTGATAAAGGACAACATACTACCACGTTTGCCGAAATGCACACCCTGCCTTTTGGCGGTTACCTGATCGATACGCCGGGCATCAGGGAACTGGGGATCTATGATATCAAACCGGAGGAACTGGGACATTATTTCAGGGAAATGCGCGACCTGATGCACCTCTGCAAGTTCCATAACTGCAGGCATATCAATGAACCGGGATGCGCCGTACTGAAAGCTGTTGAAAATGATGAAATAGAGATCAGCCGTTATGAAAGTTACCTCAGTATTTTTCATGGCAATGAAACCCGGGCATAAATGAGAGCAGTGATACAACGTGTGACAAAGGCCAGCTGCAGGGTGGACGACCAGATTACAGGAGAGATCCGGGATGGGCTACTGGTACTGCTGGGCATTGAAGACAGCGACCAGCAGGAAGATGTAGAATGGCTGGCAGCAAAGATCGTCAACATGCGGATCTTCAGCGATGAACAGGGGCTCATGAACAGGTCGGTAACAGACATTGACGGAAATATCCTACTGATCAGCCAGTTTACGCTCTATGCAGCCACAAAAAAGGGCAACAGGCCAGGTTTTACCAGGGCAGCCCGACCGGACAAAGCCATCCCCCTCTATGAATCCATGATCAGACAGCTTAGCCTGCTGCTGAACAAAGCGGTGCAGACAGGGGTATTCGGGGCAGATATGAAGATCAGCCTGCTGAACGATGGACCTGTAACCATATTGATAGACACCAAAAACAAAGAATAGAATGACCATACAGGAAGCACAGGAAACGGTTGACCAGTGGATCAATACCACGGGTGTCCGTTATTTTAACGAGTTGACCAATACCGCAATCTTAATGGAAGAAGTGGGCGAAGTGGCCCGCATCATGTCACGCCGCTACGGCGAGCAGTCTTTCAAAAAAAGCGACGAAGCGGTAGACCTTGGTGACGAAATGGCTGATGTGTTATTTGTACTGATCTGCCTGGCCAACCAGACAGGCATCAACCTGACTGAAGCCATGGAGAAAAATATGGTGAAGAAGAATATCAGGGATGCCGACAGGCACAAGAATAACGAGAAATTAAAATAGCACAGTTATATTATAACTGTGCTTTAATTTTTAATGCAGCTTCTGCAAGCTCCTCATCAGTAGGGTGCAGCTTTGGCCTGCTGAAATTGATGTCATCCATTGTGTTCAAAGGAATCAGATGGATGTGTGCATGCGGCACTTCAAGACCAATGACAGCCATGCCTACTTTGATACAGGGAAATGCTTTCCTGATCCCTGCTGCTACGATCTTGGCGAACAGCGTAAGCCCGAAATAGCTTTCTTCATCCATGTCAAATATATAATCGATTTCCTGTTTAGGAATCACCAGCACGTGGCCCATGGTCAGAGGATTAATATCTAAAAAAGCAAGAAATTCTGTCGTCTCGGCAACTACGTGTGCAGGAATCTCCCCATCTATGATCTTTGAAAATATACTTGGCATATGCTTTGGTTTATCTGCTGATTTCTAATATTTCGAATTCTATTTTACCCGCCGGAACATCGATCTCCGCCGTATCACCAACAGATTTCCCCAGTAAGCCCTGTGCAATCGGAGACTTCACCGAGATCTTGCCGATCTTCATATCCGCTTCCGTTTCAGCCACCAGCTGATAGGTCATGGTAGCCCCGTTTTTAATGTTCTTGATTTTAACAATAGATAATGCCAGTACCTTTGATGTATCTAATTTTGATTCATCAATCAGTCTTGCCGAAGCTAAAGTGGCCTTCAATTTCGATATTTTTGCTTCATGCAGTCCCTGTGCCTCTTTTGCAGCATCGTACTCCGCATTTTCGGAAAGATCACCTTTATCTCTTGCTTCAGCTATAGCCTTGGAGATCAGTTGCCTCCCCGTTGTGGTTAAGTAATGTACTTCTTCCTTTAGCTTATCTAATCCTTCCTGAGTGTAGTATGTTACCTCTGTCATAGCTTAATGTATTATTTATAACTTCCTTTAAAATACAAACAAGACTACATCGGCAGATTAAGCCTACATAGTCTTGCTTCAATTAAAACGAAGATAACAGGCTATTCTTATAAAAGCAAATCTTTTGATTTGAATTGTTTAGAAAGAACTTAAAACCTTTACTTTTGGTGCAACAAACTTATTATTTTTATGCACAACAAATTTTTTAGACTAGCTGTACTATCCCTGTTATATTCAATAACTTCCCAGGCACAGGACCTGTACATGCCAAGAAATATCAGGGCCGCCTACGATAAAGGTACCCGCGCTGCAGACGGAAAACCCGGAAAAAAGTATTGGCAGAACAAAGGGAAATACGATATGACCCTTACAGTAACACCAAACGATAAGACAGTAAAAGGAACAGAAACGATAGATTATACCAATAACAGCCCCGATACACTTGCCCAGCTCGCCATCCGGTTTGTCAATAACGTCCATAAACCCGAATCACCAAGAGCGGGTTATGCAGGAAAAGATTTTCTAACAACAGGACTAAGTATCAGTTCCTTTGTGATCAACGGGCAGACTTACGCGATCGATGCCAAAGACTGGGGAACCGTAGTAGCGGTTAAACTAAAAACAGCAATCAGACCCGGTGAAACCGTAAAGCTGAAGATCGACTGGAGTTACCCGCTTTCTAAGGAAAGCGGAAGGGAAGGACAGCTGGACAGCACTACTTTTTTCGTCGCCTACTCTTTCCCCCGCGTATCTGTATACGATGATTACAATGGATGGGACATGCTCCCTCATATGGACAGGGCAGAGTTCTATAATGATTTCAATGATTACCAGCTGAACGTAAAAGCACCAAAAAACTATGTGGTCTGGTCTACGGGCGACTTGAAAAACCCCGATGAGGTACTTCAGCCTAAATTTGCCGAGCGGCTGAAAAAATCATATACCAGTGACGAGGTGATCTCTATGGCCAGTGCCACTGAAATGGCAAATGGAGAAGTCACCAAACAGAACGCCTGGAACACCTGGAAATTTACCGCTGCCCACATTACAGATGTCACTTTTGCTTTGAGCAACCGTTATATATGGGATGCAGGAAGTGTGATCGTAGACCCTAAAACCAACAGGAGATCCAGTGTACAGTCTGCCTATGACGCAAAGGCCAAAGATTTCACACATGGTGTGGAATGGGCCAAACTGGCTTTGGGCTGGTTTTCCGGCAACTGGCCGGGAGTACCCTACCCTTTTTCAAAAATGACCGTTGTACAGGGCTTTGCTGATATGGAGTACCCGATGATGGTCAATGATTCCACCACGCCTGATATGGAGTTCAGCCAGTTTGTAATGAACCACGAGATTGCGCATACCTATTTTCCATTTTACATGGGGATCAACGAAACACGTTACGCCTATATGGATGAAGGATGGGCCACAACACTTGAATACCTGATCTCATGCGAGCAGCTGGGCAAAGAAAAGGCTGCTGAGAACTATAAAGCCTTCAGGGTAAAACCATGGATTTTCAAAAAGAATGCTGAAGAAGAGCAACCTGTGATCACACAAACCACCTGGTCTACCGGCAACAATTCTTATGTAAAACCTTCGCTGGCCTACCTTGGTTTAAAAGATATGCTGGGTGATGAAGCCTTTAAAAAATACCTGCGCGCCTATATGGACCGCTGGAACGGAAAACATCCTATTCCATGGGACTTCTTTAACTCGATCAATAACGCATCCGGCCAGGACCTGAACTGGTACTGGAATAACTGGTTCTTCAGCAATAACTATATTGACCTGGCCATCGGCAAGGTATCTATCAAAGGCACCAATTACACAGTGGCACTGAATAACGTCGGCGGATTTGCCATTCCATTTGATGTGAAAGTGACTTACGCGGACGGAACCACTCAGGTAATCCATCAGACACCGATGGTCTGGAAAGCCAGTCAAAAAGCAATTTCAGTTCAGTTCAATGCTGCAAAAGCAGTTTCTTCAATTGTGATTGACGGAGGTATCTATATGGATGCTACGCCGGCGGATAACGACTGGAAGAAATAGGACCTTAGACCTCAATAAACGGCCATCTCATTAATTTGAGATGGCCGTTTATGTTTTATGCTGAAAGATATGGCATCTCTTTCGTATATTGAATTTTTAAAAAGTTTATTTTTATTTTGTTTTAAGAAAATACATTACTAGTTTTGCTTACCTGTTCACATCAAATAAAATAGTATGAATCATAGAGGACGCTTTCAGGTACAGGGTAAAAATCTGGAAGATTCCAATAGCTGGGCACAGGATGTGCCGCTATTGGCTATCACCGGAATTGAATTATTAAATAATTTACACGAGCGTTTACGCAGCAGCGACGCCAGTATAAGATCAAAGGGATTTGCAAAGTGCAGGAGGTTTATTGCAGCAGCACGGGAAAATGGAGGAGTTAATATCTCAGGCATGGGGAAACCATTGATTAAGTCATTCCCAAAAAATTTCACCGAAAGGTTAGATTTGGAGGTGCATTTAGGAATCGCTTTTATAAAAGAGTAAAATGAAAAATCTGATGGAAGTATTAGCTATTGGTAGTTTTGTGGATAGTCCGCAAAACTACGCCGATTTGATAGATTTTTGGAAACACACCTTTACCAGCCTGACTGGTTTAGCTGAAGAATCCTATGTCAACAATACATACGGAAACGGGAAAGCTATTCTTGATGGAAATCCTATTTTCATTTCAAAAATCACCGCAGACAAAGGAATCAGAATTATACAGGCAGAGCCGGATATGGAACAGCCTCTCCTCTCTTCCTGGATTCATCAAACTGTCATTCATGACAAACCTTTTGAAGAATTGGTAATTGCCCTCCAGTTAAATTCAGAAACTTATACAGAAACGATACAGCTGATCAAATTATATGCTGATGAGGTTTTGACACCCAAAATTCTTCAGGGCATCAACGAGAAATACGAAGGGTAAAGCTTTCCTGAATTGATCAGACATCGCCCTCTGCCCGTTGCTTCTGGCCTGTTCCTTCTCTGTGAGTCCGAGGTACATCCATCCAGGGAACGAGGCTAGACCTGGTTTAAGGCTTAAACTCGGTCTAGCCTCGTTCCCTTGGGACACCTATGTCGGACTCATATAGAAGGAACAAGCCAGTTTGTATGAATAATGGATCTTTAGACTGTGGTATTCCCGCCTATAGTTGCTCCAGTTTATCGGCAAGCACTTCAGAGATCTTACGGTAGGAGTCAAACGTCCATCCGCCAATATGGGGCGTCAGAATTACTTTTGGAGATTCCCTTAGTTCAGTGTACCAGGATTGGTCACCGAGATTCGGAAACTTTTCTGCTTCCAGCACATCCAGTCCGGCACCTAAGATCCTGCCCGACTGCAAACCGGTGAGAACTGCCTTTGTATTCACAATCTCGCCCCTGGCGGTATTGATAAAAAAGATATTCTTTTTAAAATGGAAAAGATATTCCTCATCCACCATCTGCCTGGTTTCAGAGGTCAGCGGAATATGCAGGCTCAGTACGTCACTATGTTTCACGATCTCTTCCATACTGCACTCCTGTGCATAAGCATCAGAAAACCCTGTCTTGTATTTATCGTAAGCAAGCACTTTAACTTCAAACCCTGAAAGCTTGCGTGCAAAACTACTCCCCATAAAGCCATAACCAATGATCCCTACGGTCTTGCCCTTCAGTTCCCATCCACGGTTCCCTTCACGGTCCCAGATGCTATTCCTGATCTCTATATCCGCTTTGCGGAGGTTATTGATCAGCGACAACAGCATCGCCATGGCATGCTCGCCCAGAGCGTCCCTGTTCCCTTCAGGCGCATTGATCAGCAGGATACCCTTTTCATTGGCATATGCTTCATCTATATTGTCAAGCCCGGCTCCTGCCCTTGCTACGAATTTTAGTCCGGGAGCGGCATCCATCAGTTCTTTATCTATCCTGAATTTGGTACGTACGGCAATTCCGTCATATGCCGAAATGATTGCAAGTGTTTCTGCCCGTGTAATTTTCGGACGGTCATCTACCTCATACCCCAATTGTCCGGCCCTGCTTTTAAATACAGGATGTAAGTCGTCAACAATTAAAATTTTACCCTTCATCTGGTTGTATAGTTATTTTTGAGCGTTCAGTTACATGTTGTGTAAGTGCAATAAAATCCTGCACAGTAAGCTGCTCCGCACGTTTTTCAAAAAATATATGGTCGTCCATTTTGGCTTTGGGAAGCACGCCCGATAAAGCATTACGCAGTGTTTTTCTGCGCTGGTTAAATCCGGCCTTTACTACCGTCCAGAACAGTTTTTCATCACATGCCAGCGTTTCAACATTATTTCTGCTCAATCTGATCACGCCAGAGTTCACTTTGGGCGGCGGGTTAAAAGTACCCGGTTTTACCGTGAACAAATAGTCAATATCGTAATAAGCCTGGATCAGCACACTCAGGATACCGTATTCTTTTGTTCCTGATTTGGAAGCACAACGCTCTGCTACTTCTTTCTGAAACATGCCCACCATCTCTACTACGTTGGCACGGTGTTCAAGAACTTTAAAGAGGATCTGTGAAGATATGTTATAAGGGAAATTACCGATAATGGCAAATTTGCCGGGAAACACTGCGGCCAGATCCATTTTCAGAAAGTCGCCATTGATCAGACGACTGCCCATCTGAGGGTATTTATCATTCAGGAAATGATAAGACTCAGTATCGATATCGATCATAAATGTTTCCAGGTTCTCCCTTTCCAGCAGAATATCAGAAAGAATCCCCATTCCCGGGCCTACTTCCAGCACCTGGCGGTACTGATCGGTATGAACAAGACCGTTCACAATTTTCTCCGCTATCTTCTTATCGGTCAAAAAGTGTTGTCCTAAATGTTTTTTCGCCCTTACCAAACTCATATGCTTTCCTGTTTATTTGCCGGATGCAGAAACTTCTGCTCCCCTTGCTGCAAAATAACTAAAGTTTTATGACTAATGACTTAACATTAACCGGAAACCGGCAGAAGCTTACCAAATGATAACAAAATAAATCAAAACTGATAAAATCAGGATGTTTCTGAACCGAATGATAGATCACCCGGGTAGTATGACAACGCGGCTAATCACCTGAAACAGCTTTGACAGGTTAAGCATAAGGACATCTGACGCACGAAAAAACTGTATCCTAATGATTTTTCTGTATTTTGCGCTAAATTTTTATTTGAGCATGAGCAGTAAAATTAAAATAGGTATCAGTATAGGTGACGTGAATGGCATCGGTTTGGAAGTGATTTTAAAAGCTTTAGCCAACCAGAGCATTCTTGATTACTGTACCCCTATCGTTTATGGACATACCAAAGTAGCATCCTACCATAGAAAAGCCCTGGGTTTGGGCGATTTCAGTTTCAATGTAATCAACCAGGCAGCGGAAGCAAATCCTAAAAAAGCCAATATGATCAATTGCTGGGAAGAGGATGTGAAAATTGAATTGGGCGTAGCCAATGAAACAGGCGGAAAGTATGCCCTGTTATCACTGGAAAAAGCAACGGAAGACCTTGTAAACGGGAACATAGATGCTTTAGTTACCGCACCTATCAATAAACACAATATACAATCTGATACATTTAAGTTTCCGGGCCATACGGAATATCTTCAGGAACGCAGCGGCGCTTCGGATGTGCTGATGTTCCTGGTAAGTGAGGACATCCGCGTTGGCGTAGTTACCGGCCATATCCCGATCAGCGAAGTTGCACAGAGCATCACCAAAGAAAAGATCGTTAAAAAACTGGTAATGATCAATGAAAGCCTTAAGAAAGATTTCTGGATCGAGAAACCTAAAATAGCTGTACTGGGACTGAACCCGCATGCGGGCGACAATGGCCTGCTGGGCACGGAAGAGCAGACAGTTATCATGCCGGCTATACAGGAAGCATTCGACTCCGGCGTGATCTGTTTTGGCCCTTATCCGGCAGACGGATTTTTTGGTAAAGGCAGCTACAAACAGTTTGATGCTGTTCTGGCCATGTACCATGACCAGGGTTTAATCCCTTTTAAGACCATAGCCTTCGGAAACGGCGTTAATTATACCGCAGGGATGAAATTCGTACGTACCTCACCAGATCACGGCACAGGTTATGATATCGCCGGAAAGAACATAGCAGACCCTTCTTCTTTTATTGAAGCAATTTTTGCCGCTACACATATCGTAAACCACAGGCGTGAACAGGAATCTCTGTTAAGCAATCAGTTAAGAAGCGGAGGTAAAATTATTGAAACGGCTGCAGATGTAAAGGACGATGCAAATTAACCTGTAATAATATTTATAAAACATTTTATAAATCCCAAATTAATTCATACATTTGCGGGCTAAAATTTTGTTACAATTGAAACCTTTAAAACAATTTTCAATCCCGTTTACAGGCTTAAAAATTGGCAAGCATCAATTTGATTTTGAGATTGATAACAGCTTTTTTGACGCATTTGAGTACTCTTTAGTAAAAAAGGGAATGCTTAAAGTAGACGTAGAGCTGGACAAACAAGAGACAATGCTGATTCTCAGGATTCACATTGCAGGAACGATTATATTGGATTGCGACAAATGTTTATCAGAATTTGATGCACCGATTGATATTACAGAAAGGCAGATCGTAAAGTTTGCTGAGGATGACCTGGAAAGTGATGATCTGGAGATCATCATGCTGAATAAAAAGGAAAGCAGTATTGATATAGCAGAAATTCTGTATGAATTTATCACCGTATCAGTACCATATATAAAGATTTGTGAGCAGAACGGCAATGGCGTTCAGTGCGACAAAGAGATGATTGAAAGACTGGAAAGTCTGGCTACCCCATCTCAGCAGGAAGAAAAAACAATAGGTGACGACCCCCGTTGGGAAGCACTGAGAAAATTAAAATAATAATTAAAAAATAATAAATCAGCAATGGCACATCCAAAACGCAAGATCTCTAAAAGTAGAAGAGATAAAAGAAGAACACACTATAAAGCGGTAGCTCCTTCTTTAGCTACTTGTCAAACTACTGGTGCAATACACATCCCTCACCATGCATACAACGTTGATGGTAACTTATACTACAACGGTAAATTGGTTATTGAAAATACGTCAATAGGTTAATTTTACTGAGAAATTGTTTGTGTTTTCAATGTGTTTAAGTTTAACTTAGGCGCTTGGAAAAAAAGGCAATAACGCTTTACTCACAAACTGATTTTTTACTATGAAAATAGGTCTCGATATAATGGGCGGAGACTATGCTCCCAAAGCAAATGTTTTGGGAGCAATAGCAGCCCATGAACTTTTATCGCCAAATGAGCATTTGGTGCTTATTGGCGATACACAGCAAATTAAGCCCATACTTGCCGAGCAAGGCTTCAATGCCGATCACTTTGAATATGTTCATACCGAAGAGGTGATTGGTATGGGCGAACATCCTACCAGAGCAATCAGCCAAAAACCAAATTCCAGTATTTCTCTAGGTTTCTCTATGTTAAAACATAAAGAAATTGATGCTTTTATTGGTGCCGGAAACTCCGGTGCAATGATGGTTGGCGCCGTCTTCAGCGTAAAAACTGTTCCCGGGATTATCAGGCCCAGCCTCTGCACACTTGTTCCAAAACTTAGCGGAGGAACAGGCTTAATGCTTGATGTTGGTGCCAATGCAGATTGTAAACCAGACGTACTGGTCCAGTTTGGTATTGTAGGTAGTTTGTACGCCGAAAATGTAATGCACATCAATAATCCAAAAGTTGGACTGATCAATATCGGTGAGGAAGATGAAAAGGGCAATATGCTCAGCCTGGCAACTTTCCCCCTGATGAAAGAATCCAATCAATTTAATTTCATCGGAAACATTGAAGGCCGTGACTTGTTCAATGAAAAAGCTGACGTAATCGTTTGCGATGGCTTTACCGGAAATATCATGTTAAAACTCGCCGAATCCTTTTATATCATGACCATTAAAAAGGGCCTTAAAGATGAATTCTTTGACAGGTTCAATTATGAAAATCATGGTGGAAGCCCGGTTCTCGGCGTAAATGCACCCGTAATCATTGGTCACGGGATCTCTACTCCCAAAGCTGTGATGAACATGGTTCTGCAGGCCAGGGAGATGGTAACTACAGGTCTGGTAGAAAAAATACAGGCCGCTTTTAAATAAATAAGAGATAAAATGAATAAAATTCACGCTGCTATTACTGCGGTTCAAGGTTATGTTCCCGAATATGTACTTTCTAACAGAGAATTAGAATCACTAGTAGAAACAACAGACGAATGGATCATCTCACGAACGGGTATTAAAGAGCGAAGAATATTAAAAGGCGAGGGACTCGCAACATCTGATATGGCTGTGCACGCTGTCAACGGCCTGCTAAAAAAACGCGGTATCAGTGCCGAGGAGATTGACCTGATCATTTTCTGCACCGTTACTCCTGATATGCCCTTCCCTGCAACAGCAAATATCCTGGCTGATAAAATAGGGGCAAAAAATGCCTGGGGTTTCGACCTTCAGGCGGCATGCTCAGGTTTCATCTACGGACTTACTACCGCTTCACAATTCATTGAATCCGGAAAACATAAAAAAATACTGGTTGTAGGCGGCGATAAAATGTCGTCTATCATTGACTATACTGACAGGACCACCTGCATCATCTTTGGTGACGGCTGCGGTGCTGTTTTAGTAGAACCCAATGAGGAAGGTAACGGGATTATGGACTCGATCCTGAAATCAGATGGGTCAGGCAGGCAGTTCCTGAACCAGAAAGCAGGCGGATCCCTCAGACCCGCATCCCATGAAACAGTAGAAAATAAGGAACATTTTGTTTTCCAGGAAGGTAAAACAGTATTTAAATTTGCTGTGACCAACATGGCTGATGTGGCTGCCGAAATCATGGAAAAAAATGAGCTGACTGCCGAAGATATAGCCTGGCTGGTTCCTCACCAGGCCAACAAAAGAATTATTGATGCCACTGCCTCAAGAATGGGATTAGGATCAGAAAAAGTAATGATCAATATTGAACGTTACGGTAATACCACTAATGGTACCATACCCCTTTGTTTATGGGAATGGGAAAGCAAACTCAAAAAAGGCGACAACATTGTTCTTGCTGCTTTTGGAGGCGGCTTTACCTGGGGCGCCGTTTACATCAAATGGGCGTACTAATTTATACGATAATAAATATTAACTTAGAGTCTTTAAGAGACAGGAATCTTTTCAACAAAATACCAAAAAATGGATATCAAACAAATTCAGGAACTCATTAAATTTGTTTCTCGTTCGGGCGTCAATGAAGTTGCAATTGAACAAAAAGACTTCAAAATCACTATTAAAACGAATCAGGCCCCTACAGTTATAAACACTACTGTACCCGCAGCCGCACCGCAAGTGCTTGCTGGAGCACCTGCTGCACAGCCTGCCGCTGTTATAGCAAATGCAGCTCCGGTAGCTGAAGCAGAAGATACTTCAAAATATATAACCGTTAAATCTCCAATGATCGGAACATTTTACCGTTCTGCAAGTCCGGATAAACCGTCATTTGTAAATGTTGGGGATGAGATAGCTGTAGGTAAAGTAATCTGCATTATTGAGGCAATGAAGTTATTCAACGAAATTGAAAGTGAAGTTTCTGGAAGAATAGTTAAAGTACTGGTAGACAATTCATCTCCGGTAGAATACGATCAACCATTATTTTTAGTAGAACCTATGTAATATTTGCTTTTAGCAAATTATCATCTTATCAATTATATGTTTAAAAAAATATTAATTGCCAACAGGGGCGAAATTGCCTTGCGTATCATTCGTACCTGTAAAGAAATGGGCATTAAAACTGTTGCTGTTTACTCTACTGCAGACCGGGAAAGTTTACATGTTCGTTTCGCGGATGAAGCCGTTTGTATAGGACCGCCTCCGAGTAAAGATTCTTACCTCAGTATTCCAAATATTATATCTGCCGCTGAACTGACTAATGCAGATGCCATTCATCCGGGTTACGGATTTTTGTCTGAGAACGCAAAATTCTCTTCTGTATGCAGAGATTACGGGATTAAATTCATTGGTGCCACACCCGAACAGATCAACTCCATGGGTGATAAAGCTTCTGCCAAAGAAACCATGAAAAAAGCCGGTGTGCCTACTATTCCGGGTTCACAGGGACTGCTCGAAAGCGTAAAAGAAGGTATCCAGCTGGCAAATGAAATCGGTTACCCTGTCATCCTTAAGGCTACGGCCGGTGGTGGCGGCCGCGGAATGCGCGTAGTATGGAAAGATGAAGACTTTGAAAATGCCTGGGACAGCGCAAGACAAGAGTCTGGTGCCGCATTTGGCAATGATGGTCTGTACCTCGAAAAATATATTGAAGACCCAAGGCATATTGAAATCCAGATCATTGGTGACCAGTATGGCAAGGCCTGCCACTTGTCTGAGCGTGACTGCTCTATTCAGCGCCGTCACCAGAAACTGGTTGAAGAAGCCCCATCTCCATTCATGACTCCGGAACTCAGGGACCGGATGGGCGAAGCCGCTATCAAAGGTGCAACAGCTGTATCTTATGAAGGCGCCGGAACAATTGAGTTCCTGGTAGATAAACACCGTAATTTCTATTTCATGGAGATGAATACCCGTATCCAGGTTGAACATCCCGTAACTGAAGAAATTATCAATTACGATTTAATTAAAGAACAGATAAAAGTAGCTTCAGGTGTTCCGATCTCGGGCAAGAACTATTTCCCAAATCTGCACGCGATAGAATGCAGGATCAATGCTGAAGACCCATACAATAACTTCAGGCCATCACCAGGAAGGATTACCAATTTCCATTCTCCGGGTGGCCATGGCGTAAGGGTTGATACTCACGTATATGCAGGTTACCAGATCCCTTCCAATTACGATTCCATGATCGCAAAACTGATCTGCACGGCACAAACACGTGAAGAAGCGATCAGCACCATGGAACGTGCGTTAAGCGAATTCGTGATCGAAGGTGTTAAAACAACCATTCCCTTCCATTTGAAACTGATGAAAGATCCCAACTTCAGGGCAGGAAATTTCACCACAAAATTCATGGAAACTTTTGTTTTTACTGAATAAAAAGATCTAATTACTATATTTAACGTAAATACCATTCTAAATTAAATAGAATGGTATTTTTGTTTACAAATAAGATTCATGAGTGATAATAAAGCGAAGGACCTCATAGAGGCCGTTAAGAATAAAGGAAAGATTTTAGAAGCCGAAATGTCTTTCTTCGACCATATTGATGTATTAAGAAAACACCTGCTCCGTTCCTTATTAGCGATCGTAATTTTTACAAGTCTGGCCTTCTACTACTACGAATTCCTGTTTAATACCGTAATCATGGGCCCAAAAAGCCCCGATTTCTGGACCTACCGGATGATGTGTAAGCTGGCCGCACAATACCCCTCCTTAGGGGCTGATTTCTGTATCACGGAAATCAAAGGTAAGATCATCAATACCGAAATGGCCGGGCAGTTTACCCTCCAGATCAATTCCTGTATCATGACAGGGATCGTTTTTGGTATTCCCTATCTGCTATTTGAACTCTGGCTGTTCATTAAACCCGCACTGCATGAAAAGGAAAGAAAATCCGCCCGGGGATTTGTATTTTTCGCTTCCTTATTATTCTTTATAGGCGTACTGTTCGGCTATTTTATCGTCTGTGCACTGTCTATTAATTTTCTGACAGGCTTCTCCATAAGTCCGATGATTGAGAATACATTCACGATCGATTCTTACCTTTCGTCTATAGCAACGCTAACCATTGGAACAGGAATTATATTCGAACTACCGGTAGTCATCTATATACTTTCATTGTTTGGTGTAATGACGCCTAAATTTATGAGGGCAAGCCGACGTTATGCCGTTGTAGTGATCCTGATCATCGCGGCCATCGTTACCCCTACTCCTGATATCATTACCATGATGGTGGTGGCCTTCCCGCTGTTCCTTTTGTATGAGCTGAGTATATTTATTTCCGCCTATATCGAGCGCAAAAAAAACAAAGAATTATACGGGACAAGTAAAGCCCCAAACAATTAAAAGCTAACTGCCTTATTCAATGAACAAACACTTTCTAACTACCAGCCTGGCCTTATTTCTATGCCTGGGTTGTGTTGCACAGCGTAATAACAGCGCACAAAAATTCAGCAGCTCCATCAATAAGGAGAATGCATACAAACACCTGTCTGTATTGGCTTCAGATGAATATGAAGGCAGGGAAACAGGTAAAAAGGGAGCCTGGATGGCCGCCGATTATATCAAAAATTATTTCAAAAACCTCGGACTGAAAGGCCCTGTGAACGGAGATTATTTTCAGTCTATCGATATGGTAACCTATAACCTGAGCCGAATGGCATTTTCCATCAATGGCCAGCCTAAGGAATATGGAAAAGATTTTGTAATCTCTTCCTCAACTGTGGCCCTGGGCGGCTTTAACTTTAAGGCTTCTGATATCGTTTTTGCCGGTTACGGTTTGAATAAAGACGGATATAATGATTTCGACGGAATAGAAGTTGCAGGAAAAGTAGTACTGATCTTTGGCAACGGAGATCCTACGGTCAAAGCAGGCCCTGCTCCCACTGACCGTGCCTCAAGAAGAAAAATGATGGCCGCACAACAGGCAAAAATACAATTCCTCGCAGAGCACAAGGCCATTGCGGTGATCCAGATTGATCCCAGCCTGGACAATATTTCGCCGGAACTCAAAGCGAGCTACAGCGGCGAAGGCCAGCCTGCTTTAAAAACAGCAGAAAGCATAGCGAAAATGCAGAATATGAAAACCATCCCGTCAATCAGGGTGACAACGGCTACTGCAAACGAGCTCCTGAAAGCAGCAAATACCACGGTAGCAGCCTTACAGGAAAAGATTGTCTCCACTGTAAAGCCTGCCTCACAGCTTCTTAAAGCTGAAGTATCAGGCTCTGCCTTAAAAGACGAAGCCAAAGTACGTGCCGAAAATGTACTGGGTTTCCTGGAAGGATCTGACCCGGTATTGAAGGACGAAATCCTGGTGGTAACAGGTCATTATGACCATATAGGCCTGACCACCTCAGGTGCCGACAAAGTAAACAATGGTGCTGATGATGACGGCTCCGGAACTACCGGTGTACTGCTGATCGCTGATGCCTTTGTGAAAGCAAAAAAAGCTGGTAAAGGACCTAAAAGAAGTATCCTCTTCATGACCGTTGTTGGAGAAGAAAAAGGTTTGTTAGGCTCTGAATGGTATTCAGAACATCCTGTTTTTCCTTTGGAAAAAACAATCACCGACCTCAACATCGATATGATCGGTCGTGTGGATGAAGCACATAAGGGCAACCCTGAGTATATTTATATCATTGGTTCTGATATGCTGAGCTCTGACCTGAACGCAGTGGGTATCAGGGCAAATGATGATTTTATCAAAATAAACCTGGATATGACCTATAATAACAGGACAGACCCTAACCAGTTCTACTACCGCTCTGATCACTACAATTTCGCAAAACACGGCATTCCTGTCATCTTCTATTTCAGCGGTGTCCACGAAGATTATCACCAGCCTGGCGATGAAGTCAGTAAAATCAATTTTGACCTGCTGAGTAAACGCGCCCAACTGGTTTATTATACCGCATGGGAACTGGCAAACGGGGATAAACGCCCCGTGGTAGACAAAAACGATGACGGTACCCCCAAAAAATAAAAATTAAACTGATAACAATAAAAAACCTGCCGGTTGCGGCAGGTTTTTTTGTTTACCTATAAACGTATTTATTTATATTTGAACATGACGAAGATTGCTGAGGAGTTTTTGGTAAAGGCAGATGAGAAGGCATTTGATTTGGATCACCGCGACACAATTAACCATAATATTGGAAAATATAATGACGCGGTTGCGAGGGGCTTAACGAAATTTGAGAATCTGGAGAACTCAAAGAAGAAGGCTCATGTGATCAAATGGAGGGTGATGGAGAACCTGGACAAATTCCTGCCGGAATTTGAGGCAAATTTTCAGCGCCGCGGCGGCAAGGTGATCTGGGCAAATGACACCGAAGAAGCACAGCGGGAGATACTGAATATCATCAATAAAAGTGGTGGCAAGACAGTGATCAAATCAAAGTCCATGACCACCGAAGAAATTCATTTGAATGAATTCCTGGAGGAGAATAACATCACATCGCTGGAAAGTGACCTGGGTGAATTCATTGTCCAGTTGCTGGGCCAGGCCCCATACCATATCGTCACCCCGGCAATGCACCTCACAAAGGAAGAGATTGCAAAACTCTTCCACGAGAAATTTGGAACACCGATAGACTATACCCCGCAGCAGCTTACCCAAAAAGCAAGGGAACTGCTCAGGGAAAAATACCTGACTGCCGATATAGGAATTACAGGAGGAAACTTTTTGATTGCCGATTCAGGAAGCATTGCCCTTACCGAGAATGAAGGAAATGCAAGGTTAAGTACAACTTTCCCCAAGATACATATCGCGATAGTTGGCATTGAGAAGATCATCCCTTCAATGGCAGACCTGGACCTTTTCTGGCCTTTACTGGCCAGCCATGGGACAGGCCAGAACCTAACTGTATACAACACTATCCTCAGCGGCCCGAGACAGCCGCATGAAACGGACGGACCGGAAGAAATGTATGTGATCCTGCTAGATAACGGACGGACAAACCTGCTTGCCCAGAAAGACCAGCGCCAGGGCCTGTACTGCATCCGCTGCGGGGCATGCCTTAATGCCTGTCCCGTGTATAAAAACATCGGAGGCCACACCTATAATACAACATACAGTGGTCCCATCGGCTCTATTATTACCCCCCACTTGCAGGGCATGAAGGAATTTAAACACCTGAGTTATGCCTCCAGCCTTTGCGGAAAATGCTCTGAGGTATGCCCGGTAAAAATAGATATCCATAAAATGCTGCTGCTCAACAGGCGGGATGCGGCAGAGCAGCACGAAAATACCAAAGCAGAAGATATAGGCTGGAAAATATGGAATACCGGCATGTTAAAAAGATCAAGAATGGATCTGCTTGGTGGAAAACTGAAGAACTTTCTGCTGAAATTCCTCTTCAAAAAGATGTGGGGAAAATACCGCGCAATGCCGGAGATCGCAGATAAGTCCTTCTCCAAACAATGGGAGGAGCAACAAAAAAACAAACCCCAGATCTGATTATATGCATTTCGACCGCAAGGATAAAAGTAACAGCACTTTATTATCGCTATACAAGCAATTGCTGTATCCGAGGATGGTTGAGGAAAAGATGCTTATCCTGCTCCGGCAGGGCCGTATAGGTAAATGGTTTTCAGGAATCGGACAGGAGGCCATCGCCGTAGGCGCTGCGATGGCAATGAAACCGGATGAGTACATCCTGCCTATGCACCGTAACCTGGGGGTCTTCACCGCGCGGAGAATACCCCTGCGCAACCTGATGGGACAATGGCAGGGCAAAACTACCGGATTCACTAAAGGCCGCGACAGGTCGTTCCATTTCGGAACGCAGGAACACAGGATCATCGGAATGATTTCACACCTGGGCCCTCAGCTGGCACTGGCCGATGGAATTGCACTGGCTGATGTACTTGCAGAAAGGAAGCAGGCTACCCTTGTTTTTACCGGCGAAGGTGCAACCAGTGAAGGCGACTTCCATGAGGCCCTGAATGTAGCCTCCGTATGGAACCTTCCCGTTATATTTTTAATAGAAAACAATGGTTATGGGCTCTCCACGCCTGTAGCGGAGCAATTCAATTGTGCCGCACTGGTTGATAAGGCCATAGGTTATGGGATCAAAGGTGTCCAGATAGACGGCAACAATATCCTCGAGGTGTTTGATACCATCTCTGAGCTTGCAGAAGAGATGAGAGCAGACCCGAAACCTGTGCTCGTAGAATGCCTTACATTTAGAATGCGGGGGCACGAAGAAGCCTCCGGAACAAAATATGTGCCTCAGCAGCTGCTGGAGGAATGGGAGGCCAAAGACCCTATAAAAAACTTTGAAGGTTACCTGGTTGCGCAGCAGGTGCTGACGCCAGAGCTGCTGCAAAGAATAAAATCAGGTTTCAGGGCAGAGATCGACCAGGATATTGAACTCGCCTTCAATGACGCAGAACCTGCAGCATCAGCAGCGGCAGAACTGGAAGATATGTATGCCCCTTTTGAACAGACTGTGGTAACGCCCTCAAGGGTGAGTACGAAGATGCGCTATCTCGACGCCATCACCGATGCCCTTAAAACAGGCATGAAGAAACACAGCAACCTCATTTTAATGGGCCAGGATATTGCCGGATACGGAGGAGCCTTTAAGATCACGGCTGGGTTTGCAGAAGAGTTTGGAAAAGCCAGGGTTCGCAATACCCCCATCTGTGAGTCTGCTATTGTGGGTGCCGGATTAGGCCTCTCCATCAACGGGTATAAATCTGTAATAGAAATGCAGTTTGCAGATTTTGTCAGCTGCGGCTTTAACCAGATTGTCAATAATCTTGCTAAAACCCATTACCGCTGGGGAGAGAAAGCCGATGTAGTGATTCGCATGCCAACCGGAGCAGGAACAGGCGCCGGCCCTTTCCATTCCCAGAGTAATGAAGCCTGGTTTACCAAAACTCCCGGACTGAAGATCGTCTATCCTGCCTTTCCCCTGGATGCCAAAGGCCTGCTGCTTGCGGCAATTGAAGATCCTAACCCGGTACTGTATTTCGAACACAAATATCTTTACAGGACGATCAGCGGACAGGTTCCCACGGGTTATTATACCCTTCAGATCGGCAAAGCCAATGTCCTGAAACGTGGTGAACAGCTAAGTATTATTACTTATGGACTGGGCGTACACTGGGCAATTGCCTACCTCGATGATCACCCCGAACTTTCGGCTACGCTGGTAGACCTCTGCAGCTTACAGCCCTGGGATAAAACTGCCGTTGCTGATGCCGTGAAGAGAACCGGAAGAGTGATCATCCTGCATGAAGACACCCTAAGTAGCGGTTTCGGGGCAGAAATAGCCGCCTGGATCGGTGAAAATTGCTTCAGCCAGCTAGACGCTCCGGTCATGCGCTGCGCCAGTCTGGATACCGCCGTGCCGATGAGCAAAATGCTTGAGGATCAATTCCTGGCAAAAAGCAGGCTTCATGTTACTGTCCAAAAACTATTGGCATACTAGTCCTTGGCACGATAATAGCCTTACCGCTACCATTGACCCATTTACCAAAGCGTTATGAAGACCATTCGATTGTTAAGTTTAGGATTTTTGCTGTTTACCATCTGCAGCTGCAACTACTTTAAATCGAAACATCCCCAGGCCGCAAGCCCCGATGAAGGAGCCACCGGGATGACAGATAAAACCATTCTCAATTTCATCGCCACAACAGACAGAACACTAAGCAATTACAAAAAACAATTCAGCCTGATCTTTTTATCAGGCGACCTTTCGGTGTATGTAGAAAAGTACAGTGCTTACGGTGACGGCATGTTATACAGAACCTATACTGCAAATGGAAATACCAGCAGTACCATCAAAAGTTATTACTTTAAAAATGACAGTCTTATTTTGGTTAAGGAACAGAATAAAATCATGAACGACGGCGTAGAGATCTATAAGAACGTCCGGACGTACCTGCGCAATAATGTCGCTTTTAAAATGGACAGCCGCACAGCAAGTTCCGCCGCTGCACTGGCCACACTTCCCTATCTGCTGATACAACCTTCCGAGAACAAATATCCTGTGGAAGACTATACCGGGGATATCAAAGGGATGAATGATGCCATCGCGGGAACAGATAAGTTCGAAATGGTTTTCGACAATATCACTACCTATCCCGATGCACATTATATTTCCCTGAAAAGTAAAAGCCCCGGTAATTACAAAGCCAGCCTGCGGGTAAACAGTAAAGATGCCTTTATAGACAGCCTGCTAAATTTCCCTGCCGTATTTAAGGATGAAAAACTGAAGCTGAGGTGGAAGATCAGGGATAAAGAAGCCGTTTATGTACCGGTGGACAGTGCCAGTACTTCTGCCAGCGGGCTGAATAAATAGATATTGCCGTTATCCAGGCATTCGCACCTGAACCTTTTCCTCAATTGCTCGCCTTTCTTAAAACGGCGGCCGTCCTTTATAGAAAATACGGTATGATACGGAAGCTCTTCCAAACGTGTATGGTCTTTTAGGGCATCATAACGTTTCAGTGCTCTTGACAATTTAAGATCGGTACAGCTGGAAGCGGAAGGGTTGTTTAAATAATCCGTGATAGCCAGCCGGAGATCTTCAGGGAAGATCTGTTTTTGCAGGAAGGGGGCCATCATCCGTTTAAAGTTGACCTTCCATTCCTCTCCATGTGGCTTTACCTTATTCTTGTGGTCATTCCAGGTAAGCAGGTGTGCAAACTCATGTACTGTGGTAACCAGGAAGGCGTAACTGTTCAGGTTATTGTTAACTGATATTTTATGGCCCAGCTGTTTAAAGGGGTGCCTGTAATCGCCAAGTTTGGTGGCTCTGCTTTTTGATATTTTAAACTCGCACTGAAAGTAGTCAATCCATTTAGCAATCACCGGAGCTGCTTCAGGAGGCATATAATGTGCTAAAACATTCACTTTTTCCACAGCTCTAAGATAAGGATTTACTTTAAAAACTGGTAGGCTATTAAGCTGGCAATATATGCCATTGCTGTCATATATACCGTTTGGATCAAAGGCCATTTCCAGGATTTTGTTTCCCGGTAAACTACGGCCACTGTACTCATGCACTGCATCGCAAAAGCATAGAACAACATCAATGAAGCCCCGGTAGCAAAGGTAAATAATGGAAGGCCTGTATTTGCATCCTTGGCAACCCGCATTTTATCACGCATGGTACCTTCATTGTCCATTCCGTTGTCTACGCTATAGATGGTAGCCATCGTGCCTACAAAGGCTTCACGGGCGGCAAAAGAGGTGATCAGTGCAATGCCAATTTTCCAGTCGAACCCCAATGGCCTGATCACAGGCTCAATGGTATGTCCCAGGATTCCCGCGTAAGAATTCTCCAGCTTTTCAGCCGCTTTATCTCTTTCCAGGGTGCTGACCTTCACACTGTCCTGCTGTAGCTCTATCTGTGCGTATTTCTTTTCAATGGAGTCAAAACGTGCGGAAGGACCATAACTTGCCAGTACCCACAGCACGATGGAGATTGCAATAATTACCTTACCTGCTTCAAATACAAAAGTCTTTGATTTCTCATACATCGTATACAGCACGTTTTTCCAGCGCGGCATCCTGTACACAGGCAACTCCATGATAAAATACGATTTCTCCTTAGCCTTGATAATGAATTTCATCACCAGTGCAACAACCATCGCTGCTACAATACTGATCAGGTACATCCCCATTAACGTTAAAGCCTGAAGGCTGATAATGCCCAGTACTTTCTCGTCTGGTATGATCAGCCCGATCAACAGGGTATACACAGGAAGTCTTGCCGAACAGCTCACTAAAGGTGCCACCATGATCGTGATCATCCTATCCTTCCAGCTCTCGATGGTACGTGCGCTCATGATAGAAGGCACGGCACAGGCCAGACTGCCGATCATCGGAACGACCGACCTTCCGCTGAGACCAAACTTCCTCATGATCTTGTCCATCATAAAAGTAACCCTGGCCATATAACCGGTGTCTTCAAGGATGGAGATAAAAGCAAATAAGATGGCGATCTGAGGGATAAATATCACGATCCCTCCCAGACCGGCAACAACGCCGTCCAGCACCAGGTCAGTCAATACCCCCGCCGGAAGATGCTCATGGCCAAAGCTGGTCA
The DNA here is from genome assembly GCF_900107535.1 of Pedobacter hartonius. Lineage (GTDB taxonomy): Bacteria > Bacteroidota > Bacteroidia > Sphingobacteriales > Sphingobacteriaceae > Pedobacter > Pedobacter hartonius. The sequence goes on along the minus strand of NZ_FNRA01000006.1, from coordinate 47,734 downwards.
GCCAGGCAAACGACTCCTCAATGAGGTCCATGGGATAGGTTGCCCATGAAAATATAGCATTAAAAACAAAAAATAAGATGAACAGGAAAATAAAGAAGCCCCAGAAACGGTTCGTTAAAATTGAATCTATACGGTCGCTGACCACAAATTTCTTCGCGGCTCCTGTATCTTCGATTACTCCTGAGAGTATCGTGCTCAGGTACCTATAACGGGAAATCGTTTCTGCAGCCTGTAATTTTGAGGATTCGAAATGGTGTGCTCTTTCGATGATTTCAAACTGCTCGTACTTGTCTTTAAAAAAATCAAGGTGTTCATGCTGGTGCAGCAATTGCAGGGCATAATAATCATTGTCTGTACCCACCAGGGCTTTCACCTCCTCAATAGCCAGGTCGGCAAGTACTTTAATATCGGCACCTTTTTCCTGCGTAGCAATGGATGTAATGTTTGAAATAGCTTGTTTAAGTTCCGTCAGGCCAGTTTTACTTCTTGCAGAGATTGCCACTACCTGTATACCGAGCCTGGCTGAAAGTTTGTCAACATCGATGTTGATCCCTTCCTTCCGCGCCATGTCCGTCATGTTAAGGGCCAGCACCACCGGCAGGTTAAGGTCGGCCACCTGCGAATATAACAACAGGTTCCTGCGCAGGTTGGTAGCGTCAGCCACTACCACTACCATATCCGGATGACTTGGGTTCTGTTTGTCTGCCAGCACCTGGAAAACTATGCTTTCGTCCTTACTCTTGGGATATAGGCTGTAAGTACCGGGCAGATCTGTCACTTCAGCTTGCAGATCAGTCGTTAATTTACAGTAACCTACTTTTTTATCTACAGTGATACCCGGGAAGTTTCCGATCTTCTGGTTTAATCCTGTGAGTAAGTTAAAAAGTGTCGACTTTCCAGTATTTGGATTACCAACTAACGCAATTTTTAGAATATCGCTCAATTTGTCTATGTAATGATGATAACAGAAGCTTCGTTTTTGCGTAAACAAAGTTGATATCCCGCCACACGGATAGCAATGGGGTCACCTAGCGGGGCAAAACGTTCAACTTCTACGATCTCACCAGGCAGGCAGCCCATTTCCATTAATTTTACCGACATTTCTAAATCTGTAAAAGCTACAATAGTGCCTCGTTCTCCTGGATTCAATTGCGAAAGATTCATACCTTAAATTAGGTGGCAATTTATACTTAATCAATAATAAATCCAAATAAAGAGCTTGTATCGTATGCATTGATGATGTTAAAATTACATTCCGCCTCTGCGGCCACCGCCACCAAATCCGCCCATACCACCGCGTTCACCACGCTGTCCCGGTTCCATATTGTTCAGTGTTTTGCCGCCCATCCTGTTTAAGGAGTACGTGAAGGAGAACATATAATATCTTTTCAGCACATTATACCGGAGATCGGTAATGGTGTTATTACTGGACGTCCGGGTGATTCCCTGGTTCTGGTTCAGCGCATCATTTACCGCCAGCTTGAAAGTGCCCCTGTTTTTGAAGAACTGCTTGCTGATATATCCGTTCACAATAGTGTAATTGGTATCATATGCGGCACCCCGTCCTGTGTTTTGGTAATAATCGGCATCTACTGCCACGCGGAATTCGCCCGGAAACATATAGCTGACATTGGCCGTAGGATTCAGTGTGTAGTAAGTGGTATTGGCACTTTTCTGTGCCGAATAGGTTGCCCGGTTGATTGATCCGGCTATACCGGCTGTCAGGTCCAGTTTATCCATTGAAGTAACCAGCCTGTATTTGTTGGTAACGGACAGGTCGTTAGTGATGTTTTCTATCGAATTGGTGAAGTTGACCCCACGCGCATATGTACCCCCAAGGTCAATGTTCAGGTTCAGCTTATTGTCGGTGATGATCGGAAGTCCGAAAGAGGAGCCCAGTGTACCCTGGTAAACCCCGCCTACGTTGACCGGAACAACTGCAATTTTACCAAAGTTAGGGTCCGCAGCATCATTGATCAGCGTACTGTTGTTTCCGAAAGCGTGAAAGGTCTGGCTGATATTGGCGAAGAGGAATAACGACCTGAAATGGGCGAAATCGAAATTGTTGTAGAGTACCGTCAGATTGTTCGTAAACGCAGGTTTCAGGTCGGGATTACCAATTGGGATCGTTTGCGTATTAGAGTTATCAGGAATAGGCTGGATCTGGCTGATGGATGGCTGCTGCGTGCTTCCGCGATACCTGAATACCAGCCTTTTGCTTTTACTGAAGTTATATCTCAACTGTCCGCTGGGAACGATGTTGTTAAAATTCTGGCTGAATACATTGCCGGTTGTCAGGTTTTCATTCCTCCTGTCTGTATGCTGAACTGCCAGCCCGATGTTCCAGTTGTATTTTTTTGCCGTTTTGTTGATACTTGTACCTACTGCATTGGTCAGTGTTTTGTTCTCATAGGTGTTGGTATAGGTCAGGTCTGGAATATCATACAGCATCGTTACCGGGTTAAAGTTATAGGTTAACCTTTCACTGTTATCAAAGTTATAAACGTTCTGATAATTTAATTCCAGGTTGAGTGTCTTAAACAGCGGTTCTGTATAAACAAGCCTGGAGGTATTGCTGATTGATTCTGCATTCTGATCGTTCAGCTGGTTGGTATTATCGAGCGTCAGCGAATCAACCCCGGAAACGGTCCTGTTCATGATATTGTTATAGTTCTTCCCGTCACTGTCATTGATAGTAGTCCTGATATTTAAAGACAGGGTACGTCCCCTGCGCAAAAATTTCCTGCGGATCAGGATATTGTTATTCACAGTAGGCGCTGTCGACCTGGTGTTTAACTGCTGGGTTCCCGTAGTCTGTGAAGTCGCATAGTTATTCACATAAGAACTGCTCTGGTCAAGGCCGGTTTCCGTATAGGTGACAGCAGGTTCAATCCGGATCGTAGTAGAGGAATCGATCTTGGTATCGATCATAAAATTAAACCGGTGGTTTGTCCTTTCAGTTGTACTGTTCAGGTCCTGGTCAAAGGTAGTCGTACTGTTCCCCAGTAAGTTTTGTCTGAAACTGCTCTGGTCATTAAAAAGAGAAGTCTTGTTAAAAAAATAACTTCCTGTGATCTTCGTCTGGTCAGTATATACATCAGCGAAATTAAGCCCGATCGCATTAGTAGTGGTAATTCCCTGCTGTGGCGCGCCACTGCTGACACTGAATCCGCCGCCGCCTCCACTGCCTCCACCACCACGATTACCACCGCCACCGCCACCACCAAAGTTTTGTTTATTGACGTTATTGAACTGGCCGATCACAGAAAACTGCTGATCGTTATTAAATTTATTTGCATTGATGCTGACGTCATAACGGTTATCGGTCCCCTCACCGGCATGTGTTCCATACCCTGCGGTTGAATTTCCGAAATAACCATTCTTCATATCCTTCTTGGTAGTGATATTGATGATCTTCTCCCTGTTTCCGTCATCCACGCCGGTAAACTGTGCCTGGTCAGACAGCAGGTCAATCACCTGGATCTTGTCAATCATATCCGCAGGAAGGTTCTTGGTGGCCAGCAGCGGGTCATTTCCAAAGAAATCCTTACCATCCACACGTACACGCGTAATGGTTTCCCCCTGTGCTTTAATGGAACCATCTTTGGCCACATCCACCCCTGGCAATTTCTTCAGTACATCCTCCACCACTGCATTTTCCCTTACCTTAAATGCTTTTGCATCATATTCAACGGTATCGGTTTTTACCACAACCGGCGTAACCACTCCTTTGATCACTACCGTCTTCAGATCCAGCCCCGTATTTTCCAGCGCAATTTCGCCCAGGGCAGTGGCCGGAGCAGCAGCATTAATCGTGAATTCCTTATTGAAGTTATTTAACCCGAGATAGGCAACCGTCACCCTGTACGGACCGGGGGCAAGCCCACTGATCGCAAATGAACCATCTGCCTGTGTATTGATCACCGAGGTCTGCGTAGTATCTTTTAGATTTTTGACTGCTACAGAAGCAAAATCTACTGGCTGATGGTCTTTGGCATTCACTACCTTTCCGGTTACTGAACCATTTTTAGTTTGAGCAAATGAAGAAAAGCCGATGAAGATAAAAGCGATCAGCAGAAGATTTTTAGTAGATGTTGTCATCAAAAATGAGGAGTACGGTTAAAGATATATACTGTCAGACGCTGATAACGGGAAATAGTTTATTTTGAAAATTAAAAGACGGGTAACATTTTAAATACAATATATTTTCCCTGCAGGGGAATGCAAAAAAAACAGCAGAGAGGGTAAACCCCGCTCAGGAATTTTTAGCAGGTTTAACCTTTGGAGAAGAGGAATAGACCACATGAGGGCAGTGACAGCCGGGTTTAAAAATACTGCAGCCGCTCATCAGCACAAGCAGTGCAAGGCAGGGAATCATATATTTTAATTTCATCTATCTATTTTTAATGGTTATCATGCTACCTCATTACTATCTATCCAGTGGTACTGAGCTACTTGTTCTCAAGATCCGCCTCATTGTTCTTACGGATCTGCCTGCTCATGTCAGTTTCATTATAATTTGACCTGTGTAAAAGCACATAACTAAACACACCCATCATCACCCCGATCATATCAGAACCCAGATCCCACCATTCCGCAGAACGGTATGGAAAAAATTCCAGCTGGATCACTTCAATAGAGCCTCCAATAAAAAAGGTCAGCGCAACGATCTTAAATATCGTCAGTATCCTGAAACTGTAGCTCGACTGGCTTTTGATCTTACCGTAAAACAGCAGAATGGTCAGCATATAAAAAAAGCCGAGATGGACCATTTTATCAAATCCAATAAAGAAAAAGCCCGATCCTTGGGTATCGGGCATTTTCGCAGTACAAAAAATCAGTATAATTACTGTCCAGATGATAGACCAGCGCTGATAGGATACTATTTTTAATTTACTCATTATTTTTTATGCACCTACTAAAGCCTGATAAGCTTCTGCAGTTAATAATTCTTCAAGTTGTGACGCGTCAGATACAGCTGCTTTTACCATCCATCCCTGTCCGTAAGGATCAGAGTTTACCAGTTCAGGATTGTCATTTAAAGCAGTATTCACTTCCAATACCGTTGCAGTCACGGGCATATAAAGGTCAGAAACAGTCTTAACTGCTTCAACAGTACCGAAAACCTCATCTTTGCTCACCTCATCACCTATGGTGTTGATATCAATGTAAACGATATCACCCAGTTCGCGTTGTGCAAAGTCAGTTATACCAATAAAGGCTTCATTACCTTCAACTCTAACCCATTCGTGGTCTTTAGTGTACTTTAGTTCTGATGGAAAATTCATTTTCTTATTTGGTTTTATAAGTATAGGTCCAAAGGTAATTAATATCTCCTTTTTAACAAGGCTAATTCAGTGTAATACGCAAACTAAAGCCGAAGTTGCTAAAGGAAGTATTGTAAGTCTGGGAGGTATAAGGCTTGGTCAGGTTCGCATCATAGAACAATTTGACATTAAACCGCTGGTTGAGGATATAGTCCACCGTTGGCCTGTAGGTGATATTCTTCGCTCCGGAAGACACCTCAGCTTCCAGTACATCGGCCCGGTAAATTACAGTTTTGTTGTCCCTGACAGCGAGGTCCAGCTTAAAGTCCATATTGTTATCCATTTTCAGTTCTTTGAACAAACCAAAGGGGAACCTGAATTTTGTAGTCCTGTAGCCTATGCCAAAGACCAGGTTATTCTCTGTTAACTGTGCCAGCTGACTGTTGGAGATACTCAGTCCGAGTAACCTGGTTTTGCCTATTTCAAAATTAGCCGTCAGATTATTCTTTAACCGGGTATCAATCCCGATCAGCGGGGAGAAGGTTTCGGCAATAGTGACTTGCTGATACTGGTAAAAAGGAAGGAAATTCCGGTTATCGTCCCGGCTGCTCACATACCCGTCCGTTTCGGCATAACGCTGCAGGGAGTTAAAGCCATTCACACTATAAACGGAACGGTAGGAATGCCTGATGTCTATCGACTTAAAGGTCTCAGCCATGAAGTCGAGCCTTCCTAATCCGCCATAATTGATCCGCCAGTTGGGCAATGGAATTTTCGGGAAGGAGTTTAAGCTGATCGATGAAGCGTCCTTGCCGGCGTAGGCAGCCATAAATGCAGAGATGATCACATCCTGCGAATTCTTGTCATACCCGTCCGCAAAACCATCTGAAACGCCCCTTGAATTTACGTTCCGCGCACCCAAACGCTGGGAGATCACTGTCCGGTTTGACATAAACTGGTTGAACAGTTTAGATACCTTGCTGCCCGATTTCTCTGAAAATGCAGTTCCCAGTGTGATATAGGAGATACTATAGTCGCCCGTTGTATACGGACTCAGATTGCGGAAAGCCTGACTGGTATTATCGTACCTGAAGTTGGTAGAGTAGTTCATCGTCCTGTTTTTGTTCGCCGTCAGCGTGATCCTGAAATCACGGAAGGGTTCCAGCACACTGGTAATACTGAAATCTTCTCTCAGCGTATTGATGTACAGCTGAGATTGCAGCGTATCGGTAGTGATCCAGCCCTTGTTGATGGCCATCTGACGGATATCCCTCTGGCTTCCGAAAACGAACCCCAGTCCGGGTGCACCGGTTAGGTCATCAATTCCAAAGTAACTGGTTTTCGGCAGGTATCCCGGCAGAAAAATTCCTTTGGTTTGCGTAAAGGCCGCATTGATATTCTTGATGCTGGTCAGCAGCCCTTTCAGTACCCCTGCATCACTGCTGTTCCTCAATGCACCAAATTTATTGTACAATCCGGTAAAGTTCAGCGTAGGGTTCAGTTGTATCGTTCTTGAATTCTGAATGGTATTTCCAAGATTGATATTCGGGTCCCTTAGGGTGGACAGTGGCTCGGTCTGCCAGTTAAAATTCGTTCCGTACCGCGTAGCCACATTGATCCAGTCCATACCCGGGATCTTGTTCAGCGGCAGGTTATAGGTAATGTTCAGGTTATGGCTGTAATCTGTGGTGCGCCCTAAATTTTTCAGGTTTTGCCATACCGTATCTCTTTTTAATCCTTCGATCTTGCCGTCCGGCTCATCCACTATAGAGTAGTTGGTGGCATCAAAGTCGATGGTTGCGGATTTCGTCAGGTTCCATGAAATGGCATACACCCGGGTGATCAGGAAGTTCTTGTTATAGGTAGTATTGATGGGAATGCTGTTGGTCGGGTCATTATTCCTCAGGCTGTTTTCCGAATAGAAACGGTTTACGTCTATCCTGAAATTGATAGAACTCGGGAGCAGGCTGAAGTTGACATCCCTGAGCAGGGCCAGCGTGTTCGACTTGATGATCTTTTCAAAGGGCCTGTAGTTTTTCGACTGTCCTGAATAATTATAGGCCAGTGATGCAAACGTAGTTTTCTGCACCGTATTCTGGTTGATGAAATCGTGGTGGAGGAATTTGGTGAAAGAGTAACTGGCACTCAGGTTCTCCACATCCCACAGCTTCGGTTTCTTTGACGGATCCGTACGCTCTTTGTGAACATTGGTAAAGTTGATGCTGTTGCGCGTTGTCACATCCTGCGAATAATCGAGGATCTCCTTTTTTTCTTCCTTCGTTGCCGTTGAGACGGATCGTTTCAGCTCTATATCGGGCATCTTCGGATCATACTGTGGCGTGCTCACCTGGTTGGAGTAGCTCACATACATTGGCACCTTCAGTCCGGATTTCTGCGGAAAGAACTTGCCCAGCTGTAGATTGGAGGAAATATCGAAAAAGACATTGTCGTCCCTGTTCCTTTCACTCACCCTGCTGTCCAGTGATCCGAAACCTATCGTAGTTTTACTTCCCGAGACATTCACTTCAGCAAAATCGGCCAGTTGCGCATTGATCCTCGCTGCTGCGGCCCATCCGCCGCGTTCATCAAATTCTGTCAGCCTCAGCTCATTGAACCAGAGCTGTGCGCTTTTCTCCAGGCCGTCATCCGTTCCCGGGGAAGCTGCATTCTTCAGCAGGTTTTTCACTCCCAGCATGTATACCTTCACCTGGCCCATATCCGGCTGACCTTTGATCGTGATCGTCCTGTTGCCATCCACCACATAGGTATAGGGTTTACTGATATCCCACAATGCGCCGTTGATGTCCCTCGCCCTGTTCCTTGCCAGCTTCGCGTCCTGGAACATCCTCAGTTCTATGTCAAGGATATTCGCATCGGGCCAGATTGCATCGGGATTACTGGTATTGGGGGGCGTAACCATCATCGGCTGCGCATATTCATAATAGTTATCCTGGTTATCCGCACCGATCCTGATGAAAGCGCTCAGGTCGCCGTTGTTAATTACCGCGTTGCCCAGTGCTTCGAGGTGGACAAACATTTTGAGTCTTTTGTACGACCGGAAGTCGGCCAGTGTGGTTTTAAACGTTGCCCTTCCGTAACCGTCCCTGAGGTTCCTGATCGTAAACGCAAGGGATTGCTCGTTTAACTTGGTATCTGTACGATAGTTATTGTAATCCAGCTCCCTGATAATTCCCGGAGGGATCACGTAAGGTATCGGCGCACGCTTACCGTTCTCTTCTATGTTTACGGTACTCAAGTCCAGGGTAGAATTGTCCGGCGTAACGGTATTCAATACCGGGTCGGTAATAATCTGTGCACTTTCGTTCTGGTCGTTATACTTTCTCCAATCTCCCCTTACCAGCTGGATCTTTGCAAACCTGAGGACGGTGGTATCCGCGAAGTTGGTCAGGAACATCCTGAAGAAACGGATTGATTTAAAGTCCTGGATATTTCCCACCTTCTGTTCATAATCTGCCAGCGGGATACGGATCTGGTACCAGGTTACCGGCTGTGTCTGCCCATTGGCCAGTTTCACCTGCGAGGTAACAGCATCGGTTACATAGTTCTTCCCTACCTCCAGGTCGCCCTTGCGCATCGATACCTTATACTGGAAGTACTCGTCACTCTGGGTCATGTTGTTATCTCTGTTCACATCCTCGGCATCAGGCAGGGAGGTAGAAGCCGAATTGTCGATCCCCAGCTCTTCGGAAGATTGCTGTGCAGTTTTCGAGTTCCCCTCAGGGCCGTTGTAATTTTCATAGCGCTGCAGGATTCCGGCATTGGCCTGGTCCAGTGCATTTCCCCTGTAATAGGTATAATTATCAGAACTCGGGTCATTGTCTATCTCTGCAGCTGCAGCAGGATTTAACTGCGTTTTGATTTGTGTGACAGCGGCCGCAAATTTCGTTTTTTCATCGGCGCTCGAGAGGCCGTCCAAACCTACATCCTGTGCCTTACGGGCGGCCGGATCATTGTCGAAGGCCTGCACAACAGGCTGCAGTTTAGGTACCCTTCCCCAGTTCGTCACATCATATTTCGATGGGTCTCCGTCAGGGGGCAAGCCATTTTCCAGGGACTTTCTTCCGTCTTTGAGGATATCTTCGGAGAGGTTCCCGATGTTAAAATAGAGGTCTCCTCCCAGTGCGTTTGGTTTATAGATATTGGGGTCCATTACCCACAACTCGATATATTCAATATTCAATGCCTGAAAATCATTCGTTTCAATCCTTCTGAAGATTCCTCCCCAGCGCGATCTTGGGTTCTGCAGGTCGCCATTGGCACCGAAACCCGTTGTGGCATAATTGTACGGCCCCCTTCTGGTAGGATAAAAAGCAACGTTCAAAGTGGGTAATGATACGGTTTGCCCGGCAGGAATCTCTTTAAATGGAAACACCTCCTGTTCTATCACCTCCCGCACATAGTGGTTGGATAATTCTGTCCTGTTATTTCTCAGGTTTGCGGGAATATTGCTGCCTGAACTATTGTAAAATGTAGGGTCAATATTGTAGAAAGCCATCTTGGCCCTGTTGTATCCATAGGCGAGGTTATCGATCAGCTGTGACTCCTGGAAGAGCTGCGGTGTGCCGGACAGCTGCCAGGCAATTGCACTTTTCAGGTCTATCACCGAGCGGGTGGCCTCGAAATCATCGAGGTAACTCACACCGCCCTTATCCCCCTCGCTGTTCAGCGCGCCGGGATGCCCGGGAGCGAGTTTTGCAAACTCCCCCGAGAAGCTGAATTTGGATGGGGCTTTAGTAGAGATGAACGGCAGGCGGTCTACCATTTTTGTTAAAAACCTGGACGAGGAACTATAGTTCAGGTCCAGTCCGTAGATGCTGTTGTTAATAGGCTCTTCCGTAAGGTTTACCTTAGGCGTCAGCGGTTTCTCCGAGAGGTTCAGGTACGTTCCCCCGATATTCAGCTTATTGCTCACCCGGTAGTCTAGCCGCGTTCCGAAAAGCGAACGCTGCTGCAGGCCAAAAAGCTCGCTGTTCTCTGTCGTGATCCTGATTGGCTGTCCAGAAAGCAGTAAGCCGCTATTGATGATCTTTACCCTTCCTCCCTGATAGTCTACGGTAAAATCTACCCCTTCCTGTAAAGGAATGGTTCCCGAAAACACTTTTACAGATCCTTCAGGTACGTTGATCGAATTGAGGCTGAATTCAGAGGCTACCTCCGATTGAAATGCGCCTTTAATGATATACCTGTTTTGCCTGGTGAACAGTTGTTGCGCTACTACTTTCGTAGAATCGTATAACGCTGTAAAAGTGTATTTGTCTATCAGGTTCTGCTCCCCCGGACTAAACTGAGCGGCCAGGTCTTTACCAAAAGGTTCGATCACGGGAAAGATCACCCTTCCGTTCAGCGGGTCAATGGTAACATAACCTGCATGGGTATTGGCGATGAAAGAAGAAAGCCCGTTGGTGGTAGTGGCAGAACTTACATTTCCTACGGATGTGGCAGTGGAAGCACTGGCGGTACTGGCAAAAGGTTTATCCTCCGCTGCAAAGTCGAATGCCCCGTCGGGTTTACGCTCGTTCTGCTGGTTCAGCCTGTCCAGACCGGTCAGGTTGATCCAGAGTTTGTTGCTGGTGTTTATCCCTTCAGACATCACCGGGCGTTCAATACCCGAATCATTGTCGAGGCGGAAAATATCCAGTTTGAAATTCTGCGGGCTGATTTGGTAACCGCCTATGGAATAGATGTTTTTCATCATCAGGTCCCAGGTAGGAAGGTTAGTTTTTGTAGTTTCATTCTTCAGTAACTTGGCATACAATACTTTTGGTGTCGCCTGGTCAAAACTCACATCGGTAGAGAACTCTCCGACCTGGTATTCCACTCCGTTAAAGGTATACCTGAATACTACGGCCAGTATTTCATCCGCATTTAATGCATTGTTTAGAGAGATGTAACCCAGCTGAGTGTGCAGCGTATATTCCTTATCAGACAGCTTACGGGCGTAGGTCATCTTGCCAAAGTTGTCCGTGCCCCCGTTTGTCTGGAAAAAAGAGATAATATCGTTGGAGTTGGTCAGCCTTGCACCAGCGGGTAGTTTGGTTAACAGGTCGTTCGACTGTCTGCTGCCCTGCAGTACAAATCCTGAAGGAAGTGCGGAAAAGCCTGCTCCCCCGACAACCTGGCCTGTGTTATAAGGCTGGTTTTCTCCCAGGTCGATAAAGCCGAGCACATCTCTGGAATCCTGGGTGTTTCCTGTTTTATTGGTGATCCATACTTCTATCTTGGTAATGTTTATCCCTGAAAGGACGGTTGGTGGGTTAGAGAGCGACTTATTGTAATTGTCCCTGAAAAATCTGGCCAGAAAGTAGTGTTTATTCGCTTCATAATTGTCTGCCCCCAGCCTGAACTCATTTTGCTGCGCGCCATTGCTGATCTTCAGCTCCCTCGATTGCGATTTCTGCTGTGAGAAAACGGAGGTCACGTTTAGCTTTCCAAACTGCAGCTGCGTTTTTATTCCAAACAAAGCCTGGGTACCTGAAATGAGCGAGGTGCTCAGTGGCATACTCACATTACCTGCCTCTATCTTTTTGATGATGTCATCTTCTCCTCCGGTATAGTCCAGCTTGATCTGATTCTCAAAATCAAACTGGGCTTCCGTGTTGTAGTTCAGGTTCAGCTTTAGCTTTGTCCCGATATTACCCACCACATCCATCTGGATGCGCTGGTTAAAATCGAAATTGCTCTGTACCCGCTGGCGCTCGTTGAATAATGGATTTTCATTTTTATTGATCCTGCCCAGGAAGGTAAGTTCAGCTTCTCCCCTGGGCTGGATATTGATCTGGTTTCCGCCAAATATCCGTTCAAAGGATTTATTTTCAATCGTAAGGCTTGGGATGATGCCTGTTTCCCTGATCTCCTCAGCTTCGGCATTGGAGATATCGCGCCAGTTGCTGCGTTTGATCTCGCTGTTCACCAGGCGCTGGTACTGTTCGATGGTCAGGTATTGTGGCGGGCCAAGTATCCTGCCGCCCACACGCTCCCTGATGATATACCGTTTATTTACTGCATCATATTCCACTTCCCTTTTCATGTTATCCGGAAGGGGTGCAAAAGAATTATAGGGCTGCCTTATACCCAAACGCTGCTTCTCCCTTAAGCTAAAGGTATTTCTGGTGGTATCCTGAGCAGGTGCCACGCGTCTCACCTGTGAGAAAACGTGTAACCCGCAGAAAGAAAAAACCAGGAAAACGACTAAAGTAAAGGTATTTCTCAAAGGCAAAAAAAGTTATAAATTCTTTAAAGCTATTTTAATCATCTGTTCAACTGTCAGATCTGTACCACCATTTTTTATTGCACTGTCTATTGATTTCTCTGCCGGTAATTTTGAAAAACCAAGCATCATTAAGGCTGATAGCGCTTCCTCCCTTACGGTATGGTTTAACGGTGCAGCGATCAGTGATCCTGTTCCTTCCTTTTTCAGCTTATCCTGAAGTTCTAACACAAGCCTCTGTGCAGACTTCACACCGATTCCTTTGATACGCTGTATCAGGGGCAGGTCTGCATTTACAATGGCGGTTTGAATTTCAGCTGGGGTAATTGACGAGAGCATCATCCTGCCTGTATTGGGTCCAATTCCGGAAACTGAAATGAGGTGCAGGAATAAGCGGCGCTCGCCTTCATCTATAAATCCGTAAAGCGTATGCGCATCCTCTTTTACGTGTAGCCAAACGTAAATTTTACACTGTTCACCGGCACCTAAAGCGCTATATGTATTTAATGAGATATTCACATGGTATCCTATACCACCAGTTTCAACCACAACATAAGCAGGGCATTTAAACGTCAGCCTGCCATCAATATAATCGTACATATTTTTCTATTTAATTCAAAAAAGATTTTATTCCCTGCTAAGCTACTAAAGGAATTTATCATTTAATCATGAATTGTAACACCGAAATTACCTGAACAACTTTCTTTATCCTAAACATCTATGGACTGAATGTATAATATTAGGAGCGTTTTTTTGCATAAAGCCTACATCATCCCGATTTTTTATTCAAAGTTAATAGAAATTGGTTAATTAATTCTTTAATGTATATTAAATTTACATACATCAATTCAGGCAAGGCACAATTGTGCCGATGCCCACACGAATATGAGATTATATTTAAGCAAAAAAAAGGGAAGTTCAGGAATGAACAAAAAGAACAGCAGGCCTTATAACCTGCCTGAAGACCTGGTAGTACCAGTCTTCTCCCTGTAAGAGATATACTTTTTTCCTGAACGTGTTTCAGCGCGTTTAGAGATGCCTGAGTTTTTTGAGACGATTAATTTCTGGCCGGGAACAAGATTATTTCCTTTCAGCTTATTCCACACTTTAATATCCTGTACTTCTACATGATATTCATCGGCAATAGTGCTCAGGTTTTGTCCCGCGCTAACTTTATGCCAGGATACCGCAGGTTTTTCTTCTGCAGATTCCCTGTGTTTTTTATGCAGCCTTCTGTCATCGTTCGATGCCTGTACCACCTGCATACTCATGTCCACGGTATGGTCGTTCAGCACTTCATAGATGCTGGCAAAACTTGCAAGGCTCACCCTGGGCATAATAATACGTTTGGGTAGTTCGGTAGAACCGTTAACTATCTTTTTCTTATAGGAAGGGTTTAACGTACATAGGTCTTCCTCTTCCATAGACATGGCTTGTGCCAGTTCGGTCAGGGAAACAAAGCGGCTTACCTGTACCGTATCCGTTTTAATGGCAAAAAGTGATTTCTGTGATTTGATCTGATGTTTATCGGGGCAGTTCATTACATAAATAGCCGCAATAAAAGCGGGCACATAATTGCGTGTCTCCAATGGCAAGAATGGTCTGATGGCCCAGAAATCCCTGGAGTTCGCTTTTGCTATCGCGCGGTTCACATTGCCTGTTCCGCAATTGTAAGCAGCAATGGCCAGCAGCCAGTCGCCCAGCTCCGCATAAGCATCTTTGAAATATTTTGCAGCAGCATAACTCGCCTGTATCGGGTCTTTCCGCTCATCCACAAAGTTATCCATGTTTAAACCATAACCTCTAGCGGTAGAAAACATGAACTGCCACAAACCTGTAGCGCCTACCCTTGAGATCGCATGAGAATTCATGGAAGACTCTATGATAGGCAGATATTTCAGCTCCTGAGGCACGTTAAAAGCTTTAAGCGCATTTTCAAAGATTGGAAAATAATACTCTGAAAGCCCCAGCATTTTACCCATCATCTCTTTTCTGCCGGCATATACATCGATATAACGTTGTACGGCCTCATTGTAACTCAGCGGAATTTCCCTCTGAATGGAATCGAGGCGTTTCTTATAGGTAAAATTGTAATTATAAAATAAAGGATTCTCCAGTACCAGCGGAACTGCTGTAGTATCACCTGTATAAGTTGTAGAAAGAAAGCTGATCGGGGAAATAGAATCAAGTCTGTTTATTTTTTCCTGTGCGTAGCCGCTGAAAGCAATCATTATGCACAAACAGAAAGATACTAAAAGTAATTTTCTTCTCATAAGCGTTTTGGGGTGCTAAAACTCTCTGCTAAAGAAAGTAAAACATCTTCTTCAAAATGTTTCGCCATTAACTGTAGACTTAACGGTAAACCCTCCGGATTATTGCCCAGGGGAACCGCAATTGCCGGAATTCCTGATAGAGAAGCCAGGACAGTAAAAATATCGGCCATATACATCACCAGCGGGTCCTGCATATTTTCGCCTATTTTAAAGGCAGGAGTAGGTGCAACAGGCGTCAGAATCACATCATAACTTTCAAAAAGCACTTCAATCCTGTCCCTGATCAGTCGTCTTACACGTTGTGCTTTCTGGTAATAGGCATCATAATATCCGGCGCTCAACACAAAGGTGCCCAGCATGATCCTTCTTTTTACTTCATCACCAAAACCTTCGGCCCTTGATTTTTTATATAAACTGTTTAGGTTTTCAGCCTGCAGGTTACGGTATCCGTAATGTACGCCGTCATATCTTGAAAGGTTGGAAGAAGCCTCAGCAGCGGTCAGCACATAATAGGCTGGTACCAAATAGTCGAGCAGATCGAATGAGACGTACTCAACAGTATGTCCCTGTGCTTTAAACTCATCAATAGCCGTCAGGATAGCCCCTTTGATATCCGCATCAAGCGCTTCGCTCTCCAGCGTTTCTTTCAGTACGGCAATTTTCTTTTTACCGGTATCTGACAGCCGGGAAACATAATCCGGAACCGGCAGTCGGGATACAGTACTGTCATGCGTGTCCGCACCGGCCAATACTTCCAGTAACAACGCAGCATCAGTTACCGAAGAGGTCAGCGTACCTACCTGATCAAAGGATGAAGCATAAGCGATTACCCCATATCTTGAAATACGGCCATAGGTAGGTTTGAACCCGAAACATCCACAAAAGGCAGCTGGCTGTCTTACGGATCCGCCGGTATCCGTTCCCAGGGCAGAAAGGCACAGATCGGCCTGTACCGCCACTGCAGAACCGCCGGAAGAACCACCGGCAACCCTTTCAGGGTCGGCCGCATTTTTCACGGGGCCGTAATAAGAGGTCTCATTGGAGCCTCCCATTGCAAATTCATCACAATTTAATCTGCCGATAATAATGGCATCCTCCGCGATGAGGCGTTCGGCTACCGTAGAAGAATAGGGAGAGATAAACCCTTCCAGCATTTTCGAAGATGCTGTGGTTGAATGGTCCTTATAGAGGATGTTGTCCTTTATACCGATGACCATACCTGCAAGTTTACCTGCGGTCCCCTGATTAATCTTTTCCTGTACTTCCTGCGCCTGTTTTTTTGCAGAATCAAAAAAAACCTCGTTGAATGCATTGAGGTCTTTATGGGTTTCTATCTGTGTAAAATAATGGTCAAGCAGATCAGGCAGAACAAGCTTTTTTTGATCAATAAGCGCTTGTATCTCTGATAAAGATGTATACTTCTTCAAACTATCGGGCAATAATTAAAGGTTTAGGAATTCAAATTTAAACCTACAGAGGTTTGTTGGTATTGGTACGGTTAGGTTCAACCGGATCGTTATCCGCCCCATCTTTACCATCTTTAAATTCTTTCATGCCTTTACCCAGTCCGCGCATGAGTTCAGGAATTTTTTTACCGCCAAAAAGCAAAAGAACAACTACTAAAATAATAATGATCTCTGGTGTGCCCAAGGCGGCGGCTATTGTGTTTGACATGGTCGTTGAATTAAATTTTATTTTTTTCTGTTTCTGAAGGCAATGTTGAAGCAGTTTCCGAAGATACGGTCACAGCTGGTTCTGAAGATTCTGCTGCAGGTGCTGCTACCGGCGGCTCCGGAAGTACCGTTTCCGGGCTTTCTCCAGGAATCACTGCCAGCTCCTGATGTACAGGGGTAACTGCTTTAGTCAGGTTGATGGGCTCAGTTCCTGGTACTTTAGGGTACATTTGTTCTTCTAAAGTCTCAACAGCTGATTTCGAAGACTGGTCATATTTTTCGTTTTGTGCGTTCAGGTCTTCGTCTATATCTATAGCATTGATATTACGGTGGATCTCTCTCTTGACACCTTCAGAGGCATCTTTGAAATCCCTGATTCCTTTTCCGAGGCCTCTTGCCAGTTCAGGCAGTTTTTTTCCACCGAATAAAAGCAAAACTACAGCCAGGATCAGCATGATCTCTCCCCCACCCATATTTAAAAACTCTAATAATACTCCTGCATCCATATCAACAATTTTATAACTTATTAACAAATATAAACATTTTAAAACCAATTATTTATTTTGCTATCCATGCTTCAGGATTCAGTTTAGCCTGTCCCCTCATGATTTCAAAATGCAATAACGGTCCGTCCGATGTTGTTGCAACGCTTCCAATCGTCTGGCGGGTCTCCACCTTATCTCCCTTCGCTACCGAAGAAGACTTTAAATTCTGGTAGATCGTAAAGTAATCACCATGACGGATGGCCACAACATATATTCCCTGTATCATCCTCACAAACAGTACCTCTCCACCAAACACAGCTCTTACAGCTGCCCCATCGCTCGTCAGAATATTTACCCCGTCATTAGTGTAACTGGCTTCCCCTTCGGTATGCCTTCCAAAGTTCTCGGTAATGGAGCCCTGTCCTACAGGCCATGGTAAACGGCCTCTGTTGTTTTCAAATCCGGCAGACAGTCTCGCTGCCTCAGGTGTGGCAGTCAGGTAATTGCTGTTGGTTTTTGCCCGTTCCACGGGAGCAGCCTTATTCTCAGCCCTTGCTTTTGCCGCAGCAGCCCTTGCTTCATCTTCAGCTTTCTTTCTCGCAATCGCAATTTCCCTGGTGATCGCATCCCTGATCGCGCGGTCTACTGCTGCCTGCTGTTTTCTTCTTTTGGCAATATCACGTCCAAGTTCTTTCTCCTGCCTGCTGACCTGGTTCAGCACATTGGCCTGTTCTTTTTTATTTCTTGCCAGTTTATCCTGCTCACTCTCCTGTTCACGGAGCAAGCTGCTTTTTGCTTTTAAACTCTTGTCCAGGATGACGATCTTATAGTTCAGATTTTTTTCTGTCCCCTGGATATAATCTGCCTGTTTCTTGCGGTACTGCCCAAATTGCTGCAGGTATTTGATCCTTTTATAGGCCTGGTTAAAATCACGCGCAGCAAAGATGAACATCATCTTATCGTATGAATTCCTGTTGCGCTGTGCAAACCTGATCATGCCCGCATATTCTTTTTTCAACTGCGCCAGCTGTCCCTGCAGTGAATGTACGGTATTCGTATTTTCATGGATCTCACTATCCAGATTTTTTATTTCTGAATTGATCACCGTAATCTTATTTTGCATCAGGTTGATCTTTGCACTTAAAGCACGGATCTCGCTTAAAGTAAGCTTTTTACTTTGGGAGGCCTTGTCCAGATTCCGCTGTAAAAGTTCAATTTCCCGCTGGATAGCTTCCTTTTTTCTCTTTAGCTGTGAGCTGCTCTGCGCAACCGCAGTTGATGCAAAGGCAACGAATAAAAGAAACAAAAATAATTTGTGTAGCTTCATTGCATCAAAAGTATAAAAAAATTAGTTTATTAACTCAAACCTTTTAGGAACAGTAAACGGAAAATCAAGCGGCACATTGCGGTCTATTTTGGAGAAATCAAAAGCAATATTCGTTTTTTTCTTTCCTGAAACAGAGTTGATCCGGGTGACGGACGGGAACAGCGCCCCGGTTACATCCTGGTAATCTGAATACACCACCTTCAGGGCCTGACCTGCCTTTACATCGTTGAGGTTCAACTCGGTAGTCTTCATCAGGGTATTGAACAGTACGCGGTAGCCCAAGTCTGTTTTGCTGCCGGAAAGGGTGAAAACACCGGCATTTAAATCCAGTGCCGAAGTTTCGTTCATCAGGTCGTCAATCGTATTTCCTGATAACACAGATTGTAACATTTTAAATGTTACCTGCTTACTGGTAAATTTGTAGATATAACTGAAGGGTTTTTTAATCGCTACAGACTGCAGATTATTCCTCACGATCAGACTGTCCGGAGTGATCAGTGCCCTGGCCACTTCAATACCCGCAATTGCAGTCATACTGATCCAGATCATCTCATCCTTTTTCACCCTGATATTTACAGACACTCCGTTTTCTTTCCCGTCAATTTCCAGGTTTACCTTTCCTTTCAGGGAAAGCGTAGTAAAGGGAAGGTCCCTAGACTTTAGCAGCTTCAGGTTTTCCAGTTTTTTGTTAGCGGCAACAGGGGCAGGTGTTACTGCTACCGGCGGTGCCTTAACAATAGTCTTTTTTGTTTTACACCCCGCAGCAACAAACAGCAGGGAAAGTATCAGCAGACTATTTAAAGTATTTTTTCTCATCTATTTTTCGTTTTAAAAGTGCCGACTCATTGCCTGCCTCTCTCGATTTCTTCCACTGCACCAGTGCATTGTCCTGTTCTCCAAGAAGGAACAGGATATCCCCGTAATGCTCCAGGTAAACATTATTTTCTGCTTCCTTGTTTCCCAGCGCCTTTTCTATCCAGGTTCTGGCAATAGCATATTTCCCGCCTTTGAACAGGACCAGCGCATAGGTATCAGCAATCGAGGCGTCATTTGGCAATGCCTTTGCCGCAATATCAATCAGGGAAACGGCCTTGTTCAGGTTTTCGTTCCTGAGTGCCAGATAATAGGCATAATTGTTTATGATCAGGTAATTCCGCGGGTCAAGCGTGATCGCTTTCTCAAAAGCCGCATCTGCAGCATCAGGCTTACGCTCATCAATCAGGATCTCCGCCTGTAATGCAAAAATCAGTGCCTGCAGTTCCCTGTTGTCGCCATCCAGCGAAAGTGCAGTCCTGATATTACCCAGGGCGGCATCATTCTGGTTTTCCCGGTGCAGGGTGAAAGCCATATAATAATACAGGATCGCCTGGTTGGGGTATACCGAAAGGGCCGCCTCTCCCATTTCAATCATTTGCCGGTACTGGCCCAGCAGGATCTGTATGTTGAGTACTTTCTCCCAGACACCATAGAGCTGATCAGAGATCTTTAAAGCCTTCTTATAACTACGGAGTGCTCCGGGCAGGTTTCCGTTCTCATACAGGATATCACCCGAAAGGGCAAAGTACAGCGGGTCTGCGGTATGTGCGGATTCAATATTTTTGAGGATGCGGGCAGCAGCAGGAAAGTTTTTCTGGCTTACGTACAGCGTGGCGAGCGACATCGAGTCGGCCGGC
The DNA here is from genome assembly GCF_900107535.1 of Pedobacter hartonius. Classification (GTDB taxonomy): domain Bacteria; phylum Bacteroidota; class Bacteroidia; order Sphingobacteriales; family Sphingobacteriaceae; genus Pedobacter; species Pedobacter hartonius. Next base: position 27,808 of record NZ_FNRA01000006.1, on the reverse strand, counting down.
TGCTGGTCTGCCGTCACCCTTCTTTTTGCCCTGTCGAGCGATGCCGAAGGACCGAATTTCTTCTCCAGCAGGTCAAACGCCGCCAGTGCCTCCGCTTTTTTACCGGCTATCGACAGCGCATTGGCTTTGTCAAAATAGAAGTTCCTCTGCTCCGGCGAAAGGCGGATCAGCTGATCAAATACCGGGATGAGCTGATTCATGTTACCGGTAGTCTTGTAGAGTTCGGCCAGCAGTTTCCAGTACCAGAGATTGTCCTGTTCGAGGTTCACTGCAGTTTTGATAGCCATCTCTGCTTCGGTCATTTTATTCTGCCTGAAGTTCAGCAGCGCTATTTCATACCAGGCGGCAGCGTTTCCTGCATCAATGGCCGTAATCCTGCTGAAACTTTCATTACTTTTTGCGTAATTCTCATTCAGCTTATCCTGCAGCCCTTCAAAGAAAAGTTGTTTAATGACTGCACTGTCCCGCACAGAGATTGCTGAGCGCTGGCCTGCAGCATGCGTCCCTGTCAGTAATATACAGCATAAAACAACAATTCTGTTCATTTCTTTTTTATTTACCTGTATGTCCGTAACCTCCTTCGCCACGTGCGGTATCACTCAGTTCTTCAACACTTTCCCAGCTTACTGTTTCGTGTTTTGCAATCACCATCTGTGCAATCCTGTCGCCATTGTTCACTACGAAATCCGTATCCGACAGGTTCACCAGTAATACCTTGATCTCGCCGCGGTAATCGGCATCTATCGTTCCGGGAGAATTGACAATACTAATTCCATGTTTATAGGCCAGCCCGCTACGCGGACGGATCTGTGCCTCGTATCCAACCGGCAATTCAATATGCAATCCTGTAGGGACAAGAATACGCTGTAAAGGTTTAATCACAATTTCTTCCGGTGTAAAAGCTCTCATGTCCATACCCGCAGCGTGAGCCGTTTCATATTGAGGCAATGCCAGTCCTGATTTGTTGATAATATTGATCTTCATTCTAATATATGGTTATTTTAATATTTACTTACCGCAGTATGCGAGTTATTTACCTCTCGCCAGAAGCGCTTTTACTTCATCCTTTTCTACATAACATACTCCTGCAAAGAACAGCAGCAGCAGGCCGTTGCCAATATAGATGTTCCTGTGAAATACCCAGAATGACAGCACCACCATGACCACAGAGATCAGTAAATAGGCCAGAATCCTGTTGAGCTTATAAGGTATGGGATAATATTTTTGTCCGAGTACATATGAGATTGCCATCATGACAAAGTAGGCAAGCATTGATACCCATGCAGAACCCATGTAACTGTACTTCGGGATGAGCACAAAATTGAAGGCTATCGTAATAACAGCGCCTACCATTGAGATATAAAGGCCGTATTTTGTCTGGTCTGACAGCCTGTACCAGATCGAAAGGTTCATATAGATCCCCAGGCAGACGTAGCCGAATAACAGGTAAGGCACTGCGGGCAGGCCCACCCAGTAATTTTGGGCGATGAAATGTTTCAGTATCTCGATATTTGCCACCAGGGCGAGGAACAATAAGGAAAGGGCGATCACAAAATAATGAAGAATGATGGCGTAGGTATTGCGCGCATTCGCGTGTTTTGCATGGCTGAAAAAGAAAGGCTCGGCCCCAAGGCGAAAAGCCGTAATAAAAATGCTCAAAAAGATAGCGATCTTACAGACCGCACCATAGATTCCTACCTGCCCGTCCGCAACCGAATCCGGCAGCAACCTGCTCAATACGATCTTATCCAGGTTTTCATTGACGATAAAGGACAAATTGGCAACCAGTATAGGCCAGCTGTAGGAAAGCATTTTATAAAAAAGCGCTTTATCAAAACGGAACCTGATCTGCAAAAACTCAGGCAGCAGCAGTAAAAAGGTAAGCAGACTGGCAATCAGGTTGGAAATAAACACATAACCCACCCATCCGTGGCGGTACCAGGATTCAAACCATCCGGCCGTTGGCAGGTGACGGCTGATGATCAGCGGAACAACGTAGATAAAGAATAAGTTAAAGCCTACGAAACACCCGATATTCAGAAACTTGATCAGGCTGTATTTAAAAGCTTTCCCATCAGCCCTCAGTTTGGCAAAAGGAATCACACAGATTGCGTCCAGGAAGAGCAGCCATACAAAAAAGCGGATGTATAGCTGATAGTCCAGCACCTGCGTTTGCTGCCCGTTATTTATCCATGAGGCTATTCCGTTGGCAAATACAGAACCGGTGAGCAGGAACAGTACCGAAATAAAGGCGATGCAGAGAAAAGAGTTGTTATAGACTTCCTGTTTCTGGTCCTCATGTTTGTTCAGGTACCTGAAGTAGGTGCTTTCCATTCCAAAGGCCAGTACAGCGTTGATCAGCGAGGCATAACTGTACAGCGTGGTGAATATCCCATAAACACTGGGTACGTAAACCTTCGTAAATAATGGGGTTAAAATAAAATTAAACAGCCTGGAAAATACGGTGCTGAGACCATATACTGCTGTCTGACCTAGAAACTTTTTTAAAACTGACACTTGAGCTGGTTAAACGGGTAATAAAGCGACCCTATTTCTTAATAATTTCAAAATTACGATAGTTTTTCAGTTCGCCGGGCGTAACCTCAACGTTTTCTATCTGCGCGCGGTCGGGCCCCTCGTGGCACCATTCCAGGAATACTTCCAGTAAGGTGTCATCAGCTTCAGCCTCTATATATAAACTTCCGTCCTTCTCGTTCCTGATCATTCCCCTTACCCCCATCTGATCGGCCACAACCTTGGTCGTATACCTGAATGATACGCCCTGTACTTTTCCTGTTATTCTGATAATGATATGCTTCATATATTATATTTAGTAGCTGCTTTTATCCAGCTTTTCCTTCTCCGATAAAAACCCCTGCCAGATCTCTTCCAGTATGGCAGCCGCAGGCCGGATTGCGGTCAGCATTGCCGAAACCTGCCCGATTTCCAGTTCACCTTCCTCCATATTGCCCTCAAACATACCTAATTTTGCTCTTGCACGCCCCAATAATGCGCTTAAAGTTGCCTCGTCGGCTCCTTCTGCTTCCGCCGCAGCTACTGCAGCTTCAAAAGAATTTTTCAGCAGCCTTACCGGAACCAGCTTCTGCAGCCGCAGCCGGGTATCTCCTTCCGCAGCATGGATAATCCTTTCCTTAAACGCCGGATGAGCTGAAGATTCTTCGGCCACCGCAAATGCAGAACCGATCTGTACAGCCTCCGCTCCCAATGCCATTGCAGCAAGCATACTGCGTCCTGACGATATGCCACCCGCAGCAATAACGGGGATCTGCACAGCATCAGCTACCATCGGCACCAGGCACAGGGTAGTTGTTTCTTCCCTTCCATTGTGCCCCCCGGCTTCAAATCCTTCCGCCACAACGGCATCTGCACCGCAGGCTTCCGCCTTTTTTGCAAATTTTGTATTGGACACTACATGTACCACAGCGATGCCGTGGTCTTTTAAAAAGCCGGTCCAGAGTGCGGGATTCCCGGCTGAGGTGAATGTGATCTTCACACTCTCCTCCACGAGGATCTGCATTACCCTTTCAGTATCCGCGTACAGCAGGGGTACATTGACGGCAAAGGGCCTGTCTGTAGCCTGCTTTGCTTTTCGTATATGGTCCCTCAAAACATCAGGACACATGGAGCCCGCCCCTATGATGCCGAGTCCGCCGGCAGATGATACTGCAGCGGCCAGTCTCCAGCCACTGCACCAAACCATTCCGGCCTGGATGATGGGGTATTGAATCTGAAACAAATTGATGATACGGTTTGACATGGTAGAAATTTTAGGCCAAACGCTGAATAGTGGTTTGGGCAGTCAGCCGGCCACCCTCTGCCTGCGTGATCAGATTAACTCCCGGTTTCTTTCCTTTTTCAAAACTTCCGTACAGGTTATCTATTCCAAGGAAGGCTGCCCCGTTGAGCGTTGCCCAGCGCAGCAGTTCCTCAAAAGGTACCCCGGCCTTCTCCTGCAGGGTCAGCATTTCTGCAAGGATGCTCAGCTGCTGGTTGCTGGCCAGGCTGTCAGTCCCCAGCGTAAGGGTTACTCCTGCTGCTCTAAGCAACCCGATATCAGGCAGCCGGTTTTCGATATACAGGTTTGCATTGGGGCATAAACACCAGAATAAAAGGTCGTGTGCCCCGGCAGCAAACTCAAGGTCTTCCCTGCTGGTAAAAGTATTGTGCACCAGTAATGTTCTGGGGGCCGCAGATAAAAGCGGCAGATAGGTTTGAAGGGATGACTTTCCATGTGTCTCAAAAAATGAGATATCCAGTCCCAGGAATTCGTACAGTTTCAGAAAGTGCCCGGTCTTGCTTTCAAAAAAGGCATTCTCATCGGCAGTTTCCTGGTTATGGATGGAAACAGATTCCCCTTCTATTCCGGATACGGCATTGATCTCCGCAAAGAGCGCAGCCGATACAGAGTAAGGGGCATGCGGTACAATGGTTGCCTTTAGCGGGTGAAAAGCTGCCCGGGTAGCTTTTGCCTGTGTGATGATCTCTGCTGCGCGGCCGGGACTAAAACCCATGGCCTCCACAAAGGTCTGATAGTAGAGTTTACTCTGCAGTTTAACTTCCCTGGAGGCGATCTGATTGGAAATATCACCCACCGCCACAATGCCATTGTCAAACATCGCAGCATCCGCCTTTTCCATCGCTGCGTCCATTTCGGCAGCAGCAGCCTGTCTTTGCTGTATTACCTGCTGTACAAAACCCGGCAGGCCGGTATGCATGGCTATTTTGCCTTCCAGGTGCGAAAGTTCAAGATGGCAGTGTGTGTTGACCAGCCCAGGGACAAGGATCCCTTCGTAATATTTTATATTTTGTATGTTTTTTGCCGCAGCCTCCTCTGCAGGAAGTACATCGGCGATCGTTCCGTCAGGATGGATTGCAACTACCCCGTTTTTAATGGGTGCAGTGCTAACAGGATAGATCCGTGATGCAGAAATGTAAGAAACCATGTTTACAAATTAAGTTTATTCTTCCCAATTCTGAAAAACGGGCGTAAAATTATGCGGCGACCCTTTGCAGCAGAATTTTACAGGGAAATATAGAAGTAACGGTCACATGGTGGTTTTTATGCAGGGGGATCTGCAGATAATCGCCTCTTTTCAGCGAATGCGTTCCATGATCTTCAATGGCTATATCACAACTGCCCTCCAGGATCAGAAATCTCTCGTACTGGTCATCGTGCACCTCCTGAGGTGCCATCTCCCTGAGCCATACCAGCGCAGCTGTCAGGGCATCGGTATGGCTGAGGATCTTCGCGAAGATTCCTTCAAAATCTTCAGGCGCCACCATATCCTCACGGTTGATCCATTCCGCATAGTCTTCTATCAGAGAAAATTCGGAAAGGGGCGGAACTACTGAAAATAGCTCTCCTGCCATCAGCCGGTCCATATAATCAATTTTAGCCAGTAAGAATGGTCCGATGACAGGATCTGGTTCGATTGCATTTTCAAGGGCATAATACTCCAGGGCAGTACTGATGCCCAGTATCTCCCCGGCAATTTCTTCGGGAAATTTGCCGGCCATCATCAGCACCTCTGCATCTTCCTCATCACTGGTATCACCTAAAACATATTGTTCCAGAATTCCGGATGTTATAAATTCCTGCAGGTCCTTCATGTCAGTAATGATCCCTTTATTTGTTTAATTGTTTTAATCATTTTTTCCCTCAGCATATTAACAGGTATGCCCAATGTTGCCGCCGCTCCGGCAAAACTATGTGATTCAAAGTAAATCAGACGGATCGCTTCCTTAATTGTTACATCTACCCCTATGGCAAAGTTAACTCCTTCGGCCTGTTGTTTTTCCTTCAAATAGCTTTTAATGTCCATGGCATACACCAGGTCGATCTCCTCATGCACATCATCGGCAAACTGATTTCTCTTGTGTGCAGGTAATCCAGCCACACAGCTCATGGCTATTTTTATCACCCATGTAAATAAACGTTCTTTTTCAGCATTATAGTTTGCACGCTCTTCCCAAATTTTACGAAACACGTCCCGCATGCAGTCCTCTGCCAGCTTTTTGTCTCCCAGCGTCCTGCTCAACACGCCCAATACCGCAGGAGCGTACTTGTTATACAGTTTGTGGTATTCGTTCTTGTCGCCATATTTAAACAGACTTTCCAGGCTGGCGTCTGTATGGTCCAAAGGAGCTGCAGTAGGCATAATAGTCTGTGTTAGTTATTATTTTATAAATTTAGTAAATTATTTTGATAGCATATATGGGTATTAATTGATTACTTTGTAAAAAGAAATTAATTACGTTTATGGCTGATTCTACCACCCGATTAAATAAATACATAAGTGAAAGCGGCATGTGCTCGAGAAGAGCGGCCGACAGATATATAGAGCAGGGGAATGTATTGATTAACGGCAGAAAAGCTAAAGTTGGCGATCAGGTATACTTCGGAGACCTGGTTTCTGTGAACGGACAAGCCATTGAACCAAAACAGGCAGAGAATTCTATCTTGCTCGCATTTAACAAACCAGTTGGGGTAACCAGCACCACTGAAGCCGGCGTAAAAAGTAATATTGTTGACTATGTGAACCACAGTGAGCGCGTTTTTCCCATCGGAAGACTGGATAAGGATTCGCAGGGACTGATTTTCATGACCAACAACGGTGACCTGGTCAACAAGATCCTCCGTGCAGGAAACAACCACGAAAAAGAATACCTGGTAACGGTGAACAAACCGCTGACAGACCAGTTCATTACCAACATGGCCAAGGGCGTACCGGTGCTGGGAGTAATGACAAAAAAATGTAAGGTAACCCAGGAGAGCCCTTTCGTTTTCAGGATTACGCTGATCCAGGGACTGAACCGCCAGATCCGCCGTATGTGCGAGCACTTCGGATTTGAGGTGACCAAACTGGAGCGGGTGCGCATCATGAATATCAGCCTGAAGGGCCTTCCTGTAGGGGAATGGAGAGAACTTACTCCTGAAGAAGAAACCGATATCTATAACTTAGTAGCCAAGTCAAGCTCAGCTGCCGATAAAACACCTAAAAGGGTAGTCAAAAAAGCAGCCACCGTTAAAGAAGATGCAGATATGGTGAATGTAACACCAAAAAAGACATCTTCAAGGGCAAGACCTGCCGGAGCGGCCAAAGGCAAGGCCCCCTCAGCAAGATCTGCCTCAGCCAGGGCAGGAAAAGCAGAAGGTGCTGAAAGGCCTTCAAAAGCCTCTGCGTCAAAAGCCGGAGGTTCGTCATCGTATAAACCAGCAGGGCCATCGTCCGACTGGAATAAAAGTAACGGCCCAAGCAGAAGGTCTGTAAGACCATCCAATGGCAAGTCCGGTGCACCGGCAGGAAAAACAAGGAGCCCAAAAAGATAATGCCATCTGTTAGTCAAGTCATTATAAATATTGGGTGGCTTATTATTTTTAGGTAACTTTGCATGAAATGCTTGCTACAATAACTAAAACCGATATACGCTCGCTGAATCTTGTCCAGCTTCAGCAGCACTTCATTGAAATGAATGAACCCGCGTACCGTGCCAAACAGGTTTACCAATGGCTCTGGGAGAAATCTGCGCGTTCGTTCGAAGAAATGAGCAATTTATCCAAAGATCTGAGAAGGAAACTGGATGAATCCTATGCCATCAATGTCGTATCGGTGAGCAACTCCCAGTTCAGTAATGACCATACCATCAAGAGCGCTTTCCGTTTATATGACGGGAATATTGTGGAAGGTGTGCTGATTCCCATGGAAGAACGGATGACCGCCTGTGTGAGTTCGCAGGTAGGCTGCAGTCTGACCTGTAAATTCTGTGCAACAGGTTACATGGACAGAAAGCGTAACCTCAATGCCGATGAGATCTATGACCAGGTGGTACTGATCGATCAGCAGGCCAAACAGAACTACAATGCACCGCTGACCAATATTGTGTACATGGGTATGGGCGAACCCCTGTTAAACTATGCCAATGTATTAAAGTCAATAGAGCGCATCACTGCGCCTGACGGATTGAATATGTCTTATAAACGGATCACCGTTTCCACGGCCGGCATTGCCAAAATGATCAAAAAACTGGGAGATGATGGTGCCAAATTTAATCTTGCACTTTCCCTCCATGCTGCTGATGACAAAAAAAGGAATGAGATTATGCCCATTACAGCGCACAACTCCCTGAAAGCATTAGCCGAAGCTTTAAGATATTATTTCGCCAAGACCAAAAACCCGGTGACCTATGAATATATCGTATTCAATGGTTTCAATGACGAGATACAGGATGCAATGGACCTGGCCAGGTTCTGTAAACATGTTCCCTGCAAAGTGAACCTGATTGAATACAATCCCATCCAGTTTGCCGATTTCATCAACGCAGAAGGAGATAAGATCGATGCTTTTGCAAATTATCTGAAGAGCCAGGGCGTGAACACCAATATCCGGCGCAGCCGCGGAAAAGATATTGATGCCGCCTGCGGACAGTTAGCCGTAAAGGAGCAGGATTAAAATTCGTTAACCTCCGTATTGCAGTTTGGAATTACATTGGCCACATGCGCCGGTTTAAACAATATCTATACGATTTCTTCTGCCTGTTATTTCCCGATCCCTGCAATGCCTGCGGGGTACAGCTGGTTCATGGCGAACAGCAGATCTGTACCCGCTGCCTGTATGACCTGCCCTTTACAGACTTCCATCTCCATCAGGAAAATGCCGTAGCCAAACTATTCTGGGGCAGGATCCATTGTCATACGGCAATGGCAATGTTGTATTTCAGAAAAGGATCCCGGGTGCAGGAACTGATCCATCAGCTGAAGTACAGGTCCCGGACCGATCTAGGTTTAAGGATGGGCGCCATGCTGGCGGAAAGACTTGCTGCCTCCCCTTTTTATCACCGTGCGGACCTCATCATCCCCGTTCCCCTGCATATCAAAAAGGAAAGAAAGCGCGGATACAACCAAAGCAGGCTCATTGCAGAAGGCATGTCGCGGGTACTTCAGGTTCCGGTAAACACCAGCCTGCTCGTTCGCCGGAGGAATACCGGTACGCAAACCAAAAAAAACAGGTACAGCCGTTTTGAAAATATGAAAGCAGTTTTTTATGCGCCCATGCCTGAGGAACTGGCAGCCAAAAATGTAATACTTGTAGATGATGTGATCACTACCGGCGCCACACTTGAATCCTGCGGACAGGTGCTGCTGAATTGCGGCGTCAGCACACTAAATATCGCCGCAGTGGCATTTGCAGAATAATTATTAATGAGCAGAAAAAGGCCGGTGAAAAACTTTTTAATTTTTTTATAAAGCAGATAACATTTACAAAATATCTCCGTTTATATATTCGAGAGCGTTAATTTAGATGGTAAGGGTCGATATTTTCTTCATAGAAGTATCGGCCCTTTATCTTTCCGGCCAGCGCTATTTTTCCATCCTTTCAACGGATAAAAACCCTGAAAGCAATTGTTTGATCTCCTGTGGATTAAAGGGCTTTAACACATGACCGTTCATCCCGCATTCAACAAATTTGAAATGGTCATTTTTCAGCGTAGAAGCTGTTAAGGCGATAATGGGTATTTCTTTATAATAGGTATCGCTGATATCACGGATGATACCTGTGGTTTCAAAGCCATCAATTCCCGGCATCTTGATATCCATGAACACCAGGTCATAGCGGGTGCTCATAATCTTGTCTATCGCCTCATAACCGTTTATTGCAGCATCAACCTCCAGACCCCATTTGCTCAGGATCCGTTTGGCAATTAAAATATTGATTTCATTGTCATCTACAATCAGGATCTTTTTACCCGTAAACAGTTTCATTTCAGTATCCATTCCCATGGCCACTGTTGGTTCGGCAGTTTTACTGAAAGCAATTTCAAAAGCAAAAGTAGTTCCCTTCCCTTCAATGCTGTCCACAGTGATCCCGGCATTAAACATATCCAGCAGCTTTTTTGTGATCGCCAGGCCAAGCCCTGTACCGCCATATTTCCTGGAGATATCAGTTCTCGCCTGTGTGAAGGTCTCAAAAATATACTGCTGCTTATCTTTTGGAATCCCTATCCCGTTGTCTGCAATCTCAAACCTTACCACAGACTCCTCTTCATTTTGTCCTGTCAACTTTATTTTAAGCTGCACAATGCCGTTTTCCGTAAACTTAATGGCATTCCCCAGCAGGTTCATCAGTACCTGGTACAGTCTGTTTTTATCGCCCAGCACCTGATCCGGTATTTCGGGATCAAACAACAGGGCAAGCTGGTTTCCATTCTTCTTCACATTGACCTGCAAGGAATTGATAATATCATTTGCCAGTGTTTTCGGGCTGAAAGGAAAAATCTCCAGCTCCATCTTTCCCGTTTCTATTTTTGTGAAATCCAGGATGTCATTAATGATATGCAGCACGTTCTCCCCGGAGAACTTCAGGATATTCAGGTCATCGATCTGGGAAAGCTTGGGATCATTATCAAGCAGCAGGTGGGTCATGCCGATCACGGCATTCAGAGGGGTACGGATTTCATGGCTCATCACCGAGAGGAACATTTCTTTTGCCTTGCTCAGCTTCAGTGCCTGTTCCTTCGCCTCAATCATTTCCTTTTCCACCTGCTTGCGCCGGGTAATATCCGAGATCAGGTCAATCTGTCTTTCTACCTGTCCCCTGCTGTTTAAGATCGGTGTATTGGAGATGGAGAACCAGATCGGTGTCCCGTCTTTCTTCTCCCCCAGTACCTCTATGCTGTAGGACTGGTTGTTCCTGCTTTTATTCCGTGAGGTCCGTATCAGCTCCTGGTCGTAGAAATTTGGCGACAGGATATTTCCCATCTGGTGCCCTCTCAGTTCCTTCAGCGTATACCCGGTCATCCTTTCAAGTGATTTGTTGACCCAGGTGGTAATACCATCCTTATCCTGGATGCTTACCCCCGTATTGGTTTTGCTGGCAACCAGGGAAAGCACCTGCAGCTCTTTTTCAGCTTTTTTCTTATCTGTAATATCGATGATGATCTCCACTTCAGCATCTACATTCCCTTTCTCATCCAGCACCACGGTATTGTAAACAGAAAGCCAGATCTCACGACGGTCCTTCCGGTAGGCCAGCATATCAATCGTGAATGACTGGCGTTTTCTTGTGAGGCGGCGTACCTCTTCAACCAGTTCCATATCGGTTTTGGGTCCAATGATCAGGTCGCCCAGGCGTTTGCCCTTTACATCATCCAGGGTAAAACCTGTGATTTTTTCAAAAGCAGCATTTACCCAGGTTACCTGGTTGTTCGCATCATTGATCACCACCGCATTGTTTACCTTGCTGGCAACAAACGAAAGCTTCACCAGGTCGCCTTCAGCCTTTTTACTTTCTGTAAGCCGTTCCTGGAAACGCAGGATATTCTCCTGGTTCTGCTGATCCTTTTTTCTGAGCGCCAGGTGCAGCATCACGTCCTTCGCCAGGTTCATCAGTATCTCTTTCTGCCCCTCATCCAGCTTACGCGGCACAACATCCATAATACAGAGACAGCCCAGTGCAAAACCATCTTCATCAATCAGGGGGGCACCTGCATAATAACGCAGATGGAGTTTGGCGCTTACTGCCGGAAAGTTCATGAACCTGTCATCATTCAGCGCATCAGACACTTCAAAAACGGTCTTTCCGGAAATCGTATATTCACAAAAAGACATTCCCCTTGGTGTTTCCTTTTCATCAATACCGATAGCAGATTTGAGCCATTCCCTTTTCTCATCGATCAGGGAAATACAGGCGAGAGGCGTGCGGAATATTTGTGTGGCCAGTTTTACCAGGTTATCAAAACTACCTTCTTCAGGAGTATCCAGGATATGATAAGCGTGTAAGGCACATAATCTCTCCTTCTCCGTTGATGAAGGTAGTCTTGAATGATCTGGCATATTTGGTTTGACCCTTAGTTTTTATTTATATAACGGGAAACCGGCAACGAGGGAAGTTACCTGTTTCTTTATTTCAGCAAGATGAGCCTCATCGTCGGCGTTTGTCAGCACCTGGTCTATCAGATCAACTATTTGTTCCATTTCTTTTTCTTTTAATCCTCTGCTGGTCACTGCAGCAGTTCCCACGCGGATTCCTGAAGTCACAAATGGTGATTTATCATCAAAAGGCACCATATTTTTGTTCACGGTAATATCGGCTTTTTCCAGCGCATTCTCTGCCGCTTTTCCGGTGATATTTTTATTGCGGAGATCGATCAGCATTAAGTGATTGTCAGTTCCACCGGAAATGATACCGTAACCTTTTGCTACAAACGCTTTTGCCATCGCTTGTGCATTGGCCTGTACCTGTTTGATATATACCAGGTATTCGTCGCTCAGCGCTTCACCAAATGCAATAGCTTTTGCGGCGATGATATGTTCTAAAGGTCCACCCTGTGTTCCCGGAAAAACTGCCATATCCAGCACGGAAGACATCATCCTGGTTTCACCTTTAGGTGTCTTCAAACCGAATGGGTTTTCGAAGTCCCTGCCCATCATGATCATTCCTCCACGGGGTCCGCGAAGGGTTTTGTGAGTTGTAGTTGTAACGATATGGCAATGCGGAAGCGGATCTGCCAGTAAACCTTTGGCAATAAATCCGGCCGGATGTGAGATATCTGCCAGTACCAGTGCGCCAATCTTGTCGGCCACGCTGCGGATAAATGCATAATCCCACTCTCTTGAATAGGCCGATGCACCGCAGATAATCAGTTTCGGGCGTTCTGCCAGAGCTACTTCTTCCAGTTTAGCATAATCGATCAGTCCGTCTTCTTTCTTTACGCCATAAAAAAGCGGCTGATACAATTTACCTGAAAAGTTAACCGGGGAACCATGTGTCAGGTGACCACCATGTGCAAGATCAAATCCCAGGATCTTATCTCCCGCCTGCAGTACGCCAAGCATTACAGCAGCATTTGCCTGCGCACCTGAATGGGGCTGAACATTTACCCATGCTGCACCAAACAGTTTCTTTGCACGCTCAATAGCAATGTTCTCAATAGTATCCACTACCTCACAGCCGCCATAATAACGTTTGCCTGGTAAGCCTTCTGCATATTTGTTTGTTAACACTGAACCAGCAGCTTCCATAACCTGCCTGCTTACAAAGTTCTCTGAAGCAATCAGCTCAAGTCCATGTTCCTGACGGTCTAATTCCTTGTCAATCAAATCAAAGATTAAAGTATCTCTTTCCATTTATTAAAATATAATTTTTGTAAAAATAATGATTTCCTGACAAATTCGGCTGCATAATTGTGTCATCATGCAAACACCTTTGTCATAACTGAATGGAATGACTAATATTTTGCTGTTTTATTAACTAAAATCACGTACTTTGTATATTGTTGTCTACTAATAACTGCATGGAAAATTTTACCCCTCCATTACTACCGAACATAAATTACCCTGCTGATCTAAAGCAGTATAAAGAAGATGATCTGGAGCAGATCAGTCAGGAATTGCGTCAGTATATCATTGATGTAGTTAGCGTAAATGGCGGTCACTTTGCTTCCAGTCTTGGCGTAGTGGAACTTACCGTTGCCTTACATTATGTACTCAATACCCCCTATGATAAGCTGGTTTGGGATGTAGGTCATCAGGCTTACGGGCATAAGATCCTGACCGGCAGAAAATCTGTTTTCCATACCAATCGTGTACTGAATGGTATCAGTGGTTTCCCGAAGATCAGCGAAAGTGAATATGATACCTTTGGCGTAGGCCACTCTTCCACATCCATCTCTGCAGCCCTGGGGATGGCCGTAGCCTCTCATTACAAGGGAGAGAACGACCGTCAGCATGTTGCTGTGATCGGGGACGGATCAATGACAGCTGGCCTGGCATTTGAAGGGCTTAACCATGCGGGAATTGAAAATTCAAACCTGCTGGTCATCCTCAATGACAACTGTATGTCTATCGACCCGAATGTAGGCGCATTAAAAGAATACCTGACGAGCATTACGATCTCTAAATCATACAACCGTTTCCGCGATGATATATCAAGCGTACTGATCAAGCTTTCAGAGCTGGGCCCAAATGCCCATACCTTTGTCAAAAAGATCGAAAAGAGTATCAAAGGCACATTACTCAAACAAAGCAATTTGTTTGAAGCCCTGAACTTCAGATATTTTGGCCCTGTTGACGGCCATGATGTAAAAAAACTTGCTGCCATTCTGAAAGATCTTAAGGATATTCCCGGCCCCAAGCTGCTGCACTGCATCACCGTAAAGGGAAAAGGCTTTGCACTGGCCGAGAAAGACCAGACCAAATGGCATTCACCGGGTCTGTTTGATAAAATGACGGGTGAGATCAAAAAATCGGTTACCGACAAACCGCAGCCACCAAAATACCAGGATGTGTTTGGCCATACTTTGGTAGAGCTTGCCGGGGCCAATAAAAACATTGTAGGTATTACCCCTGCAATGCCTTCCGGTTCTTCTATGAATATCATGATGAAGGCCATGCCTGACCGTGCCTTTGACGTGGGTATTGCGGAGCAGCATGCCGTTACATTCAGCGCCGGACTGGCTACCCAGGGACTCGTTCCTTTCTGTAATATTTATTCAAGCTTTATGCAGCGCGCCTATGACCAGGTGATCCACGATGTAGCGATACAAAATCTGAATGTCGTTTTCTGTCTGGACCGTGCAGGTGTTGCAGGAGCCGACGGCGCTACACACCATGGTGCGTACGATCTTGCCTATATGCGCTGCATTCCCAATATGACCGTTGCCGCTCCGATGAACGAGGAAGAGCTCCGGAATCTGATGTATACCGCACAGTTGAAGGATGCAGGTCCTTTTTCTATCCGTTACCCAAGAGGTGCCGGTGTGATGGTAGACTGGAAGCGTCCTTTCAAAGCGATTGAGATCGGTAAGGGCAGGAAAATATGTGATGGTGAAGATGTTGCGATACTGACCATCGGCCATGTAGGAAATTTCGCAGTGGAAGCCTGTAAGGAGCTGAACAGTGAAGGTATCCATCCTGCACATTACGATATCCGCTTTGTCAAACCGTTGGATGAAACATTGCTGCATGATGTCTTTAAACGTTATAAAAAGATAGTTACCGTAGAAGACGGCTGCCTGCAAGGCGGAATGGGTTCTGCAGTACTTGAATTTATGGCCGATCACAATTACCAGTCGCAGGTGATCCGTCTGGGTATGCCCGACGAAGTTGTAGAACATGGCGAACAGGCAGAACTATGGGCCATCTGTGGTTACGATAAGAATTCTATCATAGATACCGTAAGAAAGATCGCTATCAGCCGTACCACCGAAACTATCGCATCTTAGTAATTTTACTTTCCAACATAATTTTCGTTTCAATAAAACGTTAATAAATCAACTTATGCGCAACAATGTCACATACACTTATTGCGCATAAGTTTATTTTGTGTTTTATTTATTACATTTCAATTATGTTAATCACCAAATTTGTAAGCGAAGACGAGGAATTAGTTCAAATTGCAGCACTTTCATTGGAAAACTCTCCTTCCATGGTCCCTGATGAACTCAAAGAAAAAGAGGGATATGTCACCTGGAATTATCCCATTGAAGACCTGAGGGTTCTTCATCAGATATCACCTTCTATCATTGTAAAAGACGGAGACAAAGTTGTGGCCTATGTGGTTATCCTTCTTCAGGAGTCAGAGGAAGTTTACAAGCCCCTGAAAGACCTTTTAGATTTGCTCCGGTCCATAACTTATCAAGGCAAGTCGGTTTTTGACTATAAGATATATATGCTGGGGCAGGATTGCGTTCACCGCGACTATCGCGGCAAGGGCGTCATCAAACTGCTGTTCGATTTTCAGAAAGAACATTTCGCATCCCGCTTCGAACTCGGCCTGTCTGCCATCTCTGTCCACAACCCATTATCACAAAAAGTACATGAAAGACTGGGTGCACAAACTATATACGTCCTTCCTGTCGAGTCAGATACCTGGAATATCGTTGCCTGGGACTGGAGGGTCTTGTAATATCCCCTGGTTTCTCCTCTGGATTATCCTGTTTCAAAAATAAAGCTGTACTATTTCAATACCTTCTAGCGCCCTTCAGCGCTATACAGCATTGAAATAGTACAGCTTTATTTTACCCCCAGGTAGTCCCCCCCTTACTCTACTGTGACAGACTTCGCCAGATTTCTCGGCTGATCAACATTACAGCCTCTTAACAAAGCAATATGATAAGCCAGTAACTGCAGCGGAATCGTAGCCAGCAGCGGTAAAAATGCCTCACTTGCGTCAGGGATTTCTATACAATAATCCACCATACCGCGTACTTCCGTATCACCTTCCGTCACTATAGCCAGCACAACACCTTTCCTCGCTTTTACTTCCTGGATGTTACTGATCACCTTTTCATAGGATGAATTCCTGGTTGCGATGACTACAACAGGCATTTCCTCATCAATGAGTGCAATCGGGCCATGTTTCATTTCTGCCGCAGGATATCCTTCCGCGTGGATATAAGAGATCTCCTTTAACTTTAAAGCGCCTTCCAGGGCTACCGGGAAACCGCTTCCCCTGCCCAGGAAAAGACAATTCCGGGAATCCTTGAATTTATGGGCGATATCCAGGATCAGCGCATTGGACTCCAGTGCCTTTTCAATCTTTTCAGGGATGTGATCCAGCTCGGTAAGCAGCTCAACCAGTTTGGCCTGAGTTAAAGTACCCTTCTGCTGTGCCATATAGAAAGCCATCAGCGTAAGTACCGTTACCTGAGCAGTAAACGCTTTGGTAGAGGCTACCCCTATTTCCGGTCCCGCATGGGTATATACTCCGGCATGTGTAAGCCTTGGGATAGAAGCCCCCACTACATTACATACGCCAAAGATGGTGGCCCCTCTTTCTTTCGCCATCTGGATAGCTGCCATGGTATCAGCAGTTTCGCCCGACTGGGAGATGGCAATCACTACATCCTTCTCTGTAATGATCGGGTTCCTGTAGCGGAATTCCGAAGCATATTCCACCTCCACGGGTATCCTTGCATATTCTTCAATAAGATACTCACCTACCAATCCTGCATGCCACGAGGTACCACAGGCCACGATGATAATACGGTCTATATTCTTCAGCTTATCGGCATACTCTTTGATTCCGCCCAACTGCACCCTGCCTTCATTCGGATAAATACGGCCTCTCAGACAGTCGCGGATAGACCGCGTCTGTTCGAAGATCTCCTTCAGCATAAAATGTTCGTATCCGCCCTTTTCAAGCATTTCAAGTTTCAGTTCCAGTTCCTGGATATATGGGGTTTGCACCACGTTATCCAGTCTCTTGATCACCAGTTCCTCTCTTTTCACCAGCGCAATTTCGTTGTCGTTCAGGTAAATGACATTTTTAGTATACTCAATGATGGGCGTCGCGTCCGAAGCAATAAAATATTCACCGGCACCTACACCTATCACCAGAGGGCTGCCTTTCCTGGCGGCAATCAGCTGCTCGGGCTGATCTTCGTCCATGATCACGATGGCATATGCACCGCTTACCTGGTGGAGCGACAAACGTACAGCTTCCAGCAGATCCACATTTTCTTTTTTATAGATCTCCCCGATCAGATGAATCAGCACCTCAGTATCGGTATCACTATTGAACACATGGCCCCTTGAAACCAGTTCCTCCTTTAGTATTGCGTAATTTTCGATGATCCCGTTATGAATAATGGTCAGGCGGCCATCGTTCGAAGTATGGGGGTGTGAATTTCTGTCGGATGGAATGCCGTGGGTGGCCCAGCGCGTATGGCCCATACCAATCGTACCGGAAAGGTTCCTGCCTTCACTAAAGTTCTCAAGTTCCTGAACTTTCCCTACCTTTTTATAGATACTTAATCTGTTTTCACTGATCAATGAAATACCGGCGCTGTCATATCCGCGGTATTCTAATCTCTTTAAGCCCTTAAGGACAATTGGCCATGCATCCCTATGGCCGATATAACCTACAATTCCACACATTTTATATTTGAATTAGGGCGTAAAGCTAGTAAATTCCCTAACTATTTAACGAAGACACATTTCCCTATTTTACATTCTAATAAGGTCATTCTTAATCATTTCAGCCGCATTCAGCAGCGTTTTGGAATCCTATTTTTATCAGGAATAGCATATGCCACCGGTCACATGACAACTTTAAAACGTTTTAGCGATTTCGATTTATATCAACTTTACCGGTTAAAAATACAGCCGGCTCCCGACTGTTTTTCTTACCATTTCCAGTCTCCGAGCAGGCGCCTCAACAAGACCAACTGGCCTATATGATAAGAATTATGGTCTGCGATCACCACTGCTTCGCGGAAAAGGCTCTGCCCCTCGCCATGAGCAAATGGATGGTACAGGTCATTTTTCTCATCCTTCAGCAAGTCAATAAACCGTTCCCTGTCTTTACGGATACTCTCCAGCGTAATCTCCCATTTGTCTTTTCCAATCTCTTCACCGGCCGCAGGCCAGTAATCATCAGGCCATTTCAGCAACGGGTGGTCCGACCCGAGACAAAACTCTACAATGTCCCACTGAGCGATCCGCATGTGTTCAGTCATCTGCCAGATACTGTAAGGCAAATGCTCAGGCACAACAGTGATCAGATCTATGGAAACTTCTGCAACCGATTGTTCAAATGAAGCATGTGCATTTCCAGCTTCAATCAGAGAGACCAATTCCTTTACCACAAAATTTCTGTTATCGTTATTCATATTGAGTTTTTATTTTTCCAGTTAACTATATATCACTGCAAATTAACAATCTGTCTTCAAAAATGTGTGGTCTCAGTTTCAATCTCCCCATTTTTGGTGATAGGTTTCATCTGCTTAATTCTATTCCTTTATTATAAAATAAAAACACGGTATACACTGTTATTCAATAACATATATTAGCAAACAAAACCTATGAAAAAGATCCTCTCCCTGATTATTCCCCTTGCATTATTCACAGCATGTGAAAAATCAGGTAAATCCGCATTACAAAACAACACCGCTGAAGCCAGCGCAGTAAAGGGTGCTGATCCAGTAAGCTATCCCGGTTATGATCTGCTCTGGAACGATGAATTTAAAGGTACATCAACTGATCTGACAAAATGGACCTATGAAACAGGAACAGGGGTCAACGGAGATTTCGGGACCGGGCAGCTGGACCGGGCAACTGACCGGCCTGTAAACGTAAGTATTGTTGCAGGTACCCCGGAAGCCGATGGCGCATTGAGCATTACTACTGTTAAGGAGTCTTACATGGACAGGGAATTTACCAGTGGCAGAATAAACAGCAAAGGAAAGTTATCCATCGGACCAGGTACACGTATCGAAGCAAGAATCTGGGCAAGGGATGTCAAGTACAAAGGACAGGGATTTGCATTCTGGATGCTGCCGGACGAGATACCTCAGGGTGAAGACCACCTGATGTGGCCACAGGGCGGAGAAGTTGATATTATGGAATACGTAGGGACGATCCCCTATGCCAACCTCGGCACCGTTCATTATGCTTGGTCATGGGAAAACAACACCTATCAGGATTGGAATCATGGATTGAAAGGTGGCTATTATTCATATGCCGAAGCCCAGGTACCCGCAGTTAAACCCGAATACGGAGGGTGGCCCGCTAAAGACCTGGACCCTAAAGCCGGTAGCGGGGCATATCATATTTACAGAATAGACTGGTTTGCAGACCGCATGGAATTCAGTATCGATCAGCAGGTCTACCATATCAATTACTTCAATGACGGTGCAGCATTTGGAAATGCTGCGGACGGACAAGATGCTGACGGCACAAAGGTTATCGGCGGAAAAAATGTATTCTTTTCCGAATACTCCCATCACTTTACCCAGTGGAAACCATTTGATCATAAATTTTACCTCATCCTGTCCGCCGGCGTTGGCGGTAACGACAACCAGACTTATGGCGGAAGGATAGTACCGGAGGCTAAATTTCCCTGTACAACACTGGTGGATTGGGTAAGGGTCTATAAAAGAAAATAGAAATACTATGATCTGCCATAGGTCCTTACCAGTGATCTCAGCATTTTTTCCACGCTTTTCCCCGGCTGTTCTTTCATGCGCCACTTCCAGTTCCCATCCGGAGAGGCGGGTTTATTCATCCTTGATTTTCCGTCAAGCCCCAGGATATCCTGCATGGGCAGAATAACCACCTTCGCTACAGAAGCATATGCAAGCCTGGCAAGTACAGTATGTACGTTCTTACTGTCCACGCCAGTGCCTGTGTATTTATCAAGATTTTTCCTAACGATCTTTCCGGCTTCCATTTCATACCAGCCTCTGGTAGTATTGTTGTCATGCGTTCCGGTGTAGACAATAAAATCGTCCGACTTAAAATTGTGCGGTATATGATCTGTTAGTCCCATATCCTCTCCAAAAGCAAACTGCAGGACCTTCATTCCCGGCAGCTTAAATTCGTCGCGCAGCTCATAAACCGCTTCATTGATCTCTCCGAGATCTTCAGCTACAAAAGGCATATCCGGGAATTCCCTTTCCAGCACGGTGAAGAAATCAGCCCGCGGACCAGGCTTCCAGATTCCGTTAACGGCAGTGCTTTCCCCCGCAGGTATCTCCCAGTAATCAGAAAATGCCCTGAAATGATCCAGCCGCAGCAGGTCGTACAATTCCATATTCTTGTGGATCCTGCGCAGCCACCACTGGTAACCATCAGCCTTCATCTTTTCCCAGTCATACACCGGCATTCCCCACAGCTGTCCGTCAGCATTAAAGTAATCCGGGGGTACACCCGCAATCCCGGTCATCCTGCCCTCTGCATCCAATCCAAACAGCTCCCGGTTCGACCATACATCCGCAGAATCATACCCTACATAAAAAGGAAGATCCCCGTAAAGCTTTATACCGTTATCCTTCGCGTATGCTTTAACATCAGCCCACTGTACGAAAAATATAAACTGCTTCCATTTTACAAATTCCAGTTCCTGCCGGTAATCGGCTGCAAACTGGCGCAGCTTTACCGGATCACGGTCGCGATAAGCCGGGTACCAGTCTACCCATGCTACTCCGCCCTGGTTTTCTTTCAGTACCGAGTAAAGCGCAAAATCATCCAGCCAGTTCTTCTCCCGCTCACAGAATTCGCTATAACTGGTATCTCCAGGCTGATCCGTATCCACACCAAATAAAAATGCTTTCAGCAGCATCCTGTCCTTCAGTCCAGCTATTTTTTCAAAATCAATTTCATCTTTTACGGCAGACCTGAACTTATTCACATACCTTTCTTCCAGGAAACCCGTCATATATAGCTGTTCTATACTGATCAGCATCGTATTGCCGGCCATTGCCGAAACAGAGCTGTAAGGAGAAAAACCCTGATCGGTCCCTATGGGATTCAGTGGCAGCAACTGCCAGTATTTCTGCTCCGATTTTACCAGGAAGTCGATAAAATTCCATGCCTCAATACCGATATCCCCTATGCCAAAGGCTGACGGCAGTGATGTGACATGCAGCAGCACACCGGCACCCCGGCGGTTTTCAATCTGCTCAAGCGAAACCAGCCCCAAAGGAAAGTCATCAAACAATTCCGTCACAGAGAGCACAGGACCACTGGATATTCCCGTATCGTCATTCATCAGGTTGTTCCAATGAAAGGATGACCTCACAGGAAGTTTGATATGGGTATTTCCCCAGTTCAGTTTTTCCAGGTCAGGCATCTCTTCATGAAGCTGCGCGAGGAAAAGCGGTACCACCACTACCAGCCACTTATTTTCTTCCTGCCTTGCAAAAGCCAGTAAATTGTCTGCAAATTCGCCCTTCACTTCAAGAGATATATAATCACCCGAGGCCAGCAGCCCGGCATACGGCTTGAGTTTTTGCAGTAGTACATGTAACAGGTAAAGCTTAATTTTTCCGTTAAAACGTTCTTTCCACAGTTTTTTCAGCGAGGTGTTTCCATTCCGGATATCTTCCAGCCATTGGCTGCGCTGCCCATAATCTACAGGCCTCCTGTTGTCCGGATCTACCAGGCTAAGGTCCCATAGTTCAGTCCCCTGATAGGTGTCAGGCACACCGGGGCAGGTAAATTTCAGCAGCAGCTGACTGAGGGAATTCAGTATTCCAAAATCCGATATTTTACGGTGAAAGGGTGCAAAACTTTTCCAGAAGGGTGACGACTGACTCAAAATCTCCAGCACAAAGTTTTTTACCAGCCGTTCATAATCGGCATCAGGCTCCGTCCAGTTAGAATTTATCTTCCCTTCCCGCAGCGCTTTTTCAAGGTAGGCCTGCAGGCGCTCCGTATAGTTATCTTCAGGCATTCCGGGCATCGGGTAACTTCCGGCGATCGTCTGGTAAATAAAATATTCATCATTCGGGTCCAGTCCGGAGGCAAATTCTTTATTGAACTTTCTCCAGTCCTTCACCTTAATGATCCACTCATCCGGCAAGTCTGTCAGCACATTGAGCCTTGCCCGTACATCTTCCCCTCTTTTGGTATCGTGGGTAGATGTCCCATTCATTGATGCCGGCAGTGCCAGCTCCCTGTTCTGCATCAGCTCATGAAAATCTTCCTTATTTATGCCAAAGGCCGAAGGTGCATCTCCCACTTCATTGTGCCCCACAAAACGGTTATAGGTGTACATCAAGGTATCCTCCACGCCCTTTGCCATTAGGGGCCCGCTGAATTGCATACAGCGCAGGTAAAACTGCGCCGCCCCGGAATTGTATGCTGCGTCTCCTGCCAGTGGCCTTTCAAGCAGTACCGTTCTCAACAGGGAAACGGCATCCTGCAGCGTTTTCACTACATTGACCTCCTTAAAGAGATGTTCCATCTCCTCCGCATACAGGTATGACAGCGGCAGCTCACTATCATAAAAGCGGTATACAGGACAGCAGATCAGCAGCTGCCCGATTGCATCTTTCAGCGTACCGGCTTTCAAAGTATTCAGTTCTTCCGCCGTTGCCAGCTGAAGCCCGGTAAACAGTTGGTATAAGTTGTCCAGCTCCCCGGCCATATGATCACCCAGGATCCCGGCTTTCTTCTGCCTGATCAGCCTCAGGATGCTTTTATTCTCGCCCGTAAGCGATTCATAGAACTTAGTAAATTTCTTTTTTGCATCCTTTGCGGTGAACAGGTTATTCACCTGTGCCAGGAAATCATAACCCGTAGTGCCCTGAACAGGCCACTTTCCGGGAAACCATTCACCTTCCCCGAGAATTTTCTCCACAACGATATAGATATCTTCTCCCGCAAGTGCACGCAAACGCTCAACATAACCTTCAGGATCGTATAAACCATCAATATGGTCTACCCGCAGCCCCTGGAAAACACCCTCGTCCAGCAGCGTTTTAATCAGCTGATGATAGGCTGTAAAAGTTTCCTCATACTGCATATTCAGGCAGATCAGGCTATTTACGGTAAAAAACCTGCGGTAATTGATCTGTTCATCCGTTTCCTTCCATGAACAAAGCCTGTAATACTGGGCTCTGACAGCCTCCTGCAAAGGCATTCCTGTATCTTTCACTTTATCGTTTACCGGCCATTCCGTTTCAAAATACTGCAGTTTAATACCGTCATTACGTTTTACCAGCTTCAGCTCTCCCGCAGCAATGGTCTCTTCCAGGGAACTGCCCAGGAAAGGCACCATCAGCGGCAGGTTTTCGTCGCCCGACCAGTTGATGTCAAAAAAACCTGCATAAGCTGATGCCCGGCCATTTTTCAGCACATCCATCAACCATGGATTATGGGGATCAAAAGCCATATGGTTTGGCACGATGTCCTGTACCCACTGCATGTCCAGTTCCCGCAGCTTTCCGGATATTTCCTTTAGTTCTTCCAGGGTTCCGATTTCAGGATTGATCCGCCCGGGGTTTACCGTATCATAACCATGCATACTGCCCGGAACGGCCTCCAGGACAGGCGAAGCATAGATCGTGGTGATCCCAATATTTTTTAAATAAGGAATGATCTGATCAAGGTCCTTAAATGTAAATCCCTTATGGAACTGAATGCGATAGGTAGAAATCGGGTTAAGCATATTTGTTCGTATAAATTAAAATAGATTGAGGCTGAATCTCCAGGCTTTGCAATGCATCGATGGACGCAGGAGCTGCGTGTGGGCCTTTCCACTTCGGATCGGCAGAGTCCAGGATCTTTCTCCAATAGGGTTTATCGTCAGGAATAGTAATATCCTGCGTTTTTTTGGAGAAATTCATCAGGCATAATACCTGCACGCCATCTTCCCATCTCTTCAGCACCAGGCAGTTTGTAGCTGCATCGGCAGAGACGGTCAGTTGACTGCGTTCTGTATTGTTCAGCGGGCCATATTGTTTCCTCAGGCCAATCATTGTTTTGTAGAAGGACAGCAGTTGCTGATGCCCTTCTTCCTCCAGCAGGTCCCACTGTAATCTGGACCGGTTAAAGGTATCTTCGGATTGCGGATCGGGGGCTTCCCCTTCGGCATGAAAGGCCGCAAACTCTGCTTTCCGTCCTTCCCTGACAGCCTTTACCAGCTCCGGATCGCCATGGCTGGTAAAAAAAAGGAAAGGATGTGTCTCTCCCCATTCCTCACCCATAAACAACATCGGTAAAAAGGGGCTGCACAAGACCGCGCCTGCCATAAGCTTCTGCATTTCGTAACTCAGCAGTTCACTGCTGCGCTCTCCAAGCATGCGGTTTCCTACCTGGTCGTGGTTTTGTGAGAACACCACAAACTGAGACCCCGTATTGCCTTCGGCTTTGCCGCCAAAGGTTTTCAGGCGGTGAGGGGAGTAGATCCCGTCATAGATATAGCCATCACGATAGGCCTTTTCCAGGTGTTTGATCCCGGTAAAGTCACTGTAATACCCGGTAGTCGGTTCGCCAGCTGTTACACGTAATGCATGATGAAATTCATCGATCCATTGCGCATCCATTCCATAACCATGCTGCGTCAGGGGATTGATGTACTTGTTATCGTTCAGGTCGCACTCGGCGATCAGGTAATAGTTCCGGCGGGTAGCCTCCATCAGCAGATCCACCTCCTGGCTGATCTCCTGCAACACATGTTTAACACCGAGGTCTTTGATCGCATGTACCGCATCCAGCCGCAAGGCGTCCAGGTGAAAATCCCTGAACCACATCAGTACGTTCTCAATAAAGTACCGGCGTACGCCGTCAGACCAGGCATCGTCGAAATTAATTGCGCTTCCCCAGGGGGTATGATATTTTTCGGTAAAATAAGGACCGGCCTGGCCGAAGTAGTTTCCCTCTGGCCCCATGTGGTTATATACCACATCCAGCACCACTGCCAGCCCTTTTTCGTGGCATGCATTCACCAGTTTCTGCAAACCGGCCGCGCCACCATAGGAATTCTGGACAGCGAAAGGAAAAACACCGTCGTAACCCCAGTTCCTCTCGCCCGGAAACTGGGCAACAGGCATCAGTTCAATGGCTGTAATTCCGAGGTCAAGCAGGTAATCCAGTTTACCGATGACACCTTCAAAGGTACCTTCCGGACTGAACGTACCTGCATGCAGCTCATAAAGTACGTAGCTGCCTAGTGCCGGGTTTTTCCAGGCCTGGTCTGTCCACACAAAAGCCTTCAGGTCCACCGCCTCCGAAACACCATGCACACCTTCGGGCTGCCGCAGACTTGCCGGGTCGGGTATCAGTGTCTCGCCGTTCAGCAGGAAATTATAGGTACTCCCGGGCTGGAGCGCATCACTCTGCAATTCCCAGTATCCCAAATCTTTTTTTTCAAGCGGAAGCAGTTTTTGTGCTGTTTGGATATCAACACGGTCCGCCTCCGGAGCCCAAAATCTGATTTCCGCGTTTTTGGCCTCATTAAAGTTTACGCCTATTTCTCTTTTTACCTGGTTGAACATATTCATTAGTGTTCCTTACATGTTTTAATAAAACAATAGATCTTCCCTCCACCCTGATCGTGTCACTCGTAAAGTGCCTGGTTGGAGATTCATTAATGTCCTGTATGGCAGTATCAAGTACTTTCATCCATTCTTTACCATAACGTTCATTTGGCAGGTTATAATCTAAATAATTATCATGGGCATTGAACATCAGGTAAAAACTATCATCTGTGATCTTTTGCCCTTTCTGATCGGTACTCCTCAGGTCATCTCCGTTCAAATAAATAGCCAGTGATTTGGCATAGTCCTCATTCCAGTTGTGCTCTTCCATTTCCACACCCTCAGGGAGGAACCAGGCCACATCTTCCAGTCCTATGCCTTTTATAGGCACCCCCTGGAACCATCTCCTTCTGCAAAAAACAGGATGCCGCTTCCGCAAATGGATCAGCTGCTGGGTAAAGTTGAAAAGCTCCCTGTCTGCATTGATCCAGTCCAGCCAGGAGATCTCATTGTCCTGGCAATAGGCGTTGTTGTTTCCCCTTTGTGTGCGCCCAAACTCGTCGCCCGCTACCATCATCGGTACACCCTGTGACAGGAACAGCGTGGTCAGCAAATTGCGTTTCTGCCTGGAGCGGATCACATTGATCTCCGCATCCTCCGTTTCGCCCTCCACTCCGTAGTTATAAGAACCGTTATGCTGTTCACCGTCTTTATTATCTTCCCCGTTTGCCTCATTATGTTTCTCGTTGTACGTCACCAGGTCATGCAGCGTAAAACCATCATGGGCTGTGATAAAGTTAACACTTGCCGTGGGGCTTCTCAGGTCGTCCTGGTACAGATCGGGGCTTCCCGTAAACCGCTGGGCAAATTCACCCAGCATACTATGGGCGCCTCTCCAGTAATCGCGGATGCAATCCCGGTATTTACCGTTCCATTCTGCCCATTCCGGCGGGAAGTTGCCCACCTGGTACCCGCCTTCGCCGATATCCCAGGGTTCTGCAATCAGTTTAACCTGCGAGATCAGCGGATCCTGGTGTATAATATCAAAAAAAGCACTCAGCTTATTTACACTGTGCAGCTCCCGTGCAAGTGCGGGCGCCAGGTCAAAACGGAATCCATCCACATGCATATCTGTGATCCAGTATCTCAGGCTATCCATAAACAGCCGCAATACGTTTGGCAGGTTGGCATTGAGCGTATTTCCGGTACCTGTATAGTCCATGTAATAACGCTTATCACCGGTCAGCCTGTAATAAGATGCGTTATCTATCCCTTTAAAAGAGAGTGTCGGCCCCATATGGTTTCCCTCGGCAGTATGGTTATATACCACATCAAGGATGACCTCTATCCCCGCTACATGCATGGCTTTTACCATATCTTTAAATTCCTTTACCTGGCCTCCGCGTTCGGTACTGGCCGCATACCGGACGTCAGGAGCAAAAAAACCGATGGTATTGTAGCCCCAGTAATTGCTGAGCCCCTTTTCCACCAGGTGGCGGTCATTCACAAACTGATGTACCGGCATGAGTTCTATGGCAGTGACACCCAGTTCCTTCAGGTAATTTAAAGTTACCGGATGGGCAAGCCCGGCATAAGTACCCCTGATCTCTTCAGGAATATCCGGATGCTGCATGGTAAAACCTTTTACGTGTGCCTCATAAATAATAGATTCATGATAAGGAATATCAGGAGGTACATCCCCTTTCCAGTCGTAAGTCTCATCGACGACCACTGCCTTAGGAATAAACGGCGCACTGTCCAGCTCGCTGAAACTCAAGTCCTGCATTTCTGAACCCATCACATAGGCAAAAAGCGCATCATGCCAGCCGATCACCCCCGCGATAGCCTTCGCATAGGGATCAATTAATAATTTATGGGCGTTGTATCTGTGCCCGTTTTCCGGGTCAAACGGCCCATGGATGCGGTAACCGTACAGCTGCCCCGGCATGATATCAGGAAGATATCCATGCCATATATGGTGGGTACGCTCAGCAAGATACTATTATAAAAAGCAAATTTTGGAGTATCTTTTTTCAAGTATTATATTTGTCAATACAGAGGTTATGTCGCTAATTTTTGGCAAAGA
>NZ_FNRA01000004.1 GCF_900107535.1 Pedobacter hartonius | reverse complement strand
AATGGTTCTTTATTTTTCATCGCGTCCTAAGTATTACTAAATTACTTATTTTAACTCTAACTTTTTAGAGTTGACACAGTTCACTTTACAGTCTCTCGTTTGTAAATAGTTACTTAGTTGTTGGTATTTAAAATAATCTTAATTTATGGGTAGATCTCGAGATAAGCATATTCGTATGCAGTATTCCACAATATTTATAAGTCATAAAAATAAATATTTTATAACTAACTAAAGAAATCTTTAAATCACCTAAGTATTGTAACCAAAAAATTACATGTAAGTTTAATCTTTACTTATTATATTTATTCAACACTTTTAATCTAAATTATATGAACCTCGCCAAAATGATCTCTAAATTTTTTTTAATAGCCTGCCTTCCGCTACTATTATTAGTAGGATGTAAAAAAGATAAAATTGATGCAATCAAAGAAGAAAGTAATTCTGAGAAAGTGTTGACTATATCAAGGAATTTTTCAACCAAAGCTGAATTGAATAAATTCATGGAAAACACTAAAACACTTCGAGAAGAGGTAGTCATCACCGTACCAACTACCTCAAGTTCGGATACCTTGCTACACACAAACTCCCTCGAAAATACAATACCTAGTCCTGCGGTAGGCTATCATTCATGGAGATTTAACTTTGAACAATTTGCAGAGGATGGATATCCAAGTGTTTTATTTTGTGTTGGGAATTATGACCCGTTATTCAACATCAGTAATTTCTCAAATTCTCTTGCCTTGGGTAGCGAGTTATTTCCTGGGAAAACAGCCAGTATATCAGACGGTCAAACGTTTTTCACTACCTTAGGCCCTGATGGATGGGTGATTCAAAGTAGTCATTCGTTCGTAGAGGAATTAAGCCTAGGTGGTGTAATAGCATGGAGGCGATCTTATTCTGTGCGAGCGACGGTAAGACCTGGTATTCAACCAAATACAATTAAAGCAGTTTTAGATTTTATACAAATTTAGATAAACCATTATGAGCAGAACAGCAATCACAATTTTAAAAAAACGCATGCTGGCTATTTTCATAGCTTGTCTTGCGGCAGGACTTATACTAAGAATGTTACATTTTTCAAATGTAATTTGTATTGTCTTATTTAGTGCGGCGACGTTATCTTTATTTACATTGTTTATACTTGTTAATAAAGAATTCTTTCAAAAAAAGGCGCGATAGCGGCTATACTTTCAATACTTATTTAAGAGTACGGATCAAGTCATAAACTTGTGGAGGAGGACTCTCTTTAAGCATAGATCTGCGTTAACCTATACAAGAAGAATTCGATATTTCTTACCCCTCTAAACTGACTTCTGAAGGCTTTGATTTTGGCATTGAATGATTCCGCTGAAGCATTTGTAGACCTATTATCAAAGTAATTGAGGATGGTTTCATAATGATTTTGGATGGAGCGGGATATCGTATTGAAGGATTTAAAACCAGATTGCCTGATAGCCTCGTGCCACTTGGCTAGTCTTGCCAGGCCATATAGTTTATCTGTTGTATTTTCAAAGATATTACTGAGGTTCATACTTAGATTATATGCCTGTTTTATGTAACTGTAACCATTCTTTATTTTCAGCTAGTCTAATCTTGGTAGAAGCCGCCCTTTTGAGACTATCAACAATTTTGACATAGATCATGGTAGTTTTTATATCCTTATGACCTAACATTTTTGATAGTGTTACTATGTCTGTACCGAATAATAGCTGTAGAGTAGCATAAGTATGCCTAAAACAGTGGAAGCTAAATTTCTTCTTGATACCCGCTTCAGCTAACCAGCCTGGTAAAACGGATCTGACCTTACTATAAGATAAGCCGGAGAACACTAAACTGTCCATATCAGGAATACTTCCTAGTAAATCAAAAGCCTGATCAGGTATAGGTAGATAATCAGCGGCATCTGTTTTATCAATGGAAAATTGAACAGAATAATTCCCTCTTGATCCTCTGATCTCATCCCATCTCATAGTATGAATATCTGAAAATCTCAATCCGGTCAAAGCTGAGAAAATTGAAGCCCTATATACAACCTGAGAAGTGCATGGTGTATCTGCAAGCCTCTGTAATTCTTCAAGCGTTAGAAATTCGCGATGAGTTTCTTTTGGAGATATGCTGTCCACCAATTCATAAATATTAGTAGAAAGTAAACGCTTTTTAAAAGCTTGCCTAAGTGTTGCCCGAAATTTAGCGAAATAACTGACTGCTGTATTTTGTGATATCGGGCGATTTCTATTTCCTAAGGCTGGAGCAGAAAGTAAATAATCTGCATATTCTTCAGCAAAAGTTTCATTGACTTGCGGAAAGGGAATATATGTTCCGGTAAAATCTTTAAAATAACGCAATGCCATATCCCAATTATCTGAATCACTTTTGCTTGCCTTATTTTTCTCAGTTTCAAAAAAATCTACAAAGTTACCTTTCATCATCCTTTCGGAGATAAAATCATACTTCATCGCCTGAATATCTAAAATGCGACTGGCTTGAATGTGCTGGGCTAGTGCCATTGTTTCTTCATTATGAAACCTTTCAGTATCATTTTTAGGCCTTTTATATAAATAGATATCTAGAAATTGATATCTGCTTAATTTCCCTGTATCAGGATTGACAATCTTTGGCCAGAAGTCCAAATACAATGATACCCTCCCCTTCTTAAGGATTTTCTTTCTCAACGTCACACTTCCCATCTCACCTTATTTTATAGCCTCTCAATAATTTATCAACAACCTTTTTAGAGTAGAAGACTTCTCTTCCTTTAGGAATCTTTGGAACATTCTTCCTTCTAAACATGGTATACAACAAATCCCTCGTTACCTCAAATTTACTAACTAATTCCGGAATACTATAACAATTATCGATTTTTAGCGGCTCTACAACCTTGATATTCTTAGGTTTAGGAACAACTTCAAATTTTGGATTTTCCAACAATTTATCGATATCCGATCGTTTGATCTTAATTTGTCTTACACCCAAATTTGATGCTTTGATCCGTCCATCATTAATCATGTTGTAAACAGCTTTGGTAGAACAGCCAATCAAAGCAGCCACATCTTTTAC
Organism: Pedobacter hartonius; assembly: GCF_900107535.1. Lineage (GTDB taxonomy): Bacteria > Bacteroidota > Bacteroidia > Sphingobacteriales > Sphingobacteriaceae > Pedobacter > Pedobacter hartonius. The sequence continues at coordinate 428,045 of NZ_FNRA01000004.1, read as the reverse complement.
TAGAAGTATATCTTTATCTAAAATTAGAGCCCTTTGTTTAATCGTATTTACTTCCTTCAATACTTTTACTTCAGCTTCGCTTCTGGCAAGTTTTGCTTTCCGCTCCTGGGCCATCTGATTCTGTTTTCTGCAATGTTGACTACAGTACATAGTAACAGTTGTCTTAGCCAAAAATTCATTCCCGCAAATCTGGCAGATCCTTGTTATTGTAAAATTTGAACTCATTTTCTATTAATATAAGTAGACTTAAGGTGACATAAGATGATTTAAGGGTATTTAAGCGAAGTTATTTATCCAAAATTTTAACAAAAAATCGACGCAACCGAAAAATCATTTTTGGGTAACAAATGAGTAACAAAAATAGCCAAAACAACAATCAAAAACAATAAAGAACAAGAAATTAAGAAAAGACAAAGCCGTTATTTACAATTAAATAAGGGCTTTTTTTAATAGATATTAATTGATTTTAAGGTGGCCTATTTCCCAATACAAAACTTACTAAATATATTTTCCAGCAAATCATCCGTAGTCACCTTTCCCGTAATCTCACCCAGATAATACAGTGCCTGCTTGATATCTATCGCCAAAAAATCTGAAGTCACCGGATTAAGCAATCCTTCGGAAACACTATGCAATGATTCCTGGGTTTTCCTTAATGCTTCTACATGCCTGATGTTCGTCACCATTGTATGGCTTTCAGCCAGCTTGTCACCTACCACAGTATCATAAAGCAATTCTTTCAGCTCCTCGATACCCTGGTTCTCTTTTGCAGATATGGCCATGAACTGGATATCCAGTGGCAATGCCAGTTCCTTGATCCTGTCACTGTAGGTTAAGTCCATCTTATTTGCTACGGCAACAAATGCAAAACCTGGTCTGTACAAACTTTCAATGTCTTCATGGATTTCCCTGGCGGTCATGTTCACTACATCAAACAAATACACAAGAACGGCCGACTGGCTGATCTTCTGCATGGTCTTCTCTACTCCTATCGCTTCAATCGTATCTGTAGCTTCACGTATGCCCGCTGTATCGATCAACCTGAAGTTGATACCATTGATGTTTAAAACCTCTTCTATCGTGTCCCTTGTCGTCCCTGCGATCTCACTCACAATTGCACGGTCTTCATTCAGTAAAACATTCAGCAAAGTTGATTTCCCTGCATTTGGCCTTCCGGCAATTACAGTGTTGATTCCTTCCTTGATCACATTCCCAAGTTCAAACGAGCGGATCAGCTTGTTCAGCACCAGCGTGATCTTGTTGATCAGTTCCTGCAGCTGGTCCCTGTTGGCAAACTCTACGTCCTCCTCGGAGAAATCCAGTTCCAGTTCTATCATCGAAGCAAAATGGATCAGCTGTTCGCGCAATACATTCAGCTCAGTGCTGAAACCTCCGCGCAGCTGGTTCATGGCCACACTATGCGCTGCCTGTGAATCTGAGGAGATCAGATCTGCAACTGCTTCGGCCTGCGAGAGATCCATTGCACCATTTAAGAAAGCACGCAGGGTAAATTCTCCCGGTTTTGCAGCCGATGCACCTCTTTTGATCAGCAAATTGATAATCTGCTGGATGATATAATTAGAACCATGGCAGGAGATCTCCACCACATTTTCCCTGGTATAGGATTTAGGGCCTACAAAGAGGCTCACTACAACTTCGTCGATCACGACGTCCCCGTCTTTGATCAGTCCGAAATGCAGGGTATGTGTAGGTTGTGTTAGTAAATCTTTTCCGCTGAAGACGGAATTGGTGATGGCAATAGCGTCTTTACCCGATAAGCGGATCACTCCAATGGCTCCCGATCCGGGCGGAGTTGACAAAGCTACTATTGTTTCATTTGTGATCATGGCAATGGCTTAATTGATAAGAATGTGCAAATCTACCCAAACATTTGCATGCTTTACATAGTTAGATAGGGAAACTTAACATTAGCATTACAATATGAAGGAATTGCCTCTCACCGTAAAAAGGTCTTTAGAATTACTGGGTTTACTGCTTGTCGGCACCGTACTGGTGATAGGAAGCGACATCATCATGCCGGTAATCATGGCATTCTTTATCAGCATTATGCTGGTACCTATCTATCGCTGGTTAAGAAAACACAAAGTTCCTGAAGCGCTGGCTATCATTCTGCCAATTTTAATGGTAGTCATATTTGTAGGCCTTATTGCCTGGTTCTTCTCTGCACAGGTCGGTAATCTGGTAAAAGACTTCCCGCAGATCAAGCAGAACGTATCCAAACATCTGCAGGCCTTAAGTGAATGGGTAAGCCGCATCAGTCACTATTCCACTACCGAACAACTAGCTTTTATCAATAAAAAAAGTAACGATCTGCTGTCTATGGCCGGAGGAATGGCAAGTGGTGCGGCGGTAACGCTCAGCTCTGTATTTGTATTCATGGGCTTATTGCCTATCTATATCTATCTGATGCTGTTTTATAAAGATATCCTGCTCAGGTTTGTCTTTATGTGGTTTACACCGGATCACCACCCAAAGGTTAAAGACGCCATCTACGAGACGGAATCGATCATCAAAAGTTACCTTGTAGGGCTGCTGATCCAGGTTACGTACATGACGGTTTTGCTGGGAGGTGTCTTGCTGCTTTTCGGAATTAAACATGCACTGCTCATTGGCGTGATCTTCGCTATCCTTAACCTGATCCCTTACGTAGGTGCACTGATTGGAAACATTATTGGGGTACTGCTTACTTTGACGGCCTCTGCCACTTTAGGACCCGTGGTTACAGTACTCGCTGTAATTGCCGGAGTTCAGTTTCTTGATAACAATATACTCATGCCCCGGATTGTGGGTTCAAAAGTGAAGATCAATGCTTTGATGGCAATATTAGGCGTAATCGTTGGCGGAAGTATCGCCGGAGTTTCAGGAATGTTCCTTTCCATGCCAATCATTGCCGTACTGAAAGTAATATTCGACAGAACAGAAATGTTCAAACAATGGGGTGTCCTGTTCGGGGATGAAAGGCCCTCAAAAAGCCCGATGAAGTTCCCCGGTTTCAGGAAAAAAGAACCCGTACAGACCACCGCAGGTGTTGAAAAAGAATAAAAAAGGTTGTGGTTTCCATACTGCCTGCCGCTTAAGCGGCAGGCAGTATGGAAACCACAACCTTTTTTATTCCCCTCCAGATCTTACATCCTTTCAGGAACTTCAATCCCCAGAATCCTCATTCCGGATTTCAGGATATTCGCAGTAACCCAGCTCAGGTTTAACCTGTGTTGTTTTATCTGCTCATCTTCTTCTTTTACAATTGGCGGAATTTCATGGTAGAACTTATTGAACATCTTGGCCACTTCATAAATATAGTTGGCCAAACTAGCAGGGCTGAATGTTTTAGCCGCAGCGGCGATCTCTGACGGATATTTCGCCAGCAGGATAATCATTTCCACTTCAGTGACAGATAGTTCAATCTGGTTATCTACCTTCTGCCCTTCCTCAAAACCTGCTTTACTTAGCAGCGATTTGATACGCGCATGGGTGTACTGGATAAAAGGTCCCGTGTTTCCCTGGAAATCGATTGATTCAGCAGGATCAAATAGTAAACGCTTTTTAGGTTCAACTTTCAGCAGAAAATACTTCAGCGCACCCATTCCTATCTTATAATACAGGCTTTCTCTTTCTTCTTCGCTGAAATGCTCAACTTTGCCCAGCGCCTCAGTTTTCTGTTTCGCTGTGGCAACCATTTCGGCAATCAGGTCATCGGCATCCACTACCGTTCCTTCACGTGATTTCATCTTTCCGCTTGGAAGATCTACCATCCCGTACGACAAATGGTATAATCCCTTCGCCCAGCTTTTGCCAAGTTTATCCAGGATCAGGAACAACACCTTAAAGTGATAATCCTGTTCGTTACCCACCACATAGATGGACTCATCCATTTGGAAATCGTCATATTTCATCTGTGCAGTACCCAGGTCCTGTGTGATATACACAGACGTACCATCTGCACGCAATACCAGCTTTTGGTCCAGTCCGTCAGCAGTAAGGTCAATCCATACCGAACCATCTTCTTTCTTAAAGAAAACACCCTTTGCAAGACCTTCATCAACAGTATCTTTTCCTAATAAATAGGTATTACTTTCATAGTAATATTTATCAAAATCTACCCCCAGGTTCTTATAAGTAACCGCAAAGCCCTCATACACCCAGCCGTTCATTGTTTTCCAAAGGCTGATCACTTCCTCATCACCAGATTCCCAGGCCAGTAACATTGCCTGTGCTTCTCTGATCAGCGGGGCATTTTTCTTTGCCTCATCTTCAGTTTGTCCTGTGATTTTAAGTGCTTCGATCTCCTTTTTGTATTCCTTATCAAAGATCACATAGTATTTACCCACCAGGTGATCGCCTTTCAGTCCTGAACTTAAAGGCGTTTCGCCATTGCCCCATTTCTGCCAGGCCAGCATCGACTTACAGATATGTATGCCCCTGTCATTGACAAGGTTTACTTTATAAACTTCCGAGCCACTGGCCTTCAGCAGTTCTGATACTGAATAGCCAAGCAGGTTGTTACGTACATGCCCCAGGTGAAGCGGTTTATTGGTATTTGGAGATGAATATTCTACCATTACCTTTTTGCCATTGGACGGGATCGTACCATAATCGGGTTTCAGCAGATCTGAATTAAACAGGTCCATCCAATAGGCATTCGTAATGCTCAGGTTCAGGAATCCTTTAACTACGTTAAAAGCGGTAACTACTTCGAGATTGGCTACCAGATATACGCCCAGATCATTTGCCGTCTGCTCGGGCGACTTTTTAGAAAAACGTACAATTGGAAAAACTACTATAGTTGCCTGCCCCTCAAACTCTTTACGTGTATCTTGTATACTGATCAGGCTCTCTTCAACATCCTGATTATAGAGTTGCTTAATGCCTTTCACTACTTCCGTGATAATAAAATCCATGGCCAAAAATAACCAAATAAGCAATAATGAGCGAATATTATATTTTAAAAAAATATTGGATAGCTTTGCTTCACCATAAACTGTGTATGACCGAAAATAACGAAAATTTCAAAGTAAAAGTAAGTACGGAAATTGGCCGGCTGCGTAAGCTTCTGATTCATAGTCCCGATAGTGGCCTGGGTAAAGTTGTGCCTTCAAAAGCTCAGGATTGGCTTTTCGAAGATATTGTACATCTGGACACTATCCGCAAAGACGAATACGATTATTATGTTAAACTCCTGATGTACTTTCTTGACCCCGCTAAAATCAAGGGAAAGCTGGCCGAAATTGACAGCGATACATCCGGAAGGAAATTCTTTAAACCCGATCACCCCGGCTTCCATGGCTCCCTCGCTGTGATAGAAATACAGAACCTGCTTTCAGACATCCTGAAAGATCCTATCATCAGGAAAAAACTGGCCGCATCGGTATGTGCCATTGAGGGCTGTACCTATAAATTGCAGCTGCAGCTTATAGAAACCGAGCCTGCAGAGCTCGCCAAGATCTTTATTTCCGGCAGTATGGCCGATGACCTGATGATCTTTGCCCCTATCCCCAACCTCATTTTTACACGTGATGTGGGCATTACCATCAACAGCCATATCCTGCTGAATAAACCCGCAAAAAAAGCAAGGAGCAGGGAAACCTTACTGATGCGTTATATCTTTTTTAACCACCCCCTGTTTGCCGCCTATACCGGCAACATCCTGGAGATCCCCGATGCCGCACAACATTTCCTGCGCCCCGGCGAAGAAGATGAACACCGCACTACTCTTGAAGGTGGCGATGTGATGATGGTGAGCGATAACCACGTGCTGATCGGCTGCAGTGAAAGGACTTCAGCCTATGGCGCAAATGAAGCGATAAAACTACTGTTCGACAACAATGTAGTGAACAAGGTAACGGTAGTTAAAATCCCGAATAAAAGGGACTTTATGCATATTGACACCGTATTTACCCAGGTGAAACGTAATGTATGGACCCTCCTGCGGTCTATTTCAGGAAATCAGACAAGCGGCCCTGCAGAGCCCATATACTACCTTATTGAACCAGATCATAAAGATGTCACCGAGATTATTCAGTTCAGCAAAAACCGGGAAAAGCCGGTCAGCTTTGACAGCATTGAAGCTCTGCTGAACGATATCAGTAAAAATGAACTGGGCAGCGCCGAAGAAACGCAGTTTATTTACAGTGGCAATGGTGCTTTCCCCTATGACGCCCGCGAACAATGGACAGACTCATGTAACCTGCTGGCCATTAAAGAAGGCGTGGTTTTGGGTTACGACCGTAACGATAAAACCATTGAGGCCTTCAAAAGCAATGGCTTTAATGTAGTACATGTAAAAGACCTGATCCAGGACCTGGAGAGCGGAAAAGCCAGTGCTGAAGAGATTACCGACACCCTGATACTGATGCCATCAGCAGAACTGTCAAGGGCCAGGGGTGGGTTCCACTGTATGAGCCTGCCGCTGTTAAGGGACGAATTATAATCACCAAACTACCCAGAATGCAAACAACCAATCAGCTGTTGATGATCCGCCCGGTGGATTTCAAATTCAACGAGCAAACCGCGGGAAACAATAAATTTCAGCAGGCAACTACACAGGAAAATGTGCAGGCACAGGCGCTAAAGGAATTCGACGATTTCGTTAGCCTGCTCAGGACAAACGAGGTAGAAGTAACCGTAATTGACGACACCCTCAATCCTGAAACGCCGGACTCTGTCTTCCCCAATAACTGGGTCTCTTTTCATGATGACGGACAGGTGTTTCTCTATCCCATGTTTTCGGAAAACCGTCGCCTTGAACGCCGCGATGATATCCTCTTTAAGCTGAATGAAAATTTCATGATCGATCATGTCACTGACCTTTCTTTCTATGAAGAAAACAGCGTTTACCTGGAAGGTACCGGAAGTATGGTACTGGACAGGGAAAATAAAACCGCCTATGCCTGCCTTTCGGTAAGAACTGATGAGAAAATACTTGCAGATTTCTGTGAACGCTCAGGATATTCTCCCGTTACGTTCCATGCCACTGATGCAGAGGGCTTCCCGATTTACCATACCAATGTGATGATGTGTATTGGTAATAGTTTCGCGGTGGTCTGCCTGGAATCTGTGCCAGATGAAGAAGAAAAGGAAAAGATATTATCCGGACTGAGCAGTGACGAACATGAAATCATCGAGATCAGCCTTGACCAGATGAACCATTTTGCGGGCAATATGCTGCAGATAAAAAACAATAGCGGAGATCCGCTGTTGGTGATGTCAGAACAAGCCTATTTATCGCTGAAAGCAAGCCAGATAGAGAGACTGGAAAAATACAGCCACATCATTTATTCGCCATTATATACCATTGAAAAAAATGGTGGAGGAAGCGCCAGATGCATGCTGGCAGAGATACACCTTGAAAAAAAATAAATACTACCTGTACATGACAGTATTTTGATTTATTCAGGCTGTTTCTCAATTTAAAATTACATTTTTGCAAAAATATTTTAACCATAAATGCAGAGTTACTCCGAATTTCTTGATCTTAGTGTTGGCTTTCCACAGGAAGGCTACAGCGTTATAGATGACGAATTGTATTTTCAAGACCTGAACCTTATGGAAATGATTGAAACCTATGGTACCCCACTGCGTTTCACTTATCTTCCGATGATCAGCAAAAAGATCCAGCAGGCAAAACTGCTTTTTCAAACTGCCATCATCAAGAACAATTACCGAGGTGATTATAAATATTGCTATTGTACCAAAAGTTCACACTTTAAACATATCGTTGAAGAAGCTTTAAAGAATGGCATTCACCTGGAAACCTCATCCGCTTTTGATATGCCGATGATCGAGGCACTGGAGAAAAAAGGTTCCCTGACGAAAGATATTACTGTTATTTGCAACGGTTTCAAGACCTATCAATACAAACAGTATATCATTGATATGCTGCATGACGGTTACAAGAACATTATACCTGTACTGGACAACAAAGAGGAATTCAACCTTTTTGATGATGAGGTGGAAATGGACACTCCCTGTAATTTAGGTATCCGTATCGCGGCAGAGGAACAACCTGACTCACAGTTCTATACTTCACGTTTAGGCGTACGTATGGAAGACGTGATAGACTTCTATAACAATAAGATTTCTGCCAATCCAAACTTCAGGGTGAAGTTACTGCATTTCTTTATCAACTCCGGTATTACAGATTCTCCGTACTACTGGAACGAACTGGAGAAATATGTAACCTTGTACTGCAAATTTAAAAAGATCAACCCCGAACTGGACACTTTAGATATCGGTGGCGGTATGCCGTTCAAAGATTCCCTGGTGTTTGATTTCGATTACGAATACATGGTGAACGAGATCGTGAAAAGGATCAAGGAGATCTGCGCAGAGCATGATGTGGTGGAACCTGATATCATCACTGAATTCGGAAAATACACCGTTGCTGAAGCTTCGGGCATCCTGTACAAAGTATTGGGCCGTAAACAGCAGAATGACCGTGAAAAATGGCTGATGCTGGATGGTTCATTCATCACCAACCTTCCTGATGTCTGGGCACTAAACCAAAAATACATCCTCCTTCCGGTAAACAACTGGGATGCAGAATATGAGAGGGTCAACCTTGGAGGAATCACGTGCGACGGACAGGATTACTACAACCAGGAAGCGCATATGAACTCGGTATTTATGCCTAAAACGCGTAAAGTACAATACCTTGGTTTCTTCAATACCGGTGCTTACCAGGAAGTATTAAGCGGTTACGGTGGTATCCACCACTGTCTGCTCCCAAGCCCTAAACATGTGATCATTCGCCGCAATCGTGACGAGACGTTCAATTTCGAAGTATTCGGAGAAGAGCAGAACAGCAAACAAGTGCTGAAGATCCTGGGTTATACCTAGCCAGGGAATTACATGAAGCTAAATAACTGAGCCCGCTGGTAAGCCAAGCGGGCTTTTTATATTACGCAAAATGACGATCACCTCCATCCGTAGTGATCATCGTCATTTTATCCTGAAAGGGTTCAGCAGAACTTTGTTAAAAAAGATCTCATGAAAACAACCCACCTACTACTGCTGCTTCCTGCAATGATACTGAGCCTCGGTGCCTGCCAGAACGGAGACAGGAACCATCGTGACCAGGCCGCAACAACTGTTGCAGACAGCACCAGTGATACCACCCAAAGGGCCCAGATGTACACCTCTGATGTAGATCTGAACGGAAACGAAAAAGCCTTCATCCTGAGCGTTTCTGACAATGCATTACTGGAAGCCGAAGCTGGTGCACTAATCGTTCAGAAAACAAAGAATCAGGCGATCAGCGGACTTGCCAAACAGCTCATCAAAGGCTATACGAAAGCCGGTAAGGACCTTACAACGATTGCAAAAGGAAAAGGACTGGATGTACAAACTGTTTTGTCACAGGATCATCAGGCAGAGGTAACCTCCCTGAAGGCACTTTCAGGATTGGCCCTCGACAAAGCCTATATCAGTCTGGTGATCCGTATCCATTCCCACGATGAAGACCTTTTTGGGAAAGCCGCCATATTCAAAAACAAAGACCTGAAGATATTTGCCCTGAATTTCCTTCCCGAAATCCAGAAATTTCATAAAACAGCCACCGATGTTGCCATAAAGATGAACTTAAGCAATAAAGGAAATGGAAATGACCTGCAATAACCTGCAGAAATGACTTACATAAAGCAATACAATGACTATATAAATAACAAAAAGACCTTCAGCAGATCATGGAAATGATCAGCCCCGGAAGACCCAGGCATTCTGCTTCGGAAACGCTGTGCCCTGTCGGGAACCTCTGCATCTGCTTTTAAAGCTCTGCATACTGCGATGAATAACCTCTGTATCTGCTTTTGAAGCTCTGCATACTACGATGAACAACCTCTGCATCCTGCCCGGATCAATGTAGAAAGTTTGTCCTCCTTTTGTGTATGCTCTTCATCAGATCATCCTTTTGAAATAAAAAATATGGGTACTTGTTTTTCGGCCTTCTATGTTTTGCCCCGCAAAAGATAGACAGCCGAAAAACAAGTACCCATATTTTTTATCCCACCCAATCCCCCTTTTTGAAGAGCATAAAAAAACTAACTATGAAACCTTAATATCTTTACTTTCAGGCTGAACATCTGCTTTTTTACCGATAGTAATGGTTAAGATCCCATTCAGGTATTCAGCGGAAATTTTTTCTGCATCTACTGTTTCAGGTAAGACAAAAGATCTTGCAAAAGACAAATAATCAAATTCTTTTCTGCTGTAATTTTTCTTTGCAGCCGTGTCATCAGCTTTTTTCTCAGCCCATACTGCAAGCGTGTCTTTTTTCAAATTGATTTGGAAATCGGATTTCTCCAGGCCGGGCGCAGCCAGTTCTATGCTATAATCCTGCTCAGATTCCAGAATATTTACTCCGGGAACTTTGTTAATTGAATAGTTTTTATTTAGTGCATCACTGAACAAAGAATCAAAAACATTGTTAAAGTAAGGTGCTGTGTTTCTGGTACGGTTGTTAAATTTTACTAATGTCATGGTTATATTCTCCTTTATTTTTTAATTTTTAAATATTTAATAACTCTTGTTCAACTCCTATACCAACCCAAATATTCTATGATTTTCAAGACATTATGGCGCTCCAAATCAAAACATACAGACAAAAAGTCAGCTACACCAGCAAACTTCGACAGTTTCAAGTATAAAACTACTATTGAAACTCGGTTTGCGGATTTTGATATGATGGGCCATGTGAACAATGCCGTTTATTTCACCTATATGGAAATTGCAAGAACCAGGTATTGGAAACAGGCGATTTCCTGGGATTGGGAGAAAACAGGGGTAGTTATTGCACAGGCGTCCCTGGATTATGTACTTCCGGTATATTTAAAAGATAAGATCACGATGTATGTACGCACGTCCAGAATAGGAACAAGCAGTTTCGACCTCGAATACACGCTGGTCAAAGATGTAAACGGCAAAGAAGAAGTATGCACCAAAGGTAAAACAATATGTGTGGCCTTCGACTACAAAACTAAGTCACCTGCACCGATCCCTGAACCTGAAAGGATCAAGATGACCACATTCGAGCAGCTTTCCTAAAGCTGCCCGAACTACTCATAAAACTGCCTCTCCCTTTAAAATATTTTCCCTGGATTCAGGATACTGTTGGGATCAAACACCAATTTGATATTTCTCATCAGGTTAAGATGAATCTCGCTGTATTTGATAGGCATAAATTCACGCTGCACGAGCCCTATCCCATGCTCTCCAGATATTGTTCCGCCCAAATCTGCAGTCAGCTGGAATAACTCAGCGATACCATCCTTCAGTTTATTTGCCCAGTCATCATCACTCATCCCGGCCTTGATGATATTGATATGCAGGTTTCCATCACCCGCATGACCGTAACAAACACTCTCAAAACCATATTTTGATCCAATCTCTTTAATTCCGCTGATCAGTTTTGGCAATGCCGCACGTGGTACCACAGTATCTTCCTCCTTATAAACAGAGTTGGATTTTACAGATTCAGCCATGGTCCTGCGCATCTTCCAGAGCTCCTCCTTCTGCTGTGCCGTGTCGGCAAAAAGCACATCGGTACAGCCAAACCGCTCCAGCACTTCATTTACTTTTTCACAGTCTTTAAAGATCGTATCCATGTCATTTCCGTCAAACTCAATCATCAGGAAGGCATTGATGCCATCTTTAAGATCAAACTTAATGTCATTATACTGAACAACCCACTCCACTCCCTTACGTTCCATAAATTCCAGCGCCGAAGGAATGATTCCCGCCCTGAAAATTGCAGATACTGCCGCACAGGCCGCTTCGTTTTCGGTAAAAGATCCAAGCATCAGCACACTGAATTCCGATTTGGGAATCAGCTTGGTCACGATTTTTGTAACCACACCCAGCGTACCTTCAGAACCGATCATCAGCTGCGTAAGGTTATAACCTGAAGCATATTTCAGCGTATTCGCGCCGGTCCAGATTACCTCCCCGGTAGGGAGTACCACTTCAAGGTTCAGGATATACTCCCTGATCGTTCCATACTTCACCACCCGCGGGCCACCGGAACCATGCGCCACATTGCCGCCGATAAAACAGGAACCCTTACTGGAAGGATCAACGGGATACAATAACCCTTCCCGACCAACGGCATTGATAAACTCTTCAGTAATAACACCCGGTTCTACAGTAGCCTGCAGGTTATCTGTATCAATTGATATGATCGACTTAAAGCGCTCCATGGACAATAACACCCCACCAAAAACAGGTAAGGCAGCACCACTTAACCCGGTCCCTCCGCCCCGTGGGGTAACAGGCACATGTTTTTCATTACATAATTTCAGCAAAGCCGACACCGCAGCGGTATTCACTGGTTTTACCACTACCTCAGGATAATAACGAAGATCTTCGGTTTCATCATGGCTGTAATCCGTTAACGAGTGCTGATCGGTAAATACATTTTCAGCCCCAATAGCAATAACAAGCTGGCTGAGGATCTCCGGAGTAATTTTGGTGTACTGAATAGCTGTTGACATATAATTGGTTATTTTACCCCTGGGGGCTAATTCTTTTTTTCTGAGGAATACGACAATTGAACAAAAGAATGATTGATCTCGCCGGGCATCGGAGGGAACATCTTTTTAATTCCTGCTACCGCTGTGTGTACAAAGGGGTAGGCAGAGATCACCCTGTCAAGGATAACGCGAACTACAGATTCGAGTAATTTCTTCGTGTTGCCCATTTCCTCAAGGATGATGGTATTGAGCACCTCATAATTCACTGTGCGCTGCAGGTCCTCCGTATATCCCGAAGGCCTGAAGGTAACCTCCACACTAACCAGGAATTCCGTTCCGGTAAGTTGCTCTTCCGGATAAAGCCCGTGGAAGGCAAAACATCTGACATCGTTTAAGGCAACGGTTTGTAAAAACATATGGATTCTTTCTGTTTAGCAAAAATAAATTTTTGATTGGTTTTAACCAGCCATTACCCGAAATTATTACCTTTGAAATCAGGCACAGGAAATATAAAGACCTATCCTGCCCCTCCAAATATACTGATACCATGGACAAATCCGGAAAGAAAGACCTTTATGAGGCACCCGATTATTACCTGATTGACGATTTATTATCTGAAGAGCATAAACTAATCAGATCTGCGGCGCGCGACTGGGTGAAAAAGGAACTCAGTCCCGTAATAGAGGATTATGCCCAAAAGGCCGAATTTCCGAAACACCTGATCAAAGGCCTCGGGGAGATTGGTGCCTTCGGTCCAACTATCCCCCTGGAATACGGAGGTGCAGGACTGGATTATATCGCCTACGGCATATTGATGCAGGAACTGGAGCGGGGGGATTCCGGCATCCGCTCTACCGCATCTGTGCAGGGATCACTGGTCATGTATCCTATCTACACCTACGGATCTGAGGAGCAGCGCCGAAAATACCTGCCCAGGCTGGCTACCGGGGAAATGATGGGCTGCTTTGGGCTAACGGAACCAGATCATGGGTCTAACCCCGGAGGTATGGTAACGAACATTAAGGACAAAGGCGACCACTACCTGCTGAACGGGGCCAAAATGTGGATCTCCAATGCCCCCTTTGCAGATATTGCTGTCGTATGGGCTAAGGATGAGGCCGGAAAGATCAGGGGCCTGATCGTGGAACGCGGCATGGAAGGTTTTACCACTCCTGAAACGCACAACAAGTGGAGCCTCAGGGCTTCGGCCACAGGTGAACTGGTTTTTGATCAGGTAAAAGTACCGAAAGAGAATATTTTCCCTGAGATCTCAGGATTGAAAGGCCCGCTGGGCTGCCTGAACCAGGCACGTTATGGCATAGCCTGGGGCGCCCTGGGCGCGGCAATGGACTGTTACGATACCGCATTGAGATATGCCAAAGAGCGGGTACAGTTTGGCAAACCCATCGGAGCTTTCCAGCTGCAGCAGAAAAAACTGGCAGAGATGATCACTGAGATCACCAAAGGACAGCTGCTGGTATGGAGGCTCGGAGTATTGAAAACTGAAAACAGGGCTACTGCAGAACAGATCTCGATGGCCAAAAGGAACAGTGTGGAAGTTGCACTGGATGTAGCCAGAAATGCGAGACAGATGCTTGGCGGCATGGGTATCACAGGCGAATTTTCAGTAATGCGCCATATGATGAACCTGGAGTCTGTAGTTACCTATGAAGGAACGCAGGATATCCACCTGCTGATTACCGGCATGGACGTAACCGGCTTAAATGCCTTTAAATGAACGCAAGACCGCTAACAAAAAAAGCGATAAAAACAATAATACATGAAAACCTTTAAAAAATACTACTCCCTCCCTGCCCCGCCTGAAGAAGTCTATCTGGCAATGACCAAAGCACAAAGCATTCAGCTCTGGACCGGTGCCGATGTAGAATTCACAGCAGAACCCGGCACCGAATTTTCGTTCTGGGACGGAGATATCGTTGGAAAAAATATAGAATTCGACTTTGGCAAAAGAATTGTACAACAATGGTACTTCGGAGAAGAGAATGAACCATCAATTGTAACGATAAAACTGCACCCCGATAAAAAAGGTACCTCACTGGAATTCGTTCAGACCAATATTCCTGACGAAGATTATGATGACTTTACTTCAGGCATTACAGAACATTATCTTGGTGGTTTAGGCGATTTCTTCGAAGAAGAATAAAACCCGGACGGGGAATTCACCCCGGAGGGTATAATCAGACAAACATGAACAAGAGCGTTGGATTAGTTTTAATCGTATTGGGTGCCATCCTGCTGATATGGACCGGCTTTACCTATACCAAAAAGGAAAAGATAGTGGATGCGGGGCCTATCCAGATCTCGGCCGATAAACAGAAAAGCGTAAACTGGCCACCCTACGCCGGAGGTATCGTTCTGCTCGCCGGTGTTGTCATTCTGGTCAGCTCTAAGAAATCCTAACCAAAAAACATCTCACACGCAGCCCATTGTGACAGAACGGAATGCGCTTTAAAAGGAATAGAGGCTGTCTGATCAGACAGCCTCTATAAATATCAATTGCGAAAGCGACCGTTTATTAAAGCGCAAAAGCCCTATTTGCTAAAAGTAACCCTTACGTTTTCTCTCAGGTTGTAATGTGAGCTCATTACCTCTCCGTAAGCACCTGTGCTCCTGATCGCTATCAGGTCTCCCCTTTCACTTTCCTGCAGCAAAACTTCCTTACCGAAACAGTCAGTACTTTCACAGATTGGCCCTACCACATCATACTTCACTGTAGCAGCTGAAGACTGTTTAGAGATATTTTCGATCTGATGATAGGCCTGATACAATGCCGGACGCATCAGCTCCGTCATTCCTGCATCAAGAATAATAAAATTCTTCTTTTTACCATTTTTAACATATAACACCTTGCTGATCAGTGATGAACATTGACCCACTAAAGCCCGGCCCAGTTCAAAATGCACTTCCTGGTTCGCCCTTTTCTCCAGGAAATCGCCAAAGATCTTAAAGTATGCTTTAAAATCAGGGATCTGCTGCTCAGGATTGTGATAATCAATCCCCAGTCCACCGCCAACATTCAGCATACGGACAATAAATCCACGGTCTTCAAACCAGGCAGCGAATTCGTTTACCCGCAGGCAAAGGTTTTTGTACACCTCCAGGTTTGTGATCTGCGAACCAATATGGAAATGGATTCCTATAAATTCCAGGAAGGGAGATTTTTTCAGCACTTCCGCACATGCGGGAAGATCCCAGGCATTTACGCCAAACTTATTCTCATCCAGTCCGGTGGTAATATTATGGTGTGTATGCGCATCTACATTCGGGTTGATGCGGACGGCCACCTTAGCCACCTTGTTTTTCTTTCCGGCAAGCGCATTGATCACTTCCAGCTCCTGAACAGATTCTACATTAAAGCAGAAAATATTCTCATCAAGAGCTTCGTTAATTTCTTTGTCAGACTTTCCTACGCCCGCAAAAACGATTTGTTGACGATTGAACCCGCGTTCAATAGCCTTCTTCACTTCATTGCCGCTTACACAGTCGGCACCAAAACCTGTAGATTTGATACTGTCCAGCAGCGTATCATTAAAATTGGCCTTCATGGCATAATGCACGTGAAAACCATGAACTTTAGCAGCTTCAGCACATGATTCCAGCGTTTGTTGCAACAAAGCCAGATCATAATAGTAAAAAGGTGTTTCTAATTCTGCAAATTGCGTTATATCTTTGTTAGAAAACATAATGTTTAAATATCTTATAGTCTTTTGTTTAATTGGAATGGTATTAATTTACATGGGCAACTACTTTGATCTGCAGCGTCAGAAGATCAGCAGAAAAGAGTACGACAGAAGGGTAAGGCTCTCCGTCTTACTCCTTTTTATTGTCATCGCCATTCTTGTCTATCTTAAAAAAAGATAGTTATTCAAAAATACGGTTATGTAAACTTCTTAGCGCCTCCATTTTGTCATCTGTTTTGATCAGCAGCGAAATATTGTAGTTACTTCCGCCATAAGAGATCATCCGGATAGGAATATGTTTTACAGAATCCAGTACCCTGGCAGCAAATCCATGTTTATCTGCACCGAAATCACCCACTACACACACAATGGTCTGATCCCTGTCAATCTCTACCGAACCAAAGTTCTGCAGTTCCTCTATGATCTGGTCCAGGTTATCTGTAAAATCTATCGTTAAGGAAACGGCCACTTCCGAAGTTGTGATCATATCAATAGGCGTTTTATAACGTTCAAAGATCTCAAATATCCTTCTCAGAAAACCATAGGCCAGCAGCATCCGGCTGGACTGGATCTTAATCGCCGTGATACCATCTTTGGCGGCAATAGATTTAATCTTTCCCTTTTCGCTTTCAGCAGAGATCAGCGTTCCTGCAGCAGAAGGCTCCATGGTATTAAGCAGGCGTACCGGGATCTTATATTTAGCAGCCGGAAATACCGATTGCGGGTGGAGGATCTTAGCGCCGAAGTATGCCAGCTCCGCAGCCTCATCAAATGATAAGTGGGAAATTGGCTTAGTTCCTTTAACGATTCGCGGATCATTGTTGTGCATTCCGTCGATATCAGTCCAGATCTGTACTTCTTCGGCTAAAATTGCAGCTCCGATCAGCGAAGCGGTGTAATCACTTCCACCGCGGCGCAGGTTATCTACCTCTCCAAAACTGTTCCTGCAAATGAAACCCTGGGTGATAAACAATTTGTTGCCCGCATGTTTCTCCAGCAGGGGCTTAAGGTTAGCGGTTGCAAACGGAATATCGGGTTCATTGTCTTCATCGATCTTCATAAAATCCAGCGCCGGCAGTAATACCGAAGTTACGCCTGTAGATTTCAGGTAGATATGATATAAAGTAGTTGATAACAATTCACCTTCCGCAAGTACCACTTTTTCCTCTACAGGCGTGAACATATCATTGGCCAGCGAAGCAAGAAACTGAAAATGGTAATCTACAACCTCCTGCCCCTGTGCACGAAAATCATCCGCAGGAAGAAGTTCGGCAACAAAATCATTATATTTTTCTCTCAGGGCGTTAATCAGAGTTAACGCCTCCTGTTTATCTTCCTTTAAAAGTTTGCCTGAAATTTCCACTAAACTATTCGTTGTACCAGACACTGCTGATAGCACTACAATCTGCTCCTCCGCCGGATTAATGATATCCAGCAACTTCGTCATCCGCTCAGGGCTTCCGACAGAAGTTCCGCCAAACTTTAAAATTTTCATTTGTATATAATTGTTTTTTGTGATATTATTGTTTTAATTGTCTTCCGGCTGCCTCTGGCCGGTAATGGTCATGAAGTTTGTAAGATTACACCTTCATTCTTACACAAGCTTCTTTCTTATTTTAATTTAATTTTCTAACTGAAAATTACATGTCTCCGTTATTTAATTTGATACAGGTATTTTTAATTCAGTTTTTTTGGTATATAATTGTACTGGGCCGTGAAATTAACAAAACGCGCTTAATAATCACGATATAAACAAAATAAATTTGGAGACAGAAAACGAAGAATGGATCTGCCAAACACAAGAGTCCGATTTTTGTTAATCAACCAACACATATATCTAATTAATTGAAAAAATGCAACTAGAAGCAGCTACACAGCACACCATTAATGAATGGCTTAACGGCAATTACGATCAGGAAACAAAAGACGAAATTCAAAAATTAATAGATAGCGAAGCCGCTACAGAACTGACAGACTCCTTTTACAGAAGCCTTGAGTTCGGTACAGGTGGTTTACGCGGCATTATGGGTGCCGGCTCCAACCGCATCAATAAATATACTATAGGTACTGCCACACAGGGATTGAGCAACTACCTGTTAAAAAAATATCCTGGTGAACAGGTTAAAGTTGCCATTGCACATGACAGCAGGAACAACTCTGACTATTTCTCAAAGACCACCGCTGATGTCTTTTCAGCAAATGGTATTCACGTTTACTTTTTCTCAGCATTACGTCCTACTCCCGAACTGTCATTTGCGATCAGGGAACTGGGCTGCCGCAGCGGGGTAATGCTCACTGCTTCTCATAACCCAAAAGAATATAACGGATACAAAGCATATGGCGCAGACGGCGGACAATTCACCTCCCCTGACGATGTGCTCGTAATGGATGAAGTGGCGAAGATCAAAAGCATAGACGAGGTGAAGTTTGACCGCATTGACAGCAATGTGGAAATCATTGGTGAAGAAATCGATCAGCTTTATCTGGATAAGATCACTGAGCTTTCTGTATCGCCTGAAGCCATCCAACGTCAGAAAGACCTGAAGATCGTTTACTCGCCTATTCATGGTACAGGTATCACACTTGTGCCTAAAGCACTGGAGCAGTTTGGCTTTACAAACCTGACATTAGTGAAGGAACAAAGTACACCGGACGGAAACTTCCCTACTGTAGTTTACCCGAATCCTGAAGAAAAAGAAGCACTGACGCTGGCTATGAAAAAAGCCCAGGAAATTGATGCAGACCTGGTAATGGCAACTGATCCTGATGCAGACAGGGTTGGTATTGCCGTAAAGAACAATGATGGTGAGTTTGTCCTGCTCAATGGAAACCAGACAGGTAGCCTGCTGATCAATTACCTGCTGACTGCCTGGGAGGAAAAAGGTAAACTGGACGGGAACCAGTACATTGTTAAAACAATCGTTACCTCTAACCTGATCGAAAAGATCGCTAAAGCCAAAAATGTAACCTACTATAACACCTTAACCGGATTCAAATTCATCGGGCAGCTGATCACCAGCCTGCAGGGAAAGAAAACCTTTATCGGTGGCGGTGAAGAAAGTTATGGTTACCTGATCGGTGAGCTGGTGCGCGACAAGGATGCGATCATCTCCTGCGCTTTCATTGCTGAAATGACGGCTTTCTATAAGGATAAAGGCAGCAGCTTATATGACGCCCTGCTGGATATGTACGTGGAATATGGTCTGTATAAAGAAGAACTGGTATCCCTGACCAAAAAAGGAAAAACCGGGGCTGAAGAGATCAAGGCAATGATGGAGAAATTCAGAAACAACCCTCCTGTTACGCTTGGCGGATCAAAGGTCAGCTTGTTAAAGGACTATGAACTGGGAGTGGAAACAGATTTGAGCACCGGCGAAAAGACAAAGCTTGATTTCCCTCAATCAGATGTACTGCAATTCATCACGGAAGATGGAAGTATTATCTCCGCGCGTCCGTCGGGAACAGAACCGAAAATTAAATTCTATTGCAGCGTAAATGCGCCTCTGGCTGACAAAGCTCAGTTTAAAGAGGCTGATGCAGCTCTTGGAAATAAGATCAAAGCACTCATGGAGGATTTACAGGCTTAAACTATCTGTTTCTCAGAAGTTTCTCCTGGACTCGCTGAAAAAGATAATTATATATATTCCGGCCTTGCGTCCTTTTGCGCAGCAAAGTAATGCAGCCGGAATATATGTGATTATCTTTCTATTAAAGTGGACAACAGCACGATCTGCCTCAGCTCCGGTTCTTCAAAGGTATCAACCACAGATAAACCTTTAAGAATCAACGTGATCACCTGGTCTGCAATCTCTTCTATCGGCTGATATACCGCACTGATGGTTGGCGAATGCAGTTTAAAAATATCATGGTCATCATATGCGATCACCTTAAAATCTTCATTGATCGGTTTTTTCATTTCCTTAAAGCAGAATAGACCTCTTACGGCTAAATAGTTGGTAGCGAAAACCACCGCATCTATCTTCGGGTTCTCTGTAAAGAAATTAACCAGGTCTCTGGTCGTTTCTTCCGCAGAATTTGCAAAAGGTATCAGCTCACAGATATTCTCATCCAGTTTGATCTTATTGGCCTTCAGGGCTTTTTCATATCCTTTGTAACGGTCTTTGATCTCTTCTGCTTCCACATCCACTGTCACAAAAGCTATATTTTTCTTTCCCTGCTCAATCAGGGCCTGAGTAGCTTTATAAGTACCGTCAATATTGTCAACCAGCACCGTGCTCACCTCAAGGCCGGGTAAATGACGGTCAAAAACTACTACCGGCGTGCGGTCTGACAGCAATCCCCGGATATCCTCTTCCATACCCAGCATCGGGGCAATGATATAACCGTCTACCTGCCTGGCTTTAAACATCCTGATCAGGCCTTTTGCTTTATCTATATTGTTCTCGGTACTGGAATAGATGATCTTATAGCCGTGTCTGTATGCTTTATCTTCAATTAATCTGGCAATTGAAGCAAAAAACGGATTAGAAATATCTTCCACGATTAAACCAATGGTCT
The DNA here is from genome assembly GCF_900107535.1 of Pedobacter hartonius. Classification (GTDB taxonomy): domain Bacteria; phylum Bacteroidota; class Bacteroidia; order Sphingobacteriales; family Sphingobacteriaceae; genus Pedobacter; species Pedobacter hartonius. Next base: position 407,344 of record NZ_FNRA01000004.1, on the reverse strand, counting down.
TTGTGTTTCCGGTACGGAGACTTCTTGCCACCTGATTGGGCCTGAAGCCTAATTCCTTAATGATTTTCTCCACTTTTATGATCATATCCTGGCTGATGCGCATTTTTTCTGCTTTGCCGTTCAGTATGAAAGAAACTGTGGTAATGGATACATTTGCCTTCTTGGCAATATCCTTTATGGAAAGGGGTTTCATTTGGTTCTTTGATTAGTTCGCCAAGCTAGAAAAATAAAATCTAAATAGAAAACAGTCTCAACTGTCTTCCGGCATTTTATTTAAGCCCGGCAGTTACAGCTTTACGCTAATAGGATCCTTGGGTTTGTTGCTCTGAGAGAAAATATGAAATGTATAAAAGCGGGGTAATTTGTTGTAATCATACATAGCATTTAATATTGATAATAAAATCTATTAGCAATTTAATAAAAAACGATTAATTAAAACTACAAAGATATTTCTGTAACCAGAATAATACCAAAGTACATGATTTGTTTAAAATCACACATTCATCCTCAAACGGTGTTATTAGCGATATAAACCGTAAATTTGTATATCGATATCTATTATTATGGCATACATTGATTATTACAAGATCCTGGGGGTAGATAAAAAAGCATCTCAGGACGATATTAAAAAAGCGTACAGAAAACTTGCACGGAAATACCATCCTGACTTAAACCCCGACGACAAAGAAGCCAATAAAATGTTTCAGCAGATTAACGAGGCCAATGAGGTATTGAATGATCCCGAAAAGCGCAAGAAATTTGATGAATACGGAGAAAATTGGAAACATGCCGACCAGTTTGCGCAGTCCGGATCAGCCGGAGGAAGTAATCCCTTCGGAGCTGGAGGAAGTAGCCGCGGTGGCTTCGGAGGCGGATCAGGTGGTTTTGGCGGGGGCGATTTTTCCGATTTCTTTGAATCTATGTTTGGCGGCGGAAACAGCAGGGCCGGAAGGAACAGCACTAAGTTTAAAGGACAGGACCTGCAGGCAGAATTGAGGATCTCTTTCCGCGAAGCAGCAACAACCCACAAGCCGACCATAACGGTAAATGGCAAAAACCTGAGAATAACGATTCCCGCAGGAATTGCAAACGGACAGGTGATCAAACTTGCCGGACAAGGCGGCCCCGGTGCGAATAACGGCCCTGGCGGAGACCTGTTCTTAACGATAACTGTTGCAGATGACCCGACTTTCAGACGCCTGAACGACGATCTTTATGTCAACAAGAAAATAGACCTTTACACGGCTGTTTTAGGTGGAGAGGTAACGGTTGATACGCTCGATGGCAAAGTGAAGCTTAAAGTGCCCGCAGGCACTCAGAATGAGACCAGGATCAGACTGAAGAGCAAAGGGTTCCCTGTTTATAAAAAAGAAGGACAATCCGGGAACCTTTTTGTCACTTATATTGTTAAAATACCTACAGGCTTAACAGAAAAGCAGATTGCATTGTTCAAAGAACTGCAGGAGCTTTCCAAATTAACCTGATTCTAATTCATACCGCTATGGAAACAGAATTAATCACAATAAACGATTACTGCTTAAAATATGCAGTTGAAGCTTCTTTTATCGGTGCCCTGGAAGATTCAGGCTTAATTGTGCTGACAGTAATTGACAACAATAAATACATACACTATAAGCAGTTAGTGGAAATGGAACGTTTTATCCATTTCCACTATGAGCTGCAAATCAATATTGAAGGTATCGAAGCCATAATGGGCCTGCTGCAAAAAATCAAACGCCTGCAGCAGGAGATCGAGATGCTGAAAAACCAGGTTCACCTTCAGCAGCCGGGCAGCTAAACAGCCAGCCGCAGGCGCTATCAGTTATGCTGTGAATCAGTGTAGATTTCCGGATTAACCGGTGAGGGCAATTTTTCGCCCTTCAAGCCTGCAATGATATTTCCGGCAGCTAATTTTGCCATGGCATCTCTTGTAGTCTCCGTTGCCGAACCGATATGGGGCAATACGGCAACATTCGGCATGGTTAGTAACGGATTGTCAGACTTCATAGGCTCGGGGTTGGTCACATCAAGTCCTGCGCCCCAGATCACTTTATTCTGCAATGCACTGATCAGGTCTTCTTCATTGTGGATTTTTCCCCTCGCCGTATTGACAAAGATTGCGGAAGATTTCATTTGTTTGAAAACCGCGGCATCAAACTTACCCTCTGTTTCGGGAGTAAGTGCTGTATGCACGGATATCACGTCGCTCTGCCTGAGCAATTCTTCGAAGGAAACGAATGTCGCCCCAAGCTCCTGCTCGGCCTCTAAATTCCTGTTCCTGTTATGGTAGACGATCTTCATTCCAAAAGCACCCGCACAGCGTCTGGCCATTTCAACGCCAATTTTGCCCATTCCAAATACCCCCAGCGTTCCCCCGGTAAGTTCTTTCCCAAGGTTAGCCGTGGGCTCAAAGAAATCCCATTCGCCGTCGATGATCGTTTTGTGCATGTAGAAGGCATTCCTTGCGGCAGCCATCATCAGCAAAAATGCAGTATCGGCTGTAGCGCCGCTCAGCACTCCTGGTGTATTCCCTACCGGGATCTTCAGGCGGGTTGCTGTTTCTATATCAACATTATCATATCCTACTGAATTCAGCGCAATAACTTTGAGATGGGCACTCGCTTCCAGGAATTCCCGGCCAAGCTGCTGACCGGCGCTGAGCAAGGCATCTGCCCACTTGCACTCTTCAATCAGTTCATCAACTGTAAGTTTCCTTTTTTCTGTCCACTGTTTAACCTGTAGTCCTGCGTCTTTTAAGAGTTGTAACCCTGCTTCCGGGATTACCCTTGTAATAAATACATTCATACCGCTATTTACTCAAAAAATTTGAACTAAGGGTATCCCATACCTCTTTTCCGTCGCCCAAAAGCGTCTGGCGAAGCATGTAGATGCCGAATCCTTTCGCCTGCTCAAAGTCAATCTTAGGCGGCATTGACAGTTCTGCCCGGTTTACAACTACGTCAACCAGAACTGGTCCCGGATGCGCAAGCGCCGCTGCAATTGCAGCCTCTACATCTTCTGACTGCTCAACCCTGATTCCTTTGATACCTATCGCTTCGGCCATTTTTGCAAAATCAGGATTTTTAAGGTCTGTAGCAAAAGGAGGCATGCCAATCACCTTCATCTCCATGGCCACAAAACCCAGTGAGCTGTTGTTGTACACAATCAGTTTAACCGGAAGGTCATACTGGAAAATTGTGAGTATATCGCCCATCAGCATCGCAAATCCACCGTCCCCGCAAAGCGAAATCACCTGCCGGTCCGGATAGGTAAACTGTGCCCCTATCGCCTGTGGCATAGCACTCGCCATAGATCCATGATTGAATGAGCCGATCAGCCTTCTGCCGGGTTTCATATCCACGTACCGTGCCGCCCATACCGTCGGCGTACCAACATCTGCGGTAAATATTGCATCAGCGGCAGCCTGCTCACTCAGCACCCGGGTGAGGTATTCAGGATGGATAGCCTTTCCGGTTACCGGCTTAGCATGTTCCAGTAAATTTTTACGGTTGTCCCGGTAACGCTCCTGGCATTTCTCCAGGAAAGAACTGCCGGTAACTTCTTCCAGAAAAGGAAGAACCGCCTTGATGGTCTCTCTGACATCACCTGTAAGTCCCAGATCCAGTTTACACCTTCTTCCCAAACGTTCAGGGCGAATGTCAAGCTGTACGATCTTCGCTTTTGAAGGATACCATTCCTTATAAGGAAAGTCAGTACCGAGCATCAGCAGCAGATCGCTGTCTTCCACGGCCTGGTAGCCTGAAGATATTCCGATCAACCCGGTCATCCCCACGTCGTAGGGATTATCATATTGCACATGTTCTTTACCACGAAGGGCATGTACCATGGGCGATTTTATCTTTGCACCAAGAGCAAGCAGCATGTCATGTGCACCAACACATCCTGCACCGCATAAAAGTGTCACTTTTTTAGCCTGGTTGATCAGCTGTGCCAGCTTCTGTAATTCTTCATCAGAAGGGCGGACAGCGGGGCGGTTCATGAAGATGGCATGTTCCAGTGCTTCGTTTTCCATTTTTTCCATCGCCACGTCTCCTGATAGGCTGACAACGGCTACGCCGTTCTGGCCAACTGCATGCTGCATTGCAATTTGCAGTAGGCGCGGCATCTGCCTTGCGGAAGCAATGGTCTCACAATAGTAACTGCATTCACGAAATAAGGATTCTGGGCGTGTTTCCTGGAAATAAGATGTCCCTATCTGTTCACTAGGAATATGCGCTGCAATAGCGAGTACAGGGGCGTTACTTTTGTGGGCATCATACAGACCGTTGATGAGGTGCATGTTCCCGGGTCCGCAGCTTCCTGCACATACTGCCAGACGACCGCTGAGCTGGGCTTCGGCACCTGCAGCGAAGGCAGCCGCCTCTTCATGCCTGTAGTGGATCCATTTGATCGTTTTAGAGTTTCGGATCTCGTCTACAATTCCATTCAATGAATCACCTACAACTCCATGTACATGCTTCACGCCAGCATGCTCTAATATCTCGACTAAGCTTGCTGCTACGGTCTTTGCCATAATTTTTATGCGTATAAAACAAAAGCTGCCTTTATGGGGCAGCTTTCATGTATTTTAAAGTATATTGTTTCCTTGATTGTATCTGCGCTGAGCCTCACGAGCTCTAATCATCGCAAACCTGTCAGCTTCTTTTACCCTCACAGGTACAAGGTGTTGAGATGTAGTTGTTTTTGTGTTAAATAATTCTGTTACTGCCTCAAGCATCTGCTGAAAGGGGAAGAAGATTTTGAATATTTTCATGATCTAACCTGTTAATTTTATTTAAGAACAGTAATATATGTATTTTGTTTTCCATTCAACGATTTATTTTAAGGGCAATGCAGCGGTTTGGTCCTTTTATGACTTTTCAAGGACTTTATCAGCTAATTCGTTTTAATAAACAGAATAAGCCCCAGCACGCTGACCACCAATACGCCCATTGCGGCAAAGGCGGTCAGGAAATCCCTGAAGTTCTTCCCGGCGAAATCTACCAGCAGGTACTTATGAAAAACAGCGAAACTCAGGCCTTCCCGTCTGTCGCTATCCTGAACTTTAGCCGCCAGTCTTCCCGTAGCAGGCTCAAGATAATACGTAAGATGGGTGGGTGTACTTAAAGCCAGCTTCACCACCGGCAACCGTTTATTGATAAAACCGTAATCTGTATCAAACTTTGTCAGGTAATCTGAAGAGGAGATGATCAGGGCTGCCGACTGGTCTGCCGCGGCATTCGCCATCATTTCACAGCAGGCTGCTTCTCCGTCTGCGGCGCCCTGTGCTACAAAATGTTTCACCAGACTGTAGCTATGCTCCATTACGCCCTCCGGTAAAAACTTTCCGTCAGCAGCAGCGTAATATTCCAGGTCAGGCTTATTCTTCCTGTTTTTTCCTTCAAACATTGTCTCGGCATTTGCCACCTGCTGTTTCTTCCAGCTGTCATTCTCTTTCCTGAGCGTGCGTACCTGGTACCAGGTTTTGTTGTCAAACCGGGCAGCGGAGATATTGCTTACCTCATCCCATTTCAGCGGCAGGTCATTTGAAGAAAAAGCCAGTTCAGCAATATTGATCTCCGGTTCAAAAACATAATTGATCCTGTCGTCCGGCTTAAACTTCCGCGTGGCATGGTAAGCTCCGGAGCCGACGAAACTCAGCGTAACCAGCGAAACAGCTATCCCGATACTGCGGTGATTGCGGCGCAGAAAACCTAATTTCTGCCCATCCACCGGCTTTTTGAACTTGTTCCATAAGAACCCGTATACCAGCAGCCCGCTCAGCGTAGAGCAGATCACGATGGCAGCAAAAAACAATATCAAAATATACCTGAAGGTATTGTTTGTGATCTTTTCAATGAATGCATAACTATGAAAATTACTGAATACCCAGAGAAAGACCTTCCGGTTACTGTCGTTATAATTCGCCAGTCTGCTTTGAGCTGTCTCTACGTAGACATCCATGTGGTCTCCCCTGCCAAAGCTTATTTTCCAGACCGGGAGTAAACGGTTCACGTACTGGTATTGGCCGTTAAAAGCAGTGATTTTCTCTACCGCCCTTACTTTAGAAGTACTGTCACCCAGAAAATAACGCGCAAGGTACTCTGCATATAAATGCTCCCCATTAACGAGCTGCTTACCATCCAGGGCAGAAAAATACAACAGCTCATTTTTCCTGTTCTTCACCTGGTAAAAGGTTTGTCCGCGAAAGCGGATGAGCCTGAAGTTTTTTAACAGGCTGACTCCGTTCCTGCTCAGTACCTGCTGGATGGAGAGTTTTACCTGCCCGCGGTCTATGACCTCGGGCTTCAGGTATTCGTGTGCCAGGGGCACTTTAAACCAATGCGCAATGATGGGATGACTTAAGCCCGAGCAGGTCCAGAAAATGACCGGAATCACCGTCATGATGCCCAGCACGCGGTGCCATTTGTACATGTTGCGTTTTACCTGGCGTTTGATAGTCGAAGTATTTTCTCCCATAGCTATTGCTCTTTTAGTAAAACATCCATGTCGTCCATCAGCTGCTGCACCTGCTCATCTACCGTTCCGTCATAGGCTCCGCGAATGCGCTTATGCTTGTCTACCAGGATCAGGTAGCCCTGGTGCACAAATCCTCCCGGCGCCTTATTGTCCTGCCCTACGGAGACCAGGTAATTGCGTTCTGCAAGCGAATAAATACTATCCCTGGTTCCCCAGAGAAATTCCCACTGATTACCTTTGATTCCGAGTTTATCTGCATAAGCCTTCATTCTTGATGGCGTATCATACTTGACATCGATGGTATGTGAAGCCAGCTTTACCTGCGGGTTGTTCAGGTATTTTTTGTACACCTTCAGTAAATTGCGGTGCATGGTAGGACAAATGGTAGGGCAAGAGGTAAAAAAGAAATCTGCCACATAAATTGTACCGTCAAAATCTTTGTCTGTGACCACGGCACTGTCCTGGTTCAGGAATTTGAATGAGGGGATTGTCCTGTAGGTAGTGTCTTTTCCTACAATCTCCTGCTGAAGAAAGGGAAGCTGTTTCTCTTTCCTCTTACAGCCGGCCAGAATACTGAGCAGCAGTAAGCTATAGATTACTGTCTTCATTATTTACCGAATTTAGCCAGGTAAGCACCTGATGAAGTAATCTCAGACTTGTACACGCTGTCAATACTGCCTATTTTAAGACGCTCCGCTTTAAAATAAGTTACTGCTTCAGCGTCAGACTTGCCGGTAACATCAGGCTCAAACTTATGCATCCAGTCGTTCATGAGGTCTTCGGCCTTGTTCAGCTTTTCCAGTGTCTGTTTCATGGTCTCTTTTTCCCGCAGCGTATCCATCGCCGGGTATTTTTGCCGGACTGCGGGCAGGGATTTCAACAGGGTGTCCAGCTTCATCTGGTGATCTACCAGTTTTCCATGATCTTCCATCACCACATCGTGGAATTTCATCACTTCATCTCTTTCAGTTTTATAATTAGCAGCGGGTGTGCAGGCGCACGTAATGATAACAAGGGTCAGCAATAAAAAAATTGGTTTCATCAATAATATTTTAGAGATCAGCCAAAGTCCTGTTCAGACATTGACTGAATAGTTTATGAATTGCTAAAGGCAAAGCCAATAACATTTTACACCACTCGGGGAATGGTATCACAAGAAAATAAAAATGATCAGCCGAGCTGTGGAGGATGAAAGATAACATTTATCCTGGCAACCGGCATCCCTGTAGTAAGGGGGATGCGGAAATTAATGGCTGCAATGGAATATTGTTTGAAAACGTAGGGCAGGGCAACGATGGCTTCCTGCAGTTGTAATTGTATTTTTTGAAACTGGCGTTGCTGTTTCTGCTCTTTGTCCTGCGCCTGTTTAAGCTTATTCATCAGGTAACATTTACCGTTACAGTGCAGTTCCGGTCTGTTCCTGTTGATACACAGTTCATTTGCGATATACGTTTTGTTTATTTCGAAACCTGCAAAAACAAAAAGTCCCGCCAGGTTTACTGAAACCGAACAGCATAGAAGTAAAATAGCAATGGCGCGTGTCAGCATTTTTGTTTACTTTCTTAGTTTCCCCCACTTTAAATAAGTGGCACCCCAGGAGAACCCGGCGCCAAAAGCAGTGAGCAGCATATTGTCATTTTCTTTAAAGTCGTTTTTAAACTCCCATAGGCACAACGGAATAGTTGCAGCCGTAGTATTACCATAACGCTGAATATTTACCTTCACCTGGCTTTCGTTAAGCCCCAGCTTCTCTCCTACGGCTTTGATAATCCTCAGGTTAGCCTGATGCGGGATCAGCCAGTTGACATCTTTCGCAACCATGTCATTTCTCTCCATGATCTCTGTACAGGTTTGGGTCATTCCCTCGATTGCAGCTTTAAAAACCACCCTTCCGTTCTGAGAGATATAATTTAATTTTTTTTCCAGTGTTTCCGGAGATGACGGATGCAGGGATCCTCCGGCAGTAACGATAAGATGTTCTTTACCTACACCATCTGTTCTGAATACATTGTCTATCAGTCCAACTTCTTCTTCGGTACGTTCCAGTAATACTGCACCGGCGCCGTCTCCGAAAAGGATGCAGGTGTTCCTGTCGGAATAATTGACGATAGAGCTGTTGGCATCAGCACCAACAACGATCACGTTTTTGTAACGGTTACTTTCAACCAAACTTGCGCCCAGCGTGAGCGCATATAAAAATCCACTGCATGCTGCATTGGAATCTACCCCCCAGGCATTTTTTAGTCCTGCTTTTTCACAAACAATACTTGCTGTAGAGACCATAATATAGTCCGGCGTTGCCGTGGCTACAATAACGCATTCAATTTCCGCAGGGTCAATACTGCTGTCTTTCAGCAAACTTTTAACCGCCATAGTAGCCAAATCAGAAGTAGCCAGCGAATCATCGTTCAGAATCCTTCTTTCCTGAATTCCGGTTCTCGAAATAATCCATTCATTATTCGTATCTACCATCTTTTCAAGATCTTGATTCGTTAAAATGGTGTCTGGTACATATCCTCCCAAAGCTGTTATGGCAGCATTATATCTCTTTCTCATTAAGTGTTTCAATTCTTTGGGCAAAACTAATAAATATTTACAGCTACCTTACACTTTATTTTCACAGTAATGTACCTTTGCCTTAACAATCAATTTATATGAAATACCAGTTTACGATCAGATACACCATTGTGCTAGCGGCAATCCTCTTTTTATGTGCCTGTAAGGAGCAACGGAAGCTTCCTGTTTACGGTTTGAGAGACACCAAAACGGTGAAAAACAGCGACGGGACTAGGAGTGTGGATACGGTTTATCAAACCATCCCCGCGTTTAAATTACTCAATCAGGACAGTACATATATTACGAACGACAATTTTAAGGGTAAGATATATGTTGCAGACTTTTTTTTCACTTCCTGTACCAGCATCTGCCCTATTATGCACCGGAACATGAAGAACATATTTGACAAATTCAGGGACAATCCTGAGGTGATGTTCCTGTCACATACGATAGATTTTAAATACGATACACCTTCGGTATTAAAAAAATATGCACAGAAACTTGGTGTTGATGGTCCTAAATGGCAGTTCGCCTATGGCCTGAAGGATACGGTCTATGGCCTTGCCACAAAAAGTTACCTCGTTTCAGTGGAACAGGACGGCACAGACAAACAGGGTTATGTACACCAGGGGTACCTTGTACTGATCGATAAAGACAGGAGGATCCGCGGGGCATATGACGGTACCAATGCCGACCAGGTAGCCCAGCTGGAAAAAGACATTCCTGTATTACTCGAGGAAAAACAATAAGTGAGAAAATTAATCCTATCCACGATCTTCTCCCTGCTGATGGCCGGGATATTTTATTCCTGTCAGACAGCAGAGAGCGTGCAGCGCGACGCCTATTATGTCAATGGAAGGGACCTGTACATTCAGCACTGCCAGAATTGCCACGGTGAGAAAGGTGAAGGACTGGGCGAACTTACCCCTCCCCTGACAGACAGCATTTTCATGAAAGCAAACAAGTCACAACTGGCCTGTATCATTAAAAACGGATTTTCCACACCCCTTACCATACACGGTAAAGTTTATGAGGGCAAAATGCCTGATTTTAATATGGCAGATATAGATATTGCCCAACTGATTGTCTATATTACCAACGGATTCGGGCATAAACAGGGAATGTATACCAACGAGCAGGTAGCAAAGGATCTTAAAGACTGCAAATAACCGTTTCCTATTCATTTTGAATTGTTAGGCATAATCTTATGCAGGTTTTATATATTTGCGCAAAATGCAAGCCGTTCTATCGCTGTAAGTAATGCTCCGGCATCTTAGAGAGGAAAGTCCGGGCAACACAGAGCATCCCGCTTCCTAACGGGAAGAGGTTTGGGAATGAAGACCTGAATTATGGAAAGTGCCGCAGAAAGTATACCGCCGATGGCCCAGGCACAGGTAAGGTTGAAAACGTGAGGTAAGAGCTCACGAATTTTCCGGGCGACCGGAAGAGCTGGTAAACCCCGGGAGTTGAAAGACCAAATAGGCTGACGCATGTAGGGCTGCTCGTCCGATGTCAGTGGGTAGGTCGTTAGAGATAAATGGCAACATTTATAGTAGATTAATGATAGAAGCCCTGATTCGTTGGGGTACAGAACCCGGCTTACAGGCTTGCATTTTTTTATTTTATCAACAATAATTGATAATTAGTAAATATATTCGTATCCAATAAAAGAGAAGAGAGTACAACCTATGGCAAAATTATTAATTATTGATGATGAGCGTGCGATAAGAAGCACATTACGTGAGATCTTAGAGTATGAGAACTATGAAGTTGAAGATATTGATAATGGCGTTGAGGGGTTAGATCTGATTAAGAAAAAGAAATTCGATCTGGTATTGTGCGACATAAAGATGAACAAGATGGACGGGATGGAGGTGCTTGAACAGGCACTGGCTTTCAGTCCGGATCTTCCATTCATTATGATCTCAGGCCATGGTACTGTAGAAACTGCCATTGAGGCAAGTAAAAAAGGAGCCTTCGATTTTATCTCTAAGCCACCTGATCTGAACCGTTTACTGATTACCGTTAGAAATGCTTTAGACAGAGGTAACCTCGTTACCGAAACCAAGGTACTCAAAAGAAAAGTAAGCAAGACAAGGGATATCCTTGGAAGTTCTGAAAATATCAATAAGATCAAAGAGACGATTGAGCGTGTTGCCCCTACCGAAGCAAGGGTATTGATTACCGGCGCAAATGGTAGCGGAAAAGAACTGGTGGCCCGATGGCTGCATGAAAAATCACACAGGTCTGACAACCCCTTAATCGAGGTGAACTGTGCTGCTATTCCTTCTGAGCTGATAGAAAGTGAACTATTCGGACATGAGAAAGGTTCATTTACTTCTGCCGTTAAACAGCGGATCGGTAAATTTGAACTTGCCAATGGCGGTACATTATTTCTGGATGAGATTGGCGATATGAGCCTTTCTGCACAGGCTAAAGTACTGCGTGCCTTACAGGAACATAAGATTACACGTGTTGGCGGGGAGAAAGAACTGGAAGTGAATGTACGTGTGCTTGCTGCAACCAACAAAGACCTGATGAAGGAAATTGAGGACGGTAACTTCAGGATGGACTTATACCACCGCCTGAATGTAATCAACATTCATGTTCCCCACCTCACCGAACGTATTGAAGATATCCCTGAAATTGCACTCAGCTTCCTGGAAGAGATCTGCAAGGACTACGGAATGCCGGTAAAAAAGATCAGTGACGCCGGAATGGAAGCCCTGAAAGGATTACCATGGACAGGAAACGTACGTGAACTGCACAATATGATCGAACGTCTGATCATCCTCAGCGATAAAATCATCACAGACCACGATGTAGCCGCATTTGCTAATCCCGGCGGAGGTACCAATATTGGTGCTGCAGGTGCTGCAAACGGAACTAGCGGCGCTGCCGTAAGCACCACCAACTATGATAAATTCAATAATTTCCAGGACTATAAAGACCATGCTGAAAGGGAATTCATCAAGTTTAAACTGGAAAAAAACAACTGGAATGTCTCTAAAACAGCAGACGACATCGATATTCAGCGCAGCCACCTGTACAGCAAAATCGAGAAGTTCGGACTGAAAAGAGTAACGGAATAATATTATAGAATAAAGAATACTACTTTTACAAAAGCGCGCTTCTTATCCCAGGACCGCGCTTTTTTGCTTAAAATCAGGCTATCCTGCAACATCGTGCCCGGATATAAATAATAACTTGTCGTATAGAGTACCTTACCTGCTTCTTAAATTGCAGCGCTTAGCGTAATATACTAGTCCTGCCAGGCATACCCCACTGTTACTTCATTCTTAGCCCGGCTATACCTCAGCTATACCTAAAAGGGTAATGCCGGGGTATAGCGGGGGCATGTTTTGGCTAAGCCCGAACTATGCCTGGTAGGACCAGTATACCACCAGTTTATGATCAGAAGAACAGCCCGGCGATATCTCTTAGCGAAATTATAAGCTTAAAATAAGCAGAAGAATTTATGCGCCCAACCCGGACTCTCCCCCACACACATTACTCCATGTAATCCGCCTGCCTGCTCAGCAATGCCCTGTACTTATTAAATATCGCAGTCTTGGATACAATACCCAGGTATTCTTCCTGTTCATTCAGTACCGGAAGCAGCCAGGCATTTTCCTTCTCCATTTTCGAAAGTACATTTTTTAACGAATCATTGATATACAACACATCCGGGGCCGTCTGCATCAGGTCATGGACAGATAATTCATCCGCAGATGGAGTATGAATGGCCTTCTTCAGTACATCTTCCACATAGATCAAACCCTTAAAGGTTTTATCCTCAGCGATGACAGGAAAAAGATTCCTTTTGGAATTCAGGATATCTGGCAGACGTTCTGCAATTGTTTCATTTTCATTCAGCACCAGGTAGTCATTTTCCAGCAGGTACTTCAGTTTCATCATATGCAGCACTGTAGAATCCTTATCCTCATAAGACATCAGTTCGCCGCTTTCGGCCAGTGGTTTGGTATAGATAGAATATTTATTCTGGCTGCGGCTGATCAGGTATGCTATGGCCGAAGTGATCATCAGCGGAACCATCAGCACATATCCGCCGGTAATTTCGGCGATAAGGAAAATCCCGGTCAGCGGAGCGTGCATGATAGCACTCAGGGAGGCCGCCATTCCTGCCACGATAAAATTAGCGATGTTCACATGCGCGATTCCAAGAGTATTGATAGTAAAGGCCAGTACAAAGCCAATGAGGCCACCCATGATCAGGCTAGGTGCAAAGATCCCTCCATTCCCTCCTGCGCCGAGCGTGATCAGCGTGGCGGCAGATTTTGCGAACAGTGTGATCACGGTAAACAGGATGATTGCCCATGGCAGGTTACTATAGGATGAAAAGATGCTGTTGGTGATCACCGTACTGTAATTCCCCCCTAAGAGGTTCTTAATTGTGATATATCCTTCACCATACAGCGTAGGGAACAAAAACACCATGGCGCCAAGTACTACTCCACCGGCAATTACCCGCTGATAGGGAGCTTTAATATCGTGAAATATGTGCTTAATGAAATAATAGATCTTATTAAAGTAAATGGAGAACAGTCCGATCAGCACAGCCAGTACCACATACCAGATCAGTGCATTAAACTCCCAGCCTTCAGTAACCAGGAAAAATAACTGTTCATTATAAAAAAACCTGGCCACCACAGCAGCGGTAGCCGATGCAAGTAAGAGTGGAATAAAAGCAGGGATCGAAAATTCTGGTAAAAGGATCTCAATTGCAAAAACGATCCCGGCAATGGGGCTGTTAAAAGCGCCGGCAATACCTGCTGCGGCACCGCAGGCCAGTAACATGGTAGTTTCACGATAGGACAGGCCTAAAAACCGGCCGATCACAGAGCCTATCCCTGCCCCGCTCTGAACAATGGGCGCTTCCAACCCCGTAGAACCACCAAATCCCACTGTCAGTGCAGCGGTGATGATCTGTGAATAAATGTTATGCGGTTCAACGCGGCTTGATTTTTTTGAGATGGTATATAATATAGGGGTTAACCCGGTTTCGAATTTGCCCTTTCTGATAAAACGTCTTACATACATCACCGAAAGCAAGATTCCGATCAGCGGGAACACCAGAAAAAGATAATACTTATATTCCCAGTGAAAGCCATCCTGGAGGAAGTCTTCAATATGGTGGGTCAGCGATTTTAACAGCGCTGCTGCCAGGCCTGCAAGTATTCCTACAATTAGCGCCGCAATTACGAGAAAATTTCTGTTTGATATTTTAGTCCTGCGGTATTGGTTAATTTCATCGAGATAAGTTACCAATCTTACATACATGCCTTCTTTATTTTAACTATCGAATTTATCTAACAATTTAATCAGCGTTGCAAAGTCTTTAGGGTATGGAGCTTCAACCTCAATTTCCTGTTCATCCAGGCCTTTAAAGACAACATGTTTTGCATGCAGTGCGAACCTTTTCATGATGGGCAGTTCTTCGTCGTCCTTTGCAATCCGGTATCCCTTTTTAATAGCGGATAAAAACACAGGCTTACCTTTATATAAGGTATCGCCGCAAATTGCAGCGCGCTGTGTCGCCAGGTGAATTCTGATCTGGTGCATCCGTCCGGTGATAGGCTTACATTCAACCAGCGTATAATGTTTATAAAATTTGATAGAATTGAAAATAGTTTCAGCGCGTTTGCCTTCCTTACGGTCGATGGTAACGCTTCTGTTTCCGTCATTCAGGATGGGCAGGTCAATAAAGAGTTCATTGAAAGTGTACTGCCCGTCAACAACGGCATGATAGGTCTTTTTTACCCTGCGTTTCTCAAACTGCATCGAAACAGACCGGTAGGCTTCAGGGTTTTTTGCAATGATAATAGCTCCCGAGGTTTCTTTGTCCAGGCGGTGACAGACCTGGGCATCGGCGGAGTATTGTTTTGCGAGGCGAAGGATGTTCAGTTCGCCTGAGCCGCCACGCTCGTCCAGCGAGGCTACAAATGGCGGCTTATTTACAACGATGTGGTTATCGTCTTCGAATAGAATCAGGTCTTTAAATGAAGGATATTTCAATGGTGTGGATTTTCTAAAGCACAAAAGTACTAAGAAAGTTCGAACTTATACCCCACACCTTTCACTGTAGCCACATAAGTTTCACCTAATTTCTCCCTTAGCTTACGAATATGCACATCGATAGTCCTGTTGGTCACCACTACAGAATCTTCCCAGATGTTTTTCAGGATAGATTCTCTCGTATATACCTTACCCGGTTTCGAGGCCAGTAAGTACAACAATTCAAATTCTTTTTTTGCCAGAACTACTTTCTGTCCGTTCTGATAAACCAGGTAGGCTTCCCTGTCAATGACCAGGTCACCGATCTCAACCTTATTATCAGACACCTCGTCATTGCTGACATTCCGGCGAAGAATAGCATTGATACGGCTCACCAAAGCCCGTGGTTTAATAGGTTTGGCGATATAATCATCTGCACCCACATTAAATCCTGCAATTTCAGAATACTCCTCGCTCCTTGCCGTAAGAAATACCATGAAGGTATTTTTAAACTCAGGGATAGCGCGCATCAGACGGCAGGCTTCTATTCCGTCCATTTTAGGCATCATGATATCAAGTATGATCAGATCAGGATGTACCTTTTTAGCCACCGCAATACCGTCCTGGCCATTACTGGCAAGGTAAACCTGATAACCTTCCTTTTTAAGGTTATACTCAATTAGCTCTAAAATATCAGGTTCATCATCAACTATTAGTATCTTTTGTTTTACGGTGCTCATGGCTTTAAATATTTGTTACGAAATTAAGTAATCAATTATACTAAGAGGTTAAATGAAGGTTAACAAATTGTTAATAGCATCCATTAGTTTAACATGGAATTAGGGTTAACGTAAAGTCTTATTTAAAAAGGAGTCCAGTTCGTCGCCACTAAGGTTTTTCGCAATGATTTTACCTTCAGGATCTATAATAAAGGATGCGGGAATAGCTTCAACCTGGTATGCGCGTACTGTAGGGCTTTCAAAATCATTCAGTTCGCTTCCGTGTGTCCAGGTTAAACCGTCCTGGGCCACTGCCTGTTTCCATGCGTCAACGTCCTTATCCAGGGAAATACCTACGATAGTGAAGTTTTTGCTTTTATATTTATTGTACACCTGTACCACATGCGGATTCTCCTGTCTGCAGGGCTGGCACCAGGAAGCCCAGAAGTCCAGCATTACATATTTACCCTTCAGCGCTGACAGTTTCACGGTTTTGCCGTCTATAGTTGGCATGTTAAATTCCGGTGCCGGCTGTCCTACCTGTACCGATCTTAATTTTGCCATTCTTACCAGGAACTCCGTTACCGCTTCGTTCTTATTAAAGTTGCTTTTGATCTTATCTGCATAGGCTAACATTTCCTGCTCATAATCGCCCGGGTTGAGTGAATTCATTGCATAAAAACTTGCCAGCGAACTGGTATTGTCCATAGCGAACTTCAGGATATAATCGATCATTTCCTGTTTCACCCTGGTCAGTTCAGGGCTCATCTGGTTGATGATTGCCTGTCTGCTTTCAGGATTTTTGGCTACATTTTCCTGGAACTGTGTTTCCAGGGCGATCAGCTTTGCTACATACTGGTTCCGGTTTTTATTCAGTTCCTCCAGCTTATCGGCTTCATCGGCACCTGAAAGCTTATAATCAAGTGTAGGGCTGGAAAGATCAGCATCAAGTTTAATGACATCGCCATTTTTAACGATCACTATATATTCGTTGTTATCAATCTTAACCTTGAAAAAATCGACATCAGGGGCATTGTTGGCGAATTTGAATTCTCCTTTATCAGATAATACGGTGGAGTCAACTGCCGTCTCGTTGTTTTTATCAATTGAATACAGGTAGACCTTTGATTTTGGTTTTGCATTCTCAAACTTACCGCCGATCTCGAACTTGCTTTTGTCCTTGCAGGCCACAAATGCTGTACATAGGAGCAGGAAAACGGCTATTTTTATTATGGATATAGCTTTATTATGTGTTCTCATTCTATTTTGATGATGACCAGTTTGTTAAACCGGCTATTTTAATTTTTCTTCGAGTAACCTGTTGATCTTTTGCGGATCGGCCTTTCCTTTGGCAAGCTTCATTACTTCACCCACAAACAAGCCTAGAACTCCTTTTTTACCACTTTTATAGGCAATTACCTGTGGTTTAAACTTTTCAAGCACCTGATCGGCAAAGTCTGAAAGCTCATCGCTATTCTCAACAATCAGGATATTTAGCTCTGCTGCCAGCACAAGAGGATCCGATCCGGGTGCCTGCTGTATAGCCGGCAAAAGCTGCTGTAAAGCGATCTGCTGGGTGATCTTCTTTTCTTCAACGAGGTTAATTACCGCAGCAAGCTGTGACGGACTCAGCCTGAAAGAAGAGATGGTTAACTGTTGTTCGTTCAATAGTGCCCTTATAGGTCCTGTAAGCCAGTTGATCAGACTTTTTGGATTTTTCACTTCTGCTAACGCTGCATTCAGATACTTCAGTAATACTTCATCTTCAGCAAAGATTGATGCTTCGGAATTGCTGATCCCAAAATCAGCCACCAGTTTCGCGGTGATTTCTTTTGGCAGTGCCGGCATAGCTGCTTTTAACTGTGCAAGCCATTCATCTGATATTTGTACAGGGGGCAGATCGGGATCCGGGAAATAACGGTAATCATTGGCCATCTCCTTTGTTCTCATTGGTGCGGTAGTTCCCTGGTCGGCATCAAATGTCAGCGTGCTTTGGATGATCGTACCACCTGCCGAAACCAGTTCCTGCTGTCGGTTGAACTCAAAGTCCATTGCCCTGCGCACATTCCTGATCGAATTCAGGTTTTTTACTTCACAGCGTGTACCAAACTCTGTTGTTCCTTTTTCCCGGATCGAGATATTGGCATCACAGCGTAAGCTGCCCTCTTCCATATTTCCGTCACTCACATCAAGATGCCGCACCAGCTTTCTCATTTCGCTGAGCAATGCAGAGGCTTCCTCGGCAGACCGGATATCAGGTTCAGTGACGATCTCTATTAAAGGCACTCCTGCCCTGTTCAGGTCAACGTATGAATAACTGTCATTCTGGTCGTGCATGCTTTTACCTGCATCTTCTTCCAGATGAATGCGATTAATACCTATTCTTCTTTCCGTACCGTCGGTCAGGGTAAGGTCTATATATCCGTTCTGGCAAATCGGCCGGTTATCCTGTGTGATCTGATAACCTTTGGGCAGATCTGCATAGAAGTAGTTCTTTCTGTCAAAAAAGTTAGTCTGATTGATGGTGCAGTTCAGGGCCAGCCCCATTCTGATGGCTTTTGCAACTACCTCTTTATTCAATTTCGGCAATGCTCCCGGCAGCGCAAGCGATACCGGAGAAATATTTTCATTGGGTTTAGCACCAAAGGCGGCACTCTCTGAAGAAAATATTTTGGAGGCTGTATTTAACTGAACATGAATCTCTAAGCCAGATATCAATTCAAATTTTGTGGCAGAAATTGCAGTTTTCGTAATCATTTAAGGGCAATAAATTAAACTAATGTCGGGAATTACTGTCTCACAAATATAACCAAATAAGTTTATGCAGATGTGATTAGAAATAATTATAATCATTGGCATAAACTTTGAACATAAGTTATCACACACAAATGAAACTGTTATGAAAAAACTACTTTTAATTGCAGCGATAGGGATTGGATCCCTGGCGGCTGTACCGGCAAAAGCGCAGCTGAGCTTAAGTGTAAATATAGGCTCACAGCCCGACTGGGGACCAAGAGGATATAATCATGTAGACTACTACTACCTGCCAGATGTAGACAGCTATTATGATGTTCCGAGCAGGCAATATGTTTATTTAGAAGGTGGTAGCTGGGTGCACAGACGTTATCTTGCCTCCCGTTACAGGGATTACGACCTTTATGGCGGCAGGATAATCGTAATCAATTCGAGAGACCCATGGATGCGGCATAACGTATACCGTACAAGGTATGTAACCAACTATCGCGGTGGCGGATACAGGGGCGGATACGGCGGAAGGCCAACAAATATCTACAGAAACAACGGTTATAACAGGCGTGGATACAACCACGGCGGTGGATTTAATCATGGCGGTGGAAACAATCACGGTGGTGGAAACGATCATGGAGGTGGTGGAAATAACCATGGCGGTGGAAGAGGCGGCAACAATCACGGTGGCGGCCACAGAGGATAAGCTTGATAAATATATTTATTGTAAAGTATCTGGTCAAACTGACCGGATACTCTACAACTTTTTTTATTTTTACATTATTCTATTGCAGCAGCAAAAAGATATATCATGATTAAAGGCCTTGAAGATATACTCAATCATAAAAGCATCAATCCGACTGCGATGCGTCTGCTTGTGCTTGAGTTTCTGCTCAAACAATCTTCTGCGATCAGTTTAACCGATGTGGAAAAAGGTCTTGAGCCTTCAGATAGGGTTACGCTGTACCGTGTGCTAAAAAAATTCGGGGAAAAAGGATTGGTGCACAGCATTGATGACGGTTCCGGAGCTCCTAAATACGCACTTTGCGCCGAAGACTGCGTAGCCGGGCATCATCATGATTTTCATGTTCATTTCTTCTGTACCGCCTGCCGCGAAACGTCCTGCCTTACGAAATCAAAAATTCCGCAGGTAGTGCTACCCGAGGGCTTTGCTTCAGAAGAAGTAAATTTGATGGTAAAGGGAACCTGCAGCAAGTGCATCCCGTAGTTTGCAATACCATTGCAGCCCTATTTTCGTTACTTTTACAATTGACAGGCAGCGTCAGTAAATTCTTCCTGCTAACGAAAAACCATGAGTAAACCACATGCATGCGAATGCTGTTCACCAGAACCAAAAGCAGATCATCACGACGACCATGACCATGGGGATCATGACCACGACCATGACCATGGCGGCGATCATGATTCCAGCTGGAAGGGACAGATTCCCTTACTATCGGCATTGCTGATTTTAGCGGTCATGCTGACACTTGATTTTGGCTTTCACATCCAGCCTGCAAACATGATTCAGCTGGTCATATTTGGTATTGCTTATTTACTTGCCGGATGGGATGTACTGAAGCTTTCCTATAAAAAGGCCCTGCATCTCGATTTTTTTAATGAATTTTTCCTGATGAGTGTGGCCACTATCGGTGCCTTCTCCATTGGTTCTTATAGTGAAGGAGTAGCTGTAATGGTATTCTATTCTATCGGAGAGTGGTTCCAGGACACGGCGGTATCCAATGCAAAAAGGAGCATTAAAGCTTTACTGGACATCCGGCCGGATACGGTAACCGTGCTCAGAAACGGAAATCCGGAAACGATACATTCGGCCGAAGTAAATGTTGATGAAATCATACAGATAAAAGCCGGGGAGAAAGTGGCGCTGGATGGAGAGCTCCTCTCAGAAAAAGGCACATTTAATACTGCTGCGATGACCGGCGAAAGTAAACCCGACACGAAAAATAAAGGTGAAAGCGTGCTGGCGGGGATGATCAACCTGAATACAGTGGTTGAGGTTAGGGTGCAGGCATTATTTAAAGACAGCAAGCTGAGCAGGATACTGGAAATGGTTCAGGATGCCACAGCGAGAAAATCTAATACACAACTGTTCATCTCACGTTTTGCAAAGGTTTATACACCTGCAGTGTTTGCACTCGCGGTATTGGTGGTAGGCCTGCCCTATTTTTTCGCGGAGCATTATGTGTTCAGCGATTGGTTGTACCGGGGACTGGTATTCCTGGTCATCAGCTGTCCCTGTGCGCTGGTGGTATCTATCCCTCTGGGATATTTCGGCGGGATCGGGCTGGCCTCAAAAAACGGTATCCTGTTTAAGGGTTCAAATTTCCTGGATGTGGTGACACAGATTAATACCGTGGTGATGGACAAAACCGGCACATTGACCAAAGGGGTATTCAATGTGCAAAGCGTAGTGGCCGTTAATGGCGATGAAAAGGAACTGGTCAATCTTGCTGCTGCCATAGAAAGCAAATCAAGCCACCCTATTGCAAGCGCTATTACCGCTTATGCAGGCAAACTCTCAAACATGATGGTTAATGAGGTAGAAGAAATTTCGGGCAAAGGATTAAAAGGCCTGGTCAACGGAAAGCAGATACTTGCAGGTAATACCAAATTGCTGGACCAGTTCAGTATCAGTTATGATCAGTCTGCGGCCGGGGAAGAAGATACCGTAGTAGTTATCGCTATAGACGGAGTATATGCAGGTTACATTACCATTGCAGATGAATTAAAGGAAGACGCCCTGGAAGCAATCAAAGCAATGCACGAACTGAAACTGCAGACCGTAATGCTCAGTGGAGACAAACAGGCCGTCGTCAACAAAATAGCAAAGCTGCTTGGCATAGATAAGGCTTTTGGCGATCTTTTACCTGAAAACAAGGTTGAAAAAGTTGAAGCCCTGAAAGCAGTAGGCAGGCGGATTGCTTTTGTGGGAGACGGGATCAACGATGCACCGGTAGTAGCATTGGCAGATGCCGGTATCGCTATGGGCGGACTGGGCAGCGATGCGACGATAGAAACCGCCGATATTGTGATCCAGAATGATCAGCCTTCAAAAATTGTAACGGCAATAAAAATCGGAAGGCTCACAAAAAACATCGTCTGGCAGAATATTGCCCTGGCAATGGGTGTCAAAATCATTGTGCTCAGTTTAGGTGCCGGTGGTGTAGCAACCTTATGGGAAGCTGTTATCGCTGATGTTGGCGTAGCCCTATTGGCGATTTTGAACGCGGTTAGAATCCAGAGATTGAAAGTATAAGTTTTAGATTTAGACCCCTGGGATTATAAAAATGAGGCCCTTTTGGATTCAAAAGGGCCTCAGATCAAAGACGATGTAGAACTGGTCTATTTTTTAGCAACTGATTTTTTAGCAGCGGAGCTTTCAAGCTTTTGTACCTCCGCATAGATAGCGCTAAGCAGGGAATTTGCACCAACAGCATCCTGGCCTACGTTCCAAATCATAATACCATTGCCGCGTTGATAAGCAAGATCTGTTTTTGTTTTAATTGTAGTAATACCGTTGTAACCGTAGTCATTAAAAACATCACTGTCAGGATTTGCCCCCTGTGCTAATAAACTTGCAAAAGAAAGTGCCTCCTGAGTTGGTGACAAGCCGTAAAATGGCACTCCGAGCATTGCTTTCGCAGGACTTAGTCCCATTCCCAGCCAGTGATCAAGGGAACGCTGGGCAATATCAAGAGTTGAATGATTGGTTGTACCCTCGTCATAAGCAAGAATATTGATCCAATCTACCTGTGCAAAAACACTAGGACGGATAAAGTCCCCATAGCTTCCGGAAACCACCCCACTGAGCTGCTTTCCATCGTTATGCAGCGAGATGCTCAATTGCTGCATCAGGGCCGAATAATCGACATCGGTTTCATTTTTCACTGGATATTCCCAGTCTATATCTGCTCCATCCAGGGAATACTTGTCGACAAACTCCAGTAATGCGATTCGAAAGGTAGCGCGGCTCTTCGGAGATGAAGCCAACGCATTAAATGCTTCAAGAGCTTCTGCCGTACCGCCACCAATAGAAATAAAGGCTTTTACACCATTTGCATGGGCTTTTGCCACCACTGACCTTAGCACATTCGGTTTATCGACGTCATTAATGGTGCCATCTGCATTGGGCATTGCGAAAGCGTAATTGATATGGGTAAGCTTATCAAATTGTACCTGGTCCACATCTGCCCAGTCCTGAATATAACCTATAATTCTGAAAGAAGATTCGGCTGCAGCCACATTGTTAATACTCTTTCTGCTTGCATCCTGTGCATTCCCGGCGTTTAATTCATTTTCTGCCTTTTTGGAACAAGAGGCAATCATTAGTGCAGTAATTGCACATAATAACACAAAAATTTTGTTTTTTTTCATTGTTGAAAATTTATTTATAGGTAAACATAAGTTGATTACTAAGACAATTATGACATAAACCAACGGCATTTCCTAAATCATTCATTTATCGCAGAGAAATAATAGTCGCCATTCACACCAATGCAGCTAAACAAAGAAAGCATTTTTAACTCTCCTGAAATATCCCCGAAATAAGGGATATTATCCCAATATTCTGCTTATGGCCAGGCTAAGCGCTGGAAATCCAGCTAGTTATACTCACCATTGTTGGGGATTGATAAGACATTGTGGTATTTCCATCTTTGATTTTAAAGAATCGACATCATGAACAATACAGATTGGAACCAAAAAACAGTTCAGGAACTGGAAGACTTCTTAAAGAATAAAATTGTGCTTCAGGGCAGTGAGGAATATGCTGCTTTGAAAATAGGTTGGGCGGTAACCAATAACAAGCCTGCGATCATTTGTTTCTGCAGTACAACAGAAGATGTACAGGCTGCAGTGACATTAGCCGGCAAAAAGAAATTACCTCTGTCTGTCAGAGGCGGCGGCCATGACTGGCAGGGACGCTCTGTTGCTCACCAGGGATTCGTGATCGACCTTGAGCATCTAAATACTATAGTTATTGACCCAGATGCTAAGGTAGCCACTATTGGAGGCGGCGTAACTGCACTGAAGTTAATAAATGCAGCAGATCCGTATGGTCTCATCGCAACGGTTGGCAATTGCGGCGAAATTGGAATGACCGGTTATTCACTTGTGGGTGGTTATGGATTAACAAGCCCTTCGACTGGTTTAGCTGCAGACAGTATTATCGGTGCAGAAGTCGTTCTTGCGAACGGCCAGATCGTAACTGCCAGTGAAGCTGAAAACCCGGACCTGCTTTGGGGATTACGTGGCGGCGGCGGAAGTTTTGGAGTGGTAACCTCATTACGTCTTAGTCTTTACCCTGCCAAACCTCTATTGGCAGGATTTATTATGTTCCCTTTGTCTGAAACTGAGACTATCTTACATGGCTATAACAAGTTAATGAAGTCTGCCCCCGATGAACTGTCTGCAATAGTAGCTTTTAAACCGGCTCCCGACGGGACTAAGGTGATCATGATAGCACCAACCTGGTATGGTGATGTGGAAGAAGGTCAACGCGTTATCGATTCGATCAGGAAGTTAGGTAATCCGGTCATGGAGCAGGTAACTGAAACAACGATAAAGGACCTGCTGGAATCTTTATCCAATTTCATCGAAAATGGTCATTTTCATTACTGTACAACAAGATGGATGTCTGATGTGGCACCAGAAGTAATGACTGCTATTGCCGATGCTGCATCCCAGCCAACTTCGGCATTATCCGGAATTGGACTCATGCATTTGCACGGGGCACCTGCAAGAGTTCCTTTAAGTGAGACTGCATTTGGCTTGAGAGAAGCCCATTTTGCTGTTTCAGCACTGGCGGAATGGACCACTGAAGATACAGCAAACGCAGATATACATAAAAAATGGGTCGATGATCTATTTGAAAAGATAGACTCTTATGCATTGCCGGGAGGTTATTTGGCTTTCATGGGAAATGATGATAAGGAACAACTCGCCAATGCACATGGCAGCAATCTTCCAAGGTTACAGTCGGTCAGGAAAAAATTTGACCCGAATGGGGTATTCTCCAGGGAACAAGTGCCGCTTGCCCGCTAAATGCTGCTTTATTAGGCATAAATGGGTTAAGTTATAGTACGTGATGATTGACAAAATAATCTACTATTATGAGTAATACGGATTGGAACCAGAGTACAGTCGCCGAACTGGAAGATTTTTTAAAGAATAAAATTGTGCTGCCGGGCACTGAAAAGTATCCTGCATCCAGAGAAGGCTGGGCAGCAACCCACAATCAGCCTGCAATCATCTGCCTGTGTGAAACAACAGCAGATGTACGGGCAGCATTGGCATTAGCCAGTAAAAAAAACTTACGTTTATCTGTTCGCGGTGGCGGTCATGACTGGCAGGGACGTTCATTCGCTCATAACGGGCTGGTGATCGATCTTAGAAATTTAAATACGATAGAAATCGACGCGGAGGCAAGGGTGGCCACCACCGGAGGCGGTGTAATTGCGCAGGACCTGATTGCAGCAGCAGATCCTTATGACCTCATCGCAGTGGTGGGTACCGGTGGAGCAGTTGGCGTAGCCGGATTTGCATTCGGCGGCGGGTATGGGCTAACGACCCCTTCAAATGGTTTAGGGGCAGATAATATCATTGGTGCAGAAGTAGTTCTTGCCGACGGGCGTGTGGTTACTGCCAGCGAAACCGAAAACCCGGACCTGCTTTGGGGGCTCTGCGGCGGCGGCGGAAGTTTTGGGGTGGTCACCTCATTGCGCATTCGCCTGCATCCGGCCAAACCCCTATTGTCCGGGTTCTTTGCATTCCCCCTTTCTGAAACTGAAACTGTATTGCAGGGCTATAACAAACTCATGCAATCCGCGCCTGATGAACTCAATGTACTGGTCTCCGCTATGTCTGCCCCCGATGGCAGTAACGTCATCGCGATTGTGCCAAACTGGTATGGTGATCCGGAGGAAGGCAGACGCGTCATTGACTCCATCAGGAAGTTAGGCAATCCGGTAATGGATCAGGTTTCTGAAATAAGAATGAAGGAATTGGTGGAATCCTTCGCTCCATTCATCTTCAATGGCCATGGCTCTTATATAAGAACCAGATGGATAGCTGACTTTACACCGGAAGTAATTGCGGCGATTGCGAGCGCTGCAGCACATAAAACATCAGCACTCTCGACAATTATTTCCGCTCATTTACACGGAGCGCCTACAAGAGTGCCATTAGCCGATACCCCATTTGGATTAAGAGAACCCCATTATATCTTCGAAGCAGTTGCTGAATGGCTTCCTGAAGACGATGCGAACAGTGATATGCATAAAAAATGGGCCGACGATCTCATCGAACAGGTAGCTCCATATGCGCTGCCGGGAGGATATCTGAATATGCTTGGAAATGAAGATAAGGAACAACTCGCCAATGCACATGGCAGCAATCTTCCAAGGTTACAGTCGGTCAGGAAAAAATTTGACCCGAATGGAGTATTCTCCAGGGAACAAGTGCCACTTGCCCGCTAAGCCCTGTTTTAGCAGGCATGAACATTATAGTTTGTTGAGCCTGGCTGAACTCAGCCGGGTTCACCATTATTGGGGATTGATCAGGATTCATGGTCTTTCCATCTTTGACGGAAACAATTCATATCATGAACAAGACAGATTGGAATCAAAAAGCAGTAGAAGAGCTGGAAGACTTTTTAAAGAATAAAATTGTCCTGCCTGGTACTGAAAAATATGCGGTATCCTATCAGGGATGGGCGGCGACGGATAACCGGCCGGCGATGATCTGCCTGTGTGAAACTACTGAAGATGTACAGGCAGCAGTAGTACTCGCACAGAAAAAGAATATTAGATTATCTGTTCGTGGCGGTGGCCACGACTGGCAGGGCCGCGCATTTGCTGATGGCGGACTGGTAGCCGATCTGACTAAAATAAATACCATTGAAATTGATGCAGCAGCAAAAACAGCAGTTGTAGGAGGAGGCACAAAAATTATCGATCTTACTACAGCGGCAGGTAAGTTTGACCTGGTACATGTGACCCCGCCATCCGGTGAAGTAGGCATAACAGGTTTTACACTTGGCGGCGGATATGGGCTGATCAGCCCTTCATGCGGTATGGCTGCAGATAATTTACTATCCGCAGAGGTAGTTCTTGCTAATGGCAGCCTCGTCGTGGCCAGCCCGACTGAAAACGAGGATCTGCTTTGGGCACTTCGCGGGGGTGGCGGAAATTTTGGAGTGGTTACATCGCTGATCATCCGCTTACACCCTGCCAAACCCTTATTGGCCGGCAGGATCATGTTCGGCCTGAGCGAGGCCAAAAATATATTGAAGGGATATAACGAAATCATGAAGTCGGCACCTGATGAACTTTATGTGCTCATCCAGGCAATGTCAGGCCCGGATGGCAAACCTGTACTGATGGCTGTACCGAACTGGTTTGGGGATCCCGAAGAAGGCCAGCACTATATTGATGCTTTCAGACAGTTAGGCACACCAATACGTGAACAGATTTCACAAGTGACCGTACAGGGCCTGCTTGAGTCTTTTGCTCCCTTCATTGTCAACGGACGACGAGTTTATACAAAAACAAGATGGCTTTCTGAACTGCAACCAGGGCTAATCGACGGTATAGCCGAAGCTATTCATCATAAAACCTCGCCACTTTCTGTAGTAGCATTATTAGAAGTTCATGGTGCAACTACAAAAGTAGCTGTGGCAGATACAGCTTTCGGGTTAAGGGACAGGCATTTCGTGCTGTTGATTGGTGCGGAGTGGATACCTGAGGAAGATGCTACAAGTGAGCAGCATAAAAAATGGGTAAACGACCTGTATGAAATGGCAGCTCCATTTTCATTGCCTGGCGGATACGCAACCATGCTTGGTAGTGAAAACGATGAGCAGGTCAGGCATGCGTACGGCAGCAACCTGCCGCAACTGAGGTTGGTAAAACAGAAATATGATCCCAACGGAATATTCACCGGAATTCCACTGGGACTCTAACTGATCCGGAGGGCTTAGCTTAAAAGCATAAAATCCTGTTTTCATGAATGAAAACAGGATTTTATTGTATCATGCCGAAAAAACTATTCTGCAGGTACCAGTGCTGTAACTTTGTCCAGCACCTTTGTCAAACCATCTTTGTTCTTGCCGCCGGCAGTAGCATAAAACGGCTGCCCGCCGCCGCCGCCCTGAATATCCTTTGCCAGTTCACGAACGATATTTGAAGCATTGAGCCCTCTTTCAGTCACCAGGTTTTCTGATAACATGACCGTAATACCGGGTTTATCATCAATTAAAGTAGTAAATACAAGGAACAGATTATCAACCAAATCCTTCACTGAAAAAGCAAGATTCTTTACTGCATCGGCATTTGGCAGATCTACCTGCACAGCAATCACATTTATGCCGTTAATTGTCTTCATATGGTGCACAATTTCATGCTTTAGATTGCCTGAACGCTCAATAACCGCCTTTTCTGCATCCTTTTTCAGCTTTGCATTCTCTTCGATCAGTGCGGCTACCGCGCCGGAGAGGTCTTTATTTCCTTTAAATAATGCCTTTAACTGGTTGATTTCCTGAGTCTGATTTACAACAAAAGCTTCAGCAGCATCCGCAGTGATGGCCTCGATACGTCTTACGCCTGCAGCAACTGCACTCTCAGATATGATCTTAAAAAAGCCGATCTGACCGGTTGCCTGCACATGCGTGCCGCCGCAAAGTTCCTTTGAATAGTTATCGTCAAAAGTGATGATCCTTACCACCTCTCCATATTTTTCGCCGAATAAGGCAGTAACTCCACTGGACAGCGCTTCTGCATAAGGCACCAGACGTTGTTCCTTCAGCAGGATGTTTTCCCTGATCTTCTTATTCACGATATGTTCGATCGCGGAAAGTTCCGAATCGGTTATTTTGGCAAAATGCGAAAAATCGAAACGCAGGTACTCCGGATTTACCAGTGAGCCCTTTTGGTTCACGTGCTCACCCAGAACGCTTTTTAATGCTGCATGAAGTAAATGGGTCGCCGAGTGGTTATTATTCGTCTGAGCGCGCTTATCTTCGTCTACAACGGCCCAAAACTGGCCGTCTGTATCTTCCGGAAGTGTATCGGTATAATGTATGATCACACCGTTCTCTTTTTTGGTATCGGTGATCTCCACAAAAAACATCCTGCTATGGTCTTCCAGGCGTCCGGTATCGCCTACCTGGCCACCGCTTTCTCCATAGAACGGAGTTTTCTGCAATACGATCTGGAATTGTTCCTTACCCTTGGAAACGACCTGCCTGTATTTGAGGATTTTTGTTTCAATCTCCAGGTCGTCATAACCTACAAACTCAGTCTCCGGATCAGGATGCACCGTGATCCAGTCGCCCGTATCAATTGCCGTAGCTGCTCTTGAACGTAGTTTCTGTTTCTCCAGGCTGATATGATACCCATCCATATCTACAATCCATTTCTTCTCCCTTGCCATCAGCTCGGTAAGGTCAATGGGGAAACCATAGGTATCCTGCAATTCAAAGGCAAACTCTCCTGAGATCATCATCTGGTCTTTCAGAATGCTGTATACCCAGGCATCTTCAAATGATTTTTCCAGCTCAATGGCATTGTCCGACATCAGTAATTCTCCCTGTTTCTTCGTGTAGTTCTCAAAACGCTGAATTCCTGTAGCAAGGGTACGAAGGAAAGAAACCTCTTCTTCCAATACCACTTTCTGAACAAAATCCTGCTGCAGGAACAGCTCATCAAAAACTCCTTTGAACTGTTCAGCAAGTACAGGTACAAGCTGGTTCAGGAAGGGATCTTTTAAATCCAGAAAGGTATAGGCGTAACGCACGGCCCTTCTCAGGATCCTGCGGATTACGTATCCCGCTTTGTTATTTGCAGGCAGCTGCCCGTCAGCAATCACAAACGATATGGCACGGATATGATCTGCCATCACACGCATGGCAATATCCGTTTTTTCACAAGCACCATAAGCGATGCCTGCTTTCTGTGAGATGAACTGGATCAGCGGCTGAAAAACGTCAGTATCGTAGTTGGACGCCTTGTTCTGCAATACACGAACCAAACGTTCGAAGCCCATTCCGGTATCAACGTGTTGTGCAGGTAATGGCTGTAATGAACCGTCTTTTAAACGGTTAAATTGCATAAACACATTATTCCAGATCTCAATCACCTGCGGATGATCTGCATTCACCAGCTCCTTACCGGAAACCGCAGCGCGTTCTTCATCAGGACGGCAGTCCACGTGGATCTCTGAGCAGGGGCCACATGGTCCCATGTCACCCATCTCCCAAAAATTGTCTTTCTTATTTCCTAAAATGATCCGGTCTTCAGGCACGAATTGTTTCCACAATTCGTAAGCTTCGGTGTCTCTGGGCAGACCTTCCTTTTCATCCCCTTCAAAAATAGAGACGTACAGTTTATCCTGCGGAATACCATAAACTTCTGTCAGCAGCTCCCAGCTCCATGCGATGGCTTCTTTTTTAAAGTAATCTCCGAAACTCCAGTTGCCCAGCATTTCAAACATGGTATGGTGATAGGTATCAATCCCTACTTCTTCCAGGTCGTTATGTTTACCTGAAACCCTTAAACAACGTTGGGTATCGGTAACCCTTGGATATTTTGCCGGTGCCTCACCTAGAAATATATCTTTAAACTGGTTCATCCCTGCATTTGTAAACATTAGCGTCGGGTCGTTTTTTACAACGATCGGTGCTGAAGAAACAATATGATGTTGTTTCGATTCAAAAAATGTTAAATATGCGCGTCTGATTTCTTTTGCTGTCATTCTTTGCTTGAAAATTATTCAACAAAATTAAAATTTTATTGCAGTATTCTACTAAAATCCCTTTACATTTGAATGCTTTATATAAAAGCTGTAAAACACTAACTATCAACACAAAAGTATGCCTTACAAGGAACGGGAAATTAATAAAATGTATTATACGATGGGTGAGGTAACGGAAATGTTTGGCGTAAATGCGTCTCAGATCCGTTTTTATGAGAAAGAATTTGATATCCTTCAGCCCAAGAAAAACAAAAAGGGAAACCGTCTTTTTACACCTGAGGATGTAGAGAACCTGAAGATGATCTTCCACCTCGTGGACGATAAAGGTTTCACCCTTAAAGGAGCAAAAGACCACCTGAAGAATAACAGCGGAGACGTAAAGGAAAACCAAAAGATCATCGCTTCCCTGGAGCGGTTAAAAGATTTCCTCTTAAAGTTAAACGACGAGATTTAATTAATAAATTAACATAATTAATTTATTGGTATTACTTTGGCCACATGTCAAAGTATCTTTCTCTTCCAGTATTACACATTCCCGGCCTGCCAGCTTCAGCTGTACTGACGGCCATTTTCTGCGCCTGCTGTGCTAACGCCCCGGCGCAGGAAGATGTAGCGGCCAGAAATATTACCTCCCATCTCGCAGAGAGCCTGCCCGCGGAGGAGGATCTGTCACAACTGACCGAACGCCTGTCCTTCTACCGGCGTAACCCCATTGATCTTAACCATACCACTGCGGAGCAACTGAAGGAACTCGTATTCCTTTCGGCGCTTCAGATCAATAACCTTTTCACCCATATACGGATGAACGGGAAAATCAAAGACATCCTGGAACTACAGGCCGTAGATGATTTTGATCCCGAAACGATCACCAGGTTATCCCCTTTCGTCACGCTGAAAACCGCAAGCGACAACCAGCGCCTGTGGAATTTTAAAAACATAAAGAACAAGGGGAAAACTGAGGTTTTGTGGAGGTTCGGACAAGTGCTGAAAAAACAAAAGGGCTTTCTGGATCTTCCCGGGAGCCGCTATCTTGGAGGCCCGCAGAAATTATTGCTAAAGTACAAATACTCGCTTGCTGACCGGGCTGCCTTTTCGTTTACGGCAGACAAAGATGCGGGAGAAAGACTTTTTAGCAACCAAACAAAATCAGGGTTTGACTTCCTGTCGGGCAGTCTGGCGCTGTATAAAAACGGCCGGTTTAAAAAGATCATACTGGGCGATTACAGCCTTCAGTTTGGGCAGGGGCTGACACTCTGGACCGGGACATCCTTTGGGAAAGGCGCCGATGTTGCCGGGGTGGCAAAGAAAGATACAGGCTTAAAGCCATATACCTCTACAGATGAGTATGCCTTTTTCAGAGGCATCGGAACAACACTTATCGTATTAAAAAACATTGATTTAACCACATTTATCTCCTACAGAAGTTTAGATGCCAGTTTCAATAAGGAATCCGATGGAAAGTATACACTTTCTACGATCAGCAGCAGTGGCCTGCACCGAACGGCCACGGAGATCCGCAACAAGGGGAGCCTGAAACAGCTGGTGTACGGAACAGTACTGCAGCTGAAAACGAGCAATCTGGAAGCTGGAATCACCGCTTACCATTCTGCATACGACCACGAATTCACAAGGGGCAGCCTGCGATACAGGCGATATTCATTTGAAGGCAAATCGCTCGGTAACCTGGGGCTCCACTATAATTTTAATTTCAAAAATATCTATTTCTTTGGCGAAACTGCTAAAAGTATTCCTGGTGGCATGGCGGTCCTCAGCGGCGCCATGACCAGCCTGTCCTCCAGGGTTTCGGCTGTGGTGCTACTGCGCGACTATGCGAAAGACCACATCACATTTTATAGCCAGGGATTAGCTGCGGGTTCAGCCGCGGCAAATGAAAAGGGCCTGTACGGAGGAATCCATTTTAGTACCGGCACAAAATGGGATGGAGCGCTATATGCCGACCTGTTTCACTTCCCTTGGGCAAAATACAGGATAGACAGTGCATCGTCAGGGTATGACCTGATGGGACAGCTCAGCTGCTCTCCCCAAAAATCCTTTAAGCTGACGGTAAAGATCAGTCTCGGGTTAAGCGGGCAGAATCTAAGTGCCGGGATGCCGGTAAATCCTTTGGTCAAAGTAAGGAAAGAGCATTACAGACTCGGTGCAGGATGGAGGTTAAATCCAAAGATAAAAATGGAAAACCGGGCGGAGATCACGGCATACAGAAAGGGAAATATCCCGCGAACCTACGGATATATGGTTTATCAGGACGCAGATTACAGCCCCCTGTCTTCCAGATTTGCCGCCAATATGAGGCTGGCTTTTTTCAATACCCCAACATATGAAAACAGGATTTATGCCTATGAAGACGACGTGCTTTACGGAGCCGGTTCGGGCCTTTATAACGGCAGAGGAATACGGACATTTCTGAACATCAGTTACCGGCTTTCAGGCAGACTGAGGGCCTGGGCAAGGCATGCGGTTTCCTGGTACCCCGAAAAGGAAAAAACCGGGTCAGGACTGGATGAGATCAACGGGAATACCAAGCCGGAAATCAAGCTGCAACTGCGCTATCAATTTTAGCAAGGCCATGAAACAGTCATCCAATGTATTTGTCCGGATTCTGGTTCCCTTTTGTGCAGGAATATGGGTTTTGCGCGTAGCTCATTTTACCAAATTAAATTTGCTATTGTATATTTCAGCGTTATCGTCTTTATTTTTAATATTTATATTCAACTACTTATACACCTCACTTAAAGTTTACCATCATAAACAAAATATTGCCATTTTACTGTACCTGTTCTTTTTTTCCATTGGAGGGCTTTCCAGTTTAAGCCATCAGGAACTTAAATATTCTAATCATTTTTCGCGTTACAAGGCAGAATATTTCAAAATTTATATTGCTGATGAACCCCAGGAAAAGGGAGGAATCATAAGATTTAAAGCAAGGGTAACCTGCGCATATGAAGGTATAAAAAAGACAAGAACGGCAGGTCTTTTAATGATAGCTCTCCGCCTGGAATCATCGGGTTCACCGGTCCTGAATTATGGAGATGTTTACCTGATCCCGGCACGTTACACCTCTATCCCTTCCCCGCTGAATCCGGGTGAATTTGACAGTCCTGAGTGGCTGGCAAACCAGAGTATTTACCACCAGGCATACCTCTCCTCCGAAGAGCTGATTCCATTAAAAGAACAGCACGGACTGCCACTCATCAGATTTGCTATTGCCCTCCGTAAACTACAGGTTGAACGGTATCGTAAACTGATCAGGGATGATGATGCATTTGCCCTCGCCGCGACACTGATCCTGGGTTACCGGGCTGCCCTGGATACAGAGATCCTGTCGGCGTACTCACAGACCGGAACCATTCATGCGCTATCGGTTTCCGGAATGCATGTAGGCATTATCTACCTGATTCTCGAGGCTGCGCTGTCCTGGATGAACAGGAGAACAGTATTGAAATGGACAAAGGTCATCCTGATCTTAACACTGATCTGGTTTTACACCCTGCTTACGGGTTACCCGGCCTCGGCACTGCGGTCGGCCATCATGCTTACCATGCTCATTCTGTCAAAGTCATTGCATAGAAATACCAGTAGCAATCACATCCTGGCCTTTTCCGCCTTCTGCCTGTTGCGGTATGACCCTTTCCTTTTATGGGATGTTGGTTTCCAGCTCTCTTATATGGCTGTGCTGGGCCTGGTTGATTTGCAGCCCGGAATCCGGAGGCTCCTGTCTTTTAAATCGTACTGGGTTCAAAAGGGATGGGAAATGATCTCGCTGTCCATAGCCGCCCAAATTTTCACCTTCCCCTTCAGCATCTATTATTTCCATCAGTTTCCGGTCTATTTTCTGCTCAGTAACCTGTTTATCGCACTGCCGGTCATCGCGCTGATGTATGCTGGGCTGGCTATTTTAATCTTTCACCTGTACTGGCTGGCTGTTCCGTTTGAATGGCTCATCACTTTCATGAACAGCGGATTAGCCAGGATTGCCCGCCTCCCCTACTCAACGGTTCAGCAGATCTGGCTCACAAAACCTGAATTATGTCTGCTTTGTATGTTAATGATAGCTATCCTAACGGGCCTTCAAAATAAAAAGAAGCTGTACCTTTTCGCCGCACTTTTTATCCTGATGCTATTGCAGGGACTGCTGGCGCAGGAAAAAATAACTGCACAGCGGCAAAAAAAGATCATCCTCTTTTCGCTGAACAGGAATTATGCAGTTGCATTTATCCTGGCTGAAAAAGCCGTTCTGGTAACCGATCTCCGGCCAAACAATCAGGCCTTTAAATTTCATATTCAACCCGCACTCGATCAGTTGAGGATCAGCAGTGTTATTTGTATTCCCTGGAATACGCGCAGGAAAGAGCGCGAAGGGTACGGACTTGTAATCAGGGACCATCAGATCCGTTTCCGGCAATTCAGCATATTAATGGTGGACAGCTTTTTTGATCACCGCCGGATACGGAACCGATCTCTGTTTGATGCGATCTGGATTCACGGGAATCCCCGCGTAAAGGTATCAGAACTGAGAAAGGACATCCGTTTTCAAAAAATATGGATAGATGGGACAAACTATAGTGACATCGTAAACAAAATCCAGACAGATACGCTTTATTTTAAAAGCTCAACTATTGTATTAAAAAAAATTACGGCATCTTTGATTAACCTTAATCAATATAAACCTATTCAGAATTAGCATGACATCATCCCTGGTCTTATATTCGGTAGCAGACCGTATCGCCACGATCTCGCTGAACCGTCCTGAAAAACGTAATGCCTTTAACCCCGAACTGGTCAGTTCCTTAACAGCAGCCCTCCTGGAGGCTTCTGATGATGAAAATGTAAAAGTGATTATTCTGAAAGCTGAGGGAACGACTTTTAGTGCGGGTGCAGACCTCGCTTATCTGCAGCAGCTGCAGCAGAATACCCATGAAGAGAATGTGAAGGACAGCGAGAACCTGAAAACACTTTTTACAACAATCTATTATTTACCCAAGGTGGTTATCGCACAGGTTGAGGGACATGCCATTGCGGGGGGCTGCGGATTGGCGACGATCTGCGACATTACATTCGCCGTTCCTGAAGCCAGTTTTGGTTATACTGAAGTAAAACTGGGCTTCGTTCCCGCAATTGTATCTTGTTTTCTGATGCGTAAAACTGGTGAGACAGTCGCAAAAAAAATATTGCTCACAGGAGATTTATTTTCAGCAGAGCAGGCATTGGCTTACAATTTGATCACGTATGTA
The DNA here is from genome assembly GCF_900107535.1 of Pedobacter hartonius. Classification (GTDB taxonomy): domain Bacteria; phylum Bacteroidota; class Bacteroidia; order Sphingobacteriales; family Sphingobacteriaceae; genus Pedobacter; species Pedobacter hartonius. The sequence goes on along the minus strand of NZ_FNRA01000004.1, from coordinate 371,808 downwards.
ACAAATAAAGATGAAATTAGTCAGACGGTACGGGATTTTGCGTTAAAGCTGTGCAATGAAGCTTCGGGAAACTCCCTGATGGTTACCAAACAGCTGATCGGGCAAACAACAAATCCCGCATTGGAAAATGCACTTAACCTGGCCGTACAGATCAATGCCAGGGTGAGGGAGAGTGAAGATTTCAAAAAGGGTATTGCTGCCTTTATCAGCAAAGAAAACATTAAATGGTAAACTATTAAATTGAAACAATATGTTAAAGTCGATTAAAACGAGTGTACTGGCTGCGATCCTGATCAGCACTGCTGTACTTGCACATGCACAAAAAAAGGTGAATGAAGGTACACTTACCTATACGCTAACCTATGAGCTGAGCCCGGAGCAGCAGTCAATGGCCGCGCAACTGCCACCGGAAACAAAATTTAAATTCAACGGGAGCTTAATTAAGCTTGAACTGGAACAGGGGCCTGCAAAGATCACTGTGATTAACGATGTAATCCAGAAGAACGGTTTGGTACTGGTTGATGTGCCTATTGCACAAAAGCAATATGCTGTAAAAACTTCTAAGGAAGAAAATGAGCAGATGATGGGTAAAACACCCGTTCTGACTGATTTTAAATCTACAGGAGAGAAACAAAAGATCGGCGATTACAATGCTGAGAAATATACTTACAAAGATGATAAAGGCGCATCTTATGAGCTTTGGGCTACTAATGACATTCAATTACCTGAAGGAATTTCGGGTTCAGAATTCAAATCCCTTGCCGCTACACCGGTGAAATTCACCAGGATGCAGAATGGTGTTAAGGCCAATGTAACCATTAAAGCACTGGTAGAAGAGAAAGTAGGCCCGATTTCAATGGATGTTCCTTCTTCTTATGAACTCACTACCATGGATGCGCTGAAAGCAATGGGTGGCCAATAAAATTAAATAATTTTACAAAATCAGGATTTTTAGCGGTGCATATTTAATTAAGTTTGCGATAATGTTAAAAGTCCTGATTTTTTTTGCACGGTTTTTTATTTTCTGGTTGCTGTTTTTCCTGCTGGACAGATTCATCTTCGTCTGCATTTTCCTGAAGAACATTCCCAATGCATCTTTTACCGAAATTGTTGCCGTATTTTACCACGGCACCCGTCTTGACCTGGCCGCAGCGGCTTATATGATTGCGGTACCCCTCCTTTATTTTGTGATACGGTTCCTCCTTACACAGCGGAAAATTGAAATGCACTGGCTGAAGATGCTCAATAAAGTTTATATTATTCTTTTCAGCCTGATCGCTGTGGTCAACTTTAATATCTACCGCGAATGGGGAAGCAAAGTCAATGCGAAAGCTATAGGGTTTGCATTTTCTGCACCTAATGAAGCCCTTGCTTCGAGTGCTTCTTCGCCGATCATCTTTAACCTCGCCGTTTTAGCCGTTCTGATCGCCTCCGGACTCACACTGAACAAACTGATCCTCCAAAGGGAATTACAGCCGCAGCGGACTCCTGTATGGGCTAAAGCCCTATTCAGCATCCTGCTGACCGGATTAACTTTTCTGATGATCCGCGGGGGCTTTGGCGTCTCTCCAAATAACCAAAGCATGGCCTATTACAGCGACAAACAGCTGCTCAACCATGCTGCGGTTAATACTGAATGGAACTTAATAGCAGATGTGCTGAAATCCCGGCATTCAAATCACAATCCCTACCTTTATTATCCGGATCAGGTAGCGGAACAACAGGTAAAAGACCTGTACGGCATAAAAAAAGATACCACTACCCATATCCTTAAAACCAGCCGGCCGAATATAGTGGTGGTCATTATGGAAAGCTTTACGGCTGACCTCACCCAAACGCTGGGCAATGAAATTGGGATAACGCCCAAATTTGACAGCCTCATTCACCATGGCTTATTCTTCAGCAGGATCTACTCCACAGGTAACAGAACGGACAAAGGTATCATAGGGACGCTGGCGGGTTATCCGAGTCTGGCAGCGCAAAGTATTGTAAAATTCCCCGAAAAAATGGAGCGGATCTCTGCGCTTTCAGGAGAATTGCTAAATAACGGATATCATACTTCGTTTTTTTATGGCGGACAATCCGAGTTTGACAACTATAAAGCATTTATACTGAGTCATGGTTATGACTTGCTGATAGATAAAGCCAAATTCGATGCAAAGGATATGAATTCCAAATGGGGCGCCTATGACGGTGTTGTATTTAACAAACAGCTGCAATACCTGAATACGGCGAAACAACCCTTCTTTTCCACACAGATGACGCTGACCAACCATGAGCCGTTCGAAGTTCCCGGAACGTATAAGTTTGGCAATACCGATAATATCCATAAATTTAAAAGCACGGCTTTTTACACGGACTCCTGCCTGAACGACTTTCTCAGCAGGGCAAAGAAACAACCCTGGTATAAAAATACACTCTTTGTCTTTGTAGCCGATCATGGTCATATCCTCCCGAAAGAACGTCAGGAGGTTTATATCCCCCAGCGCTATCATATTCCCCTGTTATTCTTCGGAGACGTGATCAAAGAGGAATACCGCGGAAAAACAATGGATCAGGTAGGAAGCCAGATTGATATTCCCGCTACTCTGCTGCACCAGCTGGACCTCAGTGCTGCGCCTTTTGTATGGAGCAAAAACCTCCTCAATCCCGAAACGAAAAATTTTGCTTATTTCAGCTGGGACAATGGAATGGGTTTTATCGATAACAAACAATGTGTTACATTTGACAATGTAGGAAAGATGGTCCTGTATAATGACCGTCCCCAGGATGCCGGAAACACAACAATACTGCTGAAGAATGCCAAATCTTATATGCAGTCAGCTTACAAGCACTTTCTGTCACTCTGATCAAAAAACCTGCAGAAATGCAAGCTCATTAACTTACAAAATAAAAACTATTGAACCAAATGAAGCAAAAACCAGTTATTTTAAAACTTGTCTTTGTACTATTGATCAGTTTTTTTTGTGCAGACACTTATGCACAGTCAAAACATGAGGTCAACTGGACCAAAGACGGAAACGGATACTATGAGATCTCCGATGGCGAAATTGTAGACGTCACCTTACCAAAGCGGGACAGAAAGACAGTGATGAGCAGAACTCAGCTCAGCCCCGCAGGGATGAACCAGCCGCTAAGGATAAAGGAATTTGTTATTTCTGCCGACGGCACCAAAGTACTGATCTATACCAACAGTAAAAAAGTATGGCGCTACGAAACCAGGGGCGACTACTGGCTGGCCGACCTGAAAGCCAATACCCTTACCCAGATAGGAAAAGACCGGCCTGCGTCTTCTTTAATGTTTGCCAAGCTTTCACCTGATGCCAGTAAAGTAGCCTATGTAAGCGGTCATAACCTCTATGTGGAGGACCTTGCTACAAAAACTGCCAAAGCATTAACTACAGACGGCACCGACAGGCTGATCAACGGAACGTTCGACTGGGTGTACGAGGAAGAGTTTGACTGCAGGGATGGCTTCAGATGGAGCCCCGATGGTACATCTTTAGCTTACTGGCAAATTGATGCCAGGAAAATCAAGAATTTCCTGATGATCAACAATACCGACTCCATTTATCCATATGTTGTTCCTGTGGAATATCCTGTTGTTGGAGAAAATCCCTCAGCCTGTAAAATAGGCATTGTCAACGTAGCTACTGCGCAAACAACATGGGTAAATGTTCCCGGAGACAATATCCAGAACTATATTCCCAGAATGGACTGGGTACCCAATACCAGCGATATCATTCTGCAGCAGATCAACAGGGAGCAAAACACAACACACCTGTTTGTTGCCAATACAACCTCAGGCACCGTCAAAAGTATCTATACAGAAACCGATAAAGCCTGGGTTGATGCCGCAGCAGACTGGGAATGGATCAACGGCGGAAAAGAATTTATCTGGATCAGTGAGAAAGACGGATGGCGTCATTATTACCGCATCAGTAAGGACGGCAAAAAACAAACCCTGATCAATAAAGGTGCCTATGATGTGATTGAGAGCAGCCTCGTGGATGAAAAAAACAATACGTTTTACTTTATCGCTTCTCCGGCCAATGCTACCCAGAAGTACCTGTACAAAACGAGGCTGGATGGGAAAGGAAATTTAGAGCGGATAACCCCTTCCATTTTTCCGGGAACACACAGTTATGATATTTCGCCCAATGGCATCTTTGCAAACCATACGTATCAGAGTGCTAACATCGTGCCCATCACGGAATGGATGAGACTCGATACCGGCAATCCTTTTACCATGGAAGGCAGTTTAACCAACCAGCTGGGCCGCGTACAGCAGCCAAAGAACAAAATAGAGTTCTTCAAAGTAAAAACGGATGACGGAACAGAGCTGGACGGATGGATGAAGAAACCTGATAACTTCGATCAGACAAAAAAGTACCCTGTAGTTTTTTATGTATATGGCGAGCCTGCTGCACAAACAGTAACCGACACCTACGGTACAGGATACAATTATTTGTACGCAGGAGATATGCCTAAGGATGGCTACGTCTATATTTCAATTGAAAACCGCGGCGCACCTGCTCCTAAAGGACGCGAGTTCCGCAAGAGCATTTATAAAAACATCGGTGTACTGAACATCAATGACCAGGCGTCGGCAGCAAAGAAAGTGCTGGAATGGCCGTTCATCGATAAAGACAGAGTGGCTGTATGGGGATGGAGCGGCGGCGGGTCGTCTACGCTGAACCTGATGTTCCAGCATCCTGAGATCTATAAAACAGGAATTGCGATTGCAGCAGTTGGCAACCAGCTTACGTACGACAATGTTTATCAGGAGCGCTATATGGGCTCTCCCCTGACATCAAAGGATGCTTATATCAAAGGATCGCCAATCAATTATGCGAAAAACCTGCAAGGTAACCTGTTGTATATTCATGGTACCGGTGATGATAATGTGCATTACCAGAATGCTGAAATGCTGATCGATGAGCTGATTAAAAATCAAAAGGTATTCCAGCTGATGTCTTATCCTAACCGTACACACAGTATCAATGAGGGTAGCGGAACAAGAGAACACCTGAGCAGGACTTATACCAAATTTCTGCAGCAGAACTGTCCTCCGGGAGGAAAATAGAGTTTCCGAAGCCTGAAATTCTCCGGCTTCGCTGAATATAAGGATATGTTGTATCCCGGCTGCATAAATTTGCTGTGCAAAAGAACGCCAGGATACAACATATCCTTATATTTTTTGGTTATCCAATAGCAGGGCGCCCTGTTAAGCTCCCTGCCCGATGTTGATCATCAGGCCGCCGTCCATTGTATAGGTGCTTCCTGTTACATAATCCGCTTCCTCAGAAGCCAGGAATACTGCCAGGTAAGCAATCTCTTCAGGTCTTCCGGCCCTGCCGAGCGGAATGTTCTTTTCTGCATCTTCCCTTACTTTCGGATCATCCATCGCTTTTTGGTTCATCGCTGTCATGATCATACCAGGTGCAATATTATTCACGTTGATACCAAAAGGAGCCACCTCGAGTGCAATGGTGCGCATCAAATTTCTGATTCCCGCTTTTGAGGCATTGTAATCTGCATTTCCGGGAGCAGTGATTTCTTCATGGACAGAGGAAATATTGATGATCTTGCCTGGCTTTTTCAATGCTTTGCGGTGCTGAATAAATTTCCTGCTGCAGAAAAAAGTACCGTAAAGATTGGTACGGAGGGTTTTGTCAAACACTTCAGTATCCATTTCATCGATCGGGATACCGGAGCCGTTCACTGCTGAGTTGTTCACCAGAATGTCAATTCCTCCAAAATCTTTGATCAGCTGCTCCATCTTCTTCTCCACATCTTTTTCATCACTCACATCAAGGTTGATCAGCTGAGCATCTTTTTGCTGCTCTTTTACCTGGGCTAAGGTGTCTTTCCCCCTTTCTTCGTCGCTATAGTAACAAACAATAACTTTTGCTCCCTTTTTAGCATACGCTATTGCGATGGCCCGTCCAATGCCAGAATCTGATCCTGTGACGAGCGCTACTTTGTTTTCCAGCTTTTTCATGGGTTAATATTGTTTTTTATCGTTATGAAGCTATCATGATCTTGTACTCATTAGATTTTTTGGTACGTAAGATCATGATGGTTTCATGGGTTAATATTGTTTTTTATCGGTTATGAAGCTATCATGTTATTATATTAGACCTGTCCAGTTGTTTATCCAGTTCGAGTGCAGCACTGATCAGCGCCAAATGGGTGAATGCCTGCGGGAAATTACCAAGATGCTCGCCCCGCTTACTAATCTGCTCACTAAAAAGACCAAGATGATTGGCATAACCCGTCATTTTCTCGAAATATTCCAGGGCCTTGTCAATCTCTTTATTTTTTGCCAGTACTTCGATAAACCAGAAAGAACACATGTTGAAAGTACCCTCTTCGCCGGTAATTCCATCAGCGTCACCGCTGTTGTCATACCTGTATATTAACACATCAGTACTCAGCTTTTCCTCAATTACTTTTAATGTAGATAACCATCGCGGCTCGTCAGCGGTAATAAAATGTACCAGAGGCATCAGTAACACCGAGGCATCAACGGCTTCAGCACCTTTGTACTGCACCCAGGCACCGAGTTTCTCATTCCAGAATTCCTCATAGATATCGATATATATTGCATCACGCACCTCATTCCATTCCTGCTCAGGATAGGGAAAAGAGCGGTCTATGGCTATTTTTATTGCCCTGTCCATTGCCACCCAGCACATCAGCCTGGTATGCAGGAAGTGTTTCTTTCCATTTCTGAACTCCCACATGCCATGGTCTGGCTTTTTCCAGTCATCGATCACACAGGAGATATGTTTCTGCACGGTGATCCAGAATTCGTAGTTTATTTTAGTATGGTTTTTATTGTAAAGGTAAATCGTATCGATTAGCTCGCCATAAATATCAAGCTGATGCTGGTCCTTGGCGGCATTACCTATCCTCACCGGGCCCGATTTCATATAACCTTCCAGATGTTTCAGTTCCTCTTCATCCATCACGGGGGAGCCGTCAATGGCATACATCAGGTGAAGCACCTCATCACCGGAGCGCTCATGGATCCACTTTAAAAAGGCAGAAGCTTCTTCCCAGTAGCCCAGCCTCAGAAAGGCGTACATCGTAAAAGCGGCATCGCGGATCCAGGTGAACCGGTAATCCCAGTTCCTGTCGTGCCCTATGGCTTCGGGGAGGCTAAATGTGGGCGCCGCCACCATTGACCCATAGGACGCAGAGGTGAGCAGTTTGAGTGTAATTGCAGACCGGGATACCAGATCTGTCCAGCGCCCCTTATAGGTAGATTTATTGATCCAATGCCTCCAGAATTGAATGGTTTCCTGGTAACTGGAACTTTTATAGAAGTCAATATCCCTCAGCTTTTCCGTTTCTTCCTTTCTGATTGATTCCAGTACCACCCAGGCTTTTTCCCCCTGTTCAAGGGTGATCTCCGCATAACCATCATTCTCTTTAAATTTCAGCGGAAAATCTGCAATCAGCCTCACCATGGTGTCGCCATCATTTATTGCGGTAAATATCAGCTCCTTGTGTCCCTTTTTCTCAATCTTATGCGCAGCCTTGGCATAATCAAATCTCGGGGCACAATTCACCTTATAGGTCACTTTTCCTCTTATGGTTTTTATTTTCCTGACAATTGCGCAAATACTTTTGTCATCGCCCTCTTCAAGGGGCATATAGTCGGTTACCTCAGAAATACCGTCATCAGAAAAAAACCTGGTCAGCAATACGGCTGTTCCGGGTATATAAAGCTGTTTGGTCTTGTATGAGTTAAACTGCGGTACAACGGAGAAACTGCCGCCATCCTCTTTGTCCAGCAGGCTGGCAAAAACGGTTGGTGAATCAAAATTGGGAAAACACATGAAATCAATATTTCCGTCTAAAGAGACAAGCGCAACGGTTTTCATATTGCCTATGATCCCGTAATTTTCGATGGGTAAATATGGGGGTGCTTTTTTCACCTCTATTAAACCAACAAATTGTGCTAATGTTTTGATAACATTCATTCTATCCCTGGCTTTATATACCTCTTTTTGGTCGTATGGATTTACACCGTAAAACTTTTGCCTAAACACGTTGTTGTATCCGGCAATGGCATTAATCACATTCACCAACAAAGGAATCTATTGTGAACAGGGCGGTTTTTATATCGACCCCTGGAAACCGGTAGAGCTAGCCGTTACCACTCACGGCCATGCCGACCATGTAAAATGGGGCAATAAAGGATACCTGTGTCATGAGCTGACCAAACCTGTATTACTGCAGCGTCTTGGAGCAGATCTGCCCGTTCAGACCCTGCCCTATAACAAGGAAATCAGTATCAATGGGGTTAAAGTCAGCCTTTTCCCCGCAGGACATGTCATTGGCTCATCCCAGATCAGACTGGAATATAAAGGTGAAATCTGTGTGGTATCGGGAGACTACAAGGTGGAGTATGATGGCATCAGCGCTGCTTTTGAGCCTGTTAAATGCCATTCTTTTGTATCTGAGAGTACTTTCGGCCTGCCTATTTATAAATGGCTGCCGCAGGAAACCGTTTTCGGACAGATCAGGAACTGGGTAGCAGATAACCAGGACCAGATGAAAACCAGTGTACTGATTGCCTACAGCCTGGGCAAAGCACAACGGCTGATCAAAAACCTGGCGGGCGACATCCCTATATACGTACACAACTCCATCGCCAATCTGAATGAGGGGTTTATCCGTGCGGGTGTAGACCTTCCTGAAACGATCAGGATTAGCCCTGACACGAAAAAAGATGAGCTTCAGAAAGGCATTGTGATTGTGCCCCCTGCCCTGGCAGACGGAAAGTGGATGAAAAGCCTGCACCATGCTGCAACGGGCGTTTGTTCCGGATGGATGCAGGTAAGGGCCGGCCGCAGGTGGCGGGCCGCTGATGCAGGGTTTGCACTGAGTGATCATGCCGACTGGCCTGGCCTGCTGTCAGCAATTAAAGCCACCGAAGCGGAAAAAGTGTTTGTCACCCATGGTTTTGTCTCCACATTCTCCAAATACCTGAATGAAATCGGCATTCCCTCGGCAGAGGTAGTTACCCGTTACGGAAATGAAGAGGATGAAGAAGAGGAAATTTTAAAAGAAGCTTGATTTGAAAAGGTTCACACAATTGATACAGCAGCTGGAAACGAGCAATAAGACCAACGACAAGATCGCGGCCCTGGTCAGCTATTTTAGTACGGCCGACGAGCGGGACAAACCCTTTGTGATCGCGATGTTCACCGGCAAAAAACCCAGAAGACCCGTTCCTACAGCGTTAATCAGGCAATGGGCAACGGAACTGAGTGATATTCCGGCCTGGCTCTTTGCAGAAAGTTACCACAGCGTGGGCGACTTAAGCGAAACTATTGCACTGGTGCTCCCGCCAGCGGCACATACTACCGACAGGAAACTGCATGAGTGGATCAATGACCTCGCCGCACTGAACGGTAAAGATGACGAGGCAAAAAAAATGTTTATCCTGCATGCCTGGGACAGCCTGGATACCCAGGAACGCTTTATTTTCAATAAGCTGATCTCCGGCAATTTCAGGATCGGGGTATCCAATAAAATGCTGGTCAATGCCATTTCCAAACAAAGTGATACCGATAGCAATAAGATCATGCACAGCATCATGGGTAAATGGAACCCGGGGGAAATTACCTACCAGGAGCTCATTGCCGGTGCACATGTGAATACAGATAACTCCTGGCCCTATCCTTTTTGTTTGGCCTATGCCCTCGAAGCTGAGCCGGCAAGCCTGGGTGAAGCCAATGATTGGCAGGCTGAATGGAAATGGGACGGCATCCGCGGACAGATCGTGAAAAGAAACGGAGAGCTGTTCATCTGGTCACGCGGCGAAGAACTCGTTACAGACCAGTTCCCGGAACTGCATTTCCTCAGGGATGAGCTGCCCGATGGTACTGTGATCGATGGAGAGATCCTTTCGGTAAAGGACGGACAAGTACAGGCCTTCAGTATCCTTCAGCAGCGGCTGAACAGGAAGACAATTAATAAAGCGCAACTGAAAGACGCTCCAATAGGCTTCTTTATCTATGATCTGCTGGAATATAGGGGTGCAGATATCCGTACGGAGCCGCTCTCGGAAAGAAGAAAGTTACTGGAAGGGATCATTTCGCAGATCAGCAATACTGATGTGGCCATACTTTCTCCTGTAATTGAATTTAACGACTGGGAACAGCTGGCGGAAATCAGAAAAGGATCCAGGGAAAACAACAGTGAAGGCATTATGCTCAAAAAACTGAGCTCTTCTTACCATAGCGGACGGAAACGCGGCGACTGGTGGAAATGGAAGATCAATCCCTATACCGTTGATACCGTAATGATCTATGCCCAGAAAGGAAGCGGAAGGCGTGCCAATCACTTTACAGATTATACCTTTGCAGTACGTGACGGGGAACACCTGATCACCGTAGCAAAAGCGTATTCAGGGTTGACAGATAAAGAAATCAAGGAGGTAGACGCCTTCGTGAAAAAGAATGCCATTGAGAAATTCGGGCCTGTACGTACCGTAAAGCCGGAACTGGTGTTCGAAATTGCGTTTGAAGGCATTGCCGAAAGTAAACGGCATAAAGCCGGTCTGGCACTGCGTTTCCCCCGCATCGCCCGCTGGCGAAAAGATAAAGTAGCAGCAGAGATCAATACGCTTGACGATTTAAGACAACTTTTAGCTTCAACATTATGATGCTCGAAAAGAGTACGGGTTATAAAAAGGTGATCAGATGGCTGAAGAGCAGTAAAAAGAAACCTTTTAAATTTCAAACTGATGCCTGGCAGTATTATGCTGAAGGGTATAGCGGACTGGTCAATGCCCCTACGGGCTTTGGAAAAACATTTTCCATGTTCCTTGCGGTGGTGATTGATGAATTGAACAACCAGGAAGCGATAAAAGGCACCATTGTACACAATAAGAAGAGCAACACAAAAGACATCCCTGTTAAAAAGGCGAGGAAACCTGCGGGACTGAAGCTGATCTGGATCACTCCGCTCCGCTCCTTGGCAAAAGACCTGGCAAGGGCCATGACGGAAGTCTGTACCGCCCTCGAGCTGGACTGGCATGTAGGTGTCCGCAATGGTGATACCCCGCAAAATGAAAAGCTGAAACAGAAAAAACAAATGCCGGAGGTATTGATCATTACTCCCGAAAGCATGCACCTGCTGCTGGCACAAAAAGATACCGCCAATTACTTTAGCGACCTGCAATGCATCGTTGCAGATGAATGGCATGAACTGCTGGGCAGCAAAAGAGGTGTGATGGCCGAGCTCGCCATCTCCCGCATCAGGGGGCTGCTGATGGAAAAACACCCCGAACGCCTGCTCAGGATCTGGGGCATCTCCGCCACGATCGGAAATATGGAACAGGCTCTTGACGTACTGGTACCCTATGAGGATGTGCTCAAAACCATCGTAGTGGCAGACCTGGAAAAGAAAATTGAGATCAAATCTATCCTGCCGGACCATATTGATATGCTGCCCTGGGCCGGGCACCTTGGCCATAAACTGGCACATAAGCTGTTGCCTATCATTGAGAAAAGCAAAACTACACTGATCTTCTGCAATACCCGCGGCCAGGCAGAACTCTGGTACCAAAACCTGCTGAAACTGGATGAGAACCTTGCCGGGCAGATCGCTATTCACCATGGGTCTATAGATTACGAATTGCGTAACTGGATTGAAGATGCCATCCATACCGGGGTACTGAAGGCGGTGATCAGTACATCGTCCCTGGATCTGGGGGTAGACTTTAAACCCGTCGATACCGTTATACAAATCGGATCACCAAAAGGTGTAGCCCGTTTTCTGCAGCGTGCAGGCCGCAGCGGGCATTCGCCTTATGAAACCTCCCGCATCTACTTCCTCCCTACCCATGCGCTGGAGCTGGTAGAGGCCGCAGCAATCAAGGAAGCGGCAAAAACCCACAACATTGAAAGCCGCGAACCTGTGGTAATGTCATTTGATGTGCTGATCCAATACATGGTCACTCTTGCGGTGGGTGATGGCTTTGATGACCAAAAGTTATTTGAGGAGGTAAAAAACACCTTTGCCTTTAAGGAACTCGAACTGTCGGAGTGGAACTGGATGATGCAGTTTATCACCACCGGCGGAGAGAGCCTTACCGCTTATACCGAATTCAGTAAGGTGGAAAAAGAAGACGGATTATGGAAGGTGAAGAGCCGGCAGATGGCCATGAGGCACCGCCTGCATATCGGCACTATTGTGAGTGATGCCATGATTAAGGTAAAGTATCTTACGGGCGGTTATGTGGGGATGGTGGAGGAATCGTTTCTTTCAAAGATCAAACCCGGAAACAGCTTTACACTGGCGGGCAGGGTACTGGAGTTTATCATGGTAAAGGAGATGATCGCCCTGGTGAGAAAAAGCAGGTTAAAGACAGCGATCACCCCCAGCTGGATGGGCGGCAGAATGTCGCTCACTGCCAATTTAGGTGCCATCCTGAGAAGGAAATATAACCAAACCCTCGATAAAACACACGAGGATGAAGAATTGGACATTATCCTTCCTTTATTTGAACGCCAGGCAAAGGTATCCCATGTTCCGAAAGATGACGAGTTCCTGATCGAGCTGATTAAAACCAGGGATGGCTATCACTTTTTCGCCTATCCCTTTGAGGGCAGGCAGGTGCATGAGATTATGGCGGCGCTGATCGCCTACCGTTTATCAAAATCCAAACCCATCAGTTTTTCCATCGCCATGAACGATTATGGTTTTGAACTGCTGAGTGAACAACCTATTCCGCTGGATGAAGAAAACATCAAGCTGCTGTTCAGTCCGGCTAATTTAGGGGAAGATATCGTGGCCAGTATCAATTCAACCGAAATGGCGAGGCGCAAGTTCAGGGATATCGCCTGTATCTCAGGCCTGGTATTCCAGGGCTTCCCCGGAAAATATGTGGCCAACAAACACCTGCAATCTTCATCGGCATTATTTTTTAATGTTTTTAGCGATTATGACAAACATAACTTATTATTGCGGCAGGCTTATGACGAAGCGTTTTACCAGCAGATCGAAGAACCCCGTCTGGCCGCCGCTTTACACCGGATACAGGGCAGTAAGGTAATCATCGTCAGGGCTGAAAGTTATACCCCACTGTGTTTCCCTATTAAAGTGGACAGCCTGAGGGAGAATATGAGTTCTGAAGAACTTGGGGAAAGAATAGCAAGGATGACTGCCGAAGCGGATAAAAAAGAAGAACAGGCACAACGAAGGAGAAAGAATGACCATCAATTGTAAAGGTGAAAGTTTAGTATTAGATAAGGATAAGGCAATTTACTGGGAATCAAAAAAAATGCTGATCATCAGCGACCTGCACCTGGGTAAGGGTGCACACTTCAGAAGGGCAGGCATACAGGTTCCCGCTACGGTCATGGAAACTGACCTGGACAAGTTAAGCCGGCTGATTTCAAAGTTTGCCCCGCAGATCCTGCTGGTTACAGGAGACATGTTCCATCATCAGATGAATACCGAAGTGGAAACCTTCAGGTTATGGCGAACACAGTTCCCCGATTTGAGGATCATCCTCGTTAAAGGAAACCATGATCTGTTACGGGAGGAAGACTATGCGGGCCTGTCTATAGAAGTGCACAGCAAAGAGCTATTGTATTTTCCTTTCAGGTTTGTACATGATCAGCCCCGTGATTTTGATGAATATTACAATATTACCGGTCATATCCATCCCGGCATTACGATCTATGGAAAAGCCCGCCAGCAGATCAAACTGCCTTGTTTTTATTTTGGGAGCACCTGCGCCATTCTGCCTGCCTTCAGCGTGTTTACAGGACTAAGCAAAATCCGCGCTGAGGAGGGTGATCAGTTTTATGCGATCACCCCCGAAAAGGTTGTGCGCGTTTAGTCCGCCCCTTCCGCAATAAGCGATAATAAAAGCGATACGGCTGTTTTATCGGTCCTGAAGGTTACATCGTCTTCGCTAAGTTCATCTAAACCTATCCAGCGAAAAGATTGCACGGTATCAGGGTCAAAATCAAACACCCTGGTCTTGTATTTCAGCTTCAGCGGCCCCGCTTCCCTGACCAGGTAGTAAATACTGATGATCTGGCTGTCGTTGAAAGAAGACTTTTCAAAGAAGTCAGTCGTATAAAAATGACTGATCACGTCTATCTCCGCCTCACACTCTTCCATAAACTCTCTCTTCAGCGCATCGATCAGGCCTTCACCATATTCTACTCCCCCACCGGGAAATTTACTGAAACTTCTGCCTCCCGATTGTTCATCACTCACCAGCAATTGGTTAGCGCTGTTGATCAGCAGTCCATAAACTCTTACATTGAAATAACTCATTGAAAATGTTTTTTATTTTTGGTGGCATTTTCCACCGTCCAATTGATCTCGCCCTGGAAAGCATGCTGCCTTACAGGACAATTTTGTATTTTGCAATAATGGCAGCACTCCGGTAAACAGGGATCTGCATGTATAAATAACTCGGTGTCGTGTTCCCCACTCCCATTGATCAGTTTATCAATAGCTGAAATCTCGCTGTGCACCTGGTTCAGGTCGTAATAATAAGGCAGTGTAATGTGACAATCGATATGCAGATCCGAGCCATATTGCTGTGCCCTGAGGTTATGTACATCTATCCAGGGATCATGCCGCTTATCCTGCAGGATATCAACGATCATTTTGACCAGTTCTATATTACTTTCATCCATTAATCCTCCAACGGATGTCCTGGTGAGCTTATAACCGCTGTATACGATATAAATACCGAGTAAAATTGAAATCACGCTGTCCAGCCAGTATACTTCGGTCATCTTGATCAGGAGAATACCCGCTACCAGGCCGGCACTGGTAACCGCATCGGTAAGCAGGTGTTTACCGTCGGCCTCCAGTGTGAGTGAACGGTGTTTTTTACCCGTACGGATGAGATAGTACCCCACCAGCAGGTTCACCAGTCCGGTGCTGCCAATGATGATTGCACCCTCGAGCAGCTGGAAGATCTGCTTTGGAAAGACCAGGTCGTAGCTGGATTTAAAGATAATGATCAGCCCTGCAATGCAGATGAGGGCCCCTTCCACAAAGGCCGAGAAGAATTCTACCTTTCCATGGCCGTAAGGATGGTTTTCATCCTTTGGCAGGGTAGCCAGGTAAATGCTGTAAAAGGCAAAGCCGCTGGCCAGTACGTTCACAATACTTTCTGCCGCGTCCGTTAAGATTGCATTGGAATGTGTGAGAAAATAAGCACCGAATTTAGCCAGCATCAGGACTACGCTAATGCAGAGGGAAACAAGTATCGCTTTCTTTTTGGGCAGCAAAGGGATTGATTTAGCCCCCAAAAATACGGTTTCAAGGTGATATTACGTTAAAAAGTATTTTTTTTAGTTACATGTTGTTCCAGGTTTTTATATTTGCTACCTTATAAGAGAATCATGACATTTTTATCTAAAAGGATCAATAATCTATCAGAATCACAGACCATTAAGATGGCAAAGCTGGGGAGAGAACTCACCGCTAAAGGAATTGACGTAATTAATTTAAGTTTTGGAGAGCCGGACTTTTTTACTCCTGAACACTTAAAGGAGGCAGCAAAGAAGGCTGTTGACGAAAATTATTCTTATTATACCCCTGTTTCCGGCTACCCTGAACTGCGTAAGGCTATTGTTGAGAAGTTAAAAAATGAGAACGACCTCACTTATACCTTTGACCAGATCGTGGTTTCAACTGGTGCCAAACAATCACTGGCAAATGTAGTCCTGTGTCTTGTAAACCCGGGAGAAGAAGTGATCGTACCTACTCCATACTGGGTATCCTATTCAGAAATGATCAAACTGGCAGAAGGTGAAACTGTATTCATCAATGCAACGGTGGAACACGATTTTAAGATCACCGCAGCACAACTGGAAGCAGCTATTACGCCGAAAACCAAGCTGTTCATGTTTTCTTCGCCATGTAACCCGACAGGTTCGGTGTACTCACATGAAGAACTGGCCAGCCTTGCAGCGGTTTTTGAGAAATATCCAAATATCTATATCATCTCTGATGAGATCTATGAGCACATCAACTTTGTAGACAAACATGCTTCCATCGCTGCTTTTGACGCTATTAAAGACAGGGTGATCATTATCAATGGTTTCTCCAAAGCCTATGCAATGACAGGCTGGAGAGTAGGCTATATGGCTTCAAATAAAGAAATTGCCAACGCCTGCGATAAATTACAGGGACAGATCACTTCAGGTACTTCTTCTATCTCACAGCGTGCAGCTTTAGCAGCCTATCAAAACGGGCTGGAAACTGTTACTGCAATGAAGGATGAATTCAAAAAACGCAGGGATATCGTTTATGCATTACTGAAAGAGGTTCCGGGTATCCAGGTTAATCTTCCTTACGGCGCATTCTATTTCTTCCCTACAGTAAAAGATTACTTCGGAAAAAGTGTAAATGGCAACGTGATCAGCAATGCTGAAGACCTTTGCCTTTACTTACTGAACGAAGCACATGTTTCTACTGTAACAGGTGGAGCTTTTGGTAACGAAGAATGTATCCGTATATCTTATGCTGCTGCTGAAGATCAGCTGATCGAAGCGGTATCAAGAATTAAAGAGGCGCTGTCTAAACTGAGTTAAGTGCCTGTTTAGCGAATTGCTTACTTGCATGATGAGGATTCCTGGCTTCGCTGAAAAAAGTTAACTTTTTTTTGAGGTTATCCTGTAGCAGGGTGGCCATGTATGACGCCCAGGAATCTCCTCAAACCCGTGCAGACACGCGGAGGGGAGGAATCCATTGCATGGCGCCTTAATGCAATCGGTATAATTCGTTCATGCCCTTAAATAGTACGTGCTCATCAGCCATACTTGGTTCGCGCTTGATGTTATTATAGTATGGTTGGTTTCCCTGGTATGCGTTGTACAGGTAATACTATGGGTGGGTTGGATGACTTAAGATTATCTGGTTTAAAAAAAACAGGGTATGGTTTCGATGCCTTCAGCTGCGCTTCAGCAGCTGTCAGCATTGAAACCATACCCTGTTTTTTTAACCTCCCGAAGATCCTGAGAACTGAGGAACGAGATCTGATGGCTGAGATCCGATTGCCAAGATCTGATCGCTAAGTTATAATTAAGAACCAGTTAAGACCTGATCGCTTCTACCGGATCCAGCCGCGATGCCGAATAAGCCGGCCAGAAACCCGAGATCATCCCAATCACCAGTGAAATACCAACCCCCATTGAAATATTCTTCAGATATAAAACCACTGTGGTATCAAAAGCATATTTTGCAACAAGCGTAAGCCCGTAAACCAGTGTCAGGCCAAGCAACCCTCCCAAAAGACATAATGCGATCGCCTCGAACATAAACTGCAGCAGGATAAAGTAGTTTTTAGCGCCGAGAGATTTTTGAATACCTATGATATTCGTCCGTTCCTTTACGGATACGAACATGATATTGGCAATACCAAATCCTCCGACAAGGATAGAGAACCCACCGATCACCCAGCCTGCGATATTCACCATTTTAAACATGGTATCCAGCTGGTTGGTGATCATTGTGGTCTTATTCAACGCAAAATCATCCTCCGTACCGGGTTTAATTTTGTGAACAGACCGCATGGCACCCTGCAACTCGCTTTCCACTTCTTCCAGGGCAATGCTTTCCTGCCCTCTCACCGTGATCTGAGGCCCGTAATTGCTGTTCTCCACATCAAATACGCCTCTGGCAAAGTTGAGCGGAATCAGCATGTTCTTGTCCTGCGACATACCCATCATATCCTCCCCCTCTTTTTTATACACGCCTACAACAGTGAGCCTGCGTCCCATTACCTTTATTTTTTTACCAATTGCAGGTTCCCCGGCGAAGAGCCCGTTGGCAATCTCTGCTCCCAGTATCACTACAGGAGTACCCGTCTTGCTTTCATTATCTGTAAAATATCGTCCTTCCTGGAAATTTAACGTCCAGGTTTTATTGTAATCAGGTGTTGCTGCAATCAATGTGGCTCCTTCTACAGAACTGCTTCTGTATTTCACTGTTCTTTCGGCCGCTGTTACCTCAAAGGATATTCCGTCTACATAGGTCATTCGCTCCTTTAGTCCCTGGTAATCGCGGAATGAAGGTTCCGGCCTGTTCACGTATTTCCACCAGGGATAGTCGCCACCAAATCCCCATGGCCATTTCTGTACGAACAGTGTTTTTGAACCCAGCTTATCTACGCTTTCCTGTAGATTGTTCCGGAGCGTATCCACTCCCGAAAAAACGGCGATGATGGTAAATATACCAATCGTGATCCCTAACAGGGAGAGCATGGTACGAAGCTTATTCTGGCGGAGGGCATCGGCAGCAAACCTGAAACTTTCTCCTATAAGTCTGATTATGATCATAATTGATGCTTAGACCAAAAATAGCCAAAAACGTTACAGCATCAGTAAGTTTAGGGAAAAATAATTTGCCGGGCGTTCAGGTAATATCGTTCGTGTATTGTTTTGTATTGACCATTTACTTAACCCACCTTGCCTGGGGGTTGGAAGGCAAAAATTCCTTAGAACCCCATCCCACGGATAATCCAACCATGACCCAACGAACCAGAAATACAAAACAATACACGAACAATATATAAAACACAATTGTATCCTGTACTGTTACTGATCAGGGCAGTTCAATACCGAAAAATAAATCAATATAAGACACACATTTATTACAAATAAAATTCCAGTATACACAATGTTTATATTATATTTTTGTAAATTTGCGCCCTCAATTATTTTATAAAAAACATGAAGTTATCTCAATTTAAGTTTAATTTACCTGAATCATTAGTTGCCAATAATCCTTCAGAACAAAGGGACGAAGCCCGTTTAATGGTTCTACATAAAGACACTGGTAAAATTGAACATAAAATATTTAAAGATATTTTGGAATATTTTGATGATCAGGATGTCATGATATTGAATAACACCAAAGTTTTCCCTGCCCGTTTATATGGCAATAAGGAAAAAACAGGTGCTACCATTGAAGTATTTTTACTGCGTGAACTGAATAAAGAACTGCGTTTATGGGATGTACTCGTAGACCCGGCGCGTAAGATCCGTGTAGGCAACAAACTTTACTTCGGAGATGATGACCTTTTAGTAGCTGAAGTTGTAGACAATACTACATCAAGAGGACGTACAATCCGTTTCCTGTTTGATGGTACCGATGAAGAATTTAGAAAGAACATTGAAATTTTAGGAGAGACTCCTCTTCCAAAGTATATCAAGCGTAAGGCTACCGCAATGGATAAAGAGCGTTACCAGACCATTTTCGCAAAACATGAAGGTGCTGTTGCTGCTCCAACTGCAGGTATGCACTTCAGCCGCGAATTGATGAAACGCCTGGAACTGAAAGGAATTAACTTTGCAGAAGTAACCCTGCATGTTGGTTTAGGTACTTTCAGGTCTGTTGAAGTAGAAGATCTGACCAAACATAAAATGGATTCAGAGCAGTTCATCATTGAAGAAAAAGAAGCTGCCATCGTTAATAAAGCCCTGGAAAATAAGAAACGTATTTGTGCAGTAGGTACTACTTCCATGCGTGCAATCGAATCAGCGGTTTCTTCAGGAAAAATGCTTAAGCCGGCTAACGACTGGACCAGCAAATTCATTTTCCCTCCATATGATTTCAGCATTGCAAACTCGATGATTACCAATTTTCACACACCGGAATCTACTTTGCTGATGATGGTAAGTGCATTTGGTGGTTATGACTATGTAAAACATGCTTACGAAGTTGCATTGAAAGAAAAATACCGCTTCTACAGTTATGGTGATGCGATGCTGATCATCTAATTGAATGAACAAAACCCATTAAATGAATAGGAGGATCTTTTGGTCTCTCCTATTTTTTTTCACCAGAAATTCTCAGTACTGAATATGAAGTATTACGCGATTATTGTTGCGGGAGGTAAAGGAAACAGGATGAACCAGGCCGTTGCCAAACAGTTTTTAGCGCTGGATGGAAAGCCTGTACTTATGCACACGATCGAAGCATTCCACAAATGTGTACTCAACCCTGAAATTATCCTGGTGCTCAATACAGATCAGCACCGGTTTTGGGATGAGCTTTGCAGCCTTCACCATTTCAACATCCCCCACCGGGTGATCCAGGGAGGACAGGAGAGATTTGATTCCGTGAAAAACGGATTAGAGGTCATCAGTGAGAATGGCGTTGTGGCGGTACATGACGCTGTGCGTCCGCTGGTGAGCACGGCACTTATTCAGGCAGCATATGAGATGGCTCTGGAAAAAGGTAATGCCATCGCTGCTATACAGCCTGTAGATTCGGTAAGAATGAAAAAAGATGATCAGCATTCTGTGGCACTGAACAGGAATGAGCTGTTTCTGATCCAGACTCCCCAGACCTTCCTTACAGCACAGTTGAAAGCGGCTTACCTGCAGCCCTACAGAAATGAATTTACGGATGATGCTTCAGTAGCCGAAAGGGCCGGTTTCAGCATTCATTTGTTAACCGGCGAAAGAAGCAATATAAAAATAACTTATGCACAGGATCTGGAGCTGGCTTCTTTCCTGTTAAAAAATAAGGGCCTCTGATTTCCCAGAAGCCCTGCATTTATGATTAAGCAGCTCTATTGATTACTTTCAGAAGGATTGCGATTACTGCGATAACCAGCAGTACGTGGATTAAACCTCCCACTTCGCCAAAGCCGTGAAAGAAGAAACCAATCACCCAAAGTATTACCAATACCACCGCGACTAAATAAAGTAAATTTCCCATAGTTGTAGATTTTTAAGATTAAGTTGTTAATTAAATGACTTGGAAAGTTACAGACACTCTCCTGACATTTGACAAACAATCATCGTTCCAAAAAAAAGAAGGCCCCGTTACCGGGGCCTTTAACTATGAGTCTTTAATATTCATCTTCGTTGAAGAAGAAATCATCTTTGGTCGGATAATCCGGCCAAATCTCTTCAATCGTTTCATAGGGTTCTCCATCGTCTTCCAACGCCTGAAGGTTTTCAATCACCTCTACAGGCGCTCCAGATCTGATACCATAATCAATCAATTCGTCTTTTGTTGCAGGCCATGGAGCGTCCTCCAAATGCGATGCTAATTCTAATGTCCAATACATATTCTATACTATTTTATTGTTCTTATTTAATTTGCAAAAGTATATTAAAAAAGTTGATGAAAACAAACTTTTTTTTCCACCTTTTATACCCTTGGTAACCAGATGTTTTCATCTGCATTCACATCAAAACCCAGTTTTCTGGCTAAAACAAACAAATAATCACTTAAGCGGTTCAGATAAATTGTCACATGGTTATCCACATCGCTTTCTGCAGCCAGCTGTACTGTTAGTCTTTCTGCCCTGCGGCAAATACATCTCGCAATATGACAATAGGAAACAACCGTGTTTCCTCCCGGCAGAATAAAGTGTTTAAGTTCCGGCAATGTATCATTCATGCGGTCCATTTCTTCTTCCAGCAGGGTGATATCTGCCGCATGCAGATCTGGTATTTTCATATGCGATTTCTCCGGATCTGCCGCCAGTGAAGAACCGATCGTAAATAAACGGTCCTGAATTTCTTTCAGTACCTGTTGCGCATGTGTATTGATATCCTGACACTGGATCAGTCCAATGTAGGAATTAAGTTCATCCACCGTGCCATAACATTCTATACGCAGATGAAATTTTGGAACCCTTGTCCCACCAATAAGTGAGGTCTGGCCTTGATCTCCTGTCTTTGTGTATATCTTCATTAATGTTTACCAATTTGCTCAAAATCGTCTCCGCTTTCCTCTAATTTGGTCAGTCGGGGAGAAACCGTTTTGATATCCGTATTCAGATAGTCGTTTTCGATCAGGCCATCCCGCATTCTCACGATGCGGTGTGCATGTTGTGCAATATCTTCCTCATGGGTAACTAAGATGATTGTATTCCCCTTACTGTGGATTTCTTCCAACAGGCCCATGATCTCTATCGATGTCTTGGTATCCAGATTACCCGTTGGCTCATCGGCAAGGATGATCGAGGGGTTGTTGATCAATGCCCTGGCAACGGCCACACGCTGGCGCTGTCCCCCGGAAAGCTCATTTGGTTTGTGGGTAATCCTGTTCCCCAGTCCTACGTTCTCCAGAGCCAGTTTTGCACGTTCATCACGGTCCTTTTTGCTTGCCCCTGCATAGATCAGCGGTAAGGCTACATTGTCCAGCGAGGTAGACCTGGGCAACAGGTTAAAGGTCTGGAAAACAAATCCTATCTCTTTATTCCGTACTTCTGCTAAGGCATCATCAGACATCTGGCTCACATTGATGCCGTTCAGGATATAATCGCCTTTGTTGGGGGTATCCAGACAGCCCAGTATATTCATCAGAGTTGATTTACCCGAACCCGAGGGGCCCATCAGGGCAACAAATTCACCTTTAAAGATCTCCAGAGAAACTGATTTGAGTGCATGGATCACCTCTGTTCCGATCACGTATTTACGGCCTATTTCCTTTATATTAATTAACGGGTTTTCCATTTCGCCTATATATTTAACACCTGATAAAGCTAATACAAGCTTTCGGTTTAGACACCACCCTGCCTGCTATTGTTACAAAAGAAATTATTTATCCAGTATTTTCGGCACCAGGAAGAATTCCTCATTGTGCAGCGCAGCATTTTTCAGTCCCTCATTTACAGTAAGTTCCTGTACCACTGCATCTTCCCTCCACACGTTCACCTCTGGATTCATATATACAAGGGGTTCAACCGCAGTCGTATCCAGTTCATTCAGTTTTTCCATGAAAGTGAGGATCTTATTCATATCCGCCTGCAGCTCTTCCACCTCATGTGCCCCGATCTCAATTCTTGCCAGGTCTGCAACTTTATAAATCGTCTCTTTATCTATGTTCATTTTTTAAGGACTTTGCTGTTAATTAAATCAAAAATAGTGTCTTTTAGGCTGTCGGCACTATCAGCGCTCATATTTTCTGTAAAAATAGGCTTATGGACATAAATATCACAAATTCCCGGCCTGCTTCCATATCTGGCACCATCATCCCACAACTTCTTCCAGGCGTCAGTCACGCTGACCGGCACGATCGGCGTAGCCGTTTCTATGGCCAGCCTGAAAGGCCCGTTTTTAAATGCTGTCATCACCGGCGGGTACTGGCTCATGCTAATCCCTCCCTCAGGAAAGATGATCAGGCTCCTGCCCTGCCGTAAATGCGCTCCTGCGCGTTTAAATGCCCTGAAAGAAGATATCTTACTGTCCCTGTTTACTGCAATGTCAATCGTATTGAAGAATATTTTCAATACCGGGTTCTTCAGAAGCTCATCTTTCCCCATAAAACTGAACCTGCCTTTCGCCAGCAGGCAAAAGATCATAATATCAAGGTTTGAACTGTGGTTACCGCAATAAATGTAATGCCGGCGGCGATCAAGCTGCTCTTCATAGGTAAACCTGAAAAATATTCCGGTGAAGATACTGCAAATCAAACTGTTCAGTGCCCTCAGCCGGTTTAAGACCCCATACCAGGCAGTTCTTCTGGCAGCAATGGCATACAAGGGATAAAAAAGCACAAAAAAAAGCAGGACGATAAAGAGGAAGTAGAAATAGTGCAGTCGCTTTAAGAGACGTATCATTGACATCAAATTTAGAAAAAAATCAATCATACAGCCGATAATTATCTGATAGCGGACCATCATTTTCACCTGATCACCAAACATTTTAAACAGAAAAGACAATTAGTACAAGTCCGTGTAACGGTTTTTTCTTAATTTCGGCCTCCTGATTCCTGATAAGGCTTCACAAAAAAAACAATATTTACCAATGAAACCTGCATAAGATTACATCTTAAAAAAGATATAAAAATCTTATGCAAGCTTCATCACCGATATAAAAACAATGATCTACCAATGAAAGAAATAGTAGTAAGCGGTATTCGTCCAACAGGCAAATTACATTTAGGCAATTACTTTGGTGCTGTAAGTAATTTTGTGAAAATGCAGCATGAATATAATTGTTATTTTTTTATTGCCGATTTTCATTCGCTAACCACGCATCCAACACCGGCAGACCTGCATGGAAACGTAAAAAACGTCCTGGTGGAATATCTTGCCAGCGGCATAGATCCCGAAGCCAGCACCATTTATATACAGTCTGACGTACCTGAAGTCACAGAACTTTACCTTTACCTCAATATGAATGCCTATATGGGAGAGCTGGAAAGAAGCACTTCCTTTAAAGACAAGATCCGTTCACAGCCAGACAATGTAAATGCGGGACTGCTCACTTACCCTTCTTTGATGGCGGCAGATATCCTCCTTCATAAGGCCACGAAAGTACCCGTAGGAAAAGATCAGGAACAGCACCTTGAAATGACACGTACCTTCGGGAACCGTTTCAACAGGTTATACCATCATGATTATTTCCCGGAGGCATTTGCCTTCAACTATGCCGCCAACCTTGTTAAAGTTCCGGGATTGGACGGAAAAGGAAAAATGGGTAAATCTGAAGGTGATGCCAACTGTATTTATCTGGCAGACACAGCGGATGTGATCCATAAAAAAGTATTGAAAGCAGTTTCAGACGGAGGGCCAACTGAAGAGAACCAGCCCAAGCCTGAGCCGATACAGAATCTGTTTGACCTGATGAAGATCGTTTCCTCAGCGGATACACTCGTTCATTTCAATGACTTATACAATAAATGTGCGATCCGGTACGGCGACTTTAAAAAGCAGCTTGCCGAAGACATGATCATTTTCAACTCACCCATCCGGGAACGTATTGAGGAGATCTCCAAAGACGATGATTATTTGCGTAAGGTAGCGAACCATGGTGCCGAAAAAGCACGTGAAAGTGCCAGAAAAACAATAAAAGAAGTTCGGGAGCTGATAGGTTTCAAACCTTTTTAAAAGATCAATAATTAAAAATCACTACCTTAAGCTCATCACAAAAATCATATGCATATAGCAATAGTTGGAAATATAGGTGCCGGTAAAACAACTTTAACAAGTTTGCTGGCAAAAAATTATGGTTGGGAAGCCTTATATGAAGCTGTAGACAACAATCCGTACCTGGAAGACTTTTACAGCGATATGAAACGCTGGAGTTTTAACCTGCAGATCTACTTCCTGAACAGCCGTTTCCAGCAAATTGTTGATATTGAAAAAAACCAGAGGAATGTGATCCAGGACAGGACCATTTATGAAGATGCCCATATCTTTGCAGAAAACCTGCATGAAATGGGCTTAATGACCACCAGGGACCACAAAAACTACCAGGATATTTTTGATAACATTACTTCATTCATCAAACCGCCGGACCTGCTGGTATACCTTCGCGCTTCAGTTCCTACTCTGGTAGATAACATCCAGCGCAGGGGACGTGAGTATGAAGCAGGCATCCGTCTGGATTACCTGTCCAAGCTCAATGAAAAATACGAAGCCTGGATCAAGGGTTACCAGTTGGGCAAACTGCTGATCCTGGACAAGGATAAACTGGATTTCACCAATAACCCGGAAGACCTGGGCATTGTGATCCAATCCATAGAAGCAGAAATAAACGGACTTTTTTAAGATGGCAAAGCTTGGAATCATCCCTGCCCGGTATGCATCTACCCGCTTTCCGGGTAAACCCCTGATAGATATTGCGGGTAAAAGTATGATCCAGCGCGTTTACGAACAGGCCTGCAGTTCTTCCAGCCTGGATAAGGTTGTGATCGCTACCGATGACCAGCGGATCATCAGCGAGGTGAAACGCTTTGGCGGGGAATATGCACTGACCAGATCTGATCATCAGAGTGGTACAGACCGCTGTGCTGAAGTGGCAGAGCAATTTCAGGGTTTCGAAGTGATCATCAATATCCAGGGCGACGAACCCTACATCGACCCGGTTCAGATAGACCTCCTGAGCTCCTGCTTTGCAGACCCTGCAGTAAAACTGGCCACACTTGTCAAAAAAATAATTGACAAGGACGAGCTGTTTAATCAAAATATACCAAAAGTAGTGCTCAACCACCGCCAGCAGGCAATTTACTTTAGCAGGCATACTATCCCCTTTCTGAGGAATACCGAACAGGAAAACTGGCTGCAGGCACACCAGTTTTACAAGCACATCGGGATTTACGGGTATACTGCTGAAACACTGCTGCAGATCACCAGGCTAAAGCCCTCTGCTCTGGAACTCGCCGAAAGCCTGGAACAGCTGCGCTGGATAGAAAACGGATATGAGATCCAGACCCGGATTACGCAGATGGAGTCGGTTGCGGTAGATACGCCTGAAGATCTTGAAAAAATCATGAAGATGAAGGGCAATTAATTATCTATCTTAGGCATTAATTTTCCTTGTTCATGAGATATACCTGTTCAGCCTTACTTATTTGTTTATTTTTGACAGCCTGTCACCAGGAAAAGACCAGCAAGATCCCGCCTGCCTCCAGAACGAAGATAATGCTGCGCGCTTTCAGTGACACCACAAAGCTGGATACCTTTAAAATTGTGCTCAACGGCGAACGGCCGAAGGATATGGAGCTGGTCTTTACCATTACCCCTCCCTCAGGCAAACCGATCTATACGAAAACATTAAAAGCCACTGCCCTGTTAGACAATTACAGGGACAATGTGGATTTAGGAAAAGAGAAAAAACAGATGCAGTTTATGCAGGATGAGCTGGCTCTTTTCCTCGATGAAGAGAACTTCCTTGAACCTGCAGTTACCGAAAATGAACAGCCCGATAAAAATACCACTGACAAAAGTTTTTTTGCGGAATTAAAACGTTCCGGAGTGAATGGTTTCAAATACCGACTGGGTAAGGAGAGCAATGTATATATTGCGTGGTCTGCCGCAGATAGAAAAGTGAAAACATATTACGAATGCTGCAAGTAAACGATACACTTAGTGTACATAAAACACTAAGAAGACGTAATAAGCTTCAAATATACAATTATAAGAAGTATCTGAATAATGTAAAATTTGATTTGAAAACAATAAAACATATGTTATCACCTTAATTTTTATTGCTGAATATCAACGGATTACAAAAATAATATGTTTTTTTTCGCAATACATATACAATATTATAAAAATAACATTAGATTTACCTTAGTGTTACGGTATACACCTTTAACATTTGAACAATCAAGCATATTCTAACCAAATATAAAATTAAAAAAGGCCAGGTATTTTACCAGGTCTTTTTTGTTTACAGCGAGTTCTGATCTTCTTAAATTTATTCAAATTCGATTATTTAAATGAATTCTGACAATATTTCTGTAGCTTTGTATCCCGTACAAAAACAATAAGAGAGCCATAAAAACTACTCTTATTTCACAAACTCACAAACATGACTAAGTATATTTTTGTTACGGGCGGTGTTACTTCCTCACTAGGGAAGGGCATCATCTCCGCTTCATTAGCCAAACTTTTACAAGCAAGAGGTTACCGGGTAACCATCCAGAAATTCGATCCCTATATTAATATTGATCCCGGGACGTTAAATCCATATGAGCATGGCGAATGTTACGTAACAGAAGACGGCGCAGAGACCGATCTCGATCTGGGCCACTATGAACGCTTTCTGAATGTGCCTACCTCACAGGCAAACAACATTACTACCGGAAGGATCTATCAGAACGTGATCAACAAAGAACGCCAGGGCGAATACCTTGGCAAAACTGTACAGGTTGTTCCGCACATTACTGATGAAATTAAACGCAACATGCGCATCCTGGGAGATACAGGAGAATTTGATATCGTGATCACCGAACTTGGAGGAACCGTGGGTGACATTGAATCACTTCCTTTTGTTGAAGCAGTAAGACAATTCAAGTGGGAGGCCGGAGCCAACAATGCAATTGTGATCCACCTTACCCTCGTTCCCTATCTTGCCGCTGCCGGTGAGCTGAAAACAAAACCTACACAACACTCTGTTAAAATGTTACTGGAATACGGTATTCAGCCTGATATTCTGGTATGCCGCACAGAACACCACATCAATATGGATATCCGTAAAAAGATAGCCCTGTTCTGTAACGTAAACGTGAACGCGGTAATTGAGTCTATGGATGCCTCTTCCATCTATTCAGTGCCCCTGCTGATGATGAAAGAGCAGCTGGATAAAACCGTACTGAGCAAACTTAAGCTTCCACAGAAGAATGAGCCGGATATGGAAAGCTGGAAAGACTTCCTGGGCCGACTTAAAAACCCTACTGCCGACGTAACGATCGGACTGATCGGTAAATATGTGGAATTACCAGATGCCTATAAATCCATTATTGAATCTTTCATTCATGCAGGTGCTAAAAATGAGTGTAAAGTTAAAATTGAATACATCCATTCTGAAGAGATCTACCCTGACAATGCTGCCGAGAAACTAAGCCACCTGGATGGTGTACTTGTGGCGCCGGGATTCGGAAGCCGCGGTATAGAAGGAAAAATCGACTCTATCCGGTACGTTCGTGAAAACGAAGTTCCTTTTTTCGGGATCTGCCTGGGTATGCAATGTGCTGTGATCGAATACGGCCGTAATGTACTGGGATTAAAAACAGCAAATACTACAGAAATTGATGTGGAAACCGTTGACCCGGTAATCAATATGATGGAAGACCAGAAAACGGTGACCAGCAAAGGCGGTACCATGCGTCTGGGTTCTTACCCATGCGACCTTAAAAAGGGAACAAAAGCCTTCAACGCTTATGGAAAAGCACATATCAACGAACGTCACAGACATCGTTATGAATTTAACAATGCCTATTTAAAACAATATGAAGAAGCGGGAATGATTGCTTCAGGTATTAATCCGGACAGTAAGCTGGTAGAAATTATCGAGCTTAAAAACCACCCGTTTTTCGTCGGTGGACAATTTCATCCCGAATTAAAGTCAACAGTTGCTAATCCTCACCCACTTTTTGTTAAATTTGTCGCCGCTGCGATGGAGTATGCGAAGAAAAAAACAAACTAATACGCGTTTAAATAACAATAATGGATAGAAATACATTCACAGGATTATTCCTGATTATGATCGTTCTGGCAGGTTCATTCTACTTTTTCAAGCCCAGTGAGGCTGAAATGAAGAAAGAGCGTGAGCGGATCTCACTTGATTCTGCAATGAAAGCTGGTACTAAACCAGCAGCTCCGGCTAACCTGCCTGCGGCTGCTCCGGTAGTAGATTCATTAGCCTTGAAAGGTCCTTTCGGCACAAACATATCAGGTACGGCTACAACCAGCGTACTCGAAAACAGTGCCCTGAAATTAACCTTCAGCAATAAAGGCGGTAAAATTAAGTCGGTAGAGGTCAAAAGTGAAAAAAGTTACATAGGTAAACCTGTAGTGCTTTTTGACGGTGACGACAACAAATTCGGATTAAGCCTGAACATTGGCGGCAAAATGATCAGAACAGATGATCTTTATTTTACAGCCACCCAAACCGGCAACTCAATGGTGATGCGCGCAAATTACAGTGCGGATAAATACATTGAATTTGTTTACGGATTAAATGCCGCTGATGCACATGACGTTTCTTTTAATATCAACCTGAATGGTATGAACCAGGTGATTGAGAGGGACAGCATTGCGCTAAACTGGGAAACTGTACTGCTGCAGCAGGAAAAATCATTACAGGCAGAACAGCAGTATTCAGCACCATATTATAAATATGTTGATCAGAATCCAGACCACTTAAGTTTTGCAAAAGATGAAAGCCAGGAGCTGAACAAAGCCAAGATCGAATGGATCGCCTTCAAACAGCATTTCTTTTCAGCTGTGCTGATTCCCGCTGATCCATTTATAAAAGGAAATGTGAATGTAAAGATATTGACTGCTCCGGGTGAGATAAAAGGTTATACCGCTAACGTAAACCTGCCGTTCAACCAGCTTGCTGTACAAAACTATAAAATGAAGTTCTACTTCGGAACCAATCAGTTTGCAGTGTTAAAAAAACAAGGACAGGAACTGGAGAAACTCGTGGAAATGGGTTACTGGCCGCTGAAGTACATCAACAGGTTTGTGGTATTACCAGTGTTTAACTTCCTTGAAGGTTTTGGATGGAACTATGGCCTGATCATTTTAGTGCTCACCATCGCCTTAAAGCTGGTGCTGTCACCGCTGACGTACAAGTCGTACATCTCTATGGCTAAGATGAGAATATTGAAACCAGAAATGGATGAGATCAAAGCCAAAGTGGGTGAAGACAATGCTACATTGCTTCAGCAGGAATATCTCAAGTTATATAAACAGGTAGGTGTCAATCCATTAGGCGGATGTCTGCCGATGCTGCTTCAGTTGCCTATCGTAATGGCCTTCTTCTTCTTTTTCCCGAACCTGTTCGAATTAAGGGGACAAAGTTTCTTATGGATGCATGATCTTTCTACTTATGATGATTTCATCAAATTTGGATTTACTGTTCCATTTATTGGTGACCACCTGAGTTTAATGTGTGTATTGATGACCATCTCTACACTGATCTATACGTATTTCAATAACCAGGTATCTGGTGCAACAGGACAAATGAAATATATCGGTTATATTATGCCGATCGTATTCCTTGGTGTACTGAACAAGTACCCAGCCGGACTGAACTATTATTATTTCCTTGCCAACATGATGACCTTCGGACAGCAGTACCTGATCAAATCAATGGTTAACGACGAGAAAATTCATAATATCCTGAAGGAAAACAAGAAAAAACCTGAAGAACAAAAGAAAAAATCTAAGTTCCAGACTCGCCTGGACGATTATATGCGTCAGCAGCAACAGGTAAAAACACAGGAAAAAAAGAATAAATAATTCATTTATTCTTCTTCTTTAGAAAAACCGCCTTATTTAATGATAGGGCGGTTTTTTTATGACGGGCCTTCGCGGGTCAATACTCCCACTGATATACATAAGTCTGAGAATTCCACCGGTATTTGAGCCTGTTCCGGGTTAAAGACAGCAATGCAGTGTCGTTCCTGTAAATTGTGAAACGGTAGTTTTTAGGTTGTCCTGATAGCACAGGCTGATTCCGGCTGAAATGGCCTCCAGGTTTTTGAGAACAGCTGCAAAACAGGCACAACACAATAAAACATATTCTTAAATTTCGCAGACGAATACCCATATAATATCTTTATATCATAATGATGAAAACTGAAATGAAATTCCATAAACTGAATGACAATATAATTAGGGAAATGTATTCCGTATCATCATTTCAGTCTCCATAACGATTATGCATTTAGCTCAAAAAATGTAAAATTTGATATACTAATAGGATTTGTTGATTAAAAAATGCAATTTTTAAGCCTGAACAATATTAAATCTAAATTTATACTCATATCATGCATAAAAAGTTCACTATTATCCTCCTGTTTTTTGCAGCGACTGTCTTTGCCCAGAAAAAACCGCTTAACCATACGGTTTATGACTCATGGGAGAGTGTTGGTGTTAAACAATTGTCTGCCAACGGACAATGGGCAGGATATACTATTGTACCGCAGGAAGGAGATACAAAACTTTACCTCAGTAACCTCAGCACAACAACCAGAATCACAGTAGACAGAGGCACCCTGCTTAAATTCAGCGCAGATTCAAAATATGCCGCCTTCCAGATCCAGCCCCAGTTTGCCACAACCAGGATGGATAGGATCAAAAAGAAAAAACCTGAAGAAATGCTCAGGGATTCACTGGGTTTTATCAACCTTACTACAGGCGCCATTACAAAGATCCCGCGTGTAAAATCATTTAAAATACCCGAAAATGCGGGTGATTTTCTCGTTTACCAGAAAGAGCCGGCGGCAGACACCACCAAAAAGGCTAAGCCGGATGAGCCAAAAAAAGAGAATAAAGAAGGTTCAGACCTTATCCTGAGAAACCTGCTGACCGGCATTGACAGAACTTTCAAATATGTAACTGAATATGACATCAGCAAAAGCGGCAAACAGCTAATTTTCACGTCTCCCGGATCGAAAAAGGACAACACTGCAAAGGCAGGTGTATTCATCTTTAACACGGAGAAAGGCACGGTTAAAACTTTAGTGTATACCAAAGGCAATTACAAAGGCTTTATTTTTGATGAAGATGGTACACAGGTGGCCTTCCTGGGTGAAAACAGCCCTGAAAAATCAGAAATTAAGGACTACAGTATTTATTATAACTCGCTGACACTGGATACCGCGCAGGTTCTGGTAGACAATGAAATTGACGGACTCCCCGCCAAATGGACAGTAAGCGGAGACGGAAAACTAACTTTCAGCAAAGAGGGAACAAAGTTATTCTTCGGCATTGCACCACTGAAAAAAGCAAAAGATACCACACTGGTTGACTTTGAGAACGCCAAAGTGGACGTCTGGGGGTATAAAGACGATTATCTGCAGCCTATGCAACTAAAAAATGCGGATAAAGAATCAAAAAGAAGTTACCAGACTGTGATTGATATCTTCAGCAGTGACCCTAAGATCGTTCCGCTGACAGATATCAAACTGCCGGAAGCCACCATCGTGAAAGAAGGAGATGCCAGCTTCGTACTTGCCTCGACAGATTACGGAAACAGGGTACAATCACAATGGACGGGCTCTCCCATCCGTGATTATTATCTCGTAGATATAAAAACCGGCGTAAGAAAAAAGATAATCTCCGCTCTTGACGGATATGCTTCGCCCTCCCCCGCCGGAAATTACATCCTCTTCTTTGATCAAAAAACCTCCCTGTGGTCTGCATATGCAGTGGCCACTGGAAAAACAACGGTGCTCAACACTGATAGTAAAGTTAAATTTGCTGACGAGGATAATGATGTGCCGGATGATCCTTCAGCGTATGGTACTGCCGGCTGGACAGAAGAAGATAAACAAGTGCTGATTTACGACCGGTATGATATCTGGAGCTTCTCCCCTGACGGGAAATCTGCGCCAAAGACCATCACCAATGGCTTCGGGAGACAAAAAAAGATCACTTTCCGTTACGAACAGGTTGATCCTGAAGCGCGTTTCATTACCCGGAAAGATGACATTTGGCTCTCCGCATTCAACAACGACACTAAAGAAAACGGCTTTTACAGAACACATGCCGGTGACAGTAAGAATCCTGAACTGGCCGTCATGGCTAAGTTTAAGTATTCAAATTTAATAAAGGCCAAAGATGCCGAGCGGTACATCTATGACAAAGGAAATTATACCTCATCACCAAATATCTATGTATCTACAGATCTGAAAACTGAAACTAAAGTCAGTAATACCAATCCTCAACAACAGACCTATAACTGGGGCACAGCAGAACTCGTGAAATGGGCAACCCCAAAAGGATATCCTTCAGAGGGCATTTTATATAAACCAGAAAACTTCGACCCGGTAAAAAAATATCCGATGATTGTGTATTTCTATGAAAAACTTTCTGAAGGTTTATACAATTATATTCCGCCGGCCCCTACGCGTTCAAGACTGAATATCTCCTATTTTGTAAGTAACGGATACCTGGTATTTGCTCCGGACATCAGCTATGAAAAAGGATATCCGGGAAGATCTGCCGAAGAATTCATCAATTCAGGTGTAGAATCACTGAAGAAAAACAGCTGGGTGGACGGTAGCAAGATTGGTATCCAGGGACAGAGCTGGGGAGGCTACCAGGTGGCCTTTCTGATCACCAGGACCAATATGTATGCCGCAGCATGGGCAGGTGCCCCGGTGGTCAACATGACCTCTGCCTATGGTGGTATCCGTTGGGAAACTGGTATGAACCGCCAGTTTCAGTATGAAAAGACGCAAAGCAGGATTGGTGCAAGCTTATGGGAAAAACCAGAATTGTATATTGAAAACTCACCGTTATTCTCTCTTCCTAAAGTAAGTACACCGGTAGTGATCATGTCTAACGATGCTGATGGGGCCGTGCCATGGTATCAGGGAATAGAAATGTTCACCGGCTTGAAAAGACTGGGAAAACCATCATGGTTATTAAATTATAATAACGAAGCGCACAATCTCGAACTTCGTCAGAATAAGAAAGATATCCAGATCCGCGAACAGCAGTTTTTCGATTATTATTTAAAAGGCGCCAAAGCACCTGTATGGATGACAGGCGGCATACCTGCAACGGAAAAGGGAAAAACATGGGGTTTTGAACTTACTGATGATAAACCCTGAGACCGGCCTGACGGTACATTGTTAAAAAAAGGATCTGTATACTCATGAATACAGATCCTTTTTTTTACATTCATACCTTCAAACTAAAATTAATGGCATTAAATTATCTTTGGATTGCATTTTTCCTGGTAGCCTTTGTAGTTGCCCTCATCAGGCTCATCTTTTTTGGTGATACAGAAATTTTTAAACTGATCGTGGACGGTACATTTGAATCCGCCAAAACCGGGGTAATGGATATTGCACTGCCTCTTGTAGGCATCATGACCCTTTGGCTGGGCATTATGAACATTGGTGAGAAAGCCGGAGCAATCAACTTTCTGTCACGTATTATAGGCCCGTTCTTTAGCCGTATTTTTCCTGAAGTACCAGAAAATCATCCCGCAACAGGGCATATGGTAATGAATTTCTCGGCCAATTTGCTGGGACTGGATAATGCAGCCACGCCCTTCGGATTAAAAGCCATGAAGAGTTTACAGGAAATCAATCCGGATAAGGAAACTGCCAGCAATGCACAGATCATGTTCCTGGTATTGCATACCTCAGGCCTTACGCTGATCCCACTGGCAATCATGGCCCAGCGGGCAATCCTGGGGGCGGCCGATCCATCAGATATATTCATCCCCTGTATGATTGCTACTTATGTAGCCACTGTAGTGGGACTCATTGCCGTGGCAATCAAACAAAAGATCAATTTGTTTGACCGTGTAGTGATATCCTGGCTGGGCGGTATTACACTGGGTATAGCAGCGCTGATCTATTATTTCAGTAATTATTTAAGTAAGGAAGAGATCCAGATCGTATCAAAAGTAGCTTCCAACGTTATTCTGTTTTCAATCATCATCGCTTTTATTCTGGGTGCTGTACGCAAGAAAGTAAATGTATATGAGGTCTTTATAGAAGGCGCAAAAGAAGGTTTTACCACCTGCATTACCATCATTCCCTATTTAGTAGGTATGCTGGTAGCCATTGGAGTACTCAGAAATTCAGGAGTGCTGGGTTATATTGTTGACGGGTTCACCTGGTGTTTTGTACAGATAGGTATCAATACAGATTTTACTCCTGCGCTGCCCACAGCGATCATCAAACCACTCAGCGGAAGCGGCGCCAAGGCAATGATGGCAGATACGATGAAGACCTTTGGCCCTGATTCTTTCGTAGGTCGGTTGTCATGCATATTCAATGGCTCTGCCGACACCACTTTCTATATTGTAGCCCTGTATTTCGGTTCAGTAGGCATCAAACGTACGCGTTACGCCATTCCATTTGGATTGATAGCAGATCTTGCCGGAATCATTGCGGCAGTCTTTGTTGCTTACGTATTCTTTCACAAATAGATACAGCCGAAAAAGGGTCCGTGCTAAATCAGCACAGACCCTTTTTATGTGAATTTAGCTACGCTATCTGATGAACATTTAAATGGTTGATGATCTTTTCCAGAACACCGGGCTCAACATTTACATATTTAGATGATCTCCATGTTGAGGATGGCTTATCCAGCCAAACACAAAACGAATGGTATCCATCCATTATCACCGCGTAGGTTTCATGAAAATCATCCTGAATTCTCATGCAAAAACCTGTTACAGGCTTACCCTGTACATCAAACTCAAAGTTGAGATAATTACTTAACATACTCATATCTGGTTAGTTCATTTATCATAACAAATATGGGTGTCAAATGTTCAGTAAATCTTAAGCTGACAACATGTAATTGTTAACAAATTTCAGTTCAGTAATGCTATATCATTTTAGCTGTATGAATTAATTTTCAGCATATTAGCGTAGCCTCTGGCAATTAGCCTGTCCTTACCGGGAAGGGTCAGTTCACACTGTAAATTAATGATTGTTCTGCCGCGTTTTACAATCGCAGTCCGGGCGATAACCAGGTCGCCCTCCTTCGCTGTGGCAAAATAGTCAATCGCATTATTAATCGTGGTATACGGATCATGAAGATTCAGTGAATAAACTGTTGCCCCGATCAGGTCATCCATGATCCCTGCAGTCACTCCGCCATGCAGTGTTCCGGCAGGATTCGTCATTTCCTTTCTGATGATGTAACTGAATGCAAGTGCGCCCGGTTCAGCACTCACTACAGTTGGCCTGAGCCAGTTCATAAACGGGGAAACAGATGCAGTGTATTCCTTTCCAATAAAAGACTGCAGCATTTGTATACGTTCATTTATTATTGGTGGTTCCATAAATAAAATTATATATTGTAAATCTAAAAAAATAAAATATTTCGAATGGATGAAAATCAGATCACAGCAGTTACTGAATTAGATCAGACAAATTACCTGACTAAAGTTTATGCGGGAGGACATTTCATCTATGCAGATGAACCTGAAGAAGTTGGAGGAAAAGACGAAGGGATGACACCGGGAGCATTGTTGCTGGCAAGCTTAGGGAGTTGTACAGCGATTACCATCAGGATGTATGCTGACAGAAAACAGATTCCCCTGGAAGCTGTAAAAATTCATTTGACTATTTGTAAAGAGGAGGAGATGAGTGCTTCAACGAAGATCAGCCGTAAGATAGAGCTTACCGGTGATTTAACCGCCGAGCAGAGGAATAGAATGTTAGCGATTGCTGATAAATGCCCTATTCATAAGATGCTGATCAATCCAATAGAAATAGATACCGTTTTAGGATAATTCATCTGGAATTTAGTACGATTATATATATTAATTAGTACAGTTCTTATCAGGCAGCCAGCTGGGCCTTGACCATATCCACCAAACGATCAATATCAAAAGGTTTAGCGAGAAAGTTATCCGGCGCTCCCGGCATTAATAACAAATTGTTTAAATTATGGCTTGCAGAGATCATGACCACAGGAATCTTCTTGAACACTTCGTGTTCTTTTAAAGCCCTGCAAATATCTCTGCCGTCCAATCCGCCCAACATTACGTCCAGCAGGATCAGATCAGGGTCTGTTTCACCCACAAAATCAAATACCTGTTTGCCGTTAGCCAGCGTAAAAACTTCATAACCCTCATCTTCAAGTATAATCCTGATAACATCCAGAATGTCGTTATCATCATCCACCGCCAATATTTTCTTAGACATTATTTATCCCCATTTCATTTTGATCTATACCATTTACATGCCATTAGAGAATAATTTTAATAATCATTTTTATTACTAAATTTATTAGCACATTTGTATTTGAATATCAATTGATAAATGTTGTACGCAGTAGTAGATATTGAAACGACCGGCGGTTTTGCTTCCGGCAATGGGATAACGGAAATATCCATTCTTGTTCATGATGGTTCAAAAGTTATTGATGCCTTTGAAACCCTGATCAATCCGGAACAGGAGATCCCGTTTTATATAGAAAGCCTGACTGGGATCAGTAATGAGATGGTGCAGGACGCACCGTTGTTTGCCGATGTTGCTCCTCAAATATATGAAATGCTGCATGACAAGGTATTCGTTGCCCACAATGTGAATTTCGATTTTTCCTTCGTCAGGCACCAGCTTGCCCAGAGTGGTTTTGTCTTGGCCGGTAAAAAACTTTGTACTGTACGGATGAGCAGAAAGATCATTCCTGGTCATCCTTCCTACAGCCTGGGGAAATTATGCAGTTCACTGGGCATCCCCTTAAATGACCGTCACCGCGCAGGCGGCGATGCCGCAGCTACCGCTCTTCTGCTCTCCCTCCTGCTGGAAAACGATACGGAGGGACTGATCTCACTTTCATTGCATAAGGCATCAAAGGAACAGGTGTTGCCTCCAAACCTTTCAAGGGCCACCATTGACGCCTTACCGCAAAATCCTGGTGTCTATTATTTTAAAGACAACAAGGGTAAGATCATCTATATCGGTAAAGCTATAAATATTAAAAAGAGGGTGTGCTCGCATTTTTCAGGGAACAGTATCAAAAAACAAAGACAGGAATTTCTGAAGAACATTCATGAGATAGATTTTACAGTCTGTGGTACAGAATTGATGGCACTGATCCTGGAAGCCGCAGAAATCCAGAAGTACTGGCCCGAGAATAACAGGGCACTGAAACGTTTTGAGCAAAAATATGCCCTTTACGCTTTTGAAGATCAAAAAGGCTATATGCGGCTGGGCATCGATAAGTATAAAAAGAACTCCAATGCGCTGTTTACATTTAACAGTATACTTGCCGGACAAAGCATGTTAAGAGGAATGATCACTGAACATACGCTTTGTGAAAAGCTGTGTTTCATTCAGAAGAACAGGTCGTCCTGCACGGCCGTTGATACCGGTAACTGCCATGGCGCCTGCCAGGGACTCGAGCATCCATATAGCTACAACAGCCGCGTAAAAGCAGCAATTGCACACCTGAAATCTACCCTGCCCTCTTTTGCACTGATCGATGCAGGCAGAAATGATGATGAACAGAGCTGCCTTTGGATAGAAGAAGGCAAGTTCTATGGGATGGGTTATATTTCCTTTCCAACAGATGTGGCAGATATGGAAACGTTGAAGTCCTGCATAGAACCTTATCCCTCAAATGATTATATCCTGAATATGGTTTTAGATTATGCCGAAATGAATCCCAGTAAAAAAGTCATGCCGCTGAAAGAAGCTTAGACGACAGAAATCTGAAAATAGATTTGTTGATATTGCGCATAAATCCTATCTTTGGCGCTCCAACAGGGAAACACGCATCCATAGCTCAGCTGGATAGAGCAACGGTTTTCTAAACCGTAGGTCATAGGTTCGAATCCTATTGGGTGTACATCGTTAAAAACGGCTTCTAAATACATTTAGAGGCCGTTTCTTTGTTATATAAGAAGATGTGTTCAAAGTAATCTCGCCAATAAATCAGGCTATTTCTTTATATTCTATCTCTTTAATATTTGCATCAATTCAGTATTTAGATATAACTTTTCCTTCCCTACCATTTCACTTTTTAGAATACCTGCTTTTTCTAATTCATTTAAATAGCTCCCTGCAGTTTTTAGATTACCTAATCCAGCCTGTTCCAGAAATACTCTTTTGGTATAAGGTAATTTGAATAATACCTCCATCAGATCTTTAGAATATAATTTTGGCAATTCCTTTTGGATTCTTTCACCCATAGTTCTCATTAATCGTTCTATGCTGGCAATCTGTTCACGGCCTTTTATAGCTGTATCTTCTACCATATCAAGCATATAAAGTATCCAACTTTTCCAATCACCATTTTCAGTTACCCTTCGAAGGCTTAAATAATAATCTTGTTTATGTTTTATGATGTATTCACTCATGTAGAGGGCTGGTAGATCCAATAATCCTGTTAATTTGAGATATAACAGTATTATTATACGTCCGGTCCGTCCGTTTCCATCAATGAACGGATGTATAGCCTCAAATTGATAATGAATCAGCGCTAATTTTATCAATGGATCAATATCATCTTCAGTATGAATAAAGTCTTCAAGGTCTTTAAGTTTTTCTCTTATAATGTGCTCTCCTTCTGGCGGGGTATAAATTATCTGTCCGGTAGCTGGATTGGTAAGTTTCGTTCCAGGAGTATTTCTTATTCCAGATTGGTTCTCTTTAATGATTTGCATAATAGAGATAAACAAATTGGTATTTAAAACCTGTCGCTTATTTAATTGTTGAAAGCCATACCATAGCGCATCTTTGTAGTGAATCACTTCTTTGGTTGCAAAATTTTCTATCTTTCTATCAGAAATAGATGCCTTAAAAAGCTCATCCTGCGTAGTTATAATATTTTCAATAGCCGAACTTGCCTGGGCTTCCTGCAAATAGATAGTGTCAATAAACAATGTCGGATTAGGTAGATTAGTGATTGCGCCCTTTAATTCTGATAGCGCTCTACTTGCTAAAATAGTTTTCTTAAGTATTTCCACAGTTTCAATCTCAGCCTTTGGTGGCAAGGAAGGTAGATCGTTGAAAGGTTTTTCAGAATAATATACCATATTATATTAAATTTGAACAAGGGCAGTATACGCCTTCGTTATCTAATCAAAGTCGAATATACAGATTTTTCGCCCTCGTTACATTTTCAAGAGTAAAAATTACTCCTGTTCTTTAGATGTTGTAAATCCACCAGTCAATCACATCTGATGAGAGGGTTAGCTTAACTAAAGTATCATCCTATATATTGACCAATATCATCAAATCCTCAACAAAAAGGTTAAATTATAAATCAGTCTTAAACATCTAAATGATTAATTTTGCCTTTGTAATTAATGCAATACTATGATTCCAACCTACAGGATTGAAGATTTCCCATCTGATAAGAAGATTGAGAATTTATTTAAGTTGGCGCGGTTTGAAGATCTGTCATGGCCAAAAGATTTGGAGTGGCCACATAAGCACGATTTTTATGAAATCATTTGGGTTACCGAGGGAACGTTCACACATACTATCGATTATCACGATATTCCTATTAAAACAGGCACACTACTGATCACCTCTCCAGGTCAGATTCATTTATTAAGTTCGCCAGAAAAGGTGAAAGGTTACAGTATCGCTTTCACTGAGCAATTTCTGCTTACCCACCAGACACAGGAATCTATTTTTGAACTCACATTTTTGGAAGAGAGTTTTACTAAACCCTATTTATGTTTAGATGAAAATGCCAAAAATGAACTACGGGCAATTGTAGACCCAATTACAGAAGAGCTAAATAGAGAGGTGAAAGTTCCCTTAATAATTAATGGGTTACTGCTGGTTCTGCTCAATCGTATTCAGCGGTTAATGGGCACAGCACCTACCGAAACGTCAGACTCTTTCCATGTACAAGTCTATAAAAAGTTCAAAAAGTTGATAGAACAATATTATAGAAACGAAGCTGATCTGGCATTTTATGCGGATAAACTAAGCATCTCTGCCAATTATCTCAACAAGATTGTTAAGAACCTAACGGGTAAAACGGCAGGGGTTATGATCCGCGACCGTGGATTAGTGGAAGCAAAACGGATGCTGGTATACTGCAATCTTCCTATAGGTCAGATTAGTGAAGAACTTGGCTTTAATGATTTTTCTTATTTTTCCAGACAATTCAAAAAACAAGAAGGTTTGTCCCCAGCAGATTACCGTAAATCTATGTACAAGAAATATTTAAATCAATAAAAGGTTATCTAAAAATCTGGCATATAAAGTACCAATATTGAACCCTTATTTGCTAACGTATCTGTAGAGTCCATCCGAAATTTGCTGTCCTAATATTTAATGTTAACAGCATGAACAAAGAACTCAAAATTGCAAGAGATTATTTCAAAACTTACCTGGATCTTAATGCGCCAATTCCTGAATTACGGATTGCAGCAGATAAAATGTATGCTACTTTACCGGTAGCCGATGACATCACTTATGAAACTGTATCGGTAGGCAACCTGAAGGGAGAATGGACTGATTCTCCTGAAGCAAGAGATACCCATGTTTTATATTACATACATGGTGGCGCATTTCTTATTGGCAGTCCGGCAACATATCGTGGGGAAATCAGTGAGCTTGGAAGAGCCGGAAAAATGAAGACCTTTGCCTTAGACTACCGTTTAGCTCCTGAACATCCGTTCCCACAACCGTTAGAAGATATATTTGATGGATATCTTTGGTTATTAGAGCAAGGATATGATGCTAAAAAGATTATTATTTGCGGTGATTCTGCTGGTGGAAATGCAACCATTAATCTAATGCTATTTGCACGCGACAGGGGAGTACCTATGCCTGCAGGTGGAATTCCAATATCACCTTGGATTGACTTAGGTCAGACTGGAGAAACCTACCAGACAAGAGAAGGAATTGATCCTATAGTAAACCTTAAAGCTATTCAGGCACAAGCTGCCGCCTATTTGGGTGGTGCCAATCCTAATCTTCCACTGGCCTCTCCAATTTATGCAGATGTTCATGGTCTTCCACCAATGTATATAATTGTTGGCGAAGCGGAAGAAATGCTGAGTGAAGCCCTGACATTTACACATAAAGCTGCAATGGCAGGAGTTCATATAAGATTTGAAGTGTGGCCTCAAATGATACATAATTTTCCATTGTGGCACTCGTTGCTTCCTGAAGGAAGAGATGCTTTAAAAAAGGCGGGCGAATTTATGATGTCCTTGACAGGTGGCAATTAATGTCTGCGAATAGAATAGATTTTAGCTGCCTGTGGTTGGTAACCAAATCGAGTTTTATAAGCAATTTGACTACCAGTAGTTTTTTGAGTTTAATATTTTTATTAGCTTATGTAGCAATTACCCTTGAAGAAGGCAACGTTTTAGAAATATGAATCACAAACTAGAAATCATAAAACATCATTTTCTGTCATTCGAATCCAATATAGTTACTAGATTGGCACAATCAGATACAAAATGGTTCGATAAAGTTCGGTTTTGTTTACAAGTGAAATATACAGATCATTAATCATTGGCATATAAATCTCAGAATTCTAAAAAATTCATTTACATCAAAGATCAATTTCAAGGAACATATTCACCAAATATAGCTCTTTTTGGCGAATACGTTCCCCAAAAAGAGCTATATTTGGTGAATAAAAATTATTATGATAAAGAGATCTTTACAAAATATTTTAGAAACCAAAGTTGATTTTAAAAAAGCCATAGTTGTATTAGGCCCCCGACAGGTTGTTCGATGCCATTACTGCTGAGCATTATGGCTGGATTAATCGTGCAATACCCGATGCCGAAATAGACACATTCGTAGATCGCCTGGCACAAAACATTGCAAACTTACCTGAAAGTGTAATAGAAACAACAAAAAAAATATTGCCTCCAATCAGAAACGCAGAAGGGTTTCAATCGGAAAACGATGGTTGGGCTTCGTTGGTATATAATCCAGAGACAGCACGAATTATGAAAAAGGCAATACAAAATGGGGCACAGACTGTAGAGGGTGAATTAAAGCTTGAAGAAATCCTTAGAGCTTTAAAATAACATATTTTGTTAGCAGATGATACTCGATGGTCCAAATGAACAATCGGGTATCATCTACTCTGACAATCGGCTATTTTCAGACAACCTCAGTAAAATGTTCGGCAAAGACATTAAAGAATTATGTTATTTGGGTAATAAACCAAGCTTCTTACCAAGTATTCTGTCAATAGTCCGGCTGGGGAGCAATGATGGCAAAGTTGCATTCAGAAATCTGCCCTTTAATACTGTATAGCGTGCATGTGGTCTGGATACAATTAAGGCTGTGGCAATTACTTTGCCCACCTGTTCCGGGGAATAGCCTTTGCGACCACTTTCACTCATCCATTTGTTGAAGGTTCGGAAAGGTTTATCCCAAATTGTACCGTCAACATGGTCAAATGATGTATTTTCTAATTTATCCCAAGTAGCAGTGTTTACAGAACCGGGGCCGATGATGATCACATCAATTCCTATCATTTGCAGTTCCCTTCTCAAGGCCTCAGAAAAACCCTCAACACCATATTTGGCGGCAGAAAAGGCACCCATAAATGGAAAGCCCGTCTTTCCGGCTACAGAGCTCAGGTTAATAATTCGTCCCTTACTTCCAATCAGTGTCTGATCTGTTCCCAGCAACGGAGCAAACGCTCTTGTAACTGCAAACATACCCACAAGGTTGATGTCGATCTGTTTACGAAAATCCTCTACAGTCTGGAGCAGCAAAGGATCAGGCATTGAACTGCCGGCATTATTAACCAAACCATCCAGGGTTTTTCCGGCAAGACATTTACGTACTTCTATGGAAGCTGAAAGGATAGCATCATTATCCTGCACATCAAAAATCAGAGGCGTAAATGCCTTACCAAATTCCTTTTTCAATTGATGCCCATCATCTTCATTGCGCACACTCCCAAATACATGCCAGCCCTTTCCGATCATCACACCTGCCGTTCCACGTCCAATCCCTGTAGATACTCCGGTTACTACTACGTTCTTCATATTATTTCCAAATGATTATCATAACTATTAATTCTCGATACAATTACATAACGGAATTCACTAAGGAAATAGTTTGGGAAAATTCTAAATAGTAAAATTATTTTTCTAAGCGTGGTCTATGTGCCTTATCATCATTTGATATCTAGTGTACAGATACTGTCCTTCAACGTATCATTTTTACCATATCATCATACAACTGATATGTTTAAACTGTCGAGATCACACCTTTACTCCTATCGCTAAGACACACTTATCAAGGCATTAACCACGCTCTCCCTAAAGGTGGAAAGTTTACAAACACCGATTTCTTTCGCAGCAAGGTCTGGATTATATTAATGAATACCCCGCGGAACATTTATCATGGTGGATCACCTACGTTGGCGAAGATCAGCAGCCTGGAGGTAAATGTTTTTGAAGGCGCAATATTCCTCAGTCAACCGGGGTATATTCGGAGATGCATTCAATCCTGATGAGCTGCTAAATCCACAGCCAAATTAAAAAGGATGCTAACATAGATCAGTCAGTCCCCCCGGATCTCTTCAATAGAGAGATCCTAAAATTCCGGAAAGCAGATTGGTTTACCTTCCAATTCTTTATGCAACCGGTTTTTTCTTCATCGCCTGATCTACAGAATAAGGTCCTGATCCTGTAACCCAAAATAAGATAAGCAGTAATAATACGATCAGCGAAAGCCATAATTCT
Source organism: Pedobacter hartonius (assembly GCF_900107535.1). Taxonomy (GTDB): domain Bacteria; phylum Bacteroidota; class Bacteroidia; order Sphingobacteriales; family Sphingobacteriaceae; genus Pedobacter; species Pedobacter hartonius. The sequence continues at coordinate 327,199 of NZ_FNRA01000004.1, read as the reverse complement.
GAATTCAGCATCGTAAAACCTCTGGATATATTCACAAAGAATACTGCAACCAAAAGGATGGGAATCTGTATTACAGCAGCAAAACGGGTAAGCAACCCTATGGCAATCAAAATACCGCCTACAAGATGCACAAACCCTACTATATGAATGGCGACGCTTGCCATCATGCCTGAGAAGCCGAATACACTGTGCTGCACCAGCAGTTCCTGCAGTGCCTGAGTGTTGCTTACAATGGCAATTCCCTTACAAAAAATAAGTATTCCTAATCCCATGCGCACGAAGCCAAGTGCTTTAGCGGTATGCTGATCGCCCCACCGCTCAATTTTTTGAATAACAGTCATGATATTTCCTCCTGTTTATATAATGGTCTATTAAATCTACGAACAATATATAAGACTATCAAGAGTAACCTTCTAATAATCAACACAATTCAGCCATACGCGTTAAACACCTTATGCTTGTCTGTAATTATTCTGAATAACTTCTATATTTGTCAGGTTAGGAATCAGCAAACAATTTAATATACAAATTATAAAATATATCAAACACTCCTGCTGACCATCATTGGTCTGGCTTACGGAACAACATCATTTGCGTATGCGCTTTGGATAGAAACCAACAGGTCTGGAAAAATCGGACAGGCGCAGGAGGTTAAATTATTTTATGGCGAGTACGCGCAAAATGATTGAAAGGCGACGCTACTGTTTCGATATTCTCTCCTTCAGGATGGTCTAAAGTTTTCACTACAAACAAAGAAGGCATCATAGAATTCACGCGCTCTGGCCGGGAAGATATGTTGTTGAGGTAACGGATTACCAGGAAAAAAAAGCGAGCAAAATGGTAAAGCCTATGGCGCTTTATGGCAGGTTGCAACCCACAGTTTCGGGCGAAGTAAGAAAGCTGTTCTTTGCGATCTAATCATCGCAAAGAACAATAGAAACCCTGCAACAGGCCAATCGTTAAAATCTATGACTTTATTCCGATTATATGAAAGCTTCTGAACAGATCAACCTTATAAAATGTCTTGAGACAACGAAAGCACATATATTTTTTAACCGGTAAAAAGGGGAAAAAAATTTTAAGGACCCTGGGTCTTTTAACCCTGTTGTTATCACCTAGATTCTGGCATCTGCTACATTTTACGAGGATCTTCTGCATATAGCTCAAAGATTACTTTTTTTGAACTCAAAAAAAATTACTTAATGAGGTAAGTTATAGGAGATCAGGACATCTTTATCAAAAATTCTGTTCCCACATCAAGACGACTTTTGAATGAAAGTTTTCCTTTATGCAGCTCCATAAATCTTTTAGCAATAAACATCCCCAGACCTGTACCTTCTATCAGGGCAACGTTCTCCGCGCGGTAAAATGCGCGGAAGATCTTAGCCTGATCATCATGTGGAATTCCTATACCAAAATCTTTGATGGTAATAGAAAATGTCTTTTCATTAAAGCACAAGGTGATGACCGGTCCGCGACGTCTTGCGCTGTATTTAAACGCATTGGTGATGATATTGGTAATCGCATGGTTTACCAGTAAGGGATCTATCATCACTTTCCGCGGTATACCTTTGATATTGAAAACTACTTTTCTATTGTCTTTTTGAATATTCTCGAGATAAAAAATAATCTCCTTCAATACTTCTACGATGTCCGACTCTTCCCGCTTACAGACAAAAACCTCTGATTCAAGTTTACTTACGATCAGCACCTCATCAATCAGCAAGCTCAGGCGGTCAATCTGCCTGAAAATATTCTGATTATGTTTGGCGATATTGGGAACCAGATGCGAAACTTTAGCAGCATAGATCTCTGACAATTCAAGACTGGACCTGATAATTGCGAGGGGGGTCCTGAACTCATGAGAGGCAACACTTACAAAGTTAGACTTCATTTGATTCAGTTCACGCTCTTTCTCCAGAGACTTTAAGATGATATCTTCAGCTTTCTTGCGGATGTCAATCACCCTGGACGATGATACAAATCCAATCGCCGCACCGCTTTCGTCAGAAATGGTTTTAGTATTTGTTTCAAGCCATTTATACTCGCCATTTTTTGTTTTAAACCGGGAATTGATATTGATATCTTTTACTTTTTTCTTCTTGACGTGCTGATAGCTCAATTTTGACGCATCATCGGGATGTGCGAAATCCAACGGGTACTTACCTATCAATTCTTCCGGCAGGTAACCCGTGATTTCCTTGATTGATGGTGATACGTATTTATATTTCCCATTCAATTCCAGCATACAAACCAGGTCATGTATATTATGAGAAACAAGCTCGCTCATATCCCTGATCTTCCTCTCCCGGCTCACATCCTGCATCGTACCTGAAATACTAATCACTTCGCCGGAATCATTTCTATGCAGGGTAGAAATCACCTTCATCCAGACTACATCGCCTCTTTTAGTCACAAACCGTTTTTCCTGATGAAAATAACTGCATGAGCCGGCAATATTATATTGAAAGGAGGTAATCCCCTTTAGCCTGTCATCCGGATGCAGATAATCAAAAAAAGGCATTCCTCTTACCTCCTCTATTTCGTACCCCATGATGCGGGTCCATGAGCGATTCAGGAAAGTCCATTCGGCACAACTATTGATTTGGAAAACAATATCGTTGATACTGTCAACCAAATCCTTATAAGCGCTGAGCGTCATCTTATCCACTGTCCCTGCTTTTACCTGAATCATATCCCCACCATATTTATATTGTCCTGATGAGCAGGATTTGATCTTCCCACCGGTAAAGAAACAACGATAGTAATACCCATATCCGCAGTATATTCAACCCTTAATTTCCCATTGTATTTTTTTACGATCAATGAAACAAGATAAAGACCCAGACCACTGCCGTGTTGCCGCACCAGGGTACAGTCATGCTGCTTAAACGGACGAATATCATTTTCAGTAAAAGTAGTTGCCACCGACAGCTGGTTATGCACTTTTAATACAAACTGATCACTTGCATCCGCTTTCCCGAAATCAACTGTTATCCTGCTAAGTGGCTGCGAAAATTTAACGGCATTGTCTGTGAGCTCATCAATCATTGTAGCAATATCTTCTTTTGCAAACTCAGCAGAACTGACCTGTTCAATTTCAGCTGTCAGATCTGACAGCCGGTTGTTTATTTTCAGATTAGTCCGGGCAGTAATCAGGATCACATCACTGACATTGAAAGCCTTATATACATACTCTTCCATGGGAAAGTAATGTGTCAAACGCATCAGCTCTCCCAGGTTAGTAAGTGTCTTGGAAAGACGCTTACTGGAAGTAATGATGGCCACCGCAAGTTCATCGATGGTTTCCCCGCTCTGATTTTTAACCCTCAGCAATTCTGTAAGTGTGGTAATGGCATGTAATGGGGTGTTACACTCATGTTTTGCCAGCTTGATATAATCCACCAGTACTTTAATTACATGGTCATCGATCGACTTGTGGAGATCTGCCTTTTGCAGCAGGATCCTTTCGATTGAACTTGCTACCTCCACAAACTTAAACGGCTTGGTAATATAATCTTTTGCACCAAGGTCCATCGCCTTTCTCATATCCTCGCGTTCAGCTTTTGAACTGAGATATATAAAAGGGATATTACTGGTAGGCTCAAAATCGTTCAGCACGGTTTTCAAGCCAAATCCATCGATACCAGGAAGCAAAACGTCGCAGATGACCAAATCCGGCAAAAACTCTTTTGCCAGATCCACTCCCTCATTTCCGTTAGCAGCTACGATACATTGATACCCATGTAACTCAAGCAGCTCCTGCGTATTATTTCTCAGTGTTTCTTCATCCTCAATCAGTAACAATAGTGCCATAAACTTAACCGGTTTAACAGGGTTAGCATTTTTAATACTTAGCAGCAATCGTAATCAGCTCTCCCCTGGAGTTGATCTTCAACTTTTTATATATATTCTTCAGATGTTGGTTGATAGTAAAGGAGGTAACCTTAAGTTCGGCGGCCGCCATTTTGTTAGACATCCCCGTCTTTAGTAAATAAACAAGTTCAATTTCCCGCCTCGTTAAATCAGGATGTGCCTGGAACAGCGTTTGCACATTCTTGTAGTGAATCAGATGGTTTACGATCAATGGTGATAAAGGTGTACCGCCATCGTTAGCTTGTATGAGCGCGTCTTTGATAAAGTGCAGGCTGCTGGACTTCAAAAGAAACCCGCTGGCCCCTCTCTGCAGCGCAGACTGAGACATTTGCTGATCAGCTATACCCGACAAGATAACAATCTTACATCTTGGGAAACGCTGCGTAATCTTATGAATATAATTTAAGCTATTTCCTGAAGGCAAAACCAGGTCTAAGAGAATAATGTCGGCCATACAGGATGAGCGAAGAGCAGAAAGCTTACTGATATCATTTAAGGAAAATGAAACCGAGAATTCACCTTCCATTTCAAAGAAATCTACATAATTGTTAAGCAATGCGGCATCGTCTTCGATAATACCAAGATTTATCATAAATATATTCAAATAAGAGTGTCAATAAAATATAGCCTTTTGTGAACCAGCGAAATAGTCCTGCAGCAGGAATTCAAAAAAAATATATGAAAATAATATCTTTACGCTCTCTTCAATAATCATGAACTTCTATCAATATTTAATTCAAATATCGGCCATTTCAACCTATTACAATATTACTTAAACGGGTAACAAACATTACCAGATCTCTATAAATATGAATTTCTTATTTTTTGACGAGAGTGCTTTCTTTTAGTCCTTAAACAACTTAAAAATCAGGTAATTCAACTTATTTCTGTCTGAAGTTACCAATAAAAAGATTACTAAAGATAACAACCTTCAAGAATAATTCAATTTTAGTAAGAAAACAGGTAAGTTTCGTGATATCCGTTTCTTTCTTCCTCCCGTACATTTGACTGTGTTTAATGTACTGCTTCTACCGTATAAACACGAGTCCTTTAATTACGTGTAGTCATCATTCATTGCCGACGAAAAGACATCCTTACCAAAATTAATTATATGAATATAAAATTTACTTTCCTTAGCCTTATCCTCCTCACATTTGCAGTCAATGAGATTCAAGCTCAGAACAGAACTCCTTATGGTGATTTCCCGAATGTGTCTGTCAGTGCTACTGCCGGTACACAAGGTATTGGTGCCGATGTTAAAGTGAACCTGTCTCAGCCCTTCGGCGTGCGTGCAGGGGTAAGCATCCTGCCTTTTAACTGGCAAACTGTATATACAGGCCGCTCTGAACCTACAAACCTGAAATTAGATGCTGATTTTGCCAATGCACATTTGATGTTTGACTGGCATCCCTCAACTGATCACGATAACATTCTGGATAAATTCATCCTTACCGTAGGCGGTGCCTACTGGTGGAAAGATAAAGGTACAGCTGTAATCACTTATAATGGTATCTACAAATACGGAGATATCGAAATCCCAAGTGATCAGCTTGGCGAACTCCAGGGAAAAGTACAATGGAATAAAGTTACTCCATATATAGGCGTTGGACTGGATGACATTTTCTCAGCAAGAACATTCGACTTTGGTTTTTCTATCGGTACTTATTACATGGGTAAACCGGATGCTTCATTAACCGGTACAAAACTGCTTGCCGCTAATACCAGCAATTCAGAACAATTCGCAAAAAACTTGTCTTACTACCGTTTCTTGCCCGTTGTGCAGCTCAACTTTAACATTCACTTATAATCTTCAACCTTTAATTCCATACAACTTGAAAAACTTATTTACCCGAAAAGGATATACGCTGATAACGCTCATCACGCTGGCATCCGCTTTCCTGTTTAACAGCTGCCGAAACCCGGCCTACAATATTGATGTGTTATTTGATGCAGCAGTAATCAAATACAAAGCAACCCTGATCGTTTCCGATGCAAAGGGTGCAACATTGCCAACACTGAACCTTACGATCTCGGGAGCTGATGCCGCCAGCATCTATGACTTTTCGGGAACCAAAGCTATCTATGCTCCCGGTGGGATCATTACTTTAGGAGTTAACCCTAATGCTGAGCCAACTACATCCAAATCAATTAAATTCAATGTTATAGTCAAAGCCAACGGATATGAGGATATCAATATTCCGATGGAAATTGTAAACGGACAGGTTAGCCAGTTACAGGAAGTGACCCTGTTAAAGTCGACAGACAATACCGCAGCATCCACTGTGGTTTTAAGTACTGTCGCACTAAACGCTTCCGGAACCACCACTGCTGCTGCAACTATTGCCACAGCGGCAAATGCAAATGTAGCGACCACCACTTCAGTAACTATTGCATCAGGTACACAGTTTAAAAATGCCGCAGGTACCGTCCTGACAGGCGCTGCTTTAGGCGTTCAGTTAATCAGTTTCGATGCTGGCGATCCGGCTTCATTAAGCCTGTTCCCCGGTGGAAAACTTTCATCAAGTAATGTAATCATGCCTGGGTCAACAACCCCGACCGACGCATTTTTTATTCCTGCAGCTTCAACCAGCATCAAGATGACCGTAGGAAATCAGCAGGTAAAATCGTTCACCACACCAATTACCGTTACTACACAGCTGGATCCTGCATACACAATGGCTTCAACAGGTGCACCGGTGAAAGTGGGCGATCAGTTGCCAATTTATAGCTACCAGGTAGAGACAGGACAATTCACCTATGAATCTACTGCTACAGTGTTCTCCTCAGGAGGAAAACTGGCAGTTAACATCAGTACTTCCCACTTAACCATATTCGTAGCTGGTGAAGTCTTTGCTACCGCGACTTGTTCCGATACAAAGGTGTCTTATTCAGCAAGCTGGCTGAGCACAGGAACACGCCCGATGGATATAGAAATATCAACAAACAGTGGTAAAATCATCGCTAAATCTCTGGTATTGCTGTCTGACAAGTTAAATGACCTCTTCAGCGGGCTGCCGGGTATCCCGCTTCACTATAAAGTGATCGATGCCAGTGGTGAAACCCTGTCTACAGGCGATTTAGCTAACCCATGTGCAGGTAACTCAATCATTATCACATTGACCCCGCCAAGCGCTGCCCTGGAAAATATCACTTTACAACTCAATATCGTTTGTCCGAATAAAGGAATAATCCTGGTACCTAACTTTGATTTATATTACAAACCAGCTGGTGCCCCGGCAACAGCATATAACATCTTAGGTACTGCCAGCAGTGGATTGATCAAAACCACATTGCTGAAAAGAGGAACTTCATATGATTTCAAAGCCGTTTGGGGAAGCCAGGTGAAAATCATTCCTAACAGAGCAATCACAGATCTTGATATGTCAACCGTAGTTGGTGAAGGATTGGATCTGGGTAAAAACCCGGCAGCAAACAATGCCCTTTTAATTGAGGCTTGTAAATCACTGAATTAAAATCCGGAGGAGACCCAGGCATCATTCAGCAACGGTTGGACCTCATTTTCTTCAACCAAAAAGAGCAATTTTTATTAGAAATTGCTCTTTTTGGTTGAAGAAACCCTGTCATCCTGAGGAATAAAGAATCGACAGATAATTTGTAACTAATCCTGCCATTTCCGATCTAAACCATAAAAAACGCAAATGAATTTTATAGGCAATATCTTATGGGTTATCTTCGGTGGAATATTTATTTTTTTTGAATACCTGATCGGTGGCTTTATCCTGTGTCTCACCATTGTTGGTATTCCATTTGGCCTGCAATGTTTTAAATTCGCTTTTGTGGGCCTTGCTCCTTTTGGGGTTAAAATCACTGATACATCGTCCAATACCGGCTGTCTTTCAACCATTATGAACATCATCTGGCTGCTGTGCGGCGGCATCTGGATTGCACTCACCCACCTGTTCTTTGGGATTCTCTTATGCATTACCATTGTTGGAATTCCATTTGGAAGACAGCATTTCAAACTGATGAACCTCGCCTTCTCCCCTTTCGGAAAATCAATCAGCTAGAATTGCATTTTTCATCTTGGCAGTTTGAAATTTTTGGCTGATAGGAGTGACGCTTTTCACAAAGATTGCTTACGTTTACGCACACAATCAAATTTTTGCTATCTCTATGTTCAATAAGATCCTACCATTATATGGAATTGATCCCTCGGCCTGCGAGGTAAAAGCTTTTGGTGACGGCCTGATTAACCATACCTGGCTGGTAAATACTGTATCAGCAGGGTACATTCTGCAGCAGCTGAACCAATTTGTCTTCAAACGTCCATTTGATATCGATCAGAACCTTTCTCTGCTAAAAGAATACCTGGATCAGGAGTATCCTGAATACCTTTTTATTGCTCCGGTAAAGGACCTGTCCGGAAACTCGTTGAATCAAACGAGTGACGGTTATTTCAGAATGTTCCCTTTTGTAGAAAACTCCCACACCGTCAATGTAGTGGATCAAAAAGATGAGGCATATGAAGCAGCCAGACAGTTTGGAAAATTCAGCAGGCTGCTCAGCGGCTTTGATGTAAAACAACTGCATACCACACTTCCTGATTTTCATAACCTGATCCTTCGTTACCGACAGTTTTTATCGGCCTGTGAACATGCAGAGGCAGACAGAAAAGAAAAAGCTTCGGCACTGATTTCATACATACTGGAAAATAAAGATATTGTAGAGACCTTCGAACGTATTTTTGAAAACAACGAAATTCCCCTTCGGGTGATCCACCACGATACCAAGATCAGTAATGTGCTGTTTGACGCACAAAACAAGGGTATTTGCGTTATTGACCTGGACACAGTGATGCCCGGCTATTTTATCAGCGATGTGGGAGATATGATCCGCACGTATATCTGCGCCCTGAGCGAAGAAGAAACCGATATGAGCAGGATTGTCATACGGGAAGAATTCTTTAAAGCTATTTATGACGGCTATATGGAAGAGATGGGAACTACACTTACCGAAACGGAAAAATCGTATTTTATCTACGCCGGGAAATTTCTTATTTACATGCAGGCGCTTCGTTTCCTTGCAGATTATCTGCAGAACGACGTGTATTACGGTTCGAAATACGAAGGGCATAACTTTTACCGTGCAGAAAACCAGCTTATACTTTTAAAAAGATACCTGGAATCAGAGAAAAACTTAAAAGAGCTGATTGGGGCCTAACCCTGTCAGGGCAGCGAAAAGCTTGTTTCTTCGTTCGTTCTTGTTAGCGGGCGGCACCTGAGTGTGAGTTGGGAAAGGCACAGGCACGGGTGCAGCAGCACAACACAGCTCAGGGTTTGGAGATGACAAAGTACATGAAGGTTCTGGAACCGCATAGGTTTACATTTGAGGTTCCCGGCGGATGCCTGTGCATCGTAAGCATGTCCCTGAAATTTTTCAATGCCGGTACAATTGGATGGATTCCGCTTCATGATAAAAAGATCAATCCTTCCTGTATCTGTGGCGCATTGATTACTCCCGGTACCTATCAGCAGGGCAAACTAAGCGTTGGGAGGAAATGGTCAGATTTGAATAACTTCTCCGGCTGGCGAAGGTCAGACAATATTCTGATTGATGGCCTTCGCTACTACTTCTGTGAGTGAAGCTACATGCAGCTTTTCATAAACCTTTTTCATATGGCTGCGCACCGTTTCATAACTGATGTTCAGTTCATCACTGATGGCTTTGTAGGTTAATCCGTTGACCAGACAGGTCAATACTTCTTTTTCTCTTGCAGTTAAGTTATAATCATCAGTTGACCTGACTTTACGCCCAGGGTTTTCCTGCAGCATATGCAGTACCTTCCTGGCAATGGAAGGGCTCATGGGTGAACCGCCGGTTTTTATATCTTTAATTGAATTCAGCAGCATGCTGTTCAGGTGGCTTTTTAAAACATAACCTGAAGCACCTGCAACAATGGACTCATAGATATTGTCATCATCTTCAAATACCGTTTGTATGAGAATGTCTATCTGAGGAAATTCCTTTTTCAGTAAGCGGATGGCCTCTGTCCCTTTTACCCCGGGCATTTCCAGGTCCATCAAAACAATATCAGGCATAGTCCGGAGTACATTATTCACACAATCCCTTGCATTGCTGAAGCTGCCAACAATTTCGAAATCATCGTCTGTATTCAGTAACAAAGCGATGCTGTTCCTGATATTTTTATTGTCGTCAAACAAGGCTATTCTAATGCTCATAAGTTTTACTCTTTTATCCAACTACAGATTTCACGCCGGAATAGCCAAAAGTTGTTAACTTCCCAACAAATCTGCTTTCTGACTTTAGCAACCAGACTACAAACCAATACACTTAAATCAGTGATATATTCATTCAGAAAATATAAACATCAAATGAATCTCACTACTAAAGATTTCACTTATCAAGATAACTTAGAAGAGCAGTGGTAGATCATCAGTTTGCTGCAAACTGATGAAGGCCCGGTAGGCTAAAAACTAAGTGCAGAACGCAGGCCATTCAATAATTAATTTCCGACCAACTGAGTCTCGCCGGAACCATTTTTTAAATATACTTTTCTTGTACAAACATTGCATTGATACCGCTTTACATCCATCCATAAAAATAGATTTTTAACAAAAAAGCCCCTCCTCACCCTGGTATTTAGCAGACCTCTTTCACAATGCGGGCAGCTTTTATAGGCTTTTGCAACGTTTATCCAATTTTTTTCTTTTTCCATAATTCAATTCTCGGTTCTAAAACGGTAGGTATCACATTAATATATTGGAGATATATCAGCACATTTTGCAAGAATGCTGCCGCTTATTTGATGAGCAGAAAGAATGCCGGTGGGATGTATCAATATGCCGGCGTCACGAATGAATCGCCTGGCCAGGTACGAAACAAAATGTTTCAACAATTATAAATATCAACAAAATTAACCTGAGGATACAAACCGATCGTATTTATTGTTTTACTATATTTTTTATTCACATGAATGTTACAATGAAATTAACAGGAAACCTGAATGTCGTAATGGAAAAGTTGAGCTCAAATGACAACCATGAGGAGCAAAATACTCAGCTGTAGACAGTATTCCTCGATTTTAACCTACTTGCTTTTTCCCACAATATTTTCTCCTTTACGATGAGGTCTGAAAGGGTGGGACAATAGCCCCAAAAACCATTTGCAATTGATATGCAAGCCATTGTTGAGTAAATTAATGTGGAAAAACATCAATAGCTAATGAAAACCATAATCTCAATTTTTACCCTGATTTGTATTGTCCTGACCGGCCATGGGCAGGATCTGAAGTTCGGTCACCTGTCGCCACTTAGCCTGAAAGAAAAATTTACGGACAGAACGATACCGGTCACATTCTCTCTGGAAAATGCAGTTCAGGACTGTGACCTGACCGTTAAAGTTAACGAAGAGAAGACCTCGGCTACCATCGGCAGGGATTATGTGCTGCCGCTGCAAAACCCTTATCATCTCACCGCCGCCAATGGGTACCAGGGCCACTTCGACTTTACCATAAGAGCTGACCTCTTCACTGAGGCCAGAGAGGATGTCACCCTGACCTTTAGTTACCCTGATCAGGCAGGGGTAAATAAAGAAATTGAATATGTGCTTTATCTGTTCGATCTGAATGACAGCACAAGCAATGATCCGCAATACACGCCTGAAGAAAGCCAGAAAAACAAGCGCCTCTCTTTCGAAATATTTACCGGCGGCACACTTGATTTCTTTGACAATCTGAGGTTTCAGGATATCGGCGGCGAATTCCATGTCAATGCAAACGACATTGCCGGAAAAGATAACAGATGGGGCGGATTCCTGGGGGTCTCAAATTTTCAGAATTTTTCTATAGACTCCTCCAGAAACGATGTACGTATGGAACGTGTCCGTGTAGATACTACAGGACCTTATATTAACGGACAAACACGCTATTCTGAAGGTACATTTGTAGACCATACCAGGGTCTCCATCAACCAGTGGAGTTATTATATCAACCCAACCTGGCGCATCAACCGGCAGAGCAGCGATTTCTTCAACATGTACCTTTCGCTGCGGCTGGAAGCACTCCGTACCGCAACTACAACTTCGTTCATTACAGACACCTTGTACACCGACGTAACCAACAGGCCTCTGGGAGAAAACCCCGTTTTTCAGACAGGTAAAGGCATCATACCCAAAAGCGTTACCGAAGTTCATACCAATGGATTTTACAGCATCGGCGTACCGATGTTCCTGAACTCGAAAGATAAGTTTAAGTTATACTTTGACCCCAATATAGGCCTCTCAAAATATACCTTTTCTTCCTATGTACTGAATGAATCAAGGATATCTCTCAGCAAAATCCTGATCTCACAACTGAGGGCCTTTTATCTGTTCAGACTCAGGATAACAGAACAGCTTTCCGGTCTGGGAATTACTGTCGGAGGTGAAATCAGGGGTTTCCTTCCCTCCTACGAGCCTATTATCAACCTGTACATCGGCGTGCGGGCAAATATCAGCACCCTGCTGAGAAGCCCGGTGCAGTGAATATATGCAAAGCCTGATTTTCTTCGTTTAATACCACTGAATCATTGAATTGCACTATACATGTTGATTTAATTTGGAATAAATTTATTCCAAATTAAATCAACAGAAATCATGGAACAAAAGCTCCCTTTACCTCCGTTCAATTTTGAAACCGCCAAGCAAAAAGTGCAGCTGGCAGAGGATGCCTGGAACAGTAAAGATCCTGAAAGAGTATCTCTGAGTTATACAGTGGATACCGAATGGAGAAACCGTTCGCAGTTTATAAACGGCCGCCAGGAAGTGGTTAAATTTTTAACTGTCAAGTGGGACAAAGAATTGGAGTACAAGCTGAAAAAGAAGTTATGGGCTTTCACAGGTAGCAGAATCGCCGTCACCTTTGAATATGAATACCACAATACCGCCGGAGAATGGTTCCGCGCTTATGGCAATGAAAATTGGGAATTCGATGAAAACAGATTGATGAAAAGAAGGCTTGCATCGATCAATGACGTAGCGATTAAAATAGAGGACAGATACCTGTAACGAGGACCGGGGCTTAGTAAGTGAGCGTTAAACCTCCGCCCCAGCCCATATCGCTATCGTAGTGGCTGGACAGGGAGAAGTACCTGGTTAAAGTATATTTCAGTCCCAGGGCATACTCCCTGTCGGTATTTGCCATAAAGTTGGCCCGCAGCCTTTTGGAAACAGGAATATCCTCCCTGCTCAGCTGGAACCTGTATTTACCATCGCCATCAATTCTGGCATCGGCAACGACCAGCATGGGCAAAGTATACGCCAGACCTGCAACCACCGTCTTCCGGTTATTTTTATTGCTCTGCTGCCCGAAAAGATTCTTCTCTGCTTCATCTGTTTTTCTGTAATGGTAATCAAAACCTATATAGGGCATAAACCACTGCATCGCACCAAGGTACCTTCCTACCATGGTCTCACTTTCATAGCCCTTACTGCTGCTTGTGCCCAGATGCCATAACGTATTGATCTTCCAGCGTGTATTGGCTACAGCGGCCATACCATCAGAACCATTGCTTTCCAGTCCGGCGCTGGCCGTTGCATGAAATTTGCGGTCGTCCTTATAAATTTGCCGCAATGCATAACGTGGATCAGGCACTTCCGGATTCGGGGGCGAATTCTCATATTCGAATATCCGGCCCATTCCGCTCATCATATGGTACAGGATATGACAGTGAAAAAACCAGTCGCCGCTTTCCGTAGCGGCAAACTCAATGGTATCTGTTTCCATCGGCATAATATCCAGTGTATTTTTTAAGGGTGAATAGTCACCGTTGCCATTCAGCACCCTGAAAAAATGCCCGTGAAGGTGCATGGGATGCCGCATCATTGTATGGTTAGTGAGAATGACCCGAACGTTCTCTCCTTTTTTGATCAGGATCTTGTCTGCCTCTGATACCGTTTTGTTATTGATGGACCATACGTAGCGGTTCATATTTCCTGTCAGCTCAAAGTTCATCGACCTCACGGGCCCGTCCGGAAGCGTTGTTTTCACGGGCGATTTCAGCATGCCATAATCCAGCGTGGTGATATCGCCTTCCGGGATTTTTCCTTTGCCGTCACCTGTGATTTCGGGGTACATCACGTTGTTCATATCCATTTGCTGGTTGGCCATCTCCATCCCCTCCATCATTTTCATTTTGCCGCTCAGCGTCATCATGCCGTTCATCATCTTCATTCCCTCAAAATATTTCAATCCGGGCAGTCCGGGAGCATCCACTTCCGCGCCCTTCCCCAACCAGAGCGAGGTAAACTTTGTCCTGTCCTCTGCCGTAGCGCGGAATTCATACCGCTTATTTTCCGGGATGGTAACCATCACATCATAGGTTTCGGCTACTGCAATGATCAGCCTGTCCACCTCAACTGGCACTACATCCATTCCGTCATTGGCCACTACAGTCATCTTGCCACCCCCATAGGTAAGCCAGAAATACGTTGAAGAGCCCCCATTAACTATCCTCAGCCTTACTTTTTCACCAGCCTTAAACTGAGGCTGCTCATTGAGGGTCTTTCCGTTGATCAGAAACCGGTCATAGGCCACATCACTCACATCCATTGCAGCCATCCGCTTCCACTCATTGGTCACTTTAGTCATGAAATGCCCCTGCCTGATGGCTTCGGCATAACTCTGAACAGCATTCTTTTTTATCGCAAACCAATCTGATGCATTGTGCAGGCGCCGGTCAATTTCCATGGCATCCATATCTGCCCAGTCGCTGATCACCATGTTATATTCTTTGAGTACAGGCGCTTCCCTCTTGTGAATAATAAAGGCACCGTAAAGGCCCATCTGTTCCTGCATTGTGGTATGGGAATGGTACCAGTACGTTCCGTTCTGTACCAGGGGGAATTTGAATACATGTGTATCCCCTGCCTTAATGGGCTGAGTGGTGAGGTAAGATACTCCATCATAGCGGTTGGGCAGGATCAGTCCGTGCCAGTGGATAGAGGTTTCTTCATGCAGGGTATTGTGTACATAGATTTCCGCGGTATCACCTTCGGCGAATTCGAGCACAGGACCGGGTATGGTACCATTGATCGCCATTGCCATGCTTTCTTTACCTGTGTAATTCACCATTTTATGCCCGATGGTCAGATCATAACGGACCGTTTTCGGTTTGCCATTCGTCAGCATCTGTCCACTACAAACAAAAAAGGTAAAAAAGAGAATTACTGTGGGTAAGAATTTTGGGTTGTAAATGCTCATGGTTAGCTTCAGGGTCCTGTAAAATAATACAGGATAAAGGTAGAAAGCTTTGGGATGATGCTTTTACAGAATTGAAGTTAATTTTTATATAATTTATACTTGCGTGATTACCGGACGAGTGAGATGACGGCCCATAATGAAACTGCTGATATCGCTGCCCATAGCAGTGTTCCCTGCAGGAATGGTTTCAGCCCAACAGACCTCACTACACTGAGCGATAATCCAGTGCCAATCAGGAACAGCGTTAAGGTTAGGCCTTTTTTGGCCAGGGCAATGATAAAGGGAGAAAGCGGCTTCAGAAAGGGCAGATAGGTATTGGCCAACATCGCAAGAATAAAAAGACCGATAAAATAAGGGATCTTTATTCTCCTGCGGTCTGCTTTAAAGAAAAAAGCCGTTCCGAATGCTACAGGAATGATCCATTAGGCTCGTGCTAATTTAACGGTAGTGGCTATCTGGAGTGCCTGCTCTCCATATTTACCGGCCGCGCCGACTACCGAACTGGTATCATGGATGGCTATTGCACACCACATGCCAAACTGGCCCTGGGACAGGTGCATTGCCCGCCCGACAGCGGGGAAGAGAAACAGGGCAACAGCGTTCAGCATAAAAACGATTCCCAGGGAAACGGAAATCTCTTTTTCGCTGGCTTTCATCACCGGCGATAGGGCAGCGATAGCACTCCCCCCGCAAATTGCCGTTCCTGCAGCAATGAGAAAGGAGGTCTTAGGCCCCGTATGGAATAACTTGCCGAGTACAAAACCGGCAGACAAAACCACAAAAATAGAAACTACAGTAAACAAGATGCCCTCTCTTCCTGCTTCCAGGGCGGTCACTACATTCATCCCAAATCCAAGTCCGACGACAGAGAATTTCAGCAGCCAGTTAGTGGCCCTGTGATTCAGCCCGGCAAAGGGGTGTTCCATCAGCTGGGCCAGTATCAGCCCCAGCAACAGCGCCAGCGGCGGCGATATGAATGGCAGCAGACATAAAAGTATGGCTGAAATAAATAGGAATTTGCGGGCATTTAACTGGAGTTGCATCATCTATGTTTATTGTTGATCAAAGATGCTGATCTCAGTTACGCTTTTAAAATTGATAAAATTAATCTGCCATTACTTCAAGTTATGGGATAACATCACATGACGAAGAAATACTTCAGAGAGTCCGTCCGTTTTACCCTGCAGATGGATGAAATAAAAATTCCTTGAAATATTCAATCCTGCAACATCGATTACCCGTAGTGTGCCACTGTGGAGTTCATTGCTGATGGCATGAACAGAGATAAAAGCCAGGCAATTTGAATGCATCAAATATGATTTTATACTTTCCGTGCTGCCCAGCTGTATTTCTATGTTCAGATCGGACAGCCGCATGCCCACACCTTTTAAAGCATAGTCCAGCACTTGCAGTGTACCGGATCCCTGTTCCCTGATCACAAACGGATTAGATCTCAGCATTTCGGGATCAAGTTCCGTACGTCCTGCAAAAGGATGGTTTTTACCGCAAACCAGTACAATTTCATCCATTATAAATTCGGTATAGCTGATCTCCTGGTTCCTGGATCGTCCTTCCACGATACCAAGCGCTATTTCTTTGTCCAGCAAAGCCCTCTCGATCTGCTCCGTATTGCCATTGATCAGATGGAGTTGTATGGCACTGAACTTTTGATGAAATCCGGCCAGCAGCGGTGCGATCACATATTGTGCGATCGTCGTGCTGGCACCAATGCGAAGGGTTCCCTCTTTTTTATGCACCAGTGCATTCATATCAAAATCAATATTCCTGTAGATAGCAAAAAGTGATTCCGTATGGCTCAGTAATACCTCCCCTGCCTTTGTAAGGGTGATCTTGTTCCCCTTTCGTTCAAAGAGCTTATTGTCATACTGCTGTTCCAGTTCATAAATATGTTTGGTTACCGCCGGCTGGGTAATATACAAGCTGGCAGCGGCCTTTGTAAAGCTCAGGCGCCTGGCAACGGTATGAAAAACTTCTAAACGAAAATCTGACATGAGGCAGGTAAATTAATCATTATTTGCGAGGTTATGCATGCCTGCCATGACATCATCAGGATACTATTCAAAATCTGAATCCCTGATTCTGACATCATAATTTCCCTTTGAGATCTGTTCGGCCAGATCACTGATCACTTTAATATTCTTTTCCGTCATTTCTTCTTTCTGTTCGAGAATTTCCTGAAGCCTTTCATTTTCTGCCATGTTGTTCTTCATACGGCGGTAAAAAGCGAAGGTGATGATTACGGCAATGAAAGAAGCCAGCAGAATAAGTACAGGTGTAAAAGTGGCGAACGTATCCATTTTTGATGTTCTTGAGACAAGCAGCTGACGCTCCCGCTGCTCCATCACCCTGATCAGGCTTCGGATATGATCCATGATCGCTTTTCCTTCGAGCAGTTTGCGCTCAGTTACCGGTATTCCCCGCTTACGGTCAGCTATGGTGGTATTGATAAAGACGTATTTGTTTTCAATCAGTTCACGGAGATAGGGAAAGTCTTTCTGTTGTACCTGATTGTCGGTAGTCAGCAATTGGGCATGATCAATTAAATCCCCTATATCTTCTTTCGAGCCGTTATAGGGTTCAAGAAAAACAGGATCGGCAGTCAGCAAAAAACCACGCTGCCCGGTTTCTGCATCTTTCAGCCTCGAAATGATATTGTCCAGCTCCTGGATCACCTGGAAGGTGTGGTCAACCCAGTAGTCACTTTCAAGCAACTTGCGGATACTAATGTAGGAAGCTGCGGAGCTGATAATTAAAACGGCAAGAGAAATGCCTAATCCTAAGCGTATATTTCTTCTAAAGGTATTGACCATATTTACTGAAACTCAAATAAAATATTTTATGTTTCACAAATATAGAATAGATTTCCTTCAAAATACCGCCGGGCCGGAGGTGAATAGAAATATGAACTAATGAAAAATCCCGAATAGTAAATACCATCCGGGATTTTTGCAATAGCTTGCGGTTCGCGAAACTAAAGTATTTTATTTAGCAGTGTTTTTCTTATCAGTTACTTCAGTACGGATGTCCTGAGCAAGTGTTTTCAAATCTTGCATTGCTTTACGTACTCTAGTACCAGCTGCACCATTACCTGAATTGTAAAACTTGTCTGCATCAGCCTCAACTCCAGCAATTAGTTCTTTTAATTTTGCGAATTTTTCCATGATATTTTGTTAATTAAATTTGATTTATGGGCTTAAAGGTAATAATTATTGGTTTTCTTCCAAATCATTAACGCATGAATATACGGTTTTAATATCCCTGCAGGTTTATTTAAAACCATTTGGGGCGGCCTTTGTTAAATAACAGGCCTCCTAAATCAGGCAAAACTATGAAAAACGAAAAGGAAGAACAAAAGCACAAAGCTCCTGATAATGAGCAATATGACATTGCAAATCCACAAAATTTAACGCAACCTCAGTTCAATAGCACAACGGCACACCGTGAAGGTCCCGGATTACCCGCTGTGGAAAACTTAAATCAAATAAAAGGCTTAAAAACCGATCTGAAAGATGCCAGGGAGGACGATTCCGACCCTTCGGCACCTAACAATGATGAATCTTTGTATGGTAAAAACACCAAAACAGACCTTGGAGCCGGCCAGCGGGATGAAGGCGAAGGTGAGGCTGAAAAGATCATCCGCACCGGATCATCCTCCCCGAAAAATAAGCTGAGTTAATAACCTACGGGAGCTGGTTGGCTCGACATCAGGTTGATCCTGGTTTTATTCAGATAAGGAAACAGGGCAATGACCATTAGGATGATGATCAGAATAATACTGATAAAGAGGTAGTAGTCCATCATTGTCCTGAGCGATGCCTGACTGTCAATCGTGCGGCTTAACAGGCCCCTGGCTATTTTGGCTGCCTGGTCTGGCGCCACTCCTTTCGCTGTTACTGCAGCGGTGTAGGCCTTCAGCCGGTCGGACGCAATACCGTCTGCACCACTCAGCTGGTCCTGAAACCTGTTGACATGGATTGCCTTATGCTGTAACTGGAAATAGTTGATTACGGCAATACTGCTGCAAAAACCTGTAAATCTGAAGAATACCCCCATAGCCGATGCAGAACCCGCTAAATTAAGTGAAACCGAAGAGATCATAAAAATAATGATCGGCGCCATCAGCATCCCCGCCCCCATTCCCTGTACAAACAGCGGGATAATAAAGGTGGGGTAGTCAGCCTGACTGCTGAAAAGGAACCACATCCAGACATGGAAAACGAGCAACATAAAAAAGCCGTACATCCAGATCAGCCGTATAGGTCTTTTCAGAATAATCAGCCTGGATGAAATGAGTATACTGACTGCAATCCCGCCGATATTGGCAATCATCAGGTAACCGATATGCCTGGGGTCCATCCCAAGAACGGATGCAAAGTACTGGGAGGTCATTCCCAAAGCACCCCGTACAATATATAAGGTAAAGATCATGAATACCCCGATATTGAAATTCCTGGATTTAAAGACAGACATATCAAGATAAGGACGCTTTAAATGTATCTGACGCACAATAGTGAGGATAAGCAGTGCCGTACTGGCGACTACGTTCCACAAGATCCTTGAATCCTGAAGCCAGTAGTACTGCTCACCGTAAATCAGTACATATCCCAGGCTGCAGAGCAGGCAGGAATAAATGATGAAACTGTAAAAGTCGAGCTGATAAAGCGGCATTTTTTTGTTCAGACGTACATTATTCATAATTATCAGGAGCATCACCGTTCCCGGCAGGTACGCGAAGATTATAAATTTGTAAAGCACGTTAAAATCAAATGCATCAATAATGGGGGCTGTGATGATCGTAGAAAGCGGGGTAATACACAACAAAAGCCCATGAAAAATGGAATAACCGATTTCCCTGGCCCTCTCACTGTGCAGGCTGCCGAAGATCAGTGTAATGCAGATGCTGGTAGACATACAATTGGCCATGCCCTGTAAAAATCTGAATGCAAATAAAATGCTCAGGCTATGTGTATGAAAACATAGATAAGAGGTAACAACCTGCAGAATGGTAGAGATCAGAAAATACTCCCTTGTAGCTGTGAACACAAAAAATCGTCTTTCCAACGCAAAAAAACCGGCTACAGCAGCATAAAATGCAATCATAGAATACTGTACATCTGAAGGTTCAATACCGTAATACCCCGCCGCACCGGGGGCATTGGCAGTAGAAAGCCCAAACAAGAGCAGGCCGGGAACGATCACAATGAAAATAGTCGCCCTGATCAGCCATACAGGAACCCACGATCTGAATACTGGTAATACCGAACTCATCTAATCTTTTTTTATACTGATATTGGCATTCATGCCTGCACGCAGCTGTGCCAGCACATCCGGGCTTTCTGTGAGTTTGATTTTCACAGGTATCCGCTGTACGATCTTCACAAAATTACCTGTAGAATTGTCTGGCGGCAGCAAAGAGAAACGGGCCCCGGTTGCAGGAGACAGGGAAACGATCGTTCCTTTAAATTTCTTTCCCGGAAAGGCATCGGCCGTGACTTCGGCAGTACCGCCAATATGCATATGGGAGATCTGTGTTTCCTTGAAATTTGCGATCACCCATTTCCCGGCATCCTGATCAACGATATAGGCAAGTGTTTGTCCTGCCTGGATCAGCTGCCCCTGCTGGATCGTTCTTCTTCCCATTTTACCATTGTATGGCGCCCGGATGATCGTATACCCCACATCCAGTTTGTTCCTGTTCAGCAATGCCTGACGACGTTTGATCTCCGCCTCATAAACACCTTTCTGTGACCTGATATCATTCACTTTTGACAGTGAAGCCTGGTAATTTTCCTGTGCGGAGCGGTATTCCGAGGTGGCTACGTCCAGTGCGGCCCTGCTGTTCTCCAGTTGCTGCTGTGTAGCAGATTCCACTTTAAATAATTTGGAATAACGGTCATAATCTTGCTGTGCCCTGGTCAATTTAGCTCTGGCAGAGGCAATTTGCGACTGGCTCGCCTGCGACATTTTGGCGCTGGTCGCAACGTTACTTTCCAGTACCTGAATCTGTGCCTGTGCATTCGATAATGCTGCTTCACCTTCTTCCTGCTGCAATTGATACTCACTATTATCGATGATCAGCAGGGTATCGCCCTTCCTCACATCCTGGTTTTCCTCATATTTGATCTCCCTGATAAATCCCGTTACACGGGAAGTAACCGGGTTGATGTATTCTTCTACCTGGGCGTCATTGGTTTCCTCATAACTGTACAGCTCAATCAGGGCTATTACTCCCCAAACTGCCAGTCCTATGGCGATCACTCCCGCTATCCATGCTGTTATTCTCGTGATTAACAGGTCAGTCTGTGTATATTTATTCTGTGTTTGCATTTTAGAGGTTGCCTATGGCCTTTTGTAATTGATAATATTGTAGTTGTGCTGCAATCCTTGCTGCAGCGTAATCAAAACGGGTTTGCAGTAACTGTGTATCCGCATCCAGCAGGTCAGTAATTAATGACAGCTGGTTGAAATATGTATTGTTGACAATCCTGAGATTTTCTGTAGCCTGGCTGATATTTTCTTTGGCCACATCAATACGGGTTAAGGCCTCCTTAAACCTTAGGAAAGCCTCATTTACTTCCTGTCTGATCTTGTCCTCCGTATCGGCATGCTCCACCTCCTGCTGCTGGTATTGTATTTCGGCTGCTTTTACCTTGTGCCTGTTGTGGTAAAGGGCAGAGATCGGAACACTGGCCTTGATCCCGTTAAAACCAAGCCCGTATAGCCCAATCGAGTAGGGAAAAATCAGGATCTGAGGATAGCTATAATTATAATTGCTGTAAAGCCCCAGTTTAATTGCTCCGTTTGCTTTTACACTTTTGATATTTAACTTGCTCAGCTGCGTTTCCTTTTCAGAGATCCTGTAGGCCGGAGAGTTTTCTATTGCATCATTCAGATAGTCAGCATAAGATTTCAGAACAGGCATTTCGGCACTATCGCTATCTTCGGTCTCAATCACCGACTGTTCTGGTAAACCTGTCAGGATATTTAGTTTCTGATTGGCAATAAGAATGTCATTGTCCAGCTGAATGAGTGACATTTTTTGTCTGGATAATTTTAGTGTTCCCCTCAGCAAATCGCTTTTCAGTACTACTCCGTTTTTGAGGAGCTCCCGGATCTCTGCCAGTTGTTTCTCCTGGGTGCTGATATCCTTCAGTAGCAGTGTTTTAAAGATCCGGCTACGCTGTAAATCGAGATAATAAGCTGTAGCCCTGAGTTTGATTTCTTCAGTTGTTAGATTTTTTTGCGCAACAGCAATCTCATTTTCCTTCTTTTCCTTTGCAATATTGGTGTTTACTTTTCCACCGTTATATAAATTCAGATAAGCCTCTGCCCCAAAGCTATAAACGGTATGTGTAGGGAGCTCATACTGGTCGGGCGTATGAAACAATCCATTGGTGTAGATCGGCAGGTTGGTGATTTTAGAATACTCGCCTTCTGCGGAGATCTCAGGAAGGCGCTCAGCTTTCGCATCCTTAACCCCTTCCAGGCTGCGCAGTACCTTGAAGTCCTGCATTTTCAATGTTTTACTGTTGGCGGCTACCCTGGACCATATCTCGGGAAGAGACAGGTGAATATCGTCCAGATGCTGGGCATTTGCGTTGTTCAGCAGGAAGAGCGAGAAACAGGTGAGAACGAAATATTTATTACTGTAGCACATGATATTAAAAAGTTACACAAAATTACATCAATGTTTAACCTGTTATTTTACATATATTACCAATTATTTGTCCATTCCAGCCAATGCAGGATTTAGAGATCACAGCATATTTACATGCGATAGAACTTCAGCCAAAAAGTGTATATATCGTTCATGAAAAAACAGAGCGGCTTTTGCCTATGCATTCGCATACCAAGAGCCAGTTTACTTATGTAGAGGGCGGTATTGCTTATATTTATACCGAGAACAAAACATATTTTATTCCTGCAAGGCATTACGTATGGATTCCAAAGGGACTACCGCATTTTGTGAAAGTGAGGACCTCCGCCACCATTACCCGAAACCTGTATTTTTATACTGACGATGATCATACTGAGCCCTTCTACGGGAAACTGGGCATCTATCCTGTAAACACCCTCTTATATGAAATGATAGGCTTTACGAATAACTGGAACGGTGATATTGAGAAAAAGGACAATACCTATCATTTTATGGCTGCCATAAAGAATATATTGCCGCAGCTGAGCACCAGGTCTTTTCCTATTGCCCTGCCTACTACCACCAACTCCAGGTTAAGGCCCATCGTATTGTATATGGCGCAGTATTTCGGACAGCAAATTACGCTGGAAAGCATTTCCAGCCGGTTTGGAATGGGCGAACGGACTTTATCGCGCTTATTTCAGTCCACCATGAACATCTCTTTTCTGCAGTATCTGAAGCTGCTGAGGATCGTCAGGGCCATTGAAATGATCCTTCAGGAAGACCGTTCTACAACAGATATCGCTTACCTCACCGGTTATAACAGCCTGGCGGCATTCAGTAAAGCATTTTTTCAACTGACAAACATCAGGCCTTCGGACTTTGCCAAACACAATTCTTAACAGCGGCATATTCCGGATTCGTCCTTATTCATAGAAAAAGAGTGCAGGCCACTTACCCCCACTCCCGGGAATGACTTATTTCAATCGCTTCAGGTAAAAATCTGTAGGCAGATCTACAATCAATGGAACCTTTTCCACCGCAACAAAACTTAAATCCAGACCAAAACCCTTTTCTTCGGGCACGCTGAATGTTTTGAGCACAGCATAATAAACCATCGTCACACGCTCAATAAAACGAAGGCTGTTGGATGTAGAAAGTACTTTCTCTATCACAACAAACCTGAAATCACCTGCTATTTTGTGTTCTTTCAGGGAGGTATATTTACTGGTGATATCAATTTCACCATTTTTAACCAGTTCTTCCACAACCTTTCTGAACAGGACATTCACGCGCTGTTCAACCCTGAAGCCCAGACGGAAGTCTATCCTTACCAGTTTTTTATCAATCAGCTGCTCTACTTTATATTCCATTGTAAATGGTTCATCCGTTACATCCACATGCAGCAACCAATATACATCGGCCCTTTTAGGATGTTTCTGGATCATGGAGTACATGATAGAAGATTCAATTTCTGAATTAAAGTTGGCACTCGTCAGGTATACCAGCTGGGAAGCATATTTTGGAATAGACTCATCCTCACTGATCTTACTGATGATCGGATAAAATTTCTCAATATCTACAAACCGCATATAACGGTTTCTGATCCTTCTTCCGTTAGACCATGCCCACATGATAGAGAACAGGGAAACACCCAATATCAATGTGAACCAGCCTCCATGAAGTATCTTAGCCGCATTTCCGGCCAGGAATGTCAGTTCGATTATACCATAAACTGTAAGGAATATCACAATAAGGTATTTCGGCACCTTTTTGCGCATCAGGAATATAGACACCAGAATTGTAGTCATCAGCATCGCCACCGTGATAGACAGACCATATGCGGCCTCCATATTTTCAG
The DNA here is from genome assembly GCF_900107535.1 of Pedobacter hartonius. Lineage (GTDB taxonomy): Bacteria > Bacteroidota > Bacteroidia > Sphingobacteriales > Sphingobacteriaceae > Pedobacter > Pedobacter hartonius. Next base: position 302,587 of record NZ_FNRA01000004.1, on the reverse strand, counting down.
ATTTCTGAAAGATCAGCACCACCAGGATACAACCGATAAATAATACCCAGTTCATAGAAGGCACATACAGCTGTCCTTTTGAATTACTTGGGTAGTTGATCTTTACTTTTGGCCATAAGTTTAAACGTACCGCCTCAGAGATCAGCGTGAACGATCCGGAGATCAGCGCCTGGCTGGCAACTGCCGCCGCCACGGTAGCGATCAGGATACCGTAGATCAGGAACCACTGCGGCATGATATGAAAGAAAGGGTTGATACCTCCCAGGTGTTTGCCATGCAGCTGAAGCAGCCATACGCCCTGCCCCATATAGTTCAGGATCAGACATATTTTCACATATACCCAGCTGACACGGATGTTAGACCGTCCGCAGTGCCCAAGATCTGAATATAAGGCTTCTGCTCCCGTAGTACAAAGGAAAACTGCACCGATGATTAAAAAAGCTTCGGGGTTTGTAGTCAGGATATGATAGGCATAATATGGATTAACTGCTTTGAGTATTTCGGGGAACTGTGCTACATATACGCCTCCCAGCACGGCAATCATGGTAAACCACAGCCACATGATAGGTCCAAAAGCTTTACCGATAAAAGAAGTACCGAATTGCTGGATACCAAAAAGAAAAGTAATGATCAGGATAACGATGGGAACTGTAGGCAGATCGTGGTAAATGATTCCCAGACCTTCAATAGCCGAAGAAACGGTTACTGCCGGTGTCATGATCCCATCGGCGAGCAGGGCTGCCCCGCCAATCATTGCAGGAATGATCAGCCATTTTGCTTTTCGCTTTACCAGGGAATAGAGAGAGAAAATTCCGCCTTCACCTTTATTATCCGCCTGAAGCGTAATGACAACATATTTAATAGTGGTTTGAAGGGTTAATGTCCAGATGATGCATGACAATCCTCCTAAAATAAGATCTGAGGTAATTGGTCTGTCGCCAATAATGGCCTTAAATACGTACAGCGGAGAAGTACCGATATCTCCGTAAATGATCCCTAAGCTTATTAATAAACCAGCTGCTGTTAGTTTATTGACATCTTTGTGATTTCCCATTATTATGTTTTAAAATTAAGTGGCGCAAATGTAGGTATTTGTTAAGTCATTGACGCGCACTATTTTCCTTATTTTTTATATAAATACAATCCATATCATCATCCTGTGTTTTTTATTTTAAACTGTATAATATTTTAACAAGGCTTTTGCTAAATCATTTTATCTACTATGTTAAATCTATGTTAACTCCATCCCGGAATTAACAGAATGATAATTATATATTACGAAATTGTAAACTTAAATTTATCGCGTGCCGATACCTGTTTTTGTTATTTATGAATTACTGCTGAGAGTTCAGCGGTTTGATCCTTCCATCGGATCTTACAAGTCCCATACTTTTAATACATCGGGAGCAGTAGTGATCACTTCCAACAGAAAGTTAAGAATCCGGAAAGCTATCCTGAACAGACAATTTAAAGATCCCGAACTTGTTTTCGAATCAGATCTTCTCCTGATCGCAAAAACCCCTGCAAAAGACACTATCGCGGCTTAGAGGTTCATCTGTTTGTAATCTCATGCTGAATTGATGATGACTTAACATTGCTCTTTTACATTTACGCATCTAAAAGAATGATCATGAACTCCGTATTTAACTTCTTCAGCCCCAGGGATAAAAAGTTCCAGCCTTTATTTGAGCGCGATATTAAAAACCTGGTAGACATTTCACAAAGCCTGGTGCAGACCGTAACTGAGGACAACGAAGAACTGAGGGAGAGCCATTTCAGGGAAACAGAGCGACTGGAACAGGCAGGAGACGATATTTCCCATACCATATTCCTGGAGCTCAGCAAGAATTTCATTACACCTTTTGACAGGGAAGATATCCATTCGCTGGTGAGCGCTATAGATGATATTGCCGATTATATCTATGCCACATCACTCAACATCGAACTCTATAGGATAAATAGTTTTAGCAAAGAGATCATACAGCTCGCCATTTTGATCAATACCATGTGCAAAGATCTGGAAATCGCAATTTTAGAGCTCCGTAACTTTAAAAATATCAAAATTATTGCCGATATTTGTATCACAATAAACAAAGGAGAGAGCGAGGCAGATCATCTTTGCAATACTGCCATTGCGTACCTGTTCGAAGTCGAAACAGACGCCATCGAGCTCATCAAACAAAAGGAGATCCTCCAGAGCCTGGAAATGGCCACAGATAAATGTGACGATGTTGCTAATGTGCTGGAATCTATCTTGATTAAAAACGCGTAAACCAACATGTTGTCAGAAAAAAAAAGTATACCTACAAAACCATTATTCAAATTAAACCAACCCGACGATAATTACAAGTTCCAGCCCCTGCCCCAGCCAATTGGCAACTATCCATACCGCCTGAAGCCAGACATACAGACCCCGGACCCTGATAAAATGATTTTCCAGGTGGTGGGTGATACCGGCGGATTAAAGTCACCAGCCTTCCAGCAGCTTATTGCCGGACAAATGGCAAAACAATATTTACACCCTGAAAGTCCTGCCGCCAAACCATCCTTCCTTTACCACGTCGGCGATATTGTATACCACTTTGGAGAAGCCGAGCAGTATGAACAGCAATTTTTCAAACCCTATAAAGATTACCCCCTCCCTATATATGCCATTCCCGGAAACCATGACGGCGATGTAAACCCCGCGAATCCGACCCCTTATTTAAGTCTTGGCCCCTTCACCAGCGTATTCTGCGGTGTAAAACCAAGACCTGTTCCTTTCGGATCAGCTACTTCACGTAAAAGCGGCATACAGCCAAATGTGTACTGGACCTTACAAACGCCGGTAGCCAATATTATTGGCCTGGCCACCAATGTACCAAAATACGGGGTGATCAGTGAAGAACAAAGGGCCTGGTTTGTTGAAGAGCTTAAACATGCCGCCGCAGAGCATACCGAAAAAGCAATTATTATTGCATTGCACCATGCCCCCTACTCAGCAGACTTTAACCACAGTTCCAGCCTGCCAATGATCACCTTCCTTGAAAGTGCTTTTGACGAGGCCGGCGTTCAACCTGATCTCGTGATGAGCGGACATGTGCACAACTACCAGCGTTTCAGTAAAAGTTATCCTGGCGGAAAGATCACCCCCTACATTGTCTGCGGCGCCGGAGGATTTGACGAATTACACTGGCTTGCTGAGGCGGACGAGGTAGTATACACCAGCGACAGTGAGATCTTTGACACCGTAAAACTTGAAAACTTCTGCGCCATGCAGCATGGGTTCCTGAACCTTGAAGTGCAAAAAACAGATGACGGGCACCAGATCAGCGGGAAATATTACGCCATTCCGCATGAAGGGCTGCAGCCCGGCGAAGATGCTTATCTATATGATGAGTTTGTGTATTTTTGCAAACATGAGAACGAGCAAGCTGTTCAATAAGGATTCCTTACAGGCTACCAGCAAAACTAACCTGACTTTCAGGGAACGCATCGCCGCATTAAGTAACCTGCCCTTGTTTTTAAAAATGGTATGGCGGACAAGCCCGGCAATGACCTTTGCCAATATGCTGCTCCGTATTGCCAGATCAGCTACGCCCCTGGCCATGCTTTATATAGGTAAGCTAATTATCGACAATGTTGTTCTCCTGAGCAAAACACCGCAGCACCATGACCTTACATTATTGTGGGAACTGGTAGCGATTGAATTTGCCCTTGCCATCAGCTCAGATCTGTTAAACCGTATCATCACGCTGATTGATAGCCTCCTGGGTGATCTTTTCTCCAAATATACTTCCATCAGGATTTTGAAACATGCGGCAACATTAGATCTTGACCAGTTTGAAGATTCAGTATTTTATGATAAGCTCGAAAGGGCGCGGCAGCAGACTATCGGCCGTACAGTATTGCTTTCGCAGGTCATGAGCCAGGTGCAGGATATGATTACGATGGGTTTCCTGGCAGCAGGACTGGTAGTTTTCAACCCCTGGCTGATCTTATTGTTATTTGTAGCTATCCTCCCCTCCTTCCTGGGCGAATCTCATTTTAACGACCGCAGTTATGTCCTCACCAGGACCCAAACACCAGAAAAAAGAGAACTCGATTATCTCCGGTTTTTGGGTGCAAGTGATGAAACTGCAAAAGAGCTGAAGATATTTGACCTGTCCGGCTTTGTCATTGAACGTTTTTCTATGCTGTCTGACCGCTTTTACACAGCGAATAAAAAGTTGTCCATACAACGTTCTGCCTGGGGCACCATTTTCGCCCTGATCGGCACCGCAGGCTATTATGGCGCTTATATCATTATTATCCTTGATACGGTTTCCGGAAAGGCAACCATCGGGGAGCTTACCTTCCTCGCAGGCTCTTTCCGTCAGCTCCGGTCACTACTCGAAACTATTCTGAACCGGTTCAGCTCCGTGTCGCAGGGAGCCATTTACCTGCGCGACTTTTTTGATTTCTTTGAGATCAAACCCAGGATCATTACTGCACTGAAACCTATCCCTTTCCCTAATCCCATAAAATCGGGCTTCAAGTTTGAGAATGTGGGCTTTCAGTACCTGAATTCCGAACGCTGGGCAAACAGGCATCTCAATTTTACCCTGTATCCGGGTGAAAAACTGGCACTGGTGGGAGAAAACGGGGCAGGAAAAACAACACTGGTAAAATTACTGTCGAGATTGTACGATCCTACCGAAGGGCGCATCCTGCTGGATGGCAAAGATCTCAGAGATTATGACCTTGCAGATCTGCGGATGAACCTGGGCATTATTTTCCAGGACTATATCCGTTATCAGATGAACTTTTCGCAGAACATCGCTGTAGGTAACATCAAAGAAAAAGAGAACGCTACCCTCATCCGCTCTGCCGCGCATCAGAGCATGGCCGACCTGCTGGCGGAAAAATTGCCACAGCAGTACGAGCAGATGCTGGGTAAACGATTTGCACAGGGGGTGGAACTTTCTGGAGGAGAATGGCAAAAGATTGCGCTGGCCAGAGCCTATATGAAGGATGCACAGCTGCTCATTCTTGACGAGCCCACAGCTTCGCTGGATGCCAGGGCAGAATACGAAGTTTTTCAGCGCTTTGCTGAACTCACCGCTGGTAAATCGGCAGTGCTGATCTCCCATCGCTTTTCAACGGTGAGAATGGCCGACAGGATATTGGTTTTGGAAAAGGGGGAACTGGTAGAGATTGGCAGTCATGAAGAATTACTGCTGAAAAACGGGAGATATGCTGATCTGTTCAATCTCCAGGCAATGGGTTACCGCTAAGCTAATCATAGCTTAAGGAAGTCCAGTGGATCAGGTTTCCGCTGAAATCTTCTTTGAAGTACATAAAGAAATCCGCTATTGTGGGGAAACCATCATTTCTGACCATTTTGGCCAGAGTATGCTTGTCCAGTAATTGATAATCGATAAAAACAGAAGGTCCCAATGGGTTGATCAGCCTCGAATAGTCGATCTGTATCCTCTGTACCGACTGACATTTCAGTGTCGGCGCAAACTGAAACTCCTCGAGCGTGTTTAAATTCACCACCAGCTGAATATCCATTCCCGGTGTCCATTCGTTGTCCAGATCCCTGCGTATCGTATGGATCTTCGGTTCCAGAAAATCACCAAAACGGTCGCCATCCCAGCTTCTTCCAAATTTCGCAATATGACGTCCCTGGTAGTTGAAATAACTTTCTTCAAGATTGCCGGGGCCGCTTAACAGGCCTTTCCATATTTTCTCCAAAAAATAATTGGGCTGATGATTTATTTCGGTACCAAATGATAATTTCATATTTACCTGTGTTCTGAATAACGTTGTGATGCCCTGACACCAGCTAACAAATTCATTTCTTCCGCGGTAAGCGGGGAAAGATCTGAAGCAGCGGTGATATCTTCCAGCTGTGCCAGGGTTCTGATCCCGATGACTGCGCTGCTTACCGGCTGATGCTGCAGCACAAACCGGATGGCTGTCTGGGCCATGCTCCCTTTTCCTGTCACCTGCTGTACGGCTGCTGCAGCCTGGCTAACCTCCTCCGCAGACCATCCCAGGTAAGGTTTCGAAGGTTTATCTACCAGCAGCCCCTGTGCAATACTGCCCCGGCTCAGTACGCTGATGCCATGGTGTTCAAGCAATTCAAAACATTCCTCTTCAGGCCTCCTGTCCAGCAGGCTGTACTGCATCATCACACTCACTATTGCAGACCGCTTTACATATTCCCTGATCACATTTGGCCGGATAGAAGAAATTCCATAGTACCTGATCTTACCCTGCTGTTTCAGCAGTTCGAAAGCCCCGATCGTTTCATCTATAGGGTCATCTATTGTGCCGCCGTGTAACTGGTAAAGATCAATATAATCTGTTTGCAAACGTTTCAGGCTGGCCTCCACGGAAGAAAGGATGTGTTCTTTTGAAGGGTTCCAGTCCCATCCGCTGCCGTCCGCCCTGTACTGATTGCCCACCTTTGTTGCCAGGACCACCTGATCACGCCTGGAACGGATTAAACTTCCTGTTTTCTTCTCATTCTCCCCATTTTCATACAGATCTGCGGTATCAAAATAATTGATCCCCATTTCCAATGCCTGATGAACAATCAATTCATTTTCTTTCGTACTTCCGGTAAGGGACATACAGCCGAAGCCGATCCTGCTGACCTTAAGATCAGATTTTCCTAATGTTGTATACTGCATTTGATGTCACTCATTTAACAAGTTTTCCATCTTCCAAATCGTAAAATACGGCTAATGGCTCATTTGCAATTTATAATATTAGGACTAGCTAAAGAAATTAATTTGAATAATTTCACCCGCCGGGCTGAACGAAAATCAGCTCGCTGAAATCCATTCCTCATCCTCTTGAAACAGTCATCAGAAAAAAGGGAATGACATTTAACAGATTGAAACGAATAAAAAAAAACCTATTTTGCCCCTGAGAGCGTGAGTATAAAAGCCTCACAAACAAACTTCCAGACATTCATATTCAAACTATTGAATGCCTATATGCGTTATTACAGCAACTATAACATTTATGCAGACGAATTTTTTTGATCATATTTCCAGACAATTCGACCTCCCTTTTACCAATCCGGTCCTTATCTTTTCACTGATCCTTTTTATCATTTTAATTGCACCGATTCTACTTGGAAAAATCAAGATTCCAGGCATCGTGGGTTTTATCATCGCCGGTATCCTCATTGGTCCTAACGGCCTCAATATTCTCAAAAAAAACTCCGCAATAGAACTTTTTTCAACCATCGGCCTGTTATACATCATGTTTATCGCAGGTATTGAGCTTGATCTGGCAGATTTTAAACGAAAGAAACACAAGAGTTTTATATTCGGGTTTCTCACCTTCGCCGTCCCCATACTGATCGGTTTCCCGGTCTGTTATTTCCTGCTTCACTATTCCATGCTCACTTCTATTCTTACCGCCAGCATGTTTGCTACACACACGCTCGTAGCCTACCCTATCGTTAATAAATTTGGTATTTCAAAAAATGAAGCCGTAGCCGTCACCGTTGGAGGTACAATCCTGACAGATACAGCGGTCCTCATCATTCTCGCCGTCATCATGGGTTCCGTACACGGACAACTCAACAGCAGTTTCTGGATCCAGCTGGGCATCTCCCTGACGATATTCACTGCCACAGTTTTCATTGTGATCCCAAAAATTGCGAAGTGGTTTTTCACAAAACTGGAGAGCGAAAAGACCTCACATTACATCTTCGTCCTGTCTGTTGTTTTCTTTTCAGCTTTCCTGGCCCAGCTAGCCGGAATAGAGCCGATCATTGGAGCTTTCGTAGCCGGCCTTGCCCTGAACCGCCTGATCCCGCAGTCCTCTATTCTGATGAACAGGATTGAATTTGTCGGAAATGCCCTCTTTATACCCTTTTTCCTGATCAGCGTTGGCATGCTGGTAGACCTGCGGGTACTTTTCAGGGGGCCGGATGCCCTGATCATTGCCGGCTCATTAACACTGGTAGCAATTGCAGGAAAATACCTGTCGGCTACTTTTACCCAATGGATCTTCAAATACACTAAGAACCAGCGTCTGCTGATATTTGGCCTCAGCAGTGCTCATGCCGCAGCTACCCTGGCCATCATCCTGGTAGGATACCAGTCGAAAATTATTGATGATAATATCCTGAACGGCACAATTATCCTGATCCTGGTGACCTGTGTAGCGGCTTCCTTTGCTACCGAAAGGGCCAGCCGTGCAATTGTTTCCGAGGAAGAGATCACAATCCCCAATGCTGTACATGATACTGAAAACATACTGATACCCATTGCGGATTTCAACAATATGGACTCCCTGCTTGATCTTGCCGTTTTATTTAAAGACAAGGGCGGACTGCAGCCCATCAGCCTCCTATCTGTGGTTCCTGATAGTGACAACGCACAGTCGAACCTGCTGATTGCCCGCAAAAAGCTAAATGATTCAGTAAAATATGCTTCCGGAAACGGAACTGAGGTGGAGATCATCGCCACACTGGACCATAATGTGCCCAGCGGCGTCCTGCGTATTGCAAAAGAAAAGTCAGCAAATATCATTATCACAGGATGGCGCAGAAGAACAACAGTGATCGACAAATTCCTCGGTGATAAATCTTCGGCACTGATAGAAAATTCTCCCGCCAACCTGTTCATTCTGCACCTCAACAGGCCCATAACCGTACATAAAAGCATCCAGCTGGTTTGCCCGCCTGCGTATCTGATGGAAAAAACAATCAATGTATGGCTGTCAAAAGTTTGCCGGCTGAGTTCTGAGCTTAGCCTTACGGTAACCTGCTACTGTGATGAGCCTACACAGCTGCTCATCGAGCATTTCCTGTCTGCAACAAGATCAAACGCCAATTTCATTTTTAGTCCTACGGAAGTCTGGAAGGAATGGAAACTCCTCAAATCAAGGTTAAATTCAGAAGATCTGCTGATCGTAGTGCTCGACCGCAAAGCCGAAGCCAGCTACCTTTCCACACTGGGTTATACCCAAAGCAAACTGGAACAATTATTTGAAAATCAATCACGATTACTGATCTATCCCCAAACCTCATAAACCCGCAATCAATTTATTCTTAAAGCCTTACCAGCCCATCCTCTTACGCAGGGAAAGGATTTGTTCTGCATGGTGTTTGCCATGCCAGTGATAATTGTTTGTCATCTGCCAGAGCGGCACATAAGCATTAGCTGCCGGATGATAATACTCACGTGTCCAGTCCTCCTCCTTCATCTGAACCAGCACTGAAACCCAGCGGCGGTGCAAAGCATGGATCAGTGTAATGGAGACATTTAAAGGTACATCCGCAACATCAGGAAGTTCTGCCCATAACTTTTCATCATAAGGTTTGATCTCAGGACGGTTTTCCGTAAGTGCCAGTTTCAGCCTGATATAGGCATTCATATGACTATCGGCAACATGGTGGATTACCTGTACGGTCGTCCATCCTCCGGGACGGTAGGGCGTATTTAACTGCGCTTCATCGAGGTTCTCAATGCAGTAATCAAACAGCAAAGGAACAGACCTGATGGAACCTATCCATCTCTCCAGCAATTGTGGGGTATAGGTCTCTGCAGGGATAAAACGGCCTATCGGATAACTGTGCTCTTCTTCGGGATTGCTCATATAATGGAATATTCAGAACTAAAACTAATAAAAAAAGCGTTGTCATCAAAGCAGGAGTATGGTAGCTTATCGTCAACATGCATGGTTTAAAGTTCAATGGCGTCTTCACAATGGAAAAATTGTGATTTTTTAAAATATTTTCCTATGAGATCTTCTAAGCCACCGCGCTACAGATGATCCTAAAAAAAGCACCTCTCTTTCGATGCCTTCTGCTGCGTTTCAGCAGCATACAGCATCGAAAGAGAGGTGCTTTTTTTCCAGCGAAGCTTGAAGAACCTTAAGCAGGGGGTTATTTAACTTTCCGCATTATAACCCCGCATCCTGCCAGGCTATCGAGTAAAAAGCCTGCGTTAATTTGAAAGCAGGCCTGTTTTATATCAGTTTATCCGGCGTAATCGGCAGATGCCTCACCCGTTTCCCTGTCGCGTTGTAAACAGCATTCGCCACAGCGGGCGCCACGCCGATGATCACAATTTCGCCCAATCCTTTTGATCCCATGGGGTTGAGGTAAGGGTCCTTTTCATTTACGAACATCATTTCCATTTGCGGGATATCGGCCTGCACAGGAACATGGTAATCACCAAAGCTGGCTGTCACGGTACGCCCTGTGCGGTCATCGATCACCACATCTTCCATCAGCGCCATGCCTATTCCTCCAACAATCCCACCCATTGACTGGCTGCGCGCCGTTTTAGGGCTCACTACCGTTCCGCAATCGATCACTGATACGGCATTTTTAATACGTACCACGCCTGTCAGCTCATGTACATGTGCTTCGATAAAATGGACAGAGAAAGAGTAAAAAGAATACTTTTTACTTTCCTCTCCGGGTGCCGCATCACCTTTGATCACGAGTTCAGAAAGATTATCTTCCTTAAAGAGCGAAGCGATTTCCACTTTTGAAGAAGGCTCATCCGAATTTACCAACTGCGTTCCTACAATGCTGATATTTTTAGGAATAGCATTGTTCCATTCCGGTTTTTGTTTTGCAGCACGTTTCGCCAGCTCCACCTTCAGGTTATCACAGGTTGCCACCACTGCCGAGCCTACCGTAGCCACAGTATTTGACCCACCCTGCATAGGCGCCTTTGGAAAGGTCGAATTTCCCAGCTGAAAGGCGATATTTTCAGGCTGAATACCCAGGTTTTTGGCAGCAATAGCTGTCATGGAAGTAGCTGTTCCCGGTCCGATATCTGCGATGGCCGACTGCAGAAGCAGCGTTCCGTCAGGTTTAAATGTAGCCTTTACCGAGGCAGCGTTACGGAAAGCACCGAAGGTACCGGTAGCCACGCCATAACCCACTTTCCATTCCCCGTCCTGTATGGAGTCAGGCTCGGCTTTACGTTTATTCCAGCCTATTTTATCGGCTCCCAGCTGATAACATTCCTTAAGGAAGTTACTTGACCAGGGAATTTTTTTGTCAGGATCCTGTGCTGCATAATTTACCAGCCTCAGTTCAATGGGATCCATTTTCAGTTTATACGAAAGCTCATCAATTGCACATTCCAGTGCAAAAGAACCCGTTGCCTCTCCCGGACCGCGCATGGGTGCGGGTGTACTTACATTCAGCGGAACAATCCTGTATTTGGTATCCACATTGGGAATGTCATACATCATGCGGGACATGATCAGCACATTCTCCGTGAATTCCTCATACATGGAGGTTTTGCCATAAGATTCATGTGACAGGCCAAGAATCTTCCCGTCTTTGGATGCTCCTATAGCCACCTTTTGTAGGGTATAAGGACGATAGCCCACCATGTAAGACATCTGGTTTCTATGTAAAACCAGCTTCACCGGCTTCTGCACTTTCTTTGCTGCAAGGATTGCCACAATTTCATGAGGCCAGACGCGCAATGCAGAACCAAAAGCACCACCCACATAGGTGGAGAGCACCTTCACATTCTCCGCAGGAAGCTGGAAGGACTTTGCAATGCTTGCCGCAGTTTGTTGTGAGCCCTGTGTTTTATCTACCAATGTAAGTTTATCTTCAGCATCCCAGGTTGCAATAATAGAGTGCAGCTCCATCGGGTGATGGGCCTCAGATGGCTGAATATATTCTTCATTTACCTGGAACTCGGCGTCCTTATAAGCCTCTGCCCTGCCGCGGATAAAATCAGAGGTCATTCCTTTCGGATCAGCTTTAGCTTTTTTTGGAACTATGGCCCTGGCAATATTATCCTTCAGATTACTGAATGACTTTTCTTTGGAATAGGTAACCTTTACCAGTGAAGCCCCATACTGTGCCCTTTCCAGCGTATCCGCAACAACAACGGCGATAGGCTGACCATTGAAATATACATTGGCGTCGTTAAAAACGCGCAATTGTTTTTGAATGACATCCTGGTTCTGCAATTTATATTCGGGAACACCAGGTGTGTTTAAATGTGAGATCACGGCAATTACGCCGGGAGCCCATTCTGCTTTTTTCGTGTCTATCGAGGTAATTACTCCCTGGCCAACGGTACTTTCAACCAGCACTCCATATGTAAGTTCCGGAAGTTGTACTTCGGCGGTATACTTAGCCGCGCCAGTTACTTTTACCCTTCCATCCACGCGTGACATTGCCAATTCCATATCCGCGTTTTCTAAATGTTTCTTGCTCATAATCTATGCTTTTATGCCTGAAGCTGTTTTTAATGCCTGAATCATTGTGTTGGGCGCTAACTTTAACTTAAAAGCATTGTGCTCATATGCTCTAGCACCTTTCATTGCCAGTTCAGCGGCCATTTTAAAATTTTCTACTGAGGCCTGTTTGCCTTTCAGCATTTGTTCCGCTTCTTTTAGACGCCATGGCTTATGTGCCACTCCGCCCATTGCCAGCCTGATATCTTTAATGGTGGTCCCCTCCAGTTCCATCGCTACAGCCACCGAGATCAGCGCAAAAGCATAGGAAGCACGGTCGCGCACCTTTATATAAGTCGTATTTGCAGCGAAAGCATTATCAGGAATGACGATCCCTGTGATGATCTCTTTCCTGTCAAGTGTTGTATCCAGTTCCGGATGGGTACCCGGCAAGCGGTGGAAATCACTTATGGGGATCTTTCTGTCGCCTTTTGGCCCTGTAACCAGGATCACCGCGTCCAGAGCCGTCAGTGCAACATTCATATCACTGGGATTTACGGCAATACAGGAACTGCTTGCACCAAATATGGCGTGCATCCTGTTGTATCCCCCCATGGCGCCACAGCCTGATCCGGGCTGCCGTTTATTACATGGAGCAGAAATATCATAAAAATAACCACATCTGGTACGCTGCAGCAGATTGCCGCCCATCGTGGCTTTGTTTCTTAACTGGGGCGAAGCACCTGAAAGCATAGCCTGCGATAACAAAGGCTGGTATTTCAGTACATCTGCATTGGCCGAAGCCACAGCGTTTCTTACCGTAGCACCAATATGTAGCGACCCATCCTGTTTCACTATTTCATTAAAATTCAGATGGTTTACGTCTACCAGTTTATCCGGGGACATCACACCATACTTCATCAGATCTATCAGATTTGTTCCACCTGCAACCAATTTGGCGGCTGGATCTTTAGCCAATTCGGTAATAGCCGCGATAGGGCTGCTTACCCTTTTGTATTGGAAATTGTTCATACCTTACCTCCTGCTTTAACTTCCCTGATGGCATTCACAATATTTGCATATGCTCCGCAGCGGCATATATTTCCGCTCATAAACTCCCTGATCTCGGTTTCTGAATTGGCATGTCCTTCATGGATACAGGCCACGGCCGACATGATCTGGCCTGGAGTACAGTATCCGCATTGAAAACCATCATGTTTGATGAAGGCTTCCTGCATGGGGTGCAGTTCATGTCCGTTCGCCAGACCTTCAATCGTAGTAACTTTGGCGCCATCATTCATAACGGCAAGTGACAAACACGAGTTTGTTCTCACCCCGTCTACGTGCACTGTACAGGCACCGCACTGTCCCTGGTCACATCCTTTTTTGGTACCCGTCAGCTTCAGCCTTTCCCTGAGCAAATCCAGTAAGGTCAATCGCGGTTCAACTTTGAGGTTATATTGCTGCCCGTTGATTTCGATGCTCAGCGACATCTGTTCAATGGCTTCGGACAGTCTTTCGTCTAATTTGAGATCAGATGCTTTTACAGCAGCCACCGGGGTAAGAGCAATGGCAGTGATCACAGAAGATTTCTTTAGGAAATCGCGGCGCGAATTGCTGGCCATTCCTTCATCTTCCTTTTCCCGGGTCTTATTTTCTATCATTAGCCTGAATTATAGTTTGATGTTATCAACTACCAATTTCGGGGTTTTGTTTCACGAAAGCCCCTGTAGTAACGCAGAAAATACAGTATAGAATGAATCTAATTATGTTTAGCTGATCTGATACTCTTCCAGCTTGCGGTAAAGTGTGGTAAGGCCTATTCCAAGCAACCTGGATGCCTCTGTTTTATTGTTTTGGGAGTACTTCAGAACTTTGATAATATGCATCTTTTCTACCGTTTCCATCTTCATTGCATCTCCTCCTACATTTCCCTGCTCGAATTCATAGGGAAGCAGAGACGCATTCAGCACTAGTCCGTCTGCAAGGATCACCACCCGCTCAATCACATTTTTCAGTTCCCTGATATTTCCTTTCCAGCCATGATTTTGCAGATGCTCAGCAAACTGTTCATCCATGGTAAAATCAGGTTTATTCACCTTGGCAGCAAACTGTTTCAGGTAGTGTTTAGCAATTATCGGGATATCTGCTTTTCGTTCTTTCAGCGATGGAAGCTCGATGGAAAATACCGAAAGCCTGTAAAATAGATCCAGCCTGAACCTTCCCTCTTCGGCTTCCGCTTTCAGGTCCCTGTTCGTTGCGGCGATGATCCTGACATTTACTTTCGTGGTCTGCGTGTCACCTACTTTAATAAAAGTCTGGCTTTCCAGTACGCGTAATAATTTGGCCTGCAGGTCAAGGTTCATCTCTCCTATTTCATCCAGGAAGAGTGTTCCTTCATTTGCCTCCTGCAGCAATCCTTTTTTATCTTTATGAGCTCCGGTAAATGCGCCCTGTTTATAGCCAAAAAGTTCACTTTCCAGCAGATCAGGGTTAAAGCCGCTGCAGTTCAATGCCACAAATGGTTTTAACTTCCTTGGGCTTTCGTAATGAATAGCCTGGGCAAAAACCTCTTTCCCGGTACCGGTTTCACCCAGCAGCAGGACAGTTGTATCCGTGAGTGCAACGCGCCTGGCCAGGTCTATAGCCTGCAGGATAGATTTTGACTGTCCCAGGATAGAGCTGAAATCATATTGTTTCTGGATTCTGGATTCTAGTTCAAAGACGCGGAACTGGAGTTTGGCTTTGTCCATAGCCTTATAAACCAGCGGAATAATTTTATCATTATCGTCGCCCTTGGTAATATAATCAAAAGCGCCGTTCTTCATGGCCTTTACGCCATCCTGAATGGTACCGAAAGCGGTCAGGCTGATCACCTCTGCATAAGGCTTCATCTCTTTGATCTGCTTTACCAGTTCAATACCATTGATGTCCGGGAGTTTCACGTCACTGATCACAACATGAATTTCCTGGGCAGCCAGAACTTTCAGTCCTTCCTTAGCTGTATTCGCCTGGAAAACGGTAAATCCTTCCAGTTCAATAATTCTCGCAAGGAGGCTGCAGATCTTCTTCTCGTCGTCAATAATCAGGACACTTTGCTGCATCGTTAAAATTTTCGGTAAAAATACATTGATTATATGATTTCTGCGAAATAAGGATCAAATAAAAAGCCCCTATCTAAGACAGAGGCTTTAAAAAGAGGTACATCTTTAAATAAGTTAACGCTCATTTTTTTGCAAATGAGCAAGGCCTATTATCCCTAAAACTGAAGCAATTACAATTGTGATCATATCGGTTAATTATCTGGTTAGTAATCGAAGGTAATTAATTTCACAAATAAATCAAACAATTTTTTATAAAATTTGTTTGGTTCAGGATTCATGCTTATCTGAGCCTCTTTCTCCCTCAGCCTCAGCCCGGAGTAAATCAATCTTATTAGATAATTAGTCCTTATTCTATGCGATATTGAGTACTTTTACTTTGCCGGCGGGCAACACTGAACTTAAGTGATTAAGGAAATTAAACGGATGCGCCGTTTGTATTTTAATTTTATATTTATTGAATCGGGCTTTTTGTTTTCCCTTTTAGCTGAAATCCAACAAACAGTATTTCAGGATGAAAAGGCGGTGAATAAAATTTCGTATTTTTGAACAAATCAATTTCATCATTTTGGCTAAGATCAAAAAGAACTCTCACAGGATCCTGTACAGGAAGTACTCCTCTAATATTAAATATATTATGATGGCCCTCACTGTACTTATTATCACCTTTTTTCTACCGAAGCAACCGCGTTTCAGATATGAATTCCAAAAGGGCAGGATTTGGCTCAATAAAGACCTGATCTCGCCATTCAGCTTTGCTATACTGAAAACAGGCCCACAGGTAAATACAGACAAAAAAGATGCACTCGCGAATGTTCTGCCGATATACCGCTACGATCATGAACTGTTTAACAATGTAGAAGAGGCCTACCTAAATGAATTTGATGTAAAGTGGCGGGGAAATGCCTTTTCTGATGAAAGTAAAGAACCCAATAAGGCAGCCTCGCTGAGATTGCTGAAAAGCATTTATGATAAGGGGATTATCGCTGTTAATCCCAAACACCAGAAAGGCAGGAAATATTATGACGTATCCATGCTTGACAACAATATCGCGACCACGGTCAGTACTCAGGATGTGTATACCGTACAGTCAGCGCTGGATTATTTCAACAACACTTTCACATCCATCAATTTAAAGGAAAAAGAGGTGGTCATGAACCTGATAGAAGATCACCTGCAGCCAAACATCGTATTCGATGAAAAGCTCACCGCCATCGTGCAGGACAATACCATTAACAGCCTCTCCACCACCCGGGGCATGGTCCAGAAAGGTGAAGTGATCATTGCGAAGAACAACGTGATTGATGACGAGGCCTTTCAGAAACTGCAATCTTTCAAAGAAACATACGAGGCACAAACAAAAACAATTGGCGACAGTAAGCTGGTCTATCTCGGCCAGATCCTGCTGGTTGCATTTGTGCTGAGCCTGCAGATGGTGTTCCTGTACATGTTCAGGAAAGATATTTTTGCCGATAACAGGCAGTTATCCCTATTGTTGCTTGTAATCACTACGATGCTCCTGGCTTTAACCTGGTCAATCAAGCTTAACCTGCCAAGCGTTTACTACATTCCATTTTGTATCGTTCCGATCATTATCAGGATCTTGTTTGACACCCGGCTGGCCCTGTACCTCCATTTACTGGTGATCCTCATTGCAGGCTTTTTTGTACCCAACAGCTTTGAGTTTGTATTCTATGAAACTACAGCGGGAATGGTTGCCATTTACAGTATCAGAAACCTGATCAAAAGAGAACAGCTGCTGCTCTCAGCTATGTTTATACTCACCGCTTATTTCATCTGTTTCCTTGGGATCGCCCTGCTGCGTGAAGGATCTTTCCAGGAAATTGAGTGGATCAACTTTGTGCCATTTGTGATCAGCGTGCTGCTATCCCTGCTCGCCTACCCGCTGATCTATGCCTTCGAAAGGGTATTTGGTATTACCTCTGACGTAGCCCTGATAGAGCTAACCAACACAAATAACAAGTTGTTGAGAGAACTTGCTTTCAAAGCCCCCGGAACGTTCCAGCATTCGCTGCAGGTAGCAAACCTGGCGGAAGCGGCAATCTTCAAGATCGGAGGAAATTCATTGCTTGTCCGGGCAGGCGCCCTGTACCATGATATCGGTAAGATTGAAAACCCGCAGTACTTCATTGAGAACCAAAATACCTCGCTCAGCCCGCATGACAAGCTTCCTTATGAACAAAGTGCACAGATCATCATCAAACATGTGCACAAGGGCATCGAGATCACGAGAAGGCACCAATTGCCGGAAAGCGTGATCGACTTTATCAGAACACACCATGGAAATACACGGGTAGACTTTTTCTACCAATCATTCCTTAAAAATTCACCAGAGAAATTCGTGGATGAAAACATCTTCAGATACCCCGGTCCTATCCCGTTTTCGAAAGAAACAGGGGTCCTGATGCTGGCCGATTCGGTGGAAGCAGCATCAAGAAGTATCAAAAATCCGGACGCTCAAAACATAAATGACCTCGTAGAACGCATCATAAACTACAAATTGGAACAAAATCAGCTAGATAATTGCGATTTAACGTTAAAAGATCTTGAAACTATAAAGCTGATATTCAAGACAATGCTTATGAGCATCTATCATGTGCGTATAGATTACCTGCAAAACGTGTAAAATAATTTTTGCAGATATGTTTGAATTACTATATTTGCAATCCCGAAAAACGGGTAACATTTTAAACGGAGGGATGCCTGAGTGGCCGAAAGGAACAGTTTGCTAAACTGTCGTACTGGCAACGGTACCGAGGGTTCGAATCCCTCTTCCTCCGCTGAAATACAAAAAAGCTTTAAATTTCGATTTAAAGCTTTTTTTGTTTATACCTAATTCCAGGAGTATGTTGACAATAAAGGGCTTACATATTATACCCACAGATCTGCTTGAGCAATACAAGGCAACTATTTCTGATAATCTTTTATCTACAGCGTTTGAAAGATTGGAAGACGCTGAACTTTCTACAGCCGAATTCAGCTTTTATACTTCAGTGGCTTCTGTCTATTCCAGTAAAATTGAAGGTGAACCTATAGAATTAGATTCCTACATTAAGCATAAACGTTTTAATATTGAATTTCAGCCAGACTATACACGTAAGATAGATGACCTTTATCTGGCTTATCAATTTGCTTCAGAAAACAAGCCAGAGAAAGAAACCTTTGCAAAAACGCATACCATCTTGGCAAAACATATTGTATCTACCAATTGGCTTGGTAAATTCAGAAATCAGAATATGTTCGTTACGACTAAAGACGGGCGTATTGAATATGTAGCAGCTACTCCCTTTGAAGTGCCATCTGAAATGGAAAAACTGTACGCCGATTTGCAAATATTACTGGATATTAAGCTTACTATCTCAGAGATCTTCTTTTTTGCCAGTATGCTCCACCTTGTATTTGTAAAAATACACCCCTGGAATGATGGTAATGGACGTTGTGCGCGGCTGTTAGAGAAATGGTTTCTAGCCCAGAAGCTGGGAAATAAAGCATGGTTTGTGCAATCTGAAAAATATTATTATACGCAGCATGAAACTTACTATAGCAATATAAGAGCATTAGGTTTGGAATATCCTGATCTGAATTATAAAAAAGCTTTACCATTCCTGCTGATGCTGCCGAAATCTGTTACAGAAAAAATTTGAACGCAAAATTGTTAGCAATTTATCAGCAACAGGTTTATTATTCATATTATGGAGCAGCTAGGTTATTCTGAATTTTCAATTATCCGTCATGATGGAGGAGCTCTGATAGGCTATAGAAATTCCTGGCCATCGTATTTTTAGAACCCATGACTATATATGGTCTGCGGTTTTTTTGCTAACTTATATAGTGTTGGTAACACTATATATAGACGGGCAGTGTAAAATTAAATTCTGTTAAATATCTGTTCTACACTTTCACAAGTTGAAATAACAATATCTTATAAAATAATATTTCTGAATTTATAATTTGAATATATAATAAACATATATTTGGTGTAGGTTATAATATATTTGGTGTAAGCCAAATGCCCGTTGGTGTAAGTGAATCATGTATTCATAAAACCTACAGGAATATTCTAATCTGTAATTATAGCAATAACGTTTGTATTTATTTGCCTGATATCAAAGATGAACAAATATGATTCCCTGACCGACGAAGCACTCTTTGACCTATTTAGGGCCGGGGAATGGGAAGCATTTACCATAATTTTCAAAAAGTACTGGACGCCACTTGTCCTTCATGCAAATAACATCCTGAAAGATGAAGATATGGCGAAGGATATTGTGCAGGAATTATTTTCAGGGCTGGCAGGATCGCCTGAAAAATGGCAGGTAAAAGAACTGAAATTCTATCTATATAAAGCAGTAAGATCGAGAGTTATAAATGCCATAAAGCATGAAAAGACCAAAAGCAATTATCTGGAATCACTGGCTGACCACGTCTCCGTAACACATGCTGATTCTGATTTTCAATTGCAAGAGCTGATCAGAATCATTGATGCTGAAATACAAAACATGCCTCCACGCATGCAGGAAATTTTTAATCTAAGCCGCAAACAAAATCTATCCCACAAAGAGATCGCGGATCTGATGAATATATCTGAACTCACAGTGCGGACTCAAATAAGAAGGGCATTAAGCACATTGAGGAACAATAAGGATATAAATACCTATACGGCACTACTTGCCTGCACCCTGGCAGGAATATATAAATAATTACCGCAAGCAACTGCTCGTTTGTTAGCAGTTTACATCTCCACGCTCTTTTTGAAGTATTCAATTTGAATTAGTTAATACCGTAACTTATTTGTCTACAGACGTATATCCTAAACGTTAAAAATATGTTAAATTTATTTTAACTCTTTGTACTCTATAGCCCCTTTACGATTGTATTCTCATTATATACCTAATTGTTAATAATGAAAAAAGATATATCCAAAGACCTGCTGCAAAAGTATGAAGATGGAACTTGTACTCCGGAAGAGGTTAATAAGGTAGAGGACTGGTACAGGACCATCGCGAAGGAAAATGCGGGGACACCTTTTGCACAGAACCTGATTGTTGAGGAATTAGCCAGCCTGGAGCAGATCAGGTCATCCAGGAAAAGGAAAGAGACTATCGTTATACGTTTATACCAGGAATATAAAAGATTTGCAGTAGCGGCTCTTATTTGTTTCAGTGCCGGAATCGGCGTCTATCTCATGTTTGCGGGAAGGAATGATGGTGTATTTGAAAATGATGTTGATCCGGGAAAAAATCAAGCTGTCCTGACTTTGGAAAATGGTAAAAGGATAAAGCTGACTGATGCTGAAAACGGCGAGCTGGCAACCTTGCCGGGTATGCGGGTTAGCAAGACCAAAAATGGAGAACTGATGTTCCAGGTGACGGGCTCCTCCCCCACTGTCGGAAATAGTAAAAAATCTTTGAATACTATTGAAACTCCAAAGGGAGGGCAATATATGGTCTGTTTGCCGGATGGCTCCAAAGTATGGCTTAACGCCGCCTCAACCTTATCTTTTCCAACAACTTTTGATGTCACTCGAAATGTTGCACTGAGCGGCGAAGCCTACTTTGAAATAAAGAAGGACAAAGCACATCCTTTTATCGTAACCTCGCCGAAACAGACCGTGCAGGTATTAGGAACCCATTTCAATGTCAGCAGTTATCCTGAAGATATAGTTGTTAAAACTACCTTACTGGAAGGTTCAGTGCGTGTTTCGGGTTTACAAAAAGGGACAGAAACGTCTTCTAACGTATTGATTTTAAAACCAAATGAGCAGTCAGTAAATAACGGGTTAACGATGAACGTTGGCCAAGTGGAAGCTGAGAATGAAATAGATTGGCACAATGGCACTTTCGCCTTTAAGCGTGAGACATTAGGTGAGATTATGAAAGAACTTGCTCGGTGGTATGACCTGAAAGTAACTTATCAGGATACGGCACTTCAGCAATTACACTTTGTAGGCCGGGCTTCCAGATATGCAAAAATCTCAGATATCCTATGCCAGATGCAATTAACAAAAGAAGTGAAATTTAAAATTACAGGAAAGGAGATCACCGTTATGAGATAGACTTTGTAAAAACGGATGATATGAAATAGGCCAAAAGTGCAGCAAACACTCCTGGCCTGAGATCATGTCGTTGAAGAAAAATTTACCCGATTTCGCAACAAACACAACCAAAACCAAATGTACAAAACTTTTACCACTATTGGCAAATGGAGATCCTATGCCCTAAAAATCCTGCTTATTATGCGACTAACCACCGTCATTTTATTGGCAACGCTCCTGCAGGTCAGCGCGACTACTTTCGGACAGAAAGTGACGCTGAGGCAAAACGCTATATCGTTAAACCAGGTTTTCAATATTCTTGAAAAGCAGACCGGATATACAGTGATGTATACTACAGAGAGCCTCAATGACGAGTTAAAAATTAACACAAATTTCAATGAGACACCTTTAGAGGAAGCTATTAAAACAATAATTAAGGATCTTCCGATATCTTACACTATAAAAGGTAAAGCAATTGTCCTTCAGCGAGTAGAAAAGAATATCCTGGAAAAAATTGTAAATGTTTTCTCAAACATCGACGTGTCAGGTAGATTGGTAGATAAAGATGGCAATCCTATATCTGGCGCAACGATAACTGTGAAGGGTACGAACAGAACGGTTTTATCGGGTTCAACAGGTTTTTTTAGTCTATCGAACGTTGACGAGAAGAACATCTTAACTATTTCTTATGTGGGCTATGTAGCATTAGAAATTCCAGTTCAAAAAAATCTTGGAAACATTGTTTTGAATGCGGCTGATAGTAAACTTGAGGAAGTAGAGATCAATGCGGGGTATTACACGGTAACTGATCGTGGACGTACCGGTAATATTATCAAGATTACCTCTACTACCATAGAGAAGCAACCTATATTAAATCCATTACAAGCCTTGCAAAATCGTATACCAGGTATTCAGATCACACAAACTACAGGAGTTGCCGGAGGTGGATTTAATGTGTTAATTAGAGGAAGAAGTAGTATAAACACGCAGGTTGGGAATAATCCCTTATATATTATTGACGATGTAATTTATCCATCGACAGCTCTTGGTGGCAATAATCAAGCAAACGCATTTGGTATAGCAAGAATAGATCCTTTGAGCACAATAAATCCTAATGACATTGAAAGTATTGAGATACTCAAAGATGCTGATGCTACTGCAATCTATGGGTCAAGGGGAGCCAATGGAATTATTTTAATTAAGACAAAAAGAGGAAAAGCAGGCGATATAAAGATTAACGGTGTATTTACTCAGGGCTTTAGTCAGGTTGCAAAAAAAGTTAATTTATTAAAAACATCAGAATACATCGAAATGCGAATGGAGGCATTAAAAAACGATGGTCTGAGTCCGTCAACAATAGACTATGACATCAATGGGAATTGGGATAAAAATAAATATACGGATTGGCAAAAGGAAATTATAGGCGGAACAGCGAATACTTCCGTTGCTTCATTAAATATAAGTGGTGGAAATGATAAGGTTAACTATCTTATTGGCGGCAATTATTATAATGAAGGAACTGTTCTGCCCGGCAACTTTGGCTTCAGCAGAATCGGTTTGCGGTCTAACATAAATTTTGGGTCGTTTAAGGACAGGGTAAATTTAAACTTTACCAGTACATATAATCATACGACAAATAGTCAACTTGGTTTTGATCCGACAGCAAATATTTTATTAGCGCCTAATCAACCCGACCCCTACAATCAATATGGTCAGTTAAACTGGGCTAATAATACCGTTTACGCAAATCCTATGGCTAGTTTCCTGAATAGCAATAAAATAGGCATTGATAACATGATTGTAAATGCGACTTTAAGTTATAGATTACTTGATAATTTGTCTTTTAAGATATCTTCCGGTTATAATTTGTTGAAATACGAAGACTTTATAAAAAATTCTTTCGCCAGTATTTCACCTGCAAGAAATCCGACTTCAGCGAGCAGAAGATCTTCATTTTCAAATAGTTCAATTAATTCCTGGACTGCTGAACCTCAGCTAAATTTCAAAACAAAAATAGGTCTGGGTCATCTTGATGCCTTAGCTGGATTAAGCTTTCAAGAGAGTATTAATCAATCCCGGGGTCTAGATGCTACTAATTTTGCTAGCGATGAATTATTGGACAATATACTTTCAGCCGGATCAATAACGGCGTCTGCTGCGACATATACCCAGTATCGTTATTCTGCCGTGTTTAGTAGAATTAATTATAGTTTGGCGGATAAATTATTTGTCAATCTGACTGCAAGACGGGATGGATCGACACGTTTCGGGAAAGACAAGCAATTTGCAAACTTTGGAGCTATTGGTGCAGCATATTTATTTTCCGAGGAAAGATTTATCAAGAATGCACTACCATTCATTAGTTTAGGGAAAATTAGGGCTAGTTATGGTGTAACTGGAAACGACCAGATTGGTGATTATAAATATCTTCAGCTTTATACCTCTAGTGGCATTTATCAAAATACTTCAACATTAAGCCCCACATTGGGAAATGCGGATTATGGCTGGGAAACAAATAAAAAAGGTGAAATTGCCTTGCAGTTAAATCTTTTTAAATACAAAGTGAACTTTGAGATTTCTTATTACAATAACCGTTCTTCTAACCAACTGATAGGTGATCCGTTACCTCCAAGTACTGGAAATGGAACTATAATAGCCAACCGCCCAGCAACTGTTCAAAATACTGGGTTGGAATTCGCAACAAATTTTAATTTAATTAAAAATAAAAATTGGCGTTGGACATCGGGTATTAATTTGACTATCCCAAAAAATAAACTGCTATCATATCCGGGAATAGAAAATTCTGCTGATGCAGTTAATTTTGTAGTTGGTCAACCCTTATCAATTGTTAGAATTTATAATTCAAAAGGCGTAAGTAGGCAAACCGGGCTTTATGAATTTGAAGATAAAAATAATAATGGAACGAATTTATTTGATGATGGAGATCGTTACTTGCAAAAATTTATAGGTCAATATTTTTATGGCGGATTCCAAAACTCCTTACGTTATAAGAACTTGACATTAGATTTCCTGATTTCATTTACAAAGCAAAACGGATTTAATTACTTAAACAGTATTCAATCTGTACCGGGTAATTGGAGCGCAAATTCATACCCTGCTAGTAATCAGCCAACTGCCGCGTTGGATAGATGGCGTCAGGCGGGTGATAATTCTTCTGCACAAAAATTTAGTACCAGTTTGGATGCCGACGACGCCTTTTATAATGCAATAATTTACGGAGGATTAAATGTGTCTGACGCGTCTTATGCGCGACTCAAGAATTTATCTCTTTCTTACGCGATTCCTAATGAATGGCTAGCCAAATCCCATATCAGTAATGCTTCAATTTCCATCACTGGACAAAATGTGTTTACAATTACTAACTACATAGGATTAGACCCTGAAACAATGGACTTGAGAAGACTTCCGCCTTTGAGAACCTTTGCAATGAGTATAAATCTTACGTTTTAATTCCAATTTTATGAAATCGAAAAATATATTATATATCGTTTTTGGCATTGCCTTAATTGCAAGTTCTTGTAAAAAATTTTTAGAAATCGCCCCCCCTAAAACAAGCGCTGCTTCAGAAAGCGTTTTTAATACAGACGACTTGGCAACCTCCGCGGTATTGAATATGTATAGCACCATGAATGGTAATAGTTTTGCATTTGGTTCTTCAAGCGTTACTTTCGTTGGCGGTCTTTCATCAGATGAGCTTTTAAATTATGGAGGACTGACGGCGTTTTATGACGATGAATTAAGCCCGGCTAACAATACACTTACTACCTTATTCGATAACCCATACTCTATAATTTTTAAGGCAAATTCCGTGTTGGAAGGTCTTGACTTATCTAATGGGTTAACTCCTTCAGTTAAAAGTCAATTGCAGGGTGAGGCATATTTTGTCAGGGCATTTACATACTTCAATCTGGTCAACCTTTTTGGTCCGGTACCATTAAATTTAAATTCAGATTACAGACAAAATAGAGCAAATCCCAGAGCATCGATTGATCAAATCTATCAACAAATGATTAATGATCTTCACCTGGCAGAAGGTTTACTGACTGACCAATATGTAACTACTGAGCGGGTGAGGCCTAATTTAGCTGCGGTTCAAGCGCTTTTAGCCAGAGTGTACTTGTACAATAAAGACTACGTTAACGCAGAAAAATGCGCTTCATTGATAATCGCTAAGACAACTACGTACAGCTTAGTTCCATTAAATAACGTTTTCTTAAAAAACAGTCAGGAGGCTATTTGGCAGCTATTTCCGCCAAGTAATTCCTCTGGTTTTGAAGGTAATATTTTTATATTGACAAATCCACCTGTTGTTGTATCATTAAGAAGCGCATTCGTTCTTAACGCTTTTGAAGCAAATGATAAACGAAAAACTTCTTGGGTAAATAGTTTCACAAATTCAACCGGGACTTATTATTTCCCCTATAAGTATAAGGTTAAATCCACCGTGCCCTCAACCGAGTACTCCATGGTATTACGTTTAGGAGAACAGTACTTAATTAGAGCGGAAGCGAGAGCACAACAAAATAACCTAACTGGTGCAATTGACGATTTAGACAAAATCAGGGACAGGGCCGGACTTCCGCTACTTGCTCTTATCAACCCGACAATCAATAAATCTGATTTATTGGATGCTATACAAAAAGAGAGAAGGGTAGAATTATTTACGGAATGGGGACATCGTTGGTTTGACTTAACACGAACTGGAAAAGCAACTGAGGTGCTAACTCCACTTAAACCAAAATGGGAACCAACGGATGTACTTTATCCAATCCCATTAGCAGAAATTACTAGAAATCCTAACAGCAGCCAGAACGCCGGATACTAATAGGTCAGCTTCCTCAGACTACATGCACGTCGTTTCTGTGAAAAAGAGATGACGTGCATACAGTACTACAAATCCTACAAAGAAATAAGTTATGAAATTAACCATAAAATATACTCTCCTACTGGTATTTTTCCAGTTAGGAATCGGCCATGCACAGAAAAAAAGAAGTAGCAGCCCAAACTACACAATTATCTTCCATTATGCCGGCAAAAAAAAGCTGCCCGATACAGTTTGGATGCATAGCATACCAAATGGAAAATTTTGGGAGAATGAAAAAAACACTAAATATTGGGCGGTTAAAAAAAATGACAGTGTTTTTACGTTACAGCTTCCTAAGCTTAAAGCCCCATTATCAGTTACTTTCCGCGCTACTACAGATCATAATAGTTCAGAAATTCACAGCCCATACGCGTTATATTACGCAGAAAATAATGATGACGTCCATCTAAATGTTTACAAACCAAAAATCAATACAGGTGGTGACTCTGTCGTGTTTTCTGGTACTGGAGCAACAAAATATAGTTTAGTGGATAGAGTTATTGATTATTATAGAATAACACCTCCACCGCTTTATGCTAATAACAGAGTTGTTGAACACAAAGACCAGTTGGATTCGACGAGTTTGGAAAAGAAATTCAGCGAATTTGCCGAAATCATCAACCAACGGTCCAAAGCTAGGTCAAACCTCATTTTTGGGCAAAGCAAGCAAATCAGTAATAATATTAAGAAATTGATTGATTACAACACACCTGACCCCTCAATCGAATATTGGGGGCCATTTGTTCAGTCCTATTATGACCCGATACCTTATAATTCAAATTACAAGAAGCTATTCAGTACCTTACTTGATAAGTATATGATCTGGCAATGGAAAAATACTGACGCTTTATGCCTGTTGAGTCCAATGTTTTTCACAAAGTTGGAAAATGGTTTTATCAATACAAAATTAAAAGTAGGTAGTCCGAATAATAAAATCAGCCTTGTAAATTATTATAACGAGGTGAAAAAATTTTCGAACAACCCGCAGATTAGGGAAAGGGCGCTAAGCGAATTTTTCATGAATAGTTCGTTTAATGATATTGGTAACTATAGTGTAGCTATATATGATTCTCTCGTTATTGATGCTTCAAAATACATGATTTCTACGTCAGGGAAAGATATTATTTTTCAGAAACTCAACTTTACAAAAGGTAAAAAAATGTTTGATGGAGACTTTATTGATCTGAACGGCAAATTGTTAAATACATCATCTCTCAAAGGAAAAGTATTCATGCTGGAAGCCTGGGGAGAAGGATGTGGGGGGTGCGCTGTTTTTCATAAGGCTTTTGACAAAGAGATATGGCCTAAATTAAAAAACAATAAGGATTTTATCGTACTGTCTGTATTTAGCGGATCAACAAAAGAAGGTTGGAAAAGAGGCATAGAAAGTGGCCTCTATACGGATGATGCGTATCTGAATGTAGCAGTGTTAAATGGTGGCATGATGAAGCACCCCTTCTTTATGCATTATCGGGTAAATTACAATCCTTTTACTTTATTGATTGACAAAGATGGAAATATTTTGGCAAATATAGTTCCTGGTATGTCGATGGATACAATATTAAAATTGATTAACTCGGAATTAATATTCGATTTAACTAAATAACATAACATTAATCAGAATATTAGATTGTCCTAAAGTGGGCAATCTTTGGCGTTACTAATGGTCATAAAGTATTGTTTCCAAACTATTATAACGAAATATGAATATAGCAAAGCTTGAAAATTCTCAGAGAACAAACTTGTGGATCGGATAGGGGCATATTGCAATTTATTCATTGAATGAATATTTTACAAGAATATTTTGGTGTAATGCAAAGATTTCATCTTTTTCTACAAAAAATTGCCCTATCTTCCTTCCTTTATATCGCCCGATATCAAAACTATGAAGGTACTTACCCGTTTTGATAGAATATACATCGATCGAACTATTATTTAAATAATCTGATGCAGACTGATTATCAGCCTTTAAATCTGAGTCTATATAAAGCCTATTATTACTGATACTGAAATTTTTGTTAACCATAATTGAAGTTCTTCTTAATGATCTCCCATGGTTTCTGGTTCCAGTATGAGAAACGTCAAGATTGTCTGTCAAACTGAGTTTCGCAATACGTACAGTATCTATAGTTTTTACTTTATAGAGAACTTTAAGATTAGTGTCCAGACATAAAATCTCACCTCGGTAGTAATACATATAAAATAATTTTGCACTTTCCTTATCATATCTCAATCTGCCATCAGCGCAGAAGATTCCGTCAATTTGTTTGGGAAGAATATATGATTTTTGAATCCTAGCACTATCATTGATTATAATCTTTGTGATTTCTAGACGATCTTCGGAATTAACCTTTGCAAAGGACCTTACAAAAACTGTATTCTTTGAAAGTATGGCGGGAGAATCAAATCTATGGTTTGGAATTGAGTAGAAGTTAGACTCAAATTTGTTTAGTCTAACAATTTCTCCGACATCATTTGTTATGAATGTTGAAGAATCTACCTGCCCATAATCATAATTAACTCTTGTTAAATTAAATCCTTTTGGGGGGAAAAATGATATTTTCTTTGGTTGCTTGAAAGAATCCCCAATACTGAAAATAGTAAATGGATTACTTCTATTTTGCATCCAAACTCCTTGCTCAGTATTGCATGAGAGGAAAGTATTGTATTCAAGTTCAAGGCCGTTCAGAAATTTTATTTGAGGTTGAATAAATTTTCTATTGAAATTATTCGCTCTAGAATTATCATTCCAAAGTACCGCTAATATCAACAAGACACTTCCAAATGTCGTGAGTAAAATAGTTATAAATTTTCTCTTCATTGTTTTTAATAATAACCGTGCGAAAATGGCAAAATCAATTAATAAAATCTTGATTGATACAATTGTCAAACTGCAAAACACCAAGTAAGAGGCTGTTTCTAAAGAAACAGCCTCTTAGAATTTGATTAATTAAAAAACTGGTTGGCAGGTATTGTGGTCAATGGTGATTGGAAAGCACCAGTTGAACCTGCAGGACGGACATTCTCGCTAATATTTGTCCTACACAGCGCACCAGCACCGTTACAATGATATACAGTACCACTCTGGCCTTCCCAATCAGCAGCGAAAGAATTTGTTGATACAGCACCGCCTATAGCAATTATTGCCAATCCAGCGATATAAAATAACTTTTTCATAATATTAAATTTAAAGATGTGCTTACTCTGGTACAGGTTTTCAGCTTCCCCCGACTCATCTGGCCATAGAATATTTTATGTAGGCACTAAACTGCCTTTGTCTTATGTTCTAAATTTGTAGTTTCTAACAGAATACCCAAAATTGCAATTGAAATAAAAGCAATATTGAATGTTAGATGCTGTTCCCAACTTAAACTATTCAAAACTCCTCCACAACTGCAAGGTATCGAATCGCTAAAATTTAAAATAGCATATATGTAAGATGTGAACACAACCATTATTGTTAAAGACGCATATAATCCTAACATCTTAGTTCTTGATATAGAAAGTAAAGCAACTATAAGAATCTCTGAGCATGGTATTAACCATATTAGAATATTTGCATATTTTGCAGTAATTGGCGATTTTGACAATTGAATCTCGGTGTTTTTATAATCTATTACCTTGCTCGTTGCTGCATAAATAAAGAGCAGAATAAACAGTGTAACTATAATGTTGATGATTATCTGTCTTGTTTTGTCTGAGAGATGGAATTTAAACTTTTTTTTTATTGCCGTTTCCATAATATTTCATTCAATTCAACAATTCTACCATTAAATCCTTGTTTATATAAACTAGTCGCTTTACTCAATCTGCTTCGTGATATGCCCAAATGTGATGCTATATATTCCTTATTAATGCGGTTGTAGATTGACGGATTATCATTTAAATAAGTGTTGACCTTTTCCTGAACATTCAACCTCAGTAAATGCTGGTAATACTTATACTGCCTTTCTCTTTCAACCTGAAGCTCAAGTAAAAAGGAAACCGTATTCGGAAAAGTTTCTAAAAGTATTCTAAGACTTGTATAGCTAATCGCAAGCAGCTCGCCATCCTCTAACATTTGATGACTCTCACTTCTTGTTTCTCCATTTAAAAAATCGTCCAGGTCGAAAATGATATCATGCTTTTTCCAGATCTTTGTTATAATTGTTTTATTAGCGGTTGGCTCATAGTAAAAGGAAGAAGCTATTCCATACTTTATATATATTAGGTTGAAGTCCATACCTAATCCCGGGCCTTGAATAAGTTCATTTTTATGAACCGGAACCAACTCGCTGTTGTATGCCAGAGCCTTAATAAAGTCATCAGAAAATAGCACACCGTCCTTATTGAACCTGGGAAGCATTTCTCTTCTGATAATCCTTTCCAATCGGTCTTTTGTATTTTCTGTGTTAATTATTTTCATGACTTTATTTAATTTTTTATTTTATTAATATTTGACGGATTGCATCAATTTTAGCCAAATACCCGGTCTTCATCACCAAATTTAGCTGCGCGTATTCGAATGTTTTTAGAAGTTAATGCTACTATTGCAGCAGTGATAAGAAGTATATTAAAGCCTATATGCTGCCTCCAGCTTAATATTTCGAGCAGACCACCACAAACGCATGGCAGATCGCCACCTCTGATTACCATGTATATTATATATAGCGTAAAAATGATCAAAGTGGCACTGAACAGTTGAAGGCCAGCTTTTTTTGTAGCCTTTGGGAGTAGCAACAAGCCTATTAAAAACTCAGCACCTGGTATCGCATATGATAAGGTACCTGCAAAGCTTCCGGTTAACGGAAAAATTTTCAGTACGTTTTGAAAACGCTCGAACTTCTCATGATTCCACACCTTAATAGTCCCGGCATATAGGAACAAAATACTGCAAAGTATAGTGACAATATTAAAGACCTGCTCTTTATGTTTTGTTGTGATATGGAATATTGAATAGTTCCGTATTATCGTTTCCATGCTCTTGAATTATAGAACTAATTTAGGAACAACATTCCTGAAATGAGTGACATAAATCCGAAAGATTGTCTTCGGATTTCCGAATATATTTCTTCAGAAAACAGACAAAACAACATAATCCAACTAATTACTTCAAAGTAATTCAAACAACATCTCTTAGACGACATTTTTGCCAGCGCATTGAGATACATAGCAGATCGTAAACAATCACCTATAAAACACATTTTTTGGATATATTAATACCAGAAAAAAAAGTATGAAAAAAATTGATCAGAATCAAAAACACGTATTGAACTCAGGGAACAATAGATGAGCGAGCTTCAGAAAAAGCTGTTGATTTGTACAAAGAAGTCTATGGCGGGTACATAGGTATCCCATAGCTATAAGCAGCGAGACGTCGGACAGGATTAGCGGCGGATACTTTGAGGGATTATCTATCTTCGCCTCCCACCCTTCAAATCATTGAGATAGGAACGGGACATCCCCAGATAGGTTGCAATAGATTCTCTGTTAAACTTTTGTTCTATCTTGTTCTTAATCTTAACAAATTTGTTCAGCCTCTGATTTGCCGTCATGGTCTGGGTCTCTATATCACGCTCTCTGTGGTGCCGCGTATAATGTAAAAGAATGCTATTTAAAAACAATAACGATTCTGGATATCTGCTGATGATTTTATCCAGTGATGACTTTGGGATAGTAAGCATACTAGAATCTTCACAAACTTCAATGTACAGATCAGAAGGTATTTTTTCTA
The DNA here is from genome assembly GCF_900107535.1 of Pedobacter hartonius. Taxonomy (GTDB): domain Bacteria; phylum Bacteroidota; class Bacteroidia; order Sphingobacteriales; family Sphingobacteriaceae; genus Pedobacter; species Pedobacter hartonius. The sequence continues at coordinate 270,677 of NZ_FNRA01000004.1, read as the reverse complement.
TGTAATTTACTATATCTGTTACAATTGAAAATTCATCCCACAAGTAGAATGTACATTGCTTATCTTCATCATCAAAATAATACGCCCGCACCGCGCCTCTAAGGAGAAAGAAAATTTTATCAGGTGTTTGTCCTTTGGTTAATAATAGCTGGCCTTTTGTGTATTTCGTATCCTGTAATATCTCATCTACATTTTTTATCCATTCACTGGAGCTGGCATGGTCATTTAATAATTCCGTTAATGCAGCTGATGAAAAAACAAAGTCAAATAGCTCATGGTGTACCATAATATTTCAGTATTTTTTGTTTAATAGGTTTTCATATATCAGTCTTTGAATATGGGTGAAAACCCACAGCGTACCGGCTAAACAGATAGTAATTGCATAAATAAGTTATAATTTCATTAAGCCTTTAGTATCGTTTAGCTCAATGGTGAACTACTTAACCAAATTTAATAAATCTACACAAAGTAATACGTATAAATATTTTTTTTAGTACAAGTACTAAAATGCAAAACTGAGGGTTAAAATTGAGATATTAACACGAGCATTAAAATTAATCGTTTTAGCATTACACAATTGACACAGAAAATGTTGATAATTTTATTTAACTATAATATTATGTATTGATATTTTTACTTAAAATATATATTCAGTGCGAAATGCGACTGTTAATGAGATATTGAATGATTACCTGGGAGCATATAATGTGAATTTACAATAATACTGTGTATATGCACCAAGGAGTAATAACAGGCCAATTGTGGCATATGTAATAAAGGCTGGTTCGTTCCGGCCCGTATGATGAACTCATATGAAGTCAAGAAATAGTATTTATCTCCTTTTTCCCGGACAAATACAATCATCATCTTTCGCGTTTAAAATGCCCAAGTCAATCAAAACTTAGATTTTCTCCATCATCCAGCACCAATTGCAACTGACGTTGCCGAAGAAGAATTCGTCTGACCCACCTAAAAAACCTCGCATTGGTGGTATAGAACGTGGGATTTTATCATCTCAACAAAAGGAGCTGCCCTGAATCGAGCAGCTCTTTGCATAATTGTCTTATCAGAGAAAACCTGGCTAAACAAAATATGATCAGCCAATATTAAGCTGTTAGTCTCTTAATTAAAATATGGATTTTTGGCCATAGCGCGGTAAGCATTAAGCGTTGTTTGAGAGCTGTTAATTTGCCAGTGACGCTCTTTAACTACATCAAACCAAACAACCGCTTTTATGGCCGGAAATTTTTCTTTTAGCGTAGGCACGATCTGCGAAATCCACTTTGCTTTATCTCCGCCAATTTCATCTGAAGCCATTTCCCCGATCATCATAGGCTTACCGGTAACGGATATTTTTGAATAGATGTCTTCAAAAACCTGGTAAAATGTTTCCCATTCGTCATCACTGTCTGATGTTCCCCAATTGTAGCCGTCTGCACCAACCCAGTCAACATATGCGTTGCCAGGATAGTACTGCATAACAGCAGGTGTACCAGGCTCATCTGCATTATTTGGGCACCATACCCAAACAGCATTAGTTGCCCCGCGTGCGATAAAAATATCATGAATATGCCTAAATGTTTTCACATACAGATCAGGATTGTGGTCGCCCCATGCTTCATCTCCATTCATCTCCGCTGCAAAATCAAGAAAGAACTGCCTGCCTATTGCCTTTGCCTCGTCGGCCTGTAGTCTAATCTGTGTATCATACTTGCCACTAACAATGTCTTTGAATTTTACGTTATAAGGTTCCCAGTTAATCAGAGGGATGCGCCCTTCAGCAAGATCTTGCTTAGTAGGTATGCTCTTTGACCAATGGTCGGTCCAACTATAATAGGTAAGGTGAATTGCCGGGCGCCTGCCTATTCTGGCATCAGTTTCAGTTATGGTTCCATTACCATAATAATGGCCAAGCAGAGCACCACTCGCCGGGACTAAAGGTACACCTCGCCCCGCTGACAAGGCGACAGTCTGTTCATCCGGAGAGCTATTCTGCGTACCTGATTTTTTGCAGGCCGCAAATGCCAAAACGAAGATAAGCGACGTTGTTACTGTAATTGATTTTACATTTTTCATTGATATGTGAAGTTTTAAGGTTTCAATTTTTAAACTTTCCAGTTTTTTATAAAATCTGCTATGTTATTATATTTCATTATTTTTTTTTCTGATCTGCTGTAAACATCCCCTGCAGGTATACTCTCCAACCTCACTTCACGCTTATTATAGCTCAAATAATCAAATTATTTCAAAACCAATTACATATTTAAAACAATTATGCGAATATTAAAAGAAATATATTTTTAATAATAGACACAAAAATAATCTAATATTATAACGAAACAAAAATATGTTTCTTGTATGACAACTAAAATAATTTTATCATGTATGCCAGTAAGTAAAATGAGTTTTAACGCCCTGCATTCCTGTTAATGCTGCCAATATCGCTTTAAGAAAGATGCTGAAGGAGAGATTAAATACAACGGTAAGCTGGTCGGGCTTACCGTTGTATAAAAATCTGGTTAAGCTGTAATTAGAAGCTGCCCCAGATATTCACTATTTGACACCCGTTTTCCATCGGCTGATACCAGGAACATCCATCCCTGAACAGGATGTCCGTAGAACACGAAGGGAAACGACGCTACAAAAGATAGATCTTTACGCGTTGCTATCTTCATATTCAGGAGATACTTATTGATAGTCGTGTCGTAAAAAACAGCAATAACGTAATCTGTGTCCTGGTTCAGATCTGTTTCGGATGAATTTACTGTCCAGCTTACTTTCGCTGTGCCTTCCGGAGCCGCTACCGCGGTTGCGCCATAAACACTTTCCAGTTTGCCTTTGCTAATGGCTACCTTAGCGTAGTCAATGCTGACAGCAGGATAAATACCCGTTATTGCGTCAGTTAAAATTTGCTGCACCGCAGCGTTGTTTGGGGTGGTCGTTGTATTGGTATAAGATTGATAACCAATTTTAATGATCCGTCCCATGGTTGAAACAAAACCTGTTGCCAGGCCAAATTTCATTTGTTGTGCCAGCTGTGCCGGCGTTGGCGGTTTTGATGATTTGCTGGGGCGACCCTTGATTACGTAAAGAGTCCTCCACTTGGCGCCCACTGCGTTTCCTAACAAGCCTCTGAAGCCGTCAAGAAATCCTTTTAATACTGTTGCCATTGTTTTTAAGTGTTTAAATTTATATTAATTTGTTAATTCGGGTTTGCGTACCAATAGCCAAAACCCATAGATCAAACTTAAACACAATAAATATAAAATACTAATAATCAGATAGTTGTGTCGTTTATTGTCATCAATTGTCGCAAAATATTTTAAATAACCAGACTGTTATCAAAAATTGAGTAGGAAGTAGGAGACTATTTCTCCTACTGTCCTCTCACACCGTACGTGCCGTTTGGCATATGGCGGTTTGCTAGAATAACCTCGTTTGGTGTTCGGTTTTCCAATAGTAGTAGTAGTAGTAGTTTGCAAACCCTAAGTATTTTAGTTTTGCGAAGTAATCGATAGTCAGGACGCCCTGCAGGATTGGACTATGTGCCAATCTACAATCGCCCTTCATGCTGTTAGACCACTCGAATGCCTTTTGCCTCCCTACCCCCAATTTCATTAGGTTTCGGATCCGACATTCTACATTCTTCCAGTATTACATTTCCTATTTTCCGGAGAAGGGACCAAAAGGCCCATATTTTTGTATTGCCATCATCCTGGGTTTTAAAGTTTAACCCAAAACAAGCAGCAAAAATTTAAAATTAAAGCAAAACCTACCCGCTGGCGGCACATGTCTGCAATTGGCGCAGCATTCCGGCCGGTTTGCCTTTTACGCAACCATCCTTTAAACGCCTATTGTTCCTACATTACTTCTACTGCAAACCTACCCGCTGAGTAGGTCAGGGGTAGGTTTGCAGTAGGATTAATGTAGGTGTGTACCGGGATTGCCCAAAACTAAACCCGGGCAATGCCTTATTTAAAGCTACACGCTAATTTCATATATTTTAAGTTTTATCTATCCGTTCATCCTATTCACATAATGATACCATTCCTTCACGAAAGCCCTGAAAATTACCAGACGCCCCTGAAAGCTTTTCACAGAATTCTTTGATCTGACTAATTCCCTAAACCTGCTACTGATAACAGAACTCTTACGGGTTGAACAGGGCAGAAAAACTCCTTCCTGATGACGCCATAGGCCAGAGAAAAATTTCATGAGCTTGTCGTTTTCATAAACCTTGTCAGCATATTTACGCGCGTGCAGATTTGCCAGGGACAGGCTTCTCATCATAAATTGTAAGACTTCCCTGATTGTCCTGTCGCTCCCGGTAAACCTCAGCTGATAGCTGAAACTTAGCCGAACTACCCCTCCTCCTTCCAGTATGATTTCTTCAGGATAATTTAGCAACGGCCTCGCTTCCATTCCCCATTTGTCAATCAGGTCTTTACATTCCTGTTCGTGTTGTTTTTTACCTTTGCTACGGTCAGCATTCTTGGCAATTAACAACTTCAAATATTTTAAGTTAATTTCACTGAGGTCAGGATCCATAAATACTTTACCGCTCAGCTGGTAGTCCATCATCCCGATAGTAATTCTAAACCACTCATTTGAATGATATGCCTCTTCCTGCGGTAACAAATTTGGATAATAGCATAAGCTGTCTATGTAACGCTGCAATAGTGCTGCAGGGTCTATATTTAAGGCAACAACCGTCTCCCTGAAGTCTTTAGGGAGACGGATTGGTTTCTGGGGGCTCTTCATAATTGGGTGTTGTATATTCGTGTGATTATTAGTTTATACTCTATTCTGGTAAATTAAAGGGCTCTGAGCCCCCATCCTGATCCTTGACAGGATACCTGATTTTTCCTGGTCAGTACAGGCGCTGAAGCTGCTAACAGGCTTCATAACGGTACGGTTCTTTTGCTGAGCCTACAATCCGCAACCGGCCATGATCTTTTTCATCTGTGCAAAACCGCTGCAGGGCAAACTGGATATAGCAGGAATTCAGGGGCTCAGGCTGAAGCGTGTTGATGGTGCTGAAAATTTCATACGGCAGCTTTGGCTCGTAGAAATAACCCGAACGGATCATTACATCAACAATGTCGCTTACGGTATCTAAGATCTCATCACTTCTAAGCAGATCATCAAATTCAGGGCACTCTTCTTCCTGCAGCCTGAACAGCTCTTTTTCATTGTTGTTTTTATCCAGAAGGTAAAAAGAATGGATGAAGTTGCCTTCAGCATATTCCCTGGAAACAGCTATTTTAAGTATAGCTTCGTTGTTAATAGGTGAAAATAAACTTTGCGGATTGCTTTCCTCCAATGCCCGGGCAATCCTTTCTAGATCATCCATGGAGTAAAATGGTTTTTTCAGCGCTTCGATATCCTGGATATGGTTCTCAGGTGCACCGATCAAAAAGGTTAGCTGCTCGGCAGTATAACCTTTGGAAATTCTCTTCAGCATAACGCGGTAAATGGTTGCCAATTGAAAAGCGGGGATTTCTTTAATAGTTGTCATTTTGGTTGAGTTAAGGGTTGATTATTGAACATTTGCTGGCATAGCTGCCAGATTTGAAATTGAAACAGGCCGGTGATTAAAGACCAGATCAATGTTTTCTTCGGTCACGGCTTCGGCATTTGTAATGGCCACGATCTTGCCTGTTCCGTCTATCCATACGTACTTTGGGGACTGGTTATGAAGGAAAAACTGACTAAGTATCTTGTCATCTGTGACAAACGGTATGCAGGAAGGTACTGCCGGTGGGTGTTTCAGCAGGAATGATCATGAACTTGAAACCCATATCGCCCAGGTCACACCGGGTGGTTTTATAGTTATGGATCTTGTTCAGTACCAGTTCAGGCATCTTTTGCCCCAGGCGGATGGATTTGATCTGGCTAACAGACTTTTGGCTTTGAGCATGCACGCTCAAAAAAAAGCAAAGCGTGGCCATAACGAGTGTTTTCATCGTTAATTTCATTATATAAAATATTAAATGATTAGGTATACGGAAATTAAGATTTGATTATCCGGTATAAACCCGGGCGATCAGGGAGAATCAGGAATCAATCAGGCGGTTTATCAGAATGATTTTGTTGAGGAGAGATTGTAGCCGCGCTAAGCGGAAATGGAATACATGAAGATTGGCCGGGGTACCCGGCATCAAAAGATGCACGCGAAAGAATGGCTGTGTGGATACAATAAACTTCTTTGCAGCTGTAAGCAGGAATGTTTGTACTGGTGGCGATTGTGATTTTCTTCTTTTTCATTTGGACACTATTGATTAAATTTTCAATAGAACCCTGTACAAGAAATGAAAAGGCCTGAAAAAACACAGGTCCGGCAACAGTTCTTGTAGCCCGCGCTTACCGGTGGAAATCGGTGAATAGTAAAACTATTCAAAGCACTACAATAAGCTGCGCCGGACCTATATTTTGCAAATATAGGCAACCCGGCGTTCTACTTATCACTCGTGCTTTAAATTTCCACATTTGCGCAGACGAGGTTCTTAAATAGAACACCTCAAATTTTTAGAGATGTCATAAATAAATTATATTGTTTAACAATTACTCATATACAGTTTATTTTAACACTACAAATGTAAGTATTAAGATTTAATTAAACAATAAAGAAAATAAATTATTTTTTATGTCGCTAAAGAAAAATGATATCCTAAGTTTGAACTTTTTGATTTCTAGTGCTTTAATTCCTCGTTACCCCAATTTGTTATGGTTTCAAGGACATTTGCCTTTGCTGAAGACTATCGTGCAGGACTGGATCTGGCCCATGATCTGAAAGATTTTCAGGAAGGAAAAAAGATCACCTGCCCTGCTTTGGTAATCTGGGGCAAAGATTTCTTAGGTTCCTTAAAAGAAGATCCCGTATCAGTATGGAGGCGGAGCTTTATACCAGAATGTACAGTTGCGGAGGTTCCCGGAGGCCATTTTGTCGCAGAGGAAAACCCGGTACAAGTCCTGGCCGCTCTCCGGGAGTTTTTGCTGCAGGTCAACTAATGTTTAAAGTAATTGTCCTGTCAGGTGAGGATGTTGGCGGCTTTGCTGAAACTTTTAGATCTGTTTGCTTTTCTTGTTGCTGATGATCGCATTATACCCACTCTGAAGGACTTCCTTTAAAAGAGACGTAGTGTAATTATGATCTTTCATCATCAATACGCTTGGTAGACTAAGCTAGTCATAATTAGTCCTCCTACCAAACCGGAGGGGTAATGCCCATTAAATTTTTAACAAAAAAATCGCGCCTTTTATGCTCTCCATAATCTCCCCCCAGTGAATGGCCCATTCCCGGAATCATCAGAAAATCAAAATCTTTATCTGCTTCAATCAGTTTGTCAACCAGTTGAAGGGTAGATTCAGGCGGAACATTCGTATCCATTTCGCCCAGTATCAACAGTAACTTACCCTGCAATTGTTTTGCATGGGTAACATTTGATGATGCTTCATATTGCGGGCCTACAGGGTAACCCATCCATGATTCATTCCAGCCAATTTTATCCATACGGTTATCGTGGCATCCTGACGAAGAAACTGCCACCTTATAGAATTCAGGATGAAATAACAGCGCCGCTACAGAGTTTTGTCCGCCAGCCGAGTTACCATAGATGCCCATGCGGCTGATGTCCATATAGGGGTATTGTTTCGCGGCAGCCTTAATCCAGCGTATGCGGTCGGGAAAGCCGGCGTCTTTAAGATTTTTCCAGCACACATCATGAAAAGCCTTTGAACGGTTTGAAGTGCCCATTCCATCCATCTGCACCACAATAAAGCCAAGTTCGGCCAACTCGTGCAATGCTGTTTTTGACCGGTAATCTCCGGATTGGGTCTCTCCGATAAATTTAGAGGGAACAAAGGAGTTATGTGGCCCGGCATAAATGTATTCAATCACCGGGTATTTTTTCTGAGGATCGAAATTAACCGGTCTGATAATCGTCCCCCATATATCAGTAACACCATCACGCCCCTTTGCATGGAATACTTCGGGCATTTTCCAACCCGTACTTAGCAGACCTGTAATATCCGCTTTTTCCAAGGGCATCATCACCGTTCCATCGGCTGCATTGCGTAATACGGCAACCGGCGGCAGATCCATACGTGAATACGTATCCACAAAGCAGCTGCCGTCATTTGAAAAGAAAGCAGTATGATCAGCGTTTTCAGGCGTAAGCAACTGCAACTTACTACCATCAAAATTAATCCGGTAATAATGAATCAGGTAAGGGTTCTGCCCTGCTTCACGGCCGCTTCCTTCAAAAACAATGGTTCTGTCTTTTATGTTCACACTCACTACCTTTCGCACAACCCAGTCCCCTTTGGTGATCTGATTTTTAACCTTACCTGTTTTCCTGTCATATAAATATAAATGGTTCCAGCCATCACGTTCAGACGCCCAGATCATTTCCTGTCCGTCACTCACATCATAGCAGTATCGTTTCTGGCTTGCGATGAATGTTGGACTGGTCTCGGTAATCAGGGGTTTCAATTGACCTGATGCGGCATCTGCCTGGAGTACCTGAAAAAGTTGGAAGCCGCGTTTATTGTATTCAAAGGTAAAAGCCCTGCTGTCCTGCTGCCATTTGATGGCGGAGAGATTATAGGCCATATCAATGGGTACGCCGGTGACAGGTACCTGTTTTTTCTCTTCAACATGAAATAAACAGGGGGTATTGACCGGTAACGAATCTCCCGGTTTAGCATAACTGCGCGAATGAAGTTTTGGCTGCAGCTGATCTTTCGGTGAGGATTCAATCAGATACACCTGCCGCGTTTTAACCGGTTTTATTTTGTAATCTGCAAGTTTCTTACTATCCGGCGACCATTTCAGGTCGCGGGAATAATATTCAGCGGCTGATCCGTCTGCACTTAACTGAATGGTATCTGCTCCGGATATGGACTTGATATATACGTTATAATTTCTGATAAACGCCTCCCATTTACCATCCGGGGAGATGACCGGCGAACTGGTTTCGGATATTCCGGAAGTACTGACGGTGCTTTTATTTATCAATTGATATGAACCAAGATCGAACTGCCATATCGTATCATCAATAGTAAATGCTATGATTTGATCATTCTTCTGGAAATCTATATCCTGAAAGGGAAGCTCATAAGGGTCAGTTTTTTTACCTGTTTCTTTAGATAAACTTAAGGCAAGTTTTTGCTGGTCAAAGGCAGCACCGCGTTTCCCGGTTGCAACATCAACCAGGGTAAATTCATTGCCCTTCTGAGTGCGTTGCAGATACCAAAACTTCTTCCCGTTTACCAGCCATTTGAAAACATTAGGGGCATGTAAAACATTGCGCTCCATGGCATTCTTTATTAAACCAGCCCTTTTAAAATCACTGCTCCTGCCCTGTGCAGCTAACCGCCCGGCTGAAATAGCGATAAACAAAAATATCACGCAACAAATTCTTTTGAAGTCAGGCAAGATGATCATAAGCTTATAAATTTCACCTATCCAAAATACGGGCAAAATATCAGACAGATTTCACAATTATTATCAACTACATACAGTATTTTGACCAAATTAGGTCTGAAGATTAAACCGTTGCAAGCGGTATGTCATCCTCACAACAGACTTCAGTCCACAAGAATTGCATTAATATGTTTAAACGTATTAGCCTGAAAAAATTTTAATGCCTATCTTCGCAACATCTGATGATGGATCTACTTAGGCAAAATTTATTAAAAACTATTTTTGGCATGACATTGCTCATGATCATGCTTCTAAAAGTTTGCGCCATCTCAATTTCTCATTTCAGGCCTTCTACTGATCCTTTTGCTGTTGAAAAAAACGCAGAGGAAGGAAAAGACACTAAAGAAGAGGCATTGGATAAAAATGAGAAAAAGCTGCTGACCTGTGAATTTTCATGTACCGATCACAAGCATTTTTTATGGATCAGCCACTTGCCGCTCAATGCTTATTCCTACAAAATGAAAATCGGCAGTCATCCGCTAAAAACTGTCCCAACCCCTCCCCCCGACCGTCTGGTATAAATTATAGTGTTACTAAGCCGTACGCATAACTATTGCACACGGCTCAGGAAATAATTTATCATATTATATTTTGATCAGAATGAAGAAAAATCATGCTGCCGGAGCTCCAACGCCCTGGCAAAGGCTCGTACGTATATTGTATTACGAGCGCTCTACCATCAATTATATTTACATATATGCCATGTTAAGTGGCCTGATCGGGCTTACCCTTCCACTGGGCACGAGTGCAGTTTTCAACCTGCTGTCTAATGGAGCGATGTACAGTTCAACCTATATACTTATTGCCGTTATTTTAATTGGTATCGTTATCGGTGGCCTGCTGCTGATAGGGCAGCTGACCCTGGTGGAGGTCATCGAACAAAAGATATTTACCAAAGCATCGCTGGAATTTGCCTTCCGTTTGCCGCGTATAAAAAAACATGCACTTGAGGGTGAAAACCCTGCGGAACTGGTAAACCGTTTTTTTGATATCCTTACCATACAAAAAGGGCTGACCAAATTGCTCGTTGACATTGTTGCCGCCGCAGTACTGATATTTTTCAGCGTTATCCTGCTATCTTTCTATCATCCCGTGTTTATGGCCTTCGGCATTTTTGTATTGCTGGTGATGGTGTTAGTGCTGGTTTTGTATTACAGAAGGGGTGTGAACACCAGTAATGAAGAATCGGAATACAAATATGAAGTGGTGGCTTACCTTGAAGAGGTGGCCGGCGATCTGGATGCCTATCGTTATGATACCGCTAAGCGCAACGAAGTAATTACCCGCACTGACGAGATTACGGCCAATTATATTCAGGCGCGTAACGATCACTTTGGCGTGCTCAAAAGGTTTTTTGTCAGTGCCGTTGCCATGCGTACCATATTAATGGGAGCATTGCTCCTGCTGGGTTCATACTTTGTTGTAGAGCGCCAGATGACATTCGGACAGTTTGTGGCTGCTGAAGTAATCATCGTACAGATCAGCTACGCGATAGAAAAATTAATGACCAATTTAAATACCGTTTTTGATATGGTGACCGCCAGCGAAAAACTTGCCGTTGTAACCGATCTTGAACTGGAAGAAGGAGGTACAACCCATGGGTAAGATGAGTAAAAATTTAGCCCAGATTAACAACTGGGAAGAACTATCCGTTCAGTCTAACAGTAAAATCCTGCAGGCGAAAGGCCCGAAAACATTAGGACGCATTATGCTGATCGTGCTGTTCCTGTTTATCATATTGCTGCTGCTTCCCTGGAGGCAAACTATCCCCGGCCGCGGTACGGTAACGGCGCTGAGACCTGAGGACAGACCGCAAACGGTACAAAATCAAATTGGCGGCCGCATAGAACACTGGGCAGTACGTGAAGGACAGGAAGTTAAAAAAGGGGATACCATTTTAGTGATCTCGGAAACAAGCCAGTCGTACTTTGACCCCGAGCTCCCCCTGCGTTTAAATGAGCAGTTGAATGCCAAACGTGGCAGCGAAACCGCAGCATCCCAAAAGATGGAGGCCACCAACTCGCAGATCAGGGCGATGAGCAATGGCTTGCGCTTTCAGTTGAGTGCCGCGGAGAACAAGGTCAGACAGGCACAAAACTATGTCAGAATTGACAGTGCGGACCTGCTGGCAGTACAGAAGTTTTACGAAACTACCAGGGTGCGCCTGGAACGTTATGAATCCGGTTATAAAAACGGTCTTTTTTCACTCACCGATATTGAAACACGCAGGCTTAAACTGCAGGAAGATAATGCAAAAGTGATAGGTCAGCAGAATAAACTAAGCAATTCCAGTCAGAATCTGCTGAATTCAAGCATAGAACTGGACAACATCAGGGCCAAATACCAGGAGTCGCTCGCCAAGGCACAGTCTGACATGAGCTCCGCAATTTCAAGCAGGGCGAGTGCACAGGGCGATATTGCCAAGCTGAGGAACGATATTTCCAACATCTCCATCAGGCGTGGCCTGTACATTGTAAGGGCACCGCAGAGCGGATTTGTGGTGAAAACACTAAAAGCGGGTATCGGTGAAAACATCAAAGAAGGTGAATCGGTAGCTACCCTGCAACCCAAATCACCATTGGTGGCTGCTGAGCTATATGTGAGCGCGATGGATGTACCCCTGATATTGGATACCAGCGATGTGCGCCTGCAATTTGAAGGCTGGCCTTCGGTACAGTTTGCCGGATGGCCATCAGTTGCGGTTGGTACTTTTGCGGGAAAGGTATCGGCAATAGACCGTGTGAGCAGTACCGGAGGCAAGTACCGCCTCCTCATCAGTCAGACAAGCCCGGTTCCAACAAAAGACGAGCCCTGGCCGCCACAACTGCGACAGGGATCCGGCGTGTATGGCCGCATTATCCTGAGATCGGTACCGCTATGGTATGAGATCTGGCGTCAGCTCAACGGCTTCCCGCCAAGTCTGGAGAAAGAGCCATCTGCAAATAATAAAGAGAAAAAGAGTTAATTATGGAGGTCATCAGATGAAGAAATATTTCAGGAGGTTTCCTGCCGCAGCCATAATAATAGTATTGCTGCTTACCACAATTAAAAGTATTGCTCAAACCACACCTGTAACCGATACCGCCAGGGTATTTGCACTCGAAGATCTGCAGCTGCTGGTTTTCAGGTACCATCCCATAGTAAAACAGGCGGCTTTGCTGAGCGAGTCTGCCCGGGCCAATGTGCTGCAGTCACTCGGGTATTTTGATCCCGCCCTGAAGGCCGGGTTTGGCAGGAAGCTGTTTGGCGATACAGAGTACTACAACAACTGGAACAGCGAACTTAAAGTGCCTCTGTGGCTTGCCGGGGCCGACCTGAAGGTAGGATACGACCGCAGCGTGGGCACTTATACCAATCCGCAGACGCGCACAGCCCATGAGGGCCTGTCGGGTGTAGGACTGAGCATACCCCTGGGACAGGGATTGATCATTGATGCCCGCCGCAGCACCTTAAGGCAGTCGAAAATAATGGTTCAGTACGCAGAGGCTGAACAGCTAAAACAAATCAACAGCGTCTGGTATGCGGTTGTTAAAGACTACTGGAACTGGTATTATGCCTACCGGCAGTTCGCGCTGCTGACCGAAGGTGTTGAACTTGCCGAGCGCAGGTTTAAAGCCCTGAGCAGGCAGACTACCATCGGAGATAAGCCTGCTATCGACTCAGTTGAGGCTTACATTACCGTACAGGAACGCATCATTCAGAAAGAAAAAACAAAGATAGAGCTTCAAAACGCCAGGCTGGTATTGTCCAACCACCTGTGGAGCGGCCAGGGCAATCCCCTGGAGCTACCCGCAAATGCCGCTCCCCCGCAGATAGACGAAAATATAACCAGGCCCAGTCAGTCGGTACTGGATACACTGGTTGCGCAGGCTTCCGGACAGCACCCCGAACTGTTGAAGTTACGCAGTAAAGGCGGTCAGCTGGCCATTGAGCGGAGTTACCGGCAGGAAATGCTTAAACCCAAGCTAAACGTCAGCGGTACCCTGATATCAAACCGGACAAGCTTCAGAGGGAACGTACCTGACTATTATGATTTCAACTGGAGTAATTATAAATTGGGAATTGAGTTTGCATTCCCCCTGTTTCTACGGGCAGAACGCGGCAAGCTGAGGGAAGTAAAAATCAAACAGAGGGAACTTGATTATGACCTGCAGCAAACCGGACGTGAGATCAGAACTAACGTTCTTGCTTCCTATAACAATCTTTCTGCCTATTCCGCACAGCTTAATGTGCAGGTGCAAAGTATCAGCAATCAGCAAACCCTGCTGAAAGGGGAAACGCAAAAATTTGATCTGGGAGAAAGCACCTTATTCCTTATCAACAGCCGCGAATCAAAATTGATTGACATGAAGATCAAACGGGAAAGCATGATCTCCGACTATCAGAAATCACTTGCTGAGTTGTATTATAAAGCCGGGACCCGGCAATTTATAACGCAGAACTGACAGGGAGCTGAATGGGCTCCCTCCTTTCCTGCCGGAACAGGATAAAGAGATTGTCTCAAAGTACAATGCCCCAAAATCAGGATACTGTCCGGGCACTGTACTTTGAGACAATTTATCTGATCACAGCCACGCCGTTCCTTCCACTGATCTTAAGTATATTTCCATTGCGGTCAAAGTTCAGGCTATCGATACATAACTGTCTTAAAACATAGGCTTTATCCTGTGGAAATATCCTGTGGTACAGAATATAATCCTGGTTCTTCCTGCGAAATACGGTATGGTGACCGGGCCCGTAAACTACACTATCTGCCGAGGTCTTCAGGATCACACGGTGATCATCCTCTTTGAATGGCCCCAGAGGACTTGTGCCTGTGGCATAACCGACCTGATAGGTTGGATCTATGGCTTTACCTTCGGAGAACATCAGGTAATATTTATTGTTCCTCCTGATCATATGCGCACCCTCAAAAAAGTGCGGGGTGGTCACTTCAACAGGTTTACCATCAAATGTGTACATATCTTTTTTCAGTTTTACAGCCATGCAATGCCCGTTCACCCAGTTAAAACCAGACCCCCAGTATAAATAAGCCTGTCCATCCTCGTCAATAAAACAATCAGGATCGATATTATGTACACCAGGATATTCATCGGCCCTGATCAGCGGGCTCTGATCTGCTTTGATATTCTTCCATGGCCCCAGCGGTGTATTGCCCACTCCCGCCCATACTTCGCTGCCCACGGCAACATACATATAAAATTTGTTGTCCTTACCTTTAACCACTGAGGGCGCCCATACCATAGAATTTTTGGACGTGGAACTGGTACAGTCCTTTTTAGTAGGCCAGTTAATATGCTTTTGCTCAAATTTGATAAAATCTTTAGTTTCAAAAACAGCAAGTTCTTCTTTGCCCCAGGGATCTATAGTGGCATAAATATAATAAGTGCCCTTATCTTCAACAATTGTAGGATCGGCATAATAGCCCGGCAAAACGGGATTGGTAATCATCTTTTGAGTTTGCTGTCCGCTGGCAATACTGATTTGACAACAGATAAAGAGTAAGAAAATTACCAGTTTCCCGGTTATTTGAGAGAAGGGTACCTTGTTCATAATGATATTTTAGCTCAGTTGCTGCATAAGGAAGATGCCTTCCAAACTTGCCTGCAATTTTCGTTTAATATAACTCAAATCTTTTCCATTAACAACCAATGTAGTCTAATTGCTGGTCCCAGGTATGTCATAGAGATAAGCATGATGATGGTCTACCTGTAATAACCCCTGAAATGCCCAATAGTTTAAGAAGAGCCGAAGTTACTGCTGCATCTCATCTTTCAGCTATTTTTTGAACCCATAGAGGAAATCTTTGAAACTATAAAAACTATATTTGTAGCTTAAAGAATAACAGATGAAAAAATACATTTTCCTATTCCTTGTACTCCTTTCCTTCTCGGGTTATGCACAGAACACGATCAATAACTACAAATATGTGATCGTACCCGAAAAATTCGGCTTTCTTAAACAAGCAGACCAATACAACCTGAACAGCCGCGCAAAAGGCCTGCTGGAAGATAAAGGTTTCACCGTATATTTTGATAATGCAGAACTGCCTGCTGAAATCTTCAACAACAAATGCAATGCGCTCAATTTCGACATTTTGGAGAAAAACAGCATGTTCAGTACCAATCTTACGATTGTATTGAAAGATTGCAGAGGCAATGTGATCTTCACGGGTAAACAGGGAAAAAGCAGGGAGAAAGAATTTGAACTTTCCTACAACCTTGCTTTGAAAGATGCATTCGTTTCCCTGAATGAGCTTCCTTACGCCTATGCTGCTCCGGCAAATGCAACAGCACAACAGACAGCAAATGCTCCTGCAACGGCAAGTCAAACTGTACTGAGCCAGCCTGCAGCCGCAAGCCAGGCGGTAGCAACAGGACAAACGGTAGCGGCAACTCAGCCGGCGGCAAAAGTAATTGCAACAGAAGCTGCTCAAACTGCCGGAACATTATATGCACAACCAACAGCCAATGGATATCAGCTGATAGATACAACGCCTAAAAAAATTCTAACGCTTTATAAGACCTCAGCGGATGATTATTTTATCGCAGATAACGGATCCTCTAACGGAATAGTTTTTAAAAGAGATGAAAACTGGTTCTTCGAATATTACAGGAACGGCAAACTGACTGCTGAAAAACTGCTGATTAAATTCTAATCTTAATCAAATTTGTTTTGAATACGATGTTACCTCATCATCCTTCCATTGATGCGCTGCCTGGAACGTTTTCTTCGGAAAACTTCCATTTGATCTGTGATGTACTGGCCTCGGGTGATGCTGACCTGATGTTCATTATCCAGACTTATGGCTATCCACCAATGTGGACGCGGGCAAACACTTTTGAAACGCTGGTCCACATTATCCTGGAACAGCAGGTATCCCTCGCTTCAGCACTTGCGGCCTTAAATAAGCTGCGTGAAAAAACGACGGAGATCAGCCCGGAGCGAGTGTTATTACTGACCGACGAAGAGCTGAGGTCTTGTTATTTCAGCCGCCAGAAAACAGCATATGTGAGGTCCCTTGCTGAGGCAATAGTAAAGGGACAGCTTAACCTGGCCTCGGCAGAAGAACTGCCTGATGCTGAACTGCGCGCCATGCTGAACCGGTTAAAGGGCATTGGCAACTGGACAATTGATGTCTATCTGATGTTCGTATTGCAAAGACCAGATATTTTTCCGGTTGGAGACTTGGCTGCGGTGAACGCATTGAAGCAGTTGAAAAAGCTGCCGAAGGATACGTCCCGGGAAGAACTGCTGGGTATTGCCTCAAAATGGCAGCCTTACCGTACGGTAGCCACAATGATATTGTGGCATTATTACCTGTCACTCCGTGTGAAGAAATAGCAATTACTTTCTTAATACCATACTCCCGAGTACACCCGCGATTACTGAAGCAATCAGGATGCCGTACTTGGCCTGTTCAACCAACAGGGGATCTTTAAAGGCAAGCCCGCTGATAAACAAGGACATGGTAAACCCGATCCCGCCAAGTAAAGCTATACCTAACATATGTTTCCAGGTAGCCTCATGCGGAAGCGAGCTTAACCCGAGTTTTACCATCGCCCATGTAAACAGAAAAATCCCGGCGCATTTCCCAACCACAAGCCCTGCGGTCACTCCGATAGATACCGGGTTGATAATTGCATGCAGAAAGTCAGTCCCAATGCTGATGCCCGAGTTGGCCAGTGCAAAAAGAGGCATAATTAAGAAAGCTACCCATGGGTGTAATCCCTGTTCCAGCTTTGGCAGCAGCGTATCCGAAGGTATGGTGAATGCTACGATTACTCCGGCCAGGGTGGCATGTACTCCCGATAGCAAGAAGCCGAGCCAAACCGCAAGTCCGCCCAACAGATAAAACAGAACAGACTTTACCCCAAGCCTGTTTCCCGCAATTAACACCAGCACAAATAACCCGGCTACGCCCAGAGCAACAAGATCCACACCTGAGCTATAAAAAAAAGCAATCACCAGTATAGCACCAAGGTCATCTGCTACGGCCAGTGCAGACAAGAATATTTTTACAGCAGGCGGAATGTGTTTCCCCGCCATGGATAACAAAGCCAGCGCAAAGGCGATATCCGTAGCCATAGGAATGCCCCATCCCTGACTGCCTGCGGTGCCCATATTGATCAGTGAATAGATGAGTGCAGGGACAAGCATTCCGCCGATGGCAGCCATCATTGGCAGCAGCGCCTTGCTCAGGGAAGACAGCTCACCATCCATAAATTCCCTTTTCAGCTCCAGGCCAATCACAAAAAAGAAAATAGCCATCAGGCCGTCATTGATCCAGATATGAAAGGGTTGCTTCAATGCATACTGGCCAAAACCAGCTGTGAAATTAATCTCCCATAACCGGTGATAAGACTCATGAAAGGCAGAATTTGACCATAGAATAGCAATCAACACACTGATCAGCAATATCACTCCGCTGCTGTATTCCAGCTGAATGAACCTGTCCACTGGGGCAATGATTTTTTGTAACTTCGGTTTCCTGGTCATGCCGCCCAATATAGTGGTTTTGATGGAAACGACGGTGATCAAACTCAGTCTGCACTTCAGCAAGCAATGGAAAACGTTTAATCCGGTTTTTCATTGTTATAAATTTTCATGACCTCATCCGAAGAAAGTGCCTTATTATAATACCTGATATCATCCAGGGAACCTTTGAAAAAAGAGGCGCTGGAGAAGTAAAACGGACTGGTCGTATCGGTATAGTTAAACACAGCTTTAGGCAATAACTGTCCGATAGCAAGATTAACCGGCGTAGCGAGTTTAAAAGCGGTACCCGAAGCACTTTCCGTTTTTACCTGAACGCCGTCTACATAAAAAGTGATCGCACCGTTTCCTGCTGTAACTACTGCATGGTGCCATTCGCCCGTTACCATTTTACCAGGGTTACTATCCCTGTCATAGGTAGCAGATCCTGTTTTTAAGGTCATGAACAGGAAGTTATCCGTCTGCAACTGGAACTTAAAACCGTTCCATTTGTTCAGTGATAAGATATAATTGTTACTAAAAGCCTCTTTGGGATTGATCCACAGACTGATACTCAGTATTTCCGGGTTAAGGGAGGTTGCGTACGGAACTTCTACATACGCTCCGTTTGCAAATTCATAGGCGTTGCCCGTTTGTCCGAAACGGTCTGTAGTTAATATCGGCAGTACACCGCCATCAGAATGGCTGGCAGCCGTACCAATAATGCCAGACATCAGCTGTCCGTCATGGTGGTTAGCCGTAGCATCCAGTGTATTCCCGTTGAACAGCCATTTGGCAATCAGGTTTTCTGCTGCTACTTCTTCGATCTTCCTGCCGTTAAAATCTACTATCGCCCTGCGCAGGTTTGCAAATGCATTATTCACCTGTTCCTGCGTATGTTCGCCGGTGGTAACGGTGGTAGCGAGGTCAACAGCTTCTTTCAGCGTGCTTCTTGCCTGTTTGGGGTATTGCCCCAGGTCATGCCCTTCCGGGCTTTGCGTATACACCAGGCTCACAGAGTCTGTCAGTTGCTTCAGGCTTGTTTTATTTGCGTTATAGTCCGGTTTGACATCATCATCCTTACAGGAAGAGATAATGGCTGCCGCAAGCAGTAAAGCAAATAACAGACGGCCGGGTACGATATATTTCTTAAGAGTCATGATCAGATTGCATTTAAATTGCTGATTATAAATTCCCATTTGCATTCAGTTCTGTTTGCGGAATGGGGAAAAACTTGTGCTGTGCATAATTAAAATTAGGCGAGCCGGGCCTGATCACGGCATCGGCATAAGCCTGCCCATAGCGGATCACGTCAAAGAACCGCTGAAATTCAAGCGCCATCTCAGAGCGGCGCTCACGGCGGATGATATCTCTGAGTTGTGTCTGGTCAGTATTGGTAATGGCTGGCAGCAAATCTGCCGGTGCTGTACCGCTGAAGTTCTTACGGGCGCGTTCGCGAACGCGGTTAAGCGGCACCAACGCTGCGGCAGACTGTCCTGATTCATTCAGTGCCTCGGCTTTTACCAGCAAAACATCTGCAAAACGGATGGCTTCATAATTGAGATTTCCGTCATTTTTCGTGGTGGATGGCACTTCACTTAGCGGCTGCACATGTTTTTTAGACAGGTACCCGGTGGTAGACCATGATACATCGAATGTGCTGTCGAAATAAGGTTTTCCTGTACGGGCAATGGTAAGGTCCAAACGCGGGTCATTACTTTCAAAATTATCTACCAGGCTTTGTGTAGGATAAAACACCCCTGCCCCGTTTAATGAGCGTGGGGCAAACCAGTAATTTAATGAATTGCCCTGTGATGGCTGCGCACCGCGGGTATGGTATACAGAAAAAATAACTTCATTATTGGTCTTGGCCGATGAATTGAAATTATCACTGAAATTATCTGTCAGCTGGTAACCCAGTGCTTCCACCTGTGTGACAAACTGAGCTGCTTCGGTATATTTCTTCTGGAACAGGGAAGCCTTTGCCAGTAAAGCCAGCGCAGCCCCTTTCGTTGCCCTGCCGATATCGCTTGTAGCTGTCCATTTTTCGGGCAAACCTGCACTGGCCTCATTCAGGTCTTTTTCAATCTGTGTATACACCTGTACCTGTGTGGATGAGGTAACCGGGGCGTCAGTAAGGGCACTTACTTTCAGACGCAAAGGAATGTTCCCGTAGAAATTGGTCAGCGTAAAATAATAGTATGCCCTTAAGAACTTCGCCTGCGCGAGTATCTGTGTGCGCATGGCTTCTGATACTTTGGTATTTTCGGCCGTCAACCCGTCTGTAACCACGTTACAGCGGTTGATGCCATTGTAATAGCGCGACCATAGCGATTGCACTGCAGAATTCGTAGGGAGTATGTTAAACAGGTCAACACCCGTATAGTCGGCCTGTTCACCGGCATTTCCGCCAATGATCACATCATCCGAGGCCACATCACCCAGTACCCAAACCGGGTTTGCTGCCGCGTCAGTAAAGGTCAGAGGAATATAAGCCGCATTAACGGCAGTAACTGCTGTGGCATCATTACTGAAAAGATCTTCATTTGAATAATAACCCAGGGCAGGCTGATCAAGAAATTTCTTGCATCCCGTGCCAAGCAGCAGACAAAGAGAAAGCGGTATGATATATATGTTCTTCATGGATTAAAAGTTAACATTAAGGCCTAGTGTATAAATTCTGGCTGAAGGATAAGTACCCCAATCGATACCTACGGCCCTTACGCCATCCCCCTGGCCGTTACTACTCGTGTAAATTTCCGGGTCAAGCCCTTTATATTTTGTGAACGTCAGCAGGTTCTGTCCGCTTACATAAACACGCATTGAGGCGATTTTCAGGTTAGACAACAATTTAGGGGTAAAGCTATAACCGATCTGCGCATTCTTCAGGCGCAGGTATGAACCGCTTTCCAGGAAGCGGGTAGATGGCCTGGTATTATTGGTAGATGAAGCTGAGCTCCAGGTAAGGCGCGGATATTGATTGGTGCTTCCTTCACCGGTCCAGCTGCCTGTAGCCACCTCTTCGGTCACATTAAAGGCCCTGTAAAAACCTTCGGTCTCAGTAGAGATCTGGTTATATAACTTATTGCCATAGGCTCCCTGGAAGAAAATGCTGAGGTCAAAACTCTTAAACCTTACGTTTCCGGTAAAACCATAGGTGAGTTTTGGAATAGGGCTCCCGGCAATCTCACGGTCGTTTTCATTGATCACTCCATCACCGTTGGTATCTTTATATTTTACATCACCCGGCTGGATGCCTGCGCCCTGGTAAGCGTGCGTAAAGATGTCCAGTTTATTCTGGAAGATGCCTTCCATCGGGATCAGGTAAAAAGCACCGATTGGCTGACCAACTGTGGTGAGCGTGGCATTGTATTCATTTGCGATACGCCCTCCCTGGATTGGAGATCCAGCGAGTGATACAACCTTGTTCTTCAGGGTTGCCAGGTTTCCTGAAACGTCAAAGCTCCAGTCGTCAGAAAGTGTCTTACGGTAAGAGATCTGCAGTTCAAAGCCCTGGTTCCTTACTTTTCCGGCATTGATAAAAGGGCTTGATCCTCCGCCGGCACTTGGCGGCAGGGGATTGGCGAATAAGATATCAGAGTTATCACGTATAAAGTAATCGGCACTCAGCTGCAGGTTATCCTCAAAAAAACCGGCGTCCAGTCCGAAATTGGTTTGTGTACTCGTTTCCCAGGTGATATTACTGTTTCCCCTTGATGTCAGTGAGTTTCCGATCACCGGCGTTCCGCCAAAGGGATAGAAACCTACGAAAGAGTTGAGGGTGGTATAGGCGTAATTGCTGATCTCCTGGTTACCGGTCTGCCCGATACTTGCCCGGAGCTTCAGCATCGACAGCTGTTCAAAACCTTTCAGGAAATCTTCCTGATCCAGGCGCCAGCCAACAGAACCTGCATAAAAATTACCATAGCGGTTGTCCGGGCTCAGGCGTGAAGATCCGTCACGGCGAACGGTAAAACTCGCCAGGTATTTATCTGCATACTGGTAATCTGCACGGCCAAAGAGGGAGAACAGCGCCCAGCGCGATTCATTCTCTCCGTTCTGCTGGATGCCTATACCATTATCCAGGTACTGAAAGTTGTCAGACTGGTTTGGGAAAATAGATCTTGACGCCGATAAGCCGTTTGTGCGGCTTTTAATGGCTTCGCTACCCGCAAGCAGATTTATGGTTTGATTTTTATCCAATTTGAAATTATAGGTAAGGGTATTGGTCCAGTTATAGTCAAACTGGTTTGCGTTGGAGCGGGCCAGACTTCCCGGTGAGTTCAGCGAGCGGTCACTTCCCCAGATCTTAAAGAACTGCTTGAAGTCGGTAATGACCAGGTTTCCACCAAAGGTGGTACGCAGTTTCAGTCCTTTGGCAATATTTGCTTCCGCAAATACACTTCCCAAAACGCTGTAAGCGTTGTAACTTCTGTCAAAATTGTCGGCATACCCTACCGGGTTTAAGCCGTCACCAAAAAAGGAAGGGTTTTCCGGCAGGTCTACATAATCGCCGTTACTTTTAAACACAGGTGTTGCCGGTGAGCGCAACAGCGCATAACGCAATACACTTGCTCCCTGGTTGCCATTCCCGAAACCGTCGCCCGATGCACCAACCTGCCTGGTTTTTGCATAGGAAAGGTTGAGGTTCAGTCCTGTTGAAAATATTTTTGACAGTGTACTGTTCACCGCTGTACGGAGGTTGAAGCGGTCGTACGCGCTGTTCTTGACCAGTCCGTCCTGTTTGTAGTAGTTGGCCGAAACCAGGTAATTCCCCGTTTCATTTCCGCCATTTACAGAAAAGTTGGTGTTATTCACCAGGGCCGGCTTCAGTACCTCCTTTTGCCAGTCCACATTTGGCAGCCCGGCGGCCAGGTCAGCGGGTATCTGCGTTCTTCCGTCTGCCGCCGCAGCGGTATTGAAAGCAGCAACATACTGCTGCGTGTTTGCCATCTTGATCAGGTCGCCATGCACCTGTACCCCTGTATACTGGCTGATATTAAAACGGGCCTTGCCCGATTGTCCTTTTTTGGTGGTCACCACTACAACCCCGTTAGAGGCCCTTGCACCGTAAATCGACGCAGATGAAGCATCCTTTAAGATATTGATGCTTTCAATATCTGCCGGAGAGATCTGGTTGATCCCTGATGGTGTTGGCACACCATCTATCACATATAAAGGATTGTTATTGTTTATGGTTCCGATACCACGGATGCGGACGGCGATGCCTTCGCCGGGTGCCCCCGTACCTTGCGTGACAGATACTCCGGCAGCTTTACCCTGCAATACCTGGTCTACCCCTCCTACCGGCATATTGTCTATATCCGAAGGTTTAATGGTTGCAACGGCACCGGTCAGGTCTTTTTTCTGCTGGGTGGAATATCCTGTGATCACTACTTCGCTCAGTGCTTTACTGGCAGGGATCAGCGTGATGGTAATATTTTTCTGGGTTCCCGGGCGGACGATCCGTGTGGAGTAGCCCATAAAAACAACCTGGATCACACTGGTGGGTTTTGGTAAACGGATACTGAAGCGCCCGTTCGGATCTGTTAATACATGCGTGGTTTCTCCGCGGATCTGGACTACGGCACCCGGAACCGGCGAGCCTTTTTCATCCTTCACTATACCCTTTACCAGGCCAGGCCCGATAGTATCTGCAGGATTGACCACAGGGGCTTTTGCTGCAGAAGGCGGTTGGGAATTTGGAGGGGCAGCAGGTTTTTTTAGCGTATCCGTCTGAACCTGCCGGCGCTTAAGCGTGTCTGGTATTTCCTGTGCCTGTGATGCGAATACTAAAAATGGCATGGCCAGGAAAATGTACTTCTTTGGTAGCAATAACTTCATATATTTGATTAGAACGAATATTGGTAATATAAATAATACAATAAAACGACGAGAATGTTTTACAAATTGCGCTATAGTGTTGAATTTTTTCTTTTTCAGGAAAATCGCAAGCAATTCCAAAGACAATTATATAGTCCGGCAGATAGAAAAATAAGTATGGATTTTTTTTCGCCACCCACGTATTTGTACAGCGGCAATCCGGCTTAAATCATATATTCTTCAATCTTCTCCAGTAAATCGGTCAGGTCAAAAGGTTTTGGTATAAAAACATCACAGCCATAATCACCAATGGAAAAGAGGACCTTCTGATAGGCCGAAAACATGATTACCGGCAGTCCGCAGGTCAGCTGGTTGCGCTTGATCTGGCTGCACAGCTCACCCCCGTTCACTACCGGAAGAAGGTAATCCAGAATCACCAGGTCAGGATGAAGTTTCTCCAGCAGGGAATGGATATCCAGAACTTCATTCACCACATGAGTCTCGTATCCGGAATCAGTTAAGAAATCCTCCAGTATTTCAGAAAGTGCGGGATCATCTTCCACGACAAGAATTTTCCTGGCTTTTGGCTTCAGGCTGAAATCATCTCCCGAACGCCGGTTAGAATCCATGATTTTCATCGGTGTATAACTTTTTAATGGTAATGAGACTATCTTCAGCTTTTCATTTATTAAAAACCACCGATAACTTCATTGTACTAATTTTAAATAAATGTAGATATATACATTTCATTCGTACCCGTACTTTATACCTGATCTGCCTGCTACGGCTACTAAACCCCCTCAGTATAAATACTAAACAGATCAAGCGTTCAAGTTTCGCAAATAATCCTTATTTTATGCGCAAAATGAATTGAACATGATATTAGAATCGGCATTACTATACGTTAAAGAAGGAACAGCAGTCCAATTTGAAGATGACTTCAAAGCGGCCGGTCAATATATCAGTTCAATACCGGGCTATCTCCGCCACAGCTTAAATAAATGTTTAGAACAAAGTGATAAATACCTGCTCCTTGTAGAATGGGAAACACTGGAAGACCACACCTTTGGGTTCAGGCAATCCGCAGCTTACCAGGAATGGAAAAGACTTTTGCATCATTATTACGAACCTTTTCCGATAGTTGAACACTTTGAACCCATTCCCTTAAAATAAAAACGCACCGATGTTAAACGACGAAAAAATCACAGTTCCGAAATTTTACACTCAAATCAATGAGGCGAGTCAGCAATTAAAATTCAACATGCCTTCTGATCTGAAAACAGGATCGCTGCTCAGAACACTGTGTGCTTCCAAACCGTCGGGTCATTTCCTGGACATCGGTACAGGTACAGGATTATCACTGGCCTGGATGGCGGAAGGCGCAAATGCAACCTCAAGAATGATATCTATAGATATCAATGCAGAATTTCAGCAGGTTGCAGTGAATACCTTTGCAGGAGATCAAAGGATTTCGATTGTATGTGCCGACGGCAATGAATGGCTGACGTTTTATGACGGAGAGCAGTTTGACCTGATCTTTGCAGACGCGATGCCGGGGAAATTTGAAGTACTTGACCAAACGCTGTCTTTGATAAAACCAGGCGGATATTATTTGATAGATGACCTTCTTCCCCAGCCTAACTGGCCTGAAGGACATGCGCCGAGGGTAGAAAAACTTGTTGAAACGCTGACACGGAGAACCGACTTTGTACAGACCACATTCAACTGGTCTACAGGACTGATGCTGTTTACAAAAGTTGCACATTAGAACAGCCTGATTAGGTATAACAATTGCGTTCTTATATAGGATAAATAGTATTGAGATAGCAAAACACTGGTCATACCATTGAAGGCATGGCCAGTGTACTGTTTAACAAACGCCGAACATATTATGTTCCGGCTAGATTGTTTTTTCGAATATCTTCAGTGCATCCGTGTCTTCATACTGCAGGATCAGCTTCTTCAGCCTTGCTTTCAGGTGAGCAGTTACTGTTGCTTCCCCTTTAGTTCCATAAAGATTATGTAGTTCATTCGGGTCTTTCTGCAGGTCAAATAACTCCCAGCTGTTGATCTCCCCGTAGAATCTTACCAGTGTATACCTGTCGGAACGGATTCCGAAATGCGGATGTACATGATGCGGCTGCGGGAATTCATAATAGTGGTAATACGCATCCTTTCTCCAGTCTTTTACAGCAGTCTCCTCTTTCAGCAGCGGAAGAAACGATTTTCCCTGCATGGCAGCTGGCATTTTAATACCGGCAATGTCCAGTACTGTTGGCCCCCAGTCATTATTCAGCACAATGCTTTTCACTACGCTGCCCGGTTTTACAACCTTTGGATAACGCACCACCAAGGGCACGTGCAGGGATTCTTCATAAATAAAACGTTTGTCAAACCATCCGTGTTCTCCTAAATAAAAACCATTGTCAGAAGCATAAATGACTACTGTATTCTCTGCCAGCCCTGATTTATCCAGGTAATCGAGGATACTGCCAATATTCCTGTCCAGTGAATTTGCGGTAGCCAGGTAGTCTTTCATATAACGCTGGAACTTCCATTCCACAAGGGCTTTTCCGGTAAGTTTCTTCTCATCATATTCAGCACTGATTTTGTTTTTGTCAATAAACAGACCATCCGGCCTGGATACCCAGCCGGCATTTTGAATATTTGTCATATCTTTACTTAGGTTTTAATTCGTGATTTGAGACAGGCGCCAACGCCAATTGTAAACCTGTTTCATTATAAATTGAAATTTTGGGGGAATACTTTGTATTTCCCCTTATTGATTGAATACTATCGTGTAAATTTCTTTTGAATCTCCTCCCTTCCTTCTTTAAAAAAATATTTATTCGTTCTGCACAACACTTTAGTTGTCCGCCACACAGCGAAAGCCTAAATGCTCCATACCGCTGTCTTCTGTACTTTTCATTCTTCTTGCTACGCGAAAGCCGGAGCAATAGCTCTCGTTACATAAAAAAGAGCCGCCACGGATGACGCGCTTTTTGGCATAGGGTTCATCAGGGTCATAGGATACCTTTGACCCTCTGGGCTCTCTGACGCCCGAACCGGTGGTAACAGTACTGTAATACCGGCTGTCATAATAATCAGCGCACCATTCCCAAACGTTACCTGCCATATCATACAATCCGTAACCATTCGGCTGGAAAGATTTTATGGGTGCCGCATGATAAAAATGATCCTTCAGTGTATTCCGGTATGGAAAGTCACCTTCCCAGATATTGGCTTTTGTTTTCCCTGTAGTGACAGGTTCATTGCCCCATGGGTAAATATTATTTTTCAATCCGCCTCTTGCGGCCCATTCCCATTCCGCCTCGGTAGGCAGTCTTTTTCCTGCCCATTTGCAATAAGCTACTGCGTCATACCAGGAAATATGCACTACAGGATAGTTTTCCCTGCCTTTGATATTGCTGGCCGGACCATGCGGATGTTTCCAGTCGGCCCCTTTCTGCCATGTCCACCACTGGCTGTAATCGCTGAGTTCTACAGCACCTTTGGTAGGTTTAAATACCAGTGAAGCAGGAACAAACACACTTGCATCTGGTTTTGGGGTACCCGGGGGAACCTGTTTCTTCAACTCTTCCCAATCCGGTTTCAGTTCTGCTGTGGTCACATATTTAGCGGCCTTTACAAAAGTGCTGAATTGCGCATTGGTAACTTCTGAAACATCAATCCAGAAGCCATTGAGTATCACTTTATGCTTGGGAAATTCATCCGGCGAGGCTTGCTTATTGTCGCCACCCATCAAAAAATCGCCACCTTTTACCCAAACCATATTTTTATGGTCTTTGGCTGCACCCGGTTCAATATCAAGATCAACACTCGCCAGTTTAAAACGGCTGGGGATATTGGATTCACAGCATATGGCTGCCTTGCGGTAAGGTTTGGAGGGCCTTAGCACAACTGCTGCAGGCTTGCTCTTTTGTTTACAGGAAACAAAGGAGATACTGGCCAGCAGCCCTGCCGAAAAAATAGTTATAAATAAATTCTTCATTAATTATTGAAAAGGGAACATGAATCAATATAGGCTATATAATAGTTATTGGAGATAACTTAGTTAAGACAACAATTCATTTCATAAAATAATATCGTCATCATAATTTTAGATTGGAGGGGCAACACTGATATACCTGCGGTAAATATATTAATTTTAAAAAATAAACGACAATATTACTAGAATTTATTTCAAAATCACAGATTAAATCCATTCCTAACCTGGGAAATCCCCAATTATGGTGATAAAAAGCGCCGCTAATGGTGATATATAAAGCAAGGCCATATTTTCAATTTTACTCCATCTGATCATTCTCCCGCGGGGGGAATGAAATAAAACCGAAAACCCTAATTGTGAGTACTCATGGAATATCTGACCTCTTTATATGCCCTTTCAAAAGGAGAACATTATGCACCGCTCAATGGTGTCATCATCCACTATATCGTTAGTGGTACCGGGCCCGTATGTATTTGCCCTACACCAGGATGGGGCCCATCCCTTGAAATGTACAGAAGAAGTCTAAAACCATTGGAAGAGCATTTTACCATGGTTTGGTATGATACACGGATGAGCGGTAAATCCAGCGGCCCTGAAAACCCCTTGAAATATACAAATCAGGATTTCATGAAAGATATGGACGCATTGAGGGACTATCTTAAACAGGATAAGATATGGGTAATGGGACATTCCTCTGGTGCATACCAGGTACTGAATTACGGCATTATCCACAATGACAAGCTCAATGGAATTATTGCGATCAGTTCCATGGCAGGCACGGACGACATATCCAGGGAGGAATTTATGAAGAACATTTTAAAACGCGAAAATGAACCTTATTATACAAAAGGAGCAAATATTTTCGCAGGAAAAGATACCACCAATTATACACTTAACGAAAAGGTACGGGTGATCATGCCTTTTTATTTCCATGATCAAAAGAACCTCAGCGTATTTGCAGAAAAAACCGGCACACCGGAATTGAGTGAAAAAGCTTTCCGGTATACCAATGCATCAAAACACGGATCAGAACTGCTCTTTCCCCTACTTCACCATATCACCGTCCCGACGCTGATTATTGTTGGTGACGATGATTTCATCTGTGACAGGATTTCACAATCAGACAGGATACACAAAAAGATAGCCTCTTCCACCCTGGTGGTGATCAAAGATGCAGGTCATTTTTCCTGGATTGAGCAGCCTGAACAATTCTTCAGGAATTGTATCGCATGGATAGAAAAACAAAAGATAGAAACTGTGTGAATTTGCTGAGGCGGTTCTTGAAATCGTACATCAGTGCGGCGACTGAAGTTTTCGGAGCATATGGGCTATTTACGTTGCTTTAAGCAATGCTGAAAGGCAACAAGCTAAGGATCATCTCAAAAAAATGTACCTCTCTTTCGATGCCTTCTGCTGCGCTTCAGCAGCATACAGCATCGAAAGAGAGGTGCATTTTTTTTCATTGAAGACTAAAGATCAATTAATTACACTAATATCTCTCGCTGATTTCCGCACCAGCAGCCGGGAAATCTATTTTATACTTTTACAATCACGTTCTTTTTGTACATCCACCAGATCGGGATAAAAATCAGCAAAACAACCGTAAAGGCCGAGATCAGTGAAGCGTTATTAGGAGATAGATTGGCAAAAAATATATATTCATTGACATAAGCCCAGATATTCGTCTGCTTTCCCTCTGCGGTAACAGGAATGAAAGACGATAGCCTTGGCAGCACACCCGAAAGTACAAAAGCAGTGATTGCATTACGGCCAAAGGCAACGAATGGCCAGATCAGCAACTGATACTTTTTGATATCAATAATCCAGTAGGATAGAGAAAGGATAATAATACCCAGACCGGCAGTAAACAACACAAAAGAACTTGTCCACAATGACTTGTTAATGGGAAAGAACGTATCCCATATTAAGGCAAGGACCACCAACGCCAGCCCTGCACCTGCAATTACGCCCAGGTCTTTAACAGTTTTGAGTTTTCCTTTTTTCAGCCATGTGCCTGTAAGAATACCGATCAGGCTGGTTCCAATGGCAGGCAGCGTACCGAGCAATCCCTCGGGGTCCCATGTTTTGGAGGACTTCCAGAGGTGGTTCTCTGTAAACACAAGCCTGTCCAGCCAGGCGCCGAGGTTTGTTGCAGGTTCCAGATTGGCCGGGCCAAATCCGGGTACCGGGACAAAGTTCATCAGTAAATAATAGCCAACCAGCAAAACTATTGCCGTATAAAGCTGTGTTCTGACTGAGGTTTTAATGTAGATCAGGGCACTGATTCCAAAGACCACGCCTATCCGGAACAATACCCCCGGAATACGGAGATGGGCAAGGTCAAACTTCCAGACGAGCGACAAACACATGCCAAGCAGAATGATTGTCACGGCCCTTCGCAGAACAGATAACAGCAATTTGCCATGCAATGAGGCATCCGCCTTCTTGCTCTCCATCGCGTAAACGATAGAAACACCTACTATAAACAGGAAAAACGGGAATACCAGATCGGTGGGCGTACAGCCATTCCATTCCGAATGTTCCAGTGGGGCGTAGATATGTGCCCAGCTGCCCGGGTTATTCACCAGGATCATGGAGGCCATGGTAAATCCCCTGAAAAAATCCAGGGAGAGCAACCTCGGTCCTTTTGTAATTACAGCTTTGCTTTCACCTGCAGGCTCTTGTGTTATCATTTTTTATCAGTATAATTCAGCAATCAATGTAAGTAAATGTGCTGTTTAATAAAAGTATCCTTTTGAATACAAATCGTACTGTCAGGCGTCTTTCTTCGTGCATCCATACCGATGAGTCCGAGGTAGGTGTCCTGAAGGAACGAGGCTAGACCGATTTTAGGGCTTAAACTCGGTCTAGCCTCGTTCCCTCGGCGTATGATAGTCGCACTCAAAGAGAAGGAACAAGCAACAAACAACGAAAAACACAGCAATCCGGCCGGTCTTCAGCATTTTGCACAGGAGTTCGTACTCATCCGGCTGCGCAAAAGAAATCCCGTTAATCAGATGACCAACGGGATTTCTTAAAATATCATTTTCCTTACCAGGTTCTTGATTTCATATAGTCATCAAGTTTAGCACGGCTCATAGGTATCTTTCCCGGATTTTTGTCCAGCCATTTCAGGAAATCTTCCTTGATCTTGTCTGTCCACTGGTTATCAATCTCACCGGTAGAATACTTGCCTTCTTTCAGCATCTGGATACCAAAGGTATCACGCAGGCTAATAAACTCGGCAGTGAGGATGACCTTCTCTGCCAGGTGGGCGGGAATAAAGACCACGCCTTCACTTTTCGCCAGAACCAGGTCACCCGGCATTACGATAGCCCTTCCGATGCGGATAGGTGTATTCAGTCCCGTCAATACCACATCCTTCAGGTAAGAAGGATCCCAGTCACGCACATAAGCATTAAAACCTTTGATCGCCCTTAATCCATCGAGGTCACGGCTGGAAGCATTGAAGATCACCCCGTTGCCAGACTTTGCAAAAATTGAATTGCCCAGGTTATCGCCAATCAGCGTTCCTTCTGCAATTTTACCGAATCCATCGGCTACATATACATCACCTTTAGACAACATATCAATCGCCCATGCGTTGGTATTTCCCTTTCTGCCCTGTTTCGCTCCGCGGTCTTTGATGTTTTTCTCCAGGTCGGGCCTGGAAGGCATATAAGCTGCAGTAAGTGCCCTGCCAACAATAGGCACGTCATCATGCACCATTTTCCAGCCACCATCAAACTGACAGTGATAACCTTCATTGTTCAGGATTGTCCATGCTTCCTCAATACCTATGTGTTTTGCCCTTTCCAGCAATTCATCAGGAATTTTTGGTCTTCCGTCAGGAAAACGTTCGCCCTTCCAGTCGGAGGTCAGATAGATCAGCTCCTCTTTCGGAATAGTCTGTGCATTTACCTTAAAAGCCAAAAATGTAATGGCTATGGCTAACATGCCTGTCCTTGAATTCAATTTCATCTGTATATATTATTGTTTTCTAAAAAACTATCCTTCGGTTCAAATTTACAAAAACTAGTGATCTCCGTGTCCTAAACCGATAGGAGTTGTATTTCCGTTCAGGTCATATACCACTTTACCATCTCTGATCGTCACTTCGCATTCAAATTTCTCTGTTCCGGATTCTTTATGTCCCGTATAGTCAAAGAAGCCAAATTTACCTTTACGGATATCAAAAACGGTTACGTCTGCAGGAGCACCTTCAGACAGGTTCCCCAGTTCTTCTCTGTTGATCACCTGTGCAGGCTCCCATGTAGAGGCTTTGATCACATCTTTCAATGGCATTCCCATTTCCAGGAATTTAGACATCACGCTCATCATATCCTTCATCGCATTGTTCATACTTCCGGTGTGGATATCTGTACTGATCGTATTCGGATAAAAACCTTCTTTCATCGCTGGTATTGCCTGAGAATAAGCAAAGCTGATTCCTCCGTAACCCACATCAAAGATAATCCCTTTTTTGCGTGCAGTATAAAAATATGATTTTACTTTACCGGTAGCTTTGTCGATCATCTCTTCCCTTGACGGAGCTAAGGCACCATACATGTGTGTAAAGATATCTCCTTTTCTCAGGTGTGTCATAAAAAGCTCTTCCAAAGAAAGGGCTGGTGTGGCACCACCAAAATCTATCATCACCGGGATATTGGCTTTGTTTCCCGCTGCCACAGCATGGTCTACCGCAGTCCATTCATGTCCTTCATAATGTGCTACCTTAATACCAACGATGGTCTTTTTGTTGCTGTTGGCCACCATAGCGAGCATTTTAGAATTCATATCCGTAGTGTCCTGCTCATACGCTCCGCCACGCATCCCTTCGCCAACAATGTTCAGCATTGCCAGTACCCTGGTTTTCGACTGGTCAATAACATTCTGTTTGAACTTGGGAAAGCTTTTCCAGCCCGAGCTACCCGCGTCAACCACTGTGGTTACACCTACCCTAAAGGTAAAACCATCAGGATTTAATGCGCCAAATCCGTCACTCAGGTAATGGTCTGGTGTAGTACCCTGGAAATTATGCGAGTGCATATCGATCAGTCCCGGAGAAACGTACAGTCCCTTTGCATCCACAACCTGGGCTGCATCTGCTGTGCTGATATTAGCAGCTACCTTCGCTACTTTACCATCAAGAATGGCAACATCCATGATCTTGTCGATACTGTTCTTGGGATCGATTACATGACCACCTTTGATCACGATACTGTAGTGCTGCGCCTGCACACTAAAACTAAACATGCAGATGGCTGCAGTGCAGAAAAGGAAATACTTTTTCATTGCGTATATATTATATGTTTGTACTTGTGTTCATTATTTATCCCACCAGATGCGGGTTAGAAAATCATCAGCCCCCTGGCGTGCAACAGCTGCTTTATAATTTTCACCATTCAAATTCTGCTCTGTAAGCGGGTATTCCATTCTCCTGAAGATCTTGCCTCCTGTGGCGTTACCCACATAATTATTCGGCACCAGTGCAGGAAATCCGGTACGGCGGTAGGTGGCGAAAACCTCCTGCGAATTTGGATAGACACCTACCCAGAACTCATTGTAAATCTGCTCCATCTGGGCAGCCATCGTAGCCGAAGTGATTAATTTATGGTACTTAATGTATGTATCAATCTGGTTAACTGTAATTGTTCCTGCCGGGCCAAACAATGCCCACTGCTGCATTGATGCCCTGATGCCATTTTCATATAAAACACTAGCGGCACTGCCGTTATACCATCCGCGTAAAGCGGCCTCAGCAAGCAGGAAATTAGTTTCTGCATTGGTAAGCAGCAGATATGGGCTGTTCAACTGCAGGATCGTATGGTGGTTTGGCTCAGAATAAGTGATAAAATCAGCAGGTTTAGCGCCCAGCATGGCCGACATCCCTTTTTGAACAGCAGCAGAAGTATCGGCTTTACCGTTCACATACACTACGGCAAGGACACCCAGACGCGGGTCTTTATTGGCTTTCAGCGAATTGATAAATACATCCTGGAACTTCCCTCCCTCCGTATTGCTTGTTCCGTCGGCCCTGATATAATCTGAATTCAGCATGTTCAGCGCCAGCGGGTTTTTGTTGATATCCTGCCCTGCAGATACATAACCATTCACTTTAGCTATATCAGCATTATCGAGGATTACGCCACCTGCAATAGCTTTTTTTGCCCAGGTTGCGGCATTTGCCGGATCTGCTTTCGTCATCCTCATCGCCAGCCGCAGCATCAGCGAACAGGCAAATCTCTTCCATTGTGTGTTATTGCCATTGTAGATCAGATCCGC
This sequence comes from Pedobacter hartonius, assembly GCF_900107535.1. GTDB lineage: Bacteria > Bacteroidota > Bacteroidia > Sphingobacteriales > Sphingobacteriaceae > Pedobacter > Pedobacter hartonius. The sequence goes on along the minus strand of NZ_FNRA01000004.1, from coordinate 236,598 downwards.
CTGGCCAAATGTTGCTTTCGAGGCATCAAAGCTTGCGGCCGATTCATCCAGTTCTTTCAGCAGATCGGCATAAATACTTTGCTGAGTATCATAAACAGGTTTATAGATGGCATCGGTATACCCTTTGCCCGCCTGGGTATAGGGAATATCACCGTACAGGTCTGTCAGCCTGCTGATGATATATGCTTTCCAGATCCTGGAAGCAGCAAGTAAGTTCGTCTGGGCCGGATCATCCTTAATCGTATTGATCACGGAGATGATCTCATTCACTTCTTTAGGATAGGCATTCGTAAAAGCGGCATAACTGGCGCTGCTCTGGCTCAGTACATATTTAGCGCCGAAACCGGCAACATCATTATAGCTGGTGGTATATTGCATGGTACCCTGAAGCAGGATCAATGCATTTGCTGCGCCATCCAGCTGCGCCTTGGTGAAAGTAAACGCAGGATTAACAACCGGAGAAGCATTCGGATTCGTATTGAGGTCCCCGAAGCCCTTCTGACAGGAGGAGAGTATAACTAAAGAAAGGATAGCAAAACTGATTTTATAAAAATGTCTTTTCATCTCGTTACTTATTGTTATTTATTTGTTAGATCGAGCCTTCGGGTTCATCTCTTTTTATTAGAATTTAAACATCAGATTCAAACCCACAGTTCTTGTTCTTGGTAAGCCAATAGATTCAAATCCCTGGCTCGACGAATTGGTATAACTTTGTTCAGGATCGAAATTATCCGTTTTCTTGTATAAGGTTAACAGGTTACGTGCTACCAGGGAAACGGATGCCGACTGAACCGCAGTGACTTTCTTCAGCGGCAAAGCATAAGAAAGGACCACCTGGCGTAATTTGATAAAGCCCGCATCATAAACAAACAGGTCAGTATAAGATTTGTAGTTATCATAATAAGACTGAATTCCGCTTACCGGGATCACCCTGCTGTAAGGAGCCCCAGTCTGCGTAACACCTGTAACCGTCAATCCGCCATCCCTGCCGGGTAATGTCATTTTGTTCAATCCCAACCGGGTAGCGTAAACATCCATCAGGGAGAAGATCTTATTGCCAAACTTGCCGTCAACCAAAATGCTCAGTGTAAATGCTTTGTAAAGGAAATCATTGGTAATCCCCATTGTCCATGGTGCTACACCTTTACCCAGCACTTCCAGTCCGGTTGCTACCGGCAAACCCGTAGTTGCATTAAAAACCGTGTTTCCACTGGCGTCTTTCTGCATCCTGGTTCCAACAATGGATCCGTACGACTGGCCGACGATATTATTGATATAGGCGTAAGAGTTCACTGAAGATGCCACCTGGATCTGGTTCAGCCCTTCACTCAGTTTCTGTACCGTGTTCTTGTTATAGGTTACATTGTAGCTGAGGTTCCAGGAGAAATTCCCGGACTTCACAGGATTACCTGTAAATAGCGCTTCAACACCTTTATTATCCAGTTCACCCACGTTCAGGATCACATTGTTAAAGCCTGTGGTACCGCTGATGGCGGTATAAACGATATCATTGGTAGTTCTACGGTTGTATACCGTCAGGTCAAATCCAAGCCTGTTGTCCAGGAACTTTGCTTCCAGGCCGGCCTCCGTAGTGGTAGAGGTATAGGGCTGAAGATTCCGGTTACTGATGGTTGTGCTGGTTACGTTTTGTATGGGCTGCCCTGAGGATGGCTGACTGGTGTACCCAAGGTTGATCTGGTATGGATCAGGGGCACCACCACCAACCTGCGCCCATGAGGCCCTTAATTTTGCAAAGCTTATCGCCCTGGGTAGCGTAAAGGCATCAGACAGCACCAAACTTCCACCAACAGATGGGTAGAAAAGGCTGTTGTGATGAAGGCTCAGCGTAGAGAACCAGTCCTGCCTGCCGGTTACCGTTAAGAAGGCATAACTTCTGAAACCGATATCTGCCGAAGCAAATAACGAGTTGATGGCTGTCCGGTTGTTGGTAGGTACAGTAGCAAGTGTAGAAAGATTCGTTGTGCTGTAAAAATACGGAATGGTGAAGTTCCTTCCTGTGGTAGTCAGCAAATTATAAACTGATTTTTGCTGATTACCACCTGCAAGGGCAGTCAGGGTGAAATCTTCAGTCACTTTACCAGTATAGTTCAGTGTCAATAGTCCGTTAATTTCAGAGTTGTCAGCTTTGAGGGCTGAGTATTGTCCGTTGGGAGTATATAAAGTACCGCTTGGCAGCACATATTCGTAGTTGTAGTTATAAAAATCTCGGCTCACACTCGCCTTTGCAGACAGATTTCTGATGAGCTGAAAGGTAAGGCCTGCCTGACCGATAAAACGGTTCTTGGTGTCCTCTTGTTTAAATTTGTTGACCACAAAATAGCCGTTCGAAGCAATTGATGCATCATTCCATGCCGTTTCATTGCCCCTGGCATCGTAACCGGGTTTTAGCCAGTCTACATCAGTTGTATTGGCCACCAGAAGGGGCGTCCAGTTTGGGTTTCCCAGGGCATCACCGGCAGTAGGCCTGTTGTGTGCACGCTCAACGTTGTATTGTGCAAGTGCTTCGAAACTTACCTTCGGCCCCAGCTTGCCATTTACGCTGAGGTTGGCAGTTTTCCTGTTGTAAGTACTGTTAGGCAGTATACTTTTACTGTTCAGGTTACTTCCTGAAAAGCGGTAGGTTACCGCTTCATTGCCTCCTGTAAAAGCCAGTGTATTCGTAAACGAGGTTCCTGTCTGATAAAAATCACGCACATTATCCTTCACTGCTGAATAAGGATGTGAAAGTCCGTCCGCAGCAATATATGCTGAGCCATCAATTCTGGCACCAAAGGAGCGGCGGCCACTGGCTAAAGCCTGGGCCTGTGTTGTTGGTTTTGTACCATCAGTTCCCTGTCCGTATTCATATTGCCAGTCGGGCGCTATAATAGCCCTGTCCACATTAAAAGTGGAATTGAAATCAATTCCGACACCTTTCTGCGCACGGCCTTTTTTGGTGGTGATCAAAATCACACCATTTGCAGCTCTTGCACCATAAAGGGCAGCAGCAGTACCGCCTTTCAATACACTGATCGATTCAATATCATCCGGGTTGATTCCACCGATACCATCACCCCTGTCCACGTTTCCCATGCCATCCGAACCGCCGTTTGAAGTGGCACTCCCGCCCGGTGTGCTGTTATCCATTGGCATACCGTTAATCACGTACAGCGGCTGGTTACTTCCGTTTAGCGATCCGTTACCCCTGATTACAATACGGCTTGAACCACCGGGGCCTGTGGACAAACCTGAAGCATTCAGTCCGGCAACTTTCCCAGTCAGCGCATTGGCCACGTTATTTTCGCGTGCCTGCGTGAACTCACTGCCATTTACCTCTGTCACCGCATATGCCAGCGATTTTTTCTCTCTTTTAATACCAAGTGCGGTAACTACTACCTCAGTCAGGTTCTGCAACTGCTCTTTCAGCACCACATCTACCGTAGTCCGTCCGCCTGCTTCCACTTCCTGCGGCAAATAACCCATAAAAGAAAAGATCAGTATGCCATTGGCATCGGGAAGGGCAATGGCATATCTTCCATCGGCAGTTGTACTGGCACCAGCCAATCCTCCTTTGAGTTTAACGCTGACACCCGGAAGTGGAATTCCCTGATGATCTGCAACGGTACCTTTGATTTGGCTCTGTTTATCGGTAGAAACTGCAGTCTTCGCTGCGGAGCCCTTGGGTTTAATCTTCATCGCCTCAATCAGGATCAGGTTATCTGCATACGTATATTGCATACCTAAAGGCTCAAGAATCATTTTAAGCACCACTGAAAGTTTTTCATTTTTTACATTCAGGCTTACTTTGTCAGCTGCCGCCAATATATCAGAGCCATAAGCAAAATCGATCTTTACCTTACGGTGTATTTTTTTTAAAACCTCATTTACAGGCATCTGTCTAACATTTAACGATATCCTTGTATCAAGATCCTGAAGGCGCCTTTTTTCCGCATAAGAAGATAAGTTAAAATGCAGTAAAATTACAATCAAAAGAATATTAACCAGATTTTTACATGAAAATCCGCAGGACAATACGTTATTTGTCATATATTTGAGAAAATTTGTTAATATTCTCCGGTGAGTGGAGAAAATGAATTTAGTTGAGCGAAAGCTTAAGAATTAGTTGGATGTGGTGGGACACATCCAACTTTTTTTTGTAACCATTCTTACTTCATAGGCGTCTTACTGTTTTGGATATTCTATCTGGTTTTTGAGTGGAGATTGCTATTTATATGATTAGTATATGATATAATTATCTTCGGTTTGCCTGTAATTTGTTTCTGTTAAATGTGTAACGGCATTCATGATTTCAATAAAAGATTGTTTATTGAATGTGCCCGTGATCCTGCTTTGTTTTTTATGCTGATTGATGATATTAATATTTATTCCATAGCGGTTGCCGACTTTTAATGCAATTTCTTCCAGGGTAGCATTGTTAAAGATCAGCTCTCCCTTGCTCCAGGCGATCATTTCTGCTACATCCTTTACCGAATCAACAGCAAAAGCCTCTTTTCCGCTGCTCAAACTGGCGCGCTGCAGCGGCAGTAATGTTACGAGCTTGCTGCTGCTGGTATTTTTAACGGCCACTTTGCCCGTCAGTACGGTTACTGACATTTTTGACATTTCCGGATAGGCCATCACATTAAATGATGTTCCCAATACACTGGTCACTACTTTTCCTGAGTGCACCAGGAAAGATTTTTCAGGATGATGCGCTACCTCAAAATAAGCTTCTCCATTTAGGTAAACTTCGCGCTTACTGCCATTAAATGTTTCAGGATAACGAAGTTCAGAACCTGAATTCAAGGTCACCTTTGTTCCGTCACTTAGATATACGATGAGCGTTTTACCAGCTCCGGCACTTCCGCGCACGTAAGATTCCGTGTCGGCAGTAAATTTTTTATTTGTATTCAGCCAGATCGCTACAGAGCACAGTCCGATAAGCATTGCCGCTGCACTGAGCCAAACCCTTCTGTATGTTTTGACAACTTTAATCTGCGGCTCTGAAGCTACAGCAATTTTATAGATTCTATCCCAGTCTACTTCATTCCCGTTCACAGTATTTTTCCTGTTCCACAACTCCTCCATCTCAGCATTCAGCTCAAGCCCGGAATCTTCATCTTTGATCAATTCAAGAAGTTCTGACACTTCAGCTTTATTAGCTTCATTGGCTACATATTTACTGAAAAGCAGAGAAATCCTATTTTTTTCTTCCATTTTTTCTGGCTGATTTAAATGAAAGACACATCACTCAACCAATCAGACTAATGAAAATTAAAAAAAAATAAAAAAACTGAAATTATTTATTCAAATACTGTGAAAACAGTAATCAGATAATAGACCGGACGAATATTAAACGAAATTTAAGCGGTTAACATAAAAAAAATTGCAATAGCAGAACTTACACCGTTCTTGATCAGGAAAGAACGTACAATACCTACTGCAGTAAGGTGATGATTTTTAACGGTATTTTTTGAAAGTTTTAACTGCGAAGCGATTTCATCATAGCTCAATTCTTCTTCTTTACTTAACTTGAATACCAGTTTACGCTGTGGAGAGAGTCCGTCTACCGCCTGGTTGATCAGTTTATTGTAATCAAAAAGATTTAACTTGGTTTCTGCACTATCACCGTCTTTGGATGCAATCCTGATCAATTCGGTAGACATCTTCTCATTGTAGGCCACTTTACGAAGGTAGTTCAAAGAAAGGTTTCTGGCTATTTTAAAAATATAACCATCCAGGTTTCTGATCTCGTGAAGCTGTTCCCTCGCAACCCATAATTTAATAAAAATCTCCTGCGTGATCTCTTCGGCAACGTATTCAGACTTCGTTATCGCAAGTATATAGGCATATATCCTACCCTTGTAAGTATTAAACATCTCATTGAAGTCGTCTTTCATGTATTATTAATGGTAAAGTTGTATCTATAAGCTATAGGAATATATAAAAATCGATTAAGCATGGTCAAATTACAATTTATTGCGAATATTTTCAATAAAAAATAACAAATGCACCAAATATTTTATAAACGCGGCCCAAATTACAGAGCCAACAGCTATACCACAATACTATATTATCTATTTAATGTACCCTTATGACACAAAAACACATATATATATAACAATATCATATAATATATATTTTTTTGAATATCGGAAAAATTACATAGTCTTCGACTTCATTTTATACGCTTATTGAAACAAAACCAATAAAATATGAATGCCGGCCATAGGATATTCTGGCATTTGATGGCAAATCACTATTACATTTGTATAAAGCTGAAACAATGTGGCGGAGTCTACTCCTCTCTGAGACATTCTATTGGGTTCATTCTTGCTGCTTTTATTGCCTGAAGCCCCACCGTAAGCCAGGAGATCAGCAGTGCCATGGCTCCTGCAGCTGCGAAATACCAAAGCTGCAGTTCTATTCTATATGCAAAAGTATCCAGCCAGTACCTTGTTAATACATAACTTAATGGAAGCGCAATGATTACTGATGCCGCAACGGGTTTAATAAATTCACCGGAAAGTATATAGATGATACTCCATTCGCTTGCGCCCAGTACTTTTCTGATCCCTATCTCTTTGAACATTCTTTCCGCAGTGAAAGCCGCCAGGCCAAACAAGCCGAGACAGGAAATGATCACTGCCAGTCCGGCAAAATACCTGGATAAAACTGACACCCTGTTTTCCGCTGTATATTGTGCCTGAAAATCCTGGTCCAGAAACCTGTATTCAAATTGAAAGCCCGGATTGTACTGCAGGTAAAAATCACGGAGCGCCGCCAGTGTTTCCTTTTCCTGCCCTGCTTTGATCCTCATCAGCACCCTGTTGGTTTGCTGTGTGGCATACCTGAAGAATAGCGGTTTAACGGCTTCATGCAGAGACTCAAAATTGAAGTTCTTTACCACACCAACAATCTGATAATCTTTTCCCCAGAGGCCAAACATTTTACCTATCGGATTTTTCAGACCCATCACCCTGATCCCCTCCTCATTAATGAGGATCTTAGTGCTGTCAGCACCAAATTTATCCGAGAAACTTCTGCCTGCTGCCATTTCCATTCCCAACGTCTCGATCAGTCCGCTATTGATACTTGCATTCTGGAATTTGATGATCTCCTTAGGATTTCTGCCCTCCCATTTAAAATCGCCTTCTGTAGATCCGAATTCGCCTAAAAAACCCCTGTCCATACTGGAGGCATTTAAGATTCCGGGAATCTTTCTGACCGCAGCTAGGAAAGAAACGATATGTGTTTTCAATTTTCCTTCTGCTTCCAGGTAGACAACGTTATCTTTTTGATATCCGAGATTTTTGCGCTGCACAAATTCTATCTGTTTATACACTACGAAAACACAGACAATCAATACCACAGAAAGCGTAAACTGGAAAACTACAAGTCCTCTTCTGGTCCATAGTGCACTTGCCGAGGTCACCAGCTTACCTTTGAGGGCAGCGGCGGGGTTAAAGGCTGAAAGATATAAAGCAGGATAACTGCCCGAAACCAATCCTGTAAACAGGGTGATCCCCGTGATAATCAGCAGCAGGCGTCCGTTGAAATGAAGGGACAGCTGTTTGCCGGTGATCTCATTGAATTGCGGAAGAATAAGCTCTACGCAAAGTAGTGCGATAAATAAAGATAAAGTGCTGAGCAGGATTGACTCTCCCAGATACTGCACGATGAGCGACGATCTCCCCGCTCCCATCACCTTTTTAATGCCTACTTCTTTCATTCTCCTGGAAGCCCTTGCTGTTGAAAGGTTCATGAAGTTGATACAGGCAATCACCAGAATAAAAACAGCGATCAGAGAGAATAAACGTACATATTCTATCCTTCCGCCGGACTGCAGCCCATTTGTATAAGTTCCGTGTAAATAGCCGTCAGCGAAAGGCCTGATGAACAGGGTATGCGCCTTGACGCCTTTCGGCCGCATAAAATCCCTGATCTTTGCGTTCAGCTGCGCGGGATCTGTACCATTTTTCAATACAATAAAAGTAGAGGGGCCATTAGAGGTCCATTTCACATAATTATCATTTGCACCATATAAAATATCCAGGGAAACCAGGAAATCAAAATGATCTGAAGAATTAGCGGGCGTGTCTTTGAAAACACCTGTCACCAGTGAATGGGTCTCATTCTGCATTTCAACATTTCTCCATATGATCTCTTTACCCAAAACCCGGGTAGTATTGAACAGCTTCATTGCCAGTTTCTCAGAGATAACGATTGCCTGTTTGCCGGTCAGCACCCTGTTTATATCGCCCGAGACCAGCGGGAACGAGAATATCTTAAAAAAATCCCTGCCGGCAAACTTTCCTGCCGCTTTGATATCACCCTGGTGATCTGCAGAGAGTTTAGTTTGTTCCAGCCAGTAAGTGGGTGAAGCGGTAAGCGACTCCTTTACCTCAGGCAATTCCTGTTTCAGCGCTTCCGCCAGAATCCCCGGCGTAGCCTCAGTAATGATATCGCCCTGCGCGGTTTTCATATCCTGCATCACCTGGTAAAGATGGCCGTTCTTTGCATGGAATTTATCCATCTGAACTTCATCATTTACCCATAGGTAGATCAGCAAAGCACAGGAAAGACCGGCTGAAAGTCCGGTCAGATTAATGAAAAATGAACTTTTGTATCTTTTAAAATTCCGGTAGATCAGTAAGAGATGGTGTTGAAACATAATGTGATTGTTTAGCGGTTTCCCTGATCCAATTGCTGTGCCACGAAGAAAACAATGCTTAAACCACTAATGTACCCCTTTTTTCAAAACAAATGTCCGTATATGAACAATTCATGTTCATATACGGACATCGAAAAAAAGCGGGAAGAAGCGCCGACCCGTTAGCCTTTGCCCCTATCTATATCTTTAATAAATTTAATGACCCCTCTCATATAAAACTGCTGGTCATCATACATAGACAAATGGCTTCCGTTTGCGCAATATAGATACTGCCCGTTCTTCACCTGCTCTGAGATCCACTTCATATGAGCAGGATTCATTTCATCCAGTTTGGCCCCTATAGTTAAAGTAGGTACTGTAATTTGTGGCAGCCTGGACTTGATATCCCAGTCCCTGATCTTACCGAACAAGTGCAGCTCACTTGGCCCCTGCATGGCGTTATAGTAGGGCTCATTGATCTTGCTAAATGCCCTCAGTAATGGTTCCGGCCATATATCCATTGGCATATTGCAGATATACTTTGCATAAAAGTGGTCCTGCAGCAGAGTAGAATACTTCGGGTTTTTATAGTCTTTTTTATCTTCAAATTGCTTCAGGGTATCCTGCACTCCGGGTGGCAGCTGTTTGAACAATACGTTTTCAACGTAGTCGTTATAATCTTTACCACTGGCATCCATATTCGATACGATCAGCGCTTTCAGATGCTCCTGATATTTAACCGCATATTCCATAGCCAGGATCCCTCCCCAGGAATGTCCGTAGAGATAAAAATTATCTTTATTCAGGTTCAGGGCCTTACGCACTTGTTCCACCTCTTCTACAGAACGGGGAATATCAAATAAAGCAGCGTCTTTAGGCTGATCGGAATTTCCGGTACCCAACTGGTCATAATAGAAAAACTCGATTCCTTCTTTCGGGAAGAAGCTTTCAAATGCCTCGAGATACTCATGGCTCAGTCCCGGACCGCCGGACAAAAGCAAAACCTTTATTTTAGGATTGTTGCCGGTTCTTTTTGTCCACACATTGAATTTCCCCTTTGGGGTTTCAATTGGTATTATTTTTACGCCCCCTACCTGCATTTCTGTAGTGTCATTGGAATAGTAAGCGTCATTATGGCTTTCAGGGTTGCAGGAAGATAAGAAACAGGAAAATAAAAATATGGCGCACAGCATGGCCATAGCGGGCATACATTTCGGTAGAATTGATTTTTTCATAACTTTGTTCAGGATAAATATAGATGACATAAAATTAGCACATTATCATTCTATATAAATCCCTAATATAGGGGATTTATTGCAGGGCATTACCGTTAAATTAATGCCTGTTTAAATTGATCTTTGCTTCATCAAAATCAAGCTCGCTTTCTATCTTCCGGAGTTCTTCATCACTAAAGGTCTTTTCATGACGCAGCACAAACAGCTCTTTGCGCTGTACATTATACAGATCCAGCAGCACAAGGTTGTACAATTCAAGTTCTTCCTTTTTCATTCCTTCGCACTCCAGGCATTCCAGTCTTTGCCCTGCAATAGCGATATCATTTTCCAGCTGGTTCATTAAAAAACCGACCAGCTCATTGTTCGAAATTTCCTTCTGGTATTTGGTGTTGAGCCGTTTCAGCGCAGCATGTTTCATCCGCAGGTGAATGGCTGCATCCTGCTCCTCTATTGGAAGAAAATCGCCCGAATCTTTAATATTAACCCATTTGATGACCAGCGGCAATGTTAATCCCTGGAAAACCAGCGTAACCAGGATCACAATAAAGGTGATGAAGAGAATCAGGTCACGGTATGGAAAGGCTGTTCCATTTTCCATCAATAGCGGTATTGATAATGCCGAGGCCAGTGAAACCACTCCCCTCATCCCTGCCTATCCGATGATCACAGGACCTTTCCAGGTTGGATTACGGCGGTCAGCCCTTTCATTACGGCCCAGCCATTTAGGAACATAGGCGATAGGGAAAACGTATAAAATGCGGATGACAATAGCAATCAGACTGATCACCAGTCCATATTTGATGCCATCAGCCATGGCGTCAGCCCCCATATTCCTGATCACCACAGGGAGTTCCAGTCCGATCAGGATAAACACCAGGCCGTTCAAAACAAAACCTACGGTGGCCCACACGTTGATAGTCTGCAAACGGGCATTTCCTGTAGAAAAGATCTCATGGGAACGGTAAGACAAAAACAGCCCCCCGCTTACCACCGCCATTACGCCTGAAAAGTGAAATTCCTCCGCAGCCATATACATAAAATAAGGGCTCATTAATGTAAGTGCGGTATCAATACTGGGGGTAGTGGGCAGGAAACGGTGTACAAGGTACATGATATGTGCAATGACCAGACCAATTACGATTCCCAAAATGGAGACAATAAAAAACTGGCCTACAGCCTGTGGCAGGGAAAACTGCCCAGACATCACTGCCACCAGTGCAAAGCGGAAGACAATCAAACTGGAAGCATCATTGATCAGGCTTTCCCCCTCCAGGATGGTAGTTAAGCGCTGAGGGATCTTAATATTTTTCAGCACGGAACTCGCGGCCACAGCATCAGGAGGAGAGATGATCCCTCCGAGTAAAAACCCGAAAGCCAGTGTGAAACCGGGGATCATGGCTGTGGAGACATAGGCTATGATAATAGAAGTCAGGAACACCAGGCCGAAAGCGAGCATCCCGATAGGCCGCCGCCATTTCCAGAAATCATTCCAGGAGGTGTACCATGCAGCCTCATATAACAGGGGCGGCAGAAACAAAAGAAAGATCATTTCCGGTTTTATCTCTATTTGCGGAATACCCGGAATAAAGCTGATCCCCAGCCCTGCAAGCACCAAAAATATCGGATAGGAAATCTTCAGTTTCTGCCCGAGCATAGTGAGCATAAAAACCGCAAAAAGAAGCGACAATACAATTAGAAGGTGTTCGTGAAACATACAGAGCAGTTAAAAATAGTATAAATTTATAAGTGTTTTATCCTGTCTTCAAATTTAAGATACAACTCTTCGTTAGAATAACCATCTATATTCTGGCTGTGGTAAATTGGCAATGCCGCACCTTTTGCAGAAGCGATCTTTATGGCCTCTGTAGTGATGGTATTGACCAGTAACATGCCCGCAATTGATGATGCCGGGCCGATCAGCTTCCCTTCAATTTCCATTAGCCCATCTCCTGAGGGTACGTGGTTATCAATAACCAGATCTGCTATTTCATATAGCTTTTTACCGCTGGAATGACGTGAAGGGTAACTTTTAGATTGTGTAAGGGATGTGATTGCAATTACCTTAAGGCCTTCTTTTTTTGCACGCATTGCCATTTCAATGGGCATGGCATTTCTGCCCGAGTTAGAGATAATGATCATGATATCTGATGAACTGATCCTGTACTTTTCCCACAGGATATCTGCCAGTCCGCTTATCCTCTCTATCTCGCCACCCCTTCTTGCTCCGCTTGTGGCCAGTACAAGGTCGTCCAGAATCGCGTTTACATTCGCCAGCCCGCTGGCCCTGGTGAACAGTTCCATTCCTATAATATGTGAATGCCCGGAGCCGAAAGCATGGATAATACGGTCTTCAATGATCACTTCTGAAACCCATTCAGCAGCTTCTTTAATGTTTTCGGTTTCTTTGGAGGAGATGGATTTGATCAGCTCACTGATTTTTTCGAAGTATTCAAACATGATTATTTTTTATGAATAAAAGTATAAAAGAATGGGCGAAATTTGATGAATGTATAGTATTTATTATCTCTGTTAATTGATTCCGGAAAAGCGGCATTTGCATTATTGCTATCTGCAAAGAGCAATTTTGAGTACTTTATTAGATGAAGTGCACTGCTACGATAACTGGTCACAGGAAATCAAAAACGTCTAAGATGATCAACCGGATCTGCAAATTAATTTATAGGCTCATCCTATTCAAAACACCGCTAAACAGCTGTGATAAAATATTTTATACATACATAAGCACTTATATAATTACTTATACATATATTTGGATGATGAATTATTACCAGTCATTAGGATATTTGGTTTTAGGCAGCAGGCTGAAACGGCTCAGCGAGCTATTTCTGTCGGAGGTCAACAGGACCTACCGCTCAGAAGGTATTGTTTTCGAAACTACATGGTTCCCCATATTTTACCTGTTATCAGAAAACAATTCACTGTCCATACAGGAGTTATGCGAAGAGATAGAGGTGAGCCATCCCGCTGCCAGTCAGCTGGTCACCAATTTAAAAGGCAAAGGTTTGGTCATGACTACAACCAGCTCCGAGGATGCACGCAAGCAGCTGGTAAAACTTACCCCGGAGGGCAAAAAACTCCTGAAGAAATTACTTCCAATGTGGGAATCTATCCGCGAGACCATGGAAGAAGTTGCCGGCGGTAAACCGGCAAGTGATGCGATCCTAAATGAACTGACCACGCTTGAAGCAGCCTTTAAATCGGCAGACATCGCTGCACGCGTCAAAGCAAAAATCAATAAGACCAATAAATCCGTTACCAATGTCTAATATCTTTTATTATGGAACTGACCACCTGACCAGTGGGATATGCCTGGCCCTTGCATCCGGCAAGATCACAGGTATGATTGACCAGGAAGCAGCAGGAAGGATCCGCGCATCCTGGGAAGAGGTTCAAAAAATAGTACGCAGCCAGAAACCAGTTTATGGTATAAATACAGGCTTCGGCCCTTTGTGCGATACCCATATTTCTGAGGAAGACACCTCTCAGCTGCAGGTCAATATCCTCAAAAGCCATAGCGTTGGGGTGGGCAAATCCATTCCAAAGGAAATTGCAAAGATCATGATGATCACCAAAGTACATGCCCTTGCGCAGGGTTATTCCGGAATAGCCCCGCGAACCCTGGCCAGGATCATCTGGCATATCAATCATGATATCATCCCCGTAGTACCCGAAAAGGGTTCTGTAGGTGCATCGGGTGATCTCGCCCCATTATCTCACCTGTTCCTGCCACTTATCGGTCTTGGAGAGGTGTGCCACAAAGGCGTGAAAGTGCCGGCTGCCAAAATATTCCAACAGTATAACCTGAAACCTATTGTATTAGGCCCGAAAGAAGGCCTTGCACTGATCAACGGCACTCAGTTCATCCTTGCCTTTGCTGTAAAAGCCGTTCAGCGTTTAAGCCGCGCATTGGACGCGGCTGACCTCATTGGGGCTATGTCACTGGAAGGACTGGCCGGTTCCAAACGCCCATTCGATGAGCGTCTCCACCAGCTGAGACCCTTCAAAGGGAATATACTGGTTGCCCACCGCCTGTCAACCCTGCTGGAAGGATCAGCGATCGGGGAATCACACCTGAACTGCGGCCGGGTGCAGGACCCCTACTCTATCCGCTGCATGCCACAGGTACATGGCGCATCACGCAATGCATGGCTGCACCTTAAGGAGCTAACGGAGATCGAACTGAACTCGGTAACAGACAATCCGATCATCTTCAGCGCTGAAGATTCCATCAGTGGAGGTAATTTCCATGGTCAGCCACTGGCCATGGCACTGGATTATGTCACCGTTGCTGCGGCGGAACTGGGGAACATTTCCGACCGCCGGTGTTACCTGATGAATGAAGGAAAGTATGGCCTGCCAAAACTGCTCACGGCCAATGCCGGACTAAATTCAGGCCTGATGATTCCGCAATATACTACTGCAGCCCTGGTTACGGAGAACAAGACGCTCTGTTTTCCGGCAAGTGCCGACAGTGTGCCCACCTCAATGGGCCAGGAAGACCATGTTTCCATGGGCTCCATCAGTGGAAGAAAATTACACCAGGTGATAGATAACCTGGAATATATACAGGCCATAGAATTGTTATACGCCGTACAGGCCCTGGAATTCAGAAGGCCATTACACTCGGCTCCTGTGATTGAAGCTTGTTATGAATTGGTACGGGAGTATGTACCTGTAATTACGGAAGACAGGATCTTTGCCTATGATATCAATCAGCTGCATCAATTAATTACGGGAGGCATACTCCTGAATACCGCAGAAGACAGTGCTGCACAACATCACCTTAACCTCCAGAAATATGAGCAATTCAGCATTTATTAATACTTATGCCAAACATCCTGTTTATAAAGCACCAAGAGGCATGCAGTTACATGCCAAAAGCTGGCAAACGGAAGCTGTCCTGAGAATGCTGCTGAACAACCTCGACGGGCAGGTAGCAGAAAACCCCGAAGAATTGGTTGTTTATGGCGGCATAGGCCAGGCGGCACGCAATCCTGAGGCCTTACAGAAAATCATTGAGATCCTGCTGGAACTGGATGAACACCATTCTTTACTGGTACAATCCGGAAAACCTGTAGGCATCATCAGAAGTCACCCCGAAGCACCACGGGTACTGATTGCCAACAGCAACCTCGTACCGGCATGGGCAAATTGGGAGCATTTCAATGAACTGCGCAGCAAAGGACTCATGATGTACGGGCAGATGACCGCAGGCAGCTGGATCTATATCGGTACACAGGGAATCCTGCAGGGCACCTATGAAACCTTCGTGGAATGCGGACGGCAGCATTTCGGCCATAACTTAACAGGCAAACTTATTGTCAGTGCGGGAATTGGCGGCATGGGGGGCGCGCAGCCTTTGGCAGCAGCCATGGCAGGAGCTATTTTTCTGGGTGCCGATGCAGATGCTTCAAGGATACAAAAAAGAGTAGACACACAATATATCGACCGGATGACCTGGTCTTATGAAGAAGCTATCCGCTGGATCAGGGAAGCACAGGAAAAAGGAGAAACACTTTCCGTAGGCCTGGTGAGCGATGCCGGTGATTTGCTGGAACGTTTAATTGCCGACCAGCTGGTTCCAGATATGCTGACAGACCAGACATCGGCACATGACCCGCTGAACGGGTATATCCCCAATGGGCTGTCTCCCGATGAGGCGGCGGTCTTAAGAAAAACAGATCCTGAGACGTATAAAAGACGGTCACTGGCCAGCATGGCGAGGCACGTAGGCTTTATGCTCGAACTGCAGAAAATGGGTGCGGTAACCTTTGATTACGGAAATAACTTAAGGGAATTTGCCAGACAGGGGGGAGAAGAACATGCTTTTGATTTCCCCGGATTCATTCCCGCCTATATCAGGCCACTTTTTTGCGAAGGCAAAGGCCCCTTCAGATGGGTAGCCCTTTCCGGAGATCCTGAAGATATCTATACTACAGACTGTGCCCTGATGGAGGCTTTCCCGGAGAACACACACCTGATCAACTGGCTGCAAAAGGCACAGGAGAAGATCAGTTTCCAGGGTTTGCCTGCAAGAATCTGCTGGCTTGGCATGGGAGAGCGCGAAAAAGCAGGATTGCTGTTCAATGAACTGGTGGCCAGCGGAAAGGTGAAAGGCCCTATCGTGATTGGCCGCGACCACCTGGACTGCGGCTCCGTTGCATCACCAAACAGGGAAACTGAATCCATGAAAGATGGTTCCGATGCGGTATCAGACTGGCCGCTGTTGAACCTGATGGCCAACACTTCCGGTGGTGCCACCTGGGTATCTTTTCATCATGGCGGCGGCGTGGGAATGGGCTATTCCCAGCATGCTGGTATGGTGGTCCTGGCAGATGGAACGGAGAGAGCAGCATCCTGCATCCGTCGCGTACTGTATAATGACCCGGCCATGGGCATCTTCCGGCATGCCGATGCAGGATATGACCAGGCAGAAAAATGGGCAGAAAAGTTTGGTTTAGCTATAGGATAAATTGATATGAAGACATTAACCGGTCCCTTCAGCCAGATCCTCACCCTGGAGGACTTACCCCTAAACGGAGCAATAGACGATAGGCGTCTTCAGGTGATTGCAGGCGCAGGGGTGATCACTGATCAGGGATTAATTCTTGAAACCGGCAATTTTGAAGAGCTATACGCCCGGAACCCGGGAATACAGGTAGAAGAGACCGCAGGAGAAAATGTATTGCTCCCGGGATTTATCGATTGCCATACCCACATCTGTTTCGCTGGAAACAGGGCGAAAGATTACAGCATGCGCATCCAGGGAAAGTCATACCTGGAAATTGCCAGAAACGGCGGTGGCATCTGGGACTCCGTCATCCAAACACGCGCAGCGGATGAAACTGCCCTTACTGCACTGCTGCAACAGCGGGCAGAGCGGCATTTAAACGAAGGGGTGACCACCATAGAAGTAAAGAGCGGTTATGGACTGGACGTAGCCAATGAACTGAAACAGCTGAGAGCGATCAGGAAAGTTTCTGAATCGTCTGTGGCAGAACTCGTACCCACCTGCCTGGCCGCACACCTGCTGCCTAAAGACTTCCCGGGAACGGCAGCGGATTACCTTAATCATGTACTGAAAGACCTGCTCCCACTGGTCAAAGCAGAGGACCTGGCAAAACGTATGGATATTTTCATCGAAGAAAGCGCATTCAGCAGTATTGAAGCACTGCCTTACCTCCGCGCTGCAAAGGCCATGGGTTTTCAGCTTACTGTACATGCAGATCAGTTCAGTACCGGGGGTCTTCATATTGCAGTGGAAACAGGAGCTCTTTCTGCCGACCATCTTGAGGCGGTTACTGAAAAGGAAATTAACCTGCTGAAAGGCTCTTCTACAGTGGCTGTAGTTTTACCAGGTGCGTCACTGGGCCTGGGCCTGCCTTATGCACCTGCAAGAAAATTACTGGATGCCGGGGCATGTGTGGCCATAGCGAGCGACTGGAACCCGGGATCAGCACCCATGGGCGACCTCCTTATGCAGGCTTCAGTAATGAGTGCCGCAGAGAAACTGGGCACTGCAGAAGTTTTTGCGGGGTTAACATTCAGGGCCGCACAGGCATTGGGTATGAATGACCGGGGTATGCTCATACGGGGTATGAAAGCCGACATGCAGGCCTATCCCTGCAATGACTACCGGGAGATCTTATACCATCAGGGTAAATTAAAACCCCATATGGTCTGGAAAAACGGAGTGCGTAGATTATAGCTACAGAAAGTAATTTTACGGCCATCAGTGCTTTTAAAACGTTTATTAGTTTGTACCTTAAATCTCTATTAGACAACCAAATATGACCGTCGTTAATCCAGCTTTTTACAGCAACACTATAAAAGGCACCTGGAAAGGCCGTACCGACGGTACTGATCCTGCCTCGCAACGCTGGCATCAGCGTATCCTTACCGTCAACTTACTGGAAGAGCTGATACCTGTTGCCCCATCAGGGGAGCGGAATGTCGCATTAATAGGCTTTGCCTGTGATGAAGGGGTGTTGCGTAACGGGGGCCGCGTAGGTGCCAAAGACGGCCCGCTGTGTTTCAGGCAGGCCTGCGGGAATTTACCCGTTCATCTTGCGGAAGAAGCACTTTTTATAGATCTGGGCGATATCATATGTGAAACTGAAGCGATGGAAGAAGCACAGACCGAGCTGGCCAACCTTGTTGAAACGGCCTTGTTTTACGGGTATCAGCCCCTTGTTATTGGTGGCGGACATGAAATTGCCTACGGGCATTATAAAGGGATCAGTAACCATATCGATGATACAACTACTATAGGGATCATTAACTTTGATGCCCATTTTGATCTTCGTGAACCTACCGGAGGGCTTAGCACTTCAGGGACAGGATTTTTTGAGATTGCCGTCAACTGCCGGCAGGACAAGAAGCCATTCCACTACCTGGTGCTGGGCATACAGCAGAACAGCAATACCAGACAACTGTACCAAACGGCAACACAACTAAGTGCAACATTCATTCCAGCCAGGGAATTCTGCACCACCAATGAGCAGGAGATCCTTTCAAAGGTGGAAAAATTTATTCAGGGCTGTTCCCATATTTACCTGACCATTGACCTTGACGTATTTGCGGCTTCAGTAGCACCGGGTGTAAGCGCTCCGGCCTATTCAGGTCTTTTCCCTGATCCGTTTTTCTTTAAATGCCTGCAGTTCATTATTGACAGCAAAAAAATCATCAGCATGGATATTGCAGAGTATAACCCTGGGTATGATCCGGATCACCGGACAGCCAAACTGGCAGCAGCGCTGGCTTTCAATTTGGTTACAGGATGAGGTAGCTGTAATATACTCAGTTAAGCTTCCATTTATTCCGCAACCGGAAGCAGGAAACAAAAACGGCTTCCTGTACCTATTTCACTTTCCACCCAGATCTTTCCATTCTCGGCTTCAATAAAATCTTTAGAAATGGCCAGTCCCAGTCCTGATCCCGATTTGTTGTTTCCGTCTGTCGGCACCTGAAAATAACGGTCGAACAACTTTTTCTGATACTGCTCGTCAATTCCCTTTCCGTAGTCACGTACAGAAAACTCGATTGCTTTATTTTTTTCTATAATGCTGATCTGTACTGCCGACTTATCCGGACTGTAGCGCAAGGCATTAGACAGGAAATTAATCAGCACCCAGGCCGTTTTTTCCATGTCAGCATTAACGGCCGGCAGGTGGTCGCCAGTGATCAGCTCCAGTCGGATATTCCGCTGCTCTGCCTGAAAGTTCACAGCATTCAGTGCATAATTAACGATTTCCTCAGGATGGGTCTTCACAAAGTTCAGCTGCAGGTTTCCCGTTTCTACCTGCGCCAGATCGAGCAGCTCGCTGGTAATTTTCAGCAAACGACTGCAATCGTCTTTGATATGTTCCAGCAGCTGCTTTTGCTCCGGGTTCATCATTCCTATACGTTCGTCATCCATTAATTTCAAACTCATTTTGATAGATGATATTGGCGTTCTCAACTCATGGGATACCGTGGCGATAAAGTTTGTCTTGGCTTCGTCAAGCTCCTTGAACTGCGTAATATTATTAAGAATGTATACCAAGCCCGCTGTTTTTCCTGTTTCCATGACCACGAATCCATCCTGATCATCAACAACAGGTACAACGATTTCCCTTTTCTGTAGCTGGAAATAAGACTCCTTATTATCCGCATAGATCTTTATGGGCTGCAGGCTTCCTTCACTCTTCAATATCCTTGTCAGCAGGTCATTTTTCTTCATCAGGTCTTTTACATTTAGGCCCACTACCTCTCCCTCGTTAAGGTTGAGCAACTGTGCGGCTACTTTATTCATAAATAGTATTTCCTGTCCCTCATTCAGCCCAATAATTGCATCCTGCATCTGTTCAATGATCGCTTCGATCCTTAACTTCTCGGACTGGATTTTTGCCAGGTTACTATTTTCCCATTTGTTCAGCTCTGACACCATCTCGTTAAAGGACCTTGCCAGTTCTGAGAATTCATCAGAACCATCAAACCGGAGCCGCTGTTTATAGTTCTTGCGGCCAATTTCTTTAATCGCCTCTGAAAATTCTCTCAGGGGATTTGCTACGAAACCAGGGAAGTTCACAATAAAAGAAAACAGCACCAGAAAACAGAAGGAAGCTGCAGTCACCAGGTATAGACTGGCTTTTTTCGCCGCTTCCTGCGCAACAGCATTCTTTCTCAGGATCGCATCCATATTCAGACGGTCAATGCGCATTAGCTGTATCCTTATCTTTGCCAATGCCATTATTTGCTGGTCCTGTGCAATGGTTGGATTCGTCATCACCCTAAAAGCAGCTTTTAGGGTATGAATAACCTGTCCTTCGCCAACCTCGGTAACATTTCTCTGTTCCAGGTCAAGTTTTCTGGAAAACTGCACGATCATCTCTTTGGATAAAGGAAGATCATGCTGATCCAGGATCGACCTCATATCCCTGGTATAACTCAGGGTCTCATAGTTGTCCTTCAAAATCACTTTTGCACTTAACGAAATCTGGTTCATGTAATAAAGCGAGATGAATCCGAACAGCAGTACCATCACAAACAGGAACCCAAATCCGAGGCGGAGTTTAGTTTTTATCTTCATCAGAGTAGCTATTTATCAATTCTTTTTTACCTAACGGCTATATCATTAAGATGCGCTCATCCGTATGTACATCCTAAACTTCCCATAATTTAACTTACCATTTTAAGATCACATACCCATTTTGTACCAGATAAAGAATACTGATAAGCAGCAGCATGCCACCCAGGAAAATAATTATAAATTTAGCAGAATAATTACGATAAACCGTTTTCATTGTTTTTAAGCTACACCGTCTAAGGCCAGCAAAAAGAAGTAATGCGATCATATCAGTAGTTTTAAATATTTATAGCCAATGACTATACTAAAACAAAAACAACCATACAATCAGTTTATATTCAACACCTTATACGTAAACAGACTAATTAACCAAGATTTCAAACAAAGAACCCTTCCGTTTTGGAAGGGTTTTTAACGGATATGAAAGGCAAATACGCGTTACGGATTTGCTGCAGGTTGTTCCTTATTAAAATAAGTACTCATGAATAACATCTGGTACTTCACCGCATTTGCCCAGTACGGCCAGGTATGTCCGCCCGGCCGGCTTATAAAATCATGGGCGATATTCCTTTCCAGCAATTTTTCATGGAGGTTCAGATTCACCTGATAAAAGAAATCGCTGGTACCACAATCAATGATCAAGGCAAGCGAGTTGGGTGTAAGTAAATGCAGCATATTGATCACTGTGTTTTTCTCCCAGTTCTCGGGATGTTCTGCATATGTGCCCAGCCTTTCTTCAATTCTCCAGTTCTTTGGAAAAGGGCGGATATCCACTCCCCCGCTCATGCTTCCGGCAGTGCCGAAAAGGTCCTGGTGTTTAAAAGCAAGGTACAGCGCGCCGTGCCCTCCCATGCTCAGACCGGTAATTCCCCTGCCTTTACGGTCATTAATGGTCTTATAGTGGGCATCAATCCAGGGCAGCAACTCCTTAGTTACGTAAGTTTCATATTTCCAGGCTTCATTTACCGGGCTGTCGAAATACCAGCTGGTTATATTTCCATCCGGACAAACAATAATTTGCTGGTACTGATCGGCCGCAGCCGGCACGAATGCAGCATTCTTTACCCAGTCAGAATAGTTTTGCCCCGCCCCATGTAAAAGATAGACCACCGGGAATACTTTTCCTTTGGCGTAACTATCCGGAGTAATGACAACCGCTTTGATGTTCTTTTTCATGGCAGTACTATACGTGCTAACGGTATCTACTTTAGCAGCCTGTACTTTATCGAGGTAAACAGATCCCAGTACGAGTAGGGATAACAGCATATTTTTTATCATAGAAAGATAATGTTTATACGTATAAAGATACAAAAATATAACATACATTTCTTAGATAGATAATGAAATTATTTTAATATTTTTCTCCTTGAAAGACAAGGTTTTAAGAATTTTCTACGTTTTTAATACCTGCAGACCGTAAAAATGTCATCAATTTCTTTACCTTTGTCGCACGCCAAATCAGAAAGACCGTTATGGTCTGAATGATAAAGCTTCTGCAAACGACGTCACAATTGTTAAACCGCAGATCCTTCGCAAGAGGAAAAAAGGTGATACCATGTTTTCGGGGTGTAGCGTAGCCCGGTATCGCGCCTGCTTTGGGAGCAGGAGGTCGTAGGTTCGAATCCTGCCACCCCGACTTACGGACTATCAAATGTCTGCAAAGCCCCTTAAATCGTATGATTTAAGGGGCTTTTTGTTTTATTTCATATCAATCGGTTCAGACAAAAATATCCACCGCGATACAGTTTGGCAACCATGTGGGAACGGCGATTTTCCTCATCGCAAAAACATTTGTTACCAATACACCGACTTCTCTATGTTAGCTTTATCCTATGTGATACCCTATTTCTATCGGCTGTGCATCTCAGATTACAATTGGAATCAATTGAAGGAAAGTCTGAATTCCAGTGGTGAGAGCTTTGTTTTGTTTTTAAAAAGCCTGCTAAAGGACTGGGAATGCTCAAAACCTAACTGGTAGGCTACCTCACTGATGCTTAGTTCTGTAGACGAAAGTAGTTCTTTTGATCTCTGGATCAATTTTTCGTGGATATGCTGCTGTGCGGTCAGTCCGGTGAGCGAACGCAGCAGGTCACTTAAATAATTGGGCGAATAATTTAATTGCTCTGCAAGGTATTGAACGGTGGGAACGCCCTGGTTGGCTGATTTGTCTTTTTCAAAGTAAGTATCCAACAATTCTTCCAGTTTTTTCAGGAGATCATTGTTCACCGCTTGACGCGTGATGAACTGGCGCTTGTAGAATCGCTTGGCATAACTTAGCAACAATTCGATCTGAGCAATGATCACTTCCTGGCTGAAGTCATCGATACGGCTATTGAGTTCCTCCCGGATGATGTTATAAATGGACAGCATTGTTGCCTTCTCCTGCTCAGAAAGATGTAAGGCCTCGTTAGCCGCATATGAAAAGAAACCGAACTGTTTGATCTTCGCTGCCAAAGGGTGTCCCCGCAGGAAATCTGAATGTATAAAAAGTGATAAACCCTCATTATCATTATAAGCTACTATTTGACCCGTTACCTGGTTGGGCGCCGTAAATATCAGACTGCCGTCGTCAAAGTCATAATGCTCCTGGCCATACTGAAATTTTCCGGACAGTTTAGTTACAAAACTGATCATGTAAAAACACACAACATAGCTTACCGGGGACTGGCACAAGTTCATAACCTGCCGGGCTTCCATTAAACTGATCAAGGGATGAACCGGACCAGCAATTCCCGCCATACGGTGAATTTCGGAAATGGATTCTATCTTAGTGACTTTAGGCGTTTTGCTTTTCATATTCGAAGATAAAAAGTAAACCGGTGACATTTATATCACCGGTGATAAATTACGTAATTCATTTACCTGATAGCCTGTGCTACCAGGGCAGCGAACCATCGTGGCCGGTAAAAGTACCGGTCGGACCATCCGTTTCCAAAGCTACCCTGATAGGTTCGCGCGAACCTACCTCAAGGCTGTCCGTACCCTGGAAGTTGTTCAATGCCGTCGCCGTGTATGAGGGGCTTACAGCATTGACTTTGATATTTTCCTTTTCTAATTCTAAAGCGAAAGCGACGGTAACGGCATTAAGTGCTGTTTTAGAGGCACCATAAGCCAATCCGAAACTATCTCTGGCCCAAGATCCCGGCTCCGTTATCCAGGTAAGTGACCCCATTCCGCTAGATACGTTGACAATGCGCGCCGATGGTGATTTACGCAATAAAGGCAAGGCCGCCTGGGTAATTGCGATAACACCAAAAACGTTGGTTTCCCATACTGTACGCACTTCATCTAAAGATACATTAACCGCCCTGCCGGCTGCCATCGCTTCTTCCGGAGTACGTCCAGGCTCACCAGCCTGGCCAATACCGGCGTTGTTGACAAGCAGGTCTAAACGGCCATCCTCGCTGGTAATGCGTTCAATGGCCGCATGGATACTCTCCTGTTTGGTGATGTCTAATTGAACTGCCTTTGCATTATGACCGATCCTTGCTGCTGCCTTTTCGCCATTTGTTAGATTACGTGACCCTACATATACGATGTACCCATTAGCGGCAAGTGTTTTAGCGATCTCACTTCCAATCCCCTGGTTAGCCCCGGTAACCAATGCAACGGGCTGAACATTATCTGATGAATGTTTTTGATTTTCCATAAACTTATTGTTATCAATTTATAAAACAAAGGTCAGGATCGGATTTTTTGCCACTGTAACCAAATTCAGGAATGTTATAACCAAAACTATGAATCTGAAAAAGACCATATGTCAACCAAATTGATTCCTCCCCCTAAACGTTTTGTTTATTCATTAAAGTTAGATCTCTATTTATATCTAAAAGGCTTATAGGACTCGTAGTTCCTATACAAACATTATCAGTACTTGTGTTTGACGGCCATGATGTGTTTTCAGCATTGACTGATTATGTCGAAATTAGACTGAACGCAATAAGGTAAAATGTTCCTAGCTGAATAAAATGACGATGTGTTTGTCGCCCTACACACCATTTTCAAATTCAAAATAATAATATCGAAAGCAATGAGAGTAAAAGTTATGTTGGCGAAATGGGATCAGCTTAATTTGATTTATCCATTTTGCAATATATACTGCTAAGATGTAAAAGTTCTGCAAGTCTACTCAAATCACAGATAAAATGACTCGGACTTTGTACAGGCAGGGCGACAATCACACTTCTAAAAGTCGGAAAAACCGCTTAAACCGTATGATTTAACAGGTTTTTTGTTTTATTTCAAGTCAATCGGTTCAGAAAAATGCAAAGAAAAAATCACTCATAAAAGGATGTAACAGCCAGCTCAGTCAGCGATATAACCGCAAGTTCATGATCTGTACGAAGCAAATGATTTAGGGGAAAAAGCTTAAATCCTGGTTTAAACCTTTTTTTGTTTCAAATAAAATGTTTGGCTAAAGGCTCCGTTCACTGCAGTGTCCCAGATTTCAATCCGCATCCATTTCCTGCCTTTTAAACGCGACTGAAACTTAAACTGTTCGGTACCATAAGCTTTGGTATACCGCAAATCAATTTTCTCCCGGTATACCTTTTTGCCATCACCTGATATGAGTTCAATAAAATTCAAGGGAAAGGTCCAGCTCAGTTTCAAACGGACATCTGCTGTACCTGCTGCGTTTAACATTAAGGTTTCACCTGTCAACTTTCCGTTTACCCTTAACTCATGGATCAGTACCTCTCCGGTGGTGCTAAAGAATTTCCCCCGCTGCATACTCTCCACCAGGGCTTTCCAGCCTTCATCATATCTGGGCAAATGGTCAAGCATCATATAATTCACATTCATATGGGCATACATCTCGTTCTCCCGGGTAATGGAAAACAGGTCGGCTTCTGCAATTACCGTTTTCTTTTCCCCCCAGTTGTTCATATCATCCAGCAGATCAAGCACACGTTTCCCGAGCCGCGGTTGTGAAAGGTCGGCCGGCATCGCTTTCCAGGCAGCTCCCATAAAACGGTCAGATTTGAAAAAATCTTCATGAGCGTAAGCATCCGGGGTATTCACAGAACCTTTGGTACGGGCATGTGCCGTCCAGGCAAGTCCCTGCTCCTCCTGCAGTAATTTTAGCATATCGCTTTTGTTGCCAACATGGTACACCTTACCAAAACCCGGCCTTTGTTCTACGAAAGGCTGGCTGCTGCTGCGCGACATTACCCAATAAACAGGTTTGGGAAAGATCTGCAGCCAATGGCCCCCAAAAAACTCATTCGGCTCCTCCCCGGGTAGCAGCAGGAATTTGGTACCTGATAAACGCCGGCATTGTTCAAACAAAGCTGTTAATTCTCTCAAACGTAACGAATCAGGTCCTTTAGGATGAGCGGTATAATGAAATTCCCCGAGATGCACAATGTCCACTCCCATCCTCTTGAACACTTCAACAAACTCCGGTTTTTCCGGAACAGGCTGATTAGCCAGCACTACTTTCATGATAAATTCATTATGAAAATGGCTTGACATGGTTTTGAAACCTGGTATAGCTACGTAACGGTCCGCGTTAGTAAATTTCTTTACTGCATTTAAGGCATCGCCATTACCCCTGCTGCTGAGCAGACAGAAGAAGTTCAGCCGTTGCTGTGTTCCTGGCGGCGCGTTAAACCAGGGCACATATCGCTGGTCGCCCTGCAGCTCCTGCCGGATCCCGATCCCATATCCAGGTACGCTGTTCCGGTAATTCTTTCCATACCAGATAAACCTGAGGTTAAACGCTTCATCAAGCGGATAGAAATATTGATGAGGAGCCGGGAAAACAGCAATGCTCCCAGCCTTGCCCTGCACAGCAATACTACGGTACTTCACAGCAAGATTGCTGGCACTGTCCGTATACTTTACTGCTGAAGATTTCAGCTCGTCTGCAGTATTGATCCAGGACAACTGGTTCCACTTCTGATCATTGCTGACCAGCCCCGCATCATATACGATCGCAGTGGCATCGGCCTGGGTAGACATTACAGCAGCTATATTAAAAAGCGGACTTCCATTATAAAAAGTTACTTCCAATACTCCGGTAAAGTGATCAGCAGTCAGCTTTCCGATCTTTACCACCGTTCGGCTACCTACAGTTTCAATAGAAATTGAATCCTTTTTAAGGACAACCGGGAACATCTTAAAAGGTTTCAAGGGAACCTTATCAAAAAATATATTCCATCCGTTCTGAGATACCAAATCGCGTTTGCCTATGCTGAGCAAAAACACCGGATCCAGTTCCTCAGATACCGTAACAGGTTCCGCTTTTGTACCTACGGAGATTCTCCGGAACAAAGGCGCTTTGGAAGAAAGATCAAACTGCACTTGTCCGAACTGCGCTTCACCTGTGGGCCAGGTAATTTGAACCAATTCATTATCTATAGCAATGCTTGCTTCGCCACTATTTTTAAACAGCCTGGTATCCAGTTTGATCTGGGCTTGCACATTGGCTATTGATACCATAAGGAGTGCCATCAAAAAAAGAGTTCTTAAGTTCATATCTGGTAGATTGTATTTCTAAACTACAGAATTCTGCTGCTATTTAAGACTACAAAATGAAATCAATCAGCATTGTTACTACTGTAATTTTAGTTTCCATTAATTTTATTTTCCATTGTTAAGATGCAACCTGGCCTCACTAGTTTTTCAAAACTGTTCATTTGCCTTTCAGCAGACATCATAGAGAACTATCAAAAAAGATATTGCCAGACTGATGGAAACTGAACTTCAGAAAATAAAGGACAGCCAGGCAAAGAAAAAAGGGAAAAACACTAAGAAACTAAGTGACGCACTGCTCCAGCAACTAAATTGAAGGACAAAAAACCTATTAAAAATCAAGCCATACAGAATTCCACCTGAATTAAAGGAGCATTTTTAAACTGGCTATATGAATTTCGGCTTATCTAGCTAGTTTCGGATGGTTTAAGGGGCATTTTCTGTCTCTAGTATTGCCGTAATGCTTTATTCCAGTATTTTAATTAATATTGTGCTAACAATTTAGTAAATTAGTCGTAATCAAACCTGTAGTTTATCAAGTTGGGAAGTTGAAGCATGGATAAACCAAGTGAACTTACGGATGAACAACTACTGCTTTCATTAAAGGAAGGTAATGAAAGTGCGTTGCGTTTGATTTACCGAAAATACTGGAAAGTACTTTACAATGAATGCTGCCGCCGTTTGAACGATGCGCAGCAAAGTGAAGAGTTGGTGCAGGATATATTCGCTGACCTATGGGAAAAAAAAGCAGATCGAGAAATTGTTAACCTGAAAGCCTATTTAATTACCGCTGTTAAATATGCCGTTTACCGGCAATACCGCCGTAAAAAAACATTACCCTCTTTTGAGGAGCCTTTGGAACACTTAATCTATGAGGACGACAGTGCAGATTCCGCTTTGTTTTTAAAAGAATTACATTTATATGTGGAAAGATGGTTGGCCGCACAGCCAGAAAAACGCAGGGAAATTTTTGTAAGGCGTTACATGAATGAGCACTCAACAGAACAGATCAGTCAGGAAATGGGTGTTCCGCAAAAGACCGTTCAAAACACACTTCGTTATACAGAAGTTGCCTTAAAAACAGATCTTGGTAATTTCCTGATCTTATTGCCGTTTTTCCTGGACAAGTTCCAATAAAAATATATTTTCACTTCGGTCGGGAGTTACTAAAAAATAAGACACTGTATAGAAAACAGTGATGCTATGACCGGCAAGAATCAGAATGAATTTCAACAGCTTGTTCAAAAATACCTGGATGGCACAGCGACGCCGGAAGAACTTGATGTGTTAGATCGTTACTACCTGCTTTTCCGTGATGAACCAGCAAGCACTGCTTTGCTAAGCGAGCAGGAATTATTGCAGTTAGAGCATCGCATCGAAAACGGACTCTTCAAACGTATTCAGCAACCTGCTAAATTGACCCGACTTTGGCCGCGAATTGCAATTGCTGCTGCTGTTGCAACTATCATTTTTGGGGCAGGATTATTTTATTTTAATAGTGATACAGAAAACAAGACGGATCAGGTTGCTTATAAAAATGATGTAGCTCCTGGAAAAATGGGCGCTACCCTTACTTTGGCTAATGGCCGAAAAATCTTTATAAATAGTGCCCTGACAGGAAATATTGCCAATCAGTCTGGTGTGAAGATTTCAAGATCCAAAGACGGGCAGATCATTTATGAGGTAACTGATCAAAATAGCGGGGATGCTGAATTTAATACCCTGAGTACATCTCGTGGGGAACAGACGCAGGTGCGTTTACCTGACGGTTCAGTCGTGTTTTTGAATGCGGAGTCTTCGTTAAAGTATCCTGCTAATTTTGCAAAACTTGGGAAAAGGCATGTCTCTTTAACGGGTGAAGGTTACTTTGAAGTTGCTAAAGACAAAAGCCACCCATTTGTCGTAACTACATACAATCAGGAAGTTAATGTTTTGGGCACTCATTTCAATATTAACGCCTATGCGGATGATCCTGAGGCAAAAACAACTTTATTGGAAGGTAGTATTCATATTACAGCGAGTGGCGTTTCAAAAACCTTAAAACCAGGTCAGCAAGCAGTCCATGCGGGCAATGACATGCAGATTTTCAGTGCAGATACAGAATTAGCTGTCGCCTGGAAGAATAACGAATTTATGTTCGAGGAACAAAGTATAAAAAGCGTGATGAAAATGGTTGAACGCTGGTATACGGTAGAAGTGATTTATCAGGGAGATATCCCCTTAGATAAATTCAGTGGAGTTGTCTCCCGTTTCGACAACGTTTCCAAAGTACTCAGTGTTTTGGAATCAACCGGAAGAATAAAATTCAAAATTGAAGGGAGGAGAATCTATGTTTTACGTTGAGCTTTCTCATCATATTCTCAATCCCCCTATAAAAAACCGAGAATTAACAGAATTATTAACCTTTAAATTTCACCAGGGATGATCAGAAACTTACGACAGAAAAAGTAATTCATAAAAACAAACCAGAAGTGAAGCACCCCTGGTTTGTGTTTGGCCAATTAATTTAAAAAATCAACTATTAACCGCAGAATGCCGACGTTTTTCGAGGACAGGAGGCAAACTGCACGAACCAAACTAAAAGTAAATGTATTCAATTTATACCAGAAAACAAGGTATAACGCATTCGTTATACCGTAAAATGTGGCTTGCTATGAGACTAACCACCGTCATACTAATAGCGGCATTAATGCAAGTCAGCGCCGCAGGACTTGCACAGAAAGTCAGTCTGTCTCAGACCAATGGGCAGCTAAAGACCGTCTTGCGGGACATTAGAAAGCAAAGTGGATATAACTTTGTTTATACGGATGTTTTGCTAAAAAAAGCAAAACCTATTAACATTAAAGTTAAAGACATCGACTTAGAAGTTGTACTAAACAAGATTTTTAGTGACCAGCCCCTTACTTATGAAGTCAACAACAAGACGGTAGTTATAAAGGAGAGATCAGAGCCTTCCTTTATTAAAAACCTGATGGCTCGATTTCGGGCAATTGATGTCAAAGGGAAAGTGCTGAATGAAAATGGTGGGCCTCTAGTGGGATCGACTGTAGCGGTTAAGGGAACAAACAGATCTGTAAAGACAGACCAGAACGGTGCATTTTTTCTAAGTAGTATTGATGAGAAAGCAGTTTTGGTTATTAGCTATATTGGTTATGAGTCAAGGGAAATCGAGGTTGTTTCAGATATGGGAAGTTTAACCTTGAATGTGGCCGATGCTAAGTTGGAAGAAGTAGAGATTAATACAGGATATTATACCGTAAAAGAAAAGGAAAGAACAGGGTCAATTTCCAGGATTACATCAAAGGATATTGAGAAACAACCTGTTAATAATGTTCTGGCAGCTATGCAAGCAAATTTAACCGGGGTACAAATTACACAAACTACAGGTGTCCCGGGGGGTAGCTTCACTGTTCAAATACGAGGAAAGAATAGTCTGCAACAGGGAGGCGACCCTTACTATATTATTGACGGAGTTCCTTTTAGCTCAGTAAGTCTGAGTCCAGGTGTAGTCGGTATCACACCCAATGCAAACCCTTTGGCCAGTATTAATCCGAACGATATAGAGAGTGTAGAAGTTTTGAAAGATGCGGATGCAACTGCAATTTATGGTTCAAGGGGCGCAAATGGTGTAATCCTGATTACCACCAAACGTGGCAAAGTCGGCAAAGCACAAACGAATATTTCAATTACTCAGGGCATATCCAGAGTTGGCAAAATGATGGATCTGATGAATACTGAACAATACATTTCGATGCGAAAAGAAGCTTTAAAAAATGATAATCTTCAAGTAGCATCAACCGATTATGACTTGAACGCCTGGGATCAAAATAGGTATACCAATTGGCAAAAAGAGTTGATAGGTGGTATAGCACCGACTACTACTATACAAGCATCACTTTCTGGAGGCACAGAAAACATAACGTATCTTGTTGGAGGAAACTATTATAAGGAAGGTACTGTATTCATAGGTAATCAATCTTATACCAGGGGTTCTGGAAATTTTAGCTTACAATATCTTTCAGATAACAAAAAATTCAATGCTATAATTGACGCTAATTATAGTGATGTGAACAGCAATTTATTTCAGGTCGATCTGACGCAATATATTACCCTCGCACCGAATTACCCTGCCTTACTCAATAAAGAGGGATTGTTGAACTGGGAAAACAATACGTTGTACACAAATCCCATTGCAGAAACACGAAAACCATTTAATGCCAGAACAAACAATCTCATTGGGAATGCTCTGCTTAGCTATACAATAATCCCTGATTTAAAATTAAAAACAAGTTTCGGTTATAATATTTTGAATAGAAATGAATATTCAGGAACTCCCCTAAGTTCTTATGCACCGGTAAACAAATATGGCCCTGAACGAAGAATTTCAAATTTCGCCAATAATTCTACAAGCAACTGGATCTTTGAAGCACAGGCGAATTATGTAAAAAAATTGCGTTACGGCACCTTAAATGCACTCTTAGGCACAACTTTCCAACAGGGGTTAATTAAATTTCAGAATGTGAGAGGTTCGGGATTTAATAGTGACGCGCTAATTAATGATTTACGCTCTGCATCAACATTGAGTATATCTCAAAATACCTACCTTCAATACCGCTATACGGCTGCATTTGGTCGTCTGAATTATACTTTAGATGATAAATATATTCTAAACTTAACCGGAAGAAGAGACGGAAGTACACGTTTTGGAACAGATAAACAATTCGCAAACTTTGGCGCAATAGGAGCAGCATGGGTGATCAGTGAAGAAAATTATATCAAGGAAAACTTACCTTTCATTAGCTTCGCTAAGCTAAGAGGAAGTTATGGTATTACAGGGAACGATCAAATTCCAGATTATGGATACCTCGAATTATGGAGACCAACGCTAAATTATCAAGGAATATCTACAGTGTCACCGTCAACCCTGGCAAATCCAAATTTTGCCTGGGAAGTAAACAAAAAAGCTGAGCTTGCCCTGGATCTTGGTTTTATAAACGACCGAATCAGATTGTCAGCAGACTATTACAGCAATAAGTCTTCTAACCAACTTGTTTCAAAACAGCTCCCCCCGAGTACCGGATTTACAGGCATACAAGACAATTTGCCGGCCAAAATCGAAAATACAGGCTGGGAGTTTGAATTAAACACAAAAAACATCGCCACCAAAGTTATCACCTGGAATACCTCTTTCAATATAACAATACCTCGTAATAAATTGATAGAATATCCTGGACTGGCAACAAGTGCCGACGCTTCAAAATATGTGATTGGCCAACCTTTAACGATAAAAAAACTGTACAATACGAGTGTAGATCCTCAAACAGGGTTATACATTAGTGAAGATTATGATAAAAATGGTGAAATTGATTTTGATAAGGATCTATATGTAATTGCATTTAATGGTCGTAAATTTTATGGCGGATTGCAAAATTCATTTACTTATCATAATATAGGACTGGATTTCCTATTCCAATTTGTAAAACAAAGTGGAATAGGTGAACTAACAAATTTTCCCGAGACACCTGGAAAATTTACATTTTCCAATCCAACGAGCAATCAACCTGCCTTTCTTATCAATAACTGGAAAAATCAGGGGGATAATGCCAAATATCAAAAATTCAGCACGGATTTTCCTGCATTTCTAGGTTCAATTTATGCAAGCAATTATGGGAGTTTTGCGTTGAGCGATGCGTCCTATATCAGGCTGAAAAATATTTCACTGAGCTATAATTTTCCAAATCGGTTACTAAAAAAGGCTAAAATTAGTAGCGCAAAATTCTTTTTGCAAGGTCAAAATATTTTTACAATCACACACTATAAAGGCTTAGATCCAGAAACACAGAGCGGCTCTCGTTTACCCCCTCTTCAGGTATATACAGCAGGAATACAGCTAACTCTTTAAAAAATAACGTAATGAAAAATATAAAAAAACAATTAGTGCTTTTTATCCTGATAATCGCATCAGGGAATTATTCATGTAAAAAATTTCTGAAAATAGACGCTCCAATAAATGCGGCCACTCCTGCTGAACTTTTCTCTAATGATGCAATTGCAACATCTGCAATTACAGGAATATATAGCAAAATGGCAAGTTTTGGAGCTTTTGCCGGAGGTCAGAGTTCAATATCTGTTTTATGCGGTCTTTCTTCAGATGAGTTAAAAAGCCATTCGTCTACACTAGATGGTTTTTACAAAAATGAAATCTTACCATCCGAGGGCAAGATCGGCCTTTATCTTTGGGCAGAAACCTATAATTACATCTATATTACAAATGCCACTTTAGCTGGGCTTGAATCTTCTACCGGTATCTCGGAGATTACGAAAAGGCAGTTAGAGGGCGAAGCTAAATTTGTGAGGGCTATTTCTTATTTCTATCTGGTAAATCTATTCGGCGAAGTACCATTAAATCTTTCTACTGATTATAGGATAAACGAAAAAAATGGCAATTCTTCAAAAGAATTAATCTACGCCCAAATCGTTAAAGATCTTACTGAGGCTGAAACATTGCTGCAATCTGAATATGTGACAATAGAGCGTATCAGACCGAATAAATGGGCAGCAAAAGCACTATTATCCCGAGTATACCTTTACTTAGAGAAATGGGATCTCGCTGCTCAGAAATCTGCTGAAGTAATTGATCAAACAGCAATGTATTCGCTATTAGACAATTTAGATAATGTTTTTCTAAAAAATAGCCAGGAGGCCATATGGCAGTTAATGCCAACACAAGGATCAAACACGCAGGAGGGTATTTTTTTTAATTTAATCGCCACGCCTTCTTTTGTGTCAATACCCCCTGATATCTTACCAAAGTTCGATGCCAGTGATCTAAGGAAAACGAAATGGATAAACAAATATTCCGATGGTTCAGTAGACTATTACTTTCCCTATAAATATAAAATCAGAACAACAGTCAATGGTCAGATAAGCGAGTATTCTATGGTTATCAGACTTGCAGAGCTGTTCTTGATCAGGGCGGAAGCCAGGGCTCAACAAGGACAAACAAGTCTTGCTCTGGAGGATCTTAATAAAATACGTAAAAGAGCAGGTCTCTTAACGCCACTTATCGGCCTGGATCAGGCACAATGTCTTAGTGAGGTTGCAAAACAAAGGAGACTTGAACTGTTCTCAGAGTGGGGACACCGATGGTTTGACCTTAAAAGAACTAAACAGGCAGCGAGTGTACTTGCACCACTAAAAGGACCTACCTGGCAAGAAACTGACGCTTTATATCCAATACCTCTGGATGAAATAAACAGGAACCACAATGTAAAACAAAACCCCGGTTATAATTAATGATGAATTCGTTCTTATTTATAAAAGCAATAGCGCCTCTTAACTGCGCACAGATGCATGAACGTAGACATAACTAATTTAATATCAAAAAAACAAAAATGAAAAAACTAATTCTTATCGCCCTGGGCATTGCACCAGTCCTGTCCATGGCCCAATCTTCACAATTTACCGTCAAAGGAACATTAAGTACTTCCAAAACAGCTACCAAAGCTTATCTTTCTTACCCCTTAGCCGGGAAACAGGTTCTTGATTCTGTACAGCTTAGTAACGGTACGTTCTCCTTCAGTGGTGTTATTACTGATCCGGTACCTGCGCACATCCTGATAGATCACGATGGTTCTGGACTGAAAAAAGTCTCTTTCGCTTCAGATATTTTAAAGTTTTATTTAGACAAGGGCAGTGTCACGCTGATGAGCAAAGACTCTATCAAGTACGCGACAATCAGCGGTTCAGCAGTCAATACAGAAAATCAGCAATATATAAACCTGATCAAGGTTCCTGAACAGCAAGTTGCAGCCGCCAATGCGGCCTACCAGGCAGCTCCACAACAAAAAAGAGAAGACACGGTGTTCACTGCATCGCTTCAGGCAAAAATCGATGTTGCAACAGCTGAGAAGAAAACAATCCAATTAAAATACATCAAACAAAATCCAGCCTCATTCATCAATTTAAAAATCATTAATGAATTGATTGGACCGGACTTGAAACTGGAGCTTATAGAGCCGCTATACAACAGTTTATCTCCCGCATTGCGTACAACCGTTTCGGGGTTGGAGATCGCCAAACTCATTGCGGCAACACATACAACAGGAATTGGATCGGTTGCACCAGATTTTACAATGAACGATACCAATGACCAGCCAATAGCATTGCGTAGTTTCCGGGGCAAGTACGTTTTGCTTGATTTCTGGGCATCCTGGTGCGGTCCGTGCCGTACGGAAAATCCAAATTTGGTAAAAGCGTTTGCAAATTATAAAGATAAAAATTTTACAATTATAGGGGTGTCACTGGATCAGCCTGGCAAAAAAGATTCCTGGCTGGCAGCGATCAAGAAAGATGGATTGGAATGGACGCAGCTTTCTGACCTAAAATTCTGGAATAGTGAAACAGCAAAACTTTATGGCATCCGTGCCATCCCTCAAAACTACCTGCTGGATCCTGATGGAAAGATTATTGCCACAAATTTGAGGGGAGAAGAGCTGAATAGCAAATTGCTGACCTTACTAAAATAGGTGCAATACCTGTAGTCCAAACATTTCAATTCCATTTGTGAAACTTTACCCATTTAACTTAAAAGACTAACTGATGATTTCCTGCTTTCTTAATATAAAGTTGATCCCAATAAAATCCAGGAATTTGAGCACTATGGAAGGCTTTGGAAAATTGCGATATTAAAACAGACGGGCGGCATACACCGCCCGAACTGTACCTAACTAAACCTGAATTATCGCTGTCGTTAATATAATCAATGTTGCACTGCATTATTATTGCAATCGGTTAATAAATCAATGAATCGAATGCAAAGAAGCTATTCTACGTATTAATGGCTGATGTGATTGAGTGTGCTTGACTTGCAGGGCGTATAGAAACGGCGGGAAATAAGAAGCATCTGGCTCCGCAGCCTAAACCGAAGTATCAACAACCTTAAAATAATGGGCCAAAATGCTGCAGCGGTTTATTATAATTTTATTTGCTCACCGAATATTAATGAAGGAATGGGGGATAAAAAAATTGAAAAGGAGAAAGCTAAACCCGCAGAAACTTTATTATTAGTATAGTTGAGTAAAATCAATTTATTCTGATTACTGATAGGACATGGCATCAATTTCGATGACCTCATCCCTAAAAGTTTGTATTTTGAGAAATCATTCCTACATATATCATATCAATTTTTATTGAATATCAGATATATAGAATAGCACGAATTAGGTTTAACAAATCAGCAACAACCTGCTCTGCCCGTATTTTTCCTTCGGTGCACGGTGAAGACAAGGAGGAACTTGACTTTCAGGATGATCCACCGCCAATCTCCATAGGTGACCGAGGCCTAAGCTTATTGGGCCTGTATTAGGTTTAGGTTGATAGTGCAGATCAAAGAAATGTTCACTTAGGAATGATTCAAAATCCTCATCTGCTCCATCATATAGTTTTTCAAGTTTAGCTCGTATTTCTGGAATAAGTACTTTCTTTGTGCCTTGTGAATTTGGCAATATTTCACTCGACTCGCCATAATAAGTGCATAAAAAGGTATCTACTGGTATAGGAGAGCGATCTACATGAAAAGAATAAACATCGGTTGGAAAAAACGGGCAGGTATCATCCCGATCATAATAGTTGATCACATTAAGCATTGGCGATGCGCCATTAGCTTCCAATACTTTCAAATCATTTAAGAGAATTTCGCGGGCAAGTTGTCCCTGTTCACTCAACTGAAGTTCAAGAAGTTCCTCTTGTTCAATTTCCGTTATATTTCCGCTTAGCTCTACCTTTTTAACAATTTCAGAAAAATCACCTGTTAGTTTGCGAGTCCAGCAGATTGCATTAATTTCTCCTCTAAATGGCGTAGAAATAAGATCTTGAAAATTCGTGACACAATGAATTTGATTCTCAGCGCAAGCTAAATCTATCATAATAACAATATAAAATCATTTGACATCAAAATTTGATATTAGTGGCCAGTTAAATGAAGACAATACTGATTGAACAACTTTTGATAAAGGTAACAACAAAGCTAACAGAAAGAGTTATGGCCGGATCAAATTTTTTATATTCTGCCACATCAACAATTGATATGAAAGTAATTATAGGAAGAACAGCAGAACAATCGGTACCTTTAAAAGCCTTGAATTCAGACGAGGCTAAATTGAAGGCTTAACTGCGCGATGGAAAACTTTGGAGTTGCAATAGCAACGAGAAACAGAAAGTAAATCCTGACTTTCATAAGTTATGCATTAGACACACATGGCATGAAACGGTTAACTGGCTTGCTGATTAACATGCTGTAAAGTAAAACAGCCGACGTACCATCTTCCGTACAGGGCCTGAAAACTCGTACAAACTACTCAAATAAAATCTACCATCGAAAAAATACACATGTTCAACGCAGAAAAAACTAATGAGATTATCTATAAGAGCAATCGACGAATAATTATTATTATTTTGCATGTGGTTGTATAAAAGGAGTAAGTTAAGATATAAATAGTACCCGGATAGTAACATCAAAAACCGGCAAGATTCACTTGCCGGCTCCCGTTATAATTATTACCTGCTAATCTGCAAAAGCAAATCGCTCACCTTATCTGGCTGGGTAAGCATCGGGCAGTGCCCCGAATCAACGGAATAAACATTCATAATACCAGCTGCACTGATCATCTTTTTTTGCAGATCAATAGTGACCGCGTGATCCTGAGTGGTCTGGATATAGTATTTCGGAACCGCTGCGAAAGACGGATTCTTTAAAATCAATTTATCTGCCTGAGCGGCAATAGGCTCAGGTCTGTTATTGTCCATAAGAAGTTTTTTAACCTGATCATTTCCATCCTGAGCAAATACCGAAACTATTTTATCATTTGCAATGCTTGCAGTAGCACCAGCGGCTGAAAACGTCAATGCCGGACCAAACAGTGAATTTGGGTCCATCATTGTCAGATCGAGTATAGATTGGTTGTTAGCCGGAACGAAACCCGCAAGGTATACAAGCTTCTCCACGCGTTCTGGGATAGTATCTGTAACTGCTGTGATGACCGCCCCCCCAAGGCTGTGACCAACCAATACAACCGGGCCATTTATAGCTGTTATTGCTTGCACGACTTTGTCGCGGTAAGTTTTGATGGAAATAGTTTTAGGGTCAGTTTGATCCTGTCCATGACCGGGCAGCTCAACTACTACTACTTTCTGACCTAATGCCTCCAGCCTGGCCTTCACAAATTGCCATGCATAGGGTGCTTGAAAAGAGCCATGAACCAAAACGAAGGTTTTTGCAGAATGACCGTTGTTGTTGTCATCTTTGGAGCAGCTGCTGAATGTTAACAGACTGGCCATTGCCATTATAACCATATGAAATAATGGCTTTGTAATTTGTTTTCTAATAAACATTTTCATTTGTGTAGAGTTATATTCTGCAAACTTCGCATGAATATAAAGGCACACTTTTCACTTAAGTTAATTTTAAATAAAAAATATCAGCTAATTACAGATCCAGCTGTAATTAAGATCCAGGCTCTAAATTAGGCATTTGCTGACGAAAGATTGATATCCCGCCGAAAAACCTGATGTTTGACCGGCGGGATAAATTTTGATTACTTATGACTTTTTATTACCATCGTTATCAAGTTCAACAAGATCAAATCCGGCTTTTAGCAGGCTTGGCCCAAACTGATCTTTATCGCCTACGATGACCATTGTCATCTGGTCAGTGTTAAGGTATTTCCTGGCAAATCCCTCTACTTCCGTTTTTGTCAGTTCCTTCAATACCCTACTCTGCTTCGTAATAAATCCTGGTTTCAGGCCATAAGTCTGAATACGGTACAAGAAAGATGCTTTCTGACCGTTTGTTTCAAAACGGAGCGCATCGCTTTGTCCGATTGAATTCTTTGTAAACAACAGTTCTTCATTTGTGATACCATTTTCGGCATAATTCTGAATGATCTTAACGAGCTCCAGCGCAGCACTATCTGTAGCGGCGGCAACAACGCCGGTCTGGGCAGTAAAAATGCCCCCGTTTTTGCCTGATGCAAAGCCAGAGCTGGCACCGTAGGTCCAGCCTTTTTCTTCTCTCAGATCAAGGTTCAGGCGACAATTAAAACCCCCGCCCAATACATAATTTGTTAACGCGAGTTTGTAATAAACGCTGTCTGTGTCATAATTGATTCCGGTATAATAACCCAGACGGATCTCTGATTGTGCTGCACGGGGAACGTTTACAAAATATATCGTTCTCCTGGGTGGAGCAGATGATGGTGGCAACGGTTTTGGAATTTCCACCTCCTTCCTTTTCCAGTCATTTAAAAAGGCAAACTTTGATTTGGTATCGGCCTCAGAAAGTTCACCTACCACTACAACTGAGCAAAGATTAGGTGCAAAGTATTGATCGTAATAAGCCTGAACGTCTGCCAGCGTGATGTTCTTTACTGTTTCCTCTTTACCATTTGTTGCGTAAACGCGAATGTTATCTTTTCCATAGATAAGCTTGCTGTAAATGCTTGTGGCAATTGTTGCAGGTTGTGTTTTGGACGTCTGAAAACCTTCTATGGTTTGCTTTTTTATACGGTCCAGCGCCTCTTCCGTAAATTTTGGATGCAACAGCCTTTCTCTGAGGATCTCCATTGTGGCATCCAGATTTTTCGTCAGTGTAGAGACAGAAAACGATGTTTCATCGCTGGAGGCACCAACCTGTATAGCACTTCCTAACATCGCGAGTTTCGAACTGATCTGCTCTGCAGTCATAGACTGCGTGTCATCATTCAGCATTTGAGCCACAATAGCGGGCAATCCCGCCTTGGAGGGAGCCTTCGCCGACAGCAGCCCGCCGCCATGAATGGAAATATTAAAAGATACTGTAGGGATCTCATTGTTGAATGAGCCAATGTATTTGATCCCATTAGCTGAGGTTGCTTCCCAATAAGGCGGAACTTTAGTCAGTGGGTTCGGGCCTGAAACAGGTACAAGCTGGCGATCAAATTTATCCAGCGGCTTTTTATATTGTAAACCCGCATAGCCATAATCCGGCGCAATATAACTGCCTTTCTGAAGTGTAAAATTATCTGCTGATGCTGTTGCAAATGAGCCACTTTTTGGCAGCACACTCAAAATAACAGCTGATTTGTTTTTGATATATTTTTTATAAACCCGCATTACATCATCCTTAGTTACCCGTCTGATTTCAGCAAGTTCTGTACCTATCTGGTTGGGGTTTCCGGTAAAGGTTTGCGCGGCTGCCAATGCACTGACTTTTCCGGAAACACTT
Source organism: Pedobacter hartonius (assembly GCF_900107535.1). Lineage (GTDB taxonomy): Bacteria > Bacteroidota > Bacteroidia > Sphingobacteriales > Sphingobacteriaceae > Pedobacter > Pedobacter hartonius. The sequence goes on along the minus strand of NZ_FNRA01000004.1, from coordinate 196,384 downwards.
GCGAGGCCGCCAATAAAACCTGACTCTGAACTATTTTTAAAGCGGTTCAGGTCATCATCAGACACGCCGCTCCTTTCGAATTCTGCGAAGGCTGCTTTAACTTCCTTTTGCATATCTGCCAGCGTCAGCCCGGGATAAGGCACCACCTGTATAGAAATATCACCTGAAAGTTCTGAATTATCCGAAGACATACTCGCCTGGAAGGCTTTACGACCTTTGATAAAATTTTTATAGAATACCGAATTTTTACCCTGACCAATGATCATGGAAAGCGCATCTAATGCAGCCATATCCTTATCATACATTTTTACGCCCGGAAAATTGATGCACAACAATGGCTGAGTTGCATAGTTATCCATATAGGAAATATACCGGTCTGCAGAAAGTACGGTTGCCGGTAAAACGGTCGGCCGCACTTCCGGGCCGCGGGGTATGCCGCCGAAATACTTTTCGATCCATGCAAGCGTTTGTTTTACGTTGATATCGCCGCCGATCGTAAGTGTGGCATTGTTAGGACCATACCAACGCATAAAGAAGCGTTTAAGATCATTAACGTTAACACTATTCAGGTCTTCCACGTATCCGATTGTCAGCCAGGAATAGGGATGCCCGTAAGGGTACATTGCTCTCGCAATTGTTTCATGGACCAAACCGTAGGGCTGGTTATCGTAATTCTGCCCCCGCTCATTTTTGACCGTTGAACGTTGTATCTCAAATTTTTTCTGAGTAACCGCATCCATCAAAAAGCCCATGCGGTCTGCTTCCAGCCATAACATTTTCTCCAGTTGATTGGCCGGTACCGTCTCATAATAGTTGGTGCGGTCTTGTGTGGTAGAGCCGTTGAGGCTGCCGCCGCTTTCCGACACCATTTTAAAATGATCACCGCTTTTGACATGATCAGAACCTTCAAACATCATATGCTCGAAGAAATGGGCAAAGCCGGACTTTCCGATCTCTTCGCGGGCTGATCCGACATGATAGGTAACGTCTACATGCACCATAGGATCGGAATGATCTTCCGTCAGCAATACGGTCAGCCCATTGGTGAACTGAAATTTTTGATAAGGTATCACCAGTTCATTACCTTTTTTTGTCACCTGCTCGACCAGCTTGGCCGATTGTGAATATCCCGCCAGCCTGCAACATACAAGGCCCGATATCAATAAGATTTGTTTGATTATCATCTGCTACTTATCCGAAAATTTACGCAAAGGCATAGCCATAGGGTCAGCCCCAAAGGCGTGTGACTGAGCAATTTTTATAATTTATTTTATGGCTACGCTAAATTCTTCCGTAGCGGGCGGCAGGCATTTCTCATCATTACAGGTCATGTATCCAATGGACCCTTTGACAGTTGTCTGGCCTGTCTTTAAACTGATCTTTTGCTGAAAGATGACGCTTTTTTCGAAATAACTGACCTCCATTCCAAAAACCTGTTCCATTTTAGTAATTGGTTTGGGTTCTATAGTAGTTCCCTTCAAAGTAAAGTCAGGTGATGCCAGAAACTTAATGGTTGTTTTTACGGGGCCACCTTCATTTATATGTTGTGAATAAATATGCCAACCCGCGTCCATGTCTGCTTTCAGAAAAATCACAGCTTCTTTCGGGCTGGTCTTCTTTACTGCATAACTCCAATGCACGGGTGTTAAAATCTGAGCTTCAGAAGCTCCGGCGCCTGCTACGAATAGAAATAAGATAAGAAATATACTTTTCATATTGTTGTTGTTTTGGTTAATTAGTTAATTGCTGTTCATCACTAATGCTTACTCAAGCAAAGCCGGTAATTTTTCAGGCCGTATACTAAGTTCATTAATAAACCGGGCTATTGATTTTCGCCTGCGAAAACGACCGGTCAAGACTTGGGCTGCAATGCCAAATCCAACCTTTCAGATAAATCAATAAAATGATCACGGGTCATACCAGTTGAACCATGGGATGCCTTCTTCAGTTCTGTTTTCAACATCCTGGCATGTGCTTTAGCAACGGATAATGCATCCGTATAAATACCGGTTTTGTTGCCTAACAAGTTAATGATGCTATCAACATAGGTTTTTTGCAGCTCACGGCGGTAAACAGTTACCGGCTTGTTTACAATAAGTTCAGAAAATATGCCCTTATGCAGATCGTTCAGCATCTCGACAACTGTATAAGATTTGCCAGGATAAGATTTTTCTTCACTCAGCAACAGGCTGATATGCTCACTATTCAACAGGCTGGATAACACAATTTTTTGTGTGGTGGTAACCGGAGTGAAAGTGGCCTGGCTGACGCTAAAAAGCTTGTTATCCATTAGCCAGTACGGCGTAGTAAACAATTGCTGCTGTAAAAAAACCATGGCGCGTTTTTGTTTGGCTTTGTCTACAATTGCATTTTGAGGGCCTGGCTGTTCGACAGTTTTCGGCGTTTCATAAATACCGCCTATGTTCTTTGACACATGGAACATAAAACGCGTGTATTCACCAACCAGTTCGGCGTAAGCAGCAGCAGCCCGGTTGTAGTTTTCGCCCGGTTTTTTAAGCCAGGTCATTAGGTTCGGTTCAACTCTTTTCAGGTTTTTTATACCATAAAGGCTGGCTTGCATGGCGTCATCTCCCAAATCTTCGCTTTGATTGCGGGGATCATTATTGCCTATCGGGAAATCATTGGTTATTGGATTGAGCTGGCTGCCGTAAAAATATTGCTCGCCCGAGGCGAGTTTATCAACCAGCCATTTGTTTAATATTGGTTTTTCTTCGGCCGCGGTTTTGGCATCCGGTATCAGTTTGTAGCCCCATTCAATGGCCCATTTATCGTAATCGCCTACACGTGGAAATATACCTTTTTCGCTGATGTGATCTTCGGGCTGTGCCACATAGTTAAACCTGGCATAGTCCATAATCGACGGTGTGTGCCCGTGCTCCTCCACCCAGGCTTTATTGCGCAGGTTAGCAACCGGAACAGTTGATGATGCTCCGAAGTTGTGCATAAGACCTAAAGTATGGCCTATTTCATGCGAAGAAACAAAGCGGATGAGTTGGCCCATGAGTTCGTCGTCCAGATCTGGTTTGCGCACCCGCGGATCTGTTGCGCCAGCCTGGATCCTGTACCAGTTCTGCACCAGCGTCATTACACTGTGGTGCCAGTTAATATGTGTTTCCAGTATTTCGCCCGTACGTGGGTCATTGACATTAGGCCCAGTGGCATTAGTGGTGGCTGAGGCCTTATAAACCAGCACAGAATGGCGGGCGTCATCCAAGCTCCAGGTGGTGTCATTCACCGGGGCTGCTTTGCCCATTATGGCATTTCTAAAGCCGGCTTTTTCAAAGGCTGCCTGCCAGTCATTGATCCCCTGAATGAGATAGGGCACCCATTTCGCGGGCGTAGCCGGATCAATATAAATCACGATGGGCTTTTTAGGCTCAACCAATTCTCCACGCTTGTATTTTTCCATGTCTCCCGGTTTGGGTTCCATGCGCCAGCGCAGAATGTATTTGGTTGCAGATACACCATATGGGTTAGTATCAAAATCAACATAAGCGTTGCTCAAAAAGCCAATGCGCGGATCGGCAAGCCGGGGTTTCATTAAATCGTTTGGCAGCAGCACCAGCGAATTATTAAGCTCATAACTGACCGGCGGTAATATAGCGCCAGCACTGGGCTTCGCAAAGTAAGTTTTTACCGATTTGATTTCAATATTGTTTGGAAAGGCATACATATTATTGATGTAAGAACGATCCGGAAACAATCCTCCCAAGTTATTCCGGGACGGCATACTAAACGAAAACGCGCCGTTATCGCCATTAATAAAATCGGTAACATCAATCACCGTACTGTTAGCTTCATTATGCAGCGCCTTAACCGGAAAAGTTCCTAATATGGTCTGGGAACTATTTCCTGACAGTGTTCTTGACAAGCCATTTTGAGTAGTATCATTTGAAAACTGGTCAAATATCAGCGAGCGCATGGCTACCTTGTCACCCGGAATCTTTTCAAAAGCAATAACTGCCCGCCCTGCCTCGTCACCGGCATAGCCAATTTCACTTGCAGGTTTAACTGTTCCTGCCGGGCCTTTATCCACACGTGAAACGATCAGTATATCGCGTTTCATCATCGAATCAGGTATCTCAAACAGGTACCTGTCTGCCACAACATGAACCGTTATAAAGCTTTTCATGGTTTTGGCTGTAGCCGGCACTACTTCTTTATAAGGCCTCGTGGCTGTTAGGGTTCTAACAACAGTTGGTTGTTGCACAGGGCTTTTGGTTCTTGCCGTATCACCGGCTACAGAAGCTTTAGCATTTTTTGATTTTTTTTGCGCGTGTACAGGTAAGCTGCAACACATCATTAAACCTGCAAAGGAAAGTACCGGTAAACCGATCTTTTTCAAATTTCTCATCAGAATATTTAATACTTAAGGAAATGATTGTCCGGAGGCAAATCATTTCGTGAATGAACGAACCTGATCGATTTATCTTATAAACTTTGAAAGTTGACTTAGCAAGTCCTTCCCAAGTAAATTTTTGGCTATGACCACACCGTTAGGGTCAATCAATGCATTTTGAGGTATAGCACTAATGCCAAATCTGGTAGCTAGTTCGTTTTTAAGGTCGCGCAGTTGTGTCCATGGTAATCCATCCTGATCTACAGCCTTTAACCATACCCCGTCAGTGTCATCTAAAGAGACGCCTACAATTTCAAAATTTTTATCTTTCAGCATTTTATAGGCTTTCAGCATATGAGGGTTGTCGGCACGGCAAGGCGCACACCAGCTGGCCCAAAAATCCACCAACACGTATTTTCCTTTTAGTGATGACAGTTTAAACTCATTACCCTTATCATCCGTTTGTGTGAAATCCACTGTCTTACCGATCGATAACAACACGGCCTTTTCATAAGTTGCTACTAGTTTTTGCCCGATAAAGCTGGCCAAAACTCTCTTAGTAAGCGGTTTGTAGAAAGGATCAAATACTTTTGGATCAATAAGCACAGCCTTTTCACCGCCCACTAGCAAGTCAAGGCTCACATAAGAATCCGGGTGACTCAACATAAAGGCATCTTTAGCTGCTTCAAGCTGGTCATGTACCGGCCTGGCTTCTGCCTGTATCTTTTTTACCTCAACCGTATCTTTCTCCTGTGCGTAATATACCTTCATAAAACGCTCAGTTATTTCTTTATACTGCGCAAGCAGTTTCCCGGTTTGGGCCATGTACAACAGATAGTCGGTTTGAGCTTGTCCACCTGTAATTTTAGCAGTTGTTATGCTATCGGTACCAACAACATTGTATTTCCCTTTCTCCAAATAAAAAGCCTGCTCGTCTGACTGGCGGCGGCGATCAACGCCATCCTTTTTAACCGGTACCAGGGAAAGTTTGGACATATTGCCAAACGCAGTTTCACCCGTCAAGGTGAACGTTCCATTTTTAACGGCTGCGGTATCGCTTTTAGCTTTACCCTGGCTATTTTTATAGCTCAGTACAACTATCCTGTCGCTGTCCGCTGCAGGAAGCTTTCCTGTTATTTCAAATTTATCCTGCGCCTGTACCATAAAAGGTACTGCACACAGTATAGTTAACATTATTTTTTTCATGCTATTAATGTTGTCTTATTTAATCAATGCTGCTAATTTCGCCGGGAGATCCTCGCCCCGAAGATTTGCCGCGATGATCACACCTTCAGGATTAATCAATAGGTTTTGCGGTATTGCCGTAATATCTAATTTTGCTGCTAAACCGTCTCTTACCAGCATCCCTTTAAGGTCCGATACCTGTAACCACGGAAGTTTATCTGCTTTTACAGCTCCTTCCCAGCTGGCTCTCGTATCATCAAATGATACGCTTACGATTTCAAGATTCCTGTCCTTCAGCTGCTGATATGCTTTTATAACATTAGGGTTTTCCGCCCTGCACCAGTAACACCAGCTTGCCCAAAAATCCAGAAGTACATATTTACCGCGTAATGAGGTAATGTTAAAAACTTTGCCGTCAAAGTCAGTCTGCGTAAAATCGATGATCTTTACACCCAGGCCACGCCTTTCGGCCGATATAATTCTATCTATCGCCAGTTTACCCAATGCAGATGACTGCAATTGAGGAGAGAATTTATAGAACAACGGACTTACCTCTGCAGAATTAAAGTGACCATTAAGAATAAAATTGTTAAACGTATACAAAGCCATGAACGAATTCGGGTGCGTTTCTATAAACTTTAACTCGATATTCCTGATCTGTGCTACATAACTTTGTATGCTATCTCCTGCGTTTTTTTTCTCGGCAGCCGTTTTGTTGACAGGTTTATGGTCATCCCGTGAAAATTCATTCTGTATTTTCGTGATTTTAATCGTAAAGGGCGTGGTTAATGCGCTTAACTCACGGTCTTCTTTGTCGGATACTGACCCGCTGACCACGGCATTTTTTATCGAATCTTTAGCGGTAAATGTGATGTTGGAATTTTCGAGATAAAAAGGCAAATCATCTCTTTTGCCAGATGATCTTTGGATGGCGATAAAAGCGGTCTGAGGTTCATCAACTTTTCCTGTAAACCGGAATTTTCCATTCTTAATTACCACAGAATCCGTTTCTTTCCATCTTTTGTCATGTAAAGTAACAAGATAGGCTTTGGCTGGTACGTTTAACGCAGCGAATTTTCCGGTTATAGTATAACCCATTTGAGCCATAAGGGTTAACGGCAAGCAAAAAGTAACAAATGATAGCGTAGTTATTATAAATTTTTTCATTGTTTATATTTTGGTGTGTGTAAGTAGTATTGCAACATAAGTTCTAATGAATTCTGTTGCAATACTGTTACAGTTTAGATGTTGTTTAATTCGGCAATATTTCCGCTAATTTTTTTTCAAGTTCTTCACCCCGAAGGTTTTTGGCGACGATTTTCCCGTCCGGTGCGATAAGGAAATTCGCTGGTATGGCGTTTACGCCGTACAGGACGGCAGCTTTGCTTTTAAAGCCTGCTAAGTCTGATACCTGTGTCCAGGGCATACCGTCCTGTTTCACAGCATGCAACCACGCTTTTCTGCCATCTTCATCGTCCAATGACACACCAAGGATGGTAAAGTCCTTACTTTTGTATTTGTTGTAAGCTTTCAGAAGATTTGGATTCTCTGCACGGCAGGGTTTACACCAGGAAGCCCAGAAATCCAAAAGCACATATTTGCCCCGGAAGTCCGACAGCTTTACCGGTTTTCCTGTAGTGTCATTTTGCACAAAATCCATGGCAACTACTCCCGTATTTGTTTTTTTGCCTGTTTCGATCGCTGCTGCCAGTTTTTTGCCTGGATATGACTCCCTTAGCATGGAAGAAAACCTTGCAAACCTGGTTTCTGCGGTGTCAGGGTTAAAGTTATAACCAAGCTCAGCTTCGCTAAAAACGCGAAGGGAGATGAAAGAATCAGGATGACTGTCAATAAATTTCCGGGTTACTTTGTCATAGCCGGCCTGGGAAGAACGTATAGGTGCACCAAGGGACTTGGCCAATGCTGTATCTTTCTTTTGTTCAGGAGTCCAGCTGTTATAAACCCGCATGACAGAGTCAGCAATCCTGCGATAAGGTTTTTGCCATGCACGTAACTCCACATCGTCATCGTTCGTTTTGGAACCTTTGACTACAGCTTTATACAGGGAATCTTGCGAGTTGATGGTGATATTGCTATTTTCCAGATAAAAAGCTAATTCATCACCAGCGGCGGATTCTTTTGCACCCTGCCGTTTTACGGAAATCACCGCACCAACGGGGTTACTCAATGTTCCTTTGAAACTGAACTCTCCTTTTTTCAACATTACAGAATCCTTTACTGGTTTACCCTGGTGATAATAATCAAGGAAAACCATAGACGGCATAGCTTTGGAGCCAATTTTTCCCGCGACCAGAAAACTATTCTGGGCATGCAAGCCAATTGGAAGCAGGCTTAAACCGGCGAGTAGGAATTTCATCATTTTCATATCTATTATTTTGTTTCAATTTTTAAGGCATGAGGGATATATCACTAATAAATATCGCAGAGTAAATACCGGAATATTTAACAGAAGCCAGGGAGGTAAACCGGAGATACCTGGCTGTGGTCAGACCTGTATTCAGGGTTTGCGTATTGTTGGAAATATTTCCCTGGAATATTCCTTTGTTTACCCAGGCGATCCCGTCCATGCTCGTTTCAATTTGTATGGATGTTGGATAACCGCCAAGGGAAGGATAGTTCAACAGCGTTGGCAATGAATAATTTACAGCAGAAAAAGTAATATTCCTGTTAAAATTGATGGATACCCATTGCGGCATAACTCCGGTGATATTGCTTGTCCAATAGGTTGCTTTTTTATCATCATCCAGCAGGTTCTGTGCTCTAAATGTATTAAAGATTGAAGACACGCCGGCAATCGTCCAGCCAGCCTTACTGATCACAGGTGATGCTCCGGTCTTAAAAACATAATAAAGTACAGTGGGTGACGCCGCACCTTCAACTTTACCATCTACTGATTGGATGACGATCGGCAGAACATACGTAGTAAGCTCTGTCAGTTTGCTTTGCAAAACGATGTTCAGCTGCGCTTGCTCCGATGAGGATGCGCCTGCGGCTATTTGCGTCAGGGGTTTATAAAAAAGATACGAACCAGATGGCAATAGTTGAGCCTGACCATATTTTGTCCGGTATGTATTGATTCTGGATGTATCAACGGCAAAATTCACCCAATGGTCATTAGCGGAAGTGCCGCCGGATAAGGATGCTTTGAATTTGACAACAATGATGGAATCTTTTTTTATGGATAGCGGTATTTGTACCGTATCCTTACCGGCAGACACATCAAAAGTGACGCTGCTATCAGATAGTGCATCGACACCATTTTTCTTAGAGCACGCGGTAAACAAGAGCATCAGCATGCATATGATGACTAAATAAGTTTTATTCATGATTTCTACTGTTATGGGTTTTGTTGCATACCCGGGTTAAAACTTAGAACCTGTACAGGAATTTGCAGCGTATACCGATTGCTGTGCGGAGGTAAAGTGGCAATCACGTTACCCCTTGCATCATACCGGTAGACAGTACCCATCCTGTTTTCTTTGTCCAGCCTTCGCATATCGAACCAGCGTAATCCGGTAAAAGCAAGTTCAAGGTTCCGTTCGAGGAATACCTCCTGCAGTACCGTTTGTTGGTCGGAGGATTGATAAGGTACATAGGTTGCAGTGGCGATCCTGTTTTTACGGATCTCGTCCAGCTGTTGCAGCGCAACTGACAGCGCATTAGTTCTGGCCGCAACCTCTGCAATGATCAGTCTCATCTCCTGAACGGATGTACCTGTATTGACATTTTGGAGTGATGAAGTCACTTGCAACGGAATGAAAGCGGTTGCACCTCTTGTTATAAATGTATAGTTATCTGAATTCCGGTATAGTTTTTTGACTCTGAGGTCATCGGTAGAAAATGTGCGCATAAACTCTAAAGAAGCAGGAAAATTGCCTACTACATATCTGCCGTATATAACGTCCACGCGGTTGGTAATGGAAGGTGATGTTGGTAGAGTGCCATTAAAATTGAGCATTACTGCTTTTGTATTTGCGAGTGCAAGTTCTGCGTATCTTCTGGCCTCAGCATAGTTCCCTGTATAAAAATAAACCCTTGCCAGCACGCTGTAACCTGCGGCTAATGATCCGCGGAATCTGTTTGCGGTGTTATCTAAAGGCAAGTTTGGGATGGCTGCATTTACATCTTCAATGATATGTTTATAAATTTCATTGATCGTGCTTCTGGGCGGGACCTTTTGGGTTACATCATTGGATGTGACAAACGGAACAGCAAGATCCTGGTTGACAGTGGTAGAGTCGTAAGGTTTTCCATATTCATTTACCAGGTAGAAGTATTCCAGGGCCCGTCCTAACAGCGCTTCGCCTTTCAGGCTCTTTTTCTGGCTTTCCGTACCGCCTGTAGCCTCATCAATTCCGATGAGAACGGAATTATACTGATTGATCTTCGCATAATGTTCAGACCACAAAAGCGGGGGACTGTTAAGGTCAGAGGAGAATTGTAATCCCCATACATAGGTTAAATCGGTAGGTGTTGTTGGCGGTGTGGTGATATTGACAAAATCAACCTGATCAGTAAAGTAATTCGTCCAGCCGTAAGGACTGCCAAAGCCCATTCCAAGATAAGGATCGTTAAGCCATTGATCATAATCAGTAACAGTAGATAAAGTGGTCCTTCCTTTTGGTTTGATATCAAGATACTTATCACATCCTGGAAATACTGTACAACCCAGTATCAGGCAAATTAAAATATAGCTGTAGCGTTTCATCGTTTTCGGTTTTAAAAGTTTGTGAAAATGGCAAGTCTGTAAGTGGGCGTGATATAGGATTTCTCGAAACCACCAGCACCACTACTGTAGTTATATTTATTGAATCCTTTTGTCCATAGGTTTGATCCCTGTAGCTTGACCTCGAAATGGCTGAACCCTAAATTTTTAATGAATTTTTTGTCATCGAAACTATAAGAAAAGGTGAGTTCTCCTAAAGTAATGTAATCGCCGTTTACAATATTTCTGTCAGAGTAATTGTATGCATAAGTTGAATTTGTTGAATTTAAAGCAGCGAGGCTCGGTATATCAGTATTACTTTCGTCACCAGGATTTTTCCAGTAATTTCCGGCTCCTTCAAGTGGCCTGTTCGAAAATGGAGTGGCTGCCGGCACCCTAACTTTGAAACCGCCATAGTAATTGACCATTACGAACACGTAAAACCTGCCAATGTCAATGCGGTTACTTAATCCGGCGTTAATAGTAGGAATAGATGACCCTACATACCGTGTAACCCCTGAGGTATCACTGGCAAGAAGTGAATTTTGCGTTGGGTCAGTGCTATTATCTGTCTGATAAAGTTTTCCCTGTTCATTCTTTACCTGCGGATACCCTGCACTGTTGAGGCCGGCATAACGGTAGGCAAACAAAGCACCAACAGGATAACCTTTCACATAACCAATCGAATTTAAGGTCTGAGGATTGTAGGGACCTTGCCGGTTAACCTCCACAACTTTGCTGGTATTGCGTGCAAAAATAAATCCAGTATTCCAGTTGAAATCTTTCCGGGCTATCCAGTCTGCATGCAGGCTGATCTCCAATCCTTTATTGTGAATTGATGCTGTGTTAATTATGGAAGGGCTTAATCCAATAGTTGGATCTATCAATGCATTACCCAAAAGGTCAGTGCTATTCTTCAAATAATAATCCACGGTTCCACTGACATTCCTGAAAATGCGGTAATCCAGGCCTGAGTTAAAGTTCTTTGTCTGTTCCCAGCGGAGGCTGCTATTGGCATAAGACAGTAATCGAAGCGCCGTGCTTGTTGGTGAAGTATCACTATTTTGAATGTATTGTCCGATCACTTGTGGAAGTGATAACTTGGCAACATTACCGTTAAAACCATACGATGACCGCAGCGTCAGCTGGTTTAGCCAGTCAACTTGTTGCATGAAGCTTTCCTTGTTAATATTCCAGCGCGCCCCCACTGACAATAATGGTTTGTATTTATATTTCGGATTTGTGCCAAAAAGATTTGACTGATCGATCCTGACACTTCCACTAAGTGAGTAAGTATCTTTATAAGAATAGACCACGTTGGAAAAGGCAGACAAGAATCTGTCTTCAGTATAACTCTGATCGAAAAGAGTATTGTATCTACGCTGAAAAGGATAAGCACTTAATAATGTGCCATTGGCCGTACCATTGGTAATGGCGGCATAATCAACCGGCTGCTGCAACAATGTTTCGTCACTGTAACCAAAATAAGATGCGATATTATCTTTATTGACAACATTTCTAATTTCTCCGCCCACAATTCCGTTAATTGAATGGCCGGAACCCATTCGTTTATTATAATTTAGTTGTACCCTTCCCGTATAACTGTAAGTACTTTGTGATCCCTGTCTTAAGTAACCGCCTTGGGGAATACCATAGGTCAGCGTTCCGTCAGCGTTTTCTTTAGCATATCCCGCAACGTAACGTCTTGATTCTGAAGAAAATTCTGAGGCATAGTGCCTAATATCGGCACTGGAACTCTCATAAATACCGCCGAATAACAAACCAAATCCATCGCCTAGTTTGTAGTTGAAGTTAGCGGTGACTATATTATTAACAGTTTTAGACTTGTCACTGATCTGATTCACATCAACTAAGGGATAATAAAGTACATCCTGCAGCCCCTTTCCCATAAGTGTTTGATTTAAGAATGGGTTAGTTGCTGAGCCTAACGTTGAATACATCGGATTGCCGTTGACATCCTGCAGATGTTCATAAGGATTAAGACTAGTGATAAGATCCGGCACAGGGGCTCCGTTACTACGTATTTCCAGATAGTCAGTAGTCAATTCCAGTGACAATCTTGAAGCCAGCTTTAGAGTGGTACGGCCGGAGAGTGACCATTTGTTGTTATCATTGTTAATCTGTGTCTGCCGGTTACCAGTATAGTTTGCTGTAAGGTAATACAATGCATTTTCATTACCGCCAGAGGCATCTAAAGTATAAGTTTGTGAAACTGCAGGTCTCAGAAATAATTTACTGTATTCATTTTTATTATCGTAACCCTGTAACGCGGCATACGAACTGGCAAACTGCTCAGGAGTGATCACGTTTGCCGCCGATTGTGCCAGCAGATAAAACAGCGGTGAACGCGGCGCTTCCAGTCCGCCACCAATTCTGGATAAATTTGACCAGGTAGTAGGATTGACACTGTTTGAGTACAGCGCTTTTTCGTAGTCGATTTTAATAGCCGAGGCATCATCTGCAAACCGGTACCGGTTATAGTTTTCTTTTGGAGTGATGCCGGTTGTAGTCCTGAAAGAGAAACTAGGCCTGCCGGCAACCGCCTGTTTACGCTCCACGATGATGACGCCATTGGATGCCCTAACGCCATAGATTGTAGCAGCTGCCGCATCTTTTAACACCGTTACGCTTTTGATTTCATTAGGATCAATCCGGTCCAGCGTCAGCTCTGTGGGATAACCATCGATTACGATCAGCGGACTTTGATTAGCTGACATCGTTGATATCCCCCGGACATTAAATAAGCTCCTTGAGGTCGATCCCGTACTACCGGGTGTTGTGCTTGTGAAAGAAACGTTGTTGTTGATTAGAAGCCCGGGCAGACGGTTCACCAGGCCTTCAAGAAAATTAGTGCTGATACTAGATTCATAAGCCTTTGTGCCGATCTGTGCTACGGAACCCGTACTTTGTTCCGGGTTGATCCGCTGATAGCCCGTGTTCACTGTTACTGCTACCTCTGTAAGATTGTTGGCGACTGGGGCCAGGGCGATAATCCCCATATCTTTTGCCGCGCGAACCTCTTTATATTGATAGCCCAGATAAGTGATAATCAAAATGGCATTCTCATCGATGCTATTGGTGAAGAAAAAGCCGTTATCATCGGCACGCAGGCCTCTGTTAGTTCCCTTTATAGTAATACCAGCCCCCGGAAGTGGTCTGCGGGAAGCTGAATCTACAATGGTACCTTTTACGTCAATAAGTGTCTGTGATTTAAGCTTACCGGGGCGCAGATCTGGTTTTAATCTGGGCGTAACCACAACCGATTTGTCTTCGATGCTGAAGTCTAAAGGCTGGCCGGCAAAAATCTGTTTCAGGACAGTGCTGAGTTCTGCATTTTTAACGTCTATTGTTACAGGTTTGGTGCTCCTCAATAAAGACGTCGTATACAAAAAATCATATCCTGTTTGTGAGCTGATCTTATTAAAAATCAGACCAAGCGGAATGTTCGTTTCTTTTAGTGTAACCTTCTGCGCAAGGGTGGTTGCGCTGACCTGTAAAATGATTGCGGTCAGAAGGAGAGCGGTTAACTTCATAGTCAATAGCATTTTAGATATACAGCCAGGCGGCTGCATACAATTCTTAGGGTAAAGTTTGTACATTTGTAAAGCTTGGGTTTTAAGCGAGGTACCATTGCATTTTCCAGAAGATCCGGTGCTTCGCGTTCCTTAATTAGTTAATAGCTAGTTGAAATCCATTTGATAAGTCATTCCGGCTCGACCCCGGAATGGCTTTATTGGATCATTAATCAAGTAAAATTACTGCGTCACGATAACCCTCCTTCCCTGAATTTGAAAGTGAACGGCCTTTGTTTTTTCAAGCATTTTTAATGCCTGACTGATATTTTTATACCGGGAAATTTTTCCGTTGAATCCTTCCTCAGTCGCCGGATCCTTAAAAATAACTTCAATATCATACCACTTTGAAAGTTTACGCATGACACTGCCTATATTTTCATCGTTGAAACGGAAATAGCCATTTTTCCAGGCTAAGGCCTCTTCCAGATCAGCATTGGCGACAGCCAGACCATCCCTGCTCAAAACAGCCTGTTCCCCGGGTTTAATAATTTTGGTAGTATTCAATCCGGTCACTTTTACCGAACCTTCCAGCAAAGTGGTTCGGATAGCTATTTCGTCCGCATAGGCATTCACGTTAAAATGTGTACCCAATACTTCTACTACCTGACGGGTAGTAACCACCCTGAAAGGCATGGCTACATTATGTGCAATTTCAAAATAAACTTCGCCGGTGATCTCTACCCTGCGTTCTGTACCGTTAAAGCTCGTAGGGTATTTAATGGAAGAACCTGCGTTCAGCCACACGTTACTTCCATCAGCCAGGCTGAGATGATATTGGCCACCCAGCGGGGTACTCACTGTATTATAAGCAATTGCTGATGAGGAACGGTCTGCCGATTTATAAGCCAGGCTCCCCTCAGATGTTTTGGTTATACTGGTGCTTCCCTGTACGGCCAAACGACCGTTTTTAGCGTCATTAAGTAAGATTTTCTGACCATTAGCCAATGTCAGGATGGCTTTATTACTTCCGGGAGCAATATCGTGACTCCTCACTTGGGCCACCTGCCCTACTCTTTCCCGCTGATTGATATAATATCCGCCTATACCAAGACAAAGCAGGATTGAAGCAGCTGCCGCCAGGCGGGACCATTTAAATGTTCTTTTTGAAGTGATGTCACCTTTTTCCTTAATAAGACTATAAAGCCTTTGCTCCATGTCTGCCCGCGACTCCCCGGATTCTATATACAATGAATTATCAAAATCATTGTACCAATTTTCGAATTCTTTACGTTCCTCAATTGTAATTGTTCCATCCTGACATTTTTGAGCAAGAAGGTTAATTCGATCGGGGGTGTTTGAATACTGCATAGTTAGCTATTTTAAATTATAGCCAATTATAATGAAGTATACCCTACTATAATTTACAAGAAACTATCAAAATAGTATGAAATTTCTCTTTTTTTTTATTTTAACAGACGAATAATGATTTATAATAAGAATAAACATTCACTGTTTAGTTTATTTATGGGCTGAATAATACCAACTTCAGTTTATTCATATGCATCCTTCCCGATTAGGCCTAAGAGTTGCGTAAATTGATCGGCTAGCCATCTATTTTAGTATATTATAACCTCTTGATATTTGCAAAGACTCAATTTTTAGGATTAATATATCTATCCAAAGGTATCGCACTTCTGGAAAGATAACTAATAAGACAAGGCCAATGAAGGTAACGCCATCCTTTAATTGAACATTTTTACAGCTGTTCAAGTTATATCATCGATTCTTAAAAGACGGTTCAAGTGTAATCAGGATATTATATTAATTATTTTTTTTTAACCTTAACCAAAGGCAAATGGTGGAATGTATCAACACTGCCAAAAACAAAAAAACACCAAATAGCATACAGCTATTTCCAATATTCTTATTAAAATGAAGGATCTTGAATAAGGGCCCGATAAGAAATAAAAATAGCAGGCCAACTATTAATACCGTCACGTAGAAAGCTTTAAAATTTGTCGTTTTCATTGAATTGGTTTCGCTATTGTATCACTCATCTCAGCTATGGGAAGGTTTAGTAATAGCTTTTTTATTATATAGCCAATCTATAAGAGTAATACCCTACCTGAAGCAAAAAATTATTGAGCATAGGATCTATTTACTACTTGGATATAGTTATTAGATACAAAATGACCGATAAAAGCGGTCCGAATTTCGACTTTAATAGTTTCAATGCAGTAGTAACATGTTTTTCAACAGCTTTTTCCGAAATATTCAAATACGTTGCGATTTTTTTATTCGTAAAGTCCGATTCCCGGCTCATCCGGAAGACCAATTGACATTTCGGAGGAAGGGAACTGATTGTTGTTTCAAGTTGTTTCCGTAGTACTTCAAGATCGAGGCGCATTTGCAGCGGCTCGAATTGTCCTGTATTCTGCTGCGCAAATGCATTATTCCGATGTTGTTCCCTTGACCTTTTAGCCAGACGGTTGATAACCTCGAATTTAACGGCTACTGCAAAATAGTGTTCAAAATTAACCCTTAACTCAAATTTCTCCCTGCGTTTCCAAAGATTAAGGAAGATATCCTGAATGGCTTCTTCCGCCTCATCGAGGTTGCCCAAACGCTTCCCCGCAACTGCGAGCATTTTATCCCAATACGTTTGATAAACCACTTTAAAGGCAGCTTCGTTGCCGTTCCTCAAAAGGACGGCCAACTCCGGATCGGTGAGCATATTGTAAGAGGTCATAATTTATTAACGAATATAACGATTTAATTTAACAGAAGCCCAGCCGAGATTTAAATACAATCTGGCCCGGTTGAAGATATATATCAATGAAAACTCAATTTCCAGGGCCAATTTAACTTAAGTGAAAAAATGACCCCGAGTTATACCAGAATTTTGAATTTTAAGTCCAGGCACAATTAATATCAATACATATTTATAAAAGCATCTGCGAAAGTCTTATCAAATTCTTCCCAGCTTTTTATTTTATACATGGAAACAAATAATAACTCCCTTGTAGAATACGGCAGCCGCCGGATCATCATTACCGCTATTGCAGTCGTATGCGCGATGCTTGAGCTGATCGATACCACTATTGTCAATGTAGCGCTGAACGACCTTCGTGGTAACCTTGGCGCAACGGTCAATGAAATCAGTTGGGTCATTACGGCTTATTCCCTGGCAAACGTGATCATCGTACCGATGACCAGCTGGCTTTCCCAACAATTTGGAAGGCGTAATTATTTTGCAATTTCTATTATTGTTTTCACGGTATGTTCGTTTTTATGCGGTAACTCAACAAATATCTGGGAAATGGTTATTTTCAGGTTCATTCAGGGGCTGGGCGGAGGCGCATTGCTGGTCACCTCCCAAACGATCATTGCAGAAAGCTGGCCCAGGGAGAAGAGAGCTTTAGCCCAGGGAATCTATACACTGGGACTGGTCATAGGCCCCGCCATCGGCCCCACATTGGGAGGTTACCTGATCGATAACTATTCCTGGCCGCTGATCTTCTACATCAATATTCCAATCGGTATTCTGGCTACTATACTCACTATACAATATATCAAAAGCCCCCGTTATGAACAAAAGCGGCCTGCCAGTCAGGTGGACTGGCTTGGCATCATTCTGCTTACAGTAGGTGTTTCCTCGCTGCAATATGTTTTGGAGAAAGGACAGGATGACGACTGGTTCAGCAGCAAGCTGATTATTTTCCTTACTGTAACCGCAGTGTTCGGCATCATGCTTTTCATCTGGCGTCAGTTAAGCTATCAGTACCCTGTGGTAGAGTTGCGCGTCCTGAAAAACACCAATCTCAGGGTCGGGACTATTCTTACCTTTTTACTTGGATTCGGCTTATTGGGAACAACTTTCGTTCTGCCTTTATTTACACAAAGCCTATTGGGCTGGACGGCACTGCAATCAGGAGTTTTACTACTGCCCGGTACAATATTCGTAGCGTTTATTGTGGCTGCCGTGTCTCAGCTGATCCAGCGGGGCGTATCGTCAAAATACCTGATCGTTACCGGGATGATCGTGTTTTTCATTTACGGATATTGGTCGCACAACTTACTTACCCTGCAGACAGGAAGTGCTAACTTATTTTTATCATTATTAGTTCGTGGATTGGGATTGGGACTGCTTTATGTTCCCGTAACCGCCATGTCATTGTCTACTTTAGAGGGAAAAGAGATTGCACAGGGAGCTGCAATTACAGGAATGTTTCGTCAGTTGGGCGGAGCTTTTGGCGTGGCCATTATCTCAACATTTATCTCCAGGCAGTCACAACAACACCGGGTGGCACTCGTCAGCCACCTGAACGCAAATGATCCGCTGGTTCAGCAACGGATTAATCAGCTTATCGGACAGTTCCGTGCAAAGGGCTATGACCTGCAAAATGCCACGCAAGCTGCTTACGGCGTACTGGAGAGTTCGGTTCAGAAACAATCTACCTTACTCTCTTATATGGACGTCTTTTTATATGTAGGTGTTCTGTTCCTGGTTTGCGTCCCGTTTGTCCTGATCTTCGTCAAACAAGCCCGCAGTAAAGTATCCCTGGCTGATGCCGTACATTAACCACATGATCATAACCTACATCATATGGAGAGCCGGAACATTTCTGTTACGGCCCCCCGGAAAATCTTATTCATTATGCTACGGTGCCGGAAAGGTTTTCTTTCGCCCATTGCGAAAGACCAACTGTAGGAATCTTATTTTGATAATTAAAAGTTTCATCCATAGACCAGGTCACTCCGGGATGTGTAAATACCAACCGGTAGCGGTTAAAAACATCATGTGGCTCTTCTTCCAATTTCTTGTGCAGGTGTGGAACATCCCATAACGTTTTTTTAAATTCACCGCCAAATAATAAATCCATGAGCTTGCCAATCTCTTCGAACGACACAGTGTCTCCCGCTACAAACACCACTTCATCCAGTACCTCAGGATCATGAAACAGAATGGCTACCGTCAACGCGCCGATATCCTCACAGGCGGTTAATGTAAGAGAGTGCTGCCAGTCGCCCAGCGCACGGACCATCCGATCTTTCAAACTAATAACCCCGAAATCTTCACGAAACAGGAAACTGGTAATCATCCCTGTCGAAACGATAACCCAATGTGTTTTCTGCTGTGCACGAAGCATATCTCTAACTTCTAACTGTTCGTCAAATACAGGCTGGGCACTGCCCCTGCCGATCCGGTCATAATCGGCTCCAAATTGCCATGGGATATATTTCCTAACGCCAGCTGCTAATACTGCCTGCGTAATCTTAACCTGCATACCTGCACCAATCGAAAAGCCGCTGCAGCAAATTACAGTATCATACCTGCCGAATACAGATGCCAATGTTTCGTTACTTTCTTTGACCAGATCTACGGCTTCTATGCGAATACCCGCATACCTTTTATTGGCATGGAGCTCATCAATGAAACTCGATACCGGTTGTACCAGGACCCCAATTGTTAATGGCCGACCAAGTTTTTCCTGTTGATCATACAGGCTGTTTAACATCGCAAGACCGACCTCGCCGGTACCGATAACTAAAAATGATTTTTCCATTGCTTGATATTATAAATTTCAGGCAATATTAGCAATGTAAGGTGATGTGGACACTACAAAAAGACGCCGAAGAATTGCAAAAAAAACTATGCTGTCCGGTATTCCATTGGAGTGACACCAGTATGTTTTTTATAAAAATTCTGAAAGTGGGATGCCTCCTGGAAGTGAAGGCACCAGGCAATTTCCTTAACACTGTAAACAGTGTATTTTAAGAGTATATTGGCTTCTTCTATTATTCGTTCATGAATGATGGATAACGTGGTTCTTCCGGTTGTCCGCTTAATATTTCTGTTCAGCTGATCTACGGAAATACCCAAAAGCTGCGCAAAATATGCCGGGGATTTGTCTTCTAATACGCGGTGTATATTCACATTGTAAAAAGCATCTTCTAAAACTTTAATAAAAAGGTCTTCTATATCCCTATTTTGTTCGGGTTCCACCATCAACAGGTCTTTGTCTGATTTTTGAATGTGATGAATAATATCTGACAAACGATTTCTTACCAGGTGCTCTTTAAAGGGATAATCGGATGTGAATTCCGCAGTCACCTGATCGAAAATCCGCCGAAATTCCTCATATTCAGGGTTCGTTAAGGATTGTGTGTAGATATTTCTATTTCTAAAGATCGGCAACTCTGTGAGTGCTGCCCTGTTGGTTCCTTTTAAAAAGCTTTCACTGAATACAATAAATGTTCCGTCAAAATGTTCATCCTCAGTTTTGAATCCGGTTCGTAACATGGGTTGTGTAAACACGATGGTGTTACCAGACACCGGGATTTGCCTGTTATTTACGCTGTAAACACCTTCGCCGGAAAGCAATGCAATTTTGTAAAAAGGCTTTCTCTGTAATTGCTCACAACGGGACTGATCTTTTTGCAGGTTTCCCCAGGATAAAAGGTTAAAGTGACCAAGGAAATCGTTCTGAAATACTATTTCCCCGTCAACATACTGTTCATAAAAGCTATCAATTGATTTAGCGCTCATCATCGGGTTATGTCATACAATAATACTATATATACTTTTATCAAGTGTCAGTGTAGCGTAGACTTTTGAAAGCCGTCACCATTCGGCTTATCAAATCGTTTATCCAACGATATTCCTTGCATAATACCATGGAACCTCAATTGTTTCCTTATCCTGGTAATTCCGGAATAATCCGGAACGCCCGCAGCCCAAAAATCATCTCCTTTAAGGCTGTAGAAATCTACGATGTCAAAACTAATCAGTGAAAACAAAGAAGACTAGTATATCAATTGAAAACCATTAGAAATGCTTACACTTCTACTTACTGTTCTGTTCAGCTATTTTGATAAAAAGCCTGCTATTTTAAAATTTGCAAGCTTTTTACCGGCCTGTAAACTTTCACCGTTAGCCCTATAGTGACATTCAGGTAACTTCTTTTATATTTCAGGCGATCTCATTACGGCTAAACCTTGTTCGACAGTTACAAAAGACTTATAACCAAGGTCTTTTCTCGCTTTTGCATCACTGGTGATAAATTCTATGCCAAGTATGTTTATCATTGCCCTATATAAAGGCGGATGCCCTTTTAAACGAAAAATTTTCCAGAAAAATTCCATTACGCCTGCAATAAACTTAGCAGTTCCAATTGAAACAAACTTGTCCGGAACAGCGACACCCTGAGTAGCCAGATATTTTCTGATAAAGTCTTTAAAAACTACCTGTTCACCATCAGTGATAAAATAAAATTCTCCGCCGGTGCCGCGCTGTTCTGCTAACAACAGTGCTTCGCATACATTTTTTACATTGCCGGTAACGATCTTGTGTAGTCCATCGCCAATAAATTGCATTTGACCCTTTCTGATGGCTTCCATAATTTCAGGAAGATTAGGGTCACCCTTGCCCCAAATCAGCGGTGGACGGATTGAAATCGTTCTGAATGAGGATGCATTAGCCTCTAAAACCAATTTTTCTGCTGCTAGCTTTGTTTTTGAATACCCATCAATCAGGTGATCAGATATAAACCCCTCATCTGCATTCTTTATGGGCCGGCCGTTCATGATAACTGATGCTGCACCCAAATAAACAAAGTTAGTAACGCCTGCCTTTTGAGATTCTCTCAGGACTAAATCCGTCCCTTTTACGTGAAGATCATATAATTCTTTTTCGCTTGCAAAGAAATCAACATAACCTGCCAGATGAAACACAGTTTCAGCATTTTTTACACCCTTAGTAATGGCTTCCGTATTGTTCACATCACCTTCAATGGCAACTGCACCCAATTTTTCAACCTTGTCAATAGCACTTTGCGAACGCGCCAGGGCACTGACTAAATATCCTTTTTCTACCAATAATGGGATTAGGCTTTGTCCCACAAAACCTGACCCGCCTGTTATGAACACTTTTTTCATCTGTTTATTCCTGTAGTTAGATCGTTCTGATTTTTTATCCAAACCGGCTTCCCAACATCCATATTGCCTGATTTGTAGATTTCTATATGCCCCTCTTTTTCCTGATTCAGCCAGATTATTTCATCACCTGTAGTTTGGCCGAACGACCTGCGCCACTGAAGCAACAAAATCAGCAAGAGCGATAATGTAGTATAACGTCTGACAAATTGTTTCATATCCTTTAGATTTTGTACGATACAAAAGTGTTGATATGCTGACCCTTAATTTTTGCGATTTCGCAAAAAATCTTTAGCAATCTCTTTTTTCAAATGGCTGAGTGTATACTGAGAAATACCGAGATAAGACGCTATCTGGTTGGCCGGAACGTTGTTTGCAATTGTCGGGAAATGCTCCAGGAACGATAAAAACCTTTCTTTGGCTTCTTTTTGATACAGGATGTCACGGACTTTGACTTTGTCAAACATAGTTTTCTCTGTGATCTTCCTGATCAGTTCGTGCCACTCAAAAACTTCCTTATCAAATTTTTGAAGCGTTTGTGATTTGATGACTATAACATTACAGTCCACCGCCGCGATGCAGGAAACTGAAGATGGAGTTTGCATCCGCAAACTCTCCAGATCGGTTATAAACCTGTTTTCAACAATAAAATGTACTGTATTTTCTTCCCCTTCGTCAGTGTAAAAGAATAGCCTTGCAATGCCTGATACTATAAAGTAAAATTTGTTGCACCTTTGCCCCGCCTTCCAAAGGAAGTCGCCTTTCTTTATAAGTTCATATTCCAGATTAGCCGCTATAAGCTCCTTACTTTCAGCACTCAGTGTTAAAAAAGTATCAAAATATTTAAAAATCGCATCCATTTATCGTAAAGATAGAAAATATTCAAACATATTATTTTATAAAAATAAAAAATATCGTCTGTAAATATGGCATGGGATAGTAAACATAGCTATTTGACACTGATCTTACTGATACAATTGGACAGAATTCCCTGGAAAAGCAATCCCTGCTGCAACTCCCACCATGCCTGATTTAGTTCTTGGGCGATAGCGCTGTTTCTGATCTCGCTTCTCTGTCATAGCATCTTGATAATAGGTATGGCCGAGTGCAGGTATTGTTGCTGACGCCAATATCCCCGCCACGACCAATGATGATTGCGTTACGAATTTCCTCCTGTCCATCATAAATTAAATTTCCAATATATAAGCAAAATTTAATTGTTTCTTGTTTTGATCCTCAACTAAAGATGAGGGAACTCTCAATTCTTTGCCTACGATAAAATTTTATGTAGCAATCACTGATCAACTTACCATCGATATTCAGAAAAGGGAGTAATTGGCTTATTACCCATTTATTTTTGGTCAAGACGTAAAGAATTACCAGTTGTACCTAAAAATAAGTGTTCATTACAACGTTTTAACTTAAGTTAAAAAACAGTGCCCTGGTCCTAACGATGTTTGTTGAGTCTTAAAGTCATCAAATTTCATTTATGTTAAATGAAAAACTGATGAAAAAAAAGGCGTAAAACAGAATCAAAATGAAAAAATACGATTGTATAATTATAGGATCAGGCCAGGCGGGTACCCCCCTGGCAAAAAAACTGGCTGAAGCTGGTAAAAAAACATTATTGATAGAAAAACGCTTTATTGGCGGTACTTGCGTAAACGATGGCTGTACACCTACTAAAACCATGGTAGCAAGTGCGCGTTTGGCCTATTTAGCCGGTCAACCTAATGAAATGGGTGTTACCATAAATGGATATACAGTCGATTTACGTCAGGTTAAAAAACGAAAGGACGATATTGTGCTTCAATGGCGCAAAGGCGGACAGGCGGGACTTGAAAAAACGCCGAATCTCGACCTGCTCTTTGGTGAGGCGACCTTTACCGATATCAAAACCATTTCTGTAAAACCTAATGACAACGGAAATGCACAGGAATTTAAGGCCGACCAGATTTTCATCAATACAGGAGCAAAAACAATTATTCCTCAGGATATAGAAGGTTTGAATGCTATCGAATACCTGACCTCAACCACCATTCTCGAACTGGAAGAAGTTCCCGAGCATTTACTGATCATCGGCGGAAATTATATCGGGCTTGAGTTTGGTCAGATGTTCCGCAGGTTTGGCAGTAAAGTTACTATACTGGAAAAATCGTCCCGTTTGTTATCCCGCGAGGACGAAGATGTAGCTGAAGAACTCACCAGCATCCTCGAAAAGGAGGACATCAAAATTTATACCAGTGCCAAAACAACTAAATTTAAACAGATGGCAGATGGCAAAATAAGTGCTACAGTTATTGTTGATGGCACTGAGCAGGAACTCAGCTGCAGCCATGTGCTTATTGCCATTGGCAGGGCACCGCAAACAGCTACGCTCGGCCTCGATAAAACTGGCGTAAAGATGGACGAAAGAGAAAATATCATAGTAAACAGCAAACTGGAAACAAGTCAGGAAGGTGTTTATGCACTTGGCGATGTAAAAGGTGGCCCAGCCTTTACGCATATTGCTTATAATGATTACATTGTTGTTTACGGTAACCTGATTAATCAGCAAGACCTGGACATACAAGACAGGCCTGTTCCCTATTGCATGTTTACAGATCCGGAATTGGGACGGGTAGGTATTTCCGAAAGTGAAGCGAAAAAGCAGGGCCTGAATTATAAGGTAGCCAAACTCCCCATGACAAGTGTGGCACGGGCTATTGAAACCGGTGACACCCGGGGATTTATGAAAGCAGTGGTAGACCCTGAAACTAAAAAGATATTAGGCGTTGCCGTAATTGGTACCGAGGGCGGTGAAATTATGAGCGTATTGCAAATGGCAATGGAGGGCGGCATTACTTACGATAAGATCCGTAATTACATTTTTGCACACCCTACCTATTCCGAGTCGCTGAATAATTTATTTATGGCTTTAAAGGATTAATTTCGGATAATTCGACAAAAGTTCAGGTGGCTGCAATTGCAGCCACCTGAACTTTTGCTTTAACACTATCATTGGTCACAACGACAGCTTCGTCGCCTGCGTAATGTGCATCATCTTCTACCCATCCTTTAGCCTCCCACCCGGGGAAACCTGTTTGCAAGTTCAGCAACCGATGTTACCGCTTGCCCGGTAACCATTAAGGATAGATATTTTGCTGTTGACACAATATGATATAAACGATAAAGATTAACGGCTTGCCTTTCGGTTTTAAGCGCCAACGGTTACGTTTTTGATTGTTTTACTTAAACGGAAAGCGGCTAATGCAAAATAAAATGCTCCGAACGCGGAATATCCTGCCAATGAAGCTATCCCCTGGTTTGGAACATGTGCTGTATAAATGATGAATCCGCCGGCTAACATGGATTGAGCACCACTGATGATCATTGGCCATTGCCCTTCAAAATGTTTACGACGGCGAAGGCCCAGGACCAACTGCATTAAGCCAGTGAGCGATGCCCATGCACCGAATACCATTAATGCTTGGGGAATACCGGTCTGCAGCGCAACAATCACGGCAATCGTTGTAATCACACTAATTGCTGCATTAATATATTGTGGGGTTTTGTTCGAAGCAGGTGGATTCGCTTTGATATCCAAAAATGTTGCCACAAGATCCCAGGCAGGGTAAATAATAAACAGTATTGTAGCTATGGTATTATCGGTTTTACCCAATGTTACCACAAGGATAATCCATAACACCGAAAATGCTACACGGGTAAAGTACAATTTGCGTAATGACGTCGCGGTTTCAACAGCCTCGCTGGAAACGTAAGAATTGGATTGATTTGTTGTTGTTGTCATGATATGATGTTTAGTATTTATATTACCAAAATTAAACTTTACTCACTTGCTAATTTTTAACTTAAGTTAAAAATTAGCAAGTGACATTCGTGCCAGCTGCTGGTCTTAAAAAAAGACTTTGTGATTTAACAAAAATCAGCTGTGTAAGTAACCTGAACATACTTTTAAAAAACAAAGTTAGACCGCTGATATAGGTTGTTAAATTTTAGTCACTGAAATTTACTAAAATAAACTACTATCTATCCCTTTATTTTTAAAATTCGCTGAATGTATCGCTGTATCAATACCCCTTCTCTAAGCCATATCCACAAAAGGATACATCATTTGAGAATACAAATACATCTTAAAGAGGTACAAGCTTCCATCAAAACGGTTTTATGATAGTGATATGTGCTGGTAATAAAGGGGTATAAACTGATACTGAACACGTATAGAACTCATACAAAACCCGCATTTTCGGTGCTGTTGTGCTGGGGTTGGTCTGGGGTTCATCTGGGTATGAGCACGTAACCTCAGCGCAACCGCAGATCAACCCCAGACCAACCCCAGCAGAGATACGGGTTTTACATAAGTTCTATATGGGTTTTGGACAGGTTCAAACACCGTATGTTGTTCGGTGTCTTAAACAATTAATCCTCAGTATCCCTTTACCAATAGACATCACCTGATCAACCACCGCAAGGCTTGAGGCCACTTGTCTGAGGGCAGTCTGATAAGCTGAACTGCTGTTTTCCAGTTGATGCCGGGTGATTGAGCCCTCGTTAAACAATGCCTGGTCACGATTAAGATCGCGTTTTGCTTTATCGATTGCTACCTGCTCAATACTGACTCCGGCGGTAGCTACGCTTCTGTTGGAGGAAATGTTATTAATCTGGGCTTCTGCGCCCGCAAGTTCAGCCTTTGCGGCCGCCAGTTCTGCTTCGGCCTGCTGTACAGCAATCCTATATTCGCGGTCATCTATTTTTAGTAGTACCTGGCCTTTAGTGACAGATTGATAATCTTTCAATTGATAAATCTGTATAAAGCCCGAAGCCCTGTTTAATACAGGGATGGTAACGCTCTCTACCTGGGCATTATCAGTGCTTTCATAATTCAGCATACGAAAAATCTTTTTGCAGCCGAAATACAATACAGTAATCGCTATCAGACAAATTAAAGACCACTAGAGTGGCAAAGCCGGAGCAGGCGGTGTTGGTAAATAAGTTTCTTGCATAGTTTCTATTTATCAGATATTTTATGCCACAAAGGTAAACACCATTGACCATAAACAGTCAATAGTGTTTACCATAAATAAGGAATTTTATTTACTATTTACTTACTGGTGACAATTTCTTCTTTGCAAAAACCGCTACCTTTGAAAAATGAAATCAACTGAGCTGACCAACTTTGAAGATCGTGACCGAAATATTTACCGGATTTTATATGTGCTTGACAGAGCGCTGGAAGAGTGGTTCAAAAAGAATTTTGATTTTTCCACTTATCCGGATTTTCAATTCACTTACTTATCATTCTTCATGCGGATAGGGTTGTCCGGAATATCGAACAGCGAACTGGCTGCGCTCACGGGGGTTACCAAGCAAGGTGCAAGCCGTATTGTAAAGAAACTGGTTTCTTATGATTTGGTCAAAGCGGAGAAAAGTACTTCAGATGCCCGGTTATCCAAGTTGTATCTGACCGAAAGCGGTAAGCTATTTTATAAGGAGATGGACGAACTAACAAATGAACTTTTGATAGAGCATATTAAAGTTGTAGGCGCAAAAAAATATCATGCTACCATTGATACGTTAATAGAACTTACGCATTACTATCAAATTAAAGGTAAAAAATAAAAAAACGGGCAAACGACCCCACTGATCGCTTCAATCGAACTGAAAAATCTGTAATCAACTTACAACAAACCCTATCATATCAGTCGTATAAAAAACAATAATACCACCTATTGATTAACATAGATTATGTGTAATTACATAATTTATCAAAATTGTTTATTTATCTTCAGAACTATGTGTAACTCTTACCTAAACCTATGAAGGTTTTTACGCTTGCCATAGTCTGTTTTCTACTGCCTATTTGTGCCCATTGTAAGCATCAGCAAGATAGTTTACTGGCAGTATTAAAAAAGGAGATATTAAAACAAAAGATATACGATACGAGGAAAGAACAAAAGATCGAACGGCTAAGAAATCAGCTATGGCGTACATCCCCTTATGATCTTGAAAGGCAGTATTTACTATGTGACCAGCTCTACTGGGAATATAAAAACTATATTTTTGATTCGGCACATGTTTATACCAAAAGGCTCATCAGGATTGCCGGTCATCTTAAGCATCTCCCAAGAAAATATGAAAGCCAGATTAAATTGGGCTTTATTCAGGTTTCCTGCGGTATGTTTAAGGAAGCTTTTGACGGTATTGACCAACTGGATGCAGCACTCATGCCAAATGAGGTAAAATTCCGTTACTATCAACTGAAAACTCAGGCTTATACCCGCCTGTCTATGTATAATACCAATAAATTTTATTCGCCGGTCCACCAGTCAGAATCAATGATTGCCCTGATCTGTGCAATTCAGCTTTCAGCGCCCCACTCCTTTGAAAGGTTCTCATTAACAGCATTTTTGTACCACAATATGGACAAGGATAATGAAGCGGCAGCTTGTTACAGGAAGCTCCTCAGGAGTGACTCGCTCACGAACCACCAAAAAGCGATCGCGGCGTATAATCTGAGTAATCTCACTGATCAAACAGAAAAAAGGAGCTTAATTACCATTTCTGCGATCTGTGATATCAGATCTTCAACTAAAGAAACCTTTGCCATATTCACACTTGCTCAACTCCTGTTTAAAGAAGGGAATATCGAAGACACTGAATTTCTGCTAAAAGAAGCCTCAGAACAAGCCTCATTTTATGGGAATAAACTGTATAATGATGAAATCATTACAGCGATGAGAGCGCTGAAGGCAGATCAACAGATCCGTTCAGAAAGCAGAAAAAACCATACACTGACAGCTCTGATAGGAATTTTAGTAACTGCAATTATAGCAACCGGCATCATCTTTCTTATTGTTTACAGGAAGTTACAGGATGTAAGGCGCAGAGAAGGATTTGTAAATGAACAAAACCGCCAGCTCGATCTTTTAAATAAAAAGCTATCTGAAGATGCAATAATTAAGGAAGAATATATAGGTTACTTCTTTCAGGTAGTATCCGGATACATCCGGAAGCTGGAAAAGATCAAAAGGTCTTCAGAGAAAATGATCAGACAGGAAAGCTATAAAGAACTTTCAGAAATTGCCAAAGGAATCGATATTAAAAAGGAGCGCACGTCACTATTCCATACTTTCGATAAGATCTTCCTTAAACTCTTCCCAAATTTCATCAAATCCTTTAATGCCCTGCTTAAGGAGGAAGATCAGATTATTCCCAAGAAAACTGAAGTGCTGAATACCAGCCTGAGAATTTTTGCCCTGGTGAGACTGGGTATAAAGGACAGCCAGACCATCGCAAATATTCTGGAAAATACAATCAGTACAATCTATACCTACAAGTTTCGGATTAAATCCAGGGCAATTGTCCACGCTGAAGAATTTGATAAGAGGGTAATGGAAATCAAATTTAACGACCAGGAAAAACGGGCGGACAATCCATAACAGTTTTTTAGCATTTGTAAGGGTAACTATATGCTCAGACCGGCAAAAAGAGAATAACAAAGCCCCGCAAAATTTCGATTTTTAAAGGATTTTTAATTTACAACTATTTGTATAATAGCTATTTATATGAATATAGATTTTGATTTTTTAAGCTGCGCCAGCCTGCCATAAGAATCTGAACTGAACTATGTACAACTTTGTGAACGGGGTCATTTTTCTCTCAGGAACTACCCTTGCCTATCATCGCTAACCATTATAAACTGACCTATGACCATGAACTCTGCATGACGAAAAAACATGCTTTCCGATAGCAGCTATTGGAAAGTAAACCGATTAGTATCAGGACTACAAAAATTAATTCTCCCTACTTCTAAATATGATCTAACCAATCACACATGAAAATTATTCTACCTAAATTTACAGGTCTGTTTGTTGTTGTTATGCTAAGTACGCCAGGCCTGGTCCTCGGGGCCGGCGCACCAAAACGTTTGCCATACAATAATCTGAATACTGTAAAAACAGCCAGCTTTCAACATGTCATAACCGGTAAGGTGGTAGACGAGAACGGCGTCCCACTCCCTGGAGTAACAGTAAAGAACACCACATCAGGCAAAACGGCACTTACCGACTCCAATGGTACCTACCGCATCGAAGCAGAAGCGGGCCATACACTGAATTTCAGCTTTGTAGGTTTCGTTTCACAATCCCAAAGTGCCCGGGCATCAAACCGCACCATCAGGATGATTTCATCAAACAACAATTTAAGCGAGGTTACCGTAGTCAGCATTGGTTACGGAACCAGGAACGCAAAAGAAGTGACCTCGGCAACTGCCCACGTAGGTCCTGATGATTTCAGAACGACAGGTGCACGGAACCCTTTAGACCTGATCCAGGGTAAAGTAGCCGGACTGCAAATCACGCGAAGCGGCTCCAACCCTAACAGCGGCGTAGGCGTTCAGCTACGTGGCGCTGTGAGTGTAACCGGCAGTACCAGCCCCCTGTACGTTATTGATGGTATCCCGGGAGGAAACCTTGACCTCCTTCAACAGGATGATATTGAATCTATTGACGTGCTCAAGGACGGGTCTGGCGCCGCAATTTATGGTTCAACGGCCAATGCCGGTGTAATCATTGTCACTACCAAAAAAGGTAAAAAAGGACCACCTCAATTCAGTTATTCAGCTTACATCAGAAAGGAGTTCCTCAACCAGCGCCTGGATTTTCTTACCGCAGAGGAATTCCGCGCAAGAATTGCTTCCGGCGACATTAAGCAGCAGGACTTCGGAAGCTCTACAGATTTCTACTCCGGGCTGATCAACAAAAATAATTTCTCACAAAACCATAGCCTTTCACTGGCCGGTGGTGGTGACAAGACAACTTACAGGGCGAGTATCAACTACCGTAATCTCGATGGCATCGCCGAAGAAAATGGCCGTAAAGACTATACTGTGCGCCTGAGCATCGGCCAAACCGGGTTGAATGACCGCTTAAAAATGGCCGTCAACCTGGCCACTAACCTGAATAATGCAAACCTTTTAGGTGGCGAAGGCTTTGAAAGTGAACTGACCAAAAACCCTACCCTTTCAAACTTTAACCCTGATGGCTCTTACCGTTTCGACTTAACCAGCAGAAATGAGCTTGCACGTTTAAATCAGGAAACAAGCTACCGGAAACAGCAAACAAGCTCTGGTGACGTAAAGGCAGATTTTACCATCATTGACGGCCTTACACTCTCTGCTTTTGCTTCGGCATTAAGGGACAACCGGGTTGATGGCCAGTATATCCTTAAGGCCGGCGAAAACTCCGTGGAGAACACCAGCTTTCCAAATGGCGGCTATGCGGCCAGAGGTACCTACCTGTCTCAGGACTATGCATTTGAACCAACAATTCAGTACAGTAAAATTTTTGCCGGGAAACATAACTTTACACTTTTAGGAGGTTATAGCTACAGGTACCATATTGAAGAAGGTTTCAGTGCTTCTAACAGGGGTTTCATCAATGACCTGTTCCATGAAGATAACCTTGCCCAGGGATCTGCCCTGGCATTGGGAAAGGCAACTATCGCAAGCAATAAAAACGATAACACGCTGGTTGCACTTTTCGGAAGGTTAAATTATTCATTTAATAGTAAGTATATCGCAAGTGTGATCCTGCGCAGAGAAGGGTCGTCAAGATTTGGTGACAATAATAAATTTGGGTATTTCCCTGCAGCCTCGGTTGCCTGGTTACTGTCTGAAGAACAATTTATAAAAGATCTCAGCTTTATCAACAGTTTGAAGCTGAGAGTTGGATATGGTGAAACGGGCAACAGTGGCTTTGCGAATAATGCATCACGCGTAACCCTGGGCGGCGGTGGCCGTTATATTTACCCGGATGGCCAGTACCTGGAAACTTACGGCCCCAACAGGAACCCCAATCCTAACCTGAGATTTGAAAGAAAACGTGAAACCAATATCGGGGTAGACTTTACACTGTTCAACAACAAGCTTTCCGGTGCGGTAGACTTATTCCAGCGTAAAGTTAAGGACCTGCTGGATACCTATACCTCGCCACAGCCTCCATTTGTACAAAGTTCGCTGTACACCAACGTCGGACAGATTTCTTCAAAAGGTATCGAACTTGCGTTAAGCTACGCAGCAATGAAACGTAATGATTTCAGCTGGGATATTACAGCAACCGCCAGTACCCTGAAGAATATGCTGGATTCTTACTCCAATGATGAGTACAAGGTATTGTACAAGACATTCGGACCAATCGGTGGTGCAGGTGCATTAGGTGATGCCTTTACGACATATGAGGGGGGCAAACTTGGTGAATTCTGGGGCAAGCGCTTCGCTGGTTTCACAGCAGATGGCAAGTGGCTATTCTACAACCGCAGTGGCGAAGCGGTATTAAACGCGCAGATCAACAACTCTAAAGACCGCAACATGACTGACCTTGCCCCTATTGGCAACGCCATCCCGAAGTATTACGCATCATTGGGTAATAATTTCAGCTATAAAAATCTATCCCTGAAGGTATTTCTGAGAGGTAAGTTCGACTATGATATTCTAAATACCACAGCGCTTTCATATGCCAACAGAACCTGGAGCGGCAACCTGCTGAAAAGCACATTCACTAAATACAGCCAGATCAATGATACCTATATGTACTCAGATTATTACCTGGAAAGCGGATCCTTCGTGAAACTGGACGAGGTCACTATTGGATACGATTTCAGGATCAAAAACAAGTATATCAATAGATTATCTGTTTATCTGACCGGACAGAATCTTGCCACGATCACCGGCTATAGCGGTAGCGATCCTGATTATATAGAGGATACTGGTATAGGAAATGACAACAACGGCAGGGTCCTGGGTATTGATAGCCGCAGCGCTTACCCAAGTACCAGATCTTTTGTATTCGGCGTAAATATTGGATTTTAATTTAAGGAGAGATAAAATGAGATATATCACCTATATAGGGCTGTTCGTACTCGTGCTTACTGCAGCCTGTAAAAAGCAGCTTGAAGAAAATGCCTACGATCTGTTGATTGCAGATAATTTTTACAATAATAAAACTGAGGTTCTTTCGGCTGTGCTAAGGCCATACACCCATGCCAATGCCTGGGTTACACCATCCGGACAGGACGGATGGTGGAGACCAGCAGAACTTTCTGCAGATCAACTGGCATGGCCAACGAAGGGACGCCATGGTGAGGACGGCGGTAAGTGGAAAAGATTACACTATCACACATGGACGGTTGATGAGGGCGGACTGAACAATGCATGGCGGTTAATGTACACAGGTGTCGGTTTTTGTAATGACCCGATCGAAAACATCGAAAAGAGAAGCCTTAATGACATGGGTATCACTCAGACGGAGAAAGACTCTTTCCTGGCAGAATTGAAATTACTCCGTGCGTTTCATTATTTAAAACTGATGGATCTTTTTGGAAATATTCCTGTAGTCACACGGGTAGGTATTCCTGCAAGACCTGAAACGATGGCGCAAAAAGATGTCTTCAATTTTATAGAAAAAGAAATTAAAGACAATATAGACAAAGCACCAAAACTTTCCAGAGCCCAGCTCGGACGCATGTCACAGGCAAGTGGCTACGCAATGTTAACGGAGCTTTACCTCAATGCTGAAGTATGGACCGGCACCGCCCGCTGGGATGACTGTATTGCTGCCGCGAACCAGGTTATAAATGGTGCGGGAGGGGCGCAGAACGGAAACATGGCATTGGATCCAAATATCACAGATCAGTACCAAACGACTAATGATTTATCTAAAGAGGTGATTTTTTCTATCGCCTATAACTTCAGCATTGCAAACTTCGAACCATCATGGCCGGGAGAATTCTACCACTTCAAACAACAGGAGATCTATGGCGGCGGCCGCGGCGGTAATGACGGGATTGTAGTTGTCCCGGGAAATTACACAAAATATGATGCCGCTGATCTCCGCAGGTCCAGCTGGCTGAGCATTGGTCCGCAGGTTAAATTTGCGGATGGAACAACACCGGTTTTAGCATCTGAGGAATATAACGGATTGCAATTAACCTTTGTTGACAATATCCGGAAAAATAAAAGCAACTCCACGGTTTCCAACATGAGCGAAGGTGAAGAAAACAGCGGGGTACGCTTCAACAAGTACAAACTTGGTAACCAGGTTCCCGGACCGGGCGGTATTCCTGCAATTGATGTAAATTATAACAATACTGACTGGAACGTGTACCGTTTAACCTGGATCTATTTTGCAAAAGCAGAAGCATTGATGCGCAAAAACGGTGGTACCGCAAATGCAGAGGCGTTGCAGCTGATCAACGAGGCTAAACAACGTGCTTATGCAGCAGGAACCTATGTTCCCTATACTGCAGCCACCCTTACCCTGGATGAGCTGCTGGCAGAACGCGGCCGTGAGTTCATTTTTGAGGGGTTCAGAAGGGATGACATGATCCGGTTTGGTAAGTTTAGTACCGGTATCTGGTGGGATCATACCCCAACACAAGCTAGCAGGGCACTATACCCTATTCCTCAGCAGCAGAGAGACTTAAATACGAACCTGCAGCAAAACCCGGGTTATTAATATAATAGTAAAGGAGAGGCCCGGCAACGGGCCTCTCCTTTTATCATTACTGCACCCTCTTAATATTTGACCATCCTGAGCTTCACAGGGCCCAGTAAGCCTGAAGGCATTAGTTTACTTTCAGGTTTATAGGGGTTAACACTCAGCCAGGTTCCCCGTTCACCAGCAGGCAGCTTACTATCGCCAATCAAGCGGTTTACCCAGGTATTAGTTACTTTAATTTCCAACTCGTTTTTGCCGGATTTCAGCAGTTTAGTGATATCTACTTCATAAGGTGCTGTCCATACCCCACCTGCCTCAATGCCGTTCACCTTAACTTTGGCTATAGCGCTTACACTACCCAGATCTAGTTTTACCTGCATGCCTTTACCGGGCTGCACCATATTAACCGTAGAACGGTAAACAGCGGCACCCGAATAATATTTAATACTGTCATTGGTGCTTTGCGCCCAGTCGGCCAGTGTTTTGAACACAACAGGCTGTGCAGGCCCGCGCATTTTTTTTTCAAAGGTGACCGTCCATGGGGCTGTGATTGCCATTATTTGTACGGGCTGAGGATAATTGATTTTCTCAGCGTCAGATGCTCTGACCACATCCTTTCTAAAGATGACAAAAGCACTTCCTACAGCGTCCAGTTCCAGGGGAACCGTAGTTGTATTTCCATTTTGGCTATAAGCCGGCAAATTGCGTACACTGCCTGATACAGGGTCCCATAATTCCGGCACCTTCCCCCCTAACCGAAAGCGGGCATCAATTTTAACAGGAGTATTCTTTTGATTGGAGATGAAATAAATATCCCCGTCTTTTAGCCTGCGGTGGATAAACAATACAGAATCAGCCGGTGTAATGCTCAGATCTGGTTTTACTTTGAGCAGATCCAGCACCTGCTGCAGATCCATACCATTGATCACCATCCCTTTGCCAAAGTGATTGATCTTAGTATCTCTACCATTCACCTTTCCCCATAATTCTGCCGCGATGTCCTGTATCTGCTGATCGGCTTTGCCAAAGTTTTGCAGGCTGGGTGATCTCAAAGGTTTAGGCCCTAAAACTACGCCCCCCTGGTTTACCAGTTCTTTGATTTTCAGGAGTACTTCCGGGCGGATAGTTTCCATTTTTGGCAGTACCAGCACCCCGTAGCTCAATCCGTCAGGCAAGAAAAACCTGCCGTTTTTTACCACAAGCCTCGTCCTGATCACTTCTGCATTGATATAGTCAAAAGAATATCCCCCGGGCATTTCCGGGTCCTGTACACCCGTCATCTTTGGTGCATCCTCGCCAATAAAATACGCTACATCGGCCACATACCTGCCCTGTTGCAGCATCATATTACAGCGTTTCAGGTATTTCAGAAAGATATCCATGTCGTAAAACCAGGTGTTATGGCGGTTAAATTCATTGCCAAAAGGAGCATTTATGCCCGGCATTTTAGTATCATCGGGCTGCTCAATAAATACATGCAGCAATGAGTTGTTAATTCCTTCGGTAAAAAACCTGTCGGCCCGCTGTTTCATTTGCGCGGGGTAACGCGAAAAAGCGGGATCTCCACTGGTAAATGATTCTGCGGAAACCTTGGTTTTGCCATAGGTATGCGCGCTGGAGGAAGCAGCCCTATTCTCGATATTACCCAGGTTACCCACGCTCCAGAACTCGCCCCCTATTTCATCGCTCTGCCCTCCATACTGCAAAAACTCACCGGGGAAGCCCCAGTGTCCATAGTTTTCCAGCCATGTGGTTAGACCATTCTGGTGACTGATTTCCCGTAAACCTGCTACATATTCATAAGCCACTTTATCTGCAACAAAACGTCTCAGATCCCACAAAAAACGGTCAGAAAGTTCTGCACTGCCCACTACCTTTCCCTGCAAAACAGGGAGATACGACGTAGGGTCATAGCCATAAACGGAACTGAATTTTTCTATCAGGCCATCCGTCCAGTTCTGTCCGCCGGTTTCATAGCTGTCCTCTACAGTGACCTTCCAGGTTTTACGGTCTTCAGCAGGAACACGTTTGATGATCTCACCCAGAAAGGCATTAAAATGAGCGGTAATGTGTTCCTTACTCATTTTATCGGCTTCTAAACCTGTGCCTTCCGGCGGTGCGGGGCTGTTACGTACACCCGTAGGCGTCATTCCTGTTCGCTCAATGATCCAGTTACCGGAGGGTACATTCCAGTTTAAAGTACCATCGGCATTCATATAGCTGGAAATATCTGTGACCCTGGCAGGATCAATCACATATTTCTGATCACTGATCAGCGGCTGTGAAGGCCATTGGTAGGCTGTCCAGTAGGGAAATGGCGTCTGCCACATTTTGGCCAGTGTTTTTTCTATATAATCTTCTACAACCGGCGTGGCAGAGATCTTTAGTTCTGCTATGCCCGGCTGTTGCGATGCTTTGCTGAACACGATCCGGTAGTCTTTTGCTGTCGTTTCCGGAATAGAGATTGCAGCAGCCCCGTAAGGTTTAAAACCAACATTCAGCTGATCATTACTCCGGTCTACGGTGAAGTTTCTTACAGTAATGTATTTATCATTTTGCTTCACCTGGATCGTTCCTTCTAAAGTCATTGCCGATTGCAGCGGCGTAATGGTGATGCTTCTGGCCGTGTACACTTCTGCGGCCGATATATCAATCGAATAGTGTTGCCCTGGCTTAAACTGGATACCTGTTTGTTCATTGCCATCACTGATTGCCGCAAGACCGTCTATTTCAGGTATTGCGCTCAGCCGGGGCTTCAGTTTAAATATATCGGCTCCATAATCATCAGCCACAGGATAGGCAATTACCTTTACATCCTGGAAATCCTTTGCCGGAAGCTTCAGTTTTTCTTTATACAGCACAGGGCCTTTCACCATAGTTTGCGACGAAGTGAGGTAACGCATTGCCTCCTCAGGCTTTACCCACGGGCCGCCAGACTGGCTCCAGCCGGGGCTGTTAAAAATCCCTATTTCAATATTCAGCCGCGTTGCAGTTTTGAGTGCCGTATGCATGATTTCCCACCACTCTTCCGAAAAGATTTTCACCTTTCCGCGGGGCACCTCATCGATCAGCACATTGCCGATGAATGCACGGTTAATCCCCACCTTTTTCATCGCTTCCAGATCTTTCACTACACCTTCTTTTGAGATATTGTCAGACATCCAGTACCAGTAAACACTCGTTTGAATGTGATCAGGCGCAGTGATAAACCCCGTTTCTACCTCCTTCATTTGTGAGAAAGGTTGTGTTGCTGCAGCCTGCACTGCGGCCGGAGCAGGCTTTACAGACCTGGCAGGAACCGGCATTACGGGCCGCATTGGATTAGAATGTTTGCTTTGCGCAAATAATCCGGCATTTACAGGCAGGTAGAATGCCAGGGAGATGATAAATATGTGCTGTAATTGCTTGAAATCTTTTGATAACATTATACGATAGAGTTTAATATTCTTCCTGTAAGTTAGATTGATCTGTTTGTATTTCCGCTGCCCTGCTTTTCTTTATCTCAATACCTTCAGGTCTTTATCTCAATACCTTCACGCCCGCTGGTGCCGTTATTGTAGTTTCTACCTTCCCGCTTTTCAGTTTCACATGTTTGACCTTTACAATTCCGTAAGGTGTTGGAAAGGTACCCTCAGCAAAAGTAAGATCACCCAGGTTAGGCTTCACCCTGATCACCCTGCAGCCCGGTGCTACAACCTGCAGCCCCAGCACATGTTCGGTTAACCAGGGTGTAGGCCCGGAAGCCCATCCATGCGCTAAACTATGCCTGAACCCTTTATAACAATATGCTCCGTAGTCACCGTGAATATCTTTTTTTCCTTCAGGCACCAGCTCATCAATACGGGAGCTGTTTGGCAGCCAGTCTACATTAAAATCTTCCCAAAAGGTAGTTGCGCCAAGGGCCAGCATCGGCCCCCAGTAATTGCGGATATCATCAATCCCTCCCTGATAATCTCCGGCTTTGGCCTTCGCCTGCAGCATATAATAGCCGAAAAATGTAGAATAATCATGTACTCCATTTTCAGAGATCATTTCATTTGCCTTCTGAGGAGGCATCAGGCCGGATAAGCTAAGCAATGCAGCAGCCTGTTTAGAGTGATTTGCATCAGGAACGTTCTTTTTTAAGCGGGCAACAGCTTCCCTGCATTGTTTTGCAGTGGCCGGGTCTTTCAGCAGATCCAGCAGTTCTGCCCCTGTGCTGAGCGTCATGACCAACATTGATTGCAGCCCCGCATGGATTGCAGGGATATTTTCGCTTGAAGGCCAGTCCAGAAACCTTGCGCCATCAGTGAGCACTTCGCTGTTATTTGCATCAATTTTTTCCATATAGTGCTTCAGGAGTTGCTGCAGATAAGGTTTTTGCTGTTTGAGATAGGCTAAATCACCATTGTGCATATACCAGTCATGCTGGATAAGCACCCACCACATTGAGTAAGATACCATGCCGTTCATATAAGAAGGCAGCGGGGTAATATCCCGGGCAAAATCCATAGTTTTTGGCACTACATTATTGTACCCGAAAACTGCAGCTATGGTAGATGTTTCGGGGTGCATATCACCCACCCATGCCAGGCGGTCGCGCTTGATGCCGTCCCACAGGTAATCCTGCATGTTCAGGTGTACGGTATAGGCACCGGTCATCCATATTTTATTGAGCAGGGTATCACTGCACTTAAATGATCCCAGGTAAGGTATATCCCTGTAAATAAAAATTGCATTTACTTCTTTTAATTTCAGTTCTGCGTTTTCATCCACCAGATCAATACGTACAAAGCGGAAACCTGTATTGCCAATTTCAGTCTTGCCCAGCCATGGCAATGAAATGATCTCATCGCGCATAGCGTGGTCATTGGTAGCATTTTTTGCGGTGTCAGCTATATCAGACATGGCTTCAGCAACAGACTCTCCGAAACGGACACGTATTCTGATGGGTTTTCCGCCCTTCGACTGGTCAGTCACCAATTGTAAACCTCCATGCAGTTCTTTCCCAAAATCAAGCAGGATACCCGGTTTTCCTTTTCCTTTGCTGCTGAGGATACACAGGTTTTTACCTGT
The DNA here is from genome assembly GCF_900107535.1 of Pedobacter hartonius. Lineage (GTDB taxonomy): Bacteria > Bacteroidota > Bacteroidia > Sphingobacteriales > Sphingobacteriaceae > Pedobacter > Pedobacter hartonius. The sequence goes on along the minus strand of NZ_FNRA01000004.1, from coordinate 157,093 downwards.
CAGATCAGCCTGTCCGGTTCCTTTTTTCAGGAGCGTAGCTACATTTTTGATTTGCTCCGGAGCATTGTCTGACTGCCAGACTATACGGACCGGCGGCAGGTAACGCCTTACGGTTTCTTCTTTGCGTGATTGTGCCGACCGTTCGCTGCTAAAAACAGGTGGCAGCTGGGCTTTGCCAATGACAGTCAATGATAAAAGGAAAATAAAAACAAGATATTTTTTCATGAGCAGGAAGGAAGTTAGACCTAAAACGTTAAAGTATGATCAATTGCCTTTAAAAATGATAATTATAATGGGCAAATCCGTGATCATGAGTATTATTTTTACAAACTGCTATCAAAACGGTGTTCCTGTTTTTACCATTCATAAAAAAGCCCCAAAAAGTATCCGGCCAAAAAAGTCTGCGCATTTTTAGCAGCAGAGCTACCAGTTGTAAATATTATTTGCCATTCCAAAAAACCGGCATATTTGTGAAACAAAACGGGATTTAAGTTGTGATAGGATTAGGTAACAAACACTTAAATGCTATCATGATTGTAAACTATACCGAATCGGGATGGCAGATCATCACCCAACGCTCGCATAGCTTGCTTGCGGCGCAGATCTGCGGACACTGGAAGAAAGACAACCAACCCTCACGATGGGTGGATACACTAATTGCAACCGCAGAACATGATGATGTTTACAATGAGTTTGTGAATGACAATCTATTGAATGATAAGGGAGGGCCTGTAAATTTTAAAAATACAGACTTTGAGTTACCATATGCAGAACGTTTGATTGCAATGGCGGAGACAAAAAGTGCTTATATCGCTTTGCTGGTATCCAGGCATATTCAATTTTTATACAACAACAATCCGAAGGCAGAACAGTATATCAGGAACCTGAAAATAAAAGAGAAATCGTGGTTGAAATTTGCCGGCACCACAAACGGAGAAATAAACCGTAGTTACAAACTGCTCGAATTCTGTGATGCCTTCTCCTTGCTGATCTGCCAGGGTCTTGTGCCACCAGAACAACGGAAAATAGAAATCAGCAGCGGTCCTGATGGAAGCGTTTACGAGATGCATAGCCAGGGCAAGCGTCTCATTGTGGCTCCGTGGCCGTTCGAGACCAGCCGCTTCTTTGCAACCTATGAATCCCGCACCTTATCCGCGCTTACATTCCAGGATACGGCAGATTTTCGTCAGGCAGTTGAAGAAGCTGAAACGGTGACACACCTGATAGAAATTGCGGGAAACTGATCACTATCTGTAGAAGTCAGTAATTTTGACATCCGGTAATGAAGCCAGCAATTCTTCGCCATACGCAGAAGCGGGAGATTGAAATCCGGCTTTGTAAGATCCGTTTAAGGCAGGGTTAACCAACCTCAACTGCTGAAGTAACAGTTGGCATATAACCATCTGCCGTATCTGCCATCGACCGTACTACTGTTCCGTCTTCACCTGTTACTTCCACAAAGATCTTACTTCGTTCTGTAGTTAACTCTGCTTTGGGATGGCCTTCTTCAAATTTTATAGTTCCATCTTCGCCTGCCCTGGCAGCCATTTTAAGTAATTTTTTTTATCTCGCCATCTTTCCTAACCAATAACCCTGCATCAATAATGTTAGCGTTGCTGGCCACAGAACCAGGTGTAAATCCCACTGAATACTTAAAAGCTACCCTGATTGCCACCGGATTTTTTACACGTTTAGCGGTATGTACAACTAAAGGATCATAAGTAGCAAATAATCCGGATCCGGACAACAACATAGGAGCCGGACCTTAGTAATTCTGCAATATTAGTTACAGAATTAAAGCTGAAAAATGCGTTTACTTGATAAAAAAGATGTCCTTTATCGCTTTATTTCTTCGACAAAAGTAAGTAGTATATAAAACAATCGTTTCAGATTAATGTCATCTTAGGTTTTTTCCATAAAACATAAGCATCAATTGATGAGCAGATAATTTTATCCTGAAATTTGGGATATCAGGTATTTCGCCATCTTTTTTATCCTGATTGGATCTTTATGGATGATGTAGGATTCATGCCAGCCGGTAAATATACTGATGATGAAGTTTGTAATGGTTTCAGCATCAGTTTCAGAATTGATCTCTTTTTGGTCAATAGCCTTTTGAATCAGATTCAGCAAAAAGCCATGTGTAAAGTTGCTGTCTTGTTTAAGCAGGGCCATTACATCCGGATCGGTACCTGCGAGCTCAAAAGTAGTTTTTATGGCGAGGCAATGGTTATCACTATAAAGAATCGTGTTGACACAATCATTGATCATACCGATGATTGCTTTTAGCGGAGACTTAATTTTAGATGAATGTGCTGAAGCCTCCTTTATCCGCCCATGTACATAATTGGTGATGCACCTTACAAAAAGCTGATGTTTATCACCTATCGTATTGTAAAGACTGCTGCTGTTAATTTGCATAGCCTCTGTCAGGTCGCGCATGGAGGCCCCGTTATACCCTTTCTTCCAAAAAACTTCCATTGCTTTTTGAATTGCCCTTTCTTCATCAAATTCTACGTTCCTTGCCATATTCTTCAAAGATAGAACAAATCTGAAATGTATGTTTTAGATTAATGTAATTTTTACGGATAGCTTTAAACCCGGGCCGCCGGAATAGCTTAAAGCATTTCGCGGAATGAATAATAGTCATCTCATCCAAGATTTTAGACGTTTCATCAGAAAAACCACTCTGCACTGATCAAGTCATTCTATTTTTGATACAATGAGAAAAACTATCAAATTTCCGTTATCCGGTAAAGCCGTTTTGATGGCTGTCACTGCGGGTATTATCATTTTGGCATCCTGCGCAAAAGAGGTTTTTACAGTACCGGCACTCATCATTGTTTCTGAAGAGGATATGGCAGAATCCATCATCTGTTCGGTTGCCTCATCCAGCAACGGTATTACCGCACAGGTGATAGCTGCAGCTCATCTGCTGGAAAATAAGAGGAATGAATGCGGCATTCCAAATTCAGATCATATAAATTATAAAAGTGATGCAAATCAGCTGGTACAGTTTTTAGGCAGCTACAAACGGGACTGGCTGTTAAGTTGTGATAATGACCGTCATCCAGCCCATTTTTCGTATTCCTTTACCGGAAACAATGCATATGATGCCCCAAACATGTCATCTGATTTCGAGGTCAGTTCAGAGTTCAATATTACAGGGCTGGAAAAAAAAGCAGAACACTATAATTACCAGATTGACTATACGGAATCTGGCGATAAAAGATCAAAAGTAGGTAAGAAAAATAAGTTTAGCAGCTCAGCTACTTATAAAAGCACAAATATCACAGTAAATAAAAGCAACAACTATATTGAATCCGGAACTATTGCCGTAACCCTGAACAATACCAATACTGACGGAAGTACCGGCAGGTTCGACGCAACCATTGTATTCAGTAACAACCATACTGCAACGCTTACCTTCGGGAACGGAACTGAATATACCTTCACCTGTTAAGGGCGTTTGTTTATTGTTGAAATAGCCTGTTCAAAAAAAACCTCTATACCTCAATATTTTAGAGGTTTCAGCATTTTGGGGTACGCAAATACCAGGACTATTTATATCCCAATCTGCTCCGTATTATTTTCGTATCATTGTCATTACAATAAACATAAACACCTGTTTACAGGTTTTTTATGTTTAAACTAATATCTCTTTTTTGAGTATAATTGCAAGTATCAGCATGAGTTAATCGGGTTCATGCCGGTAATTACATACTGTTAACGCTCACCTAAATGACAACCTAACCAATGGATACCACAAACAAAAATAACGAACAATCGAAGCACTATTTTTTAGCCGGCTTTTTTTTGGTTGTAACGCTTGGGTTTACACTGCTTATCCAATCCATTACCTTCTTTTTAAACGGTAGAATCGGTTGGTGGCAGTTCCCTCTGGCATTGGTCCTGGCTTTCAGTATGCATGTATACCTGCTGTTTATATCTCCATGGATGGCTACCGGAAAACTGCGGTCTCAAATATACAGCTTATGTTTGCCAGTGGTACTTATAGTAATTTCGATCCTGGTTTCAGGCCATTTTTTTGACGTATCAGACGATGGACAGCAATATCACCAGGAGGCCGTCATTCAGCTGTCACAGGGCTGGAATCCATACCATACAGTACTGGGAGGAAGCGCAATGGACTTTTTAAAAAATGTAACTGATGGCTGGGATCCCTATAAAATGGGACTTGATTACAAAACCATTTACCTCATCTGGATAAATCATTATGCTAAAGGTACGGAATTTATCCAGGCAGGCATATATGTAATGACAGGCCATATAGAAACAGGAAAAGCAGTCAACATCATATTGATGTTTGCAGGTCTCCTCCTTACCTTATCATTATTGCTCCCGAAACTTCCACCATTTAAAGCATGGATGACCGCCCTGTTGCTGACGTGCAATCCTATCGCGATTGCGCAAGTACTGACGTTTTGCGTAGACGGCGTTCTGACATCCATTTTCCTCATTTTTATAGCATCAGTTATATTGGCGGTCAAAGAAAAACATTGGATGCACTACCTGCTGGTTGTGCTGGTTGTCATCCTGGCTTTTGGGGTGAAATTTACCGCAGTTGTTTATATCGTGATATTGATGGCGGCTGCTATTTGCTGGCTGTTGCTAAACAAGGAACTAAAAAATCACAAAAAGCTGATCATTAACTTCGCAATAGCGTCAATATTAGGCGTTTTAGTAGGGTTCAATCCGTATATCACAAACACAATTAAAGAAGGCAATCCCTTTTATCCATTAATGGGACCTAAAAAAGTTGATATCCTGTCTGCTAACATCCCCCCCACTTTTCTGGAGCGTTCTACTGCCGAACGTTTTTTCGTTTCCCTTTTTTCCCACACTGATAATACCTCAGTGGGTGGTGTGCAGCATGATCCACCTGTACTGAAAGTGCCATTTACATTAAACAAAGGTGACATCAGAACATTTTGGGTAGACACAAGGGTAGCAGGCTTTGGCCCCTGGTTTAGCGGTATATTGATCCTTTCCGTTGTATTGCTGTTCATACTTATGTTGAAATGTTACAGGAACAGAAGATTTAAAGATATCCTTTTCATTTTTATGGCATTGGTGTTTACCGTTGCCATTATGCCAGAATCCTGGTGGGCACGTTATATACCACAGTTATGGTTTATTCCCATTCTTTTGCTGTTAGCGACCGAGTTATTCCTGCCGGATCAATACAGGCTGCTAAAACGGGCGGTATATATAACACTTGTTGTGAATGTAGGTTTTACTTTCGTAATAATCATCCAGAATTTGGTAATTACCAGTCAGATTACGCAGCAACTGGCCATACTAAAGGCATCCGGTAGAACCATAATAGTAGACTTCGGCGAGTCGCCACCTCTACGGATCCGGCTTGAAGAGCAGGGCATCCCATATGTAGAACAGGATCTGGAATTTATGAAGGCAATACCCGAGTCGTTCAAACGCTCTAACACCCAATTCCTGCCACCTGATCATATCAATATGGATATTCAACCTCCGTTTATCATAAGATTTTTAACGAAACTGGGGATTAAACCCAATCCCTGGGGAGGGATTGGGTATTGATCTGTCGCGATTTGCCCCCTATAATGTCGTGCCTGCACCCTGTAAATGATGGCTAAGGATTGTAAGTTTGGTTTACCAGGGAGATCAGCACCTGCATGAGTTTAAATGATAAATAAAACAGATTATGGAAACATCAACCAAAACAAACATCACTATAGAAGCAATCATCAAAGCATCTGTAGAAAAAGTTTGGCAGAACTGGACCAGCACCAACGGAATTACCAAATGGAATACAGCATCACAGGAATGGCATACCACCAAAGCTGAGCATGAGCTGAAACCAGGAGGAAAATTCAATTACCGGATGGAAGCGAAGGACGGCAGCTCAGGGTTCGACTTTAGCGGTACTTTTGATGTGGTAAAACCAAATGAATACCTGGAATCAACCATTGAGGATGGACGTAAAGTAAGAACTACACTGACCCGAAAAGGCAATGATACACATTTATCGCAAACCTTTGAGGCAGAAGATACGCACTCCGCAGATTTTCAGCGTGAAGGCTGGCAGAACGTTTTGAATAATTTCAGGAATTATGTGGAAACCCTGAAAGATCATGTACCGCTTCATTATGAGATCACCATCAATGCGCCTATACAAAAAGTATATGATACGATGATCGATAAAGATCAATATACCGTTTGGACAGATCCCTTCTGTCCTGGCTCCTATTTTGAAGGCTCCTGGGAAAAGGGATCAAAGATATTGTTCATCGGCACTGATGAACAAGGCAATAAAGGCGGTATGGTGGCCGAAGTTGCAGAAAATATTCCCGGAAAATTCATTTCTCTTGAATACATGGGTATTTTAAAAGGCGATGAGGAAATCACTACCGGCAATGAAGCCGAAGATTGGAAAGGCGGTTTTGAGAACTATACCTTCACCGAAAAAGACGGAAGTACAGTAGTGGCTATAGATGTTGCAGGCAGCAAAGAGCTTCAGGATTTCTTCTCCGCAACCTGGCCACTGGCACTGAATAAACTCAAGGAAATCAGCGAACAATAAATAGCACAACTCATGAATAACTCCATTTATCCCTGTCTTACCCTCAAAGGAAAAGTTGCAGAAGCAGCAGACTTTTACATCCAAAGCTTTGGTGAAGGAAAAATTATCCAGACTTCCCCTTTTGTGATCCTCATTGAGCTGAGCGGGCAGAAAATCATGCTGCTGAATGATGGCCCCTCCTCTTCGCCAAATGCATCCATTTCATTCATGGTTGTTAGTGAAACGGCCGAAGAAACGGAATTGTACTGGAACAGGCTGACCGGCGGCGGTAAGGTCTTTATGCCGCTGGACAGCTATCCATGGAGCGTAAAGTATGGCTGGGTAGAAGATAAGTTCGGCGTTTCCTGGCAGTTGTATACAGGTAGCAAAAATGATTTTCCTCAGAAGTTTAGCCCTTCGCTGATGTTTACAGGAGCCAACGCCGGTAAAGCTTCAGCAGCGATCCATTTTTATACAGACCTGTTTCCGCAATCTCAAATTGAAGGTGTAATGGAATACAGCGAAGGAGAAGGTGATACTCCCGGTTTTGTAAAACATGCCCAGTTCAGGGTCAAAGATTTTGTTGTCATGGCGATGGATAGCTCCGCAGACCACGGCTTTGCCTTCAATGATGCGATATCTCTAGTGGTGAACTGCAATACACAAGCGGAAATTGATCAGTACTGGCAGCAATTAACTGCCGGTGGAGGAAAGGAAATTGCCTGTGGCTGGCTGGTAGACAAGTATGGTGTGAGCTGGCAGATAGTGCCGGAAAAACTAGGCACACTGATTTCAGATCAGGAACGCGGCCAGCGGGTAATGAATGAACTGATGAAAATGAAGAAACTCGTCATTGCAGATCTGGAAAACGCATAGACAGGTTTTTGTTTTATCATAACTGCCCTGAGCATGTGATTTATATACTCAGGGCAGGCAGGAATTAAAACTTGTATCTCACAGAAGCCAGGTAGCTGGCCGGTTTTCCGGGATATAGCTGGTTATCGTTGATTGCAGAAACAAAGTATTGTCTTTTATCGAACACATTGTTTACGTTCAGGCCGATATCTGCCTGTTTGAATTGATAATGCAAAGCCGCATTGACAATGGTATAGCCAGGAAGTTTCACTGCATTATCGTTGTCTGCAAAGCTCTTGCCTGTAAAGTTTCCGCCAAGGGATACCCTGAAACCATTGTCTTCACTCTTTCTGGCAAAGCGGTAAGTAGCCCATAGATTAGCCTGATGGTCCGGCGCGTAATACAAACGTTTTCCGCTGAGATTTACAGTTGCCGACTGAACATAATCTTTAAAACGTGCATTTGTATAACTGTAACCTGCGGTAACCGAAATATGGGCATCAGGCGTATAGGTCAGGTCTTCTTCTATCCCCTTAGACACTGCTTTACCTGCCTGATCAAATATTCCGGCACCTTTGCCGATAATGATATCGGATTTCCTGATATGGTATACACTTGTGGTAGAGCTCAGCTGATCATTGAGCTGAAGTTTAACACCAAGCTCGGCCATCGCACCGGTTTCAGGCTTCAGGACGATATCATTCACAGGGAGCTGTCTGCCCGGTTTGAAATAGTTGGAATAAGAGCCATAGATGCTCAGTGCAGTTACCGGTTCATAGACCAGTCCGAAACGATAGGTCAGTGCATCCGAAATTCTATCGGCAGAAACGCCCTTTACAAAATCATTGATGGTGTTTAATTTATCTGTACGGTATTCACCATTAAAATAGTCATACCGTACACCAATAAGCCCTTTTAATTGTGCAGAGAAGTTAACCCAGTCCTGCAGATAAAAGGATGTAGAGAACTCGCTCAGGATTCTCCTGGTGTCATTAGTGATCACGATATTTGCCTGGCTTTCCACCGGATTAATCAGGCCAACCGTGGTGACGCCCGGCAATCCTGAATCCCGAAACTGTTTCCAGTTCAGGTAGTTAATTGAATTCCCAAAAGTAAAACGGTGTTCTACAGCTCCGGTTTTCAGCACCGAACTCAGCTCCAGTGTATTTTGCAGGGGTTTCAGGCTGGTATTGAAATTGAAATACTCCCGGTTGACAGAATCCTGGCTGGCATTGAGGTAGAGGGTCTCCGAAGAAAAATAATGATAAGAATCACTGGCATAAGAAATGGTCTCTGTTAGTTTAGTATCCGGCGAAAAATTGTGGTTATACCTCAGCTGGATGTCATTACGTTCATAGGCCATATTGTCCTGCGGCGTATTGTAACGGGTAGACAGTGCTACGCCGGCAGGAATTATACCATTTATAGTGGGGATGCCTGCATCCAGCTGGTAATTGTCTTTAGAGGCACCAAGCTGAAGCTGAAACTGGTCATTCGCTGACAGGGCATAATTTAAAGCCAGGTAACCGTTAGCCTTACTGTAACCTGCTTTTCTCCATCCATCCTGGTCAGAAATACCAAAATCTGCGCGGTAGCTCAGTTTACTGGTAATAGCACCGCCGGCACCGGCCGTCATTCTCCTGGTATTGTAACTGCCATAGGCGAGGGAGAAGTCATAGGTAGGAACGGTAGTTGGCTGCTTCCTGATCACATTGATGATCCCTCCCAATGCGGAATGTCCAAACAGTACTGAAGCAGGGCCTTTAACTACCTCAATATGGTCTACAGCAGCTGTACTGCTGAGCGGAGCGCTCTGCGAAATATTCTGCCGCTCGTCCCTGAAGCCGTCAACGAGCATCAGGTAATCGGTAAAACCCCTGATCACAAATTGCTGGAAACCTCCGTAGGTCTCTACAGGATTTACGCCGCTCACATTTTTTAAGGCTGATTGAAAATCATCTACCCCCTGATCATCGAGAATTTCTCTTCCGATAGTATTGAATGTAATTGGGATTTGTTTTAAAGGGGCATTCAGTTTAAGTGTAGCCCTGCCCTGTTTGTTTGAGTTAATATTCACCTCATCGAGATCATGTTTTACGGAATCTTTGGGAAGCGTGGTTTTCTTTTCCTGGGCATCAGAGCGGCCGTAGGATGTAATACTGAGCAGTAATCCCATGACGGCAGCTTTTGCATAGTCACGAATAATTGTGTTGAACCTGGGGTAACTGCCATTTAGCCGGCAGCCGGAGTTTTGCGTTAGCATTTCTTTTAAAGGATTAAATGAATAAATCGGTTAAAAGCTCTCAAAAGCTAAAACTTCGCAATGCTTTAAAGAAAAAGGAAAGAGAAAATGGATACCCACTGTTGCTCACGCAGCAGTTTGCTGATACAAATCACGTCTGACCAATAGCTTCTTTTCGCGAAAGCATTGTCAATACAGTATAGGCAGGTATCTGGCTAATAACATTTTATGTTACACACAGTTGCGCGACAGCTCGTGATTCAAACACGATTCCCTATTCATCTGCCTTAAGCAGAACCTATTCCGGTTGATGAAGAAATAAAGTAAAGAACTATAAGGCAGCAAGGTAGTACAAATAAACTAAATTACATGTAAATTAGGGTTTCAGATCATAACCTATGGCGCTTCCCTCCATCAAAACCTTGATACAAGGTATTCAGCATGTCATCAGTCGTTTCCCAATGGAAATACTTTTTGCCTGCATAGGAACAACCGCAGCAATCATTGGCATTAAAACTGATTTTCTAAACGATAAGGTATCAAATTGGTCCTGGCGGGTGATCATGACAGCTAACATTGGCCTTCTGGTTAGTCTTTCGGTCAGTTTATATACAGAAAGCAAGATGATAAAGGGAAAGCAAATGTATCTTTTTAAAATCCCGGCAGCCCTGCTCGCTGGCTCGCTGGTATTTTTTTTAAACCCTATGGTGCAAAGAGCTGACATTACAAGGTTCTGTCTGATAAGCCTCAGCGGTCATCTTTTGGTTTCATTTTCTGCTTATATTCAATCAGCATCCATACAGGGGTTCTGGCAATTCAATAAAACACTTTTCATTCGTTTTTTAACGAGTGTACTTTACAGCGCGGTACTTTATATCGGTTTGGCAGCAGCCATGAGCGCCACAAAATTCCTGTTTAATTTTGATATCGGGTCTCATGCCTATGCCATCCTGTGGGTATGCATCACAGGATTATTTAATACCATATTTTTTCTTTCAGGTGTTCCTGAAGATTTGCCTGCGCTGAATGAGGATTTCAGTTATCCGAAAGGATTAAAAGTATTTACCCAATATGTGCTGATACCGCTGGCCACGGTATATGTAATGATACTATTGGCCTATGAAGCCAAAATTCTGGTAGAGTGGAACCTTCCAAAAGGACTCGTATCAAATATAATATTAGGATACGCAGTATTTGGCATTCTTTCCCTCCTGCTGGTTTTTCCTATCCGCGAACAGGCCGAAAACGGATGGATAAAAACCTACGCCCGCAGCTTTTACTTCCTGATGCTCCCATTAATTGCACTGTTATTTCTGGCCGCAGGTACCAGGGTGTTCCGCTATGGGATAACTGAACTCCGCTATTTTCTGATCCTGCTTGCGTTCTGGTTATTATTGATTACCATTTATTCGCTGGTATCCCACAGACAGAATATTAAACTGATTCCTGTTTCACTCTGCGTCTTTGCCCTACTGGCTGTTTATGGGCCACAAAGTGCATTCTCCGTTTCGGTCTTATCTCAAACAAGGATCTTAACCGGCATCTTTCAGAAAAACAACGCTTTTGAGCATGGAAAGATGGTCAGGCTGAAAAAAATAAATAAAAAAGATGGTATCCGCGCCGCCCAAACTTTAAGATATATCGTTGAACACTACGATTATCAGATATTACAGCATTATCTAAGTCAAGACCTTAACCTGATTGCAGATTCACTGGCCAACACCAGGGAAATGGCCAAAGTGGATCGTTTCAGTAGTCAGTATGACCTGAGAATTAAAAAAACGGAATGGCTGCAAAACCATCTTGGTCTCGGCGAATTCAGCACCTATGCTGACGTTGACGATTCCGATCAGCAACCCGCAAATGAGACATATCTGATCAAAGATTCGCAAACGGGACTGCTACATGTTACAGGATATGATTTTATACTGGAGGAAAGTACCACTGACGAAAGGGGAAAAACTAATATGGCTGGCCCGATCAATTTCGAGAAGAGTTACAAGGGGAATGGACTGTTGTTCATCAGGCTCAATAATGATAGTGCTGTATTTAATATAAAAGGATTGGTCAGTAACTTGCTTAAAGACCCCGTTGAATTAAACAGCCATAAAGAAACCAATGCCCATAGTCGCTCAACCTATCAGTATAACCTGCCTTCCGTGTTATTAAGCATCAGTCAGGATACCAAAAATTTCAGGATCATTTATAAAATAAACTCCATCAGGTTTAACGGAGATCAGAACAAGAGAGTTAAAGACATTACTTATACCAATGGCGTATTTCTAATCAAAGCCCGTTAATACGATACAATGTTAAGCAGTAACAGTAAAATCCAGTCTCTCTTTTTCTTCTCCGTTTACAATAATGGATACCTGGTGTTCACCGGTATAAAATGTCCTTGTTGTGATTAGTTTAAATGACTATCTTCACCTAAATGATCAGCCCTTAATTGTTTGATGATCTTTTCTATCAGTTTTACAGCCGCAGGAAAATCGGCATTGAGGGATTCATGAAATACCCAGGTGGTATGTTTTATCCTGTCTTTCCATTCCTTGTTGTCAAATGCCGGAATTACCTCTTGAACGGTGTCTGCGAATTTATTGTAAAATCCAGGTAAGTAGATATCTTTGATTAAACCCATAATATGTCTTGGGCGACAAAGTTATGCTATTCATTTAGAAAACCCCTTTCATCACCGCTTTTGTAGCATTGGTAATATATACTACACTATCCTATAGGTTCGAAACAGTATATCCAATATTTTTTCGGGATCATGAGTACAAGCACACAATGAAATATCATATATTTGTTAAAACCATAACCAACCACCAAAAACCAAATAGACCTACACTAAGTTAAAATCATTTCAAATATGAACCCGCATTTAGACCCTACGGATTTGGGTATATTAAATCTGCTGCAGGAAAACGGACGTCTGACCAACAAAGAACTTGCCTATAATCTCAATAGGACCATCTCGCCGATTTTTGACAGGAGGAAAAGACTGGAAGAACTGGGATATATCAAAAAATATGTTGCAGTTCTTGACAGGGAGAAAATCACGGCAAGCATGGTTGCCTTTCCGCAAATTGTGCTGAACAGTCATAGTGAATATGCGCTGGCTTCCTTTCAAAGAAGCGTCATTGAGTTCCCCGAAGTATTGGAGTGTTATCACATTACAGGAAACTATGACTTTATGCTGAAGATCATTATCCCAGACATGCATGCTTACAATACTTTCCTTCGACAGAAGATTGCTACATTGGAGAATGTTGGAAATGTACACAGCTCCCTGGTTATCTCGCAGGCAAAAGCCGAGATCGGATTGCCTATATTGCTATAAAGGCCGGTTAAAAACCGGCCTTTAATGATTATTAACTATTATTTACCTATTTACCTCTGGCATCCACCCTCGGGTAAAGTCTTTGTTCGATTTTTTTATTAACAACGCAAAATTGATCAAAGAAATTATAAAAATCCAATACCTCAATAAATTAAGTAAATTTTGCTGCTTTCTGATTTCGGATCTTATAAAAATGGCGTAAAGCATCTTTAAATAGGAATATGACAAAATAATATTGGTATCTCCCCCACTCTGATAGACTTTTTACCGGGCGAATTTTAACATTTATTAACAGGAATTACCCACCAGACTTTACGCGGTTCTGTTCAGCATCTGACCCTTTGCTGCGCTGACGGGCACCCTTAATATCATTGCTGCCAAAACGGTACGTACAGGTTAAACGGAAAATCCTGCTTTCTTCTTTTTCACTCACACTGTAGTTCTGACCGGGCAATGCACTGGTGATCCGCCATCTCTGCAGATTGAAAACATCATTTGCCGCCAGTTTAACATTCAGTTTTTTGTCCGCAAATGATTTACTCAATCCGAGGTCAATACCATACTGCGGTTTCATGGCCAGCGTTCCCTCTACCATAGCTGATTGGTAATAGCCTGACATTTCGATGTTCGTACTGGTATTGACACTGATCGTGTGATTAGTATTGGCATTAAAAGATAGTTTGCCGCTGCTATAAGGCGCACCCAGCAAATTAGGCGTACTAAACTTGTTATAAAAGACAGTAACGTTATTGTTGGTTGTCCACCATTTAATGATAGTCAGGGGAGAATTGATATTTAAATTATACGATTTTTTTACGGCAAGGTTCTCCGATGTAATGAACAGCGTTTTCCGGAGCGTGTCTGAAAGCAGCACCCGGGTGATCGCATCGCTGGTATGGCTGTAACCTAAGGTTGCATTGATGGTCTTTTTGTAAGAATAAGAAACCTCAAAGGAATTGGTATATTGCGGGTTAAGGAAGGGATTACCAATTCCATAGGTGTAAAGATCTACGAACGAAATAAAGGGGTTAAGGTCTCCGTAATCAGGCCTGTCTATTCTTCTGCTGTAGGAAAAGCCGATTTCATGGTTTTTTGAAAGCACATGGTTCACGAAAAGGCTTGGGAACAGGTTCAGGTAATGACGTTTGGAAACCCGCTGTTCCGTTATGGAATTCCCTTTCGAATTGGTTTGCTCTCCCCTCAGGCCCAGCTGTACTGTAGTTCCCCTGAACTCACGTTTCAGATTCAGGTAACCCGCATTGATATTTTCATTATATTTAAACTGGTTACTGCGGCCCCGGTCATCCTGCCAGTTATTATCCAGAAAATTTTCAAAGACTGAGTTGTTGTCTGTGCTGACCACACTGCTTTTTAGTCCGGCATCCAGTTTCATCTTTTTACTAAAGGGATAGGTATAATCTACCTTAGCCGCAAAAACACTAATATCCGAAGGCGAAAAGCTCCTGAAAATATAGGGAGATTTATAAGGCTCCCCGGCGAGGTTCAGATAATTGTTGTTGTATTGATTATTCTGATAAGAATTATACCTTGAATAGTCTATATCTGCATTGAGTTCCTGACCGGAAGTATCAATAGTGCTTTTATAATTCAGGTTATAAGTGGTCCCGGTATACTTATACTGGTTAGGGGTTGTTGCAAATACCGAGGAATCTGTTTCCAGGGGCTGACTACCGATCAGCGTTAATACCTTTGTATCGTTTTCTCCTTTTGCATTATACCCGTTTACTACTACACCTATGGTATTATTATCATTGATAAAATAGTCGAACCCTCCTTTAAAGTTGTAGTTCCGTCTGGTGCCTATTCCATCACTGGTCTGGTCAAAATATGTTTGGTCGGCCGCAGTATTGTTGACACGTACAATATCAAGATCATGAAACTGTTTTCTGCGGGAGTAATTAAAGTCGCCAAAGATGTTGAATTTCTTTTCCCTGTGATTTAGGGTTAAACCTGAATTGGCCTTATAATATTTACCATACCCCCCTCCGGCAGTAACAGAGCCATTGGTACCATAGTTCCTGTTTTTCTTGAGTTTGATATTAATGATCCCTGAGTTACCTGCAGCATCATATTTTGCCGAGGGGTTGGTGATCAGTTCAATGGTTTGTACGGCATTTCCTTCTGTGGAACGCAATAAATTGGCCAGCTGTTCGCTGGACATATAAGTCAGTTTGCCGTCCAGCATAACGGTCACACCTTTTTTCCCTCGCAGACTGATGTTACCATCTTTATCGACAGTTACTCCAGGAGCCTTCTGCAGGATCTCGAGTGCGTTGTTACTGGCTGCAAGCACACTGTTTTCAATGTTCAGCACGGTCTTGTCCACTTGTCTTTCTACCAAGGGCTTGCGGCTTACAATGTTTACATTATTGAGTTGTTTAGCTGTGGGTACCAGTTGCACCTGCTCAATGGTGTAGGCTTTATGTTCAGCGTTAAGCAGGTATGGGCCTTTCAGTACTTTCGCATAACCGATCATATTGATGGCGATGATATATTGTCCGTCGGGAAGGTCAGCAAAAAGATAAGTACCATTTTCTTCGGTGATCGATCCTTTGATTAGTGTAGAATCCTTTGCTTTTAAAAGACTTACCGAAGCGTAAGAAAGGTTAGCATGTTTTTCGTCCAAAACTTTACCGGATAATTTCCCAGAACCAGTTTGTGCACTGGCAGCAGAGACGGTAAAAAGGAACAAAACTGGCATCAGTAAACGTAGAATTAAATTTTTCATTTTCAAAAGCATTTATACAGTTAAGATGCAATTGCTTGTTAAAACGTTACAGCTAGCGGAGAATTTAATTTTCCGGGGTCTGATAGACTGTGGCCGACAGGACTTTAGCAAAAGAAAAAGCCGCAATAATTTGCGGCTTTCAAAAAAATATAAAAATTAATGTCCTCTATGCCAACCCGGGCCATGACCGCCTCTGTGATGTCCGTGTCCTCTGCCTCTTCCTTGTTCCTGAACGTAGCAGGAGCTCAACAATGATGCTGTCACCAACAGCATCATTAAATTTCTAAATGTTTTCATTTGCGTGTTTTTTAAATGTTTACCTAAATCTACTACATAGACTATACCAATTCCGAAAGGATTAAATTGAATTAAAAGTTTCAACTACAACTTCTTCTTTGCCCTTCCAAACAGCAACCTCCCATATTCAGAAAACGTTTTAACTAATTCAGTATAAGCACATTCAAGAATATAAAAATTCTTTCTAAACCTCCGGGGAAATAACTGATTGGTTACATTAGAAAGACCTAAATGATTTACTGCTTAAATGAATAACATCCAGCATATTGTCAGGATTGACGAGTACTCCATCACGCCCAAATACACGCAGCTGATTAATTCGATCTTAGCAGGTATTCAATCCGGAGAAATAAAGAAAAATGACCTGCTCCCCTCCATCAATGAACTGAGCTGTACACTGGAAACAGCGAGGAGCACTATTGAGCGGGCATATAATGAATTGAAGAGAATGGGACTTGTTCACTCTGTGGCAGGTAAGGGCTTCTTTATCGTCCAAACCTGTTACAACAGACAGGCAAAAGTCCTGCTCCTCTTCAATAAGCTAAGCATTCATAAAAAAATGATCTACGATGCTTTTGCTGCTACGCTCGGAAACGAAGCCGTAATAGACTTCTATATCTACAACAATGATTTTGAGCTCTTTAAAAAGATACTACATGACAAGGCAGGATATTACGAAAAATGTGTGATCATACCACACTTTAACGAAGACAAAGAATTGGGTTATGACCTCATTGACTCCCTCCCGAAGAAAAAACTGATCCTGATGGACAAACTTGCTGATGGAGTAACAGGCAATTTTGGTGCTGTTTATGAAGACTTTGAAAACGATATTTTTTCAGCACTTGAGCATTTGCGGGCACGTCTGGCTAAATACCACACCCTCAAAATAGTTTTTCCCCGCCATACGTATCATTCGAAGATGATCATCCTGGGATTTCTCCGCTTTTGTGAAAAATACAACTTCAGGCATCAGATCGTGAATTGCCTGCGCCAGGAAGAAATTGAAATAGGAAGTGTATATATCAATCTTGTGGAAGACGATCTGGTTATCCTTATAGAAAAATTGATGGAGGGAAAGTTCCGCGTGGGCGAGGATGTTGGCGTAATATCTTACAATGAAATCCCTATTAAAAAGATCATCCTGGATGGAATCACCACCATTTCGACAGATTTTCAGCTCATGGGAGAGAAAACAGCTGAACTTGTTCTACAAAACTCGGTTGAACGTATTGCAATCCCTTTTAAAGTGACACTGAGAAATTCTTTATAAACGGCAGTTATACAATCATTTAAACCCCATTCAGTACAGCGCTACGGATCTTTTTCTTAAAAAAAGAAAATAAATTTGCGTACTAAAGATAATATTGTAACTTTGCAATCCCAACAGCAACGAAGGGTTATTTATAACTCCAATTGCTGGTCAAGTTCGGGGTGTAGCGTAGCCCGGTATCGCGCCTGCTTTGGGAGCAGGAGGTCGTAGGTTCGAATCCTGCCACCCCGACCATTAGACTTCTAAAAGTCGGTAAAACCCCTTAAATCGTGTGATTTAAGGGGTTTTTTGTTTTATTTCAAGTTAATCGGTTCAGACAAATGGACATAGTTCATAACTCATCGTGCCTTTTAAGTTGTTTATCTAAAAACTTTTTGAGGCGAATCAGGTCATTGGCAATCGTATAGTATATAAAAGTTTGCGGATGATCTGCATCTTTTGAATTAATCAGGTGATCAAGATACCGCAGGTCGTCCTCAACTTGTAATAAATGTAGATCCAGATTTTTATCAAGCATCACCTCAGCCCATATTTCTGCATATGCTGCAATGATATAATCAAGCTTTTCCTTTCTGATCAATGATTTTTTATCGTCCATAGCAATCCTGTTTGCAGCAGGATCAAATGCGGTACCGGTACTAGAATAAAAGAAAGAAACATGTTTAGCTTAATTAAAAGGCAGTTTTTAACGCTGATTCAAGTTTTCCGATCACCCCAAAATGACAGTGCATTTTTCATTTCGGGCGGTTTTTATTTCTTTGCAGAACGGCTTTGCTCTTTATGGAGATTGCATTCCCGTGCTAAAAACAGTATTCAATTGCTTCCTGTAGTGGATTGCCGAAAACTTGCCATTCTGGTTATATTTCTGGTCTGCCAATTGTAATTCAGATGGTATGTTAACAGTTGAAAAAATAGGTGGGACTTCGATGAGTGCCATCAGTAAAGTTATTCAGAATATTATCCTGTTTGAACGTGATGGTGCTGAACGTTATAATCATGTATATGTAGTCTCTGCATTTTCCGGAGTTACGGATATGCTACTTGAAAACAAGAAAACAGGTAAACCCGGCGTTTATTACCGGATTGCAAAACACCTTGACTTTCATGACTCTCTTGATCAGGTCGGAGAATCGCTAAAAAAGATCAATAAAAGCCAGGCGGACCTGGGTTTGGATCTGGATCTCGCCGACTGGTTTATCACCATGCGGCTGCACCGCGCAAGAATTTACCTTGATAACCTGGTCAATATCCTTGCCTCAGGTTATGTCAGCAAAGAGGGGATATTGCTGGCAGCAAGAGAAATCCTTGCATCAATAGGCGAAACCCACGCGGCTTTTAACCTCAGCAACATCCTTCAGCATAGGGGGGTAATTTCTTCATTTATAGACCTGAGCGGTGCTGAAGACCATCACCCCTGGACAATAGACCAACGTATCAGGCAGTCTTTTAAGGGTATTAATCTCTCAGACCAGGTTTGTATAGTAACCGGATACACCAAAGGCAAAGATGGTATCATGCGGGAATTTGATCGCGGTTATTCAGAGGTTACCTTTAGCAAAATTGCTGCTCTGCTTAAACCAAAGGAAGCAATCATACATAAAGAGTATCATTTATCCACTGCCGATCCTGCAATTGTAGGTATACCAAACTGTAGCCCGGTAGGCTTCACCAGTTATGATATTGCAGATCAGCTGGCCGATGTGGGAATGGAAGCTATCCATCCTAAGGCTGCCAAACCATTGGAAATTAATGGGATTAACCTCAGAATTAAAAACACATTTGAACCATCTCATCCTGGAACACTGATCACTAAAGATTTTGTTTGTTCCAATAAACGTGTAGAAATCATTACCGGAACAGATAAACTTCTGGTTATAGATGTTTACGACCCATTGATGGTTGGTACTGTAGGCAGTGATTTTAGGATCATGGAAATCTTCTTCAAACACAATATAAGTTATACTTTTAAAAGCACCAGTGCCAACAGCATATCCCTCGTGATCTGGGAGCACCACTATAACAAGCATTTGTTAAAAGACCTGCAAAATGAATTTGAGAAAATTACAGTTGAAAAAGTTGCTCTCGTCAGCGTACTGGGATCAAATATGGATCAGCCGGGGCTACTGGCCAAAAGTGCTTATGCTCTGACCGAAAAAGGCATTAGCATAAAAAGTGCAGGGTTTGCCTTAAGAAAAGTAAATATCCAGTTTTTAGTGGCGAGGGAAGATTTTAAAACAGCAGTCATTGCACTAAATAGTGCAATGACTCAGTAATATACAATTTAATCAGCTATGGGAAGCAGGAAACAAAACCTGCTTCCTTCACCAATAGCACTTTCTACCCATATTCTTCCGCCTTCTGCTGTAATAAAATCCTTAGAAATCGCAAGGCCAAGTCCCGATCCTGATTTATTATTTCCATCAGTCGGCACCTGGAAATACCGGTCAAATAACCGTTTCTGGTATTGCTCATCTATGCCTTTACCAAAGTCCCGAACTGAAAATTCAATGTTTTTGCCAACCACTATAATCTGAATAATTACCTGTGATTTTCCGGGGCTATAGCGTAAAGCATTGGACAAAAAATTCACCAGTACCCATGCTGTCTTTTCCGTATCCACATTCACTTTTGGCAGGTCATTCCTGCTGATTAATTCTAGTTCTATAGATTTCTGTTCGGCCTGGAACCTTACCGCATCCATTGCATAAATCGCAATTTTTCGTGGGTCTGATTTTACAAAGTTCAGTTGCAAATTTCCCGTTTCTACCTGTGACAAGTCTAACAGCTCACTGGTGATCTTCAGCAAGCGGCCACAGTCTTCTTTAATATGTTGTACCAATTCCTTCTGCTCAACATTCATCCCACCTACCCGCTCGTCATCCAATAACTTCAAACTCATTTTAATAGAAGAGATCGGCGTTTTAAGTTCATGGGAAACTGTGGCGATAAAATTTGTTTTCGCCTCGTCCAGTTCCTTATACTGTGTAATATTTTTCAGGATGTAAACTTCCCCTGCGGTCTTCATGGATTGTTTTAGTAACTGATCCTGCTGCTCATCATATGTGGGAACGGTTATCTCCCGGCGCTCCAGCTGAAAGTAAGATTCCTTACCATCAGCATAAATCTTCATCGGCTTATCATTACCGCTAACCGCCAGTATTTGATTCAGCAGATCATTCTTTTTTACCAGTTCCTGTGCATTTGCTCCTATTATATCCTTTACATTCATATTGAGTAGCTGCCCTGCTACCTGGTTCAAAAACAAAATCTCTTTCTTCTCATTCAATCCGATAATGGCATCCTGCATCTGCTCGATAATGGCTTCGATCCTTAGTTTTTCAGACTGTAGTTTAGCAAGGTTGCTATTCTCCCATTTGTTAAGCTGTGAAGTCATTGCGTTGAATTCCCTGGCGAGCTCAGAAAATTCATCAGTGCCATTGAATACCAAATGTTGTTTGTAGTTCTTTCTGCTGATCTCTTTTATCGCTTCAGAAAACTCCCGAAGAGGATTGGCAACAAAGCCGGGAAAGTTCACACTGAATGAAAACAGGATGATGAAACAGAACGACGCAGCTGTAATTAGATACGTGGCTGCCCTTTCTACCCCCTGCTGCGCCTGATCATTTTTTCTGACTATCGCATTCATATTCAGTTCATCGATGATCCTCAATTGTACTTGCGCTGTTTTTAAAGCCTGCTTTTGCAAACTAAGACCAATTGATTTACCTGTCATTAGCCTAAAAGCATCTTCAAGTGCTTTAACGGCCATGGTCTCTCCTTTTTCAGTAATGTTTCGTTGTTCCATATGAAGCTGGCCCGCAAATCTGAGGGCTGCAGTTTCTGACAGCGGCAACTCATTTTCATCGATAATCGTTCGCATGGAACGGGCGTATCGCAAGCTTTCATAGTTGTCTTTTAAAATGACTTTTGAGCTTACTGAGATCTTGTTCATATAGTAAAGGGAAATTGCCCCGAAGAAGATCACCACCACGAATAAGAATCCGAATCCGAGGCGTAATTTTGTTTTTATCTTCATGATTTAATGGTATTATTTTGTTCTTATGAGAGGATCACCAGGTCAGTTTCTGTTTCGGATATACTTTTCAAAAGCTTGTTAAATATGGCTGTGCGTAAAATAACCTGGAAAAGGCTAAGATGTGGTTTACCAATACAGATGGTGGTAATTTCCTTTTCAGCAGCAATCCTGGTGATAGTTTCTGTTACATCTTCAGATTTCACCTTTAGTACTTCTGCACCAAGTTCTGTAGCCAGCTTAAAATTATTGATCAGGTGACGCTGTAGGTCGAGCCTGATCCTGTCCCCACCCTCTTTGCTACGTTGCACGTAAAGCACGATCCAGGGCGACCGGTAATAGGAAGCAAGACGTGCCGTTTTGCGAATGATAATCTTAGCCGTTTCATGATTAGTAGAAATACAGGCCAAAAATTTCTCAGGCCGTAGCTTAATTTGTTTCGGCACTTCAATATTTATCTTTCTTTCCAGGTGATGCGCCACTTCTTTCAGTGCAAGTTCACGCAGCTGGAGGATCCTTTCAGGTTGAAAGAAGTTATCCAGGGCAAGCTTGATTTTTGTCTGATCGTATATTTTGCCTGCTTTCAGCCGGTCTATCAGGTCATCGGCAGTCAGGTCAATATTGACAATTTCATCAGCAGCATCCAGGATCTTATCTGGTATCCTTTCTGTTATCGGGACACCGGTAATTGTCTCAATCTCTTCATTCATACTTTCCAGATGCTGGATATTTACTGCAGAGATTACGCTAATTCCTGCATCAAGGATATCGGCCACATCCTGCCAGCGCTTGCCATTTTTACTACCTTCTACATTGGTGTGTGCCAGCTCATCCACAATAACAACCTCCGGATGCAAAGAAAGGATCGCCTGTACATCCATTTCTTCCAGTTCCTTACCTTTATAAAATATTTTTCTCCTTCGGATGAGAGGAATACCATTTAAAAGCGCATGGGTTTCCTCACGGTTATGCGTTTCGATATAGCCGATCTGGATATCAATTCCGTTCTTTAAAAGTGCATGTGCTTCCTGAAGCATGCGGTAAGTCTTTCCCACACCTGCACTCATGCCGATATAGACTTTAAACTTTCCTCTTCTGGACTTCTTTACCAGATCCAGGAACTTTTTTACAGATTCTTCCTTATCGTCTTTCATCATATTAAATTACCATTTTAAAATAACGTATCCTTCTCTTACAAGATAACAGATTACGCCAAAAGTTAACCCTATACATATGCATAGGATTAACTTCACTCGGGGTGTCTTTAAATATCCGGGCACCATCAGTTATTGATTAAAATGATAACGCTATACTGGCTGTCAGCGTAGCACTATTATGCACAGGATTCATATCTCTGACAAACACCTTGTCTTTACTGTCATATACTTTTCCCTCAAGCCGTACAACA
The DNA here is from genome assembly GCF_900107535.1 of Pedobacter hartonius. Lineage (GTDB taxonomy): Bacteria > Bacteroidota > Bacteroidia > Sphingobacteriales > Sphingobacteriaceae > Pedobacter > Pedobacter hartonius. The sequence goes on along the minus strand of NZ_FNRA01000004.1, from coordinate 134,331 downwards.
GCATTACTCACCGGGGAATAGTCTATATTCACAGAGTAACCTGTAGTTCTAAATCCGTCTGGTGTATCTGTAGCTATGATCACACCATTTTTGTCTTCATAATATTCAACTCTTCCGGCCAAAGCCCATTTGCTGTTGATTTTGTATTGGGCAATAGCTACAGGAGACAATACTTCATTCTTATCATCACTGCCTTTCGCTTTTTGCTGTGTTCCATAGTCAAGACCTGCAGTCAGGCCGAAGTGGTCAGTAAGCTGAAATATGCCATAAACATTGTGATAAAATCTTGTTACACGGATTGAATCAGCTCCTTCGGTACCCAGGTAATTACTGTAGTTCACGGTAATTTTCCCTGTCGGTTTCCAGGTAAGCTGTACTCCGCCGGCAGGCTGGCTGTTCCCATTTTGACGGGTAATCCTCTGCCAGCCATTCAAATAAAGTGCTATCGCGGTAAACTTTCCATCAGGTGTGATGTAAGTTATCTTGGCACCTGATTCATAATAGGGCGTATTGTCCGAAGCTATATTTCTGGTAAGCACCCAGCAATCTTTGGAAATGGCACTTTCAAAACCAATATGTGAAGCAAAAATTCCAGCATCCACCCATAAATTTGCAGTTTTGGACAGTTTAAGTCCTGCATTGGCTTCAAAAATATTCTTTAGCACGCCAGGCTCAGCAGCAAGATTGGCATTGGCATAAGTGCCGGCCATCACCGCAATATTGGCCCTCAACATATCACTTTCATAGCTGCCTTTGATAAATCCGATATTCAGGTTTACTTCATTGTGACGGTTATGTGAATAGACAAATCCAGGTCTGTTATTGTCTGATGGCTTGTTGAAGTCAAATCCATAATAAGCCTCCAGGTATCCGGTTACTTTGATCTTTGGTGCATCCTGCGCATAAGCAGCAGCTCCTATCGTTAGTCCTATAGCGAGTAATAGTAGTTTTTTCATTATATTTATGGTATTATTTTTTGTTAAATAAGATTCCGATTTCCTTAAAGCTGCCTGTTCCTAGAGTTGGCAAACGCATATGGATCAGGCAGCGTGGCGGAATGACTTGTGTTATTGATTATTTCTTTAATTCGTCCAGCGCAAGATTGAGTTTTAAAACGTTCACCGATGATGGTCCAAATAGACCCAACAATGGCCCTTGGGTGTTTTCAACTACCAGTTCAGCTACCTTTTTTTCGTCCAGCTTACGGTAAGCGGCAATCCGTTTAATCTGGATGATGGCGCCCTGTTCAGATATATTGGGATCAAGTCCGCTTCCTGAGGCGGTAACCATATCTGCAGGGATATCAGCCTTTTTAATGGTAGGATTGTATTTCAATAAAGTATCAATCCTGTCTGACACCTGTTTCAGGTAATCAGGGTTTGAAGGGCCTTTATTGGAACCGGCTGATCCGGCAGCATTGTAGCCTACGGCAGATGGCCTTCCCCAGAAATATTCAGGTTTGGTGAAGGACTGGCCAATCAGTGCATAGCCTACTACTTTGCCATTTTTAGTGATCTTTTCACCGCCACCTTCACCTTTAGAGAATTTTCCTGCAAAAGCTACTAAGAGCGGGTAAATAACGCAGAGCAGTACCATTAAGACCACGGTTAGGCGTATAGATTGTATGATGTATTTTTTCATGACATTGATAATTATGTATTCGCGCCTCAATCAGCTATCAATCGAGGTTGTTATATGATTATTAAACAAATAAGCCTACCAGTAAATCGATTATTTTAATCCCAATGAAAGGCGCGATAACACCGCCCAGCCCGTAGATCAGCAAATTCCTGCGCAGTAATGCACTGGCACCAATCGGTTTGTACTCTACACCTTTCAGTGCCAATGGAATCAGGATCGGAATAATAATCGCATTGAAGATCACTGCTGAAAGAATCGCACTTTCAGGACTATGCAACCCCATGATGTTCAGGCTTTGCAATGCAGGAATAGAAGCAATAAACAGCGCGGGAACAATGGCGAAGTATTTGGCCACGTCGTTGGCAATGGAAAAGGTGGTAAGCGTACCCCTTGTAATCAATAACTGTTTACCAATCTCAACGATCTCGATCAGTTTGGTTGGATCATTGTCGAGGTCTACCATATTACCAGCCTCTTTTGCTGCCTGTGTACCACTGTTCATCGCTACACCTACATCTGCCTGTGCAAGGGCCGGCGCATCGTTTGTTCCGTCGCCCATCATCGCTACCAGTTTACCCAGAGCCTGTTCATCCTTGATGTAATTCATTTTATCCTCAGGCTTGGCTTCGGCAATAAAATCATCCACACCTGCCTTTTCGGCTATAAATTTTGCAGTTAAAGGGTTATCACCGGTAACCATTACCGTTTTCACCCCCATTTTGCGAAGACGCTCAAAACGTTCGCTGATACCCGGTTTAATAATATCCTGTAACTCAACCACGCCCATGGTTTTCTCATTAACGGCCACAACAAGTGGTGTACCGCCGTTATTGGAGATTGCCTTTACCTGATCCTCTGTTTCTGCAGGGAAAGGGTTTCCGGCAGTAAGAACGATGTTCCTGATCGAATCAAAAGCGCCTTTACGTGTTCTTTTACCATCTAAAGTATCTAGTCCGCTGGAACGGGTCTCAGCAGTAAATTTGATGAAAGTTGATCCTTCAGGAGCCGGCATCACTTTGAAGTTCTGTACTGTAGCTAACTCCAGTATCGATTTTCCTTCAGGTGTTTCATCTGCAAGAGAGCTCATTACACAGGCTTCAATAAAAGTATTGCTGTCAATTCCCGGAGCAGGATAAAAGTTCGTAGCCTTACGGTTACCAATAGTGATCGTACCAGTTTTATCGAGCAATAATACGTCGATATCACCCGCTGTTTCCACTGCCTTACCAGATTTGGTAATCACATTAGCCCTTAATGCCCTGTCCATACCCGCAATACCGATGGCAGATAACAGTCCTCCGATGGTTGTAGGAATCAAACATACAAACAGGGAGATCAATGCGGCAATGGTAATGGGGGTATTGGAATAATCTGCAAATGGTTTTAAGGTAACGCATACAATAATGAAGACTATCGTAAAACTTGCCAATAAAATCGTAAGGGCAATCTCATTTGGTGTTTTCTGACGGGATGCACCTTCAACTAAAGCGATCATCTTATCCAGGAAACTTTCTCCCGGCTGGGTATTTACCTGTACCTTGATCTGGTCTGACAATACTTTTGTACCGCCGGTTACAGAGGATTTATCACCTCCTGATTCCCTGATGACCGGGGCCGATTCTCCTGTGATGGCAGACTCATCGATGGTAGCAATTCCTTCAATGATCTCCCCATCAGTTGGAATGGTATCACCGGTCACACAGATAAAAACATCTCCTTTTTTTAGTAAACTGGACGACCGTACTTCTATATCTCCGTTAGGCATAATCACTTTTGCAGGCGTTTCCTCGCGTGTTTTTCTTAAGGAATCGGCTTGTGCCTTTCCCCTTGCCTCGGCAATAGCCTCGGCGAAATTTGCAAACAGCACCGTTAAGAATAAAACTAAAAAGATCACGAAGTTGTAAGCGGGCGAACCTTGTCCGGTATGGCTCATGGAGTATACCGTAACATAAGCCATCACAGCTGTTCCGATCTCTACGGTAAACATCACCGGATTTTTGATCATCACCCGTGGATCAAGCTTGATGAAAGACTCTTTCAGTGCCGTTTGCACTAAAGCAGGTTCAAATAATTTATTTGATGAAGATTTCATTCTAATCTATTTAAGCATGGTAAAATATTCTGCAAGAGGACCTAAGGCCAGTGCAGGAAAGTAAGAAAGTGCGTTGAGTACAACGATTACCGCAAAGGTCATCAAACCGAAAGTCAGCGTATCAGGTTTTAATGTACCGGCAGATTCAGGAATGAATTTTTTCGTTCCCAGTAAACCCGCAATGGCAACCGGACCAATAATTGGTAAGAAACGCCCGATCAGCATTACAAAACCTGTGAGTACATTCCAGAGGACGTTATTGTCACCCAATCCTTCAAACCCAGATCCGTTATTCGCATTGGAAGACGTTACCTCGTACAGCATTTCAGAGAAACCATGAAAGCCCGGATTATTGAGCCAGTTTTTGGGCTGTACGGCCCATGCCGCATCTCCATGGCTGGTAAATATGAAACTTGCAATAGCTGTTCCCGCTAAGATCAGGAAGGGGCTGAGCAATGTAATCAATGCAGCAATTTTTACTTCTCTTGCCTCTACTTTATGCCCCAGGAACTCCGGCGTTCTTCCCACCATCAGTCCTGATATAAACACGGCAATAATCAGGTAAATAAAATAATTCAGTATTCCTACACCACAACCTCCATAAAAGGAATTGACCATCATTCCCAGTAACTGCCATGCTCCTGTTAAAGACATTGAACTGTCATGCATGTTATTCACTGATCCTGTGGAAATAATTGTTGTTACTGTACTCCAGTAGGCTGATATTGCTGGTCCGAAACGGACTTCCTTCCCTTCCATTGCCCCTGTTGTTTGTAAGATCCCCATTTTTGCCAATGCAGGGTTACCACCCAGTTCAGAACTTACAGTTGGGATGAGCAGCAGGAACATACCGATAGTCATCACACCAAAAATAATCCAGCCCAGTCTTCTACGTCTGATGAAAATACCGAAGGCAATCACCATAGCAATAGGGACAATCATTTGTGCAATCAGCTCTACCATATTGGTAACGTAGTTAGGATTTTCCAGCGGATGCGCCGAGTTAGCGCCAAACCATCCACCACCATTTGTTCCCAAATGTTTGATCGCAATCATACCAGCTGCAGGCCCTCTGGATACGTTGACCGTATCACCTTGTAAAGAGATAAACTGGTCTTTGGCTTCGTAACTTGTTGGACTACCATTAAAAGCAAGTATCAGTGCCATTATTAATGATAGAGGCAAAAGCAAACGCGTAATTGATTTTACGAAAAACTCCCAGAAGTTACCCAACCTAACGCTGGTTTTATCCCTGAATGCTTTAAAGAATACCACAGCAGCAGCAATACCTGTTGCACAACTCACAAACATCAAAAACATCATCACCACATGCTGAGTGAGATAAGTAACACCGCTTTCACCTGAGTAATGCTGCAAATCGCAGTTCACTACGAAGCTGATGATCGTGTTGAAAGAAAGGTCAGGAGTCATTCCCGGGTTTCCATCAGGATTCATCGGTAACTTATCCTGGTAGATCAGGACAAAAAATCCATAAACCAACCATACCAGGTTAATAGTAAGCAGCGCTTTCATATGCTGCTTCCAGTTCATTTCTTCTTTGGGGTTGATACCCGAAAGTTTATAGATTCCGGATTCAATAGGTTTTAAAAAGTCTGTCCAGACTTTTTCTCCGGCAAATACCTTAGCGAGGTACTTACCCAGCGGAATAGCAATCACCAGCGTAAGCAGGAAGGTGGCTATAATTCCAAGTAATTCTGTGTTCATGGCGTTTAATTAAAATTTTTCGGGTTTAATCAGCACGTAGATCATGTAGATGAAAACGGCGATTGCGATAATGAATAATGCGATCATAATTTTAGATTTTTTCGAACCAGTCGATTGATTTGTAAACGACCCAGCAGAGGATCAGCAGGGTCAGAAATAAGACGATTGTTAGCATGATTTTTTTATTTTATAATACCCTTATGCCAATATAAATGCCACGAAAGAATTATAAAACACATATAATTGATTATTAATACGTTACAATTATAATTGACGCACTTATTTGCTGTTAAATGATAAAGACCCTTCCATAATGGAAGGGTCTTTATCATATCGGAATCATTTGTTTTTAAAGCAGCTTCAGTGAAATAACATGCCAGAGGCAAGTCTACTCACATAATCTTCGGGCTCGGTGGAAGAGTGGGTATCTTCTCTGATCGTAAATTTGCAGTAGGTCCATCGCCTGATCGTACTCAGTACTTTTTCCGTCGTATAACTTTCGTCATAACTGATCTCAACCGTAAAATAACATTCATCAGCATTAGCATCTTTGCCTGTACGTACTGATGTTACCGCCATAGTTACCGGACTGAAATTACTGGGCTCTCCCGGGAAAATATAATCTGAAAACCACTGAATATCAGTTAGACCACTACAAATAGCTTTAGTTCCCTCTGCACCTTCAGCTAATGCCAGTCTCGGACAAGCGGTACATTCCAGAATAATCAGCGGCTTTATACGATGAGTTGTTATCATTTGATCTTTCATTTTTATAAATTTAATACCTACTTAAATTCAACTGTAATGCCAGCAGTGCTATTATTCTACAAAAACACCTCTGAAAGCACTGAAAACATCGAAAAAATCTTTTCTCAAATTAAATACTTACAAAAAAACCCTTTCTAAATGAAAGGGTTTTACCAAAAGAGAAGGCTGTGGATCAGATATCTATCTTATACTCTTCGATCTTGCGGTACAAAGTAGTGAGTCCAATACCAAGTAAACGGGATGTTTCTGTCTTATTCCCCCGGGTATGACGTAACGCTTTAACAATGTGCTGTTTTTCCATTTCCTGCATATTTAGTGGATCTGTTCCCCGGATTTCATTATGAAATTCATAAGGCAACAAGTTTTCACTGATTTCATTACCATCAGCCAGGATCACCACTCTTTCCATTACATTCTTCAATTCCCGGATGTTACCCTTCCAGTTATGCATAGAAAGCAGTCTGGAGAATTCTTTGTTTATGCTGAGTTCAGGCTTGTTCACTTTAGCTGTGAACTCTGCCAGATAATGCATCGCAATGGGCAGTATATCTTCCCGGCGGCGTGAAAGTGGGGGAAGCTCAATAGAAAACACCGAAAGCCGGTAAAAGAGATCGAGCCTGAACCTGCCCTCTTCAGCTTCCTTTTTCAAATCCCTGTTGGTAGCAGCAATTACCCTAACATTAACCTGACTTGTTTGCGTGTCTCCAACTTTGATATATGTCTGGCTTTCCAATACCCTGAGCAGTTTAGATTGTAGGTCAAGACTCATTTCTCCGATTTCATCCAGAAAAATCGTTCCTTCATGAGCTTCTTCTAAAAGTCCCCTTTTATCTTTAATTGCGCCTGTAAATGCACCCGCTTTATAACCAAAAAGTTCGCTTTCCAACAGGTCAGTATTTAAGCTACTGCAGTTCACTGCAACGAAAGGTTTCAATCTTCTGGTGCCTTCATAATGAATGGCTTGTGCAAATACCTCCTTACCGGTTCCCGTTTCACCCAACAGCAATACTGTTGTGCTGGTTGCTGCTACTTTTTGTGCAAGGGACACGGCTTCTTTAATGGCATTGGATTTGCCAAGGATGAAGTCAAAATTATATTTCCTGGTAATCCTATTTTCAAGATCAGAAACCCTGGCGGTCAGCTTCGCTTTTTCCATAGCACGGTATAACAAAGGAATAATCTTATCATTGTCGTCTCCCTTAGTAATGTAGTCAAAGGCGCCGTTCCGCATAGCCATAACCCCGTCGGCGATGGTACCAAAAGCAGTCAGATTAATCACTTCGGTAGCAGGCCGGATTTTCTTAATTTCCTTTACCAACTCGACTCCATTAAAATCAGGAAGTTTTACATCACTCAATACTACCAGAATATTCTCTGTTTTAAGAAGTTTAAGCCCCTCCTTACCAGTACCAGCCTGAAAAACTTTAAAACCTTCCAGTTCAATTATTCGGGATAAGAGGTTGCATATCTTCTTTTCGTCATCGATAATCAGGACAGTGTCTTGCATAATTAGTGATCTGATAAATAATTAGTGGTGTTGTGATTCAAAAGACTGCAAGTTCAGCTCGGGGTTATTTGCAAGATAAGGGAAAATGGATTCCAGCAAAGCAACATAAATATCAATACCCTCACTGATCTCTGACAGGTAAATATATTCATCGGCCGTATGCGAACGCGCTGAATCTCCGGGACCCAATTTTACCGAGGGCATCTGGAGCCAGCCCTGATCAGAACTTGTTGGCGAAAGATAGGTCTTTCGGCCTATGGCAATACCGGTTCTCACAACCGGATGCAGAACGTCAATTGATGAAGGCGACAGCACATTGGGCCGCAAAGTGGTATCACAAAATGTATGGTTCTTAATTGTATTGAGTATTTCCTTGGTATTGTAACTATGATCAAACCTTATGTCGACAGTGAAAGCGCATTCTCCGGGAACTATATTATGCTGTAAACCACCATTGACTTGGGTAACTGTCATTTTTACAGGGTCTGGCCTATTCGATTCTATTGGAAATTTATATGTAGAGAACCACTGAATGTCTTTTATAGCCTTATAAATAGCATTATCGCCCTCTTCCCGGGCAGCATGCCCGGATCGTCCTGTTGAAACACAATCCAACACCATAGAGCCCCTTTCTGCGATAGCCAATTGCATATTGGTTGGTTCTCCTACTATCGCGAAAGAAATAGGCATCAGATCGTTTAAGATACACCTTATCCCTTTGCTCCCGGAATTCTCTTCTTCGGCCGTGACTGTAATGCAGAGGTTATATGGCAGATCCTCTCTTTCGTAAAAATAGAGGAAAGTTGAAATAAGGGATACTAAAGCACCTCCAGCATCATTGCTGCCCAGGCCGTATAACTTTCCGTCTTTAATTATTGGTTCCAAAGGGTCATTGATATATTGCGAATTTGGTTTTACCGTATCCATATGCGAATTGAGCATGATGGTTGGCTTATTTTGATCGAAATATTTATTGTAACACCAAATGTTGTTAAACTTACGGATTGAGGATACGGAATGTTCATTTAAAAACTTTTCGACCTCATCAGCTGCAATGTTTTCTTCTCCGCTGAAAGAGCGAATACTGATCAGTTTTTCAAGCAATAAGACTGCCTGTTCATATAATTTTTTCATGATGATAGGATTTGGGATTAGCTGTACAAAGGCAGTTGCACTTATTTTTACGCTGAAGAATATCACTGATGTATTTGATATCATTCAAAGTAGCCATACGCACAAATATCAATTGATTATTCATTTTTTGTGTTGATTGCAGAGCGCAATCCAAAACTGGTGCCCTAATTTTAAAAAGTCAGGAAAAGTCTGCTAAAAGCAAGAACAAGAGCAATAAATTAATTTCAAGGCATTTACTGCTATGCTACACCGTTTCAAAATGGCGTGGTAAATTTCATTTTGACATAACCTGAAGAATATTAGACTTATCCTTCGTACAGTTGCTGCAGATGATCATGTTGCTCCGCGACCTGATGCAGTATAAAGGTAGAAAAAGTATAAATGAACGTAAACCCGTCAGTTTGGATTTACTTGTTCTTCCGCTTTTTTAGCTTTCTTTTCCTGGGCTCTTTTCTCCTTACGCTGCTCCCTTCCTGATTTCTTTTGATCACGTCTCTCTTCACGGATCACATCATTGGTTTTCCTGTTGTAAAGCGCTTTCAAAATTCCCTGGCCGGTTCTGCTGAATATTTTAATTTTAGGCTTTTCTTGTGTGCCTGTTACTACCACAGGAACGCCGATCCAACCAGCAGGTGGTAGCCCTATCTTTACCAGAATATCCAATAATCCGTTGAAACTTGTGGTCCCGCTGATGGTTGGTCTGAGGACGGATACTTTAAATGTAAATTCCTCAATATGGATCAGGTTATCTTTAATATGTGTTTCAATATTGACCCCTTTCATATCGGGATTATTAAAGGCATCAGCTCCTACATTATCACCAATCACAGAGAGCATTTTTATGTTTTTCACTGCTACATCCCGTAGGTTTACTACTCCTCCACCTTCTAAAGAAGGATAAATAGGGTTCATATTGGCATCAAAATCACCTTTCAGCTTATAACCCAGCGAGACGATCCCACTCACGTCCTTTGCAGAGGTAGCCAGTTGGCGCACCATAGCAATTTCTTTATAAGCCCTCTGGACATTAAAATCCTTCACTTTAACGGCAACATCAAAGTTGGCAGTTAGGGGTGATTCATCTTTGTAACGCGCATCAATATTCATCCTGCTTCCCGCAATATCAAGTATGGTATTCTTCAAAAAGATCTGGCCATTCTTTATAGCAGCCATTCCATGAAGCTGATCAATATCCAGCCCTTTGAATTCTACTTTTTTTGCATTGGCCTCTAAGGAAACATCCAGATTTTTCGGAACGATCACTACTCCGCTGCTTTTCGGGTTTTCGGCTTTCGCGTATTCAACTTCTATTGATTTGTCATCATTGTCGCCATTCTTCAGTGCCATAAATTCATCAACCAGGATATAATTGGAATGCATTGCAAAGTTTCCACGGAGAGTTCCTTTGCGCTCGATAAAATAATTGATCGTATTGAGCAGATGTCCATTCAGCGAAAAATCAGATTTACCATAAGTGGCGTAAAACTTCCTGAACCACATTTTTTCATTTTCAAACTGGAAGTTACCCTCTTTAAGATAAAATGTCTTCGGGAGGTATGCGGTATTTGCTTTTATATTTTTCAGGATTAGGGTGCCTTTGTTATCAAGTTTACTGTACTGACCAGTGGTGGCATAACTTTGTCGTCCATTAAGGGAAAGATCCGCCGTTATTAATCCAGTAACATTCAATCCTTTTTTTGCAAAAACCTGATAAATCCTCCCAATATTTAAAACCCCTTTTGCGCGTACTTTATAAAGCAGATCTTCGAAATTCTGTAAATCGGCATTAACGAATACCGGATTTCCTTCAAAATCAAATTTAAAAGGATCAAGCTTTACACCAAGGCTGCTAAAGGTTCCATCAGTATTTTTGATAGTAGCTGTCAGATTGATATTCTTTATCGGGTTTGGATAAGATGTTGTTTTTAGCCAGCCATTCTTCAAATCAATATATCCATTGGTTTTCGGAAATAGTTTTTTATCCATGCTGAAAATTCCATTCGCCTTGACGTCAGCATTCATGAGGCCTCTGATTTCAAGATCTTTTAAACCCAATGCTTCGTCCAGTGTCTGCAGATTTACAGCACCTTTAATGTCTGCATTCACATTCATCTGGCTTAATCCTTTGGTTTTTACTACCGCCAGGAAACTGTTTTTCGGTCCGAGATCGAAGCTCAATTTTTTAAGGTCCAGCCCTAGTTGTTCCGGATCTAATGAGGGAAAATCAATATTAAGGTCAACATTCAGATTATTCATAGGCACCGGCGCCTTTGTGCTGGAGATTACGCCATCATTAACCAGCAGGCGCGCAGTAAACTTCGGTTTAACGTTTCTGGGTTCACTAAACTGCCCTTTCAGACTAAAAAACAAGTCACTTTTACCCTCTAGTTTGGTATCTTTTGCCCAATCAAGATATTGCGGCGGCAGCACAGAAATCATATCACGAATGGTAGTTTTTTCTGAAGCAGCTTTGATATCAAGATTGTACCCATCCTTAAGGATGCTTACGAAACCAGTGAATTTTAACGGGAGATCATTGATCTTTAATTCATTTTTTCTGAGTACAAAAGTCAGTGCATCAGTATTGATTCTTGTAATCAGATCAGCATGCAGGTATTTTTGTTGTGCATACCAAATCCTATTCAGACTAAAATCAAGCTGATCAATCTCAAGGTCGGTTTTGAGATCAAAAATATCTTCACTTAATCCACCCTGCCCTGTATAATTGAGTCCTTTTGCATCCACTAATATTCTTGCCGGACGATCATTGTATTTAATATGCCAGTTCCTGAATTTGATGAGGTCAAGTTTTACAGATGTGCCCTTTTCAGCGGTATCTTTTGAGCTTTTGGAAGGGTTGGACACATAGACATTATAATTTGCCAGCCCTTTGCTATTGACAAAAACATTTGCATACGCATCATTTACGTATATTTCATCGATCTTAACCTCACCGTCAAAAATCAGATTTTTCAGATTGATTCCTGCTGCTACTTCTTTTGCAGAGAGCAAAGTATCCTGCTGAAAGGGCTTGGAACCCAGAAGTAATAAATCATCCACAGATACTGTAAGCGATGGGAAATGCCTGAAAAATGTAAGATGTGTTCTTTTATAATCCAGTTTCCCGGCAAGGCGCTTATTGGCAAATATTTTTACCTGCTCAGAAATAGTTCCAGGGAACAACAATGGAATAATAAACATCAAAAATAGTATAGATGCCACAAAAATCCCGACCCATTTCAAGGTCTTCAAAATTAGTTTTTTGATCTTTTCCATAGACGGTTATAATAACTCGATTTAGCAGCAGGTATCAAATAGAAATAGGTGCAACTGTCCGCTATCTAAAATCAAGCCAATTTCTTACAGCACTTCCGAGATCTGTTCCGACTGGGTGATCATCGGCATCTATACTACATCACTATCTCATAACAAATGATATCGGATCATTATTTATCTTCCATAAATACATATTTCATTGCATCGAGACCAGATAAATCAAAAAAAAATTTGAATTCAGCAAAATCAATCGTAATATTGCAATACATATTATGGGACTTACAAAAACAGAGATATTTACTGAAGAGCAAAACAGGTTGGCTGTGTTATTGAAAGCAATGGCCCATCCGGCAAGAATTGCCATCCTGCAACACATCATTCAGACCAATGCCTGTATTTGCGGAGACTTGGTTGAAGAGTTAGGATTAGCGCAAGCCACCATTTCCCAACATTTGAAAGAACTTAAAACTGCTGGCTTAATCCAGGGCACTATTGAAGGTGTTTCTGTTTGCTATTGCATTAACCCCCAGATCTGGAAAGACCTGCAAAAACAACTTGGAGTTTTTTTTGGCACTTACAGTTTGAAAACTAATTGCTGTTAAAAAAATTTCGGTAAGTCAATCGCAATATTACAATACATAACCATTAGTAAAACCAAACAGCATGGATAAATTAGCCACAGAACCGATTAAAAAGATAATCAGATGAAAAATATATTAGTACTATGTACAGGAAACAGTTGCCGCAGCCAGCTGGCGGAGGGATATCTTAGGTACTTTGCCGGAGATAGGGCAAAGATTTACAGCGCGGGAATTGAAACACACGGGGTAAATCCAAAGGCAATTCAAGTGATGGCCGAAGATCACATTAATATCACGGATCATACCTCCAACCATGTGAATGAATATTTGTCCGTTCAGTTCGATTATATAATTACTGTTTGCGATAATGCTAATGAGGCCTGCCCTTTTTTCCCCGGCAAGGTGGAACGCTTTCATGAAAATTTCCCTGATCCTGCAAAAGCAGTTGGATCAGCAGATGAGATAATGGATGAATTTAGAAGGATCCGTGATCTGATTAAAGTGTATTCAAAGAATTTTGCTCATAGCCATCTATAAAAACAAACAGGGGCTTTCCTGCTCCTAAAAACACCTACTATGTCTGTTAACAATTGCGCACCTGCCGCCGAAAAAAAGCAACTCAATTTTTTAGACCGTTACCTCACTTTATGGATTTTTATCGCAATGGGTGCAGGGATTGCTATAGGATATTTCATCCCTTCGTCTTCCAGTTTTATTAATTCTTTTTCGAATGGGACGACAAATATCCCTCTCGCTGCAGGTTTAATACTGATGATGTATCCTCCCCTGGCAAAGGTTAAATATGAAAAAATGGGAGAAATATTGAAAGACACAAAAGTTCTGTCGGTTTCCTTAATTCTAAATTGGGTAGTTGGGCCATTTCTAATGTTTTTTCTTGCCATCACTTTTCTGAGAGATTATCCTGAATATATGGTTGGTTTAATCTTAATTGGTCTGGCAAGATGTATTGCGATGGTAGTAGTATGGAACGAACTGGCAGAGGGAAACAGGGAATATGCAGCCGGTCTTATTGCCCTGAACAGTATTTTCCAGGTACTGCTGTATAGTGTGTTTGCTTATGTATTCATCACTGTCCTCCCGCCCTATTTTGAGCTTAAAGGGCTTGCTATTGATATCACTATCGGGCAAATCGCAAAAAGTGTAGGTATATATCTCGGGCTTCCCTTTGCAATGGGTATCATCTCCCGGTATGCATTAATCAGCTTAAAAGGAGAAGAATGGTTTCAACATAAATTTGTACCATTCATTTCACCAGTTACACTGATCGCCCTGTTGTTTACTATTGTTATCATGTTTAGCCTGAAAGGGGAACTGATTGTCCAAATTCCCATGGATGTAGTACGGATTGCAATTCCGTTAGTGATCTATTTTTCCATCATGTTTGTGTTCAGCTTTTTTGCTGGCCGTTATTTCGGCGCCGATTACGCTAAAAGCGCTTCAATAGCTTTTACCGCAACCGGAAACAATTTTGAGTTGGCTATAGCAGTTGCGATTGGTGTATTTGGAATTAATTCAGGCCAGGCATTTGCAGGAGTAGTAGGTCCGTTGGTTGAAGTACCGGCCCTGATTGCTTTAGTAAATTTAGCATTCTGGTTCAGAAAAAGATATTTTAAGCCTATTCCAGATACTGCTGTCTAGCCTGCAGATTTATATTTTTTTGATATGTATCACATAAATTATTTAACAAATGTCCTTGTCGGCAGAGACAAAAGCGACTCATTTTTGTAGTGTAAAAATTACATAAAACATGAGATTGAAAAACAAGGTAACAGCGGAATAGGGTTCGGTATTGCAGAAGCTTTTAAAAGTGAAGGCGCAGTGGGAACAATCATAGGCAGAAATCAGAATAACCTGAATTCAAGTCAACGCCGAAACTTCAGGCATTTAGAGCGCAGCTGGAAGCGAAAGGTTTCGATGCCAGCCAAAACAGGATATTCAGTAATATCAGTGAAACTGCCGAAGAGAAATACGATAATTTCATCGGTGTAATGCGCGAAACCCTTAGCCGGGTGAGGCAAAAGCATTAGCGCAACAAAGGACAGAAATTTAAAATGATCAGCCAGTTGAACTTTTTTGCCCCTGGAAGCGGCGACATTTGTTCAATGGAAAATATCAAAAACATTGAAGAAACCATTCTCACCTACACCAGTGCGTGGAATGAAACAGAACGCGGTGCCATCATGGAAAAGATTCAAAAATGCTGGGCTCCAGAGGGTACTTATACCGATAAGCATACCGAAATTACCGGACAGGATTCGATCACCGACCTGATTATTAGTTCTTACGGGCAGATGGGTCCAAGGACATTCGAGGTGTTAGGTGAGCCTCTCACACATCACCATAGCGGCCGCTTTAAGTGGTTGGCCATACGTCCGGAGGGCTACCCTACTGAGGGTATGGATTATTTTGAATTCGATGAAGAGAACCGCATCACACGGATCGTAGGCTTTTTTTAAGATATGAGTCTGTTCATCACCCTCAGGACCAAGGAGTAATCATTATCTTTGGTATATGTCAGAGTTTATTTTATCAAATTTCGCGATGCATATTGCGCTTGCTCCCGAAGAACAGGAGCAAGCGCTTGCTATGCTGCAACATAAAACAGTTGCCAAACGCGCCTATTTATTGCGGCCGGGAGATATTGACAGGAACATTTACTTCGTGAATAAAGGATGCCTGCGTATATATTATACAGATAAAGACGGTCAGGAACATACGATCTGCTTTTACCCTGAAAACTGGTGGGCTTGTGATATCGTCAGTTTCTTTAAGGAAAAACCGGCAATGAATACCATTCAGGCATTAGAAGACAGTGAGGTTTACTACTTTACTTTGCCGCGCCTGGAAGAACTGTTTCTGAAAATCCCAAAATTTGAGCGCTTTTTTCGCATCCTTACACAAAACGGATTTGAACTGTATCAGCGGCGTATCACTTCCAATTTGTCCCAAACTGCGGAGAAACGATACCTTGAATTTCGTAAACGTTATCCCGGTCTGGAGCAGCGGATTGCCCAAAAACACATCGCCCGCTACATAGGCATTACACCCACTTTTCTGAGCATGATGCGAAAAGACAAGAACTTATAGCGATCAATCCTTACCTCCTCCAACATCATCCTTCCGGTTATAACCCTAATAGATTCAAAGTGATAAGGTGTAAGGTTATTTCAATTCCAGACCTTAATTCTAAAACAGATTTGTTAATTTCCAAAAATACATGGAAATTGCTTGAAGGGTTGCGCATTAAAAAATATATGATTGACGTTAAACATTCTTAACATATTAGTCATCAATATTATGAGCGATTTTTTTCTATTCGTGTATCAATTCTAATCGTACAACAGGTTTAAATATGAAAAAAGTAACGGGACTTGGCGGCATATTTTTTAAATGCGATAATCCACAGGCAATGAACGAATGGTACGCCAAAAACCTTGGATTGGCTACCAGCGAATACGGAACAACGTTTGAGTGGCGGCAGGCCGATAATCCTTCTAAAATAGGATCTACATCATGGTGCACGTTTCCGGAGGACACCAAATATTTCAATCCCTCGGCCAAACCATTTATGATCAATTACAGAGTGGAAAATATCGTTGCGCTGGTAGATGAGCTAAGAAAGGACAACGTGACTATTATTGATGAGATTGTGGAATATGAATATGGCAAATTTGTCCATGTACTTGATCCGGAAGGGAATACTATTGAGCTGTGGGAACCAAAAGATGATTAAAAATCTATATCGTGGGTATGGTACCTCCGTCAATCACATACTCTGCTCCCGTTAAGTAGCATGCATGTGGAGAAACCAGGAATCTAACCAGTTCTGCTATCTCTTCCGGTTCAGCCGGCCTGCCCATAGGGATTCCACCCAAAGAGTCCATTACACCCTTTAACGCCACCTCATTGGAGAGGCTCTTACTATAGTTGATCAGGCCTGTCTTTGCAGCAGCATAGGCAATGTAGAATCATATAGGGACAGGCTCCCCTGAATGGATGCGAAGTGGATAATACATCCTGAAGCCTTTTCCAGCATGTAGGGCAGCAGACCCTTATCTAACCTGACCGGGGCCAATAAATTAGTCTGTATGGTTTCCTCCCAGTGCTTGTCTGTTAAAATGCCGAAGCCTCCTCCGGGAGTTTCAGAACCGCCCATATTGTTAATCAGGATGCCAGCAAGCGTGCGAGTTCTGCAAGTTGGGAACGCGAACGCGTACCTCCCGCGGTTTAAGCTCCGGAATTGGTGCATCCTCGTAACACAGTACCTCAGGGCCACCGAACTCGTATTGCCGGATGACCTTCATCACTTGTGCATTTTCAATATGGTCTGCTTTCTTTTCAAATCGTTTCATCTTTTCGCAATTTATCTCGTGAATTTTTATTCAGGAATTGATTCCATTGTTATAAAGAAAGTTGAGGCTGATGGGGTATTCGCCTCTTCCCAAATCAATCAACTTATTCTTTCTGAATACAAATGTCAATCAAGATGATCATCAAAAGTTAGCCCAGGCTGTCAAAGTTGTATCCATAATCCCGGGCGGACGATATGCGCTTCCATATTAATTACCATGTTACTCCCATGTTTTGGTTTCAATTGTTTCATTCTCCATTTAGCGGAAATATTCAAACATGTTTATTTATCGTCAATTCAAATAGATTTCCGGTATGATGACGACGTTATGCCCATAAACCTCTTAAAGAATCTGGTGAAATTTGAAACCTCCTACCGTAGTCATGATCTTCCGTTTTTGTCTTTCTGTTAAAAAAGTATAAAAGAGGGTCGGTACAAAAAGGTGAAGAACCAGGTTTTTGTTAGGCAATATGCATTAGCTGTTGAGCGAAATAGCCGAAGCCGTTTTAGTCTGCGTGATAAAGGTGAGAAGAAATCCGATAAACGCAATCAAACACCCTGTGATGCCTAAATAACTCAGGCCCACATGTGAGATTACGAGGCCACCCAAAGCGGCACCACAGCCCTGCCCCAGGAATATCATTGAGCCGTTGAATGCCAGCACGACATTTCTGTTGTTCGGGGCAGCACCAACTAGTCTGCCCTGGATTATCGGGTTTAGTGAAGACTGCGCACTAGCACCGGCAAAAAAGATTATGCCCAGGAAAAATGCATTGCCGATACTTCCCAGCGCAATGACTTTCAACATCAGCAATGAAAATAAAAGCAGTATAAAGCTTAGAAAGAAAAATCCTATTTTTAACACTTTTGATGTAAACCTGTGATCAGCCAATTTTCCTCCTATAATTATACCAAGTACACTTCCCGCGCCAATGGTGAATTGTAGCAGGCTTATTTTGCCGCCTTCAATCCCTGCAACCTGTTTAGCCACCGGACTCAAGTATGCTACTAAACTGAAGGTTGCTAAATATGTTATCATTGTAAGTAAAAGATTGCTGTAAACAGCAGGCTGCTTAATGACGCTAAAAGACTTTATACCCCGGTGATCAGTGTTCGGCACCTTGGGCAGCATGAATGCAACCGCGATAGCCGCTGATAAAATCAGCATTCCGGAAAAGACAAAGGTTGCTCTCCAGCTAAACGCACTGCCAATAAGGTTTCCGATGGGAATACCGAGCACAAAAGAAAGCGTTATCCCCCCAAGCACAAAAGCCAGTGCCTTTCCCCTGTGTTTATCATGCGCAAGTGCTGATGCCGATGCGGTAGCAACCGGGGTAATCAGCGAGGCTACAATACCTCCTGCTATCCGGACAGCTATCAAACTATCAAAATTTGTCATTTCCGCAGCAATAAAATTTATCGCCGCTAATACTGTCAGCGCAGTGATCAATACTTGTTTACGTTCGAACCGTGCGGCGAAACCTCCCATGAAAGGCGCCGAAAGGGCATATGCGATAGCAAAAGAGGATGACAGCTGGCCCGCAGTAGAGATAGACACATGCATGTCCTCAGCTAATTTGGTAAGCAAGCCGGAAAAGACATGTGTTTCGGTGCCTACCGCAAATGTGGCAAGCGTCAGCACAAATATTTTCGAATTAAATTTTTCGTTTTGCATATTAAATTGTTTTGATGCGAGACAAATTTAAAACATTTAAGTTGAAATTGAAACTAATTTACGTTTTGATAGTGTTATCTTTCTGTAAACTACCTGATTTTCCTGTCAGGAATCAATTCATTTTTTACAGTTTGTTGCCCTTTACGGCAATCAGAGCCGAAAGAACAATGATAAAATGAACAACAATGAATTGTATTTTATCTTGAATAGAAAAACTATAATAAAGGAACCGTCCGATGATTGTAAAGCAAAAAATGCAGGCAGTGCAGGATGCTACCGGTATTTTACATTGAAATGCAAAATTGGGAATTTAAACACCGCGAAAGAATTTATAGATGAAAGTTGATGTTGTATACCCACGAACAGTCGCCGCGGGCATTATCTGATAAGGTATATTTATTACAACCTGCTATATTCTTCGTCAGAAACAGGCTCCAGCCATTCATTGCTGGCACCTTCAGCAGGTACGGCAATGGCAACATGCGAAAACCAACTGTCTTTAGATGCACCGTGCCAGTGTTTTACACCTGCTGTAATATTAACAACGTCGCCGGGTTTTAATACCTGTGCAGGTTTTCCCTCTTCCTGAAACCAGCCTATTCCAGCCGTACACAGGAGAATCTGCCCCCCTTTGTGATGAATGTGCCAGTTATTTCTACATGCTGGTTCAAAGGTCACGTTATTGGTTATTACACTATCCTTTGTCAATGGCGCAAGGTAGCTCTGTCCGACAAAATATTGTGCAAACACCTCATTTTTCTCTCCCAGTGGGAATATTTGTTCAAAGTCACTCATTTGTTTATGTGTTTAATATGTTCCTGCTGTCAGCGGCGTTACCAAAAGTATAACAATATTGACTAACTACTGATGATACTTTTAAATCAGTAATTATGGTAGTGTCTTATATTGTCTGGTTAGCTCAAATTCAACTTTTGGAATTTTAGTATTGAACTCATTCTTTTTGATAAATCCATGTTGTACTAACTCATTCAATTGGTTAGTTATAACCCGCCGATCTGCCATAGTCTTGCGTTGAAGATTTCCAGGTCTTATGTATCCATCTGATATATAATAAATAAGCATCAATTGCCATTTAATAATTCTTTAAACAAATGAAGCCCGCAATCTTCTCTGGTCGGAATCTTTTTTTCATACATAGCTTATCATCAATAAAATGTCAAACCCAATAGGCACAAATTTATGCGTACTTGATACGGGATTTCAATTAAAATAATTTTGATGTAAAATAATACAAATACTAAAAACATGATTAAATTTTCATTTTTAATTCAAAGGTTACCGGGTATGAGCTTTCAAGACTTCGTAAACTACCACAAGAATAAGCACGCGCCATTGTTTACTTCAATCCCGGAAGCAGAGCAGTATGTAAGGAAGTATATCGTTACTCATGTTATAGAAGCTGAAGGTTTTCCTAAACCGGCATACGACGCAATTACAGAGATATGGTTTGAATCCTTTAAAGACTTTCATAAATTCTTTGCTACAGAAACTATCAGCAAAAAGTGCATCCTGATGAAAGCAATTTTATTGACTTGACTAACGTAGTTGTGATGATTACCAACGAAACTATTATCAAAGCCGGATAGCTGATATCTCATAGCCGAAGATCAAAATTAAGCGATTTTCTGTGATCTGATGGAAATAATTGTTCCATTAAAATGCTCGACCGAATTCGGGCATTTCTTGATAACACCTTGTTATGCCGGCGTTATGCCATCCAGCCACATAAAGACCGGTCCGTTTTATAGACGATTTAGCAATATAATCTGTATCTAGACACAGAAATAAAGATATAACCGGCAACTGCATACAAAAATCCGTAGATAGCAAACATTTAATCAAAGTGTTCTATTGAGATTTGTATCAGATAAAAGAAATAGTAAAAATGAAGAATGTATTGATTACAGGAGCCAATAAAAGTATTGGACTAGAAACTGCTCGCCAGTTATTAAAACAAGGATATTATGTCTTTTTAGGTTCCCGCGATTTAAAGAATGGTCAGGATGCTGTAGAAATGCTCAATGCAGAAGGCTTAAATGAAGTGGAATCAGTGAAAATCGATATCACCAATCAAGAATCGATAAATAATGCACGCACCGAAATTGGCAGGAAAACCGAAGTATTGGACGCATTGATTAATAATGCAGGAATGAGCGGTGGATCGCCCCAGGCACCATCGACAGTTGATCTTGATGTCATGAATTTAGTATTTGATACTAACTTCTATGGTGCGGTGAGGGTAACCCAGGCTTTCATCGACTTATTGGAAAAATCGAAACAACCCAGAATTGTAAATGTGTCATCAGGTCTGGGTTCGCTTACACTAAGCAGCGACCCCAACTTTAAATATCATCAATTTAAGGGTGGAATCTACGGGCCATCAAAAGCAGCGCTGAATATGTACACGATTGCGCTAGCCTATGAACTTCGTGAAAAACCGTTTAAGGTAAATGCAGTTGATCCTGGATTTACAGCTACGGATTTTAACAATCACCTTGGCACCGGAAATGTTAATGTGGCAGGTGCACGAATAGCAAAATATGTATTAATTGGAGAAGACGGACCAACTGGAAAATTCATTAGCGAGGAAATGAATCCTGAAACAGGAGAAATACCCTGGTAACTCATTTTATAACCGGTAATAATTGTTTTACCGGTTATATTTTTCTTAAATTGTAAGATGTAATGATCACCTCTGCAGAACAAAACAACATACAATAATTGATGAAAACAAAAGAAAATACTCCCCATAAATTTGACTCATTATCTGCCGTTCATCAGGCCCTTGGCTTACCACAACCTCAGCACCCGCTGGTCAGTTTCGTTAAAAATACCGATAATCAGATAGACTATACCAGGTTACCGAGTTTGAACATTCTAAATTTTTATAAAATATCTTTTAGAATGAACCTTAGCGGAAAGGTGAAATACGGTCAGGGATATTATGATTTTAACGACGGTGGTATATTGTTTGCTGCTCCGAACCAATTGATTGGCAGTGCTGATTATGCAGGAGACCATTCCGGATATTCATTGATTTTTCAACCAGATTTTTTGTGGAATTATCCATTAGCCAGGAAGATAAAACAATACGGCTTCTTTTCTTACCTCAGCAGTGAAGCTTTGCATTTATCGGAACAGGAAAAGACAACAATCCTTTCTATTTTCAAACTCATTGAAGAAGAATTAAACAGCAGGATAGACGATTTTAGTCAGGATGTGGTCATTTCACAAATCGAGCTGCTATTAAATTGTTGTAACCGTTTTTACAAACGACAGTTCATCACCCGTAAAGTAGTCAATAATGATATATTGTTAAGGCTGGAGGAAATTTTAAACGAATATTTTGATGGTAAAAAAATGACAGGCAAAGGTACCCCGACAGTCCGGTATCTATCTGAAAAGTTAAATCTGTCCCCAAATTATCTGAGCGATATGCTACGTAACTTAACGGGGCAATCTGCCCAGCAACATATTCATAACAAGATCATAGAAAAAGCGAAAGAAAAGCTATCTGCTACCAATTTGTCGGTAAGCGAGATAGCTTATGAGCTTGGTTTCGAACATTCACAATCATTTAGCACACTATTTAAAAATAAAACTAATCTCTCCCCTTTGGAATTCAGAAAAACTTTTAATTAATATTGGATTGAATTATTAAACGTTTACCACAATCTTACACATCGCCATCGTTTACGAGCTGCAGGCCTTTAAAATATATCATTTCTTAGTTTGGCTACAAAGTTCTTCAATTAGGCTACAAAACAAGTATTTTTAATAGTGACTTTTGTAATGTTAAGCGCGGTATAATATAAGTGGATAGCGCATCAGGCTGATCGTTATAAATTGCATTTAGTAACACTGATGATGATTAAGTTGGCTTGAAATATTAAAATTTGAATTTAAGTAATTTCGCTATGAAGAAGAAAAACAATAGCCCGTTGAAATTCGATTCTATATCAGATGCACACCAGGCCTTTGGCTTGCCTAGGCCCCCGCATCCGCTGATCAGTCTTATTAACACTGCCGGGCTATTAAGTGATGCGGAGCGGCCTTCAGGAAGCCATCTCCTTAATTTTTATAAAATTTCCCTGCGGACAAAACTAAGCGGATCTTTAAGATATGGACAGGGATACTATGACTTTGCTGAAGGCGGACTGTTATTTGCCGCACCGAATCAACTGATCGGGAGCAGCGACAACGAGAGTAAAGATGGAATTTCAGCGTATGTCTTACTGATTCATCCTGACTTTTTCACCGGATATCCGTTAGCTAAAAATATCAGTCAATATGGATTCTTTTCCTATTCTACAAATGAAGCGTTGCATCTGTCAGAGCGGGAAAAGGCAACAATTGTTTCCACTTTTAAACTCATGGAGGAAGAACTGAACAATAGAATCGACGATTTTAGCCAGGAAGTCATCGTTACGCAGATTGAGTTGCTGCTCAATTATGCCAAACGTTTTTACAAACGTCAGTTCATTACCCGTAGGCCTGCCAGCAATGCTTTATTGCAAAAGTTTGAGCTAGTATTGGATGAATATTTCAGCAACGAAAAATCCTTAAGCCAGGGCGTCCCAACCGTACAATATTTAGCGGAGAACTTAAATATTTCACCGAATTATCTTAGTGATATGTTACGTTCGCTGACAGGACAAAGTGCGCAGCAACATATTCATGACAAGCTTATTGCAAAAGCAAAAGAAAAATTATCGACTACCAATCTATCCGTTAGTCAAGTAGCTTATGTCATGGGATTTGAACATTCGCAGTCTTTCAGTAAACTGTTTAAACTTAAAACAAAAGTGTCGCCATTGGCATTCAAGAGGTCTTTTAATTAGTTCAGGCCAGCTCCCGTAGTACAACATCAGATATTTCCTTTGATGCATGCAAGCAATTTTCAATTGCATGCATGCGGGCGGCTTTCTATGTCCAAAAAAGCGCTTTAGAAATCATAAATATCTCAAATATATTTATTTATAATATGAAAAAAGTAAAGATCGCGATAGCAGTGATGAATATATTACTCAGCTACTCAACAATTGTCAGGAGCCAGACACCGGTAGCATCGGCAAACCAACAGGTAGAAGAACCATTGATTGGCAGAGCTTCAAAAATCCCCGTAAACCCTGCTACAAGTGTAGTGTCAATCAGTCCGGTAAGCTTGTCTGCCCCCGGACGTGTGGTTAATCTTCAGGTACGGATCACTGCGCCGCGAACAGGCAAGAATCTGCCGATTATTATTCTGTCACATGGGCATGGCAACTCCAATTACCTCTCGTCCCTGTATGGCTATGGTCCGCTCGTTAACTTTTATGCTGCTCATGGATTTATAGTGATTCAGCCAACACATTTGGATTCCAAAACTTTGAAGCTAAATCCTATGGGGCCAGATGGCCCCCTGTTCTGGCGGTCACGGGCCAGGGACATTAAAACTATTCTTGACCAGCTTGATGTTATTGAAAGTTTAGTTCCGGAAATTAAAGGCCGCCTGGACAAAAGCCGTATTGCAATTGTTGGGCATTCCCTGGGTGGCCTCACTGCCGGGATGCTTTTAGGCGAGCAAAACACGGATGAAAAAGGTATAAAAGTGGAGCTGTCAGACAAGCGCATTAAGACCGGGGTAATCCTGAGCGGACCTGGTAATGGCGGTGCTGATTTGAACCCGCTGGCAGCTAAAGCCGGTCCGTCATTTTACAACCCTAACTTTGCCGAAATGAAAAGGCCGGCTTTAATTGTTACAGGCGATAAGGATACTTCAGCCCAGGAAACCATTCGTGGCCCACAATGGCATGCAGATCCATATAGGCTAAGTCCGGCACCGAAATGCTTACTGACTTTTATCGGTGCACAACACAATTTAGGCGGAATTTCAGGATATGATGCAGCAGAGGCAAGAGACGAAAATCCTGAACGTGTAGCCTTAATTCAGCGGCTTACATGGGCTTATCTGAGAAGCCAATTGTATGCAGATGACCCGGCTTGGTCAAAAGCAATTACGGCTTTGCAGGAAATGCCTGATTTGGTCAAATCACAATGCAAGTAAGCGATATGTTAAATATGTGGTCAGTCATTCTATTGGACGTAATAATATACAGTTGCCAATTGTTCAAGTTTTATATGAAAAAGGCCAGAAGATATCCAAATATTAATCAAATTTTAAATGAAATCAATCATCATTACAGGCGCTAACAGCGGAATAGGTTTTGAATGTGCGTTGCAACTGGCTAATACTGCGAAATATGCACAAATTATCCTGGCTTGCAGGAATGAACGGACCGGCGAAGAAGCAGTAAAAAAAATAAAGCGTAAAACCGGGCATCGTAATTTGGTTTGCTGGCCCCTGAATTTAGCTTCGCTGAAATCTATAAAACAATTTACTATTGACTTTGCAAAGTTGCCCGATCCTGTGATATCAGCATTGATAAACCATGCCGGAGGCTTGTTTATGGGTAAAACATCATACACAACAGACGGCTTTGAAATGACCTTCGGCACAAACCACCTCGGCGGGTTTTATTTGACTTTATTATTATTACCCTTTATAGAAGTGGGCAGTAGTATTACATTTACATCCAGTGGAGTGCATGATCCCGCTAATTATACTGGCATTGCGCCGCCGGTATTTACAAGTGGAAAAGCCTTGGCTTTTCCGGAAATAACTAACAGAGGTGGAATGGCTGTGGCACAAGAGCGTTATTCAACGTCCAAACTTTGCAACATTTTAACGGCTTATATCCTGCACGAGAAGTTAGCCGGTAAAAAGATTAGGGTTAATGCTTTTGATCCGGGTAAGGTACCCGGTACGGGGTTCCTGAGAACCCTTCCAACTCCCATGCGTTTAATTGCCAGTCAGTGGTCTCATTTATTCCTGCTTTTTGGTAAGAAAGATACATTTAGTGCAGCAACATCCGGCAAAAGGCTGGCTACATTGGCGTATTCGAAAGAATTACAAACATTAAACGGTATATATTTTAAACGAGGTCAGGTAACAAATTCATCGGCTGATTCTTACAATCGTACTTTCCAGGCTGAGCTATGGAAATCAAGCATTGAATTAACAGGATTAAAACAAGATGAGACCAACTTAAACCTGGAGGAACACTAATACAATTATGAAAAAGAAGAATCTTTATGTCTGCTAACGAAATAAAAACGAATTCACTTTCTCAAGCTACAATGAGTAAGGAAAAAGGTAATATCACTCGATATATAAAATGGGGATTTATCGTCTTATTTATCATTTTAACGGTTGCCCTGAGACTAAATCTGCCGGTTATTTCTATTAAAGCTATTATGTTCGTCCCTATGATTGTTTTTGCCTGGATTCATGGATCTCAAAGGTATGGCGTAAGAACCATGATCATTTGGTTTGTAATTACATGGTTGGTGAGTAATGGTTTTGAAGCATTGAGCATCCGTACCGGCTTTCCTTTCGGACATTATCATTATGTCAAAATGCCGGGCCCCAGGATGTTAGATGTTCCTGTAATTATCATGGCGCTGTATTTTGCGTTAAGTTATACATCATGGACAGTGGCTCAAATGGTAACAGGAAATTTCGGGAAGAAGATTGTGGGTATTTATAAAATATTCATACCCATTACAACAGCAGTGATAATGTCCATGTTTGACCTTGTCGGCGACCCGCAGGCTTCAACAGTGAGTTCGGATTGGGTTTGGGAGCACGGAGGCGCATATTACGGAGTCCCAATATCCAATTATGCCGGGTGGATTTTTGTTGTTTATGTTTTTATGCAAATATTCACCTGGTTTATTTCAAAGAAAAACATA
The DNA here is from genome assembly GCF_900107535.1 of Pedobacter hartonius. GTDB lineage: Bacteria > Bacteroidota > Bacteroidia > Sphingobacteriales > Sphingobacteriaceae > Pedobacter > Pedobacter hartonius. The sequence continues at coordinate 107,745 of NZ_FNRA01000004.1, read as the reverse complement.
GATATAAGTAAAGACGCGGTAACAACCAATCGAAGTTATTGGTTGGAAGCATCAATCGTATATCTGTCTATGGGCTTAGGTGTGGTATTGGAAGGGTTTACACGTAAAGCACACGTTGAGTTATACTCTTCGATGGCAATGATATCAGTCTTTACAATGGTCTTTACTGCAATGATTTCGATATCGAATTTAAAATATGTTAATAATAAATATGAAAAGTAAATCTACTTGTCCTGTGTAGAGGATCTAACCTTAAGTTCTGCATCCAAAAAGACAACCTTGTTCTCTGCTCCTATATCTTCAATTTTTGCTAAAATCAAATTGGCGGCCATCTCTCCCATTCTCATTAATGGAGGCTCAACGCTGGTTAATTGAGGATAGATCATAGTAGCTAACTCTGTTCCCGAAAAGCTGGAGACCGAGACATCACGGGGTATAAGAATTTGTTTTTCCAGGAGAAAATTCATTGCTCCTATGGCCAGCGTGTCAGTAAACGCAAAAAGCGAATCAAAATCGACAGCCTTTTTAAGAAGTAATTCTGCTGCTTTTCTTCCATCATCAAAACTTAAACCGCCGGCTTCAATGACTAGTCCGGGATCATAAAGACCATATTTTTTCATCACGCCAATGTAGCCCCCGGCACGCTCTTCCGAATTGAGAACATTGTCAGGCCCTTTGAGGTGTACAATCCGCTTTTTGCCCGTGGCGATTAAATGCTCAACCATAGCCGCAGCATGTTTGGCATCATCTACCCTTACCTGCGGAGCTTCAAGGGCACCTGAAGGAATACGGTCAAAAAACACCAGCGGGATCCCCCGCTCAAGTAATTGCTGATGCACCTCCTGGTTCTGCTTTTTATCACAAAGGTTGATGATAATGCCATCCACATTAAATTCCTCCAGTAACAACAAATTCTCTCTTTCCCGATGGGGGTCTTCATCAGATTCTGTGATAATTATCCTGTATCCTAACGGGTACAATATATTTTGTATGCCGCGCAGAACTTTGGAAGAAAAAGGAGTGACCATTTCAGGCACAACCAAACCTATGTTTTTAGACAGCCCATATTTTAAGTTCAGCGCTGCGGGATTTCGTTTGTAACCAAATTTCCTTGCAGCTTCAAGAACTTTAGCCCTGGTTTCAGGATGGATATGCTGATCATTCACCAATGCCCGGGAAACCGTGGACGTAGAAAGTAACAGATGCCGCGCCAGATCTTTGATGGTTATACGTTTCATAAGCCAGGATGGATGGATCTCAAAAATAATAAAAAGAAACGAGCAGAAGAGCTGATGAATTTTTGTAACGTTCCCATGTTCTTTTTATCCCTGCTCATAGTGAGATATTAATTTTAATCATATATGTTTATCAAATCAACCAAATATAAAAATGGAAATACAACATTATCACTATGAACGCCAGGATATCAAAGCAGGCATTTTACATATTGGCGTAGGAAATTTTCACCGCGCGCATCAGGCCTACTACACCAATCTGTTATTGAGTCATAATGATCAGCGGCAATGGGGAATTTGCGGTGTGTGCATGTTGCCGGGAGATGAAACTATTTTTAAAAATCTGTCAGCTCAAAACCTGGACTACACACTTACCGTTTGCGGCAGAGATGGCAATAATCAGGTCTTTGAAATAGGATCCCTTAAAGAATTACTGTGGGCGCCGGAGGATGCTGAAGCTATCCTGAATAAAATTGCAGCTCAGGATATTAAAATCATTACCCTTACTATCACTGAAGGCGGATACAACCTGGACAAAAAAACCAACACTTTCATGCTTGAAAATAGTGCTATAGTGAATGACCTGGAACATCCATCCGCTCCCGGAACAGTCTTTGGTTTTGTTGCCGAGGGACTACGCCGACGCAGAAATAATAAATCCGGAGGAATCACTATATTATCCTGTGATAATTTACAACATAACGGAAACACGGCCAAAGCTGCTTTTATGGCTTTCATAGCTGCGCAGGACAGTGATCTGGCGCAATGGGCAGAAGCCAATGTAAGTTTTCCAAATAGTATGGTTGACAGGATAACACCAGCGACAACTGTTCAGGATATAGAGAATTTAAACAGAAACAGTGGCGGCAACGACAAAGCACCGGTTTATTGTGAAGATTTTATACAATGGGTAATTGAGGATAATTTTATAGCAGGCAGACCTGCCTGGGAGACCGTAGGCGCAGAATTTACAGATGATGTAACATCTTTTGAAAACATGAAATTAAGCTTACTGAATGCATCACACACCTTATTATCCTATCCCTCATTTCTTTTGGGCTATAGAAAAGTAGATGAAGCCATGGCTGACGATAATATAGTTCAATATGTCAGACAATTCATGGATATTGACATTACCCCAAACGTTCCTGCACCTGCAGGTACTGATCTGGAAAAATATAAAGACACGCTGATTGAACGTTTTGCCAACAGTTCAGTAAGTGATCAGCTAAGCAGGTTATGTTTTGACGGAATATCCAAATTTCCAGTGTATGTAATGCCAAATCTGTTAAAGATGATCAAAGCAGGGCAAGACCTGAAGAGGCTGGCTTTCCTCCTGGCGGCCTACAGGCATTACTTAAAATATCAAAAGGATGATATGCAGCAGACTTTTGATATCGCCGAACCCTGGTTAACTGAAAATGACCATAAACTGATAGCCAGTGAAGATCCCGGAAAATTCCTGGAACTTTCAGCATTCAAAAGCCTGCACCTGCTGAGCGTAAATAAGTTGGTTGCCCCTTATCAGGAATATGTTCAAAGTATAAAAAATGAGGGAACAAGATCCGCATTAAAAAGTATTTTACGAGCCAACTAACAGCAATCTTATGGAAATCAAATCAAAAATCAGCGTGCTTCCGTTCGCAATTGTTACTTTCATATATTTTATAGTTGGTTTTTTGACTACAGTCAATGAACAATTACAAGCCCCGCTAAAATTCGCATTTTTATCTGAAGCAGGAAGCTTAAAAAACACCTTTACAACATTAATTTCATTCTTTTTCTTTCTCGGCTATCTTGTCAATGGAACGCTGGCCAGTAAATGGGTAAACGCCTTTGGTTATAAAAACACCATACTCAGAGGATTACTCTTTATGGTTGCAGGCCTGGCGATGTATCTTTGTTCATCCTGGTTTGGTTACAAGTTTCCTACACTGGGGTTGCGTTTTGCTGATGCATTCTTACCGTTTGGCTTTGTTATCTTTATTACGGGTTCATTTCTAATGGGTACCGCAGCTGCAATTATCCAGGTAGTTGTCAACCCCTACGTGGCCTCCTATGAATTGCCAGGCACGCAGGCCGTGCAGCGGTTAAACATCACCACTGCAATTAATTCTGTGGGCACCACCGCTGCTCCATTTTGTGTAACCCTGCTGATGTTTGGAGGCATCTCCATCCTCAATATAAATATTCAACAGCTGCTGTTACCTCTAGCAGTACTGATTGGGATCGTAATTGGAGTTACCCTGATTACGAAAAACCTCAACCTTCCGGATATTGCCAACACAAGGGCATCGGATCAGGAACAACTGACACGGAGTATATGGTCATTCAGGCACTTTGCCTTGGGTGTGATGGCAATATTCTTTTATGTAGGAACAGAAGTAGCCATAGGGGCAAATATAAATCTGCATGCTTTTGAACTTGCCGACTCAGGACACCCGATGTCCTTTTTCGGAAAAACCGACATTATCATTGGCGGTATGGATCTGGGCATCCATGCTTTACTCTCCACTTTATACTGGGGCGGTTTTTTTGTAGGAAGAGCCATATCAAGTTTTTTTTCCAATATATCAGCAAGAACCCAACTTACATTTACTACAATACTCTCAACGTTATTGGCTATCACTGCGATGGTTACGCAAAATCTTTGGTTTCTGGTGGCAATTGGCCTGTTGCATTCTACCATGTGGAGCTGTATCTACTCATTGTCTATCAAAGGTTTGAAAAAATATACCTCAAAAGCATCAGGAGTGTTTATATCTGCCGTTTTTGGTGGGGCGGTATTTACCTTATTGCAGGGAGGTTTGGCAGACATACTGGGTTCCTGGAGATGGACCTGGATGTTAACCGTGGCCTGTGAATTAATTATGCTGTCCTATGCTTTATTTGGCTCTCAGCAAAGACCAAAAGATATGTTAGATATCTAAAAGATTATAGCCGGAGCAAAAGCAGGCCTGCCTGCTTTTGCTCCGGCACTGACAAATGCCATATTTGATTTAACTATTTTTTGTAAGCCATTAAAGCAGATCAGCTGATAGCAATGCAATCTTCCCTTCTTTAAAAGTAAAATCAAAGGTTCCTCCAATCTTGCCTTCAGGAAAATCTCCTCTGAACTCTACTTCTAAATGTGCCTGATCTGTATTTTTTACAACGAGGTCTACTTTTCTGGTTTGCGTTTTGTAGCCGATGAAATAACTCTCGAAATATTCCTTAATTCCATTTTTTCCACTGAATTTCCTGCCGACAGAAGGATCGTCCAGAACGGCATCTTCGGTATAAAATGCCAGGTATTTTTCTGTGTCGTAACTATTGCCAACCAAGATCCAGTCTTTGATAAATTGTTTAATATCCATTTTATTAATTTTATAAGATGGCCACACGGGCCTGTGTTTAATGTGCTTAAACAAATTTGATCAAAACAAGCAGGAGAAAATACGCCAAAATGGATAGATGTGTAGCCGTTTTGAATTTTGTTTCCACTCCACCTTCCAGCCGCGCGCTGATACAATGTTGGGAATATGCAATTTTTGTTTGCCCTAATAAATAGCACGGCCCACAAATAAGTGTAGTCTTATGAATACAGCAGATTCGCTCATACCGGCACCGTCATATGTTATAGAAGGAACCTGCAATTTTGTTAAACAAATTTTGCAAACTGTCCTTAATCATCTTCAAGTGTGGATTTTAATAGCTTCAAATATTATTTTGATCAAAAAACCTTCTGAAATCTGGAGCCGTTTTTTTTAAACGGCCTTAAAAATTTGTGTTTTTGGTATACTCATTGTTTTCAAACAATTATCTATTGAAACGTTACCCAAACATTAAGTTTATGAGAAACATAGCCTTCAGTTCAGAAATCAACATCCACAAACCCGCATTGCAGAATTTCGCATTCTCTTTTACAAAGGATAATGACGATGCTGATGATTTAATACAGGAAACCTTCCTAAGGGCTATGCGTTATGCTAACCTTTATAAAGATGGAACCAATTTACGTGGCTGGTTATATACCATCATGAGAAATACGTTCATCAATAACTACAGAGCAGACACAAGACGCAAAAAAATCATTGAATCTACAGAAGAACTGATGTCATACCAGCTGGTAAAGAGCTCTACACGTAACAAGGCCGAAGGTCAGTTTATAGGTGATGACATCAATAAGGCACTTGACCAACTTCCTCCAGCCTACCTGGTACCTTTTATAAAATACTTTGAAGGGTTTAAGTACCACGAAATCGCCGACGAGCTTAATATTCCTATAGGTACCGTGAAAACACGGATTTTTGAAGCAAGAAGATTGCTTAAAGCCAAGCTGAAAATGTATAATTAGTGCAAAACAATTGAACTGGCAATTCCTGGACATTATGCCGAATTGCTTCTGAGACCAATATAATTTGAGGAACATGAAACTCTTTGTGGTGAAAAAGTTATAGTGCAACCCGAAGCATTAACTCATAATTAAAACAAATGGCTCAGCAAATCGACAATAAAGCATTATTAGAATCTGAAATAGACCAGCTACCTGACCAGACACCATATTAATACCAGCATGATTATGACACAGGCATAGATATAACAACACAATGGCAAGGTGGGGATTCAAGGCGAACCCGGCAATGGATCTGGATTTTGGTTTACCCTGCCTGCAGAAATGTAGTTAAAACAAAATCGTCTCCGTTTAGTTACTGTGATATATCCTACAAGTTATCTTTTTATTATGAATGGATTATCACCCTGGGCAGTATCCGCAAGCGCTGAACTGGCAGAAGCTTCGGAAGCCCTTTATCAGAAACAGGCCAGGGATTTCAATTTTACGGTTTATTGCACTATTGACTCGGTTTGGATTTCAGTGAGCATGTTGAAAGGCGGAAGTATGGCTTTCCGTGCTGCGTACTCACCGGGAGCAACCTTACGGGTTAATCAGCTCAGGGAGTCCGGTACCGGATGTTTATTAGAACTCAGCAGTGAAATTGGAGTATTTAAAGTCAGCGTTGATATTAATGAGGATGGGAGCCATCCTGTTCTCCGTTACAGCACGGTATTGAAACCAGAAAAAGATTTGTTTATCCCGTTCTGGCCAAGGGATATCATCGCCACCGGCAAAAATGGAAATGCAAAGCATATATCAGGTAAGGTACATGCAAGTCAGGTAGGTACCAGGTCAGGTATGATCTATATGAGCATGACCAAACCAAAATCAGCATCGGTTTTATATTTGCAGAACCTGACGGCATTGGGAGATTATTGCCAGCAAACGGAAACTTCTGCAGGAGACACCGTTGGGGGGAGCTGGCCTGAAATGGGTTTTTCTCTGCCCCCTACCACTAAGGAACCATTACAGGCCGGAAAGGAAATAAGCATCAGCGATGCTTTTGTGGCGTTTGATACAGCCCTGCCGGCAGATGAAGCAGCAATGGTCCGCCAATACCTGGATCTGTTAGCCAGGGTATACCTGTTACTTCCCAAACCGCAGACAGTTTATCAGCCCTGGCCGGATATTTTGGATAAAGGGCTGAAGGACCTGCTGGAAAATGCCGGCTGCATGTCACAGGTTGGCGACAATGCCTATTTCAATGCCTATGTGAGCGATTATGAGACTCCCCCGGAGATCATGGTACAGCTTGCCGTTCTATTGCCTCTGCTGGACTACGTAGAATGGAGCGGAAACGAGCTGGATATCATGCAAACTATCAAAAAGGGATTGCCGCAGTTTTTTGATAAGGACATATGCACCATCATGAGATGGTTACCCGCAGCTGAAGGTAAGCTGAAAGGCGAAGAAGAACAGAAATTGCCTAAAGTGATGGACTCCTGGTATTTGCACCATCCCCTGCTCAATTTATCAAGATTGGCCTTAAAAGGCGACGGTGTAGCGAAAGATCTCTTCCTTGGTTCTATAGATTATGCAATCAAAGTAGCAAAACATTTCAACTACAAATGGCCTGTTTTTTATAAGATGGACACCCTCGAAGTGCTGAAAGCAGAGACAGCCGAAGGCAAAGGCGGCGAAAAGGATGTAGCCGGGCTCTATGCACATGTAATGATTCAGGCCTGGGAACTTACCGGGCAGAGGCGGTTTCTAAACGAAGCTGAAAAAGCCGCAAAAACACTGGTGGGTTATGGTTTCGAAATCTTTTACCAGGCCAATAATACTGCATTCTCCGCAGGAGCATTACTTCGCCTGTATAAGATCACCGGCAATGAACTTTATCTGAACTTAAGTTATATGTGCCTGGCGGGCATTTTTAAAAACGTACAGCTTTGGGACTGCAATTATGGCTATGGAAAGAATCTTCCTACTTTCTTTGCCTTATTCCCACTGAACGATGCTCCATATACTGCCGTTTACGAAGAACAGGAAGTATTTTGCGCATTGCATGACTATCTGAAGCATAGCCACGATGTGGATATCCTGACGTCAGTACGGTTGCTGATTGCAGAATACATCCGTTTTCTGGTGAACCGTGCGGCATATTATTACCCTTCAATGCTTCCTGAAGAAATGCTGGAAAAGGAGGCAAAAGTAGGTGAAGTAAACAAAAATCTATGGATTGCACTGGAAGACCTGCATGACGGCTGGGAAAAATCAGGTGCTGTTGGCCAGGAAGTTTATGGCGCAGGAAATGCATTTGGGATTCTGCCAAGGCATTATTTTCAGATACCCAATGAGGATTTTTATGTTTTTGTAGATTATCCTACGTCCGGGTTTAATGCCGGGAAGAAAAAAAAGGTAAATTTCAAAGTTCTTGGAGATGATCAGTTAACCTGCAGGTTGATGCTGGTAAAAAAGGGAAAGGAAAAACTTCCGGATCTTAAGGTGGCTTACAAAGGAGAAAAAGAGCCTGTTAAGGGCAAATCCGTAAAAGGCGGAAATATAGCGTATGAGTTAAAAGGGAACAGCGCTATAGAAATTAGCTGGCAGTAAAGCTTAATCATTACTGAAACATTGAATGTTTGATTTATAAAAGTATTCGTGTGATATATGATAACACCGGCAGTCCTTATCGTATAATTTTGATGGTTCAATCAATCATTATAAAACATGAATAATTACATCAAAAGTAACGAAATGGAGGGCAGGGTTGCTATTGTTACCGGTGCCGCCAGCGGAATTGGAAGAGCAATTGCAACACTGCTGTTTCAGCGCGGATGCAAGGTACTTGCCGAAGATTACAATGAAGAGGTAAATCAGCTGGCAGACGAATTTGAAGGAATGCTTACACTGGTAGCAGATGTAACTCATGAAGATTCAGCATCGCGTGCCGTAAAAATGGCCGTTGGGCATTTTGGTAAATTAGACCTGCTGGTAAATAACGCGGGCCGGATAATAAATAAAACGGTAGTAGAAACTACGCTTGAAGACTGGAACCTGATCATGGCCACAAATGTTACCGGTGCTTTTCTGCATACCCGCGAAGCTTTGAAGGCAATGATACCCAATAAAAGCGGGGCCATTGTTAATATCGCATCTTATGCCAGCTTTTTCAGCTTCCCAACAATCTCGGCATATGCCGCATCGAAAGGTGCACTGGCGCAACTCACCAGGACAGCTGCTCTGGAGGCGATCGAATATGGAATTCGGGTAAATGCAATCGGTGTGGGAGACGTGGTTACGAACCTGATCAATGAACACCGTGAGGATGGTCGCGAATTTCTGGCAGAACATGGCAAAAATGCGCCGGTTAAAAGACCTGCAGACCCTTTCGAAATCGCTGAGCTGGTATCATTTCTGGGGTCAGACCGTGCCAGTTTCATGGTTGGCTCTATAGTGATGGCAGACGGAGGAATGAGTGTAGTGATCCAATAGTCATGCTGTTTGTAAACTCTGTAAGAATCACTTACGGAGTTTACCAATCAGCAGGTTAAATCCCGGAATGCCGAAGGAGAAAGGCCCGTCCGTTTTTTAAAAAAAACGCTGAAATGTGAAAGGTCTTCAAACCCTAATGTATTAGCAATCTGAGAGATGTTATCATTTGTTGATTTTAAGAAATGCTGTGCTTCACCAATGATCTTGTCACTGATCAAATTAGAAGTGGTTTTACCGGTGGTTTCCTTTAAAGCACGGTTAAGGTGATTTACATGGACACACAATCTGTCTGCATAGTCTTTGGGTGTTTTTAACAAGGCATTGTTTTTTATCCCCTCCATATCAAACTGGCGGTAAAGCAGCTCAGAAAAAACTAAAGCTAGACGTTCATTGCCATTTCCGCTATTCAAACTTTGCTCGGCCGGTTCAAGCTTCAGTGCAATATGGATCAGCTCACTTAAATAATTCCGGGACAAATCCAGCTTAAACTGATAATCTGATTGTTTTTCCTCAAGCATGTTTTCAAATACAGCGCTCACCCGGGCATCTTGTGCTTCGTTTAACCCATAGATCGGTTTGCCACCGGGGGCAAACATTAACAGATTATTGATGTTGCCTTTGAAACCTTCATTATAAAAAGATTCTTTAAAAATACAAAAATAACCCGTCTCGTCTGAAAGTGGTTCCCAGGTATAAGGGATATGCGGACTAAAGAACATCAGCGCAGATCCATGGCTTTCAAAAGTCTTATCCTCATAATGACACCGGTTATGGCCTCTTACCACAGCAATTTTAAAAAAGTCCCTCCTGCAATACTTTGCCGGCCTGGAACTGCTGAACCCATTCTCTTCAAGTCTGAAAATATCATAGTGACTAAATACGGCATCCAATTGCGGGGGGCTTTCAATTAACCTGGTGTGATAGAAATCACGTAAACTTTCATGTGTTTCCATATGAACATCTATTGCTTTTAAAGAGATAACACTACCGGTTAAGCCATTGTTTGAATTGGTTAGCACGATTTTTACTGACAATAATGCCCGAAGGAACTTCTGGGTCTACATAGACCTTTAATTTTCCGTTAAAATAGTTATGAACAGATCTGACGGCCAGAAACGAGGTAATGTACTGCCGGTTTAAACGGAAGAATGCATCCGGGTCAAGCCTCCTGTCCAGTTCATCCAGCGTATAGTCCAGCATATATCTTTTGTTGCCGGAGGTGTTCAGAAATGATAGTTTATCCTCGAAACTGAAATGGGCCACCTCTGTGATGGATATGGGAATGAACTTGTCACCCTGTTTGACCAGAAACGGTTTCTGTACTGCGGTTTCATTTCCCGGCCATGGCCGGAAACCAGCGATTCAATGATTGCCCTGAAGTTATCAGGTGCGGGATGCATGGAATGAAATTTACGCATGGCTCCGTCCAGCAGCTGCGGTTCAACCGGTTTAAGCAGGTAATCAATATTCAAACCCTTGTTATTCGCCTTTAAAATTGTTGCCATAAATACATCTGTTGTAGATTTTTCCTATTTAATGCAAAATTGTGAAACAATCTCCTATTTAAAGTAAACATCGGAAATAAATGGCTTAACAGGCGGATTCGACGATAAGACAGCTCAGATTCCATATGAAACGTCTAAACATGTGGTTAAACACGCTAAGCAACCACTAATCTATTCGGCTGAAGGTCGGCTGTTCCTTTTAGGGGGGATATGTGGGGAGTATTCTTTTCCCTCTATTTTTGCATAGCATAGGTATTGCTTTGGTGTTTACTCCAGGAAGCATCGTAGTTCTTGATGGTATTGATGTTCTATAGAAATGTCTGGATCAACTTGAGAGTGTTGGCAATTCTGCTAATCTACAATATCTACAAAAAATGGTCTAATGACAAGATATATTCAGAAGTCAATTTTGGTTTTGAAAAACAGTATCTTACTCATCGTTATACCCGTCCTAGATAGTCGCTGTTTGAAACGTTTTTCCCATCCGGTGAAACAAAGAACATCCATAAATGGAATTTATTGCCAATAAATACTTCAGGGATTGTTACAGTGATTGAAAGATCTGACCTGATTGCTGTGGCAGAAAACCGGGCCTCTTTTTTTGTCTCATTATAAATCACAATTTTAGCCAGATCATTGGCAATCACTTTTATGTTCGCTGTTTCCGGAACTTCCCAGTTGATATTGATTTGGTCTTTCTGCTCAAGCATTGCCCTCACAGACCATGCGGGCTCCCTGTTACCTTTACTGAAAACGATTTTTTTATAGTTAATATCATAATCCGGAGCCTCACCTGTTATCGCCCGTTCCAGATTATAGCTCATAGCGCGGTTAAATGGAGTGTCTTTTTTGTTTCTATGATAAAATCCAATCTTGATCAATGCACTGAAATGGCCTAGAAACTCAGACATCACCTTAAGTTTAAAGTTCTGGGGCAGAAGATCTTCTTTCTCTATTCTTTTTTTTGACCGGCCCTTAAGTACGTCTTGTCCCCGCCAATTGGTGCCCGTAGCAGGCCCGGCAGTGCCGCTGAAACCACCCAGAATTCCTTTTCTGATAGTTGCCATTACGAAGGATCTCCTTTCCAGGTCAACTGACCTGCATAAACGCTATTTGAAACATCTGTTCTGTCGTCAGCAATAAAGGACATATAGGTTTCAATGATTGTATCTTCATTAAAGGATGGCAATTTGAGCTGATCAACCCCTTCGGTTCTTCTTGCTCCACTGCTGAGAAAAACCGCTTTTAAAGTTTCAGGGAAATATGCAACCAGCATTACCTGGTCCCGTGTCTCTGCGCCATTAGCATCTGTGTCCGGATCCCAGCTAAATTCAACTGAATTACCAGTAAGTTTTACTTTAGGATTTTTAGGTGGGGCAATGGCGCCCTTCGATAAGATTACTTTTTCATAGTCGATCTTTAAATCAGGGTATTTTCCTTTAATGGCTCCCGGTTTATTCATAGAGGTAGCCACGCTATAAAAATCCCAGCCCCAGGGTTTTGGTGTGTTTTTAAATCCTATTCTTATAAAATCTATGAGTGGGTTAAGAAATGGAGAAATTAATTCTGTTCTTTTCAGAACTTCCTCCTGCTTTTCAGTAAAGTTCTCCACCTTTCCGATTGTTCGTCCAACGGTCTTCCCGTTTAGCTTGTAAAATACCATGTTTCCCATTTTACCATGGAAATCACCGAAAGCGCCATCTAGTTTTGCCATAAGGTTAAATATTTGGTTAATAATGTTTGATACTAATTTAAAAAGTAAGTTTATAAAAAACAATAGTTGTATATGTTTAATTTTTTATGATTCAGCAAGTTGCCTGTGTTATATTATTTCTTTTGAAATCATTCGTTTTAATAATTGAATATTTTCTGAACTGACCCATTGTATACACTAATCTGCTAATTACAGGGTACAAAATGATACTGAACACATATAGAACTCATACAAAACCCGCATTTTCCGTGTAGTCTTGCTGGGGTTGGTCTGGGGTTGATGTGGGTATAAGCACGTAACCTCAGCGGAACCGCAGATCAACCCCAGACCAACCTCAGCTGAGATGCGGGTTCTGTATAAGTTTTATACAAGTTTTGCACGAGTTCAAACACCTCATTATCAAATTATTACGAGGCAGTGCTGCTTCGTATATTAAATTTATCTAATAATATAATTTTGTGGATTTGAAGAAGTGTGGTTAAGACTGCTGTCCCGATCATGATATCCGCATTTACGGCGATAGTTCTAAAGATGTCACTTAAATCTATTTTAAGTGTTACGAAACAGACAATCCGGATACGAAGTCAATTGCCCTTTATAGAGAAAAAATGAGACTTCTATTTATAATTTTAAACGTTGCTAAAATACAAAGTTAAGTTTTTGAATGAAGTAAATCTTTCAAAAACTTAATTCTGTTACACCATCGTAAGAAGATCTATGCCAGTTTTTATCGTTCTAGTGAACTTCTACTTTTTCAAGTTTAAAAAATTTGACAGCTTCCCTGGGCGCATCTAAATCTTCCGTTACCACTCCCATAAAACGCGGGAATTTTGCAGCTTGTTGCGGCACTACATGTCCACCGCCATTAACTGTGTATAATTCAATAACAGGCTCACCCTGATGCATCCATACCTGTTTATCCACCGAGCTCGCTGTGCCTCCATTTTTGTGGAGCAACCGTATTGTATCTTTAACTTTAACAGCCCCGCGGACCCTTGCAAAAATTCCCGCGGTTGTTTGTGCAGAAAGCGCTTCTCCAAAATCCTGTCCAAAAAAGAATATTTTACCACCGGCATAGGGAAGGATGGGATCTTTAGTGCCGTTAACCATCAATATTCGGGTCGCTAAGCTATCAATGCTGCCGTTAAAGTTATCTGGAGTAGGAAGAGAAGCGCTTATTGCCGTGATAGCATTTAACAGATGTGGTTTTTCAATAGCAATCCTATATGCCATTTCGCCACCGTTGGAATAACCAAATGCATACACTTTGAGTGGGTTTACCCCATAGTCTGATTCATATTTCTTAATCAATGCATTTATAAATCCAACGTCATCAATATTTTGCTTTTTTGCCGGGTACGGGGCAATCTTCCTGCAATCATTCCAGTTGCTTTTGTAGCCGTCCGGGTATAAAACTATAAATTCGTGCGCATCTGCCATTTGATCAAACTCATAACCTGTCCACTGACGGATCTTAGCACCATCAATGCCGGATCCATGCAAAACAATGATCAAACCTGGCTTACTACTCTCGACAATAGAGCTGGGAACATAGCTTAGATATGTTCTTTGATAATTACCCCATTTAATTGTTGCTTTTTTGATATCGGCACTTAATTTTGGTTGCTTCAAATCAGGCACATAAAATAAATAAAGGAATGTAAATAACCCCAGGAGTATTAAGCATCCGATAATCGATACAGTTATGATCATAGTTTTTTTAAAATTTTTCATATTGATGCCAAAGATATGTACATTGGCTATTCAATTAATAGTAGTATATTAAAGCATAGTAGTATCCTTTGGTATAGTTGTAATGATATAAATGGAACAAAAAGATAATATTTCAGAAATTGAATGCACTGAAAAGATCCAGGCTATGGAGGATGCATTATATGTGATTGGCGGAAAGTGGAAATTAAGGGTCATTATCGCTCTTTCCAATGGTTCAAAAAGATTTAATGAAATACAACGTAAGGTCGTCGGGATAACGCCCAGGGTTTTATCAGGTGAATTGAAAGATCTGGAGATTAATGGATTTTTAAAGAGGAGTGTAAATGTTGAAGCAACTCCCATAATTGTCGAATATAAGCTTACTCAATACAGTCACAGCTTAAAAGAAGTGGTGGAATCATTGATGAAGTGGGGCAAAATGCATCGTATCAAATTAAAACAAGAAAGCAACGATCGTTAACACTTGTCCAATATTTTGCAAGGGTATTTAAGCAGGAGTACAATTTAACGCCGCAGCAATGGAGATGGAGAATTACGAAAAGCCTTGCCTGCGATCACAGAAAAAATGCTGATCCAAACATTAAAAAAGCTGGAAGCAAAAATAAATATATAACCAATCCACCCAATTCAGGTATCAAATTTCACTTTGCAGTTAATTTTATTTGGAACAATCGGTTTATTATAATATCTTTGTTCCATGCCACGCATTAAGGAATTTGATTACGAGCAGAAATTGGAAATAGCCAGAAATCTTTTTTGGGAAAAAGGATATCATGCCACTTCTATGAATGATCTGGTAGACACCCTAAAATTAAATCGCAGCAGTATTTACGATACATATGGTAACAAACACAGTTTTTTTATCAAGTGTCTTAACAGTTACATCCACAAGAGGGAAGAGGAATATAAAGCAATGAGTAAAAAAGGGAACTCTCCTCTTGAATCTGTCAGGTTAGTTATAAAAAATGTGGTTAAAGATATGGTGCTGGAAGCAAAGACCTGCATGTCTGTAAAAACAACCTTTGAACTGGGAAAAACCGATGAAGAGACCCAGGCATTACTAAACCGGCAGGCTAAAACTTCTGTGAAATTATTTTCATCTCTTTTACAGCAGGCCAAAGAAAAGGGTGAACTGGCAGAAAATAAAGATCCGGAAATGATTGCCCATTTTATTGTGGCTTCTTTCAGCTCATTATGGAACGCAGATATCCTGTTTAAAGATAAAAAGCTAACCCAAAAACTTACTGATCATTTAATCAGCACTATCAATACTTAATATTTTTTTACCCTATTAAAGAACGAACGGTTTAAATTAAATATCTAATTATCAATAGAATAACAAACAGAAAAGAGAATGAAAAAATTAACAGATAATAGTGTTCATACCGGCGCAAGTTGAGGTATTGGCACCACAGCGCGGATAGCAGGCATTTTTTTTGCCTGATAACAGAACGATCGGTTTAATATGGTATATGAATTCAGACAATACTATTGTCATCAATCGGGAAAAAAACATCGAATAAAATTAATCAAAAATAAATTTAACAATAATTCAATATGAGAAAATTAATCAAGAACAGCATTCTTATTTTTGCATTCTTCCTAACATCAATTCCAGTTTTTGCACAAGAGGAGTTTCCCATTCCTGCGGGCTTCAAAAGTGAATTTCAAATCGTTGATGGCGTAAAAATCCATTATGTCATAGGAGGCAATGGTCCCCTTGTCTATTTAGTTCATGGTTTTGGCCAGTCCTGGTATGAATGGCATCAGCTCATGCCGGAGCTTTCAAAAAAATATACGGTGGTAGCGCCTGATCTTCCAGGCTTGGGCCAGTCTCAGATTACGACTTCCTACAGGGCCACAGACATATCCGCTTTACTTTATCATCACGCTAAAAGCCATAGTATGGGTAAAAAGTTTGATCTTGTTGCCCATGATATAGGCATATGGGTTACCTACCCAATGCTGGTACAAAACCAAAAGGATATACGCAGTGTGATTTACATGGAAGCACCAATTCCGGATGAAAGCATTTATAATTACCCTGCTTTCACCCCTCAGGGCGAATCTCTGGTATGGCATTTCAGTTTTTTTGCTGCTAAAGGTCGATTGGCAGAAACACTGATTGCCGGACACGAAGCATATTTCTTTGCACATTTTATTAAAGTACATGCTGGTAAACCAGAGGTTTTCACGAACGAACTCCTGGATATGTATGCAAAGTCTTATTCCAAACCACAAAGTTTAAACGCAGCTTTTGAATATTATCAGGTATTAACCAAGGATGTGAAGGACAATAAAGAGATCTCAAAAACAAAAATTACAATTCCTGCCATGGCTATCGGAGGAGGAGGAAATGGTGGATTTGGAGAAAATCAGGCCAATCAGATGCGGAAATATGCAACCAACGTAGTTGGAAAGGTGATTCCTGGCAGTGGACATTGGATACCGGAAGAGTCCCCTCAAGAATTGAACAGTGCGGTCATTGAATTCCTTAATCAGCAGGAGAAATAGTATTATACTGAAGGTTCCGGTATTACTTTGGGCAATACCGGAACTTCTTCTAAAAGTACTAAAGCGGAAGTCTTGTTTTTTAATATGAAATTATAACAACATCCGCCCTTAATTAGTATTATGCCATTTAAAATCTGAATGCAGTTCCAATAAAATAGTTCTTTTCTGCGTCATGCTGCAGGCCGTAGTTTAAACCTGCATCAATTTTAAAATTTTTAGATATCTCTATCTGTGCAGCCGCATCCAGAAAATTAGCCCAGTGATGGCCTTTAAAATCGTAGCGATAATAGGTTTCTGCAATCCCGTCAAGGTTTTTGCTCAACTTATGACTAATGGTTAATGACTGGAGTAACTCGGTATGCATCCCATCGGCTTCATTATCTTTAAGCCGGTCAGCCTCAACCTGGCTTCCCAGTTTCCATTCTCCGGGCAACTTAAGCTGCATTGGAACAATGAGCCCACCTTCATATTTACTGTCACTGGTATATTTTGCCGTTGGAAATTTTACATACGGCAAAAGCGCAAGCACAAAATTCCCCCCGTCATTGCCAATGAGATTTTGTTTGATTCTAACGTTAACGTCTCCTATACCGTGACCGGTGGTGTTTTCACCTGTCTGTAAGTCTTTCTCTTTCTGCCATACAAAACTTTGAAAGCCAAATTGTATGGAAGTTATACGACTAAGGCCTACCTTCAGATTGGCCTGATTAAGCAATACGGTGTGTTGATCGGTCAGCTCCCCCTTTTCCCTTTCAAGCCTGCCCAGATCTGCTTCGTACTGAATATGCCCTGCGTCAATAGTGAAAGGAGATTCTGTAACATCCGGTCTGTCTGTTTCCATATCTCTCATTTTGTCCTTTGGTACTGGATTAAAAAGATTGTAAGACTTTTGGGCATTTGAAACAATTGGATGGATGGTGATGACGATGATTATTATAAAGTAAAATTTAAATTTCATGTGCTGAGATGTAATTAGCAATTTGTTAAAGATTGAACTACGGTAACAGTAAAATCTCACTTTTGATTTGATTAAATAAACAAATGATAAATCATTCATGCCAACAAAATTCTCGCGTTACCGGGGGTAACTGCCATTGGCCTGGGATATATAGCCGGTGAGCAAAACGAGGAAAATATTTTAATCATTGTTTACCTGGATGATCTCTTGGAACCGCACCAGGTACCTGCAACGATTGAGGGCACTGATGTAGAAATCAGGGAGGTTCACTTTTCATCGCCTTTCGCAACACTCAGGGAGCAGGAACATCCCAGCCAGCTGCCCGCAGAGTCAAAACCAAAAACAGAATTAGGCAACCTCAGGGATGTAGAATTTGAGCCGATGATAGTGGCAGTGCCATTTAAATTAAAAGATGATTGCCAAATAAAAAAAACACCCGTATCAATTAACAATACGGGTGTTTATATATACTTACAATAGTTTTCTGCGAATGGATATCCGGCAGATTTATGGTGTGCCTGCCCTTCGTGGATTACCCGCTCACAGGACTTTTTTTTCCAATTAAATTTCTTATTACCAATTTAAGAAAATGATCTTTGATCCCCTATTTTATTTATTAACAATTTACTGTTATTAACTTTTCTACAGATATCAATCTCAGGGAAAGGATCTTACGAAGAATTAGCCTGTAACCCCCGATCGTTACCCCCGCCTCTAATAATCATTTCTCCAAAAATTCTATATCCTTGCCTCCAATTTTTCAAACGCTTAATTATTAATTAACATCTGGTTTATATTACTTCCATAAACTTACAGGATAAAACAAATGATAATCATTCACAAACAACAATAACTATGACAGAAAATTCAGCGATTCACCTGAATGCATTAAAAAAGTGTCTTGCATTTTTCCTCATTTTAAGCATTGTCTTTTCAGGCTGCAAAAAAAGTGCAGCCGCCCATGCGCATAACGGGGACACCGAAACCTTAAATATAATTTAACACAGAGACAGCTACTGAAAATGTCAGCCGATTATTATACAGGCGTAAGACACAATCAGGCGGCAGACCTTAAAGAACTGATGGCAAGAGAAGAATGGATAACAAAACCCTGAAGACATGGCGAAGGCCTGAAATCTAAAGTAAATTGCCGGTGTCGCATCCACGCACACCGGCAATTCTTATTAACTATTATTTACCTAAACATGTCAGCCGGGCGAGCGCCCGTTCAACAAGATCTTTTTCAAATCATCTGTAGTAATAACGTAAGAACTTCCGTTTTACTCTGCTCCCTGTGATTTTTTTTTAAATAATTTTTTTCAGTATTTCATGGACATGGGCAAGCCAGAATGGAACAAATAATATGAGAGCCACTTTAATGGCATCTGTTAGCTGACTGCGTATAGCTTTTGTAGCCTTAACAATATGGTCGCTGATCGTGGAAGCGGAGATGCCCAGCAATGCGCTCACCTGCTCATAAGACTTACTCTCCAGCTTGCAAAGTGTAAAAATCTTCTTTCTCTTCGGCGGAAGCATCTCTATGGCATTCATCAGCAGCGCCTCTTCATCAACAGGCGTAATGTTTTCCATAAGCGGATCATTTCCGGTTTTTATAAAGTGTTCCAGGTTGTTTATCATTTGTTTATTCCTTTTGGCTTTACGGTAAAAATCTATCATTATATTGCGGCTGACCCTGCATAGATAAGCGGGAAAAGACTTATCGGGATCCAGTTGTACACGCTTCTCCCAAACTCTCAGAAAGGTATCCTGAGTAACCTCCCTGGCTGTATCGTCATCTCTCATCAGCCGTCTCAGGTTGCTGTAAATGTCCCTGTGATGGAGCATGTAAAGCTCGTTAAAAGCAAATGTACTGCCCAATTTAGTAGCTCTGAGCAATTCTGTTTCGGTATGGCCTGTTCTTTTAATTTCTCCCATTTTAGTCAGATGGTTCACAGATACAGCGATCTGTTTAACTAATTATATGTCAATAATAAATAGTTTTTTATAAATCGACAATAGTGTAGAAGTGCCCGGCTATACCTCTATTAGTGAAAAAACGTTTTTTCACTGTCAATTTCGCAGATTATTTTTTTAAAATAATTTTAATTTTTTAGTCTTCGCTTTGATAAATGCAGTGATCTCACAGCCGGGATTTGAAGCTGAACAAAAAAATTACCAATTGAGCGAATTAAAAATTACTAGCTTTGCCCTCAACCAAATTTAATAGAGATAAATGAGAGAAGTAGTTATTGTATCAGCACTCAGAACACCAATCGGAAGTTTCGGCGGTGTACTATCGGGTTTTACAGCTACCCAACTGGGAGGCTTTGCCATTAAAGCTGCAGTAGCACAGGCAGGCGTCCAGCCCGGCGACATACAGGAAGTATTTATGGGCAATGTATTATCTGCCAGTTTAGGCCAGGCACCGGCTACGCAGGCAGCAAAATATGCGGGCCTGCCCGATATGCCTGCCACCACTATTAACAAAGTATGTGCTTCGGGCACCAAGGCAATCATGCTTGCTGCACAGAGCATCGCTTTGGGACAGAATGACATTGTAGTTGCGGGAGGAATGGAAAGCATGAGCAATGTTCCCTATTACCTGGACAAAGCCAGAACGGGATACAGATTAGGCCACGGCCAAATGACGGACGGACTGGTAAAAGACGGGCTCTGGGATGTATACAATGATTACCACATGGGCGCTGCCGCTGAGTTGTGTGCTTCAACCTGCGGGATCAGCCGCGAGGATCAGGATAACTATGCGGCGGGCTCCTACAGAAGGGCCCAGTTGGCACAGGAAACGGGTAAGTTTACAGATGAAATTATACCCTTGGAGGTGACAGACCGCAAGGGGAACACCACAGTGGTGAATAAGGATGAAGATCCTTATACCGTTAATTTTGATAAGATACCAGGGTTAAAACCTGTATTTAAAAAAGATGGCACCGTGACTGCCGCCAATGCCTCGGCTTTGAATGACGGTGCGGCTGCACTGGTACTGATGAGTGCTGAAAAAGCCGCAGAACTGGGATTGAAACCCATGGCACGCATACTCAGTTATGCTGATGCACAGCAGGCGCCGGAATGGTTTACCACTGCTCCCTCAAAAGCTATTCCCCTGGCGCTGCAAAGAGCAGGCAAGAATATAGATGACGTAGATTTCTTCGAGATTAATGAGGCATTTTCTGTAGTTTCACTGGCAAATAATAAAGAACTGGGCTTAACGGAGGATGTGGTAAACGTAAATGGCGGCGCTGTGGCTATGGGGCACCCCCTGGGTGCATCAGGAGCGCGTATTATAGTTACCCTGCTCTCTGTATTAAACCAGAACAATGGAAAAATAGGCGTTGCCGGCATATGTAATGGTGGCGGCGGCGCAAGCGCAATGGTGATTGAAAACTTAAATTAATGAAGAAGGTACTCCTTTTGTGTTTGACAACCTTTATGTGCAGCTGTGTGATTACGCCTGTTTTTGCACAGCTTAAACCCGACCAGAAAAGTGCCGTTGTCCTGAATTCATATCAGGATTCCCTGTTAAAGTGTACGCAGACTATGTTTACGGCCAGGGGCAATACCCAGCGGTTCGGGCAAAATGCAAAATTCATCAAAATGCTGGTGAATGCATTAAAGACAACATCCTCTTTCAGTTATGACTTCGATTCCCTGAAGACTATCTCTGTAGTGAGCTCACCGGATCGTTCATTCAGGATTTTCTCCTGGTATGTGCCTACTGAAGAAGGTACCTACCGTTTCTTTGGCACCATACAAATGGCAACGGGCGACGGAAAGCTGAAGCTATACCCGCTGATTGATGATACGGAACATTTTAAGGATGATAACGTAGTTACCACAAATAAGCAGTGGTATGGGGCCAGGTATTATGAAGTTATACCATTGATGGCCGCCGGACAAAAAACCTGTTACGCTTTACTGGGCTGGAAGGGTAACAACAATAAAACTTCCAAAAAAGTGATTGATATCCTTTCATTTGGAGAAAACACCGTACAATTTGGCAAACCGATCTTTGAAGGCGCAAAAAATGCACCAGTCAAAAACAGGATTGTGTTTGAGTATAACAAATTAAATACAATGACGCTCAGACTGGATAAAAAAGAACAGCTCATTGCCTTTGACCACCTTGCACCAATGGACTCCACTATGGTTGGAAATTTTGAATATTATGCCTCTGATTCAAGCTTTGATGCCTATCGCCTGCTGGGCAACAAACTAAAACTCGTTGAAAACATCGAGCTGAATAACGATCCGAACGCCCGGGACGATCTCTATATCGACCCTAAACGTAAAGACATACCGGTCACAAAAAAATTCTAATTTGGCCGGATTTAGCGAATAATAAATAAAATCAATTATTTTACGGCACTGCCTGTTTATATTATGAACTCAACTGAAACTTATTAAATAAAAAACCAACATACAAAAAATATGGATCAATCTGAAATCCTTAAGCCGGAGATGATACACGACACTCCAAAAGGCCATCCCAAAGGATTATATGTACTGTTCGCTACAGAGATGTGGGAACGCTTCAATTATTACGGTATGCGTGCAATCCTGGTGCTTTTTATGACAAAAGCACTGCTGTTCGATAAAGCGTTCGCCTCAAACCTTTATGGAAGTTATACCGGCCTGGCTTACCTTACCCCTCTTATCGGCGGTTTTGTGGCAGACAGGTACTGGGGAAACCGGCGCTCTATCGTTACCGGTGGCCTACTGATGGCTTTAGGAGAACTCCTGATGTTCGCCTGCGCCTCTCTTTACCAAAGCAATGCCGATGTTTCGGCCTTCCTTTTCTTTTCCGGATTAGGCTTTATGATCGCCGGTAACGGATTCTTTAAACCAAACATCTCTTCTATGGTGGGGCAGCTGTACCCTGCCGGCGATAAAAGACTGGATGCAGCTTACACGATATTCTATATGGGTATTAACACCGGTGGAGCTTTAGGACCGTTCATCTGCGGATACGTTGGAGATACGGGTAATCCCGTCGATTTCAAATGGGCTTTCCTTGCAGCTGCCATTGCGATGTTACTTGGCGTTTTAGTTTTCATCCTATTAAGAGATAAATACGTGAGAGACCCTGAAGGCGTTCTACTGGGTATGAAACCTGAGCGGACAGGGAATGAACTCTCGCCTGTTCTTGTTTACCTTGCGTTGCTGGTATTCTCCGGCATATGCGTGGGCCTGATCTATATTGATGCCAGGGTATACAGCTACCTCAGTTACCTGCTGCTTGCAGCGGTTCTGGGGATCGCGTATATGATCTTTAGTGATAAAAACCTGACCGTAGTAGAGAAAAAGAAAATGTCTGTCATCTTCATTGTTGCCTTTTTTGTGGTATTCTTCTGGAGTGCTTTTGAACAGGCCGGTGCTTCACTTACTTTTTTCGCTGAGGAAAATACCAAAAGGGACCTTGGCTTTTTTACCGTTCCTGCCAGCTGGTTCTCGTCATTAAACTCAGTCTTTGTAGTTACATTCGCGCCGGTGCTTGCCTGGTTATGGATCAAACTTGGGAGAAGAGAGCCTTCTGCACCTACTAAAATGGCTTTGGGCCTGATGCTGCTGGCCATTGGTTATTATGTGATCGCAATCGGTGTGGACAATGTAGGTAATGGGATCAAGGTGAGCATGATGTGGCTGATCGGGATGTATGCTTTCCACACCTGGGGAGAGCTGTGCCTGTCACCTATCGGATTATCACTCGTGAATAAACTTGCTCCTTTAAAATTTGCCTCACTGCTGATGGCAGTATGGTTTCTGGCCAATGCCGGTGCCAATGTACTGAGCGGAAAGTTAAGTTCATTGTATCCTGACGGCACGAAAACCACCGTCTTTTTTGGTTACGAAATGCATAATCTGCATGAATTTTTTATGCTTTTCGTGTTTATGGCAGGTGCAGCTTCGATCATTCTGTTCTTCTTAACCAAATGGTTACAGCGGATGATGAATGCTGCTTAAGCTGACTCACACTGAAATAAAGAACCCGTAATAAATTATTGCGGGTTCTTTTGTATAGAACTAAAATTCTTTAACGATTAAAAATCTGTTAAAATCCTTTAGAACTTATTACCTTTCATTTATATTCAATACTTTCGCGGAAGTTTTTACCAGAATTAATTAAAGTGTCAGACAGCCTAGTCATTATCCCCACCTATAACGAAAAGGAGAATATTGAAAAGATCATCCGCAAGGTGTTCAACCTCAATTTCACCTTTGAAATTTTAATTATTGATGATGGATCTCCAGATGGTACTGCTGATATCGTTAGAAAACTGCAGCTGGAATATTCGGGTTTACACCTGGAAGAAAGAACCGGTAAACTGGGATTGGGAACAGCATACATCCATGGTTTTAAATGGGCATTGAAAAATGCCTATCAGTATATCTTTGAGATGGATGCCGACTTCTCCCACAATCCTGAAGATCTCTATAAACTGTACCAGGCCTGTGTAAACGGCGCCGACGTAGCCATAGGATCACGTTATGTAAAGGGCGTGAATGTGGTCAACTGGCCGATGAGCAGGGTGCTGATGTCTTATTTCGCGTCAATGTATGTGCGTGTGATCACCAGGATAAACATACAGGATGCAACTGCTGGTTTCAAATGTTACAGAAGAATAGTTCTTGAGACTATCCCGATGGACAAAATCAGGTTTGTAGGTTATGCTTTCCAGATAGAGATGAAATTCACGGCCATACAATATGGCTTTAGGGTGGTTGAAGTTCCTATCATTTTTACCGATCGTACCGAAGGAACCTCAAAGATGAGCACCAAGATTTTCAGGGAAGCTTTTTTAGGCGTTATACAAATGAAAATCACGAGCTGGTTCAGAAAATACGAAAGATAACAGGTGCTGATCATTTCCCTTTAGCATTCCTTATCATTTCGCCAAATTCCATCTGTTTATCCATGGCAGTCACGATCTGGCTAAGGCGCTTGATGCGTGTAGGTTCTGTTTTGGCAGTATTGAGCCAGTTGATATAATAGTTCTGGTGTGACTTCGGCAGCTTCATAAAGCTCTCCATGTTATGCCTTTCTTCCAGCAAACACAGTTCCAGATCGGCAGGCATCTCTATTTTAAAATCTTTGTCTTCTTCGAGTTCAATACGCAGCAGGGCGCCTTCTTCCTTTTTCAACTGTTTGCGCAGACTGGCTTTTAAGGCAATGATAAAATTTCCCTCTCCTATCGGGGTTAAGGCGAGTCCTCTGATCTCAACTGCATCCAGTCTTCCTTTTACCCTGTAGCTTTTTTTGCAGCCAGGCTTGATCTGTTGGGCAATATCCGCAGAAACGAAAACGAAAGTCCATCCGGTTTTTTCGCCCATTTTTTCATAACGCTCTATCTCTGCTTCAAATACGATCATGCAGAACTAAGTTAAAGAATTTGTGGGGGATTTTCCAAGAGGAAAATAAAAGGTATAAAAATATTCCGGCTGCATTAATTTGCTGCGCAAAAGAACGCTGAGGCCGGAATATTTTTATACCTTTTATTTTAACACCAGAATATCCTGGCGGGGTGTCCAGGTTGGGTGCAAAAGCAGGATGCGATATCTTTAGACAATCCCCGGATCTTCCCTTACTTTTAAAAATAGGGTTATTGTATTTTGGCCTTGCGTTCTTTTGCGCAGCAAATTAATGCAGACAAAATACAACAACCCCATTTTTAAAACTTCTCCTCAACCCCCAAGCCGAATAGTGCAAAATCATATTTTACAGGATCCCGGGGATCGAATTTACGAAGCTCTTCCGTCAGTTCAACCGCTGTTCTCCAGTCGGTTTGTTTACGAGTGATCAGGTTGAGCCTCCTGGCCACACGGTCTACGTGCACATCACAGGGGCAGATCAGATCTGAAGGATGAATGGTATTCCAGACACCAAAATCAACCCCCATATTGTCCTTGCGGACCATCCAGCGAAGGAACATATTCAGCCGCTTGCAGGTAGATTTCTGCATTGGCGATGAGATATGCTTTACGGTTCTGCGCGGAGAATCCGGCAGGCTAAAAAAGTAAGTCCTGAAATGATTGAGCGCATGTTCTGCCCTAAAGTTTTCACGACTGGCAAAATCATCCGGAAGAAAAGCCGTTTCGAGGCTGTCCGACAGGCTGTAATGGTGTTTGAAAAACGAAATGAAATAGAGCAGGTCAGTATCATTGAAGGTTCTGTGCTTGAAATTCAGCAAACGCTTCAGGTCGTCATCACCATGCTGCAGCATAAAGTTGTACGGATCATTATCCATGCGCTGAAAAAGCTCTGTACATTTATTGATAATAGTTTTACGCTGCCCCCAAGCCAAAATTGCCGCAAAAAATGCGGCAATTTCGATATCCTGTTTTTTAGAAAACCTGTGGGGAATGCAAACCGGATCGTTGGCAATAAAGGCAGGCCTGTTATACTGGGCAACTTTGAGATCCAGAAAATCTTTTAATTCTAAAAATTCCAATTTGTTTATTTAAGTGCTTGTTCTAAATCAGCCAGCAGGTCGTCAATATCTTCCACGCCTACACTCAGGCGCAAAAGGTTATCGGTTACCCCTACCTTTTCGCGTTCTTCCTTAGGGATGGAACCATGGGTCATGCTGGTTGGATGGTTGATCAGCGATTCTACACCACCGAGCGACTCCGCCAGCGTAAATACCTTGAAAGAAGAGGCTATTCTGAAAGTCTCTGCCAGATCGGCACCTTTTAAAGTGATGGAAACCATACCGCCAAAACCACGCATCTGTTTTTTTGCAATATCGTGGTTCGGATGATCTTCAAAACCAGGCCAGTAGATCTTATCAATCTTCGGATGATTTTTAAGATAACGCGCTACCTTCTCACCATTTTCACAATGAGCTTTCATCCTGAGATGCAGTGTTTTAATACCTCTAAGCACCAGGAATGCATCCTGAGGGCCGGGAGTAGCACCAACAGCATTGTAAATGAACCAGAGGTCCTTATAGAGGCTGTCGCTGTTTGTCAGCAATGCACCCATCACTACATCAGAGTGGCCGCCAATGTATTTGGTAACAGAATGCATTACGATGTCAGCTCCCAGATCAATAGGATTCTGCAGATAAGGTGAGGCAAAGGTGTTGTCTACAGTCAGGATCAGGCCTTTTTCCTTAGTGATCTTCGCCATACCTTCGATATCAACAATCTGCATGGTGGGATTGGTAGGTGTTTCTATCCAAACCAGCTTAGTTTTTTCATTGATGTAAGGAAGGATATTCTCAGGTTTAGACATATCCAGAAAATGAAACTTAATGCCATACTTTGCATATACCTTCGTAAATATGCGGTAAGAACCTCCATAAAGATCATTACCGGTGATCACCTCATCACCCGGCTGCAGCAAATGCATTACGGCATCTGTAGCTCCCATTCCGGAAGAGAAAGCAAGGCCATATTTTGCATTTTCCAGTGCTGCGAGGCATTTTTCCAATGCCTGGCGCGTAGGATTCGTGCCTCTTGAATATTCAAAGCCCTGGTTATCACCCGGAGCTTTCTGCCAGTAGGTGGACGTTTGATAGATCGGGGTCATTACTGCTCCTGTTGAAGGATCAGGTTCCTGACCTGCATGTATAGCTTTAGTTGCAAATTTCATGTTGCTCTTTTTTAAGTTGTTGTTGCTGGTGCCTAGTAAGCACGGGCAAATAAAACGCGCTGAACAGATGGTTTTCCGGAATAGATACACACACCCTCTTCGAGTTTGTTATCCAAAGGAATACACCTGATCGTGGCTTTGGTTTCTTCTTTTATTTTCTGTTCGGTTTCAGGCGTACCATCCCAGTGCGCTGTAATAAAACCGGCCTTGGTATCCAGCAGCTCCTTAAATTCATCATAAGAGTTTGCAGGAGTAATATGTTCAGCTCTGTAATCGGCCGCTTTTTTATAGATGTTTGCCTGAATATCTTCCAGCAAATTCCCGATATAGTAATCCAGGCCTTCCTGGTTTACCGTAAATTTTTCTCTGGTATCCCTTCTGGCCAGTTCAACGGTTCCGTTTTCCATATCCCTGCTACCGATGGCCAGTCGTACCGGCACACCTTTCAGTTCATATTCTGCAAATTTGAATCCCGGACGCTGTGTATCCCTGTCATCATATTTCACGGAAACACCCATTTTCTTCAATTTAGGCATTAATCCGCTCACAAATATAGATATCGCTTTCAGCTCTTCATCAGTTTTGTAGATCGGAACGATCACTACCTGTATCGGTGCCAGCATCGGCGGAAGAACCAGTCCCTGATCATCACTATGGGCCATGATCAGCGCACCGATCATACGGGTAGATACCCCCCATGAACTTGCCCATACATGTTCCTGCTTTCCTTCTTTGCTGGTGAACTTCACATCAAATGCCTTGGCGAAGTTCTGTCCCAGAAAATGCGAAGTACCTGCCTGCAGTGCTTTTCCATCCTGCATCAAAGCTTCGATACAATAGGTGTCTAATGCTCCTGCAAAACGTTCATTGGGAGTTTTCTTTCCTTTCACCACAGGCAATGCCATCCAGTTTTCTGCGAAATCCGCATATACGTCCAGCATTTTCTCTGTTTCCGCTACGGCTTCTTCCGAAGTAGCATGGGCAGTATGCCCCTCCTGCCACAGGAATTCTGCTGTACGAAGGAATAAACGCGTGCGCATTTCCCATCTTACCACATTTGCCCACTGATTGATCAGTAGAGGAAGGTCCCGGTAGGATTGTACCCAACCCCTGAAAGTGTTCCATATGATGGTTTCGGAGGTAGGTCTTACGATCAGTTCCTCTTCCAGTTTGGCGTCCGGATCAACGATAATGTTGCCTTCCCCGTCATTTTTCAGACGATAATGTGTCACAACAGCACATTCTGTCGCAAATCCTTCTACGTGCGCCGCTTCCTTTGAAAAAAATGACTTCGGGATGAATAAGGGAAAGTAGGCATTACTGTGCCCGGTATCTTTAAATTTCTGATCCAAAATGGCCTGCATTTTTTCCCAAATAGAATAGCCATAGGGCTTTATAACCATACACCCTTTAACAGCTGAATGTTCCGCCAGGTCGGCTTTTATAACAATATCGTTATACCACTGGGAATAATCCTCGTTCTTACTTGTAATACCTTTGCTCATAACTGTTTGGAATGCTTTTTGTGTTAAATAACTTGCATGATAGGTTACAAATTTATAAATTTATGCCTACGAAAAAAATTGTTTACACACACAATGAACTCACATATTATGAAACCTAACCATTTATTATCCAGTATGCTGGTGATAGCGGCTCTCGCCCTGTCCTCCTGCGGTACTCAGCAGATGGCCCAGCAAGCGCGGAATGACGACGACGTTTACGGCACAAAAGCTCAGGCAGTGGAGTATTCGGCACCTCCGCCAACCCAGTATTCACAAACAGTAGACAATGACTATAATGATCAGGATGATTATTATGGCAGCAATGATGAGTATGCAGATATGAGCTACTCTTCAAGAATAAATAGATTTTATTACGGAAGCGGTAACAGAGGTTACTTTGATCCTTATTATGGCGGATACTCGCCTTACTATTCCGGCTGGAATGTTGGTTTAGGCTTTGGAAGCCCATGGTATGGTGGTTACGGCGGCGGCTTTGGTTTCGGTCTTGGTTATGGCTGGGGCGGCGGTTACGGTGGCTGGGGCGGATACGGCGGATTTTATGATCCTTTCTTCTCTCCCTGGGGATACGGCGGTTATTATGGTGGACTTTACGGCGGATACGGCGGATTTTACGGTGGCTATTATGGTGGACTTTGGGGCGGCGGCGGTTATTACCGTAACAGTACCTACAGACCAAGAGGCGGCCGGGGCGGTGAAAATGCTATCTACGGCAGAGGCAGAAGCGGCTACAATGGTAATGGTTCAAGGGCTTACAATGCAAACGGTGCTGCAGGTTATGGCGGACGGGGTGGCAGAGGCAGCGTAGGATCATACAACAATGGTAGCAGCAGAGCTCCAAGATCACAAAGTTACACTCCGGACAGAAGTTACACTCCTCAATCCAGTGGCAGACCATCCGGCGGTTATAGCGGCGGTGGTGGCGGCTATAGTGGCGGCGGTGGCAGATCAGGTGGCGGCGGTCGCGGAGGCAGAGGTAATTAATAATCTAAAATTCTAAATGAAAAAATTCATTCAACTATTAGTAGTAGCTATAGTAGGTACTACAGGTAATATATATGCCCAAGATGGAGTATATGCAGGCGATGCATTAAGATTTTCCCGTACTGATTACGGAAGTTCTGCACGTTTCAAGGGTCTGGGAAATGCCCAGATCA
Source organism: Pedobacter hartonius (assembly GCF_900107535.1). GTDB lineage: Bacteria > Bacteroidota > Bacteroidia > Sphingobacteriales > Sphingobacteriaceae > Pedobacter > Pedobacter hartonius. The sequence continues at coordinate 77,982 of NZ_FNRA01000004.1, read as the reverse complement.
GTTTAGGTGGTGACATCAGTTCTATCGGCGGTAACCCTGCCGGTTTAGGTATGTTCACCCGCTCAGAATTCAGTGTAACTCCTGAGTTCAATAACATTCAGTCTAATGCCAGCTTCCTTGGCCAGCAAACCAAATCTACTAAAAACCAGTTCAATCTGAACCAGGCTGCGGTAGTATGGTACAATCCTGTGGTCAAACCTAAAGGTTCAGATCTGAATAAAGGAGTACTGAGTTTTGTATGGGGAATCGGGTATAACAGAAACAATGATTTCTATCAAAATAACAACTATCAGGGACGGAACAGCAGCAACTCTATCTCAAATTCGTTTGCAGAGCAAGCTAATGGCATAGCGACGGGTAACTTGGATTACATTCCGGCAGCTGCTTATCAGGGATATTTGATTGACGAAACGTCACGTGGTAGCGGACAATATGCTTCCGTAACTACGGCCGCCAATGACCAGAACCAAAGCGAAATCAGACAGGGCTCAACGTCTGAATTCAATTTTGCAGGTGGTATGAATATCTCCAATAAACTGTATCTGGGAGCAAGTATAGGTTTTGTAGATGTACGTTATACCAGTGATAAATTATATACTGAGTCCGGCATAGTTACGAAAACTATTCTGCCTACCCTTCCTACAACCGATAACCCAAATCCTTCAGCCCCCCCTGCAGTTGGTGAAACTTATAACCTGGCTTACAGAACATACCAGAGTACCAGCGGATCAGGTGTTAACGGACGTATTGGAGCAATCTACAAACCAATTGATATTGTTAGGATTGGCGCTACGTTCCAATTGCCTACATGGATGCATGTTGAGGACGACTATTCAGAAGTACTTGATACACGTTTTTCAGGAGGCAATAACTTCACCGGAAACGTAATTAATTCAAACTTCAATTACAACCTGCGTACTCCATACAAAGCATCTCTTGGTGGTAGTGTAATCATCGCAAAAAATGCTTTATTAACAGCAGACCTTGATTATGTGGATTACGGAACTACTCACTTTTCAGTAAGTGATGGCTATAGCGATATCATCGCAGATAACAATGCTTATATTAAAGAGAATTATACCAACGCCCTTAATTACAGGGTCGGTGGTGAATACAGAATTGAAAATTTTAGTCTGAGAGCTGGTTATGGAGTGAATGGCAGTCCATATAAAGATGATGACAAAAATACTTTTGATGTGAAATATTATTCAGGTGGTATTGGCTACAGATTCAGCATGTGGTATATAGATGCTGCTTATCAGCGTACTACAACTACAAATACATTCAGCCCTTATGAATTGAATAACTTTAGCGAGCCTATAGCTTCTGCAAAACTGGCAAGAAACAATGTATTTCTAACATTAGGAGTGAAATTCTAATATTTAATCATATAAAAAATCCCCTGCTCCTTACCTGAACAGGGGATTTTTTTATGATTAAATTCCAAATCTGTCAATCCGGCGTTCCACTTCAGCATCCTTGATCAGCTCAGGTGCATGATGCGGCTTTTTCCTGGCGTCAATAACCAGAGGCCCGGCACAACCCCAGTGTTTATCTTTTGTAAATGCACCTATACCATATATATCTGCTGCAGGATTGCTCCTGGTAAAAGTTACCCATACAAAGTTATTGATAGTTTCAGCAGTAAACGCAGCATCGTCACATAAGATGATTAATGCAAGTCCTTCCAGAGAAATGTCTTTTAGCTGTAGGTTAAGTTCAGAAACAAGCAGTTCGGTTTCAGCCGCATTTTTATAAGGAGAAATACTAATAGCCATTACCCCCGGCATCACCATATGATGGTCATTAAAATTGTCAGGAAACCTGAAACCAGCCGGTTCAGTAACCGATAACACTCTTTTTTGCTCACCAGCTGCAGCAAATACCACCTTCGACCCACTGTTTAAACCTTCCCCACTATAGTCAAGCGTATCAATGGTAGTCTGCGTATAAAAGTGAAGGTCACGGCTGAAATCTATTCGTGACAAAATATGATGAAGGAATACCTCAATATCGTGAGTATCTAAATTTTCATTGTCTTCGCGTGCAGCGATAAATACATATTTGGCTAAACTCAACTGGTTTTTACCCAGGATATGATTGGCAATGGTCAGGATTTCCTGAGGCCTGCGCTCTTTTAAGAACGGGGTATACCTTTCGCTGCCAATGGCAAACAAAAGCGGATGTACCCCCGCAGCATCAACTGCATTCACTTCCTTTAACCCATGGATCTCCTGCGGCAATGCCGAACCGGTAATTTCATGGATCAGTGCGCCAAAACTGGTATCCTCCTGCGGAGGGCGCCCTACAACGGTAAATGACCAGATCGCATCCTTACGGTGATAAACGTTATGTACTTTTAGCAAGGGAAAGGGATGGCTGAGACTATAATACCCCAAGTGATCGCCAAAGGGGCCTTCAGGCTTGTTTTCTCCGGGCTGAACTGTTCCGGTGATCACAAAATCCGCATCTGCGGAAATACAAAAACCTTCATCGTCATAAAAATAACGGAAACGGCGGTTCCCGAGCGCTCCCGCAAAAGTCATCTCAGATAATCCCTCGGGTAACGGCATCACTGCTGCAAGGGGGTGTGAAGGCGGGCCTCCGACGAAGATGCTGACCTTTAAAGGTATACCTTTTGCATTGGCCTTGCTCTGGTGCACGCCTATCCCTCTGTGGATCTGGTAATGCAACCCGACTTCCTGATCTTTGATATATTCATTACCTGCCAGCTGTATACGGTACATCCCCAGGTTTGCATTCATCACCCCTGGTTGATCTGCGTCTTCAGTATATACCTGGGGCATGGTAATAAATGGCCCGCCATCCATTGGCCAGTTCACAATCTGCGGAAGCTGACTGATAGTTGTTTTTTGAAATGCAGATTTAAACAACTGCTGCTGCATGGGTAAAGCAGAAAAGGCCGTGAGCCCTGCCCCGGCAAATTTAAAAGGGTTTTTCAATGCCTTTATGGGATCAGAACGGAGATCAACCAGCTGCCCAACACGCTGCAGGCTGTCACGGAACATAAATTTTGACCTTTCCAGGGTTCCGAAAAGATTAGATACAGCAGGAAAAGGACTTCCTTTTATCTTTTCAAAAAACAAGGCAGGTCCTTTTTGTTCATACACCCGCAGGTGAATGGCAGCCATTTCCAGGTAAGGATCTACCTCTTCTTTTATACGTAATAAATGGCCGTGTTTCTCCAGATCAGCAACACATTCAGCCAGGCTTTTATATCCCATCGGATCAAAGGTATGAAGTATTTTTTTGGGTATAGGGCCGAAAACAAGAAAAACCATGCGGTCTGCACGGTTTTTACATATCTAATTGAATTAGCTTATTTTTTACCAGCGAAAGAACGCAGCATCCAGGTGTTTTTCTCTTTGTACTGCATGAACCTGTTCACCATGTCGTTTGTACCGTCATCACCTGCATTTGCAGAAGCTTCCATCAACTCACGTTCCAGCTGGATCAGCAGTGACATATCATCCAGGATAGCATCAACCATGGCAAGGTCCTGAAGGCCTATCGTGTTGATCTCTTTGATCACTGACTCATTGATATAATCAGTAAAACGGCTGTGTGGCGGTTTGCCCAGTGTTAACACGCGTTCGGCTATTTCGTCAATAGTTTCCTGCGCATTGGTATACAACTCTTCAAATTTAACATGCAAAGTAAAGAAGTTCTGTCCCTTGATATTCCAGTGGCATCCTCTTAATTTTTGATAGTGAATATGATAGTTTGCCAGATAATCATTCAGCAGATCTACAACTGCCTTCACTTCTTTCTCAATCAAACTAATTTCTTTTGCGTCCATAATATTTTATAAATTTATTTTGTTTAGTAACCTATAGGTAATAAACAAATATACATTGCAAATGGTTTTTTAAAAAGCGGGATGATTACAATACACTTCTGGAATTTCCGTTTAATATTCATAATTCAGGCTCTTATATATTATTCGTATAATTGCCTAACTAATCATTCATAAGGACTATTAATGCATAGATATTATATACTGGCGATATTTGCCATCTTCCTGAATTTTTCGGCGGCAAAAGCTGATCATCTGAGAGATTCCATCGGCGTTGAAAATTTAAAAGGCAAGAAGATTATATTACACCAGGTCATAGCCAAGGACACCTATTATTCGATTTCCAGAAGATATAACGTCAGCCCGAAAGTGATCATGACCTTCAATAATGATAAATATTTATCACTCGGGGTTATCATAAAAGTACCTACAGATATTCCATTTTCGGAACCCAGAGCTGTGAAATCAGGAACGGCCTCAAAGATGTCCCCTGAGACTAAGACCTCAGCTCCGGCCAGCACTACCCTGGCCGTGGGAAAACCTGCTGCAGCTACTGAAGAGAATACGACTTTAATAGAACACTCAGTCCAGCGGAAGGAAAACCTGAATATAATTGCCAAAAAGTATGGCACAACAGTAGACGAAATTAAACGGGTGAACAACTTACGGTCTATCAATCTTCAGATCGGGCAGGTATTAAAAATCCCGGCGAAAGAAGGAACAGCTACAGATGAAACAACCGGAACGGTCGCACAGGCCCCGGCTGCACCTGTAACTACTGCTCAGGCAGCAACAGCTCCTATCGCAAAGGCGCCGGCTAATACAGGCGCGGGAAATACAGGTCCTGTCACAACAAACCCGGCTGGTACAACAACTCCGCCCGTTACAACGGCAGCAGTTCCAGTACAAGGTCAGTACAAGAAACCGGATACCTCAAAGAAAACTGAAACAGTAGTCAATAAGGCTGTACCTGTGCAGCTGCCAAAACAGGAAGCTCCTGTTTCCAAAGACCAGCTGGTAGTACACACCGTTGCCGGCAATGAAACGATGTATTCTATAGCCACCAAATACAGCCTGACATTAGATCAGCTGAAAGCAAAGAATAACCTCAGCACCAACTCCCTGTATGTTGGTCAGAAATTACTGATCAGCGGTCAGTACCCTGTAAACGGGGAGCACACAACAGATCCTGCTTCTTTAAGTTCTGACACCGCTGAATCTGTTAAAAACCCATCATTGCGATTGCCGCCCAGCCGCTACGGACTGAGCCAGATGGATGAGAAAGGTACCGGTGTATGGATCATGGATCCCGATCTGGATTCCTCAAAAATGCTGGTCCTGCACCGCAGTGCACCCGTCGGAACAATCATGAAAATCACCAATCCGATGAGTAACAGATCAACTTTTGCAAAGGTTGTTGGTAAATTTACAGAGAATGAGTCTACAAAAGATGTTATAATTGTAATGACAAAAGCGGTAGCTGATGCATTGGGTGCATTAGATAAGCGTTTTTTGTGCAATCTAACGTACAGTGGACAAGCAAATGAACAATAACAAGCCTTATATTATAGGTGTTGCAGGAGGAAGCGGCTCAGGTAAAACCTTTTTTTTAAAATGTTTTCTACATCACTTCAATCCTGAGGAAGTATGTTTAATCTCACAGGATGATTACTACAGGCCGAAGGAACTTCAGAAGATTGATGAGAACGGCTGGATCAATTTTGACGTACCCGAGGGTATTGATGACGAAAAGTTACTGAACGACCTGAAATTACTGATCTCCGGAGGTTCAATCGAAAAAAAAGAATACACGTTTAATGTAAACGAGGAAAATGCGCGTCTGCTCAATATCACCACTGCCCCTATCATCATTGTAGAAGGTTTATTCGTTTTCCACTACCCTGAAATCGCTAAATTATTCGATCTTAAGATCTTTATGGATGCTGATGAAGAGATCACACTTAACCGGAGGATCTCCCGCGATGAAATAGAACGCGGTTACACCCGCGATATGGTCATGTACCAATGGGTTAACCACGTGATTCCTGCCTATAAACAATATCTTTTACCTTATAAAGAGTCCTGTCAAAAGATCATCCTGAACAATAAACACGTTGCTGATGATATCATCACGATCTCCAAAGAGATATCAGATGAGCTAAAGGAAACTGTACTGATCCCATAGGGATCAGTTTAAATCCATCTCTTTCACATCTGCTTCAGCAAACAATTTCCCTGAGGTAGATTGAATAATAAAATCAACGCTCACTCCCGGGGCACGCTCAATTAACCTGAAGCCACCTTCGGGTAAGATATCCAGCACGGCAAGTTCCGTGACCACTTTTCTGATACAGTTTACCCCTGTCAGCGGCAAAGTACAGCTTGGTAAAAGCTTACTCTCCCCTGCTTTATTGATATGCTGCATGGCAACAATGATATTTTTTGCCGATGCAACGAGATCCATGGCACCGCCCATTCCTTTCACCATTTTACCGGGAATCTTCCAGTTGGCAATATCACCATTTTCCGATACTTCCATTGCTCCGAGTATTGTCAGGTCTATTTTCTGACTTCTGATCATTCCAAAGCTCATAGCAGAGTCAAAAACAGATGAACCAGGCAAAGTGGTGATCGTTTGTTTGCCTGCATTGATCATATCGGGATCTTCTTCGCCTTCAAAAGGAAAAGGGCCCATCCCCAGTAAGCCATTCTCAGATTGCAGCACTACATTTACTCCTTCAGGAATGTAATTGGCAACCAGTGTGGGAATTCCTATTCCAAGGTTAACATAATAACCATCTTTTATTTCTTTAGCGATACGTCTCGCTATTCCGTTCTTGTCTAACATATACTTCTGATTGGATTAGCCACGAGGCCTGGTGGTACGCTGCTCAATTCTCTTTTCGTAATCTGCTCCCTGGAAAATACGGTGAACATATACGCCGGGTGTATGGATATGGTCGGGGTCCAGTTCACCCGGCTCAACCAGTTCCTCTACTTCGGCGATGGTAATTTTACCTGCCATAGCCATCACAGGATTAAAGTTACGGCTTGTGGAGCGGAAGATCAGATTTCCTGCGGTATCTCCTTTCCATGCTTTTACCAGCGCAAAATCTGCATCAAATGCATATTCCATCAGGTATTCTTTTCCATTAAAGTTCCTTGTTTCCTTGCCTTCCGCCACTTCAGTACCCACGCCGGCAGGTGTGAAAATTGCAGGCATGCCGTACCCCGCAGCCATGCAGCGTGTAGCTAATGTTCCCTGCGGGATAAGCTCCACCTCGAGTTCAGCACTTAAGAGCTGACGCTCAAATTCGGCATTCTCACCTACATAGGAAGAGATCATTTTTTTTACCTGGCGCGTTTTGAGTAACAGGCCGATCCCAAAATCATCTACCCCCGCATTGTTGGAGATGCAGGTAAGGTCTTTCACACCTTTTTTTACCAGTGCCGAAATGCAATTTTCAGGAATACCGCATAGTCCGAAACCACCCAGCATCAACGTTTTGCCGTCTGTGATATCGCGGATGGCTTCTTCAGCCCCCGATACTTTTTTATTGATCATATATTTGGTTTGACAGCTAAATTATAGATAAAAACAAATCCCACCAAATATCAGATGGAATTTAAAATTGTTTCTCTGGTGATAAACTTTGCAGGAAATGACTATTTCGTAGATACCTCTATGATCTTATCATCAACGCCATTGCTGGTTGCGAGGTATACTTTTCCATCGGGCGACTGACACACGGCTCTCAGCCTGCCAAACTGGTTCAGGAAAAAATCCTGACTGCCGGTAACCTTATCACCAGTTTCATCAAGTTTCAGCTGTACCAGTTTAGTACCCTTTAAAGTGACCATCAGCAGGGAATTTTTCCATTGCGGAAGATAATCAGAATCATAATATATTAACCCTGAGGGGGCGATAGTGGGTGTCCATGCCATCATAGGCTCAGTGACTTCATTCAAAGCACAAAAAGCTTTTTCTGTTGTAGTATTGCAAAAGCCTTCAATATTTGGCCATCCATAGTTTTTACCCTTCTCAATCAGATTGACCTCATCATCGTTATTCGGCCCGTGTTCTGAAGAATATACTTTATTGTTTGCAAGCACCAGTCCCTGAGGGTTGCGGTGTCCATAGGTCCAGATCCGGTTTCCGGGAAAAGGATTGTCCTCAGGAATTGAGCCATCCAGGTTTATCCTCAATATCTTACCCGATAAACTACTGGTATCCTGCGCATTTGCGGCTGTATTGGCATCCCCGGTAGTAACCAGTAATTTCATGTCCGGCGTGATCAGCAGGCGTGAGCCGTCGTGATTGGAAGATGCGGGGATTTGATCCAGTAACACCAGCGGCTCCAGCAGTACACCATTATTAAACGTAAAGCGTACTACTTTACCCCGGTAATTGGTCCCGCTTTTGTAATCATAAATAACATATACATAGGGATTATTGTTGAAATCAGGATGCAATGCCATTCCAAGCAGCCCCCCTTCTCCTGTGCTGTTCACTTCAGTGATCGTATGTACCAGGGCAATTACGCCGTTCTTCGGATTCAGACGGCTGATCTTTCCGGCCCTTTCGGTAAACCAGATATAGTTATCCGATCCGTAAACCATTTCCCATGGAAAGACCAGAGATTGGGTAAGAACCTCTGTTTTTAGTTCGGCATCGGGCAGTTTCTTTTCACTCTCATCACCCCCGCCTTTTTCGCAGGCTGACAGGATAAACAGGCTAAAAATTAAAGTAAATATTCTTCTCATCTATTTAATTTATTGTTTCAATTCTTAGATAAAGCCTTTGACGATTAAATAATTATGGCCTCTGAGCCTAATAATTATTTTAATCACAGCAGGTTCATAGCACAGTGTTTACAGTACAACAGGTGTCTGATGAAAAAGTTTAGTTAATTAATTGAAATACACATACGTTATACCATCTCCCCCTCTGTCTGCATGTTCGTCTTCCACACGGTTTACCTCCCGGTATTTTTTGAGGTATTCCCTGATCAGTTTTCTGAGGATACCATCTCCTTTACCATGGATCAGTTTAATAAACGGAAAGCCCAGCATGATCGACTTGTCCATATATTTCTCCACTTCCTGGATGGCATTCTCCCCGCGCATACCACGGAGATCCAGCTCTGCACTAAAACTGCCGATGGCCTCGGATATCCTTCCTGAGAAAGAATTGCTTTGCACTACCTTCTTTGCCTGTTTATTGCTGATCTTCTGTACACGTTCTTTTTTAACCACAGAACGCAGATCACCCAAAGCTAAAACCAGATTGCCGCGGTTGATTTCAAGAACCTGTCCAGTAGTTTCGCTGTTGAGTAACTGCACCCAGTCGCCCACTTCAATAGGCGTACCCAACGGAACGGCCTTTTCGGGTTTCTTCTCTTCCTTAACCTGGTGCTGCACCAATTCCTTTTGCAGATTTTGCCGCAATTCTTTGGTGGCCACTTTATCTGCCTGGTTTTCTTTAATACCTGCGATGGTATTTTCTACCAGCTTATTTGCATTTTTAATGATCGCCTGTGCCTCGAGTTTCGCCTCTTTGAGGAGTGTCTTCCTGTTTTCGTCAAGAAAGAGCTGTAATTTTTCATTCTCAGCAACGAGGTTTTTTACTTTATTCTGCTGATTGGCCAGGTGAACCTTGGTATCATAAATCTGTTTTTTCTCCCGTTCCAGGTCTACCAGCAAACTGTCTATACGGTTCTGGTTAGTACCGGTCTTTTTCCTTGCCAACTGGAGCACTTCCTTTTGAAGGCCGATATTCTGTGCAATCTCAAAAGCATAAGAACTTCCGGGCTTGCCAATTTCCAGTACATACAGGGGTTTCATTTTATCATTATCAAATAACATCGAAGCATTTTCCAGCCCCGGCGTATTTCCGGCAAACAACTTCAGATTGGAATAATGCGTGGTAATCACCCCTCTTACCTTTTTGTTGTTCAATACTTCAAGCACAGCTTCGGCCATGGGGCCTCCAAACTGGGGGTCAGTACCTGTACCGAACTCATCGATCATCACCAGGGATTTTGGAGTGGCATGGGCTACAAAATACCGCATTTTTGTTAAATGCGCGCTATAGGTACTGAGGTCGCTTTCTATACTCTGGTCATCGCCGATATCGGCAAAGATATTGTCAAAAATACCGACTTCACTTGATTCATGGACAGGAATCAGTAAACCAGACTGCAGCATCAGCTGTAATAATCCGACGGTTTTCATGCAAACTGATTTTCCTCCTGCATTGGGTCCTGAAACAAGTACGATCCTCAAATTCTCATTCATATGAATATTGAGCGGAACCACTGTTTTTTTATCTTCCTTGAAGGATAAATACAATAAGGGATGCCGTGCATTGATCAATTTGATCCGTGGTTCTGCTACCAGAACAGGCATATCAGCTTCAACTTCAATGGCAAACAGCGCCTTTGCCCGTACAAAATCCAGTTTGGTAAGGAATCCATGATAAGAGAGCAATAACGGCTGATAAGGCCTCAAATCGTCTGTAAGGGCAATTAAGATTCTGATGATCTCCCGCCTTTTATCAAATTCGAGGTCCCTGATCCTATTGTTGAGCGTAAATACTTCCTCAGGCTCCAGGTAAACGGTCTGCCCGCTTGCAGATTCATCATGGATAAAACCTTTAAGCTTGCGTTTATGGTCAGCAATGATAGGGATACACATTCTTCCGTCACGGATGGTCAGGCTTCCGTCCGCCACCCAGTTACTGGCTACAGCCTGCCGGTAAATGCTGTCCATACGTTTGCGTACTTCCTGTTCGCCTTTGGCAATATCACTGCTGATCTCCTGTAATTTTGCGGAAGCATTTGGTTTGATCTTTCCTTTGGGATCCAGAATGGTCTCTATTTTCTTCAGGATATTCTTCTCTACGGGGAGATGTTCAAAGAGTGCTTCCAGGTTGGGATAAACGCCGGCTCTTTCTTCAAAGAAGCGCAGCACCGAAAATACAGTTTGCAGGGACTGATAGATCTGGAAAAGTTCATCTTCCAAGAGGTAACTGCCCTCCACCCGGATCTTGTCGGCCAGGGATTTTATATCAAAAAAAGTACTGATCTGCAGTGGTTCCTGATTCTCCAGTATATTTTTAAATTCTTTAGTCTGTCTTAAAAATTTGTTGATCTGATCATATTTGTTCATCACCTGCATCTTGCCGATCATGTATTGCCCCATAGGGCTCAGGCAGTGCTTATAGATGAGTTGCTTCACTTCATTGAAGCCAAGTCTTTCTAAACAATTATCGGGATATATCATGTTTAATTTACCTTTTTAGGCGCATCAGCTCTCTTTATGCTTTTCAGTCTGGCTTTCTCCGCGCTATCTTTTTTTGCCTTTTTAACTGTCAGTGCTTTAGTTGCAATTTCAATCTTCACTTTGGCTGTGCTGTCCTTTTTTGCTTTTTTTACAGAATCTGCCCTGGCGGCCACCAGTTTAGGGTTAGCCCGGTCTGCACTGTCTTTCTTCATCTTTTTTGCAGCCTCTTCTTTCTTCAGGATTTTAGCCTGGATTTTGTCGATACTATCTTTAGATTTTTGCAGGCTTGCCGTTACATCAGCATAGATACCACCTATATCATCTACATGGTCATAGTAATAGTTCATGCTTCTGTTGTAGATGACCGAATCTATACCATATTTTTTATAGATCGCTTTATAATAAGATGAACCAACTTTTTTTGCCGAATCGGGAACAGGAATGGTGGAAATATAACCGTCAGCTATATGCATATCATATAAAACAAGACGTATTACTTTTGGCTGGATGATGTCCTCCGGTATTTTACGTCCGCATCCGCCAATCAGGATGAACACCAGGCCGGCCCAACAAAATCTTCTCATTGTGTGTAAAACATTATTTTTTCTTAGCAAATTGAACTAAGGTTGTTAATTTTACCAAAAATACTGATAAATGAGCATAGCAGACAACTTAATAAAATATAAAAAGGAATTAGAAGGGGAAAACGTTGAATTGATTGCCGTATCAAAATTTAATGATACAAGTGCTGTTTTAGAAGCCTACAATGGAGGTCAGCGGATATTCGGGGAAAACATTGTTCAGGAACTGGTAGAAAAGCAGGAAGCCCTGCCTAAAGACATAGCCTGGCACATGATTGGTCACTTGCAGACAAATAAAGTAAAATACATTGCGCCCTTTATCAAACTGATCCAATCGGTAGACAGTGCCAAACTGCTGGCAGAGATCAATAAACAGGCGGCAAAAAACAACCGCGTGATCGATTGCCTGCTGCAGGTCTATATTGCTGATGAAGAAACAAAATTCGGACTGGATCACGCTGAAGTGATTGAACTGCTGCGGTCAGAGGAATACCTGATGATGAAGAATATCCGCATCACAGGGCTGATGGGCATAGCAAGTAATCATGCGGAGGAAAAACAGACCAAGGATGAATACCAGGAGCTGAAGGTACTTTTCGACGGAATCAAACTAAGCTTTTTCAGAAAGGAAGATTCCTTCAGGGAACTTTCCATGGGTATGTCCGGCGATTATAAACTGGCTATCGAAGAAGGCAGTACAATGGTGCGGATCGGAAGCAGCATTTTTGGCGTACGAAAAATAAAACATTACAAGGCATAATGGATATCCAATTGAGAGCTGCTGTAAAGGAAGACTGTTCAAGGATGCTGGAGCTGATCACTGAGCTCGCAGTATATGAGAAGATGCCCGATGAAGTGACCGTTAAACTTTCAGAATTTGACGAAGCAGGTTTTGGCGAAAAACCGGTCTGGAAGGCCTTTGTTGCAGTATATGAAAACAAAATTATTGGTTTCGCTTTATATTACATCAGGTACTCCACCTGGAAAGGCTGCCGTTTATATCTTGAAGACTTCATTGTAACCGAAGATTTCAGGGGAAAGGGAGCAGGCAAATTATTGTTTGAACGGGTGATGAAAGAAGCGAAGGACAAAAACTACAATGGTATGTCCTGGCAGGTGCTCGACTGGAATGAGCCAGCCTTAAATTTCTACCGTAAATACGAAGCACAGTTTGAGAGCGGATGGTTAAATGCCTCTTTCAGCAAAGAACAAATAATAGTATGAAAAAGATTCTAATTGCATTTGCAGTCATTACATCAGTATATGCCTGTACCAATCAGAAAAAGACTGATAAAGTAATTGATTCGGCAGCGGCCGTTGCCACGCAGGCAGATACAGATTCACTGACCTATTCCTATGATTCTGTAAAGGTTTACAGTAAAACACCTGTTTCTAAAAACACATTGGTTACAGATACGGCAGAAGCGGTGATCATCTATCCTGTTTTCCGGGATCAGACCATCAATAAGTTTCTGGAAGAGCGGATCATTGGTTTGGCGGGCAAACAGGGTATCCATAAAAATTATAAAGAGCTTGCTACAACGTTCATTAAAGAATTTGACACCTACCGGGCCGGTAACCCCGGTACGCAGGAAAGCTGGTTTGCGCATATTGACCTGAAGATGAAGGCCAACTACCCCAATTACATTTCCGTATTGGTGATTTATTCTGATTATAAGGGTGGCGCGCATCCCAATACGCTCTTTACTTATTTGAATTATAATCCAAAAACCTACCAGACCATTACTCTGGATTCGCTGATCAGGGCTGAGGGTATGCCCAAATTAAGGGCTTTAGGAGAGCGTATTTTCAGAAAGGATGAAAATCTGGCTCCCAATGCAAGCCTCTCAGATGGTTATTTTTTTGCTGAAGGTGTTTTTAGCCTGCCTGAAACATTTACAGTCACAAAAGAGGGAATTAAGTTCCTGTATAACCCTTATGAAATTAAGGCCTATGCTGCAGGAATCACAGAATTGACCATCCCTTTCTCAAAAATAAAAGATATCATGAAAGAAAGTTCCATTTTAGTAAATTTTAAATAAGCATGGAAGTATACAAATTTGGCGGGGCTTCCGTTAAGAGTGCCGGGGCAGTAAAAAATCTAGCTGAAATCATTAGAAATTCCGGTCAAAAAAACCTGCTGATCGTGATATCTGCCATGGGGAAGATCACTAATAAACTGGAGGAACTATCCAATGCCTACATCTTTGGTCAGGAGAACACACACGAACTGCTGGATGAGATTAAAGCTTATCATTTCAACATTATAAACGAACTTTTCAGCAACCATACACACCCTGTATTTGATGACGTAGCAAATTCATTTGTAGAAATCGAATGGCTGCTTGAGGAAGAGGCCAATGATGCCCCGGATTATATTTATGACCAGATTGTTTCCATAGGCGAAATACTTTCCACAAAAATTGTAGCTGCCTGGCTGAATGAATGCGGCATTCCTGTCAAATGGATAGATGCCAGGAATTTTATTAAAACTGACAATACCTACCGGGAAGGAAAAGTAGACTGGGATAAAACTACCGTGGAAATACAGAAACACCTAAGCCCCGTGATTGAAAACGGCATTGCTGTAACACAGGGATTTATAGGCAGTACCAGTGAAAATTTCACCACTACCCTGGGCAGGGAAGGGTCTGATTATTCAGCGGCCATTTTCTGTGCCTGCCTGGATGCTGCTGCATTAACCATATGGAAAGACGTTCCGGGGGTGCTGAATGCAGACCCGAAATGGTTTGATGAAACAGAACATATTCCGCAGCTCTCCTACCATGATGCGATTGAACTTACTTACTACGGAGCAACGGTCATTCACCCGAAAACTATAAAGCCCCTGCAAAACAAGAATATTCCGTTATATGTGCGTTCATTTCTTCATCCTGACGGAACCGGCACGCAGATCAATGGGGAAAACAGCCCGCTGCCCGTTCCTTCCTTTATTTTTAAAGTTAACCAGGTGCTGATCTCTATCTTTCCAAAAGATTTCTCTTTCATTATTGAAGAAAACCTGAGTGATATTTTCAGTCTCTTCCATCAGCACAAGGTAAAAGTAAATACGATGCTCAATTCTGCGATCAGTTTTTCTGTGAGTGTAGATCATGACGAAGAGAAAATCAGTAATTTAATCAATGAACTATCAACGCTGTACAAAGTGAAGTACAATAAAGGCCTGGAGCTGGTGACGATCCGTTATTATAACCAGGATACGATCAACCGCGTAACGGTAAATAAAGATATTTTGCTGGAGGTGAAAAGTCGCCACACCTGCCAGATGGTGATGAAAGACAGGTCAGCTATTGAATAGCCTGATCACCGATAGCGCCGTACAGGAGTATATCCGGGAGCATCTGAATGCCGATGTGCATACAATTGCGATGGCAAAAAGTCCTTTCCCGGGTATTACAGGACAGGAACTGGCCAATCAGATTGCTGCAAGGAAAAAGTCTTCAAAAAAACTCCCCTCCTGGTTTAACACGGCTGGTATTTATTACCCGCCATTGCTGTCCATAGAACAGTGTTCTTCTGAGGTCACTGCCGCATACAAAGCCCAGTTGTGTAACGGAACTACGCTGATAGACCTTACCGGCGGTTTTGGCGTAGACAGTCATTATTTTTCCAGGGTAAACCAATCGGTTACGCATTGTGAGCTCAATAAAGAACTCTCGGCCATTGCCAGCCGTAATGCGCCTTTACTGGGGCAGCACAATATCAATTTCATTTCCGGAGATGGGATGAAACTAATCAGAAATACCAGTCAGCATTTTGATACAGTATATATAGACCCTGCGCGGAGAAGCAATTCCGGTAAAGTATTTATGCTCAGGGATTGTACGCCTGATGTGGTAGAGAACCTGGATCTGCTGCTGAATAGCACCAACCGCCTGCTGATCAAAACAGCTCCCCTGCTGGATATCAGCGCCGGACTGAAAGAATTGAGGCATGTATCCGCCATACACATCGTAAGTGTCAGAAATGAATGTAAAGAATTGATATGGGTGTTGGAGAAAGGTTTCGGAGGCCGCACACAGATCGTCAGTACCACGCTGAACGGCACACAAAAACAGTTCAGTTTTCTGATGGGAGATGAAGTTCGGGCAGCCATTTCGGGTACACCGGCTCCCGGAGATTATTTGTACGAGCCGGATGTGGCATTACTGAAAAGCGGAGCTTTTAACCTGATCGCTGAAAGGTATCAGCTCAGTAAATTCCATCACCAAACCCAGTTATACACTGCCAATCAAATCGATGAATCATTTCCGGGGCGTATATTCAGGATAGATGAAGTGCTGTCCGCCGGTGTGGTCAAGAAAGAGAAAGACCTGAGGGGAAGTGTTATTGTCAGAAATTACCCTGATAAAGCAGCTGTACTGGTGGAAAAGTACCATATCAAATCAAGCGACACGCAGTTTATGATCTTTACACAAAGCGCGTCTGCAGGTAAGATCATACTTAAAAGCACGATCATACAGCATTATTAAACAATAAAGCCTCCCTGCGCAGGAGGCTTTATTGCGGCAGTTAAAAGAAATTACGCTTTTTTCACTTTTACGGCCTGTAAACCTTTTTTGCCTTCAGCCACTTCAAACTCGACATCGTCATTCTCCTGAAGACTGTCTATACCGCCAAGGACATCTTTAAAATGGACAAAAATATCCTTATTGCCATCATAGACAATAAAGCCATATCCCTTCTGTTTGTTAAACCACTTAACTTTTCCGTAACTCATAAAATTCCAATGTATAAATTAATATTTCTCTATAGTTCTCAACTATATCAAACTTAAAGAAAATCAATAAGTTTTAAAAATTATTTGTTCGGTTGCGGAGTAGTCCTCAGGTACGGTTTTATAACTTTGTGACCTTTGGGAAACTTAGCCGGTATATCCTCCGTTTTGATGCTGTTCATTACGATCACATCATCCCCGTCTTTCCAGTCGGCCGGTGTAGCTACGCTATATTCAGCAGTAAGCTGAAGCGAGTCAATTACCCTTAGCACTTCATTGAAGTTTCTTCCAACCGATGCAGGATAAACAATCATCAGTTTTACCTTTTTATCTGGTGAAATGATAAATAAAGATCTTACAGTCTGCGTTTCAGAAGCGTTCGGATGAATCATATCATACAGATTGGCAACTGTTTTGTCCTGGTCAGCAATGATCGGAAATTCTACTGTAGTATTTTGAGTTTCATTGATATCGTTGATCCATGACTGATGAGACTCAACTGAATCCACGCTCAGCGCAATAACTTTTACGTTTCTTTTTTCAAATTCACTTTTAAGCTGAGCTGTACGGCCAAGCTCTGTAGTACAAACAGGTGTATTATCTGCCGGATGTGAAAAGATCACTCCCCAGTTATCACCCAGAAATTCGTAAAAATCAATATCTCCTATTGATGTTTTAGCTTGAAAATTTGGAGCAACATCTCCGATTCTGATACTCATAGTCTTATTATTTAATTTTAAAATCGTTGTATAATTTAAATGAACTTAAACTTACCCGGTGATCAGTTCAAAAGTAATCACTATTTTAATTGGAAATAAAATTATAACATCCCCAAATATGGTTATAGCTGCCGGATAAGACTACTAATATAGTAGATATTTAAGTATTCTCAAATAAACAGTGAAGGCTGTATCTGAATTTCCGGAATTTGACTTCCCAATGTCTTATTGAAGGATTTTATTGCATGAGCTGCCAGCCGGACTGACTCCCGTTCGTCATGCTGATGCAGGAAGAAATAGGTCTTTTTCAGACCATTATCCTGCCATTCCTTTATACGCTCTGCCCAGAGATCAATTCTTGCAAAATCTGCTTCTCTGAAATCAACGCCATTACCGATGAACCGGATGAATACTTCCGGGACCGTCACTTCCATATGCAAAACATCCCGCCTGCCTGCAACATCTGTGATTACTGCTCCCTTATTCAGTGCTGTAAACATTTCGAACACATCCTTCCGGTAAGAGGGCTCCGAAAACCATTCTTCGTTCCTGAGTTCGGTAAACACATTCAAGTCCTTCGGAAGAGATTTCAGGAAATCTTCCAACGCACTGAAGCTGTTGGGGCCAAAACTGTCACTCATCTGCAGGAAGCAGGGACCAAGATGCGCTCCGAATTCAAAAACAGAAGTTAGAAATTCATCTGTGGCCCTTTCGACACCCTTAAGTCTTTTATAATGGCTGATCGTTTCCGGGAACTTAGGGCAGAACAGGAACCCATCCTTCGCATTGTCTGCGGCCTGTTTCTGCCATTTCCTAACGGTCTCTACAGTGGGGATCTTATAATAGGCAGCATTTAATTCAATGGAATTAAAATGTTTTGCATACTCAATCAGAAAGTTTGCCGCTTTCGTTTTTGGGGGATAAAGAAAGCCTACCCATTCGGGCAAACCCCATTTGGCACAACCTACATAAACATCGGCTTTGCCGGTACTTTTTTCATTTAATACCTTTTGATTCTGCAGCCCGTCTTTGGGAAGCAGAAAATTTATAGACTTAACTTCTTTGCTGGCAACTTTTCCAAACTCCATAATAGCACAACTAAATTCTAACTCATACAATATTACTAATAAAATTAGTAATATTCAATACCGCACTAAACTTTGATTCAACAAAAAGCCCCGGAACAATTGCTGTCCGGGGCTTCTTAAAATAAAAGAGAACTCTAATTATATACATTGATCATATAAACGTACTTCCCGATCTTGTCTATCTGTTTGGTTCTGCTCAGGCCCTGCAATGGATTCTTTTTAGAAAAGACTGCTTTTTTGCCCAATGAATCCGAAGGTATTGCATTCAGCGCTTCCAGGATATATTTAGATTTAACAGCAAAGGCTGCACCTTCCACCTGATTTTCTTTGGCTGTGATCAGACCGATAATATTGCCCTGATCATCCAACAAGGGTCCTCCGCTGTTTCCCGGGTTAATCGGAATAGAAACCTGATACTGTGTAGTATCACCACCATGGCCTGTTTTTGAACTCACATAACCTTCACCAAGCACCACGTCATCCTTTGGATAACCCAGGGTATACACATTCTCTCCCATTCCGATGCTGTTCTTTTTCAGCTTATACGGAGGGTTTGCCAATGGCGTAAAAGAATTATCAATGATCTTCAGAATAGCAATATCATACTGAACATCACGATAGGCAACTTTAGCTTTGAAGGATTCACCTTTGCTATTCTGTACATACACAGAATCAGCATCTCTCACCACGTGGTAATTGGTACACAGGTACCCGTTTGCAGTGAGTGCGAAACCGGTTCCTCCGAATTTTGCAGAGCTTGCCAGTCCTTTAGGAACTTTAGGCCCGGCAGAATTGAGTGTTCTTACCAGTTTGTTCTGGTTATTCTTGATCGTAGTGATCTCACGTCTCATCACTTCATAAGTACCGTTCTGTTTGGTATTGTGCTGTATGGAATAAATAGAAAATATAGTCAGCAGCAGGAACGAGGCAGCGATTGCAACAGCAGACTTATTCTTACGCCACAGATTAACAATGAAAGATGGGTGCGGTCTCATCTTTTCAGTAAGCCCGGCAACATCAATACGTGCATGTGCATGGTCCATCTGCTGTTTCAGGGAAAGCACCCTGCCATATTGCGCTAAAGATTCAAGAAAAACTTTATGTGCAACAACTCTATGGTCAATCACGGGATCATCGAGGCGCAGCTGTTCAAAAGCTTTTGCTTCCTCAGCGGTCAGTTTACCCTGCAGGTAATCTTCAATGATGGTTTCTAATGCTATATCGTTTCTCATTACGTATTATGATTGAAAAAATAGTTTTTTTAACCTCTGCAGACATTTATACTTCTGAGTTTTGACATTATCCGTATTGGTATAGCCAAACTTCTCGCATATATCCTGCATGGAGAGATTGTTAATATAAAAGTCCTGAATAATAGTTTTGCAAGGTTCCCCGAGACTGACCAGGGCCGAACCCATTTTTTCAAACTGTAGCTCTTTTTCTTCGTGCTGTTCCAGATCAACTTCTACGGCAACCACATCTTCAAGATCGGAAAGGTTATTGATCTTCTTACTTTGCTGTGTGAGTTTTTTTAACCAGATACGCCTGCATACCGAATATATATAGGTCTTCAGTTTACTGCTTAACTCAAAATCTCCGCTCCTGATCTTATTATATAAAACAATAATCGCTTCCTGATAAACATCTTTTGCATCATCTTCGTCACCGTTATTATTTAAAATAAACTGTAAAACCATCGGAAAATAACCAATGTACAGCCGGTTTAGCGCATCTTCGGAGTTATTTAGTATCCCTAAAACAACCTCTCTATCTGTTGGAACTGAACTGCTTAACTTATTACTCACTAATTAATACATTTATACGTGAATGGTAACCCAATATTAGACAAAAAAAATATTCTTTGACCTTTTTTTAAATAGGCGGGTTACCTTTTAAAGATTGTGGTATTAATCTGTAAAATTAATTAATTATTTTAAACAGAATTCAAATGAAAAACTTATTCAAATTAGGCTTCGCAGCATTAGCAATCTCTTTATCAGTAGCAGCATGTTCAGGTGAGAAAAAAGCTGAAACTACAGATACAACTGTAACTGATTCTTCAACTATCACTACTGATGTTGATACTTCAGTTAAAGATTCAACTGTAAAAGATACAGCTGTTAAAACTACTACAACTGAAGTTAAAAAAGATAGCGTAGCTAAATAATAAGCTTAAATAACTTTTATAAGAGGCTTTGGATAATTCCAAAGCCTTTTTTTTGTGCCCGCATTTTGGTACATTTGCATTTTGCAAAACCATTCTGATTCATGAATTTATCTCCTTTACAAGCGATATCACCAGTTGATGGCCGCTATAGAAATACCACACAAAACCTTGCTCAGTATTTTTCTGAACATGCGCTGATCAAATACAGGGTATACGTTGAAATTGAATATTTCATCGCATTATGTGAAACCGGATTAACAGGACTTGCGGCGTTCGACAAAGCAAACTACAGTCAGCTGCGCGCGATCTTCAACGACTTCAGTGCTGAAGATGCTCAGGAAGTTAAGGATACGGAGAAAATTACCAATCATGACGTGAAGGCTGTTGAATACTTTATCAAAAAGAAATTTGATAACTTAGGTTTACAGGATTTCAAAGAGTTCATCCATTTTGGACTGACCTCTCAGGATATAAACAATACTGCAATACCCTATACCTTTAAACTGGCACTGACAGCAGTATATTATCCTCAGATCGGTCAGCTGATCAGCAGGCTGCAGGAGCTGGCGGGCGAATGGAAGGACATCCCTCTGCTGGCACATACACACGGGCAACCGGCCTCCCCTACTAAACTGGGCAAAGAGTTCCTTGTATTTGCCGAAAGACTGGAGATACAATTGGCAAACCTGAAGAGTATTCCCAACAGTGCCAAGTTCGGTGGTGCCACCGGAAACTTCAATGCCCATCATATCGCATACCCGGGGATCAACTGGGTAGATTTTTCCAATAATTT
Organism: Pedobacter hartonius; assembly: GCF_900107535.1. Lineage (GTDB taxonomy): Bacteria > Bacteroidota > Bacteroidia > Sphingobacteriales > Sphingobacteriaceae > Pedobacter > Pedobacter hartonius. The sequence continues at coordinate 56,795 of NZ_FNRA01000004.1, read as the reverse complement.
TGTCAACAATATCCTGGAACTAAGCCGTGCACAGCATACCACACAAATTGAGCACTACGATCAGTTTGCGGCACAGTGTGATGCCTTAAAAAGGATCAATACGATTATTATTGACCTCGACAGGGATATCTGGGCATACATCTCCAAAAACTATTTCAAGCAAAAAATCAAAGAAGGAGAAGTTGGCTCTTCGGCCATGCCACACAAGGTAAACCCGATCGACTTTGAAAATGCAGAAGGTAACGCGGGGATTGCCAATGCCTTATTTGAGTTCTTCGCAGCTAAACTGCCGATCTCCCGTTTGCAGAGAGACCTGACGGATTCAACTGTATTGAGAAACGTAGGCGTACCTATGGCCCATACAGTAATTTCAATCTCTTCTACCCTGAAAGGGCTCAATAAACTGTTACTTAACAATGAAGCTATTGCGGCCGATCTGGAAAACAACTGGGCCGTAGTTGCAGAAGCGATTCAGACGGTATTACGAAGAGAAGCCTATCCTAACCCCTACGAGGCACTGAAAGACCTCACACGTACCAATCAGAAGATCACGGCACATACCATGGCCAACTTTATTGACGGCCTGCAGATCGATGAAGACCTGAAGCAGGAACTGAAACAAATTACGCCTTTTAACTACACAGGCGTGTTTTAACATATAATGACCTAAAACAGACATCGATATCTGCATTTGAATTACGAATTATTTATTTTTGTAAGAAAAAGAGACCATGACTATTAACGTATATACAGAACAAACCCCGAATCCTGCCACTATGAAGTTTATGGTAAATAAACTTCTGATCAATGGCAGTGAAGATTTCGCCACCAGGGAAAGTGCAGAACACTCTCCATTTGCGAAAGAATTATTCAAGTTTAATTTTGTAAGCGGGGTATTTTTTGCGAGTAACTTCGTTACCGTTACAAAAACAGAAGATGCTGAATGGGCAGATATTGAACCGATACTGAAAGAGTTTGTTAAAGGTGCTGTTGAATCAGAATATAAAATTAAAGAAGCTACCGCTGAAGAAACCCCTGATTTTGAAGGATCTGACCTGGAAGTGAAGATCCAGCAGATTTTGCATGATTACGTTCGCCCTGCTGTTGAACAGGACGGTGGCGCAATCAGTTATAAATCTTTTGAAGAAGGTGTAGTAACTGTTGAACTTCGCGGTTCATGCAGCGGATGTCCTTCATCAACCATCACCTTAAAATCTGGTATACAGAATTTATTGCAGCGTATGGTTCCTGAAGTGAAGGAAGTTGTTTCCAACGCACTGTAAAGAAGAATTAACAAAAGAAGCTGTTTCACATTGACTGTGAAACGGCTTCTTCGTTTATACAATAATTAGCTGTTAAAATTTCGCTGCAATGCTTCAAGCATCTCTTCGTTAAGCAGCCCGTTGGTAGCCAGGATCTCCCGCTGATTGATAAATTCATCGCCCCCGCTAAAATTCATGATCCTGCCTCCTGCCTGCTGCACCAGGTAAGCGCCACCAGCTACATCGTAAGCATTCAGGTTATATTCAAAAAAAGCATCAAATCTGCCGCAGGCTACATAAGCCAAGTCAACTGCCGCTGAGCCAATTCTCCTTAAACCATGTGTTTTCTGCATGAGTTCTGTCAGCAGCTGCATAAACTGCGGCTGTTTGTCAAACTGGTAATAGGGAAAGCCCGTTGCCAGCAAACTCTCAGAAAGACTGCTCCGTTGCGATACCCTGATCTCCTCATTGTTCAGAAAGGCAGGTGCATCTTTATAGCTGTAGAACATTTCCGCCCTGTTGATCTCATATACCAAACCCAAAACGGGCTTATCTTCTTCATATAATGCAATGCTGATTGAATAGGTGGGTACGCCATGAATAAAATTAGTGGTCCCATCCAGCGGGTCAATGATCCAGTTATAGGTTTTCCCGGTGGTATTGACGGTATCTTCTTCTGTGGTAAAACCAGCACCGGGTATCAATTTTGAAAGGTTATCTACCAGTTGTTCTTCAGCAGTTTTATCCACGTAGGAAACCAGGTCGTTCAATCCTTTCAGTTCGATAGCATTGGCATTGAAATTCATTGATTCCTTTCTGATGAAATTGCCTGCCAGTCGCGCAATGGCGATCACTTGTGTACTCAGTAATTCGTAATTCAAATCTTAAAATTTAGTAGTTCGCGTGTTTCTCTTTGTTTTTGATAGAAAACACAACAAGGAGCAGGCCACAAATAAATAATATCGAAGAGATCAGTTCTGCCTGGGTGAAAGCCAGCCCCGCTACATGGTACCTGGTGTTCACGCGGATCAGCTCAACGAAAAAGCGTTCCAGGCCATTCATCATCAGGTAAATGCCAAACATCATTCCCGGAAGTTTAATCTGTTTGCGGATACGCCACAGGATAAGGAACAGGATGAAACAGACGATAACCTCATAAATTGGGGTTGGATATACAGGCAAGGGAAGTACCGAACAAAAACGGCCTGTACAGTCCGGGATAGGTATCCCTTCCATTGCTACGTTGTTAGGGTAAGTATAAGCCCATAGCCAGTCGGGCAACCAGCCAAATGGCTTAGGATGCAGGTTTACAATCCCCCAGTCCCCATCGCCTGACAAATGGCAGCCGATACGGCCTACACTGTAAGCAAGCATCATACCCGGCCCGCCAACATCCAGCATATGCAGTGGCTTGATGCCATTTTTCTTTGCAATGTACAATACTGCCGCTCCACCGCAGATCAGGCCGCCGTAAAAGGTAAGTCCGCTGAAAGACAGTAAACTTCCTATAGGATCTTTTACAAAACTGTCCCAGTGTTCCAGGTTATCAAAGATTTTTGCGCCGAGAAGGCCCCACACTGCAGCCCATACGATCATATGGCCGGTAAGCTCATAGGGATGTTCGGTTACTTCAACCTGTTTGGGCTGGCTGAGCTTAAACTTGCTTTTTTCCTTGTAATCCCAATAGGCAAAGATGGCTGCAAAGAGCAGCCCGCCAAGCAGATTTCCTTTGGAAGAAAGCAGTACTCCCTGCGAATCGCTGACAAATAAGCGGTAATTAAAAAAAGCATAGACCAGCTTATAGCCAATCAGAAAGCCGAATACACCATTAAATAAGATCTCGTTAGTACTGGCCGGTTTGCCAACTGATACGGTTCTTTTGATCGGATGTAACAGGCCTAAAATCTCTTTGCGTCTTAACTCCTCTGTAAATGCCCAGTAACCGGCAACGAAAGCCAGTGCCACAAGCAAGCCAAAAGTATTCAGGGGGAGAGGGATCTGTACCCCGAAAGCATATTCAATAAAATGGGAAACCGTAGGGAACATTTGCGTATTTTTTTTACGCGAATATAGGATTAATGTGCCAAAACTTCTTCAGTTTCCATAACTTCCACTTCGCCCTCCGGGGTCATCTCAATCAGCCTGACTGTTTTAATTTCGTTGACCATTACAGGATCGTATTTCGCTTTGACCTTCACATAGTTTTTGGTAAAGCCGTGCATAAATCCGTTTTTCTGATCGTCTTCAAACAAAACTTCGGCTATGGAGCCCATCTGCGACTGATAAAAGGCCCTTCGTTTCTTATCTGAAAGGATATGCAGCATTTTACTTCTGTCTGCACGTGCGCTTCCTGCAACCACACCAGCCATATCTGCTGCTTCAGTCTGCTCGCGCTCGGAATAAGTAAACACATGGAGATAAGAGATATCCAGTTCATTTAAAAACTGGTAGGTATCCAGGAAATCTTCATGGGTTTCACCCGGAAAACCCACAATTACGTCCACGCCGATACAGCAGTCAGGGATCAGCGCTTTGATCGTAGCCACCCGTTCAGTATACAGTTCCCTGCGGTAACGTCTTTTCATCAGCCCCAGGATCTTGTCAGAACCTGATTGCAGGGGAATATGAAAATGGGGTACAAATCTCTTTGAGCCTGCTACAAAGCTGATGATCTCATTGCTTAACAGGTTAGGTTCGATCGATGAGATACGGATTCTTTCGATTCCCTCTACCTCGTCAAGTGCCTTCACTAGATCAAAGAACTTATCCTCACGCTGCCCGTTACGGATACCAAAATCGCCCAGGTTCACTCCTGTCAGTACAATTTCTTTCACTCCGCTTTCGGCAATCTGTTGTGCCCTGTTCAGCACGTTTTCTATGGTATCGCTTCTGCTGCTACCTCTGGCCAGAGGTATTGTACAATAGGTACAGGGGTAATCACAGCCGTCCTGAACTTTTAGAAAGGTCCGGGTACGGTCACCTATGGAATAGGCCGCTATAAAATTATGGTTAACTTTTTCTATATTTTGCTGATGAACAACAGCTTTCGGCAACTTGGTCAGGTCTGAAATATATTCCACGATACGGAATTTTTCTGCTGCACCCAGCACCATATCCACACCTTCAATCTCAGCGATTTCCGCCGGTTTCAGCTGTGCATAACAACCTACAATAGTAATATACGCATTTGGAGCATATTTAAGTGCCTCTTTTACCACCTTACGGCATTTTTTATCCGCATGTTCCGTAACAGAACAGGTATTGATCACATATACATCGGCAGCGTCGGTAAAATCTACCACGGCATAACCTGCGTCAGTAAAAAGACGGCCAATGGTTGAAGTCTCTGAAAAGTTTAACTTACAACCTAATGTATAAAATGCTACTTTCTTCATTATTATTCAATTGCTGCGGATCCCGTCAGTGCCATTTATTGACCGCATCAGAGGAGCCATCCAAAATGCAAAGATAACCATTTAGATGAGCTTACAGTATAGCAACGATTAGCGGATTGTCAAATTCTATGAATTATTATCATTCCAGCGGTAACTGTCCTGTTCAAGCCCCGCCAGATCGATCACCCTGCTCACCACGGTCTGCGCCACGTCTTCAATAGTTTTGGGAATACTATAAAACGAAGGATTTGCAGGACAAATGATCCCGCCTGCTTCAGTCACCGTTTTCATATTGTTGATATGGATCAGACTGAAAGGTGTATCCCGTACTACGGCGATCAGTTTCCGGCGCTCCTTTAAGATCACGTCAGCAGCCCTTGAGATCAGGTCATTTGATATGCCATGTGCAATCCTTCCCAGCGTTCCCATGGAGCAGGGAATAATAATCATGGTGTCAAATTTAGCGGAGCCGGAAGCGAAGGGTGCATTGAAATCCATTTTCTGATAGAAATCGAAAGGATAGTGATCATAATCACTATTGCCCAGTTCAAAACGCCATACTTCTTTGGCATTGTCCGACATGACCACACCTACCTTCTCAATTTGTGAAGACAGCTGCAGCAAATTATCCATTAATAGTTTAGCATAGACTGAACCGCTGGCACCGGTGATTGATACAATGATTTTCTTCTTATTCATAGGATGGATAAAGATACATAACGTACATAAACAAAAAAGGGCCGAAAATAAATTTTCGGCCCTACATCTACCTATGAAAAACATACCCTTGAAAGGGTAAGCCCAAATGTAATATTCTTTTCGAATAAAACGAAAGTTTGAACATTCTTTTTTAGGTTAATAGTAAATATTTAACATTTAAATGTTAAATCAAGATGAAATGTTGTGCAGGCAAAACATGCGTTTAAATACATATATGCAGACTTATGCCCGTATTTTGCCGCGGCAGACCTCAAACAATATTTTTTTTAAAAATTTATTTAAATGCAAGAACCTGTTTATGAATTGTTTAAAAAAAAAATCAAATTCTTCTTCAAAAAGATTTGTATAGACATATTAAAATTGTACTTTTGTCAAACTGAAAAACATGGTGGTTTTAGCTCAGTTGGTTAGAGCATCGGTTTGTGGTACCGAGGGTCGTGGGTTCGAGCCCCATATTCCACCCAAGTTTTGAAAGCAGCCTGAAACGGCTGCTTTTTTTGTTTAAAGACAAATTTAAAATAAAGGGACCACATCACGGACATAAAAATGATTGAAATTTATACCGACGGCTCAGCAAGCGGCAATCCAGGTCCTGGTGGTTACGGAGTAATTCTCCGATCGGGCAGCCATTACAAAGAACTGAGTGGCGGGTTCCGCATGACCACCAATAACAGGATGGAATTACTGGCCGTAATTGTAGGGCTCAGCAGTATCAAAAAACCAGGAGAGCAGGTTACCATCTATTCAGATTCAAAATATGTAGTAGATTCTGTAGAGAAAAAATGGGTGTTTGGATGGGTAAAAAAAGGATTTCAGGGTAAAAAGAATAAAGATCTGTGGATGCGTTTCCTTGCGGTATATAAACTCCATGATGTGAAGTTTGTATGGATCAAAGGCCATAACAGCCATCCCGAAAACGAACGCTGCGATGTACTTGCAGTAGCGGCCGGCAAACAAAAAAGCAGCCTCGAAATCGATTTTGAATTCGAGGCTGAAAGAAACAGGAGTACTTTATTATAATATGATCACGGTTACAGGTTAATCTCGCCTGCTTCAACCGCAAATTCTGTCATCATTTGTTCGGCCATCCTTACCATTTTCTTTGAACCGATAAAAATAGAGGCCCTCTGGTGCAACTCAACAGGTTCTATTTCCAGGATCCTCTTAAAGCCATCTGAAGCGAAACCACCAGCCTGTTCCACAATAAAAGCCATCGGGTTACATTCATACAACAACCTCAGTTTCCCGTTTGGTGAACTCGCAGTAGTGGGATAGATATAGATACCGCCAAGGATCAGGTTGCGGTGAATATCAGCCACCATAGAGCCGATATATCTCGATGTATAAGGCCTGTTTGTTGAAGCATCATGCACCTGGGCATACTTGATATATTTTTTTACACCTTTCGGAAAATGCACATAGTTCCCTTCATTAATGGAATATATACTGCCGTCTTCCGGCATTTTCATGTCCGGGTGTGACAGGCAGAATTCACCGATAGAGGGATCAAGTGTAAAACCGTTCACCCCTTTACCAGTAGTATAAACCATCATGGTAGATGATCCGTAGATCACATATCCCGCAGCTACCTGCTCTGTGCCTTTTTGCAGCACATCGGCCAGTGTCGCCATTCCTTCAGTAGATTTTCTGCGGTAGATAGAAAAGATAGTACCTACGGCAACATTCACATCAATATTGGAGGAGCCATCCAGCGGGTCTATACAAACAATGTATTTCGCATTTTTTGATACCGGAGAATTTATAGGTACAAATTCATCTTCTTCTTCAGTCGCCACGATACAACACTCTCCCCCACTGGTTAGTGCAGAGATAAATTGCGTATTTGCAAAGATATCCAGTTTTTTCTGTCCTTCTCCCTGGATGTTGATCGTACCTGCCTCTCCGAGAATGTCTACCAGACCGGCTTTGTTCACTTCCCTGTTTACGATCTTGGCCGCGATGCCAATATCCCGCAATAACCTGGAAAGCTCGCCCTTTGCATAAGAGAAATCTGCTTGTTTCTCGATGATGAATTGTCCTAATGTTTTTATCCCCGCCATAATTTACTTAGTGTATTTAATACGTTATCTATTACCTAACTCTATGGCCTCTAATGTATGTATTTTTTCATCTGAAATACAAAAACGAATTAAAGTTTTGACTTTATGCCACCCCGATTTGCCTGCTGCTCCGGGATTTATGTGCAGGCATTGGATTTTCGGATCAAACATCACTTTCAAAATATGTGAATGACCGGTAATAAAAAGTTTTGGTGGCTTATTGTAAATTTCTGCCCTGATGTTAGGGGCATATTTACCCGGATATCCGCCGATATGCGTCATCCAGACATCCACCTCTTCACAGTTAAAACGTAAATGCTCCGGAAATTCGGCCCTGATGAGTTTATCGTCTATATTTCCATAAACACCTTTCAGCGGTTTAAATGCTGCAAGCTTGTCTGCTACATCAGGCCCGAAATCACCGGCATGCCAGATTTCATCGCAGGATTCAAAGTGTTTGAACACTGCATCGTCCAGATAACCATGTGTATCTGATATTAATCCTATTTTCTTCATAACGGTCTTTTTAAAACTAAAATGCAAGGAAGAAATCCTTCAGCAATTGTTTATACTGGTCTGTGTATTGGTCTTTCGCTTTGTATATATAAACATGCTCTTCCTGCAATTGCTGATGCCGGTTAAAGTCCATGCAAATGATCTGCCGGAAGGCAGATTTAGTGTCATCTGAATGAATATGGACAATGCGGGAAGGATAGAGTTTGTATAACACCGCATTTACTGCCAACTTTTCGGCCTGTTTCACCGGCAGGATCATCCAGAGTGCACCTGTGACACTCAACATTGCCGCTGCCTTTCGCAGCAGCAGATCGAAAAAATCCTCATGCGTATGCCGGGCGATTTCTTTACGCTTCTCCACGTTCCTGAGGTCATTGATAAAATATGGGGGATTGGAAACGATAAGATCATATTTTACCTCAGTAGTAAATTTTTCAAACGAAACCGAATATACTTGCATCCTGTCCGCAAAAGGAGAATGCTGAAAGTTTTTATCCGCCGCCGCGGCTGCAGATGCATCTATTTCTACGGCATCTGTCCTGGCATGAATAAAGCGCTGCGCAAGCATCATTGCAATGACACCCGTTCCGGTACCAATATCCAGCAGGTGATGCGGGTGCTCATGAACAGCAATGGCGCCCAAGAGGACGCCATCGGTATTTATTTTCATTGCACAGCCGTCCTGGTTGATCTCAAACTGTTTAAATTTGAAAATGCTTCCCATATCAGGACTGGTAAAGTTCAAGCGGCAAACCATCAGGATCACTAAAAAAAGTGAACTGTTTTCCCGTGTACTCATCAATTCTGATTGCTTCAGTTTTTACTCCTCTGGAGTTCAGCGTAGCGGCTACGGCAGCAACATCGTCTACTTCAAAAGCCAGATGACGCAGTCCGCGGGATTCCGGTCTTGAAGGCCTTACAGGTGGGTTCTCAAAAGAGAAAAGTTCAATCTGGTACAGCCCTCCAACGGAAAGATCCAGCTTATAAGACTTTCTTTCTGCCCTGTAAACTTCCTGCACAACCGTCAGGCCTAATATATTCACATAGAAATCTTTGCTCCGTTCATAATCTGAGCAAATAATGGCAACATGATGGATTCTCTTTAACATACTGCAAAGATAAAAAAAGAGCCGGCAATTGCACCGGCCCCGATCGTAAGCATATTATTCAAATCTATTTACTGGCCGAACATAAAAGACAGCGGCATTGTATAACGTACCCGCACAGGATTGTGATGCTGCATGCCAGGTTTCCATCTTGGCGATTTCCTAATGACGCGCATCGCCTCTTCATCACATCCGGAGCCGATCCCCCTGATGACGGAGACGCCCGATACCGATCCGTCCTTCTCCACTACGAAACTCAGGAATACCTTTCCCTGCACCCCACCTCCTGGGCAGCATCCGGATACCTTAAATTCTGGATAAACTTTGCCCATGCCGCCATTCCCCCTTCAAATTCAGGGTACTTTTCCAGAACTGATGAATCATATAACGAATTGTCCTCAGCCGGAACCCAGGCATTTCCTGTACCGGTTTACCGCAGCAGGTGCAGCGGATTCATGGGTAGCAGCACCGGCCTGGCTCAGCTGGCCGACCACCGCATCTTCCAGGTCTTTAACAGCAGGTGGCGCCTCTTCAATTTCCGGCCGTTCCACTGTGGTTATACGGGAGGGTAATTTCACCGTTTTAAGTTTTTCCTGTGCAGGATCGGCTTTCGGCAGGTCTGTCTTTTCTGCAGGAGGTTTGCGTGTTACGGGCGGAAGGACAGGCGGTTCATCAAAAGTACGTATGGCAACTTCAGTTACGACAGGTTCAGGATAAAGTTTCCTGTAAATACCGGGGCCGGCCAGCAGGATAAACGCCGGGGCCACTATTAAATTGACCTGACGGTAATTGATGACGACTCTGCACGCAGTTTGTACGCGCCATAGGCTTTGTTCCTGTTTTTAAAAACCAGCTCAGTCCAGCTGGTTTTGTAAAGATCTGTTGAAATATTAATGATCATGTTTAGAATTAAGTTCAATCACATGATGTAATAAGTTATTGGATTCCATAACGAAAAAAGATTAAATAGAAGGAGATTTCCGCCCTGATACTACTGTTAACGGTGTATCAGAAGGGATGTAAATTCTGAAATCTGACTAGGGGATAAGTTATGAAACAAAGATTCCCCACCAAAGTTGTAGATATTTGAATTTTTTACATGAAATTGTTGATTATTTAATTATTAAAATTCTATTTTTGGTCAAATTTTAAAGAAACTAATGAAAAGCTTAAGAACAAATGCATTAAAAGAAGCACAAAATAGAGTTTCCCCAGAAGTTGTAGCCCCCTCGGTTAAGATTTCTGAGTTTTTCGGCTCTAATGTGTTCGATAAAAAGAAAATGAAAGATTTCTTGTCGAAAGACGTTTATGAGAAATTAATCTCTGCTATCGAACAAGGGGAATTAATCAATCAGGATGATGCAAACCAGATTGCTACCGCAATGAAACATTGGGCGATGTCTAAAGGTGCAACACATTATACTCACTGGTTTCAGCCGTTGACAGGTTCAACAGCAGAGAAACATGATTCATTTTTTGAGCCAAGCAGTGAAGGTGCAATTGAGAAATTTGCTGGCAGTGCATTAGTACAACAAGAGCCGGATGCTTCAAGTTTCCCGAACGGTGGTATCAGGAATACATTTGAAGCAAGAGGTTATACTGCATGGGATCCCTCCTCACCCGCATTTATTATGGAAAGCAAAGCTGGAAAAACATTATGTATCCCTACAGTATTTGTAGCTTATACAGGCGAAGCCCTGGATTATAAAGCGCCTTTATTGAAGGCATTAAATGCTTTGGATAAAGCAGCTGTTGATGTATGTCAGTATTTTGATAAAGGCATCAGCAAGGTAACTGCTTCTTTAGGTATTGAGCAGGAATATTTCCTGGTAGACCTTGCCTTATTCAACGCCCGTCCTGACCTGGCATTAACAGGCCGTACTTTATTCGGTCATATGTCTGCCAAAGGACAACAACTGGATGACCATTATTTCGGTTCTATCCCTGAACGTGTTTTCACTTTCATGGTTGATTTTGAAAATGAATCACTGAAATTAGGTATTCCCCTGAAAACCCGTCATAACGAAGTTGCGCCATTACAATTTGAATGCGCTCCTATATATGAAGAAATCAATCTTGCAATTGACCACAATCAGTTGTTAATGGATGTGATGGAAAAAGTTGCCCGCAGACATAATTTCAAAGTGTTATTACACGAGAAACCATATGCAGGCATCAATGGTTCAGGTAAACACAACAACTGGTCGCTGATCACTGATACCGGTAAAAACTTACTGGCTCCGGGAAAAACACCAAAAAACAACCTGATGTTCCTTGCTTTCTTTGTGAACACCATTAAAGCTGTCCATGAGCATGCAGATCTTTTAAGAGCAAGTATTGCTTCGGTAAGTAATGATCACCGTTTAGGTGCAAACGAAGCGCCGCCGGCGATCATCTCTATTTTCTTAGGTCAGCAGTTAAACGAAGTGTTAGATGAAATCGAGCACTCACGCATCAGCAAAAAGATCAAAGAAGACAACGCTTTGTGGTTAGGTATCCCTAAAATCCCGCAAATCCTGTTAGACAATACTGACCGTAACCGTACTTCACCGTTTGCCTTTACAGGTAACAAATTTGAATTGCGTGCGGTAGGTTCATCTGCAAACTCTTCAGCTCCTATGACTGTGCTGAACACAATCATGGCAGATCAGCTGATCAAATTCAAAATTGATGTAGATAAACTGATCAAAAAAGGAGAGAAAAAAGATATCGCTCTGCTAACTGTGATCAAAAAATATATTAAAGAATCTAAAGATATCCGTTTTGAAGGAAATGGTTACAGCCAGGAATGGGAAGATGAAGCTGCTAAACGTGGTTTGGCCAACATCAAAACTACTCCCGTAGCCTTAGATGCCTATATCTCTGATAAATCAACTGAATTATTTGAGAAAAACAACGTCTTCAGCAAACGTGAACTACATGCCCGTCATGAGATCCTTTTAGAAAGCTATTACAAAAAACTTCAGATCGAAGCCAGGGTAATGGGTGAAGTAGCAAACACAATGATCATTCCTGCAGCTATCGCTTACCAGAATGAACTGTTGCTAAACGCAAAAAGCCTGAAAGAAGTTGGCTTGGGTAAAGAAGCATTGGAAACTCCTCTTTCTATCATCAACAAGTTATCTGAACATCTTGCTGTTGTTAAAAACAGCATTGATGCCATGCTTGAAGAGCGTAAAACTGCTAACGGCGTTGAAGATCACAGAGAAAAAGCGATCGCTTACGATCTGCATGTGAAATCTCATTTCGATACGATTCGTTACCATGCTGATAAACTGGAACAAATGGTTGACGACAGTGTTTGGCCGTTGCCTAAATTCAGAGAATTATTATTTTTAAAATAGAATATGCTGATCTAATGAATTGTAACCTCTGCCCTTAAAAAGCAGAGGTTATTTTTTTTACGCCTGAATCGTCTACATTCATGCGTTTCCCTATCTTTGCAGCAATATGAGTGATAACCGGTACAACCAGCGTGGCGTTTCTGCCTCGAAAGAAGATGTGCACCAAGCCATCAAAAACATAGATAAAGGTATTTTCCCACAGGCATTTTGTAAGATAATCCCTGATATCCTGGGCAATGATGATGCTTTTTGTAATATTATGCATGCTGATGGTGCAGGCACCAAATCCTCTCTGGCTTATGTATACTGGAAAGAAACCGGCGACATTTCTGTCTGGAAAGGGATTGCGCAGGACGCCATCATCATGAACCTGGATGACCTGATCTGTGTAGGTGCAACTGACCATATCCTTTTATCCTCTACGATTGGCAGGAATAAGAACCTGATCACCGGGGAAGTAATTGCCGCCGTGATCAACGGAACTGAAGAAATCCTCGCAGAACTGCGTGAGATGGGGATATCAATATATTCCACTGGCGGCGAGACTGCCGATGTAGGCGATCTTGTGCGTACGATTATCGTAGACTCTACCGTTACCTGCCGGATCAAACGTGAAGATATTATCAGTAACCACCATATTCAGCCGGGAGATGTCATTGTTGGCCTTTCTTCATCAGGTCAGGCAACTTATGAACAGGAATACAATGGCGGAATGGGTTCCAACGGACTCACCTCTGCACGCCATGATGTATTTGATAAATCTGTAGCAAACAGCTATCCTGAAAGTTTCGATCCCGCTGTACCTTTTAGTCTGGTTTTCTCCGGCGGTAAGAAACTGACCGATAAAATCAGGATTGATGAAAACACAGAGATCACGATCGGAAAACTGGTATTATCCCCTACCCGTACTTATGCTCCGGTCATCAAAGAAGTACTGGAGAAACACAGAAAACAGATCCATGGGCTGGTTCATTGCAGTGGCGGCGCACAAACTAAGGTGCTTCACTTCATCAACAACGACATTCATGTGATTAAAGATAATCTGTTCCCTGTTCCACCGCTTTTTGAGCTGATACAGGAACAATCAGGAACGGAATGGGAGGAAATGTATAAGGTATTTAATATGGGCCACAGAATGGAGCTTTATGTGCCTCAGGAGATTGCCGGAGATATCATTGCCATCTCCAAAAGCTTCAATATCGATGCGCAGATCATCGGAAGAGTTGAATCTGCCGGCAAAAAACAAGTTACCATCATTAGCGAAAAAGGAAACTTCAACTACGAATAGTACGCTCCGGGTATTGCCCGTGTATTGTTTTGTGCTGAACCTACTTTTATAGGTACTTGACAGGGTGTTGGAAGCAAAAAAAACCTTTCAACGCCCTATCAGGGATAATCCAACGACGTTCCAACAACGCAGCAATATAAAGCAATACACAAACAATATATTTTTGAATACCGGAGCCCGAAAGCCATTTCTTAGTTCAGCTTATCATGCCGGGCAAGTAGTAATTCCTCTACGTACGAAACAGGTGTCTCAGCAAAATCCGCAGCCTGTTCAGTTGAGAACCCCAGTTTTGCGATCAAATTAAGTACTTCTTTTTCCTTGGCTTTTCTCAGACCAGTTTCCTGGCCTTTTTCCAAACCCTGCTGCAAACCTTTTTCTAAACCTTCTTGCAAATCTTGCTCTGTTGCATCTCTTTTCCAGATTTCTATTAATTGTTCTTCTATTTTCATACTAACATTATTACCAAAAGTTAATAATTTTACTTCATTATCAAATTTAGTATTATAATCATTATTTTCAAATAAATATATAAAAGCGAAGAAAGTAAAGCAGCGCTTCGATTTTTTCTTTTGGGATTTTTTTCGAGATGAATAACCTCAGCAATTTTCTTTTATAGAAGTCGCAGATCACGTTCTCCATCATCATCTGCATTTCCCAGCATCAGCGCCGCTTTCGCCGCAATCACCGCTAACGCAAAAGGATTACTATCTGCAACTAACTTTTCTTCATTCTGATTCGCTATCTTAGCCCCAACTTATTACAGTTATGCCATTACGTGGTTAAATATTTTTAAATAAACAAAACAGCCGCAACATATAAACATATGATGCGGCTGTTTCTTTACAGACGAAGCAAATCGTCCTTTTTGAATGACTAATCTGCGTGTAAGGTATCCTCGTGGTCTTCAGGTTTGTAATTCGCCTGCAGTTCTGCAAGTTTTTTCTTACCGTAAGCCAGTTTGGTAATCAGTACAAACAGTACCGGAACAATGAACAATGCTAAGATTGTTGCCGAAAGCATACCTGCAGCCACTGTCCAGCCAATTGTCTGACGTGATACCGCACCTGCGCCTGTAGAGATGATCAGTGGAATAACCCCCAGGATAAACGCGAGTGAAGTCATCACGATCGGGCGCAACCTCAGCTTAACAGCCTCAATAGTTGCAGCAATCAGTTCCATCCCCCAGTCAACACGCTCTTTCGCAAACTCTACAATCAGAATCGCGTTTTTCGCGGAAAGACCAATCAGGGTAATCAAACCAACCTGTGCATAGATATTGTTATCCAGCTTCGGAAGGAAGATCAGCGCAAGGATTGCACCGAATAAACCAAGCGGTACTGCCAACAGGATCGAGAACGGTACCGACCAGCTTTCGTACAATGCTGCAAGCAGCAGGAATACAAAGACAACGATCAGTCCGAAGATCAGCGTTGTACTGTTACCAGCTTCAGTTTCTTCCAAACTTAGTCCGGAGAAATTAAAGATATATCCTGGTGGAAGTGTTTGTGCCGCTACTTCGCGCAAGGCCTGCAATGCATCACCAGAACTTCTTCCGGGTTTTGCAGATCCGCTGACCTCTATTGATCGGAACAGGTTATAGTGATTGATAATCGCGGCATTTTCTGCAATTGTAGAAGTAACAAGTGTATTGATCGGAACCGGAGTACCCTTGTTGTTCTTCACATACAATTTATCCATGTCCTGGATACTGCTTCTGAAATTTGTGTCCGCCTGTGTGACTACCCTGAAACTACGGCCGTACTTGGTAAAGTCGTTGACATAGCTACTACCCAGATAAGCTGAGATCGTACTGTATACATCACCAATTGAAACACCCATTTTCTTTGCCTTATCACGGTCTACATGAAACTTGTAGTTTGGTGTTCTGGCGTTAAACAGCGTATACGCCATTCCAATCTCAGGACGCTGCTTCGCAGCTGCAAGGAACTTGCCTACTACGGCTTCAAACTTCTTGATATCACCGGTCTGCTGTTCCTGAATTTGCAGGGTAAAACCACCGCTGATACCTAAACCTGGTATTGGAGGCGGTGTTACCGCAATTAAACTACCTTCTTTATCACCTGCAAACATTCTTGAAACGTCTGTTAATACACTTTGGATATCATTATCACGCTCATCCCAGTTTTTTAGCTGAACGAAGAACGTACCGGCATTCGATTTGAACGACCTGTTCAGAATGTTGATACCATTGATCGCCGAGATATTCTGTACTTCAGGGTGTTTCTTCTGGATACTGTCAGTAATCCTGTCCATGAAATGGTCAGTTCTGGCTGATGATGAACCCTCAGGAAGTGTAACCCCCATGATGAAGATACCCGCATCTTCCGTTGGAATAAATCCTGAAGGTTTCTTAATGAAAAGCCCCACGGTACCTACATAGATACACGCCAGGATAATCATCACCAATGGTGCTTTTTTAAGCGCCCATTTTACGCCGTTGGAATATTTATTGGTAACCTTAGCAAACCAGGTATTAAATTTAAAGAAGAATTTGTTCAGTCCTCTGCTTTCCTCAGAAAGGTGCATCGGCTTTAACAGCAATGAACATAGTGCAGGAGTAAGCGATAGTGCGATAAAGGCAGATAACAATACCGAAACCGCAATTGTGATCGCAAATTGCTGATAAAGCAGTCCAACCAATCCGGGGATAAAGCCTACCGGGACAAACACCGCAGCCAGGATCAATGCAATCGCAATTACCGGAGCGGTAATATCTGCCATTGCCTTACGTGTTGCATCAGGTGCAGAAAGCCCTTCATGGTCCATATAATGCTGGACGGCCTCAACCACAACAATCGCATCATCCACCACGATACCAATCGCTAGTACAAAACCAAACATCGTCAGTACGTTGATGGAGAAGCCCAGCAGGGTAAAGAAAATAAAAGTACCAATGATGGATACAGGAATGGCCAGTACAGGAATCAGGGTAGCCCTCCAGCTTTGCAGGAAGAAGAATACCACAATCGTTACCAGGATCAGTGCTTCTACTAAAGTATGTACCACCTCACTGATGGATACCTTAACAATGGATACAGTCTCGTAACCTACTACAAAGTCCAGATCTTTTGGGAAGTTCTTTTTAAGCTCGGCCATTGTCTTTTCGATACCATCGGCCGTTTCCACAGCGTTACCACCAGGAGTTTGGTTAATTGCCAGCAGGGAAGCTACTTTACCGTTTACCTTAGAGGTAGTCGGATAAGCAAATTCACCCAGCTCTACCCTTGCTACATCTTTCAGATAAACAGGTGAACCATCTGTACCGGTTTTAATCACGATATTTCTAAATTGCTCTTCAGTGTTTAAGTCACCGTCCATTACCACGGAGAACTCGAATGTCTGTGCACTGCTCTGAGGCCTTCCGCCTATACTACCACCGGGAATACGTGTGTTTTGTTCGTTGATGGCAGCAGAAACGTCAGCCGGGGTTAATCCCAGTCTGCTCATTTTGCTGGCATCAAGCCATACACGCATACTAAAGGGCTGACCAAAGGCCTGTACATCACCCACACCTTTGATACGTAAAAGCGCATCTTTGATATATAAATTGATATAGTTGGAGATAAACTTCTGGTCGTATGTACCTTTTGGAGAGTACAAATCGATTACCATGAGGATGTCATTGTTCGCTTTTTTGGTTGTAATACCCAAACGCCTCACCGCTTCAGGCAAACCTGGCTCAGCAATACCTACCCTGTTCTGAACATCCAGCGCAGCAATATCGACATTGCTCCCTACATCAAATGTAACGGTAATTGCCGAACGTCCGTCAGACGTACTGTTGGATTGCAGGTACTTCATTCCCGGCGTACCGTTGATCTGACTTTCCACCTGTGTGGTTACTGTTTGCTCCACAGTCTGGGCATCCGCGCCTGTATAGGTACCGGTAACTGTAACTGTTGGCGGGGCAATACTTGGGTACTGACTGATCGGCAATGTGGTGATCACAATAGTCCCGATCAGTACGATTAAGATGGAGATGACGATTGCCGTGACCGGGCGCCTTATAAATACTTCTGATATCATATGCTTGAAAATCTTTTAATAACTATTTTTTTGCTGGTGCTGCTGCGCCGGCTGTCTGATTTGCTTCTTCAGGAGATACTGCTTTTACCACAGCTCCCGGTCTAACATTCTGTACACCATCAACTACAATCACTTCCCCTACTTTCAGTCCGCTTTTGATGACGATGTTCTGTTCAACCTGTTTTCCAACTTTGATTACTCTTGGAACAGCTTTGCTGCTATCACCAACGACAATTACGTTGAACTCGCCCAACTGCTCAGTTACAGCTTTATAAGGTATTACTACCTGGTTACCAATTTCTTTATTTAAGGCACGCAGGTTTACGTTCATTCCTGAAACAAGGTTGCCGCCTTCATTAGGATAACTGATCCTCACTTTGATCGTACCTGTAGTTGGATCAACCGCACGGTCGATCGCAACAATTCTTCCACGGCGTTTGTAAACACTTTTATCCGGCATCTCGATGCTGAACAGTGAATCCTTAACGGCAGAAGTACTTTTTTGTAATGCTATAAAACGTGGGATTTCAGCCTGTGTAACAGAGATATCAACAGCAATCGGGTCGTTTGTAGATACGGTGTTTAAAAGCGTATTTCCTGCAGTAGCTAAAGCCCCAAGTTTTACCTGTGAAATACCAATGGTTCCCGTTAAAGGTGAAACAATAACGGAACGCTGATAATCGTTTGCAGAAGAAGCAAGATTCGCTTGTGCTGCTGCAACCTGAGATTCGGCATTTGCCAGATCTGTCAGTGCGTAATCCACACGTTGCTTGGCCACAGCTTCCTGTGCAGCAAGTTTTGTATAACGGTCGGCATCTTTTTTTGCTTTATCGCGGTTTGCCTTTGCTACAGCTACATCTGCTTTTGCAGAGTTGTAAGCTGCAAGATATTTTGTACGGTCAATTTCATATAATTTCTGACCTTTGGTTACTTTCTGACCATCTTTAATATAGATCGCAGTAATATAACCTCCCACCTGCGGGCGCAGTTCAACCTCGTTTAAGGCGACAACAATACCCGGATAGGTGTCGGTAGTTGTTACAGGCTGTTCCGCTACGGTATAGGTACTTACAGGAGTAGCCGGAGGCGGTCCCTGCTGCTGGGCAGATTTATCTCCGCCACCGCAGGATGCCAAGGCGATAGAACCAAGAATTGCAATGCTTAATTTTATGTAATGTGTGTTCATGTCTGTTATGGATTAACTGTTATAGTACCTAATGCTTGTTTTACGTCGAGTTTTGATGAAAGAAGATTGTATAATGAATTTAAGTAATTGATCTGCGCTGTACGAAGATCAGTTTCTGCAGTCATCAGGTCCAGATAGGTCTTGATACCTTCATCATACTGAAGTTTCATGGTATTGTATACCTGTCTGGAAAGATCAACATTAGACCTGTTGGTATTCAAGTCATTGCGGTTGGCTTTATATGTTGCCATCGCCTGCTCATACTGCGTATTGATCTGATTTTTCGAATTTTGCAGATCCAGGTCTATCCTGCTTTCCTGTAATTTCGATCTTCTGATTTCCTGCGTACGTTTACCACCAAGAAAGATGGGAACAGTCAGTTTTAAACCCACAATGGAACCAGGGTAATTGGTATCATATAATCCGTTGATCGTAGCATTCTGATAGTTGAAACTGTAATTATAGAAACCAGACAGTGTAGGCAAATAAGCCAGCTTGTTATAACTGGTGTTAATCCTTTGCAATTCACGCTGGGTTTGCAGCAAACGATATTCTACACGGTTCTGATAGGTCATCATCTGCGTTGTGTCCACATCGATTTCCTTTTCCATTGCATTTGTCTCATAGGACAGGCCAAAGTCCTTATCAGCACTATATCCTATCAGTTCTCTTAAGTAAGCATATTTATATTTCAGCAGTTCTTCAGTTCTTTTTCTGTCTGCCCTGGAGTTACTGAGACTGATTTGCGCCCTTTGAAAATCTGTCTTATCTACCAGCCCGGCCTCGTATTGTGAACTTGCGTCCTTCAGCTGTTTCTCTAAACGCGCAATATTTTCAGCGATAATGTTGAGTTGCTCTTTACTGGTCAGAACATCATAAAAAGCTTTACTCACGTCAACTATGGTGTTGATCTTCGTATTCTCTGTATTTTGTTTGTACTGCTGTCTGAAATACTTTGCAGTTCTGGAGGCCTGGATCAGTCCGGCATTTAGAATTTGCTGATCTGCCTGTAATACAAACGATGATGTATTTTTGGCACCTACGGTAATCAGGGATTGCTGTCCATTGTTTGTTAATACAGACGTTTGCTGTTTAAAATTATGGTTAGCTGTTCCTGTTCCGTTGATCTGCGGTAACCAACCCGATAACGCTGATTTGATTTCCGTTTCGCCAATTTCTTCATCGATTACTGACTGTTTCACACCGGGCCTGTTACCAAGGGCATAATCAATACATTCCTGAAGTGTTGCATTGTTTAATGTTGGCTGCTCTTTGACGGTTGTCTGTGCATACATTGCCCCTGGCAGGAGAAGCGGTATGCAGAAGAACATTGTTAGTAGATTGTAAGATTTCATATATATTAAGGGTATTGAATG
Organism: Pedobacter hartonius; assembly: GCF_900107535.1. Lineage (GTDB taxonomy): Bacteria > Bacteroidota > Bacteroidia > Sphingobacteriales > Sphingobacteriaceae > Pedobacter > Pedobacter hartonius. The sequence goes on along the minus strand of NZ_FNRA01000004.1, from coordinate 36,495 downwards.
TGCTGTAAATTTTGCCTTTTGATTCCGTCCCAGACAATATTGATGACTTCAATCAGGTCTTCTTTGGAAAACACGATGTGCTCAGATAACTGGAAATTTGCTGCGGCGACTAATGTACCTTTCACTGTAGGTGCTAATAAACGAGGGTCAATATTCCTGAAGTAAGCATTTTCTATGCCATAATTGAAAAACGTATGTACCTTATCTATAAATAGCTGGCTCTCTTTTTCAGGGTAGTTTTTTGCAAACGGAGAATTGACATATTGCTCCAGGAAGACCAGTGCATCGGGATTCTCAATGTAAAAATTGTACTGATTGATCATCAGATTAAAAAAGCGGTCTTTATAAGGCAGTTTTTTGTCATCATAAACTAAAATAGCTTTTGCCAGTCTGTCTTTAACGTGGATATACAATTCCACAATCAGCGTTTCTTTGGAATCGAAATAATGGTATATCGTTCCTGCCGCTACTCCCGCATGTTTTGCAATCATGCTCATAGGCGTTCCATGGAAGCCATACTCTTTAATCAGAGCGAGTGTACTCTTTAAGACGGCCTCTCTTTTTCCGTAGTTATCTTCTAATTGAACGTTCATTCGGTTACAAATAAACAGAAAATTTATTTAGGGAAATCTTGTTAAGCCTAATATGACAAAAAAGTGATGCATGTAACAAATCTGTTAAGAAGGCTTAAACACCTGGTAGAGAGGCACACAAAAAAGGCCACCCGATTAAGGATGGCCTTTAAAATTCAATTAAGCTAACTTAGTTGAAGAGATATCTTATACCAAGTTGCCCCTGCCATCTTGAGGCAAAAGGAACAACCGAATAAGCCGTAGGAGTAGATGGTTTTCTAAAAGTGTAAGATCCGCCATTAGCAGTAAGGTAATTCACTAAAGTAGAAGCATTATTACCCAGAGAGTAAAGATGGCCCCAGTCTTTGTTTAACAGGTTACCAATGTTAATGATATCAAATGAGATCTGAAGTGTGTTTTTAGAACCTTTAAAGATCGTACCGATATCCTGCATCAGTCTTAAGTCAAACTGGTGTTCCCATGGCATTCTTGCACCATTACGTTCAGTATACTGTCCTCTCAGTTTTTTCAGGTAAGGATCACTTTCAATGAAAGCATTTAAGTCAGCCCATTGCTGATCTACAGTTAAAGCAGGAAGAGATCCTGACGCTGCGAGAGGCGAAAGCCTGATCTCACTCTGGTTACGCGGAACATATAAAAGATCATTCCCGTTAGCCCCATCATTGTTCAGGTCACCATTATATAAATAAGTAAATGGCGTACCAGATTTACCTACATAAACCAATGAAATTGTTGTACCGGAAGATTTTTGTTTACCATAATAGATCGAGTAGTTTAAGCTACCTACGATCCTGTGACGTACATCAAAGTTAGAAATCGCTAAAGGAGCATCATTTGGTCCTGTAGTAGTTTGTACAAAGTTGGTATTCGACGATGCAGTACTGCTGGTACCTGAATTCACATCATGTGACTGCCCGTAAGTATAGGCAATCGTACTGTATAAACCAAAGTCAAACCCTTTTTTCAGTTCTGCAGTCAGGTTATATGAACTACCTTTACTGGTATTGTCTAAATAGAATGCATTCGTAAATGTTGAATTTACTTTATTGCCGCTGTAATTAAACAGGGGACGTGTATCATTACCACCAGTTAAGGCTGCAGGGATTGTTGCAGTAGCCGGTTTTAAGTTGATGTTGCTATAAATAATGTTATTCACTGTTTTCGAGTAAATAGCTTCTAAAGTACCCAATACTCCGCCCGGAAGTTTTACATCCAATGCGATGTTGCTTCTCCAGGTTTGAGGTAATTTAAGATTTTTGTTGATCAGATTGACCTCATAAGTAGTAACGCTACCACCTGCAGCCTGTTGATTGGCCGGATCAGGAATAAATGTTCCTGTGCTGTTTGTAGCATTTACGGCACCAGTAACTACCCCATTGTTGGTAAATCCGTTAGATAACCATACAAAAGGTGCGCGGCTTGTCAGTAAAGCAAAACCTCCGCGCAGCTGGATAGATCTTGTACCTGTCAGGTCCCAGTTGAATCCTACACGTGGTGAAACCAATATACGTCTTTGCGGAGTTTGGTCAGTGCGGTTATTCGGGAAAGCTACAGGTACCAGCGGATTTGCCGGTGGGGTATCAAAAATCATTGGGACATCAGCTCTTAAACCAGCGGTTAATTTGAAGCCTGTGAACGCTTCAATCTCATCCTGGAAATAGAATCCTAATTGTGCAGCATCAAAGGCAGCTGCTGGTTTATTATCACCGGGTACAACTGAATACGTAGCAGCTGCAGTTACCGGCTTAGCGGTTCCTCCTAAAAAGTCTGCAAGGTTATTATATGCATAACTTCCTGCATAGTTATTTAAAAACACATTTTTGAATTTAAAAAATTCATTGTGCGTACCTACAGTAAAAGTATGTTTACCTGCGAAGATCTTGAAGTTATCAGAAAATTCAAAAACATCCTGGTTCAGAGAGTTAGCTGTGGAGCTAGCCTCTGATCCTACAACAGCCGATGCGCCACCTAAAAAGCCGTTAATTCTGATTTGAGGAAAAAGCTGTCCAACTGCATCTCTGCTGTCTCTGATTCTTGAATAACCTATGATCAGGTTATTTGATAATGTTTCAGAGATCTGGCTTCTTAATTCGAGAACTGAGTTGTTCTGCTCGTTATTAAACTTATAAGCATTATTACCGAAACGGAATGCAGTTGCACTTCTGGAAATGTTATCATCAGAAGCCTTGATATAATTGTGACGTATGGTCAACTGATTTTTAGAGTTGATGTTCCAGTCAATACGTGCAAAAATCTTGTCACTTTTTGTTTCAGCATCAATTGCATCGATCGAGCCACCTTCATAACCGTATCTTGTTCTCAGGGTATTTAAAATAGTGTTTGCATCAGCAACAGTCAAAACAGAACCAGCATCACCGGCATTGAATGTGGTTGGTGCTGTGTTCTTGGTCTTTTCAGCATTCACAAAAATGAACAATTTGTTCTTTATGATTGGGGCACCAATTCTGAAACCGTAAGTTGAGTTGGTAAAATCACCAGCTTTTTGATTGACATCACCAACTTTCTTACCTGTCAGATTTTCATTTCTGGTTAAGAAATAAGCAGATCCTTCAACCCTGTTTGTTCCTGAACGGGTAACAGCGTTAACGCCACCACCGGCAAAGTTCCCGTTAGATACATCATATGGAGATAGTACCACCTGGATCTCCTGGATCGCATCCAGTGATATTGGCTGTGTACCAGCCTGGCCACCCGGTGCACCGTTAGCGGCTAAACCAAATACGTCATTGTTTACAGCACCGTCAATAGAGATACTGTTAAACCTGTTATTTGTTCCTGCAAATGAATTACCGTTTGCCTGAGGTGTTAAACGTGTAAAGTCCTGGATTGAACGTGAAATTGAGGGTAATTTTTCCAGCTGTTCTTTACTGATGTTGGTAGCGGCACCAATACGTTTACTGTTAAATGTTTTATCCGCTTTACCAGCAACAACAACTTCCTCCAACTGATTTCCATCATCATTTAGTGTAGCATTAAATGCGTAACTATCTCCTAATTTAAGGAAAATGCCTTCAGATTTATAAGCCTGGTAACCGATGAAAGTAACTTCAACTGTATAAGGACCACCCGAACGCATGTTTGTAATGGTGAAACGGCCATCTGCTGATGTAGTAGTGGTGTATGCAGTACCGGTTGGAACGTGTGTAGCGCGTACGCTTGCACCAGGAAGAGCACCTTTGGTCTCTTTAATAACTCCTGACATGGTAGATGTAGTAACCTGCGCATTTGCGGAGAAGATTATCCCGGCAAAAGCGAAAATGAGGACTACTAATTTAAATAGTAGAGTTTTCTTCATACTTTTTGAAGTAAATATTATAAGTAATGTGCAATGCGCACCCAAATAGTTAATTGGCAGCAAAAATATATAATAAAAAATCAAAACATCCGTTCGCAATGTTAAGAAATCATTAAGTAGGCGCATTATTTTTCCACATTTAACAATAATAACACAACCTTAACCAGCAGTTGAGCAGTTATTTGTTTAAAAGAATAAAAACGAGTCTACTGTTAGCCTCAGCGCAGGGTCATCCTGCTTGTAAAGAAAAGCGAAGTACAGCAATCTTATTCGCAGGTTTAACGAACATTTTTTTTAATTTTGGGCTTTACTTAGTTAATTCCCATTTAAAAAGATATGAACTACGATGTAATTATAATAGGCAGCGGTCCCGGCGGATACGTTGCTGCAATCAGAGCGTCACAGTTGGGTTTAAAGACTGCAATTGTAGAGCGTGAATCATTAGGTGGAATCTGCCTGAACTGGGGCTGTATTCCAACCAAGGCATTATTGAAAAGCGCACAGGTATTTGATTATATCAATCACTCTGCTGATTATGGTATTACAACTGCCGGAGCTGATGTAGATTTTGCTGCAGTGATCAAACGCAGCCGTGGTGTAGCCGACGGAATGAGTAAAGGCGTTCAATTCTTAATGAAGAAAAATAAGATTGACGTGATCATGGGTACTGGTAAAGTTAAACCAGGAAACAAGGTAGAGGTTAAAGGCGCTGATGGTTCTACACAGGAACATACAGCAAAAAATATTATTGTAGCAACAGGCGGCCGTTCAAAAGAATTGCCAAGTGTAAAACAGGACGGCAAGAAAATCATCGGTTACAGACAGGCAATGGTTTTACCGGAACTGCCTAAGTCTATGCTGGTAGTAGGCTCTGGCGCTATCGGTGTAGAATTTGCATATTTCTATGCTACAATGGGTACAAAAGTTACCGTGGTGGAATTTCTGGATAACATCGTTCCTGTAGAAGATGAAGATATCTCCAAACAATTATTACGCAGTTTCAAAAAGGTAGGCATCGAAGTGATGACCTCTTCAAGTGTGGAATCTGTAGACACTTCAGGAAGCGGATGTAAAGTGCAGGTGAAAACTGCTGCCGGTATGCAAACAATTGAGTGTGACATCGTACTTTCTGCCGCTGGTGTAGTTGCTAACCTCGAAAATATAGGTTTGGAAGAAACCGGTATTAAAACCGAAAAAGGAAAAGTTGTTGTAGATGAGTTTTACAATACCTCAGTAAAAGGTTATTATGCCATCGGCGATATCGTTAGCGGACAAGCCCTGGCCCACGTTGCCTCTGCTGAAGGAATTATCTGTGTAGAGAAAATCGCAGGCCAAAACCCTGAGCCACTGGACTACAACAATATCCCGGGATGTACCTACTGTACTCCGGAAATTGCTTCCGTGGGGTATACAGAAAAAGCTGCCAGAGCTGCAGGTTATGAGTTAAAGATCGGAAAATTCCCATTCTCAGCTTCAGGTAAAGCGAGTGCTGCCGGTGCGAAAGATGGTTTTGTTAAACTGGTCTTTGATGCAAAATACGGAGAACTGTTAGGTGCACACATGATCGGTTTTAACGTGACTGAGATGATCGCTGAGATCGTTGTTGCCCGTAAGTTAGAAACTACAGGTCATGAAATTATCAAATCCGTACACCCGCACCCTACAATGAGTGAGGCGATTATGGAAGCTGCTGCCGATGCATACGGAGAAGTAATTCACCTGTAGGCTACATACAGCAAATAAAATCATCTTAAAGAGACCGTTTCATAAGTAATTATGAAACGGTCTCTTCATTTATAACCTGCACAAGTCCTTCTCAGAACTTTTGACTTCAATTTGGAATTATATAATTTCCGCAGGCTAAAGGTTATTGAAGATCACCATAAAGGCCAGCAATTCTTACCATGAAATAATATCTTTTAAGTAAAATATTTTAATTAAAATAGTTATAAATCTATTAATAACATACTTAGTTTACCTGTTATTTCAATTACTCATTTAAGATTTTTATTATGGTAACACCAGAAGAGCAAGATAAAAGTTATGAAAAAAGCGCCGGAAAGGATGCTGTCAGACAGCCAGTAAATGGAATGTCCTCAAATGGCCACGATGCAAGATCAATTACGCCTGAGGGGGATTCACTCAGACTTGGTCATCAAGACGTAGCCCGCCTTGGATATGGCGCGATGCAATTGGAGCAGTATAAGGCGATCCAACTAAAGCTATTGCTATTCTCCAACGGGCATTGACCTTGGCGTAAATCATATTGATACAGCAGAATTTTATGGAAATGGGGTTGTTAACAGCATGATCAATAAAGTATTGAAAACAAACACCAACATATTTTTAGCAAGTAAAATAGGTGCCGACCCAAATCCAAATGGCAAGATTCCGATTAAACTTGCACAGCGTCCTGAAGATCTTCGCAAAAGCATCGAAAATAATCTTAGGAGTCTGGGACTTGACGCTGGCCCAAGTATGGTATCCCCTGAGGGAAATCAGGTAGTTGATATTGACGATCAAATGGCCACAATGATAGATTTTCGCAATGAAGGAAAAATTGGCGCAATTGGCTTAAGCGGAGTAACCTTAGACGTGTTTAAACGGGCAGTCCCGGCAGAAATAGCAGCGGTACAAAATGTATATAGTCTTATCAGCCGGGAATTTGAGCGCCTGCTGGTTGCTTGTTCGGATCATAAAGTCGCCTGGATACCTTTCTTTCCATTTGGAGGAAATGTACCGGGCTGGCCTAAAGTTTCGGAACATCAGGAAGTCATTAAGATTGCCCAACGGTTGTCGCTTACGCCATCGCAGGTAGGACTTTCCTGGTTGCTTCAACATGCTCCGAACATTTTCCTGATACCAGAAACCGCAAATATCGAACATCTCCAGGAAAATATTAATGTCAGCTCTATAGTACTTGACGATACGGCAATAGCAAATCTGAATGACCTTGCAGGAATTTCAAATTAGGGTTGGTAAAACCGTTCCCTACCTGATACCCACAAAAAGGCATCCCTTATTTTATTGATAAGACGGCTTTTTTTTTATTTTTACGCAAAACCAATCCTGCATGATCTTACACACGATAGAAACCGGACTTTTTAAACTTGACGGAGGCGCCATGTTTGGCGTGGTACCCAAATCCATATGGCAAAAAACCAATCCGGCAGATGCCAATAATATGTGTACCTGGGCAATGCGCTGCCTGCTGGTTGAAGAGGGCAACCGCCTGATCCTTATCGATACCGGTATAGGCAATAAACTGGGGGAAAAGATGCTCAGCCATCTATATCTTCATGGGGATGACACGCTGGAAAAATCACTGGCCGCAAAAGGTTTCAGCACCGATGACATTACCGATGTGTTTCTTACACACCTGCATTTCGATCATGTAGGTGGTGCAATCATGCGCCAGGGCGATCAGCTTGTGCCGGCATTCAAAAATGCTGCCTACTGGAGTAATGAAAAACACTGGGACTGGGCGGTACATCCAAACGTCAGGGAAAAACCATCTTTTCTGAGTGAAAACATCCTTCCTCTCCAGGAAAGCGGACAGCTAAAATTCATCGAAACCCGGCAGCAAACAGAATTCTTACCTGATTTTAATGTGCGTTTTGCCTTTGGCCATACAGATGCCATGATGCTACCGCAGTTGAAATACAAAGGACATACTGTTGTTTACGCCGCGGACCTGCTTCCTTCTACCGGACACATTCCTCTACCCTACGTAATGGCATACGATATGTTTCCCCTGCAAACACTAAAAGAAAAAAAGGAATTCCTTGAAGAAGCTGCAGCCGGCGAATATGTTCTTTATCTGGAACATGATGCTCTGAATGAATGCTGTACCGTGCAGCAAACAGAAAAAGGCATCAAACTGAAAAATATCTTCAAATTGTCAGATTTATAATAACCCATATTTATTCCCAACTTTTTAAACATTATATCGTTTAAAAATAAGAATGAGAAAAAAAATACTACTTTATCTTTTAGCGCTATTTATATTTAGTTGTAATAGAAACGAATTCAGCCCGAATCAAAAGTTTGACGCCACCACCCCGGAGGGTGTAAACGCGCGTGAAATTTCTGAACTGTCAAAAAAGACTGCCGGCCCGCAGATCAGGATTGCAGTCTCAGGAGATACCCATACAGATTACACAGACAGTAAGGGTTTTGTAGATTATGTGAATTCACAGAACGACATCGATTTCGTTATCCTGAATGGTGATGTTACCAACTTCGGTCTGTTGACGGAGTTTCAGGGTATCTATGATATCTATAACAAATTAAAAGTCCCTTTCATTACGGTAATAGGCAACCACGACGAAAACGCAGAAGGTAATTCTGTTTACCAGCGGATGTATGGTAACCAAAACTTCACTTTCGATTATGGAGGCATCAAATTTGTATGCCATGATGCAAACAGCAGGGAGCATAGTTTTGACGGCAGCAGTCCTGATCTGGACTGGCTTCGTATGAACCTCTCAAAAGACGAAGGTACCCAGTATATCGTAGCCTTCGCGCATATCCCTCCAATAGATGCAGATTTTGACCAGACCCTAAGGGCCGGTTATGAAAGTTTGTTTAACAGCACTCCCGGAATGCTTGCTGCTGTTCATTCCCACCGGCATTCGGCAGACTCAATTTACAGGGCTAACGGCACAGGAATACCTTTCATCATCACCAATACGATCTTAAACAAGACTTTCACCATCATTGACATTACAAATGGCCAACTTACTTCGCACCCTGTTACTTTTTAATATCCTTCCTTTACTACTTTTCAGTGTGCAGACCGCAGTCGCCCAATCAAAACTGATCAATACATTGATCCCCGATCAGGTAAGCATTCAATACGCAGGCAGCATTGGTTATATCAGCGGTGGCTTAGGTTACAATTTATGGAAAGAAAAAAGTACCCTGAGCTTTCATTTCGGCTATGTGCCAAAAAATAAAGGCGGAGAATTGGATATTGCAGCCGTCAAACTGGATTATAAACCATTTGCTATCCACATCGGTGACCAGCTCATCTTTCATCCTATTAACCCCGTTGCATTTCTTTCCTACACCTTCGGACAGGATTTCGGATTTGAATTTGACTCACAGGTTTATGACAAAGGCTACTATTTTTGGTCGCCCGCACTGAGAGAGCATCTCGGTTTAACATCAGAACTCAAAATACTGGGAGATGGGAGCACCAAAATAAAATCTATCAGTCTCTATGTCGAAGCCAATACGAACGACTTATATGCAATCAACTGGTACCATGATAGAAAAGGAATTCCGTTTACTGACATTTTTCGCCTTGGCTTCGGCTTAAAGATGAACTTCTAGTATTCCATACACTAATTGGTCTATTTCTGACAGTAACTGACCTGAGTTGGCAATATACGCTCAATTTATAATTTAAAACTCATAAAACGATATTGTTATAGCATAAAAACCCAACTAACATAATATACGTAATATATTATAAAACAACTATTTGTTATTGACTTATAATAAAAATATAATAAATATGAGTATATATCCGGCCAACTGTCAAAAGTACTTTGGAATAATTTTTGCTGTCTAACAAATACATAAATAACGAGTGTAAAGTGTAACGTTTTCAGGAATTTATGTTTTAAAATTGCCTTTTAATCCTTACTTTTGCACGTTCAATTAATAACGAGCACCAAAGCACATAAATGAGACAACTCAAAATCACCCAATCCATAACCAATCGCGAGAGTCAATCTCTAGACAAATATCTTCATGAGATTGGGAAAGTAGATTTAATCACCGCAGAAGAGGAAGTAATACTGGCAAGAAAGATACGTGAGGGTGACCAGGCCGCTTTAGAACGCTTAACCAAAACGAATTTGCGTTTTGTGGTTTCGGTTGCAAAGCAGTACCAGAACCAGGGATTAACTTTAGGTGATTTAATTAACGAGGGTAACCTGGGTTTGATCAAAGCTGCAAAAAGATTTGATGAAACCAAGGGTTTCAAATTTATCTCTTATGCTGTATGGTGGATACGTCAGTCTATTTTACAGGCTATCGCTGAACAAAGCCGTATCGTGCGCCTTCCTTTAAACCAGGTGGGTTCATTGAGCAAGATCAGTAAAGCTTTCTCAAAATTAGAACAGGAATACGAACGCGAACCTTCTCCGGAAGAACTGGCAGATATCCTCGAAACTACGGTTGATAAAATCTCAGATACGTTAAGTAATTCTGGCCGTCATGTATCCATGGATGCTCCATTTGTACAGGGTGAAGAAAATACACTTCTTGATGTACTGGAAAACCATGAACCAAATACGGACAGCAGCCTGATCAATGAATCTCTTTCTGAAGAGATCAAACGGTCACTGTCTACTTTAACAGAACGTGAAAGAGAGATTATCGTGCTGTTCTTTGGTCTGAGCACCAACCATCCTCTATCTCTGGAAGAGATAGGAGAAAAATTCAATTTAACACGTGAACGCGTACGTCAGATTAAAGATAAAGCTTTACAACGCCTGCGCCATACTTCCCGCAGCAAAATATTAAAATCATATTTAGGTTAATACAAAACCTTTATTCTTAAAACAGAAAAAGATTGGCAAAGCCAATCTTTTTCTGTTTTTGGGCCGTTTTACTCAAACGGATTCAAAATATGACTCAGTCATAGCTCATCCTTTCATCACAAAACATTCTTATAACGCGTCTCTATCCATTAAAAATAGTGCCGTATACCCTTTTTGAATAATTTTTAGTTTATAAATCAGACAGATACTCCAACAAAGTTAATTTTTTCATTTGGCTATTGATCTGTCATTAATTTGTAATATATTAGGCTTTACGTAACACATTAAAAGCTGTACTCAACTAAACCTATTGCTATGAAATTATATTTACTCCTACCCCTGCTACTGGCAGCGGGTTGCAATGCGGTAAAAACATCTAATCTTCCGGCACATTCAGATCAGTTATTAAAAGATGTTCAAACGCTTTCCTCAGATGCCTATGAGGGTAGGAAAACAGGAACAAAAGGGGCAGAAATGGCCAGAAATTATATTAGCAAACGTTTCAAAGAAATTGGTTTAAAATCTTTTCCTTTATTGAATAGCTATCAGCAGTCTTTCACTTTCTCAGGAATTGACGACCCTAAAATACTGGGACGAAATATGATCGGATATATTCCAGGAAGCAGCAGTAAAGTAATTGTGATATCAGCCCATTACGACCATCTTGGGATCATCAATGGCAAGATCTTCAACGGAGCTGATGACAATGCATCCGGCGTAGCCGGAATGTTGAAAATAGCCGCGCATTACGCAAAAAGCAAACCAAACTATACGCTGATTTTTGCTGCTTTTGACGCAGAAGAGTTTGGCAGAAAGGGCTCGGAATATTTTGTCAGCCATCTGCCTATTGATCTGAAAAGAATCAGGCTTAATATTAACCTTGACATGATCAGTCACAATGATAAAGGAGAACTATATGCTTCTGGCACCTATAAAAACTATCAGTTAAAGAATTACATTGTCACTACCATCCCTGATCTGAAGATCCTTTTCGGACATGACAACCCAAAGTTAGGGATTGACGACTGGACAGAACAAAGTGACCAGGCGGCCTTTAATAACAAGAATATTCCTTTTGTTTACTTTGGTGTAGAAGATCACAAAGACTACCACAAGTCAACTGATACTTTTGAGAATATCAACCAGGAATTTTTTATCAATGCTGCTAACGGCATCCTGGAAATTATCGATAATTTTGATAAAGACCGTACCGTAGAAAAGGTCTTCAGAGAAAAGCTCCAGTCTAAAAGAAGGTAAACCGGCACTGTTCAGCCTTCTTCTTCCCTTGTTCAGTCATTGATTGCGCTTAAAACGCTTTAAATAAGCTATAACTGCGGTGCGACTGCGCTTTTTTGCTTTAAACAGCGCAGTCGCGCCGCAGTTATGGGGTTTTCATAGCGTCCTGACCTGAATACCTACCCGGAGAATCCCCTGTTCCTGATAGAACTATGCGGTCGGCCTGATGTGATTTGTTTATTTCTTCAAATTATGTTTCTTCTCAATCATACCAACAAATTCGCTGTGCGGGTTGGCCGGCTTAACACCAGAATAACTGAATGAAGATACCTGTGAACTCCGGTCCTTGACGCTGCTGGCAGCACTCTGACTGGAAACAGATCCCGGAGCAATTAAGTTTAAAGCTGCAGAAAGATTCTGTTCTCTTTCATCGCCGAAAGGATATTGCGAATTGTCATCCACAACCGTGCCCGGAACCATCCCTGCGTAATATCCTCCTTCGTTATTTGCATTCCGTGTTTCAAAAAGCGACATGTAGACGTCATACCTGTGCTCCAGTGTAATGGGGAAGAAACCTACAGGCTTGCCATAAGTAGTCCCTCCTACAAGCTGCACAGTCATATAGGGCTTAAGAGAGTTGATCAGCAGCTCGCTCGCAGATGCGGTACTGCCGCTTACGATAAATACCACATTGGTAACTGAATTCAGTGTTCCTTGTTTTGTGAAGTTAGTGGTGTTACCAGCCTGGGAATAATCGATATCAGCATAGGTAAGCCTTTTACCATCCTGGAACTGAACCTTACCAGCTGAAGTTAACAGCGGTTGATTGACCATGATCGTTGTTTTAGGATTAGCCTGCATCGCAGTATTATAAATCTCAGTGTACATTTTCTTACCTGTCGTGCCTGAAGGTGCAATCAGGTTTGCAAGATATTCGGCTGTTTGAATATATCCGCCTCCATTATACCGGAGATCAACTACCAGGTCTGTAATTCCCTGTGTACTGAAATTAGAAAATACAGGATCCAGATTTGTATCACTTGGCGCATCCTGGTTTGTTAAGGCCGAAAACCGTGCAAAGGCCAGATAGCCGATTTTCTTACCAGGCCTTACGATTACTTTTGAAGCATACACGGGACTACTTTTGTAAGAGGCCCTGTTTAAAGTGAGATTAAAAGGAACCTTGTCTACATAGTTATATCCCTCAATTTTCACAGAAGCCCCATCCAGTGCAGCACTGACAGATGAACGTTCGGTAGAATAGTTTGTACCAATTGCTGTACCGTTTACCTTGGTGATTACCCATCCTCTTTGCACACCTGCGGCGGCGGCCGGTGATCCCGGATAAACAGCAGTTATAAAAAGATAATAAGTATCAGAGTTACGAACCAGGTAATAAACTGGCCTGATTCCGATATCATATCCGTTACCTTCGGTATCTACATTGGCCCTGCCGTCTACACTGGAAGTTACTGCCGGATTCGCTGTAGTGATATCCTCAATGTAGGAGTATTTCGGGAAACCGTCACCATAATATTCATAGGCCTTGCCTGTTGCAGGATTTAGTTTCAGCTGGGTGATCGCATACAATTCATCATCATAATTATCGAGATCAACAGATTTTGATGAATATTGTCTTGGATTAAACGTACTGTATTCAGGAAGGGCATCATTCCAGAAATAGATCTGCTTGGCATAAAGAAATAGCGAATCTAACGTAAGCTCCCTGCGCGAGCCCGTTGAAGGTACTCCCGCAGTAGTGGTTGTAGTAGCCTCCTCCGATTTATTCTTTTTACAGGCAGTCAGACCGCCAATACAAAGGATAAATATAGAGAGTATGCCGAACCGATATTTAGTAAAAATAGTATTCATAGGAATGGAATATAGACTACTGGTAATTACGCAATTAAGTTACGGAAAGTTTGTCGACCGTCAGAAACCTTAACGTGTTAAAATATGCTAAATTCGTGCCATCTTTTTCTGCCCCGATAACGAGAATTTCTTCACTTTTAACACTACTTTCAGCCGTAATCCTTTCAATACCATCTATATATCCATTGGCCATTTCGGCCAGAAAATACACCTTCATATATTGTTCAAGGCCATTCCACTCCATTTGCCTGATCTTGTTCAGCTGTATTGCAGGATCTCCGTCAACCAATAAAAAGACAGGTTTGCCTGCAGCCCTAACTTCCCTTAGAAAACTAAGGACAGGCGCAAACAGCAGTAATTTCAAAGGCAGCCTGGCATTTTGCTGCAGCAAATCAAAGTTAACCTGATATTTTTCAGGCAGATCAAACTGTATTGCCGTCTTCTGAAAGATCCCGGAATGACCGTCATTGCGGTAGGTCTCTTCCATAAAACGGATGATACCGGCACCTTCAATTTGCTCAGCATATTCAATGAACTGGGCAAACAGATAATATACCTGCAGCCAGTAGTCTTTTTCCGGGTAGAGCACATTGTCCAGCTCAAATACAAAGGCCCGGTTGTCCCTGATATAATCCTTGTAACTCATCAGGAAACCGTAAATAGTGTTCGCTTAATTCCCTCAGGGGTTTGATCTATATAAAAGACACCATTCAGTCCGACTGTGTTCCCTCCAGGCTGCAATTCCGGGGCTGAAGCGTAGATCAGCTCTCCCCTGTTGTATACGGCCCAGCTCTGCGTATTGGAGGCTCCGCTTAAAGGGTATAATGGAAAGGTAGCCAGGTCCGGCAATAATACATGGATGTTAAACTCCTCAAATAAGATCAGTGACTTTACTACGGCTTCGAGCTCAAAGATATAAAGCGGCAACAGACAGTCTGCCTCCTGATCAAGACATACACTCAGCAGATTATGAGCTGTGGTATCTTCATTTCTGTCGCCAAGGCTTATAAATTGATATTGTGCAGACGAAAAAGAAGGAGTTTCGCCATAATCTGCCAGTAAAACCTGGTTTTCTGTAAATGCCTTTAATAGTTTTAGTGCCTGGGAAGATTTCCCTCCGGTAATCAATGTTTTCAAATCTTATACAATTAAACCATCTTTCATGGTAACAACCCTGTCGCTGATCTGGGCAAGGTCTTCATTATGGGTAACGATCACAAAGGTTTGCTTAAAGTTATCACGAAGGGTAATAAAAAACTGGTGAAGCGACTGTGCATTGGCTGAATCCAGGTTACCGGAGGGTTCATCGGCCAGTATGATCGACGGATCATTGATCAGTGCCCTCGCAACAGCAATACGCTGCTGCTCACCCCCGGAAAGTTCATTGGGCTTGTGCGATGCGCGCTCCTTCAGACCCAGCAGGTCCATGAGCTCCATCGCACGCAATTCTGTAGTTTTCCTGCTTTTTTTTGCAATAAAGGCGGGAATACAAATGTTTTCAAGCGCTGTGAATTCTGGCAGCAGGTGGTGAAACTGAAACACAAATCCTATATTTTCATTCCTGAAAACGCTTAACAGTGCCCCTGAAAGTTTGTTGATCCTGGTACCGTTCAGTTCCACAGTACCTGCGTCAGGCTTGTCCAGCGTACCCAAAATATGTAAAAGTGTACTTTTGCCGGCACCCGATGCCCCGATGATACTGACGATCTCTCCCTTACTGACTTCAAAATCCACACCTTTAAGGATCGGCAGATTTCCGTAAGCTTTTTTAATACCTATAGCTTTTAGCATGTAGCAAACTTACAAAAAGTTGAGATTAAATCCAGTTAACGTTAATATTACACCTTTTACCGCAGGATAAAACCCAGAATAAGTTTTTAAAACCAATCTGAAATTGTAGATTTGGATCAAATTTTTCAGCTAATGAATATACACGAATATCAAGGTAAAGAAATACTTAAAAGTTTTGGTGTTGCCGTACAAGAGGGCATAGTTGCCGAAACTGTTGAGCAAGCTGTAGAAGCTGCTAAAAAGATGAAAGCAGACTATAACTCTGACTGGGTAGTGATTAAAGCACAAATCCATGCTGGCGGCAGAGGAAAAGGCGGTGGTGTTAAATTAGCCAAAAACCTGGACGAGGTTAAACAAAGAGCTACCGATATTTTAGGTATGCAACTGATTACTCCTCAAACCGGAGCTGAAGGTAAAAAAGTAAATAAGATTCTGGTTGCTCAGGATGTTTACTATCCAGGTGCTTCTGAAACAAAAGAATTTTATGTGAGCGTTTTATTAAACCGTGCAGTTGGCAGAAACATCATCATGTATTCTACCGAAGGCGGTATGGATATTGAAGAAGTTGCAGAACATACTCCTCACTTAATTTTCAAAGAAGAAGTTGACCCTGCCGTAGGCCTTCAAGGTTTCCAGGCCCGTAAAATTGCTTTTAATCTTGGTTTAAGCGGCGGAGCATTCAAAGAAATGGTGAAATTTGTTACTGCTTTATACAAAGCTTATGACAGCACTGACTCTGCGATGTTTGAGATCAACCCTGTTTTAAAAACTTCAGACGATAAAATTATTGCTGTTGATGCGAAGGTAGACCTGGACGAAAATGCTTTGTTCCGTCATCCTGATTATGCAGCAATGCGTGATAAACTGGAAGAGGATCCAACTGATGTTGAAGCAAGTGAGTCAAACTTAAACTATGTAAAACTGGACGGAAATGTTGGCTGTATGGTTAACGGTGCCGGTTTGGCAATGGCTACAATGGACATCATTAAAATCGCTGGTGGTGAGCCTGCGAACTTCCTTGACGTTGGTGGTACTGCAAATGCACAAACTGTGAAAGCCGGTTTTAACATCATCCTTAAAGATCCAAATGTTAAAGCTATCCTGATCAATATATTTGGTGGTATTGTCCGTTGTGACCGCGTTGCACAAGGTGTTATTGATGCTTATAATGAAATAGGTGATATCCCTGTTCCGATTATCTGCCGTTTACAAGGTACAAACGCTGAAGAAGCCAAAAAATTAATCGATGAATCCGGATTGAAAGTATTCTCTGCAATCGCGTTGAAAGATGCAGCTGCACTTGTTACTGAAGTTCTGGCTTAATTTTATATTAAAGGCTGAGCCTTTTATAATTATACCCATGCCAATTGTTAATTCAGTTGGCATTTTTTTATGCACTTTATTCCGGAATGCCCTATAAACAAAAAATCCTCCAACTTGTGGGTCGGAGGATCTTTAAACCAAATATAAATTAAACGAGCAATACAAACATACGAACTTATAACACAATTGCAACATTTATTTTGTTTTTTTTATTTCAAAACACTTAATAAACATAAAAACACCATTAAATACGTGAAAAAGGCCTATAAAATAGGAGTAAATATAATTATAACAACAAAATAAGGTTTAAACAATGTAAAAATAGATATAAAGCCAAAACTATCACACAAAATATAGATAAAAATTAATTTAATATGATTTTAACACTGAAAATTATGTCAAAAAATAAATAATTGTAATAAATTCACAAAAACGTCAATAAATAAACACAATTAAACTTCTCCTGCCTCTCCTCTTATTTCTAGATGGAATTCCTTATTTTTGAGCGCTCCACAAGAAAATCATGATTAAAAGAGAAAAAATAAAAAGCCTGTTAGGCACTGCAGATTTTAACAGAGAAGTAACGGTAATGGGATGGGTAAGAACCTTCCGTAACAACCAGTTTATTGCGATCAATGATGGCTCATGTATGGGTAACATCCAGATCGTTGTTGATTTCACAAATACATCAGAAGAATTATTAAAAAGAATTACTACCGGTGCGGCTATTGCGGTTACAGGTACATTGATACCTTCTCTTGGTAAAGGACAAAGTGTGGAGGTGAAAGCAGATACCATTGAGATCCTTGGCGATAGTGATGCGGAGAAATTCCCTTTGCAGCCTAAAAAACACAGCCTGGAATTTTTAAGAGAAATTGCACACCTGCGTTTCCGTACCAATACTTTTAATGCAGTTTTTAAAGTCCGTCATGCCCTGGCTTTTGCCATACATCAGTTTTATAATGAACGGGGGTTCGTGTATATGCATACCCCTGTGATCACTGCTTCTGATGCTGAGGGCGCAGGAGAAATGTTTAAAGTAACTACGCTTGATTTCGATAACACACCAAGAACCGAAGATGGTAAGGTAGATTTTTCGGAAGACTTCTTCGGAAGAGCCACCAACCTCACTGTATCCGGTCAGCTGGAAGGTGAACTGGCAGCAATGGCTTTCGGCCAGATCTATACCTTTGGCCCTACATTCCGTGCAGAAAACTCGAACACTACACGTCACCTTGCCGAGTTCTGGATGATTGAACCTGAGGTGGCTTTTGCCGACCTGGAAGATAACATGCAGCTTGCTGAGGATATGATGAAGTATGTGATCAGCTATGCCCTGGAAAACTGTAAGGAAGAAATTGAGTTTTTAAATACCCGCCTGCTTGAAGATGAAAAAACGAAACCGCAAAATGAGCGTTCTGAACTTTCACTCCTGGACAAACTGAATTTCTGCTTAAATAACGATTTCCAGCGTCTTACCTATACGGAAGCGATCAACATTTTACGTTCGTCAAAACCAAATCAGAAAAAGCAATTCAAATACCTGATCAATGAATGGGGTGCCGACCTGCAATCTGAACATGAACGCTTCCTGGTAGAAAAGCATTTCAAAAAGCCGGTGATCCTTACAGATTATCCTGCGGATATTAAATCGTTCTACATGCGCCAGAATGAACCTGATGCAGAAGGCAGGAAAACCGTAGCCGCAATGGATATCTTGTTCCCTGGTATTGGTGAAATGATCGGCGGATCACAAAGAGAGGAACGCCTGGACAAACTTACCCAGCGTATGGAAGAACTCAATATTCCTCAGGAGGAACTATGGTGGTACCTGGATACACGGAAATTCGGATCAGCTCCGCATGCAGGCTTTGGATTGGGATTTGAGCGCCTGGTATTATTTGTTACCGGCATGACCAACATCAGAGATGTGATCGCTTTCCCGCGTTACCCGAAGAACGCCGAGTTTTAATCAATTGCGCTCATACAATATCGAACAAAAAACTCCCTTACAGGGAGTTTTTTGTTTATAACTACCTATTCCGGCTGACCGGTCAACCAGTAACTGAACGTTTAATTGGATTGCGGTAAGGTATCCGAAAATGAATTCGCATGCGCGTAATCGATAGAAGTTACCTGGTAGTCTGTTGGTGCAAAACTGGCCGCTGTGCTCAGCGCCATCCCCAGTTCAAACCGTAAAGGATAAGGCGTATTCAATAAACTTCCTTCAGGGATATAGGGAAAGGTCTCCATATAGGATTGAATTGCATTCGTTGAGATCCTTCTGTTAATATATGCGCGGGTCAGCTGATAGGTGTGCCGCAGTCCTGCAGCACCCAGTAACTCTACTGCACTGGCCACCGTTAAACGGTGATAGTTGAACACACGTACCTTTTTATCATCAACAACCAGTCCTTTCATTAAACTGGGGTCCTGGGTAGCTACGCCCGTAGGGCAGGTGTTGCTGTTGCATTCTAAAGCCTGGATACATCCGAGGGCAAACATCATCCCCCTGGCAGAATTACACATATCGGCTCCAAGGGCTATATTTTTCACCAGGTCAAATCCTGAGGATACCTTTCCGGAAGAAATGATCTTTATATGTTTCTTGAGATCAAACCCGCTGAGCACATCATAGACAAATGCCAGTCCTTCTCTTAATGGCATCCCTACAGCATTAGAAAACTCCTGCGGAGAGGCACCCGTACCACCCTCACCTCCATCTACAGTGATAAAGTCCACATAGGTACCTGATTCTGTCATGGCCTTACAAATAGCAAAGAATTCACTTTTACGCCCGATGCATAACTTAAAACCCACAGGCTTTCCGCCGGAGAGCTCCCTTAATTTTTTCACAAAAGCCATCATTTCCAGGGGCGTAGAGAATGCAGAATGCGCAGGGGGAGAGATCACATCATAGCCTTCCTTCACCAGTCTGATCCTTGCAATTTCGGGCGTCACCTTTCTTGCCGGAAGTATTCCCCCATGCCCGGGCTTGGCGCCCTGCGAGAGCTTGATTTCGATCATCTTCACCTGTTCTGCCTTTGCCCTCACTGAAAAAGCGTCGTAATTGAACGTTCCGTCATGGTTGCGGCAACCGAAATAACCCGTCCCGATCTGCCAGATCAGATCACCTTTGGGGCCGGCATGGTAATCACTGATCCCACCCTCGCCTGTATTGTGCGCAAAGTTTCCCATAAAGGCGCCTCCGTTTAACGCAAGGATTGCATTCTGGCTTAAGGAACCAAAACTCATGGCAGAGATATTAAATATACTGGCGGAATAAGGCAATGCACAATCAGGCCCTCCTACCAGCACTCTCGGGTCTTCATCCAGTTCATGATGGCTGATAGCCGCGATACTATGGCTTAGCCATTCATAACCATTCTCATAGACATCCAGCTGTGTACCAAAAGGGATAGTATCATTTTCTTTTTTTGCACGCTGATAGATCAGCGACCGGTTTAACCTGTTAAAGGGTTTCCCATTGGTGTCGCTCTCCACGAAATACTGGTACACTTTAGGGCGCAGGTCTTCGGCAAGATACCGTAACCGGCCTACTACGGGATAGTTTCTTACAATACTATGTTTAGGCTGGTAGAGGTCATATATACCCAATAAGACAACCGGGCCGATAAAGATAAATGCCCAGTAAAAAGGTGGCCATGCTATGCTTATCATCAAAGTTGCCGCGACCAGGAACGCGGCAATCGCAATAAATGCTTTTCTCATACAAACAGGTTTAACAATTAATCATCAATAGTACGATAATTATCAAATTACGGATGAAAGTTTTTAGTAAATTTACATATGCTTATCAAAATATATCCGGAGAATCCTAATCCAAAGGCCATCGAACAGGTTGTCGAGGTGCTTAAAAAAGGAGGAATTATCATTTATCCCACCGATACCGTATACGGGCTGGGCTGTGATATTACCAATCAAAAGGCTATAGAAAGGATCTGCCAGATCCGGGGAATTAAGCCTGAAAAAGCAAATTTCTCGTTTATCTGCTCAGACCTGAGCCACATTTCAGATTATGTAAAACCCATTGACACCACGGTATTTCGATTGTTGAAGAAAGCATTGCCCGGTCCTTTTACTTTCATCTTTAATGCCAATAACAATGTGCCGAAACTACTTAGTTCAAACAAAAAAACTGTGGGTATCAGGGTGCCTGACAATAACATTGCGAGGGAAATTGTAAAGGTGCTGGGAAATCCAATCCTCTCTACCTCCATCAAAGATGATGATGAACTCATCGAATATTCTACTGATCCGGAACTGATCCATGAGAAGTATAAAGACCTGGTTGACCTTATCATCGATGGCGGTTATGGAGACAATGAGCCATCTACAGTAGTAGACTGTACTATGGGCGACTTTGAAATCATCCGCGAAGGAAAGGGTATACTGGAAAATTACCTGTAATTTTATACCGTGGTCATTCGCTGTATTCAGGAATAATTTGTGCCCTGGCTGTTTTCCTGGATGGTATCGTTTAACAAAAGATCATCTGATTGGAAAATATAGTTGTTGTATCATTCCGACTGCATTAATTTGCTGCGCAAAAGAACGACAAGGCCGGAATGACACAAACAACCATATTTTTAAAGATCTTCTCAGGGATCTTCTATGCCACCGTGCTACAGACGGAGCTTAAAACACTCGCCGGGAAAAGAGGGCTTGTTTTTCAGCAAAGCCCTTGAAAACTCAACTGAAAAGGCTGATAACATGCCGATATCCAAATGAGATCATCCCAGCCAATGATGTAAAAGACTTTGAATTTTGCACATCAAAGAGGACAGCCTGATATTACCTGAACATCTTCATAAAAGAGCTGATATTCTCTTTCAGATCTCCCTTTGCCACAGCCTTTACAAATGCGGTACCGATGATTCCGCCATTGGCATACTTGCATGCTTTTTCAAAGGTCTCCTTGCTGCTGATCCCAAATCCGATCAGCGTAGGATTCTTCAGTTCCATTGCGGCAACCCTGGAGAAGTAAGTTGTAGTGACATCAGAAACATTCAGGTTTTTCCCTGTAGTAGCTGATGCAGAAAGCAAATAGATAAACCCATCACTTAATCCGTCTATTTTCCGGATACGTTCATCAGAAGTCTGGGGGGTAACCAAAAAGATATTACGCAAGCCATATTTCAGAAAAACACCTTGATATAACTCTTCATACTCATACATCGGCAGATCTGGTACTATACAACCATCAATTCCTGCATCGGCACAAGCCTTGCAGAAGTTTTCTACGCCATATTGCAATACCGGATTAACGTAACCCATCAGCAGTACAGGAATAGTTACCTTTTTACGCAATTGTTTCAGCTGTTCGAATAACAGGTTCAGGTCCATTCCATTATCCAGCGCCTGCTTGCTGGTGGCCTGTATCACCGGCCCGTCCGCTACCGGATCTGAATACGGAAATCCGATTTCCAGCATATCTGCTCCTGATTCCTGCAGGGCCTCTGCAATCGCAACGGTATCTCCCAAACCAGGATAACCTGCGGTATAATATATAGAAAGGATATTGTTCTTTTTCTCCTTGAATAATAGGTCAATTCTGTTCATTTGTTCTTTGTTGTAGAAAATTGCTGTGTTAAAATCCGAAATAGTTCATGTAAGTCTGCATATCCTTATCTCCCCTTCCGGAAAGGCACACCACAACATTTTCATTTCCTGTGAATTCCATTTTCTCCAGGTAAGCGAGGGCGTGGGCACTTTCAATGGCAGGAATGATGCCTTCCATCTGGGTACACAACAATCCTGCTTCCAGTGACTCTTCATCTGTAATGGAAGCATATTGTGCTCTTGTAGTTTTAAACAAGTGTGCATGTTGCGGACCAATTCCGGGATAATCCAGTCCGGCAGAAACAGAATGCGGTTCCACCACCTGTCCGTCTGCCGTTTGCATCAGGATGCTCCTGCTGCCATGTAAGACTCCTTCTTTGCCCAGGAATGTAGTGGCCGCAGAAAATCCGCTGCTTACGCCCTTACCTGCAGCCTCTACGGCAATCAGTTTTACATTTTCATCACCAATGAAATGATAGAACATACCCATGGCATTACTGCCGCCACCTACACAGGCAAGTACGTAATCCGGCTGGTCGCTTCCGGTTTGTTCCATCAGCTGTTTTTTCGTTTCTTCAGAAATGACAGACTGAAAGATGGATACCATATCAGGATAGGGATGCGGGCCAACAACAGAACCGATGATATAGTGTGTATCAACAGGGTTATTGATCCAGTCGCGCATGGCCTCATTGGTTGCATCCTTCAGTGTTTTACTGCCAGATACTGCCGAAATAACCGTAGCACCCAGCATTTTCATCCTTGCCACATTGGGTGCCTGACGTTGAATATCCACTTCACCCATGTAAATCACACATTCCAGGCCGCGCAGGGCGCAAACGGTAGCAGTGGCCACGCCATGTTGCCCGGCACCGGTCTCAGCAATGATCCTTTTCTTTCCCAGCTTCTCGGCCAGTAAAATCTGACCGATCGTATTGTTAATCTTATGCGCCCCTGTATGGTTCAGGTCTTCCCTTTTCAGGAAGATATGGGCATTATATTTTTTTGATAAGCGTTTAGCCAGATAAAGTGGCGAAGGCCTTCCAACATAATCCTTCAGCAATGCATGAAATTCCTTTTGAAAATCTGCATCGTTGATGATCTTAAGATAGTTTTGTCTCAGTTCTTCAACATTCGGGTAAAGCATTTCAGGAATATATGCTCCCCCAAAATCTCCGTAGTAACCTTTTTCGTTTACAAAATAGTTCATAGTGTTATCATTTAATCAGCCACTGTATCCGTTAGCAGCCTAATAATTTTTTAAATTCGGTGAGCCGGGCGATGTCCTTTAAACCCGGGGACTGTTCAAACCGGCTGTTCACATCAATAGCATAAAAACGTTCATCCCTGATCTCCAGTAATCCGGGAGCATTCGCCAGGCCTATTCCACCACTGAGGAAATAGGACTTTTGCAAAGTATAATTCTCCAGCAGGTGCCAGTTGAATGCCTTTCCTGAACCTCCGTGCTCCGGCGTTTGGGTATCAAACAAAAAATAGTCTACTGCATCAGCGTATGCCTCCAGTGTACTGAAATCGAATGTCTCATCGATTCCGAAGGCTTTAATCACTTCGGCTTTGCCTTGCAGCTCCATACAGTAATCCGGGCTTTCATTTCCATGTAACTGAACGGCTTTAAAATGGTACAGGTCAATTGCCTTTTTCACTGCTTCCAGCTCTTCATTAACGAAAACACCAGTAGTTTTAATATCTGCAGGAATAGAAATGATGGTCGCTGCGTCGAGATCTGCTATGAATCTTTTAGAGCCGGGATACATCAAAAAACCCATATATGCCGGCTGTAATGCAATGGCCTCGGCAATATTGGCCGGTACTCTCATTCCGCAAATTTTCAGCTGAGCTTTCATCCTAGAAGGCTTTTAAAACTTTTCAGGGCCAGTCCGCCCACTAGTGAGGTTTCAGCCTCATAGTAACAATCTGCAAAGGATTGTTCGGGCTTGATGGTTTGGATGGCCATGGCTGCATTACAAAGTACTACATTTTGCTGAGGGTCTGTTCCTACCCCTTCCAGTACATGCATAAAGATATCAGCAGATGAATGAACCGTATCACCGCCTACGATCTCATTTTCATTGATCTCCTCAAACCCCAGGTCGCTAACTTTAAGCAATGCTTCGCCGCTTTTACTAAAGGTTTTCACATCACAGGTAAGGGATATCTCATCGAAGCCATCTACGGCATGTATAATGGTATAGTTCTTATCCGTTTCCTGGTACAGGTAGGCGTAAAGGCGGGCAAGCTCCAGGCTAAATACACCAACAATCTGATTCCTGGGTTGTGCAGGATTTGCCATTGGCCCAAGCATATTAAAAAATGTTTTAACCCCCAGGTCTTTACGTATCGGGGCAACTATTTTCATCGCCGGGTTGAACAAAGGAGCATGTATAAAACAGATCCCTGCGCGGTCCAGGCTGCGTTTCAGTTCATCTTCATTGGCTGTAAACTGATAGCCGAGGTATTCCATCACATTGGAAGAGCCACAACCTGAAGAAACGCCGTAGTTACCGTGTTTGGCAACTTTATATCCCGCTCCGGCTACAACGAACGAAGCCAGCGTAGAAATATTAAAGGTATCTTTTCCGTCACCGCCGGTTCCGCAGAGGTCTATCAGGTCATAATCTGATAAGTTTACTTTTACACAGAGGTCGAGCATTGCATCGCGGAAGCCCTGCAGCTCGGCAACGGTAATATTACGCATGCCAAAAGCAGTGATGAATGCCGCGATCTGCGAATTGTTAAATTCACCTGATGCGATTGCCGTCAGAATCCGCTGGGATTCCTGTCGGCTAAAAGATTTGTTTTCAAATAAGTGGTTCAGTATTTTCTTCATGGTTGTAAAACAGAAAAGGTTGCTATAAAGCAACCCTCAAAATATTTTTATATAAAATAAAACGTACAGAATGGGGTTACACACGCTAAGCGCTGTGCCACCACCAGTTGTTATGTCCGTTTGTAAGTATCATTGAAACAAATATGTAATAGTTTTTTAATATTTGCAAACATTTCTAAAATTTCAGGCAGTTATGGCATTATTTAAACAGAAACCAGCACTGGTCCACCGGGTTATTCCTTCAGTGTTCCTTCTTTTTGATAGTGTTTGTAAACCAGCTTATCGGTAAGTGCGGGAAACAGTTTATTCATCCAGATGGCTAGTTTTCCCTGAACAGTCATAATCAAATCACGCTTGCGGCCTGCTATTCCATTTGCAATCCTTTCGGCAACTTCTTCAGGAGACATCATTTTACCTTCATCCATATTGGTAGCGCCATGCATTTCTCCATTTTTATCCAATGCCGTGACACGGATATTAGAAGTAGTGAAACCCGGGGAAGCCACCATCACGAGTACCCCCTTCCGTAACAATTCCGTCCTCAATGCCTCCATAAAACCATTTAAAGCAAATTTAGAGGCCGTATATGCAGTCCTTCCGGGCAATCCGCGATAACCTGCGGAAGAAGATACCCCAACAATAGCCCCTTTGGTTTTTAGGATTTCCGGTAAAGCGAATTTTGTACAATACACAGCACCATAGAAGTTCACTTCCATCACCGTTCTGATCACAGACAGATCCATTTCAATGAACAGCGCGCGCATGGATATACCAGCGCTGTTCAGCAGGATATCTACCTTACCAAAAGTTGATACGGCCTGTTTGATCAGCTGCTCGCATTCTTCCTCTTTGGTTACGTCTGCCTGCACCGCCAGTGCCTTGACACCGTACTTTTGTTCCAGGCCGGCTGCAATTTCACACAACGTTACAAATTGTCTTGCGGCAAGAACCACTTTTGCACCGCGTTTTGCGAATTCCTCTGCACATGATTTTCCTATGCCGGACGAGGCACCGGTTACGATGACCACTTTATCTTTAAAATCCATGGTTATTATTTTATAATTGAATTGACGTAAGGTACCCTTGTTACGATAGACCGGCCGAGTGTGATCTCATCTGCATATTCCAGCTCACCCCCGAAGGCTATTCCGCGGGCAATGGTTGTAATGGGAACCTGGAAATCTTTAAGTCTTTTATAGAGATAGAACAGCGTGGTATCACCTTCCATTGTTGCGCTGAGTGCCAGGATGATCTCCTTTACAGGGGTTGTAGCCACACGCTGCACCAGTGAATCAATAAAAAGATCTGAGGGGCCGATGCCATCCATAGGTGAGATTAAACCGCCAAGCACGTGGTAGGCACCAAAATACTGTGAAGTATTCTCTATCGCCATTACATCACGGGTATCTTCTACCACGCAGATCACTTCCTTTTCGCGCTTGGGCGACAAACAGATACTGCATACAGGAAGGTCTGATATGTTATGGCAGATATTACAGTGTTTAATATCCCTTTTTAGCCTGATCATGGAATTGCCGAAAGTATCCACTTCCTCCTGCTCTTTGCCCAGCAGGTGCAGTACCAGCCTCAATGCAGTTTTTTGCCCTACCCCCGGTAATTTAGAAAATTCATTAACAGCATCTTCAAGAAGCTTGGAAGAAAAGTTCATTCTACAAATTTAGATTTATCTTCTGTTATTTTGATTTTTAAAATATGATTTTTCTTACATTCGCTTTCAAGCCGAACCCGAACCATGACCCCAGCCATACTTTTATCTTTCCTCCTAGGATATTTTGCCCTGTTAGTAGGAGTAGCTTATTTTACCTCAAGGAACTCGTCAGACAATGCCTCATTTTTTATCGCCAACAGGAACTCAAAATGGTACCTGGTAGCTTTTGGAATGATCGGTACCGCACTTTCCGGCGTGACTTTCATCTCTGTACCGGGAGCTGTCGGTAAAAGTGAATTCGGCTATTTTCAGTTCGTTCTGGGAAATGCCGTAGGGTTTATCATTATCGCAACAATACTGCTGCCCCTTTATTACAGGATGAACCTGATCTCGATCTACACTTACCTGGAAAGACGCCTCGGGCCGCACAGTTATAAAACCGGGGCTGTTATTTTCCTGCTTTCCAGAACAATCGGTTCCTCTTTGCGCCTGTTCCTGGTAGCTATAGTTTTGCAGCGGTTTATATTTGATGCCTGGAATGTACCCTTCTGGCTTACGATTGTCCTTTGCCTGGTGCTCATCTGGTTGTATACCCATAAAGGCGGACTGAAAACAATCATTATTACGGATACTTTGCAAACAGTGTTCCTGCTGCTCTCCGTTATCCTGTCCATAATCTTTATATCCCGGTCGTTACATCTCGACGTCGCCGGAACATTTGAAGCGGTGAAGAACAGCAGTTATTCAAAGATGTTCTTCTGGGACGACTTTATGGGAACCAAATCGCACTTCCTGAAGCAATTCCTGGGCGGTATCTTCGTCACCATTGCCATGACGGGCCTCGATCAGGACCTGATGCAGAAAAACCTGAGTATGAAGACCATTGGCGAAGCACAGAAAAATATGTTCACCTTTACCGGTGTTTTTGTCATCATGAACATCTTTTTTCTGAGCGTGGGCGCACTGCTCTATATCTTTGCCGAAAAGAACGGAATTGATGTTGCGGCGTTAAAAACACCAGATAATCTCTATCCGGAAATCGCCCTGAACCACCTGAATATTATTCCCGGAATCATCTTTATGCTGGGATTAACTGCCGCTACTTTTGCAACGACAGATTCAGCGTTAACGGCATTGACGACCTCCTTTTGTATGGATTTTTTACACTTCGATAAAAAGGAAGATCAGAACACGCCTGAACTGGTGAGAAAAAGGCACCTGGTACATATCGGGTTCTCCGTCCTGATGGTAGTCGTGATCCTGATCTTTAAGGTCATCAATGATGATTCTGTTGTCAACTCTATGTTCATCGCGGCAACCTATACCTACGGGCCGTTACTGGGATTATTTACCTTAGGTATGTTCACCAACCGCGCGGTAGCAGATAAAATGGTGCCATATATCTGTGTGGCGTCACCTTTATTGTCTTTCTTTATCAAAAGTAACAGTGTACACTGGTTTGGTTATGAAATAGGTTTTGAATTGATTATCTTGAATGCCCTCATTACATTTATATTACTTTGGATAACAGGAAAAATAGCTGTTACCCAAACCAAATTTTAATTATTAATAACGAGTTTACAGCATGACCAGTGAAGAGAAAATAAGAAGCGCTTTTGAAAATAAAAACTGGCAGGAGATTAAAGTGACCGACTCCTGGCAGATCTTTAAAATAATGGCCGAATTTGTAGACGGCTTTGAGAAACTGGCTAAAATTGGCCCCTGTGTATCCATCTTTGGTTCAGCAAGAACCGCAGAAACCAGTAAATACTATGAGATCGCCGTAGAATGCGGCAGACTGCTCACCGATCGCGGTTATGGCGTCATCACCGGCGGCGGCCCCGGCATTATGGAGGCCGGCAATAAAGGTGCACATATGAACGGCGGTAAATCTGTTGGCTTAAACATAGACCTTCCTTTTGAGCAGTTCCACAACAAATACATAGATCATAACAAACTGCTGGAATTTGATTATTTCTTTATCAGGAAGGTGATGTTTATGAAATATTCCCAGGGATTTATTGTCCTGCCAGGCGGGATGGGTACCATGGATGAGCTTTTCGAAGCGATCACCCTGATCCAGACCGGTAAGATTGCCCGTTTTCCTATCGTACTGGTGGGCAAAGACTATTGGGGCGGACTGGTAGAATGGATAAAAAATACAATGCTTGAAAAAGAACACAATATTCATGCAGAAGACCTGAACCTCTTCCGCGTGGTAGACAGCGCTGAAGATGCAGCCGAGCATATCTTCAGGTTCTACGACAAATATGTACTGAAACCGAATTTCTAAATTACAGGGGGGTGCTGATATGGCTAACCCCTCCTGATACCACCAGCTTCATCGCCTCGGCAGCACTCATATTCAGTTCTTTTACCTTATCTTTTGTGACTACACATACCTGCCCTGCAAAGGAATAGGAAAAAGGAAAATACACCACACATTCTCCCGGCAAGCCAATAGATGCCAGGTCATTCTGTGTCAGAAAGCCTATTCTTTTGATATCACCATTCAATTCTACGAGCACAGGGTGGTTGAATTTCTTTTCATCACCAACAAATGCTTCGGTAAGGTCCTTGATGGAAGAATAGATAAAGTTCAGCCCCGGCAACCTGTTCATCCAGCGGGTAAACCAGTTGTACATCGGTTCGGTCACGAAGTTGGTGACAAATATTCCCGCTACCAGGATCAGTGTAACCACCAGCGCCAGCCCTAAGCCGGGAATGTTCCTGCTTCCTCCTGTCCGCGGATCAACCCCCAGAATATTATTGACATTCAGCCAGCTGTCTACAGTCGTTACAGCCCAGATCACGATATAAATACTCAGCGCGATAGGCAGAACAATCAATAATCCCTTAATTAGATAATTTAATAAAGCGCCTCCGATCTTGTTCATAACACAAAATTACTCATAAAAATACACCCGTTTAACCCTTTGAGAAATATTTGTTAAAATCTCATATGGAATGGTCCCTATCTGATCTGCTAAATCGCCAATAGTTAACTGATCGTTGAAAACAATCACCTCATCCCCCGTTTTTGCTTCAATTCCCGTGATATCGAGCATGCACATATCCATTGCAATGGAACCGATCGTAGGTGCAGGTTTCCCGCTGACCAGCATCCTGCCTACCCCATTTCCAAATGAACGGCGGTAGCCATCAGCATAACCGATCTTCACGGTAGCGATTGTCCCCCCTTCGGGTAAAACTCCCCTGCGGCCATAACCGACAGTTTCTAAAGGACCTATGGTTTTGATCTGGGTAATGGTAGTTTTGAGCACACCCACGGTATGCAGCCCGGCATTGCTCTTCAAACCGGAATCAAAACCATAGAGACCAATTCCAATCCTCACCATATCCAGCTGCGCTTCCGGATGACGGGTAATTGCCGAGGTATTGGAAATATGACGTATAAAATCATAACCTAACTCTGCACGGACCTGTTTCACTATCGCCAGGAAACGGTCTAGCTGATATGTGGTAAACTCATCATGCCGCGCATCCTCACTGGCTGCCAGATGTGAGAAGGCCGAGACCACTTTAATCTTTTCTTCCAGCCGGAGCACAGGCAGCAGATCGGGCAGATCGGGTTCTTCAAATCCCAGGCGGTGCATACCTGTATCTATTTTGAGGTGCACGGGATAGGAAAACTGTGTATCAGGCAGAAAATCTACAAAGGCCTTCAGGATATCCATATTGTACAGTTCCGGTTCCAGCTTGTGCTTTACAATGGCTTCGAATGCAGAAGGCTCAGGGCTCATCACCATGATCGGCAGGGTAATACCTGCTTTCCTCAGGGAGATCCCTTCATCGGCATAGGCTACGGCCAGGTAGTCTGCCTTGTGGTACTGCAGCAGGTTGGCAATCTCAAAACTTCCGCTGCCATAGGAAAAGGCCTTCACCATTGCCATCACCTTTACACCAGGTTTTAATTTCGACTGATAGAACTTCAGGTTATTCGCCAGCGCATTCAAATCAATCTCCATCACCGTATCATGGATCTTCTGCGTAAGTAATTTACTGATGCGCTCAAATTCAAAACGCCTTGCTCCCTTCACCAGGATGGTCTCATTGTTAAAATGCATTGCCGGAAAGTTTTCCAGAAAGGCCTGTGTACTCTCATAAAATGTACTTTCCAACTCAAAAATCCCTGCAGATTCGGAAATATGCGGCCCGATGCCAATCAGACGGTTCACCTGCTTCTGCTTGAGCAGGGATGCGATTTCGGCGTACAGGTCTTTATCATTCTTCCCTGTTTCATACAGATCGGAAAGGATCAGGGTTCTCAGCACATGCTGGTTCTGCAGTCTCAGAAAATCCAGCGCTATTGCCAGGGAAGAGATATCGGCACTATAGGAATCATCAATGACTGAACATTGGTTGATGCCGTTCTTCAAGGTCAGGCGCATGTTGACCGAAGTGAGCTTTTCCAGCCTGAGATCAGCCTCCTGAGGCGTATAGTCCAGTGCCAGCAGGGTAGCCCAGCAGATGATCCCGTTTTCTACTGATGCCCTGTCACTAAAGGGAATCAGGCATTCTATTTCTTCGCTTTTGTAGCGCGCCCTGATATAACTTCTGCCTTTGATCGGCTCCACGAACAGAATTTCCAGGTCGGCCTTCACTGTTGTGCTCCAGGAAAATCTGCGCTCCCCGGGAAGATCTTTCAGGGCTATACCCCCGGTATAATCCGGTGAATACACAAAAAGTTTAACGCCGGTAAAAAGCTTTAGCTTTTCTAAAAGCTTTTTACCGGCTGAGGAGAAACCTTCGGCATGTGCTTCCCCGATGTTTGTAAGAATACCTATGGTGGGCTGAATAATGGTGGCCAGCTGTTCCATTTCATCACTTTTGGAGATCCCCGCTTCAAAGATCCCCAGCGTATGATCAGCACTGAGCTGCCAGACAGACAATGGCACGCCAATCTGGGAATTGAAACTTTTAGGGCTGCGTACGATGTTAAAATCGGCCGCCAGCAGCTGATACAGCCATTCTTTGACTACAGTTTTACCATTGCTGCCGGTAATTGCCACTACATCCAGGTCAAATTTACCGCGGTGGTCCGCAGCGAGCTGCTGCAGCGCCAGCAATACATCCGGTACGAGCAGAAAGTTAGCATCCGGGAAAACATCCCGATAGCTGGCATTGCTGATCACGAAACTCCTGACACCCGTGTTATAGGCATCGCCGATAAACTCATGTCCGTCCCGATGGGCCTCTATGGCAAAGAACAGGGAGGTTCCCGGACTGACCACACTCCTGCTGTCGATTAGAAGTGTATTGATCAAAGTATCATGTTTTACTTCGAAAGATTCGGCATTTAAGCGCTCAGCGATCTGCTGAATTGTGTAGCTGCTCTCACTCATTGATCAGGATAAAAGGTTTGGGTAAAGTTAATAAGTAAATGCAGATATTTGCGTTCTGATCTGTATAACCATTGGAAAAATCAAAACCCGTTTACGATAAAAGAGCTGCATCCGCCAGGGCGGAAAACTATTGCGCTTACCAGGAACGTTCACAACAGGAGCTGAGGGACAAACTGTACGAATGGGGCCTGCACCATGACGAAGTGGAAGAGGTCATCTCAGAACTTATTCTCAATAATTTCCTGAATGAGGAGCGTTTTGCCATGGCTTATGTATCGGGAAAGTTCAATATCAAGAAATGGGGAAAGATTAAGATCAAACAGGGACTGAAACTGAAAAGGGTTCCGGAGAAAATGATCATCAAAGCGTTAAATACGATTGACTATGATGACTATGTGGGCGCTATTTTAGCTGCAGCAGAAAAAAAAGCACCCTTTATTGCAGAAAAAGACCCCTATAAAAAGAAATATAAACTGGTAACCTACCTGATGGGAAAGGGATTTGAAAGTAATTTGATTTCGGAGGTACTGAAGGCCAATAACTTAAGCTAGAACCCCTATTTATTATGAAAAATAACTTGACAGTAATCTAAAAGTATTTATATTTGCAAACCCAAACGGAAACAAGGTAATCAGTTTTTAACTTGTATTCAGCCGGGAAACATCGGATGATGTGAATAAAACCAATGCGAAAGTAGCTCAGTTGGTAGAGCACGACCTTGCCAAGGTCGGGGTCGCGAGTTCGAATCTCGTCTTTCGCTCTAAATGTTTTCTTTACCGGAAGGCGTTTAATTTAAAAGGTTAACACCTGCTCAGATGGTGGAACTGGTAGACACGCAGGACTTAAAATCCTGTGACCTTAAAAGTCGTGCGGGTTCGATTCCCGCTCTGAGTACAAACATTACCTGTATCCTTAGTATACAGTTTTACATACCAATGCGAAAGTAGCTCAGTTGGTAGAGCACGACCTTGCCAAGGTCGGGGTCGCGAGTTCGAATCTCGTCTTTCGCTCTAAAGCCTTCTTTATTGAAGGCTTTTATATTTATAAGGTTTTACACCTGCTCAGATGGTGGAACTGGTAGACACGCAGGACTTAAAATCCTGTGACCTTAAAAGTCGTGCGGGTTCGATTCCCGCTCTGAGTACCATACAGGAGTCAGTTCGTTTTTTCGACTTGACTCCTGTTTTTTTTTGAGATAAATTGGTGTTTATGAAGTAGATAAGAGAGGCTGCTTCATTGATTTGGGTGGTTCGATGTATAGTGCCGTCAAACTCCATTTTTCTGGAAATATCGAACCAATTATCACACGTTTCCCTTCAACATCTGCATTTCTATATAGCTGAGTCAAGTTTATGAGGCTATATAATGCTTTATCAAGAATTGAATGAATTTCGGTGTCAACTGAATTTTCCGTGGTCAAATCTTTGAGTTTAGCTTCCAGTCTGATGATCTTTTTTTCAGATTCTTTTTTAAGTATTTTGTACTCTTCGCCTTCAATATGATCCATCAATAAAAGCTCCCTCGCTTTGGTGATGCGGTTATTCTGAGTAGTGATCTCAGTGATACATTTTTTACGTTCTAACTGGACATGTGCTGTGCTATCTCTGGTTGCATCGTTGACAATTTCTTTGAACAGTGCTGCCATGCCTGGCTTAGGTACAAATTTCTGTAATTCGTATTCAAAGGCTTCATTTACCTGCTTTGAACCTGACTTTACATTGTTTCTGACAATGGTAGTAATAATAGTATGCGTAACGGCCTTTTGAAGGACTACCAGTTAATACCTTTTGACATTCCGGGCAAAGAAGAAAGCCTCTCAGAGGTAAAAGGTTATGGGATACTATCTTTATTCCTTTGTTCCGGTTTTTGCCCTTTAAAACATCTTGCACTTCGTAAAATAGCCTTTCTGAGATCAAAGGTTTATGTTTTCCTTCAGCTAGGTACATATCTTCATCTTTAAATTGAGGAACAATCACCTTTCCACAATAACAAGGATTTTTGATTGCCTGCAAAAAACTATTTCTATTACACTTTAGTCCCTTTTCTTTAGCTTGGTTAAACACATGCTCCGTGGCTAAAAGCCCTTTGGATATTGTTTCGAATGCCCATTTCATGTGCCAAGCTTCAGGCTCGGAAAACGTGATATATTTCTTCCCATCTT
The DNA here is from genome assembly GCF_900107535.1 of Pedobacter hartonius. Classification (GTDB taxonomy): domain Bacteria; phylum Bacteroidota; class Bacteroidia; order Sphingobacteriales; family Sphingobacteriaceae; genus Pedobacter; species Pedobacter hartonius. The sequence continues at coordinate 2,183 of NZ_FNRA01000004.1, read as the reverse complement.
CAGTTATTTTATTGACATAGCCCGGAATGCTTTCCCCATCCATCTCCCCTCTTTTCTTCCTTTGCGCATACCATAAAAGATGTTCAACGCTCTACGGTCATTCTCTACTTCTGGCATAGATAAGTAAACTGCCAAGATGATTTTGGATTCAGGCACAGAAAGGTCAAGGGGTTGCTCGATTGCAACCGGCTCTATCTTAAGCAACATTAGGGAATTGATCATACCGTATGCATCGGCAGTATTCCTGCTGAATCTGTCCCACTTGGTAAACATGATGTAATCACAATTTTTGCCTTTGGTTCTTTTGAGTTCTGTCATTATTTTTTTCCATTCAGGACGATCAAATGTTTTGGCGGAATAGTCTTCGATCAGCACTTTGCCAATCTGTATATTATTGCGGGTGCAATGAGTACGTAGCCTTTCTTCCTGGTCTCTTTCAGAAAATCCTTTATCAGCCTGTTCGTCAGTGCTGACACGAATGTACAAATGTGCGATTGCCATAAGCCCTCCTTAAATAAGATTATAGATTATGAATCCTGCTTACCTTGTGTGAGTTTCGCAGTCCGGATTATGATCATAACGATTATGTTTTTCGACTGTAACACGCTGATCACTTACCAATTTAGCAAATCGGTACATAAAATCCAAAATCAATTCTGCTTCATCCAAAGAGACAATTGTTCCATGTTCCTGAAGGATTTTTACGGCTATCTCCGGTGTGACTTTTCGATCCTCAACTCGCATATTCTTAAATTTTGAGCAAGATGCAGGAACCTGATTTACCCATGTAACACTGCGATACAATGGTTGTATAGATTGGCGGGGCGAAAGAATAAACACTTCGGATAGAGTAAAGGCCTCTGGCCTTTACTCTATCCGAAGTCCAATTATGCAAGAAGTGTTACCTGAAAATGGAGACGGCAAACGAAGGTTTGTAGGCCTCTGTTAGATACCATCCCGTTTAGTTTTAGCATTGAGAAGCAATTTCTTATACTTTTCTCTTAGTTGCTCTTCTTCGTTGGAGGAGTTAAGTACAACATCCTTATTCACAAAATTAAATGCATCACTTGGCTTTTTATTTAAAGCCAAAGCAATCAGATATAAATCTTTGGCCATTGGCACTATATTCTTATCATTTGAAAGGCTACTAAGTTTGCTTTCTTTGATATTTGTCCTGTGTGCAACAGTCTTCTGAAGGATCAAACCTTCATTCAGAAATTTACCAAGTTCGGTAAGCTTATGAGTCTGGGCAGTAGAACTGATTGGGGTTTCTTTAAGCCTGTAATCACTAAATACGTGATTTGCCATTTCATCTAAATCAGCACCGATAGCAAGAGCAATTAAGTAGAATTCTAAAGCCGATATGGTATCTTTTTCAGGTCTGCTCAGCTTACTTATTCTTGTTGGATCTATACCAGTTTTAAAATAAATTTCATTGTTACTGATATTCTGATTCTTCAAAAATGAGCCTAAATGCTGATATACCTTTTTACTTGTCAATGCCATTTCATATGAATGTAAAGGCATATAGTGTGGGGAACAAGCAACATGATATTTATTGCTTATATTTGTATTTTAAATTTGTTATTTAGCAAATAATATTTTAAATTTGATTTATACTATTGAAAATAATGAATTAGAAAAATGAGTTAAGTATCCATAATTGGAATAATTTATACAATTACTGAAAGAACTTGTAGTGAAAAGTAGGACGTTCGAATGCAAGAAGTAGGTGAATACTCAAATCTTGAGCTATATTTGCGTATAGTCTTAGGACTTGGGTCGCCTGCTTGTTCTGTGTTCGGCCGTTGAAAAACGGTGGTGGTCCTACACCTTCACTACAGAATGAGCGTTAAGGGCGACCCTTTTTTGCTTTCCCAGTCTTTCAGATTAACCTGAGAGATATGACAAAAAACACATCAAGTTTACCATCGGAACAAAAAGGTATAACTACAACACCCTATTCGTTAAAGGAACAGGCCGCAATTGATGCAATCAATTCAAAATATACCTATGAAGAAGTTACTTTCTTTCTTGAGGTAATTCATGACATTCTAACTGATCATCGCCTATGCCCTTTATTAAGGGTGTCTATAACGGTGATACTGGGCCAGCGAAAACGGATGATAGCGGGCCAGTCATTACGATAATCAGTGGGCCACTTTTCAATACAATTATAAGGG
>NZ_FNRA01000005.1 GCF_900107535.1 Pedobacter hartonius | reverse complement strand
TTACCTATCAGCATATTCTGTACAGTAACGGACAATAGTAAACAAATAGCAGTAACAAACTGTAAAGCTTTTCCTGTATAAGACCAACTGTAAAGCGAAACCCTGACCAGATCTCTTGAACTTATTCTGGTTGGATAGTTCGTGTATTGCTTTATGTTGCCGGGACCTTGCCTCGTCGTTGGAATATCCCTGACAGGGGGTTGGAAGGAAAAAAATGCCAGCAAGCCACAACCAGGAACCTCTGATTCAGCCTACAAAATCCTGTCAGGATAAAGCAGTATATGAACATGCTACAATTACAGTAACTCATTTCATGAATTCAAATGAGACAACCTATTTCCGAGAAAGTCCTTTAAACTGATAACAGTCATACCATTTACGGTATCATAAGTATCACTTTGAGGAGTAATAATGAATTTATATTTGGGATTAAGGTCCTGTACACAACTGACAAACCCTTTAGACACTACAGGAGAATTAGATAACTTGATTTCAATACAAGCAACAGGTGTTACTCCCTGTACAAGTATAAGATCACACTCTGCCCCTGCCTGTGTGCGGTAAAAGAACAGTTCAGTATAATTTGGCTTACACATGTATATCTGTTCAATAACATATCCCTCCCATGATCCCCCTGCTACAGGATGCCCAAATATGTCGTCCAGTGAAGGTATATTTAGTAATCTGTGTAGTATTCCCGTATCTCTGATATAGGTTTTGGGAGATTTCACCAATCTCTTTTTAGCATTGACGAACCAGGGCTGCAGTCTTCTCACCATATACCCACCTTCTAAAAAGTCAAGATATTTTACCACCGTCGTCGCGCTCACTCCCAATGAACGTGCAAATACCTCAAAATTCAAAAGATTTCCATTTGAATGTGCCAACATACTCCAGAAATTACGTAAAATAACCGCTGAAAGGTTTACTCCAAACAAGAGCGCTAAATCACGCTCTACATAACTTCTGATGAAATCGTCAAGCCATTCTTTAGCATCTTCATCACTCGTTGCCAATAGTGCTTCAGGAAACCCGCCCCTAAACCAGTGTCCCTTATAGTGAATATTCTCAGGCAATTCAGTTATACCAATTGGAGTGAGTTCGTTATAAGCAATACGTCCCGCCAGGGTTTCTGACACCCCTTTTACCAGTAAAGGCGAAGCCGAGCCTAAAAGTATAAATCTGCCGGGTGTACGTTTTGCATCAATTAATGGCCTGAGTACCGAAAATAGCATGGGTATCAGTTGAATTTCATCTATGATCACAGTACTATTTTCAAATCCCGTTAAATAAGTATACGAATCCTGAAGTTTGGCCTGGTCTACAGGATTTTCCATGTCCAGATAAACAATTTCTCGATTAGGCATCTGCAATTGTTTGGCCAGAGTTGTCTTACCAACCTGGCGCGGACCCAAAATTGCGATTGCAGGAGACTTATTTAGTTTTCGCTGAATTTCTGATTGAAGATTTCTCTTTAACATAATCAAATATAAGCTATCAACCTAGTAAATCCAAACTTAAAGTTTGGATTTACTAGGTTGATAGCTGTTTAAATTCAATTCAGAAGAGCAGACTTATTTCCAACGTGCTTTAACACCACCGCTTTCGCGGGATGAAAACCCAGGTCTTCCGGCCAGATTCAGGCATAGCAATCCCCCTGAATTAAATCCCTGTTTTTAATATTCGAATTTAACTTATTTTTGCCACTGAGACATACTAACGATACTTACATCAGCAACCACATATTTATGGAAAGAGAACACAATTACAAATTATCTTTAAAATGGAACGGCAATACAGGTAACGGAACATCGGACTACAGGGCTTATGAAAGGGCATATTCAATACACATAACAAACAAACCTGACCTGGACGGTTCCTCCGATCCTACATTCCGCGGAGATAAAACCAAACACAATCCGGAAGATATGCTGATAGCCGCACTGAGTTCATGCCATATGTTATCTTATTTACATGTTTGTGCAACCGGAGGCGTAATTGTGGTTGACTATTCAGATCACGCAACCGGCCTGATGGTTACCACATCAGATGGTGCAGGCCATTTTACAGAAGTTGTTCTGAACCCAATTGTAATTGTGGCCGATGCTTCAATGATTGAAAAAGCAAATGAATACCATAAAAAAGCCAGTGAGCTGTGTTTTATTGCTAATTCAGTTAATTTTCCTGTTAAACACAACCCGGTTACCCTTCCCCCTCCATCGTCTGCCGGTTGATCAGAATAACAGCATCATCAAGCTCCTTTGAAGAAACCGCCAGAAGCGCTATCAACTGACGGACGTCATCCTCCTGAACGGAAGAATCCCTGATCAGGTTAATTAAACCAAGTATATTACTCAGCGGACGCCTTACCTGGTGGGAGTTTATCCAGGCTATTTCCTTCAGCTGTTCATTCTGGCTCAGCAGCTGCTGTTCAAACCTCTTCTGTTTATCGATATCCTGCATCGCTCCAATCATTCTCGCCGGCTCTCCCGCAACATTAAAGATCACATAACCCCTGTCCCTGATATATTTTACAGAACCATCCGCACAGATATACCTGTATTCTGCAGACCACTCTTTTCTTTTATCAGCAAGAAGGCTCTTAAATGCTTCCTGCACATATTTACGGTCATCAGGATGTATCTTTTGCATTGCCCAAAAAGAATTCTGGGTGGATTCACCGCTGTAACCAAAGATTTCAAAATATCCCGGCATCCAGGTCAGTTCATCCGTCAGGATATTATAATCCCAGATCACATCATTGGTTGCCTTGTTGACCGTCTCATATAAATTCAGCAGGTCATTTATTCTTTTTTCGTCATTGATAGATTTATCAATATCGGTGATCATTACCAGGTAAGCTCCCTCCCCTATCAGGGGCACATAGTGAAATGTAATCTGCACATAGAAACAATCACCATTCTTCTTCTGATGCAGCCACCTGCCGGATTCATTTGTCAGCTCCCCAAACTCATCAAGAAAAACCTTTATGCGGTTTCGCTCCTCCCTGGGCCGGATGTCAAATGCATTCATCCGCAGAAATTCGCTTTCGGTAAATCCGTAGAGCTTAACCATAGCTTCATTTACAGCAAGAAACTTTAGGGTACCTTTAGTCATCACATACATTGGAAGCGGACTCCCATTAAAAAGCTGCTGATAATTGAGCTCATTAGTCAGATGAATTTTCTTATAAAAGCCCACGGAAAAGTAGATGATCATTGCCGCAACAACCAGAAATGACAAGTCTTTATACAAGGAAAGCTTTCTGATTCCGGTGTCTGCTGAAGCTATAGCAGACAACTCAATAATGCTTTCAATAATCAGCAGGGCAGTAATCCCAAGCATCAAATAAAAAACAGTTATTTTAAATAAGGATAAGTTTTTCATCTGTTTATATCGCTTTTACAGGTATGAAGTTATCATCACTCGATAACATACACTTTACTGGCTGTGATATCAGGATCAGCATATTCAGTCAATATTTGGTTTATATACTACGATGATAAATTGAAAAAATGCCGTTAATAAATAATTAACAGAGAAGAACCGGAACTGCAAACATACTTAAAAGATACGGCAGTTAGGATAGTTCAATCAAACGAAACTATCGTACGCAGCAGCTCCAGCGAAAGTAAAGAAAGAAAGAAACGCTCCTTACCGAAGTAAAAGCATCATGGGGAACTTCTTTGTCATTCTATATGATGACCTCTAATACTGGCCCGTTGCCAGTAAAACCAATGTACAGGCATTCAGGGTTTCGATACCGTTTTCATTCAGAAACTTCTCCAGTTTATCGTTTTCAGTTCCCGGGTTAAATACCACACGCCTGGGTTTGGTTTTCAGCAGGTAATCGAAATAATCCGATTGTAATGCAGGACCGATATACATGGTAACAGTATCGATATCGTCATGGATCTCTCCGGGCTTTTCGATAGCAACACCCGCAACTTCACCGTTTTTAATACCCACATTCACTATAGAATGCCCTTTCGATTTTAGCATTTGTGCCGCACGATAAGCATATCTTGCAGGGTTCGGGGTCGCGCCGATGATCAGGGTGTGTTTCATCTGGATAGTATTATAGTTATCGAGTAAATAACAGCCGCAATACTTAAATGTTTAATTAAATTTAAGCACGGCATTGGCACAATTTACACCATCAATCGCAGCAGAAACAATTCCTCCGGCATATCCGGCACCTTCCGCGCATGGATACAGACCCGCTACTTCAGGATGCTGAAATGTTTCCCTGTCCCTCGGAATACGGACAGGTGATGAACTTCTGCTTTCTACACCAACCAGTATAGCTTCATTGGTATAATAACCTTTCATTTTCTTTCCAAAAACAGGAAGGGCGCTTTTCAGGCTTGATGCGATGAAATCCGGCAATGTTTCTTTGAGCATCACACTCCTTGTTCCCGGCAGGTATGAATTCCTGGGCAGATCTGCGGAGACCCTGCCTTCAACAAAATCTACCATCCGCTGCCCCGGGGCAACCAGATTACCGCCTCCTAAAGCAAAGGCCGTTTTTTCGATCTCCGACTGAAAGTTCATCATCCGTAACGGATCATCTCCCGGGACATCTTCGAGCGTCACCTGAACTACTGTTCCTGAATTGGCAAACGGATTATTTCTTTTGGAGGGCGACCAGCCGTTGACCACAATCTCATTTTCATAGGTGGCACAGGGAGCAATGATCCCACCCGGGCACATACAAAATGAAAATACGCCCCTGCTTCCCACCTGCTCTACCAGGCTATAATATGCAGGCGGCAAAAACTCGCTTCGTACCGCACAATGGTACTGCGCCGCATCAATAATTTCCTGCGGATGTTCAATGCGTACACCCAGTGCGAAGGGCTTAGCCTCCACAAGGATGCCTTTTTTATTTAACAGGGTATAAATATCACGGGCAGAATGGCCTGTGGCTAAGATCACTGCCTCTGCGTCAAGCTTTTCCTCATCATTGACCACAACACCTTTGATCTTTCCGGATTCAATCAGAAAATCTGTTACCTTCTGGCCGAAATGAACTTCGCCACCGGCATTTAAAATAGTTTCCCTGATCGCAGTGATGATATGCGGAAGCTTGTTCGTCCCGATATGCGGACGTGCATCTACCAGAATATCATCCGTCGCACCATGCTGAACGAAGATCTGCAGCACTTTGTTGATGTCTCCCCGTTTATTGGAACGGGTATATAATTTTCCATCGGAGTAAGTTCCTGCACCACCTTCCCCGTAGCAATAGTTCGACTCAGTGTTTACAATCCCCTCTTTGTTGATCAGCGCCAGATCCCTCCTGCGCTGTTTTACATCTTTGCCACGTTCCAGCACAATAGGTTTCATACCGTTCTCAATGCACTGCAACGCGGCAAACAGACCTGCCGGACCAGCACCTACAATGATCACCCGCTTTTTATCGGCCACATTTTGGTAATTGAGCGTAAAAACATCGGCAACCTGCGGTTCGTCTATGAATACGTTAACCTGCATCCTGAAGATGACCCTGCGGGAGCGTGCATCAATGGACCGTTTTAGAATTTTATATCCCCTGATCTGTGAGAGGACGATCTTTAAAGCAATGGAGAGCTGTTTTATAATTTCCTCTTCACTGCCTGCATCCTCCGGGGCAATAGTGATTTCTATTTCTTTTTGCATATCATTCCGTCAGGTTTTTATCCTGAATAGCGGCAAAGATACAGAAATCTGTACTATTTATTTCTGACACGATAGTTTTCCCTCACAAGACACCCCGACAGTTAACCATAAGAAAACTAAATAGTTAAACCAGCAATCATTCGTGAAAATTACCTGCTTAAAAATATAAAATTACACCAACTGACAGGTATAGCTTCATAAATAAAAATACATTAATCTGTTTATAAAATATTAATTAACAATAGTTTAATAATTTATTTTATCCTAATCACACACCATCATAGTCCCTGACCGGAATTACGAAACAATCTGTTCGCCTGCCCCCTCCGGGCTGCGCATAAAAATGCCTTAAATACACATGAAAAGCAACATACTGCCCTTATTATTGATACACCTGCACCATCCGGCAGCAAAAAAGGGAAACCTCAGACGGTAATCCCGACATATCCCTAACAACGCCATTGTTTATATAAATTAATCAGCAGTTCATATAATATTATAAGTTAAGCAAAAACGTAATGATAGATTCGGTCACCAAAATAAATTAATTAACAACAACGATTGGATTCTGTAATGGAATTTAATCCTAATTATGAACCTATGTCAAATCCTATTAATTTCGTTAAAGGTGAAGGGATCCGTCTGTATACTTCTCAGAATGAAGAATATATCGACGCAGTTTCAGGCACCTTCAATATTTCACTCGGTTACAGCCATCCTGAACTGGTGGAACTGCTTAAAACTCAGGTCGAAGATCTCATACATGTATCTTCGGCATTCACCGCTGAGGCTGCCCAGGACGTGCTCGATGATATCGTAGCCAGCGCCCCGGAATACATTACCCACGGCTGGATGCGCGATATTATCGGCTCTACAGCCAATGAAGGGGCAGTAAAGATCGCCAACAAATACAACGGGAAAAGCGAAGTGATCAGCCTGGCTTTATCACACCACGGACAAACACTGTACACTACAGCCATTTCGGGAAATGCATTCCGCCGGAAATCATTCCCGAATACGGTTTCAGTACAGCATGGCGTGGTACCCGCCCCCTATTGCTACCGCTGCCCTTATTCAGCTAAGGGTGCACCGGAATGCGGCTTTCTTTGTGCTGAGGCGATTTATGACTATGTGCATTACGGCAGTTCTGACAATGTATCCTGCATGATCCTGGAACCGATCCTCGGAAACGGAGGGAACATTATACCACCGGATGGATATTTTGAACGGATCAGAAAGATCTGCGATGAGCTGGAAATCGTACTGATTGCAGATGAGGTGCAAACCGGCATCGGCAGAACAGGTTACATGTTCGCAAGCGAGCACTATGACATCAAACCAGATATCATTACCCTGGCAAAAGGACTGGGCGGCATAGGCATTCCCGCAGCGGCCATACTTTACCGGTCACAGTTTGATGTATTTGAAAAATTTGAACATTCGTATACCTCAGGAGGTAACCTTTTATCCCTGGCAGCTTCAAAAAAGACCGTGGAAATAGTTTCCAGGGAAGGCTTCCTGGAAAACGTCCGCACAAACGGAGACCTGCTGGGCAGCATGCTCCAAAAACTGAAGGAGCACTACGGCCATATCATTGGCGATGTAAGAGGCATAGGCTACATGTGGGGCCTGGAGATCGTTGATAAAAACGGCGATCCCGATCCGGACCTTACCAACCGTATTATCTCCATTGCGCAGGACGACCATCATATGATCCTGAGAGGGTCACGTTACGGATTTGGCAATGTAGTGAAGGTAAGACCCACATTAACAGCCACACCTGAAGACATCCAGGAGATCATTTCAAGACTAGACAAATTATTCAGCCGCTTATAACCATATTCTTTAATTATGAGAGCAATTGTATACCACAACCCATGGAATATCCGGGTTGAAGAAAGGGAAGAACCAACCATTTCTATGCCAGACGAGGTGATCGTGGCCATTCGTGCCACCGGGATCTGCGGTACAGACCTCAGTATAGTTTCGGGAGAATATACAGCGCGTCCGCAGGTAATCATCGGTCATGAATCTGCCGGTGTAGTTGTAGAAACAGGCGGCAGTGCCGGAAAATGGAAAACGGGTGACCGCGTAATTATTGACCCTACCTATTTTTGCGGAGAATGCAGCAACTGCAGAAAAGGCCTGCGCAACCACTGCCTGGAAAAGGCCAGCACCGAGGCCGGCGTATCAATAGATGGCACATTCACCAGGTATTTCAAAACCACCAGCCGCTTTATCTATCCCCTGAATGAAGAAATACCTTTTGAGCAGGGCGCCATGTCTGAACCACTCAGCTGTGTACTGACTGCCGTTAAAAAACTTGCGGTCACACCTTTCATGCGCACCGCTATTCTGGGGGGCGGCCCTATAGGATTACTTTTCTACACCGCCCTCGCACAGCATGGAATAAAAAATGGTGTCATCTATGAAGCTTCAGAAAATCGTATCAAACTGATAGAAAAGCACAATGTTTTAGCTGATAACTGGAACCTGGAACCTGAGTTCATCCCTCAGAAAAACCAGTACGACCTGATCATTGATACCACCGGCAGCCTGCTGGAAAAATCAATGCAGGCAATTGCTGACGGCGGAAAAATATCGATGATGGGACTACGCAATAACCAGCAAACGATCAACCCAAGGGAAATAGCTGACAGGAGCATTTCTATCATCGGCTCTATTGATTCACAGGACACCTTTAAACATGCGGTTGACCTGATCAACAGCGGCTCCCTCGGACTGGAAAAAATCATTACCAACCAATACAGCCTGAACGACTTTGGCATCGCGCTGAAACACCTCGGCTGCGATCTGGAAACACAGCGCAGAAGCAATGATATTTCAAGCCTCAAATCTGTTATCCAAATGTAACCCCAAAAACAAATCAGATGAACCCGGCATGATTAAAATAATGATTACTCTTTGGGCTTAATCATTATTTTAATCATCAAAGGCTCCATCTAACAATTAAAACAATAAACAAATCAGATGAAATATATCATTTTCGACATCGACGGAACTTTAACCGACACAACAGCGATCGACGATCACTGTTACACCCAGGCCATAGAAGAGGTCTTCAACTTCAGGGATTTCAGCACTGAATACGGAGATTATCAGCACACAACCGATTCCGGTATAATAGACCAGCTGTTCAGGGAACGCCTTGGACGTTCCTTTTCCGAAAAAGAACGGGACAGTTTTATTCTTCATTTTTGTAAATTGCTTGAACAGGAGTATAAAAAACAGCCCGGTTGTATCATGGAAATAAATAAAGCAGGCAAGATAGTGGAAGCGTTATGCGGGGAAAAAGATATCAGCGTAGGCTTAGCCACAGGAGGCTGGCGTGAATCAGCACAATTCAAGCTGCGCTGCGCAGGTATTAATATTGAAAGATGCACAGCGGCTTCTTTCGCACAGGATGCCATGGCAAGGCAGGACATCATTGGCCATACCATCAGGAAAATGAATTTGCAGCACGGGCTGGAAATGGATTTATCCAACATTGTTTACATTGGCGACGGCAACTGGGATTACCTCGCCACCAGAGAACTGGGTATTCAATTCATAGGTATTGAAAACAGACGGCTCGAACATCTGACTGATATTATTAAAATCACCGATTATGACGAGCTCCATCAGCACATCGGTCTATATGCAAATAGTATTGGATAACTCAGATCACAAACGGGGCTTCCGTATAGCAACCAGTATCTTCTTTTTTATAGCAGGCCTCACCTATTCCAGCTGGGCCTGCCGTATTCATGAACTGAAGATCCATTTTAGTTTAAATAACGCAGAGCTGGGAAGCATCTTATTTGCACTGCCCATAGGGCTCATGATCAGCCTTCCCGTTTCGGGCTGGATGGTGACCCGCTTTGGCAGCAGAAAAGTACTGATCCTGGCAGGATTAGGCTTCCCGCTCATGCTCTGCGTCATCGGTTTTACTACGCAGATCTGGCAACTGGTGATTGCACTGTTCCTCTTTGGCTTCCTGAATAATGTATTTGAAATAGCAATGAATACACAGGCTGTGGGCATTGAGATCCTGTATAAACGGTCAATCATGGCTTCCTTTCACGGGTTATGGAGCCTTGCGGGGTTTACGGGTATCGCATTGGGCACTCTGGCAATCGCCCTGAATTGCCCCGTACGGTTTCATTTCTCGGTTATCGCAGTGCTGTGCTGGTTACTGGTTACACTGAGCTGGAAATACCTGCTGCCGTCGGACGAGCCTCAGGACGCACAGCCCCTGTTTGCCAGGCCGGACAGGAACATCCTTAAACTGGGCCTGATTGCATTTGCCAGCCTCATCACTGAAGGCACGATGTTCGACTGGAGCGGCGTCTATTTCCAGAAGATCGTTCAGGTACCTGCCGCTTTAACCACGGTAGGATATATCGCTTTTATGGGTACCATGGCTGCCGGACGTTTTGCCGGCGATCACCTGGTTACCCGGTTCGGGATCAAACGCGTACTCCAGTGCAGCGGCATCATCAGCACTTCAGGATTATTGCTCGCAGTGGCCATCCCCCACATCTATACGGCCACGTTCGGCTTTTTGCTGGTAGGCATAGGCGTATCTTCAGTAGTACCTCTTGCACTGGCCCTGGCAGGCAGGTCTAAAACAATGCCGTCCGGGATGGCCATCGCAGCAGTTTCAACTGTGGGCTTCCTCGGTTTCCTGATCGGCCCCCCACTGATCGGCTTTATTGCTGAGGCCACCAACCTTCGCTGGTCTTTCGCCATGATCGCTATTCTCGGTCTTGGTACTACACTATTGGCCTCAAGGATAAAACACTGAAGGGAACCCATAGTTGGTTCGGCCTGCCAAAATTGTAACATTCTGGAATAAAACACGGGGTTTTACATCTATTTCCATACATCTTGTCAGGTTTTTCGCCCGAAACGTAACATAGGTATGGAAATTGTATCTTAATGTGTAAATTAACCCTTGTTAAATCAAAATAGGATAAAAATGAAAAAAGCAATATTAGGAGTTATCGGAGCCTTGTTCTTCACTACCCTGTTCAGCAGTTGTGGCTATAATTCAATGGTTAAGCTTGATGAAGACGTGAAAACAAAATGGAACCAGGTGGAAACACAATACCAGCGCCGTTCTGATCTGATACCTAATTTAGTAAGTACTGTAAAAGGCGCAGCTAAATTTGAGGAAGGTACACTTACCGCTGTTGTCGAAGCACGCGCTAAAGCAAGTCAGATCAAGGTTGACGCCAATGACCTTTCGCCAGAGAAAATTGAAAAATTCCAGGCCGCACAGGGCCAGATAGGCCAGGCCTTAAGCCGCCTGATGGTGCTGACAGAAAATTATCCTGAACTTAAAGCTACGCAACAATTCAGCGACCTTTCTGTACAACTGGAAGGAACGGAAAACAGAATCGCCGTTGCCCGTAAGGATTTTAATGATTCGGTACAGGAATACAACACGAAAGTGAGATCATTCCCCAACAACCTTACCGCCGGCATGTTCGGATTTAAACAACGTGTTGGATTTAAGGCTGACGAAGGTGCCCAAAATGCCCCCAAAGTACAATTTTAATCAACAGGACAACATTTAAGGGTATTGGGTGTTTTTAGTTAAATGCACTCATTACCCTTTATCTGTTTAATACACATCACATATGTCATTTCTGACTGAACAAGAACAAGACCTGGTCACCAGCGCAATCGCCGATGCTGAAAAACTGACTTCAGGCGAAATTAGAATTGCAGTAGAAAAACATTGTAACGGTGAAGCATTTGACAGGGCAACAGCCTATTTCACCAAACTGGGAATGGACAAGACCTCGCTGCACAATGGCGTATTGATCTATCTCGCCTATAATGACCACAAATTTGCGATCATCGGCGACAGGGGGATCAACCGCGTTGTACCTCCCGATTTTTGGGAAACTACGCAGGTGGCCATGAAAGCGCATTTTGCCGGGGATAACATAGTTAACGGCCTCATTGCAGGCATCAGGCTGGCCGGAGAAAAACTCGCTATTCACTTCCCCCATAGAAACGGAGATATCAATGAACTGCCGAACGACATTATTTTTATGGACAAAAAGGAATTTAACTAAGAACAAATGAAGAAATTAATCTTAGCATTATTCCTTGCATTATTGCATACCAGCGGGTTCGCACAGGATTACCCTGCAAAACCTAATACGCTGGTAAATGATTATACAGGTACACTCTCGGAAGTACAAAAACAACAGCTGGAAAGTAAACTGGTCGCATTTGACGATTCGAGCTCTACGCAGATTGCCATAGCGATCATTAAAAGCGCAGGCCAGTATGACATCAATGAATATGCGCTCGGACTCGGCAGGGCATGGGGCGTAGGCGCAGAAAAAAAGAACAATGGCGTAATGATCGTTGTTGCACTGGGCGACCGTAAGATTGCCATGCAAACAGGTTATGGCCTTGAAGGTGCGCTGCCAGACATTATCACCAAAAGAATTATCGACAATGAGATCAAACCTTATTTTAAGGAGGGAGATTATTACAGCGGACTTGATGCCGGCACAACTGCCATTATCAAGTATACCAAAGGAGAATACAAAAATGATAATCCGAAGGCAAAAACATCAAACAATAAGGCCGGCAATGCTATATTTATCATTGTCCTGATCATCATCTTCATCATCATTATCATCAGAAAAGGCGGCGGCGGTAATGGCGGCAGCCAGGTGCTGGGCGGACGCGGTTCAGGCTCAGGCTTTTTAACGGGTATGCTTTTGGGCAACCTGCTTGGCGGCAGAGGCTCCGGCGGAAGCTGGGGCGGCGGTGGCGGCGGAAGCAGCAGTGGCGGAGGCTTTGGTGGCTTCGGCGGTGGAAGTTTTGGTGGCGGAGGCAGTAGCGGCAGCTGGTAGGATATGTACAGACGTGATCTATTAATGGCCGAAATACAAAAGCTTGCACAGGCACTGGCAAAGCTGATGGGGCTCAAACTGGAAGGCAAACTGGAAGAGGCAGACCGTGGAATTGAGGAGATGCTTGAACATGAATTTGGAATTCTTCTGACGGACCTGCTGAATTGCAGCCCTGCGGACTTTGAAGTTTTCCTCCATCAGAAAGATTTTCCTGCGGAAAAACTGGACATGCTTTCACAACTGTTATACCTGAAATTCGATAAAAATCTAACCAGAGAGCATACCTTATTAGCAGAGAAACTTCAGCTCATTTACCAAACCCTGGAAGTTAAACATCATGTTGTAAACATGATCAACCTGGGGCGGCAAAAGAGCATAGCACAATACTTAAACCTTAATTCCTGATGGAGATTTTAAAATGGCAGAAGCTTTCTTCCCGTTACCTGGTGGAGGAAAGATGGGCGACTTTACGTGTAGACACCTGCAAATTACAAAACGGCACGATTAAAGATGATTATTACGTGCTCGAATACCCCGATTGGGCAAATGCAATAGCATTGACAAAAGAGAACAAACTTATCCTGGTACGGCAATACCGTCATGCCGCTGATATCATATCCCTGGAAGTTCCTGGAGGAGTGATTGAAGCGGGTGAAGAACCTGAAATTGGCGTGAGAAGGGAGCTTCTGGAAGAAACGGGATACACCTTCGACAGCTGTGAGCTCATCGCTACGCTTTATCCCAATCCTGCAACGTCTACAAACCGGACGTTTACCTATCTGCTGAAAGGCGGCGTTAAAACGCAGGAACAACATCTGGATGAACATGAGATACTCGATGTAGAAGAATATACGATTGAAGAAGTAAAACAGCTGTTGCTGGATAACAAGATCGAACAGTCATTGCATGCCGCGGCCTTGTTTTATGGATTGCTGAAACTGCAAGCGGTTAAATAAACAGAACTATGATCACGGCTTCCCTCTTTAGTTTGATGTAATGACCGGAGGTTTTGCTATACGCCTGTTTAGATGATCCCTTAGATAATCTTTAAAAAATTTTGATATACTGTATCCGGCCTTGTCGTTCTTTCGCGAAGCGAATTAATGCAGCCGGAATACAGCATACAAAAATTCTTCAGCAGGAGAAGATCCCCAGGACATCGCAATGTTATACTATTAATATGGAATCAGATATAGCAGAACGCGCCATATCAAGCTCAAATTGAGCAACAAAACCTAGCTCATTTTGAGTTTTTTCTGTATATCATGTACGTAACCTTTGAATTTTTTATCCGTATCAATCAGATCTTCTACGGTCTGGCAGGCATAGATTACGGTAGAGTGGTCGCGGCCACCAAAGAAAGCCCCAATGGTCTTCAATGATGACTTGGTATGGCTTTTAGAAAGGTACATGGAAATCTGACGGGCCTGTACGATCTCCCGTTTACGTGTCGGGGATTTCACCATATCGACAGGAACTTCGAAATACTCACATACCAGTTTCTGTATGTATTCCATAGAAATCTCTTTCGTCGTGTTCTTGATAAAGTTCTTTAACATCTGCTTGGCTAAAGAGAGGTCAATATCTTTTTTATTCAGTGTGGACTGCGCCAGCAAGGACACCATCGCCCCTTCCAGCTCCCTTACATTGTTGTCAATGTTATGGGCTACATATTCTACCACTTCCTGCGGAAGCTCAATGCCGTCGGCATACATCTTCTTTCTCAGTATGGCAATACGGGTTTCAAGGTCAGGAATCTGAAGATCAGCAGAAAGCCCCCATTTGAAACGGCTCAGCAAGCGTTCCTCCAATCCAGCCAGATCTTTAGGCGCTTTATCCGAAGTAAGGATCACCTGTTTGCCGGACTGATGTAAATGATTAAAAATATGGAAGAAGATATCCTGTGTTTTTTCTTTACCTGCAAAATTATGCACGTCATCCATGATGATCACATCCATTGCCTGGTAGAAGTTCACAAAGTCGTTGATCGTATTATTCTTCAGTGAGTCTACAAATTGCTGGCAGAATTTTTCGCAGGACACATAGATGACCAGCTTATCCGGCATGGTTCGTTTGATCTCATTGCCGATCGCCTGCGCCAGATGGGTCTTCCCCAGGCCTACACCTCCGTAAACCATTAGCGGATTAAATGAGGTACCACCTGGTTTTGCCGCTACGGCATAACCGGCCGAGCGTGCCAGCCTGTTACAGTCGCCCTCAATATAATTCTCGAATGTATAATTTGAGTTCAGCTGAGGGTCTACATTCAGCTTTTTCAGCCCAGGGATGATAAAAGGATTTTTAATATCCTTGTTTATAGAAACAGGTATCGGCATAGACTGCATTTTAGCTTCTGCCCCGTTACCATTAGAGGGCATATTGGTTGTATATGGTGATCCGCTATTGGAAGATTTATCCACAACAATATTATATTCCAGCCTGCCTTCCTCTCCCAGCTGTTTCTTCACTGTCTTGCGCAACAAACCAACGTAGTGTTCTTCCAGCCATTCATAGAAGAATAAACTAGGTACCTGTATCGTTAAAACTTTGCCATCCAGTTTAAGGGCAGAAATCGGTTCGAACCATGTTTTAAAACTTTGGCTCGGGATATTGTCCTTAATAATCTGCAGACAGTTTTTCCATACTTCGGTACAAGTTTTTTCCATAGGTGTCCTATATATTTGTTGATTTTCGGCAGCAAAAACAGCTTAATGAAAATACTGTTTCGGGAGATCGAAGATTCAAAAAATTATCAACAAAAAAAACTAAAATTTCATTTATTTAGTAAGTACTTAGGCAGCAGAGTTATACCTTGCTTAACCTCAATTTTTTGTGTGGATAACTATTTATTAACATCTTTTCAATACTCTCCGAAAACGCTTCGCAGTACATCTGCGATTTCACCCAGCGTGGCATAAACTTCCACAGCGTGCAAAATAAATGGCATGAGATTATCTGCAGATTCAGCAGCTTTTTTTAAATTATACAGCGCAGAATCCACTTCAAGGCTGTTTCTCTCGCTTTTTAAACATCTTATTTTCTCTATCTGAATCGCCCTGATCGATTCGTCAATCTCTAGTGTATCGGTAACTACTTCCTCTTTCTGTGCAAATCTGTTCACACCAACAATGATCCTGCCAGCTTCTTCAATTTCTAACTGATATTTATAGGCAGCGGCAGCAATTTCATTTTGGATGTACCCGTTTTCAATTGCATTTACCGAACCTCCCATGCTATCAATTTTATCAATGTATAACTGCGCTGCATGCTCAATTTCGTCGGTCAGTGTTTCCACAAAAAAAGACCCCGCGAGGGGATCGGGCGTATCTGCTGCACCACTCTCAAATGCGATCACCTGCTGTGTGCGCAAGGCGATTTTTGCGGCTGCCTCCGTCGGCAGGGAGAGGGCCTCATCATATCCGTTGGTATGCAGGGATTGTGTACCTCCAAGCACGGCTGCCATGGCCTGATTGGTTACCCTGATGATATTGTTCATCGGCTGCTGCGCGGTTAGCGTAGAGCCTCCCGTTTGGGTATGGAAACGCAGCATCTGTGCCTTCTCATCTGTTGCTCCAAGGTCTTTTGTTATTTTTGCCCACATCCTTCTGGCAGCGCGGAATTTGGCTATCTCTTCAAAGAAATTGTTGTGGCAATTGAAAAAGAACGAAAGACGCTTTGCAAAAACATTAATATCAAGTCCTTTTTCCAGTGCGGCGTTTAAATAGGCTTTGCCATTGGCCAGCGTAAAAGCAAGTTCCTGTACCGCCGTAGAACCAGCCTCACGGATATGGTATCCAGAAATGGAGATCGTGTTCCACTTAGGGACTTCCCTGCTGCAAAATTCAAAAATATCAGTGATGATCCGCATCGAAGGCTTCGGAGGATAAATATAGGTTCCCCTGGCAGCATATTCCTTCAGGATATCATTCTGTATGGTTCCGGATATCTGCCGGATATCTGCGCCCTGCTTTTTCGCAAGGGCAATATACATCGCCAGCAAAACAGCAGCTGTGGCATTGATGGTCATCGATGTGGTGATCTTCTCCAGCGCTATCCCTTCAAAGAGTATTTCCATGTCCTTTAAGGAGTCAATAGCCACACCCACCTTACCCACTTCCCCTTCAGCCATTTCATGGTCAGAGTCATATCCGATTTGCGTTGGAAGATCGAAGGCCACCGAGAGTCCCGTTGTGCCCTGCTGCAGCAAGTAATGGTACCGTTTATTGGATTCTTCAGCTGTACTGAAACCCGCGTACTGGCGCATGGTCCACAGACGGCCGCGGTACATGTCTTTCTGGATACCCCTTGTAAAAGGAAATTCCCCGGGTTTTTCCGTTACAGCGGAAGCCTCAGTGTACAATGGCCTGATCTCTATATCAGAACTGGTAAACCTTTTTTTTTCTTCCATATTAAAATAGCTGATGAATATCCTGTTTGATCAGTTTTATGGTGAGTTCATACGGATTCGCGGCAATTCCGGCCATGTGTTCCAAAACTTTTCTGCTCAGATCCTTGCCGCTGGCGTCCTCGGGCAGACCGTTTACCGCATTGTTGACCATCACAATGGTATCATCCTTCAATTTACGCAATACATCCCAGCTTGCAGCATTTATATACAACTGCTGACTTACATTATGCTGGTATTCTGACCTTACTTCATTGAGGATAATTGCCTGCAACCCGGCAGCGGGAATACCCTGCTCATACAGCCTCAAAAACAAGTTTGACGGGTTAAGCCGATCTACAAACACGATCATCCGCTCATAAGCCTGCAGACGAAGCTGAAGCAATCCGGCATCTTCCCCTTTTACGGTTCCTGCAGGCTGAGCCGACATGTATTTCCTGAAATCATTTCTCAGCAGATTCCAGGAAATTACCACTACTCCTACTCCTCCGGCTGTCAGCAAAAGAACTTGCGTAAGGGAATTTATTATAAATTGTGCATTCATTCTATGATTGTTAGTTGCAAACAAAAATGTGTTTTTATTATGAATAATTTTAATTCTTTACGTCAAATTGACCGTGTCCGGATTTTGCGGCATACAGCATCAAACATTTGTTATTATCTTTGTTTAAATTCCGGCTTGGAAATAGAATTAAGACCTAATTAGAAAATCATGAGTACAGTAGATACAGCGTTTGCGCCGGTTTCTTTTACTGAAACGGCTGTAAAAGAACTTTTAAAATTAAAGGACCAGCAGGAAATATCTGACGATTTTGGTTTACGTGTAGGTGTTGAAGGCGGCGGATGTTCAGGAATGAGCTATTTGCTTGGCTTTGACCAGAAGAAGGAGGGGGACCAGGAATTTATAATTGACGGAATTAAGATCTACATGAATAAAGCGCATCAGATGTATTTGCTGGGAATGCAGGTAGACTGGCAGGATGGCCTGAATTCAAGAGGCTTCACATTCAGCAATCCCAATGCAGACAGTACCTGCGGGTGCGGAACAAGCTTTTCCGTTTAAGTTTTTTTACGGATTCAGTGTAACATTTTATGGGTCCCGTTGTCATAACAACGGGACTTTTTAGTTTTGCTCCCAACTCAAATCGATTTCAGGAAATGACCTATACCGAAAATATAAGACTTGCCATGCAGGCGATACAAAGTAACCGGCTGCGCACGATGCTCACGGCATTGATCATCGCCATTGGATTATCGGCACTGGTAGGTATCCTGACCACACTCGATGCGGTAAAAAAAAGTATGACTGAGGCCTTTTCCAATATGGGCGCCAATTCTTTTACCATCCGGAACCGGGGAACCGGGATTCGTATAGGCGGCCCGGGAGAAGGGCCCAAGCCTTTCAAATCTATCCGTTATGAAGATGCCTTTGCTTTAAAGAACAGGCTTGAAGCCCCGGCGACAGTGACGATCAGTGTAACAGCCACACGAGGGGCTACAGCAAAATACAGTAAAGAAAAAACAAATCCCAATATTTCTATACAGGGAATCGACGAAAACGGGCTCAAAGCACAGGGACTGGACCTTGCCTTTGGCAGGAACTTCAGCAGCGCCGAGTCAGAGCTGGGCAATAACCTGTGTATTATCGGGAGCGAGATCGCCACCACGTTATTTAAACATGAGTCAGCCATAGATAAGATCATCACCGCCGGCAACAGCAGGCTGAAAGTGATCGGCGTACTGGCCAGTAAAGGATCAAGCCTGGGTTCCAATACGGACAGGGCCATTTTTATTCCCCTGTACAAAGCAAAGGTCATCAATTCCAGCACCAATCCTTCCTATACGCTTACCATAACAGTGAACAGTAATGACCAGATGGAGACCGTTATCGGGGAAGCTACTGCCGAATTCAGAAAGGTTCGCAAGATCAAGATCACTGACCCCAACAACTTTGAGATCACCAAGAGTGATGCAGTAGCGCAAACCTTATTTGAGAACCTTGCCATGATTGCCGTTGGCGGGATTACGATCGGTGTGATCACGCTTGTCGGGGCTTCCATCGGATTAATGAATATCATGCTGGTCTCGGTAACGGAAAGGACGAGGGAAATCGGTATCAGGAAAGCTATCGGCGCCAATCCGTCTGTGATCCGGAAGCAATTTCTGATCGAAGCAGTAATGATCTGCCTCATGGGGGGTGCAATGGGGATCCTGTTCGGAATACTGCTCGGAAATGCAATTTCACTGGCAATGGGAGGTGCATTCATCATCCCATGGTTGTTTATCATCGGTGGCTTTGCGCTCTGCGTACTTGTTGGCGTGGTTTCAGGCTATTATCCTGCAAGGAAGGCATCAAAGCTCGATCCTGTAGAAGCGCTGCGTTACGAGTAAGCATTTTACGTAGCGGAGGTATTTATATTCTGTTCTCCGTATAATTTATTTATCATTGATAATAGATCATTTCTATAATTGATCTATTATTCTCTATCGCTGAACTATTCTTCGAATGGATTTCTTGTTTTCTAACTGTGATCTCTTGTTTTCTAATTAATTTCTTGTTTTCTAATTGATTTCTTGTTTTCTGAGGGATCTTCTGCTGCTGAAAATTGGTGGTACTATATTCCGGCTGCATTAATTTGCTGCGCAAAAGAACGACCAGGCCGTCATATAGTACCACCAATTTTTTAAAGATTATCCAGGAGATTTTCTAAACAAGCGCTTTAAGCATGATGCCAAACCAACGTATAGTGTCATTCAGCTCAGGAAAGAATCATAAATAAGGGAAGAGCTATTAACCCTCAGACCGGCTTCATGCATAGCCATCCGATCGAGCCGCCATGCCAGGCCATCGTATCAAGCCATCATGCTATTGGATCATCTCAAAAAAAAGGTATCCCTCTTACGATGCCTTCTCTGCTGCGCTTCAGCAGCAGGCAGCATTGAAAGAGGGATACCTTTTTTTTCAGCGAAGCCAGAAAGAACTCTTTTAAACTATAGCAAAGAGCTATGTTTAGAGCAATTCAGGCTATAGCGATGATGATATAGTATGTTAGAAAACCTACCTCGCGCTGTATTGCGTTTCATAGTACTTCTGATAGTTTCCTGAGGTCACATTCGTTAACCACTCTTCATTATCAAGGTACCATTCAACGGTTTTCTCCAGTCCTTCTTCAAACTGCAGGCTCGGCACCCAGTTTAATTTCTCCTGTAATTTTGTAGAATCTATGGCATAACGTAAATCATGTCCTGCACGGTCAGTTACAAAAGTGATCAGGCTGGCAGATTCGCCTTCTTTACGTCCCAGTTTCTTGTCCATGATCTTACACAGCAAATGGATCAGATCAATGTTCTTCCATTCATTGTGCCCACCAATGTTATAGGTCTCCCCTGTTTTAGCTTCATGAAAGATCACATCAATTGCACGTGCGTGGTCTTCAACCCATAACCAGTCGCGGATGTTCTCGCCTTTGCCATATACAGGCACCGGCAGGCTGTTCTTGATGTTATTGATAGCAAGAGGAATCAGCTTTTCAGGAAAATGGTGTGAGCCATAATTATTTGAACAATTAGAGATCACCACATCGATCCCGTATGTGTCATGATATGCCCTTACAAAATGATCTGAGGATGCTTTAGAAGCTGAATAAGGACTATGCGGATCATAACCTGTAGTTTCAGTAAACATACCGGTATCACCTAATGCCCCATAAACCTCATCAGTAGAAACATGATAAAATCTCTTGGTAGCATAATCACCTTTCCAGAATTCCCGTGCTGAATTCAGCAGGTTAACTGTTCCGATCACATTTGTCATCACAAATGCCGTAGGATCGGTGATAGACCTGTCCACATGTGATTCCGCAGCCAGATGGATTACGGCATCAAAATTTTCCTTTTCGAATAAAGCATTGATTTCCGCGGCATCTGTAATATCTGCCTTTACAAATCTATAATTCGGACGCGCTTCAACGTCCGTCAGATTGGCGAGGTTACCTGCATAGGTGAGTTTATCCAGGTTTACTATTTCGTAGTCGGGATATTTATTGACGAATCTCCGCACTACGTGAGATCCAATAAATCCTGCTCCACCAGTTATTAAAATCTTTTTCATTGCTATATATTTGCTTTTCATCGGTGACGAGACCTGCACAGGCGCTTTACTTCTGTAAAGTAAGATCTTATGCAGGTTTCATTGTAATGTTTGTTTTATTCTATTTCTCCAGGCAGTCCGACTTCACGTGCCCCATTACTCAACTGGTGCTGACCCAGTTTCTGCAACAGGATATTGAACTCATCTTTTAAGTCGTACTGTAAATCCTCATGCAGCTTGATATATTTTTTATACAGCGCAAGGGTAGTCCTCAAAAAATACGTTTTTAGCCGCTCATTAAACTTTGCCAGAGGCGAGAAAACGCTTTCATTATATCCCAAAGGTATAATCATTAATAAATGTAAACGAAGCTCCACTTCTGTATTCGGGTCTTTCGTTACCTTATAATGGTGATTTACCCTTCCATTGAGTTTCCTTAGGATAGACAAAGCGTCTTTTGAGGTTGATTTCCTCATTTTCACCAAAGCAGAGACAGCTTCATCAAGCTCCGTGGTCAGTGCTTCCCTCCGCTGTTCCAGGTCGCTTTCATCTTCCAGCAATTTAAAATGAAGGTGCTCAGTGAGCACCTTATCTTTTGCGATCAGACGAAGCAGTAACTTGTCCTTTTCTTTAGGAGGAATTGCCGTTATTGCGGCCTTAAGATCTTTATGATCCTTTAACAACATTTAGAAGGGGTTATCCTTTAGGTATTTTTCCCATTTCCAGGCAGAGCGCATCATCTCGTTTACGTCCAGTTCAGCTTTCCAGCCCAAACCTTCAGCCGACTTGGTTACATCTCCCCAAACCTGTTCAACATCACCGTCCCTTCTTGGCCCTACAGTATAATTTAATTTTTCGCCGGTAGAAGTTTCAAATGCCTGGATGATCTCCAGAACGGATGAACCTTTACCTGTACCCAGATTAAACACTTCGTAGTTGCCCTCAGCCTTTTTAGTTTCCAGGCGTTGAATAGCAGCAACATGCGCTTTGGCAAGATCCACCACATGAATATAATCCCTAACGGCACTTCCGTCCGGCGTATTGTAGTCGCTGCCGAATACAGTGATCGGGCCACGCTTACCTATAGCTGACTGGGTGATGAAAGGAACCAGATTCTGGGGAACGCCAATTGGCAGTTCGCCGATCAGGGCAGACTCATGTGCACCAACGGGATTAAAGTAACGAAGAGAGATCACCCTCAGGTCCGGCGTAACCGCACAGGTATCCGTTAAGATTTCCTCAGCGATCTGCTTGGTATTTCCATAAGGAGATTCTGCTCTTTTTACAGCTGCATCCTCAGTTACGGGCAATTGATCTGGCTGACCATATACCGTGCAGGAAGACGAAAACACCAGCCCTATGTTGCTGTTAAAGGCATTGATCAGGTTGATGAGTGAATAAAAATTATTCCTGTAATACTTTAAGGGAAACCTTACCGATTCTCCCACAGCTTTAAACGCTGCAAAATGGATGACGCCGGTGATATCAGGATGAGCGGCAACAAATTCGGCCACTTTCCGTTCATCACAAAGATCCAGTTCAGTAAAATCAGGCTTTTTACCGGTAATTGTTTCCAGCTGAGTAAGGATCTTTGGGTTTGAGTTGGAGAAGTCGTCCACAAGGACAACTTCATAACCTGCATTGATCAACTCAACAACTGTGTGAGAACCAATAAAACCTGTGCCACCTGTAACTAATATTTTCCCCATTGCTGATTATTTGTTATACGTTGTAAAATCTTTATGTTCCTTATTTACCAGTGCTTCAGCAGGCAGGCTTTTGAAGTACTCATAGGTTATTTTCAGACCTTCAGCGCGGTCAACCTTAGGTTCCCAGTTTAACAGGGCCCTTGCTTTAGTAATATCTGGCTGACGTTGTTTAGGATCATCAACAGGAAGTTCCTTATAAATAACCTTTTGTGTTGTACCAGTTAATTTGATGATCTCCTCGGCGAACTGGCCGATAGTGATCTCATCAGGGTTTCCGATATTTACAGGCTGCGCATAATCGCTCAGCAGCAACCTGTAGATTCCTTCCACAAGATCATCCACATAACAGAAAGAGCGTGTCTGCGAACCATCACCAAAAACGGTAAGGTCTTCACCTCTCAGTGCCTGTCCGATAAACGCAGGTAAAACGCGTCCGTCATTGAGGCGCATCCTTGGTCCGTACGTATTAAAAATACGAACGATACGCGTCTCTAAACCATGGAAAGTATGATAAGCCATTGTGATAGCCTCCTGGAAACGTTTTGCCTCGTCATAAACACCTCTCGGCCCTACCGGGTTCACATTGCCCCAGTATTCTTCCGGCTGAGGATTAACATTCGGATCGCCATATACTTCAGAAGTAGAGGCAATGATCATTCTGGCATTTTTATTTCTAGCCAGGCCCAGCAGGTTATGTGTTCCAAGGGAACCTACTTTCAGGGTCTGAATAGGGATTTTAAGATAATCTATAGGGCTTGCCGGAGAAGCAAAATGAAGGATGTAATCCAGTTTTCCCGGTACATAGACATATTTAGAAACGTCATGGTGCGCAAACTCGAAATTCTCGAGTTCAAAAAGATGCTCAATGTTTTGCAGGTCCCCTGTAATCAGGTTGTCCATCGCAATCACATGATAATCTTCTTTAACAAACCTGTCGCACAAATGTGATCCCAGGAAACCGGCGGCACCGGTTATTAATACTCTTTTACGCTCCATGCTCTACCAATTTACGGCCAATACTGTTATAATAATATCCCAAATCAACCATTTTATCAAGATCATATAAGTTACGTCCGTCGAAAATAACTTTGCTGATCAATTTTTCTTCGATCTTATCGAAATCAGGGTTACGGAATACAGACCACTCAGTAGCGATCAGTAATGCATCTGCACCGGTTAAAGCATCATACTGATTTTCAGCATAAACAACTTTGTCACCAATGATATTTTTTACGTTAGCCATTCCTTCAGGATCGAAAACCGTAACTGTTGCGCCTAATTTGATCAGGTCATCAATGATGTACAAAGCAGGAGCCTCACGGATATCATCTGTTTCAGGCTTAAATGCCAGTCCCCAGATGGCAAAATGTTTGCCTTTAAGGTCGCCTTTGTAATATTTAGACACCTTCTCTACCAATACAGTTTTTTGTTTCTCATTGATGACCATTACAGCTCTCAGGATTGCAAAATCGTATTTGTTCTCTTCGGCCGACTTAGCCAGGGCCTGTACATCCTTCGGAAAGCATGAACCACCATAACCGATACCCGGAAAAAGAAAGCGTTTTCCGATCCTTTCATCAGAACCAATTCCTCTGCGGACAGCATCCACATCAGCACCTACCAGCTCACAAAGATTAGCAACCTCATTCATGAAAGTGATCTTTGTAGCTAAAAATGAATTGGCAGCATATTTAGTCAGTTCCGAAGATTTCTCATCCATGAAAAGAATCGGGTTTCCCTGACGTACATAAGGGCCGTACAATTCACCCATTAATTTTTTAGCACGTTCACTGCGTGTTCCGATCACCACGCGATCAGGTTTCATGAAGTCTTCAACCGCCACACCTTCACGCAGGAATTCAGGGTTTGAAACCACATCAATCTCCACATCAGTGTGTGCAGCGAACACTGCCTGTACTTTATCCGCAGTACCTACAGGCACTGTAGATTTGTTTACGATCACCTTATATTCGGTAACCAGTTTAGAAATGTCTTTGGCAGCACCAAGAATGTAAGACAGATCTGCGGCCCCATCACCACCCGGAGGCGTTGGAAGCGCCATAAAAATAATTTGAGCATCTTTCACAGCTAAAGCAAGATCAGTGGTGAATGTCAATCGTTTCTGCTCAATATTACGCAAGAACAATACATCCAGCCCTGGTTCATAAATGGGTATTTCACCATTCTGCATTTTCAAAACTTTAGCTTCATTAATGTCTACACAAATCACAGTGTTACCTGTTTCTGCAAGACAAGTTCCAGTTACGAGTCCAACATACCCTGTTCCGATTACGGCAATTTTCATATGAATATATTTTTAATAATTAAGTAGCTTACATAAACTTGTATGAAATCATAACGCTATAGCATACCGTATTAGCAGATAATGATTAAATTTTACGAATTAATCAAGTATCTTCGGCTAAGATAATAAATAAACGTACAAAATGCTCTGGCTTTATAATTTTGGTATTTTTTTATATAAAATAGTTCTGCACATCGTTTCAATATTTAATGTTAAAGCGAAATTATTTTTAAAAGGCAGAAACAATATAATACAAACCATAAAAAATAATATAGATATAACAAAAAAGCATATTTGGTTTCACTTTGCTTCTTTAGGAGAATTTGAGCAGGGACGGCCTGTATTGGAACAATTGAGGGAAAAACACCCCGAAAAACGGATTATAATTACTTTCTTTTCGCCTTCAGGATATGAAATCCGAAAAAACTATCCCCTGGCAGACGGCATCTTCTATTTACCGCTCGATACAAAAAAAAATGCGGCTGATTTTATTCATTTAGTCAATCCGGAAATCGCAGTTTTCACCAAATATGAATTCTGGTATCATTATTTTAAAACACTTCATGCACAAAACATTCCACTAATCATTATTTCAGGAATTTTCAGACCGGATCAGGTGTTTTTTAAATGGTATGGGAATTTTTACAGAAAAATACTGGGGTTTGTTACGTATTTTTTTGTTCAGAATGAACAAAGTGTAAACCTCTTAAAAGATTTGAATTTAAAGAACGTAACCCTGAGCGGGGATACAAGATTTGACAGGGTAGCCGAAAACACGATGCGGCCGAAGGTATTGCCGCTGATCCAAAAATTCTGCGGACAGTCTCCTGTTTTTATCGCGGGCAGCACCTGGCTTCCCGATGAACAGCTGCTCAAAGAGCTGATCACGGCGGCTCCCGAATGGAAGTTCATCATTGCTCCCCACGAGATCAATCCGGCGCATTTGCAGGAGATCATGAGGCTTGTGCCCGATGCGGCAAGATATACACAGCTGGAAAAATCTCCGGCAGGTTTTGGCCGGCAGGTTCTGCTCATCGATAACATAGGAATGCTTTCTTCGGTTTACCAGTACGGGCAGATCGCTTATATTGGCGGGGGCTTTGGAACGGGCATCCACAACACACTTGAAGCTGCCGCATTTGGCTTACCGGTAATCTTTGGGCCGAAATATGACAAGTTCCAAGAAGCAAAAGACCTGATTGCATTACAGGCGGCAATCAGTATTAAATCTGCCGCTGAACTTTCTGCAGCTTTTGCGGCACTGCAGAAAGATGAACATGCAGGTGATACTGCAAAAAAATACGTTTTGGACAAAACCGGATCAACGGCACAGATTATTAAATATCTGGAGACGTATACACAGATGAATGCTGGTCTGTAACCATCTTCACAAGCCCTGATATCCATTTCGGGGAATCATTTAAGCTGGGCACCAGCTGTACTTCCTCACCGCCCAGTGCCTTGAATTCCTCACCGTATTCCACAGTAACTTCGTATAGGGTCTCGAGACAGTCGGCCACGAAAGCAGGACAAAACACAAGCAGTCTCTTTTTTCCCCTGGCCGCCAACGCTTTCAGCGTATCAGTCGTATAAGGCTGCACCCAGGGCTCTTTTCCCAGCCTTGACTGGAAACACACGGAATACCTATCTTCAGGTATATTTAACCGCTCTGCAATCAGACGGGCGGTATCATGGCACTGCGCAGAGTAACAGAATTTGTTTACATCCGTTAACGCAGCACAGCAGTTCTCCGTTTTGAGGCAATGGTTTCCGGAGTGATCACATTTTTTCAGCTGCCTCTCGGGGAGGCCGTGAAAGCTGAACAGGATCTGGTCATAAGTTTCAGGCTGGAATTTCCTCGCGTTATCCGCAAAAGTATCGATCATCACCTCGTTGTCGTGAAAGGAATTCACAAAGGATATCGGCGGAATAGTTTGCCATTTGCCAATGATCTCCATCACTTTTTGAATAACAGAACCTGTACTTGCCGAAGCATACTGGGGGAATAAGGGGATGACCTGAATACTTTCTACCAGACCGGCCTTCATATTTGCCAGTGCTGTTTCAATGGAAGGGCTCTGGTAACGCATAGCCAGCTCCACGTGGTAATCCGGTCCAAGCTGTTCCTGAACCAAAGCGGCCTGTATTTTACTGTAATACAATAAGGGCGAGCCGTTCTCATCCCAGATCTCTTTGTATAACTTTGAAGTCTTCGGGCTCCGGAACGGAACAATGATACCTTTAACCAATAATGTTCTGTTGAAAGCATTAATATCGATCACACGCTCATCCATCAGGAACTCATCAAGATATCTTCGTACGTCACTTACCTCCGGACTGTCAGGAGTCCCTAAATTCACTAATAAAACACCCTTTTTTCCCATAAATACAAATAGAAACCAACCTGAATTAAAAATCTCAGACTGATAAAGAAACAAATATACACTCGCTGAATCGGCTACGAAAACGGCCGTTCAATAATTACTTTTTAATGATGAACAAAATTGATTAAAACGACTCCAGCTCTGCTTTTACCTGTTCCATTAGCCACATAGGCGTTGAGGTAGCACCACATATGCCTATTTTGTCATTGGGGTTAAACCAGCTCAGATCGAGTTCATCGCTACTGGAAATGAAATATGAGCTATCATTGTACTTTTTGCATACATCATAAAGCACTTTGCCATTTGATGATTTTTTACCCGATACAAAAATGATTCTGTCATAGTTCAGCACAAATTTTTCAAGATCTTCATACCGGTTTGATACCTGCCTGCAAATCGTATCATTGGCCTTTACTTCATATCCCCTGCTCAGCAGCTGCTCTTTGATATGGTAGAATTTTTCGGTGCTTTTGGTGGTCTGGCTATACAGCGTAAATTTAGCCGGCAGGTCCACATGGTCTAATTCCGCGAGATCCTGAAATACAATGGCATTACCATCAGTTTGTCCCTGAAGGCCAATTACCTCGGCATGGCCATGTTTTCCGAAGATCAGGATCTGCTCCCTGTCGTCATATGAGTTTTTGATCCTGTTCTGCAATTTTAGTACTACCGGACAAGATGCATCTATTAAAATAAGTTGATTTTCAAGGGCCAGCTGATAGGTAGACGGGGCCTCACCATGTGCACGGATCAGCACTTTTTCATTATGAAGCAGAGCAAGCTGTTCATGGTCTATGATTCTTAAGCCCTTGTCAGTTAAACGCCTCACCTCTTCATCATTGTGCACAATATCACCGAGGCAGTATAAATAATCCTCTTCGGCCAGAATATCTTCGGCCATTTCTATCGCATACACCACCCCGAAACAAAAACCTGAAGCTTTATCGATAGTAACGGCCAAATCATATTTCATATCACTTATTTTTTCAATTGCCATTGTCCCATTGCATTTACCAACAAAATTACACAAAAAGAGTTTTATATCATTACATCTTCTCTCTGATGAGCCGAATAAGTTGTGTATAGATCTCAGTGATCAGGGAGCCCATTAAAAACAACATCTGCAGGGGATGGAGCAGAACATTCCACACAGGATTCTGCCCGGATAAAAAGGAGATCATGATCCTGCTGAGAAAAATGAGGCCTACAGGAAGAATGAGGAGGCTGTATTCATAATTTAGCAGCATGACCAGAGGCCCCGCCACCACAAGAACGAGATACAAAAAGGCAGCGAAAATATTATTGCCAAAAGTTTCTAGCAGGTGCTGACCGGTTTTAAGAAACAAACCATTTGTTCTCCGGGTTCCCGGCACAGAAATCAGTTTATACCCGAGCAGGGTTTCTACCTTATAACCTTCCTGTTTTACCGCCCTTACCACTTCCATTGCTTCAGGAGCCTCTCGCCCTACCTTTTGCTGCCAGTTATAGGCCTTATAGATCCCGGCATCAAAAAACATGCATTCGCTGCCACCTGCAGAAAATACAGGGCTCGAAAATAAGCGCACCAGCCTTAAGGGGATCAGGTTGAGCAGTACAAAATCACTGAGGGGAAGCAGTACATAGTTCACAATACCTGAGACAGATTGCGTGGGGATAATATTAAGTAACGCCAGGTTGAACACCTTTGTTCTGTAGATCAGACTGTTGATCAATCCGTTATGCACAAGAACATTTGGTTCCAGGAAAAGAATATAGTCGCCGGTAGTTTCCTCCGCATGAAAAGAACTTTTTTTTCTGAGCTGAAAGCGGGAATCAGCTGCACAAATAGCTTTAACCGCCGCATTTGTTTTATATTGCGCAGGTTGCGAAACAATCACTTCTATATGCTGATAATCCTGTTCCCTTAAAGCATGCAGCATATTGATCAGGGCCTCTGCATCATGTGTACCAGTGATAATTACAGATACCTGATTTGAAAAATGCCTTCCGTACTTCCCCAACTTTGGATTAGATAAAAAATTGAATAAAGTAACCGAAAAGCGAAGTACCAGGAATATAAGGATGATATAGATGAATGCCAGGTTAAGCATAATCAGCTTAAATAAACACCATCCTCCTGCCCTTCAACATCCAGTACCACATCCACATGTTCTTTTAATACGGTAGCCATTTGTAAGCCTACAAAATCCGTCGCCACCGGGAAGATCTTATGACTTCTGTCTACCAGCACTACTGTGCGTATTTTTTTATGGGGAGTGTTGAGGAAAACACCAAAACCATAGGCCAGTGTTTTACCGCTGTTCAATACATCGTCTACCAGGATAATTACCTTGTTCTTCACTTTTCCCGGCTCAGGGTCAGTAACTACAGAAAGGTGGCTTTTATCTTTCTCCAGATCAATTTTAAACATGGTTACTTTCAGATCCGATATTTCAAGCAAGATATTTTTTAAGCGCAGGGCGAGCTTATATCCCCTGTCCCAGATACCTGCAAGCACAATTTCTTTCTCATTTAAATTGTCTTCCAATATCTGGTAAGCCATACGGTTGATCTTTTGCTGGATCTGTTTTTTATCTAAAATAAGTAATCGTGAATCGGCCATTTGTAAATGTTTGTTATCCCGCAAAAAGAAGGATTTTAAGGTTGTAAATCAAATATCAGAAAAATAATTTCAAAACGCTGCAACGTTTGGACTAGTCAGGCGTCTAATTTAGATAATCCTAAATAAAATAATTGATATGAAATCATTATCCTTAATAAAATCGGCATTACTATGCCTGATTACAGTCGCGGTGAGCGGCCTTTCCTTAAAAGCGCAGGAAACCAAAAACGTTTCTGTAAGTAATTTCTCGGAAGTTTCGGTTGCTGCCGGAATAGAACTGCATATCACACAAGGAGCAGCTGAATCTGCAAAAATAGTGGCTAACGACGACGTGATTAACGAAGTGGTTGTAGAAAAAAGCGGAAACCGTGTGAAGGTGGGCTGGAAAGAAAACTGGGGCATGAGTAAAATGTGGAAAAATAAGAGTGCCAAAGTATACATTACGTACAAAAAGCTAAACAGCATATCGGCAAGCAGCGGAAGTTCGCTAAGAACTGAAAACACATTAAAAACTGACCGGCTGAATGCCTCGGTATCTTCAGGAGCCAGTATGGATGCAAAAATATCATGCAGCGACCTGCAACTGCAAACCAGCAGCGGAGCTTCCGCTTCACTGGCAGGATCTGCTACCAATATGCAGATAGAATCCAGCTCAGGAAGTTCTGTAGATGCACTGGGCCTGTCAACCGAGTACGCCAGAGCGAATACCAGTTCCGGTGCCGACATAAAGATCAACGTGATCAAAGGACTGGAGACCCATACCAGCAGCGGAAGCAATATCCGTTATAAGGGTGCGGCAGCTTTAAAGAACAACAGTAATGAGAGGAGTTCAAGCGTATCGAGAATAAACTAGTATAGTGTAATTACCCATAAAATTGCTTTATTTTACGGCTGATATGCCAGCATACTAAACCCTTGTTTTATACATAAACAAGGGTTTATACGTTATCTCATAAGCAGCTCTATTGAAATAAACCATCATATGAAATTACCAGATCTAATTAAACCCGCTTTATCCTTAGTCATGATGTTATGCATTAGCGCTCCGGTGCTGAGAGCGCAAATTCAGCAGTCTAAAGAAGTACCTGTGAGGGATTTTTCGGAAATCCATACTACTACAGGAATTGAACTGATCATCACGCAGGGCGCCGTCGAATCCGCAAAGATAGTTGCGGATGAAACCCTGATCGATGTGGTATTAGTGGAGCAGACAGGAAATAGCCTGAATGTCAAATGGGGATTAGTCAGAAGCAAAAAAAAAAGATGGCTAAACAGAACAGCCAAAGTATTTATCACCTATAAAAACCTGAATGTCATTGAGGCCAGCGATGGAAGCTCAGTAAAAACAGAGAATACGTTAAAAACACCCGGTCTTGACATTTCTGTATCATCAGGTGCCATTGTCACGGCTGCTGTCGAATGTCCGGAATTACATTTAAAAACCAGCAGTGGCGCATCAGCATTGCTAAAAGGAACGGCTGCCCGGATGAAACTGGAAGCCAGCTCTGCCAGCCGGGTAAACGCAATTGAGCTGGCTACAGACTATGCAACGGTAACCGCAAGTTCGGGTGCTGATCTAAAAATAAATGTCAGCAAGGAACTCGAAACTACCTCAAACAGCGGAAGCAATATCCATTACAAAGGCAATCCTTCACTTCAAAACTATTCAGGTGCCAAAAGCGGTACAGTAAAAAAGATGGATTAGTACCAATTTTAAATGCACCGCTACGGATAAACTCTGCAACCTATCGTTTTGCGTGATAAGGATAATAAATAAAATTAGCCCCTTCAGGAACAATTACGAACACGCACATATAGTCTTCTGGTTTTTTATAAGCTTTCAGGAACAATTCCTTGTACTCAGGTTTGATAATTCCCTTTTCCACAAATTCCTCAAACATGGAAGCCTGGATGGTCCAGTTGGTATTTAGCTCCTCCCTGTTCAGGATCATTTCGCCTATAGACACGGTATGCTGATGTGCAACGAATATCGGGTGTTTCGAGATGCCCTCTGCGATGATTTCTACGGCGATCTCATGAATCGATTCCTTATATAGTTCAAGGTCCTTCTCCAGGCTTACCAGCGGGCTAACCTTTTTATCTTTTCCTGCTTCTTCCGGCTGCTGGGGCATTAACTCTTCTATATCCATCTATTACTTATTTTAATGTATAAAACTATTTGATCAGGTTTAATAAAACCACATTTTCCACATGCTGGGTATGCGGAAACATATCAACCGGTCTGATACGGCTTACTTCATATTTCTCTTTTAACAAAGCCAGGTCCCTGGCTTGTGTAGCCGCGTTGCAGCTTACATACACGATCTTTTCAGCTTCCATTTCCAGCAGACGCTGTACCACATCAGCATGCATACCTGCACGCGGGGGGTCCGTGATCACCACGTCAGGTTTACCATGTGTATTAATGAATGCGGTAGTCAGGATGTCTTTCATATCACCGGCATAAAATACAGTATTATCAATACCGTTCAGCTCAGAATTGAATTTTGCATCTTCGATGGCCGTCGGCACATATTCTACCCCAATTACCTTCCTTACACTGCCTGCAATAAAGTTGGCGATGGTACCTGCCCCGGTATAGAGATCATACACCAGTTCATCACCGCTGAACCCTGCAAAGTCTTTCGTGATCTTGTACAATTCATGGGCCTGCAGAGAGTTGGTCTGGTAGAAAGATTTGGCGCCGATTTTAAATTTAAGCCCCTCCATTTCTTCGAAAATATAGTCTCTGCCAGCGTAAGTGATGACGTCCTGGTCAAAAATAGTATCATTCTTTTTCTGATTGATGATATAAAGCAAGGAGGTGATCTCAGGGAAATTTAGCTTCAGGTACTCCATCAGTCCGTCTACCTGTTCCTGTTCCACAAAGGCAAACACTACCACTACCATTACTTCGCCGGTTGAGGAGGTTCTGATAATCAGATTTCTGAGGTTTCCTTCATGGTTACGAAGGTCATAAAAACTCAATCCGGTTCTCAGGGCATAACCACGTACCTGGTTTCTCAATGTATTGGATGGCTCTGCCTGCAGATAGCAGTGCTGAATGTCAAGGATCTTGTCAAAACGCAAGGGCACATGAAACCCGAGGGCATTCATTTCCAGGTCATCCCGATCATCCATGTCATGCTGATTTAGCCAGCGTTTATTAGAAAAAGTGTATTCCAGTTTATTTCTATAGTATTTATTTTCTGCAGAGCCCAGAATAGGTTCCATTGAAGAGATATCTACTTTTGCCAGACGTTGCAATGCAGCTTCCACATTTTTCTGTTTAAAGTGTAACTGTGCATCATACTGCATATGCTGCCATTTACAACCACCACAGGTTCCAAAATGCTGGCAGAACGGATCCGTCCTCAATTCAGAGGCAGTGTGCAACGTTTCAATAACGGCCTCTGCAAAATTCTTTTTCTTTTTTACAATTTTTACATCAACGATATCACCTGGCACGGCTTTATCTACAAACACGACTAACTCGTCTGCTTTCGCTACTCCTTTGCCCTCTTCAGCAATATCAATGATACTCAAGTTGGGAAGGATAGTAACTGTTCCAGCTTTTCTATTTCTACTCATTCTGCTGCAAAGCTAAAGCTTGTATTTAACAGTTCCTATTTTTTAGGCACAGGGATTTTACCGGGATGAGATTTACACCCTTTAATCCTTTATCCAATGTCAGAATTACTTACCAAAAACGCTAAGGATTATCCCCAAAAAGCCTTCTGTAAGGTTAAAGTGCACATCAAATTTTTCGTCTACTAAAATAGAAATTTCTAATACCTCTTTACTCATTTCAAACGACGTTATGGCTAAATATAACTGTTTATATACCAAAAACCAAATCGGTATATAAAGGACAACTACAAATTATCGTTTGGATAATATCTGGGCGTTAAAGGGCGGCTTTCACTAAGAAAGGCAATATCTCCTTTTGGAAACTCACGAAATTTTTGCGGACGTCAGAATCACTGACCGATGTGAATGCGAAGGAAAAAACTATGCTCTTGCTCGCTTTTAGCAGGAACGCAAGCCCCTCTCTTCTGGAAGGATTATTTTTAAAATGATCAAGGCCGAGGTAGGCCGAGAGCAGGAGCGATTCCAGCTGATCTGACAAATGTTTAAGAAATTCCTGGGAGTTTGCATTTTCCCTTACAAAATCCCAGCCAATGAATTCGTTGCATACGGTATAAGTGAGCCTGCAGGTTTTCATGACCAGGGCTTTGAGGTGTTCCTCCTCGTCAACAAACTGAGCTTTATTTTTTAAGATTTCGTGGAGGTTAAGGTCCAGGTAATCCATTAGAATGGCATCCAGTACCTGTTCTTTGCTCTCAAAGTATTTATAGATAGTAGCTTTAGCGATCTTTGCCTTTTTTGCGATCTCATTCACACTTGTCTTGTGATACCCATATTTCCTGAATAACTCCTTAGCAGCTCTAATGATGCTCTCTTTAATCTTTTCTGGTTCCATCAATTAGTTACTTGTATTGTATTACCTGCTACCCTTACACTATATTCCTTTAATGACAATGTAGCCGGTGCCTTGGCCGGACTCCCATCTTCAAGGAGGAATTTAGCTCCTGAACATGGATCACTCACTGTGAAAGCACCCTCATCCAAAACAACTGCACATCTTTTTTCAGGATTTACCGTGCTGCAACGGTCATATGCTACATAGCCGTTTAATATTGTCCTGTACAGCACCAATCCCGAAACGCCATAACCGTTAAGCAGCACTGCCCGCCCTGAGCTGCTCAGATTGATCAGCCTGGGGTCTGTTAAAGGCAGGTTCAAATTTACAGCAACGTTTGGCACCACATTGGTTGTTTTACCGCAGCTACTTAAAATTGACACCAGTAGAATTACCCAGGCTACTCTGATCATGTTCAGATCAATGACGTTTTAAATTGTTTAAGGAAACGAGAGTCATTTTCTGAGAATAAACGTAAGTCCTTTATTACAAATTTAAGATTTGCAATCCTTTCTATTCCCATACCAAAAGCAAAACCGCTATATTTTTTACTGTCAATGCCACAATTTTCCAGTACATTAGGATCTACCATTCCGCAGCCCAGTATTTCTACCCAGCCACTATATTTACAGAACTGGCATCCGGCCCCCTCACAGATCGTACAGGAGATATCCATTTCAGCCGATGGTTCAGTAAACGGAAAATAGGAAGGACGGAAACGCACTTTGGTACCTTCGCCGTAAAGCTCCTGAACAAAATAAAACAGGGTTTGTTTCAGGTCTGCAAATGAGACTTTCTCATCTACATAAAGCCCCTCTACCTGGTGAAAAAAACAATGTGCCCTTGCGGAGATCGCTTCGTTACGGTAAACGCGCCCGGGCATCAATGCCCTGAACGGTGGTTTTCCAGCTTCCATCATTCTTACCTGAACAGAAGAAGTATGTGTCCTTAATGCGATATCGCCCTGTTCACCTCCCTTTTTTATAAAAAAAGTATCCTGCATATCTCTTGCCGGATGTTCTTCAGGGAAATTCAATGCAGAGAAATTGTGCCAGTCGTCTTCAATTTCAGGCCCTTCGGCCACTACAAACCCCAGTTTGCTAAAGATATCAACGATCTCTCTTCTTACCAATGCCAAAGGGTGTCTTGTTCCGACTTCAAAACCTGCGCCCGGAAGTGTTAAGTCCAGCCCGGCATCTTTTCCGGTCAGTTCAGTAGCATCCTGCTCTTTCAGCGTTTGATATTTCGCTTCAGCAAGTTGTTTAAATTCATTTAAAACCTTTCCCAGAGTCCTTTTTTCCTCAGGAGAAACGGCCTTAAATTCATCAAAAATATCTTTTATAATTCCTTTTGTACCAAGGAATTTTATTCTAAATTGTTCTAGTTCATCAGCATTTTCTGTAGAAAATGCATTGATTTCAATCGTATACTGTGTGATCTTATCTTGCAACATAATGCCAAATATACAGCTATTTCATTAATATATTTACACGCCTCCTATACCTTTACACTGCAAGGCCGTCTCCTCTGTGAATAAGGAGACGGCCCGAAGCAGATCTATAAAATAAATCAGGCTCAGATCACTTTCAGCTCTTTACCTATTTTCACGAATGCAGCAATGGCTTTATCAAGATGATGCTGTTCATGTGCGGCAGAAAGCTGTACACGGATGCGCGCTTTCCCCTGAGGAACAACCGGATAATAGAACCCAATTACATAAATGCCTTCATCGAGCATTTTTGCGGCAAATTCCTGTGCAAGTTTAGCATCATATAACATGACAGGTACAATAGGGTGCAGCCCTTCTTTGATATCAAACCCGGCAGCGGTCATCTTCTGGCGGAAGT
Organism: Pedobacter hartonius; assembly: GCF_900107535.1. GTDB lineage: Bacteria > Bacteroidota > Bacteroidia > Sphingobacteriales > Sphingobacteriaceae > Pedobacter > Pedobacter hartonius. The sequence goes on along the minus strand of NZ_FNRA01000005.1, from coordinate 355,628 downwards.
ACATTGTATTTTGTTCCAGCTTATCCCTCAACTCTGTGGTTTCACTTAAAAGATCCAGTACTGCAATAGACGCACCTGCAATAGCCGGTGCCAGTGTATTGGAGAACAGATAAGGCCTTGAACGCTGGCGCAGCATATCAATGATCTCCTTTTTACCGGCAGTAAAACCTCCCGAAGCACCACCTAATGCCTTACCGAGGGTGCCTGTAATAATGTCGATCCGGTCTATTACTCCGCAATGTTCATGTGTGCCCCTGCCCGTTTTGCCCATAAAGCCGGAGCAGTGGGATTCATCAATCATCACCAGGGCATGATATTTATCAGCGAGGTCACAAATTTTGTCCAGTTGTGCAATGGTGCCATCCATGGAGAAAGCACCATCAGTAACAATGATCCTGTGCCTGTTTGCCGATGAAGCTTTTAGCTGTTCTTCAAGATCTCCCATATCATTATGTTTATAGCGGAACCTCTTGGCTTTACATAAACGTACGCCGTCAATAATTGAGGCATGGTTAAGCTCATCCGAAATGATTGCGTCCTGTTCATTAAACAGGGGTTCAAAAACACCGCCGTTTGCATCGAAAGCCGCTGCATAAAGGATTGTATCTTCGGTTCCCAGAAATTCGGATAATTTCTGTTCGAGCTCTTTGTGTACATCTTGTGTTCCACAGATAAACCGGACAGAAGACATTCCGTAACCATATTTATCGATAGCACTTTTGGCTGCCGCAGTTACTCGGGGATCTGAGGAAAGACCCAGGTAATTGTTGGCGCAGAAGTTGACCACTTCCTGACCTGTACTTACTTTGATATCGGCTCCCTGAGGCGTTACAATTACCCGCTCACGTTTATATAGTCCGTCCTTTTCTATTTGTTCCAGTTCCTGTTGCAGCACAGGTTGCAGTGTTTTGTACATAAGGTTTTTAATAATTGATCGGTCAAAGTTATAAAATATCATCTTAAGCAGGTAAAAGTTGGGCGATCTTTCTTTGCGCACAACTTTTGCTCAGGGCAACCAGCCGGGAAACCCGTTTAAACAGCGTCCTGATCAGCGCATCGCCGGCGCAGAAGCCTTCATCAATCAGATCCAGGTTAATCACATGGAACATGATCAGCTCCTCCATCGTGTTGCAGGGAAAGAGCCCATTTAAATCATCCGTTATATTGGTGCTGAATTTCAATAAATCGTTCAGACCTGCCTGTATCTCTGTTCCCCAGTAAGCAGCTATAAAATACCTGATACTAAAAACTGCACTTTCATTCAGAAGAATAAGATTTAACTGCGGGTCATCATATCCATCTTTCAGATTCTTTTCCACCCTGAGCAAACATTGCTGTGAATACTGCAATAAAGTATGAAGTGCCTGTTTCTCGTAATCACTGGTAAAACAAACCGGTGGCAAAGGAGCAGGCAACAGACGAAGTGCATTTTTATTTCCGTGAAGCAGAATGCCATTTCTGAAAATACTGGAAAAGAACCTGCTCTCATTTTTTAGGTTTAAAAGTACATCCTGCATCCTGAATACGATGATATTACCCGCAGTATGGGCAGCGCAGCTGCGTCTTGCAATTTCCAGCACCACACTATCCGGTAAGGTTTCATCGTTATTGATCATTAAGAAAATGTCAAATACCGAGGAGTTACTTTTTCGCACTCCCGAATTTAAAAAAGCGGAACTTTGAAAACTAACGCCGGCCCGGTGCCCGTAACAAATAATAGCCAATGGATTTAAAGCCCTTTTCAGGTCTCTGCTTAAATGATTCAGCTTATTTTGCTGCTCACCATTAAGATTTGAAATTGAGGTTCTCATAACAAGTTGATTTGGTTAAATTAACAACAGTGAATAAAAAATAATTCAAACTACATACATATTCAAATATTTATTTCGTATATTGCAATAAATTATAAAGTAAAGATAATACATCTATGTTATAATAAAGCTATAAATTAATAATTAATTTTCGTAATTAGATAAATGACTGATAATCACAGAGAAAATTTCGGACCTCGATTAAAAGAGATACGGTTGGCGAAGAAAATGACCCTTCAGGAGTTCTACGGAGTGATCGCTAAACATGTAAACAACTTCTCGCCTATAGAAAATGGCGTCAGAAAAATTGGAAAACGACTTTCAGAAGACGTGATCAGACATTACCACATCAATGAAAAATGGCTGGCTACAGGAACCGGGAACATGTTTTCAGATGAGGAACTTCATGAGGTCAATCCCGCCGTCACAGCAGAACCCAATGAAGGAGTTCCGTTTATTAACATCAACCCCTCAGAGATCTCTTCAGGAGAATTTAACCTGTTGCGGGAGAAGCCTGAATATTACGTGAATTTCAGGCCGTTTAATGATTGTGATGCTTACCTTCCGGTATACGGGGACAGCATGTATCCAAAATATGCCAGTGGTGAGATCATCGCCGTAAGGGAAGTGATCAATAAAGAAATTATCCAATGGGGAGAAGCCTATTTAATCATTGCCGATGAATATGCCAATAACATTACCACTGTAAAATTACTTTTTGAACACCATACCAGCAGCAAGATAGTACTACGTGCTTCAAATCCAAATTATAAAGGTGATACGATACTGGACAGGAATGCCATTAAAAGACTATTTATTGTAAAAGGAAAAATAACCAGGAACCAACTTTAGCGTGGCGATGAAACATTGGTTATACAAGAAAGGGATGATCTATCCAGAGTCATCCCTTTTCTAACCAAATATAAACCTGTATGAACGGGTTTTTCTTTTATGATATACTTAATACACCTGCAATTTTCAGCACAAAATTGTATAATGCTAAATTTATCGTCTTAATCTTTTCAATATTGAATATTTCAAACCCAAAGATGATCATTTCAACCATATCCTGCACAATATTAACACTTTTTAACAACTTACCGCGATGCAATATCAAATTTATATCATAAATGCCAAAAAGTTAACTCCAAATCCCATAATTTATTATTGTTAAATAAATAAATTGAAATATCTGAACAAAAAAATGGATATTATTCCTGAAAGCGATACGTTTGAACGATTAAAATAAAATTTTTAGATCCTAACCATCATAAGCAGCAGGTGACTGCATTTAAATTTTTTATCTCAATTCTTCAACCATTGCTTTACCTCATCCGCATAATTGCCACTGATCGGCAGTTCTACTGTGGTTAGTTTTATTTTCCTGTTCTGAACCGACCTGACTTTCTTCACGGAAACTATAAAACTGCGGTGGATTCGCTTAAATTCAGTTGAAGGTAGTTCTCCAGTATTCGTTTCAATGGCATTAATGTAAGTACCGGCGGAAGCCCTTTCAGGTGAATCTTTACATAATCCTCCATACTTTCCAGGTACTCGATATTTTTCAGTACAATTTTCACCATCCTGTATTCAGAATGCACATAAATACTTGCATCATCGTATAGAAGATGTAGATTGTTCTTATAATTATGATAATCTACAGCCTTATGTATGGCCCTGGTAAAACGTTCAAAATCAATTGGCTTTAACAGGTAATCAATCGCCTGAAGTTCGAATCCCTCAAAAGCAAATTGTTTATAGGCAGTAGTAAATATGATCATCAGTTTCTTTTCAAGTGCTCTGGCAAGGTCAATACCAGAAATATCCGGCATATTGATATCCAGGAACAGCAAGTCAACCTCAGTCCTGTTCATATATTCAGCCCCTGAAACGGCATCTTCAAATGTTTGTAAGAGCTCAAAATCAGGAAAACGCGAAATATAGGTGCTGATCAATTCTGCGGCCAGAGGTTCATCGTCTATTGCAAAATATATAAAATGATTAATAACGAAGTACAAGGTCAACAGTAAAAAGTCTTTCAGACTGGTCGATCGCAAGGGTATGTGTGCCCGGATACAGATGTTCCAGTCTTTTCCTGGTATTGGCTATTCCTATTCCTGTTCTTTCAGTATGTCTTTTGCTGTCAAAGATGGTATTTTGGCTATGAAAAATAATGCTGCCTTTTTGTATACGGATACTGATTACAATCAATGCAGGTATATGATTGCTGAGTCCGTATTTAAAAACGTTTTCTATAAAGGTCATCAGCAGCAGAGGACAGATCTGGTAATCGGCAGGCTCCCCTTCTATACTATAATTCAGCGTAACCATTTTTCCAAGACGGAGTTTCTGCAAGTCTATGAAATTACTGATACAAATTAATTCGCTTGAAAGGGGAGCAAAGTCAGCCTCTGCCCGGCCGGTGAAATTCGTCGCCTGGCCCGTAAAACTTATCTCCTTTATTATTCCGGGGTGGTATTCTGCGCATTTCGAAGCCGAAATGATGATCCGGCTGTTCATCAGCCTGTCAAACGGCCTTAAATAAAATACCCCTGCAAAAAGTAGTGCAATACATAAGAAGTATACCGTATATTTTTTGCGGATAAAATAATCAGGAATAAAATAACAGAAGTTGATATAAAAAATTGAGATATAACATAGGCAGAAACACAGGAACGGCAGGGAATACAGAATTCCGTACCAGCAAATTTCTTGGCCGCTGTGCATAAACAACAGCGGCAACATCAAAAATAACAGCCAGCCGGCAATGTGTAAAATGATAGAAAATGCCTTCAGACGTAACATATACAAATTAAACGCTATTCACTGATAAGAGATATTGTTTATCGGTGAATAGTTAATTTATATAGATGAAACTCATCTGACCGTATCATGCTGCAAACGATATTATTTTGTGTTCTTGCTTACTGCAGGTGTTTGGGAAGCCAAAATATGGCCCTTTTTCTTAGCCATTTTGTAAGTACCCAGAACAACCATAGAAGCTGCTACAATTGCGAAAAGGAAATTAAATGATCTCTTATCCATATTATTTGAATTAGTCTTAAATAAACACAAATCTCATGCCTATCTTGAGCATTGCTCTAGATAATTTTATATTCAGAATATAAAATTCCTTATTACAGCAATAAAACGTTAATTATTAATCCTAATTTAAAAGGAATTAATAATAATCACAAATAATTCAATAAGATTTCGAAAATTTATTTTGATGTAAGAGAGGGTTCTTCGGCGTTAATAGCTTTCCATATCATATCCTTCAATTCTGTAATACCTTTTTGCGCAACTGAAGAAATAAAAATTGATGGAATATGGGTTGGAAGATCTTTCTCCATTTCGGAGACCAATTCATCATCAAGCATATCAGATTTGGTAATAGCCAGTAAGTGCGGCTTCTGCATCAATTCAGGATTATATTCAAGCAATTCTGTTTTCAGGATCTCGTATTCAGCTTTGATAGACCGGCCTGTATCGGCAGGAACCATAAATAAAAGCACTGAGTTACGTTCTATATGTCGTAAGAAGCGGTATCCTAACCCTTTTCCTTTTGACGCTCCTTCAATGATACCGGGAATATCAGCCATAACAAACGACTGACTGCCCCGATAAGAAACAATTCCAAGATTTGGTACCAGTGTAGTAAAAGGATAATCAGCAATCTCTGGTTTTGCGGCAGATACTACAGATAACAATGTTGATTTTCCCGCGTTAGGAAAGCCTACCAGACCAACATCTGCCAGCACCTTTAGCTCAAGAACGATCCACTGCTCAATACCGGATTCACCTGGCTGCGCAAAACGGGGAGTTTGTAGAGTGGAAGTCTTAAAATGCCAGTTTCCTAAACCACCCCGCCCGCCCGGAGTTAAGATCTCTGTCTGTCCGTCTTCAGTAATTTCGAAAAGAACTTCGCCGGTTTCAGCATCTTTAGCAATAGTACCGAGAGGCACTTCCAAAAGTTCATCCTTACCAAACTTACCGGAACTGGTAGAGCTTGAACCGGGACCACCGTCAGAAGCAAGAATATGTTTGCGGTATTTCAGGTGCAGGAGTGTCCAGAATTGTGCATTACCCTTTAGGATAACGTGTCCTCCTCTTCCACCATCACCACCATCCGGACCACCGGTAGAAGTCATTTTATCACGGTGCAAATGTGAAGATCCTGCCCCTCCTTTTCCGGAACGGCAGCATATTTTAACGTAATCTACAAAATTTGAACCTTGTGACATAACTCTTTTTTAATATTTATCTACCACTTCACATAATTCAGCAAAGATGTCATCGATCTTGCCAATGCCGTTTACTTTACTCAATTTGTTCTGCGCTTCGTAATAAGGCAAAACATGGATGGTCTTGCTGAAATACTCTTCAATGCGTTTTTGTAATTTGTCTGCCTGGTCATCAACCCTATTGGTTAATTTCTGACGCTCGGCAATTCTTTTTGTGAGTTCTTCCTGATCAACATCCAGCGCAATAACTGCTGCGATCGAACTTCCTTTACTTTCCAGGAATTCATCCAACGCCGCAGCCTGGGCCACAGTTCTTGGAAAACCGTCAAAAATAAATCCTTTAGCTCCGGGATTCTTTTCCACCTCCTCTTCCAGCATTGCAATGGTAATTGCATCAGGAACAAGTTGTCCATCAGCGATCAACGCACTCACTTGTTGTCCAAGCGGGGTCTGGTTGCTGATATGTGCTCTGAAAATGTCACCTGTAGAGATGTGATTTAATTGATAACGCGCTATCAATTTTTCTGATTGGGTGCCTTTACCTGCACCCGGTGGGCCAAAGAGAACAAAATTAAGCATTTGGGTTGTCTTTAAAATTTAAAAAGCCTTCCCGCCACAGGCAGCAAGGCTTTTCTCAGTTGATTGTGCTCCCTGAGGTACAAATCTCGAATCATTTTTAGAGGATCTAATCAAATTAGCCTCAATAAACCGATATTCTGACCTAGAGAATAAATTAATTCCATTTAATAAATCCAATAGTTTTTACCCTTCTAAATCAAATTCTGCGAAACCGCAGAATAAAAAAAGAAAAGGTCTGAAACCTTAAATTATATATAGAGTCGCAGGAAAGCCTATATCCTTTTGACTAAATTTATCCTTATTGATTCTGTGTGGATTGATCGAAAATTTCTAGTCTTTTATCTCTTCAAAAACAAAAGAGATTTTTCAATTCACATATCTGTTGTAAAACTTAACAGACCAAAATCCTTTCAAGGCTGCAAATATAGAATTATTAATCAAGTTCGTTCAATTTTTAGGAAAAAATAGTTTTAGAACCAGTGCTGATAATGTATGGCTGGTTTAAACATGCACTTGTCTTGCGTAACATTTCAATGAACAATGCTAACTATTCTGAACACTACAATAAGCTGCGCCGGACCTACATTTTGCAAGTATAAGCAAGCCAGTGCTCTACTTACCCCTCGTGTTCATAATTTTCACGTTAGTTTTGACGAGGTTCTTAAATAGAACACCTCAAATTTTAGAGATGTTATAAAATTAACATATTGTTTAACAATGACTCATATATAGTTTATTTTAACACTAAAAATGCAAGTATTAAGATATAAGTAAACAATATAGAAAATAAATTATTTATTCAGGTCAGCTAATTAAGACGCTAATGAGGTATCTATGAGTCTTAAAACTAAACTATATATCAGTTTAACACATTGAAAAAAAATTACCGCCATTTCATTACATAAAATAATAATAAATTAACTAAATCCGTTATTATAATAATTATCTGGAGAATTTTCAAGCCAAATCCTGAGCTAATGGTTTACCTGAGGAGGTACTGGCAGTTATGGAACCTGAGACAAATAAAGTGAAAACAGATTGATTTGATTAAAAATAAAGCATGAAAACAATAAATTTGGTAGATCCGGAAATTCTTCCCATGTTGGACGGTTATTCTGAAATTAAATATTCTGATGAAAATATTCAGGATGTTCGTGATAGTGTTAATACTACAATACACGAAATGTCATCAGAAAAGCTCAAAAATGTTGCTATAAGCGAAGAATTTATTGATGCTTCGGACAGTAAAATCAGGCTTGTAATTTACAAACCAGAGAATGCCGTAAATTTAAGAAAAGGCGCATTGCTTCATATACACGGTGGTGGTTATATAATAGGTATGCCCGAAAGTTCTGACGCAAGAAACCAGCTGCTCTGCAATACATTAGGTATAGTGGTGGTGTCTGTTGACTATCGCCTGGCACCAGAAAACCCATTTCCACAGTCAATAGAAGATTGTTATCTGGCTTTGAAGTGGATGATTGAAAATGCAGATGCACTGGAAATTGACAGTAAGAAAATTGGTGTTTACGGAGAAAGTGCCGGTGGAGGATTGGCGGCCGCGCTCGCCATTTTAGCAAGAGACAGAAGAGAAGTACATCTAATTCATCAGTTTCTCATCTATCCCATGATCGACGATCGCACCAGCGTTGATGCGGATCCGAACCCTTATACAGGCGAATTTATCTGGGAACGCCAAAAAAATTATTATGGATGGAAATCTTTGCTGGGTCATGAGCCAGGGATTGACGGCGTTTCTCCTTATGCAGCCGCAGCCAGGGTAAAGGTTATGGAGGAGCTTCCCCCTGCTTCCATATTTGTTGGCGCGCTTGATCTTTTCCTGGATGAAAATATCAGCTATGCGCAACGTTTATTAAGATCTGGCATTCCTACAGAACTGCATGTTTATCCTGGCGCCTTCCATGTATTTGATTTCGTTACCGGTTCGTCAATCAGCAGACAATTTAATATCGATCTGATAAGGGCAATGAAAAAAGCACTGGGAATAAGTGAGAAAGAAAATTAAAACACACTTCCGGTTAGAATTCTTCAGTAACCATATCCTTCATGATCATGGCAGCTGCTACGTTTCCACCAGAGACAGCAACCTTTCTGAAATTTATTTTTGATATAATAATTATTTAACACTTCCCCATAAGATCTGCCTTGTATAAATACTGTTTGAAATGCTGCTGTGGTCTTCTGAAATGAAAGAAATATAAGTTTCAACTGGTTCTTGTTCCGCAAGAACTGGCAGGCTTAAAAACTCATACCCCTGGCTGCGTTTCGCTCCGCTCCTTAAAAACACAGCCTTTGAGCTCCCGGGGAAATAAGCCATCAGCATAACCTGATCGCCAGCCCTTGTTCCATTTTCGAGCCGGGTATGATCCCATGAAAACATCAGTCCTCCATCAACGGCAATGGTTTCGGGTTCTCTTGCTACGGGCATCATCCCTGAAGAGAACAATACTTTGCTGAAATCGATTTGCAGGTCCGGATAAGTTCCGGTGATTGCCTTTCTTGTTACCGATGCGGCCAAATTGTAGGCGCTCATTCCTTCTGATTTTGCCTGGGCAGCAAAACCCATTCTGATGAATTCAGTGACTGGTTTGAGAAAGGCCGTGGTCAGCGACGTTTTTAACCAGGTTTCACGCAAACGGACACTTGGATTCATAAATTTGTGCTCGCCAACGGTACGGAGCCTTTGCTGCCCCTTTTGGTCTATATAACCTATTACATTTCCTAATTTTCCGGAGAAGGGGCCAAAAGGCCCATATTTTTGTATTGCCATCATCCTGGGTTTTAAAGTTTAACCCAAAATAAGCAACAAAAACTTAAAATTAAAGCAAAACCCGCCCGCTGACGGCACATGTCTGCAATTGGCGCAGCGTTCCGGCCGGTATGCCTTTTACGCAACCATCCATTAAACGCCTATTGTTCCTATCTTAACGCTATCGTAAACCTACCCGCTGAGTAGGTCAGGGGTAGGTTTGCAGTAGGATTAATGTAGGTGTGTACCGGGATTACCCAAAACTAAACCCAGGCAGTGCCTTATTTAAAGCTGGAAGCTATGTTAAATATTTTTAAAAATTCATCTTGCCAATAAAAATCACGAAAACCATATTGTATATTCTAGTTATAAGTACAAGCTTAATGTATTCTTTACCGGCTGCAGTTCACCTGTATCAATGATACGTTACGATAAAACGATATAAAAAAAAGCCTGTGTCCATCCGATCACAGGCTTTGAATTACACCTTAAAATGTTCTATCAATAAATTTCCGGTGCTAAATCTGCCTTAAACTTTGTAATCATAGAATCGGCATTTTTTATTTTCTTTTCATCGATCCACATATTATTCTCGCGAATCCCTTTTTGCACTAGATCATAATCATAGCTAGATAGTCCCTGTGCTATAAAATTTTTTCTACTTAAATTAAAGACTTCATGATTTTTTCGACAACAAGATGCTGAGAAACTACCCTTTATAATTTTTTCAGATGCTCCTTTTGTTCGAATGTCCGAAGGCTATCTGGAATTTTCCCCAGATAATTATACTTATTACCCCTGATATCAAGGTAGGTTGTGTCTTTTATTTTTGAGCTTTAAGCATTACTTGTATCGTTTGTACAAGAAACTACAATTAGAAAAACGAATAGAGAATAAGATTTTCATAGGTTTTGTAGTTATGTGAATTGATTATTTGATTTATTTCATATTAAGTGTGCATAGCTTGCCAACTTGCACTACCCCCATTTGTATCAGCGGTTTGAAAAGTGAGTTACTGGCACCATCATTTGCCTGTGCAGGAAAAAAAGAACAGACAAAAAAAGGTGCTAGACCTATTAGATCTAGCACCTTGTCTGGTGCACTTGTAGGGATTCGAACCCCAAACCTTCTCATCCGTAGTGAGATGCTCTATCCAATTGAGCTACAAATGCATTCCGTTCGTTACGGGATTGCAAAAGTAGTATTAGTAATCGGATTTCAAAACTTTTTCTGAAAATAAACTTCCAATCCGTACAAACACCAGTTCAATTATCCTTCAAGAACCTTCTTAATCGCATTAAAGTCAGGAAGATCGCCTGCTGACTCCAAAACTTCAGCATACATAACTTTTCCTTCTTCATCGATCACAAATGCCGCTCTTTTAGAAACTCCTTTCAGGTTATAGGCAAATTCCTTATAAAATGCACCATACGCCGGAGATGCTTCTTTATTAAAATCCGACAGTAAAGGAAACTGATAAAACTGCTCTTCTTTGAATTTTGCCAGGGTAAAAGGAGAATCCACTGAAATTCCTAATACTGCTGCATTCATTCCTTCATAAAAGCCAAAACTATCTCTCATTGTACAAAGCTGAGTGGTACAAGTACCGGTAAAAGCCATTGGAAAAAACTGTATTACTACCTTCTTCCCTTTAAAATCAGCCAGTGTAATTTCTTTCAATTCCGAACTTACCAGTTTAAAATCCGGTGCCTGGTCGCCTATTTGTAATTCCATTTGATATATTATTTTATTAAAGTTCTCTTTCGTGCAGTTGCTTCTCCAATAATTTAAGTCCTTCTTCAAAACTATGCGGCATATACCCAAGTTCACGGACCGCCTTATCTAAGATAAAACCAGTTTTCACTGGACGCCTTGCAGCCTGGTTAAGTGATGCGGAACTGATCTCTCTGATCGGTGTTTTGTCCAGCTTCCAGAAATCAGCAACCTTGGCTACCAGTTCTGAAATACTCATCATTTCATCACCAGAAATATTGTATATGCCGGTTGCATCCCTTTCCGCGATCAGCAGGCAGCCTTCGGCCAGATCTTCGGCCAGTGTAGGCATCCGCCACTGGTCGTTCACCACATTGATGGGTTCTCCTTTTTCCAGCGCTTCCTTTGCCCAGAGCACAATATTGCTTCTGCTTTTTTCAGTTACAATGCCATACACAATAATAGTGCGGACGATAGACCACTTACATTTTGCATTTTTAACGATTTCTTCTGCCCTGAGCTTGGTTTCGCCATAGTAGCTCAGTGGGTTGGGAATACCTTCTTCATCATACGGGCCGGCTGCGCCATCAAAAACAAAATCTGTAGACAAGTGGATCAGCTGTATATGATATTCACTGCAGATCTCAACCAGCGTCCTTACCGCTTCCACGTTCAGCTGACAGGCCAGTTCTTGTTGCTCCTGGCACTTATCCACATTTGTCAGAGCGGCAGTGTGAATGATTGAATCAGGCTTATATTTTTCTATTACCGCTCTCACGTCTGCCGGATCAAGGATATCCATCGAAGCATATTGGTAACCTTTCGTAACCTTATAACGATTCAGTCCCTTTGAGGTAGCGATCAGATTAAATTGCCTGCCAGCCAGCACAGCAGCGGTTATTTTCTGCCCCAGCAGCCCATTGCTGCCAGTAACTAATATCGTTTTCATACCTGCTAAACTATCAATAAAAAAACTGTGGAAAAACTTTTTATTTATATATAAAAAATATATCGGAAAATCTTAGCTTTGCAAACCGAATTGCAGGCTTTAAATGGGTCTTTAACAATTTGATATTTATAATTTTACCAAAAACAATATATGCCTAACATTGGAAAAATAGCGCAGATTATAGGACCGGTAGTAGACGTGAGTTTTGCTGACGATGCTCATTTACCTCAAATCTTCTCTGCATTAGAGATTGAAAAAGAAAACGGACAGAAGATCGTTTTAGAAGTTCAACAACATCTTGGTGAAGACCGTGTACGTACCATTGCGATGGACTCGACTGATGGTCTGGTTCGCGGAATGTCTGTATTAAGCACAGGATCCCCAATCAAAATGCCTGTTGGAGATCAAATCAAAGGTCGTTTATTCAATGTTATAGGTGAAGCAATTGATGGTATCAACGCAGTTGACAAAACTGTTGGAAAATCCATCCACAATGCACCTCCGCGTTTCGACGAACTTTCAACTGAATCAGAAGTACTTTACACAGGTATCAAAGTAATCGATTTATTAGAGCCTTACGTTAAAGGTGGTAAGATCGGTTTATTTGGTGGTGCAGGTGTTGGTAAGACTGTATTGATCATGGAGCTGGTAAACAACATTGCGAAAGCATATGATGGTCTATCGGTATTCGCAGGAGTTGGAGAACGTACACGCGAAGGAAATGACCTTTTACGTGAGTTTATCGAATCTGGTGTAATCAACTATGGCGAGGAATTCCTTCATTCGATGGAAGAAGGCGGATGGGACCTCAGTAAAGTTGATACCGAAAAATTAAAAGAATCTAAAGCAACACTGGTATTCGGTCAGATGAACGAGCCTCCTGGTGCACGTGCACGTGTAGCTTTATCAGGATTAACCGTTGCTGAATATTTCCGTGACGGTGATGGAGAAGGCGCAGGAAAAGATATTCTTTTCTTCGTTGACAACATCTTCCGTTTTACCCAGGCAGGTTCTGAAGTATCGGCACTTTTAGGCCGTATGCCTTCTGCGGTAGGTTACCAGCCAACACTGGCTACGGAAATGGGATTAATGCAGGAACGTATTACCTCAACTAAACGTGGTTCAATTACATCTGTACAGGCTGTTTATGTCCCTGCGGATGATGAGACTGACCCGGCTCCGGCTACTACATTTGCCCACCTTGATGCCACAACATTATTATCACGTAAAATTGCTGAGCTTGGTATTTATCCTGCTGTAGATCCTCTGAACTCTACCTCACGTATCCTTTCTCCCGCTATTTTAGGTGATGAACATTACAATACTGCCCAACGTGTAAAAGAGCTGCTGCAACGTTACAAAGAACTGCAGGATATCATCGCCATCTTAGGTATGGATGAGTTATCTGAAGAAGATAAACTGGTTGTTCACCGCGCACGCCGTGTTCAGCGTTTCTTATCTCAGCCTTTCCACGTAGCTGAACAGTTTACAGGCCTGAAAGGTGTATTGGTGGATATCAAAGAAACGATCAGGGCATTTAACATGATCATGGATGGCGAGGTTGACGAGTATCCTGAGGCTGCATTTAACCTGGTAGGTAGCATTGAAGATGCAGTTGAAAAAGGTAAAAAACTATTAGCTGAAGCAAACGCTTAATCAGGCGTATACACTTAATATATGACATTAGAAATATTAACACCAGATAAAAAAATCTTTGAAGGCGAAGTAACAGCTGTTACAGTACCGGGAACAATGGGATCTTTCCAGATATTAAGAGACCATGCGCCAATTATTTCAACTTTGGAAGATGGTCCGGTAATTATTAAAACTAAAACTGACGAAGAGATCGTTGTGATCAAAGGCGGGGTAGTAGAAGTTTTAAAAAATAAGATTATTGTTTTGGCGGAAGGTGTTGCCTAATATCTAAGTATAAATCAATTAGAAAAAGAGAGCATTCAAAAAATGCTCTCTTTTTTTATGCGTGACAGCATAAATTTACGTACTTTAGAATACTGTAAAACATACATGTAATTTCAACTTCTTACACCGGTTCAGCAATTTTAGGCAGAATTTAGTTAATTACAATGCAAGCATAACATCTATACCGAATACCGAAATCATATTTGGTATAGATGTCTCCACCTATATAAATGTAATTGCACATAAAAACAGAATATTATTCCAAGATAACCACTATAAACTATATAATATTTTTTTTCATTTATTTTCAATCTGCTATTGACAGTTTGTAATGCATAAAGTAAATTGGTTTTATATAAAAACAACAAAAAGACACCGAAATGAACACTTCATTTACAGCAAACCTAAACGTCATTATTAACTTGACTACCCTCCTGATCCTTCAGGACAATAAGGCGCTGTAAATGAATATTTAATAAAATATCTGAAAGCGCCCCCCAAAAGAGGCGCTTTTTTAATGAACTCAAACAAATATACCAGGAACCAAAATGCAATACTACGATTCAAATACAGTGCTTTACCTAAACGGGCAGTTTATCAAATCAGCTGAGACTAAAACAGATTTGTATGGTCAGTCCCTGCACTGTGGTTATGCTGTATTTGAAGGAATAAGAGCGTATAAAACACATAACGGAACGCGGATATTTAAAGCAAAAGAACACTTTGACCGCTTGAAGCGCTCTGCCGAACTGATGCATATCCCCTTTCCGTTTGATACCGAAGAACTGATCAGGCAGACCTACAAATTATTAAAGAAAAATAATCTGAAAGATGCATACATCCGGCCGCTGGTTTACTGCGGACACAATATGTCGCTTAGCCCGGCAACGGAGTCTTCCATCATGATCTGTGCATGGGAATGGGGAATCTACCTCGGTAATGAACAGTTGAAGGTTGGTATATCAAGCTATCAGCGGCCTAATCCCAAATCTACACATGTAGAAGCTAAAGCGAGCGGCCACTGCATCAATTCCATTATGGCAACTACAGAAGCTAAGAAGAACGGTTTTGACGAAGCCATTTTGCTTGATATGCACAACAATATAGCTGAAGCCCCCGAAGCTAATGTTTTTATCGAGAAAAACGGGAAGTTGTACACTCCCCCGCCGGGCAGCATACTACCTGGAATCACCAGGGCAACAGTAATCAGGTTGTGCAAAACCCTGGATATTGAATGTATTGAAAAACACCTTTCGGTTGATGACCTGAAAAATGCAGACAGCGCTTTTTTCTGTGGAACGGCGGCTGAGATCATTGGCATCGCTTCGGTTGATGAAGCGGTATTCCCGGCGATATGGACTGAGACCTTAGGCGCAACGATCCAGAGAACCTATAAAGCATTAGTATTAGAAAAACAAAATTACGAAGTAATCATATAACAAGTAAAAGAAAAAATGTCACAAACACCAGAACTAAACCGCTACAGTAAAGTTTTAACACAAGATCCTACCCAGCCAGGAGCACAAGCCATGTTATATGGAATTGGCCTGACCACTGAGGATATGAAAAAAGCACAGGTAGGGATTGCCAGCATGGGTTATGATGGTAATACCTGCAATATGCACCTGAATGATCTTGCAAAGATCGTCAAAGACGGCGTCTGGAGCAATGATATGGTCGGTTTAACTTTCGGTACAATTGGTGTAAGTGACGGTATGTCTAATGGTACCGATGGCATGCGCTACTCACTGGTATCCAGGGATGTAATTGCAGACTCTATCGAGACTATCTGCGGCGGTCAATATTATGATGGCCTGATCACGATTCCTGGCTGCGATAAAAATATGCCGGGTTCTATTATGGCAATGGGACGCCTGAACAGACCATCAATCATGGTTTACGGAGGGAGTATCCATTCCGGGAAATACAAAGGAAAGTCACTAAATATTGTTTCTGCTTTTGAAGCACTGGGAGAAAAATTAGCAGGTAATTTATCTGAAGAAGACTATCAGGGCGTTATCCGTAATACTTGCCCGGGAGCCGGGGCATGTGGCGGTATGTATACTGCCAATACAATGGCATCGGCCATTGAAGCTATGGGAATGAGTCTTCCCTACAGCTCTTCTCATCCGGCTACAAGTGACGAGAAAAAACAGGAATGTACCGAAGCAGGAAAAGCAATCAGGTTATTACTCGAGAAAAATATCCTTCCTTCAGATATCATGACGGAAAAATCGTTTCACAATGCAATCGTAACCGTAATGGTATTGGGTGGTTCAACCAATGCAGTATTGCACTTGATTGCAATGGCGAAGTCAATAGGATTAAGTCTGACACTGGAAGATTTTCAACGTATCAGTGATCACACTCCTGTTCTGGCCGACTTAAAACCAAGCGGACAATATTTAATGGAAGACGTTCATGAGATAGGTGGTGTTCCCGCGATCTTAAAATATCTTTTGAAAGTAGGATTGGTTCATGGCGACTGTATCACAGTTACCGGTAAAACATTGGCAGAAAATGTGGCTGATGCACGTGACCTTGACTTTGAAGCACAAAAAGTGATCTTCCCTGTTGAACAAGCTTTAAAATCTACAGGCCACCTGCAGATGCTGTATGGTAACCTTGCTGAAAAAGGTGCAGTTGCTAAGATCAGCGGTAAAGAAGGCGAAAAGTTTGAAGGACCTGCCCGTGTGTTTGAAGGTGAGCAAAACCTGATTGCCGGCATCCAAAGCGGAAAAGTACAGCGCGGCGATGTAGTGGTAATTATCCAGGTTGGCCCTAAAGGAGCACCGGGAATGCCGGAAATGCTGAAACCCACATCCGCAATTATCGGAGCAGGTTTAGGTAAATCTGTAGCCTTGATTACTGACGGACGTTTTTCTGGTGGTACCCACGGATTTGTGGTAGGCCATATCACACCGGAAGCATGGGACGGCGGAAATATCGGCCTTGTAAAAGACAATGATATCATCACTATTGATGCCGTTAACAATACCATTCAGCTGAATATTTCTGATGAGGAACTTGCAGCACGCAGAGCAGCGTGGGTTCAATTGCCTCCACCAGTGAAAAGTGGTGTACTCTATAAATATATTAAACAGGTAAGCAATGCCAGTGAAGGGTGTGTAACTGACGCCTACACAGATTAATTAACCAGGACCCCAAATTAAAACTATTAAAATGGAAACAGTACAAGAGGGAGCAACAACATTGGCCGAACCAAAAAAAACAACAATGGTTAGCGGTTCAGTTGCCTTGCTGGAAGGACTAATTGCCGAAGGAACTGAAACGATTTTCGGCTATCCCGGAGGTGCCATCATGCCGATCTATGATGCGATCTACGATTACAAAGAAAAATTAAGCCATATATTAGTCAGGCATGAACAATGCGCTGCACATGCCGCTCAGGGATTTGCACGTGCTTCCGGCAAAGTTGGCGTAGTATTCGCTACCAGCGGCCCCGGTGCCACCAACCTGATTACAGGCCTTGCAGATGCGCAGATTGACAGTACTCCTCTCGTTTGTATTACCGGACAGGTTTTCGCTACCCTTTTAGGTACCGATGCCTTCCAGGAAACGGACGTGATCAATATCAGTGCCCCGGTTACCAAATGGAATTACCAGGTTACCGATGCAAGTGAGATCCCCGCTGCGCTGGCAAAAGCATTTTACATTGCCCGCAGTGGCAGGCCAGGTCCTGTGTTGATTGACATCACCAAAAATGCACAGATACAGCTGTTCGAATATGAAGGATATACACCCTGCAATCATATCCGCAGTTACCGCCCCAAACCTATTGTAAGAAACGAATATATTGAGGAAGCCGCAGCATTGATCAACAGCGCGAAAAAGCCATTCATTTTATTTGGTCAGGGAGTAATTCTGGGCGCTGCAGAACAGGAATTTAAAGCCTTTGTTGAAAAGAGCGGTATTCCTGCGGCATGGACCATCCTTGGTGCTGGCGCCATCCCAACAGATCACCCGCTGAATGTAGGTATGCTGGGAATGCACGGTAACTATGGCCCAAATGTGCAGACCAATTCATGTGATGTAATGATCGCCGTCGGAATGCGTTTTGACGACCGTGTAACGGGTAGACTCGATAAATATGCCAAACAGGCAAAAGTTATACACCTGGATATAGATCCGGCTGAAATTGATAAAAATGTGAAGGCTGACATTCCTGTTTGGGGCGACTGCAAGGAAACCCTTCCATTGTTAACCAGCCTGATCACTGAGAGAACTCATGATTCCTGGTTAGCTGAATTCAAGGCTTTCGAAAAGATAGAAGAGGAACAACTGATCCGGAAAGAGCTGGAACCTCAGTCAGGCGAACTGACTATGGGTGAGGTCATCAACCAGCTGAACATCCTGACCAAAGGAGAAGCCATTATTGTAAGTGATGTTGGTCAGCATCAGATGGTAGCCTGCAGATACGGTAAACTGAACACCAGCCGTTTAAGTGTAACAAGCGGTGGCTTAGGTACGATGGGTTTTGGCTTACCGGCGGCGATAGGTGCTAAATTCGGAGCCCCGGACCGTACCGTGATTGCTGTAATTGGTGATGGCGGATTTCAGATGACCCTGCAGGAACTGGGTACCATCATGCAATTTGGAGTTGATGTAAAGATCCTGATCCTCAACAATCAGTTCCTTGGAATGGTGCGCCAGTGGCAGGAACTGTTCAATGAAAAACGTTACTCGTTCGTGGATATCACCAGTCCTGATTTTGTGAAACTTGCTGAATCTTATTATATCGCCGGGAAGAAGGTTACTGAGCGTGAAAACCTGATCAGTTCCCTGGAGGAAATGCTTAACCAGCCCGGATCATTCCTCTTAGAGGTAATGGTAGCCAAAGAAAACAATGTATTCCCTATGGTTCCCCAGGGCAGTAGTGTAAGTGAAATCAGACTTAAATAATTAATGACCATGAGCGATTCAAAAGATATAGAATTAGCAAATGCTAAACAGGAATTTACCATTACGGTATATACTGAAAACCAGATCGGGATACTTAACCGTATTGCCATCATCTTTTCAAGAAGAAAGATCAACATCGAAAGTCTGAATGTCTCCCCTTCCGAAATTGAACATATCCATCGTTTCAATATTCTGATCACAGAAACGGAAGAGGTTGTACGTAAACTTGCCCGCCAGATAGAAAAGCAGGTAGAGGTACTGAAAGTATATGCAAATACAAACGATGACATTATATGGCAGGAACTTGCGTTATATAAAGTGCCAACGGATGTTGTTGCCGAAAAAGTCTTCGTAGAACGCCTGCTGCGCGAAAATGGTGCCAGGGTGGTAGTGATCCGTAAAGATTATACCGTGTTTGAAACCACAGGGCACCGTTCTGAAACAGATAAGCTGATTGAAGTACTGCAGCCTTATGGACTAATCGAATTCGTGCGCAGTGCAAGAGTTGCCATTATTAAGGACAGTGAAGGATTTAACAGCAAACTGAGAGAGTTTGAAAGACGTGAACCAGGTCAGGAAGTGATAGAAAACGAGTTCCTGGATAAGGAAAAAAATGTATTTACCATGTAATCCATTTAGATACACATCAATAAATAATTAAAAGAACCTTAAAATCAAAAAAACAATAAAACGATGTCAAATTATTTTAACACATTGCCTCTCAGAGAGAAACTAAACCAATTAGGTGTCTGCGATTTCATGGACAGTTCTGAATTTCTGGACGGCGTAAATGCCTTAAAAGGAAAAAAACTGGTAATTGTAGGCTGTGGTGCACAAGGCCTGAACCAGGGTTTAAACTTAAGAGATAGTGGTTTAAATATTGCCTATGCTTTGCGTAAAGAAGCTATTGAAGGCAAAAGAGATTCATGGAAAAATGCCACTGAAAATAACTTCACAGTGGGCACATATGAGGAACTGATCCCTGAGGCTGACCTTGTGATCAATCTTACACCTGACAAGCAGCACACCGCTGTGGTCAATTCAGTAATGCCTTTCATGAAACAAGGTTCTACCCTGCTGTACTCACATGGTTTCAATATTGTGGAAGAAGGATTGCCTGTCCGTAAAGATATCACGGTGATCATGGTAGCTCCGAAAAGTCCGGGAAGTGAAGTGCGGGCAGAATACGTAAGAGGCTTTGGCGTTCCTACTTTAATTGCTGTACACCCTGAGAATGATCCTGAAGGAAAAGGTTTGGTACAGGCAAAAGCTTATTGTGTTGGAACAGGCGGACATCGTGCCGGAGTATTAAAATCATCTTTCGTTGCGGAAGTGAAATCAGATCTGATGGGCGAGCAAACTATACTTTGTGGTTTATTGCAAACAGGTTCTATTCTTTCGTTCGATAAAATGGTTGAAAAGGGAATTGATGCCGGTTATGCATCCAAGCTTGTACAATATGGTGTAGAAGTAATCACTGAAGCTTTAAAACATGGTGGAATCACCGCTATGATGGACAGGTTGAGCAATGTAGCCAAGATTAAAGCGTTTGAGGTTTCAGAAGAATTAAAAACGATCATGCGTCCGTTGTTCCAGAAACACCAGGATGATATTATGAGTGGCGAATTCAGCCGTATCATGATGGAAGACTGGGCTGCAGGTGACAAAAATCTGCTGGCATGGCGTGCAGCTACCGGTGAAACGGCATTTGAAAAAACACCTGCAGGTAATGTACAAATCGGCGAACAGGAATATTTTGATCATGCATTGTTAATGGTTGCTTTTATCAGAGCAGGTGTCGAACTGGCTTTTGAAACTATGGTAGAAGCAGGAATTAAACCTGAATCTGCTTATTATGAGTCACTGCACGAAACTCCGCTGATTGCCAATACCATTGCCCGCAAAAAATTATTTGAAATGAACAGGGTGATCTCTGATACAGCAGAATATGGCTGTTATCTTTTTGATCATGCATGTAAGCCACTATTGGCCGATTTCATGACTAAAGTAGATACTGACCTGATCGGTAAAAACTTTAATGAAGGTAAAGACGGTTCTGTTGATAACAGGACATTGATTTCAGTAAATGAAGTGATCCGTTCTCATGAAGTTGAGACGATCGGCGCTGAGTTGAGAAAAGCAATGACTGCAATGAAATCGATTAAAACGGTATAGTAAACAATAAAAACCTCTCGGGTGAACACCTGAGGGGTTTACAAAACAGTAAACAAGATGTCAAAAACATTAGTAGAAAAAATATGGGACGCTCACGTTGTGAAAAGCGAAGCAGGATTTCCTGATATTCTGTATATTGATACACACCTCATCCACGAGGTTACTTCCCCGCAGGCTTTCGACGGGCTGCGCAAACGGGGATTACCTGTTTTTCGACCGCAACAAACGGTTGCTACTGCTGACCATAATGTACCCACTATTGATCAGCTGCTGCCCATCAAAGAGGAACTTTCCCGTTACCAGGTGGATATGCTGACAAAAAACTGTGCAGAATTCGGTATCGAACTGTATGGCTTAGGGCATCCCTTTCAGGGGATCGTTCATGTCATTGGCCCTGAACTGGGAATTACCCTGCCGGGAAAAACTATGGTTTGCGGCGATAGCCATACCTCTACCCACGGGGCTTTCGGCGCTATTGCCTTTGGTATCGGTACATCGCAGGTGGAGCAGGTTTTCGCAACGCAGTGTTTATTGCAGCAGAAACCTAAGACCATGAAAATTGAGGTTAACGGTACGCTGGGAAAAGGAGTAACTGCTAAAGACATTATTTTATATATCCTCTCTAAAATATCTGCTGCCGGTGGTACAGGTTATTTTATTGAGTATGCAGGTTCGGCAATTGAGGCTTTGAGTATGGAAGCCCGGATGACGATCTGTAACATGAGTATAGAAATGGGTGCCAGAGGCGGATTAATTGCCCCTGATCAGACCACCTTTGATTACATTAAGGGCAGAGAGTTTGCTCCTGCGGGTGCAGAATGGGATAAAGCACTGGCGTACTGGAAAACTTTATACAGTGATGCCGACGCGAAATTCGATAAGGTATTAACTTTCGATGCCGAAGATATTGGCCCTATGATTACCTACGGAACAAACCCGGGTATGGGCATGGGCATTAAGGAACATATTCCTTCCACAAGCTCACAACCTGATAAAGAACAATTGTCTTACCAGAAAGCACTGAACTATATGGGCTTCGATGATGATTCTTCATTGATCGGAAAACCTGTGGATTACGTATTTATTGGTAGCTGCACCAACTCCCGCATTGAAGACCTGCGTGAAGTGGCCGGTTTTGTAAAGGATAAGCAAAAAGCTGAGAGTGTGACAGTATGGATTGTTCCGGGTTCAAAACAAGTGGAACAACAAGCAATAAATGAGGGGCTTGATAAAATATTTGAACAGGCAGGGTTTCAGCTTCGTGAACCGGGATGCAGTGCATGCCTTGGTATGAATGAAGATAAGATCCCCGCAGGTAAGTATTGCGTTTCTACTTCAAACAGGAATTTTGAAGGACGTCAGGGCCCTGATGCAAGAACTTTACTGGTAAGTCCGCTAACCGCTGCCGCTGCTGCGATTACAGGAAAAATTACAGATGTAAGAGAAATGTTGACTGAGTCTTAAGGAAGAACGAAATGAAGAAATTTGAGAAATTAACATCGGCAATTGTGCCTTTAAATATAGAAAATATTGATACCGACCAGATCATTCCGGCAAGGTTCCTGAAGGCTACAACCCGTGAAGGTTTTGGGGAGAACCTGTTCCGTGACTGGCGTTACAATGGTGATCATACTGTTAAACCTGATTTCGTGCTGAATGATCCTGCTTATACCGGCAGGATACTGGTGGCAGGAAAGAACTTTGGCTGTGGCAGTAGCCGCGAACATGCAGCATGGGCTATCCAGGATGCAGGCTTTGATGTAGTGATCAGCAGCTTTTTTGCCGATATCTTTAAAGGAAATGCACTGAACAATGGTTTGCTGCCGATACAGGTAAGTGACGATTTTCTGTCTGCAATTTTTACCGCTGTAAGTAAAGACCATACTGCTAAACTGGCTGTGGATCTGGAAAAACAAACCGTTATTATTGCGGATACCGGTGAAGAGGCAGATTTTGAGATCAATGCCTATAAAAAATCATGCTTAATCAATGGTTATGATGATATCGATTTCATCCTTGCCCAAAAACATTTGATAGAAGAATTCGAACAAGCAAAGTAATGTCAGAGCCTGTCGTACATATCACCAGCCTTACCCTAAAGTACCAGCATACACCGGTACTGCAGGATTTGAACTGGGTCATCAACCGCAATGAGAACTGGTTGTTACGCGGAAGCAGTGGAACTGGAAAAACATCTTTAGCTAAGGCAATTGCAGGACTCGTCAAATTTCAGGGCAGTATTGATATTCATTTCGGCCCGGAAAGCAAATTACCTGCTGTTGCGCATTTTGTAGCAGGATGGTACCAGTTTAAAGACCTCGAAGGCCAGTCTAACTTCTATTACCAGCAGCGCTATAATAAACAAGCAACCGAAACTACGGCTACTGTACAGGCCGAACTTGAAAATTATGGTGAAAAACATCAGCTTCAGTTTAACGAAGTTGAAGAACTTCTGGCCGCATTAGGTTTTTCGGACCTGATCGGCTCCACACTGATCCAGTTATCAAGCGGAGAGCATAAAAAATTACAGTTGGTAAAAGCATTGTGGTTTAAACCACAGCTGTTGATCCTGGACCAGCCCTATAACGGACTGGATAAACTTTCCCGTAAAAATCTGAATAGTTTACTCGAAGAAATCACTGAAGATGGAACGCAGCTGATCATCATCAGCAATGAAGTGGAATTACCTTCCACTATCCATCGTTTTGCTGAGATCAGGGAAGGGCAGCTGATAGAAACCTCAGCTGACGAATATACTGCCGAGGTGTATGAAACGGCCGGAAAAGCAGTTCCTGCATTTTTAAACGAAGCTCCTGTTTCCTCTTCGGAGAGTATCATCAGAATGATTGATGTCAATATCAGCTACGGGGAGAAACAGGTATTGAAAAATATCAACTGGGAAGTTAAAGCAGGAGAAAAATGGCTCCTGCAGGGACATAATGGTTCCGGTAAATCAACTTTACTGAGCCTCATCACCGGCGACCATCCGCAGGCCTATGCCAATAATTTTTACCTGTTTGGCCATAAAAGGGGAAGCGGCGAAAGTATATGGGAAATCAAACAACGTATGGGATTGATCTCTCCTGAGTTACATTGGTATTTTGACCCCACCGCTACGGTACGCCAAAGTGTGATCTCCGGATTTTTTGACAGCTCTGGTTTATTCTGTGACCCCGGATATACCAAAAAAGCCCAGGCGGATGAACTGATCAGCTACTTCGGACTGACCGAATACAGGGATATGCTGATGAACCAGCTTCCTGTTGGTAAACAAAGACTTGTATTACTGGCCCGGACGATCATTAAAAACCCGGAATTGCTGATACTGGACGAACCCTGCCAGGGCTTAGACCAGCAGCAAACACAACATTTTAACAGGCTGGTGGACGAATTGTGTAAGAATGGTACCACACTGATTTACGTTGGCCATTTTGAATCACAACTACCGGATTGTATTGAGAAAAGAATTTTATTAGAAAACGGCGAAGTGAAAACCGTTGAAACGATATTAGAAAGCATTTAACACGATGAAGAAACATATTTTAGTAATTCCCGGTGACGGGATAGGACCGGAAGTGACCACCTGGGGCAAAGCTGTACTGGAACAGATCGCAACAAACTTTAATCACGAATTCACTTTCGATGAAGCCTTAATGGGTCATGCTGCCATTGAAGCTACAGGTAATCCCCTACCCGACGAAACTTTAGAGAAAGCCAGAAAAAGTGATGCGATACTTTTCGGCGCGGTAGGACATGCTTTATATGACAACGATCCTTCTTTAAAAGTACGCCCGGAACAGGGTTTACTAAAGATCCGCAAGGAATTGGGATTGTATGCAAATTTGCGCCCCATCCTATTGTTCGATGAATTGCTGAACGCTTCAAGTATCAAAGCTCATATCCTGAAAGGGACAGATATCTTATTCTTCAGGGAACTTACCGGTGATGTTTACTTCGGTGAGAAAAAGAGATCAGAAGACAGGCATACTGCATCCGACCTGATGATCTACAATAAATACGAAGTAGAAAGAATTGCACATAAAGCTTATGAGGCAGCCCTGCAGCGTGGCAGAAAACTGTGTTCTGTTGATAAGGCAAACGTGCTCGAAAGCTCACGCCTGTGGAGAGAAACCGTTCAGGAGATCGCCAAACTGTATCCTGAAGTGGAAACCCAGCACATGTTTGTTGACAATGCGGCAATGCAGCTGATCAAAGATCCAAAACAGTTTGATGTGGTACTGACAGCCAACCTGTTTGGTGATATCCTGACTGACGAGGCTTCTCAGATTGCAGGCTCAATGGGTATGCTGGCCTCGGCATCTGTTGGTGATGGTACAGGATTCTTTGAACCTATCCACGGCTCAGCTCATGATATTGCAGGTAAGAACCTGGCAAACCCGCTGGCCTCTATCCTCTCGGTAGCATTGATGCTGGAAATCAGTTTCGGATTAAAAGAAGAAGCTGAACTGATTATTTCAACTATCGACCGGGTATTGAAAGAAGGTTTCAGGACGGGTGATATAGCTGATGATACGATCAGCCCGTATAAGGTGCTTGGCACCGAGGAAATGGGTAAGCTCGTTTTAAAATTTATCACACAATAAACTTATATTAATTAACGAACTTAACTAAAACATAATATGTTACACGATCCGAATAGAGTTTACGTTTTTGATACCACGCTTCGTGACGGAGAGCAGGTACCAGGCTGCCAGTTGTCTACACCAGAAAAAATAGAGATTGCAAAAGCACTGGAAGCACTGGGGGTTGATGTAATTGAAGCCGGTTTCCCTATTTCAAGCCCGGGTGATTTCCAAAGTGTAGTGGAACTCTCCAAGGCGGTTAACGATCCCATTATCTGCGCCCTCACCAGGGCCAATAAAGGAGATATTGATGCCGCTGTTGCAGCACTGCAGTATGCAAAACGTCCAAGGATACATACCGGAATAGGATCGTCGGATATGCATATCAAACATAAATTTAACAGCACCCGCGAGGGTATTCTTGAAAGAGCGGTTGAAGCCGTAAAATATGCCAAGCAATTTGTTGAAGATATCGAGTTCTATGCAGAAGATGCGGGCCGTGCAGACAATGCGTTTTTAGCTCAAATGATAGAGGCCGTCATTGCAGCCGGTGCAACAGTAGTTAATATTCCTGACACCAATGGCTACTGCCTTCCTGAACAATATGGCTCCAAGATTCTTTACCTGAAAGAAAATGTAAAAAACATAGACCAGGCAATCATTTCTGTACACTGCCACAATGATTTGGGACTGGCTACAGCAAATACCTTAGCCGGTGTAATTAATGGTGCCAGACAGGTAGAATGTACCATTAACGGCATTGGTGAGCGTGCAGGCAATACCGCATTGGAAGAGATCGTGATGGTACTTAAAACACACCATGCACTTAACTTGACTACCAATATCAATTCAAAACATTTCAGCAGGATCAGCTCGCAGGTAAGCCGCATGATGCGTATGCCTGTACAGCCTAATAAAGCAATCATAGGTCAGAATGCCTTTGCTCATAGCTCCGGCATCCATCAGGACGGGTTTTTGAAACACAGGGAGAACTATGAGATCATCAACCCTGAAGATGTAGGACTTGATGAGGCCGGTATCATCCTAACAGCCCGCAGTGGCCGTCATGCGTTGAAACATCACCTGGAAAGATTGAGTTATGTCATTGACAAGATCAATCTCGACCAGGTATATGAAAAATTCCTGACCATGGCAGACCAGAAAAAAGAAATATCAGACAATGATCTGCTTGCCCTGATGAGTGACGGCGAGGAGGATACTTATAAAAACGGTTATAAACTCAATTCATTACAGGTTGTTTGCGGCGATACGGTAAACCCGACTGCCACCATAAAACTTGAATACGAAGGTGTGGAGCATGAAGCAACAGCTGAAGGTAATGGCCCTGTAAATGCCACCATCAAAGCCATAGGGAATGTAATCGGAAAAGATATTCAGTTAAAAGAACTCACTATACAAGCCATCCATGGTGGCAGTGACGATGTCAGCAAGGTAAATATGAGGGTGTCCTATGAAGATAAATCTTATTTGGGATACGGATTCAGTACTGATATCGTTAAAGCTTCGGCCGATGCCTACCTGGATGCATTGAATAAATTCCTGTAAGATGGCGAACTTAGAAAAAGAGATAGAATTGGATTTTAATGCTGCTGCGGCACGTATTGCAGATACCGTAAAACGTACTCAGCTGGAGTACAACGAAGGCCTTTCATTAAAGTATAATGCAAAGATCTATTTAAAGAGAGAAGATCTTCAGGTAGTGCGTTCCTATAAATTGCGCGGAGCATATAACATGATCAGCACCCTTGATGCCGACCAGCGGAAACAGGGTGTAGTCTGCGCAAGTGCAGGGAACCATGCCCAGGGTGTTGCCTATTCCTGCAAAAAACTGAATATCCGGGGCGTGATCTTTATGCCTGAAATTACACCAAGGCAAAAGATCAAACAAACTGAAATGTTTGGAGGGGATAATATTAAGATCGTTCTGGTGGGCGATACTTTTGACGATTGTATGAAAGAAGCCCTTTCTTATACCGCTATACATCAGATGGTGTTTATTCCGCCTTTTGACAATGCAAAGATCATTGAAGGCCAGGGTACGGTAGGCGTAGAAATTTTCGAAGACCTGCCCGAAACTGACGTGGTGATCATGCCTATCGGCGGCGGTGGATTAGCTTCGGGTGTTGGGAGCTATCTGAAACACATCAAGCCACAAATCAAGCTGATCGGTGTGGAACCTGAAGGTGCCCCTTCCATGAACCAGGCTTTAAAGAACGGCAGCCCGGTGACGCTGGAATATATAGACCGTTTTGTTGATGGTGCAGCTGTGAAAAGAGTGGGAAACCTAACTTTTGAGTACTGCAGTGAGCTGCTGGATCAAATGCTGCTGATTCCTGAAGGCAAGATCTGTACTACGATCTTAAAATTATACAATGAGGATGCTATCGTGGTTGAACCGGCAGGTGCACTGGCTGTTGCCGCCCTTGACCAGCTGAAAGACACTATCGCCGGCAAAACGGTAGTGTGTATCGTTAGCGGTGGAAATAATGATATTGAAAGGATGCAGGAGATCAAAGAAAAATCCCTGCTCTTTGAAGGCCTTAAACACTATTTTATTGTTCGTTTTCCTCAGCGTCCGGGAGCGCTAAAAGCTTTTGTCAACAATGTGCTGGGGCCAAATGATGATATTACAAGATTTGAGTTCATCAAGAAAACAAACCGTGAGAATGGACCTGCACTGGTAGGAATTGAATTGCAGGAGGCATCTGATTATGCATCATTAAAACAGAGAATGAGTGATTTCAAATTCGAGATGATCGAATTGAATAACGATCAGACCTTGTTTGAATACCTGGTATAATATTTTATCATCGACAAAAAAGGGGTTGTATCATGATGATACAGCCCCATTTTTTGTTCCATTCGGATAAACCAGTATAAGTGAAAGCCGATGATTTAAAAGGCTATTTTCCGCTATTTGTTTCGGTAATGATTTTGTGGATAAAAGTTGTTTCATCACTTTTATAGGGAGAACCATCACTATTAAAGATATCATGAAACCATAAATCCGGAGCCGAGTTGTATTTTTTTGTCCAACTGTCCCATGGGTAGATCGTTTGGGATTTTCCGTTGACAAAACCCCAGTTCATCATTCCTACACGATAATGCTGAGCAATTGGCAGAAAAGATTGAAATGTGCTGCCATTAGGCCTGGCCATATATTCGGTACAGATGATGGGCCTGCCGTAACGCTGAAGATATTTTATTCTTTTTTCAAACTCCGCACCGGAATCATAATTGTGAAAGGTGATAATATCGGACTCCCGTATTTGTAGTTGTTCTATCGGTTTTAAGGTTTTTTCAGAAGACCAATCACCAACCCATATTCCTGATGTCAAAGGTTGCTCCGGCTCAACAGAGCGTACCCAGTTGAACGCGCTGCGTAATAGTGGAATGATCAGCTTGACCTTGTCAGGGGTTTCCACTTTCTCATAGGATGGTCCGGTCATATTATCCGGCTCATTCCAGATGTCCCAGCCAAGAATACGGTCATCATGTTTGAAGCGGGAGACAACGGAAACGACATAATTTTGCAGGCGGGGGTGTTGAGTTGAATCTTTCAATGCCAGCTGTCCCGGGCTTTGTACCCATCCTGAGTTGTGGGTAAAAGGTTTGGGAGCAGGTTGTTTACCTGTATGAGGAAAGGGGTCCCAGCATGAATCAAAAAATACCAGCAATGGTTTGATCTGATGTTTTTTTGCAATGGCCAGAAATTTATCTACCCGCATCAGAAAGCCGGTTGAATCTTCCTGGAAGGCCAGATCATGCAGGAATACCCGCATCGTATTCATTTTTAATGAACTTGCAAAACCAAGCTCTTTATCAATAATTTCCGGGTCAAATGTGTCTGCCTGCCACATTTCCAGTTGATTGACGGCATTGCTGGGAATATAGTTGGCGCCAACCAGCCAGCCTTGTTTTTTATACCAGTTATTGGCTTTTGCTTTCGGCCATACCTTCTCATTATCTTTCAGTATCACCGTTTGTGCACTGTTTTTTTGAACACTGATAAACATAAAAAGGACAATAAGGATCAAACATGATGGCTTTCGAAGTTTATACGCGGAGATACCTACTGTGCAGCTGTCTGTTAAGGAATAATTTTCTCGGTTTAATGATTTTTTCATAGATAAGATTTTGATTGTGGATTGATACTTAGAAGTTTCTGATTTACCACCCCGGATTCTGTGTGAGTTTACTGTTCACTGCAGTTTGATTCGCAGGTATGGGTAACAGCAGATATTTGGAGTCGAAAGGAATGACGTTTGTTGCTTCCGTCACACCACCGCCCTGCCAAATATTCGCTGAGTTTTTAGGCAGGCCCGGTGTCAAACTGGGTAGGAATGTACCAAATTGATATTCGTACATCGTGCGGCTATTGTCTTTATAGCGCATCCGCCAAAGATCGAACAGACGGTTAAATTCACCTACAAATTCCAGACCGCGCTCGTCAAAAATCTTCATTCTGAAATCCTCTTTTGAAAGGCCGGAGGTGACATTTGCCGGAACTGTACGCGCAACTCCATTGGCTAATCTCGCCCTTGCTCTTAACGCATTAAAAGCCGCGAGTGCCTCTCCGCTCGGACCGTTCAATTCATTTTCCGCTTCTGCTTTGATCAGGTAAATCTCGGAATATCTCAACAGGTAAAAATCGTTTTCGTGGCCGTAAGAAGATAATCCCGCACCATCCACATATTTTAACAAGTATGCTGATGTTTCCTTTGTATCTGTTGCAACAATTTTTAAAGGATAGGAAACGTGACGTTTAGCACTAGCATCTGTCCAGGTGGAGAGGAAAGTTTTTTCTACCCTATAATCACCCGCATACTCACCCTTTGTATAACGCTCAAAAAACCAGGGCTGTATCCGCATCCAGCCATTTCCGGCATGGGTGGCAGTACCTGTAGAATTTGGGTAACTTGTAGGCAGAAAAGT
Source organism: Pedobacter hartonius (assembly GCF_900107535.1). Classification (GTDB taxonomy): domain Bacteria; phylum Bacteroidota; class Bacteroidia; order Sphingobacteriales; family Sphingobacteriaceae; genus Pedobacter; species Pedobacter hartonius. Next base: position 325,005 of record NZ_FNRA01000005.1, on the reverse strand, counting down.
GCCTGGCAGATACGTGCCCTGCCCGAATAATGAAACGTCAGAACCATCCCGGGTGTGCGGAATAGCAAAGATCACCTCAGCATAATTTGATTTTTCTTTGCCAACGTCCCATAATGCGCCATAGTCATTGATCAGTGTATATTGACCCGATGTAATTATCGCATCTGCGGTTTCTTTGGCTTTTTGATAGTATGCACCTGCCTCTGATGACCGGTGCTGCAGATCAAGGTAATTCGCATAGGTAAGGTAGGCTTTTGCGAGATATCCCTGTGCTGCCCCTTTCGTTGCGCGGTAAAATTCAGTGGCAGGTTGTGCTGTACGTGCAGGCAGCTGAGTTACACCATCCTGGAGATCAGAAAAAATTTGCTTATACACCTCATCCACGGAGTTCCTCGGTTGATAGAAATCTGAACTTGCATTCACAGAAGAAATAGTTAAGGGAACCCCGCCATACAATTGAACCAGATTGAAGTAGCAGAAAGCCCTGAGAAAGTGTGCCTCACTGATACTTTTTGCCTTGAAGGCTGGGTCCAATGATATCTTTTCAACGGCATCAAGTACGCCATTGGCATCTCGGATCGTTAAATACCAGTTTACATAGATGGTATTGACAAACGGCGTGCCTGAGTTGATCGAAGATTTCCGCCCCCAGATACCCTGTTCAAAGGTCACGGTTGAGGATATATCATCCGCATAGGGATGTAGTGCCCATAAAATATCTCTTCCAAATCCTGGAGGCGCTGTGAGGTGAGAATATACCCCGATCATCACATTGTCGATATCAGAAGCTTTTTTTATCGCATTATCGGCTGTTGCTGAATCATATATGGTCTCATCTACCTTGCATGAAGCGAGTGCTGAGATCAATAACATATATAAAATTATAGTCCTTTTCATTTGTTTAAAATTTCAAATTTATACCTGCGGTTAAAGTTCTGTATTGTGGGTAGGTACCGTTGTCTACACCCTGTGTGAGGCCATTTCCATAGTCCGCATTAACCTCCGGATCGAAGCCGGTATAATTGGTAAACGTCAGCAGGTTTGTAGCTGTAAGGAATATCTTTATATCTTTCACCCAGGATATTTTAGCCAATGGAAGACTATAACTCACATTCACATTCTTTAATCTGACGTAACTACCGTCCTCGATCAGGAAATCAGAGAAACGTGAGCTGAAATAGCCCCCACCTGATTTGGCACGGGGATAGTAATTGCTGGTTCCCGGACCTGTCCATCTTCCATCAAAGGCCTCCTGGCTTATATTTGTGGCATTACCGGCCAGCGCATCTAACCGAAAGCGGTTCAGGTTCGCGATTTGGTTACCTATACTGCCCTGTATGAAAAATGAGAAAGTGAACTTTTTATAAGAAAAGCTATTGGTTAATCCAAAAATGTAATCCGGATTGGGGTTTCCTACAATCTGGCGGTCATCGGCATTGATAATATTATCCCCGTTCAAATCTACAAATCTGAAATCACCGGGTTTTGCAGTACCCGCTTCCGGACCGGCAGCTACCTCAGCTGCCGTCTGATAGATACCATTTATACGGTAACCATAAAATGAGCCCACTGGTTGGTTCAGCACTCCAATATGGATAGGCTGATTAAGCAAACTACCGGCACTCAAATAATTCGGGCCAAATATTTTACCATCATCACCTAAAGGGCCCAGGCTAACAAGCTTGTTGCGATTGAAGGAAATATTTCCGCTGACATCCCATTTAAACGCTGATCTGAGAATCTGAGCACTGAGGTCAAGCTCTAAACCTTTGTTTTCAACACTGCCCGCGTTAGACAGATAATTGGTATAGCCGGTATTTGCAGGGATAGGTAAACTGATCAGCAGATCATCAGTACGTTTTTTATAAACGTTAACTTCCAGTTGCAGTTTGTCGTGCATAAAGGAAATATCTGCACCAGCATTGAATTGTTTTGTTTTTTCCCAGCCAAGTACGGGATTCGCAATATTGTTCTGAACATATCCTTTCACAACCTGTCCATTAAGGACGTAAGACATAATGCCGAAGGTTGTCTGAGTGCCGCCGACTGCAATGTTCTGGTTGCCTGACAGCCCATAACTCGCTCTCAACTTAAATGAACTGATGAATTTGACGTTATCTTTGAAAAAATCCTCTTCGCTTACTTTCCAGGCTACTGCGGCTGAAGGAAAGAACGTATACTTATGCCCCTCTGCCAACTTGGTAGATCCATCGGCACGACCGGTCAGGGTCAGCAAATACCTGTTATCGAAAGCGTAATTAAACCTTCCCAGATAGGAAGCCAATGCCCATTGCTGGTGTGCCGTTGTAGTGATCCCGGGCGACTTGGCACTCTGGAAGCTTTCATAAGTTAAGTTGTCATTAGGAAAACCGGAAGCCGAGGTTCCAAGCCCCTTCTGGTCCCACTTTTGCCAGGTATACCCGGCAACAGCATTGATCGAATGCTTATTAATGCTTTTAGCATAATTTAAGGTAAATTCACTTAAGTAGTTGAATCTTGAACTTTCTCCGCGGAACGCATAGCCATTAAGTTGGGAACCAACGTACGTACCTACCGGACTATAGCTCTGGCGCAGGGAACTTGTGTTATACCCCCCAACGTTAGTACGGAATATAAGGTCTTTAGTCAATTTCAGATCAGCCGTTAAATTGCTGGATACCAAATCAAGATTCGTATTGTCCTTTTGCAGATTAAGCACCGTTAAGGGATTATCTGCAATGCTCTGATCTATCTCTCCTACATCATCGACTCCCCTTGTCAGGGGCCTGGATAATAATGCACTGCCGATGACATTACTGGATTGTAAACCTGACTGTGCTGAATTTAATCCCAGCCGCGATGCCGATTTGGTTGCGGTAACATTAAATTTAACAGTAAGTGCCTTATTCACAGTACGATCATAATTGAAACGGATGTTTCCACGGTTGAGGTTTGAGTTGTAAACCGGACCGTTTATTTTCGTGTATTCACCGGAAAGGAAATATTTGTTTTTATCATCTCCACCGGAAACAGATAGCTGGTAGTTGTTGGTGACGCCTGTACGGAAAATCTGGTCCTGCCAGTTATTGTTGATCCCGCCCAACGCTGCAATGGCCGGGGCTTTGTAAATAGAATCTATACCATCATTCAAAGCGCCTTCATTGGAAAATTTGATGAAATCCTGGGTATTGAGGACTGGTAGTTTCTTGCGAATGGTTGCGGCATCCGACCTGAAACTGAAATTAATCTGATCTACTCCTTTTTTGCCGCGTTTTGTAGTAATGATTACTACGCCGTTTGCGCCGCGTGAACCATAAATGGCAGTTGATGATGCGTCTTTAAGGATCTCGATGGATTCGACATCATTGGGATTGAGCGCCGCCAGGGGATTTTGACCCGGCTGATTAGCAACTTCATTGTTTGCGCCCATGGACAAATTGCCGGATCCCAGGTCAATGGGGTAGCCGTCCAGAATGATCAGCGGCTGATTGGAACCCAATGAGTTTCCTCCCCGTACCACAAAGCTTAAGCCCGCACCCGGACTGCCTGAACTGTTTACGATCTGTACACCGGATACCTTCCCCTGAATAGCCTGGTCAATAGATGTTACCGGGTATTGCTCCAGATTATCTGTTTTAAACTTCGCTACAGATCCTGTCAGGTCACTTTTTCTAACTGTGCCATAACCTACAACAACCACATCATTTAATGAAGCGCTGTTACTGATTAGCTGAACGTTAATTACGCGGCGTTTATTGACTGGAACGGATTTTTCGGCCATGCCGACATACGAAAATATCAGGATGCCGTTATCGGGTACGCTGATAGAATACTTGCCATCAATAGCAGTGACTACGCCCATGCTGCTTCCTTTTAATTTGACCGTGGCTCCTGTAAGTGTTTGGCCCAGATCATCAGTAACGGTTCCGCCAACTACCTGTGATTGCGCAAATGATTGCAGCCCGGTCAGGATCAGCAATAGCAGCATAAAAATTGGTGCTGCTCTTCTCATAAAAAGAGAATTGTAATATATATGATTCCATGCGATGTATAGCCGCCTGAAATAAGGTAAAGATTTTCTCATAAATTTATAACTGAAATTGTTAATCAGACTCTGAAACACGGCAATTGACAAAGACTGCCAATCGCGCCAGCCTTTGTCAATTGACCCTGCTGTATTTTAATACTGAATGAATGTATTTGCAACATTACCTGAAAAGATATTTCCGGTAAAGCTTTTATTTGTATTCTGGTAATTGGTGTATCGTTCCAAAATTCCGTAAGCTGTATTATTGGTGAGGTGATTGTTAGATATAACAGCTCCGTCACAGCCACCTATATTATTTTGAAAGGTGATGCCACTTCTGTAATAAGTATTTGAAACGGTGTTTTGATCAACCTTTGATCCATTGGAATCATCAATTCCGATACCTCCCACACCTCTGTTATATTTATTATTTTTGTCAATGGTGTTACCATACACATAACAGTTGTGACTCAGAATATCAATTGTAAGCCCTTCCGCTCCGCTTTCGTAAATATTGTTGTTTTTAATCGTACCACCTGAATGCCCGTTTTGGGATACCCCAACCATGTAATTATAATAGACCGAACATCCTATAACTGAATTGAACGCACAAACCGGGGTTCCGAGGTTATGAATAAGAATTCCAGCTCCCCTGGCTGTTGCATTACCACAATTATGGATCTTGCTGTTGGAGATTGTATTGTGCTGGCCATAAAGGATAATCCCGGCTTCCGGAAGGTCACCACCGTCCAGTTCTATCTGGTCTATCGTATTATAGTTGCCGGTGATCGTGATCGCTGCAACGGGACTGGTGTTCGTTGCTTTCCTGATCACGGCACCTGCTTCTCCTCTGATCACGATACCGTTTTTTCCTGCAGGTAATCTGATGCCGGTAGTTACATAATGACTGCCTGTTCTCAGGATGATCACATCGCCATCTACTGCGCTATTGACAAGCGCCTGGAAGTCTGCACTGTTGCTATTGGCGGCCAGGTAATAGGTGGTTGCCGCATTTACATTAGAAATTGCACTGCCTTTAGCATTAGCAGACAGCATGTCATCAGTTTTGACAGCTGAATCTTTCCGGCAAGCCGAAAGCAGTGTAAATTGGAACAGGAACGCCCCGGCCATCAATAGGCGGGCGACCTTCTTGTAATTTGTTTTCATACGCTATATTGGTTTAAATTTGGTAGCGTAAAATTAACAGACAGACATTAGCATTAGCTCAGTCCGGTAAAGATTGGAACGATTCCGAGAGCAGTTGACACGATTTTTAGAAAAAAATGATAAGACTTGTTGTTTGCCTATGAGCTTTCTGTACTGTTGACATTTTTTTGTTTCATGTACTGCGTTGGGGTAATGCCGTACTGCCTTAGAAAACTTTGTCCGAAATGGGTTTGTGATGAAAAACCAACTTTAGCGGCAATTTCAAAGATTTTTAGTTTACCCTGTTCCAGGAGTTCAGTGGATTTTTTTAACCGCATGAGATTGATCAGTTCATTCGGGAACTGATTGGATAACATTTTGACCCTTCGGTAAAGTGTCGAGCGACTCATATTGAGTAATTCTGCAAGCAGATCCACATCAAGATTTGGATTGCTTAAATTGCTTTGTATGGTCAGATTGATTTTGTAGAGAAACTTCTCATCTTCATCCTTCAGGTCAGATACTGATCTGACAGGGGCAGGGGTTTCGAAGTGAAGCTTTATTTTATTCCGGTTAGATAACAGATTGGCGATCTGTACATGCAGGTGTTCCGGAGAAAAAGGTTTTTCAATATAGGCATCCGCACCAAGTTCCAAACCTGTGATCTTCGCTTTTAATGTGTTTTTAGCCGTGAGCAATATAATAGGGATGTGGCTGTAATTCAGATCAGATTTAATGCGCCTGCACAAACCAAATCCGTCAATTTCAGGCATCATTACATCACTTACGATCAGCTCAATAACATGATGCCTGATAATTTCCAGCGCCTCCCTGCCATTAGCTGCAGTATAGATACTGTAATCTGCCTGCAGGTCATTTTGAAGAAATGTCAGCATATCCTCGTGGTCATCTATCAAAAGTATCTGTGGTTTTTTCATGAGATTCTTGCTTTAACGTTAAATTCAATTTTTTGGTGAATCGGTAGGGTCAGCTGGAAAATATTCATTTGAACCTCATGGGGCAGGAGTATGAGGGTTCCCCGGTGTAATTCTGCCAGCGAGCGCGACAGGGAAAGTCCCAGTCCGGAGCCTACAGCGTTTCGGCTGTTTTGAAGACGATAAAATGCTTCAAAAATTTCTTCGTTTTTGTCTTTTGGAATCGGCAGGCCATCACTTTTTACCTGCACACTGAACGTTTCATTATCTGCACCCGGAGGGTCCAGCTGTATGTCTATTTTACTTTCGGCATATTTAACTGCATTGTCAATCAGGTTACTGATGATTTTCGCAAATATTTCCCGGTCAATATAGGCGATAAAGTTATCTTCAGACAGAAATAACCTGTAATCAAGGCCACGTTCGTTGGCCAGATCGTTGAAACGTATAACAACGCTATTGAGCAGTTCCCTGATATCAGTTCTGACAAAGTTAAGGTCGTAGCCCCTCGCTTCAGTTTTACGGAAATCCAATAATTGGTTAGTCAGTTCCAGGAGATGTTTGGCATTTTTTTCCATAATGGTAAGATTTCCCTGAATGGCGGGCAGGTTTTCAGCAGCTTTGATGACCCGTTCCATAGGAGCGATGATCAGACTGAGCGGAGTACGTATTTCGTGCGCAACATTGGTAAAGAATGCGATCTTGGATTCGTATACCTCTTTTTCCTGCTGCATCTTCAGTACCGAAATCTTTCTCTGATGGCGGTTATTGATCTTTTTGATATAATTCGTTATGGCAAAGTATAGGAGTAAAACTGCCGAGACCAGGTAAAAAGCGAAGGCCCATTTACTCGCCCAGAACGGCGGCGAAATGATGATGGTCAGTGTTTTAGCTTTTTTGCTCCATGCTCCGGTGGAATTTGCAGACATGAAGCTGAATTTGTAAATACCCGGTGATAACCGGGTAAAATATACGCGCCGGTTTCTCTCCAGATTTGTCCAGCGGTTATCCAATCCTTCCATCCGGTACCGGTACTGGGTATTCGGTGCTGAGGTATAACTTAAAGAAGCAAAATCGATGCTGAACGATGATTGCGAATGATTTAATAATAAGGTATCAGTTAATATAATGGACTTTTCAAGTGGCGATCCCAATGCATGTAACTCAACTTCCTGGTTATCAATTTGAAGCCCGGTTATATAATTAGGGGAGGTGTGCTTTTGGGTGTCTAAGAATGGAACAAAACTAATCATGCCTTTCACACTACCCATATAGACACGTCCAGCCGCATCTTCATATAGGGAACGGTAATTGAACTGATCGCTTAGCAATCCGTTTGCTGTGGTAAAGACGCGAAAGTTATTTGTCAGGGGATCTAAACAGACCAGGCCTTTGGAAGTGCTGATCCATAATCTTTGATACTGATCAGGAAAAATACTGTATATGACATCACTTGGGAATCCGGTTTGCGTGTCAAACCTCCTGATATGCTTTTTATCTTTTTCAAATTTAAATAAGCCCCTTTCTGTTCCGAACCAAATAGAATGGCTGGCGTCTTCCAATACCGCGTTGATCCGTTCATCTACCATCATATCTCTATTCTTGTGGATATCCCGGAGCCGTGCCGATTTTTTGCTGACCGTATTGTATATATATACACCATTACGGTAGGTTCCCGCCCAGATATTGTGCTGACTATCCTCATAGAGTTCAATATAAAAAAGGTCGGGTAGTCCCTCGCAGCGATCAAAGTGCTGCTTTGCAAAATTGTAAGTATAAACACCATGACCCGTCGCCAACCAGATTGTGCCATCTTTCGACCGGAAGATCTGGTAAATGAAATTACTTTTTAACCCCGTGGATTTGTCGCCCATGTCAAAATGTTTAAAAACACGACCGGTAGAGATACTAAAAAGATCCAGTCCGTTTTCAAAGGTACCTACCCATATGGTGTCGCCCGTCACCAGTAGCCCATGTATGTTATTGGTGGATATCGCGCCAGGCTTATTTGAAGTCTGGTAACTGGTAAATTTGCCTGCAGGGCTTAATTTGTTTAATCCTCCATCCTCTGTGCCAATCCACATATTTCCAGTGTTGTCCTCCTGAATCTCGCGGACAGCGTTGCCGCTTATCGCATTTTCTCCGGCTTTTGGAAAGTATTTCTTAAAAGTATTGTACTGACTTGCATAGCGGCTGACGCCTCCGAAGTAAGTGCCCACCCAAATGCCCCCTTCTCTATCCCGGCACAATGTATAGGTTGCATTATCTGATAATGAAAAGGGATTGGCATACTGCTTTTTGAGATGCGTATACCGGTTGGAGTGCAGGTTGTAAATGAAAACGCCAGACTCAGAAGCCAACCAGAATTCATCCTTTCCTGAACGGATAATATCCCGTACAAATACCTGTGTCCGGTCCTCGTTGATGACCGGTAGATTCTCATAGGACAAAGTATGCGTATTAAAAAGTTTTACCCCTTTATTTACGGTGCTGACGAGCAGCAGCCCCTTGCCGGCGTCATAGACCCTCTCAATGAATTTGAAGGCTACAGGTTTATCTTTACTGAAAACGGAGGTACTTTTGCTGAATCCTTTTCTTTGTGAATATATTTTGTACAGTTCACCTTTGGCACTTGAAACCCACATCTGACCTCCGGCCAGACATAGTGCGGTCGCATTAAAATATTTATCGGGAGGATATACGGTTAACCGGGCAGTTCGGGGCTCATATTGGTATAACCTCAGGCCGTCAATGAACCACACATTTCCATAGGGATCAATTTTTATGTCCCTGACCTCCTCAATCGGTGCTGCCATTACCCGGCTAAATGTTTCGTTTGCCTGATCAAATATATATAGTCCCCGATCAGTACCAACCCATAGTTTCCCACTATCATCTTCGTGTAAGGCATGGATAAAATTTCCTCCCAAACTCCTTGAATCGCCCTGAACATTTTTGAATATCTTAAACTGATAGCCATTGAAACGGTTTAATCCATCTTTGGTTCCGAACCACATGAAGCCCCTGCTATCCTGCAGGCTACAGATCACAGAGTTGTTTGACAATCCATTTTCGACCTGAAAACTCTTAAAATAGTAAGGCTGGCTATAGAGCTTCCCGCTTAGGAAGACAAAAAAGATCAATAGTAGATGCCTTCTCATTTATGTGTTAAATCAAAATATTCATTGCTAACTTAATTAATGGAGAGATACTGGTTTATAACTTAAGTTAAAATTATCTGAACTATCCATGAGAAAAAAATGAGGCTGACCATTTGTTCCATGACACAGCCTCTTTTTATTGATTTATTTTGAGGCAGCCAGGCTGTTCTTGATCCTGCAGCCCAGTCCTGCGGCCAGTGCATAGGCATATGCAGCCAATGCTTTTGGCTTACTGCTTTCCTGGTTTTTAAAATACCAGACATCTTCCATAAATCCGGGAAAGTTTTTGGCATTGAGCTGATCAAAAGCTACCGAGATCGTTGGGGTAAGTGAATAGGCCGAATGCCATACCCCAAATGGAATGTATAAGGTTTCTCCCGGCCCAACGGTAAAGCTGACAGGAGTTGCATGTTTAAATTTGGGGTGTTTGTCGTAATCCGGTTCAAAGATATTCACCTCTGATCTCCATTGATTTTTTTCAGTAGCATAGAGGAATTCTTCCTGTCCTCTTGGGAACACAGTGAACCGCTTTTCGCCATACAACTGATTGATCCAGGCACTCAGATGGTAATAATCTTTGTGTACATAGGGGAACTTACCTCCCGGCCCGCCGATGAACAACTCGATAATACCGCCCCAGTTTCCGCGTTTAAAAGTCTTATCTTCCAGCCAGTTTGGTTTTGCATAATTCAGACTAAGGGGCTGCAGGAGATCGAGCATTTCAGGGATTTCATGTGAAATATTAAACGTCAGCGGGTATGGGGCAGGTTTTTCAACCGAGCTGTTTTCCACCATGTCCATTACTTCAGTCATTGTATAAGGTTTCCCGGTCAGTTTATCTGTGACGTCGCTTTGTTTATCAGGATAGTTTTCACGAAACCAGTCAGGCGTCAAAAGACCATTCGCCTTCCAGACTTTAGTAGCATCAGTAAATATTAGGGGTATGCCGGGATTATGGTGTTCTTCCATAAATTCCTGGTAACTGATGTTTGATTTTCTTTGTACTTCCATGAGGCATTAATAGAATTGGTTTATAAATATCAATGATATAATCAGTAATACAAATAAAAACGAAAATATTATTCAGGAATAAAATGTTTTAAATTCGGCATTTCATATCTTTAATATATATTACAACACGAAATATGGCTAATGAAATATATCATTGTATATATTTATACTTAATTCATTAGAAAATGGCAGTATAATTGATGCTATATCATAAATAAACCAATATGAAGAAATACCTACTATTATTATTAATTTCCTGCGTAGGCCTTGCTTCCTGCAAAAAGGAAGTACTTGTACAGGATGATACCCTTCCGAATCTGACTGTTTTAAAATATGTTACACCGTCACAATGGATTCCAAGTAACAATGGCTATACACTTTCAGTGGATATACCTGTTGCAGAACTTGATGAAGACACCTTTGAGAATGATGATGTATCTCTGATGATTTCAAGACAAGATGATAATACTTACGAGAAAATCCCTTTTGTTTATGATGGACAGGCTTATAGCTATGAAATCAGGCCGGGATTTGTAACATTGTACATCCAAACATCGGGCGACAACATCCTGACCCCGATTACCCCAACTACAAGAACAAGAGTTAAGATTGTTTTAATTACGTCTTCTCTGTAATCTTATCACATTAAAACTCGAGAAAACGACCGATGTTCGCCTGAACGTGGTCGTTTTTTTTATGCTCTCCCCTGTTCAGCTGTATCGCCCTGATGATCACTCCATTTCTTTCCAGTAAGAGTTCTTCATAAAATCCTTTATAATAGACATCCTGCACCTCATAGCGCTTACTGTTCCAGCCGCTCTTCAGTTCTACCCATTCGGGATAAAAGACAACGGATTCTTTTGCAGAGGAAAGTCCTAATTTTAAGGCATCGGCCGCCCGGAGTACTACAGCATTTCCCAGCAGCTGGGCCGTATAGATATGTTCAGGATGATTATAAACGAAAGAAGGTTCCCCTTCCTGGATCAGACTGCCGTCTTTGATCAGCAGCAATTGATTCCCCAGGAACAGGCCATCCGCAGGATCATGTGATACAATAACCACTGTAACCCCCGTTTCTGCCGCTATCCGCTTAATATCGGCACGCAATTGATTTTTTAGCAGCGCATCTACCTGGCTGAAAGGTTCATCCAGCAACAACAGGCTGGTATCAGTAACTAAAGCCCGTGCAATGGCTACCCGCTGCTGCTCTCCCCCACTCAATTCGGTGATCTTTTTATTTCTCAGGTGTTCAATGTGCAGGTGCTGCATCATTTTTTCGGTCTTTTCCTGTTTAGATCTGACGTCAGTATTTGACAGCACCGAGGCGATATTATCGTAAACTTTTGCGTAAATATTGAGGGAGAAATCCTGGCTGACGATCCTCATCTCCTTATGCCCGGGAATCAGCTGTTCGTTGGGGCCTAAAACCCGTTTACCATTAAATAAAACCTCTCCTTCATCAACCTGCAGTAAACCGAAGATTGATTTTAAGAGTGTAGATTTTCCACTGCCGCTTTCACCAATCACGGCAACGATATCTCCCCGCCTGATGGTAAAGCTGATATTTCTGATACCCGATAATTGCTCAGTTTTATACTGTTTGCTTAAGTTATTTACGCTGATAATATTTTCGTCCACAGCGTAAAGATACATTTCAACAGCAAATATTTAGTGTAATGGCACTGAATAGAAATATTTGACAGAAAAAAACCTCAGAGCGGTTAGCACTGAGGTGGCTTGCATTTGCATCTAACAGATCAGTTGAGACCAAAAGTGAGACCAAAAGAAATATTTTTCAGTCCTTCCTGTGGCACGCTGTCAAACACATCATTAAAGTAATATTTGGTAAACAATCCTATCCAGCCATAGCCGAGACGGACAGTACCGCCTACACGTACCCGCTGAAAATCATAATCATCCCTGAATTTTTGCTTACCGCGTTCATCGCTGATCTGTTTCACCTTACCGTTCAGCAGGAAGCTTACTTCAGGGCCAAAAATAAAGTAGAACCTCTTCCCGTTTTGATTTTCTTTTGTGCGCAGTTCAAAATTAAACGGGAGATGTACATAGCTGCTGGAAAGCCTGTTTTTACTAAAATCGACCGGTTCCTCTACATAAGTAAGGTCAGGAGTATTCTGCTGAATGGTTATATTATTTTTCAGCCTGATCAGCGTCCAGTCGAAACCACCGGCAATATATATCTTAAAATTAGGATTAAAACGGTATCCAAAGTACAGCACGTCAAAAGAGAATGTGCTGGTCTTCGCGTCCTTGTAATCCAGAAACTTATTTTGCGGCGAAAGTGAAAAACTTCCGTTGTCGATCAGTCTTGAAAATCCAATATCTACTCTTGTGAGCGTAAGTCCGCCCATAAAACGGCCTTGGTGTGGTTTTGTAATTTTTACACTGTCATCCTCGTCTCCGAAAGAGAGGCTCGTCTTGTACTTCCAGTTTTTAGCCGTACTGGCTGTAGCGGTGCTAATAGTGGTATCCTCCTGTGCCATCGCTTCCTGAGAAACCACACCAGTTATTCCGCCGATCAGTAAAACGGTGATTAAGAGCTTTTTCATCCTTGATGTATATATTATTTATACGAATTTATTGTTTTATCTTAAACAATTTAAAATCCTGTTTATAGGTTAAGAAGAAGGAACCCTGGAACTGAAGCTGTTCTGTTCTGGATGTTCCCAGGTCAACATGAGGTTCTACGCGTACATCCAGATAAAGATGGGGAAGCAATTCGTGCTGATAAGCATAACGCAGCAACAGGATGCTCCGGTTACTTTCTTTATGGCCTGCATCATACAAAGTAGAAGAAACAGATTCATACAAAGGCATTCCTTTGATGGTCTGAAAGTTATTGCCTTTCCAGTAAGAAGCTACGATGGTACCCCATTTGGTATCCATTCCAGCATTGAACCACAGTCCATAACCGCCCTGATATGCTTGTTCTTTGCTGGAGGAAAAATCCTTGTAGCCAACAACATAGTTATCTGTATATACTTCCTTAATGTTTCCGCCTACTTCTTTATGGAGTTTTAAACCTGTAGCGCCGTTAAACAAAGTCTGCAGTGGAATAGATTTTAAGGTATCGATTTGCCCGCCTTTATGAAAGATGAGAAATTGCGCGGGGATGCTCAGTTTCCATCCATTGTTTTGCCACAATGAACGTTCAGCGGTTAGTCCGCCAACAATTTCTTCTTTTACCGGGGACGGACTGTAGATCTGCTTTTGCCATGCGATCCAGGCATCCAGTTTCCATTTCTCTTTTTCTACGATCAGCTGCGTACCATATTGGATAGGATCAGTGATCTGGCGTTCAAAATCCCAAAGCTGTTCTATATAGCCATGGTGAATTCCCCCTTCAAGGCTACCAAAATTCAGCGTCAGGTCTTTTTTATGATACTTCAGGGTAAACAGCGGTTTGGAATCATGGACCCCGTTATCTCCAAAATCCTTACGGATATATGCACCTGCAATAATCGCCAGGTTGGGATGCGCGTAATAAACCAGCTGGGGCTGCAGTTGTGTACCATATAAGGTATACCCGTCATGAAACTGGTTTGAGTATTCGTAATCCCGTACGTAATTGAAATTGTAGAAATTGAAGTGTACCTCACCTACAGCATTACTGTCGGGGCGAATCCTGTTTTCAATGGCGCTGTTGTTAAATTGTGCCCGACTAAACTGGTACCCTGCAAATATGAAGATTAAAATGAGTAAAGCTTTTTTCATTCGCAAATATTGTTCTTTAATTGTTAGGAGACCTGCATAAATTTATTTTATTACTTTCTGTAAATTAAACTTACGAAGATTTAAGGTGCTTACAGACCGCGTGGTATTACCTTCAGCCTATGGTTTAAGCTCGTTTTTCTTCCTGTAGTTTTTATAAAGTTTTACCGCGATCATGAGCACGATACCCAGGACAAGTAATCCTCCGATACCATATACCCAGTCTATTGCGCTCTTAAGTACAACGGTGAATACAATAGCTACAAGTAATAACGTAGGCAACTCATTCCACAAGCGAAATTGTGTAGAACTCAGTTTAAAAATGCCCCTCCTCATTTGTTTCATGATGCGCTGACAAATGAAATGGTAGATCACCAGTAAAACCACAAATATCAGTTTAATAGGTAGCCAAGGGGCATGAAGTAATCCGGGACGGATAGCCACCATCACTATTCCTGCAAGTAAGGTGAGTACCATTGCGGGAACCGTAATGACATTCCATAACCGTTTCTCCATGATGATATATTGCCGCTGAAGAATATCACGTTCAATCTCCGTACGGTCATTTGCCTCCTGATGATAGACAAACAAACGGACGATATAGAAAAGGCCTGCCATCCAGCAGACCACAAAAATGATATGTAATGCTAAAATATAAAGATAATAAGGCTCCATATCAACACATAAATTTAATGAGCAAATTAATACCGGAACTCCTTGATCAGTTCAATGGCGTATTTCACATTGTCAAAAGGAATATCAGGCATAATACCATGACCCAGATTAAAGATAAATCCGTTTTCGCCGCGCATTCTTTCAATCAGCTGCAGGACTGCTTTTTTAATCGCAGGTTTATCAGCGTACAGGATATGCGGGTCAAGATTTCCCTGAACAGCTATACCTGCAGGCAGGCTTTGTTTAATATTCAGCAGGTCTGCATTCCAGTCCACCGAGATCACGTCCGGCTGTGCAGTAGCCATCATCGGTGCGAAGACTGAACTGCCCTTACAGAAAGAGATCACGGGGATATCTCTCCTGTCGAGGTTAGCGATAATTTCTTTGATATACTGATGTGAAAATTCCGCGTAATCATTCCAGGATAAAGCCATTGCCCAGCTATCGAAGATCTGGATGGCGTTCACCCCTGCAGCAATCTGAAGGTTCAGATAAGCCGCCGTAACTTTCGCGATCTTGGCGAGCAGCTGGTGTGCGATCTCAGGATGATTGTGCATCAGTAATTTCGTCTTTTTAAAATCCTTTGATGATTCTCCCTCTACAAGGTAACTCATTACCGTAAAAGGGGCGCCCGCAAAGCCAATCAGCGGAATACTGCCATTTAAGCGTTGCTGTATCACTTTAATCGCATCTGCAACGTATTCCAGTTTGTCAAGGCAGTCAACGTTCAGGTTTTCCACATCCTTCATGTTACGTACAGGATTTGCAAAACGCGGCCCTATACCTTGTGTAAAACTCAGGTCCCCACCCATTGCTTCTGCAGTAACCAGGATATCACAAAAAAGGATGGCGGCATCAATACCCAACAGGTCAACAGGCAACATCGTTACATCAGCTGCAATTTCAGGTGTTTTACACATTTCCAGGAAAGAATATTTGTTTTTAATTTCCCAGTACTCAGGCATAAAACGACCAGCCTGGCGCATCATCCATACCGGTGGACGTTCTGTTTGTTTTGACCATGCTGCATCTAAAAATAAAGTGTTCATCTGTTTCAATTTGTTGGTAAGTGTTGTGTGTGTTTTTTATGCCAGGCTATTCGCCTCTTTTATTATTTTACTGATAATTTCATTTGTACGTTCCGTACCGGCAAGTTCCTTTGCCTTTTCTGCATAGGCCAATGCCCTTGCGCTGTCCTTCTTGCGCAGTGCAAGATTGGCAAGGTGGATCAAAACAAATGATTTATCATTCTTCGTTCCCAGTGGGAAACGGCTGGAAATCTGAAAGTGATATTCAGCGGCCTGGTAATCTCCGTTTTTAAGCGAGATATTGCCCATCATAAACTCATAGTACCCACGCCTGTTCCTTGCCAGCCTGTCCGGGTTCGGCACCTCCTTTAATAATTTATAGGCCCTTTCGTAATTGCCGTTTTTAAAATATTTGGAGGCCATCAGGATAGAGCTGCTTTTAAAGTGGCTCCAGAGAACAAAGGCAAACATCAGCCCGGCAACAGCTGCCATCTGATGCTCATCATAAAAAAGGCATACTCCCGCTGCGACAGCAAAAATTGCCATCAGGGCATACCTGCCGTTTGCACTAAACATTAGTTATGAATATCCGTGAATTTATAACCTACACCCCTGATAGAGTGAAAATATACCGGATTTTTCTGATCTGGCTCAAAGTATTTACGGAACGTAAGGATAAAGTTATCAATCGTACGTGTAGAAGGATAAACGTCATAATTCCATACAGTTTCCAGGATCTGCTCCCTTGAAACAGCTTCATTCTTTCTCTCGATCAGCAGTTTCAGCAACATCGTTTCCTTTTTGGTCAGGGGAACAATAACGCCATCATCCTGTTTCAGTTCAAAAGAGTTGAAATAGATAGTTTTTTCGCCGATCTTATAAGAATTCAGTTCTTTCAGGTCGTCAGATTTCATGCTGCGTTTCACCAGGATACCAACCCTCAGGATCAGTTCTTCGAGGTTAAACGGCTTAACCAGGTAATCATCTGCACCTTTTTTAAGACCCATTACGCGGTCTTCACTCGTATTCTTGGCAGTCAGAAATAAGATAGGGACTTCTGTATTTTCCAAACGTATAGTTTCACAAACCTGGAAGCCGTCCATTTCGGGAAGCATTACATCCAGGATGATCAGGTTAAAACGTTCTTCCTTAAAAATTTTCAAAGCTGTTTTACCGTCTTTTACCGCATGGACCTTATATCCCTCCAGTTCAAGATTTAATTTTATTGCATCTAATAAATGGTCTTCATCTTCGACCAACAATATTCTTAATTTCTGTTGCATAATGGTCAACTAAATGTGATTTCAAAAATCGTACCCTGAGGTACATTGTCTTTAACACTGATATCTGCATCGTGTCTTTGCAGCACTTCTTTCACAATGAACAGGCCTAATCCCGTTCCCTTCGCCTTTCGCGTATTTTCTTCACCCACACGGTAAAACTTATCAAATATGAGCATTTTTTCCGCATCCGGAATACCGGGGCCTGTATCAGATACCCTTAAAAAGGGATGTCCGTTCTGCATTTCAAGTTCTACACTGACTTCAGCACAGGGGCCTGAATATTTAACTGCATTTTCAACCAGGTTGGTCACCACAGATGAAAGCGTAAAAGGATCTCCGGTGATCTTCACCTTTGGCTGGATCGTTGGATTAATGATCTGCTCACATCCGCAGGAATGGATCTGCAGCCTGTCAGTGATCTTGGAAACCATTTCAGAAAAGTCAAACTCTTCCTGTGGAAAAGAATAAGAACGGTTTTCAATCTTCGTCGCCAGCAGCATATTCTCCACCAGGTCATCCAAACGTTCAATATCTTTCAGCGAGTTACTCAACAATGAGGTCTGGCGCGCTTTATCCAGATCCCGCTTCACGATCGTCTGCAATGACAATTTAATGGCTGCCAGAGGTGACTTTAGCTCATGGGTAACAGATAAAAGGAAGTTTTGTTGTTGTTCACGTAATTTATCTTCTTTTTTGATCGACTGGTGCAGGAAAAATGCCCCCACACAAAGCAGAAATAAAAACACAGATCCCTCCCCCATGACCATAGCCATTCTGGAAGGCTGGAGCTTAACAACGAGTGTTCCCCAGGAGATCAGCTGTACCAGCGAATACAGCAACATGAAATAAAATATGATGATTGATTTCTTCAAAGCCTTGATTAAACTGTTTAAATATAGTATTAATTTACTTATTCCTAAAAACAATATCCAGCGCTTCCAGGATCGCCCTTTTAGCCTTCTCCAGCTCAATTTTGCTATGCGCGGCAGATACAAAACCCACCTCATAACCCGAAGGGCCTAAATAGATCCCCCGGTTCAGTAACTCGCGGTGCATGACCTTAAATTTCTCCATACTTGCCGGGTCAATATCATCAGCACACTGGATCTTATCTCTATCCGTAAAGGCAAACCAGAAGATAGACCCGATGTTAAACACCTTAAACTTATAATTCCTGGCCGTAGCGAAACGCTGGATGCCATCTACAAACTCAGCGGCCTTGTTGTTCAGCTCCTTGTAAAAACCTGAACGGAGCAATTCTGTTAACTGGGCAATACCTGCTGCCATAGCCACTGGATTACCAGATAACGTGCCTGCCTGGTAAACTCCTCCGTCAGGAGAAATATGTCCCATGATCTCGGCTGACGCTCCGTACATACCTACGGGTAAACCACCCCCAAGGATCTTTCCATAAGTAACGATATCAGGTTTAGCACCGTAGTGGCCGGCAGCCCCTTCAAATCCCAGCCTGAAGCCGGTAATTACCTCATCAAAGATCAGCAGGCTGCCATTGTCTTTACAAATCTGCTGCAGGAATTCGATATATTCGGCATCCTGGATCAGTAATCCGTTATTCGCAGGAACACCTTCAATGATCACCGCAGCAATCTGATCCTTAAATTGTCCGAATGCCTGCGTTAAAGCTTCCCGGTCGTTCAAAGGAACAACAATGGTTTCCTCAGCGAATGACTTTGGTACGCCAAGCGAAGAGGTTTCACCAAAGGTAACCAGGCCCGAACCGGCTTTCACCAGTAGTGAATCACTATGGCCATGGTAACAGCCTTCAAATTTCAGAATCTTGTCACGGCTTGTATATCCCCTTGCCAACCGTATAGCAGACATTACCGCTTCGGTACCGGAACTGGTAAAACGGATCTTCTCTACATGTTTATTATTTTTTATAATGAGCTCGGCAAGTTCATTTTCAAGTGCTGTAGGTGCCCCGAAACTCATTCCGTTCTGCATGACTTCAGTTACTTTCTCTCTGACCTTCTGAGGATTATGCCCCAGGATCAGCGGGCCCCAGCTACCACAAAAATCGATAAACTGATTGCCATCGGCATCCCACACGAAACAACCGTCACCTTTTTGAATAAACAAAGGTGTACCATAAACTGATTTAAAAGCTCTTACAGGTGAGTTTACCCCACCAGGAAAATATGTTTTTGCCTTCTCATAAAGCTCTGCCGACTTCTCTCTTGAAATATCCGGCTTGCTTCCGGGATTAACCGGCAGATCTCCCTCATTACCAGCAAACATTTTTTTTAACGACTCTAACATATTATATCCAGTTCTTTTCTACCATATCCCTGATATGATAGGTTGTGATAATACTTGCTCCTGCACGTGCAAAAGCATACATTGTTTCCATTACTACTTTCTGCTCATCAATCCAGCCTCTTTCTGCCGCGGCTTTCACCATTGCATATTCTCCCGATACATTGTAACAGGCGATAGGCAGGTTAGCCTGTTGTTTCAGGTTATGCATAATATCGAGATAAGCCAGTGCCGGTTTCACCATCAGCACATCTGCACCCTGGTTCTCGTCCAGCAAAGCCTCCCTGAGTGCTTCATCAGGATTTCTAAAGTCCATCTGGTAGGCTTTTCTGTCACCTTTGCCCGGCGCACAGTCGGCCGCCTCACGGAAAGGCCCGTAATAAGCCGAAGCAAATTTCGTGGCGTGCGACATAATTGCGGTGTTTACATATGTATGCGCATCGAGCAATTCCCTGATCGCAGCAATACGTCCGTCCATCATATCCGAAGGAGCCAGCATATCTGCCCCTGCCTGTGCATGCACCAGTCCCATTTTAGCAATCAGTTCAACGGTTTCATCGTTCTGCACATAATCATTTTTCATGATACCGCAATGGCCGTGCGTGGTATAAGAGCATACACATACATCGGTAACGACGTACAGATCATCGCCAAATTGTTTTTTCAGCTCACGGACAGCTGACGGCACCAGGGAATGGTCGTGGTACGCACTGCGTGCATCTTCACTTTTTTCATCACCCACACCGAACAGCATGATCTTGTTTACACCCAGTTCCATACCTTTCTCCACATCCCTGATCAGGGTATCCTGCGAAAAATGGTTTACGCCGGGCATGGAATCAATCGCATGCCTGACCCCATTTCCGGGGACTACAAAGTACGGGTACACAAACATGTCTTTTGACAGCTTTGTTTCAGCCATCATTTCTCTGACTATCGGGTTTTTTCTTAATCTACGCGGACGGTGTAACATAATCAACCTCTCTTATTATTTAATATCAATTCCAAATACAGCTTCAGCAAGACCAATTTCATCAGGAGAATATGGAAGCGTGTACTGAACACCCATTTCATCAAATTTCTTTCCTGTAGAATTCCCGATCGCAATTACCTTTTGTCCCGGCTCCAGCAGGTTATCTGCAAAATAAGCCTCCACATTAGAAGGACTGGTAAAGATCAGGATATCAGCATGCGTCTGATCAATATCTTCTTCAACTACGGTTTCATAGATGGGCAGATCCACAACTTTAGTATCTGCGGTTAATGATTTCTGGATTGTCAGCAATGAGTCCTGTGCGCGTGGAAAAAGAACAGCAGCGCCCTTCACCAGCGGTGCAAACTGTTCTGCTACTTCAGTAATATCACCTGTTTCGCCAACGAAATCAGCCAGGTGGCCAAACTTACGCAGGGCATCTTCAGATCCTCTGCCTACAACACCAAATTTTACATGTTTTGGTAATGCAGGTTTCAGGTTAAAGAAATACTCTACTCCGTTACGGCTGCTGAAGAATATCCAGTCGATATGTTTAAGGTAAAACGGATCCAGGACATTTACAATCGGAAAAGTACGGATCAGCGATCTGCCTTCAATTTCAATATTATTTTTTTCAAGGGCCCTTCTGAAATAGCTATGCTCTCCGATCTCGCGGGAAATAAAAACCTTGGAAGGCAATTTCCTGCCTGCATCAAATTTGGCAACGATCTTTTCTGCTATTCCTTCGAGGCTGTCTACTCTCAAAAATATGCGGTCCGGAAAATCATCTCCCGATGCAGCTTTGGAAGTCCAGATTTCAAACTGCCCGTCTTCCTTTCTGCAATAACAGCCTAAAGGCATATGACAGCCGCCTTCAAAAAGATTAAGCACTTTGCGTTCCACAGCGATAGAGGCCGCTACATCAGCATCATTGATCTGCTGCAGCAATTCGAACAGCTCCTGGTCGTTTTCCCGGATCTGAATAGCCAGAACGCCCTGTGCGGGTGCGGGTACCAGTTCGGTAGGGTCGATCACCTCCACATGAAATTCACTGAGATCCAGATTTAAGCGGGCTACTCCGGCTTTTGCGATCATAATCGCATCGTAGTTCTCATCTCTTAGTTTCTGGATACGCGTATTGATATTCCCGCGGAGATCTTCAATATTCAAGTCCCTGCGCATAGCCAGCAACTGCGCTTTACGCCTGTTGGATGAAGTACCCACCTGGGCACCTGTCTTCAGAGAAAGCTTTTGGGTAACATCGACACAGTCCTTTAAGATCAGTAACAGTTCAGAAGGATCTTCACGTTCAGACACAGCGGCAATGGTTAAGCCGGCAGGATGGACAGTAGGCAGATCTTTGTGTGAGTGGACAGCAATATCAATTGTCCCGTCCAGCAGCCCTTCCTCCAGCTCTTTGGTAAAAAAGCCTTTTCCTTCAAGCTTATCCAGCCTCAGGAAAATTTTATCGCCTTGTGTTTTAATGATCTTCAGTTCAGATTCAACGCCGATTTCAGCTAGTTTGTCTTTTGTGAAATTCGCCTGCCATAATGCCAGGTCACTTCCCCTGGTGCCGATAATAAGTTTTTTCGTCAAGGTATATATATTTTTAACGGTGATGAAGCTTGCATAAGCCTGTCAATTGATAAGTTCTTGAGGTTAGCTATTGTAGATATCACGTATTTAGGTTTGCCCAAATTTAACCTAAAAGATTTATAGTGTTAAATAATAAACAAATAATGTATTTACAGTGACTAATCTTAGCTATTGTTCACCAGGATCTCTTTTGCCATCACCATCGGCACGCTGATATATTTCTTTTCCATGTAATCCATTACACGTTCCAGTACCAGTCTTGAATTTTCATCCAGCGAATTGATTTCATCGGCGAAAACAATATCAAGCGCTTTAGTTTTAATCGCTTTTATTTTTTGGGGAACCTCACTCATTGCAATTTCTATTTTGCGCTGGCGGAGATCGAGATCGAATTCTTTGATATTCTGGTCGATGATCTGTTCGGCATTCACCAGTTCGTCATAGCGTTCCTGGATATTCTTGCGGGCAATCTCCTTTAAAGACTCCACTTCAATATAATGAATAGGGAAATTTTTGATGACCGAAGGGGCAACATCATTTGGTATGGCAAGGTCAACGATTACCTTTTTACCTGTATCACCATTGAGCAGCTTACGGTAGATTTCCTCTGTAATGATAGGTTCAGTAGCACCTGTACAGGTAATGATCACATCAAAACCCCGGGTAAAGTTCTCCAGTTCTGACAGCGGATAGGCAATACCGTTGAGGTCTTTTGCAAGACTTTCCGCATTTGCTACTGTTCTGTTGAAGATAGAGAAGTTAGAATATTTATGTTTTTTAAGATACTGCGCTAAGTTTTTGTTGGTTTCTCCTGCGCCGATGATCAGCAACCTTGAGTTGGCAGTGATCGTGAGGTCGCGCAGCTTGCGGTAAGCAAGTGAAACAACAGACACCGGATTTTTAGAAATATTGGTATGGGTATATACCTCTTTGGCTGTTTTTACTACACGGTTCATAATCATCCGCATATAATCCGCGGTGAATCCTGACATGCGGCAGGCTTCATATGCTCTGCGCACCTGGGCAAGGATTTCTTTTTCACCAACTACCAGACTTTCAAGTGAGCAGGAAGTCCGCAGCAAATGGTTAAATGCCTCTACCTGTTCGTATACCGAAACGTTCTCAATGAACTTATCCATATACTCCTCCGGTAACCCCATATTCAGTACCGTGAGAAAACGCAGAATAAATTCGCGGTCTACTACACGGCCTGTTGTAAAAACGAATTCTACACGATTACAGGTACCAATATAAAAGACCTCTTTAACATCCAGTTCCTTTTGAATATTCTTTAGCCTGTCATCCAGTGACTGCTCGCAGATAACAAGTTTGCCTAAGGATTTCAGGTCAATCTGTTTGTGTGTGAAAGCAAGTATCTTTAAATATTCCAAGTTGTGCTGGTATTATTTTTTTAATGCGAACAAAAGTAACAAGACCACCAGTATCGTCTGTCATTATGCTGTAATTAAGACTAATTTAGAAAGATTTTAAATTGAGTAAATATAGAAAAACAAGGAGCGCTGATGTTTGTTAATATACAATGACATTTACAAAGCAGATATGATAAAGAAAGAGCAATTTATTTTGTCGGGCGCCGGAGATCAAACGATCACCGGGGATGTTAGCTATGACGACATTTTCAACAACCAACCCAGCATTATATTTGTGCATGGTTTCAAAGGGTTTAAAGACTGGGGCGCACATCACCTCATTGCAGAACGTTTCGCAGCTGCAGGCTACAGGTATGTAAAATTTAATTTCAGCCACAATGGCGTTACCCAGCAGGCACCCAATGAGGTTACCGACCTTGAAGCTTTCGCATCCAACACCATCAGTATGGAGTTAAAAGATCTGGATACCGCGATCAATTATGCTGTCCATACCTATCCTTTAGCGCCCATTTATTTAATAGGCCACAGTAAAGGAGGGGGACTGGTTATCCTCAGGGGAGCGGGCGATGAGCGCATTAGCAAGATCATTACCTGGTCATCCATAGCGGATTTCAGTTCCCTGTGGAAAAAAGAACAGGAAGAAGAATGGAGAAATACAGGACGTATTTTCGTGGAAAACGCAAGGACGAAAGAAAAAATGCCCCTGAACAGCAGCCTTCTGGAAGATTATACTGACCATAAAAATGAGTTTAACATTCTTTCTGCAGCAGCATCCGTTCAGATCCCATGGCTGATCCTGCACGGCGATGACGATATCAATGTACCCTTCAGCATTGCCCAGCAGCTGGCACAGGCACAGCCAAAAGCCAAACTGCAAAAGATCCATGGCGCAAATCATGTTTACGGCGCATCACACCCTTATACGGAAAAAGAACTTCTGCCTCATTTGCAGGAAGTATTTGAAAGATGCCTGACTTTTCTGAAAGAAGAATGATCTTTATTTTACTTCTGTCCAGTTGCCGTCTTCTTTGATCAGTTCAATGAGGGCATCAAGGGCAAAAGCCGCACTCAGGTTCTTTTTCACCACTTCCTTACTGCGGTACAAGGTGATCTTATCGGGGCCGGCACCTACATAACCGTAGTCGGCATCCGCCATTTCACCCGGTCCGTTTACAATACAACCCATGATAGCGATCTTGATACCTTTCAAATGATCCGTTCTTGAACGGATCAGCTGGGTTGTTTCCTGCAGGTCGAACAATGTTCTGCCACAGCTCGGACAGGAGATGTATTCTGCTTTGGAGATCCTGGTCCTGGTGGCCTGCAGAATGATAAAGCTTACGGCATTCAGGGTTGACAGTGCAACGGTCTGAGGGGCATCTATCCAGACGCCATCTCCAAAACCATCTGTCAGCAGAGCACCGAGGTCCGTTGCCGCATATAAAGTAAGGTCATCGGCACTGATCTCCTTATAAGTGCGCTTGATGATCACCGGAACCTGGATATGATTTGCAAGCAGGGCGATAAAAAACGCACGCTGTTCTGCCATCCCGTGCTCTGCACCGGTTTCAAGCACCAGTACCGCGGTTTCATCCAGCGACTGCAGTAAAGAAGGATCATAAGCACCTGCATTTACACTCAGCAGGTTCAGGAACGGATCTTTTTGTTCCGATTCTGCATAGGCTTCCAGTTTCAGCAAAGGATGACAATTGGCTTTATCCTTCAGCCCCAGCCAGGTGTTATAATTATAGATCTGCCGTAAATTTCCCGGAAAAGAAAAAGACGGGAGGGCATCTCCCAAGTATACGAGGTCGCATGCCTGATCTGCCATATTGTATTTATCTAAAACGGCACTGTACTGGTAGCCCGCTTCCATTAAAATATAAGGGTCCTTTAAATTCTTTGCAGAAACATCCAGCATCACTACCGGATGATGGTGACCGCCGATATGCTGCACCGGCTGTGTAACCCTCCGGTTGTATACATAAGGGCTATAGGAAAGATCTTTTACAGCTATCCTTTCAGTTCCCGCAACAGGAGCGCTTCGTCTTGCATAACGGTCAGCCAGGGCCTTAGCCACCGGAGCTTCAAACTCAGGATCCTCAGTCAGGGAAACGCGGATCGTATCCCCCAGTCCGTCTTCCAGCAGGGTACCAATCCCTACTGCAGATTTAATCCTTCCATCCTCTCCGTCACCCGCCTCGGTTACGCCGAGGTGCAGCGGATAGTTCATGCCCTCTTTCACCATGGTTTCAACCAGCAGGCGATAGGCCTGTACCATGACCTGGGTATTACTGGCTTTCATAGAGATCACCAGGTTGTAATAGTTCATGTCCTCGCACATCCTCATGAATTCCATGGCAGATTCCACCATTCCGCGCGGAGTATCACCATACTGGCTCATGATCCTGTCAGACAGGGAACCATGATTGGTACCAATACGCATCGCAGTACCATATTCCTTACAGATCTTTACCAGTGGCGAGAACTTCTTATAAATACGTTCCAGCTCTGCCTGGTAGGCAAGCTGCGTATATTCTATATTTTCAAAACGTTTTTTATCAGCATAATTGCCCGGGTTTACCCGCACCTTTTCCACAATACGGGCAGCGGCTTCGGCAGCATTGGGCGTAAAATGAATATCAGCCACCAATGGAACTGTATAACCGCGGGAACGCAGTTCTTTTTTGATCTGTGCCAGGTTCTCTGCCTCCTTCATACTCGGCGCAGTGATCCTTACATATTCGCATCCGGATTCCACCATTCTGATGGTCTGCTCCACCGTTGCCAGGGTATCCATCGTGTCGGTAGTGGTCATCGACTGAATTCTGATAGGGTTGAGACCTCCCATCGGCACATCGCCGATATAAACTTCACGCGTTAAAAACCTCGAATACTGGTTTAAGTTGTCGCAATATCCTCCGGCTAAATCCTTTTGTACTGATACGTTTTCCATGCGGTGCAAAGATAAAGATTAAATCAATCGATCTTTAATAACTAAAGTATTTGCCGCAATATCGTGCCAGCTCTGCTGTTTTTTATTGAGAAAAATATAGAGGTACCCAAAAAACAATGGAAGCACCGAAAGGATCTTTGCCATATTTCTGGTCACTGCCATCCCAAAACTGAGCCTTTTACCCCCCATATCGGTTACCTTAATATTCAGCAGCCGCTTTCCGATCGTTCCCTGCCTGGCAGAACACTCGGCAAAAATACCATAGATAAATTTCAGTACAGGGATCAGAGGGAGCAGTAAAACACCCGTCATAATCCGCTGATCCTTATCCCCTATGAACATAAAACCAATCAGCAGCAGCAGGATGTATACCAGCATCAGCACAAAATAGTCGATCACAGCCGCCAGCAAGCGCTGGTCAAATGACGCAAAATACTGGGGTGCCGTCTGCTCATAGCTGAAACCAAAAAGCGCACGGAGTTCAGGGAACTCATGCGCTTCTTTATAATCGTCCATGCCGGGTGTCCTCATAAACGTTCCCGGCAGGATATTCATTTTTTTGATGCTGTCCAAATCATAGGGCCCTTCGGGCTTTCCGTTGACAACAACGGTATAGGCAATAGGTTCTTGATGCTCCAATGGGTATTAATATCTGTTCACCTCAAAATTACTCAATCCCCCGTCCAGATTGATAAAAATCTTTTTGGCAGCTGTTTTATAGTTAGAGGTTTCATAATTGCCATTGTCAATTTTTATAAAGTCCGGAAAGTCTTTCGCAGAAAGCCCGGTTTTGGTTTTGATCCTGCATCCCGACACTTCAGGGATATTGATCTTCACATCCGCCACACCGGTTTTCACTGTTACATCCGTTACCGGCAGCAGCGTACCAACTTTGATATCAATCGATGCCGCTCCACCGTCGAACCTGAAAGTTCTCAGCTTATAATCCGAAAGATCAAGATCAACTTCTCCCGCTCCCATGTTTAAATTCAGGTTCCATTCCGGTTTTTTGTTCAGTTTCAGGTCTACATCATTTCCACCGTCACCGAGCGACCATTTGTTCTGTTTGTTCTTCATCTTAAATGTCAGTGTGGTTACCGAATCTGAACTTTCGCGCTGCAGGATGAAATTGCCATATCTGCGTTCCACCTCAGCCTGGATCAGGCTATCTGATTCACCGGTCAGTTTAAATGAAGTACCACCGCCAGAGATATTCAGCACCGTCTTTTTAGCGCTGTCGCCCGCAAGCAACGGCTGCACAAAAGAAAGTTTATCTGCAGTACCGTCTTTATCATCGTCGATATCAATATCAAAGTCTTTGCTGAACTTATCGCCTATCCAGAACTTATTGGCAGGCGGCTGCTGGCCTTTGTAAAATACCACGCAAAGCATCAGTACCAGTACTCCCAGGCAGATCATATTTCCGATCTGTGATTTATTGCGGTTGAACAGAATATTCACCCCCGAGATGATGAGGAACACCGGCCAGAAACTCCAGACGTTTCTCCAGTAAAATTCAATGACATTAAAGTTCTCCAACAAGAGGACAATTCCTACAAACAGTAGCATTACGCCCCACATTACTCTATTAAGCTTCATAACTTATATTTTTTAAGTTCAGGCAGGTTCAGCCGGCTGATGAATCTCTTTACCATACCGCCGGACCCTTCCCTATTTATATTATTTCTTAAGATCCTCCGCCTTACAACTGATCTTTAGGTTCGTCCTTTGGCAGGTCCTGGTTAAAATCAGCAGCTTTCTTTTCTGTATATTCCGTTTTCTGCGTTGTCTGTCCGAACGTTTCCTCCTGCTGACGTTTCCATTCTTCCCAGCTGTTCTTCCGTTTGGATTTCAGGATAAAGCTCAGCCCGATGGCAACAAATACCAGCGGCCATAATTTACCCAGCCTGAACCAGTAAGGAATGATGTCAAATTCATTCATCAGGAAGTACAAACCAATCACCAGCAGGAATAAACCCCCTACTGTTCTGCCCGTACCATTATTTTTTGGCAGGGTTTTAAAATCCACCGGATCCCGCCAGCCGGGTCCGGTACCTGGGGTGGCTTTTGTTTCAGGCGCCTCTTCTTTCACAAATGGATCCGGGCCACCAAATGGCGGTGTATGAAATCCTGAGGCAGGTGGCTGCTGTTTAAAATAATCATTGAACCTGGAGAATTTTGCTGCAGGGTCGTTATTTACCGGCACCACTATCCACATCACCAGATAAACAAGTACTCCCGTTCCTACTAAAAATATAGTAGACAGGACAAACAGTAACCTGATGATCGTCACGTCCACCTCCATATAAGCTGCTAATCCCGATGAAACGCCGGCAATTACTTTGTCGTGCTCGTTTCTTAATAATCTGTTGTCCATATATCTCTCTCCTATATTGTGCGTTATTTTTAACGTTGTATTCAGGTAAACTTGCCGTCATATATAAATAAGACTAAGCAATGCCGGTTTAGTTACAGTACAAAGCCACCATTTTGCTTAAATTCTTTACTGCCGCCAAACCAGCTTTCAAAGATGTGCCCGGGTTGCTGTTCAGGCACCATTTCACCAGAATACCGGCCGCAATAATACG
Organism: Pedobacter hartonius; assembly: GCF_900107535.1. Lineage (GTDB taxonomy): Bacteria > Bacteroidota > Bacteroidia > Sphingobacteriales > Sphingobacteriaceae > Pedobacter > Pedobacter hartonius. The sequence continues at coordinate 296,247 of NZ_FNRA01000005.1, read as the reverse complement.
TATATTTAAGCTCAAAAACGCCCGAAACTACAGCCCCTTTGCCCCCTGTTGCCCCGCCTGTTCCCTTTATTGCAGCAGTTTTAATTGCATTCATCAACCCTAAATAGCAGAATATTTTAAGAAATAAAGAAAGCCACAACAATTTTTATTGTTTCTTTGTAGTATTGTAGTAATTATACCCTAGCTAATTTCTCACCGAATGAACTTCACCAATTTTGGCAAATACCTGTTACTGTTAAAAGCGGTTTTCAGAAAACCTGAAAAGATCTCGATATACATGAAAGCCATTTTTCAGCAGATGAACTTTGTTGGCGTTGGTTCGCTGGGCTTAATCTCGATCATTTCCACCTTTATTGGTGCGGTAATGACTCTGCAGATCGCCTTTCAGCTGGTGAGTGATTTTATTCCCAAAACAATTATCGGTTCGGTAAACCGCGATTCAAGTATCCTTGAACTGAGCCCTACCATTACAGCCATTGTGCTGGCCGGTAAAATTGGCTCTGCCATCTCCTCTGAGATCGGCACCATGCGGGTCAGTGAGCAGATCGATGCACTGGAGATCATGGGGATCAATTCTCCCGGATACCTGATCCTGCCAAAACTGATTGCAGGCATCACCATGGTTCCTGTACTGGTGATTTGCTCGATGTTCCTGAGCATTGGCGGCGGATTTTTAGGCGGCACACTATCAGGAGCAGTTTCCCCGGCTGAATATATCCAGGGGATCACCACTGATTTCAATCCTTATACCATTACTGTTGCGCTGGTTAAAGCATTTGTATTCGGCTTTATCATCACCACTGTTCCTGCCTATGAAGGTTTCTATGTGAAAGGCGGTGCTTTGGAAGTTGCGCAGGCAAGTACAAGAGCTGTTGTAGTCAGCTGTATCAGTATTCTTGCCTGTGACTATATCGTAACCCAGTTATTATTATGATCGAAATTAAAGACATTGAAAAATCCTTCGGCTCCAATATTGTTTTAAAAGGAATATCTGCCAAATTTGAAGCTGGTGTAACCAATCTGATCATCGGCGGTTCCGGCTCAGGAAAAACCACTTTATTAAAGTGTATGGTAGGACTGCAAACTCCGGAAAAAGGGAGTGTACAATATGACGGACGGGAATTTACTGAGATGAATTTTGAACAGCGTATTGAAATCCGTAAGGAGATCGGAATGCTGTTCCAGGGCTCGGCCCTGTTCGATTCAATGACCGTGGAAGAGAATATCATGTTTCCACTGAATATGTTCACAGACCAGTCTTTCAAGGAAAAACAGGAGCGCGCCAATTTTTGCCTGGAAAGGGTAAACCTTGAAGGCAAGAATAAACTCTTTCCTGCCGAACTTTCAGGAGGGATGAAAAAACGGGTAGGTATTGCCCGTGCCATTGCGATGAATCCAAAATATCTTTTTTGCGATGAACCCAACTCAGGACTTGATCCCAAAACATCTATCGTTATCGATGAGCTGATCAAGGAAATCACTGAGGAATACAAGACCACTACGATTGTGGTGACGCATGATATGAACTCAGTGATGGGCATTGGTGATTATATCCTTTTCCTTCACGAAGGCAAGAAGTTCTGGGAAGGTTCCAATAAAGAGATTGCCCATACCGATATAGAAGAACTGAATGATTTCGTTTTTGCCAGTCGCTTTATGAAGGCAGCAAAGAAAAACTTTTAACCCTATTAGTACAATAATACATTTATGATAAGCCTATTAACGCCCACACACTGGAAAGATTACGAGCTGATCGACTGTGGTGATTTTGAAAAACTGGAACGCTTTGGCAACCTCGTTTTGTCCAGACCGGAGCCACAGGCGGTATGGAAAAAAACACTGTCAGACCAGGAGTGGAAGAAAAGAACCCATATCCGGTTCAAGGGGCGTTCTGCTACCTCAGGAGAATGGGTAAAGAGCACGCAGCAACTGCCCGACCGCTGGAATGTTGATTATCAGAATGATGAAGTAAAGATCAGCCTGCGTTTAGGCCTTACCTCATTCAAACACGTAGGCGTATTTCCTGAACAGGCAGTGAATTGGGATTATATCTCTTCTTCCGTTAAGAAATTCAAAACCCCGAGCCCTAAGGTGCTCAACCTTTTTGCCTATACCGGTGCAGCATCCCTGATTGCAAAAGCCGCAGGCGCCGACACCACACACGTAGATTCGATCAAACAGGTAGTAAACTGGGCAAATGAGAACCAGGAACTGTCACAACTGAAAGATGTGAGATGGGTAGTGGAAGATGCCCTGAAGTTTGTACAGCGTGAATTGAAACGCGGTAAAAAGTATAATGGCATCATCCTGGACCCCCCGGCTTTTGGACATGGCCCCAACGGTGAAAAATGGAAACTGGAAGATCATATCCAGGAGATGATGCATGATGTGGTCCAGCTGCTGGATGAAAAAGAACACTTCCTGATCCTGAATACCTATTCGCTGGGATTTTCTTCTGTAATCGTAGAAAACCTGATCAAAACCTCCTTTCCGCAGGTAGAGAACCTGGAAACAGGAGAATTATATCTTCAGGCAACCTCGGGTATCAAATTACCGTTAGGCGTATTCGGCAAGTTCAATAAGTTTATCGTATAAACTAAATATGAGCTGTTCCTGTAAACAGGCACAGCTCATGTTTATATTTTAATTAATGGTTGTTTCTGCGTCATGCAGGCGTTTGTACCTGACAATCTGATTGCCTCTGGATCCTCCACCGGCAAAACTCACACTGTAGATATTTCCCTTGGCGTCTTTCACCAGGTAAAAGCGGTCGATATTGATATCCAGTGATCCACCCGCATCCAAAGTAGTGAGCCTCCTCCATTTTGCACCGATTGCGTCCCGTTTTGCAGACCATGATGCCTGCGGGATGGCCAAGGCATCAGCCTCTGTAAAATTATCATAAATTTTCGTCACATCATTCCCCGGAATGACCTCATAGGCAGTCACCCCTGCCATAAAATTGATCAGTACAAAATCAGGCTGCTGCTGGGCCCTAACTGTTCCGCTTGGATTGGTGATTAAAGTTCCATCAGCATTCATCGCCACATAAGTATTACTACCCCAGCAAATATCCCAGGAGGTTTTTGCAGGTTCGTAACTGGAGGTTCTGCTTGAAAAGGAGACATAACGCCAGTTATAGGAAGCATCTTTGGTTACCGTTAAGGTGGTGTACAAATTGTTGTTATCATTCATATTACCATACGTAACGGTATATCCATTGTTCGTGCGGTTTATTTTAACCTTTATCCATTTGCTGAATCTCAGGTTTGTATTTGCACCGCGTTTAATGATATATACATTATTTGCAGAACTGTTGGCCGATATCTCCTTGATCACTGTACCTGAAAGATAAGCGGCTTTATCTGCCTGTACGGGATCTACAGTAGTGGCATTCCCTGTATCTATCGTCAATACCAGTTTTTTACTGGTCGCCAGGAGAGCAGTATCCGTCTCTGTGATGTTGTTCAGATTTATCTTGTCAGTCTGGGCTGCAGCTGCACCCAGAGAGCTGTTGATGATTACCCGGAAAGTATCATTTGCACAATAAAAACCAAGGTCCCAGGATGACCGCAGTACTCCCGTCTGGACTTCTTTGCTAAAGTCTAAAAACACACTCTTCCAGGCGCTATCTGGCCTTTCCCTACTGTAAAGGCCAGCCAGGGCCACAGTATCTCCGGCTGAGGGCATAATCGGAAAAAATCTTGTCGTATCTTCCTTGCAGCCTGCCCAGGCAAACATGATATAAAAAACGATAATAGCTGCAGCATATTTCCTCATAAGTTGGATTCAATGTTGGTATAACGTGTAAAGATAATACTCCTGTACATGAATCATACACAAATTCAGTTCAGGGATGCAGATAACTTACAAATGATAAATATAATTCAGAATCACTTTAAGAATGTTATACTTGTAGAATGATTTGTCAGCTGAATGTGTAGTTTTGCAGAACCGACATATAACTGTACTGAATCTATACATAAAACTAAATCAGAAGTACTTCATTTAATCATGCATCATAATCAATAAACATCTATATATCTATGAAAATACCTCAGTTAGCAGGAACACTGCTTATTGCATTTACCTCAATCGCCTTATTTGCAAATTGCTCTTCAGATTCCAAAAAAGGCGACAATAAAACAAAAACATCTGTAAATGCATCCGGTGACTCCACCGAAGTGACTTCAGCTGACACTACACGCCATCCGATTGATACTGCAAAATATAACGCTGCTTTAAAAAAAATAGCCAATGGCGACACTACCGGAAAATGGCCCGTTAAAAACCAGCCTTACCCGCTTGCCGGCGCAATACTGCCTTTTAAAAGGATCGTAGTTTATTACGGAAATTTACATTCCAAAAAAATGGGTGCCCTGGGTGAATATCCACCGAAAGAAATGTGGAGCCGCTTAAATGCAGAAGTTAAGAAATGGGAGAAGGTAGATCCTTCTACGCCGGTACAGCCTGGTGTACATTATATTGCAGCTGTTGCCAGTGGTACTCCCGGAAAAGACGGAAAGTATATCAACCGCATGGGCAACAACCAGATTGATTCTGTAATCGCCATTGCTAAAATGCACAACGGGATCGTATTCCTCGATCTTCAGGTTGCTTTAAGTAATATCAAAGACGAACTGCCGAGAATAGAAAAATATCTGATGATGCCACAGGTACATCTGGGTATCGACCCTGAGTTCTCTATGAAAAGTGGTGCAAGACCAGGTACAAAAATCGGCACTTACGATGCTGCAGACATCAATTACTGTTCACAGTACCTGGTTAACCTGGTTAAAAAATACAAACTGCCTCCAAAAGTATTTACGGTTCACCGTTTTACAAAAAAGATGGTAACCAATTACCAGAATATCAAGTTACATCCTGAAGTACAAATTGTAATGCATATGGACGGATGGGGAGAACCTGATCTGAAAATCGGTACTTACCGTTATTTCATCCAGAGAGAACCTGTTCAGTTTACTGGCTTCAAATTATTCTATAAGAACGACATCAAAAAAGCACCACACAGAATGATGACGCCGGAAGAGTTAATGAAACTTAAACCTGCCCCGATCTACATTCAATACCAATAGTATAAAATATATACCTTAAAAAAGGTTGTTCTTATTGCAAATGCCCCCAGAACTCAGTCCCGGGGGCATTTTTTATGATGACCAATTTTGCTTAACTCATAGAAGGAAAAGATATTCCCTTTATTTTTCTGAAAAGTTCTACGGCATAAATATCAGTCATTCCTGAAACAAAATCAAGTACACACTGAATTCTTGTATATACATCGGTCTCTTTGGTGAGGAATTGCTTCGGGATCAGTTCCACCAGTTTTTTATGGTACTTTGAGTCGTTCTGCAGGTAAGCAGGAATAAACTCTTCCAGCAAACCGCCCATCACCTGGTAACCCGCAACCTCTATCTGTACGACAGATGAATAGTTATAGATTTTCTTAACAGAGATCCTTTCAATTTCTTTCATTGTTGACAGGAAAGGTTCATCAATGGCGTCCATCAGGCTCTGGTTAAAATCGCCCTTCAGTATGGTATCCTGCTGCTGGTAAAACACGTTGGAACACTGGCCGATCAGTGTGCTGATAGATTTTGCACGCATGAGCGTGATCTTGGCATCGTCATCCTCCATTCCTGCCAGGCGATCCGGAAGTTTAGCATCGTTACACAGCGGTAACAGCAGCCTTTCTACTTCCTTGTAAGAGAGGATCTTTAAACGGTGTGCATCTTCAAGGTCAATGATATTGTAGCAGATATCATCTGCCGCCTCCACCAGGTAAACCAATGGGTGGCGTTTATAGACAACAGGATCGTCCTGTACTTTAATCAGGTCCATTTCTATCGCTATCTTTTCAAATCCGCTTTGTTCAGATTGAAAAAATCCGTATTTTTTGGTATAGATATTCTTCTTATCCTGAGCGGGGGATGCGCATGGATACTTGGCAATGGAAGCCAGCGTTGCATAGGTCAGTGCAAAACCTCCGGTACCCTTTCCTGCAAAAGGATGGGTCAGAATCCGTAAAGCATTGGCATTGCCCTCAAAGTTGATCAGGTCCTGCCATTGTGCTTTGTTCACCTGGTCCTGGTAGATCTTACCGTCACCTGTAGTAAAATAATGGGAAATAGCCGATTCACCGGAATGCCCGAAGGCCGGGTTTCCGAGATCGTGTGCCAGGCAGGCTGAAGCGATGATATTACCCACTTCCACCAGCAGCGGACAGCGCTCATCAATTTCCGGGTCTGCCGCCTTCATCCTGTTGTAAAATATAGTTCCCAATGAGCGGCCTACACTGGCAACTTCAAGGCTATGGGTTAATCTGTTATGTACAAAAATGCTTCCCGGTAAAGGAAATACCTGCGTTTTGTTCTGTAATCTTCTGAATGGCGAGGAGAAGATGATCCTGTCATAGTCGCGCTGAAACTCTGAACGCGCTTCTTTCTGATTTCCTGCAAATCTCTCTTCATTTCCCCAGCGCTTAGCCGACAGTAAATTTTCCCAGTTCATATATGAATATTATCGTTTACCTGATCGTTTTAAACATACCTGACCGGGTCTTCAAAGATGGCGAAATTACTCATCTTTTGTAGCTGTACAGGTTAAGGATTTTTCTGGCATCAGGAAAAGCAAAAAGATATTTAAAATGATGATCTATTGTTTAAAAGAAACAAATAGTTAATAATTAAACAAATAATTTGATTAAATTAAATAATTAGATAAAATATTCTTGTTTTAAGATTTATTCGCAGTACATTTGCTTCATTATTAATTAACCATTTCAGACATGAAAATTACAAGCGAATCAATAAATTCAGAAAATTGGGAAGAAACGATAGCAAACTCCGGATTTTCTTTTCAGACGTGGAAATCTTAATCAACGAAAGCTATAACCGCGGTTACAAGGCCAAAGATGAAGAGATGAAAGCAGAGCTGAAAAATCTGTTCAGTTCGAACATGCTGCAAACAAATCAAATAGCCTAACAACTGATCGTATATCTGAACGGGTTAGGTATCCAACCCCTTTCTGCTTACCTCAAAATAGAATCAGTATTCAGTTTCAGCCTGATCTTCACCGTCAATCTGGATGATTATATTTCAGACAGATTGCTAAAAGCTTATGACTGGACCAGCGATATGGAAATGAAAGCTAACTGCCGGAATTATACCATTGATCTCAGCTTTATGCATGGGGACGAAAATGTGAATATTGAAAGCCTGAATTCAGATGGTTTCAGATTTAAACAAAAAAATTAAATGAAACTATCATAAGCATACCCGCTTACAAACAGTAATGAATATGCTTATGATAACTTCATAACCTATAAACCGCCGAAGGCAGCTAGAGGAGCATTAAAAAATAATAAACGCTACCGATAAAAACAATATATTCTGATGAAAATGCAAAACAAAAGATTACACGGGCTGCACAATAACGAAGTGTGCGATTTGCTGATACGATCAGGAAAAGAAAATTGCCAGATACAAGACCTAACTTGCAGACTATCGTACCGCTTAAAACGGCAAAAAAATATTTAGAAGATATTAAGACCAGGACTAATAAATAATATTTTTTCCCTGCAACTTGTGTTAATCAATAAAAATTAAATAATTTGGGGGCAATGCAAGATTTCCATTTATATTTTGAATTAGGCTGGCAACATATTTTAGACTGGAAAGGCTATGATCATATCCTCTTTGTTATGGTTCTTTGTGGAACCTATTTGTTATCCGACTGGAGAAAGGTGCTGATCCTGGTTACTGCATTTACCGTAGGCCATAGTATCACCCTGGCTTTAAGCGTTTTCAAATTTATCCACATCAATACCGGCCTGATTGAGTTCCTCATCCCCATAACTATACTCGTCACCGCTTCATCAAACATTCTGGCAGGAAAGTCCAAACCCAAGGGAATGCAGCTTAAATATATCCTGGCTCTGTTTTTTGGACTCATCCATGGCCTTGGTTTTTCCAATTACCTGAATAGCCTCTTAGGCAGAAGCACTAATATTGTGGCAGAACTATTCGCCTTCAATGTGGGGCTGGAATTTGGGCAAATCATCATTGTGATCAGCATCCTGATCTTTTCCTTTATCCTGATCAATATATTCAAGGTCAAAAGATGGGACTGGAATTTTTTCCTGTCTTCTGCGATCTTCGGGATCTCATTTGTCATGGCAGCGGAGCGATGGCCTAACTTGTTCAGTTAGAACAAACCCAACTGCCCTGTATCATCAATATCCACATCATCAGGATTGGTGATCTCCAGTTTAATATCTTTTTTTGGTTTCGCTTCCTTCGTCACTTTACTTTTGGCATCCTCAGATTTCTTTTGTTTAGCAGCCGGTTTTACAACAGGAGCTTCAGGTGCGGGAACAACTTCTTCGGCAGGGACCTCTTCAATAGTATCCTCTGCAGGCTCAGCTTTTTCAATTGCCCTTTCTACAATAATTCCGTCTGCAACCAAAGTCTCGGTTGACATACTGTCTTCCGCAACGGTATCCTCAGTTTCCGCTTCCGCTCCGGAAAAACGTGTTTCAGCAACATCAGCAGTATCTCCTGATTCGACCTCCCCGGTTGCTCTGTTTTCTGCATCACTATCCGCTGTGAAGTCCTCCTCATTCGCTATTTCTCTGTCTTCGGTCTCAGCCGGTTCAGCTCCTCCTCCGGAAACAGGTCCTTCCGTACTTTCATTCATCACCAGCTCTCCTGTATCTTCATCAGGTCCCTGTTCAATTTCTTCGTGGTTACTGATCCTGATCTCCTTTACATCGTGCTGGGTCAGGCGGTTGCCGTTAGCCCTGATGCCTTTCACATCGATGAATTCTGAAAGCACGATATCTATAGTTTCAGGGATCTGGGTTTTACCTTTTAGCACATCTGCCGTAAGCATGGCTGCGGGGTTACTAGTCAGGTAGATAAACTTCGATCCGGTCTCCTCACTGATCAGGCTCTGTTTCTTGCCGATCGCGATAGGTTCAAACACAAAACGCTTGATAAAGTAGTTTTTAGCTTTCCCTTCAAACTGAACAACAGCAAATGCTTTTTCCGGATCAAACTTCTGGATCAGCAGCAGATCGGCATCAAAGTGATTGCTCAGTTCAAAAGAACTCAGTTCGTACCATCCTTCTTTGTGAACCTGCAGGATCTTATCGTCACCGTCAAATTCGCCCAGGTATTTACCTCTGCCATCTACATTCAGTCTCCTCAGCAGGTCATCATACCATATCTTTAGTCCTGATAAGGTAGAAACACCTTTGCTTTTCAGCAGGATCCTTTTCACCGGGTATTTGGAAACAATATTTCCCTGCGATGCCCTGCCCTTAATGGCGATCTCTGCAAAGTCTGCATCAAACTGCAATTTCTTCAGTTTAGTATGCGGTTTGAGCATCACCGTAATGATTTCAGCCTCCCCATTAGGGTTAGGTGTAAAGTATAATATTCTGGAGCCCTTGCTGCCTTTTGTTAAATCATATTCTTTGTCACGGGTAACCCCCATCACAGCAAAACGCTTGATATAGGAAACACCGCTGGCACCGTCTTTATAGATCAGGTTGTAGATGGTGCGTTCGTCGTTCTTTTTAAATACATGCGCATAAATGATTCCCTTCCCGACAAATGTTTTATCGGCAACCTTTGTGATGATACATTTACCATCTTCCCTGAAGACGATGATCTCATCCAGGTCAGAACAATCAGCAACAAATTCGTCCTTTTTGAGTCCAGTTCCGATAAAACCGTCCTCGCGGTTCAGGTAGAGTTTCACATTCGCCAGGGCAACCTTTGAAGCCTCTACCCTGTCGAACAGCCTGATCTCAGTTTTACGTTCCCTGCCTTTTCCGTATTTGTCTTTCAAACGCTGGTACCAGGCAATGGCATAATCGGTAAGGTGTTTCAGGTGGTTTTTTACCACTTTGATCTCATCCGCCAGAGCCTTCATCTGGTCATCCGCTTTTTTAACATCAAAACGGGTGATGCTGCTCATTGGTTTGTCGATCAGTTTCTTGAAATCCTCAGGCAGGATCTCCCGGTACAGTTGTTCCTTGAAAGGAGTGAATAACCTGTTCAGTACGCTCACTACCATCTCAAAATTATTCGAGTTCTCGTAGTCGGCATTTTTATACATCCCCTCCTGGATAAAGATCTTCAGTAAGGAACTAAAGAATATTTTTTCCTGGAGTTCATGCAGTTTTATTTCCAGTTCCTGTTTAAGCAGGTCCTTCGTGTTTTGCGTATTCTCTATGAGAATAGCGTTCACACTTAAAAACTGGGGCTTATCATCTTTAATGATACAGGTATTCGGAGAGATCGATACCTCGCAGGATGTAAATGCATACAGCGCGTCAATGGTCACATCAGGCGAAATCCCTGGTGCCAGCTGAATCACGATCTCTACGTTCGCTGCGGTATTGTCTTCAATTTTTTTGATTTTGATCTTGCCCTTATCATTGGCAGACAAGATGCTGTCTATGACAGACCCGGTAGTTGTACTGTAGGGTATTTCTGTGATGACCAGGGTCTTCTTGTCCTTTTCCGTAATCTTGGCGCGTACACGGACTTTACCCCCGCGCATCCCTTCATTATATGCAGAAAAATCTGCCATACCGCCGGTAAAGAAATCGGGAAGGATATTGGGACGGCTGCCCTGCAGGATCTCAATGGAGGCATCCAGCAGTTCAATAAAATTATGCGGCATCACCTTGGTGGCCAGGCCTACGGCAATACCTTCAGCACCCTGGGCAAGCAGCAGTGGAAACTTCACAGGTAAGGTAAGGGGTTCATTGTTACGGCCGTCATAACTCAGCTGCCAGATCGTGGTATCTGAATTGAAGACCACTTCATTTGCAAACTTTGACAAACGGGCCTCGATATAACGTGGCGCCGCAGCACTGTCACCTGTAACCGGATCTCCCCAGTTACCCTGACAGTCGATGAGCAGGTCTTTTTGTCCAATCTGTACCATGGCATCCCCAATTGAAGCATCACCATGCGGGTGGTACTTCATGGTATTACCGATGACGTTGGCGGCCTTATTAAAACGTCCGTCATCCATCTCTTTCAGCGAGTGCATAATTCTGCGCTGAACAGGTTTAAGGCCGTCGTTAATATGGGGTACTGCCCGGTCTAAAATTACATAAGAGGCATAATCGAGGAACCAGTTTTCGTAAAGCCCGTTGATGGGGATTACGGTATGTTTTGTCTCTTCGTTTATGTTATTATCTAATTCGTCGCTCATTAAGAAAGGATTTGTGTGGTGTAAATATAAGTCATCCCGTTATATTTTCAGAGCACAATTTCCTAACAGTTGTCAATTAGCCTTAATTCGGCAGTTAATCAGGAATCCAACCTCAGGCGGTCTTCTGCAAACACAAATGGCAGGAGGTTTTTTATGCCTTTAACTTTTAATATCTTGCCATCGATGCAATAGAATAAAACTTCAATTTCTTTATCCTGTTTACGTTCAAATTCTGCCATTACCTGCAAACATGAGCCGCAGCAGGTAACCGGCTGTTCGATTTTAAAATGATCTGTATGCGCCGTAACCACCATACTTTCAATCACCGCGTCCGGATAGGCCGCGCCAACAGTAAACAATGCAACGCGCTCTGCACACAGGCCGGAAGGTTAAGCAACATTTTCCTGGTTGCTGCCTGTAACTACCGTACCATTGGCAAGCCTCACTGCTGTAGCTACTGCGAAAGTGGAATAGGGCGAATAGGATGTACTTAGTGCTGCTTCCGCCTTTGTACAGAGCAGCTGATCTGCCTCAGTCAGGTCTGCAAACTGATCGTAAGCTTCATAGGAGACAGAGAAATTTAAGGTCTTTATCATTTATTCTGATTGATGCTTTTGTCTGCAAACACAGCCTTGTGTCCGCATAGGCTCTTTCCACTCATACCTGTTGCTTTTCCAGTCTGAAGACAGGCCTGGATGCCTGCAAAAAGTATAGCGGGGAGACAAAGTTACGGTGTTAATTTATATTATTTTATAAAAGGCGATTTATGTTTCAAATGAGCAGGTAAGATTATCAGTCCCCCCTTATAAACATAGACTTCTGGCTTCACGAAAGTATGTAAGTCCAGGGTGAATCCGATGCAGGTCTGAGGTAAATCCGAGTTTTGGGCCGTAAACACGAACCTAGCTCAGACCTGAATTAGATTTACTTCGGAGTTAGATACCAGCATGAATAACTTGTCAGCTGATTTAACTGTCGTGCCAGAAATATCAGCTTGCCAGGCTTAAGGATGGTTCATAAGCTATAATATCAAACATCTTACAACTTTTTAGAGTATTTAACAAATTTTTAATTTCATTAAACAAAATCCTCCAAATCTTGTAATATACATAGGAAATAGCCGGTGGCATGGTTTTGGTTATTGTCTTAAAAGTGTAAATTTCCCAAAAATCACAACCATTGAATAAATACGTACGCAAAAGTCTAAAGGTCATTTTATGGATAGTTGCCAGCATCATTATGCTGGTTATACTGGTTGCTGTGGCTTTAAATATCCCGGCGGTCCAAAACTTTGTCAAGGACAAAGCGATTAGTTATCTCAAAAATAAAACCCATACCGAAGTCAGCCTTGAAAGTGTAAAGATCGCCCTCCCCAAAGATGTGGTGCTGAATAAATTTTACATGGAGGATAAAAAAGGAGACACGTTATTGTACGCTCAGAAACTATCCGTTGATATCAGTCTGATGAAGCTGCTCAGCAACAAGATAGAAATCAACAACATAGAACTCGAAAAGATCAGGGCGAATGTCACCAGGATTGATCCTGACACGACTTACAACTTCTCGTTCCTGGTAGACGCCTTCATGTCTGAACAGAAAAAACCAGATGAGGAAGTGGATAAAGACAGTACTTCTACCATGAAGTTTTCGATCAGCAAGATCAGCCTGAAAGATATCGGAATTGTGTACCGTGACGATGTGGCAGGAAATGATGTAAGTGTAAAACTGGGAGAATTCCAGACAAACATCAAAGATTTCGACATGGACAATCAGCATTATGTGATTAACAACCTGTCCTTAAAAAACACCACCTTAAAATATTTGCAGCAGAAACCGCTTACCCAACTGACAGCACAGCTGCAAAAAAGTTTAGACACGACAAAAACAGCTTCAGGAAAACTGCCATTAGTGGAAGTACAGGATGTGGCATTGGATAATGTAAAGATCAATTATGATGACATGTTATCTGATACCCGTGCAGATCTGAAGATTACCGGACTTACGTTAACTAAACTGTTTGCCGATCTTACAAAAAGTGATTTTAAACTCGATGATGCCACGCTGAATAAGTCAGATATTCTATTCGCATTTAAACCCGCCGCACCAGTTAAAGGAGCTGCAGCAGATACAGCGGCAGCACCCTCCGCAATGGCGGTTTTAGTCAGCAAGCTGAACCTTGCAGACAACAACATCCAGTTTGATAACCTTGCGGAAAAACCCCTGGCCAAAGGCATGGACTTCAACCACCTGAAGATCAAAGGGCTTGGTTTAGGTGCAGAAAACCTCTCCTATAGCGCCGCGGGCATCAAAGTGAATGTTAAAAACGGAAGTCTGAAAGAAAAAAGCGGCTTTGAGCTCAGCAAATTACAGGGCGACGTGGTCTACAATGACAAGATGGTGAAGCTGAGCAACCTGGTCTTCAAAACCCCTAACACCAATATCGAGAACAATACCCAGCTGAACTACACTTCCCTGGAAGATCTTACAAAACATCCGGAACGTGTAAAGATGTCCCTCCAGGTGAAGAATACTACCCTTGGCCTGAAAGACGCAACCTATTTCAGTAATGCCGTTCCGGCCAGTTACCGGAATGAGAAAATCAAAGTTACAGCCCGCGTAAGCGGTTACCTGAATAACCTTTCTATTCCACAATTGCAGATAAGCGGATTGAAAAGTACCCGTATCGATGTAAGCGGAACAGTGAAAGGCCTGCCGGATGCCAACAAGGCTTATCTTGACCTGAATATTAAACGTTTCTCCATGACGAAGAACGACGTGCTGGTGATTATTCCTAAAAAATCCCTGCCTGCAAACATCACTTTGCCCAACACCATCGCCGCCAATGGCAGGTTTAAAGGCTCCATGACAAACTTTAATACCGGATTCAACATCAATACCGACATGGGCTCAGCAAAATTGCTGGCTACCCTAAAGGGCCCTAAAGGAAAAGAAAGTTATACGGCAGATATTACCCTGAATAATTTTAATGTAGGCCGGTTGATTAAAATGCAGCCACAGCTGGGCAAGATCACGGTTAAAGCAAATGTAAGCGGTACAGGCCTTGACGCCAAAACCGCTGCAGCAAAAGTAAACGGAAAGCTGATCAGTGCTTACTATAATAAATATACTTACCGCAACTTATTGCTTAGCGGAACATATTCTGGTCAGAAACTGAATATCAAAAGCAGCATGGCCGATAGCAATGCCAATTTTAATTTGACGGCCCTGGTAAATATGGCAGGAAAATATCCTTCCGTAAAAGCAGATTTGAACCTGAAACAGGTAGACCTAAAGAACCTTAATTTCAGCCCTACCGAATTCCGGATGGCAGGAGTGGTAAAAGCTGATATTAAAACTGCTGACGCCGACTACCTGAACGGGGATGTAAGCATCCGCGGCCTGCAGCTGGTGAAAGACGGACAGAAGATCAATGTGGATACCATAGACATCCATTCAGAAGCTACAGCTGAACGTAACCTGCTTACCTTAAAATCGGAGTTACTCAGCGCACGTGTTGATGGTAAATACCAGCTGACCAACCTGGCAAGTGCCATGACCAACCAGATCAACAAATACTATAAGTTTGGCGTAGTGACCAAGGTTCCCGATCAGCGGTTCCGCTTCAGCGTAAAGATTTATAATCCAAAATTCATTAAAGATTTCGTCCCTGAACTGACTACCTTCTCCCCTTCCTATATGAACGGGCTGATAGATACGCAGAAGGACAGCTTAAAGATCAATGCCTGGTTCCCGCAGGTGGTTTATGGTGACTATAAAGTAGACAGCACAAGATTAACCGTAGATAATTCAGACAACCGCCTTTTCTACAAACTGCTGGTTGGGCACATCCAAAGCCCCTCTATCGCCTTATACGGCACGGAGCTTAGCGGTATAGTTTCAAATAACCTGTTAAATATCGACCTTATCCTTCGTGACAGAAAACTAAATGACAGATACGTCCTGGGTGGTACATTCAAATCGCTGGGCGAGGATTTCCAGTTCAAGTTTGATCCTAAAAGGATCCTGCTGGATTATGAAAGATGGTCGGTTTCACAGGACAACTATATACAGTTTGGCAAGTCGGGACTCCTGGCAAACCAGTTTAACCTGAGCCAGGGAACACAATTATTAAGTATAAACAGCGTAAATGCCACACCAAATTCTCCGTTAAAAGTAGAGTTTAAGGACTTCAGAATAGAAACCCTGACAAAATTCGCCGAGCAGGACAGTGCACTCGTTGGAGGACTGATCAATGGTACGGTAGATGTGAGCGACCTGATGGCCAGCCCTAAATTTACGGCCAACATGACCATTGACAGGCTGCGTTATCAGAAAGACCAGCTGGGTACGTTGCGCGTGGCAGTAAATAACAATACCCCAAATGCCTACGAAACCAATATCGCATTAACAGGTGTCCATGAATTGAGGATGAATGGTTTTTATTATACCAATAACCCTGAGAACGCACTGGACCTGACGCTGAATATTGACAAAATAGACCTCAAATCTCTCGAAAGTGTATCCATGGGCCAGATCAAAAACGGCTCCGGTACCATCACAGGGGCACTGACAGTAAAAGGTGCGATTGCTGCTCCAAAAGTTTTAGGAGATGTGAAGTTTAACCAGGCAGCCTTTACTGCTACCTATGTGAATTCCTACTTCAGAATGCCAAACGAAACGATCAGTTTTACCCCACAGGGCCTGAACTTCAATAACTTTACCATTATCGATTCGCTGAACAAAAAAGCCACCATCAATGGCGGCATCCTGACGACAGATTACACCAACTTCAAGTTCAATATGGACATCAAAACGGAAACCTTCCGGGTGATGAACTCTACTGCGCTTGACAATGATATGATCTATGGAACGGTCTTTTTAACCAGTAATATCAGGGTTAGAGGAGATTTAAACCAGCCTGATGTGAATATGAACATCAAAGTAGAGAAAGGTACGAAGTTCTTCTTCGCATTACCGGCAGATGATCCTTCGGTGATCGACCAGGAAGGGATCGTGCAGTTTATCGATGCAGATGCCCCTCCGTTTAACGGGCAGAAAGCACTCCATGCTGACAGCATCAGCAAAGCCCCGGTGAAAGGAATCAACCTGACGGCCAAACTGGAGGTAGACCCCGAAGCAGAGTTAAACGTAGTAGTTGACCCTGCAAATGGAGATGCGCTGAAAGTGAAAGGCGATGCCGACCTGACGGCGACGATGGACCCAAGCGGAAAGATCAGCCTGACCGGGCGCTACGAGATCAAAGACGGATCTTATAATCTATCTGTCGGCCCTTTAGGCAAAAAAGAATTTAAACTGGTTGCGGGAAGTACGATCATATGGACCGGCGACCCGATGTCTGCAAATGTGAATTTAACCGCATTATATGAAGTGAATGCAGCACCTATTGACCTGATCAATGAGCCGGATAATATCCCTGCCAAGACTAAATTGCCATTCCAGGTTTACCTGATGATGAAAGGCGAGTTGTTAAAACCTATTATTTCGTTTAAACTCGACCTGCCGGAAAATGAACGCGGAGCTTTAAGCGGTGCAGTTTATACCAAATTGCAAAACGTAAACAGGAATGAGAGTGAACTGAACAAACAGGTATTTGCCCTGCTGGCCTTAGGCAGGTTTATCGCCAACAATCCTTTTGAAAGCCTTGCCGGTGGTGGTGGCGGTGTTTCTACGCTTGCCAGATCAAGTGTAAGCAAATTACTGACAGAACAGCTGAACAATCTTGCATCTGATCTCATCAAGGGCGTGGATATCAACTTCGGTGTCAATTCATCTGAAGATTATTCTACCGGATCATTGCAGCAAAAAACTGACCTTGAAGTAGGAGTGTCAAAAAAACTGCTTAGCGACAGGTTAACGGTAACCGTTGGCAGCAGTTTCGGACTGGAAGGGCCACAGGCCCCCGGACAAAGCTCTACAAATATTGCAGGGAATGTCAATGTGGAATATATGCTTTCTAAAGACGGCAAATATCGCCTGAGAGCTTACCGCCGTAACCAGAATGAGGGAGTCATCGAAGGCCAGATTATCGAAACAGGATTGGGATTTGCCCTGGTAGTGGATTATAATAAGTTTAGGGAGATCTTCCATAAAAGATCAAGAAGAATCAGAGAAAATCAAGAACAGAAGCCTACAAATGAAAAAACTAATTAAACCCAGCTTACTTATCTTCGTATGTTTAGTATGGGCTGCCTGCAGCAATACTAAATATCTGAAACCCGGTCAGAAATTGTACACCGGCGCTGAGGTTGTGATCAATCCTGATTCATCAGCAAAGATTGAAAATCAAAAGGATGTAAAGAGTGACCTTGAGGCTAAAACAAGACCACGGCCTAATAAATCAATTTTGGGTTTAAAGCCAAAATTATATATCTATAACGTTGCAGGTGAGCCCAAAAAACCAAAAGGTTTTAAACACTGGCTGAGAACCAAAGTTGGCGAACCACCGGTATTGCTAACCGAGGTAAAACTTAAAACCAATGATGCGGTAATGACGAGTTTCCTGATCAGTCAGGGTTATCTACAGAATGTAGTTACCGGTGATACCGTAACCAAAGAGAAAACAGGTAAAGCAGTCTATACAGTAAATACTGGAATACGCTATAAAATCAAGAGTATAACTTTTCCCAAAGACACCGGCAACCTGACAAAGGTGATCAATGACAATAAAGCAAACTCAGTGCTCAAAGTTGGCAATTACTATGATCTTGATGCATTCAAAAATGAACGCATCCGGATAGATAACGACCTGAAAGAACAAGGGTACTTCTATTTTAGTCCCGATTACCTGATCCTTCAGGTGGACAGTACGATAGGAAAGAGCCTGGTAGACATTACGATTAAGGTAAAAGATATCGCTCCGGATGCAGGATTGAAACCTTATACCATCAAAAACATCAATATCTATCCAAGTTACTCTCTGCGGAGAGATAGCGTACTGCGGAAACTGACACCAATGGAATATCATGATTTCAACATTTATGATAACCGGAATACGTTTAAACCGAGGATATTTGACCGTCTCGTATTTTTCAAAAAAGATGAGCTGTATAACAGGACAGACCATAACCAGTCGCTCAACAGGATGGTAAATATCAATGCCTTTCAGGACGTGAGAGCAGAGTTTTTACCACTCGACAGTTTCAAAAATGACCAGCTGGACCTGAATATCTATCTTACCCCTTTAAAAAAGAATTCCCTGACCTTTGGTGTAACAGGAACAAGTAAATCCAATAATTTTGTAGGATCAGAAGTTAAAGTTACTCAAACTACCAGAAACTTATTCAGGGGTGCAGAGCAACTGGATGTGAGTGTGAGCGGCGGCTTCGAAACGCAGGTGAGCGGACAACAGACACAGAACCTGAATTCCTACTCCTTCACTGCCGAAGGAAAACTGACATTCCCGCAGTTTATCGTACCTTTTTACAAACCAAGAAGTACAAACGCCTTTATCCCTAAAACCATTGCCTCCGTTTCCTATCAATTGCTGAGCCGCGGTTCATTGTATAAACTCAACTCATTTAAAACAGAATTTGGATACAACTGGAAAGAAAATAAATACAAGGAACATACTTTCAATCCGATTTCTGTCAATTATGTACAGCCAAACCTTCCTGCTGATTCGAATAAACAGAAACGCCTGTTCGACTCTATTCCCGGCCTGCGCTATACCCTGGAAAAACAGTTCATTATTGGAAGTAACTACAGTTTCACCTATACCAACCAGATGGAGGAGAACAGAAGAAATAATATCTATTTCAATGGTAGCATAGAAACCGGTGGAAATGTCTGGGGCGCATTTGTTCCAAAAAATAATACAGGAAGTAAATCTATTTTTAACGTTCCGCTTACACAGTTTGTAAGGCTCGAGACAGATCTCAGGAACTATTACAAGATCAACCGGAATGTTACCTGGGCCAACCGCCTCAATCTGGGATATGGTTATGCTTACGGAAACAGCAGTTCATTGCCTTTCGTCCGTCAGTTTTTTGCAGGAGGAAGTAATGATATCCGCGCATTCCCGGCCAGGGCATTAGGCCCCGGAACATACAAAGTTAATCCCGACCAGTCCTTTGCCGATCAGGGAGGGGATATCAAAGCCATGCTGAATACTGAACTGAGATTTAAACTGGTGAGTATCCTGTACGGTGCTGCTTTTGTTGACGCCGGAAATATCTGGCTGCGCAAAGAGGATATGGGCACACCTGCAACTGCCACTGATGCTGCAATACCCGGAAGACCTGGTTCAGGATTTAAACTGAGGAACGCACTGAGTGAGATGGCGGTTGGAACCGGAGCAGGTCTGCGTGTAGATGCTACCATTTTTGTGATCCGCCTGGACGTTGCCTTCCCGATCAGGAAACCTTACCTTCCTGAAGGAGAACGCTGGGTAATTGATCAGGTAGCCTTCGGGAGCAGCCAATGGAGAAAAGACAATTTAGTTTACAATATCGGGATCGGATATCCCTTCTAATACACAACATGAAAGTAGCACATAAAATAAAGCATTTCTTTATTGCACTGTACCATCTTTTTGTTGCAGCCGGAAAAGGATTCACAGAGGACCGCATTACAAAACTCAGTGCAGCCCTCGCCTATTATACGATATTTTCACTTACGCCACTGATCATTATTATCATTGCCGCAGCCAGTATCTTCTTTAGCAACAAGTTAAATCCGGGCACAGAACTATTCGCCCAGATCAGTGAAATGGTGGGAAAGGACGCCGCAAAACAATTGCAGGGTTTTGTGGAGAATGCCAATCTTACGGGCAAAAGCACCATGGGACTGATTATCGGTGTAGTGACCCTTATTGTGGGTTCAACAGCGATATTCATTGAAATACAGGACAGCATTAACCTGATATGGAAAGTGAAGGCCATCCCAAAGAAAGGATGGAAAAAGATGATCACCAACCGCCTGCTTTCTTTTTCGCTGATCATTTCCATGGGTTTCCTGCTGCTGGTATCCCTTGTGATCAACAGTATTGTAATCGGTATGGGCTCAAAACTGGGCTATTTTCTTACCAACAGTAAATTCGGCCACGCCATACCCCTGGCCAGTGATACTACTACCCTGCTGATCTATATCCTGAATAACGCGATTACGCTTGCTGCTGTAACCGCTGTGTTTATGATCATCTTTAAGGTATTGCCGGATGTAGACCTGAGATGGAAATCTGCAATGATCGGTGCGCTGTTTACGGCACTGCTGTTTAGTCTGGGCAAATATGTGATCGGCATCTATATTGAAAAAGGAAACCCTGGTTCGGCTTTCGGTGCTGCCAGTTCCATTATTGTGATCCTGTTATGGATTTATTACACCTCTATCATTTTATACTTTGGTGCCGAGTTTACGCAGGCTTATGCGGAGAAATATGACGGTGGCATCAGGCCAAGCAAGTATGCCGTACATACCCAGATCACTATTGTGGAAGAGAAAGTAGATGTCCTGCCTCCGCAACACCCTGAAGAAACCAAGGCAGAACCAGCCTAAGCTGATTCTGCAATTTCTACGATATCTTCTGAAACTGCGGCAGTGGCAGCTTCCTGATCGGCAGAAACAAGTTCCTCGATGGTATCTTTTTCTATTCTCAGGTTTCTGATGATATGCTGCTGCCTGTCGGGCGTATTTTTGCCCATATAATATTCCAGCAGGTTTTTTATCGTCTGATCTTTTAATATCACAGGATCCAGACGGATGTCCTTTCCGATAAACAGTCCAAATTCATCAGGTGAGATCTCTCCCAAACCTTTAAACCTTGTGATCTCTGGTTTACTGCCTAATTTGGTGATTGCATTCCGGCGCTCTTCGTCACTGTAACAATAGATGGTTTCCTTTTTATTGCGCACCCTGAAAAGTGGTGTCTGCAGGATGTATACATGTCCTGCCCTTACCAGGTCAGGGAAGAATTGCAGGAAGAAGGTCATCATGAGAAGCCTGATGTGCATTCCGTCAACATCGGCATCGGTAGCGATCACGATATTGTTATAGTGCAGGCCATCCAGTCCGTCTTCAATGTTCAGTGCGTGCTGCAAAAGGTTAAACTCCTCATTCTCATACACCACCTTTTTTGTCAGTTCATAACAGTTCAGCGGCTTACCCTTCAAACTGAATACGGCCTGGCAATCCACATCTCTTGATTTGGTGATGGAGCCGGATGCAGAATCCCCTTCTGTAATAAACAGTGTGGTTTCGTAACGCTTGTCATGCGTGGTATTGAAATGGACCTTGCAGTCCCTCAGTTTCTTGTTGTGCAGTGATGCCTTTTTAGCACGGTCGTTAGCCAGCTTTTTGATACCGGCGATATCTTTACGTTCACGCTCAGACTGCAGGATACGTTTCAGTAGTGCGTCTGCAACATCCGTATGTTTGTGCAGGTAATCATCCAGTTCTTTTTTTACAAAATCATTGATGAAGGTACGGACGGATGGACCCTCAGGCCCCATGTTCTGGGAACCCAGCTTGGTTTTTGTCTGTGACTCAAATACAGGCTCCTGCACACGTACAGAAATTGCGGCGATGATAGAGGCCCTGATATCCGATGCCTCATATTCCTTTTTGTAGAATTCACGGATGGTTTTCACCACCGCTTCCCTGAATGCCGCCTGGTGTGTTCCACCCTGGGTGGTATGCTGTCCGTTCACGAATGAATGGTAATCCTCACCGTACTGCTGTCCGTGTGTCATCGCAATCTCGATATCGTTCCCCTTCAGGTGAATGATCGGATAACGGATATTCTCCACGTCAGCCACTTTATGCAGCAGGTCATAGAGTCCACGTTCAGAGAAATACTTCTGATTGTTGAAATTCACCGTCAGGCCCGTGTTCAGGAACACGTAGTTCCAGATCATGCTTTCTACAAAATCAGGGATATAGTGATAATTTCTAAAGATACTTTCATCAGGATAAAAGGTAATGGCTGTACCATTCCGCTGCGTGGTATCAATAATAGGATGGTCAATGACGATCTCTCCTCTTGAAAATTCTACTTTTTTGGTTTTGCCGTCACGGTATGACTGTACCACAAAGTTGGTAGACAGTGCGTTCACTGCTTTGGTACCCACGCCATTCAGTCCTACAGATTTCTGAAAGGCGTTGCTGTCATACTTACCACCGGTATTGATTTTCGACACACAGTCGATTACTTTTCCCAGGGGAATTCCCCGTCCGTAATCGCGTACATTTACCTTCGAATCAGAAACCGTAATATCGATCGTCCGCCCGGAGCCCATGACAAACTCATCGATAGAGTTATCCATGATCTCCTTCAGCAGCACGTAGATACCGTCATCCTGTGCAGATCCGTCACCTAACTTTCCGATATACATCCCGGGCCGTAACCTGATGTGTTCCTTCCAGTCGAGCGACCGTATACTGTCATCGTTATAAATAGGTTCTGCCATAAAATTTGTATTATCCCCAAATCTACTGAAATATGCGTGTTTACAGATATACAGTTTTCAACAAATACACAATTCAGACAGTAAAAAAGATTTACCATATCAATCATAACCTATTTATTTTATATAATTTAAACATTTAATTCATATCAATGTCAAAACCGATCATAACCGGCCTCCTGTCTTACGGAATGTCCGGAAGAATATTCCACGCACCCTTTTTAGCAACAAATCCGGGTTTCCTCTTCAAAGCTGTTGCAGAGCGCCATGAGAAAAAAGCAGGACTCAAATACCCGGGTCTGAAAAGCTACGGCACTATTGATGAATTATTGAACGATGAGGAAATTGAGCTGGTTGTGGTAAATACCCCCAACTACACTCACTTTGATTTCGCTATGCAGGCCCTTCGGGCAGGAAAACACGTGCTGATTGAAAAACCCGCAGCCGTGACAGCTGCTGAAGCCAATTCTCTGTTTGAGCTTGGCCGTTCGTCTGGTTTAAAGGTGATGGTTTACCATAACCGCAGGTATAACAGCGATTTTCTTTCTGTAAAACAGGTGATAGAGAGCGGCCGGCTGGGGAAGTTAATTGAAATCCATTTCAGGATAGACCGGTACCGTATGGCTATCGGAAATAAACAATTTAAAGAGAGTGCAGCAGTGCCGGGCAATGGATTGATGTATGACCTCGGCTCTCATCTGATTGACGGCGCCATCAGCATTTTAGGCAAGCCGCTGAGTTATGAAAAAACAACTGCAATACACCGGACAGGCTCTGAGGTAGATGACTATTTTCATTTTCACCTGAAATATCCCGATCAGCTGAACGTATACTTAACCTCCGGCCTGCTCATTGCAGAACCGGAATATGGATTTGTGGTGCATGGTACATCGGGCAGCTTTTTAAAGATGCGTACTGATGTGCAGGAAGCCCAGTTGGCGGAAGATATGCTGCCTGTGCATAACGGATTTGGCGCAGAAGCCGAAGGCGGTGAAGGCAAACTGGTACTCATGGATATGGACGGTCAGAAAAGCACAGCATTATTGGCAGCACCCAAAGGCGCCTACAATGAATTGTTCAATGCCGTGTATCAGACGGTGCGTAATGATGTGCAATTTCCGGTTACTGAAGAACAGGTCATCTGGCAGCTGGAAATGCTTGGAAATTGATCCCCTTAATTGTATTTAACATCAAACTTCCCTTCAGCATGTTTTGCCCTGAAAGTAACATGATATTTTTCACCTTTGCTATTATCTAATTTTATTGAGTCAGCAACGCTTCCGTTCACGTCCCGCTGGACAATTGTTGCTGAACCCTTTTTTATTTCAATTGATAATTTTCCTTTTTTCAGCTCTGCGGAGTATACAAGGGAAAAATCACCCTTAGCATTTCTCTGCACCTTAAAATCCTGTTTGCCGTTAAAATCTTCAAAAGAGGCAAAGGTATGGCCGGGTCTGTCTCCCCCGTTCCAGTGTTTTGTATAATTAGGAAACTGGAAAAATGTTAAAAGCACATACAGGTAACTTTGAACAATAATGGTAAGGAGTAAGTTCATGACATGTATTTAAAATCCGGACAGGAACGTCCCGTCTGCTTTGCGAGAGCTAATCACATACCAATTTTAAAAACACGAACAAAACACTGTAAATCAAATATTTAATTTAATAATACGACTGCTGTGCGTTCAAAAATGAACAGTATTTGTTCGCAAATGAACAATTAACCGGAATCTAATTTCCCGGTTGCAGATTGCCCCTCCAAACCGCATCATCATCAAATCCGATGATTCAGCTTAATTTAGACAGCAGGATTGATCATCGAAACGCAATTTGATGTACCTTTCAGCATTATTTAACGCTATATGCAATCAAAAAAACTACTCACCCTTTTTGATCTGTCCATGATCGTGATCAGTTTCGTGATCGGCATGGGCATTTTCCGTACCCCGGTTAGTGTTGCTGCCAATGCACAGATTCCCGAACTGTTCTATCTGGCATGGATCATCGGAGGGATATTCTCCTATTTCGGTGCCCTGATTTATGCTGAGATCGGCTCGAGATTCCCGGTAACGGGTGCTTATTATAAAATATTTTCCACCAGTTATCACCCATCTTTTGCGTTTGCAATCAACTGTATCGTGATAATGACCATTGCCGCATCTATAGCTGGTGTTACGCTGATTGGCTCGGAGTACCTGGCCAATGTAGTGCTGCCAGCGGAAATGCGTACCGATCAGAACAAGCTGATCATTGCTATCACAGGAATACTGGTTCTTTTTGGGGTCAACCTCCTGGGACTAAGAACAAGTTCCAAGGTACAGAACATCATCACATTGATAAAGATTGCACTTGTACTTACACTGATCTGTGCGGTATTTACCGGCGGACAGGTCCAAAGTATTCCCGCTGTTTTTAAAACAGCATCCGGTACTCCACCTGGATGGTGGGATTATGCGAAAACACTGGGTGTTTGTATGATTGCGATTAATTTCTCCTTTACGGGATATTCCCAAACGATCAACCTAGGCGGAGAAGTGAAAGATGCAAAAAAAACGCTGCCAAAAGGGGTTATCCTCGGACTCATCCTCATCATCACACTCTATCTGCTGATCAATTATGCTTATGTAAAAGTGATTGGCTTTGAACAATTGAAAACTGCACAGAGCATTGCCTCGATACTGGCCGGTAAGATCTTTGGCCCGGCAGGTTATACAATCTTATCTGTCATCATCTTCATTTCTGTACTGGGCTTTGTGAACGTCAATCTGCTGAGCATTCCGCGGTCTATGTTTGCGATGGCCGAAGAAAAGGTGATCCCCGGTGTTTTCTCCCGGAAAAACAGCAAAACAGATGTCATGTCGGTCAGCCTGGCCACCTTTGTGGCACTGATCATCGCAACGCTGTTTTTTGCCGAGACATTTGATAAGATCCTGAACTATTCCATCATCCTGGAGTGTATCGGCACGGCAAGCTCTGCAGCAACATTATTCTTCTTAAGGAAGAAAACCGCTGATCTTGATACCAAAAATATTTACACCATAAAATGGTTTCCTTTGATCCCTGTTTTATTCATTTCCTTTACTATTTTTGTAGGTATAAGCATTTACCTGGCCGATCCCGTCACAGCGATAAGCGGCTTGCTGATCCTCGCCGGGTTTATGGTCATATATTTCATTTCCAAACTGTTCAACAAAAAACCATCTACCCTGAATGCCGATTAAAGAGTTGCCGTTAAGAAAGGAATTTGCCTATGCAGCGGGGATGATGGGATGGGGCACGATGACGAATATCATTATAGTCATGCTCCCTTATTTCTACCTGCCGCCTACCAATTCGGGCTTAACACCTCTTGTTCCGCAGCTGCTTGTTTTCGGGGCTTTTAATATCCTTTCCCTTATTGCGGCTTCGGGCAGGTTATTTGACGCTTTTTATGACCCTTTCATTGCATCAATAAGTGACGGGAGCGAAAATCCGGATGGAAGAAGGATACCGATCATGCGTTACGCAATCCTTCCGGCAGTGATTTTCTGCGGGCTGATCTTCCACCCGCTGCAAAAAGCAGAAACAACCGCCAATGCATGGTGGCTTACACTGATGCTGATCTGCTTTTTTATGTCGGTCACCACCTATATCATTCCATATAATGCATTGCTTGCCGAAATGGCACATACCACGGAGAAAAAAGTTAAGCTCTCCACCTTTCAGCAGGTAGGTTTTGTAATGGGTATGATCATGTCTGCCCTGACCAATAACTTTGCTGATCTGATCCAGGAAATTTTTCATGTTCAGGAAAGGATGGAAGCCCTGCAGTATACCATTTATGGGCTGAGTATCTTTTCAGGGATCGCCATGGCCCTGCCTGTTCTTTTTATCAAAGAAAAAAATTACAGCGAAGGCAGGCCAACCCATATTGCGCTGCTCCCGGCAATTAAAAGTACTTTCAGAAACACGAACTTCAAATATTACCTGATCTCCGACTTTTCCTATTACACTGCATTGAGTATCATTTCAAGCGGATTGCTCTATTTTGTGACCGTACTGTTAAAACTTCCGGAATCTAATGGGGGGATGTTCATGGGCATCATGGTAATGCTTTCTCTGCTCTTCTACCCTTTTATCAATTATGGCGCGAAGCGATTCGGACGCAAGGCTCTGGTGATGAGCGCCTTTGGTGTGCTCAGCCTAATCTTCGTGACGATCTATTCTCTCGGCCACCTTCCCTTTCAGCCAAGGGTGCAGATGTTCATCCTGGTTACTTTTGCTTCATTTCCGCTGGCCGCACTGGGTATATTACCAAATGCAATACTGGCCGATATTGCTCAAAAAGATACCGAAGAAACAGGTGAAAACCACGAAGGAATGTTCTTCGCGGTTAAATATCTGTTCGTTAAACTGGGTCAAACGCTGGGAATTGCGATATTTGCCATGCTCACTATTTATGGAAAAGACCCCGGAAATGACTTCGGGCTCCGTTTAAACGGTGTTGTAGGCTTTGTGCTGTGTATCTTCGCCCTGTTGTTTTTCAGCCGTTTTAAAGAAGAGCAATAGTTACAGAACTTATCCGTATCTTTGTATCAAATAAATTAAAATTCATACACATTGTTATTCGAAGATTTAAACCTGATTGAGCCTATTTTAAAAGCGCTGCAAACAGAGGGTTATACTAATCCAACCCCCATACAAGAACAATCTATTCCTACTATATTAACCAGCAGAGACTTATTAGGTTGCGCACAAACCGGAACCGGTAAAACGGCCGCTTTTGCTATTCCTATGCTGCAGCTGCTGAATAAAGAGCATGCAAATACCAAAGGCCCTAAACCAATCAGGGCACTGGTACTCACACCAACACGTGAACTTGCCATTCAGATTGAAGAAAGTTTCAAAGCTTATGGAAAGAACCTGCCCCTGCGTCATCTGGTGATCTTTGGTGGTGTTGGTCAGAAATCACAAACTGATGCTTTACACCGTGGTGTAGATATTTTGATC
This sequence comes from Pedobacter hartonius, assembly GCF_900107535.1. Classification (GTDB taxonomy): domain Bacteria; phylum Bacteroidota; class Bacteroidia; order Sphingobacteriales; family Sphingobacteriaceae; genus Pedobacter; species Pedobacter hartonius. The sequence goes on along the minus strand of NZ_FNRA01000005.1, from coordinate 268,585 downwards.
GCAACTCCGGGCAGATTGCTCGACCTCATGAACCAGGGTTTCATTAACCTCAAGGATGTGGAAATTTTTGTACTGGATGAAGCCGACAGAATGCTGGACATGGGCTTTATCCATGATGTAAAGAAAACGATAGCTAAACTGCCTTCAAAAAGACAGACGCTGTTTTTCTCTGCCACCATGCCGCCTGAAATTCAGAAACTGGCCAATACAATTTTAACTGACCCGCTGAAAGTTGAAGTAACGCCGGTATCATCTACTGCTGAAAAAATTGAGCAATCGATCTATTATGTTGATAAGAATGATAAGAAAAACCTGCTGATCCATATCTTAAAAGATCATACGATCACTACGGCACTGGTTTTCACCCGTACCAAACATGGTGCTGACCGTATTGTAAAAGATCTGATCAAAGTAGGTGTAAAAGCTGAAGCCATACACGGAAATAAATCACAGAATGCGCGCCAGAGGGCTTTAACTAATTTTAAAGCTAAAACTACGCGTATCCTGGTAGCTACTGATATCGCCGCAAGGGGAATTGATGTGGATGAGCTTACACACGTGATCAACTATGAATTACCGAACGTTCCTGAAACGTATGTACACAGGATTGGCCGTACAGGCCGCGCAGGTAACAGCGGGATCTCTTTCTCTTTCTGTGACGGAGAGGAAAAAGAATACCTGGACGATATTGAAAAACTGATTGCAATTAAGATTCCTGTTCAGGAAGATCATCCTTATGCGATGAGCTGGCAAAACCTGCTTTCAGGTGCTGCAGCGGCGAAAGCAAAAGGTAAAGCCAAGCCTGCAAGAGGTGGCCGTCCTGAAAGAACTGAGCATAAACCAAACCTGAGCGGTGCAAGAAAACCAGCCGGTAACGGTGGTGGCGGGAACCGAAGGTTTAACAATTCAAGACCAAAAGCGAAAACAGATTAGCATATCTTTTTAAGCTATAATCCTTTTCAAAGCCCCGGTATTAGACGCCGGGGCTTTTTGTTTTAAGATTATCTGTAGCATAGTGGCTTAAGATACGGTCATTTTTACCACCTTTAGCTTCGGCCCTTCCTGCCGCTGCTACCCGCCGCCGGGAAAGTTTTGCAGTCTCCAGTTCAGGGTGAACAGGAAATACCTGGTCACCTGGTTACTTCGGCTCTCCGTAATGGAGTTATCCGAAATGGTCCTGTTCATATTATTTCCCTGGTTGAGCAGGTCGTTGCCCTGAACTTTAAAACTGCCCTTCCGCCGGAAGAATGTTTTTTCTATATAACCGCCAATGAGCAGCGGATTTCTTCCCGGGATGGCGAATCCCTGATTGATGGTTTTTGAGGTCGTTACACCAGCATTCAGACTGGGCAGGATGAACGTTCTGGCATCTCCGTTGATTACCCAGGTTTGGATGATATTGGAATTGGCCGAGGCCAGTGAATAGACGTTACTGCTGTAATTGTAAGAAGCATCGGCGGTCAGCATCAGCCATTTCTGGTTTATGCGCATTGATAATGCCTGGGTTAAATTGATGCCTTTACCAAAATTCTTAACGTTATCAGCATAAGATACCCGGTGGTTGTAGTTCAGCCCGCCTTTGATCTCAATATTGTATTTTCTCTTTGCAATCGGGAGCGACCAATAGTAATTACTGCCGAAGCTATAGTTTCCGCCCGTGTTCAGGTAACGGGTTTCCTGTTTCAGGCTGTTCAGCGTATCCCGGATCAGAACGGTATTGCTCACCACCTGATCCTGCACTGCTGTAGCCCGCAGCACCAGTTGCAGGGTACTTCCATTACCGGGGCTCACCGAGCGGTAACTTAGATTCACGGTATGGTTAAAGGACGCCTTCAGATCGGGGTTCCCGATGATCACATTCTGGAGATTGCGTGTGTCTGCCACCGGCTGCAATTGGTTAAAGTCGGGCGCGTTGCTGTTTCCGCTATACAACAGGCTGTAGATGGTTTTTGGAGAAGGAATAAAATCAAAACGCGCCACGGGCGAGAGGTTAAAACCTGTCCTGTTAATCTTATCGGCCCTGCCTTCGTATGCCCCTGTCAGCGTGTTGGGCTGCGCTGTGATACCGGCGCTGTAGTTGAGTCTTTTGGCCGTATAACGATAGTTTAACCCTATGGTATGCGTACTGAAGGAAGAGGTATACCTGTTGCTCAGGGAATCTACCTTTTTTAGCCCGGATTCATCATTTAAGCTGGTGACGAGGTCATTGCCTGTATGGGTAAATGAATACAGATAGCTAAAGTCCAGGCTTCTTTTTACCAGTGAGTCTGCCGGGTTACCCAGTGGCTCACTAACCGTGAAGGTGGCGTTCACATTGCGCACGCGGTTCCGCGTATCTACGATTTGGTTTCTGACGGAATCTTTTACCAGCAGGTCGGTTTCAGGATCATAGTAGCCGATCCTGTTATCCTGGTCCTGGATGGATTTACTGACGTTGTTACCGGCGTTAACACCCAGTGATACGGTTCTGCCCGGTTTTTTAAAATGGCGGGCCATCGCAAAATCGGCATTAAAATTCGGGCTGTGCTGCTTGGAGTTATTCCCGTTCAGCAGGTCCTGATGGATTACCCCGGTCTGCTTTGAAAATGTTAATCCATCACTTACCGAATTATTCAGGGCACCGCGGATACTGCCCTGTACAAAATCCCGGCCATTTACAGACTGCAGCCCAAGGTCAAAGTTGTGGTTCGCCCCCTTTGTCTGGCTTTGCGTGGCCGATTCATTATACACCGTACCCAGTGAATTGACGGTCTGGATATAACTCTGCTGGCTCAGTTCCGTCTTGTTGTGCATATAAATATAGTTAGCGCTCAGCGTTAGGTTCTTCCCCACTTTATCACGAAAGTTGAAACCCAATTGATTGGTGTTATTGATCCCTGCTCCGTTATTGGTATTGCTGGTGGTTCCGTTCAGCCCGATCTGCCGGGCTTCGCGCCAGAGGTTAGCGTTTAAGTTCGCAGCATAACGGTCGTTTGTTCCTGCACTCACACCTGCGTTACCAAAAGTTCCCCTGTTGCGTTTGTCTTTCAATACCAGGTTCAGCATTTTGCGGGGCTCCCCGGTCTTCAGTCCGGTAAAATTTGCTTTATCGCCATAGTCATCAATCACCTGCAGCTTATCTACAATACCTGCAGGCAGCTGCGATATAAAATCTTTCACATTGTTTGTAAAGAAGTCCTTCCCGTTTACGCGGAGCTTGGTCATCTCCTTCCCTTCACTTGTTACGTTACCGTCCTTACCGATCTCCACGCCGGGCAATTGCCTGAGCAGATCGTCTACATTATCGCCCTCCCTGACGGTATAGGCGCCGGCATTAAACTCTACAGTATCTTTCGCGAGACGCATGGGGATAACTTTGGCCTTGATCACTACTTCGGCCAGCTGGTTTGATGCATCTTTTAAGGTGAAGGCAGGCAGCACCTGTTCTTTTCCGGCAGCCGGAGGGGCAAAATCTTTACTGGTGGAAAGATAACCCAGGCCACGCACCAGCAGGGAGAGCGGGACTGGTTTTTTCAGATTAAAACTATATCTGCCAAGAGAATCTGTGCTGGTATTGAGGGTATCTTTACCGGCTATCAGCCTTACATTTGCCCCAGGAATGCCCATCTTCAGCGTATCCTGAACTACTCCCCGAAGCCTCAGGCTGGTCTGGGCCCAGGCAACTTCAGTACAAAATAAGCTGAGCAATATGCAGAAAAATAAACGCGTTCCTATGTTCAAAATTTATCGTTAATAGGCAGCAAATATGGTTAAACTTATTTTATTATACAGTTGCATAAAATACAATTGTCTCCTAAGATAGAGAAGATTCTTTTTTCGGGAATGAAAATTATGCCGCATGCGCTGTCCTAAAACAGAGAAAGCCCCCTAACGGGAGCCCTCTCATCTATTATTGGTGTGTATTCTTAACTGTTGGCGTTTATACTTTTCTGATTCTTATAATATGCAGCCAGTGCATCACCTTCATCAGGGGATAGGTAGGATCAAATTCGAACCATTTGGAAGCAAAGTTCGGACTGTTTGGCTTTTTATGGTGGTTGTTCTGAAACAGCTCTCCCATCATCAGGAAATCCAATGGCAGCGAATTTTTGCTGTGGTCATTGTTGTCATGGTTTGAATAGCCGTATTTATGCCCACACCAGTTTACAATGGCACCATGTAAGGGGCCCATCAGAAAATGAACAGGCAGCAGCAGGAACATCCACCATGCGGTAGCAAAGGTTACATAGAACCAGATGTAAAAGCTGATGAATACCAATCTGGTTACCCATGAATCTCCAATCCTGTCGATAATAGGCCATGAAGGATATTTATCACGGAACTGTTCCTCAGGCTCCTCATTATATTTGGCATAGTTGAGGTAGATATTTTTAGTCTGGATCATCATTCCCCATACATCTTTTACAAAATGCGGAGAGTGCGGATCTTTTTCTGTATCAGAAAACGCATGGTGCATCCGGTGAAGGATGGCATATGCCCTGGGGTTGAGGAAGGAAGATCCCTGTGACAAAAAGGTGATGGTATAAAAGAACTTCTCCCAAAATCCATTCATTTTAAACATCTTATGCGAGGCATAACGGTGTAAAAAAAAGGTTTGTGAAAAAAGGGAAAGAAACCAGTGTAAAACAAAAAAGAGGAGAATAATCATAGGTTAAATGTACTAACGAAAAAAAGCACCCGTTCAGATGTTTGATTTGAGGATTAAAGAAACAGGACATGAAACCCTGTGCTTCCGCCGGGAGAGCAGAAATAAAAAAAAAGCATGTGCGCGTTGAAGACACACACATGCAGGATTATATATTATCTTCCGAAATCGTCCGATACACGAACGATGTCTGACTCGTCAGATGGGTTGGAAGGATCAGTGTGCTGCCAGATTTCGGAAACAATTCCCCAATCATCTAATCCTACTAAACGGTGTCTTTCACCTTGTTTTAACTTGATGGTAGTACCCGGAGTTAACTGCTGTACATCGCCCTGTTCATCAGTTTCGCTGGTGATCACGCCTGTTGTACCGCTTACCACACGCCATATTTCCGCACGGCGGTGATGATATTGCCACGAAAGACGTGTGTTCGGCGCTACGATCAGGATCTTAGGACTTAATTTTCCTGAAATCTTCAGCTCCTCCACATTTAATCCGTCAAAGTAAACATTTGCAAATTGTTGCGCCTGCTCTTCATCAATTACAAAAAAACCTCCCCATGGACGGGTCTCATCACGGTTAACTACATTAAAACCTTCAATCTTTAGTCGCTGTGCAACACTGTCGAATATTTCTTTTTTCTGATCTGACATTATATTTAATATTTTGATCTTCAAATATAATCATATCAGCTTAAATACCTTCACCTTAAAGAAATCTATGAAAAAATATCACTCAGGTTACACTAACACTGGAAACAATTAATCTAATTGCCCCTGAATATTTGTATTTTCGCACCCGAACCGGATGGGCCATGTTTAAATATTACCTGGATTATACCATTTGGTATTAAATATAATCTTACTTTTGCAGCTGAAATATCAGGCTGGGAACAGGATTGATCAATTAATTATATAAAAGCATATGTTAAAAAGAGTTGTTATCACAGGGATCGGGGCTTTAACCCCTTTAGGAAATGATGTAAATACATTCTGGGCAAATACCGTAGCTGGTAAAAGCGGAGCTGCGAAGATCACCCGGTTTGATGCATCACTTTTCCGCACACAATTCGCCTGTGAGCTCAAAGATTTTGATGTTACTAAATATCTGGACAGGTCTGACGTGAAAAGGACGGACCGCTTCACTCAATATGCCCTTGTTGCTTCGGATGAGGCCATAAAAGATTCAGGTTTTGAGTTTGACAAAATGGATCCCTTTGATGTTGGCGTCATCTGGGGATCAGGCCAGGGTGGAATGGATACGTTTGAGGAGCAGTCCTCTGAATATGCGCTGGGTAACGGTACTCCCCGTTTCAGCCCTTTCTTTGTTCCGAAACTGATCGCCAATATGGCCTCGGGAATGATTTCTATCCGCAATGGCTACATGGGAATCAACTATACAACCGTGTCTGCCTGTGCTACTTCGAATACGGCAATTATGGACGCCTTTAATTATATCCGTCTGGGAAAAGCCAAGGTGATCATTACGGGTGGTTCGGAAGCACCTATATCAGCCTCTTCAGTAGGTGGATTCTGTGCCATGAAAGCGATGTCATCGCAAAACAATACTCCGGAAACCGCATCGAAACCTTTTGATGTGAACCGCGATGGTTTTGTCATGGGCGAAGGTGCCGGTGCACTGGTTCTGGAAGAATATGAACATGCCGTAAAACGTGGTGCACATATTTATGGTGAAGTTGGCGGTGCAGCAATGACAGCTGATGCTTACCATATGACAGCAACACACCCTGAAGGAAAAGGTGCTTCACATGCAATGAAACTTGCACTTGAAGAAGCTGGCGTAACCATCCATGACGTAAACTATCTGAATACCCACGCTACTTCTACTCCTGTTGGTGACCTTTCTGAAACCAATGCGGTAATCAGCCTGCTGGGAACGGGTAAAAATGACCTGCTGATCAGTGCAACAAAATCTATGACCGGCCACCTTTTGGGTGCTGCAGGTGCTATAGAAGCGATTATCTGTTTGCTCTCTATGAGGGACAGCGTAATTGCACCAACAATTAATACAACTGAACTTGACCCTGCAATACCGGGTAACCTGAATATTATTATCAAAGAAGCCGTTTCTGCAAAGATAAAGGTTGCCATGAGTAATACTTTTGGCTTTGGCGGACATAACGGGATCGTGGTTTTTAAGGCGATCTAAGCGGGTTTATCTGGCAAGGTGGCCAGGCCGAGGTGGTTAGGCAAGGCGGCCAGGCATGGCGGTTTGGCAAGGCGCCGGATCATCTGGCTTCGCTGAAAAAAATGCACCCCTCTTTCGATGCTGTATGCTGCTGAAGCGCAGCAGAAGGCATCGAAAGAGGGGTGCATTTTTTTTAAAGGTTATCCTGTAGCATGGTGGCATGCATAGCGGCCAGGCATGGTGACCATGTATAGCGGCCGGGCATGATGACCATACGATACGATTTCTTGCTATTGCCGGATGTCTGGTACGGTGGCCTGATACGCTTGTTTAGATGATCCTATTGAAAATCTTAAAAAAATTATGGTATACTATATGACGGCCTCAGCGTTCTTTTGCGCAGCAAATTAATGCAGCCGGAATATAGTATACATAATTTTCAAATTAGAATATCCTTAGATAACATTAGAATTAGATAACATTAGAATGTAATTGGTCAAGATCCGGCCTTTACGCTTTCAACTGCACGATCAGCATCTCAACAGTTTTTAATATCGTCTCCAGGTTTGCAGGGCTGTCCGTAACCTTGGCGATCATGATCCCTCCTTCAATGAGCGCAATGATAGAATACGCCAGCTGGCTGCTTTCCATTCCTGCTTTAAACTCCCCCGCCTTTACGCCTTCTTTCACAAGACTGACAATGTCATCCCTCCAACGGTAAATTGCCGCTGCTGCTTTTGCTTTTAAGAGCAGATGGGTATCATCCGCTTCGATGGCAGTATTCAGGATCGGGCATCCTCCTTTTGGAAAGGACTCTCCCATAAATTTATTGTAGATAACAGCGTAGACCATCAGTTTCTCCTGGTAGGTCACAGATTTTTTAACCTGTTGGTCAACTGCCTGTTTTACAAGGATTAAATTATATTCAAAGGCAGCAAGCGCCACTTCTTCCTTATTTTCGAAGTTACCGTATATGCTGCCCTTGGTCAGCTTTGTGGCATCAGTAAGATCAGCCACTGAGGTACCGGCATAGCCCTTTGTATTGAATATCCATGCTGTAGATTCAATAATAAATTGCCGGGTACGGTCTGCCTTTGATAAAACGTTATCCATGACCAAATGTACCGAATGGTATTTAAAAAATACTAATTTTATAAGGATTAATCGTTTTTAGAGTACCGTCCGCCTCATGTTTAAGAGTGGTCACCTTGAGGTTTCTTAAATGGGTTTTGGCGCATGACAATTCGGTATCATGGTAAAAGATCAGCCATTTATCTTTAAATTCTACAATGGAATGATGGGTTGTACCGCCTATCCATGATCTGTAACCGCTGCACCAACACTATCAACTGAGAAAATATGATAATCGTCCACTGCAAAATAGTCACCGTTATCATTCTCCGGTATTCCGGCATCAATATTATGTGAAGGATAAATATAAAGCTTTCTCTCAAAGACATGTACAGAGGGATCGGCGGTATACATCTTGGTAAGGAGAGGTTTGGAGATAGCTCCAGTAAAGGCACTGCTATCGGTTTTCCCCTAAGCTTTCTTTTGTTCATTACATGCGGTCAGCACCAGTAAGGCAGGCTCAGCAGCAGCAGTTCTTTGTTCATCAGTTTACGCATCCTATTTGATTTCGATTAATTATGTTTTTCAGACCGCTTTTTTAAAGGACCTGCTTATTCCCAATTCCAGCCCCCTGAGTTCTGCCAGCCGCTTCAGCCGGCCAGTGGCAGAGTAACCGGGGTATGTCTTTTTATGGAGGTCATCCAGCATCTGATGCCCATGGTAGTCCTTTTCAGTTGCGTCCATCCTATCAAATTTAGCTTTTGCAATAGCCGTTTCGGTGCGGTATAGGCAAAATAGGTGTTATTATATCCTGCTGGTTGATTTGCGAACGATGAGTTTGGGTTTAATGCTCACTACCTTAGTTTCCACATTGAAGTCAAATTCTTCCATATCCTGGAAATAAAGATTGGCAATCGTTTTACCCATGCTGATACTGTACTGATCGATGGTAGTGATGGAGGGACTTGTGATTTCTGTAAAAGGTTCATTTGAATACCCGCAGATTCCCAGTGCCTCCGGTACGGCAATCCCTTTGTCTGTCGCTACCTCCAGTACGCCCAGCGCGGAGAAGTCGGACGTGGATGCAAAGATCGCATCCGGCGGTTCGGGTGAGTTCAGTAACTGGGCGGTAGCCTCTGCACCCAGTTCTTTGGTCCAGGCATTTTCACACATTAGTTCCTCCAAAATGGGGAATCCTGATTTCCGCAGTGCATTGAGGTATCCTTCTTTTCGCTGGCGGAAAATGTCAATGTCCTGCGGCCCTTCCAGTAACGCAATTCTTTTGTAACCCTGTGCTACGAGGTGCAGAACTGCTTCATAAGAAGCCTGCTCATTGTCGTTAATCACTTTAAAAGTATCCAGTTCATCCACCACACGGTCGAACTGGATCAGACGGATACGGTGGTCCAGGACCTGCTGAAGATGCTGGTGAGGCCCCATCTCGGCAGCAATGGAAATGATGATACAGCTGACATGCTGGTTGATGAGCGCGTTCACACAATCCACTTCACGGGCATGGAGTTCGTTCGACTGGCAAATGATCAGGTTATAGCCTTTTTTATAGGTTACCTCTTCCAGTCCGGCAATAATATTTGAAAAGAAATTCTGGTTGATCATGGGAACAACTACACCAATTGTAGGGTTATTGCCCTTCCTCAGGTTGGATGCCATCGCATTTTGCTGATAATTCATTTCCGCAGCAGTTTTAAGTACTAAGGCCTTAGTCGCGGCGTTTACTTTAGTGCTGTTGCTCAATGCCCGCGAAACGGAAGAAGCCGCTATACTCAGCTTCTGCGCGATGTCATATATAGTTGTTCTTTTCTGGCTTTTCATTATAAACACAAAAATGTAAAAAATAATCGGGCAATCGATTGCACAATAAAAATATTAACCTAAATTCGTTTTCCGTAACCGGGTATAAACTTAACAATTGCAATAACAAAAAATATATGTTATTACTGGGAATAGATATTGGAACGTCTTCTATAAAAGTAGCTGTTGTAGACGCAGCAACACAACAGGTAGTTACTTCAGCACAATATCCTGAGGAAGAAAGCCTCATCACTGCCATCCAGCCCGGTTGGGCAGAACAGTCGCCGGAAATGTGGTGGGATCATGTACAACAGGCTTTTGCCATTTGTAAAGCCCCGGGAAAATTCAATCCGCATGACATTACATCGATTGGCATCGCTTACCAGATGCACGGTCTGGTGCTGGCAGACAAAGAGCAGAAGCTGCTCAGGGACAGTATCATCTGGTGCGACAGCCGCGCGGTAGACCTTGGAAATGATGCTTTCGATGCATTGGGACATGACTTTTCATTGTCCCATCTGCTTAATTCACCGGGTAACTTCACAGCCTCAAAACTGGCCTGGGTAAAACAAAATGAACCGGAACTGTATGCAAAGATTGATAAGATCATGCTCCCGGGCGACTTTATCGCGATGAAGTTAACCTCGCAGATCACCACCAGTATATCGGCTCTGTCAGAAGGCATCTTCTGGGATTTCCAGACCAACAGCCTTTCTGCCGAACTGATGAAATATTATGGGTTTAGTGATTCGCTGATCCCGGAGATCAGGCCTGTATTTGCAGAACATGGACGCGTATCTGCAGCTATTGCACAATTAACAGGCCTTAAAGAAGGGACACCGGTAACCTATAAAGCAGGCGACCAGCCCAATAACGCACTGTCATTAAATGTACTGGAACCCGGAGAAGTTGCCGCTACGGCGGGCACCTCAGGGGTGATCTATGGTGTAAGCGATCAGCTGACCCATGACGACCAGTCCCGCGTAAATACTTTCGCCCACGTGAACTATACCGAAGAAGAAAAACGCCTCGGCGTGCTCCTCTGTATCAACGGAACGGGAAGTCTGAACCGCTGGACAAAAAACTTATTCGGTTCGTCTATGAGTTATACCACTATGAATGCTGAAGCGAAAAAAATAAAGGTTGGTGCTGAGGGTTTACGGGTGCTTCCTTTTGGTAACGGGGCCGAACGTATGCTGAACAACAGGCTCGTGGGCGTACATTTCCAGGATATAGACCTGAACCTGCATTCGCAGGCACATCTCTTTCGCGGTGTACAGGAAGGTATAGCTTTTGCCTTTCGCTACGGGGTCGACATTATGCGTGCAAATGGCATGAGCCCGAGTGTGATCCGCGCCGGAAAAGCCAACCTGTTTTTAAGTGAGCTTTTCCTGGAAGCTTTTGTGAACAGTACCGGCGTTCCTGTGGAACTTTATGAAAATGATGGGAGCGTGGGGGCTGCCCTGGGATCAGGGATCGGTGCTAAAACCTTTTCTTCAGCTGCCGAAGCCTTTAGTAACATCAGGCCGCTTCAGCTGGTTGAACCTACCGTAACAGACACGTACGAGCCTGTATACCAGGACTGGCTCAGACTTTTAAACAAACAAGATTAACATTAAATATAAACGAGTTCATATGACAAATGTAATTACGGGAGACAAAGAATTCTTCAAAGGAATCGGACAGGTAAAGTTCGAAGGCGCAGATTCAGATAACCCACTGGCTTTCCGCTGGTACGATGAAAATAGAATTGTTGCAGGAAAAACCCTGAAAGACCACCTGCGCTTTGCCGGTGCCTACTGGCATTCTTTTGCGGCTACCGGGGGAGACCCTTTTGGAGAGGCGACGATCATTCACCCATGGAACGAAAAAACAGATGCGGTAGAAAGGGCAAAAGACAAAATGGACGCCGCTTTTGAGTTCCTGACCAAAATGAATCTTCCCTTCTATTGTTTCCACGATGTGGATGTGGTAGATTATACCAATGATGTAAAAGACAATGAACGCCGCCTGCAGGCTTTAGTGGAATATGCTAAACAAAAACAGGCAGCAAGCGGTGTAAAACTATTATGGGGAACTGCCAACCTCTTCTCGCACCGCAGGTATATGAACGGTGCATCTACCAACCCGAATTTCCATGTACTGGCACATGGCGCCGCACAGGTGAAATTTGCAATGGATGCTACCATCGCCCTTGGCGGAGAAAATTATGTATTCTGGGGTGGCCGTGAAGGGTATATGACCCTGCTGAACACCAATATGAAACGCGAACAGGAACACCTGGCTAAATTCTTACATACTTCGAAAGATTATGCACGCAAACAAGGATTCAAAGGTACTTTCTTAGTGGAGCCTAAACCATGTGAGCCTACCAAACACCAGTATGACTATGATGCAGCTACTGTCATCAGTTTCCTTCGTCAGTATGACCTGATGGAGGATTTCAAACTCAATCTTGAAGTGAACCACGCCACGCTTGCCGGCCATACTTTCCAGCATGAGGTTCAGGTAGCTGCCGATGCAGGCCTGCTGGGCTCTATGGATGCCAACAGGGGTGATTATCAGAATGGATGGGATACGGATCAGTTCCCGAATGATATCAATGAGCTGACAGAAACTATGCTCATATTCCTGGAAGCCGGTGGCTTAAAAGGTGGTGGTGTGAACTTTGACGCCAAGATCAGAAGAAATTCTACCGACGCGGCCGACCTGTTCTATGCCCACATCGGTGGAATGGATACTTTTGCAAGGGCACTCATCACTGCTGACAATATCCTTCAGAAATCTGACTATAAAAAGATAAGAACGGAGAGATATGCTTCATTTGACAGCGGCGCAGGTAAAGATTTTGAGAGCGGAAAACTCACGCTGGAAGACCTTTCAGCCTATGCTTTGGAGAAAGGCGAGCCTGAAACACTGAGCGGAAAACAAGAGTTGCTGGAGAACATTGTAAATAGGTATATTTAACCCAAAATATAATCCAAATATAACCCCATTAATCTATGCATTCATTAGGCACATACGACTACGTCGTTTTCCTGGTTTACTTCCTTGTTGTAGCGCTGTACGGCTGGACAGTTTACCGTAAAAAGCAGGCGCAGGCAGAAAACTCAAAAGATTTCTTCCTGGCAAAAGACTCTTTAACCTGGTGGGCCATCGGCGCCTCCCTTATTGCTTCCAATATCTCTGCAGAGCAGTTTATCGGAATGAGCGGTTCAGGCTTTACCATGGGCCTGGCCATCGCAACCTATGAATGGATGGCTGCGGCTACGCTGATCATCGTAGCTACGTTCTTCATCCCTGTATATATCAAGAACAAGATCTATACAATGCCACAATTTCTCGGACAACGTTATAACAGTACCGTAGCCATGATCATGGCCATCTTCTGGCTGTTGTTATATGTAGTCGTCAACCTGACCTCTATCCTGTATCTGGGTGCACTGGCCATTAACAGTATCTCAGGAATCAATACCACAGCCTGTATGTACATCCTGTCGGTATTTGCGGTGATCATTACCCTGGGGGGAATGAAGGTGATCGGCTACACGGATGTGATCCAGGTATTCTTTTTAATTCTCGGAGGACTCGCAACAACGTACCTGGCTTTACAGCTGGTATCTGCCCATTTCGGCACCACAGGTGTACTTAACGGACTGGGACTGATCAAGGAAAAGGCTGTAGACCACTTCCAGATGATCTTCCATAAGGAGAACCCGCACTATATGGATCTGCCGGGATTATCGGTATTGATCGGTGGGATGTGGATCGTGAACCTGAACTACTGGGGCTGTAACCAATACATCACGCAAAGAGCACTGGGTGCAGATTTAAAAACCGCAAGGGGCGGACTGTTATTTGCTGCTGCCTTGAAATTACTGATGCCTGTGATCGTGGTTTTACCCGGGATTGCGGCATATGTATTGTACAAAGAAGGCGCCGGATCATTCCAGACGGATATGCTGAAGGATGGTTCCCTCAATGCAGATTCGGCTTATCCCGTACTGCTGAACTTACTTCCCGCTGGTCTTAAAGGTTTGTCTTTTGCTGCATTGACGGCTGCTATTGTGGCTTCACTGGCAGGAAAGGCAAATAGTATTGCAACGATTTTTACGCTTGATGTTTACAAAAAAGTAATCAACAAAGATGCGGATGAGAATAAACAGGTGATCATCGGAAGGATCACAGTGATCGTAGCCATGATCCTTGCCATCATCATTGCCCCTCAGCTGGGCATCGATAAAAAAGGAGGTTTCCAGTTTATACAGGAGTACACAGGTTTTGTATCGCCGGGTATCTTTGCGATGTTCATCCTGGGCTTCTTCTGGAAAAGGACGACTTCAAATGCTGCATTATTTGCAACGATAGGAGGCTTCCTGATGTCTGTAGGATTTAAAATACTTCCATCGTTTGCAAACCTTCAGTGTTTAAACCCGATAGGTTTCTCCAAACTGGTTGAACAAAAAGATGGCAGCATGTTATATGAAATCCCTTTCCTTGACAGGATGGGTTTTGTATTCGCGATCTGTATCGTTGCAATGTATATCATCAGTCTGTTTGAGAACAGAAATGGTGTGAACCCGAAAGGTCTGGAGATCGACAGGGGCATGTTCAAAACAACACCAGGTTTTACGGTTGGTGCTGTACTGATCATAGGTGTGATCGTTGCGCTTTACACGATTTTCTGGTAAGATATACTGTTTAAACAGTATTATACGTAAAAAATCCTCTTGTGTAAAACAAGGGGATTTTTACGTAAAAGCTCACCTGAAAATGTGAAGGGCTTTACTAATCTGACCTGGAACCGCTTCCACCGAAGCCTTAGACTACCCGATTCAAAACGTTACCTGGGACCGCCGGAAAGCCCCTCATCAGGTAACCCTGTAAAAAACAACGCCCCTCAGTCCTTAGACCGGGGGGCTATTGCGTCCATTTGTGTGTGTAACGGAATTATTTAACTCATTTTATTCAAAATCATTCATACAACGTAAATATGCAGGCTAAATTCCAGCCTTCCTAAACACCACATTATAGAAGGCAATAACAAAACACACCAAAGAAATATAGCAGCTACTTCATCGCATGTAATGATTTTGAACCCTAACCTGATCATAAAACGCAGTCAATAATCGAAACGCTACATCAACATATAAATATTTTAATCTTTTAATACTGCTGCCTTTGTATATTCCCAGTTCATCCGCGCAATGTTCAGCACTGATATCCCCTGCGGGCACTTTACTTCGCAGGCTTCCGTGTTACTGCAATGCCCAAAGCCCTCGGCATCCATCCTGGTTACCATCTTTAACACCCGCTTTGCAGTTTCCTTTTCGCCCTGCGGAAGTTTGGCCAAATGGGAGATCTTCGCCGAGGTGAACAATGCCGCGCTTGAATTCTTACAGGTAGCCACACAGGCACCGCAGCCGATGCAGGCGGCAGAGTCAAACGCAGATTCAGCCTCTTCATGTGTGACCAGCAGCGTATTTGCCTCCGCAGGCTGCCCGGTATTGGCAGAGATGAAACCGCCAGACTGTATAATACGGTCAAATGCAGAGCGGTCAATTTTCAGATCCCGCTTTACAGGGAAGGCAAGTGCCCTGAATGGTTCCACATAAATTGTTTCTCCGTCTTTAAATTCCCGCATGTGCAATTGGCAGGCTGTTAACCCCGCAACCGGGCCGTGTGCCTGCCCGTTAATCATCATGCCGCAGGCCCCGCAGATCCCTTCCCTGCAGTCATGGTCAAATTCAACGGGTATTTCTCCCTTTAAGATCAGCTGTTCATTAAGTGTATCCATCATTTCGAGGAAAGACATATGCACGTCTACCTTATCCAGGTCATAGTCAACCATTTTTCCTTCAGCAGCGGCGTTTTTCTGACGCCATATTTTGAGATGTATCTTCATGATTCTAAGTATAACTTCTAACTGATAATTTGATAAATTCAAACACTAAGGGCTCAGGATGCAAAACAGGAGCAGCATCCGTACCTGTCCATTCCCAGGCAGATACATAGCAGAACTTTTCGTCATTTCTTAAAGCTTCTCCATCGGCCGTCTGGTATTCTTCCCTGAAATGAGCCCCGCAGGATTCTTCACGGCTCAGTGCATCATGGCACATCAACTCGGCTATCTCCAGGTAATCGGCTACCCTGCCCGCTTTTTCCAGTTCAGCATTGATCTCTCCGGCAGTACCGGGAACGATCAGCTGCGTATAAAACTCATGATGCAGTTTCTGTATACCCAGGATAGCCTCATTCAGACCAGCTGCAGAACGTGACAAGCCGCATTTGTCGTACAACAGCTTCCCGAGTTCCTTATGGAACTGATCGGCCGTTTTTGTCCCTTTAATGGCCATCAGCCTTTCCAGCTGTTCAGTAACTTCCCTTTCGGCCACTTCAAATTGCGGATGTTTAACGCTAACCTTTTCAGCTTTTAATTCTCCTGCCAGATAGTTGGCAATGGTATAAGGAAGAATAAAATAGCCGTCCACACATGCCTGAAGCAAAGAATTTGCACCGAGCCTGTTAGCTCCGTGATCAGCAAAATTAGCCTCACCTACCGCAAAAAGGCCTGGGATGGTAGTCATCAGCTCATAGTCTACCCAGAGACCACCCATAGAAAAATGGGCTGCCGGCGAGATCTTCATCGGTGCTTCATAGGCATCATCGGCGGTGATCTTCTTGTACATGGAAAAAAGGTTCCCATATTTTTCTTTCACCTTATCCAATCCCTGCTCTTTGATTGCTTTTGAAAAATCAAGGTACACTGCATTGTGCTGTGTGCCCACGCCAAAGCCGGCATCAATTCTCTCTTTAGCGGCCCTCGAAGAGATATCCCTGGGTGCCAGGTTTCCGAAAGAAGGGTAACGTCTCTCCAGGTAATAATCCCTTTCTTCTTCGGGAATATCATTCGCCGCCCGTTTTTCATCTGTCAGTTTTGGCACCCAGATACGCCCGTCATTACGCAGGGATTCGGACATCAGTGTTAACTTAGACTGGTAATCCCCGGCCTGTGGTAAACAGGTAGGATGGATCTGCGTCCAGCTTGGGCAGGCCATCAATGCTCCCCGTTTATGTGCCCTCCATATGGCAGAGCCATTGCAGCCCATAGCGAGGGTAGATAAATAGTAGATCTTTCCGAACCCGCCCGTGGCAATCACCACGGCCTCGGCAGCATAACGTTCAATTGCCCCGGTATCCAGGTTGCGGGCGATGATCCCTTTAGCCTTCCCATCGATGACCACCAGGTCCAGCATTTCATGCCGGCTGTATAACTTAACTTTTCCCAGTTCCACCTGCCGCATCAGCGACTGATAGGCGCCCAGCAGCAATTGCTGCCCGGTTTGTCCCCTGGCATAAAATGTACGGCTTACCTGCACCCCGCCAAATGATCGGTTGCTTAAATAACCTCCATACTCCCTTGCAAAGGGAACGCCCTGGGCAACTGCCTGGTCAATCAGGCTGAGTGAACATTCTGCCAAACGGTAAACATTTGCTTCCCTCGCCCTGAAGTCGCCCCCTTTCAGCGTATCATAAAACATGCGGTAAACCGAGTCTCCGTCATTCTGATAATTCTTTGCCGCATTTACTCCTCCCTGTGCAGCCACAGAATGTGCCCTTCGGGCAGAATCCTGGAAACAGAATGACTGTACCGAATACCCCTGTTCAGCCAGAGAGGCCGCTGCCGAAGCGCCGGAGAGCCCTGTACCTACAATGATAACAGGTAATTTTTTACGGTTCGCCGGGTTTACCAGCCTGGCATGCGCCTTATAAAAACTCCATTTATCTTCCAGTGGCCCTTCCGGGATCTTAGCATCTAATTCCATAATCCATATTGAGTAAGGTGAACGTAAACGGGAATAACCGAAAACCCTATGGTGATCGCGTAACTATAAATCACTCCAAAGATTTGCACATATGAGGCATAACGCGGATGGTACAAGCCCAGGGTCCTGACTGCGCTTTTAAAACCATGCAGCAAATGGTAACCAAGGGCCAGCATTGCACATACATATAACAACACATACCACCAGGACTTAAAAGCATATAACACCACCACATAAAGGTTTTTATATCCTTCCTTGTCAACCGGGACAGCCCCGAACTTATACAGGTACCAGAAATCTTTGAAATGCAGCACCAGGAAGATCAGCAGTATTGTTCCCAGTATTCCCATATTCCTGGAATACCATTTGCTCACCTGCTTACGGTCGTCATAAACATATTTAGCCGCTACTTTTTTATTTTTAAGCGTAATCACCAGTGCATCCACCGCATGCGCGATCAGCGAAAAGTACAGCACATAGGAGATCATCATGATAAAGATATTGCCCGACAGCAGGTCTGAGTAATAATTAAAACTTCCTTCCGCACGCTCCGCCGGCAGCAGCAATTGCAGGTTCCCCAGCAAATGGATCACGAGGAAAAAACAAAGGAACAGTCCCGTGAGGGCCATCAGGTTTTTTCGTGACAAGGTGCTTTTTAAAATGGCTACTTTCATATATAATCTATTTAATATCATTTAATATACACCGGTAACTTTCCACCAGATTCCGCCTACTCCCATCCAGATCACCAATAAAGCAATCCCGATCACCAGACCTATCGTCCACCAGCGTTTAACATCCACATAACCGCTTCCAAAAAATACAGGGGCCGGTCCGTGCGCATAATGCGTCAGCGTTCCATATAGTGATCCGGTAAATCCAAGCATGAGTGCCAGTAATAACGGAGGCACACCCATAGCCACACCTACAGCTAAAAGAGCAGCGTACATTGCAGCAACATGGGCTGTTGCACTGGCAAATAAATAGTGACTGAGAAAATATACCACAACGATGATCGGAAAAGCGACCGACCAGGAAAGGCCAAGCAGCTGTGTCTGGATCAGGTGCCCGAACCAAGGAATAAAGCCCAGTTCATTGAGTGATCCCGCCATCATAACCAGTGTAGCAAACCACACGATTGTATCCCAGGCGCCTTTTTCTGCTTTGACATCTTCCCATGTCAATACCTGGGTAAGTAACAAAATAGACAGTCCGATAAAAGCAGTAGTAGTGGCGTCAATCTTAAAAAAGTCGCCCGTTACCCATAGTACCAGTAAAATCACAAAGGCCAGCAGCATCAGCCATTCATTTTTTGTGATCGCCCCCATTTCGTTCAGTTTTGCGGTTGCCATTGCCGGCGCCTCAGGAGTTTTTTTCAGCTCAGGGGGAAAGATTTTATAGAGGAGGAAAGGAATGATGATCATTGAGGCCATGCCGGGTACGATAGCTGCCCAGAACCACGACATCCAGCTGAAATGGATTCCCATATCAGCGGCAAATTTCTGGCACATCGGGTTACTTGCTGTTCCGGTAAGGAATATCGCGGAGGTGATCAGGTTCATGTAGTAACTGTTCAGCGTCAGGTATGAACCCACCTTACGGTGTGTTTCGGGTTCATTTGGCATTGAGCCTAAACTCATCGACATAGATTTCATGATCGGGTAGATGATTCCTCCACCCCTTGCGGTGTTGCTCGGTATGGCAGGCGCCAGCATCAAATCTGCAGCGCCCAGGCTGTAGGCTAAACCCAAGGGGCTTTTACCGAACAGCTTGATAAAAATGTACGCGATCCTGCTGCCCAGGCCCGTTTTGATAAAACCACGGGCAATGAAAAAACTGATCCCGATCAGCCAGATGACTTTGTCGCCAAAACTGCGCAGGGCCAGTGTGATGGATTTTGCCGGGTTTCCGGGAGCAAGGACACCTGTAACGGCCACCAGTGCAATAGCGATCATACATAAGGTACCCATACTGGCAGCTTTCAAGATGATCCCGATGATCGTAGCCAGAAAAATAGCTAATAAATGCCATGCGTCGGGCTTAACGCCTTCCGGAGGAGGGATAAACCAAATAGTAAGCCCTATGGCGACTGTAATAATTAAAGGCAGCAGCTGAATTTCTTTGGCTGGAGCTGGCCCGGCTGTAACCGGTGCAGTGGGGTTGGCTTTCATGAGAATCCGTTTAATTATTTTATAATCTTGATTGTACTTGCAGGATAAAGAGCTGATTGTCGTATTGGGTAGTTCCCGCGATATTCTTTTTGTAGTGATCTATGTTCACCCCAAACTGGATGCGTGCGTTATAACTCTTCAGGAATTCTGCACTGACCATAGGTGTATAGGTTTGCCTCGGGTTACTGGCATGCCTGAAATCCCTGTCGAAATATTCATACCTGCAGGAAAACTCCAGTGAGCTTAAGCGATGGTAATTGATCGCATAGCGAAGGTTCGGCAGAAAGTACACGCCGCGCATCTGGTACTGGCTTACGCTGCCGATGCGTTTTGCCGAATCCAGTCCGTAATACAATACATGGTTGTTGCCCTGTTTAAATTCGGTTTCAATTTCGAGCGACCATTTTTTGCAGACCGGTATCACACCGGAAAGGTCTATGCCTGATGCGTATACATTGCTGTTCTGAACAGTGGCCAAACCTCCGTTCAGGCCAAGTTTTATTTTCAGGCTTTTTTGAAGCCCCAGCTCCACACGTGAAGAAAAGTGCTTTCCGTTATCGCTATCGGCAGTCTGGTTTCTGCCATTGCCATTTACAATAGAGAATTCATACTTCACAGGCACCTCTCCGCTAACCGCCCCGTAAATGCTGGCACCAATTTGGAAACTCTGCCAGCCATTATTGCCAAAAGCGGTGTACTGATTAGAATAATCCAGGGATTTGATTACATCTACGGCATACATATCTTCAAGACCAAAAGCGGGTCTGAACTGCCCCATTTTCAAATTGATATAATGGTCAAGCCGGTAAGTGATATAGGCATTTTCCAGCACCTTATTTACCGGATCATTTTTAAAATCAGCCAGATTGAGCAGCAAGACCACATCTGTACGATCAGATATTTTTGAAGTGAACTGAAGTCTGACGCGTTTAAGGTCAAAATCGTTATAGACTGCCTTTCCATTAGTATGATGTAACCCGTTCAGGTCTACATCCTTATTACCACTAAATAAATACCGGGCCTGGAACAGCCCTTTCATGGTAATTTTAGCCTTGGTTGAATCAGCTTTGGGAGCTTCCTGGCCATTGACACGCAAAATGCCGAGAAAAACAGGTAGCAAAAGGATTAGGAGTCTATTCATGTGATGAGCGGTTTAATAATTATGAACTAACCCAGTCCACATTCTTACTGCTCAAAGATGGATGATTTACAACCTCCGATTAATGTTTTACATCATCAGCAACAATGACCGTCATCACATAAAGAACATTTCCCATAAATTAACATCTATAAATGACAATTCCTAATTGTTGTAACGAGTAAATTGAACTTAATTCATTAATTATGAACAAGTTTCTCTGCATCTATCCGTAAAAACCGGAACAGAAGAACGCCGATCAGGATGGTAATCACACCCTGTGCCATCACCGTATCCGGTGTGCCGATCCATTTGGAAAGGAAACCGATGAGCAAACCACCAAGTGGCTGCATCCCAAAGAACGCCATGGCGTAGAAGCTGATCACCCTTCCGCGCATTGCCGGATCTACCGTTGTTTGGATGAGCGTGTTGCTGATGGTAATCTGCGACATCATGCCAAAACCCGTGATCGTGGCAAATACCAGTGCAAGCGGGTACCAGGTGGTATGGGAGAACATGACCAATCCTGCACCAAATATAATCGTATTCGTTGCCAGTATGCGTTTGAGATTTCTGCCCGGCTTAAGTGAAGCCAGAAAAATAGCCCCGCAGAATGCACCGAGCCCAATTACACTGTCAATTATACCAAACGTAGAAGCGGTTCCTTTAAAGATATCTTTTGCGTATACCGGAATCAGGGTACTATATGGCAGAACCAGAAGACTGACGGCAGACAGTGTGATGAGCACAAATTTGATGGAAGGCGTGTGCCTGATGTATTCAAATCCTTCCTTTAATTCTCCCAGAACGTTCTTAGTGATGGGTTTTTCAATATATTTAGGCAGCTTCATCATCAACAGAGACCCGATCACGGCAATAAAACTAACAGCGTTTAAACCGAAACAGACGTCCTGCCCAAATTTCTCCAGGGCCAGCCCGGCCAGTCCCGGGCCAATCAGCCGCGATAAATTGACCATAGAAGAGTTTAAAGCAAGTGCATTGGGCAGATCTGCTTTATTTTCTACCATTTCATAAACCAGTGACTGCCTTGCTGGAATATCAAAAGCATTGATAAGGCCAAGTAATGCACTCAGCCCGATGATCTCCCATGCATTGTAATGTTTGAAAAAGATGATGGCCGTGAGGAGAATAGCCTGCACCATCGAGGCCATTTGTGTGGCCAGCAGGAGTTTAAAACGGTCGTAACGGTCTGACGCAATCCCGCCCAGGAAAGAAAAAACAAAAGACGGAAACATACTCGCAAAGAGGGTCAGGCCCAGCATAAATTTCGAGTGTGTTTCCGAATAAATGACCCAGCTTACTGCGGTCTTTTGCATCCAGGTACCGATTAGTGAGATCGACTGACCACTAAAATATAACCTGTAATTGCGACTTTTGAAGGCATTAAATGTACTAATGTTCATTGTTGGGTATCCAGACTGTAATTAGCTTCTGTCTGGTTTTCCCGGTGCAATTCCTTTATCAACATTTAAGGTAAAAGATGATTCTGATGCTTTATCTGCCTGAGACAAATTATCAATGTCAGACGCTGCAACGTCTTCTTCAGACGGCGGAACAGCATCTATTCCGTCAGACTGTACATCCTGCTGGCTGAATTGTTCATCTGCTTCTTCTTCGTTAAATGAGGCGTTATCTTCTGGAGTAATCATAGTTATAAGTTTGATGTAAATATAAACTAAACGCAGTTCTTTGATCCTTGTTTCAAATAATTATAACAACAATCTGATAGAAGAAAAAAGCCGTCTCCTTTTTGATCAGGCAGACGGCTCTTTTTTAGGCATTTATTAAATTTTGGCGCTTAAGCTAAAAGCATATTCGCCGAAGCTTTTTCCCTGAACACGTCGTAATGTACTCCTCTAAACGTTCCGGATTGTTCAGACTTCAGTGTAACCAAAGCAAAGTATCTGCCTGCTTTTGGCGCATGAAAGGATACATTTCCATTTTCGTCTGTTTTAAGTTTCTGTTCCGGCATTTCGGGATGACGCATTAGAAGCGTTGCATTGGGAACAGGTTTTACTGCATGGAAAACCTGGATAGTGACATCAGAACCAGCTTTATTTCCGGTATGCTGAACAAGTGGTAAATCTGATAATGCAGCTGGGGCTATAGTCTCGCTATCGCCCAACTTAACGGTAGTCCTTCCATAATAATGCTGCTTGGCTACAGCTTTGCTCTGTACTATACCTGATAAAAGCACCAGGAAAATTAATGTAATACGTTTCATAGTAACCGGCTTTAAATTAGAATTTCAATGCTATGCTGCCAAGGAACCTTGCCGGTGCCTGTGGTGTTAACCTTACCGACCAGGTCTTTTCGCTGGTCAGGTTATCTACCTTCAAACCGATGCGGTATCTTGGCTGATCATAAAATACAGTGGCATCAAACATTGCATAAGATGGAATGATGATCTGCGTAACGGTTGTATTGGTATGGTATTGCCAGCTGGCGATGTTACCGCCAAAACCAGCACCCAGTCCTTTCAGCTCACCTTGAGGAATGCGGTAACTTACCCAGAAGTTATAAGAACGCGGCGGGCCTGATAAACCCGGGCGTCTTCCTGTGGTAGTAGCAGATGCTTTTGTGAGTTTACTGTCGTTATAAGCATATCCTGCAACTATATTTAACCCTGCAATAGGGTTGGCCGTTATATCGATCTCTACACCTTTACTTAACTGGGTTCCATCCTGGATCTGATAACCATTAAGACTGGCAGGATCATCACGTAAAACATTTTCCACCTGAATATCATAATAACTGACCGTACCTGATAACTTATGGTCCAGCAGGTCTGCCTTTACACCAAACTCAAGCTGATTGGCATGTTCAGGTTTGACGGCACTACCATCAGAAGTTTGCCCGCTTTTGTTAAAAAATCCATTCATATAGTTACCGAACAGTGATACGTGGTCTTTCGCTATTTCATAGACTGCACCCAGTTTCTGCGACAAAGAGTTTTGATTGTAAGGACCGGTCTGTGTACCGCCAACACCTAAACCACCAGCGGTAACACCGGTAACGATGTTATACACACCTCCGTATTTATAACGGTTCCCACGCAAACTCAGCATCACGTTCAGTCTGTCGGTCAGGTTGATCACATCAGAGAAATAGGCCGAATAGGTATTGTCCCTGTTGGTTTCCTTACGAAGCGTTCCGCCCCTGCTGGCCAGTGAATCCACTTTAAAAGCACTGATACGACCTGTAGAACCCTTCAGGAAATTAATATCCGGTGAAGCAGCAGTACCGGCAGTAGTGTTGACAGTCACCCTGTCGAAATCATTATAGTTATTATAGAAATCCAATCCAACTACCAGGCGGTTGCGCAGACCGGCAACTTTAAAATCACCTGTAAAGTTCTGCTGAATGTTCGTCGCGATAAACTGGGTATAACCAGTGATCACCTGTGGACGGATCGTAGAATCGGTACGTCCTGTCAGGGCTGTGATGTATCCGCTGATAGAAGAGCGCGCACGTGATACAATCGTTTGAGAGGTCCAGCTATCTGAGATCTTATAATTTGCCTGTGCAAAGATATTCAGCATCTGGGTGGTATAAGGAAGGTCATTGCTCAGGAATGTTTTGTTGTATGGAAATCCCATATCTGCAATTGATTTCCTTGAAGGCACTGTAGTACTTACAAAAGGATTGAAACGTACTACCGAAGTTCCTTTGGCCTGACCAAATTCTACATCAAATAACAATGAAAGACGATCGTTAACCTGATAAGAGAAACTTGGAGCCAGACTCAGGCTATTTGTATAACCCTGATCCTGAAAACTTTTCTCAAAGGTGGTTGCACCATTCAGGCGGAATAAAGCTGTTTTATCGGCATTGATCGGAGAGTTTACATCAAATGTCAGACGGTTAAAGTTCCAGCTTCCACCATAATAAGCTACTTCGCCACCAACATCATTGTAGGGCTTTTTGGTTACACGGTTATACAAACCACCGTAACTGCTGGAAATGCTGTTACCAAACAGCGTTGCCGAAGGGCCTTTGATCACTTCCACCCGTTCAAGGTTTGCAGGGTCAATGGAAGAAAAAGCAGCACCGGCTACTCCGTTTCTTGCATTCGGCTCCGTATCAAAACCACGGGAACGGAAAGTAACCCTGCCCTGATTGGCTATCATCGGGATACCTGCTCCGGCAACATTTTTAGCGATGCTACCCAGATCAGTAGCCATTTGCTCCTGGATCAGTTCTTTTGGAATCGAAGCGTATACCTGAGGATTTTCGAGGTTTTTAATCGGGAGCCTCGCAATATAGACACTCTCCTTCCTGGAGAATTTATTGGTTTGATTACCACCTACAATTACTTCCTGCAATGCCTGCACGTTTTCTTTAGGGAGCTGGTAATTGGCTGTAACAGTTTCTCCGGCCGTTACTTTAACTTTTAAATCTTTTTGTGCAGCACCCAACACCTGGATTCTCACAGTGTAGGAGCCTTCAGGTATATTGTTAAATGAGTAATTACCTTCTTCAGTGGTAAGCGTAGTCTGCTTGGTTTCAATCAGGGAAACTGAGGCCGAGCCAAAGGGCTGACCATCCACCAACGTGATTTTCCCGGATATCTTCCCGGAAGATTGTGCGAAAGAGCTGAGGGAGCCTGCCAAAATACAGGCGATAAGAACCAGAAGTAGAGATTTCATCAATACAAATATTTATTAGTGTAAGTTTTACACCAGCAAATATATCATTATTGTTTATAATCGATCTAATTAAACACGAAGTTAGTTAATTCCAGGAAATGTATTTATAATTATTTAATTTCTTATGGGATCCTGTTATCCGCATATTTATATCTGTCTGGCGACTTCTGCCCTGGCCGAACAGCTAAATCTATTTATTTAAAATAGGTTGTTTAATTAATTTTTTTTCTTTGTAAATCTGAAATTTCTACTTTATTTTGGCCTACAACTAAATAGAATATTTAACCAAAATAAAGCAAAAACTTATCATTCAACGCCTATGTTCTACGTTCTGATAATAGCCACTATTACGTTTTTTATTGCTCATGTGATCTTATTGCTCACGGCTTTTCGTCAATCTAAACTTGCCCGTATCCGTTATTTTTATTCACACCTGACTTTATGGATCACAGGAATATTCGTTTTTTCACTTGCCTTACTTTATAGCGGATCAGGCCGTTCTTCTTTTCTAGATTATTTCGACAGCACTAGTAAAAAAGCAATGATTCTGGTTTTTACGCTGTCACTTTCATTAGTTGCGCATTGCATTGTCACACTGGCGGTAGTTCCGTTATTGCGCAATAAGTGATTAGTATTATTATTTCAAATTAATTTGAGAAGACATTAGAATTTATATTCCCATTAGCTATATTATAGTTTTCAATAATGAGTATTCTCCATGATGGAAGGCCAAAAATCCCCTTGCTTATCAATGGTAATACTGAATATTAACAAGAAATGTTTTCTTTCTGAAGAACACCGTAATCATTGATTATAAAAATAAACTTTTTGGAGTATTGTAGTTTGAGTTACTGCGGCTCAATAACTTAATAGACCACAGGGATGCCAATCAGATGCCTGTAGTCTATTAAATGTCAGGGGTATAACCGAATAGTCATCCCTGGCATTGTTGTTATGGGATAAGCTTCATTGCACGCAATTCATCGAATAACTCGTAAAATGTTTCCTCTGTATCCTGAAACACAGTGAAGCCCATTTTTCTGCTTTTTGACATATCAGTCATTACTTCAATTGGCCGCCCAAGATCAAGGTCAGTATGCCATGCGGTTGATAACCTGCTCAGAACTTCTTCTTTTAACTCGTATTTTTGGGCAATCTGCTTCCAGGTATCAGCGTCTCCGGCCATTTCTTTTTCCAATGATTGAATTGAGGTTCCATACCCCACCGGTTCCACGCCAAAGTAAGCTGCCAGCTTATTCCATAAACGGCTCCATCTAAAAACATCCCCGTTAACCACATTGAACGCCTGATTGCGTGCAACTTCTGTAGTGGAAGCCCATATGAGGTGTGCAGCCAGTACCCTTGCATCAGTAACATCAGACAAACCATTCCATTGCGCGGCTGATCCGGGCCATATGAAAGGGCGTCCGGTTTCTTTACAGATCGTTGCGTAAACGGCGAGGGTGGTTCCCATGTTCATCGCATTGCCTACTGTCTTACCAATAACAGTGTGAGGCCTGTGGATGCTCCAGGTAAAACCGTCACGTGCAGCTGCAGCATAAACTTCATCCTCCTGTGCGTAATAAAAGTTCTCAAGGTCTACTCTCGGATGTTCCTCCCTTAGTGGGGTTTCGGGTAGAAACCCTTCCTTTGCATAGGCTTCAAAGGGGCCCAGATAATGTTTTAAACCTGTTACCAGTGCAACATGTTCAACTGATCCTTTTCCTGACAACGCGTCTAAAATATTTCTGACCATTAACCCATTTACCCTGATATTTTCGGCCTCAGTATCATTACGCATCCAGGTGGTAATAAATACATGACTGGGTTTAATATCAGCCAAAGCCAGTTCTAAACTTTCAGGATTTAAAAGGTCTGCCGCAACAGGCTTAAGATCTTTAATTTCCTCCTTCGGTGTACGTGCCAAACCATATGTTTCCCATCCTTCTGAAATCAATTTTTCAGCCAGGTTACTGCCGGTAATACCGCTGGCGCCAACTACTAATGCTATTTTGATCATCATTATATACTTTTAGTTCTTTCTAAATAATCGTTCGTACAAAATTACCATAAGCCGGTAGGTTGGCGGTTGACTTGCATCAGGTAATTTTGGTGATCTGGATCAAGAGCTTTTCTGCCATGGCATAGGGTAAATTCTATTGATGAAAAGGTTATCTTTGTTTTAAAATGCTATTCAAGTTATGATCGATGTACTTTTCAGGCACATAGAGGAAAAAGTTACTCTTACTGATAGGGATAAGGATGTGATAAAAACCTTTTTCGTTCAAAAGAAATTGAGAAAACGGCAATATCTTTTACAGGAGGGTGATGTTTGCAAAAACATTGCCTTTGTATGCAAAGGCATGTTAAGGTCTTACAACGTTGATGAAAAGGGTGAGGAACATATGAGTGTTTTCGGCTGGGAAGGATGGTGGTTGTCTGACTTCAATAGTTTTCTCACTGGTGAGCCATCGATGTTTAATATTGACGCCATAGAAGATTCAGAGGTATTGCTGATTTCACATGCGGAATACGAAAGATTGACATTGACCGTCCCCATTATGGATCGCTATTTCCGCATACTTTATCAAAAAAGTATTGTGACTAAAGAACGCAGGCTGATGAGTTCCGTCACGCACACTGCTGAAGAAAAGTATTTACTTTTAATTGAATCAAACCCTGAAATTATTGAACGTATTCCTCAAAACCTGATTGCCTCCTACCTGGGGCTGGCACCGGAAACATTAAGTCGCATCAGGAAGAACCTGGCCTTTAGAAGATAAAGATTTTTTTATTTATCAGCTCTTCATACAGGCCTATGGCCTTTGCATGAATCAGCATTGTGCATTTTTGTTATGTCTGAGATCAAAGTGATATAGCATATCCGTTTGAAAATAATCTGGCTGTCTTAGACATTTGAATCTGTTAAACAATAGATTGATTTTCGCAAACTTAAAGACACGGCTGTGGCTAACTTTGAATCAGAAATACAAACAATTATGTTCATCAGAATGATCAGCGGTTCTCTTATTCTTTTCTCGGCTATCATGGGTACCAAACATGGCTGGAGCTTGTTAAATATAAAACCTGGCCACGCGGGTCCGGTTGCAGATCTTCTGCTAACATTGAATTTAAGCCAGCCCACTTTAAAGCTCTTTTCTATCCTAACTATTTTAGGCGGATTTTTATTACTTCCACCTCAAACATTCTTAGCTGGAAACCTTTTGAATATATGCTTGTTCTTATTTTTAATCATCCGTTTCCTGATAGCCGGAGACATTAAACACGCTTTGTCAGAAATTTCATTTTTACTGGTTCCGGTAGTATTGATCTTTCTTAAACATCCGCTTGCAGGATGATAATTGTTACCACCCTAACGCTGCATGAATCTGGTTCTCAGATTTTAAACAGCAACTGAAAATATAATGAACTTATCAAACAACAAAATTCTAATTGCAGGCGGTGCAAGTGGCATTGGCTTAGGTCTTACAGAAAGGTTTATTCAGGATAACAATACCGTAATTATTTGCGGAAGACGCGAGGATGGTCTTAATGCAGTTGCCGCGAAATTCCCTTCAGTGATTACAAAAGTATGTGATCTGTCTGCCGAGGCAGAAAGAACTACAATCGCTCTTTTCAAAAGCTTAACATGTAATGGACCGACGCTGAGTTATTATTTACTTATTAAAAACGTGGTAAACCAAAATACAGCCCACTATCATAGATCCTAAACCGGCAATTCCATTTATCCATTTAAACACAACCATGTTTTTTTTCAGGTATCTGCTCATGGTAGAGATCAGCACATAACTATAAATACTCATTGTTATAATTATCCCGGCCGATTCAATAACCAGTACCATAATTGAGGCCTGGATTGTAGATGCACTAATTACCAGGGCAGTAGTTAGTGCCCCACCGGTTCCGGCTAATCCGTGTATCATGCCTACCCAGAAAGAACGGGTTAAGGGTTTAATTTCAATTACTTCTCCATTTTTACCATGCAAATGAATTGAACTGGAAGGTGAATGATGGTGCACATCCAGTTTCTCGTTATTCCGCACCATTTCATCCATTTTGTAATTACTTCTTATCGCTTTGATCCCTAATAAAATCATGATAGGCCCAACAGCAATCTCTGCAAATTCAGAAATATTTGTTACATAGAGATGCAGGGATGCTTTAAAAGCAAGGGCGATGCCACCAAAAACAAGCAAAGTAACGGAATGCCCCAATGCCCATTGTGAGGCCCTGAAAATCACTCCCCATGAGATTCTCTTTTTCCTTATCGCCTGTTCTGACGCCAAAACAGATACTGCCGTGATATGATCCGGCTCAAAGGAATGTAAGATACCTGCCAGCAAAGGGCGTGTTATATTTAAAAAACTCATGTTATAAATTCGGTTTAAGATGTAGGTTCAGGTTCATTTATGGACAGACTATTTATTTGAAAAAGTAACTTAAGTGCAGGATTGAAGCAAACTTGGTTCCTGGTGTAAAGGCAATTCCGTTAACAGGAGCCTGTCCTTTTAACCGCGTCTCCGTTGCAAATTGTGTTTCCTTCCATTTTACACCAAAAATATTGCTGACGGTTAAGCCAATTTCATATCTGGATTTGGTATAATTGACCACCAGATCATTGATAAAATAACCTTCAGCTTTAAGGCTGTAATCTTCATTCGCTGCCCGGCTACCTAAATAGCGATAACGCAAGCTACCATTGAATCCATTTTTCAGTATATAGGTTACCCCGCCGGTGCTGCTCCATACTGGCGCCAGTGGAATATAATTCTCTCCTTCAGGCTCATCCAGCACCCGTCCGTGCGCATAGTTCAGATCAGCATCAAAATATAAAGATTTAAGCGGCTGATAGCGGGCAGAAAAGTCAATACCAATACGCTGCGTACGGCCGCTAAAATCTACTGTACCCCCATCGCCCGCATACACAAATTCATTTTGCAGGTAGCTATACCACACAGCTGCATTGATCAACAAGTTTTTAGCAGTTTTAAAAACAGTCCCTAAATCAGCGCTATAAACTGCAGGTAGCGTTTGCACTCCTTTTTCGGTCACAACTACCCTTGCATCATTAGAGTGGAAGCCCTTACCAAATAATAAATAGAACTGCGTTTGATCTGTTGCCTGGTAATAAAAGTTGAGCTTAGGACTGATCATATTGTTATGTGCGGTATAAATGCCTACGCCATTTAATGTGCTGTCACTGGCAAGCTTGTTATTGTAACGGTAATAGAACTGGTCGAACCTTAATCCTGCATTCATCGTAAATTGATCACTAAACCTGAAAGTCTCATTCAGATAGGCACCGGCACTGAATTCTGTAACGTCACCCAGTTTTATCGGGTCAATTAAAGTAAAGCGGTCAATTGTATGTGAAAGTTCGCTGTTTGTTGTTGCATCAAACCTTGCATCGATTCCTATGTTGGTAGTTATTTTAGTACTTCCGATATAACTGTCATGATGATAACTGCCTTTATAACCAAACAGGTTTCGGGATTCCCGCTGTCTGATCTCATCTCCATTAAGGGTATCTGCCAGGAAAAATGTAAAATTGGTATGCAGATCAAATTTGTATCTTGAATAATACAGCTGGTTCTTTAGGATATCATGGTTATCCATTGATGTCAGCAATTGTATGTTCACATTGGTTCTGGATGTCACACCACCTTCAAAGGGATCAACCGCTCCATAAAATGGAATAATTCCTGCATTTACTGCATCCTCCGGAATTTGTCCGGAAGCATTCCAGGAGCTATATAACGTAGAAGCCGAAACTGTCAGCCAACTTTTTTCAGCCACCTGCCCGTGATATTTTGTGAAAAAGTTGAAACGCTTAAAATGCTGCGGGTGATCAAAAAAGCTATCGCTGTACCTGTATTCAGAAGCAGCGTACCAGGATTGATTTTTCGCCTTTGCTTTTTCGTTCAGCAGGTTCAGCATACCCAATACCCGATAAGTATTGAACTGCCCGCCTTCAACTCTCAATATATTATTACTGATTGAATTTGCAGTATGAAAATCAACAAATCCGGTAGTGGCAAAATCTCCTTTTTCAGCATCATAGGGGCCTTTTTTATAAGTAGTACCTCCAATGGTTTCAGGAATAATGAAATGGCTGTCCGCATAGCCATGCCCGTGTGCGTGTGAAACCATGTTGATAGGCATACCATCCACATTCAAGCTGATGTCTGTACCATGATCATTATCAAAACCTCTAAAGAAAATCTGTTCGGCTTTACCGCCTCCCTGATGCTGACCAATAAACAACCCGGGAACCATACGCAGCACTTCCTGCGAATTGGATATATCTCTCATTTTAATATCAGATTCACTGATCGTTTTGTAAGGGTTAGTCAAATTGCCGGAGATCACTACATCAGCCAATTGGGTTTGCTGTGGATTCAGCGTCAAACTTTGCCCGTTTTTATAATCACTGAAAGCAATCTCTTTCGTTGCATAACCGACCCCTGATACGGATATCGCCTGAACCGGTACTGTGATATTTTTAATGTAAAAATGACCGCTTTCATCCGTAATATCGGTTCTCTTTCCGGGATATATGGAAACGGTAATACCATTTAAGGGCAATCGGGTACCGTTATCAATTATTTTACCCTGCACATATTTTTGTTGCGCATGCAATGTGTTAAGACAGAGTATCAGAACTAATAAGAGTAGAGTTTTCTTCATAAAGGAAGTGTAGCTGCTATAGATGTAATGTGGTTCAAATGAATTTGTCCATTCATAAATCTTGCAATACGAAAGAAAAGCAGAGGGGAAAGTATAAGGATATCAAACAGCACCAACCCAACAGGAGTTGTTCCATTTGTTTTAACCTTGATCCTTGCTTCAAACCGCGAAAGCATTGTCAATTCAGTAAAAGGCAGGTCTCCTGACTTGTAACATTTTATCATCCTTCCCATTTTAAAAACAGTGGATATTTTTGATAAAACTTTAGTTACTTACAGTTGCGCGACAGTCCATGATTCTCACATGGTTCCCTATTATTCTGCGGTTAAGCAGAACCCTCACTTGTTGATGTAAATTTAAGAAAGAACTATTCGAATCAGTGACAGCTAGCTCTCACTAATTCGAGGCGAATGTACTATTAAATTCCAGATTATATAAATAAATCAGCCAATAGTATATTTGGTAGAACAGCAGGAAGCATTATTAGAATATTTCATTGCGCTTAACATACGGCATTAACTCTAAAACGTTCCGTTAAATGCTATTCCAGCAGCTTTTTGCTGATATGTTGGCACCATTGAATAGTGCATACTCTGCTTGCCAATCACCAGTTTCCTCAGATGGGGATATATCAGGTAAGCGAGCTTGGTGGAAGCGATACCAATTCCTGCTCCTGCTACCACATCACTGAGCCAGTGCTTGTTATTATATAGCCTTAATGCACCGGTCGCCGTAGCTACGGTATATCCCGCATAACCTATCCATGGCGAAACATCACGGTACTCCTGATTTAAAAACTCTGCCGCCGCAAATGCATTAGCCGTATGTCCGGAAGGAAAAGAATAGTTGTTGGAACCATCAGGACGCGGCCTATCGGCTAAGTGCTTAATGGCTGTTGTAGAAACGCCCATGATACCAAATGATAAGATATATAAAGCAGTCTGGTCAATGATGCCGTGCTTGCCCTTTATGCCTGCCAGGTTTAACCCGTAAACAGCTACCATTGGGGCGTACTGCGTAAAATTATCGAGGTGATGCGCAAACAAAGGATGGTCTTCCTGAATTTCTGCTTTGGTACTAAAGTCCAGCGTCCGGATAGCGTTATTGCCTAAAGATAACAATCCATAAGATACCAGAACAGCCGGAACAATAAAGGACTTGATGGTTGGCGGATTTTGTCCGCGCATCTTCATTACTGAAGTTTGCCTGGTATAAACCGAATCCGGTTTTTCAGGTTGCATAACCTGAGCGGAAACGAGTCCTGGTAAACATGTTGCCAGGACAATAGTGTAACTTTTAATTGAATGGAATAACTTCATGATGCTCTTTATAAACCCGCGTGCAGCGATGCAGATAAAGTAACAGTACAAAACTGGAGAAACTTTGTATTTCAGCCACCTGTAATATTAAATATTAAGATCTTCATACTCCTCATCAGGATGCTGCTCTTTCAGCTGTGCTATTAAATGGTCCTGCTGCCTGATTGTCTTTTTAAGTGTAAGCAAGAGTTTGTCCTGTGTGGCAACCATCTCATTCAACGAAGAGATGGTATGGGTATTTTTGTCCCCGCGCAGTAGTGTAATCAGCTCATCAGCCTCATAAAATTGAAAGAAATTTGTCTTTAATACCGCAGAGATCTGGATGAGTGAGTTAACATCAATAGTCTCCATGTTAAAGAAGTTTTTCAGAAAAACATTTTTATCACGTAATATCTTGACAAAACTTGCATGAGAAAACCCCTGACTTTTCATTTCCTTCCAGATCAGCATTCCAATTTGTACTTTCATATGAATTAATATCTATTTTCGGGATTTATTATTGGTGCATACCGCCGTTTTTAAACAGGTCATAGGCAGTTTGATAGTTAGCAATCGCTTTCTCAACCACAGCTGCTGACAGATGCGCAGGTATCTGTTCATTCTTCTCTTTATTATAGATGAAAGTTTCCGTCTTCTGCTGAGGGCCCAAAATAACAAGGCTATCCTGGCGCAGGTAGGCAAGCTTTTGATAAGTACCCAGTACCGCCCTGGGCTGATAAGCAGTATCCAAAACATTTTTTCCATAGAGGTTACTTTCATAGGTCCAGCCCAGCAAACCAAACAACGTCGGATAAAGATCTATCTGGGAGCACATTTTTGTGATCGCCTGCTTACGCTCCCGCGGAAGATTAAGAATGATACACGGGATATGATACTTGCTGATATCAATTTCGTTCTTTCCCGCACTGGATGCACAATGATCAGCAACGATAATCACAACAGT
Source organism: Pedobacter hartonius (assembly GCF_900107535.1). Taxonomy (GTDB): domain Bacteria; phylum Bacteroidota; class Bacteroidia; order Sphingobacteriales; family Sphingobacteriaceae; genus Pedobacter; species Pedobacter hartonius. The sequence continues at coordinate 234,134 of NZ_FNRA01000005.1, read as the reverse complement.
ATTCCTGAACCAGGGCTTTAGCTTCAGGTGTTCAATAAATTTCCCGATAGCATAATCTGTATAACGTACAGCACCTTCCCGGCCGCTACCCGAAGCCTGATTGATCTCTCCTGATGGATAAGTGAAGGGGCGATGGTTCGATGTGGTCATCACAAAATCGTAAAAAGGTTTGCCCTCTTTATATTGCAAATCAGAACCCCGCAGCACGGCATCATACAGGTCCTCATCACTTATTCCCCATGCATTTTCAAAATGTACCTGCCTGTCTTCGATTATAGTCCTTTTGGTAAGGTAACTATCTCCCATTTTAATGTTTCTTCCCCGGTCGGTAATGTCAAAACCATTACTTCCGAAGTATTCGTTCATATTATCAAAATAGCCGTCCCCGCCATAATAAAACGTACGGTGGTAGCCCTGCTGCCCGAAAATATATCCCACGGTATTCAGATTTTCATTTCCTTTTCTTCTTACAATACTGTTTCCTGGCGTTGGCGGGGTAGACAAGGTTAAAGCCTCCATACCGCGTACTGTTCTGGTACCTGTAGCATACATATTTGTAAACAGCAGGTTGCTATCTGCCAAAGCATCAAGCACCGGCGTCAATTGCTGTGTATTCCCAAAGTGCTTCATAAAATCCGCACTCAGGCTCTCCACCGTGATCATGATCACATTGGGCTTATAAACCGGTCCGGGATTGGAGATTTCCCTTTTTATGGAATTACCATTTCTGAGGAAGCGGCTGTTCCCCTCATGAAGCTCGGATCTGATGATGCGATAAGCAATGTCCTTTTTGAGTACAGGATAAAAATCATAAAAGTTCAGTTCGTTCTCTTTAAAAGCAGCGAAAAAGGAATAGATACCCGCTTTTGAGAGTTCATTCTGGTACCTGTTGCTTCCTGTTTCAGCAAAAGAGTTACTCAATACCACCGGAAAGACAATCGTAAGTAACAGTAAACTTCCTGAGATCACTGCCCTTTTGCGAAAATGCATATTGCCCCCGAATGCGGCAACAAATACTCCCCTTCTGGAAAACAGCCAGATCACCAACGCCACCATAGCCATCACACCGCCTATCAATAAAGGTAAAGGGTATGATTCACTGATATTATTGATTACTTCATATGTGTAAATAAGATAATCTACAGCGATAAAATTGAAGCGGCTTTCAAATTCCTGCCAGAAGGTGAGCTCCGCAAAAAAGGAGAAAAAAGAGATCAGAAGTAACAGGAACAACAGGGTATATGTAATAATTTTATGCCCTTTTGTGTTTGTCCATGTTGACGGAAGCAGCAAAAGATAAATATTTAAAAGGGCCACCATGAATAGTGCTACAGCAAAATCATATATAAATCCAAGAACATACAATTCAAAAATGGCCGTAATGCCAAAGTGTATTTTCGGTAACGAAGCAATTAATAAACCTGTTCTGACTAAAAAGGAACAAACAATAAAAATTGCAAAGAACGAAAACAGTACACTATACCTACCCTTAAAGATCATTTTAACACATTAAAATTGATTAAGCAGGAAAGGTATTATGCAATTCTGTACAAATTCTGAATTTTGATGCGATATGAATCTTTACCTCAAAAATCTTTTTCTCCGAAGATCAGTAAATTCTGCCGCAGGTAAATTTAGCGCTGTCTTTGCTGATCTATAATGATGGAATCTCCGGATCTTTCGCAGGCTCCTCTTTGTGATCAAACTTCAGGTTGCCAAACTTATAGCTAAAGGTAATTCCAAATGAACGGTAGGGCACCCGTCTTAAGCTATACTGCCTGTTACCAGCCTGAATAATAGTGGCGTTCTGATTAATATATTTATTAAACGGATCTGTCGCACTCAGCCCGATGCTCGCTTTTTTATTCAGGAACTGTTTACGTAACGCCATCGTATAGTAGATAAAAGAAGCGTTGGTACCCTGAATACCCACCTTTGGCGAATTGTAATTTCCAAAAACCTCTGCAGATAAATCTTTGGGAAACTGGTAAGCCACATTCAGGTTCATCCGGTATTCCATCCCATCGGTATTCTGGTCCAGCCCCTTATAATTAAAGATGATCGCCTTATGAGAAATGAGCATGTTTGACCGTAGTGTAAGGTTGCTGCTCAGGGGTATACTTGCATATAAATTAGTGCCATACCTGTTCTCTCCGCCAGTATTGATCCTGCTGGTATAAGAGACATTGGTATAGGTGATCTCCCCTTCCGGATAGGTAGGATAGAAATCTGTAAACGTCTTGATATCGTCACCATTATGCCTGTAAAAAGCAGTAACATTTACCGAAGCGCCGTTTTGAAAAGATTTGCTGTAGCCTATTTCAAAGTTATTCCCGATCTCTGCCTTAAGGGCCGGATTACCCGAAGATATATTATAAGGGTCACTACGATTCACAAAGGGGTTGAGCTCGTCATAATCAGCACGTTCGAGGCGGCGGCTGTAACTGGCTTTGACGAGTTGTGTTTCATCAATCTGATGAGAGATCACCACTGACGGATTTAGGGATCCAAAATTTGGAATGACCGTATTGGCAAAGTCTGTATGGTTGACTGTATATTCATACCTTGCCCCTGCTTTCACATCCAGTGCATTAAAAACTTTGAAGGAAGCCGACAGATAATAAGCGAAAATATTCCGGTTATATTTAAAGTTATAGGATTGCAGCGGATCAGGAACATAGGATTGTGCCCCTGCATTATACAGCTGTGCATCCACAACACTGCTGATTGTTCTAAGAAATGCCTTTCCGCCGGTCTCTATCATGAAATTTTCCGATAACGGCTGTGTATAATTCAACTCAAAACCAGTTTCCCTTACTTTACCGGGGCTATTGCTGCTGGCACCGGTTGCCGGAGATACAGGGTTGATATCATCCTGCATCTGGCTGAAACCGGAATGATTGGTATTTACGTCCGACTGGTATAGAAAACTAAACTCCTGGCTTTCTTTCGCAAATTTTTTCTTGTAGTTCAGGCTCCATTGAAGGGTATTTCCGTTGACATCAGTACTTGCATTACGGTTGGAGTTTACATATAAAGGTAAACCATCACTTCCAAATGAAGTTTGTATCTGGCTTGCCGCATCCACACTGTTATTGCTTGTCCTGTTATATCCTACCGAAGCCCTTAGGTTATCTTTAGCAGTCACATTCCAGTCAACTCCAATACCTGTCTGATAACCGTTCCTTTTTACCCTGCTGTAGCCGTTCTGCTGAAGCAAGTCAACTTGATCACTGTTCGTGAGGCGCTTATCGTTTAATGAAGTGGTACTGTGTTGTACATTGCCACTGAAAAAAGTATTTACGCCAAAGCTGTTCTTTCTGGCATTCAGATTAAAGGAACCATTGCTGAGCCTGGTTCCTGCAGAAAGGTTCACTGTTCCGTTTACCCCGCTTACCTTATTATCTTTCAATACAATATTGATTACACCACCCGTACCCTGTGCATCATACCTGGCTCCCGGATTAGAGATCACCTCTATGTTTTTGATCTGGCTCGCCGGAATAGAGGCCAGCGCATCGTTCAGGCTCGCACCAAAAATACTGGATGGTTTGCCGTTGATCAGGAAATTAATCCCCGGACTGCCCAGTAGCTCAATATTACCATCAATATCTACGGTGAGCGTGGGCACCTTCTTTAATACATCGATCGCCGTTCCTCCCTGGACACTCAGGTCATTTGCGGGATCATAAACCAGTTTATCCATCTTATTCTGAACAGCGGGTGTCTGGGCCGTAATGTTTACCATATTTAATACCTTCTCTGAGGACCTCAATAGCAGACCCTGCAGCGCCACCACCGGTTTTTGCCGGCTGATCATAATATGATCTGCACTATAGGCCCGGTATCCCATAAATCCAATGCTGATCCTGTACTCCCCATAGGGCAGCTTACCGATAGAAAAAGAACCTTTGGCATCAGAAGTTCCTGTCTTCATAATGGTCTGGCTCCCCTGCGGATAGACATATATAGTGGCATAATCTACAGGAAGCTTAGTATCAGCATCTATAACTTTCAAAAATATAGTTCCGGTAAGGGTTTGCTTTTGGGCCATAGCCCCGAAATAAAAACAGGTAATGAACAGGCAGGTAAATAAGTATCTCATTATGTAGGTCGTCTGCAGGCAAAAAAACCATATAAATCTGTAGAGTTTCTGTAGAGGCCAGTTATGGCTGGTAAACCCGTCGCTTTAAACAGCCCATTCAAATGTAAATACGTGCTTTTGATCTGCGAAGGCGTACCTTATGTTTAATCCGGAATGTTCACAGATTTGTTTAACGATGGACAGGCCAAGCCCGTTAGATTTACTGTATTGCGATTCTTTATAAAAACGGTCAAATAGTCTTTTTGTATCCAGGCTGTGCTGTTTTGCGGTATTTGCAATTTCAAGTTTTCCCGGTATCAGCGTAATCAATATCTTTCCATTTTCAGCATTATGCCTGCCGGAATTGCTCAAAAGGTTATTTAATAAAATATCGATCAGTTCAGGATTGGCCGTAATGCCGGCGTCCTGAAGATCGGTGATCACCGTAATGTGGTTACCATCCCAAAATTCGTTGAACTGCTGCAGTTTTTCATCAAGTTTGTCTTTCAGATTGATCTGTTCAACATAAGTAAATTGCTGGTTTTCTATTTTTGCAAGCAGGAGCAACGACTGGTTAAGCCTTGATAGCCGGCTAACTGCTGCGAAAGCACTTTTCAGGCTATCACTTTGCCCTTCTGACAAACCTTCATCCTGAATGACCAGGTCCAGCTTGGAGCGGATGATAGCCAGCGGAGTCTGGATTTCATGTGAAGCATTCTCCGTAAATTCTTTCAATATCCGGTAATCATTTTTCGCCCCGCTGATCGTGCCGGAAAGAATAGCGTTCATCATGGAAAACTCTTCAATATCAGTTTCAGGCAATACAGGCTCCTGCTGGCTGCCCAGTTTAAACCCCTTCATTTCATTCATCGACTTGTAAAAAGGCTGCCATAATTTTTTCAGAATTGAGCGGTTCAGCAAAACAGAAATACTGATCATTAATAAAAGGATCACCAATGTGCTGTACACTAAAGTTCTGGTCAGCAGTTTGGTGCCTTCCAGGGGTTTTGCCACCGTTATTTCATACCAGACACCATTCACCCGCTGTGAAAATACAATCAGGCGAAAAGTTTCAGATTTACGGTCGTCACGGTTGTAAATAAATGCCTGTCTGATTTTTTTTTCACGGTAACGGTCTGTCAACCGGTATTCTACCTGTACTTCCTCAAAATTCTTAAATATAGGTAGCGAATCATTTTTACTTACGTATTTATGTACCTGATTTTCGTATTTGCCCAGCGCTTCGTCTACCTCATGGACAAGCACTTGGCTCAACAACACATCATAAACCACACCCACTATCAAAAACAGGACTGCCATTGCGCCCATGCTAATGCGGTTATATTTCGTAAATAATTTCACTCCCATTACTCTGATGGTATCATAAATTTATAACCCATGCCATAAACCACTTTAATATAGTCAGGAGCACCGGCATTCATCATCTTTTTTCTCAGATTCTTGATATGGGAATAAATAAAATCATAATTATCAGCCATATCAACCTCTTCGCCCCAGAGATGCTCAACGATCGCTTCCTTGGTAACCACCCTGTTTTTGTTACTGATCAGGTACAAGAGCAATTCATATTCTTTGCGCGTAAGCGGAACTACATCCTGGCGGTGTTTTAGTGATTTATCCAAAATATCAAGAACAAGGTCACCAATTTTAATCTGGTTACGACCTCCAAATGATTTACGGCGGATGATGGCAGAAACACGGGCGCCCAGTTCCGGCAGATGGAAAGGCTTGGCCAGGTAATCATCAGCACCGGTATTTAACCCGATAATTTTATCATCCATGGAATTCTTTGCGCTGACGATCAGCACCCCGTCTGCCTTATCCATCTTCTTTAATTCAGTTAAAATATCAAGGCCACTTCCATTTGGCAGCGTGATATCCAGGATAATGCAGGAATATTCGTTCATATGGATTTTTTCAATCGCACTATGATATTCATACGCTGCCTCGCAGGTGAATTGTTCAGTAGTCAGGTATTTACTGATACTATCTGAAAGTTCTGCTTCATCCTCAATGATTAATATTTTCATCCTTATCTGTTTCTATGATCCACCGTCCGGCAGGCAGCGCCTAATTTTTTTTTGATGATACAAATAAAGAATGAAATACTGTATTAATTCTGAATTTCAACAGGCCAATATCCTGCAACAAGTAAAATACATACCGGAACCTATTGCCAATTTATAGTATTTTTGATTCAAATGACCAAAAATAAACTGATGAAGAAACTGTTAATCATACTGACAATTTGTTTTTCCACTACGGTAAAGGCAGAGACCAAAGCAAAACTGCGCAATACAGAAAATGTAACCAGGCATGCAAAAGCTGAAAAGTTAGCACTAAAGTCTCCAAACGGCCAGATCAGCATTTCATTCAAATTAACGGACAAATTCTATTATACGGTTGCTGCCGGGCATGAAACCCTGCTTGCCAATAATTACATCGCCTTAAAGCTGCGGAACGGGATACTGGCACAAAACCCGAAACTGATCAGCGCCAAAAGACGCACAGGCGATGAGCTGATCAGGCCCTATGTTTCACTGAAGTTTTCTACAGTAAGAAACAATTACAATTCACTGCTCCTTACGTTTAAAGGGAATTACGCTATTGAGTTCCGTGCGTTTGATGATGGTGTAGCCTACCGTTTCATCACTACAAAAAAGGGCGAAATTGAAGTGTTGAATGAAGATCTTGCACTTAATTTCCCTTCAGATTATTTACTCCGCGTGCAGCAGCCGGGCAGTTTTAAAACAGCCTATGAGGAAAAATATACTGCGGTGAGTTCTGCAGGCTGGAAACCGGAAGATAAAATGTCTACCCTCCCCTTGCTCATCGATACGCGGAAACAATACAAAATACTGGTCAGCGAGTCAGACCTGTCAGATTATCCCGGACTGTTTCTCCGCGGAACAGGCCAAAATGGGATGCATGCTGTTTTCCCAAAAACCCCTCTGGAATTTGGTGACGACGGAGACCGCAGCTTAAAGATCACCAAAGAGGCCGACTATATTGCCAAAACCAATGGTACGCGCAGCTTTCCATGGAGATATTTCGTGATCACCCACGATGACAAACAGCTGATCGAGAATACAATGACCCTGAAGCTGGCCTCGCAAAGCCTGATTAAAGATTCGTCCTGGATTAAACCCGGACAGGCAAGCTGGGAATGGTGGAACGATGCTGCCCCCTATGGGCCGGATGTGAACTTTGTTGCAGGTTACAACCTGGAAACATACAAGTATTATATTGACTTCGCCGCCAGATTCGGTATCAAATATATCATCATGGATGAAGGCTGGGCAAAGACCACCCGCGATCCTTATACCCCAAACCCAAAGGTTGACGTACATGAACTGATCCGCTATGGAAAAGAAAAAGGAGTTGGTGTGGTATTATGGCTCACCTGGTTAACTGTACATCAGCATATGGACCTGTTTAAAACCTTCCAGGAATGGGGAGTAAAAGGGCTTAAGATTGACTTTATGGACCGCAGCGATCAGTGGATGGTAAATTATTACGAAGACATTGCCAAAGAAGCAGCAAAACACCAGTTGCTGGTTGATTTTCACGGTGCATTTAAACCATCAGGCCTCGAATACAAATACCCGAATGTGATTTCCTATGAAGGCGTCAGGGGAATGGAGCAGATGGGCGGAACCCAACCCGACAACAGCCTGTTCCTGCCTTTTATGCGTAATGCCGTTGGCCCTATGGACTATACTCCGGGAGCCATGATCAGCATGCAGCCTGAAGTGTATAGCGCAGAAAGGCCCAATGCGGCAAGTGTTGGTACCCGCGCCTATCAGCTGGCACTATTTGTTGTATTTGAAAGCGGAATTCAAATGCTGGCCGATAACCCGACGCTTTATTACCGCAATCCGGATTGTACGGAGTTCATCACCAGTGTACCCACTACCTGGGATGAAACGAAAGCTTTGGAAGCCCGGGCAGGTGAAGTTGCAATAGTAGCCAAAAGGAAAAAAGACAAATGGTTCATCGGCGGAATTACCAATGGAAAGGAGACCGAAAGAATCGTTCAGATTAGCTTCGGCTTCCTGGAAAAAGGAAAATCTTATACCATGACATATTTTGAAGACGGCATCAACGCCGGACGCCAGGCAATGGACTACAGGAAGAAAACCGTGAAGGTAACCGCGGCTGACAAGTTCGAGATCAAAATGGTACGCAATGGAGGTTTTGCCGCAGTAATCTCTGCGGGTATATAAAAGCCTTTTTCAGCCTTACGGAAATTAAAAGTTTTTAAGAAAAGCCAATTTTAGGATGAAAATCCCTTTTTTTGGGGATTTTAAGTGCCGGTCAAAAATATCTTCTTTGTGTAAACAATATAAAATAGTGGTGCTGATCGCAGCACCACCAGATGTTTTATGTCCACATTTTAAAATCTAAATCAATCAAGCTTATGAAAATCTTAAAAAACAAATTTTCTATCTTTAATCTGGCAGGTATCGCTGCTTTATCTGCTGTTCTTTTTTTTAGTTCATGCAGCGATGATGATGACAATCCAACTACCCCGGATCAGCAGACTAACGTTAAAGTGATCAACGGTGTATACGATTCTCCTGACCTTGTAGTAAAGCTGAATGGTACCCAGGTAGGCCCAAAAGCATTGGCATTCAAGAACTCCACCGATTATACTGCAGTCGGCGCAGTAAAATCAGAAGTAACACTAACGGTAACAGATCAATCCGCAAATAAAGAGATACTTGCAAGCACACTGAGTGTAGCCCCAAAAACAAACTCTTCAGTGTACATTGTTCCGCAAACAGCAACATCGGCTGTCAGCACACTGCTGATTGCTGATGATTTTACGGCTCCTGCTGCCGGAAAGGCCAAGGTTCGTCTTGTTAACCTGAGTCCTGACGCAGGCAGTGTGGATTTATTTCTGAATGGAAAGGCAGTGCCTTCAGCTACAGGAATAGCATTTAAAACTGCTTCCCCTTTTGTTGAAGTTGATCCAACAGCAACAGCTAATTTTGAACTCAGACAAACCGGTACAGATAACGTATTGGTAGCGCTTCCGAATGCAGCTGTTCAGGATGGTGAATTCACCACCCTATGGGCCCAGGGACAACGTACTATAGCAAGTGCTACTCCACTGGGACTTGGCAAGATTGTCAATAAGACCAAGTAATAAATCGTATTATTATCAACAGGCCATCCATAAATTATGGATGGCCTGTTGCGTTTAGCCCGAGAATAGTATTGCGCAGGCTTTGGTTCAGGCCACTTTTCAGGATATATCCGGCAGCTCCTGCCCGTATCAATTCCAGTATCCGCTCTTCATCCTCAAATACTGTTTGTATCAGAACCTTGATGTGTGGTACTTCCTTTTTCAATTGTCTTACCGTATCAATTTCATTTATTCCCGGCATTTCAATGTCCATCAGGATCACGTCCGGTTTAGAGAGCAGAACTTTCTCCACGCAGTTTTGCGCACTGCCATAACTGCCCACCACCTCAAAGGCCGGATCTGTTCTCAGCAGCAAAATGATACTGTTGCGGATGTTTTTATTGTCATCAAAAATGGCTATTCGAGTGCTCATAATCTTGTCATTTTATTATACTACAGATTGAAAAATTTATTTTATCCTTACAGATAGCTGAATTACTGTTCCAGAGCCGGGGTTGCTATCAATAACCAGCTTCGCTTTTAATTCCTCAGCACGCAACCTGATATTGGTCATTCCATTTCCTCCCAGCGAGCCCGTTGCATCATAGCTGAAATCCGCATTGGAGACAAAGCCGATGCCATCGTCTTTTATCCGGGCATACAACATATCGTCCACCACCCTCACTTCCACATCCAGATTTGCACAATCTGCATGTTTGATAGCGTTGTTGATCGTCTCTTTCAGAATCAGATAGAGGTTTTTACGGATCCAGGTTGCAGCAATATTGGCCTGGCTTTTCGCCACATGCCTGAAGGTAAAATTGATATTTTTAACCTTACACAAGGGTCTGGCAAAGTTTTCAATTCTAACCATGATACTGTTCAGATTATCATTTTTAGGGTTGATTGCCCATACAATATCAGCCATATCGTTAATCATCTCATTGGCCGTATGACTGATCGTTTCCAGGATGTTGTTCAGCTGAGTTGCTTTATCCTGCCCCTGATAGATTTTGGCTACTTCGCTATAGACAGAAATACTGCTCAGCGTAGAACCGATCTGATCGTGCAAATCCTGCGCAATGCCGTTTCTGATGGCCTGCTGTTCCAGTAAAGTATTCACCCTGTAGCGGTAAAAGAAATAAGCAATGGTAGAAATAATGATAACAATTATCGAAGAAAACCACCAGCGCAGCCAGAAAGGAGGTGTAATAATGATAATAATAGATTTATAATTTGACACCTCAGTGTCATTCCAGTTGGTAGCCTTCACCTTAAAACGATATTTTCCCCCGGCCAGATTGGTGTAGTTTGCGGAATTGTGCTTTCCGGCCTGGATCCAGGACTTGTCAACACCTTCAAGCATATAGGAATAAGATACATTGTCCCCCGTATATTCAGGAGCAGAAAATTCTATGGAAAAAAAATTCTGGAAATAGTTCAGTACAATGGTTTTATGATCCAGCCAGTGACTGAAAGATTTATTAAAGATTTTAAAATCTGTAAGGAAAACTTCAGGGTTCGGCGGTATCTTGGCAATCTTTCCGGGGTTAAATGTGATGTAATAATTCACGCCAGCAGCATACAGGTTATTTTCATTGTCCTTATAAATATACCCCATCAAGCCTTCAGAACTCTGGAGAAAGGGCAGTTCATAACTTGAATAGAGTTTTGATTTTATCTCGTATTTATTTACATGTCCATTGCATAGCATCCATAAATCGTCTTCATCATCTGACGCTATCCCCTCGGTAAGATTACTGGAAGACCTGATGTGTGTAAACTTATCCGTGCCTTTATCAAAGTAGTTGAGTCCTCCGCCATAAGTACTTATCCAAAAATTCCCTTCTCTGTTCTGATAGATATCAAATATATTATCGCTGCTGATCGAATTTTTATCCATAATACCGCTGGAATAATATTTTATGGGAGAGATACCTCCCCGCTGCCAATCGCCAAGACCAAACTTATTTGTAGCGATCAGGATGTTGCCATTACGGTCAGCATAGAATTTGCGTATCAGGTTGTCCTTGATATCGTACCTTTTCAGGATCTGCTGAACTGAATCTGTCCTTGATACCCACTTGCTTTCCCTGAGGTCATAATAGGCCAGATAATGCCCGTAGGGCGAAACAAGCAATACGGGATGATTATTGATGGTATCCCGGACGATAGAAACAATCCTTGAACTGAACAGTTTCTTCATCACCGGATCCTCATCCGTATGGGGAAGCGGGATAACGGTATTTGTTGCAGGATCATACTTGAAAAGTGTATAATCCGTCCCGATATAAAAAGTCTTATCCTGGTCAATAAAAAATTTGGTAACCGCCAGTTTCTGGCCTTTATACATAACATTGCGGTAATCTAATACCTGGCTGTTGTTCTCTTTGGTAACGATCCCGTCAGACGTTCCGATCCATAATTTCTGTTGTTCATCTTTATAAAAATCATAAACGATCACATTATTATCATCCCTCTTCTTCAGTGGATACTGAACAAAGGGAGAGAAGAGCGGGTTGTATTTGTTTAAACCATTGTCGGTACCCACCCATACGATCCCGCTCCGGTCTATGTAAACCACATTGGCATGGTCATTTGTCAGCGTTCCCTCAACATACGGATTGTGCCTGAAGTGATAAACCTGTCGTGTAAGGCGGTTATATACAGTAATCCCTGTGTTTTTACCTGCCATCCATATCCTGTTGCTATTGTCTTCTGCAAAAGAAGCCATTTCATCGGCAGGGACACCTGCGGGGGCCTCCTCAGGACTAACACCAATATCCAGCCTGTCCGGTGAGTAACGATAGACTTTATTGTCCCATGAGCCGAGCCAGAAAGCGTTGGTCTTGTCCTTAAATATGGAAGTAACAGTGTTATGCGGTAAGTTGGCATATAAATTATGGTAACGTCTATCCTCCTTATAGGCCAGAGTCCTTGTGTTGATCTTCAGCAATCCACCTCCTATCCTTCCCACCCAGAGGATATCATTGCGGTCGCTTTCAAAGGAGAGGATACCTCTGGTGCCCATATCTTTCTCATTCAGTGCAGGGCCAAATTTCTCCGTTTTTTTATTGAAGCGGACTGCATAACTGCCGCTGGTAGCCAGCCACAGATTTCCCTGATTATCTTCAGTAATTTTGTTGATGCCATTTTCGGGAATGCCTTCAGGATTTTTCCGGTCGTGTTTAAATTGTCTGAATTGTTTTGAAGGAGGCTGACGGTAGTCATATTTTGTCATTCCGCCATCTGCAGTTGCTATCCAGAGCAGCCCCTGTTTGTCCTCATAGATATCTGAAACGATATTGCCTGAAAGGCAGGAAGTAACATTAGGTTCGCTCCTGAAGACGGTGAAATATCTGCCATCATACCGGTTCAGGCCATCCTCGGTACCAAACCACATGAACCCGCGCTTATCCTGTATAATACAGTTTATCTTTTTATGTGACAGTCCTTTCTCCGTCCCTATCTTTGTAAAATAGGGATTAAACCCTTGTGCCATAGCTGTGTTGCACAACAGAATGAAGATCAGAAATAATCTCATATGTTTGATGAATTGAGCTGTTTTTTCACAGGATGAATTGATTAACCCGTACCTGACCGTTGTATATACGACAGCAGCAGAATTATTTAGCGTAATAAAAGTTAACTATTTTAAGAATTTAAAAACCCTATACCTTTTACTGAGTACTAAGCATGGATTTTATAATTCCGAACGTTGCAAAGTAAATAATATTTCAGCCACAAAATATCCCCTTTAAGGGGGGTATTTAATAAAAGCCATGAATCACATTAATAATTTCCTGGTCATAAAAACCACTTTTTGCTCAAATATTTCTGCCCAGACTACAAAAGCAATCTAATTGCATTTAACTTTGCGGCATGAAATCGTTCCCAAAACATGAAAGATTAGATCACCTCGGTATGGCTGCTTCTATTGCATGTGCCATACACTGTGCCGCATTGCCTTTGGTGATCACTGCCTTGCCCCTGCTGGGACTGGAGTTCCTGGCCAACACCGGAGTGGAGATCTCCATGATCTGCCTTTCCCTGATAGTTGGTATTTACTCGCTGAGAATTTCGTATCCGAAACACAGGAAGGTATTGCCGGTCCTGGTGCTGGTCACAGGGTTCCTGCTGATCGCTGCGGGCCATTTTATCTTTGAATCCCTGGAAGCCCTCATTGTCCCGTTGGGAGGCTTTACAATTGCGGCCGCCCATTTGATCAACTGGAAATACGGCCGCCGCTGTAAGCATCAATAAGTTAAATCAGGATATGGTGTTCCTCAAGGCGCCATATGATCCACTTCTGCGGCCAGCATCATATGAGGGCTCAGACAAAGCAACTCCTGGTTGGCCTCCGTCAGTTTAAGCAGTTCCAGTAAACGTCTTTTTTTTGCCGGAGATGACCAGCTTTCAAAATACTGCTGATCCATCCAGGCCATACCCTCAACAGCTAAAACAGCCGTTGGATTAAAACCCGCAGCCTTGAATTCACTGATCAGTGCAGAAGGACTATGAAAAAAAGCCTGTGCAAGAATTCCCGGAAAGTCTGCCGGGGGATAATGCTCTCCACTTAGCAGTTCCTGCTTACACATGGCAAATACCTGATCATGATGAATCAACCCATTTTGAAGCGCCGCTAGCGTGGACGCTGCATGATTAATGCCAAATCCAAGTACTACTCCCCCGATTTTCAGGATGCGCCGTGCCTCTTTGAGCACGGCCAAACGCTCTTCCAGATCCTGAAGGTGGTACAGCGGTCCGTGCAGGATCACCACATCAGCTGAATTATTCTCCATCGGCAGCGCACGGGCTTCGCCAAGAACAGCCCGGAAACCATATTTTGATCTTTTCGACCGCCTTTCGGCCTGCTGAATGTGTTTGGGAACAGGATCTACCAGCAGTATGTTGTGCCCAAGCGCAGCAAGCCATTGTGCATAATGGCCCGGCCCCCCGCCAATGTCTGCAATCAGACCTTTCCGGTCGGGCAGGTAACGGGATATAAGGTCTTTATTTCTTTCAAATTCCAGCGGGCCGAGACCAAGCGTAAGCCTGGATTCTTCGGAACTGCGGGTATAAAAATTGGATATTTCTGAATCAATAAGGTTCATGATGTTCTATAAATAATACACGTAAGGATTACTTTGCCCAACCAGAGCGGCCAGACAGGAGGCGGATGCCCGTTAAAGGCATACGCAGAGGGGTGTAATATTTATAAATCGATTCTAATACCCCTAAAATAAATAATTATATCAACAAACACGAAACCGGCTCAGGCAATTTCAGGGATATTGTTATAGAACGTATAAAACATCGTCTAGCCTGCATCCTCGCGTCTTCATGCCCAGCCACCATGCTACAGGATATTTGGTGATGATACCGTCCACCCCCAGTTCTCCGAGGGCAACCATATCTTTTACCTCACCAACCGTCCAGGGTAAGATCAGCATTTTCATTGCATGAACCTGCCCACCATTTCCTTGACAACAGAGATAAAATAGGGGCTATAGATATCAGGAGTAAAACTAATTTCTTCAGGCCTTCCACTACACCACCTTTCCCATAAGCCAGTATTGCCTGTTTCACTTTTCTCCGCCCTGCAGAGTCAAGCCCCTGTTTGCTGAGTTTCGAGCTTAAATCCATATTGCCAAAAGTCAGCAGTGAAAGTTTGATCTTAGCTTCGGTCTTGTGCAGGATCTGTAGCGTCCTCACATCGAAAGACTGGATGGTTAACCTCTTGCTAATATTTTTGTATGCAGCAAATGAACTCCAGGCCGTCCTGTGCAATAGAAAGTACACTGCTCTGTGAAAGCCCGTTTTCAACAGTGTGGTGCACAAAATTTATCTTATGTGTTTGCGCGCCGGCCATTCCTGTGAAACAGAGCAGTATAAGTAATATAGCAGCTTTAATATACAGGAAGAACAAACTTCTGCTATTATATCCGGGGCTTTCTATTTGGTTAGGCATAGCAATTGAATATACTCTAAAGTTACCAGATTTTAGCCGATGTTCAAGAACTATACAATAGATAAACTGAGTACCCGACACCACCCCGAAATCCTAAACGTATGGGAATCTTCAGTAAGGGCAACCCATCATTTCCTGAATGAGGCCGACATACAAGCCTATAAATCAATGATCAGTGGAACTTACCTGGGGACACTCCGGTTGTTCGGTATAAAAAAGGGCGATAACCTGCTCGGCTTTATCGGGGTGGGCGACAAAGCCATCCGCCTCTTATTCGTTTCACCTGCCAGCAGGGCCATGGGGATAGGCCTTGCACTGGTTAATTTTGTTTATCAGCATTTCCATATCAGGGAAGTGGATGTGAATGAACAGAATACGCAGGCATATGATTTCTACAGACACCTTGGTTTTGTGGTAACGGAGCGGTCTGCTACTGATGCCATAGGGAAACCTTTTCCTGTCTTGTCTATGAAACTGGTGTAACGCATTTTTCGCCCGGCCGTCCCCAAATGTGGGGGTATTCATGTGACCACTTTAAATTGATAAAATAATTTCTATATTTTTATACTAACCAAGTATTAACCAAATAATAACAATTTACCTATGAACAAAATTTCCACATTTGCCCTACCATTAATAATAATTGCAGCGGCACTGGTTTCCTGTACCAAAAATGACGCGGGTTCTCAGAAAAAAAACACAGAAACAGATAATATTCCAAAGCTGAATGAAACCATTAAAACAGCATCAGGCTTCGTAGGCCCCTTAGTCTGGTCGGATGAATTTAATGGTAGTGCGGTAAATCTGACCAAGTGGACCTTTGAATCCGGAAAAGGACAAAACAATGAAAAACAATTCTACCAGGCTTCAAATACAACTGTGAGTAATGGCAACCTGGTTATTACTGCTAAAAAACAAAGTGTGGGCGGGATGTCCTATACTTCGTCAAGATTAAATACCAGTGGCAAATTCAGCATTCTGTACGGCAGATTAGAAGCACGTATAAAAGGTCCTCTGGGACAGGGCCTATGGCCGGCTTTCTGGGCGCTCGGACAAAATTTCAGTACCGTAGGATGGCCTAAATGCGGAGAAATTGACATTATGGAGCATGTAAATGCCAACAATACCTTTTACGGAACCATACACTGGGACAATAACGGGCATGCCCAGTATGGTAACCAGACAACAGCAACCGGAGGAGATTACCATGTATTTGCCATAGAATGGGATAGTGCAAGCATCAGATGGTATCTTGACGGTAACCTGTTCAATACCGCAAATATTAAAGATAATATTAACGGCACAGATGAATTTCATAAGCCATTCTTTATCATCCTGGATATGGCTGTAGGCGGCGATTTCCCCGGATCAACAATTGATGAAACCAAGCTACCTGCAAATATGCTTGTGGACTATGTAAGAGTTTATCAGGCAGCTGCTGCAAAATAACTGCAACTAATTGATACATAATCCCGGACAACTGGCTGCCTGATCTTAACCTAGCTTTAGCTTAAAGATCAGCGGCCAGTTTTTCCCTGTCACATATAATAACTGGTTGGTCTTATCCCAGGCAATCCCATTTAGCACACTGTCTTCTGATTTTGGCGTATAACCCGGGGCATACTGGGAAAGCAGCCCGAAACAGTCAATGGTACCTACTACATGGCCCGTTGCAGGATCTATCTTCAGAATTTTTGTGGTTTGCCATTTGTTCACGTAGATGAAACCGTTTACATATTCAAGCTCATTGAGATTGTCAACAGTGCCCAGATCATCAGTCACCTGGATCTGCCCCACTACGGCAAAGGATTTGGGGTCAAGTTTATAGAGGATGGAACTGCCTACACTGACATAGAGGTTTTTGCCGTCATTTGTCATTCCCCATCCTTCATAGGGCCATTTAAACGTGCCGATGATTTTACCCAGGTCGTTTAAATTGTATACATAGGCAATGTGGTTCTGGTAGGTCAGCTGAAAAAGCTGGCTATTCAGGATGGATATCCCCTCTCCGTAAATGGCTTTATCTTTGATGGGGAATTTCTTTTGAACCTGCCCGGTGGCTGGGTCTGCAACCGAAACGAATGAGTTTTCCAGGGTTCCTGTTCCCTCATAGAGCTTGTCACCGCTGAGTTCAAAACCCTCGGTATATGCGGCCGTATCATGAGGCAATGTACCTGCTACCTTATAGCTTAGTACTTTTGCTGCGGGAACAGCTGTACTGTCAGCCGCGGCACCTGCAGCTTGTGTTTTTACTTCTTTATTCCGGCAGGAGGCAAGGATGACCGCCGCTGCCCATAATAATACGCTATATTTTTTACACATTTCCGTCTTCTTTCAACAGGTTATAATACGCCGGAAATATATTAATATTATCTGATATTGTTAACCAGTGGTAAGGAGAAACAAAATGTAGATCCGGCATTCTCTTCACTTTCAGCCCATATTCTTCCACCTTCCTGCCTGATGATCTCTGCAGAGATGAACAATCCCAATCCCATACCCTGGTAGGAATATGATTCGGCTGTGCTTACGCGATAAAACTGGTCAAAAACCCGGCCTATGTTCTCTTTGCTGATCCCTATTCCAAAATCCTGCACACTAAACACTACATCTGTGCCCCGCTGGGCTGTGGTGATCAGGATGTTATCCCGTTCAGGCGAATATTTGACCGCATTCGAGATCAGGTTGCTGATCACCTGGCTGATCCGCATGCGGTCACAATAGATATTGCCCATAAAGCTCAGGTGCATTTCAAGGTGGTGCCCGCTTTCCTGGCAATCGGCATCCCTGATGTTATCGGTCACGATGTCGTTAAAGGAATGGTAATCGCGTTTAAAACTCAGCTTGTCATTACTGATCTTACTCACGTCCAGCAGGTCTTCAAGCAAAATGGTGAGCCTGTTTACCTGCCCGGTAAGCCGCGCCAGCATATCTGCTTTTTGTGTGTCGCCTTCCTTCTTAAACATCCTTTCCAGTAATTGCGCATAGGCTTTGATACTGGTAACGGGTGTTTTTAGCTCATGACTGGCGATACTCAAAAAATTATCTTTCTGATGCTGCAGCTTTTGCTGTTCTTCTATCCCGGCGATCTCTTTGGTGATATCCCTTACGATACCGGCAAACTGCTGAACCGTTTTAACGGGATGATACAAAGATTTGCCCGTGCAGTGCAGCCATCTGGCATTTTCATCCGGACAAACCACACGAAAGCGGATATCACAGGAGCTTTCACTTTCGCTCAGCAACGTATTCAGAAAGGCATTGTAAACCTCCCTCAGATCATCCGGATGGACGTTTCTCAGGGTATACTCAAATACCGGCGTTTCTTCTTCCTCCACACCAAAAAATTTTTTGCCCAATCCGTCTAAAACCATGTAGCTATTCTGCAGATCAAAATTCCAGGTTCCTATACTGGCCGACTGCAGAGAGAAATTCAACCTGTCATCAGCTTCTCCCAAACGCTGTTTGGCAAGCGCGAGTTCGGTCACATCTGTAGCTGAATGGATTACCCCTTCAATATTCCCATCAAGGTCCTTTAGGGCACGGTAGGTAAAATCGTAGTAAAATGTCCGCAATTCTCCGTTGACAAAGATTTTGGCTGCGGCCTCTTTGGCAGAATAGGTTTCGCCGCTATAAAAAACATTTTTCAGCAGGTCTATAAAAGGCTGCCCCTCCAGTTCGGGCACTGCTTCAGCCAATGTTTTACCAATTACAGAAGCGTCCTTTGCCCAAAAACCGATCATGGCTTCATTAGCCATAAAAATTTCCATATCAGCACCTCTGTAAATGGCCGTTGCCCCGGGAATATTATCGAATAGAACCTTATACCTCTCTTCTGCAATCTTAAGCTCCGTCCGTATCTTTTCCATACCGTTATAATCAATTCATCAGGAAATCATCTGATTTTTTCAAAACTCTTTAAAATGGCCTTTCACCAGCAGAAAGAACAATAGCTAGATATTTTTAGGGTTATAAGCACCATTCTCCCTGTCATTATCATAATTCAAGGCGTCATTTCCTTTGGCATTATCCTCGGTAGGTTTTTCTTCTTTTTTTTCAGGAAACTCTGTTTCTTCAGGAGATTCATAGGTTGTATCAAAACCCGGATCTATACTCGGATTTTCAAATTCTACCTCTTCTTCGTCTTTTTCACCTTCTTCAGCACCAGACTGATCATGATGTCCTTTCAATTCCTCATCTTTCGGATATTCTTTGTTATTTTCCATAGTTATCGTTATTGTCTTTACGGAATCAGCATTCCTGATCGTTATTGGGTAGATAACAATATTTTTTTACATTGGTTTGCGCGAAAATTTCTATAAATTACACTATGAAACAACTGGCTGCCTTAGTTACATTCGCTGTAATTTTTATGTCTATGAACAAGTCTATTGCACAAACGGCTTCAAAAACGGAAAGTGCCACACTCAATCATATTGCTGTGTACGTGTCTGACCTTGAAAAGAGCTCCTATTTTTATGAGAAACTTTTAAACCTGCAAAAAATAGAGGAACCGTTTAAGGACGGCAGACATGTTTGGTTTTCTCTGGGGGCTGCCGGGCAAATGCATCTGATCCAGGGTGCAAAGACCAATATTCCGCATGATAAGAACGAGCATCTTTGCTTCAGCGTTTCCTCCATTACAGATTTTATGGCTAAGCTGGACGAACAGAAGATCAGTTATATCAACTGGGAGGGCACAGCTAAAGCGCCGACCATTAGGGTTGATGGCGTGAAACAGATCTACTTCCAGGATCCGGACGGGCATTGGCTGGAAGTGAACGACCAGCGGAAATTTCAATAAGCAGCAATGCCTGCTGCAGACATCGCTGCTTATTGGAATTTCTGCTATCAATTCTTAAATAGGGGATTTAATCTATAATATGTTCCGTCTTTAAAGCTCACTTCATAGTCAGATTTAAAATGGGTACTTTTCTGGTAATAGTCGGTAGTGATGATCTGGGCACCAGATGCACAGGCTGCATCAAACGCAGAACGGTCGTTCCTTCTGGCTTCCTGGGTGTCAGCATCTGCACGGGTACGGATGATATATCCTTTTTTAACTAATTCCGGGATCTCAGGACTCCTGGCGTCGTTAATGATCATCATTGCTGCTTCCGGTCTTCCGGCAGCGGCATTTGCAAAAAGTGTTCTTCCTTTTAATGAGGGATGGCCTTTGATGTACAGTTCCATCTTATCGCCTCTCTGATCGAAGATAAAGATGAACTTACCCCGGGCAGCTTTCAGCGCAGGCCAGTTGTCATGTAAAACTGCATCTTCGAGCGTTTTGTATTTACCGCGGACCTGGTCTGGTGTAATTACTTTTCCCTTACCAAGGGTATTTAAAATTACTTCGTCCAGCTGGTCAAACGTGTCAGCAGTAAATTTCTCGGGAGCACTGAAACCCTCACCTTTCGCATCGTCTTTTGCTTCCAGTGTGATAAATACTGGTGTATGGTCAGGATTGGCTTCAGACCATTTTCTTAATTTCTCCAGTCCGCCTTTGAAAGTGAGGAAATCACTGCGGAAATCCAGGTCCTGGATATGGAACACCTTAAATCCGGGCGCATTCATTTCATGGTTTACGTCATAAGGTGCCTGATCTGCCGCCCAATCGAGCCCCCTCGGATGTGCATACTTTCCTCCTTTTGAATCAGCATATACGTCAATCTCCAGGTTTCTCAGCCCTTTGTCCAGCTGTTCAGTAACGGGGATATGTTCATAGTCGATTCTGCTTGCAGAAACCGAATCATCTTTACTGAAAGCTTTAAACAAATGAGGGTCAATTGCTTTTTTGTAGCTGTTATGTGAACCGATCACCTGTATCTTGTTGATAGGAAGATTATCACCATCACCTGGTGTAAATGCAGAAAGCGCAAAGAACAGACTTGCGCAGGATAGGGTTTTTAGCATAAGATTTGTTTAAAATAGAAACAGCCGGCCCAGTACCGGCTGTTAAAGTTAAGATATTAATAACCCGGATTTTGTTTCAGGTTGGTGTTTAGTCTCAATTCTGAGGTTGGAACAGGATAAATTCTTTTTGTTATGTTTTTATCCATGCTCAGCACATCATTTTGTAAAGGATATTCTGTTTCGAATTGTCCGTAACGGATCAGGTCATTTCTTCTCCATGCTTCCCACGAAAGCTCTCTCGCTCTTTCATCCAGGATACTTTGCAGGGTAACAGTAGTTGCCAGAGCGGCTCCTGCTCTTGCGCGGACTTTGTTTACAAGAACCAGAGAAGTTTGCAACTCACCATTTACTGTAGTTGCAGTAGCACCACGCAGGATTGCTTCAGCTTTCATCAGCATTACATCCGCAAGACGTAAAAATGGCATGTCATTACCATTCAGGCGGGTTGCCTGGATAGCGTTTACATCAGGCCAGTATTTTACAGACCGGATACCTTTAGCCTGGTCGGCCACGGTATTACCCACGTCCATTGGTTTACCTGGTTTCAGGATCAGATCTCTTGTCAGCTCAATCTGTGTAGTTGTTCCTGCATTATATACCGGTTTTGTTAAGTCTGGTTTCCTGTTTGCATCAGGAGCGTATTGTTTACCAATCAGCCAGGAAGAAGTACGGACATCATTGGCTAAATTAAACCTGTCATAAAATTCGGGAGTAGTACTCATAGAGATACTAAAACCAACACCCGGGATACCGTATGCAGGGGCCAGCGCAGGATAAAATCCAAACCTGGTGATCTGGTTACCCGGAATTTGCTGGTCATAAGGAATTGCAAAGATGGTCTCAGAGATCTGAGGACCGTTATTGACGTCAAAAATATCAGAATATTTAGCATCCAATGCATAAGCAGTGTTTTTCAATACACTGTCAGCCATGGCTACAGCCTCCGGATATCTTGATTTTCCGGTATACACCTCAGCGTTAAGGTACATTTTAGACAATAATGCGAAAGCCAGACCGCGTGTTGGTTTTCCATAATATAATGTATTATTGGAACTGGTTTTTTGTGGCAGATTTGGAATTGCTGCAAGTAATTCTTTCTCAATAAATTCGAAAACCTTATCTCTGCTTACCGTGGCCGGCAAGGCATCTGCAGGAACAGGGAAATTTTCTATAATAGGTATGTTACCATAAATATCCATCATCATGAAGTAATACAATGCACGCATCGTTTTCACCTCTGTAGTTCCTGAAAGCTTAATCGCATCAGAAGAAGGCGCTACAGCTGTTGCTCCAATTAGACGGTTACAAGTATTAATTCCACCGAATCCCCATTCCCATACGGTTTTCACATTGGCATGATCAAATGTCCAGGTATGGTAATGCAATTGCCTGTACTGTCCGCCATCATCAAAGTTACCGTCCCTTGCAGGCAGAATAGCTTCGTCGGTAGATAATTCCTGCATTCTCCAGTAAGGAACTCCAAATGATGAAGAAAGGTTAGAATACATGGTACCATAAAATGCTGCAAAATCTGCAGAAGTTATAGGAAAATTGTCTTTTACATATTGCGATTCCACTTTCACATCCAGTTTAGTGCAGGATGCAGCGAAAAGCATTGCAGCACATGCTGCGGATAATAAATATATTTTTTTCATCTGGTAAGTATTTGTTTTCAATTGATGAAGCTTGCATAAGATGAGTCTCAATTCTGTGATATGCCATCTTATGCAGGTTTATCTGTATAAGGCTAAATAGTTAAAATGATGCGTTAACACCGAAACTCAGCGTACGTGTTTTTGGGTAAAAGTTGTTGTTGTCAATACCTGGCGTTGCTCCACCCATATCAATCTCCGGATCAATTCCTGAATATTTCGTGATTACGAATACGTTATTTGCAGAGAAATAAAGACGGATAGCTTTAATGGTTGGTGATTTAGGTTTAATGGTATAACCTAAAGTAGCATTGTCCAGACGTAAGTAAGAACCGCTTTCCAGATATCTGTCTGAGATCAGGTAAGCATTTACGTCAGCGAAGGATTCGGTTAAGCTGGACCTTGGAATATTTTGCAGTTTAGCATCTGCTGGTGTATTCAGTCCTGCTGCTGTTGCGTTCAGGATCTTATTACCCAACACTCCGCGAACAAGGAAATTTAAATCCCATTTTTTATAGCTGAAACTGTTGTTCCATCCATAGATATATTTAGGTTGTGCATTACCGGCAATTTTCATGTCAGTTGTTAAAGGCTGACTGGCAATGGTTTGTCCGGCAGCATTGATATAAGTACTAACGCCTGCGGCATTTTTACCTGCATAGTTCCAAAGTTTGAAAGTACCTAATGCTTCTCCTGGCTGGATGATCTGGCTGTAATTTCCCGACTGTCCTTTACCACCCAATTGGGCAGTCTGGATATAGTCAATTTTATATATTGCATCAGACAGCGCCTCTACAACGTTTTTATTATGGGAGATATTGGGTGAGGTTGTCCAGCTGAAAGTTGGGGTTTTAACGGCTACTGCGCTCAGGGTTATTTCTATACCTGAGTTTTTGATCTTTCCAACGTTTGCAGTAATGGTGTTTGTAGGGAACTGTGTAGTAGAAACCGCATACTGGTCATAAATCAGATCAGATGTTTTCTTGATATAATAATCTACTGATCCCGTGATCCTGTTTTTAAACAATCCGAAATCTACACCAATATTGCTGGTTGCGGTACTTTCCCATTTCAGGTTCAGATTCTCATTCCTTACCGGTCCGATCGCGTTACTGATCAAACCATTGTTATAAAACTTGCTGCCGGCACCATAAACCAGTAAAGAAGAAAAGGCGTTAAAACCAAGACTGTTTCCTGATTTACCCCAGCCTGCTCTTAATTTCAGATCACTTACCACTGGCACACTTTTCATGAAATCTTCAGAGATAATTCTCCAACCGGCAGATACTGCAGGAAAGTATCCCCATCGGCTGTTTATTCCGAAAGCAGAAGATCCATCTCTTCTTAAGGAAGCGTTTAAAAGGTATTTTTCGTTAAAATTGTACTGTGCCCTTCCGTAGAAAGAGATTAATCTAAGAGTAGAACCAACTAGTGTCTGATCTAATATCAGCTGACTAAGTCCCGTAGGATTGGACAACGCCGGGTTATTTGCACCCAACTGATCATTTGAAAAACCTTGCGTTTGTAACCCAAAACCATCATTGGTTTTATCTTCCTGAAATGAATAACCTGCCAGTAATTTTATGCTGTGTTTACCAAACGTTTTATCATAGTTAAAATATCCCTCCGCAATTTTGGTGGTATTTAACACTTCAGATCTGATCGCTACTCCGTTTGCATTTCTGGCTAATCCGGATTGGCTGTTTAAGTAGGTATTATTGTTACTCTGATCTTTTTGTGTGGACAAACTTGCAGTAAATTTTAATCCATCCAGGATGTTCACCTGTGCAATACCATTAATCAGTGTTTTTTCATTCTTAATCTTCACTAAATTATTGTCAACTACAGAAAGCGGGTTACGGGTTCCGCTACCTGTTCTCAGATAATTTTCTTTGTAAGTACCGTCAGCATTAAAAGGGCCTACTGTTGGTAAAAAGAATAACATGTTTGAAAGTGCTGTAGTCTGAGAATAGATATCGTCACTATTTGAAGAGCTATTGGAAACCGTAACACCTAATTTTAATCTGTCATTAAAAAAACGCTGATTGATGTATCCTCTTACAATTGTTCTTTTCAACGAAGTATTTTTCAATATCCCCTGGTTGTCCAGGTAATTGACACTGGCACCATAATCAGAACTTTGTCCCGAACCGCCATAAGAAACATTGTGGTTTTGCGAATATCCTGTTCTTTCGATCAGTTTCTGCCAATCGGTATCAGAACCATCATCGTCAAGAGCCGAAAGGGGTGCCTGACCATTATCTGCAAGATACTTGCGCAGTTCAGGCCCGCTTAACACATCGTATGTTTTTGATACGTTTTCGACAGCTCCGTAACCACTGTAAGAAAGTCTCGCCTGTCCCGCTTTAGACTTTTTTGTGGTAACAATAATTACTCCATTTGATGCCCTTGAACCATAGATGGCCGTAGAAGATGCATCCTTCAGGATGTCAATTGTCTCGATATCTGCCGGAGCCAGTAAATCGATAGAGGCACCCGGAACACCGTCAATTACATAGAAAGGTTCCTGTGCAGCTCCGGTACGGAAAGTAGAAGGCCCCCTTAAAGTTGTAGAGGGCTGCTTGTTCGGGTCACCGCTTTTAGTTACGTTTAACCCGGCAACTTTACCCTGCAATAATTGCGCAGGACTTACCAATACACCCTGATTGAACTCATCAGAGCTTATAGACACTACTGCTCCGGTAAGGTCTTTTTTATTTGAACTACCGTAACCAATAACAACTACGTCGTTCAGTAATTTACTGTTTTCTTTTAATACCGGGCTTACATCTGTTCTGGTGCCCACAGGAATCTCCTGCGTTACCGATCCAAGCATTATAAATACAAGTACATCCTGCGGACCACTCACCCTGATCGAGTACTCACCATCCTGATTAGTAGATACCGCTGCAGAAGAACCCTTTACCCTAACGGTAACTCCGGGTAAGGACCTTTTGGCCTCGTCAATTACAGTTCCTTTTACAATTCGGCCTGTTTGCTGTGCAAAGGCACTCACCGATAATACCAATACTAAAATCAGTGAAAAGATACCTTTCCATTGAAGCTGATTGGTGAACCGGGAAATTAATGTGTAGTTTTTTATCATAAATCGTTTTACCTAAAACCTTATAAATTTTGCACAAAGGTGTTCCTTCTACTTTAACAGCACCACACATTGATATTATCAAATTGTTAACGAAAAGGGCCACGGGTACGATTTATATTAACAGATGTTACGCTCACATCGAGAATATATACCTTTGCTGTAGCTGTGCCCTATAATTGGAGCCCGATTTACATATGAGAAAACTGCCCTTCCGGATATTCTGTATCCTGCTGTTTACGTTAAATACACAAATTACTGATGCACAGCTAACTAAAGTAAAAACGGATCATCTTCGTATTGATGGCAAGGGAATTCTCCGCTGGCAGCGGAAAGGTAAAGAGGCTGCATTTTTTGGCGTAAACTACACGGTTCCCTTCGCCTACGGATACCGTTCACACAGGGCACTGGGAATAAGTCCGCAGCAGGCGATTGACAATGACGTGTACCATATGGCTAGGCTGGGTATCAATGCTTTCAGGGTACATGTATGGGATACAGAGATCAGTGATGTTGCAGGAAACCTGCTCAGCAATGAGCACCTGCGGCTGTTTGATTACCTGCTTGCCAAACTAGAGGAACGCGGCATTTATATCCTGATCACTCCAATTGCCTTCTGGGGAAATGGCTATCCCGAAAAAGATGAACAGACGGGCAGTTTTAGTAATGTATACGGGAAAGAACAGTCGGTAATAAACGAAAAAGCTATCCTGGCACAGGAGCGTTACCTATATCAGTTTTTTAAACATGTAAATCCATACACCGGGAAAACTTATGGTACTGATCCTTTTGTGGTAGCCACAGAACTAAACAACGAACCTAAGCACAGCGGCCCGCAGCAGCTCACTACTGCTTATATCAACCGGTTAAACAAAGCAGTCAGAAGCACGGGATGGAATAAACCGGTGTTCTATAATATCAGTGAATCCCCGGCTTATGCCGCCGCTGTAGCAGGATCAAAAGTGGATGGCTTCAGCTTCCAGTGGTATCCGACAGGGCTGGTGTCGGGACATGAGCAGCAAGGAAACTTCCTGCCGAATGTAGACCGTTATCATATTCCTTTTGACACCATCCCCGCCTTCCTTCACAAACCAAGGATCATCTATGAATTCGATGCGGCAGATATCCTCCAATCTTACCTGTACCCCGCAATGGCACGGAGCTTTCGCACTGCGGGATTCCAATGGGCTACACAGTTTGCCTATGACCCCATGGCTACTGCATACGGAAATACAGAATATCAGACCCATTATCTGAATCTTGCCTATACTCCCTCAAAGGCGATCAGCCTGCTCATTGCAGGAGAGATTTTCAGAAACACGCCATTGTTTAAATCCTATGGGCCTTATCCGGCAGATACGGCATTTGCAGATTTCAGGCTCAGCTACCGGGAGAACCTGAGTGAGATGAACACTAAAGAAGCGTTCTATTATTCAAATACTACTACTAGTATGCCCCTGGCTGCACAGGCGCTAAAACACATAGCCGGCGTTGGCAAATCACCGGTAGTCAGTTACGAAGGAACGGGCGCCTACTTCATGGATAAGCTGCCCGATGGTAACTGGAGGCTGGAGGTTATGCCGGATGTACAAAAGATAAGCGATCCTTTTGCCACAGCTTCGCCGGATAAAGAAGTAAATAAGATTGTCTGGAATGAACACCGGGTGACGATCAGCCTTCCCGGTCTGAATGCAGGGTTTCATGTACAAGGGTTAAACAAAGGCAATACGCTCCGGCTTAGCGCTGCGGGTCGTTCTTTCCGGCTTAAACCAGGGACGTATTTACTGAGCAATCAGCAAGCAACTGCAAACCCGGCAACCCGCATTGGCTGGATCAGGATGGATGAATTCATTGCCCCTCCGGCTGTAGTACTTAAAAACCCGGTGAAACAACAAACACCAGGCAGAATTACGGATTCCACAGGTTTTGCCGAAGCAGTAACTCTTTTCGACCCGGCGAAACCGCCTGTTAATCTTATATTTTACCTGGGCGACTGGAAAGCTGATAATTATGCTTTCATACCTGCCGGGAAGGATCAAAAGGCGGTGCTGAAGATCAACCATACCCCAGAGAAATTAAAAAGAAATGGTGGAATGGAGATCTATATTAAAGATATTCTTCATCATCAGGGCAACTTATCTGGCTATCGTTTCCTGGTGATCAACGCTGCTGCATCTGCGGAAATACATCTAAATGTGAACCTGATCAGCGGTTCGGCAGTCTCCTATGGCCAGCTGTTTAAACTGGGAAAACGAGACCGGGAGGTGCGCATTCCCTTAGCTGCCCTTATTCCCTCACCACTATTACTGCTGCCAAGGCCATATCCCGGTTTTCAACCACTGTATTTCCAGTCGGCCGCCAAAGAGAAGTTCAGTATTGCAGGAACAGAAAAATTTCAGCTCAGCTATCAGCTAAATGAAAATACGCGGGAAACGATCTCCATTGGGGAGATTAAACTGGAAAAATAATCCTGCAAAGCCATTGATATCTACCATTGACCCTGATCATCGCCGCTGAGCATTCTATTTATGATACATTTCGTCCCTATTCCGGAATACCCTCACTATGTTTCTTTGGGAAATTAAATAACAGGGAAGAGATCACAGGTATAAGGAATATGGAAACGGTAAGAACAGAAACAACAAGATCTGCTTTATCTCCTTCCAGGAATTTAGAGATAAAAGATCCCGGATAGAAATGAGTATAAACGGAAGAGCTTAACTTTATGCCCAGCAGCCCGATCACGATAAATGCTGCTGTTTCCAGGAATACAAATTTTTCCATCAGCCGTACAAAGGCCTGCGCAACAAAACGCATGGCCAGGATGCCAATGAAAACCCCGGTATAGATCAGCCAGATATGATCCGTAAATGCCACAGCCGCAAAAACATTGTCGATAGAGAAAGCCAGGTCCATCACTTCTACCAGTGCAACAGTGGCCCAAAAGGTTCCCAAAAGCCCCACAGTTGATCTGTACATCCAGTTCCTGTTTTTGTTTACCACTTCCTCCTGTTCGGGTTCGTCCTTCTTTTTAAAGAAATAACTGAAGGCAAGGTACAAAAGATAGATTCCTCCTATTGGTTTGAGCCACCATATTTTAACCAGCCAGGATGCAATTAACAGGCAGATTCCCCTGAAGATATAGGCGCCAATGATACCATACTTCAGCGCCTTCCCCCTTTGGTCTTTTGGCAGGTCCATCACCATGGTAGCCAACACCGCAGCATTGTCTACGGAAAGCAGGCTCTCTATCACAACAAGGTTTAAGATAATTAAAAGACCGGCCTTAATGTCTTCTCCAAGTACAGTATGCAAAAAATCCATTTTAATTCTTCATTTAATGATAGCTAAACCCGCATATCAGTTTATTTGTTCTTTATCAATTAAATCATGGCGATAGCAGGACAAACCACTCTATTTAGCCAGAATTTCCCGGTCCTCCGGTAATACCTCTTCAAGTTTCCTGAAGGTAAACCCTGCAGTTAGTCCGTGAATACCAATGGAGACCAGTATAATAAAAGCCACTACAGACCATAACTGGTCCTGATTTTTAAAAAATGTGGTGCTAAAAGCAAATGCCAGGTAATAGAGTGATCCCATTCCCCTGATGCCAAAAAAACTGATAACCAGCTTCTCCTGTATCTTCAGCCTGGTACCAATCAGCCCTGCCAGACCGGCTAATGGCCTGACGACAAATATAAACACAATGCCAAAAGCTGCCATAGGCCAGGTAAGGCTGTTCATAATTCCGCGGACCAGGCTTCCTCCAAATAAAATGAGCATAATGGCTACGAGGATACGCTCAATCTGATCAGAAAATGCGTGCAGCCGGTTGTGGTACCTGTCTCCTCTTTCATAGGCACGTAATGTTAATGCCGCGATAAATACGGCCACAAACCCATATCCATGGACCATTTCCGTCACTCCGTAGACAATTAACGTTGCAGCGATGGATACAAATCCATCCTGGGTCACAAAGGTCTCGTACTTCTTTGACAGCGTAAACAGCACGTAGGCGAGCAGCTTTCCCAGTAAAAATCCGGATAACAGCCCGGCAAGAATCTGGTAAACTACATGTTTCCATATCCATGTGATCATATAAGGCCCGCCACTAACAGACACCATTGCGATTGCTATCGCGAGCCAGACAAATGGAAAAGCCATTCCATCGTTGAAACCAGCTTCTGCCGTGAGGGAGAACTTTACATTATCCCTATCTTCTTCATTTGGATCACCTACCTGTACATCGGTCGCCAGGACGGGATCCGTGGGCGCCAAAACCGCAGCCAGCAACAATGCGGTGGCCAGCGGCATATGAAAATAAAAAATACCGATTGCGGTTACTGCCGCTATGCACAGCAACATCGTGACCGTTACCAGTCTGAACGGTATGCTCCAGGTGCGGAAAGAAAATTTCTGATCAATCTTTAAGCCTGTACACATCAGGGAAACGATCACGACCAGCTCTGTAAGGTGAAGCGTAAGTCCTCGATATTCCCTTGGGTTGGGTGCAGGCAGAAAATCGAAAATGCTGTACAGCAGCATTCCTAAAAGAAGATAAATGACAGAGTAGGAAATTCTTGTTTTTGCAGTCAGCGCAGGCATCCATGCCATTCCCAAAATCCCTACCCCAATAATTGTTACAATAACAAGGTAATGATCCATGGGCATTTATTCTATTCATTGCATAACAACGAACAGGAAATTTTGTTGGCAGAATATAAGAACTGGCTTACCCGGGGTCGCCTTTCGGGCGCTGTTCAGTCTGCTGGTTGAAATCTGCGTCCCAGGATTCATCTGCGACATTAAATTCAGCATTTCTTAACTGACGTCTTTTTCTGACAATATCATTCACGTTTACAAATCCATTAAAAGGAATATGCCGGTGCTCTTCCTGATTTTGTTGGGATTCTTCAGCTTCATTATGAGGATTGGTTTGCATTGGTATTCTGATTATCAGTACGTAGTGGTAAAGATAAAGTATATTTCAATTTAAACGGGTTACGATTAGATAAATATTTATTTACTTTTGATTGATTAGCTGAAAAATGAAGAAGACTTATTCCGAAGAAAATTATCTTAAAGCCATTTACCACATTGGTAAGAGTGAAAATAAAGTAAGCCCCAAGGCTATTTCTGATGCACTGGGGAATAACCCTGCCTCTGTTATTGATATGCTGAAAAAACTTCAGGATAAGGATCTGATCACCTATGATAAGGTACAGGGTGCCATTCTCAGTTCCGCTGGTGAAGCTGCCGCATTGGACATTATTCGCAAGCACAGACTCTGGGAGGTGTTTTTAGTAGAAAAACTGCATTACGACTGGGATGAGGTACATGATATCGCCGAACAGCTGGAACATATCCACGATGAACAGCTGGCAAAAAAACTGGATGACTTTTTGGGGAACCCTGCTTTTGACCCTCACGGAGATCCTATTCCGGCACAGAATGGCAAAATGCCCGTTTATGCCAATAAGAGGTTAAGTGAAGTGGAT
Source organism: Pedobacter hartonius (assembly GCF_900107535.1). Classification (GTDB taxonomy): domain Bacteria; phylum Bacteroidota; class Bacteroidia; order Sphingobacteriales; family Sphingobacteriaceae; genus Pedobacter; species Pedobacter hartonius. The sequence goes on along the minus strand of NZ_FNRA01000005.1, from coordinate 202,761 downwards.
GTTAATCAATCCTGTAAAGTAGGCAGTGTGAGAGACACTTCTACCCCCTTCCTGAAATACCTGAAACAGCTGAATGTAAGTTTAGGATCAACAATCCGGGTAATCGAAAAGATGGAGTTCGACCAGTCGATGACCATTACTATCGACGGCGGAGAACCAAAAAGCGTTTCCAGTAAAATGACCGATAACATCCTGGTGATACTGGGATAGACAATTTTTTCTGATGATCAAACCTTGTCAGCTTACTGGTGTTTAAAGATAGATTACTAATCCCCAGGAATGAAAAGACTTCTCCAGATCTTAAACATCGTTACCTTATTCTTTGCCATTGCCATTAATTATTTATTTAATGGCCAGCAGGACAAACCATCTATCGGCGAGATCTCTGCAAAGTATGAAAACCTGCTTACACCTGCCGGATATGCCTTTGGGATCTGGGGGCTGATCTATATATCGCTCATCGTGTTTGCAGTATATCAGTCGGCAGACCTTTTCAGGAAAGACCTGAAGCGGGACTTTATATTTCAGATCGGCTGGTGGTTTATTATCGCCAACCTCGCTAATGCGGCATGGGTTTGGGCCTTTACCAATGACCAACCCGGTCTGTCCTTACTGATCATGGTGGTTATTTTCTTCTCGCTTTTAAAGATCGTACTCCATACCAATATGGAAAGATGGGATGCCCCCAATCCGGTAATATTTTATATCTGGTGGCCGTTCAGTCTTTATTTCGGATGGATCAACGTAGCGCTCATCATCAATATTTCAGCGTATTTAACTGCTATCGGATGGAACGGGAATCCTGTCAATGCCGAAACCTGGGCTATCCTGGTATTACTATTGGCCTCTCTTATATTTATTACCATGACCTGGAGACGCAATATGAGAGAATATGCCAATGTTGGCGTATGGGGAATTGTTGCTATCGCTGTAAAAAACTGGAACAACCATCCTGCAGTAGCATGGGTAGCTGTTGCCGTTGCCGTTGTAATATTTATTAATGCATCGGCACACGGCTATCTGAACCGTGCTACAGCTCCATTTGCAAAAAAAGTAAAACAAATTTAATTTAATTTAAAATGACTATGGAAGAGAATCAGAAAAACAACGCAGAAAAAGAGCAGGTGAAACCTAATCCGGACGGCATTGACCAATGGAACGACCGCCTGGATGAAAACCTGGAGAGCGAACAAACAGGCAATGAAATTGCAGATGAAAAGGCCAGGGAATATTCTGAAAAACATGGAAGCGGCAATCAGTCGGACGAGGAATATCCCGGACACGCGTAATTTTTGCAAAATGTTCAGTACTAGCAAAAACGTTAAAGCCAGGAACTTTATCCTGCTTTGCTAAAAATACTCTCCTGTTTGAGGCAGCCTATCGGGCCTCAAACAGGAGAGTATTTTTGATTTGACCAGTGGCTTAAAGTTTATACTTTGCTTTATCCCGCATTACTTTAAACTCTGAACCGGATTTCCATTTGGGGAAAGTGGTCTCATTGCTCAGGCGGTAGCCTACATCAAATAACAGGCGCACATCTTCTACCATACCGCTTACATCGGCTTTCGGATCAAAATTATCCTGGGGAGAATGGTACCTTGATTTGAAAAAATCATCGGCCTGCTGTTGCCCCCATTCCTTTCCATGGGTTACATTATCTACTCCGGATCCGGTAAATAAAGACGGAATACCTACTTTGGCCATGTTAAAGTGATCAGAGCGGTAATAAAGCCCGGTAGAGGGTTTTGGATCTTTAACAGTGACACGGCCCTGTTTCTTTGCAGATGCAGCAGCATAATCTTCGAGGTCAGACTGACCAAAGCCATAAATCACAATATCCTTAGTTTTGCCAGCCAGCCCCATCATATCCATATTGATGTCGGCAACCGTTTTCCTGACAGGGAATACCGGGTGTTTGGCATAATATTCAGAGCCTAAAAGGCCCTGTTCTTCTCCTGTAAAGGAAACAAAAACAATAGAACGTTCCGGCTTTTCAGTCGCCTTTTCAAATGCAGCGGCCAGGCCCAGCAGTGCGGCAACACCCGTAGCATTATCTACAGCACCATTGTAAATCGAATCACCATTAACAGGCTCTCCAACACCTAAATGATCCCAATGTGCAGAATAAATGATATTTTCATCCCGTCTTTTTGTTCCATGGATAACCGCAACTACGTTATTCGATACTGATTTTTTAATGGTATTAGTTACCTTTAATGAAGTGGTCATTTTTAGATCTACTGCTTTAAAACCGGACTTCATGGCCTGCGCAAAAAGGGCGTCAGACTGACCGCCGAGTTTGAACAATTGCCTGGCAATATCCAGCGTGATCCAGCCTTCGACTATGGCTCTCGACATGTTATTATCCTTTTCTTCAAGCTGCAGTTTTGATTTCGACCAGCCGCTGCGGACCACAGACCATGGATAGGCGGCCGGAGCAGTATCATGTATGATCAGGATCCCTGCGGCACCCTGACGGGCAGCCTCTTCAAACTTATAGGTCCAGCGTCCGTAATAGGTCATACTTTTTCCCTTAAACAGGGTAGAATCTGAAAATCCCGGATCGTTGATCATTACCACTACTGTTTTCCCCTTTACATTCAGTCCTGCGTAATCATTCCACTTATATTCAGGAGCTACAATCCCGTAGCCGGCAAAAACCAGCGGTGAATTCTGCAGGTTAACCTGGGGCCGCACCCTTCTGGTACCCGCCACAAATTCAGTCAGATAGCTGGCTGTAACGCTTCCAGACGCACCTTTAAATACCATTTTACTGTCGGGCGTAGACCTGATCTCCACCATCGGCACTTCCTGGAAATAACTGTCCCCATTCCCCGGCTTGAGACCCAGCGCGCTGAACTGCTCTTTCAGATAATTGATAGACCTCGTTTCTCCTGCTGTGAACGGTTTCCTCCCCTGAAATTTGTCCGAAGCCAAAACACCGAGATGTTTCACAAAACTGGAATCATTGATCATTTTAATGGCAGTAGAATCTGCAGCTTCGCCGGCGGCAGGACTTACTTTTTGCTTACAGGCGGTGAAACAGATAGCAGCAGCCAGGCAGAGAACGGTTTTCTTCATGCTGATAAATTTTCTTCAATGTATTATAAAAATAATCAAAAAACAACTACCGCTTTGATTACGCCGTTTGCAGGATCTGTGATCTCCGAAAACTGGTACTTTATTTCATCGAACTCTATCTTGTTGGTGATATAATTTTCAGGCCGGACAGAACCATCCCTGATACAGGATACTACCTGTGTAAAATCTTCGGGCAGCGCATTGCGGCTGCTCATTAATGTAGCTTCACGTTTATGAAATTCGGGATGGCTGATCACCAGCTCTTCCTTTTGCAGTCCTATCAGTACATATCTTCCACCATGTGCCAGGTATTGCACACCAGAATTGATCGCATTTAGATTTCCTGTACAGTCCATGACAACCGTCGGCATATCGCCATCAGTAATTTCCATTAATTTCTCCATGACGTTATCTGTAAGCGGGTTGATCTGGTAAGGAATGCCTAAGGTGTCCTTGCAGAATTCCAGCCGGTGCGGGTTTACGTCCATTGCAATGACCCTGCCTCCGGCTATTGCAGCAAAATCCATCGTGCCCAATCCTATCGGCCCGGCACCCATCACAAGTACAAATTCGCCCATCTCTACTCCCGCACGCCTTACCCCATGTGCGCCTATAGCCAAAGGCTCTACCAGCACCAATTCATCAGCAGACAATCCTTCACCATGTACCAGCGCATAGTCAGGCACAGAAATATATCCCCTCATCCCCCCGTCTATATGTACCCCAAACACCTCCATTTTTACACAGCAATTGGTTTTCCCATTTCTGCAGGCTACACACCTCCCACAGTAGAAATAGGGGCTTATGCTTACGATATTTCCAACGCTAAAGCCATTTCCCTCCGTACTTATGATCTCTGCAGCGAGTTCATGCCCCAGTATCCTGGGATATTGAAAAAACGGCTGTGTTCCTCCAAAAGCGTGTATATCGGTACCGCAGATACCCACACGCAAAACCTTTAATATACTATAGTTTTCCCGTTCTTCAGGCATTTTAGTTACTGTATACTCAAATTCTCCCGGGGTGTTACAAGTAAGTGTTTTCATCTATTTATAGCTGTTTATTAATCCTTCATCCTTCATTGCCTCCCAGAATCCCCCCGGCAGCTCCTGACTGGCCATCGCAATATTCGCTTTCACTTTTTCCGGGCGGGTGGTATTCATAGCAATACTTTCCACACCTGGAATGCCGCAGAATCAAACACCGGTTTGCCGGGAGCGTGCAGAATGCACTGACGAACGATCTCTTTTTTTTCTTCAAATGGAACAGCCTGGTAAAGATTGCCTAAACCGCTGGTATCAAAAATAACTTTGGGCAGCAACAAACTTTCCGAAAGCGTATTTTTCATGTGATCTGTTATAAATGATAGAAATCAATTGCATTTTTACCAAAAAAAAGCTGCTGTTCGTTTTCCGTACATGAACTGAAATAGGATTTTACGACATGCATCACCTGCGTGTAGCTACCAGCAGCCAGACATACCGGCCAATCGGATCCGTACATCGTTCTTCCGGCACTAAAAGCATTTAATATCACCTCAAGATACGGAATAATATCTTCAATCCGCCAATTTTGCAGATCAGCTTCAGTAACCATACCGGAAACTTTACAGTACACATTTTCATATTGTGCTACCTTTCTAATATCCCGTTTCCATTCTGTGATATCTCGCTGCCTGATGGCCGGTTTTGCCAGATGATCCAGTACAAAGCGCTGGTTTGGAAATCGGGAAACCAGGTCAGGAATGAACTGCAGCTGATCCCTGAGAATCAGGATATCATAGGAAAAGTTATATTTTTCGAGCAGTGATATGCCTCTTAAAAAAGAATCCTGCAGGCACAGGTCACGTTTTTTTTCGCCTTGCAGAATATGCCGGAAGCCCTTTAGAGCAGGGAATGCCGCATAAGCTTCCAGGGATCTTTCAATACCGGGCGACTGCAGGTCTGCCCAGCCTACTACTCCCCTGATAAAATCATGTTGATGGCTCAGGCCGAGCAGGAAATCCGTTTCTTCCAGGCTCTGCTCTGCCTGAACGGCAATACAGCCCTGAACATTATTTTCCTGCAAAACAGGAGCGAGATCTTCCGGCAGGAAATCGCGCCTGATGACAGCCATATCATCACCGATCCAGTTGTGCTGTACGCGGTCATATTTCCAGAAATGCTGATGTGAGTCGATCGTTACCATTACAGGTTATTTTCTTAATGTGCCACACTTAGTTTTATCTTCTTCACTTTCAGGTTCGTTAATGCGAAATAAAAGATCACGGCAAAACAAATTGCAGGCACCGAATAGGCCACCTGGATATCTGTCAGATCTGAAAGCCTGCCCATCAGTACCGGAAAAACGGCACCCCCAACAATTGCCATAATCACCATTGAAGCCCCCTCTTTCATCCTCGATCCGAGTCCGTGGATGCTCAAAGAAAATATAGTTGGGAACATGATGGACATAAAAAATTCCACTCCCATTAAAGCATACACAGAAGCTTTACCTTCCAGTAATACTGCTGCAGCAATCAGCACAATATTGATCAGGCTATAGATTGCCAGCAACTTTGACGGAGCAATATATTTCATTAAAAATGTACCTATAAACCTGCCTGCCATAAATCCAAGCAGTGCACCAGAGAGGAACAGCGCGGCCGACTTCTCTTCGATACCTGCCACATGTGACGAGAACCGGATAAAAAAGCTGCTTACGCAGGTCTGTGCACCTACATAAAAAAACTGAGCGGTAACTCCCAGCATCAGGTTCTTCTCTTTTAACAATGATCCTGTTGCCTCTTCATGACCGGTTTCGTTCTGAATTTCAGGCAGAGGTGTTCTGATCAGGAACAGGGCGATCAGTAAAACTACAGCCCCGATGATCAGAAAAGGGACTTGTACCGCTGACGCTTCTTTATCCAGATAGGCATTCAGCTGCTCAGGGCTCATGGCCGCCCCGGCTGCTGTACTAAGCTTTTGTCCCGAGAGGATAAACATCCCTCCCAGCAAAGGTGCAAGCGTAGCTGCAAGGCCATTAAAAGACTGGGCAAAGTTTAACCTTTGAGTTGCACCCTCGGCATCACCCAGAACAGTGATATAGGGATTTGCCGCCGTCTCCAGAAAGGTAAGGCCGCTGGCAATCACAAACAGCGCGGCAAGAAAGAATACATAGGAACGCGTCATTGCGGCAGGGTAAAATAAGAACGCTCCTATGGCAAACAGCGTAAGGCCGAATACAATACCACCTTTATATCCGAATTTTTTCATAAACCATCCGGCCGGCAGTGCAAGGAGAAAATAGGCGATGTAAGATGCCGAATCGATAAAGGCAGACTGGGTATCTGAAAGTTGGCATGCCTTTTTTAAATGCGGAATAAGAATGGGGTTTAAATTCAAGGCAAATCCCCAAAGGAAAAACAGGGAGATGATCAATACTACAGCAAAATGATTCTTTCTCATTTATAATCGTTTGTATACAGGTTTAAATGTCTATATTGGTGTAGATAAAGAAAGGTTGTTTTTGCTAAAAAAAGCAACGCAGGGTTATCCAGTTATTAAGCTATTTTGTCATGTTAACCGGATAAGCCCTTCTTATTACGCTAATATAAACGGAAAAACCCGTATCTACGATTCAAGTACCGATTTCAAACCGGATTGAAAAATTAGTTGGCTTCTGAGAGATATACAGGGAAATACGTCGCTTCACCCGCAAGAGCAGCTGGCTCTTCAAGTTTTTCCGGATCAAATAACATCGCGGTACATAAACAGTTACACTTTTTTTTACCTTCCAGGATATCGTAGTTCACGCAGCTTCTGCATCCTTCCCAAAAGAGTTCATCATGCGTAATATCCTGGAAAGTAACGGGTTCAAACCCCAGCCGGGTATTCATTTTCATGATCGCTGCACCAGAGGTGATGCTGAAGATCTTCGCATCCGGGTACATCCTTCTGGACATTTTAAAAATCCTGTCCTTAATCGCTTTGGCTACGCCTGATTTCCGGAATGCCGGTGAAACGATCAAACCTGAATTAGAAATATATTTACCTTTTTCCCAGGGCTGAATATAAGCGAAACCTACCCATTGCCCGTTTGCTGTAACGGCGACAACGGCTTTTCCATCGCGGATCTTCTGAGCAACGGAAGCGGGTGTGCGTTTTGTAATTCCAGAGCCTCTCGCTATAGCAGAGGCTTCAGTTTCACGGCAGATTTCTCCGGCATATTTGATATCATTTAATGTGGCAACTCGCACAAATATCATTTGATTTTCCATTTTTTTTATTTTAAAAACAATGTAGTTCAAATGAAGTGCCTGATCATAAAATTGCTATAAAAAAGGGCCTTAAACGCATATCAAAGAGGATTATTCTTTTTCCTGGAATTTGCCGGCACGAAATACCCTTTCAAAATGAAAGACCTCTTTCCATTTAAGCATATTTGCCTGTTCAGGGGATTGAAGTGACGGCTTACTGAAGAGAAGAATACCTGCTTGCTGCAAGTTTACCCGGTTTTTTAGCAGGGAACAGACCGATGTTCAGGGAGAAGGAAATACCTGTAGATTTTAAATTGACATCGTTATTACCTATTCCTGTCAATGGCAATTTGGCAAAGGGCTGTACGCCAACACTTAGCTTCTGACTGATTTGATGATCGAAACTCAGCGCTAAATTGGCAATACCAAAAATATGCTGGTTCTGATTCGAATATTCCGTTGTGGTTACCTGTTGTGGCTGACCCGGCTGGTCCACAATGTAATCATACTTTTCTTTCAGCATAAAATAACTTGAAAGCCCCGTATTTACAGTAACCGAGAGTTTCTTTTTATTTATCAGCTTGTAATTCACGTTCAAGGGTATATCAAGCACATTACAATCGGCTTTTACTTCCCAGGCCCCGGCTGCAGGTGCATAAGTGCTCCCTCCGGCAGCCGTACCGCCGGAGTTATAGAGTTTTCTCGCATATATGGCTCCCGATGTAAGACTGAACTTTGATCCAAGGGCATAAGTGGCCAGCACTCCGAGATTGGAACTGATCCTGGATGACTTATTATTCTGACCCGACGAAATATCCGGAGCCGCCATAGCACTCAGTATGAGGTCGGGCCGTGTGGATAAAGCATCATCCATTTTCTTTTGAACACTGCGTACAACATCTGTATGGTTGATCCTTTCAAGAGGATCTTTGCTCATTGCCAGTGCCATTGCTTTTTGTGCCAGAATTGCACTGTCACTCAACGGCGTATTTGACTCTTCCGGTATTTTAACAGGCAGAGGAAAAACGAGCTTCATGTTATTCTTTTCTAAACCGGCAGCAAGAGAATTTCGGGCGGGGGCATAACCTGGTAAAGGTATAAAGACAGGACGAAGCGGATTCGGAGGGTTTACCGGATTTACAGGGCTTACAGATGGTACATGAATTTGATCTGCAGGTGTATTGAACGGGCTTAAAGCAAATTTTTCAGTTGCAGGAGCAGGCTGTTTAATTTTTATACTGTCAGTTGACTGAATTCTGTTCAATTCAGCAGCCAGACTTGTATTGGCAGAATCAGCTCCCTGAAGAGGTGTTTCTTTTTTAATTCCCGGTTTTGCAACATGATCTGCCAATGAATCTTTACTGCTTTTTTCAGACACAGCAGGGCCGGACAAAACCCAGAACAGAAAAATCAGCACTGTGGCGGCTGCGCCGCTTGCTGCAAATACCCAGAGAGGTATAATTTTTCTTTTCTTTTTCTCATCCAATTTTCGCTCCATCTTAGCCCAATCCAATTCATTGAAAGGAATCTCAGGGTCATTCAGGCCGCGTTTAAACAACTCATCTATCTCATTCTCTTGTCCCATCAGTATTTTTTTTTCATACTATTTAATACCTGCATGGTTGTTTATACAAGATAAGCTTAAATTCATTTGTTTAACGGCTTCTCTATCTACGGTATTAAATCTGTTATTCACCATTTTCTATTTACATTTATATCATTAACAGGCAGATTCACTTTCTTATTAGATCTGAAGCAGTCAGCTTTTCCTGCAGCTTCTGTCTCGCCTTAAATAAGTTTGATTTCGAAGTACCCACAGATATTTTCAACAATTCGGCGATCTCATCATGTGAATAACCATCAATTGCATACAGGTTGAAAACAGTCCGGTAAGCAGGTGAAAGGCTCTGAACCAGGACAAGCAAATCCTGATAAGCCAGCTGGTCATATACTGCTGCAGCATTACCTTTATTCTCATAGATATCTATATCATCATGATCTGAAAACTTCAGGTTCATTCTGTAATGGTCTATTGCAGTATTGGTGATTATCCTTCCTATCCATGATTTGAAGGGCTTTGCCGGATCGTACTTCTCAATGTGTGTGAAAACTTTCAAAAATCCATCATTCAGTACATCTGCGGCATCATAATCATTCAGGGAATAACGTCTGCATATAGACATGCCGTAACTATAAAATTCTTTATAGAGCATGTACTGACTAGACCTGTCCTGCCGGATGCACCCGTTAATTATTGCCTGCAAATTGTTCTTCTGATTATACCCTGAGCCTCTCCTGCCACCAATACGGAGAAAATACTTATAAGGTTGCCAAACATAAAAAGAAATTTAATTACTCTACTTAAATCACTGTGATACAACAAATTATTTTCAGTAATCATTTTTTTTCGGCACAAAGGCAACCTTAACGATCTGCGTCCCGTAATCTATTTAATATTAAGACAAATATATTACCCGATTTAATTCAGGAAAGATGCGTATAAATTTCAGAAAAAATCTAATCCCTGCCCTGTATACTCCGTAAACTAATCTTCATATCATATGATCAAACAAAAAACACTTTTGGCAGGGATTACAATTGCCTACCTCCTCTTAGCAGCCTGCACAAAAAAACAGGCCGAAGAACTTAAACCTGCAGCGCCAGGTGCCCCCGTTACTGCGGTAAGTTACGCTACAGATATCGGCCCGCTGTTTCAAACCAAATGTAATGGTTGCCACGCCGCCGGAAGATCCGGAAGCAGTTCCTGGACCTTCAATGGATACAATTCGGTAGTATCCAATGCCAACAGAATTAACAATTCAGTACTTGTCACCAAATCTATGCCCTTAGGAGGCAGTCTGACTTCTGCTGAACTACAATCCGTAAAAGCCTGGTTTGACCAGGGCATGCCACAATAAATCCAGAAAAACCAAAACCATGAAAAGATCATTAGTAATTCTCTTTTGTGCACTGGCCAGCCTGTCTGCCCAAGCACAGAATATCTTCATCAGTAAAAGTGCCTCCATCTCCTTTTTCGCCAGCACTCCGGCAGAAGATGTAGAAGCAAAAAGCGATAAGGCAAACTCTGTTATTGATACCAAAACACGCAATCTAATTTTTAAAGTGAGCAATACCTCATTTGAATTTCCAAAGAAATTAATGCAGGAACATTTCAATGAGAACTATATGGAAAGCGATAAGTATCCGGTATCTACATTCAAAGGAAAAATCACTGATGCTGTTGACCTGACTAAAGACGGTACCTATAACGTAACTATAGACGGCAGTCTCGATATACATGGTGTGGTAAAAAACTATCAGACAAAGGCTACGCTGGTAGTGAGTAAAGGGACAATTAATGCTAAAACAGAGTTTAAAGTAAAGGTTGCCGATCACCAGATTAAGATACCTACCATCGTCTTTGCAAAAATTGCCCAAGTCGTAGATGTTCACATATCCGCTGTTTATCAACCTAAATAATTATGAAAAGACTACTACCCGCTGCAAAATATAAATGCCTGTCATTATTCATCCTGTTGCTGGCAGCATTACAAAGTTTCGGACAGGAAGACCTGGAGAAAGAACTCGGCAATACAGCGCCTAAACACGAAAAAGTACGTGCAACGTTTAAGTCTACCAAACTGATTAACGGGCATACCAATGAAACCATTTCCAGGAATGAGCTTGATTTCAGGATTGACCACCGCTTTGGCGATATTGGAGGTGATAATGGCGGCATCAGGCGCTTTTTTGGATTGGATAATGCAACAGATGTACGGATTGGATTCGAATACGGGCTAAGTGACCGGCTGAGTGTTGGTTTTGCGCGGGCAAAAGGAGCTACCGAGGTGCAGCAGCTATACGAAGGAAATTTAAAGTTCCGTTTACTGGAGCAAACTACTGATGATTATATTCCGGTTGCCATTACTTTATTTGGAAGCACTACAGTTACCGGCGTGAAAGCAGCTGAAGATCCTGCTTCTGCCATCGCCTATCGTAATTTCAGTGACAGGCTGAACTTTGTAACCCAGGTGATCTTCGCCAGAAAGTTTAATTCCAATTTCTCCTTTACACTCACTCCCAGTTATGTACACAGAAATTTCACCGCGTTCAGAGACCAGAATGACCTCCTTGCAGTGAGCGCCGGTGGCAGGGCAAAGATCACCAGGAGAATGGCTTTGATAGCCGATTATACAGTTCCGTTCCGAAATGGTGATGATAAGGATTACCTGAAACAGTTGAGCGGTGTTAAATACAGGAATACGCTTGGAGCGGGACTTGAAATAGAGACCGGGGGCCATGTTTTTAGCCTTAACTTTACAAACGCCACAGCAATAGAAGAAATGCAATATATTCCTCAAACTACAAGTGATTGGTTCAAGGGCCAGTTTCGATGGGGTTTCAGTATTTCGCGAAGGTTCTCATTCAATAAGAAAAATAAGGACACAGAAAAAAAGTAAGTTGCTGATCAGCAACTTACTTTTTTTAGTTTTCTCAACAGGAGTCCGAAAGGTATTTTCGGTTCTATCCAGGTTGATTTTGGAGGGAGCATTATTCCCTGCTGTGCAATTTCAATCAATTGTTCAGCATTCATTGCTGCCATAGTAAATGCGATGGCATGCGGGTTCTCCAGGAGGATCCGTTCGAGTTCCAGTACTGCCCCCGCCCCGCCTACTGGAATCAGGCGTTGGTCAGTACCGGGATTTTCGATATTAAAAAATGGCTTAAATACCATTTCCTGAAGTAAACATGCATCCGGCAGCTCGGTGGCATCTTTTAGCTTACAGGTCATGTTATACCATCTGCCGGCAATGAATAATCCAAACTCATGTTTTTTCATCGGAATCACCATCTCATTACGCTGTGACTTGGTCACCGAAAAGGATTTTTTCAGATCCCTGAAAACCTGATCGATGTAGATCTCATCAGAGGGAATGATCACACGGTGATATTCTTTGATCTTCAGCTGATCGCTCGCCAGATAAAACGAAGATATATAATTGAAATCGGTCGATTTGGAATCGAGCATTTGTTTTGTCTTCCTGTAATTTACAGCCGCTGCCAAACGGTGATGCCCATCTGCCAGGTACACGTGTTGTAATTCCGAAAAACAGGCGCTCAGTTGCTGAATCGTTTTCATATCATATACTGTCCAAATTCTATGAAATACTTTATTTGAATAATAAACGGAATTCGCTTCTGCCTGCTTAATTCTGAGAAGAATAGCCCGGATGGCGGCAGTAGGCCGGTGAGTAATGAGCAAAGGCCCTCCTTCCAATCCTACTTCGTCCCTGTAATTGATCAGACCTGAGGAATTGCTCTCCAGGGTCGATTCATGGGTCTTGATATGCCCGTTTTCAAAATCGTCCAGATCTGTTACCGCCCAGACTCCCGTCTGAATGGTACTTCCTTCCGTTATTTCATAGATAAATATACATGGGTGTTCTTCCTGGTAGAAATCGCCCGCACTGATCATTTTCGTAAGGTTGCCTATAATATGATCATTCGTTAATTCCTGGTTACCATCTTGTCCCTTGTCCAGTTTCTGTGCAAGGCTTCCATTGCATTTTCCAGATCCGGCAGAGGAACGGAGGGATAACATTCTATCAACGTAAACTTCCTGAGGCCGTAAGGCCATGAAGGGTCTGATTGTTGCCATAAATTGCTTAGCTTATCGTACAAGTTAATTACTGCATACACAGCCAATTGAGGCACTCATACAGGGATAATTTCCCTGTATCAAAATAGTGAGTTAATTGACTGGTCATTTGAAGGTTAGATTGGTTGTCTGCCTGCAAAGTTCAACAGAGATTATTTGATATTACTATACGCCTTCCACTAAAGAAAATTATACTGATTAACATCCGTCTCACAGAATAAACAACTGATTTTATAAACCCGAATTTTCCTTTGCAAAATAATGTTTCTTTAACACTGCAATAAAAAAGGTCAGGGCGTATTTAGTACACTAAGCGTTCATTATGTGCTGTTTACAGCTGCTGTTCCAGGCCCGATTTCAGGGAGCTAAACCACTCATCTCTCAATATGCTCAAAACAGCACTATTTCTTCTTCCAGCAAATCCGTCCGGCATATGGCTTCGCAATGTCCCTTCGACGGTACAGCCTATACTTTTCATTGCAGCCAGGCTTCTTTTGTTCTTGGCATCGGCTCTGAATTCAACCCTTTCCATTCCCAGTGTGCCAAAGGCATATTCCAGTAAAAGGTATTTACAATTCTTGTTCAGCCCTGTTCCCTGAAAACCGGTACCATACCAGGTATACCCCAGCTGCAGTGTTTTATAGGCGGCTTGTATATCGTAAAAGCGCGTTGAACCTGCATATGCTTCATTTAATTTATCATAAACAATAAATGGATAGGAAGTCCCTTTTGCTTTGTCATTCAGCACAGATGTGATATAGGATTTCAACTGCTCCGCACCAGCAGGCGAGACCAGTGAGTAACGCCATAGTTCTGGTTCATTTAAAGAAAAAGGTAATAAATAGCCAAAGTCTTCCTCAACCAGCGGCCGCAACAATACACGTTTATTTTCCAGGATAACCGGCGATTCAGTATTCATATGATAAAGATAATAAAGTTGGTGTTTCAACAAAGTATGAAACAGCGGAAACTACGCGAAGGAATATTTACAGATCAGGGCGATAAAGACAGATCAGGCAAATTGCTTCTTCTTTGTTTTTTTCTTCTTTTTCAGCCAGATGATCAGACCGGTGATGGGTAGGCTGGCAGAAATTAAACTGACTATACAGGCTACTATTTTTCCGAAAAGACCAAATAATTGTCCGGTATGAAGATCATAATTGGTAGATTCCAATTTATCTGACAGCTTAAAATCCTTAAACAGTTTATACCTCAACATTTGTCCTGTACCCGGATTAAAATAAAATACATTCTGATTTCTTGCCCATGGAGATGCATATATCATTCTTAAACGAAGATCTCCGGTCTTCCTGATGGATAATGCTGTTTCGCTGACACCCGGATATTGAAGCATAGCTTCTTTGTATAATTTATCATATCTCTGCGGAACACTGTCTGCTGAAAAGGATTTAGCAGCGGGTACTTTAACAGGCTTTGATAATTGATTGCCTGTTAAAAACGTAGCTCCGGTTTTAACACTGTCAAAAGCAAAATACAACCCTGAAAGGGCAATGACGATCAGGATTCCTGATGCATAAAAACCAAGAACGTTATGGAGATCGTAATTCACTCTCTTGAATGAGGCATTCCATTTTATGGTTAGTGATTGTCTCAGCAGGCGCATCTGGTCAGGAAACCATAAGATCCATCCGCTGATCAGCATAATCACAAAAATAACAACAGACCAGTTCATGATGAATTTTCCCGGTTCACCGAGCAGCAAGGTTCTGTGGAGGTCCTCTACGGTATCGAGCCAGTCGGTCTTTGATTTTTTTACCAGCGCTGCCGTGTAGGGGTTAAAGTAAAACACCTTGTTCTTACCGCTCAAAACTGCAACGGTGGCATCGGGGCGGTAATTATTTATTCTTATGCTGGTTATCTTCGCTTTATGACTAACCTTTTCAAAGTTTTTAATGATTGGAGCAAGCCCTACAAATGCTCTTTGCGCTAAAGGAACATAGAGCTTATCTTTTTCCGTTAAGTCCCTGATTTCTTTTTCGAAAACATACAAACAACCGGTAACACTAACAATAAAAACAACTAATCCTGTTGCCAGGCCAAGCCACAAATGGATTTGAAGGATTGCATTCTTAAATTTTCTGTTTTTTGCCATCAGGGTGTGCTAATCAGAGGCAAATATATACTTATTTAGATTTGATACAAATACTCATTGTAATAAGCGCAGGTTTCCATTAAGCATAATATTAAGAAAGTAGATTTTAATTGGGTAAAGGTTTCATCTCAGCGTATCAGATTAAACTAATTATAAATAGTCAGCAGTATTACACGTTTCTCTGTACACTCACCAATTATTTAACTTTTGAACACATAAACTTAATGTATCACACAAATAAATGGTATCAATAAATGTAGAAACTCATCATTTCAATATGGACGCTGCTAAACCGTGTAGAAATCCCGTTCTAAAATCATAGGAATTAAAACATACGGAGATAGACGGGCAAATACACCTGCCTGATAGGAAATTTAGAAGAATAGTAGATTTATACCGCTACCGTATCCGATTTAACTCTTAGATTTTTAAAAAGATATTCAGAGATCATATGTTTTTTCTCATTGATCTGGGTGAATTCAAATTGTTCTTCGCCTTCAGCGGCTGTCATTGCATCTTTGGCTTTATTATAAGAACATCTGTATAACTCGCCCCCATTCTGCAATTTTCCTTTTTCATACTGAGAAGACGATTTGTATTCACTAAGTTTTTGCTGGAACATCCGTTCAACCTTTCCCAAAGTTTCAGTTTTCGCCTGGAAGATCAATTCCCAATCATCAATATTTCCACTTTTAGTGGTGGCAATATTTAAGGTCTTAATCCTGTCTTTAACCTCATTTGAAGATCCCACTTTGATCAGGTGGTTCTTTTTAGATCCGGCTATATAAATATAACCTGTTTTATAAGTTCTTAATGCAAAAGGAATTCTGTCTGTATCTCCCTGCACAAAAATACCGTCAATATTTGTAAAATTATAATCACTATTATCCAAACATCCGCTAACATTATAAGCAATTACCTTTTCCGTCTCCAGCATTTTTTGCTTTAAATCTTCCGACCATCCTTCCCCATTGGCATCAATCAGCACTTCTTCCGAAATTTGGTGTTTTTTTATAAAATCTTTCTGCTCCTTAGTCAACGGCGTTTTAATAATCATGCTACAATATTACTCATATTAATTGGTATTCGAGGGATGAAAATATCAGAATGGCAAGGCCGGAAGCTGTGATTTTCAACTATTTTAGCAATAATTAACCTGAAATTACTATCGTTTTTCCAGAATCAGGACTGTTAATAAGGCAGGAGATACACTCAGGTTCATTTTATCCAGATTATTTTTTTTGATCGTCTCTTTTTTACTTACAGTATTTTCCTGTTTAAACGAATTAACAGAATTTAAAACTGAGGCTGTTCACTCATTTCCAAATAACACTCATCGCTGCTGCCCGCAACCTTATCCATCATGGTATCCGCACCTTTCACCATTTCCAGGTCTACGACCGGTTTAGTCCATTCAGGCAGATCTACATACCATTTTTGCGCTTTCGTCTTATAAATCTAAATGTTCTTTTCATGGAAGTGTGTAATACCACCGACGACTTCAGATTCCATGCCAACAATACCTTTGACCGTAAAATAGTTATTACCCAGAGCAAAAGCGCTGTAATCTTTCAAAATCTGAAATAATATGCCGCATTTAGGTGATAGGAGGCAATCTACATTATCTTGAAATTTACATTCTGATACCGGCATTGCCTGTTATTTATTAACCATTTAGCTATTACTTATGAACAAAACAGATAAAGAACGACTCAACGCGAGTAATATGTTTCATTATGAATCTCATTTTGAACCACTACCAGGATTCAGAACAAATTATAAATACACCATCAAAGTATGGTTAATCACAATTCTTCTCGGCACAACCCTTTTCTTTGCCATTAAATCCCTCACTGAAATGTTTAACTCAGAGGATTTCAGTGCATGGGGGGGCTCAACCATTTTTTATTATCTCATTGCTATTACACTTGCACTGATCCTTTCCATTCCCAGTGTATTATTATTTACCCTGGGCTACAATTTCATCTCAGGTTTTGTTTTCAGTTCCACCAAAATTAAGCTGGCGCTGTTTATTATCGGACAGGCACTTTGCTGGATATCTTTTCTCATTGCATTCGGACTAAACAATCAAGAAGCCATTATCAAAAACCTGGATGTGATTCTACCCTACACTATAGCAAATGCCTTCAGCATTTTTATTTGCAGGTTGAGTTCAGATTACTAAGAATCCTCCCGGTTATCTGATGGGCTTCAGAATTCTGTTCCACCTCACTTTGTTTAACAGGTTTTCTGCGGAGTCGATACTCAGCCAGGTGATCATCGCTTTACCGATCACATGATCCTCAGGAACATATCCCCAAAAGCGGGAATCCATGGAGTTATGACGATTATCTCCCATCATCCAGTAGTAGTTCATTTTAAAAGTGTAATGGTCTGCCCTTTTTCCATTGATCAGGATATCTGTACCTTTCATTTCCACCTGATTATGCTCATACAGTTCAATCGCCCTGCGGTATAATACCATTGTTGAGTCGTTCAGGAAAATAGTCATGCCTCTTTTGGGTAAGGTTAGCGGACCGAAATTATCCATGTTCCATTTAAACTTTTCGCTGTGCGGGAAGATCTCTGCATCATAATGCCCGGCAGGATCGATCACAGGAGTTACTTTTCTAATATAAGAATAACCTTTAAATTCTGCCAGGTGTGAAGCCGGGATAATCATCGTATAGGTACTCAGGTCACTCTGCCCGACGATCTCAATACCCAGGTCATGAAATATCTCCGGGTTAATAGTATTTCCGTCAGTTATCACTTCGTATGAAGTTTGCGCTTTCTCTGCATTAGGAGCTGCTTTTCCATTGATAAAGACCTGGGAGTTGACAATTGTCAGCACATCACCCGGCGTAGCCTGGCATCGCTTGATCAGGTTCGTCCTTACATCTACCGGCTTATCATATGACGGATCGGCCTCCTCTGGCTTGTTAAAAACAACGATATCACCCTTTTGTAGGGTTGAAAAGCCGGGCAGGCGGAAGTATGGCAGCTTTATCCCGTCCCAATAGGTTTTAACCTGATATTTGGTAATGGTGGATTCCAGAAATGGATTTTGAATAGGCGTAAAGGGCATTCTTGCACCATAACTGATTTTGCTCACAAACAAATAATCGCCCGTAAGCAATGTCCCTTCCATAGATCCTGAAGGGATGGCATAGGCCGAAAAAATCAGTCCCCTGATCAGGGCAGATGCAACCAACGCAAATATCAGGGCATTCAACCATTCACGTTTCTTCGATTTCTCAGGCTTGCTGCCGTCGGTTTTCTTGCTGAAAGGAAATTTTAATTTCATGTCAATAGTTTTAGTTATCCATTTGACTGTTAAGCAAAACAGATGTTACAAAATCCAGAGACAAAATGTCCACCCTGATAAAATGAGGGCGGGCACGATCTTTCATGCCGATATCGTACGGTATACCCTATTTCGGTGATAGGAGATCTTCTGTATTATTTCCAGATTTGAACTACAATCTATCGTGTCATTATTTAATTTAATATCTGGAGATGAATATCGTGAAGGAACAGTTAAAAGGAAAAAGAATCTTATTCGCTACCGTACCAACAGATGGTCATTTTAATCCGCTGACGGGCCTGGCAAAATATTTACAGCAGGTGGGCTGTGATATACGCTGGTATACCTCCGTTACGTTTGAAGACAAATTGAAAAGATTGGAAATTCCATTATATCCTTTTGAAAAAGCGCTGGAAATTAACCAGTCAAATTTTCTTAAACTATTTCCAGGCAGGGCCGGTATTACCGATGCTGCCGAAGTGATGGAGTTTGACCTGCATTATCTTTTAGGCAATATGGCAGGGGATCTATATACCGATATCCTTAAAATACATGAATCTTTCCCTTTTGATCTGATGATCGCTGACAGCTCATTTACGGCCATCCCCCTGGTAAAAATTAAAATGAATATCCCGGTCGTCTCTATTGGTGTTTATCCCTTACCGGAATCTGCAGCAAATCTGGCCCCCTACAGCATGGGACTGCCACCGGCAAAAAATGAAACTGAACTGCTGAACTATGCGGAATTACATAAGGAAGCTTTAAATAAAACATTCAAAGGATCAACAGACAGCTTTCATTCAATACTAGAGGAGCATGACATCCGGCTGGAGAGGTCCCTTCTTCTTGATCTGCTGGTAAAGCAGGCAAGTTTATACCTCCAGATCGGCGCGCCCAGTTTCGAATACAAACGTGTTGGTATGGGAGAAAATATCCGTTTTGTTGGTTCCCTGCTGCCTTATTCTTCCAATCACCAGAAAAAGCCCTGGTATGACGAGCGGCTAGAGCAATATGAAAAAGTCGTTCTGGTTACCCAGGGCACCGTGGAGAAGGATCCCGACAAGATCATAGTTCCCACGCTCGAAGCTTTTTACGGTACTGACACGCTGGTAATTGCAACCACAGCCGGCAATCAAACAGAAAAACTAAAGGAAAAATATGCAGCAAAGAACATTATTATAGAAGATTTTATTCCGTACGATGATGTCATGCCTTATGCAGGAGTTTATATCACCAATGGAGGATATGGAGGAGTGATGTTAAGCATCAGTCATAAATTGCCCATAGTCGCCGCAGGCCTGCTGGAAGCAAAGAATGAAATTTGTTCGCGTATTGGATATTTTAAATTAGGAATCGACCTGTCTACTGAAAGACCATCTCCGCAAGAACTGCGCAGCGCTGTTGAGGAAGTCATGGTAAACGGTCAATATAAAAATAATGCCACCCGTTTATCCATAGAATTGGACAGTTACCTTCCAACTGCATTATGTGCCAGTTACGTGGCTGAGCTGTTGCAGCAGCCAGGCCAATTAAAAATTTAATAGTGTCGAATTAACATTTATCCAAAAAATCAATATTATTTTAGTGGAAAATATTAAAATCTAATGACGCAATCCCGCTCCTCTGTATTATTTACTTTTATTTTTGTTTTCTGTTTCAGTTGTTTTGGGATTGCCCAATCACAAAAGGGAATTATTAAAGGAAAAATCAGTGGTTCCGACGGGAAAGCTCTTCCGGGGGCAATCGTTTCCCTGAGCGGCACCGCCTTAAATACCGCAACAGATGAATCCGGAAATTTTTTACTCCAAAATATTGTACCGGGCATTTATATGTTAAAAGTAAGCTATCAGGGCTACCGTCAGATCGTTTCGAAGGTAAATATAAAGCAGGGAACAACTGCCGTAAACCTAAGTCTTGAAGATGCCGGTCTTGCGCTCGGCGAGGTCATTGTCAGCACACAAAAAAGAAGGCAGACGAGCATCGAGGTCCCGATAGCCGTTTCCGCCCTAAGCGGAACCCAGCTTCAGCGGCTCAACATCACCGAATTTGATGCCCTATCACAATATATTCCAGGCCTCCAGATCCAGCTGCAGAGTCCCAATAACCCTGGTTTCGTTATTCGTGGTATTACATCAGATGATGGCGATTCCAGAATCCAGCCCAGGGTTTCCGTGTTTCAGGATGGGGTATCCATCTCAAAGTCACGCGGTTCAGCGGTAGAGCTCTTCGACATGGAGCGTATAGAGGTGATCAAAGGGCCTCAGGGCACACTCTTTGGCAGAAGTGCCCAGATTGGTGCGGTGCATCTTATTCAAAACAAACCGGCAGATTCTGTAAGCGGCGAGCTTAACCTCGGTTACGGAAATTACGCACAAAAGATTGCTAACGGATTTATCAATACTCCTATTGTTCCCGGAAAACTGCTGAACCGCCTGGCCGTAGCCTATAATGAAAGGGACGGCTTCATTTCCAATTTCTCGGGTGGCAGGCTAAACGGTAAGAACACCATTGCTTTGAGGGATATCATCCGTTATAAACCTGGTGCAAATACCACGGCCGACCTGATCCTGAACTACCAGTACGATAACTATCCAGGCACCGGCTTCAAAAGCAAATTGTATGCTCCTGCCGGAGGCGATACGGACCCAAATACGGCGGCAGACCTGGAACAGGGAGAAAACCTGTACATCAAACGCCATGTTTTCGGCCCTACTTTAATTGTGAACCATACCTTTTCACCGGCTTGGTCATTAACTTCAACCTCTGCATACCGCCATTTCAAGGCTGATGAATCTTTTGATGCGGATGGTACAGCGGCGCCGGTGTTATGGCTGTCAGAGATCTCAAAGGGGAATCAGCTGAGCCAGGAGTTCAGGTTCAACTACACTCAGGACAAGTTCTCCGGATTTATCGGAAGCAGCTATTTTTATGAAAATGGCTCGCAAAGAGTGCCTTTGCGTACCAATGAACAAAGCCTATATGTGGCTGCCGTACAGCCGCAGCTTTATCAGCAGTTCAGTACGCTGCTCGCAGGTTATCCCCAGTTGCCGGATGCATTTAAACAGGGGATCATCAATCTTTTCAGACCACAGCCCCTGCTGGTTAATGGCAAGCCGACATTGGTTCAGAAGCTTCCGGACCTGAGCGCACTTGCGGCCCTGCCCCTGCCTGCCCAGTATGCCCAGCTGGTACAGCTGCTTTCCAATGCCCCACTTCAGCTGATGCATGAAGAGGAAAGTACCAACTATGGAAAATCTACCGCAGCGGAAATATTTGCTGACGGAACATATAAAGTGACCAGCCAATTTTCGCTTACTGCGGGAATCAGGGGTACCTACGAAAACTTAAACGGTGCCTACCGGTCTGACGCCGCCTCCGGAAGCAGCGTACTTGGCTTACTGCTCAGCGGCTCACCAAACATCTTGTCTACGATTTCCAATGGAAAGATCTCGGCAAGCAAAGATTACTTTTCTTACGTCGGACGCATCGCAGCCAACTATATGTTTGACCGGAACAATATTTATGCAACCATCTCCAGGGGACGCCGGCCAGGGGTCATCGATATTACTCCGGAAGCAACCAATTTTTTAAAGCCTGAGATCGTGTGGAGTTACGAAGCAGGCGTAAAAGGAATTGTGGCTGGTACCAACATCAATTATGATTTTACAGCCTACTACTATGACTGGAATAACTTTCAGACAAGCAGCTTCCAGAATACCTCTGCAGGATTGAGATCGGTTCCTGATGATGCCGGTAAAGCCCGTAGTTTTGGCCTCGAGAGCAGCCTTCGCTACAACTTTTTTCAGCGCAGCAGCATATTTGCCAATTACGGATATATTGACGCTAAGTTTAGCGATAACAATGCTGACGGGAGTGCGCAGGAATATGCGGGGAATACCTTTCGCCTGACGCCAAAACATACTTTTTCTACGGGGCTTGATCTCAATTTCAATGCCGGAAAAACAAATACGATCTTTGTAAGACCAAGCTTCTCCTACAAATCAAAAGTGTATTTCGAGGATACCAACAGGGCTGACCTTAGCCAGAATGCCTTCGGCGTATTGAACGGGCAGATCGGCTACCGCATCGACAAAAAAAAATATTATGAAATTTCATTGTTTGGCAAGAATATCCTGGATAAAAAATACATTATTGATGCAGGAAATTCGGGTGATGCTATCGGCCTTCCAACCTTTATCGGCGGCCAACGCAACCTTTTTGGAATCATGTTAAAAGCCGGGTTTTAATTTAAAATATTTTGAAAATAATCTATAAGATCCTGGCAGCGGTCATTATAATACCGCCATTTATTTACTTCCTTGGTCCGAGTCCTAAAACACCTGTTTACGGCATAACACTTCCAAAAGTTCCGGAATTGAAGCACCTGGATAATTATGTGAAGATAAAGGAGAGTAAACTGCCCCTCAAGCCTGAGAACAATGCCAGGATCATCTGGGCAGACCAGGATAAAAAGCAAACGGAATATGCAGTGGTATATCTTCATGGTTTTAGCGCAAGCCATGAAGAAGGCAACCCTGCCCATGTAGATTTTGCAAAGAAATATCACTGCAATTTGTATTTATCACGACTGGCAGAACATGGCATGAGATCCAGAGAACCCATGCTCAACTTTACCGCA
This sequence comes from Pedobacter hartonius, assembly GCF_900107535.1. Taxonomy (GTDB): domain Bacteria; phylum Bacteroidota; class Bacteroidia; order Sphingobacteriales; family Sphingobacteriaceae; genus Pedobacter; species Pedobacter hartonius. Next base: position 179,725 of record NZ_FNRA01000005.1, on the reverse strand, counting down.
GAAAAACTCTGGAATTCTGCACTTGAAGCCTATGCCATCGGCCGCAAACTCGGAAAAAAGGTGATCATCATGAGTACCTCTACCGGAGGCACCCTATCGCTAAAGCTGGCTTCAGAATTTCCTGATATCAACAGCCTGATCCTCTATTCGCCAAATATAGAGATCAATAATAAAAACTCATGGCTTCTCAATAACCCATGGGGCCTGCAGCTGGCCCGCAAGTTACAGGGAAGCAACTATGTTACCTCTGAAGTAAAGATTCCGCAATATGTCAGATTCTGGTATCCCCGTTACCGGCTTGAAGCAGCAGTTCAGCTGGAGGAGTTAACGGAAACCACCATGGTTAAGGAGACCTTTGAAAAAATAAAACAACCCGTTCTCCTGCTCTATTATTACAAGGATGAACAGCATCAGGACAATGTAGTTAAAGTTGATGCGATGCTGAAGATGTTCGCTGAGCTGGGAACACCAGCAGGTTTAAAACGTAAAGCGGCCATTCCGAACGCAGGCAACCATGTTATAGGTTCAGCCATGCGCTCAGGTGATGTTCCCCTGGTAGAAAAAGAAACAGACAAATTCGCAAACGAGATCCTGAAGATCAGTCTAGTAACTCATAATTAGCCCAATTTTAACAGCTTTCGGTTAAACCGCAGGCCCAGGATCCTGCCGAAAGCTTCTTGTAAAAAGCAGGGCATTATTCGTACTTCAATGCATCAACAGGATTTGCCCGGGCTACCTTAAATGATTGCAGGCTGACGGTCAGTAGAGCGATCAGCAGCGATATCACCGCAGCGAGTATAAACGGCCACACGCCCATATCAATCCTGTAATCATACTTTTGCAGCCATTTACCCGCTAAAATATAGGCGACAGGAGATGCGATCAGGTTGGCGATCAGTACGAGTTTGATAAAATCCTTGTTCAGTAAGATCAGGATGCTCTTCAAGTCTGCCCCCAGAACTTTCCTGATGCTGATCTCCTTCTGCCGTTGCTCGGCCATGTAAAGTGCCAGTCCCAGCAAACCCAGACAGGATATAAAAATACAAAAGCCACCAAACAGATTCGACAGGGTGCTCAGTATCCGTTCGCTTTGCAGTTTTGCCTGCATCGCCTGATCGATATATTCAAACTCTGCGGGATAGGCCGGGTTTAAACGCTGGGTAACCTCTTTTACCAACTGAACGGACTTATTCAAAGGAAGCTCAGGATTCAGCCGTATCATCAGCTGGGCAACCAAATGCAGATTGTGGTAAAATACCGTAGGCAGGGATTTCGCTCCCGGGGAACCATTGGAATAATCCTGCATCACACCAACAATGGTAAGAGGAGGGTTGCCGGCCCAGCTGATCACTGTCCCCACCGGGTCTTTCAGTCCCATTCTCTTTACCGCAGCTTCATTCAATATCACGCTCGTAGAGGTATCTGCTATAAACCGGGCAGAGAAATCCCTCCCCGCTACAATTTTAGCCCCTACAGTTTTCGCGTAATCGTATCCGGTACTCCGGTATTCAAACAGCGCATTATCATTTACGTCCTTACCCGGCCAGCCGAAATCACTGGAATTGTTAGACATGTTGGTGAAACTTCCGGCGAATTCACTGGATGACACTACAGCGCCCGATTTCTTCAGTTCCTGTTTTAACAGCTCTACTTTGCCCTGGTCTTTAAAATTGCCCTCCAGTTCCAGCCCTACAAGGTTATTCTGGTCAAAACCCAGTGGTTTATTTTTAATGAACTGCATCTGCGTATAGATGATCAGGGCACAGATAATCATACATATAGAAAGGCTGAATTGTATAATTACCAATGCTTTGCGGATGGACAAAGCTCCTCCGGCAGCCCCTTTGAAGCCTTTTAACACTTTTATCGGAGTAAAGGACGATAAATAAATGGCCGCATAGCTGCCTGCCAGTATGCCCGTGATCAGGATCAGTGCAATCAGTACGCCCCAAAAAGTATAAGAACTATAATCAATCTTATAGCGGTATCCAGCAAAGTATTGAAATGCGGAAGGGTGATTTCAAGGAGGGCAAAGGAGATCAGCATAGAGATGGTAGATAACAGCAGTGACCGTTAACCATGCCCGGTTATCCCACTTTAAACTTTGCCCTACAGGGTTTTTATCGCCGAAGAATTTCTTTGCTGTCCTCGCCGTGAGTATGAATATTCGTAATTCACATACAACAATAACAGCAAACAGGAGGTCAGTCCAATGGCCAGGCCACCGATGTTGATGAATGAAAATCCTTTGTTCCTTTTCAGATTCCTGAGTGCTATTTTGAAGTTGATAAAAAACATACGTTACGATTTACCGGTACATTTACGAATTGCATGCCAGCTTACAATAGCACATTTAAACCATCAATATAGCTTTTTTTTCGTATCACTGTTCATTACCGGTCAATCCCTGTACGCAAATGCACAGTCCGCCAGATCGCTGATCAGGAGTTTTGCTGCATTAAGACCAGCAGATTGCCTGCATCTTCCGCCGTTCTGATCAGGTTGCTTTTTGTATTGGCCAGTGCAGCAGCAAGGTCGGAAGGCTGCTGACCAATAGCCATCAGCACATCGAAGTACTGCTGCAGTCCCGGGATTCGCCCCAAAGGAACTTTACCAGCGAAGGCGATTACCGGCAGGCCTTTCAGTTTCGCCTGGTAAGCCACACCAAAAGGCCCTTTCCCCTGCAGGGTCTGTTCATCAATACTTCCCTCGCCCGTGATCACCAGGTCTGCCTTTTCCACCGCAGCATCAAAGTTGGTAAGCCGCAGAAAATGATCAATTCCGTTTACCAGGCTGGCATTGAGAAAAGCATATAATCCAGCGGCAGCTCCTCCCGCAGTACCGCCATATTTTACCGCAGCCATGTCCCTTCCTGTTTGCCGCAGGGCGACAGCAGCAAGCCGGGCCAGTGCGGCATCCAGCTTTTTCACGGCATCGGCCGATGCGCCTTTCTGAGGCCCAAATATTGCGGCGGAGCCTTGTTCGCCCAGCAGCAGATTGTCCACGTCACACAATACCGTGACCTTGCATTTCAAGATCCTTTCATCCAGCCCCGAAAGATCAACGGTTTCCAGATCAGTAAGATCCTGTGGCAGCACGGCCAGTTCATCACCGGCAGCGTTTAAGAACCGTGCGCCCAGTGCTTTCAATATTCCCGTACCGCCATCTACGGTAGCCGATCCGCCCATGCCAATAACAATGCTGCTCACCCCTTTATCCAGTGCTGAGCCCATCAATTCTCCCGTTCCGGATGAGCTGGCACGTAAAGGATCAAGTTCTTCATGTTTGAGTGACCGTAAGCCCGAAGCATCGGCCATTTCTATCACCGCGGTCTCCCCGGCATTAATCAAACCAAACGACGCATTGATACTTCTGCCGAGTGCATCATGTACCACTGCATCCAGCACTATTCCCCTACACTTCTTAATGATCAGCGGTCCTGTACCATCACCGCCATCCCCTACAGGGAAACATTCGCTGGTATGTACAGCCTTACTTTGTCTTAAACCCGTCTGAATGGCTAAAGCAGCCTCTTCCGCATCAAGGCTATGTTTAAAAGCATTTGTAGCAATTAGAATATGCATATCTTATTGATCCATGTTTGAAAGTTTCTCCAGTGCAAGGTACAAGGCCTGATTACCCGACGCGCCTTTGCCCATTCCCTGGACGGTAATATACAATTGTTTAACGAGTGCCAGACCGGGCAGTGATAATTTCATGGCTTCCGCCTCTTCCAGTCCGATGCTCAGGTCTTTCACAAAATTATCTACAGAAAACCCTGCGGAGTAATCCCCCTTTACTATTTTTGGTGCAAGTACATCCAGGCTCCAGCATCCGGCGGCGCCTTTACTGATCGATTCCAGCATCGTGTCCAGGTTCAGGCCCGCTTTCAGTCCATAGATCAGCCCTTCGCAAACGCCGGTCAGCGTACCGGCAATAGTGATCTGGTTGCACATCTTTGCATGCTGACCTGCCCCTGCCGCACCCTGGTATACAATGTTTTTTCCGAATGCTTCAAACATCGGGTATACGGTATCAACCACCTCCCTGCTGCCGCCAATCATGATGGAAAGATTGCCGTTTATGGCTCCCAGCTGCCCGCCGGAAACAGGTGCATCAATAAACTCTGCCCCTTTGGCAACCGCTGCTCCGGCAATCTTTACCGCCAGGCTGGGTTTCGTAGTGGTCATATCCACCAGTATGCTCCCCGCCTTTAGCCCCGTAAATATCCCCTCAGCACCAAAATAGCACGCTTCAACATCTTTGGGGGCACCAATGATCGTTACGATCACATCTGTATTTGCCGCCAGGGCAGCTGGCGTATCAAACCATGTACAGCCCAGTTCAATGAGTTCCGCAGCTTTTTCTTTAGTCCTGTTGTGGACATGAACCGTGTAACCTGCATTGAGCAGGTGTTTTACCATGGGATTGCCCATCAGTCCTGTACCGATCCATCCTATAATTTTATCCTTCATATCTCTTTATATAAACAAAGTAACATTTCAAAATCGCTGATCTGTGGTACGGTACATTCTACCCATCCGCCGGATTGTTTAAAATCAAGCACTGTACCGGCTTTCATCAGCCTCATTTCCTTTACAGGTTTCACCGGCTTAAAGCGGATGAGCGTCTGCTGAACAGGAATGGGCTCCCTGAGTGAACCGCCTACCTGTCCTGACTGGTTGATCATCCCAAACCATTCAAAAGCACCGTTCCGGTTTACCAGATGGCTGATCTCAATCAGCGGGGAAGCATCGGTAAATACCGTTTGATCTACCTTTAACAAGTTGTATATCGCAGAGACAAACAATTTCCTGTGCATATAATGTCCTTTAGAATAATACTGTGCCCCGAGTTGCCAGGGAATGAACACCGAACTGCCTTTACCAAAATCATTCCTGATCAGGCCCGGAAAATCAGTAATATCCTCTTCGGTATAATAAGATTTTTCGGGAGGGCCAAACCTTGTTGCCGGAAGGAATTTCATGACAGGACGGGCATTTGCCAGAGGCTTGCAATACAAAAAGTTGGAATACATCATCATGATGCTGAAATCCTTAAATTCCTTTTCCCCAAGGGCAGCCTTATCCTGTGCAGATATTTTAAGATAGGTTGATTTGGCCCGGCGGAAGGTATTATAGGAAGGCTGGACACCCAGTGACTGCAGCCTGATTGCCGTAGAATCACCCTTTGCATTTTTAGTGGAAGTAAAGCCGGTGGCCAGTATCTTTCCTCCGTTCTTCACATACTGGTCAATGGCCGAAACCAGGGAATCATCCATATTTGCCACATCCCCAAGGATCAGCGCCTCATATTCCTGCAGCTGCCGCGGCATCCTGCCGGTACCAATAACCGAAGGTTCAATAATATCATAAGGGATATGTTCTTCAGAAAGCAGCTTGATCATCCCCTCATATTCATCCCGCGACCCTCTCACCAGAGCGATATTATTCATCGTCTTCAGGTTAGTGAACAACTTCTCATTTTTCTGATGAAAACCATAAAGCTGGTTCAGTGTCGGAATAAACACACGGTCTTCGTAATTGACCAGCGTCCCTACCACCACAAACCCGAGAGGGGCACCGTTGAGCATATTTTCAAGCATCCATACTTTCGCCAGATTGGGCGAAGTACCCACATGCCTGTAACCAATAGCCTGGAAATAGATCAGGAGGTTACCGGGCGACCTGTCTTTGTACGACCCCAGGACGCGCTTTACATTATCCGTGGCGGAATAATTCCATTCATATTCGGTATTGATCTCGGCACCTGATTCACTCGCAATCATATCTACCCCTGCATCGGCATAGGTATTGATCATGAGCTTAGGATTCAGGGTTTTAATATGCTTGCCGATCCTGTTAAAGAGTTCGTCGGCCGTAGTTTTCTTGAATTCATTGTACTCTCTGAATACCGGATCGCTCATATCAGCTTTCAGCGGAAGCTGATGCCCGGTTGCCTCATGAAATCTCCTTTTGCAGTTCCCGCACTGGCAGATGCCATAATAACGGCCACTGTAATCACTGGTGGTATAACCAATCATGTTAAAGAAAATACCGTCAAAAGGATAAGCTGTAATGGCTTCTTTCAGGATCTCCATTCCATACTCCTGCTGGTACCCGCCATTCGGACAGGTGTGCACCTGCCCGTTATAATTTACATTTTTTCCTTCCGGAGATACATACAGCCATTCGGGCTTCTTAGCGGCGAGCGACTGGTTGATCTTGCTGAAATCAAAACGTCCGATGACCTTGATGCCTTTGGCATGCAGCCCTTTAATGAGGTCACCCAGCAGGTCCCCCTTCATATAAGGGTTCTTAAACTGGTAAGGCAGTTTTGTCGGATAATTGGCTACAATTCCCCCGGCATTGATCAGCACGATCGTAGCCGATGCATCCACCATAGACTGCACATAGGCATTCACATCCATCGTGGCATCAATTTCACGCAGGTTGGTCTGTACCAGCCGGTACGGGGCCCTGTTCCACCAGCTATCGTCATACCGGCCGGGATCAATTGCAGCAAGCGACTGCCCCGCAGCACCGCCGGGCACCATAAAAATGGCAAAACAAGCCGTTAAAAACGTAAATATTTTTCTCATGATCATTAGATTTAAATAGAATAAATTATTGAGGCCGTTTCGTAAACCAGTACAGCAGCAGCCCATGTCCTACCCCCGGCGGGTCATCAGATCTGGCCACCTGGAAGGCCATGAACTTGCCATTGGTAGCAACTACGGGGTTCGCCGCCTTGCCGCCATCGTAATCATTAAAATGGGTAAGCCGCACAAAATCCTTTCCCGTCCCGTCCAGCTTCAGCTTCCAGATATCCAGATTGGAGGAGCCCCTTTTTCCGCCGAGCCAGTCGCACTGCCGGTCTGATTCCACCGCAGTATATCCATCGGGGAAAATCCCTTCCGGTTCGTTGAAAGAACCTTTGGCATTGGAAAAGTTAGTGACTGCAGCTGTCTGCAGGTCAATTCCTTTTACCTCGAAAGCACCATCCGGTACATAACAGAAAAACGTGAGCCGAGTATCCCCATCATAAAAATCCTGCGCCTCCAGTGAACAGTCCTTCCCGGCGTTTTTCATCACAACTTTCTGATTGATCAGTTTAGGCCGCTCCCCTTTCAGGTCAAGACCGGCAACTACCAGCTGAGTACCCTCTGCTGTCCATTCCGTATAGGCAATTTTAAAGCTTCGCTTAGAGACCGCAATCCCCTCATTTACCTTCAGCCCGATCTTCTGCGGTTTGGCACCGGGAGCTTTACTCAGATACCACAGGTCTGCATTCTTGCGGCTGGTTACAGGGTCTTCAAAACGGTCAGTCCCGGCCAGCAGGTAATCGCCATTGGGCAGGTGCATGACCCGCAAAAAAGCAGCACCCGGAATACTACAGGTCAGACAGCTGATCTGCCGGCTCTTCAGGTCGATGACCATGGCATCGCCAAAAACCTTCGCCATAAAAGCCACCCTGTCATTTCCCGGAGATATATCCGCGCGCTCACCAAACCGGGTCAGTACCTGTATATTTTCCGGCAGATTCGCCAGCGGGTCGCCCTGCATGCGCTGTTTCAGTAAGTGGCCTTTCAGCTGCTGACGCGCAAATCCAAAACCTGCACCAATCAGCAATACAATCATCAACCCTGCTTTAAGTTTCATTTTCAAAACGATTAATTTATGCCGCTGGCCTGCCTATGGATTGACCACATTTGCAGGCTTGCCATCCAGATAAGCCTGCAGGTTCCGGATGCTGATCTCCATGAGCCTGCCCCTCGCTTCTTTGGTTGCCCAGGCAATATGAGGGGTAATGATACAATTCTTTGCACTTAAGAGCGGATTATCCTTTGAAGGAGGCTCAACCGATAATACGTCGATCCCCGCCCCTGCAATCACACCATTGTTCAGTGCTTCCGCCAGGTCTTCTTCCACGATGATCGGCCCCCTGGAAGTGTTTAACAAAAAGGCAGTAGTTTTCATTCGCTGCAGGTTTTCTTTATTGATCAGCCCCTTTGTTTCCGGGAACAGGGGGCAATGGATACTCACAACATCAGCCTGTTCAAGGAGTTCCGGTATGGATGCCCATTTAAAATTTCTGCGCTGCGATTGGTCGCTTTGGCTCCTGCTGGCCCCGATCACCTGCATACCAAATGCAGCGGCCACATCTCCTACCTGCTGGCCGATATGCCCGAACCCAATGATGCCCATGGTTTTGCCCGAAAGCTCAGTCAGCGGATAATCCCAGAAACAAAAGTCGGCAGAAGAGGCCCAGCGGCCAGATGTTACGGCGTCGCTGTGGCGCTGCACACGCAGGCAGAGTTCCAGCAGCAGTGCAAAAGTATGCTGCACCACAGATGCGGTTCCGTAACCCGGTACATTGCATACCACTATCCCCTTTTGTGTGGCCGCTTCAGTATCTACAATGTTATAACCCGTAGCCAGCACACCTATGTATTTCAGCCCGGGAAGGCTGTTGATCGCTTCTGCATTTACGGGGGTTTTGTTGGTAAACACAATCTCTGCTCCCCGGCAGCGTTCCACAACCTGATCTGCCGGTGTACGGTCATGGATCTCTGCTTCGCCCAACTGTTGTAGTCCTTCCCAGCTCAGATCGCCGGGATTCAGGGTGTAACCATCTAATATGACAATCTTCATTGATTTTTTATTTAAGGGTGATGCATTAAACTTTTGCCCAGGCCAAATTTAAAGTTCGTTTAGCATTTGCAATCACAATATCCGGGTCCTCATCACCAAAAGGTTTGATCTCGAAGCTGACGATCGGCGGTTCCTGATCATTTAAGAATCCTATGGCCAGCAATACCCTCAGGTATTCAACCACCTGCTCCACGTCATTCTCCCCGTTTGGAAAACCAAAGCGCGGATGCACATCACCATAAGCAGGCATATCGGCACTTTTAACTACGCAATTGCCAATATGGGCATGTATGATATAATCTTTAACCGGAAGGATAGACTCCTCTATCGTCTCATGGATCAGGGGGATATGGCTCAGGTCAACCATTAGACCGAAGTTCTCGTACTCTGCCCTCAGTTCCTTTGCATAACGAAGGGCCATATCAGCAGGGCCGATCAGGCTTCTTTTGTCTACATTATAATCAAACACCTCCAGTGCAATCTTGATCTTTCCTTTGCTGTTGGCATAGGCACAGATCTCCCGCGTAGATTTTACGAGTGCCTGATAGGCTTCCTCTTTCCGGTCTTCTTCATATATGCCACTAAGGAAAGCAAATCCGGAGGCACCCATTTCAAAAGCTTCGTCAATACCCTCTTTCACATTAGCCAGAGCCTCCTGCCGGCGTTCCTCGTTCAGGTCATTAATGTTCTGACCCCTGGTCAGCAAGCGGGGCTGGGCACCATAGGCAATGGTCATGTGTGAGGTTTCCAGCATCTGTTTTACTTTTCTGCGCTCCTCCGGATCTTTTACCGTGGTGATCTCAATGGCGTTGAAATAGTCGTCCAGTGCGAGTTTCCTGATCGTCTCCAGTACCGGACCTTCTCCTTTAATGGTACTGGGATAAGCCATGAAATGGACAAGGCCTACTTTCATGTATTTATGTAATGATTCGTTCATGGTATGATTTATTTGATTTCGTTTAAAACAGGTTCATCCTGTACAATTCTTCTTTTCCTGTTGCTGATCAGGATAAATGCCGACAGCAATACCAGGATGGCCGCCAGCACAAAGAGATAGACATATCCATTTGACAGATCCGGGATAACAGTACCCGTGCTGGTGGTTTGCATCTGATAAACAGGGATCAGCCATTTGAACAGGTAGGCCTGTGCCAAAACGATAAAACAGATACAGACCAGCATAATAAAACTGTGTTTTACTGTAAACCTGAACAGTTCAGACTCCTTGCCCACCAGGTTCCCTGCCGCAGCGGCAACAGCAATCGACTGCGGCGAGATCATCTTTCCTACCACACCCCCGGAAACATTTGCACCAACAGTAATTACCGGATCTATCCCGATGGATGTTGCTGTAACGCCCTGAAGTTTGCCAAATAAGGCATTGGCCGAAGTATCAGAGCCGGTGATGAACACGCCCAACCAGCCCAGTACGGGTGCAAAAAACGGGAACAGGAAGCCGGTATTGGCCAGTGCATCGGCCATCGTGATCGTAATGCCTGAGTCGTTCACCAGATAGGCGAAGCCCAAAATAGAAGCGATTGTAACGATGGGAAAGGCCAGCTGTTTCAGTGTAGCGATAAAGATCTTCATCCCCCTGCTGAAGCCCATCCCGATCAGGGGCATGGAAATCAATGCAGAGCTGAGAATGGCCGAGCCGGATGCCGACAGGTAGTTGAACTTAAAGATGTGCGGGATGAGCTTTCCGCTGGCATCAGTGATTGCATTGTGGATGCCGGGAAATTCAAACTGCAGCTGCCCTGCCGAGTTCAGCACGTTTTTTATCGGCTGTAAGCCCCAGGCAATGATCATGATGGTCAGCAGGATAAAGGGCGACCAGGCCCTGATGATCTGTGCGTTGGAATACTGGCCTTTCAGCACCAGCGTAGGAGGTGCTTCATTGTCAAACCGCCAGATCTCCTTCGGTTTCCAGAACTTCAGGAAAATGATCAGGCAGATGATAGAGCCTATGCCGGCGATCACATCAGGAAGGTTGGGGCCGATAAAATTGGAGGAAAAGTATTGTAAAAATGCAAAGGATAGCCCCGATACCAGGATTGCCGGCAGCACCCTGTTGGCATTTTTAAACCCGCTCATGAGCACCACGAGATAAAAGGGCAGGCAGGCCGATAGGATGGGCAGCGTGCGCCCTACCATCTGAGAGATCGCCATTTCGGGTATCCCCGAAACCTGTGAGGCCACGGTAATCGGAATACCTATAGCGCCGAAAGCTACCGGGGCGGTATTGGCAATCAGGCAAATACCTGCAGCATACAGGGGGTTGAACCCCAGGCCTGCCAGCATTGCCGCCGTAATGGCTACGGGGGCGCCAAAACCTGCAGTACCTTCTAAAAAGGAACCAAAAGAAAAAGCGATCAGCAGCGCCTGCAGCCTTCTGTCAGACGTGATAGAGGCCATAAAATGTTTGATAACCTCAAACTGCCCGCTCTCTACAGTGATGTTGAAAAGAAACAGGGCCGTGATCACGATCCAGCAAATGGGAAAAAGCCCGTATAATGCGCCGTTGGCTGTGGAAAGCAATGCCAGGCTGACCGGCATACCATACACGCCGATGGCAATAATAATCGCGATGGCAGTTGCGATCAGGCTGGCCTTGTAGCCCTTCATTTTTTTGATGATCAGAGCCCAGAAGATAAACACAATGGGCAATACGGCAACCAATGCCGACAAAGCGATGTTGTTCAGGGGATTGATAATTTGTGTCCAGTTCATATATTTACGGATTTTGCGGGTGGGTGAATCAGGCCAGGTCTAACGCAACGATTTCATGATCAAGTATTTGAATTCCCTTCAGCGTAACCAGCCCGTCTTTGTTCTCAAAGGCCGGTTTGGTGCCGCTCATCAGCAGGCTGACGCCGGTTACCTTTTTATTTGCAGGAACCCTGATGCTGACCGCCGCCTCTACAGGCAGCAGGTCCCTGAAAGGGCCTTTCATCATCATAGGATTGGTTAAGTTCACCAGGTGCACGGTCATGGAATTTTTCTGGCGCCATACAGCAACATCCACAATGCCTGCGGTTTCCACATCTGCTACAGGTACTTCATTGAGTGCCCAGCGGATGGTATTGCGGAGCAGCGTGCTATGGTCGGTGCTCATCATCTGCCAGAAAGACCTGTCCATGTCGCCCGGCAGATAAGCTACCCGCCCTTTGCCTGTTTCCTTCAGGTACACTTCCCGGGTATCCGTTTCCTGGATCCTTGGATATACATCTTCCATCGGCAGGTCGGGATAGGTAGGGATCAGGGTAACCGGACTCGGAAAAATTCCCAGCGGTTTTACTTTCACCTGGTAAACAGTATTGATGATCTTATAAGAGTCCTCCAGACCTTTTACCACCGGGTGGTAACCGCCTTTTCCGGCATCGCCTTTTATCCTCAGGTAGCTGTTCATCATCGGGCCTTCCACCCCGTTATCGTAGGTAACGCCGAGCAGTTCTGATAAACCGAAATTGCTGCGGGGCTTGCCTTCCTCATTATATAAAGAAGTTTCAAAAGTGGCCACAATGCTGCCTCCGCCATCTACAAAAGCCTTCAGCTGTGCGCACTGGGCATCAGACAAAGCCGCAATATTGGGAAGTACCAGCAGCTTAAACGGTTTTAAATGCTCCGCGTCGAGCAGATTATCGTTCACCATTTCAAAAGGCATATGGTCTTCCACCAGGGCGTGGTACATTCCCAGCCCGTGCTCCCTGCTTTTCTGCTGCCAGGGCTTGCCTCCGTATTTACGGTTGGTCTGCTCAGAATACACCATCCCTACGCGGGCCATCGGTGCCGTATTGTTCAGATAACGTTCATTTTTATAGTAACCCTGGTACATTTTTTCCACTGCGCCCATCCAGCGCTTGTCTTCGATATAGGCGCCGAACTTCACGAAACAGGGCAGCATGCCATTGGCTACACCTTCAGCAACCCAGATACGGATCTCCGCATCGTTCTGCACCGAATCTTTCCAGCGGTACTCTTCCTCTATGCCCACGCTGAATATGCCTACCACGGGTTTCATTCCCAGTCCTGCCCTGAGTTCCTTTGCACCCATGGCATTGCCCCAGGGCGGCATCACACCCTGCCTGGCCTGCTGATCGGCGAAAAAGAAATCTGAATATTTTCCGGTCTCCTGCTTATCAGGAAAACCATTGGGAATAAACCTTGCCGAGGCGCGCTGTTTGCGGATCTCTTTGTCCCACAGGAACCACAGTTCTTTCAGGCGGCCGGTGCTCCAGGCATTCCATTTGATATAGGTAGGATCGAGCCGGTCACCCCCTTTCGGCAGTTCAAGCCCCGAAGCTTTTCTAAACATCTCTTTACAGTGTTCACAATAACATACCCCATGCCCGGCCCAGCGGTTCGAGAAGATCGCATCAGGCTGATACCTTTCCATGATCTCCTTGTTCACTTTTGTCATGAAATCAAAGTTGTAGGGGCCGTAAGCACAGGTCACCCACAATTCAGGGTTTGCCCAGTGCCGGCGTTTCTGCCCGTCAGCAGTTACAGAAATATAATCGGGATGTGCGTCATACATATCCTGCCTTGTGGCATGGGGGTCAGTTCTCAGGATAACCGACATATTCATCTTGCGGCAGCCTTTCATCATGTCTCCCAGCGGATCGGTATTTCCCAGCCATTTACTCCTGTGGTGAAAGGGCACATCCGTAGGATAAAAAGCTACAACTCCACCTGCACTGAGCAGTGCTCCGTCAGCATGTATGCGTTTAAAATAGCTCAGCCAGAAATCAGGGTCATAACGTCCCGGATCGTTTTCAACAAAGGCCAGTTGTGCCCATCGCTTTGATTTATCAAACCAGGGTTCTTCCAGAGGCGGGGTAAAAATATTAGCAAAAGCAGGTGATCCGCCCAATGCCAGGGCACTTCCAAGAATGGTAGTGCTTTGAATAAAGTTTTTTCTGTTCATCGTTTATAATTTATGCGCGTGAAATAGGAAGATCTGTTTAGTTGTATCCGGGGTTCTGAGGAAATATCGAAGGGTTATTAATGACTTTGATCTCGCTTAGAGGTACCGGGAAAACGGTCATATAAGGCTGCATACCCACGGCCGACAGTTCTGTTAATGCTTTGCCCGTTCTGACGAGGTCAAACCAGCGATGCCCTTCAAAGGCAAGCTCAAAGCGGCGTTCCAGGGCGATATTATCGCGGGCAACAGTTTGGGTCAGGTTAGCATAAACCGGGAGTCCGGCCCTTACCCGTACCTGATTTAATGGCCCCAGTGCCAGCTCGGTTTTACCATTTTCATTCAGTGCTTCGGCATACATCAGCAGCACGTCTGCATAACGCACTACTTTCCAGTTTGCTTTGCTATCGTTCAGGATAGCCACTGCGGTGATATATTTCTGGGTGAACGACTGGCTCGTGGTCGGGATAAAGTTTACCACAGCGCCGGTAGTTGGGTTTTTCCAGCTGCCGCAGCATTGAAAGGTTACCTCTTTCCGTTTGTCACCAGCCTGCCAGAGGGCAATGAACTTCTGGGTAGGTGATAAAGACTCACCAAAGCCGCCCCTGATACTGTAATAGTCAAGCAAAGCCGGTACGTTAGGCAGAAAAGCATTGGTAAAATTACTGCCGAGGTCGCCCCCGCCGGATTCATATTCAATATCAAAGATGTATTCCCTGTGGTGTTCATCTTTTGAGTAGTCGAACAGGTCATTGTAGTTAGCCAGCAGGGTGTAACTATATGGTGCGGCAGTCAGTTCCCGCAGGCTGGTCTCCGCGTTTGCAAAATCTTTAACTGTCAGGTAAGCTTTACCAAGTATTGCTTTGGCTGCTCCCCGGGTAGCCCTTCCCACATCAACGCCGCTCCAGGTCAGTGGCAGTTTTGTCACCGCTTCCTGCAGGTCTTTGATGATCAGGTCGTTGTATACTGTAGCCACGGGGCTTCTCGGTGTAGTGGCGATCTGTTCCACACTTGGTAAGCCGGTGATCAGCTGCACATCTCCGAAAATCCTGACCATATCAAAATAAGCCAGTGCACGCAGGAACTTTGCTTCGCCCATATAGATGTCCTTATTGGGAACCAGGCCGCCATCAGCTGTTTCGAGTTTTGTGATTACCATATTGGCGCGGTTGATAGCGATGTAGTAATTTGCCCAGGTATTTCTGAGCAGGATATCGCTGCTGTTGATAGAAAATACGTCTACCCCGGTTGAGCTCGGCTGATTGGAGATCTGGATAAACGCGTCGTCCCCGCGCAGGTCGCCAAACTGCCACATATTGGCGTACTGAACTTTAAAAGCCTGGTAGGTACCTACCACGGCATCTTTAAAATCCTTGTCCGTTTTATACACAGCGTCTGTGGTAGCCGCAGATACGGGGTCTTTTTCAATAAATGACTTTTTGCACGATGACATTGCTATGAGCAGGGTCATGACGATTATACTTAGTATATGTTTCATCTCGTTTCGCTTAATGATGATTGATTAGATTTTTCCGGTCAGAACGTTACGTTCAAACCCAGCACATAACTCTTTGGCAAGGGATAATTGTTGTTGTCAATTCCCGGGTTCAGTGAGTTTCCTGTATTGCTGACGTCCGGGTTGAACGACCTGTTATGCGTGATCACCAAGGGGTTAGTGGCACTGCCATAGATCCTCAGCGAGGAAAGCCTCATTGCTTTGGAGACCTTTTCCGGGAAGATGTACCCCAGGGTAACATTGTTCAGGCGGACATAAGTTCCTTTATCCATATAGCGGGTACTTGCCAGGCGTAGTCCTCCTGTAGGCTGATCCACTGGTCTTGGTGTCTGGCCATCCCCTGGATCGGCTTCAGACTTCCAAAAGTTTGCTTCGGTAGACAAGGTTCTGCTCCTTGAGCGGTTGAGCCTGTAGATCACCATCGAATTGCTGTAGATTTCACTGCCGAATGATCCTGCAAAATTGAAGCTCAGGCTAAAGTTCTGGTAGGAGAACCTGTTGGTCATGCCCATATAAAAATCCGGATACGGAGAGCCCATGATGGTCATATCATTGTTGTCAATCTTTCCGTCGGGCACCCCATTGGGGCCGCTGACATCCCTAAACTTTATATCCCCCACTCTTGTCGCATCAGATAATCCCTTGTTATATACCGGGCCTGCGGCAAGTTCCGCCGAATTCTTAAAGATCCCGTCTACAATAAATCCATAGAACATCCCTATCGGCTGGCCGATCCTGGTAATATTGTTCAGAGAGATAATATCATCCCCTGTTGGCCCCAGCCGCACCACTTTATTTTTATAGGCAGAGAAGTTCAGGTCGGTAGACCACTGCAGTTTTCCGTTGAGGTTTACTGTGCTCAGCACTACCTCCCAGCCGGTATTTTTCACTTCACCAATGTTCTTCAGTGCCGTGGCAAATCCTGTGGAGGTAGGCACATTCACATTGAGCAGCAGGTCTTTGTTTTTCGAGATGAAATGATCTACCGTGATATTCACCCTGTTTTTAAACAAGGCAAGGTCGATACCGGTATTGATCTGTTCCTGTGTTTCCCAGGTAAGGTCAGGATTGGCAATAGCGCTTGGGGCAGTTCCTCCCGTCGCTACGCCGCCAAGCGCGTATTTGAGATAGTTAAGCGTAGCCATCGACGCATAATTGCCGATGTTGTTATTCCCTGTTTTACCATAACTTGCCCGCAGTTTCAACTGGGAGATCAGGGGAATGTCCTTCATGAACTTTTCATCCGAGACCCTCCATGCAACTGCTGCAGAAGGAAAGACTCCGTATTTGTTATTTGCGCCAAACCTTGAAGACCCGTCCCTGCGGATAGATGCCGTTACCAGGTATTTTCCATCATAGTTATAGTTCAGCCTTGCCAGTTCGGAAAGGATGGACCACTCCGATCTGGAAGAAGTACCGGTAGAAATGATCCCGCTGACGGCGCTCAGCGATGGCACCAGGTTATTGGGAAAGTTATTGCTGGTGAGTGAGTTCAGTTCAATTACATCTTCCTGAACGGTATAACCGGCCAGTACGGCGAAATTATGTTTGCCGAAGGTTTTGTTGTAATTGGCGGTATACTCTGCCAGCCAGTTGTGTTCTGAAGAGGCGTAGTCCGTACCTGTAGCCGGTGTATTGAAAAACACAGGCAGGTTTGGTGTAAACGAAGCTCCTTTCAGATTAATCGTTGTAGCACCCAGCAATACATTAAACTTGAGGCCGTCGAGAATCTTATACTCGGCGATCACGTTCCCCAGGAAACGGTCTGTAGTCAGATCATCCTTTTTTTCCCTGGCCAGTGCCAGAGGGTTGTACAGATCTGTTGATGCGTCAATGGAGCGGTAAATAAAATAGCTTCCATCCGGATTCGTTAACGGATAATAAGGCTGTGCTGAAGTTGCGGAACCGATGATGCTGGTTGACACACCCGCCCCCGCCCCGCTCGCAATGACATTATTGTTTTTTGTGTAAGACGGATTTAAATTCACTTTTACCGATAACCTGTCGGTCAGCTGGGCATCAATGTTTGCCCGCAGGGAATACCGTTTGAAATTGCTGTTGATGATGATCCCGTCCTGATCGAAATATTCCCCGCTCAGGGCGTATTTAATCTTTTCACTCCCACCTGCAACTGCAATGTTATAACTTTGCTGCGGTGCCGTCCGCAACACCGCATCCAACGCGTCCGTGTTATAGGTGTTTTTACCAGACATCACGTCCAAAACCGTCTGAGGAACCCTTACGCCCCATGTTGCAGGGTCGCCGGTAATGTTGTTCCCAAGATCCAGATTCCTGTTCCTGATGGAATTGTAGTAATAGTTAGCCTGTTGTGAGGCAGTCAGGAACTCAGGCCGCCTGGTGATGCTCTGGGTACCATAGTAGGTATCAAATGATATCCTGGCTTTGCCCGATAAGCCTCTTTTTGTGTTGATGATCACCACTCCGTTTGATCCGCGGGAGCCATAAATGGCCGTAGCCGAAGCATCCTTCAGGACGTCCAGGCTTTCAATATCATTGGGGTTCAGTGTCTGGATGTTATCCGTAGGAAAACCATCCACTACATATAGAGGATCACCACCTGCAGAAATACTTCCGATACCCCTGACCCTGATCTGGGGAGAAGACCCGGGCTGCCCGTCAGCAAGTTTCACCTGTACGCCGGCCACCCTGCCCGAGAGCGCCTGTTCTACCCGCGTTACGGCCAGATCCTTGATCTCCTTGCTGTCTATAGATCCGACAGAACCCGTCAGGTCTTTTCGTTTTGCGGTTCCGTAACCCACTACCACTACCTCATCCAGGGCCTTGTTATCTTCGGCAAGCCTGATGGTTAACGGGGTTTGGCTGCTGACTGTCACTTCATGGCTTATATAACCTATGGAAGAGAAAACCAATGTGCCGCCGGAAGGAACACTGATTGAAAATTTTCCGGCGGTACTGGTGAGAACGGCAATCGTAGTTCCTTTAAGTTTTACGCTTACCCCTGGTATAGGAACTCCTTTGTCATCAGTAACCATACCAGTGATGTTCAGATCGGCCTTCCCCAGGCCGTTGCTGATGTTAGATTTGCTCCTGGCCGGCGTTTGGGGCGCAGCCTCAGCAGACTTTGTTTTTTTCTGTATCAGGATATACTGGTCATGGATGGCCCATGTCAGATTTCTTTGATTCAGAATGGTGTTGAGTACACTGGACAGCGGCGCATCTTTAAACGAGACGTCAATCTTATCCTGGTCGTCCAGGATCTCGTTACTGTAAAAAACAGTAAGGCCGACCTGTGTTTTGATGGTTTTGAAGATTTCTTCCAGGCTGATGTTCTTCCGCTGGATCGTGATCTTCTGATCGTTTGTGCTAAATGCTGAACTGGAGAAAGGTAATAGCGTTAGCACAAAAACCCAAAAAAACCTGGGTTTTTCAAGTAGTTCTATTTTCATACGTTACGGTTATATTTGGTGAATATGTTATATGACCGGAAACTGTATGAAAAGGGTGAAGTAAAAACGCTTTTTTTTAAATATTTTTATTCAGGGCCCGCTAAAGGTCATCTGCCCCTGTTCTACGACAGCATTGATGTCTGCCGTTGCTTTCAGATTATGCAAAAATACCTGCAGGGACTGCCCCTTATCAATGATGCCGGTAAACTTAAGGGCAGCCACGCTGCTGCTGGCAAAATGCACCTTCACATCAAACCACCGCTCAACAATCGGGGCAATATCCTGTAGTGGAGTAGCATGGAAGTTGTACACTCCTTTCATCCAGGAGACCACTTCTTCGGTTTGAAATGTATTTCTGCTGAAACCACGGCCGGACGAATACACCGCCTGCATACCCGGCTTAAGTTTAAATTCCTTTTTATTTTTGGCACTGGTACTTACAGATCCCTCGATCAGGGAGGTAGTCACAGCAGAAGGACCATAGGCGCTCACGTTGAAGGTAGTTCCCAGCACCTTAATATCAGTGAGCGGAGTATGTACAATAAATGGCCGCTTCGGATTTTTAGCCACTTCAAAATAGGCCTCTCCTTCCAGGTATACTTCCCGGTTTGGGCCGCCAAAATTTAAGGGGAACCGGAGTTTAGAGGATGAATTCAGCATAATGGCAGTACCATCGGCAAGAATCACACGGTATGTTACAGTTTTAGGGATCACCAGCAGGTTCAGTGCTGTACTTTTGGAAGCAGTGGATTTAAAGCTCAGCAGTTTGGTGCTGGCATTTAGTTTTACATTCCCTGCATAGATCACTTTGGCTGAGGAATCAATATTTACTTTCTCTCCTGATGCCAGCTGTAGCTGTATGCGGTTGGGATTGGCAGCCAGCAGCTGAGGCTCCTTTGCGGATTTCAGATGGAAGATATACAGGCCGGCACTTAAAGCAAGCAGGGCCACAGCCGCGTAGGATAACACTCTTTTCATCAGCGGGTACGTTCTATGTTCAGGGGGGCTGTCCAACTGAGTTTTCACCCTTTTCCAGGCAGATTCTTCATCAATATCCCTGACAAGGGCATCTATTTTCTGTGCCTGCAGCCCGGCAATGATCTGCTCATAGAGCTGCCTGTATTCCTCATTTGTTGCTAATGCCTGATCCAGGTAGGCATTGTCTTCTTCACTAATGGTACCAGTGAATCGCTCATACACTAACTGACTGATCTCTTCCTGGTTTAACTTCATCACTTGAACTGTATAAATTTTATCCTTAAATACCTGACCGCTAATTTTAAATGCGTTTTCACCGAATTGATGCTGATGCCCAGCTCAGTAGCCGCTTCCTGGTATTTTTTATTTTCCAAATATATCAAATTGAACGTTTGTAAACGCTGAAAGGGCAAACTGCTCATAATGCGGTCTATCTCTATCCTCAGCTCATCCTGTTCAATTTTATCCGGAAACATGGATTCGGGTAGCGTTAACTTATATTTATTACTATTTTTTTGTTCTGTATTTCTTTTTTCAATCACGTTCAGACACCTGTTTTTCACCGAACGGTGTAAATATGACCGCAGCGAGGTATGAATGTTCTCAAACATTTTTTTCTCCCAAAGATCGATAAACAATCCCTGTACCAGGTCCTCGGCCTCCATACTGTCACCCAACAGTACAAATGCCTGAACAACAAGTGGCTTATAGTGTTTCCTGAACAACAATTCAAAAGTGGAAATTTCCTGCCCGTCCATTAGCTTTTGAAAAATCAAATCATGTTCATCCATCATAAAGAATAAATTATCCGATCATACGATTATCAAACAAACCTGGAAAAATTGATAATATAAGGGAGAATGAGAGCTTGGTCTGATAAATAAAGAAACGGGATATATTTGGTTAGTCTAAAGTTAAGATATAATTTTCAGGCCGTGCAAATAAATTTTCATAAAAAACAATATTTTGATGGTTATAGGTGTTGCTACCTGTCTTTAAGCACATTAAGACCGGGAAATCGTATTACTTTTGTTACTAAAATTGGAGATCGAAGATCCGGAAGGATTAAGTTATTCCCCTGAAAGCTCATAAAAAGGTATATTATCATTGATTTTTCAGCAAATAATATCTGCCCGTAACATCGGTACCTGTCATTTCAAACTTCCAGCCCTGCGACTTATAAAATGCGGTTGCATTTTTATTTTTTATCAGGCATTTTAACCTTACCGGCTGTTCAAGAGTTTGAACTGCAGCATCAAGCAGCATTTTTCCGCCCCCCTTTTTCAGGTGATCAGGATCTATATATAAGTGATGGATAAAACTCCCTTCTCGTGTCCCTCCTGCTGCTCAGGTAGATCCGGCGAAGCGCCTGCTGGTCATTCTCAATAAATTCCCTGATCTTTATCACACAGTAATTCTTTTTTAGTTGAACCTCTTTTAAAGGTTTAACCCCAACTATTCGATCTCCGTCCAGCTGGGCAGGTATTCAATCTTATTATCCGTAATCCTGTAAGGCAAATAACAGAACATGCCCGGCTGCAGGCGGGAATTACTGAGCCTGACTGCAATTACCTGTACAGATTTTCTATATTGTTCATTCGTGATCTTCGCCTCATAGGTAATTGCAGCGCCTAAAATACTTCCGGCCGCCAGCTGATGATCAAAATCATATTTTATAATATTGATCAAACCCGTGCTCAGCGGAAAATCATCGCCATCATGAAACATGCGCTGCGTGATGACATTACCGGGATTCAGATACACTCCAAAAGGGTAGAACTCACCCTGTTCTTCTAACAGTAATTTGGCTAAAGAATGGCAGTAATGTAAAAGATCGGTTAGTTCATCCGGGATTGAATTCATGGTTCAAAGATCGTGCATTATCACCAGTTATTTATCAATAAAAATCCCGGCAGGCAAATGCCCGTCCTTACTTTTAAAATCAAGACCCATCACCGGTATCCTCATTCCCTGTTTAAGAATGTCTCCTCTCCCATATGTTATACAAAAGATCAATTGCCAGTGCTTCAACTATGAACTGATCTTTCAGATATCGCATACCCAGTTTGTATAACCTCGGGGCATACCGGTCAAAAATCACATTAAAAGCACGACAATCATCCCTACTGCACAATTGCAGTAAATCATCATCACTTAATTCGTGAAAAATCCTGGCCATTAGTTTGTCTGTATTGATCCGGACAAACTTACCGACCCAAGGTAAGCGATAAATTAAGTTGATGTTAACATATGGTTAACTAAACAGAAATGAAAAAAAGGGTATATCATAGCAAAGCCCTGCCGGAATGACCTGCAGGGCTTTGCTATGATATACAAATGCGTTAACTCAACAACCCTTTTCTGAGATCCGTCAGTTCCTTTACCAGTTCGGCTTTGATCTTTTCAAAATAATAATCCACTTCATTATGGGCAAACTCAAAAAATTTAGATTTATCGTTCTTCGATAAATCGCCCAGTTCAAAAGTTGCATCTATTATTGCTTTTTGCATTTCGAGGCTGCTACCGGATTCCTGAACATCAGCTATCAGCGTATCAAGGATCATCAGCCTGTCTTTTCTGTGGGCATCGGCATTAAAAATGAAGGAGAACAATGATTCTGCATAGGTACGTGTGGCGTCCAAAGCATTTTTATTACTGCGTAAAGCTTTTTTCACCGCCGCAGCAACCTTACTTTTAATTTCGTTTGGCTGCTCCTCATCCGCCGGTAAAAGGCTTTCATGATAGCTTTTTAATTCATCAATATCAGTAAACATCATGCTTATGCCGTCATCCGTAGCTTCGGTAAAAGGAGGCTTTATCAATTTGGTATTGAAATCAGTAATATATACACCCTCTATTTCTATAATTATGTCTTTTATCATTTCTTCTCTTTAGATGGTGTAAATGTATAAAAAATAAAAAAAGGGATTTTGCTTTCAGTAAAATCTGTGCGCAGGTTTCGCGGGAGCTGCTGAAATAAAGCGGGTTGCAGGAGGAGATGTTAACTGAACTAACACAGTTAAAGTCGTTACTCCCCTGCTGTTATCATTTTCTCCAGTGTTTCCCTATGATCTTCTCCCCATCGGGCAGTAAAAGCAATCACGGGTATGAGCGTTTTTCCCAAAGGAGTCAATTCGTATTCCACCTTTAAAGGAAGTTCACTGTAAGTGATTTTGAAGAGAATACCATGATCTGTCAGCTGTTTGAGCTGTGTATCTAAAACCCTCCTTGACGCTTTGGGCATTTTCCGCTGCAGTTCGCCAGGGCGTTTGATGCCCGAGTGAATACACCAGATCAGACTGATCTTCCATTTCCCGTTAATCACTTCCATGAACAGGTGTAAACCGCAATCCAGTGAAACCGGTATCTTTTTTTTGTACATCAGTATTTAATTTAACAATAAAATGTAAGTCATTCAAATATACTATTAGATATAGCTAAAATTAGCCGTACTTGTATGCCGCAGCCTGTATAAGTAATTTTGACTCATGAAGCATAAATTATTTGGAACAAACACGGGTTTATATGCCAGTGAAATTATTTTAGGTGGTGCTGGTTTTGGAACACGAACCCCTTCCGGTATAAATTCAGAGGATTCCACAAAGATATTAACCGCTTACGCAGATGCAGGAGGAAATATTATAGATACTTCCGACCGGTATCAGCTCGGGGAGTCTGAAGAGATTATTGGAAAATTCATTGAACATCAGCGGAGCAACTTTATCATTTCCACGAGATACACAAGAAGCGACGAAGTGAATCCGGCGATCAGCAATTACGGGAATCACCGTAAGGCAATGAGGCAAGGCGTGGAATCAAGCTTGAAGCGCTTAAAGACAGATTATATAGATATTTATATGCCGCATTTTGATGATGGTATAACCCCTCTGGATGAAATTTTAAGAGGCCTGGAAGATCTGGTGAATGCCGGTAAGGTGCTATATACAGGTTTAGCAAACTTTCCTGCCTGGAAGGTGGCCTCCATTGCAAGTCTGACAAAATTAACAGCCATTCAGATTGAGTATAACTTATTGCAGCGCAGTGCCGACCGTGAATTTCTCCCTATGGCTGCACAATTTGGCTTAGGCTCAATGGCATATTCACCATTAGCCGGTGGATTGCTAACCGGAAAATACCGTAAGGGTGAAACCGGACGTATAACCCAGAACCCGACTTCGGATTACCATGAAAATGAGACCACGAAAGCAGTGATTGACCAGCTGTTTGTCATTGCAGAAGAACTTGGTTTCACACCCGGTCAGATAGCTTTAGCATGGGTTTTGTCAAAAGGTGTTTTCCCAATAATCGGTGCACGCACAATTCATCATTTGAATGATGGTTTAAAAGCTGTTTCTGTCCAGTTAAGTCTGGATCATATCAGCCAGCTCGATCAGTTGAGCGCGGTTACTTTAGGCTATCCGCATGATTTACTGGCAACCGTACAAGCCAGCAGCAGAGCATAGCTGAAACTACTTCTCCCCAGGTTTGGGTATATAAGCCGTATAAATTTATTTACATTTTTACGAAAAGAAATTATGTATGATAAAAGCAACTAAAAATGATGACTGGCTGGTAATTGAAATTCTCAGCCAGTCCTTTGATAAGGATCCTATGTTCAATTTAATGATTAAACAAGATAAAAAAAGGAAACAAAGGATCTATGATTCTTTAATGTATTGTGTAAAATATACAAGAATTCTTGGAGAAATATATTTATCTGACGACCGTAAAGGTTGCGCGTTGATTACATATTCAGAAAAGCAGAAGTATAATCTAAGGTTACTTTGGCTGGATCTGAGGACAATTGCTAAGTCATTCGATATAAAGGGCACATTGAAATTCTTCGACTATGAAAAAACTATTCATGGAAAGTGGCCAAAAGAAAAATTTCTATACATCTGGTTTATTGGAGTATATCCTGATTATAATAATAATGGTACAGGATCATCTTTATTAAAACAGGTAATTGAGCTTGCAGATGAATCCAGCCTTGCTGTTTGTTTAGAAACATGCGGACAAAAAAATTTAACCTGGTACGAACGTTTCGGATTTGAAGTCTATGATCATGCTGATTTTGGCTTCCAAACATATTTCATGAAACTTCCGGAAGCCGGGGCCGGCTCTTAACCTTGTTGCTCATTCCTTATCAGCAATAAATTTTATAATTCGCTTTGCCAGCCATTCCGGGTTTTCTTCTGGTATATAATGACTGCAATTTGGCGCAATGGCTCCGATTAGCTGTTCAGCGGCTTCTTTCAATTGTCCATATACAGGGCCTTTCATCCGTGAATGTTCGCCTGCTATTGCCAATACAGGCATTTTCAGTTTTGGTAATATATTTTTATTGTCCTCTGCATCCTGATCAAATGCTCTGTAAAGTTCAAAACCTGCAACTAAAGTTGTTTCATTGGAATATGCTTCAATGAAAGGCTGGACTTCAGCATCGTTCATCGCCTGCTTATTGTAAGATAATCCTTTAAAAAAGTAATTCAGATAATCGGCCACGTTGTTCCGTACCAGTATTTCGGGAAGGTCTTTCTGCTGATGAAATGCAAAATGCCATCTTGGCCATTTTCCCCGTTCATGTTCCCAACCGGGCAAGCCGGGGATGGGCACATCAATGATGACAACAGCCTCCACCTCTTCAGGAAATTGCTTTGAATAGGCATAAGCAACCTGCCCACCAATGTCGTGGCCAACTACCGTAATTTTATTATGCCCTAATTTAACAAGGAGGTCGTGGATATACCGGGCAAGTTCCTTTTTGGAATACCCCTCTTTCGACGGGCCGGAACCATCTATTCCCGGCAGGCTAACTGTGATGACGGTATGATCATTAGTAAGTAAAGGAACAACATGACGCCATTCATCCTGTGTCTGTGGCCAACCGTGGATCAGTAAAACCGGGGAGCCACTACCCTGAATGGAGTAGGAAAGTTCTACATCCCTAACCGTTTGGTGCTGCTTCTGCAATTGCTTAGTCATTGTACTTAAATGTTTCGCCGATACTACGTGTTGGTACTATATCAGTGAAATTTTTAATATCTTCCATTACCTTTTGAGTCAGGGGAGCCTTAAATGCTGCGTCTAACGTAGCCCTGTCTTTAAAAATACCCGCCCAAATTAATATGCTGGCAGCCTCTTTATCAGCAGGCAGGTAGACACTGGAACGCTCTAAACCATAATCATCCCAAGCATCCTTTAACAAGGGGCAATGTACATTCATATAATAATCGAGGTCGAAACGCATAGTACTATCACCTTCATAACTCACATAGAATGTTATCTTACTTGTTTGGTCGCCAGTATTTTCCGCAGATGCGTCAACTCCTTCGCCGGGTTTCTCCGGCGAAAATTCCTGTGATTTATTTTGTTCAGGGGCAATATTTTTATCGTTCTTAAGATCGTCTGTTGTTCCGCTATTCATATCGATATGTGTAAAATTAAAAATGCTTAACACTTATGATCAAATATATTACTGTTTATAATTCTTTTTCATAGTCAAATCAAAGTTGTTGATATGAATATCAAATACCTTGTTCTATAAGAGTCAGTTTATATCGGAGAGACAATCTTAATGCCTTTTAAAGTAGACAAATCTTTTCCATCCTGAATGGCATCGATAATGCATCGCTTATCTGCCATCATTTTGACCAACGGGTTCACAGAAGATTTCTCTTTCCCTTTATTAACCGTATTTGATCTGTTGCGTGACATACTAGTAAAATTATTGTATCTAGCAAAAAAGCCCTTCAGCATGCACTGAAGGGCTTTAAAAAGAGTGGAGAATACCGGATTCGAACCGGTCACCTCTTGCCTGCCAGGCAAGCGCTCTAGCCAAATGAGCTAATCCCCCGTGGGTCGCAAAAGTAGTAATTAGTTTGTGGTTTGCAAATTTAAGTTGAAATAAGTGGCTTTTGCCACCATAAAAGCTATTTGAAGCACTTATGACACTTAGATAGCGCTTCAACTGAGATCTCTTTCTCTTTCCTGGTTTCAGGGATGGCATGAATAAATCACAGCATTATTCAGTACAACATGTGAAAATCCTGTGAAAAACATGTGAAAATTACAGGACATCTAACCATAACTAACAACGTTATGGTAACTATTACAGTCAACTTAGACAAAAGAAAAGTAAAGAAAGATGGTACTTACCCAATATGCTTCGGTATCTACCATTTAGGAAAATCAACTACCAGATCAAGTAAGCTCTATGTCAGCGAGAAGCAATGGGATGATAAGAAGAAAACGATAAAAAGTATTCACCCACAAGCCCAGATGTTGAATAGAATGCTGATCAAGCAGTTGGCAGATTTACAATCCAGTCTGCTATTTGCAGAAGATGCAAAAGTACAGCAGTATCTGAATCCTATACCTATTATCAAGGAATCAGTTAAACCGAAACTGACGGTATTTGGTTTCACAAATTCCCTTATTGACGAATTAAAGATAGACGGTAACATTGGCAATGCATGGGTATATACATCAGCTTTGAATGCTTTACAGAAGTTTCATCCTAATGAACAGCTTTACTTCGAGGACATAGATTTCCAGTTCTTAGATAAGTACAATAAACATCTGGTCAGAAGTGGTGTGAAGCACAACACAGCATTCTTTTATTTGCGAACACTACGAGCATTTTATAATAAAGCGATCAAGCATAAGATTGTTGACAGGAATCTATATCCTTTTAATGACATAACGTTGAAGGCCGAGAAGACAAAGAAGCGCGCCATTGATAAATTGCTTATAAAGGAGATTATTGCTTTAGATCTACCAGAGCGATCGTCAATATGGCATGTAAGGAATTGGTTCATGCTCTCTTTTTACTTGATGGGTATTTCCTTTGTTGATCAGGCATTATTGACCTCTAGCAATATTAAAAAGGGAAGAATCACATACAAACGTCAGAAGACCGGTAAACTTTATGATATCAAATTAGTACCACAAGCATTGACAATAATTGAACTATACAAGAAACAGCCGCAGGGATATATACTCCCCATAATAAATAGGACAACTAAGAATGATGAGGAACGTCTACGTCTAATTAAGGACCGCACTAGATTCGCAAATAAATATTTGAAACGCATGGCTGAGTTAATAGAAACTGAAGAGACTATTACAACTTATACCTCTCGGCACTCATGGGCGACCATATGCAAAAAGCTTGGATTTAGCATTGAAATTATAGCAGAGTGCCTTGGGCATGAATATGGAAATAAGACTACCGCTGTGTACCTAGATTCATTTGATCAAGACGTTATTGATAATGCCAATGAAAAGGTTGCAAATTCTGTAAACAGTTAGATACCTTTAGAGCGGAGTAGTAATTATTCCGCTTTAAATCCTTTTTATGGTTCATGACAAAGTACCTGTAAATATTAGTAAGCTCAAACACTTCTATCCTATGTTAGAGGATCTACATAATCAATATCCATCTGATGGTGAACCGCTTATAATAAATATGGAAATCCTCTTAGAGATAAACGAGGGTGAACAAAATGCATTTGAAAGCAGGTATCTTCTTCTAATTGAAAAATATGGCATTCCAGAGGATGCTGCCGGAGACATATTATACATTAATCAAAAGATTACTCATGATCTAACTAATCTGGACATTATTCGTAATGCTGATACGCAAACCCTAAATGCTCTGGATTTCTTAATTGGTTACCAAAAATTGGTTGATGACATTAATATAAAAAAAGCACAAAACAAAACAGGTTATACTACCAACGAAGAAGATCCTATTACAATACAGGTAAAGGATAGACATAGCAATGGAGCAGTGCCATTACTATATGAAGGATCTGGGAGGTTCATTGTTAAAATGATTTACCAAGCACTGAAAACATCTTTTAATAATACAGCTCTCAGCTATATATTAGATGATTATCCTGAAATTCCGCCATTAGAACAACTAATTTATTTAAGAGGAGAAGATATGGACAGCAGAAAACTGATAGCACGTGAAATGGTAGCCAAAACAGCTTCAATTCTATCAGCATATTTTGAAAAGTACATTCCAAAGCCAGTCTATTCCAAGAAAAAGAATTCAATCATCTATGAACTCTTTTATCTATTTGATACATTAAAATATGCAGGAAAGGTAATGGATGTTGATAGTAGTACCTTGATAAGAATGAATTTAAAAAAGGATTACACTTTGCCTTTAGATAAGTCTCGACATGCTGACTTTATCAAGGAAGTTATTAAGAATGACCATAGAAGAGATCACCCGCTATCGGGTGCATTTCTGACTTTTACAAAATCTTGATTCTCCCCTCATAGACTTCGTTCCTTTACTGTGCGCAATAAAACAAGCGCATTATAAATATGAACTTTAGATTTTTGGAAGCCAATTCGGCAGGAAAAAACAAAGGACGATTAATAGTTAACAAAGAAACATTCTTTGAAGGCACTGATAATGTCGGCTATTTTAATCGTACCACTTTTCAAAATATGATGGGACAAATGAGAGAAGCTGCTCCCAGACTTTTTAAACAGTACAACAACTTTTTTAATTGCTGTCAGGAAGGATTTGCAATACGCAATACGGTACTTAAGCAAACCCATCTTGTAAATCAACAGGAGTACTACTATGTAATCTTTACTAAAGGCAGAGTTAGAATTGAAACTACAATTTATGATGTAGAAAACATCGGTAAATTCATCAAGGACTATGCGGACGGCCTAATAAACACAGATTTCAATTTGTCAGATTTAATCGAAGAAGCTAGCAAATAGATTAACCTACCTAAAGCCCCTATCGTGGGCTTTTAAATTTCTTTTTAAATGTACAATAACTTATTCTTACCGGAAGGTAAATATCTAGGCGATATCATCACGAAGTTGCCAGCTAATAAAATTATATATAAATACTTAACCGGATGCGGAGCTACACATTTGGAGATTTTCTGTAATAGATGGAGCATCATCGTTGAACCATACATCCCAGTAATACTCGGTAAACAATGGAAAGAAGTTCAAACGAATGATGGACTTGAGATCATCAGAAACTTAGACGTGTTACCAATCTATGAGAAAACCAAGACCGATGATATTATTGATTTCTTGAGCAGTAAAAGAGATAAATATAAACTAGTGACAACTCCAGAAGGCATGAAAAAGATAATCGATGCCTGCGATGAACTTGGAATCGACGTTTATCAGAAGTTTTTCCTATTAGTTGATGAATGTGAGAAGCTAATTCAGGATGCTAACTTTCGAGAGGGGATTATTCAAGTAATGAACTACTTCTTTAAGTTCAAAAAGAGGTCATTTATTTCTGCAACACCATTGGCACCAAGTGATCCACGCTTTGCAGAGCATCAATTTGAAGATTTTATAATAACACCTGAGACTATGTCCAAGATGCCAATTGACCTTTATACAACAAATAATATTGCTTCAACTTTACGGAACTATTTAGCTAAAAACAAGAATGAACACTACCTCATTTTTATAAACTCAACCGAGCGAATTGCCGCAGTAATAACGTTTTTAAAGATTCAAGAAGAATCTCAGGTCTTCTGTTCGAAGGAGAGTGCTGATATTTTAATTGCAAATAACATAAGGGATGCGACTGAACATTGGGATAAGGGTAAATTTAAGAAATACAACTTCTTCACCAGTCGCTTCTTCACCGCTTTTGATTTAAAGGTCGATGGTAAACCAAACGTACTTATTATAAGTGATGTTGTAAATGTTGCCCATTCTGTTTTGGATGCACAAACTGATATTATACAAATTGCCGGGAGAGCACGAAATGGAATAAATCATTTAGCGCATATTACTAACTGGGATGCATCGCTTAAAAGTGTTTCTGCCCTGGAAGTTAAGGCTTACATCAATGGATTGAAGGACGGCTATTACATGATAAAGCAGTTAAGAGATCAATCCAATAACAATCACAACTCAGGAACCTACTTCGTTTTAGATGAAGCACTGAGAACTTGTTCATTTAATAAATTTCTTAATAAGACCACTATGGACATCTGTCATTTTATGATTGACAATGATATTCATGCCAACCGCATTCGAGGATATTATAAATCCAGAAATTATATAATTAATTCTTACGATGAAGCAGGACGTTTTCTAGTAAATCATATACCAGAAAACTACAACTTGGAAGATAAAGACTTAGACAGGTTAAAAAAAGGACTCTCACGTACATTAGCTATGGAACACATATGTGAATTGTTCAAAATGTACGCTGATGTTGAAGAGCAAACGCCATTTACTTTAAATATCAACTTTGCATTTATTGACCTAATCAAAACACATCAAACAAAGTACCGCTATTTTCATGAATTAGGAATCGAAAAGATCAGGGAACTGAAGTTCAATGAAAAGAAGATTGAAGAAGCTTATAAACTCAGCAAGATCAAAAATAGTGATAGTTACTATAAGCTGATGTTTTCCTTCTTGGCTATATTTAACGAGGGAAGAAAGCTAACAGGAAATCAGATAAGGAAGTACTTGAATATATACTATGAAAAACATGGTGTTAAATTGAGGGCAACAATCAAACAATTGGGAGAATGGTTTGAAATTTCCACCAGGACTACAATATATTATAAAGAGGACGGTACGGAAGTAAAGGGATATACCATTGGTAGACCAAAAAATGGAATCGAATTGCGCAAACCTTTCAGACATTAAGATTTAAAAGGTGCTATTATAACCTATTAGCTGTCGCTAATCAGGATTTCAGACAGTAGTTATTAGGTGGGCTTATATTAACTTATTAAGTGTCTGAACAATTGACAACAGAAATACCCTGGCTTATCAGCCAGGGTATTTTTGGTTTAAGCCAAATTTTTAATTTTTTTTATATTATATGTGCCCCGCTCGTCAAGCGTCTGAACGTTAATACCCCTGGCGCTATCATGAAGGGGAACAGATTTCTGCCCATTCATCTTTCAGACCTAGAGACCGATATTTAAAAATAACAGATTAATGAGCTGGCACCAACCAGTAAACATTAACAAAATCATAGGTCGCACAGGTAAATTAACTCATTTTTTAACCCTTAAATCTTAATCCGAGAACCGGATCAGCTACCACTATGTCCAAAAAATCACAATTATCCACCCTTAAAACCCCAAACAAAATGACTGTCATTAAAGAATCAGAAGAGATCCAGTTAGAACAGAATCTTCAGCAAAGAAATGAAAACGTAGAACAAGCGTACCATAATATCGTTAAGGATACAAAGGAGTTATTAACCGCCTTTGATAGTTTAAAATATAGAATGAGTGTAACTATTAATCATACAAAATCCGGGAAGGAAACTAATCTTATCAATGAATTTATATCGTACTTCCACAACTTTACTCTTACAAATAATCGTTTTGGATATTATATGATCTACATTTCATATGATGAAGTAGCTTTAGAGAAATTCGGAGATAAACTCTTTAACAGAATGCTCAGGATTGTTTTTAACAATACAAATGCTGTTGTAGGTGATATCAATATTGAAAATTGCATTCGGTTAGATCATTCAGCCACTGATATACAACCCTTCTTTATTAATAGATTATTGTCAGATCCACAGGATCATGTCACGATTAATACAGAAGAGAAAGTACCATCTTAAAATATTACCGGAATATATACTGGTTTCATTCTTCTTTATATCTTTACTGTAAAAAAAAGCGGAGGGTGAAACCAGCATATTAATCTACACATAGAAGTTACTTTATTTAAAATATAGCGTTAGCTATCAGTCTTTGCCTAAGAAATCTGGAAAATTTACAAGCACAAGGACAGATAAGCCTAATGCCTGCGCAATAATAGCGTGGGCTTAGCTTGTTTGTTGCATGGGCTTTTCCAGAGCCTCTTAGGGCAGACTTAGTTAAGTTCCACGCTATTTTGTTTTAAACATCGGAATGGGACTACCGATATAGATTTAAAATCATATGAAACGAAGTCTTATTCTGCTGCTCCTAGTTCTTGGAGCCATTACAGCAAAATCTCAAACTGGGGGAATAATGGAATACAAAGCATTACCCGTAGAAGGTGCTGAAGAAACACAAACTAACTCATCTTTAAAATCTGAAGGATCTTTGGTTGATGCCTATTATTTAAATAGTTATACTAAGAAGCCGATTAAAATCAGACTGAAAATTGTAGAGAATAGATACGGGGTCTTTATAATAGCATCAAAAAAACTTACAGATTCGTCATGGTCGGATCAAAGTGGAGAACCAGTTAAACCCTCCAAACTAATAGATTCCGATCCAATGGCTGAATATTTTGAATATAAAGCTTTCATCAGCAGGTTAGGACAAACCGTTTATTTCTAAATTATGGGAGTTCTACTCTTATTTCCATTGATTGTAATTGTTATTATAGTCATACGGAATCTTACATCCCAGAAAGATAAGATTACCTGCAATAGATGCTCCAATACTGGTACAACTTTCATTGGTTCAGGTTGGAAAAGTGACGGAAGTGGGAAGGTTTGGAGATATAAATGCAAGAACTGTGGTAACATCATTGAAAGAAGATAATTGCTATCTATTAGTCAAAACATCCTAAAGTCTTCCCATCCCTCCATTAGCGGCTTACACGGATGAATGGGAAGCTTTAGTCTTTATTCAGTGATTGTACGGAGTTGGTGCAGCTCACTTTAAACACTGCGAACCAGTCGTTCTCTCAGTAATCCTGTGGTGTTATCAAAGCAACACCCAGGAAGATCGGTATTCGTAACTACTAAGCTTTGCATAAAATAACGCCAGATTGGGAATCTGTCATTCTTTATGCTCAAAGCAAGCGGCGTTACTCATAAAAAGCTTCTTATCTTCATTAAAGGCTAACTGCGTCACACCTTTAATAAATCTAATGCTTTTTCCAGTGCAGCTCACCTGCGTAATCGCTCAGGCTTCACAACTGATACGATATTCGATGCAAATATCCCACCAGTTGCTTGTGTTAAAACAAAGTCAATTGACGCACTTTGTGCTTCTCCAATTGACACCTTCGCTCAGTTCGCAGGCGGTGAGCACTGATATTAATGTGAAAGAGCTATATTCGTAAAAATCTTAATAATCATGTTAGCGTCTATTACACTGTTAAACAATTACACAAGAGAGGAACATTTAAAAGCACTCTATTCTGATATAAAAAAAATCGACCATTCAATTACACCAATTTACAGCAATAATTGGATCAATGAGATATGGCTCTCAAATAATAGGGTTCCCGCTGTAGCCTTGTCAAGTTTAATCGATTCCTATTATTGTCTGCCAGACAGGCCAGATATGGCATTTACATATCTCTGGATGTCTATTAATAATACTTACAATTCCATAGCCACAAAACATAAGTTAACAGAAAGTCAAACTAATTTATTAAAGGAAAGTGAAGCGATTGACACTTTCATTAAGAAGATTAACCTGATAAAAAATGAACCATTAACAGGAAATCTAACATTACTAGATTTACTTAATGAATATGTGAAATTGATTCCAGTTAAAACTTTGAAGTTTGTAAGTAACCATATCCTAAAAGGTTCTGCTTCTGAAGGAGCTGGAATTCCTACATTTCTAATCAGCTCAAGTTTCAAAACGTTTAAAAAGAGTTTCCCAAATATCTATCAGTCCATTTTTTATACTTATGGAAGTTCTTACAGCAGAATCTCCGCCCCTACTGTAGTTAACAATTACGTGGATTTAGGAATTACGGACCTACAAAAATCTAAAAGTATTCCAGTAAGTCTTGCTAATAAACTTAAGGAGCTAATTGTTAATAAAACTACACAAATGTCAAATTCAGTAAGTAACCAATCTTATACTGCGATATTTAATTCCGATGAAGAATTCATTAATTTCATATTCAGGATTATACTTTATTCAATTCGAAATAATAGCGTTCATGGAAATGTGGTACAGAGATTAAATAGTGAATACAAAAACTTAGATTCGCTAAAAGCATCCAATTACATATATTATCTAGGTCACTTATTTCTATCTCTTGGATTATATATAAATGGTGATATTAATATTCAAGATTTGACGATTAATGTTGATAACCTAGATAAATTAAGAGACATCCTCACGGCATAAATAGATATAATCATAGGTTTCCAACATATCTAAAATTTACTAATAATTGAATTAATGTGTTAGCATTATAAATGATAGACTGAAGTAAGATGGTTGTTGGATCGTATATAATACTGTTGTTTATATTGAGAACTCGTTAGCAAACAACCATACTTGAAATATGATCAAAAATTTAGCAATAATTATTTTAGGTGATCAAAACGTTGGAAAAACAACCACGATAAGGCGATTTCTCGACATTTATCATACACATAAAAAAGTTACAGTACTTAAAAAAGGGATGAGATATGGATTAAGCCCCTTTACTCCGAATTTTGATATGGTAAAGATAGATGCATATATTCTTCCCAGTTCACCTACAGAATCGGGAATTGCATTAAGTGACTCCATAAAAGTGATAGGTTGGAATCCACATTTAATATTGATGGCTGAACAAGACAGAGGCAAGGAATATGCCAACTCTATTAATTTTCTAAGAAATGAAAATTACCATATCAAGGAGTTTCATGTTAAAAATATAGAAGAATTACAAATCTGGAGCAGATGGAAATATTCAGCTGAAATGAATACCAAACTACATTATAGAGTAGAAGAGATTGCAGAATATATTAGAGGATTTATTTTAAGTAAGATATAAAGCATGCAATTAAGCATTAAGACTGAATTCCGGATTTTCAGGTAAAAAACTATCAAAAAATTGCTAATCATGAGCATTATTTTATCTTTGGTTCTGAAGTAATATCCAATAAACACAATCAAATATGAGCTCAAAAAAAGTTTTATTCTATGACTTAACAAAAAGAAATTATGTAAATCAAGGAGGAGAGATAGAACCAGCCCTAAATTGCAAAGAAATTATGAATTATGCTGTAGGCTTGGAAATACTAGCTAGACAATATGATTTACCGAGTAACAAATTCTGTAGAATAGAATCAATGGAAGAGGATAACTCACTTTGTAAAGTTGTGTTTTATTCGGCAACAAATAAATACCGAGCACCTTTAATAGATAGAGAATCTGGTTCGGAAAGAGAAAATCCAAAACTGATCTCAGAAGGTGAAAGGGTTAAAACTCATGTCGTTTTCCGCATCAGTCATGATGAGGTTTTAATGATTGTGGAACAGGGCGTAGGCACACTAAAGATTCAACAGATAGTTAACTATTTAAACAAATTTGCCATATCTTATCACGCGACAAAAAATGAAGAGCGAAGCTACTCTCTAGGGTTTGATGTCATTGCCAAAGATGATTTTCTCCAAGAACTAAATAATTTAACAAGAGTAATTGAAGGAGAACTTTATGTTGATAAGCAAATATTAGGATCTGATGCTTTAAATTTTTCTTCGCGTATAGAACCTGTGAAGCATGACGTTAAGCTTACAATAAAAGCAGAAAGAGGAATGTCTATTAATAATGCGCTAACTGATGCTTTCAATAGGTTGAATGGAGGGAGATCAAAAATACATAAAATCCGTGTAAGAGGTAAAAACGATCAGGATAACGATGTAATCATTGACACAGAATTAATAGCAAAAACCGAGTTTGTAGAAGCAGAAATTAATAGACTGACTGGAGAGATTAGTTCTGAACAAATATTTGAGCAAATGAGAGATATTGCATTAGCACTTTAATATGAATATAGAATTCGTTTTACTAATTATTGATTATTTTAGAGCTATCAAAAGAAGAGACATTCTTTCAGATTGGGTGTTACCCTTAATATTATCTATTTTGTATTTCATATTAAACCGTACCAACAGCCAAATTAGTAGTACAATAAATTCGTTGGTTGATAACTCGATTAGTCTTTTAGGAGTTCTTGTAGGATTTTCAATTGCTGTAATAACATTGTTGATTACTG
The DNA here is from genome assembly GCF_900107535.1 of Pedobacter hartonius. Lineage (GTDB taxonomy): Bacteria > Bacteroidota > Bacteroidia > Sphingobacteriales > Sphingobacteriaceae > Pedobacter > Pedobacter hartonius. Next base: position 143,281 of record NZ_FNRA01000005.1, on the reverse strand, counting down.
CAAGTACCGCAAATATTGATGAAATAAAAAAAATAACAGCGTGCCGTATTAGCCAATATCGAACAGTCAGTGTATTTGATGTAATGATTATAACATATACTTACTCTGTCATAATGGAGGTTTTTCTGATCATTTTTAATTTATTTTTGTCTTCTTTTAATTTTAACAATGAAATATACACACTAAAAGCAAATCTTATTGCTTCAATTGATGCGCTGTTAATCCTTCACGTCCTGTTTGTAACTATCAGAAATGTAACAAATTTTTATTTTATTCTTATTAAAAAGTGACACTGATATGCAGTGCAAGGTCATAAATCTTTTTTTAAAATAATCCTTCATAGTGCAATAAATGACACAGCGTACTCTAAACAAAATTGAAGGAATAGGATTGATTATAATTCTTTTAACTTCCTTCATTCAACAATCTGAAAATACCATCTTAAGTTCCAAGCAAGAATTTGACTATTATAAAATTCATAATAAATTAGATAACCTATGGACTATTACGTCTCATCAGTATGCTGAAAATCACCCAGGTGATAGCGTTAGATTCCTGATAAATTTTAAGGCCTATAGAGATCATTGGAAAATCTATTCAGAGGAGGAAAGGCACCCAGATGCGGTTTACTTGAATAAAGAGATTGCAAACTACGAATCATTGAGGATTTTAGCATTTTTCATTGGAAGCATAATGTTGATTGCTCCGAAGTTTGTTAGAAATACCGATGACACTGAATGTTCAACGCAATCCTCGAGTTTTGATAAAAGAAGGATTATTTATCGATCATTTCCACCAAGTTTAAAGAGAGGAGCAGCCATAATGAAGAAAGATAAATAATGCATGCCCTAAATACAACTAAGAGATATTAAAAGAATAAATAAATTTATTACATTACCTTAAAAACAGCTGATAATGAAATTAGATATACATTCTATTGACTTTGATAAAGTAATAAAAAGTCGATATGTTACTGCTTCTACTGATTATAAATTTGCAAATGAGAGTTTAGTACCGCTTATATCTAGATTAGAAATTCAAAGAAATATCCAAGATAGTAAGTTTTATAATAGGCTTGAAAAAGATATAGTAAAAGGATGCATTATGCCAGCCCTGACTCTAGCATTTATAGATCCAAAGGGACTTGACATCACGGAATCAGGTGAAATGAAAGCCTATTTACTAGATAATATTCAAGACGGATTTATTTTGGATGGTATACAAAGACTCAATACCTTAAGCAGAACTATAAAAAATCAGCCCAATTTAGATTTAACGGGAATATTGTTTCTAAATATAGTTATATGTTCATCTATGGACAATCTACTTTATAGAATGATCACTCTAAATAATGGCCAGAAGCCGATGTCGGCAAGACATCAAATTGAAATACTAACAACAAATGTATTTGAGTTTGAGAACTCAGACATTCCGGTCTTCACCGAGAAGAAGCTTAAAGAACATAAGATAAAAATCGCCTTTAATAAAGCTGACTTTGTTAAAGGGTATTTGGCTTTTTTAGCTAATTCCACAAATATTGAAAATCAGAAAATTATAGAGGACAAGTTGGATGAGCTAATAGCAGATAAAATCCTTGATTCGAATGTAACAGAGGACGGAGTGGAGTTTGTGAATGTTATTGATTTGATAAATAAATTTTCAGAACAAGCTGATATTTACAAATGGTTCAGAAATATCAATAACTTGATAGGTTTTTGCGTAGGAATCAAGAAAAATTATATAAATCTATCAGTGATTGATGTTGATTCGTTTTCTAAAGGCATTAAAATGTTTGAGGTGGCCTTTCAATCATTTAATTATTCAAAGATAAAGGTAGGTAGGATCAGAAGGAATTTAGTTAGCTATTATGTAAAGAATTGGGATGTTCTTCAAGATAGTGATGATCTAGAACTAATTGATACATTATCTCAAGTAGACTAGTGTGGCAAAATTCAAACAGTTTCAATATTCGGAATCTTTAACAGGCAGATCATTAAATGCACTTCCTGAATTTTTAAGGGTTAATAGTAGGAGTCTAGACGAAATTATTCTTTTTAGATTACTTTCAGGAACCTTGAAAGTGAAAAACAAGTTCAAAAGAACAAAATTTGAACAAAGGATAAACTATTTTAATTTAGATTATATTTACAATGGTAAAATTTCGGCGAAACTTATAAAGGATATTCTTAAATTAAATACTATTAGGCCAAGCAAATTGGAAGAATATTATAATAGCTCAATTAGATATGGTAATAAAGTATATTTTGAAAGCTTACTATTAGAGGTAACTAATTATTTTTACCAGAAAGAGAATAAATCTCATGCTACAGCCTTTTTACATCTTTATCGTGCAACTGAATTAATATCTTACTGCTTTCCGTTATATTATGCATCAAGATCTACTAGCTATGAAAAGACGTATACCAGTTTAAAAGATTTCTTCGCAAAGGCGGATGGAGAAGTGAGTTTTTTCAAGAACTTCGTAAATGTGCATTTATTTAAGGATGATCAGAGTCTATTAGATGTTAATTTGGAAATTAGCATTAATTCCACTTCTGTAGATTTGGATGCTCAATATTTCAAAGCCATCAAGAAATTATGTGACAAGAACAAGAATATTACACTTAATCACAGTACTCCAAATTCGAAGATAGTTATTTCAAGAAGAGGGTTGACTAGTTTGATATTTGATCTAAGAAACAGATATTTTCATCTATTAGCAGGGGATTATAATGATAATTTTAGTTCAATGGAATTAGCGGAAATAGATGAGTTTTATAAATGTGTCAATGAACATATTCTAAATTGGATTGCAGTAATTTATCTAGAGGTTTTGAGTCAAAAAGTCGATTGACAATTGTTTAAATTTTAAAGGAGGCAATTTATTATGTTCTTTAATTCACAAACGATTATTAATTATTCCACGAAGGTAAGCTTGTCAACTCAAAACGTTTAAAGGAATTTCCGGCATAAACGCACACGGCAATCACACCGCCCATTTATTCCGTTCCTCCTTTACTTATTTGAGTTCAAAGCTTGGTTGAAGTACCATAATTAAATAAATCATTATGGTGCAAAACACATTATTCAAAGTGTCTGAAGTTGAAATTTTCTACAGACCAAATTACAAAGTAGCTGATAGACCTAAAATCAGTGGTTCTAAGGATGCTTATAACATTCTAATGGATCACTGGGACGATGGTAAATTGGAGTTCCTAGAAGAGTTTAAAATACTGTTATTGAACAGGAGAAACAGGGTTTTAGGTGTTGTAAACATTTCTTCGGGTGGGATAAGTGGCACCGTCGCAGATCCCAAAGTCATTTTTGCGATAGCTTTAAAAGCATGTGCCAGTGGGATCATATTAGCACATAACCATCCAAGTGGCGAAACTGACCCAAGTCAGGAAGATATTGCTGTTACCAAAAAATTAAGAGAAGCAGGTAAATTACTGGATCTCCAAATACTTGATCATCTAATAATCTCTAAGCATGGATATTATAGCTTTTGTGATGAAGGGATTTAAACAGAGCAAATTACTATATTACAATAATTAACAAATAATATATACAAGGTTAGATGACCTGTGAATTTCCTGTGACAAGAATAGAGAAGGATAAAATAAGGCTTTAAACAACCTTTGAGACGGATTACCGAGTGCCTGCCAGGCAAGCGCTCTAGCCAAAAGAGCTAATCCCCCGTGAGTAGCAATTTGTTTGCGCTTTGCAAATTTAAGTTGAAATAATCGGGACTTATAATCTTAATCGGGTATTTGGATGAATTACTTTCAATAGTTGATCATACATTCACATCACAATGATTCTTCACTTTTAAAACTCACACGCTTTTTCACACGGTTACAGTGTGAAAACAGAACCGCGTGAAAATCTTATGGGTTAACAAAAATAACCAGAATCAAGCAGAATAGCCAAGGCAATAAACGTTATAATAATCGCGACCTATAATTTCCAGGGGAGTATCAGGCGATTATGTCGTCTGGTTCATATGCAATTATATCACCCGGCTGACATTCTAAGACTTTACATATTAATTCTAGTGTGCTCAAACGTATAGCTTTGGCCTTCCCCTGCTTCAATATTGATAAATTTGATAAAGTGATTCCTACTTGCTCGGATAATGTATTCAACGACATCTTTCTTTTTGCCATCATAACATCCAGGTTAATTACAATTCCCATTACTATATTGTTAGTTGCTTTTCTTCTTCAAGAGAAAGACCAATTTGAAATATACCTGCAACAATAATCAATATAACTCCCATTAGCGCATAATTCACGTTAAAGGAATAACTGAGCTCCATGTGCCGCCATTTAATTTGAGAGTTTAAAATCGTATTGACAAGAACTACATATAGCCACTGCACCACTGAATAGGCAATTAATACTATAGCTATATTTCTGATTCTATAAATATTTAAGGTGTTAAATGGTAAATGCTTCTTAAAATTGGAGAAAATCATTTTTAATTGATAAGTAATAATGCTAATCAAGGCAAATATAAACCCATAACCAATCGCTAACAGTACTACATTAATAATATTTGCTTGAACCTGTAAGGACAAAATCCCATTAGTTGTATTAATGTGCCCACCAGGGAAGGTCTTATTGATACTTTGAACTGTCCCTATGGTGATTTCAGAGAAAGTGACGGGGAGTGGTAAAACACATTCACCTCTAATGTGAATAGAAATCCACATCATTATTATAAAAACGGCAGCAAAGGCCCATTCAATCCACCATACAAAATTAAGAATTATTGAGATAACTGCAGATAACGATTTGTTTCCTAGTATTTTCATGACTTTTATGTTATATACAATAATAATAAATATTTATTGATTATCAATAAATATTTATTATTTAACAAGTCCTATTGAATTATAATACTGGAACGTCTTTGGTTTATAAGTAAACATAGTTCAGTGATAATTTAAAAAAATAGTGCGGCCTATTCATTCTATCAATAGGCCTGTGGTATTATCAAATCTGTACCTTAGATAGATGAAGATTAACCTGAAGAACAAATGGCACCAGCCGATCGTATCAATTGAAGTATTGTATTGGCTGGGTGCCATCGTTACCATTATATTTTTTAGTTAAGCCTGAAGTTTACCAGTCCAGCTTCATGAAATTAACGTTATTAACCCTTGACGATGTCACGGCAATACCTTCTTTGTCGTTTCCGGTAAAAGCAAAACCTTCCAGCTCATCAGCCCTGTCAATCTCAACCACTTTGATCACTTCCTGCCTGCCGCTCGCTACAGATTTTTTGAAATCCAGATAGGTAAAGCGCCATTTTTTGCCTTCAGCCTGATTTTGTATCAATACAAGGATGCCCTTATCAGCTATCCAATGCAGGTTCTGAACCCAGGGTGTACAGGTGAATTTCTTAAATACCACACCTTTATCACTGGTTTTTGATACTTTGCTTAACTGCTCAGGATCATAAAGACGGACTTCATTCTGTATATCACCATAATCAGCCGTAGCTACATACCATTTCCCGGCATATTTTACATACTCGGGCCGCGTTCCCTGTATACAGGCGTCATCCTCTATGGTGCTGATCACATTACCGTCAAGTGTACCCGTTTTTAACAGGCCTTCCCAGTTTACCTGGTAAATTACAGCTTTCCATTGTGTGCCTTCTTTATTCATCCTTATCGAATTGCCAATAAATGCAGGTTTTCCGGGAATATAGGCAATACCTGTAGGATGGCTGATCAGGTCTTTCCCGTTCAGGGTCAGGAGGTATTCTTTATGCAGATCTACCAGGCTGTCTTTTCTCAGCTGATATTCCCTGACCATTCCAACCTCTCTGTCGCCATATAGAAAAACACGCCCTTTCTGAAACGATATGCCCTGGCAGGCCCCCAGTGAATCGATCGTTACTGCCTTACTCAGGCTCATGTTTAACGAAGAAGGAATATAGGCTACCAGTGCAACCGATAAAACGGACAGGGCGGAGATTATTTTTTTCATGAAGAATTGGAATGTATAGAACCGCAAAACACGCTATCCAAGATGAAAAAAACATTAAATTAATATTATCCCATAGTACACACTGATAAATTAAGAAACTTCTGTTCTGTCACCGTGTGATTTCGGTTCAGAAATAACCAGGAACCCCAGCTCTGCTGAGCCATGGTTAGAAATAAAATGTTTCGCACCCTTTGGCACATGAATACTTTCCCCGGCGTTTAAAATAAAGACCTCCCCATCCATTTCAAAAGTTGCCGTACCTGATAAGATATAGAACAGTTGTTGTGCCTGCCCATGGAAATGACGCTTTTCAAAAGCGCCCAATGGCATCTTCTCCTGAATAACACTTAAATTGTCTGTTTTTAACAGATGCCAGCCGTCACAGTTATCGCCCCATTTATAGTGTTCTGCATTTTTAATAGATTTTATCATCGTAACTTAAGTTTTCAGCGTCAAATAAAGTTACAACAAACTATCTAACAAACAGATATCACCAATATAGGGGATTAAAAACATCCAAATAAAACGGTTACTTTATTAAGATTCACATATAGAAAAACACATACCAAAGGTATTCCATAGCAATTAATCAAAAACCAATATGAAAAAACAATTTTTTACCCTGAAGACAGCGATTGCCTTTTTAATGTTTGCTGTAATTGCAACCTCCTGCAAAAAAAAAGAGGATGACTCCAATAACCTGCCGGAATCAGGCAAGAATGCACAGTCACTGCTCAGAAGAACAACCGGGAGCAAAGCTGCATTTGAACTCGTATGGTCTGACGAATTCGATGGAACTCAGTTAGACAGTACAAAATGGACCATTGTAACCGGAAATCAGCACGTTAACAATGAACTTCAGGCTTACTCGGCTGATGCAGTTCATCTCCGTTCAAACGGACTGGTCCTTACAGCCAGTAAAATTCCCCTTGACGGACAGCAATACACTTCCGGAAAAATTACTACCGCCGGAAAATTTTCTATCCTGAGAGGTCGTATTGAAGCACAGATAAGCAATGCGAATGGCCGTGGTTTAACTTCAGAACTAACGATGCAGGGAATAAATTTCCCAACAGTTGGCCTGCCACAAAGTGGTGAAATTGATATCATGCAACACAAAAACAATGATACGGTGATAAATGGTGGAATTCAATGGGATAACGGAGGGTTTGCTGTTAGCCGGAAAACTGCCACCAGCTATCCCGCTCAATTTGATATTTATGCAGTGGAATGGGATGAAAATGAAATCAGGTATTATGTGAACGATGTATTATACAATACCATTAATATTGCCAACGGCGTAAACGGTACGGACGAATTCATGAAGCCTTTCTTTATCAACATTGATCTGACAGTTGGCGGTAACTTTGCAGGAAATGACATTGCCCCTGCTCTTCCAAATAGCATGCAGATTGACAATATTAAAGTATATAAATTAATAAAGCCTTAATATTCTTACCAGAAATTATTTATCCTGCCGCTTCCTAAAACAGATAATCAGCAGTTCAGGCAGGGTTGAAGGCACAATGAAGCCCAGTGGAATTTTCCATTGGGCTTCATTATTTTTACTGAAACTGCCAAACCATCAGGCGCAGTATTTATCAGCAAATCAAAATGTCATAAATATTAAAAATATTCGTTTTAGCGAGTATAAAGCTACATTTTCAACAACTTTCCCTGGTAATCACTGCCAAATAGTTTAGAATTCAGGTTTATTTATAATATTAGTTTTTACAAGCTGATATTTGGCATTTCCAGACCTGTTTATGGGATGAATAGTGTATCTTAATAGCAGTTTTTACGTTAAACATGAGAATTAGTTGATGTCGCAAAGAAGTTATATGGTTGCTGATAGAAGTAGTGTGGATCATGAGAAGATACCTAAACAACCCGGTATAGCGGTGTCTTATTGGAACGTGGGCATCTTATTACATTTTTCTGTAATCCTGTTTGTTATGGAGTCTTGGTTTTACTGGACCAAATTAAAGAATGCCTATCTGGATGAGGCTGCCTTTTTCATGGTGTTTTGGCTGGGCTGCCTGCTGTTTGCCTTTACCCATATTTTCCTGGTGATCATGGATGCCTGGTCACGCTTCCAGAATTATAAAAGGATAAAAGACAACCTGTATATTCATGGCTTCAGTCCTAAAATTGCCGCTCCCTATATGGGATCGAAATGTCAGCGTACAGCTTTCCTCGTAGCCGCGAAAGAACTGGGTATGGAAAATGAGGTAATCAGTTACTATCAAAGAATTGGTATCAGATGGTATCATTTCATACCGAAATTTATGATCCAGGACCCCTTGTTCCTGTTCAGGAAGTCTTTTGTTTCCCGTACCTTTCTCGAGAAATATTACAAACCCAGGTTCAACTTCCGTGACCAGGGTGTCAATTATAAAATAGCTGAATAAATGCTTGCAGGAAATAATTTAAGTAAAAGCTATTCTTCCGGAAAAGCATTAAATGACGTGTCCATTCATATTTCCCCTGGACAAATTTGCGGACTGCTGGGAAGAAATGGTGCAGGAAAAACTACCCTGTTTAAGATCTTATGCGGACTGGTCAAACCCGATCATGGTGAGGTGACCATCAATTCAAAGCGGTCCAAACCGGTTGGAGGTATCATCGAAAGGCCCGGACTATATAATTTCCTGAATGCGTATGACAACATCAAAATCTTCGCAGGCATACAGGGAGCACCGGCAGATAAACTTTCAATCGAACAAACCCTCCTGAAGGTAGGCCTGCCCCTTGACCGTAAAGACCCCGTAAGCAACTTTTCCCTCGGGATGAAACAGCGGCTGGGAATAGCCATCGCACTGATCAATGATCCTGAATGCCTGGTACTGGATGAACCGTTCTCCGGGCTCGACCCGATAGGCGTGGCCTCTTTAATCACCTTAATCAGGAAGCTGGCGGAGGAAGAAAATATAGCCATTTTATTGTCCTCGCATATGATGGGCGAGATCAGCAAATGCTGCCATTTCCTCTATGTCATTGAAAAGGGAGAAATTGTGAATTCGGGCCCCACCAATGCGCTCATCAATGCCCACATTACCAGTTTCAGCATCACGGCATCAAACCTGACTGCTTCTGCAATTTTAAAAAATTATGAGGTAGAAATGGGCACCAATGATGCGAGAGTGACTTGTGAGGCCAGGGATATTCCCTCCTTACTAACCGAACTGCTCAAAGAAGGCATCCAGGTTACCGCCTGCACACCTGTGTTAACATTGGAACAACTAATCAAAAAGGCAATTTAATGAGATTACTGCTGTCAGCTGAACTTTTAAAGCTTGTAAAACAAAGCAAAACATACTACGCACTGGGGTCAATCATGGTGATTGAAACGTTAATTCTGATCACTGCCTATTTCCAGGGAAGTACCATTCTTGACCTCTTACTGGATAACCTCAAACAGTCGTTTTACTTCGAAGGAACACTGTTAAACGGCAACCTGATCATGTACATCGTACTAAACTCTTTGTGGTTCAATGTGCCTCTGATCCTGATGATCGTCACCTCGGGAATAGTAACGGATGAATATAAAGACGGCACCATGCAGACTGTCATGCTGCAGGCCGTTAAAAAGTGGAAATTTATCACGGCAAAATACATCATTGCTGTGTTGTTCACCATCCTCGTTATCGGCTTCATGATGTTAACCACCTTCATTTTAGCCTACGCTATCTTTGGAGGCGGTGACCTGGTAGTTTACCTCAATACACTAAACTTTTTTGAGGCTAAGGACGCTTTTCACCGGATATGCTGGGCCTTTGCTTCAGGCGCGGTAGCTATGGTCTTTTATTGTGTAGTTAGCCTTACGCTGGCCATTTTCATCAAGGAGGCAGCCAAAACCTGGATTGCCGCAGCGCTGTTCCTGATCATCACCACGCTGCTGTTAAAAGTAGACTTCGTTATCCCCGCGATCAACAGCTTCTTTTTTCCGAAGCTTATCGATACCTGGCAGCAGCTTTTCTATTACGAGCTGGACTGGACACAAATTCTGATCAATAACGCTTTACTTCTACTTTACACCCTTGCATTTGGAGCCGCAGGTACATATGTATTTCATAAAAAAGATATCGGATGATTAAGACCCTGTTTATATTTCTTTTATTTGCCACACAGCTTGCCAGCGCACAACAAGTCGACCAGGACCTGATGCGTATCAAAAAGCGAATGGACTCAGTGAAACAGTTCTCGGCATCCCTGATACTGGAGCTCGATGTTCCCTTTATAAAAATGCCCACAAAAACGGCCAAAATCAATTATGCCGTAGGGAAGAAAATGGTATTCTCATCAAAAGACTTTGTGATGCTGCCAAAACGGGGGCTCGATTTTTCATTATCTGAGATCTTCAGGTATCCGTTCATCACGGTAGACAGGGGAACGGAGAAACGCAACGGCAGATCATTAAAAGTGATCAACATTATTCCCACTACCAATCAGTCAGACCTGGCTTTGGCTACACTCTATATGGATACCAAAGCAGTCCGCATCGTACAGTCGGAAATTAACACCCGCAAGGAAGGTTCCTATACCCTGCTGATGAACTATGCGCAGCTAAAAGATATCCTGCCAAATAATGTGGAAGCCACCTTCGCCATCGAAAAACTAAAAATACCACTCAATTTCATGGGCAAGGGCACTACTATCGACCGGAAGAAAATGCGCAGTATGGAAACCAAAACGGGTAAGATCAAAATGCAGATCAATGACTATCTCATTAAGTATTAGTTGCTGTCATTGTAACAAATCGATAAAAAATCTGCGGGAAAAAAGATATTTTTTTTTAAAATAAGGATGGACCATGCCTGTAGTCCGGTCACTGAGCGTAAGGAGATATTTTACTATATTTATCAGAAATCATCTGCATTAAATGAACAATTGGTTAAAGCATAACAGCATTCACTTCCTTGTCGCAGCCCTTTTCCTGGCGATCTGTTTCTTTTATTTCAGTCCCGCCTTCAGCGGAAAAACCATAGGCCAGAATGATGTGACCCGGGCGCAGTCTACACAAACCGAAATTAATGCCTACAAAGAAAAAGGCAAAACCGTATTATGGACCAACCAGATCCATGGCGGAATGCCCGCTTTCCAGATCTGGGCACCCTACCCCAATAACCTGACTACCTGGATAGTAAAAGGGATCAGTGCAGTTTTCCCCAGCCCTGTTGGCACAGCATTCATTTTACTGATCGGGGCATACCTCCTGTTTTGCGTGCTCCATCTCCATCCATGGCTGGCAGCGGCAGGCGCTATCGCCTTTACTTTTTCCTGTTATAATATCATCTTACTCGCCGCCGGACATGCCAATCAGGCATTCGCGATCTCTTTTTTCGCTCCGGTAATCGCCGGCATCCTGCTGGTTTTACGGGGAAGGTACCTCATTGGTGCTACGTTAACGGCATTATTCCTGGCATTGGAGATCAGGGCGAACCACATACAGATGACCTACTATCTGCTGCTCATCATCCTGATCCTGGTAGGGATTGAACTGTATCATGCCAAAAAAACGGGTACCATCAAAATCTTTATCAGGTCAGCGTTATACCTGGCCGCAGCTACCGCGCTGGCTATAGCAGTAAATGCATCCAGCTTATGGAGCACCTACGAATATGGCAAAGAGACCATCAGGGGAAAATCTAACCTTACACAACAGGCAACAGAACCCGGTAACGGATTGCCAAGGGACTACGCCTACGAATGGAGCCAGGGAGTTGGTGAATGTATTACCTTTTTAATCCCGAACGCTTATGGCGGCAGCTCCAGGGGCTCAGTGGACAAAAACTCCAATGTAATCAAAGCGCTGACGGGAATGGGGGCCGATCCCAGCCAGTCAGCATATATATCACAAAGCGGATTGCCACTTTACTGGGGAGAAAAACCTTTTACTGAAGGGTCGTTCTACTTTGGAGCCAGCATCTGTTTCTTATTTATTTTCGGGCTTTTCATTATTAAAAGCCGGATAAAATGGTGGCTGCTGGCATCGGTGCTGCTCAGCATGTTTCTCTCCTTCGGGAAAAACTGGCCATACCTGTCAGATCTATTCTTTGATTATTTCCCGCTGTATAATAAATTCAGAGCCGTTGAATCTATCCTTGCCCTGGCAGGCTTGTGTTTTCCTATCCTCGCTTTACTGGCCATAAAAGAGACCATAACGAACAATGACAAGGCAGAACTCTTAAAAAAACTGAAATTATCTTTTTATATTACTGCCGGGATGTGCCTAGTTGTAGCTGTACTGCCCGGGCTATTTTTATCATTTAAGACGAATGAACATGAAGCATTTGTAGCACAGCTCACACAAGCCCTGAAGGTGGACCCGGCTACGACCAATTCCCTGGTCAACGCACTCATTGAAGACCGGACGGATCTGGCTAAATCAGATGCGCTGCGCTCTCTTATTTTCGTCACACTGGCATTTGTACTGATCTGGGCATCCCTCAAAAAGAAGATAAATACGCTGGCCCTTTCCCTCGGCTTCCTTGCACTGGTACTGACCGACCTGTGGGGTGTAGATAAACGTTACCTGAACAATACAAATTTCGTATCCAGACAGGAGGTTCAACCGCCTGCACTGCGCGATGTTGATGCATTTATTTTACGTGATAAAGATCCGGACTACCGCGTGATAGACCTGACAAAAAGCATTAAAAGCGATCAGGTGACGCCTTATTTTCACAAATCAATCGGGGGTTATTCTGCAGTAAGGCTAAAACGTTTTGAAGAGCTGATGGACAACCAGCTGATTAAAAGTGTGAACCCGGAAGTGCTGAACATGCTGAATACGAAGTATATTATTACCAGCGACACCAGCGAACAGCACCTCACAGTAAAAATAAATCCATACGCCTGCGGGCATGCCTGGTTTGTAAAAGACCTTAAATATGTAAAGGGTGCCGATGATGAAATGTTATCTCTAAATGATTTTAAAGCGGCAGCTACAGCAGTCATAGATCAGCGATATCAAAGTCTGATGAATCAATCACAACAAGGCGCGGCCGACCCTTCAGGTAAAATTAATTTGCTGAGCTATGCTCCTGACCGGCTCGTTTATGAAAGCCATTCAGAAAAAGATGCAGTAGCGGTTTTCTCGGAGATTTACTACGACAAAGGCTGGACAATGACAATAGACGGAACCGAAAAGCCCTATTTCAGGGCAGACTATCTCCTGCGCGCTGCACAAATTCCAGCCGGCCGGCATAAAATTGAGTTTAATTTTCACCCTGCCTCTTATTATACCGGTGAAAGTATTTCACTGGCTGGATCTGTGCTGCTCATCCTTGCCTTAGGTGGAACGGTTTATGCCCAGGTCCGTAAGAAGCGCAGCAGCCAGCCTACCCTTTAAACATTGTTAACATTTACAAAAATCTACACTGTGTAATCTGAAATTTTTACCAAATTTGCGGGACATTATACATCCTGTTAAATTACCCTGTTAGCAAGCTACTTATCAATTATTTAAATTAGATACCTTCAAATGAATTTCAATTCTACTACCATCATCACAGCGGTGGTGATCATTCTTGCTGTCCCTTACCTGATTATCGTACTGAGAAGAACATCCGGCTTTCCCTTTTTAAAAGCACTAAATCCTTTTTATACAAAGGAAATGCAGGAAGCCAATGAACTCAAAAAAAGCATCAGCCCTATTGTGGATGAAATTGAAACGCAGCGTGTTGCCAGATTCATTAAACACTGGTCGGACAAATTCGAAAATAACAGACTAACCGTTCAGGATGTTGAAAGCTTAAATGCAAAAATCGCTGAAGGGTCCGCTGATCAGGTGAATGGTATCCTGGCCGTACATCCCGAAGGCAGAAAGATGTTCAACCTCATCAATGAAGAGCTCAGGTTAAAAGCAGAAGCTTTGGTTTTAGCAGCAGAAACTGAGGAAACTACTGCCCTGGTTTAATATCACTCCATAACTTAGTATTGAAGTAAAATTTGAAATACTTGTGTTTTAACTTACTTTTATGCCAACTAAATAAAAACAACACGATATGGTCATCAAAAAATTAAACACAGGATTGCTGCTGGCATTCCTTTTAGTCTCTAATGTAATGTGTGCCCAGGGCAGCAAACCAAGCCCGGCTGCAACTGCAGAGGGTACAGTAAACGGCGCCAAAATTACGATCAAATATAGCAGCCCTGCTGTTAAAGGACGTAAAATCTGGGGCGGACTTGTTCCTTATGATGCGGTTTGGAGAGCCGGAGCAAACGAAGCCACTACATTCACAACTGACAAAAAGATCATGGTGGAGGGAAAAGCCCTGGCTGCCGGTTCTTACAGTATTTATGCTATTCCAGGCGCAAAAAGCTGGAAGATCATCTTCAATTCTGAAACAGGCCAGTGGGGTACCAGTCATGAGGGGGTAACTACACGTGTACCTGAGAAAGATGTGTTAGCTGTAACCGTTAGCCCTGTCAAAAGTAAGACAGCGGAAGAACACCTGAAATACACAGTAACACCGAAAGGTTTCGAACTGGTTTGGGAAAACCTGGCAGTTCCTGTTGCTATAAAATAATATGCATAAATACTGCCTGTGATCTTTACAGGCAGTATTTAATTCCAACCATTCAAGGTTTGCTCTGCCAATGTCAAATCCCAATGCCAGGTTTTATTCCGATTTACGTGAGAATCAGATTCCACTGCAGGAACTGCTTTCCAGGGACAGCCTTTTTCATAAGGTCCCTGACAACTGGCATGTGATCATTACCGATATCAGGAACTCAACATCTGCCGTTCAAAACGGGCTCCATCAAACAGTGAACCTGATTGCGACCGGAAGTATAGTAACCGTACTGAATATCACGTTCAGGGCAAACATCGTTATCCCCTTTTTCTTTGGCGGTGATGGCGCGACTTTTATTGTGCCCCCTACAATTATAGACAGCGCCATGAGTGCTTTATTGTTGTTCAGGGCAAATACATTGGAGAACTTTAACCTCGACCTTCGTGTAGGAACCATGCTTGTAAGCAGGATATACGAACAGGGACACGAGCTTAAGATCAGTAAGTTCAAAAGCTCTAAAACACTTTATATCCCCGTTGTACTGGGTACAGGATTGGGCTACGCCGAAAAGGTGATCAAAGGCGATGACTACCTGTTTCCGGACCGTGCATTGCAGCAGTCGGAACTTGACCTTACGGGAATGTCCTGCCGCTGGGATAAGATTGCCCCGCCGGAAAATCATAATGAGGTAGTAACGCTGCTGGCCGTAGCAGGCACCGGTACAAAACAATCCGATGCTTTCAGAAAAGTGATCATGCTGCTTGATCAGATCTACGGAACGCCCGAAAAAAGACAGCCCATTTCAATCTCAAAGCTGAAACTGAAAACTACATTCAACAGGATTGAACTGGAAATGCGCGCTACTTTAAACAATGGCAATTTCTTTAAGAAATTTTATGAATGGTTCACGCATATGTTAGGCCACCTCTACTTTAAAACGAGAAAGGGAAAGGATTACCTCAGCCGTTTGGTAAACATGTCCGATACACTCGTTATCGATGGCAGAATAAATACGGTCATCTCCGGAACGGATAAACAGCGGCTGCGCCTGCAGGAAAGTCTGGATGAACTGGAACAGCAGGGACTGATCAAATTCGGGCTGTATGTGAGTCCGGATTCTATCATGTCGTGTTACGTAAAGGATCTGCAGGACGAACATATCCATTTTGTAGACGGCTCTGAAGGCGGATATACCAACGCAGCCGGTGTATTAAAACAAAAGTTACGCGGGTAAAACCTATTGGCTTTCGGCATGAACCTGTTCCTTCTCTGGTATCTCAATGGAGCCGATATACCTGGTATTGGAAACAGCCCCGTTATCCGGGCTGCTAAAGAAAATCCAGGCCTGCAGTGTTTCTCCATAATAATTCATTGAAAAAACGCTGCTGAATTGAAGATCTTTGCGTGTAACGTATAACTTCCCGAGATCAACTAATCCGTGTCTTTTATTACTGTATAGCATGACATGGCATCCGTCGTTGCCGGTAACCTTAATTTTAGATGTTTCTGGTACTTCCCAGGTAACAAGAATTTCATGGTCTCCCCTCAGCACGATCTTCGCTGCCCATGCCATATCAAGGGCGCCCTGACTAAATACCGCCTTCCGGTAGTCTATTTCAAAATCCGGATATACTCCGGCAACAGCATGTTTCAGGTTATACTCAACAGCGGTTTGAAATCCCGGATTTTTACTTGTTTTTTTATCAAAGCCAATTTTGATGTGCTGCTTAAACGGAGATAAAAATTTCGTCACCAGTTTCAGCCTCAGGTTTTGCTCCAGGGGCTGCCGATCTTTTTTCTTCCTTCGCTTTCCGGGCGTACTTTTACCTACATCTGTGCCTCTCCATCTGGTCACAACAACGCCGCCTATCTGACCGGACATGGCTCCCGCAGGCCCTTTTTTTGTGATAATTGCCATAATCTTTAATCTTTATTCCAAATCAACTGCCCCAGGTAAACACTATTTGAAACCCGTCTTCTGTCCTCCGAAACATAACAGATATAGGTCTCAATCCGCATTTCTTCCGTAAATGAAGGCAGCGTGATATCCTGCTTCTCTTCGCCCCTTTTTGCTCCGCTCAGCTGATTGAAAGCCTGAAACGTTTCAGGAAAATAAGCTACACACATCACCTGGTCGTTTTGATCGGCCCCGTCAGCCTGCTGATCGGCATCCCAGGTAAACCTGATACGGCCATCACTCAACTGAACCTGCGGGTTTAAAGGAACCGGAATATCCCCAATCGCCAGAACTACTTTTTCAAAATCGATTTCAAGATCCGGATAAATACCTTTGATAGCTTGTTTTTTATTGATAGACGTAGCCTGCGTATACGCAGACCAGCTTCTCTTAGGCTTCGGACTGTATTTAAGTCCTATATTTATAAGCGCTTTGACGGGCTTCAGCAAAGCTGTAGTTAAGCCTGTCCGCATCTGATTTGCGTACTGGGCATCTGACCAGTGGTCAATAACACCTATACTCCTGGTGACCAGCTCACCATGCAGGAAATAGGAGACATAACCGCCTAACTTCCCAATATTCGTGCCCATGGGGCCATTTATTAGCTTTCCCATAATTTAATTATTGTTTTAATACTAAGCAACCCTATACAAGGTAATAATTAATTATTAAAGAAACAATACTAAAACTATAAAAGAACTATATTGAAATTATAGGTAGTAAGTAATTAATAAACAGATACTAAGCGCTTGAAAAGGCTATTTCTCTTAACGATATCTTATCAAAGCCTTAGCAACCCCTTATCAATGACTTATCACTTATAGTTCTAATATAGCTTTATACCAGGTTTAATATGCTTTCATCCATACGCAGGTAACACTATACTGACAACCAGCTATTGCACACCTAAAATCCTCCGGCAACAACGCCGGGGCCAAGGCCGGTCCGGCATCTTTATCTTCAAATAATTTTCATTTTTGGTTTTGATTTTAATACCCTAAACAATAGCTTTGAAGCCTCACTACAAAACATGCTTCAATACAGAGACGCAACACGATCAGACTTAAATAAAATAGTTGAAATTTATAATTCCACAGTGGCATCAAGAATGGTCACTGCTGACACCGATCCGGTAACTACTGAAAGCCGGATCAAATGGTTTGATGATCACTCCGCTGAAAGGTATCCCCTTTGGATCATTGAGGACAAAGACCATCAGGTAGCAGGCTGGCTAAGCTTCCAGGCATTCTATGGCAGGCCCGCCTATGCAGCAACTGCAGAAATCAGCATCTATCTCGATGAAAAATACAGAGGCAAGGGATACGGAAAAGCAGTCCTGGCTTATGCAATAGCTCAGGCTCCCGCGCTCGGCATCAAAACACTGCTGGGCTTCATCTTTGCACACAATGATGCCAGTATCAAACTGTTCAGATATTTTGGTTTTGAAGACTGGGCCACACTGCCTGATATTGCCGTATTGGACGAACAGGAAAGAAGCCTCAAGATACTCGGCAAACGCGTCGCATAACTTCCTTGTAATAAAGCATAAAAAATACCTGACTTTAACTATTTTAGGGCGTACAAATATAAGTCTGATGGAACGCCTCTCTCAATCATTCGCTGATAAACTTCCTGTCGCCTCCGCCATTCACCGGGCAGCTACGCACAGGATTCATAAAAAATGTCTCTTGTTCATATTTCCCGTATCACCAAGAGCTATCAATAAATGACTAAAGTTATAAATGCATACTGCTGCGGGCAATGCATAACATTTGCAGTTGTTTTTGTTTTTCCGTTTTAGTAATGATACCGGCTTTGTAATACCACAACTGAATCCCTGTCAATTGTATATACAAGACGGTGTTCAAGATTTATCCTTCGCGACCAGCAATCATCCAGGTTGTATTTCAACGGTTCAGGTTTGCCTGCGCCTTCGAATGGAGTTCTTTCAATTTCCTTCAGCAAAGAATTGATTTTCTTCAGAATTGATTTATCCATTTTCTGCCAGTACAAATAGTCTTCCCATGCCTGATCAGAAAAGATGAACTTCATTCCTCTATCAATGTTCTTTCTCCGCCTTTCCCTTTTTGATGATTCTCAATCGCATCCAGCAATCTCGCAGCATTTTTAGGGCTTTTCAGTAAATAAAAAGTCTCTTGCATACTGTCATAATCAGCTTTTGAAATCACCACTACATCTTCGCCGTTTGAACGGGTAACAAATAATGGTGAGCGGCTTGCTAAAACTTTATCCAGAAATGACTTTAAGTGCTGCCTGAAAGCAGTGTACGTAGTAATTTCCATGTTTAATACATTTCTCATAAAGATAAAATTAAGGTTTGACATGTACAAGTTTCTGTACACTAAAATCTATTAATTCACCAAATATAATCAACATTAATTAATTAGCAAGTATTTATTTCTTTAAATAACATTAAAACTCATTTGAGTTACAATCTGGTTAAAGTTGATGCGGCAGGGTTTTCAGCAAGATAAGGTTTGATCAGGATGTTTCCGCCGCTTCCCTGACAGCCTACGCCTTCAAACCTGTTGTGTGTAAACCCAGGGAACAGCTTTGCTCCATACGCATATCCTGCATGCAGCTGGGGATAGGTTTGCGGCCCCGATACTCAGCATGCTGAATGGGTAGGCTGACCGGCAGGGCTTTGTGCGGCTAAAGTAAGGGGCAACAGGAACAGGATTAGAAAGAGATACTTCATGATGTGGGAAATAATGGGAATATTGGGCGAATATTATAAAATAAAAGGAGAAGAACACATGTTTCTTCTCCTTTTAAACCGGCTGGTGGGATTAATAACCAGGGTTTTGGTACATTCTAACAGGATCCAGTTTAGTTTCATCTAGTGGAATAGGATAATACCTGTCTTTTGTACTGAAGTTAGCCAGTTTGGCAATGCCAAATGTTGCCTGTGATTTGGCTTTAAAATAAGCCACCAGTTCAGTCGTAGTGAAAGTTCTGATCAGGTCAAACCAGCGGATGTGCTCAAATGCCAGCTCTACCCTGCGCTCGTGCAGTATCGCTAGTTTCAGTGTAGGGAATTTAGCGCTATAAGCAGGATCTGCACTTGCCACTGCGTATAAAGGAACACCAGCCCTTGCACGTACCATATCCAGGTACTGGATAGCAGCAGCTGTATTTCCCTGGTTTAAGTTACACTCTGCCAGTAATAAGATGATATCGGCGTAACGCATCAGCGGTGTATTGTTTCCACCGTAACCGTTTGTAGTTGCCTCAGCACTTGCATCCCGGTATTTGGTTACAAAATAGTCCAGAACAGATGGTGCCGCAGCGTATTTCACAGAGAAAGTTTTACGCGGATCGGCAGCTTCATACTCATCTACCAGGTCTCTTGTTACGTTTCCACCTGAACTTAAACCAGCTTTACGGGAGTTGATAGTTTCACCCAAAGCCTGATTGTTAGCGGCAATACTTGAGCTATAGGTTAAATTACCCTGAATATTTACAACTTCGAAAATTACTTCATTATTTACCGCTGTTTTCCTGGCCACATCAAATACATCTGGATATGGAATAGTTGACAGGGTAGTGAAAGGACGCATGTTGTAGCAGGCTGTCAGGTAGGTATTGGCATTGGCAAGGTTCTCAGCTTTGCCATCTGTTAAAGTAGAAGCCATGGTTAAATAAACCTGTCCGAGTAAACCGTTAATCGCAGCTTTACCCACGCGGCCGGCATTACCACCGGTTTGCAGGTTCGGAAGGTCACCGGTCAGTCCGTCTTTCAGATCGGCCACAATCTGTGCATACACAGCTGCTTCCGGTTGTCTGTACGTATTTGCTGTCACTTCTTCAGTAGTAGTTAAAGGAACGGTCACCACTGGCACCGGCCCCCATTTTCTAACCAGCTGAAAGTACATCAGGGCCCTGATGAATTTAGCCTGTGCCAGGTATTGCCCTTTGGTAGAGGCACTGGCGAAGGTAACTTTATCAATATAAGCAGTAACAGTATTACATCTGGTAATTGCCTGGTACAAGTTCAGCCAGTGCGTTTTCAGAAACGTATTTCCCGGCAGGATACTGAAGTCTCCAAACTGGAAGGGCTCACCCGCATTGGACTGGGAATCGTTTCTGCCGGTATCATCAGAACGTTCATCTGTGTATAATCCGCTGGTTTCGCCGATATTATCGCCCGATCTCAAAGCCTGGTATGCACCGTTTACCGCCAGCAGTACGTCGGTTTCAGTTTTAAAGGATTCCGGCAGGGGAATCGCATTAGGGTCAGTCTGCTCAATAAAGCTTTTCTTGCAGGATGTGAATGACATCAATGCTACAAGAAATAGGATTGTATATTTTTTCATTTTCATTATAATATATTTTTTAGATAGATGATTAAAAAGTTACTTTAATACCTAAACTGAAAGTTCTTGCCAAAGGATAATTTCCATAATCAACACCCGGTGCCAGATTTGCTGTACTGGTACCTGTTGCAGTATTGGTTGCATTGATGTTGTAATCTACATCAGGATTGTACCCTTTATATTTGGTCAGTGTGAATGCATTATCTACTGAACCGTAAACCCTGATATTCTGAACTTTTAAACGCTCAGTCAGGCTTTTGGGGATGTTATAACCCAATGTTGCATTGGTCAGTCTCAGGTAAGACCCATCCTGCAGATAGAAAGAAGAAAGCCTGGTACTGTTACTTTGCGTTCCGCCACGTGACGGACGGTAGTTTAAGCCACTTCCGGGCTGTGCTTCAGAAATATATCTGTCAGCAACCTCTGCATACTGGTTACCTGAACCTTCAAAGTTATACAGGTAATAATCCTGTCCGTCCAGCACTTTGTTACCATAAGAACCATTGAATGAAGTACGTAAGTCGAATGCCTTGTAGGTAAATGACAGCGCAAATCCATAAGTGAATTTCGCATAAGGACTGCCGATCACCTGTTTATCCTGTTCGTTTACGATACCGTCTTTGTTTAAATCTTCAAAATAAAGGTCGCCTATTTTTGCAGGGTTGGTTGAAGCAGATGATTGTGCTTCTTTACCTACGTTATCAGCTGTTAAACGTCCCAGTACTTTATAACCATAAAACATCCCGATTGACTGTCCTTCCGCAGTGATGTGTGTTAAGTAAGAACGTTCGGCACCTGTAGTATAAATGGTACTGGCACCACCTAAGTCGAGCACTTTATTTTTATTGAAGGAGATATTACCGCTTGCACCAAAGGTGAAATCCCTGCCTCTGATCACAGTTCCGTCGATCTGGAAATCAAGGCCTTTGTTCTGAACCTTACTGTCGCTTAGGTTAGTCAGGATACTCGGGTAACCTGAAACTGCAGAAATTGGCTGAAGGAACAACAGGTTATAAGAACGGCTCAGGTAATAGTTAACCGAGAACGACAAACGGTTTTTCAATACGGAGATATCCGTTCCAAGGTTATACTGCGAGGTAGATTCCCATCCGATATTCGCATCTTTGATCACATTTGGAGAAACTCCTGAAGAAACGGTTCCTGAACCAAACACCACACCCGTTGCCGGACCCTGTGTTTGTATAGAGTTGTAGTTACCGATGTTGTTATTCCCGCTTAATCCCCATGAGGCACGGAGTTTAACAGATGACTGCTGACCAAGGAAATCATTGTACCAGTCTTCCTGCGATAATGTCCAGCCGGCAGCTACCGAAGGGAAGGTTCCGTATTTGTTTAAAGATCCAAACCTCGATGAACCATCTTTACGCAGTGATCCTGTCAGGAAATACTTGCTGTTGTAGTTATAACTGAAACGTCCGAAGTAAGAAAGCAAAGTATATTTTTGCTTGTAAGCCTGGGTCAAAGTTAAAAACGCAGGATCGGCACCTTTACCTGTGATCTCGGTAACGTTATCATTTGTAAAACCTTTCGCAGTTAAATAGGTGAAGTCGTTGCTGTTTTCCTGTGCAGAATAACCACCCAGTACATCAAAATGATGTTTACCGATGGTTTTATCATAATTCAGCGTAAACTCAGCCAGTTTATCTGTTTGGGTAAGGTTTTGCGCCCTGGCATTTGCATTTGCAATAGATTGTGGAGAATATGGCGGATTGCTTCCTCCGGCACTTAAGCTGGTTGGCAGGTAATAATCATATTTCTCAGTATATACTTGTGTACCCAGATTGGCTTTAAAGGTCAGGCCTTCTAAAATATCATAAGTGGCATAAGCATTATAAGTATTTCTATAACCCAGTCTGGTGATCTTGGTTTGTTCTGCCTGTGCAATCGGGTTTTCGATACCCTGGTAACCAAACTGGTTAGCCAATGCATTCTGCGCATATTGGATAGGTACACCATTGGCGTCCCGGGCAGCAAAATATGGAATATAAAGCAAGGCAGACATCATCGGACTGAAACGGCCTTCTTCTACTTCACGTCCGTTGGTTTGTGTATAAGAGATATTTGCACCAACTTTCATGCGTTTGTTCACATTCGCTTCGATATTAGACCTGAAATTCACCGTCTTTATGGAAGTTGCAGTAACAATACCATCCTGGTCCTGGTAACCGCCGCTCACAAAATATTTGATGTCTTTGGCACCGCCTGAAAAGGAAAGGTTATGGCGCTGGAAGAATGCATTTCTGTACAGTTCATCCTGCCAGTCTGTATTCGTAGTTGGCGTGATCAGCGATTGTGTTCCGAAATTATAAATAGCGGGGTCAATACTTACCGAACCACTGTTACCCACAAGGGCAACCCTGGTTGCATTGGGATCAGAATACATGGCATCTGTCCATGGTTTACCCGAGTTCACTACCAGATCCTTGTACGCGTTATTGTGTGAATTGATAGATAGTTCTGCAAACTGGGTAGCATTTAACAGTTTGATCTTTTTGGCAAGCTGGGAAACGCCCACCTGAACATCATATTCAAATCTGCCCCTGCCATCTTTTCCTTTTTTTGTAGTGATCAGCACCACACCGCCCGCAGCTCTTGAACCGTAGATCGCAGCTGATGCCGCATCTTTAAGGATGTCGATCGTTTCAATATCTTCAGGATTAACAAAGATGTTATTTCCTGCAGGGTATCCGTCGATCACGTATAAAGGGTCTGAACTCGCATTCAGCGATCCGATACCACGTACACGTATTTTTGTACTTGCATACGGGGCGCCGCTGGTTTGGGAAACCTGTACACCGGCTACTTTACCTACCAGTGCCTGGCCAATGGTTGGAGCTGATAAATTCAGTTCCGAAGCTTTTACGCTGCTGATCGCTCCTGTAACATCAGATCTTCTGACCTTCTGGTAACCGATAGCCACCACTTCCTGAAGAGAGTTACTTGATTCCTTCATCCGTATGGTCAGTACCTTTTGGTTATCGATCTGCACATCCTGCCTGTCATAACCTACGTAGTTAAAACTCAGCTTGGCACCTGAAGTAGCATTGATTGCAAATTTACCATTCAAATCAGTACCCACTTTTCTGCCTGAAGCAAGGTCAACAACTGTTACACCAGGAAGCGGGAGACCGTTCATGTCAGTTACCGTACCGCTTACAGGAACATCCACTGCCGGTTGAGTACTTTTGACAGGAGCAACGGGGGACTGAACCTGTTTCTCTACCCTGATCAGCACATGATGATCATCTACCTGGGTAACATTGCCTTTATAATCTTTCAGAAGGTCCCTGAGTATGGAATATACCGACTTGTTCTCAACCGTTAAAGAAACTCTTTTTCTGGCATCAATTACATTGTCATACCCGATAAGGAAATTTGATTTTTTCTCGATCAGCTTGAAGACCTCTTTTAAAGTCAGGTTTTTTGCCCTGAAGGAGACATTGGTATTGTTCATCGTCTGGGCTTCTGCGGCAGCTGCCGGCAGGCTGAACTGGATGAAGAGGATGACGGCTAAAAATAGTTTAGCACACCGGGAAAAAGGGATTAGATAAAATTTTCGCATTTTTTTGATTTGAGGGTACAATGTGTTTAATACTGATTTTTGGGGTTAATGATTACTTTTCTTCCATTCATAGTATAGGTCGTACCGGTCAGTGCTGACAGGACATTCAGTACTTTATCGGGACGTTCGTTAAAAAAGCTTAGGGTATATCGTTTTGGGTCGTGTATTTTTGTATTCAGCGTAACATCAAGGTTGTACCAGCGGCTGAGTGTCCTGGCGATCTCCTGATAAGATGCATTGTCAAAATTCAGGTGATTCGTGCGCCATGCACTGATGGAATCTACGTTTACACTGGTTACCAGATGGCTGTCATTCAACTTATCATAAACCAGCGCCTGGTTATGCGTAAGTGCTTTTGCATACAAGGCAGGCTCGTCACTGCTGCGGCTTTCAACTTTTACCTTACCTGTAGACACACTTACCCTGACATGTTCGTCTTCAGGATAGGCCTTGATGTCAAAGGATGTTCCCAGTACGGTGGTTTGCAGTTTTCCGGAATGGATGATGAAGGGCTTGCGGACATCGTGGTGTACATCGAAAAATGCTTCACCGCTTAATTTAACTTCTCTTGTTTTGTCGCCAAACCTGGAAGAAACAAATACACTGGAGCCTGAGTTTAAGAATACGGTAGTGCCATCTTTTAGGGTGACTTCCTTTTTTACGCCATTGACTGACCTGATCTCCGTGAAGGTTTCTGCAGGGAGTACCTTTTTTGCAAACTTATTCCTGAAGAACAATCCCGATCCCAGCAGCGCAAGGAACATTGCAGCGATCTGCATCCAGCGGTAGTTCAGTTTGCGTGCTTCCGGTTGCACAGGCTGGTCTGCTGCCAGCATAGCTGCTATCCTTGCATCCAGGTCTTCAAATACCGATGCTTCTTCGTTGCGGCTAAGCGCTCTGCCTTTCTGCCCGTAGTGGCTTTCAAACCAGGTCTCCACAAGCTTACGTTCTTCGGCCCTGGCAGTTCCTTCCTGATAGCGCTTAAATAATGATTTGATGTTTTCGTCCAAAACTGTGCTTTATTAGAGCTCGCGCTCAAACACAGAATGTCCTTTAAGGAATTGTTAAATTTAGATTAGGTTTTGGTACGCAATCCTATTAACTAAAATCAACTTAAATTATTCCATTAAATAATTATTTAATTTTAAGTGTGTATTATTACTTTAAGTGTTATATTTGTTGGAAAATAGATTTAAAATAATGTCATTAAAAATAAATATAAACTTTAAAGACACTTATACTCCAATATATATTGAAGAAGATCTTTCCGGGATGTCGTTCAACTCTCCTCAAAAAAATGGCTCGAGTTGCGAATTGTTGGCGATGATAAATCCCTACCCTGGCTCTGAATTGCCTGGCGTATATAACATCGGATTCGGTCCGCCAGACGGAAAAGGTCGTTTCATTGATTACGTTGATCTGAAGCATACAGATAGTAATAAAGTGTTTTTAACCGTATTATTATTTGGAATAACTTTTCTTCAGCGAAATCCTGAACTCACCCATGGCCTGGACGGTTCGACAGATACAAGAGCGGCATTGTACCATCTTATGTATAAATACAACAAGACGTACTTAACCGAATTCTTTGATGCTATTGGTGTAGACTGGTATATCCGGGTATTCCGGAATAACACCTATGATGCGGATTCACATGGAAATTTTATTGCAAGGCCCAGACCAGAACCATTTAATTACAAACGTGACAGACATGACCTTTACCGCTATTACATGTTTCGTTTGAAATAATATTTTTATTACATTTGACTAACTAATTAAAATTTGACTTATGAACAAGTTTATTCAAGAAAAACTGGAAGAATACATGAGAATAGCAAAGGCTAGTACTCCCCGCCCTATCACCACAACCGAATTACCGGCTATGTTTCGGAATGACAGCCTCTCTTCAGTGATCAGATCAAAAGAAGATGCTGAAAGATTTATGGCCGAATTGGATATGATATCCAAACTATCCAAATAATTATTTTAAAGCACCGAATGGTCTGCCATAAAGTTCTCCCCTCCCCATACCTTCCTTGCGGTCCAGTCGGCCGCAGGATCTGTCCAGAAGGGGTCACTTGAAGGCAGGCCTAAGGCCAGCATGCCTGTGGTACACAGGTACAGGCTGCCGGTGGAGATGTAATACTCCCCCACATCAATCTGGTGACCGCAAAAGCCGATGGTCAGCCAGCCCTTTTTATCAAAGGTTCCGGGTGCTTCAATCATTCTTCTGATCAGCAGGGTCAGTGCTTCCCTTACCTGCGCAGGTTTAATGGATTCGGGGAGCCTCTTCAACAAGGCGGTCTGGCTCAGGCCCTGCATTGCGCCAAAGCGATAGGCCAGCGACCTTCCGATTACCGGGAAAGTACCTTCAGGAGAGATCAGCCGCTCCTGGATCACGGCGTACCTTACTGCCCTGTTGAGTATAGTAGTATAGTTCTCTTTGTTGATCTTCCCCTTCTCAGCCATTACAGTACTGATGTCAACCAGCATAGGCTGGATCACATAACTGTTGTAATAGTCCCAGTGAAATGTTGGCCCGTCACCATACATCCCGTCCCCTTTATACCATTCATCATGTTTTTTCAGCGCATAGTCCAGCCGTACAACATCATATTCCGCATCAAATTTCAGAAAGAACGCTTCTATCATTCCCATGAACAGCAGCCAGTTGTTATAACCCGGTTTGATTACCCGTGTCGATTGCAGCGCTTTGATCACCTTTGCCTTCACTTCAGGCAGCAGCGGTTCCCACAACTGTTTCGGTGCCCTGATCAATGCCTGCGCCAGGAAGGCCCCGTCCACCAGTGCCTGTTCATATTCCTGACCGGTGAACTGCATAAAATCAGGTGATGAAGGGTCGACGGCCTGTGCAATACTTTGCTGCGCCAGCAGAATATACTTTGCCCTGAGCTTTCCTTCCTCAGTCTGATCAGGACCGAGTTCCAGCCATGGAGACATCCCTGCCATTAGGCGGCCGAGGGCTTCGAGGTAAGTTACCTTCGTACGGTCAAGCTTGCCGGAAGGATTTACCTCCACAGGCATCGTTGCTTTCAGCCGCCCTTTACTTAAGTTGAGCAGTACAGGATCGGCAATTTTGATTAAGGTATTTACCCAGTATTTACGCGCATTAGCCGCAGCAGCGCCATTCAAACTGTTTATCTCCGCAGCATCTGTTGCCTTAGCAGACGCTTTGGCGTTTTCCGCCTGAGTAGTATTTTCGGGTGCAGCTGCCAGGGCAGATCCAGGAGCGAGCACACTTAATGAAGCTGCTGCAGGCAACAGGGAAACAAAAAAACGTCTGTTCATATATCTAAAGATGATCGGGTCAAAAAAAACAGGTCATATCAAAGGATCTCCTGTCTAATTTAATATTATTATTTGAGAACCAGTATTTTGCCGTTACTGCCAGCAGAGGTGACCAGCTTTTGAATTGACTGCTGCGTCACACCGCGTAAAATAACAGCCGGTGTTCCATTGCCGGAAGCGAGGTTTAAATTGTTAATGGTCAGCTTTTTTACATCATCAAATACCAAAGGAGATCTGAAGTCGTCTTTGAGGTATTTAAACGTGGAATTTTTTATGCTGATCCCTTCTGCATGGCGCACGTACAGTGCCCAGGCAGGCAGCTCTCCGAACATACTGAACTCCGGATATTCAGCTGCCATTTCAGGAATTTTAGCGAGTGAATCCAGAGATACATACGCTTTGTTTTTATCCGCCCCGCCACCATAAGTAACCACTATATTTTCGAGGGTAAGGTCCTGTACCGGATATCCCGGCAGGCCCACGATTTGTGCAGGCAGCAGGTTATGCGGATAGATATCTTCTTCCGGAGGCCCTTCGAGTGCATACCCCGCATCCGTTTTCGCATTCGGCACCTCAACATTCATATCGCTGATATGGATCCTTCTGATGATGCCCGGAGGCGAAGTTTTCCGGCGTTGTCCTAAACGGATAAAGATCGCTCCGCCGGTGTTTTTGGCGATGATATGGGAAATGGTCACATCTTCCATCGTTCCGCCGTCCACAATTTCAAGGGCGATAGCTGTTCTGTAGGTATCAAAAGCGTAGATATTCTTTACCCTTATATTTCTAAAGCCACCCACTGAAGCCGTTCCGAATTTCACGCCGCTTGCGCTGGAACGTACTTTACAATCCGTCACCAGGACATCTTCACAGGCACTTTTCGGGTCGCTGGATTTCAGGCATATCGCATCATCAGCAGCATCGATATTTGAGTTTTTCACCACTACATGCTGGCAGTCCTGGATGTCAATACCGTCATTGTTCCAGTAGGCAGTGCTTTTAACAGTGATGCTGTCAATGGTCAGCTGTGTACAATGGTTATAGGTCTGCACCCAGCAGGCTGCATTGAGCAGGGTTATACCCTTGATCAGTACCTTGTCACTGCGCTGGATCTCTATCAGCTGCGGGCGGAGCCTTTCATTGGGGCGTTTTAATACAAGGGGGTCTATGACCGATCCGTTCTTTACCATTTTCAGCACGTTCAAAGCCAAAGTACGCCCCTGCCCGTTGATCGTTCCCTGACCGGTAATCCCTATGTTCTGCTGATCATCGGCAATTAAAAGCGCATACCAGCGGTCGTTCTTTTCATAATCTGCAAGATTGGTGCTTCCTAAAAGGACGGAGTTTTTTTGCAGCACCAGTTCTACGCCTGTTTTTAAATGTACCGTTCCGGTGAGGAAAGTTCCCTCCGGTACGATCACTTTACCACCGCCCTTTGTATTTACTTCATCTATCGCTTTCTGGATAAATTCAGTATTCATTTTCAGCCCATCACCAATGGCTCCAAAGTCTTTAATATTCACTGTCTGTGCGTGAGTATATAAACCTGACAGGATAAACAGTACGGTTAAACTCGTTTTCAATTTCATCATTTATTTAGCGCTAATATTTTATTCGTATACGGCCTGTACTGAGGCTGTTACTGTAAATTCCTATTGAAAATTATATCGATAATGATAAGTACCTGAGCCCAGTGAAACCTTAACATCGCTATTACCGCCAGTCTTTGCCATTGGTTTATTGTTCAGCGTAATCACCGCAGCCGCAGATTTCGGCAGGGTGACTTCAGCCGTTGTATTTGGCGGAACGGTAACATCCAGCTGGAATATGCCATTTTGCAGCTGCCATTTTGAGCCGGCTTTTCCGTACAGGGTTTCCAGTTCGGCATTCACCATCGTCAGGTTGCCGCCGGGATGCGGGGCGATGCGGATTTTCTTATACCCGGTGGCGGTTTCATCCGTATTGAGCCCGGCCATTACACGGTACATCCAGTCGCCAATAGCACCATAAGAATAGTGGTTAAATGAGTTCATACTCGGGTCCTGCATATCACCATTGGCCTTAATCCCATCCCACCGCTCCCAGATGGTGGTAGCCCCTTTGGTAACAGGGTACAACCACGAAGGATAAGTATCCTGCAGCAATAAGGTATAAGCCATATCATCATAGCCAAACCGGCTGAGCACGTGGCACAAATAAGGTGTTCCCAAAAATCCCGTAGTAAGGTGATTGCCGTAATCCTTAATGTTTTGAACCAGGCGTTTTACCAGCTGGTCCCTCCTTTCAACAGGCAGCATATCAAAAGATAACGCCAGTGCAGCCGCGGTCTGGGTACCCGAAACCAGCCTGCCGTTTGCCGTCATATATTCCTTTACAAATGCATCTTTGATCTTTTCCAGCAAAACACTGTAGGTTTTAACATCTTCCGTTTTTCCCAGCACTGTGGCTGCATTGATCAGCAGCTGTGTAGAATGGGCATAAAATGTCTGGGCAATCAGGTACTTGTCTGTCACGGCAGCCTTACCGCCATCATCCGTCGGGCTTGGGCTGTAAAAACACCAGTCGCCAAAGTGCGTACCCGTATTCCACAGGTTGTCTACGCTCTTACGCTGCATAAAATCTACCCAGGCTTTCATACTGCCATACTGCTGGTCCAGGATCCGCTGGTCACCATAAGCCTGGTAAACGCTCCAGGGAATGATCGTCGCCGCATCTCCCCAGCCTGCTACGCCTGCAGAGGTTTTCGACATCATATCCGGCACTACCCAGGTAACCGCACCATCCTCATGCTGATCTGCAGCAAGGTCTTTCAGCCATTTGCTGAAAAATCCCGCTACGTTCATATTGTATTCGGCCGTGCGGCTGAATGCCTGAGCATCCCCTGTCCAGCCCAGTCTTTCATCCCTTTGCGGGCAATCTGTAGGAACGTCAAGGAAATTCCCTTTTTGCCCCCACTGGATATTGTGCTGGAGCTGGTTTAACATCGGGTTAGACGTCACCAGGCTGCCTGTAGGCTGCATATCAGAATACATGGCTACTGCCGTAATACCAGCAGTATCCAGCTTCCCGTTATAACCCTCAATTTTGATATAGCGGAAACCCTGATACGTAAAATGAGGCTCATGATGCTCCACTGTATTACTGCCAAGGATATACCTGAGCTCACTTTTCGCATGGCGAAGGTTAGTGGTATAAAAATTACCCGTTTTATCCAGTACCTCTGCATGATAGATCCGGATCTCATCTCCAGGTTTACCTTTGATGTTGAGCACTACCCAGCCTACCAGGTTCTGCCCGAAATCGATTACCGTTTCCCCTTTGGGCGTAGTGATCAGTTTCTGCACATGGAAAACTTCGTGTTTCCTCACTCCCGGCATTTCCGGGGCAATCAGATTTGTCTTCGCTTCATCGGCTATGCCAACCTGCTGCCAGCTGCTGTCGTTATAACTGCCCAGGTTCCATCCTTTCTTTTCCAGCCTGCTGTCATATGTTTCACCATTGTAAAAGGTAGAGGTCAGTATAGGCCCCGTGGCCGACTTCCAGGTTTCATCGGAACCGATCGTTTCTTTGGTGCCGTCAGTATACTTCAGCTCCAGCTGAAACAGCAGGGCAAGGTCTTTACCCCAGATATTTTTCCATTTATCCAGGTGCCCGCGGTACCAGCCATCGCCAACAATTACACCAGCTGCATTCTTTCCTTTATCCAGCAGGGAGGTAACGTCATAGGTTTGGTATTGCAGGCGTTTTTTGTAGCTCGTCCAGCCCGGCGCAAAATAATCGTTGCCAACCCGGTGCCCATTTAAATACGCTTCAAATACTCCCTGAGAGGTGATATATAGACGTGCAGACTTCAGGGTTTTGTTCACAGTGAAGGCCCTGCGGAACATAGGGCTTGGCCCGTCCGCAGTATCTGCTGCAAGATTACTTTTGATCCATCTGGCCTGCCAGTCGGATGCCTTCAGCAAACCCATTTCCCAGAATGCAGGTTTGCTCCATGCGGAGGAATTACCTTTATTATCCCGGATCTTCACCTGCCAGTAGTAGCGCTGTGAAGAAACAAGTGCAGGCCCATTGTATTCTATATGGACAGATTGGTCGGATTTCAGGTTTTGCTGCCAGAACAGGTTCTTCCCTTTGGTCAGCGAAAGAGAGTCAGTTGCCACACGCAGCTCGTAGCCGGCCTGCATCACCTCTGTTCCCGGTGCAATGATCTTCCAGCTCAGGCGGGGTTTAGCGATATCTATCCCCACAGGATTATGCTGGTATTCAGCGGTAAGTGCAAACAATGAAAGTTTTTGCGAATAGCAGGACATGGAAACTAACATGCCGATGATCAGCAATGAGATGTACCTCAACATGATTTCGGTATTTCCTGGTTTCGTTCTGAGTTGAATTAAGCGCATTAGTTGGTCAGGTTTAATTTTACATTAGTCAGATCTGTTGAATTGGGGCCTACCATCACGGTAAACTCCCCGGGCTCAGTGATCCATTGGCCATCCTTCCAGAATTCGAGGGATTTGCGGCTGACAGGGATCTGCACCTGCCTGGACTCGCCTGGCTGCAGCGAGATGCGCTGAAATCCTTTTAGTTCTTTCAGCGGGCGGGCCAGTGAAGAGATCTCATCCCGGACATACAGCTGAACGATCTCGTCGCCCTTCATTTTTCCTGTATTTTTTATGGTTACTTCCGCATATATCGTGTCAGCTGTGGTCATCGAAGATTTCGAAAGATGGAAGTCTGTATAAGCAAAGCTCGTATAGCTCAGGCCAAATCCAAAGGGGTAGCTTGGCTCAAATGAAGAACCCCAGATCTCGCGCGGGCGGCCCGGCGCAAGGGAGTTATAATAGGCCGGTACCTGGCATACATTGCGCGGATAGGTAACCGTTAATTTCCCGGAAGGATTGAGGTCGCCAAAAATGGCTTCAGCAATGGCAGTTCCTGTATCCTGACCTGCAAACCAGCCATCCAAAATGGCCGGAATATGCTCCTTCGCCCATTGGATGCCCGGAGGACGGCCATGCAAAAGAACCAGCACCACAGGTTTTCCCGTAGCGGCAATTGCTTTCATTAACTGGTCCTGCGCGCCCGGCAGTGCAATATCATCACGGTCTACATTTTCCATCACCGTTTTATCGTCATCACCCAGCACGAGGATGCAGATATCGGATTGCTTTGCGAGCGACACGGCCTCAGCAATCTCCCTGTCGTCCGGATGCTGGATACTGGTGCCTTTGGCATATACTATCTTTGCCTGGCCAGCCACTGCATTTTCTATCCCCTGTCTGACGCTGATAAAATGTTTAGGCTGCTGTGTAGAGTAGGTTCCTAAACGGATCGTATCTGCATTGGGGCCAATTACTGCGATGGTTTTATACTGATCTTTTCTGAGCGGCAGCAACTGGCCTGCATTTTTGAGCAGGATCAGGCTTTTCCGTGCAGCTTCAAGCGCAAGCTGGTCATGAGAAGGATCATTTAATACTTTTTTATAATGCTTACGCGGGTAGGAAAGGGAACCGTCAATTTGCGAGAAAAAGACGTCCGCCTCTACATCAGCGTTCTTTGTTTCAGTTTTAAGCCGTGCCATTTCCCTGCCCATCGGATTTTCTTCATTTTCAAGATGCAGTGCAAACTTAAATTCAAGCACTTTCCTTACGGCATCATCTAATAATTTAACGGGGATCTGTCCGTTTTTCACTGCTTCGGCCAGCGGCGGACCGTACATTCTGTTAGGGCCCCAGGTTTGTTTAAAGGCAAGCTCAGTATGTACCCCTGCCTCGAGTGCTTTTCTGATCGTTTCTACGCGGCTGCCTGTTGCCTTCAGGCGGTCCTGCACCCAGCGGATGTCGTTATTATCAGAAACCACCAATCCGCTGAAGTGATATTCATCTCTTAAAATATCATTTAATACATCACTGTTGATATGGCATGGCACACCGTTCAGGCTATGGTGAGCAGGCATAATTGAACCTACCCGGGCTTCTTCAACAGCCGCCCTGAAGGGAGCGAGGAAGATCTCATGTAAGCTGCGCAGGGATATTTCCACCGCTGCACCATTGGCTCCTAACACAGGTTCGCCATCGGCAACAAAGTGTTTGGCCGTAGCCAGCACATGATTGGTATTGTAACGTTCCTTTCCTTTGCCCTGCAGGCCATTGATAAAAGCTACTCCGGTACGGCTAACCAGAAAAGGATCTTCGGAATACGCTTCTTCAAAGCGGCCCCAGCGGGCATCCCGCACTACACCCAGCATCGGTGTATATACATGCTGGATCCCCAGGGCACGGGCTTCGGCGGCGATCACGGTAGAAACACGTTCCACGAGGTTCATATCCCAGGCGCTGGCCAAGGCAATAGCCTGTGGGAATGAAGTGGCTCCGGCTGCCACTACCCCATGCAGGCACTCTCCTGCCTGCATATGCGGAATATTTAATCTCTTATTGGCATTGGGATAAAAAGAAGCAAGCTGATGTGTTTTTTCATCCAGTGTCATCTCGCTGAGCAACTGCTCAATTTTGGCGTGTTCTTTTGGGGTTAAAGGAATATAATCCGCCAGCTGCTGTGCCTGTGCTTGCACAAAGGACAGACAAAAAATGAGGGATAAAATAAATGAAATTGATCTCATAAAAAGGTTTTAAAACGGGCATAAGCCTGTTTAACTGTAAGCATGGTCATCAAGGCAAAAAGCAAGAGGGGAGCAATCCTGCCAGCCCGCTCTTGCTACTACTAACTATTATTTAACTACCTGAGAGCGTTAAATTCCATTAATAACCAGGGTTATTGACGATCTGTGCACCAACGTTCCTGTCGATTGCCGTTTGTGGGATAGGTAACAGGTTGTTATTTGGTGAAACGGATGCTGCCGAAGCCTCATAACCAAATCGTTTTGTCCTGTCATAGATCAGCCCCAGACGTCCCAGCGTTAACATCCTGAACTCCTCTCCATACAATTCACGGGCGCGTTCATCCAGGATATAATCCAGGGTAACCTCTCCTGCCGCAACCGGTGTTGCCTTTGCACGTGCCCTTACCACATTCAAATCGGCAGCCGCACTGGCAAGATTCCCTTTGTTCAGATAAGCCTCGGCCCTCAGGAAATACGTTTCTGGTAAACGGATCACATAAAAATCCCTTACATACCCGTTATCTGGTGTTCCGTTGATGTGTTTGTCTGTCCCGAATTTTGCCCAGTTGGGGTATACGTATAACATGGTGTCATCACGACTGGTCAGAAAAGACTTAGGGATCAGATCTTTGGGCTTAAAGCCAGTACTTGCGGCAACCGTCGGCCCGAAATAAAACTTACGTTTGATATTCGTTTCATTGTTCCTCATATCGGTTCCGGAATTTTTCCAGATCGTATAGTTTACGTAATTGGTCATCCTTACGAAGGCTACCCCCCTGCCAGACGTATCACTGGCTACATTGGGATATCCTGCTTTCACCAGTGACCATGGCTTAGACCACATCATCCTTTCGATCAATGGTCTGGTAAAAGGAGTTGAAACACCAGGTGGCGCCGCTACACCGCCAGGTACTACGGCACCGGTAGCTGTAACCTCAAACTGAGCAACAAAAATACCTTCTGTGTTCCCGGTCTGCCTGTTCTGGTTGCCCATAGCAAACAGGTCATAATAATAATCTTTGCTGATATCCAGTGCCGCAGTAGTATTACGGCTTCCGAAACGGGCGTTTACCAATGCATAAGACCCATCAGTACCATCGATGACGCGGGTAGCCGCTGCAATAGCTCCATCGTAGTCCTTCAGTGAAATATCCACTTCAGACAGGAAGTGATCTGCTGCAGCACGTACCACGCGGCCCGGAGCGTTAGTAGTCAATGGCAGGTATGTTCTTGCAAATTCCAGGTCAGCTTTAGCAAAAGTCCATGTCTCTTCACGGGTACTTCTCTGGAAATCTACCTTAGGTGTAGCCACGGGCTCAGATACGATAGGTACCCCACCGTAAGCGTTGGCCAGGTTGCGGTAGGCAAATCCCCTGAAGAAACGTGCTTCAGCGATGGTGGCATTTTTTTCTGCCTCACTTGTCCACAATACTGCAGGGTTTGCTGCTGCGCTGATCAAAGTATTTGCTACTTTGATCATATCATACTGCAAATTAAAAAAATCTGCAGAGATCGTTTCCTGTGAATTTACCAGACCCCAGTTATTGTATTTTGTGGTGTTATCCAGGGGATCAAACATCACATCAGTTCCCAGTCCAAGTACCCAGGCATCATGTACACCATCCACAGCAGTATACAGCAGCTGTACATCGTGGTACATTGATGCGCTTAGTGCATCAAATTGTGCTTTACTCGTGAAACCACCTTCAACAACGAGCTTATCTCTGAGGTCTTCTTTTAAAAACTTGTCATCCTTGCAGGCAGAAAACAACAGGGAGCTTGCTGCGATGACGATTAATATATGTTTATATGCTTTCATAGCTGTAATAATTTAATTAGAAGCCTAAGTTTAAACCAAACGAAACGGTACGCATGAGGGGTAATGAAGTGTTCACACTGGTGTTTGATGAACCGCCGTTACCACCGATCTGTGCGCCGTTAGCAGGATCTAAACCTGTCCAGCCGGTTAACGTAAAGAGGTTTGTACCACTCACAAAAACTTTGAGGTTATTAATTTTTAATTTTTCGGTTACCTTTTTAGGGAAAGTGTAGCTCAGGGACGCATTCTGCAGCCTTGCAAAGGTTCTCGACTGATAGAAGCCATAGGAGAAAGTATTGGCATAATTTGGTCTTACTGTAGTTGTACTTTCGTGCGCAGGCGTCCAGTATTCCTTGTTCAGCCAGTTTGCCACTGTAGGCAAAACTGCACCCGGATCAAGTCCCCGAATGTTGGTAGACATAAAAAAATTGTCCTTACCGCCACCAATTATAGCGTTGATGCTAAAGAACAGCTGAAAGTTTTTATACGTGAACGTATTGGATAAGTTCATATTGTAATTCTCTTTTCCATAACCGATCACAGATCTGTCCTTAGGATCAATTACCCCATCGCCGTTCAGATCACGGATCTTGAGGTCACCCGGTACAAATATATTTGTCCCTGTGGCTGTTTTATACTTGTTCATATACTCTGTATCAGAGCTTTGTACCACACCATCAACGGTATAGTCATAAATGGCGCCCAGTGATTTTCCGATAAATAAAGAGTTGTCGATGTCATCATCTTCCTTACCGTCTTTATTTACATCCAGCCCGTATAAGTGTACCAGTTTATTTCTGTTCAGCCAGAAGTTGTAACCGGATTCCCATCTGAAACCGCCATCTGTTTTCAGGTTTACCGAGTTAAAGGTGATCTCGATACCTTTATTCTGTACCTCGCCTATATTTGCATTGACGGTCTGGAACCCTGTAAAGATTGGGATATAGCGGGTAAGCAGCTGATCAGTGGTTTTACTTTTGTATACATCGATATTACCAGACAGGCGGTTATCGAATAAGCTAAAGTCCAGACCAAAGTTAAGGGCAGCTGTTTTTTCCCAGGTTAGTGTGTTGTTGGCGATAGAAGATGGTGTGCTATAAGCGGTACTGGTACTTCCGAATACAGTATATCCTGATCCGATCAGTGCCTGAGTAGCGTAAGGGGATATTCCCTGATTACCGGTTTTACCATATGAAGCTCTTACTTTCAGGTAATTGATAAAAGTTAAGCTCTTCATGAAATTCTCTTCACTTAAAGCCCAGGCTACTGATCCGCCGGGAAACCAGCCAAATTTATTACCCTCTGAAAAAGCCGAATATCCGTCTCTTCTAATATTCAGGGTAGCATAGTATTTTTGAGCGTAATTATAATTTAACCTTCCGATATAACCTACGTTCTGGTATTTGGAATAACCACCGGTATTACCTGGCTCATTGATGAGACTGGTAGTTGCACCATTGAGGATCGTTTGTGTAGTGGCTTTATAAAGGCCATTGTAGCCCAGCGAGGTGGTACCAAAAGCAGCAAAATCCGAGCCGCTGACAGCAAGGCTTTCTATACGGGTATAGTCGCGTGTATAACCTGCCAGTGCATCTATATTATGCTTGCCAAAAGAATGCGTATAACTCAGCAAATTGTTAATCAGCCAGTTGGAGCTGGATGTAGCAGACATTGATCCGTTCGCTTTTGATAAGAACTGCAGCGGATTGGCAATTTCTGCAGGCACCAGCGTATTCACCTCGGCACCTTCATGGTGGAAAGAGGCGAGCTTTGCATTTGCGCGGTTACCGGTAACGTCAAACCTGAAGTTCAGACCTTTGATAAAAGGGATCTTTGCATTCAGAAATCCCGTACCCCTGATGCTGTTCGATCTTTCCAGGTTGTCATCATAATAGCCCTGAGTAGTTACTGTACCATTACCCCAGAAAGGATTAAATAATGAAGTATTCCCCGCAGGATACCTTTGCAGCAGCTGGTCATTTGTTCCATCAACGTATTTATAACTGAAAGGCGACAAATAGGTAGCCATATACAGATTTGGTGAAACGCCCGAATAATCCGTCGAAGAATAATAACCCGTGGCTCCGTATGACAGCCAGTCGGTAATATTATTTTCCAGCTTCAGCGTAAAATTCGGTTTTTTGAACTTGTCATTGTATATGATCCCTTTCTGATCCAGGTAACCGCCGGAAAAGTAATAGTTCATCTTATCTGTTTTACCGGAGATACTTACCTGATAATTCTGAATCGGCGCATATTGCATCACCTCGTCTATCCAGTCCATGTTATGACCTTCGTTATAGGCTTTCAGCTCCAATGGTGTCAGTACCTTGGTGATATCAGTAATGTCCTGACCCCTGATTGACATGTTGTCTTTCCTCCATTGCAGGAAATCTTCACCAGTACGCATTTCCGGTATGCGGGTAGCGTTCTGTATCCCATAATAGGTACTGAAGTTAATTGTCGGCGCATCAGTCCTGCCACGTTTAGTGGTGATTAGCACCACACCGTTTGCAGACTTAGATCCGTAAATAGCCGCTGAACTTGCATCTTTCAGGATGTCATAAGTGGCAATATCATTCATATTGATCTCATTCAGGTTCCCGTTATAGATCACTCCGTCCAGTACAATTAAAGGTGAGGTATTCGCGTTTACCGAATTCTGCCCCCTTACAACGATATTCGGGTTTGCACCCGCGCTTGTAGAAGGGCCAACGTTGATACCCGATGTTCCCTGCAGGGCCTCAAGTGCGTTGACATAGGGTACGGAGGATTTAGGGCTGTCTTCCAGACGGATAGTAGTTACCGCGCCGGTTACATCTTTTCTTTTTTGCGTTCCGTAACCTACTACAACCACATCATTCAGCTGACTGGCATTTTCAGACAGGTTAATATTGATGACGGCACGCCCGCTCACCTTTACTTCCTGGGGAGCATAGCCAATATAGCTGAAAGTCAGCGTAGCATTATCTTCAGTTCTCAGGGTATACACACCTTTTGCATCAGTAACCGCAGCAGGGCCCGCAGAACTCCTGACACTCACACCAATCAGTGTTTCGCCCCTGCTGTCGGTCACCTTACCGGTAATGGTAATAGGTGCGTGTTTAACTGCTGCCAGCAAATCCTGATTCAGCGCAGAGCAGAGCAGCAACAGGAGTGTGGTCAGCACAATTTTTCCAGTCCTTAACTTGGAAGAGCAGGAATAAATGAGTCGATTTTTCATCATACATAATTTGTTTAGGTTGTTGGTTGATTTTGGTGATGTTCGGTTGGATGGTTCTTGTTCAACAGGGCTTAGTGCTCGGATACAAAAATAATATTTGGTGCCGCGCACAAAGTATTTTAGAAGCACTGTGTGCGAACACAATTTTATAATTATTTTTTTATAAATCCTAATTTTTTTTTTAAGTTTGGCAGTACGCAATGCAAAACCGCTGACATGGAGTAAAAAAACCACATATAAATTGTATTCGAACGATCATTTCCGTTGCTGAATAAGAAATAAACTAAAAGAATCACTCTTTAACAACCGTTTCTATGAAAAAGCTCTTACCATTAAGTTTGATCCTGCTCAATGCATTTAGTTACGCACAGAACAAGGACAAACTTACCCATGCCATCGATGTAGATGCCATCAGGCAAACGGAATTAACGGGTGACATCGGATTACGCCCCACAATCATGTCTGTAATGGCTAAACGAGCAGGTGTTGATGCCTATCTGAAAAAGTTTCCTGCAAAAAAGTACTTTACATTCCCTGAAAGCAGGAAAAATTCGATCAGGCTGCTGGATGGCCTTCCGGAAAAGTGGCTTTCCTATTCGTCTGAACAATCAGAAACGTTTTCAGACCAGGCAAAACCAGGAGAATACTTTGTTTTCCAGGTGGGTGTGTACGCATCCAATCAGCCGCTAAAAAATATCAGGGTTAAATTTACGCCGCTGAAGGGTACCGGCGGAACGTTGCTTAAAGATGTGACTTGCTTCAATAGCGGAGGCATTTCTTTCAAGGGTGATGAATTTACGAAGGACCTGAACCTGGGTGCAAAAAAGGTACTGCCTTTATGGTTCGGCATACAAATACCGGAGAGCGCCAAAGGAGCCTTTAAAGGCACAATTGAAATTAAACCCGAAGGGTTGCCTGCTACGTTGGTCGCGGTTAACTTAAACGTAAGCGGGGAAGTTGTTGAAAACCGCGGATACAATGACCAGAACTCTTTGTCGCGCCTGGCATGGCTCAATTCTAAAATAGGGCTTGACGATGATATTACTACCGGATACCAGCAAGTGGTCAGGAACCAGAAAACCATCTCTATTCTCGGCCGCACCATAAAACTTGCTGAAACGGGTCTGCCAGAAAGCATAGAGACGTATTTCGACCTGAATAATGAGAAGATACTTCCCGAAGGACAGCCGGTAATTGCTAAAGCGCTGCAGTTTATTGTCGCGCAAAACGGCAGCCCGATGAAATTTAAAATAGGCCCCACGCATTTTACGGATCACCTGCCCGGAGCAACCAGCTGGGAAACGAAATTCAGTAATGCCGATGTAGTGATTACCTTAAAGGGCCGTGCCGAATATGACGGATTTATTGGCTACAGCGCGGTAGTTACTCCTTTGAAAAACACTGCTGTTGATGACATCAGGCTTGAAATCCCTATGCGCCCGGAGAAAGCAACCTATATGATGGGACTGGACAAAGAAGGTGGCTTTTCACCCAAGGACTGGCACTGGAAGTGGGATGTGCTGGAAAAACACCAGGACGAAGTCTGGATGGGCGCAGTAAACGGAGGCCTGAAGGTCAAACTGAAAGGTAAAAACTACCATCGCCAGCTGGTGAACATCTATTACCCTTTTGGCCCGCTCAGGGAACCGGAATCATGGGGAAATAACCATACCGGCGGTGTAGACATCGGCACGGTAGATAATGCTGTACTGATCAAAGCCTTTTCCGGCAAACGCAACCTGCAAAAAGGCGAGACCTATGAATTCGATTTCGAATTGCTAATTACGCCGTTTAAAACAATCAACAAAAACATCCTGTTTAACGACCGCTATTACCACTCCGACATTGATACCAGCTTAAACTTCATCAAAGTAGCCAAAGAGAAAGGTGCCAACATCGTGGTAGTCCATCATAAAAAAGACATTTACCCTTTCATTGACTATCCTTTCCATGAAGAAAATGTTCCCGATCTGAAGGCCTTCATTGACAGTTCCCATGTAAATGGCCTGCAAACCAAAATCTACTATACCACCCGCGAGCTCACCGTAAACGCGCCCGAGCTCTGGGCCATGCGCGCACTGGACAATGAGATCCTGTACCCGGGACCGGGAATGGCTACACGGTCGCTCGTTAACCCAAAAGGCGTGCACCCCTGGCTGGGCGAAAACCTGAAGGAGAACTTTATCCCCGGATGGGTGGCAACGTTTACTGCCGGAAAATATAAAGGACGACAGGATCTTGCCATTTTAACTACCCCTGATTCAAGGCTGAACAATTTCTTCCTCGAAGGGCTGGACTGGATGGGCAAAAACCTGAAGATTGACGGCATCTATATGGACGACCTGGCGCTGGACCGGGAGACAATGAAGAGAACACGGAAAGTGCTGGACCGGGAGCGCCCGGGTGCAAAGATCGATATGCATACCTGGAACCATTACAATAAATATGCAAAATGGGCATCATCACTCAACCTCTACATGGATATGCTGTCGTTTATCGACCAGCTCTGGGTGGGTGAAGCGCGCGACTATAACCGGTCGTCAGATTACTGGCTGATCGAGGTCAGCGGTATTCCTTTCGGGCTGACTTCCCAGATGTTAAACAAAGGTGGAAACAAATGGCGTGGCATGACCTTCGGGATCACCAACAGGCTGGGATGGTACAGGTCTACCTCTCCGGAATACCTCTGGAAATTCTGGGACGAGTACCACATCGATAAAAAAGAAATGATCGGCTTCTGGAACCCCACAAGTCCGGTTAAAACCGATAACCCCGAAACTGAGGTCAGCATCTACAAGGGAAAAGACGAAGTGATCATTGCCCTGGCCAACTGGACCAGTAAAGAGCAGAAATGCCGCTTAAAGATTGACTGGAGAGCTCTGGGCCTGTCGCCTGACGAGGTAACCGCAGAAATTCCTGAGATCACTGAATTTCAGGAGAAAAAATCCATCAATGTGAAAAATGAGATTACACTGGAGTCTGAAAAAGGATTTCTGATCGTCTTGAAAAGGAAATAGAGATGAACCCGGCATGATTAAAATAATGATTAAGCACACAGGGCAATAATTATTTTAATCATCAAAGGCTCCATCTAACCACTGAAAAAAATAGAAGAATAGATGAAAAAAGGCCTTTTTTTTAGTTTTGGGTTGCTGTGCATGCTGTTGTCAAACACTAGTTTTTCAACAGCTGCTGCGCAGGGCGTCACCAGGATCTTCGTTTCCCCCGGGGGAAGTGCCAACGCTTCAGGAAGCAAAAAAGATCCTCTGAACACCATTTCCGCAGCATTGGAAATGGCAGAAAAAGTCAGCCGCAAAAACCCCAGGTCAATGGAGATCCTGCTGCGTGAAGGAACCTATTTTCTGGACCGTACACTGGAAGTGGTGCAAGGCAAAACCTGGAATTCTTCTGTCCCTTTAACGATAGTTGCGTATAAAAAAGAAAAAGCTGTTTTACATGGCGGCAGCATCATTGCCCCTGAATTGCTCAAACCTGTGTCAGACAAAAACCTGGCGGCCCGTTTTCTGCCGGAGGCCCGTAGCCGCATCCGCCAGATCAGCCTGACAGATGCAGGTATTACCAACACCGGGAAGCTGCATGCTTTTGGCTTTTCCAGGCCCATGGCTCCGTCATGGCTGGAGATCTTTGTAAACAGCAAACCAGGAACGCTTGCCCGCTGGCCAAATGAAGGCACAGTGCTGATCAAGTCTGTACTCGATACAGGTTCCATCCCCCGATGGGGAGATAAAAGTAACCGTGGCGGAAAATTTACGTACGCAGCTACCAAAAGACCTTCCAGATGGAAGAATCCCGGCAAGGCATGGATCGCAGGGTACTTTATGTGGGGATATGCCGATGATGCCGCACAGCTGAAAAGCATAGATACCATTAAATCCGTTATCAGCACGCAAACCCCTTCTTATTATGGTTTTGGGAACGGTAAACCCTGGCGTGCCTGGTACGCCTATAACCTGCCTGAAGAAATTGACCTCCCCGGTGAATACTATGTAGATGTAGAAAGCAAAATGCTGTATTTCATGCCGCCGGATTCGCTGAAAAAAGTAGAGATATCAGTATTGGAAACACCAATGATGGCCATGGAAGGCATCAGCAACGTCAGCCTTAAAAACATTGATTTCAGCTGCAGCAGGGGAATGGGAATTTCGATGGAACGCACAACAGGTGTGCTGATCGACGGCTGTACATTTTCAAACCTCGGCATGATGGCCATCTATATGGGCAAGGGCATTCAGCCTGAAGACCCCACATCAAATGCCGGCGGAACACCGGCTTCAAGAACGGCAGGAAATATTGTTCAGTATGTGTATGAACACAGCACGTTCGACAGGGAAGCGGGAACAAAAAACGGGATCATCAACTGCGAAATATTCAATACCGGCAGCGGCGGTATCTATATGAGCGGAGGAAACCGCCTTACGCTGGAACCTGGGGATAACTATGTTGATAACTGTAAGGTGCATGATTTTACCAGAATCGAAAAGACCTACAGGCCAGGCATATGGATCACCGGAGTGGGCAACCGTATTTCACATTGCGATGTTTATAACTCTCCATCGGTAGGCATATTCCTGCACGGGAACAACCACCTGATCGAATACAATAACCTGCACCACCTGGATACAGATGCCGATGACATGGGCGCCTTATATTTCGGGCGTAACCCTTCAGAACTGGGAAACGTAACCCGGTATAATTACTTTCATGACATCGGCGGCGAACACAAGACCATGGCTATTTACCATGATGACGGCGCCTGCGGAATGCAGGTATATGATAATATTTTTTACAAGGCCGGCACCGTGGCCGGGTTTATTGGCGGCGGAAGGGACAATGTCTATACCAACAATATCTTTATCTACACAAAATTTGCAGCGCATATAGATGACAGGCTGAAGAACTGGGCCAGGGCCATGCTGCTGAAAGACGGCCTCTACCAGCAGCGGCTGGAAGCCGTAAATTTTAAACAGGCACCCTATTCGGTACAGTACCCAAACCTGGCGAAATACT
Organism: Pedobacter hartonius; assembly: GCF_900107535.1. Taxonomy (GTDB): domain Bacteria; phylum Bacteroidota; class Bacteroidia; order Sphingobacteriales; family Sphingobacteriaceae; genus Pedobacter; species Pedobacter hartonius. The sequence continues at coordinate 98,882 of NZ_FNRA01000005.1, read as the reverse complement.
GGGAGGATGATCCTGCAAGCCCTAAACGGAACACCTTTTCCAGGAACCTGCTGGTGAACATACAGCAGGTTGCAGAAGGCCAGCCAGAATGGCTGCCCTATCTGAATGATAATTACGAGACAAAAAAAGATCCCGGATTTAAAGATTATACCGAAAAAGATTTCCGCCTGAGCAGAAAATCTGAAGTATGGAAAAAGATCCCCGGATTCAGGGCTATCCCTTTAAAAAAGATTGGCTACCGCCCGGATCATCAAAAACATAAGGCAGGATAATGCTTGAAATCCCCTATTTGCAACCATACAGCCGGCATTCGGCCATTGAAGAACTTGCGCTGAGGCTGAAGGTGGAACCCTGGAATGCCATCACACACACTCCCTGGCAAAAACCTTATCCCAAACCGGAGGCATCATTCGCCATCGCACATGGAAATGATGCCGTGTTCCTCAAATACAGTGTAGAAGAGGAGACGCTGAGGTCTACCTATGTTCATCCGAATGACCCCGTGTACAACGACAGCTGTGTTGAATTTTTCATCGGCTTTGAGGGGGAACCGGGTTACTATAACTTTGAGTTTAACTGTGCCGGCACCTGTCTGGCAGGCTTTGGGGAAGGGAGGGAAAGACTGCTGCTGCCGGCAGAGAAAATACTGAAGATCAGGCAGCACTCCCTGGTCAGCAAAATGACCGGAGAAAATCTCATCCACTGGGAGCTTACGCTGATCATCCCACTGGAGGTATTTATCCATCACCAGCTGAAGGAGCTGTCAAAAATGAATGGGAAGGGCAACTTTTTTAAATGCGGCGATGGGTTGCCTAAACCCCATTACCTCAGCTGGACTGCCATAGCAGCACCGGAGCCGAATTTTCATTTGAGCGAATTTTTCGGGAACCTGTCATTCATGCCCTGAGCTTTTAAATTTCAATCCTGCACAGGCGAAATTAAATTGCTTGCCATTATGCTAATTTTTTTTTAATCTTGCTGAAATCTTCGTCACCTACAAGGACAATATATTCAAACAGAAATCAGATGTTTCAAGAAGAGAGCTACAATAAACACGGAGAGTGGTACAATACACATTTTCCTACTAAGGAGTCAAAAAAAGCCTTTTTTCAGAAATTTAAAGATGCAGATCAGAACACGATCAACAACTGGCTTCAGAAAATACTTTTTTCCTGTGTAGACCCGCTCCTGGTTACCCCCGGCTTAAGCTGGCTGACGGTAGGTGATGCCTATGGACTGGATGCACATTATATCCATTCCAACAGTGCCGGCCATACTGCTCATGCAAGCGACCTCAACAGTGACTTCCTTGATGTAGCCAGCAAAGAAGGTTTTGTGTCTGGTTTTTCTGCCGAGAATGCCGAAAAACTTTCTTTTGAGAACAACACTTTCGACTATGTGCTGTGTAAGGAATCTTACCACCACTTCCCCCGTCCCTATATGGCAGTGTACGAGATGCTGCGGGTGGCAAAAAAAGGAGTAGTCATTATTGAACCACAAGACCCAATCTCGAAGATGCCCGCATTGCTGTTCATCACCAATATACTGGCTGCCATTGGCGATAAGATGGTGGGCAAAGTCTGGAAGAACAGGTTTTCCTATGAGCCGGTGGGCAATTTTGTTTACAAAGTCTCGGAACGGGAGTTTGAGAAGCTGGCAGCCGGTATCAACCTGCCTTTCGTAGCTTTCAGAAGAATTAACCCCAACTTTTATTTTAAAGGTGCAGAAACGGCTAAGGCGACCGATGACAACAAACAGTTCCGCAAACTGAAGTTTAAGAAAAAGATATTTGACACACTGGTTAAGCTTGGAGTGATCTGCAGCCAGGCAGTAGGCACGATCATTTATAAAGAAATGCCTACAGCAGCAGAGATCCTGCAATTAGAAGCCGCAGGTTTTCACACTGTAAAAGTTCCCGGGAACCCATACCTGTAAAAACCCGGGACTTTATGCGGAGACAGGCAGGCTCCTAAAGCCTGTTGTACAGCATAGATTCGTCAATATAGTAATTGAGATTTTCTTTGGTCACGATATCCAAAGGCAGGAACTTTACTGCTGAGATCTCCTTTTTAAATACCAGGTGGTCTATCAGCTGGTTGATGCCCCAATAGCCCTGTCCTAAAGGATTCTGATTGATCAGGAAGCTGATCAGTCCTTTATTGAGATAGTAAAGGTTCTGAGGAATCAGATCATACCCTATGATTTTGATATGGGTAATAAATTTCTGCTCAAAATATTTTGCAATCTCATGTGCTTTAGAGGTGGTCACAAAGCAAAACTGTATCTGTGGATTACCTTCAAAAATGGTATCCAGCTGTTCTACAAATTTAGCATAGTTGCTCCTGTTGAGCTCGGCTTTGATGATCTCATAGTGATGGTTCAGGTTATTCTGCGCAAAGTAGTTCCTGAGGCCCTGCTCCTTTTTGGTAAGGTGGGCAGAGTTACTGATCTCCTCGTCAATATGCGCCACCAGGATAGAGGGGGGCTGCGGGTTTCCGAAATGGATCAGTTTACCGGCAACCATGCCGCTCTGATAAGAATCCTGCCCTATATAACTCAGGGGGTCAAACTCAGGAATCTGCGTATTGAATAGCACAAACGGTATTTCCTGCTCTTTCCAGATCTGGAAGAAAGGGATGACCTCCCGGTAAAACATGGGAGCAAGTAAGATCCCGTCCGGATTGGCCGCTGTAACCTCTTCTGCTTTTTTTACAAAGGAATCTGCATCATAAGGGTTGAAAATGAACAAACTTACTTCAACACCGTACTGCCTGGCCTCCCTGGCCGCCTTTTCAATTCCTGTTTTCGGATCATTCCAGTAACCATCTACTCCCGGATCCCCAATCAGGGCCGCAAAATGATATACCTTCTTGGTTCCCAATGCGCGGGCCATAAAATTGGGCTCGTAATTCATCTCTTCGATGATCTTCAGGATCTTTTCCCTGACCTTTTCTGAAACATTCCCCCTATCGTGCAACACCCGGTCAACAGTCCCCGTTGACACCTTCGCCTTGAGCGCAATATCCTTAATACGGATGTTCTTCATATTCAATTATATCATAAATGTTGCACAAATGTATTTAATTAGCCGACAAACAAAAAGGTATAGTCCTAAAACCCAAACCTGACCAATTAAATCTATATCGCGGTTAATATATCATAAAAAATGTATACGTATTACAAAAAAAATAAATTTTGATGGTTTAAATACAATTTAGACAGTTGTGTGCGTACACATTTATTTAACGTATTCCTTGCTTTTGAATATTTTGTTAATTATGTTTGATGATATCAAACCCGGAAATTCATTCCGCTGACAAAATAAAAATCTTAAACTATGGGAAACGACGTAAAGAATATTGAAAAAGCATTTATCAGGAAAGAACTGGTGGTGCTTGACACATATCCTTTTTCTGATCCCAGTCCGGTACCCGAGTTTGGCCGTTTATATCCCTATAACCGCTTTGACGGTTATACCTGCGAGTCCGTCAGCCAGGCCTGGGAAATGGTGGTGATGGAGAACAATTACATCAAACTGTGGATCAATCCATCCGTTGGCGGCAAAATATGGGGAGCCATAGAAAAGTCTACCGGTAAGGAATTCATCTATTTCAATCATTCGGCAAAATTCAGGGACGTGGCGATGCGCGGACCATGGACCTCAGGGGGAATGGAGGTCAATATGGGCATTATCGGGCACAGCCCCTCCTGCTCTGCTCCTGTGGATCATCACCTGTCAGAAAATACAGACGGGAGCGTCAGTTGCTTTATCGGCGCTACCGACTGGCCCTCACGTACGGAATGGCGCGTAGAGATCCGGCTGGCGAAAGATGCGGCGGCTTTCAGTACACGCAGCTGGTGGTATAACCACAACTGCCTTACACAGTCCTATTACCAGTGGAACAACGTAGGTATAAAAGTTTCCGGAAACCTGGAATATGTTTATCCGGGGAACAAAAGAATAGGGCATTACGGGAATGCCCAGACCTGGCCACTGGACGAAGAAGGAAGAAAAATATCCTTCTATGACCAGAACAACCATGGCGAATATAAATCTTACCATGTGGTTGGCTCCTATACCGACTTCTGGGGCTGCTACTGGCATGACGACCAGTTTGGTCTCGGGCACTCTTCTTCATACGATGACAAACCGGGAAAAAAAATATGGATCTGGGGCCTGTCACGCTATGGAATGATCTGGGAAGACCTGCTGACAGATACTGACGGCCAGTATAGCGAGGTGCAGTCTGGCAGGCTTTTTAACCAGAGCATCGCGTCCAGTTCTAAAACACCATTTAAACACCGCTCATTTTTACCTTATACCCTTAACAGCTGGGAAGAACAATGGTTCCCCATTAAGGACACCAAAGGTTTAACCTACGGCAATCAGCAGCTTTCTTTTTATCTCGAAGAACGGGAGGGCATGCAGTTCATGAACATCTGTGCCAATGAACCCCTGAGCCATCTCTTTAAACTGCAGCAAAACGGCCGTCAGATTCTGAATGAGCAGATTGAGCTGCAACCGATGCAGAACTGCAGTTTCGGATTACCCTACCCCGTTCAGATTGAACAGGCAATCGTATACCTGAATGACAGCATCATTTATAACGGCCCGGAAGCAAACCAGGCGCTGAGCCGCCCGGTGGAGACCGATGAGGCCTACGACTTTAACTCAGCCCAGGCTTTGTGTATACAGGCCAGGGAATGGGAAAGACAGCGTTTTCATGAACGGGCGATCCGTTATTATCAGTTATGCCTGGAGCAGGACCCTTTTTTCCTTGAAGCACTGACGGGACTTGCAGAACTTTATTTCAAACACCTGAAGTTTGAGGAAGCCTTAAAGCTGCTGATGACAGCACTGACGATAGATACTTATCACGGAGAGGCGAACTACCTGTATGCTTTAGTGAACGACCGGCTGGGCCGGATGGCAGATGCGAAGGACGGGTTTTCCATCGCGAGCCAGTCGCCCGAGTACAGGGTTCCCGCTTTTCTGGAACTCGCAAAGTTATTCCTTCGTGAAGGTCAGACAGCTAAAGCCCTTACCTATGTAAAAAAAGCAGACCAGAACGATAACCTTCAGGCCTCTTATCTGAACATCATCATCCACCGTTTAAAAGGAGACAGGGAGACTGCTGTAAAGCTTTGCAAAAAGGTATTAGCAAACGATCCCATTAATTATCTGGGCAGATTTGAACTGGCAACTGCCGGCAACATCTTGCCTATGCAACTCAGTACCAGCGAGCTTCCTTATGAAACCTATATTGAGCTGGCGATCTTCTATTACCGGTTAAATTTATATACAGATGCCATTAACTGTCTATCTGCCGCACCGGATTACGCGATGGTTCACCTGTGGAAAGCATACCTGTATCATGCCGCAGGCAGGATAACAGACAGCGCTAATTCCCTTTCCTATGCCGCCGGCCTGTCGGCCGATTTCGTTTTCCCCCATCGTGAAGAAGATGTAAAGATCCTGCGCTGGGTAGTAAGCAATCACCAGAGCTGGAAATTCAGCTATTACCTGGCGCTGGCCTGTATCCAGAACCTGAACACCGATGAAGCACTTGCACTGCTTGAAAGCTGTGGCAATGAACCAGATTCCTATCCTTTTTATAAGGTAAGGGCAGATCTTAAAAAAGGCGGCAACGAGGACGGCCGCCTCGCCGATCTGGAAAAGGCAGTGGAACATGCACCGGCAGAATGGAGAACAGCATATGATTTGTCGAGATATTTTGCAGAGCACCATGATTGGGCAGGGGCGCTGTCCGTCGCCGAAAGTGCAGGCAAAACACACCCGGACAATTATTACCTCGGCCTGCAGCTTGCAAAATGTTATATGCAGACCCAAAATTTTGAAAAAGGCATTTCATTAATGCAAAACATCAGGGTGCTGCCAAATGAAGGGGCCTCTGAAGGCAGAAACAGCTGGCGCGAAACCCATCTGCTTAGTGCATTGGCCGCGATAGATCAGAAAGAATGGAAAAAAGCAGTTTATCACATCGATGAAGCCAGAAAATGGCCCGAAAACATGGGCATTGGAAAACCCTACCATGTAGATGAAAGGCTGGAAGATTATATGCAGCTGATCTGTCTGGATAAAGCAGACACGGCAGCGCAGCAGGAACTGATACTGCGCATTGCACACTATAGAAAAGACGATTCCACTTCACCTTACGGATCAGCCGATTTTATCAGTATGGTTCTTTTAACCGCAGCCGGCGAAAATCAGGCAGCTGCAGAGCTGAGGCTGAACTGGCAGCAGCAAGACCCGGGCGACCTGGCCTTGAAATGGACCCTGGCCTGTATTCAGGGAAACACTAAGGACATTAAAAAATTATCGCTGCTGGAACCACCGGTAAGAGAAGCATTGCCCTATGAGATCCTGTTTGAAGACAGGCCATTTCCTTTTATCAAAAAACTGTACAGCAGGGGCCTGTTTAAAAAGTACTTACAATTCGTAACAATAGATCAATCAACCCTGGTATCAACAAAAACTTAAGAAAATGGAAACGAACCAACTCCAAGACCTTTCTGAATACCACCAGCTGGTATCGGATTTTTTCAAATGGCCAACCAGCAAAGCAGAATGGGAACAATATCGCCTGAGCGATGAGCAACTGGACTTCTTTAAGGAAAATGGTTATCTGAGCGGCATAAAACTATTAGAGGAATGGCAGGTAGACCAGCTGAATCACGACCTGATCAGAATGATGGACCCAAACCTGCCGGACCATACCCTCTTCCACCAATTCTTCTCCAACGCATCTGCAGACCCCAATTCGGTATTATTTCATGCGCTTGGCGCCTGGAGGATCACCCCCGGCTTTCATGATATCCTGTGGAACCCTGCATTTGTAATGGCAGCGAGCCAGTTACTGGGCAACAGGGCCGTACGTTTCTGGCATGATCAGCTCTTCTGCAAACCCGCTAAACATGGCGGTGTAGTGGCCTGGCATCAGGACTATTCTTACTGGACCCGGACAATTCCGCTGCAGCATTTAACCTGCTGGGTAGGACTGGATGATGCGACCACTGAGAATGGCTGTATGTATTACGTACCGAAAAGCCATAACTGGGGACTGCTGCAAAAACCGGAACTGGCGGGTGAAATGGAAGGCCTGATGGAATTTCTGACAGCCGAGCAAAAAGCTGCATTTAGTCCTGTGCCGATAGAATTAAAAAAGGGATACGGCACCTTTCACCATCCTTTGCTGGTACACGGGTCTTATGAAAACCGCTCTGACAGATCCAGAAGGGCATTCGTACTCAATATGTTTGCAGACGGAACCATTTCCGACACGGAGCAGACGCTGATGCCCGGAACCCCGGCGATACCGAAAGGTGAGAAAATAAGCGGGCAGTTTTTCCCGCTGCTGATTGATCCGCAGACAGAATTTGCAGTATAGACAATGGAAATATTATTTTTTTGCACACGCTGGGGCAGTGAGGAGCTGAAATGGGCAGATTTCTCGCGCAAGGTAAAGGATGCAGGTTTCGACGGAGTGGAAGCCAGTCTTCCTTTGCATCCCGGCGATCAGGAAAATATGATGGAGTCACTGTCAAAGTATGACCTGAAGTTAATCGGCCTGCACTGGGATACCGTGACCCACAATTTTGGCAGGCACAAAGCCGAGATGGAGCAGAGGTTATTTGCACTGGCAGCAATTGACCCGCTGTTCATCACTTCACATACGGGAAAAGACCACTTCAGCTTTGAGCAAAATATTGAATTGCTGTCGCGCGCCGAAGAGATCAGCCTCAGCACGGGAGTGCCTGTCTTACATGAAACCCACAGGGGAAAATTCAGCTTTGCGGTACATCAAACCAAACTGTTCCTGGAACGGCTGCCATGGTTAAAGCTTACGCTTGACATTTCGCACTGGTATACGGTAGCAGAAAGTTATTTACAGGATCAGCACGAAGCGCTTGAACTGGCATTGTTCCATACCTCGCATATCCATTCAAGGGTAGGTTTTACGCAGGGGCCGCAAATTACGGACCCCCGTTATCATGAATGGCAGGAAGCATTGCAGCATCATTTGATCTGCTGGGATAAAGTGCTCAATATTCAGAAAAATGAAGGCGCACAATTTTTTACCTTTACCTCAGAGTTTGGACCCTATCCCTATATGCCGTCTGCTATCGCGGCAAATGCCGTAGCGGGATGCCAGTGGGACCTGAACAACTATATGAAAGATCTGCTGAAAGGCAGATATACTAACCATTTAACCAAATATTATGCTGGCTGAAACCACTACCATCGAAGTATCTGCGAATAAAGGGCTGAATAAACAGATTGCCACTATCGGGGCTTTCTTTTTCATCTTTGGCTTTATTACCTGGGTAAATGGCACGCTGATCCCCTATCTCAGGATAGCCTGTGAACTGGAGGAATGGCAGGCATATCTGGTTACCTTCGCTTTCTATATATCTTATACAGTAATGGCTATTCCTTCCAGTAAATTACTGGAATACACCGGTATGGTGAAAGGTATGCGTGTAGGTCTGATGGTCATGGCCTTTGGCTGCGCACTGTTCATTCCGGCAGCGCTGATGCGCTTTTATCCCCTGTTTCTGCTTGGCCTCTTCATCGTTGGCACCGGCACTACCTTGCTTCAAACAGCAGTTAATCCCTATATTACCCTGCTGGGTCCTCCTGAAAAGGCAGCTCAGCGCATCAGTATGATGGGTATCTGCAATAAATTTGCCGGCGTACTGGCCCCGCTGATCTTAGGAGCCGTCATCCTCAACAATTCTGACGGATTGATCAGGGAACTTGAGCAAATGACTACAGCACAGCGAAATGTTCGTTTGGATAACCTTGCACATGCAGTGATCCTGCCTTATATTGTGATCGCCCTGATCCTGATGCTCATTGCATTTCTGATCAGATTTGCCCATTTACCTGAGATCAGCTCTTCAGCCGTAACATTTACAACAGCGGATAGCCCTAAACTCAGCGCCAGGCAAAGGATAAACTTCCTCCTGGGTTTTATCGCTACATTTTCTACAGTTGGCCTGGAAGTGATAGCCGGCGATACGATCGGCAACTACGGAATTTATCATGGTCTGTCATTAGATGTGGCCAAAAGCCTTACCTCTTATACCCTGGCAAGCACGATGGCCGGATATATCTTCGGGGTATATGCCATTCCGCGCTTCATTCCGCAGGAGAAAGCCTATCTCTATTCTGCCTGGTTTGGTGTACTGATCTCCCTGCTGGTCATATTTGTACCCGGGGCAACATCTATCGCCTTCGTGGCGTTACTAGGGTTAGCCAATGCTTTATTATGGCCGGCGATATGGCCACAGGCATTGAGGGGGCTCAGCGGCAAAATGCTGAACCGCGGCTCCGCGATCCTGATCATGGGAATTGCCGGCGGTGCCATCATGCCCCTGGTTTATGGAGCACTGGCCAGATACACCAACAACCAGTACGCTTATTTAATTTTAATACCTTGTTACTTCTTTAATGTTTACTATAGCCGCAGAGGGAAAAGACAAGCCGAAACACTACCTGAAAATCATGTTATATAACTCTCCCCTTCAAAAACTGACGCTCAGTATCCTGTGCCTTTCCACAGCACTAACTGTTACGGCGCAGGAAGTAAACTATGGCCGCAGTATTGTCAGGAAACTTGCTTCTCCCGAATTTAAGGGCCGCGGATATGTAGAGGACGGCGCAAAGAAGGCATCGGTATTCATCGCTGCTGAATTTGCAAAGGATGGCTTAACCCCTCTTAATTCCGGATCTTACTTCCAGGACTATCACCTTTCTGTAAACACCTTTCCGGGAAAAGTCATAGTTCAGCTGGATCAGGCTACCTTAAAAACTGCGGTCGATTATCTTGTCAGTGCCTCCAGCCCCTCCGTCAAAGGAACGTTTAAGGTGATCAGCATCAGCAGGGCGCAGCTCATCAGCGCCGGCTCTGCAGCAACATTAGCTGAAAGCGCCAAAGGTTCATTTATCTTGCTGGACAACAGACCCGAAAAGGAAGAAACACCGGAAGAGAGCAGCGAGATCAAAAAGAATATACAGCGATTGGAATATGATGAACAGCTGGATTTTAAGGGACTGATCATCTACACTACAGAAAAGCTTACCTGGACCACCTACACCTATCAATCGGTAAGACCCGTAATTACGGTGAACAAAAAAGATCTCGATCCGAAAAGTATACGCCAGATCAATGTTCAGATAGATGCCAGTTTGGTTGCAGATTATCAGCCCCGGAACGTAGGGGGCATGGTCAAAGGAACTGCCGTACCGGATTCCATGATCGTGATCACAGCACACTACGACCACCTGGGGATGATGGGCAGGAAGGTTTATTTTCCGGGGGCGAACGACAATGCCAGTGGCACGGCACTGATGATGACTATGGCCAGATATTATGGCAGCCATCCGGGCAAATACACGATGGTATTCATTGCCTTTTCAGGAGAAGAGATTGGGATGCTGGGATCTGAGGCCTTTGTTGAACACCCGCTGATCGATCTGAAAAAAATCAGATTCCTGACCAATTTCGACATGGCAGGCACCGGTGAGGAAGGAATCAGGGTAGTAAACGGAACGATATACAGGAACAGGTTCGATCAGCTGGTACAACTGAACGACAGGTACAAATTACTGCCCAAAGTTGATATCCGGGCTGAATCCTGCAACAGTGACCACTGCCGTTTTTACCAGCGTGGGGTTCCAAGTTTCTTCATCTACACCCAGGGGGGTATCAGGGCGTATCACGATGTGTATGACCGCGCAGAAACTTTACCGCTGACCGTATTTGACAATTATTTCAAACTAATGCAGAAATTTTTCGACCAGCTATAAGCAGACAGTTTATTTTAACAGAAAAAGGAATAAGGCAAATATTTCAGGATGATTTTCCTTTAATAGGATTCTCAATCGTTTTAGCGCTTCGGAAATATTATTACGTACGGTTTTCTCAGAGATATTCAAAAGGTCTGCGATCTCTCCGTTTTTCTTCCCTTCATTTTTACTGAGCTGGTAACACTGACGGGTTGTTTCCGGAAGCTTTTCCACGATCACATTGATCTGCTGATGCAGTTCACGTGCCATCGTATTTTCTTCGGCAGAATGATCAAGGGTATTCAGCCCTTCCAGTAAAAGACCTTCATTCTTCAGCTGGATATTTTTTCTGCGAAAAGCGGAAATCACCTGGTTCCTGGCAATTACATACAGATAGGGCTGTATCTCACGAATAGTGTGCAGGCTGTCCCTTTTCAGCCAGAGCTCCAGAAAGATTTCCTGTACCACATCTTTAGCATCCTCTAAATCCGGAAGACGCAGGTTCACTACTGCAAAAACACTTTTCTTATGTTCCTGATAGAATTTCTGAAATAAGTCTCTATCCATCATGATATTCGTCAGCCTCAGCTTTGGCACCAAAAGTAGGCTTATCGTATATTCATGGGATTACCCTAATGTTAAGAATATATTAAACACCCTTTTATGGATCCATTGGTTCATCAAAATCGATCTGCAGTGAAACTGCCAGGGGATAGATTTCGGCCTCGGTATCAGAAAACCTCTTCCCGTTTCTGTAAGGTAGATAACCCAGTTCCTTTTTAGACCTGCCGGGAACAATATCGGTAATGTAATAACTCTGGGAGGCTGCAGTTGAGGTAAGAAAGGGTTTATCCATAGGAAAACCGTACCTGAAGATCAGCCTTGCGCAGTTGCGCAGGTTGGTCGTGGTATGCCTGGCATGCGGCTCTACCAGTATGGCATGTTCAGGAATATGAAGTACCCCGACCATGAATTTTTTCATCTCCAGGGCTTCATTATATTTTGTCTTGAAGGGATGAACGCAGCCGCCTGACACCATAATATAGGGGGCAAGGCCGTCCTGGTACTGCAGGGCAGCAAGCCGGCACCTCAGCATTCCGCCCGCACTGAGCTCCGTGTCCCTTTCTTCGGGCCCGGCTCCGGGAACCAGGATCAGGGTATACCTGTACTGCTCCCACTTTATCTTTTTGGAGTAATCATAAGCCACTTTATTTACCGTTTCAGCTAAAGGTTCTTCATCTGCGGCACGGTTCCGTTCATTCATTTCCAGGCTGTGCAGCGCAAAAATCAGGGAAGGCGAAAAGAATAACCCTTCCTTTTTTGCTTCAGCAGCGGAAAGCCCGGTATTCAGTGCCATCAGCTCAGGGTAACTTTTGTCCCTGACGTTAAAACTGATAGAATCTATCTGCGCGTAATTCGGCTTTTGTCCTTCAGCGTACACACTGATCGTATAGTTAACTGCTTTCGCATCCTGTTCCCAAACGCGGGTCAGCATTTCGCGGCCGCTCATTTCAGCATACAAAGAATAACATCCTGAAGGAATCAGGTGATTTGCCACCAGTTTTCCCAGCTCATTATCTGCCCGGTATAACTCACCAAGCCTTGCTCCTACGTTTCTGATTTCTTCGTCGGTAAATTTCGCTGCACGGATATAACAGCCCACATCCTTCCCGCAGCTTTTTACAGCATCAGCAAAGCCGGCCTGTTTGCCGGAACCTATTTTAGATAATACCGGATCGCTTACCAGCATCTTCTTCAATTCCGGGACCTGGTTGAACAGGGTCAGCAGGTAGTAATTCTTGGACTGAACATAATTTCCACCGCTGATGAGCTTATACTTAGGATCAGGCTGTGATTTTTGGGCAAACCCATGCACGGATAAAAACAGTAAAGCAGTGAATAAAAATACCTTGTTCATTTGTTAAAATTATACTGCAAAGCTATTAAACAATAAGTTAAGTTAATATGAACTAATCTGTATTTGATTGGAGTAAAAAAAAAGCGAATGGCTGCTCGGGCCATTCGCTTCTCAACAGTTCATTTTATACTATTTCTGAGCCCACCACAATGGCGTCAGAACAGCATCCTGCCCGCCCAATGCACTCACAGCCTGACCGTAACCAGTTGAATTGGCATTCGGTAAACTTGAAGGATATTTCAGGCGTTGCGGAAAAAACTTTACGCTGCTGGTCATATAGGTTGCATCCGTTAATGCCGGCAATGTGGTAATAGGAAGTTCGGTAACCGGGTTTTCAAAGAAAGGCAGCCCTAACCTTCTATGGTCATTCCAGGTTTCTAAAGGTAACCATGGAGTTTGGGCAATGAATTTCTGAGTGATGATCTTTGTCAGGTGATCATTTTTTACCGTTCCGTTTTTGTAAAGATCATTTTTTGGATAAGCTACGGTTGTGCTGCCTGCAGCACCGGTGATGCCGTCCTCGTAGTTCATCACGCGGGATGTTGGTTCAGCAGTGTGGTTCCAGCTCACCGAAGTTCCAACCCTGTTATAATCCTGAGATGTCAGGTAAGTACCTAAGGCTATGCCCCAGTATTCAAAACTTTTGGCAATACCGGTTTCATAGGCAGTCTGTGCTGTAACCGGAGTTGCCCATCCTCTTTCTGCACCTTCTGCCAACAGGAAGTAAGTTTCCCATGGCCCAAAAAACAACCTCTTTTGGGTACTGTTTCTGAATTGGTTATTGATACGCGGCATAGTGCCACCATAATTCACTAACTGGTTCATCGGGTCTTTTGCACCCCAGTTACCGTCAGTTTTAGCATTCCAGGTATAAGCGGCATCAACTTCTTTTACAGTTGCTCCGGCTGCATTTCTAAGCAGTCTTTTAGTGATCTTATCATAGTCGCCATTCTGTTTCGGATAGTTGGTATTATTAATATCGCCGGGAATACTAAACAATACATAGGCACGCGGGTCAATCGTGAACGGTAATCCGTTGAACCAGTATCCCGCCGCAGGATCATTCGTTTTAGTGCTGAACTGATCGGGATATCTCTGGCCTAACCAGTTTGCAGGTTTAATATAAGGCTGAAAGCTGCCCGCCAGCTGTGATTGGGTCTGGATACCGCCCAGACCAACGAATAAATTATTCAGTGTAGCAGAAAGCGGCTGTGTATCCCATGATCTGGTCATTACCCCTGTAAGCGCACTCCAGCCATCTACTTCCTGTACCTGGAAGCTTTCCGTTTGAAGGGTGATAAAATCGTTTGTTGCAGCGGCGGCTTCAAATTCTGATTTCGCTTTAGCGGCATCCACTTCAGATAAACGCATTGCCAGACGCAAACGCATAGAGTTCGCGTATTTTTTCCACATGGCATATTTGTAGCCGTAAGCAGGATCCTGTTTATCCAGGCCGGACGGATTGGCTACTGCCATGTCCAGTTTCGAACTGGCATCCTTTAATTCATCCAGTATATAATAATAAACCGTTTTAACATCTGAAAAATCGGGATTAACACCTTCAAAACCTTTAACAGGGATGGGGCCAAAGTTGTCTGACATTTCACTCATCAGATAGGCTCTCCAGATCCTGGCTACCTGGATCAGGTTATTGGTATATGTTTTGGACGTTCCCGCCTCGATTTGTTTATTACCAATCTGTATGGCCGTATTTGCGGAGTTCAGCCATCCTGATACCTGGTTGTAATAGGCGCCGGACCAGCCGTCATTATAGTCGGCCCATGAGATCACGCCGCCGTCCACATCAGCGGCCTGCCGGCCTGCCGGTTTCCAGTAAAGTACAAAAGATCTTTCTGCAACATCCGGGTTCATCTGGGCTTCAACAATAGAGTTATTGATAAAATATTCAACCTGCACCTGCTCATCATTTGCAGCAGTAGGATTTACATTTACTTCATCGAATTTTTTACAGGATACCATTATCAGGGTTGCTGTAAGGACAACGCATGATTTTTTAAATATTGAGTTCATGATATGGTTATATTATGATTAAAAGCCTAAGGTTAAGTTGAATGAGAACGTACGCGTGGTTGGGGGGCTGGAGTTTTCAAATCCTACAGCATTTCCGCCTGTTGCAAAAACCGACTCAGGATCGATGCCATTCAGGTGGCTGGTGATTAACCAGACATTGTTACAGGACACTCCGATCTTCGCCCGCTGAACGAACGTTTTAGCCAATAGTTTCGGAGAAATGTTATAACTCAGGTTAACGTTTCTTAAACGGATATTGGTTGCATCATACAGGTTGGCCTCGGTAATTCCCAGGTTACCAACTCCGGCAACAGCTGACCAGTATTGCTGAGGACTTACTGCATGCGTATTTGCTTCATAGGTATTGCTGGCGGTATTTAACACAGCACCTGCGGCAACCATATTATCTCTCAGCCCATTCACAACCGTATTATTGGCTGTACCGTTTTCCTGCATCTGCGCCAGTGTGCCAGAGAAGATCTTTCCACCAAAACGTCCGTCAACCAAAAACGACAGGTTAAATCCTTTATAGCCAAATGTGTTGGTAATACCAATCAGGGCATCTGCCTGCTGGTTTCCTAATTTCACATTCTGCTCGCCTCTCTGAGGAAGACCATTGGCATCCAGGAGCAGCTGCCCGTCTAAAGCACTGCCCGGGCTATTTACCCGTAAAAATTTACTTCCGTAGATTTCTCCGTATTTTCCTCCGGCAACAGCCAGGATACTGATGTCGTCATATCCTCCAAGTCTGTACTGACTTACATCACCGCTCAGATACTTTACGGTATTGTCATTATGTGAATAGTTTGCAGAAAGGTTCCAGTTCAGTGAATTCGGATTGCTGAGGATATTTGCATCCACCATCAGCTCCACACCTTTATTCTGAATATTTCCGGCATTGATCTTTTTTGATGAATAACCACTCAGCGGGTCTAATGGAAGGTCAATCAGCTGGTTGGTTGCATTGGATTTATAAAATGAAAGATCAAAGCCAAAGCGGCCGTTCAGGAAACGCATTTCAGCGCCTGCTTCAAATGATTTGATCAGTTCATTCACCACATTCTCATCGAACAATACGCCATTTCTGCTGGCTGTAGTATTTCCGTTAGGGTCTTTCCCAATATTATACGTGTTGTACAATTGATATGCGCCCAAATCATTACCCACAGTAGCGTATGAAGCTCGCAGTTTGGCAAAACTTAACCAGGTTGGCAATGTTTTACCCATTTTTGTAAACATCTCAGTAACCACATAAGATAAACTGACAGATGGATAAAAGAAAGAACGGTTGGACGGGCTCAAAGTAGAGCTCCAGTCATTTCTGAATGTACCATCCAGGAATAAATAACCATCCCAGTTCAGCTGCGCCGTACCGTACACTGAATTGATCTTTTTACGTCTGTAAGTCTGTGAAACAGTGGGGCTGTTTATACCATTATTGAGGGAGAATAAGTTTGGCACGACCAGCTGGCCTGAGCTGGAACCCAGGATACTGTTTTCCTGTGACATCAGGTTACCGCCCGCAGAGAACGCTCCGCCCAAACGGCCGAAAACATTGTCTTTACGGCCGGAGATCAAAGCACTAAAGTTAGTTTCTGTAAAAGTTTCCTTGCTCAGGCTGTACTGACCTGTTGCTGAAGAAGGACTTCCTCCGTATAACTTACCCTCAACAGTAGTGCTGTAGCTGTCGGCACCGCCTTTGAGCTCTGCATTCAGCCAGCTGTTAAAATTATATTTTACAGACCCGTTCATCACATATCTGTCACGAACATCCTGGTTCAGGTTATACTGTTTGGCCCAGTAAGGGTTGAGGTCGGTACTGGTCGGATTATACCAGATCATTTTACCGTCTCTGTCCGTAGATGGATTAAACTGCGTAATGTCCAGGGATCTTGGAAGATTATATAATGTAGCAAACACGTTGTTCACATTTGCCCCGTTGTTTGGCCTGTTCTCTGCCTTCGAGTTGGTATATTGTATTTTAGTATCCGTTACCCACCTGTCATCCTTACCAAATTTGCTGGTTGCCCTGGCCAGCAGGTTAGTTCTGTGCAGTTCTGCACCCGGGATAATACTTTTATCATCAAGCTTATTAAATGAGGTATAGACCGAGGTAGAATTTACCTGTTGCTGGAAAGAAACGCTTTGATTGGAACTGATCCCCTGATCAACATAGTTACCGATGTTATCATACGACCGGAGCGGGCCGTCGCCATTCCATGCAGCTACCGACTGACCGCTGATTTTAGGTCCCCAGCTTAAATCAGAAACTTTATCAAAAACACCATTGGTGCCCTGACCAAAGTCGCCCTGTAATTTAGGATTAGTAAAAACGCTTTCAATGCCTAAAGTAGAGGATACCGTTATTCCGAGTCCTTTTTGTAATTTCCCACTTTTGGTGGTCACCATAATCACACCATTACCGGCTCTTGAACCGTATAGCGCTGATGCAGATGGGCCTTTTAACACGGAAATACTCTCGATATCTTCAGGGTTGATATCCGAAAGACCATTTCCCATATCTATTGCCGGGTTATAGTAATCATTGTTCAGCACACCGCTTGAAGGATTGATGTTCCCTGTAAAGTTATTCAGCGGAATACCATCAACAACAATAAGCGGCTGGTTATCACCCGTCAGTGAATTATTCCCCCTCAGGGTGATCTTTGATGATCCCGCAGGCCCGTTACTCGAACGCGTAACCTGTAATCCCGCTACTTTACCGGAAAGCGTGTTCACCAGGTTCGGTTCACGTGTCTCAACCAGGGTGCTGCCTTTCACTTCCTGTACGGCATAACCCAGGGATTTCTTTTCCCGCTGGATTCCGAGTGCCGTCACAACAACCTCAGACAGGTCATTTTTATCTTCCAGCAATACCACATTTACGATACCCGATGTGCCAACTGCTGTTTCCTGTATTTTGAAGCCCAGGTACCTGAATACCAATACGGCATTTGCAGGCGCTGATATGGAGAACCTGCCGGTCCCGTCAGTATTGGTACCCAGTTTTGTACCTTTTACCATTACACTTACCGCAGGAAGGGGATCGCCTCCGGCATCTTTCACCGTTCCTGTTACTGTCTTTTGTGCATAGGTGCTCATTGTCAAGAGGCTTAACAATAGGACACAAAAACACCTCACGTAGATTTTTTTCATGTTGATTATGTTTAGTTGTTTTATGGTTGGAATGTTTATTCGAATTTGTGGTTCTCGATTACTAAAGCAGCAGCTGCAAGGAGTTGTGCACGATCAGTCAGCTCTGAAAGAACAACAGAGGTTTGATTTGCCATCCTTGGAATACAAAACTGGTTGATCGCTTGTTGAATAGGTGGCAGCAGCAATTTACCGGCAATTGCCCCGCGTCCGCTCAGTACAATGCATTCGGGGTTCATGATGTGGATGAGCGTAGCCAATCCCTTCCCTAACGCGAATGCAGCATCAGAAAGGATGGAAACAGCCAGCGGATCATGGTTACGTGCTGCAAGCAGGAACTGCTCTCCGATATCTTTGCCCCTGTCTTTAAAAAGCTCGGTCATGCTTGACGCTGCGCCTTCGGCAATTTCAGATTTTGCCCTCTCGGTCATGACTAACAGTGAGGTTTCTACCTCCAGACAGCCTCTTCTGCCGCAGGAGCATAAGTTATTTTTATTGGAGAGCGGAATATGACTGAACTCCCCGGCGTACCCACCCTTGCCCCTGTAGAGCTGTCCGTTTAAAATCATGCCCAAGCCGGTACCCCAGCCTATATTAGCAACAAGGACGTCACTCATGCCGGCAGCCACTCCAAACCTGGATTCGGCCATAGCAATCAGGCTCGAATCATTGTCTATGAACACCGGTATGCCCAGTTCCTCAGCTAAATATTTACGCAGATTGACATCCTTTTTTGGTTTCAGGTAAGAATAGTTGGCTCCTTCTTCAATACTGATAAAACCGGGCATGCCCAAACCTAAACCTATCAGGTTGTCTATTTGAATACCGGATGTATGAATGTTCTCCCGGATAAAATCAATGAGTTTATCTGCAGAATCAGGATCATCTGCGATCAAAAGATCAATAGACTTTACCGGTATAACTTCATTATTGGCCAAATCATACATCACCAGCCGTGTGACCAGCTGATCAACTGCAACAGAAACAATATATTTTTGCTTGTCCGGATTTAAATGGAATTGGGAAGCCCTTCTTCCGCCAGTTGAAGGTGCAAGCCCCTCTTCAACAACATACCCGTCATCTACTAAGCCACCAATCGCCTTGGTTACCAATGAAAGGCTCTTTTTAGTGACTTTACATAGCTCGGTCAGAGAAAGAGGATGCTTATAATAAAGTTCCTTTATTAACAGAATTCTTAAATTCCTGCCATTTTCGGTAGTGATGTTCATTAATTGAGAGAGTTAATACTTCAAACATAAAAAATAAACTGAAACTTTAATAAAAAAAATGAAAAGTATTTTAAAGTTTTAATAAAAAAATCAAATGTATAGAGTTGTTGCATCATTTTTTATTTATCAACCGCTGTTTAAAATTGGGTAGTTAAAAAAACAAAACTATTTTTTTCTGTTTCCGTTGTCATTCATCAATGACCATATAATGAAACGATGAAGAAGTATATACATGTAGTGGAGGACAATGAAGATATCAGGTATATTGTAGAATTTTTTCTGCTGGATTTTGACTATGAAGTGCAGTCGTCAGCCAACGTAAAGGACTTTTTAGCCAATATGAAGAATCCCCTGCCAGACCTCTACCTGGTTGACGTAATGCTTCCCGACGGAAATGGATTAGAGATCTGCAGCTACATCAAAAACAATGACCTCAGCAAACATATCCCTGTTATTATTATGTCTGCACATTCAAACGAAGACGAAATCAGAAAGGAATCCGCGGCCGATGACTTTATCAGTAAGCCATTCGACCTGAACCACCTGGTAGCCCGCATAGAAAAGCACCTTCAGGCTTCTTAGTTCTCCTCTAAAGAACACGCAGTATAATAACACTGCATATTATTTTTATACACTAATTTTTATTTAACAATACTTATATTTGAAACATGTCCAAATTAATACAGATTATAGAAGACGATGAAGCTATCCGGGATGTAATAGAATACCTTTTACAGCAGTCGGATTATGAAGTGACCGTAGCTGCAAATGCCAGAGAATTTAAAATAAACCTGTTCAATACCTTGCCTGACCTGCTGCTGATGGACGTCCGCCTTCCGGATGGTAACGGATTGCAATTGTGCCGAAAACTGAAACAGAACATCGATACCAGACATATTCCGGTAATCATCATGTCTGCCCATGCAACAGCAAAAGAAAGCAGTAAAGAGGCGCTCGCGGATGACTTTATAGCTAAACCTTTTGACCTGGATGATCTTCTAAAGCTAATTGAAAAACACCTGGCTTAACAGCGTTCCTTTTTCATTCGGGCCTGATTCCTATTCAACCAAAGTATTGAATTTAGACTCGATATGGCTCTTTGCCTGTTTCTGGAAATCTTCAGGTGAAGACCCGGTTTGCTTTTTAAAGAACCTGCTGAAATAAGGGCGGTCACTAAACCCAAGGTCATAGGCGATTTCTTTTAAGGTGTTTTCGCTGTGAATGATCTTCCGCTTTGCTTCCAGGATAATCCGGTCATGGATCAGCTGCATGGCAGTTTTATCAAGTTTTTCTTTCAGGATCTGGTTAAGCCGCTTGGAACTGATCCCGAGCACATCCGCATAAAAGTCAGCATTACGCTCCTGCTGATAATTTCCTTCCAGCAATATCATAAACTCATATACCCTTTTCTGGTTCACATCCTGTGCCGTGAAAACATGTTCTTTGATCCTGATCAGTTTCAGCAGGAATACCTTTAGTAACGCTTTCAGGATAACGTAACTGTCGGGCTGCGCGCTGTATTCTTCTTCGAGCAACAGGTAAATCTTACGCAGTTCAGCCGCATTATCTGCGCTTAAGGGAAGACAGGAAAATTCTCCCTGAATGTTAAAGATCTTGAAAATGTCCAGGTAGAACTCTTTGTCCTCTTCCTCCAGGAAATCCCTTTTAAAAGAAAGCAGAATACCATTTTTACCTGCTTTATTCAACTGGTGTACGCGGTATGGCGGAATCAGATAGATCCAGTCGCCCTTTCCCTGCTCCTCCTCATCCTTAACAGCATGTAACGGAAATTCATTTTGTAACCATACGATTTCAAAGAAATCCTTACTGCCGGGATCATTCAGATAACTCGGAGGACAATGTTCCAGGTTTCTGATATAGATCAATGATTTTTCTAATCCCAAGGTTGTATGCGTTTCCATTATTCAAATATACTTTTTCCTGATACAGGGCATTGGACTATCTGGAAATTGAGCTGTACTTATTTCCAAAACCCATTTTTTTATGGCATTCCTGTGATCTTCTGTCGCCTGTGTTTCCTGATTGTCCCACATAATGCGCATATAGTATAACGTACAGGCAGCAGAGCAGGGTACCTTTGACGCAGATTAAAGAAAGTATATGAATACACCCGTTCAAAAGGAAACCGCTGCCGGACTGAAAACAAATCTCGGACTGATCCTGGAAGAGAACCTGAAACTGGCAGAGCAGCTTGATTTTGATCAGATTGCCTTACTCCTTCCTTATATTCAACATGCAGAACGCATCTTTCTGATTGGTGCAGGCCGCTCCGGTCTGGCTTTACGTTCAGCAGCTATGCGGCTGATGCACTTTGGCCTGACAGTTTTTGTTGCCGGTGAAACTACTACTCCTGCCATCAGGAAAGGAGACCTGCTCATTGCCGCTTCGGGATCCGGTACAACCAGCACGATCGTTAAAGCTGCAGAAAAAGCAGTTGCTGCCGGTGCTGTCGTGATTGCAATGTCCACTACGGCCGACTCGCCACTGGCGGCCTTATCAGCCCTTACACTGATCCTGCCTGCGGCACAGAAACAGGATCACGGAAAAACTATCTCTGCCCAATATGCAGGAAGTTTATTCGAACAGGCAGTACTGCTGCTGAACGATGCCATTTTTCAAACCCTCTGGGCTGCCGATGGCACTCCGGCTGAAGAGTTGTGGAAAAGACATGCCAACCTTGAATAACAAAACCTCAAATTACATACATAAAAACAAATCATCATGGCAAAATTACAAGTCGCAATAGATTTACTGACTACAAAAGATGCATTAGAACTCGCTGCAAAAATTGCACCTTATATCGATATCATTGAACTGGGAACTCCACTGATCAAAAACGAAGGAATTGCAGTAGTTACCGCAATGAAAGCTGCACACCCTGATAAATTGGTATTTGCTGATTTAAAAACAATGGATGCTGGTGAATTAGAAGCTGATATCGCTTTTAAAGCTGGTGCCGACCTCGTTACCGTTCTGGGAGCCGCAGGTGATGCAACAATCGCAGGTGCAATTAAAGCAGGTAAAGCACATGGCAAAGGTGTTGTTGTTGACACTATTGGCGTAGCAGACCGTGTGAAATGCGCTCAGGAAGTAATTGAACTGGGAGCTGAATTCGTAGAGCTGCATGCAGGTTTAGATGAGCAATGGACTGAAGGATATTCTATCCAGGTGCTGATTGACGAAGCTGCACGTGCAGGTGTACCTGTATCGGTCGCAGGTGGAGTAAATATCACCAACGTTGCCGCTGTAATCAAAGCAGGAGCAATTGTTGCTGTTGCCGGTGCTGCTATCTATGGCGCAGAAGATCCTGCAGCTGCTGCAAAAGCATTACGCGAAGCAATTGACGCAGCATAATCATTAACACACACTATAAGGAGCTGGCAGATATCATCTGGCCAGCTTTTTTTATACCCAACATAGCTATACCGTCAGCACCTGTCGTTTCTATATTGGAACAATGTTTGATAGCAATTAAACTTGAAATTATAGAGGATTGGATATGACTAAAAGAATACATGTTCTTGAAGATGATGGCGATATCAGATATATCATTGAGTATTTATTGAAAGATGAGGGTTATGAACTCCAGCTTTCTTCGTCTGTCAGTGAACTAAAAAGTAAACTGAGGGACTCGCTGCCTGACCTGTTTGTTATAGATGTGATGCTGCCTGATGGCAACGGCATTGAAATCTGTGATGACCTGAAAAGCGATATGTTCACCAGGCATATTCCTGTAATTGTGATGTCTGCAAATCCAAGGAGCAAACAGATGAGTTCGCAGGTATGCGCAGATGACTACATCAGTAAACCTTTCGATCTGGATGATGTGGTCAACAGGATCAACAATCTCCTCGTGAAAAGGACTGCCTGAGAAGATCCGTCACTGTTAATCTGAACTACGATCCTTTCAGGTATTTGCTGATCAGACCGGCTGTTCTGGCTGAAGCACCGGGTTTTCCCATCAACCGGGCCAATTCGAGGTAATCTTCCATCATACGTTCTCTTTCAGGCCCGCTGATCAGATCCTGAAGGCTGGCACTGAGGTTCTCTGTATTGCAATCATTCTGGATCAGTTCCCTGACTACTTCCCTGTCCATAATCAGGTTCACCAATGAAATGAACCTGACCCTGATCACCATTCTTCCAATGGCAATGGAAATTGTCCCTCCCTTGTATACGACTACCTGTGGTACCTTAAAGAGCGCGGTCTCCAGCGTAGCTGTACCCGAGGCCACGATTGCCGCAGTTGCAACATGGAGCAGATCGTAAGTCTGCCCGAATACCAGCTTTACATTTTTAGCAGCAATGAATTGCTGGTAATAAGCAGCCGGGAAAGTTGGTGCCGCCGCTACCACAAACTGCTGCTCAGGAAAATGCTCAATGACACTGAGCATCTCAGGAAGTAAGCGTTCTATCTCCTGTCTGCGGCTTCCCGGAAGCAGGGCAATAATATCAACCTCATTCAGCCCGTTCTTCAGCCGGAAATCACCATCCGGTACAAAAGCAGCTTTTTCATCCAGTAGGGGGTTACCTACATAATCTACCTTCATCCCCCATTTCTTATAAAAATCTACCTCGAAGGGAAGGATACAGAACATTTTGTCTACCACCTTTTTTATCTTCAGCACCCTCTTCTGGTTCCAGGCCCATACTTTCGGAGAAATATAGTAACATACCCTGATGTTCTGCTGTTTCGCAAAAGCGGCTATTTTTAAGTTAAAACCCGGAAAATCGATCAGGATCAGCACATCAGGCGCGTAAGCCTCAACGTCTTCTTTACAGGCTTTCATATTTCTGAGAACGGTACGCAGATTAAATATAACCTCCGTGAAACCCATAAAGGCCATCTCAGCATAATGTTTGACCAGGGTCCCTCCCTCGGCCTTCATTTTATCGCCGCCGAAATATCTGAATTCTGCCTCCGCATCCTGCTCACGAAGTGCCTTTATCAGGTTAGCCCCATGGAGATCGCCGGACGCCTCACCGGCTACGAGGTAATATTTCATGATTGTGATATTTTATAAAAGAAGAAAAGAAAGCCCCAGATAAATGTGGCACTCAAAATTCCCCTTCCGGTATTTTCCTTGTTGATCTTAAAAAAATATTTCAGCAGCAACGCGTTTACGGCAATACAGCCGATCAGCAGCAGGTCCGCCTTCGCCAGTAAAGGAACACGGTGCATGATAAACCATACAATGCCAACCAATACACCGGGAACAAACAGCCCGATGCCGAAGCCCGCCCAAACACTATTTTGTATCCTGTTAATCATTAAATGTCCATGAATTTAAAACAGGGATTGCATGGTGCGCCGTGAGGTCGAACTGCACGGGTACAACTGAAACATACTTATGTTCCAATGCCCATACGTCTGTATCCTCACCTTTATCATTATTCTCGAACACGCCAGACAGCCAGTAATACGGACGGCCATGCGGGTCCATGCGTTCATCAAATTCTTCCGTCCATTTCGCATTTGCCTGCCTGCATATTTTGATGCCCCTGATCCCTGCACCCCTGGGAAAGTTCACGTTCAGCAGGGTAGCCTGCGGCAATCCGTTATCCAGTACCTGCTGTGCGATCGTTTTGACGTATTTCAGGCAGTGACTGAAATCCGCTTCCTCAGAAAAATCATCCAGGGAAAAGCCTATGGAAGGAATCCCTTCTATCGCTCCTTCTACCGCGGCAGACATCGTACCTGAATAAATGACGTTGATCGAGTCATTCAGTCCGTGATTGATCCCTGAAACACACAGATCCGGCTTTTTGCCTTTAAATATATTATTAACGGCCAGTTTTACACAGTCTACCGGTGTACCTGAACATTTATACATTTCTACACCTTCATACAGGTTTACCTTATTGAAACGTAAGGGTTTCCCGATGGTAATGGCATGTCCCATTCCTGACTGAGGCCCGTCAGGTGCCACCACCACTACGTTTCCAAGCTCTTTCACAGCTTCAATCAGATTTTTAATACCCGGCGCAGTGATGCCGTCATCATTTACCACTAAAATATTGGGTCTGGAATGCTCTTTCTTCATAGGGGGTAAAAGTACAAGATTATAGGATGAAAACTGTGATAATTTCATTTTCAAAAGTATATTTGAGGATAACTTATTAAATAGGAAAGCTTCATGATTTTTCACCTGACGAAACCAGCCTCCGGGTTCCTGAATTCAAATGAAGAACTCAGGGAAAGGGACTAAGGATCATGATAGCTTCCTCACCATTAAAATCAAATATAAACTGATGAAAAAAAATTTATTATCGCTGTTGTGCCTCCTGCTCGCGGGGCATGGCCTGATGGCTCAGACTGTATATCAATGGAAGTCAGCCTCCTCCGGTGGATACACCTACAGGTATGTCAGCAATGACCCTACCAAGTCCCGCTTTTACACCCTCGGAAACGGGCTGACGGTAATTCTTTCTGAAAATACCAAAGAACCGAGTATCCAGTACAGAATGGCCGTAAGGGCAGGCAGTAATACCGATCCGCGTACTGCTACAGGATTGGCGCATTACCTGGAACATCTTTTATTTAAGGGAACTGACCGTTTTGGTACGATGGACTACGCAAAGGAGAAACCGCTGCTGGACAAAATTGAGGGCCTGTATGAAAAATATCACGCCACGACCGATCCTGCAAAACGGAAGGAAATCTATGCAGAGATAGACAAAACATCGGGAGAAGCCTCAAATTATTCGATTGCAAATGAGTATGACAAGATGATGAAATCTATTGGCGGACAGATTACCAATGCCCATACCTGGTATGAAGAAACCGTTTACGAAGAAGATTTCCCTTCAAATGCAACGGATAAATTCCTGGCTTTGCAAGCCGAGCGCTTCCGGGCACCCGTATTCCGCATTTTCCATACAGAACTGGAAGCGGTCTATGAAGAAAAGAACCGCGGACTGGACAATGACAGCTGGAAGATCAGCGAAAAGCTGAACGCATTGTTATATCCTACGCATAACTATGGTCAGCAAACTACCATCGGTACCATTGAGCACCTGAAAAACCCTTCGCTGGTAGAGATCCGCAAATTCTATAACAAGTACTATGTGCCCAATAATATGGCACTCGTTCTATCCGGCGATTTCAAATCAGATGAGATGATCAAAAAGATAGATGCAGATTTTTCCTATATGAAATCCAGGCCCATAGTTCCCTATGCCCCGGCACCGGAAAAACCACTGCTTAAAATTCAGACGGCAGATATCTATGGCCCAAGTGCAGAAGTAGTGAGGATCGGATACCGTGGTTATGCCGAAAACACCCGGCAGAGCATGTTACTGGATCTGATCGGCAGTATTCTTTCCAATGAAAAAGCAGGACTGCTGGACATCAACCTGAATAAAAAACAAAGGGTTTTAAATTCAGGAGCAGGTTATCAGCAGATGAAAGATTATGGTACCTTCATCCTGCTGGCACAGCCCAAACAGGGGCAAACGCTGGAGGAAGCCAAACAGTTGTTACTGGAGCAGGTCGGATTGCTGAAAAAAGGCCGGTTTGATGAAAGCCTGATCAAAGCTACTGTGGCCAACAGCAAACTTGCCTTATTGCAGTCTTTCGATAAAAACGATTTCCGCGCAGAGACCATCACCACCGAGTTCATTTTGAACCGGGCTACCAAATGGGACAAGTCGCTCGGTAATCCTGATGCCATGGCTAAGGTTACAAAAAAGGAAGTTATAGACTTTGCGAACCAGTTTTTCAAAGACAACTATGTCGTGATCTTAAAACATAAAGGGGAGGATAAAAGCATTCAGAAGGTAGAGAAACCGGCGATTACACCGGTAAAAACAAATACCAATGAGATTTCAGGCTTCACCAGAGACCTGCTTGCCGCATCGTCAAACCCTATAGAGGCAAGGTTCCTGGATTACACCAAAGACCTTAATTTTGGTAAGGCCGGCATTGCCGATGTGGTGACTGTTCAAAATAAGGAAAACAGTATCTTCAACCTCAGCTACCGCTTTGACATGGGTACCTGGAACAATAAGATGGCTCCTTTTGCGGCTAAATACCTTACTTACCTGAGTACAGATAAATATACTGCCGAAGAGATCAGCAAACAGTTTTACAACATCGCCTGCAATTACAGCTTTAACGTAACCAATGAGATCACCACAGTAACCATCAGCGGCCTTCAGGAAAACTTCGACCAGGCGGTAAACCTTGTAGAGCACATCTTCGCCAATTGCAAGGCGAATGAGACCGCTTTAACAGAACTAAAAAGCAGTATCCTTAAATCAAGGGAGAATACCAAACTGAATAAAGCAGCCATCCTTTCCGGTCTGATGAGCTATGCGCAATACGGGCCTCAGAACCCTTTAAATTTTGCACTGACAAATGACGAGGTGAAACAAATGACCTCAGCTCAGTTGCTTGACATCATACACCACCTGAAAAATTACAAGCACAGCATCAATTACTATGGGCCGGAAACCCTGGATGTGTTTACCAAAAATATAGAGAAGGTACATACTCTTCCTGCCGCTTTCACAGAGGCAGCACCTGCACAGAAATTTACTTATACCAGCAACACAGACAATCAGGTATACTTTGCCAATTATGACATGGTGCAGTCTGAGATCCGCTGGATCAGGAACAACGGTGTGTATGACCCCACACAGGCTGCAAAAATCACCCTGTTTAACAGCTATTTTGGTGGCGGTATGGGTTCTATTGTATTCCAGACCATCAGGGAATCGAAAGCACTGGCCTACTCAACTTTTGCAATCTACTCTACCCCGGATAAGAAAACCAAGGATTATGCAATGGTTGCCTACGTAGGTAGCCAGGCAGACAAGATGACCGACGCAGTCGGAGCCATGAATGAGCTGCTGAATGTCCTGCCGGAATCTGACAAGAACTTTGAATCTTCGAGATACAGCGCCTTAAATGCAATTGAGACTTCAAGGGTAACAAAGGATGATATCATTACGCATTATTATGCGGATAAAAGACTGGGGCTTGACCATGATTCCAGGATCGATGAGTATAACGGACTGAAACCGTTGACCTTTGCAGATATCAAAGCTTTTCATGCGGAGAAGGTTGCAAACAAGCCTTACAGCTATTGCATCGTTGCATCTGATAAAAAAGTAAAAACAGAGGAAATGCAAAAATTTGGTAAACTGAATACACTGAGTTTAGAGCAGATATTCGGGTATTAAGCATAAAACCGGCTATGTGATTGTTGCGCATAACCGGTTATTCAGAATCATGGGATCATCCGTATCGTATCACAGGATCATCTCTTATG
Organism: Pedobacter hartonius; assembly: GCF_900107535.1. GTDB lineage: Bacteria > Bacteroidota > Bacteroidia > Sphingobacteriales > Sphingobacteriaceae > Pedobacter > Pedobacter hartonius. The sequence continues at coordinate 70,442 of NZ_FNRA01000005.1, read as the reverse complement.
GAAAATCAGGTAAACTCTATTCCGGCTGCATTAATTTGCTGCGCAAAAGAACGCCAGGCCGTCATAGAGTTCACCTGATTTTTTAAAGATCTTCTAATGGATGTCCTAAACTAAGCGGCCAAACTACCGTATTCAGCAAGGCGCAAGCCATCTGGTAAGTATCCTGCCAGACCGCGAATACAAGCCATCATGCTACAGGATAACCTCAAAAAAAATGGTATGTTATATTCCGCCCTGGCCGTTCTTTCGCGTAGCGAATTAATGCAGCCGGAATATAACATACCATTTTTTTCAGCGAAGCCTGGATAAACTCCTATAAGATCTGATGTCTTGTACGATCAGGCATTATCACCTTATAACGATTTCAGCCAGTTGATCACTTCATCACGTGTCTTACCGGTTTTTTGCTGAATTCTTCCATAAAGTTCATCATCTTTACCTTCTTCATGTTTCAGGTCGTCATCAGTAAGATCACCGTAAGCCTGCTTCACTTTACCTTTCAGCTCGTTCCATTTTCCTTTTAACTCTAACTTATCCATAGTAGTATGTTTTTAGTTATTTGATATTTAACTGTATAGACAACACCATGGATAAGAATTTGTTTTCATGCGATACCTGCCTATAATTTTTTGGCAGCGGCAATGATTTCGTCTACTACTGCAGGATCCAGCAGGGTACTGGTATCACCAAGGTTTTCGGTATCACCTTCAGCAATCTTCCTCAGGATCCGGCGCATGATCTTTCCTGAACGTGTTTTAGGCAAGCCCGTAACGAACAGGATCTTATCAGGTTTGGCGATCGCACCGATCACACGGGTTACCGTTTGCAGGATGTCCTTTTTTGTCAGTTCAGATTCACTGTGAAGTTTCGGATAGATCACAAAAGCGAAGATGCCCTGTCCCTTAATCTCATGCGGATACCCAACTACGGCACTTTCAACTACGCCGGCGTGCATATTGATCGCATTTTCTACTTCTGCAGTACCTATGCGGTGTCCGGATACATTGATCACGTCATCCACACGTCCGGTGATCTTATAATAACCGTCTTCATCCCTCATACACCCGTCTCCCGTAAAATACAGGTCGGGGTAAGTAGAGAAATAAGTCTGTTTGCAGCGTTCATGGTCTCCATACGTAGTGCGCAGCATTCCAGGCCAGGGGAACTTAATGCACAGATTTCCGTTCACTCCGTTTCCTTCAATTTCCTTGCCCTGCTCATCCACCAGGATCGGCTGGATACCAGGCAGCGGCAATGTGGCACAGGCCGGTTTGAGCGGCGTGACAAAGGCAATAGGTGAGATCATCAGGCCTCCTGTTTCCGTTTGCCACCAGGTATCTACGATCGGGCAGTTTTTATGTCCCACCTCTTCGTCAAACCAATGCCATGCTTCTTCATTGATTGGCTCCCCTACTGAACCTAAAACGCGCAGACTGCTCAGATCTATTCCTGCAAGAGGTTCTTTACCATAACTCATCAGTGAGCGGATGGCCGTAGGTGCAGTATAGAGGATATTAACTTTATGTTTTTCTATCACTTCCCAAAGCCTTGATGGCGTAGGATATGTAGGCACTCCTTCAAACATCAACGTAGTGGCTCCCTGTGACAGCGGGCCATAAACGATATAAGAGTGACCAGTAATCCATCCGATATCAGCAGTACAGAAGAAAACCTCATCCGGCTGATAGTTGAATGCATTGCTGAAAGTATAACCGGCGTATACCATATATCCGCCAACGGTATGTACAACTCCTTTAGGTTTACCTGTAGAGCCCGAAGTATACAGGATGAAGAGCATGTCCTCAGCATCCATTTCCTCAGCAGGACAGTGAGTATCTACCTGTTTAATCTCATCTTCAAACCAGAGATCGCGTCCTTTTAACATCGAAACCGGCGTACGGGTGTGCGTCAGTACGATCACTTTTTCAACTGTAGGACAGCCGATCAGTGCATCATCAATCACCTCTTTTAACTGGATCTGCTTGTTGCCACGGAAAGATCCGTCAGCGGTAATCACCAGTTTACAGGCAGAATCATTGATCCTGTCGGCGATCGACTTGGCAGAAAAACCACCGAATATCACGGAATGTACCGCTCCGATACGTGCGCATGCCAGTACGGCAACGGCCAGCTCAGGCACCATCGGCATATAGATACAAATACGGTCTCCTTTTACTACTCCGTTCTTTTTCAGCACATTGGCAAAGCGACAGACCTGTTCATGCAATACTTTATAAGTGAGGGTAATACTTGACTTTTCGGGATCATTGGATTCCCAGATAATTGCCGGCTTGTCACCGTTTTTTGCGAGATGACGGTCCAGGCAGTTTTCAGTGATGTTCAATTTTGCGCCTTCAAACCATTTGATATTTGGTTCGGTGAAATTCCAGGACAGAACTTTATCCCATTTCTTTCTCCACAGGAAGTTTTCAGCTATTCCGGCCCAGAATTTTTCAGGCCATTCCACGCTAAACCTATACGTTTCTTCGTATTCGGCTAAAGATTTGATTTGCATAAAATGATAATTTGGTTGTGCTAGTTATAATTTGGTTGTGCTTAAATTCTTGTGCTATATTACTCAAATATAAATTATTCGAAAGGTATAAAAATATTATTAATGGAAATATTACCTCATTCATTCCCATTAAGCGGGGCACAGGATAATCCCGGGCCTGTATTTCATGGAATTTAAGTACCTTTACAAAGGAGATGCAGCCACATCCGTATTATTTTGAAAAATAATCGCATGTAGTATTGGTTGTTACAATTATTTTTGTGATATTTGCACACTCTTAAAAAATTAAGCGAAGAACAATTTAAATATATATATTAAAGGCATGTCTAGAGTTTGTGATTTAACCGGAAAAAAGGCAATGAGTGGTTTTAATGTTTCTCACTCAAACGTTAAAACTAAACGTAAGTTTTATCCCAACTTACAACTTCAGAAATTTTATATTCCTGATGAAGACCGTTGGATAACACTGAAAGTTTCTACTTCAGCTATCAAAACCATCAATAAAATTGGTATTACTGAAGCGATCAACCGTTTCGTTAAAAAAGGATTTTTGTAAAAAACATTGTTGATGCGAAATCAACTAAAACAATAAAAAAATGGCAAAAAAAGGTAACAGAGTACAAGTTATTCTAGAGTGTACAGAGCATAAAACTAGCGGCATGCCTGGTATGTCTAGATATATCTCTACAAAAAACCGTAAAAACACTACAGAGAGATTAGAATTGAAAAAATTCAATCCGGTGTTGAAAAAAGTAACGGTTCATAAAGAAATTAAGTAATAACCATTTCCAATCTTTTAGATCATGGCAAAAAAAGTAGTTGCAACCCTTAAAACAGGTAAAGGTAAAGAATATTCAAAAGTTGTTACGATGACTAAATCACCTAAAAGTGGTGCTTATTCTTTCAAAGAAGTTATCGTTCACAACGATCACGTTAAAGATGCTATTGCTGGAACAAGCAAGTAATTTTAATATTTAATCATATTAAAGCCGTCCCTTCATTCTGATGGGAGGGCTTTTTTTGTTTTCATCTATATTTCTATGGGATTATTTGATTTCTTTAAAAAAAAGGAAACTGCTCCTGAAGCTCAGGAGGCACTAAATAAGGGTTTAGAGAAAACTAAAGAAGGGTTCCTTAGCAAGATCACGAAGGCTGTCGCCGGAAAAACGACAGTGGACGACGATGTGCTGGACAATCTTGAAGAAGTGCTGGTCACTTCTGATGTGGGCGTTACCACTACACTGAAAATCATAGAACGTATCCAGGAAAGGGTGGCAAGGGATAAATACCTTTCAACCTCCGAGCTGAACCTGCTGCTGCGTGATGAAATCCAACTCCTGCTGGCTGAAAACAACAGTAATGATTTCCGCAGTTTTGAGTATGGGGACCACAAACCCTATGTGATCATGGTGGTTGGCGTAAATGGCGTAGGTAAAACTACAACCATCGGCAAGCTGGCACATAAACTGAAGGCCGAAGGGCTCAAGGTTGTACTCGGGGCGGCCGATACATTCAGGGCCGCTGCAGTAGAACAGATCAAACTATGGGGCGAACGTGTTGATGTGCGCGTAGTAGCGCAGGCAATGGGCTCAGACCCGGCTTCTGTGGCATATGACACAATCCAGTCGGCCGTAGCCAATGGCGAAGACGTAGTGATCATTGATACCGCCGGCCGTTTGCACAACAAGATCGGCCTGATGAATGAACTTGGAAAGATCAAGAAGGTCATGGAAAAAGTAATTCCCGGTGCACCTCACGAGATCTTACTGGTTCTTGATGGCTCTACCGGACAGAATGCCTTTGAACAGTGTAAACAGTTCACCGAAGCAACGGATGTAAATGCACTGGCCATTACGAAACTTGATGGCACCGCTAAAGGTGGTGTAGTGATCGGCATCTCCGATCAGTTTAAAATCCCTGTTAAATATATCGGGGTTGGTGAAGGTGTGAATGACCTTCAATTATTTGATAAAAAAGCTTTTGTAGACGGACTCTTTAAATAGCCTCTTACAGCAAGCTAAAATATATACATACAATGAACACAAAAACTGCTTCCAGAATTATCCCCGTTAAAAAACCTAAGATCAATGTCATTACATTGGGCTGCTCGAAAAATATCTATGATTCGGAGGTATTGATGGGGCAATTAAGAGGAAATAGCCTGAATGTGGTTCATGAGGCGAATGAGATTAATAAAGACGATATCATTGTGATCAATACCTGTGGTTTTATAGATAATGCAAAACAGGAATCTATAGATACCATTCTTCAATACAGCCAGCTGAAAGATGAGGGCAAGGTCAGCAAGGTGATCGTTACCGGTTGTCTTTCAGAACGGTATAAACCGGAACTGGAATCGGAGATCACAAACGTAGATGCCTTTTTTGGCACGAATGACCTGCAGAATATCCTTCATTCCCTTGGGGCAAATTACAAACACGAATTAATTGGAGAGCGGTTGCTGACCACTCCCTCGCATTTTGCCTATTTTAAAATTGCCGAAGGCTGTAACCGTCCCTGCTCTTTCTGTGCAATTCCGTTAATGCGCGGAAAACACGTTTCCACAGAGATGGAAGCATTGGTTCACGAAGCAAAAATATTGGCTGCCAATGGCACAAAAGAACTGATCCTGATTGCACAGGACCTTACCTATTACGGACTGGATATATACGGCAAACGTAACCTTGACGAGTTACTGAGACGTTTATCGGACATCAGCGGCATCGAATGGATCCGTTTGCAATATGCGTACCCTTCAGGATTCCCGATGGAGATCCTGGATGCAATGAATGAACGCGAGAACATTTGTAAATATCTGGATATGCCTTTGCAGCACATTACAGACAATATGCTGAAATCAATGCGCCGCGGGATCACGAAACAGAAAACTATAGATATCGTCAACCAGATCAGGGATAAGGTTCCGAACATCGCCATGCGTACTACGCTGATCTGCGGTTATCCCGGTGAGACGGAAAGAGATTTCGAAGAAATGTTACGCTGGGTAGAAGACACCCGTTTCGACAGGCTGGGTTGCTTCACGTATTCACATGAAGAAAAAACACATGCGCATAACCTGGTTGATGACGTTCCTGATGAAGTGAAACAGGCACGTGTAGATGCAATTATGGAAGTACAGCAGGGAATATCTTTTGATATCAACCAGGAAAAAGTAGGCAATACCTACAAAGTTCTGGTAGACAGAAAAGAGGGCGACTTCTTTGTCGGACGTACCGAATATGACTCTCCTGAAGTAGATAATGAAGTTTTAATCGATGCCAGTACAGGTTATGCCGCAAATGGCAGTTTTGTAAATGTACTTATCGAACGTGCTGAAGACTTCGATCTATATGGACAGATTGTAAAATAACTTTGGCTTTTGATAATTTGTGGTTTATTAGCTTAATTTCGTGGCAATGCAGGCCAAGTACATCACCTATCAACAAACACATTCTTTCTCCTCCGTTGTATTGGATTACATCGACGGGAAGGATAACCTGGAGTCTTTTTATCAATACTCCCCTACCCTTCAGGGCTTTGAAAAGGCCGTAGAAGAACGTAAGTTTTCGGGCGACCGCAATTTACTGGTAAATACCCTTCAAAGACAATATGCACAACTGAGTCCCTCAGCCCTGGTTGCAGAAAACATTAAACGCTTAGCTGATGACCGTACGTTTACGATTACTACCGGTCATCAGCTCAATATATTTACCGGCCCTCTTTATTTCATCTATAAGATCGTAACTGCCATTAAACTGGCCTCCGACCTGAAAGAACAGTTTCCAGCATATAATTTTGTACCTGTTTACTGGATGGCCACGGAAGACCATGATTTCGAAGAAATCAACCACGTCAAAGTAGAAGATAAACTGATTGGCTGGAAAACAAAGGCGGCAGGTGCCACCGGAAGGATAGATACCTCATCGATCACCGAAGCACTGGCTGCCTACAAAGGCTTTCTTGGCATCAGTGAAAACGGAAAAAAACTGGCTGCACTGGTAGAAAAGGCCTATACCACCAATCAAACACTGGCTAACGCAACACGGGAACTGGTTGATGCCTTATTCGGCGCCAAAGGACTGATCTGTGTTGATGCGGATGATGCCGCTTTGAAAGCGCAGTTTGCCCCGATCATCTACCGCGACATTACTGAACAAAACAGCTTTAAACAAATCACTGAAAGCAGTGAAGCCCTGGAAAAGGCCGGCTACAAACCGCAGGTGAACCCCAGAGAGATCAATTTCTTTTATATGGATGATCAGCTGCGTGAACGTATCGTGGAAGAAGATAACCTGTATAAGGTACTCAATACATCCATCAGCTTTACGGCAGCATCTCTGCAGGAAGAGATCAGCAGACATCCTGAACGGTTCAGTCCCAATGTAGTGATGCGCCCCGTATACCAGGAAGTAATTCTCCCTAACCTTGCCTATATTGGCGGCGGCGCCGAAGTAACATACTGGCTGCAGCTGAAAGCCAATTTCAGCTTCTACAACGTGCCTTACCCTGTTTTACTGTTAAGGAACTCTGCCCTGGTAATTGATGAAAGAAGCGCAAGAAAAATGCATATCCTGGAGATCAGTTCCACCAGTTTATTTGACACTGATGAACAGCTGAAAAACCAATGGATCAAAGCCCATGTGGGTGATTCACTGAGCCTCGACGACGAACAGCGGGCCATCAGGGCTGTCTTTGACCAGATCAAGCTCAATTCCTATAAGATAGACAAAGGACTATCCCTCTCAGCCGAAGCAGCCAAGGTAAAGACACTGAGGCTCGTGACCAACCTGGAAAAGAAAATGCTGCGTGCCGAAAAACGTAAGCACACCACTTCCCTACAGCAGATCGATAACCTTAAACAGAAACTCTTTCCTAATGGAGTACTGCAGGAACGGGTACTTAACATTGCCCCGATGTACGTGCTCTACGGAGATAATTTTATTGAAAGCCTCTTCACTGCATTTAAACCGCTCGACTATAAATTCACTGTTATATACGCATAAGCCCACAAGATGACCTCTCATACTTTTACCGAAGAACGGCTCAGGAATTTTACCAGAAATGTCTTTTTAAAAATGGGCTGTCCTCCGGCAGATGCAGATCTGGCTACCGATGTATTGTTAAGTTCCGACCTCCGGGGCATCGACTCTCACGGCGTTGCAAGATTAAGCGGTTATATCCGTCTATGGGAAAAACAGCGTATCAACGCTACTCCTAATGTCCGTGTAGTGCATGAAACGCCTACTACGGCAACGGTAGACGGAGACGGCGGACTGGGACTTGTGGTGGCACCCTTTGCAATGAAAGTAGCTATAGAAAAAGCCGCAATCTATGGTACAGGCTGGGTGGCAGTAAAAAATTCCAATCATTTCGGTATCGCCGGTTATCATGCACTGATGGCTGTCGAAAAAGATATGATCGGCATCAGTATGACCAATGCCAGTCCCCTGGTAGCCCCTACTTATGCCAATGAACGGTTATTGGGTACCAACCCGATGTGTTATGCCTTTCCCGCAGGGAAATATCCTCCGGTGGTAGTAGATATGGCTACAGCAGCTGCAGCAAACGGTAAACTGGAAATTGCACAGCGTGCCAATCTTCCGATACCTGAAGGCTGGGCCCAGGATAAAAACGGGAAGACCTCTACAGATCCTAACGAACTCAAAGCCGGCGGCTCATTACTTCCGCTGGGCAGTGATAAAGACCACGGCAGCCACAAAGGCTACGGGCTCAGTGCCACCGTAGATATTCTTACGGCAGTACTTTCAGGCGCAAATTACGGCCCCTGGGTGCCTCCCTTCGTAGCTTTCCTCGAACCTCCTTCCGATCCCGTAGGTGAAGGCATAGGCCACTTCTTCGGCGCCATGCGCGTAGACGGGTTCCGTCCAACGGCTGACTTCAAACAACACCTCGACAACTGGATCGAACGTTTTAAAAGTGCCAAAACGGTTGACCCTACAAAAAAAGTGATCATTCCCGGAGAACCGGAATATGCCTTTGAACAAGAGCGCAGGGTATCAGGTATTCCACTGGTAGAACCTGTGCTGCTCGATTTGAACGAACTTGCGGATAAACTGGGAATCGAAAGACTGGGTAATTAGGTAATGCTACATTGCATTCAGGTTCTGTTCCGGGCATGTCCGGTACATCCCTATCTTATCCCTATCCTAAACCTATCCCCGATCTATCAGCTGGATAGGCCTGCATTAAGTTTGAATCAGGTAAAATACAGGCCGGATATATGCTTTCATCGAACGCCTGTAATATGAAGCGGCAATTGCAGACAAATGACGACAACAGCCTGGTTTTGTGCCTGTAATAGATTTTTACTGCTTAATTTTATTTTAAACTTTAAACTCAAGATCATGGCAATACAAAAAAATGGGCCATTGGGGCCCTTCTCCGGAAAATTAGGTAAAGTAATCGGTTATGTAGATAAACGCGGGCAGCAAAGGCTCCGTACTGTGGGCAGCTATAATTTTGATAATCCCAGCAATGCTTTAAAGGAAACCTGGTTAAAAACTTCCATCACAGCAGTTTTTCTAAAACCCGTACTGGAATTTATCAGAATGGGGTTTGCTGTACAGGCAAACGCTATGCGCACAAGTGCCTACCATCTTGCTGTATCGTTAACCAGAAAGGCTGTCACAGGAAAATTCCCGGATCTGCAAATCGATTTTAGTAAGATATTATTTTCTGCTGGAGACATGCCTGTTGTAGAACATGCCGAGGTCATTAACATTGAAGAAGGACTGATGTTCACATGGGATACTACAGCTAACCGGGAGCATGGTACCAGACCAAGTGACCTGGTAATGTTGATGGCTTATATCCCGGAAATCAAAAAAGCTATATTTTTAAGAAGTGGTCCTTCGCGAAGCCAGGGATATGCCTATTTAACTTTGCCCCACATTGTTCAGAAGCTTACGCTGGAAACCTACATTTCGTTTATCTCAGAAGACCATAAGAGCATTTCAAACAGCTTATATACCGGACAGGTCAACTGGGGCGGCCCGCAATAATTAACAAAAGCAGATGATAGGCAAGAAATCCGGTATGCATCATGCTACAGGATACCCTCAAAAAAAGAGGGGTACTGGATCGGTGCCTTCTCTGCTGCGCTTCAGCAGCAGGCAGCACCGATCCAGTACCCCTCTTTTTTCAGCGAAGCCAGATGATCTATAAGGTTACTGAAATAGCACCTCTTTAACTAGTGAATCCCTCTGAATATCCTGCTCCATCTGATCTTATTAAAGAAAGATCCGTTGGTATCATAACTCATCCAGATAAACAAAGCCTTACCAACCACGTGGTCTTCGGGAACAAAGCCCCAGTAACGCGAATCCAGGGAATTATGCCTGTTGTCACCCATCATCCAGAAGTAGTTCATCTTGAACGTATAACTATCTGTTTTCAGGCCATTGATCAGCCAGCCACTACCCGATTTTTCCAGTTTATTCCCTTCATATACTTCAATAGCACGTTTGTACAATGGCATTGAATTACTATCCAGTTTAACCGTCCAGCCTTTCTTCGGGATCTGAATTGGCCCCCAGTTATCCGCATTCCATTTCCTGTTTGGGTCCTGAGGGAATACACTAGGTTCCGCAGCATCTGGTGCAGCAGTCCGCGTAGTAACGGAAGTCACAAAATCCAGTTTCCTCACCTGCTCCATCTGATCAGGAGTTCCGATGAAATTATAGCTATCCTGTGAGATAGCCATGATGTCCCTTTCAATGATAAAACCCATGTCTTCAAAAAGCTGAAAATTGACATCACTGGTTTTAAACTTAACCGTATAATCAATCTGCCCGGTTCTTTTCATCGGCTCCGCCTTACCGTTTACTGATACCAGCCCGTTAGACATGCTCATGATATCTCCGCTGATACCGATACAGCGTTTGATATAGTTCTCCCTTTTATCTACAGGCCTGCTGACGATCGTATACTGGCTCCGGATCGCTTCGCGTCCTACCGACCGTACCATTTCATAATAATCACGGTCCTGAGCTTCCAGGGCTACGGTATCACCATCGGGAAAATTAAATACCACAACATCATTTCTCTTGATGTCCTGCATTCCGGGTAATCTCCTGTATTTCCATTGTACGCCGTCCCAATATGCTTTTGTACCTGTTACCGGCATGGTATGATGGGCAAAAGGAAAGGCTACCGGTGTCATCGGGATCCTGGCACCATAGTTCACCTTACTTACAAACAGGAAATCACCGATCAGCAGGGATTTTTCCATTGATCCTGTCGGAATCGTATACGCTTCTATAAAAAACACGCGGATAACAGTTGCGGCAATTACAGCGAAGATGATAGCATCGAACCATTCTTTACCTTTAGTTTTTTTCTTTTTTGGCGCAGTATCATTCCTCTTTTGCCAGAACTTCCAATTCATATTTTTTGTTATTTAAAATTAAATATATCAGATATATTATAAAATCCCTGTTTGTTTTTTAACCATTCTGCAGCAACCACTGCCCCCAGTGCAAAACCCGCACGGCTGTGGGCGGTATGTTTGATCTCTATCTCGTCCACTTCAGAGCTATACAGCACGGTATGCGTCCCAGGGATATTCTCAATTCTTTGTGAAGCGATCAGCACCTGGTCCTGCTTTACCACCTCAATTTCAGTTTGGCCTTCCAGTTCGTTCACCCATTCCGTTTTGCGGTCAAGGTTATCGATAATCGCTTCGGCAATCGTCATTGCCGTACCACTTGGTGCGTCGAGCTTTTGCGTATGGTGTATTTCTTCCACCTGAACATCATAAGCCGGGTAATCATTCATGATTTTCGCGAGCACTTCATTGATATGGAAAAACAGGTTTACCCCTATACTAAAGTTCGACCCGTATAACAATGAAGTGTTACGGCTCAGGCATTCGTTTTTTATTTCCTGCAGCTGCCCGTACCAGCCCGTAGTACCAACCACCAATGGGATATTGGCATCAAAGCAGGTATAAATATTTTTAATGGCAGTATCAGGAGTACTAAAGTCTATAGCTACGTCTGCTTTTCTTAAGTTTGAAACGGTAAGTTCATCCAGGTTGCCTGCGCTGATCTTCAGGACCACCTCATGTCCTCTCTCTAGCGCAAAACGCTCAATAATCTGACCCATTTTACCGTAACCGATTAAAGCTATATTCATTTCTTTTTTATTTTAAATATGGATGTTGTGGTTAGTTACATACTGTGTTTATAGCCTGAAGGCAATCTTTAATCCCGGAGCAGAGGCGTTATACCCGTATCTCATATCTGAACTGATGATTGTAGGAGAAAGTTTCATCGTTAGATTGTCGCCAACATCAAAATACTTCAGGCGGGCGTCTACATAAGCTTCGATGATGTTTACCGCATACAAAGCTACAAATGAAAACATAACCACCTCCCTGTTTCTCCGGTAGATATCTTTGGCCGTAATCAGTCCTGAAGTTTGTGTGTACCTTGCCAGCGGGCTGCCCGGGGGAGACTGGTCATTGTTGGCTTTCCTGTATTGAATTTCCTTCAGGAAGGTGTGATAGTCCCGGTTGTTTTGTATATAGGATAAAGCCAATAATGTTCCACCGGTATAAATGGCCGCTATTTTAACCCCGCGGTAAATGGTCAGTCCATTGCCGAACTGTCCCCATCCCGGGATCATGGCAGAGCGGATCGCTGCCTTTCTGGCTGCGATCTTACCCAGGTTCACATACTTTGCGGTATCAGATCTTTCAGGAGTACGTGCAAGACTGTCGCCTTTTACAGTAAAGTGGTCCTGCCCCCTAACTACAATTGCGGTGCAGCACAACAGAACCGATAATAATAAGATTTTTGACATTACCAGTCTAATAATTCTAATATTCTGCTGAGGTCATCGTCAGAAACAAAAGGGATCTCAATAGCACCTTTGCCATTTTCTCCCACCTTTAGTTTCACCTTGGTGGCAAACCTTGAGGCCAGGTCCCTTTGCAGCTTCTGGTACTCGAAGGAAACACCCACCGGCTGTTTGGTTGCCTTTGGTTTGATCTGAAGGCTGTTGATGCTTCTCACCAGCTCTTCCACCTTACGTACGGAAAGGCCTTTGTCAATGATCTCCTGGTGGATGAACAGCTGTTTTGCAGGTTCTTCCACATTGATCAGCGCACGCGCATGGCCCATAGATATTTTCTGGTCCCTGATGGAGATCTGTATTGCAGGAGGTAATTTGAGCAGGCGCAGGTAGTTGGTCACCGTAGAACGGTTTTTCCCTACGCGTTCGCTGAGTTGTTCCTGCTTGAGGTTGCATTCTTCCAGCATTCGCTGAAAACTTAAAGCTACTTCTATTGCGTTCAGATTTTCACGCTGAATATTTTCAATCAGTGCCATTTCCAGCATCTGCTGGTCATTTGCCTGGCGGACATAAGCCGGAATTTCGGTCAGCCCTGCTAATTTAGACGCTCTTAACCGCCGCTCACCTGAAATCAGCTGGTATTTTCCTCCATCGGCACCGCGTACGGTAATTGGCTGGATTAAACCCTGAATCCGGATGGAGTCAGCCAGCTCATTTAAGGCTACCTGGTCAAATTCCGTTCTTGGCTGATAGGGATTGGTGGCAATATCACTGATCTTTATCGTGCCTATATGATTTGGCTGAGCCCTCTGTTCAGTTTCACTGACCGGGTTCATCGCATTTTTAGGCGGATGTACCGAATCAGAGTCATCCAAAAGCGCACTTAACCCCCTGCCTAAACCTGTTTTTCGCTGAAAAGATGTCATTAAATTATATTTAAATAGTAGTTGCTGAAGTCACACCCTGGGTTTCTTTAACCAATCCGTTTTTACGGACGATCTCCCGGGCAAGATTCAGATAATTAATTGCACCCTTACAATTGGCATCATGCATGATCACAGACACGCCATAACTGGGTGCTTCGCTCAAACGTGTATTCCGCTGTATAATCGTATCAAATACAAGGTCCTGAAAATGCGTTCTTACTTCTTCTACAACCTGGTTAGATAAACGTAAACGTACATCGTACATCGTAAGTAAAATCCCTTCGATCTCCAGCTCAGGATTTAACCTGTTCTGTACAATCTTTATGGTGTTCAGCAGTTTGCCTAAACCTTCCAATGCAAAGTATTCACACTGTACCGGAATAATCACAGAGTCTGCCGCTGTCAGCGCATTGATGGTGATCAGGCCCAGTGACGGGGAACAGTCAATAATGATAAAATCATACTGGTCTTTGATCTTCTCCAGAACAGCTTTCATTTTATATTCCCTGTTTGTCAGGTTGATCATCTCAATTTCGGCACCTACGAGGTCGATATGGGCGGGCAAAAGGTCCAGGTTAGGGGTTTCCGTCTTCTGGATTGCTTCTGAAGGCTCAACATCGTTGATGATACATTCATAAATACTATTCTTGATACTCCTTGGATCAAATCCAATTCCTGAGGTAGAATTGGCCTGAGGATCTGCATCTACTAACAGGGTTCTGTATTCTAATACGGCCAGGCTGGCGGCTAAATTTATAGATGAAGTTGTTTTACCTACACCACCTTTCTGATTTGCCAATGCAATAATTTTACTCATTTATTTTTTTGATAATTACCAATTATTTCCCTGAGAACTTGTGAATTAGATTTCCTTATGTACAAAAACGCTATTTTTTCCTATATTTAGGCGCTTTTTAACAATTAGCTAAGATACAAACTAAATGACAATATTAGTGTTAAACACATAAGTGTTTTAAACATCTTATTAACAATATCACATGGTTACCATCATTTCCGGAACAAACCGACCTGGAAGCAATACGCTCAAAGTCGCAAAATATTATCAGGATGCACTTGCTGAAAAAGGACAGGAGGCTAACCTATTGAATCTGATGGACCTTCCGGAAAATTTTATTCAAACCGATATGTTTGGAAAAAGATCGGAAGCCTTTGCGAAAATCCTCGGCATGATGGAACGTTCAGCAAAATTCATTTTTATCATTCCTGAGTACAACGGTAGTTTTCCGGGTGTTTTGAAAGCTTTTATTGACGCCTGTGATTTTCCCGGAAGTTTTTATGATAAGAAAGCCTGCCTGGTAGGGATATCCGGAGGTAAGTATGGCAATATCAGGGGTATAGATCATTTTGTTGGGGTTTGCGGGTATCTCCATATGAACGTATTGCCCCTGCGTTTACACATTCCCGCAATTAAAACAGAGCTCGACGAACACAACGCTTTCTTTAAAGAGGATACCCTGAAATTTACCGGGGAACAGCTGGATAAATTTATAGCCTTTTAAACACCAAATCCCGTCCAGGTCTTTCCTTCATTTCCAAATACAAAGTAACCGGGATACAGTATTTCTGCCATGTCTTCCATCGAAGACACAAAAGATTCGGGATCGCTCAGAAAAGCAGAAGCATCCTCCATCAGGTAAACCCTGTTGTATTCTACCGCTGGCCATTCATCCTCCAGCAAGGCAGGTACAGCACCCATCAGGTCCATGATACTGAGCTGTGTTTCATGGTAGATCAACACCTTCGCCTGCATAGGATCAGTTTGAATCTCGCCGCCTGCCGCCTCTATCAGCATATTTAAAACCGGATTATTTATATTCTCATTATCCAGACAGCATACCGGCACTTTGTCCATAAATTTAATCTTATGCAGAATGATATCTACGCGCTCCTGCAGGATCTCACGCAGCGTTTCATCTTCAACATTATTTATAACTGCATTTAAAAAAGACATAGGATTAATTTATTACTTTGTGCAAAAATAGTATTCCTGAACTGATGCCCCGAATTATAAAAAATATTTTTTACGCTTTGTGTGTAATTGCGCTATGCAGCTGCAGCCCATCAGCAGAGGACAACGGCAAAAAGGTGTTTAACCTCAACCTTGATCAGAACCTGACCTCAATGGACCCCGCCTTTGCCCGCAACCAGTACGCGATATGGATGATCAACCAGATCTTCAACGGGTTGGTACAGATAGATAGTGCACTGAATACCGTCCCCGCTATAGCGAAGTCATGGGAAGTTTCTCCTGACGGCCTGAGTTATACCTTTCACCTCCGCAATGATATCTCCTTTCAGGATGATCCGCTTTTTAAAAACGGAAAAGGGCGGAAAGTAGTAGCGTCCGACTTTGTATACAGCTTTAACAGACTGATCGATCCCAAGGTAGGCTCTTCAGGAGGCTGGATATTCAGTGATAAAGTAAAAGACATTCACAATTTCGTGGCACTGAATGACACCACTTTCAAAATCAATCTGACCAAGCCCTTCCCTGCTTTCCTTAACCTGCTCTGCACACAGTACTGTATGGTGGTTCCGCGGGAAGTAGTAGAACATTACGGAAAGGATTTCAGAAGCCATCCGGTAGGCACCGGCCCCTTCCGGTTTAAATACTGGAAAGAAGATGAGATCCTGGTACTGCTGAAGAATGAGCACTACTGGGAAAAAGAAGGCAACGTCAGACTGCCTTACCTGGATGCCGTAAAAGTTACTTTCATCAGCGACAAACAAAGTGCCTTTATGAATTTCATTAAACAGGACCTGGATTACTTCAACAGCGTTGACGGCAGCTACAGGGACGATATTCTAACCAAAAGCGGCAACATGACCAGCAAGTATAAAGGCAAGTTCCAGCTGATCAAGGCACCCTATCTGAGTACAGAGTACGTTGGCATACTGGTAGACACCTCCAAATCGATGGTGAGGGAATCTCCGCTGAGGTTCAAAAAAGTAAGGCAGGCAATTAACTATGGCATCGATAAAGCAAAGCTGGTTAAATACCTGAGAAACGGCATTGGTATTCCGGCCACCTCAGGATTTGTACCCAGCGGTATGCCCGGGTTTGACAGCACGCTGGTAAAGGGTTATCATTACGACCCGGTAAAAGCAGCGCGACTACTTGCGGAAGCCGGTTATCCGAATGGAAGGGAAATGCCCGAAGTGACACTGACCACCTCTACCTCTTACAAAGACCTGATCGAATTTATCCAGGGTGAGCTCAATGCCCTGGGGATGAAAGTGAAAGTAGATGTGAGGCCAAGTGCCAGCCTGCGCGAACTAATGGCAAAAAATGAGGTTAACTTTTTCAGAGGTTCATGGATAGCAGATTACCCTGATGCAGAGAACTATCTTTCTGTATTTTATTCGAAGAACAAAGTTCCCTTCGGGCCGAATTACACCGGATATTTCAATAAGGACTTTGATCAGTTATTTGTAGAAAGCTATTATGAGACCGACGCAAAAAAGCGTTATGTGCTGAACCGGCGCATGGACAACATGGTCATCGAAAATGCCTCCGTAGTACCGATCCTGTACGATCAGTCGGTGACAATGCTGCAGAATAATATCAGTGGGTATTCTATCAATCCGCTGAGCTGGATGATCCTGAAACACGTAAAGAAGAAGTAGATTATCTTGTTTCGCTAAAAAAAGGGACATGGCTTGAGAGGATGCCTTTGACACTTGTTTAGAAGATTCCCCGGAAAATCTTTAAAAAATAAGGCCTGCTGTATCAAGGCCTTCTAGCGCCCTTCAGCGCTATACAGCCTTGATACAGCAGGCCTTATTTTTTATTTCAGATGATTCTTAGAACCAAAACAAGCCCCCTAAGCAATCCTACTGCTTCGGCTGCACACCCCCACCCATACCACCGGATCCTTCATCCTGTTTCAGGTCGTCATTGTTGACGCCTTTCTTCTTTTTAGGCTGGGAGAAGGTAACTTTTCCGAACTTATAGCTGAAGTTTACGCCAAAGGAGCGTAGGGGATAATAGATATTCGTAGTCTGCAAAAAGGTAGTGCCTGAATTCTCGGTACGGATGTGCAGGTCCCTGTTGAACGGATTCAGGACGTTGATCCCTACTGTGGCCGTTTTCTTCATGATATCCTTCTTGAACGCACCACCGTAAAAAGCCATTGCGCCTGCAGTACCCTGGAATGTTCTCCTTGTACCGTTGTATACGCCAAAGATTTCGGTGTTCCATCCGCCTTTAAAGGCGATAGCTGAACGGGCGAAAATGCTATAGTTTGCATAGTTCCCCGTGCTGGCGCCCGTCTGGGCATTCTTCACATTATAGGTGCTTACACTAAAGTTACCCATGAGGGTCCATTTCGGCAGGGGATTATAGGAACCGAACACATTGGCACCGTAGGACTTATTGTTACCCACATTAGAATAAGTGGTGAGTTTCTGATCCGGCAGGTAGATGCTTTCGATCACATCCATTGTAGAGCGGTAGAATATGGAAGCGTTGATTACTGAACCCTTGATAAAGGTAGAATATCCCAGTTCAACAAGATCGGTTAACTCAGGACTCAGACCGGGATTTCCCTGTGACTGGTTCTGCGGATCGGTCCGGTTCAGGAAAGGATTCAGGAAGTTCAGGCTTGGCCTTTGCATACGCCTGTTGTAACTCAGCTTTAAAGTAGAGTTGCCCTTCATCTTTTTAGAAATGATTGCACTTGGAAACAGGTTAAAATAATCGTTATTGAAATTCAGATCCGAACCGGAAACCCCGCTGATGTCAGTATATTCTGCACGCAGACCGCCTTTCACGTCGATGGTTTTGGCAAGTTTAAAGCTCAGTACACCATAGGCGGCACCTACATCCTGGTTATAGTCAAAATCCTGATCACTGCTCTGGTATGTACTTTTGATCGTCCTGAAGATCCCTTTCAGCCCGGTTTCAAGAATTACGCTTTTATTAAACGGATAAGTATAATCTGTCTGCAAAGTGTATTCATTGTTTTTACCTGTATTATCACCGTTAACCGGCAGGGTATTTACACCATCAGGGAATGCGTTATAGGTACTGAAGTCTGTTGTATTTCTACCAAAACTTGCCTGTCCGGAAATACTGAATTCCTCTCCTTCCTTTTTAGAAGTTCTTCTGTAATCTGCACTCCAGTCCAGGTTTTTAAAGCTTACATTATTGTCAGACAAACGGCTGTAATATGACGTAGAATCCCTTATGCGGTTAATTACACCTACACTACCGTCTGAGCCTGTGCTGAAGTCATTGTACTTGATGTTGGTAGAAAGACTATTGTATCCGTTGATATCATAATCCAGGCCTATACTTCCATTATATCCATATCTCTTGGCCCTTGTGTAGCCGTCCTGCAGCAGGGAAGTATTGCTTGTATAGTTATCGTTCAGCAGGACAACCTTTGTATCCTGAGGTATAGCATATTGCCCTCCGAAATTACTGCTGATCCCTAAACGGCCGTTTTTTGCATTTAAACTGAAATTGCCGTTATTCTGACGTGTGCCTGCGGAGAGCGCTGCATTTCCGTTGATACCTTGTGCGGTTTTCTTTTTCGTGATGATATTGATGATACCGCCGGCACCCTCTGCATCATACTTTGCGGATGGGCTGGTGATGACCTCGATACTTTTGATCTCCTCGGCGGGGATCATTTTCAGCGCGTCAGACACACTGTTAGACATGGTTCCTGACGGTTTACCGTTGATCAGCACCCGTACTGCACTTCCCCGCAGCGTAGGGTTACCATCAATATCCACAGAAACCATCGGCACCTTACGCATCACATCACTTGCATTTCCTCCGGCAGTGGTCACGTCCTGTTCCGCATTGTAAACCACTTTATCGATCTTAGTCTCTATCATCGGCGTTTTACCTACAATGGCCACCTCTTTGAGATCACTCTGTGTACCTGAGATATAGATCGTTCCAGCATTCAGATCGGGCTTTTCCTGGCTTGTTTTTAATAGCACTGTTTTGTTTCTGTAGCCCATAAAGCCAATGGACAGTTTATATTGATCCGGGGCAACATTCTGCAGCACCACTTTTCCTTTTGCGTCGGTAACCGCCCCGTTTACAGATTTATTGTCTTTTACGCGGATAAGGGATACGGTAGCATAATCAATTGGGGTTCTTGTAGCAGAGTCGGCAATTAAAGCCGTTATCCGCCCTGTTATCGTCACTTTTTGTCCCCCGCCACCCAGGCCGAACTGCGCCTTTGTTTCCTGCATCAAAGCGATGAGCATAAATAATAGTAATAATCGTTTCATTTAGGTAATTGTTAATAGTTTCCGTCTGATTTCTCTGCAAATTTAAATTTGTTACGCTACATAAAAATTGTTTTTTTGCCGCCGGAAGAAAAAAACCGGCGAAAAGTGGAAATCTGCCGGTAAAAAAGCCCTGACTTCATTCATCAGGGCAAAAAATAAAACTATTTCACAAAGATTATACTATTCAAAGCAAACTTATTGAAGCCGTAGCGCCGATTATACTATTGTTCTGCCCATAAAAGGATCACTAAAACTTGTTTTACCCGTTTCAATGCGGCCGGCATATCTTTTGGTAAAGTGATCGTAACCTTTTATTTTGACACTGAAATCATACCATCCATAGCTGCTTTCCAGGTTCAGAATAATACTTGTGGTCAGGGATGCCTTTGCTGTTTTATGGTGATTGTTAATTTTATAGCTATGGTCAATAATTTCAACCTGATAATCGTCAGGGTATAAATTGGCTATTTTTACTTCTAGGTTTCCTGTAAGGGTACCCTTTCTGACAGGGTTATGCTGGTAACGTACACTAATATTTGCCAGGGGATCATTTACATCGCCCATAAACTCGCGGTAAAAACCATTAGGTCCGTATACCCGCAAGTGATAAATGTCCTTTTCAAATTCAGCAAGCGGCCATTGGTCATTTAGCCTGTCGCCCGCTTTCAGTCCGTAAGCCCATGTCCTTACTTCATCCAAAACACCCGGATGATTGATATTCATGTATTTCCCGGGAGCATAAACGTTAAAGGGTGCACCTGCAGTTCGCTTGCCAAAGACCTCATCTTTATTTTCAAAAGTGATCTCAAATGATTTTTTATCAGCACTCAGCCTGCCTTCAACATATAGCTGATAGGGCAGCGCATTTGCAGGGCGGATTCCTGGTTCCTGTCTTGCCATATATGGAGAACTTTGAGGATCACGGTTGAGCTGTGCGATTTCCTCTGCTGTCAGTAGTTTAAAATCAGAAGGTATTTTTTTGAATTTGGCTTTATGGATCTCTTCCAGAAAATCGTTTTTAACGACGGGCTCAGGGTTAACCATTTTTTCGTTGCCATCGGGCCTGAATACAGAGCTCAGATCGCCGCAAATCGTACGGCGCCATTCGCTGATATTAGGTTCCTCTATTTTTTTACCCGTTTTTTTTGATAAGAACTTCTCCAGGAACTGTAATGTAGACGTATGATCGAACACCTCAGAATTCACGTAGCCACCACGGCTCCATGGCGAAGCGATGATCATAGGCACCCTGTATCCAAGTCCGATTGCGCATTCACGGTCATATTTCACTGGAAAATCTTTCCTGGCAAGCTCCTGTTCCAGGGTAACATACTCTACCCGTGTGTCTATTCCCGCTGAAACTTTACCTGTACCCTTTTTATGAGAATGAGGCGCTACGAAAGGGGGCACATGATCAAAATAGCCGTCATTCTCGTCATAGGTCACGATAAAGATTGTCTTCTTCCACACTTCAGGGTTCTTCGTCAGGATGTCCATTACCTCGGAAATATACCATGCACCATACCAGGGAGCACCCGGATGGTCTGAGAAGTTTTCAGGGGCTACGATCCATGAAACCGCTGGCAGATGCCCGGTCTTCACATCGTCTCTGAACTGATAAAGCACATCGCCTCTGGGCACTTTCATGCTGCGTGGGATGCCGTTATCATTGTAAGCAAGATCAGTCAGCAAATGGTAGTTGGCATCTTTCTTATTGGTATCAAAAGCCTTTAAATGTATATTCTGCTGATGTTGGGGAAGCCGGTCAAATTGCCCAGGTTCCAATAAAGTTTCTTTATTTTTATAGTCCAGCAGCTTTTCGTTTAGCTGTTTTTTCAAAGGCTCAGCCTGTGCATCTCCGGCCGGCAGTGCGGCAAGCTGTTTTTTCAGTGTTACAATATCGGCCACCAGGACGGGAAGGCGTCTTTTGATCTGCTCCAGGTGCTGGGGATGCAGATCGGCATGGTATTGCGAGAAAAATTCGAGTGGGTTATCCGTAAAATTTGACAGCCATGCATCTTCTTCACCTCGAAGGCCTACATCAATACTCAGTTCATTCTGGTAACACTTCCAGCTGATTCCGCTTTCTTCCAGTCTTTCCGGGAAGGTCTTCCAGTTTAAAGTACCGAAATCTGCATCGTCGTTCCATACATGGGCTTTTGAATTTTCATTTTGCTCTTCGCGAATGGTGCCAGACCACAGGAAAAGGCGGTTTGGGGTAGTCCCGGTCAATGCAGAACAAAAATTCTGGTCGCACACCGTAAAGGCATCGGCCATGGCATAATAAAAAGGGATATCATCCCTCGTATGGTACCCCAGTGTGAGCGGCATCTTGGCGTAAGCCGGAGTGCCGGACTGCTTTACATTCAGCCACTGGTCATATTTACCGTCATTACGCGCATTTACCTGGTTATTCCAGCTGTGGGGCAATGAATTCATCCAGGTGGATTTAGTATCTTTAATATTCAGGCGGAATGGGGCATAGGTTTCGCCCGCGGCGTTGCTTTGCATCCATACCTTGTTTTTATTGGGCAGGTCAATTGCACGGGGATCATTAAAGCCCCTCACTCCTTTGAGTGTGCCAAAACAATGGTCAAAAGAACGGTTTTCCTGTATCAGGATCACCACGTGTTCCGCGTCCATATAGGTACTTCCCACCTTTGGGTCAATAGCCATTGCTTTTAATATCGAGGCGGGCAAAACGCTGTACAGGCCTGCCGCTCCGGATAAAAGTGCTGCCTTTTTTATAAATTCTCTTCTGTTGTCCATAAAGCGAAAAATAAATGTATGGTATGAATAGGAGATGAATTTATGATAAAATATTTGTACGACCTTCAATTATTTGCTCACACAAACCAAAAGATAGGGTCATTCCATTTCCGCCAAGGCCATTGATGATCATCACTCCGGCTTCGGCCTCGAGGATAAACTCAGTTTGTCCGTTTGGCATCTTCGGATAGCTGCCGTTCCAGGTCTGGATCAGTTTGTTGCTCTTTAAAGTGGTAAAAGTCTGAAGGTAATCCAGGATCATCCGGTTAATAAAATCTTTATCGAAAGGATCCTGCACCAGGCCATATTCATGTGAATCACCCACGGTAAGTTCACCCGTATGGTTTTGTGATATCATTACATGCACCCCCCATTTCAGATATTCTGCGTATTGCTGTTCATACCGTTTCCGTAAGGCCGGTAGAGAAGGAGCCGATTGAAAGCCGGGATAATGGATCATTGACAAACCGCCGCAGAGCGAAGGCCCGATCCGCCAGCCATCGGGCTGTGCTTCCAGCCGCATCATCTGCAATTTACACTTGGTGATAGCCGCAGCGCTGAACAATTCCGGGTACAGAGTTTCAAATTCAGCCCCGCTGCAGACAAAAATTTCGTCCGCTTCCCAGCGCTGCCGGCCCGAGATCACTGCAGGATGGCGGATCTGGCTGATGGCCGTATTCCAGTGAAATTTTACTCCATATTTTCCGCTCAGATAGTCTGCTACCTGATGTATGGCTGCACGGGCTTCCACGATCATTTCCGTTCCACTCCACAAGGCGCCTTTCAATCCATCAGGGTTTACTGCAGGTGATCTTTGTAAAGTCTGCTCAGCTGAAAGCAGGCTGCAGTCACGAATTGACCGGTTTGCTTCTGCATATTCGGTCATCACCTGAAATTCATCATCATGATACGCGATATGCAAGGAACCTACTTCATCATGCCAGATGCCTGCCTCTGAGCAGATTGCTTTCCAGATTCCCCTGGAAAGCATTGCACGTTCAAATAACGGGCCTGTTGGCTGTCCGATAGGCCAGACCATGCCGAAATTACGGATCGAAGCGCCCACAGCCCGTTCATTACGCTCAAAAACAGTTACTTCGTAACCTCTGACCGCCAATGCCCTTGCGGTAGCCAGCCCTACTATGCCTGCGCCAATAACTATGGCTGATCGTTTACTCATGCAGTATATAAATTAAGTTTACGCTTTTCTTTTTGTTCTTTATTTGCTGTTTGTAAAAAGTAAAGCAGCGACAGTATTGCTCCAATCCCCCCGACGACCGATAATAGCAGCAGGCCATGTTTAAAAAACTGACCCCAGCTGATTCCCGGTTTTACCACTTCTTTGATCAGCAAAATACTGATACTGCCAAGATATCCCATGGCATCGGCTACATACATCACAAAACCTACATTACTTTTATAGTTGAAGGAAGCGATCATGCGTTCAAAAAAGATCGCATTGTATGGCACATATCCTAAATATAACCCTAAACCGGCCATAGTCATCCAGCTGATCGGGTCAATGAGCTTAAGGTTGAACAATACTGTAGCAATCCCTGCCAGTATACAGCCGCCAATGATCATGATGTGAATCAGGCTGAAAGCAAGCAGGTTCTTTCTGACCAGGACCAGCAGGCTCATTGCCGTTAAAACAATAATAGATATGATCGTATCAATATGCGTATAGATGTTATTGCTTTTGATGCCCAGTCCTGCCCAGATCTCTACTTCAAAGTTATCCCTGATATCGCGCATCATGGTAAGCATCACATAAATGATCACGGTCAGGGTAATGCCGGGAAGAAAGCGGATTAAGAACGCCTTCCTTTCTTCAGCAGACATTGGCGCACGTTCTGCCCTCAGCTGCTTATCCTCTGTCCTGGGCGGAGGCATCAGCTCCATACAAAACACAAACAGTAACAAAGGAATAACAAATAGTGCACCTGTACAAAAGGGCATAAAATATTCATTGATATGGAATCCGTCTATCAGCGTACGCCCGGCCGTTTTCACAAAACCTGAGGCAAAAATCAGGCTGATAGACATGACAGACGCCATAAACTCTGTATACTTCCGGCCTTCGAGATAGCCAAAAACCAATCCCCAGATCATGCCAAGAGGAAAGCCATTGACAAAAAGCATGGAGATATTATAAGGTGCGGGAATCAGCGCAAAGCCAAGCAGGGCAAGCCAGGAGATACCAATCAGCACCAGGATGCTTTTTGCCCTGTTTGCAGGCCTGACCTCTGCAATGAAACGGATCCCATAAAACTTACTGATGGTATACCCTAAAACCTGTGCAATAACCAGCCATACTTTATAGTCAATATGAAAATACTGCTGCCCGCCGTAGATGCCTGCAGAAAATGCTCTACGGAAGGCATACATGCAGGTATAGGTTCCGAACGCGGCAAATGCGGTCATGACGGAATGCAAACCATATGGCCATTTGGCCACTCTGGCTTTAAGATGGCTGAGGACCTGCATAACCTTAGCTTTTGATAATATCGAGAACCTCTGCTATATTGTCAATGATATGGGTTGGGTGATAAGGCTCCAGCTGAGCCCTGCTGAATGCCCCGGTAGTTACCCCGATCACAAACCGGCAGCCCGTATTCTGCCCTTCACGGATATCTACTTCGGTATCCCCCACCTTCACTACATCGTTGGCATCATTGATATTTCCTTCTTCCATCATCTTCCCGATCATGAATGGAAACGGACGCCCCTGTTTCACCTCATCAGAGCCAACGAGGTAATTGATCAGGTTCTTTTCACGCCATTGCAGCCGGTTTACAATGGCTTCAGCAATATTGCGGGAAAAACCTGTATTGATCCCCACCTGAATTCCCTTCTTCTGCAGCGCAGCAAAGGTTTGCTCTACATTTGGTAAAGATTCAATTCCTTCTGTAAAACAATAGTGATGAATCATCTCACCAACAAAATCCTTGTGGATATCGTGGATTAGATCAGCAGTAATCTTTGAGGCATCGGGCTCATGCGTATTTAACATCATCGTAATCGCCTCATTTTTTTCATAACCCATAATAGGATTAATCAGCTCAAGAGGGATGTTGTACCCATACTTACCTAAGGCCGACTGAAAGGCTTTGCTTACATCATTGTTGTCTTTAACCGTAGTACCGGCAAGATCAAAAACCACTAGTTTGACTGACATATATTGCTTATTTAAATGTTAAGCAATACTAAACTTTGTTTATTAAGCTTAAACTAAGTAAATATTAAGATATGATTAAATATCACCTTAATTCTTTTCTTCAAAAAAATAAACCACCAGCATTCTTGCGGTTTGCCGGCCCAGGTTCTTTGGTGTATGCGGGATCCTGCCATCGAATAACATAGAGTCGCCCTGGTTGAGCACATATTTTTCTCCGTTGAACTGGTACTCTATTTTGCCCTGCAATATATATTTATATTCAAAAGCCTCAGTTTGTACAAGCGGGCGCAGCGCATTAGGTTCTAATTCCAGGATCACAATATCTACAGTAGAGGCGGTAAAGGACTGTGTAAAAACCCGCTGATATAAAAAGCCCTCAGCATGTTCTTTTTCGAAATGATCGTAATCAGCCCTGCGTTTAATGAGCACGGGCGACTGGCTTTCTTTAGACCTGATGTCTTTGAAAAAAGAATTCAGATCAATTTCAAGTGCCTTGATAATATCTATCAATACCATTAACGAAGGGATGGTGCGGCTGTTCTCAATCTGAGAAATCAGGCCCTTACTGACATTTGCCCTCAGAGATAGTTCCTGTACTGTAATATTCATTTCGCGCCTGCGTTCTTTTATCCGGTTACTAATCTGTATCAGTACGTCACTTCTCATTGTCCTTTAATATTTTCTTTTATCAAACGCCGCAAAAATATAAAATAATTCGGCCCATGACAATAATCACGGACTTACTACACCATAAACAGAAAACAACAAACAATTGTAAAACAAGAGGTTAATCTGACCGTGCTCATTATATAGCACTGACATAACAATAACATAACATAGAGAATTTTTCTTTGCTAAAAACAAAAATCATATGCCAGTATCCGCACGTAATGCCCAGATCATTGTGAACGAAATCTTTGCTTTGTATGAAAAGCATGGAGATGAAGACTATATCGGAGAACCTGTATCCCAGTTAGAACATATGTCGCAGGCCGCAGCGCTTGCCTCCGCAGAAGGATATGATGACGAGGTGATACTGGCCGCGTTTTTCCACGACATCGGCCATCTTTGCGCAAGTGATGAGGCAGACAGCATGGACGGTATGGGAGCGGCAGACCATGAAAAACTAGGTGCCGAATATCTTTCCGAAAAAGGATTCTCCGACCGCCTTACCCAACTGGTTCAAAGCCACGTCATCGCTAAACGTTATCTCACCTATAAATTCCCCGAGTATTACGAAAAGCTGTCTGATGCCAGCAAAACTACGTTAAACTTTCAGGGCGGAAGAATGAGTACAGAGGAAGCAGCAGAATTTGAATCTCATCCTGATGCCACTCTCATGATCCAGTTGCGTTACTGGGATGATAAAGCTAAAGAAACCCATCTGGAAGTTAATAACATTACATTCCTCAAACAACTGTCACTAAAACATTTATCCAATACAGAATTTTAATATACAAATTTAACATTAAGCAATTGTAAAATATATATCTGCGGTACATTACCAGAACCCATCCGCTTAACCATTAGGACATGAAATGTTAAGATATACTTAACCTAATCTTAGTTTACAAATAATAAACAAAGTTTAGTATTGCTGCATCAAAAAACTATTTCATTTCTCAAATAAATATAAGCAGATGGGACACATTTACAAACCGTTAAAAACTTTGTTGACTATACTGTTAATTTACATTGCTCCGATGATATCATTCGGACAATCGCAAATAACAGGTACGGTTAATGACGAAACAAATCAGCCCTTACCGGGCATCAGCATTGTACTGAAAGGCACAAACAAAGGAACAACTACCGATGGGAATGGCCGCTTTACAATTTCAGCAGCTCCGGGACAGGTACTGGTCTTCCGCTCCGTCGGATTTGATCCGAAAGAAATGACCATTACAGGCAACACCGCATTGACAGTAAACCTGATCAGCAACAGCAGTCAGCTGAGCGAAGTGGTGGTTACCGCGCTGGGTATAAAAAAAGAAACCCGCCGCATCGGTTATGCTACGCAAACCGTGAAAGGCGGCGACCTGACTACCGCCCGCGATCCGAACCCCATTACCGGATTGATCGGTAAAGTAGCGGGTTTATCAGTTGGTCCTTCTCCTGAATTACTGGGCTCACCGAATGTAAGCCTCAGGGGAAATACCATTTCACTATATGTTGTAGATGGTTTCCCGATCAATACTGATACCTATAACATCAGTCCTGATGACATTGAAAGTTACACCGTTTTAAAAGGCCCTGCGGCTGCAGCCCTCTATGGTAACCGCGCCTCTTACGGAGCAATCCTGATTACTACCAAAAAATCCAATAAAGAAGGTAAAGGACTGGCCGTAGATTTCAACAGCAGTACTGTGATCAACAAAGGGTTCCTGGCCTTTCCAAGGATACAGCATTCTTATGGCGCAGGAGAGAACACTCAATACCAGTTTGTGGATGGTAAAGGCGGGGCACCGGGTGGTGTAGATGCTGATTATGATATCTGGGGACCTTACTTCAATGGTCAGCTGATCCCCCAGTATGACAGCCCTGTAGTAAACGGTGTAAGACAAGGCACTCCATATACCGCAAGGGGTGCAGACAACTTGAAAAACTTTTTAAAAACAGGTTATCAAACCAATAACAATATTTCCCTCTCTTCTACCGGAGATACGTATACAACCCGTTTTTCTGCTTCTCAGCAACATCAGTCGAGCTATATCCCCGAACAATACCTGGATATCGCAAACCTGAATGTGTATGCAGCGTTTACGCCAAGCAAGCGCTGGAAGTTTGAGGCAAACGTAGATTTCAACAGACAAACAACTGATAACTTCCCTGACGTACAATATGGTCCCAATAGTATCATTTATAACCTTGCAATATGGACAGGCGCCGACTGGGATGTGAATGCCCCTGATATTAAAGCAATATGGCAGCCAGGTAAAGAAGGTGTACAATCGCAATTTGCAGAATATACACGTTACCATAACCCCTGGTTACTGGTAAAAGAATGGACCCGAGGACATTATAAGAACGATCTTTACGGATATTTTTCAGGCAACTATAAGATCAATGACAACCTGAATGCAACTTTGCGTTCACAGATTGATACTTATAACATTCTCCGTACCGAGAAACTGCCCTATTCTGCCCACCCTTACGGACGTGAAGGAAACCAGGGAGATTACCGTGAAGACCGCAGAGACCTGTTTGACAACAATACAGAGGTAATGCTGAACTATGATTATACCGTTAAAAAGTTCCTGAACCTGTCCGGTGTACTGGGCGGAAACATGAGGAGCTTCAAATACAACTCAAGCTGGACCTCAACAGATTATTTAAGCGTACCTGAAGTATATACTTTCAGTAACTCTAAAAACGCCATACAGTCTACCAGTTTTAACTCTCAGCTGCGTGTACTGAGTGCTTACTACTCGTTAGATGCAAGTTTCGGAAAATATGCTACGTTATCCAGCACAGGCCGGATAGATAAATCTTCAGCTTTCCAGACACCAACTACCTATTATTACCCGAGTCTGTCACTAGCGACAGTCGTATCTGATTATATTAAACTTCCGGCAGTAATATCTTATTTAAAAGGCCGCGTATCCTATTCAAGTATCAAATCTGATGCTACATCTACTACGATTGGCCCCGCTCCGTACAACTCTATTTCAGTGTTGGGCGGAACAACCTCAGGTGTTGATCCCCTGTTTTATAACCCGCTCGGATACGGAACAACGTATAAATCTCCATACAATGGCCCCGATTATTCTTTGGTAAGTTCATATTCATCTACCAAACCTTATAACAGCCAGCCTGCCGGATACGCCTCTGACTATCTGTTTCAGAATGGAATCAAAACCTCTACACGCTTAAACTATGAAGAAGGTTTTGACATCAAATTCTTAAAAAACCGTTTGGGTTTTAGCGGTACCGCTTTCCAGTATATCGACGGGCCGCAAATATTAGCCAATACGATATCAACAAGTACAGGTTATACTACTGAATATATCAATGCTTTAAAAACCAAGAAAACAGGTTATGAAGGCTCCCTTACCGGAAATCCAATCAGGACTTCAACCGGTTTTAGCTGGGACGTAATGGTTAACATCTCTACCTTTAAAGAAGTTTACAAGGAACTGCCTTCGGGACAGGGTGTTTATAAAACCTTCTTTAAGGAAGGCGACCGCACAGATAAATTATACGGAACTGCATTTGTTAGGACCCAGGATGGGCAGATTATCAATGATGCATCAGGTAAACCACTGATCAATCCGGTGCTGCAAAATCTCGGCAATGAAAATGCAAAGTTTGCCTGGAGCATTTCAAATACCTTCCATTACAAGAGCCTGAGCTTAGGCTTCCAGTTTGACGGATCAGTAGGCGGTGTGATTGTAGATTATGTGCACAATAAAACCCTGCGCGGAGGTAGTAACATTGAGACTGCTGAAGGCGCACTGGGCGCTGCACGCTACCAGGATTGGCTAAACTATGGTAAAGACAACTATAGTGGTTCTTATGTAGGCGAGGGTGTAGTGATCTCTAACGGAAAAGCAATCAATTACAACTCGGCAACTGGTGCAGTACTGAACTATGGCGACCTGCAATATTCGCCCAATACGAAAACATCTCTTGTACAGGGTTATGTAAGTCAGTACTACAATGCTGACGAGGCCAACCTGATGAGCAAAACTTACGCTAAACTGCGCGAAGTAACCCTGGGATATGAACTTCCCAAGAAATACCTGGAGAAGTCATTCATTAAAAAAGCATCTGCTTCTATCTACGGACGGAACCTGCTGTATTTCTACAAAGACAAGAGATTTAAAGATGTGGACCTTGATCAATACAACTACGCCACCAATACTACGGGCTTACAGTCGCCCACAGTACGCAGCTATGGTTTCAATTTAAACCTTTCATTCTAAGATCTATGAAAACAAACATTAAAATATATATACTGCCCCTATTAATTATACTGGCAGCAACAAGTTGCAAAAAGAGTTTTGACGACTTAACAAAAAACAATAACAAGCCTTCTACGGTACCTGCTTCTTTACTTTTTAACGGTATAATGAACAGCATGGCTGATCTTCCGGAGAAACAACCGGAGATTTATGACCAGTACTACCTGTACAACTATGATTACTATGGCAATAACAGATATGATTTTGCCAGCGGGGATGATTATTATTCTGCATTAAAAAATGTAACTGCTATGGAAACTGCAGCAACAAATACCGGTGGCGCAGCTGTCAATCCATATGAAGCAGTAGGTAAGTTTTTCAAAGCCTATTTTTTCAGTAAGATGAGCCTGGAAATGGGAGACATCCCGATGTCACAGGCACTGCAGGGACTGAATACCCTGGAGCCTGTCTATGACACTCAAAAAGCAGTAATGGTGCAGTCACTGGCCTGGCTTGAAAGCGCAAATACCGATATGACACAGCTGATCGCTAACCCCTCGGCAGGCGGTACGGGAGAAGGTGCTGCGCTGAATAACGACATCTTCTATGGCAATGACCTCAGCAAATGGCAGAAAGCTGTTAATGCGCTCAGGTTACGCCTGCTGGTTGAACTGAGCAAAAAAACAGCTGATGCAGATCTGAATATAGCTGCACAATTTGCGTCGGTACTGAACAATCCCGCCAAATATCCATTGATGTCTGGTGTGGATGACAATATGCAGTATACGTATGTTACTCCAAGCAATTTTTACCCTTCAAACCCCAACAACTTTGGGCAGAGCGGTTCCCGTAAAAATATGTCTGCCACTTATGTCAGCCTGCTGACCCAGTTAAAAGACCCAAGGGTTTTTGTTACTGCTGAGCCCTCACGTGATGCAGTAGATGTACTGAAACAGAGTCCTACAGATTTCAATTCATTTATCGGAGCGGACGCCGGACTGGATTTAAGTATCATGTACAATAACGCCGGGCTGCAGAAATATTCATTCATCAACAGAAAGCACTACTATTCAACATTCACCGGTGAGCCTACCATACAAATCGGTTATGCAGAACAGCAATTTAACATTGCAGAAGGAATTAACCGTGGCTGGGCAGCAGGAGATGCATCAACCTATTACAAAGCAGGGATCAAAGCTTCGATGACTGGCTATGGTATACCTGATAATGGCATTTTTATTGCTTATTTCTACCGTCCGGGATCAACGGATGTAACCAAGGCATCGAACTACGACAACTATAGCATCACTGCAAACTTCGATGCTTATTACGCCCAGCCATTGGTTCAATATGCGGCTGGCAGTACAGGCCTGACCAGGATCCTGCAACAGAAATACATTGCCCTTTTCCGCCATTCAGGTCTGGAGTCGTATTTCACTAACCGCAGAACAGGCGTTCCAACTTTCACTACAGGCCCCGGCACGGGTAACGGAACACGTATCGCTACGAGATTCCAATATCCGGTGTCTGAAAGAACATCTAACACAGCGAACTATAATAAGGCTTTACAAAGCCAGTTCGCGGGTAATGACGATATTAACGGCGTCATGTGGATTCTGCAGTAGGTTCCCTTTGGGAGATTTTTTGAGTTAAAATAAGAGTACGCTATCAATGCTGCTTGCTGCTGAAGCGCAGCAAAAGGCCTTGATAGCGTACTCTTTTTTTTTAAAGGGTAATCCTCCTGCAGTACATTCAGGAGATCATCCGGGGATCATCAATTATATAGATGAGTCCAACAGCATTTGCATTTTTTCCTTAAGCTCCGGAAGATCATTCTTAGCAATCTCCCAGACAAGCTGCAAGTTCAGTCCGAATATTCATGAATTGACATATTCCTGAAACCTATTATTGCTCTCCACGGAATATCCGTATGAGCAGACTTCAACTCGTTTGTAATGGCATTACATGCCTCTCCAATAATCTCGATTTGTTCTATAGTTGCAAAACGTTTCTCTGAATTCCCAAAAATTGCTCGATAGTAACATCATAAAGATAATTTTCAATTTCGCAAATTGAATCAAGAATATGCTGTAACCTTAATTTATCACCTAATCTGCCTTTCATAGATCAGGACCTTATCTTTATCAACAAAGGGTTTCACATATTTGGATAAACCTTCATAACTAACAAGGTCAACTTTTTTCTGCAAAATCTGCTCAAGTTCATCCTGATAAGAAAAAAATTTCATTCCAATGGGTGTGGTATGAATGAACCAAATACATATGCCTTTATAACCGGACGACCAGAAAAAAAATTCTTAATATAACCGATGTGCTGTTCTGAAAGAATCATCTAAACAAAGATTATCAATTCTTAAACAATAAATCAGTTGAAGTTTTCCATATCCAGAAAAAAACAAATAAGATACGATAGCCATATAATTAAGTCATTAATTAATGGATAAGTTGATGGTTTGACCGGATTAAACCACCAGGTTAACAATCCTCCCCTTCACCACGATCACCTTCTTCGGCGTCTTGCCATCAAGGTACTTCTGCACCTGCTCATCCGCAAGTACGATCTCCTCAATTGCCGCAGCATCCAGTGCCAGGCTCAGGTTGATATTCAACCTCGTTTTCCCATTCACGGAAACAGGATAACTAAACTCATCCTCCACCATATACGCCGGGTTAAACACCGGGTAAACTGCAAAGGATAAACTTTCCTTGTTACCTAATAATGACCAGAGTTCTTCAGTAATATGCGGTGCATATGGTGAAAGCACGATCACCAGGTCCTGCAGGATACTACGTTTATTACATTTAAGATCAGTCAGCTCATTCACAGCAATCATAAAGCTGGATACCGAAGTATTGAACGAGAAACGCTCGATATCTTCCTGCACCTTTTTGATGATCTTATGCAAGGCCTTCAGTTCTGCCTTTGTTGGTTCCTCATCGTTCACATTAAATTCCCAGGCATCGTTATGGAACAGACGCCAGAACTTGCGCAGAAATTTAAACACACCTTCAATACCATTGGTATTCCATGGTTTGCTTTGTTCCAGCGGCCCCAGGAACATTTCGTACATCCTCAGCGTATCTGCACCATAACTGCTGATCAGCACATCAGGGTTCACCACGTTGAATTTAGACTTAGACATTTTCTCTACCTCTACGCCACAGATATATTTTCCGTTTTCAAGGATAAATGCTGCACCGGTAAACTCAGGCCTGAAAAGCTTAAACTTTTCAATGTTCAGGATCTCATTGTCTACAATATTCACATCCACATGCAAGGCAGAAGTTTTGTACTGGTCTTTCAATCCATGAGAAACCAGCGTATTTGTAGCCCTTCCATTTGCTTCAATCACGCGGTACACAAAATTGCTCCGTCCCTGGATCATTCCCTGGTTGATCAGCTTTTTGAAAGGCTCCTCTTCATTTACATAACCAAGATCTTTCAAAAACTTATTCCAGAAGCGGCTGTATAACAGGTGCCCTGTAGCATGTTCCGATCCGCCGATATACAGATCCACATCCTTCCAGTATGCAATGGCTTCTTTCGAAGCAAATTCAGTTTTATTCTGCGCATCCATATAGCGGTACCAGTACCAGCTGGATCCTGCCCATCCCGGCATGGTGCTCAACTCATAGATATACTGGTCCTCATAGCTCCAGTTTTCAGCCCTTCCCAACGGTGGCTCACCGGTTTCCGTTGGCAGGTACTTATCGATCTCAGGCAATAACAGCGGCAATTCTTCGGCTTTGATCAGGTAAGGGATTCCCTCTTTAAAATATACGGGGATAGGCTCTCCCCAGTAACGCTGACGGCCAAATATGGCATCGCGCATGCGGTAGTTAACTTTAGCCTTACCTACTTTCTTTTCTTCCAGCCAGCTGTTCAGTGTTTTCACTGCTTCGGCATAGGCCATTCCATTGATAAAGCCGGAATTGATATACAGGCCTTCTTTAGTAGGGTCAGCCTGAACTTCGATGTCTTTCTGTCCGTCCAGGATCTGCACTACAGGCAGATTAAAATGTTTTGCAAACAGCCAGTCACGCTGGTCACCGCTTGGCACGCCCATTACCGCACCTGTACCATAACCGGCAAGTACGTAATCGGCAATCCACAGTTGTACGCGTTCAGCACTAACGGGGTTGATCACATAACTTCCTGTAAATGCTCCGGAAACGGTTTTCGTATCTGCCATGCGGTCTAACTCAGACTTTTTCTTTGTCTGTGCGATATAATTTTTAACCGCATCGTGCTGTGCCGGCGTAGTTACAAAAGGAACCAGCTCATGCTCCGGTGCCAGTACAAGGTAGGAAACCCCGAATATCGTATCTACACGAGTAGTAAACACCTCAATGTAATCTGCAGGAACTTCTGCACCTTCGCGGGCTTCAATATTGAAGCGCACACTTGCTCCCACACTTTTCCCGATCCAGTTACGCTGCATCTCTTTTACCGGCTCCGGCCAGTCGATCGTATTGAGTCCTTGCAGCAAACGCTCGGCATAGGCCGAAATACGCATGCTCCATTGCATCATCTTCTTCTGCTCTACGGGATGGCCGCCACGTTCAGAGTATCCTTCTTTCACCTCATCATTGGCCAGTACCGTTCCCAGTGCTGCGCACCAGTTCACGGTACTTTCTCTCAGGTAAGTTAACCGGTATTTCAGCAGTTCTTCCTGTTTTTCCTCCGCGGTCATCGTTGCCCAGTCGCCCGGCATAAAGCTTTTCACCTCTTCGTCACAAACCGCCCTTACATCGGCACTGCCCGAAATATTGAACTTTTCGATCAGCGTACTGATATCTTCAGCCTTGTCCGTATCCAGGTTATACCATGAATTGAACAGCTGCATAAAAATCCATTGCGTCCATTTGTAATAGTCGGCCTCACTGGTGCGCAGTTCCCTGCTCCAGTCGAAAGAAAACCCGATCTGATCCAGCTGGCGCCTGTAAGTATTGATATTTACCTCAGTAGTTAATGCAGGGTGCTGACCTGTTTGTATCGCATATTGTTCGGCAGGTAACCCGAATGAGTCGTACCCCATAGGATGCAGCACATTAAATCCTTTTATTCTTTTATATCTTGAAAATATATCAGATGCAATGTAACCCAGCGGATGGCCAACATGTAAACCAGCCCCTGAAGGGTATGGAAACATATCCAGCACATAAAATTTAGGTTTTGCAGAATTATTCTCTGCCTTAAACGTTTGGTTTTCCGCCCAAAACTGCTGCCACTTCTGCTCTATTTCTTTAAATTGGTAATCCATTTACTGCTATTCCTTTATACAGCGCGAAAATAACTAAATAAAGGGTGTTTCAGAAAGGTTATGAAAAGAAATTGGATCAGAGGCCAATAACATACGATACAATACTGTTTAACCGTTTAAAAGGCATATAATTAATTTTTTTGCTTATATTTTTTTATTTTCGCAGAACATAAATAAATAACATGGAAGAATTTGAAGTTAGTGATGCTTCTAAGAAAACAAAAACCATTTATATTTCTACTATTTTTAGTATCACACTGGTTTTGTTAATGCTGGGTGTACTGGGTTTAATACTGGTACATGCAAAGAACCTTTCTAACTATGTGAAGGAAAATATTGTATTAAATATTATTGTAGACGAAGGCGCTAAAGAAGCGGATGTGCTGCAGTTTCAGAAAGAACTGAATGCCAATCCGGCAGTCAAACAAACCCAGTATGTAAACAAAGAACTGGCGGCAAGAAACCTTACACAGGACCTGGGCGAGGATTTCGTAAACTTCCTTGGCTATAACCCCCTGCTGTCTACGGTAGATGTGTACCTCAAAGCCGACTATGCAAATAACAAAAGTATAGACGCGCTGAAAGCCAATATCAGTAAAAATCCTGTCGTTAAAGAGGTGATCTACCAGAGTTCTCTGATCGACATGGTGAACCAGAACATCAATACCATAGGCCTCATCGTCCTTGGGTTTGCAGCAATATTGTTAGTGATCTCCATTGCCCTGATCAACAACACCATCAGGCTGGCTATTTTCTCCCAGCGTTTCATCATCAAGAGTATGCAGCTGGTGGGCGCCACCAAGAATTTTATCCGTCAGCCTTTCATTTTACTGGCCATGTTACACGGACTGATCGCTTCATTCATTGCAGTGATCATTTTGTTAGGCCTTTTATATTATGCGCAAAAAGAGATTCCGGAAATTGTTATTCTAAGGAATTATACAGAATTTGGTATTGTGCTTCTCTTTTTAGTTGGTGTTGGCATTTTTATTACGGCCATCAGTACAACTTTTGCAGTTAACAAATATTTACGTTTAAAAATTTACGACCTTTACAGATAATCATGGAGAAAAAAGCAACACCTGCAAACCAGGACCCTAAGAATGAACTGGTTTTCACCAAAAAGAACTATCAGCTGCTGCTGATCAGTATTGCAATTGTAGCCTTTGGTTTCATACTGATGATGGGTACTACAGACATCTATGACGTAAGAAAAACCATGATCGCTCCTATGGTAGTGCTCTTTGGATTTGGTTTCGGTATCTACGCAGTCCTGAAAAAGTAAGCCCTTCATGAATTTCATTCAAGCAATTATTCTCGCTGTGATAGAGGGACTAACGGAGTTTTTACCCGTCTCTTCTACCGGTCACATGATCCTTGCCTCTTCCTATATGGGAATAGCGTCTGATCCTTTTGTTAAACTTTTTACAATTGTCATACAACTCGGAGCCATCCTTTCTGTAGTTGTTCTGTATTTCAAACGTTTTTTCAAAACACTTGATTTTTACTACAAGCTGATCGTGGCATTTATTCCTGCAGCAGTGTTCGGCTACCTGTTAAGCGATAAGATCGATGAATTGCTGGAAAGCCCGATGACTGTCGCAATTTCCCTTGTAATTGGTGGCTTTATCCTTTTATTTGTGGATAAATGGTTTAGTGAGCCTACCATCCATAGCGAAGAAGAAATTACTTACCTTACCGCCTTAAAGATCGGGTTCTTCCAATGTCTGGCCATGATTCCGGGAACATCAAGATCCGGTGCCAGTATTGTTGGCGGAATGACACAAAAATTAAGCAGGAAGGTTGCTGCCGAATTCTCTTTCTTTCTGGCCGTGCCTACCATGTTTGCCGCAACTGCCAAAAAGTTACTGGATTTTTACAAAGCCGGCCATACCGTTTCACATCAGGAAGTTCAGATCCTGCTGGTAGCCAATGTAATTGCTTTCATTGTTGCCTTACTGGCGATAAAAAGCTTTATCGGCTTTCTCAACAAAAATGGGTTCAAACTCTTTGGATGGTACCGGATCATCGCAGGAATCATCATTATCCTGCTTATCTACAGCGGGCATGACCTGCAGATCATATAATTGTGTAAATTGCCGCTTAATTTAGATCATCGTTTTGAGCGTAGAAAAGTTAATGGAAAGAACCTTCAATTTTGCTGAAGGCGAGTTGTTACTCATCAACAAACCCTATAAGTGGACAAGTTTTGATGTAGTGGGGAAGATTAGAAACTCCTTAAAACCCCTCAAATTAAAAGTTGGCCATGCCGGCACACTTGATCCGCTGGCTACAGGCCTGCTGATCCTCTGTACGGGAAAGCTGACCAAACAGATCGATACCTTCCAGGCAGAAGATAAAGAATATACCGGCACCATGATCCTTGGTGCTACCACACCCTCCTTTGATCTGGAGACTACCGTAGATGCAGAATATCCGCTGGACGCAATTACCGGGGAGGCAATATATGCCGCCACTGCGCCCTTTATTGGTGAGATCCAGCAGTACCCGCCAGCCCATTCCGCAGTAAAAGTAAACGGAGAGCGTTTGTACGTCAAGGCCCGAAGGGGTGAAGAGCAGGAACTGAGGCTTCGTTTTGTAAATGTCCCGGTTTTTGAAATCACCCGCATTGCCCTGCCGGAGGTAGACTTCCGCATTGTATGCAGCAAAGGTACCTATATCAGATCGCTCGTGTCAGATTTTGGCAAACACCTGAATAATGGCGCATACCTGTCTAAGCTCACACGTACCCGCAGCGGTGATTTTCTTTTGGAAAATGCATTTGAGGTAACAGATCTCGTTGACTATCTTCGCAGTAAAAGGGAAGCCGCCGCAATCCCATCAGCAAATACCTGATATGCATAACCACCTGAAAAATAAATACCTGCAGTACGGGAGAGATTTTCTCCTGATCACCTGCGGCATCTTTTCCGCCTGTTTCGGCCTGAAGAGTTTCCTGATGCCCAGCGAATTCATCGATGGCGGGGTAACAGGTATCTCACTGCTGATCAGTACCCTGACAGGATTAAAACTATCTTATCTGATCCTGATCATCAATATTCCCTTTGTGATCCTCGGCTTCAGCCAGATCGGAAAAACCTTCGCGATTAAAACAGCCTGCGCAATCGCTGTACTGGCCGTGTTGTTGATCATCCTCCCTTTTCAGCCCGTTACGCATGATAAACTCCTGATCGCCTTTTTTGGCGGTCTGTTTTTAGGCGGAGGCATAGGCCTGGCCATGCGTGGCGGATGTGTGATTGACGGAACAGAAGTACTTGCACTCTATATCAGTAAGAACAGCATGTTTACCGTAGGCAATATCATCCTGATCCTGAATATCATGATCTTTGCTGTGGCAGCAATTTTCCTCGGTGTGGAAACAGCAATGTACGCGATACTGACTTACCTGTCTGCCTCCAAAACGATCGATTTTGTGGTGAATGGCCTGGAGCAGTATATCGGGGTAACCGTAATTTCTGAGAAGAAGGATGAGATCCGCCAGTTCCTGATCAACAATATGAAACGCGGGGTAACTATCTATAAAGGCGAGGGCGGCTACAATGAGAAAAAAGAGATCGATATATTATATACCGTAGTGACCAAATTAGAAATGGGCAAACTGCAAACGGAGATCCGGCAGATCGATCCGGATGCCTTTGTAGTTCAGCAACAGATTTCCGATATCAAAGGAGGGGTGGTTAAACGCCATGCCCTGCATTAATTTTAAAGATTTTGAAAATATATAATCACCTGTCCGAGTTTAAGCGGTTGAACAATGCTGTTGCAACCATAGGTACTTTTGATGGCGTACATTTCGGGCACCAGAAAATCATCAACAGGCTTTGCGAACTGGCCAGATCTACCGGCGGCGAAAGCGTGATCCTTACCTTTTTCCCCCATCCGCGGATGATCATTGATCCTGAAAACCAGGACCTGAAGATGATCAATACCATTGAAGAAAAAGCAGAGATCCTGGCAGTACTGGGTGTAGACCACCTGATCATTACACCTTTTACAAGAGATTTTTCCAACCTGAGCCCTTCGGAATACATTAAGAATATCCTGG
The DNA here is from genome assembly GCF_900107535.1 of Pedobacter hartonius. Lineage (GTDB taxonomy): Bacteria > Bacteroidota > Bacteroidia > Sphingobacteriales > Sphingobacteriaceae > Pedobacter > Pedobacter hartonius. Next base: position 30,711 of record NZ_FNRA01000005.1, on the reverse strand, counting down.
TAGATACCATAGGCATCAAACAGATTATCGTAGGTTACGACCACCGCTTTGGCAAAGACAGGACCGGCGGAATGACAGACCTCGCTGCCTTCTCCGGTCCTTACGGATACCAGATTGAAGAGATAGACGAGCAGGATATCAATGATGTGGCTGTCAGCTCTACCAAGATCAGGAAATCACTGTTAAGCGGACAGGTTGGCCTGGCCGCGGAATATCTTGGTTACCCATTCTCCTTATACGGGCCGGTAATTAAGGGCGACAAGATTGGCCGCACCATCGGTTTTCCTACAGCAAATATATTCATCGAACAGCCTTATAAACTGATTCCCTCAGATGGGATCTACGCGGTAACGGTAGATATGGCAGATCAATCCTACCAGGCAATGGCCTATATTGGTCAGCGCCCCACCATTAACGGAATGACCAGGAATATTGAGGTCAATATCTTTGATTTTGACAGGGAAATTTACGGACAGTATATCAGGATGAACTTCCATGAGTTCCTGAGACATGACGTAAAATTTACCGGACTGGAAGCCCTGAAATTACAGCTGCAAAAGGATAAAGAAGATACCCTGGCCTATTTCTCCGGGCGCATTTAAAAAAAGAAAAGCGCATTTTCTTATTGAAAAACGCCATATTTTAGTATATTACGATAATCAGATCTTTCGTCAGCATATCATTGTTTTTTACCGGTCATGAAGCTATCATCAGCATATCATGACTGATTTTAAGCTGTATGCTGATGATGGTTTCATCAATGATTATTTTATATGCTACATTTACCCGTTTTAATAACCGATTTAGGTTTAATACTCGCGGCCGCAGGGGTAACTACCCTTCTTTTTAAAAAGATAAGACAACCCTTGGTATTAGGCTATATTCTGGCCGGGATGCTGGTTGGCCCGCATATCCACTTTTTTCCTACAGTTACCGACAGTGAAAGCGTTCATATCTGGGCGGAGATCGGGGTGATCTTTTTATTGTTCAGCCTCGGCCTTGAATTCAGTTTCAAAAAATTGGTTAAAGTTGGTGGCTCTGCCTCCATCACCGCTATTGTAGAAGTCGCTTTTATGCTCCTGATCGGCTTTGTGGCGGGTAAACTGATGGGCTGGGCGCTTATGGACTGTATTTTTCTTGGAGGAATCCTGTCCGTCTCCTCTACCACGATTATCATCAGGGCCTTTGAAGAACTGGGCGTAAAACACAAAAAATTCGCCGGTCTCGTATTTGGCGTCCTGATCGTAGAAGATCTGGTAGCGATCCTGCTGCTGGTGCTGCTTTCCACCCTGGCCGTCAGCAGACAATTTGCCGGGGCGGAAATGTTCTTCTCTATCCTGAAATTGTGCTTTTTCCTGGTATTGTGGTTCATTGGCGGCATCTTCCTGGTGCCAACCTTTCTGAAGGCTACAAAAAAGCTGATGAACGATGAGACGATGCTGATCGTTTCGCTTGCCCTTTGCCTGCTCATGGTCATGCTGGCAGTGAAAGTAGGCTTCTCCCCTGCCCTGGGTGCCTTTATCATGGGTTCCGTGCTTGCAGAAACCACACAGGCCGAAAAGATAGAACACCTTACAAAATCTGTGAAGGACCTGTTCGCGGCGGTATTCTTTGTATCTGTCGGCATGCTGATCGATCCGGGTATCCTGGTCAGCTATGCAGTTCCCATACTGATCATCACTTTAGCCACGATCATCGGTAAATTCCTGAGTTCAGGAATGGGCGCACTGATCTCCGGACAGCCCCTTAAAACGGCTGTACAGACAGGGATGAGCCTGGCCCAGATCGGGGAATTTTCATTTATCATTGCCACATTGGGTATTACGCTGAAGGTAACCAGTGATTTCCTGTACCCCATTGCTGTAGCCGTATCCGCAATTACTACTTTTACCACACCATACCTGATTAAAACCTCCGAACCGTTTTACCTGTTCCTGGAACGGAAAATGCCGCAGAAATGGGTAGAGGGAATCAACAGGTACAGCAGCAGTACGGCGGGTATTACTACCATGAGCGACTGGAAGATCCTGCTGAAAGCCTATACCTTCAATACGATCATCCACGCTGTGATCCTCATCGCCATTATCTTTGCCGGCTCCAGGTACCTGCAGCCTTTTATCACCGAGCATATCATCAACGGCAATAAGGGGATCATCATCAGCCTGATCGTCTCACTGATCGTCATGGCCCCTTTCTTATGGGCGCTGGCCATCCGCAGGATAGAACGGAAGGCACATGCTCATTTATGGCTCAATAAAAAATATACCCGCGGGCCGCTGATCTCACTGGAAATACTCCGGATAGGCCTGGCCCTCTTTGCCGTGGGGTTTCTGATCTACCAGTTTTATAGCACCTGGGCGTCGATCATCGTTGCGCTGGCGCTGATCATCCTGGCAATGACAATTTTCTCCAGGAGGCTGCAGGCCTTTTACGACAGGATGGAAAATCGTTTTCTGTATAACCTGAATGCCAGGGAAGAGCAAAACAAACAGCCCGAGATCTTGCCCTGGGATACCCATCTGACGGAATTAACCGTTTCCCCGGAATCAGACCTGGTAGGGAAATCACTTATAGAACTGGCCGTAAGGGAGAGATATGGTGTAAATATCGCGCTGATTGAGCGGGGCACTAAAATGATCCCCACTCCAGGCCGGGATGAAAGGTTATACCCCAATGATAAGGTCATGCTGATCGGTACCGATGATCAGCTGGCAGCAATCCAGGAATTGTTCAATGGTGCCATCAAAGACAATGACGAAACCTATTTCCCAAAAAAGGACATGACCCTGCAGAAGATAGTCATCAACAGCTCCTCTCCCGTTTTTGCGCAGACCATCCGCGACTCCGGGATCAGGGAGCAAACGCAGGGACTGGTAGTAGGTATTGAACGCAAGGGAGTACGGATACTGAACCCGGATTCGAACCTCATATTTGAAAACGAGGATATTGTATGGATCGTAGGGAACAATAAAAAGATCCCGGACCTGCTCAGGAAAACTTAAAAAGTATTTTTTTGTTATCGCTTAGAGGATTAGCTTCGTTGAAGCGGTATTCCGATTAAAATATTCATTGCAGTAATAATGAAGATAGACCAGGAAAAAAGTGAGTTTTTAGACGAAATGCTGGAGCACTGGCAGGAAGAGCAGCTGCTGACTGAAGCCGAAGTCCGGAAATTAAAAGCAAGTTATGAGGCCAAATCGTTCGACTGGCGGAGGCTGGCACAGTATTCTTTCTGGATTGCGATGGCCTGCGGCGTGATCTCCCTCGGGGCATTACTGATTGACAACCAGATCCTCGATTACCTGAAAAAGCTCTATGATACGCCTGACAGTATGATCAGTCTGTTATCCGCTGCTGCTGCCGGCATGTTGTACTGGTTAAGCTTTAAAAGAAAAAAATCATTGCCCATGGAAGTGTTCAGCAATGATGCGATCATCTTCACCGCGGTGATGCTGACGGCAAATGCGATTGCTTACCTTGGCAAAGCCATAGGCAGCCAGAGTGGTCATTTTTCACTACTCATCTTATTTTCCGTTTTCGTTTATGGCGTACTGGCTTTTGTATTTAAATCACGTCTGATCTGGGTATTTGTACTGATCTCTCTCGGCGCCTGGTTTGGAACAGAAACCGGTTACCTTTCCCGTGGTAACCTCTACTTCCTCGGGATGAATTACCCGTTACGTTTTGTGATCTTCGGCCTGGTGATTACCGGCATATCACTGCTGTTCCGGAAGGTAAAGGCTTTTCAGTTCTTTTACCTCAGCACCTATATCAGTGGCATGATGTACCTCTTTATTTCTCTCTGGCTGATCTCCGTTTTCGGGAACTTCGGGACGCTGGACCAATGGTATGGCATAAAACAGATCAGTTTGTTCTACTGGGCACTGATCTCGGCAGCGGCCTGTGCAATCAGCATCATGGCCGGGCTGAAGTTCAGGGACGAGGTAGCAAGGGAGTTTGGTATCACTTTTCTTTTTTTAAATCTCTATACCCGGTACTTCGAGTACTTCTGGGATACCTGGCACAAGGCCTTGTTCTTCTGCGTCCTGGCGGCATCATTCTGGTTCATCGGCCGCAGGGCGGAAAAAATATGGAACCTGGAATTCCTGAAGAAATAATGCTAGTTTTTTATAAAATGAATATAGATCAGCTTGAAGATATGATAGGCAGACAAGGCGAAAAACAATCCCGCAATAGCCTTATTCACCACATAATTGTTCAGCGTAAACTTCGTCTGGATATACTGTGCAAACCTTGCGAAGCCATATAAAGCAACTGCAGCCCCGATTCCGGAACCTATACTAAAGATGCTCAAAGAGATATACCCCTTGTCTATCCATTCATGGGAAATCAGGTATGTACCTACGAACAGCCAGTAAGGGATCTGCATGGGGTTAAGTACACCCAGCAGCATGCCATACCTGATACTGTCTTTTTTAGAATAGTCCGCTTTAGGCATTTCCTTGCGTGAGCGCCAGGTGCTTATTCCCAGTATGAGGAACATGATGATCATTACGCCGTCAATGTATTCCCCCACCTTGATCTCACTGGACAGCCACTGTACAAACCGCATTACCCCAAGGGTAAAAAGTACCTCGATGGCTGAGAAGGCAAGAATAAAATAGATCGCCTGCTTGATTCCTCTTGTGACCGTGATCTGAACAACGGTCAGATTAATATTTCCCGGCGGGATATAACCTATAGAATTAAGAATTATTCCCAGGAAAAAGGTTAAAAAAAGCATGTGCGAATATAGATATTTATTTCTCTGTTAATGAAGGTGTCAGATGTTCTTTCAGATATTTTGCCGTGTAGGACGTTTTCTCATTGACAAGATCTTCAGGAGTTCCTTCAAAAACAACATTTCCGCCTTTATCGCCGCCTTCCGGACCAATATCAATTACCCAGTCGGCAGATTTGATCATATCCATATTATGCTCAATCACCAGGATCGTATTCCCCTGTTCTATCAGCGTGTTCAAAGCGATCAGCAGCTTTTTGATATCATGAAAATGCAACCCGGTAGTAGGCTCATCAAAGATGAACATCGTTTTACTGGCGTTATTGCCTTTAATTAAAAAGGAAGCCAGTTTAATCCGCTGTGCTTCCCCGCCGGATAAGGTATTGGAGGATTGTCCCAGATGAACATACCCAAGGCCAACGTCTACCAGCGGCTGCAGCTTATTCAGGATCTTTTGTTCATTTGCAAAAAAGGCGACAGCCTCATCTATGGTCAGGTCCAGGATGTCAGCCACATTTTTGTCCTGATAGGTCACATCCAGTATCTGCTGCTTGAATCTGCGTCCGCCGCAGGCCTCACAAGGCAGGTAAATGTCTGCCATGAACTGCATTTCTATTTTCACTTCTCCCTCACCCTGGCAAACATCACAGCGGCCCCCCTCAACATTGAAAGAGAAGGCTGCCGGTTTCAAACCTGCGGCTTTCGAGGCCGGTAGTGCAGAGAACAAAGCCCGCACGTCATCCCAAGCTTTCACATACGTCACCGGGTTTGATCTTGAAGAACGCCCGATAGGGTTCTGATCCACCATTTCAACCTGGCTGATCAGGTCGTAATTTCCGGATATCCCGTCATAAAGACCGGTCTGCTCGCCCGCATAATTGCCAATGGCCTTCTGCAGGGCAGGATACAGGATCTTTTTGATCAGGCTGGTTTTACCGGAGCCTGATACCCCGCTTACTACCGTGAACACCCCAAGCGGGAATTTCACTTCTATATTCTTAAGGTTGTTCTCTCTTGCCCCCTTGATCAGGATATGGTCTGCCCACTTCCTTCGCGTTGCCGGGATTGAGATACTCTCCCTGCCGGACAGGTACTGCCCCGTCAGGCTTTTCTTGTCTTTAATGATCTGGTCATAAGTACCGCTGAAAACCAGGTTCCCACCTAAGGTACCCGCTTCAGGGCCGATATCAATGATATAGTCCGCCGCTTTCATCATTTCCTCCTCATGTTCAACCACAAGAACGGTGTTTCCTACATTCCGCAGGGACAGCAATACTTCAATCAGTTTATTGGTATCTCTTGGGTGTAACCCGATACTGGGCTCATCCAGTACATAAATTGAGCCCACTAAACTACTGCCCAGTGAGGTAGCAAGGTTAATCCGCTGCGATTCTCCACCTGACAAGGTATTGGATAACCGGTTCAGCGTTAAATAGCCAAGGCCAACATTATTCAGATAAAGCACACGGCTGGTTACTTCCGCCAGTAAGCACTTGGAGATTTTAACATCAGTTTCCGACAGCTCAAGCTTGTCAAAGAAATCCTGGATGGATGACAGGGGCATCAGCACCACATCTACAATAGATTTTCCGGCGATCTTCACATAAGAAGCATCTTTACGTAATCTGGACCCTTTACAGTCCGGGCAGATTGTCTTTCCGCGGTAACGTGATAACATTACACGGTACTGGATCTTATAGGTCTGCTCTTCCAGTTCTTTGAAGAAATCGTCCAGTCCTCCAAAGTATTTATTTCCCGTCCATACCAACCGCTGTTCCTTCTCCGTCAGCTCACTGAAAGGGCGGTGAATAGGGAAATTAAACTTGTCGGCATTTTTGATCAGTTTATTCAGCCATTCGCGCATTTTTTCCCCTCTCCAGGGCGCAACGGCATTGTCATAAAGACTTTTGCTTTTATCAGGAATGACCAGGTCTTCATCTATACCGATCACATTCCCGTAACCTTCACAACGTTTACAGGCCCCGTACGGGTTATTGAAGCTGAAAAAATTAGGGGTAGGTTCTTCAAACCTGATCCCGTCCAGTTCAAAACGGTCGCAGAAATGCGAAACCTGATCTTCGTGCTCCACATAACAGTCTCCTTTACCTTCAAAAAAGGCAGTCTGAACAGAATCCGCCAGCCTGCTCATGGTCTCGTCATCATCATGAAAAACGATACGGTCAATCAGGATCTTTATGGTAGACGCATCTGTAAGTTCGTAGTCCTTAAAACCCTCATCTTCGAGGATGGTCTCAATTTTACTCAGCTTGTCATTCAGGTAAACCCGCAGAAATCCCTTTTGAAGCAATACGGCAAGCTCTTCTTTTACCGAACGGTTGTTGTGCGGGTGCAGCGGACAGAAGATCGTTACTACACTTTCATTCCCTAATCCAGACACAAAATCAACAACAGTGCTCACTGTATCTTTTTTTACGATCTGTCCTGTTTCAGGAGAGATCGTTTTACCGATCCTGGAGAACAGCAGTTTAAGATAATCATAGATCTCCGTTGATGTACCTACTGTAGACCTGGGGTTAGAGGTAATTACCTTTTGCTCAATCGCAATAGCCGGGGCTATTCCTTTAATATAATCAACATCAGGTTTGTTCATTCTTCCCATGAACTGACGTGCATAGGATGACAGGCTCTCCACATAACGCCGCTGCCCTTCCGCATACAGCGTGTCAAATGCCAGTGAAGATTTTCCGGACCCAGACATACCTGTGATGACTACCAGCTTGTTCTTTGGTATGGCAACGTCGATATTTTTAAGGTTATGTACCCTGGCTCCCTTTATTATAATATTTTTATGTGGATCTTTCTCGGTTTCCTTACTCATTTAATTCCTTATGGGATTTACAAATATAACCTAAAAAACACAAAATTAGTTTTTTTGGGGAAATGCAAAAATACGGCTCTGCAACTACTTTTAATTTTTTTTAGTATTTTTATTGTTGTATTCTGATAAAAAAATCCTTCTTTTGAATAAATATAAGTAAACAATTAATCCATCTCATTAAAAAACATAGGAGAAACGCTATAGAACAAAACATCTACTAAGTATTTTTTAGCAAAACAGCAAGGGAATTTAGTACATATAATCCTATGAATTTACAATCCTATAGTGATCAGGACTTGGTGAAGTTATACCTGACCGGCAATGAGTCGGTTTTGGAGGAACTTTTGAACAGACACAAGTCCAAAATATACACTTCTATTTATTTACTGGTCAAAGATCAGTACCTGGCAGAAGATATTTTTCAGGATACTTTTATAAAAGTGATCAATACGCTACGATCAGGCAGATATAATGAGGAAGGTAAATTCTTGCCATGGGTGATGCGTATTGCGCACAACCTGGTGATCGATTACTTCCGCCGTGAAAAGCGTGCCCCGGTAATTACCAGTGCAGACGGTACTGACGTGCTCAATATGCTGCAGGTATATGAGGAGAGCGCTGAGGAAAAGATCCTTCGTGAACAGACCCATACAGACCTTAGAACGCTGATCCAGTTATTGCCTGACGAACAGAAAGAAGTACTGATCATGCGCCATTACGCAGACCTGAGTTTTAAAGAAATTGCAGACCTCACAGATGTGAGCATTAACACTGCCCTGGGAAGAATGAGATATGCACTGAGCAATCTCCGTAAGATGATGAAGGTGAAAGAGGTAACCTAACGGGCGAATTAAAATTCGATTAAAAATATTGTTATCGGATACAAAATAAATAGTAACTTGTTTCGTTCTATTGATAACTAAAACAGAACAGTTTATTGCTTATGATAACAACATCTACTTCTACTCCCGATTTAAACCACTTAAATCAGCAAGCTGAAAATTTAAGTGGAGAATTTCTTAATGACCTGGATTTAATGTTCTATGAAAGCATTAAGCCACAAATGGACCGCCTGAATATGAGCCCTGAGGATGAAACCATCTCGAGGATACTTGCCTATTCAAAATCCCTTTGATTGCGTAAAATATTGAGCTGCCAGCTTACTGGCAGCTTTTTTTATTTTATCTTTGCACATGCTCAAAAAAGAAAGGTATAAACAATTTGTAGCCTATTTTTCTGCTAAACAGCCTGATGCTGAAACAGAATTGCACTATAACAACCCTTTTCAGCTGCTGGTTGCAGTAATCCTGTCTGCGCAGTGTACCGATAAAAGAATCAACCAGGTGACCCCTGCATTATTTCAGCGCTTTCCAAATGCCAAAGCGCTTTCAGAAGCTACAGCTGATATTGTATTTGACTACATCAGAAGTGTGAGTTACCCTAATAATAAAGCAAAACACCTGGTAGGAATGGCCAATATGCTGGTCACTGAGTTTGACAGTCAGGTACCATCTGATATTGATCAGTTACAGCGGATGCCCGGTGTGGGCAGAAAGACAGCGAATGTGATCGCCTCGGTGATCTACAACGCTCCTGCAATGGCTGTTGATACACATGTTTTCCGCGTGGCCAACAGGATCGGCCTCACTAACGGAAAAACACCGCTGGCAGTGGAAAAAGATCTGGTGAAATTTTTGCCTCAGGAAGATATCCATATCGCACACCATTGGCTTATCCTCCATGGAAGATATATTTGTGTGGCCCGCTCACCAAAATGTGATATCTGCCCGATCACTTCCATTTGCAGATATTTTGAGCGCCTGAACAAACCAGCTAAAGAAATTAGCCATTTTACGAATTAAAAATCATTATTTTTAGAGGTTATGTTATTTATTGAAAAATAATACCTAATATTGCTAATATATTTAGCCATAATACATCAATAGGTAGTTTTTATAAAGAATAAATATTTTATATTTACGCACACAATTTAACAAGATGACTCCAAACGCAGATAAATTAAAAGCATTACAACTTACACTTGATAAGTTAGAAAAATCTTACGGTAAAGGTGCCGTGATGAAATTGGGTGATACACCTACTGAATCTATTGAAGCGATTTCAACCGGCTCTATCAGTTTAGATATTGCTTTGGGCATTGGCGGCGTTCCTAAAGGACGTGTGATCGAGATCTATGGTCCTGAATCATCTGGTAAAACTACCCTGGCTACACATATTATTGCTGAAGCACAGAAAAAAGGTGGTGTAGCAGCCTTTATTGATGCAGAACATGCATTTGATAAATTCTATGCTAAAAAACTGGGTGTAGATGTAGATAACCTGCTGATTGCACAACCGGACAATGGAGAGCAGGCACTGGAAATCGCCGATAACCTGATCCGCTCCGGCGCGATTGATGTGATCGTGATTGATTCCGTTGCCGCATTGGTGCCAAAAGCGGAGATCGAAGGTGAAATGGGTGACTCAAAAATGGGTCTTCAGGCACGTTTGATGTCACAGGCATTGAGAAAACTTACAGGAACAATTGCTAAAACAGGATGTTGCTGCATATTTATTAACCAGTTGCGTGAAAAGATCGGTGTCATGTTCGGTAACCCCGAAACGACTACCGGTGGTAACGCCCTGAAGTTCTATGCTTCAGTACGCCTTGATATCCGCAGAACTTCCCAGATCAAAGATTCTGATGAAGTATCCGGTAACAGGGTAAAAGTGAAAATCGTTAAAAATAAAGTAGCGCCTCCTTTCCGTGTTGCAGAATTTGATGTGATGTTCGGACAGGGAATCTCTAAGGTAGGTGAGATCATCGATCTTGGAGTAGATTTCAATATCGTGAAAAAAGCAGGATCATGGTTTTCTTACGGAGATACTAAACTTGGACAGGGAAGAGATGCAGTGAAACAGCTGTTGCTTGACAATCCTGAACTGGCGGATGAAATCGAAGCTAAGATCAGGGCTGAAGTTACCGGGGAGAAACTGGAAGAATTGCAATAGATAACATTGCCTGGAGCTTAAGGTTATCCTGGCTTCGCTGAAAAAAGGGGTTAGCTGTATCAATGCTGCCTGCTGCTGAAGCGCAGCAGAGAAGGCATCGATACAGCTAACCCCTTTTTTTTAAGGCTATCCCATTGCATGGAGCATACCTGTATGGTGGCTGTTACAATTGCTGATACTTATTCCACATACTGAGTATAACTTGTACAACAGGAGTAACGCTGCGCTTTGCGGGAGCTGTTATGGCTGCGTGATATTGGTAGATTCCGGGGTCATGTATTTCGCGTCAACCGTGATGATCACGTAGGCAGCAACAAAAATTGCAATCACCAATACGATCAGGCCAATATAATTCCTGTTCTTATCCTGTTTGATCAGGTAGATCAGGAATATAATTAAAGGAATCAGCATCAGGCCAAAAAACAAAAAGCTCATCGAATTCATAATGATAGTAGTTAGTACGTTAGTATTGTGTTAGAATTCCATTCTTGACGCAGGAGCAATATCCTGGCCTACAAATTCTTTGTTTATATATTTATAATGCCCGGCAATGGCAATCATTGCAGCATTATCGGTGCAATATTCAAAAGCCGGGATATACACATTCCAGTTCAGCTCTGTTGCTTTTTCGGCCAGTGCGGTACGTAAGCCGGTGTTGGCAGAGACTCCTCCCGCAATGGCAATGTCCTTAATCTGATATAATGCCGCAGCTTTCTTTAATTTATTCAGCAGGATATGAACAATACTGTGCTGCACAGAGGCACAGATATCATCCAGGTTTTCTGCGATGAAATCAGGATTCTCCTTCTCCTGCGCACGGATAAAATACAGGATTGCCGTTTTCAGTCCGCTGAAGCTATAGTCCAGGTTCTTTATCTGAGGCTCCGGGAACTTAAAGGCCAGGGGGTTTCCATGTTTTGCATGCTGATCAATGAGCGGCCCGCCAGGATATGGAAGGTTCAGGATCTTCGCCGTTTTATCAAAGGCCTCCCCTGCCGCATCATCCAGGGACTGCCCAACGATTTCCATATCAAAGTAGTCTTTCACCAGAACGATCTGGGTATGCCCGCCCGAAACGGTAAGGCATAAGAAAGGGAATGTAGGTTTAGGATCGTCAATAAAATGGGCCAGGATATGCGCATGCATATGATTGACCGAAATAAGAGGCAGGTTTAAAGCCAGCGCAAAGGATTTAGCAAAAGATACACCAACCAATAAAGAGCCTAATAATCCAGGCCCCCTCGTAAAAGCTACTGCATTTATATCCTTTTTGCTAACTTTAGCATCAATTAATGCCTGCTGGATAACCGGAACAATATTTTGCTGATGTACCCTCGACGCAAGCTCGGGAATTACTCCACCATAATTTTGATGAATAGTTTGGTTTGCAATAACATTGGCAGTAATTTTGCCATTGTTACAGATCGCAACAGAAGTTTCATCACAAGAAGATTCGATAGCAAGTATTACTGACACCTTTGATTATAATTAAGCTACAAAACTATCAAAAAACTATTAAAAATACTTCTTTGGTTTATTGCATCAATTCTGCTGCTGCTTGCGATAATTCTATTTTCGCTCCAATTTAAGCCTGTGCAGACATTTGTCGCAAAAAAAGCTGCTGGTTATCTCTCAAAAGAATTAAATACTACGATTTCTTTACACAGCATTTATATTAAACCGTTTAAATCGGTGGTCATTGAAGACCTCCTTGTACTCGATCAGCAGAAGGACACCCTGCTGAATACCCCTAAGTTTATTGTAGAGCTCAATATGTTTTCCCTCGAAAAAAGAGTTCTGGACATCAATACCGTACAGATTAATAATGGTACGTTTTTCCTGAAATCGTTTAAAGAGAAAGACAAGGGTACCAATCTCGACTTTATCATTGATTATTTCGACTCCGGGCCTTCAACAGGAAAGAAAAAGAAACCTTTCCAGATTTCCGTGAACAGGGTAATCATCAATAACCTGCAGCTCAAATACAAAAACCTGCAGGCAGACACCGTGATCAACGGCGTAAACTTCGACGATGTTGAACTGAAGAACATGAACGGCATTTTTGATCAGCTCAATACCAAAGACCATTTAATGCAGGCAGACATTAAAAATCTGACCTTCAAAGAAAAAAGTGGCTTCTATCTCAAAAACCTGACGGCTTTCACTACGATCGATACGAACCGTATCGAGCTGAAAAAATTATTGCTGGTCACCAACAAAAGCCGCCTGACGGATTATTATGAGATGAGGTTCAATAAATTCGCCGACTTTAATGATTATATCAATAAGGTACGGATGAAAGCAAACTTCAAAAACAGCCATCTTGCCTCAAGGGATATTTCCTTCTTCTCCCCTGAGCTATCAAAGATGAACCTGGATATCGATATTGACGGACAGATCACCGGCCTTGTCAATAACCTCAGGGCGAAGAAACTGGCAGTAAAGGCAGGCAAAGCTACCTATGTTAAAGGCGATTTTAATGTCAAGGGCCTGCCCAACCTGAAGGAAACCTTTATGGAGCTTAAGTTCGATATGGCTGCTTCCAATAAAAAAGATCTGGATGAAATCCTGGGGAATACTACCGGAAATAAAAGAAATGTGATCCCCGTGATCGTGGAAAAGTTCGGGAATATCTATTTCAACGGAACCTTTACAGGTTTTCAGAACGACTTCATTGCCTTCGGAGAATTTAAAACAAAGCTGGGAAGGGTGGTCTCGGACGTGAATATGAAGATCAATGCCAGGGGAATACCTTCTTATTCAGGAAATGTGAAAACATACGACTTTAACCTGGGTAACCTGCTCGACGAAAAAAGCCTCGGCAAGATCACCGCGGCGGTGTACGTAAAAGGCAGGGGAACCGAGATCAACAGCTTAACCGAACAGGTAAATGGTGACATCAGGTATATCGATTTCAACGATTACAGGTATTCCAATGTAAAAATAGACGGCACATTCGATAAAAAATATTTTGATGGAACCCTGAAAATAAACGACAGGAACTTACAGCTCATGTTTGATGGAGGAGTAAATTTAAACCCCAAACTGCCTGTATTCAATTTCAAGGCCACTATAAAAAATGCAAAACTCAGGTCATTGCATTTATTTAAAGATTCATTAAAAGTGGATGCTACCTTCAGCACCAATTTCTCCGGTACGAACCTGAATAATATCCAGGGAAACCTGCTCATACAGAAAATCAGGCTCGATAATGTAAAAGGAATTTACAACATCGATTCTGTACAGCTGCAGGCACAGGGAATCGGAGCTGACAGAACCTTAAAGATCAATTCCGATGTGCTGGATGCCAGCATCAAAGGGCAGTACGACCTGAATACGCTTCCATCGTATTATAAGGCACTGGCAAAAACCTATATTCCATCACTCAAAACGGATATCGTTAAATTTAAGGACCAGATCTTCCAGTTTAACCTGACCATCAAACGCTTTGAACCCGTTGCCGAACTGATTGCACCAGGGCTTGAAATTGAAGACCAGGCTATCCTGATCGGTAATTTCGATTCAAAAAAGAATATTGCAACACTGAATGGCTTTGTGAAAAAACTCACCTACAAAGGAGTCATTGCCAACAACATTATCATTGATGAGAATACCACCTCAAACCAGCTGCAGGCTATCATCACTTCAGACCGCGTGGACCTCAATGACAGTCTGTACATTAAAAATGTCAATATCTCAAATATTCTGAGAAATGACAGCCTTGGCCTGAACATTAAACTATCTAATGCCGATGACGCCAACCAGCTGGATTTGAACGGACTGGTGGAGTTTGGCAAAGATACCACCGCAAGGATCAGTATCCTGCCTTCTATACTGAAGATCAATAGCCAGGACTGGACCATCCAGGAAAAGGTACGCATCAATTTCAGAAGCGGAAAAACCGAGATCACTAACTTTGATCTCAGAAACGGGAACCAGCTGCTAACGGTGGATGGTATTTTGTCAGCAGACCCGAATGAGGCACTTACCCTTGGCTTTAAATCCTTCAGTTTAAAAACACTGAACCCTTTTGTAAAAACCCTGGGCGTAAAATTATCCGGAAATGTAAACGGCCAGACTAAATTGTACAGCCTGCTGAAATCGCCGCGCATCAGTGATGGGATCAAGATCGACTCTCTTGATTTAAATGACACTTATATCGGTACGCTTACCGATACTTCTTCCTTCAATCAGGAAGCCAATGCGGCCAATATCTTTATGCGGATCAATACCAGCGAAAAGGAAACATTCAAAATAAATGGTAAGCTGGATCTCAAAGAAAAAGACCTGGACCTGACTGTTAAAATGGATGAAACTGAACTTGCAGTGCTCACTCCCTTTGTGAGCGACCTCGTGTCCAATCTCAAAGGGCATATTTCATCGGACCTTACTGTAAAGGGACCGTTTAGCGCTCCAAAAATCAATGGTGATATCACACTTGACGAAGCGCAGGTAATGGTGAACTATTTAAAGACCACCTATAAGATAAATGATAAGGTCCATGTAGAGAACAGCGTGATCCAGATCAACAACCTTGATCTGAAGGACACGGGCGACAATACGGCGACAGCCAACGGCTCGGTAGACCTGAACCAGATCAATACGCCTACCCTCGATATCACGATTAAAGCACGGACATTCATGGCGCTGAATACCACTGCTAAAGATAACCAGCTTTATTTTGGCCAGGCTTTCGCAACGGGAACATTCATTTTCAAGGGGCCTACAAATAAAATGTATATCGGCATCGACGCCAAGACAGAAAAAGGAACGGTCTTTAACCTTCCTCTCAACAGCTCGGAAACGGTATCCTCAAAGGATTTCATTACCTTCCTGAGCAAAGATACCGCAGCAAATGCAAAAAAAGCCACAAACTTTGATGGCCTCACCATGAGTTTTAAACTTCGTATCGATCCCAACAGCACCGCAAACCTGTTTACCAATCTGGGCAACCTGAGCGGTAAAGGAAACGCAGACCTGGATCTGGAGATCAATAGCCTGGGCGATTTCGAAATGTCCGGTGATTATATCATAGAATCCGGTAGTTTTGATTTCACTGCGCAGGAAGTGATCAATAAGAAATTTACCATCCGCCAGGGTGGTACGATCCGCTGGATAGGCAATCCAAATAATGCACAGATACAACTGAAGGCGATCTATGAGCTGAGAGCAGGCCTCTCAGACCTTTACCTTGCTGCCAACAGGGATAATAGCAGTAATGCAAATTTAAGGGTTCCTGTGGAGGTTGAAATGAGTTTAAGCGGACTGCTTACGCAGCCTGAAATCAAGCTTGATATCTTCTTTCCTTCAAACCCCTCTATTAAAGAAGAGCTTCAGGCTTATTTCAGCGATGAAAACAACCTCAACCTGCAGGCCTTCAGTCTGATCATCCGCCGCAGTTTTGCCCCGGGTTCCGGCAGGCAGGATTTTGGGAAACAGATATCTTCCGGTGTTGCCAGCACGGCCACAGAACTTCTTTTCAACCAGTTTAACAATGTATTGTCGTCACTTAACCTGGATTTTGTGGATATCAATATCAGGTCACTGAGCGAAGCCAGTGCCTCCTTTAGGTTCTTCGATAACAGGGTAACCGTAAATGCGGGCGTTGTGGACAGACGGAGTACGAATGACCTTTCCCCGATCGGTTTCTCCAGCAGCAACGTTGGAGGCGAGGTCGAGATTCTCGCGCTGATCAGAAGAGACGGTACGCTGGTAGGTAAACTGGCAAATAAACCGCCCACCATACAGAGTACTTTTACCAATGTGGGTATAAATCCGAATACTAACGTGACATCCTTCGGACTCATCTATTCGCAGCAGTTTGATAATTTCAGGGAATTTGTTCAAAAGGTAACCGGAGAATACCGGCGGAACCAGAAAAAGAGAGAGGCTGAAAGACAACAGAATTCCAGACAGTCCATTAACAAGGAGGCTATCACTGAGGAACAAAAGAAGCTAAAGAAAAATAAATAGCTTCTTTTGCTCAGCAATTTTATCCTTTCATAATGGTATGGCCCATTTTGTCTCTTTTGGTCTTCAGATAGGTTTCATTGTGCGTATTACTCAATATTTCAATCGGAATATTTTCTACAACCTCTAAACCATATCCGATTAACCCGGCACGTTTGGTAGGGTTGTTTGACATCAGGCGCATTTTGCTGACACCCTGTGCCCTTAAGATCTGTGCACCAACGCCATAATCACGTTCATCACCTTTAAAACCCAGTTTAATATTGGCCTCAACAGTGTCAAACCCTGCATCCTGAAGATTATAGGAAAGTAATTTGTTTACCAGCCCTATACCACGCCCTTCCTGGTTCATATACACTACGATGCCCTTACCTTCTTCCTGAATCATCTGCATCGCTTTATGCAACTGCGGTCCGCAATCGCAGCGGCATGAACCAAAGATATCACCGGTGATGCAAGAACTGTGCACCCTCACCAGGACAGCCTCTTCGGGTGTCCATTCCCCTTTGCTCAATGCCAGGTGGATTGCATTATTTTCCAGCTGTGTGTAGGCCGTCATCTTAAAATCTCCCCATTCTGTCGGCAGATTAATGGTTACATCTTCCCTGATCAGACTTTCTTTACTCAAACGGTAAGCGATCAGGTCTTTGATAGAGATGATTTTCAGCTGATGTTGTTCGGCAATTTTGATCAGGTCAGGAAGCCTGGCCATCTCTCCATCATCTTTCATGATCTCCACCAGTACCCCGGCGGGTTCCATACCTGCCAGCCTGGCCAGGTCAACAGCAGCTTCAGTATGTCCGGCACGCCTGAGCACGCCGCCATCCTTTGCACGCAATGGAAAGATATGACCGGGTCTGCCTAACTCATTAGGGTCGGTGTCCGGATTGATCAGTGCCTTTATAGTTTTAGAACGGTCAGACGCAGAAATACCGGTTGTACAGCCATGCCCGATCAGGTCTACAGAAACTGTGAAATTGGTTTCGTAGGCGGCAGTATTCTTACCTACCATCAATTCCAGGTTTAACTCTTCGCACCTGGCCTCGGTAATTGCTGCACAGATCAGCCCTCTTCCATATGTAGCCATAAAATTGATAACCTCAGGAGTGGCATTGGCAGCAGCAGTAAGAAAGTCGCCCTCATTTTCACGATCTTCATCGTCTACAACAATCACAACTTTACCGGCTTTAATATCTGCAACAGCGTCTTCTATTGCGTTCAGTTTAATTTCCATTTCTTAACGTCTTCATCTTATCAAAGGATACAGCATGCTATCAATGTAAGAATCATAAACAAAGTTACAACCTTCTTTGATATTATGTGTGTCAAAATATCATCCCTAAGTAAGGAACATCAGCACAGCCTATTTTGTAAGAGGAGATTTCTTTTTGCCGAAAATTTTGCCGAAAAAGGCCTTGTAAAGAGAGATATCGAAGAGTGCAGAATCTACGGTGGCCTTGTACGTTAAAAATGCCCCCACGGGGCTGAGAACAATGATGGCCATCCATATCCCGAGTATAGGATTGATATTGCCCTGGTTGGCAGATTTTTCTGCAACAGTAGTGATAATATGATAAAACAGGAAGAAGATGATGGCCATAACTACAGGCAGCCCCAGCCCTCCCTTTCTAATGATCGCACCTAAGGGAGCCCCAATAAAGAACAGCATCAGGCAGGAAACCGCAAGCGTAAACTTTCGCTGGTATTCAATCCTGATCCGGATCAGGTTCTTAACCCTGTCTGTATGATCAGCAACCCTGCCGTCGGCAGTTTGTTTGATGGACTTGGCCTGATCAAGCGCAGACTGTAAAGTAGCCACTCTCTGATCCTTAGGCACGCTGTTCAACAAAGGTCCCTTCAATTTCACAGGGGCCATTTTGATTTTTGTGTAGCCCCTGGTATAGTTGTTCATTTTGAAATAGGTACCCATAGCAACCCTCGAATACCGGTTTACACTATCCAGCTCTTTGGTCAGCGAGTCCCCTTTATGTTTAAGTCCGTCCAGGTTGAGCATCTGGTTGTTTGTCCTGAAGCTATTCTCATCAGTCCGGTTCATCTTAAAACTGGAAATATCAAACTTCTGCGCTGTTTGCCCGAACCGCATCCTGGTGAGCTGCTGCCTTGGATTATAAGTAGCATTCTGGCTGCTCGACTCTTCATATCTTACGCCGTCATTCAGTTTAAGCACAAGGAACTGCTTATCCTTCGTGGTGTTCATCGTACCATTCTTTGCGATAATGATCTTTGGAACACCATTATTTCCCGTATGGTCATAGATCATAATGCCCGTTAAAGATACCCCGTCTTCCCCTTTTTTATCCACACGGATGGAATATTGAGGGATACTATTGTTAAAGACCCCTTCCTTGATCAGGAAGGACAGCTTTTTGTTTCTCACGTCCCACAGCAGCGATCCGAACTTCAGGTTGGCCTTGGGAAGCATATACTCTGAAAACAGGAAAGAGGAGAAGGCGATACCGATGATCAGCACCAGCAGCGGCCGCATTGCTTTTTGCAGCGATATACCGGCCGATTTAATTGCTACCAGCTCATAGTTCTCCCCCAGCGTTCCAAAGGTCATGATGGAAGACAACAAGATGGCCAGCGGCAGGGCCATTGATACATTCGCAGCAGATGCATAAAACATCAGCTCCAGAATAATATACCATTCAAAGCCTTTTCCTATTAAATCGTCCACATATTTAAAGAGGAAAAACATCAGCAAGATGAACATCACCACTAAAAATGTGACTAGAAATGGCCTAATGAATGCTTTCAGCAGAAGTACATGGATCTTTTTCAATATACAAATGTAGACAATGCATCTGAAAAATTATGCACCAATTACACTATGCAGGTAGGTGATCTGGTTATCCCAGATTTGTGTTCTCTCTTTAAGCGTTTCTTCGGTAGCGAAGTCTGTGATAGACAGGGCCACATCATTTGTCAGTTCATCCTGCACAATTTCCATCTCAAAATAACAATGGGGATCATCATCAATCCATTTGAACTTCACCATTTTATTTTCTTTGAAGCTTAACATTTTGGCTTTCTGAACTTCATCATCCCAGGTAAAAGTGTATACCTGATCACGGAAAACTACATCATCTGCAAACCATTGGGACAGACCGTTTGGCTCACTGATAAAACTAAACAAAATACGCGGAGACGATTTCAACTCATATTCCAGGGTAAACTTTTTCTTTTCTGACATCTTAAATCGCTTATATCTTGTTATTTGTAGATTATTTTTTTATTTTTTTCTAAAGAAAAGTATTTTATTCTATATTTGCAACTCTTTAAAAAAGAACCTCCCCACGGCGGGGTAGCTCAGATGGTTAGAGCGCAGGATTCATAACCCTGAGGTCGGCAGTTCGATCCTGCTCCCCGCTACTGAAAAGCCCATCTTCGATGGGCTTTATTTTTTTAATAGAATTCCAAATCTGTATTTAGCCATAAAAACATTGAATTCTAATCGGGATAAAGGCCGCAAACGGTAAATAAAACTATTTCGACGTATAATAGCTAAAACATTCGGTTTTCCAACATTATTGAAAATAAATAATGAAAAATATCATGCAGATGTCATTGGCGCTGCCATCAATTGACTAATTCCACTTCTATTACTTGTGTTATCATTTAAATTATTCTTTGTAAAATCTCTGTTAAGAAATGCCGAACGGGTGATAGATCTCTATTTTATTTCCACTCGAAAGTATAGGTTCCTGAAGGCAGCTGTTTTGCAGCCCCTGTAATCAGCTTTCCGTCAAGATAAACCTTCAGGTTCTGTTCGGCGGGAAGGATGACCGACGCTGTAGCATTAGCAGGAATTTCTACCTGGTAAGAGACACTATTGCTTTTTCTCGTCCATGAAGACAGGATATTGCCATACGGCCCCATATGTCTGGCTTCAAAATGATCCAGCCCTTTTACAAAATGAGGTTCCAGGATCACATTCTTGAATCCCGGACTGGCAGGGTCAGGTTTGATCCCTGCAATACCTTTATATAACCAGGCACCGATTTCGCCAAACATGATATGGTTCATCGATATGTCCGATTTTGCATCAATAGGCCAGTTTTCGTATAGCGTGGTGGCACCATTTTCCATCCACCATCCCCAGCTGGGATATGTTTTTTGCGCTGCAACTTTGTAAGCGATGTCTGCATATCCGTTCTCACTTAAAGCATTCAGGATTGCCTTCGTACCGAGTAATCCTACGTCCAGATGGAAGCCATCGGCCTCCACGCGTTTAGCAAGGCTTTGGGCAACCCGGGCTTTGTATTCATCAGGTACAATGCCCCAGTAAAGCGGAACACTCAATTCAGTTTGTACTCCATCGCCGTAAATACCGGTTTCTTTGTGCAGGTATTTTGCATTAAAAGCATCTTTTATCTTCCTGGCCAGCGCTGTATACTTTTCAAAATCGGCCTTTTTACCAAGGATTTTTGCCGTTTTGGCCAGGATCAGCGCATCGGCATAATAATAACAGGTAGAAGTAAGTTCCACAGGTGATTTAGACTTCACAGGAACCCAGTCTCCCAGGCCCCAGCTCGTCAGGCCTGTAGGGTATCCTTCATCAATATGGTCTACATATTTTTTGATATTCAGGTAACAGTCGGCAAGTAATCTCTGGTCTCCGTAGAAGAGATAAATATTCCAGGGAATAATGGCAATTGTACTGGTCCAGTCGGGCCCGTTGCCCCATTCATAACCCCAGCCATCCGTTGGGATAATGGAAGGCAGCACCCCGTTTGGCTGTTGCTCGTCACGATGGTCGGCCAGCCACTTTTCATATACCGTAATGCCGTCAAAATTATAAAGCCCTGTTTCAATCGCTATCTGTGCATCCCCTGTCCAGCCGTTTTTTTCACGCTGAGGACAGTCTGTCGGGTACCCGAAAAAGTTAGACAGGTAAGAATTGTTGGTAGCAGACCAGATCTTGTTGATGAGCGGTTCGGATGAATTCACATTGCCTGTAACGGGGACATCGCTGTGCATAAAATAGCCAACCAGGCTCGTCTTGTTCAGCTCAACAGGGACACTGCTGGTTACTTCTACATACTGGAAGCCCTTATAATTGAAATGTGGCATAAACGTTTCTTCACCTTTTCCGCTCAATGTCAGGATATCCGTCTGGAAGGGGTCCTGATTATCCGTAGGGCGGTAATGCACATCGATATTAGAAAGGTCTGCCCTGCCGTTCGGATACAGCCGTTCAGCATGTTTAAGCCTCAGGACAGTTCCTGCCGCACCTTTCACGGTGATTTCAGACACCCCCGAGATGTTCCTTCCCAAATCAAAAACATAGGTGGTATCATTGAATTTCTTCAGGCTTTTTGCCGCAATTTCTTCTACATTACGAATGGGGTGCAAAGCCTGGGCAACAATATGATCAGAAGGGGCAGATCTGTTAATTACATTTTTCCATGCAGAATCATCAAATGCAGCTGTATTCCATCCAGTTTTTTCCAATCTTGCATCATAATGTTCGGCCGTATAAATGCTGTTGAATACGATCGGGCTCAGTGCCGTTTTCCAGTCCTTACCCGAAGTAATGGTCTCCACGGTACCGTCTTCATAAGTGATTCTCAGGTCAAGGCAGAAGGCCGGCCGGTTGCGCCACGGCGCCCTGTCAAAATCCCATACAGCGGTAGACTGATGGTTATACCATCCATTTCCTAAAAGGACGCCAATTGCATTTTTGCCGTTAACCAGAGATGTAGTAACGTCATAAGTAACATATAATGTGCGCCTGTCAAAACGGGTATACATCGGGTCCATCCTGTGGTTGCCGATCTTAGCTCCGTTGACCGATAGTTCATAAAGGCCGGCAGCAGCTATATATGCCCTTGCCGATCTGATTTTTTTATGGGTTTCCACCACTTTACGAAAGTAAGGCGCCGGTTTCATCCTGATATTTTCGCTGTCTGATATCCAGGAACCTTTCCAGTTCTCCATATTCATCATCCCCGTTTCAAAGCTTGCGGCCTGTACAGACTTCGATTGCTTTCCCTTTTGGTCTGCCAGGTCAACGCGCCAGTAATATCTGGTAAAAGGTTTAAGCGCCGGACCGGAAAACTGCACCAGGTTACGGTCTGATTTGACCCAACCCGTGTTCCACAACTGTCCGTGTGGTTTGCTCAGCCCCAGGGAATCCGTATCCATTACTATGCGGTAAGCTGTTTGCCTGGCCCCCTGGCGCTGATCTGCCATTTGCCATGTAAAACGGGGGCTTGGCTGATCTAATCCTATTGGGTTAACCAAGTATTCCGTTTCTAATTTAAACGGATAGGCTGATGTCTGAGAAAACGACGGTCTGGCGGCTGAAAGCAGCAGCAGGATTAAGCAAAATTGTCTGATCATGTTTGAATTTGTGGATGCTAGCTCCACAAATCTAATATTAACACCATAATGATCAGCATTTAATTCAAAAAAAAGCAGCAGGCGAACTCATCTTTCCTACTGCTCCATTCTAACCAAAGAAACGGTCTTTAAAATACGTTAACAATCAATTGTAGTGCTCCATAATTCTTTTCAGGGTTGAACATGGCTGTTGCGGCAATCGGCATATGATATTTAAATACGACCAGGTCTTTGTTAATGGTTACACCGGTGTTCACCACATTCGGTCTGTCACCATAAAAGTTCGCTTGTCTGCCAAAGGCAAATCCGCCACCTACAAAAATATGGAACTCCGAAGTTCCGTCTTTCCACAACCTGTAATCCAGCTCGGAATAATGTGAATAACTATTAGACACTCCCCCCTCTCCTGTAGGATGGGTATCACGCCCAAGAATAATAGTAGCCCAGTTAACAGTTAACGGAAAAGAATCGCCAAACTTATATCCTGCCCTTACATCTACAAAATGTGACGTTGATCTGGGGTTGTAGTTAAACAGCCTGGCATTGGGAAAATCAGTAATGTTATTCACATCCCAGATGGAGAAACTATAGGTAGGTTTTGTATAACTGATATAGTAGTCAAATTCCTTATAGTCACCGGTAAAACCTGCGCCACCCCATATTCCTATCGCCAGGCTTTTGTCTTTCGTGACATTATAGTGTATATCCACATCGGTAATAGGCGAATTCGAAACTTTAAATCCACGCCATACATACAGGCTTCGCACCTGCAGGTTAATATCAAAAGGAACAACCTTTTTTACCTGGGCTGTATCGGTTTTTTTTTCTGTTGTATCCTGTGCCATACCATTCAGACAGAGGCCAAGCCCAAGTATAGCAAGCAGGCTACTTTTTAAAAGAGTTTTCATCGGCATATTTGTTTTCGTATTTGGTGATGAAACCGTCATAGGTTTTGAATTCCTGTTTGTAAGCTTATGATGATTTCATATGATCTGTTTTATTCCGGGGAAATAATTAAACGTGTAAGTTCACATAAAGCAGGGCCGCAATCGCTGTACCTATGATAGGCCCCAGGACAGGGATCCATGCATAAGCCCAGTCGCTGGTTCCTTTACCTTTGATCGGCAGGAGCGCATGCATAATTCGCGGCCCGAGATCCCGTACGGGATTAATTGCATAACCGGTGGTACCACCAAGCGAAAGACCAATTACCCATACCAGTAAAGCTACAGGAACAGCACCTACAGAACCTAAGCCTATAGGGGTTTTAGAAGGTGTTATTTCTGCGCCGGTAATATAAAAGATCGTAAACAGCAGCACAAAAGCACCAATGATCTCACTTGCGATATTAGAAACATAATTACGCACAGCAGGCCCTGTAGAGAACACCGCCAGAATAGAAGCCGGATTATTGGTCTTTTTAAAGTGGTCGAAATACATGATCCATACGAGGAAGGCACCTATAAAAGCCCCTATAAATTGTGCACAGATATAAGGCAATACACTTGACCATGGAAATTTACCAGCAATGGCAAGGCCGATAGTGATCGCAGGGTTGAAATGCGCGCCGCTATAAGGGCCTGCAATGGTTACGCCGACAAAAACGGCCAGCCCCCAGGCGGTAGTAATCACCATCCAGCCACTGTTATTTCCTTTGGTATCGTTTAAAACAACGTTGGCGACTACGCCATCGCCCAGCAGTATCATAAACATGGTACCGAGCAGTTCAGCTATAAAAGGTGTCATAATAAATAAGTTTTATGAATAATTTAAGCCAGTTCAGATTTGGTAAGATTATCGCCTGTAGATTGGGCAGCATGAATAGCCTTTTTCCAACCCTTCACATTCTCCCTAATCTTATCCTGGTCACCAGCCGGAACAAATTCCTTTTCAGCCTTCCACAATTGTTGTATCTCCGCAATGTCTTTCCAAAAACCAACGGCCAGCCCGGCAAGGTAGGCGGCACCCAATGCTGTAGTTTCCGGAACAGTTGGCCTGATCACGTTTACGCCCAGCAGGTCCGACTGAAATTGCATCAGCAGGTTATTGGCCGTAGCTCCGCCGTCAACCCTTAATTCTTTGATTTCCATTCCGGAATCAGCTTCCATTGCTTTCAGTACATCCATCGTTTGGTAACCGATAGACTCAAGCGCTGCACGTGCAATATGTCCGGCAGTGGTACCACGGCTAAGGCCAATGATCGTACCCCTTACATCCGGTTTCCAATAGGGTGCTCCAAGTCCTGCAAATGCCGGAACAAAATAAACTCCATCGGTATCCTCCACACTTAAAGCGAGCTTTTCTACATCAGCAGAAGTTTTGATAATACCCAACCCATCGCGGAGCCATTGTACCACAGCCCCGGCAATAAAGATACTGCCTTCAAAAGCGTATTGGATCTTACCGTCTATTTTCCAGGCAACGGTGGTCAGCAGGTTATTTTTAGATTCAATGAACTCATCGCCTATGTTCATCAGCATGAAACAACCTGTTCCATATGTATTTTTAACCATCGCTTTATCAATGCACATCTGGCCAAACAGGGCGGCCGACTGATCACCGGCAATACCGGCAATCGGGATTTTAGATGCAAAGATCGTTGTAGCTGTTTCTCCGTAGATCTCACTTGACTGTTTCACTTCAGGAAGCATGCTCTTAGGGATATCAAGTATTTTCAGCAGCTCGTCGTCCCATTCCTGGGTGATGATGTTAAAGAGCATCGTACGGCTTGCATTGGTAATATCGGTTACATGTACATGGCCACGGGTAAATTTCGACACCAGCCAGCTGTCAACGGTACCAAAAGCCAGTTCACCTTTTTCAGCCCGCTCACGGACACCTTCAACATTGTCCAGTATCCATCGTATTTTAGTACCTGAAAAATAAGAGTCGATCACCAGGCCCGTTTTTGCACGGATCGTATCTTCATGGCCATCAGCTTTCAGCTGATCACAGAATTCAGCTGTACGTCGGTCCTGCCAGACAATCGCATTATACACTGGCTCGCCAGTTGCCCTATCCCATACAATAGTGGTTTCACGCTGATTGGTGATCCCTATTGCTTTTATATTTGTTCCGTTAATACCTATTTTCACGGTCGCTTCAGCGGCTACACTGGCCTGCGTAGACCAAATTTCGTTAGGATCGTGTTCAACCCAGCCGGAATGGGGGAAAATCTGTTTAAATTCACGTTGAGCTACAGATCTAACCACTCCTTTGTGATCAAAAACAATAGCGCGAGAGCTTGTAGTACCTTGATCTAAGGCTAATATGAAATCTTCCATAATGTTATATGTACTTGGTTGTTAAAAAATATTTATGAGGTATTGATATACTTGTTTATGGAGCGTTAATAGCTGTTATGCCGGCACCGGATAGTCTACCAGCAGATATGATTGTGCAAGTTTGATGAAGGTACTGACCTGATCTTTCTCCCAAGTTGCATCTCTATGCAATTCAGCAGCAATTAAAGCAGCGACCTTAGGCGCCACATCGATTGCCATACGGGCGTCCAGGAACAGGATTCTTACACGTCTGGCTAAAACATCTTCCAGGGTTCTCGCCATTTCATTCCTTACCGCCCAGATGACCTCAGCGGCTATATAATCAGCCCTCGGGTCAAGTTTTTCTCCCCAGGCCTTGTTTTCATTTACTAAGGCAAGCAATGCATCACGATCCGTTCCATATACATATAAATGGTTATTACGGTTTACATTTGTTGTGCTGCCATGA
This sequence comes from Pedobacter hartonius, assembly GCF_900107535.1. Lineage (GTDB taxonomy): Bacteria > Bacteroidota > Bacteroidia > Sphingobacteriales > Sphingobacteriaceae > Pedobacter > Pedobacter hartonius. Next base: position 4,051 of record NZ_FNRA01000005.1, on the reverse strand, counting down.
ATGGGCAGGTCTTTGGTCTTCACTGGTTTATTTACTAGTTTACCCACCTCAATAGCTTTGTTAACTGTGTCTTCAGCCATTTTACGGTAGGTAGTCCATTTTCCTCCGGTGATGGTGATCAGTCCGGAATCCGAAACAAAAATCTTATGACTTCTTGATATTTCTTTTGTTTTTTCAGATCCGCCCTGTGGGGCAGCCAGTGGTCGCAGTCCTGCAAACATACTCAGTACATCTTTTCGGGCAGGGGCTTTAATCAGGTACTGATCGGCTGTACGCATGATAAATTCAATCTCTTCGTCAAGCGCCAGCGGTTCAAGGCTATGCTGGGTTAAAGGGGTATCAGTAGTTCCGATCACCAGTTTATCATGCCATGGCACTGCAAAAAGTACACGTCCGTCAGAAGTTTTCGGAATCATCAGTGCATCATCAGCCGGCATAAATGACATATCTACCACAAGGTGGATACCCTGACTTGGCCTTAACATTGCCTTATTGCCCGGTTTATCCATTTGTAAGATCTCATCGGCAAATACACCAGTAGCGTTGATCACGGTTTTACCTTTAATGGTATAGGTAGTTCCTGTCTCGGTGTCGGTAGTGACAACTCCGGCAACTTTGCCCTGCTCATTTTTTAACAGGTTGACCACTTTAAAGTAGTTGAGTACCGTGGCGCCCTGCTCAAGGGAAGTCTGCGCAATGTTTACGGCAAGCCTTGAATCATCAAATTGTCCGTCATGGTACACCACGCCGCCATACAGGCCTGTTTGCTGGATGGTAGGCAGCCTGCGGGCTACCTCTTTTTTAGAAATATGTTTAGCCCTTCCAAAACCCAGTTTTCCCGCCAGCAGGTCATATAAAGTTAAACCTATTGTATAAAATATACCGCCCCACCACTCATAGTTGGGAATAATGAAAGACTCATTTTTCACCAGGTGGGCCGCATTTTTGAGCATTAGTCCACGTTCATGCAAAGCCTCTATCACCAAGCCTATATCACCCTGTGCGAGGTATCTTACCCCGCCATGCGCAAGTTTAGTGCTCCGGCTTGACGTTCCTTTAGCAAAATCTATTTGTTCAAGTAACAAAGTTTTATATCCGCGGGATGCTGCATCGAGTGCCGTACCTAAACCGGTAGCACCACCACCAACAATAATTACATCCCACACTTTTTCAGGATCTGATAAACCTTTAACTATTTCACTTCTTTCGGTACTAATCATTTTAATGAGATTTAGATATTTTATTAAATTTCAGATGTCCTCATTCCGTTTCAGTAATAATAGCTCTAAAACAAAATAATTCAAAATAAATAAAAACAATAAATCGCAAATAATATGCCAAACAGTACAAAATACAACATATAAATTAGAAAAATCTGAATACAAAACTTAAAACGAAACAAAACGAAAGTATATCTGTACCTTTATAATCAATTTAAGCTATAGCTATATTATTGCCGCTTAATTGCTATTTTTGAACTTATAACTGAATATTTTGCACCGTTAGAATGAAAAGTATAACCGAAAGACATCAGGTAATTCTAAGGAAATTAGAAGAAAGCGGACATGTAAATGTACAGGAGCTCAGCATACAAATGAAAGTTTCTGATGTGACCATACGCAAAGACCTAAAGCTGCTGGAAGACAAAAATCTACTTTTCCGTACACACGGAGGTGCATCTAAAGTCAATCCATATACCAATGATAAACCCGTAGCTGAAAAAGAACGCCTGAATGCTGAGGAGAAAAGGATCATTGCAAGGACTGCTGCAACAATGATAGGTAACAATGATTCTATCATTATCGGCTCAGGAACCAGTATGCTGGCACTCGCCCGGGCCATACATCGCCAGGCACATCTTACGGTAATTACCTCCGCACTAAATGTCGCACTTGAGCTCTCCAATCATATCAATGTGGAGGTATTGCAACTCGGCGGACAACTCAGATTAAATTCATCATCTGTAATGGGACCTTACGCAGAACAGATCCTTGCAGATATATCCTGCAGCATTTTATTCCTGGGAGTAGACGGGATTGATCTGGAAGTAGGACTAACAACGACCAGTTTAATGGAAGCCAGGCTAAATCAGAAAATGATGGATGCCGCCCAAATTACCGTGGTTTTAGCAGACAGCTCCAAATTCGGTAAAAGAGGCCTGGGTAAAATATGCCAGGTCGATCAGATCCAGCATATCATTACCGACAGTGGTATATCAGCAGAATTAGTTAAATTACTAGAAGAAAAGGGTGTAAGTGTAACGATTGCAGATTCAGACTGAATTGTAGCTACGAGCATCCCTTTAAAATCTTTCATATGTGGCAGCTGAAATGGTTCCAGACTTGAGCAACAGGTTTGCCGGACTGATCATATGCCACTACTTTTATTGTACCAGGCTTATATTTCACATCAGTCCACATCAGGCAGTATCTGCTGGTGCTTGAACCATTGTTTTTCACCTGTTTACCCATACTCCTGCCATTTACGAAAAGTTCGGCCGATGGGTAACTGGTAATACCTGTCTTTTGGCATACCGGCGAGATTAATGATTCCAAAATAAGAACTGTGTGATGGCCACTTTTCGTCATATAGAGTGGGCTCACCCAGATAATCAAACCCTGTCCATACAATTCACCCAGTACATACTGCAGATCATCCTGTTTCACAAATTCATCATCAGGGATCTGTGACCAGGTACAAAATTCAAAGTCGTACGAAGAACTCTGGTTATCATCATATACTTTATTTTTATAGAATACAACAGGGAACTTATAAACGCCGCGTGAACTCAGGGTTGATGCAGTCTCTGTTCCCAATATGAACCCCGGCGGCAGCCTTGTGTTCGCCTTTTCATACCATGCAGGCTTATAATTGAAATCCGGAATATCAACAGCAGAAACAAAATTGTTATCCAAAGCATTCTCAATCCTGTCAATTCCCATTGTTACCGGTCTTGTAGGATCTTCCCTATGGCAGATATCCTGCAGGAAGGTCACCACTTTATTTCCATTCATACGCCCTGATTTGGTACTTCATTCCCTACGCTCCACATCACTACTGAAGGACTGTTCCTGTCCCGGTGAACCATCTTAACCATATCTTTTTCTGCCCATTCATCAAAAAGGTGGCTATATCCGTTTTTTACCTATGGCGACTTCCATTCGTCAAAAGATTCCACCATCAGCATAAAGCCCATTTCATCACATAATTTTACCAGTTCAGGTACGGGCATATTGTGTGAGGTACGGATCGCATCACACCCCATATCTTTTAATAAGGTTAACTGGCGGCGTAAGGCTGCAACATTGATTGCAAAACCCAATGGTCCTAATTCATGGTGATTACAAACTCCTTTAAATTTCCTGTATGTCTCATTGAGAGAAAAAACCTTTCCGGATTCAAATTTGATGGTACGGATGCCGAATGCAGTTGAGCATTCATCCTTTAAGACATCCCCTGAGTATAATTTAGAAACCGCTGTCTACAGATTCGGTGTTTCCGGCGACCGTAAAGCTGGCGTATTCACAATAAGCTGCTGTTCAAACTGTCCATCATCAGTCGCCAGCAGCACTGAGCTAAATGCACTCACAGTCTTCCCTGCCGCATCTTTGATCTCAGTAGCCAGTCTTAAAGATGAAGTCTCCGCCTTAATGCCTTCAACCTTTGTTTTCAACAGTACCTTAGCAAAACCAGCACTCACTACCGGGCTTGTAATATAAGTTCCGCAAGCCGGAATATGAATCTCATCAGTAATAATCAGATGCACGTTGCGGTATAAACCGGCCCCAGGGTACCATCTTAAAGCTTCAGGAAGATTTTCCGGCCGAACTGCTATGTAGCTCAGAAAATACAATCAATAGATGCGGACAGGTTTGATAAAAAAGTCTATATCTCCGAAGAATACTTTTAAATCGTAGCAAAATATTATGGGCTCAAATGTTTTAAATAGTCTTTAAACAAGAAAAGCCTTTCAGTTTCCTGAAAGGCTTTCTTTAAGATTTGGCACCGACCTACTCTCCCACGTGTTACCGCAGTACCATCGGCTCTGGTG
>NZ_FNRA01000030.1:2307-5927 GCF_900107535.1 Pedobacter hartonius | reverse complement strand
CTGAAAGGCTTTCTTTAAGATTTGGCACCGACCTACTCTCCCACGTGTTACCGCAGTACCATCGGCTCTGGTGGGCTTAACTTCTCTGTTCGGAATGGGAAGAGGTGGACACCACCGATATAGGCACCTAAATGTCTTTTATCGATTCAGCTCTGCTTACAGATATTGCTATCCTTGTCGCTTTGCCGATTGATTATATTTGATAATATTATAAATGTTTATTGCTTTGTCAGGTTCCTTTAGCCTTTGGCCCTTGGCTCCCCTTCATCGCTGTAAACAATGACATATTATTGAAAGAAGTTAGTTGAGAAGAACAAACAACAGTATTCTGCTTTTGAAAGCTTCGGATGATTAGTATTACTCGACTATGCTGTCACCAGCTTTACATCTGTAACCTATCAACGTAGTAGTCTGCTACGGTCCTATATGGAATTCTCATCTCGTGGCTAGTTTCGCACTTAGATGCTTTCAGCGCTTATCTATTCCCAACGTAGCTACTCTGCAATGCCCCTGGCGGAACAACAGATTCACTAGAGGTTAGTCCAACCCGGTCCTCTCGTACTAAGGTCAGCCCCACTCAAAATTCCTACGCCCACAACAGATAGGGACCGAACTGTCTCGCGACGTTCTGAACCCAGCTCGCGTGCCACTTTAATCGGCGAACAGCCGAACCCTTGGGACCTTCTCCAGCCCCAGGATGTGACGAGCCGACATCGAGGTGCCAAACCTCCCCGTCGATATGAGCTCTTGGGGGAGATCAGCCTGTTATCCCCAGCGTACCTTTTATCCTTTGAGCGATGGCCCTTCCATGCAGAACCACCGGATCACTATATCCGTCTTTCGACCCTGCTCGGCTTGTCTGCCTCACAGTCAAGCAAGCTTATGCTATTGCACTCCTCATACGGTTACCAAGCGTATTGAGCTTACCTTTGAAAGCCTCCGTTACCTTTTTGGAGGCGACCACCCCAGTCAAACTACCCATCAAACAATGTCCTCTCATTCAAGAGTTAGACACCGAATACAGAAAGGGTGGTATTTCAACGTTGACTCCACGACGCCTGGCGACGCCGCTTCATAGTCTCCCACCTATCCTACACATCCTGTATCCAATGTCAATGTTAAATTGTAGTGAAGGTGCATGGGGTCTTTCCGTCCCGTTGCGGGTACCCGGCGTCTTCACCGGGACCACAATTTCACCGAGCTCATGGCTGAGACAGCGCCCAGATCGTTACACCATTCGTGCAGGTCGGAACTTACCCGACAAGGAATTTCGCTACCTTAGGACCGTTATAGTTACGGCCGCCGTTTACTGGGGCTTCAATTCAATGCTTCGCCTTGCGACTAACATCCCCTCTTAACCTTCCAGCACCGGGCAGGTGTCAGGCCTTATACTTCATCTTTCGATTTTGCAAAGCCATGTGTTTTTGTTAAACAGTCGCCTGGGCCTTTTCACTGCGGCTGACATTACTGCCAGCGCCCCTTCTCCCGAAGTTACAGGGCCATTTTGCCGAGTTCCTTAGCCATGATTCACTCGAGCGCCTTAGAATTCTCTTCCCGGATACCTGTGTCGGTTTGCGGTACGGGTTTTTATAACCTGAAGCTTAGCGGTTTTTCTTGGAAGTCTGATTACCTGCGCTATCCACTCACCCGAAGGCTCGCGGTACTATCGACCTTTAGCTAGAGTGGCGGATTTGCCTACCTCTCCAATACCTACAGTCTTTAACGATCTATTCCGTCAGATCGCGGCAGTGTCACTACTCCGTCCCCACATCGCAGTTATAAAAAGTACTGGAATATTAACCAGTTGTCCATCGAATTTCCCCTTCGGGTTCTCCTTAGGCCCCGACTAACCCTGATCCGATTAGCGTTGATCAGGAAACCTTATCCTTTCGGCGGGCAGGTTTCTCGCCTGCCTTATCGTTACTTATGCCTACATTTGCTTTTCCAGAAGCTCCAACACAGCTTACGCCATATCTTCGCTGCCGCTGGAATGCTCCCCTACCGTAAAATTTACATTCTACCCATAGCTTCGGTATACTACTTGATGCCCGTTTATTATCCATGCACGATCGCTCGACTAGTGAGCTGTTACGCACTCTTTAAATGAATGGCTGCTTCCAAGCCAACATCCTAGCTGTCTGTGCAATCGCACCTCGTTAGTTCAACTTAGTAGTAATTTTGGGACCTTAGCTGATGGTCTGGGTTCTTTCCCTCTCGGCCCGTGACCTTAGCACCCCGGGCCTCACTGCTGTGTATATTTGATAGCATTCGGAGTTTGTCTGGATTTGGTAGGATTTGACTCCCCCGCACCCAATCAGTAGCTCTACCTCTATCAAACTCAAACCACAACGCTGTTCCTAAAAACATTTCGGGGAGTACGAGCTATTTCCCAGTTTGATTAGCCTTTCACCCCTACCCACAGATCATCCGGAAACTTTTCAACGTTTATCGGTTCGGTCCTCCAGTACGTGTTACCGCACCTTCAACCTGTCCATGGGTAGATCACAAGGTTTCGCGTCTACCTCCCCTGACTATACGCCCTATTCAGACTCGCTTTCGCTTCGGCTGCGTGTCTTAAACACTTAACCTTGCCAGAGAAGAGTAACTCGTAGGCTCATTATGCAAAAGGCACGCCGTCACGCCACCTGGACGCTCCGACCGCTTGTAAGCACACAGTTTCAGGTTCTATTTCACTCCCCTGTTCGGGGTTCTTTTCACCTTTCCCTCACGGTACTGGTTCACTATCGGTCTCTCAGGAGTATTTAGCCTTACCGGATGGTGCCGGCAGATTCCCACAAGGCGTCTCCGACCTCGCGGTACTCAGGATACTACTAGGCTAATGTTACTTACGTGTACGCGGCTCTCACGCTATATTGCCAGGCTTCCCATCCTGTTCCACTTCATTTCATTAATACCACATCGTAGTCCTACAACCCCAGCTATGCCGTAACATATCTGGTTTGGGCTCTTTCCCGTTCGCTCGCCACTACTTAGGAAATCATTATTATTTTCTCTTCCTCTGCTTACTTAGATGTTTCAGTTCGGCAGGTTTGCGTACCGCAGTACGACTGGTCTTCAACCAGCCAGGTTTCCCCATTCGGAAATCACCGGATTAATTCATATTTGCTAATCCCCGGTGCTTATCGCAGCTTATCACGTCCTTCATCGCCTCTGAGAGCCAAGGCATCCCCTGTGTGCTCTTTCTTACTTTCTTCTCTCCATAGCCTTTTGCGCCTATGGAAATGCTTTTTTTGTTCTGTCGTTAACCTTTTTGGTCAGTTGGATTTGAATGTAAACATTCCTATCTTTCTGTCCTAAGTGCCAACAACGTCTCTATTGTTGTTTGCTCTTCTTTTTTAACTTCTTCCAATATGTCAAAGAACTTTTCTATCCCCGGATTCCCTTGCGGTAGTCCTATTTTGTTTGATCTCTTATCTTAGATCAGGGTGATGGTGGAGAATAACGGAGTCGAACCGTTGACCTCCTGCGTGCAAGGCAGGCGCTCTAGCCAGCTGAGCTAATCCCCCTAAGATTTATACTTATGTAGTCCCGAGCAGATTTGAACTGCTGACCCCTACATTATCAGTGTAGTGCTCTAACCAACTGAGCTACGGGACTAT
>NZ_FNRA01000030.1:0-2117 GCF_900107535.1 Pedobacter hartonius | reverse complement strand
ATGATGCTTTCATCCTATGGGTTTCCTTTTGAGATTTGTTGTCATTTATATCATTTACGCAAAGCGAGCAGTTAGTCTTGCTCCAGAAAGGAGGTATTCCAGCCGCACCTTCCGGTACGGCTACCTTGTTACGACTTAGCCCCAGTTATCGGTTTTACCCTAGGACGCTCCTTGCGGTTACATACTTTAGGTACCCCCAACTTCCATGGCTTGACGGGCGGTGTGTACAAGGCCCGGGAACGTATTCACCGTATCATTGCTGATATACGATTACTAGCGAATCCAACTTCAAGAGGTCGAGTTGCAGACCTCTATCCGAACTGTGAATGGCTTTTGGAGATTTGCTTGCTGTTACCAGCTTGCTGCCCTCTGTACCATCCATTGTAGCACGTGTGTAGCCCCGGACGTAAGGGCCATGATGACTTGACGTCGTCCCCTCCTTCCTCTCTGTTTGCACAGGCAGTCTGTTTAGAGTCCCCACCTTAACGTGCTGGCAACTAAACATAGGGGTTGCGCTCGTTGCGGGACTTAACCCAACACCTCACGGCACGAGCTGACGACAGCCATGCAGCACCTAGTTTCGTGTGATTGCTCACTCATCTATCTCTAAATGATTCACTAACTTTCAAGCCCGGGTAAGGTTCCTCGCGTATCATCGAATTAAACCACATGCTCCTCCGCTTGTGCGGGCCCCCGTCAATTCCTTTGAGTTTCAATCTTGCGACCGTACTCCCCAGGTGGAATACTTAACGCTTTCGCTTAGCCGCTAACTGTGTATCGCTAACAGCGAGTATTCATCGTTTAGGGCGTGGACTACCAGGGTATCTAATCCTGTTTGATCCCCACGCTTTCGTGCCTCAGCGTCAATAAAACCATAGTAAGCTGCCTTCGCAATCGGTGTTCTGTGACATATCTATGCATTTCACCGCTACTTGTCACATTCCGCCTACCTCTAGTCCATTCAAGCTCTTCAGTATCAAGGGCACTGCGATAGTTGAGCTACCGTCTTTCACCCCTGACTTAAAAAGCCGCCTACGCACCCTTTAAACCCAATAAATCCGGATAACGCTTGGATCCTCCGTATTACCGCGGCTGCTGGCACGGAGTTAGCCGATCCTTATTCCTTCGGTACATTCAGCTCAATACACGTAATGAGGTTTATTCCCGAATAAAAGCAGTTTACGACCCAGAGGGCTGTCTTCCTGCACGCGGCATGGCTGGTTCAGAGTTGCCTCCATTGACCAATATTCCTTACTGCTGCCTCCCGTAGGAGTCTGGTCCGTGTCTCAGTACCAGTGTGGGGGGTCATCCTCTCAGATCCCCTAGACATCGTCGTCTTGGTGGGCCGTTACCCCGCCAACTAACTAATGTCACGCATGCCCATCTTAATCCTATAAATATTTGATCATTACACAATGCTGTGCTGTGATTTTATGCGGTGTTAATCCGAATTTCTTCGGGCTATCCCCCTGATTAAGGTAGGTTGCATACGCGTTACGCACCCGTGCGCCACTTTTGAAGTCAGCAAGCTGACTTCTATCGTTCGACTTGCATGTATTAGGCCTGCCGCTAGCGTTCATCCTGAGCCAGGATCAAACTCTCCATTGTAAAATGTTGTGTTTGAACACTGACCATTCTTAACTTAATAAATTAATTTAATCATAATCTGTTCTTATTTGTCTGACAGATCTAACTTGAAAAACCATTGCGGCCCATGTACTTTGAACTCGTACTGGTTTATCCCGCTCTGCGTTTATAAATGACATCTCTTTAATGAACTTCTCGGCACTTACCTCACGGCGGCCTTGTATATGTTGCAATGTTACCCTCAATCCCTCCAGGTCTTTATGTTCCTGGTATTCTTTAAAGTTTCATCGTTTCAATCTTGTTATTCGCTTTCCGGCATCCGCCGTCCAACGTTTCCCTTTTTTGTTGGGACTGCAAAGGTAGAAATCTTTTTCATTCTGTCAAGCTTTTTATTTTAATTATATTCAAAGCTTTAAAACCTCTTCAATAATCCGAACCTTAACAACGATTCCTTCTTTACACGCCTTTCAAAAAACTAACTCCTTTATCCTTCTCATCTTTCCCTTCCTCCGAAGCGGGATGCAAAAGTA
>NZ_FNRA01000008.1 GCF_900107535.1 Pedobacter hartonius | reverse complement strand
AACTCCTTCGGGTATGCTTTTCTCTCTCGTGACATAATTTCTGTTAAGGTATGTAAATCCCTTAACTCCGTGTCTACTCAAATATAGCAAGTCCAGTTTTAATAACGCATAGAATCAGTAAAGAAGAAGCATTATTAAACAAGCATAAAGATAAGCGTGATGAAATTGTGTCTGCTTTGAAGGATAATTATGGAGCTGATATTTATGATCCGTTTAACTCTGGATCATATGCGAAAAATACAGCTGTAAACAAAAAGTTTGACTTTGATCTGATGGCACCCTTTAAACGGAATGCGTTTGCAACTCTTAAAGAGATGTACGATAGTGTTTATGACTTCCTGTATGAAAAATATAATGGAGATGCCACTGTCCGCAAGCAGAAAGTTTCAATAGGGATTGAGTTTTATGCTGATGAGGATAACGACGTGGTTAAAGTTGATGTAGTGCCAGGAAGGGAATTGAATAAAGATCAGTATAAAGACGATAAGAAACTTAACCTGTATGTTTATTACCAATTCGGTAAAATGGAGGCGGGAAGTGACTACATTAGAAGTAATGTTAGTGCCCAGGTCTCTAATATTAAAGAAAATGCTAATAAAGGCGATCTTCGTAAAATAATAAGACTTCTAAAGGTTTGGAAGATACATAACAACAAGATTCCGAAATCTTTCTTTATTGAACTAATCACCATTAAGGCATTTGAGAAGAAAGATGTCTCTGGTAGTCTTTGGGATAAGCTAAAAATTGTGATGGAGTTCATTAAAAATAATGTTAAGACTATTTCTTTACCTGATCCTGGCAACAGTGGTAACGAAGTTGCGGATTCTTTAAGCGATCTGGATAAATCCGCTATGAGTACCGATATGGAAAATATGATAGACAGGATCGAAGAAAACAGCGACAACATCAAGATCTACTTTCCTCTAAATGAGAAGTTTCCTGTTGAGGAAGGAAGTAAAAATCAGTATGGCTCCAGTAACGCCGGATTTTCGGTACCACCAGCAACTAGGTTTGGATAGTGATGGAGAGGTTAACGCAAATCAGTGATCTCGTATCCGGATTTGAGCATGTAACAATCACAGTGCCTTTTGATGAGAACAACGAAATCATCAAAGGTACTGTGGCTATTACAGCTGAAGATCGTACAGAGATATTTGAAGTAGTAATTTTCTCTCAGTATCCCCAGAAATTCCACGACTCTGAAACCATAAATTTCATAAATAAGGGATTAATTGAATGTAACCACGTAAATTGGGACGGCTCAATTTGCATTCATACCTTACATTCACCTGATTTACAGCAAAAACTCATATTGGATTTCGGCGCTTTAAAAGCCTGGATGTCAAAATATTTGATTAATCAGGAAGTAGATTCCCACTATGAACATATCGTAGTCCCACATTTTGCTGTGAACGGCATTAGATCCGTCATGTTATTTACTGAACTGGAACATTCTTTTAAGAATGGGGATTTTGGGGAAATTGAATTTTCAAAGTTACAGGACGGAAAGGTTAACGATGTAACAACAAGCACATATATCTTGCAGTCTGTTCAGTGCGGAGAGAAAGACATCCGTTGTAAATGGAGCGAAATGTACCGGGCAATGGAGAAATTTAAGGGCATTTATCTTTTTATGGATAAACCTCCTGTCAAAAACAGGAGGTTTGCGCTAGAAAATTGGGAAGAACTGACCGGGTATTTTTCTTATCAGTTTCTGAATTATTTGGAATCTACTGAACGCAGTCTTTCGACGATAGATTATCGTAAGCTTACTTTTTTGCTAGGTTATCCTATTGACAATGGGTCAGAAATTCATTGGGAAATGATAGCCATTGATAAAAACAAATATCCAAATTATAAGGAGCGGGTTAAAGGTACAAGGTATTTTGCATGGAAATTAAAAGACCAGCCTATACTTTGGGGAGAAACTAAGAATAGTGGTTATGCATATTTTTTTGGGAGAGGTAAACTTTCTGACAAACTCACAAAGAAGAAGATTCTCATTCTGGGTCTCGGTGCTTTGGGAAGTATGGTGGCAACAACGCTTTGCAGAGGAGGCTGTACCAACTTTACATTGTTTGATTATGATGCTAAAGAACCGGGCAATGTTTGTCGTTCTGAGTATCATTTCTTTTCAGGGATCAATAATAAAGTTGAAGAGTTGCAAAAACATCTAGTTGCTATATCCCCTTTTGTGAATGTCGCTGGAAATTCAATATTCACAGATGGAATCAAACTATTATTGAGTAATCCAGATTGGAAGCCAAAATTCGAGATCTATTTTGATAGTTTTGACCTAATTATTGATTGCACTACTGACAATGATCTGGCATTGTTGCTTAACCAACTAAATACAGAAAAAGAGTTTATTAACTTGTCTATTACAAATCATGCAAGGGAATTGGTTTGTGTGACTAATCCGAATTTGTATTCTACGATGATGCATATTTTTAGTACACTTCAAAAAGAGGATGATACAGATCTATATAATCCTACAGGTTGTTGGGATCCGACTTTTAAAGCTGGATATAATGATATTGCAGTGTTGCTGCAATTTGCTATCAAGCAAATCAACATTTGCTACAAAAATGACCAACCAATTCGAAGTTTTTACCTGTCTTCCCAAGAAGAGAATAATTTTAACATTAAAATCACTCCATTTTGACATTCGAAAACAATGAAATAGGATTATCCGTGGAAATTAGCGGCCATCTTGTAGATCGGATACGGGAAGCTGGGTTAGCGCATTATCCGAATGAGTTTGGAGGTATTCTCGTGGGTGAATATTCAAAGGATAAACAAACGGTTAAAGTCAGCGAAACTATTCTACCATTGACATACAAGTCGTCAAAAGTAAGTTTTGACCGAGGAATTGATGGGTTGAAAGAATCTTTGTTAGATTTTTATAACGCTGTTCCTTCAAGGATTTATGTTGGCGAATGGCATACACATCCTAATGCTTCACCTATGCCAAGTTGGACTGACATACTTGCTATGCGGCAAATTGTAGCCTATGAAATGGTGAATATTAACAATCCTATAATGCTAATATTGGGGTTAACCTTAACAAATTCTGAATTAGCATTTTATGTCTATTTAAACAACAAACTTTATAAGTATGAAAATATTTAATACCCTATTACTGCTGCTAATATTGTTTACATACCAAGCTAGTGCAGCAAAAACAGATCCTGAGATTATAAATCTTAAAGAGCGGGTCAAGAACCTTGAAGATTATAAAACCAATATCGACAACGTATCCAAAGCCTCTGTCCAAACTATCAAAAATGAAATGGATGAAGAACTTAAAAATAAATTTAAAGATATTGAATCCGCCGAAAAAATACTTTATCTATTATTAGCAATAGGGTTACCAACAACTGCATTTGCCATTTATACGCTGATTTGGGGAGTAAAGAAAAAAACAACAAAGCTGATAGAAGAAAAAATCGAAAGCATTGTAGAAAAAAGCAGAGAAGATATTGTCCGTCTTATTGATGCTGAAACAACCGACAACAAGTTACGAACCAACAAGCAGCTGTTGGTTATTAGCGGTGATGAAGAGTCAAGTGAATTTATCAAGGGATTTCTTAAACGGTTAAAATTTAAAAAAGTTATTTATAGAATTGTTGGGTCGTTCAATGAAGTTCCTGAACACGACCTCATGATTTTTAACACTCCAAATTCACAGATCAGTCAAGAGAAAATTGACGAATTGATGCGACTAACTGACGACGAAGATCATCATTACGTTGCCTATTCTACAGAAAGACTTACACCAAATTCAAGGCTGAATTTTTCAAATTCTTTATTTACTTTATATCATAATATACTCTCAACTTTGAAATATTCTGAGATTGCGAAGCTGATTGATGAGGATTAATGTTTATAGGTACTAAGCTAAATATTTTTAGCTTGTTGTTCTATTTGAGGAAGACGAAAAATCATGTTGCTGGGGCGTGCCAATTTACACGCTTACTACTGTTTGTACAGTTCTATAATATACTTAAACCATCTTTAAACGCGGAACGAGTTGCCGCTTTTGGCGAAATACCCACTAAGTGATTTCGTAGCGAATTGACCAGTTTTAAATTTGGCAACCAACCTCGAATATCTTAGCAATCACTATATTGTACGGGTCAATTTTAAACGAAAGGTATTGACTTAAGATTCCGTAACGATATGGTAAACCTCTCTGAAATCTCCACGCTTAAGCTACTTTCTTTCCTTTAACATAAATTTTGTAAACTTGGAAAATTAACGAACTCACATCACCATGATGCAATTTAAGTTTTTGGATGAGGTCATCCCTTCCTTAACGTTTGATCTGGCCGTACTTCGGCGGGATACCACACGCTATTCAATGTTGCTTTACCAGCATGAAGGCACACTATTCGGATCAGCAGAGCGTGTGGGAAACAATGATCAGACGCTGGCTTATAAACAATCAAACGCTTTTCTGGAATTGTTGCGTCAAACCAATGCAGATCTTGGCGTTACGCCAGAGTATGTTGTTCCCTGGGCATGCCTTAAAGAAATACTGGATGATACTTCAAAATATCCCAAGAATGGAAAACTATGGCTTTTAGGAATGGAGTCCATTAAAAAGGAGGATATCGCACAGTTTGCAGCTGACTGTACGGCAGCCAGTGTGAAATTTCATTATGACGAGTCGGTTTTGGAAGATCAGAAGTCGTTTCTGAACACTTTGATTTATGTATTTTGGGGAAAAATAGAAGGAACGAACCGGTTTATCGTAATCGCACAGTTTAAAACCAAGCATATGGGAGTTTGGGGCACCGACCTGGAACGCAACGGTATGGTGGATGGGAAAGTGATTTATGTACTTAAAAACAACAATTCATCTGTTCGGCTTTTTACGGTAGTGTGTTCGGAAGCTATGAATTTAGCAGAGGCGCTGACCGCGGAGGCAAGAGATTACCTGCACTACGAGGATAGTCCCTATCTGCTCATCAATCCCCAGGTCAATCCCGGTCCAATCCATAAACATTTTCTTGATTTCAGAAATGCCGTACTGAGTGATGAGCGCAAGGAAATCATCTCACTGAACTGGAGCAGTAATTCACGTCTGGGTCATGACAGTCTTCTTAAGGAAGGATCCGGACGAAGCGGCATTTACACTCGCTCCGGACAGTTCAGTTTCGGCGATACTGCTCGAATCGTTAAAAATCATAATCTGGGCATGTATTATTTTTATCCAGGAAAGGATCGGCACGCCTTCGTTCTGGAAAGCAAAACCAGCGCCTTCCTAATTGAGAACTTACCTGTACACATCACAGGTGGTGTGGCTGCTCAGCAACGCCGAAACGGACCGGAAGTGACGGCAGCCTTCAAGCTCAAAAATGATTTTAGATGGGAAGCATTGGAAACGGTTTCAGACGGACACATTGATTTTTTGAAAAACCTGGATTGTGAAAACTCATTCCTAATGGATCCTAATCAATGCATATTGGAAAAAGAGCGCTTGGCCTGCCTGAGCTCAGGGGAGATACCGGAAAAATCAGATCTGCACTGGTCAGATGTGGATAAACTTTTATCGCTTCATTTTGCTGAAACCACCGAAATTAATAACAGGGCTACCGTTGCCCAAGACACTTCAGGAGCAAGCAGTGATAAACGCGCTTACTATGCAAAGGCGATAGAGAAACTTGGTGGGGTCATTCTCAAAGACGCGGAAAACTATCCGCCAAGTTTGGCTGGTCTTAAGAACAAAACCATTTCGGTTGGCTATTCCCAGAAGAAGAACACCGCGCACCAGAAACTCACAAAGGAGAACTATTTCCGCTATAACATGGTGGCTGAGGGAGATGAGATGATTGCAGCGACAGTTTGCTTTCTCCCACTTGGCGGACGTGCTGATGCAGTAAGGGTTTATGAGCGCCTGCGTGGCCTATTTACCAGCGATAGCATGTCAAAGAGCAGGGTGGTGGTCTACTACGAGACCAATCAGGGATTTGACTGTGTCTCTGATTTAGGGGCCGGAAGTATTACAACAGACAATTCAACCAGAGAGAATTCAATTACCAGATAAGCTATGGATAGCAAAAGGATATTAGAAATGGCCCAACAACAGATCCCTGATTTAGCTGGGATTGGGAAGGAGGTTTACAAGGGCACCCTCCGTATTGAGGATATGGTCGCTGGAATTTATTATTTTGATCTAAGCAATAAGATACCTGAAGATTTCGATGCCTATCAGGAAGAATTGCTATCCGAGGAGTTCTATTCCAATCCAGGAAGTAGCCAATGGAACTATTACCTTTTCCTGCTCAACAATACCCTAAGCCCGGAACAAAAAAAGAAGATCGAGCGCAACGACCGTTATGCCAGGAAATTTGTGCTCGATGAAGAAGGCTTTCGTGATTTTTTCCATTTTGAAAAAGGTGGCGAAGAGATTCAGAACAGTATTGTAGCGCAATGGAAGGGAGCTCTCGATGCAGCTGATCTCCAGGAAGTTTATGGAGCAGGGTCTTATGTTGAAATATTCGAACGATTTCTGGCCAACAACACGAAAAAACAGAAAACGAAGGTCGGTCGTGAAACTAACAGCCAGGCTGATACGATTAGGTTCATCAATCGCGTACTTCTGAAGGACAGTTACCGAAAATATCCACAGGATATTAAAGCATTCCGGTTTGGAAAGGTCAATTTAGTCCAAGGTATTAATGGAGTAGGCAAAACCTCCCTGTTTGAAGCGATCGAACTCATGCTCTGCGGAGCTACTTTTCGTAACAAACATCAACTTTATGAAAACGGCTGTCTGGAAGCAGAATATAACGGCTCGGGTAATTTGGAGCGTTATCAGGCGAAAAATCCTGCCCTTTACCAAAGCAGGGACCTGAGCTGGTATTCAACGACCAATCTTCGTGGAAATACCCTCTATAATTCCTTTAACCGCTTCAACTATTTTAATGCCGATGCTGCGCAGCAGTTTTCCGGTGGTGGCAGTCAGGATGAAATCAGCAATGCCTTATTCAATATCGTATTAGGACCAGAGTATTCCTATCTTCAGGAAAGAAGTTCGAAAATGCTTACCAGAGTTAGTCCAGCCTACAAAAAACTAGAGACAGAACTCGCTGCAATGGAAGGACAACTGCTTGCAGCAGAAAAGATAATTTCCGCTTATCGTCAGCCGGAAAACCTGCGAACGATGACCGACAATATCACTGCAAGTGTAACCAGTATTGCTTTCGTTAACGGGAGGTTTGATTTTCGCACGCAGTCCGCACTGATAGAACAGGAAAACAATCGTTTACAGGTCACTTTGGGGTATTTTTCAGAAGATAATTATTCTTTCGACACGCGCGATGAACATGCTCAGCGCTTGTCTGCTTTTGTGACCAAGAAGCAAACTTTTAGTGAACTGATCGAAAGGATGCGTGGATTTAACCATGAACTTTCCGAACAGCAAAAAACCACTAAAAAACTCGAAGGACAACTAGATAAAATCTCTTCCGCGTTGAGCTATCTTCAGGACAGCCGCTTCATCGAACTTCGCGGACTCGATGCCAGAGCCAGAAAGGCTTCAATAGAACGGCAGCGTAGACAGTTTGTTAAGGATGCTTTGAACGGTTTAGACTTTGTGGTGCGCCATGTCGACCTTTCGATCCCGGTATATCTGGAGCGGCTTCGTGTCCAGCAGGAACTTGAAGAAAAAGAAATATTCTCGTTAGATAACAAGATAACAAGCGCGATTTCTAATTTGGGGACCATCGCTGGCCTGCTAAAGGAGATCAAACTCAGTGGTCAGCGCTATCTCGAAATTGATACTGATGCCCAAGATTGCCCAATGTGTCAAACCGCATTTTTGCGTCAGGTACTTGAGGATCGTGTAAGAAGTGTTAGTGCGGTAGCTAATGGGGCTACACAAGCTGAAAATATTGAAAATGACCGTAAATCGCTGGATGTGCTCAAGAACCAGCTCATCCAGACCCACGCACATATCCAAAATGCAGAAAAGATTCGCAGTACTTATTTAGATTATTTCAGAGGCGGAGATGATGTTCTCATTGAGGAGGCAATCAGGCTATTGCGGGAGCAGTCTGCCTTGATTTCTCAAACTGAAGTAGAGATCAGAAAAATACAAAATGTTACCGAGTTCGCGCGTATTGCGGGCAAATCAGAACAGGATCTTAAAGCTCTGGATGCAGCTGTGGAAGAAATATTGGGAAGAACAATACAAATTTCACAGTCGGAATCCGTAGCGTTAGAGGAAGCCAAACTCGCAATCGAAAGCTCACTTGCCGATCAGGAAAACTTCCGGATGAGCACCATGGAAAGACGTTATGCTACCGGTTTAGATTTAAAAAAAATGGCAGGGATTGCCGTAGAGGAGCAAGTTGACCTCAAAGTGGCCGAGCAACGGGTAAATCAAGAAGGAGACAAACTCGAAGCTTTTAGAAAGCATTTTGAAAGTCTCTCTGCTACAGTAGTCCTTCAGGGCGATGCATCGGTCACTGCGCTCAAGACGACTTCGGATTTACTTTCAGCAGACATTGCAAGTTACCGATCGGCAACCCGCGGTGAGCTTGAGGTGAACACAGCAAGGGCACAGAAAAAACAGAGTGAGGCTTTTGAATTGGAAAACAGAGTGAGATTCGAGAGACTAAAAAAGGCTTTTGAAACCCTGAAAAGCTTATCTGAAAACGAAGAGTCCGAAAAACAACTTCAGGAATTCTTCAATCAGAACTTTACCGAGATAGCTGATATCTTCCGTGCAATCCACATGCCTAGGGAATTTACCGATTTACGTTTCGACGGAAAGGAAGTCACATTGAAGGATGAATCCGGAATGATCAGAGGTGTTACTCAGATCAGCACCGGCCAGCGTTCGGCGCTTGCCTTATCCATATTTCTTTCGCTGAACAGAAAACTCTCGCAAGGACCTAACCTGATCATGTTCGATGATCCTGTAGCTTTTATTGATGATTTCAATGCCCTATCCTTTTTGGATTATCTGCGAAACTATGTACTCAGCTCCGGAAGGCAGATATTTTTTGCTACTGCAAACGAGCGGCTGGCTAACCTGTTTGAGAAAAAGTTCGGCTTTCTTGGAGAGCATGACTTTGTTCGGTACGATCTTACCCGATAGGTTAACTTTACAAATCAAACCCTGCTGCAGGAATTAGAACTGAGTATTAATTTTATGGGATTCATAAAGTTGTGTAGTTCCGTTATAGTTTGTCCCATTAATTTCCAAGAACTGTTTAAAAAAAACGCAACATCGAAGTTACCCATCTAGAAGAATTTTTAAAAAACCCCCAATTTCACTCAATTCGTCCACAAAATGGTTCGAATTATGCAACGCTTGATCCGCATTAAATTATACGATTTGGAGACTTTAGAACTTTGCTGATAAACTTTAATTCACGGTAATTGTTGTATATTTGCATATATCAGGTCGATATTATGGCCACCAATAAAAAACATCGGCTCATATTTGAGTTATCTAAATCGGAACGTGAATTACGTCTTAAGAATGCATTGAATGAGATTGTTCAATTAACCATAGATATGCAGAAACCTTTCGTATATAGGAACAACCTATGCATCCAGCCTAACTTCTTTATCCATCAGTATCCCAATGGAAAGAAATTCCTCATTTCACAGAACCAGGAAAATTCCAAAGAGAGTGTACTGAGAGAGCAAGTCTGATCTTATTGATAACTTGAGACTTTTTATAGTTGCAGGACCAAATGGATCTGGCAAAAGTCTTTTCTCCAGCAAACTTACGGAATCGGACTATACAATCTTTGATGGAGATAAGCATCTAACCGAGTTTGCTAAAAAGTATCCGGAAACAGGAAGCGATGTGTTGTCGAATGCGGTCAACGAACAGGTTTTCAAAATAGAGAAGTTAAAAGCCATTGCTGAGCGGAAAAGCTACGCATTTGAGACAAACTTTAGTGCCTCCAATCCAATAGAAACCGCAAACGAGTTCCGCAATGCAGGATATGAGATACATCTTATTTTTATTGGTCTCAATTCAATTGAGGAATCCAATCCAGCACGTTGAGCAGAGGGTTAGGCTAGGAAGCCATAAAATGACTGAACCTTCCATACGCTATAATTATGAACATGGTTTCAAAAATCTCTATAAACACTTTCATGAATTCGATCCCGTTACTTTGTATGATAATGCAATTTCTGATATTGCCGAGCTTACCATTCCAAGTGAAATATTGTATATTGTGGAAGTTCAGCTACATCTTGAAATAAAGGACTATCCTGAATGGACGTCACCATTGCTGGCAAGATTATAATCGCTATTATGTATCAAATTATACTTATATTAGTATCATAGCATTGCAGCTATATTGTACTATGAAATTAGTGAGTAATTCATGAGTCACTAACTGAAAAAGCTTAATAAAACGTCATTTAAAGGCTGTTAGCCTACTTTCATAAAGACCCGTCCGGTCCGCAAGTTAGGTAGTAAAACATTCAAAAAGCCTTTAATCACACGATTAAGGGCTTTTTGATTTACGACCTCTCCGAAATATTCAATTTTTCTGGATCAATTTTAAATCAAACAGCTTTTATCACTTTATTTAATTGGCCTCTCCCTAAAAAAAACAGACTGCTAAAAAGTCGAAAAAATTCTGACAATTATTTAATTTGCGGAAACTTAGAAAAAGTGAGTTTACAGAGGCGCAGATTTCATTTGCACTGCAACGGGCAGAAACGGGAGTTTTGTATAGGAAGTATGCCGTCTCCAAAGCATTGGATAAATGGGTATATGAAAATCAATTCATATTTGATTTCTCCCGTCCAGGAAAACCCACAGATAATGCATATATTGCGTTTTTACTGGAAGGTTCCTCGATGAATGCATAAACACCGATTGTTCTTGTCAATGTAAGATGCAATAGAAAAAGCTGAAGCATGGGACAAAATATAATACCTTCAGACCACGTAGTTCCTTGGAGGATTAACGCCTCAGTAGATGTGGGAAAAAAGCCAATCAACGGCCTAATTTTTGAGTTTAGTGTGTCTTAAAATTGGGGAGGTCAATTTTAACTTAATATAATATGATTTATGAAATGCCCACACTTAATTGCAGCCATGTTGCTTTCCTGCGCCATATGTTCTGCAAAAAGTAATATAGAATCGATTCATTACACGGTATCTTTTCCTAATTTAGTCCATCATGAAGCTGAAATCATGATGACTATACCACAAGCCGGAACAGGCGTTTTGCGCGTAAGGATGAGCCGCTCATCGAGGGGCCGTTATAGTACACAGGAATTTGGTAAAAATATCTACAATGTAAAAGCATTTAATGCTGATGGTAGTATTGCTCCGATTCGGCAATTCGAAGGCGAAGTATATGAAATCTCCAAACATCAAAACATCGTCAAAATACAATATACCCTTTTCGGCAACCTTACAGATGGTTCTTATCTAAGTATAGACCCCAGTCATGTACATTTAAACATGCCGGCCTCCTTTATGTGGGTGGAAGGAGAAGACGACCGGCCGATAATCGTTGAATATAAAGACATTGTTAAGTATGGTTGGACAGTGAGCACTCAGATGCATGCTGAAACCTCAGGCGTTTATAGTGCTCGTAACCTGCAGTATTTCATGGACAGCCCAACCGAGCTGGCCGCACAAAAGGAGGCTAAGTGGCAAGTTAAAAACAGCGATGGCAAAATCGAAGAGTTTTATCTGAAAGTGCATAGCGATGATAACCAGGTAACGGTTGATCATTTTGCCGGAATGCTTAAGAAAGTTGTATTGGAAGCAAAGGCTGTATTCGGAGAATTACCGGCTTATGATTTTGGAAATTATACATTCATAAACGATAACTACCCTACTAATCGTCGCGATGGAATGGAACATCGCAATTCTGCCATAATTGTGAGAAACTTGTCCAAAATAGCGGGTAATGAACCAGGGATGATGATATCGTTTGCACATGAGTTTTTTCATAGTTGGAATGTTGAACGGATTCGTCCGAAGAGTTTGGAACCGTTCGACTTTGAACACGCTAATATGAGTAATGAACTGTGGTTTGCTGAGGGATTTACAGAGTATTACGGTAATCTTATTTTAGTAAGGTCAGGTTGCAAATCAGTTGATGAATTTAATATTGCCGTTTCTGAATCTGTAAATTCAGTTTTGAATATGCCTGCAGCATTAAAATACAGCCAATTACAAATGAGCCGATATGCGGTTTATGCTGATGACGGCAATTTTATGGATCCGACTAACAGGGATAACATGTTTACCGATTACTATCTGTATGGGGAAGCAACAGCTCTGGCGCTGGATTTAAGACTCAGAAAACAATTTAACCTTTCTCTTGACGACTATATGCGGGGGATATGGCTTAGCTATGGTAAAACCGAAAAACCATACACTGTTACTAATCTCCAGGATGCCCTTGCAAAAGTAACAGGCAGCCAGGATTTCGCGATAGACTTTTTTTCAAAATACATTAATGGTATAGAGAAAAATGATTATCGTAGCCTGCTTGCTGAAGTTGGCTTATCTTTAGTTAAAGCCAATCCTGGACAAGCGTGGTTAGGATCTATACCATCAAAGCCTATAGGCCTCGCTACTGGATTTACTGAAAATCCCAATGTAAAAGGGTTAGCCCTGCTCACATCTACGACAATCGGTACGCCTTTATATGAAGCTGGAATAGATGCGGGAGATGTTATCTTAAAAGCTGATAACAATTCCATTGAAAAGCTTTCAGATTTTGTCAGCATAATTAAAAATAGAAAACCTGGTGAATCAATTTCGATAACATTTACAAACCGAACCGGGAATTATGTTGCCAATGTTAAATTATCAGAAGATCCAGAACTTAAAATTGTGACTTATGAAACGGAAGGTAAGCAGCTTACCCCCAGTCAGAAAAAATTTAGAAGCAAGTGGCTTAACTCTAAAATAAAATAATCTTATTCCAGTCCCGTCCGTTCCGCATAACTAGTTGTAAAACATAAAAAACCTTTAGTTCTTTGATTAAAGGCTTTTTCAATGCACGGATTTTCCTGAAATATTCAATATTCTACTTCTCATTTTAACGGAGATGAGTGCATGAAGAGCTTGTTGTTATGGGTATGCAAATTATTACATGCCCATAACAATGGTTAAAAAACTAACTCGCTCTCAATGTCTTAAAGAATACGCTGATATCATCAGCAAATAACTTTGGTTCTTCCATGGCCGTAAAATGCCCTCCGCGAGCCATCACACTCCAACGAGATATATTCAAATACCTTTCAACCCAGCTTTTTTCAGGTACCAGAATGTCCTGGGGAAAAAGCGCGACAGCGATTGGGACTTTTATCTGATTCATTGGTGGTAAACCATGCGAGTTCTCATAGTAGAGTTGCGTAGAAGAGCCAATAGTATTTGTAACCCAATAGATCATTATATTGGTTAATAACTCATCCATACTAAATTTTTCTTCGAAATTTCCGTTATCCCCACTCCATGAACGAAATTTCTCTATGATCCAGGCTGCTAATCCAACTGGTGAATCAGAAAGCCCATATCCTAATGTCTGCGGCTTTGTGGATTGAATGGCCACATATCCACCTTCCAGACCCACCCATTGCCACGCAGCCGTTTTATATTCCAATTCTTCGGGAGAAAGATTAGTTTCATTGGAAGCGATTAAAAGCTCACCGACATCTGTCAGATGGATTCCAATCAGAAGTTCATGGTAATTTGATGCCAGATACCTCGTTACACCAGAACCAACATCACCTCCGGCTGCTGCAAATTTAGCGTAACCAAGTTTCTCAGTCATTAACTTTGCCCATAAGTCTGCGATCTTTGAGTTATTATATCCACTGCTTTCGGGAGCTGAAGAAAATCCAAATCCTGGCAGTGACGGAATAATTACATCGAAAGAATCATTGGGATCGCCACCAAAGCTTGCAGGGTCTGTGAGCAAAGGAATAATCTTCTTATACCGAATAAAACTATCTGGCCATCCGTGCGTAAGAATAACTGGTATTGGATTTGGCCCTTTTCCCCTAACGTGCACAAAGTGTATATCGATGTCATCCACCATACATGTAAACTGGGGATATTGATTTAAATCATTTTCCTGGGCACGCCAGTCATAATTATGCTGCCAGTAGGAGACAAGGGATTTTAAGTAATCTTTATTAGTGCCCCGTTCCCAGCCGGAGTCTATGATTTCATTTGGCCATCGCGAATTACCAAGCCTCGATTTTAAGTCGTCTACTACCTGATCGGAGATTTGGATTTGGAACTTTTTAACTGACATAATGATTATAGTTTTTTAATTTATCGAGGTATACGGTAATATTTTTCAATTAAAAAACGAAATATTATTAATGATATTATGGTCTATGTTTTTATGTAAAACATCTTTTGTTGAATTAATTAATCTTGTCCATGTCTTAATTTGCCAGATGGCAGATAAAAAAGCACCAACGATGCAGGGCATAACCATGCAGAGCAAATAAGTACACCAGGGTTAATTTTAATTTTTTAATTGAAAAATTCTAAAACCGGAAGTAATTATGCCGTACAATGTTTCTACTTTAAAGGCCCTAATTCGAAATCATCGGAGGGTTTTTCGGCAATACAATCAGGTTTACTGCGAAAGGGTTCAGTTCGGTGATCTCATTACTCACAAGAGACTTTGTTGCTTCGCGATCAGCTGATACACTGTCAATCCTGTATATAACCGCACCATTGCATTCGGCTGATAGCTTCATATTAACCGGCTTATTTCGTTTGTTAAGGATCAGCAATTTTTTAACCCCCCGGTCTATAAATGCCTGCGCCAGGATATCATCACCAGTATTGGCATCAATATCGGTTTTCACTAATTCAGTGCCGGGAGGGAGGTTGTCTTTTATTAATTTCAAGACCCAATAGCGTGCATTCGGCTGATTCGTCTGGTAATTGATTAATGATACATCCGGGAATTGTGTTGGAAATCCGACCAACTGCGATTCTCCTATAACATCAATCCCTAACTTTGTAAGTTCGATAAAGAAATATGCATATACACTGGCCGAGAGGTTCCAGTAAGTAGTTGGGATGGGTTGATTTCGCATTTCTTCGCTTACAAAAGTACCCAGTTCGTTAATATCTGTACGTGTGGCAGGGGCAACACGTTTTCGGATATTTTCAATATAACCAACAGTGTTGATGAAACTCTCTGCTTTATCGAAGACGGAATATTCATAAGCATCAAATTTTTGCTGGCTGTTCGCATTCGCGTAGCAATGATAGCTGATCCAGTCTAAAGGTATACCTGATTTGTGATTGGCCGGATTCAAAAAATACTCGAACCAGCCGGCTTTACCACCTGTGTAAGCTATGGCAAGACCCATGAACTGTGTACCGGGCAATATGGGCCTGAGGGCTGTAACCATGGCATCGTATATCCGGGTATACATTTGTACCGACATGCTGTGCTCGAGGTCCGGCTCATTTAATATTTCTAAATAGGGTATTTTATAATTATGGCCGGACTTGTGAAATTTTCCCAGCTCATCAACAAAGCCGCCTTTGGTGTACCAGCTGATCAACCTTACGTAATAGTCCGTCAACTCCTTCATGGTGGTGTCCCGCAGTTCACGCCCCCCGGCGTAACCCCAGGCAACCTGGTTCGGGTCTGCCGGATACTGTACTTTTTCGGGTGTTTTAAACATCCATTGGGGTATCGTGCTAAAGTTGAAAATAATTGAATGGCCTTTTGTGTATTCAAAAAAATCGGAAGTCATCGGATCAATCAAGGTGAAATCCCATGATGTTGAGGTCGAGGTTGGTGGCTCAAGTTCTGCCACAGCCAGTTTTGGATAAGGAAACCAGGGCACATAACGCACATAATCGGCGCCCAGGGCCCGTAGTGCATTTAATGATCCCTGACGCATCGGAGCCTGAGGGCGCAACATTGGGTTTCCTACAACCTGTAATGTAGCTGTAGATCTGGATATCATCAGCCGTTCACTCCAGGTCACATTTAAACGTGGTTGGCTTTTACAGAGAAGTGATGTCATAAGAAACATCAGCACGATCATTTTTTTCATCATGGTCCTTCATTTTAAATTTATATTTGGTATATCGGCGGAGGTAAACGCTTCCGTCGGTTAATAAATTTACTAAGGATTTCTGATGGGCTGGCAGCAGTATCAAAATGGAATGTTAATTTGTCAAAATGTCATTTTTATTAAATATGGAAGACCTTCAGCTCATCAGCGTTAAATACATAGGATATGTGGCTGAATGGGTTTAAACACAAAAGGCACCCGGAGGGTACATAAACAAAAAATCCGGTTAGCATAAGGCCAACCGGACGTTCAAAAATCTGACAATTTTCGCTGTTATTTAAAAAGTTCCTGCAAATCTCTGTCTGCAGTAGGTATTTTCTTTAGAAAGTCGTCGAAGCCGGTATTTTCCTGGGAGGTATACATGCCATAGGCATCCATAATATATCCGATCTGGCCATCCTTATCTTCAAGCAGATAAAGTACAGCATTGTCGGCAGGATCTGAATCCCCTTCAAAGCGGTATGTTTTTATGATAGTCAGATCTTCAGGATTATATATTTTATTGAGACCTGTGCCTTGCATTTTTCCATGGTCGGTCATCTTTATTTCGTTGTCTAAACCTTTTTGTCTTAGTTTTTCCAGAATCTGGCTAAGGGTAGTCATTTCTATTGGCTGTTCCATATAAAGATTGTTTTTACTATAAACAATACCATGGGTAAATGGTTTCGTTTTTTACTGCGGTAAATTATATTTCTTTATCAGACCAAGCAGTACCCCGTTTGTCCAGCCAAATCCATCCTGAGAAGCATATTCCCCTCCTCCGGCCAGCAGATGGATATCAACCACATTGTACTTCTCCATAAGCTTCCCTGTATTATGGTATACCTTTGTATTTAAGTTTACCCAGCGCGTAGCAATCGTCTTTCCCAGATCATGATAGCCATAGTTTTCGAGGCCAGTGACAGAGACCCATTGTAATGGAGCCCATCCGTTCGGTGCGTCCCACTGCTGATGGGTGTTATGCAGGGTAGTAGTCAGGCCTCCGGCCCTCAGAAATTTTTGTTCAAGCACAGTTTTTGCCAGCTCTGCCTGCTGCTGATCCGCCAGTTTGAAAAACAATGGGAACATGCCGGCCAGGCTGAGAACAGGTGACGGGCGTTTGGTTTTGCTGTTATAATCGGTATACCATTGGTCTGAGGCCGACCAAAAATACTTCCGGATACTTTGTCTCCGCTTTTCTGCAAGGCTCTTGTAGAGCTTCTCTTTTACGGTATCATGTTTATTCGCGTAACATTTCTGAAGAGTGTTTTCCAGGTGGTATAAAAGGCAGTTGAGATCTACAGGTATGATCTGGGTGGTTTGTATAGTTTTTAATTGTGTTCCGTCAGAAAACCATCTGCTGCTAAAGTCCCAGCCGCTTTCGGCTGCAGAGCGGATATCACGGTAAATCTCAGGGTTTTTGATTCCCAGCTGCCGCGCCGCTATGACATCTTCTTTGTATGATTCCTGCCTTGGCGTATTGAGCTGGTCGTAATACCGG
The DNA here is from genome assembly GCF_900107535.1 of Pedobacter hartonius. Taxonomy (GTDB): domain Bacteria; phylum Bacteroidota; class Bacteroidia; order Sphingobacteriales; family Sphingobacteriaceae; genus Pedobacter; species Pedobacter hartonius. The sequence continues at coordinate 236,301 of NZ_FNRA01000008.1, read as the reverse complement.
TTCAGCAAGCTGCCGTCGGGCATCCTGACCACATGTTTGGTTGCTGCGGATTGGTCCATCCAGTAAGCGTACTCCTTTTCAAGCGCAGGCAGGTAAGTCAGGTATACCTCTTTGTTTTTGATTTGCGCAAGTAAGTCTACCATCAGCGAAAAAAACGGAGGCTGTGACCTGCTCAGGTAATAGTTTCTGTTCCCATTAGGAATGTGCCCGTACTGGTTAATCAGGTAGGCGAAGTTCCTGATCATATTCTCTATGGTTTCATTTTTGCCGGAAGCCTGCAGTCCAAGCATGGTGAAATAGCTATCCCAATAATAGATTTCTCTGAACCGGCCCCCGGGAACGATATAAGGATAGGGCAGGCTGAGCAGGCTGCTGTTTGCAGTTTTGTCTGACGGCACACGTTCCAATGCCGTCCAGAGGTCATTTACATGTGTAATGATAGGCTTGTTCGACGTGATTACTGCAGCAGCATTCGTATCCGGGACAATGAAGTTCTGCGCAACAAAGGTTTTGAGGTTAAATGCCTTTTTGTTTTTTTTCAAACGAAGGTAATCCTGAACAATTAATTTTGGATTTCTTTTGGGAACGCAGTCCACAAAGGTTTTGCCGTCCTTCAGTGCGTCCTGCATCTGGACATCAATAAATAGCTGCCCGTAAAGCTGGTCCGGGGTTTTTATCTGCTGGGCAGAGACTCCGCCAAGCTGAAGCCCTATAAAAAGTATGAATATGAATTTGCGCATTGTTCCTGGTTTGTACCTAATACTACAAAATTAAAACCGCTTTTTAAAAATAAGGAACAGTTTCTCCCTGTGATTTTTATCAGGTATTGTTCGTATATCGTTTTGTGGTAAACTATTTTTTCTGTAGGGTTGACGGAGGGAATAGGAAAAGGGTATTAGAACCGCCCTACAGGGATAATCCAACCATGTCTCAACGTCGGAGTTATGGAAAGCAATACACGAACAAAATAAAAAAAGGGACAGCAATATGAGCCATCCCTTCCAACAGAAGATATTCAGTCTGTATATCTTATAATGAAAATGCCGCTTTAACAGCGTCTACATGGTCTAACTTTTCCCAAGTGAACAATTCCACCTCAACGGATAATTCTTCACCGTTAGAGGCTTTAAATACCTTAGTTACCACCTCATTCTTTTTGCCAAAGTGCCCGTAAGCTGCGGTTTCTGAATAAATAGGATTACGTAATTTCAGACGGGTCTCGATGCCATAAGGGGTCATGTCAAAGATTTTTTCCACCTCTTTGGCAATTGCGCCATCAGTAAGGATTTTACCTTCAGCGTCCTTAACTTTTGCGGTTCCGTAAGTGTTTACGTAGATACCCATTGGCTGGGCAACGCCGATAGCATAGGAAACCTGAACCAGAACCTCGTCAGCCACACCGGCTGCAACAAGGTTTTTAGCGATGTGCCTTGTGGCATAGGCTGCGGAACGGTCAACCTTTGAAGGGTCTTTTCCGGAGAATGCACCACCACCATGGGCACCTTTGCCACCGTAGGTGTCAACAATGATCTTTCTTCCGGTTAAACCGGTATCACCATGCGGGCCACCGATCACGAATTTACCTGTAGGGTTGATATGGTATTTGATGTCTTTGTTAAACAAATGCGCGAATTGCGGATATTGGCTGGATACACGTGGAATAAGGATGTTGATGATATCTTCCTTAATTTTCTTCAGCATAGTCTGCTCTTCGTCGAAATCATCATGCTGCGTAGAAACAACGATAGAATCAATCCTTACAGGTTCGTTGTTATCATTGTATTCCAGCGTTACCTGAGATTTGGCATCAGGGCGCAAATATTTAATTTCGGTGTTCTCACGGCGTATTGCTGCCAGTTCGATCAGAATCTTATGTGCAAGATCAAGCGCCAGTGGCATGTAATTCTCAGTTTCCCTTGTTGCGTATCCGAACATCATTCCCTGGTCACCTGCGCCCTGGGTTGTTTTGTCCGCTTTGTCAACACCCTGATTGATATCAGGAGATTGTTCATGTATTGCAGATAATACACTGCATGAATTGCTGTCGAACATGTATTCACCTTTGGTATAACCAATTTTACTGATTACTTCCCTGGCGATCTTTTGTACATCTAGATATGCTTTTGATTTTACTTCGCCGGCCAGAAAAACCTGTCCGGTTGTTACCAGTGTTTCACAGGCAACCTTTGATTCCGGGTCAAATGCTAAAAAATTATCAATTAGTGCATCTGAAATTTGATCTGCTACTTTATCTGGATGACCCTCTGAAACAGATTCTGATGTAAATAAATATGACATTTTAAATAATTAATTTTATGATCAACAATTATATAAAATGGATAATGACCCTGAAAAACAGGCAGTAAAAGGAAGTGTAGAATGGTTAGCACTTTTTTTTACGTGGTTGCAATCCAGTTATGTACTCCATAACATCGCAAATCAGTCCACCTTAGGGATGCGAAATTACTATATATATTCAAATTAGTCAAAAAATATCAATTATTTTGTACTCGAATTAATTCATACCCTTTGGCAAAGTCGAACATTCTATTTATTATCAATCCTATATCCGGTGGTAAGGATAAACTAAAGATACCTGCTATAATTGATGCAAACCTGGACCGTTCCAAGTTTAACCCGAATTATAGTTTTACAGAATATGTGGGACATGCTGCTGAAATAGCAGAAGAAGCTGCAAACAAGAACTTTGATGTGATTGTGGCTGTAGGTGGCGATGGTACGATCAATGAGATTGCAACAAAGGTCATGCAGCAGCAAAAGATCCTGGGGATCATTCCTTTCGGATCAGGAAACGGGCTGGCAAGATTTCTAAAGATACCAATGAACACCGCTAAATCAATTCAGGTCATCAACGGCCTGAATGTAGCAAAGATCGATACGGGTACTTTCAATGATAAGTTTTTCTTTAATATGGCAGGAATGGGATTTGATGCGCATATCAGTTCCGTTTTTGTAGGCAACAAGAAAAGAGGGTTGTCAGGCTATCTTAAACTTGGCTTCAAGGAAATGATTAACTATAAACCAGAAACCTATCATCTGCTGATAGACGGAAAGGGTTACACGCGTAAGGCCTTTGTGGTCAGCGTAGCCAATTCTTCACAATATGGAAATAATGCGCATGTTTCGCCCAGGGCTTCGGTAACGGATGGCCTGCTCGATGTCTGCATTATTAAATCCTTTCCTTTGTATAAGATCCCCTTGCTGGCCTATCATATGTTAAATGCAAGTACAGACGAGTCGGATATGGTAGAGATCATCCGGGGGAAGGATATCCGTATCACCAGAGTGGAAGATGCGGCGATACATATTGATGGGGAGCCTTTTTTTATGGGACGTGATATTGCAGTATCTGTCTCACCGTTATCATTAAATGTAATTGTACCTGCTGAAGCCGGTATGACCATATAAAAATATAAGAAATGAGTAATCCTAAGAAAAAGTCACTGAGCGATCTTGGCGGGATCATGTATTCTACCGATCCCTCATTTAACTATGAAAACGAACAGGAAGCCACTGAGGAGAGCATCGCCAATAACCAGCAGGACCTGAGAGTAATGCTGGACCGGAAGAACAGGGGCGGAAAAGCGGTAACGCTGATCACCGGATATCGCGGTAATACCGCCGGACTGGAAACCTTATCCAAAATGCTGAAGACCAAATGTGGAGTAGGGGGCGCAGCAAAGGATGGTGAGATCATTATACAGGGAGATTTCAGGGATAAAGTAGTTCTGATTTTACAAAAAGAGGGATTTAAAGTAAAAAAATCAGGCGGTTAAATTTAGGTTTAATACTCTGATTAACAGATGTTTGATTGTTAGTGTAAATGCTACAATATTAAAAATTTTCATTTGAAATGATAATTTTTCAATAAATATCTCCTTAGCTTTGCCATACCAAATATTCTTGTTATGAACAAAGTTTTAATGCCCGTGCCGGACCTTTCATGGCTGGATCTGGGTACTGAGCATGCATTGTATCAGCTGAGTGTAGCTCAACTGATAGAAGAAGCTATCAAAAACGGAGAGGGCACTCTTACATCTGCAGGGGCTTTAGCAATAGATACCGGGAAATTTACCGGGCGCTCTCCCAAAGACAGGTTTATTGTGATGGATGATATTACGCGTGACACCGTGTGGTGGGGCGATGTGAACATTCGCTTCAGTCCTGCAGATTTTGACGTCCTGCTCAGGAAGGTCTGTTTACACCTGAATAAGAATAAATTTTACGTCAGGGACGCCAGTGCCTGTGCAGATGAAAACTACCGGATCGGGTTGAGGGTCATCACGGAAACTGCCTATCAGAATCTCTTTGCCAATCATCTGTTCTTAAGGCCGGAAGAAGATGAGGTGGTCGGGCATCCGGAATGGACTATCATTGCGGCGCCAGATTTCCAGGCAGATCCTGCTGTTGACGGAACAAGACAGGCAAATTTTTCCATTCTGAATTTTTCAAGAAAGATCATACTGATAGGGGGAACAGGTTATACGGGTGAAATCAAAAAAGGCATATTCTCTGTGCTCAATTTTATCCTTCCTCAGCAACACCAGACCTTATCTATGCACTGTTCGGCCAATGTGGGGAAAGCGGGTGACACAGCGATCTTCTTTGGCTTGTCCGGCACGGGGAAAACAACCTTATCTGCAGATCCTGAGAGAAGCCTGATCGGGGATGACGAACATGGATGGGGCCAGGATACCGTTTTCAATTTTGAAGGAGGCTGTTACGCAAAATGTGTTGACCTTACTCCTGAAAGAGAGCCTGAGATCTATGGCGCGGTTAAATTCGGGTCATTACTGGAGAATATCAATTATTTCCCGGGTACGCGCACTGTAGATTATTCAAATATTGAAAAGACAGAAAATACACGGGTAGCCTATCCGATAGATTATATCAGCAACGCTGTGGTTCCTTCCATAGCAGCAGTACCAAAAAATATATTTTTCCTTACAGCCGATGCATTTGGCGTTTTGCCTCCGCTGTCAAAATTAACAAGGGGGCAGGCCATGTTCCATTTTATATCCGGTTATACGGCTAAGGTAGCTGGCACGGAGGCGGGGGTTACAGAGCCTCAGGTAACGTTCTCGGCCTGTTTTGGTAAAGCCTTCCTTCCGCTGCATCCGGCAAAATATGCGGCGCTGCTGGGAGAGAAGATGGAGCGTCACCAGGTAAACGTCTGGCTGGTGAATACCGGCTGGAGCGGCGGTGCTTACGGAGAAGGGCAGCGGATGAAACTGAGCCATACGAGGGCATTGATCGCGGCAGTGCTGGAAGGCAAAATGGAATCCGTAAAATTTACGGAACATCCTGTTTTCGGATTGCTGATGCCGAAAGCCTGTCCGGATGTGCCGTCAGAAATTTTAAATCCCCGAAATACCTGGGCAGATAAAAATAAATATGATCTGAAAACAAATGAACTTGCTAAAGCGTTTATTGAAAATTTCGGACAGTTTGGGGAGTTCATTACTGGGGAAATGTGGGAATCAATCCCGAAAGTTGTGGAAAACACGTTTTAAATCATTTTTTTTAGGGAAAAATTTGCATTTCAATTTTTTTTTAGTTTTCATTGTGAAAGATTGTCTCCCAAACGAGGCAATCTTTTTTAATATACACTACTGCAAAGAGAATTTAGTTGCAAATAATCTATTTTGGCTGATAACAATAATTTAATTTGGAATTTAAATCAAAGTTATAAATTTGTTATTACAACATTTGATTCTGTTCGTCGTTGTGTGTATTACGGAATAATAAATCTAAATTTAAAAAATTTAAAAAAACAAAGTACTAAAAACTCAAAAACTAAAAAAAAATGGCAAACGCACCAAAACCAACAACAGTTAAACAAGAAGGCTCTTCATCAGCTTCAAATCTATTCGCTACATTAACTATCCCTATTTGTATTATTATCGGAATCCTCCTTTACAAATTTGTCCTGGGAGACGCAAACAACTTCATCGATAATAACGTTGAAAATCTTCCTAAAACTGGTAATTATGCTGGTATGGCTTACAAAGGTGGGGTTATCGTTCCAATCTTAATGGGTATGCTTTTGATGGTAATCGTATTCTCAGTGGAACGTTTTATCGTTATCGGAAAAGCAACAGGTACATCAGGTCTGGATGCTTTTGTTAAAAAAGTACAAGCACTTTTAAATTCAAATAATATCGAAGCTGCTATCGCAGAATGCGATAAACAAAAAGGTTCGGTAGCTAACGTAATCAAATCTGGTCTGAAAAAATACCGTGAAATGGAAGTTGAAGCTAACATGGACACTGACCAGAAATGTTTAGCTATCCAGAAAGATATCGAAGAAGCTACTACTTTGGAAATGCCAATGTTAGAGCAAAACTTAACTGTAATCGCAACTTTAGTATCAGTAGGTACTTTGATGGGACTATTAGGAACAGTAACAGGTATGATTAAAGCTTTCGGTGGTTTAGGTGCAGCTGGTTCTCCGGATTCAGCAGCGTTGGCAACTGGTATCTCTGAGGCCCTGATCAATACAGCAACTGGTATCGGTACTTCAACTACAGCGATTATCATGTATAACATCCTGACTTCAAAAATTGATAAATTAACTTATGCAATTGATGAAGCTGGTTTTAGCATCATCCAAACTTATGCTTCTACGCATAAATAGAAAATAATGTTATTTTTTTTACCGGCTTTATGGAAAACCGGAAGAATAAACATCATTATATAAAACATAAGTAATTTTAAAATTATGGCAAGAGCAAAAGTTGCAAGAAAAAGTACCTCGATTGATATGACTGCCATGTGCGACGTGTCTTTCCTGTTACTTACTTACTTCATTTTATCAGCAACTGCAAAACAACCGGATCCCCTGGATGTGAAAGTTCCATCCTCCACCTATAAGCTTAAAGTTCCTGAGAAGGACATCGCTATTTTGACAATAGGAAGCGGTAAAGTGTTTTTTGAGACTGCAGGTCCTGACATCAGGGCAGCAACTCTGGACAAAATGGGAGAACAGTACAAGATCAGTTTTACACCGGAAGAGAGAAAACGTTTTGCCGTAGTAGCATCTTTTGGTGTTCCAATGCAGAACCTGAAAAAGTTTATCGCTATGGATGCCGGTGAAAGAAAAAAATCCGGTATTGAAACTGGTATCCCTGCAGATTCAGTGGACAATCAGCTTTCTCTCTGGATCCTGAATGCACGTAAATCCGTTGCTGAGCTGCACTCTGAAGGAATGCGCGTAAGTATCAAAGGTGATGCTGGTGAAGATTATCCTGCGGTTAAAAAGATCGTTGATATTCTTCAGAAACAAAAAATTAATAAATTTAGTTTAATCACTACTGCTGAAGGCGGTAACTAACTAATACTAACATGGCAGAATTAGATACCTCCAGCGGGAGTGGCAAAAAAGGAGGAGGAAAGGTCAGGAGTAAGAAAGCTTCTACGAAAGTAGATTTAACCGCAATGGTTGATTTGGCCTTCCTGCTGATTACCTTCTTTATGTTGACCACCACCCTGAGTAAACCACAGGCGATGGATATTGCCAAGCCGGATAAGGACGAGAAGAATGAACAGAAGCTTGAATTAAGGGCCTCTCAGACGATGACTATTTTATTAGGTAAAAATAATAAAGTTGCATGGTACATGGGAGAAGCTGGTAAGACGGCACCTGAGATTCAGAACTTCAGTCAGATCAGGCAGACTATCCTGGACAACAAAAAGAAAGTAAAAGAATCCACTGGTAAAGACATCGTAATGGTGATCAAACCTACCTCTGGTGCGAATTATAAAAACTTTGTTGATATCATGGATGAATTATTGATCACAGGCATTAAAACTGCTCCTGCGATTGATGATGAGAATATCCTTGATAATGAAAAAACTTTCATGAAACAACAGGGAATTTTATAATACTATTATTAACATTTTAAATAACAAGCAATGTTCGGTTCTAAAATAGATTTATTTGACAAGGAATGGCTTGATGTTGTATTCGCTAAAAAGAACAAATCTTACGGAGCTTATGAGCTGCGCAAGAATAACGGAACAAATACGACCAAGGCATTATTTTTGGCATCGGCAGTATTCATATTTCTTTTTATCCTTCCTAAGATTATTGATTTGATCAAAGGACAGATGCCAGAAGAGGAAATAGTGAAACAAACTGAAGTTGTCATGGCTCCACCTCCACCCGTGGATCCTAAAACACCTCCGCCGCCACCGGTTGAGCCACCGCCACCAAAAACGGATCAGATTAAGTTCCCTCCTCCGATTGTAAAACCGGATAATGAGGTACGTGATGAAGATCCGCCACAGGTTGAACAGTTGAAAGCCGCTGACCCTGGACAAAAAACTATCGAAGGTGATCCTGGTGCGGACATCGTTGTAGTTGGTCCGGTTGGAGAAGGCCCTAAACAAGCTGCGGTTGTAGAAGATACTAAAGTTTATGACTTTGTGAGTATCGAAACCCAGCCAGGCTTCCCTGGAGGTATGGATAAATTTTATGCTTACTTAGGTAAAGCAATAAGATATCCTCCTATGGCGCAGGAAAACAATATCCAGGGTAAAGTATTCTGTTCTTTCGTAGTAGAGAAAGACGGCCGCCTGACTGATATTAAAGTAGAGCGTAAATTAGGTGGTGGTACAGATGAAGAAGCTGTCAGAGTATTAAAGGCAAGTCCGAAATGGACCCCAGGTATTCAGAATGGTAAGCCGGTTAGGGTAAAATATAACATCCCTATCAGCTTTACATTATCTAACTAGTAATATAATGTTCGACTTCAATACATTTAAACAGAAATCGCCTCAACAGCGGTTTCTGTTCATTTTAGGGCTAGTGATGTTCGCCATGTATCTGGTGCTCGGAGTGGCCCTGATATTCTGGAAAGACATTCCCTTTGATATCAAACCAACATACCGCATTTTATTTGGTGTGTTGCTGATCGTCTATGCAGGGATAAGATTTTTTCGGTTAATCAACCAAAAAGACAATTAACATGAATAAGCTATTTTTTCTGCTCCCCTTAGTTCTGTTTGTGGCATGTAAACCGAAAGCTAAAAAAGAGGCTGTTGAAGAAACGCGTACGTCCGGAACCGTGAAGCTGATCGTGGACGAAAGTTTTTCTTCAGTTCTTGCAGATCAGATAGACGTATTCAGAGTGGATTATCCTGATACAAAATTTGACCTGATCGAGGGTAATGAAAATAAAATCCTGCCGGCCTTTCTGAAGGATAGCGTAAGGGCTGCAATTTTATCCAGGACATTGACTCCTGAAGAACAGAAAGCATTTACCAAACGTGATGTGCGGATATCTACATCAAGATTTGCCATTGATGGCATCGCGCTGATTACAGGAAATGATAACCCTGACTCTACGATCACGGCTGATGAAGTGATTTCCATGATGAAAGGAAATAATCCAGGCGGGGTAAATTTAGTTTTTGATAATGCCAATTCAAGTACGCTCCGTTATTTCAAGGAGCTTGCGCAGGTAAATGTGATTCCCAAAACCGGAATTTATACGTTAAATACCAATAATGACGTTATCAAATACGTTGCAGAACATAAAAATTATATCGGAATAGTGGGTGTGAACTGGCTGCTCAACGGGCACAGGGATAGTTTCGATTTTACCTCCCAGGTTAAATTACTTGGCGTTCGTAATGTAAAAGGAAAAAAGGGGGACGATGATTTCTATAAACCTACCCAAAAGAATTTAATCAATGGTGTTTATCCTTTTCTAAGGAATATTTATATCATTAAGGCCGAAGTAAAAAATGATTTAGGCACGGGTTTTGCCAACTGGTTAGTGAGCCAGAGAGGCCAGCTTATTGTTCTTAAATCCGGGCTCGGCCCAAATACGATGAACTCAAGAGACATTAATATAAAGAGTGAAAATTAAATATTATATTGAGCCCGGATTGGCAAAGTTTATAATTTAATATTACTGCCGGCTTATGAAGGCTAATGATGAACCGGTAAAGCCTGCACAGGTAGTTCAAGGCTTTATCGTTGATAAGAATACCAAAGAGGAAAACTTGAATAAATATTGAAAACAAACAACGAACAGATGAAAATGACAAAGAAAGCAATAACCTTAAGTTTAGGTTTAGTAGTGATGGGTTCTGCCTCTTTTGCTCAAAATTTAAATGACGCAAAGAAAGCGATTGATGCAGAACAGTATGCGAAAGCTACGTCAATGCTAAAATCACTGGTAAGTTCACAAGCCGGTAAAGGAGAGAACTATTTTAGTTTAGGAGATGTATATCTGCAAAATGATTATGTTGATTCTGCAAAAGCAGTTTTCAATAAAGGAATAACTGCCGATCCTAAATATGCGTTGAACTATGTTGGTTTAGGTAAAGCTGAACTTGCAGCCAATAACCCAACAGGTGCAAAGGCAGATTTTGATAAGGCACTCGCAGCTGCATCTAAAAAAGATTACCTTCCATATATGTACATTGGAAAAGCTTACGTTGATCAGGATAAGCCTGATTTCGCTGCTGCTTTACCAATGCTGCAAAAAGCAGATGAGTTAGATGCTGCTGATAAAGACCCTGAAACATTTGTAGCTTTAGGTGATTTCTATGCTGCTCAGAAAAAGAACTCTGAAGCATTAAGTAACTACTTACGTGCATTGAATATGAACGAAGGTCTTTTAAGGGCTAAAGTTCAGATCGGAAGGATGTACAAAGAATCAAGGGCATTTCCTGAATCTGAAAGCCAGTTAAAAGAAGTGATTGCTGCTGATCCTAACTATGGCCCGGCTTACCGTGAGATCGCTGAGTTATATATGCAATGGGCTAACTTTGAACCTGCGAACTTTGCAGCCAAATCAACCGATGCAATCACCAACTACAAAAAATACCTGGATCTTACTGATAAATCTTTTGATGCAAGATTACGTTATGCACAGTTCTTATACTATGCTAAGGATTTCAAAACATTAGAGACTGAAACTGCTGACCTGGCCAAACTATACCCAAACAACCAGAAAGCTCTTGTTATTCAGCGTTTACAGGCTTATTCAGCTGCTGAAAACAAAAACCCTGAGAGTTTGAAACTGTTGACTGATTTCTTTGCTAAAAATCCCGATACATCCCGTTTAATTGCTGCCGATTACCTTTATTTAGGTAAAGCACAGTTATTGGCCAATCAGGACAGTTTAGCCTTGATCAGCATTACTAAAGCAGTGGAAAAAGATTCCACTAACGTAGAAGCTTTAGAAGATGTAGGTAAAGCGTTATATGGTAACAAAAAGTACGCTCAGGCTGCTGATGTTTACAAAAACGCGATCAAATTAAATCCAAATGGTAAAGGTTCATTGACCAACTATTACTATTTAGGTTCTGCGAACTATTATAACTATGCAATCGCTGACCAGGCAAAACAAAATCCGGACAAAAAGCTCTTAGTTGAAGCAGATTCTGCATTGGCCTTCATCAACAGAACTGCTCCTGAGTTTACACTGGCCTATATTACAAGAGGTCGTGTAGCACGTTACATGGATGATCAGGCTAACCCTAAAGGTTTAGTGATTCCGTTCTATGAGCAATACATTGACCTTGTTACGGTTAAAAAACCTGAACTGGCTACAGCGCCTGCGGAAAAAAGGAACATCCTTGAGGCTTATACCAACTTAGGTTATGCTTATGCGGCTACAGATAAAGCAAAAGCAACAGATATGTTTAACAAAGCTTTAGCTATTGATCCTGCAAATGCAAATGCAGCTGCCGGATTAAAACAACTGACTGCACCGGCACCAAAAGCTGCTCCTAAAGCAGGTGCTAAAAAGAAATAAACATTATAAATAATAGAATTTGAAAAGGCAGGGTTGATATCCTGCCTTTTTCTATTACTTTTGTATCCAAATTCAATTTTATATGGAAACCCAAAGTCTCCCTTCAGATTTTTTACCAATTATTTTTCAGGTCATTGTGGCCTTGGGATTTGTTGTCGTTACCTTGATTGCTACCCATTATTTAGGTCCTGCGCGCAAGACAAGTGACAAACTGGGTACTTTTGAAGCCGGAGTTAAAGTGGTGGGTAATGCACGCCAGCCGTTTTCCATCAAGTATTTTCTGGTGGCCATCCTTTTCGTTTTGTTTGACGTGGAGGTGATTTTTATGTATCCTTGGGCAGTAAATTTCAGAGATCTGGGATGGTCCGGCCTGATTGAGATGTTCATATTTATGGCAACACTTTTATTGGGCTTTATTTACATCCTGAAAAAGAAAGCACTGGATTGGAACTAATCTATTTAGATCGTTTCTAAATCCGACAGCGGTCATACCTTTTGCTGCTAAATATTGTAGATTTGTGGTTCATTCTGTATTAGAATGAGCCTTTTTTGTTTTATGATATGAGTGACATCAATATAGTAGACGCGCCTCCGGGCATTGAAGGATCTGGGTTTTTCGCCACATCTTTAGATAAGGTTGTCGGCCTTGCCCGTTCCCATTCATTATGGCCACTACCCTTTGCAACATCCTGCTGTGGAATTGAATTTATGGCTACCATGGGTTCACATTATGACCTGGGCCGTTTTGGATCAGAGCGACTGAGCTTTTCTCCGCGCCAGGCAGATCTGTTAATGGTAATGGGTACCATCGCTAAAAAAATGAGCCCTGTATTAAAGCAAGTATATCTCCAGATGGCTGAACCCCGCTGGGTAATGGCTGTTGGTGCCTGTGCGTCAAGCGGAGGTATATTCGATACCTACTCCGTGCTGCAGGGAATTGATGAGATCATACCGGTTGACGTATATGTTCCTGGCTGTCCTCCGAGACCTGAGGCGATCCTGGATGGTTTTGGTAAAATTCAGGAGCTTGTCAGGAATGAGTCCGGCAGAAGGAGGCATTCTGACCAATACAAACAAATGTTGGCTTCATACGGAATAGAATAATGGCTGCGATAATCAATGAAGATCTGATAAAATTACTGGGCGATAAGTTCGGTGAAAAGATAAGTGGTGTAAATGAGCCTTATGGTTTACTTACCGTTCAAACTACCAAAGATGTCATTATTGAGGTGCTTGGTTTTTTAAAGGAAAGCGTAGGAGCTGGCTTTAACTATCTTACTGATATTACGGCTGTTCATTATCCCGAGAGCAATCATATTGCAGTAGTTTATCACCTGCACAACATGGTGGATAAAATCAGAATCAGGATTAAGGTGTTTATCCATGAACATACGCCAACAATCCCTACTGCTACTGTTCTCTGGAACGGTGCAAACTGGATGGAAAGAGAAACGTACGACTTTTTCGGAGTTAAATTCGAAGGTCACCCCGATCTGAGGAGAATATTGAATATGGATCAACTGATTGTGCATCCCATGTTAAAACAATACCCTTTGGAAGATCCGAACAGAGTTGATAAAAAAGACGAATACTTTGGTAGATAAGAACATATGAATCACAATCAACCAGTATATACAGACAACGATCCTCAGAGTGAGCTGGTAACCCTGAATTTAGGGCCTACTCACCCGGCTACACATGGTGTTTTTCAAAATGTACTCCAACTGGATGGAGAACGTATAGTAAGTGGTATATCTACTATCGGATATATTCACCGTGCTTTTGAAAAAATAGCCGAGCACAGACCCTTTTACCAGATCACCCCGCTGACAGACAGGTTAAACTACTGCTCATCGCCGATCAATAACATGGGATGGCACATGACGGTAGAAAAATTATTAAATATAAAAATGCCGAAACGTGTTGACTATCTGAGGATCATCATCATGGAACTGGCACGTATCTCAGATCACATCATCTGTAATACAATCATCGCACAGGATACCGGTGCTACTACTACCTTCCTTTATCTTTTTCAGTTCAGAGAACATATCTATGAGATCTATGAAGAAGTATGCGGTGCACGTCTGACCACCAATATCGGCCGTATCGGCGGGTTTGAAAGGGATTTCAATGATATCGCCTTCGCGAAGATCAATAAGTTCCTGAAAGAGTTCCCTGTAGCATTAAGGGAATTTGAAAGTTTGCTTAACCGTAACCGTATTTTTATAGACCGTACTGCAGGTGTTGCCTGTGTTACCCCTGAAGATGCCCTGAGCTATAGCTGGAGCGGCCCTCTTTTGCGTGCTACCGGTGTAGATTATGACGTGAGGGTAAGTGAGCCGTACTGTTCCTATGAAGATTTCGAATTTGAAGTTCCTGTAGGTACCAGCGGAGATATTTACGACCGTTATCTGGTGCGTAATGAAGAGATGTGGCAGAGCGTAAGCCTGATCGAACAGGCAATGGAGAAATTGAAACATGAACCTGCAGGTGTTTTCCATGCAGATGTTCCCGATTTCTATCTTCCCGCAAAAGAAGAAGTATATAACAATATGGAAGCACTGATCTACCATTTCAAGATTGTAATGGGAGAGATCGATGCACCAAAAGCTGAAGTATATCATGCTGTTGAAGGCGGAAACGGTGAACTCGGGTTCTACCTGATCAATGACGGCGGAAGAACGCCTTACCGTTTGCATTTCAGAAGACCAAGTTTCATCAACTACTCTATGTATGCACACATGAGTGAAGGAATGCTGTTATCTGATGCCATTATCAACATGAGTAGTATGAATATTATTGCCGGAGAATTAGATGCTTAAAGTAGAAGAACAACAACCTGTAGAGTTTTCGCCAGCTTTGACCACAAAGTTTGACGAGATCTCCAATAGATACCCTGAAGGAAAACAGAAATCGGCCTTATTGCCTATACTGCATGAAGTACAGGCCGAACTGGGCTGGTTAAGTGCCCGCGCAATGGATAAAGTTGCGGAATACCTGAAAATTGAGCCTATCGAAGTATATGAAGTAGCCTCTTTTTACAGTATGTACTTCCTGAAGCCGCAGGGTAAATATATGCTGGAAGTTTGCCGTACAGGCCCCTGCTGTCTGGTAGGTGCCGAGAAGCTGATGGATCATATTGAGCAGACGCTTGGTGTGAAAGAGGGCGAAGTTACTGCAGACGGTTTATTTAGCTGGAGAGGGGTAGAATGCCTGGCAGCCTGTGGTTTCGGCCCGGTACTGCAGATTGGCCCTGAATACACATTTTATGAAAACCTTGACGAGCAAAAGGTAGATACATTGATAGCAGAATTACGCAAAAAATAATGGCACGTAAACTCTTATTAGAACATATAAACGTACCAGGCATCAATACACTTGATGTTTACCGCCAGAAAGGCGGCTATCGTGCTGTAGAAAAGGCCTTGAAAACCCTTAGCCCGGATGATGTGGTGGAGGAAGTTAAAAAGTCAGGACTACGCGGGCGTGGTGGGGCAGGATTTCCTACGGGAATGAAATGGAGCTTTTTAGCAAAACCGGAAGGCGTTGCACGCTATCTGGTCTGCAATGCTGATGAATCAGAACCCGGGACATTTAAGGACCGTTACCTGATGACACATATTCCGCATGCATTAATTGAGGGAATGGTCGTTGCAAGTTATGCCTTAGGTGCTAAAACGTCTTATATCTATGTACGCGGAGAAATGATGCCGCAGATCAGGATCCTCGAAAGAGCGATTGCTGAGGCAAAAGCGGCAGGGTTCCTGGGTAAAAATATTTTGGGCTCGGGTTACGACCTGGAATTATACGTTCAGCCGGGTGGCGGAGCATATATCTGCGGTGAAGAAACGGCCCTTTTAGAGTCGCTTGAAGGAAAAAGAGGTAATCCAAGGATTAAACCGCCTTTTCCGGCTATTGCGGGATTATATGGCTGCCCAACAGTGGTGAACAATGTAGAATCTATTGCAGCTGTAGTACCGATCATCAATGAAAGCGGTGATGAGTATGCTAAAATTGGTATCGGACGTAGTACAGGTACCAAACTGATCTCGGCTTCGGGTAACCTGGTCAGACCGGGAGTATACGAAATTGAACTGGGACTGCCGGTTGAGGAGTTCATCTACTCTGACGAATATTGCGGCGGTATTGCCAATGGAAAAAGACTGAAGGCTACTGTAGCCGGAGGATCTTCAGTACCGGTATTACCGGCAAACCTGACGCTGAAACTTGCAAACGGAGATCCCAGACTGATGAGTTACGAGTCACTTTCTGAAGGAGGATTTGCTACAGGAACCATGATGGGCTCAGGTGGTTTTATCGCTTTTGATGAAGACCAGTGTATCGTGAGGAATACCTGGAACTTTTCCCGTTTTTACCACCATGAAAGTTGCGGACAGTGTTCGCCTTGCCGTGAAGGAACCGGATGGATGGAGAAAGTATTGCACAGATTGGAACACGGTCACGGAAAAATGAGCGATATCGACCTGCTGGTTGATGTTTCAAGGAAGATAGAAGGAAATACGATTTGTCCTTTAGGGGATGCTGCTGCATGGCCTGTTGCCAGTGCGATCAGGCATTTCAGGGATGAGTTTGAATGGCATGTAAGGGAGCCCCTGAAAAGCCAGGAAACAAATTACGGTATCGCAAAATATGCTGAACCGATTGCCAAAGCAGAAGTGAATACAGAAAATTAACGAGAGATCTTTAACAATGAGTGAAAAAGTTAAGGTAACCATAGACGGGATAACTGTTGAAGTAGAGCCCGGAACAACGATCCTGAATGCTGCAAGGCAAATTGGGGGAGATATTGTGCCTCCTGCAATGTGCTATTATTCCAAGCTGGAAGGCAGCGGCGGAAAATGCCGTACCTGCATTGTGAAAGTGAGCAAAGGTTCTGAAAAGGACCCGAGACCCATGCCTAAGTTAGTAGCTTCATGCCGTACTACGGTAATGGACGGTATGGAGGTGCAGAACATCACTTCTCCTGAAGTGATGGAAGCGCGCGCAGGAGTAGTAGAGATATTGCTGATCAACCACCCGCTGGATTGCCCGGTTTGCGACCAGGCGGGAGAATGTGACCTGCAGAACCTCGGTTATGAACACGGTTTACAGAAAACAAGATATGAATTTGAACGCCGTACTTTCGAGAGAATAGATATCGGTGATAAGATCCAGCTGCATATGAACAGGTGCATTTTGTGCTACCGTTGTGTGTTCACTGCCGATCAGATTACCAATAAGCGTGTTCACGGTATCCTGAACAGGGGAGACCATTCTGAGATCTCTACCTATATACAGACAGCGGTTGACAATGATTTCTCCGGAAACGTGATTGACGTTTGCCCGGTTGGTGCATTAACAGATAAAACATTCCGTTTCAAAAACAGGGTTTGGTTTACCAAGCCGGTTGATGCGCACAGGGACTGCCCGACTTGCAGTGGTAAAGTTACTTTATGGTATAAAGGAGCCGATGTCCTACGGGTTACTGCAAGAAAAGATATTTATGGTGAAGTAGAAGAATTCATTTGTAATACCTGTCGTTTCGATAGAAAGAAAACTGATGACTGGGTGATTGAACACCCAACGCATATCAGCGATGCTTCGGTAATCTCATCAAACCACTACGAAACGATGATCCCATTACCTGTTATTCAGGAAAACCTGCGTTTACAGAAAGCTAACAAAGTTGAATTGGAAAAAACCGCTAAATTCTAATGGATATCACATTTGTAATAGAAAAATTTATACTTGTAGCTATCATTTTTGGTATAAGTTTAGTGATCGCTATGTATTCTACATATGCGGAAAGAAAAGTTGCTGCATTTTTACAGGACAGGCTTGGGCCTGACCGTGCAGGCCCGGCAGGAATGTTCCAGCCGCTGGCTGACGGGCTGAAAATGTTCATGAAAGAAGAGATCATCCCTACCCATTCTAATAAATGGTTATTCATGGTTGGCCCTGGTCTGGCTATGCTTACCGCTTGTATTGGTACTGCGGTTATTCCATGGGGAAGTGCAATTACTGTGGGCGGCAGGGTTATTCCTTTGCAGGTTACCGACATTAATGTAGGCGTATTGTACATTTTCGGTGTTGTTTCGCTGAGTGTGTATGGCGTGATGATCGGTGGATGGGCTTCTAATAACAAGTACTCGCTGTTAAGCGCTATCCGTGCGGCTTCTCAAAACATTAGTTACGAGGTGGCAATGGGGCTTTCTATCATTGCTTTACTGCTGGTAACAAATACCCTGAGCCTGAAAGAAATTGTGGAAGGACAACACGGCTGGCACTGGAACGTATTGTATCAGCCGCTGGGTTTTATCCTGTTTATTGTTTGTGCTTTCGCAGAGACAAACCGGGCGCCATTCGATTTACCGGAGTGTGAAACTGAGCTGATCGGTGGTTACCATACGGAATACTCCTCAATGAAATTAGGTTTTTACCTGTTTGCCGAGTATATCAACATGTTTGTGTCTTCGGCAGTGATGTCTACCCTGTACTTTGGGGGATATAACTATCCGGGTATGGACTGGGTGCTGCTGCATGTTGGTCCGGTAATCGGGCCGCTGATCGGTACAGCCGTATTGTTTGCCAAGATATTTGCCTTCATATTTTTCTTTATGTGGGTAAGGTGGACGATCCCCCGTTTCCGTTATGATCAGCTGATGCACCTGGGCTGGAAAGTACTGATGCCGCTGGCAATAGCAAATGTAATCATAACGGGGATCGTGATTGCAATAGTAGAAAAGTTTTAACTATCCGCTCTGCGGAATATAAAAGGAGGTTGAATGGAACCATTAACCAGTAAAAAGAAAGTATTGATACAAAAACCGCTCACATTTGCAGAGCGGATCTATTTGCCGGCACTTACCAAAGGTCTGTCTATTACCATCAGTCACTTTTTCAAAAAGGAAGCGACGATCAGATATCCGGAGGTTCAGCGTGAAATGTCGATCAACTGGAGAGGGATGCATTCCCTGAAAAGAGATGAAGACGGCAGGGAACGCTGTACTGCCTGCGGGCTTTGCGCATTGTCTTGCCCTGCTGAGGCGATCACCATGATTGCTGCTGAGCGCAAACCTGAGGAAAAGGAATTGTACAGAGAAGAGAAATATGCTTCTGTCTATGAGATCAACATGCTCCGCTGTATCTTCTGCGGGTTGTGCGAGGAAGCTTGTCCTAAAGAGGCGATCTACCTGGATGGACCTATCGTACCGTCAGATTATCTGCGTAAGGATTTCATCTATGGTAAAGACAAACTGGTAGAGCAGCCTTTAGTAAAAAAATAAAGCAATTGAGGCTTAGCTTCAGAGATAACAATTTATACATTTGCCGCTTTCGGCTTTAAAACAAAAATAATAAATGGGTACATCAGTATTCTATTTGGTCGCTTTTTTAAGTATCTTCTTTTCACTCATGGTGATCTTCGCAAAGAACCCGGTGCACAGTGTACTTTATCTGATCGTAACGTTTTTTACGTTCACCGTCCATTACATCCTGCTTAATGCCCAGTTTCTGGCAGTAGTAAACTTCATCGTTTATATGGGGGCAATCATGGTACTTTTCCTTTTTGTACTGATGCTGCTCAATCTGAATAAAGATAATGAACCTTTAAAATCCGGACTGGTCAAAGTGGTGGGAATTGTGGCCGGATGTTGCCTGGTGGTTACGCTGATCGGGTCATTAAAGGCCACAGCTGCCTCCAATCCGCTGGTATTGCAGAACGCAAACCTGGGTTTAGTAAAAAACCTGGGTAAAGAATTATTCGGCCCCTTTATGCTGCCTTTCGAATTGTCATCAATTCTATTGCTTACAGCTATGGTAGGTGCCGTATTGTTAACTAAAAAAGAAAAAGTATAGTGGGAAACATTACTCAAGACTTACAAGGGGTGCCGCTTAACCATTACATCTGGTTAAGTGCTATTATTTTTACCATTGGTGTAATAGGGGTGCTTACCCGCAGAAATGCTATCGTAATTTTTATGTCGGTAGAATTGATGCTGAATGCGGTTAATTTATTACTTACCGCTTTTTCGGTACATAGCAATGATCCATCAGGACAGGTTTTTGTATTCTTCATCATGGCGCTGGCTGCAGCAGAGGTTGCTGTTGGCCTGAGTATTATTGTGATGGTTTACAGGAATACACAGTCTACAGATATTAATGTATTGAATCGCCTTAAGTGGTAATTATTAAGAATAAATTATAAAATGATAAATTTAGTTTGGCTGGTTCCCTTAATTCCTTTGTTGGGCTTTGTGATCAACGGTCTGGGAAGAAATACATTTTCTAAAAACCTGATCGGTTTTATTGGGAGTGGCGTAATATTCATCTCTTTCGTTATAAGTATTGGTATATTTCTGGCACTCGGCAATGATCCTGTGAAATCGCATGAGATCTTCCTGTTCGACTGGATCAGCGCCGGTTCACTGAATATTCCGCTTTCCTTCCTGATAGACCCCTTAAGTTCTATCATGCTGCTGATCATTACAGGTATCGGATTTCTGATCCATATCTACTCTATCGGTTACATGCATTATGATGAGGGTTTTGGTAAGTTCTTCAGCTATCTGAATCTCTTCATCTTTTTTATGCTCCTGCTGGTTCTTGGATCTAACTATATCGTAATGTTCATCGGGTGGGAAGGGGTAGGTTTATGTTCATACCTGTTGATTGGCTTTTGGTTTACCAATTCCAGTTATGCAGCGGCAGCAAAAAAGGCATTTGTAATGAACCGTATCGGTGATTTAGGGTTTCTGATCGCAGTATTCCTGATCTTTACAACCTTTGGAAGCGTAGAATTTGCCAAGGTATTTCCTTTAGCCGGAAACATGCTTGCGGGAAATTCCACGATTGCACTGATTACCTTATTATTATTTGTGGGAGCTTGCGGTAAATCGGCACAAATTCCTTTATTTACCTGGTTACCTGATGCGATGGCTGGTCCTACGCCTGTATCTGCACTGATCCACGCCGCAACAATGGTAACTGCGGGTATTTATATGATTGCACGTTCCCATGTGCTTTTTGATCTTGCCCCTGTTATACAGCATGTAATTGCGATCATCGGTTTAGCAACGGCAGTGTTGGGTGCGGTTATAGCCATGACACAAACTGACATTAAGAAAGTACTTGCATATTCAACCGTTTCTCAGCTGGGTTATATGTTCCTCGGACTTGGCGTTGGCGCTTATAACGGTTCCTTCTTCCATGTGATCACACATGCCTTTTTCAAAGCCTTATTGTTCCTTTGCGCAGGATCGGTGATCCATGCCATGCACCATGAGCAGGATATGAGACATATGGGCGGATTGCGTAAAAAATTACCTGTTACTTTCATCACTATGCTGATCGGAACGATAGCGATTTCCGGATTGCCTCCATTCTCCGGTTTCTTCTCTAAAGACGAAATCCTGGCACATGTATATGAACAGAATAAAGTAATGTGGGCAATCGCTGTATTTACTGCGTTGCTTACAGCGTTCTATATGTTCAGAATGATCTTTCTTACTTTCTTTGGTAAATACAGGGGAACGCACCATGCGGAGGAAAAGATCCATGAGTCTCCATCAAGTATGACATTTCCTTTGATTGTCCTGGCAGTATTGTCGGCAGCAGGCGGTGCAATCGGAATTCCTGAAGCACTCGGCGGTCACCACTGGTTATCGCACTGGCTTGCTCCTGTGATTCCGCATCTTGCTGGCGCGGAAGATTTTGCCACTGAATATATGTTAATGGCAGTATCTGTTACAGGAGTTGTGATCGCTATCATTGTTGCTTACTTCAAATATGTTAAACAGCACCATGTTCCGGTTGCAGATGAAGGTAAAAGAGGAGTGCTGGCTGAGGTTTCTTATAATAAATTTTATATTGATGAGATCTACGACGTGCTGATCACGAAACCCCTTGATGCGATATCCGGATTCTTTTACAGGGTGTTTGATAAAAAGATCGTGGATGGTATTGTGAACGGATTGGGCTGGAGCACATCTGAAGCGAGTAAAGGCATCAGGCTGTTACAATCAGGTAACGTTGGGTTTTATATTTTTATGATGGTGGTTGGAATCATCTCGTTGTTATTGTATACTTATTTATCTCTATAAAAGATCGTCCAAGAAAACATAATGGAACAAGTTTTACTACTTCTTATATTTTTACCATTAGTTGCTGCGCTGATTACAGCATTTACCGGCAATGCCGCAAAACATGTGGCCATGGTCTTTGCTTTAGCCTCATTGGCAATTGCAGCTGCAATTACCTGTCAGTTCACACCGGATGCAAGTAAGCAATTCGTGGTTAACCTCCCATGGATCCAGAGCCTGGGAATTAATTTCCATGCGGGAATTGATGGTATCAGCCTGATTACTGTTTTGCTGACAAACGTGCTGGTCCCGATCATCATCCTGGCGAGCTACCGGAATGATTATAAAAAACCGGCTTCATTCTTTGCGCTGATTTTGTTTATGCAGGCAGGCCTGCTTGTAGTTTTTACCGCAATGGATGCCTTCCTTTTTTATATTGGCTGGGAAGCGGCGCTGATCCCGATCTACTTTATCTGCGCAATCTGGGGCGGAAAAGACCGGGTACGCGTAAATATGAAATTCTTTGTTTACACGATCGGGGGTTCCCTGTTTATGTTACTGGGTATTATTTACCTGTATCTGCAAAACCCCGCACATAACTTTGATATACAGGCATTTTACCAGTTGAGCCTGGATCCTGCACAGCAGGGCTGGATCTTTTGGTCGTTCTTTATTGCGTTTGCGATAAAAATGCCTGTTTTTCCGTTCCATACCTGGCAGCCTGATACCTATACGGAAGCACCTGCCGGTGGTACGATGCTGCTTTCGGGTATTATGTTAAAAATGGGTATTTACGGTGTGATCAGATGGTTACTTCCAATTGTTCCTGCCGGTGTTCAGGATTGGGGCACTACAGCCATAGTTCTATCTATCATTGGAATAGTATACGCTTCATTAATTGCTTTTACCCAGAAAGATGCGAAAAGACTGGTTGCCTATTCTTCTATTGCCCACGTTGGTCTGATCTCTGCAGGTATATTCGCATTGAATGCACAGGGAATGCAGGGAGCAATGATCCAGATGTTAAGTCATGGTATCAATGTGGTAGGCTTGTTCTTTGTACTTGATATTATCTTTTCAAGACTAAAGACCAATACGATCAGTCAGTTAGGCGGTATTGCCAAAGTAGCACCAAAGCTGGCCATTGCGTTTTTAATTATTGTACTGGGCACGGTCGCCCTGCCCGGAACAAATGGTTTTATTGGGGAGTTCTTATTGCTAATGGGTGTTTACCAGTTCAATATCTGGGCTGTTGTTTTTGCAGGTCTCACAATCATCTTTGGGGCTGTTTATATGCTGAGGATGTATCAGCATATCATGCTGGGTGAAACAAATGACCTCACGATAGGATTTGAGGATATCAGGGGGTCCGAAACATTAGTATTAGTTATCATTTGCGCACTGATCATTGTACTTGGAGTTTATCCAAAACCAATTCTGCATTTGTCAGAAGCTTCGGTACAACAATTATTAGAACAGGTAAATCAAAAATTAACATCGGTAAAATAAGGAAATGAATATCATTATAACAATTGTTGTTACAGCTCTGGTAGTGCTTTATGCGGGTTTGTTTAAAGCGACTAAGGCTTTGCTGCCGCTGACATTAGCCGGACTGCTCGTTGCACTGGGCTTCTGTATTACTTCATGGAATTCCAATACTATTTATTATGGAATGATGCAGATGAATAATTTTGCCATTGCCTTTTCATCGCTGCTGATTTTGGGTACGGCATTTATCTTTTTACTCACAGAGAATTACTTTGCAAAGGATAGTGAAAATGTAGCTGAATATTACACACTGATCTTATTTGCCCTTTCTGGAGGAGTGATGATGGTTTCGTATACGAATATGTCGATGTTATTTATCGGACTGGAAATTATGTCTGTTTCATCCTATATCCTTGCCGGTATCCGCAAAAATAATTTTGCCTCCAATGAAGCATCACTGAAATACTTTCTGATGGGTGCTTTCTCCACGGGCTTCCTGTTATTCGGAATTACTTTGATCTATGGTGCCACAGGTTCATTTAACCTGGGTGTGATCAATGAATACCTGATCGGGAATTACCTGACTATATCGCCATTGTTCTATCCGGGTCTGATCCTGATGATGATTGGGATGTGCTTTAAGGTTGGTGCGGCGCCATTTCACTTCTGGACACCTGACGTATACGAAGGATCTCCATCGCTGATCACTACCTTTATGTCTACCATCGTTAAAACTGCAGGTTTCGCAGCATTTATCCACCTTTTTGCCGGAACGTTTGCTCCGCTGCATGATTTCTGGATGCCGCCATTAATGGTGATCGTTTGTCTGACCTTGTTTATCGGTAACGTAACGGCCCTTTTCCAGAAGAACTTCAAGAGGATGCTGGCCTATTCAAGTATCTCGCATGTAGGTTACCTGTTATTCTCGTTAATTACACTGACATCATCTTCAAACAATAACGTTTTGCTATATACCGCCGCCTACACTTTTGCCAGCATCACTGCCTTTGCAGTGCTGATTCTGGTGAAGCAAAAAACCGGGGGAGATGATTTCAATAGTTTCAACGGACTGGGCAAGCGTAACCCGCTTGCGGCCCTGGCACTAACCATTGCGATGCTGTCCCTTGCAGGGATACCGCTTACCGGTGGTTTCATGGGAAAATACCTGATGTTCCTGAACGTGATGAACCAGTACCAGATCTATCTGGTAGCCTTTGCGATTTTAAATGCCCTTGTAGGATTTTACTACTATCTGCGCGTGGTGGTAGCCATGTACTTCAAAGAGGGTTCTGAAGTTGATCTGGACACGCCTGTTCAATACAAAGTTGTACTGATCTTATCTGTTGTAATCACTGTAATTCTGGGAGTTTACCCATCGGTAATTTTAAATTTGATATAGGCATTCTCAGGAAAATTATTTGTAGTTTTACGAATACTTGAACTATGCACGATTTCTGGACTTCCTTACATCAGTTTATTGATCCTGAAAAATTACTAAAAGAAGGTGGTTTTTACGTGGTAATGTTCGTCATTTTTGCTGAGACAGGCTTATTCTTCGGATTTTTTCTACCGGGTGATTACCTGCTGTTCCTGGCCGGTATGTTCGTGGCTACCGGGAAACTGGACGTCAATATTTATCTGCTGATTTTTGGGTTAATTGTTTCTGCTGTTTGCGGTAATTTTACCGGATACTGGTTTGGAATAAAAACAGGGCCGGTATTATATCATAGAAAAGATACTTTTTTTTTTAAAAAGCGCTATCTTAAAGCCGCAGAAGTATATTATAACAAGCAAGGCGCTTTCGCATTGATCATGGGCAGGTTTGTGCCGATAGTAAGGACATTTGCTCCTATCTTTGCAGGTGTCGTGAAGCTTGATTTTAAAAAGTTTGCATTATATAATATTTGCGGCGCGTTTTTA
Source organism: Pedobacter hartonius (assembly GCF_900107535.1). Classification (GTDB taxonomy): domain Bacteria; phylum Bacteroidota; class Bacteroidia; order Sphingobacteriales; family Sphingobacteriaceae; genus Pedobacter; species Pedobacter hartonius. Next base: position 211,016 of record NZ_FNRA01000008.1, on the reverse strand, counting down.
TGGATAACATCTTTAACTTTGCTCGGTTATTTTCTTGGCAAGAAATTTGAAAAAGAAATTAACGACTACCTTTTATATATCATCATAGGTTTTATTACGATTACTTCTCTTCCTCTGGCAATAGCATTTTTGAGAAAGAGGGTGGAACACAATACAAAAGAAGACATTTCTAACACTGAATAATAAATGAATATAGACCCAAATCACCCCTGGCATAATGTTTCTCCAGGCGCCAATTTACCGGAATCGGTAAACGCTATCATCGAAATCCCTAAGGGATCAAAAGCAAAGTATGAAATTGACAAAGATTCCAATTTAATCAAACTGGACCGCGTTCTTTTCTCTTCTGTAATGTACCCTGCGAACTACGGCTTCATTCCTCAAACTTATTGTGATGACAATGACCCCTTAGACATCCTTGTTCTGTGTTCTGTTGACGTTTATCCTCTGACCCTTCTTGAAGCAAAAGTGATTGGTGTAATGCATATGGTTGACAATGGTGAGCAGGATGATAAGATCATTGCTGTTGCTAAAAATGATATGTCGGTAAATTATATCAATGACATATCTGAACTGCCTCCGCACCAGATGAAAGAGATTGTAAGATTCTTCCAGGATTATAAAGCTTTAGAGATGAAAAACGTAACCATTGAAAAACTGATGGGCGTTACTTATGCTTATAAAGTAATTGAAGAAAGTATTGAACTTTATAATAGTACATTTAGAAACAACTCTTAATGGGCTTTCAGATATTCCTAACCTTTTTCTTGGTCGTCTTAAACGGCTTTTTCGTTGCAGCTGAGTTTGCAATCGTAAAAGTCAGAGCGTCGCAAATAGAAATTAAAGCTAAATCTGGTAATAGAGTAGCTAATATTGCTAAATATATTACACAACATCTTGATGGTTACCTGGCTGCAACGCAGCTGGGTATCACATTGGCATCACTAGGACTTGGCTGGGTTGGAGAATCAGTAATGGAACACCTGTTACGTAATCTGTTAACTTCCTTTACCCAAAATCCTGAATTCATCGCATCCTTTTCCAAAACAGCTTCCCCGATCATTGCATTTAGTTTTATTACGATTATGCATATCGTGTTCGGAGAGCTGGCACCGAAATCAATCGCAATTCAGCGTCCGGTAGCCACAACTCTTTTCATCTCCCTGCCATTACAGATCTTTTATGTGGTATTCAGGCCTTTTATCTGGTTGTTAAACGGATTGGCCAATATCATTCTGAAGATTTTCGGTATTTCTACTGTTGGCGGTCATGAGGCGGTGCATAGTACCGAAGAATTGTATTATCTGCTGGATCAGGGAAAGGAAAGCGGTGCTTTAGATACAAATGAGCATGAGCTGATCCGCAACGTGTTCGACTTCAATGAGCGCGTTGTAAAAAATATCATGGTGCCCCGTACCAAAATCTCGGGTATAGAATTATCGACACCCAAAGAGGAAGTCATTCAGCTGATCATTGCTGAAGGATATTCCAGAATGCCCGTATATGACGATATCATCGATAAGATTATCGGTATTATTCATGCTAAGGACGTTTTGCCCCTGCTGGCGGGAAATAAGGAATGGTCATTGAAAGACATCATCAGAAAGCCTTATTTTGTTCCTGAGACCAAAAAAATCAATGATCTGTTAAGTGAACTGCAGCAGAAGCGTATTCAGATCGCAATTGTGATTGATGAATTTGGCGGTACAGCCGGGATGGTTACGCTGGAGGATATCGTGGAAGAGATTGTTGGAGAGATCCAGGATGAGTACGATGAAGAAAAACCTACGGTAGAAAAGATATCTGACACTGAATTTGTAATCAATGCCTATGCTACTGTATATGATGTAAATGAACACCTGCCGCATGATCTGCCTGAGGATCTTGATTTTGATACCGTAGGCGGACTGGTTTCTCATGCTTTTGGCAAAATACCGGATGTGGGCGATAGCGAGGAATGTTACGGATATCTGTTTACTATCCTTAAGAAAACGGAACAAAACATTGAGACCATTAAGCTGGAGCTGGTGATCGAAAAAGATGATATGGTAGACAACCACTAAAAGCCTGAAGATGCATGTTTTTTATACGCCGGACATCAGCTCGTCTGATTATAGCCTGAACGAAGAGGAAAGCAGGCATTGTATGAAAGTGCTGAGGCTGGCAATAGGTGAGATAGTCCATCTCATTGACGGTCATGGTGGGTTATATGAAGCCGAAATCGTTGCTGAATCCAAAAGAAATGTTTCACTTCAAGTATTAAAAGCTACAAAAGAATACCAAAAAAGAAATCACAATCTCCATATTGCTGTGGCGCCGACCAAAAATATCGATCGCCTGGAGTGGTTTCTGGAAAAGGCTACAGAAATTGGAATAGACCAGATTACGCCTGTGATCTGTGAGCGGTCTGAACGGAAAATCGTAAAAGAAGACAGGTTAAATAAAGTGATCACCTCTGCAGTTAAGCAATCTCTGCAGGCCTATCACCCTGTCTTAAACGAGGCATTAACACTGAAAGAACTGTTCAGCAGCCACACGGCAGATCATAAAATGATTGCACATTGTATTGATGGCGAACCGCGCCGGTTTATCAGTGAGATTATCTCTCCCGGTCAAAGCTGCCTGATCCTTATCGGGCCTGAGGGAGATTTTAGCCCAAATGAAATTCAGATTGCTTTGCAAAATGACTTTAAACCACTAACTTTAGGTAATACACGCCTCAGAACGGAAACTGCTGCACTGGCAGCTTGTTTTGAAGTGAACTACCTGAACAGATGAACATTAAATTACTGATCTTATCTTCTTTACTTGTCGTTTTATTAAGTGGCTATCAGGCACCCACCTACCAGCTGGCAAGGCTAAAGTATAATGGCGGTGGTGACTGGTATGGCGACCGTACAGCGCTGATCAACCTGATTGCATTCTGTAATCAAAACCTGCATACCAATTTTTCAGATGAGGAGGCCACAGCCGAGGTTGGCAGCCCTGAGATTTTCAATTATCCCTTCATTTATATGACCGGACATGGCAACGTGACCTTCAGCACCCAGGAGGCCCTGAACCTGCGGAAGTATTTAACCGGAGGGGGATTTCTTCATGTGGATGATAACTATGGCTTAGACCGGTTTATTCGTGTGCAGATGAGGAAGGTGTTTCCTGAATTGTCATTTGTAGAACTGCCAGCCAGTCATCCTGTATACAATCAAAAGTTTAAACTTCCGGGGGGACTGCCGAAGGTACATGAACATAACGGTAAACCTGCCCAGGGATTCGCACTGATATGGAAAGGTAGAATGGTGTGTTTTTATTCTTTTGAAAGCGATCTTGGGAACGGCTGGGAGGATTTTGGTACTTATCCCGGCGATACGGCAGATAAGAGGTTACAGGCGCTTAAAATGGGTGCTAATTTGGTAGAATACGTATTAACTCAATAAAGGATGTACAGGATAAAAGTAAATGAGAAATATGCCTTTGAATTATCACCGGAAAATGATTCTTTCAAATTTCAGGGGGAAGACCTTGAACTGGACAAACATGAGCTGAAGGACGGACATTTACATTTTCTTTACCGGAACAAGTCATATCGTGCAGAAGTAGTTTCGGAGAACAGGGAGGAGAAAACGGCTGTTGTAAAAATAAACGGCAGATTGTACCATGTTGAAATTGAAGACCAGTATGACAGGTTGCTGAAAGCTATGGGGCTTAACGGTGTAGCCGGTAAACTGGCTCTGGAAGTAAAGGCGCCAATGCCGGGAATGGTGTTAAATGTGAACGTGACAGAAGGCCAGGAAATAAAAAAGGGAGACAGTCTGCTGGTCCTGGAAGCCATGAAAATGGAAAACATGCTGAAATCGGCAACTGACGGAGTGGTGAAGAAGATATTTGTGGGTAAAGGTGATAAGGTAGAAAAGAACCAGGTGCTGATAGAGTTTTCTGCATAAAAAAGGGGAGCTATCTGTGGTTGTTGCACAACTCACAGATAGCTCCCCTTTTATTAAAAATATTTTTTACTGTTTTTTGGCATTAAATGGTTTCTGCTGTTTAGGCTTAAACTGACGTTTTCCGTTAGGATGGATCTCAGATGCACCTAACATCGTCATTGCGCAGCGGAATCCAAGGTCGGCTGTAGATTCGTCCTGTTGCAGGAACCTTCTTGTAGCGGGGTTTAACCAAAGTGCCTGGTCATCCCATGAACCACCCTTATAAACCCTTGATTTATTGTTTACCAGGGTGATCTCGCCGTAGAGCTTATTTTCTTCATCACGGTAACCCCTCTGGTCAGCGTTATAGGTAGACGTTGGCGAAGCCGCAGTCGTAGCCGCGTTTTCCTGCGGCTGTGCAGCACCTGCAACAGCGGCTTGTTTCTCTGCCCAGGTTTGTTTTCTGCCCGCTATGGCAGGAGTCATGACCGGTCTGTTGTATTTATCTTTTTCCAGTCTTCCAGTCACCTGATCGGCAATTTTTTTATCCTGAAAATAATTTCCGCGGTAGGGGTTTAATGCTTCTGCGTCATCAAATGTATTTGAGCGGTAAACGTCAGATACCCATTCATTTACATTTCCTGCCATATTATACAATCCAAAATCATTTGGAACATAGGCACGTACAGGAACAGTAATACTTCCTTTATCGTTCAGCGTACCGCCCACACCCATGTAGTCACCTTTGGTTCTTTTAAAGTTGGCAAGGATCAGGCCGCGTGTTTTAGACTGGGCAGAACTGATGCCTAATCCATCCCAGGGATAGACCTTGTTGCTGCTGATGTTTTCGTATTCTGTATTTCCAATAAGGCCCAGGGCTGCATATTCCCATTCGGCCTCGGTAGGTAAGCGATAAGGTTGTTTTAAAATACCATCTTCCAGTCTGACGTTCCTTGTGGCACCGCCTTTTTGCGCTTTGCCATTTGCTGTTGCGGCTGTAGCAGCCGGGCTCAGGTCTTTCATTGCCCTTTTGCCTTTATCGTCATATTGTCCGTTTTGGTAAAGATCGGTCGTAAATGGCCCTGTAGGTTTGGCTGTAGTTGTTGCATTGGCTTTTTTGCTATTCTGCCCGCCGTAGAGGTCTCTGTAGGTAGTCATATAACCTTGTTCCCTCAGCAGTGACTCATTCACGATATCTGTTCTCCATGAACAATATCTTTGTGCCTGCTCCCATGATACACCCACAACAGGATAATCCTGATAGGCGGGGTGCCTGAGGTAGTTGTCTACGTAAGGTTCGTTATAGGAAAGAGGCCTGCGCCAAACTAAAGTGTCCGGAAGTTCATTGTAATAATATTCGTAATTGGTTGGGTCCACCCTTCTGATCCAGTTCAGGTATTCGAGCCAGTTGGTGTTCGATACTTCCGTTTCATCCATGTAAAAAGATGATACTGTGGTTTCCCTTTTATGGTTATAATCTTTAAGTTCCTGACCTGGTATATTGATCGCACTTCCGCTCATCACAAAAACACCGCCTTCTATTTCAACCAGCCCCGGGCCCGGTCCGCGTCTGAACTTAGTGTTCACCTGAAACCCTCCGTTTTCTGCTCTGTTATAAGCCAGTCCTGTTTTTTCTGAAGTGGCATTTCTATTAGATTTACACGAAATTAATGAGGATACAGACAGCAAAAATGCAAATGAATATAAGTATGTTTTTTCCATAGGATCATGTTGGGTAATTATGAGCATAAATTTACACAAAAAAAAACCAATGCACCAAAACAATTGATCAATAAGATGTTAAAATCGCTTATAATCAGCATGTTGTCGAATTCGTGGATTCCAATTTTTTGATTGATATGATTGGATTGCTTATTTAATTATATTTGGATAATATTACTCCTGTTAAATCATGCTGCTGATCGGCTTCAAGAGGTAATCAATTAATTAAGGACAATGAATCTTAAGCGCTTTTTGCAGTTTTTATCCGGAGGTTTTCTTTTAGTGTTCATAAGCAGTCCAATTGATGCACAAACGCTGTCTGAATCGCAAACTAACGGCAGCAGGTTTAATAGCATCAGAACGGCTGTTCCATTTTTGCTGATCAGCCCTGATGCCAGGGTTGGCGGAATGGGGGAGGCAGGGGCAGCCATTGCGCCTGATGTAAATTCTGTGAGTATCAACCCCTCAAAAATTGCTTTTCTTGAACAGCGTTCCGGGTTTTCTGTTTCTTACAGCCCATGGTTGAAAAATATTGCATCTGATATCAATCTTGGTTATTTAAGCGGGTTTTACAAAATTGATGCAAACAGTACGATCGGAAGTTCCCTGCGTTATTTTTCACTGGGCAAGATTCAACTGATGGACGCCAATCAGCAGGACCTGGGTACTGTTACGCCTAATGAATTTGCTTTTGACCTGACTTATGCACGTCGGTTCGGGGAGTCATTTTCTCTGGGTACTGCTGTCAGATACATCAATTCGAATATTGCAACCAATCAATTTTCTGTCGGGCAGGATACGAGATCTGGGAAATCCCTTGCGGTGGATGTATCGGCATATTTTAGAAAACAAACTTACTGGCTTGGTCATGATGCTATTCTTTCCGCAGGAATGAATATCTCGAATATCGGAACGAAAATGAGCTACTCTGATACGGGTGAGGAGTATTTTTTACCGACGAATTTAAAAATAGGTGGTGCCGGAACCTTTATTCTGGATGAAGAGAACGAAATTACGATCGCTTTAGACTTCAATAAATTGCTGGTGCCGACACAGCCAATATATAATGCCGACGGAAGCATACAGTCTGGTAAAGATCCGGACCGTTCCGTTCCATCCGGTATCTTTGGTTCGTTTACCGATGCACCGGGAGGAGCGGCTGAGGAGTTGAAAGAGATCAACATTGCTTCAGGACTGGAGTATTGGTACAATAAGAAGTTTGCTTTAAGAGCAGGTTATTTCTATGAGAATCCTCAAAAAGGGGGCAGGAGGTATTTCACCCTGGGTACCGGCATCAGGTATGAAGCGATGGAGCTTAACTTTTCTTACCTGCTGGCCAATTCGCAGAATAGTCCGCTGGCAAATACATTAAGATTTTCCCTGCTGTTCAATTTTGGAAATGCGGATAAATAAAATAAATTATAAAAATGAAGATTAAAGTAGGGTTTGGATTTGATGTACACCAATTAAAAGATCAGCATCCATTTGTAATGGGGGGGGTGACGCTTGAACACCACAAGGGGGCATTTGGGCATTCTGACGCGGATGTGCTGCTGCATGCGATATGTGATGCCCTTCTTGGGGCGGCAAACCTCAGGGATATCGGATTTCACTTCAAGAACACTGACCCGCGGTGGAAAGGGATCAGCAGCATGATCCTGTTACAGGAAACTGTAAAACTGCTCACAGAAAAGGGTTGGACGATAGGTAATATTGATGCCATGCTCTGCCTGGAAGCGCCAAAAATAAATCCGCATATCCCACAAATGCAGGAAAATATTTCGAAGGCTATTGATTTGCCTGTTGAAGACATTTCTATCAAGGCAACCACAAATGAGATGATGGGTTTTATCGGAAGAGAAGAAGGTGTGGTGGCCTATGCGGTTTGCCTCATTCAAAAATTGTAAAACAATTGGCTTTCGGGAGGGTTTTTATTGAAAACCATTCTTTATGAAAGATTTAGCGAAATACTTTTCTATAGCAGTTGTTGGCATATTGTCTTTGTCGGCTTGCTCCATGGGCGACAAAGGAAGTGAGAAGGTGCCGGACTCGGTAAAGATTGACACGAATATTAAAAGTCAGCAATCCTCTCCTCCGGCAAAGACCTCAGACACAACGCTGATTGATAGTCTTCAGACCGATACAGCAGTCAAAACCGGCAAAAAGCCATAAGATTATATTATCGTCTGAACGGGGAAAATTGTTTATTCCAGGTATCCGAATTTTCCCTGATTATAATCATCCAGGGCCTGTTTAATCTCTTCAGGCCTGTTCATCAGGAAGGGGCCATATTGAGCGATGGGCTCGTTTATAGGTTCGCCACTGAGGATCAGCACAATACTGTTGAGCTGTGCTTTCAGGCAGATCTTCTCTCCATCCTGGCTGAAGTATACAAATTGATTTTCGGCGGCCTTATGGTTACCATTTATAATAACTTCTCCCTCAATGATCAGGAAGCCGGTATGATAATGCGTCGGAAAGTTAAATAGGGCTTCTCCTTCAGGATTTAGTTTTGCATTGTAAACCTGAAGAGGCGTAAAGGTTGAAGCAGGGCCGTCCGTACCTTCATATTCCCCCGCAATAACTTCAATGGTACCGGCATCTGCAGCTAAAACATGTTTTCCAAGATCACTTTGCCTGATGGACTGATATTTAGGCGTACTCATTTTATCTTTTGCAGGCAGGTTTACCCAAAGTTGAACCATCTGGAACGGACCGCCGGACTTGCTGTATTCCTGTTCATGATATTCTTTGTGCAGGATTCCGCGAGCGGCAGTCATCCATTGTACATCGCCGGGATAGATAACACCTTTGTTGCCGGCGCTATCCTCATGTGCTATTGCTCCGTGATAAGAAAGTGTTACGGTTTCAAAACCACGATGCGGGTGTACACCGACGCCCCGTGGTTCTGATGAGGCCGTAAACTCCATTTTTGCGTTGAAATCAAGCAGAAAAAATGGGCTCATTTTTATTTTATATCCCCCGGGGAAAAAATTACTCACCTAAAAACCATCTCCAACCATGTGTGATGAAGGAGGGTTTAAGACTGACGAAACAGATTTTAAAGGATTTCCCATAGGGCTGAATATAAATGGTTATGCTTGTTTTATAAATTGCAGTTCGCCTAATATTTTAACATCTTCACTTACCACTACACCGCCGGTTTCAAGTGCTGCATTCCATGTCAGGCCGAAATCAGTTCTGTTGAATTTTCCGCTGATGCTGAATCCAGCTTTATTCTGGCCATAAAGATCTGTTACTGTACCGCCAAATTTAACGTCTAAAGTAACTGGTTTAGTTATGTCTTTGATCGTCAGGTTTCCTGCTAACTTATAATCGCCGCCTTCTTTTTTGAAGGATGTAGATTCGAAAGTGATCGATGGAAATTCATCAGCATTAAAGAAATCACCGCTTTTTAAGTGGCCGTCCCTGTCGCCGTTTCCGGTATCAACAGAATCTACACCAGCTTTGAAAGTCACTGCTGCATGTTCGAAATCTTCTGAGTCAGTAGTTAATTCTGCTGTGAAATCGTTAAAGCTACCTGTAACAGTAGTGATCATTAAATGTTTAACTTTAAATTGAAGTTCACTGTGTGCAGGATCCAATGTCCATTTAGTAGTTGCCATAATTTTTGATTTAAGATTGGTTATTTGTTATACCCAAAATTAGAACAATTTAATCAGGCTGACATTGATGTATGATAAGAAAAATTATGCTTTTAAGTGTTTGTGCGCAAGGTCTTTACGAACGCGGCTCAGGGACTCCGGAGTGATGCCTAAATAGGAAGCTATCATCCATTGTGGTACTCTAAGGGTTAGATTTGGATATAGTTTAATGAAATCCAGATAGCGCTCTTCAGCTGTTGCGCTCAGTAGCATGTTGATCCTTTTCTGCATGAAGCGGATCGAATTGTTTAAAATATTATTGTTGAAATCGTATAGGCAGGGTACATGTGCAGCCGAATCATTAATGTAGTTTCGCGGTATCATGAGGGCTGTGGTTGATTCTATCGCATCAATGTAAAAATCCGAAGGTTCATTGAAAAAGCCATTCCTTTCAGACAGCCACCAGAGTTCGGGGGCGAACTGAATGACATTCGCTTTCCCTTTGCTGTCTATAGAATAGCAGCGCAATAAGCCCTCTGTAACAAAGTAAGTTTTAGCGCTTGTTTCTCCGGGTGAAAGGATGAGCTTGTTTTTCTCAAAGGTTTTGACCTTAATATCCTTTGAAATGAAATCAAACTGTTCGTCAGTTATGGTTATATGTTTACGTAAATAATCTTTAAACTGATCCAGCATGTTACCTGATTGATAATTATTTATTCTTGACTTCGATATTGGCGAGGTCTGCACCACATTTACCACATCCTGACGCGCAGCCGCCACCTTTGGGAGCTACAGAACGATAGATGATGCGGCCAATATAGAAAAGTGCAGCCACAAATAAGAGTCCGACTAAAATAATTTGCATATCCATAGGTACAAAAATAATTAATCCGGCCCGAAGACCAGTCTGTAAAGTGTAAATTTCTTTTAACCAATGAGGCCCACCGTTCCGCCTGCCCATTGATCATCCGCATTGTGTCTCACACCCATCATTTCACCTTTGCTTAAACGTACAAGATTAATACATAGCAGGGGGCTGTCACCATCCGGCCAGATGTAGAGCAGTCTGATCTCTGCTTTGAGCAATCCGTTGGGTGATCTGATACAGGTTCATAGTGTACCTCTTTTTGCAGGATCCAGTTTTGCGGGTCTGAAAGTGTTTCGATATCCCTGCCTGATACATTGATGACCACTCCTCTGCCACCAAAAGAAAAAAGGGGCTTCAGGACATAATTTTCAAGATCTTCAGGAATGGTCGGAGTGTATTCACAAAACGGGTTTCCGGTACAAATTCATTTTTCAGGAAAGGCATGGTGTATTTGCTGATCCTGAAAAACCAGTTGGGGTGATCGGAAATTTCCAGTCTCGCCTGCGTGGTGTCTTTACAGATGCCGGTGCCAACTTCTACTACGGCCTGATGCATTTCTGCTTTTACCTGGTCCTTATAGATTTTGGGCGGCTTCAACTATCTTTTGACCATGTACTCTTCTTCAACACCAATTGTAAATTCATTTATCATCTTGTACTGTTAAAGTACAAAATTGTATTTTTTTCCTGTGCATTAATTTGTTTTTTATCTGTAAGGGAGGTTATCTTCCTTGCTCAGCTTCAATATTTCGTCAGATTCATGAATGAATATGCCTTTCCTGTCTTCGAGGGAAAGTCTGATCATTGCTTTTGCAATGGCCTCCACCTTGATGCTTCTGTATTTTTGAAACCTGCCGATCAGGAGCGGGTTAACTGCCTGCATAAGAATGCCCCCCATACTTTCTTTGAAACGTTTGTCCTTTCTGGAAGTTTCAAAAAGCGCCGGGCGGTAGATATGAATTGCTGGAAAAGGAATGGTTTTGATTTTATCTTCCGCTTCACCTTTTATCCTGATATACAGGGAAGAAGAGCTGGCATCAGCACGGATGAAGGAAACGAGGTGGAAGCTTTCGGCGCCGTTTTTTAGGGCAATCCTGCCCAGATCGGCAGGATACTGGCAATCTATTTTCCGGTATTCTTTTTCATCAGGAGTTTTACTTTTTGTGCTCCCTATACAGCAGAAAACAGCATCTCCCTTAATCTCCTCAGCGTGGTCATCGATGCGGTCGAAGTCTATCACTAACTGCTTCAATTTGGTATGTTGAATCCTCAATTCCCTGCGTACCAGGGCTAAAACGGAGGAATAACTTTTGTTCTCTAATAACTGAAATAATAAACTGCTACCTGTTGCCCCGCTTGCACCAACTAAAATTGCTTTCATTTTCATTTATTTTTTAGATTAAACAGCATTTTCTTCGTCAGGTTTAATTAAACTTAAATAAGTTGTTTATTTATTATCAAAGGTACTGAAATGATAGTGTTTTTTTCAAATTAAACCATTTTCAAACGATTGTGAAAAACGTTAATCTGGCAGATTTTCTTTTTCTGCCGGGCTGTATTATTTTAAATATATGACATTGCCCTAGCTGATAGGCTGATATATCAAAAATTTACGTTATCTTTGCGCCAAAATTAGGCGCATTTTATGCAAAAAATAAGAAATATAGCTATTATAGCACACGTTGACCACGGTAAAACTACATTGGTTGATAAGATTTTACACACTTGTTCTATTTTTCGTGACAACGAACAAACAGGTGACTTGATACTTGATAATAACGATTTAGAAAGAGAACGTGGTATCACGATCGTTTCTAAAAACGTTTCAGTAATGTATAAAGATGTTAAAATCAATATTATTGATACACCTGGTCACGCCGATTTCGGTGGTGAGGTTGAACGTGTATTAAAAATGGCTGATGGTGTATTGTTGTTATGCGATGCGTTTGAGGGAGCTATGCCTCAAACCCGTTTCGTTACTCAAAAAGCCCTCGCTTTAGGTCTTAAACCTATTGTTGTTGTCAACAAAGTAGATAAAGAGAACTGTCGTCCTGAAGAAGTATATGAGCAAATCTTTGAGTTGTTCTTTAACCTTGAGGCTACTGAAGATCAGTTAGACTTCCCTGTAATCTACGGTTCATCGAAACAAGGATGGATGAGTACTGACTGGAAGCATCCTACTACAGATATTTTCCCTTTGCTTGATGCTGTTGTTGCAAATATCCCAGCTCCGCCAATGCTGGAAGGAACTTTGCAGATGCAGATCACTTCACTGGATTATTCATCTTTTGTTGGTCGTATTGCGGTTGGACGTGTTCACCGTGGATCAATCAAAGAAAACCAGCCGGTTACGTTAATCAAACGTGATGGTAAAATGGTTAAATCAAGAGTAAAAGAACTGTATACCTTCGAAGGTCTTGGAAAAATCCGTACCACTGAAGTAAAATCAGGTGATATCTGCGCTGTTGTAGGTATTGACGGTTTTGATATTGGTGATACGATCTCTGATTTCGATGCTCCGGAACAACTTCCGGTTATCAAAATCGATGAGCCTACAATGAACATGCTGTTCACCATCAATAACTCTCCATTCTTCGGTAAAGAAGGTAAATTTGTTACGTCTCAGCGTATCAAAGAACGTTTGTACAAAGAGATGGAGAAAAATCTTGCCCTTAAAGTGGTTGAGACTGAATCTCCTGATGCTTATTTAGTATACGGAAGGGGTATTCTCCATTTATCAGTATTGATCGAGACGATGCGTCGCGAAGGGTACGAAATCCAGGTTGGACAACCTCAGGTAATCATCAAAGAAATTGATGGTAAAAAATGTGAGCCGGTTGAAACACTGATTGTTGACGTTCCCGGAGAAGTTGCCGGTAAAGTAATTGAACTGGTTACACAACGTAAAGGTGAATTGCTGATCATGGAACCAAAAGGTGATCTTCAGCATTTGGAGTTTGAAATTCCTGCACGTGGTATCATCGGATTAAGAAACAATGTATTAACTGCAACTGGTGGTGAAGCTATCATGGCCCACCGTTTCAAAGCTTACGAGCCTTGGAAAGGAACTATCCCGGGAAGGTTAAACGGTGTTCTTGTTTCTATGGAAAAAGGCAGCACAACTGCTTATTCAATTGATAAACTACAGGATCGCGGTCGTTTCTTCGTAGATCCGGGTGTTGATGTTTACGAAGGTCAGATCATGGGTGAGCACATTCGTGATAATGATTTGGTAGTGAACATTGTTAAAGGAAAAGCATTGACTAACATGCGTGCTTCAGGTACTGATGACAGCAATCGTATTGCTCCTGCAATTAAATTTTCATTAGAAGAGGCCATGGAGTATATCCAGGCTGATGAGTATATCGAAATTACGCCTTTAAGTATGCGTTTACGTAAGATCTTCCTAACGGAAAATGAGCGTAAAATCAAAGGCAAACAATTCCAATAGGGAATCGTAACCCATTAAGTAAAGCCTGTAAGCAATCGTTTACAGGCTTTTTTTATTTCCGGATAAAATGTTATTTTCATGAAGAACCGTCTAAATTCGTCTGACCTGCTGAAATTTTAAATAAACAATGATAAGCGATTCTTTACAAGATGGGCATCTGGCGTGATTTTACGTTAATCTTTGCCGGAATCTGGTTTTAAGGTCTAAAGGGATTGTCTGAATTGCAAAAAAAGGTACTAGATCGATGCTAACTGCTGCGCTTCAGCAGCAGTTAGCATCGATCTAGTACTCCTCTTTTTTCAGCGAAGCTAGAAGACACTCATCATCTACGACCGGTTGCATGGCAAAACATCATCTATGGCCGGTTCCAAGGCCTCGCAATGCTTCACGTGACAAAGCCCGCTTTTATGCGTGCTGTCCATCATGGACGCCTTCTGCAAACTCTTCCACTATCTTGTCATTAAAAGCAGGGAGATCTTTCGGACTCCGGCTGGTTACCAGACCCTGGTCTACTACTACTTCCGAATCTTCCCAGTTTGCTCCTGCATTGACCAGGTCAACTTTAATGGTTTTGGTAGATGTCAGGTTACGGCCTTCCACAACTTCTGCAGATATTAATACTTGCGGTCCGTGGCATATTGCAGCCACCGGTTTGCCGGCATCAAAGAATTCCCTCACAAAATTTAATGCATCTTCATTTTTCCGCAATGCATCGGGATTAAGTACCCCACCAGGAATTAAGAGCCCCTGATAATCATCTGCATTCGCTTCTGCTACGGTTTTATCCACATCAATCTGTACGGTCCATTCACTGTCGTGTTTCATCCCCCGTATTTTACCTGACTCCAAAGAAATGATATGTACTGTAGCACCTTCTTCTTTCAGTCTTTCAACCGGACTTGTCAGTTCTGATTCTTCAAATCCGTTCGCTGATAAAACAGCTATGTTACGATTACTTAATTTTCCCATTGTAGTATGTATTAAATTATACAAATACTACAAATCACAAAAAGTATTGTTTTTTTAAATTTAACCAGCAGGAGCTTCCACCGCTAAAAAATTAGAAAAAGCTCATGCAAGCTTCATTACCGATGAAAGAAATATATATATACCATGAAAAACTGATATGGAGAAGACATTCGTTCCCGGCGCAGATCAGTCGTTCGTACGGCGGTTTCTTATATAATATTGGGCGAGGTTGATGGCAATCCAGAAGTGATTGATCAGATTTGGGATGAGCCCATAGTACTTAGAGAATATATGAAAACGCTCTTTGAGGCTGGCCATATGTTTCTGCTTGGAGATGCCTCCAACCAGGTATTTGGCAACATAAGCGTGGGTGTTCACAATACTGGAAGCATTTTTTGCCACTTTGATGATCCAGTCGATATCAGCACTGTATTTGTATTTTAAATCGTAGGGCAGGGCCAGGCTTCGTTTTACATAGATGGCCTGGTGGCTGATGCTCATTCCGTGTTTAAAGCTTTTCCAGTCGAAAGTATCGGGGACGCTGTGCCTGCGCTGCCCGAGGCTATGCCAGTCTTCGTCGTACATTTCCGTTTCGCCGTAATAGATATCGGCGCCGGGGTAAGATTGAAAGATCTCTTTCACGGTATTGGGACTGTAGATCTCGTCTCCGGAGTTCATGAACAGCACATAGTCGCCCGTAGCCAGCGCAAGGCCTTTATTCATTGCATCATAAATGCCCCGGTCCTTTTCAGAGATAAACTGCGCCAGCTTATCTTTATAGCGGTAAATGATATCCCTGGTGCCATCGGTTGAAGCGCCGTCTATAATAATATATTCAATATCCGGATAGGTCTGGGTTAACACAGAGCGCAGGGTACGTTCAATATCTTTTGCATTGTTATAAACGATGGTGATGACACTAAGCTTTGGCTGCATGTTTCAGAATTGATAGATTAACGGGGATGTAAATTAATGAGCGACTGGTAGAGCAACATATGTTTTTCGGCAATCACTTCCTCAGAGAAA
The DNA here is from genome assembly GCF_900107535.1 of Pedobacter hartonius. Taxonomy (GTDB): domain Bacteria; phylum Bacteroidota; class Bacteroidia; order Sphingobacteriales; family Sphingobacteriaceae; genus Pedobacter; species Pedobacter hartonius. The sequence goes on along the minus strand of NZ_FNRA01000008.1, from coordinate 195,456 downwards.
TTGGTCAGTATCGTCAGCCGCGCCTGTTTCTGTATTTCTGCCGCACTTTCTTCATGGTATAGCCATTCCATTCCGGTGGCCAGATCTTCTGAGGATTCATAGTCTGCCAGGTAGCCATTTACCAGGTGCTGCACCATGTCCGGGATTCCACCTGTTTTAAAGGCTACTACCGGCGTGGCGCAGGCCAGGCTCTCCATCACGGTGTTTGGAAGGTTATCTTCCAGTGAGGGGGTTATAAACGCGTCAGCTGCCGAATAACACTTTGCCAGGTGGGTATCATTGTTAATTGTACCCAGGAATGTTGTTTTAAACGGAAATTGGGGCATTTCTGTATTTTCTTTATTTCCGAAGATCAGTAATTTTATATTTTCTTTTACGATGCCGGGTCTGCCGGCGAGGTCATTCAGTGCTGCGATCAGGTAATCAGTACCTTTATGTTTGTCGTTTTTTGAGGGCATAAAACCACTCATCAGCACAAACTTTTCCGGGGAGATATTCAGTAATTTTTTGGCCTCTGATTTTACATAAGGCTTGAAAATTGCGGTTTCAATAGTGTTTGGGATCACTGTAACTTCCCTTACGCCCATTAAACTGCTGAACTTGACGGAATTGGCCATCCATCTGCTTGGGGCAACGATATGAAAGCCAAGGTTTGTATAGCCTTTTTTCTTGCTCATCCAGTTCTGGTGGGAGATATCATTTTTGCCGCTGATCTTCAACAGGGGGCAGAAGCCGCATTGTTTATGAAAGTTCTCGCAGGAATAGCGGACATGGCAGCCGCCGGTAAAGGCATTGCTGTCATGAAAGGTCCATACGATGGGCTTATCGAGTTCTTCCAGTTCGGCGAGGTCTTTGGGTCTTAAAAATCCGTGGTTGATCCAGTGCAGGTGGATCAGGTCGGCATCCTTTAACAGGGGGTGGCTGGCTATGGAACGCCCGAACCATTGTATAGAAAAAGGTGTCTTCAATGCTTTTATCAGGGCTTTCGACAGGTATCTCTCAGAAAGGATATTAAACACTGCCCTTGCTTTCTGAAAAGGGGTGCTGCTGATGGCTGTAGCGTTGGTACTTTCCTTAAACTGGTAATATACCACCACACGCGACTCAGCGCCATTGGCATTCAATGCGTCACTTAGCCGCAGACATGCTCTTCCGGCACCTCCGTTCCCTTCGTATGTATTTAAGTGAACTACTTTCAATGTATCAAAATTACATATTATTGTGATCGTTTACGTAATTTCATCCCGTCAAAATTAATTCCCGGTTTGAACAGCAATTTAAATACTGACGCAGAATTGGTTAGTCCCCTCTGCATCAGCTGCTCATCAACAGAATGGAGTTAATTTCGTTACATGTTTTTCTTAACGGTATATGCGGCACGGTAGTATTCGTGTTTTATTTAAACAAACAAATATGAGTAACCTTTTAACTGACAGACAATTTTGGGTGAATTACTGGGAGAGTAAGACGGGCCTGTCGGTCAATATTCCTGCGGACTATCTGTTTCATAAAGAACTGGGGTCCATTATCAGCACACAAAATGTAAAGACGGCCATTGAGCTGGGAGGATTCCCCGGGTATTACGCTGTATTTCTGAAAAAATATTTTAAGCTCGATGTGACGCTGCTGGATTATTTTGTCCATCAGCCGGTGACCAATGCCCTGCTCAAGGCCAATGGTTTGAGCGAAAGCGATATCCATATTATTGAAACGGATCTGTTCAACCACCGGGAACTGCAAAAGTATGATCTTGTATTGTCCTGTGGTTTGATCGAACATTTCAATGATACGGGGGACATTATTCAGCGGCATATCGATTTCCTGAAACCCGGGGGTACATTATTGATCACCCTGCCAAACTTTAGGGCATTGAATGGCTGGTTTCAGAAATCATTTGATAAGGACAACTATGATAAACATAATATCGGCTGTATGGATCCGGAATTGCTGGCGGGTATATGCCGTGATCAGGGCCTTCAGGTTGTGCAGGCGAAATACTTTGGTCATTTCAGCCTCTGGCTGGAAAATGAACAGCAAAAGCCGGCAGGGCTGAGGATGTTAAAGAAATCGCTGTGGTTAGCGGGGAAGGTATTGACGAAAGTATTTCCTTTCAATTCAAAACAGCTTTCACCTTATATCATCTTAGAAGCAAAGAAACCGGTATAGTTATCCGGTCCGTTCTGCGATATATCTTTTTAAACGTTGCCATAAACTGCCTTTCCTTGTGCTCAGGAACTGTTTGATGGCATGGTAGGCAGCGGGGTTTTCCTGGATGATGTCCGGAAACAGCGTGATTGGCTTAGGGTTAATGATCACATTGTAGATATCATTAATGCCGGAGTGTACACCTGTACCATCGTGGCCGATGTTATTCACCAGAGAATGGGCGGGGTTTAGCGTAAGTCCGTTTTTAAGAAAGATGGAGGCGTACCAGCGGATTGCCCAGGAATTGTTCTTTCCATTTTTGAAGTCTGTCATCTGTTTCCAGAAATTCATGGTATGGTCAATTGAAAAGGCACTTTTTTTCCTGGCGTCAAACCGGGAGATCAGCGTATCGATATTGGGCTCAAAGTGTTGCCATGCCCTTTCCCAGGTAGCCCAGCCCCAGCTTGTGGCCGCGCGGTAGAAAAAAGACTCTGGCAGGGTATTCTCTTTCAGGTGGTACATGTAGGCGCCGATGTGCATCACGCGCTCTTCATTGCGGTAGCGGTTTAATCCGTCATTAAAATAGTTCAGGGTATAGGGAGAGCTGATCAGGTCATCCTCAAAAACGATCACCTGTTTATAATCTTTAACGAGCCTGCTTACCCCTGCGATCACGGAGTTGGCCAGGCCCATATTTTCTTTTCTTTCAATGATCTGTACAGATTTAAAGCCATCGATGGTCTTTAAAAAATCCCTCACTTCTGCAACCCTATCTGCATCTTCGGCCGTTTTGGGGCCGTCAGAAAAAATAAACAGGCGGCTTTCGGCAGCAAGTTCGTTCTCTTTCAGGAATTTAACCGTACGCTCAGTATGCTGAGGCCTGTTGTACACAAATAAAGCTATAGGGGCAAAAGTTTGCATGAATTAGAATATTTGCAGTGTCTGACTGGATTTCTGAGTTAGAACGGTATAAGCGTTTGCAAATTGTTCCTCTTTTCTCGTACCCAGCAGATTTCCGATAATTTTTTTAAGGCGGTACTCCATTTCTATTTTAATGATCCGGGAAAGTGCCTTCGGGGCTTTCTTGTTGACGAACTCGTTGAATCTGGTAGTTGCAGGGGGCGTCATTGACAGGCGGTCTGCCACTACTGCCAGTCCTTCGCTTTGCAGGAGGAAACGCAGGGATGTAGGGGTATACATATTGATATGCCCGTAATCCAGGAAATGCTTCATTCTTTTATCCACTCCGAAGCGGTAGTCCAGGGGTACTTCAATCACGATGTTCTTTGCGATACGTTTCAGTTCCCTGAGCAGTATCCGTTCGTGTTCAACATGTTCCAGCACGTGTGACAGGATCACCAGGTCAAAGCTGTCATCCGCATAGGGGATCTGGTAGCCATCAAAACTTTTGGCTTCCACCAGGTGGCTCAATCCACGTCTGCTGATCAGGGATACGCCGGTTTCCGCAATTTCCAGTGCATACAGTTCCCTGCCAAAGTTCCATTCATTTAAAAAATGAAGGATACTGCCATCACCTGCACCCACTTCAAGCACTTTTACCGGCTGCAGGCTTTTGCAGACTGTGACGATGTTAGTGGCTTTTGACTGTGCGCCAAGCATCCGCCATTCCGAGTCGTCTTTGGTATAAAAGTCATTATATGCTGATTTTACGTCGTCACTTAACATCATTATTCCTATTTGAATTTATAAGTATATATATTTTTTGGATGAGCGTCAACAATAATATGGATTCCAACATCAATATACCTTGTTGACGTGTACGTGGAATTAATAATAGGTAGAACGTACTTACAAAACAAGCGATAAGTGTCGCAAAAGATGCGCCCATTCCGCCATATTTTGGAATCAGGTATAAATTTAGCAGGATATTTACAATTGCACCCATGGCAGTTCGTTGAAAAGAAATCATCGTAAAGCCCTCTGCCAACAGATATTGTGAGCTTGCACTCCCTAAAAACACGAATATACCAGACCAAATGTGAACGGATAACATAGGTCCGGCCCCTTCATACATATTTCCATATAACAACTGAATGATGAAGGTGCCACAAAAACTAACAGCCAGAGCTCCGGGAAGACTAATAAAAACCAGAAGATCATATAGGTTTCTTATACGCTTTTTATAGCGTTCCAGATCGGTTTTACGTGCCTGGATGATGGCTGGAAATACAGATGTAACAATTGCTACGGGGATAAAATACCAAGCTTCACTCAACCTGGCAGCTGCGCTATAAATACCAACTTCTACACTGCCAACATTTTTAAGCATCACCTGGTCGATTTTCATATAAATGGAAATCATAATTGCAGATAGGATTAATGGGCTGGATTTTTTTAAAAGTTGGTAAGCGCGAGACGTATTAAATGTTAAGTTAGCGAGACGGAACCCTTGTCGCTGGTACATAAAAATTAATCCAATAGCCAAAATAAAACTGTCAAACGTAAGTGAACCGGCAAAGTAGATGAGTGGCAGCTTAAATACTACCAGTAATATTTTAACGACGGCGGAAATAATGATGCAGATATTTTGAATATAAACAACGAATTTCGACTGTACCTGAGATTGAAAATATGAATCAATGACATTAAACGATTTGAAAAATGATACCAAGGATAGAATTAAAATCATCCAGGTCAGCGCGTCTACCGGCTTTTTTGCATCATGATAAAACAATACAAATATTCCTACCGTAATAGGAACCAGCAGCAAATTGGTTCCCAGGCGCATCAACAATGAAGTTCCTAAAATTTCGTCTCTTTTGTTAGGTTCATTGATGATTTCTCTGATGATGAAGCTATCAAGCCCTAAAGTCCCTATTGCGGCCAGTATTGCAGTAAATGCATCAGCAAAACTTAGATCCCCAAAAGATGCTGGTTGTAAGTATTTTGCTATAACAAAACTTACTACCATACTTAACAGCTTTCCAAACATCAGCCAGCTGGTATTTTTGAAATACTTCTCAAATGCAACTTCGTCAAAACCATTTAACAGTGGAATTTTCATTGCCCCAAAGATGGCAATTTATATACTTATTTGGCCAAAATAATCAATGGCTGTAAAAATCCTGCCTGGTGCATTAGAAACATTAATTTAACGTAATCAGCTCATATCAATGTATAGTTTATTAATTACAGGTTAACAAATCAACATATTTCCCTCCCTGCTTAAAGAACAATGAATGTCGCTGGTTTATTATTTAGAGATTGCTTATCTTTATTTCATTAAACTATAGCTTGTGTGAAGAATGAGGTTTTAAACATAAATTTTTTCTTGATCTTATTTGTTTTCTTTACTCTATTAAACAGATCTGATTCTTTCGCTCAGAACTTTTATAAGGTTAAGGGTAATATTAAAGATAGCACAAAAAATGCTATCCAAAATGCTGAAGTAAGCCTGATCACCGGAAAAGACACTCTACACTCAAAAACAGATACTGCTGGTGTTTTTAAATTTATGAATGTCAGGTCGAATGTCTTTTTGTTAAAGGTTTATGCGTCTGGCTACGATATGCTGGGAAAAGAGTATCATGATAAAACTGCCAACCCGGAGATACTTATACCCACCATACATTTACAGATTGTAGTGAAACAATTAAAAGAGGTTGAAATTAAAGGGAAGAGCCAACCAGTGCGCTTTAAGAGAGACACTGTCGAATTTGATGCCCTGGCCTATGCTATTCATGATCGGGACAGGGTTAGCGATTTGATGAGACAACTACCGGGGGTCGACATAGACCGGGACGGGAATGCATCATATATGGGGAAAACGTTGACAAAAATCAGAGTAAACGGAAAAGATTTTTTCTCGGGAAATGTGAAACAATTTATTTCTCAGCTCCCTGCAGGCATTGTTGGTAAGCTGCAGATTATAGATGATTATGGGGATGTAGCCAATTTCACTGGAATTAAAAATGGTGATGGAAGCAAGATGTTGAATTTGGTGATTAAAGACGGAATGGATAGTGGCGATTTCGGGTTATTATCAGCAAACTACGGAACAAATGACCGCTATGGCGCTGGATTAAACAGTAATCTTTGGCGGGGGAGCAGGCAGATATCTTTAAACGGCAACACCAGCAAAACATCCGGTATCGGGGGCAATCTGAAAAGTACTGACGTTAGCTTGAATTACCGGGATAATGTTGGTGCAAACACTGTGCTGAGTGGCGCTTATAATTATGGATATAGCCAAAATTCACTAAGACAACAAAGCTATTTAAAAACAGTTAGTCCGATGGGCGATCTCTTCAATATTTCTACGAACGATGTATTAAGTAAAACCCATGTTAACAATGTCAGCGCAAATCTGAATTACGGTGGGAAAGGAAATCTGCTGCAGATTGGACTCAGAGGTTTGCTTCCCAGGTCATCAAGTGAGGTTCAGTCCATGTCAAAGCAAACTGGAGTGATCAGGCAGGACCTTTCCACAGAGAGTTTGGCAAATCAAAATAGTCCAAATTTGAGTGCCGACATCCTTGTAGGACACCAATTTAAAAAGGCAGGACGGAATCTCTCCTTATCTTTATCTGCTGGAACTGCATTAGCTGATACCAGGGAAGGGCTGGATAATGATATCAACTATTACGAGGGCAATTCGCTAATTAAAGATTCTGTTCTGAACAGGTTAATAGATATACATAACCGTAATAATAACTTTGGTATCAATTTGACGTTTTCCGAACCTATCCGGATAAAAGACGACAAAAGAAGCAGTTTGGACTTTAATTATTCTTTCTCATCACTCACAACGACAAATAAGCAGGAAACAAGTGTCAAAAACCATAATACTGTTCCACTAATGGTAGATTCACTTACCAGTATTTCACGAACATCATTCAGTAATCATCTTTTTGGTTTATTTTATAGATATAGTGCTAAAAAGATTAACTATAGTACCGGATTAAATATACGGCCGAATAAGTTGAAAACCTTCACCATGGCCCCGGACAAAAATAATTCGGTGTCAGGGCTTAATGTCTCTCCTGTATTGCGCTTTGATTATACACCATCTGAAAGAAATTCCTGGAGTGCAAATTATAATGGTAGCAACACGGCACCTAATATCAACCAGCTTCAACCGGTAAGAGATATAAGGAATTTGCAGAATATTATCGTAGGCAATCCAGATTTAAAAACATCGTTTACACATTTTTTAAATCTTAATTACCGCCATAATGCGCCAGACAGTAGAAATTCAATTCAGGTTGTCTTAACTGCTTCCTTGTTCCAAAATCAAATTGTAACAAATTCTGTTTTGGTAAACGATACGCTCAACAGTTTTCGTCAGGAGACTCATTTTTTGAATACAAATGGAAACTACACAACTGGAGTTAATTACTACCTGAATATAAGGCTGGCAGACAAAAAGTATAGTCTTAATGTGAAAGGAGGTGCAAATTACGATCGCCGGGTTTCATTCAGTGAAAATCTGAGAAACATTGGTCAGGCAGTTAACCTTAATCAGGGAGTTGGGATACAACTTAATCAAAAATGGCTAACTGTAACTACAGATGCGAACTACATCTATAGAACGAATCAATATTCCATAAGTGGAGTAAATAAAGATATTGTTCAGACCTGGATATTTACAGCGGATTCAAGAATTTTTATTTCAGAAAAATTCAAAGCTGGCACTACTATATCAAAAACAGTAAATAATGGATTTGCATTGCACGCCGTCAATCCGTTAATTATAGGGGGATATGTGGAACAGCTATTTTTCAGGAGCAGGATTCTTAGCTTAAAGTTGGAGGCTTATGATATATTAAATCAAGCAAATGGGTTAAGTAGATCTGTATCAGGTAATACAACTTTAGAGACAAAGAATGAGCTGATGTCCCGGTATTTTTTAATCAGCCTGGACCTTAGATTTGAAAAGTTTGGTATTCAATAGTTAACCATATAGCAACGCCTGTGATAAGAAATTATCACAGGCGTGTGCAAGTTTTTGATCTAAGCTGAAACCTGGTCTGTTTATCTGTTTACTGCAGTTAATTAACTGGTTTCACTGCAATATATGCAGCTAAGGAATCCGAGGTGCCAACTGACAACGTATTATCATTGTACCATGCGTAAACCCATCCTGAGCTACCAGCTATACCTGTATCTACCAGGTTACCTGCACTTTTGCCAGCTGGATAATTTACAGCATACGGCTGACGTATTGCTCCCAGATCAGTTGAATTTCCGGTGGAGGCAGTACCATCGCTATACCATGTATATACTTGACTGGTGTTTTTAGCTATTGATATACCTACAATATCCGCAGGAGTTTTACCAGCTGGTAAAGCAAATGGTTTCGGCGCAACATAATCACCCAGATTTAAGGCCGAATTTCCTACAGATATCGTTCCGTCTTTGTACCATGCATAGACAAGACCAGTAGGGGCGATGGCTATATCTAACACATCAGTATATTGTTTTCCTGCAGGGAGCACATAAGTATTGGTTGGACCTGTGGTAGAAGTTGAGTTGCCTACTGTTACCTGTCCGTTAACTCCCCAAAAATATACAAGGTCAGAGCTTGTAATATCTATACCAGCCATAGTTGATACTGTACCAGCGGAACCGATTGGCCAATTTGGTGGCGTGCCTACACTACCGCCGCCTGGTGTAGGGTTTGTTCCCCCGGGATTTGGTGGAGGTGTGGTTGATGGTACGCTGATGGCATAAGAAAAACCTCCGCCCAGCGTTGTTACTTTAACACCTCTCTCATCGAGATAAGAAATTCTCATTTGAATTTGATCACCTGAAGCAACATCAGATGGAGAAAGCGATCCGGAGATCGCTCTGTTAATATAATTGCTCGTTACATCGTCAGTAATGAAATTGATAGTGTTTGATAATGATTTCTTAAAAGTATTGGCTTGATTGGTTAGCACGATATCCACAACACAAGCAACATTTTCGGGGATTGCCGTACCTGCCGCCAGCCCTCTTTGAACTGTAAAAGTAGCACTGAAATTGGTTGGACTTGAATTTGCATTCAAAGTCAGTGTCCCAGGAAGTAAAGAACCTGATGAAATTCTAAAATCAACAACTCGTGGAGTAGCATATACTCCCACAATGAGTAGTGATAGGATGAAGGTTAATAGGTTTTTTTTCATTGTTTTGAATTTAATTAGTCTTCTTCATTGTTGGTATCCTATATCTATTTATTACTTAATATTCGCATCGTGTAAATTAATAGTTTCAGCTTTACTTTACGTTAATACGATGTTTGAAAAGTTAAGTATATTCATAAATAATTCGTTAAAAGACAACAATGATTCTTTGTCTAATTTATGAAATCACTATTTAAAATCAAATGAACAATTTATTGCGTGTTTATAAATTAATATATTCTTTTTATAAAGTTAATATGTTAACTGGCAGAATGTGTATTTGCAGACTTGAAGTGGGGTTTTTTTGTGCCGGAAGTTTTTTTTGTAACTAAAATAATACCTATGGTCACTTGGCAAATGTGGACAGATGCCTTATGCAATAAGAAATCAAATTAGAATAGACTTTACATATTTAATGCTGTGGATGCATCTGCATCACACCGGGGATTAAAAATGATGCATTAATTCCTCCAGGTGAAGGATCTGCCATTCCACATCCGCCGGTTTATCTTTATTCAGCGGATTAAAGAAAATCGCTTTGATTCCGAAGCCCTGTGCCCCGCGGATATCGGCTTCAATACTGTCCCCGATCATGATGCTTTCCTCTTTTTCAGCGCCGGCTTTTTTCAGTGCATATTCAAAAATAGCCCTGTCCGGTTTATTTACGCCTACATCTTCAGAAATGATCACGTTAGAAAAATAGGGGTTTAAATTACAGAGATCCATCTTGATGAGCGTAGTCTCTTTAAAACCGTTGGAGATAATATGCAGCGTATATTTCTTCTGCAGGTATGCCAGCACCTTTTCCGATCCTTCAAACAAATTGGTTTTTGTGGGGCCGAACCTTACATAATCTTCTTCAAACTGCTGGGGTACGTGTTCGGGGGCGATGCCGAGCTCAATAAATGTTTTATGGAACCGCTCGGCCCTCAGCTTCTCTTTTGTGATCCTTCCCATGTGGTACTCTGCCCAGAGCAGCTGGTTGTTCTCCGTATATCTTTCGATGAATGATTCGCAGGAGCTTAATCCTATTGCATGCAGCTCATATTGATGGTAGAGTTCGGTTAAAGTTTCCTGTGCATTTTTATCAAAATCCCAGATGGTATGGTCCAGGTCGAAAAATATATGTTTAATCATTCTGTATTCAGAGGTTTTATAATTTTGTTCCGTAGGCGAGGTCACCTGCATCGCCCAATCCGGGCACAATGTACGATTTGCTAGTCATCTCTTCATCGATTGCCCCTAACCATAATTTTGCTGCGGGAAAATGTGCACGGACATGTTTTAGGCCTTCTGTACTGGCAATAGCTGCCACAATATGGAGTTCCTTTATTTTAAACTGTGCAATCAATTCTTTGCAGCAGGACACCATACTCAGCCCTGTGGCCAGCATAGGGTCTGTAATAATGATAACCTTGTCAGTCAGGTCTGGCGATGAAACATAGTCTACCTTTATCTCCAGCGGGCCATTGATGTGCGGTTTCCTGTAGGCGGTAATAAATGCAGCTTCGGCACGGTCAAAGATATTGAGGAATCCCTGCTGCATCGGAAGTCCGGCACGCAGGATAGTGGCCAGCACAGGTTGGGCTTGCAGTTGCCTGCTTTTTGCTATGCCCAGGGGCGTCTGTGTTTCTGTATCCACATAAGTCAGCGTTTTGCTGATCTCCCATGCAAAGAATTCGCCCAGTCTTTCCAGGTTTTTACGAAAGCGCATCGCATCCAGCTGAATATGCTCATCGCGTAATTCAGCAAGGAAGGTATTGGCTATAGAGTTGGTCTTACTTAAGTCGAATATCATGGCGTTCAGATAAAAAATTAGCTAATAACTGCTGGTAAAGTCTTCTTCCAACTTTTCCCTTTCCAAATTCGGGCAGGCTTTCTTTATGCCATAGCAGGTAAAAATGACCGTTCAGCAGTTTTACATTTTCAATGAGTGTGCCCCACCTGCTCAGTACATCGTCTATATTAAACGTTCTGTTCAGCTTTAATATTTCATCATTTATAGCTATCGGGTGTACCAGCAGGTGCGTAGTTTTCTCCAGCTGCAGGTCATACCAGAAAAAAGGGGTACAGGTGCCTGCCCTGAAACCGATGGTATTTGCATATCCCATACGGAAATCTTTCGTTGCGCCGTTTTTGATCAGATGGAGGTAGCTTTTTGGAAATGAAAACTGTTTTTCGCAGATCATATCCAGTTCCTGGGTGCGCCTGTAAAAATAAACCGGGTTTAAGTTAAATTTTTCGTGCTGCTCATTTAAGAAAAGCTGCAGCCCGCTGATCTTTGGTTCAATACTTGCTTTTTCAAGCTTTAATCGAAGTTTTTTGAACAGCCGCATCACCTGTCCGCTTAAAAATGCAGAAGCCTGCTCAGGGCTGTTATACATACAGATCAGCGGAAAAAATTCAAATTCCTTTTTACCGAAGTACAGTTTCGGATAACGTTGCAGCAGCATGTTCTTCAGCATCAGGGCCCATCCGTCAATTACCGGAAATTCCAGCAGTTTCAGTTTACTCTGCAGGCTGGCCTCTGCCGGGTAATTTCCTTCCGGACCGGGTTTAAAAGGAAGGTACTCCTCATACCTGCTTACAAAATAAAAGGCCGCTGCAAAAACATCAAAGGGTAAACTGCTGTTGTCAACAGCAAAGGGCACGATCATGTCGCCAAAAATTGTAGTTTTTAGCGTAGGTGCAGAAATAGTATGTGACAGGAGGAAATCAGATTGTTTAAAAAAGGGCTCATCCTTTTCGGGCTGGTCTCCATAGGTTATTTTAGCTACATCTGAAGCCCTGAATTCGGAAACATTGGAGCTGAATCCTACTTGTGTCTGAAGGATGTCATTGAAGATAAAGTTGAAAATGTACTTTATCCTTGGCGTAAGTAAGGGGACATATACAAGTAGCTTCATGACCAATAAATTTAGGATATAATCACGACAAATCAATACGCCATTAATTCTTATCTTTGATTATCTATGAAATTTCAACTCGTTTCAGACTATAAACCTACGGGTGATCAGCCGAATGCCATTGAGCAATTGGTTACAGGTGTCAATAATGATGAGCATTATCAGACGCTTTTAGGCGTTACAGGTTCCGGTAAAACATTTACTGTGGCCAACGTGATCCAGCAGACACAAAAGCCTACATTGATACTGAGCCACAATAAAACACTTGCGGCCCAGTTATACGGGGAATTCAAGCAATTCTTTCCTGAAAACCAGGTGAATTATTTTGTGTCTTATTACGATTATTATCAGCCCGAGGCATATATGCCGAGCAGCAATACCTATATCGAAAAGGACCTGAGCATCAATGAGGAGATTGAAAAGCTGCGGCTAAGGACAACCTCTGCACTGATGTCCGGCAGGAGGGATGTGATTGTGGTTTCATCAATCTCCTGTATCTATGGGATGGGAAATCCCGAAGATTTCTCACGTTCGGTATTCCGCTTTGCGGTAGGCACAAGGGTATCGAGAAATACGTTTTTACACAGCCTGGTAGAAATTCTGTATGCCAGGACCATAAACGACTTTAAAAGGGGAACTTTCCGTGTGAAGGGGGATACAGTAGATATCTTTCCGGCCTATCTGGACACAGCTTACCGCGTTTCATTCTTTGGCGATGATATTGAAGAACTGAGCGTAATTGACCCTGTAACAGGAAAAACACTGGAAAAACTCGAAGATATGGCCGTTTACCCGGCAAACCTTTTTGTGACACCCAAGGACAGGTTCCAGTCGTCCATATGGGGCATCCAGGAAGAACTTGAAGTACGCAAGAACCAGCTGATTGGAGACAGGCAGCTGCTCGAAGCGAAACGCCTGGAAGAAAGGGTCAACTTTGACATTGAAATGATGAAGGAACTGGGCTACTGTTCAGGAATTGAGAACTATTCGAGATTCTTTGACGGGCGGTCGCCCGGAATGCGGCCCTTCTGCCTGCTGGATTATTTCCCTGATGATTACCTGATGGTGATCGATGAGAGCCATGTGACCGTTCCCCAGATCAGGGCAATGTATGGCGGGGACAGGTCGAGGAAGATGTCGCTCGTGGAATATGGCTTCCGCCTGCCTTCCGCACTGGACAACCGGCCGTTGAATTTCGAAGAATTTGAACGTTTAGCGCCACAAACCATATACGTAAGTGCTACTCCTGCCGATTATGAACTGCAAAAATCTGATGGGGTGTATGTAGAGCAGGTGATCCGCCCTACAGGACTGCTTGACCCGCTGATTGAGGTCAGGCCGGCAGTAAACCAGGTGGATGATCTGCTGGATGAAATAGACAAGACCATTAAAATGGGCGACCGTGTGCTGGTCACCACGCTCACCAAACGTATGGCCGAGGAGCTGACCAAATACATGGACAGGCTCAATATCAAATGCCGTTATATCCACTCAGAGGTTAAAACGCTGGAGCGTGTAGAGATCCTCCGCGGATTACGTTTGGGCGAATTTGATGTGCTGATCGGGATCAACCTGCTGAGAGAGGGACTGGATTTGCCTGAAGTGTCTTTTGTAGCTATCCTGGATGCGGATAAAGAAGGTTTCTTGAGATCCGAGCGTTCCCTGATCCAGACCATCGGACGGGCTGCCCGGAATGACCGCGGAAGGGTAATCCTCTATGCCGATAAGATTACTGACTCTATGGCTAAGACTATGGATGAAACCAACCGCAGACGCGAAAGGCAGATGGCTTACAATACCGAACATGGCATTGTGCCGAAAACAGTGGGCAAAAGCAGGGAGGCCATACTGGAACAAACTTCGGTGCTTGATTTCTCTGCAAACTCGGAAAGGAAAGCTGCTTATGTGGAGATCGACCAGGTGAGTATAGCTGCCGACCCTATTGTACAGTACATGACCAAGCCCGAAATGCAGAAGTCGATCGATAAGACAAGAAAGGACATGGCCAAAGCAGCTAAGGACATGGACTTCCTGATGGCGGCCAGGCTCAGGGATGAGATGTTTGCCATGGAAAAGGTATTTGAAGAAAGGTTTGGAAAGGCCAGTTTAAAAAAGGTAGAATAAATAATGGACGGAAAAAACAGATCGGATATCTATCCGGGGCTTGAGGTAGATATCATTTTAAAAAAGGATCAGCGCAGTGGTAAACTCACACGCGGGATCGTAGCTAATCTGCTCACATCATCACCTTATCATTCCAGGGGAATCAAGGTGAGGCTCGAAGACGGGCAGGTGGGAAGGGTAGCACAGATAGTTTAAGAAATCTGTCTATATTTGTAAATTAAATGAATCATAAAAATGGGAATAATTAAATTTCTCTTCATCACTATACTGATCCTTTGGGTAATCCGGGTACTCCTGCGGCTTGTTTTTCCTGTGGTGCTGAAGAGCGTCTTTGGAAAAATGCAGGAACAGCAAGGTCGGCAAAACGGACAGCCGCAACAGTCATCTAAACCGGAAGGTTCAATATCTATCGATTATGTACCACCACAGCCCAAGCATGGAAATGCAGATAAACTGGGTGATTTTGTGGAATACGAAGAAGTAAAATAAAGTATTTTCTTCTAATCGGTCTATTTTGCTTCCTAATCTGTATCAAATTTATATTTTTGGGGTTAGTTTAAATATAAGCAAACCTTAATGAATAATTGGTTAAAAAGGAATGGCATACATCTGGCCATCAGTGCGTTTTTTGTAATTATATGTTTTGTCTACTTTAGTCCTGTCCTTCAGGGTAAAGTGCCGGAACAAGGCGATGTTTTGCAGGCAAAGGCCATGCAAAAGGAGATCATGGATTACAAGGCTAAAGATGGCAAAGGCCCTCTCTGGACGAATCAAATGTTCGGAGGAATGCCTGCCTACCAGATCTGGGTTCAATATCCGTTGAATTTAACTACTTACGGAATCTCCCTGATCAAGGATACCTTTCCGGACCCTGTAGGTACCGTACTGATGTACCTTCTGGGTTCTTACCTGTTATTCTGCGTGCTCAGGATCAATCCCTGGCTTGCCGCTGCGGGGGCAATAGCATTTGCCTTTACGTCCTATAATTTTATCATCATTGCCGCCGGACATAGCAACAAGGCCCTGTCTATCGGCTTTTTTGCACCAATACTTGCCGGTATCATCTTAACGCTGCGGGGCAGATACTGGATGGGTGCCAGCTTAACGGCACTGTTCCTGGCGCTGAATATCAGGGCCAATCATATCCAGATGACCTACTATCTGTTGTTAGCCCTGCTGATCTATATCGGTATTGAAATCTACCACGCCGTCAAAACAAAGCGGACAAAGGAATTAGGTAAAGCAATGGGATTTTTGGGTATAGCAGTGCTGCTGTCCATCATGATCAACGCGAGTAACCTGTGGACTACCTATGAATACGGAAAAGAAACCATACGTGGTCAATCCAATCTAAAAACAGATTCCGCCGAGCCGGACAATGGTTTGCCAAAAGATTATGCTTACCAGTGGAGCCAGGGTGTTGGGGAATCCCTTACATTTCTGATCCCTAATTTATATGGTGGTGGTAATGAACGCCTGGATGAAAAATCAAATGTGGCAAAAGCCATCCAGACTGTGGGCGCAACGCCAGACCAGGCTGCAGATTTTGCACAGCGCCTGCCGGTATACTGGGGGGATAAGCCTTTCACAGCAGGGCCGTACTATTTCGGATCGATCATCTGTTTCCTGTTTGTGTTCGGATTATTCATCGTTCATGACAGGATAAAGTGGTGGATCCTGTCTGCTACAATACTGTTCATGCTGTTATCTTTCGGTAAGAACTTCCCCTTCATTTCAGATATCTTCTTTGACTACGTGCCGCTTTACAATAAGTTCAGGGCTGTTGAATCTATACTGGCCGTTGTAGGCCTCTTGTTCCCTATTCTTGCTTTACTTGCCATCAAGGAAGCCCAGGAGGGAAAATATGATCAGAAATACCTGCTGAAAAAGCTGACCTGGTCGGCCGGTATCACAGGTGGTTTTGCACTGGTAGTTTCCATTATGCCTACGCTGTTTTTCAGCTTCAGGACATCAGACCATGACCAGTTTATTGAAACGCTGATGCGCGCACTGAACAATGACAGGAATATCGCAACAACCATCGGTAATGCGTTGATACAGGACAGGGTAGACCTGGCCAGGGCTGACGCCATCCGTACCGTGATCTTCATCGCTATCGGATTCGGACTGATCTGGGCCCTGATCACGAAAAAGATGAAAGCCGAAGTGGTTTTTGGCCTTCTGGCTGTAGTGATCCTGTTTGACATGTGGCAGGTTGACCGCCGTTACCTGAACAACAAGAACTTCGTGCCCAAAAGTGCGCTGAGCAATCATTATCAGCCAAGGGATGTGGATACCTTCATCATGGCCGATAAAGACCCTGATTTCAGGGTATTCGATACCTCTATCCCAACATTTACAAGTGCCGATGCTTCTTACTTCCATAAAACCGTGGGCGGAGCACACTCAGCAAGGTTAAAACGCATACAGGAACTGATCGATCATCAGTTTACGAAGAGCGTAAACCAGGATGTGCTGGATATGCTGAATACCAAATATATCATCACGCAGGACCCGCAGACGGGATCCTACAAAATGCAGCGGAATGCTACTGCGGCAGGTAATGCCTGGATAGTAGACAAAGTTCAGTTTGTTCAGAATTCTGATGAAGAGATGAAAGCCATCAGCAGCTTTGATCCTAAAACGGAAGCTATCGTTGATATGAAATATAAAAGCGCGATGGATACCACCCGCGCAGGACTTGGCGGGCCAACCTCATTTATTAAACTGGACAGCTACAATCCTGATCATATGATCTATTCATACAGTGCCCCAAGGGACGTGATTGCGGTGTTCTCCGAGATCTATTATGATAAAGGCTGGAAGATGCTGATCGACGGCGTGGAGAAACCTTATTTCCGGGCAGATTACGTTCTTCGTGCTGCGCAGCTGGAGTCGGGTAACCATAAACTGGAATTCGTATTTCACCCAACGTCTTATTATACGGGTGAAAAGATCTCCCTTGCAGGATCAATATTGTTGCTGCTTGGCTTAGGGTTTGCGTTTTACACGGATAACAAAAAAACTAAAAAGGCGGTTTAACTGACGCTAACTTTATTTTAAGGGGCTGTTACTTCATTGTAGCAGCCTTTTTTTGTATCGGTTAAAATACTCCGCCCGCTTTGCTACTGTTTGTTTTTGTTAGCGTTCTTGAGGTATTATTAATTCATAGATAGCGCTTCTAACGCTTTAAATAGGTTATAACTGCGTTGCGACTGCGCTTTTTCGCCACAAATAGCGCAGTCGCAACGCAGTTATATGCTTCACATAGCGTTGGAAGCGTTATCTGGGAGAGATCTATTCCCGCAAATGGCCACCAGGTATAAATACAATTGTGATTTTTTCTCAGGCGAATTGAGGATCGAAATATAAAGATCACTGGTAACCCGATCATAATAGTTTCTTAATACCCTGTTAACCTGCATATTGCATATTTGTATAATAAACTGGAAATGATATGCAGGAAATAGCTCTTACGATTGGTGTGGTGGTCTTGGTGGCATTCTTTTTCAGTCCCTATGAACTGACCATGGAGGAAGATGATGTATAAAAGAGAAGTAGATATCGCTGTTATTTCTGACGTTCATTTGGGTACTTATGGCTGTCATGCAAAAGAATTGCTCAAGTATCTGAAGAGCATCAAACCCAAAATGCTCATCCTGAACGGCGACATCATCGACATCTGGCAATTCAGTAAAAGATACTGGCCGGAAACGCATATGAAGGTGGTGCGGAAGCTGATGAAGTTTGTCGCTGAAGGTGTGCCTGTCTATTACCTGACGGGTAACCATGATGAACTGCTCCGGAAATTTGCCGACATGCATATGGGTGGCTTCCATCTTCAGAATAAACTGGTTTTAGAATTAGACGGCAAAAAGGCCTGGTTTTTCCATGGCGATATATTTGACGTGACCATGCAGCATTCCAAATGGCTTGCCAAACTTGGCGCCGTGGGCTACGATTCCCTGATCCTGATCAACAGCGTTGTCAACTGGGGCCTCACTTTAATCGGACAGGAAAAAATGAGTTTCTCCAAAAAAATTAAAGCCCAGTTTAAGGATGCCGTTAAGTTTATCAACGGATTCGAACAGACCGCTGCTGAACTGGCTGCAAAAAACGGGTATGGGTACGTGATCTGCGGACATATACACCAGCCTGAAAAACGGGTCATCGCAACCGAGGACGGGTCGGTGGTTTACCTCAATAGCGGCGACTGGGTAGAGAACCTTACCGCACTGGAATACGCGAATAAAGAATGGAACATCTTCAAGTATGACAACAAGGATTTCCAAACCGATGAAGTGGAAGAAGGGGCACTTTCTGATAGTGAAGATTTACACAGTAAACTGGATATCAATGCTTTACTCCAAAAGATAAAATTAGAAATTGTCTAGCGGATAAAAATTACAGATATTCGGCGAGGATGAAGATACTTTATGCCATACAGGGTACAGGAAACGGTCATATTAGTCGTGCGCGCGAGATCGTACCTTTACTGCAGCAGCATGGCGATGTAGACCTGTTAATCAGTGGTACACAGGCAGATGTGAAGTTAAGACAGGATATCGCCTTCCAGCTTCACGGCTTTAGTTTTATCTTCGGGAAAAAGGGTGGTGTGAACCACTATGAGACCTGGAAGTCTATGAACCTTCCGCGTTTTATCAATGACATGCGCAAGCTGCCGCTCAAAGATTACAATCTGATTTTAAACGACTTTGAACCCGTTACGGCCTGGGCCTGTAAGCTGAGGGGAATAGAAAGCGTGGGGCTGAGCCACCAGGCATCTTTTCAATCTGCCAGAGTACCAAAACCGCCAAGCGTAAACTGGGCGCAGCTGGTCATGAAATATTATGCCCCTGCCACCCATTATGTAGGTTTTCATTTTAAAGCATATGATGATTTTATCCATACGCCGGTGATCCGTTCCGAGATCCGGAACCTGGTGACCAGTGATGCAGGACATTACACCGTTTATCTTCCCGCCATAGATGATCAGATACTGCTTCCTATCCTGAAACAGATCCCCGACGTAAAGTGGCGGGTTTTTTCGAAACACACAAAGACCAGTTTTTCGGAGGCAAATGTAAGTGTGTCGCCGGTAAATAATGAACAGTTTAACGCCAGTCTTGCGAGTTGCAGGGGCCTGTTCACCGGGGGAGGTTTCGAGGGGCCGTCTGAAGCCCTGTTCCTCGGGAAAAAATTGCTGGTTGTGCCCATGAAATTTCAGTACGAGCAGCAGTGCAACGCGTTTGCATTACAGGAAATGGGGCTGCCTGTTATCTGGGGGCATGATAAAAACTGGGTTCCGATATTGAAAAACTGGGTTTCGAATCCGCAGGAACACCAGTTTAGTTTTCCTGATGAAACGGCCCAGGTGATTGAAAAGGTTGTAAAGCAGTTTGCCAGATAAATTTCTTTACTTTGCCCTTAACTAAACGGCATGATCAATCAATTCAAAACATTAAATCCTGTTAACCTGCTGCTGCTTTTTGCATATACGTTTTTTATGCGGATCGCTATCCTGACAAACCCGCCCGAAAGACTGAATTTTGAATTTCTGGAACCTTATACCAAGTTCCTGGTCCAGATCCCTATGGGAAACGATTTTTCCACCCTGTCAAATGTGATGATTGCTGGAATCCTGATCTATATCCAGGCGCTTATCTTCAACAGGATCGTGAATAACCATGCACTGCTGGCCAAGCCAAGTTTCCTGCCCGCACTGCTTTATATCACTTCGGCAAGCCTGTTTGAGCCATTCCTGATTCTCAGCCCCACCCTCATCTGTAATTTCCTGCTCATCATGATCATGGATAAATTATTGAAAATAGGGAAGTCGCCCAATGCGATCATGATCATGTTTGATGTGGGTATATTCATTGCACTGGGCACACTGATCTACTTTCCTTTCGTGATGATGCTGCTGCTGATCTGGCTGAGCCTGCTGTTATACCGTGCATTCAGCTGGCGCGAGTGGGTATCGGGCCTGATCGGGTTCCTCAGTATTATATTTTTCCTGGCCATTTTTTATTACTGGAATGACAATCTGGGAATGTTCTATAATATCTGGCTTCCCCTTAAAAACAAGTTCCCTTCTGTATTTAAGATCCAGTATAACGATTACCTGGTGCTGGTCCCGGTGACAGTGATGATGGTGCTGGCCATGATCCAGCTGCGCGAAAACTTTTTCAGGAGTTTTATCAGTACAAGAAAGGCTTTTCAGATGTTATTTTTTATGTTCCTGATCGCCATTTTAAGTTTTTATACCAAACCGGCTTTTAAGTTATACCATTTTTTACTGTGTGTTCCTCCCGGTTCAGTTTTACTGGCATACTACTTTTCAAATGCAACAAAACGCTGGTTTTACGAAAGTTTATTCCTTATTCTGGTATTTGCGATACAGTTCTTTTTGTTTGTTTAACTTTTTTTAACAATTTGGAGCCTTGAAACTTGGTAAAGATTAATAGCTTTGTACCATGAAGTTTGGAGTTATTACCCCGGGATTGGTAAATGCATAACCTGGTCATAGATATCGGCAATACTAACAGTAAGATTGCTGTTTTTGATGATAAAGTGCTGGTATTTTTTCAAAGTGCTGATCATATTGATCAAAATAGCCTCTCAGAATTAATTGATAAATACAAAATTGTGAATTCTACTGTTTCCAGTGTGAAACAGGATGATACAGGTATTTTAGACGTTCTGAAGTCCGGTACCAATTATATCCAGTTTTCTACCCGGCTGAACACCGGCGTAAAGAATAAGTATAAAACGCCCGCTACGCTTGGTCAGGACAGATGGGCAAAGGTGATAGCGGTGCATCATGCGTATCCACAGCAGAATTGCCTGGTAATAGATGCAGGAACCTGCATTACCTACGATCTGCTGAACGATGCAAACGTTTATTTTGGTGGCAGCATTAGTCTGGGTATCAATATGAGATTTGAGGCTTTAAACCACTATACCGGGAAGCTGCCTTTAGTGAAATGGGATAAGGAACTGCAAAATATTCCCCAGGGAACCGATACGGAAACGGCGATCACAAATGGTGTTTTACAAGGGGTGATCAATGAAGTTGAAGGGTTCATTTCCCTTGAAAATATAAAAAATAAAGGCCTGAAGGTAGTAATAACGGGGGGTGACGCTACATTTTTGCTGGAACAATTAAAAAACAGCATCTTTGCGCCTCAAATTATACACGATCCCTATTTGGTATTAAAAGGATTAAACGAAGTCATTGCATTTGAATATGTACAAAAAGATTAATTATATAACTGCAGTCCTGGTGCTGATGGCCAGCATTTCTGTTAACGCTCAGGTGACTACACAGTCGCCTTATTCCAGATACGGACTCGGAAACCTCAGGGGAAGTTTACTTCCTCAGCTAAGGGCAATGGGAGGCATCTCTACTGCAGTAAACAAGCCGACAGGTTACAACACGATCAATATGCAGAATCCTGCTTCCTATGCAGGTATTACGCTGACTACGATTGATGCGGGTATATCTGCAGGGTTTACAACGCTGACAAAAGGTGATTTAAAAGACAAAAGCTTTAATGGTACACTCAGCCATGCGGCATTTGCGTTTCCCGTAACCACTCATTCTGCGTTAAGTTTCGGTATCCTTCCTTATTCGGACCTGGGTTACAACTTTCTTCAGACAGGAACCATCAGCAGCGGTTCGGGAACAGGAAACGGTGCCACCCAAAACGTGAACAGCGCATATACCGGTGAAGGCGGCCTGACTAAATCTTATATAGGATACGGATACCGCATCGGTGACAATTTCAGGATTGGTGCGAACATCGAATATCTTTTTGGTAACCTGATCGAAAACAGGGACCTGCAGTTTTCAGATGATGGAGTGGATGACGGGGCGGTTGAGCCAAGTTATGCAACACGTCTGCAAAACAAGAACAGCGTAGGCGGAATTGCATTTTCTTATGGCGCGCAGTACGATTTTCGTCTGAGTTCAAAAATGCTGATTACCCTGGGTTATTCAGGTTCTTCTGCTTCGACGATCAATTCAACAAGAACATTCCTGGCTACGAAATATGTATATGACGGTACCCAGGAGGGCGGAACAACGATTGAGACCATAGATTCAGTGGGTGGAGGAAAATCTAATTTGAAACTTCCGCTGGTACACAATTTTGGTATCGTTCTTCAGAAGAACAACAAATGGTTGATTGGTGCCGATGTGAGAATGGGCAAATGGTCTAACCTGACCATCAACGGTGTTAACCAGGGGCTGCAAAACAGCAGGGGAGCATCCATAGGTGGACAGATCACGCCTGATATTACTTCAATCAACAGCTACTGGAGCAAGGTAGATTACCGTTTAGGCTTCAGTTATGACAAGACCTATGTCAAATTAGCTGATAATGACGTCAAACAGATGGCACTCAGCTTTGGTCTGGGCTTACCACTGGCTTCCTCAAGAAATGCATTTTACAAAATGAATTTAACCGCCGAAATCGGACGCAGGGGCACTATGGTGACAGATGATCTGCGTGAAAACTACGTCAACCTTCATTTGGGTTTTACCATCAACGACAAATGGTTTACGAGATTTAAATTTGACTAATGAACAATGGCGGTATACTTTCCCGGATTGTTATACTATGCCTTATACCGCTGTTTTTAAGCTCATGTAATGATGATGATCTGAAAACAGCGGCTGAAATATCCTCAAAAAAGTCTTTGCTCAGCAAAGACAGGTCCCTGAAGGTGGAGATTGTCTTCAGCGATTCAGCAGTGGTAAAAGCTAAAGGCTTTGCACCGGTACTGGACCAGGTTAACCCTTCTTCGGGGAGCAAGTACCAGGAAATGCCGGCTGGGGTTAAAATCACCTTCTTCGATCCTCTTCAAACCGTAACAGGCACAATCACGTCTGAGTATGCACTGAGAAAAGAAACGGAACAAATCACCATCTTTAAGAAAAACGTGGTTGTCGTAAGAAATGACCTCACTTTCAATACCGAGGAACTCACCTGGGACCAGCGTAAAAAAATGTTCTTTTCCCCGCGTGGTATTGTGACCAGGCCTGACGGTACGGTACTAAATGCGGTTAACTTTAGCGCACCCGAAGATTTCAGTTCAGTTGATTTTGAACAAGGCTCAGGGGAGACGTATGTGAAGGGTGATTTAGCACCATAAGGAAGCTGATCCGGGGGTGTTATTCCCTTAATTTTTAAATACTTATTCAAATACATATAATTGTTTTCTTTTTTTGCCAAAAGTTGTATCTTGCGCCCTCTTAAAAAAAATATAAATAATAGATATTATGGGTTTAATGACATTTTTGCGGAATCGTGCAGGCTTTATCTTGGTAGGAGCCATCGGTTTTGCAATTGTTGCATTTTTAGTTGGTGATGCAATTAACGTAGGTAAGCCTTTCTGGGCGGCATCACAAAAGGTTGTCGGAACTGTAGATGGTGAAGAGATCAGCATCGACGAGTTCGGTACTAAGGTAGATCAGAATCTGCAGCAGTTCAAACAACAGTACGGTGGCAGTGCAAATCCTCAGATGACGGCTATGGCTGTAGATAATGCATGGAACGGTGAATTGGCCTCCATTTTATTGTCTAAAGAATACAAACGCCTTGGTCTGGATATTTCAGGTGATGAATTGTTTGACCTGATCCAGGGCAAAAAACCAAGCCCGCTGATTGTACAGTATTTTGGTAACCCTCAAACAGGCCAGGTAGACCGTGCTGCGGTAATCAACTCGCTGAAACAACAGAGCACTAATCCCCAGCTGAAACAACAGTGGGACTTATTGCAGACTGAAATTGAAAAACAAGCTTTACAGCAGAAATATACGAACCTGATCAAAAACTCAGTGTATGTAACTTCACTGGAAGCAAATGATGAATACCAGAACAGGAATAAACTGGCAAACTTCAACTATGTAAGCCTTGATTATGCAAGCATTCCTGATGCTTCTGTTAAACCAACAGATGCTGATTATTCAGATTATTATAACGAAAATAAAAAGAAGTTTGAAAACCCTGCTGAAACACGTTCATTTGAATACGTGTCATTTAGTGTAAATCCTACTAAAGAGGATTCGGCTGCAATCAAAATACAGGTAGAAAAACTGGCCTCAGACTTCAAAGCTTCAAAAAGCGATTCATTGTTCTCTGCAATCAATTCTGACGTTAAAGTTCCTTATGCCTATATCACAAAAGGTAAACTTGATCCTAAAATTGATTCTGCCGTTTTCGCATTACCGGCAGGCAGTTTTTACGGACCGGTGTTCTCCGGAAACTCTTATAAACTGGTTAAGGTAATTGATACGCGTATGTCGCCTGATTCAGTTAAAGCCAGCCATATTTTATTGGATGCAACCAAAATGGGCGGTGTGGATAAAGCAGAGAAATTTGCTGATTCACTAAAAACACTTGTTCAGAATGGTGGCAGCTTCTCAGCACTGGCTAAAATGTACAGCGTTGACGGATCAAAAGATAAAGGTGGTGAACTGGGTACTTTTGCAAGGGGACAGATGGTCCCTGAGTTTGAGACTGCCGCATTCAACGGGCAGACTGGCGACCTTAAAGTAGTACGTTCACAATTCGGTGTTCACCTGATCAAAATTGAAAATCAGATCGGTTCATCTAAAGTTGCTAAACTGGCATATATAGAGAAAAACCTTGCGCCAAGCAGCAAGACCAAAGATCAGGCCTATAAAAAAGCATCAGGCTTCTTAAGCGCTGTAAAAGGAGATAATTTCAATGCAGAAGCAAAAAAATTGGGCTATACGGTTGCCGTGGCAGACAGGCTTACAGGAAGCCAGGGTTATGCGCCCGGTCTTGACAACCCGCGTCAGCTGATCCGTGATGCTTTTGGCGCCGAAAAAGGTGATATGCTTACTGAAGTATACCAGATGGATAATGCGTTTGTTGTGGCTCACCTGACTGATATTAAACCAAAGGGCATCTTACCGCTGGAAGCAGTGAAAAAAGATATTGAACCGATGGTATTAAATGCTGTTAAAGCTAAAATGCTGAGCGAGAAACTTGAAAAAGCAGCTCAGGGTGCAAGCAATTTAAACCAGGTAGCGCAGAAAGTTGGAAAAACCGTTACACCTGTACAGAATATTGTGTTTGCAAATCCTATCGTTCCGGGTGCTGCACAGGAAAACAAACTGATCGGCAGTGTATTCGGATCACCGGTTGGTAAAGTATCAAAACCTGTTGATGGCGAACGCGCGGTTTATGTGTTTACTGTAAACGGATTCACTAACCCGGCTCCGATTGGTAATACTTACAAACAGAAAGAAACTATGCTTCAGGGGATTGCTCAAAGGTCATTAGGTGCAGCTTTCCAGGCATTACAGGATAAAAGTGATATAAAAGACAATAGGGTGAAGTTCTATTAGTCTTTATTACGTAATTTTGAAACCGGAAGTAGCAACACTTCCGGTTTTTTTTATTTACAATCATGGAGATTCAGGAAAATATAGTGAATAAGGTTGCTTCCAGTGGTTTAATTACCTTAAACCTGGAGCTTTATTATCATCAGGGCGAACGTGTGGTATATGATCTGAAGGAAAATCTGTTCCAGGGATTGATACTGAGGGAAAAGGATTTCAGGGAGTTCATCAAAGGACATGACTGGGCTTCCTATGCCGGTAAGAACATCGCTATTATCTGCAGTGCGGACGCGATTGTACCCACCTGGGCATATATGCTGCTTGCCAATAAATTAAAGCCCTACGCCAACGAAGTGGTATTTGGCGGACTTGAGGTATTGGAGGCTGTGTTGTTTACAAAAGCGCTGGCTAAAATTGATCTTGCCGATTATAAGGATGAAAGGGTAGTCATCAAAGGTTGTGCTGATATCGATGTTCCGGTGTCTGCTTATGTAGAAATCACTGCTTTGTTAACCCCCGTGGTTAAGAGTATAATGTATGGCGAGCCGTGTTCAACTGTTCCGATCTATAAACGAAAGGATTAGTTTCTGGATTAATATTGTGTTTAAACAAGGTATGAGAAAATTATTTTTGCTGACTGTTTTTTTGATTACCTTAATTCATGCTAAAGCTCAGGAGCTGCCTTTAAAGAAGGAACCTGTCTTTCAGGCCGGGGAGGTATTGCAGTATAAACTGAGATATGGCATTATCACAGCAGCAGAAGGTATTATTAAAGTACTGAACTCAGACCTGAAATTTGACGGTAAACCCACCTATAGACTGGTGGTTGACGCAAAAACATCAGGAACTTTTGATATTTTTTATAAAATACGGGACCACTACGATTCTTATATCGATAAAGACAACCTGACACCATATTTTTACCAGGAGAACATCAAAGAATCAAGCTATAAAAGAGAGGATAAAGCAAGGTTTTACCAGGATACAAAAAAGGTAGTTTCCAATAAAGGAACTTTTACTACTCCGACTGATCAGACGTTTGACCTAGTTTCTGCCTATTATTTTTCCAGGAGCCTGGATATTTCCAAACTGAAGATCGGCGAGGAATTTAAGCTCAATTATTTTTTGGGAAAATCGATCCATCAGCTGCAGATCAAATATGTAGGAAAGGAAGTCATTAAAAGTAAACTTGGGAATATAAGGTGTTTAAAATTCAGCCCTTCCATTGAGCCGGGCAGAATCTTTAGAAAAGACAGCAGTTTGTATCTTTGGATTACTGACGATGGAAACAGGGTTCCCGTAAAGGCGCAGGTAGAAATAATTGTTGGTGCCGTTACGATGGAAATTAAATCTGCCGATGGGTTGAGATACCCGCTGGCAAAAGAAAATTAAATTCAATGATAGAAGTACAAAATACACTCATACACGAAGACGTCATCAGCGAGAGTTTTGTGTGTAACTTAAATAAATGTAAAGGTATTTGTTGTGTGGAGGGCGATTCTGGTGCACCGCTTGATGTAGCAGAAACGGCTATTTTAGCGGAGATCTATCCAAAGATCAAACATATGCTTGCTCCAAAAGGTATTGCTGCTATTGAACAATATGGTACTTCTGTGGTAGATGCTGATGGTGACCTCACTACCCCCTGTGTAGATGGCAACAAAGAGTGCGCATACGTAACTTTTGAAAATGGAATCACGAAATGTGCTATTGAAAAGGCTCATGAGCAGGGGATTGTCGACTGGCAAAAGCCCATTTCCTGCCATTTATACCCGATACGCATTACGCAGTATCCTGAGTTTGATGTGCTCAACTATGACCGCTGGCATATCTGTTCAGATGCCTGTACTTTTGGAAGAGAACTTAAAGTCCCGGTTTATACCTTCTTAAAAGGACCATTGATCAGAAAATATGGGGAGGAATGGTACAGGGAATTAGAAAATAGTGTATCTTCAAATCCGTAACTTTAAAACGCGTATTTTGAAAGGAATAATTTTAGCAGGAGGGAGCGGCACGAGGCTGCATCCTTTAACTTTGGTGATGAGCAAGCAGATGATGCCTGTTTATGATAAACCAATGATCTATTATCCATTGTCAACATTAATGCTGGCAGGAATTAAAGAAATACTTATTATCTCCACCCCACATGATCTTCCGAATTTCCAGAAACTTCTGGGTGACGGCAAACAGTTGGGCTGTGAGTTTTCGTATGCAGTTCAACATGAGCCCAATGGGCTGGCGCAGGCATTCGTTATTGGTGCGGACTTTATTGGAACAGATAAAGTTGCATTAGTCCTGGGAGATAACATTTTCTATGGGGATGGTATGGCCAAGCTCTTACAGGCGAGTTCTGATCCTGACGGAGGTGTTGTTTTCGCTTACCGTGTCTCAGATCCTGAAAGATATGGTGTAGTTGAATTTGATGCCGATAATGTGGCGGTCTCTATTGAGGAGAAACCCGAGGTGCCAAAATCTGATTATGCTGTTCCGGGACTTTATTTCTATGACAACAGCGTAGTAGAAATTGCCAGAAACATTAAACCTTCTCCCCGTGGCGAATATGAGATTACCGATGTGAACAGGGAATATCTTGAGCAGGGTAAATTGAAGGTAGGTGTACTGAACCGCGGTACCGCATGGCTGGATACAGGCACATTTGTATCCCTGATGCAGGCCGGACAGTTCGTTCAGGTGATTGAAGAACGTCAGGGCCTGAAAATAGGCTGTATAGAAGAAGTAGCTTACAGAATGGGCTTCATTGATAAAGAACAGCTGCGTAAAGTAGCGACTCCATTGGTGAAAAGTGGCTATGGTGCCTATTTATTAAAACTGGTCAAATAAATCTAAAACACAATATAGTTAAACCAAGCATATGAATTTTAAATCGTCCAGACTGCCTTATATAGGAGTCGATATTGGAGGTTCGCATATCACGGCTGCGCACATTGACGCAGCTGATTTCAAGATAGTAAAAGATTCTCTGGTTAGAGAACGTGTAGCCTCCATGGAAGGTGCTGACGTAATTATTAAAGCATGGGTTGATGCGCTGAAACCCCTGATCGTAAGTTCAGGTGACGAACAGGTACATATCGGTATCGCTATGCCTGGTCCTTTCGACTATGAAAAAGGTATTTCCCTGATGAAAGGGACCAAGAAATATGACTCTTTGTATGAAATGAATGTTCTGGGAATCCTGGCTCAAAAATTAGGTATTCCGGAAAGCAATATTCTTTTCAGAAATGATGCTGAATCGTTTTTGCACGGTGAATTGGCCTCTGGTGCAGTAGCGGGGGAAAAGCGTGCTTTGGGTATTACCCTGGGTACAGGTTTAGGATCTGCAAGTAATTGCCAGGGAAAAACTATTGATTCAGACCGTGCCTTTATTCCCTTCAAAGACAGCATTGCTGAAGAGTATATTTCTACCCGCTGGTTCTCTAACAGGTACAAGGAGCTGACCGGTAAGGAGATCAAAGATGTGATCACGCTGATGGCTTCTGAAGACCAGGGTATCAAAGACCAGATATTTGAAGAGTTTGGTGAAAACCTCGCTATATTTTTAAATGATTTCATCGATCAGGAACAACCGACTGTAGTGGTGATTGGCGGTAATATTGCAAAGACCTGGGATTGTTTTATGCCTGTAGTAGTGAAACACCTTAAAAACAAAGAAGTGGTGCTAAAACAAAGCACCATGTGGGAAGATGCAGCGCTTGTAGGAGCAGCATACAGCTGGTTCCAGTCGTAGTCAACCATTTATCATAATAATCCCCAGTATGAATTATGTTCATACTGGGGATTATTTGTTAGATAGCCTTTGTAGCTTCTTTCAGCCACTGGCGCTCTTCATCATTTAAAGCAGGGCTCAGTTTTTCAAATACAGAAGTATTGTAGGCATTCAGCCAGTCAACCTGTGCTTTTTCCAGCAGGTCTTTGATCACAATACTGGTGCTTATCGGTGCGATGGTCAGTGTTTCGAACCCGTAGAACTCATTGAATTCATTTTCCTGTATTGCAATTGTAGTCACCAGGTTTTCAATGCGGATACCATGCCTTCCGGGACGGTAAACGCCGGGCTCCACAGAAGTGATCATGCCCAGCTCAACAGGCACTGGTGTGTTGGTCGGGTTAAATACCTGCGGGCCTTCATGTACATTCAGGAAATAGCCTACGCCATGTCCCGTTCCGTGTCCGTAATTGATGGCGTGGTCCCATAGCGGTTTCCTCGTGATGGCGTCAATCTGGTAACCACAGGTGCCTTTAGGAAATATCGCACTACACCCTTCAATCATCCCTTTTAATACCAAAGTATAATCCTTTCTTTCCTGCGCTGTGGTTTCACCCATTGGGATTGTCCGCGTAATATCTGTAGTTCCATAAAAATACTGCCCGCCTGAGTCTACCAGGAACAGGCTTTCCGCCTTAACTTCGGTATCGCTCTCGGCCGATGGCGCATAATGAGGTAGAGCCCCATGAGCTTTATAGGCGCTGATGGTATTAAAGCTGTCGCCTATAAACCCATCCTGTTCGGCCCTGTATTTACGGAGTTCTGCGGCAGCAGAAAGCTCTGTGACCTTTGTTTTGCCGATGTTGTCTTCCAGCCACTTTAAAAAACGTGTAATGGCTACTCCGTCCTTCAGCATAGCTTCGCGGG
This sequence comes from Pedobacter hartonius, assembly GCF_900107535.1. Classification (GTDB taxonomy): domain Bacteria; phylum Bacteroidota; class Bacteroidia; order Sphingobacteriales; family Sphingobacteriaceae; genus Pedobacter; species Pedobacter hartonius. Next base: position 165,129 of record NZ_FNRA01000008.1, on the reverse strand, counting down.
TATTGCTTAATTCTACCTCATTTTTAACTGCCTTCAGGCTCGTGGACGGATTGAGTTCTTTGATGATCCGTACTGATGCCGGTATTAGTTTAGCATAGGCATAACAGTTACGCTTAGGATCTATCAATACTGAAACATTTGCTGGAATCTGTTTTAAGGCCCGCTCGATCTCTTCGTAAGGCAGTACTTCCGTTCCGCTTTTGAGCAGTGCCAATTTTTCTTCTTCGGTTAGTTTTCCGGGATGAATAAACAGCGTCGCGTGATCATGACTGATGAGTGCGAAACTCAATACCACCGGATTGAAACTCACATCCGTTCCCCGGATATTAAACAGCCAGGCAATATCATCCAGTGAAGATACGAAGTGATAATCTGCCTGATGGTTCAGCAGTTCAGCCCTTACGGCAGCTAGTTTACTGCTCACAGATTGCCCTGCCTGTTCCTCGTCAATCAAAAATGCCTTGTTTTCTGGCAGTTCAGGACGGTTCTCCCATATCGGGCTTAAATAGTCTTTACTCTGCAGGCTGATTCCTTTGGCGGATAGTTGTTGGGTGAGGAGATCTCCCAGTAATACAGACAGTAATTTCTCATCTGTAGCAACAACCGCTCCTTTATCCAGTTTTTGATTTAGCCACTGAATATATTCAGGGGCATGCTGTATCTTTTGTTTCACCAGCTCAAAGCCGCTGTCATTCAATTGTTCTCCTGCCTGTTCAAAATACCTGAAGTCGGTCCATAACCCGGCAAAGTCATGCGTGATGACCAGCGTACCTGCAGAGCCGGTGAAGCCGGAAGCAAATGGAATACATTTATAATGTTTTGGCAGATACTCACTGATGTGCGGATCGGCTGAGGGTATAATATAGGCATCTACCCTATCCGCCTTCATTTGTGCTCGTATTTTGCTTAATTTTTCCTTGTATGTCATATATGCAAGTGTTGAATATTGAATAATGAACAACAAATCTAAGGATTTTATTGATAGCCCCCCAGTAACACGAAGATCAGGGTTAAAAGGAATAATTTAAATTTATTTCGTAAAGTATAGCCGAAAAACTATATTACAGCTATTATCAAATTATACCATTGCTGATCCTGAGCGTTGTTTGCCCTGCTCAGGAAAAGCAAAGGTTTCCGAAAGCATCAAAACTCTATCCTTCCTGAGTTATTTGTTTGGTTAAGTTGTGGATTTTGCAAATAATGACCCTGTATTTATGTCTTTTGTCGCGTAATTGGTCATTTGAATTTTAATTATTGAAAAAAGGTTAAATATTGTCATGTTTTAATAATATTACAGGAATAATTCCATATTTTTAACCTAAGTCTTTATTAAAAACGCCTAATTATCAAAAAAGCACCTACATATAGCGAAGATAGTGTTGTTGTTCATCTGATGAATGGGGAAATTGATGCATTTGAACAGGTATATCAATTTTATTGGTCGGATCTTTATCGTTATGCGTACAATATACTAAGGAATAAGCTTATTTGTGAAGAGATTGTGCAGGAGACTTTCTTTTCCTTATGGACTAAACGTAAAGATTTGAAAATTACACATTCAATCGGGGCATATCTCTTTACTGCGGTTAAATTTCAAACCATCAATTATATACGGTCTGAAAAAGTAAAAAGAGACTATGCTTCCAACTATGCGAATTTTAAAGCTTCGTATGTTGATAATTCAAATGAAGAGCATATCCATTTATCGGATTTAAAGAGCCTGATCGAAAATGAGGTATCAAAATTACCTGAAAAATGTCAGAAAATCTTCAGAATGAGCAGAAATGAACATCAATCCATCAAAAGTATAGCTGATCTATTAAATATCTCCCATAAAACTGTGGAAAATCAGCTTACCAAAGCTCTTCGTCAGCTCAGAACCTCTCTTGGACAATTTTTCTCTCTTACAATTATGCTTTTAATCTTCTGCTAAAACTATTTACCCACTGAATTTGGTTACCAATCCCGGAGTTTTGATTTACGGGCTGACGCTTAAACCATTACTGTGCAGATGAAAAATTGGGTGGCAGGATATAAAAAATGCTCAAAAAAAGAATACAACTATTCGCTAACGTTACCTAATTTTACAGGAAGCGGTTAAAATAACTTTGGCATATACCATGACTGCCAGCAAGCAGTAGAATTGATTTCAAAAAAAGCAAAATTGGTTTCAAAACATAAAATATTAATCCATAAGGATGAATTAAAACAAAGCGGCATAGACATCATGTCTTTGCATGGGGTTAAGTTTATAGATTATGAATTACATCGTGATGACCATTATATGTTCATCATCCAAGAGAGTGGATATTTTGTTTTTGAAGTTGACTTTCATACCATAGAAATCAATGATGCAGGAATTTGTTATGTTGCCCCGGGACAGGTACATCGTTATATAAAGACAGACCAATGTGAAGGCTGGCTGCTGTTTGTAGATTCTAATTATATTTCGAAACAGTTCCGGGAAGCCTTTGATACCATGTTGAATATCACTCAAAATACTGATCTTGATAAAAAGGACCCGGTTTTTGCTTTTGCTGGTCATCTGGGAATATGGTGGTTGGGTGAAAAGGGGAATGACGATTTGATGTCATCTGTTATTAAATCTTTGCTGGATGCGATTTCAGGATTAATTGCCTCTAAACTGCTGGGGGCTTCTACAAAGTTCAAACGTATCAATAGTCCCAAGTACATATTAGCTACCCGGTTCAGGCAATTGATAAAGGAACATTTCCTAAAATTAAAACAGGTAAAAGCGTATGCCTCACTTCTTCATATCACACCATTATACCTAAATGAGGTCATGAAGGAAATAACCGGATTCCCTGCGAGCTACTGGATTCAACAGGAGATTATTCTGGAAGGCAAACGATTACTTTCTTATTCCGGTAAAGACATAAGGGAAATTGCCTGGGAACTGGGATATGAAGATCAGGCCTATTTTTCTCGCTTCTTTAAGAACAACACCGGAGTCACTGCTTCTGCTTTTAGAGAACAGAAACCATAATATGTCCAATTATTGCCATGATATGGCTACCCCTTATTGGAATTGACCTTATTAATTTTGCATCATAAAATTTAAGTGATTTATATGAATGCAACTATTGAAAAGAATGTTGAGCCGGGGTTTTACAAAACAATAATTCCAATTATTTTATCCGTATTTTCCGTTTACCTTACTATAGGGATGATGCTCGGAATTTTGCCCGGTTATATTGAAACGGGCTTAAAGTATAATAGTATTATTGTTGGCGTTGTTATTGGCACGCAGGCATTGGCTACTTTGCTGACAAGATCTTATGCGGGTAAACTTACCGATACAAAAGGTGCCAGGTTAAGCAGCCGTATAGGTGGGACGTTAGGAATAATTACCGGCATACTTTATTTGACGGCGGCTTTATTTAGCAGGAACGCTGCTACAGCATTGACAATTATTTTAACAACAAGAATCCTGCATGGAATAGCTGAAAGTTTATTGGTCACCGGGTCTTTAACCTGGGGTATCGGACTGGTAGGCGTAGAAAAATCCGGCAAAGTCATGACATGGAATGGTATAGCCATGTATGCAGGAATCGCCTTAGGGGCACCATTGGGCATTGCATTGTTCAAAACAACCGGAATAGAAAGTGCGTTTGGAGCCATCTCATTATTATCCGGTTTAAGTTTGATCATAACACATAAGCTCCCCTCATTGCCCGTGGATTTGAGTCATGTCCGTGCACCTTTTTACAAAGTTGTTGGAAAGGTTTCAGGTCAGGGATTGGGACTTGCATTCGCTTCCATTGGATTTGCCTGCATATCCTCGTTCATCGTTTTGCTCTTTACACAAAAACACTGGGGAAATGCATCGCAGGCATTTATGATGTTTGGCGGATGTTATATTCTTGTCCGGATATTTTTCTCCTCCTTCCCGGATAAATACGGAGCCTATGCAGTCGCCCTGATATCATTGATTATTGAAATTGCAGGACAGTTACTCATTGGTTTTGCAGGTTCCGGATCAATCGCCATTCTGGGGTGTTGCCTCACGGGGGCAGGATTTTCATTGATATTTCCATCGCTGGGAGTAATGGCTATAAAAAAAGTGTCTCCACAGATGCGTGGAACAGCCCTGGGTGCTTATGGCGCATTTTTCGACTTGTCTTTGGGTATCGCAGCTCCCGTTGCCGGTCTGATTGCACTGTGGTACAATTATCAGATGGTATATGTATTCGGAGCACTTAGTTGCTTAACAGCAGTGCTGGTATTATTTCTTGGGGAAAAAGAAAAGGCTGATACAAAAAAAACCGCAACAGTTTACAATTCGGAAACGATTAATAATAATAAGTAAAACAATGAAGAAAGTTCTAATAACAGGAGCCAATAAAGGAATTGGGTTTGAGACGGCAAAACAAATGGCCGCATTAGGATACTTTGTGTACCTGGGAAGCAGGGACAAAGAAAATGGAGAAAAAGCAGTAAAGACATTGAATAATTCTGGTTTTTCCAATGTTGAGTTTTTGCAGATAGATATTTCTGACAGTAATTCGATCAAAAAAGCAAGAGCAGAAATGGAGCGAAAAACGACATTGTTAGATGTACTTATCAATAATGCAGGCATTCTTGGTAATATGCCGCAAGAGCCATCGGTTACCAGTATTGAAAACTACAGAAGGGCGTTTCAAACCAATGTATTTGGAACCATAGAAGTAACGCAGCAATTCTTAGACCTTTTAAAAAAATCAGTATCTCCAAGAATAGTGAACGTTTCCAGTGAAGTGGGTTCTTTAACAGAAAACAGTGATCCCAATTGGTTTAAGTATGATTCGGTAAAACCATTTTTCGCTGTCTATGGCGCGTCGAAATCTGCTGTTAACGCTTATACTATAGCGTTAGCCTATGAACTTAGAAATTCAAAGTTTAAAGTGAACAGTGTCACACCGGGCCATACCGCTACCGACTTTAACAATTATAAAGGAACGAAAACAATAGAAGAAGGAGCTAAACCCATTGTTAGATGTGCTACACTTCCTGATGAAGGAGCTACCGGAAAATTCTTTAGCGAAGAAGGTGAAGTCAGGTGGTGAACCTGATGAGATTTAACAAGAAATGAATCCCCCCATGTTTTATCAACCACAGTATATAAACGGCCCCGGCCGTTTTTTTTGTTTTTGCTTTCTCCTGATATTTTTTTTTAAAAAATTAATATAGGATAGGTGTAATGTCTTTTTGAATTGACATACATATATAAACTGCAATAATATGCAGTACGAAGAATGCAGAATAAGGACTTTGATAAATTACTGGAAAAATATCTGAATAATCAGCTCAGCATTGACGAAAGAAACAATGTGGAATTGTGGCTTCAGCATATTACCGATCATACTGCTTCCGAGCGCTTAACGGCACCGGAGCAGGAAGAGCGGGGTGAAAGGATTTTTAAAGTGCTGGAAGAACGGATAAAACAACCTGAGGCAGTACAACGGTCTCTGTTTCAGAAACTCAGACCTGCATTTAAAATCGCCGCCTCGGTAATTTTATGCTGTTCTTTATTGCTGATCTTTCATACCAGGATTGAAGAAATTTTAAATATCCGGCAGTTTGCTTCTGCCATTAATTCCGGCAGCGGGATCACGAAGACAATTTTGTCGGACGGCAGTATTGTATGGCTTAAAGGAGAAAGTAAACTCAGCTATCCTGTAAAGTTCAAAGGAACTTTACGCAATGTAGACCTCGAAGGTGAAGCGCTCTTTGAAATCGCTAAAGATCATATCCACCCTTTTGTGATCCATTGTGCAGGCTTAAGCACCCGTGTTTTGGGTACCAGTTTTAATATTAAACATACAAGCCATAAAATAGAAGTGAAGGTGCTGACCGGGCGTGTCTTTTTAAGTTCAGCAAATTCGAAGGCAATTATTTTACATCCCTATCAGAAAGCCGTTTATCTGGAGCTTAAGAAAACAATTGTTAAACAGGCCGAGCCTGTGGTTGAAGTGGCTTCACTCACCAGGGGAACAGAATACAACATGCAGTTTAATGACGCCCGCGTTGAAGATGTATTGCAAAGGATAGAAAAGAAATTTGAAATAGATATTAAAGTAGAGAATAAGAAATTAAACAGTAACCGTATAACCGCTGATTTTACAGATCAGTCCCTGTTAAATACAGTAAGCATGATGAGCGAAGCTTTTAACGCCGACTTCCGCATCGACGGACAATCCGTAACATTAACAGATAAACAAGACAACTAAACCTAACCAGAGATCTTAACTAAATGAAAAGCCTATGATAAAATAGAAACTCTCTCTACAGATGGCAGAGGTGTTGAAGCCACCTCTGCCACAGAATTCCCCTTCAATTTTTATTAAGAATCACCCATATGATATGGGTAAGGGACTTTTTTGTCTCATTCAATCAGGAAATTAACAAAAAATCAAACAAATGTATGCAAAAATGTAAGGAAACCAGAAAGGTTCTTTTTATTCAGCTCATGCGGGTATCAGTTTTACAGATCATTTCGCTATTTATGCTCTCAGGTGTGTTATTCGCCAATTCTGTTTCCGCAGAGAGTGTTTTGAATAAAAGGCTTTCCATCAATTTAAAAAATGTGACGCTGGAAACAGCACTCCATAATATCCAGAATAAGGCAAATGTGAAATTTGTTTACAGTTCAACCATTATTCCGCTGACCACTAAGGTAAGTGTAAATGCCAGCCAGGAAAAATTAGGCGATATTTTAAATGGGATGCTTACAGCACTCGATGTTGATTATACCGTAAATGCCAGTCAATATATCGTTTTAAAAAAAAACCAGCTCGCATTCGCCGATAGCCTGATTGCAAACGGCCTGGTCCTGCCTAACGTGCAGCGCATTGTCACGGGTAAGGTCACCGGAAAAGCTGACGGCAAACCATTTCCCGGCGTGAGTGTGTCCATTAAGGGTACAAAAACAGGAACTGTCACGGGCTCCGATGGAAATTACAGGATCAGCATCCCAAACAACGAAAGTGTGCTGGTCTTTACTTATGTGAGCTTTCAAACTCAGGAAGTCCTGGTAGAAGCAAATACTGTGATCAATGTTCAGCTGAGCGAAAGTTCAAATGCACTGAGTGAGGTTGTGGTGACGGCCGCGGGTATCAAGCGGGAAAAAACTACGCTGGGCTATTCTGTTTCCACGCTGAGTTCAGACAAACTGGCCCAGAAATCTGAGCCTGATCCGCTGCGTGCCTTAACCGGTAAAGTTGCAGGGGTGAACATCGGTTCTTCCGGTGGTGTTGCCGGTGGTTCCACCAATATCAACATTCGTGGTAGTTCTTCACTGAATGGTAACAACCAACCCTTATTTGTTGTAGATGGTGTTCCGTTTGACAACTCCAGTTTCGGAAATGTAGGTGGACAGAGCAGCGGCGGTTCAAGCGTTACCAACCGTGCGTTTGACCTTGATCCCAATAACATCCAGAGCATGACGGTACTGAAAGGTGCGGCTGCTGCGGCATTATATGGTTCCAGAGCTGCCAATGGTGCGGTGATCATCACTACCAAAGCAGGTAAGAAAATGAGCAGAAAAGGAACTGAGATCACCTATAATACGTCCTATTCGGTTGAAAATGTTTCCGGCCTTCCGGAATACCAGACCAAATACGGACAGGGAACCAATAACGATTACCGCCAGGGGGTTTATGGTTCATGGGGACAGCCTTTTCCGGGTGTTCAGAGTATCCTGCCAACCAGGGCTACCATCCCTGCCCAGTTAACAAGGCAGTTCTCATCGGCAGTTTTCCCGCAGTTATACCAGGCCGATGGTGTTACACCGATACAGATCCCTTACCGATCTTATGCTGAAGAAAATGCAAAGAATTTCTTCAGAACAGGAAGTGTTTATGAAAATGCGCTTTCCATCTCTTCCGGTAGCGAAAAAGGAAACCTGAATGCAGGTTTTTCAAGAACGAACAATACAGGTGTTGTTCCGGGAAATTCGATCAACCGTACCTCGTTCAACATCAGTGGAAATATGAAGCTGGATAACAAGTTCTACGTGAGTGGTTCCATGAACTATGTGACTACAGGACAAAAAACGCCACCTATCGGAGGTGCTACCGGGTCGATCATGTCGGCTTTAATGTACACACCTACAAGTTTTGACCTTACTGGCAACCCTTACGAAAATCCTATTGACGGAAGTAACGTATATGATTATACAGGGCTTGATAACCCGTACTGGTCTACCGTACATAGTGTTTCCACAAGCAATGTAGACAGGTATTATGGTAACCTTGTGCTTGGATTTGATCCGCTGCCATGGTTAAACATCCAGAATACTGCAGGTTTCAACGCCTATACTGACAGAAGACTGAATGTACGTGGTAAAGGTTCTTCATCTTATTCAAACGGAAGTATCGCCACAGATGACATCTACCGTCAGGAGCTGGACAACACGTTTTTAGTTACTGCTACTAAAAAACTAACCAGCGACCTCTCCTTAAGGTGGATTGCGGGTAATAACATCAATCAGCGTTTAACAGACCGTAAAGCATTTTACGGCGACGGAATTATTGTGCCGGATCTGAACACAATCACGAACACCAGTTCTGTAACACCTATCCAGTTAACCAACAACAGAAACTTATTGAAACAACGTTACTATGCATTTTTTACGGATATCACCTTCGACTATAAAGACTACGCCTCTTTAAACTTAGTTGGACGTAATGATATCTCTTCTACACTGCCGGCTAACAACAGAAGTTATTTTTATGGTGGTGCAAATGGTTCCTTCATCTTCACGAAAGCCTTCAAGATGGATGACAAGATCCTTAGCTTTGGTAAAGTCAGAGGTGGTTACACCCGTGTAGGTAATGAGTCTACCGCCTACCAGACAGCAGAATTCTACCTGGTAAATTCACCGCTTGGTGCTACTACCGGTGTGGGTTCTATAGGCTCGCCGTTCACAAATTCAAATGGTACCTATAATTCTTCCACACTGGCCAACCTCTTAACCAATTCCAATCTGAAGCCTGAGTTTATCACAGAGCTTGAGGTAGGTACAGAGCTGCAGTTCTTTAAAAACCGCATCGGCCTTGATGTTACTTATTACAATAAGAAAAGTACTTCTCAGATCTTTGAGGTAACGGCAGCCCCCTCATCAGGTTTCACTACCCAGATCTTAAACCTGGGTGAGGCTACAAATAAAGGGGTGGAGATTGCCCTGAACCTGGCACCTTTCCGTAACCCGAATGGATTTAGCTGGGATATTTCAACAGTATTTACCCGTAACAGGAACTTGATCAACAACCTTGGCGGGTACCAGCAGTTCGTTTTTGGTGGTGCAGCCGGAACAAGCAGTGTACACATGGTGGGCAAGGCTTACGGTTTGATCTACGGAACTGCCTATGCACGTGATTCAGCAGGAGATATCCTGATCGATCCGAATACCGGGAAACCATTGCAGTCCGGTTCATTAAAAGCGATCGGTAATCCTAACCCTGATTACATCCTGGGTATTACCAATAACTTCACTTACAAGAATTTCTCTCTCTCTGTATTGTTCGACCTCAAAAAGGGCGGCGATCTGTATTCCAATACTGTCGGACAAATGTTATCCCGCGGTGTAACCAGGGATACGGAAAACAGGGAAGGCGTTTTGGTATCTCCTGGAGTACTGGGTAACCCGGCAACGCTGCAGCCTATCCTGGATGCAAACGGGAATACCATTCCTAATAACGTAGGTATCTCTTATGAAGATCTGTTCTTTAACGGCGGTATAGGCCCGGGTGGTGTGGATGAAGGATCAATTTTTGACGCTACTGTATTCCGTCTGCGCGAAGTATCCCTTGCCTTCCAGTTCCCTAAAAGCATGCTGAAAGGAACACCGTTCGGATCAGGCATGATTTCGGTAACCGGCCGTAACTTGTGGTATTACGCACCAAATTTCCCTAAATACACAAATTTTGACCCTGAAGTAAGTTCATTGGGTGCAGGTAACTCCCAAGGGTATGACAACCTTTCTGTGCCAACAACCAAAAGATTTGGCGTTAACCTCAGGTTCACCTTTTAATGAATTGAAATTAAAGTATTTAAATCAGGTAGAATTATGAAAATGAGAAATAAAAAATATATGTTTCTGTTAGCCGGTGTATTGCTGACAGGTAGTGCCTGCAAGAAATTTGTAGACATCAACCAGGATCCGAACAATCCTACCACAGCACAATTAACGCTGCTTTTGCCCTCCACAGAAATATCTATGGCAGGAAACATGTATCAGCTGAACAGCGGTACATCCACTATCATGCAGCAAACCATGTGGTCAACTTCGATCAGCCGTTACCAGCAGCAGGGTACAGATTATGCGAACTCCTGGGACGGCTTTTACAGTCAGACACTGAATGACCTTGAGTCCATCATCTCTACAGGAACTTCTTCACAGCAATGGGGATATGTGGCTATCGCTAAGTTTGAGAAAGCTTATCTGTATAGCCTGATGGTAGACATGTGGGGTGATATTCCTTATTCAGAGGCTGAAAACGGCGCTGTAACCACCAGTCCGCCACTGGAAAAAGGAGATGCCATCTATGAGAAGCTATTGCTGATGATTGATGACGGGATCGCAGATGCGGGTAAGGTTACCACTACTACGTTGGTACCATCTACTTCAGACGTTTTCTACGCAGGTACAAAAGCTTCATGGATTGCCATGGCAAACTCTCTGAAATTAAAGATGTATAACCAGATAAGACTGGTAGACCCTGCGAGATCGGCTACAGCAATCAAAACCCTGATTGCAGGATCGCTGATCAGTACCAATGCGCTGGATTTCACCTTTAAGTTTGGTTCCGGGCAGAACCCCAATAACCGTCATCCATGGCACCGTGTCGAATACCAATCGGCCAAAACCTTTTATCAGAACCAGTTCTTTATGGACCTGTTGTTTAACAACGATGATCCGCGTCTGAGAAATTTTATCTACAGGCAAACTGCAACTGCGGGTTTGAACAACTCAACAAACAGCAATGGTTACTATGGCCGTAACCCCGGTGACGGTACTGCTGCTCCTGCAGATTTGGCACGCAGGGCTGAGTTTGGTGTATATCCTGCGGGAGGGCTTTATGATAACAGTCCGATCAACAACCTGACTGCAGCCAATTTATACCTGACCAATACAGGCGCAACTGCTACGCCTAAGGTAGTCGCTGTTACTGATGGAACAGGCGCAGGTGTGATTCCTTTCATCACCAATGCAATGGTGAAATTCATCAGGGCTGAGGCCGCCTTAACGCTGGCAACGGGTGACGATGCAAGGGCTTATTTCAGTGATGGTGTTACAGCCAGCCTGAGCAGCGTGAGTGCATTTGCTGTTGCAAATAATGGTACGGCCATACCGGCAGCAAGCATCACAGGTCTTGTGGCCAAGCTACTGGCACAGTATGATGCAGCTACCCCTGCAGGGAAACTGAACCTGGTGATGACGCAGAAGTACATTGCCACCTATGGTAATGGTATGGAAACATATAACGATTACAGAAGAACAGGTTTACCGGTTCTGCGTGATCTTTTATCTCCGTTGAGTACATTTCCGCTGCGCCTTTATTATTCTCAGACGGAACTTTCTGCAAATACCTCTTTTGGTGCCAATGCCGGTGCAATACAGGTTGCACAGCAGGTAACACCTGTTTTTTGGGATAAATAAAAAGTTAATTAAACTATTACCAAATAAAAAGAATTTATGAAAAATTTTATACTGTCCATATCATGCATCTGTTTGCTGGGATTAGGTTCATGTAAAAAGACCCATTATGAATGGGAGGGCTATACCTACACTGCAATTCCCACTGTGAAGATAGATACTGCGATATCTGCATTACCTACCCGCCAGAATGCTAAAGTTTCATTTTTCAACCTGAAGGATGCTAACCTTGCAGATGAGCGGATGTCGTTCACCCTTAACTGGGAAGGATCTGGCTACGCAAGTATAACCTCAATAGAGGTGTACAGAAGTTTCAACAAGGCAGAAGCGAGTGTGCCTGCTTACCCTATCGTGATCTCTTCACCGGGTAACCAGTATCCCAACATCGCTCAGTTTCCTATTCCCGGGAATATCGGGACGGCGGATGTACTGTACGAAACGGTAACTACTTTTCCAAAGACTTATACCTTTACTGCGGCAGAACTTGCTGCGTTGAATAAGGTGAGTTTAAGTTCCGTTGCTGTGAACGATTACTTCCTGTTTAAGTTTGTAGTGAACCTGTCTGACGGCCGCCGCGTTGCCGCCTGGTTTGCCAACCTTGCAGATGAGTCGCGCGGAGAACCCGGGGAGACCCGTACAGGAGTACGCTTCAAAAGTCAATAACATCTCGTTACATACCGGATAGCCGATCATTCTGACCGGTTATCCGCTCTATGTATGTAAATATCCAGCAAGAGCATAGGATTCCAATACTTAAATAGAAATTAATATGGTCATAAATAAAAAAAATGCTGCAAAAGCGCTTTTCGTGCTGCTGCTGGCTGCAGGTGCTGGTACGGTAACTGCACAGGTAAGCGATCAGTCGGCCCCGGTGCCTGTAGACAAAAAGTATACGGCAGAAATTAAAAAGATCGCTGCGGCGCCGCTGGTAAAAAAAGCAATGCAGCAAATCGTTGATCTGGAAAAGGAAACCATGAGCAATCATGTGCTGCTGACCGAAATCCCTTCTCCTCCATATAAAGAGGCCAAAAGGGCAGCGAAGTTTTTAGAAATGATCACTGCCGCAGGAGTAGATTCTGTTTGGACAGATACTGCCGGCAATGTACTGGCACTGCGTAAAGGCCGTACCCGCAAAAAACGGGTAGTGCTGGAAGCCCATATGGATACTGTTTTTCCTGAAGGTACCGATGTGACGGTAAAGTACAGGGGGGATACCCTGTGTGCTCCCGGTGTTGGAGATGATACCCGGTCGCTGGCTGTTGTGCTGACGATCGCGAAGGTGATGAAACAAACGGGAATCCAGACTGATGCCGACGTTTTATTTGTGGGTGCTACCGGTGAAGAAGGACAGGGCGACCTGAGGGGTGTTAAAAATCTTTTCAGCCCTGCAGGCCCCGGAAAAATTGATTCCTTCATCGCCATTGATGGCTCGGGAACAGAAGGCATTGTACACCGCGCACTGGGTTCTCACCGTTACAGGGTCACTTTTAAAGGACCGGGCGGGCACTCTTCAGGTGCCTTCGGTATCGGCAACCCGCACAATGCCCTGGGCCGCGCCATGCACTATTGGGATGAGACCGGGAATGCTTATGCTGCAATACCCGGCGTAAGGGTAACTTTTAGTGTAGGCGTCATCGGCGGCGGTACTTCAGTCAATTCCATTCCTTTTGAATCCTGGATGGAAGTAGATATGCGTTCTGAAAACCCTGAGCGGTTAAATGCGATGGATGCCCTGTTCCAGGCTGCGGTACAGAAAGCACTTGTAGAAGAAAACGCGATGAAAAAAGCAGGTAAGGACCTGACTGTAGCTATCAAACTGATCGGCGACCGACCTGCAGGAGGCAACCCTGCAACAATTCCGTTAGTTCAGCACATGATGGCTTCAATAGTTTATCTTGGTGGAACACCGAAACTGGGTGTGGCATCTACAGATTCAAACATCCCATTTTCAAAAGGTGTACCGGCAATGACCATCGGTCAGGGCGGAAAAGCAGGCAACGCACATTCACTCAACGAGTGGTTTTTAAATGATAAAGGTTACATCGGGATTCAACAATCGCTGCTGGTTCTGCTCTCTGAAGCTGGTTTAGCTGCAAAATAACCATCACATGAAGAAATTGACCATACCTGCACTGTCTCTGCTGCTCGCCCTGGGTACCGCTATGTCCGGTTCCGCCCAGGAACTTCCTAAAACGGCCCCGATAGCGCAGCAGTATACCGCTGATATTGCAAAAATCACCAGTAAGGCGATAGTGAAAAAGGCATTGCAGACAATCATCGACCTGGAAAAAGAAACCAGGAGTAACCACATCACGCTAACCGGGATCCCTGCACCACCCTATAAAGAAACAGCCAGGGGTATCAAATTTGCCGAAATGCTCAAAGCCGCTGGTGTAGATTCTGTATGGACAGACACTGCGGGGAATGTGATTGGCCTGCGCAAGGGAAAAACCGGGAAGAAAAAGGTGGTTCTGGAAGGACATCTGGATACCGTATTTCCTGAAGGAACCGATACCAAGGTCACTTTTAAAGGAGACACCCTATACGCTCCCGGCGTGAGTGATGATACCCGGGGTTTGGCAGCACTGCTTACAGTAGTGAAATCTATGAAAGAGACCGGCATCCAAACCGATGCAGATATTTTATTTATCGGCACCACCGGTGAAGAGGGACAGGGAGACCTGAGGGGTGTAAGGAACCTGTTCAGCCCTTCCGGGCCAGGGAAAATTGATTCCTATATCGCATTTGACGGAACCGGATACGGGCATACCACCCACCGTGGTTTGGGTTCACACCGTTACAGGGTAACCTTCAGAGGTCCCGGAGGGCATTCTTCCGGAGCATTCGGTATCGGTAATCCGCACAATGCCCTGGGGCGTGCCATGCACTACTGGGATGAATCTGGAAATGCATTTGCTGCCACACCGGGCATCAGGGTAACTTTCAGCGTAGGGGTGATTGGTGGTGGTACTTCGGTAAACTCCATTCCATTCGAATCCTGGATGGAAGTAGACATGCGTTCAGAAAATCCTGAACGGTTAAATGCGATGGATGCGCTGTTGCAGGCTGCGGTAAAAAAGGAACTGGCAGAGGAAAATGCGATGAAAAAAGCAGGTAAAGATCTTACCGTAGAGGTAAAGTTGATTGGCGACCGCCCTGCGGGAGGCAGCGATCCGAAACAGCCGCTTGTGCAGCATGCAATGGCGGCAATGAAATACCTGGGGGCAAGCCCTACACTGGGCGTTGGTTCTGCAAACTCCAACATCCCGATCTCAATAGGTGTACCGGGTATTACAATTGGTTCAGGAGGGGAATCGGGAAACTACCACGCATTGAACGAATGGTTTTTGAATGATAAAAAGGGATATCTGGGTATCCAGCAATCCCTGCTGGTCTTGTTAGCAGAGGCTGGCGTAGTGAATAAATAAAACGTAAAAATGGAGAATATGTACAACAAATTTAGCAAAATGTTTACCCTGGCTTTGCTGTGTACAGCAGGCTTAGCCAGCGCGCAATCCATTCCTTCACCAAAGGAGCACTTTGGGTTTAATATCGGGGATGACTACAAGCTGACCACCTATACACAGGCGGAGGCGTATTACAAAAAATTAGCGGCTTCGCCACGGACTAAGCTGGTTGATATCGGGATGACGGAAGAAGGCCGCCATCAGTGGATGCTGATCGTTTCCTCACCGGAGAACATCAAAAAACTGGCTGAATACAAGGATATTTCTACAAAACTTGCCCATGCAGAAAGCCTTACGCCTGCAGAAGCCAAAAAGCTTGCTGCAAAAGGTAAAGCTGTAGTCTGGATTGACGGTGGGCTGCATGCCACAGAAACTGTAGGAGCCCACCAGCTGATCGAGACCATGTACCAGCTGGTCACCCGTACCGACGAGGAAACCATGACCATCCTCAACAATGACATCATCCTGCTGACGCAGGCCAACCCGGACGGGCAGGAGCTGGTGAGTAACTGGTATATGCGCAATGCGGATACCTTAAAGCGTAAACTGGATATCCCGCGTGTATATGAGAAATACGTAGGGCATGACAACAACCGCGATTTCTATATGATGAACATGAAGGAAAGCCAGAACATCAGCAACCAGCTGTTTGTGGAATGGATCCCCCAGATCATGTACAATCACCACCAGCGCGGCCCTGAAGGTTCTGTTCTTGCAGGCCCTCCGTACCGTGACCCTTTCAACTATGTGTTCGATCCGCTGATCGTTACCAGTATTGACGGCGTAGGGGCATCGATGAACAACCGCCTGAATACAGAAAATAAACCGGGTTATACCCAGCGTAACGGTTCGCAGTTCTCTACCTGGTGGAATGGTGGATTGCGTACTACCCCTTATTTCCACAATATGGTGGGATTGCTTACCGAAATCATCGGGGGGCCAACTCCTGAAAATATCGCACTGGTGCCAGACCGCCTGATTCCAAACGGAGCTACGCCTAACCCGGTTGTTCCTCAGAAATGGCATTTCCGTCAGTCGATCGACTATTCCGTATCACTGAATTACGGAGTACTGGATTATGCTTCGCGTAACCGCAGCAACTTATTATATAATATTTACCAGATGGGGATCAACTCCATTGCACGCGGGCATGAAGATCACTGGACTTTCTATCCTAAATATGTACAGGCCATTAAAGACGCCTATAACAAGGATAAAAAAGATACTGGCGGAGAAAAAAGCGAAGGTGAATTCTCTTTCGGCAGCGAAAGCGGTATCCCTGCAAAATATTTTGATGCAGTCATGAAAAACCCTGAATTGCGTGACGCAAGGGCTTATGTGATTCCTGCAAACCAGTCAGATTTCCCCACTGCAGTACGGTTCATCAATGCACTGATTCGTTCCGGTATCCGTGTGGAGAAAGCCACTTCCGCCTTTACCTCAGAAGGTAAAACCTATCCGGCAGGATCTTATGTGGTTTCCACTGCTCAGGCTTTCCGCCCGCATGTGATCGATATGTTTGAACCGCAGGATCACCCGAATGATTTCCAGTATGAAGGCGGGCCTCCGATCAAACCTTATGATGCTGCGGGATGGACACTGGCCTTCCAGATGGGCCTGAAGTTTGACCGGGCGATGAGCGAAGTTACGGGTTCTTTCAAACAGGTTCCTTACGGAGAGATCCAGTCGGCACCGAAACTGACTCTTGCTGCTGCAAAAAGCGGTTACACGATCAGTCCTAAACAAAACAATGCTTTCATTGCGGTGAACGACCTGCTGAAAGGCGGCGCCGAAGTTTATCGGCCAACCAGCGGTACCACAGGTGAATTCTATGTTCCTGCTGCTGCAAAAGCACAGGCTATCCTTACCAAATCTGCCGCAGATTACGGCTTAACGGTAACTGCGGCAACTGCAAAACCGTCAGGATTAACTAAGATCACACCTTCACGTATTGCGATCGTTGATGTGTACGGAGGTTCAATCCCGGCAGGATGGGTACGCTGGCTGATGGAGCAATACCACTATGGGTATACCATGATCTATCCGAATGAAGTAGATGCGGGCGACCTGAATAAAAAATTCGATGCAATTATCCTCGTTACGGGAATTGTTCCCGCATCAGATAAACCAGCGGCATCAAGCCGTTATTTCGACAGGATGCCGAAAGCAGAAGATGTACCCACTGAGTTCCAGCCATGGGTGGGCAAGGTGTCCGTTGCTAAATCAGTACCGATGCTGAAAAAATTCCTGGAAGCAGGCGGTAATATCGTAACGATCGGTACAAGTACCAGCCTGGCCTATCACCTGGGTTTGCCGGTTAAAAACCAACTGGTAGAACCGGGAAAAGACGGCAAGGATAAACCACTTCCGGGTACTAAATACTATATCCCGGGAAGTTTGTTAAAGGTGAGCCTGGATACAACACAGCCTTCAAACTGGGGTATGGCAGAGGAGAACGATGTTCTTTTTGACAGAAGCCCGGTATTTAAACTGGAAGCCGGATCTGCTGAAAAAGGCGTTAAACCACTGGCATGGTTCCCTACGGCTACACCGCTGCATAGCGGATGGGCATGGGGACAGGCGTACCTGAAAGATGGTGTGGCTGCGTTTGAAGCACCGGTAGGAAAAGGTAAACTGTATGCCTTCGGACCGGAAATCACGTTCAGGGGCCAGTCGCACAGTACCTTCAAAATGCTGTTTAACGAATTGTACGACCAGAAGAAATAATCCCATTGTATAGCGTTGTCTGTAATCTGCTGCCCTGTGCTTCAGTATGCAGACAGCGCTTTTTATGTTCAATACCTATCTTATGATCAAGAGAATTACTTTACTTACCATGGCTGTTGGCCTCTCCTGCGGGGTGATGGCACAGAATGCGGATAAAAAGAAGATCCTCAGTTCACTGACTGCAAAAACTGATGAATATACCAAAGTTGCCAAAGACATCTGGAGCTTTGAAGAAGTGGGCTATCAGGAAGTAAAAAGTTCCGCCCTGCTGGAAAGCGAACTGGAGAAATCAGGTTTCACCATTACCAAAGGCGTGGCAGATATCCCTACAGCCTTTGTGGCTACTTATGGTTCGGGAAAACCGGTGATCGCCATCCTGGCAGAATATGACGCCCTTCCGGGGATTTCGCAAACGGGCAATCCTGTACAGGAATCAAACGGCGGGAAGGCGGGTCATGGCTGCGGCCACAACCTGTTCGGTACAGCATCTACAGCTGCAGCTATCGCTGTCAGTGAATGGCTGAAAAGTTCGGGCAAACCGGGAACCATCAAGTTGATGGGCTGCCCGGCAGAAGAAGGCGGATCGGGCAAAGTATATATGGTACGTGCAGGCCTGTTCCATGACGTCGATGCTACCCTGCACTGGCATCCGGGAAATGTGAATTCTGCAGGAACATTTAACACACTGGCTAACATCAGTGGAAAATTCAGGTTTAAAGGCATCTCTTCGCATGCTTCAGGGGCACCGGAAAAAGGACGTTCTGCACTGGATGCGGTAGAAGCCATGGACAATATGGTGAACATGATGCGTGAGCATATCCCCTCAGATACCCGCGTTCATTATGTAATTACCCATGGTGGCGAAGCTCCAAACGTGGTTCCTGCCTTTGCAGAAGTATATTATTATGTGCGGAACCAGGACAAACAAGTGGTAAAAGATGTTTGGGCAAGAGTAGTCAAAGCTGCTGAAGGTGCCGCAATGGGTACAGGAACCAAGATGGAAGTTGAGATTACCGGGGGCGTTTACAACATGCTGCCCAACCTCGCTATGGCTAAGGTCATGGATGCCAACCTGAGGATCGTAGGCGGTTTTACCTATACGCCGGAGGAGAAAGTCTGGGCTGAAAAGATTCAGACGAGCTTTGTGGGTGGTAAAGGACCGGACCTGTCCTCAACTGCAAAGATACAGGCATTTGAGAAAGAGGATGTACATGGTTCATCAGATGTAAGTGATGTCAGCTGGACGATTCCTACTACAGGATTATCCACCGCTACGTTTGTTCCCGGCTCTGCCGGTCACAGCTGGCAGAATGTTGCCGCTGCAGGAACCAGTATTGGTGCCAAAGGCATGATGATCGCGGCAAAAACACTGGCGCTTTCGGCATACGACTTCTTTAACAGCCCTGTAGTATTAAAAGCTGCAGCAAAGGAATTCGCAGAAAGAAGAGGGACAGATTTTAAATATGAAGCGATGCTGGGCGACAGAAAGCCACCGCTGGATTACAGGAAATAATTAACGATAAAGATGAAAAAAATTACGCTGCTCAGCATGGCACTGGGAATGTCCTTTACGGTATTCGCACAGAATGCCGACAAAAAAAAGCTGATCTCTTCCCTGGATGCAAAAATTGCGGTATACAACAAGATTTCCAAAGATATCTGGGGATTTGCCGAAATGGGTTACCAGGAAGAAAAAAGTTCAGCATTGCTGGAAACACAGCTTGAACAGGCCGGTTTTAAAATGGAAAAAGGTGTAGCCGGCATTCCTACAGCATTTGTGGCTACTTATGGTTCGGGGAAACCTGTCATTGCTATCCTGGCTGAATATGACGCCTTACCCGGGATCTCCCAGACGGAGAGTCCGTTTCAGGAATCTGCAGGTGGCAAAGCCGGTCATGGCTGCGGGCATAATCTTTTCGGAACAGCATCAGTTGCGGCAGCTATAGCCGTTAAGGACTGGATGGCACAAAGCGGAGGCAAAGGCACCCTCAAAGTTATGGGCTGTCCTGCAGAAGAAGGCGGCTCAGGAAAAGTGTATATGGTGCGTGCAGGCTTGTTCAGCGATGTAGATGCTACCCTGCACTGGCACCCCGGCAATGCAAACTCTGCAAGTATTGCACCCTGGTTAGCCAACAAAAGTGCGAAGTTCAGGTTCAAAGGAATTGCTGCCCATGCTTCCGCAGCGCCGGAAAAAGGCCGCTCGGCACTGGATGCAGTAGAGGCAATGGACAATATGGTGAACATGATGCGCGAGCACATCCCTTCAGATACGAGGATCCACTATGTGATCACACGCGGAGGGGAAGCACCAAATGTGGTTCCTGCCTTTGCAGAAGTGTATTATTATGTACGGAATCCCGATATGCAGGTGGTAAAAGAGGTGTGGGAGAGAATGGTGAAAGCTGCGGAAGGTGCTGCACTGGGTACAGGCACAAAAATGGAGTATGAAGTGATCGGTGGCACCTATAATATGCTGGCAAATGTGGCGCTTTCTACCGTTATGGATAAAAATATGCGCCTGGTAGGCGGTTTTACCTATACGACTGAAGAAAAGGCTTTCGCTGAAAAGATACAATCTACCTTTCAGGGTGGAAAAGCTCCGTCTTTAGCCGGTACTTCAACTGTCGGGCCTTTTACGGTAGAACTAAAGAATTCCGCAGGCGGTGCCTCATCTGACGTAGGCGATGTGAGCTGGGCAACCCCAACTGCAGGAGTGTTTACGGCAACTTTTGTTCCCGGTTCATCAGGCCACAGCTGGCAGAATGTTGCAGCTGCAGGCAATACAATTGGGCAGAAAGGGATGATGATCGCTGCGAAAACCATCGCGCTTTCTGCCTATGACCTTTTCAAAACACCGGAAACACTCAAAGCGGCAACCAAAGAATTTAATGAACGGAAAGGGCCCGATTATAAGTATGAGGCCCTGCTTGGCGACAGAAAGCCTGCACTGGACTACAGAAAATAGAAAACTTAGAACCACCTAAAACCAACGTAAATATGAAAGCATTTTTAAATACCAGGTTTTCCTGGATGCTCAGCGCTGTACTGCTGGTGACAGCATCGCAGGGGAATGCGCAGACCGCAGCTTCTCCAAAGAAACCTCTCGTTATCAAGAGGGCGGACAGCTACAAACAGGCGAAATATCCCGGACAGAGCGTGCCCTCTCCCAAAGAGCATTTCGGTTTCAATATCGGAGACGATTATAAACTTGCCAACTACACCCAAACTGTTGCCTACTACAACAAGCTGGCAGCTTCTCCCAGGACCAAACTGGTAGATATCGGTCTTACTGAAGAAGGGCGCCACGAATATATGATGGTTGTTTCTTCACCGGAGAACATCAAAAACCTGGCGATGTACAAGGATATCGCCCAGAAACTCGCACGTGCTGAAGGCCTCAGCAACCAGCAGGCGCTTACGCTGGCAGCCAAAGGAAAAGCGGTGGTCTGGATTGACGGCGGACTGCATGCTACAGAAGTTGTGGGTGCAGCACAGCTGATCGAAACTATGTACCAGCTGATCAGTCGTAAAGACCCCGAAAATATGCGTATTCTCGACAATGTAATCGTCCTCTTCACGCATGCCAATCCTGACGGAATGGAATTGGTATCCAATTGGTATATGAAAGATGCAGATCCGCTGAAAAGAAATACTGAAATCCCTACGCTCTACGAAAAATACATTGGTCACGATAACAACCGTGATTATTATATGATGAACACGAAGGAAGCAACCAACATGAGTAAACAGCTTTTCCTGGAGTGGTTCCCTCAAATCATGTATAACCATCACCAGAGGGGCCCTGAAGGTTCAGTGCTTGCCGGCCCGCCGTACCGCGATCCGTTCAATTATGTGTTCGATCCCCTGATGATCACTGGTATTGACGCTCTCGGTGCAGCGATGTACAGTCGGCTTAACGTAGAAAACAAACCAGGATATACCCGCCTGACAGGATCGAGTTTCTCTACCTGGTATAACGGTGGATTGCGTACCACTACGCAGTTCCACAATATGATCGGGTTGCTTACTGAGATCATCGGTAATCCTACGCCTGAGAAAATCCCGCTAGTGCCTGCCCGTCTTATACCAAATGGCGCAACACCAAACCCGGTTTTGCCACAGGAGGTATGGCACTTCCGCCAGTCGATCGACTACTCGGTATCATTAAACTATTCTGTATTTGATTATGCGGCGCGTCAGCGGGACGAAGTGCTGTACAATATCTACAAGATGGGCAAAAATTCTATTGACAGAGGAAGCAAAGATAACTGGACGCTGTCGCCGAAACGTACAGATGCCATTACACAAGCCTACAAAAACGATCAGAAAAGCGGCGGCGATAATGCTGGTTCTGCATGGGACCCAATGGGATGGATGACCCGCGGTGCAGATATCCCTATGAAATATTATGATGCAGTACTCAAAAATCCGGCAAACCGCGATGCAAGGGGGTATATCATCTCTGCAGACCAGCCCGACTTTCCTACCGCAATCAAGTTCCTGAACGCCCTGATTAAATCAGGGATCAGCGTGCAGAAAGCCACTGCCAGTTTCAGCGTGGAGGGCATTAACTACCCTGCCGGTTCATATATTGTGAAAACCGACCAGGCTTTCCGTCCGCATGTGCTGGATATGTTTGAACCACAGGATCACCCGAATGATTTTCTTTACCCGGGAGGCCCTCCGATCCGGCCTTATGATGCTGCGGGATGGACACTGGCCTTCCAGATGGGCGTAAAATTTGAGCGTGTACTGAATAATTTTGGCGGGCCCTTCGTGAAGGTTCCTTACGGACAGATCCAGGTCCCTCCAAAACAGGTTGTGCCTTCTTCGGGAAAAGGATACCTGTTGAGTTCACAAGTGAACAATTCGTTTAGTGTGGCCAATGATCTGCTCAAAGCGGGAGTAGAGGTCTACCGTGTGCCAAAGGGTGCCGGGGGACTTGCTGAGACGGGTACATTCTATATTCCTGCCAGTGCAGCCGCACAAACTGTGCTTGATAAGGCTGACGCCGGTTTGGGAGTAAAGGTGATGGCAACGGATGAGATGCCTGCAGATGCCAAAAAGATTACTTCGCTTCGTATTGGCCTTTGGGACCAATATGGAGGCTCTATACCTTCAGGATGGCTTCGCTGGCTGATGGAACAAAACCATTTCGACTATAGTATAGTCTATCCGCAGGATATCGATGCCGGAAATCTGAACAGCAAATATGATGTCATCGTATTTGTCACCCGTGCCATTCCTCCTGTAGGAGGCGAACCTAAGTCGAACAGCATGTTCTACGACCGGATGCCGAAACCTGAAAACACACCTGAGGAATTCCGGAAAATGCTGGGCAAGATCACTCCGGAGAAATCTATTCCGCAGCTAAAGTCTTTCCTGGAAGCCGGTGGTGCTATCCTAACAATAGGCAGCAGTGCAAACCTGGCGTACCACCTTGGCCTTCCTGTGCATAACGCGCTGGTGGACAAAGACACCAACAAACCCCTGCCGGGCACTAAATATTATATTCCGGGAAGCATCCTGCATGTAAGTGTAGATCCGAAAGTACCTGCTGCCTGGGGGATGCCTGCTGATGTAGATGTGAACTTTGACAACAGCCCGGTATTTAAACTGGATGATGATGCTGCCAGGAAGGGTGTAGTGCCTGTACTCTGGTTCCCGACAGACAAACCCCTTCGCAGCGGATGGGCCTGGGGACAGTCCTACCTGAAAGACGGGGTGGCCGGTTTTGTGGCATCAGTTGGTGCCGGAAAACTCTATACCTTTGGTCCTGAGATCACTTTCCGCGGACAGTCACTGGGGACGTTCAAATTGCTCTTCAACCAATTTTATGGGATGCCAAATGATAAATAAATTGATAGCTTTTTAGCGCAACCGATTGAATACGTTCGGTATATAAGTCCGCTCCGGTCAATAGACCAGAGCGGATTTTTTGTGTGGCTCCTGCCGGTATCCATATCTTGTACTTTTCGGTTACCAGGTACATTCTCATTGGAAAATTTGAAAAAATCTTGGTTTAAGCTGCTTTTGAAGTAATAAAAACAAAAACTCTGAGTTATAGGAGTTTTAATTTACCTTTGGGGCAAGGAGAAGAATATGGGATTGAAGATGCGTATAACGTATAAAGACACTGACTATGTGTATGAAATTATCAACGGTGCTGAGATTAATAAGGACACTGCTGAGTTGAAAATAGTCCTGAATGGCGTGCCAATTACATTATCAAAAGATATCAGTAAAATATGGGTACAGCAGGATGGAGAAATAACAATTGAGCCGGATTTTGCCCAGGCATTAGGCAGGTCTGTCTCCCTGAGATACCGGATGTAATCAGCTGATTTATTCGTTCAATTCCATTCCGCCTGAGGCGCGCGCTGGTGACAGATCCCGGTACAATCATTGTTAGCAATTTATGTGTGCTCCGGCACCCTGAATAAAAAATACTGATTTTATGAAAGAAATTCTGGACATTATAGAGGCCTACACCATTGCGGTGCAGGAAGGAAAGAGGATGGCACTGGCTACCGTAGTACATGTAGAAGGATCATCATACCGCCGCCCCGGAGCGCGGATGCTGGTTACTGACGATGGGATGTTAACAGGTGCGATCAGCGGTGGATGTCTTGAAGGCGATGCCCTGCGGAAGGCATTGCTGGTGATCAACCAGCAGCAGAATAAGCTGGTTACTTATGATACCACTGATGAAGATGATGCAAAGTTTGGTGTACAGCTCGGCTGCAACGGCATTGTTCATATTCTGTTTGAACCTATCGATCCGGAAAAGACTATTCACCCTGTCAGCCTGCTCCAGGAGCTATCCGCAAAACGGCAGGAAGGTGTATTGGTTACCTTATTTTCTCTGTTATTGCCCCAGGAGCCTGTTCCGGGTACCTGCTTACTGTTACTGCCTGATACTGTTGTGTCTGAGCAAAATTCCATACAGTGCGATGCTGAACTCTTATCGGAGGCCAATCATGCCCTGCTCACCAAAAGGTCCTTTATCAGGGATTACCTGTCCGGAGAACATCTGCTGACCGCCTTTGTCGAATTTATCAAGCCTCCCGTTTCACTGATCATTGCCGGTGGTGGAAATGATGCTTTTCCACTGGCAGATCTCGCCGCAATGCTCGGATGGCAAACCACGATAGTGGATGGCCGTCCTTCACATGCCAATTTGCAGCGTTTTCCCAAGGTCAGCAGGATACTGGTGGCTAAGCCAGAAGAAGTTCTGCCACAGGTTCAGATTGACGATCAGACGGTGGTGGTGCTGATGACGCATAATTATAATTACGATCTGGCATTGCTGAAAGCACTGCTGCAACAGGATCAGTGCCGGTATATCGGCAGCCTGGGCCCTAAGAAAAAGCTGGAGCGGATGATCGGCGAACTGCAGGAGGAAGGCCTGAAGCCGAACCAGGCGCAGCTCAGCAGGATCTTTGGTCCTGTGGGGCTTGATCTGGGTGCAGAAACGGCGCAGGAAATTGCCTTGTCCATTGCTGCAGAGATCAAAAAGGTGCTCAGCGAACAATCCGGACTTTCATTACGGGATAAGCACGATCCCATACATCAGCATCCCATGGAAAACTCGATCATCGATCTATGAACTCAGTAACAAAATATGGCATCATCATTCTCGCTGCCGGCCCCTCTTCCCGGCTTGGGCAGCCCAAACAGCTTTTGTCATACCAGGATAAAAGTTTGCTGATGCACACTATTGATGCCTCAAAAAATGCGGTGGATGGATCAGTTCTTGTTATCTTAGGGGGAAACTATCAGCTAATTGCGGAAAGTATTGAGCATACAGGGATCAGAATAGTGTATAATCCGGATTGGGAAGAGGGAATGAGTTCTTCCATCCGCAAAGGATTGCAGGGCTTAATGGACGAGCATACCGATCTGGAAGGGGTAATCCTGACAGTTTGTGATCAGCCTTTTCTTACTGCCCGGGTGCTGACAGCATTGCAACATAAAGCAAACATAACAGGCAAAAATATTGTTGCCAGTGCATATGGAGGAACTTTAGGTACTCCAGTACTATTTACCAGGCGTCATTTTGACGATCTGATGGCGCTTAAAGGCCCGGAAGGAGCAAAAAAGCTCCTTAAAAAATATGACGAAGAGCTTGCTTCAGTTCCATTTGAAAATGGAGAAATTGATATTGATACCATGGATGATTATAACAGATTAACTGCTTTATAATCTCCTCAACGAATAGATAAAAATGATAAAGGACTCTTTTAACCGTGTACATAATTACCTGCGTGTGTCGCTTACAGACAACTGTAACCTGCGCTGTTTTTATTGTATGCCCGAAGAGGACTATGAATTTACCCAGGCTTCCAAATTAATGCAGCCTTCAGAAATTGAAGAACTGGCTAAGATCTTTGTACAGGAGGGAGTCAATAAGATCCGCCTTACCGGTGGCGAACCGCTGGTACGCAAAGATGCCGCACAGATCATTTTGTCCCTGTCCAGGCTGCCTGTGGACCTTTCCCTGACCACCAATGGCGCACGTGTACATGATTTTATAAACGTATTCCTGGAGGCGAAGATCAAAAGCATCAATATCAGTCTGGATACTCTCGATGCGGACAAGTTCCATATCATTACCAGAAGAGATATTTACCGGCAGGTGAAAGATAACATCGGGCTGCTGCTGCAGCATCATATCAAAGTGAAGATCAATGTGGTGGTCATGAAAGGTTTGAACGACATGGAAATCGTGGACTTCATCGCCTGGACGAAAGATGAACCTATAGAGATCCGTTTTATTGAGTTCATGCCTTTCGCCGGTAACCGCTGGACGAGCAACCAGGTGGTATCACTGGAAGACATCCTTCAGAAAGTATCTTCCCGGTACAACTATCACTCCCTCCCGGGCGGTACAAATGATACTGCAAAACATTACCAGGTGAGCGGACATGCAGGGTCATTCGCTGTGATCAGCACCATGAGCGCCCCTTTCTGTTCTACCTGCAACCGGATGCGCTTAACGGCAGACGGAAAATTAAAAAACTGTCTCTTTTCTGAAACGGAAACAGATTTGCTCGGCCCCCTGAGAAAGGGAGAAGAAGTACTGCCTTTGATCCATGAGTGTATTGCCGGTAAAGCGAAGGCACTGGGAGGGCAGTTTTCAGGATTATTTGAAAATATCGAAGCAAATACCATCCACAACAGGAGTATGATCACTATCGGAGGATAAAAAAAATCAAATTCTATGATCTCTGTAAAAGAAGCGAAATCACTCATACAGGAACAGGTAGTACCCCTGTCTTTACATCACGTTCCTTTAGCTATAGCTGCGGGCGCCACCCTGGGAGCAGACATCTACGCAAAGACAGATATTCCCGCCTTTGAACAATCATCAATGGACGGTTACGCGATACGCTTTGACGAACGTGACCTTCCATTAACCATTAACGGTGAAATGCAGGCCGGTGCTGATCATCCCTTTACCCTGCTGCCGGAACAGGCTGCCCGAATTTTTACGGGAGCGCCCCTGCCTCATGGAGCCGATACGGTAGTGATGCAGGAAAAAGTGGAAGTAAAGAACGGCATCCTGACCATTCTCGATGATCAGTTAGCACCGGGCTCAAGTGTACGCTGCAAAGGTGCGGAGGCTGCGGCGGGCGCATTAGCTATGCAAAAGGGATGTAAGCTCACACCCGCTGCGATAGGTTTCCTGGCGGGGATAGGGTATACTGAGGTGGAAGTATGCCAGACGCCAGCTGTGGCCATTATCGTAACCGGTAAGGAGTTACAGCGGCCGGGCGAGGAACTGGCATTCGGACAGGTCTATGAATCCAATTCCTATTCTTTAACGGCAGCTCTGGAACTGGCGCAGATCACAAAGATCAATTTTTACAATGCTGATGATAACCTGGATGAACTGACGGCTGTCCTGCAGGAAGCGCTGGCGGAAAACGATGTGATATTACTGACTGGCGGCGTAAGTGTGGGCGACTATGATTTTGTGCTCCGGGCTGCAGTGAAGGCCGGTGTTACCCAGGTTTTCCATAAGGTGAAACAGAAACCGGGCAAGCCCCTGTACTTTGGTAAAACAGAAAAGCAGCTGGTTTTTGGCCTGCCCGGCAACCCTTCCTCGGTGCTTAGCTGTTTCTATCAGTATGTGCTGCCGGCACTGGAAAAGATGACCGGTTACAAAAGTAATATCAATGACGGGGGGCCGGGAAGCATGAAAGTACAGGAGGCTACACTGACACATGACTATACAAAGGGCGCGGGGCTGACGCATTTTCTGAAAGCACATTTTAATGACGGAAATGTTACTCCCCTGAGCGCTCAGGAATCCTTTAGAATGAGTTCATTTGCACAGGCAAACTGCATGATAGAACTGGCAGAAGAGGAAACCGTAGTTGCCGCCGGAACAAAGGTTAAAATTTATATTTTTCCTGAGTAAGGCGGTTATTTTAAAATTGATAACCGGGTTGCAAGCCCTCAATATATTTAAATTGAAAGTAGAAATTTTACTATTCGGGCGATTAACAGAACTGCTTGGGCAGAGCCGTCTTCAGCTTGAAGATATGGCCGATACCAATTCGGTCAGCAAACGTCTGCTGGATCAATATCCGGCATTACAGCACATCAGGTATCAGATCGCTGTAAACCAGGAAATCATTCATGGGAACAAGCCTTTAACAGATGGTATGACTGTGGCGTTAATGCCACCTTTTTCAGGAGGATAAGATGGAGATCAAAGGTATAGCGCGTTATCAGCGACAAATTATATTGAAAAACTTCGGCCTTGCCGGTCAGCAAAAACTCTTTGATGCAAAGGTCCTGGTGATCGGGGCAGGCGGACTGGGCTGTCCTGTTTTGCAATACCTGGCCGCTGCCGGAGTAGGTACCCTGGGGATTGTGGACAATGATGTCGTGGAGCTCAGCAACCTGCACCGCCAGATTTTATATACCGTTGCCGACATTGGCCGTTTAAAGGCCGATTGTGCAGCAGAGAAACTCAGCCTTTTCAATCCCGATATTCAGGTGATCCCTTATCCGCTGGAACTCAGCAATCAGAATGCGGCACTGATCCTGAGCAAATTTGATCTGGTGATAGACGGTTCCGATAACTTTCCTACGCGGTACATGGTCAATGATGCCTGTGCCCTGTTAAACCTGCCTTTAGTTTACGGCGCGCTATCTGAGTCTGAGGGGCAGGTAGCAATATTTAACGTAAGCGATGCTTCCGGCAGGAAAGTGAATTACAGGGATATCTTTCCCAATCCCCCGCAGCCGGGCGAGGTACTGAACTGTTCAGAAGCAGGCGTACTTGGCGTATTGCCCGGTATCATTGGTACCATGCAGGCCAGCGAAGCCATCAAACTTATTTCCGGTACCGGCGAGCCCCTGATCAATCAGATGCTGATCTATAACGTAAACAATAACCAAACCTATAAAATCAATCTCACTGCTTCAAATCAGGAGGATAACAATTCTCCGGCAGACCTGGATGCCTTTCTCCGGACGGACTACAGCTGGTTCTGCGGGATCAGGACTGGTGGCCCCGAAATTCAGGAGGTAAGCCCCGGGGAGTTCAGGGAGATCATGTTTGATGAGGAATATGAGCTGATCGATGTCCGTGAGCTTGCCGAACTTCCGGAAGCTTCATTTGAACATGTCCGCGTGCCTTTATCTGAAATCAGGAAAAAGATCCCTGTTATAGATAAAGATAAGATCGTTCTTTTCTGCCATTCAGGTGTGCGGAGTGTCATTGCCGGAGAGTTGCTGCAGGAAGCCTATCCGGATAAAGAATTTTACAGCTTAAAAGGCGGTATCCTGCGCTTAAACTAACCCGGAAATGAGAGAAAAGAAATTGAAGAATATATTTGTTAACGGAGCTGTTTCTGCACAGGCCATTGCTGACAGCATTCAGAAACACCATAGCAAGACCAATATTGGTGCGCATAGTATCTTCCTTGGACAGGTACGTGCCGATCAGATCGGTGAACAGCAGGTGACAGGCATCAATTATACGGCCTATGAAGAAATGGCCCTGGAAAAGATGTATGAGATCAGGGAGGCGATATTTGAAAAATATGAGCTGACCTGTATGCACATCCATCATAGCCTTGGACTGGTAGCTGCGGGGGAGATCTGCCTTTTCGTATTTACCTCTTCCGGGCACCGCAAGGCCGCAATGCAGGCTTGTGATGAGCTGGTAGAGCGCATCAAAGCGGAACTGCCGATCTGGGGAAAGGAAATTTTAACGGATGAATCTCACCAATGGAAGGAAAATAAATAATGGTAAACATTACACACAAATCCAATTCCCTCAGAAAGGCAGTTGCGGTTGCCAGCGTAAAAGTTTCGGGTCAGCACACCATTGATGCGATCCTGCAGAAAAAGGTACCTAAAGGAGATGTCTTCGAGTTTTCCAGAGTGGCAGGTTTGTTTGCTGTCAAGAAAACAAGTGATGTGATCCCTGATTGTCATCCCCTGCCGGTAGAGTATACCGCAATATCCCACGAAATTGAAGGCTTGCACATCGTGATCCGTGTAGAAGTGCATACCGTTTATAAAACGGGAGTAGAGGTTGAAGCCATGCATGGCGCTGCGGTTACGGCATTGACGCTATATGATATGCTTAAACCCATAGATAAAGGCATAGAGATCGAAAATATCAGGCTTGAGCATAAGTCGGGCGGCAAAAGCCAGTATAAACTACCGGATGACTATACGCTGAAATGTGCGGTGGTCGTTTGTTCTGACAGCATCACCAAAGGGGAGAAACAGGATGGTTCGGGCAAAGCCATTATCGGAAAGCTGGAGCAGTTCAAACTGGAGACCAATCATTATGATATCATTCCGGATGAAGCAGCAGTTATCCGCGAAAAGGCCCTCGGGCTCTCCGAAGAGGGCTACGATCTGGTGATCTTTACCGGGGGCACAGGGCTGTCGTCAAGGGATGTGACTCCTGATGCTATTGCTCCTTTACTGGACAGGGAGATCCCCGGCATCATGGAAAACGTAAGGAAATACGGGCAGGACCGGATGCCCTATGCCATGCTTTCCAGGGGAGTGGCGGGTTTTATTAAAGATATGCTGGTGATTACACTGCCGGGTTCTGTGAAGGGGGCCGAAGAAGGGATGGATGCACTTTTCCCTGCGGTATTACATGTGTTTAAGGTGAAAGAGGGTACCCGGCATGAATAATTAATTAAATATTAATTTTTAAATAAAAAAAAGTTTTATATTTGTCTTATTAAGAAACTATTTAAGTTTTGAAGCTTATCTTGTCTGTAGCTTTATAACTTGAATCAAATTTTGATAAGATGAAACAAGTAAGAACAGGAATTTCAAAATCAACTTTAGTAGAGATGAAAAACCATATTAATATGGATGATGATCATCTTTCCGCCATTCTGGGAACAAGCAAAACAAACATTCACAAAAAGAAAGATGACGACAGATTCAGTGCATCAATCAGTAAAAAAATCCTTGCGCTGTCAGCCTTATATGAGTACGGTTATCATGTCTTCGAGGATAAAGAGAACTTCGAAAGGTGGATGTACACCCAAAACCGTGCCCTCGGATATCAGATTCCTATAGATCTGTTAAATACCAGTTCTGGTATTAATGAAGTAAAAGAGATCATAGGCCGTATTGAATATGGTATTTATTCTTAGGCGATGCAGATATACAGACTCTCAAAACAGCCCTATTCCGGTGACACAGAAGGTTTAGGTTCAAGGCTCAACGGTGGAAGGTGGAATAATGCTGGTATTCCCTGTATTTATGCTTCTGAAAGCAGGGCGCTTGCTATTTTGGAGTACGCAGCCAATATTGAACTGAACAGTATCCCGAGAAATCTGAATATCACTACTTACGAGATTCCCGAAGCAGAATTTAGGTCTTTTAAGATCAGTGAATTGCCTGGAGACTGGCAGAGTCATCCCGGTCCACAGTCTACAAAGGATTTTGGCTCGAAGTTGTTTTTGGAGAAAGAATATCTTGGAGTAAAACTACCGTCATCAATAATTGCTAAAGAATATAATTATCTGATCAATCCTTTATCTGCTAAAATGGAACTTGTAAAAGTTCTTAACGCCAGTGATTTTATTTTCGATGTCAGGATTAAGAAATGATCTGCCATGATTAAACTTTAACGGCCCGGATCATGGAAACCGGGCCGTAGGTATAGAAATGAGAATCTTTATTCGTACCGCAGTGCTTCAATAGGATCCAGTCCTGAAGCCTTTAATGCGGGATAATAGCCAAAGAATATTCCTGTAATGGCACACACGAGGAAGGAAATGATGATGGAGAATTCCGAGATCACCGTTGGCCAGTTCAACATGGCCGGGATGATAATTGCGGCTGAAATGCCCAGAATTACCCCGATCACACCGCCTGTCACACTGATCATCACGGCTTCGATCAGAAACTGCAGCAGGATATCCACACCTCTTGCCCCGATGGACATTCTTAAACCGATCTCCCTCGTTCTTTCTGTCACGGAAACGTACATGATGTTCATGATCCCAATTCCACCAATTACAAGAGAGATACTGGCTACGGCAGTAAGCAGGGCAGTCATCATACTGCTGGTGGAGTTCAGCATGGTCATCAGCTCGGCCTGTGTCCTGATCTGGAAATCGTTTTCTTCACCTTCCCTGAGCTTGTGCGTTTCCCTTAATGCGGTGTTCGCCTCATCAACCGCAGCGTCAGAATCATCTTCCTTAGTCGCAGATGCATAGATCTGGTTAAAATAGATAGAGGACAATACCCTTTTCTGAACTGTGGTATAGGGAGCAATGATGATATCATCCTGATCCTGTCCGAAATTGCTTGTTCCCTTTGGTGTAAGTACCCCGATCACCTGCAGGGGGATCTTCCCAAAGCGGATGACCTTACCCAGCGGGCTTTCGCCCCCGGGGAATAAGTTGTCTACCACTGTCTTGCCCAGCAGGCAAACCTTTGCAGAAGATTTTACATCCTGCTCAGAAAAGATAATGCCGTCCTGTACAGAAAGCTTCCGGATGTCCAGGTATTCCGGGCTTACGCCCTGTATAGTGGTAGGCCAGTTGTTGGCACCACTGATGGATTGCCCGCTGGAAGATGCCAGTGGAGATATCGATGCGATATGTGCTGCATTCTTTTTGAGTGCATCCACGTCTTTAATGGTAAGCGTTTTAAAGCTGCTCCCCATGATTCTCGCGCCTCCGGGTTCGTTACTCTGCGGCATGATCGTGATCATGTTGGAGCCCATGCTTGACAAAGAGTTGTTGATGCTCTGTTTGGAACCTTCCCCGATAGACATCATCGTGATGACAGAGGCCACCCCTATAATGATGCCCAGCATGGTGAGCAATGCGCGGAGTTTATTGCGCTGCAGTGCTTTCATGGCCAGAAGTATAAGATTAATGATCTTCATAATGGTTTCTGTTTAATAATCGTCTGACTCCGGCAGTGACGCCAGTGCCTCTTTTGCCCAGCGGCGGTTTATGTTCTCTGTATCTTTCTGCACCTTTCCGTCCCTCAGCATTACTGTTCTGGTACTAAATGCGGCAATGTCGGGCTCATGCGTTACAAAAACAATCGTCTTTCCATTTGAATTCAGGTCCTGCATCAGCGACATGATCTCATAAGAAGTACGTGTATCCAGGTTTCCTGTGGCCTCATCTGCAAGGATCATTACAGGCTCATTCACCAAAGCCCTGGCAATAGCCACACGCTGCTGCTGCCCGCCGGATAACTGGTTGGGCGTATGGTCGAACCTTCCGTCAAGCTTTACTGCCTGCAGGGCTGCAATTGCCCTGTCTTTGCGTTCCTGTGAACTGATCAAGGGGTTATACATCAAAGGCAGTTCCACGTTTTCCAGCGCGGTAGTCCGTGGAAGCAGGTTGTATGCCTGGAAAACAAAGCCGATCTTGGTGTTTCTCAGCTTGGCCAGTTCGTCTTTGGACAGTTCCTTCACGTTTACATTGTCCAATAGATACGTGCCTTCAGTAGGTTTGTCCAGGCAACCCAGCATATTCAGCAGCGTGGTCTTGCCCGAGCCGCTGCTTCCCATAATGGTCACGAACTCTCCGGCATTCACATCAAAGGATACCCCTTTCAATGCCCTCACCGTTTCGGTGCCCATGATGAACTCGCGTTTTACGTCACGGATTTCAAGGATCTTGTTGCTCATCGTCTGTTTCCTCCCGGTCTTTTCGGCATAAACGGACTTGATGCAGCTGCAGGTGCCCCTTTAACTACCGTCTCTGTGCCGGATGCTACCACATCGCCGGTGGTAAGCCCTTCCAGCACCTGGACATGGGTATTGTCATTCAACCCGGTTTTAATCTGTTTCTGCACCAGTTTTTTGCCCTGTACCAGCCATACATAACTCGGTTCGTTTTTGACTACCTCTGTTTTTTCACCACTGGGTTGGGTAATCGTCTTTTTCATTCTTGATTTTCCCTCTCTTAAACCTTTGATCGGAATGATTTCGTAGTCTTTACCGAGCGTGGAGTCCGGACGGAATTTCAATGCTTTTGCAGAGATCAGCAGGGCATCGTTTACCTCTTTGGTATAGATCACTATACTTGCCGTCATTCCCGGTTTCAGTTTCTTATCATCATTCGGCGCGTCAATGATTGTGGTATAGGTTACCACATTTGATGAAATTGCCGGCTGTAAACGTATCTCTTTAACCGTTCCGTTAAAAGTATCATCAATAAAGGCATCTACGGTGAAAGTAGAGCGCTGCCCTTTCATTACGTTACCTATATCCGCCTCATCTACCTTGGCCTCTACCTGCATTTTGGTGATATCCTTGGCAATGGTAAAAATGGTTGGTGTACTGAAACTTGCCGCTACGGTCTGGCCGATGCTTACGCTCCTGCCCAGTACCACTCCGTCAATGGGAGAGTAGATCTGCGTAAAGGAAAGGTTTCTTTCTGCCGAACGTAACTGTGCTTTTGTGGCGTTCACATTTGCCTTTGCCACCTGATAGGTGT
The DNA here is from genome assembly GCF_900107535.1 of Pedobacter hartonius. Taxonomy (GTDB): domain Bacteria; phylum Bacteroidota; class Bacteroidia; order Sphingobacteriales; family Sphingobacteriaceae; genus Pedobacter; species Pedobacter hartonius. The sequence continues at coordinate 130,306 of NZ_FNRA01000008.1, read as the reverse complement.
TTAAAGCAAGGTCATATTCAGATTTACTGATGGCATCTGTATGGAACAGCTGCTGCTGGCGTTTGTAATTTGCCGCCTGATACACCTCGTTGCTTTGTGCCTGCGCAACGCTTGCCTTGGCCTGATCTACGGTTGCCTGTAACAACGTTTTGTCCAGTTCAGCCAGAAGCTGGCCTTTTTTTACGGTTGAATTGAAATCTGCATACATTGCTGATAGCGTACCGGAAACCTGTGTACCTACAGTTACCGTATCTACCGGTTGTATCGTACCGGTGGCGGTTACGCTGGTAGAGATCATTCCTGTTTCCGGTTTTTCAGTTGTCAGCACAGCAGGCTGTTCCTTGTTCCTCATGAAGAAATACCATATCAGGCCAGTAATGACCACAATAGAAACAATAATTAAGATAATTTTTTTTGGCTTCATGATTTATAATTTAATAGGTACTCCAAGGTAAAACTCATAGATTCTTGCTGCCAGTGCAGCGTTGTATTTTGCTTGTATAAAGCTTTGCAGTGCCTGTACGTACAGGTTTCTCTGCTGGTAAAAGTCGTAGACGTTTGCGGTTCCGATCCTGAGTTCTTCATTGGAGATCCGGTAAAGCTCCTGGTTGTACTTCAGCTGCTCAGTGGCCGAGGTAAACTGTGTTTTCGAATTCTGTACCGTGATATATGCTTTTTCTGTGGTCAGTGCCAGTGTCGTTTTGGTATTTTCCAGGGTATTTCTGCTCTGGTCGATGGCTATCCTGGCTTTTGCCACATTGGTTTTATTTTGTCTTTTGGTGAAGATGGGCACAGTGAGGGTTAATCCGGCCTGCTGATAAAAGTTGTTATCAAACTGCCTGAAGGTATTATAGGTAGGGTCATTGGCAAAGCTGGTTCCTATGCCTGCACCGAGACTTAGCGTAGGCAGATAGCCTGATTTGGCTTTCGTGAGATCAAGGTCAGCAATGCGTACCGCAAGTTCGGCGCCTTTTACCTCCGGGCGGTTTTCCAGTGCGTACTTCTGCACGGTCATCAGGCTGGGAATTGGCGCGTCAGACAATACGGTGTCTGGCTTCAGCACATCAAAATCCCTGGCATCACCCAATTGCAGCAATTGCCTCAGGGTAATCTTATCCTGGCGTTCTGCATTTTCTGCCGCGGTCAGGTTATAACGGTCGGTAGCCAGCTGGGCATCAAACTGGATCACTACCTTTTTGGCTACGGTACCCGCATCAAAACGACGCTGTGCCTGTGCCAGCTGGGCAGTAGAGGTTTTAACAAGGTCTTTGTTGTAGATGATGCTCTCTTTGTCCACCAGAATGTTCAGGTAGGCCTGTGTGATCTGTAAGGTAATATCATTCTCGCTCACCAGTACATTGTAGTTTGCCGATTGTACGGAGAGGTCTTTTTGTTTGATATCCGTTTTCAGATATCCACCCTGGTACAGTGTCCAGGCAGAACTCAATCCGTATGATCCTGAGGAATTGATAGCCGATGTACTGCCATTTGTATTCCGGTTATAGTGGTTATATGACAGGGATCCGGAACCATACAGGTCGGGCAATACTGCTGATTTTGCCAGCAATTTATCCTGCTCCGCACTTTTAGTATCCAGTCTCAGATTCTTAAGTGTGATGTTATTGCTCTTCGCATATTGCAGGCAGGTTTCCAGGTCCCAGATGGGAGGAACGGATTTTCCTGTCGTGTCCTGGCTGAATCCCCTGATGCAGGAGAAGCTTAAAAAAAGCAGGAGCAGACTTTTAATGGTTAGGTTTAACATATAAAGTGTTTAAAAATCCTTGTTTATCACTCAAATCAACACTTCTTTAAGGGTTAAAAAAAACACGATAGACCTGGCCTGCAAATACGCCGACCAGCAGTACAATACAGCCGATGGAAAGATTGGACATTTCTAAGAAGGTTGATTACCTTGCATGCAGTTATCAAGCCTAATTTTGGAAAAGATGAATCCAGTAAAAAGCCGTGCCTATATCACCATCCTCCTCCACTTACTCGTTTGGATGCTCTTTGCTTTTATCCTGCTTTTTTACCAGCCCTTAAGCTGGAATATCCCTTTGCCTTACCAGTTCTGGATCAAACAGAGCGGTGTGCTCATCATGCTGGTTGCGGTGTTCTATATCAATAGTAATATACTGGTTCCGCGCCTGCTGATGAAGAACGGGAATTTCGGGTTTATCGTGGTGATCCTTGCAATCTTATGCGTTGTTGGCCCGCTGATCAATATGCTGGATGAATCTTTACATCTTCCGGAGCTGATGGACAAGGCATTCAACGCTTCGGGAGTGTTCAGGCCTCACAGACGGAAGGACAGGTTAGATATTTTCCTGATCATGATGACCCTGATGATCGTTGGCATCAGCACCAGTGTTACGCTGATCCAGAAATGGCAGGCGGATAAACAACTGCGCGAAGCACTGGAAAAAGAAAAGATAGGCTCGGAGCTTTCCTTCCTGAAGGCACAGATCAACCCTCACTTTTTTTTCAATACTTTAAACAACATCTATGCTTTAACACACGTAGATGTAGAGAATTCCAGAAGGGCATTGCATAAACTGTCCAGAATGATGCGTTATCTTCTGTATGATACACAGGCAGGTATCACACCACTGAGTAAGGAAGTATCTTTTATTGTGGATTACCTTGAGCTGATGAAACTGCGCCTGAATGACACCACTAAAGTTTCATTCGAGGGGCCGCTGTTAAGCCAGGATATCCAGATTGCGCCGATGCTGTTCCTGCCTTATATTGAAAATGCATTTAAACACGGGGTAAGTGCCGTAGCACCGTCAGTTATTGCCATAGAGCTCAGTCTGCAGGACAAGGTGCTGGAAATGAAGGTCACCAATACGATCTTTAATGAAAATGCCGAAATCGTAGATAGCTACGGCGGGATCGGACTCAGCAATACCAAAAGGCGCCTGGATTTGTTATATCCCGGAAAACATACTTTTTCAGCCCGGAAAACTGAAGATAGCAATGAATTTATTGTTCATTTAACTTTAACACTTGATGATCCTGAATTGTATAGCCGTTGATGACGAGCCCCTGGCTCTTGGCCTGGTGTGCAGCTTTATAGAACAAACTCCTTTCCTGCATCTTGCAGGAAGTTTTTCCAGCGGCGTAAAAGCGCTGGAGATGATCCACGATCAGCAGATCGACCTGATCTTCCTGGATATCCAGATGCCTGACCTTACGGGGATCCAGCTGGCGAGAATCCTTGACAGGCAGCCCGGAAGTGGGGGACCGAGGGTGATCTTTACTACTGCATTTAATAATTTTGCGTTGGAAGGGTACAAAGTAGATGCACTCGATTACCTGCTGAAACCCTTTAATTATGAGGAATTCCTTACCGCGGCCAATAAGGCAATGGCCTATGCAGAACTGCTGAAACCTGCGCCGGCAGCAGCCCTGGCCAGCCAGCCTGCTGAGGATGAAGAATATATTTTTTTAAAGGTGGAATACCAGCTGGTGCGTATTGCCACGCGTGACATCCTGTATATTGAAGGCCTGAAGGACTATGCTAAAATTTATCTTGAAAGCACGCCTAAGCCTGTATTGTCACTGATTACCCTGAAGGCCCTGGAGCAGAAGCTTTCGCCTAAATCCTTCATGCGGGTACACAGGTCTTACATCGTTTCCCTGGATAAAGTGAATTCGGTTACAAAAAACAGCTTAAACATCGGCGAACTGAGCATCACTGTAGGGGAACAGTATAAGGATGCATTTAATGCCTATCTAAGTAAATGGATGTAGTGAGCTTAGTGACTAACTTAAAGGCATATAATCTTTCAATAAAACTTCAGTGTTCAGGAGAGACTACCTGATCATAGTGCAGGTTAGTAAATGGCGATTCTATGTGTTCTTAAAAAGTACTTCGAGGTTTTCGCTTTCCCGGCAAGCTGAAAAGAGATCAGATTGGAAGCCTGTTCCGGCATATGGCAGTCAATGCAGTTCGTTTTGACCATCGCATTGGCTAACGTTGCAGGGCTGTGTTTTATGGTTGCAGTAGCATGGCAGCTGATACAGCGTTGTGAGTAGGCTGTCAGATTGCCTTTAAGGTTCTCATGCGTGCGGTGACAGGAAGAGCACTCCATTGTTTTACTGTTGATAAAACATTTGCTTGCGGCAAGCATGCTGGTCTGGTTCCCATGTACATCCGGCGACTTTTTCGCAACAGCTCCGTAAGGCCTGAAATAATAGTCTTTCAGGTCATCCCCCGGTTTAAAGCCAAAAGTTGATTTTTGTACTTCCATATCGGTTCCCGAATGACAAACTGCACAGGCATCTGTTTTCTGCTGCCGGCTCAGTGTTTTGTAGACAGCGATGAATTTCGCGGTTTTCTCCTGTGGATTCTCCAGGTGAAACTCAACATGTTTACCCGCCGGGCCATGACAGCGTTCACAGTCTATACCATACACCAGCGAGCTTTGCTTCAGTTCCTCCTTCACTTTTAGCGGTCCATCGGGAACTGATTTTACATCTGCAAAGGAACTGTGGCATTCAAGGCATCGTGCGCCTATAGGGCGGTCCAGGTAAACCTTATCAGCAGGATATCCGGGACTGTTTGCCCAGCTCCGGATAGCACTGAAGTAGGACAGGGGCAATTGCTTTAGCTGGTTTCCCTTCCAGTAACCGTAGGTATGGGCTTTTTCTCCTGAACCAATCTTAATGTCAAATGGGCGGGCCAGTTGTTCCTTGCCATCAAGGTACAGTACCTGGAACATTTTGCCATCCCTCTTTTCTACGATCAGCTTTACATGCGCATCAAATGTATAAACCGCTGAATGCGCGCCGTGGCCGTTGATTATCTGGTCATCTCCCACAGCAGCTGAAGTTTGCTGATGCGGATTCTGCAGGTAACTCTCCACGATTGGAGCATGACATTGCTTACAGGCCTCCATACCGGCATAGGTCTTTTCCGTTGCCGGTGCCCTGCCGGAATTCATGCATTGCGCGAAAAGGCTGACCATCGCAATGATCAGCCCAAAGATTAAAAACAAACGCCTGTAGCCTTTCAAGTTGCTGTTATTTTTGGAATTGTATACTGTCAAAATTGAAGCCTCCGGCATCGGCGTAAACTCTCAATACCTGTTTCCCTTTGTCCAATTTAATATTTTTTACTTCCAGTTGCCTGAAATTTGTCAACCCGCCGGTAGGGAGAACGGTTATTTCTTTCGCTGCAGCTTTGCCATTCACAGACAGCGATAATTTGACTTTGGCTGTTGCCGCCAGTTTAAACGTTAAGGTATAACTGCCCTTTTCTTTTACCGTAATGGTATACTGAAGCCACTCGCCGCTTTCAAAACTGCTCACGTAATATGCTTCCCGCCTGCTGGAATCACTGCTGATATCCACTCCGTCATTTCTATATATACCGCCTTTGTTTCCCGGACTGGTTTTTCCGGTAGATACATGATAATCCGCAGTGTCTTTATCACTGTATGCGACACCACTTACACCCAGGTCATAATCCACGGCTTTGAGCAGCGTATGATTGCTCACGATATTGTTTTTGAAAGGCAGGGTCTCATTAGAAAAAGGCTGGCGGATCATCGCATCGATCACATCGCGGTGGATGATCGTGTTCTCCAGTTTGAGGTTTTCAGCCAGCTCCATCAGTCCGCTATAAGCTTTACCTGCTGCAGGTTTGTTGCCCTTTCCGTTCATATAATCAGTTATGCCGTTATAATTGGGATTCGATCTTATTTCTGAAGGGTTATTAAAACCTATCTTTTTGAGCGGCCACCATGACCAGCCGATATTGTTTTTCTCCAGCAGCCGGATCGCATCAGTGAACCACACGTTCGAATTCTCACCGGTTTCGCCCAGCCATGCCGGCACATTGTACTGGTCCCTCATTTTTACAATATGGGCTACGGAGGCCTGGTCATTGTAGTTCCAGTATTTATGAAAGCTGAGGATCATATTCTTATCCCATGCGGGCATAATTCCGTTATAGTTGTTGCCCCAGCCATTTCCTTCAATAATGATCATATGTTTCTGGTCAACTGAACGGATCGCTTCAGTAATTTCCACCATCAGCTTTCTGAGCGGGGCGTTCTTTTGTTCTTTCAGGCCATGCTGATCTTCTGCCGGGTTTTCAAATCCCCAGTTGGGCTCATTAATGATATCGTATCCGCCAATCCAGGGTTCGTTCACATAACGTCCGGCCAGTTTTTTCCACAGTGCCACCGTCTTTTGCCGGTTCGCCTCGCTATCCCATACCGAGGGTTTTGACGGGTCCCTGTCCGCAATGTTCAGGTCATTCCCCTGGCCTCCGGGCAGGGCGTGCAGATCCAGGATCAGGTAGATCCGGTTTGCTTTGCACCAGGCCAGCAGGCTGTCGGTCATGGAAAACCCTTTATCCAGCCATGTATTCTTTCCGGCCACCGGTTCCTTTTCCGCGGCCAGCGTGTATAAGTTGTAATGCATGGGAAGGCGTACTGAATTAAAGCCCCATGCTTTCAGGGAATCAATGTCGGTTTTCCGGGTATGGTTCTTTAGCCAGAGGTCATAGAATTCGGCCGTTTTTTCCGGGCCTACAAGATCTTCAATACGTTCGCGGATCCTGTATTGCTGGCTTTCCTTATTGATCTTTAACATGTAACCTTCCTGCAGCATCCATCCGCCCAGCCCCATTCCACGCAGTATTACATTCTCGCCTTTTGCGTTTACGATTTTTGTTCCTTCAGCATGTAAACCCTGCGCTGCAGCCGGAATGACATAGCTGGTTAAGGAGAGGCTGAGCAGTATGACTAAGAGTTTTTTCATTTTAACAATACGGTTAATTTCCATATACAAAGGTACTTATCTAAAAAACAGAAAGGCGGATGTAAACATCCACCTCCTGGTATTAAAAATTGCGCTGATGACGGAATATTATAGTGAACCGCCCCATTCTCTGCTTTGTTTAAGCTTGGTATTGTCCAGCTCCTGCAATGGAACAGGAAGTATCTCATGTTTTCCGGTTACAAATCCTTTTGAGCCGAGTACCTGACCGGCAATTCCCCATCTCACCAGGTCGAACCACCTGTGTCCTTCAAAAGCGAGTTCCAAACGCCTTTCTGCAATAATATTCTGCAGGGTAGGTGCCACCGGATGTTGTAGTCCGTCGGCATAAGCGCGGTTTCTTACTGCGGTGATCAGTGCCGTGGCCCTGCTGATATCGCCACCGCCTACAATGATCGCTTCAGCCTCCATGAGATAGGTATCCGCTAGGCGGATTTCATACATATCCTGCGGATAGTTTAACACAGGCTCGCCACCACCGGTAGTTTTGTCCGACTGTCTTCCGGCAAATTTCTCGATGAAATAGCCGGTATTCATATAGCCTTTCTCATAAGTCACGATACCATTTTTCTCCAGGCTGTCCAGGTTTGCAACCGAGGCTCTGAAACGGGGGTCATTATGAGAAAAGTCTACAAAGTTTTTGGTCACTGGCAGGAAACTGTAACCTGAGATATAATCAGGTGCAGTTTTACCTGCCAGGATGTTGTAGTTCCGGGGGCCAACCATAATATTCAGGATATTACCCTCACCACAGGTTAGGCAGGACCAGGTCGCATTCGATTTGCTTGTATGGGTAATTTCCAGGATCGCTTCACTGTTAAATTTATTGGCATTCTTCCAGAGCGATGCATAGCTGGCCACCAGGTTATAGCCATAGGTAGCGCTGGGCTGCCCCGGTGTAGCGCCGTTAACTTCTTTGAACTCTGCTGCGGCTTCTGTATATTTTTTCTCATAGAGATATACCTTTCCAAGCAGTGCGTGTACAATTCCTTTGTTTAACCTGCCGGCTTCTGTAGCTACGGGTACAGAAGCCGGGAAGTTTGTCTCTGCCAGTGCCGCTTTCAGGTCAGACTCAATCTGGGCATATACTGCAAGAGGAGTAGCCTGTACGATATCATAAGCATTGTCTACCGTAACCGGTTCGGTGATCAGCGGGATGTTCTTGAATAAACGAACCAGGTCGAAATAGAAATAGGCACGCAATGCTTTTGCTTCAGCAGTATATCTTGCTTTCAAACTTGCATCCATAGGAACTGCGGGTAGTTTAGCCAGCAATATATTTGCCCTGTACACACCCTGGTAACCCGCGGCCCATAAACTGTCCTGTGGTCCCAGTGCGGGAGTGAGCGTATAGTTAGACATTACCTGCATAGGCGTCACGTCATTCGGGCCACCGCCACCTGCAACATTATCATCAGATGCTGCGTCAGAAACATCAACTTTAGTCACAAAGTTATTCGCCTGGTAACCCAATATATCATACGTTGCTACCAAACCATTGAAGGCTTCTGTGGCATCGCGGTAGTATCCGGTTTCAGTAAATGCACCCCTTGGTTCTACCTCTACAAATTTCTTACAGGAATTCAGCAGCATCAGGGCTACTGCAAACAAGACCGTATATTTTATATATTTTTTCATGAGTAATATTTGTTTGTAATCGGTTATGAAGCTATCATGATCTTTCTCAATATTTCTGGTCTGTAAGATCATGATGGTTTCATGAGAAAATATTTTTATTCAATTAAAATCCAACACTTAAACCGAGCATGAACGAACGTGCCTGAGGGTAGATACCCCTGTCAATGCTGAGCACGCCACCACCGATTTCAGGATCATAACCTGTGTACTTGGTAATGGTGAACAGGTTTTCTGCCGTTGCATAAATACGGGCACGTTGCATACCTATTTTTGAAATTGTAGTTTTTGGAAGGTTATAACCCAGTTGTACTACTTTGATTCTGAAATAACCTCCGTCCTGCAGATAATAATCTGAAGGGTTGGTAAAGTTTCCGTTAGGGTCTCCGGTGATCAGGCGTGGAACAGTATTGCTTGTACCCGGTCCTGTCCAGCGGTTCAGGATATTTGTCTGGTAGTTTGCGTTCAGGATATCCAAACGGCGCAGCCCCTGGAAGATCTTGTTGCCACCAACACCGGTTCCGAATACCATCAGGTCAAATGCCTTGTACGATGCATTGAAAGTAATACCGTAGGTATATTTTGGGGTTGGGTTACCAATAAACTGACGGTCAGTTTCAGTGATGGAACCATCACCATCGGTATCCTGGTATTTAAAATCTCCCGGTTTAGCATTGGGCTGTATCTTTCCGTTCCTGCCTGTATACGCATCTACGTCGGCCTGTGTCTGGAAGATGCCCTGTGTTTTGAAACCGTAAAAAGAGCTGTATGCCTGTCCTACAGCCGTACGGGTAATAGGGTAAGCTGCAGACTGGAAAGTTTCTCCTCCGGAAAGGTAGGGTACATTGTTACCAAGACTGGTTACTTCATTTTTCAGGAAGGAGATATTACCGTTAGCACCCAGGGTCAAGTCGCCCAGTTTTTTACGATAGCCCAGTTCAAATTCGAAACCTGTGTTTTTCAGGTCCGCAACATTTGCAGGCGGATTTTGTACACCTCCAAGATAAAGCGGGATACGTGGGTTCTGTAAGATATCTTTGGTGACTTTTCTGTACCATTCAGCAGTGAATGTAAAGTCTTTCAGAATGGTTGCATCAATGCCGATGTTCGTCGATCTTGTTTCTTCCCATTTCAAATCGGGACTTGGGAAAGGAGACACCGGGCTATAGCCTACGTTGTAATTTCCGGAGTTACCGAAGGTATAGTTACGTCCGCCTCCAAGCAGGGATACATAACCAAAATCGCTGATGTTGTCATTACCTACCACACCATAACCTGCTCTCAGTTTCAGGAAGCTGAAGACCTTGTTATCCTGCAGAAAGGCTTCTTTAGAGACTACCCATCCACCGGAAACCGAGGGGAAATAACCAAATTTATTGTTGGCACCAAATCTCGAAGATCCGTCACGGCGAAGTACCGCTTCAAACAGGTATTTCTCATCGAAGTCATAGTTCACACGTCCGAAGAATGAAGCTACTTTATGCAGCTGTCCTTCTGAGCCCGAAGCCGTTCTCAGGTCATTGGAAACGTTAAAGTTCAGTGAAGCTTCTTCAAAAGTACTTGCAGGGATGTTATTGTAAGTGATGTTGGTACCTCTTGAATTGTTATCTACATAAATACCTTGTCCCAACAACAAGCTAAAGCCGTGTTTTCCAACAGTTTTACTGTACTGGGCAGTATTCTCCAGGTTATAATTCACCTGGCGGTTTTGCTGGCGGTTAAATGAAGTTTGTCCGGTTATTGATGAAGAATTCAGGAAAGATACCGGAGTAAAAGCTTCTGTACCATAGTATGAAAGTTTCGTGCCCAGTGTGGACCTGATGGTCAGACCTTCTATCGGTTTCAGTTCTCCGAAAACGTTACCTACAATATTGTCTGCCCAGGTATAGTTACCTTTTCTGGTTTCGATATAAGCCAGTGGATTGGTGATCTCCTGTCCTACATTGCTGGATATTCCGTAGGGATTTCCATTAGCATCCCTGATCACCTTATTGGTTGAATAGGGCGCACCGGCAGCTACCGCCGGGTCAGTTACCACTAAGGGAGTAAGGGGGTCCAGGTTGATTGCTGAGCTCAGCGGCCCGCCAAACTCAGAGTTTGTATTTCCCAGGCCTGTTGATTTTTCATGTGAAAAACCAAGGTTTTCGCCAATGGTTAAAAATTTCGCCAGTTTATGCGTAGAGTTCAGACGGATGTTCGTTCTCTTGTATTTCGAGATATCCGTAGTTACGATACCATCCTGCTGCAGGTAACCTACAGAAGAGTAGAAGGTTGATTTCTCGCTTCCGCCACTGATGCTGAATTCCTGCGATTGTCTTTTGGCGCTGTTGTTAAAAATAGCGTCCTGCCAGTCGGTACCTTTTCCCAGTGCTGAAGGATTGGCGAATGGAGGAACAAATGCAGGCAGGGCAGGGTTGGCTGCTCTTGCTTCGGCATCGGCATTGAAAGCTGCTTCATTCCTGATGGTTGCATACTGCGTGGCATCTAAAAGATCCAGTTTTTTTGATGGTCCCGAGAACCCGTAGTATCCGTTGTAATTGATCTTGATATTGCCGGCTTTACCTTTTTTTGTGGTCACCAGGATAACCCCTGCTGCGGCTCTTGCTCCGTAGATCGCCTGAGAGGCAGCGTCTTTCAGCACTTCGATAGATTCAATGTCAGATTGGTTGATATAACCGATACCGCCATTGTCCACTACCACTCCGTCTACCACCCATAATGGCTGATTGTTATCGCCACCGGATCTGTTAAATGTGGTGATACCCCTTACCCTTACGGATGAAGCGGCACCCGGCTGACCCGAGCTGCTGGCAATGGTTAAACCAGAAGTCCTTCCCTGCAGAGATTGTTCTATGCGTGTTACGGGCTGGTTTTCGAGGTCTGCAGCCTTTACGCTTGAGATGGCGCCTGTTACTACACTTTTCTTCTGCGTACCGTAACCCACCACTACCACCTCAGAGAGGGCTTTGGTGTCCTGGGCAAGCGTTATATTCATAGGACCGCTTCCAACAGGAACGGTTTTGGGTGCCATTCCGATCAGTTTAAATACCAGGTTGCCACCTGCAGGTGCAGATATAGCGAAGTTTCCGGAAGCGTCAGTCAAAGTAGCACGGGTTGTGCCTTCTATCGTTACTGTAACACCAGGCAGGGATCCTCCGTCAGCCTGGTCTGTTACTTTACCTGTTACTTTAACATCCTGTGCAAAAAGTGCAACAGGAAAAATGAGCAGACAGGAAATTAAGAAAATAAGAGTAAATCTTTTTTTCATACATTGAAATTTTAAATAGATTAATATTTGATTAGTTAATGATTTTTGTAGGGTAAACTAGGGTCGTTTACAATCTCTGAAACACTCATACGGTTTATATTTGGTTAGAAGGTGTTATTGTTCTTTTAACACTAACCCAAAGCTAGAAGTTATATGAATTGCCTGTATGTAAAATGTTAAAAAATGTTATAATATTTTTTAATTAGTTGATAAACAGAAAAATAAAATTAATATTTAGTTACGTATTGGATCAAAATCGCCTGTTTTTCACGTTTTTCTCCAACAATAGGAAAATATATTGCTTAGGTGTATTTAATACACTATGATAAAATAATATCAGTGCTTGTGTCTTGCTGAATTAGGCTTCATATGACAAACCTAAGCTAAATTGTTTAAGCGTAGATTTAACGTTTAATATGTAGTGAAGATAAAATCGTATTGAAACCTGATAAAACGTATTCATGCGAATTAATTATTTTTTTTGGAATTTTTGGCCTTGTTTTTAGCGGGTATTTACGTTATTTAAAAAACGAAATTGTTCTTAATCGATTTATTGCTTCATTTTGAAACGAAATGATCATCCGTTTTTCTGACCTAACCTTATCAAATGTTTAAACCTTTTAAATTAATTGCCTGCCTCATCTTATTCTGTCTTTATTCCTGCTCATCATTATATGTGCCTAATGTTCCCAATACTCCTATGTTAAGCTCACAGGGAGAATTCAGTGGCGGGGCACATATTTCCCTGAGGGGCAATGCCAATTTTAATGGTGCTTATGCGGTATCTAATCATATTGGGGTGCTGCTTGGAGGGGCTTATATGAACAGTGAACGCAAGCGCAAGGACCTTAACTATAAACTGGTGGAAATAGGGGGAGGGTACTTCACTACCTTCGGCCCCGACAAGAACAGGATCCTTGAAATTTACGCGGGGCTGGGGACGGGAAAGACCAACCGGAGTCTCAGGGAATACAATTCCGGAGACCTGATCAGCACCGAACTCCAGGTGACCGACTATAGCAAAACATTCCTGCAGGTAAATTACAGTTCAAAGAAAAACAACAATTTCCATCTCTTCGGTAATAATTATCCCTTAAACTATGGTACTGCATTACGCATCAGCCATGTGAGTATGGACAACTTTTTCATCAATGGCATTGGCACACCAAAAGAAGATAACATTTTCCTGGAGCCCATTTTCTTTACACGGATGCGTTTAAGTGATGCTGTTCAGTTACAGTACACAACCAGCAGCAATTTTGGCCTGAAAAACAGGAAATATCTGACGGCAGGCAACTCTATATTCAGTGTTGGGGCTGTGATCAATGTGGGTGGTATTAAAAAGAAGAAGTGAAATGGTAGTTAACATACCCCATAAAAAATAATGATCAGATAAAGACACTGGTACCACAGAAGTTTTCCCTGAATTCTTTTGGGGTACACAGTTTCTTTTTCTTAAAGATGCGGTTAAAGTTGGAGATGTTATTGAATCCGCAATTGACGGAAATATCAGCAATAGGGGAATTGGTTTCGATCAGCATCCTCGTGGCATGGCCTAATCTTATTTCATTCAAAGTATCTACAAAAGTGTTTCCCGTCCTTTTACTGATGAAGCGGCTAAATGATACGTCGGTCATACTTACCAGCTTTGCGATATCTTTCAGGGTAATCTGTTTCTGGAAATTGGCATTCATAAATTCATTGGCCTTATCTATGCGGCGGCTGTTCGGATTCAGGATCTGGTTATTGTTGATCGCCACTTGCGATAACACCCTTATATTATCCAGGGTAGAAAGTTCATGAAGGATGTTCATCAGCTCCATCACGCCGGTGAATCCTTTCAGGTCGTTAAGTGCCATTAATCTTTTTGCCAGCAAAATTGCCGTATCCGGCTGGAACAGGATACCACGGCCCGAACGCTCCAGCATTTCCTTGATGAGGCCCATCTGATTTTTCTTCAGGAACTTCTCATCGAAAAAATCTTTATGCCATTGAATGGTCACCTCGGTGATCGCCGTGTTTTCGCAGTGGTGGGTTACCCATGTATGTGAAAGATTGGGGCCAACCAGCACCAGTTCCATATCTGCTATCTCTTCCTGATGATCGCCTATTACTCTTTTTGCGCCGGCGCCATTGATGATCAGGTTAAGTTCATATTCTTCATGAAAATGAAGGGGGAAATCAAAGTTTTTTTTTACCCTTGAAAAGATGCTGAAACAGTCTTTATGCGTCAGCGGGGTGATCTCTTTAATGATGTTATTCATACCTGGTTATTGCCGTTTATCCTGGAAGATATGCGGCAAACGCAAGTTAACGAAATTTTTTTTGCATAATTTCTAAAACAATGCTCAATCATTTTAGTTTTTATTAAGAATTATTACTGTTTAAGCGTTTACTAGATTTATTACAATGACTGTAACACAGCCTGAAATCGAAAAATTAAAAGAAGACTTTAATCAAATTACAAAAAGTACAGCTGAAGAAAACCCAGCAGATTTTTATGCCTATCTGCATTTGCTAGGCAACAGCAGGATTGAAAAATTGATTTCCTATCTGGAATTAAACGATACCATCTCACATAAACTCACCTGGTCAGAGATCAAGAACTACCTTGATGATGAAAATGACTGATTAGTAATTTACTATGGCTTTACTAATTCTGTCGGCAGTATAAGGATTGAGCAGTTTTTCGTTGCCCACATTGTTTAGGTATACCCATTTCGAATAGTCATTCACCAATAAATGGCCAAGAATAGTATTCTCGTAAAAGACTTTAAAGATCCCGGATTGTTTTCTTTCAATGTGGAATGGGATCAGCCATCCATTGAGGTTTACCTGAATATTGAATTTTGCGATCATATGATCAATATATCAAAAGCCCTGCCAGTATCTGCGTTTGTATTCAATTAGTTACCTGATAGCTGAACTACTACGGCCTCCAGTTTTTCTTTCAGCAATAGTGGAGAGAATGGTTTCAGCAGATAATCATCCAGGTACGTAAAATTGAAAGATTCCTGTATGTCTACGTCACTTGAGGCTGTCAGTGCGATGATCTTGATTTTAGAGATATTTGCGTCGGGCAGTTCCCTGATGTGTCTTGAAGCCTCAAATCCGTCCATTACAGGCATATGGATATCCATCAGGACCACGTCAAAGGTTCCGGTCTTTACCATATCCAGTGCCTCCTGCCCGTTTTTGGAAAGAGAATAATTACAGTCCCACTGATCCAGTATTTTTTTCAGCAGCATGATATTGATAATATTATCTTCGGCAATTAAGATATTCAGATTGCTGATTTCCTGAACAGGTATAGAAACAACCGGTATTTTTTCCTCAGGTAATTCCGGTTTGGCAAGAGTATAACTAATTTCAAAGGAAAATACTGAGCCTATATTTTCTTCGCTCACCAGTTTCAGTTCACTTTCATGTAAATTGATCAGTCTTTTTACGATCGCCAATCCCAGGCCTGTGCCGCCGTAACGCTTGGTGATATTATTATTGGCCTGTAAAAAGGGCTCAAAAATAATTTCCTGTTTGTTTTTCGGAATACCTATACCTGAGTCTTTAACGGCAAACAACAAAACTACCTGCTGTCCAATTTGTGCAGTAGTGGTAACGCTTAATTCTACCCTGCCCCCGTTATCCGTAAATTTAACCGCATTTGATACCAGATTGTTGAGAATCTGTGTCAGCCGGTTCTGATCACCGTTCACATAGAGCGGGTTACTTTCAAAGTCTGTTTTCAATCTGAAGTCCAGGCCTTTCTGCTCCGCTTTGGATTTGAAAGAGGCGTGTATATTCTGCAGCAGCGTGCTGATATTAAAATCTGCTGTATTCAGCAGCACTTTCTCTGCATTCATCTTACTGAAGTCCAGGGTGTCGTTGATCAGTGCAAGGAGATTTTCTGCCGAAAAGCGTAAAATCGCCAGATTTTCCTCCTGGTCTTTCCTTGGGTTTTCTATACTCAGTACGTTGATCATTCCTATCACAGCGTGCAGCGGGGTACGCAATTCATGAGACATAGAGGAGAGAAAGTCTGATCTTAGCCGTGTGGCCTCCTGCGCCTCTTTAAGGGCCGTCTGTAACTGTGCATTTAGCTCACGTTCCTTATAGTGACTATGATAGAATGATTTGAAGAATTCATAATGCATAATGATCAAAATGCCGAAATTTACTATCAGTGCGAGCAGAAAGGAGAGGTTGCTGATCTGAAACTGCGTGATGGTTACCTGGCCATTCTGCAGGCGGGAGTTCAGCAGGTGTATGACGATAGGAACAACGTTTGCCAGGGAATATAATATTCCCCAGTTCTTTCCAAGGATATAAAAACTGGAAGAGATAATAATGAGTGACAGTTGTATGGTCACCAGGTTAATACCGGACGTGTAAAATATGAGGTTGGTCCAGATAAAGGTACATAGAGACAACAGAAAGATATGTCCTGATAGTTGCCATTTTGCTTTCTCCAGCAGCAGATACAATGCAAAGGCCATGGTGAGCAAAAGTACCAGCAGCCTGATCACAATGGTCATATGAGGGTTAACGAGGGAATTCAACAAAATGATAAACGTCAGGGAGCTCAACAGGATCAGGCCAAAGGCCAATATCTTTATCCTCGACTGCATTAGCGGAATCTGAGTTTCCTTCAGCAAAGAGGTGTATTTATCTTTATACCTGGTAATAATATTCATGGGCATATGTTGTGGCTCAATATTACAAAAAAAATATTCAGCGATACTGATCAGCCGTTGTGCCTTGATTTTACTATTATTTTATAACCGTAGCAAAAATAAATAATCAATTTCTCATTTTGCCGGCTGAATGGTTTAATCATCTTTACCCGTTGGAAATTTAAGTTATCAGTGATAACAACAAATAATTTTTATTAATAAAAACAACAACGATTGAGAATGTTTTGTATCATTTTTGTATAAAAAAGTGTATCAAAATATAAAACTAAATCCATTTATCATTGTTTAAATAGGTGGAAACTGAATTATTTAAATAATTTCCATTGTTGATAGTCCTGTTTCTTTGCAGTTTACGTATAATCTGAGTGATGAAAATCCTATATTTGAGCAGCCCAAATACGAATTAAGGTTGTAATGAATAAGAGACCGAAAATACTGTACCTCCAGCACCATGTGCGTGACACAGGACCATTGTTGGAAATATTGGAAGAGTTAGCCCCAACATATCAGTATTTAGCTGTCCAGACCCTGGAAGAATATATAAATCTTCTTCAAGATTTCAGACCGGATATTATTCTGGCTGATGAAGATTTAGATATCGTTAGTCCAAGGGAGGCATTAGGTATATTACAGGCTCAGGAAGCAGATGTTCCTTTTATTCTGATCTGTTCTGTTGCGCGGGAAGACGAAGCACTGGAGCTCCTTAAGGCAGGAGCTGTGGACTATGTATTGAAAGAAAAACCGCAGCGTTTATTTTACGTATTATATAATCAGTCGGTGAGGTTGCGTGCGGTCAGCAATATGGAACAGGCCGTAAGGGAAAAAGAACGGCTGTATAAACGAAATCTTGCTGATACCACTGCACTGAAGATCAGCGAAAAACAGATCCTCAAGTCCAAAGCGAATTTGCGTGCCCTCTTTGACCATACTGATACAGCATACATTTTGGTTAATGATGCACTGAAAGTAGTTTCTTACAATCTTCCTGCACAAAAACTCCGTGAGAAATTCGGTCAGAGTGAACTTGCAATAGGTGGCGATGCAATGGATTATTTCCCTGAAAAAAGGAAATCTGAAATCTCCCATATCATCCAGCGGGTAATGAACGGAGAGAGTGTATCTTATCATTCCACCTTTACTGATGCTGAAGGAGAAGATCACTGGTATAGTATCAAATGGATCACTGTAGCAAACGATGATGATCAGAACTGGGGGCTCATCTTATCTGTCAGGGATATTACCGCATCAAAGACTACTGCCATGGCGCTTGCCCAGGCCAATGCAGAGCTCAGTAAAAGAAATAAGAGCCTGGAACAGTTCACTTACATCGTTTCTCACAACCTGCTTGCCCCTGTGGCCAATATTATGGGCATAACTGAACTGTTAAAAGATCCGGATGAAACGCAGCACACAGAACTCGTAAATGGGCTGAGTACCTCTATCAAGACCATGGATACGATCTTGAAAGATCTGAGCCAGACTTTACAGGTGAAGGACCAGGTCAATAAGAAAAAAGAAGAGGTTTTCTTCCGGCAGCTTGTTGAAGAAATTACTTTTAGCATCAATAACCTCATGATTGCCGAGGAAGTGACCATACATTGTGATTTCGAGCCGCTGCAGTCATTATTTACTGTAAGAGGATACTTATATAGTATCTTTTATAACATTACGTTAAACAGCATCAAATACCGCAGGCCGGAGGCGGCACCGGTGATCATTATCAAAAGCGCTGTAGTTAAAGATCAGCTGTTGCTCACCTTTGAAGACAACGGAAAAGGTATCGATATGCAAAAAAATGGTGCACACCTCTTTTCATTGTATAAACGTTTTGATACCACAACAGACGGAAAGGGAATGGGCATGTTCATGGTAAAAACCCAGATTGAAGAACTGGGTGGGAATATCTACGTGGAGAGTCAGGTAGGATCAGGTACCAAGATCATGATTAGCCTGCCTTTAGTAAAGGCTTGAGTTAGCCCTTATTATCATTTTCGGTATGGTTCACAATGAGGCGGATCTTGTCATCCAGTTCCAATACAGCCCTTTCCAGCATCATCAGATCTTCTTTTGATGACTTATAGTCATCGGCCTTAAAAATATTCATTAAGCCCATAATAGAGGATACGGGACGGCGAATTTCGTGCGACTGTATAAATGCAATTGCTTTGAGCGACTCATCCTTTGCATTAGATTGCTGCTCCTTGAGTTTTAAGTCAGATATATTGATCGCATTATAAGATACGCCGATAATTTCCCCCTCTGCATCAAATGCGGGTACATAGTTGTAATTCCACCAGATCTTCCTTCCGCCGGTAATCATCGGGCTTTCGTTCTGTATATGTTTGCCGGATAGTGCCTTTTTAAAATTAGTCAGGAATTCGGAAAAAAAAACGTCATCTATATAGTCGATGACACTATTTCCGATGTGCATTTGTACCCCATGGTTAATTCTCATGATTTCGGCCAGCGTTTTATTAAATGCGAGCACTTCCAGATCTTTTCCTATTAAAAGGTGGCATGAAACTGAACTTTCAAAAAAAGAACTCAGCTTAATTTCAGATTTTTTTGCTTCTAAATATTGTTCGTTCAACAATGCCAGACTAACGTCAAAGTCAAGTATATGAATCACTTGCCGGGAAAGGACAGCTAGCATTTTTTGCTGGATCTCAGATAAATCCATAGGTTCATGGCCGCTTACACATAAGCTTCCAAGGTTATAGCCGTCTTTGGTGATCAGTGGTGCGCCGGCATAGAACTGAATATTGGCACTTTCGGGATTTGTGAGCGGGTTGTTCATCACACGTTCATCCTTACTTGTATCCGGGATCACCAAAACATCATCCTGTATAATTGTATAATTGCAGAAAGAATCTGCCCTGGTGGTTTGTTTGAAGTCTGATCCTACGCTAAACAGGATATGCTGGGTATCCTCATCCAGTAGCGTAATAAAGGCCATGGGGGTATAACAGATCTCAGCCGCATACCTGGCGATTTCTGTTAATTCATTTTCTCTGCTTATCTTTAGTTTTAAAAACTTATTAACTGCCTTTAAGCGGCCTTGCTCGTCATGCAACATTAGTTATGTCTGGAATATTGTAAAATAAACTATACGTTTGTGCTTGCTGTATGGATTTAAATATAACTAAATTAAATCCCCGTGTGTAATTTAACTGGTATTAATTTAACTGTACCGGATAAAGCATTGATTTGATCCGAACGGATTTTTTTGTCCTGTAAAGAGCTTATTGAGGCATAGTTTTTGCTTATTGCGCAGTTGTATACAAACCTATATTTGATAACGATAATGTCCTGTACCGAGCATGATTAAAAAATTACTTATTATCCCCTTATTATTAACCTGCGTATTGACATTCGCCCAGAAAAATGGAGATGCTGCGTATAGCTTTGGCGTTAGAGGATACAATTATCTTCAATTGCCGAAATTATTAAATCAGACGGATGGTCACCGTTACATCAATTCTAACTTTAGCAGTTATATTATTAAATTCAATGACAATCTTTTTAGCTACAGGCTGAACGGTAGCTATTTGAACCAATCCCTTCAATTCTCCAATGATTGTGAAAATTGCGGACTTGCCCAGGGTAAAATAAAAGATTATTCATTTAAAGCAGGTTTTGAAAAGAATTTCACTTATTCTGCCATACAGCCATATTTCGCGCTTGACCTTGGCTACAGGTCAAACGAATTCAATGGTGCTTTAACAAATGTCAATCCACAGAATTTAAATATTGACACCAGGAAACGGGGATTTACTGTTACACCGGTATTTGGTCTGAAGCTTAGCCCTATCAGGGAAGTTTCTATATTTGCGGAAAGCAATCTGGAATTCTTTTACGCCTGGGGGAAAACGCAATCAAGCGGTCAAACCGATCCGGATGTAAGTTCTGAGGTTAAATTCAGAAAAGGAGAGTATTTGTTTAACCCCGTATCAGTAGGTATACAGATCCATTTGGGACATAAGAATTGATGAAAAAGAATATAATCATAGCGGGAGGTTCGGGTCAGCTCGGACAGTGCCTTAAAGAGCTTGTTCCTTTATCGGAACAGATTTTTAACTTTGTGTTTCTTTCAAGAGCAGAGTTAGATTGTGTAAACAAGGAACAAACCGAAGCCGTTTTTGCGGAATTCCAACCGGCATATTGTATCAACTGTGCTGCTTACACTGCGGTAGATCAGGCAGAGGAAGATTTGGATAATGCTTTTGAGGTCAATGAATTTGCGGTAAAAAGACTTGCGGAAAATTGTCTGAAATATAACACAACGCTTATACATATATCTACAGATTTTGTATTCGATGGCAGTTCGAGTATCCCATTGACCGAAACCCTGCACACCAGCCCGATCAACGTTTACGGTTTGTCCAAATTAAAGGGAGAACAGGAAATTGCGGCCATTATGACGCAATATTATATTATCCGGACCAGTTGGTTGTACTCAGAGAAAGCAAATAATTTCGTGAAAACGATGTTAAAACTTTCGCAGAGCAGAAATGAACTTACTGTAATTTATGACCAGGTAGGTACGCCTACTTACGCGATGGATCTTGCAGCTGTGATTTTAAAAATCATTGAAAATGATCCTCAGCTATATGGTCTTTATCATTATAGCAATGAGGGAGTGGCTTCCTGGTATGATTTTGCCAAGGCTGTATTTGAGTTTGCAGAAATAGATATGAAGGTTTTACCTGTAGCATCAGCGGCGTTTGTTACGAAGGCAAAAAGGCCACATTACTCTGTTTTAGATAAAACAAAAATTAAGTCAAATATCGGGATTACAATTCCTTACTGGAGGGATAGTCTTAATAAATGCATACAAAACCTGTAATTTCCTTAATAAGTGAATTTTATTGTTAACATAAGTTGAGATGGGTTCTTGTAGAGTCTAGTTGGTGAATTATGATTGCCATTATTTATACTCTTTATTTTTCGCAACTTTTGTTTGCCCTTAGTCATATTCTACAGTTATATATATTATTTTAATATATTAGAGTGTGTTTATCTCATTTTTTTTACAATAAAATTATTTTATTGTCGTTATAATTGTGTCTCATTGAGTGGTTTTGATCAATTTTAATTTGAATAAATAATTTAAGTATGGATTTTTTGATTACAATTTGCGCTAGAGGTGGGTCTAAGGGAATACCTGGTAAAAATATTAAAGACTTAAATGGGAAGCCATTAATAGCGTATACAATTTCTCTTGCAGAAGAATTTATAGCCAAAATGGGGGGCGACATTGCAATTTCCACGGATTGTACAGAAATAAAAAAGATTGCTGAGAAATATGGTATTTATACTGATTACCTAAGGCCTGCTCATCTTGCAGACGACTCATCCGGCAAAGTTGACGTTATCAGGCATTTATTGGAATATCATCAAAAGTTAAATGCAAAGCAATACGATTACATTTTAGACTTGGATGTATCCTCACCCTTAAGAAATTATCAAGATCTAATTAATGCCTATAATATAATTAATAATGATCAAAGGGCTCTTAACTTGTTTTCGGTTAATGATGCAGAACGAAGCCCATATTTTTGCGTAGTTGAAAAGAAGGAAAATGGATACTACAACTTAGTAAAAACAAATGGAGTCTTCTTATCCAGACAATCGGCACCTTCTACGTTTGATTTAAATGGATCCTTTTATTTTTACAAAAAGGCCTTTTTTGAATTTCCGAATACAACAGTCATGACAGATCGTAGTTTAGTCTATGTAATGCCACATATTTGTTTCGATCTTGATGAGCCTTTAGATTTTGAATTTCTTGATTTTTTGATAAATAGGAATAAGCTTGATTTCATAATGGTGTAAGCGGCATGAGAGCCAGCTTGTTTAATTGCAAATTGAGATGTCCTATTTATAATCTTACATTCTGTTCTTTTTGGCATACCTACGTCCAATTCTTAAACTCTCATTTTTTTCAGACTAATCAAATTATTCGCCTATCTTTAGCCCTTTGAATTAATTACTGATAATCGAATGAAAATTGCCTTAATTATAGGTGTTACAGGACAGGATGGGGCATATTTGACAGGGTTTCTTTTGAAAAAGGGTTATTTCGTACATGGCTTAAGGAGGACGGTTTCATTATCAAATGCCAAAAGACTCAGCCAATTTTATACAGATGCTCACGATGATCATGTCAATTTTAAGTTGCATTTTGGTGATTTGACCGATTCTACTAATCTAATCCGGATTATTAAGGAGATTCAGCCTGATGAAATTTATAATCTTGCGGGAATGAGTCATATTCAGGTTAGTTTTGAAATGCCTGAGTACACTGCTAACACTGATGGGATAGGAACTTTAAGATTATTAGAAGCAATAAGAATTTTAGGTTTGACGAAGAAGACAAGAATTTATCAGGCATCTACTTCTGAATTATATGGTCTGGTTCAGACTGTACCTCAAAATGAGACTACTCCCTTTTACCCGAGATCACCTTACGCTGTGGCTAAAATTTATGGATATTGGATAACTATAAATTACAGGGAGGCTTATGATATCTTTGCTTCTAACGGTATTTTATTTAATCACGAGAGTCCTCTAAGGGGAGAGACCTTTATTACCCGGAAAATAACAAGAGCTACTTGTAAAATTGCTCTTGGATTGCAGAAGTGCTTGTATTTAGGTAATTTATCTGCGCAAAGAGACTGGGGGCATTCTCAAGATTATGTAGAGGCGATGTGGTTGATTCTTCAACAAGAGAAGGCCGAAGACTTTGTAATTGCTACCGGTATTACTGCTACCGTGCGCGATTTTGTGAAAATGAGTTTTGGCGAATTAGGTATAGAAGTTGAGTTTAGTGGGAAAGGTGAATATGAAAAAGGCGTAATCATTGACATTGATTATGATTTAGCAAAAAACTTAGGGTTAAATATCGGAGAATTACATTTTGGAATGGATGTTGTTCGTGTAGATCCCAAATATTATAGGCCTAAAGAAGTTGATTTATTACTAGGGGATTCAAAAAAGTCCAAAACCCAATTGGGTTGGAATCCCAGATATGATTTGCAATCATTAGTGGAAGATATGATTCAGTCTGATTTGTTATTGATGAAAAAAGACGAATATTTGCAGGAAGGCAATTTTCGAACCTTAAATTATTTCGAATAAAACTATTACTATTAAGTTATTTATGAATATAAAAAGAACGGTTACTGCATTGATATTCTTTTGTAGTATAATTATTTTTCAGCTTGCTTCTGCACAAACTAATTATTCTGACGTAAAAGTAGACGAATTAACTGACGTACAAATTCGTCAATTAATCCAGCGCGCTGAATCGGTTGGTTATACCGAAGATCAGTTGGGACAAATGGCTGCAGCAGAGGGTATGCAGCCCGCGGAGGTAGCAAAACTGAAAATACGGGTAGAGAAACTTAAAAACGATAGTTCTTTTAATAGTCAGGATAAAAAGAGTCAGGGTCAAAAGAATCTAGTTGTGCAGGACGATTCTAGTGTAAGAAGTTACGATGGGGAAATTAATGACTCGGACACCTCAAAAAGTGCAAAGATTAATCTTGCAAATAAGAATAAGAAAAAAATGCTTGATGCTTTTGGAAATTTAATTCCTAAAATATTTGGTTCCGAGTTGTTTAAAAATAATCAAATTAAATTTGAACCTAATCTGAGGATGGCTACTCCAAAGAGTTATATTATTGGCCCTGACGACCAGTTAATAATTGATCTGACAGGCGATAACGAGGCTAATTATAAACTTCAAGTCAGCCCTGATGGCAATATTAGATTGCAATATGTCGGATTAATTTCCGTGGCAGGGCTATCTATTGAACAGGCGATATCGAAAATTCGTTCAGCCATGTCGTCCACATATCCCAGTTTAAGAAGCGGCCGCACAAATGTATCTATTAACCTTGGTAATATCAGAAGTATCAAAATAACATTACTGGGCGAGGTTGTTAAACCTGGTTCCTATACTTTATCGTCTCTCTCCACGGTATTTAATGCATTAAATGCCTCGGGTGGCCCAAATGAGAATGGTTCCTTCAGAAATATACAGGTAATTCGCAATAATAAGATTGTTGCTACGGTTGATGTTTATAGTTTTCTTTTAAAGGGAATACAAGAAGGAAATATTCGCTTGCAGGACCAGGACGTTATTAATATTCCTGTGTATCAAACCCGCGTGGAAATGTCTGGTGAAGTCAAGCGACCGGCCTTGTACGAGGTTTTAAGCATGGAGACGTTAGAAGATATCATTAAGTTTTCGGGCGGGTTTTCGAATAAAGCGTATACAGCTAAAATTAAGGTTTTACAAAACACTAGTAAAGAAAGACGTATTACCGATGTTGCGGCAGACAGCTACGGTAAGTATAGGCCTTTAAATGGCGATAAATATGTAGTTGAACCGATATTAGATCGATTTGCAAATAGGGTCGAAATTATTGGTGCGGTATTTCGGCCTGGACAGTATGAATTGGAAGGAGGCCTAACCTTGAAACAACTCATTACTAAAGCTGATGGATTAAAAGAAGATGCTTTTTTAAATAGAGGTTACATTTCCCGGTTAAATCCCGATAATAGTTTGGCATTATTGTCATTTGATGTCGATAAGATTCTAAAAGGAACCGAACAGGACATCTCTTTGAACAGAGAGGATAAGGTTACAATATCGTCTATATTCGATTTACGTGACGAATACAAAGTGGATATAAAGGGTGAAGTTAGAACTCCAGGAACCTTTGAATACGCGGAAGGAATGACGCTTCAATCCTTAATTCAAATGGCTGGTGGTTTTAAAGAAGGTGCAACTCCCAATCGTATTGAAATTGCTAGAAGAGTCAGAAATAGTGATGCGAGGTCTATTTCGGCTAAGACAGCTGAAGTGTTGAACGTGAATATTTCAAGTGATCTTAGATTGCAGGATTCCTCTTTTACTTTACAGCCATTTGATATTATATCAATTCGTAATTCGGAAGGATATCAGGTACAGCAGCAAGTGAAGGTTGAAGGGGAGGTACTCTATCCAGGTATTTATACCATTATCAGAAAAGATGAACGTATTTCTGATCTGATAAAAAGAGCAGGCGGTTTAACGGCACTGTCTTTTGCGGAAGGAGCGTCTTTAAAAAGACCAGGACCCGAGCAGGTTAGTGAGCGGGATTCTACTGATCGTTTTGGTAATGTAATTAAAGCTAAAGCGGGGAGCAGTCTTTCCAAAAATGCGAAGGACAGACAAAGGGAAGAAATGCAAAAATTAGCTAATTTAAAAAGATTGCAGTCAGGAGATAATAACGTTACTGATACTGCTCAATTAGTGCAAGAAGTAAAAATACTTGGAAGCGATCTGGTAGGTATAGATCTGCTTAATATTTTGAAAAAACCTGCTTCTAAATATGACCTTTTATTGGAGGACGGAGACATCATTAATGTACCAAAACAGCTACAAACTGTTAAAGTTACCGGCGAGGTTCTTAGACCCATAAATATAGTTTATAATCGTAATAGGGGAATGAAAGACTATATTAATGGCGCTGGCGGGTTTACATATAATGCGAATAAAAAGGGAGCTTATATTCAATATGCAAATGGGTCAGTGGATGCAAATCGTAAATTTTTATTTTTCAATAATTATCCCAAGGTAAAACCTGGTGCGGAAATTTTTATTCCTAAAAGAGCGCCGAGAGAAAAATTAGGCGTCGCAGGTGTTGTAGGCATTACGTCCGCTTTGGCGACTGTAGCTGCTGTATTAATAAGTGTATTAAGATAATAGATAATATACATCGATTCAATATTCAAATTTAATAGTGGGTTTTAGAGCTATATGGGAGATAAATTAGTAAAAAATCAAAAAGAAACCGAAGAAATTTCATTAACCGAACTCGTTTCTAAATTGAGTACTGGGTACCATTACCTCCTATCAAAATGGCTAATAATTTTTATATTTGGAATTGTAGGCGGGATACTTGGGGTTGTTTATGCAGGATTTAAAAAACCTGTTTATACAGCTGCCACAACTTTTGTGCTGGAGGATGGCGATGGTGGTGGTGGTGGTTTAGGACAATATTCCGGTTTAGCTTCAATGGTTGGAATAGATGTTGGAGGTGGCGGGGGAATATTTCAGGGAGATAATATACTTGAATTGTATAAATCCAGAAAAATGATTGAAAAGACTCTGCTAACAGAGGTTGAATATAATGGTAAAAAAGAATTGTTAGTTGATCTATATATAGAATTTAACAACCTTCGAGAAAACTGGAAGGACATTCCCGAGTTGAAAACTGTTAAATTTAAAAAGACTACAGTTGAGGGATCGAAACCAGGCTTTACCCGTTTACAGGACAGCCTGCTAGGAGCGTTTGTGAAAGACATCAATAAAGGTTATCTAAGTGTTGCTAAATTAGATAAAAAACTAAGCATTATTAAGGCAGAAGTAAAAGCACAGGACGAGTTTTTTGCGAAATCTTTTAACGATGAAATTGTCAGGAACGTGAATGATTTCTATATACAAACCAAAACTAAGAAATCAATTGCTAATGTAATTATTCTTCAACAAAAGGCAGATTCTGTCAGGGCTGCATTGAATGGTGCCATCTTTAGCGGGGCTGCGGTATTTGATGCTACACCAAATTTAAATCTCACACGTCAGGTGCAACGGTCTGCGCCTATGCAGCGTTCGCAGGTTTCAGCTGAAACAAATAAGGCCGTGCTAGCCGAATTAGTTAAAAATCTGGAACTTTCAAAAATGTCTTTGCGTAAAGAGACGCCACTGATTCAAGTGGTTGATGAACCGGTTTTGCCTCTTGACATGACAAAGTTCAGTAAACTTAAAGGAATTGTTATTGGAGGGTTTTTATTTGGATTCTTTACTTGTTTAATTTTGATTGTTAGAAAAAATTTGAAACCTGATTTAGTACAATAGGAATATATGGATATCTTAAGATTAATAGGTCGCGAAAATGAATTGTTTCAGGATGATATTCGTATTCATGAACAGGAATTACAGTTAGCAGTAAGTCAGTCCAGTTTCCTTGTGATTGGTGGAGCTGGATCAATAGGTCAGGCGGTAACAAAGGAAATCTTTAAACGTAATCCCCTCAAATTGCATGTTGTCGATATAAGTGAAAATAATATGGTCGAGCTTGTAAGGGATATTCGAAGTTCATTTGGTTATATCAAAGGAGATTTTCAAACATTTGCGCTGGACATAGGATCATTGGAATATGATGCTTTTATTGAATTTGATGGGAAGTATGATTATGTTTTAAATCTTTCAGCATTAAAGCATGTACGAAGTGAAAAGGACCCTTACACCTTAATGCGAATGATTGATGTTAATATTTTTAATACTGAGAAAACTATCGATCATGCGATAGCAAAAGGAACTAAGAAATATTTTTGCGTTTCTACTGATAAAGCCGCTAATCCGGTAAATATGATGGGAGCTTCAAAGCGTATCATGGAAATGTTTTTGATGCGTAAGAGTGTAGATATTAATATTTCAACCGCCCGTTTCGCCAATGTCGCGTTCTCTGACGGTTCGTTATTGCATGGTTTTAATCAACGGATACAAAAAATACAGCCAATAGTGGCGCCAAACGATATTAAGAGATATTTTGTCATTCCTAAGGAATCTGGAGAATTGTGTTTAATGTCATGTATTTTCGGAGAGAACAGAGATATTTTCTTTCCTAAATTAAGTGAAGATCTGCATTTGATTACTTTTGCTGATATTGCAGAAAAATATTTGTCAGAATTGGGCTATGAACCTTATCTGTGTAATAATGAGAATGAGGCAAGGGAGCTTATAAAAAGCCTGCCCAGCAAAAAAAAATGGCCTTGCTTATTTACGATAAGTGATACAACCGGAGAAAAGGATTTTGAAGAATTCTTTACTGATAATGAAACTTTAGATATGGATAGATTTGAAAATCTTGGGGTAATCAAAAACCTGCTTCATTTACAGAATGATAAGCTGGAATATTTTAGTGAGAGTATTTCAAATCTGAAACTAAATAAAAAGTGGAATAAGGATGATATTATTTCCTTGTTTCATGAAATGATACCCGATTTCGGGCATAAGGAAACAGGTAAGTATTTAGATGCAAAAATGTAAGCAATGGGAGTAGATGATAAATTTCAGGAGTTTGTCGCATTTGTAAAATTGCAGTATCCTAATAAGGATTTTATTGGTCTCCATGAACCTGTTTTTATAGGCAATGAGAGAAAATATGTAATGGATGCCATTGACTCTACATTTGTGTCTTCAGTAGGTGCTTATGTGAATCGATTCGAGGAAATGATGGCCCAAATAACGGGAGCAAAATACGCAATTGCCATAGTAAATGGTACTAATGCTCTGCATATGGCACTTTTGCTAAATCATGTGACAATAGGTGACGAGGTTCTCTCGCAAGCGCTAACATTTATAGCTACCGCAAATGCTATTAGCTATATAGGAGCAAGGCCGGTTTTTATAGACGTTGACAAGGATACTCTGGGAATGTCCCCTATATCATTAAAAGATTTTTTGACGGAATATGGTGAGAGAAGAGATAATGGATTTACTTATAATAAATTAACCGGTAAAAAAATTGCCGCATGTGTTCCGATGCATACTTTTGGATTACCTTGCCGAATTGATGAGATCGCTTTAATTTGTGAAGAATGGGGTATTCCCCTGATCGAAGATGCTGCAGAATCTCTGGGGAGTTACTATAAAGACAAGCATACCGGGGTTTTTGGTAAAGTTGGGGTCTTTAGTTTCAATGGAAATAAGACTGTAACCTGCGGGGGCGGTGGAGCATTAATAACTGATGATGAAACTATCGCGAAACGAGCTAAACATTTAACAACACAAGCTAAGGTGCCCCATAAATGGGAGTTTGTGCATGATGAGATAGGATATAACTACAGGATGCCAAATCTGAATGCAGCTTTGGCTTGTGCCCAATTAGAACAGCTTGGATTATTTGTTAAAAATAAGCGAGTACTTGCAGGGAAATATAATGAACTTTCAGGTAAGTTGGGAATTTCCTTTTCGAAAGAAACTCTGTACTCGAAATCTAATTACTGGCTTAATTCATTGATATTAGATAACTTTGATGAACGGAATTATTTTTTAGAATTTACAAATTCTAGAGGAGTAATGACGAGACCTGTTTGGGAATTGATGAATAGGCTTCCTATGTTTGGCACTTGTCAGACAGATAATTTAGAGAATAGTATCTGGCTTGCCGACAGGGTCGTTAATGTTCCAAGTGGATTTAGAACATAATCTAATGATTAAAAAAAAAATTATGCTTGTTGGTGGTGGTGGACATTGCAAAGCTTGCATTGATGTTATTGAACAAGCTAATATATATCATATTGAAGGGATTTTAGATAACATTAATATGATGGGTGCAACTATTTTGGGATACAAAATAGTTGGTGACGATAGTGACATAATCAGATATATAAATGAGGAATGTTTTTTTTTCGTCACTATCGGACAGATAAAGTCCGCTGAAAACAGAATAAGAATATTCCAAAACCTTAAAATAAATAAAGCAATTACCCCTAATATTATTTCACCACGTGCCTATGTGTCTAAACATGCTGAGTTAGGAGATGGTAATATAGTGATGCACGGCGCGATTGTAAACGCAGGTGTGAAAATAGGAAACAATTGTATCTTAAACACAGGCTGTACAATAGAACATGATGCTGTTATCGGTAATCACAATCATATTTCAACTTCTGCTACGATAAATGGTGGCAGCATTATTGGTGATGAAGTTTTTATAGGTAGTAATGCAACAATATCTAACCAGATAAATATAAGTAAAGGGTCTATTATAGGATCTGGATCTGTCGTAATAAAAAATATAGAAGAGCCAGGTACCTATGTGGGGAATCCTGTAATCAAGATTAAATAATGAAACATACCGTCATCATTGCAGAAGCAGGTGTCAACCATAATGGTAGTTTAGAGAATGCATTCAAATTAGTTGATGCGGCAGCTTCAGCCGGTGTTGATTATGTGAAATTTCAAACCTTTAAATCGGATAAGCTAGTATCTAAGATAGCTCAAAAGGCTAACTATCAGGTTGAAAATACCCAAGATATTGATGAATCGCAGTTCCAAATGCTTAAAAAATTAGAACTTTCAGAAGAAGATCATGCCGCATTAATTGGATATTGTAAATCTAAAAATGTTGAATTTTTTTCTACTGCATTTGACCTTGGGTCTCTGGCCTATCTTTCAGGTATAGGAATTGGAATGGTTAAAATACCTTCCGGTGAAATCACCAATTTACCTTATTTAAGATTGGCTGCAAAACAGTTTTCTAAAGTTATATTATCTACAGGAATGGCTACTATTGAAGAGATCGAAGCCGCATTAGAAGTGTTTTTAAAAGCAGGTATCCCCAAAAAAAACATCAGTATTTTACATTGTAATACTGAATATCCGACACCAATGAAGGATGTTAATTTATTAGCCATGCTACATTTGAAAGAGACTTTTGGCATTTCTATCGGTTATTCAGACCATACCTTAGGAATTGAGGTACCAATCGCAGCTGTGGCACTCGGAGCAACGATTATAGAGAAACATTTCACTTTGGACAGATCGATGAAAGGGCCCGATCATCAGGCTTCTTTAGAACCCGGTGAATTGAAGCAAATGGTTTTGGCTATTCGGAATATAGAGATGGCCATCTCTGGTACTGGAATAAAGGAACCATCACCTTCAGAGATGAAAAACATTGTAATAGCCAGGAAAAGTATTCATCTGCTAAATTCCTTAGCGGAGAACGATTCAATTCAGGATTCTGACCTGGAAATGTTGAGGCCAGGCGACGGAATCTCTCCAATGGATGTTGAAAAGGTAATAGGCAGAAAACTTAATAAAAATTTACCTGCCGGTACCAAGTTATCATTAAACGATCTTTTGTAATGAGAATAGGTATATTAACAAGTTCACGAGCTGATTTTGGTATTTATCTGCCACTGCTTAAGGTTATGGGTAATGATGATTATTTTGAGCTGAAAATTATTGCATTTGGTACCCATTTATCTGGTTTTTATGGTGAAACTATAAAGAATATTGAAGAAAGCGGCTTTGATGTGGCATATAAAATCGAATCTATGTTACTGACAGATTCGGCTAATGCAATAGCTAGCTCTCTAGGCCTGACGTCACTTAAATTCGCTGATTTCTGGAATAACTACCAGTCGGAATTTGATTTGGTATTTTGCCTCGGTGACCGCTACGAGATGTTTGCTGCAGTAATAGCTAGTATACCATTTCAAATAAAGCTTGCCCATTTACACGGTGGGGAAACAACATTAGGTGCGATTGATAATATCTTCAGACATGGAATTACATTGGCTTCGACATATCATTTTGTGGCAACTCCTGAATATGCCGCCAGAGTTGCTGAACTTAGGGGATCCGACATAGATATTTTTCACGTAGGGGCTTTGAGTTTAGATAATCTGGATGAATTATCTTTATTAACTCCGAATCAGTTTGAAGAGAAATGGGGAATAGACCTTACCAGGAGAACTATACTTACCACTTTTCATCCGGAAACCGTGGCTGTTAATAAAAATAGACTTTACATTTCTGAATTAATAGGCGCGATCAATGAACTAAAGGACTATCAGGTTCTAATTACAATGCCGAACGCTGATACACTCGGCAATATGATTAGGCAGAAACTGATAGATAATTTTGCGAACTCTAAACATGTTTTTTTAATTGAAAATCTGGGTTCTCAAAGTTATTTTACCGCATTAAACTATTGTAGCTTTCTAATTGGAAATACGTCGAGCGGCATCATAGAGGCTGCTTCTTTTGGAAAATATGTAATTAATCTGGGTAATAGGCAAAAGGGCAGGATCAGTGGGAAAAATGTTTTAGAAACGGAAATAAGTAAGGAAAATATTGTAAGGGCAGTAAGAACTGTTGAAGAAAGTGAAACTTTAACTACAGAAAATATTTACTATAATGGTGGGGCAGCTCACAGTATCGCTGAAATAATTAAAAGATTAGAGTTCAAAAGATAGTTTAGCATGAAAAATTATGATTACCAGAAGCATTTAATTGTTACTAAAAGCCCGCTGAAAATGGCTTTGGCAAAATTAAATGAATTAGGAGTGGATTCCATCATATTTGTAGTGGATGATAATGATAAATTGCTTGGATCTCTTACCGATGGTGATGTTAGACGGGGATTATTGGCAGGACTGCATGTTGACAATGTTGTTGACGAATTCGTTCAGGCATATCCTAAATTTATTCAAAGAGGAAACTATACTATTAAGGAGGTGATTGAATATAGAGAGAATAACTATAGAATATTACCTGTATTAGATAAAGAAGGAGTGATTGTCAACATCATTAACTTCCGGTTTTTTAAGTCATATCTTCCCGTTGATGCAGTAATTATGGCGGGAGGCCGAGGGGAAAGGTTAAAGCCATTAACTGACAAGGTACCGAAACCATTGTTAAATGTTGGCACAAAACCAATTATTGAGCATAATCTCGATAGGCTGGTAAGTTTTGGAGTGGATGACTTTTGGATAACAGTAAGATATTTAGGGGACAAGATTAAAAGTCACATAGGAAACGGCAACGCAAAGGGAATCAATGTTAAGTATATCGATGAAGAGTTACCGTTAGGAACTATTGGTGCCCTTTCCCTAATCGATCAATTTGAACATGATTATATTCTAGTTGCCAATTCGGACGTATTAACAAATTTGGATTATGAACAGTTTTTTTTAGAATTTATCAATTCTGACGCAGATTTTTCAGTTGCAACTATTCCTTATAACGTTAATATTCCCTATGCTATTTTGGAAACATCAAATGGCATAATTAAAAATTTCGCAGAGAAACCAACTTATACATATTTCGCAAATGCGGGTATTTATTTAATGAAAAAATCAGTCTGCAATAATATACCAAACGGTAAATTTTATAATGCGACAGATTTGCTGGATGACCTGATTAAAGGTGATTATAAGGTTACATCTTATCCCTTAAGAGGCTACTGGTTGGATATTGGTAAACATGATGATTATAAGAAGGCACAAGAGGATATAAATTATATTAAATTTTAGAATGAAAAACTTTGTTTTAATAATTGGTCTGGGATCTATGGGGAAAAGAAGAGTTAGAAATCTTCAGGCTCTCGGAGTTAATAACATTATTGGTTTTGATAAAAGAAAAGATAGAAGAGATGAAACTGCATTGCTATACCATATAGATACTGTAGAAAGTTTTGAGATGGCATTGGAGAAATTCAAATTTGATGCTTTTATTATTTCTTTGCCGCCAGACATTCATCATATTTATATGAAAATTGCAATTGAATTGGGAATACCCGCATTTATCGAAGCAAGCGTAGTAGATACTGATTTTGAATGGATGATTGCGGAAGCCAATAGAAAGAATGTATGTTTGGCCCCGTCTTGTACATTGTGTTTTCATCCTGCAATAAAAAAGATTGCTGAAGTTATCCAAAGTAATAGTCTTGGTAAAATCTCAAATATTTTATATCATTCTGGTCAGTATTTGCCTGATTGGCATACTTATGAAGATGTTAGCGAATACTACGTATCTAATAAACTTACCGGTGGCGGAAGGGAAATCGTTCCATTTGAACTAACTTGGATTACCTTATTATTAGGATTGCCTAAAAGAGTAACTGGTTTTTACAAAAATTCGATTCAAATAGCCGGAGCTGAGGAAATCGATGACACATATAATGTTTTAATGGATTATGGTCAAATGATCTTTAACTTATCTGTTGATGTGGTTTCCAGATATGCAACGAGAAGAATGGTCATCAATGGTGATAAGAAACAATTATATTGGAATTGGGACGATAATGCAATTAAAATATTTGATCCTGAAAAAGCTGAATGGGATTCCATATCTTATGAAACGATCTCTGCTCAAAGCGGCTATAATAAAAATATTACGGAGCAAATGTATATCGATGAAATGTCAGCTTTTTTGCATGCTGTGAATGACAATTCGAAATTCCCGAATACATTAGCACATGACCATGAAGTGCTGAAAGTATTATATGCTGTCGAAAGGTCTGATTTAAATAATAGAATAGAAAGATTGTAATGGTCGGGATATTTTTTACAGCGAGACTTGGCTCAACCAGATTGTCACAAAAGCATTTGATTGAAGTGAATGGTAAAACCTTTATCGAGTGGTTGGTTGAAAGGTATATTGCTGAATTTCAGAGGGAAATTGAAAATGAGGAGATTAAAATTTTTATTACGACTTCAGTAAAAAAGGAGAATAAAAAATTTGAAGACATTTTTAAAAGCGATAGTGTAAAAGTATTTTATGGATCGGACGAGAACATCCCTTTACGTCATTTACAATGTGCTGAAAAGAATAACATAAAATATATCATCTCCATAGATGGTGATGATATTCTCTGTTCAACACAGGCCGCAAGAATTTTGCTCAATAAATTAAAGCTGGGTTCTGATATGGTATATACCACAGGATTGCCTTTAGGGATGAATGTTTCTGGATATACTGTTGACTTTTTGACTGAATCGTTGGAAAACGAGCGTCATGAAAAGCTTGAGACAGGTTGGGGTAGAATCTTTGATAAAGATAAAATTGATATCATTGATATAAGTGGGTATAAGCAGGGAACACATTTAAGGATGACCCTGGATTATGAAGAGGATGCTGAGTTTTTTGCAAAAGTTATAAATCATTTAAAGAATGATATATTATACATTTCCGATAAAATACTCATAGATTTAATCCTTGAAAAGAATTGGGCCCGTTTAAATGAAAGTCTTAACGATACATATTGGGCAAATTTTAATAAACAAAAGCAAGAAGAAGACTAAGTTATATTTCATGAAAGATTCATATTCGCAGAAATTGCATAATTTAATACCTGGCGGTGCTCATACTTATTCAAGAGGTGACGACCAATTCCCTGCCAATGCCCCATCAATTTTAGAAAGAGGCGAAGGTGCTTATGTATTTAGTCCTGATGGTAAAAAATACTTAGATTACGGAATGGGGTTACGCTCAGTTAATATTGGATATGGCAATAAGGAAATCGCTGATGCTTGCTACACTGAAATAATTAAAGGTAATAATTTAACGCGGGCCTCGCTTACAGAGTTGAGGGCCGCCGAATTATTAACCGAACTAATTCCGTCTGTTGATATGGTTAAATTTGCTAAACATGGATCTGCTGTTACATCTGCAGCTGTGAAGTTAGCACGTGCATATACAGGTAAGAAGTTTGTTGCAGTTCCTTCCGAACAGCCCTTTTTTTCATATGATGACTGGTTTATTGGATCGACCGTAATGCAGAGGGGAATACCGGCGGAAATGACCACGCTGACATTAAAGTTCAACTATAACAATATTGATTCACTAATCCATCTTTTTGATGCTCATCCGGGAGAAATTGCGGCTGTTATGCTTGAAGCCGCAACAAATATAAAACCCCAGCCCGATTTTTTATATCAGGTCAAAGCATTGTGTAAAAAAAATGGTGCTGTATTTATCCTTGATGAAATGATAACTGGTTTCCGCTGGCATTTACAAGGTGCACAGACCTATTTTAATATCGAACCGGACTTGTGTACATTTGGTAAAGCTATGGCAAATGGATTCGCTGTGGCTGCTTTAGCAGGTAAAAGAGAAATTATGGAAGTCGGCGGAATTCTAGAAGAAGGAGCTGAGCGAGTATTTTTAACTTCTACCACCCATGGTGCTGAAATGAGTGCACTTGGTGCATTCATAAAAACCATGGAAATCTTAAAAAGAGATAGTATTGTTGAACACTTCTGGGAATATGGACAAAACTTAATGGATGGTCTAAATGGTATTGCCGGAGATTTAGGGATAGAAGAACAGTTTTATGTAGAAGGTTACCCGTGTTCGCCAAATTATGTTGTAAAAGATAAAACGGGAAACGTATCTCTGGCAATGCGTACATTGTTTGCTCAGGAAATGTTGTCTAAGGATGTATTGATGCCTTATATCGCGGTCTCATATTCACACCAGAACGCAGAACTCGACCTCACTTTAGATGCGGCCCGCCACGCATTAAAAATTTGTCAGCAGGCATTAAACGATGGTTATGAATCCTATCTGAATTCACCTGTAATCAAACCAGTTTTTAGAAAGTATAATTAATGTTTTCAATTGAAGGAAAAGTCATTGTAGTGACTGGAGGCAATGGTTTGTTGGGGAAACAAATGGTTTCTACATTTCGTGCGAACGGAGCCACCGTTATAGCTGCCGATATATATTTTCAGTCACAGGGCCCGGATGATTTTATCATAGACATTACGGATGAAATTTCAGTTAAGGAGGCGGTATCTGGAATTGTCGATAAATATGAAAGGATTGATGGCTGGGTTAATAATGCTTATCCCCGGACTTTAGATTGGGGAAATAAACTTGAAGATGTTCCTTTTGAATCCTGGAGGAAGAATGTTGATATGCATCTGAATGGTTACTTTTTATGTTGTCAGGTCGCTCTGAGTCAAATGAAAAAGCAGGGCTTTGGTTCGTTTATAAATATGTCATCCATATATGGTTCTGTCGGTCCTGATTTTACAGTTTATGAAGGTACAGAAATGACTATGCCCGCTGCATATTCAGCGATAAAAGGAGGAATAAATAACCTAACGAGATATCTTGCAGCCTATTACGGGCCTTACCAAGTGAGAGTAAATACTGTTTCTCCGGGAGGGATCTTTGACAATCAGCCTAAAAACTTTGTTGACAATTATAATAAAAAGGTGCCTATGAAAAGAATGGGATTACCTAAGGACATAGTTTCAGCGGTGTATTATTTACTTGCAGAAGAATCGTCATATGTGACTGGTCACAATTTGATAGTCGATGGGGGGTGGCTTGCTATTTAATGATAAATAGAGTACTAATATTAAGTCCAATACCTTTAACAAGAAAGATATATGATAATTTTTACATAGATCAACTTATTCTTGCAGGTATCAAAGTTGAATTTATAGATTTCAGTGATATGTTTAGTATTGGGGATTTACATAAACATGAATTGAATTACGCAGGCACTATCAAAGTATCAGGTAAGAAAGCTTTTAATAATATTTTAAAACGTTACTCGGCGGAATCTGATTGCTTAATCTTTTCAACTTTTAGCTATTGTTACCAATTCTTATTCATTTATCGGATTTTAAAAAAATATAAATTTCCAGTCGCATTTATGGCCAGGGGTGCAATGCCCTCTTTTCAATTATTACAAACAAATATAAATCGAAATCTGATTTTGATTTCGAAACTTATAAATCCGATAAAATGTATTAGAATCTGTCAGACTATTATAACGCTGATATTTAAAAAAATTGGTTTGACCAAAAAAATCGAGGTGATTTTTCAAGCTGGAATTTATGGTCTGCGCGCTATTGGTACGGGCTATCAAATGGATGTAAAAAGTGCAGATAAAATAATCGGAATAAATTATTTTGATTATGATCAATATATTCAAATTCAATTGAATAGGAAGAATACTATGCCTGCAGACAAATATGTTGTTTTTTTAGACGAATATTTACCATATCATCCAGACTTTGATTTATTGTCAATGAAAAAAGTAAACGCTGAGACATACTATAAGGAACTTAATCTCTTTTTTGATTACGTTGAAAGGTCACTTAATACTAAAGTAATTATTGCTGCGCATCCAAAATCGGTTTACGACGTCAACCCTTTTGAAGGACGTTTGATTAGTATTAACCAAACTGCTGAAGTCGTAAGTAATAGCAGATTGGTCCTTGCCCATTCAAGCACATCTATTTCGTTTGCAGTTTGTTTTAATAAAAAGGTGTTATTATTGTCTTCAAAAGAAATCAGGAGTATTAATGGGGGATATCTTCACAATTCATTATTAGGATTTAGTGAGGCCCTTGAATTGGAATGGGTAGATATTACAACCTCACCAAATATAGATCTTAAAAAAATCGAAATAAACAGGCAAAAATATGAATCGTATCTGTACTCATATCTTACTAATCCGGACAGCGAAAAGAGGCAGACTCAAGAAATATTCCTGGAATATTTAATCAGTAAATAAGTTATTCTTCCCCGTTCACATCCTGAACATATTAAAAGAATCTAGATAACAACCAATACTCTATGCAAAAACTGATTAAAATATATTTTTGGCAAGTTATTTCGCTGATAAGCGGGTTCGCTACCATGTTTATGGTAACACCTTATCTGGCATCAAATCAGAATTATTTTGGGATATATACTTTTGTGGTCTCGTTGAATTTATTTCTTTCATATGCTGATTTTGGATTTCTTAGCGCAGGAATGAAATTTGCCAGTGAGGCATATGCCAGAAAGGACCGTAACGATGAAATAAATATTTTAGGGTTCGTTTTTTTTATCCTTTGTTTGGTATTTTGTCTTTTTGGAATGCTGATACTTTTTTTTTCTTATAATCCGGGGTATGTACTCAAGGGATTAACAAAACCGGAAGATTTAAAATTAGCAAAAGACTTATTTTTGGTGTTTGTACTTTCCTTACCTGTTCTGATAGCGCAAAGAGCACTTCAGATTATTTTTAACATTAGATTGTATGATTATCTTTATCAGCGGGTGTTTTCATTACTGAATTTATTTAAAATCCTGTCTGTTTTTTATTTTTTTAAGAACGGGGAATATAATATTGTTGAATTTTATCTTTTTACACAACTTATCACTTTGTTTTCAATTGTTATAGGCTGTTTTATTGCAAGAACCGAGTTTAAATATGATTTTTTAGCTCTTTTAAAAGCTGTTAAATTTAACATTGTGATTTATAAAAAGACAAAAGGGCTCGCATTCAATAGCTTGTTTGTTACTATTTCTTGGATAATATATTATGAACTGGATGCATTAATCATCGGTAAATTCGTAGGGTTAAAGGAGGTTGCCATTTTCAATATCTGTATGTCTGTTATGACACTTTCAAGATCCTTATATGGGATTTTATACAATCCTTTTACGGCTAAATTTAATCACTTCATTGGTAAAAAGGAGATCAATAAACTTGGCCTGGCTTATGAAAAAATATTGATTATCGGGCTGCCGTTATCAGTAATACCTACTACTATACTCATTTTAACGATGAAAAGCTTTATTTTTAGTTGGGTTGGAGCGGAATATTCTAATGCCGTACCTATCATAGCAATCATGTTTGCGAGTTATTATTATACTTTTTTATCTAATCCAACTGGTATCGCAATGGTAGCACTGGAGAATATCAAGAGCTTATATATTAGTAGTGCGTTATTGCCGATAATATATTGGTTGGGTATTTTACTGACCTTTAAGTACTTTGGTTTATGGTCTTTTGGCTTTTTTAAATTTATAGCATTCTCTATATCAGCAGTTTTATATTTTTATTACAGTAAAAAGATGTTTAGGGTAAATTGGCGGCTATTTTTTAACAGAAATATTGTGCCTGCAATATTAACAGTCGTGTTATTATACCTTGTCAATCTGATGTTCAACAAATACTTGCCGGAGACTAAGGGTAAGGTTGATTTGCTTAGATTTGTAGGTATTACGTTAGGGTACGGAATAGTTAGTTTGATGTTTTATTGGTCGTTCTCTAAAGATTTTCAGAGAGTGTCTAAAGAAATGTATAAAAGTTTATTTAAGTCAAGGTTATTAAAACAATGAGGAAACAAAAGATACTTATATTTACTGATTGCTATATCTACGGCGGAAGTGAAAGGCTTATGTCTTTCTCAATGAAAAATGAAATCCTTAATAATTCATTCGATATGAAACTAGCATTCAGGGGATCAAAAGTATATAAAAAAGGTATGATTTCAGACTATAGGGACATAGACAGTGATCGTCTTTTATCTTTACCGCTGTTGTCGAATGAAACATTATTCTATCAGATAAATTGTCTAAATATTTCCCCTTTATTCAAAGCAGCACTTAAAGTTCCCTTTTTCTTGCTGGAAAAGTTAAAACTTTATACAATATGGAACCTTATAATTTTTAGTTTTATGCTGAAAAAAGAATCTCCTGCTATTGTACATATTAACAATGGAGGATACCCTGCGGCGCGGAGTTGTAATGTCCTTGTTCTCGCAAATTATTTATTTGGTAATGCGAAATTGATATATCAGGTAAATAATCAGGCCTCTCTTCCGAAGAGGTTTGATTCCATTATTGATGGATTTATTGAAAGAAATGTGTGCTTATTTATCACCGCTTCAAATTTGGCTAAACAAAAGCTAGTAGAGTTAAGGAAGTTCGATGTAGGAAAAATAAAAGTTATAAATAATTGTGTGATACCAGCTTCCATAGGGTTTAGTAAAGCACAGATA
Source organism: Pedobacter hartonius (assembly GCF_900107535.1). Lineage (GTDB taxonomy): Bacteria > Bacteroidota > Bacteroidia > Sphingobacteriales > Sphingobacteriaceae > Pedobacter > Pedobacter hartonius. Next base: position 89,554 of record NZ_FNRA01000008.1, on the reverse strand, counting down.
TGTGAAGAACTTAATCTGTCTAAAGATGCTTTTATTATCACTCAGGTTGCCTTTCTGACTAAACGTAAAGGACAGGCAAAATTGATTAATGCTATTCATCTGTTATTTACGAAGCATACCCATTTGAAAGAGTATATAACTTTGATACTAATAGGAAACGGCGAAGATGAAAAGGAGTTAAAAGAGCTTGTTCATCTGCTTGAATTAACTAATCACATCTTTTTCCTCGGCTACAGGCAAAATAGTCAGGATTATATAGCTGCCAGCGATTTATTTATTTTACCTTCAATTAGTAACGAGGACATGCCTTTAGTTTTGTTGACAGCTCTCCAACTTGGAAAACCAATTATCTCGAGTAATTTTGCCGGTATATCACAGGTAATTCAAACAGAAGAGAACGGATTGTTAATTGATCTGAATGAAGAGACCTTCGAAAATGATCTATATGAAGATATATATCGATTATATAATGACAAAGCTTTAAGAACTAAAATAGGATTATCGGCGGAGAAATCCTTCGATGCATATACTCCGGGAAAATATGGGGAAAACTTGGAGGCCATTTATTCTGGACTTTTAGAAAAATAATATGATTAAGAAAAAAATATTACTAATCGGCGGTGGCGGTTTTATTGGGACAAATCTTGTGAAGTATGTATTTGAGGAACTGGTAGAGGAACCTATAGACCTTGTTATTGTCTCCAGAACCAAAAAGAATGACCAATATACTCAAAACAATATCCGGTATGAAAACGGAGATTATATGGACATTATTTTTCTGGATAAATTGTTTAGCAGAGAACAATTTACCCATGTTTTCCATTTTGCCAGTACAACTGTTCCTGTTTCTTCAAATCAAAATATAATAGGAGATATTAAGGACAACCTGATCGCTACTGTGAATTTACTTGAAATCATGAAGCAACATGCCTGTAATTTCATTCTTTATTTGTCTTCAGGAGGAGCTGTGTATGGGGAATTTAAACAAGATAGTTTAGATGAACAACACCCTTGTGAACCAATTAGCTCCTATGGGGTAGTAAAATATACCATTGAGCAATATATAAAACTGTATCACAGACAAAATGGATTAAATTATTTGATACTCAGGATCTCCAATCCCTACGGCCCTTTTCATGTGTCAGAAAAACAGGGCGTTGTAAATATAGCTATTCGTAAAGCGATAAATAAACAGCCATTGGTTGTTTGGGGTACTGGTGAACAGTCTAAGGATTATATCTTTGTTGAGGATATTATTCAAATTATATGGCTGCTTATGAAATCTGATGTTAAGAATGAAATTTTTAATATTGGCTCTGGTAATACGATAACTCTTAATTCTATTCTCGGCAGTATTAAATCCCTTATACCTGATTTTAAGGTCTCTTATGAAAGTTCAAGACCCGCTGACGTAATGAAGTTTAGTCTTGATATCTCGAAATTGAATAAACAGATAACTTTCGATATGACGTCAATTGAAGATGGCTTGACTAAAACACTTGAATGGGAATATAGCCAAAAGGGAATTAATCAATAATATCTGAAGCCTGAAACCAGATAATTATTATCAATGCAATTTATCTTTTAAGATAATTCGTCCACACATAAAAATGCTGATAACGCATTTTCCGTTTAAGTAATTCAATTGTATAAAAATGAAATTCGATTATTTGGCATTGATTTTAACCTTCCTTTTTGGAATTCTCATTTGCATTTTCCCTCCATTTGTAGCTTCTGTTTATGTCCCTGTTTATGTCAGATTTCCATTGCTTTTTATTCTGACAGTCTTCTTCTTAACTATTACCATCAGGCGGAAGAAATTCGTATTTAGATTTGGGCCGTATATCTGCTTTTTTATTTTTGAGATAATTTACTGGGCATTTCGGGGCAATATCATAATTGGTGAGGCTAGCTATTTTATTATGTATGTAATGCTTGCGTCTGGTTTATGGGTTGGAATTTATAGGATTAATGGAGGTAAGGTCTTAATGGGAAATATGTATATTCTTATCGTGATAGCATTTTCAATTTTATCCATTCTATCCTTTATAGCCTATAATCTCGATTTATTGCCATACACGTTAGAGACGATTGGAGAGGATGGATTTTATACTAATTTTCACAATGTCATATTGGGTTATATCAGTATTAGGAAATTTGAATTTGGAACCTTAGGTCGCGTTTGTGGATATCTTCTTGAACCAAGTTATTTAGCATGGTTTTTATCCGTAAATTTTTTTATGATTGATGGATTCCTTAAAAAAAGGAAACATTTGCTCCTTGCCCGGGTTATAGTTCTACTTGGTGCATTAGCCACTTGTTCAACAATGGCCTGGGTCGTTATTCCAATTGTCCTTTTTATTAAGCTTGTATATAAAATTATGGAGTTGATGAAGATCAGCCCACGACTTTCTAATATTCTTTTTTCTATTGGGTTTGTTATTACTTTAGCAATTTTTTTCGCTTTTGTTCCAAAACAGAATCTTGTGGATAGTCTAGGTACCTCTTCCGCTGATGACAGAGAAGATCGGGCCGGTACTTCTTTTCTTATAATCGCCAATTCATCCGTTCCGGATCTGCTATTTGGATTTTCTCCCGGCTATATTGAAAAGAACGTTGGTAAAGGAGAATCTAATCAAATCGTCAAACTGATAGTTGAAACCGGATTGATATCTACAATTCTGATTTTGACTTTTGTAGTAAAATGTTCCTATAGGTCGAAGTACTTTATGATAGCGAATCTTCTTTTTTTAAATAGTGTAGTAATTTTATTAACACCTTTGTTTATCCTAAATCTCTTGGTCTGTAAATGGAATGATGAGTAATATTGAAATCGGAGCATTGAAGGTTCATTTAACAGATGATTTTTTGATTCCTGAGATTATTGGTATACTTTTGCTGATATGATCAAATGACTGATTGATTATAAATTTTAAACTCTATATTATACCTAAGATTTAATTCTTAGTATAGCATTATACTTAATGACAACTAACGACCTTAAATTTTCGATTATTATCCCTACCTATAATCGTTCTAATGCTCTTGACAGGTGCTTGCAATCTCTGGTCAATCAAACTTATAAAAATTTTGAAGTTTTAATTTGCGATGACGGTTCAACAGATAATACGTCTGTAGTTGTAGAAAAATATCGGGAACTTCTTACGTTACGGTACTTTTATCAGGAAAATTGGGGTGGACCCGCGAGGTCTAGGAACGTTGGTATTACTAATTCTGTAGCTGATTGGCTTTGTTTCCTAGATTCAGATGACTGGTATACAGAAGGACGACTAGAATTTATCTCCAATCAGGACCTGAATAAAATAGATTTTATTTATCATGATCTTGAGATTATAAGTAATGATATGAATACCGGGAGGATTAAATCCAGACAACTAAATAATCGGGATGTTTACCATGATCTTCTTTATAATTTAAATGCTATTCCAACCTCGTCGACTTGTATCCGCAAATGTATTTTGGAAGAAGCAGAAGGCTTTCGGGAATCAAAAGATATTATAGGGCTTGAAGATTTTGATCTTTGGATTCGACTAGGTAAGCTGGGTATGCAAACCAAATATTTTCCTGTTGTTATGGGTTCTTATTTTATAGGAGATAATAACATCACATTCTCTGACGATCGTCAAATTTCCAGATTTCGGGCTTTATATGCTTCATTTATCAAAGTAAGCACAAGCGATTATGAGAAAAATAAAATAGCAGCAGCTCTTGCTTATAATATTGGAAATATAAGCTTGAAAAACGGTGATATTACCAAAGGCTATATCTCACTTGTAAAATCCCTTCTTAAAGGGTCACTCAGAATAAAAACCCGGTCTATTTATCATATGATAAATGGACTAAGATATATGTCTAGAAAAAATAATTTATAAAATGAATAACCCATTGATAAGTATTGCCATACCTTTTTACAATAATGAATTAACTATCATTGACGCAGTCAAGTCAGTCTTTGCTCAAACGTATGAAAATTGGGAGTTAATACTCCTTGATGACGGATCGAAAGATAATAGTTTAGAGCTCGTTAGAAACATCTCTGATAAAAGAGTAAAAGTTATAAGCGATGGAACCAACAGGGGATTAGTTTATAGATTAAATCAGGTGCCTTCCCTGGTCAGTGGAGATTATTTAGCAAGGATGGACGCTGACGACCTTATGGATCCCACACGGTTACAAAAACAAATCGATGTTTTACTTTCCGATATCAATATAGATCTTGTGGATACGGGCACTTATTCTATTAGCGAAACAGGTGATCCAATTGGTATAAGAGGACTCGAGTCTATTGAATATGATTCAAAATATGTTTTAAGTAAAGCAATGTTGTTACATGCGAGTATAATAGGCAAGAAAGAATGGTTTGTGAAGAACCCATATGATCCTGAATATGTACGCGCAGAAGACAGGGAACTTTGGGTTCGGACTCACAAATATTCAAATTTTAAAAGAGTGAAAGAGCCTCTCTATATCGTTAGAGAAGGTAAGGTTAATATCAGAAACTACATCAGTAGTCTTAGAACTATACGCAAAATATTATATAAATATGGACCTGATATTCTTAATGAGAAGGAACTGAGAGCTGAACTCAGAAAAACATATCTTAAGGTTTTCCTCTATAAAACATTTGGATTTTTTAGTCTTCAGAATCTTCTATCTAAGAGAAGAAATGGAGATCTGACATTGACTGAAAAAAGTAAAGCAATCTCTATCTTAAATAAAATTAGAAGTGTAGATCTTCCTTTAAATTTATTATAATAAAATTAATCGTTATATTCTGTTTTCTTATTAAGAAAGTATTGAATGAAAGAAGCTAAAAGCCACAAAAAAAAAATCAAAATTCTTCGGGTTGTAACTCAGGCTGAAGTAGTTATATGGCATCTTAAGAATTTTCTTGATCGGTCTAATGACGATTTTGAAGTCTATATAGCGGGAAATGATGTGTCAAGATATGCTTTACGATATTCTAACGTAACCTTTATTGATGTAAATATCTTAAGGAAGATTTCAATATGGAATGACATTATAGCATTTTTTCATATCTTTTATCTATGCTTGAAATTAAGACCGCAAATTGTACACTCGATTATGCCGAAGGCAGGATTGATTGCGGCCTTTGCTAGTTTTCTGGCATTGGTACCTATTAGGATACATACGTTTACCGGGCAGGTATGGTCAAACCTGACCGGCAGATCAAGAGCGATCTATATTTTTATTGATAAGCTTATTGTCAGTGTATGTACGGTGTGTCTTACTGATAGTCCCTCGCAGTCTGACTTTTTAGAAAAGCAGGGCGTCAACCAAAATGGAAAGCCAATAAGATGCATTGGAAGGGGATCTTTGTCAGGTGTGGATCTTTCCAGGTTTGATATCAGCATAGTGGATAAGACAAGAAATGTTCTAAGAAAAGAGCTTGGGATAGCTGAAAATGATTTTGTATATATCTTCCTGGCCCGAAAATCAATAACAAAAGGTATAAATGAACTTCTTAAAGCATTTTCTCAAGTTGTTGATATACCAAATGCAAAGTTGCTTTTTATTGGCCCTGACGAATCTGAAGGACATCTGCAAAAGTTGTATACTCAGTATGAATATTTGTCAGACCGGATCATAAGTCTAGATAAAGTGGACGCTCATGAAAAATATCTGGCTGTGAGTGATGTATTATGTCTGCCTAGTAGCAGCGAAGGTTTTGGCTCAATTGTGATAGAAGCGGCAGCCATGGGAGTGCCTGCCATTGGTTTTGATATTGTAGGTTTGGTCGATTCAATTGCACATAACTCCACCGGTCTGCTTGTTGAAAGTTCCAATGCGGATGAGTTTTCGAAGGCTATGAGATACTTATTTGAAAATCCAGGCAAGTTAAGGGAAATGAAAATTAACGGGAGAATAAGAATTTTGGATTTCTTTTCTGCAGATGTTATTTACCGGCTTCAGCGGGATTTTTATAATGAATTATTGCTCAAACAATAATATGATGCAAGCCAGGAGATATGAATGGTAATTAAGTCTTTGAATTAAACTATTTTGTATGCATGTAATAATAACGGGGGCTTCAGGATTTGTTGGACAAAATCTGGTCAGGTATCTAAGTAATATTACCAGTTTAAATCTGGTGCCGCTAGATCTGAGAAAACACAGCAATGATATTTCATATGCAAATGTTATAGTTCATCTTGCAGGCAAGGCTCACGATCTGCGAAAATCTGCAAATCCGGACGAATATTATCAGATTAACTACGAACTTACAAAGGATCTTTATGATAAATTCTTAAAGTCTAATGCGTCGAAATTTATTTTTATAAGTTCTGTTAAGGCTGTTGCTGATTCCCTGGACGGGATTATGGACGAAGACATTATTGCATTTCCACATACGCATTATGGAAAATCCAAACTCCTGGCAGAAGAGTATATCATCCAGCAGCCTCTTCCATCTGGAAAGTCGTATTTTATTCTCCGGCCTTGTATGATTCATGGCCCTGGAAATAAGGGCAATTTAAACCTGTTATACAAGTTTGTTGCAAAAGGAATACCTTACCCTTTAGCTTCTTTTGAAAATAAACGTTCTTTTCTTAGTATCGAGAACTTGTGTTTTATTTTAAAGGAGCTAATTGAAAGAGATGATATTCTTTCTGGAATTTACAATGTTGCTGATGATCAAGTGTTGTCTACTAAAGAAGTAGTTGTATTATTATCGAAGGTATTAAATAGAAGTCCGCAATTGTTACATATTCCTGTTAAAATGGTTGTAGGATTAGCAAAAATCGGGGATTTTTTGAGATTACCTTTGAATAGTGAAAGACTGGGCAAACTGACTGAAAATTACGTTGTAAGTAACAGAAAAATTTTGGCTGCATTAGGAAAAAGCTTACCTGTCTCATCCGATGACGGTATTCTTGAAACGGCCAGGGGGTTTAACAATAGCATATAACTACAAACTGTATGAAGATAGCAATCACAGGAGCAACTGGCTTTATAGGGAAGAAATTGGTGATGAAGCATCTCGAAATGGGTGATGATGTTCAAATTATGTCAAGAAAAAAAAGAAGTGATCTTGATTTCCCTGAACTGGTAAAAGTACATCATCTTGATTTGATGGACCAACATGAAAAACTGATATCATTTGTCGAAGGAATAGATGTTCTTTATCATTGCGCAGCAGAGATAAAGGATGAATCTAAAATGTTTCAGGTGAACGTACAAGGAACTAAAAACCTACTTGATGCTGCTAAAGGGAGGTTGAAACATTGGGTGCAGTTAAGTAGTACCGGAGTTTACGGCCATATTTTATCCGGGGAAGTGTTTGAAACGCAAAAAATAGATCCTATGAATACATACGAGCGATCAAAGGTTGCAGCGGATAATTTGGTTATTTATGCCGGGCTAAATAATTTTTTTACGTATGGTATTCTTAGACCGTCAAATGTTTTTGGGCCAGAGATGAGCAACCAATCGCTTTTTCAGCTTGTAAGAGCTTTAGACAAAGGAATGTTTTTCTTTATTGGCCCAAAGGGGGCGAATGCAAATTACGTGCCTGTAGATAATGTTGTGCAGGCACTTATACTTGTAGGTAGAGATAAAAGGGCAAATGGAAGAATTTATAATATCTCTGACACTAGGACCATTGAAGAATTTATCGCTCAGGCCGCAAAATGTTTGGGTAAGGCAGTTCCAAAATTACGCGTACCTCTATTCTTGATGAAGGGCTTGGGGCTTATCGGTAATATGATACCGGGAAGCCCTTTGACGACGGGTCGTGTAGATGCCTTAAGCACCAGAGTTAGATATGATATTGGGACGATAGAAAAGGAACTGGACTATACCCCTGTAGTTACAATGGAACAAGTTATTGAAGATTTGGTTGAAGCTTACCGAAGGAGATAGCGATTATTACTTATTTGAATAACTATGATTTCTAAGGTTCATGCTTGTTTATCTATATTTGCGGAAATCACATTATTTTTCAATTGCAACTATCTATGAATATAAGTCTTTTTTTAATAATATTCGTTTTACTATTTCTTCTCGAAAGTTTTTATTTTTTCTTAGCGGATAAATATAATATTATTGACCAACCTAATCATCGAAGTTCTCATCAGGTGGTCACCCTCAGAGGGGGGGGGATTATCTTCGCCCTTAGTTTGTTATTATACCCGTTATACTTTGGATTTAATTACGGTTATTTTCTCATCGGCCTTACGGTAATTTCATTTATCAGCTTTTTGGATGACATAAAGCCGGTAAGTAACAAACTGAGAATATTTTTTCATTTGGTGGGCGTGGCATTTATGTTTTATCAATTGGGACTTTTTAATCTTCCATTTTATTGGATTATTTTGGCCTTAATTCTGGTAATTGGAAGTATCAACGCAATTAATTTTATGGATGGAATAAATGGGATCACCGGCTTTTATGCATTGATTACGCTTTGTACATTATTATTTATCAATATTTACATTTCGGCGTTTATTACTTCAAGTATCATAATAACAGCCATTATTTCAGTTTTGGTTTTCAATTTTTTCAATTTCCGAATAAAGGCAAAATGTTTTGCCGGCGATGTTGGGAGTGTAAGTATCGCTTTCATTATTATGTTCCTTTTATTGCAACTTATCATTAAAACTGAAAATTTCAGCTATCTGTTACTGCTGCTTTTATATGGTCTTGATACGGTAACGACTATAATCTTTAGAATAATACGCGGAGAACGCGTATTTGAAGCTCATAGAAGTCATTTCTATCAATATTGGGCGAATGAGAGGAAGGTGCCTCATTTGATTATTTCATCAGCTTACGGAGTGGCCCAACTGACGATCAATGCATTAATTATATTTTGGATGCCCTATTCGATTTTTCTTCTTTCACTATCATTGCTGTTTAGTGCTGTAATCTTTGTAGTTATAAGATTTTCCCTGGAAGGATCGTCAAAATTAATACAGCATTAAAATTATACTTACCTTTAACCGTTTACGGATCTGATTGAAATTATATATGAATAAACTTATATTACTCTGTTTTCTGTTATTTATTTTATTTGGCTCCTGCGCAAAAACTACTGATAGTGAAGTGGAAGTATACTACAATGATTTCGAAAGTGGAAACCTGACCGGAATAGAAAATGGCACAATTTCACCATTTAATGGATCTAATGTCTTGGGTAATTACAATAATGGTGAATTTAAAGTCGTTGTAAACGATTTACCAAAGCATGATGTGGTGGACATTAGCTTTGATCTTTATATTCATGATAGCTGGGAAGGCAGCCAAAGTTTACAGAATAATGTGAGTGGGCCTGATCTCTGGCAGATGAAAGTTAATAACAAAACATTTGTCAGTGCTACATTCGCTAATTTTGACTGTGCACCGGGCAATTTTTGTCCGGGGCAGTCTTATCCTGCCGATTATCCTACTCAGAGTAATAATCCCAAAAGCGGTGCATCGAATATAAACTTACCCGGTTTTTGCAGTGAAGCGCTTAATCCAAACGGCTCTACCTTATATAAAATTCACAAAAGTATAAGTCATTCCGAAAAGACACTTTTAATTCAGTGTCTGGATAAGCTGGTACAAAAAGATGTCGCTGACCCTAAATGTAACGAGAGCTGGTCGGTTGATAATATTAAAATTAAAGTCATTAGCCTCAATTAATGAAAAATCCATCAATGAAAATTATAAAGATTAGCCTTGCTTTTATACTACTCATATCTTTTCAACATAAATTGTCTGCACAGAGCTTACCAGTAGGAAGTGTGTCGTTAGAGGATTATTACCGCCGGGCACAGCTTTTGGGGCGGGCGGATTCATCGGTTTCGTTTTTAATACGACCACTGTTGCCCAAGTTAAGCTTTAAAGCTAAAGATGTATTTTATCAGGATAGTACTGAAAAAAAATATAACCTTATTAACTCCCCAAGTGTTTATAGTTCTAAAAATGGCAAGCTCAAAATCAGTCTTTTGCCTTTAAATCTACAAACCCAATTCAATTCTCACCATCCTTATGGCTGGAATGATGGTGCTATGCTCCCGGCGAAAGGGCTTCAGACCTTACTTAGTGCAGGAGCATATCTGGAATACGGAATGTTAAGCATACAATTCAGACCCGAAATCGATCTCGCCATAAATGGTAAATTCGATACTTTCAATCCTGCTACTTACCCTATTATAGTTGCGAGATATTACGATTTTTATAATAATATTGATTTGCCTGCAAGGTTTGGAAATAATGAAATCAGTAAAGCCTACTGGGGACAAAGTAGCATCCGCCTGAACTACAAAGATATCTCATTTGGTCTATCAACAGAGAATCTATGGTGGGGTCCCGGAATACGTAATTCCTTACTAATGAGTAATACAGCCCCTGGATTTAAACACCTGACTCTAAATACAAGAAAGCCGGTCAATACAGCGATTGGTTCATTTGAGGGACAAATCATAGCCGGAAGATTAGAAAACTCGGATTATGGCGTATTAGAGCCTGAATGGGACTATTTTGGCAGTACCCTGTTTATACCGAAACCAGATAACTGGAGATACCTTTCTGGATTAGCTGTAACATGGCAACCAAAATGGGTTCCCGGTTTGTTTGTGGGGCTAACCAGAAGTTCTCAGCTTTATCATAACGACCTTTCCAAATTTGGCGATTATTTGCCTTTCTTTTCATCAACTACAAAAGTTAATGCCGATAGGCCGGTCGAAAACCGGGATAACCGAAGTTCTGTATTTATGCGGTGGTTGTGGCCTGAAGAGCATGCGGAAATCTATTTTGAATATGGTAAGAACAATAGTACAGGGGATACCCGTAACCAGCTTTTAGAGGCATCGCGTAACAGGGCCTATATTTTTGGTATCCGGAAAATGCTTCCTTTCAACGAAAGTAGGGATGAAAACCTGCTGATTAGTGTTGAAGCTACACAGCTGCAGGAGACCAGTCCTAGCGATATTCGGAGTGCCGATAGCTGGTATATTAATAAATATGTAAGACAGGGCTATACAAATAGGGGTGAGGTTTTAGGAGCCGGTATAGGACCCGGAGCTAATTTGCAAAGCATTGATGTAAGCTGGGTAAGAGGCCTTAAACGCCTGGGCATACAATTGGAACGATATGTTCATAATAATGATTTCTATTATTATGCCTACGAGGCAGATAAGGACTCCCGCAGGCATTGGACAGATTTGAGTATTGCTTTTAATGGAGAATGGAACTATAAAAATTTTATTTTTAATGCTAAATTAATGGGTGTAAATTCCTTAAATTATCAATGGTACCTGTTTCAAGGACCAGCTGACGATGTTAACATTAGCGGGAAAGATGCTTTTAATTTACAAATGCAGGCAGGTTTGACCTACCGTTTTTAACATAGCTATAATATGAATAGGATATATTTCACTATAATCGCATTCGGTTTCTTCGCCATATTTAGCGTCAAATTGCAAGCACAGTCGCTTCCTGTAGGTATGGTAGGCCTCGAGGAATATTACAGACGTAAACAGCTGTTGGGAGAATTGGATTCAACTGTATCTTTTTCCATCCTCCCACTAAATCCCGCCCTGTCTTTCAGAGTAAGCAATGTGTTTGATCCGGATAATACTTTGGCTGCTGATGGGTACTTTAAGTCATCGGGGCCGGTCGGATTTGCGAATGGAAAGGGGCAATTTCAGATCTTACCATTCTCGTTGCTGCAACAATACAATTCAAATCATCCTTATGGCTGGAATGATGGTGCCATGATTCCGGCAAGAGGATATCAGACTATGCTCAGCGGAGGTTTTTATGCTAAATTTGGTATTCTCAGTATTCAATTCCGTCCGGAATTTGTATATGCGGAAAACAAGGCTTTTGAAGGATTTGCATCGCCTGGCAGGTCTGATGAAGAATTAAATAAATATTATGGATTTTATAATCTTTTGGATGCACCTGAACGATTTGGCAGCAGTAGCTATAACAAGGTTAACTGGGGACAGAGCAATGTCCGGCTAACATACGGGCCAGCTTCTTTAGGGCTATCAAATGAAAATATCTGGTGGGGGCCTGGCAAAAGAAACTCTCTGACGATGACCAATAATGCTCCCGGATTTAAGCACCTTACTTTGAATACGGTAAAACCTATAAAAACACCTATCGGATCGTTTGAAGCACAATTTATTGCAGGGAAATTAGAGAATTCCAATTTCACTCCCTTACCGGTAACTACCACATCAACAGGAACAAATATTTTTGATACCTATAATGATGACTGGAGGTATTTATCTGCTTTTAATATCAGTTATCAACCGAAATGGGTGCCAGGCCTATTTCTCGGGTTTATCAGGGATTTTATGTCATACGAGAAAGACGTAAAAGGGTTCAAGAATTATTTTCCATATTTTTTCCCGATTCAAAAGAAAACTACAGGGACACAGGGTGACCCTTTTGATCGTGATCAGCGTATTTCTATGTATGCCAGGTGGATATTTGAAAAGGCACATGCTGAGGTCTATTTCGAATATGGTGTAAATGATAATTCTTATAACTATCGAGATTTCATTGGATCCCCTGACCACGCCAGAGCATATATATTTGGTATATCCAAGTTAGTGCCATTTAAATATAAAAAGGGTGAATTTATTCAAATTAATGCCGAAATCAACCAATTATCGCAATCTGTGGATCGGTTGGTAAGGCCTGCGGGTGGATTCTATCAGCATTATCAGATTAGGCAAGGTTATACGAACCTGGGCCAGGTAATAGGAGCTGGTACCGGCTCCGGAGGGAATCTGCAGTCTTTGGATATTAGTTGGGTAAAAGGTTTAAAGAAATTTGGATTAGCTTTTGAACGTTATGAACATAATGCGGATTTTTATGATTTTTATCTTTCTGATCTGAATGGACAAAGCCGGAGGTGGGTAGATTTTGCTCTTGCTGCGGAAGGTGCCTGGAATTATAAAAATTTCGTAGTTAATGTAAAAGTTCAGGGGATTAAATCTTTAAATTATCAATGGAGGTTGAAAGATTATACCCCTGATGAGTATTATATTCCCCATAATGATGTTTTTAACTTCCATGGGGAATTAGGCGTATCCTTTAGATTTTAACGGCTTCGGTTCTTTGGTTTCTGATGATCTCATATAATTGTATCATCTTTTTCTGCTGTTCGTTATATTGTAAAGTTAGTTCATCAAGCTGCCTTTTAAGGTCTGGGTACTGCTCATTCTTTGAATCTTTTTCACCTATTTTTAATAAATCTATCACCGATACGCTATAAATATCAGCGATTTGCTGTACTTTAGTGAAAGAAAGGTCACTTAGGCCTGTTTCAATTTTTGAATAAGCTGGAACAGATATGCCTAATTGATCGGCGATAATTTTCTGACTGAGACAATGAGTAAGCCGCAGTGCTTTCAGTTTGTTTCCGATGTTTTGAGTCATTGTGTTTAGAGTTTGTTAATTTGCAGTCAATGTTTATATTAGAAAATCTTCTTTTCTAAGTTAATTTATGCAAAAAAACAGCCAGTTTGAACCACCAGTCTCTCGCTTATTTAAAGAATATTTAAATTTTGAAAATAATACACACAATTGTTACAATTAAACGTTATTTGTGTATAAGTGTAATAAATACACTATTAACGTAAAGCCGACTGGTTTATTAAACCCCAGTTAATGATTTCTTATTATAATATGCCATATATTAGTATTCGCTACATCTACTTATTGGAATTAAATGCTTATAAAAAATGAATAGAATTTCTATGCAGGACACTTATGTTTTAATTATGGCTGGCGGCGTCGGCAGTCGATTTTGGCCGAAAAGCAGGAATAATTTTCCTAAACAGTTTATTGATATTCTTGGGATTGGAAAATCTCTGTTACAATTAACCCACGAGCGGTTCCAAAAGATTTGTCCGCAGGAAAATATCTTTATCTTATCGAATGAACAGTATTCGGGATTGGTTGCTGAGCAATTGCCGGGTCTTCCTCGCGAAAATATTATAGCTGAGCCCAGCCGTAATAATACTGCCCCTTGTATAGCTTATGCTTCTTTTAAAATCAGCCAGCTGAATCCTTTAGCTAAGATTGTCGTTGCCCCTTCAGATCACCTGATCTTAAATGAGACGGTTTTCCTTAAGAAAATTCAGCAGGCCCTGTCATATGTTGGGGACAATGATGCATTGGTGACCCTTGGTATTACACCAACGCGTCCGGATACCGGTTATGGTTATATCAACTATAATAAAGAGGAGAATGAAGGTGTACATCAGGTACTTAAATTCCTGGAGAAACCAAACCTTGAAAGGGCAAAAGAATTCGTCGCCAGTGGGGATTACCTCTGGAACGCGGGAATTTTTGTCTGGAGCGTTGGATCTATCCTTACTGCCCTTGCTAAATATTCTCCGGCTATTTTTGGTCTTTTCGAAAAGGGTAAAACATGTTACAATACCAGTGACGAGAAGGCCTTTATTCTGGAGAACTATCCGCTTTCAGATAACATCTCAATTGATTACGCTATCATGGAGAAAGCTGAGAATGTCTACACTATCCCGGGTGAATTTGGCTGGTCTGATCTTGGAACCTGGGCCTCGCTATATGAGGTAGTGGACAAAGACGAACATAATAATGTGTTCTCCGGTCATACTATCAATTTGTCTGATACAACCAACTGTATGATTCAGATCCCGAAAGATAAAGTTGCAGTGATCAAAGGGCTGGACAATTTTATTGTAGTTGACGATGGGAAGGTCTTGCTGATCTATCCTAAAGCAAACGAACAGGAAATTAAAGAAGTGTCTAAAAAAATAGTCGCCCTCTGTGGTGATGATTTTGCATAGCATTCTTATTGTATAAAATAATCAATAATCTACTCTTAAAAAATTCAATCAAATGAAAGTCGCCCTTATTACAGGTGTTACAGGCCAGGACGGAGCCTACTTAGCAGAATTCTTATTAAAAAAAGGATATTTTGTTCATGGTCTTAAAAGAAGATCATCTATGTTCAACACTGAACGTATAGACCACCTTTATCAGGATCAGCATGAAAATGGGGTAAACTTTAAACTGCATTTTGGTGATTTAACAGATTCGACAAACCTGATACGTATCATTCAGGAAACGCAGCCTGATGAGATCTATAACCTGGCAGCAATGAGCCATGTTAAAGTGAGCTTTGATACACCGGAGTACACTGCCAATGCTGATGGTATAGGTACACTAAGATTATTAGAAGCTGTTCGTATTTTGGGATTAGAGAAAAAGACGAGAATTTATCAGGCATCTACTTCTGAATTATATGGGTTGGTGCAAGCTGTTCCTCAGAGTGAAACTACACCATTTTATCCACGTTCGCCTTACGCGGTTGCCAAGATATATGGTTATTGGATCACAGTCAATTATAGGGAGGCGTACAACATGTTTGCCTGTAACGGGATTCTGTTTAATCATGAAAGTCCATTAAGAGGGGAGACATTTGTTACCCGTAAAATTACACGCGCAGCATCTAAGATAGCATTAGGGCTTCAAAATTGTTTATACTTGGGTAACCTTTCTGCACAAAGGGATTGGGGACATGCAAAAGATTATATTGAGGCAATGTGGTTGATATTACAACAGGATGTTGCTGAAGATTATGTAATTGCAACAGGTGTAACAACTACAGTAAGAGATTTTGTTAAAATGAGTTTTGCTGAATTGGGTATTACCGTCGAGTTCAGAGGTGAAGGTGCGGATGAAAGCGGAGTCATTGCTGCTATTGATGAGAAAATTGCTTCTGACCTGGGATTAAATTTTGCTGAACTTAAAGTTGGCAATGAAGTAGTAAAAGTTGACCCTGCTTACTTCCGTCCAACAGAGGTTGATCTTTTATTGGGAGATCCTACCAAATCGAAAACTAAATTAGGCTGGGTTCCTAAATACGATTTGCCATTACTAGTAAAAGATATGATCCAGTCAGATTTACACTTGATGAAGAAAGATGAATATTTGAGGTTAGGTGGATTCAAAACACTAAATAATTTCGAATAAATAGACAATACGTTATATACCGTTCAACATTTAGGTCAGTCTGGATGTTAAACGGGTTTTTATATTTTAATTCTAATTTTATTTTAAGTGTAATGAAATACTTACATGGCTTTGTTGAGGTTTTTTAACCTGTTTTACCGATTTGGTCGTTGATTAAAGCCCCGATTTCAATATAATTTAATAATTGATATAGGGTCATTTGCACTTGGTATGGTTTTTTGATTAAATTTGCTGCATATTAAAATATAATATTTTGTTCAGTCAAATCAACATAGTACCTAGGTGGATAATTTTTTCTCTTGATCTAACGATCTGCTTTGTATCATTAACGATTGCCTATCTCATCAAGCATAACTTTGATTTATCAAATTTAGACTATGTTGAGTTCAGCCGGAATGTATTGGTGACTACTATGATCAGTACGCTGGTTTTTGTAAACGTCAGGACCTATTCAGGTATTATACGTTATACAAGCGCACAGGATACTTTCCGCATTTTGTATGCTATCATCGTTTCCAACAGTACATTCTTCCTGTTGAATATGGGTTTTGTAGCGACTGGTAATTCACAGTTGATTTCCAATGGTATACTGATTATAAATGGGTTGGCAAGTTTTCTGATGCTGATTACTTATCGTGTATTAGTCAAATACTTCTTTATTTATATTAAAAACTTAAAACTGGATACGGTCAGAGTAATGATTTATGGAGCCGGCGAAGCTGGTGTAGCCACGAAAAGAACATTTGATCATGATCCTAATGTAAATAAAAATATTATTGGTTTTGTGGATGATGATCAGCGGAAGATGGGTAAAACCATCGATGGGATCAGAATTTTTGATGCCAAGAATCTTGTGGACTATATTACCAAACATGAACTTGATGAAATCATCTTTGCATCTTATACAATTCCAAAGGAGCGAAAAAATGAGATTGCAGAGGTTTGTCTGGAGAATGGTATTAAAATATTGAATATACCTCCTCCAAACGTCTGGACAGATGGTAAGCTTCAAACTACTCAGATTAAGAAATTAAATATCGAAGATTTGCTGGACCGTAAGTCAATCCACATCGATATTGAAGGTATCGGGAATCAGTTACAAGACAAAAGAATACTCATTACAGGAGCAGCAGGTTCTATTGGAAGCGAGATTGTACGTCAGCTTGCCAAGTTTGATGTAGGCCTGATCATTCTCTGTGATCAGTCAGAATCTGCCTTGCACGAACTTTACCTCGAGCTTACTGAATCTACGAAGAATAAGAATTTCCATGCTTTTATTGGCGATGTCAGAGATGAAAGACGGATGGATCATCTGTTCCGTACGTTAAGGCCTCACTACGTGTATCATGCCGGCGCTTATAAACATGTGCCTTTGATGGAAGATAATCCTTCAGAAGCGATTAAAACTAACGTTCTTGGCACTAAAACTATTGCTGATAAATCAGTGAAGTACGGTGTGCAGAAATTTGTAATGATTTCTACCGATAAAGCCGTAAATCCAACAAATGTGATGGGGGCTTCAAAACGTATAGCAGAAATCTATGTGCAGTCCCTTAATAATTCGCTGCACCATAGAGATCATATTTTTAGCAATGGTTTGAGTTACATTAATGACCTGGAGGTTAAGCCTATTACTAAGTTTATTACAACCCGTTTCGGGAATGTTTTAGGTTCTAATGGATCAGTAATCCCAAGGTTCAAACAACAGATAGAAAAGGGAGGACCGGTAACGGTTACACACCCTGAGATCACCCGTTACTTTATGACTATTCCGGAGGCTTGCCGACTGGTACTGGAAGCAGGTTGTATGGGCGAAGGCGGGGAGATCTATGTTTTTGATATGGGTAAATCTGTAAAGATTGTTGACTTGGCAAAGAAGATGATCCAGCTGGCAGGCATGATACCTAATCAGGATATCATGATTGAATATTCCGGATTAAGGCCTGGAGAAAAGTTATTTGAGGAGCTTCTGAACGATAATGAGAATACCATGCCTACACATCATGAAAAGATAATGATTGGCAGGGTACGAGAATATGCATTTGATGAAATTCAAAAACAAATCTATGCTCTTATAGAGCATGCGAGAAGAAGTGATGACATGCAGGTTGTAACGCATATGAAAGAATTGGTAAAAGAATATAAAAGTAAAAACTCTATCTTCGAAGAATTGGACGCTAAAATCTAAGCAGCTGATTTTCAATTATGGCAAAGAACTATTTTTATAATTTACTGCTTACCCTTGCTAATTTATTATTCCCCATTCTTAGTTTTCCTTATGTATCACGGGTCTTAGGCCCTGAAGGTATTGGTAAAGTACAATTTATATTCTCCTTTTCTCAGTATTTTGCTCTCGTTGCAAGTATTGGTATTCCCGTATATGGGATGCAGCAAGTAGCGAAGCATAGGCATGACTTGGAAGCACGTTCTAAAGTCTTTTCTGAACTAATTGCTATTTACCTGTTATCTACTGTCTGTCTGTTTCTGTTATACCTAAGTGTGATTTTTGCATTCCCATACTTTCATGCAGATATGAATATCTATCTCGCAGCCTCCTTAATGGTACTACTTGGATTCTCCTATATTGATTGGTTGTTTACAGGCATGGAGGAATTTAAATCTATTGCGATACGTGCTGTATTGTTTAAGATTATTGGTCTCGGCTTGTTGTATTCTTTTGTCGGAGAACGCAGCGATTTTAGAATCTATCTCTACATTATGATGTTTTCCTTTCTTGGAAATAATATACTGAGTTTTTTCCTGATCAGGGGAAAAGTACGGCCTATATTTTCCGGTTTACAGCTAAAACAACACTTAATGCCTTTGTTTTTTATTCTGGGTACATCTCTTGCATCCAGTATGTATACTGATATGGATACAGTTCTTCTTGGTTTCTTGTCAAATGATAAAACTGTAGGGTTATACACTGCGGCGGTTAAACTCAGCAAAATTACTATACCTTTTGTAACTTCTATGACAGTGATCCTGATGCCTAAGGTATCAAACGATTTTGCAGAGAGAAACCTGGCGGAGGTACAAAAAAACATCGACCAGACTTTCAGGTTTTTAATTTTTTTCGCCGTGCCGATGGCTTTTGGATTAGCTCTTCTTGCTCCGGAGTTTCTTGCTTTATTTTCTGGCAACGAATTTCTCCCAGCAAGTAACAGCATGCGCCTACTGTCTCTATTACCATTAATTGTTGGATTCGGACATTTCTTTTTATATATGGTGCTTGTTCCTGCGGGCAGAAACAAAGAGATGTTTTTTTGTGTAGTGGGTGGAGTAATTGTGAGCTTAGTGTTAAATGTGCTTTTGATTCCTCATTTCCAGGAAGTGGGTTCTTCTATAGCAAATGTTTGTGCTGAAATTGTAGTTACCTTGCTATACGTTTATTTTATTAAACAGTATTTTTCGTTTACCTATGAGTGGTCTTTACTGGTTAAAGCTATTTTAAGCTCTCTAATTTTTATTCCGCTAATCTGGCTGACGCGCGGGATGGCGTTGTCGCTGACATGTACACTACTGATATCCATCTCCGGATGCTCAGTTACATATCTAGGCTTTCAATGGGTAGTATTTAGAAACAACTTTTTATCTGACATTTTGGAATTTATGAGGCTGAAATTTAATATAGGAGCGAAGCCATGAAAGTTTCTGTAGTAATGACCACTTATAATGGCGAAAAGTATCTAAAACAACAGATTGACTCGATCTTAACACAAACGTTCCCCGCTGAGGAATTGATTGTGTGTGATGATTGCTCATCTGATGGTACTGTGACTATATTAGAGCAATACCGGCAAAAGAAGTTATTAACTTATGTGGTTAATGCCCGGAGGTTAGGGCTTATTGGCAATTTTAAAAAAGCGGTATCCATGGCTGCGGAGAAAAATTTCGTTGCATTATGTGATCAGGATGATATATGGCTGCCTGATAAACTAGCAGTTTCCCTAACCCCATTTGAAAGAATGGATACTAAGCTACCATGCCTGGTACATACTGATTTAATACTGACTGATGAACGGGAAAACGTGTTAAACTGGTCTTTTAAGAATGAAAGGGGGCAAAGTGGATACAAACATAATTTACAGACCTTGTTATTTGCAAATTTTGTAACTGGCTGTACTGTAGTAATGAATCCGGTGTTGAGGCATTTTTTTACTGACATGCCTGACGATATAAGGTACCATGATGCCTGGATAGCACTTGTTGCCTATTCTTTTGGAATCGCAGTTGAAATACCCACACCAACCATAAGATATCGTAAGCATGACAATAATTTAAGTATAGTAGCAGGTACGAAACCGCGGAATCGTTACAGAAGTATCTTCAATGAGTTGAGAAAATCGTTCCTCGGAAAGGATGATTTTCTCTGGGCTCAATTTGAAACGGTTTTTAAATTTTACACCCAATATCAGACAAGAATAGCACCTGATGATCGTATATACTTTGAAAAATTTTTACAACTCAGACATAAATCTTACTTCATTAAAAAAATAGCTTTTGGAAGTGTAGTAAGAAAATATGCATTAAATACTAACGGGTTATGAATGAGTTCATACTCATCAGTTAAACTTTCGGGTGCGCCTTTATTTCTCGTGACATGATTTATGTTAAGATAGGTAGATCTCTTGATTTAGTATCTAATCTAGATATAGCGACTCGAGGCTGCCGTTTAAGGTCAAATATATATCAAAAAATTTTATACCTTTGAATTTTTAAAAATTATTTTGGTATGATTAATAGTAAGATTTTTAACAAGTCATAGTGAAGATAAATACTTGGGCCTTAGAATTACCGACGAAATGGAGTTAATAAAAGATTTTAAAATTCTAAAAAGAAATCTAAAGAAAGATTTTTCAGGTCTAAAAAAAATAAAAGTAGCATTAATGGGTGATACTGCTACCCAATTTCTAACGCAGGCACTGCGTGCATCTGGATTTGACCGGGAATTTGATTTGCAAATTTGGGAAGCTGATTTTAACCAGATTGAGCGCCAGGTTTTTGATCCATCAAGTGAGTTATATGATTTTAGTCCGGAAATTGTTATCATTTATCAATCTTCACACAAGTTACTTTCGAAGTATAACAAATTACCTCCCGGAAAATATGCTAGTCTCGCTGATACCGAATTAGATTTGATCGGTAATCTTTGCGCTCAAATAGATAGCAGATTGCATACGAAGATTGTCTATTATAATTATACAGAAATAGATGATTCGGTATACGGTAATTATTCCAGTAAAGTGGAAGCATCTTTTTTATTCCAGTTGCGTAAACTTAATTACAAGGTGATGGAATTCTCTATCTCTCACCCGAATTTTTATTTACTGGATTTATCTTCAATGCAGAATAAATACGGTAAATGTACTTTTTTTCAGACGTCAATTTATATCAATACCGAAATGGTATTAAGTATTGATATATTACCGGCCATTGCTTCCCTTACAACTGATCTGATTGGGGCAATGTATGGCAAGTTCAAAAAATGCATTATTCTGGATCTTGATAATACAATGTGGGGTGGTATTATCGGCGATGACGGCATGGATAATATAGAGATCGGATCTCTGGGAATAGGAAAAGCTTTTACAGAGTTTCAATATTGGCTGAAAAAGTTAAAAAACCGCGGAATTATACTTGCCGTCTGTAGTAAGAATACAGAATCAATTGCCAGGGAACCATTTGAAAAACATCCGGATATGGTGCTGAGGTTGGATGATATAGCTGTATTCGTGGCTAACTGGGAAAATAAGGTTGATAACATTCATCATATCAGAAATATCCTTAATATTGGATTTGATTCAATGGTGTTTCTGGATGATAATCCGTTTGAACGCAATATCGTTCGCGAAAGTATTCCTTTGCTCACCATTCCCGAACTTCCTGAAGATCCTGCCGAATATCTTGAATATTTATATTCCCAAAATTTGTTCGAAACGGTTTCAGTCTCTGATCTGGATGCCGAAAGAACAAAACAATATCAGGTTGAGGCGCAAAGGGCTGTAGTACAGCAAAGTTTTACCAGTGAAGCAGATTTCCTGGAAAGTCTAAATATGCTTTCAATAGTAAGACCTTTTGATAATTTTAATATTCCCAGGGCTGCACAGCTATCACAGCGCTCAAATCAATTTAATTTGAGAACGGTTCGATATAGTGAGGCTGATATCGAGTTGCTTGGGAAATCAGAAGATAGTTTCACTTTTTCATTTACACTGGAAGACAAATTTGGCGATAATGGCCTGATCTGTATTGTAATATTAAAGAGTGAAAATAATGATACATTATTTATTGATACCTGGTTAATGAGCTGCAGGGTATTAAAAAGAGGGATGGAGCATTTTGTTTTAAATTGTATTGCTGACTTTGGTCAAGGAGGAGGATTTAAATATCTAAAAGGAGAGTACATCCCTACATTAAAAAATGAAATGGTGAAAGACCATTATTCAAAGTTAGCTTTTAAGGCCCGGGACGGTTCCTGGATACTGAATTTATCCGAGTATGAAATTAGGCCGTGTTTTATCAATAAAAAATAAATACTAATATGCAAAAAGAAGAAATATTAAGAAGTGTCAATAATATTTTTATCGATACACTGGATAATGAGGAGATCATATTGACTTACGATACTACTGCCGATGATGTGGAAGACTGGGATTCTCTGAATCATATTCAATTGGTAGTTGCAGTTGAGAAAAAGTTTAAAATTCGTTTTACATCGCAGGAAATCCTTGGTTGGAATAATGTGGGAGAGATGATTGATTGTATTCTAAAAAAGGATATATGATTTTTAAGGTCGATGATAAATTTGAAAGGAGCTTTATTGTTTCTAATAAAATCTATGAAGGATTTCTTTCAATTTTTAATGATAATAACCCACTTCATACTGATCAGCAGTTTGCAATTATGAATGGTTTCAGGGAAAAGGTAATGCATGGCAATATCCTAAATGGGTTCGTTTCTTATTTTATCGGAGAGTGTTTGCCTATAAAAAATGTAATTATTCATAAGCAGGAGATTAAATTCAATAATCCTGTATATTTAAATGACAACCTGTTTTTTGAAGCAATCGTTACTGATGTATTTGAATCGGTAAATGCTGTAGAATTTAAATTCAATTTCAAAAATGAAGCCTTGAAAATGGTAGCTAAGGGCGAAATTCAAATTGGTATATTATGATAGTTCTTGTTACAGGTGGCGCTACTGGTTTAGGTGAAGCTATAAGCCGTAAAATAGCCCAACAGCCGTCTGATATTGTATATTTTACATATAATAGTTCGAATGCTAATGCGGAAATTATTGAAAGTGATTTTAAAAATGCAATTGGTATAAAATGTAATTTTAAAGATAAGCAGGATGTGGCTGAATTATGCAATAGGATATCTGGATTGAATATTGACGTTTTAATCAATAATGCTTATTCCGGTGATTTCCTTAAGTCCCATTTCCATAAAACTCCCGTTGATGATTTTGCTTCCGGCTTTAATGATAATATCTTACCTACGATAGCTATTACTCAGGCTGCAATCAATTTATTCCGAAAAAAAAAGAGCGGAAAAATAATTACAATATTGACTGCGGCTTTGGTAAACACCCCCCCTGTAGGCTCCTCTGTATATGTTGCGAATAAAGCCTATATTGAAGAATTGACTAAAGTATGGGCTACGGAAAATGCGCGGTTTAATATTACATCTAATACAATCTCTCCTGCATTTATGTTAACTGGATTCACTAAAGATATAGATGAAAGATTAGTAGAGCAAATTCAAAGTAATCATCCTCTAAAAAAATTGTTGGTTCCAGAGGAAGTAATAGGAAGTGTATTGTTTTTGATGAATTCCACGCAGCAGATAAATGGAATTAATATACTTTTAAACTCAGGATCTAATATCAAATAAATGATCTTTAACTCTCTTTCCTTTTTACTTTTCTTCACAGGCTTTTTCTTTTTATACTGGTTTGTATTTAATCGTAATCTCAAATTACAAAATATTCTACTTTTAGTCGGCTCATATATATTTTATGCTGTTGCTGACTGGCGCTTTCTTGCCTTGCTTGTCGGCATATCCGTAATAAACTTCATTCTTGGCATTGGTATAGAAAGAAGCCAGAGATACAGGAAGATATTGTTATGGGCAGGGATGGTACAAGGGATAGGGGGACTTATATTCTTTAAATATTTCAATTTCTTTATCTCTTCCTTTGACAGTTTGTTCGCAGGCTTAAATTTGAATATAGATTTACATTTACTCAATATCCTTATTCCCGTTGGAATTAGCTTTTTTACATTCAGAACGTTAAGTTATTTGCAGGATATTTATAAAGGTAAAACGAAGGCAACTGCGAACTGGATTAATTTTTTTACCTACGTTGCTTTTTTTCCATGCATATTGTCTGGCCCTATTGATAAGGCGAAAATATTCATACCTCAATTGGAAAAACCCAGGTTATTTGATTACAATTTAGCGAGCGACGGTCTTCGCCAGATACTATGCGGTCTGTTCAAGAAAATGGTAATCGCTGATAACTGTTCTATGGTGACAAATGAAATATTTGGCAATTACCAGAACTTACCTGGCAGTTCCTTATTAATTGCGGCCTTCCTATATAGTATTCAGATTTATGCTGATTTTTCGGGCTATTCAGATATAGCAATTGGAGTATCTAAGTTATTGGGATTTAAAATCACCAGAAATTTCGATTATCCATATTTTTCTCAAAATATAGCTGAATTCTGGAGAAAATGGCATATCTCACTTACTTCGTGGTTAACAGAATATGTATTTTCTCCGCTAAATATTGCATTTCGCGACTGGGGTAAAGTTGGTGTTAGTTTGGCAATAGTGATTAATTTTACGATTGTAGGTATATGGCATGGGGCTAACTGGACATATGTGCTGTTTGGATTTATACACGGTTGTTTCTTTATCCCGCTTATCATAAAAGACACGATTAATAAGAAGAAAAAAATTGCAAAGGGAAGGCCTTTTCCTTCTCTTTCAGAATTAAATAATGTTGCGCTGACCTGTGGATTTGTGATGCTTACTTTTATTATTTTCAGATCCGATAATATCTCAGACGCATTTCATTATTACAAGATAATGTTTTCCGGATCATTGTTTTCAAACCCGGTTGTACTTCATCAGGATGAATTGCTAATTAGCATTGTTTTTCTATTACTGATGTTCATAGTAGAATGGGTGCAGCGTGAAAGGGAACATGCATTGCAAATAGATGCCATTAAGTCTCCTTTACTCAGGCTTACGATATATTTCGGTATGATTGCTTGTGTTATTTTGATGAGTGCCACAACGGCAAACCAATTCATTTACTTTAAATTCTAGACTGTATGAAGAAATTTATACTAAAGCTCATACCTTTTCTCGCTATTCCTGTTATTATAATAGCTATAAATTTTAAGGTAGATCCAGCTAATCTTTTCAATGGAAATTATGAAATGGGAATCGCAAATTACCTAACTGCAGGATACAATGTAACAAATGTTGTAAACTATGATGAACGGTTATTACAAAAGCACTTTATTGAAAGTATGGTTGTACCTCCAACCGAAATAGTTTTGGGGTCAAGCAGGATAATGCAGTTGCATAAAACGAATTTTAATGAACCTAATTTTATTAACAACGGAGTGTCTGGCGCTACAATTGAGGATGAAATGGCGATTTATGATCTGTACGAAAAAAAGGGATATAAAATCAAAAAAGTCATTTTGGATTTAGACCCATGGATGCTGAATGATAACCACAACCAAACGCGATGGAGAACTTTAGAAAATGGATATAGTGATCTTTTGTCAAGAGTTGATAAAAAGAGTCCGGTGTACTCAAGACAATCATTTTTATACAAATATAAAAAGTACTCAGAGCTGATATCAGTTTCTTATTTTAAGACATCCATACATTATCTGATAAATGGAATAAATAACAATTATACTCCGACTAAACAAGGAGTAAATGACGGATTTACCCGGTTAACCGATGGATCCATTTTTTATGACCTGCGTTACAGAAACGCTTCAGCAGCAGAGATAGCTTTAAAAGCTAACGAATGTATTACAGAGGATCCTGTATATTCTCTTGGGGGATTTAAAGGGCTGTCTCTGCATTATCAGCGCCTCCTGTTCAATTTCGTTGAATATATGCAGGGGCAGGGTGTTGAGGTTGAATTTTATTTATCTCCATTTCATCCAGTTGTTTATAGTTTCTTTATGAAAAATAGAGCTTACCATAATGTATTGATGGCAGAAGAATATTTCAGGGCTCTCGCAGTTAAACAAAATATCAAGGTCTACGGATCCTATAATCCGGATGCATATAAGTTTGATAACACTTTCTTTTATGACGGCTTACATTGTAATGAAAAGGCCGTCAGGCTATTATTAAGTAAACCCTCTACTCAGAAACGGGAAAGTTATTAGATATCGGTAAGCAACTGGTTTCACTTTTTTATAAAAAGGAGGTAGCTAAAATAAAAAAGGCTCTTGCAACTATTGGACTCTTGAATCTTCCGCTCTAAAAGGATAATATTAATTATTGTATCTAACCTAGGTGTTGTTCACTGGACTCCGTTTTCCTTGTCGCAATCAGGTAAAGAGCATACAGGGCAACAAATCCTACCATGAACAACAGCATCGTGGCTGAATATTTCAGTCGGTTCTTTTTCAGTGGAAATTCCGGTTCATCTACAATTTGTACCGTTGGGGTTTCCTGGGCAAGCATTGTTTTGCTGGCTTCAAGATTTTTAACGGTTTCAGTATAGATGGAACTCAACACCAATTTATCCCGTTCCCTGATATCAGAATTCGCATTAGCGGAAGTATAAGCAGGGTTCAGGTCTAACAGGCTTTGAGATGCTGAAGATGCCGCATACGTCTTGCGGTTGAGAATTACGCCGATACTATCTGCACGGTGTTGCAAACGCTCCACATTGTTGCGCAGTCTTCCGGTTTTTGTTTGAATAAAAAAGTCTGTTCCCTGTTTGATCATTCTGGTACAAAAGAGCTGGGCAAGTTTTTCGTCTCTCATGGTTGTATTTACCTCAAAGAAACTCAGCTTTTTATCCGTTTTTGCAATTCCGAAACTTCCGTTGAGGATCATATCAGTAATTACATGCAGCAGGCTATCCTGTAAGCGCGAATAACTTTTTGCTTTCACTGGAAAGGTGGTAATCTTTCCGTCTTTACTATGCTTTAACCACAATTTATTGAGTTTATAAACTTTAGCATATTGGTCTGCCAGAGAGAGCGTCCCTTTATCATCATACGGGGATAGGAGTGTTTCTTTGATCAGCCTTTGACTTTTCAATAATTCCTGAACATTATCACCCGCTAAAACGCCGCTCGCTCCGCCAATTCCGTCCAGATTGAACCCAAACTGGCTTGCCAGGGAGGAAAGGCCGCCACCACCGCCACTGGATTTAGAATCATCAATTACAAATGTCAACCTGGCGGTATAGGTTACCGGCCATTTCCACGCAAATGCTGCTCCCAGCGCCGCTGCAATGACCAATACCAAAGCCATTGACTTCTTAAACCTGAGCAGGTACTTAAAATCACCTACACGGTCTAGTAATAGCTTTTTAAGGGAGAATTCCGGCTCGTAAGGGTATGTTGTTTGGTCGTTATTCATTATTTTGCTAAGATGGCAATTAAAGTTATTATGGCAGTTAGTGCAGAAGTGATTGCGCCGATTTCGCCAATGCCGGCTTTTAACAAACTGTTGCGTCCGTCTTTCTCAGGAACAATGATTTTGCTGCCTGGTTTAATTGAAGGATAGTTGCGGAAGAACAAGAAGTTAGTTACAGGTTTATTTAAACCGTTTGGATATTTTACATAGGCGCCTTTTAAGCGTGCGTTTTCTGTTTTTCCTGCTGCAGCATTCAGATAGTATTTAAAGCTCCGTCCGTGATAACTTACAAATTGCGGATTATTTACCGCTCCTGAAACTTCTACAAATGAAATTGTGCGCGGCACATAGATGCTGTCTCCCGGTAAAAGGATCATGCTTTTCCTGATCACAGGATTAGTACTTGTACTGGTTAAGTCCAGATTTACCCGTACTCCCTTACGAAAGGTCTGTGCGTTTTCAAGAGAGCCATATGGGGTAATTCCGCCAGCTCTTTTCAGGAAGTCCTGAGCGGTTTCATCACGTCTTTGTGTAGCATAATCCCCTGGGAACAGCACTTCACCCGTCACACTAACATTTCCTAAGGACCTGTAGTTTACCAACCTTGGTACAAAGATGTAATCCATTGGCCTCAGCTCTATATTTGAACTGGTATTATCTGCAGAATCAAGATTAACGGTAAAGGTTTCCACAACATTATTGGCCACACTATCCTGTTTGTTTTCAATGATCCTTGAAATTTCTACGTGGTGGGTCGCTGCTACTTCTGTAAAACCTCCGGACATTGTTAACACATCAGCCAGTTTGATGCCTTTACGGTAGGTGAAGGTGGAAGGCTTGCGCACATTGCCATTGATAGTAACATTCTGATTGCTTAGGAAATCGGAGCGGTCCTGGATCATCACTGAATCTTCACGGAGCAGGGGAAGGTCATTGGCACCCGAGATCACCGCTGCAGGATTAAAGGAAATATATTCTTTCTGGAGGTTAGGCTGCGTTCTTTTGATGTAACCACGCTCCATGTAGGCTTCTGGTTTCAACCCCTGTGCGTTTTTAAGCAGCGTAGAGAGACTAAATCCGGCTGTCAGCTCATATACGCCGGGACGGTTAACAGCGCCTTCCAGGATCACCCTGTTCGCAAAGCGGTTAGTGACTGCTCCGATATGAACTAAATCACCATTTCTGGGTGTAAAACTTCCGAACATGTCAGCAGATACATCCCTGACCTCCCTTTCTGTTTCATTGATCTGTTCAATTTTTGCGGTGCCCCTGTAAGCAATATCTGTAAAGCCGCCCGCATAAACCAGGAGGTCACTCAGCTGCTCATTGATTTTAAGTTCATAAAGTGCAGGTCTTTTTACCTCTCCATCAATCCCTATGCGTTTTTTATAGACAGGGATTCTGATCACATCCTGGTCTTCCAGACGGATATTCCCATCCAGCAAACCTTTTTGCAGGAAGCTGTAAAAGTCTACCGTTTTATATACTTTGTTATTTCTTATCAGCTCAATACTACGCAGGGAACCGTTCATTGTAGGGCCACCTGAATTATATAATGCATTAAATAATGTAGAAACTGAAGACAGGGTGTAGGAACCAGGTGTCTTAACTTCACCTACAAGTGTTACCTTGATGCTCCTTGTGTTTCCCAAATTAACGGCCAGCCTGGTTTGTCCGCCGTTCAGGGCAGGATATATCTTGAGCATTGCCCTGCGGATCAGTGCCGTAGCCTGCTCTATGGTAAAGCCATTGACATAAACCAGACCGGCGTAAGGAATCTGAATGTTACCATCAGGGCTCACCTTAGCGGTTACTGATGTTTCGTTTTGTCCTGTTACCAGTATGATCAGTTCATCACCCACGCCTACCACATAACTTTTAGGGGTAGCGACATTGAAATTTGGTTCAAACTTCAATGAGGTCTGGTTAAAGAATTCCATACCGTAAACCTGCAAAACAGGATCGGCTTTAACCGGAATAGCTTTTGCAGTTGGTTTAATCAATATAGTTGTTGTGTCCCTGGAAGCGCCGGTATTACCTTTTGCCGCCGTCGCTGTGGGTTTAACGCCTTTTTTGTTCAGGCCCAACAGCGTTACCCTGTTTTTAAATTCCTCTACTTCTCCCGCAGGCAAACCTCTTTGCTCCATCAACTTATAGGCATCTTTTTCAGAAACACCAGACTCCTCCAGTTTTTTCCATGCCTGGGTAATCTGATCATCTGAAAGTTCACTGACCTTGATATTTTGAATGTTGCTCAGGGAAATAGCCTGCTGAGCCTTGCTGTCTTGAAATATTAACGCAAGAATAACAAACAGGAATAAGGATAAAATTTTAATGCGCATGGAAAATTTTGATATTAAGGGACAAATATAGGGTATTAAAAACATTACTAGAAGCCATATGATACCGCCAGTCTAAATTCGTTCGGTACCGCTGAAGTTTGTATCGTAGGCTGAATCACACCGGTCTGATGCTGATAAGATGTTTTCAGATATAATTTATGTACCAGTTCGTAGTTTACCTGTATTAATAATTGTTTTTGTGTTTCTACCGGTCCTTCGCTTAAAAAAGGCGGTTGTGGCTCTGCCCAGTACTGGTCAAAAATGTCACCGTCCCGGCCTTTGCGGATATAGTCAAATTGTACAGTGGTTGTTAAACGCGGAAGAGGGTTGTAAGTTGCCCATGCTGTTACCCGGTCGGCATTCTGGCCAATCCAGTCACCCAGGGAGTAGCTCTGGTTGGTATAAGTTTGTGCAGGCACGAGATTGTTGTAAACGAATGGATTGATCCTGGTGTATTCGAGTCCTAATGTTAAATAAGGAATGACAACATCCGTTCTGGTTGCCCCAACGTTAAAACCAAGCTGATTCCTGCTTTTTGCCTTATTGAAAATGCTTCCGGTACGGATCTCATCAATGAACAGGGTACCGTATAAATGTGTTTTTGGGATAAAGTTCCTTGAGCTCACGTTAAAGAAGAACTGGCCGTTAGAACCGGTATTCACCTGGTAGCGGCTCTGGTATTGGTCATATGCTTTAAAAAACATAATCGGGATCAGGTAACCGGCATCAAAATTATCACTGGTAACCATGGATTCTCCAACGCTCAGCGTAAGGCCTTTGGCCGGAAGGAAAGTCAGGGTATGGGATACAAAGTATTTGCTGATGTACATTTCCCTGTCTTTTCCCAGAACAATGTTTCCCTTGTCATATGAACGTGCAGAATCAATAATTGCCGAATTCAGGAATGCGTACATATAATTAAAACGAAGCCATTTCAAGGGGCTATAGTCAAATCTGATCTGAGGATAGGCAGGTGCTTTATCTGATAACACTACCCTTCCGTTTTGTCCGTAGCCCCATAACATCTGATCCTGTCCGAAACTGATTGATCCATTGCTCCAGGCGTAGCTGATGGAACCTCTGAAATTGCTGTAGTTTACCGTTTTTGCATTTGGATTCACATTCGCCGTCCTCAGGATTCCCGTTTCAGGTGTAAATCTTCTATTGCTGTCTATACCGTCCCCTTTGTCGGTAATGTCCTGAAAATAGAACTGATAACCAATGTGTTTTCCGGCGTGGCCCCAAAAAGTCAGTCCGGTAGCAGTTCTGAATACACTTTTGCCACCGCCATTGAAAGTTTCAAAAGACAGTGCCGGGTCTCCGCGTAAAAAGAAGTCTTTATCTTTTACAGACAGGAACCTTCTGCGGCCATACTGGTCTTTTTTAAAGAAGGTGGTGCTGTCTTTGAAATCGTCATTAAACTCAGAGAACTCCTGCTGATAAAATGCCAGTTCCTTTTGCTCTCTGGGAGAAAGTTTATCCAGCTGCCCCTGTAAGGTATTCAGGTAGCCAACGATGTCGCGGCGGCTGATCGGCTGAATCAGATCGTTGTATTCAATATTTCCTTTTTGTGCCTGGCGGGAGAGGTATTTATATACCGGATTATTCGGGTTTTCATATACAACCTGGGCGGAACTGTTAAAGCCTGTCAGAATAAGGCCGGTAAGAATGAGGATATGGTATATATATTTCATATGTTATAGTGAAGGTATGAGTTTTTGCAAACCACTAAAGTGTTTTTCTGTATTGATGATTTGATGAATGTGTTTTTTTGCTTTTTTGCCCATGCTGAGTATAGCTTCCTGATCATTGAACAGGGCCCTGATCTTTTCTGAAAGCTCGGGCGCATTGCCCGGAGCAAATAATATGCCTGTTTCTCCATTGATGACCATTTCGGGAATGGCACCAATATCAGAGCCGATTACCGGCTTTCCCAGGGCCATTGCTTCGACCACTGTAAAGCCAAGTACTTCATACCATTCTGACGGACAAATGAGGAATTCAGCGCCGTTAATAATTTCCAGTGTCTGCTTTTTGGACTGCTTGCCCATAAAGGTAACATTGGTCATCTGATTTGTTGTTGCATAGTCCTGCAGTTCTTTTTCCTGTGTTCCGGTACCAACCACTTTGAGATGGATGTCCGGGAGGTCTGTTAAAGCCTTCAGTACGGTATGTGCGCCTTTGATTTTTTCCAGCCTCCCAACAAATACGATATACCTTTCTTCTTTTATTTCGGCACTTGTCATTTGTACTGCTTCTACTTCATTGTACTGGTATCCGTGATAGAGTTGAACTAATTTTTCCGGGAAAAAATTAAATGACCTGAATTTGTCATAAAGAAACATTGAAGGACACAAATAATGATCAACGTACTGATAATAGTTCAAAAAGTTGTGAACATAGTTTTCCGTAGCTGCTACAATGCTGGCCGGCAGGGAACCTTTTTTGCATTTATTTGTGGCGCAGTGATAAAAAGCTCCGCCGAAACATTTTTCGCAGATTTTCCCATGGCTGATGAAGGTGCTTTCGGGACAGATCGGTGTATATTCATGCAATGTCCAAAGGATAGGAATCCCGCGGTCTTTTAAAGTTTTTAAGATAACGGGGGTAATATAATGGTGTATCACATTGATATGCGCAAGATCTATTTTGATCTCATCTAACAGACGCTCAAGGTTTTGCTTCGCCTCTGTGGAGTAAATGCTTTTTTTGACCACCTGCAAACCAGCGCTTATACTTTTTTTGTCTATCTTTTTATAATCGATATTTTCTATAAAAAAGCGCGACCAGGGGCTGGGGAAATTCCTGTCATCCTTCATTGAAAAAGGGATTACAGTATGTCCCTTTTCACGGTAGAGAGTGGTGATATTATCAACATATGTCCAGTCGCCACCACTCGGATACCACGTCCAGTTCGCTACAAGAATATTCATAAAGGATAAGAATTCTATAAAAATAATAAAATGGCATAATTTTTATGCCTGTGTATCTACTTAATCAGTTCCAAAGATGCCTGTATTTAATCAATTAATTATAGAAATAATAGATATAAATACATTGCGATATAGAATCAGTAATCAAAAAACATTTTTGATTGAAGAAAAAAAAGCTATTTTTGGGGCTCATCAAGTTCAAATTGTTGGTTCATATTGAAATCTGATAATTATTGATTCGAATTGTATTAATCTCGGAATGAAGAAAAAAATTTACATCGCTGGTGCGGGCGGAATGCTTGGTGAAGCTTTCTACCGTGTTTTCAAGAATGATTATGATATTAAATGTACCGATAAGGATGTAAATGAAGACTGGTTAAGTCTTCTGGATTTCAGAGATTTCAAAAATTACAAAGAGGATGTAAAAGCTTTTAGCCCGGATTATCTTTTCCACCTGGGAGCATATACCGACCTTGAATTTTGTGAGACCAATATTGATGAAACCTATCTCACCAATACTACAGCTGTTGAAAATGCAGTAATTATTGCCAACGAATTACAGATACCCATCTTATATATCAGTACTGCAGGTATTTTTGACGGTACCAAAGATTTTTACGATGACTGGGATGAACCAAATCCCTTAGGTCACTATGCCCGTTCCAAATACATGGGCGAACGTTATGTTCGTGAAAATGCAGAAAGATCTATCATTTGCCGTGCCGGCTGGATGATGGGTGGCGGGCCTAAAAAGGATAAAAAGTTTATCAACAAGATCATCAAACAGCTTGCTTCAGGGAATCGTGACCTGCATATCGTAAATGATAAGGACGGCACACCGACTTTCACTGTAGATTTCGCTAAAAACGTAAAAGCGCTTTTTGAAAATGAGTACTGGGGTCTGTATAACCTGGTATGTAACGGTGAAACGAGCAGGAGAGAAGTAGCCGAAGAGCTGGTAAGTATCCTGGGGTTAAAAGATGAAGTTACTTTTCATGAAGTTACCTCCGACTATTTCAAGGATACGTATTTTGCTCCGCGCCCCCCTTCGGAGCGGTTGATCAACAAAAAACTTGATCTGAGAGATCTGAATATGATGCGCGACTGGAAGGTAGCCCTTAATGAGTACATCCGGGATTACTTTGGTGACTTCGTAAAAGAAAACTTTGCGGTCAGGGAAGACGTTCTTCTCCAGGAAAAAGAAGATGTTCTTCTAAAGGAAAACGTTTAAATTTTATTGAATGCGTATTGCTGCTTTTGGTTTCCGGTCTATTCCCCCTGCCAAGGGCGCGGCCGGTGCGGATAAATTTGCTATGGAGCTGTTCCCGCGCTTAGTTGCCAGAGGACACAGTGTTGTTGCCTATAACAGACGTTACCCTGATGTTTTTGTAGACGTTAAAGAATATAAAGGTGTACAGGTAAAAACTATAAAAACAATTCCCCGCAGTGGATTTGACACCTTGCTCCACTCTTTTAAAGCCACTTTCGATATTATCTTTAACAATACTGCAGATGTAGTGCATATCCAGAATGGCGGAAATAGCATATGGGCATTACCGCTGCGTTTATTTGGTAAAAAGGTATTTATTAGTCAGGATGGGGTAGACTGGAAGCGTGATAAATGGACCTGGTATGCCAAGTTATATCTCCAGATCTCTGCTTATATTACCGCTTATTGCCCAAATGAGGTCATTTTCGATAATGTAATCGCTAAAAAACTTTTTGAAGACCGCTTCAATAAAAAATTTGCATTTATTCCTTTTGGCAGCGAGATTGCCGCCTGGCCGGAGGACAACAGCGTTCTGGAGCGGCTGAATCTGCAAAAAGGTGAATATTTCCTTTTTGTTGGCAGGTTTATTCCCGATAAAGGTTTACACTACCTGATACCCGGATTTACCGGTTCCATGAGTAAAAAGAAACTGGTTTTGATTGGCGGATCTCCAAATCCTTCTCCTTATGAGCAGCAGCTGATTGATCTTTCAAATGATAATGTCCTGTTCCCGGGATTTGTATACGGGGATGAGACCAATACCCTGATAAAAAACGCTTATTGTTATATCCAGCCATCTGATGTAGAGGGGCTGTCTCCTGTTGTACTTACCGTTATGGGATTAGGAGTGCCTCTGATTGTCAGTGATATTGAAGAGAACGAATACGCGGTACTGGAGACAGCAAGAAAGTTCAAAAAAGGGAACATAACGTCTCTGACCGAAGAAATCAATTTTGCTGAGCAGAACTACCCGGAAATGCAGAGACTTGCCGTCAGTGCCCGGGAACGTGCGCTGGGTGTCTTTAACTGGGAGAGTGTAGCCGATGAGCATGTTCGCGTTTTTAAGGAATCCTGAAGGTAACATCCCAGCTGGTTGGTCTAATGCTGGTTATATACAGCTTCCCTGAACAGGGCTAAAAGTTGTAAAGAAGACTTTAGCCATGAAAAATCCTTTAGCCGTTGCTGTCCTTTAAGGATGAGCTCTTTTCTCAAATCCTGATTTTCCAGTACAGTTTTCATTTTTAAATACATATCCTCCGTATCAAAGGGGTTAAAGCAGATCACTGCATTTCCTCCGACCTCGGGTAAGGCAGTATTATCGGCTACAATGACAGGGATCTGGTATTTGAATGCCTCTAATATAGGGATACCAAATCCTTCATTTACTGAGGGGAAGACATACATCAGTGCATTCATATAGAAAGTTGCCAGTTCGCTATCCGTCAGATAACCAGTGATAACGACCTCCTGTTCAAGGCCAGTAAGTTTTATGGCATCAAGGATAGCGCTGAAATCGTTGCTGCTTTTATTTGCAGAAGACGGACCTGCAAGTACAAGTTTAACTGAACTATTAGTGTTGTCTTTTAATTGTTTGAAGGCGTGGATCAATGCAGGTATATTCTTCCTCTTAAACATAGAACCCACATGGAGAATATAATTTGAGGGCTGGAGATTGTACTTAGCTATGATCCCTTCCTGCGCAGCCAGGCCGATGCTCTTTGGCCCTTCGTAAATTACTTTAAGCTTTGCCAATGGAATCCCTGTGTATTTATGGATTTGTTGCTGGGCATAAACAGTAGGTGTAACGATGAAAGCTGCTTTTTTAGCGGCGGGGATGGCTGTCAGGTGGTATAACTTTAGCCAAAGTTTACCATAGTGCTCTGGGTTTTCAAAGAAAAAAGCATCATGAAAAACAGGAATGGTCTGATAGCCCAGTTGAATAAGCGGGACAAAATTATCGGTACAAAACAGGATATCACAGTTGTTAAAATAGGCTTTCAGCGGAAGTGAAACCTGCTTCCAAAACTGGTAACTAAAATGTTCAAAGTATTTGCCGAATTTGCCCCTTCGTGTATAAACGGGTAAAGAGGTGTCCAGGAATCGAAAACAGCAGTTTTCATCACTCAATTCCCTGAATGCTTTGCACAATTCTTCAAGATAAGTTTTTGTGCCCGTTTGGGCTACTCTCAAGTCCCGTATATCTACACCAATTGTTAATTTCTTTTTCATGTATCCATTGCGGCAGGAAACCAATTCATCTGGACCAGCAGTCACAATATCATTCTTTTTAACAAAGATATAATTAGCAGGCAAATATTAACAACAGTTGAGGCCGAAACAGGCGGATAAACTACTTTAATACTTATTCAATCCTGCTTTTGATTATTTTGGCGGGAATTCCTGCGGCGACGGAGTTTTCCGGGATAGATTTGCTGACCACGCTGCCAGCGGCGATCACACATCCGTTGCCTATAACTACCCCGTCCAGAACAGTAACCCCTGCACCTATCCAGCAGTTGTCACCGATCAGGACTCCTTCCCTGGTCACCCCCTGGGCTTTAATAGTCCTGCTCAGGTCTGCATAGTTATGATTTTCAGAAAATATCTTTACGTCGGGGCCAATGATAACTTCATTTCCAATCCGTATCCCACCCTGACCTGACAGATAGGCCCGGGCATTTATTCCTGTTCCGTTTCCTATGGTTATTCCTGTCCCTTTCTGTGCAATCACCCCCGTACAGATTAATATGGAGTCTCTGGCTATCGAGACATGATCACCCAGGGTAATGCCATTTTCTGAGAGGGCATTGATATATACATTATCTTCAAGAATAGTGTTTTTACCGGTACTCAACTGGTAGGCATGGCTGATCTTTACACGGGTTCCGATAAAAAGGATCCCTGAAGATTTTTTAAGAAAGGGTCGTAGAAAGATACCCCTGATGAGCTGAAGCATACGTCTGCTGGTGACTGTAGTCAGGTCTCTTGCTGTATAATTGCTTTCCCATTTGTAATCCGGATCACGCTTAAGTTTCCGGATGATTTTTTCAATGAGCATAACTTACCTCCTGGTTCTTTTTATATTGCATGACGATGCTGATGAACAATCCTGAGAAAAACCAGTTCATGTAAGAAATATATGATGATGATTCTACCTCTGACGTCAGCAAAGGTATGAATAAAGCTATTTTGAATAACAATAAAAACATGCAGACCTTTCGTTCCCTGCCTCTCAGCATGGGCAGCCATCGCAGGCTGGTTCTGATGAGGGAAATATATGCTGTCATGTAACAGAGCAATACCAGTACCCCTGCCTGTACACCAATGATGATATATTGATTTTCACCCCCTGTTGTGTCTCCAAGGGAACCGCCAACCCGCCCTGAGGTGCCCAATCCAAGTCCGAATGGATTGCTGACCATGGAATCAATCCCCTGAATCCATTCTACTACGTGGCCTATGCTGGAAGGGTTGCTGAAGTTTAGGGTGTTAATCACTACTTCGGCTATTCCGCTGGCCTTATCTTCAAAACTGCTGATGATCCAGATAAAATAAAGCGCAACAGCGGCGAAGCCTAAATGAATGGTATGGGTAATATATTTTTTTTTGGTAAGTAATGCATAAATATAGATCACCAGGAAATAGCTGACAAACGGCGCCCTCGAAATAGCGAAGGTAATACAGGCAAAACTGGCTGCCAGTGCAAGTATCCCGGTAAGATCAGGTTTGAATTTATTGTCATCCTTCGTATATAAGGCCCCGATAACAGCAAGGGCAATCAGCGTGGCCCCTGCATTTTCAAGTGGGTTTGCAAAGAAACTGGCAAATCTTTTAAATCCCCCTTCCGATTCAAACGTCCAGCTAAGGCCGTAACTTCCGCTGGGTTCAAAATTAAAAAAGTAATAACTGTACTCTGCGTAACCTGTGATGGTCTGTAAGTGCTGGTTGAAAAGTACTTCCAGGCAAATCACGGCACCCGCGGCAATGGTAAGCAGCATGATATAATTGAAGTACTTGGTAATATAGATTTTGGTGGGGTCTGAAAAGCGCCCGGCAAAATAAACGATCACAAAAAACGAGGTGCTTTTTAGCGCAATTAACCGGTTTACCAGGCTTTGTTCTCCTATCGGAAGAAATGCGTATACCGTAGTATAAATCAAAAAGAAAAGTATCAGGTAATCGATCAGATGAAAACGGGGCTTTTTTCTGAGGCTAAAAAGATTGATAATGAGTACGGTGAAGATAATTCCCTCCTTGAAAAACTGGAACACCGGGACAATGTCCCTCAGTCCGATCATGAAGGCTACCGACATCGCTGTCGAATACATAGAGAGCCCGAAAATGATAAACAGGAGGAAGCTATGGGTATTTCCCCTAATGATCTCTTTCATCGAAATAACGAAAGAAAATAAAAAAATCAATGGGAAGATAATCATGTGACGCTATGTTTGATCTGTCCGGATTCGGGCCAGACTACCTTTCCCGGTGTGAAAAACCCATCTTTCAATCCATTAAATAAAAATCCTGCCTTTTTTTTCCTGCCTCTGATTAAAAAATAAGAAAGGACTGCCAGGTAATACGGCAGGTAATAGATCAGCATAGCGGGGTAAAAAAGAGGATCACCAAATTTCCTTAAAAACCAGATCCTGTTTCTGCTTACGTAGTAGTGAATAACGGGACTTAACGTACCTTCTTTCTCCCCTGTAGCCAATTGGCCGGAGGCACCGGCTTCATGATATATCTTTAAATGAGGAAGGTAGTGTAACTCGTGCCCTGCAGACCTGATCCTGAAAGATAATTCCACATCTTCATCGTACAAAAAGAATTGTTTATTGAATAAACCTACTTTTTCCAATACTTCATTCCTCACAAGGACGCAGCAGCCGGTCAGCCAGCTCGCTTTTCTGAATTCAATTGTTTTGGCGTAAGTTTTTTTGCTTGAATATACTTTTCCAATCAACTTATTGTAGCCACCCTTTCCATTCCAGATCCTGGTCTTATCGTGCATCCAGTAAATTGATGGCTGTACTGCCGCCGCTATAGGGTGGTGCTGCAAATGCAGGATTAGCCCCCCGATGATGTCTTCATCTATTTCGGTGTCATTGTTCATGATCAGCGAATACGTGTAACCTTTACTGATGCTGTATCGTATCGCCCTGTTATTTCCCTCGGCAAATCCTAAATTCTCTTTGTTATCAATAAAAGTAAGCTGAGGGAACTGAGACTGCAGTTTTGCCAACGACCCATCTGTAGATCCGTTGTCAGCCACAATGATATCAAAAGTACTGGTATCACCATACCTGAGTAAGGAAGAAATGCAATTTGAAGTATGAACCGGGGTATTCCAGTTTAACAGTATTACAGCAACAGGTTTTTGCATATTTTGCTGCTAAGTTCCATAAAAACTATGAAAGGGGCAAATGGTGTTGTCGTTAATACATATATTTAGGGCAATCATCAGGTATAAGGTATCGTGTAATTTGAGTGGTTGTTTTTACGTTCTTACAGTACTCATCGTGTAATAGGAGATGATAGGAAATCAGGGTTTTTACTAAATTTAATGTATCGATGTTCTCGTTTTTTAAAAAGGAAAATAAAGTTAGTGATATAGAATGGCTGGGTGTTGATATCCATTCTCATCTTCTGCCGGGAATAGATGATGGCTCAAAAAGTATGGAGCAGTCTGTGAATTATATTCATCAGCTTCAGGAGCTGGGCTTTTCCAAACTTATCTGTACGCCTCATATTTACAGCGACGTTTATCCCAACACCCCGGAAACTATTTTGCCGGTATTGTCATCGGTTGTTGCAAGTGTCGCGGAAGCAGGATTGGAGATAGAATTAGGTGCTGCTGCGGAATATATGGCTGAGAGCGACTTCCTGGCAGTGGAGGGGTTACTCACGCTCAAGGGAAATTATATCCTGATTGAGATGTCATATCTTACAGAGACACCTAATATCGATCAGATCATTTTCGACCTGCAGATTAAAGGATACCGTGTGATACTGGCTCACCCTGAAAGATATGGGTTTTATCATAAACAAAGCGAACGTTACAGGAGGATCAAAGATTCAGGTTGTTATTTACAGTTAAACCTGCTTTCTGTGCTGGGATACTATGGTAAGGGTGTGCAGGCAATAGCTGAATCCCTGCTACAGGATAAACTTTATGATTTCGCCGGAACTGACCTGCACCATGACAAACATTTATCGATGCTGTCTTCAGCTGTTAGAAATGGTACGCTCTTTAAAAAAATAGGGAAATATGAATTCGGGAACAAAGAGATTTTCAGTTAGCTGAATGAACTTTCCGGACCAGAGACTGAATGTCACTGTTCCCTCAAATGTACCAGCCCCGGTTTGATAATCAATCTTCACACTTGACAGGATACCAATAGATCACTGTTTGTCTTTACGAAATTTATAATTGGTTTCTATAGCTATTCAGATGAGATCTATGACGATCTTAAAACGAGTTTAAATCGGGGTTCGAACGACAATTTCCCGTTAGAAACTCTTCTGAAACGCGATTCAAACCCGTTCCAAACCCCTCTTAAATTACACAGAAATATCATGTATTTCCCGGCGGACTATTGTTAGCGGAAAAATCTTGTCACAGTTTGCAGCTATAAGTGCATTATTGTGTCAGCAAAAAACTTTTATTTAACTATTGCATTGTATTTGAAATATATTTATCTTGTATTCAAAGATTAACTATGTAATAAATCCTAACCACATGGCAACCGCAAACATTAACTCATTTGATGGCTTTATAGGCAGACTGGGTGATACAGTTACTTATATAAGACTTGGTAAAGTTGTAAAACGTAAAATAGGCAAGAGTACCAAACCGGCTACTGAACTTCAGCTTAAATACAGGCAGAAGGTAAAAGTAGCAAACAAGCTGATTGAGCCGGTTCGGGAATTTATCAAAGTAGGCTTTGAAGCCGGGGCAAAGCTTGCCAGAAAAACTCCGCATGATCTGATGCTGTCATACACGCTTCTGAACGCGGTGAAAGGTGAATATCCAAACCAGGAAATAGACTTTACCAAAGTCCTGTTCAGCCAGGGTAAAATGCAGGCCACTTCAGACCTGAAAGCGGAACAGAATGATGATGGATTGAAATTTACATGGAATACCACCCTGATCCCAAATCAGTTTCGTGCAGATGACCAGGTCATGATCCTTGTTTATTTTCCGGAACTGCAAAGTGCAGATTTTGTCATCTATGCCGGAAACAGGGGCAGCGGAAAGGCGCAGTTCTCCATACTCAAAAATAACAAACCCACTGTAATGGAAACTCACATAACTTTTATATCTTCTGATCATAAAAGAGTTTCTGACAGCGCTTATACCGGGCAGTTTATTTTGCCCGCGAGTGATAGGGCACGTGTAAGTTTTTAGTCTATTATTCACCAGATAAATTTGAGCTATGGCACACTATAGGCCGGGGGCCGCCGGAGAATTTAATGGCAGGGTAGGGCAGACGGTCATGTGCAGGTGGCGGCACCTGAAGATCGGCCGGTCCAGGCCCCGTAAGACTGCTAAAAAACCTAATGTCAATCAACTTAAGCAACGGTCCCGTCTGGGGTTAATCTCAAGGTTTTTGAGTCCGTTCAGTAAAGTTGTAGCGGTTGGTTTTTACTCTCGGAGAAGTAAGATGACCGGAATGAATACCGCAGTAAAAAGTAATATTCATCTGGCGGTGGTGGGTTCGTATCCTGAGCTTACAATAGATGAATCCCAGGTTCAGTTGAGTAAAGGATCTTTAGATCATGTGTACGATCCGTATCTGTTAAAAAAAGAGGATGGTATGATTTCCGTTGAATGGATAAACCCATCCCGCCTGAAATTAGGTGTGGAGGAAAACGATAGTGTTCATCTGTGTTTCTTCAGCTCAGCGCTGCGCCGCAGACAAATGAAATATCTTGATTGCATTGCAATTCGCAGGGATGGCCGTGTCGATGTAACGCCGGACTTAAGTGTTTTCAGGGGAATTGTTCATGGATGGATGTTCCTGGTCTCTTCGGACGGGAAGAGGGTATCTGATTCGAAATATCTGGGGCATGTTGAGGTTGGTGCTTAGTTCATCCGCCTTGCCTTAGATCTTCTTCTTATATGCACTCTCGCCTGACAGTTATTACATTTGTACCGTTTGACATCCCTCCAAAAAAGCAAATATTTTACGAAGGGATCTCTCGGGACTCTCCTGTCAAGATATCCGATTTCGCAGAGGGGGCATTTCCAATACTTCTTTTCAGGATATATCCACTTAATTTCTGACTCTGAGGACATTGCTAATTGGGGTTTAATTAATCTTTCACAGTTTTTTGTAATGCATCCCTATATCCAATACGATCTGACATACCCATAATTGGCCCGGCTAGATTAAAAATATAGCAACTGCTTTTCTTATTCTTAAACTATTATACAAAAGTACAATAAGTTTTGACTCAAAGAGCTATAAAGTGTAAATACAAGTCTCTTGGAAATTAATTTTTTTATTGAAATAAATTTTATGCGGTAAAATTTGTTTAAATAATTTGAGATAATCTTTTCCAAGATATTGATTTAAAATTGTAGATTAGGGCGATTAATTGGTCTTATATGTTAGCTCAGTCCGCAAAAAGTTTAAAGGGTGTTTCCAGTATTGTCTTAGATTTGTTACGTTTGTCTTGTTCGCTCGTAGTATTATTTGCTCATAGTCAGGCGGTTTGGTTTCCGGAGCATATGAATGATCTTTTGCCAAGCCATTTGTCGCATGGCTCCGTAGTTATATTTTTTGTACTTTCGGGATACGTAATTGCTTATACAACTTCGAGCGGTCACAGGTCTGCCTATCAATATACACTCGCGCGCCTTACGCGGTTATGCTCTGTTTATTTTCCTGCGATTGCGGTTACTATCCTTTGTGCGCTTGCGGCACATTCAATAAACCCTGAAGTTTATGCGCAGCATGATAGGGGAAATAATTTGTTCCGGTACCTGATAACTTTGGTTTATTGTAATGAAATATGGTTTTTATCTTCGGCACCGCTGATCAATGGCCCGGTTTGGTCTTTAGGATATGAATTTTGGTACTATGTATTATTTGGAGTGTGTTTCTATCGGTTTAAGGGATGGAAAGGATGGATTATCCCCTTCCTGGTCGCTGCATTTATAGGGCCTAAAATCTTAGCGATGATGCTGATCTGGGTAATGGGTTGGGCTGCTTTCCATTTGAAAAAACCTTTGTTAAGAATAGATGTCTCCTGGATTCTGGTGACCCTGCTCATGTTAATCGCTATTGT
This sequence comes from Pedobacter hartonius, assembly GCF_900107535.1. Classification (GTDB taxonomy): domain Bacteria; phylum Bacteroidota; class Bacteroidia; order Sphingobacteriales; family Sphingobacteriaceae; genus Pedobacter; species Pedobacter hartonius. The sequence goes on along the minus strand of NZ_FNRA01000008.1, from coordinate 46,068 downwards.
GTTGATGGTAGTACTGCCGGGCATGCCTCATGAAGTTGGAACTCCGCGTTTGTTCTGGGGCGCAGCATATATCACAGACTGGATTGTCGGAGTTTTTGTTGCTGTAGGAATATGGCTGATGCCAACAGATATTGAGCCAAGGTTAAAAGATACTAAAGCGTTGAAAAACGTACGGATGATAGCGAACCTGACATTCCCGATTTATGTACTTCATTACCCACTCCTTGTATTGGCCAGATGTACTTTGCCGGTTACTTTAAGCCGGGGAATGCAGTGGACTGTAGGCGGATCGGTAACCTTACTGATTTGCATTTTGCTGGGCCTGTCATTTGAATCTTATAAAAATAGCTGGAAAGAGTTCTTCGATTGGTTATTGAGTACTGCGCTGCGTTTTATAAAATACAGTAAATACCAGTTATCTAAAGCGAATCCCGGTAATGTATAGTGTCTAATTAGCAACCAATATCCCCAGCCTGATTTTCTTTATCAAATTGATCAGCAATATACAGGCACTGCAAATAAATACCGTGGATATCAGTGGTAATACAATAGAAGCTCCCGGGAACTGCACCGAAAACCCTACTCTCTTTACCAAACTGCTTAGGATAATTATAATAAGCGGGTTTAAGCAAAAGATGCCCAGGGTATAATTTGCCAGGGCCTGAATAGATTTGCCTACGTGTGGCGGAATGTTTTCGTATGTTAATTTTGACTGCATCGAACTTAGTAAAACAAGTGAGGTAATAAAGACGCCTGGAAGCATATAGATATTTTCAAGAGGTGGATGCAGATAATAGATTTCAATGAGGATTAATAGGGGAGAAATAACTACTACTGCGACTGGTAACGAAAATCTGAAAATGTTTCTATGCGCATACAGTATGCCCAGAATTACATACGGCATCCAATAAAAAAAAGGCCTGTAACTAAGCTTTCCAATGATTCCGATTTGAAACCAGTGTGAGTAGGTAATAAAGCCATAGAATAGAATTGATAATATATATATAATTGGTACAAATCTCTCGAACCTGAGCGCAATCCGGCGGATAATGCTAAATAACAGGAGCAGTTGGAATAAAATTATAAAATAATATTGACCAGACCATCCGTAGCCCGTCAGGTGCTTGCTGATGATGGCGGCCAGACTTAATTGTTTGAAGTTGGCTATTAGCAGAAAGTAAACCGATGACCAAAACATAAAAGGAATAAGTAATTTATAGAAGCGGGCGAGCGAATTGCCTGCGCCTTTTTTTATGGTCGTTTTTTCCATAAAGTATGCCCATATAAATAGGAATACCGGTACACAGAATCTAAATGCATTCTTAAAAAAATCCAGGTTTTCTGGGTCAAAATCGAGGTTTGAAGGGCTAAACGGAAACAAATGAGATCCATGGATGAATACTACTGCTAGTATTGATATTGTTTTTAGAATGTCTGCAGATGCGCTTCGTTGACTCAAATCTTTAAGTACGGGGATGGTCATATGTGTAGTACGATATTAATTCCGGAAATTACGCTATTAAGTTACATAAATATCTTTTGGGTTTGTGGTGTATATAAAAAAGAAATCAGCCTTAAGATCAATAATTCTTCCATAATACATCTGATAAACAAATTTATAATTGTCAGTACGGCGAATTAATGCCGCATTTGACTCAAATGGGGTTTAACGCTAATTTTTTTTCTGCTTGTTTTTTTTGGAATGTTTAATGCGCGGATAGTGTCGTATATATGAATAGATATTCAGATAACCTTAAAAAAATAGAAAAAGAAAATGAATAAAAAAGGGCTTTTTATCTATTATTAACCTATTTTTAGGGGTGCTTATTTGTATAAATATGTATATTGCACTTGTCGTATTATGTACACTAAGATGTTATTTATGCAACGTATAACTGGCATTATATTTGTTTTTTAATTATAAGTTACTTTTAGATAAAATCACTCATAGAGCATAATTAAAAGAGTGAAAAATGATTTTGAATGCCGATTTTCTAAATTTTTTATAGAAAATCAAATTTTATGTAACATATTTGATGCAATAATATAGGAAACATTGCGTTTTCAATTTGTAGGCTATTAAAAAGAGAATGATAAAAACACTGTTTGATGTATTCGATGCTATTTAAGATATTTAACGTTAATATAATCAAATAATAATATGTATATGGTGCTTACGTTTGATTATACTATGTCAAAATATCTTATCTTAGTAGAATATAAAATTTTATAATAATTGTGCTGTTAAGAAGCTTGATTTCAATTTTACTTAAGAAATTATATTGATGTTCTCTTTTTTTGGAAGAAAAAATATTGTTAGTTTTCGATACCATGTTCATGCGTGGTATAACATGTCCGACCCTTCTGACCGGGTGACTCCGGATCATTCCGTAACTTTTCTGAAATCCTTTACGGCTGTCAGTTTTTCATTTTTAAAAATGGATTTCCCGGCCAACCTGAAGTATAAATCAATCCAGCTTTTCTATGTCTAAAATTTACAAAAACAATAACCTCATTTTATTAGTCCTCATCCTCGGCGCATGCCTGGTTTCATCATGTGGAAGTACACCTAATGTTGTTTATTTATCAAATCTGGATTCGCTGAATCTGAAGTATACACAGATCCCCAAAGCCGCTTTTAAACAGCCTCTTATTCAGGTCGACGATATTTTAACGATTTCTATTCAGACACAGGACGTGACAGATCCTTCTGCTTTTAACCAAACTTCTCAGGGTACCACCGGAGGCAGTAGTACCGGCGCAGACCAGGGTGCCGCAATAAGCGGGTTTTTGGTGGATGAGGAAGGAAATGTTGAAATCCCTATAATCGGCGCTGTTAAAGTGGCTGACCTGACCACCAACCAGGCGAAAAATCTGATTAAAACAAGAGCATCAAAATTTTATAAAGACCCAACTGTACAGGTTCGTTTTGCGAACTACAAAATAACTGTGCTCGGGGAAGTGGCGAAGCCCTCTTCCTATATCGTACCAAATGAGAAAGTAACAATTTTTGATGCAATCTCATTAGCTGGTGATTTAACCATCGCAGGAAAGAGAAACAATGTAATGCTGATGAGGGATAATGGCGATAAAAAGGATATCGTCAGACTGGATCTAACGAATTCTGAAATTGTAGCATCTCCTTATTATTATTTAAGGCAAAACGATGTGATATACGTCGCCCCATCAAAAGCCAAAATTGGGGCCAGTAACGCACCAAGAACTCAGTTGATTACAGTTGCGATCGCGATAGCAACACTAATCATCACTATCGTAACCAGATTTTAAGACTTTAACAAATAACATGAGTAATTCTATACCTCCTCAAGAAGACATCTTCGTAGAAAAGAACCAGGTCGATTTTAAATTGCTTGCCGCTAAAATGCTCAGGAACTGGTACTGGTTTCTGCTATCAATAGTAGTGTTTATGTCAGTATCTTATATTTACCTGAGATACACCACCCCGATCTTTAGAACTACTGCAAAAATCCTGATCAAAAGCGACCAGAATCAGTCTTCCGGTGAGGACGCAATGGCGAAGGCCCTTAACAGCCAGTTCAGTACTTCCAGCAATGTTGAAGGAGAGGTAGAGATATTTAAGACAAGGCACTTGATGGAACAAGTGGTAAGAAATACAAAGGCATATATCGGCTACTTCCATAAAGGAAAGATCCTGACGGTTGATCTTTATAAACACAGCCCGATACTCTTAACCTTATTAGATTCTCCGGATAGTATAAAACCTGTAAGCCTGGAAGTGAATTTTAGCGGCAGTAAAGTAAGACTGCATAATGAGAGATATGATAAGCTGGTAAATTTCTACGAACCCTTTATTGTTCCCGGACTCGGCCGCGTACAAATAGAGAAACAATCAGATCAGTTTGATAAGAAAGACACCTATATAGTTAATGTTGTCACGATAAAAAGTACTGTCTCTTATTTGTTGAGTAAACTGGAGGTGTCTATACCAATAAAGCAGGTTGACATGATCTACCTGAGTTTTACAGATCCGGTGTCTGATTTTTCCGAAAACGTTCTGAATAAACTTATAAAGGCATATACGGATGGAAATCTATTGGATAAAAACCAAATTGCCGACAGTACAATTTCCTTCATTGACAACAGGCTGCTCTACGTGGGCAAGGAGCTGGGCAATGTTGAGGGAAATGTTCAGACCTTTAAGCAGAGAAATAAGCTGGCTGACCTGACAGCACAGTCAAGTTTGCTTGTAAATTCTACTGCCGATTATTTGGAGCAGCGGGCAAAGGCTGAAACACAGCTGAGTATTATCGGTTCAGTTGAAAAGTACCTGGAAGATTCCGGCACAAACCAGAGACTGGTGCCAAGTGGCGGTTTACTGGATGACCCGAATTTTGCTGATCTTGTGGCAAGGTATAACGGCATTGTTCTGGAAAAGGAAAAGAGAAGCATAGGGCAAACCGAAGATAACCCTTACATGCAAAATCTCAATAATCAGATTGCACTGGCAAGAGCTGATATGCTGTCAAGTTTGAAAGGTATGAAGAGGGCATTAACGATTTCCCTGGAAAAAATTGACGCCCGCTCTAATATGCTGGCCGGAAAAGTTAATGAGGTGCCGGTTGTGGAAAGGGGCTTTTTAGACTTGTCAAGACAGCAACAGATTAAACAGGAATTATATGTTTTCTTATTGCAAAAAAGGGAAGAAACAGCGATATCAAAGACTTCGAATACGTCAAATTGTAAAATCATTGAACCGCCTGCTTCGGTTGGCCCGATCAGTCCTATCAGAACAAACATTCTGGGATATGGATTCCTTGTAGGCCTGCTGATCCCTTTTGCAAGCATCTTCGTGGCAGACAGGTTAAATAATAAAATCAATTCCAAAGAACAGGTTACGAATAATACACAAGTCTCCATAATTGGTGAAATCGGCAAGAGTGCGAATATCCTTGATACAATAGTTGTTGATCAGGGCTCCAGGACTCCGATTTCAGAACAGTTCAGGGCATTGAGAACAAATCTGGCATTTTTCCTGAATGAAAATGAGAAAACTATATTGCTGACATCAAGCATGTCAGGAGAAGGTAAATCGTTTATTGCGATCAATCTGGCAACTGTTCTCGCGATATCAGGCAAAAAAGTGGTAATAATGGAAATGGACTTGCGGAAACCGAACCTTTCCAATAAACTGAGGATGAAGAATGACTTTGGGTTCACGAATTACATCGTTTCTCCTGATGTCGCACCTGCTGATATTATTAAGCCTTCAGGAACCCACGAAAATCTCTTTATCATTAACTCAGGAAATATACCGCCAAACCCGACAGAGATCATTCTGAATAAGCGAATGGATGTGTTAATAAAGTACCTGGACGAAAATTTTGACAATATCATTATTGACGCCCCTCCAATTGGAATGGTGACTGATGCTCAGCTGCTGAGTAAATATAGTGATCTGACGCTATATGTGGTCCGCCAGGGATTCACTTTCAAAGAACAACTGGAAATTCCTCAGGAGATCTATGTGAACAAGAAAATGCATAACATCGCCATTCTGATGAATGACGTTAAAAGCGAAGGCCGTTATGGCTATGGCTATGGATACGGTTATGGCCTGGAGCAGGATGACAAAAAAGGGTTTTTCGCCAGAATATTTAAAAAATAATTAGATGAGTTTAATAAACAGGGTATATGCCAATCCGAAATATTCAAAACTTTTTGAATGGGGTAGGGTGATTTCTATAGCCGGATCTGCTCAAATTCTGGTTCAGGCGACTGGCTTATTGACCGGAATTCTGATTATTAGAATGTTGCCTACCAAAGAGTATGCCTTTTATACTTTAGCTAATACGATGCTGTCCACGATGACGGTACTGGCCGATGGCGGTATCAGTGCCGGTGTAATGGCCCAGGGTGGAAAAGTCTGGAAAGATAAAAAACAGCTTGGCCTGGTTTTATCTACAGGACTCGATCTGCGCAGAAAGTTTGCTGTTTTTAGTTTGCTTGTGGCTGTGCCGATTTTAATCTACCTTTTGCTACATCAGGGGGCAACGGTATGGGTGATTTTACTGATCATAGCTACACTGATCCCTTCTTTTTATGCTGCGCTATCGGATTCACTCCTGGAGATCGTTCCGAAGCTGCATCAGGATATTCGTCCGCTGCAGGCCAACCAGGTGATGGTAAACCTTTTCAGGATGTTCCTTTCTACACTTTCGATTTTCTTCCCCTTTACCTTTATTATCCTGCTGGCCAATGGAATTCCCCGGATGTACGGGAATATGAAGCTGCAAAAGATTGTCTCGAAATTTGCCGAAAGTAACCAGCCGCCAGACGCGGGTTACAGGAAGAACATCATCGAGATCGTTAAAAAGATGATGCCGGGCTCTATCTATTACTGTATTTCAGGGCAGATAACTATATGGCTGATTTCTTTTTTTGGTACTACGGAATCTATTGCCAAGATCGGCGCTCTGGGAAGACTGTCGATGGTATTATCAATATTTACGGTGCTTTTTGGAACATTAATTACCCCTCGTTTTGCCCGCCTTCCGGATAACAGGACAAGCCTGTTGAGTAAATTTATAACGATACAGGTGGTGATGGTTATTCTCTGTACAACGATTTGTGGAATCGTATACCTTTTCCCTCAGCCTGCATTGTGGATCCTGGGACAGAAATTTCAGGGGCTGGAAGTGGAACTTACGTTAAGTATCCTGGCAAGTTGCCTGGCCTTAATGAGCGGGGTGTTTTTTAGTCTTTCCTCCTCAAGAGGCTGGCCTACTCACCCGGCTGTACTCATTATAGGAAACATTATATTTGTCGTTACCGGTGCTTTTCTCTTCAATGTAAGTACCCTGAAAGGCGCGCTCTGGTTCAATATCTTTATTAACCTTTATCCTGTCACCATTCATAGTCTTAATTTTTATTATAAAACATTTAAAAAGTAATATGGGCTCGAGTACAGCAGAAAATAGAAGTACAATTACACGAATTTCATTCCGGATAAGGGTGATGCTCGATCAATTCTCCAAAAAGAGCAGGGTAACCTGGTTAAAAATGCAGGGTTTGCAGATCGGGAAGAATAATGAAATTGGAAAAATACTCGTGCAGATACCTGAACAGGTAATTATAGGTAATGACTGTGTGCTGGAAGATCATGTGAGACTAAGAACCGGAGGTGCATGGAAACAATCAATCATTGAAATCGGGGATAACAATTTTATAGGTCATTCTACCCAGATCAACGTTGGAAACCACTTTAAAATTGGCAGAGACTGTATGATCGCACCTTTGTGCGTTTTTAGTGACGCACATCATGAGTTCGATGATCTGAACATTCCGATGAAACAGCAGGGATGTATATATAATAAGATTGAAGTCAGGGATGACGTGTGGATCGGGTCCGGCAGTGTGATCCTGGGGGGCGTAACTATAGGTACCGGAGTGGTTATTGCTGCCGGTGCTGTGGTGAATAAAAGTATTCCTGATTATGAGATCTGGGGCGGTGTGCCGGCAAAGAAGATCAAATCAAGAGTGAAAGAATGATAATCATACCCAACATTTCTGACCATAAATAATTAGCTGAAAAAATATAAAAATTATAATGAAACCACCACGAGCATACCGCTCACAAATAGCAATCAAAATGATCGTGGTAACTTCATGACCTTTAAAAAAAAATTAATTACTGATGAAAATCTTAACTACTCTAGCTGAAAAGCATTACTTTATAGGTCTGGCCGCATTGGTAAATTCGGTAGTAAAGAACGGCCCTTATGTTGATAAAATTATTGTAGGGTACCGGGGAACTTTACCATCATGGCTTCCTGAACTTAAAAGTTCAGACCGTGGAAAATCTGCTATTCTGAACTGCGGTATTGAATTGGAATTCATTGAAATTGTTGGCGACCTTCATATGGTCCATGAAAAACCTAAATGGTTTTTGTACCTGACAGAGGTGCTGGAACCAACAGCGCAGGAGTATTTCTTTTTTGACTCAGACATTATTATTATCAACCGGATGAGCTTTTTCGGTGAGTGGGTAAGTGAAGGCATCGGACTTTGTGAAGATGTAAATTATGATATGAGTGCCACCAACCCTATCAGAAGAAAGTGGGCAAGGTTTGCCGAGGAAGATGGTTATACCGTAAATAAAAGCCTCGAACGCTATTATAACAGCGGCTTCCTGTCCTGGACGCGTGATACTGCCGAATTTATAAAAGACTGGGATAAAAGTTTTGCTACCCTGGCCAAGCACAGTGGTGATATGAAGAAAATGAGGGTTTATGACAGAACATATCCCGTATTCAGTACAAATCAGGATTCACTGAATTTAGCTGCAATGATTACCAATGTGCCTATATCCAGCATTGGTCCCGAGGCAATGGGTTTCCAATATGGACTCGCGCTGATGTTGCATCCTATGGGTGTTAAACCCTGGAAGATGAAATATTTGAGCTCTTTTATTGGCGGTGTGCCGCCAAGAACCTCTGATCTTCCTTTCTGGGAAAATGTAAATACTCCTGAACTGAAACCTTATAGTGATGGCGTAGTACGCTATAAATCGATTCTGATTAGAATACTTCGCTTATTCGGCAGGTTTTACAGAAGAAGTTAATAACAATTAGGAAGTAGGTGCTGAACTTAAACTGATCAACCCATATGAAAAAGTCTATCCCCTTACGTATTCGATTTAAGTATCATAAGATAAAAGAATCTCTGAGGATCAGCTATTATAAAAAATTAGGCCTTAAAGCCGGCTCTGGACTTAAACTGGGGAAAATTAGATGTAAATGGCCTAATAACGTTCTTTTTGGCAGCAATTGTGAGATTGAAGATGGTGTATTATTTAAAACTGTTGCTCCCTGGTCTGGCGATAACATGATTCAGCTTGGTAACGATGTCTTTGTAGGGGCTGACTGCCAGTTTAATGCCTGTGCAAAGATCATTATTGGTAATGATTGTCTCATTGCGAGTAATACAACTTTTGTGGATACCAGTCATGATAACGTAGCAGGAATACCAATTAATAAACAGGCCTGTACTTTTGAAACCATAACGCTGGAAGATGATGTTTGGATCGGTACCCGTTGTGCAGTCCTTAAAGGGGTGACCATAGGTAAAGGAAGTATTGTTGGTGCCGGCTCGATTGTTAATAAATCGATTCCTGAGGGGCAGATTTGGGCAGGAGTTCCTGCTAAGTTTATACGAAACCGTTAATGAAAGCTTTGCTGTTCATTATTTTTATTTAAAGATGATTATGCCAGGATTAAGTCTAAAAGAAGTTGTTGTAACCCTATACGAAAATCATTACCATTTCGGTGTTGCCGCACTGATCAACTCGTTAAGCAGCAACAATTTTGATGGGTTGGTACTGGTGGGTTACAGGGGCAATTTACCGTCATGGGTAGCCGGGTTAGGTAGGGCTGATGCTGAATCCTGTTACCAGGTGGGCACTTTAAAAGTAAAATTTGAACCGGTAAGTACACAGATGCATTTTGGATATTATAAGCCTGTTTATATGAATGAGGTATTTAATACTTACCCCGCTGTAGAACAGGTTTATTATTTCGATCCTGATATCGTTATCAATGCACCATGGAGGTTTTTTCGCGACTGGGCAAATACAGGAATTTCTTTATGTATGGATCTGTCTTTTCCTTTTGTACATGTTAACCATCCATGGAGAAACGACTGGAGAAAATTATCAGGAATGGAAGAACAATATTTTAATCCGGTTGAATATTATGTAAACAGCGGGTTTATAGGCATAAAAAAGGATGATCGCGTACTGCTGGAGAGGTGGATCGATCTTACAGATAAATATAAGCAGGGAGACGGGGATCTCTCGCAATTTGAAAAGGATGGTACCCGGTCATTTAAAGGGGATCAGGACCTGTTAAATGCAGCCATAACTGTGTCATCTGATCTGGTATTCAGTATCATCGGTCAGGAGGGTATGGGCTTTTCACAGCCGGCCTATTTAATGACCCACGCAATTGATTCAGTAAAGCCATGGAAAAAGAAATTTGTTAAGCAATTACTGTTAAAGGGTAAAAAGCCTAATCTGTTTGAAAAAAACTATTTCAAATACTGTAATGCACCGATCAGTGTGTATTCAAAAAATGAAATGAGCTTTAAAAAGCTTGATCTGAAGCTGTCTGCTGCTTTGGGAAGATTTATAGGTACGTAAAAAGAACAATGATGAAACAGCCACCTTTAGCATTAATCCGGTCTAAAATAAACGCAGTCAGTTCTTCGGTAAGAAGGCGGTACCTGAAAGCCCTGGGTTTGAAAATAAAAGCCGGCGGATCATTGGGAAGGATCAAATGTGAATGGCCGGCCAATGTGACCATCGGCGGTGATTGCAATATCCAGGATGACGTAGTATTTTGGGTTAAAAACCCATTTTCAAATGATAACCGAATAGTATTGGGTGACCGTGTGTTTATCGGCAGAAATTGTGAGATCAATTGTAACAGTGTAATTTCCATTGGGGATGACTGCCTGATCGGGAGCAACACAATTTTTGCAGACATCAACCATCAGATAGACAAACGTTATAAAATAAATGTACAGCCTGTAGATAAGGCAGATATTGTACTGGAAGAGGATGTATGGATTGGCGCAGGCTGCATTATCCTCAAAGGAGTGAGAATAGGTAAAGGAAGTGTTGTCGGAGCGGGGTCACTGATTAACAAATCAGTTCCCGATTATGAAATCTGGGCCGGGACACCTGCCCGTAAAATTGGCGAGAGGAAAGAAATATGAGATTAGTTTTCCTATGTGGATCTCTTGAACCAGGACGGGATGGTGTTGGTGATTATACCCGCAAATTAGCAGGCGGATTGATCGCGCAGGGACATTCAGCATCGGTAATCGCCATCAATGATAAATATATTCAGGAAACAGACGCTGCTCTTCAGCATGATCATGGTAAAGGGGTAGAAGTACTGCGGATACCGGCATCCATGGACTGGAAGGCTAAAGCATTGCTGGCAGAAACCTATATAAAAAAAAATAATCCGGACTGGATCAGCCTCCAGTACGTTTCTTACGCCTACCAGCCTAAAGGAATGCCTTTACATATGGTACAAGCCTTTGCCGGCCTGCTCGGAAAGTACAGGCTGCAGATCATGTTTCATGAACTCTGGCTCGGAGAAAAGAAGAACGCTGCGCTAAAGGCAAGGATATATGGGTTTTTACAAAAGAAAATCGTCCGGTCCATGTTAAAAAAGGGAAAACCTCAGGTAATCCAGACGAGCATTCCCCTTTACCAGAAGATACTTTCAAACCATGGGATAAAAGCAGGAGTCCTGCCTATATTCAGTAATATATCAGACCTGAAACTGCCGTATGATACGTATGCCGGAGAGATTCCTGAATGGCTTGTAAAAGACAGGGAGGATTTTGTTATTGGCTGCAATTTCGGGAGTTTTTACCAGGAAAGCTGGGATCTGACTTCGCTGCTGGTACCCTTTGCCGCAGCATGTAAAAAAATAGGTAAACGCCCGCTGATCTATTCCATTGGTAAGATCTCGGCCGGTGAAAAGGAATGGAAGGAGCTGGCCGCAGTTTATCCTGAGATCACTTTCTTAACAGTAGGTGCCTGCAGCCAGGAAATGATATCCTACTGGCTTACCTATTTTACAGATTTCGGAATTATTACCACACCTGCCTTTATAGCGGGTAAAAGTGGTTCTTTTATGGCCTTTAAGGCACACGGATTATACTGTTTCTGTAAAGAGAACGACCTGGAATTTGATTTCGGCGTGCAGGAGATCGGATTTGATAAAAGTCTGATCCTGATCAGGTCTGAAGCAGATTTTTATATTCCTAAACGTAACAGCACTACCAATCAATTAGACGATACTATGAAACTTTTTATAAATTCTTTAAACTCATCAAAATGAAGATCGCCTTTACCTTATGTTCCATCAATTATTTAGCACAGGCTAAATCGTTATCAGAAACGTTGAAAAAAACAAATCCCGACTGGCGCTTTATTTACGGAATTGCAGATAAAAATGTCAACAATGTAGATTTGTCCTTTTTAGACGGAGAAACCCTGTTTGTAGAAGATCTGGCTATAGAAGGGTTTGACGACATGGTGAAAAGATATACCATCGTTGAGCTGGTTACCTCTGTGAAGCCTTATTATTTCAGCCATTTATTTAAAAAGTATCCCGAGGCCGACAAGATCGCTTATTTTGACCCTGATATTCAGGTTTTTCAGCCGTTGACGGATCTGGAAGCTAAACTTGATCAATATGATATCGTATTAACACCACATTTTACGCAGCCGATTCCTGAAAATGATAAATCGCTCCCAACGGAGATCCACATCTTTAATACGGGTGTCTTTAACTTAGGGTTTTTAGCGGTGAAAAGATCTAAAAGCACTTTCGAGATGCTGAAATGGTGGGAAGATAAACTGCGTTACGACTGTATTGTGGATCTGACAAGGGGATATTTCGTAGACCAGTTATGGATGAACCTCGTGCCTGCATATTTTGACAACGTATATATTGATAAGTACCCGGGTTATAACATGGCACACTGGAACCTGCATGACAGGGTGCTGACTAAAGTGAACGGCAGTTATATGGTGAATGGCGTACCCCTGATATTTTATCATTTCAGTCATTATAATCCAGGCCGGCCTGAACAGATTGCAGCCTATCATGACCGCTTTAATTTCAGCAGCCGCCCGGATCTCGTAGAACTATACGATGGCTATAAGAATGACCTGCTGAAGTTTAATTATTTCGGCCTTAAAAAGAACACGTGTTTTTATATGCATGACGAGAAGCAAAAAACCAGGAAGAGAAATATCGAAAATTTCCTGCGCCAGGCACTTCCGATGAGTATGAAGTCTTCTTTGAAAAAGTTGATAGGGAAATAAGTTGAAGTTTATGTATAAGGTGCTGCCATTCATTTTTTAAAGGAGAAGTTTTGAAAATATTATTGCTATCACATTCATTTTACCCGGCTATAGGCGGAATTGAGTCTATTTCCGAGATGCTGGCTGAGGAGTTTATCGCCGCAGGCCATGAAGTGCATTTGCTTACACGGACAAAATTTGATCAGCAGGAGATTTTCTCTTACCAGATCATTCGCGACCCCGGATTTTTTACGATTGTTAAATCGATCCTGTGGTGTGACGTAATATTTGAAAATAATCTCTCCTTAAGGATGTCATGGCCGAATGTCTTTTTAAGAAAACCACTGATCACGGGTATTCAAACCTGGATCGCAGACAATAAAGGAAAGGCCAAACTGCTCAATATGATGAAAAAGTTCTGGATAAGAACCTCTACAGTACTGGTTGCCTGCAGCGAGGCCGTTAGAAAAGGTACCTATGACAGGGCCATTGTGATTGGCAACCCCTATAATGAAAAGATCTTTAAGAAAGATCCTTCGGTAACGGTTAAAAAGGATTTTGTTTTTCTGGGACGCCTGGTATCTGACAAAGGTGCCGGTCTTGCCCTGGAAGCCTTTAAATACTTTGCCGCAGAACACAAAGGAAGCAGCCTGACGATCATTGGCAGCGGGCCTGAACAGGAAGGTCTTGAAGCTAAGGTGAAATTATATGGGCTGGAACAGCTGGTCGTATTTGCCGGAGCGCTGCGCGGACAACAGATTGTTGACATCCTAAACCGCCATACGTATTTGCTTGTGCCTTCAATGTGGAGAGAGCCTTTTGGAATTGTTGCCCTGGAAGGTCTTGCCTGTGGTTGTATTCCTATCGTCTCTGATGGAGGAGGACTTCCTGAGGCCGTTGGGGAGGCCGGACTGGTGTTTAAAAGAGGAGATGCGGATGATTTATACCGCCAGATGTCTGCTGTATATGCCGATCCGAAATTACGGCTGAAACTGGAACAGGCTTCAGATGAACAACTGAGAAGGCATAGCAGCAGGTATGTGGCTCAGGATTACATAAATGTTTTTGAAAAATTTTTTAAATACAGACGCTAGGCATGGAAAAGATTTTATTAAGTCATCCAACAGGGAACCAGAATCTGAGGGCAGTAATCTCTTCTTTTAAAGAAGCAGGCATCCTTACCTCGTACAGCACTACGCTGGCATTCGATCCCGATAGCAGTCTCGTAAAATTATTTCCTGACAAGGTTAAGAAGGAATTTTTGCGCAGATCTTACCCTGTGGACTTTGATTTGATACATACCCGGCCATTGCTGGAATTATCACGCAATATTTTACCGCGCCTTGGGTTTAAAGGTGCTGTTGCGCATGAGACTGGCTTTGCTTCGGTGGATAAGGTTTACCATGACCTGGATAGCGCTACTGCAGCTTACCTGAAGAAACTGAACCGCTCAAAAAGCGTGACTTCGGTTTATGCCTATGAGGACGGTGCGCTGGAGACTTTTAAAGCGGCCAGGAAAATGGGCCTGACGAATATTTATGACCTGCCGATCGGGTACTGGAGGGCAGCGAGACGACTGCTGAAAACATCGCAGGAGCGCTGGCCGGAATGGGCCGCTACCCTAACTGGATTCAGGGACTCGGAGCAAAAGCTTGCCCGTAAGGATGAGGAACTGCGGCTGGCAGATAAGATTTTTGTGGCAAGTAGTTTTACGGCAAAGACACTGCAGGATTTTCCGGGAGCTTTGCCCAACATCCAGGTGATCCCTTATGGCTTCCCGGAGGTGATCAGAGAAAGAAGTTATGCCAATCCGGCAAATAAACCTTTAAAACTGCTCTTTGTAGGCGGACTTTCACTGCGTAAAGGAATTGCCGACTTATTTGCCGCGGTAAAGAATATTGGTGCTGCGGTAGACCTGACGGTGGTTGGCAGAAAAACAAATGCGGACTGTGCGGCGCTGGATGCTGCATTGAAAGAAAATAAATGGATTCCAAGTCTTCCCCATCATGAAATCCTGCAGCTGATGCGTGAACATGACGTGCTGATCTTCCCTTCTCTTTTTGAAGGATTTGGATTGGTGATCACTGAAGCCATGTCACAGGGCACACCTGTGATTACAACTGACAGAACTGCGGGGCCTGACCTGATCACACATGGACTGAATGGCTGGCTGATTGAAGCAGAGTCTACCAGTGCCATCCAGACGCAAATTGAAGAATTAATAAGTAAGCCTGAGCTGATTGCTGCCGCTGGCAGGGAAGCAATGGCTACCGCCAGGCTAAGGCCATGGAAAAAATACGGACAGGAACTGTCTGAAGCAATAATGAGTACCTGATGTTGAACCCTATGAATCAAAATATAGCATCTTACAGAAAAGCCAATCCACCCGGAAAGCCGGCCGGGACAGATCCTGATCGTTTGATCAAAAGGGGAATCTGGACATACTTTCTCCTGCTTATCTTTGAAGGGGCGTTAAGAAAATGGATTTTACCGGGCCTGGCAACGCCGATATTGCTGATCCGTGACCCTCTGGCACTCTGGATCATTGCGTTGGTGTGGCAAAAGGGAATTTTTCCACGGTCATTTTATCTGACATTAACAGTGATTATTGGCATTATCGGTACATTTTCTGCGATGTTCCTTGGCCATGGAAGCCTTCCTGTAGCCATCTACGGGGCCAGGATCCTGCTGATCCAGTTTCCTTTGATATTCGCCATTGGCAGGATAATGACCCGAAAGGACGTAGTGGAGATTGGAAAAGTACTGTTATATATCTCTATTCCGATGGTGGTATTGATTGGACTTCAATTTTACAGTCCGCAATCTGCATTGGTGAACAGGGGTGTAGGCGGTGATATCGAGGGCGGTGGATTTAGTGGTGCACTCGGATATTTCCGGCCACCGGGAACTTTTTCCTTTACCAATGGATGTACGCTGTTTTTCGGGTTTGTAACGTCCTTCGTGATGTATTTCTGGCTCAATCAAAAGGAAATCAACAGGGCGGTTCTGATCATGGCCTCTATGGCTTCTATCATGGCCATTCCGTTATCCATTAGCAGGACCTTACTTGTCTCGGATGGAATTGCAGTATTTTTTGCTGTACTGGCAACGGTAAGTAACGTTCAGCATGCCGGTAAAATGATCATGTTCGGTATCATCTCTTTTGTCAGTCTGATAGTTTTGAGCCAGTTTAGCTTTTTTCAAACGGCTACCGAGACGATAACTACCCGCTTTGATAATGCAAGTCAATCGGAAGGAACGCTGGTGAATTCAGTTGCCGAAAGGGGTTTAAGCGGGTTGGTCGGGGCCCTGAAACATTCCGATGAAGAACCCTTTCTGGGATATGGAATAGGAATGGGAACAAGTGTAGGTAGTAAGCTGCTGACGGGAAAAGTTACCTACCTGATTTCGGAAGGCGAATGGGGGCGGCTTGTTGGAGAGCTTGGGGTAGCATTAGGGATGACACTCATTTTTATAAGGGTAGGGCTGACCTTCAAAATCTTTTTTCTTGCTTTTAAACGTCTCGGACAGGGCGATATACTTCCCTGGATGCTGATGAGTTTTGGCTTCCTGCTGATTCCGCAGGGACAATGGTCTCAGCCTACCTCCTTGGGCTTTAGTATTTTAATTACAGGTTTGCTGTTTGCCGCGATGAGGAACGATGTTGCCATAGCTAAAAACAAGGTTACGGAAGCGGACGATGAGAAAATAAATGACAGAACGCGTACAGTACAAATGAAATTATCATGAAAATAGTGTTTTTTGCGCATCCTTCTTTTTTAGGCTCCCAGAGCATGCCCCGTTTTGTCAGTATGCTGGCAGAAGGAATGCAGCGCCGCGGGCATGAGGTAGAAATATGGAGCCCGGAAGCATTATTTTCAAATATCCCGGTAAAAAAACTGAAAAAGTGGTTTGGTTATATGGATCAGTACCTCGTCTTTCCGCAAACTGTAAAACGTAAGCTGAAGGATAAGGGAAATGATGTGCTTTATGTGGTGGCAGACCATGCTTTGGGCCCTTATGTACCGCTGATTGCAGACCGTCCGCATGTGATCCATTGCCATGACTTTCTTGCACAGCGATCGGCACTCGGGGAAATTCCTGAGAACATTACATCCGCCAGCGGGCAGAAGTACCAGGCCTTTATCAGGAAGGGCTATTCGAAAGGACAGAATTTTATCTCCGTTTCTGAAAAGACACGTGCGGATCTGGAAAAGTTTCTTCCCGGCAAACCACGGCTTTCTGAAATGGTATACAACGGGCTGAACCCTTCGTTTAAACCAGGAGTAGTAACTGATGTAAGGGCAATGCTGACTAAGAAGCTGAACCTGGATCTTGCCAATGGTTATATCCTGCATATCGGAGGGAACCAATGGTATAAAAACAGGGTAGGCGTAATTGCCATCTATGATAAATGGAGAAAGCTGTATGGCACTGCGCTTTCGCTCTTACTGATCGGACAAAAGCCATCGGCTGCACTGGCGCAAAAATATGAACTGTCGCCTTTTAAAAATGATATCCATTTCCTGTCGGGTATTGACGATCAGACTGTTTCTGCAGCTTATGCCGGGGCGACTGTTTTTCTGTTCCCCTCTATTGCTGAAGGTTTTGGATGGCCGATTGCTGAGGCGATGGCTTCGGGAGCCCTGGTGCTTACTACGGATGAAGCGCCAATGCTGGAAGTAGCTGGTGATGCCGCATTCCTGATCGGCCGCAGGCCCTCAGCGGAGACTTTACAGGAAAAGTGGACTGATGAGGCTGCAGTGGTATTAAATACCGCAGTAACGCTGGATGAAGCCGGAAGGGAAAATGCGGTGAACAAAGGACTGGCAAATGTCCGGAGATTTAAACTCGAAGATGCGTTGGACAGCATCGAAAGTATTTATAAACAAGTGTTGAAGAATTAATATGAAGATACTGCATATCGTGCCCTCTTATAAACCTGCATATATTTATGGCGGACCAATCGAGTCCGTGTCTAAATTATGTGAAGGCCTTGCCGCGGCAGGGAACCGCGTAGATGTGTTTACAACAACCGCGAACGGGGAAGATGAGCTGCCGGTAGAAGCAGGGAAAGTTATCGATGTGGATGGCGTAAACGTCATTTATTTTAACCGGGTAACAAAGGACCCTACACATATTTCACCGGCCTTGTGGCTGCACTTGTGGAAAAATGTTAAAAGTTATGATATCGTAAATGTACAGTCCTGGTGGAGCATCCTGGTGATCATTGCAACCTGTATCTGTCTGATCAGGGGCGTGAAAGTAGTGATCTCGCCAAGGGGAATGTTAAGCCCTTATGTGCTTACTTCAGGCCATTCAACGATGAAAAACATTATTCACAAGACCGTTGGAAAATGGGCGCTGTCTAAATCATGGCTGCATGCCACTGCACAGGTGGAGTATGATGAATTTATAAGTGTGCTCGGCAGCTGCAAAGGTTTTATAGCACCGAATAACGTAACCCTACCTGACCTGCCGATCGTAAAAACTGAAAATGAGATTTTTACCCTGATTTTTATGTCCAGGGTGCATCCTAAAAAAGGAATAGAAATTTTGCTGAATGCAATTAGCAAACTGTCCTTTCCGGTGGTTTTAAAAATAGCCGGTTCAGGGGATATAGAATACACAGAAAAATTAAAAGATTTGTCGGTCAAACTAAAGATCGGCGATCAGGTAGAATGGTTGGGCTGGCTTGACCGGGATGCAAAGTTCAAAGCGCTGATGAATGCCGATCTCTTTGTACTGGTCTCTCTGAATGAAAACTTTGCCAATGTAGTAGTCGAATCGCTGCATATGGGCACCCCGGTATTGATTTCGAAGGAAGTGGCACTTTCCACATTTGTAAATGATAACTATGTGGGCTGGGTCTCTTCACTGGATGTGGATAATGTGGTGGAAACGCTTACCATTGCCCATGCCGACCGTGATCGCCTGGACTGGATCAGGAAAAACGGAAGATCAGTGATCGAGGAGACTTTCTCGGAAAAGAAACTGGTCATGAACTACACTACACAATACCAAAAAATCATTGATACAAATAACAGCGGTAAATAATATAAATGTAATGGATACACTCAACTCAACTCTACTCCAGGCTTTAATCTTAACAAAGAACGAGGAACCCAATTTAAAAAGGGTGCTGGATAAGCTTACCTGGCTGGAAAAGGTAGTGATCCTGGACAGCTTTAGCACGGATGCTACCTTAGAAATTGCTGCGGCCTATCCAAATACCGTTGTGGTACAGCGCCCGTTTGATACACATGGACAACAATGGAACTTTGGCCTTTCCCTGCTGCAAAGTGAATGGATCCTGAGCCTCGATGCAGATTATGTGCTTCCGGATGATTTTATTGAGGAGACAAAAAAATATGTGGCATCGGGAAAAGATACAGCCTATGAAACGAACTTCAAATTCCTGGTTTTTGGAAAACCGCTGCTGAAAGACAATACCACTCCAAGACCGGTCTTATTTAGAAAGGCTGAATGCCATTACTATGATGACGGCCATACACAGCGCCTGAAAATTAATGGCACTACCGGGATGTATGCGGCGGTTATTCTTCATGACGACCGTAAATCCCTGAGCAGATGGCTGAGTAACCAGGACGGCTATGCGATCAAGGAATGCAATAAATTAGTGAATAGCTCCGGCGAGCCACTGCCAATGAGCTCGAAGATCAGGAAAACCAAGATTTTTGCACCTTTTATCGTATTTTTTTATTCCCTGTTTGTGAAAGGACTGATTTTTAACGGATGGCGGGGATGGCACTATACCTTACAGCGTACCATGGTGGAGATCATATTGGCATTGAGAATAATTGAAGAAGAAAAATTAAAGAAGGATACCGAAGCGTAATATGGTTGGCGAAATACATAAATCTAAAGTAAACCTGGGAGGGTTTAATTCCTCCATAGGGCTGGACAGGGGTGCAGGTAAGTTAAAGGAGATCAGCTGGTATCTGATAAAGACCGTCTTCTTTTTATCGGCTCTTCCTTATCCTAATGCGCTGAAATGTGGTTTGCTGCGTTTGTTTGGCGCAAAAGTAGGCACAGGCGTAAATATTAAACCCCGGGTGAATATCCATTTTCCATGGAAACTGATCCTCGGAAATGATGTATGGATCGGCGAAGAGGCCTTTCTGCTGAATTTCGAACCGCTGCGGGTTGGTAACGATGTATGCATCTCGCAAAGGGCATTTTTATGCGGTGGAAATCATGATTTCAGAGTACCGGAAATGCCCTATCGCAACGGGCCGATCACGCTGATGGACGGTGCCTGGGTAGGTGCTTCGGTATTTGTGTCACCAGGGGTGACGATAGGTACAGATACCGTGGTTACCGCAGGGTCTGTGGTGACCGGTAACCTGGCGTCCAACGGAATATATAAAGGTAATCCCGCAGTTTATATCAAACAAAGATGGTCATGAAAAAAAGGATATTAGTTTTAGGAATCAACTGCTTACCAGAACTGACGGGCATCGGTAAGTATACCGGGGAGATGGTTTCCTGGATGGCAGAGCAGGGCCATGAAACGACCATGATCACCGGCTTTCCCTATTATCCGAACTGGAAAGTACAGGAGCCGTATAAAGGGAACTGGTATATAAATGAAACCATGTTCGACGGAAATTTGAAGATCTATCGCTGTCCGCTCTATATCCCATCTAAACCATCCGGATTAAAGCGGCTGATACATGAATCAGTATTTTTTGTTTCCGCAGGCTTTGCAGTGCTGAAAATGTTGTTTAAACCCAAACAGGATCTGATCATTGCCATTGCGCCACCTTTCCATTTGGCTATTCTTGCCCTCTTCTACAGATTTTTCAAGGGTGGCCGTATCCTGTACCACGTACAGGACCTGCAGATTGAGGCTGCAAAAGAATTGAAGATGCTGCGGTATAAATGGATGTTCGACATGTTGTTTTCCATCGAATATTTCATTCTCAGAAAAATGGACTTTATCAGTACCATATCTGAAGGAATGATGAAACGGGTTGGAAATAAGATTCCCAAAAGAATTACGTTCTTTCCTAACTGGGTGGATACTGAAACATTTTATCCTTTACCGGACCGGAATGGGCTGAAAACCAAATGGGGCTTTAAAAGGGACGACTATGTGGTCCTGTATTCCGGAAGCATAGGGGAAAAACAAGGTCTGGATAGCTTAATCAGAATTGCTGAAAATCTGAAAGCGTATGAAAATATACAATTTGTGATCTGCGGTACAGGTCCGTATAAGCAGGAACTCATCAGGATGACAACGGAAAAGCAACTGCCTAACCTGGAATTTTTACCACTGCAGGGTTTTGATGTGTTTAATGAATTCCTGAATATGGCTGATATCCACCTCGTTTTGCAAAAGGCCAATGCCAGTGACCTGGTAATGCCTTCAAAGCTGACCACCATTCTTGCGGTGGGTGGATTAGCGCTGGTGACCGCCAACCCGGGAACAACACTCCATGATGTGATCACGGAGCATGGAATGGGTGTGATCGTTGAAGCAGAACGCGAAGACCTGTTGGGGGCAGCCATCATAAACATAGTGGAAAATGACCACGAACCTTGCAGAAAGAATGCCAGGAAGTACGCAGAAAAATATCTTGATAAGCGTAATATCCTTCCTGATATGCTAAATTTTGTAACTCAGCTCTCAAATAAGAATTGATAACTTAAAAGCTACGTATGAAGAATTTATTGATAATTGCCTTATTATTACTGTTGTTTAGGATAGAAGCAGATGCCCAGTTTTTGGATTCTTTGCAGGTACAGGCCGGAACTAATGTAAGTGTTGCCTCAAAGGATTATCAGCCCCTCTGGCTGGTCAGTAACCGTTTTGGAGTATTCACAGATCAGAAATATGATTTTTCTACTCATGTTAAGGTGACGAACTCACATCGAATAGGTGCGCCGGTTTCTATATACGATGAAAATGATAAAGGGTTGTATATCAGCTACGGCGCAGATGTTTATAACAATGACCATTTCAATAAGAACCTGATCAAGGAAGCCTATGGAAGGGTCAGGTATAAGAACCTGACATTTACAGGCGGAAGGTTTGAACAGATTATCGGCGAAGTAGACCATGACCTGTCATCCGGATCATTAGGAGTGAGTGGAAATGCATTGCCGATCACTAAGCTGAACTTAGCGATAGAATATACTAATGTGCCTTTAACAAATGGATGGTTTCAGTTTAAGGGGATGTTTAGTCATGGCTGGATGGGTGAAGACCAGTTTCTGAAACATGCCTTCCTCCATGAAAAGAACCTGTATGTGAGGCTGGGAAAGCATAAGCTGAAATTTTACGGCGGCATTCAGCACTATGCAGTATGGGGAGGTTCGAAAGAGGGCTTCGTGACTACGGACAGATCCCTGGGAGGATGGTGGAATGTGGTTACCGGTATTGAGGTGAATGACGGCAGTGTAGCAAATAACAGGGCGCCGAACAGGCCGGGCGACCAGCGTGGAATTATAGAGTACGGCGCCGAATGGGAAGACGAGAATTTCAGGTTCCAGCTGAACAACCAAACCCCCTTTGATAGCGGGCAGGGTATTGATGTCAGAAATGTTGACCGCCTGCTCAGCCTGAATATTACCAATAAGCGGGAGGGAAGCATCCTGAAGAAACTTACTTTTGAATTTCTGCACACCACGCAGAGTAATGATTTTTATGGCATTCAGTATAGAGAAAGCTATTATAATAACGGGAATTACAGGACCGGCTGGGAATATAACGACAGGATAGTGGGAACACCGCTGTTTGCAAACCGCTGGAGGGCCAATAAGTATTTTCCAGGTCAATACGTACCCTTTGACTGGAATGCTCCGGCAAACACGATTTATGCACTGAATAATATTGTAAATAATCGGGTGCTCGGTGGTCATGTGGGTGCGATATTCGCTTTAAGCGATGATATCAGTACAAAAACACTGGTCACCTATACCAAAAATTATGGTGATTTCAGGATCGGTGCTTTCAGCCCTTTCAAAGTGCAGTGGTACACCCTGCAGGAAGTAAGCTGGAATGTTCCGAAAACCCAGTTGTCGCTGAAAGGTACGGTAGCTTACGACTTCGGTGATCTTTCTACCAACATCGGTTCGATGGTTGGTGTTGAATGGCATTTAAGACAGTAAATCTCTACTTGTTGTTTGAGCGCAGGGTTTAGCGTAATTATTGTATGTTTGTGAAGATTCTAACCAGATGACTTACAAATACGGCGCATATGTTAAAATAATAAGCATATCCCTGGATATGGTGATGCTTAATGCTGCCGGACTGGCATACATTCTGATCAGCAGATCGTCTGATCACTTTGAAAAACTCCACACCGGCTTACTCCATTTTTTACTGGCTAATTTTGTGTGGTTCAATGTGACACAGTTGACAAAGTTATACCGCGATCTCTTTGTCAAAGATGCTATACCAACCATCAAAGCGGCACTGAGTTCGCTGGCATTGTTCGGGCTTATTATTGGTATATTTAAAACAATAGTGGCCGATTTTCAATGGTATAGCCCTGCGGTTGCCATTCCATTTCTATTGTTTGGTGTGCTCCTGCTGTTGGGCAAGATCGGATTTCTTTTATGGAGGAGGTCATCAGGAACCCGGTGGATAGCTCATAAACCTGTTGTGATTTTGGGGGCGGGCCTGCTGGGTACTGAACTGAAGGCATACATAGATGCGAATAGCCTGCTCGGTTATAGAGTAATTGGTTTTTTTGATGATAGGTTACTGAGGGGACAGCAGGAAGTAAATATACTTGGGAGCCTTGAAAATAGCATTGCTTATGCAAAGGAAAATAACATCAGGGAGATCTTTTGTGCACTCCCGGATAGTGCACTGGGGAAAATTAAGATCCTGATGCGGCAGGCTGAACAGGAGATGATCCGTTTTAAAATGGTGCCGGATGTGAAGGACTATTTTAGAAAAAATGTCAATGTGCAATGGTTCGGCTATCTGCCTGTTTTAAGTCCAAGAACTGAACCATTAGAGATTAAAATAAATCAAGTATTAAAGAGAGCCTTCGACATAACAATTTCTTTATTTGTAATTATATTTCTTTTTATCTGGATTTTTCCGGTGATCGCCTGCTTGATTAAATTGAGTTCAAAAGGGCCTGTCTTTTTCAGACAGTTGAGATCCGGAAAGAATAATGAACCTTTTTATTGCATTAAGTTCAGAAGCATGTTGCTAAACGATGAAGCTGATTCCAGACAGGCTACTAAAAATGATCACCGGATCACAAAAATAGGTACTTTTATGAGAAGAAACAGCATTGATGAGCTTCCCCAGTTTTTCAATGTTCTCATTGGGGAAATGTCTGTAGTCGGACCGAGACCACATATGCTGAAGCATACGGCTGCTTACGCTGAGCTGATCGACCAGTTTATGGTTCGTCATTTCGTCTTGCCGGGAGTTACCGGATGGGCCCAGATCAGGGGGCTTCGAGGGGAGACTTTCGAACATAAAGCAATGCAGGAGAGGGTCGAAGCAGATATCTGGTACCTGGAAAACTGGTCAATGTTTCTTGATTTGAAAATTCTGTTCCTTACCGCCTGGCACCTTGTTGTTGGCAGCAAAAATGCCCATTAATTTAGAGCTTTTAGGTGTTATGGTGTTTTTAAAACTAGTCACTTATTACATTATAATAGACATCAATTGGATTAAAACCGTTAAAACCCTATTTTTTTATCAAATAAATCAGTTTTCTGGTGTTAATTTTGTGTTGTGGATTGATTTTTAGCGGTTTCCGTCCTAATGTACGTTTAGATAGCTTTTTGTTTCTCATTTGGTGATTTTTCCTGGTACTATTATTAATCTAAAGTTTATTAAATAACAAATTACTCCTTTTCTTATTTAAATCTTTCAATTTTTGTATATTGGCAGTAATTAACTGAATAATTTTTTTTGGTTAAACTTTATAGACTTCAGTTGGTATAATTGTTGTTACATGAAGGTGTACTAATAGCATAATTTAAAGTTCCAGTATGTCAATTCAAACCCGTTACCTTTATTTACTGAGATACATTCTGCCGGTTACTGATATTTTAATGCTAAATTTAATTTACGTCCTTGCCTATTATTTTACGGGTTACATGGGAAAAGGCGTAAGTGATGAACTTCAAAAGCATTATCTGGTGGTATGTAACCTGCTCTGGTTTCTAAACACTGCGGTATTTAATTTATACTCAGAATACAATGCCAGGAAGATCGAAAGGATCTACAGGGGGACAATAAAAAGCCTGCTGCTGCATTTTGTCATATTTTCCATCTATCTGCTGTTTGCTAAAGATTTTGAATTTTCGAGACATTTTCTGACCTCATTTTATGTCTGTCTTTGTATTGGCTTTATGATAAACCGATTTATCGGAACCTACATTCAGCATGTATTAATCAGCAAGTTTAATTCTACACGGAAGGTTGCGGTGATGGGCGATAACGACACCGGATTAAGGGTTGCTGCCTATCTGCAAAAACAAAGGAATGTAGATTTTTACGGATTTGTAGGGGATGACGCAAGTATTTATGGTGATGGAAACGGACGGATCTCTGCTGAAGCTTCTGCCAGGCTCCAACAGGCTGCCGTGTATGGAGTACAAGACCTGTATGTTTCCGTTGCACCTTCAAGAATGCGTGAAATAGGCCCCCTGGTATTGGAGGCCGATAAACAACTGTTGCGGCTGAAGTTTATTCCGGATCTGGCGGGTGCCCTGGCTGCGCCCTATACCATCAGTTATATGGGCGGCGAATTCCCTATTATCACACTGAGGCATGAGCCTCTGGAAAGTATGGGCAACCGTTTCAAGAAGCGGGCATTTGATATGGTGTTCAGTGCATTTGTAATCATATTTGTGCTGAGCTGGCTTTATCCGCTGATCGGATTGTTGATTAAGCTGCAGAGTAAGGGACCAGTGTTGTTCAAACAGCAGCGAAGCGGAATCAACGATGAACCTTTCTGGTGTTATAAGTTCAGGAGCATGCGCATGAATACTGACAGCGATAAAAAACAGGCGACTAAAGGAGATGACCGCATCACGCCTATAGGCAGGTTCCTGCGCAAGAGCAGCCTGGACGAAATGCCACAGTTCTTTAATGTTTTTATTGGAAATATGAGTGTAGTGGGGCCGAGGCCGCATATGTTGCGTCATACGGAAGAATACAAGAAAGTTATAGGGCAATATATGGTCAGGCAGTTTGTCAAACCCGGAATTACCGGATGGGCACAGGTTAACGGTTTTCGTGGCGAAACCAAGGATGACTCTGCAATGGAAAAAAGGGTAGAATGCGATATCTGGTACCTTGAACACTGGAGCAGTATGCTGGATGTGAGAATTATATTTTTGACGGTGATCAATGTTTTCCGCGGAGAGGAAAATGCATATTAAACTCAAAAAACCTCATGGAATATTTATACAACCCTTAGGAGTGCATCAGTGTTAATATACATACGGACTTGTGGTGTGAATTAATTCCTGTTTAGTATTTTTAAGACCTGAATGTTAACATCTGATAAGGATAAACTATAACACGCTTTATCATCACTGATAAATATATACTTAATACAAATATGTCTGAAATCAAACCTTCTTTAGTAATTCTGGCGGCTGGAATGGCCAGCCGTTATGGTGGAAACAAACAAACTGAATCTTTTGGCCCTTCCGGCGAGACAATCATGGAATATTCTATCTATGATGCTATTAAAGCGGGTTTCGGTAAGGTGATTTTTATTATTCGTGAAGAATTTGCTGAATCTTTTAAATCGGTTATTGAGCCTAAACTGGCGGGAAAGATTGCTACTGATTACGTTTATCAATCTTTAGAGAGCTTTAGCGGAGGGCGTGAGATCCCCGCAGGCAGAACCAAACCGTTCGGTACCATGCATGCACTTCTTTGCTGTAAGGATGTATTGGATGCCCCTTTTGCGGTAATCAATGCTGACGATTTTTATGGTTTTGATGCCTTCAAACGGGCTTATGACTTCCTTGTGGATGGCATTGAAAAAGGAAAATATGCGTGTATCGGCTACGAGCTGAAAAATACACTGAGTGATAACGGATCTGTAACAAGGGGTGAGATCAATGTTGATCCGCTGCAAAATATAGTAAGTATCACTGAACGCAAGGAAATCTATAAAAAAGACGGTAAAGCCTTCACTCCTGAAGCTGGAACGGATATAGAACTTCCTCTGGATACCAAGGTAAGTATGAACTTCTTTTGTTTCACACCCGATTTTGTAAACTGGTCCGAAGCGGAATACTATAAGTTCCGGGATGCGAACAGCACGGAACTGAAAGCAGAGTTTCTGATTCCCGAAGTGGCAGATATCCTGATCAAATCTGGTGAAGGCGTAGTGAAAATGATCCCTACCGAGGCTGTCTGGTTTGGTGTTACCTTCAAAGAAGATGCACCAGTAGTAAAAGCTCAATTACAAAAGCTGATTGACGCCGGTACCTACCCTGAAGACCTCTGGGCATAAACTAGAATATCTTCCCGTATTAATGAGTAAAGATCTCTTGATTTTAAAAATAACAGCAGCAATTTGAATGCCTTCTGCCGCGCTTCAGCGGCATACAGCATTCAAATTGCTGCTGTTATTTTTACCCCCCGGACGATCCCCAGCGAATGACCATTGCGAGCAGCCCTGTCATAAACTGCACAAAAAACTTAAAGTTGTAAATAGGTTTAAAGCTTTTTTCTGTTAAGGGGAAATGATACTCCGCCCATTCCCCAACCTGGCTGACCAGTTCCTTATCTGTAATTTCATGAGAATACCACCGTACCAGGTCCTGGCCTTTTACGGGTTGGATGTATCCGAGAAATTCATGTTTGAGGTATACCGAAAACAGCGAGTGATCATCATAGATGGGTTCAATCTGTAACGTGCCGATATAATGCTGGCACATCACTTCAATTTCAATCATTTTCATTTCGGTTTAAATCTGGTAAAGTATATTACGTACCCGAAGTGAATATGGATGTATAGGTTTCGAAATTTATGACGTTATTGTTTTATCCAGAGGCTGAGGGGCTCTCCGGTTGTATATCCTGAACGTTTATAGGCTGGGGGTACATCCCCATCGGAACAGTGAAAAGTTGCCAGCCGCGTGCCCGCAGGTTTGTTTTCAAGCAGCTCATAAAATTGAGACAGGTACTCATCATAGATCTCTGCTGAGGTCTGGATCAGGTTGTCAATAGGTTTATAGTGTACAATGTTCTCACTGAAGGAATTGTAAAAATAAAAGTGGTCATACTGGTCCATATCCAGCTCGGTAAAATTGGCATGAATGAATTTTACATTACACATGGATGTTGCATTTTGGGCAATAATTGCCTCGTCTATTAATGCTTTCCGCTGCTCAACACCATAAAAAAAATGAGCCGGAAAATAATGTGCAGCCACAAGGCAAAATTTGCCAACTCCGCTTCCGATATCCAAAATAGCAGTCCCTGAGCCTGCTGTGAGATACTCTGCGGCCTTTTTTGCAATATTCAGCGGTGTCCAGTGCATTAATGACAGCTGCCGCGCCCTCAGGGAATAGAGGCTGTCGAACGTGGCATCGCTTGAAAACAGGTCCTTTGGTCCCGGAGATGTGCTCATGGTATAAACTTGGAGTAACTTTTGCTAAATATAAACAAATCAATATAAAACCTATGATAATGAACAAGCATGTAAAAATGGGACTTCAGGAATTGGAAATTGCAAGTGTTCACTGTTTTAATGTTGTGTTTTAATATTTATGTTTTCTTTAAAAGTTTATTGGTGGAAAGCTAAAAGCCTTATAGAAAGGGCTATCCTCAGGAAGGCAGATCCATCTGAAGAAGAACATGTTTTTTGGAGAAAAAAGATGTTCACTAATATGATAAGCTATGCTTTGGTCGTTAGTATCATAGCATTTGTTTCATCCACGAGTTTCGGTATTTTTGCTGGTAGTACTACAGTACAATGGTTTAACATCGTGTTTGGTTTTGCATTGCTTTATATTATCTTCAATAAAAAAATCATGATTCAGACCCGTAAAATACTGGCATTATTCCTTCTCTATGTGCTGGCGATCATTTATATCGCTTTGCTGGGATCAGAAGGGCCTGGGGTATTATACCTGATCATCATCACCATATTTTGCGCAATGATCTTCCCGCGCCCGGTGGCTTATTATCTTGTTGGCTTGAATGTGCTGATCTGTGCCGGTTTTGGGGCAGTGATACAGTACAAGTTATTTGACAGCCCTTTACTGGACAGTTACGACCTGCCGTTGTGGGCTTCTTACTCCGGGAACCTGATCTTCGTCAGCCTGATCAGCGTGATGCTAGTAAGTAAAGTATTAAGCGGCCTTGAGCTGACGATACAGAAGGAGGCCACATTAGTTTCGAAGCTGGATGCGTCAGAAAAATATTATCGTACAACCTTTGAGGCGAACCCGGTGCCCATGTATGTGTTTGACATGGAGAACGGTCGTTTCCTGCATGTGAATGAAGCTGCAATTGCCAAGTACGGATATAACAAGGAGGAGTTCCTGCAGATGAACATCAATGACATCCGTCCGCAAACGGAAACCAGCAAGCTGCTGGATTTAAACAGTATGATCAGAAGCCGCGACTATTCTGGCGTGCTGATCCATATCAACAAGGACCATGATGCCTTCCCCGTAGAAATTGAAACCAATGTGATCCGGTTTGAAGAACGTGAAGCCAGGCTTGTGCTGGCTACAGATGTGTCTGAACGGATTAATTATATCAAAGAAATTGAGCGCCAGAATAAGGACCTGAAAGAAATTGCCTGGATACAGAGCCATATGGTAAGGGCACCTCTGGCGAACATCATGAGCCTGACAGAGTTCCTCATCAAATATCCCGGTGAAGATACTCAGGAAACGCTGACCTTCCTGAAAGACTCTTCACAAAAACTGAATGTGGCCATTAAGGCTATTGTGGGACAGGCAGATGGTTCTGGTCTGCCCGGCTAGTGGATGATCCGAAACGGATGCTGAAGATAGTTCCCTCGTTTACCTTGCTGCTTACTTCAATTGTTCCTCCTAAGGAAGTGACCTGTGATTTGGTAATATAGAGGCCTACACCGTTACCTGTGATATGATTGTGAAAGCGTTTATGGAGCCCGAAAAGCTCATGTTCATTGGTGTCGAGATCTATCCCCGTACCGTTATCTGAAAAGGTGAGCATGCAGTGCTGCTGCTCGTCTTTATATACCGAGAGATGGATCTCCAGCGGCCGGTTATAATCCCGGTATTTAATCGAATTTGATAAGAAATTCATCAGGATGCTTTCGAGATAACTCTTGTTAAAGAATAGATGTGAACAGCTGAAACTGGTGTATAACGTAACGCCCGACCTCAGGATCTGCTCATGAAAGGAACAGCATACTTTTTCAAATACTTCCTTCACATCAACACAAGTCACTTTTACCGCCCCTTCTTTCAGACTGAGCATATGGCCGAGATCAAATACGGTTTCATTTAAACGTTCGGTAGAGCTTTTGAAGAGACCGACTATGCCTTTGTTGTATTCGTCCAGCAGATCTGACTCCAGAATGTTGATTAACCCGATCAGGTTTGACAGGGGAGTCCTCAGGTTATGAGAAATAATATAGATGAACTGGTTCAGCTCCTGGTTTTTCCTGCTGAGTTCCAGGAGTGCGGCTTTGCTTTCTTCTTCTGACAGAATGCGTGACGTGATGTCCTGAAATTTCACCACTATGGAATTAAAACCTTTCTCATTGAGCATATTGGTTGCCAGCCCCTCAATCCAATGGAATTTGCCCTGGGAACTGACACTCCTGAGCTGTACGCTGATTGCCTTTGCGGGATCTGCCAGTATGCGGCATAACCGGGCTTTCAAATGACAGAGATCATCCGGATGAACAAGGTCTCTGACGTTCATCTGCCTGAATTCAATTTCTTCAAATCCGAGTAATGTTCCGGCGGCCGGACTGGCATAATTTATACTGCCGTTTGTACTGATGAATAGCACCAGTTCCCGACTTTTTTCTACAATGGTCAGGAATTCTCTGTTGATTTCTGCATGCGCTGTCATACGTTCAGAATTGTAATGTAAATCACCCTAAAGTTTTGTCCCCTAACCTTTTAATATACTAAAATATTCAATCATTTTGACATTCACCAAATAATTTATGAGTACGTGCAAAAACAATTTAGTTTATTTACATATTTGGCAATTAATGCCTGAAAAGCATTGTTGTTAAGGATGATGAAGTTTTAAATGTGGAAAAAAAATTATACCTTAGTTGATGATAATGAAATGGTTTTCTTTTTAAAGAAAAGAACTAATCTTATAACTAGCTTTGTATCTTAGAATTGTGACTGATCCCGCTTATGATTAATGCCCCATCACTAGATAATGAAGCCGATAGAATAGACGCGCTTTATGTGTTGGAAATTTTGGATACCGGTATAGAACAAGAGTTTGATCATATCGTTAAACTTGCCTCTATCATATCGCATGCACCCGTTTCTACGCTTACTTTTGTAGATAAAGAAAGGATCTGGTACAAAGCCAGGCTGGGCGTTGAGTGTGTGCAAACTCCAAGAAATAATTCAGCAGCGGAGAAATACCCCTTTTTTATTGCCGTTCCGATAGTGGTGAATAAGACCCTGGTCATAGGGCATTTGAGCGTTGCGGGTTATAAAACCACTACCCTGACACCTGAACAGAACGAGGGGCTTGCATTGCTGGCAGAGCAGGTAGTTAGACTTCTGCAGATGAGGATGCCGGTGATCAATAAAAGTATCAAGGAATTTTACGAAAGCATTCTCAATAATATCCCTACCGACATCGTGGTTTTTGATGCCGATCACAAATATCTTTTTGTCAACCCGGGAGCGATCAAGAATGAAGAATACCGGAAGTATATTATCGGAAAAGATGATTTTGAATATGGTACTTACAGGAACCGCGACCCTAAGATCGCGGAGGGCAGGCGTGCTAAATTCCTGGAAGTAAAGAAAACAGGAAAGGCCCTTGGCTGGGAAGAAAGCCAGACCAGCCCCGATGGCAAGGTGATCACTTTCCTGCGCAGGATGTTCCCTATGCATGATGAGCAGGGAAATTTCATTATGGTCATTGGGTTTGGAGTAGATATCAGTGAACGGAAATCGCTCGAGGAGAAACAAAGCCAGATCATGGAACGGCTGGCTATCCAGAATACGCAGCTGATAGACTTTTGTAATGTGGTATCACATAACCTGAGAGGCCCCCTGATCAACATGGCCATGCTGACAGAGTTCATCAAGGAATCTGAAGACATAGCAGAACAGAAATTACTGGTCTCGAAACTGGAACCCGTAATTGAGAGCCTGAAAAGTACCTTCAATGAACTGGTGGAATCTATACAGATCAGGCAGGATAATAACGTTAAATCCGATAACCTGAACCTGGCAGCCTGTTTGCAGGAAGCGCTGGACGGATTGTTCAGAGAGATCAAAAAAACCCAGGCAAAGATCTCTGTTGATTTTGAAGAGGCACCCGCAATCCTATACCCCCATAAATACCTCGCCAGCATCTTCTATAACTTAATCAGCAACGCCATTAAATACCAGAGCCCCGACAGGCAATTGTCGGTTAACCTGTCTTCTAAAATAAAAGCGGGCAATGTTGTGCTTACAGTACGGGATAACGGATTAGGTATCGACTTGTCAAAACATAAAGACAACATTTTTAAAATCGGGAAAGTATTCCACCGCCACCCTGATGCCAAAGGATTAGGCCTGTTTATGACCAAAACGCAGGTTGAGGCCATGGGTGGGAAGATCTGGGTAGAAAGCCTGCCGGATCAGGGATGTATTTTTTCTGTAGAATTTGTGAATCAAAATATGAACTGGTAATGAAGAAAGTTTATCTCATTGATGATGACGACATTTATGTGTTTCTTACCACAAAGACGATCTTAAGGGTAAGGAAAGATGTTGATGTCGAGGTTTTCTCTGATGGCTTAAAAGCGATTACCCATTTAAAAAAGATCCAGGACCAGCCCGCACTTCTGCCTGACATTATCTTCCTGGACCTGAATATGCCGGTAATGGACGGATGGGAATTCCTGAAGGAATACGAGGAACTGGCTCCTTCTTTCGCCAAGGAAAATGAATTGTATATCGTTTCCTCCTCAATTTCTCCCCATGAGATGGAACGTTCAAAAAGTATTCCTCTGGTTGCTGAATTTATCATTAAGCCCCTGGTGAAGGAAAAATTCATGGAGATACTGGAAAAAATCTAAGCTTTCCCCTCTTAAAATAAACGCCTTTTCTGTGAATATCTTTCCTGTTCATTATTGATCCGTAAATGAACGGAATGAATAATACGGGAGAATGAGGTATTGCTTAACTTTATTTTATATCGTCAGAACTATTCAGACGGCAAAGAAGAAGAAAGGAGAGCATGGTATGATCAAAGTAGGAATTATTGACGGCAACCAACAGAGCAGGGGTATGATGCGCGTTATGCTGGATCAGCAGCAGCAGTACAATTTGAAAGTGACCCTTGAGGTGGGTTCGATGGACGAATGCAAAAAGGTACAGCCTTCACAGGAACCGAATGTAACGTTGCTGGACATCGAAAAGAACGGCGTTCAGTCCATTATGGAGATCTACCGTAAATTTCCGAATACAAATGTGGTGGTTTACAGCCATATTCAGGACCCCCACAGTGTTCTTGCCTGTGTAAAGGCGGGCGCAATGGGATACCTGACAAAAGATACCTGTGTAAATGAGGTGATCTCTACGATTGTCACTACCCATAAGGGAGGCTCCGTTTTTAGTCCCTTGATCTCCAGGAATGTTATTCAGCAAGTACAGCAGACGATGGATTATCAAAGTAACCTGAGCTTAAGGGAACGCCAGATTGTAGACGGGCTTAAAAATGGGCTGAGTTATAAGCTGATCGGTTATAAATATGGGATCTCCCTGGATACTGTACGCCAGTATATCAAGAGAACCTATAAAAAGCTGAACATAAACAGTAAGGGCGAACTGCTTGCCCAATATAAATAATTGGCCGGACACTCAACTCTTAAGCCATTTGAAGCAAATCTACCTGCATAATGTATTCTTACCGCTATTGGAAGCTTCTTTGGTTGTTTCTTTGCTTCGCGTTTACTGCGCCTAAAGCTTCCGCACAGGTTAAATACGCTTTTACACAGGATACGCTGGAGATTAAAGGAGGAACTACTTTTTCGAATTTACTGCGGGTAACTAACCCCTATAAGGAGATGGTGGTGCTGAAGCAGGATCCTGCAGGGAAACAATTGATCAGGAGTCTGATCTCTCTCCCGGACAGTCTAGTTCTGCAGCCAGGCGAAACGAAGGCTTTTCCATTGAAATATATTGCGGACAGACAGGTGATCGGCGCTAACGTCCAGGTCTTTTCCCTTCAGTTGCAGGCCTCAAAGGCTGGCATCAGCGTGCAAAAAAGCGCCCGTTTTATTACGCAGTTAAGTGATGTGGGCGGGCTGACCCTCGGTACAGATGAAGATGAGATCTACCTCAGCCAGCTGACCAACCAGGTACAGCTACTCGTACGCTGTGCAAACAATGGGTTTATACCGCTAACCTTCAGGCTGCTGCTTTCAGGAATTCCTGACGGACTGGAGTTTGCCGGGCAGACCACCACCCAGACACTGCAGCCAGGCGAACAGCGTTTACTGCCTTTTTTAGCAAGGAACAAATCTGGTATCAGGGCTACTCCCGACTTTGTAGTAACCATTAAAGCCGTAAGCGTGAATAATGAACAGCTGGCTGTAAAGATGGTCAGGATACTGAATGTGACCAGCGGAAGAAGACTGGGACAGGGTAATGATGGCTTTGGTGGCATCCCTCCCAACTCCATCGCCCTGCGTTATGGAAGTTTTAACAGCAATTCTTATTTTTATCAGCTGCAGAGTAATGGAAAAACTATGTTCGGTGATAGCAAAGTGCTGGAATATAAGCTCAATGTAAGCCAGTATAAACAACCCGGCCTGAGCGGGATCAATATCAACAATACTTTCATAGATTACCAAACGAAAAGCTGGGGACTCAAAGCAGGTAATATCTATGAGAATGTGGACTTCCAATTGGGAGGCCGCGGACTGAAAGCCAATATTAAAATGGCCGACGGCGGGGTGTTCTCCCTGGTTGGCGTACAGAGTAATTATCTTTTATTCGACCAGCTCAATAATTCTATTCCTGGTGCTAAAACCTTTGCGCTGGACTATGATCTCAAAAATGTAGCTGGCGAAAGAAGACTGACGATGATCCATAGCAGCGACCCGTTTACCGGACTTGATGCCAGCCAGCTAAGCACTAAATCCGAATTCAGGTTCGGTGACGAAAAAGTGCTGGGCCTGGAAGCAGGTTATTCACTGGAAGAGCAGCGCCTGGGTGGGACTGCCCCAAGACAGGGTTTTTCCGGAGGTATGAACTACACGGTAAATACTGAAAGATTTAATTTCAATACAAGCACATCCTACAATAGCCCCTATTATACCGGTTTGCGGCGTGGACTGCTGCTGTCCGACTTACGTATTGTCGGCAAGCTGGACAAGACGAACAACCTGTTCACAAACGTGAGGATACAGGTGCAGAATGCCAGGTACCAGGATAATTTTAACAGTGCACTGAGCCTTGGCGTAAACAAAAATGCGATCTATCAGTATGAACTGGGATACAGTCACAGGATAGGCGGTTTTTCCTTTAGTTTGAGCCCGTATTTCATGAACCAGCAGCTTACCCGCCAGGTCTTACAGGAAGGCGCATTGATTTACTCGGACTGGAAATCCGGTTCGCTCAGGTTCCTTGCCAATATGGCGTACAACAGTACGATAC
Source organism: Pedobacter hartonius (assembly GCF_900107535.1). Lineage (GTDB taxonomy): Bacteria > Bacteroidota > Bacteroidia > Sphingobacteriales > Sphingobacteriaceae > Pedobacter > Pedobacter hartonius. The sequence goes on along the minus strand of NZ_FNRA01000008.1, from coordinate 10,367 downwards.
ATAGTTTCTCTCTTTCGGCAGATTATGGTTATACATACCTGAATACCTCCGGGAAACCTCCGGCACCATTCAGTTCAATAAAATTGAATACAAATTACGTAATGCCCTTGCTGGGCTTCACTGGTCTGGTGCAGGTAAATCCTTATTATTTATCAGACGTTCTGGCGTCAACCGGAGACACCAGCTATAACCTGTATTCATTTGGGCCAAATTTGCATTTTAGCGCCTTTAAAAATAGCCTGGCTGTGCAGCTCGGCGGCATGTACACTTATTATGGTTTTAGCCACAGCAACAATTACAGCGGCACTACTGCATTGAAGTACAATATGAAAGGAAACTGGGCCCTCACCAGTGATATTGTCTATTCCATATCAAAGCAAAGGGTAATAGGCGCACAATATGATCCGGTACTGAATGCGACAGTAATCAGCTCCAATTTCACCTATAACAACAGGCAGTTACGGGTTGGCATAGAAAAACAGTTTGGGAAACAGCCCAATGCAGGTACCAAAAAACTGGAACTAACCTATTATGAAGATCGAAATGGTAACGGACTACGGGAGACTGATGAACCGGTACTGCCGGGGGTGCTGATAAAGATCAACAGTGATGCCGCACTGACAAATAGCAGGGGCAGAGTTGAGTTTAAAGACATGAACAAACAGGAGTATGCTGTTAACGTAACCAATACCAAAGGCTGGAGCCTGGAGGAACCTACTGTTGTTTTCCTGGATAAGTCTAAAAAGCTGGATATCCCGCTGGTCAAAACGCAGGCTTTGAATGGCTGTTTAAAATTGCTGCCAAGCAAATACCTGAACGGGAAGCCACTGCTGGCCGGCATCCGTGTAAATGCAATAGATGCCAATGGTCGTATCCATCACACCCTGACAGACGATGCGGGGGCTTTTTGTTTTTACCTGCCAAGGAACAAGTACACTGTTTATATTGATACGGAGGGGATGCCTTTTTCAATTCAGAACGGAAAAGAAGAAGTGCTGCTGGAAGGCAGGCAGGTACAGATGCTGACCTTTCTCTATAAGGATGAACGCAGGAAAGTTGCGGTCAGCCATTTCTAAAAGGAGCCTCCTTCAGGGAGCTACATAGCTGAAGACGATAGTGGTAGCATAGGTGCCGGTCGCTTTATTCAGCAGGGCGGTACTTGCTGGAATGCTATATTTCAGGTCATAGGTACGGCCAATCACTGGATTTGCCCCGCTAACAAGGTTCTTCGCCGTGGTAGAAAGTGTGATGGGGATAATATTGTCGCCTGCATTTACTCCCGAGATAGTGAGCAGATTTAATGGAATGGTATTCGTTCCGTTGGTAAAAGCAGCGGTATTGGCTCTAACTGTAATATTATAGGGAAGGGTGCTGCTGACCGTCAGCTGTGCAGGGACATTTTTGTTTACGCCCAGCTTATAATCTGCAGCGGTTCCAAAGTTAAGGTTGACGGCTGTAGTTGGCACAGTGAAGGCGGCGAGACTTGCCACTGTGACCCTCATACTACTGGTTTTTGTGATGCTGGCTGGTGTTGTACCTGTAAAGGGAGCTATTGTATAGGTTAAGGCTGCATCATAGGTGCCTGCGTTAACGAATGAACTTTTCAGATCCGCTGCCGATATGCTGAAAGTTGGAACCGGCAGGTTGTTGTTTGCTGTATAGGACGTAACAGAGATGCCTGCGGCAGGACTAAGGGTAACATCGCTGCTTGCAAGGGCGACAGTAGGCCCGGTTACGGTGCCGGTCAAAGCTACTGTCATCTTACCCACCGGAGTGGAAGGATCTGACATGCCGGCCGGAACTGAGGTGTAGGTAAAGTTTGCTGCAGCTGTTTTAACCTTTAGCAGGGTAGGAACGGTGGTATGATAACCCACCTGCGAGCTGATACTGATCCCGTTGGTGAAAAAAGAGAGGTTATTGACGTTGATGGTGGTATTGGGTATGACAGGGCTGGTAGTGGATATAAAAGCAGGGACAATCAGGCTCATTGCCTGTGAGGGTGGGGTAACAGAGTTTCCCAGTCCATCTGCGGTATAAAGCAGTGGTGCTTCATACGTTCCTGCCTGCCAGGTGGTTGCAGTGGTAATGATCTTGTAAGTGGAAGATATCGTACCACCTCCGGATACTCCCGCTGCAAATATTTTCTTTCTCGTTGCATCGGGAGTTACTTCGAAAGTGGAGTTCAGTAAGTTTACGGGGCCAACAGAAATTGCCTGCACGGTGAGTATGGCTAACGGTAAGGTTGGAAGGCCGCTTACCGGAGTTGCCGGATAACCGCCGGTAGCGTTGGCCACATATATAGATCCGCCCAGTAGCAGGATGCCTGTGGTGCCATTCGTAACAGTAGTTGAGTAGGGACTTTGTGCAACAATATTTGCAGCAGGTAATGTAATTGATACCTGTGCCTGCGCACTTATAGCTGCAATGATGCAGAGGGCTGCACTAAGGACGGTATATAAGTTCTTTTTCTGCAACTTTTAAATCGTAAAACGATCCGGCATCAAGCATGGCAATAGCAAGGTATTTTCCCTTTAACGTTGCCGGCAGGTTAATAGTTACCCATTGCGTGGCATCGGGCAGCATGGCAATTGTTGTGGGCTCAATTTTGACCTCTTCTCCCGTTTCTTTATTGGTCAGCTCCAGGCGTACCCATGCATCTTTGTTGACCTCTCCGTTGTTATGGATCTTGATCGCTACCCTTCGGTTTTTGACTCCCGCAGTTTCGACAATGCCGCGGTCCTCAAAAGCCTTAAATTCCAGATCGCCCGCATTTAATCCTTTCGGAGTATAATAAACCTGAATGCCCACTTCCATGATGATGTTAATGCCAATGGATGCCTTTGCCGGTTTCAGGGGCTGCTGTTCCTGTCTTTGAGTGAAGAAGATCATACTGTGGCTCAGTTTATTGGCATCCGGAGGAATTACCATAGTGAGGATCACCTGTTTTGTTTCTCCGGACTCTATTGTGATCTCATTACCCGGGATGGAGAGCCATTTAGTATTTGAACCGGGCTGTGTATTGCCATCGTAATATACCTTATTTCCAATGCTGTCCCTTTCCCAGTCCTGCATTTTGGTAACAAAGGATAACTTTTTTGAGGAGGTATTGGCAAAGATAAGGTCCTGCGTTACGGTTTCTCCAGGATTACCGGTAAAGAATACCCTCGAAGGTGAAATTGAAAAGCCTTGCCCTTTCACCGCTGACGGCAGTATGAAGGCAAGGCTAATAATGAATAGAACAATAGATAATAGTTTCATTTAAATACTACAATTGGGTTACTGTGTAAATCACATTTGTAGTATAGGTTCCCGCAGTAACGCCCAGGAGCGGTACGGATGATGGAATGGTATAATCAATGCTGTATACGGTACCCAGCGTAGCGGGTGCAGGGGTAAGGAGGTCAGCCCCTTGTGTACTCAATACCACCGTAGCAGGTGTAATTCCTGTTGCGGGTAATGAGCTTTTTACGGCTACATTTACGGCACTAAGGGGTATTGAAGGACCAGTAGTTGGCGTTTGAAAAGCGGCATCGGCCTTAACGCTTAAGGTATAGTTCCTGTTACTGAAAATCGAAAAGTGGGTTGGTTTATTTACCAGTCGCGGACCGATGTAGTCTGTAGGCAGGGAGTAGCTAAAAGACACAGCAGGTGCTGCTTCCAGGGTAATGGTGACTGCATCTGCCAGAATAATACTCAGGGGAACATTTCCTGATGTTATGGGTGCAACCTGTGCACTTGCTCTGAAGTTTGACAAGGTAAATACTGCCAGTATAGCGGCGATCATAAGTAGATTTCTTTTCATGGGTATGGATGAGTTATTTATATCCAAAACTATGAAATAGAATAAGTTAAACCGCTTTAGTCTTGACACATATTGATGTTACACAACCTGAATGTTTTTTATGGTAACGGTGAACGTTGAGCCTTTATCAACCTCACTTTTAACTGAAATTTCGCCGCCCAGTGAAGTGATCTGGGTTTTGGTAATAAACAATCCTACGCCGCTTCCATTCACGTGGTTATGGAAACGCTCATTCAATCCAAAGATGCGGTCTTTATGTTTCAGAAGGTCTATGCCCATGCCGTTATCTTTGAAGGTAAGAATGATATTTCCAGCTTCATCGAGCCTTGTGGTTGTTTCTATTCTTAGTGGACGGTTTTCTGAACAGTATTTTACAGAATTAGACATTAAATTCATTAGGATACTTTCCAGGTAACTCTTGTTAAAGGGGATCATTTCACACTGAAAGTCGGTGTGTAGGTATATCCCCATTGTGTGTATTTGTTTGGTGAAGGAATTACATACTTTTTTAAAAATACGCGAAACACTGATATTTTCGATCTTAATATCTTTGTTGGATTTCAGGCTCAGCATCTGCGTGAGGTCATAGATCGTCTCGTTTAATTTGTCTGCCGAATCCCTGAACATGTCTACAATTTTTTTATTGTATTCGTCAAGAAGATCATAATTAAGAATATCTATCAGACCAATAAGGTTCGACAAGGGTGCACGCAGGTTGTGTGAGGTAATATAAGCGAATTGGCTGAGATCCTGGTTTCTTGACGTCAGGTCCTCAATCAACTGATCTCTTTCCTCTTCAGTTTTATTGCGGGCAATATATTCCCGAAAATTAGCTGCGAGCGCACTAATGTCCGAGTTTTTTATCATATTATTATTCAGTTGATTTGACATGAAGTTTATCATTTGGTAGATTGATATATAGTGTAAGACAAACACCTTGCCACATCCTGATCAACGGATTTATTTAACATTTGTATAAGAAGATTATGCTTCGGGATCGAGCAGCTGATGGGCAAGAGCCGCCTGTTCTGCTGAATGAGCAGCGATGCTTAAGATATATTCGTCTCTCGATCCGTCCCCGATAAACTCTGTATTTGTATTGCCTGCGAGGTCTGTAACGCTGTTTAACGGGTTATAGGGAGTAACCTTAAGGTCTGCCTCGGAGAATCCGTTTTCAAGCAGCATGACAAATGCATTTTCCGCTTCATTCTCTTCCTGGTAGATCCTGGTGATGACCTGGAAAGGGATGTGGTCTTCGTAACTTCCAGCCTGCCTTCTTGCGTAGAGGTTAGACTCATCAAAATCCTTGTGCCCGTAGAGCGTTGAATCTGCAGACATGGTCGCTTTTCCTTTGGTATATTCCGGAAGGACCAGGATCTGTTGCGCGGTAATATTAGGAAGGATTACCTGATCATGGACCGCGTCAAGTTCTGCCACCCCAATAGGAATCAGTACTTCTCTTTCTGCCATATTCCAGATATTGCCTTTGAGGTTCAGTATGAGGTATCGTACTTTCTGTTCTTCTTCATCAAAAAGCAGTTCCGTCACCATTCCCAGGTCTTGTCCTGCGGAGTTCAGCACCTTCCAGTGAATAATATCAGGCTGGCCGTCTTTAATCTCAAAGTCACTGGTGCTGAGCTCCTTCAGGAGCTTTAGTTCATGCTCATTTTCTTTACGTTCCATGGAAAATTAATAAATGATTTTATCACTAAGAAAATAAAACAGGGTAAGACCAAGTGCTGCGATCGCGATCAGCCAGCTGAACCAGCCTTTATATTTTTTTGGTTGAACTTCTAATTGTGCCATGGTTTTCTATGGGTTGATGTAAAGGCTTAACACTTTGCGGCAATTTATGTTTGAGTATCAAGCAATTCTACTGCTTGTTTATTTCCCTGCTGTATAGCCAGGTCCAAAGCCGTCAGTCCCCTGAATTCGGTAATATTACGGTCAGCGCCGTAGTCGAGCATCAGCCTGACCAGCTCATTTCTGCCAAACATTGTAGCAAACATCAGGGCCGTTCCGCCATTACCGTGCTGCAGGTTGAGGTTGGCGCCGCTTTCTATCAGCAGGCGGGCAATTTCGGGATAACCTTTAAAGCAGACGCCCATTAGTGCGGTATTGCCTCCAATGTCTGCGGCATTCACATCAGCCCCTGCAGTAATCAGCAGCCTGGCAGCTTCCAGTCGGTTATTGTAACAGGCAATGATGAGCGGGGTATATCCTTTTTCGTCGTTTATATTTACATCTACCCCCTCGGTAAGAAGAGATTGGAGATAGGCGGTGTCGCCTGTTCTTGCGGCATTGATAAGCGTTGGTTGGATTTCCATAAAAAAATAAATGTAATTGGTAATCAACCCCTCATACGGTTCGTACGAGGGGTTTTGGTCATATTAAGCAGGTACGTCTGGTTTTTTCTCTCTTTCCCAGAAACGGTGCTGCGCCACGGCGGCAATAAAGTCGGCCGGCTGCCCGTCAAGAATGACCCCCGGAGGTGTTGCTCCTTTTTTGCCTGAGGGGATCAGTGATGCTTCCAGTACAGTAATACCTTCAGTGCTGGCACCGATGGCTTTACAGTGTTTGAAAGCTTCCGTTACAAAGTGCAGTGCATCGGCCTCTGCAGCTATTGCCTGTGCACTTGCTGCACCACCGGGTACATATACGGCATCAAATAATACCGATGCAGAGGTCAGGAAGGTAAAGTCAACTTTTATAACAAGTCCTTTATCATCTTTAATATGCCCATTATGCGTAGCAACGATTTTTGCCATTGCGCCAGCAGCCTGCAATTCTTTTTTTAAGGCATTAAGCTGTTTGCTGTTTACACCGTCTGTGGCAAGGATAGCAATGATCCTGCTTTTAATGGAATCCTTAGGCGTATTGGCCATACTTAAAGCGGCTGATGCCTTGAGTGATGATTTGACGATCTTAGATTCGTATTTTTTTGGGTCGGCATCTGCAGGAACGCCATGGTTAATGGGAAGCTCCGGTCCTTTGGGAACATCAAGCCCCAGGCCATCGGCAACTTTTTTTGCCAGTCCGCCATCTACCAGGGTAAGGATACCTACCATCCTTTTGCGGATGTCTTCACGGTCTACCTTTCCCAGTTCAAAGCGCAGTGCATCTACAAGGTGGTTTTTTTCGGGTTCCGACTGACTGTTGTAAAACAGGGTGGCCTGGCTGAAATGGTCAAAGAAGCTTTCACTGCGGTCCCTGATCTTCCTTGCGTCAATTCTTTCCTGATGGGAGCTGAACCCGCCTTCGGCGACAGTTGCCTGTTTAGGGTAGTTGGCAGAGATGCTGTTTGGCTCATAACTGGTGCGGCTGGTATTGATGGTTTGACGCATATGTCCGTCGCGCTGGTTGTTATGAACACCCGCAACTGGCCTGTTGATCGGGATCTCGTGGAAATTAGGACCTCCTAAACGCAGGAGCTGGGTATCTGTATAAGAGAAAAGGCGTCCCTGAAGTAAAGGGTCATTGGTAAAATCAATCCCGGGCACAATATGGCCGACGTGGAAGGCCACCTGTTCTGTTTCGGCAAAGAAATTATCAGGGTTCCTGTTCAGCGTCATCTTGCCTATTTTGCGTACGGGTACCAGCTCTTCGGGTATCAGTTTAGTAGGATCAAGAATGTCAAAATCAAATTTATGTTCATCTTCTTCGGAAACGATCTGTACGCCAAATTCCCATTCAGGAAGCGCGCCGGCATCAATGGCGTCCCAGAGGTCCCTTCTGTGGAAGTCGGGATCATTACCCGAGATCTTTTTGGCTTCGTCCCAGGCAACGGAGTGCAGGCCAAGCAGCGGCTTCCAATGGAATTTTACAAAGCTGGATTTTCCTTCTGCATTGATCAGCCTGAAGGTGTGCACGCCAAAGCCTTCCATCATGCGGTAGCTGCGTGGGATGGCCCTGTCAGACATCAGCCACATGATCATGTGTGTAGATTCTGGCATCAATGAAATGAAGTCCCAGAAGGTATCATGTGCGGAGGCAGCCTGCGGGATTTCATTGTGTGGTTCAGGTTTAACAGCATGAATCAGATCAGGAAACTTTATTGCATCCTGAATAAAGAAAACGGGCATGTTGTTACCTACAAGGTCGAAATTGCCTTCCTGCGTGTAAAACTTTACCGCAAACCCGCGCACGTCACGGGCCAGATCTGTTGATCCTCTGGAGCCTGCAACGGTGGAAAACCTAACGAAAACCGGGGTTTTAATGCTGGTATCATTTAAAAAACCCGCTTTGGTAAGTTCCGGAAGCGGCTCATATAATTCAAAAATACCGTGCGCTCCTGAACCACGTGCATGTACGATTCTTTCCGGAATCCGCTCATGGTCAAAATGAGTGATCTTTTCACGCAGGATAAAGTCTTCCAGTAAAGTTGCACCCCGCTCACCTGCTTTCAGTGAATTCTGGTTATCATTAATTTTTAGTCCCTGGTTAGTGGTCAGGAATTCGCCTCCGCCATTCTCTTTATCGGGAGATAACTGGATGAGTTTTGCGTTCTCCTGGCTTTTGCTGTTTTTTTTGTCTTTCATGGAAAAATGTATTAGGTATTGAGATAGTGCATTAACACCATTTGGCCTGCAGTGTTTTGACTCTTCAAACAAATTTGTTGTAATAAACACATCCGTATGCTTTTGATAAGCATTCCTGTAAGGGGTGTGTCTAAACTTATATGCTAATGTATTGTTGGGGGGTATATCTATAAAAAACATATACCTATGAAAAACATTTTAAATACTTCGAAACTGGCGGTTCTCGGAGGGGCCTTATTTCTGGCTTCCTGTGGTAACCAGAGCTCAACAAGCACTACTACTACAGACAGTACCACTACCACAGAAACTAACACGATGAGCGGTAAGCCGGCCGGGCTGAAGCCTGCAGGGCCTGCACCGGAATGGGGTCCGACCATTCATCCTGAAATGCAGACTGTCATTGAGAAACTGGTAAGTTATGGCGATAAGCCAACCGAAAGCCTCAGTGCGGCGGATGCAAGAAAGAACCACACCCCGACAGATGCGGTAATGGGCCTGATCAAAGAAAACAATATTGCCGTACCGGCACCGGCGGTAGATACCGCTGGAAAAGAGATTCCGGTTAAGGGTGGAAATATTCATTTGAGAATTTATACTCCAAAAGCCGGAAAAGGTCCTTTCCCGGTTATTGTATACTACCACGGCGGCGGATTTGTGATTGCAAACATTGATGTTTACAATGCGTCGGCACAAGGACTGGCGGAACAGGCCGGTGCAATAGTTGTTTCTGTTGCTTACCGTCTGGCACCTGAAAACAAATTTCCGGCGGCACATAACGATTCCTTTGCTGCTTATGAATGGACGCTTAAAAACGCGGCTGCTATCAATGGAGATCCTAAGAAAATTGCTGTCGTAGGTGAAAGTGCCGGAGGTAACCTTGCCGCGAATGTGAGCATCATGGCCAGGGACAAAAAGATCATGCTCCCGGTACATGAGGTACTGGTTTACCCGATCGCGCAGGCAGATATGAACACCAAATCCTATATTGCTTATGCAAAAGCCCATCCGCTGAATAAACCGATGATGGCATGGTTTACCGAAAAATACGTGAACGCCATGGCCGAAGCTAAAGATCCGAGGATCTCACTGGTGAATGCAAATTTAAAAGGACTTCCTCCTACAACGATCATCACGGCAGAGATAGATCCGCTGAATACTGACGGGATGATGCTGGCTGACAAGTTAAAGGCAGCAGGGGTGACGGTTGACAGTAAAAATTACGAAGGGGTAACCCACGAGTTTTTCGGAATGGCAGCCGTAGTGCCTGAAGCTAAGGATGCCCAGGCTTATGCTGCGGAACAACTGAAGAAAGCTTTTGGTAAATAAAATAAAACAATTTTTTGAGGTCGCTGTTGTTTGAACATCTACCGCATGTACCTATGAAGAAAATTGGCCGTGTCATTCATATGACGCGGCCTTTTATGTAAAGAGCTTTTTAATCTGATTAGAAAACGGGCATATAACTGCTGTTTAGCGGGTATTCTACAACATAACCGAATTTGATATTGATGCCCATATAAAATGATGCCCTGATATTGCCTGTGGAAGAATAAGATGTTGTCCTGAAGATGGAAGCCGATTTGAACAGCCCATGAAGATGTACATAAATGCAACAGCCCGTGGAATTGCTATTTTGTTATCTTTAAAAATCAGGTTGTCCCTTGTAGCAACAGCAATGTTTGCTTTAAATTAACCTGGTACAGGTACTTCGAATAATCGGACAATAGATTCAAAATATTAAAACATTTTTTGTTTAAATTGATTGATAAAGATAATGGAGAAGATCACAGTACATCCCGGCCGTCCTTACCCATTGGGTGCTACATGGGATGGTAGCGGCGTCAATTTTGCGATTTATGCCGATAATGCTACCGCAGTTGAACTTTGTTTTTTTAAAAACGAAGACGATGCCAGAGAAACCCGCAAAACAAAACTCATACTTTAGCAGAGTAATACCAAAGATGAATTGATGAGTACCGAACACAAACATGCAGCACGTTTATATGTATGCAAAGCAAGATTGTACC
>NZ_FNRA01000009.1 GCF_900107535.1 Pedobacter hartonius | reverse complement strand
GATTGAAAGCCTTCGGCGACTTCTTCCTAGGTGGAGGCTGAAGAAGCCTCCACCTAGGAAGAAGTGATGTTGACACAGTTCACTTTACACTCCCACAAACGATAAACTTTCAAATATTAAGATTCATTCAATAATGGAAATCCGGATTTAAAACTTTTATTACTTAAGGTATTGGGAGTTTCAGCAAAAGTGGCCACTCAATCCGCAATTAAACTGACGGCTTATTCCGCTCCAAACTGACACCTCATTTCGGAGCAAAGAAGCCGTTTAACCGTTCACAGTAACCGTCTTGCATGAACTAATAAAATGTATAGCCCAAAGCTAGAGATTTAATGCCTCCTCCATAATTTTATGACTTGATTCAAATTTCCTTGAAATTCTATTTTTAGATATAATTGCGTATTTCAGTAAAAGTGACCCCTCTGTTTCGGTTCAAACTGACCCCCTGCCTTGGCTGCCGAGCGTGGTAGCGAATGCCCCACTAAGTCTTACCAAAGATAATTAATTCCAACCAGCCCCCATCCTGCACTGAGCAAAAGCAACTCAAATCTGGTCATTTCTTCCTTCACCCGCCTTTTTGTAATACCCCAGGACGTTCTGAAATGACCATCCCGTCACTCTATTTAAGACTACTTTAAATAAGCCGCTATAAACGACCCAACATTCAAAGTGGACTAACACCCTGTCGGCAGGACACATCAACGCCTAGAGGCTATTAATTAGCCTTAGAATTTAAAGAATAATAGATGATTTAGGAATAAAAAAAGTGCCCTGAAAGGCAAAATAGGTCAGTTTGCACCGAAATGAGGGGGTCAATTTGGAGCGGAATAGAACGTCAGTTTAATTGCGGAATGAAGGGGTCAGTTTTGCCGAAACTCCCACACAATACAGGTTTTAGCCGGGAGTATGGTATTCAACGGTTTATTGGCGTTCAGGACCATCAGGCTTGTGACTGCATCTCCTGTTTGTTTAGAAGTTTGGATATGCAGGCGGTAATTAGCAGGCTAAAAGGCTATGATCTTGAGCAGCGGAATTTGGAGTATGTTTTTGGTAAACATTTGCTGCGTAGCCAGCATGACAACCATTTATATTACGATCTTGAGGTGCTGGAACGGAAATTCAAAAGCCTGGATCGATGCGTTGCGGAATATATGCTGGTGAAGGTGAACCTGAAAAACCTGACTTCGCAAATCGATGATTCTTCTGAGCGGGGTAAGGCAGTTAAAATTAGGTTAGAGGCTATAGATTTAGATGCGGTCATTGCCTATGAGGTGGACCTCTTTGCTCCTGTGGAGTTGCGGAGGTATTTGATGCAGATAAAAGACGAGGTGCTGCTGGACCGGCTCAGGTATCAGGTGAAAGAAAGTATGACGCGGACAAAGGAAATCATGGAGGTTAACCTCCGGGGTGATGTGATCCATGCCGCTGACCAGCTAGAGACTTTAAGGTATCAGCGCTGGATTCTGTATGCGTATAACCATTCCAATTTCCTGATGATCGATCAGCTCAGTTCGGTCAGGGAAATCCACCGGGATATTTTTCAGGCATATCTATATAGGTTTTTAACGCCGGGTTTCGGACAGGAGGAATTTGACTTGCAGCTATTGACAGATGTGGTCCTGCACATCCATCCTAGAACATTATCGGAAATGCTGGAGGAGGTTCCTGTTTTGGCGGTTAGTGAAGCTACGCGAAAAGGGATTCTAGGGAAGGCTTCCAATTTACTACGCAGTCATTTTGTGACCGGTGGTTTTTCGGGACTTCGTCAGGAAGTGGATATGAAAGCGCAAATGCTTGACTCGAGCAGCTGCTTTTACCACTACGAGGTATTCAGTTTGCTGTTTATGGTGATCGCTAAGATGGGTTGCTGCACCGATGATGTCCGTGGTATTTCGCCTGATATCATTAATTTCTTGCTGGCTGATCCGAAGTATTTTGATCAGTACATGAAGACCCTTTCTGCGCTGATAGAACACTTTGGAGACGCTTTTTCGGTCAGCCAGTTTCTGCAGGTCCTGCAGGCGATCATCCCAAAGCTTGAAAGTCATCATCTGAAACACGATCGGATCGTTAAAGGGATTCTTAAGTCCTGGAGGAGGCATTTTCCTCAGGAGAAGATCAAAGAAGTGAAGCTGATCCACCAAGCGGTGGTCAACCACATGGGCGGTAGCAATCCTGAATATTTAAGATTGGGACATTTATGGCATATTACTGCTCCTGAGCTGCAGGATGTGATTGTTGCTGAGCTTGAGCGTTTCCTGGACCTGGATTTCAATGCGCACTTGTTTCAGTGCCTGGTGCATGAGGGTGTGCTGGCTGTTGACCATAAAGATTATTTTAGTTCGTATGTGAAGGAGCAAGTGGCGCATAACACGCCAGATGGGTTTTGGCATAGCGATGGGAAGCTGATAAGGAACCCTTCGATTGATAACATGGCGATCCTAGTTCATCGGTTTGATGTTCCCTTGTATCATCCCGCTTTGCTGGACATTGTGGGGCTTACGCCTTATCAGTCCTGGTTATTGAATCCGGACGGGTTTGAATATTCCGGCTTTGAGGTGTTGTGGTTAAAGGAGGCGTTCAGTGTTTACTTTTTCAAAAAGCTGAAGGGGAATGTTGTGGTGAAGGCTACGCTTGAGGCGTATTTGAAGGAAAGTTTTGATGAGCAACTCACAAAAATATATTTCAAGTACCTGGCTTAGCATTATTAGTCGGTTGTTCGGTTTGAATGTGTTTACCTTCGGTTGTATAAAAAACAAAGACTCTGAGTGTTGGTTCGGGGCTTTGATATATGTTATGCCTTTTTCTGTATAGCTTTGGTCAGACCTTTACATGAAGGCGATCTTCTGCGTCAGAAAGAATCAGGTTCTTTTTGCATATCCATCTGATTGACTGCAAATTGTCCTTCTCTTATATAGGCCGTTTTTATCAAACAGGCTAACGAGGGTCTAACTTATAGAACGGACCAAGGCATTGGATTGCTATGATTTTGTCAAGAAATATTTAAAATGTAGATTCTCGTTCTTTATGGATATCAGGTATACTTTAATAGAGAAAATGTTTTTATTTTGTTACTTTAAAAACTTAAATAATTTAAAATGAGTGTTTTGCGTATTTTGTATTGGGAAATAGGTGTTTATACTATTAATAATCAGAAGTTTGTATTGTTGTTTGTCGGAAATTAAAGCCTTTTAAGTTAGTTAAATAGCTGTTTTTGGCATGATTAAGGCCAACTGGCTGGAACAGTTTGCTGAAGGGTTCAAAACCGTGTATCTGCACGCCTTGCTTTATTGATCTATAACAATCACATTCACAATAGACAAAGGATGGACAGTTTTGAATACGGATTACATCGACTTATATTATATGCACCGGCTGGATAAGAATACACCGATAGAAGAAACCATTGAAGCAATTAGTGATCTGGTGAAAGAAGGCAAGGTGGGCTACATCGGTCTGTCAGAAGTATCATCAGAAACTATTAAAAGGGCTGATGCAGTCCATCCTGTTACGGCCGTGCAAAGCGAATACTCTTTATTTGAGCGTACCGTAGAAGATAGAGGAGTCTTGCAGACTTTGAATGAGCTGGGGATAGGGTACGCTCCGCTGGGCCGGGGTTTCTTATCCGGTCAGATCCGCAGTATCGGTGATTTGCCGGAAGATGATTTTCGCCGGGCAATCCCGCGCTTTCAGGAGGAATATTTCTATAAGAATATTGAGCTTGTCAAAGCGATCGGGGGACTGTCGGAAGAAAAAAATGTCACTCATCGCAGCTGGCCATAGCCTGGATCATGAGCAAGGGAGTACTTCCTATCCCGGGTACCAAGCGCAGAAGATACCCGGAACAGAACCTGCTGGCAGATGCTATCGCATTGAGCGAAGATGATATGGCCAGACTGGAAAGTATTGTACCGCTGGGTACGGATACAGGTAAGCCGTATGATGAGTTCAGCATGGGTCTGATTGACTAAAAGTTTCCCCCTTCAATCCTGCGACTATAGGGGGGTGGAATTGAGACAAGGGAAACTATGATGGATAATTTTTTATACCTGAATTAAATAGTTTGTAACACCTCTTTGGAATTGATCTAAATAATCTATATTCGTCCGATCATTATTCATTATCTCATATGCAACTTTATACCTTAGCCATTTGGACGGAACGGGCACCATCGTTTAACAAACTGATCCATATATTAACGGTCGCAGCTATCCTATTCCTGATCAATCCCGCGATATTATCAGCACAAAATTCAGGTACAGGAACCGCTGCTGTCACTGGTACGGTTACCGATGGGGCGGGCCAGCCGCTTCCCTATGCTACTGTTATCATTTCTGGTGGTGGAAACGGCCATACGGATGAAAAGGGCGTCTTTAGCTTTAAAGATCTGAATGCCGGTTTGCATCAAATCACTGTAAGTATGGTTGGCTATCGCACTCTGAAAAAGGATGTTATACTGGTCGCTGATCAGGTTACAAATCTGTTTTTGCAGATACGGGAAGAAAATGCACTTTCTGAGGTTGTCGTAACTGCAGGAAGAAAAGCTGAGAGTATCAGGGATGTTCCCTCCTCGGTTAGCATTCTTAATGCACGGCAGGTAAGCGAACAACTCAACGTGAACCCCTCTATAGCTTCTATTTTGGGTAATTTAATTCCCGGTTTAGGTACAGCCACAAATAAAGCGACCAATTCTGGTCAGACTCTCCGTGGACGTCAGGTACTGGTGCTGATCGATGGTATTCCCCAATCCACACCGCTAATGAATGGCAGCCGGGATATCCGGACGATCGATCCTGCAGTTATTGAAAGGGTCGAGGTCATCAAAGGAGCAACCTCTATCTACGGTAATGGCTCGGCTGGTGGTATTATCAATTTTATCACCAAAAAGCCGGAGGCCGGTAAAGTATTTTCAGGAACCTCAAGTGTGGGCCTAAGCGGGAATGTGGCCAACCCTTCCAATACTCTTGGTTACCGCGTATCACAATCTTTTGCGGGTACAATCAAACGATTTTCTTATGTGCTGAACGGCACATTTAATTATACAGGTGTACAGCGCGATGCTAAAGGAAATGTGAACGCCCAGCCGGATGGCCTGGGGGAAAGTTCCCTTTACAACACTTTTGTAAAATTGGGTTACCACATCAACAATAACAGTGATATCACTGCCTCATATAACCTTTTCCGGAGTACCCAAAACAGTGATTACATAAATGTAACAGGTAAATATGGGGTAAATCCTTCAGTTGGTCAAAAGGGCGATGATCCGGGGGAGCCTGCAGGAACTCCTTATAACCACAATGTACTTGTTACCTACAGTAATAAGGCGCTGCCGCTAAATACCAGTTTGGATCTTTTAGGTTATTATAACGGATTTATATCCATGAACCGGTATGTTGCACAGGGAACAGCCTGGTATGGACCGGGGCAAACCAAGATTCAGTCCTTTAAAAAGGGAGTCCGTCTTACGTTAAATACGCCATGGAAAATGGCTGCGCTGGGTGAAGGTGAAGTTACTTACGGACTTGATCTTCTAAATGACCGTACCAACCAGGTACTGACAGACGGACGGGTATATATACCGGATATGAATATGGTAAATCTGGCCCCTTATGCACAAATGAAGCTAGACCTGCTGAAGAATTTTATACTAAAGGCGGGTATTCGCTATGAGAATGCAAACGTAAAGGTCAAAGATTATAATACGATTGCAAAGGGACCCAACAACCAGGGCAGTATAGCAGTGACGGGCGGAAAAATCCCTTACCATGCAACTACTTTCAATGCGGGCTTGCGTTACAATAAATATGACCTGTTTAATCCTTTTGTGAGTTTCTCACAAGGCTTTGCTATTAATGAACTCGGCAGGATATTACGAAGTGCCACAAGTACCAATCTGGAAAACATCGCTACAGATCCGATCATCACAAATAATTATGAAGCGGGATTTAGCAGTACACTTGGAAAGCTTAATTTCACTGCATCTTATTATGTCAGCACCTCAAATCTGGGCGCTAACCTGGTTGATAACGGGAGCGGTGTGCTGGTAGCACAGAGGGAACCTGAAAATATTCATGGGTATGAACTCACAGCTGATTTTTTACTCAGTCAAGAATGGACCATTGGCGGGAGCTATTCCTATGTTGAAGGCAAATCCAAACAGAGCAATGGCACAAAAGTATACCTCAATGGTCTGCGTATTGCTCCGCCAAAAGCAACCGGATACTTAGGATTTCGTCCGTCAGGCTCGTTTGATATGAAACTGTTCTGGGTTTATACAGGCAGCAGGGATCGTTTTGACCTGAGGACAAACGGTCTGTTTGCCAACAGTGAAGGACCGGTTAAGTCTGTCAATCTTTTTAACCTGGCGGCAAGTTATAAATTCAGCAGTAAATTTTCAACAGGGCTGGGTATAGAGAATTTGTTCAATAAATCATACTATCCTGTCGTGAGCCAATACCGTGCTGTTGATGCGGAATATGTTCGGGGGATTGGTACAACAGCAAATCTGAATTTCTACTATAACTTTTAAGATCAGCGAAGCATTTTTAATATAATTTCTTATTCTTTAATCAATAATCTTATACTTTCGTAGTATGAACGCTATCAAATCTATTTCGGAATTTCGCCGCCTGCTGTCTCTGCCTGCTCCGCGGCATCCGCTGGTAAGCGTTATCAACCTGTCACAATCGATATTTCTCGATGATGAGGTGTGGAAAGGATTTGTAAACCGGTTTTATTGCGTTACCATGAAGAGAGAAGCCAGAGGCAAAATCAGGTATGGCCAGCAGCCTGTATTGCAGGCATAGGAAAAGGGGCCTTAATCTTAATGACATCATGTGTTACCAATGGTCTGATGTCATGAGACGCTATTTGACTGTTTGTAAAGGCTACAATAATGGCAAAGGCACAGAAAATGGCAATCAGGGATGAAATCTTGAATCTGGTCATAAGGGATATACTGGTTGTACGGGAAAGATAAGTTTTATTCTTGTATGAGCCATCCTTGTCTATGGTGGTAGTGAGCTGCTGAAGCACATGAATTCACCGATATAGGGGATTTGTCTGTTGTTGCTTTGAAAGTAACTTCATGGTAAATTAACTACCATAAAATCATGAATATTCAGAACAAAAAAGTATTGATCACCGGTGGGGGATCAGGAATTGGCTTTGGCATCGCCAAAGTATTTTCAGCAGCTGGTGCGCATGTAATTTTAGTTGGCCGCACTGAAGAAAGGCTGAAGAAGTCTGCAGCCTCGCTAAAGAGTGCAACCTACATCACTGCGGATGTAAGTAACACCAAAGATGTTAAAAGATTGGTTGAAACTGTCACCCACGATGGGGGAATCGATATACTGATCAATAGTGCGGGTAAATGTCATTTTCTTTCTGCAGTGCTGAGCGATGATGATCATAAGAAAGTAAGAGAAGAAATGGAGATGAATTTCTTTGCCGTGGTCAATGTTATCAACCAATTTTTACCAGGCCTTAAACAACTGGAATCTGCTGCCATCATCAATATGGAGTCAATGGTAGCTTTTGCACCCTCTATAATGGCTGCCACGTATGCCGCCTCTAAAGCGGCAATGCGTTGTTACTCACAAGCGTTGAGGATTCAATTGGAAAAAGAAGGTAGCAACATCAAAGTAATCGAGGTATTTCCTCCATTTGCAGATACAGAAATGAATGCCGGACGGGAATTCCCAAAAGTTGCCCCTGATATTATTGCTGAAGATATCATGGCCGCAGTATTAAAAGATGAATTAGTGATCAGGTTAGGGTTCGCAGAGACACTTTACCAGGAAATGCTAATCTCACCAGAGAATGCAGTTTCGTTCATAAATAGTTTTTAGATATACAACACCTATTTTGTAACCATTGTGGCCTTAAAGTGGTATGCAATGTTTTTTTTATTCAGGTTTTGTTGGATACAGGGGAGGGTTACAAAAAGGAAGTACATTGACGTTTAAATTTTATTTTTAGTTTTTATTTTATACTTTTGAAACAAATGAAATACTTTACAATTGTATTAGGTCTCTATTTTGCATTCCTGGCGCTTATGCCATGTCAGGATAAAGAAGACGTAGCTACCGGTGAAGTATTTACCTCCATTCAGAAAGACCAAATGGCTCATAACCAAAAGGAGCAGGAAAGTTGCCCCCCTTTTTGTTCTTGTTATTGTTGTTCTACAGTCAGGCATATCACTTCAAAAGTATCTGTAACGGTGTTTTCACAAACTGTCATGCGTCTGTATCCTGATGTTGCGGTAGTTCCTGTACAGGAACAAAGCATAAAAATCTGGCAGCCTCCCCAAATAGCATAAATTTTCTTCCTTTTTTAATTGTGCATTGCCCCTTATCAGGAAGGTTGTGCTTTATCTATTTTTTCAGAAATTTATGTTAGATGCCATTATACGGTATAGTATCCGTAATAAACTGGTGATCGGCTTTTTTACCCTTGCACTGATAGTTTGGGGAATATGGAGCACGACTCAAATCGCCGTGGATGCTTTACCAGATATTACCAATAATCAGGTGCAGGTAATTACCAAAGCGCCCACATTAGCTGCGCAGGAAGTTGAACAGTTCATTACTTATCCTGTAGAACGATCGCTGTCAAACCTGCCAAATATCACTGAAATGCGATCTATGTCAAGGTTCGGACTCAGCGTAATTACAATCGTATTCAAAGAGTCAGTTGATGTATACTTCGCAAGACAGCTGATCGCAGAGAAGCTGAATGAAGTTCAGGAAGAAATTCCCAAAGGTACGGGCAGACCGGAAATGACACCTGTAACTACAGGCCTGGGCGAAATTTATCAATATATTCTCCATCCTAAAAAGGGCTGTGAAAGAAAGTACACGGCTATGGATCTGCGAACTATGCAGGACTGGATCGTTATCCGCCAACTCTATGGTATTGCCGGCGTTGCCGAAGTGACTGCTTTTGGAGGGGTATCCAAACAATTTGAAGTTGCACTTGACCCTGACAAGCTGAAAGCGATG
Source organism: Pedobacter hartonius (assembly GCF_900107535.1). Classification (GTDB taxonomy): domain Bacteria; phylum Bacteroidota; class Bacteroidia; order Sphingobacteriales; family Sphingobacteriaceae; genus Pedobacter; species Pedobacter hartonius. The sequence continues at coordinate 235,225 of NZ_FNRA01000009.1, read as the reverse complement.
GAAGTGACCATTCCCGAAGTTTTTTCGGCCTTAGAGAAAAATAATCAGAATACCGGTGGTGCGTATATTGATAAAAAACCGAACGCCTATTTTATCAGGGGCGTTGGATTGATGTCGGGTATCCCGGATATTGAAAATACGATCATCAAAAGACAATCCAATGGTGTCCCTGTACTGATAAAGAACGTGGCTAAGATTCAACTGGGCTCGCCGGCACGATATGGCGCGATGACCTATAATGGCGAAAAGGAAGTAGTGGGGGGAATTGTACTGATGACTAAAGGAGCAAATAGTGCCGAGGTGGTAGCCCTTGTCAAAGAGCGGATGAAACTGGTACAGCAATCGCTTCCCGGCGATGTCGTTATAGAACCTTTTCTGGACCGTACCAATTTGATTAAAAGAGCTATCAGCACTGTAGAACGTAACTTAACCGAAGGTGCGCTGATTGTGATATTTGTGTTGGTGTTATTTCTTGGCAACTGGCGCGCTGGGTTGATCGTCGCTTCTGCAATTCCTTTATCCTTGCTTTTTGCGCTTTCCCTGATGAACCTGTTTGGTGTTTCTGCCAACCTCATGTCTTTGGGGGCTATTGATTTTGGCCTGATCGTGGATGGGGCGGTTATCATTGTAGAGGCTACCATGCACCATCTGGTACAACGTAAAACCGCAGGCCGCTTTACCCAGGAGGAAATGGATGATGAAGTTTTTCTGTCTGCTTCCCGGATCCGCAGCAGTGCTGCCTTTGGTGAAATTATCATTTTAGTAGTTTACATACCTATACTTACACTGACCGGTACTGAAGGAAAGATGTTCAGACCGATGGCGCAGACAGTCGCCTTTGCGATTTTGGGTGCATTGATACTGTCATTGACTTACATTCCAATGGTGTCGGCCCTGTTTCTTTCCAAAAACGCTGAACCAAAAAAGACATTTTCTGATCGTATGGTTGGTTTTTTCCAGCGCAAATATAAGCCTGTATTAAAAGCGGCCCTGCGTTTTAAATACCAGGTTGTTGCTGTGGCGGTCATTCTTCTGGTAATTAGTGCGTTTGTTTTCTCTCAAATGGGTGGTGAGTTTATTCCTCAGTTAGAAGAGGGCGACTATGCGATTGAATTTGTGCTGCCCCAGGGAACCTCTTTGTCGCAAACAACAGAAACCATCATGCAGGCAGAACGCATGTTACGTAAATATCCTGAAGTTAAAATGGTTGTAGGTAAAACAGGAAGCGCTGATGTGGCCACAGACCCTATGCCGCCTGAAGCATCTGACCTGATAGTGGTCCTTAAGGACAAATCGGAATGGCCTGACGACAAAGGCTTTTATGAACTTGCGGATGATATGCGCAAAACGCTTGCAGATATACCCGGCGTAATTGCTGAACCCAGCCAGCCCATTCAAATGCGTTTTAATGAGCTGATGACCGGCGTTAAACAGGATGTGGCAGTGAAAATTTTTGGAGAGAACCTGGATACACTCAATCTACTGGCCGCAAAAGTGGCGCAGGCCATTAAACCGGTGGATGGAGTGACCCAGCCTCAGGTAGAACGGGTGAGCGGTTTACCTCAGATTACAGTGAAGTATGACCGTGCCAGAATGGCTAACTATGGTTTAAATATAGAAGATGTCAACCAGGTGATCAGCACCGCCTTTGCAGGGAATATTACAGGTTCTATTTATGAAAATGAACGCAGGTTTGACCTGGTTGTCAGGCTCGATTCTGCACACCGAAACGATATAGAAAATGTAAGTGAATTGTTTATTCCTACACCGGATGGAAATCAGGTACCGCTATCACAGGTAGCCAATGTAGCTTATGAAACGGGGCCGGCGCAGATCAGCAGGGAGAATGCCAGAAGGCGTATTGTGGTAAGCTTTAATGTCAATGGCAGAGATGTAGAAAGTGTAGTGAAAGAGGTTCAGTTAAAACTTAATTCAAGGGTTCCTTTACCAACAGGGTACTACTATACGTACGGAGGAACATTTGAGAATTTACGTCAGGCCAGTCAAAGGTTGATGATTGCGGTTCCGGCAGCATTACTGTTAATTTTTATGCTGCTGTACATTACATTCAAATCCATCAAACAAGCCATCCTGATCTTTAGCGCCATACCTATGTCGGCCATTGGCGGAATATTTGCACTACTGCTCAGAGGGATGCCTTTCAGCATTTCGGCGGGTGTAGGGTTTATTGCCTTGTTCGGGGTAGCGGTTTTGAATGGAATTGTACTGATAGGAACGTTTAACCAGTTGGCCAAAGACGGGGTGGACGATATCCTCGAACGCGTTTACCAGGGTACAAAAGACAGGTTGCGACCCGTGTTAATGACTGCAACGGTCGCATCTCTTGGCTTTCTGCCGATGGCTGTTTCTACGAGCGCAGGAGCAGAGGTTCAAAAGCCGCTGGCCACTGTTGTAATTGGAGGTCTGCTGACAGCCACCTTGTTAACCTTAGTAGTGCTGCCGTTGCTGTATCTGATTTTCACAAAGGGCAAACCGGAACGAACAGCAAAACCATCGGGAATATCAAAGGAATCAGGAACAACAAAATCTTCAGTGAATGTAAAACCGGCACTGCTCATACTCTTAATGTGGGGCTTTGGTTTATCCTCTTTCGCCCAGACATACCCCGGTTCAAAACGGATCACGCTCATTGATGCCTGTGAAATGGGTACCCAGGGCAATTTGCAGTTACGATCCTCGGCGATTAAGATAGATCAGCAAAGAGAACTCGAAAAAACTTCTTTCTCACTTCCTAAAACAGGTGTTTTTGTGGAGAATGAAGATCTGAATCCCGAAGACCGGAAAGGTATATTGAAGATTGGTGTATCACAAAGTCTGGACTGGCCGGGCTTATACAGCGCCCGAAAGGGACTATTGGAAGAAAAAACGCGGGCTGCGGAATATTCCAGGCAGGCGCAGATTTTAGAGCTAAAGAAAAACATCACTGGCACTTATTACAGTTTGTGGTACCAACAGAGCAAACAACGTTTGTGGCAAAAGCTGGATAGCATTTATGGAACACTGTCCAAAGCTGCTGTGCTGAGGGTAAAGACGGGTGAAAATGCGGGTCTGGATAGTATTGCTGCACAGGCGAAGGCTAAAGAAACCAGTGTACAGCTGCGTTTGATCCTCAAAGATATCCGTAGCCAGCAGGAAACAATGAAACGTTTACTGAATACAGATCTGGCCCTGTTGCCTGACAGTTTACCACTGGAAAGAGTGGCATTGGATGCAACAAGGTTTGAAAATAATGTCCATCCCCTGTTAAAAATACAGCAGCAAAATGTGAGTATTGCCGGAGCCGAAGCGAAAGTAGTTGGACAAAGCCAGATGCCCTCCTTTGAAGGCCGCTTTTTTTCCCAGCGGTTGTATGGGATCAGTCCGCCTTTTTCCGGATTTTCTGTTTCTGTAGGCATCCCGCTGTTTGGGCGCGGACAGTACAGGCATAATTATAAAGCCGCACAGCTTGAACAAAGCTACCAGCAAACTGTACTTAAGGAACAGCAACTTGTATTCAGTACAGCCTATCATCAGGAACTTGAAAAGCTGGAAAAAAACGGCGATTTGTTAGATTACTACACCAGTACAGGTTTAAAACAGGCCGATGCCATTATTAAAGCTGCAAATCTGGCTTACCGTTCTGGCGAGATTGGCTTTGCCGGGCTATCGCAGTATCTGGCACAGGCTATTGATATTCAGCGCAACTATCTTGATGTATTGAATGAATTTAACCAGTCTGCCATTCAACTGAATTATTACACCAACACCAAATAAGACATCTTTATGAATTTCATTTATAAGCCTTTTATATATTTAGTACTCATTACCACCGTTACCGCATGTAAACAGGCCGCACCAAAAGAGGATGCTGAAGAGGAAACCGCTGCTCCTGTTACCAACGAGGTAAGCCTTACCGCAAATCAGATAAAAACCGCGGGGATTGAATTCGGGATGATCGAAATGAAAAACCTGGCTACCGCAATCAAAGCCAATGGTTTACTGTCGGTGCCCAATCAGAATAAGGCAATGGTGACATCCGTGTCGAACGGCACAGTCCGTACGCTGACCGTGCAACCCGGCAATTATGTAAAAAAAGGACAGGTTATTGCAACTATTCTGAACCCTCAGATTGCGCAATTACAGCAGGAATCGCAAACTACCCAGGCGCAGCTGAACCTGGCCAGGCAGGAATACGAAAGACAGAAGGAGCTGGTTGCCGGGAATGCTGCACCCTTAAAGAATCTACAAAAAGCAGAGGCTGAACTGGCAGCATTAACGGCCTCCTACAAATCTCAGCAAATACAAATGTCTGCATTAGGCATTTCGCTCAGCTCAGCCAGCCGGGGCCGGATCGTCACCAGTATACCTGTCCTTGCTCCTATAAGTGGTACCATAAGTGAAGTGTCCGCACAAATTGGTTCCAATGTAGATGCGTCAACACCTATTGCGCAGATAGTGAATAATTCACAGCTACACCTGGATCTGTTCGTCTACGAAAAAGACCTTCCCAAAGTAAAAGCAGGGCAGCTTATTCATTTTACCCTAACCAACAGTGCGGGAAAGGAATACGATGCGAAAATTTACTCCATCGGAACTGCCTTCGCCAATCAAAGTAAAACGATTCCCGTTCATGCGGTAGTAATGGGGAATAAGGCAGGTTTGATCGAGGGAATGAACATCACGGCGATCATCAGCATTGGTAATGCTGTATTACCGGCAGTGCCAGACGAAGCAATCGTGAATAACGGCGGTCAGGATTATATATTCCGGGTAAAAAAACAGGATGCAAAAGAGACAGTATTTGAGCGTATTGCTGTTGCCAAAGGGGTTTCGGATATTGGATACACTGAGATCACACCAGTACAGGATTTGAAACCAGGCGCAGGTATTGTTACCCGAAAAACGTTTTTTGTACTGGCAAAAATGGTGAATACCGGGGATGAAGAATAAGTAAGGAAAACTACAAACAAGTTTAGCGTGATAGTGCTTCGGTAAAAGGCCGTTTACATTGGCGAAGCAAGCAGGTACTGAACTATCATCTGATTATCTTTTTTTTCCAAACAGTCATTCTACCGCCTAAAAATTTCTAATATGTAGCCGGCCCGCGAAAAGAAGCCCATTAAATACAAAAAATGATTTCACAGTTAAGCAGGATGATCTTCTCTACCCGAACCACGGGCGCCCTATTATTATTTTATGCGTTCTCTATGGCGCTGGCCACTTTTGTTGAAAATGATTACGGAGGCTCACAAATGAACCCGCAGATTACCCCGCTGGTGCCGGTACTTAAATCTTACTGGCTGATGGTACATGTCGCAATTATAACTTCCAGTTATGGATTCTTCGGTTTAAGTGCGCTGCTGGGCACAGTAGTATTGCTGTTGTACATTATAGACCATAAAAAAATCAGTGCCAAAGTAAAAGCATCAGTAGTAGAACTTACCATTGTAAATGAAATGTCGCTGACGGTAGGTATATTTTTGCTTTCCGTAGGTACTTTTCTTGGCGGTATCTGGGCTAATGAGAGCTGGGGAAGGTATTGGAGCTGGGATCCTAAAGAGACCTGGGCTTTTATCTCTGTCATTATATACGCATTTGTGCTGCATGTGAGGCTGATCCCCAAAATGAGGAGCAAATACCTTTTTAACCTGTTATCATTGCTGGCCTTTTCTATAATTATCATGACCTACTTTGGTGTAAACTATTATCTGACAGGACTCCATTCTTATGCGCAGGGAGATCCCGTTCCGATTCCGGCCTGGGTTTATATAACCGTAGCGCTGGTTGCGCTATTGGCTATCATTTCATACCACAGGTATAAACGAGGGTCTATTATTACTAATCCATGACCTGTGCGGACTACCGGGATATTACATTTGCAGGTATATTATTAAGCTATTGATGAAGAAAATAGGATTTTTATCATTCGGGCATTGGTCTGACCATCCCGCGTACAATACCCGTACCGCGGGTGACACATTGCTGCAGTCCATTGATCTGGCTGTTGCTGCGGAACAAATAGGTTTGGACGGTGCCTATTTCCGGGTTCATCATTTTGCACGGCAGTTGGCTTCCCCATTTCCTTTGCTTTCTGCCATTGGTACCAGGACCAACAAAATAGAGATCGGTACCGGTGTCATTGATATGCGTTATGAGAACCCGCTGTATATGGTGGAAGATGCCGGCGCTGCTGACCTGATCTCCGGCGGGCGTTTACAGTTAGGCCTGAGTAGGGGATCGCCCGAGCAGGTCATCGAAGGGTGGCGCCATTTCGGTTATGCACCTGCCGATGGTGAAACCGATGCAGACATGGGGCGACAAAAGGCTTTGCAGTTTTTAGATCGATTGAAAGGTGACGGATTTGCCGAGCCTAATCCTTATCCCATGTTTCCGAACCCGCCGGGTTTGTTACGTCTGGAGCCGCATTCCGAAGGATTGCCCGAGCGTATCTGGTGGGGAGCTGCCTCTAATGCAACCGCGGTTTGGGCGGCTGCGAACGGTATGAACCTGCAAAGTTCTACCTTGAAATTTGACGAAAACGGCAAACCTTTCCATATCCAGCAGGCAGAACAAATCAGGTTGTACAAAGAAGCCTGGGTGAAAGCCGGTCACCAACGCGAACCAAGAGTTTCGGTAAGCCGCTCCATTTTTGCATTGATCAATGAGCAGGACAGACTTTACTTTGGCCAGCAGGCAAAAGGGGGCGATAGCTTTGGTTACATTGAAGCTGATCAACGGGCGGTCTTCGGCAGGAGCTATGCAGCTGAACCTGATCAACTCATCAGGGAACTGGCTCAGGACGAAGCGATACAAGAAGCAGATACGTTACTTTTGACGATACCGAATACTTTGGGGGTTGACTATAACATTCATGTACTATCTTCTATTTTGGAGCATGTTGCCCCTGCACTTGGCTGGCGATGACACTGGAGCATGTGAGCAGGATAAGAAAGGCGATATGGATCAGGGATTAATTGAACTTTTGCCGGAATTCCAGCGGAGACAGATCCGTTTTCTTTTTAAAAAGCTTGTTGAAAGATTGCGGATATTCAAAGCCCAGTTGATAGGCGATCTCGGCAACTGAAAGGCTTGTTGAAGATAAATATTCTTTGGCTTTACTGAGCAGCTTTTCCTGGATATGCTGCTGCGCACTCTGACCTGTCAGCGAGCGTAAAAGATCGCTCAGATAATGCGGCGAGAAGTACATAGATCCGCTCTCATGGTCATAACGTGTCCTGCCATACATAATCTCGCCGGAACTTAGCTTTTTAAATGCGATGATAAAAAAAATCTGTGGTCACCTCATAGCCCGCCACTATCCCGGCAAAGGGCATGACTTATTCAGTTATGCCCAATTCAAACTGTAAGCCGCTTAAATACCTGTATAATCCCTGCTCAGTTCTAATCAATTCCTGGTGACTGCCAGATTCAATGATCTGTCCCTTCTCCATCACAAGAATCATGTGTGCCTCACGGATTGTAGCTAACCGATGGGCGATAATAATAGAAGTACGGCCCTTCATTAACTCTTCCAGGGCCTCCTGCACCAAACGTTCCGATTCAGAGTCTAACGAAGAGGTGGCCTCATCCAGGATCAGTATCGATGGGTTTTTCAGTAATGCCCGGGCAATAGCAATGCGCTGGCGCTGCCCGCCTGATAGTTTTACACCGCGTTCCCCAACCACTGTTTCATAACCTTCAGGGAATGAAGTGATAAACTGATGTGCGTTTGCCCGTTTTGCCGATTGTATAATTTCCTCTTTGGTAGCATTTAATTTGCCATAGGCAATGTTTTCCAATATGGTGCCGCCAAATAACATGACATCCTGAGGAACAATAGCTACCTGGCTCCTGATGTCGGTAAGGGAATACTCAGCTGCAGTTTTGCCGTCAAACAGTATTTCTCCGTTTTGCGGATGATAGAACTGTAATATCAATCCGGCAGTTGTAGATTTTCCGGAGCCGCTGGGGCCTACGATGGCTATTTTCTGACCGGCTTTGGCCTCAAAGGATACATTGGTCAATACTTCGGTTTCAGGCCGGGACGGATAGGCGAAATTGACATTGCGGAACGACAGGTTTCCCTCTATTTTTTGTTTCACCGTATTGTCCTTTTCGTCTATGGATACTTCTTCGCCTTCTTCGGCTAATATTTCCAGTACCCTTTCGCTGGCGCCTACGGTTTTTTGTACGTTTGCAAACAGCTCCGGGAAACTGCCCAGAGAGGTACCTAAAAACATCGCGTAAAGAGAGAATTTCAGCAATTCACCAAAGGTGATTTCGTGCTGGCTTACCAGCACACAACCATAACCTACAACCGCCAGAATACCGCCAAAAACACAAAGCACAATAAAGGAAACAAACATGCCCCTGAATTTTGCGCCCTTAATGGCAATATTGGCCACATCGTGAATGGTATTGCTGTAACGCGTGGCTTCGAATGATTCATTTACAAAAGCTTTCACGTTGGCTATGCCCAGCAGGGTTTCTTCAACTATGGTATTGGATTCTGCCATTTTATCCTGTGCCTGGCGTGATATCTTTTTGATATACCTGCCGAAGAAAACCGCAAAGACAATCATGACCGGTAAAACCAGGAGCAGTGCAAAAACCAGTTTTTTTGAAATGACAGCCATAAAAATAATGCCGCCTACCAGTAAAACTGACTGTCTTAACATTTCGGCAATGGTGGTGGTGAGCGTGTCCTGAACCTGTGACAGATCTGCAGATATCCGGCTGTTGAGCTCGCCAACTCTGCGGTTGGAGAAGAAGTTCATCGGCAGCGTGATCAGCTTGAAGTAAGTATCGCGCCTGATGTCGGCCAGTGAGTGCTCTGCCACATTCACAAACCATAAAATGCGAAAATATGAGACCACTGCCTGCAAGGCTAATACCCCGAAGGCCAATAAAAGAATGCCTTGTATGGTGCCCGGTAAATAGCTATTGTTATGCTTCCCCTGGGCGGTATCGATGAGTGCGCCTATAAATGACGGAAAGGCAAGCCCCACCAAACTCGATAAAAAAAGAAAGAATAATGCTGCTATGAATTGTCCGCGGTATGGTTTCAGATACGTGAGTAACCGCGCAACATGGGTTAAGGTTTCCTTGTTTAGTTTTGCTTTATTTAATTCAATGCCCGATGCGTTTCCGCTGTTTAATTTCTCCCTTGCCATTATATTTTGCCCGGCAATACGGCGGCCGCCTCAATCTTAAACCTGAGAGCTTCAGAATTACTTGCTTTTTCGCCCCTTAGCGCTAATTCGTGTACCCATCCTGATGTTGGGTTGACATACCCGGGTAAGGGCGCGCCTGAAAAAAATACGTTCGACATAAGAGTTAAGACGAATAAGAACTAAAAAAACTTTAATTTTTTTTAAAAAAAAAGCAATGAGCTGCCACATACAGTGATATGCTTTGTGCGGGCAGCCCATCGCAGGGGTTTAAAACTCAGCCAGTGCAACAGGTGATTTGCATGTCCTCATTTTAGTTAGGAATGTTCTTGATTTGGTTAGGATTGCCGGATGGCAAATGCACACTTTTGATTATTTATTAATCATTATTCATATGGAAAATCAGATTGAATCATCAGCCGAAAGGCTTATTGCGCTGGTCACCGGCGCCAACCAGGGCATAGGTTTTCAGATCGCCAAAGCACTTGCAGACAAAGGTTATATCGTGTATGTGGGTTCACGCAACCTGAGCAACGGGGAAAATGCCGCTGCTGATATCGGGGCTACCGCTTATGCCATCCAGCTGGATGTAACGGAGCAATCAACCATCAGCGCAGCAGTGGAACGCATCGGGAAAGAATCCGGCCGCCTGGATCTGCTGGTAAACAACGCAGCTATATCACATGCTGGTGAGCCGGGCCGCACATTGGAAGAAATGACGGAGGACGGCAGAGCCAGCACGGCATCGATTGAGTCGATGCGGAGGGTTTGGGAAACCAACGTATTTGGGGTTGTTGCTTTAACCCAGGCAACATTGCCTTTGCTTCGCAAATCTGCGGCAGCCCGTATTGTCAACGTGTCAAGCGGACTGGGTTCTTTAACCTGGGTATCTGATCCAGATTGCTGGGCCAGGGAACAATTTGGCGTTATTTACGCCGCTTTAAAAACGGCACTTAATGGCATCACCATGGCGTTTGCCATAGAACTGGAAAAGGAAAATATCAAGGTTAATGCAGTAAGCCCTGGTTTTGCAGCTACAGCACTGAATGATTTCCGGGGCACTGATACGGTTGAGGTTGGCTCGCTTGAGCCGGTTCGTGTGGCACTGAAAACAGACGGTCCGACCGCAACTTTCACTGGTCCGGATGGTCCGCTTCCATGGTAATTATGGGAGGGTAAATCTACAGAATCAGACGCCTATCAATTGAAAGAGAGTACGCAACAAGCTGATCTGGATATGCTAATGGCAGCAAAGGAGGTGTTAAAGGCGCTTCATGTTCAGGAAACCGGTCCTTTATACCTCAGCGGCTGGTCAATGGGCAGTTGGTCTACCCTTATGTTTCAGCAAAAACTGGAAAGTCTCCATATTCCCATCAAAGCCGTGTCAATTGCCTGTAATTCAACTGATGTATTCGCACTGATTAACCGTTGGGTACACAATCCAAAGCCGATAGATGCAATGTGGCTGCCGGGATACTGGCTGTGCAGCTGAATGCTTACAGGTTATTATGATTTACCGGCTTAACCCAATGGGCAATTAAGCCTGAGCATGTTTAGGTCTGCAAAGATTACTACGATAATAAGATAGACTTTACTGCTTTTTACGCTAAGACCCCGCATAAAGTAGGAGATATGATGAGTGCTGAATTTATAGAATCAATTTCTCTTGGGCAAAACCGCTACCGGCAGGTTTTACACGAGAACAGTTCCTACCTTTTCAGAAGCACAACCCCAATGCACTGTTACTATGGTGAAATTGATGAGGCAATTCCTAAATATATCGGAATTTTACCTGAGCCTATCAGGAAGTAACGGGCGGCGCAAAAGTAACTTCTATCTCATCAGGTAAAAATGGTGATCACCGGGGGACATTTGAGTTTTCAATGAAAGATGAAAAGGTGTGGTTCGATAATCTGCTGTAAACGCCTCTATTTATATAAAAAAGCAGAAGTGGGCTGCCAAACAGATTTATCATCTTTTAAGGTATAAGAATAGATTGGGCTAGCAACCAGCTGATTCAGCATAAAGCGGAAGGGTGGGAGCTATCCGCTTTATGCTTAACGTTTATTTAAATATCAGCTGTATGTTATTCTGCCGCGCAAATTCTTCATATATTTGTTTTATTATATTGATATCAGGGTAGCTTGAAATTTCAAAATTATCGATACACATCTTTTCTACGTCCCGGCTAAATAGGATATCACCATGTATCTGCGCTTCAATGTATCCGCGATATTTGTCCACTAAAAAAAGTCCGTTCGCGATATCATGCAGTACAGTAAGCATATCCTCTTTCATATTTACGATTAGACGGTGTAGGTTATGATAGTTGGCTAACAGCGTTGTGGCATCTCTCTCATCATGTATATAGGTAAATGAGTCTGTGTCGGTAAATGTACAATTGTGTTTTACATACTGTTTCAGAATCATATATGAACTGCCGAAAAAATAGGCTGGCCCATTTGTGAGTCTGGCGAAGTTAAGTGCGCCATACTTTGGCCTCAAGGATGGTTCAAAATATATATTAGTTCCGCTGTTGTATTTGCCATAAGTTTCGATTCTGTCAATTACATCTTTTGGCCCTGCCTGCCATCTTTTATTTGAGTAGTCAAAAAATTTTTCTTCAAGCTTGTCTCTTCTCTCCATATAGTGCTGTGTATTTCCGGTCTCAAACACATTCAGCCAACGTTCTTTTATATTTTCATCAAAGAAACGATGACCTCTGAAATTTATAGTGAGCTCTGAATACTGCAGTGTTTTTACCATCTTATCAAGCACGTTTTCCGCATCCAGCGGCGAAACCTTCAGCACATTGACTAGCCTCATGACTGCTTCAAGCTGTTCCAGCGTACCATAGGAACTTATATTGAGGTCACCTAGAGAAGCTACGTCGCCGGCTGCCAGTCTGCCAAGTATTTGTTGTTTTTCTTCTGGGGTCATAAAATAAGAATATTACTCATTCAGCATAATTTTGTTGCCAAACGGATTTATCATTTTTTCCGGTACAAGAATAGATTAGAAATTTCCGGATTTCTGCAGAGCATTTATTTAAATATCAGCTGTACGTTATTATTCTTCCTGAAAAGTTCATAAAATTTTTTTAACATTGCGGTATCAGGCCTGCTTGAAATTTCAAAATTATCAATGTACATCTTTTCCACATCCCTGCTAAACAGGATGTTGCCATGTATCTGCGCTTCAATGTACCCCTCATATTTGCCCACTAAAAAACTTCCGTTTGCGATATCATGCAGTGCAATAAGCATGTCCTCTTCCATATTTACGATTAAGCGGTTTAAGTGGTGATAGTTGGCTAACAGGGTTGTGACATCTCTTTGATCACCCCTATACCCAAAAGAGTCTATGTCGGTAAATGTGCAATTATGTTTTACATATTGTTTCAGAACTATATATGATTTGCCAAAGGATTCTGCTGCCCCATTTGTGCGTCTGGCGAAGTTAATTGCGGCATACTTTGGCCTTAAAGATGCTTCAAAAGACACATTATTTCCGTAGTTGTAGCTGCCGAAATTTTTAATCCTGTCAATTACGTCTTTTTGTACTGCCTGCGCTCTTTTATTGGAATAGTCGAAAATATTTTCTTCAATGCCGTCTCTTAAATTCATATACCCCATATTTTTTCCGTGCTCAAAGGCATTCAACCAACGTTCTTTTGTATCTCCATCAAAGAAATCATAGCCGTTGAAGTTTATAGTGAGTTCTGAATCCTGCAGTGTTTTTACCATCTTATCAAGCACGTTTTCCGCATCCAGCGGCGAAACCTTCAGCACATTGACGAGTCTCATGGCTGCTTCAAGCTGTTCCAGCGTATCATAGGAACTTATATTGAGGTCAGCTAGAGAAGCAACGTCGCTGGATGCCAGTCTGCCAAGTATTTGTTGTTTTTCTTCTGGTGTCATAAATAATATAGCTTACACAAACCTAATTTAAAGGTCTTTATTAGAAACGTTATTTAAAATCCCCAAATTAGGGCAACCTCATTACTTATTTTCGTTGCTGGTTTATTCAAAATTTCCTGACCGGACATTTACCAGTCTGTTCTGGTGTTTTATATTATGTATAAAAATTATGGTATGAGATAATTTAAATTATAATATAACGTAATTATTCATGTTTATCATATTGATAATTCAATTAAATTTTAATAGGTTTAAAACTCAAAGGTCAATAATTTAAATATTTGAAATTGCTGTTTTTAACATTTAATTCTTAATTGTGAAGAAAACTTACTTAAAACAATCTTATTTTGTAATTTTTTTATGCTGTCTTTTTTTAAACGGACTTGCTCAGAAGAAAGCCGAATTTTATCTGAAAGGTGTTATACAAAGCACAGGCAACGAAGGGGTTAGCGGTGCAACCTTATTGCTCAAAGACGGCAGTAGCGGTAAGATACTAAACCAGCGGGAGAGCGGTGGGGATGGGACCTTTTCTTTCACTGTAGTCGCAGGAAATTACATCGTTTCTGTGAGTTATCTGGGTGCATTATCGTACCAGAGTGACCTGATCAGGCTGACGGGAAATACCGATTTAGGTATGATTCAGCTTAAAACAACCGCCCGTAGTCTTAAGGAAGTTGTGATTCAGACTTCCGCCAGTAAACCTGTTATTCAGGTTGATGGCAGAAAAATGATATATAATGTCCAGAATAGTATTAGTGCCCAGGGTGGTAATGTACTGGAGGCCTTAAAAAAAAACGCCCGGAGTGATTGTGAACCAGAATAACTCCGTTACCCTAAACGGTGCCAGCGGCGCGCTCGTGATGATCAATGGCCGGCAAACCTATTTGCAGGCCGAAGAGCTGGCGCAGCTGCTGAAGTCTGTTTCCGCGTCCGAATTAAAATCGATTGAGATTATTAAAAACCCTTCTGCCGAATACGATGCGGCTGGAACCGGTGGTATTATTAATTTAGTGCTCAAAAAATCAACTGCTGACGGCTTTAACGGCAGCATCAATAACGGTGTTGGTTATGGTAAAACCATCAAACAGAACACCAACCTGAACGTTAATTACAGACAGGGGAAACTTAATCTGTTTGGCAGTTACAATCATAACTTTGGAAATTATGCGATGGATTACGACAATGACCGGACTACAAATGGAAAGGTGTATTTAAATTCCAATCATGATGTGGACCACCGTCACAGCATAGGTTCCACCCTTGGTGCAGACTATGCCATAGATACCACCAAAACGATCGGAATTGTGGCCAATGCTAATTTCTTAAATGGTATAGGATTGATCACTCCCTTAACAAATATTTATGATCAGCCCACAGGTCAGCTTTTACAGGTCCTGCGCAGTCAGAGCAGCTATCCCGAACAAAAGACCAGCCGCTACACGACCAATTTAAATTACCGCTACAAAGGAAATAACCGTACCACCCTGGATATTGATGCCGACTACGGGACTTTTGATGCCATGACACAGAACCTCAGCACCAATACCTATTATTCGCCGGCCGGAGCATTTCAATCGTCTAACAATTTTCTGGTAAGCAACAGCAGGGATATTAAATTATATGCCATTAAAGCAGATTACGGCTTTCCATTAGGAGAGGGCCGGGTAGTAACGGGCGCAAAGTTTTCTGATGTGAATGCCAATAATGTGTTTAACCAGTATGATGCGAATGGCAGCATGTATGTGCTGGATGTAAGTTTATCCAATACCTTTAAATACCGGGAACAAATCACTGCCGGATACCTGAAGTATGAGCTACCTGTCACGGCCGACCTGAATATCGATGTGGGGGCAAGATTGGAAAATACACACTCTAAGGGCGATTTGCAGCCGCTCGAAGGCAATAGCCAGTCGGCAACTTCTGTAACCAGAAATTACCTGAATATTTATCCTACGGCTGCAATTACCTACAAAACCAAAGCGTCCGGCACCTATAACCTGAGTTTTGCCCGCCGGATAGACCGCCCCGCTTATAACGACTTAAATCCTTTTTCATACCCCGTAGATGAACTCTCTTACTGGAAAGGCAATCCCTTTCTCCAACCTCAGTATGCCAATACGCTGGCGCTGCAATACAGCTATAAAAAAGCTACATTATCCGCCAGTTATACACATACTACCAATCTGAGCAGCCAGATCACGGAAGTTTCAGCAGGGAACATTATCAATATGGTACCCAGGAATATTGGCGAACAGGATAACCTGAACCTGACCCTTACGCAGCAGGTCAAATTAGCCAAATGGTGGAACCTGAGTTTTACGGGCATCGGGTACCGTCTGGAAAATACAGTCGGCACCGCAGAATATGGCAATTATAACCTCAGCCGCTTTGCGGGCACTGTCAACCTGCAGCAAACCTTTAACCTGCCCGGGCAGATTACCGCAGAAGCCGTCAGTGTAGTGAATTCTAAAAATATAAGCGGTTTAAATACGTATGTAAAAAGTAACTCACAAATTGACCTCGGACTGCAAAAGATTGTAATGAAAGACAGGGCTACGCTAAGGCTGGCTGTCACCGATATATTTAAAAAAAATAAAATTATTACCGACACCCAACTGAATAATCTATTATTGCATACCACTTATGCCGGTGAAACCCGTCAGGTACGGTTAAATTTCACCTATCGCTTTGGAAACAATAAAGTTAAAGCACAGGATAGCCGGGAGTCAGGGCTGCAAAATGAATCCCGAAGATTATGATGTGCTTTAATCAAAGGGTGTTTAAATTCCATTTCTATATAAGAGTACGCATTTGGAACACACCGGCATTATCCCCGAACTCACTGTCTGCCTGAGTCTCTTAAACTTTTCGCTATTCCATATTTCAGTCAGTGACTGATGATTTAAATCTCCGATAGCAAGCTCCGGGAAAAATTTACTGCAGGTTCCAACTTTGCCGTTTGCCAATACTTCTGCCCTGTTTGCCAAAGCAAAGCAGCGTTTCGGAGAATTGTATTTGTCAGTTATAAAGTCCATTATTTCATGCGAATTGATTTCCTGACTAAACCTTACCCTGCTTTTCCATACTCTCTTATTCATGCGTTTAATTTGTTCCTGCAGGATCACTTCAGAACTTTCTCCCAGCTGAAAGGTATAGGAATGCCAGCTGCCCGAAATTGATGCTGCATCCTCATTGATCCAGGACAGCTGAGTTTTAAAAAAGTTATCCATCTCGGCAGCGCGCGCAGGAGAGATATACCATGGATAACTTAAATAGATCGAATCCACACCTTTAGCTTCGAAATATTCAACAAATTCATACAACTGGGGAACCAGCTCGTCATTCAAAACTGCACTTACCGATACAGATCCCAGGTAATTTCCCTTTCTCTGCTCTTCCAGAAGGAGGTCCATCTGGTACACAAGACGTTCAAATGTTGATTTTCCCCTTAATGCATTATTGGCTTCTGATAGTCCGTCAACGCTGAAAAGCAGGGCCAGATGCGGTGAAATTTTCAGTATGGATTCCATGTTTTTCTGAATCAGAATCCCGTTCGTACAGATCACCGTGTGCCTTGGGTCCTCAGCAATGCAATCTGCAATTTTATCCCATTCTGAATGGTATAATGGTTCGCCACCCCAGAGATAAAGCCTGGATTTTACTTCTTTTGTTTCATACAGGATGTTTTTAAAAGCCTCGATACTCAGTTCTTTTTTTTGAATTTCCTGGTTGTAGGCATGGAAGTAGCCATCTTCATTCCACTGGTAACACATTTTGCACCTGAGATTGCATGCATATGTTAACTGAATGTCTACTTCAGTAGGAACGGCAAGCGCATAAGAAGCGTCTTTCCGTATACCCCGCCTGGTGGCTGATATATCTTTAATTCTTTTTTGAAGTCTGCTGAAGTTATCAGCGTCAAATGTTGTGGTTGATTTAAAGCCCATGATGATTGATATAAGAGGTGATAAAATTCGGAGTTTCAGATCTGATATTTAATAGGTTGCGGTGTATCTGTTCCAGTACTGCTGTGGAGAAGTTCGTCTCCCGCCAGTCTTCAAATGACATCCCTAAACCGTATGCTTTCCACAGCATCCCGTTTTTATTTTCACTGTTTCCGTAGGGCTCCAGGGTAATGAGGGGTGTGGCGGAAGACAAAGAATCTATCAGTGTGCCTGCTCCGGGTTTGCTGATGATGGCTTTGCTGTTCCTCACAATTTTGTACAGGGGAGAGGAATGGCTATTGTCGAGCAGTTCTTTCTGGTTGTTTGCTGCTTTATTGAGGTAATACAATGGAGGGAAAGTGTGTTCATTGTTTTCGTTTAGCTCCCAGATATTCCATTTTGGGTCAAGAAAATAGTAATCAGCTTTTGGGTTCACTTTTTCTGAATCCGGGTCTTCGTAAACAATGACAGACATGCTGAAATGGGTATGGATCAATTCTTCGCCTTTCGCTTCAAAATCACCCAGTCCCCAGCCACCGCCGTGAATAACGAGGTTGTTGTTCCGGTCATGGAAGGGGATAGGATCAGAGGCATCCACATCCATATGATAGTTAACCTTCCGGTTTTCCCAGCTATGGAACCAATGTGTTCTTGCAGAAGGAAATCTACAATCGTGCATCTTCCATGAAACGGAATAGTCAGCGTCCAGGTGGCACAAATCAATTCTGAAGTATGCGCTGTCCGTCATCTCTAAAAACCTGTTTAATACAGGTATCCAGAAGCCTGAAAATACCACAAAATACTGTCTTTTTTCCTGTATCCAGCTTTTATAAAGGGCTGCTACCAATTCCTCGTCAAGTGCCCCGCCGGGGTCTGAAGCAATATTTTGTCCCATCAGCGCAAATGAAAAGCTCTTATGGAACTTTGACTTCATTCTGGGGATAATGTTTTTTTTATCCCTTTTATAAAAACTTTCAAAAACATGTACTTTTGCCGGTACGCCCGCCTCATTTAATTGCCTGGCCATGATCACACCGGGGACGTAAAAACCCATTCCCGGTCCGGCATTCAACACTGTAACGCAAGGTCTGCTCATCATTTGTTAAATTATTTTTACGCCTAATTTTTCGAAAAGCCTTTCTGCTTTCTCCTGCAGATGGTCACGGTCTGCCGGGCTGCTGTAAATAATATGATAGTAAAACTTGCCCTTGAACGGGCCGTGGGCCATCAGCATTGAATTGATATCTACAGTATTAGCGGATAAGGGTAAAATGCCATTCAGCATGCCAGTTACGAAAAGCAGGCCGTCATTTTTAAGTTCCTGCAGCACCTGATCAAAGCTAAGCCGGTACTCCACAGTAAAGTTTAAAGTCATCATTTTACATTTGAAATCCTTGTTGATATCCGTTAAAAACGTAAACAGTGAGTGATTAATCAGGCCCATTGATTTCCTTGCATTGATCTCTACAACAGGGATCAGTTCCCCATTGCTCAGGATCATAGAATCAATGCATACAGGTCCTGTATATCCGGATTCAAATATGATCCTGCAGGCGGAGGTAATGTATGCTGCATATCCTAATGATTCTATCCTTTTAACAAAGGCTTCGTCTGCATGTTCAATACCTGAAAAGCGGAATTTATCATTGTATATTATATGAAAAGACAGGATTTCAAAAGTACCGGTCTGATCAATCATTCCCTGGCAGGAAAAGTCAATTTGTTTATCTAAAAAGGGTTCCAGAATCAGATTAATTATTTTCCCTGATTGCTCCTGGGACATTAAATGTCTGACAACCGGGCGAAGGGTGGATGTTTTTTTGATCAGTATATTTCCATTTCCCGATACGCCAAAAGGATCTTTGATCATGACGGGAGAATCATTCAGCATGATTTCTGCCTGTCGCTGCAGGCTTTCAGCAGAGGTTACCACTATACCTCCCGCTCCCTTTTCCAGTTGATTTGATATCATCGTAGAAAACACCTTGGAATTGACATGTTTCACGGTATCGACGTCAGGAAAGTATCCATCCGGCTCTAATATGCCGGTTAAGGACGAGTGGTCGGTTACTATTGCATAAGGGTCCAGCTTCACATCCTCTTTGTTCAGTGTAAGGAAAGCATTGTCATATTTGACCTGCTGATAAAGTGCCGTAGTTACAGATTGTTCAATTTCTGTAACCTGACTGGTGCTGCCAACTTCCGTCATGCCCATGTTGGTGAATCTGAAACCCAGTTCGGCAAGGTATCTGAGGTGTGCCCCATTCATCGCAAATCTGGTAACCACCAGGCACTCTTCTCTTTTGCTAAAAACAAATTGTATTTCATCCATTGCTGCAACAATCAGATCGGCCTGTTCATCCCTGAAAGACGGCAGCGTGCCATAGAGGTGGTTCTGCCAGTATCTCTCCGCATTAAAGGAGCCGAATATGAGTGGTTTCCGGTGATTTGACATGGCTGATTTATGGGTTTGAAGGAATCTGCGAGTTCACATATTCTGCCAGCACTTCAATTGATTTGAGATAACTTAAATCCAACTCATCAAAATTGATCTCGATACCAAAATTTTCTTCAATCTCCAGCATGAATTCTATCATTTCAACGGAATCCAGTGCAATATCGGTTATAATATTTGCGTCGTCAGAAAATTCAATTGCCGCTCCGGGTCTTTCAATTACTGTTTCAAGGATTGCTTTAAGTTTTTTAATAACGTCATTGATTTCCATAGCTTTAATTTATGTTTAAGGATCAGCTAGTTATGTCTGGTTGTCTGCTGCTGTGACCATGATGAAAGTGTTAATTCATTGGAGGTTTGGTATTTCACAATTGAATTTTATCTGGTATAGGTGTTCATTTTTTTTAAAAGTAATTAACAATAGGACACTTAAATTACCTTATAAGGTATAGTATTTCTTTTTTACGATCAACAGGCAGGCGTAATTGATGATATATAATTTTGTCTCTAATATAATAAATTTTAATTGCTAACAATTTAAATATTATTTAAATAATATTTATTTAATATTAATATATAAAGTTAAAAATACTATATTTATGTGTATTTGAGATAGCATTGCTATGATTGTGTATTTAAGTAGTTAATAAAATTATAAAAATTTATTTAAATGGATGCATATGTCTGAAATAATAGATTCTGGTATCATGAGCTTTCAGCAAAAACAGTCTTATGATTATCACATGTCCTTAACTCATGCAGGCAGTTACGAGATTATGCTGCTGGATTTGGATGTCAGCCATTTAGACCCTGATTTTATTCCCCTGTCGGTAAACAGGCTTTTTTACGAGAACGATTCTTTCAGGACAATATTTACCCGGAAGGACGGGGAAACTTTCCAGCAGGTACTCAAAATGAATGAGCAAAACAATTATTATTTTGATGTTATCGATCAGTCCCGCGAACACTATGATGGTTCCCGGATTGAAGCTTTGCTTTCCACTATAGGTTGTACCATGTCAGTATCCGCGGGATCCCTGCTGGCCAGGTGTGCGATCGTTACCTTTAAAAATACAATGGTCAGATGTGTATTTTTTATTCATCATGTGATCGCCGATCTCTGGTCCATTCTGATCATAAAAAAGCAATTCTACGCTATCTATGATAGCTTGTTCGCCAATCAGGGAAGGGCGGACGGGTTGATGAAAAAAAAATATAACATGATTGACTATGCCAGGCACCAAAAGGAAGGCTACGATTTGAATGGTGCCCGGAGTATAACTTACTGGCATCAAAAGTTAGCACCTGTTTTAATGAATCCCAGTTATACACCCGTAAATCTTAATGCTGAAATCAAACCTGGATTTGATGGCGCAGACCGGAGCAGCACGATCAGCAAAAAATTAGATCACGGAGATTGCGGCTTTTTGGTTTCAAAAATTGAAGGCGGGCTGCTTACCAGCATTTATCAGCTGCTGGAGAAATCGAACACTGGTTTTATGGCATTGTTTAACACCATATTTAGCCTGTTGCCCTGGTATAATGGGGTTTTCAAACGTGTTTTAATTGCTTCGCCGGTGAATAACCGGTTAAGCAGCAACCTGAAATCAGTTGTTGGGCTTTGCGGAGGGGCTATTTATACGTATCTGGATCCGGACCTGAGTCTTACAGTTTCCCGGCTGCTCAGTCAGGCTTATTTTGATATCCTGAAGTCTTTAAAATATACAATTACTGATCATCATATCTTTGAACTTGATGGACAGCTGTTGAGGGAAAGAACAGATTTGTTTCTGAATATTACTTCAAAGGAATTTGAAAATACAATACCGGAACGCTATTATACCGGTGAAGCAATTCAGGGAAAGAGAATTTATTATGCCATGCAGTGTTCCGTATTTGAGCAGGAAGATCATATAGGAATGATTATAGGTTACAATAAAGAGTTCTACACCCGGCAGGAGGCTGCCGGTATCATGGACTCAGTCTTCCGTGTGATCGAAATTCTTGAATCTGCGTTTGATCAGCCGCTAAGTAAACCTTCAGACCTCATACATCGCCTTTAAAACTTTCTTTTTTCATGCCAACTAAGAGAAACCCATATTTGCAACTGGCTAAATTTTCCTGGTCACTCGGTAAGAAATACCGTACCGTACAAATCTTTTATTACGTTATTTTTATATTATCAATCACAGTATCTTCTTTAAATCCCTTTCTCTATAAATGGCTGATAGATGAAATTCAGACTACAACCCATATCCTGCAGGCCATCTGGATATTTGCAACCCTGAGCGTCTTTCTAAAGATTTTTGAGTGGTTAGTGTATGCTCCGGCATACTTTAAAACCAGGAATATTGGTTTTGAGCTGAGTACTCAGTTTCTCGTTGACCTTCATGTTAAAGTGATGGACAAGCCAACGAAATGGCATCAGGAAAACCATATGGGTGCTACCGTTAACAGAATTAAAAAATCTTCGGATGCCCTGAAGAAATTTCTCAATGATGATTTCCATTATTTAAAGGTTTTCTTTCGTTTCATTTTTGCCATGATTGGCATGATTTATTTTGCACCATTATACGGAGTGGCCACATTACTGATCGGGGCCGGAATCGTGTATCTCACGATGATGCTTGACCATAAGTATTTAGTGCAGCTCAACCAGGTAAATGAAAAGGATTATCTGGCTACCTCCGTCCTGCTGGATAACTTATCCAATCACCAGACGGTTACCTCACTTAAATTACATGAACGTATCACCGCTAATTTCCAGCTGAAAATCCGCCAGCTTGCCGGGCCGTACTTCAAATCAGTGACAATTGATGCCTTAAAATGGGCGTCTGTCGAAATTCTGGTTGTGGTGATCTATGTAGTGATGGCTATTGGTTATGTATATGACAATTACCAGCCGGGGCAGAGGTTTCCGGTTGGCGGACTGGTTGCGATGCTCGCTTATACCATCCAGTTTACATCCGGATTTCAGGATATGGCATGGCTCTATGCGATGATTATTGGAACCTATGCTGATTTTTCGGCGACTGAACAGCTGAGGTCGGCTCAGGAGGTAAAGCGGGGCACCGAGGAGGAGCTCAGTAATACCTGGGCCACCATCATGCTCAATCAGGTGAGTTATCTTCATGGGGATGCAGATGCCCGGAAGTTTGTACTGACGGATGTAGATTTCAAGATAAAAAAGGGACAAAAGATTGCTTTGATCGGTGCCAGTGGAAGTGGTAAAACGACATTACTGAAACTCATGCGGGGCTTGTATACGCATCAGGAAGGTTCAGTATGGCTCGATCAGAAAAAAATTGGATGGGAACAGCTGGAGCAACTTGTTTTATTCCTGCCCCAGGAGGCTGAAATATTTAACGATAGCATTCTTTATAATTTATGTTTAGGGCTTGAAACAGATATTCCGGCAATCAGGCAGGTTTGTAAGATGACCTTGTTTGACCGCGTTATAGAAAGATTGCCTGAGGGTTTAAATACCGTCATTGATCAGCGTGGTGGTAATCTGTCAGGAGGGGAAAGGCAGCTGCTTGCGCTTACCCGGTGTATCCTTCTGGACAGATCATCTCAGTTATTATTGTTTGATGAACCCACCAGTAGTATCGACCCTTCAGGCGAGGCTGTCCTGTTAAAAAATATCTTCAGTTTTTACAGCGATAAATCCGTCGTTTTTACCCTGCACAGGCATTATCTGCTACCTATGTTTGATTATATCTACCTGATGGAAGAGGGACGGGTGATCTGGAAGGGGACTTATCAAAATATGTTATCAGATGAATTAGTAAGTAAGTATGTTAATCAAAAGACAGCAATTAAGTATGAATGATTTTTCCCGGCATAAGAGCAGTAACCATCGCGTTCCACTGATATCCTGTCTATGTGTCACCCATCAGAAACCGCATCTGCTTGCAAGGGCTATTGCCTGTTTCCTGTCCCAGTCCTATCCTTTAAAACAACTTGTTTTGGTTTATGAGGATACCGATTTGGCTACCAGCCTGTATGTAGAGGAACTTAAAGCTGTGGCGGATATTAAACTGATCAGGGCGAATTCGGCGAATATTAAAAAAACCCTTGGGGAATTACGGAATATTGCAGTTCTTGAAGCAGATGGGGAATACGTCTGCCAGTGGGATGACGACGACTGGTATCATTGTGACCGTGTGTTTTGTCAGTTGCAGGCTTTGCAGCAATCCGGAAAGCCCGCGTCAATCCTGGAACGCTGGCTGATATTTAATGAAGTTGAAAATAAAATATATTATTCTCACAAGAGGCTGTGGGAGGGCAGTATCATGTGCCGCAAAGATATATTCCTATTGAGAACCTATTCAGCAGTATCAAAAGGTGAGGATACAGCAATTATAGACTTTCTGAATGATCATGATTATCTGTCGGTGTTGGATGCCCCGCATCTGTATGTATACGTCTACCATAGCAGGAATACATGGGCTATTGATCATTTTGAAAAAATTTTTGAGGCCAGTACTGAAATGTCAAGATCTTTTTCCCGCATTATCGGGCACATCCTGAATGGTAATATTTCTCCCGTAAGGAGGTCCCGTTATCTGGAAAGAACCACATCTCTGCACGCAGACAAATATACCTGACCGGCTAGTTTTTAATCACAAATCCCTCGTTTATGGTTTTTATCAACATTATAAATGGCTTATTTTTTTTGAAGATACTTTTTTATCTGGTCTATTTCAGCAGGCGGATCCGGCCAGCTCAGGCGGAAGCAAATCCATCTTCGGAAAACCTGCTTTCTGTTGATATCATTGTGCCTGCCTATAATGAAGAAAAGGTGATTTTAACTACTTTGGATTCGTTAAATGAAATCACCTATGCTGGTATTCAGATCATAGTTGTGGATGACGGTTCCCAGGATGGCACCCTGGCACTGGTAAAAAAACGTTACGGTGCTTCGCCTAAATTTAAAATTATCAGTCAGGAAAATAAAGGCAAAGCCTTTGCCCTTAATCAGGGTATAAGATGTTCAGCGAGTGATATTGTTGTTTGTCTGGATGCGGATACTACCGTTGGGGCTGATATAATTGATAAATTAGTACCTTATTTTCATGATTTCCGGGTAGCGGCTGTTGCCGGAACCGTAAAGGTCAGAAACGATACCGGCCTGATCTGTGATATGCAGCTGATGGAATATCTTACCAGTCAGAATTACGAGCGGGAGGTGTTTGAATCAGTAAACGGTATTTTGGTCATACCGGGAGCGATTGGTGCATTTCGCAGGAACGTATTGACCTCACTGGATGGATATAACAATGATACGCTGACAGAGGACACCGATATCACGTTAAAAATACTCTGCAATAAATACATCGTAAAAAATGCGGCTGACGTATTCGGTTATACTGAAGTTCCGGCCAGCATCGGCGCATTTCTCCGGCAGCGGGTCAGATGGAAGGTTGGTACGGTACAGGTCTTGTATAAATACCATAAGCAGGCCATGTTAAGCATTCATCCCGCGGTATCGTTTATTGTTATTCCCTATACCTGGCTTTACTGTATCGTTCTTCCGTTCATCACGCCCTTTGTTGATTATGTTTTCCTGGTCCATCTCCTTTTTTATCCTGACTTCCTGCTTTCCGGTGATTACCTGTTATATATTTTACTGGACCTGGCTGTTCCGGCTTTTATTTTATTCATGAGGCGGGACGGTTCTTATCAACTGGTCTACCTGTTGTTTTTACGGTTCCTGCTCAGGCAGGTCACATTCCTTTCCTACATTGAAATCTGTATCAGGATGTGTAAAGGTACCCTCTTTGAGTGGAGGAAAAGTGTAAGGTATGGCATACCGGAAGATATCAAAAGTAACTCAGGTTTAGTATAAGCTTATGTCTGAAAATAATCAACTTGCCATCATCATACCTGCCTATAAGGCTGAATATTTACGGTTGACGTTAGCATCAATCAGCAAACAAACAGATAAAGACTTTCATCTTTATATCGGTGATGATGCCGGAGATGACAGCATACCCGGCATTGTTGATTCCTTTTCAGAAAACCTTAAGATCAGCTATAGACGGTTTGAGGAGAATCTCGGTCATCAATCGCTGGTTCTCCACTGGAATCGTTGTTTCGGCATGGCTGGAGATGAAACCTGGCTTTGGCTGTTCAGTGATGACGATTTAATGAGTGATCGTTGTGTTGAAAATTTCAGAAAGGCTTTGGGTAAAAATAAATCTTCCAGAATATTCAAGCATGATTCTGCAAAATTTATCAATGCCGGGGAGGTAGTAAAGGAAAATATTGGGACAGAAAGTATGGATACCATTCAGTTTCTGAAGTCCAAATTAACATATGCTACTGAGAGTTATGTAGTTGAATATGTGTTTCACCGGGATTTATTGATATTGACCGGAGGGTTTCGTGATTTACCGCTGGCATGGTGCGCTGATGATCTTTTCTGGGCATTGGCGAGTCAGTATTCCCCTATCATAAAAATCCGGGATTCAAAAGTATTTTGGCGCTTTAGCGGGCACAATATTTCAGGACGCCCAAACTCATGTGTTACGAGCAGGAAAAAGATGTATGCCTGTTATTTATTTGTGAAGGCCCTTAAAGCTGCAGGTATATTTACTCTTGACCCACAATTAAAACGAATGGCAGTTTCCTGGTATTTTGCCCAATTCAGGCATCTGAAAGCCGGTCTTAATCCTATTGAACGGTCGTTTTGTATGGCCAGGGTGTGCCGGATGTTGATTTAGAAATTATCACTTGTTCATTATAACTTATCATTATGGCTAATATTTTAATCACCGGCGGAGCCGGAAATTTAGGAAGTTCGCTTGCCCGCACTTTGGTTAGAAACGCTGAGTACAAGATCGTGGTGGCAGATAATCTGGTTACCGGGAATATCAGGAATCTCCCTTCCGGTTTTGACAATTTTTCATTTTTTGAATGTGATGTGAATGAATCTGAACAATTATCAGCATTAATGCTGGCAACAAAATTTGATTTTATTTTCCATTATGCGGCACTGGTAGGTGTAAAACGAACACTTGACAATCCATTGCTGGTACTTAAAGACATAGAGGGTATCAAAAATATTCTTGCTTTAGCAAAAAATACCGGTGTAAAACGTGTTTTTTATTCGTCTTCTTCAGAAGTGTATGGCGAACCGACAATAATACCACAACATGAAAACACCACACCCTTAAACTGCAGGTTGCCCTATGCGATAGTAAAAAATGTTGGAGAGGCATTTTTCAGGTCTTATCAGAAAGAATATGGACTTGATTACAATATTTTCAGATTTTTCAATACTTACGGGCCGAATCAGAGTGTCGATTTCGTGATTTCAAAATTTATTGATGCAGCGTTACACGATAGAGACATTACCATTTATGGTGACGGGGGACAATCACGTACGTTCTGTTATGTCGATGATAACGTGGATACCATTGTTAAAATTTTTGAAGGTTCATTATACGTTAATGACGTAGTCAATATTGGGAATACGGTGGAGATCAGTATTCAGGAATTAGCGGGTATCATCATTTCATTAACCCGCTCGTTATCATCTATCATACACCTGCCAGCTTTAAAAGAAGGGGATATGTCCAGGCGCCAGCCTGACAATACCAAGATGATGGGTATAATTAATAGGCCATTAGTCAGTATTGAGCAGGGGATAAAGAACGTACTCGCAGCCAGATATAATTTTGTCTGCTAAAAGGATTGATGTTAAAGCTCTGCTGAGGCGGCTGAACCGTACAGTTCACTGATTTTATGGAGAAATTTATCTATATAATTTTCCCATGTATAGTCCTCTACAGCCTGGTGCGCATCCATACATAACTGTCTGTAATCAGGGGATTGCAGGATCCTCCGGATGCTGAAAGCTAAGGCGGGCACATCTGATTTTTTTGTGTACGCAGCGAATGAAGGTGATTCACCGAATGTATCAATGAAATCATCATAAGGGGCTATTACAATCGGATTGTAAAAAAACATGGCTTCTATGGTGGATGAATATCCTGCCCATAATGGTGTTGGATTAATAAATACCTTGGCACTCATCATTAAATCGTAGTACTTTTTGCATGCTGATTCGTCTTCCTTATCGAGATATCCGTAACAGGTTACGCCTGAAGGTATTTTGTCGAAATCCTGACTTTCCAGGCCTATGATGTGTAAGGTTATTTTTGGGTCGTATTTTTTGAGGATAACATACGCCGCTAATAACAAACGTGCCCCCTCTATATATTTGATATCACCAATAAATAACAGGCTTGTTGAATTTTCCTTAGCGGACAGAATTTCATCGGCATTTAAATTTTCCTTATAGAATGAATTTACAACATTCGTATGGAGGTGGCTGATTTTTGCGCGGGGATGATGAACCTGCATCAGGTTGGCAATTTTGGGAAACAGGGAGATAACGATAGCGGCTTTATCTATCGCTTTATTTTGTTTTTTGATATATCTCCACTCTAAGAGGTCAGGCTTTCTGCCCAACCTCTCTCTGATCAGATATTCAAACGTCCAGTCGCAGAACAAAAAGGACGGTTTATCGGAATATTTGTTATAAAAACTAAAGTTCATAAACAGCCATGCATCTGTTCGTGGGAAATCACGTGTAGCCTGTTTTATTTTCCGTTGGGTGAGCCAGTAATGCAGGCCTGTCCGTTCAAAATGAAATACGGAGTTCCTGCTAAAGAATTTCCAGATGCAGAAAAGCCTTCTTTCGAAAAATGAATGCAGGCAGATGTTTGGCCCTGTGTTTACGCGGTTAATTTTAATTCCTCTCGCCATCAGCTCATGCGTGAAAAAATAGGGTACGTTAGACCAGGTCTTGACTTTGCTGGAATCGCCGTCGGCAAATACTGTAATTTCTTTCAGGTTCATAGTAGCAGCATTTAAATGCCAAAGCCTAAGCTTTGACTGTTATCATTCCCAGATATTCTGTTTCAGAAACCAGTTTGCCATCCCTAGAAGCCATGAACATATACCAATGCAGCTCGTGGCCTTCATCCCAATCAATAAAATTGACCGTATAACTCAGATCTCTGCGGCCTGCGACATTTACAAAATTGATAAACCTGTTGATTTTTGTATCATAATATACCAGGATCACCTTGTCATCCAGACGCGTACACATGTCCGGAAATGGATTAAGCTCCCATTTTACCGTCACTTTGTATTCGCTTTCTGCAGATAAGACCGGGTTCCAGGCTTGCTGGGTCTTATTCACGGGCCTGCTGAGTTTGATTTTTGCAAAGTCAGGAGCAGGATTGTCCGGCTTACCGGTTACCTGATTAAGATGATAAGAAACTGCAGCGTTATATGCTGTCATTTTTGCTTTTCGCGGTAGCTGATACCCGAGATTTATAGCCGTTTTGGCCCCCTTCAAAAATCTGTTCATCATACCAAAGATCTTGTTTTGCCGGGCCTGCAACTGGGTAATTTTTTTCTTATTCTGTTTCTCCGGCGTCTTTCTCATCGTGCCTGTGCCATTCCAGTCGCTCAGTACCACATTGCCGATCTTTCCGCGATAACTGCCTAAAATTGAATTGCTTCTTTCTGTTGCCATGATTACCAGATAAATTGTCCGAGATAAGTACTGTTTGATACGCTTTCCTGATCATTCGCGATAAAAGAAATATAGACCTCTGCTGCAAATCCTTTTTTAATGCCATCAAGCTGAAGGAAATCTTTACCCTTGTACCGCTGTGCTCCGCCGGTTTCAAATCTTATTTGCTGTAATTCCGGAAAGAAGGCCAATAGCATTACCTGATCGCTGTAGTGACTTTTCCCATCCTCAATTTCGGTACTCCAGCTAAAAGCAAGTCCGGATGGAGTCATTACTGCCGATTTTTTATCCGCTGTGAGCAGATTGCCCCTGGTAACCAAAAGTTTCGATAAACTCACACTGCGTTCCAGATATAATCCTTCCATAGCGCTTTTCCTGATTTCGCTCACCATCGCATTGTGGCTGCTTAATTGCTTCTTCTTTGCATCCTGCCTGTATCCTACACGAATAAATTTTTCAAGGGGTTTCATTCATCGTGATACGATGCCCATGTCAGCCTATACTGCATGCTGTTTCGGGGTAGGGGGCTTTGTGCTTTTTTTCTTATTCTGTTTTGCGACGGTTCTGCCATCCGCAAGCTGCGAACAGGTAATTCCGCCGACTGTTCCTGAAAATCCCAGAAAGGGACCACTTTTAACGATTACCATAATAAAATGATTTTAAGGTGAAAAAATTAGTTAATTGAATTTTTCCGGGGCCAAATCATGCGACAATTGAAATCGGGCAGCAACTAAAACAAAACGTTTCTCATATCATAGATTATTTCATGACGGGTTAAGGACCCCGGATGTAAAAATTTCACAAAAATAACATATAATTCGTATATTTGTTTGTAATTGTTTTAATTAATTAATCTTGTTGAAACATATAG
Organism: Pedobacter hartonius; assembly: GCF_900107535.1. Classification (GTDB taxonomy): domain Bacteria; phylum Bacteroidota; class Bacteroidia; order Sphingobacteriales; family Sphingobacteriaceae; genus Pedobacter; species Pedobacter hartonius. Next base: position 205,309 of record NZ_FNRA01000009.1, on the reverse strand, counting down.
TCTGTTTAAAGTAATATTTACTTTTTGCTTCCCGGGTCAACTCACAATTGTTTCATGATTAAAAAAAAATATTACAATATTGTGAAATTCTGATTTTTAAAAGCTCAACATTTAATCATATTATTTGACAATTGCCTTAATACAGCTGCAAAATTTATCAGGAATCTGCGGCGAAGTTTGCCCTGATAAAAAAGGATTTTATTTACCTTTAAAAACGCCACCAAGGGATATCTAATCTCCGGTGCCGTGCATTATCCTTAACCCCAATTTCCAATCATCCAAGATGAAGAAATACGTATTGTACCTGTTACTTTTTGCCAGCCAGTCCATGTTTGCACAAACCTATCAGCCAAACTGGAAATCAATAGATTCCAGGCCCATTCCTGCATGGTATCAGGATGCCAAATTTGGTATATTTATTCACTGGGGTGTTTACTCTGTACCTGCATGGGCGCCAAAGGGGCAATATTCAGAATGGTACCAGCAAAACCTTCAATCCAATGGTTTTAAAGGACAGGCAGTAGCCTATCACAATAAAAAGTACGGTGCTGATTTTAGTTATTACCAGTTTGCCCCGCTCTTCAAAGCCGATTTATTTGATCCTGAAGCCTGGGCCAAACTCTTTGAACAGTCTGGTGCAAAGTATATTGTACTTACCTCCAAACACCATGATGGGTTTGCCTTATGGCCGAGCAAACAAGCTTCAGAGAGTCGTGGTTTTGCCTGGAATGCGGCAGAAGCCGGCCCTAAAAGAGATTTGCTGGGTGACCTGTTTAAAGCCGTAAGAAAGACATCTGTACATCCGGGTATTTATTATTCTTTGTATGAATGGTATAATCCTTTATGGCTGAATAACAAACAGTTGTATGTAAAGAAACATATGATTCCACAGATTAAGGATGTAATTGAGACCTATAAACCAGAGGTTTTCTGGACAGACGGTGAATGGGAGCAACCAGATACCTTATGGCATTCCACAGCAATACTGTCCTGGATGTTTAACGATAGTAAAGTCAAAGATAAAGTTGTAGTGAATGACCGCTGGGGTAAAGATACGCGTTACAAACACGGCGGTTTTTACAGTCCGGAGTACCAGCCCAACATGGATTTTAAAGACCACTATTTTGAAGAAAGCCGTGGTATGGGTTTTTCTTACGGTTATAACAGGATGGAAGATGCCTGGGATTATAACTCTGCCAAAGTACTGATCCTTCATCTGCTTGATAAAGTAAGCCGGGGTGGCAATTTCCTTTTAGACATCGGTCCGGATGCTGATGGCAAGATACCGCCCATCATGCAGGAGCGCTTATTGGAAATTGGCCAATGGCTAAAAATAAACGGTGAGGCTGTTTATGGCACTACCAAATATAAAAATTCGATACAGTGGGGGCCGGGTAAGCGAGATTATCAGCCAAAATCTGAGGACAATGGTGAACATGTTGGCGGAGATATTATGTTGAAACTAACAGAAGATCCTGAGCCCGGTTATGCATTGAAAGAAGTATTCTTTACCCAGAAAGGCAAGATCATATTTGCCACTGTTCCGGTGTGGCCCGCCAATCATAAAGTGATTTTAAGAGACATGGATTTAAAAGGCAAAAAGGTAACCCTGCTGGAAACCGGACAGGTATTACCCTATACCGTGAACGGAAAAAATTCTGAGGTTAAATTTCCGGAGTTTAACCCAAGGAAAATGAAAACCAGGTATAGTTATGTGATAAAAATTGATTAGGCTTGAGTAAAGGTGTTAACAGTGGTAGCTATTTCTGCGATATGACCATCAATGAGCATTCACAAAAGCCCCTGATTAAAGGGGCTCTCATTTTCTACCAGGTAATAACAGTTAACTAGTAATATCGGTAATATCTGTGGTGATATCTGTAATAGGGTGCGCGGTGTGCGTAATGGCGCCCACGGTGAACGAAGTGTCCATGTGGATGGCCCGGACCGCCTGCTCGTACGACTACTGATTGTGCTTCTGCTGTCCCGAAGGAGAATATTGCTACTATTAAGAGTAACATCAATTTCAAATTTTTCATGTGTTGGTATTTAAAATTCACTAAATATTCATATACAACGATTACCTTTTTCTCTGCGCAGAGGTGATGGTACCTTTGCTGATATAGATGTGGTTTTTCAGCTAAGGTTTAATCCGGTAATAAAAAATGCCAGGCAGCAATAACCAGCTGTACAGTTTTAAGGTGTATCTTAGTTAACCTGAAATCCGGCAATGGGGTTAAGGGTTTTAATTTCTGACTTACCTTATGAGCTACTATAAATCTGATCAAAAAAATGGGTACCGGGCGCTGGCCGTCCGTGCTTTACTTTTCTCTGTTGTGGTCGTATTTTTCCAGACCGCATCTTTCGGCCAGTCAGCAGCCGGACAATCAGGAGGCATCAGCTATGTGGTCAGTATGCCTGAACCCCGGGACCATGTCTATCATGTAAAGATCAGCTCCATGTCGTCCGGTAAAGGAAAAACGGTGCTGAAAATGAGTGCCTGGACGCCGGGTTATTACGAACTGGTAGACTTTGCGTCGGCAGTAAGTGATCTGAGCGTTAAAAACGGCAAAAGGCAAAACGGTCACCTGGAAGAAAGTGGATCCTAATACCTGGCTTCTGGATACAGCACAGGTTGAACTGCTTGAAATCAATTACGATGTTACGGCAGTGGTTCCATTTATAGGCAACATCTATTTGGATGAAAACTTCGGTTATATAATTCCGGGGGCACTTTTGTTATACATAGATGATGCGTTGCGCAAGTCGGCTACAATAGAGGTTCTGCCGTATCAGAGATGGCCGTCCTATGTGGCTACCGGGCTGAATCCTGCAGGGGGTAAGATCAATGTTTTTTATGCTGTAAGTTTTGATGAGCTATTTGACAGTCCGTTGCTGATGGGTAAGCTAGAGGCGCTGCCCGAATTCAAAGTACAGGGAAAAATACATCAGTTCGTAGGGCACGGGCTGGAAGAGTTTGACCGGAAAGGTTTCATGTACGATTTGCAAAAAATCGTACAGGCGGGCGGTGAGATCATCGGAGATATTCCTTACAGCCATTACTCTTTCCTCGCGATCCCCACCCGAAGGGGATTTGGAGGAATTGAACATTTGAACTCTGCCTCGCTGATGCTGGCTACACGTAATGTGCTTTCGGATACGGCAGCAAGGAACGTTTTTTATGCATTTCTGGCCCACGAATATTTCCACACCTATAACGTAAAGCGGATCCGCCCAATTGAACTCGGCCCGTTTGATTACAGCAGGGAAAATTATACGAATCTGCTCTGGATATCAGGGGGCTTTAGCGGCTATTATCAATACCTGATCGTAAAAGCCGCAGGGCTAACCAGCAATGCAAATGTGCTTGAAGCCTACCGGCAGCATATTGCCAATTATGAGAATAAACCCGGTCACCTGCTGGAATCAGCAGCACAGGCGAGCCATAATCTCTGGGCGGAGGGTGAAGATGCCAGCAGCCGTTCGGCAGAGCAGCAGGCGAAAACGATCTCAGTTTATGATAAGGGTTGTGCAATTGGCCTGATGCTCGACCTGAAGATATGGCATGAGACACAAAATTGCAGGACGCTTGATGACGTGATGAGAAGGCTATATGTCAGGTATGATAAGCAGCTCCACCGGGGTTTTACGGAACAGGACTTCTGGAGCACCTGCGAAAGTATTGCCGGAACAACTTTGACTGAACTGAAAAGCTACGCCAACACCACGGCGCCGCCAGACTATCCGAAGTATTTCAGCTATGCAGGATTGAACATAGACACCGTAAGCCATCAAAGTCCGGGTGCTTATCTGAGTGCTGATGCAGTTTACAGTGATAGCAGGTTCTTTGTAAGTTCCGTGGAATGGCCCTATGGAGGCTGGAAAGCGGGAATAATACCTGGTGACCAGATACTATCCATCGACGGCGGTACAGTCATAAACCTGCCGCTGGAAGAGTTCCTGAAGGAGAAACATGCGGGAGAAACAGTGATGCTAAAGGGTTCAGCGTAAGGATAAGATCCTTGAACTGCCGGTAATTCTGGGCAGGAAAACAGAAAAGGATTTCACCATCACACCTTTAAAAGATCAGACCGGTCTGCAGCAGAAAATCTATCACAGCTGGCTCAGAGACAAGAAAGGCAGCGTTAACTAAGCTTATAAAGTCGCCTGATCTTCGAATCTGCCTGTTTTTTTATCGATACGGATCTTGTAAAGAATCAGATCGATACTGCTGCCAATATCGCTTTCATCTTCGGTAATACCATGCGAAGGGTGCGCATTTTCGCTGGTCATATGGGGCATAATATGCCGGATAATTTCCTGCATTGCTTTTTGCATCTCTTTTCCGTCAGTGATCTCCTGATATTGACCCCATACAATTACGCTTTTCCATTTATCGATACGCTCAATGTCGTCCACCTGGAAACATACCTCCGCATTCTTCCGGAGCATTTCAATCTTCTTGCCCTCTGCTGAATGTCCGTAGATGTACCCCTCCCTGTAGACATAATTAATGGGCACAATGTAGGTTGTACCATCTGCGTGGCAGCCAATTCTGCCTGTAACCTGCCGCTTTAGCAGCTCTTCGATCTGATTTTCATTAAGTTCTCCTAACATCGTTCATTGTTTTAGTTTAACCGGATACCGCAATATAATTCTTCACTCATTGTAAACAATAATACGGACTAATCCATAGCCGATTCGTGACCATGGCTACGTTTGTTAATAAGTTTGATCACTATTTTCTGTTGCTGTAATGTCATAAATCACCTGCAATATCGCTGTTTTCATCGTTTAGGGAAAACTATTATTGTGAATTGTTAGTGTTTATAGTAAATTGAACTAAATTTAATAATTTTGATTAATATACAAAAATTATAAACCGAAAATGAAATACAGAATTCTAGGAAATACTGGTGTGCAGCTATCAGCAATCGGACTTGGATGTATGACCATGAGCCATGCTTATGGTACGCCTGATGATACAGAATCTATCGCCACACTACACAAATCGCTCGACCTGGGCATTAACTTTTGGGATACTGCCAATGTCTATGGCGGCGGTAAAAATGAAGAACTGATTTCCAAAGTGCTCACTGAAAATCGTGACAAAATATTTATCGCAACCAAATTTGGATTTACATCCGACGGTAACAGGGCCGTTAACGGATCGCCGGCCTATATAAAAAAAACGGTAGAAGCAAGTCTGAAACGGCTCAGGGTGGATGTTATTGACCTTTATTACGCCCACCGCATTGACCCGCTTGTGCCGGTTGAAGAAATGGTAGGTGGCATGGCCGAATTAGTTCGCGAAGGCAAGGTGAGGTTTCTCGGCCTGTCTGAAGCTTCTGTGAACTCCGTTCGTAAGGCACATGCTATACATCCCATTAGCGCCCTGCAAAGTGAATACTCAATTTTAACCCGTGAGCCGGAAGCCAATGTGCTGCCGCTTTGCAAAGATTTAGGCATCAGCTTTATTCCATTTAGTCCGCTTGCAAGGGGATTAATTACGAATACACTTGATGTAGAAAAGCTGGCCGACGGTGATCTCCGCAAACGTTTTCCACGCTACCAGCGGGAATACGAGGACAATAACCGCAAGCTGACCGCTGGTTTTGCTGAATTGGCACAGCAAAAAGGCTGCACCCCAGCCCGATTGGCGCTGGCATGGGTATTAAGTCAGGATGAGCATATTATCCCGATTCCTGGCACTAAAAAACGCAGATACCTTGAAGAAAATGTCGGTGCCGTTGATATAGATCTTGTCGCGGCAGACTTCAGTAACATCGAAGAATTGCTTGCAAAGTACCCGGACACCGGAGCCCGCTACAATGAGAGCAATGCAATCCACGTGGACAAGAGTTAGTTCCGATAAAATGCGGCCATTTATGGCCGCATTTTATCGGATTTTATTCAAACTTCTTTGCATAAATTTATTTGAATTGTATAAATTTGTGCATGGCAACAACAGTAGTTAAAAAAAACGCAGGACAGTTTAGGGTAGCAGACATCAGTGAGGCCAAATGCACGCTGGAATCCTATAATCGCCGGGATTTTTATAAGATCAGCCTGGTTACCGGGGGATCACCATGCAGCTTGCGCTATGGTTCATTGCCTGAAATTATTGTTGACAGGCCGGTACTGGTATGTATCAATCCCATAGTACCTTATACCTGGACGGTGCCCGAAACAATTAAGCCTGCCGAAGGTTATTTCTGCGTTTTCAACGACGAGTTTCTTCGTGCTAGTGCACAGTTATCAGGTGTTGCAGACCGTCTGTTTTCCATCCAGGAATCGCCTGTATATTTCCCGGACAGCCTTACGGAGAAGTTTTTAACCGAACTTTATGTCCGGATGCGTGCTGATGCAGATAGGGATTATGTGAATAAGGATGATTTATTTCGCAGCTATTTAAGCCTGATATTTCATAAGGCGATACAGATGCGCAGTGTGGAAACCACAGCTGATAGCCATACGCCTCGTGTCGCTGCTGAATTTATCCGCCTGCTTAACCGGCAATTTCCACTTGACCTGCCACTACAAACTATAGCGCTTAAAAAACCTGCCGATTATGCCAATCGTATCGCAGTACATATTAATCATTTGAATATGGAGGTCCAAAAAGCTACAGGAAAATCAACTACAACACACATTAACGAACGGCTGTTTGCAGAGGCTAAGTCACTGCTGAGTTATACGGATTATACCGTGGCCGAGATCGCATTTGGGCTTGGCTACGAATACCAGAGTTATTTCAACAGGTTCTTTAGAAAACATGCCAGTATTACGCCATCTGAATATCGTAAAAACTTTGAAAAGTATAAATAGGCCTTTGAAATGTCTTCGTTTCTGTGTTCTGGCTTAACCTAGCTTTGTTTTCATAAATATACTCATATGGAAACAACATCAAATTTAAAAAAGACTTTTTTATTGGCAGCTGATCTGGAGGTCAATCGTATGGGGTTCGGCACTATGCGGGTCACCGGTCCGAAAATATTGGGAATGCCGGAAAACCCGCAGAATTCGATCGACATTCTGCAACGTGCAGTTGAATCAGGTGTAAATTTTATCGATACCGCCGATCAGTATGGGCCTTTCGTTTCTGAGCAGCTTATTGCCGAAGCATTACATCCTTACAGGGAAAATGTGGTGATAGCTACCAAAGGAGGATTGGTGCGTTTCGGACCAGGGGCTGACGTTAATAATGACGCCAGTCCTCAGCATCTGCAGGATGCCCTGGATGGCAGTTTGCGCAGGCTTAAACTGGAACGGATAGATCTTTATCAATTACACCGTATTGATCCCAAAGTGCCTGCAGAGCTCAGCTTCGCTTTTTTGGCTAAAGCACAGCAAGAAGGCAAGATCAGGCACCTGGGATTATCTGAAGTATCTGTTGATGACATTAAACTTGCTCAGCAACACTTTGAGGTTGTTTCAGTTCAGAACCGTTATAGTGTTTTTGAGCGGAAGTGGGAATCTGTTTTGGAATATTGTGAATCCCAAAAAATTGCATTTATCCCCTGGTTCCCCTTAGGTGGAGGAGCGGAACTGTCGCAAGAAAAACTGAAAGATATGGCCCATCGTAAACAGGTAACAATGCATCAACTGGCCCTGGCCTGGTTATTACACCGTTCAGACAACATTCTCTTAATACCCGGTACATCAAGTCTCACACACCTTGAAGAGAATATCTCAGCGTTATCAATTGAATTAACTGCCAATGATATGACTGAGTTGGACGACCTGGTTCCGATACAATAAATTAGCGGCCATTCAAAACAAACAGCGCTTTCCATCGGCAGGAAAAGTTCAGCAGGCAATTAGGGAAAAGGTGATCGGGCAAATAATTCATTGTCGTTTAATGATCGTTTGACGGTGCCCTATTCCCCAGTCTGTAAGATTGCTGATGATGGTTTGTAGCGTATTGCCGTGTTCCGTAAGTTCATATTGAACCGATATAGGTGTGTATCTAAAACGGTTCGTTTTACCAACTGGTTTATTTGAAACATTTAAAAACGAAGGCGCCGTGGGTGCAATCGCCGGAAGAAACGAGGCCACGTTGAACAGCACTGTTGAAACCCTGGGTGGTAATTTTATAGGTGTAAAAGGAGATGTAACAAATCTTGACGACCTGGAGAACCTGTATAAGACTACCGCTGATAAGTTTGGGAAGATAGACGGCCTGGTAGTAAATGCAGGTGGTGTTGTGGACGGGGTTCCCCTGATGGCGATAACCGATGCGACGGAAGAAGGTTATGACAGCTATATGGACCTGAATTTAAAAGCGTCTATTTCACCGTAAAAAAATCGCTTCCCTATTTAAATGACGGCGCTTCCATTATACTGATCGCGTCGAACGGCGCACATCGGGCTGCACCCGGAACGACGATATATGACGCTGCAAAAGCGGCCGTTATTTCTTTGGCCAAAGGCTTGCCGCTCGATTTATTGTCAAGAAGAAAATAAGGGTAAATACAATTTCACCCGGCTCAATTGATACGCCGGTTTTTGGAAAGATGGTACCTCATGAGCTGGTGGACCAGGTGAAGCAGATCTGGATAGACCTTACGCCGCTTGGCAGGCAGGGAACTCCGGCTGAGATCGGTAAAAACGGCTGTATTTTTGGCCTCTGACGATTCCAACATTCATCGTAGGCACCGATATCTTGGCAGACGGTGCTGCATCCACTGCCGCAGGGCCTGAATGATCTGTATGTCATCATTAATTTTCTGGTCATACTATTTGCACATTATTATTTTCACGGTGTTCTTTATTCCACCCTGCAGGAAAAAGACGTATTGAATGAAGAACTGGCTGAAGTTGCTACTGCCAAGAGTAATTTCCTATCCATGATGTCCCACGAATTACGGACACCTCTCAATTCTGTGATCGGCATTGCCAGCCTGCTGGCCGACGACAATCATAATGCACAGCAAAAGGAACAGTTGCAAGGCCTGAAGTTCTCCGCTAAGGGGCTTCTGGCCTTGGTCAGCAATATTCTGGATGTCAACAAACTGGACTCCGGGAAACTGGAGCTCGAGGAAGTACCATTCAACCTCGGGATGCTGTTAAAAGGGATCACCACCGGAATGGCTTACGTTGCCGATGAGAAGGGACTGCAGGTGTTGCTTGAGGTTGACGAAAGTATCAGACAGAAGGATTTTGCCGGCGATCCAACCCGGTTGAGCCAGGTGATGTATAACCTTGTTGGTAATGCGATTAAGTTTACGAAGGATGGACGCGTTACTCTCCGAGCAAAATTAACCGGTCAATCCGGTGATGTATTTACGATAAAGATGGATGTTGCCGATACCGGAATCGGGATCAGCAAGAGCCAGCAGGATAAGATTTTTGATCCTTTTGTCCAGGCTTCGCAAAATACCACACGTAAATATGGTGGAACGGGCCTTGGGTTGAGCATCGTTAAGCAGTTGGTGAATATGTTTGGCAGCGAAATACGGGTTGCAAGTACGACGGGCGAGGGCAGTTGCTTTTATTTTGATATCGCCCTGAGGGAAGTGACTGTCAGGCAGCGGGAAGACGAAAAGAAAGGTACGGATGAGGCTGCTCTAAGCGGACTAAAGATACTTGCGGCAGAGGATAATGTAATGAATATCTTTTTTATGCGGCAGCTTTTTAAACGCTGGGGCATACAGGCAGATATCGTAGAAAATGGCGAACAGGTGCTTCATGCACTAAAAAAACAAGACTATGACCTGATCCTGATGGATATGCATATGCAGGTAATGGACGGGATTGAGGCAACAAAAGCTATCCGGTTGCTTCCTGATCCCGGCAAGGCGAACATATACATCATTGCCTTAACAGGTTCGGTATCTGATAATGTCCAGACCAGGGTTTTGGAATCCGGAATGAATGATTATTTATCGAAACCTTTTCAGCTTGACGATCTGAAAAGTAAATTGCTTGCCCGGGCACGCTGTTAGGCCCCATGAATATCATACCGCAACGGCCTTTTCCATAATCAGAAGATCAAGTCCCCGGTATTGCAAAGGGAGGGATAGCGAATCCGAAGTTCTTACAATCCCGAGATCTTTAAATCCGAAAGATCCGTAATATTTTACCAGATGCGGATTATCTGCCCAGGTGTCTAACCGGATAAATTCATACCTGTGTTTTTTCAAATCCTTATTTATCCAGTCCAAAATGCAGGCAAACAGTCTTTGGCCCTGATACTTTCGGCTTACGATGATCCTGCTGAGATACAGGGATTTAATGGCCGTTCTTTCCTTCCATAGTTCGGTTTCCAGAAGTCCTGCCGGCCCGGCACTGAAAATACCTGCTAATTTTTCATTTACAACGATCTTGTAGAGTAAGAGATCATTTATTTCCTGGTCAATCAGCTCAGGGTTGTAACCTTTCCAAACCGGAAAGTTATTTTCCTTCTGAAAGCTTATGGCATTTTCGTATAACTCATAAATTTCACTTACATCGTCGCCAACAGCGTTAATAATTTTAATTTCCTGATCCGGCATGTTATTTTTAATTATGATATATATACGAAATTTATTAAATTATATTTTGCTTTTTATTAAAAACTATATAGTTTAATAGCTTAGACAACGAAACTTCCTGATGATCAATCAAAAATAATTATTAATCGTATATTGAGCGTCGTAAACGTCAGTATACTTGAAAGACACGAAATATTACATCGCAGCAATCACCGCTTTTACGATCTGGGGCTTTTTCAGTCTGGTTTTAAAACCTATTCATAGTTATCCATCACTGGACATCCTTTTTTACCGTGTTTTCTCCTGTGCAATTTTAATGCTGCTCATTGTATTGCTGTTTAAACGCAAAATACTGCTGCAAAACATCGCTGTTTTCAAAGCACTGCCCATAAAAGGAAAACGTAAATCAATCTTATTGAATGTTGGCGGCGGACTGCTTTTAACAGTGAACTGGTATTCATTTATTTATGTATTGAACCATGTTAGTGTAAAGGCAACCTCTCTGGCTTACCTGGTATGCCCGATTTTAACCACTTTACTCGCTTATTTCATCTTACATGAAAAGCTGAACAAATCACAGTGGGCATCAGTAGGCTTAAGCATCACAGGTTGCCTGATGCTTTCTTACAGCAACATCATGGATATGTCTTTCAGCCTGATTGTGGGGTTTTCTTATGCCCTGTATCTGGTAAGCCAGCGCGAAAATACAGGCTTTGATAAGTTCCTGAACCTCACCTTTCAAATTGTATTTTCAGCCCTTTTATTACTTCCATTTTATCCTGTATACCGCGGTCCGGTACCGGCTTCATTTGTTTTTTACTCGTATATTGAGCTGATTGCAATAGGATTTACGATCATTCCGCTGTTGCTTAACCTTTTTGCGCTAAAACGGATCAATTCGTCAACTGTTGGTATGCTGCTCAATATTAACCCCCTGATTGCATTTTTGCTGGCTAGTTTTGTGTATCACGAACATCTGGATAAAATACAGATGATGGCATATGGCATAATTTTCTTTGCCATTGTGGTTTTCAATTCGCAATTGCTTTTTGCTCAGCGGCAAACCATCAGCAATCATCATAAATAATTTACTTTTACTGTTATGGAACCATTATCACTTTCCAGGGCACAAGCACGCGGGATTATTCTGCATGCGGCAGGATTGGCCAGTAGCGCACAATTCGGACAGGGGCCTGAAGCGGTTTTCCGGCTGATCGATCACCTGGGTTTTGTGCAGCTGGATACAAACTACGTAGTGGAACGTGCACATCACCATGTTTTTGCCGCGCGCGTGCCCGATTATCAGCCGGAATGGCTGGCGGAGCTGACAGCTGATGGCCGGATCTTCGAATTCTTTACCTCAGATGCAGGATATCTTCCCATGCATGATTTTCGCTTTTCCCTGCCGGTGAAGGATAGTTTCTCATTGAACGGAAAACCCCTGACCGCAGCAGAGACAGCACTCATGAAACAGGTGCTGGACCGGATAGAACGTGAAGGCCCGCTAATGGTGGGTGATTTTGAGGATGACCGCATGGAGGCCAGTTCCGGATGGTGGGACTGGCGGCCGGCTAAAGTGGCACTCGAACGGCTGTACCTCGACGGTAAACTGATGATTACCCGCACCAGGACTTTTCAGAAATTATACGACCTGCCGATGAACCTGATTCCCGCGGATACAGATCTGACACTACCTTCAGCGGGAGAATTTGCCCGCTATGTAATCCTCCGTACACTGGCTGCACTCGGGATCGCCTATACGAAAGAGATGGTCTGGCGTGCCCGGCGTGTGAAGGGGAACCTCGTCAAAAAGCAATTAGAGAAGATGGTTGCTGCCGGGGAAGTACGGATGGTGACCGTTGAAGGGCTGAAAGGCGCGCCGCTGTATATGCTGCCCGGTCAGCAAACAGAGGTTGAATTGTCAGGCAAGGCATTCATTCTTTCACCTTTCGACATCCTGAATGTTTTCCGTCATCGTTTAAAGGATTTTTTTGATTTCGACTACCAGATAGAATGTTTTGTACCTGCTGCTAAACGTAAATATGGTTATTTCTCGCTGCCGGTGCTGGTGGGGGATAAATTCGTTGCCCGGATGGATGCCAAAGCTGACCGGAAGCAGAAAGTGCTGATTGTCCATAACCTGCACTTCGAGGTGTTGGAACTCAGCCAGGCCATGATCGCTGAAATCGTTGAAGCGCTGAAAGCATTCGTTCAGTTCAACCGGTGCCGGGATATTACCTTTAAACGATCAAATCAGGAGGCTTACCTGAGCCAAATCAGGAGTGCTTTGCAATAAACAAGATTTCTTATCATGTGATATGTATCTTTTCTTATTTCAGCTGTAACTTTGATTTAACTACTTACAATCTTTAATATGATATCATGGAAATAGGAATCGATAGTTTTGCATCGGCTATGTATGGCAGCACTACACTCACCAGCGTTGACGCGATGGAGCAGTTACTGGAAAGAATCTCATTGGCTGATGAAGCCGGTCTGGATGTGTTTGGCATCGGTGAGCATCATAAAAAAGAGTTTCTGGACTCCGCCCCGGCAGTAATCTTATCTGCTGCGGCCGCCAGAACCAAAAATATCCGGCTGGCCAGTGCTGTTGCAGTATTGAGTACTTCTGATCCGGTGCGCGTTTACCAGAATTTTGCTACGCTGGACCTGATCTCAAAGGGCAGGGCTGAAGTGGTAGTTGGCCGCGGGTCTGCGATTGAATCCTATCCGCTGTTTGGATTTGACCTGAAGGATTACGATGCGCTGTTCAGAGAGAAGCTGGATCTGCTGCTCCGTATCCGTGATGAGGAGTTTGTTACCTGGTCTGGCAAATTCAGACCTGCGTTACAAAATCAGCCGGTTTATCCGAGGGCATTACAGAAAAAATTGCCGGTATGGCTTGGTGTAGGCGGCACACCCGAATCGTTTGTCCGGGCGGGATCCTTAGGCTTGCCGCTGATGGTTGCCGTTATTGGCGGTGAAACCGAACATTTCCGTCCTTTGGTTGATCTCTACCGTGAAGCGGGACGGAAGGCGGGTTTCAGCACGGAGCAGTTAAAGGTTGGTTTGCACTCACCTGGTTATGTTGCTGCCACCACTGAGCAGGCAATTGCGGATTACTATCCGGGATATGCAGAGCTCTGGACGAAATTGGGCAGAGAACGTGGATGGCCACCGGTAACCCAGTCAAAGTTTAATAACCTGATCGGCCCCAGAGGCGTGCTGGTAGTTGGCGGACCAGAGCAGGTAGCCGAAAAACTATTGAGGCACAGCGAAGCGCTGGGAGGTGTTGACCGCTTTACTTTTCAAATGGATAATGCAGGACTCAGTCATCAGCGATTAATGCAGTCCATAGAACTGATTGGCACAAAAGTCATTCCGCTGGTCAAAAAAAATGTATAGCATCTTGAGCTTTCTTCAGCCTCTATCAGATAGATAAGGGCTGTATACCTGAGCCATACACGGTATCTTTTTTGCCCCGGTATGACGGTGGTTAGCAAAAGATCATCATAAACTATCAGACAAAATCCAGGGCAACATTAATGACAGGGGAGAGTGATTTTGTGATATGATCGCTGAGCGGATGTCCGGTTGTATGACGATCCATTGATTGAATAAGCTCAGTAGGGAAGGATTTTTTCACAACGGTTTGTTGAGTAGCCTGGATGATGCGGGCATTATCGTATTTTTGTTAAAAACAAAATTTAACCATGACACACTTACTTGACCAACCTGTCTGGAATGCAATGTTATCAGGCAACAGTAACCTGTCTTATGGAACGTCCAGGGCAAAATACTTTGACAAAACTGTTTCGATCTTCGCTGATGTGGAAAATCAGGACTCAGATGATTTTCAAACTTTATATGATATTATCCCTGCCGGGCAGCAGATAGGGGTCTTCTCTATAAATATAGACCTAAAAGCTGAACCCTGGTCAGGAATCAGCAGGATCGATGGTTTGCAGATGACGTACAATCACGCGGCGAAGGAACTGACCGGCACCCATATTATCCGGCCGCTCGACATCAGCGATGTTCCCGCAATGCTTTCATTGACCGGACAGATGAAGCCGGGGCCATTTTTCGAAAAAACAATCGACTTCGGTCATTATCATGGGATCTTTAGCAATGATATATTGGTTGCCATGGCCGGACAGCGGTTTCATCCAGGTGCTTTTGCAGAGATCAGCGGCGTATGCACCCATCCTGATTTTACCGGAAAGGGCCTGGCCCGGCAGCTCTTGCTACATCAGATCAAGCGGATAATGGAAAATGACGAAACTCCTTTTTTGCACGTTACAGGTACAAATTTGAATGCTATCAAACTTTATGAGTCAATTGGTTTTGTAGCCAGGACTGAGATTTACATCCATATACTCAGAAAGTAATCCTGCCATTACAGGATGTTTCTCATTCAGTTCCTTACCTGCTTTGCTATCTTGGCAGCATTCCTCCCTTTAATAATCTATGATGAGGCTTGATCATAAATTGACGCTATTTCGTAAGTATTATTTTATCGATTCCCTGTAATTTGTTGATTGTTATTGAGTTGTGGTCTGGTATGCTTTTTGGTGTATGGCAGTAAACAATTTACAAAATATGGACAACAACTTAAATAGCGAAAATCCAGCAGTAACATTTAATCCAAATGACTTTCTGATTGTACCGGCCCGTTCTTTTGAAGATCTTAAAACCGGTGAAATTTTCCGTGACCCAAGTCGTACACTTACTAATGCCCATTCGGCAGCTTTCCAGAACGTATCCTGCAACAATCACCCTGTACACTATGATAACGTTCAGGCACGAAAACACGGGCACAAAACACCTGTAGTTCACAGCCTCCAGGTACAAGCCTTCACCGCTCCGGGCGCAAGTATGTTCCCTCAGGTGATCGGTGAGGTTTTTATTGCTTTTACAGAACTCTCCTGTAAATTTCTGAAAGAAGTAAATGCGGACGACACTCTAAACTCAGAACTGGAAATCATCTCGCCAACATCGCAGGGGGGAGGTAAAGCAGTTGTAGAAACGGCTGCGAGAATTCATAACCAGAACGGTGAACTGGGTTTATCCGACACACACAAGTACCTATTAAAAACGAAACACTCATCCTAACTAAAACTCAAATCATGAACGATATTTTGATCAATGCCGGTACTTTCGCCGTCAGGAAAACTTTTGTGCTTGTACATGCCGCCTGGCAAGCACCCTATGCATGGGAAAAGGTGAAAGCGCTGCTTTTGAATGATGGATACCAGGTTACCTCAATTCAGCTGCCAGGGCATGGAGAGGATCATACCGATCACAAAACTTTGCATATGGACTCCTATATCACTGATGTAACCGAAAAAATTACAGCAATCGGGACCAGGGTGATACTTGTAGGCCATAGTCTGGCCGGAATGACTATTTCTGGTGTGGCAGAACAAATTCCGAACCTGATAGAAAAGCTGGTTTATGTAGCTGCATATGTTCCGGCGAGCGGGCAGTCTGCCTATGCACTCTCCTTACCCGACAAACAATCACTTCTCGGGGCTTCCCTGCTGGTATCTGAAGATCAATCTGAATTTGACATCAAACAGGAAGATATTGTTAACATTTTTTGCCAGGGTGCTTCTGATGACGTACAACAACTGATTCTTGAAAATTACAGGCCTGAACCAGCTGCCCCGTTTTCAGATCCCGTATTTTTAAGTGATGGGAATTTTGGACGGATAGCTAAATATTATATTGAAACATTACAAGATCACGGTATTGGAAATGACCTGCAGAAAGAGATGATCGCTGCAGCGGCTATCACCAATGTTTATACGTTGAATACCGGTCATTCTCCCTCTCTTTCCATGCCGGAAGAAGTGAGTGACATCCTGAAGAAGATTGCGCTGCTATAGATGTAAATGCGTTTACAATGTAGCAATGAAAATAAAAGATGGCTGGATCTTGTCCATTTCGGAATGGCCGACCAGATGATGAAAGCCTATGGTAAAAGGGTGAAAACCAACCCACAGGCCTATTATTTTCCTGCAGGAAAAGGCCCGACGCCGGCTTCCTATACAAACATCCGGTTGTTGTTCCCTACACCGGCATCTGAAGTTGAGTTTAATTCTTATTTTTAATAAAAAAAGCTATAGTCTGCCAGACTATAGCTTTTTGCCCAGTACATAATTGAAACTGACCGAATATGAGAATTTTATTAGCTGTAGTGTGTTTTTTGCTTTTTACCAATACTTTGACCGCCCAGGTTGATGTGGTAAACCTCTTGACGGAGAACCAGAAGGAACCCAATAACATTGATATCCGCAAGCCGCGTTTTAGCTGGCAGTTGGCAGAAAAAAGCGGTAAGCCTGTTCTTCAGCAGGCTTATGAAATTGAGGTAGACACTGCTGATGTTAAAAACGGTAAAGCCGCTGCGATATGGACAAGCGGGAAAGTACCTTCGCTACAGTCCATATATGTGCCCTATGGCGGGAGTCCCTTAAGATCAGGGCAGATGTATTCATGGAAAGTGCGCGTTTGGTCTAATGATGGCAAACCATCTGCATGGAGCCAGCCGGTATCCTGGAAAATGGCACTGCTGTCAACGACAGACTGGCAGGCAAAATGGATCAGCCCTGCAGAAAAAAATGCCGTAAATGATCCTGCTCCATTACTCCGGACAGATTTTTCTTTGAACAGGGAAATAGCAGAGGCTACGGCCTATATTACCTCTCATGGGTTTTATGAAGCGAACATCAACGGGCAAAAGGTAGGCAACGCTTACCTTACACCGGGCTGGACAAGCTATAATAAAAGATTGCAGTACCAAGTATATGATGTTACAGGTTTGATGAAACAAGGAGCGAATGCCATAGGAGTTGCACTCGGCAGCGGCTGGTACAGAAGTCCTTTGGGCCCCGATCATCCAAGACCTGATTTTTATGGGAAGGAGGTGGCATTGCTGCTGCAGATCAAAGTTACCTACCGTGACGGCTCTGTACAAATGATTGTCTCTGATGAAAACTGGAGGTCGTCAACCGGGGCGCTGCGCTTTGCAGAGATCTATGACGGATGCACGATAGACACGAGAAAGGAGCAGAAAGGATGGCTGACATCAGGCTATAACAGTGCGGACTGGCAGCCGGTAAAAGTAAATACCTATCCCAAAACCAATCTGGTAGCTACCTATAATGAGCCGGTAACCAAACATGAAACCTTTAAACCCCTTAAGGTAATTACCACACCCTCCGGAGAAAAAGTAATTGATTTCGGGCAGAACCTGGTGGGCTGGGTCAGCTTGAATATAAAGGGCAGGGCCGGGGATTCCATTAAAGTATCACATGCCGAGGTGCTGGATAAGGCCGGTAATTTTTATACCGAAAATTTGAGGTCAGCAAAAGCACAGAACATTTATATTTTAAAGGATAACGACAAACATGTTTTTGAACCACAGTTTACCTGGCAGGGATTCCGGTATGTTAAAATTGAAGGTCTTAAAGGTGATTTAAACCCGGACGATTTTACTGCGGTTACGATTTATTCAGATATGCGGACTACCGGAAGTTTTAAGTGCTCCAACCCGATGCTCAACCAATTGCAGCATAATATACAATGGGGGCAAAAAGGAAACTTTCTGGATGTCCCTACGGATTGCCCGCAACGTGATGAACGGTTGGGATGGACAGGTGATGCACAGGTTTTTGCCCACACGGCAGCATTTAACATGGATGTACATAACTTCTTTACCAAATGGCTGAAAGATGTAGCTGCAGACCAGTATCCGTCCGGCAGTATCCCTTACATCATTCCGGATATCTTTACCGATGGTAAAAATGAAGTCGGAGGAAGTTCGGGCTGGGGTGATGTAACGGCCATTGTACCCTGGAATATGTACCTGGCTTATGGTGACAGGCAGATCCTGGCAGACCAGTTCCCCAGCATGAAAGCATGGGTAGGTTACATCACAAAGCAAAGCAAAAGAGACCTCTGGGTAAGTGGCAATCACTTTGGCGACTGGCTGTTCTACAGCTTGAATAATGACAGAGACGGTACTTCGGCAATCACCAACAAATACCTGATTGCACAATGTTTTTATGCCTACTCCCTGCAGATCCTGATCAACTCAGCAAAAATACTCAACAAAAAAACTGATGAAATCTATTACTCACAGCTGTTGAAAAAGATCAAAGATGCCTTTGTGAAGGAATATGTAACGCCAAACGGCCTGATCTCATCCGATACACAAACGGCCTACGCGCTGGCTCTGGAATTTGATATGTTGCCCGTAAGTTTGAGGCAGCAGGCGGCAGACCGGTTAGCGAAAAACATTGCCGGTTATGGAAACCACCTCACTACAGGGTTTTTAGGGACACCATATCTGTGCGACGCCCTGACGAGGTTTGGTCATGCCGATGTGGCTTACAAACTATTGTTACAGGAGAGCTACCCTTCCTGGTTATATCCGATCAAACAAGGCGCAACAACGATCTGGGAAAGATGGGACGGCATTAAAACTGACGGCACTTTTGAGGAAGCATCCATGAATTCCTATAACCATTATGCCTATGGTGCCATTGGCGACTGGATATACCAAAACATCGCGGGTATACAGGCGGCTGAACCGGGTTATAAAAAGATACTGATAAAACCTCTTTTAGGGGGAAAACTTACCTGGGCTGAAGCCAGCTACGATTGTCCTTACGGGCAGATCAAAAGCAGGTGGGAAATTGCAGATCAAAAATTGGAGCTGAACGTGACGATTCCGCAAAATACCACTGCAGACGTTTTTGTGCCTGACGCGCAGGGCAGGAATTATAAGAAATATACGGTACAGGCTGGTGATCACCATTTCAGCAGATAATACAGTATAAAATTGAAGTGTTTTTTATCCAAAAAATATAACGTACCTAAAAGATAGATCTGTGCCTGCTCCTGCTAAAGGCTGACCTCAGGAAAACGAATGCCCTGTTCGGGCCTGGTCCCAAAGGCGGGCTGGAGCCCTCAGGACTACTGGGGCCGGTTGATATTGTTATTTTTGATGAACCGCAAAGAATTTTGCAGGACCAATAAAGCAAACCTGACATAACATACACTTTACATTGGCACAGTATCTTGTGCCAGCGAAAGTTTATGAAAAAGTTATCAGACGAAGAGTTGTTCACGATGATCCGACTGGATAACGAACGTGCGTTTACGGCCGTTTTTGACCGTTACAATCAGCCGCTCTTCAGGCATGTTTACCAGCGTACCGGATCTGAAACAGAAACGGAAGAGATCTTACAGAACATTTTTATTTCACTCTGGAAGAACCGTCAGACGATCGTGATCAAGGACAGCATTCGCCCTTACCTGATGGGGGCTGCAAAAAGAAGTGTTTTCGCTTATTATTCAAGGACTGCTGTAGAAATTGAACACAGCCAGCTGTTACTGGCCAGGGCCGAGCCCTTTGAATATCCGGCAGAAGAATTTATGATTGCCAGGGAATTAGAGACCATACTGGATCACGAAGTAGAGAAAATGCCATCAACCATGCGGCAGATTTTCCTGCTGAGCCGTAAAGAACATCTTTCTGTAAGGGAGATTGCCTCCATGTTAAGCGTTTCCGAACAAACCGTTAAAAATAATATCACCCTGGCATCTAAGATCTTACGTGGTAAATTAAGTGCAAGACACATGATCCAGCTCATCCCTTTCCTCCTGTTTTTAAGTTAATGTACTGATCATAATTATTTAACGGTACCAGAAGCGCATTTCTTCAATTATACAGGTGAATGGAAACATCACGTAAAACTGAAGAAGAAAAAACCCTGCTAAAGAAATATCTGGCAGATGAATGCAGCCCCGAAGAAAAGGAAAGGCTTGAAGCCTGGTATAGTTCCTTTGATCATTCCCCGCTTCCGGGAAGAGTGCAGGAACGATTTTCACTCAACAAAGTTAAAAGGACAGTCCTTCATCAGGTACATGCTGAACAGCCCGGCGTATTTCGTTTGCCACGCTACTTCCGCATTGCTGCACTGTTTATTTTACTGCTGTCCATTTCATTTATCATCTACCGCGCCGCGGATTCTTCAGCCCGTTCATCAAAGGAATATAGTGCCCTTAACGGACAGCAAAAAGTGCTGAAGCTGTCTGACGGTTCTATAGTGACGCTAAACTCGGGCTCTGTGCTTAAAATACAGTCAGACTTCAAACAAAATACCAGGGAGGTCTCGCTTTCGGGCGAAGCCTTTTTCCAGGTGGCTAAAGATCCTTCGCGGCCATTTATTGTTAGCACAGGAGTGCTGCGCACCAGGGTACTTGGAACTGCATTTAACGTGCAGGCCTATCAGAATGAAGAAGAGCTGACTGTCACCGTTGCTGAAGGAAAGGTAAGGGTAGATCAGGATGCTGCAACAGGCAAACAACCAAATTTATCTCCGGGTGTTACACCAGGAAAACAATTGGTCTACAATAGAACCACTCAAAGCACAAAGGTCATTCCGGCCGATGCCGATCATATATCTGCCTGGCGCACAGGTACGGTTTATATAGACAATGAATCCATACCGGCAATTGCAAGGAAACTGGAACGCAGGTTCAATATCAGCATCGGGCTGACAGGGAAAGTTAAGTCTGACTGCCGTTATACGCTCCGTATTGGCGATGAAACGCTCGGCAAAACACTCCAGGTGTTAACCAGTGTAGCTGGCATCACCTGTAAATTCAATCAACAGGATCGTTTAACCATTAACACCACAGCATGTAAATAAACTGACTCAAAACTTAAATAACGGGAAATGCTGAAACACTCCCCGTTATCTGCCCGGCTGAAGCAGCGCAGGCAATCATTTTAAGATCTCTAATCATTAAAACTTAATTCAAAAATGCAAAATAATTATTGTAAAGCCTTTTTACAACGTCAAAATATTAGAATAAGGACAGGTAGCCTGTTCATAGTTTTCGCTATTGCACTGTTCTTTTGCCCGCAGGTTTCCCTGGCGGCTGCGGAGCTGGATTCACAGACACTGAAAAATACGCGCATCTCGCTCGACGTGAAAGATGGTGCCATAGCAGATGTCATTGCAGAAATTGAACGCAGGACCGGAATTTTTGTAGCCTATAATTCACAGAAATTTGATGTCAAAAAACATGTGACCCTGAAAGTTAAAAATGAGTTGCTGGATAAGATCTTCCGCAGGTTGCTGGAAGGTTATGATGGTATCATCACTGAACTGGATGCCAAACATATTATTATTACAATAACGCCTTCAACAGAAAAAACCAATGCGGGCAGTGCAGCAGCGGGTAATGAGAAAGCCGCTGTTAAGATTACCGGAACGGTAAAAGACGAAACGGGTTTGCCTATGCCCGGTGTAAGTGTGAAGATAAAAGGAAGTAACATGGGCGCAGTAACCAATGTGAACGGGCATTTCAGCCTGAACGCAGAGATAGGGAGTTTGCTGGTGTTCAGTTATGTAGGATTCGAAAACCTGGAGGTTAAGGTAGGAGAAGTGGCCGATCTGGATATTGTTTTACATGCAGACCTGCATACGCTGAACGAGCTGGTGGTAGTGGGTTATGGTACTGTAAAACGTGCTTTCCTGGGCGGTGCCGTGGGTACAACTGATGCTAAAACCTTTGAGTCGCGCCCGGTAAGGAATGCAGCAAATGCTTTGCAGGGTGCAGTACCGGGATTAACGGTTACACGTAATGGTGGTGCGCCGGGTAATGCGCCAACGCTGCGGGTACGTGATATTTCTTCTATCAACGGCGGCTCTCCATTGGTGCTGATTGATGGAGCAGAGGGCGATTTAAACCTGATCAACCCGGCAGATATCGACAATGTATCGGTACTAAAGGACGGTACAGCGGCTATTTATGGCGCGCGTGCGGCAGATGGGGTAATTTTGGTGACCACAAAAACGGGTAAAAGAAACCAGGCTTTAAAGATTAACCTGGATGCTTTTTACGCGATCAAAGCGCCGGCATTGTTAAAAAAGCCAGCCAGTTTATATGAACACGCGGTAATGGGCCTCGAGATTACAGATGGCTCTTTCCCTACAGAATATACACCGGAAGAGCTGGCGCTGATCCAGCAGGGAAGTACCACGGTATTGCCTTCTTCTACCAAATGGGGGCGCTGGTCTGGTTACCCCAAGTTTTACAAGAACCAGGATTATAACGAAATGATTATTGGCAACGGCAGTCTCCAGAATTATAACCTGGGCTTATCCGGTGGTGGTGAAAAGTACTCTTACCTGGTTTCGCTGGGTGCACCACAGGAGCAGGGGATCCCGAAATTTGGGATAGATGACGACAAAAGATATTACGTCCGTACCAAATTAAATGTAGAACTGCAGAAAAACCTGCAGTATGATCTCAATTTTTCATACGAAGCAGGAAGCCGCAACTTCGCCTCGGTATTGGGTTACGGACAAAATGTTTGGGAACTGATCTACAAAACACGGAGTTGGGCACCGCTCTACAATCCGGCAGGCAGGTTTTACACCTTTGAGGGTTTCGATAACCCGGCGCAGGTGTTAGAAGAAGGTGGTGATACCAAACAGGTAACAGGCAATTTAACAGTGAATAACCAGCTGACCTGGCAACCGGTAAAAGGGCTGAACATAATCGGGCGCGCGGTAGTGCGTAAAACGGACAAGGACAGTTATATCGTGCAGAAAATGATCTACAACTATAACTGGGAAAACGTAAACCACCGTACTGCGCGGAAGCCAAATAGCGCGGAGCGGAGTTACAGCAAAACCCTGTACAAGAACTTTACGGCTTATGCGGATTATAAAACCTCATTCGGCAAACATGATATCGGTGTGATGGCCGGTGCGGCTAATGAGTCGTCAGACTTTGATACCTTTAGCGCCAAAAGGATCAACTTTGACCAGCAGCTGGCCCTGCCACTGAACCTGGGCAGTCCGCAGGACCAATCCGCTACCAGTATGGGGAATGCCTATACGATCAATTCGTTTTTTTCCCGGGTTAATTATGCGTATGACAATAAATACCTGCTGGAAGGTACCATTCGCGCGGACGGGAGTTCCCGTTTTGCACCAAGCAGCCGCTGGGGATATTTCCCTGGGGCAACGGCTACCTGGCGTATAGGTGAAGAATCGCTGATCAAAAAACTGAATATTTTTGATGACTTGAAGGTGAGGGCATCTTATGGAGAAATGGGGAACCAGAGTGGGATTGGTGCTTACGATTATATTGAGCTGATCACCATCAGCCCTAACTATTATCCTTTTGGCAACGCAGTGCGTGGCCAGCTGGCGCAGCAGAGTAACCTGGTTTCCTCAGCGCGTACCTGGGAAACTATCATCTCTAAAAACATAGGTGCAGATGTAAGCCTGTTAAAAAACAGGTTAACGGCTTCGGCTGATTATTTCTGGAAGACAAATAAAAATATGCTGATCCCGGTTTCTTATCCTTCAGCGCTCGGAATCAGCGCTCCGGCTACCAATAGCGGCAGACTGGAGGTTAAGGGATGGGAAGTATCCTTAGGATGGAGAGATAAAGCAGGTGAGGTAGATTATTCTGTACGGGTCAACATCAGTGATGCCAAAAACAAGGTGGCTACCCGCATAGGGAATAACCTGATCGGACTGGGTTTAAACAGTACCCCGGTGGGTTATTCAACCAATTCTTATTTTGGGTACCAGTTTGACGGAATCATCCAGACTGCGGCAGAACTGGCGGCATACCGTTTGCGTTTCCCGCAGGAAGGAGTGATCCAGTCTGAAGTAGGAATTGGTGATGCAAAATATAAAGACTTGGATGGTGACGGCAGGCTGTCAGTATTGGGTGATGGCAAACCAGGCAGCGGTGACGCAGTTTACCTGGGCAATACCAACCCGCGCTATAATTTCGGCTTAAACCTGGGTGCCGGTTATAAAGGCTTTGATGTTTCTGCTTTTCTGCAGGGCTCAGGTGAAAGGACCATGTTTTTAGAAGGTGATGCGGCTATGCCATTTTCTCAGCCATGGTACCAGAGTGCTTCTTACTGGTATGGTAAAACATGGACGCCGGAACGTACCGATGCCAAATATCCGGCCATCACCCTGAAGGGTAAACGCTCATACAACTATGCGATATCAGACAATACGAGACACAAAATACAATACGTACGGGTGAAAAACCTGCAGGTGGGGTATACAATCCCGAAAAGGCTGCTTCAGAAAATGAAGATCGACAAGATCAGGCTCTACTTTAGCGGCGAAGACCTGTTTGAATTCCATAACGCACCGGGAGGGTGGGACCCTGAAAACGGTGGCAGTTTTGCCGACTATCCATTTACACGCAATTACTCGCTTGGTGTAAGCGTAGTTTTCTAATTTATAGCAATAACCATTATACAATCATGAAGAAATATATATCCACAATCGTTAAAGGTGCTCTTTTACTGCTGCTGCTTTCAGGTTGTCAGAAAATTGATTTATCACCTAAGGATGAACTGAACGACGGTCAGTTCTGGAAGAGCGGGACCGACTTCCAAAAAGCGGCCAACCAGTTGTACAGCACCGTAGAAGTTTTAGCAGTGCAGGATGTAAACAGCGATATCTCTTACGAGCTGATGGCCAACAATATCAGCAACGGTACCTGGAGCGCGCCAGACAATGATGCCGACTGGAGCTCACGTTTTTCCGATCTGAGGAATTGCAACAAGATCATTGAAAAGGCGGCTTCTTACGCCGGAAACCCAGCAGAAATTGAGCGTTACGTAGCCGAAGCGCGCTTTTTCAGGGCCTATAACTATTACCGCTTGTACAAAAAATTCAATAGCGTGCCCATCATCACTGAGGTATTGAATACCGAATCAGCCGGGCTGTACGCCAAAAGGGACTCCCAGGCTGCAGTAGAAGATTTTATTTTAAAGGAACTGGAAGAAGCTTCGGTCAAATTGCCTTTGCAAAGTAAAGTATCTGCCGATGAGTTGGGCCGCGTTACACAGGGAGCTGCTCTGGCTCTAAAAGCACGCGTAGCCTTATTTGCAGCTACCTGGGCCAAATATCACCAGCACCGTACCGATGCCGCGCAGCTGTTTGACCAGGCCATTAATGCTGCCGAAAGGGTAATGGCCAGTAATGAGTATAGTTTATATGCAGGCGCGGGCAACGAAAGTTACCGCAAACTGTTTATCGACAATGGGGATGATTCTAAGGAAGGGATATTTGACAACCGTTATGCACTTGACATCAGGACACACCCTACCGGAACTTCGGTTTTCTGGGGATGGAGGGGCTCGCCAACGCGTAAACTTGCAGATATGTATTTGTCGAAGACCACAGGTTTGCCTATCGAAAAATCAAACTCCGGCTTTAAGGGCTATGAGAAGATGACCGACGAGTTTATTGACCGTGATCCGCGTATGGCGCAAACCATGCTGATCCCGGGAACGGCTGCGCTCAGTCCGGAAGGGCCATTTACAGCAGCACCTGATTTCTCCGTCCGTCCCGAAACCCGTACAGGGTATAAGCTCTGGAAGTTTATGGGCGAGATTAAGGCCCTGTCTACACAATCTACCTACGATGTCCACCTGATCCGCTATGCGGAAGTGTTACTGATCCTGGCCGAAGCAACTTTTGAAAAAAACGGAGCCATCGGTGATGATGTATTACAAAAAACCATCAATGTGGTCCGTGCACGTACAGGGGTGAATATGCCGCCGCTGACCAATGCTTTCGTTACTGCAAATGGTTTGAATATGCAAACCGAGATCCGCAGGGAACGTACCGTAGAGCTGGCCTTTGAAGGTTACCGCCGTGATGACCTGCGCCGCTGGAAAACTGCGGAAGTGGAACTGGTAAAACCAATTCTGGGGATCAAATACAAAGGTACTGAATACGAAAGCCGTAAAGTGCTGAACGCCGGTAACCCCGGTTTGATTGATGCCAGTGGCTTCCTGATTGTCGAGCCTGCCAGCAGCCGCTTTTTTACTGCTCCGAGACATTATTATTATCCAGTACCGCTGTCAGAGGTTTTCCTTAACCCTGCCCTGGCACCAAACAATCCGGGCTGGTAATCAAATAATATCTTAAATAGGTTTGCCGAATTTGGTAAACCTATTTAATCCCTAAACTAGCAACACATGAAAAATAAATTCCGTATTTCTGCGGTCTTAGAAACAATACCCTTAATTTCTTTAACGATTAATAAAAAACTGAAATGTTTAAAACGAATAATCTGAATTGGCAGGCCCGGATCATATCAATGATCGCTGTGTTCGGCCTTTTACATATCGGCAGCGTTGTGGCGCAGACGGCCACCGGCTTTGTATATGTTGATAAAAATGGCAACGGCAAAAAAGACAGCCGCGAAACAGGATTGCCCAATGTAGCTGTCAGCAACGGAGTACAGGTGGTGAAAACCAAAAAGGATGGCAGGTATGAACTGCCCATCGGTAACGATAATATACTTTTTGTGATCAAACCCTCCGATTTCGCCGTTCCCATTGATTCGGCAATGCTGCCCAGATACTATTACATTCACAAACCGGGAGGATCTCCTGCATCGATGAAATACCCGGGTGTAAAACCAACCGGCCCGCTTCCAGAGGAAGTGAATTTTGCACTGGTCCCTAAAAAGGAATCCAGACAGTTCCGCGCCCTGGTGTTTGGCGATCCGCAGGTATATTCACAGCAGGACCTCGATTGGTTCCGCAAAGGGATACTCGAAGAGGTAAAAGACGTCAAAGGCATGACCTTCGGGATGAGCCTGGGTGATCTTGTGGGTGATAACCTGCACCTGTTTGCCGATTATAAACGGGAGATGGCAACACTTGGCATCCCATGGTATAATATGGTTGGCAACCATGACCTGAATTTTGATAATGGTGTAGACTCGCTTTCGGATGAAAGCTATGAGGCAACCTTCGGTCCTGCAAATTACGCATTTGAATATGGGAAAGCACATTTCATCGTGCTTGACGATATCCTTGCACCTGACCCGCGAAAGAACAGCGGCTACTGGGCAGGCCTGCGTCCAGATCAGCTGGAGTTCGTAAAGAATGACCTGGCCAATACTGATACCGCGAAACTGATCGTGATCTCCTACCATATACCCATGAAAGACTATGGCGGACGGGCTTTCCGTACCGCTGACCGGGTAAAGCTCTTTGAATATTTGAAAAACTATGCCCATGTACTGCTCATGAGCGGGCATACCCACCTGCAAAAGCAGAATTTTTATACAAGGGAAGAAGGTTGGTTAGGAGAGGGACAACTTCATGAGTATAATGCCGGAACAACATCGGGCGACTGGTACTCGGGTGAACTGGATCAAAACAATGTGCCCTTTGCAACCATGAGGGACGGAACTGAAAAAGGATATGCATTCTTAAATCTGGATGGGAATACTTATTCGATTGACTATAAAGTGGCAGGAAAACCCTCAGCTTATCAGATGAGCATATTCGCCCCTAAAGTGATAGGCCACAGAAAGGACACCAGCGTTGATTTCTATGTGAACTTTTTCATGGGTACCGAAAATAGCAAAGTGGAATACCGCATCGGAGAAGGAAAATGGGTGCCCATGAATCGGGTGCAAACGATAGATCCGAATTATTACCAGGCATTTGAACGCTGGGACCTGACCGACGAACTGATGTCTGGCAGAAGGCCATCCGATGCAGCAATCTCTTCTCACTTATGGAAAGGAGTGATCAGTACCGAATTGCCGTTAGGCAACCACATAGTGAATATCCGTGCTGCCGATATGTTTGGCCGTGTGTTTACCGCAGAGCGGCAGGTACGCGTTGATGCACCTAAACCGCTTCCAAAAGTAAAGTAACGATGTGATCATATGCTTCATGTCCTATAGCGGATTAGCATGCAAGCGGATCATAAGCCACGCTAATCTGCTATAACTTTTGTTGAATGTTCCAATGCCATCTGGGCCTGGATCAGGGGCGACTTCGGTGCAAGGAAATAGCCTGTTAAACTGGCAAATATGATTGGAATGATCTGATGAAAACCGGTCATCGCGCCCAGAAGAATGCTGATACTCACAGGGGTGCGCGTTACACAGGCATTCAATGCCGCCATGCAGCACACCGTGATCAAAGTTAAGTTCTGCCCGGCAAACAACTGGTTGATCAATAACCCCAAAACGGTGCCGGCAAATAACAGGGGAATAATAAAGCCTCCCCGCCAGCCAGAAGTTACAGTTATTGCAATGGCAATAAGTTTCATCAGCAGTAAAATACACAGGAACTGGATGGTAAAGCTTCCTGTAAGCACCTCCGTCAGTTGCTCATGACCAAAATAGCGGGTAAGCGGAATATAGTAGGCCATCACCCCCAGGAAAAAGCCGCCAATCGTTAGTTTGTAATAGACCGGCAGTTTGATTCTTCTGAAGATCCACTTGAAATTTCTCACCAGCAGGATGAATAACCACCCGGTAGCTGCGCCAGCTAAAGAATAGGCAACCGCATAAAAGATATCACCAAGTTTAGCATCCTCAACTGCAGGGAAATTCCAGGCAGGACCTATCCTGAGGTGTGTGACCAGCACAAAAACGAGATAACTGGCACAGCTTGCCACAAGGGCAGGCATAAAGGCTTTGTAATAGCGGGTGACATGCTTATGATCGAGGATTTCCAGTGCAAACAAACTTCCGCCCAGCGGCGCACCAAAGAGCGCTGTAAAAGCTGATGCCATGCCGGCGATAGTGATAGACCGCAGGTCCTCGCCTTTATAACCCAATTTACGGGCAATGTAAGTTCCGGTTGAGCCCACCACCTGTACCAGGGGTGCCTCGGGCCCTAAACTGCCACCGGCGGCAATACAGATCAGTGAAGAAAGGATCATGGATGGATTGTTTCTGGGTTCCAGCCGTCCTCCTTTAAAGTGTATGTTGTCTACCATCAGGTCAATCTCCCCTGGGTCTCCTAATTTATAAATAATTAATCCGGCAGCCAGGCCGGCGATAGTCATGAATGGAATCACATAAACCCCCTGAATAATCGCCAGCATGGCCGTAGCATGTTCCAGCACTATCCAGTATGCTCCGGCAATAACGCCTCCGGTAATGCCTACTATTGTCCATAAAAGGAAATTCTTGTTGTAAACAAATGGATTAAATTTAAATGGATTTTTTACGTTATGCTGTAACTCAAGAATTTTTTTAGACCTGGAATATTTCATTTCTGATGCAAAATAATGATATTTTTAATATTGCAAATATAATATAAAATGATATATTTAATGTAAAAAATTAAAAATAATATTGCATGTGTAATATTATATAGTATTTTTGATGTAAAAATAAAAAGATGAAAAGAGCTGGTATATTGATGATCATTATCGGAGTGATAACTATTATCGCAGGATTATTAACCTTTACAGATCTGACAACCGTAAATGCAGTAGATTCACACAACTGGACAATCAACCTGAATGGGATCAAATCCTTCCAGTGGCCGGTCTTTACCGGGGGAGCACTGATTGTTGTGGGAATTATTTTCCATATAGCCGATTATGAAAAGCATGATAAAATAAAGATTGGTTAAATTGCAGGTCCGGAGGCATGTGCCTTGAGATTAAGAATGAGCAAAACGAAGAATACGTGCGACTTAAATACCTGCTTTTTATGCAGGTTATGTTTAAAAGACTGGAAGCCTGCCATTGCGCTGAACAGAAGCAATATCAAAATTAAACGTGGCAAGCAGGTGTTCAGGGAAGGGGATGAGGTGCGCGGTATATTTTTCGTGTATAGCGGGAAGATCAAGGTGCATAAGAAATGGGATAATGAAAAGGAACTTATTATTCGTTTTGCCCGTGAAGGGGATGTTTTAGGGCATCTGGGTTTGGGCGGCACGGGCTATTATCCCGTTTCAGCAACCGCAATTGAGGATGCGGTGATTTGTTTTATCAGTATGGATTTCTTAGAGACCACCATGAGCGTTAACAATAAGTTTGTGGTGGGGCTGATGCATTTTTTTGCCGGTGAATTACAAGAGTCGGAGCGAAGAATGAGCAATTTGGCCCATATGAGTGTAAAGGGAAGACTGGCGCAGGCACTGCTGTTTTTACAAAAACAATTCGGTATAAATACCCAGGGGTTTATTGATATTGAATTAAGCCGGCAGGATCTTGCTTCATATACAGGGTCTTCCTATGAGTCTTTGTTTCGCATGATCAATGAACTTTTAGCCGATGGCGTAATCGCTATTTCAGGCAAAAGGATCGCCATTAAAAATGAAAGTTTATTTCGTACCCTGATTGAGGGTTATTGAGGTTTTTTGCCCTTTTTAATTATATTTTTGCTGATAAGAATTAATGGTGATGAATTCTGCAGCATTGTGCAGGCGTTATCCCATTAAAGATAAATTTATTCAAATGAAAAAAGGTAGCCCTTGTGATCTAGAAACGTGCTTTATGTGCCAGCTTTCTTTAAAAGAATGGCGTCCTGCAATTGCCGCCCACAAGAAGAATTTTATTGCCAAAAAAGGCGAAGTGATCATTAATGAGGGTGATCCTGTGAGTGGTGTTTATTTCGTGATTTCAGGAAATGTGAAAGTCCACAAACAATGGGGAGATAAAGAACTGATCCTGCGTTTTGCAAATGACGGTGCCATAATCGGGCACAGGGGTATCACTACCAACACCTCTACCTATCCCATATCTGCCACTGCATTGGAAACTACAAAACTTTGTTTTGTAGATATCGGTTTTTTTAAAACTACCATCAGGATAAACCATGAATTTGCCTACGGGCTGCTGCTCTTTTATGCTGATGAACTGCATGCTTCTGAAAAGAAGATGCGAAATTTAGCCCTGATGTCGGTCAAAGGCAGGCTGGCTGTGGCTATCCTCGGGCTTAGAGATCAGTTTGGCTTAAATGATGAAGGTTGTCTGAATCTGGACCTGAGCCGTCAGGATCTTGCTGCTTTTACCGGCGCAACCTATGAGACAGTCTTCAGAACGATGAATGAACTGGTTGCGGAAGGATTGATCAGGCTGCAAGGAAAGATGATTGGTATCAGCAATGAAAAGGGACTGACCGAACTCAGTAACAGGTAGGGACGCTGATAAGGCCAAAGGCCTTTGAAAAGACTCCAATAACAGGTAAATATATGCTGGGAATCGTTTTATGTGGCGGACAAAGCTCAAGAATGGGCACCGATAAGGGACTGATGATCTACCGGGATAAGCGATGGGCACAGCTGGCGGAAGATCAGCTCGGCGCGCTTGACATCCCGGTCAAACTCTCGGTTAATTCTACCCAGAAGCAGGTGTATACAGCCCATTTCCCGGAAGAACAACTGATTGCTGATCATCCTTCGCTGTCAATCATGGGTCCGCTACTTGGCGTATTGTCAGCGCATTTGTCTGCCCCGGAAGAGGATCTGTTTGTTCTTGCCTGCGATATGCTGCTGATTGAAAGCAGGTTGCTGCGCAAGCTTCTGGACGCATTTACCACGGCAGCTGCTGCTGAAGCGTACATTTTTACCAGGGAAGGCCAGCACGAACCGCTGTGTGGCATCTATCCGTCGGCCGGACTAAAAAGGATAATGTTTATGCTGCTCGGCCAGGGTATAACAAAACCAAGTATGAAATTTGTATTGAATCAACTGCAGGTCCTGGAAATTCCATTAAAGGAGGAAGATTTCCTGCTCTTCAGTAACTTCAACTCCCGGGATGAAACCAGTGAGTTATAACAGCTGCAACTCCGACCGGTTAATCCTGCTAAAATTATCTTTTTTGCCCTCGCAAAGCGGGCAGCAATAGTTTTCCGGTAAATCTGCAAACGCGGTTCCCGGTTCAATGTTATGCCCGGCCTCGCCGGTACGTTCATTGTACACCGTCAGGCAGCTTTTGCACTGGTATAAATATTCAGGTTCTTTTTGTACAGCCTCTTCCGGCGGGGCAATATACTTTTGCTGATCGGGTATGACCAGGTTCAACCGGTGTTTGGAAAACTTAATGACAGCACGTCTGAGCTGTTCGGGGAGGATAAAGCGCAGATTGCCACTGCTGAATACTTCTCCGGTACGCTCGTTCGGGTTGAAACCCTTTGCGCATAACAGGTCATACACGGGAAATAATTTTAATCCCGCAAGATTGACCAGATGGCGTTTGCGGATAAGTATGCTGCTGAAGATCTCACTCTTTTTGCGCGTCTTGATTCCAAAGCAGATCCCCGATGTTCTCGTATCATCAATGCTCAGGTGTTTGACCAGGTAGTTTTTGAGTTCCAGTCCCTCCGTACAGTTGTCTTCCACCTGAAAATTGAGCTCATTAGCGGCATGGCGCATATTGAGCTGGAATTCTTCCAGCAGTGCATTCCACAAGTTGCTGTGGTTTTCATCAATGCCTTTGACAATGATGGTTTTCCAGGGGGTGCAGCAGAGTTGTCCCAGTTTGGTGTAGAGGCAGAGCTGGCATAATTTTTTTAAGAAAGCAGTGCTGAAGAGTTCATCCCGACAGTAAATGCCCAGCCAGTATTTGTTATTGTAGCGGTTTAAGCCCTCGTAATAGGGCAGGTTAAAAGAAGAGAGGGATACGGCATTTTCTGCCGGTCTGAGGATGAGGTTTTCCTGGTTCAGGAGCGCAAATAGCGCTTCGCCACTGGCGGCTTTATTGTCGATAAACTCCGCGGGATGGCTGTTGATGATGGTTTCCAGGTCTTTTGTTACCCGCGCAATATGATTG
Source organism: Pedobacter hartonius (assembly GCF_900107535.1). Classification (GTDB taxonomy): domain Bacteria; phylum Bacteroidota; class Bacteroidia; order Sphingobacteriales; family Sphingobacteriaceae; genus Pedobacter; species Pedobacter hartonius. The sequence continues at coordinate 172,212 of NZ_FNRA01000009.1, read as the reverse complement.
GTATAACAAAGTTCAGTCCACTGGTAGGTCACGTTCGTTTTTGGGAAGCGGATGATCAGATGCCAGTAATGTTCAGCATTTGGGGAGGCAATCCAGTTGATATTGCCTGTTAACATCGGTGTAAAACTCTGATCGCTGTCACAAATATTTACCTTGAAGGAGGGTTTGAAATTGATCGCATCCAGCACATCCTTGTACACTCCTCCCGTTAGCCAGGTGTTCCTGATGAATATTTCCTCTGCGGGGTAAGAGCTGATGATGTTTGGGAAATGTGCTGTATCTACTTCGTAGTCTATGCCCAGCCGGTCCAGTTCATCGGTACACAGTGTTATATGATAGCTGGTCGTATCAAAAAACAGCTGCTGCCGCAGGCCAAAGCGCACAAACTGTATCCTTGCTTTTGTTGCCGCAACGAGGATGTTGTACAAGTTTCCCGGCGAAATTATTCCGCCGTGAAAATTAATGATGATGGTGCTGTCCATGGTGATAGGATAAGAGTCCGAATTCTTCTGCTGCCTTTGGGAAATTCTCATTTTCATGGCCGGGCCTGCACAATTTCAGCAGGGCAAAACGCTGGATATTGCTGAGGCTGCTCCATTGTTCTACCGAGATATCCAGTTGCAGCTCCTCAGATTTTTCTTTCAGCATGGCGGGTATCTGCTGCCGGTTCAGCCATCCCGGGCGGGACTCAACGGGCAGTAACGTTGGCTGTTTGCCCGTATGTTTTTTGATCAGGCCTGTCAGGAACAGGTGATAGTTTTTTGTCTCTGCGCTGGTACGGGCAGGTAACAGGGCCAGTTTGATCCTTTCCGAGGGATGGAACCTGCTCCAATCTGCCAGCTTCAATTTGATGCCCGCAGCATCCAGTTTAAAACGCACGGCCATGGGGATGCATCTTACATTTTCCTCCATAAAATCTTCTTCGAACTTAAAATATTCAATCCCTTGCAGGTTTATAAATTCCGAAGGACCGGGGTTTACTTTTCTCATGTTCATCAGCTTAATTTTATAAATGTCTCTAAAATGGCCTTCACCTCCGGGCGGCAGCTTCCGCAGCCCGTTCCGGCACCTGTCAGCTGGCAAAGCTGTAAATGGTCTTTACAGCCCTCTTTAATTTTACTGATCAGGTTGCCTTCCCCAACGTTGTTGCAGCTGCATACGGTTCTGCCAATCACAGGTTCAGTGGTTTTTCCGCTTCTCAGCAGCTGCAGCCTTTTGTCGCTCAGCTCCACTTTGTTTTCAATCAGGTTACGGAATTCCAGGAACTCCGTTTTATCACCTATTAATATTGCCCCAACCAGCCTGTCGTTGTGCACGATGCATTTTTTATAGTAGCGTTTGGCTTTATCGATAAAGATGATCTCCTCATAGGTAGGGTCATTTCCGGGTACCTCTGCCAGGCCCAGGGAACATAAGTCCAGGCTATGCATTTTCAGGATATTCATCAGCAGGCTGCCCTGGTAAAATCTGGCGATGTCCCCGCTGAGGAATCTGGCTACAATCTCTGCCTGTTGTTCTGCTGCTGCAGTAATACCGTATAGCTGTCCGTAAAATTCTGCAATTTCACCAATGGCATAGATGTCTTTTTCACTGGTCCTGAGATATTCATTAACCACCACACCTCTTTTACAGGCTATACCGGCATCCCTGATCAGTTCTGTATTGGGTACTGTGCCTATGGCAATGACCAGTGATCCACAGTCTATGAGCAGTCCGCTTTTTAAACGGATGCCCGAAATGTTTTTCTCGCCGATGATCCGGTCAACTTCATCGTTATAAAAGATCTCTATGCCTTTACTCATCAGTTCTTCGTGGAGCAGCTGACTGCCCAGTGCGTCCAGCTGGCGGCCCATCAGTCTGGATATCCTTTGGATGATCATGACTTTTGATCCCTTTTCTGTGAGCGAGGTGGCCAGTTCTATTCCAAGTAAACCGCCGCCCACAATCACCACCGTTCCGTTAGTGGTCGCTGCATGTTTTCTGAAACTATCGGCGTCCGGCCTGCTGCGCATGGTAAAGATGCCATTCATCACAGGGAGGTCTTTCATTACAAAGGCCCTGCTGCCCGTGGCCAGGAGCAGCACGTCATACTGGTGAATGTCTCCATTGCTGTCGGTAACCGTTTTGTCTGCCTTGTTGATCTTTTCGATGCCTAAACCCCTGTGCAGTTTGATCCTGTACTCCCTTTCCTCGCTGTCGCTCATTTTAACGAGGTTATGCCAGGGCAGGGTGCCAATGATATAATCGGGCAGCAGCACTCTGTTGTAAAAGGGGAAATCCTCTTTGCTGAAGATCTCAATATCATCCTCAGTATTAAGTGCCCTGTAGCTCTTTACAAAACCGCAGGCGCCTGCACCTGCACCGATTACTATAATCTTTTGGCGGGCTTTTGTATAAATTTTCACCTGTACCGCGGTAAACTTAAAGTCGGGTTCCTTGCTGATCGGGTCAGTAAGGTTATTCGTTAAGTTATTCACCCGGTTGAGGTCGCTTTTTAAAATCAGCCCCCAGTGCATGGGCATGAAAACAACACCGCTTTTGATGTCTGCGGAGAGTTTTACCCTCACGCGTACATTGCCCCGCAAACTGGTGATCTCTACGAGGTCATTGTCTTTAATGTTTCTTGGTGTAGCATCAAGGGGGTTGATCTCTAAAAATGATTCGCTGATGTGCTGGTTCAGTTTGTTTACTTTTCCCGTTTTACTTCGGGTATGCCATTGGTCACGGATTCTGCCAGTAGTCAGGATCAGCGGATGCTCCGGTGTCAGTGCTTCGGACCGGTTTTGATCACTAAAGGACAGGATATGGGCCTTTTTATCGGCTGTGTAAAACTGATGATCAGCAAACAGCCTGGCTGTCCCCAATCCTTTTTCGTCTTTTGGGTAGGGCCATTGAACCGCTCTTTTCTCTTTCAGGATCCCGTAATTCAGTCCGCTGATGTCAATGTTTGTACCCGCTGTCAGTGCCGCATGCTCGTCATAAATTGCTGATGCATCTTTAAAATCGAAACCATGGTAACCCATTTTCCGGGCAAAGCGACAAATGATCTCTGCATCTGCCAGTGCTTCCCCTGGTGCTTCGGTTACCTTGCTGAGGTAAGAAATATAGCGCCCGGCATTGGTCATTGTACCTTCTTTTTCTATCCATGCGGCGGCTGGCAATACCACATCGGCATATTTTAAGGTTTCTGTTTTATTGCTGATATCCTGGACAACCACAAACTTTGCTTTCTTCAGTCCTTCTTCCGCAGTGCGGACATCCGGCAGGCTCACTAAAGGGTTTGTACATAAGATCCAGATGGCTTTGAGCTTGCCGGTGCCAAGCTCATCGAACATTTCGGTGGCACTGAGTCCGGGTTTAGGCTGGATGCTGCCCAGTGGGATCTGCCAGAACTTTTCTACTTCATTCCGGTGGTGTTCATTTGCCAGGTTGCGGTGGGCAGGAAGCAGGTTACTAAGGCCGCCAACTTCCCTGCCGCCCATGGCATTGGGTTGCCCGGTCAATGAGAAGGGGCCGCTTCCAGGTTTACCGATATGTCCGGTAATGAGGTTTAAGTTGATCAGGGAGAGGTTTTTATGTGTGCCCACAACGCTCTGGTTAAGCCCCATTGTCCACATCGTGACGAAGCCTTTTACATTGCCTATCCAGGAAGCGGCCAGGCGGATGTTGCTTTCCTGAACTCCGCAGATTGCGGCGGCGGCTGCCACTGAGGTATTGAAAACGTTGTCACGATAATCTTCGTAACCGCTGGTGCTGTTGAGGATGAAATGGCTGTCAACTTTTCCGTCCTCAATCAGGCATCTGCCAATGGCGTGATGCAGTGTAATATCTGTACCCGGGTTCAGTTGCAGGTGAAGATCCGCAAGCGAGCAGGTTTGCGTTTTCCTGGGATCGCTCACGATAATTCTGAGCGCAGGATTTTTCTGTTTTGCAGTCTCCACCCGTCGCCACAGGATGGGGTGGCACCATGCCGGGTTTGCACCTGCAACAAAAATACAGTCGGCAATTTCGATATCATCATAGCTGATGGGTACAGTATCTTCCCCGAGGCTCATTTTGTAACCCACCACGGCGCTGCTCATACAAAGTCGGCTGTTGGTATCAATATTATTGCTGCCTATAAAGCCTTTGATCAGCTTATTCACTACATAATATTCTTCCGTGAGGCATTGTCCGCTGGCGTAAAAGGCCACGCTGTCCGGACCATATTTGTCTATCAGTGCTTTAAAAACGGCGGCTGTTCTCGTTAGGGCAACATCCCAGCTTACCCTTTGCAGCGGCATGTTTTTGTTGTAGCGCATTTCAGGATAAAGCAGCCTGTCGCTTTTATCATTTGCCGTGTAATGGAGGTTCATGCCTTTGCTGCATAACATTCCCTTGTTTACAGGGTGCTGCTGATCTCCTTCCACAGTAATCCTGTTGTGGATGTCTTTGCTGGCCACAATTCCACAGCCCACGCCGCAATAGCAGCAGGTAGTGGTATTACCCGGCAATATGTTTTTCCCGTCTTTCAATTGATCAGCCATTGCATACAATTAATTCCCTGTGCTCAGCACCAGTTCTTCCATGCCCGACCTTTTCTGCGCCATCACGGTTCTGAAAATAAACACGGCAAGGCCTACGCCCAGTATGATAAAACCGAGCAGGGTAAATGCGCCGGTATAGTCAATCAGGTCTTTTTGGACTGTCAAGCCGTTCTCAGTAAAATCTTTAACCGCATGAACGGCCTTAACCTTGAACATGTAAGCAATCAGCATGGCTCCGATATTTCCACCGGCGCCTACTATACCCGCCACGCTTCCCACAGCGAGTGGGTTAATGAAGGGGACAAGGCTATATGTTGCACCATTGGCCATTTTCAGGCTCAGGCCGAACAGGAACATCATAAAGATGCACATGCCGATGCTGCCTGATTTTGCAAACCAGATGATCCCGAATCCTTCGATCAGCAACAGTACTGCAAGCAGAAGTGTTTTGCCGTTGAACCCGTAGGTCTTCCCAATTTTATCGGCAACAATTCCTCCCAATGGCCTGGCGAATACATTGATCCAGCCAAAAATGCCCGCAACCATTCCTGCCACGGCTATTGTTGCGCCAAAGGAATCGGTGAAAAAGATAGGGGCGAAGTTGTCAACCGTAATTTCTACGCCGAAACATGCCGCATAGGCTATTGTTAAGATCCAGGTGCGGTAATCTTTTGCGGCTATCATAAAGGTATTCCGGCTGCTTTTTATTCCTTCTTTATTCAGGTCCTTAAAGTCGCCCTGCGGGCTGTCCAGCGTGTACCGGTGATACAGAAATGCACACAGCAGCAGCATTACTCCGGGAAAGATCATGGCAAAGCGCCAGCTGTCTGCCGCGCTGCAGAAACCCAGTGCGGTAAATCCCGATGCAATCAGTGGCATAAACAGGTTTGCGGCCCCTCCGCCAGCATTACCGAAACCTCCGGCGGTTGCATTGGCCGTTCCTTTAATACCCGGCGCGAACATGATGGAGGTATGGAACTGAGTGATGACAAAAGATGCCCCGATCACTCCAATGGCAAGTCTGAACAGTAAAAACGAGGTATAGGACTGGCTGGTGCCAATGAGCAGCACCGGGATGGCGCAGAGCACCAGCAGCCAGGTGTAAATGAGTTTAGGGCCAAATTTATCAACTAAGCGGCCTATCAGCAGTCTGGCTATGATGGTTGCAGAGACTGATGCGATCTGGATATTGCCAACCTGGTCTTTGGTCAGGTGTAACTGTTCTCTGGCAATTTTCATCAGGGGTGCCATACCAAACCAGGCAAAAAAGCAAAAGAAAAAGGTTAACCATGTAATGTGAAACGTTTTCATTTGCAAACCTTTAAGTGAAAATATGTTCAGTTTGTCTAGGGGGGTAGCTACAGGTGTCATAAGGGTCGGTTAAGCGTGATACATAAATTGTGGTTCTTTAAAATTTATAGCCTAAGCCAATTCCGGGGTTCCATTTGCCATTTTTTACAGTGGTTTTTGCGTTATAGTAAAAGGGAAGCTGTAATGCAAGGTGATGGAATGCTGCGCTGATCCCGAAGCCCAGGTTAGGCGTGAGCGCACTGTTTTTTGTAGCGCCCGGTGCAACCTTGTCTTCTTTGATCCTCAGGCTGGGCAGCAGGCCCAGTAACACGGAATAGGGTTTTTTGGTAAACTTAATACTGGGGCCGGTACAATTGATGAACCCACCGTGGTCTACATACCCGGCAACCAGATAGCCGTCAAAAAGTACCGCCTTAGTTTGTGAACGGGTTGAAAAAGACAGCATAGTGATAGCCAGGCAGCCAGACAAGGCTGCATATTTTTTTAGAGTCATGCTGAGGTATTTGAGAGGTTTATAGCTTTAAAAATTTTGGGTTGTACAGATGTAAACCGTACCGTTTTCTATCCTTACAGGATAGGTTTTAATTGCACATTCATCACCGCTTAAACATTCTCCGGTGATCAGTGAGAATGTTTTTTTATGAAAAGGGCAGGCTACCTTAGGTTCGTCGGTAGCAGATCCGGTCATTCCGCGGCTCAATGCCATCTGCTTTCGGTGGGGGCATTCATTTTGTGTGGCAAACCATTCGTTTCTTCTGGTAAAATAGAAGAGTGCAATCTGATCTTCGCCGTTTTTCACGCAGACGCCGCCATTTTCTACGGCATCCTCGACCCGGCAAGCGGCTAACCATGTAGTTGATGTTTCTGTCATCCTGTTTGAGTTTTAGGTTGGTAACTGGTTGATTATATTTGGTTAGATATATTCCATTCCGCTGTTTTCTTTTGCCCGCGCATCTCTACAAAGGCTATCGTCGGATCTTTTTCTTCGGGCGCATTAACAAAGTGGGAGAACCGCTTTCTGATGGCAGGGTTTTCCACCGCTTCCTTCCACTCGCACTGATAGGAGTGGATTAGGTTCCCGATCTCGTATTCCCACTGCGCTGCCATTCCCAGGCTGTCATTGATGATCACATTTCGCAGGTAATCGATTCCGCCTTCCATTTTATTCAGCCATGTGGCAGTCCTGGTCAGCGGATCGGCCGTGCGGATGTAGAACATCAGGAACCTGTCAATATACCTGATGCAGGTGTCACTGTCCAGGTCTGTTGCCAGCAGCAGGGCATGCTGGGGTTTGCTGCCTCCATTTCCGCAGACGTAGAGGTTCCATCCCTTTTCTGTCGCAATGATGCCGAAATCTTTACTTTGTGCTTCTGCACACTCCCTGATGCAGCCGCTGACTGCTGATTTGAATTTATGTGGTGCGCGTATTCCCCTGTACCGTTCTTCGATCCTGATGGCAAAGCTCACGCTGTCATGCAGCCCGAACCTGCACCAGGTACTGCCCACACAACTTTTTACGGTTCGCAGTCCTTTTCCATAGGCATGCCCGCTTTCAAAGCCGGCTGCAATTAATTCTTCCCAGATCAGAGGCAGATCGTTCAGGTGAGCGCCGAACAGGTCGATACGCTGGCCGCCGGTAATCTTGGTGTACAGGTTATATTTTTTGGCTACGCTGCCGATGATGATCAGTTTATCCGGCGTGATCTCTCCTCCCGGGATCCTTGGCACAACGGAGTAGGAGCCTCCTTTCTGGATATTGGCCAGGAAGCGGTCATTGCTGTCCTGGGCTACATCATTCCCTTTTTTCAGGATCATCTCATTCCAGAGGCTGGCGAGCAGGGAGGATACCAGGGGTTTACACACTTCGCATCCGTCATTTTTTCCCAGCGCATCCAGCACCTGGTCATAGCTTTTCAGTTCATGGATATGGATCAGGTCAAAAAGCTCCTGTCTGCTGTAATTAAAATGTTCACAGATCACATTCCTGACGTATTTCCCCTGTGATTTTAAGGTGTATGTGACCAGATCTTTGATCATTGGCACACAGCCCCCGCAGCCCGTGCCCGCTTTGGTGCACTTTTTTATGTCGTCAATGTTTTCACAGCTGCCGTCAGCCACCGCTGAGCAAATGTTACCCTTGCTGATGCCTTCGCAACTGCAGATCAGTGCCCCGTCAGGCAAGGCGGTAATTCCCGCTCCCGGGTTTGAACATTCAGCTGCACCGCGGCTGCCCAGTATCAGTTCTTCGGGGTTTTCAGACAGCACGATTTTGTTACTGGAGGTTTGCAACAGCAGGTTATAGGCTGTTGCATCTCCAATCAATATACCTCCTAAGAGATACTGCCCGTCATTACTTACATTGATCCGTTTATAAACTCCTTTATGTTTGTTTTCGAAGATGATGGTGCGGCAATCCGGCTCAGTAATGAAATTATCGCCAAAACTGGCTACATCAATACCAATCAGTTTGAGTTTTGTACTCATATCAAAGCCTGTAAAAGTTTTAGCGGTGCCGCAAAGGCTGGAGGCCAGTACTTCGGCCATTTCGTAGCCCGGGGCGATCAGGCCGTAAATCATCCCTTCATAGAGGGCACATTCGCCTATGGCAAATACTGAAGGATCATTGGTCTGCATGTTTTCATCCACTACAATTCCGCCGCGCGGGCCTGTTTCAATTCCGCATGCCTTTGCCAGTTCGTCCCGTGGTTTGATACCTGCAGAGATCACCAGCATATCAACCGGCAGGGATTCACCGTCACTGAATTTCAATGCGCTGATGCGGCCTTCACCTTCAATGCTGCTTGTGTTTTTATTCAAATGGATCTGCAGTCCCAGTTGGGCGAGCTTTGATGTTAACATCCCGCTGCCGGCAGCATCAATCTGTCTGGGCATTAACCTGGGTGCAAACTCGATGATGCTGGTATTTTCAATTCCCAGGTCAATCAATGCTTTGGCTGCTTCCAGCCCCAGCAAACCTCCGCCTATCACTGAAGCTGTAACTGATTTTTTTGCGTACTCCCTGATCAGATCGAGATCTTCTATGGTCCGGTATACAAAAACGCCTTCTTTGTCAATACCCGGGATATTCGGTACAAATGCGCCGGAGCCGGTGGCAAACACCAGGATATCATAAGGATACGCTATTCCGTCAGCCGCGTATACCTTTTTCAGCTGCCGGTTTATCCGGACAACCGGATTGCCCAGCAGCAGGCTGATGTTTTGTTCCTCGTACCAGTTTGCGGCAGAGAGTGAAAGGTCATCTGCTGTTTTACCGGCAAAGTATTCGCTCAGGTGAACACGGTCATATGCCCGGCGGGGTTCTTCCCCAAAAACAGTAAGATCAAAAGAAGGGGATTTGGCGCTCAGCTTTTCGCAGAATTTATATCCTACCATTCCATTTCCGATTACGATTATTTTTAACTGTTTCATAAAAATAAGGGGCTTTTTACATTTTATTTTAATCTGATAGCTGCGGTATTCTGGTTTTTATATTGTAATTATCATGAAAAAATGGATATATCATTTGTTAATATCCAATAAACATGATTTATAATATTCAAATGTAGTATAAAAATTAATAAAACAATACTTTGTATGATTTTTATCATAAAATATTGGCTTTTGTCATGAATTTTGTCAAATTTTATTTTATATCACTTAAAGTGTTGTAATTATGGGAGCAAAAAATGAAGATTTTGGCCTTTTTATTATGGGAGCGGGTCCGGGAAATCCTGAATTGATCACTATGAAAGCACATCAGATCTTAAAGAGGGCAGATGTTATTCTTTATGATAACCTCTGCAATAAGGAATTACTGGCAATTGCCCCAAAAACATGTGAGATGGTTTATGTTGGGAAACAACCTTACGGAATTTGTACGCCTCAGGAGCGGATCAACGACCTGATTGTGGCCTATGCCGGTATCTATAAGGTTGTGGTGCGTTTGAAGGGAGGCGATCCGTTTATCTTTGGCCGGGGCTTTGAAGAATTGCTGTTTGCCGAGATGCAGGGCATAAAAGCGACTTATGTGCCCGGTATCAGCAGCATGCAGGGAGCGGGTTTTGCGGGTATCCCTCTCACGCATCGCGGCATCAGTGAAAGCGTATGGATCATTACCGGCACTAAAAAAGACGGGAGTTTGTCTGAAGATCTGAAATGCGCAATGCACAGTTCCGCTACCATAGTGATTTATATGGGCATGAAGAAAATGGCGGAAATCTCCGCTATCTATTCAGCAGGCGGAATGGGTTCCACACCGGCAGCAATTATTCAGTATGTTTCCCTGCCACATCAGAGACAGGTGGTGTGTGAAGTGAGGGACTTACAGAAGGCAGCTTTAAAAGAAGGGCTGAGCAATCCGGCAATTATCATTATTGGTGATGTAGTGAAAGCCAGGGAGATGTTTTACCAGTACAACCAGGTAAAACTGGTAGGCTGATAGGGGTACTATTTCTTCTGTAATGCTTTAAGCTTGTCCCCGAATCCTTTATACAAAAAATGAAGGGCATCATATTCTGCGATCAAAGGAACTGAACTGTGGTCATCATCATTGTAGAATTTACAGGTATACTTCAATCCGGTACCGGGACGGCTGCTGATCGCTTTATCCAGTGCAAGTATCGCCCTGATATGCCCGTTATTACCCGAAGTATCGCTGACGGCCTGCGTCGTATCCATCCCCGGGGGCATGGTATTGGCAATACCCAGGAATAACGACTTGCCGTCGAATTTTTTACTTGCCAGCGCTGCTTTGGTCTCGTTTAATAACCTGCGGCTGTCCCACCACATACCTGGGCCCGTGCCGCATCGCTCGACATTCCAAAAATAACCCCGATTGCGGCGAGGGTTCCGATACATAAGTTTCCACATTATTTATAATAATTCTAAGTTTGACTAGTGCCGCAATAGTAAAAAAAAATATATGCATATCAAAGGTAAATGTTGAAACATGTAACTCCTTGTTGTGGGTTCTTCTTAAAGATGCTTATCTTTGCGGCGATCATATCATTCAGTTACCTTTTTAGTCGCATGGAAAACATTCACAACAAGTTTATCGGAACAAAACAAAAAGCTCTTGCCGTCAACCTGGACCCAAAAATCTACGGGTCATTTGCAGAAATCGGCGCAGGGCAGGATGTAGCGGCAAATTTTTTTAAGGCAGGTGCTGCGGCCGGTACGATAGCAAAAACGATGTCTGCCTATGACATGGCCTTTTCGGATGCAATTTACGGAGTGCAGCTGGTAAAGCGTTATGTAAGTGAGCAGCGCCTAATGTCAATGCTGGAACATGAATACAACCTGGTCATTGAGCGTTTAGCAGCCAAGAGGGGTGATGCTTCAACTTTTTTTGCTTTTGCGGACACCTTTTCCTCGCTGAATTATCAAAAGACCAATGAAGGGCATGGCTGGATGGGCCTGCGTTATCAGCAGGAGCCGAATGGCGAATTTCATGACGTGGTACTGCATGTGAAACTGTTGGACAATGACCATGGCCTACAGCATTCCGCAGTGGGTACCTTGGGCGTTAACCTGGTATATGCCTGTTACAATTACCATAAATCACCTGTTGTATTTTTACTCTCTTTACTGGATGACCTGAGCAGGGACCGTATCCAGATTGATATGATCCGGTTTGAAGGCCCTGGCTTTAAAGAAGTGGACAACCGTCTGATGAGTTTGCACCTTGTAAAATATGGTTTATCTGATGCGGCCGTATTTGGTCCGGACGGTAAAAATCTGCAGCCATCAGAAGTTTTGTATAAAAAACATATTATGATCGTTCGCGGCCGCTTCCGTCCGCTGATCAATATTCATATGGATATGATCAACACAGGGGTTGAGCGTTTTATGCAGGAGCCTGATGTGGACAATGAAAAAGTGATAGTGGTGACAGAGCTGACTTTGCAGTCTCTGAAAGAAAGAGGAGCAGATGACAGTGCCGAGATCAATGAAAAAGACTTTCTTGACCGGGTGGATATTCTTTGTTCCGTTGGCCAGACCGTTCTCATCTCAAACTTCCACGAATATTATAAACTGGTTGCCTACTTATCAAAGATCACGGCTCTTAAAATGGGTGTTGTTCTTGGCTATCCCAACCTTGAATTTATTTTTGATGAAGAACATTACCGTTACCTGCAGGGCGGAATTTTAGAGGCCTTTGCCACTTTGTTCAGCAGAAAGGTAAAACTCTTCATCTATCCTACACTGGATGGCGATATCGTATTTAACTCCAAAAGGTTTTCTCCTCCTCCCCATCTGATAGACCTGTTTGAATATCTGATTGCGAATGATAAAATTGAAGACATTCTGAATTACAATGTCAACAATCTTCATGTACAAACAGACCGGGTGCTTGAACTGGTAAAGGAAAATGCACCCGGCTGGGAAGAATATGTTCCAGAAAAGGTTGCTGAAATCATCAGGGAAAGATCGTTATTCGGATTTTCGGGTCAGTAATTTTTACGCGGGCCCAAATTTCAGGCCTGACAGGCTGACCCTATTATTTGGCTTCATCATCAGCGCGTGCCGGGCATTCTCTTTAATGAAACCGAATTGAATAAATATTGTTCTATCACTAAACATTGAATTATGGAATCAAATGAAGAAAAACGTATTGACGCAGATAATAAACTGATTATTTCCTCAGAGCTTGACCCGGATAAAGCGGAAAAGCCAATCAACGAAGAAGTAAATGGCGGATATAACTCAGCTGAAGATACAGGAAACAGCAATGAAGATCTTGAGCTTGATCCGGATGATGATCCCAACACAAACCTCGATGAAGATGATCTCGAAGTTTTAAACGGAGAAGACATGGATGGGGAAGGAACAGACTTTTCATAAAACCCGCAGACAGGAGCACATCAACAGGTGATCAGGATATGCTGAAATATTCTTTTATTTGTGGTCAAATAGAAGCACAGTCTTTATGAAAATTTATTCTTACCCGAAAGTGTTAAGGGTTTTAATCATGGCTTTGTCTGGTCTTGGTTTTTTTGTGTTGGCCTGGCTGCTGATCCTTATTGTTGTTCCGGCAGCAATTAAAAGTGCTGATGCAGGAGAAAAATGGTTTATTGCCATCCTGATGGCCTTCACGATGATCATCCTGATGTATTCTTTTATCATCACAATGATAGGGAAGTTTGTCATAGGGGAGGACAGCGTTCGCCTGGTAAACGCTATATCTGCAAGGGAATTACTTTTTTCCGAGATCAAAGGCTACCGTGCTGACGGAAAGTATATTTATATTGAAGCTATTCCGAAGGACAAGAAAACGCTGCAGATCAGCACCTTATTAAGAGAGTCGGAGCAAATCCTCAGCTGGCTTCAAAGCCGGTACAAAGATCTTGATATACTGGAAAAAGAAGAGAAATATCAAAGTATGCTGGAGCAGCCAGGATATGGAAAAACTGCTGAAGAAAGACTCGGGAAATTCTGCAATGCCAGGGATACCTCGCGGTTTTTAAATTTTATTGGGGTCACTCTCGCCGGTCTGATATTCGTTTCAGGGATTGAAAAGTATACGATAGTTTTGGCCCTTGCTGTCCCGCTGGTATCCGGACTGATCTTACGAAGTTACCGGGGATTGATCAGGATTGGAATCCGCCGGAACAGTCCGTTTCCTACGATCATCTGGGGACTGTCCGCATTGGTCTTTTCCCTGCTGATTAAGGGTACGCGATATCAGGTGCTGGATTACACCGCGGTCTGGCAACCTGCAATACTTGCCGGAATGGTGCTTTTTATAGTGTTTGTGATCAGAAATAGTGAGTTTACCACCAGGACTTCAGCAGGTATCTACGGGCTTATTGCATTTGCCGTAACCTGCTTGATTTATGGATTCAGCTCAGTTATCGCAGTAAACTGCATCTACGATACTGCTGTCAGCCAAGACTTTAAAGCCATTGTTGTGGAAAAATTTATCACCACAGGCAAAAGAACCATTTACAACCTCCGGCTTTCCCACTGGGGGAATCAGCAGAAAACTCATCGGATCAGCGTTCCTTACGAAATGTATGACAGGAAATATATCGGAGACGCGATGATGGTGCACCAGCACCATGGAATGCTGAAAATTCCCTGGTATACCGTTACCGGGCATTGAAATATTAATTATAATAATTATCTTTGCAGGATATGGAAATCTATAAATACGAAATTCAGCTTAAGGTAAGGGATTATGAATGCGATATTCAGGGCGTAGTAAACAACGCTGTCTATCAATCCTATCTGGAACATGCAAGGCACGAGTACCTCGTAGCAAAGGGACATTCATTTAAGGAACTGACGGAACAAAATATCCTTTTAATGGTTTCCCGCGTAGAAATGGACTTTAAACGGCCTCTAATCAGCGGGGATTCCTTTGCTGTAAAGATAACAGCGGAACGTGAAGGTTTGAAGCTGGTGTTTCTTCAGGATATTGTCCGTCTAGCCGACAATAGTTTATGTGTGAAAGCGAGGGTTGAGGTGATCGCCAAAATCAATGACAAGCTGAGCAGGGGCGAGATCTTTGATACCCTTCTGGTCTGAATACATAAAAAGCCGAAACACTATTCCCGGAAAGATCGTCTGTAACTATTTTACGCGTTCTACGTATTCGCCTGTACGTGTGTCTACTTTCACTTTATCACCCTGATTCACAAACAGAGGAACTTTAATTTCCACACCATTTTCTGTGGTTGCGTATTTCTGTGCACCTGAAGAAGTATCACCTTTAACAGCTGGTTCAGCGTAGGTAATTTCCAGTTCCACGAAGTTTGGTGCCTGTGCCATAATAGGTTCTTCACTTTCAAAAGAAACGATCACATCCATTCCTTCCTTTACAAATTTCGCAGATGGTCCGAACAATGCTTTGGGCACGTTAAACTGATCAAAAGTAACGTTATCCATGACTACAAAATAATCGCCTTCTTCGTACAGGTACTGGAAATCGTTAGTTTCTACACGGCAAATCTCAATCTGCTCATCAGTTCCTAAGCGGGCTTCCACAATTTTTCCGGTTTTGATGTTACGAAACTTGCCCAAGTAGAATGCTCCACCTTTTCCTGGCGTGCGGTGTATGAGTTCTGTAACTGTTACCAGTTCGCCGTTGTAGCGTAAAATATTTCCTACTTTAGCCTCAGATGTTTTTGCCATATAAATATAAATTGTAAATTTTTGAGTTCAAAGATAGGCGCTTTTTTGACATTTATTGTTGCAGCTGACAAGATATTGTTTTTTCATCCTCCAAATCAATGAGCTGTGGTTCTCTGTGTTCAGGGCCTCCCTGCACCAGCCTGTGCCCGATGGCCTCGATGGAAAGGCGATGCCTCTTTGCTGTCAGCCAGTCCACCAGTGCCTTGACCCTATCTGCCATGGTTTTATAGGTATCAGAACTATTGCTGTAAATGACATTGTCCTGCCGCCTGATTTCCAGGTACTGTCTTTGCTGCCGATGTGGTTTAGTGCTCCCGATAGTGCTGCATGCAGGGATTTTGTGTGCTAAAGACTAAATTTCAGGCTTGAAGAACCACCGTTAATCACCAATATGTATTTTTCTGTACCTGCTGTCATAAAATGATGAGTATGAATACGTAAAGAATAATACTATAACGAAGTTACGGACGAATGGGTTTGTAAAAATGACGATAATCATTTATTCCATATACTTCAGTGAATCCCGTGCTCCCTTTACGGTTACGTATCCCGTAAAAACTGCCGGGCTTTGTGCTGCCATCCTGGCCATATGGTTCTGGTGTCTGATTTGCAATGGAGAACAAGAAAGGGCATTAAAGTTTTACCCGGCACGGATGCCGGCATCTATTGATCCCTCAGCTCCTCCACAACTGTAACGGGTCCCAACAATCCGGATGGCAGTAATGGGGAGCTGGCTTTATACTGATCCGAAGTGGTAAATGTATACCTGCCGCTTGTGCGTGGCTGATGTTTGAGCAGCCATTCCGGCCACTTGTCGTTTTTGATCCCGTCAAACGGTTTTTTCTCATCTCCAATCAGCCTGTTGGCCCAGCGGTTTGCCACATCAATCACCAGTACATTGTTTTTCTGCTGTACCGCAGCGGAGATGTCTACCCTCCAGGGGGCAGTCCATACCACGCCCAGGTCTTTCCCGTTCAGTGTTACCCTTGCCATGTCTTTTACGGTTCCCAGGTCAAGATATACGGTTGTTTTACCTGTACGCCGGTCTTCCGCTGAGAGATCGAACGTTTTGTGATAAGATGCGATGCCCGAATAAAATTTAATTCCTTCCTCCCGGTTGCTGCTCCAGTCTGATAAGGTGTCAAACGCCGTGTGTGCCGGGCCTCCCCATTTGGGGTCGAAACTCAGCTCCCAGGACCCGCTCAGGGTAGCCAGGGAACGGGTCTCCGGTTGTATACTAACTTTTGACGGCAGCCACCGGTTTTCCTGTGAAAACACGATAAAACAACTTTCGTAAGCGGCCAGCTGCAACGGGACGGTCGTTATGCCCGAATTTAAGCTGAAATCATACACCGGCCTTATTTTTCCCGTAACGGCATCCCATCTTTCCGGAGCGCCCATTGCGGAGCGGAACATCGCATCAGCCTTAAGCGTTTTGCCGGTGGTGTTCGAAACAAAGTACAGATCCCTGCCAGGCATGCTGCGGTGGGTATACCTGAGGGAGCTGTCCGCCATGAAATCTTCCCGTATGTTCATTGCGCGCAGGAGACCGGCGGTGAGCTGATAGGATGGGTACAAATGATCCGCAGCTGGAGTACCTCCCCAGATCAGCATTCCCTTACCATATTTCCGGCGGCGTTCATTTTGCGGTTTTGCTGTTGTTCCCCAGATCTGGCGGCTCAGTTGCAGCACTCGATTGTCGCAGGCCGGAAAACCGGTAAGGCTGGGCGACCTTAACGGCGGGTTGCCGCTGACCGTTGCGCCGAGTTTCAGCAGGCTGCCGATCTTTGCAAGCAATTCGGGTGTCATGGATTCAACATCCGGGAGTATCAGTATCTTGTAGGATGCGCCACCCGGGAAAACGATCTGGTTGTTCCGCACGGTTGCTTTCATCAGTTGCAGGGGCGAACAGCCGTCAAAATTGTAGCCCCTTCTGTCACCAATGGTATCACCCTGAATGGCCGATGAAGGCGGAACAAAAACATGTGGTGCGCCTTCTGGCGTGAGGTACAATATATCTGCAACGGTGCGCCCCTGCTGCAGCAGGTACTGGCAGCGGGTGATATACTGATGGTAGCCCTCAACCATGGGCCACCAGGTCTGGCTCCTGTCCCAGTGAACACCATAGGGGCCCATGGTGGCGCCCGGCTTCAGTGAATCAGGAAGGAACTGGTTTTGGAAGGTGTGGTAAACAAAACGATTGATGCCGGCGGCCAAAGCCCAGTCGCCCTGGTTTTTCATTGATCCCGGATATTGTTTCCATCCTTCATTGTCCTGCGCAGTAAAAGCTTCTGCAGGAACAAGCGTTTTACCGCCCACATGTGCTATCGATGTGGCTTCTATCACGCTGTAGGTAGAGTTAAAACCGAAACCTTTGCTCCAGAACTCGGCCATGGGCACATCGGCAATGCTTCCCAGCTCAAGGTCTGCCGTCGGGTTCATATCATATGGCTCGATAGACAAAGATAAATTGTGCCGTTTGGCATAATCCTTCACATGCTGTGCATGGTTTTCCAGCACCAGCTCCTGTGCTGTCTGGCGCAGGTCCCAAAGAAAACGTTCACTCTCCGCCAGGCTGCCCACGATCTTCCCGTCATAAACAGGGTAATATTTCAGCGGATCATAATGTCTTCTTTTCAGAAATTCCTTTCTGAATGCTGCAGTCCAGTTCTGCGCGCCCATTTCCCAGCTGTCCATATGCAGCCGCTTCAGGCCTCCGGCTACTCCCGGCCCTGTTTTTCCGGTTCTTGTTAAAAGCTTTCCGATATAGGCATTTAGATGGGCATTGAGTGCTGTCGTATCAAATTTATCCGATTCAAATCCCAGTCCGGGAACAGGGGCAGGGCGCGTAATTGCACCATTATTGCGGCTGCCAAAACGCATGATGGTCCATTTACCGGAAGGGGGCCGCCAGCTCAGTGTTCCGTCAGCCGCCATTTTACCGGTAAGGTCTATGATCCTGCTCTTTTCAATACCACTGTTTTTTCCAGTCGTCGGCCCCGAAGGGGATGGGAGGTAGGGTTTTACCACACCCGAGCTGTAAGGAGCCCTGAAGTAAAGTGCTTTTTCTTCATGATCGCTTATCTTGCCTGTTTTTCCGTTCAGCGGAAAGGCCAGCACGGCAACATCCTCATAATAACTGTTCCATTCCTTCCTGAACTCCGGCGTCAGCGAGCCTTCCCCAAAAAAAGGTTTTTTGGGCGCTGGTACCGGGAGCACAATTTTTTTATGGCTGCCGGCACTGATGGTCACTTCGCTGGATACCAGGTGCTGCATAGACTGGCTGCCCTTTACCCAGGGGCCGCCACTGCCTGTCCATCCGGGGCCGATCCCGAGAGTAATCTCTATCCCCAGGCGCCTTGCCTCTTTTTCAGCATGTACAAAAAGCGAGGTCCATTCCTCACTGAGGAAATCTACCGGGCCGCGGGGCACGCCTACGTTCACTTCCAGGAAGACCAGGTTGCCTATTCCTGCCTTTTTCATTGCTTCCAGATCTTTGGTGATGGTTCCGGCAGACATATTTCCGTCCATAAAATACCAGTAAACACCCGGTTTATACGCATCCGGCGGATGGATAAAAGTGGCTTTCAGATCTCTCTGCGCATATCCTTCTGGAAGCAGGAAAAACGACAGCATGAAAATTAAAAGGGCTTTCAGTGAGTTGAGCATAGGAGAATCAGCATTATAGTTTTGCATAATCAATATAGATAAACAAGGGCATATTTTCTGCGGTCAGTAACCCGGGTTTTGTGTTAAGTTTTTGTCCAAGAAAATCTGTCTGTCAGGAATAGGGAACAGCGCTTCATAACCATCAAATTGATAATCACTGGGAGAAAACTGTACGCCGCTCCTGTCTACTGTTGGGTGCAGTTTTTCCTGCTGCCCATGCGCATTCAGCAAGGTCAGCAGCTGTGCATTCGTCAGCGATCTTTTTAAATCAAACCAGCGGTCGTTTTCAAAGGCAAGTTCCATTCTGCGTTCATGCCTGATGGCCGTGCGGAACGATTCCTGGCTGAGGCCCGATAAAGCTGACAGTCCGGCCCTCGCCCTCACCTGATTGATGTACTGGTAGGCGCCTCCCGGTCCGCCCTGTTCATTGATCGCTTCTGCTAACATCAGCAAAATATCTGAATACCGCAAAACAGGCCAGTTATCATCTGTTCTGCCAACAATGGTGTGCGGATGGTTGTATTTATTTACAAAAGGAATGGGCACAAACGTTCCGGCTGAATTGGTATATCCCGGTTTGAAGGAAACATCTTTGCGCTGGTCACCAGGTTCAAATTCATTCATGATGCTGTTGGTGGGGATGTTCCATCCCTGCGGCCTGCTGGTTGGAAAGCCGGTGACGGCGCCCTCAGAGTCCCGCGGTGCAAAAACATAGATAAAATTGCTCCACTCACCCAGGTTGTTACCGCCCTGGTACTGGACCTCGAAGAGGGATTCGATACTGTTTTTATGGTTAGGATCAAAAACCGAGGTATAGTCTCCCAGCAACGCATATCCCAGCGGCAGGACCTGCCGCAGGCTGGTTTCTGCTTCAGGATAATTCTTCATGGTCAGGTAAACTTTGCCCAGCAGTCCCAGTGCTGTGCCTTTTGAAGCGCGACCGGCATCAGCGGCCCCGTATTCGCTTTTTGCGGGCAGTTTTGCCGCAGCATCCTTCAGATCCCGGACGATCTGGGCGTACACTGCGCTTTCCTCGCTTCTGGTGGTCTTAAAGGCATCGGAGGATGTCGCGAGGGGCTCAGTGATCACCACCACACCACCAAAATAGCGTACCAGGTTAAAGTAATAATAAGCCCTCATGAATTCAAGTTCGCCTTTATACTGGTTTTTCTTTGCCTCAGCGACTGCGGGAACGCCGTCTATCTTTGACAATGCATAATTGATATTATACAGGGCATTGTAACTTTGATTGTACATATCTGCAATGTTTACATTGGTTGCCGTCACATTCCAGAATTCAAACGCCTCCACCCGGTCGGTCTGCCCCCTGTCAGAGGGGTTCAGCTGGATGGTGCTATTGTCAGATGACATTTCCGCGAAAATGTACTGGCTGTTTACATGGTCTTGCAGGGAACTGTAGCCTCCGCTTACCGCCTGCTGCAGTTCCTGTTCATTGTGATAGAACTTGTCGGCCGTTTTTTTTGTAGGATCCGTCAGGTCCAGGAAAGATTTTTTACAGGAGACCACACTGATGACACCTGCAATGAGTAGGATTGTATATAGATTTTTCATCTTTTCAATTGATTTAAAAGTTAACCCTTGTGCCTATAGATACCGTTCTTGGAACGGGATAAGATTCCAGGTCCCTGCCCGGACTGATCACATTGTTTCCATCGCTCGCCCTGGCCGAGTTTACCTCAGGATTATTGCCCGGATATTTTGTGATCAGGAAGGCATTGTCTATACTGATGAAAACCCTGGCATCGAAGATGTTTTTTACCCTTGGGATCGTGTAACCAAGCGTAATATTTTTTACCCAGGCATAATTGCCGCTATATACATAGCGTGAATTTGATTCCCTTGTAAAATAATAGGTGTTTGAGCCTGCCTGTTTGCCTGCACCAGGATTTTGTTCAGACCTCCAGCGGTCCTGCACTTCTGTAATTACATTAAATACACCATCTATATTTGCCAGGTTCATTTCAATGGCCCTGTAGATGTCGGCCCCGTAAGCTCCGGTGAAGAGCGTGCTCAGGTCAAATCTTTTGTAACCTACATTCCAGTTCCATCCAAAGGTAAATTTCGGGTTAGGATTGCCTATCACCACCATATCCTGAGTATCATAGGATATTTTTCCGTCACCGTTGCCATCTAAATACTGGTAAGTACCGGGGATGCTGTTCGGGTTATTCGGACCGGCATTGATCTGTGCCTGGTTCTGATAGATCCCCAGCACTTTATATCCATAAAACAGTCCGATAGGTTTGCCCACTTCAGTGATGTTATATCCATCATAGAAAGCGCCGGTAAGCAGCGAATTCCTGTCGCCGTCAATCGATAACACTTTATTTCTGTTGAAAGAGATATTAAAGCCGCTGCCGAAGGTAACGCCATTAAACTTATCCCGGTAGTTCAGGCCGAATTCCCATCCCTTATTCTGCAGCTTTCCGATGTTGGTAATAACGCTGTTAAAGCCTGAAACAGCCGGTACTTCTACGTTGAGCAGCATATTTGTTGTGAGTTTCCTGTAGTACTCCGCAGTAAAAGACAGCTTGCCCTGGAACAGGCTGATGTCTGTGCCGATGTCCAGTTGTTTTGACTGTTCCCAGCCCAGGTTGGTGTTTGGAAAGGAACCGATGGTAGCCCCCGGAGAGATTGCATTTCCCAGTACGTAGTTGCTGGTATTGATATTTGCCTGCGAGGTGTAATTACCGATGTTGTTGTTTCCTGTTACTCCATAACTTGCGCGCAGCTTAAGATCTTCGACCCAGCTTAATTTCGGGAAAAAGTCTTCCTGTGAAAGGCGCCATCCGACAGACGCAGATGGAAAGCTGCCCCATCGGTTGTTGCTGCCGAAGCGTGAACTGGCTTCACGATTGAAGGCTGCAGTGAACAGGTACTTGCCCTGATAGGAATAGTTGACCCTGGAAAGGAAACTTTCTATAGTAAAAGCGGCCATGCCGGAACTTCCATCCCGCTGGTTGGCCGCCGATACATATTCTACCAGGTCGTCCGGAAACTCGGTACCCGTTGCACTCCCGGTATTGATGGTGTTTTTCTGGAAGATGTGTCCTACGGTTACTTCCAGTTTATGGTCTTTAAACTGCGGGGAGTAGGTCAGCAGGTTGTCCATACCATAGTTCAGGTAGTTATAAAAATGTTCTCCGCCGCTTGCCTGCAGGGGAGGGGCATTATTGAATCCTGCAATATCTGATGGCGTAAAGTCGTGGTTCCTGTCATTCTCCAATGATCCGTTCAGGTTAGTCCTGAAAGAGAAATTTTTGAAAGGTTTAACTTCTACATAGGCATTTGCCGTAACGTTGCCCTTGTATTCCTGGTGCAGTTCTTCATTGAGGCGCTGCACAGGGTTGGGAAACCCGAAGATGTTGTCATGGCCGCCAATATAATTGTTATAGGAGCCATCTGCATTATACACCGGCTCACGGGGGTCCATGAGCAGGGCCTGGTCCACTATATTATTTCCATAACCACCGGCTATGGCATCACTGTTTCTTGCCCAGGAGTATGCGCCTGACAGGTGCAGTCCGATGTTTACGTATTGGTTGGGTTTACTATCCAGGTTGGCCCTTGCAGTGACCCGCCGGAATCCGGTATTGATCAGCGCACCGTCCTGGCTCAGGTAGCCCATTGACAGGTAGGAACTTGTTTTCTCTGAACTGTTACTTACAGACAGGTTATAGTCGTTGAACGGCGCGTTCTGATGCAGGATCTCGTTGTACCAGTCGGTAGAGCTTGTGGTCTGTTCCGGGTATCTGAAATCTGCCGGAATCTCCGTCACCTGGGGTTCCCGGTTTTCAAAATACCTGATCTTGTCTGTAAATACCTGGTTTTGGAACGCGGCAAACTGGGGTCCGTTGAGTACCTTCACTCTTCGGGAATCCGGCACATTGGCAAAGCCGTTATTGGTACTTAGGGTGATCTTCTGACCGCCTTTTTTACCGCTTTTAGTGGTGATCAGCACAACGCCATTTGCACCCCTGGACCCATAAACCGAAGTAGAGGCTGCGTCTTTCAGGATGGTCATGGTTTCGATGTCATTTGAATTCAGTGCTGTTCCCACGTTAGTGCCCAGCGGGAATCCATCCACAACGTACAGAGGGTCACTTGTTGCGCCCAGTGAGCTGTTGCCCCGGATCTCTACCTGAAGTTCCTGTCCGGGCTGTCCGGTAGTCTGTTTCGCCACCACACCCGGCGCCTGGCCCTGTAAAAGGCGGCCTACGTTCGACGCGGGGACACCCTGTGATTTTGACAGGTCTATCTCCGATACTGCAGCGGTGATATCACCTTTTCGCTGTGATCCGTAGGCCAGTACCACCACCTCCTTCAAACCTTGTGAGGTGGCAGACAGGCGGACGTTCAATACTGGCTGGTCACCTGCAACGATCCGTTTTTCGGTATATCCGATATAGCGGAATACCAGTGTGGCGCCCTTAGTGGCGTTAATAGAGAAACGCCCCCTGGCGTCAGTTTGTGTAGCAATTGCCGTTCCCAGCACAGCAACGGAAACACCCGTTACCTGTTCGGCATTCACCGAATCTGTTACTGTTCCGGAAAAAACCGTTGGGTTTTGTGCATTAGCGGGATGGCAAAATAGGGAAATGACCAGAAGGGCTAAGCAGCTGCTGGTCAGCATACGGGAAATATTCCTGTTCATGGTTTCTATTTGGTTAGAATTTTATATTTGGTTTACTGTATTGTTAAATTTTAATGAGCTTCTTTACATCATAGGCACTATTTTATTAATGAATCGGGACATTAATCATTTCATAGGAAAGACAGAAGGGCTGTCTGTGTCTGCATATAAAAGTATCTGTATATTAATGGGTTATAAATGGATTTTCTGATAAAAAAACTGCAGTTTTTGCTTAGTTTGAACTTTTTGCAAATACAAATACCTTCCGATCAGCTTGATTCTAATTATTATTTTTCAAAGATCTTTAAAGAAAAAACAAAGCTGACACCCAGGGCATACAGGAAACGGTACACTGAAATATAATTTAATCTTTACTTATTTGTACCTTCGGGCATTCACCAAGACAAGATGACCAAACTGCAATCCGCTTTTGAAAAATTTGACGATTACAATCAAAAAGACCCGAATCTTTTCCAATGGCAAGGGGAGAGTTATCCCAGGGAATATTTTTTGGCTGTAAGATTGTATGATTGGGTAAAAAAGATCGAACCAGGCGCCAGTGAGGAGCTGTTGCTGGCTTCAAGAAGCCAGCATATCGGGCGCTGGGAAATTCCGCGTGAAGAATACCCTGAAGGCCGGACGGCGTATCTGAAATGGAGAAGCGAACTCGCCTTGTATCATGCACAAAAATCCGGTCAGCTGCTGCAGGAAGCAGGGTATGATGAGGAAACTATCGCGCGTGTGCAGCAGATCATCCTGAAAAAACGAATCAAACTCGATAGTGAAGTGCAGACCATGGAAAATGCACTTTGCCTGGTGTTCCTGCAATATCAATATGAAGAATTCCATCCCAAACATCCGGAAGAGAAGGTCATCAATATCCTGAAGAAGTCTTTACTGAAGATGGATGCCCATGGCCATCAGTTTGCATTGGCCATGAGTTTCTCCGAAAATGGCTTGTACTACATACAGCAGGCTTTGGCGCTTTTATAGCATCCGGGCAGCTGTGGGTAGGCGCGATGTATTAACTGATATCTTTTAACATCCAGATATTACAGGTCTTGTGCACAGAATTCAGCAATGGCTTGTCCAGTCTGACGAACCCCAGTTTTTCATAAATACTTACCGCTTTTGAAAATTCGGATAAGCTTTCCAGATAAAGTTGCGTATAGCCGAGTTCAACAGCGGAACTGATGCTTTTTTGCATCAGCAACCTTCCTGTACCGGTACCCCTGGCCGCAGCGCTCAGATAAACCTTAACAAGCTCCGCACAGTTTTCCGGTAATCCTTCGGTAGGGAATATCCCGCTGCAGCCTGCAAGGCTGCCTCCGCTTTCTGCAACCCATAACACTGAACGCGGTTCTTTAAACAGCTCAAACAGCTCATCTGTAGTAGGGTCTGAATATACTGTTCCTTCTTTTGGTGCATCATGTTCTACAAATACTTCTCTGATTAATTTTGCAAGTGCTTCGTTATCTGTTTTTTCTAATTTCCTGATTGTCATTATCGTGTGGAATTATTTTTTAACTGTAATGCCCTTTGCAGAAAACTCTGACTGGCTATTTTTTCCTCTGCTTCATTGATTGCCTTCAGCAGGTTATTCTGATTATCTGTAATCTCATTCATGACCATGGTCATCAGCGCCCAGACAGGCTGCATTGCGGAAACGAGTTAATTTCCCTTTGCAGTCAGTAAAATCAGTCGTTTACGGTCATCCTGCTTATCCTTTTTGGAACGGATCAGCTTCTGTTTCTCCAGTTCCTTGAGCAGGCTGATGGTCGAGGGGTGTGTATAACCGATCTCGTTAGCAATTTCCACCACACTTAACACCTCTTTATGATGGAGCGAATAGATCACGGGAAACCATTTCGGCTCAAAGTCTATGTCAAACGATTTGTAGATCAGCGCGCCGTCCTTACGCAGCTGCTCGCTCAGACGCTGGAGCCTTGTCGAAATGGCTAATACACCCGATTGGTCAATAATATTCATGTTAAGCGTTTAGTATCAGATGGCAATATACATTATCAGCACTCATCAGGGGAAAGGAGCCGGGCAGGTCTTCTTTCCCGATCTGTACAAAATAGTTTTTTTCGTAGAAGCGTAAGGCCGCTTTCAGTATTGACACCGTTCCGAGATACAAATCATTCAAACCTTTTTCCCTTGAGTAAAGGATCAGATTTTCCAGTAACTGTTGTGCAATCCCCAGTTCTTTTCCTCTGTAATCCTGCTTCACAAACATTTTTCTGATGGCACCGGCATCCTCACTGAATATTTTCAGGGCGATGGTCCCGACCAGCTGCCCGTCTATAAATGCGCCCCAGAAACAGCCTCCACCCTCATAATAAAAATTTTTAATATCCTGCAGGTCAGGCTGATCGGCTAGTGTAACGGCGACGTTGAATTCATTTTGCTGGATGTTTAAAATCAAATCGATTACCGTTTCTTCGTATTCATCTTCAATGGGAACAATCTGTATTTTCATAGATTTAATTGTGAATTCAAAACTACGTAGTTAAAAACATATATCAAATTTGTTTTGAAGAAATCTTGTGATTCAGTTTTATAGTAGTGGCTTTAATGAGCGTAACCTATGTTATTTCATTTTATACACATGCCTCCAGGCCTTCCAGGTTGCTTTGCCGTACTCTCCAAGGCTCAATTCTCCTTCCATTGTATCACCAGTAACTTTGCCCGCGAAAAAGGAATGCACCCTTGCACCATCTACGCCGTAAGTACTGCGAATCAGTACATCGGTGCCATGTATTGTTCCGGTAAGGTCTCTCGGGCCTATACTTCCTGTGTATGTACCTTCAAACGCATCTCCTTTTTGTTCAATCATAAAAGTCTGACTGACCGTACTGGCGTAAAATTTTGTTTCTACATCCCATTGTCCGCTTAGGTCTGTCGTTGCGGCTGCAACAGTTGCTGCTGCGGGCTGCGGTTTTGACAGGATTTCAAAAATGAGGTTTGCCACGATCTTTTCATCGCCTTCACTCATCTGGGAGGAATTTACCAGAATGCTGGTTTTCTGGTTTGGCTGAAAGTAACTGCCTGCAGACCCTACCGATATCCGCGGATTCCCATTCCACAGCAGGTCTTCAACTTCCTGCCCGATATAGGGAATCCTGGTATTATCCCATGAGATGATCAGATCGGGGCTCGGATTTGACCGGCCAACCGGCTGTTTGATTAATGTGGTCAGCCCGGGAACAGATTTTATGCGGTTCGCAATACTTTCCAAACGCGTGTTCCATAACTTTTTTTCTGCCTCATGGTCACGTTTAAACCACATCTCAGCGGCGGTCAGCATGCCAATTACTTCCTCACGGCCCACCTTAAAGCCTCTCCCGAAACCATGGTGCGGGCCGGTATTCATTCTGGCGGCCATGATCAGGTCTTTCCTGCCGATCAGCAGTCCCGCACACTGCGGGCCCCGCAGGTATTTACCTCCACTGTAGGCCACCAGGTCAGCACCCTGGCTGATATGCGGATTAGGTTTTTCCGGGCCTTCCGCCGCGGCATCCACCAGGATTGGAATACCAAGGGGTTTGGTGATCTCTGAGATCACTTTCAGCGATAAGGCACCACGTTCGGACTCTTCCCCTGCCAGCAGGTATACCATAGCCGTCCTTGGCCCCAGAGCGGCCTGTAATTCTATCACATTTGCCACCTGGATCATCCTTACGCCCACAGCTTTACACCCCGCGTCGTATGCAGAACGTGAATAGGAAGTGATCACCACCTCATCTTTCATCCCTGTGATATTGGGGATCATCCAGATCTTATCAGGATCTCCGCCGGTGACGCAGCCTGCGGTAGCGGCGGTGATTGCTGCTGATGCCCCTGCAGTCACACAACCGGATTCTGTGCCCATCAGCTCAGCCAGGCGCCTGCCCACACCGTCCATCAGTTCATCGATCTGAACAAATTCATGAATTGCAGCATCCATTGCGTCACGTACTTCGGGCAATACTTTACTTGCGCCGATCACGGTAACGGTTCCGCGGGCATTCAGTATCGGCTTAACGCCAATGGCTTCATACACACTTTTACGTTTAGCGGCAATGGAGGGCAGGGGTACCGCTGCACTTAAAGCTCCGGGTACAGCCATTGAAACAGGCAGTATGGCCAGGCTTTTGATCACATTTCTTCGGTTCATAAAAATTTAGTGGGTCTAGGGTGGCTCAATATCCGGTTTTTTATGTCGCGTTCTATGTAAAATTTTTATGTTGCTGTGCAATAAAACTGGCATGGTATGTTAAATGAAAAAGATGATCCGGCTATCAGCTACCTGATTCTGCTGAGCGGATAGTGGAAACGAACAATAAATTATTTACTTTGCTGTTATAGATCATTCAGATGCTAATCAGAAAAACTAAAATAATACTTACGCTGATCATATCAGCAGGGGTTGTGGCATGTGCCGTATATTTCTTACAAAATAAGGACCATGGCTGGAAAGTATATGGCGGCAGCAGTGAAAACATCAAATACTCTACACTCCGTCAGATCGATACGTCAAACGTTAGCCAGCTGAAGGTAGCATGGGTCTACCATGCTGAGCATGATGATACCACGCGGTATGGTATCATGGAATGCAACCCCATTATTGTTGACCACACCCTTTACGGGGTATCTCCAAAGATGAAATTATTTGCGCTGGACGCGGCAACCGGTAAGGAAAAATGGCATTTCGATCCGGCAGATTCCCTGACCAATAAGACCTGGCACAGGAACAGCGTAAACATGAACAGAGGCGTTTCTTACTGGAGCGATGGTGATGACCGGAGAATTATCTATACCGTTGGGCCTATCGCATTTGCAGTAAATGCAGGCACGGGAAAGCTCATCGGCAGCTTTGGAAAAGACGGGGGCATCGATCTCAGGAAAGGCCTGGGAAGAGAAGAAAAGGATATGTCTATATCTCCTACATCGCCTGCGATGATCTTTAAAGACCTGTTTATTGTGAGCGGCGCCGTAAATGAAAGCACTCCCGGTCATATCCGTGCCTTTGATATCAGAACCGGTGCGCAGAAATGGATCTTTCATACTGTTCCGTATCCGGGTGAACCCGGATTTGAAACCTGGGACGACCCAACTGCGTACAAAAGAATGGGCTCCACCAATGCCTGGTCTGGGTTTACCCTGGACCATAAAAGAGGCTTGCTGTTTGCCGGAATCGGCAGCCCTACTAACGACTTTTACGGCGGGGACCGTTCCGGAAAAGGCCTTTACGGGAATGCTGTGATTGCCCTTGATGCTGCCACGGGGAAACTGAAATGGCATTTCCAGGCCATTCACCATGATGTATGGGACATGGATATTTCGAGCCCTCCGGCTCTTGTTTCCCTGAAACGTAATGGGAAGCAGGTGGATGCGGTGGTACAAACCACAAAAACAGGACTTATTTTTGTCTTTGAACGTACCACCGGGAAACCGCTCTTTCCGGTCGAAGAGAGAAAAGTGCCTGTAAACGGTGCGGTAGCGGGAGAACACCTGAGCCCTAGCCAGCCCTTCCCGGTATTGCCAAAACCTTTTGTAAGGACAATCATGACCGAAAAGGACCTGAACCATCTGGGTACTGATTCCTCTTACCAGGACATCAAACAACGTTTTCAGACCTACCGCTCCGAAGGGATCTATACACCACCTACAGAAAAAGGAACTATTATTTTGCCCGGCTATGATGGCGGGGCAAACTGGGGCGGCCCGGCTATAGATCCTGAAACAGGAATATTGTATATCAATGCAAATGAGATGGCCTGGGTACTCAACCTGGTTAAAGATACTTCATCTGCGAAGGAAGGGATGACCAACCACCAGGCTGCTGCACTTTTATACAGCAAGAACTGCATGGGCTGCCATGGCCCGGAGCGTTTAGGGTCAGGTGATTATCCCTCGCTGATCGGAGTAGGTAAAAAATATAGCCTGTCTGAGTTCAGCCAGCTGCTGTCCACAGGAAGAAGGATGATGCCTGGCTTTGGCCATCTTTCCAAAGATGAAAAAACTGCACTGGCCTCTTTGGTATTAGACCAGAAATCTGAGCAGGATAAACGTTACAAGGGGTCAGTGATCGAAAAAGAACGTTCTTCAAAACCTTCCTATACGTTCACCGGGTACAATAAGTTTTTAACAAAAGACGGTTATCCGGCGCTCAGTCCGCCATGGGGTACGATCAGTGCCATCAACCTCAATACCGGTAAATACGAATGGCAGGTTCCCTTTGGTGAGTTTGAGGAGCTAAAGAAGAAGGGCATTCCAACAACGGGACGTGAGAACTTCGGCGGACCGGTGGTAACGGCAGGAGGGCTGCTCTTCATCGGGGCTTCGGCCGACGGATATTTCAGGGCAATAGACAAAAAGACAGGCAAAATATTGTGGCAAACGAAGCTTCCTGCAGCAGCTATGGCTACTCCGGCGATTTATGCAATAGGGGGCAGGCAATATGTTGTGATCGCCTGTGGCGGAGGAAAATCCGGCGGAAAAGGTGGCGATTCTTATGTTGCCTTTACGCTGCCCGATCAGCCGTAAGGATTTTAAGTTGCAGCAATCAGCTGTATTGCGGCCTCAGGATTTTTATTCCTTCTTCTCCGGCTACAATAGCTTTTGTGGCCATCCTGTAAAACAGGGAATGTTCCACAATACCGGGGATCATTTTGATCTTTACATTAAGTTCCGCGGGCTTAACCGGCTGGCTGAAATAAATATCAATGAGGTAGTTTCCGTACTCTGAAATGACTGCGCCATCTTTCTCCGTGCTCATCCGGAGCCGTAATTCAGCATCAGGAAAACTAGCGGTGATCTGTTGCAATATGGTGTTCAGTGCTGCCGGAATGACTTCAATGACAAGGGGGTAAATATTATTTAACTGGTCTGCGAATTTTCCTGTATCACCGATCAGGATAAACTCATCTGCCATAGATGCCAGGATCTTCTCCGTGGTATGGATACCGCCACCGCTTTTCAGGGCACTCAGCTCCGTATCAAACTGGTCACACCCGTCAAAATAGATATCCAGCATATCAACTGCGGCGGCAGACTTCAGGTTCAGGCCAGATTTCAGTATCAGCGCTGATGAGTTAAAGGACGATGATACCAGTGTAAGCGTAGAGGAGAACGTACATTCTGCAGCAATCAGCCTTATCAGTTTGGCAATGGTACTTCCGGCTCCAACCCCTATGGTTTGTCCGGCTTTGATCAGTTTTGAAGCCGCTTTTGCAGCTTCCATTTTGTAATCGGTCATATTTAGGTTATCAGTAAAATCAGTATTTCCTGGTCTTTCTCAGGACGCAGGAAATATACAGATTAAAATGCTTCATTCAAACCGAGGAAGAACCCGCGGTTACCATAATTACCAAAAGCATAGTCCAGACACAGGTTGGTACGCGTAGTTTTATTAAACAGTACCCGTAAACCTCCGCCTCCGCCAGGCTGCCATTTTTCAAAAAGATTTGTACCTAAATTATCGTTGGCAGTTTGCACATTGAAGAACGTAACACCACTCAGGAACTTATTCTTTGTGATGGGGAAGCGGTATTCCAGTTCCGAATAGGAGTATTTGGTGCCTTTAAAATAACCTACGGTGTAACCCCTGCCACTACGGAAGGCCGGATCTTTACCACTGCCGGGCAATTCCAGGTAAGGCACGGCACCGCTGATCAGGTAAGAACCCCAGTTCCAGAAGGCCAGCACATGTTCTGGACTGGCGCTGGAAAGGCTCCAGTATTTTCTGAAATCTGACGTGAATTGCAATGCGTTTTTTGTACTGCCCAGCCAGGTCTGGTTACCCCTGAAACCTATATCAGCATAAATGCCTTTATAGGCACGGTTCTGATTGTCACGTGTAGTATATTGTATATTAAACAATAAGCCGTTGGACGTATAATTGCCGCGGTCAAATCCGTACCGGTCTGCATAAATATTATAGGGTGTAAGATCGGTTTCAGACACCTTATCTTCAATTTTTCTTCTGGTATCAAAGGATACACCACCGCCTACAAATAGGTTATCTTCGATCTGTTTGTATACTTTTTCACGGAAACTGTAGTACTGCGCATGGAGCACATAACCTTTACGGTCCGGGTTGCTCAGCACATGGTCTGCTTCACTTTCATCAGAGCCTTCACCGATGCCCAATCCATAATCGGGCGTAACGGTCTTTGCCGCAACCAGGCTTCCCTGGAAGTTCCATTTATTTCCCGGAGTATACACATTGTGGTTGATGTAAAAATAAAGGATTCCCTTAGTGGTAATGGATGCTGAGGTAGAAGCAACAGACAGTAGTGTATTCGGGTCACTGCCCAGTTTTCTTCCTGCCACAGCCTTAATTCCTATTTGGGCGCCAATACTCGGGTTATATG
The DNA here is from genome assembly GCF_900107535.1 of Pedobacter hartonius. Taxonomy (GTDB): domain Bacteria; phylum Bacteroidota; class Bacteroidia; order Sphingobacteriales; family Sphingobacteriaceae; genus Pedobacter; species Pedobacter hartonius. The sequence goes on along the minus strand of NZ_FNRA01000009.1, from coordinate 140,557 downwards.
CTATGTTAGGGATGACAGTAATTCCGGAAGGTTTTTTGCCCTGTTTTTGCTGGCGCTTAGGGTGGGCAACCTGCCTGATAAAGTCGGAAATATCATACTGTTTGTTAACACTATCGGTCAGTTTCTGTTCTTTTTTTGCAACGATGCGTAATGAACCTGCCTTCACAGAGTCAGTGGGTATTGTCTGGCTATAAGCACAAACATTTAGGCCTGTAAGTATGGCGAGTATCAGCAATAACTGATGAAGGCCGGGGCGCAGCTTTTTTTTCAAGTGTAATAATAGTTTATATTCCAAGTTAATATTTCAGGTGTAATTAACTAATAGCAAATTACAGACCAAGAAATATTGAAATGCTGATCGCCAGGGTCAGAGCAGGCAGGATTCGATAAATTCATCCAGTACTTCGGTAGTCCGCGTGTTTTTTTCATCAGGCTCAACGAGGGTGATCTGTGCTGGATTCACGTCAATACGATAAATCTGTGTCCCATCCGGATCCTCGATCGAGATGATATCCTGGCCAAGGCCATAGTTCAGTGACCTGACTTCAGTCAATGACCTGCCGGTTCTTTTGGCACTGGCATAAAATTCGGCAAAATGGTTCTTCAGCTGGTCGTACAATAGTTTAGCGGGAATTTCTTTAGTGTTTGTATAAGTTTTCAAGGGCTTTTATTTAAATGAACGTTTAGATGGAGGATGTTTGAAATTAACATCAAAAAAAGCCCAATGTTTTTTTAAAGTTTGACGAGTTAACAACCTTCAGTTGTTGCGGGTTTAAAGCAGATGCTTGCTGCGCTTGAAACAAGCTCCTAATTACTTCGTCGTCTTTCCTCTTCACTTGCAGTCTGTCTTTTTCGTGCTTCGGCTACACTTTTACCCAATTTGTAAGAAAAACTTATCGTAATATTCCGGGTGTCGTTCTGCTGGTAAAGGCCATTACGCTGATCCAGGTAATTGATATCAATCTTATACGGGTTCTTATAAAAAATATCGGCTGCCGTAAGGCTGATGGTTCCCTGTTTGTTCAGCACGGGCTTACTGATGCCGGCACTTACATCATAGGTCCTGGCAACATGAAGTGATCCCTGCTGAACGGGGCTCAGATACCAGCCGCTGAGCTCAGCCTTAAGTCCGTTGTTTTTGCTGATGGTAAAAGCGTGGGTAGATTTCAGGTAGTAGTAAAAGCTGTTTTCGTAGATACCATTTAAGTACAATGCCTGTTGTCTTCTTGCATTCCCCTCAGCGTAATTATTGATTTCCCACCAGGAGAAGGGATGATTGACGGTTGACAGCTGCAGCCCGATATCCCTGATTCTTCCGAGGTTCTGCTGCGTATCATAAAAGGTTTTGGTCACATTGTCCTGAACGGTAACGTTGCTGGCCAGGTCATTGGTCAGATGATAAACACCGGTAATGGTATAGTCCTTTTTAAGCGTATAACTCAGTTCTACGCTATTGGAAATTTCAGGCCTTAAGAATGGATTACCATTTTGGTAACTGTAAGGGCTTGAATAACTTTTTGCAGGGTTCAGCTGCACATAATCCGGCCTGTCTATCCTCCGGACGTAATTGATTCCAAATACATGGTTTTCTGATAGTTTGTAGGTGATAAATGCCGTGGGGAACAGGCGCAGGTAGGTGTTCCTGTTGAGCGAATCCAGGGACACCGAATATCCCTTTGTACTTGTTTTTTCTGCACGCAGGCCTCCTGTAAGACTCCATTTACCCAGATCAGCAGAGATACTGGTATAAGCTGCTCCTGTTTTTTCCGTATATCGGAAATAGTCACTCCTGGCCGCATCGAAAAATGGTTCAGTGCCTGCTGTATTGAAGAAATCAAAGTGATTTTCAGAAGTTATGCCCGTGTATTTCAGGCCGGATTCCAGCGTCCATAATTTACCAAGCCTGTAGTCGTAATCTAGTTTGCCCGACCAGATATTGATCTTTTGTGTGGCAGGGGTGTTGATATGGTAAGGCGCAGCGCCCAGGCTCCCGTCAGGCAGTACCGAAAGATTATCTACCTGCTGGGTATTTGCGCTGTTAAATGGAACATAGTCCAGGTCAACATTCAGGCTCTGGCCTGCAGTATCCAGTTTGATCTTGTAGTTGAGGTTAAAACTATACTGGTCGGTACGGCCCTGATTCCGGTTAGTAGTGTGCAAAACGGAATCCGTTGCCAGCCGGTGGTTGTTGTAAATGTTGGTCAGCCCCTTACTTCCACTTGAATTAACGGCATTGCTTCCTGTCACCAGGATACCTGCTATCTGGTTATCCGTTAAGTTATAATCAATCCCAACTTTATAGTTGTGTGCCTCATTGTCTGATCGTGTAAGCCTGTCCCGGTCCCAGTAAGCATAGGAATCAGGAGTCTGGTAAATGGTATAATTGGTCAGGTTACGCTGGATATTCCTGTTGGTATAACCGTAACTGCCAAACACATTCAGCTTATCTTTCCTGTAGTTAAAGATCCCGTTGCCCCGGTAACTGTCCCTTTTTCCGCGGATATAACCTGCATTTAAGTTGGCATTAAAACCATCCGATTTTATTTTTTTGGATACGATATTAATGATAGCGCCGCCCTGGGCTTCGTACCTGGAGGGAGGGTTAGACATCACTTCTATTTTGGAGATGTTCTCTGCCGGAAGGCTTTGCAGGTAAGCAGTGAGGTCGGCTGCCGAGAGGCGTACAGGTTTATCGTCCATATAAATCGTCACTGTTTTATTGCCGGCCATGATGCTTCCATCAGAATTTGCTTTCAGCCCGGGAGCTTTTGTCAGTGCCTCGTAAACAGTACCTCCACTGGCTATAGCACTGTTTTCCACATTGAATACCACGCGGTCTGCTTTGCGTTCAACCGTAGGTTTCCGGAAGGTGATAGCTACTTCCTTTAGCTGCTGGTTTTCGTGCTGCATCGTTAATTTAAGGCTGTCCTTTGGCATGCTGAACTGACGTACAAGAGGTTTGTAACCCACCAGGGTCACCGACACCTGGTAGGTGGCGGGACTGAGCTGACCGAAACTGAACCGGCCCCGGTCGGCCAGCTGGTTATTGATGACCCGTCCGTTTTGTGACAGTATTATGGTTGCTGCATCCAGTGGTTTGCCGGCTTCATCGCTGATCATTCCGTTTAAGCTTTGCTGGGCAAAAAGAGGGAAGGGAAGGAGTAGAAAGAGGAAATAGAAAAATGATTTCATTTGCTGAAAAATTTATGCTGCAAACCTACCCCAGCGCTTCCTAAACGGAAGTTAAGTTGAGTTAAATAGAGTTAAATCGTACATTGGGTTAAACTATTGCCGGTAAATTATGAGGATCTTAGCACTATGAAATGGCTCAGGGCAAAACATACCTATACGCTGATCGTGCTTTCCCTGCTGCTGAGTACCGGACTGCAGTTTGTCTGGCTGCAACAGCTTTTTTTGGCACAGCGGAAGCAGCTGGAGCAGGAACTGGAACAGGTGGTCAGCAATGCATCCCAGCTCAATATCTTCAGCAGCCTGGTATCCCTGAGCGGGCCGGCAGATCAGCGCCGCCTGAAGAGATTTTTTCTTTCCCCGCAGTGGAGGCTGATGCGGCAGGCCTATGATAACATGAAAATGTCTGGTGTGAAATCTACCTACAGCATTTTTATCCGGGGTGACAGCACCGCTGTTCAGATGAATATGAGTTTGAAGGATAAGCCCGGAAAACCCGGAACATATAAAAAGCCTGTGAATGCCGTTGGCAATATGACAGCCGAACAGGTCATGATTAGTGACAGTATCTCACTGATCACGATGAAGAGAAGGGTAACATCCGAATTGAAGAAGCTGGGCATCAATCAGCCGGGGTATGACAAGATCTTCGAATATCCTTTTACTAAAGTGCAGAAAAATACTCTTCCCAAAGGGCAGGAACAGGTATTTGCGAGTAAGCTGTATTCCTTTAACCTGCAGGGGACGCAGCGGTACCAGCTGGTGCTGGCAGAGATCAATTCCATTGTCTGGTACAGGATGCGTTATTATCTTGTTTCGTCAGTTCTGATGATCCTGCTGACCTGTATGGCCTTCTATTTTATCCTGCGGCTGCTGCGGAACCAGCAGTTATATGCCGACGCAAGGGCAGATTTTGCAAGTAACATGACCCATGAGTTTAAAACACCAATTGCCACGGTATCGGTTGCACTGGAATCAATCACCAAATACAACCTGGCAAATGATCCCGAAACCCTGCAGCATTACCTCGATATCAGTCAGCATGAGCTGCAACGGTTAAACCTGATGGTAGAAAAAGTGTTGCATATCAGCCAGGATAACGCCGGCGAACAACCCCTGAACCTGGAACTGTATGAAGTACAGGCGGGGTTGCAGCAGGTGATCAATTCCATGAAACTGCAACTGCAGAAGAGCCACGCCGGCATCCGCCTTGTCCCTTCTGCAGAACCTTGTTTCGTATATGGCGATCCGGTGCATTTAACAAATATCTTTTATAACCTGATTGACAATGCGATCAAATATGCCGGGGATGCATTTGAGATGGAGATCAGCTGCGAATACCAGGGCAACCAGGTGATACTGACATTTAAGGACAACGGGCGGGGGATCGAAAAAATTCACCAGGATAAGGTGTTTGAACGGTTCTACAGGATCACGGGGGCGGGCGATACACACGACGTTAAAGGATCAGGACTGGGCCTGCATTATGTACGGCAGATGGTAGAAAAACACAGGGGCATGATCAGGCTGAAAAGCGAGCCCGGCAAAGGAAGTACGTTTATCATTACTTTACCCGCAGCAACATGAGCTTAAAAGTATTATATGCAGAGGATGAGCCTTTTTTGTCGCGCATTGTTAGTGACGGATTAAAAAGCAGCGGTTATACCGTGCAGGTGATCGATGACGGAAACCTGGTTATGGACGCCTATCATTCCCTGGCGCCTGATATCTGTATCCTGGATATTATGCTGCCTTCAAAAGACGGTTATATGCTGGCGCAGGAACTGAGGAAGGTGCAGAAAGACCTGCCCATTATCTTCCTGAGTGCCAAAGTGCTGACCGAAGATGTAGTGAAAGGGTTTAAGATGGGCGGGAATGACTACCTCAAAAAGCCCTTCAGTATGGAAGAGCTGCTGGTCAGGATGGAAGCCCTGTTACAGCGTTTCGGAGCGGAAGCTGAGGTAGCTGAAAGCAATACGGTATATACTTTCGGCCATTGCCAGCTGGACACGGTCCATCAGAAGCTCAGGACGTCCACCGGTGAATATTCGCTTTCTTTCAAAGAATCAGCATTGCTGGAAATGATGATCCTGCGGAAGAACGATGTGCTGGAACGTGATGAGGCACTCTTAAAGATCTGGGGCGATAACAATTACTACAATACCAGGAGCATGGATGTGTTTATGACACATTTGCGGAAGCTGCTGAAGGACGAGCCTGATATTCAGATCATGAATTTACGGAGCATAGGATATAAAATGATCTGTTGAGGGATTTTCAGAAAAATACACGAAATTTGTGTGAACATTCTGATCTTAAATTAACAGATCAATGGTATTGAACGATGAAAAAACCAGATATTCCGCGTTTAAGTATTGAAAAGTTCCAGGAAGCAGGAATGAATATCCCGCTTTTACAGGTGGAGCATTATCATGCTGAAGCAAGTTTCAGTATCAAAAACCGAAGCTGCCACCTGGCTAATGACTACATTGCTCCCAACCGCAGGAAATTCTATAAGCTCATGCATGTTACTGCAGGCTCAGGTATCCTTACGATAGGACTGAACAGATATCATATCAGGCCTTATATGATCGCATTCATCCATCCCGATGAAATCATCTCCTGGCAGTCTGACGCTGCCGCCGAGGACGGCCACTTCTGCCTGATCCATCCTGTGTATTTTGAAGAAGTCACACACATGGCCGGTCTTTTTAAAAACTATCCTTATTTCCAGGCCGAAAAGGCCGTGGTGGAACTGGATGAACAACAGTCCTTAAAAATAGCGTAGTATTTTGAAAATATCTGCGCTGAAGAAGAAAGTGAAAATGAGGATAAAAGGCAGGCAATCTTATTGCAGCTGCAAATGATCTTTTTGGAAGCAAAGAGGGCTGGAAAGAATAGTGAAACTATTCTTGTGAATGACCATTACCGCTATATACATGATTTTCTGGCTTTACTGGAATCTTCCCTCCGGGTCAATCATACGGATGACCGGGTGAAAATCAAAACCGCTGCCGAATTTGCCGAGCTGCTCAACGTGCATCCCAATTATCTCAACAGCCTGGTGAAGGGCCAAACAGGTAAAACCCTGAGGGACCATATTCAGGAGCGTTTGGCATATGAAGCAAAAACCTGCTGATGCATACCAACTGGGATATCAAAGCGATCAGCTATGCCCTGGGCTTTTCAGAGCAGGCGAGTTTTACGGCATTCTTCCAGAGGTTAGAAAAGATTTCGCCTTCGTTTTTCCGCGATCAGACTAAACCCATGGTAAATAGTTGAAATGCCCAAGTTTTCCTTTCATTCTCTTAAATAAAAATCAGCCTGACGTCCATTCCTTTGTACCATAAATTAATAACAATGGAAAATCAAAAGAAAACATGGTTGATTACCGGTGCATCACAGGGCATCGGACTGGAACTTGTACAACAGCTGCTTGCCAAAGGATTTAACGTAGCGGCAACAGGCCGGAACCTGGAAACACTCAAAAGTGCCGTTGGTGTTTCCTCTGAGCAGTTCCTGCCCCTGCAAGTGGATCTGCTGGATGAAAAAGTATTGCCGTGGCAGTAAATGCCATCCTTCAGCAGTTTACAACAATAGATTTCCTGGTGAATAACGCTGGATTTGGTTTGATCGGAGGGATTGAAGAAACTGTTAAAGATGAAGTTCAGGCGAGTTTTGACCTGAATGTATTCGCTCTGCTAAGCGTAACACGCGCAGTTTTGCCGCACATGCGGAAAGCAATGTCGGGCCATATCTTTAATGTATCATCCGCCTTCGGCTTAATCTCAGGTGCAGACTGGGGGATTTATTGTGCCACCAAATTTGCAGTTGAAGGCCTTTCTGAAGCATTGGCACAGGAAGTAAAACCCTTTCATATGCATGTGACAATCCTGGAACCCGGATATTTCCGGACTAACTTCTTAACCTCCGGTTCAGTAGCGGTGTCAGCCAATCCGGTTGAGGCTTATACCGAAATCGCTGAACTGAAAAGGAAACATCTTACAGAGATCGACGGCACCCAGCCGGGCGACCCGGTTAAGGCAGCCAGGGTGATTATAGCAACTGCGGCACTTGCAGAACCACCGCTCAGGTTATTGCTTGGTTCTGATGCAGTAGGTTATGCAAAATACAAAGTCAGTATGCTCGAAGAAAGCATAAAGAGCAACGAACGAATATCTTTCTCTACTGATTTCGATTAGTTGAGGCGGGTTTAGGATGTGCGATTACGCACATCCGTTGTTCAATGCCGAAAATCAAATCTCTGTGTAACGGTCTGAATCATAGACAACTATCCTATATTGCTGTTTCTTTAAACTGGCATGTTCTTTCGTCATGCAAATGAATAGCTATGCTGTACCTGAATTTTAGAATTGCTTTGTGGAACATTTTAAAGAACCCGGGGTTCTCATTGATCAACATCGGCGGACTTGCCATAGGTCTCGCCTGTTGTTTGAACCAAATGCCGTTTTCATTACCAAAAGCACAGCAAAAAAATTATTCGGTAATGAAAACCCTGTTGGACAAAGCATCAAATGGGATAACCTGAGGCAGCTGAAGGTAACAGCTGTGACTAAAGACCTGCCGAAAAATGAGAGTCTGCAGTTTGATGTATTGCAGACTGGTGATCGCCAGTATCAATTATATGAACCTTTCTACTGCACAGTCTGAAAAGAGGGCGAAGGATGGGGATCATTGCAGGCAGTTACCCTGCTTATTTATCGTCCTTTACCCCTGTAAAAGCGCTGAAAGGCTTTACAGGAAGAGGCAGGTCTTCTCTGCCCATCCGCAAGATCCTTGTGGTATTACAGTTCAGCCTTTCCATCTGCATGATCATTTGTACGATCATCATCGGCTGCTTTTGTTCCGATTCTATGCGTTCAAAAATATTATAATCAGTAGGTATGGGCTCTTTATCGAATTTAAACCTCAGGATCCATGCTATTTTTCGTTGACCTTCAAATACTTCTCAGTAATCGTCTGGTCAATTCCGGAGGCTTCAATTTTCTCAATTCCGGTCTGGATCAGCGTATCATTTTTAATGGTCACCTTAAAGGTGAATTTTTTGCCTTCCCAGTTCCTGTCATTGTAGTAATCCAGAAACTCTGTGTACTGATCTCCTGCAAGCTGATATCTTCCTCCTCCGGCATCGAATTTATTTTTGCCTTCGGCATCGGGTTTTATGTTATGCCTTAAAAACGCAAAATGCGTGTCGTTGATGATTTTGATCATCTGCTGGTCTTTTGTATAATCTGTAAAGGTAGTGAGGCCTTTGGAAACTTTCGTTCCCGATACCAGTTTCCAGGTTCCTTTGAGCCTCGTGCCTGGTTTTTCTTTCTGTTCATTACTGCTTGAACAGGATGAAAGAACTGTGGTCAGAAGCAGGAGAGTGATAATATTCAATTTCATAAAATTCAGATGCGGTCTAATTAACAGATAGTTGACTTTTACAGATAAATATAATACAATATATTCTATGGCAATACGATTGAGCCAACATAATCACTTCTGGATACAGATTTCTGATCCGGAGAAACAAAAAATATATACGCATGAATGAGATGCCCTGATGATCCTGCGGTCAGTTTTCGGGTATATGAAAGTGCCGATCTTGATGTGCAATTATCAGATATAACAGCTCGTTGTGAACTGACGTCATAACACAGGATAAATGCATTATCATTGCCAATCTCCCTGAGCTTAACGGTGTCCGGAATTTCCCAGCTGATGGTCACGGTGTCTTTTTTTTCGGCGATGATCCTGCTTGACCAGGCCATTTCCCTGTTACCCTGGCTGATCACAATTTTGGGATAATTGATCTCAAAATTCGGCTTAGTACCCGTTATTGCATGTGCCAAATTATATTTCACCGCAGATTGGAATGCTGCATTCACATTTTTCTTATTGTTAAAGCCTATGTTCACTAATTTTTTTGCACCGGAGATAAACGTTGAAATGAGCGCCAGTTTAAGGTTTTGAGGAGGCAATTCAGCCTTTTTCTTTTTCTTCTTGTTCACCTTATGAACAGGTGCAGCTTTTAGTACTTTCACATTCCGTACACTGGTGACAACAACAGGGCCAATTCTTCCCTTTATTTCTCCCAGCAAAACATCTCTTTTTTTTACAATCGCCATGATTTTTATTGATTATCCCAAATGATCTGACCTAAATAAACACTGTTTGATACCCTTTCCCGGTCTTCGGAAATAAAGGCGATATAGGTTTCGATCACTTTTTTTCCTTTGAAGGAGGGAAGCAGAATAGTATGTTTTTCTGATGTTCTCGGAGATCCGCTCTGCACGGTCATGGCCTGAAGTGTTTCCGGGAAATATGCCACCAGCATTACCTGGTCCCTTTCGTCATTTCCTTTAGTCTCTGGGTCTGCTTCCCAGCTAAACTCCAGGCAGTTTCCTGCTAATTTTACCTGCGGATTTTTTGGAAGGGGCAACCCACCCATAGAAAAGATCACTTTTGTAAAATCGATCTCTACGTTGGGATATTTACCCGTCAGCGCGTTTTTTTTATTTAGTGAGAAGGCCAGACTGTGAAAGTTCCATCCGGGTTCTTTTGGAGTTGTTTTGAATCCGGCGCGGATAAATTGGTTTACAGGATTGAGCAATAAGGTGGTTAACCCAAATCCCATCTGATTCCCCAGTTGAGCATCTGAATAAGAATCGACCACTCCAATGGTGCGGCCTACGATTTTTCCGTTCAGTTCGTAGAAAACCATATTTCCTACTCTGCCGATAAGGGTGCCTAAGGATCCCGGTCTTAATGTCGCCATAATTTATATTTTGTTGCTTAAATAATTACTCTAAGATAATTAACAGTTGTATTAGAAACAAATTTAAATTTAATATATTTAAATAGTGTATGTATTACATGTAACTAACTGACAGGTAGTTTGTAGCGAGTTGTTAGGGTCTTTAACCCTAAAGATACCGAATATGACCCCTGCCAACCCCCTATCAACCCCCTATAGAAGTTATGTTCTCCATACGCTTATCTCAGTGTTAGAATATGTTCTCCATAATCTATCTGACATCCTTTAATGACGTTGAAACGGGGTATTTTTTAGAATGACCTGATTATCGTTAACTCAGATAGTATTATGGGAAAGAATTATCAAAAAAAAGACTCCTGAACGGAGCCCTGCGATCATCTGATATGGAATCGGGTTTATTGAATGAAGTTCTGATACAACTGTTTTAGATTTGCTTCAGCTTGTAAAATGGCGGGGAAATTCGCATTTTCTATTTTTTTTGTGTTTTTATAATGGGATGAAAAATTCCTTTGTGCGCAATTCTTCTGTTTTTGCTTCATCATCCTGTTTCATTTTTTTCAGGAGCAGGGCCATCTGCTCATGGCATTGTGCGGAAACGTAAGAATCAGGAAATGAGGTGGCAGAACGTTTGAGCAATTCAAACGCGGCCCTGTATGATGTGGTGTCATTCTTTTTGCTCAGATTAATTCCTTCTGTATAGTCGGCAAACCAGTTACGGGCAATGCTGTTTGTGCGCTGTGCTTCTTCGAGCACGGGAAAAGAGGGGATCTGAAGGGACATTTTCTCAGGTTTGATCTCCCGTATTTTTTGCGTAAAAAACGCCTGGATACCTGTAAGGTAAGCCTTTGCTTCAGCCTCATTGTATGCCGGTTGTTTCAGGCGTTGTTCTTCGCCGGGGCTGGTAAAGAACGAGGCTTCGGCCAGGACCCCGGGAATGCCATAACTGTTGCGCAATACGGATGATCCTCTTGAAGGGAAGATCACGTAGTCAGACAGAAGGCTTTTTGGCGTACTGCGGCGGTAGAAATGTTTTTCGAAGGCAGTAGCGAGTGCTCTACCAAAGGCTGCGCCCGCAAGGTTTTCCGACGCTGCACCATGGAAATAGATGATCGGGAAATTGACAGCCGTGTCTGCAGTGGCGTTATGGTGTATGGAAATCAGCAGGTCTGCTTTTTGCTGAACGGCCATTGCGGCCCGGTCTTCGAGTTTGACGAATATATCGGTATTGCGGGTAAGGATTACTTTGGCACCCTGTGCCTCCAGTTTCTCTTTCAGCAGCAGGGCTACCCTCAGATTGATCCATTCTTCCCTTTCCCCGTGTAATCCCTTGCGATAGTGGTCTGTTGCTGCCGTGCCGCCATGGCCGGCGTCAACGCAGATGACCTTATTGTGGAGTATGCCGGAATCTGGGGGTGTCAGCAGTGCTGAAATTTCCATTGCGGGAGCTGCTGGAAGTTGGCCTTTCAGCAAAACAGGAAGTTTAGGCCCGGCTGCTGCGGCAAGCTGCAATGCCGTGAAACATAGCGGGAGCAACAAAAATGTCTTTTTCATTTTAGGATTAGTTTTCGTATTAAAAATTCTGCTGCCGCCTGATCTACTTTGAACATGTGTTCATATTTCATACAGTATTGCGTATCATCGGGAATCATCAGCGTTTCAAAGGATACTTTCTTTTTGCGGAGGCGGATGATCAGGTCTATGCTCTGATGGAACTTTATATTCCCGTCAGAGGATGAATATCGGTCAGTATTTTTAATGACAATATAAAAATTTTATTTTTAAATTCCTGCTGGCACTTTCAGTATCATTCTGGCTGATAATAGTAAGAAATACCTGAATCAGGAATAAATAAATCTTTATTGGACCTATTTTTAAAATAACAATTAAAAATGAAAGGTTTTTATTAATAATTCTTAATATTTGTTGCAGGCCCGTCACCTGAATGATCAGTATTAAAAATTATGAAAAGCGCTCAATCATTATTTTTCCGGAGAATTTTACTGCCGGACTGTAGATTTTATAAGAATTGTCCGGGACAGCTTAATGTTTCAGAGGTATGATGGATCATTCGACGAACCGAACGGCTATATCGCCCGCTGAGCATTGGCTATTGTTTAAGAACGGAGGTGCAGACTCGCTTGAAGCGCTGTATAACCAGTATTCAAATGGGTTATACAATTACGGATCAAAATTCAGTCCTGATAAGGATTTGATCAAAGAATGTATACAGGAGTTGTTCGTCACCTTGTGGACAAGGAGAAAACATATCGGCAATCCGCCGGACGTTAAAAATTACCTTTTTAAAGCTTTCAGGCTTTCTGTTTTTAAAAAAACAGCCTTCCTTCAAAAAAAACAGGAGTATCTTGAAACTGAGGATTACCCTTTCGATGTGACGCTGAACATTGAAGATGCTATCATTTCTGCTGAGCAGAATGAAGCCCTGAAAGCAAAGCTTGGGATTGCAGTTAACCAGCTAACCAACCGGCAGAAGGAAGCAATTTTCCTTAAGTTTTACGAAGGCCTTTCCTATGAAGAGATTGCTGCGATTATGGATATCTCGGTGAAAGCTACTTACAAGATCATGGCCCGTTCGCTCAGATTTCTCAGGGAAAACCTGTCAAAAGATGATCTGCTTATCCTGTTATTGTTGTTGCATTTAAAATTATATAGTTGATATATAGTGTTTTGAAAATGTTTTAGAAAAAAAGCCTGCGGACTTGGGGTGAAAAATAAGTTTTCCAGCTAATCGGATTGAAAAAAGAAAATTATGGATAAGCGATTTGCTGATTTTAGTGCCCCTACGCTGGAAGATTTTATAGATGATCCGAGGTTCAGCCTGTGGGTGCTGCACCCGGATGAAACACTTGATGTTTTTTGGCAGCAGGTGCAAACCGACTATCCGCAAACGCAGACAGTCATTGCTGAAGCAAGGCAGATCATACTATCGCTCCGGTTTACGCGTGATGAAATGCTGCCTGAAGAACAGGCCGCCCTGTGGCAGTCTATTGAGTCCGCTGCAAAACTCCGCCGGAAACCTGTACTTACCCTTTCACTTTGGTTGCGGTCTGCAGCAGCGGTACTGATAGCAGGATTGATAGGGCTTTCCCTGTTTTACTATAATGCACAGCAATCACTGACGGTTAGTACCGCTTACGGGAAAATCCGGACGTTGAGTTTACCTGACGGTTCTGTGGTTACGCTGAATGCCAATTCTGTACTGCGTTATCCAAAAAAGTGGAATCCTGAGAAGCTGAGGGAGGTGTGGATTGACGGAGAAGCCTATTTTAAAATCAGCCACCTGCATTGCTCAGGCAAGATAAAAGAAGGGGAACGTTTCATTGTGCATGCGCAAAGGCTTAATGTAGAAGTGCTGGGAACATCATTTGATATCCACAACAGGAGGGGGCAGGTGAAGGTTGCGTTACTTAGCGGAAGCATAGGTTTGCAGGTTAAAGGAAAGGACGAACCAATTTTGAGACTGGTGCCGGGAGAGCTTGCTGAATATCAGGAAAAAAAGAAGACAATCTCCAAAATGCGGGTGCAGGCGGGTGATTATGTGGCATGGAAGAATGCTGAACTGTTATTGAATAATACGCCTCTGAGGGATATATTGCTGCTGATTGAAGATAACTATGGATACAAGGCAGTATTAAAAGATCCTTCTCTGGGGAATAGGAAGCTGTCCGGAAAGTTCAGTTTCAGTTCTGAGGATGCTTTTTTCCGGGCTATAGCTACATCTCTGGGAATTTCTATCCTCAAAGATCAGTCTGCTCATCAATTGATCATCAAATAACCGGGAGCCTGATGAGAAAATTTATCTTATGTCTGTTGCTGTTTTTCTGTAAAGCTGTTCAGGCCGCGCCCGGTAGTCAAACTATACATGTGCACTTTGCTGGTAATACCGTTTTTAACGCTGGATTACAGGACAGCATTCCGCTAACTGAAGTGCTTAAACAGGTCACGGCGCATTATCAGGTTAATTTCATGTATGAAGAGCGCAACCTCAGTACAAAAAAAGTAGTATTTTCAGCAGGAAAATTTGCGGGACAAACTCTTGAACAGCTGCTTACCGCAATCCTTCAACCCCTGCATTTAAGCTGGTCTGAAATTGATGCGAAGAACTACTCAGTCTATCCCTCAGAAGGGAGACTTCAGCAAGCGCAACGGGATAGCGGGGTAATCCCTCCTGTTTCAAAGCAGGATACAGCCGGTTTCTTAAGGCCGGGATGGAACCTCGCCGTACAGCCAAAAGATTCAGTACGCGAGACACTCAACGAAGTGAAGATCATATCCAGAAAGGCTGTCGTTGAAACGAAGAGCGACCGGATAATCTATAATGTAGCGAATAGCGCAATGGCTGTCGGAAATTCAATCCAGCTGCTCAAATCTGCACCCTTCGTGAAAATTTCTTCGGATAATACGATCTCCTTACAGGGAAAAAATACAATGATCCTGATTGACAATAAACCCGTTTCTGATGCATCCCTGCAAAATATCCTGCAGACACTGCCCGCTGCAAATATCGCCCAGATCGAACTGATCACCCATCCATCAGCGAAGTATGATGGTACCTATGGCGCGGTAATCAATATCATCACCAAAAAAAGTCAGATCGAAGGGCTTACCGGGAATCTTGCAGCTGATGGTTCCAGGGGCAAATATAGCGCCGGTAATATCAATGGAGGCCTCACATACAAGCACAGGGGGCTGACGCTGTACGGTACAAGCGGATTAAATGTATCAGACGAGTTGTACCAGGTACAATCTGAAAGGGTATTGGGTACTGACGATGTACCGGATGTTCTGAGCAATGACTGGAGGCGCCTATCCCGCAGCGTCATGTTTTCTTTTCAGGCCGGTGCAGATCTGGAGATCGGTAAAAATCAGACGCTGGGTGCGATAGTCAGCGGCGGAATCTATCATTTTGACGGCCCCTGGACCACTAAGAATACCATCAGAAAGCAGGGCGGGGCAATTGATTCTGTTTTATATACCGATGGTACTTTTGATATGCCGGCTTCGACATTCAATTACAATTTAAACTATAAATTTTCTGCTGATTCCGGTAAGAATGAACTGACCGTACTGAGTACCTTTACACCATGGAAGCGCAATATTTTTCAATACTTCCCCTCTGTATTACTGAATAATGCAGGTGATACCCTCAACGTGCCTGCCACCTATGAGACGAGGAATATCACAAAGATTAACCTGTATATCGCCCAGGCTGATTACAGCCATACTTTTGATCAGCAGTGGAAACTGGAGAGTGGTGCAAAATTTCAGTATACGGCTTCTGCGAATTCGAATGAATATGAGTCTTACGGTGACGGGCAGTTTGTAAATGTTCCCGAATATTCTAATGACAACCGGTTAAAGGAATCAATATCTGGTGTTTACGCCATTTTATCCAAAGACTGGAAATCGGATAAGTTACAAATGGGCCTGCGTGTGGAGCAAACCAGGTCAAGTTTTGTGGGGAATTTTGATCAGAACTATTTCAATGCTTTCCCCAACCTTTTTTATCAGCATAACCTCAGTCAAACGGATAATATCTTTTTATCTTTTAAAAGGACTATCAACAGGGCACCTTATTATGAACTGGTGCCATACGCTGTTTTTCTGAACCGGTATACTGTGGAGCAGGGTAATCCGCTGCTCAAACCCTCATATGATAATATTTACACCCTCGGTACTGCCATTCGTAAAATGAATGTCTCGGTTATTTATACCTCCACCAGGGGAATGATTGCCTTGTTTCCTGTAAGACAAGACCAGGAGAGCAAGCTCACGTATTTTTCACGCCGGAACCTGGACCGTGCCTCTGACTACTCGGTATTCCTGGTGTTTCCGCTGCGGTTCAATTCCTGGTGGGAAACGCAGAACAGCGGGCAGGCATTGGGATACAACAGCGCGAGAGGAAAGGTTTACGAAGAAGATTATTCAATCAATGCTTTTCACTCCGACTTTAAATCTGCCAATATCTTTCAGCTCTCAAAAATAATGAAACTGGAGGTAGATCTTTATTACTGGACGAAGTATGTACAGGATCTGTCGCGCTACAGCGGGTACAAAAATGTTGATGCAGCTGTTCTTATTGATGTTTTTAAGGGGAAAGGACAGCTGAGGCTGGCAGGAAACCAAATCGTTTTTAAAAGGAACGATTTCAGTATACTTAAGGATTTCAGGACCTTCAGCTCTGCTGAAAGGATAAATACGGATAGCCGCAGGGTAAGTGTAGGGTTTACCTATAAGTTTGGGAAAACGACAATCAAATCCCCGGAGAAAAAATTGGGTAATGAAGAGGCGATGAAGAGGCTGTAAAGATGAAGGTACGGTAAAAAGGATGGGCTGTCTGTTTATTTAACTGCGCCATTGATTGCTTTTGCAGAATCGAGGTGCATTTTTAAGGTAGGCAATGTTTTCGCTGCAAAGGCTTTCAGCGTTGCATCGGGCAAACTTTTAGCTGCTTTTTCAAAGAGATCGATATCTTCTTTATGGTCATCGGTCATCATATCCATATAATGTTTATCAAATTCGGTGCCTTTGAGTTTTTTCATTTCATCAATATGGGTTTGAATGTCGTCGGGAAGTTTAGAAGGGATCAGGATATTTTTACCTGCGGCCAGCGTTGTGAGCTCCTTATTTGCCTTCGTATGGTCCCTGATCATCATTGCGCCGAAAATTTTAACCCTGGAGCTTTTTGCATTTTGCTGTGCAATATTACCCAGTTCTACTTCCATTGTACCTCCGGCACCGGCTTTCAGTGCAAATGTAGTGACAGTATTGCCAGAGGTATCTGCGGGATTTTTTATAGAGGTATCCGAGTCATAAGCAGGGAAACTATCAGCTGCTGCGCTATTGGCATCCTGGGCTTTTTCAGGATTGGAATTGCAGGCATAAGTCATTGAAATGAGGATCAAAGCTATCGGGAGTAAATTCGATTTTTTCATGGCATCTGCTTTATTTGTTTTTAACAAACTATAAATCTGTTTGTTTGATGAATTTGCGATCATTTATGCAGCTGGTTTACGAAATATTCCTGTGGCTTATCTGCAAAAAGGGTAAGTTACAGGATCAGCTAACCAAAGGTGCCGAGTTTATTGGTGGAATTGACGATATCCTGAGGATAGAAAAGTTGAAATAGAGTATATGTTAATCCTTATACTACGGATATCCTGGCAGTTGCTACCAGGGAAAACTTCTTCGATTTTGTAAACGATTGGCACCTTTACCTGTGCCAGCTTCCCCATTACCGGTTTTTATATCTGGTGGGGCAGGAAGAGGAAGGCATGAGCCGATTAATTTTATCAGAGAATAATTCGTCATTATTGGTGAAAAGGTTGTCCACAACAATTATATTCGCGCATAAATAAGATGTTTAATTTTCATCTCAATTTTTGGGATGTTATTCACCGGAGGTATAATTCACCTTCAAAATATACAAATGATATGCAGCAAGGACTTTTGATAGATATGGATGGTGTGATCTATAATGGAGAAACATTAATCCAGGGGGCAGATACTTTTATCGGGAATTTGATCAAGCAGGATATCCCCTTCGCTTTTATGACCAACAACAGTCAGCGTACAAGTTTGGAAGTGACCAGGAAACTGAAACGTTTGGGCATTGAGGTCACGAAAGAACATGTATATACAAGCGCGATGGCTACCGGGAAATTTCTAGGCGACCAGGGACATAGCGGAACTGCTTATGTATTGGGCGAAGGCGGGTTGTTAACGAGCCTGCATGAAAATGGAATTACACTGGTAGATACAGATCCTGAGTTCGTGGTTTTAGGTGAAGGAAGAAATTTTACCCTGGAAATGGTTCAGCGTGCGGTGGATATGATCCTGGCTGGTGCAAAGTTTATTACTACCAACAGGGACCCCTCTCCAAAAAAGCCAGGCTGGAATAACCTGGGTATTGCTGCTACCACGGCGATGATAGAAGAGGCTAGTGGCGTAAAGGCTTTTGTAATTGGCAAGCCCAGCCCGGTGATGATGCGCTCAGCAAGGAAATTCTTAGGACTGGAAACCGCAGGAACAACAGTAATCGGGGATACGATGGAAACTGACATCCAGGGAGGTGTTCAAATGGGATATAAAACCGTTCTGGTGCTCTCAGGGATTGCAAGTAAGGAGCGCCTGGGCAAATATGCATTTAAACCTGACCTGATAGTTGGATCAGTTGATAAATTGGAATTTCCATTAAAGTGGTGGTAAAATAAGGTTGTTGAGATTAAATCAATGAAAGAAGTACGTAGGGAGTTGATTTTTCCAATAAGAAAATCTTATTTGTATTTTATTATACATTTTGTAAATAATTTTTTCTTTTTCTACTGAATTATTATTAATTTCGTCTCCTATGATGAAGAATTTAAAAATAGCACTGATTTTCTTTTATGCTGTATTTTCGGGATGTAAGAAAGATACAAGCAGTAGTACTTCCATTGTTGATCATGTCGTGACTGCAACAGGTCAAACTACAACAGGTAAAAAGGGGGTATGCTTTAATACCGGAAATAAAAATGGCACTTGGTATGGAAATGTGATCAACCTTAAAAGTCACTGGTTCTATACCTGGGGACCTGATATTCCTTTTGATCTGGCACCCAGGAATTGTGAGTTTGTGCCTATGTTTTGGGGCAAGGGCACTGTTAGTTCTGCCAATGTTGCCTACGTGAAGCAGCTAAAGGCACTGGGCAGGGCGAAGTTTGTGCTTGGTTTCAATGAACCTGACCTGGCCGACCAGTCGAACATGAGCGTTGCAGATGCACTTGCAAGCTGGCCTAAACTGGAGTCTGTGGGTTTGCCTCTTGGGAGCCCCGCAACAGCCTGGCCTACAAGGAAGTGGATGTACGATTTTATGGATCAGGCTATTGCGCAGAAGAAACGTGTTGATTTTATTTGTGTCCATATGTATGTAGGTACGGATGATGCTGCATTTGTACAGGTATTGAAAGATTTGCATGATAAATATCATAAACCCATCTGGATCACAGAGTTTGCTACCGCGGCTAATGATGCTGCAACGATGGCTCAAAACCCATACACTCCGGGAATGGTGCTGAAATTTATGCAAAGGCTGCTTCCAAAACTGGAAGCTTTGGATTACGTGCAGCGTTACAGCTGGTTCTCCGGCGATCCGAAAAGCGCCAGACTCTGGTCTTCAGCTTTAGTGGATGCCAGTGGTAATCTAACTGCGCTGGGTAAATGGTACGCTGCCTATAAACCAAATACAGCTATTAAAAAGTAAGTATGATGGCGAAAAGCTTGATTCTGCTTTTTAATATGGCCTTATCCATGTCTTTCCGGAAACCGCCCCGGCGGTTGTGACAATCCTGCTGTTCGTTCCATACAGCAGGATTGTCAAAGCTAAGCAGTTTTTACGGGACCAATTGGCAGAACAACTCTTCCGTACATTTCATTCAGCACATTCGCTATTCCTGTATAGATTGCAGAAGCGCCGCAAATAATCCCCTCATATCCTGCAAAATGTTTAATGCTGGCATTCCCGGTAACATCGCCCGCAACAAGCAAAAAGAACAGGATGGTGAGTGAGCCAAAAACAAACTGAAGTGCACGGTTCAGCCTTAAGGTGCCGAAGAATAACAGGAATGTGAAAACTCCCCATATACTAAGGTAAGCGATCATCGCTGCTTCAGACGCAGGAGCGGCCCAGCCTAATTTGGGCATCACCAGCAATCCAACCAGGGAAAGCCAGAAAAATCCATAGGAGGTAAAGGCAGTGAGTCCGAAGGTATTGTTTTTTTTCGCTTCGATAATGCCGGCGATTACCTGCGCAAGTCCCCCATAAAAGATACCCATGGCCAGGATCATCGAGTTCATCTCAAAAAAACCGGCGTTGTGAATGTTCAGCAAAACGGTGGTCATGCCGAAAGCACAAAGGCCTAATGGAGCGGGATTGGCAGTTTCATTTGTTACAACGGCCACAATTGGGGGAGTACTTTCTGTCATACAAGTAATTTGGAATAGATATTTGGTTAAAATTCTAATGATAAATATAATATGATCAGGCTACTGTTATTGTAACATATTTGCGACTTGTTTTCTTTAATGCTCCTTCAGCTGATGGTAAGTGATATAGGAGATGATGAGCATGACGAGGCAGATGACCGGAAAATACCACATGCCTGATGGGCCGTCAACTGCCAGGAGGGCAATTGCTGCTGAGATAAAATCGATGCCAAAGGCTACATATGCCCATTCTTTGATGCGTTTTGGGAAAAACGGGAGGATCAGGATCAGTCCGCCGATAAATTTGCCGATACTCAGTTCCCAGTGAAACCAGAGCGGAAGACCAAGATGGGCAGTGCCCTCAAGCGCCATTTTACTTCCTGCAAAGAAGATCCCCGGTAAGATAAATGCGGCGAGGAGGCCTGTGGTTAGCCAATAAATGATTTTCGTGTTTTTAGTTGATGCGGTCATACGTAGATTATTTTAGATTTATAAATATCTTGTTCTCCGGATTGGCCACTGCGGTGTGAAAGTGACAATAAGTAGGGTGGGACGAGACAATTTAACACTTTTTAACATTTATATCTGATATTTTTCTGGCGAAAAATGGATATACTGTTTAAGTTTGCCTATCTATAAAATTAAAGGATTAATGGAAGAATTAAAGAGTAATACTGAGCAGCTGTCGTCAGATGCTACGGCCGCTAATTCATCGTATTCAACGGATATCAGGGCCATTAACGAAATGATCCAGCGCGAAAGTGCTTTTGTTGATCTTTTGAAAATGGAGATGGACAAAGTGATCGTAGGCCAGAAATATATGGTAGAGCGTCTGCTGATCGGGCTGCTGGCCGACGGGCATATTCTGCTGGAAGGTGTTCCCGGACTGGCAAAAACGCTGGCGATCAATACCCTTTCCAAAGCTATTCAGGCCGATTTCAGCAGGATTCAGTTTACGCCCGACCTGCTGCCTGCAGATTTGATCGGTACGATGATCTACAACCAGAAAAAGGAAGAGTTTGTGGTGAGAAAAGGCCCTGTTTTTTCAAACTTTATTCTTGCCGATGAAATTAACCGTGCTCCGGCAAAAGTACAGAGTGCTTTGCTGGAGGCGATGCAGGAAAGACAGGTGACCATCGGTGACCAGACCTTTCCATTGCCGAATCCTTTCCTGGTACTGGCTACCCAGAATCCTATTGAACAGGAAGGAACTTATCCGCTGCCCGAAGCCCAGGTAGACCGTTTTATGCTGAAAGTGGTGATCGGTTACCCTACAAAGGAGGATGAGAAAAGGATCATCAGGGCAAATATTGCCCCTCAGGGTATGTTAAAGCCCAACGCTATTGTACATCAGGATGATATTATCAGGGCACGCAAGGTGGTTAAGGAGGTTTATATGGACGAAAAGATAGAGCAATATATTATTGACATCGTTTTTGCCACGCGTTTCCCGGATCAGTATAAGCTGGATAACTATAAGAACCTGATCAGTTTCGGGGCTTCGCCAAGGGCAAGTATCAACCTGGCACTTGCGGCCAAAGCGTATGCTTTTATCAAACGCAGGGGATATGTGATCCCTGAAGACGTCAGGGCGATCTGCCATGACGTTTTAAGGCACCGTATTGGTCTGACGTATGAGGCCGAAGCAGAGAATATGACCACGGAAGATATTATTACGGGAATCTTAAATGCTGTTGAAGTACCTTAACGCATTTTCTTAAATTATGGCGAGAGACACCAAAGAGCTGCTGAAGAAAGTAAGAAAGATCGAGATCAAAACCCGGGGACTGAGCAATCACCTGTTTTCAGGCGAGTACCACTCTGCCTTTAAAGGACGGGGTATGGCCTTTAACGAGGTGCGCGAATACCAGGCCGGGGATGAGATCAGAACAATAGACTGGAATGTGACCGCCCGTTTTAACCATCCCTATGTGAAGGTTTTTGATGAAGAAAGGGAGCTGACGGTCATGCTGCTGATGGATGTAAGTGCATCGGAGAACTTCGGTACGCAAAGCCAGCAAAAGCAGGATCTTGCTACAGAGTTATGCGCAGTGCTTGCATTTTCTGCGATACAGAACAATGATAAAGTTGGCGTCATATTTTTTAGTGATAAAATTGAGAAGTTCATTCCGCCAAAAAAAGGACGCAGCCATATCCTGATGATCATCAGGGAGCTGATTGACTTTAAACCTGA
The DNA here is from genome assembly GCF_900107535.1 of Pedobacter hartonius. Taxonomy (GTDB): domain Bacteria; phylum Bacteroidota; class Bacteroidia; order Sphingobacteriales; family Sphingobacteriaceae; genus Pedobacter; species Pedobacter hartonius. Next base: position 118,409 of record NZ_FNRA01000009.1, on the reverse strand, counting down.
AAGCAAGGGCACCGATGTGGCCGAAGCGCTGAGGTATTTTACCAGTGCCATTAAAAAGAAATGTACGGCTTTTATCCTTTCTGATTTTATGAGCCCTGCCTTTGAACAGCAGCTGAAACTGGCAAATAAAAAACACGATGTGATTGCCCTGCGCCTCTATGATAAACATGAAGAGGAGTTTCCTGATCTGGGGCTGATCCCGGTGAAAGACGAAGAATCTGGTTTGCTGTCATGGATAAATACCGGAGATAAAAAGATAAGGGCCGCTTTTAAAGCTGATGCATTGAAAAGAAATGCCCTGCTGAAGGATGTTTTTAGTAAATCAGGTGTTGACTTTACTTCAATCGGTACACATGAATCTTATATTAGCCCTTTGAGGACATTATTTAAAAAGCGGGAACGCAAACGTTAATAGATGATATGATCAAGAATTTCAACAGTTGTATCCTGGCTTTAATACTGTGCTGGTCTTGCTTTTGTCCGGATGCGGAGGCGCAGGATATTCAGGCAGTTGCCAAACTGGAGCAGACGGCTATCCGCATCGGCGACCAGACGAAACTGCGTTTATCCGTTTTCCAGCGGGTAAAACAAACGGTTGGCTTTCCAGCTATTGCAGATACGCTGAACAGCAAAATCCAGGTGATCAGCAGCAGTAAACAAGATACGATCCCCGATGAGAATGATCCTGAAAAGATCACGGTAACCAAAAGCTATGTGATTACCAGCTTTGATGCGGGAAGTTATACCTTGCCTGCTTTTGTGTTTACCGCAAAGGAAGGGGCTTTAAAAACAAATGAACTGATTTTACTCGTGCAGTCTGTTAAGGTAGATACAACGAAAGCCATTTATGACATCAAACAGCCGCTGGCAGTTTCCTATACATTTACCGACTGGATCAAAGACAACTGGCAATGGGTATTGTTTCCCCTGTTGGGTATTATCCTGATTGCGGGGCTGGTCTGGTATTTGATGAAACGGCGCGGGAAAAAACCTGTTATTCAGGTAAATAAACCGTCGCTACCTGCGCATACGATAGCTTTAGCCCAGCTGACTGAACTGCGGAATAAGAAATTATGGCAGCAGGAGCAGGTAAAAGAATACTACAGTGAACTGAGTGATGTATTACGTGAATACCTGGAAAAAAGATACCAGATCAAAACTCATGAAAAAACAACAGACGAAATTTTTGAAGGCCTGAGTAAGGTGGCTATAACAGCTGAAAATAAAAATATATTGCATGGACTGCTGATGACGGCCGACCTGGTGAAATTCGCAAAGGGTAAACCGCTGCCGGTTGAGAATGAGCGAAGTATAGAGGATGCGGTGATTTTTGTATCGAATACGGCGGAACGAAAAACGGAACGCCCGGAAAATACAAAGGAGAACGCTGAAAACACAAAAGGAGGGGATGGTGCTGAACGTATTTAGTCAAATAGAATTTGCCAATCCGGGATTTTTCTGGCTGCTGCTGCTCATTCCGGCGATAGTTGCATGGTATATCCGCAGGGAACAAAAGCTGCAGGGCAGCCTGAGCGTATCTGCAGTAAATGGATTTTCGCTTCCGGTGAAAAGTGTGGTTCCACGCTTACGCCATCTGGGGATCATACTGAGGGCCTTGGCCTTGCTGCTGCTGATCATCGCCCTGGCCCGTCCGCAATCGGCATTGAGCTGGCAGAATTCCACCACGCAGGGGATTGATATCGTGATCGCCTCAGATATTTCAGGTAGTATGCTTGCGGAAGACTTTAAGCCCAACAGGCTTGAAGCAGGGAAGAACATTGCGATAGATTTTATCAAAGACCGCCCTGATGACAGGATAGGACTGGTGATCTTCAGCGGGGAGAGCTTTACACAATGCCCGCTAACGATAGACCATGACGTGCTGATCAACCTGTTCGCGGCCATCAAAAATGGAATGGTAGATGACGGAACGGCGATAGGGATGGGACTGGCTACCGCGGTTAACAGGTTGAAGGACAGCGAAGCCAAAAGTAAAGTAGTGATCCTGCTGACGGACGGATCTAATAATTCAGGATCAATACCTCCCGTTACTGCGGCAGAAATTGCAAAGCAGTTCAATGTAAGGGTGTACACGGTTGGTATCGGTACACATGGTTATGCGCCTTATCCGGTACAGACGTCAATGGGTGTGCGTTACCAGAATATGCCTGTGGATGTTGACGAAGGAACGCTGACTAAGATTGCCCGTATTACCGGCGGGAAATATTTCAGGGCTACAGACAATGAGAAGCTGAAAAGTATTTACGAGCAGATCGATAAACTGGAAAAGGCAAAGATCGATGTGACACAGTACCATAAAAAAACAGAATGTTTTTTGCCACTGGCCATTATCGCGCTGCTCTTATTGTTAACGGAGTTTATACTCAAAAATACTTTGCTTAAAGGAGCTTTAACTTAAATCGGATGTTACGTTTTGCACATATAGAATTGCTCTGGGGATTAGCGGCTATCCCATTTCTGATAGCGCTTTTTGTACTGGTAAGCAGGTGGAAGAAAAAAGCCATAGGCAGACTGGGGGACAAGAAAGTGGTGGATATGATGATCCCGGAGGTGTCTTTTACAAGGCCATGGCTGAAGTTCATCTTATTTATCTTTGCCTATGCTTTCCTGGTCGTTGGGATTGCCGATCCCCGTATCGGTTCTAAACTGGAAGAAGTCAAGCAGAAAAGTGCCGATCTGATGATCCTGCTGGATGTTTCAAACAGTATGCTGGCACAGGATATCACCCCAAGCCGGTTGGAAAATGCTAAACGCGCTATCGCACAGTTGATTGACAACTTGCATAACGACCGGATCGGGATCGTAGTTTTTGCTGGTGAAGCGTATGTGCAACTGCCCATTACTACCGACTATTCAGCTGCCAAGCTGTTTTTGAATACGATCAACACCGATATGGTACCCACCCAGGGAACAGCCATCGGAGCTGCCATTGATATGGGAATGCGTTCCTTTGATTTTAAGAACGGCACAGGGAAGGCAATGATCGTGATCACGGACGGAGAGAACCACGAGGACGATGCTGTAGCCGCTGCAAAAAATGCGGCAGATAAGGACGTTACTGTAAACGTCATTGGCATTGGGTCGCTTGAGGGTGCGCCGATACCTATTTACGAGAACGGCAAAGAGGCAGGTTTCCATACGGACAGTCTTGGGAAACCTGTATTGAGCAAATTAAATGAAACGATGGGTAAGGAAGTATCTGCGGCCGGTAAAGGAGCCTATGTAAGGGCTACCAATGCGAACAGCGGGATGAATATCGTGCTGGACCAGATTGACAGGGTACAGCGGAAGACAGTGGATACAAAGAACTTTAAAGATTTTGAAGACCGTTTCCAGTTTTTCCTGGGAATTGCTTTCCTATTGCTGGTGGCAGAGTTTTTCATCTCTAACCGTAAAAGTCTGCGGTTGGGCAATGTGAAACTGTTTGAAGTGAAATCGCCCACGCCGGCGGCAGGCATAGGCGCCAGCCAGAACAGGATCAATACTGAAAAAAGCAAATAATGATGGTAAAGAACATGAAGGAGTTAGTGATCATATTATTGTTTTTAGTACAGGGGCCCTTCCTTTTTGCGCAGCAGGGAAAGCGGTATATCAAGAAAGGAAATGACCTGTATAAACAGCAGAATTATGCGGAGGCCGAAGCCAGCTACCGCAAATCGGTTACGCCGAAAAGCCAGAGTACCGAAGGTAACTTCAATTTAGGGGATGCCCTGTATAAGCAAAAGAAGTTTGCTGATGCGCGTGAACAGTTCAGCCAGATTGCAGGATCGGCAAACAACAGCCCGGCAGTAAAAGCACAGGCTTATCATAATCTGGGCAATTCGTTTGTAACTGACAAAAAACTGGAGGAAGGGATCGCTGCGTATAAAAAGGCACTGATCAATAATCCTAAGGATGAAGAAACACGGTATAACCTGGCCTATGCACAGGAGATGCTGAAAAAGCAGCAACAGCAAAAGAAGGACAAGAACAAAGACCAGAAGAATAAGGATAACAAAAAGAACCAGGACAATAAAGATCAGAACAAGGATAAAAAAGACCAGGATAAAGACAAGAAGGATCAGCAGAACAAGGATCAGAATGACCAGAAGCAAGAACCAAAACCGCAGCCCGGTCAGCTCTCCAAAGAAGATGCCCAGAGCATGCTGGATGCGATGAACAACAATGAGAAGCAAACACAGGATAAACTGAAAAACAAGAAATTTAAAGGAGAAAAAGCACGTGTCGCTAAAGACTGGTAATCGCTGTTATGTTTAAGAGAATGAAGATTGAATATTATATAGTGACGGTTTTACTGCTGTGCACGAACCTTGTATTTGCACAGGATGCGAAATTTGTTGCGGCTGTGAACAGCACACAGGTAGGCACAGGGGAGCAATTCGAGGTTAGCTTTTCGGTAAACGGAAACGGAGACCGTTTTTCGCCGCCTGACTTTAGCGGCTTCCAGGTGCTCTCAGGCCCTAACGTATCAAACAGCATCACCTCTATCAATGGAAATACCACCGTCAGCAATTCCTACAGTTATGTGCTGGTTGCCGTAAAAGAAGGAACACTGACCATTGGCCCTGCCAGTATGGTAGTGAACGGGCGCCGGCTGAGTACAAGCCCCATCAGGATGACCGTGCTGAAAGGACAGCCTGTACAGCAAAACAATCCTTCGCAAAATGCACCTGATAACACCCTTGAACAGGATGCTCCCACTGATCTTTCAAAATCCTTATTTATTAAAGCCATTCCTGATCAGACCAGTGTTTACCAGGGACAGCAGATTTTGCTGACCTACAGGTTATATACTAAAGTTGGTATAGTGGACAGCCGCCTGGACAAACTGCCGGACCTGACAGGTTTCTGGAGCCAGGAAGTGAAAGACCAGCAGCAGCAGGCACAATGGCATGTTGAAACCTATAAAGGCGTAAAATACAATGTTGCCGATGTAAGGCAGACGATCCTGTTTGCAGAGCATTCGGGCAATATCACTATCGATCCGTTTGAAATGACCTTCATTGCCCGGGTACCGGCGCCAGCAAGAGATATTATGGATCAGTTCTTTGGTTCCTATAAGGATGTTAAATATGGCGTGAAAAGCACTCCTCTGGTGATTCATGTGAAACCACTGCCGGAAAATGGCCGGCCTGAGGGCTTTACCGGTGCTGTTGGTAATTTTGCGGTTTCCGCAGATGTAGACAAAACCGAGCTGAAAGCCAATGAGTCGCTCACTTATAAAGTAAAGGTTTCAGGTTCGGGCAATCTCAAGTTGCTGAAAGAATTGAATGTAAGTTTCCCACCGGACTTTGAGAAGTATGACCCTAAGATCACAGATACGATAAGGGAGACCGTAAAGGGCGTGTCAGGAAGCAGGATGTATAGCTATCTGGTCATTCCAAGGCATCAGGGGAATTTTACAATAGAGCCGCTGCACTTCTCCTATTTTAACCCTGCAATGGGAAAATATGTGGTATTGTCTGCCCGTTCGTTTAAGATAAAAGTGAACAAGGGTACTGCTGATAGCAATGTCACCGCATTTTCTGCCGCTAATAAGGAGGAGGTAAAGGTGCTGGATAAAGATATCAGGTATATCAAAACCGGGGAACCCGGACTGAGCAGGCAAGGGGAGAGGTTCTATAACTCTGCCTGGTATATTCTGCTGCTGCTGACCGGGCCTGTTGCCTGCATTGCAGCCTTTATGTACAGAAACTGGTCACGTAGAAATAACAGCGACCTGGTAAAGGTGAAAAGCCGTAAAGCGGGGAAAGTTGCTGTGCGCCATCTGGCGAATGCCGAAAAACAGCTGGGCAATAAAAATGAATTTTACGATGCCATTTTCAAAGGTTTGTACGGCTACTTAAGTGATAAACTTAATATCTCTATGGCCGATCTGAACAGGGAAACAATTGTATCCAGCCTGAGGACCAGGAAGGTAAATGAACAACTGACCGAACAATTGACGGATACGCTGGATAGATGTGAAATGGCAAGGTATTCCCCTGTGACACAATTGTCTGAGCGCGAAGTGCTGGAAAAAGCAAAACATATAATCAATAGTATTGAAGATGAGATCTAGCGGCTTAAAACAGATATTCTTTTTCGTGACAGTGGTAGTTCTGCCATTGGTGTCATTTGGTAATGACCAGCAAGAAGCCCTTTTTACAAAAGCCAACAGCTATTATGCAAAGGCACAGTACAGGGAGGCGCTTGATACTTATCAAAAGATCATTGCCGGTCATGAACATTCTGCAGCAGTGTATTTTAACATGGGCAATGCCAGTTATAAACTGGAGGATATTCCTTCGGCATTGCTTTATTATGAAAAGGCACACCGGCTTTCGCCAAATGATGAGGACATCAATGCGAATATCAGGCTGGCCAATTCAAAGACCCGTGATAAAATTGAAGAGGTTCCTGAGTTTTTTCTGAACAGGTGGTGGAGAGGTGTTTATCTGAGCTTTTCCGCAAATATGTTTGCCCTGTTCAGCCTGCTCTTTGTTCTGGCAGGATCTGCTTTCCTGATCCTCTACTTCTTCGCCCATCAGAAAGGAATAAAGAAGTCTTCCTTTTTTGTGGCTGTTGCTTGTTTTATACTTGGGATTTTTACGATTTTCCTGCTGAGCCAGCAGCTCAGTTATTTTAAACGGCAGCAGGGGATTGTTTTCAGCAGCCCGGTCTATGTAAAAAGTGCACCTGCAGGGCAATCGCGTGACCTTTTCCTGATCCATGAAGGTGTTAAGGTCACTATTCTGCAAACTACTAACCGTGACTGGATGAGGGTAAGGCTCGCCAACGGAAACGAAGGCTGGATAAAGGCCGGCGATATGAAACTGATATAATCAGCTTTCTTTATTCAGCAATTCTTTGATGTATTTCACGCTCAGTGCGAGGGGATTATAGGTGTTCATATCATCGGATAAATTAACAATATTGTCTTTATAGACCTTATTTTCAAGGATCTCCTGAACCGCATCATAAATAGCTTGCGAGGTAGGGCTTTCCGTTTTCAGATCGATTCCTATTTTAAAATAACCTATCCTTGCACAGACTTCGTTCTTCCCTTCATGCAGCCCGGCAGCCACTAAAGGCAGCCTGTTCCGAATACTCAGTATAGTGCCGCCATATCCGCCATTGGTAATATAGGCACTGGCGTAAGGCATTACATCTGCATAGGGGATATAATCTTCGATGATCAGGTTATCTGCCACATATTTTTCTTTAAGCAGCTGTGTTCCTTTACCTCCCGTGGTTGCAATCACCAGTGTATCCGTATTGATGAAAGCCTGCAGGGTAGGTTCAATTAATTTTGCAGTATCTGATTCAACGGTTCCCTGTGTGACGAACACAATTTTAGCATACTTTTCCAGCCGCTCATCATACCATTTATTTTCAGATGCAGGTTTTAAATAGGGTGACAGTGCCCCGACATACCGGATGTTCTCTCCCAGATGGTCGTGCTTATATTCAAATTCCGGCGTGCCGATCTGCAGATACAAGCTTGCCTGCCGGGTTAGGAATTTTAAAATGTTTACAATTTCAGCTTTTTGATAGGGAACCCCCTGCGCCGTCAGCAATTCAGCATAAGGATTACTGCCTTCCTTAAAATTAATGGCATTCTCCTGAGGTAGCGGGGTGTTTTTAGCCCCTGTCTCCTCATCTTCTGCCAGTGGAATCACACCTACCGACACCACAGGTACCTGAAATTTGTACCTGATCAGGGGAATTGAAAGATAAGCGCAGGTAGTAATAACGAGGTCAAATGGGAATGAGCTGTAGATGTCCTGTATATCTTCAAAGGAATCTTTAGCTGTTTTTACCAGTATTTTTTGATATATCTTATGTTTTTCAACAGGATCGTTGGTTGTAATTAATTCAGGATACTGTTTTCTTATCGTTTCGCTGTTCGAGTCATTGGCTTTGCTGATGGGATAGTAATCGATACCGATGCTTTTCATCTTCGCATCAAAATGATCAGATACATAAAACTTTACTTCACAACCGAGCCCCTGTAAATGTTTTGCCATTCCGGTAAGTGGGTTAATATGTCCTTCAGAAGAGTAAGTTGCAAACAAAATTTTTTTCGAAGCCAGTTCGTTTGTTGTCATCATCTTAATAGTGCTATTATCTGTCAGACAAATTCTGGTAATTTACAGGAATTCACTATCCCCTAAATGGGGGAAATTAGTGCATGTGCCGGAGGGCTTATTTTGAAAAGCCAAGGTCTTTCATCAGCACATCCCTGTAATTGCTTCCGATAGGAATTTCGGTTGAGTTGATAAATATCCGGTTTCCCTCAATATGGCTGATTTTGGATTTGTTAATGATGAAAGAGCGGTGGGCGCGCAGGAAGAGTGCTTTTGGCAGTAGCTCTTCAAAGTTTGAAAAGGGCATTTTGGGTGACAGGGTGTTTGTGGTGGTAAAAATCCTTGTGTAGTTGCCCTGGGCTTCGGCGTAGAGCAGCTCGTCATGCTGAATTTTGTAGATCCTGCCCTCTGTTTTTATAAAAATGAAGTCTTCAGCCTGGCTTTCGGAAGCGTTAATGGCTTGTGCTGCCGGCCTGATCTTTTCCATAGCTTTATCTACAGCAATCATAAACCTGTCAAAAGAAAAGGGTTTGAGCAAATAATCACATGCTGCCAGATCAAAGGCATTGTGTGCATATTCTTTATAGGCCGTGGTGAATATAACCTGAGGTGGGCTTTTCAGTGTTTTTACAAAGGAGATGCCATCCATTACAGGCATGTTGATATCAAGAAAGAGGATCTCTATTTTTTGCTGCTGCAATACCTTTTTGGCTTCCAATGCATTTCCGCAGGAGGCTAGCACCTGTAAGTGCTCCAGATGTCCGCAGTAGCTTTGTATGATATCCCGGGCGATAGGTTCGTCGTCAACAATAAGGCAACTCACTTTATTCATGATTTCATTTTTAATTGCAGGTCTACGTTATAATATAAGGCATCACTTTGTATGTTGATCATATGGGCATTGGAATAGAGCAGCTCCAGGCGCTTACTTACATTGGCAAGTCCTAAACCGCTGTTTTTGTTAAAGTGTGTTGTTTCCTGTTCCTCTTTTCCATAGCTGTTTCTAACAGAGAACAGGATGGAGTTTCCCCACGTCTTCAGTTTAATGTCTATAAATATCTGCTGGTCAGTCGTATTTTTGGAATGTTTGAAGGCATTCTCTATAAATACGATTAGCATCATCGGGGCAATTTTGATATTGGCGTTGCCGATCTCCTCTACATCGGTACTGAGCGCCAGCCTGTCTCCAATCCTTATTTTTTCAAATTCTATGTAGTTGCTGATATAGGTCAGCTCATCCTTCAGTGGTACATAGGTTTCCGTGGCATCATAAACCGAATAGCGCAGTAATTCCGACAATTTCAGCAGCAGGTCTGGGATTTTCTGGTGGTCTGTAATGGATAGCCCGTACATGTTATTCAGTGTGTTAAAGAGAAAATGCGGACTGAGCTGGGACTGTAAAAGGTGGAGCTCGCTTTTGCTGTGCGTGGCTATACTTTGTGCTTCCTGCAGCTGGTTCTCCGTTACGCTATGGATTACCTTGATGAGTATCCCGGAAAGGATGCTGATCATTGCAAAAGGAACCCAGAACAACATCAGGTTGATTCCGGTCCGTCCCTCCAGGGGGAAATCTGCATGAAAGAACAGCCAGCCTATACAGATTACGATCAATGTAGCAAGCCCCAGGACTTCCATTTTGGGCAGTGATTTCAGCGTGGCAGACCAGAATTGGGAGATATAGCGGCCGGCAAAAACACCGAGTATAAAACATACGGTAGAAGCAAAGGATACGGCCTCATCTTCATGCACTCCCAATGGTTTAACATAGGATTCTATGGCTAAAAATATAGGGACAGAAACCAGTAGTGACAGGAAAATATACAGGTAATTTCCAAAGAAACCCAGCGGGTATTTTATTTTATCGGTCATCGTATTGCTGTTTGGGTTTGTTTAACCATAAGATTACAAATCTGGGCAGATAGGACTGATGTTGCCCTTTGATGTTGACGAACAGGTTAAAACCAGTGACCGAAAGTCATTTTAGGGGTATCGTGCTGTTGATCACCCCAAAAACGGAATTCTATCATCTGTTAGCCAAGTTACAACATATTTCTTTTCTCCGCCAGCGTAAACGGTCAATATTTGCTTCATCATAGATTACATATCCTAAAATAAATACGATGAAAGCACCCTGCCTGTTCCTGTTTTTCCTGCTGGTTTCCCTTATATGCCCTGCACAGCTGAAGCTGAATACGGTATCGTCTTTAGTTAAGAACAATAAAAATGAACCTGTGGCAGGGGCCACTGTCCGCTTGTTTAAGGATGCGGTGCTGATTGCCGCGGCTACGGCGAATGAAAAAGGGGAGTTTACGTTGAGTAATGTCCCTGACGGGAAATATATACTGATCATCACTGCAATCGGATATCAATTATTCCGCGTCTCCGTCCAGCCGGAGGGTAAAGATTTGGTGCTGCCGGCAATCCTGTTAACGCCTGATAAAAGGATGGATCTGGCGGATGTAGTGATCGAGGGTAAAAAGCCGCTGATGCAAATGGAAACCGATAAAACGGTGGTAAATGTGGATGCGATGATCAGCAGTGCCAGCAGTAATACACTGGAGGTGCTGGAAAAAACACCCGGGGTAACGGTGAGTGCGAATGGCGAAATTGGTTTGAATGGCAGAACAGGAGTACTGGTGCTGATCGATGGCCGCTCCAAATATCTTTCCGGACAGGATCTGGCCTCCTACCTGAAATCGATCCCCGGAGCGCAGCTGGATAAGATTGAATTGATTGATAACCCTTCGGCCAGGTATGATGCTGCCGGTAACGCGGTGATCAATATCCGGTTGAAGAAGAACAGGACAGGAGGTTTTACCGGAAGTATTTCCACGGGATTTACGCAAGGGAAATACCTCAGGAGCAACAATGCACTCAATCTGAATTATAACTATAAGAAGATCAATGTTTTTGGAAATATGGGTTATGGTTACGATCAAAATTTTACCGACGATCATTACGACAGGCGCTTTTTTACCGCTAAGGGTGTGCCTTCCTCTGCAGTTTCACTGTTCAACAGCCAGCAAAACAGAAGTAATGCGGTCAATGCAAATTTGGGTCTGGATTATTCAGCCACTGCAAAAACTACTTACGTTTTTCAGCTGAATTTAAATGACAGCCGCACAAAAAATTACCTGAATTATAACAGTGGTAATTATAGCGCGGGTGCCCTGGACAGTACAGGCCGCGGTTATACCAATGGCAGGAACGACAGAACGAATATTGGTACCAGTCTTAGTGTAGTACATCAATTTGGCCATACCGGCAGGGAACTGTCGGCTGATGTGAATTACCTCAATTACGATGGGAGTAATGTACAGTCCTTACACAACTTTATGTACCAGCCCGACGGCCCGTTGAGCGGCAGCAACGAGTTCTTTTACGACCTGCCCTTATCTATGCATATTTATACGGCAAAGGCAGATTACGTGCATCCGCTGAAAGGGAAGGCGAAATTGGAAGCAGGGTTGAAGTCAAGCTGGGTGAATAATAACAATGTTTCAGACTATTACAATGTGACAGACGGGGAGCGGCTGATAGACAACGGACAGTCCAATCACTTCAAGTACCGCGAGAACATCAACGCTGCTTACGTAAATGCACAGAAAAGCTGGAAACATTTTGGTATACAGCTGGGAATGCGTGTGGAGAACACCGTTGCAAATGGCAACCAGATGGGGAATGAAGTGTTGGAAGGCAGCCGTTTCAGAAAGAACTATACCAAACTGTTTCCTTCGCTATTCCTGAGTTACAAGCTGGATATCAATGGGATAAATACGTTTAGTTTTGCCGTCACAAGAAGGATCAACCGGCCAAACTATCAGCTGTTAAATGAGTTCCTCATCTTCCGCGACCAGTATTCCTATTCCACCGGGAACGCGATGCTCAACCCCCAGTATCAAAGAAGGTATGAACTGAAATACCAGCATAAACAATGGTTAAGAATGGCCTTAAGTTACAACAGGTTCAGTGACGTGATTTTCCAGACCACCAGGGTTGTTGATGATGTATTTATCACCCGCCCTGAGAACGTGGCCATGGGCCATATGTTATTGCTCAACACCGGCTTGTCTTTGTCTCCCGCAAAATGGTGGAGCCTGAATACGGATGTGCTGCTGTCCTGGATGGGGCTGGATGGCGAAGCTTATGGGATCAGGCTGAATCCAGAAACTTATGTAGCCAGAATAAACGTGCTGAACCAGTTCCAGTTTGGCGCAGGATGGAGTGCAGAACTGAGCGGATATTATGCGAGTAGGGACCTGAACGGGCAAACGTTTACGGGCGGAATGTACCGCGTGAATACCGGTGTGCAGAAGAAAATATTAAAGGGACAGGGTAGCCTAAGGTTCGGGACCGATGATATTTTCCATACCTGGGTATACCATAACAATTCGATAGACCTGAAACAGGCCAGTTATGCGCAGATCAGTAGCTCGGACACGCAAAGATTTGGCTTTGCATTTTCATACCGCTTTGGCAAAGATACCTTTTCCCGTAAAAGCAGGCACCAGAACAATGCGCTTGACGAAGAGAAAGGCAGGATGTGATGATAGGTACGGAATTGTTTCCTGACTGCAAAAAAGTAATGCCGCGTATCTGTTATTTTACTGTAATGAAATGGAAATATATTTTATGGTACTAAATAATTAAGTAGGTTTAAATCATATTTTACATTTTATGAAATTTATACTATCTGCTTTTTTAATTGTTACCGTGTTAGTTAGCTGCCAGAATAAGGAGACTGAAAAAATATATTCGCCCAGAAGCCTGGCCACTCAGGAAGATCTTAACCAGTTTGAGAAGGGAGATGAAAACGCGCTGACGATTGTTAAGCATACCGCTGAAGATGCCGGGGCTGATTCTGCAGAAATATTCGGAGTGAAATTCAGGGATACTACCATAAATATTCAGACCGGCGCGTCAGACAGGAATGCAGCAACAGGGAAGTTCGCTCTTGCAGAATTTCTAAACAGCCAGAAAACCTCTTTGCTGGTACAGATCGCAGATCAGTCAGGTTTGACAGCGCCATTTTATATAATTTCTATAAAAAATGGCAAGTTGGATGTGGTGAGTATTTACCGTCCTTCCAGCGGTAAGGAAGACAAAAGGTTTACGAAAGGGCTAAGCAGGATCGGCCGTTCAGGATATCTGATCAACAATGATTTTTTTATCAGCACAGTTAATGTTAAGGTTTACCCGATCAGGAGACAGCATCCCCATGAAAGGATCCAGGGTCTGCATTTTATAAATTCGGCAGACAAGAAGACCCTCGTATTTTTGGTTTCATCTTCCCTGTATCAGGTGAATTATCCTACGGGCGAAGTTTATACGCAGCCATTGTCATCCAAAATGCCAAAGAATGCTGCTGAGGTGTTTAGCTGGATACAAAAAAACTACAGCTGGCAAACCGATGCGAAAGGCGTTTCCTTCCTCAGGAAAAATAAAGACGACAACAGAATTATAGACATCAGGGAATTTAAAAAATCTTGATTCTGGTGAAGGCTCTGGCGCTAATGCCTTAACAGCAGTTCTGAAAACTGGAATACCCTGTCAACTACCACTACCGCTATACCTACAGTCACTACCAGGAGTAATTCTATGGTCAGTTTCTTTACTACGGCCTTATCTTTGATGGTCTTCCATACAATAGGAAGGCTGACCACCGCACTTGCCAGGGAAGAGATGATCGCAACACTTCCTGCCAGCGATGCGCTGATCTTACCGTGCATGGCCATTGTAGCGGCGGCGGCTGTTGTACTGGCACTGCTTACCAGTCCGCCAATAATACCTGTAGCCAATATTCCGCCACTGCCGAAAAACTTGGTCAGCAATGTACCGCAGACCTGGATGAGGATGAACAGTATGCCAAACCACAGTACTTTTTTTAGTGAAATAGGAGAGTCGAGCTCCAGCGGGGCGGAAGGCGCCTGGGTTTTGCTCTGCAGTACTTTGTCGCGCACAATAAACAGTGCAGCCACTAGAGACATGGCGAGCAGTGGCATCAGCGTAGCAGTAAGGGAAAGAGGTACGAATAGCGTTGCGATCAGCAGGTTTCTCGCAAACATCGCAATAGTAGTGAGCAGGCATAAGGTGGTCATTTTTGAGGTAAGGCCCGTTGCCTGCACCCTGGTGCTCATTTCCGCTACGGTGGCACTGCTGTTTACCAGGCCGCCGAAAATTGCTCCCAGGTATAATCCGCTGGTGCTGAAAATACGAAGAAATACATAGTTCACAAAGCCTATTCCGGCAATAGCAATGATACTGACCCAGGCATCACTGGGATTAAATAAAGACCAGGGGTCTATGTAGACATTGGGAAGAATAGGATAGATGACAAACCCGATAAGCCCCAGCAGGATGGCACTTCTGATCTCTGAAGGAAGCAGTCCCCCTGCAAAACGATTGAGCTCGGTTTTCCATGCCAGTAGCATCGTCATCACAATAGATCCCGCAACCGGTGTGAAAATGTGGCCGAGGCCAACCAGCACACCGAGAAGATAATTGACGATCAGCGCAGCGGAAGTGGTGATCTCTAAAGATTCATCGGCAATGAGGCTGCGTGTATTCAGTGCGATCACCAGGATGAAAACGCCGATCATGGATGTGATGATCAGGTCCTGCCCGATGAGTGATGAAAGCATTCCCAGCAAGGCTACGATTGAAAACGTCCTGATGCCAGCTTCCTTGTGCGACCATTTACGTTCCATGCCTACCAGCATTCCGATGCCAACTGAAACTGCCATTTTCAGTGCAGTTGGTGCAGCCGGGTAGTGTAAAAATTCATCATTTATGCCAATCATCCGGGGGTACCTTTATAAATTATATATTTATGAATAAAAGAAATGTTCAGGCGGACATGGCCTGAATATTAACTGGCATGCGCTGCTATTTGTAAATATATCTTTTTATTTCTATCATTCCTGATACTTATTTCTTCATTTCCGAGTTAATAGATTGGAATAGTTTTCTTTATATCATTATCATCATGAACCCGACATGATTAGAATAATTATTAAGCACAGAGGGCAATAATTATTCTAATCATCAAAGGCTCCATCTAACAACTTAAAAACAATAAGACAAATAGATGAAATTAAATGTAATCCTTGCCGGTGTGATGATAGCCGCTGCATTAGCTGTAAAAGCCCAATCTGTCAAACCGCCGATTGCAATTCCCTTTACCTTAAAAGATGCCGGGTATGTTACCCTGGTGATCGAAGATCACAACGGGCAGCGCGTAAGAAACCTGATCGCTCAAACCTATTTTAAGGCAGGCAAGAACACTGCCTGGTGGGACGGGCTTGATGATCTTGGGCGCGATCTCGATGCTGTGCATCATGGTGTTTATGCGATCCCGCCAAAATTAGTGTCGCCGGGTACCTATACCGTCCGCGGCCTGGTTCACCAGGAGGTTAAAGCAACTTATGAACTTTCCCTATATACCAACGGAACCCCGCCATGGAACCTTAAAGACCATACCGGTGCCTGGCTGGCAAATCACTCTGCCCCTCAGGCAGCAGTATTTGTTCCTACGGAACAATCTCCGGCGAAACAGCCGGTTGTTTTCCTGGGTTCCTATGTGACAGAAGGAACTGACGGGCTGGCCTGGGTTGACCTCAACGGCAAAAAACTTGGCGGCAAGACCTGGATTGGCGGGGTATGGACCGCAGCACCCTATATGTCAAGAGATGAGGGCAGCCAGGCAGTTCCCGGCGTTTCTGTATATGTGGCCTCGGTTTGGGAAACGGCGAAGCGGTCAGGACAGGGAACGGTCCGTATCAGTACATTGCCAAAAAATTCGGATAAGCCTATTTTTTTATACCCAACAGGGCGGGTTATCCGTGATTCGGCGGGGATTAAAGGTGATATTGGTGGCTTTGCCGTTTATAACGGAGTTGGCGTGCTGAGCCTTACAAGAAAGAACCAGCTATTGTTTGCTGACCTTAAAAGCGGAAAAGTTCTGGATAGTGTGGCAATGGATCGTCCGCATGGATTAACATTTGATGCTGAAGGGCGTTTGCTGGTACTCTCCGCAAATAAATTACTGCGGTTTGCTGCGATTCAGGATTTCAGTCATCTGCCGCCGGCGAAGTCCCTGATCTCATCTCAGCTGGAATCACCCGTTGGCATTACTAAAGATAAAGACGGTAACCTGTATATCAGTAATGGTGGTGCAAGTCAGCAGGTAAAGGTATTCACTGCTGAAGGTAAGTTGATCAGATCGATTGGCAAGCCCGGGGTACCCCAGGCAGGACTGTATGATCCTTTACATATGAATAATCCTGTCGGCATGACCATAGATTCCAGAAACCAGCTTTGGGTGACTGAAAACGATTACCTTCCCAAGCGGGTAAGTGTATGGACCGCGGAAGGAAAATTTATCAGGGCTTTTTACGGGCCTGTCAAATATGGGGGCGGGGGGACGCTTGATCCGCAGGATAAAACAAAATTTTATTATTCTGAACAGGATTTGGGTGCAATGGAATTTAAGATCGACTGGAAAACGGGCCAATCTAAGCTTCAGCACATTTTGTACAGGAAAAGTTCGGCTATGTTAAACCTGCCTCCAAGAATTGCAGCCCCGGAAACGCCTCTTTACTACAAGGGGAAAAGGTATTTTACCAACTGTTACAATTCAAATCCTACAGGTGGGGCCCTTACTGCCTTCTTGTTTGTGGAACGTAATGGAAGTCTGCAGCCAGCAGCAGCGATGGGAAGTGCCGATACCTGGGGTGTGCTTAAAGAATCCAGGTTCAGATCTTCCTGGCCTGCTACGGTTGATCTGAATGCCAAAAATCAAAACGCTATGGCGTTTTTTATCTGGAACGATGTCAATGAAGATGCAAAGGTGCAGACTGAAGAGGTAAGCTTTCTGAAAGGTAAAGCCAGCGGGGTTACCGTCATGCCGGACCTGTCTTTCTGCATCACACAACTCAATGGGGCTGCCGTACAATTTTCGCCCCTGAGTTTTACGGCCGGAGGTATACCCCTTTACCGGATAGATAAAGGAAAAACGCTTGCCGCTGGAGTACAGGCCCCGGGATCTTCCGGAGGTAACCAGGTACTAACTTCTTCCAGTGGATGGACTGTTGTTACGCAGGGAGTATTACCCTTTGCGCGGTATGCTATCAGTGGCGCCAAAGATGGCAGGCCGGTATGGAGTTATCCCAATCTGTGGCCCGGTCTGCACGCCGCCCATGAAGCCCCGCTGCCCGAATTTCCGGGAGAGCTGATTGGTCCGACAAGGTTACTGGGCGGGCCAATTCATATAAAGGGTTTGCCGGAGCCGCTTTGGGCAATCAATAGTAACCATGGGATGGTCTATGTTTTTACAATGGACGGGTTATTTATTGCTACTTTGTTTGAACCCATGCGTACAGGTAAACAGTGGTATATGCCTGTGGCAGAGAGGAGCATGGGTTTAGAAGGATTAAGTCTTGGAGAAGAAAATTTCTGGCCAAGTATTACAGGCACGGCGGATGGAGAGGTTTATATGGTTGACGGATCGCGCAGCAGTTTGCTAAAAGTAGATGGCCTGCAAACCGTTCAGCGGCTGCCGGTAACCAATATAAAGGTCAGCAGCGAAGATTTGGCCAAAAGTATAGCTTTTCAAACAAAAGCAGAGCTGGCCCGTCAGCAACAAACGACGCGCGGGGCATTAAAGGTAAAGATGCTGACTACTCCAATAGTAGTAGATGGCAAATGGGAGGATTGGAAGAACAGTAGTTGGGTTGATATTGATAAGAGGGGTGTAAAGGCTAATTTTAATTCAAAATCCAAGCCTTATGATGTCACAGGAGCGGTTGCAGTGTCAGGGAACAGGTTATATGCCGGATACCGTACAGGTGATGCCGGATTGCTGAAAAACTCATTTGAAATGCCTTTAGCGCCATTTAAAACCGGAGGCGCCCTGGACCTGATGATCGGTACAGCAGCGTCTGCAAATCCAAAAAGAACTTCGCCCGTTACGGGCGACCTGCGTTTGCTGGTAACAGTCAGCGGTGGAAGACACCGTGCGGTACTTTATCAGGCTGTAGTTCCCGGTGTGAAAGAAGCCGAAAAGGTACCTTTTTCTTCGCCATGGCGCACGATCACTTTTGACCGGGTAAAGGACATCTCGGCTCAGCTTGAGTTCGCTGCGGGCGGGGACGGGAGTTTTGAGATTTCGGTACCGCTGTCTGTACTGAATCTTAAACCCCTGGCCGGCATATCTGTAAAGGGAGATATTGGTATTTTACGCGGAGACGGCAGCAAAACCCTCTCCAGATTATACTGGAACAATAAAGCAACTTCCATCGTTTCTGACGTTCCTTCAGAAGCTGCATTAACTCCTAATCTTTGGGGCGACTGGGAGTTTTATGCCCCTTAACGGAGGCTGCTGATCCATTTGAGAATAAAATCGGCCTCTTCTTTCCAGCTGGCCTGTCCCAGTACGAAATGATTCCTGTCCGGAAACTCTTTGTAGTCTGCCACGGATCCGTTTCTTTTGTATTTTTTGTAGTTGCGAAGGTTGAGGCGGGCAGGAATAATATTGTCTTTGCTGCCTGCTGTAAGCAGCAGCGGAACATGCATTTTTTCAAAATCTACTTTAGCCGCCGCTGTAAGCCCCCCGCGTGCCACTTTTTTAGATTCCCGGAGAATGTTCCCGTCGTAAGTTTCCTGCTGCTGCTGCAGGGGCATTCCATTGACAAAGGCATATTGCCAGTCTTTAAAAGACATCAGATAAGTCTTTTTGAGTGATGTAAATAATCCCAGTGATTTCCAGCCAGCTTTGAGGAAAGAGAATTCATAGGGAAAGATACCCCTT
The DNA here is from genome assembly GCF_900107535.1 of Pedobacter hartonius. Classification (GTDB taxonomy): domain Bacteria; phylum Bacteroidota; class Bacteroidia; order Sphingobacteriales; family Sphingobacteriaceae; genus Pedobacter; species Pedobacter hartonius. Next base: position 99,512 of record NZ_FNRA01000009.1, on the reverse strand, counting down.
GGCGGAAAGGAGTGTATGGCAATTCCGGCTGCAGCCAGATCGCGGTTTACGATGATCTGTGTGACCAGGCCCCCTAAAGAATGCCCGATTACAATTGGTTTTTCTGGTAATCCTTTGACTATGTTTGCGTAATGGTCTATCAGTTCAGACAACCTGAGGTTAGCCAGTCCGGTATCACTTGGTGGCCTGTCCCTGAGTACAGCGGGGGGAGCATCCTTAAAAGGCCATGGAGGTGCCAGTGTAATATAACCCTTGTGTTCAAAATAGCTCTTCCATTCATCCCAGCCATTGTGGCTGACAAAAGCACCTGTGATGAACAGAACGGTTTTTGTGTCCGCAATTTTCATATAGTGGCGTTTAAGTTTTAATTTAAGTTTAGAAGCGAAAAGATCATTGTGCGAATGGTTGTGATCAGGCTGGGCCGGCTTACTCCTGGTGATTTTGGCTGGAGTTGTGGTAATATTCTTTAATGAAGGAGTTGTATTTTTATTCATTATTAAAAAATATCAATCTATATGTATAATTAAATAATTATGCATCAGCAATTTATGGAATTTTGTGGAAAATGTCAATAGCGTATCCGGAAAGATACTGACAGTTTTCCGGCATGCTGACAGCTTCTAACCTTTATAGGTTGCTGAAGAATAGGATTGACGCTTGTCGATGAATTATTTTTAATATCCTAGAAAAGAATGCGCTTGTTGGGCTCGGTTTTTGTACCGGCGGAATATTGTTCATAAATCCGTTGAGATCATTCAAATCGGGTATTTTATCACCCACAATGGGCATTTAATTCCTTTGTGATCGTTTTTATCAAACTTTTTAATTATACTTGTCATTAAACATATTCAAGATGGATCACGGCCTCTTACTTCGAAATATTGCCAGATATATTAAACTTGATAAGGATGAAGAAGAATATCTTATCCCTCTTCTGATGTCAAAAAAAGTGAAGGCCAATGAAGTATTGCTGGAAGCAGGTGATGTAAATTCAAAGGTGATCTTTGTTACCGGGGGATGTTTAAGGAGTTATGCGCTTGACAGTAACGGCTTTGAGCATATCCTTCAGTTCGCACCGCCGGGCTGGTGGATTATAGACATGCTCAGCTATATTACCGGAGAGCCTTCGAGATTAAATATTGATGCTATTGAGGACAGCGAGATCATCTACCTGCTGAAGTCTGACTTTGATACCATCTATCTTGAGGTGCCTAAATTTGAGCGTTTCGGCAGAATTCTGACCATGAACGGAATGGCCACCTTTCAACACCGGCAAATCGATAACGTGAGTCTTTCCCCTGCAGAACGTTATATTAAATTCTGTAAATTGTATCCTTCGCTAATCCGCGATCTCCCTTTAAAACAGATCGCTTCCTATATTGGAGTAACACCTGAATTTTTAACCAGGATGCTTGCTACCAGCGTATTCAGTAAGCAGTATTAATTGTCTTCCTTAAATACCATTAATGGTATATGGGTGCGGTAGGCCAGGTTCCGGGTCAGGCTGCGGTGAAATATACGTTCAAAAAATCCGTACTCCTTAGGGACGGTGATCAGCAGGTCCATCTGGTTTTCATCAGCAAAATCAAGAATTCCCTCTTCAATATTCTCATGATCAGCGTAATAGTACCTTACCTGGTTTTCATTCCAGATGTCATGTAAATTTTTCAGTTCGGCTTTGGCATCCGGGTGGGCCTGCCCTTCAATTTTGTTTACATATAAAATGGACAGCCTGGCTTTTAAATTGTCTATAAATGCATTGATAGGATAAACAGGGACAGTTTTTGACACGTTTTTCAGATCGCATGCAAATACCACATTCGCTATCTGTTTAAATTCTGCATGATGGGGCACTACGAGCAGGGAGGTGTGGCACTCTTTAGCTATAGTGATGGTATTGCTTCCAACCAGCGCTTTTTCTATCGCATTTTTCCCTGCCATACCCATCACTACCAGCCCAATATGACGTTGCTCTGTAATGGTATTTACAGCCGAAATCAACGGTCTTCCGTCAGATATAATTTTTATGACCGTATTACCGGCTACCAAGGGGGCCAGTATTTCCTTTAACTGACTGAGCTTTTCATGGCTTTCTTCCTCTGAGTGCACCATTTCTGGTGAAACAGGAGCGAAGGTAGTGGTAACCACAGGCAGGTAATCATGAGAGTGGTACAGGATAATGGCAGAGCTTTTCAGCTGATGGGTTAATCCGGCTGCATATTTTGCAGCATTCAGGGCAGCCTCGGAAAAATCCGTGAGTACAAGCATCTTTCCGGCTCCGTGGAGCTGATAAAGATGTTTGTCAATTGCAGTTTCCAGTGCAATGAACTGTTCTTCTGAAAGTACCCGTTGTCCTGGTTGTTCGATGATCCAGTCTCCTTTGGATGACCGTTTGAGCAGTATCGGGTCAGGTTCGCCGGTGATCATTTCAACTTTAAATTTATGGTTGCGTTCGGATACTGTAACGATCACGTCCAGATCCAGACTACCGGTTTTAAATTTCACTGAAAATGTCTTCATTGGATTATATTTTTAAAGGTGATGAAGCTTTCATCTGATGATGGTCTCCTGTACTGGATTTGCCCCGCTGTTCTAATAACAAGCGTGTCATTAATTTAGTTTACTATATACTATAGATTAATCAGCTTTGCTCATTTCAATATCAATATCGGATGATAGGAATCGAGCGTCAATGCCTCGGTGGTGCTGCTGTGTGTGAATTATAGAAAAAGCTGTATTTCCAGGAAGTGCAGTTATTAGTTGTACATCGTTACTCCTGATGAATTTAAAGATACCCTGAACGATATTGCGGTCTTCTGTATAACTGACCATATACTCATAGTCTTCCAAAAGATCTTTTAAAGCATCAATATGCTCGTCTTCATGTGAAAGATGCTTTTGCCGGGGATTAATATTGATTACCGGTAGTTTAGGAAAAATATACGGGTATCATGATTGTTTTCATTTTCAATCCTGATAATAGGTCAAGCAGTCAACCACTCAACTTTTTATTTCAAATTTTATACGTTCTTTAAATTATCTGTCATTTTATCCTGCTGATTGACCCTATCCTTTTTCCATAGGAATGAAGGACTTCAGGCATCTCAAACGTAATATTGATCCCATTTTCCTTGATCTTTTCCTGTATGTGTTGCCGCAGAAAAATCATAATTCTGCCATTGAACGTGCCAGTTCTGCTTTTGTTTTTCTAATTGGTTTGAGGGTCATTGATCAACAAATTTAAATAAAGAGTTCTGACCAATTAATGAGCCTTGTCACTTATTTAAGATGGTGTTCTGATAAAAGATGAAGGTATATCAAAGTTTAAAGCCCGGCAACCGGTACTCCAGGTTTCAGTTTTATTTTTTCTTGAAACCCGCGGTGCAGTGGGCGGCATTGATGGAAGACTAATGAGTATTCCTTTAAAAAACAACATTCCCGCAAACTTTATAAAATTCGTAACGTTAACTATAGTCTGCTAATTATAAATTTAAGAAAGACGCACATTGTAATCATTTCCTTATGGCAAAGTATACGTTAATCCTTTTATGTTTTTTTCCCTTTACAGTGTTGGCGCAAAATACGCCGAATATGCTTCCACAGAATAATATTATCAGAGATACGACCAGGCAAACCGACCTGATAGATATTTATAAAGGTATTTTTCATTTCAATCCCCGAAGGATAAACCCGGATGACAGGAAGAGGATCTATTTTTCTGTGCTTCCGGTAGGCGCCTCAGTTCCGGGGGGAAGCGGAAATGCTTTAGTGACCAGCACTACCGCAGCAATGTACCTGGGGGACAGGCGTACGACAAATCTTTCAAGTGCTACCTTTGCACCGTACTGGAACTTTAAAAGCCGTTTTGGCCTGCCTTTGCGTTCCAGTATATGGCTGCCGGACAATAAATGGGTGATCCAGGGAGACATACGTTTTCTGAGATACCCGCAATATACCTGGGGGTTAGGAAGCAGCCGCAGTTATGGCGACCGTACCCTGGTAGATTATAACTATATTCGCTTTTATCAAAGAGCCCTTAAACGTATCAAACCATATTTATTTGCCGGTCTCGGATATAATCTGGATTATCATACAAGTGTTAGAAGTGATGATCCTAACCTGAGCCTTCAGGACTTTACAAAATATAATTATGGTGTAAACGGCAGTTCAGTTTCATCAGGCATCAGCTTTAACCTGCTTTATGACACCCGGAATAACTCGATTAATCCTTTACCGGGCGCCTACGCAAATCTGATATTCCGCGAAAACCCGACCTTTCTGGGCAGTGACAACAACTGGCAATCCGTTTTTCTGGATGTAAGAAAATATTTTTCTTTAAATCCGGCAGATCTGAATCAACAAAATACACTTGCTTTCTGGTCTTATTTCTGGAGTTCGCTCAATAACAAAACACCTTATCTTGATCTGCCGAGCATAGGCTGGGATCCTTATAACCGCTCAGGAAGAGGAATAGATCAAAACCGTTACCGCGGAAAAACGCTATTCTATTTTGAAGCGGAGTACAGGAGGGATATTACCAACAATGGTTTGCTTGGTTTTGTAGTATTCGCCAATACCAATACCGTAAGTGGTTCTGACAGTTTTTTTACATCATGGCACCCCGCTGCAGGTACCGGCCTGAGAATCAAATTCAATAAAGGCTCCAATACCAATATTGGTGTGGATTATGGGTTCAGCAAGTCATTCAGCACGGTATCATTTAGTCTCGGCGAAGCATTCTAAGCTACCTTACAGCACAGGGTTAGCAATAGATTTGCTTGATGTATAAAAATATAATTTATACATTGTAGAAAATACCAAATATAAACGTATCAATTCTGCAATGTATAAATTATACTATATGATAAACAAGAGTGATATAAGGGCCGGGATCTTAATCTTTTCACTAAGCATTGCCGGACTCTCTGGTGTAAGCGCTCAGAACAGCAGTTTATTCGACGGCAAAACATTGAAAGGCTGGAAAAAAACGGCCGGCAGCGCAACCTATCAGGTTGTTAATGGTGTGATCATAGGAACTACTGTTGAAGGAAGCGGAAATTCTTTTTTGGTAACTGAAAAAGAGTATCAGGATTTTGTACTGGATATTGATGTTAAACTTGAAAGTCCGAAAGGGAATTCCGGAGTGCAGGTACGGAGCCATTTTGATCCCTCGGGCAATCAGGGGAAAGGAAAGGTATTTGGCAGGCAGGCAGAAATTGATCCGACCGATAGAAAGTGGAGCGGCGGCGTGTACGATGAAGGGCGCAGGGAATGGTTATATCCCCTTTCTTTAAACCCTTCTGCCGGTGACGCTTACAAAAAAGATGATTATAACCATTTGAAGATTGAATGTATTGGTAATGAAATGAAGACCTGGATCAATGGTGTTCCGGCATCATACGTAATCGATACGCTGGATAAAAGCGGCTTCATTGCTTTACAGGTGCATGGCATTACAGAGGCAGCGGAAGCGGGAAAAAAAGTATATTTCAAAAATATAAAGATACAGACCTCGGAGATTGTGCCGGCACCATTCCCTCTGGGGATCTACGTTGTAAATTATGTGCCCAATACCCTGAGCAGTTATGAAAAGAAAAACGGCTGGGAGTTATTATTTGACGGCAAAAGTTCGAAGGGATGGGTAGGTGCAGGTAAAAATGTATTTCCTGCCCGTGGATGGCAAATTGCGGACGGCCTCATCAGTGTTTTGCCTGCTGAAGGTAAAGAATCCACCAATGGCGGTGACATCGTCACCACAGCACAATTTGCTGCTTTCGACCTGTCCTTTGAGTTTCTGCTTACACCGGGTGCCAACAGCGGACTGAAATATTTCGTTACTTTAAAAGAACAGACCCAGGGATCGGCAATCGGACTGGAATACCAGGTACTTGATGATGCGCTTCACCCTGATGCTAAACTGGGCAGGGACGGGAACAGGACACTTGCCTCTTTATATGACCTGATCACAGCAGATAAACCCAAGCGATTTATCCATCCCATCGGACAGTGGAATACCGGGCGCGTTGTGGTATATCCTGATAACAGGGTTGAACATTATTTAAATGGCATTAAAGTGCTGGACTACCAAAGGGCATCTCCGGCCTTTCGCGAACTTGTTGCCCTCAGTAAATACAAAGACTGGAAGGAATTTGGCGAAGCAAAACAGGGGCATATATTGTTGCAGGACCACGGCAATAAAGTAAGCTTCAGAAGCATCAGGATCCGGAAGCTAGAATAGACAGCTCCATGGCTAACATCGACGGAATTTTCCTGCAATGGCGAATAAATCAAATAATTTGATCCTTTGTCATATTTATTTCGTAATATTTGTATAGCAGTATACGGGTATCATTACGAAATACTTATAAATTCCAGCCGAAAGGTAACATGATCTTGTTACCGCAAAACGATGTAATTATAATGAAACGACATGTCACAGTTTACTCTCAAATTATGCGAAACTCCGCATGCGATCACCATTGATATTTTGGATGAAGCAAATTCAATTCAGTTAAACACATTAAATAATGAAATGCTAAACCTTACCTGGATTTGGGACGGTGCAAAAGACAAACTGGAAGAAAAACAAAGGTTAATAGACGAAATCTATTACGACCTGATGTTCGTGGAAGAAACATTTGGCGACGAAATCGCTGCAAGCATTCTTCAATTGTTATACAGTAAGATCGATACCGTATACAGTTGAGTTTTAACCATAAAAAGAGAACGGTCTCAAACGGGCCGTTCTTTTACAATTCAGTTTGTTCGTCAATCAGATCATTAGATCTCTCCCTGGTTCATTGATTTTACGGCATAATCTACTGATCTTGCAGTGAATGCCATATAGGTAAGTGAGGGGTTTTGTGTGGAAGTGGAGGTCATACACGCCCCGTCAGTTACAAATACGTTATTACAGGCATGCATCTGGTTCCATTTATTGAGGATTGATGTCTTTGGGTCGTGTCCCATCCGTGCGCCGCCCATTTCATGGATATCCAGACCGGGCGCCTGAGAGGAAACATTAGGAGTGATATTTTTAAATCCGGCTTCGGTGAACATCTCAGTGAGCTGTTCTATATAGTCCTTTTTCATGAGCTCGTCATTCTCATCATAAGCAACAGCTATATTCAGTAGCGGAACGCCCCAGCTATCTTTTTTATCGGTGCTCAGGCTCACAAAATTACTTTCCTTGGGTATGGTTTCTCCCATCATGTGAGAACCTACAATCCATGGGCTTAATTTACCATGCAGTAAACTGTCTTTCAGGGAGCCCCCGATTCCGGAGCGGTCCCTTTCCATATATCTGCTGGCATAAAATCCTGCCGCATAACCTCTTTTAAAATTTGTTTCCTGTTTAAATACATTTCTGAACCTCGGCATATATCCGCCTCCGGCAGGATTCCTGCCATCGGTAGCAAATTGCTTCAGGCCGTCATATTCAGCACTGATCCTGGCGCTGTAATTGTGAAATGCTACATATTTACCCAGCACGCCACTATCATTTCCCAATCCATTTGGAAACCTTTTAGATTTTGAGTTCAACAGGATAAGATTCGTATTCAATGCACCTGCATTGACGAAAACTATCCTGGCATAATATGCAGTAGTTTCTTTGGTATTGGTGTCTACAACACTGACGCCCGTAACTTTACCTTTAGCGTCATCATAAATTACAGACTCTACTACCGAAAATGGCCTTAGGGTTAAATTGCCGGTTTTTGCGGCCCAGGGCAGGGTAGAAGCATTGCTGCTAAAATATCCGCCGAAGGGGCATCCTCTCTGGCAGAGTGTCCTGTTCTGGCATTTGGCGCGGCCCTGATCAAGATGAATTTGGTTGGGTTTAGACAAATGGGCACATCTGGCACTGATCACATGCCTGTTGGAATACCTGCTTTTGATCACACCTTTGAAATAGTCTTCCGCAGCGTTCAACGGAAAAGCGGGTAAGAAATCGCCATCAGGCAATTCTGCCAGTCCGTCTTTATTGCCTGAAATGCCGGCAAATTTTTCCACGTAGCTGTACCATGATGCAATGTCCTTGTAGCGGATTGGCCAGTCCACAGCAAAATCGTCTCTTGCGGGCCCTTCAAAATCAAAGTCGCTCCAGCGCTGTGTTTGCCGTGCCCATAGCAAAGATTTACCGCCTACCTGGTATCCTCTGATCCAGTCAAAGGGCTTCTCCTGCACATAGGGATGCTCATTGTCCTTGACCATAAAGTGCATTGCATCCTCCTTAAAAGCATAACATCTGCTTACAATAGGGTTTTCCTTTTTTATGGACAGTGCAGGTTCACCTATATGTTCAAATTCAAACGGATACTTATTTGTCGTAGGATAATCTTTGATGTGCTGTACATCCCGGCCTCTTTCCAAAACCAGCGTTTTGAATCCTTTTTCTGTAAACTCTTTTGCTGCCCAGCCACCGCTGATTCCTGAACCTATTACGATCACATCGTAAGTATTGGCTTTAGCTGCATCTATGTTAATATTTGGCATTCTTTTTTAATTAAGCTGTTTTAACGGGAAAATAACCATTATATCGTCCCGGCACCAATTCGTAGATGATCAGGCTGGTCATTACATATTTAGAATTCAGATAGCCGTCAATGGTCTTGTCTTTCATGATCTTATAAAATGCTGAAAGTTCCGGAGCAGGGTCCTTTTCAAGTTTTGTTAATATTCCCTCGCGCTGATGAACGGATAACTTCCGGAAGGATTTACTGAACTGATCAGCAGTTTTTTCATTGAATGCTGATAATCCACTCATGAAAAGCCTCTGATCTGCTTCTTCATAACAATCATCCAGCATTTTCAATACAAAGAGGTGAAGCTTAAGTTCTTTGGCGCCAGGCGTTTTTGTTCTTGGAATAATCGTTTCAGCAATATCTGCCAATAGATTTTCCTGCTCCATACTGACGTCCAGATGTTGCAGCTTGATGGTGGACTTTCCCTGCTCCCGCAAACAGGAGGGGAGTAATGCTAATCCACCGGCCATGATTAATACTTGTTTGATGACTAAACGTCTTTCCATACGATTGTTGGTATACGCTAATAAATATAGGATTTTTTACTTTAGAACTTCGTAATCCTTCCCTATAGATGTTTAATAATGTAGTTTTGACTTTAGCATCTCGAGGATTTCTGCAAATTCAGGTTCCAGTTTGATCTTTTCATCAACAGGTAAACGTGTACCCTTGTATTCGACGAAATACTGAAATGCATCTCTTTGCAGAGGCGGGAGGTGTGACATCATTTTGCCCTGAAGCGCTGAAAAATGGCTGTCCAGATATTCCTGCAGTTTCAGGGAATGACACGAAAGGTCCTCTTCTGCAAACCTGGACCTGCCTGCAAATCCGCCGGATTGGATCAGTTTTAATATCATTGCTAAATCTAATTAAACGCCGACACTATTCCATGCATTTCTTACTGAAGCCGTCACTTGATCTGTTGCTCCAAAAAGGCTTGTGGCTTCGGTAATGGTAGCCTGCTTAAAGTCCGCAAATGTAGCATTGGTAGAAACCAGATTTTTATTGCACATGGCCCTATACCATACCTGGCCTACTTTTTCCCAGGAGAAACCGCCCACATCAAACGCAGCGAGATAGAAAGCGTGGTTTGGTATGCCGGAATTGAGGTGTACCCCGCCGTTGTCATCAGGATCATCGGTATATCCGCTCATATTAGCCGGCTGCGGGTCTGTGCCCAGATCGGGATGGTTGACATACGCAGTGCCGGGAGCTTTTAAAGATCTGATTGCATATTCGTCGCCAACCAATGTATGTTCACCTACCAGCCAGTCTGAAGTTCGTACATCCTGGTTGAGCATTTTTTGTTTGATCATTATTCCGAAGACGTCTGCCAGCGATTCATTCAAAGCGCCACTCTGATCTTTATATTCCAGGTTACATTCATACTGTATAACCCCGTGGGTTAGTTCATGACCAGTAATGTCTATATCTGAGGTGAAAGATGCAAATATAGCTCCGTCACCATCCCCGTAGATCATCTGCTTGCCATCCCAAAAAGCGTTGTCATATTTTTTAAGGTAATGAACGGTTTGGATCAGCTTCATTCCGGCATTGTCTATAGAATTTCTGCCAAACAGCGAATAATAAAAATCCCAGGTTGCCCCTGCAGATTCGTATACATTATCTACATCCTGATCGCCAGAAACTTTCCCGCTTTCATCTCTGATTAACTTTCCTGGCAGCGCCTTCCTGTTTTCTGCTGAATAGACCAACCTTGAAGGTTTTGGTATAACAGCAGCATCATCGGAGATCTTTTCCAAAACGGATTTTTTTACGCCACCGGCTTTCAGCTGCACTGTTGTCAGTGTGTTTTTTTCATTTGGCTTCAGCTTGGCATATGCCTGGCGGCGGCCTCTTATTTCTTCATCCAGGCTTAAATCACCCAAATGTGATTTTAATAGTTTAGGCCTGCTTTCGGCACTGGAAATGAGCTTCAGTCTCATGTAAGGTGGTATGAAGCACTGGATGGAGTGGCGATGATGCAAATTGCATGTGGCCGGGGAAACTATATTTTCCATAAGTTTCAATTTTAAGGGTGAATCCTGCATTCAATATACAACTGGCATCATCACTCATCGACGATCAGATGTTTGAGGTTTACTAAATATACCAAAAATCATCGTCGTTCAGTTCCTTTAGTATACCGTTGCGTTTCATTATTCTGGAAAAGCCGTCTGACAATTGTATTTTATCTGTTTTTTTTGCTTTGCTGATCATGAAGCCATATACATGGAAGATCTGCAAATCCAGATTTACCAAATCCATCACAGAAATTGTTCCATACAATTCTTTTATCAAGAGCTGCTTTTCTTTGTCGACTGCGGTGATATATGTTATTTCGTCAAATGATTCGCCTAAGACCTCAATGTTGCTGCTGATGTAATCTGTGGCAAAAAAGAGGGCAAGTTCCTCTATCTCCTCATCAGTTGCCTGTCTGTTTAAAGGACCTGTAAACCTGATTGCATCATTGCCAGACAGCAGTATTTCGATAGTTTCCGGTAATCCGTCAAATTCGTTCATGTATTCCTAAAAGTTATAATTATGATTCCTCAGGCAAATGTCCAATAAAAATAGGCTTTTTGTTGAATTAATCATAATTTTTAAACATCAAATTATCATAAGAAGTAATCTTATGTTTCTCATTTTAAAATGGTTTGAATTCAGATCTGGTATGAAAGCGATTATCCAGGTGTCATCCGATATTTATATGTCAAAAACTCGTCCAAAAGTAGTATGCCCCGTCTGTTCCGGCATGTTTACTTACTCAATTCCGGCAACTCTCTGTCGTTATCTGCGATAGTGCAAACATACCAACGCAATTGCAACACAGCCCCACATCACAAGAAACACCGGATATGCGGTGTTATTGTGCAACACGCTCAGCAGGGATGTGATCAGGAAGGCGGACAGATAACTCATAGATCCAACCAGTGCTGAGGCTGCACCACTGACCGCAGATGTTTCTTTCAGATACAAAGCTGTAGCATTTGGTAAAATAAAACCGAGCATAGACAAAAATATAAAGATAAATATCAGCAGTATTGATAGAGGGGCATTATAATATATAGCCAGAATTATTACAGAGGCGGAGATAAACTGAATGATACTGGCCAGCCGGATGATATTCCTTAATTCAAAACGTTTTAACATCTTGGTATTCAATATTCCAACACATACAATTCCGATGGCCGTACCGGAAAATACGAATCCGAATTCAGGCTTGCTCAGCCCGTAAATCCCGATCAGCACAAAAGGAGAACCGGTAACAAAGGAGAATGCGGCACTATTGCTGACTGCTCTGACCAGCGCATAATTTATAAAGGCCGGGCTTTTTATAGAATAGCCATAGGCCTGCCATACGGAAGGGAAATTGAAACGTTTTTCGACCCGGGCTGGTTTACCTTCCGGTAAAATCATCAGGCATCCCAGTAAGCCGGTGCCGGAAATTACGGCCATGATCAAAAACAGGTACTTCCAGTTAGAAGCATCCGCCAGCATGCCCCCGATCATTGGTGCAAGAATAGGGGATATGCCCATTAAGATCTGCAGGATGGAAAAGATGCGGGCGGCGTTATTACCCGTATATATATCATTGACAAGCGCGCGCGATATCACCTGGCAGGCACTTCCTGCAAGGCCTTGTATGAACCTAAGGATCAGGAAGATGAAAAATGAATGTGTAAGCATACAGCAGATGCTGCAAATTACGTACGTAATCATCCCTGCTCTCAGCGGCAATTTTCTTCCCCATACATCTGATAAGGGACCGATAAACAATTGTCCAAATGCCATTCCGAAAAGGAATAAAGTGACTGTACTTTCAATACGTACGATGGGTACGCCAAAATAGCCTGCCATTATTGGAAAAGCAGGCAAATACATGTCTATGGAAATAGACCCTATTGCTGTTAAAATTCCTAAAGTAAGTATGACCAGGAGTGTATGCCGGCTTTTGCTCATCTGTCAGCAATAATAGTCATTGACAGAAGAATAAAAAAGGTGTAATTACACTATAGTATATATCCTGCTATTTGTCTTATTCATTTTCAGTAACCGGCAGGTTAAAATAAAATGTAGAGCCTTTTCCTATCTCACTGGTCACTGCGATGTTACCATCGTGGCGTTCAATAATCTCAGCGCTCAGATAGAGGCCTATACCAAAGCCGGAGATGTGCTGGTTCTCACTCCCTTCAACGCGGTAAAAGCGGTCAAATAGTTTCTCCAGATCGTGTGGTTTGATACCCATACCATGATCTTTCACACTGAACCGGACCTGCCCGTTTTTCAGTTCACAAAACACTTCGATATCTTTTGCCTGGGGCGAGTATTTAACTGCATTGCTCAGCAGGTTAGAGATCACAGAGCCAATCTTATCCCGGTCTGCATAAATCCTGACATGCTCAGATACAGAGGGGGAGATCTGATGGCTGGATGAGGTAAGTCTGGTTTCCTCTATCAGTTCATTAACCAGTTCATCGAGATAAAAATATTCTTTCTGTAAATGGATTTTACCCGATTCTAAACGCGAAATATTTAAAAACCCGTTGATCAGCGAGGTCATTTTTTTTATCTGGCTGGTTACTTTTTCCAATGCGCTGATCGTAAACCGGTCGCCTGTCTTCAATGCTTTTTGCTGCAGTATCTGTGTATAACCGTTCAACGAGGTTAAAGGCGTTTTCAGTTCGTGGCTTACCATGCCGATAAAGTCATTCTTACGCAGTTCATCTTCCTTTTGTTCCGTAATATCCATGATTACTCCCGAGAAATGACTCATTGCGCCGCCGTTTTCTGTCTCAATTTTCCCTAATGCCTTTACCCACCGTAAATTTCCGTCGCCATTGGCTATAATCGGAAATTCAATATTATAATGGGTGTCACTAACGGTAGCGGATCCCATTGCTTTGAGTACATCACTCCGGTGTGACTCAGGAATATGAGCAATTGCGTCCATATAGCTAATCTCATCACCGGCCTGATAGCCAAATAATTCTTTCAGCTGTGCGGATACAAAAAATTCTCTTGTTTTGTTATTCAGAAACCAGGTGCCCACATTTGCGGCTTCGATGGAGAGCCGCAACATGCCTTCGGCACGCTGTAATTGCTTTCTGGAAATTACCTGTTCCGTTACATCCGTTGCTACGATCATGATCGTTGTGGTCAGGCCCTGTTCATTTTGCACAGGTTGGAAGATAAAATTATAATAGCCTATACGTAAGTATCCGTTCTGTTCAAATGTAGTAGGTTCTTCATTGCCGAAATAGGGCTTTCCTGTAGCAAAAACTTCGTTGAGCAATTGCAGGTAGGGCTGGGTTTTAAATTCAGGCAGAACCTCTGCATATTTTTTGCCGGTGATTTCCGGCGACTTGCCCAATATAGTCAGCATCATATCATTTACCGATTCAATGATTAGCTCCGGGCCATTTAAAATGCAGATCGCTGTCGGCGCCTGTTGTACAAGGAAGCGGAACCTGGCTTCACTTTTTTCAACTTCTCTCACTGTTTTTAACAGGTCCTCTCTTGTCCCGGCGAGTTCTTCATTGGTGGTGATCAGTTCTTCGTTTGTAGCGGCCATCTCCTCATTCATAGTGGAAAGCTCATCATTGAGGTCCAGCAGTTTAATCTGGTTTTCTTCCAGCTGCTGGCGTGATTCCACTTTATCGGTTACGTCAATTACCGTGGCCATAATTGATGTTCTGTGGCCGTTATAGTCTGTCAGGGGCTGATAATAATAGTCCACATAATACTGACGCGGGCCCTCTTCTTTGTTGAATACCACTGGTTTTTCGCGGTTTGCGATGGGATTACCTGTTTCCAGTACCTGTTTCCACTGTCCGGGAAAGGGCTGGTATTGAAGTTCTGGAAACACCTCCAGCATTGGCCGCCCGGTCACTTCTTCCCTGGTTTTATTCCAGAAGGACAATATGGAGGCGTTGGTGAGTTCTATTACCTGGTTTGCACCGCTTAGCACAGCTACCGGAGCCGGTAGCTGGTGTAAAATTTCATTCAGTAGTTTTTTGCTTTCGGTGAGATCTTTAACCCGCGCTGCTACTCGTTTTTCCAGTTCATCATTCAGCTCTGACAAACTCTGCTGCATATTGTGCATCTCTTCATTCGTGGCAAATAACTCTTCATTGGCGGCCATCAGCTCCTCATTCAGGGCCTGTTCATTTTCCAGGGCTCCCGTTAGTTCCCGTGCTCTTGCCATTGCCTGGCGGTGCTGATTACGTTCAGTTACGTCTGTTGCGGTATGTAAAATGCAGTACACTGCACCGGCTTCATTTTTAAGCGCGCGGCAGGTGAAATCATAATAAAACGTCTGAATATTTCCTTCAGCAGGCAGTTGCGTAGCTGTATCAAAGGCCTGATAGGTAATTCCGGTATTCCAGACATTTTTCAGCAGCTCAATAAACTGTTGTCCTTGCAGTTCGGGAACTGCTACTTCAAGTGGCTTGCCAATTACATCTTTGTTTTTACCCCAGAAATTGAGCATTGCATTATTCGCAGTCTGGATAATGATTTCTTCGGTGCTGTATACAGCAGTAGCGGCAGGTGACAGGGAAAGGATTTCGATCAACTCTTTGTCGGTAAAAATCTGGTATTGATTATTCATTTAATAACTCAGTAATTTGATCAATAACGTCTTAATGGCAACGTAAAACGTATATTGTTATTGTAGACATCAGGGTATTTATCACCAATTGTTACAATGATTTTCATTTATTATTGATCCTGTAAAGGTATAGCATGCTATTGATAAAGCAGGTATCTGCTACACATTTTCTTATGGGCATTCCGACCGGGGCTCCCAGTTTTTACGGGTATCTTCTCCACTGGCCCCGTCAATAACCTGCGGTTTAAAAAGCATTGTTCCGGCCAGCCTTGAGCTGTTCCCCATTTGTTTACTCTGGCTTATATAGAAGAATTTTTCTGAACATCTCCGCTGACTAAGGATGGCGGGCTGACCAGTATTATTAGCAATACTTAACCTCTATCCCTTAATTTGTTTATAATTTATTTCTATAAACCTCAATAATTACATAACTAACAATAGTTGCACTGTTGAGAGATGAAATATTTTACTTTTTGTAATTAACCCCTAATTTAATGCGTCAAATCATTCGTTTACCTGTATGAAATATCATTTGACATATATATAAATACATTTCACGTAATAAATTATAGCTGGCAAGCTGATTTATAGGAGATTGTATTTTATTTTAATGGTAAAAATTTAATTATAAAGTCATTACAACTAACGTAATTTCTATTATTATTGAAAAGTATTATTGCGGTATGATAAGGTCGGGATTGATGAGGATTTCTAATTTGTCAAAACAAATTATTGTTTTGATATTGCGGGCAAGATAAATATCAGAAGAGTCAATTTAATCTATTGTTTATTTGCAAAATCCTTTTAATATGGAAATAAGGACTAGTTAAATCATCCTATTTTACGGCTTTACAGGCTATAGGTGATGTAGTAATTATCAATTTGTAGCAGGTCTATTCTTATTTAGAAGAATTTTTATTATTCAAAACACTATTAGTCAAATGGCAACAGCAAATCATTTTTCGCGAACTGCAAATGCCGGTAAGAAAGCAGACCGTGAAATTCATACAACTGGTAAGGGCAGAATTGCTTTTCATCAGGATTTAAAACAGAAAATAAAGAAAGGCAGCCTGGACGCTGTGAGTTATTATAATCAATATATTAAATCCTTGTTATCAATTCATAAAGAAAGTAGTGAAACCTTGAACTGGGATCAACTTGTGAACGAACCTGAGCCAAAACTTCCTCTGCGGCAGTCTTTAAATCAGGGTAGAGCTGAACAGGAATACAGGGACTACCGGCCTACAGTTTTGGATAAAATGCTTGGGCAAAGTAAAAAAAAGAAGAAAGAACTTTTGAGAAAAGCCGAGCAGGCAAAACGTAATGACGACATGATTTATAACGCGACGCTCAGGGAATTTAAGAATAATCGTCAGGACTGGAAAACCATTCAGCTCATTATAAAAGGGATCAGAGAGGCAGACCCCGCTGCCTATAAGGATGCCATTGAATTCTTTGATCCATT
This sequence comes from Pedobacter hartonius, assembly GCF_900107535.1. Lineage (GTDB taxonomy): Bacteria > Bacteroidota > Bacteroidia > Sphingobacteriales > Sphingobacteriaceae > Pedobacter > Pedobacter hartonius. The sequence goes on along the minus strand of NZ_FNRA01000009.1, from coordinate 82,909 downwards.
TCACCAGATCAGCCAGTTTGGTTCCATACTTCAATATGAAACCTTCAGCGAACATATTGTTGTTAACCTGCATGTGAATTCAACAGAAATTGTTCCTGACTATATTGTTTGTGAGGCCACTTCGGGTAAGGTAACACATAGTGAAATGTCCATGCCTGAATTTCATGAACTTTGTCATCATCATCTCTGCGGGAGTGTCTTAAGAGTTGGCAGAGAGACTTTTGCCTTATTACCCGTCAAATTTGTATATGTAAATGTATATTCAAACCTGTGGAATACCGCAACCGGGCTTGCCGAAAGTAAAGTAGTGCTCTCTGTAAAATTCAACCCCGATGATTTGATGAAAATGAACTTTAATGCCCTTAATGGCCCGGACTACCTGACTAATTTTCAGCACAATCTTGATTTTTCTATCAGCAAGGGTTTTTCACCTACGCAAGTGCTAAAGAACTAAGAATAAAACTGCCTGTTTTTATGCCCGCTGGTAGTCGCCTATGAACACATACAGATGCCTTAATGTATTTTGGGCATGACGAAGTAGGGCCTGTACAAAAACATTGACTCCTGTTGTTTGTTAACAAACTATGGAATCAATATATATCACAGAAGCGCAAACTACACTGCCGGATGGGGAAATTGCCAGAGGGCCAATCACCACAACAGATCATGAGACTTTCTTTTTTGATAACACCCTGGGCACTATGGATCTGAAACTGGAAATGAAAAAGGGAGATATTGGCTGGTACCAGTCTGGAGCTACAGAAGTTGCCAATGCAGAGCAGATGATTGACGAACTGGGCGTATATATTGACAATCATCTGGGTAACAGTCCTATCGTTAACAAAATCAGTTTAGAGTAACCTGTTATTAAAAATTTATTATTATATCCATTCTATGAAAAAAGTAATCATCGGTGCTCTGCTTATCGGCGCATCCTATACGATTGTTTCCTGTTCTGCGTCGCGGTCGGCCACAGGCCCTTCGGGTACCGGAACCCCTGGTTTCGGAAGTGCATCAAATGTTTCTGCCGGCCGTAGTGCGGATGGCGGAACCAGCACTGGCGCCAACCCTGCAACGGTTTCCGGATCAATTGCAAATAACTCCAGCAATAGTAAGGACTCACTTTCAAAAAAGGTAGATGCTTCGACAAATAAAACCATTCAGTTTATTACCCTGGCATCCCTGACCAGTTATGTGGCAGTTGAAACCAGCAAAATTGTGCAGCAGAATGCACAGAATACTTATGTGAAAACTTTTGCGGCCCTGGTGCTGAGTGATCATATAAAGGCAGATGCAGATCTGAAAACATTAGCGGATACTAAGAATGTATCGCTGGATTCAACTGCAACAAACAGGGACAGCAGTGACAAGATCAAACAGCTTTCAGCTGTTAAAGGCGAGGAGTTGGAGTCTATATATATCCAGATGATGATCAAAAACCATGAACAGGCAGTAGGTTTATTTGAAGAAGGGGAGGGGTCCAATGACCCGGAAGTAAAAGCCTATGCGAAACGTTATCTGCCGATGTTAAAATCCCATTTGAAAATTGTTTCAGCTTTGCATAAGTAGGCCGCGATATAGATCAGCTAAGGCTTTTGGCAATGCTCTGGCTACTTTTGCAGGATATCTGATTGTTTACTGCTGTGCCTGTCGGATCAGGGATGCGGGGAAATCAGACATCTTATTTGTCCGTCCTTTCATTAAAAACCACCAATTCAGCTATTTCAGCAACTGTGCCTGTATCCTGCACCTGTATTAAGTTTCAGTATGAATTATATTTTATTCTAAAATATATATTTTTTTGAAACTTATGCTGATGTATATTGTATCCGGGCAGTTATTTCCCTGCCGCTGAGGATCACCTTTCTAAAAGCAGGTTATTTTATCTTGTTTCCAATTACTTTTGCTGCAGCATAAACTGCCAGTTTTTTCAGCCAGCCGGAATTTCTAAATATGGTTTTATTTAATAAAACGGGTATCAGGGACGAGACAACATTTGCCGGCAACGCTGATTTTGCTATCCCTGACAATTTTCGGGCGGGGTGTTTGCGTAAAAAGACGCTGCTGAAACTAAAGCTCCTGATATATAAACCAAAATCTTTTTTGATCAGGTGGCCCTGGCGGATATATTGGCTTTTCAATAGAGACTGTGTTGATTTGAGGTCGTCTATATTTTTGATGTTGTATCTATTTATCATTCTTTACCGGTTAAGTATCAATGTTTAGAGGTCGAATTGGCTATTGTATCTGGAGATCGTAACTCCGGTAAGGTTTTATTGTTTAATTTTTTACACAACCTCTATCTCTAATTTGCCTATCGGGGGCATTTCCAGGTATTAAATCAACAAAATTGAAACCCTTTCCTGCTGAATATGTTAATCCTGAAAACCATACGATTATGAAGTTCAGAAACAGGTATTCAATAATGACTAGTGTAGCCTTGCTTACGGGCATGGCCGTTGGCGCAGTCATAGGTGCTCTTTTTGCACCGAAAAGCGGAAGAGAGACAAGGGAGAACCTTGCCGGTGCAATTAAAGGCGTAATAGGGGCTTCCCTCGCTGATTATAGTGAAGTTGAAATTGAGGACCATCTGGTAGATGATTTTCGTGCACAGACAAAGAAGACCGCGGACCAGCTGACCGGCACACCCGAAGAAGCGGTAGATTTAACAAAAACGACTGTTAAACAGAAAGGGCCGAAATCCAGACAATTACCTGCTGAATCCTAACGCTAACCTAATTATATTTACGCCATGGCTGATAAAAAAGATGATAAAGACCCCTGCTGGAAAAATTATGAGCAGGTAGGAATGAAAACCAAGAATGGTAAAAAAGTACCCAATTGTGTTCCGAAAAAAACAGCAGATAAAAAGAAATGAGCTGTGCGTCCTGTTAATGAAATACGATAGCCGGATAAACCGGCAGGGCAATTGTGGTACGCTCAATAAACTTATATAAAATGGAAAATCCAGTTAGAAATAATAGTGAAGACAGCGCTCACAATATGTAGCAACCTAAATATCAGGACGAAGGTTCAGCTCACAATATCGAATTTAAGGGGGAGGAGTTGAAACAACGCCTCGAAGATGAACCGGAAAGCCTAACTGTACATCACCTGAGTAACGCCGCAAAGCCTTTGGTAAATTATTGGGATGGAGAAAACCATGATTTATCATTACACCCGTGTTAAAATACCATAGGAAAATAAAAAAAAATGGGCTTTTTTCAGCATGCCCTGAGGCTGGCTAAAAAGAACCAGTCCGGAAACCCGATGCTCAACTTTATAGAGAAAGCAAACAGGCAGCTGGTGAATCTAAACTGATTGCTGATGAATTGAAGGTCACTATGAAGCCATCATGATCTTTAAAATCACATACCTAAATGATTTAAGCTCATGCTAGCTTCATAACCATTAAAAACAATATATTCTGATGAAAATAGCAACCTACAATGTAAATGGCGTCAACGGACGGCTCCCTATACTGCTCCGCTGGCTTGAAGAAACCAAGCCGGACGTTGTCTGCCTGCAGGAACTGAAAGCACCACAAGAGAAGTTTCCTGAGCAGGCAATATCAGATGCTGGTTATCATGCGATCTGGCATGGACAGAAGAGCTGGAACGGGGTTGCTATTTTATCACGCAGTGGAGACATCCGGGAAACGAGGCGTGGACTGGCCGGAGATCCCGAAGACCTGCACAGCCGTTATATTGAGGCTTTTGTAGATGGTATAGTGATCGGATGTTTGTATTTGCCAAATGGCAATCCTGCACCGGGGCCTAAACTGGAATATAAACTGAGCTGGTTTGAACGGCTGACCACACATGCGGCGGAACTGCTTTCGTTTGACAGGCCGGTGATCCTGACCGGCGATTATAATGTGATGCCAACAGCGCTTGATGTCTATAAACCGGAACGTTGGGTAGATGATGCGCTTTTTCGTCCTGAGGTCCGTTCTGCTTTCAGGAATCTTGTTGCGCAGGGATGGACTGATGCGCTGCGTAAACTATATCCTGACGAAACGATTTATACGTTCTGGGATTATTTCCGCAATGCTTATGGACGTAATGCAGGTTTGCGCATTGATCATTTCTTACTAAGCCCCCAACTGGAAGGCCGCCTGCTGGCTGCCGGTGTTGACCGTCATGTACGCGGATGGGAGAAGACCAGTGATCATGCTCCGGTCTGGATTGAAATATCAGGATAAGGCATTTATTTTATGTTTGATCATGGAGTCCAGCATCAGCCCGATTTTATGAGGATTGGAGATCCTGATCCTTTGCGTCATGATCTGATCGGCTGAACAATGTTTTATTTTATTGAACAACTCTTTGTAGTAGATATAACTCAGATAAACACCTTTACGGGAGGATAAAGGCAGCTGTTTAATGCCTGCAAGGGCAATTTTAAATTCTTCGGTGATCTCATCTTCGATCAGGTGTTTCTGGCTGTCGGAAAAATTTCCCAGATCCACACCCGGGAAATAATTTCTGCTCAGGTTTTGGTAATCTGCCTTAACATCTCTCAGAAAATTTACTTTTTGAAATGTTGAACCCAGTTTCATCGCGAAAGGCTTCAGATATTCATACTGCGTATTATCGCCTTCGGTAAACACGCTGAGGCACATCAGGCCTACTACTTCAGCAGATCCCAGGATATACTTTTCGTATTTTTCGTTGCTGTAAATTCCTGGTTCAAGGTCCATCTCCATACTCTTTAAAAATAGGTTGATCATTTCATGGTCTATATTGTTTTCATTGACTACTTTCTGAAAGGAGTTGAGTACCGGGTTAAGGCTGATGCCAGATTCGATGGCTTCGAAACAATCTCTTTTAAATTTATCCAGCAGATATTTTTTATCATAATCATGGAAGCTGTCCACAATTTCATCAGCAAAACGGACAAAGCTGTAAATGGCATAGATAGGGCCCCTGAGCTTTTTATGCAGAAAGTAGATGCCCAGTGAGAAGCTGGTGCTGTATCTCTTGGTGGTGATTTTGCTGCATTCAGCAGATAGCTGGTCGAACAATTCTTTCATAGTAGGTGTGTTATATGTTTAGCTGTTACGTGGCCAGGAGAGGAGGTCTGCCTTGGTGGAAATTGATTTATTCTGGTGAAGCTGATAGTGGAAGTCGTCCAGTTTCTGCAACAGATATTTCAGGGTAAGTTTCTCTTCAAAGGTCAGATTGCCGGTCACCATTTTTCCCACATGGTTCATATCCTGAAATACCACCTGTAAGAGCTCTTTCCCTTTAGGCGTAATGGCAACCCTTTTTCCTCTTTTATCACGCTGGTCATCCCATTGTTTCACCAGCCCATTGTTGATGAGCCTTTTAATTACCTCAGTGCCCGAAGTTTTCTCCTGCAGATTAAAGTTGATCAGGTCGGTTTTAGACATGTCATCATGGGTGAATAATATAGCCAGGCAGGTAAAGTCTTCAGCGGTATGTAAAGCCGTTCCGTCCAGTGCTTTTTTGATATATGATTTTGCATAACGACTCATGTATACGAAAAGCCTGCCGATATTGTTATCCAGCTGATAGGCTTGTTTTTGTGTTTCAATCTCATTTTGTCCGAGCCTGACATCGGGCGTATGGACTATTGTATTTTTAGTGGTGATCCTATTGTTGAGGAAACCTGTAAATTGCTCAAGCGTAAGCCGGTCTTTTTGATTATGCTCTTTTTCAAATTCTTCAACGAGTTCCAGCAGCTGGTGGATGATGGGATATGATTTCATTATTGGTTATATTAGGTTGACGACTGACAAGATGCTTTTAGTCAATACACTATATTGCTTGAAGTCAAAGGCATTAAATTTTGTCAGGTTGATAGTATTATGATATGGGAATATACTAATATTATTATTAGTTATACGTAAACATTCCAAAGTGGTTTAATGTTTTGTGGGGAATGGGATTTTTGTATGAATTGCGGAGATTATTAGGAGTCTACTCGGGATCAATAATTTTCAGTGTTTTACCATCCCTGCTTGCATTGAAAAATTTTTTCAGGACCAGGTTAAAAACCGGATCAGCCCCGTGGGCTGAAGAAAAAAGTGTCATAGATGATTTTAACTTCAGATCATCCGGGCTGCCGAAGATCTGATGTGCATCGTTACTTTCTAACCGGAGCAATTCTTCAGAAATATGTATCAGTCTGTTTCCCAAAGTTGGGTGGGTTAAGAATTCCTGTGCCTCCTTCAGGTCTTTAATTGCGTAAAAGCTGGAGGTTTCAGTACTGCCGAGACCCTGAATTTGAGGAAAGATGTACCACATCCAATGACTTTGCTTTCTGCCATCTCTGATTTCTGACAGGGCGGTATTATAGTCCCTTTTTTGCGCGTCAATGAATCTCTGAAGGTGATTTTATGTGTTCATATGAATCCTGATCTTCTTTATATTTTTGTTAGTTAGATACGAAGCGCATTATCAGTAAAATCCTTCAGCCTGGTCCCGGAATCAGGCTGAAGGATAAAACGGATAGTTAAGGTTGTCCACCGCCGCCGGCGGCGCCATATATCTGTCCGGTGGTATAACTTGCGTCATTTGCAGCAAGTTGAACATAAATAGAAGCGAGTTCTGCCGGTTGCCCGGGCCGGCCCATAGGAGTTGCGCCGCCAAACTTTACCAATTTCTCCTGGCTTGCGCCTCCGCTTACCTGCAGGGGCGTCCAGATTGGACCGGGTGCCACACCGTTTACCCGGATTCCCTTTGATCCGAGCTGTTTGGCGAGAGACTTCACAAAATTCATTGTAGCGGCCTTTGTTTGCGCATAATCATACAGGTCGGGAGATGGATCATATGCCTGCTCCGATGTTGTGCCGATAATTGCAGACCCCGGTTGTAAATGGGGTAGCGCAGCTTTGATGATCCAAAAGGGTGCATAGATGTTGGTTTTCATTGTTGCATCGAATTCTTCAGTTGTAATATCCAGGATTGATGGCTTAGCCTGCTGCCGGCCGGCATTGCTAACCAGGATATCTAAGCCCCCAAGTCCTTTTACAGCTTCGGCTACCAGGCGCTGACAAAATGCTTCTTCCCGGAGATCTCCGGGAATAGCAATTGCTTTTCTGCCTTCTGCCTTGATCAGCGCAATAACATCACGTGCGTCTGCTTCTTCAGCAGGAAGATAATTAATGGCTACATCTGCGCCTTCACGGGCGTAGGCTATCGCCGCTGCACGTCCCATACCTGAATCGCCACCGGTGATCAATGCTTTTCTACCTTTTAAACGACCGGATCCTTTGTAGCTCTTTTCGCCATGATCTGGAAGAGGATCCATTTTGCCGGCTAGACCGGGCCAGGCTTGTGATTGGCTGTTAAAAGGCGGTTTAGGATATTTTGCAACGGGATCTTCCAGCTTTGATACAGCTGAAGATGCCGAGTTTGGAATTCCATTCATTGCAAAGGCCGGTGAAACTGCTACTGCGGCCAGCCCGGCACTTATTCCGCCTATAACCTTGCGCCGTGTGATTTTATTTTCTTCTTTCATAGTATCTGATTCTGTCATTGCTTGATTTAACGTGTTAATTCTTGGTTTTCGATATTTATAACCAAACAAAAGTTGAAAGGTTTCATCTGTTTATTTATTGTTTTTTCAGTTGTTAAATGGAGCCTGTAATGGTTAAAATAATTATTTCCTGTGTTTAATAATTATTTAATCATGTCACATTCATGATTTTTATTTAATAAATAGGGGAGATTTCACTGACGAAAGAGTTTTCAACATTTTTTGTTTTGCTAAAAATATTAGTATAATTTTGAGTTATGGATTTAACACGTGACCAGCAGAAAAGTTTGATATCCATTCTGGATGAGTGGGTGCAGCATACCAGAATAATTGAGTATATACCTCCGCAATCGCGCTTCGTATATTATATGGAGGGCAGTGTGCATTTCAATCTGGAACTACTGCACGAGGATTATATGCTGAAATTTATCTTCTGTAACTACCGCAGTTATGTAAATACATTTCTGGATCATATTCAGGTACCTTTAAGAAGATGGTTGATAGAGAACGACGTGAAACGATATATTTTTACAATTGAGTTCAATTCGAAAGGGAAGATGACGGCCAAAAATATTACGGTTATTTATAGCGAACATCTCTGATACTGACAGATTTCCAGGCTGTTAAATCAAAACCGAAAGAAAATTGTTATCCTATAGCTAACCAAGTATACTATGGAAAATTATGAATTTACTGGTGAAATCCAGGGCGAATACCGTCAGATCAAAATATACCCTATGCTCTGTTTATCAAACCATTATTTGATTCATTGGGATGGATTTGAAGTAGGGGTGATTAAAAAAGTAAATGGCAAATGGCATTCGGATAACGAGGCCCTTTCAGATTACGTAGAAGAACTGGGATCCTTTATAGACAAGGAAGATATTTCGGTATAAAAATATATTTTAATGGAACAACTGAGCTTTTTTCCTGAGCGGGGGCAAACACCCGGACTGCCAGAAGACTTACTGGATTACCTGCCCGCCTTGTTCAGCCCGGACCAAAGTGAGTTACTACTCCGCAAGTTTATCCGGGAATCACCCTGGGAGCAAAAGGTGGTAAAGATGTATGATAAGGAGGTGGTTACGCCAAGGCTTACCGCATGGTATGCAGATCCTGAAACAGTTGACTATACGGCGTTGAATAAAACAGCGCCGAATCCATGGACATCTGAACTGCTGATGATCAGAGAGAAGGTTGAAAGTATTGCCGGAATACAATTTAACAGCGTCCTGCTAAATTATTACAGGGATGGAAATGACTCTGTGGCCTGGCATAGCGATGGAGAAAAAGCTTTGGGAACCCACCCGACAATTGCGTCGTTAAGTTTTGGACAGGTCAGAAATTTTGATATCCGCAATAAGGATGATCACAGTTTAAAGTATTCCGTGAAACTTGAAAACGGGTCTCTCCTGATTATGAAAGGTAACTTACAGGCACTTTGGGAGCATCGCATTGCAAAATCTGTAAAGCCAGTGAAGGAAAGGATAAATTTAACTTTTAGGGTAGTAAGTTAGAGATGTTATAAATGCTTTCTTTGTAAGAAAATAAAATATGTTAACTATTTAGTAAGCGTTAGTGATATGATTATACAGTGTAAGAACTCGCAGACAGGATGGATAATGATAGGGTTATTTTTACTGATATCCATTCAGATCACAGATTCTTTTTTACGTTTTGGAACAAGCCATCTTCCTTTGGGAGCATTTATTAGCTTGATGGCGCTAATGATTGCTGTGATTCTAACGTTTTTCAGGCTTACCATAAAAGCCGATGAAAAATGTATCCATGTGATATTTGGGATAGGACTTGTTTATATTAAAATTCGTCCTGAACCATCCGTGAAATAAAGGTGGTTAAAACGCCCTGGTATTATGGCCTTGGGATAAGCGGAAAATTAGGATTAGCGAATTCATAATATTTTACCCCGAAGCAACTGCTTATTTCTTTCATTTTATCAATTCCAATCCCAATTTCTCCTCTTTCAATTTTGCCGATATATAGCTGTTGATTCATCATGGCCTTAGCAAGGCCTGCCTGAGATACGCCTGCAGAATTTCTGTATTTTTTTAGCTGATCACCAAATTCCTGCCTTGCTGATAAAACTTCATTTACCTTTACAAATAAAAAGGAGCATTAAAATTCTTTAAAATAAACCGTTCTTGCAGCTTGATTTTTTCTTTGAAGAAGTCTGGGAGCCTTTCTTTTGCCTGTATGTTTTCCGATGGCATCTATGACCAAATAGGAGGCTACCTCCGCGCCAAATTTTTTGATGCATTGCGCGAATACATCAAGAGCAGTTTTAGGCTCATCAAAAAAGCCATCGATAAACAAATTGCTGATATAAATGCTAATCTCATTATTAGGTAATCCCTTTTGTTTTTTTTTAATAAGCGGGCTAAGATATTGTAAGAGAATGCGTTCTTTTGATTCGATTTCCCTGTAAATTTTATAGCCGATGCCATTTTCATTTGTAAATTTCTCCACATCGATCCGATAAAATGGTTCCGGAATCTTATCAGTCATAATTTCGGACAGTTTGCAGTCAAAAATACTAAGTAAGTAATTCGTGTCTTTTGGAGTATACCGTAGTGTGTCATCAGGGTCTTCAACATCACGAACATATGTTGCCCTGTATCCTAGAAGGAATGAAAGATCACGATCACTAATGCCTAACAGGATGCGTTTATCCCTTACCCTGTAAACTTTATCAAACTCAATAGATGATACAGGAACGAAAGGGTCCTTTTCTGTCATATAACAAAATTGTAAATTTGAATCAGTATATCTGCTAAGTTAATCCTTTTTTGGTTTTCTGTACAATACATTTCCTTCTTTTAACTCTATACGTTCAAGGACACCTTTATCAGTTGCAAGAAAAAGTGGTGATGTAAAACTCGAAGGCTTCCGGTCCGTATTGTCAAGTCCATTTGAAAAATCTGTAATCTGTCTTGCGCTTCTGGCCTCGTCAAGGAAGTCTGTGCCAATGACTTTATAAAGTGATTTTGTAGGACCTTCAGCTCTACCGTCTTTAACATTTGTTTTAATGATAGGAGTGTCATTCAGAGGGACTTTGGGATAAAAGTCGTAAACCGTATAATCCTTTTTTACACCTTTACCTTTGAGCTTCTTTGCCTGTTCGGTAAATACTTTTGCTATAATGTTCAGATTGTGATCAGTATAGGTTGCTGCCATTGCTGAACTTTCAATATTGCCGACTAGCCCAATACTATCAGATAGACTTACTGCTTTTGATAATTGATCTGCAGTAATTCCAAGAGCTTTTCTGATTTTCCTAACCTGATCTATAATATATTGCTCAACAGGGAAAATTTTTATTTCTTTAGCCATGTTCTAAGGAATGAATTGAACATGTCTATCGATTCATATACATTTAATTTGTTTTATTGAAACCTTATTCCGACATTAGCTGTTGAATTAGAACACTTATGTAATTACAGAGGAAAAAAATAACATATTTAGATAACTATCCAGGCATCTGGGTTTGAATCTTGCTAGGAAAATGTAGGAACTTTCTTTAGTGCAAGATGCAAGAGTTGATGCCCATTCACTATCTTCGCCGATAGCGATGGGCTCTCTTGTATGCACTATGGCCCTCCTACAGGCTTCCTAGCGTACAGGATGAGTTCATCGCTATTTTTATAGGATGCTTTTCTGAGATTCCCTACCCTGTGCTCTAAACAAATGAGCTATGAATCTGATTTTAACCTTTACTATCGAACTGGTTGTTTATCCATCTGACTAACGGATAGACTACAAGTCTTATTTTATTAATAATTACGGAAACGACCTGGTAGGCTCGTACCATGCCCATTATGCCCAAAATTTTCTGGTAAACCAATTTATAAACCCTGCAACTATGTCAAACCTTAAAGTCCATTCAGTGGACCAAATTCCGAAACCACCCGATTGAAACTCGCAAAGCGGCTGTTAATTTAGGTTGGTTAATGGTTTAGCCCGGCCGCTTTGTTTTTTCACCTCAATCACTTCGCCTATAGTAAAATTCTACTTCCCAATAACAATAAAACAGCCGTCATGATCTCATCGCCTCAAAATACAGAAAAAGGCTTATGATAGCCTCGTAACATTTAAAAATAATACTTATTAAATAAAAAAATGAAAGCGAAAAATAGCTTAATGGGATTGTTATGTCCAAATTTTCGAACTCAATTAGGGATGATCACCCTGTTTATTCTCATGATCAACTCCTGCGTAAACCCCAGGGCAATAGCTCAGTCCGGACAGCGCCTCAGGGGCACAGTGCAGTCGGCATTGGATGGGGAAGCCTTAAAAGGTGCTACCGTGAAGACGGCTGATCAGCTATCCACGGTGCAGACCAATGAAAGCGGAGCATTCAGCCTGGCGGTAAAATCACATGGGGGAATCCTGCTAGTTAGTTATGTAGGTTATAAAACCCTGGAAATTCCATACAGTATTTATAGCCGGGGGCCGTTTAAGATTATTCTTCAGCCAAATACAGGTATACTGAGTGAGGTCACGGTTTCCACAGGTTTCCAGACCCTTCCCCGGGAACGTGCCACAGGTTCCTTCAGTGTGATAGAAAGTGCGCTATTTAACAGAAGCGTATCCACGGATGTGATCGGCCGACTGAAAGGCGTATCAAGTGGTTTGTTATTCGGCAATGCCACCGCTACGAACAGCCTTGGAATAACCATCAGGGGTAAAAGTACCATCTGGGCCAACAGTCAGCCGCTGGTCATACTGGATAACTTTCCCTACGAAGGCGACCTGAACAATATCAATCCCAATGATGTAGAGAACGTCACCATTCTGAAAGATGCCGCTGCGGCATCTATATGGGGTACCCGTGCGGGCAACGGCGTGATTGTCATTACCACTAAGAAAGGGAAATACAATCAGCCTGTACATGTTTCCTTCAACAGCAATGTGAATATCGGCCGTAAGCCAAACCTGTATGATGAACGAAAAATATCTTCTTCAGATTTTATCGCCGCGGAGAAATTTCAGTTTGAAAAGGGAAAGTACAATAGCTATATCGCCGATGGATATTCGGCGCTGACTCCTGCGGTGGAGATACTGATCAAAGAACGTGCGGGGACGATTACCCAGGCCCGGAGCGCTGTACAGCTGAACGAACTCGCGCGGCATGATGTAAGGGACGACCTGCTCAAATACTTCTACCGCGAGAGCATCAGCCAGCAATATGCTTTATCGCTCAGCGGGGGAAGTGATAAACAACTGTACTATGTTTCCGGTGGATACAATAAAAACCTTGGGCAGGCCATCGGAAATACATATGACAGGGCCTCGCTGAATGCCAGTAACACCTACAGCCTGCTGAACCGCAGAATGGAGATCAGCACGGGGATCTTATTTGCAAAAAGCACTACGCAGAACAATGCCGTAAGCCCTTCCTTTGGTAACGGGCAGCTTTATCCTTATGCCATGCTGGCCGACGGGAACGGAAATGCGCTGCCAATAGCAAAGTACCGTACAGGTTTCCCCGGTACAAAAGCAAATGTAAACTTACTGAACTGGGACTATAAACCGCTGGATGAACTGGGCTTTGCCGATAATACAATGGGTTTAGTGGATTACCAGGTTTCATTGGGGCTGAAGTATAAGATCATCCCTGGTTTGAATGCAGAACTGAAATACCGCTACGGAAACGGAGAAACGGATTCGAAGAACCATTACAGTCAGGATACCTTTTTCACCAGGAACCTGATCAATTCTTATACCCAGATCAATGCCACTACCGGAACTGTAACAAGGCCTATTCCCCTGGGAGAGATCATGAACGTAAGTAACGGAAAGTACAATTCACAGAATTTAAGGGGGCAGCTGAATTTTGACAGCAACTTGAAGGAAAAACACCAGCTGAATTTGCTGGCAGGCGCTGAAGTAGGGGAGCTGAATACACGGTCCTCACGGTATAATCTTTATGGTTATGATTCCCTGCGTGAAACAAGCCTGCCGATAGATTTTTTTAATTCCTATCCCAATTATATCACTGGCGCTTCTGCCGTGATCCCGTCGGGATTAGGCCTGGGCAGCTTAACGAACAGGACGATTTCTTTCTTCGGAAATGGTACTTATACCTATCTTGGGCGATTTAGTCTCTCGGCCTCCGCCAGAAGCGATGGATCAAATCTTTTTGGTTTAAAGACGAACCAAAAATGGGCCCCTCTTTACTCTGTGGGCACAGGATGGACAGTCAGCAGGGAAAAGTTCTACTCCCCGGCCTTGCTGCCGCTGCTGAAGTTCCGGGCCACTTATGGTTATAACGGGAATATAGATAAGAACATCACTGCCTTTTTGACTACCCGGGTAACCAGTACAAACCGTTATGGGGCTATTTATTCAGCTGTTCTGAACCCGCCAAATCCGGATCTGACATGGGAACGGATCGGGCAGCTGAACCTGGCAGCAGATTTTGGATTTAAAAATAACCGCGTTGCCGGAAGTATTGAATATTACCGCAAGAATGGAAAGGACCTGATTGGCGACGCATTGCTGGCCCCGACCAGTGGTTACACTTCGTTCAGGGGAAATACTGCGGCTATCAAAGGCAAAGGGCTTGACCTCAGCCTGCAGGTGCTGGTCATAGACGCTGCGTTTAAATGGAACACAATGGGATTGTTCTCCTATACGAAAAGCTGGATCACAGATTACAAGATGACGCCTGTAAGCAATGCGGATTATATTTCCGGCATTGTGCCAAAAATTGGAAGGGATATGAGCGGCATCTATGCGTACAAATGGGTGGGTCTGGACGGGCAAACGGGTGATCCGCTGGGTTATCTGAATGGTGTAGTAAGCAAGGACTATGCGAAGATGGTTACAGGCACGAACCTGAATGACCTGGAATATAAAGGCCCTTCATCACCACCGGTATTCGGAAACCTGATGAACAGCTTTTCCTACCGGGGCTGGTCACTTTCCCTGAACCTGATCTATAAACTCGGGTATCACTTCAGACGGGAATCTGTCAATTACAGCAACCTCTTTAGTGGTACTTCCGGCACAGGACATAGTGATTTTGCAAAGCGGTGGCAGAAACCGGGTGATGAACTCCGCACAAACGTGCCTTCAATGGTGTACCCCGCGAATGCAAACAGGGATAGTTTTTACCTGTCTTCGGGAGCGCTCGTGGAAAAGGGCGACCATGTAAGGCTGCAGGATGTGCAGCTTTCCTATAGTTTATCTAAAAAGCAGTTTCCGGCTTTGCCTTTTAAAAACGTCCAGGTGTATGGCTATGTGAGTAATCTGGGGGTGATCTGGCGGGCAAACCATGCGGGGCTCGATCCGGATGCGTCCGTTTATCCGCTGCCGCTGAATACTGCACTGGGGCTTAAAATTGATCTGTAAATCTATAAATGAATAACGTTATGAAAAACTTATTACTTTCTGAATACCTGTTGATCCTGTTCCTGATAGTTTTGTTTTTGGTCACGGGCTGTGCTAAGTATCTGGACGCCGTGCCGGATAAGAGTTTGGCGGTGCCGAATAGTGTGGCCGATTATCAGGCCTTGCTGGAGAATGAGATCATGTTTACGGATATGCCAGCTTTGGCTGAGATTGGGACGGACGATATCTACCTGCCTGATGCACTGTGGGCAGGTCAGCCGATTTTTGTCAGGGATGCGTATCACTGGAGCAAAGATTTGAATGAGGGTGTTACTTCTTTAAACTGGAATAATCCTTATAAAAAGATTTACTATGCCAATCTCGTATTAGATGGCGTAGATAAACTAAAAAACAAACATAACGCAACAGATATTCAAGTTTTAAAAGGCTGGGCGTTGTTTTGCAGGGCACATGCATTTTATGATCTGCAGGAAATATTTGGTCAGCCATACCGGCCCGCATCTGCTAATAACGATCTTGGTATTCCGCTCAGGCTAAACACTGATCTTCAGGAAAAAACTCCCCGGGCAACCGTTGAAACTACTTTTCAGCAAATTGTAAAAGATCTGGAACAGGCGATACCGCTGTTGCCTGATGGTGTTTCAAAGACCGACCGGAGTAAGCCGGGTAAACCCGCTGCTTATGCTTTGCTGGCAAGGGTTTGCCTGACGATGCAAAACTATGATAGGGCAGTGCTGAATGCCGATCGTTGCTTGCTGTATGATAACCAGCTTGTAGACTACAATACGCTGAACGCAACCGTTAGAGCTCCATTTAGTCCGCTGATAGATGAGGTGATCTATAATGCTGTACAGATATCTTACTCTACCAGAAGCTGGCAGATAGGGCAGGATTTTTATCAGTTGTATGCAGCTGATGATTTAAGAAAAACCCTATTCTTTACTGTTGATCCCGTTGCAAAAACCGTGGTATTTAAAGGTTTTTACAATGCGGTGCTCGCTGGGTTCGACGGTCTGGCAACGGACGAAGTATATCTGATCAAAGCAGAGTGCGAGGCCAGGTTGGGGCATGATGCAATTGCTTTAGATGCACTGAATACATTGCTTTTAAAACGTTTCAAAACCGGCGAATATGTGCCCTATTCGACTGGTTCTGTTAGTGATGTCCTGAGTTTGATATTGCTGGAAAGAAGAAAGGAATGTCTGTTCAGAAACCTGAGATGGTCTGATTTAAGAAGGTTAAATCAGGATGTAAGGTTTGCAAAAACGCTAACACGGATGGTAGACGGACAGCGCTATCAGCTTCCTCCGAACAATCCAAGATATACGCTCCCTATTCCAGACGATGAGATCAGGGCAAATAAAATTCAACAAAATATCAGATAATAAATAACATAATGATGAAACATGTAATAAATGCGGTCATAATAATGATCCTGATTAATTTAAGTACACAAGTTACAATGGCTAAGGAGATATTAGCAGATAAAAAAAATGTAACCATCCAGGTAGACCTGGATTCGTTAATTAAAGATAAACCGTTTATGATCGTCTACGAGAAAGGCGTAAATGAATATGATGCGTCCAAGGTAGGACAGGTACGGGTTCCGGCTAAGTCTGCAAAAGCAGGTTCTTTTGTTTTTGAGCTGAAAGATCAGAAAAAACCATTGTACTTTTCAATTATGTTTACACAGGGTATGAATGATTTACCCATGGTAGAACGATATTTTTTCGAACCGGGTGACCAAATCAGAATCCTTGTGAAGAAGGCTGATTATCCGGTTAATTACCGGCTGGATTTTTCCGGTATTGGTTCTGCTAAGTATAGCTGCCAGAACGGCTATAAACAAGTATATCTACCTACTAGCAAGGAATGGCCGGAAGTGAATTTTGCTGACGCTACCGAGAGAATTATATCCAGGGATTTAAGATCTTTATATCTTATGCGCAAGTTAATTGAAAGATATCAGCCTGAAATGTCGGCTTATTCTTATCATCTGCTGAACGCTGATGTTGTGGGAAAGTTAGGGAGCCAGATCATGGATATATTAGGTTTTCATTTAGTGAAGCTGGTATATAATAAAGATACCGTTGGTCTTAAAAAATATGAGAAAAACCTTGCTGATATTTTTAAATTTGACTTTGCAAAAGATATACCTGACAGCGTATTGTATGACTCAAAAGTGTATGCTGAATTTATACTTGCAAAATTAAGTTGTGAAAGCATGATGAGTACAGGTCAGTTGGGTGCTTCAGCATTATATCCATATGTGAAGGATTTAAATAATGGTCGTTTTAAGGATAAAATATTAATGTCATATTTTATGCGTTATTGGAAGACAATAAATGATAAATATCAGGAGATTTTAAATGATGCAATCCTAAATGTGAAGGACCCTTATTGTTTAACCAGAATCAAAGAATTTGACAGGCATTCCGCCGGATATAAAGCGTATAATTTTTCGTTAAGGGATGTAAATGGAAAAACGGTGACTTTGCGGGATTTTAAAGGAAAAGTTGTTTTCATAGATTTTTGGTTTACTGGTTGTGTGCATTGTAAACATTATTATCAGGGGGTATTGGATTCAGTAGAAAATGTTTATAAGCGAAATCCGAAGGTGGTATTTATAACCATATGCGCGGATAAGAAAAAAGAGCAATGGATAAGTAGCGTGAAAAGTGGGGAATATACGTCTCCCAAAGCCGTAAACCTATACACGAATGGTGACGGTTTTGAAAACGATATGATTAAATATTATAATATTACCGGTTATCCTTCTCCAATGCTGATTGATCATCTGGGTAATATTATTAAATTTTCTGGCACTGGACTAAGACATGAGAATGAACTCATTAAAGAAATAGATAATGCATTAAAAAACATTCAATAATAGTAAGGGGCCACAAATTGGCCCCTTACTGTAACAATCAAATAGAATATTAAGGTCGCTCAAATCTTCCCGGACTCGCTATTAACGCCGGATCCTTTGGAACCAAATCCCCAGGATTCAATGTCGCATTTGAAAAAATTATGCAGGTCCTATTTGCTTCTCCTTCACAAATGTAATCCAGACCCTTTATTTGGCCAGTTGCATCTGATCGGATTTGCCAATTCAATCCACCGGCGGTTTCTGCAACTCCATATGTGAAATTGTGTGGTGCTGCTGCGGGTTTCATGGCCATCGTGCCAAAACCAATTATTGTTACCAGTGCGATCGTGATCACACGGACTCTTTGTAAGAGATTTGTTGTCTGTACTAACATTTTTCTATAATATTAAATAATCCCTCATTTGTAATCAGGGTTCGGGATTGCCCTGTCCCATGCGCATTAGGGTGTCTTCAACCTCCGGGATTGCTGGAGGCAAATGCCAGTTACGGACAATATCAAAAAGCTACTGTTTATAACCAGATGCACCGGCCAGCTGAGGTGTTCAAATGCTGTTGCACACCCGCAGGGCACACGGTCGTAAAAATTGAATGTGACCAGTGCGATGTAGGTGGTAAATACAGTGAGCAAACCCGCGGCTCCATATAAACCAGCTAAGCTGGTTTTAGGCCAGAGTAATAGCATAGTCAACAGGATCTCCGATGCCGGCAGCACATGTACCAGAACAGGAGTGAGGTTATTGTTAAATGGCTGGTTATTGATCTGTTGGATAAACTGTTTAAAATCCAATAATTTATCTACCGCAGTATATAAGAATAATGCAGCCAGCAGAAAGATGATAATTTCTGTAATCCATTGTTTGGTTTTCATATCATTTGAGTTGATTTAAGTATTTTGATACTACTGTTTTTAAAATTGAGATTGATGGTCGTTGAGATCGCTTTGCAGATAAGCAATCTATGATCACCTTAGTTAGGGAATGGCTGAGCGTGATCTTCAATAGTTTTTGCTGCACCTGATTTAAGTTGCTGCTGACGAATTTGACAGGAGGGGTGTTACTCAGTAAAAAGCATAATAAAGCACCAAGGGAGTAGATGTCTTCCTTATAATCCGGCTTCGCCTGTTTCAGTTGCTCAGGTGCTACATACCCAAACGTACCGAGGAGGAAAGGATGTTCAAGTGTCTTTTTTTCAACTGCGTATGATAATTCAAAATCAAGGATACAAAGCCTTCCGTCCTTCAACAGCATAAAATTACTATCAGTAATATCCCGGTGTACATATCCTTTGTGGTGAACGCTATCAACAAGGGCTAAGCTTGCTATAAATAAATTCAACAACGTTCTTTTCGCTTTTAGCGGGAGAGTCCTCCATGTTTTATCCTGATAGCTATTCTTAACTACATCAAACAGCGTTGTTCCATCTGCATATTCGATCACCAGATAGCTGCGTCCTTTCGCCTCGAAATAATCAATGTAACCGGGCGTAACTACACTTTCATGAAGATCTTCTAAAACTGATTTTTGCCACAGCAGTCGATCTTTCATATCCCGGTTGTACTGATCAAGCAGTGCACCCGGATTACCATGTTTGATGATACATCGGCTGAAAGAGAAATTCCTGAGTGAAACGGCCCCGTACACATCTCCCTTGGAAGATGTTTTCAGAAGCTGGATGGGAACGTAGTATTTTCCTAACCTGACAGGACGTATTCTTGTCAGGTTTTCATAATCAGATGTTAAAATGGCTTCCATTTCTGTTCTGCTGAGAGGTTAATTTATCGGTGATCTATAGTATAAATTTACCTGACAGGACTTGAAAATTTGATCGGAATTCCGAAGATCGGAGTTCAGATAATGGAAAAAATGAATTCTGAATTCCAATCAGGAAGCTTCGGAAATCCAAATATTTTTATTTGGATTTCACATGGAGTTGATCTCGTGAAATACAGTCCAAACCTATTTAATCTTTGTTTTCTTTGGCTTTCTTATCGTGCTGAAATAAGTTTTATTGATATCCAGATAAGTGCAAAGGTCTATGTTCCTGATGGAGGCCGCCGCCGCTGGAAACTGCTTTTGGAAGTGATCAAAACGCTGATGTTTGAACCCCTGAAGGAATTCCAGTCTTTTGTAATATTTTCCTGCTGCTTCTTTTTTTACGATTTTCCATAAGTCGCAAAATGCAGCGGAGGTGTTTTGCAACGCGGATATCTTTTTTACACTCATCTTCAGCAGTACCGTATTTTCGGTGGCGATGATTTCGCCTTCCATGATCTTTTTCGGGAAGGTGAACAGCTCATGCTGCTGAAAGAACCTGACCATGGTAAAGTGCTTCAATCCTAAGTTCTGATTTTCAATCAGAAAACCTGAGACGACATAAAACAAGTCCCCGGTTTTACCTGTCAACTGACGCTCTTTCTTTAATGAAACTTGTTCGAATAGGTGTTTCATTTCTTCCCACTGGGTTCCCGTTAGGGTCAACTGAAGATCCAAATAGGGTTTAAATTGATTTAGACATGATTCCATGTGAAAAATGGTATCCTACAATTTAATGATTTTGGAAGTTTAACAACTTATCGGAATGGCCATATTTTGTAGAGACGTTTTTTATTTTCGTGTCCTGAATCATTAACCTTATCATAACACAAGCTTTACTTTCTGATGTCAATTTAAATAGTAATATATTTTATATTTACTAATATTAATAGTAATATTGCTTTGTGATACACTGAAAGAATCTGTTATAATTTATGAACGTAACCGTAGTCCCTATTATAGATCCGGCAAGCAATCCTGGTGCTGCCCTGGCAACATTGATGAATAAAAGGCTGGAGCGTTTAGCCAAAGAATTGCAAACTTCAGAATTGAAACCTCTTGAAGTGATGGAACCGCTATATGGTGATGTGGTGATCTATATCAGCTATAACAGCAAATATAATATCAGATGGAGGATTGTGAACGATGCTCCGGCAGGTACTGAAACTGAAGTTGCCAAACACTGTGACCGTTTAGGGTATCTGAAATGGAAAACAGATACAATCAATTCATTTACCTCGAGAAAGGATAATTAAGCGTGGTTGATTCGCTGCTTTTTAAGCTGGAATTATTTGCGGTTAAAACTTCGTAAAAGTACGGCGATCAATGAGATTGTAATAATGGTAGGCGACAGGTAGATAACCATGTGTCCTAGCTGATAACCGATCTGGTATAAGAGTGAATTAACGTTGCCCATAAAACAAGTATAAATAAAATTTTTAATATTCTGTTATAGGTGGAAAACTTTTTTGGTTTTGCCATGTCCCCGTGCATGCCTCATCTGCTCCTTAATTAATTATGACGATCTGTTTTTGTAGTTTTTGTTTGCATTGATATTGTATGTGTAATTATTCCGTTAATATCATTATAGCATAACAAGCAAATTTTATCATTTGAAAAATATACTGGAAACGGAAGTGATCATTATCGGTGCATGGCCAACCGGATTAATGGCCGCAAGTCAGCTTGCCCGCTTTGGAATCGGCTTTATGATCTTTGATCATAAAGCCGATCCTTCAGAAGAATCGAGGGCTATGGTGATGACAGCAAGGAGTCTTGAGATCTACCAACAGATGGGACTTGAAGATGTCGTTTTCAGGAAAGGGCTGATGTTTAAAGATATCCGCCTTTTTATAGATGGCGAGAACATCGTTGATCTGTCTGTAGATGAAGCAGGCAGGGGCCTTACAGATTTTCCCTATACATTCACCCTGGAACAGTCGGCCAATGAAAATATTCTTTATGATACCATCAGGCAGCATGGCAAAGAGGTATTTTGGAATACCAGCTTTGTTAGCCTTGAACAGGACAAGCTTGGCGTGATAGCCCGGCTGGACAGGAACCCCGGCGGAGAAGAAGTATCAGTAAGGGCAAAATACCTGATCGCATGTGATGGCGGCAGGAGTAGTGTGAGGCGGTATCTGCAATGCGGGTTTAAAGGCAAAACATACAGGGATAATTATTTCGTGGCAGATGCCCGGGTGACCTGGGATCAACCCTATAATAAACTGGTTTCTACTGTATCCAGAAAAAATTTATTTTCATTTTTCCCGATGTATGGCGGCCATCGTTACCGTATTTCAGGTGTGTTGCCTGCCCAGTTTACGGGAAGGAAGGACGTCCCTTTTTCCGATCTGGAAAGGATGATCAGGTCAACCATTCAGATTCCGCTGGAAGTGGAGCAAGTGAACTGGTACACGGTCTATCAGTTGAATAACCGCTGCGTGGACCAGCTTCGCGTGGGTAACTGTTTTCTGGCAGGAGATGCAGCGCATGTGCATAGTCCGGCAGGGGGAATGGGGATGAATACCGGCTTGCAGGAGGCCTATAACCTGGCCTGGAAAATGGCCCTGGTGCTGCGGGGGCATGCAGGTGAACGCTTGCTGGATAGCTACCATACAGAAAGATATCCCTTTGCCCAATGGCTGCTAAAATACTCGCACCGCATTTATGCATTGCTGACAAGCAGAAACCCGGTGATTTCCTGGCTGCGTTTGCATTTGCCTCCTTTGGTGATGAAACGTATGGCGAAAAAAGGAGGCTTTGGAGGCTCAGGGAGTTTTAAGAAGGCATCTCAGATCTGGTACAACTACAGGGACAGCCCCTTGTCTTTTCATGATAGCCATCAGAAACTCCAGTTCAAAGCGGGAGACAGGTTCCCCTATATAATGGTTTGGGGAAATGACCTGACGCAAAGCTGTTATCATTTGCTAACCGAAGCAAAATTTCATCTGGTAATTGTTGAAGACCAGACCAGAATGGTGCAGGATCATCCGGTTCTGCCACCATTGGTTCCTCCGCAACTGGAAGCCGTTATTAAGGTGCTGCACCTGCCCTTATCCGCGGAATGGGAATTATTAGGGTTAAAAACAACGCTTTATTTGCTGGTGAGACCTGATAATTATATCGCAATGATTAGTGACGATCTTAATGATGACCAACTTTTATTATATTTTGATAAGTTGAAGGAAGTTGATCCCGTTTTCCAATGGATTCCCTTCTATTATAATCTTTCCTGGGTACGGACTATTTCTGCGTAGTTCCCAAAAATTTCATTTTCATTTTTTCCGGATAAAAACGATTTTTTTTAATATTATTGATTGATATTAATCATCAAAAAGATTTGAGTATACAAGACCTGATCAGGCGTATTCATGTTGACGAAGACGAATCTGCCTTTAATGAATTGTATAAACAGTATATATATAAGCTGTATCAATTTGCCTGTTCCTTTGTAGAGGACGGGGAGGCGGCAGAAGAAATTGTGAACGATGTATTGATAAAGCTGTGGACTGGGCGCAAAAATCTTGGCGAAATCAGAAATACACAGGTTTATCTGTATACATCGATCAAAAACACATGCCTGAACCATTTGCGGAGTGTATCGTCAAAAAAAAATAATGAACAGAAATTAATTGATGCCTATTATTTTCATTTGTCGGTAGATCCTTCACAACTACTGATCTCTAAAGAGTTATCCAATCATGTATTAAAAGCAGTGAATGAATTGCCAGACAGGTGTAAGCTCATTTTCAAGATGGTCAAAGAAGATGATCTTTCCTGTAATGAGGTGGCATCCATTCTGGGCCTTTCCAATAAAACAGTTTTTGCCCAGCTTGCAATTGCGTTGAAAAAACTGGATTTTGCCTTAAATAATAGCTGATTGTTTTATTTTTTATGCTCTTTTTGGCTTTTAGCTCATATCCATTCTTAAGACAGGGTATTCTGCCGATTCTATTGTCATTTCTGAAGGTCATTTTCGGCGTTCTGTCCTCTTTCTTTAAATCTTAATCTTATTTCCGGTTTATTTTAAATCTGCTTAGGAATATCGAAGTTCTCGCGTGTCTTATAGGGGATAGAAAGATTTATAATATGGAAAAATCCAGATTTATTGAGCTTATGGCCAAAAGTATGGGAAAATCTGCTACTGATGAAGAATTGCTGGAACTAGAGACTTTTCTGGATCAGTTTCCGGAATATAGAAAAACGCAGAATGTAGCAAATGCACTGAAAGTAGAACGGTCGAAATATAGACTGAAGGAAAAAGACCTGAATGCAGGTTTGGCGAAACTGTGGGATAACATACGCTTTTCAGAAGGAACTGTTACACCTTCTGAAGGAAACGATCCTGCTGAAAAACAGCATGTAAAGGCCGGATTTACGTGGTACTGGCAATGGACTGCTGCTGCCGCTATACTGATAGCCTGTTTTAGCGGCCTTTATGAGTACTCCGCAAGGCGCTCTGCAGTTCTAACGCTTCCCGGCACCTCAATGCTCAGTGTCCATGTGCCTTTTGGCAAAACCAGGGAATTGGTGTTGCCTGATGGAACAAAGGTGAAACTGAATGCCGGAAGCACGCTGAGCTATCCACAATCATTTTCTGGCAACACAAGGCTGGTCAGCCTTTCAGGGGAGGGTTTTTTCGAAGTGACAAAAGATCATCATAAGCCTTTCCTGGTGATTACTGAACATTTAAGTATAAGGGTATTGGGTACGGTATTTAATGTTAAAGCCTATCCCAATGATAAAAATATTGAGACCACCTTATTGAAGGGAAAAGTACAAGTGGAGCTGAAAGACCGTCCGGAGAAAAACATTATTCTATTGCCGAATGAGAAACTGGTTGTAATGAAAGAAACCTCCGGCGATGGGGATCTCGTAGGTAATAAAGAAGCTAAAATTGAATATCAGCTCAGAAAATTACCAAATATAAAACCTGAAGACATCAAAGAAACTGCCTGGTTAAACAACAGATTGGTATTTATCAATGAGAATTTTGAGGATGTAGCCAAACAGTTGGAAAGAAAATATAATGTTCAGATGATATTTGATGATCAGACATTGAAAACCGAACAGCTTAGCGGTGTGCTCGAAAAGGAATCACTGGATAATGCATTGGGAATTATGAAGATGACCACACCATTTAAATTCAGGATTGCGGGAAAAACTATTCATATTTCGCACAAATAACAAACAAATCACCAATTAACCATAAATAAAAGCCATGAAAAAACTCTACTTATCAGATTCCTGAAGCTCCCCACAAACAAGGGAAGAGCTGCAACTCTTCCCCTCAAAAATCCGGGCTAATTCTAAGGAGTAAGTGTATTTAAAGGGCTTACTCCATTCCTTAATTTTCTAAACAAAGGTACTGAAACGTGCATGAGCATTCAAATCATATAGTGATACTGTATGCCCATGCAGGCTTCATGACCTTTGGGAAACAATTTTAATCACATGAAAAATATTACGAAGGCATTTGCTGCGCTATATGCGCGGCCTGTCTTAAAATTTATTTTGCTAATGAAAGTAGCATTTTTACTCGCAATGGTTACATGTCTGCAGGTATCTGCACATGTTTATTCTCAGCAGAAGTTTTCACTCAATCTGAAACAGGCCGAGGTAAGCAGTATCCTGACGATTATACAAAAAGAAAGTGATTACCGGTTCTTTTACAATTATGCCAGTATTAAAAAACTGGGTAAAGTAAACCTGCAGGTGAAAGATGCCAGTATTGACGAAATCCTGGCGGCAATTATTGTGAATAAACTTCCCTATAAGATCGCTGATGACCATGTGGTGGTATTTTATGACCCTGATGGCCAGAATGCCCAGATTACAGTAAAAGGTAAGGTGGTAGACAAAAAGGGAGAAACGCTCATTGGCGTAAGCGTGAAACTTCAGGGAACCAATATCGGGGCAACAACCAATGCCACCGGAGAGTTCTCTATCAAGGCACCGGATAACGGCGTGCTGGAAATCAGTTACATTGGTTATGAAAAACAAATCGTGCAGATCGGCGGACAAACCAACCTGACGATCACGATGGTAGAAACCAACGCCAACCTGAATGAGGTGGTAGTAGTTGGTTACGGAACAACAAAGAAAGTTGATGTTACCGGCTCTATTGCCAGTGTGAAAGGAAGTGATATCCAGAACTTGCCGGTAAGCTCCGTAACACAGGCACTGGATGGAAGGGCAAGCGGGGTGAACATTGTTCGTAACGACGGTTCGCCCGGTGCAGCATCCAGTATCAGGATCCGCGGTACAGGTACGATCAATGATGCAAACCCGCTGGTGGTGATTGATGGGGTTCCCTCAAGTAACCCGGATGCGTTAAGTGATGTGAACCCGAATGATATCGCCTCTGTGGAAATCCTGAAAGACGCGTCGTCCAGCGCGATCTATGGTACAAGAGCTGCCAATGGTGTTGTTCTGGTAACCACAAAGAGGGGAACCTACAGTCAGAAACTGACCACAACCATCAATGCTTACACGGGTATTTCCAATACCACCAAATATATAGATCTGCTGACAGCACCTGATCTGTACACGTTGAAAAGAGAAAGGTATACAAATGACAATGTGGCGATCGAAGCTCCATGGAATGACCCTTATTATTCCACACAAAGAACCGACTGGCAGAAAGCTATACTGAAAACAGGTAAGGTAAACAATGCCGATATCAGTATACAGGGCGGAAATGAAGCTTCTACCTATTATTTTTCTTCTTCCTATTATGATGAAAAAGGAATTATCGATAAAGCTTATTTTAAACGTTTCAGTACCCGTATCAATTCTGAGCATAAGCTGAAACCATGGATCAAAGTAGGGCAGAACTTACAGCTGACTTACGGTGAGAGCAATTCATTTGATAATTACAGCTCGCAGACAGGTCTGTTGTTTTCTGCACTTCGCTTTAATCCGGCAATTCCGGCAGTGAATGATGATGGTACTTTTGGTACCTCAAAAGCTTTTGCCAACCAGCTGGGAGATATCAATAACCCTTACGCAACTATCCAGGAAAACGACGCCTACAGCCGAAAGTACAGGGCCATTGCAAATGTTTTTGCGGAAATACCAATCTATAAGGACCTGAAATTCCGTGCCAATTACGGTTTTGACGGAACCATCGGCCGCGGTTACCAGTTCAATATACTGGATGTGAACCAGGCCCGGCAGACTACAAATTCTCAGTTAACGCAGTCAGAAACAGAAACTTATTCAAACTTGCTGGACTTGTTCCTGACCTATGATAAAACGATTAAAAAGAGCCATATCACGTTTACAGGTGGTTACTCTGCACAAAACTTCAGGGGAAGTAATTTCTCTGCGGCCAGGATCGGGTATGACAATGTAACGACCGCTCAGCGCGTACTGAGCCAGGGTAACAACCTGCTGGCCGCTACGGGTACTGCTGATGACCCAACAGGCCTGCAGTCGGTCTTCGGTCGTGCGTTTTATGATTATGACGGCAGGTTCCTCGCCACGCTGACCTTCAGGGCCGATGGTTCCTCAAGGTTCGCACCAGGCCACCAATGGGGTTATTTCCCGGCCTTCTCAGTCGGATGGAGAATCTCCAATGAGGCCTTCATGAAAGATATTACCTGGATCAGCAATTTAAAACTGACCGGTGGATGGGGCGAACTGGGTAACCAGAACGTGGCACCCTTCCAGTATATCAGCTCTGTAGTGGTGGGTAACCAATACGGTACCAACGGGTATACCTTCGGAGGTGCCGGTGCCAATGGTGCTGCAATTACAAAAACCGCCAATCCAAACATCACCTGGGAAAGGGCAGCAATGACAAACATAAGTCTGGAAGCAGGCTTCCTGAAGAACAAGCTGAATACCAGCTTTACATACTTCGATAAGAATACAAATGACATGCTGATTCCAGCTGTTCAGGTAGGTACCGCCGGCTTGCTGGTGGCGCCTGACCAGAATATTGCGAACATGAACAATCATGGTGTTGAGGTAGAGATCAATTACAATGGCGGTAACGAACTGAAATACTCTTTTGGCGGTAATGCGTCGTTCATCAGCAATAAGGTGACCAAATTGTACGGCCCCAATGCATTTATCGGTTCTGTAGTGTATGGCCGATCAAGCCAGGAAATATCGAGAACTTATGAAGGACAGCCTATCGCTTCGTTCTACGGATGGAAAACCAATGGCCTGTACCAGACACAGGCAGAGATTGACAGCGACCCCGCACTGGCAAATGATTCGCGTAAATCAGGCATAAAACCTGGTGATGTACGCTTCCAGGATATCAATGGTGACGGCCTGATCGACGGGAAGGACCGTACTAACTTAGGAAATCCCAACCCGAAGGCTACAGTTGGTTTCCAGACTACCCTGGCGTACAAAGGCTTCGACCTGGCTGCTAATTTTACCGGCACATTTGGAGTGAGCCTGTACAATGCCGACCGGATGCAGGGAATTGACCCTACGTACTCATTTAATTTATATGCCGAAACACTGAACAGATGGACAGGACCGGGAACAAGCAACACCATTCCTAGAATGACGCTCGACCGTACAAATGACAACTACCGCACCTCTGACCTGTTTGTAGAGAGCGGCAATTATTTTAGCCTGAAAAACCTGACCATAGGTTACACGATACCGGGTACGCTGACCAAAAAAACTACGCTGAATAGTCTCAGGTTTTACGTAACCGGCCAGAACCTCTTCATGATCACCAATTACTCGGGTTATACCCCGGAACTGGGTTATACCGATAACTCCTTACCGAGACGTAACGTGCAGAGAGGTGTGGATGTGGCACAATACCCTTCGGTCCGTTCATTTACATTTGGTTTAACTGTTAAATTATAGTCTTATGAAAGCGAAACTAACTCTATATATATTGTTCCTGGTGATTGTCAGCACTTCATCGTGCAAGAAAGACCTGGAACTGGATCAGAAAGGTGTGTACAATACCGACAATTACTTTAAAACCGAAACCGATGTGGTGAACGGGGTTTCCGGAATCTATAACTTACTGGAACAGGAAGATTATATCTCTCACGCGGAAACAACTTTTGATGTGGCATCTGATGATTACTGGCGCTCTGGCGACCACTCTGAGGATGAGGCCATCGAGAACTTAACCTATGATGCGTCAAATGCACAGGTGAATTACAGCTGGAGATATAAGTATGAAACCGTTAACCGCTCTACAAATGTCATCCTCAGTATTCCCAAAATCGACAATATGAGCGCTTCAGTGAAAGCACGCAGTATGGGAGAGGCCTATTTCTTCAGGGCTTTCGGGTATTGGAGACTCATGCTGATCTATGGCGATGTGCCGATCATCACTGAGGATAATTATGCAAACCTTAATTTCAATGTTCCTAAATCCACTACTGAGGAGGTGCGCAAACAAATTGAATCAGACCTGCTGAAAGCGATTGATAACCTGCCTGAAAGTTATGGCGCATCAGACCGCGGAAGGGTCAGCAAAGGAACAGCCCTCGGACTGCTCACCAAGCTCTATATGTACTGGGAAAAACTTCCGGAAGCAATTACTACCGGTGAAAAGCTGATTGCAAACAGTAATTACGCATTGGCCCCAACCTATCAGGATAACTTTACCCGGGCAAATGTGAACAGTACGGAGTTGCTGATGTCTGTGCAGGGACTGCAGAATGTGGTGACGAACGACTATACCATTTACTACATCCCAAGAGCATGGGGCGGTTATGGTTTTAGCCAGCCACTGCAAGGTCTTGCAAACGAATTTGAGGCCAATGACCCGCGTAAAGCAGCTACTTTGTTAAGTGTAGGCGATCAGATTGATATCGGTGACGATGCCAATATTGATACTTTCACGGCTGACCTTTCATCTACAGGATTTGCTTTCCGCAAGTATGCGGTGTTCTATCCTTTCAATTCTCCCGAAGGCAGCGGTCCCGATCATAACTTCGCCGTTCCTTTAATGCGCTCGGCAGATATCTACCTGCTGGTGGCTGAAGCCAAGATCCGTACACAGGGTGCCGGTGCAGGCGACGTGCTGATCAACCAGGTAAGACGCCGTGCTTCGGCAGCATTGCCTCCGGTAGTGAATGCAGGAATGAAAGAACTGATCCACGAAAGACGTATGGAACTGGCCGGTGAAGGTGAAAGGCACCAGGACCTGATGCGCTGGGACAAGGTAAAGCTGGTAGATATTGCTGCAATATATAACCTTCCGGTATCCAAGGCTCCGGTTGACCAGGGCAAGACAGTTACTTTCCAGCGCCCTAAACATTATTACTACCCAATTCCACAAGTTGAAATTGATAAGAGTAATGGTGTGCTGAAACAAAATTCAAATTATTAACCGATAACATCCGGCTCCCGTATTGTCCATATTATGGGAGCCGGAATTTTAAAACACATATGATGAAGTACCTGATTTTACTGCTGCTGGTTTTTACATTCGCAGGTTCACAAGTGATGGCGCAAGTTGATCAGAAAGAATCTGCTGCTTTTATTGCAAGGGTATTGCCAGACAGAAAGAACGATTTTTTGATAGAGGAGATTCAGCAGGAAAATGGTAAAGATGTTTTTGAAATTGAATCTAAGGGCGGTAAAATTATATTGCGCGGGAACAACGGCCTGTCTGTTGCCTCCGCACTGAACTACTATCTAAAAAATTATTGCTTTTGCGATATCACCTGGAATGGCACAAACCTGAACATTCCTGCGGTATTGCCCGCCATAAATGGAAAGGTACACAAGAATACTCCTTATAATTACCGCTACTACCTGAACTACTGTACGTTTAATTATACCATGGCCTGGTGGGACTGGGAGCGCTGGCAAAAAGAAATAGACTGGATGGCCATGAACGGTATCAACATGCCACTGGCCATTACCGGTGAGGAAGCCATCTGGCGTGATGTATACCGCGGAATGGGTTTCTCAGAAAAGGAACTGGAAGGCTTTTTCAGTGGCCCTGCCTATTTCTCCTGGTTATGGATGGGAAATATTGACGCCTGGGGTGGCCCGCTGCCTCAGCACTGGATGGATTCACACAAAGAACTGCAAAAGAAAATCCTGTCAAGGGAAAGGTCCTTTGGAATGAAACCCGTGCTTTCTGCATTTACAGGGCATGTTCCGCCGTCTTTTAAAAATAAATACCCGGCTGCGAAAGTGAAACGCACCAATTGGGATGCCGGTTTTCCCGATGTCTTT
Organism: Pedobacter hartonius; assembly: GCF_900107535.1. Classification (GTDB taxonomy): domain Bacteria; phylum Bacteroidota; class Bacteroidia; order Sphingobacteriales; family Sphingobacteriaceae; genus Pedobacter; species Pedobacter hartonius. The sequence continues at coordinate 52,141 of NZ_FNRA01000009.1, read as the reverse complement.
ATCCTTGATCCTGAAGACACCTTGTTTGAAGAGATCGGAAAGAAATATATTGAATTGCAAACGAAAGAATTTGGTACCGACCATTTGTATTCTTCGGATACTTTTAACGAAAATATCCCGCCTACAAATGATTCAACGTACCTGAGTGATATGAGTAAAAAGGTATTCCGCTCAATGACCGCCGCCGATCCTAAGGCTGTATGGGTAATGCAGGGATGGATGTTCCACTACAACAACAAGTTCTGGCAGCCACAACAGATCAAAGCCCTGCTCAATGCCATCCCCAATGACCAGATGATCATTCTTGATCTGTACAGTGACGCGCACCCGGTCTGGAACCGTACTAATGCCTATTATGGCAAACCATGGATCTGGAATATGCTACAGAATTTTGGAGGTAACATCAGCATGTTTGGCAGAATGAGGCACGTAGCTGCCGATCCTGCGATTGCGTTGCATGATCCCGAATCAAAAAACATGGTGGGCATAGGACTGGCCCCTGAAGGTATTGAACAAAATCCGGCACTATTTGAACTGATGCTGGAAAATGTCTGGAAAGATACCCCTACGGATGCAGATGAATGGGTAAAAGGATATGCCAGACGCCGCTATGGTAAAGCAACGCCTCAAATGAACGAAGCATGGAATATCCTGCTGAATACGGTATACAGCGGCGGACTCACCGAAGGCGGAAATGAATCGATCATCGTAGCACGGCCTACCTTTGAGAAAAAGATAGACCGCGTACTGACCGGTGTGGAGTATGATCAGTTAAAGCTGGTAAAAGCCTGGGGGCTATTTGTGGCAGCAGGAAAGGAACTGCAATCCAGTGATGGATTTGAATATGACCTGGTTGACGTTACACGACAGGTGCTGGCAAATTATGCAAGCCCGCTGCAGCAAAAAATGGCAAAGTCTTTTAAGGATAAAGATGAGGCAGCTTATAAAAAATACAGTGCCGAATTTTTGGTGCTGATGGACGATATGGACCTGCTGCTGAATACCCGTAAAGACTTTTTACTGGGTAAATGGATCAGCGAAGCCCGCGCAAACGGAATTACTGAGAAAGAGAAGAACCTGTATGAGTTTAATGCAAGGGACCTGGTTACGTTATGGGGCGACAAAGAAAGCGGATTACGGGAGTACTCGAACCGGCAGTGGGCCGGCCTGATCAAATGCTATTATAAGCCGAGGTGGCAAATGTTCCTTACGATGCTGGATAAGTCGCTCAAAACCGGAACCCCGCCTGATCTCAAAGCTTTTGATGCTGCGGTGAAGAACTGGGAATGGAAATGGGTGAACCTGCATGACAATGCTTATGCGGCACAGCCGAAAGGCAATGCTTTTGAAACAGCTGCCCAATTGTACAGTAAATACAGTCAGACCATTACAGATGCTTATGCAAAATAGATTTTCATGGTCGTTGCTAACCGGATCATTACTGCGGACGGGAGGTCGCCTGCTATTTCTGCTCGTCTATGTAATGCCTTCGGCTGCTTACAGCCAGGCACTGACGGATGATCCCGCGGTGATCAATGACCATATGTTTCCTGCACTGGCGGCGGCGAAACCATTTAGCGATTTTGACAGTAAAGGTTTCCTGATCCATGGGAAACGTACCTTCCTGGTATCTGCAGGACTGGAATATGCACGCCTGCCGCATGAATTGTGGCATGACCGGCTTTTACAACTGAAACGCGGTGGCTTCAACTGTGTGGAGATTTACACGATATGGAACTTCCACGAGCCTAAGGAAGGACAGTTTGAGTTTAACGGAGACCATGACCTGAACGCCTTTTTGGCACTGGTGAAGCAAATGGGAATGTACGCTATTGTAAGGGTAGGTCCTTATTATTGTGCCGAATGGGACCAGGGAGGATACCCTATCTGGCTCCGCTTTAAAGAAGGATTACGTGTAAGGGAAGATAATGCTGTATTTGAGCGGTATGTGGATAGGTTTTTTGACCTCCTGCTTCCCATAGTATTTAAACATCAGATCAATCACGGTGGTTCGGTTGTTATGGTGCAGCTGGAAAATGAACATCCAAAGGGATGGGGCACTATTATGCCAGATAATTATTTCAGGCACCTGCAAAGCAAAGCCCTGAGCCTCGGCCTGGCCGTTCCCTATATGTTCAGCGGCGTACACCATTCTACCGATCCCGCAGGGGAAGCTAAATTGGATAATGTTACAAGGCCTAATCCATGGTTTTCTACCGAGTACTGGAGTATGTGGTACACGCAGTACGGGGCAAAAAAGGGCGATGCAGCACGTTATGACCGCTCTACATGGAAAATCATCGCCCATGGTGGCAATGGATATAATGTTTACATGGCCTACGGAGGCTCTAACTTCGGCTATACCAATAACGATGAAGATGCCGCATCTTATGATTACGGTGCCGCAGTAGGGCAGGCGGGAGACCTGCGCCCGATATATTTTACCTTTAAACGTGCCGCCTTTTTTGCGCGCAGCTTCCAGGAGGTATTGGAGAACAGTACAGATGCAGGTGGAAAATATCAACACCTTTTGGCGGATAAAGGAGTTAAACATCCCGATACTGCGGTAAGGCTGACTGCAAGGACCAGCCCTGCGGGAGACCTTGTATTTCTGGATAACCCTGCTCACAAAATGGCAACAGCAGTAATAAAGCCAGATAAGACAACACCGGCACTGCAGATAAAGCTGTCCCCCGGCGAGATCCGTCCTTTGGTGCATAATGTGCGTTTGAACTCATCAGTTTCTCTGGACTGGGCTCTGACAAGAGTATACGGGATGCTGAAACAAGGCCATACCACAACACTTTTGCTGGAAGCAGCGGCTGGTGAAAAGGTGTTTCTGAGTTTTCTGTTGAAGGAGATGGCCGCAGGTATTTCCGGTCAAACGGTGCCCGTAGTTGGAAAGAGGCTGGCAGTTGGAACAGGACCAGTAGCTGCCGGAAAGCAGCTGAGGGTTACCGGAAAAGAATTTACGGTTTCAGGCAACAGGATATCTCTCCATGCACAGGCTAAAGCCGGTACACAACCTACTGAATATTCATTTACAACAGGACAGGAACAGGTTCGTATTCTGGTCATGGAAAGATCCGGAACGGATCAGACCTGGTTAACCGAAATGCCTTCCTTAAATGGGATAGTTACCGGTGTTCCTTATCTTGGAAAGGTAGAAGTGAAGCATGGAAAGATCACTGCTTCAGCAGAATCATCTTTAAACACACGTCACACTGACGTGGCCAGGATTTATCTGGAAAAGGGCTCTCAGTCACTAACTACAATTCAAACTGCCACAGAGAATCTTCAGGAATTTCCTGACAAGGCAAATCAGCCAGTATCAGCAAAACAACTGTCTGTAAACCTTTCAGCATGGGAATATAAAAATGCCGCGCTAAGCGCCAGTCCGGATTTTGATGACAGCAAATGGCTGCACAGTGAAACCCCCTTGCAAATGGGGGCCGACAACGATATCACCGCTGATGCCTGGTACCGTACCAGACTCTCGGTTGCTGAACCAGGAAGATATTCGATGCAGGCAGAAGGAGGAGACAGGGGAACGATATTTATTGACGGCAAACCTGCTGCGCAGTGGAAGATCAAGACAGGCGAAGTGGCCCTCGATCTGACTAAAGGGCAGCATATCATGGCCATCTTTACCGCACATGATGGCCGCGATAAGATGGCAGCCTACCTTGGACCGATTGAAAATATTGATAAAAAGGGTCTTTCAGGCATTGTAAAACTAAAAAAAGGAGGGCCATTTTACCATACGCTGGAAAATTGGTACTTTACGAAAGCAGCTGGTGCCGGCTCTTTAAAAGATAGCGTGCCGCTTTTGGATACCCTGCAATGGAAGAAATATAAGATCGGTGCCGATGCATTTGATCTTAAAGAAGGTTTTGGCTGGTTTGCTACGGTAATCCCTGCGCAAAGAGGGCTGTCAAAGATGATCATCGCTTTTAAAAGCGTAGATGAAAATGCTACTGTTTTTATAAATGGTAAAGAAATGATCCGCCGTGACGGCTGGAATATTCCTTTTGAATTCTGCGTTACTGATGCTGAAGTTTTGAGCAAACCAATGGTGCTGACCGTATTTGTGGAAAACCATGATAAAGAAGGCGGTATAGACCAGGCCGTAAAGATCAATACGATTGGTAATGGGATGATCCTCAGCGGCTGGAAGATGCGGGGCGGGCCCGATGAAGGAAAGCCTGATGAAGGTGCCGCATGGCAAAAGCTCCCGCGCAGTGTAATGGATACAGTCTGCGGCCCACAATACTTCCGTTCATCATTTACTCTTCCTCGGCTGAAGGGTAAACTGCTGATCTGGAGGCTAAATCCTGAAGGAATGGGACATGGATCTGTTTGGCTGAACGGCCACCATATTGGCCGCTATCCCGAATTAAACGGTAAGGTAGGGATGTATATACCCGAACCCTGGCTGAAACCGGGAGAAAATGAACTCCTGATCTATGAAGAGGAAGGGAAATACCCCCAGTCGGTGAACATCTCTTCTGAACAGGCAGCAGGCAGAATTCTGTATCAACTGAGAAGTAAATAATCAGTTGATTACAAGTGATTAGTTGAAGGGCGTGTGATCAGGATGAAGAACAAATAATCAGGATGAAATTGAAGAACTGACAATATTTAATCACATAAAAAAGCAATTAGTACTATGGCATTATCCAACGACCGATTTATTACCCTCGACATATTCCGGGGAATGACGATTTGTTTTATGATCATCGTAAACTCTCCCGGTTCCGGTGCAGTGCAATGGGCGCCGCTTGATCATGCGGCATGGTTTGGTTTTACACCAACCGATCTGGTATTCCCGTCCTTCCTGTTTGCTGTTGGCAACGCACTCAGCTTTTCGAAGAAGAAGTTTGAAAGTAACAGCAGCTTTTTAAGTAAAGTATTCAAGAGAACAGTGATCATCTTTTTGCTGGGATACCTGATGTACTGGTTCCCCTTTATGCACAGGGAGGCAGGCACCTGGATGTTCAATCCGATAGGGAATACGAGGATCATGGGTGTTCTTCAGCGTATCGCCTTGTGTTATCTTTTCGGATCGCTCATTGTCCATTACTGTTCAAAAAAGACCACAGTATTGATCTCTGTCGTGCTGCTGCTGAGCTACTGGGCTTTTCTGCTGCTGTTCGGAATAAACGGGCAGGAGTATACCATGCTGGGTAATGCAGGGACACGTCTTGATATGCTGATATTGGGTAGTGCACATCTGTATCATGAACATGGCGGGCCTGTTGCATTTGATCCCGAAGGCTTGCTAAGTACGATGACGGGCATCGTCAATGTCATTGGCGGATATCTCGCCGGTGCCTATATTCAACGTAAAGGAAGAAATTATGAGTCTGTGGCTATGTTGCTGATATACGGTGCGGTATTAATTTTTGCAGCATTGTTCTGGGGACAATTTTTTCCAATCTCCAAGAAATTATGGACCAGTTCTTTTGTATTGCTTACCATAGGCCTTGACCTGGCTATCCTGGGAATCCTGGTGTATGTGATTGAGCTGAAAAACATCAAATGGGGTACTGATTTCTTCCTGGTATTTGGCAGGAATTCCCTTGCCATCTACCTGCTGTCAGAACTCCTGCTGATCTGTATCCAGCTCATCTGGATTAAACCGGGGCTGAGTTTTTACAAATGGATTAACGATGTGTTTTACCAGCCTGTTTTTCCCGGTGCCTTCGGTACGCTGGTTTTTGCAGTGTGTTATATGATGCTCTGCTGGCTGGTAGGGTATATCATGGATAAGAAAAAGATCTACATCAAAATCTAATTTCAAAACTTACAATAGCTCATGCATATCATTTCCTTTTTGTCTGTAAGGAAGACCTTGTCCTTTGCTTTATGCCTGGGTGTTTACACCACTGTTTCTGCTCAGGACAATAGCCATATACGTTACGCAGACCCATTTATAGGCACTACCAAAAGTGGGGTGTTAACCAAATGGGGAGGTAACGGGGGAACTTATCCGGGGGCAGTATTCCCTTCCGGTTCCATACAGCTCAGTCCTGAAACCCGTGTGACGGGTGCAAGGGGATATGACTATAGCGACAGTTCCATTTATTTTTTCAGCTGCATTAAACATTATAGCGGTTTCCCTGAAGGGTCTTCGGGCCGTATTAACGTTTTTCCTGTAAGATTAGCCGCTGATTTTGTACCGGGAGCGAGTAGCAGGGAGTTTTCCCATAAGGAAGAAATAGCCCGGCCAGGCTATTATAAAGTTGTTCTTAAGGATGACCATACCGTTGTAGAGGTAACTGCCATAAAGCGGAGCGGGATGTTCCGCTTTACTTTTCCTGCAGGCGTACTGCCGCAGTTGTTTGTGGGCGATGCAGGGAAGTTGAGCTTCCCGGACAAGAGGACACTGCATGGTTCAACGGCAAATGCGGTGATGAACTTCAGTGAAGACCTGCTGGAGAAAAAACAGCTGAAAGACGGCTATCTTTTTACGTTTAAAAATACTTTAAAAGGAGCAAAAGTCATCACTATGAAAATCAGTACTTCTACAGTGGATGCTGTGGCAGCGCAAAATAATATCGGTCGGGAGATTGGCCAGAAAGGTTTTGACGAACTCAGGAAACGCAGTATGGAGGAATGGGACAGGCAGCTGGCAACGGTTGATATAACAGATGCGGATGAGCAGCATAAAACTGTTTTTTACACTGCTTTATATCATTCGCTGCTCATTCCATGGGTAGTGTCTGACGTGGACGGGAAATACAGGGGGGCAGACGGGCAGCTGCATCAAACTAAAGGCAAATGTGAATACGGTGGTTTTTCCCCTTGGGATACCTTCCGTTCACTGCATCCTTTGCTTAGCCTGTTGTACCCTGAAAAGCAAGAGGATGTGATTCTATCAATGCTGGATGTGTATCAGCAAACGGGCCATCTGCCTACCGAATCCATGACTGGCAACCATGCCGTGCCAATCATTGTAGATGCATATTTAAAGGGCATAAGGGGTTATGATCAAACACTCGCTTATACAGCGATGAAGAAAAATTTAATGGAGGCCCCCTTTGTGCAGGACGATATGGAGGTCTACCACCAGATGGGCTACGTTCCTTTTTCCAATGCAGAGTCTGTAACCAGGACAGTGGAATACGCGTATAACGACTGGGCACTCGGGCAGTACGCCAGGCTGGTGATGCACAACGAGGAAGATTATCAGCTGGAGGAACGACGCGCTTTAAACTACCGGAACCTGTTTCACACCGGGGGATTGTTTATGCTTCCCAGAAAGAATAAAGACTTTAAGCCGGAGCCTGGGATGACTGGTTACAAGGAAGGTAACAAATGGGTTTATTCTTATTTTGTGCCTCATAACGGTAAAGATCTCGTGAACCTGATGGGTGGAAATGCGGCCTTCGCAGCCAGATTGGATTCTGCAATGACAAACAATGTAATCCTGTATGACAATGAAACGGTGATCCACCTGCCATATCTTTTCAATACTGCTGGATATCCGGATCTGACACAAAAGTGGATCAGGGATATTATGCTGAACAGGTTCGCTGCCAGCCCCGCGGGTTTACCAGGTAATGATGACCTGGGCTCAATGTCAAGCGCCTACTTGTTCAATGCCATGGGGATATTCCCGGTAAGTCCGGGACGCCCGCTTTACGCCGTAGGTGCTCCTTTGTTTCAATCGCTGAAGCTGCACCTTGCAAATGGAAAAACATTTACCATTGAAGCCAGGGGCCAGTCGCGCGATCACCCATATGTTAAGTCCCTTCAGCTGAACCGGCAGCCATACGAACAACTGGTAATTTCGCATGATGCAGTGGCGGCAGGGGGAACATTGCAATTTGAAATGAGCGGCTCCGCTACCGAAACCTGGCCAAAGGACCGCAACCCGGTGGCTTTATCAGAAACAAAGACCAGTGCTGCTATCAGGATCACCGGGTACCATGTCACTAAAACCAGGGTAGCGCCAGACGAACAATTTTGGGTGCGTTTTGACTTGGCCAATAAGGGAAGCCTGGGTACTGAAAAGGTTGTTGTATATATCAATGGAAAGCCGGAGCAGTTCAAACACTGCGTTGTTCCCCTGGGTACAACAATAACGGATTCTATCAGCTGCCGGCTGTATGAACCGGGTAAAGTAAGCATCGGTTTAACTGCCTCTGAAGGTAAAAATGTAATGGTAGCGGAACCTTCAAATCCTGTAGAGTTTCCTTTCAGGGTGTCTGAACTGAAATTGAAACCCGTTGTACCGCTGCATGCAGCGCAGAAGTTCAGTTATGAGCTACAGAATCTTACCGGAAAAAAACAGGCATTCCTGATCCCGGTAAAGATCAATAGCAGTATCATCTTTACCGATACTGTCGTTCTTGCGCCCGGAAAAAAGAAACTTCTTGAACATAGTTTTACAGTCGGAACCGCGGGACTTCAAACACTGACTGCAGACCGTGAAGCTGCTAAATTCAAAGTTTATGATAGCCATCTTTCGTCATTATTACTTGATCTCTCTCTGGTTAAGACTGATGATGAAACACTGGCAGATCGTTCTGGTTTTGAAAACGACGGTTTAATCATTGGTAAATCAGACAGCGGAACAGGTAAATCAAAGCCTGTGCTGCTTGGTGAAGACAGTTTTGTGGAAATACCAAATGCCCCAAGCCTCGATCAATTGGGAGAAACACTTACGATGATGTGCTGGGTGTATCCGGCAGCAGGTAATGATAAAGGTCTTATAGACATGCTGACCAAGGGAGACCATCATGTCCTGCAAACCAACAACGGCAAAACACTAACCTTTTTTGCCGGCGGGTGGGGACGGGGAGATATAACCATCGATCTTCCCGAAAAGTGGAAAGAGCAGTGGCACCACCTTGCAGGTGTTTGTAAAGGAGATATGTTATGGCTGTACGTGGATGGAAAACTTAGTGGCAGTGCAAAAGTTGATGGCACAGTGAACCTGTCTGCAGACAGCAAGTGGGAGATCGGCCGGAATGAAGAGTTTCCCTCTGAACGGGTATTCCAGGGTTATATAGACCAGGTAAAGGTATATGAACAGGCACTGACGGCAGAGGAGGTCAGTGCTGTTATGATAACCGGGGGGGCTCCATAAAGAAAAACTAACCTTAACACCCGCTTATCCCGGGGTGTGCAGCGCGTTACTTCAGGTATTTTGCTCTCAGCAACGCAAGCTTGTCATCGGTCAGTCCCAGTTCGTTTTTCATAAAGTTAGCTACGGAGCCGTATTTTTTGGTGATCTCATCAAAAGTGGCTTCCATAAAAGCCGGTTTGGCAATTCCGTAATCTGCTACCCGTTTCGCTGGTAACTTATATTTTTCTACCAGCATGTCAGCAATCACTTTATTATACTTTTTCCTGTACTGATTAGTGAGTACATAGTCATCTATGATCTGGCCCTGATCTACACCTAAGGCATATTCAATCAGTGCGGCGGCAGTTCCGGTCCGGTCTTTTCCGCCGGTGCAATGAAATAATAAGGCACTGTCAGCGTTCAGCGTAAGCAGGGAGTCAAAAATTGGCCTGTAACGGTCTTTGAAAGAATCGATCTTCGGCGCGACCTTTACCACTGCCTGCCGACAACCCAAAATATGCCGCCCCCGCAGGAATTTTTTCAGGTGCATAACCCGCTTCACCGGAGCCTCTGAAATCTGCTATCCTTGCAATATGTAACGTTGAAAGTTTATCAAGATCGCCGGGAGTCAGATCTGATAATACAGCAGAGCGGTAAAGCTTGCCCCATTTGATAGTTTTTTGATCTTTTGTCTGATACCCTCCCAGGTCACGGAAGTTATAGGCACCTGTCAGGGTAATCTCCAGTTGTTGTGCGCAGCCCAGTTTGCCCGCTCCCAATAGCAGCACTGAACAGGCAACGAAAATTTTGGTGTATTTCATAACAATGATTGATATAAAGATCAGATACGCGGTATTTGATACCTCCGGGGTCATTATGATGATCAGAAATTCTTTAAAACTTTCCAAAAGAAATTATTAATTCTGAGATCGATACCAAAAATAGGTCTCTATTGAAGTTAAACGGCTATGAAACTTTATACTTAACGAAAGCTTAATATGTTTTTAACCTGAAAATGCTGTTTATGAAGCATAAAAGGTATTTTTTGTAGAAAAATAGATTTTGGGCTTGTGAATATTTCAATATTCTGCGTCCTTTGCTTAATATGCCTGACAATGTCTGGGCAGCTTTAATAATTTTGGATAAATGTGTGTCCTCATTAAAAAGACATAAAAAGATAAAATGGAAAAGTTAAGGATCAGAAAGCTGGTAAGAAAAATAAAACAACATATGTGTTTAGCTAAAACTTTCTGTCCATTATCATTACTGCTGCTGGCGGCTACCGGGTATGCACAAAGGACCAAACCTGCGCAGATACTGACGCATTCACATAATGATTATGCACAGCCAATTCCGTTCTTCAGTGCTTATCATTCGCAGATGAACTCTATCGAAGCAGATGTGTTCCTTACCGGGAACGAGCTTTTTGTGGCACATGAATTTGATCAGATCGTTCCGGGTAAAACACTGAAAAGTGTTTACCTGGAACCATTGTACAAACTGTACAAAAAGAATGGCAACCAGCCTTATCTTAGGGAAGAGCGTAGCCTTGAACTCGTGATCGACATCAAGGAAAATTATGCGCAGGTCATACCTGTGCTCATCAGGCAACTACAGCCTTACAAGGATATGATAGACCCTTCAGTGAGTAAGAAGCCGGTCAAGATTGTATTGAGCGGTGATATGCCTGCCCCTGAACTGTATAAGAATTATCCGTCATACTTGTCTTTCGACGGGAGACCCGGTATAGCTTATACTGCTGAACAGCTAAAACGGGTGGCAATGATCAGTGATGATATGCACAGTTATACCGAATGGAATGGTAAAGGAACTCCTGCAGTGGCCGATACATTAAAACTGCTAAAGGTAGTAGCTGATGCACACCGGATGAAAAAGCCTTTCCGTTTCTGGGCAACTCAGGACAGTTATAACACCTGGATAGAACTGGAAAACCTTGGGGTCGACTGGATCGGTACCGATCATCCTGAGATATTGAGTGCGTTTTATGCATCACGGCATAAAACGGAATATATCAATCCGGTATCTTATAAGGCCTATCAACCTGAATATAAATCAGACGGAAAAGACCTCCCCCTGAAAAATGTTATTCTTATTATCGGCGATGGAATGGGCCTCGCACAAATACAGGCGGCGCTAACAGCAAACCACGGAAACCTGAACCTTGCGGGCATCCGTCATATAGGTTTGTCCCTAACAAAGGCATCAAATTCCGGAAATACGGATTCTGCTGCGGGTGGTACTGCACTTGCCTGTGGTGAAAAAACGAATAATAGGTATGTAGGCATGGACAGCCTTGGTATGCCCATCACGAATATTCCGGATACACTGGACAGGTTTGGAATAAAATCCGGGGTGATCAGCAGTGGGGATATCACTGACGCCACACCAGCAGCTTTTTATGCCCATCAGCCGGAACGGAGCTGGTCAGATAAAATCGCCAAGGACTTCTTGAACAGCAAGGTCGAGATCCTGATTGGCCCGAACAGAAAAAGTTTTGCGGAAAATCCGGATAAAACACTGATGTCCGGAATTAAACAGAAAGGATTTGAATTCTTAAGGGACCTGAAAGAACTGGAACAGTCAAAACCAGGTAAAAAACTGGTATTGCTGGCTGACAGCGTAACCCGCCCCGTATTGAAAGGCAGGGGAGATATGCTTAAAGTATCTCTTGAACAAACCATCAGATTATTGTCGGCCAGTAAAAAAGGATTTTTTATCATGGCTGAAGGTGCCCAGGTGGATTATGGCGGGCATGATAACAACCTGCCTTATGCCGTTACAGAATTACTTGATCTCGATCAGACCGTTGGCGCAGCATTGAAGTATGCAGATCAGGATGGCCAAACCCTGGTAATCGTTACTGCAGATCACGAAACCGGCGGATTAACTTTGCTGGCGGCCGATCAGCGTAAAGGAAGGATTCTGGGCAATTTCAGCACGAACGATCATACCAATGTGATGGTGCCTGTTTTTGCCTATGGCCCACATGCAGACCAGTTTGCCGGAATGTACCAGAACAATGAGATCTGTCATAAAATTATCCAATTGATGACGGCATCTATGCAGGCTGCCAGTAAATAGGCGATTTTTTTAATGCACAAAGCCATGAGCAGCGTAAACCCCAGGATTGGAGATTGTCAGCCGGCCGGAAGATCATAATTTTGAATCAAATTAAAAATTGAAAATATGATCCATGTTTTTGCAAACCTATGCAAATATGCAACTGCTGTGATATCGCTTTTATTTGGAATTGTTTACCTGAGTAAGCCTTCGTTTCTGGGATATCATAAACAAGCGGTGCAAAGGAATTGGGAAGAACTGGACCAGCAGGTGCAAACTTTAATTCTTGCCCCAATGAGAGCTTTAAGCGGTGCTGCACTCACGTATGGATTTCTGGTCATTGTTCTTCAATATCAGTTTTCCAGCTCAGTGCAAAACTGGATTCCAGTTACCATCCTGGTTTCTGGTGGGATAATACCGTCAGCCCCGCTTTATGCCATGTTTTTAGTAAAGATAAAGACTGCGGGAAAGCCGCCCGTAACTGTAGTTCTGTTCACTGTATTACTCCTTGTTATTGGCTATCTTTTAAATACATATGCCGGTGAAGCGCATATAGGTGGCGCTGAATGATTATAATTATACACCAGGTTCTTACAGCCTGCCTGGGCAGGTGCTCACCTTACAAATGCAATATAATCTGTGTTGTTTGGCTCCAGTTCATTGATGCGCAGGTCCTGTGCTATTTGTGCGCGGTGATAGGTTCCATGATTAAAGATGTGAAGAAGGATATCATCCAGTTGATTTTCAAAATGCAGGCCTTTAGTGTTAACGTATTGGATCTTTTGTTGTAAGTCAGCCTCAGGGCTCTCAATTTCCTGTCTGAGCTGAGCGGAAGACTGTTGGTGCATATTTTTACAAGTCTCCAGGTCATGGTCGTCCCATACGCCAACTGTGGCCTGTACCCCTCTGATCCTGTGCGCCCATATCGTTTGAGCATTCATGATATGACTGAGCAAATGCAGGGATTTGGAAGGTATTGCTGTAGCCTGCTGTTCGAAAGAACTTATCAGTGACTGATTTGCCCAATCGTTGTACTGCCATAATTTATTGAAAAGGGTATTCATGAGTTAAAGTTTAAGACATGAAAGATACGGTTTAGATAAATTTTTTTGTGATAAAAAATTCAATGCAAACAATTTCACGTAAAACGTTATTATTCAGGTGTAATCTTGTATTCAATTCTCAATATCATGGAACATAATAACCGCAGAAAATTTCTAAAAAATTCTCTATTGCTTGCTGCAATTCCGGCCATTTCGCCGTTAAGTTTACTGGCATTTGAGCCATCGGCAGGTGAAACTAAAGCGATCGATGCCAAAACCAGTGGAGAGGCAGCGCCTTTTGTATTCGCGCAGGTACCATTGCCCTATGCATATGATGCATTGCTGCCGTATATTGATACGATGACCATGGAAATCCATTATACAAAACACCACGCCACGTATGTTAAAAATGTAAAGGAGTCGATAAAGGCAGAAAACCTGAGCTTCAAAAGCGCCACTGATTTTTTTGCGAAAGCATCTACGCTATCTGCAAAGACAAGAAATAACGGAGGCGGTACCTGGAACCACAATTTCTTTTGGCAATCTATGCAGGCGGCCCCTGCTTCGGCCCCATCAGCTAAATTAAAGGCTGCTATTGATCAATCGTTTGGCTCACTGGATCAGTTCAAAGACCTGTTCTCCAAAGCAGCCCTCGGGCAGTTTGGGTCCGGATGGGCATGGCTGATCAACGATAAAGGAATGCTGAAGATCACATCTACGCCAAATCAGGACAATCCCCTGATGGATAACGCTGCTGTCAGAGGTATTCCTTTACTGGGGCTGGATGTATGGGAACATGCCTATTACTTAAAGTATCAGAATAAACGTAATGACTATATCGCTGCCTGGTGGAATGTGGTAAACTGGGACGCAGTATCTAAAAGGTTTGTATAAAGTCTTGCACCTGATATGGGGTTGAACACTCTATTAGTCAGTGATTTAAAACAAAATATAATTTAAGTTGTTAGTCCTGAAACTGGAATAGTACAATTTAAACAGGAGGATGTATGTTACGTAATGTGAAAAGTTTAACAGGATTTACCATGGGAGCAACCGATGGTGAGTTTGGAAAGGTAGAGGAGTTTTATTTTGATGATGAAAGCTGGACAGCACGTTATCTAGTTGTTGAAACAGGGAGCTGGCTGTTTGGCCGCAAGATGTTGATATCTCCGGTCGCACTGGAAAAGCCGGATCTTGAAAATAAAGTTTTTCCTGTAAGGCTTACGAAGGAGCAGATTAAGAATAGTCCTGATATAGATACTGAGAGACCTGTATCACGTCAGCAGGAAGTAGATTTGCACAGTCATTATGAATGGCCGTATTATAACAGCGCTGGCATAGGTTTTTACGGCAGCATAGGAATGATGGGCATGATGGATTCAAGGGTCCCTTTCGAAGATATCATTTCGGATAAATATGCTGAAGAACAGTTTACCAATCCGCATCTGCGCGGAACACGTGAAGTAACAGGTTACGATATTCACGCCGCTGATGGGGTAATAGGTGAAGTGGAAGATTTTATCATTGATGAAGAGACCTGGAGTATCCGCTTTCTCGTAGTGAATACCGGAAACTGGCTGCCGGGAAAAAAGGTGCTGATCTCACCAAAATGGATCAGTAACGTAAACTGGGCAGAATCATCTGTAATAGTAGATCTTACTGTCGACGCTGTAAAGAACAGTCCTGAATACGATCCTTCTTTGCCTTTCCATGAGACCTATGAAGTTGATCTTTATATTTATTATGGAAGGTCTGTTGACGAATAAATGCCCCGGCTAACTGCCAGGGCATTCAGGATATGTATTTTAGCGAACGGATCTTCGCTTTAAATACCTGTGAAAGAGCTTATACGTATACCTCAGCAGTTTTTACTGTTTTGATGATACGTGCTGCAACTTTATACGGATCGGCAGCAGAATTTGGACGGCGGTCTTCCAGGTAGCCTTTCCATCCTCTTTCTACGGTAGCAAGGGGAATACGGATAGAAGCACCGCGGTCTGACACACCGTAACTGAAATCATGGATAGAGGCAGTTTCGTGTTTACCTGTTAAACGCAGGTGGTTATCTGCACCATATACCTCTACGTGTTCGGACACTACCGGACGGAATGCTTCGCAGATGATATCGTAAACTTCTTTATTACCTGCTGTACGGAGTGTTGTATTGGAGAAGTTGGCATGCATACCTGAACCATTCCAGTCTAAACTGCCCAATGGTTTACAATGCCAGTTGATAGAAACGTTGTATTTTTCACCGATTCTTTCCAGCAAATAACGGGCTAACCAGATCTGGTCACCCGCTTCCTTTGCACCTTTCGCAAAGATCTGGAATTCCCATTGTCCGGCTGCAACCTCACCATTAATGCCTTCAACATTTAAGCCTGCATCTAAACATGCATCCAGGTGTTCCTCTACAATCTCTCTTCCAAACGCATTGTTTGCACCTACAGAGCAATAGTAAGGACCTTGCGGGCCAGGAAAACCTGATGCAGGGAAACCTAAAGGTTTGTTTGTAGCAGGATCCCATAGGAAATATTCCTGTTCAAAACCAAACCAGAAATCATTATCATCATCTTCAATAAGTGCCCGGCCGTTTGATTCATGACGGGCGCCGGTTGAATCCAGTACCTCGCACATCACCAGATAACCATCTTTCCGTTGCGGATCTTTAACCATATACACTGGTTTTAAAACGCAGTCTGACGAACCTCCTGGTGCCTGTTCTGTAGATGAACCGTCAAAACTCCAGTTTGCTACGTCTTCTAATTTTCCGCTAAAATCTTTTTCTATTTTTGTTTTACTGCGCAGGCTTTGTGTAGGTTTATAACCATCAAGCCAGATGTACTCTAGTTTTGCCATTAGTTAATTCTTAATAATTGTCTTCGTTTCTTGATAAATTATTCGCTAGCAAATGTGGGAATTGGAATAAAGATGCCATATCCCCAAATGTGTGGATCTTTTTTTATCTTAGTCTTCCCGATTTTCATTTTTATTTCAATAATTATCACATTTCACAATATTAATTTGTAATTCATATGTTTAAAGAATGATTTTTATCATATTTAAACATACAAATGACAATTATTTGAAAAATAATTATTTATAATCCCCGGAAATAGTTGGTAATGTAGCCCCTGCCATAAAAATACTGACTATTTTTTTGCAATGAGCAAATGATTCTTTGTTTAATAAGGTGTTTTTGATAAATAATGCCGGTATACCGCTCGAAACCGGAAACATGAACCCACTTTTTTGGGGATATATAATAGGGATTATAAACCGGATTTTGCTTGGAACAAATTATAAATTGTATGGATTTACAACTTAAAGGGAAAAAGATTTTATTCTCTACTGTACCAGGTGACGGACACTTTAACCCGCTTACCGGATTAGCTGCATATTTAAAAAAATCCGGCTGTGACGTACGCTGGTATGTCTCTTCAATATTTAGTTCAAAACTAAAAAACCTGGATATTCCGCACTATCCTTTTGATAAAGCATTGGATATATATGGTCAGAATCTTAAAGAAGTATTTCCCGAAAGGGAAAAGATCACAGATGTGATGGCTAAACTCGAATTTGATATGACGATTGTAGGAGACTGTGCACCGCAATATCTTGAAGATATTTCTACTATATATGAATCTTTCAAATTTGACATCATGATCTCTGATTGCTTTTTTAGCGCAATCCCACTCGTAAAACACATATTAAAAGTGCCGGTAATCGCTATCGGTGTACTTCCTCTGTGCGAAAATTCCATTGATCTGGCACCATATGGGATGGGTTTAATGCTCCCCAAAACGAAGATCAACGCCAGAAGTATGCAGATTTGATAGATCTGGCCAAAAACGTGCTCTTCAAAAATTCTATCGACAAGTATTCGTCCATGCTGGATGAATATGGTATTCCTCATAAAAAATCAGTAATCTTCGATCTGCTTATTAAACAGGCAGACCTTTTCCTGCAGATAGGTGCGCCGGGTTTTGAATATAAACGCAGTGACAGAAGCGCGAATGTCCGTTTTATAGGTGCATTGCTTCCTGCCAATGCAAAAGGCAGCGGAAAAGCGTGGTTTGATGAAAGGCTGAACAGGTACAAAAAGGTTATCCTTGTTACTCAGGGCACGGTGGAACCTGATATGAATAAGTTAATTATACCTACCCTTGAAGCGTTTAAAGGTACAGATGTATTGGTCATTGCAGCTACAGGCGGGCATGATACAAGTACACTGAAAGAACGGTTTCCTGATGAAAATCTGATCATTGAAGATTATCTGTCGTTTGACGCGGTAATGCCTTTTGTACAAGTATATGTGACCAACGGAGGTTATGGAGGTGTAATGCTGGCTATTAAACATAAACTGCCGGTTGTTGCAGCCGGGATTCATGAAGGCAAGAGTGAAATTTGTGTCCGTATCGGATACTTTAATTATGGTATCAACCTGAATACACAATTGCCGGAATCACAGCATATCAAAGCGGCAGTGCAGGAGGTATTGAAAAATAGCCTATACAGGAACAATGTCTCCCGCTTAGCTGCCGAATTAAATAACTACGACTCAAATTCACTTTGTGCTGAATATATTCAGGAACTTACTGCTGCAATTTGATGTTATAAAATTTGATTTATTTTCCCCTAAGCGCCAGCAATCCTGCAGCGGTGAACAGCAGCAACCCGGCGGCGAAATATTTTCGGTGAGCCTTGGGTTTGCCCGGTAATCCCCAGCTTCCGTAAACTACCAGGTTGATCTCAATGATCTGATGATGTACAGCCATCGGGGTTTCTTCGAACAGCCCTGCCGTCAGAAGTCCGGCATTCCTCTGCAACCTCATTTAAAGCGTCATTATTTCTTGCAGCCAGTACAAGGTTAGGCTGCTGTAAAGCAAATTCTAAGGATATTGCTTTACCAGCGCCGCTGGAGGCACCGGTAATTACTATAGTTTTATCTTTAAGCAAGTCAACAGGTTTTGATTTTTTAACCAGTAAGATGCCTTAATGTTTTAAAGAATGTAGCAAAAATAGAATCGTCACATCAAACTGTTTATTGAGAATGACTAAATTAGTAATAATTTGGGAGATCATAGAATGATTGAAAAAATGAAGAAACTTGTGGTATTAACAGGCGCCGGCATTAGTGCCGAAAGCGGGTTACAGACGTTCAGGGATAAGGGCGGCTTATGGGAAGGGTATAATATAGAAGATGTTGCCACCCCTGAAGCCTGGCAGCGCAATCCGGATCTGGTACAGCGATTTTATAATGAACGCCGCAAAGGCGTGCTCGAAGCGGAACCCAATGCCGCCCATAAGGCACTTGCAGCTCTACAAAAGAACTTTGATGTTCAGATCATCACACAAAATATTGATGACCTGCATGAGAGGGCGGGCTCAGTAAATGTATTGCACCTGCATGGCATAATTACCCGCTCACAGTCAGATTTTGACCCCGCTGTCACATATCCTATCGATGGCTGGGAGATTAAGGCGGCTGACCTTTGCGAATACGGGTTGCCTTTGCGCCCGCACGTGGTATGGTTTGGAGAGGCCGTGCCCAATCTGCAGATCGCGGCAGAACTCTGCGCAGAAGCCGCTATTTTTGCGGTCATTGGAACCAAACTGGCAGTTTATCCGGCTGCAGGGCTGATTGACTATGTACCTGATGACGTAATCAGGTATGTGATTGATCTGGATATCCCTTATGTGAGGGGAGGAGCGCTCGTCAGGAAAATTGAAGCCCCTGCTACAGTAGGAGTTCCGGTAATGGTAGCAGAGCTGATGGACAGCAATGAGCAGCTACAATAGCTGTAATCTCGGCTATACAATTATAAATGCTTTTTTTTCGGTGGGTGTTGGTCATGTATTATCATGATGGATATCATTTTTTGAGCCCCTTTGGTTGCTGAACTTTATACCTGAACAGTAATACCAGCGGATAACATGAAAAAAATATTAGTACCCACCGACTTCTCCAAGCCAGCTTTTAATGCAGCTAAATATGCTTTGCACATTGCCGAAAATATCAAGGCAAATCTTGAGTTTTGCCATGCGATGTTCGTACCTGCGGAAACACCGCTGACAGCACAGGTATCCTGGCCTATGGAAGATTCTACTGTAATTAAAAAGGAAGCTGCCATGGAATTCAGGTTACTTGTTGATAGGCTAAAGAAGGAGCGGAGCCGGCCCGAAGTACCTGGAGATCCGCATCCGGTAATTAGCTGGAGCACTGAAACGGGCGGCGTAGTAAGTGTGGTCAGTAAACTGGCGGACAGGCAAAATGTTAATCTCGTGGTGATGGGCGTATCAGGAGCCAGTCACCTGAGCAGGTTCTTTCTGGGAAGTAACAGCTTTGACATGATCAATAAAGCTGAATTTCCTGTTCTGCTCATTCCACAGGAGGCTGAGTTCAGGGGAATCCGGAAGATTGCTTTCGCAACCGATCTTAGTGTTAAGGATATTGATATAATCCACTTACTGGCGGGTTTAGCGGCGCAATTCGATGCAGAGATCCTCATTACCCATGTCACCACCGAAAGAATAGAGCAGAAGCACCAGCAAAAAATAGATGCCTTTTTGAGCGAAATCACCGGTAAGGTCAATTATCATAAGATATATTACAGGGATGTCAGGTATAAAAATGTAAACTCCGGACTGAATTGGCTGATAGAAAACATAGACCTGGATATGCTGGTCATGGTACACCGGCAGCATGGCTTTTTTGCCGGACTGATCAAAAGCAGCCATACACAGCAACTTGCCAGATACAGCAGTATTCCATTGCTTGTATTTCCGGAAGCTAAAGGCGCAATCGCTTGTTTTTGAGGTACAGGTGTAGAAATGTTTTTTAAATAAATGCACGGTATCAACTGGTTTTTGATTTTATTTATTTAATTTCAGTGTAATAAATAAACTGAACCATATGAAAATGAGTAGCTTAAAAAAAACATCCATGTTAGCCCTGCTGATCATGCTGTTGTCTCAAACAATTTTTGCACAGGCCGTTAAGCCAGAACGCACAAGCCCGGCCACAGTTGCCAAAGGAGCGATCAATGGCGCCGCCGTAACAATCAGTTACAGCAGCCCTGCAGTAAAAGGAAGAAAGATATGGGGAGAGCTTGTTCCCTATGATAAAACCTGGCGGGCCGGTGCCAATGAAGCAACAATCTTTGAAACGGATAAACCTTTGAAGATCCGGGGACAGAGCCTTCCGGCAGGGAAATATAGCCTGTATGCTGTTCCAGGCGAAAAATCCTGGAAAATAATATTTAATTCTGAGACAGGCCAGTGGGGCATCAAACGTGGTGGCGAGACCACTGCTGATCCGGCAAAAAATGTTTTAACAGTAATGGCAAAGCCCATGAAATCGGCCTCTTTTAATGAACGCCTCACGTATGTGATCTCCAAAAGCGGATTTGAACTGTTGTGGGAAAACCTGGCTGTTCCGGTTAACTTCAAGTGAGTTAATCAAAAAGGGAAGAAACATTTCTTCCCTTTTTTTATTCCGGCGGGCGGCGTATGCTGTGTATGGTGCGGAGCATGGACCAGCTAATCGCTTGATTAATTAAGATTTTTTTGCAGCAGCAGGGCCTGCAGCAATACCGAGTTTTGCTTTCACAGCAGCGGTAACGTCAATTCCGTTCTCCCATGCCAGTATATTATTGGAACCCTGTTGTGAAAAACTGTCAAATACATATGCAATGCCTTTTTCTTTCGCCACAGCCCTCACTGCAGTAATGAATTTTGTTTGCAAAGGTCCCATCAGCTCCCCTTGTTTAGCAACCATTTCCTGCTGTGCAGTCTGGGTAGCCTGATCAATACCTTTTTTAATGCCTTCAAGTTCAGTTTCCATAGCCTGCAGTTCTTTACCTACGGTTTCCTTATTTGTTTCACTTAAGGTTTTATTCTTTGCCACCGCGGCATTGTACTTCGTGGAATAATCACTTTGCATTTTTTCTATCTGTGCCTGTTTGGTCTTTTGAAGAGATTCCAGGGTGGTTGATACGGCTCTGGCTTCCGGCATGCTTGTAAATATTTCCTGAGAATTCAGATGTGCGATTTTCTGTTGAGCGTTTACAGCATGGGCTGAAAATAATAATACGGCTGCGGTAAAAGATACCTTGATAAATTTTTTCATAGTACTGGATTTTAATAGTTGATTCTTCACCTCTCTCGGCCTGCAAAGTATCTTTGCAGCAAAATTAAGGGGAAGATATATTAAAAGAACTTACAAATTGGCATTATGTTGTACCGCAAGGCAGCAATGTAACTACGAGTATTTTTAATTATACAAATTGATAAAAAGTTAATCCAAAGGTCATTTTTATGTCGATATTACCCTAATAACATCAACGTCGTTTCTTGCCGCTGCAACGGGAAAAACCCATAATTTCCGTATAAAAAATTTCATTTGAGGATAGAACTGGCAGAAAAAGAATATTTTTGTACAGTGAAGCTAACAAGATAATATAATTATTGAGCCCACAAAGGCAATAATTATGTTATTCAGCAAAGGCTCTATCTGACAAGTAAACAACAATAAAATAAATAGATGAAAAACTTAAAATACATAGTTCCTGCCGCACTACTGGCACTTTCTTCCTGCAGCCCCTCCACACGGACAGCAGCAGACAATACCGTTAAAGCAGATTCTGCAGGTAGTCAGAGCAGCCCTCCGTCTGAACAAATTGGTTTGTTTGCAAAAATGTCAATTCGAGATACCATCAAATCTGGCGAGCTGATACAGCTGAAATTCACGGTGTACAATACTGCTGACAGTGTTCAGCAATTTTGTAAATGGCATACTCCTTTTGAGCCTCTGATGAGCAAATACCTTGATGTTAAAGATGAAAATGGTGAGGAAGTGAATTACAAAGGGGCGATGGCCAAAAGAATCATGCCGCCACCTGCAAGCAGTTATCTGAAGATAAATCCTAAGGACAGCCTTTCTGCTGATGTTGATTTAGCTAAAGCTTATGCAATTACAAAACCGGCAAAGTATACAGTTGTTTATAACAGTCAGAATATGAGTGGCCTGATCGTTAAAGATAGCGTTACCTTCGTTTACGCCAAATAACAAAGCGTGTTTAACTTGATATTCCACCTGGAATATCAAGTTTCAATTCCACCTTCCTAGTCGCAATCAATTCAACATCAATACTACTATTGCTGGTTCCCCTGCGTAACATAAACAATAATAAAAATATTTTGGTTAATTTGTCCAATTCGGAACACCCGGTTGTCATTAGGTTTTAACAATTAAAATTCAAATCTAATGGAACAGAGAATCAACGTCCACGAGAAAGGACAAAATGGATTGAAACCGCTTTACGCTATGGGTGCATACCTGAAAAAATCATCTCTTGATGGGAAGCTTGTAGAACTGGTTTTATTCAGAGTGTCACAAATTAATGGCTGTGCCTATTGTCTCGATATGCACTCGAAGGATGCACGTGCCAAAGGTGAAACTGAACAGCGTTTGTATGGTTTAAGTGCGTGGCATGAAACCCCTTATTACAGCCCAACTGAACGGGCTGCACTGGCTTGGGCCGAAGCCGTTAACAAATGTAATGTGCCTGACGATGTTTACAGGGAAGCAAAAGAACAATTTACCGATGAAGAATTGATTGATCTTACTTTTGCCGTGACCACAATAAATACCTGGAACCGTCTGAACTTTGCATTTCCTAATATACCAGGAACTTACCAGGTGGGACAATTTGGCTAAATGATCATTTAATAACATTCAATATCACATCAAAATGAACGAATTCTTACTAATATTCCGCAGGGACTATGTTTCCAAAGACGGACAGCCATCGCCGGAACAACTGCAAAATTCTATTAAGCCCTGGCAGGACTGGCTCGGTGGAATCGCAGCGCAGGATAAACTTGCAAGACCGCTCCAGCGATGGGACGGAGAAGGCAGGATAGTTAAACAAAATAAAAGTATAACCAATGGGCCTTATGCCGAAATTAAAGAAGCCATAGGTGGTTTAATTATCATCAAAGCTGCAGACTATGAGGAGGCTGCAGAGATTGCAAAAGGTTGCCCGATATTACAGCTGGGAGGGAACGTGGAGATACGGATGGCTGTTTCAGCAGACAGTCATTAATACTGAAATTGCCTTTGTGTTCGCGCAAAGGCAATTTTATAATAAATATGAAAGAAAGAGAACTTTTACCGGATCTGTTCAGAACAGAATACAGAAAGATAGTTTCAGTGCTTTGCTATTTGTTTGGTATAGAACATATTGAAATAGCCGAAGACATCGTCAGCGATACTTTTCTCTCTGCCACAGAATTATGGAGCCTAAAGGGAATACCCGAAAATCCAACGGCATGGCTGTATACCGTAGCCAAAAACAAAACGAAAAACTATCTCAAAAGGAATTCACTTTTTGAGCAAAAGCTTTCGGCTGAGATACGCTACAAGGCAGCAAAAACTGAAGAAATTGAGATTAATCTTTCCGCTAAAAATATTGCTGACAGCCAGTTGGCAATGATTTTCACCGTTTGTGATCCCTGCATTCCCAATGAAGCACAGGTGGCCCTCGCGCTGAACCTGCTTTGTGGCTTTGGGATCCAGGAAATAGCAGATGCATTCCTGACGAATAAGGAAGTGATCTATAAAAGGATAAACCGGGCCAAAGAAAAACTCAAGGCTGCAAATATAAAAATAGAACAGCCTGCGCTAAGAGAAATCAGCAACAGGCTGGAAACTGTGCTGACAACCTTATACCTGTTATTTTCCGAAGGTTATTATTCAATTTCTCAGAACACTACATTGCGCAAAGGCCTTTGTGCAGAGGCAATGCGGCTAAATTACTTGCTGATTGAAAATGATACCACAAATAAACCGGCCGTAAATGCATTGCTGTCCCTTATGTGTTTCCATTCCTCAAGATTTGACGCGCGAACCGATGAACATGGCGAAACCATCCTGTACCAGGATCAGGATGAAACACGCTGGAACAGGGAGCTTATTGAAAAGGGGACATACTTTTTAAACCAGGCCTCGACAGGTGATCAATTATCAAAGTATCATCTGGAAGCCGGTATTGCTTACTGGCATACCCAAAAAGAAGATACCAACGAAAAGTGGGAGAGTATCCTGGATCTCTATAATCAGCTGCTGATTTTGGAATAGTCGTCCATAGCGGCTTTAAACAGAACCTTTGCCCTGGCCAGAACGAAGGGCAAAGAAGAAGCCATTGCCGAAGCGGAAAAACTAAACCTTAAAGACAACCATCTGTATTATTCGCTACTGGGCAATCTTTATACCGGCCTCGACAGTAAAAAAGCGCTTCAACATTTTGAAATTGCGTTGAAACTGGCCTTTTCCGCTGCAGATAAATCTATCATTAGCAGGAATATCGAGCACCTTAAATCACCTGATCAAATCCGGGCAACCACTAAGCTGAAAAAGTAAGAAAGCTGCAGTCTGTGAAGTACCGGAACCGCCAGGAATGACCATTCGTGCTGGAATAACTTTAATGGATCACCTGAGAGGCATCGGTTTACATGATCTGCCCAGGCTCTAGTCCGTCTTTACCTGGCGGATTCCGGTTGTATCCCTCATCGCTGAAATGGGTATGATTATAAAAATCATCTTCAGGATTATGTTTATAATTCATTACCGCCACAACATGTTCCGCGGTGCCGGTCAATACGTCCCGGATCTGCAGTTCTTTCAATGGGCTCATCTTTCCGCTTTCATAGGCCGGCAGAAAGGACAGTTTTGAAGAGATGGCCTCTGTTAACAGCACTTCATCTTTATCTCCCTTCAGTGTGACCAGTCCGATCGGGATCAGCACCATCTTCTCCTCATCTAATTCATATCCTTCCAGGCTGGTAATGATATATCTTACTCTCAGCGCCTCCCTGTCAAATATCAGGTCATATACATCGCCGATATAGTCGCCCAGAGAGTCATATATTTCCCAGCCGGTAATATCTGGCTGATGATCTGCAATTTCAAAATCACTGCCGCCCAGTTCTTCGAGGCGGTCATTTGTATAGTCATCTGGTTCCATAGCTTTTCGGTTTATAAACGAACAACTGATACCGATATTAGTTTTAATGTTTACAGATGCAAATCAGACAGGGGAGACATGGCGTGTTAATTATTACTGGTCTGGAAACGGGGGTTCATAGTTTCCAGGAGGCCTTTTTGATATTTCTGCATACTGTATACTAACAAGAAGGTCTCCGGCATGACCTGAACATTCTCATTCAGCAGGAGCACAACCCGGCCGAAAATGCCTGCTGCAAAACAACTGTTTGTTCAGGGGCAAGAATATCAAGCAGCATAATATTGTCTGTGTTGCTGACCCCTTCATAATTCTTTTCGAATATTGGTTCATCTGGCTCCAGCTGCTGAATGATCCGGAATATATTTTCTTCCCCGTTGTCATATGATCTTCCAAGTGTATTGTGAACAGCATCGGCAATAGCTGTTAAATAGTCCGGGAGCTTTCCTTTGATAAGGGCAATACGAATTACACACATAATTATCCTCCTTACTTGTTAAAATTCATACAAATACATTTGGTATTCCGGGTTGAGTTAATTTCCAGGCAGGTACTAAAGTATTTTTTTGTTTTTCACTGGTTTGAAGATTGTTAGCTTAAGTAACGTAATATATTTTGCTTCGGTGGTAATTATTCTTTCAAATGGCAAAATAGGTAGTTGAAATGACAGGAATGACAATGTTAACGTTGATTAATCAACCAGCTTGTTCACTACTTGGTTGAGCGTCAGACCCTGAACAACGATCGAGAAGATCACGATAATATAACTTACCGAGACAATCATTGGTTTGAATTCAGAGAAGGGAAGTGACAATGCCAGCGCGACGGAAATTCCTCCTCTCAGTCCGGCCCAAATGATAATGCCGATCCTCTTGTAAGGTATTTCCAGTGTCCGCCGCAACAGAATTGCCGGAAGGGTGATGCTTATGCCACGTGCCAGCAGTACGAATACAATCGCCAGGATACTGATCAGCCAGTAGGCGCTGTAAAAATGTATGCTTACTATCTGCAAGCCTATCATCACGAACAATATCGTATTGAGAAGGTCGTCAATCAATCCCCAGATCTTGTCTACCAGACCCTTGATATGGCTGGAGCTCTCAGACTCACCCAGTTCAATATTACTCAGCATCAGCCCTGCAATTACTGCTGCCAGCGGTATAGACACATGAAGAAGGCTTCCCAGTACAGAAATACCCATCACCATTGATATCGTGATCATCAGTATGATTTGTAGCTCACCCGCTTTTTTGATCAGTAGTATGCAGAGAAATCCGGATGCCAGGCCAAGAGCAAGACCGCCAAATACTTCCTGGGCAAACAACTGCAGGGTATGCGACCAGGTAAAGACTACATCCGTATTTTCTGTAAGTTCACGCAGTGTGACGAAAAGGAGGATACCCACGCCATCGTTAAATAAGGACTCGCCGCCAATAATCGTTTCCAGTGAATTCGGGATCTTTGATTTTTTCAGGATCGACAATACCGCGACGGGATCCGTGGGAGAGATCAGTGCCCCAAAAAGCAGGCAGTACAGAATCGGAATATCTATACCAAAGAACGGCAGCGTCCAGTAAAACAAGAATCCAAATATCGTTGTAGAGCCAATCACACCTACTGTACTCAGGATCAGTACCGGTATCTTATGGGTTTTGAGCTTTTCAAAATCGAAATGCAGCGCGCTGGCAAACAGGAGGAAGGCCAGCATTACATCCAGAAGGGTTCTGGTAAAATCTATACTTGAAGAGAGCTCCCTGATGAAACTATACACCAGAGGAAATGACTTTCCTGCAATTAAAATCATGATTGACAGTACAATGGCGATAACCATGATCCCAATAGTGCCCGGAAGTTTCACATACCGGTGATTGATGTAGGATATAATTGAACTAATGGTAAAAAGTAAAGTGATCGTTGTAAAAATATCCATCGGCTAGTTGAAAAGTATAAAGTTAATTCGTTATTTCGCTGCGTTTCATGCTACCATTCAACGTTCAGCATATTGTTCCACTTTTTGTGCCACCTTTTCAGAAAACAGGCAGAATGATCATTTTTTTCTACATTTTTTTAGACCAGGACTATTGCAGCAGAATCCGCATTAATCAATTTTGTAGACCTGAAGTTTACCAATAGTAATGCCCTTTTGTATTTCCGGGTTACCTTTATATCCGATTTTGGCCTCTCCAAAAGCAGTAACTTTAATTTTTTTGGATACATTTAAATTTAACTCCGTTTCTCCATACAGCGTTGCCCTGGTGATGCTGTTATTTACCGCAAGGGCATTCACTTTGCTTTCGCCATAGGCAGTGAATTTCTGTTCGGTTATCTCTCCCGATTTCAGCTCGAGATAACTTTCCCCATATATCGTGGTATGCATTTCCTTAAGCCTGACCTCATCAAAATAAATTTTAGATTCACCATAAATTGTGAGGTCAAAATTTTCCTGGTCCAGCTTGCTCTTTATTGTGATCGTTTCCTCGCCCCGCACAGAAAGTTCCTTCAGCGTTTGATATGAAATAGCAACCGTCAGAACGGTTCCCTTATAGATGGGATTTTTAACATCGCGCCCGTTTTCATTCAGCTTTTCATTTTTAGTAACCTCCCTGGCGCCCTCCAGATAAACGCGCAGGGTTTTACCATTTAATTCTATATGTACTTTATCCCGGCTCACTGAATTACTTTGAATCGTAACACTTTCCTTATCACCTTTGGTCAAAGTGGCCTGTACATGCGGACTAACGATTACTTTCTCAAAATGCTCAACAGGGTTCAGTTCCTGGGCTATAGTGTTTTCTAAAGTAAGCAAAGTAAATGCTGCAGTGAAAAATAGAAATCTGTTCATGTTTGTAGGGTAAAGTGTATATAATTATTTATCTGTTAATTTCATCTCTGCAAATACAATAGTTTTGCCATTTACAAATAAAAGCATAAGGCATTGAAAGTTAATATGATAAGATAAATTAATACTTTCGGCTGTTCAATAACGGACAAAATCGCGTCCATAAACGAACAGTGGATTTTGCTGCGCTCACTCTATTTAAAATCCCTTGATGCCGGGAAGATCTCAGGTTGTGTAGCAGTTCTTACCTGCTTCCGCTTGTCTGCATTCGGAAAAGGAGCCCTTTCATCCGTATTTGATAAATTAACTGTTGGCAAATCTTTATATGCTGCCGGAGTAAGCCCCTGTAAAAGACCGGAAAGGTCAAAACAGCGTTTCACAACCACATGGACAACCTCGTCTTCGCGCTGCAGTTTCCCTTCCACCATCAGTAGTTTCGATTGAAGGACTTCCTTCCTGTACTCATGAAACAGGTTTTTAAATACCACCAGGTTGGCAATCCCGTCTTCATCTTCTAAGGTAATAAAACATATCCCGCCGGCGGTACCCGGCCTTTGCCTCACCAGTACTAAGCCGGCCACCTTAATAAATGCGCCATCCTTCACATCCGTAAGTTCCTTCGTAGACAGGACGTGCAGCAGGCGTAGCTGCTCCCTTAAAAAACTCAGCGGATGTGCCTTTAAAGACAGGGAAGTAGCGGCGTAATCCTGAACAACGTTCTCCGAAGCCGTCATCAGCGGTAAGGAAACCTGCGCCTCAGTTGTGCTTGCCGAAGGTTGCCCGGCAAATAGGACAATGGGCTTATCGGCCAGTGCCGTTACCTCCCATAATGCTTCACGGCGGTCCAGTCCCAATGATCCGAATGCGTCTGCATCGGCCAGTTTTTCAAGGGCTGACAGTGATACCCCCGCATCCAGCAGCGAATGTATCGTTGTATATTTTGAAGAACGTCCATTTACCAGTGCTGCAATATCAGTTTCAGAAACACCATTGACCTGACGGAATCCAAGGCGCAGCGCAAAGAACTCTCCGGATTTCTCTTCCAGCAGGTTGTCCCATGTGGAATAATTGATATCCGCAGGCCGTACCTCAACCCCGTGTTTCCTGGCATCGGTGATGATCTGCGCCGGCTGGTAAAAGCCCATGGGCATGCTGTTGAGGAGGGATGCGGCAAAAACATCGGGCTGATAACATTTGATCCAGGAAGAGACATATACCAGCAGCGCAAAACTAACGGCATGGCTTTCCGGGAAACCATAACTGCCGAATCCTTCCAGCTGCTTGAAAACGCGCATGGCAAAATTTTTCTCATAACCTTTTGCCACCATGCCATCCACCAGTTTGCGTTCAAACTTTGTAACTTGTCCCTGAAGTTTAAACGTAGCCATGCTGCGGCGCAGTTCATCCGCTTCGGCAGGGGTAAAGCCCGCGGCAACAATGGCAATCTTCATGGCCTGCTCCTGGAAAAGAGGTACACCTAAAGTTCGGTGTAAGATTTTTTCCAGTTCAGGTGACGGATATGTAACTTTTTCCTCATCATTTCTGCGCCGTAAATAGGGGTGCACCATGTCTCCCTGGATTGGTCCCGGCCTCACAATGGCTACCTCGATCACCAGGTCATAAAAACATTTGGGGCGGAGCCTTGGCAGCATAGACATCTGCGCGCGGCTTTCGATCTGGAAAACCCCCAGGGTATCCGCATGACTGATCATCTCATACACCTTAGGGTCATCCTGTTTAATATTGGCCAGTGTAAGGTCAAGGTTGTAGTGTTTTTTTGCCAGGTCAAATGCCTTGCGGATACAGGTAAGCATGCCCAGCGCCAGCACATCGATCTTCAGGAAGCCAAGGGCATCAATATCATCTTTATTCCATTCTATGTTCGTGCGGTTGTCCATACGTGCATTCAGGATAGGGCAAAGATCTGACAGTTTACCCTGTGTAATCACAAACCCACCGGTATGCTGGCCCAGCTGGCGTGGAAAGCCAGTCATCTGGCCGGTCAGCTCCAGTACCTTGCGCAGGTGGGGGTCATCAGGATTTAGTCCCTGCTCCAAGATGCGCTCCGGTTCAAACCACTCATCAGTGAACTTCCAGATGGCACCGGAAAGACGGTTAACGGTATCTACAGACAGTCCCATTGCTTTGCCCACATCACGGATGGCGCCCTTCTGGTGCTGTTGGGTAACCGTAGCTACGATTGCTGCCCGGTCGCGCCCGTACTTGGTATAAATATACTGGATCACCTCCTCCCGGCGTTCATGCTCAAAATCCACATCAATATCCGGCGGCTCATTACGTGCCGAAGAGATGAAACGCTCAAACAGGAGGTCGAATTTGGTGGGGTCTACAGAAGTGATGCCCAGGCAATAACAGATGGTAGAATTTGCTGCAGAGCCCCGTCCCTGGCAGAGGATTCCTTTTTCCCTTGCAAAACGCACAATATCATATACGGTCAGGAAATAAGGGGCATAGTTCATCTCCTTTATAAAGGAAAGTTCATAATTGATGGCCGTAGAAATCTTCTCCGGTATGCCGTTCGCAAAATGTTCTTTTGCGCCCTGCCAACTCAGCATAGTCAGTTCTTCCTGCGGGGTACGGCCTCCGGTAGTCAGCTCCTCAGGGTATTCGTATTTCAAACTGCCGAGTGAAAACAGGCAGGCATCGGCAATGTCCTGTGCATGCCTGATCGCTTCAGGGTACTGACTAAACAGGCGGATCATTTCAGGAATAGGTTTAAGGTGGCGCTCTGCATTCTGGTGCAGCCTGAAACCAGCGGTATAGATGGTACATTTTTCCCTTACACAGGTTAAAATATCCTGCAGCTCACGGCGTTCGGGATGATGGTAATGTACATCGTTGGTGGCTGCCATGGGGATGTCCAACGTTTCGGAGAGTTGTGACAGCCTGAACAGCCTTTTGTGGTCGTCACCCTGGTAAGAGCGGATAGCCGCCAGGTAGAGCGACTTACCTAAGGCTTCCCTGTAAACCTGCAGCTGCTGCCTGAATGCAGGGTCAAAATCGAAATCTGCACTTAATACTGATGGAGGGATTGCAATAAATTTCATTCCTGCTGCATGTTGGAACACATCTGCCTGATACAGGTGGCAGTCGCCTTTTTCGGCGCGCAGGTTCCCGGTAGTCAGCAATGCCGAAAGCCTGGTGTAAGCCTCTTTATCCGTAGGGTAGGCCAGTAGCGGCGGTCCGTCCAGCAGGTCCAGCCGGGCGCCGGGAATAATCCTGATGGGTTTTCCTTTTGCGGCGGCATAGGCACGCACTACACCGGCAAGCGTATTCCGGTCAGTAATGGCAATTTTGGTATAGCCAAAATTAAGGGCCTGCTGCACGAGTTCTTCGGGGTGCGAGCCTCCTCTCAGAAAGCTGAAGTTGCTGGTAACCTGTAATTCTGTATAACTCATCTTCAACCTATGCAAAAAATCCGTGTATAAACCATTGTGAACCCTGTTCTGAATAATGCCCTGAGCGGAACAGCCAGTAGCGCTGCCCATCCTCGTCCTCAACATAATAGTAATCCCGGTGTTCACCCTGCTGCAGCCACCATTCCTGTGCAATCCTTTCAGGGCCATCCGCTTTTTTTATCATGTGCCGTTTACCCTTGTAAATGAAAAGCATGGGTGGATAATCCGGGATCGGTGCAGAGACCTCTATCGGTACTGGCATGGCCAGCAACTGTGTTGGGCGCGGGCGGCTGGTTTTCCAGGGAACAGTTGTCTTTTCCTGGATCGAAGCTGCGGGTTTTAGCGACCTTTCCGGCCAGAAATGTTCATCGGGCAAATACCGGTGAATGGCCTGGGCACCCACTTTTACTGCCAGCCGGTCCAGTAACTCTGAAACGCCCTGGTCATCCAGACCGGGGTTAGCTATCCACAGCGCTTCCTGCAGGGGGGATACATCCTCTGTTTTTGGCGCTTCCATTACAAAAAGCTCTATACCCAGTGCTGGTTCTATCGAGGGGATTTTGAGTAAAAACAGTTTGAACAGGTGTGTGATATGGTGCGAGGGAGAATTTGTGCCGATTTCTGCCTGTATCACCTTTCCGTCTATCCGGTAGCAAGTCAGCACCGCTGTCCTAAGGCCCTTTCCTTCGCCCTGCAAGCGCTTACACAGGGCTTCCAAAAGTTTTTTAATCGCTATTTCAATTCCGATGGCAGTCCTTATCGGCTCCAGGCAGGGCAAGCGTTCCTGGTAGGGGGGCATAATTTGCAGGGGCTGTATCCTTTCCTCATCCTGGCCCAGTGCCCGGGCGAGTTTTAACAGCAGGTCTGCACCAAAACGGCGGCGCAGAACAGCCCGTGGCATATGAATAAAGCTGCTGATCTGGTACAGGCCGAGCTTCTGCAGGCGCTGCAATGCCACCGTTTCCAGGCGCAGGGCAGAAGGGGGCAGGGAGAGGAGTGCCGTAGCCTGTTCCCCGCTGTTAATCACACGTGTTTCTTCGCCGAAACGCGCTACGGCCCATGCCGTTCCAATGGTATCTGCAATTGCTGCCCGTACTTCGTATCCCAATGTTTTTAGCCTGCTGACAATCTCTTTCAGGTAGTCTTCTTCAGCACCCCAGAGATGTGGGCAGCCGCTGGTATCCAGTATCAGGCCATCGGGCAGATCAAGTGCAACAAAAGGCGTATACCGGATGCACCATTCCCCGATTGCGCGCAGTAACCTGGCCTCACGGCCGGCTTTATCGCTGAATACCTGCAGGCCGGGGACGATGGCCTTTGCATCAGCGAGCGACATTCCTTCGGTTACACCCTGTGTCCTTGCAGGCTCGCTTAAGGCTTTGACCAGGGCACGACCACGTTCGGCAGACGTAATCACGAAAGCAGTATCCTTTAGTGCCGGCCGTCGCAGCACCAGCCAGTTGGAGATCAGGTAAGGGAACCATATGGAGGCATAACGTTTTTGCATAGCTATCCGGCGTTTCTGTTTAACTGTACGATAACAGCTCCTTCATTCAATTCTTTAACAGGTTTAAAACGTCCTTCAGCCCATTCCATCTTCCAGCTTCCGGGGTTACCATTACGTACTTTTAACAGCTCTACATTCCAGCGGGGAAAACCAACCCCCGGCATGCCTTCTTCCAGTTCACTGGGCAGGGGCGTGATCCGCCATCGGGCAACACATGCCGTAGAGCTAACTTTATTGGGGTCGGCACGAAGTATAAAACCTGTCACTTTACTTTTTTCAACCACCAGCTGCAATCTTCTTGACTGTGCAAAATTGATGTCCCTCAGCTCTGCAACAACAGCAGTCAGTCCCTCGCATTTCAGTGCTTCTTCCATTACCCAGAGCACATCCCGTTCCCGCTGCAGATCCACAAAGATGATCCTGTCCGGCTCAACGCCGAAGGCCTGTAATGCCGGGGGGAAAAGCGTTCTGGAGGTACTGATCCATAAGCAGGAACTACCGCTCTGCATCAGCACATTAAGCAATCCTGATAAAAAGCCGGCAGAGCTGGCCTCATGTTCAGGTGCTGCAATCAGAAATTCATGTATGGCTCCCGCAGGACAGACACCATTGGGAAAGGCCAGCTCAGCAGGCCCCAGGCCGAAAGCTCCGGCACTGCCCTCAGCAGGTTTAATCCCCTGTAAGGTCAGTATGTCTTTTCGCAGCTGACTGATGATGTCCTGTTGTGAATTATTGATACTGCTGTGTCCGTTCATTTCCCCTTCCATATCTCCGAATACTTAGTTTAAAACGTTTTAAACCGATGTTGTACTGCAAATGTAATGCTAATATTATTAGTATTAAAAATCTAATTAGCAATTCATTTCACGAAGGGGGATGTGTTGATATTTATTGTTTCCAGGCGAAAACTGAGGAACAATACATACGATGCAAACTACTTTTGAAAGAGAAAAACTTAAAAGATAGAATAAAAACTCTTTGAAAAAATCTGTCCGCAAGCGCGCGCGCCATTGTCCGATAACGAACATTAGGATATTAAATTCTCATCATAAAGCTGTTTACAGGTACAATTAGCCTTGTATTTTGGATTGGCATCAGGATTGGGAACAGCCCTGTAAATTCTAAAACAATTCATCATGTATAAAAAAGCAACCCTATCCGTAATATTCTTTATTCTCTTTCTGCAGTTTCTATATCCTGACATCTCTTATGGCCAGGCCATCAGCGGGAGCGGGGTATACAGCAAAACCACCATTCCCATTGGTAGTTATTCGGCCCTGAGGTTAAAGAGTTCTTCAGATATTGTGCTTGTTGCAGGTAATGAGAACAACATTGTGATTGAAGCGGATGAAAAGTTCATGCCCTACATAGAATGTGTGGTGATCAATGGCTGCCTGACAGTCAGGAACAAAAACGAAGCCTGGTTTAACCTGGTCTTCAACGGTCAGCTTAAAAGGTACAGTCCAACATTTCTCCATCCAGGCTGGTGGAAGCGGGCGGATTGATGCTGCTGCTTTATCTGCAAATAATATTGACATAAGAATGGGCGGAAGCTCCACTGCAAAGTTAAACTGCATCTCATTCCTGCATACTGATCTGCATGCCAGTTCTACGGTGTCTGTTATCGGTCATCCTGAAATCACCAGGGCTAAAAAAGACCGTGGTCATATCAATCTGGTAAAGAAGCAGTCAAAATAATACCTCCCGAATGACAATAGGTTCAAAAACAAAATCCCAGTCCTGTTTGAGAAAACAAGGCCGGGATTTTATTGTTATCTAAATGTCTGAATTATAACGGTCTGTCGACTTTACTTATACCAAAAGTTGCAGAAGGTTTATTCCCCATATAAAAAGTCATTGTTCCGCCTTTCACCAGGTCGGTATGCCTGATGTACGATTTCGTATATGGTTTTCCGTTCATCAGGATCTTCTGTATGTATATGTTTTTCCTGCCCTGGTTCTCTACATTGATCGTAAACTTCTTGCTGCCCACGCTGATCGTTGCTTTATCCATCACAGGGGAGCCGATCACGTAGACGCCGCTCATCGGGTTCATAGAATAGAAACCCATAGAAGACAGCACATACCATGCGCTCATCTGTCCGGCATCCTCATTACCACAAATACCGTCTTTTTCTGTAGTGTAAAACTTGTTCATCACATCCCTTACCACCTCTGCTGTTCTCCAGGGCTGGCCTGCGTAGTTATACAAATAAGCAACATGATGACTCGGCTCATTTCCATGTGCATACTGCCCGATCAATCCGGTAACATCGTTCGGGGCATTTTTCATTTGAGATGACATCGTGAAAAAGTGGTCCAGCTTAGTGGTAAAGGCCTTGTCGCCACCATTGAGCCTGATCAACCCGGGTGCATCCTGCGGAACCAGCCAGGTATATTGCCATCCATTGCCCTCAGTATAATCACTTTTGCCGGGTTTGGCATCTATAGGATCAAACGGTAAATTCCAGTTTCCGTTAGCTAATTTGCCTACAAAGTGTCCTTCTTTGGCATTGTAGTACTTTTCATAAAGTCTGGCTCTTTTACCGAAATACAGTGCATCCTCTTTCTTGCCCAGTTTTGCAGCCATTTTAGAGATACCCCAGTCGGCAATTGCATATTCCATAGCCCATGCTACGGATTCCTTCAGGCTCTCGGCCGGAATCGTGGTCAGTTTCTTCACATACTGGATTCCCATTTCCGGCTTCATTGCTGTACTTCTGATGGCTTTATAAGCGAGCGCAACATCCGAAGGGTAAAGCAGTCCTTTTAAATAGGCATCAGTAATTACGGCGATTGAAGGGTAACCCACCATGCAAAAGGTTTCACTTCCCTGCAGCGGCCACAGCGGCAGTTTACCCTGCTGCTGATAGATTGCCAAAAGGCTATGCACCATATCTTTCACCTTTGCCGGTTCGATCACCGTCATCAATGGGTTCAATGCCCTGTATGTATCCCATAAAGAGAAGGTGGTGTAATTTGTAAATTTCTGATTGGTATATACTTTTTTATCTGTTCCCCGGTAATCTCCATTATGGTCGTTAAAGATAGTAGGTAAAAAAAATGTATGGTATAAGGCGGTATAAAACACTGTTTTGGTCGACTTATCAGCCTCAAACACAATCTTATTCAGTACCTTATTCCATGAAAGATCTGCAGCCTGTTTCACCTCATCAAAATTCCATTTCGGGGCTTCGGCCGCTATATTCGCCCGTGCATTTTCGGTACTTACCGGAGAGATGCCCACCTTTACTTCAATATCAGGATTTTTTACCGCATCAAAGAACAGTGCCGCTTTAGTCCCAACACCTTTTACTTCCTTTCCGGAATCAGGATTGGTGCCAACGTATAGCTGTGCTTTGGTTACCGGAACTGAGAGCACGATAGCGAAAAATATACGCTGATCTTTTGACCATCCTGTAGAATAACGGTAGCCTGTAAAAGTACTGTCGTTTACCTGTGTAATAGAAGAGGCCACTGTTTTGTCCCATAACATACTAAAATCCAGGTCTAACAGTAAATGCGCATTATCGGTTTTTTCGTAATGGTAACGGTGGAAACCAACTCTTTTAGTGGCTGTCAGTTCAGCTTTCACTTTATACTTATCCAGGTAGGCACTGTAATAACCCGGTTTGGCCACTTCACTGTCTTTAGAGAAAAAAGAGCCGTAACCGCTGGCCATGTTGTTGAATTTAGCAGGAGTCAGCTGCACTTCGCCGTTGGCCGGAACAATCAGGACATCGTTTAAATCACCAATACCGGTACCGCTTAAATGGGTATGCGAAAATCCAAGGATCTCCTTACTGATGTAATTGTAGCCGCTGCACCAGTCCCATCCATTAAACTCATCCCAGGACTGCATGATCTGCGAAGGGCCTAACTGTACTGCTCCTGTAGGAACATTTGCGCCAACAAATACGTGTCCGTGGCCCACTGAGCCGATGAATGGGTCTACGTATTTGGTAAGCGATGCTAACTTTTCCGTTGTCTGTGCTGATATTGTTGACGCCGGGATACTGCTGATCAGCGAAATCCCGGCTATCAGCGATAAAATTCTATTCTTTGTCATTTCTGGTTTGTGTGTTGCAGGGGCTAATATAATATTCTTTGGTGTTAATTGTACACTTTCCGGCCCTTTCTCTACCTGCTGATTATAAATCCTAGTGCTATCAATATTCCCAAAACAGAGGGCAGAAACTGGCTGTACGACTGATACTGAGGAAAAAATGTTGGACTGTTGTCCTGTGATTTCGCCGCTTTTTCTGTATACGATCGTGAATGATGTATTTTTACGATAATTTTATTACTAATTATTTCAAAACTTTCATGAGTATTATGATGTTAAAACACATCGAACTATTAAAAATAAATGTTATGAACAGTCAATAATTGCGAATTGATTAGTGGTTATTTTGATCAACTTGAAGCCTATGTTAATTTCATTACTCATTATGATGTTTGTGAAAATGAACTTTAGGCAGTTGCAGTGTTATAAATATCATAGTGATCTGCCTGAACTTGAAAAGACCTGACTGATTTAAATTAGACAGGGCAGGGGAAACAGATGCCCAACGGGCATCAGGGACTTTGACCTTTGTACGGCTAAAATTAAGATTAATTAATATAATTTAAA
The DNA here is from genome assembly GCF_900107535.1 of Pedobacter hartonius. GTDB lineage: Bacteria > Bacteroidota > Bacteroidia > Sphingobacteriales > Sphingobacteriaceae > Pedobacter > Pedobacter hartonius. The sequence goes on along the minus strand of NZ_FNRA01000009.1, from coordinate 14,517 downwards.
ATATAATTAATTTCTTTTATGTGGTTTTAGTGTCCTTAGTTTATCAGATAAACCGGATATCCTGAACAGATCCCAATGCTAAATTGATCAGCTGCTGTCCTTTGATGGGGTCAACCGAAGAAAGGTTCCCGAACTTCAGTCCGGTTCTTTCTTCGATGGTACTGATGCTCACCTGGTAGGTCTTCAGCGGCCCGTAGATAAACTCCTGCGGACTGAAATAGTCCTGCTGTGATATCGTGTAACCCGTGGCGGTCAGCATTTTTGTTTCATCATGTATAAAAGCGATGATCTTGAAAAAGTCTACGGGGATCTTCAGCCCGTATTTTTCAGGATCATCGCTGCTGAATACAGGCCCTGTAATCACTGATATCCTCATCTGATCCTGTCTGGCATTTTCCAGTGCATAGTTTTCCAGTTCCAGCCATACCGGTGCATTGAAGGGCTGCATCTGAGGTGTAGCATTGGTTACATGAAAAGTATCTGCTCCGGCCTGCTGTGCCAGGGGCAGCGTACCCCAGATCGGATCTTCTTTCCTTGTCATATGTCCCCTGGAGAATTTCGGAGGATCACCATAACATTCCTTGATGATCTGTAGTTTCTGGTCAATACGCGGATCCGTTTTCCAGCTACTCCGCTGTACACCTCTGATGCTGGTGAGCCCGTCGATGTTACAGGCGCTGAAGAAACACATGCGTCTTTCGGAATTCATCACCACGCTAAAGTGCCTGTACTTCAGCTCTGATATTTCTTTGCCATCAAGTTCGAACAGCAAAACCTGGTCTTTGTCCCTTTCAACCGTTGGCAGGGAAACTTTAAAGTCTTCGCCAAGAAATTCTGCTATGAAACCATCCCTGTCGTTGAAATCGTCGGGAAGCATCTCTAACTGTGCTGATTGAATATTTTCCATTATTTTTTTATCCGGCTAATGTTTAATTATTTTGCAATTACCGGAAAAGCTGATATCCGTAGTCTCGCGCCACCCATAGGCACCAGTGTAAGTTCATTGGAAGGGGCAGTGGTTTTCACCGGGCTTTGGGGCAATACGCCGCAAAGGCCATATTTATCGATAGTCCAGTCAGGAAGCTGCTTCCCGGTGGTGTGCAGCTCAATAGGCGCATTGGCATTGGTAAATGGGTTCCCATCTGCCGGCCAGGGTTTGTGCAGCACAGTGAAAGATTTCTCGGGATGCTGCTCATCCAGGAGTAAACCATAGTTCCATGCCGTAGCAGGAAAGATCTCATATGAAGGCCATTTATCAGGATTTGCTGTGGCCTGCCAGCGTGAATCAGACATCGCAGTGGTTTTACTATTTTCTTTTTGATAGGTTTCCCCGATTTTAAGCGAATATGTAAGCGGGCCATAGTTCACGCTCACGCTATTTTTATTTTGCGCCCAGGTGCGCAGCCTGATCTGCATCGGCAATTTAAGAGAGAGCTTGTCTCCGTTTTTCCATTTGCTGCTCAGCTTCATGTATCCGCCGGCAACGGCATCAACATTCAGGCGCCTGCCGTTGACCTCTACGCTGGCATCCTTACACCATTGGGGTATGCGCAGGTATACCGGAAAAACAACAGGTTTTGCCGTAGTGATTGTAAAGTCTACTACATCATTAAAGGGGTACTGCGTTGCACTTTTTATTTTAACCAGACTGCCATTACCAACCAGTGCTGTAACGGTACCGGCCTGGTACAACTGGGCGGCCAGTCCGTTATCAGGTGTAGCCATCCAGGCGTTCTCGGCGTAATATACCCAGCCCGCGCTGTGGTTATGCTGACAGCAGCGGCTGCTGAAAGGGTTCATCATTAAAAACGGGCCGCTGTTATCTATTCCCGGCGAGTGGTTCTTGCTGTCATTCAGCACCATATTTGGGGCGGTTAAATAGCGCAGTGCCTTATAATCGGTGGTGAAAGCTGCGGGAAATGTATTGAAGGCCACATCCTCGCAATTTTCGGCCCAGAAAGTATCACCGGTATATTGTAAAAGATACTGGTCGCTCGTCATTTGTTCCACCATGCCGCAGGTCTCTACCGCCTGGCGCGGGTCGTCATAACCCTTACGCGCATTCTCGTCGCTGCCAAACATTCCGCCCGGCACCTGTCCGTACAGATCGCGGACCAGCTTAAAATCGGTATAAGTAGCGGTCAGGTCTGCGTTGTTATGGCTTTGAAGGTAATAAGTTGCCGGCTCGCGGAAGCACTCGGCGATATTCACATTGTGCCAGTTGGGCAGGTTGCTGCCCTGGCGCCAGTCGGCCGTGTTTTTGTCTATTTTCTTTGCAACATCCAGCAAAAACTTCTCACCCGTGATGTTGTACAGCCAGTATACGCTCACCAGGTAATCACCGCCGCGGCTATTTTCCCAGTAGTCTTTTAAAAACTTGGCATCGGGTATAGTTTGCAGCCATTTAAAGTACCTGGTCATGCAGGTAATCACACGTCTGTCATGACTGTATTCATAATAGCTGCGTAGGCACCAGATCATCGGCATATTGGCCCAAAGGTCGCGGTTCCCGTTTTCCTTTACAATCACCGGGCCCATATCACCATTGGGGCGCTGGTTGTTCAGCACGCCCTCTATCCAGAACTTGGTGGTCTTCAGCATGGTGGCATCGCCCAGCATATAGGCAATATCACCATATCCCTTTAGCCAGTAGGGCAACTCTTCCCAGCCATATTTCCCCTTTCCGCTTTTGCTGAGCCAGGCATTATCGGTTTTTGACAGCCAGACACTGATTTCACCGAGGTTTCCGGTCAGGCCGTCTTTTTGCAGCTCCAGTTGTTTCCTTAACCAGCCGGCAGGTTTAAAAGCCGTAACCGGCAATTTGACGAATTGCTGCGGCAGCAGGGGTGCCTTGTTGCTGGCATAGTTAACATTGGTACCCTGTATATCGGCCTTTGCTAGGGCTACAGCGCTTTGCGCATGCACCCGACCGGTACATGACAATAACAGGCACAGGTAAAAAAATTGCTTTTTCATAATTAATTAAAGATAATAAATGATTTCCATTTCCGGCAACGAAATATTAATAACCAATGTTTTGTTTGATCGATGGGTCGGTATTCACCTGCGACTGTGGTACCGGCATCAGCAAATGATGCTGGTCAATGGTAATCTGGATGTTGTTGTCTCTGAAATACTGATTCATCACCTGCAGGGCGGTTCCTGTCCTCAGCAAATCAAACCAGCGGTGGCCTTCACCTATCAGTTCCAGCCTTCTCTCCAAAGCAATGGCGTCACGCAGGCCGGCCTGGCTTACTGCTGCAGTGCCCGTTAATCCGGCCCTTGTTCTGATCATGTTCAGGTATTGTGCGGCAGCCGCAGTGTTGGCCAGTTCATTTTCGGTTTCTGCCAGCATCAGGAGCACATCTGCATAACGTAAAACCACAAAGTCGCTGGGGCCGTCGGTAATAATGGTTGTTGGTGCCGTTAGTTTATTGTCAAAAGGAGAGCCCGTAGAAGCCAGGGTAACATATACCCCTTTGCGAAGATCATTTGAAGCGTACAGGTTGTATAAGTTTAGCGTCGGCAGGTTATGCCCCTTGGCGCCGGTCACCGTAGCAGAAGGGCTGTATTGCTGGAACATGCTGCTGCCTTCAGCGTTTCCATTCACTCCTGATGTAAACTGAACGGCAAATAGAATTTCATTATTGTTCTCATTGGCAACAGCAAAAACATCCTGGGGGCGGCTCATTAAGCTATGTTTACCAGAATTCAGGACGGCTGATAACTGCGCTTTGGCATTCGTATAGTCCCTTAAAGTCAGGTATACTTTTCCCAGCAAGCCCTGTGCGGCCGTTTTGATCACGCGCCCCGGTTGTGCCGGCACATTGGGTAATAAGGGGATGGCTGCTGTCAGGTCGGCTTTGATCTGCTCATACACTTCGTTTACCGGCTGTCTTCCTTTGCCAAACAGCAGATTCGGGTCGGTAGTTTCGGCAGTAACCAGCGGAACATCACCATACAGCCTTACGAGATTGAAATAAAGCAGGGCGCGTATAAACATCATTTCCCCTTTGCGGGATTGCCTGAGCGCTGCATCACTATAGTCAATCTGATCTATCCGGCTTAACACAACGTTGGTTTTCTGGATGGCTTGATAAGCGTCCCTCCAGGTGGTTTCTACAATATCATTGGAAGATATCGTGCTGAACTTATCCAGCTGTCCGTAAACAGCATTATCGTTAGAAGGGACTTCATCAAAAGTATTGTCAGAAGGTATCTCGGCAAATGCCGGAAAATACAGGCCGTATAAGCCGGGCGATTGTAAATTACCGTAAGCGGCGGCAATATATTCCTCTGTTTCCTTTTGATTGCTGAGGAACTTACTGATATCTTTCGAGGTAGAAGGGTTCTGATAGAGCTCCTTTTTACAGGATGAGGCAACGATAAACAGGATTGCCAGTATGATGTTGAATTTATTTTTCATGACTGTATAATTAAAAGATAACATTTGCACCGAAAATGAATGATCTGGCAACCGGGTAATTTGCATTAGACAAACCGTCTGTCAGCACGCTATTGCTGGTTGCATCCGGATTGTATCCCCTGAATTTTGTCCAGGTGAACAGGTTATTGGCCGAGACATATACGCGGATATGGCTGATCTTCATTTTTGATGTCAACGCATCGGGAAGGTTATAGGCCAGTTGGGCGCTGCGTAACCGCAGATAATCACCGCTGTAATAAAACAGGTTGGCCGCATGCGTCAGCCTTCTGGCAGAAGAGTAATTGCCCAGGTTGGGTTGTGCATAAATACCATCCGGATTATTGACAGGGTGGTAGCGGTTCTGGAAATAATACAGGCTCGGCAACGCAAAACCTTCGCCAGATTCATCCAGCGTTGCCAGCCCCAGGTCATAGATTTTTCTGCCCTGGATGCCGTTGAAAGCAAGGTTCAGTTCAAACTGCCTGAATGCAATATTCGCCCCGAAACCATAGGTGAATTTGGGGTTATACGTACCATAAGATACCTGGTCCCTTGAATCAACCAGGCCGTCACCGTTGGTATCTGCAACAAGATAATCTCCTACCAGTGTACCGGTCAGGTGAGGGCTGTTGTTGATCTGTTCCTGTGTTTTATAAATGCCGGTAATATTGTATCCGTACAATGCGGCAACCGGGCCGCCTACTTTGGTTACAAAATTGCTTTTCGCCCCCTGTATGATTTGCGTCTGGCCGGGTGCCAGGGCCAGTACTTTATTCTCATTAGTTGCCAGATTGGCATTGAAGCCCAACCGGAAGGCTCCTGCTTTCAGGTTACTGGCCGATAATTCGAATTCGAAACCATGGTTACTTACCTTCCCTATATTTTGTATTGAATTGGTAAATCCAGATTGCTCCGGCACAGGGACGTTGAGCAGCAGGTTTTTGGTGACACTATGGTAATAATCAGCCGTAAGGTTAAGCTTCTCGAAAAAAGCCAGGTCAATGCCAATATCCGTAGAGGTTTTTGTTTCCCAGGTCAGGTTATTATTTGCAGTAGTGGTAGCTGCAAATCCGGGACTGAGGGTATTGCCAAAAACATAATTGAAGTTATAATCATTTGCCCCGTTAGCGGAGGCCGACCCGATTAAGGCCTTTGAACTATAGGAACCAATCTGATTGTTTCCTGCAGAGCCCCAACTTGCACGCAGTTTTGCAAAAGTAACCACTTTATTCTTTGGGAAAAAAGCTTCTCTGCTCAATATATACCCCGCAGTAACCGAAGGAAAATTCCCCCATTTGTTATTTTCCCCGAAACGCGACGAACCATCTCTGCGCAGCGTTGCTGAAAGCAGGTATTTATTTGCATAAGCATACTGCAAACGTGCCAGGTAAGAGATCTGAGACCATTGATACCTGTCAGATATCGCTGTATACGCGCTTGCACCGGCGATATTGTCAATCTTATTATCAGGAATGCCGGAGCCCGTAAGAATAGTGCTCGCTCCATTCTCCGACTGGAAGGTATAGCCCGCCAGCACATCAAAATCATGGAGGCCAAAGCTTTTGGTGTAATTAACCGTATTCTCTGTAATGTAATTATACACATGGCCGTTTGTTTCAATGGCCGAGGCAGGCTGGGGCGCAGCAGCACGGTAGGCGCCGATATCCGAGGGCCTGAAATAATCGTAAAAATTACTCCTGATGTCTGCACCCAGCAGCGTTTTAAATTTCAGGCCTGCCAGCGGCTCAAAGCTGAGGGAGGTATTTCCAAATACCCTTGTGTCATTCAAATTATTCTTGATTTTTTTGGCCAACGCCACGGGGTTTTCCGCAAGCGCGCCGTCTTCCGGTGTATTTGTTTTAATCTGCTGGCTGATTGCCAATGAGCCATCCGCATTATAAACAGGGAAAAATGGATAACTGATGGTAATGTCACTCACCAGGTCATTGGAATTGTTGGCATTGTTGCTGAAATACCTTCCTTTATTCAGGGATGGGTTGATGGAAAGGGCAAAGGTAAACATGCGGGAAAGTTTCGATTCCATTTTGATTGTTCCGCTGTAGCACTCCAGTCCGTTTTCAATCACGATGCCGTCCTGCTTGAAATAATTTGCAGACACATAAAAGTTAGTTTTGCATGAACCACCCGACACAGCGAGATTATAACTGCTCATGGGCGCTGTTCTGAATACCTCGTCCGACCAGTCGGTATTTGTTAAACCCGGCTGATGATCCAGGTAGGGCTGTAAATAATTCAGCCTTAGCTCCCTCAGGCCGGCACCTTTGCCTATCCTGGTACTCCGGTCATCGCTGATGTTTCTGTTGTTTGGATCTTTGGATACATAGGCCCAATCCCTGGCTTCAGTTAAAAATTGCGCTGACTGGTAGGCATCTGCATATTGATGTTTGTCATTTCTTTCCTGTAAACCGCTGTACACATCCAGCGAAACGCTGACCTTATCTCCGCTGCTTTTTTTACTGGTAATTAAAATCACGCCGTTTGCAGCCCTTGAACCATAAATGGCGGCTGATGCCGCATCTTTTAACACGTCTATAGATGCAATATCCTGCGGATTAATTGAATTCAGGCTGCTGCCTTCCGATAGCGGGAAGCCGTCAACGACGATTAACGGTGATCTTCCCGCAGTTAAAGTTCCAATTCCCCTGATTACAATCTGCGGATCTGTACCCGGCTGCGCTGAAGCATCATTGATGATCACGCCGGCTGCTTTTCCGGCAAGCTGCTGTGCAAAATTACTGCCGGAGTACTGGTTTAAAGCGGAACCTTTTACAGTTGTGATGGCATCTGTCACTTTTTCGCGCGACTGTTTGCCATAACCAATCACCACTACATCGTTCAGTTGTGACTGGTCCATTTCAAGCACAACGTTCATCTCCGTTTGCGATATAACTTTTACTTCCAGCTTTTTATAACCTATAGAAGAAAAAACGAGCACATCATTCTGTGAAGCTGCAACATTAAAGCTCCCGTTTTTATCGGTTATCGTGCCCTTTTGGGTTCCCTTAACGGTAATAGTTACGTTGGGTAAAGGAAGGCCTTTTTCATCCCTGACTTTACCGCTGATGTTTAACATCGCCGGCAGCGGATTCAGTCTGGAGGTTTTTTTATTGATCACGACCGTATTGTCCACAATAGAATAATCCAGTGGCTGGCCTTTAAAAAGAATGTCTAAAGCTTGTTTAAGACTTCCATTGCGAATTGATATACTCACTGCCGGTGCCTGTTTCAGCAGTTTGCTTTCATACCAGAAAACATAGCCGCTTTGTTTTTTTAATTTGCTTATTACCTCTTCAAAAGGTGCATTACGCTCAGATAAACTGATGTTTTGAGCATAAGTAAGGGCTGATGCCCTGAGGCAGATAAAAGCGACTAAAATTACCGTGATCTTCATCATCAGGAGAGTTTTGATTAATTGTCTTCGATAAATACGCCGAAGACGGGGAAACATAGAAAAATTCATACTTTTGTTGTGTTTGGGTTAATACTTTAATTTCTGTCATAGATTTTTTTTTCCGCCATGGCGGAGGGTTAGCCTCAGCATTCGCCGGCAGTGTTCGCAGCACTTCCGGCTTTATTTATTGTTTTATCATCAGCTTATTGCCCTGTACGGAGAACTGAATGCCGTTAAGCGTCAGAATTTTTAAGATGCCGGACAAGCTTGACTTCCTGGATATAGCACCTGTAAAAACCCTGTCGGTGATGTGCCCCTGGTATTCGATATCAATATCATACCACCTGGAAATTTTACGCATGATAGTTTTGATATCAGCATCGGTAAATGACATTATTCCATTCTTCCAGGCTATGGCATCATCTGTATCCGTAGCGGTTACCCTGATATGCTCAGCGGCAAGCGCTTGTTCTCCGGGCTTGAGGATCCTGCTCTGACCGCCTTTAGCTATGCTGACGGAGCCTTCCAGTAAAGTGGTGACAATACTGCCTTCTTCAGGATAAGCCATCACATTAAAGTGGGTCCCTAACACCGTCACCGTTTGTCCTGCCGAACTGACGATGAATGGTTTGTTCCTGTCTTTGGCTACTTCAAAATAAACTTCGCCGGTAGTGACCACTTTACGTTCTTTACCGGGAAATGCCACCGGAAAACGTATAGATGATACCGAGTTCAGCCAGGCAACAGTACCATCGGGAAGGATCACCCGGTATTGCCCGCCACGAGGTGTAGTGATCATGTTGTGGTCATCGCTGTGAGCGGTCAGGTTATCACCGCCACCATCAGTCTTGCCGGCCTGGTAAGCCAGCAGTCCGTCCCCGGTTTTCTGAACCGCAGTTAATCCCTGCCTTGCAAGGTTACCGTTCTTGGCGTCATTTAAAATAATCTGGCGGCCATTGCTCAACGTGAGGGTTGCTTTATTCCCTCCCGGTAAGATATCTTTCTTTGAAGAGCGGACCAGTGTGCCGGGTTTTTCTGCCTGCCCCAGATAGAGGTAAGCCCCAATAACAGAGAAGATGAGTATGGCTGCGGCGGCAGCAAAACGTTTAAAGTTACCGGGTCTTCGCGTCATCGGTATAACAGGAGGTTTTTGGCTGTATTCTTCCAGGTGGGCACTCAGTTCATTCAATGCCTGTTTGTCCCTGTCATCCAGTTGAACCGGAATTTTATCATACTTTGCAAACCATGTTTCCACCAGCTCACGTTCCTGACTGCTGGCTTCGCCTGATTCATACCGCCGGAAAAGTTCTTTAATCTCGTTATTCATTTTACCCTCTTTCTTACATACTCGTTTGAAGGGGCTGTTTGTACCTTAATTAATTGTTAAGCGTTTGTTAACTTTCAAACCGAATAAAAAAGCGTGCAATAACAAGCTGTTTTTTTACAGTAGCCCGAAACATCTTTGAAATCAATGATATCATTGGGGGTTGCCTTACTAAGGCAATAGGGGAGAATTTAGCCGCTTTAATTATGGATGGTATGCCGTAGTATTTTGGCTGTGATTATCAGTGTTTGTGATGGAGCATGATGATCAGTGCGAGGAGCTCAGGGTAGTGTCCATTGAGATTAACCCTTAATCTTCTTAATGCCTCTGAAATATTATTCCTTACTGTTCTTTCCGAGAGGTTGAGCATCCCGGCTATTTCATTAATTTTCTTTCCCTCTTTTTTGCTAAGCTGGTAACAGTTTCGGGTAGTTTCCGGTAATCCTGACAGGATGTTGTCTATTTTTTGATCAAGTTCCTTTGCAATGATCTGATCTTCGGCATCCCAGTCAAGTTTTTCAATTCCCTGGATTAAAAATTGTTCGCCCTGCAATTTTACACTGTTCCTGCGGTAAGCAGAGATCACCTTGTTTCGTATGATCGCATAAAGCCAGGTATCGAAATTGCGAAGTAATGCCAGCTCGTTACGTTTGTTCCACAAATGAATAAAAATTTCCTGTGTGATGTCTTTCGCTTCTTCCACATCAGGAACGCGGCGTTTTACCATCATGTAAACAGTCTGCATATACCTTTCATATAGCTGCCTGAAGGCAACATGATCGTTTTCGCCCGTTAACCTAAGCAGTTCAAAAAGACTGAAGTCGTCTGTTTCCATAGTTTGGCGGTAAAGATACTGCCGCAATGTTACAGGAATATTAAGTTTTTGTGTCTCACAGCATCTGTCAGTGAAAATTATAAACACGAAAGAGCAAATACTCATACAGTAGAACAGAAGGAGCAGTCATTCGGTTAGTAGTGGACCTGATCTTTGAACTGCTATGCAAAGGCATTCTCCTGAAACCCTATCAGGTCATTTTCTGTGTCATTTGATGACTTTAGATTTAGTTCAGTGCTTTTTTTGACCAGGTCTTCCGTCGGACTGTTTTTATAGTAACCGGTAACCAGGTCGATGGTGCTTTTTTCTTCCTCATTGAAAACTTCATTTGTCTTTATGTTGCGATGAGTCCTGATAATTTCCCTCGCTTTACCGTCAACCAGAATTTCCCAATCCTGGTATATGATATCCTGCTGTTCAAAATAATTCAAAATGGTATCGAAACAATATGGCATAGGGCCGAAGTTCTTTTTTTGATAGGAAAGCCCGCTTACAGAATGTCCAAAATTTCTGTAATGAGAAAAGTCAGTAAAGAATAACAACTTAATGAGTTTGAGCTTGTCATTGTATTCGTCTTTACATTCGTGGATATAGTGTATCAGCAAATGTTTTATCTTAGACCTGTTAAGCATTGAATAACCGGTAAAATTATTGGGAATGCCGAAATTAACAGATATATTAAAATGATCCGGGTTGTCACGTTCTTCCCTAATCATATGCTCTACATGGGATATAGCTTTTATAATAGCCTTGTCGTTCTTTATCAAATTGTGGCTTTTGAGAAGAGAAAGAAAGTTTTCTGGTCTTTCTGCCGTTTTGATCAAAGCGCCAATAGCAGGGGTTGGTATTTCCCCCTTTTCATAATTGCCATATCCATTTTCTCCCAATCTTAATACTTCGCTCATCTTTGAAGCTGACAGACCATATTTTTCCCTGATATCCCTGATTTCCTCAACAAATGGAATTCCATTTCTTTCCCGATATTGATTGTGGACCTGTATCAGTGTAATGTGGTCAGCCTCATTTGTAGTGAACTCTTCACCACAATCTTCACATTTATAATAATGGGCTATCACTGTAAATTCATATTTGCGGTAAGAAAGCGATCGTGGTTCTTTTTTTAGAACAGCTTCACCTTCTCCAAACGGACATTCTATTCTATCTTTCATTTCTTTTATCTTTAAGAGGGTAGTTGATTTCATATTCAGCGATATGAAATGACATACAGTCTATTGGTTTGTTGAATAGCCCTATGCTGATTTTAATATATATTTCGTAGCCCTTGATCATCACCCCAAATTCATAATAGTCAGGTTGTTTTGGATCTTCCAAGTTATTCTTTGGCCCGCCCATGTAGTTTAACGACGTAAGCTTTTTTATTACATCATTCCTGTGTCCAGGTACAATGTCAAGAAGCGCTAAAGTATCCAGGTTTTTGTTCCTGGGCCTAAAGACTATTCCAATTGGATGGAATTGTAGTTTTTGCTTCAACGCATTTAAAAATAGCTCAACTTCTTCAACGGATGTCATGAACTTTTGTTTCCACAAAGTAATGGAATAAAATTTATTAAATCAAAATTAAATCCACTTTAAAGTGTATATCTTAAGTTAAGATGCCTATTTCATCACACACTATTGAAGATTAGATTTTGAATTGTAAAATTTCGAGAGAGAATTTAGCTATGTAGATAACGTACCAGATCTGTAATCCAGGCTATACAAGCCCCCGTTTAATACAGGATATGATAATATCGATTTAATAACGGAAGGCTTTCATTGTAAAACATGGATGTATCCGCCATTTTGGTAAAGGCTCAGCTCTATCCATACCTCTGCTTTTTCGGTGCGGATGACATAGGTATAGAGGTGATTTAGCGTATAGTCATTTGCTCTATCACTTTGTCATATGCTTTTTGAACCACCTCCATATTAAATGGCCCTTCACTTTCGCTGATCTTGTAGATGTTTGTGCTGAAGGTTTTTCCCTGGACCGCCAGCAGTGCGCCTTTAACTGCAAAGTGAATGGTTTTAAGCTCACCTTTTTCGATATCATTGTTATTTATAATCTTCTGGTGCTTTCAGGTAGGGAAAGCTGCCGATGTCTTTTTTCGTTACAGGAATTGTGGAGCTGTCAAAGGATACTTTACTTGTGTCAGCAGCTAAGCTGGTTCCTGCATTTACTGATAACGTGGTATCAGCCGATGTGCTTTCTGCAGGTGCAGATTTCTTTGGATCGTTGCAGGATGCAATAAGTACTGCTGACAATAACATTGAACATGATACTGTCTGAAACAGGGTTTTTGGATTTTTCATGATTTGAGCCGTTAACTCGAATTTGTTTCCTTAAACGGCTTAAAGTACACAATTATTGAGTAATCACCTACTTATCAATCGAATGTTCATTTCTGTTGCGTACATGATCAGCCAGCTGATAACGGCTGTTTGTATTTTCGTCCTTGTCCTTTAGGTATAGCAAAACGAAAAGCGAGATGATCGGGATCAGGAAGGAAATGAAAAACCAGAACCAGAAATTGCGTCCCCTGCTTTTTGCAAGCAATCCCGCGGCAGTTTGCGGAAAGAAGAATATGCCGAATAACAATACTTCAACCATAATATTATCTTGTGCTGTACAAAGTTACTATTTGTGGGTTACTTTGAAATTTTTGACGGCTAATCTTGGATTTAATCCCCGATCGATTTTTAATTAATATCCAGATTTGGTGGTGATCAGGTAGCTTAGAGATTACCTTAAAAGGATTAATTTTTTTTAAAAAGAAATTAAATATGGTTTTTTGTTTTTTATAAATTTCTATTATACATTTTCTTCACTAAATATAATACGGATGACATTTATAGCAAGTGTAATAGCTAAAGAAGGGATCGCCATAGTTTCTGATTCGTTTGGAACCACTATGGAACATTCTCTAAATGAAACAAACCTCTTAGAATATTTAATCGCTGCAGACGATAAAGAGAAAATACCTGTTGTTGACCTTGTTCGCCTATTCGAAAAAAAAGCATCTCATACAAGAAATTACATAGATAAGCTTTTTAAATTTGATGAGTTTTCAGCGATAACTTTCACGGGTGCAATATACATCAATGGGAAGGAAATCAAAGAAATTGTAAAAGTTATAGCTGCAGAGTTACAAGTTGATACTCCTGCTTATAAAGCGAAAGATATTAACCAAATTTTAGATGAATTCCGTAATAAGTTGAAAATAGAAATTATTGAGCATGGTAAAAATGATAATTTGACGTCGACGGATTTAATATTTTCCCATTTTAATGTCAGAAGCAATCAGCCACAGATATTTATGATAAAAGTTAAGGAATTGATAGAGACGACTTTGATGAAAACGATCCGGAATTAGTAAAATATGATGATCAATCGCACTTGAAGATTGTTACGGATGGTCAAAATACTTTTGTGAAACGACTGATATTTGGTTCCTTAGTTGGAAATGTTGGACTGGTAAAATCTGAAATTATCAAACGTGTGGTTGATGTTTTGCAACTAGATGATCAGAACAGAGAAAAAATTACAGACTCAATAAACGATTTCGAATGTTTAAAACAAACTGTTCTTGAAGACATGTTTTCTATTAAATTTAGACAACTTAGCTTACAAGAAGCACTTGACCTGGCAGCATTATTTATCAAGATTGTCATGGATATTCAAGTATATACTGAAAAAATTCCTACAGTTGGCGGATTAATAAAATTAGCGTATATTCATGAAGAGAAAGGATTTAATTGGATATCGGGCAACGAATTAGTTGCATCCAATATAATCTAAGTAATTATTATATAATTTTGTATTATGAAGAACCTTAAGAGAAATGACTCCGACAATATGATATGGCAACAAGTCTCGGTTAAAATAAAAAATGCTGACGCAGATAGACGGAACGAGAATCAGAGCCTTATGAACAAAGTGCAGTTTATTATTGAAAATCAATACAGCAAGAAAACACCTCCTAAATAGCTTTTATTTTGACTGCCGTAATTCAATTCTTTTTCAGCTATTTCAACATATAAACCTTACCGGTTCTTCCGTCAGAACCCAATTCCTGGAACATTTCTGAGTCCTTGATCGACCTGAAATGCGAGTAGGAGTCACCATACAGCAACTTCACATCAGACACCACAGCATCATTCATCCCGTCTTTTGTATACATTGCCAGGTATAGATTAGTCAAATCTTTGATGCTGTATAACTTGTCTTCCGTTTTTGAACGCGTCATATAAACTTTTACGTTTTGCCGGATTACCTTAGCTTTCAGGTCAAACTCCATGTAGTCAAATTCACCATATCCTCCATTGTCTGTTTTTTTTGCATCGGCGGATAACACAGAAGAATTCTCATTGTTGTTGAAGAAATCCTGCTCATCATCCCATTCCCTGTAACACCTGATGTAAAACTGTCTAATACGGTAGTCATTGGGCCAAGCATAACGGTGATACTGGGCCAGTCAAAACGGAAATCGTTGGGCCAAAAGATTGGCCGCCATTACGGA
>NZ_FNRA01000010.1 GCF_900107535.1 Pedobacter hartonius | reverse complement strand
CACTGGGATATTTGTCCCCGGAGGAATTTGGTAAAAACTTAAATAAAGAAAATATTGCAGCTTAACTGAATGTCCATTTTATTGTTGCAATTCCAGCTAATAATGCTGAGAAGTTAATCTCTGACACTACAGTCTATTTATTTTACAGTTGGTAAAACTATGCAGGCCCTCCTCAAGCGCACAATATTATTATTTTTACAAATCAATGCATCTAAACTTGCTGGTCCACCGCCAGTAGTCATGGAAATAAATAAAAACAGGATATACAAAGTCTGCGGAAGATATAAGAAGTAACTGTACCATGTAAAAATATCAAGTCCTTTAGGAATATGGTTGGGTATATCAAAAGTGAACAATGCAGTAAATAAAATGACATTTAAAACGATAGCACTAAATCTTGTATAAAGATCAATTGCTAAAAGTAGTCCAAAAATGGCTTCATTTGATGCAGTGAAATTAGCAGTAAACTGAGGATAGGGAAAGCCAATATTAGTAATAGTTTTCAACATGGATGCCTGGAAAACTGGATTAAATAGCTTATTAACACCTGTAATTAAAAAAATCCCCCAATCGCAATTCGGCCAATGGAGTATGCGCACAGATTACTTTTAGTGTCTGTGGAAAATGTAAAGTTAAACATCGAAGATATGTATTAGAAGTGATTATAATAATTTTAGCATGAAAGGATAGTTAGCATTGAAACTAACCTTTCATTTTGCAAATAAGACCTCCTCTGATGATAGTATCAGAGGAGGTCTTATTATATTCGGCCGAAATTATTTTTGCATGCTGAATACCAAATAGCCTTTGTCTTTTGCTTTTATGGTGACGGTACCACTTGTTGCTTCATATGCAGTGCCATTTTGTAAAAGCGTTACCACAAGCCCGTCATTTACTGTACCTATAATTTTAGAAGTCGAAATTAGTTTGTCAGTTAGGGCGCTGTTAGCCTTAACATTATAACTTCCTACGATGTTAAGAGACTCGGGCTTTCCTACAATATTTGCTGCTTTCTTATTTTGATCAAATGATAAGCTAAGTGAGCTTAATGGAAACTTTACAGTCGCCGAATCTTTTCCAGCTGAATCATACTGAACGGATTCGATAAGTCTATATTGGCCTGTTGGAAGTTTTTTGCCTGGAGTGGTATCGTCATTATCTTTTTTACATGCAGTAAATGCAGTTGCTACAGCTAAGAATGCTACTAAAAATTTGATTTTCATATTTGTATTTTTATATGTTTAATAATTTATATCATCATGATATGAATCAATGATACAAAAGTATGACATGCAAGAATACCTCAATAGCTGGATAAGCCACAATAGTATGCAAATAAGACCAACCTATATCAAAGGCTGATTAGTTCTTAGTATAGTCTGGTTTCATTTAGATAATACAATGCTTTTGCCTCCCTGTAATATTTCAAATTTGAAATTGTCATCTCTTGTTTTCCCTATCAAAAGATCAAATGCTTTATAAGTGTCATCCATGACCCTGGGCATCATCTCTAAGTGATCAGAAAGAGGTTGCAAAAAATTATCCCAATGGATGGGCACTACAATCTTTGGTTTCAGGATTGCTACAGTTTCCTGGTAGTAGTTATTCATGAATACGCTGTCTCTCTTTCCCAAAGTTCCAACGGCTAAAAACAAAGCGTCGGCCCTCAAACCCTTTAGCTTTTCTGGGATGTAATTTGCACTTGCTTTAATATAAATGACATATCCCTTATGTTTTATTAAAAAATCATAGGAGCCGCCTTCTACATATTTCTTTACTTTCGCGGGCTGGATAAGGGATTCCGTTATATTTTTACCTAAGTCGTCGTTTAACGGCGTTGCAGGTGAGTGTCTGGAGGCGATCACAGAAACGTTGAAATCCCCAAACTGTTGTTCCCATCCATCCTTAAATAATGCCATTTTGTTATTGCTCAAACCACCTCCTTTTCCAATACTTAATGTTGATTGTGAACCGAGTAGATTGGCGTTAGTCTTTTTTGCAACATATGCCGCATCAAAAGCGTGATCATAATGTGAATGGGAGATAAATATTCCCTTTAATCTATTTATTTTATATTGGGAAAGAACGGTGTTAACCAAAGCGGTATCGGTCGAAACTTTTGATGTCGCCACCTTAAAGACTGAAGGTCTTGAGAAAAAGCAATCCACTAACAATTGTGTTTTACCATCATCCAACAGTAATGATGTTACGCCAAGATAGGTAACCTTTACAGCGTCCTTATTAGGAATTGAAGTATTATCGGAATAATACCTTTTATATGCATCCATCTTTTTAGCCGGTTTCATCAGATAACATCCACCAACGGATAAAAAGATAATGACCAGAACAAAATAAATGAAAAGTGATTTTAGTATATTCATATTTTGGATAACAATAATGGGCTTAAAATGAGTCTCATGGAGCCACAAGGTATTATAAAAATATGCTTATCAAGACTTCTATTTATTTATAAGTGCGATACTGGGTATAATACTGAAATACGATTCAATCCAAACGCGCTATTGTAAAGACAGATCAATAAAATAGGCGGTATCTTTATTAGTATCAGGGCAGGTTATTCATTAGATTTAGCGATCACATGAGAGAAGTTATTCACCAATATGGCGTAGAATCAGACTGGATGGAGAGCATGGCTGTCCAATTAGACGGATATGTACAAGGTAGTTATATAAAAGTTCCAGAGGGTGGAAGTCCTGGAACACGATATGTTTGCGCTATTAGTAACCAAATAACAGCATTTTTAGTTGATGTAGTCTATCATGAAGATGTTGTTTATCGGTTACGAAACACGCAGCATGATTTTATATCGTTATTTTTTAATCTAACGGAGGGTAACGCTACCCACATACTCAACGGTGTTTCACGTTCAATTGGACGCTGGGGATATAATTTAAGCGTTTTTGATTCCAACCTAGATGGTGACTATCTGGTAAAATCTGGTTGTACAACCTATATGATCGCTATTTTTATTAAGAAAAATGCGTTAAAGGAATATATTTCCGATATTCCTAAGTATAATCAAATTCTGGAATCCGTCTTCGAACCCGAGTTAAACACCATTGTAAGATTTGACAGAATGAGTAATCAAGCCTGGTGGTTAATGGATGAACTGCGAAGGTTTCCTCCTGGCGGACCTTTGTATGATGTATTTATTCAGGGTACTGTATATGGCCTGATTAGCGACTATCTTGACCAGCTTCTGGTGCAGGAGATCATTCTTGAAAAAGTAGTTCAGGAAGATGTTAGTAATATCATTAGCTCTCAATCCTACCTTGTTGAACATATAAAAGATCACTTTCCAGGTATACCGGCACTTGCATCAAAAGCATGTATGTCTGAAACAAAGTATAAAAAAATCTTCAAGAAAATAACCGGGGATAGTGCCAACTCCTTTTTTTTAACAAATAAACTATCTTTTGCAAAAGAACTCCTCGAAAAAGGCAACCATACCGTTGCAGAGATTGCTGATGAATTTAATTTCTTTGATGCTTCCCACCTCATTGAACAGTTTAGAAACAGTTACGGTGTCTCCCCCAAAGAGTATTTAATTAAACTATAACGATGAGTGAGGAAAGAATTGAATTCTTATATCATTATACGCTAAGTCCAGAATGGCAGCAGCAAGTAGCCGATAAATTAGGTGCTGTGATTACTGACCAGAAAATTATGGTGATGCCAGACTCAATTGCCACTGGCAGTTCCATATTTCTGGA
The DNA here is from genome assembly GCF_900107535.1 of Pedobacter hartonius. GTDB lineage: Bacteria > Bacteroidota > Bacteroidia > Sphingobacteriales > Sphingobacteriaceae > Pedobacter > Pedobacter hartonius. The sequence continues at coordinate 228,637 of NZ_FNRA01000010.1, read as the reverse complement.
GGTATTGCCGGGTTTATCTGTTTTTTTACTGGACATGACCTTTCATGTACCTGTAGCAATAACCAGAATCGCTACCGATCAAAACTACTATATGGCTTATTTCGATCTGGGAGATGAAGTTACAACCCATCTGTTGCATGATACAGAACATCGTGCTGGATATCAGTCGAAATTAGGCATGGGATTTATGGATGCCAGTATAAGAGGTATAATCATTCCTCCGGTAGAAGAGCGATCATATAGTTTAAGACTGATTATTGACAAAGATTTTTTAAAATGTTTATTTGCTCCCAACAGAGAAGAAGAAATCACTAGTGGCTTGTTTGACGAATCTAAAAATACACTTTTCTTTTACAGTCATATTGATAGCAGAAGCAAAGTGCTTTTAAACAGCTTAGAAAATCTTTCTTTCACCAGTACTTCATTTGAATTGAAACTTAAAAGCACTGCTTTGCGCCTTTTGGCCTATCTGGTAGACCGGGCTACAAGGTTCCAACCGATTATCAATAAGTTATCACAACAGGATATTGATCAGGTATTAAAAACCTCCCAATATATGCTGGATAATTTATTATCAGATTTTCCCGGCCTACACCAACTTTCAGCAATGGCTGATATGTCGGTATCAAAGTATAAAGTGCTGTTTAAAAAGATCTTAAAACAAACTCCAAACAGGTTTTTTTTAAATGAAAAAATGCTACTCGCGCAGACACTACTTTTAAGCGGAAATTTTAATAACGTTAATGACGTTGCCTATGAATTGGGGTATAATCAGCCCGGTTATTTTTCTGGATTATATAAAAAAAACTATGGTATTCTTCCAGGAGAAATAATGGTTAAATCGTAAGCCGTAACAGCCGTTATGTGGATAGCTAAAAGTTTGTTTAGATTTCAATCTTTTAGCTGATCCTACCAATAAATGAAATGTACTTCTTGAAAATTCCTATACAATTTCTTTTGCTAAATCAGCGATTAAACATAAATCAGATGGAAAATATTTCGAGAAGTGCCCACTTGGGTCCACCCCAATAGGAAAGTTATTTTTACCATACTCGTTAGTTGAAAATACTATTTTTCAAAGTTGCCAACTTTTTAGTTCAAAATTGAGGAGACAACGGGAGAGAGAAGCGAGATATCGAATAAATATTCCTTTATTTTTATAAACCCTTTACTCTTTAAATCGTCAATAATTGGTTCCAGCACCCTACAAAAGCGTTCCAGGTGTTCGAAGTAATTAGCGTTAAGGGTAGATTGTAATAATTTCTATGCAAGCTATGAGCGTCTGTTCAGGCCAGAACTATTTTAAAATTCTGTTCTATTTTGCTGTATTTGAACAATTTGATTCAAATCCTGTTCAAAGCAGTTCGGCTTTGTCCGGTAAGAAGTACGCCTGAAAGCCTTGGAGAAATCTAAGGCTTTTTTGGTTCCGGTATTTTAGAATTTTATCTTTTGCTTCCTTCAGGACCTGGTGGTCCGCCATCTCACCACTTTCGGTTATATAAAATAATAAGCTTTTTATTGAGTTCAGTGTTATATACTTAATCTAACGTTAGTAGTATTTAATATATATGTACATAATTATTCACAATGGTGGAATTTGTGTCTTATAGAAGAGGTCATTTATAAGTTGGTAATCGATGTGTAGATATAATTTAAATATGCTCAGCAATGTGACGTTAAAAAATACGGTTTGGTTAAGATTTCTGATTGAAAAGTGCGCGGGTATCGTCAGAATAGTCACTATATAAAAATCAATGATATGGACTACAAAAATTTTTTTAATTATTTATTTCCAGGAGATAAGCTTTCATCCTTTATGTTAGCACAATCTGCTCACTCGGTGTGGATTAAAGAACTGGAAAGTCAGTTAAAAACAATTGATATACAACATGGAAGAATACTGGCTCTGGGACGAAGTATACCTGATGTAATTTATTTCCTCGAAAAAGGAGCTATAAAAGGCTATGAGGATCATCAGGGCAAAAAAAAGATCACCCATTTATGGGAAAGTCCGTGCATAGTAGGCGATATCATAAGCTTCTTCTATGAATCTATCTCTTCCCTCAATATTGAGATAGTTCAGGATTCTTCACTTCTCGTGCTGGAAAGACCAGCATTGAGCAGTGTAATTATAACCTATCCGGAATCCTATTTAATTCGTGAATCAATTTTGTTGAAGCACATGATCTATTATGAAAAACAATACTTGGACTTTCAAAAGTTAAGTGCATTTGAAAGATTTAAGAAGTTGCTTTCTACAAGAAAAGGAATAGAGCTGATTTTTTCTAAAACTGATCTGGCTTCCTACTTATGTATATCCCGTTCTTCATATAATGAATTTTACGCCAGGAAATGACGCTGAGTATTTTTACTCGCGAAAACAGGAGCTATAGAATAGCCGGTTCTGTCGACCGGAGTTATACAATTGATTTGTCCAATTCTGGCACAACCCGAAGGATTAATGTACCTAACTTAGTTAAGTAGTACAGGGATAATAATGACAGTGGATTTTAGCGGACCTGAATTATAATAGAATTTAACTATATGATTTAAGTGATTAGAGAATAGAATACCTATAATTTCAACAGATGAAACGAGTAATATTATACATGATTCTTGTTATAGGTTTTGGTTTCCTGGCCGTGTATTTATTAATGCTTAATGCCAATTCCGGCGAAAAGAATAACGCTTTTGTAAGGAAAATCAAAGATCCGAAACTCAAGGTGCTACATATGTTTGAATTCCCAGACAAAACATTTGAGTTTTCTCCAGGATCCGGTAGTAAAATAAAATTAAACAGGTACGCTGATAAATTGAATTTGTATGAAATCGACTATGGATTAACAAAATTGGATACTATTGTGATCAGATATCCTATTCTTTTTAATTCAAAGGCTGTTAATATTTATAAAGATATTTTTCAATCTACAGTATTGTGTACCAACCTCTATGGTGATATTTTAAAGTCCAGTGGGACACAATCAGAAGTTCTTAAACTTACTTCATTCACATTTGACAGGTTCAAAGCGATATCTCCTCATACAATTATTGCAAGAGGCCGGTACCCTCATGGCAAAAACGATAACAGGTCCATCACAAAAATTTCCATAACTGACTCCGTCAAACTGGAAAAAGAATATGTACTTCCAAATTTAGCCAATGGCATATTTGCAAATGAAGGCCACTTATATTATGACAGGGAAAATGCCAGGGTATTCTACATGTATTATTACAGAGGGGAGTTTTTATCGCTGGATACTAATCTCAATCTACTTTACAAAAGTAAAACAATTGATACGGTCCTTACAGCAGATATTACCACAAAAGTGAAAACTGACGTTAAGGAAAATAAAAGGGTTATTATGCAAACTAAACCACCAAAGGTTGTAAATGCATTTATTACCGCTGATAAAAATCAAATTTATATACGTTCCAGATTGAAAGCGGATAATGATACAGAATTAAAATTTGCGGACAATAGTGTAATTGACACTTATGATAGTACTACAGGAAAATACAGGAATAGTTTTTATTTACCCAGATATAGGGGAATAAAGGTTTCGGATTTTCAAGTCAAAGGGGATACGCTGCTCGCTATTTATGGGAAATATCTTGTGAAATATAGTATGGATGAACATTAGTTATAAAAATATCAATGATAAAGAGAATCACAGTTGATATAGTCAGTTATGCATATGTATTACTATTTCTCTATGCGGCAACAAGTAAGTTGATGGATTATGATAATTCTGAAATGCAAATGTCAAAATCACCGGTTATAACAGATTACGCGTCAATTTTAGTGTGGTTGGTCCCTGCATTAGAGATTCTTATTTCAGTTCTTATTGCAATACCAAAGGCAGCAATGATAGGATTGTTAATGGCTTTGGGTATGATGTGTGCCTTCACCGGATATATATTTATCATTTTAAACTACAGTGATTTTATCCCTTGTTCATGTGGAGGAGTTCTGGCGATGATGGGGTGGAGAACACATATGGTATTTAATCTGGTATTTATTTTTCTAGCAATAGTAGCTATTGTTTTAAAGGCCCAAAAGGCCCTGGAAAAACAGCATAGTCCATAAAAATATTCTTAGGCCAATGAATCAGGAGCATCCGAAAACCTGAAATAGAGTAGGAACTTAATTTTAATATTTACATCATGAAAAAGTTATTTTTTTTCGCCGCAGTAGCGCTGGTTGCTGTAGGTGGTGCGGCAAACGCTAAGCTTTATCTGGTAGGATCAGACCAGGCAATTCCTTGTGATTTACCTATAAGTCCGAGTTGTGCTCAGGTTACCGGTTTACCACCGAGCTACCCGGTTTCTTCTGTACCCGCTACCAAAGGATCAACACAGCCTAATGACCGTGGAGTTTTAGCTGAATATAGCTATACCGGAATTTAATTGCGGAATTTATAGACATCGTTAAATTGGTTGAAGTTTGTTTAGCTTCAACCAATATTAAAAGATAAAGTCAGGCAGTATTGAAAATTGATGTTTTGATAGCAGAATTATAGCATCATGTAGGTTAGTCACCAGAGTCAATCTAAGCGAAACCAAAGTACACCACAAAAAGCTAAAAGTATCTATCCTAGCTTTCCCAGAATATAAAAGTAATTTGGTGCTAAATTTAGCGTCATTACTTAAAAAATTAAATAATGGCAGCATAGATTTGTTAACAAAAAGATTTCGGAATGGAAACTAAACGCAATCTTTTTCATTTATCTAAAATCACTTTACGATGTTTAAAACCAAAATCAATTAAGGCTGTTAGAACTTAAGAAAATTAAATCCACAGTTACGTACTTTTCCAGCATGGTTAGAGCAGTTTGGGAAAGCAAAATTTAACAGCAAATAGTACTAAACAAATAAACTTTTGCATTCTGAACTGTTCGGCATTACCGAACAGCTCAGAATGATGAGTTAATTCATGAGATCGGAATATGTGTTTGATAGGTTCAAAATATTGGATTTACTTAATTGAAAGAGCTTGTTTTTTACCCGAAGATCCTATTGGTTGTCTGACTTCAATTGTTGTTTAAATTGTACTGCCCATTGTTTCATTTGGCCTAGTATCGGTTTTAAAGTAAGCCCATTTTCTGTCAAACTATATTCAACTGTAATTGGAACAGTATTAATGGTGTGACGATTTACTATTCCGACGGCTTCTAATTCTTTTAATTCCTTAATGAGCATTTTGGGAGAAATACCAATTACATCTCTTTCTAATTGTTTGAAACGTTTCTTTTCAAAATATAGGCTTGTTAGAATGTAAAGTTTCCATTTTCCACCCAATACTTTTAATACAAACCCTATATCATCCAACTCAATTTTACAATTTTCGTTATTTTCCATTTTTTTTTCTATTTAACCATTTGATTTGCACAATACTAACATTATGGAAACTAATATACTTTATTGTAACTACTTTCAAATATATATCAACGGATGTATATTTGAAAATAAAAACGAAATGAAAAGAAGTGGTAATACAGTTTTGATAACCGGAGGTAGCGCTGGAATAGGCCTGGCACTTGCAGAAACCTTTTTAAATGAAGGAAATGAAGTTATCATTTGTGGCAGAACTTGGGCAACACTTGATGAAGTACAAAAGCGGTTACCAAGAATAAACATCATTGTTGCAGATGTTTCATCACTAGCAGGGCGAGAAGTTTTAGCAGACGAAATTGCCAGTCGTTTTCCCAAACTAAATGTACTTGTCAACAATGCTGGCATCTATAGCATTTCGGATTTTAAGGAACCGGGTTACATCTCTATTTTGGAAGCTGAAATAGCTACAAATCTAGTGGCACCGATAGCTTTAATTCATCAACTATTGGGTATTTTAGAGAAGCAATCAGATGCTACTATCATAAATGTTACAGCGGGCTATGTGTTCATTCCTTCAGCTCAGGCATCTGGCTATAGTGCCACTAAAAGTGGGCTCAGGGTAATTACGCAGGGTCTACGATTTAAGCTTCGGAATTCTTCTGTACGGGTTGTGGAAGTTATACCACCTGTGGTTGATACTCAAATGAATAGAGATAAAAAGATATCTATGATGACACCCGCGCTATTTGCTCAAAAGGTTTTCAAAGGTTTGGTCGATGGTCAGGATGAAATTGCCATAGGAGTATCAAAACTTGGAAGGATTTTATCACGGATAGCACCAAAGTTTGGTTTCAATAAGATGAATACTGATGAAGAAAGACAACAGAAAGCAACAAATGCTGGTTAAATTCGGCCATAAATCCGGAAAATCTTTGTCCGGTCTTGGACCGGAACCGGATACATCGATTCATTTGGGTTCATATTATCTGTGAACTTAGTCAATATAAGATCAGACGATTACCTACAGATCACTTATAATATTCCTATCTCTGCCGGCAAATGTTGAAGAAGTCTGTCGCATTATGTTTATTGGTGGGATGGCAGTGTCCAAGGGAAGCTCAAAATACTTCTCTAACTACCAGGAAAAAGACTATCACTTTTGTTCTTCCAGCTGTAAAAAATTGTTTGATAAAAACTCAGCATTATATGCCTCAAAAAATTAACCGGTGTACTGCTTTGACCATCATAAGTGCCTGAACAAGGTAAGGATATACTGACCAGGATATATCCTTACCTGGCCTTTTCGCGCGCTGCAATTAGTTGATCCGGATCCATCTTGCCATCAGCCATTTCTTCACACAGTGCTTCTGAATGTTGCTGCCAATGCTATCACACGCTATGCATTTTATCAATACTCCCTTTTTACCAGGCGCTGGTCTATCGCCAATAGGCCAAAGAACAAGCAGATTACACAAAATATTATCCACTTGAATTTTAAAACCAAACTCAGGGCCAGCGCAGCTGTGGCCTGACTGATGAGCTGCAATAATCCGTATCCAAGTACCAGGCTCATCATAAAAATTATTATAGCCAGTATATTGAACCGGATGTCGCTTTTCCGGTTAAGGCGCTCCTGAACTTTCCGTCTTACGTTTGATGCAAAGCTAAAAGACAGCCTGTGATTGATTTCATTTTTTAAGCAAAATCATGCAGGAAGTAGTTCAATTATTTGTGGGGTTTAAAATAAAAATAATCTTCAGTTCAAAATTATTATTTAATCAACGAATTTGTATATAAATTGGAAATTATTATAAATACTGTATTTCCAGGGTTTCTGTTTCGCTGGCATGATGAACTTTGCTGCTTTTTTGCTGATATTTTGGCTACCATATATACGGTTTTGGCGACATTTCGGCCCGTAACGTTGTTTAATTTTGAGGTTAATAAAGTATAGTTAAAAACTCAATACTATGGAAAACGGAATAAAAGGAAAAGTCGTAGCAATCACTGGCGCAAGCGGCGGGATAGGGAAGGCCACCGCAATTATGCTTGCAGCGAAAGGTGCAAAGGTTGTGCTGGGTGCACGCCGGGCAGATGAGCTTAAAACACTTGCAGACCAGATTATTAAAGATGGGGGCGAGGCTGCCTTTGCGGTTACGGATGTGAGACAGCGTACTGACTTAACCCAGCTCATTCAACTCGCATGTGAACGTTATGGAAGGCTTGATGTGCTTGTCAATAATGCTGGCGTCAGTCAGCTTTCCCGCATAGACGAACTGGATGTTGAAGGCTGGGAGGATATGATAGACATCAACCTGAAAGGTGTTTTATATGGTATAGCTGCTGCAATGCCTGTTTTCCGCAGTCAGGATTCCGGGCACATCATCAATATCATTTCAACTTCGGGAATAAAGATTGTTCCGAATCAGGGAGTATATGCCGCTACGAAGAATGCGGTACGTACCATCACTGAGGCTATGCGCCAGGAGGGCGGCCATCAGCTGCGCGTAACCGGGATCTCTCCTGGTATTGTGCAGACAGACTTTGCAAATAATCTGAAAAACCTTGATTTAAGGGCTGCTACCGATAAGAGGATGAGAGATATTGCGATTTCTCCGGCTGCGATAGCGCGGGCAGTGGTATATGCCATTGAACAACCGGAAGACGTTGAAATAGGTGATATTGTTGTCAGGCCAACTATTCAGGATTAAAACTCAGTATCTTTGATTGAGGCAGGCAGGAGAACAGACAGAAGAAGCCTGGTCTTAATTGCAAGTCAAAACGATGCCTATGAAAGCGATAAATCAGCAACCATATGTTTTTAAAAGTATTTCTGCATTAACTGACCGCATGGGTGGGCCTAAACCCCTGCATCCGCTTGTCGCGCTTATTGACTACGAAAAAATAAAGCCAAATCTTGCTGATGCAGGGAGTACCTTTATGCTCAGCTTTTATAAAATATCATTTAAAAAGAATTGGAAGGGCCAGGTAAAATACGGGCAGGGTTACTACGATTTTGAGGAGGGGGGACTGGCATTTCTGGCACCTAACCAGTTGGTTACCATGTCTGGTGATGGAAATAACTATGAGGGTTATGCCTTTTATTTCCATCCTGACCTGATCAGGAACTACCCGCTTGGCAGGGACATGAACAAGTATGGTTTTTTCTCTTATGCTGTCTCCGAAGCACTGTTCATATCAGATCAGGAGAAAAAGATCATCTCCGCTATTTTTGAATCCATAGCGAATGAGCTGGAGCGTAATATTGACCACTTCAGTCAGGATATCCTGGTCTCACAGATTGAACAGCTGCTGAATTACAGCAACAGGTTTTATACCCGGCAGTTCATCACCCGGAAGGCCGTTTATAACGATCTGACCACTAAGCTGGATTTGTACCTGGATGACCGTCTTGATGCCGGAAAATCGGTAATCGCCGGACTGCCGTCGGTGCAGGAGGTATCAGATCACCTTCAGGTTTCGCCAAGATATCTGACAGATATGCTAAAATCACTAACCGGGCAAAGCACGCAGCAGATCATCCACAATAAGGTGATCGAAAAAGCAAAGGATATCTTATCGACCAGTAAGCTGACCGTCGCTGAAATTGCTTATCAACTGGGTTTTGAGCATCCACAGTCGTTTCACAAATTGTTTAAACAGAAGACCAGCGTATCACCGGTAGAATTCAGGCAGTCATTTGGGTAAGCCATCACCTGAAATTAGGAAAATGCTGACCGGGAAGAATATTACTGCTTCCCGGGTACTGTAGGTTATTGTAATATCAACTGGAACAGGTACCTGTAAACGTATGGCTGGTCATACAGATCAGTTGAATGACTGCCTGAACTCGACAGGGGACATTTTGGTTTTTCGTTTGAATATTTTATTGAACGACTGCGGATGTTCAAAGCCGAGCCTGTAGGCCACTTCGGCAATAGACAGGTTTGTTGTACTCAGGATTTCCCGGGCTTTATCGATCAGTTTGTTGTGGATATGCTGCTGCGTGTTCTGTCCCGTCAGCGTCCTCAGCATGTCGCTCAGGTAATGGGGCGTAACCTGAAGTTCATCTGATAGCTGTTTTACGGTGGGCAGGCCGGTGACAAGGGTCTTCTCATCATCAAAGTAGTTGCTGAGCAACTCTTCCAGTTTCAGGGACAGGTCATTGTTGCCGGATTTTCTCGTAATAAATTGCCTGCTGTAGAAACGTTTGCTGTAATTGAGCAGCAGTTCTATCTGTGAGATCATCACGTCCTGGCTAAAGTGATCAATAGAGGAATCCAGCTCCATTTCAATATTTTTGAAAATACCGGTGATCACATTTTTTTCTTTTTCGGACAGGTATAATGCTTCGGCCACGGAATAGGAGAAAAAGCCATAGTTTTTTATGTTTTTACCTAAGGGATGCTGTCTGATGAAGTCAGGATGGAAAAGCAGGGTGTATCCGCCATAGTCGGCTTCTTCTTCCCCAGCTGCTGAAATGAGCTGGTTAGGCGAGACAAAAGACAGGCCGCCCTCATCAAAATCGTAATAGCTCTGGCCGTATCTGATCTTACCCTTAAAGTTCTTCTTATAAGACACCTTGTAAAAATTAAAGATCATCCCTTTTTTTAAATCAGTGGTATCCGTTTTGATCGTACTGTAGTCAACCAGGCTTACCAGCGGGTGCAGCGGGGAGGGTAATCCCAGTTCCCTGTGCAGCTCCGAAATGGAATTGAACAGGTAAGGTTGTTTTGCTTCAGTTTTCATGTGTTTAAAATTATAGCATGGAAACGCCGGTGTAAATTCCATGCCAAGTTAATGATTTATAAAATAGCCATTGTGTAGGGGTTCTGCAGGTGGAGATATTTGCTGACACTTCTCCTGTATTGTTCCGGGCCGGCCTCAAGTCTGTCCCTGTATGTTCTTACCGCATCATCCCATGTTGTAGCCAAACTGTAAGTTGCTTATTCCTTTAAAGAGGCGGAGGGATTAATCCTTGCAACTTTGAATATCTAATTTAAGGCCAAAGAGTTGTTTGTCCATGACCACTGTCAAATCTTAAAAAAAAAAGCAATATGCGATTTTTGCATATTGCTTTATAAGTGTTCCATGATCAGAAAGATCATTGTATCTGGAGGATTTCTTTACCACTAAAGGAGCGGCCTTACTCTTCTAACTAACGGGAGTGTCGGAATAACTGATAGGTGCAGCCTTAGGTACAATTGCTTTTTTCCCCCTGTTGGAACGGGCGGTGCGTGAATATACCGAAATTTCTCTGTTGAACAGAAACTGGAACAAAAGTCTTGTATAAGAAGTATGGTAGCCCAGCTCTTCATAATGATCATCTGCCATGGCTTTAAGCTGCGGCAGCTTATTCCAGGGTACGGAAGGGAAATCATGATGCTCGTTGTGGAAACCAACATTTAAGTTGACCAGGTTTAACCGGCCGTAATAACTTTTCGTCTCCTGATGGTCACCGTGCGTTAAAAAGTGTTCCTGCACCCATCTTGCACCAAGGGGATGTAAACCCACAGAAAAGAAGAAACTGAGCGTCAAGAACACCAGCGCCTGCCAGCCAAAGAAATAGACAATCGCAGTGGCAAAAAGTACCTGAACGGCGATGTTGACTACGGTCCATGTGTCAAACAAATTGATCTCTTTTAACCGCATTGGCCTGAGCGCCTGAAAAATTGGATAGAACAATAGCCATATCGCCTTACCGAGGGTTGAGTTATTGATCAGCTTTGCTTCCCAGCGATTAGGCATATCTGCATCCAGTTCCTCCACACCCTGGTAGGAGTGATGTTTCATATGGTATTTAGTAAAAGATACCGCACTTGGAAAGATCAGGGGAAGGTTTGCAAGGATACTGCTGATAATATTCAGGTTTTTATTCTTAAATACCAGGTTATGTGAACATTCGTGGATACAGATAAACAAGGTATGACACGCAAATGCCCCCACAAAATATGCTGCAATTGCACTCCACCACCATGCCTGGTCTTTTAAAAGCCAGGCTAAAATTACCTGCAGGCTCACGCAGAACAGGATGATCAGAAAGGTGTATGGATTCCGTCCGATGAGGGTACGGATTTCAGGATGTTCTTTGATAATGGTTTTTGTACGCAGTTTATGAGGCTCACACTCATCTGACCAGTTAAAACTTGTTTTTTTCGTCATTTCGTTGGTAGTTGCTTTCGTAAGTAAGATATGATTTTAATATGGCATAATTCATCTGTAAACCTCCAAATATAGATAAAATTAACAATTAGTTTTAAAATTAGATTAAAACGATTGAGCTTTAGCTTTGGGAAAAGATAGCAGTCTGCGCTAGTCTTTTGATTTTAAATCATTATCTTCATGATTTATATACTCAATCTATGACTGAATCAACTGCTGTAAAATATTTCTTTGCCTTCTTCCTGGTAATAACCGCTTCTTTAAAAGGGTTTGGACAGGCCGGAAAAGCCGAAGCCGATTTGAAGCAGATCATGGAAAGTAAGGAGGTAGTTGGGCTTTCTGTGGCCGTTGTGAAGAATGGTGATATTATTTACACGCATTCCTTCGGATGGAAAGATGTGGAAAGCAGCAGCCCGCTGACAGACAGGGACATTTTTAGAATTGCTTCCATATCCAAATCCTTCTCTGCCACATCGGTCATGCAGCTTATTGAGGCAGGCAAGTTGTCGCTGAAAGACGATATGAGCGATCTTGCAGGATTTAAAGTCAGAAATCCCAAATACCCCGAAACTGTCATTACGCTAAAAATGGCACTTTCACACACCTCAAGCATCAATGATAGTGAAGGCTATTTATCGCTGGACGTGATCAATCCGGGAAAAAATGAAAATTGGGCAAAATGTTATAGTGACTATGAACCCGGAAAAGGTTACAGGTATTGTAACCTGAATTACAATATGGTAGGGACGATTATAGAAAAACAATCCGGAGAACGTTTTGACAGATACGTAAAACACCACATTCTGGATCCTCTGAAATTATATGGCGGATATTGCGTGGATTCCCTTGACGCCCATCTGTTCAGCACGATATATGAGTATGATTCTGTTTCCAGAAAGTTCAGGCCTGCGCCATTGGCTTATGCACCACGAAGGGAAGAGATCAGGAACTATGTAATGGGGTACAGCACTCCGGTGTTTTCCCCGACAGGCGGGATGAAGATCTCAGCCACCGATCTGGCGAAATATATGATCATGCATATGAATAAGGGGGAGTATAAGGGCACCCGGATTATGACCAAAAAAAGCGCTGCGCTGATGCAAAACAGAATTTCCACCGAGGAAGGATATGGTATGGCAATGATGAATGTAGACAATATGATCCCGGGTAAGATGATGACGGGGCATACAGGCTCTGCTTATGGCCTTTACAGTGCGATGTTTTTTCAGCCAAAAGAAAAATTTGGGATTGTGGTTATCACAAATGGTTGCAGTCCGCTTTATACCGATGGATTTAATGAAGTTTTAAGGGTAACTATTAACAGTTTGTATGCTAATTTTATCAAGTAATTTTTATATTTGTTTCAAGATGAAAACTTTTAAACATTTATTGCTTCTGGCTTGTGTAGCTATAAGTTTTACCGCCTGCTCCAACAAAGATAAATTCGATGTTGATGCGCAGCTTAGATCCGATACAACAACCATACGCAAATTTATAACGGACAATAAGATCCCTGCGCTTAAGGATAAGTCGGGCATTTTTTACCAGGTGCTTGAACCCGGATCAGGAAATGTGACATATTCTGCGTCTACATCGGTTACTGCTGATTATGAAGGCAAGTTATTGAGCGGTCTTGTTTTCGACAGTTCTAAAGGAACACCTTTGGTATTTTCACTTGGCGGTGTCATCACAGGCTGGCAGATTGCAATACCATATATCCAAAAAGGAGGTAAGATCCGTTTCATTATTCCATCTTATTACGGGTATGCAAATTCATCGGTCGGATCTATCCCCGCGAATTCCATCCTTGATTTTACCGTCACGCTTGCCGACGTTAAGTAAGCTGCTGAATGGATCCATCCGCTGGCGTATTTCTATGAACTGCTGATCGTACGCCGGTGCATAACCGCGGGTGAAGTATATAAAAACAAACATATGGGAACTACGAAGAAATCTACCATTGAAGAAATACGAAACCGGTTTGACCAGGATGTTGATCGTTTTTCAAATCTTGAAACGGGCCAGCAGACCATCATTGATGCGCCGCTTACGCTGGAACTCACTACCAGCGCTGCGCTGTATGTAAAGCCTGACGCAGTAACCTTGCTGGATATTGGTTGCGGGGCCGGAAATTATACCCTGAAAATGTTGGAAAAGATACCCAATCTGGATTGTACACTGATTGACCTCAGTATGCCAATGCTGCAGCGGGCAAATGAAAGGGTTTCAGCAGTAACGAGTGGCAGCGTGGAGATAATACAGGCTGATATTTTAACAGCAGAATTGCCGGAGAACCATTATGATATTGTACTTGCTGCGGCGGTGCTGCATCATCTGAGAGAAGACAGCGATTGGGAAAAGGTATTTCACAAAATCTACCGGTCTCTTAAACCCGGCGGATGTTTCTGGATATCTGACCTGATCAGTCATGAACCGCAGGAACTCAATAGGCTTTTTGAAGAGAGATACGCTGTCCATCTGGAGCAGATAGGGGGAGCGGCATACCGCCAGCATGTCCTTGACTACATTGAAGCTGAAGATACACCGCGCTCTGTTAGTTATCAGCTGGAACTGATGAGAACGGTGGGTTTCCGTCATACCGAAGTTTTGCATAAAAATGCCTGTTTTGCAGCGTTTGGAGGAGTCAAATAAATAAATTGCTGTATCCCGCTGTAATGTCAGGAGTTTGGTGGGATGGGGCACAATAACCCGCTGATCTTATCATATGACAAACCTATATAGTTCTCTATATATAAATTACAGGGCGGCAATTCTTCTTTTGTATGCGTACTGAGAACACCTACAACTTGCATCCCTGCATTTAAGGCAGCAGAAACGCCGGAAAAAGAATCTTCAAATACCAGGCACTGCTCCGGTGCCACCCCCAGGTTTAATGCAGAATGAAGGTATACCTCGGGATCTGGTTTATGCCGAGTTACATCTTCGCTCGCCAGTATAGAACCAAAGTGTGTTCTTACGGGGACTTTGCTTAAGATCAGGTCAAGATTCGCACGCGGAGCGGATGTGGCTACACCAATCTTTACACTATTGGCTTTTAAATCCGCCATGAATTCAATGATGCCGGCAATGGGTTCGATATATGGTGCATATATTTTACGGAACAGCCCCTCTTTTTCTTCTTCCATCTGTAAAAACTCTTCTCCGGTTACAGGTCTTTTTAAAAAGTGTGAAAGAATATAACTGTTACTTTTACCAAACATATGCTCGGCAAACTCTTCATCTGTAGGTGCAAGGTTCCTTGCCGAAAAAAATTCGCGGAAGGCAAGGGAATGATAAGGATTGGTATGACAGATCACGCCATCCATATCGAAAATGACTGCAATTTCTTTATTCATACCACAAAGTTAAGATGAATTTTTCGTCACAGGGAATATTCCCTTATAATGGGGATTTTATATCCGCCATTTTTTGGCAAATTTTGATCATTAGGGTTGTAATGACTTTATGATTGTCAAATTTAATTTAATCTTATACATATGTCTCAGGAAACCTCCGGAATATTTGATGTGATTATCATTGGTGCCGGTCAGGCTGGATTATCAGCAGGATATTTTTTAAATGAACGCGAATTGAATTATGTGATCTTCGAGCGCGGCAGTATTGCAGAATCGTGGCAAAGCCAGCGCTGGGATTCCCTGAGGCTGGATACTCCCGGATGGATGAATTTTCTGCCTGGGGAAAGTAGCGGTTCCATAACCGGAGAGCTCTTTATGAAGGGCCGGGAATATTGTGAAAAACTCAAAAGGTATACCTATGCTAATAACATTCCTGTAAGGGAATATCACCGGGTAACTTCTTTAGATAAAGACGACAATAGCGGATTGTTCCACATAGAAACTGATCATAATGGTGAGATGGAGATCTGGCTTGCTAAAAACGTCATTGTAGCTTCAGGCATGTTGAATGAACCCAAAATACCTGCTATCAGCAGTGAACTGCCGTCTGGAATAAAACAGTTTCATACAGCAGATTATCATAATCCCGATCAGCTTCCTCCGGGTAATACGCTGATCGTAGGAAGTGCTAAATCAGGTTGCCAGATCGCGGAAGAATTGTCGGCCACAGCTCATAAAGTCTACCTGGCTACCAGTAAGGTGGGGCGTTCTCCGCGCCGTTACCGTGGTGCAGATGTGATGGAATGGTTAGTAAGGGCAGGATTTTTGGAGTTGGCAACGGCTGCAGTGCCCGATCCTGCAATGATCAGTGCCACAGTTCCGGTAATATCGGGTGTAGGGCCCCTGGGTCATACCTTGAGTTTACAGTTGCTCCATCACCAGGGAGTAAAGCTGATGGGCAGGCTACAGGGGGCGGCTGATGGAAAATTGCTCTTTGCCAGGGATGCCGCAGAAAACATCCGTTTTGCAGATGAGGTCTCTCTTAACGTAAAGCGGATGGTGGATGACTATATTGAGAAAAACGGCATATTGGCCGAAATAACCGAAACTGATATAGCCGATGAGCCCGATCCTGAGGGCTCTTGTGCTGCTTTGGAAACGGAACTGGACATGGCTGATCATCAGATTACTTCCCTGATCTGGGCTACGGGCTTCAGGGGAGGTTTTGGCTGGCTTAAACTGCCTGTTTTTGATCATGAAAGTAAGATTGTTCATGATGATGGTGCATCTCAGGTGAAAGGTTTATTCTTTCTCGGATTTCCGTGGCTCCGCACGCGGAAGTCGGGCGTTATTTTCGGTGTGAGCGACGATGCTGCATCCATTGTTGGACGTATACCTGCAATATAACTGTGTATGATTTCAATAGTATTTTATTTAACAGCTTATATTTATGATCAAACAAAATGGTTTAACCCTGATTCTGCCAATAAAATCTGACGCGGATGCTGAATGGCTGCGAAGTAAACTGGCGGCCATGGGAAAGCACCTGGGAAAAACGCCAACGGTTGATTTCCGCAAGAGCCGTCTTACGCATTTTGCCAGGTTCGTGGTCATTCCGGGGGCTTCCGGACAGCCCGGTAGTGAAAGGCTGCTGTTTTCCAGTAATTTCGACGGTGACCTGAAGGGCTATGCCTATGACCTTATCCAAACAGGGCTTGCCTTAGCGATGGAAGAATTCTTTTCGCGGTGTGAAGGTTATACAAAGGGCATTGCAAATAATCCGCTGTTGTTTTTTCGGTTTTTAGAAGGCCGGAATATTTCGATCCAGGCGTTTTTTGTAGCATTGAGGTCAGTCACGGTAAACTTAATTTTGGAAAGTGCCGCGATACGCAGGGAACTGGAAACATCGCTTGACGCCGGGGAAATGAGTTTTAATGAGAATCACGACCTGCCGCTGAAACCGCAGCAGGTCATTAATCGTGCTGCAGATCCATCCCTTGCACCCAAAAAGCCGGGATTCAGTTTGGCTACTGTCATTGCTAACTTATTGATCAGCACCGTAGAATGGATTATTGGTCTGAGAAAAAAGCAGAATAACCCTCAGGTGAATTTGAAAACGGATGCGCGGCTGTACGCAGCAGAAGATATCGTTACACAAAATCAAATGACCGTGGTGGTACCTGTAAAACGAACGATCACTGCTTACGTGATGCTGCGGCTGGTCCTTTTTGTGATGAACCAGGTGTTTAAATTATCAAAAGGTAAGCTTTCAGACTTGGATTCCATTCATTTTGCAAGATGGGTAATTATTGACGGGGGCAGGAACATTCTGTTTGAGAGTAACTTTGACGGGAGCTGGGAAAATTATATTGATGATTTTGCAGACCATGCGGTTGCAGGCATGAATTTGGTCTGGGGGAATTGTATTGGTTTTCCAATCTCCGGAAGTAGTGATGTGGAGTCCTTTAAGCGTTATATACGCGATCATCAGACGCCTGCGCAGGTATATTACAGTGCATATCCAGACAGTACAGTGCGCAATATATTTACAGACATCAGCCTGAACACAAAAGTTACCAAATTTGCACGTCCATATGGCAGACGGAATTTTATAAAGGGCTATTACGGGAGCCCCGGTTTGTCAAATTAAAAAAAATATGTCGTCTTTAAAACTATTGAATAAAGCAGCACTAAAAGATATCCAGGGGATAATTATCAGTGGTTACGGTCACCTTCCATATGCCGGATATTTATTTTTAACCCTGTCTGACACTGTAAAAGCGAAAGATTGGCTGTCATTGATGATCCCGCGGATAACCGTTGCACAGCGGACGGAAGGATCGGGCGGCAAAAATGAACCTGAATATGCCATCAATATCGCATTTACCAATACCGGTATTGAAAAATTCAACCTGCCATTTGTCTCTGGTTTCTCCGAGGAGTTTACAGAAGGGATAGCAGAAGAGCACCGCGCGCGCCGGCTGGGAGATGACGGAAACAGCGCGCCTGAGCTATGGGAAATAAAGGAGAAAAATATACATCTGCTGTTGATGATACAGGCGCCGTCGGCAAGTCTGCTGAAGGAACTGTCCGATGAGATTGCGAAGCAATATCAGGAATATGGAATTACTGAGGGAGCACCATCCCAGCATGGCTTTCAGCCGGCAGACAATAAAGAACATTTCGGTTTTACGGACAACATTTCTCAACCCTTTATAGAGAATAGTCCTGCAAACCCCAATGGGCAGCAATCCTGTGTGAGGGCGGGTGAATTTATCCTCGGCTATCACAATGAATATAATCTGATTCCTCCCACACCGACGCTAAAGGCCGAAGATGACCTTCAGGGGAACCTTCCTGTATTATATTTCGATAACAAACTCAAAGACTTCGGGCACAACGGAACCTACCTGGTGTTTCGGAAATTGTATCAGGACGTAGCAAAGTTCAATGCTTACCTTGAGGCAAATACGAGAGATCAGGCACATCGCGACCTGGTGGCGGCCAAATTTGTTGGCAGGTGGCCCAGCGGCACTCCTTTAGTCTTGTCGCCGGATGCAGATAACCCGGATATCAAAGACAAGAACGCATTCTTTTATATGAACAATGATGCCGAAGGAATGAAATGTCCGCATGGTGCACATATCCGCAGGGTTAACCCGAGGGACTCTCTGGGCGCAGACCCCATCCAGTCCTTACAGACAGTTAATCGGCACCGTATTCTCCGTCGCGGAATCCGGTACGGTGAAAGGCTTTCCGGAGTGCGGGATGACGGGGCTGACCGGGGGCTCCTGTTCGTCTGTATAAATGCAGACATCAGAAGGCAGTTTGAATTTATGCAGCAGAGCTGGATGAATAACCCAAAGTTTGCCGATCTGTACAATGACCGTGATCCAATCACAGGAAACAACAAAGACCTGGAAGATGATACGGGGGCATACGATATGACCATCCCCTCCACACCTGTGAGGGAGAAGTTTAAAGGAATGCCGCGTTTTGTACATGTAAAAGGCGGAGCTTACTTTTTTCTCCCCGGTATAGCTTCGCTGTATTGCCTGGCAGGAGCAAAAAGGCCGGATTAAAATTACTCACCATATCTGGGGATTTACCGGTATTTACTTTTTGGCAAACTTTGAGCAGGCATACTGGTTATTTCATTTCCCTGTCATTCCAGCATGTTTTCATTTTAAAAAGTATACATTATGTCTTTACAAACTTCAGAACATGTTGATGTAATTGTGATCGGAGCCGGCCAGGCGGGTCTGTCTGCCGGTTATTTTTTAAACAAACATCAGCTCAATTATGTGATTTTCGACAGAGGGGGCGTTGCCGAATCCTGGAAGAGCCAGCGCTGGGATTCCATGACTCTGGATTCACCGGAGATTACAAACCTGTTGCCGGGAGAGAGCCCGGAGAACATACAGGATGATCTGTTTTCTACCGGAAAAGAATTCGGCAAAAAGCTGGCAGACTTTGCCGGCAATAATGAGATTCCTGTGAAGGAGTATCATCAGGTAATATCCCTGGATAAAGCTGATGATACCGGCTTATTTGAAGTAAAAACAAGTCACAACGGAGAGGAGATGATCTGGACGGCAAGGAAGGTTATTGTTGCTTCAGGAATGCTCAATGAGCCAAAAATTCCCTCGGTCAGCAGAGCGATTCCAGCAGCTATCAAACAGTTTCATTCCTCCCAGTACCGCAATGCCGCACAAATGCCGGAAGGTAATATTCTGGTGGTAGGCAGTGGAAGGTCCGGCAGCGCTATTGCTGAAGATTTATCCGCAGCAGGACGCAGGGTTTATCTTGCCACAAGCAAGGTGGGCCGTATCCCACGCCGTTACAGGGGTAAGGATATTGCTTCCTGGACGGTGGCATCAGGACTGCTTGACGTTAAAACTTCTGATATTACTGATCCGGCAATTTTAACTGAACACCACCCGCTGGTTTCGGGCCGGGGAAGAAGAGGGCATACCATCAGTCTGCAGATGCTGCACAAGGAAGGGGTTACGCTAATGGGAAGGCTGCTCGGCTACGAGCAGGATAAACTGTTGTTTGGGAGTGATGCTGTGGAAAACATCCGGTTTGCGGACCAGGTTTCAGCCAGTACCAAACAAATGATAGAGGGATTTATTAACCAGTACGGTCTGGAGCTGCCGGAACCTGAATTTGATGAGGCAGATGTACCTGACCCTGACGGTTCAAGTGCTGAAACTGCTACAGAACTTGATATTGCCGGTTCTGGAATTACTTCCATCATCTGGGCAACAGGTTTAACAGGCAGTTTAAACTGGATGTATCTGCCCGTGCTTGATGAACAGGGTCAACTTGTCCATGTTGAAGGAGTCTCACCAATCAGAGGCTTGTTCTTTCTGGGGTTCCCATGGCTCCGCAAGCGCAAATCCGGCGTCATCTATGGTATGCCTGAGGACGCCGCATACATCACAGACCGTCTGACCGAACAATAAAACTTGATTCAAACATTAAAAATGGGATCAGTAGCTTCATCTGGTGATCCCATTTTTTTGAGATGATTCGCGTCATCGGAATTTCTATACCGAAATGGTCTAGGGGATTGTGACCCATTTGTTTATTGTATTGTATTTGCCTTCGATACACACTTTGTAAAACGATGAAGGCATATCCTTAACAGATACTGTTGCATGTTCTGTTCCTGCAGGTATTTCGGCCAGCAGTTTATAATTATCCGCTTTTCCTTCTTTGATCGTATTCGCAGGGGATACCCAGATCTTTACTTTTCCCGTCTTGCCCAGTGATTTCCAGCTGATATCAAGATTGCTCTGGATATAATTTACCATTGGTTGTACCACTGAGACTGACCCGATCAGTGAAACTCCGTCAATTTCTCTTTTTGCAGCAACAGGAATATCGATATGCATAAAAGCGGCTATACTTGGCATGATGTCTACAATACCCGGGTAGTAATATTGTGCATAGGTGTTCAGTTGCGGCGCATTGGTTACCATCCATGTGGAGCGTTGTCTGGCAGACTGACCGCCATGGTCGCGACCGGTTTTTTCATCCCTGCCGTGATCGGAGGTAATGAAGATCAGCCATTCCTCATTAAAATGTTGTTCCCTGTACTGGATGGCTTTCCAGATGCTTCCCACCTGCGCATCCATTAATTCCACGGCATGGGTGTATTGGGGGCTGTCGCCATACATATGACCCATATCGTCCGTATATTCAAGGTAAACCCATGAAAGGTCAGGTGCTTTTGTCCGGATAGCGGCAGCAGCCTCATCAATTACTTTTTCATCGATGCGGTGCATGAAATCCCGCATTTTATCGTGCTTAAAGTTTACGGTGTCCAGTTCAAAACCATCTGCATGTTCATCCACCTGAAGTTTACTGGTAGCTGCCAGACCATCACCAGCTAATTTTATACGGTTATCCAGCCAGCTGGAAAAAATCGCTATTTTTTTATCAGGATACTGATCTTTGAATAATCTGAATATCGTAGGATAGTTATAATTAGGTGCTTTGATATCATTGTCCCATACGTTGTGTTTGTTTACCCAGGTGCCCGTGAGTAAACTATTGTATCCAACGGCGGAAATAGTAGGTGTTTGTGAGTAGGTATCTTTATCCCCGCCTACATGCGCCCTTAAATATTTACCCTGTCCGGCAATTAAATGCAGGTTGGGAGTTGTTGTCCGCTCTATTACGTCGGCAGACATTCCGTCAGCAATAATGAATAACGCTTTTTGTACCTTTTTTTGGGCGCTGACGGTAATGCCCAGTGGAAATAAAAGGATAAGCAGGAAATTGGTCTTATGAAATCTGGTCATTGATAAATAATATTTGATGCAAATTTAAGGACAGAAAAAGGAATAAAGGTTAATCTAGTGTTATCATTTTATTGTTGCTTATGGCACTATGGTGTCTGGTATGTTTCTAATCTTTTCCAAAACAACCTCATTAAATAGTTGTTAAGGATAAAAAATAAACACTTAAAGTAATCTCTATGAAAAAGTTATTTGCCACGCTGCTACTTGCAGCCTTTTCTTTGAGCACATTTGCAGGGATGCCTCCTCAGCAAGACACTACTAAAAAGGTGCAGAAACAAAAAATGAAACCTACGTCCAAGATGAAAAAGCACGGTTCTAAAACAGATACTACTAAAACAGATACGCTGAGAAAAATGTAATGCAAATTTATCGGTTGATAGCCTGGTTTGATGTTTTCAGGCCAGGCTATTTTATTTTGGCCCCTCTGGTGTGATTAAATTATATATGATGCTGTCCAGGTAATTGTCTTTACCATAAATACAATAGGTTTAAATGATACATAGCTGGAATTTAAGACGATATTATAACGGGATTTCAACGGGTTCGGAACGGGAAATTGTCATTCGAAACTCGTTTCAAACTCACTACAAAGGCGTTCCAAACCCGTTGAAAATACGATGTGTATATGAGGTAAATACCTATTGTTTTTTATGAATAACTGTCCTATACTGAATTTTATACTATTGCTGCTGCTGAATCTGCTGCATCAGCTCCAGGTTTCTCCGGTAACTATTGCCCTGCCCGGCGGGAATTTCAGGTTCCGGATCAATGATTTCTGCGACAGGATCAAGGGTCTCCGTAATTCCGTCATCATAACTTACAATCACCTGAACGGTTAACTTATGACTTGAAGGGCCTTTATAAACTCCCTTTACCGGAGAACAATCCGTAAAACTCCTGCCATAGGCCAGGATGACATACGTTTCATTGGCAATGCAGTTATTGGTAGGATCAAGGCCAAGCCATCCATAGGAAGGTATATAAGCTTCAACCCAGGCATGCGTGGCACCTTCACCCCGCATGCCGTCCTTATTCGGACAGATATATCCGCTCACGTACCTGGCAGGAATATTAACCATGCGCAGCATTTGTGAGAGGATATGCGCGAAATCCTGGCAAACGCCTGCTTTTAACTTCCAGATCTCATCCAGTTTGGTCTGAACTGTAGTGACCCCCTGGATGTAATTGAACTGTTCATAAACAAAGGTACAGTAGTTCAATGCGGTCTGATAGGGGGTAGATGCTGGTTCTGCATTCTGACCTGTTACTTCTTTCAGTTCCTGTAAGCCGTCAAAGGCTTCCCATTTCAGATAATCAATATAAGGTACCTGGTGGCGCAGCGCGCGGATCTCAGTCCATTCCATCTCCCCGAACATTGTTTCTGCAGGCGGTTCTTTAGCAGTAGTAGAAACTGTCAGTTCAGAGTAGATCTCCAGTTCCCTGTGCCGTTCGCTATAGGTGAAGAAGCCAACTTTATTACCATAATAATCAACAAAAGTATCTACGCGGGGTTTGCCCGAAATTTTCAGGTCGTGTTTCAGTACTTTCTGATGCTCATCTTCTTTCGGATATAAGATGATATGATTGACACTGTCCTTTACCAGGGATTCATAAGTGTATTTAGTGATATGCTTGATGTTAAATTCTGGCATTTTACAAATTTTAAGACAAAGAAAAACAAGTTTGATTGAACGCATTACCAATGCCGTAAAGCTCGGATTTGATCTCCGCAAGGAATAAGTGGAGGTCATCCTGTTTCAGCCCCTTTATGGAGCTGTACTTTACCTTGCTCTGAAGCCTGCCGATCAGGAAACCCAGGTCACCGGGATTGATATCCCCGTCAACTCTCAGCCGGTCAAAGTACTTGGTCAGCTGGTTCATGGAATAGATCACCGATCTGGGAAACTCATTGTTCAGCACCACCTGTTCCAGCACATTCTCAGCTTCAATACCCTGCCGGTACGTTTTCAGGTACAATTCATATCCCCCTATAGATAACAGCAGGTGTTTCCAGTAACTGGTATTCGTCAGCAGGTCAGGATTATGGTCTACTGATCCGAATTTAATGTCAAGTACATCTACGGACTGGATACTGCGTTCCAGGTACTTGCCGATGCGCATAAAACTGCTGCACTCGTTGCGCGGCATGGTTACCTCGGTAGTTCCGTAAAACAGTGTTCCCTGCTTGATCAGGATATCTAAAACTGAAATAGGATCATCCTTTTTCAGCATGGCCTTCATTTTCGGGTCTTTTACCGTATGGTAATACTCATTCAGGCACTGCCATACATCTTTGGTGATGTGGTCCTGTACACTCCGGGCGTTTTCGCGTACCTGGGTGATAATATTAATAATGGAGTTGGGATTACTTTTATCCGTTACCATAAACTGCAGCACTGCGCGGCTGTTGAATTCAATTCCTTCAGCTCCTTCAGGCTCCGGACCGCAAAAAATACGGATGACCGGGCTCCATGAGAACTCTGAAACTGCATCCTGCGAAGCAGCATAATTTATTTTAAGCATGCGCAGCATACCATCCGTTCTTTCAACATAACGGCTCATCCAATATAAACTCTCTGCAACTCTGCTTAACATATTGATCGTATCATTTAATTTAAGAAAGTACCCATGTATCTTTACTGCCGCCGCCCTGCGAGCTGTTCACTACCAGCGAACCTTCTTTTAGAGCAACTCTTGTCAATCCGCCGGGAATAATGGTGATCCCGCTGGGTCCGCATACGGCAAAAGGCCTGAAATCTACTCTTCTGGGTTGAAGTACCCCATGCATATAACAGGGGGCTGAAGAAAGGCTGATCGTTGGCTGTGCGATGAACTGCCTCGGGTCTTTCATGATCTCTATTTTGTAGGCTTCAATCTCTTCAGGTGTTGCTGCATGGCCCATCAGCATGCCGTAGCCTCCGCTGCCATTGGTTTGTTTTACCACCATGGTATTGATGTTTTCAAACACATGCGCCCTTTCTTCCTTATTGCCCAGCTGGTAGGTAGGTACATTTTTAAGCAGGGGTTCCTCGTTGAGGTAATACCTGATCATCTCCGGCACATACACATAGACCGCTTTGTCGTCCGCCACACCATTGCCTATCGCATTTACGATGGTTACATTTCCCCTGCGGTACGCATTCATCAGGCCTGCGACGCCAAGCATACTGTTCGCATTAAAAACCAGCGGATCCAGGTAATCATCATCTACACGGCGGTAAATCACATCCACCTGCTGCAGGCCGGCGGTGGTTTTCATGTATACCTTATGGTCTTCAACGATCAGGTCAGACCCTTCAACCAGTTCAATTCCCATCAGGCGGGCAAGGGTAGTATGCTCAAAATAGGCAGAATTAAAACTACCCGGACTCAGCAGTACGATGGTAGGGTTATCGATCTGCCGGGGTGACAATTCCCTCAGGTTGTTATATAATACGTTAGGATACTCTGTTACGCTTCTTACTTTACACTGCGGAAGAAGATCAGGAAACAGCCGTTTGGTGATCTCCCGGTTCTCCAGCATATAACTTACGCCTGAAGGGGTGCGCACGTTATCTTCGAGGATATAATACGTGCCGTCATTATCCCGGATCAGGTCAATTCCGGCGATGTGTATATAGATATCATGCGGCACTTTAACATTGCACATTTCTCTCAGGAAATGAGGGCAGGAGTAAATGATGTCAATAGGTACAATTCCGTCTTTGATAATAAACTGGTCACTGTACACATCTTTCAGGAACAGGTTTAAAGCGGTTACCCTTTGTTTAATCCCTTTTTCTATGTATTCCCATTCCTCAGCATTGATGATCCTGGGGATAATATCAAATGGGAATATCTTTTCAATGCCCTCTCCGCTATTGTAAACGGTAAATGTGATACCCTGGCTCATAAAAAGAACTTTGGAGAGTTCTTCTTTTTTATTCAGCTCTTCGGTAGATTCCAGATCAAGGTAATCCATGACCACCTTGTATTCACTTCTGACCTGTTTCAGCTGATCAAACATTTCATCCCAGGTGTTGCTGGGCAGATTGTATAATTCTGTGTGTTTATTCTTAATCATTTTGCCCGGATAATGTAAATGTTTATTGAAATATACTGAAATCTATGATAGTGTAATATGTTTTTTCTGTTAAAATATGAATATTTGTGTGTTAAAAACAAGTTTAATATTTATAAAACGGACAAAACGTAATTTATATAAATAAAATAAAATATTTTTCGGGCTGATCCGATATATTTAGCCTTATATTTAATCGACACGCATAGTATGACATATTGTTTAGGAATAAAAGTTAAGGATGGACTGGTCGCAATTGCAGATACAAGAGTAACATCGGGCACAGATACTACAGAAAAAAAGAAAATATATTTATACCAGAAAGACAAGTATTCCCTGTTTATCATGACCAGCGGGCTCCGCTCGGTGAGGGATAAAGCGGTGTTATATTTTAAGGAGCGGATTGATGAGGGAATAGAGCACAACAAATTATATAAGGCCGTGAATGATTTTGGGGAGCAGGTGAAACGGGTAGCCAGGGAAGATAAGGATTCGCTGGAAGCATCGGGCTTTAAGTTCAACCTGAATACCATCATAGGCGGGCAACTGAAGGATGATGAGGAGCATAAGCTTTTCCTGTTATACCCTGAGGGAAACTGGGTTGAACTGGGGCAGGGAGCCCCTTATGTGATTGTAGGGAATTCCGGGCATGGCAAGGCGATCCTCAACAGAACACTGACGAATGATTCGAGTATGCACCTGGCCTTAAAAAGCGGGTTTTTATCCTTTGATTCTACGCGCGTAAGTGCAAATGATGTCGATTTTCCTATTGATGTAGTGCTTTACCTGAACAATAGTTTTGAAATGATCGAACAGCGGTACACAAAAAAAGACCTGGAAAATATTTCAGAGCAGTGGGCGGAGGAACTGAAAACAGCACTGACTAAAATTCCGGACGACTGGATGAATACGGCCTTTAATAAAATGAATGTATCTAATGAAGATGAGCTATGAAGTTTGAAGTATCGGCAACTGTAGCCTATAAAGCGATGTCAGCTTCTACCCTGATCTTAAACATACAGCCTTTCAGATCATTGAACCAGGTAGTGATTGAAGAAACATTTGAGTCGGATCCTCAGCTGAAGATGAGGGAACTGAACTCCATATCGGGCGAAAAGAGATTTAAGATCATTGAGATCCCCGGAGCTGGAGAGGTGAATATCAGTTATAAAGCTATTGTAGAGAATGAGTTCAGGATTATTCCTGCTGAACAGCTGGATGATGTGCCTATCAGCCTGATGACAGCTTCGGCATTAACCTACCTGAACCCGAGCCGTTATTGCCAGTCGGACCGCCTCTATAGATTTGCCTATAATAAATTTGGCCATATAGAACATGCTTATCAAAAGGTGATGGCGATACGCGACTGGATATATACCAATGTGCAATATGGAGGATATACTACTGCGCAGACATCAGCATATGATACCATTACGGAGCAGATCGGGGTTTGCAGGGACTTTGCGCACCTGGGCGTGGCCTTATGCAGGGCGCTTACTATTCCTGCACGTTATTTTACCGGGTATGCCTACCAGCTCAATCCACCGGATTTCCATGCCTGTTTCGAAGCTTATCTGGGAGGGCACTGGGTCGTCATCGACGCCACCAAACTCGCGCCTCTCAATGGCCTGGTAAAAATAGCTACCGGCGTTGATGCCGTGGATACCGCATTTGCCAGTATTTTCGGGAACCTGCAGTTCGTCAGCATGAACGTGAATACAGTTTCATTAAATGCTGACTTTGAAAGCCCTGATTTTGATACCTCTTCACAGGGATATTCCTATATATAAGCTGAAATCAAACAGTTAGGCTTCCCGTCTCCCTTTTGGATGATCTTTCTCATCTATTCCCAGATCCCTCAGGCATCTGTCATAACCATCTTCGAATCCCTGCTTCAACAATCTGCTCTCTTCGTCTGAATTAAACTCACGTACCTTATTAAAATAATCTGAAGATATAGCGTGCATTGGAATCATTCGCACTTTAACGAGGTGTCGGTTTCTCAAAATTTTCATAGCTACAGGTTCTGGTTTAAAAGGTATTACGTATTAGATACCACTTTGGTTTAAAGTTTTTTTTGTTTCTCTAAACTAATTTAATTGCATATATTTTATTTCATTTGTGGCAAATAAAGGTAGTGATTTTTATTTAAAATTGAACTATTTTATCGTTAATAGGTTATTAACACATAAATTAAGTTTAAAATAATTAATTTATTTACATAAAATTAAGTAAAATTAAGATCTTTTGTATGACGAGACGCAAGTTCTGATTTTAAAGACATCATTCAAATTGTTATAGCAGGTACATATACGATCATTATGGTCTGTGCTGGCCTGCTGTAAACAGAAAAATTGCTTAACTGATCAGGATATTTTTTTCTATTTCCACTAATTCAACAGGTATTCTTGGTATACCCACTTTTCCATCGGTTGGAAAAGGTTCAATCCGGCCCGTGCGGATGAAACCGAGGCGTACATACCATTCTATCAGTTCGGAACGTACGTCAATTACAGTAGCTGTCAGGGTTGTACAGTTGTTGTTTATTGCATGGTCTTCTGCATAGGTAAGTAATGACTTTCCTATTCCGCTTCCCTGTGCCGATGGGGATACAGTCAGCATTCCAAAATACATTTTGGAATGCTCTGTTTCCAGATAAATTGCCCCGACTATTTTATTTGTCTTTTCATCAGTATACTTAAAGATGA
The DNA here is from genome assembly GCF_900107535.1 of Pedobacter hartonius. Taxonomy (GTDB): domain Bacteria; phylum Bacteroidota; class Bacteroidia; order Sphingobacteriales; family Sphingobacteriaceae; genus Pedobacter; species Pedobacter hartonius. Next base: position 200,205 of record NZ_FNRA01000010.1, on the reverse strand, counting down.
CTGCGTTTTCTTTATTCATCTGCGCGGTCAGCATTTCTTCATCTATCCGCAGGCCGTCTAAAAGGTCGGCTTCAGTTGTCCACCCCATCTGGGTTGTTTTGCCGCGGTAGGTGAGATTCACCAGCTCATATAATTCAGGTATATCTGTAATAATTGCTTTGCTAATAGTCATTGTGTAATAATTTCTTTACAAAGATAGGGACTTTTGCTCCGCTGAAAAAATACGCAGATAAGGGGATTGTTTTTTTCCGTATAAATGTTATGAAAATCTGAGAATGATGCCTGATTTGATCTGAGGCACCCTGTATGTGCGTGTTCTGTTGTTTGTTTTGGATGTTCAGCTTAAAGTATATAAATTCAAAAATTCGGTTTGCTCTTTTATTTTGATTTTTCGTACATTTAATTAGTCTGCTTGAGTGATTTAAGTGTCTTTACTCTGAATCAGCCTGAAAATTGAATAAAATAAACAGGATACTGCTGTTTATGTGGGTGCTGGAGCTGGATTTGTCCATTTATTATTAATTATAATATGAAAAGAAGAGAACTTGTTAAAAGTTTAGCAGCACTGCCGCTGGCAGGAGGTATTATCGGCAGTGGATTATCTGTATTTGCAGCAGAGAAGCCATCAGTACCGACGCGTGATTTTTTTAAGGAACTGGGTGTAACTCCTGTTATTAATGCAGCTGCAACGATGACATTTTTATCAGGTTCGTTAATGCTCCCTGAGGTAATGGATGCCATTAATTCTACCAGTCACCATTTTGCCAATATGTACGAGTTACAGGATAAAGTAGGCGCCAAGATTGCTGAAATGCTTCATGTTGAAGCAGCGATGGTAACTTCCGGAGCAGCCTGTGCCATGTTGCTTGGAACAGCAGCTTGTATAACTGGTACAGATGCGCAAAAGATCAAAATGCTTCCGAACCTTCCGGGTGAACGTAAAGAGGTAATCATCCAGAAGTCTCACCGTTACTTATTTGATCAGGCAATCACCACTACCGGTGCAAAACTGATCGAGGTAGAAGGTGCGGAAGAAATGGATAAAGCATTTAATTCCAATACCGTGATGGCTTTGTTTTTCAATGCAGGTGAACCTGGAAAAAATCCGATCAGCCATGAAAAATTTATAGAACTTGCCAAAAAACATAATATTCCGTCATTTATTGATGCAGCAGCAGATGTTCCACCGGTAGAGAACTTATTCAGGTTCCAGAAGATGGGTTTTGATTTGGTTACATTCTCTGGTGGAAAAATGATAAGAGGCCCTCAGAGTGCCGGTGTGTTATTCGGCCGTAAAGACCTGATCGAGGCAGCAAGGCTGAACCATAGCCCTAATGAAGCGCCTATCGGACGGCCAATGAAGGTGAATAAAGAAGAAATGTTTGGTATGTATGCCGCATTGAAAGCATATATTGAAAAAGACCATAAGAAAGAATGGCAGGACTGGCTTGACCGTGCAGCACGCATGAATAAAGCGTTTGAAACAGTTCCTACGGTAAAGTCAAAAACTGTGGTTAGCCCCGGACCTGCAAACGCATTCCCCGGACTTGAAGTGACCTGGGACCAGGCAAAAATTAAGATCACCGTTGATGAAGTTAAAACTGCTTTAAAGGAAGGTACACCTAGTATTGTAATCAACGGTGATAAAAGTGCATTGCATGTGGGTATCGTATTGCTGACTCCTGCAGAAGTTGACATTGTAGTTAACCGTGTGAAGGAAGTATTACTTAAAACTGTTTAAAATTATCTAGCCAAATTTTACTGTGAACAAATTTAATATCTATAAGCTGGCCCTGGGTTTAGCGGCTTTGTGTGTGCTCATCACTATAATACTTCATTTTACTACCGGTCTGGCTCAGGCAGGACCGGTAATAATTGCGTTTTTCATCCTGCTGGCCATTGGCTTCAGAGGTTTTCCGCACTTAAAGGGTTTTGCTTATACAGTAGTGATCTTCGCGGCTGTGACAACGGCGCTGTATTATCCTACCCATTTCGTGGAATTCAATGGTTTCAAATTTGCGGTGTTAATTACACCACTGATCCAGGTAATCATGTTTGGAATGGGTACGTCTATGAGTGTGCGCGACTTCGTCGGGGTTGTTAAAATGCCAAAAGGCGTATTTATCGGTGTTTTCAGCCACTTCCTGATCATGCCGCTCCTTGGCTTTACACTTGCAAATCTAAGCGGGTTTCAGCCTGAGATCGCAGCAGGCATCATCCTGATCGGCTGCTCGCCAAATGGAATGGCATCTAATGTGATTTCATACCTCGCAAAAGCTAATCTGGCCTTGTCAATTACGATCACGGCAGTTTCTACGCTGCTGGCGCCTTTACTGACACCCGTATTGATGAAACTGCTTGCCGGAGCTTTTATCCAGATCAATGTGAGCAGTATGATGCTTGATATTACCAAGATGGTGATCATACCTATTGCTGCCGGACTGATCGTGAATAGAATATTAAAAGGCCGGGACAAATGGCTGGAAACCATAATGCCATTAATATCGATGTCCGGAATTGCATTTATCATTGTGATCATTACTGCCGCCGGACATGACAGCCTGATGGATATCGGTTTTAAACTGATACTGATCGTGCTTGTCCATAACCTGCTGGGGTACACATTAGGATACTGGTCTGGCCGCTTATTCAAAATGAAGGAGCGGGACTGCCGTACCATGGCAATTGAGGTAGGCATGCAAAATGGCGGACTCGCATCGGGACTGGCCAAGGCAATGGGTAAAATGGCTACAGTAGGACTGGCACCGGCAGTATTCGGGCCTCTAATGAACGTAACGGGGTCAATCCTGGCCTCTTACTGGCACCGTAAACCGATCACAGATGAGGTGATTGAAGAAGAAGTAGTAGCAATAACGTAAGTTGAAGGAGTAGCAATAACGTAAGTTAATGCACTCAGATCTTCTTTAAAAATGGAATGGTCCTTTAAGGCTGCCTGCCGCTGAACGTGCCGGAGGTCTTAAAGGACCATTTGTTTTATTTTTCCTGGCCCCGGAGGGGTGTAAATTGATTTCAACCGAAGATGCGGTTATTTATGCATTACTCCACCATAGCCGGCAGAGGTTCCAGGTCTTTAAGTTCCTCTTCCGTAAACAACCGGGAGTCTATAAAAAAGCCGACGTCCAGAACGGATTCCAGTGAAAAACTCGCGGCTCTGCCCTCCATTGCATCGAGGGTTAGCTGTGTATGTTTCCAATATTCAAACTGGTCTCCTGCCATATAAAACCTGCAACCTTCAATCTCTCCTATACATACATCATTGGAGCCAACGAGGAATCCGCCTTTCTCAAAGCAATGCGGATAGGAGCCCTCGCAGCAGCCTCCGCTTTGGTGGAACATCAATTCTCCGTATTCTTCTTTCAGTTTAGCGATTACGTGCCTGGCTTTTTCTGTAGTCAGGATTCTTTTGGTTGCCATAGTTATCAGGGTGTTAAAAAAATCCCATTTTATTTTTATCATAGGAGATCAGCATATTTTTAGTGCTGCGGTAATGATCAAGCATCATTTTATGGTTCTCCCTGCCAAAGCCTGATTTCTTATAACCGCCGAATGGCGCATGGGCAGGGTAGGTATGGTATTGGTTTACCCAAATCCGCCCTGCCTGTATTGCCCGCGGAACCTGGTATAGTTCATGGGCATCACGTGTCCACACACCGGCCCCCAATCCGTAAAGCGTGTCATTCGCTATTTCTATCGCCTCTTCTACGGTCTTAAAAGTGGTGACACATACTACAGGGCCAAATATTTCCTCCTGGAAAATCCGCATTTTATTGTGGCCTTTCAGGATCGTGGGCTCGATATAATAACCGCCCTCCAGTTCACCTTCAAGGTGGTTCGCTGCCCCGCCTGTCAGTACTTCTGCTCCTTCTTCTTTTCCTGTTTTCAGATAGGAAAGTATCTTTTGATATTGTTCATTGGAAGTTTGTGCGCCCATCATGCTCGTCCTGTCCAGGGGGTGCAGGGTTCTGATGGCCTTTGTGCGTTCGATTACTCTGGCGATGAACTTGTCATAGATACTTTCCTGGATCAGCAGTCTCGAAGGGCAGGTACAGACCTCTCCCTGGTTCAGGGCAAACATCACAGCCCCTTCAACAGCTTTGTCAAAAAACTCGTCATCGTGGTCCGCTACAGAGGCAAAGAATATGTTGGGTGATTTGCCGCCCAGCTCCATGGTGGAGGGGATGATGTTCTCTGCGGCATACTGCATGATTAACCTGCCCGAGGTGGTACTTCCGGTGAAGGCAACTTTAGCAATGCGGGATGAGGTGGCAAGTGGTTTCCCCACTTCAATTCCATATCCGTTTACGATATTCAATACTCCGGGAGGAAGAATGTCACCGATCAGCTCCATTAAGATGATGATGGATACCGGTGTTTGTTCCGCAGGTTTAACTACGGTACAGCAACCCGCTGCAAGTGCCGGGGCTATTTTCCAGGTGGCCATCAGCAGGGGGAAGTTCCAGGGGATGATCTGTGCAACCACACCGATTGGCTCATGCAGCGCAATGCTGACGGTATGTTCATCATGTTCGGAAATGGAACCTTCGTCACCGCGGATCACCCCGGCAAAGTACCTGAAGTGGTCTACCACCAATGGCAGGTCGGCCGCCAGTGTTTCCCTGATGGCTTTACCATTTTCAATTGTTTCTACGGTAGCGAGAAATTCCAGATTATCTTCTATTTTTTGCGCAACTTTCAGCAGGATATTGCTCCGGTAAACCGCTGAACTTTTACTCCAGATCTTAAAAGCCTCATGTGCTGCGTCAAGTGCGAGTTCTACATCTTCTTTACCTGACCTTGCGGCTTTGGTAAATACCTTGCCGTCGATTGGTGAAATGTTGTCAAAATATATGCCTTTTACAGGCGGTACAAATTTGCCGCCGATAAAGTTGTCGTACTGTGTTTTAAATACAGGTTTTTGAACTTGGTTTTCCATGTTTATATTATTTGGTTGATACAAACATAATATCAAAACATAGTGTTCAGATAGTATAATTCTTTCATTTAATAGCATTATTGTTGCAGTTGACAGAAGCTTACGTAAAAACATTATATTTGAATAAGACGTTATTCTAACCAAATCGTATTTCAATGCAGCACACCTTAGATGCCTTCGGCCTGAGTAAGCCTGAATGTTTACAAACTCTTGTAGAAAACAGGACTTCTTACACACTTCAGAGCTGCGAGCTCAACGTTTTTGAAACCTATTCACCATCTTATAATGTCCCGCTTACGTTTAGTGATGTTGTAATTACGAGTATGCTGAGGGGTAAAAAAGTAATGCACCTGTTTGATAAAAACGGCTTTGATTACCTTCCGGGACAAACGGTGATCGTTCCGGCTGCGCTTACGATGAAGATAGACTTTCCGGAAGCAACCACTGAAAGCCCTACACAGTGTATTGCCCTGGCAATCGATAACGATCAGATCTGCAAAACGATCAGTTATCTGAACGAGTTTTTTCCTAAAACAGATACAGGCGGCAAATGGAGCCTGAATTTCAACGAATATCATTTTTACAATTGCGAAGAGCTGGCCCAGCTGATGGACAAAGTCATCAGGATCTGTTCCGGAGGATCCAAAACAAAAGATATCTTCGCTGATCTTACCTTAAAGGAACTGCTGGTGAGAATCATGCAGCGCCAGAATCTGAAGGTGCTTGGACAGGACGATTCACAGGCCGGTCACAATTCACTGGCTTATGTGATCAGTTATATTAAAAATAATCTGGGTGAAAAAATCAGTGCGGAAACGTTAAGTAACAAAGCCTGTATGAGTAAAGCTACTTTTTACAGGTTATTTAAACGTGAACTTGGCATTAGCCCCAATGATTTTATCCTTTCGGAGAAGATCACCCGGGCCAAGCAGCTACTTAGTGATCCTTATATAAAAGTTGCTGTAGTGGGTTATCAGCTTGGGTTTAGTGATGCCAATTACTTTATCCGGGCTTTTAAAAAACTGGCAGGTATGACTCCTGGTAATTACCAGTTACAGGTCAGAAATCCACACCTGTGAAATAGGAGGTTTACTGCTTTTCCATTTTCACCTTCGTCTGGTCTCCTTTTCCTGCTGCCTTGTTGCCATCCTGGGCACAGGCAAAACCTATAGATGCTGTATTTTCTATACCTAAAATTATTTTCTTTCCTCCAATTCAAACAGATTCGCTGAATTTCGCTGTTTAAGCCCTTTTTTTAAAACATTTTTTATGAATAACATCATATTAAAGGATTAGATCTTATTTTGATAACAATATTTTAATATTAGCTATTGTAATTTATTTAAATAAATATTAAATTAGATAACAATATATTGTTTTAAATTAAATATTCGAATCATATTATTTGATAAATTATTGTTATTAATTTGTTTCATTACAAATGATTATTTAAATCCTTAATTTTATAACTATTATTCATTAAAAGATCATGAAAAAAAACTACTTGTTAGCAGTTGCCCTGGCAATTGTATCTATAGGCCTGCATGCGCAGACGCCTGTAGCTGTTGGCGCCGGAAGTTATGCTTCCTTTCCTCCTCTCTCAAAGCTGAGTGAAGAGCGAAAAAATTTTATTTTCAATAAAACACTGTATGTGGCCGATGAAAAGAAAAAACAGGGTATTCCAACCAACGACTGGTGGACAGACCTGCTCGTGAACAGTAAAAATGCCGGGTCGCTATGGGCTACGCCGCTTGTGGTAGATCCTGAGCCGAACGGCATCAAAATTGAATTTCCAAATAAGATGATCGTAGATGGCGGAAGTTTTAACATGGAGCATGGGGGTAACATGATGATTCTGGCGGAAGGTTATACTCCTGACAAGGCCATTGCTAAAAACTGGTCTGACTGGGGTTTGGTAATGTCTATGCCGGATAGTGTTCACGGGAAAAATATAGACGTGACAATGGCGCATGGCGTACCTTTTGCCTGGGTAGAATTACATGGCGTCAACCCTGAGCTTGCGTTTGAACGTGGTGTCTCCTTTACCAGGGCAGATGGATCGGCTGTTCAGTTTCCTGTTAAAGAATCTTTTGTTGCCCAGACAGATGGCCGTAGTTTCGGAATTCACCTGGATGGAAAAAGCACTGGTGAAGTGCAGGGACAGCAATTTGTGGTATTGGACCTGGGAGCGGTACAGAATATTTCGCAAATGAAACTCACCTGGGAAGCTGCTTTTGCCAAGGGGTATACTGTACAGGTTTCAACCGATAGCCTGACCTGGAGAAACGCCTATACAGAGGCGAACGGTGACGGAGGTCTGGATGATTTTAAGCTTACCGCATCGGGCAGGTATGTGAAGCTCAATTTTGGTGCTAAGGGAAGTACTTTTGGTTATTCCCTTTTTGAGCTGCAGGTATACAACGGCAGCACCCTGATTTCTCAGGGTAAGCCGGTATATGCCACATCTACTCAGGACCCCTGGTTTATAACAGGTATCAACGACGGGGATTTTGGCTCCCGCTGGGGATCTGATCTGAATGCGAAGGAAAAACTTGTGCTGAACACCGGCGGAGGGGACGCCTTTTTTGTTGTTTCGGCATTGCCTGAAGCAAAAGATCTGACCGAATATGAAACCTATGCTTTTAACAAAGTTACGGATACGAAATTTGATTATGATTATAATGTAGCCCGCGGAAAGGTAAGTGTAAACTGGAAGGTTACCACAAAAAACCTGAAGGGGCAGGCCGCAGGAAATACACTGCAGGGCTTCCTGCCGCATTTATATGCGGATGCAGCGAATAATATTGCTTTTACTTCCCATACGTATATCAGTAATAAAGGTAATATTAAAACGGCAGTTGGCAATACCTTCGCTTTTACGTATGATTTTAATGGGATTCTGCCCAGTTATACTGCGCCTTTCAGTAATAAGAGTGATAAAAATCCATATAACGCAGGCGTTATGTTTGACCTGATCGGCAAATTCGCTAAAAAGAATGATGTTGGCGGAGATACTTACTGGGATGGAAAAAACCTGGTTAACCTGGCAAAATATACCCTGATGGCTAAGGAAACGAATCACCAGGCCTATGACGTAATTAAAGCAAAAACCAGGAGCAGGCTTGTGGACTGGTTAACCTATACAGTGGGAGAAAATAATCGTTTCTACGCACACTACGATCATTGGGGGGCCTTTATCGGCTTTGATGAATCTTATGATTCTGGAGAATTTAATGACAGCCATTTTCACTGCGGATACCTTATCCATGCCTGCGCACTTTATGGAATGGTAGATCCTGAATTCCTTACACAATATAAGGACATGATCCGGCTGATCGCCAAGGAATATGCAAACTGGGACAGAAAGGATACTACACTGCCATTCTTCAGAACGCTTGACCCATGGATGGGCCATAGTTATGCTGGTGGCCTGAGTTCTGGAAATGGTAACAACCAGGAATCATCTTCGGAATCGATGCAATCATGGCTGGGCCTGTTCCTGCTGGGAGATATGATTGGTGATAATGATATGCTTAAAGCCGGTGCTTTTGGATATACCACTGAGGCTTACGGTACACTTGAATATTGGTTTGACTGGAAAAAAAGAATCTTTCCAAGTGGCTATAAGTATAATATGGTAGCTATGGTTTGGAACGGGGGCTCTGCGCATGGAACATACTTCGGAGGCCAGGCTGAATTTGTGCACGGAATTCAATATCTGCCTATCGCGCCGGGGTTCAGTTACATGGCGCGCGATACCACCTGGGCTAAACAGGAATACAGTGATTTATTGACAGAAGCTGCCGCAGAGCAGGGGCAGCCAAGCGAAAGGTTTTTTGGGATTGACTGGGCAAATGTTGCACTCGGCTTCAAACAGCTTTCTGACCCGCAGTATGTAGCTGCCTATATCGATGAAAACCTGAAACTGCCTGTTACGGATTCAACTTATATCATGAAGGATGTCACAGGAGGAATTACTTATTATTATACGCATGCAGATCAGAACCTGGGTCATTTCTCTTTTAATTACCATACTGATTTTCCTTCGAGCAGTACATTTGAGAAAAACGGGAAATTTACACATGCAGTAGCCTATAACCCTACGGGAAGTAATAAGCGCTGTACGATCTATGACGCAGGCGGTAACGTTTTTGACTCGTTTAATGTACCTGCTTATACGCTGATCACTTACCCTTCCCTGCCAGTAACGGGGCAGCAGCCTGAAGGCTGTTACGGTGTGTCTGCTGTAAGTGCAACGGCTTCATCTGGTAACGCCGCAGCGGCAGTGGACGGTGACCCTGGTTCGCGCTGGGAAAGTAATTTTGATAATGATCAGTATCTGATAGTTGATATGGGAGTGCCGACAAAGGTTAATAAGCTTACTATTTCCTGGGAAGATGCATCTGCAAAATCGTATAACATCCTGGGATCAGTTGATTCTGTAAAATGGGACACCGTCGCAGTGAAAATCAATCTGGCACCGGGTGAACATGGTCGCGTAGATATGATTGACAGTATTGGTAAAACATACCGTTACCTGAAAATGGATGGCAAAGAAAGGAACACACCATATGGTTATTCTATTTTTGAATTTGAAGTTTGTGGCGTTGTTGCAGATACCATCGCCGCCGCCGGCGCTGTGCCGCTTGAAAAAGGCTTCGGGTCAGGCAACAGGCTGCAAAAAGCCGGATGGAAAATGAATCCTGACAGCCTGAGACTGGACGCTGTAAATATCCTTACACCTAATGGCGATGGCGTAAATGACCTCTGGGTGGTAAATAACATTGATCAGTATCCGAATAATATGGTTAAGATCTTTGATCAGGCGGGCAAGTTACTGTATAACAAAAAGGGGTATGCTAACGATTGGGATGGCAATTACAACGGAGCTGCTCTTCCTGAAGGAACCTACTATTATGTCTTCTCTTATGGGAATGGCAAAGGGCAAAAAAGAGGATTCATCACTATTATCCGACAAAAATAATTGCCCATAAATCTAAATAATGAGACACCTTACCTTAACTTTTATCTTTGTATTCCTTTACCTGTGCATCGCTGTGCAGGTAAAGGCACAAAGAAACCCACTGGGCAGCCAGTTTTTTAACAACCCCTATATCATTAACCCGGCAATGGCAGGTTCCGAACAGGGACTGCGGCTGAACGGAGCCTTCCGAAGGCAAAAGGATGCTGCTCCCGGAGGACCGCAAACCCAGAACCTCACTGCAGAATATGGCTTTGGAAAAGCGGGTGCCGGTTTAAACCTGAACAATGACAGGGCAGGCCTGCTTCGTGAAACCCGCATTATGGCAACTTATGCCTATCACCTGCCGCTTGATGGGGCAGACCAGTATCTCCATTTCGGTGTTTCTGCCGGACTGCGCAGCCAGCGCATCGATGTAGGTGACCTCAGCGGGGATGTCGGTGATATATTGATTGGGCAGTATAACGACCGTCAGAACTATTTTGACGGTGATTTTGGAACATCTTATACATCAGGCAGCCTTACTGTGCAGGCTGCTGTTCTTAACCTTAAGCATTTCTTTAAAAAGGACGTGATAGAGATTAACGGCCGCGAGACTTTTTATACGGCAGTTTCCTACCGCATTTACCTTACGGCCGCGGGCAGTGCAGATTTTACGCCCCTGGTTGCTTATAGGGGAGCGGACAAAGCAGATAATATCTGGGATGCCGGCGGACAGTTATCCCTGGCTGACAGGCGGGTATTTCTGAGTGCCCTTTACCACAGCAATGACATTGCTACATTCGGTATTGGGTTGAATTATCTGGGTAAATACCTGATCAGCGGACTGTATAATGTAAATACAGCAGGCTTAAATGAAAATACAAACGGAAGCTTTGAGATTGGATTCGGAGTGAAATTCTAGTCCCGGACTTTGTTGCAAATCCGCCGTTAAAGTATTGGATTTCTCTTTAGCACTTTTTACTTCATTAAATAATTAACCATACAAAACCTAAAATCATGAAGAATCAATTTAAAAATTCAGAAAAAATCCGCTTAAGCAGATTCGTCCTGCTGGCTCTTGCAGGTGTGTTGAGCTTTTCGTCCTGTAAGAAGTCAGATGAGTTGTCCCGGTCTGCCGACGGGACGGGTATTGCTTCCAAATCACAGAGCAAACTTTTAGGCATTATCGTTTTTCCCTTCGGTGATTATACTATAAATTTCAAAGATGATGTGCCTGGTGGTTTTAGTACGGCAATACGTGATCAGATGGTCAATACATTTTTTGCTGTTTACCCCAAGTTATCCAACCGCTTTAATACCAATGCCGCTAAAACCGTAACGATCTGGATGAATCCGGATTTTACAGGAGTTGCTCAGGCCGGAGGAACACAGATAGAGATTAATCCGGCTTATATGAGTAGTCACCCTAAAGACGTTGATGTTGTTGTTCATGAAGGCATGCATATTGTGCAGGCATATAAAGGCGGTGTACCCGGGTGGCTGACAGAAGGCATAGCAGATTATGTAAGGTACAAATATGGTATTTATAATGATGAGAATGGATGGAAAATGCAGCCTTACCGCCCGGATCAGTCTTATACTGCGGGTTATGGTACTACTGCCACCTTTTTAGTGTGGTTAGAGCAGCATTATTCAGCTACTATTGTAGACCAGCTCAATACGATTAGCCGCAATGGTCAGTATACATCGGCCACCTGGGTGAATATCACCGGTAAAACTGTAGATCAGTTATGGAGCGAATATGGGCAGAATCCAACGATTACCGGCCTGGATGTAACTACTGGGGCGGTATTGACGGTAAGCAGGGAAAATGGTTCAGGAGCAGGGAGTACTGAAGGTTCATTAAAGCTGATTGACAACAGTGCTGACACTAAGTTTTTTATTGATAGTTTTCCTTCCGGACTTACACTAAAGCTAACCCTTCCTCAACTCAAAATCGTCACCTCATATCGCCTTACATCCGGAAATGATTTTCCTGACCGCGATCCGAAAAGCTGGACGCTTCATGGTTCGAATGATAACAGTAACTGGACTCAGCTGGACAGCCAAACCAATCAGGTTTTCACTTCAAGGAAACAGGAAAAGACATATTCTTTTTCCAATTTAACCGCCTATAAGTATTATAGAATAAGTGTGTCTGCTAATAACGGCAGTGCCGGCTTCCAATTGGCGGAGTGGCGTGTAATCAAAAGGCCTCTCTAAGTTTTAATGTAATTGAATAACAACACTGGTCTTATCAATACAGAAGCCTTCCTGTATTGATAAGACCAGTGTTGTTATTGGTGCAGGAGTTTTAGGCAAAATGATTATATTTCAATCAAATTGGTAATGTAAAATACTTATAATTTTATATATGAAATTAAAGCGAATAGCTGGCTGTGTGTTTCAGCTCCTGTGCTTCATAGGACTAACTACGCAGGTCTTTGCGCAAGCGGTGATTATACCTGTAGAGACCGCTAACAACGCCATGGTACTTTCCGTTGGGCAAAAAAAGGACCTCAGCATTATCTTCTTTGGTAGAAAGCTGGCAAGCCCTGCGGAATACGAACTCATTCAGGGGGCATACAAGGAAAACAATGACGTAAATGATGAGCTGAACGCTGCCTATACTCCCTCCGGATCACGGAGTCTCATGGAGCCGGCAATTATTGTAACACATGCGGATGGCAATAACTCACTGGATTTGCGGTACGTTAGTCACAAGGTGACCAAACCGGCAGATGATATCAGCCTTTTAAGTATTCGCCTGAAAGATCCGGTTTACAATTTTGAAGTGACGCTGTTCTACAAATCTTATTACAAGGAAGATGTGATAGAACAATGGAGCGAGATCAGGCATACTGAAAAGGGTGTGGTTACACTCCATAAATTTGCTTCGGCAAATCTTTATTTAAAGGCAGACGGCTATTGGTTAAACCAATACCATGGCAACTGGGCCAGAGAAATGCAGCCTGAAGAATCGAAACTGACGCATGGGATTAAAACCCTCGACACCAAATTAGGAACAAGGGCCAATTTGTTCCAGCCCTCTATGTTTATGATCTCACTAAATAAACCTGCAACTGAAGACGAGGGAAGTGTACTGTATGGTGCAATGGAATGGAGCGGCAATTTCCGGATAGACCTGGAACTGGACTATCTGGATAACCTGCGCATTATTGCAGGGATGAATAATTATGTATCCCCTTATCCGCTTCCATCTGGTGAAACTTTTAGTACTCCCGCTTTCCTTTATACCTTTTCCGACAAAGGGAAAGGAGAGGCAAGCCGTAAACTGCAAAGCTGGGCACGTAATTATAAGCTGCTGGATGGTAAAGGTACCCGTCTGACGCTGCTCAACAACTGGGAATCTACCTATTTCGATTTCAATGAAAGTAAACTTGCCGACCTGCTGAAAGATACCAAAAAGCTGGGCGTAGACCTGTTTCTGCTGGATGACGGATGGTTTGGAAACAAATATCCGCGTAATGATGACCATGCCGGGCTTGGCGACTGGCAGGAGAATAAAAGTAAACTGCCAAATGGCATTTCTTCGCTGGTTAAAGAAGCAGGAAGTAACGGTGTCAAATTTGGAATATGGATAGAGCCGGAAATGGTAAACCCTAAAAGCGAACTCTATGAAAAACATCCCGACTGGGTCATTAAACAACCCAAAAGAGAAGAGACGTATTTCAGGAACCAGCTGGTGCTGGATCTCAGTAATCCTAAGGTGCAGGATTTTGTATATGGAATTGTTGACCAGCTGTTTATAAAAAATCCTGACCTCGCTTATATCAAATGGGACTGTAATGCGGTGATCTACAATGCCTGGTCTGCCCACCTGAAGAACCAGTCGCAATTCTATATAGAATATGTAAAAGGCCTGTACCAGGTGCTGGCAAAACTGAGGGCAAAATATCCAAAGGTACCAATGATGTTATGTTCCGGGGGCGGGGGCAGGGTAGATTATGCAGCACTGCAATATTTTACGGAGTTCTGGCCGAGCGATAATACCGATCCGCTGGAGCGAATCTTCATGCAATGGGAGTATTCGTATTTCTATCCGGCAATCAGCAGCGCCAACCATGTGACCGATTGGGGCAAACAGCCTGTTAAATACCGTACCGATGTAGCAATGATGGGTAAGCTGGGTTTTGATATCGTAGTGAGTAAGCTGAATGAGAACGATCTTGCTTTTTGTCAAAATGCGATCAAAGCGTATAACTCCATGAAACAGGTTATCTGGCAGGGCGACCAGTACAGGCTGTCGAATCCAAGGGAAAGCAGTGTGGCCGCTGTTCTTTACCTGGATCAGGCCAAATCCTCCGGGGTTATTTTTAATTACCTGGTAAATAACCGGTACGATGAAGGAAGTAAGCGTCCTATTTTGCTGAAGGGACTGGATGCCGAGAAAAAATACAGGCTCAAAGAAGTAAATTTGTATCCCGGTACAAAATCGACTATTGATGCTGAGAAGATCTACACAGGCGACTTTTTAATGAAGATAGGTTTTAATCCTGATGTGAATGCCCGCAGGTCCAGTGTGGTCCTGCAAATTGAAGGCCTGTAACGGCTCATGTTATAAATGTGCGGCTGAATATTTCCTGTAAATTAATTTTAGCTTCCCTGCCGGCGTTCTTTACTGGTAGGGGAGCTTCTTTTAAGGCCTGTCTGTAATCTGACCTGCAGATAAATGTTTTTAGGTGTGCTAAACCCTTTAGCGGCCGCTGTTTCCTTCCCTGCTTTGCTATAATTAGGTTGCTGATTACTTTGGTAATGAAATTTGTCTGGTTTGAACTCCTACAAATCTTTTGTCACCTGAAAGTAATTTTTAAAATGAACAGGAATGAATAAAACTGAATACAAAATTTTATCTTAATGTTTCTTTAATGTTAATGTTAATTCAGTATTAAATTTGTATCCTGGAAAACGTTTTAATGCCTCATTCCTGGGGTTATTCATTTTGTTCACTATTTAATCTGAATTTCAAGTAGTTAAATCAGTAAATATTTATCTCAATGAGAATTGTAAAATTTCTGATACTAAATAAAAACGTTTATAGATTTAATTATAAATCTATAGATTTATGTCAGTTAACGCTAAAATAGTTAAAAATATATATTGTTCAGACATTTATATATTTAAAATAGCAAGTATTATATCCTGTTGTTTCTACTATTAGTTTAACCATTTGAAAAGTAACAACTATTATTTATTGATATGAAAGCTCTTACTACTCTCGGGATTACTCCGTTTGAGAAACCGGATGTACATCTTACTCTCCAATTATCACGTGCCAAAGCTTTTCCTGTACTTCATCTCGGCAGAGATATGGCCGTCGCTGCGGGGGCACTCGGACAGTTATCCCTTATGCATCCAGGTAACTTTGGTGTCTGCATCGTTTCAGGCGATGCTGCGGGGCTCATCCTTCCTGAGCAGGTAAACCTAATTGTTTTGCCGTATGGTTTAAAAATATCTGCTGCAGAACATGTTCAGCTGTTTTATCAGGTGCATACGATCGAAGAAGCCAGGAATGCCAGGGCAGCCGGGGCTCATGCTATCATTGTAAAAGGAAATGAAGGCGCAGGAAAGGTGGGATACGAATCTTCATTTGTGTTGTTTCAGCGTGTGATCAACGAAGTTAAGGATATCGACATTTATGTACAGGGTGGCGTGGGCATACATACTGCAGCAGCATTAGTTGCTTTGGGCGCAAAAGGAGTAGTTCTGGATAGCCAGCTGGCACTTTTCCCTGAGTGTTCTGCCCCCGCAGCTCTAAAGCAGGTATGTGAAAAGCTAAGCGGTAACGAAACCAGGCTCTTTGGAAACTTCCGTGTTCTCGTAAGACCCAACTCACCCGTACTCAGCTCCCAGGATACGGAGGATGATCTTGATGGATATCTTACAGATCTTGATCTGGAGAATAGTTACCTGCCTTTAGGCCAGGATGTTGCTGTCTCAGCAGATTTTCTGAACCGGTATAAAAAGCTTGACCGGCTGATCCCGGCCATTCATGAAGCTGTCCACGGGCATCTGAAGCAAGCCAAAGCCATCAATGTGATCAGCCCGGGAAATGCAATGGCGCAGGATCTGAACATTACTTATCCGATAGCACAGGGGCCTATGACGAGGGTGAGTGATGTCGCCCCATTTGCAGATGCCGTAGCCGCAGCCGGAGCCTTACCTTTTATCGCGCTCTCTTTACTGAAGGGAGAACGTGCAAAGGAGCTGATCCGGGAAACCAAAGCATTAGCCGGCAGTAAAACCTGGGGAATAGGCATACTTGGATTTGCCCCGCAGGAATTGCGGGACGAACAGATGGAATATATTAAGGAGGCTATGCCTCCCGTGGTGCTCATTGCAGGAGGAAGGCCATCGCAGGCAAAATCGCTCGAGAAGCTGGGCATTAAGACGTTCCTCCATGTGCCTTCGGTATCACTGCTGGATATGTTTTTAAAAGAAGGTGCCCGGAGGTTTGTCTTTGAAGGCCGGGAGTGCGGCGGACATGTAGGGCCGCTGTCCAGTATGGTGCTCTGGGAAAAACAAATTGAACGTTTATTAAAGGAAGATCATCCCGAAGAGATCAGCGTGTTTTTTGCCGGCGGAATCCATGATGCTTTATCGGCCTCATTTATTGCAGTGATGGTTGCGCCACTGGCTGCCAGGGGAATGAAAGTGGGGGTACTGATGGGGACTTCTTATCTGTATACACTTGAAGCAGTCAGTACAGGTGCTATCCTGCCGGGATTTCAGCAGCAGGCCGTCTCTGCCAGCGATACTGTGCTGCTGGAAACTGCTCCCGGACATGAAACCAGGTGCCTGAACTCACCTTTTGCTACCTTCTTTAACCAGGAAAAGGAAAAGCTTCAGCAGTTGGGTGTAGACAAAAAAGAGATCTGGGCGCAGCTGGAAACGCTGAATGTAGGCAGGCTGCGCATCGCAGCAAAAGGAATAGAACGCAGAGGTGATGAGCTTAAAAACATAGCTGAAGCTGGACAGCTGCAACTGGGCATGTATATGATCGGTCAGGTAGCTTCGCTATGTAATAAAATAGTGCCGGTGCTTGAACTGCATCAGGAGATAGCCGAAAGAAATTACAGGTATGTTGAAGATGCCGTTCTGGCGGCACTGCCCGAAAGAGAAGACAAGTCTTTGAAGGTAGCCATTGTTGGTATGGAATGTATCTTTCCGGGAGCAAAAAATATAGATGAGTACTGGCGTAATATCATATTGGGGACAGATTCCATTACAGAGGTTCCCGATGAACGCTGGAATAAAGCACTGTACTATGATCCTGAGTCTGAAGCAGCGGATATGTCGCATTCCAAATGGGGCGGGTTTATTCCCACCATTGACTTTGACCCGCTGGAATTTGGCATACCGCCCAAATCACTTGCGGCTATAGATCCCACACAATTGCTGACTTTACTGGTGGCAAAAAGAGCCCTGGAGAAGGCCGGTTATGCCGACGGGAATTTCGATGCTGAGAATGTATCGGTGGTTATCGGTGCTGAAGGAGGTAACGATCTGGCCAACAGCTATAGTTTCAGGTGTTTCACCAAGCAGGTATTCGGAGAAATGCCGGCAGAAATGGATGAAGCGCTGCCAAAGATGACGGAAGATTCTTTTCCGGGCATCCTGGCGAATGTGATCTCCGGAAGGATCACCAACAGGCTCAATCTTGGCGGCCGTAACTTTACTGTAGATGCCGCATGTGCCTCCTCGCTGGCAGCAATAGATCTGGCCTGCCAGGAACTGGCACTGGGAAAATCTGATATGGTACTTGCCGGTGGTGCAGACCTTCACAATGGTATTAACGATTACCTGATGTTCTCCAGCACGCATGCCTTATCCCGGAAAGGGAAATGTGCTACTTTCGATGCTGAAGCTGATGGTATAGCCCTTGGCGAAGGTATTGCCATCCTGGTATTGAAACGACATGAGGATGCGGTAAGAGATGGCGATACCGTTTATGCCCTGATCCAGGGCGTAGGAGGTTCAAGCGATGGCAAGAGCCTGGGCCTTACCGCACCGAGGAAATCAGGACAGGTAAAAGCGTTGGAGCGTGCATATGAACAGGCGGGAATCTCACCACTTGCACTCGGACTGGTGGAGGCGCATGGAACGGGAACCGTGGTTGGGGACAGGACAGAGCTGAGCGCACTGACTGAAATGATGAACCAGTCCGGAGCCCTTGCCGGTCAGACACACCTGGGCTCTGTAAAAACACAGATCGGGCATACCAAGTGTGCTGCGGGGCTGGCAGGTCTGATCAAAGCAACGCTGTCTGCTTATTATGGGGTTAAACCACCTACCCTTAACCTAAAGGTGCCAAATGATTATTACAACGCTGAAACAAGCCCTTTTGCTTTTCATACGGCCGCGGGCCTCTGGATGGAAGATAAGCGGCATGCCGGGATCAGTGCTTTTGGTTTTGGCGGAACAAATTTCCACGCTGTTATTGAAAGCAGCCATGTGGTTTCTGATCAGTATCCCATTCTAAAATCATGGCCTTCAGAGTTGTTTGTTTTTAGGGGTGAAAATTATGACCAGGCGAGGGTGGTACTGATGTCAGTAAAGACCCTGCTGGAAGAAAATGACAGCATAGCCCTGAAAAATATAGCCTACAGTCTGGCTACCGGGAATGCAAGAACTATACAGCTCAGCATTGTGGCCAATAGTGCCGAAGATCTGAGCATGAAGATCGACCTCGCTTTATCAGGAATTGAAAGCAGGGAAACCTTCGTCACCCACAGAAAAGAAGGTAAAGTAGCCTTTATGTTCCCGGGGCAGGGCAGTCAGCGGATCAACATGGCGAGAGATCTTTTTGTGGTATTCCCTGTGATGCGCAAGCTTTTGAGCGGGAACAGCGAATATGAAAAAGTGCTTTTCCCGAGCACTGTGTTTGATGAGGCAGGACTAAAAACCCAGAAAGAGCGGATTAAAGATACACGTATGGCACAGCCCTTACTGGGCATCGTGGATCTTGCCATTGCCAGCTTTTTGAGAGTGCTCGGCATTGAGCCTGATATGGTTGCCGGTCACAGTTATGGCGAGTTACCTGCCTTATGTTTTGCAGGGGCATTTGACGAAGATCAGCTGGTATCACTGAGTGAAAAGAGGGCTGCTGCAATTCTGGATGCAGTGGAAGGGGAAGATTCTGGGGCCATGGTTGCCGTAAACAGTACAGAGGAAGATATACTCAGGCTGATCGGGGGCTGGGAAGATGTCTATGCGGTAAACTACAATTCGCCATCGCAGATCGTGTTCGCCGGTACCACACCGGCTATAAAAAAATTCGGAGAGCTGCTGAAATCGGCTAAAATCTCCTTCAGACCCCTTGAAGTGGCCTGTGCGTTCCACAGTCCCCTGGTATCAGGATCCAAAATGCTGTACCAGTCAGTTTTAGATGAGGTGAAATTTAATGACCTGACCTTGCCGGTGTGGTCTAATACTACAGCGGAACATTATCCCCCGGAGGCTGAAGCCGTAAAAGAAAGGCTGACGGATCATTTAGTGAAACCGGTGCAATTTTCCGCTCAGGTTCAGCAAATGTATGCTGACGGGGCCAGGATCTTTATTGAAGTTGGGCCGGGAAAAGTACTCAGCACACTCACAAAAGCATGCCTTGGCAGGGATGAGCTGCTGCTGCATACGGAAGACAGCGGACATAATAAAATGACGCACCTGCTCTGCACCCTGGCCTCCTATATGGCGGCAGGACGGAATGTGAAGCTGGAAAAACTCTTCGAAGGACGTGATTGTGAGCTGCTTGACCTGGATGATGCCGGGAAATATAAAAAGAGCGCGGCAATCTGGCTGGTCAACGGGCAGCATGCTTTTCCTTCTGTAGGAGAACTTCCTGCATATGGCGCCCCACCTATCATACAACCGCTAAAAATGAAAATTAACGAAAAGAAAACGGAGCACATCAATATGCCATCTCACAGCACAGAATTGATGATGCAGGAATACCTGAACGGAATGAAAATGATGATTCAGGCACAGCGGGATGTCATGCTGAAGTTCCTTGGACAACATATTCCTGCAGATAATCCAATGGCCTTTCAGCAGCAATTCCCCCAGTTAAACCAGCAGCAGCTGGCGCCGGCCGAAGTGATGGTCAAAAATCCTGTGGTGCTGCAGGCAGAAATGGATTTTACACCGCCGGTGATCCACCTGGATGTAAATATGGTATTGCTGCAGATCGTGAGCGACAAAACCGGCTATCCCCAGGAGATGCTCGGAATGGAGATGGACCTGGAAGCTGACCTGAGTATTGATTCGATCAAACGGATGGAAATCATTGGCACTTTACGCACGGCATTGGGAGGGTTTAACCATTCGGATAAAACTGAGGATGCTGCTATGGAAGAGCTGGCAGGGATTAAGACCTTAAGCGGACTGGTAAACTGGATCAATGATAATGCAGTTTCAACTGCGGGAACTGCCATCCCCGAAAATGCTGAGATGACGCTGACGGTAGACAGGCACAGGTTCACGGCAGCAGATATACAGGCGGCATTGCTGCATGCTGTAAGCGAAAAAACCGGCTATCCGCAGGAAATGCTTGGACTTGACCTTGATCTGGAAGCTGACCTGAGCATTGATTCAATCAAACGGATGGAGATCATTGCCGAAATGAAGGATAAGATAGGATTCCGTGTGGCAGATGACGGTGCAGAAGATATCATGGAGAACCTTGCGGCAATTAAAACACTCAGTGGCCTGGTCAGCCTGATCTCGAAGATCGAGGCTGAAAATTTTGAGCCGGTAACGGCGGCTAAAAAAATCATTGAAGAAAGCATTGTAAATGCCGTTCCGGCAGATGCGGTATTCAGGCTTCGCTTTGAGCTCACCGATGCCAGACCGGTGTTTACTGAAGAGGTTGTCCTCAACGGATTGCGCTTCGCGGTCACCGATGACGGCGGGCCGCAGGCAGGCGCCATCAAAACATTATTCGAACAACATGGTGCAGCTGCAGACATCGTATCCATCGGTGAGCCTCTTAATGGTTACCGCGGACTGATCATCCTGAACATGTTTGCTTCGGTTCAGCAGCAGAACATCATAGACTATATCGGAATGATCAGGGAACTTAATTTTGAGGAGCTCAAATGGGTATACTTTATTTCCGATACCAAAAGTTCCGTTGACGGGCAGGCAGACGCTGCGTTGCTGAGACGCTTTCAGGGTTATTCAGGTTTATTCAAAAGCCTGGATAAGGAATATGAGCATACCAAATGCAGACTCGTGAGTTTAACCACGAAACTGCCGTCTGAGGAGATCGCTGTCATCGTTTTAAATGAAGTACTCAGCTTTGACCAGCCTTCAGAGGTGATTTACCAGGACAATGTACGGCAAACGCTGGAGCCGGTTCCTTCAGCATTGCCGGCTGAGCCGCGCGCAGCTGATATCCAGCTGGACAAAGATGCCGTGGTGCTCGTGTTCGGTGGCGGACAGGGGATTACCTCTAACCTGATCACCCACCTGGCGAAGGATTATCCCTGCCGGTATATCCTTGTAGGGCGCTCGTCAGACCCACTATCAAACGGCCTGGAGCAGTTTTCTTTCCTGAAAACAAAAGAAGAGATCAGGGAATACCTGATCCGTAAGGGAGAGTTGAAAAAACCTGCAGAGATAGAACGTGAGACCTCGCGGATTGATAAGAACAACCAGATCCTGGAAACCATCAGGTCACTCGAAAAAAGCGGATCTGCAGTCTCTTATGCCTCACTGGACCTGCGTGATGAAGAAGGCCTAAGCCGGTTTATCAACAGCGTTTATGAGGAATACGGAAGAATTGACGGAGTGATACACGGCGCCGGTTTACTGGAAGATAAACTGTTCAATGCCAAAAGCGTAGACTCTTTCAAAAGGGTCTTTGAGACAAAAGTTACTCCTTTACGGGTATTGGCAGAGCAGTTACGTCCTGAAACCCAGTTCATGGTCTTCTTCTCCAGCATCGCTTCGGTGTATGGTAACCGCGGGCAGACCGACTATGCAGCGGCAAATAGCGTAATGGACAGGTATGCCTGGGCATTAAACGAAAAGATCAGCGGAAAAGTGATGTCTATCAACTGGGGGCCATGGAAAGGAGCAGGAATGGTATCCACTACGCTTGAAAAAGAATATGAACGCAGAGGTATAGCTCTTATTCCATTGCAGGATGGTATGGAAATCTTCCTCAACGAACTGAAATATGGAAATGAGAGTCAGGTGCTGATCATGGCAGGTAACAACTGGTAATATGGAAAGAACTGATGTAGCTATTGTTGGCATGTCCTGCGTTTTTCCGGGTGCAGGGGATGTCGGCAAGTTCTGGGAAAATATTATCAACAGGGTAGACTGTATACAGACCGTTCCGGAAGGAAGGATCGATCAGGTACATTTTGATACAGGCTCTTCCGGTGTAGACCGCTTTTACTGTAACCGCGGGGGCTTCATCCCGGATGTTGAATTTAATGCCGCACAATTTGGCATTCTCCCGCTGGCGGTAGAGGGTACAGAGCCGGATCATCTGATCACACTCAGTCTGGTGCATAAGGCACTGGAAGATGCGGGTGTTTTTGAAAAGAAATTGTCCCTGGAAAAAACAGGGATCATCATTGGCAAAGGAAACTATGCGGGGCCCGGTGCTACCCGTGCCATCGAAATCGTAAGGACAGGTGAGCAGATTGTGAATGTGCTGAAAGACCTGCTTCCTCATCTGGAGGCTGCGGAACTGGAGAAAGTCAAGAAAGAATTTCAGTTACGTAAAGGCCGTTTCGGCCCTGATACGGCAATGGGCCTGATCCCAAATCTGGTGGCTTCGCTGGTAGCGAACAGACTCAATCTCGGAGGGGTAGCTTATACGCTGGATGCTGCATGTGCCAGCTCCCTCATTGCAGTAGATCATGCAGTACAGGAACTGAACAGCGGCCGGTGTAATATGGTAATTGCCGGCGGTGTGCATGTGGGGCAAAACGCAGCTTTCTGGAGCATCTTTAACCAGCTGGGGGCTTTATCGAAAAAAGGGAAGATTACTCCTTTTGATGAAAATGCGGATGGATTGCTGATTGGCGAAGGATGTGGCTTTGTGGTGCTGAAAAGGCTGGAAGATGCAGTTGAAGCCGGGGATAGGATATATGCAGTGTTGAAAGGCATTGGCATAAGCAGTGATGGCAGCGGCACCAGTGTGATGAGCCCTTCTGTAAAAGGGCAGCTTGCCGCTATGCGCCAGGCCTGGGAACAGGCAGGAGCGGATCCCGGGAATATTGGTTATATCGAAGCCCATGGAACCGGAACACCTCTGGGTGATAAAACGGAACTGGAAACTTTAGCACAATTCTTTGGTCATGACCCGGCACTGCCAAAGGCTGGAATAGGTACTGTAAAATCAAATATCGGGCATGCAATGCCTGCAAGTGGCATCGCTGGATTGATTAAGACCGCAATGGCCTTATATCATGGTATTCTTCCGCCAACCTTACATTGCCAGACACCACTGGCGCAGCTGGGCGATACGAGATTTGCCGCCGTTCAGGAAGCGCGCGACTGGGATGCATCTGGTTTGCCCAGGCTTGCCGGTGTCAATGCATTTGGTTTTGGCGGTATCAATGCACATGCCGTGCTGGAAAGTTATGCGGCCGGAGGGCTAAAGCATCAGACTCCTCTGCAGGCTAAAACGGATAAGGTATTGCTGCTTGCCCGTCATAGTCATGAGGCGCTGATGGCGGCACTTGAAAATACTGAAGATACACCGGGAGATGGGCAATACCGGGTCGCCGTATTTGACCCCAGCCCTGAAAGGATAAAAAAAGCAATAAAAATCGTATCCAGAAATACTCCCTGGCGCAATAAGCAGGATATCTGGTTTACTAATGAACCGCTGTTGCAGCAGGGCGGTAAAATAGCCTTTGTATTTCCCGGCCTGGATGGCCTCGCAGGAGCTGAAGCAGACAGTGTGGCTGAGTATTTCAACATTCCGCAGGAGAAGATAACCGGACCTGCGGGGCTGCTGAACGATGCACTTGAAGTATTTAACAAGAGCAGTATTATTGATACCGCGCTCAAAAAAATGGGGATATGGCCAGACATGGCAGCCGGCCACAGCCTTGGGGAATGGCTGGCCTCAAGATCTTCGGGACTGGTAGAAGAGTCGTCAGTGCTGCAGCTGCTCAGTAAGTTAAACCCCGAAACCTACGAGCTAAAGGATTCCAGGTTTATTGCTGTAGGGCTGGGGATTGACCAGCTGCAGCCCTTGATCAGCAACATAGAGCATTTATACCTTAGCAATGACAATTGTCCGCAGCAGGTGATCCTCTGTGGCAGCAATGCCGCGATAGAGGAGTTGCTGCCTGTTTTAAAACGCCGGCAGATCTTTCACCAGGTGCTGCCTTTTCAGTCTGGCTTCCACTCTCCCTTCATTGCAGAACGTCTGGATATTATCCTTGATGGAATGAGCCAGCTGAAGTTTAACAAGGCGCAGTTCCCGCTATGGTCTGCCACCACACTGGAACTTTATCCGGATGATATCGGATCCATCATGAAATTAAATGTGGAGCACCTGATCAAGCCGGTACGTTTCCGGGAGCTGACCGAACGCCTCTACGCTGAAGGAGCCAGGGTGTTTATACAAGTTGGCTCCGGCGGTTTAACGGGCTTTATTGATGATACATTACGCGGAAAGAACATCAGCACGATCTCTTCCAGCAGCCCCCTACGTTCAGGTATTGCACAGCTGCAGCGTGTGCTTGCAGCATTATTTGCAGAAGGCAGGCCTGTGGATATGAAACTGATGGGCGATGAAAAACCGGTACAGGCTGCCCGGAAAGGTATTATGTTACAGCTGGGACTCCCCCTGATCTATGATTTTCCTGGTCTTAAAAAGCTGGCAATCCCTGCAGGACAACCTTTACGCAAAACAGTACTGCCATCGGCAGAACATGCCCTGATGCAGGTATTTCACAAAAACGTGGAGGAAATGGCAGAGATCCAGTCAGAATTGATCCAGGCATTCCAAAACAGGGAAAGACAATCCGCTGTTCCTGCTATAGGTACTGTGCAACCGGTTCCGGTCACTCCCGTGAGGGCGTCCTTTTCAAAAAAGCTGGATATTTCATTGGCCAACAGCCCCTACCTGATGGACCATTGCCTGATGCGGCAGCCTCAGGGATGGACTTGTGTAGATGATATGGATCCTGTAATTCCAATGACCATGATATTCGAACTCTTTGGAGAGATTGCTGCGGAGCAGGCAGCTGGAGAACTGGTACAAAAGATCATGAATATCAAAGTGTTCCAGTGGATGAACGTTACCCGGCCATTTCAGGAAACGATAACAGGGGAATGGAAGAACGAGCACCTGCTGCGCCTGAACCTGGAACGTTTTGCAGAAGCAGAGGTCTTGCTGGCAAGGCAACGCGCCCATCCGGCAGTGTCTGATCTTGATACAGGCAGATCATTGAATATACAGCGGACTGCAGCGCAGATCTATGAGGAGCACATGTTCCATGGCCAGGCCTACCAGGGGATAAAAAAACTCATCGATGTAGGGAACAAGGGTATCACAGGCGTGATTGAGGGGGGGACTGGCAAAGGGTCGTTACTGGACAATGCCGGCCAGCTGTTTGGTCTCTGGCTGCAACTGACCCTTCCGAAAGACCGGATTGCTTTTCCGGTAAAGATACAGGAGATCGCGTTCTTTGCTGACTTTGCCGATCAGCAGGGAAGCTTTGAATGTACCTGCCAGCTGACCGAACTGAACGATGAATTTGCCACGGCAAATTTCATGATCAAACGCAACAACCAGATCTGGGCAACCGTAACAGGCTGGCAGAACAGGCGGATGGGTATCGATGAGCCGTTATGGCGCGTGTCCATGTCGCCCTTAAACAACTATTTATCAGAAGAAATCGCGCCGGGAATTTTCATGTTTCACCAGGCGTACAGCCGTGTGGTTTCCTGGAATTTCGTGCTGAAGCGTTATTTCGGCCAGGAGGAGAAAAAGTATTACGAAACCCTGACTCCAAACAGGAAAAAGGAATGGATGATCAGCCGTATCGCGGTAAAGGATGCGGTGAAAAACCTGCTGATCAGAACAAAAAAGGAAGCCTATTATCCGATAGAATTTGAGGTTCGCTCAAACGAGCTGCATAAGCCTTATCTGCATGGAGAGATGACAGAAGGGATCGAGATCTCCATTGCACATAAGGGAACAGACGCAGTAGGCATTGCACAATATGGCAGGCCGGTGGGTATTGACATGGAACATATTGAAGAGCGCAGTGAAGGCTTCTATGAACTGGTATTTTCAGAAAGTGAACAGCTGCTTCTGGCCGGTTATGAAAAGAATGAATGGGCAACCCGGTTCTGGGTAGCTAAAGAAGCCTATGGCAAATATTTAGGGAAAGGGCTGCAGGGCAATCCCAGAACTTACATCATCACCGGAATCAGAGGCGAGGAGCTTAGAATCAATGACATTTTCATTCAGACAATTAAACATAAAAACTATATCATAGGATGGACACAATCGTAACCGCAGTAAAACTAAACAGCAATGAGATCTTTAATCTCCTGAAACAATTTATTACAGAAGTAATAGGGGAAGAATTTATAGAAGAAATGGACATCTCGATGGAGAGCTCTTTCAATAAAGACCTTGAAATGGACAGTATCGAAATCGTTGCTTTTTCAGAGAAAATCAAAGCACATTTTGGAGAAAGGATAAATTTCACCGGGTGGTTGTCCAATATGGATATCGATCAGCTGATCGAGCTCAAATTAGGGATGATCGTTAAGTTTATTGAGTCATGCCAATAATTAAGGTCAACAACCGGGATGTGCATATTCAGGAACTGAACAGGGGGGCACCGGAAACTATACTGCTTGTACATGGAATGCTGGGCAACCTGTCGGTTTATTACTTCAGGATTGCTCCGATTTTAGCGAGACATTTCCATGTCGTGATGTATGATTTAAAAAGTCATGGCATGAGTGAAAAGATCACCAGCGGTTACGACCTCAATAGCCTCACTGATGATATCGCGCATTTGCTCGAACGCCTGAACATCTCTTCAGTTTACCTGGCCGGGTATAGTTTCGGCGGACTCATCTCCTTAAAAATGGCGGCTCGTTTCCCCCAACAGGTGAAAAAGCTGGTGCTGATAGAGGCCCCGAACCCCAATGATGATAAAACCCGCCTGATGATGGACGCCTATAACAAGGAATCACTGGAAAATTATCTCAACGGGCCTGACAAAAAGAAGCAGGGTAAAAGACTGCTGGACCGTAAGCACAGGCTTTACGAACACCTGTTCCATGAAACTACGATCAAAAAGGATGTGCTTCAGGAAAGGGATTTTTTTGGTGCTGCCGAAATCGCACAGATCGGGCAGGATACGCTGTTATTATATGGAGCTCATTCTCCCTGTCTGGAAGCGGGTGAAAACCTAAACGCAAAGATCAGGAAGTCGGAACTGTTTGCGCTCAACGGGGATCATGACATTCCGCTGCAGGAGCCTGAAAGAATTGGAAATATGATGGAAATGTTTTTTAGAACTCAACTGGCACAGGCCTAATCGCAATTGTATGGCAAAGTTTGTATTTATAGTTCCCCCGCTTACCGGGCATATCAACCCGACACTCGGTGTAGGCGCTGCCCTGCTCGAAGGAGGGCATGAGGTAGGCTGGATCAGTCTGGACAGCACATTGGAAAGCAGGCTTCCCAAAGGTGGAAAGCTCTTTCTGATCCGGTACACGGAAAATGACAGGGAAGAACAGGAAAGCGGGCAATACCTGGATGTGATCACCAAAAAGATAGTATATGGTGTGGACAGTATCAAGTTCCTGTACGAGGAAGTGCTGATTCCGCTGAACAGGCATAGTTATAAAGGAATAACACGCTGGCTGGAAGAATTCAGGCCTGATCTGATCATCACAGACCATGAGCTCTTTGCCGGAGCTATTGCTGCACTGCATCACGATATCCCATATGTAACTGCTGTTACCGCACCCGCGGCCATCCAGATCATGGACGAACTGCCGAAGGTGTATGAGTGGGAGCAGAACCAGATCATAGGGCTGCAAAAGGAACTGGGGCTGAGCCTTGAAAAATCGGTTGCCTCATCTGAGCTGCTCAACCTGGTCTTTACTTCAAAAGAGTTTTTTGGTGAAATGCGTTTGCCGGATCATTACGGGTTTGTGGGGCCGGTGATCCATAAAAGGGATGAGAAAACGGCGTTCGACTGGCAAAAGCTTCATCAGGCGGCCGGCGGTATCAAAATACTGGTGAGCATTGGGACAACCTTTAACCATGAGCATAAAAAAAGCTTTTTCAGCAAGGTGACCGAAGCCTTTGGCGGCGGGCCCTATACAGTGGTTGTGGTGTGTGACCCTTTGTTATTTGAGCAATGGCCGGATAATTTTATTGTACAGTTAAATATTCCGCAGCTGGAAGTGCTGCCTTACCTTGATGCTGTAGTATGCCACGGAGGGCACAATACGGTATGTGAAAGTTTAACGAACGGCATTCCTTTGGTGGTCATCCCGATAGCTTATGATCAGTCGCACGTGGCCAGCAGGGTAGTGAAAACCGGTGCCGGTATCCGTCTGAACTTCAATCGTTTCAAAGCGGAGCACCTGCGGGAAGCCGTACAGGAGGTTTTACACGATCCCGGTTTTAAAACTGCGGCAATGTCGCTCAGGTCATCTTTTGCCGTAGCAGGCGGTACGGCTGCCGCCGCAGAACTGCTGGTTAATTTAACTCAGGACAAATCTACTTCATCAATCAATAACTATGTCTAAATTTCTATTCGTTGTGCCTCCTTTCTTTGGGCACATCAGTCCGACGCTCAGTGTAGGTGCCAGTTTAATTGAAAGGGGGCATGAAGTAAAGTGGCTGGGGATCATTCCCCTTGCAGCAGATCATATACCCCCGGGCGGAGAGTATATCTTTCCTGAGCAGGACCTTGCACCTTACGGGGAGAAACTGCAGCAACTCCTGCGGCGCCAGGATGACGGTCCAAACTGCTCGGCACCTGAGATCATGAAGATCGCTTTTGAGGAGACCTATGTTCCTATGGCCAGGATCATGATGAAAGGATTGACCAAAGCCGTGGATACCTGGCAGCCTGATGTGATCATTAATGACTGTGTGACATTTGCCGGTGCCCTTTGTGCGCATTTGAAGGGTATCCCATGCGTAACTACCACGCCGGTGCCACCAGATGTTATGGGGAATACCGCCGAGAGTGCCCCTAAGATATTTGCCTGGCATGAAAAACTGTTCAGGGGCTTACAGGAAGAATTTGGGCTGTACAGTGATCAGCTCCTGATACATTCCAGGGAAATGAATATTGTTTTTACATCAAAAGAGTTTGCCGGGGTGACGGATCATTTACCGCATATGAAGTTTGTTGGCCCGGTCAAAGGCAGGCCAAATCAGGCGGCGTTCGACTGGGAAAGACTTGAAAAGGCAGTACATCCTGTTGTGTTTGTTTCGCTGGGAACACTGCTGGTAGATATCAGGAAGGACTTTTTCGGAAAGCTGATCGATGCTTTTGCGGATGCCCCTTTAACGATTGTAGCTGCAACGGATCCTGCTATTTTTGAGTCATGGCCGGACAATTTTATTGTCAGCAGTTTTGTTCCGCAAGCGGCATTGATGCCAAAAATGGATGCGGTGATCTGTCATGGAGGTTTCAATACCGTTAATGACACCTTTATGAACGGTTTACCTATGCTGATCATTCCCATTACCTATGATCATTTTCATACCGCAAAACTAATTGAAAATGCAGGCTGCGGTATTAAGATCCGCTACAAGCGTTTACGCATTGCAGAGATGAGGAAGGCCGTATTCGAATTACTGGAGAACAATGTATACCGGGAGGCCTCAGTCAGGATCAGGGCAACTTTTATTGCTGCCGGAGGGAACGACAGGGCCGTAGAGCTACTGGAGGAGTTCTCCTGTAAGCCAACAGCCGTTAACCAAAATTAAAACCAAATTATTACCGATGAAACCTGCATAAGATTACAGCTTACAAAAAGTAACGAAATCTTATGCAAGCTTTATAACAATTAAAAGACAATTATTTACCGATGAAAAGAAAACTATTTTTTTTAGAAAGAATGATCTATGGGAAAGGGGACACCGCATTTAATGTCATTGTTCCAATAAAGATCAGAGGCACATTTCCCGCTGAAAATCTGTCCCATGCGCTGAAAAGAATACAGGAAAAACATCCTTTTTTAAACGCTTTCGTAGAGGTCGGTAAAGACAGGATACCCTGGTTTGTGGTGAATGAAAATGAAGCAAATGACATTTTCGTGCGGATCATCCCCAGGATTACAGACCAGGACTGGCAGGCGGAGGTGACCAGGGAATGGTCTACCGTATTTGATATGGAGAAGGGACCGCTGATGCGGGTAGTATGGGTCCGTGGAGAAGAGTGTTCAGAGCTGATCCTGGTGATGCATCACTGCATCTGTGACGGGCGTTCGGCGATGTCCGTTTTAGAAGATGTACTGCTGTTGCTGGAGGATGGGGATGCCCGTATCGGCAGCGAGATCCCTATTCTGAGTATCAGGGATATTGTACCTCCGGAGGTACTCAGGGATAGAAAGAAACGCATCAAGGCAAAATTAAGCGGAAAGATGACCTCGCTTATTCTCTGGTTAATGCCATTGAAAAAGAAATTGATAGAGCGGAAGCGGGATTATATGATCAACTGGAAACTGGATAAAAAGTTAAGTGACCATCTGCTGAAAGTATCTAAAACCACAGGTACTACCATTAACACACTTTTGTGTAAAACGGTATTGGCTGCTTTCAGGGAGATCAGAACAGAGAATTTTTACAACAAGATTGTATGCCCTGTGGATATCAGAAAATATATACCGCAGATCAGGGAGGAAAATATTTTCGCTTTTGCGACGATGATGGTCTTATCTGCAAATGAACATCTCGATTTTATCAGTGATGCGCGAAGAATGCAGGAGGATGTAGCAAAAAAAATGGCGGTACTGAACCCTTATGAAATGATCATGCAAATGGAGGAATCACATCCTTCCCTGGAAAATTTAATGAATTTCCTTAAATATAGTAAGCCTGGCAATGACTGCCTCTTTTCCAATCTCGGAAAGATTGATATCAGGCATGAATATGGGGCCTTTGAAGTGGAAACCATTTACAGCCCGTCCGCCGTTGGCCCTTTGGGAAAAACTACTGGATTTGTGACTTCAACTTTTCGCGGGCAAATGGATTTTACCTTTATCGGTAGTGAAGGATTTCTCCCTTATGAAGAAGCGCTTGCAATCAAAGATATGATCGAAGATATCATTAACGCAATTGAAATAGCTTAATTTAAAAATGATGGAAAGAAAAATGATCGTTGGAGAAAGGATCATGTATATTGATTCCTCAACATCCCTGAATTGTGTTTTTACTGTCAGGATACGCGGCAGTCTGCAGCCTGCAAAACTCAATGCTGCACTCAGTAAGCTACAAAAGAAACACCCTTCGCTGCAGTCCGTTATCAAAAACTATGGGCAGGGAATCCCTTACCTTGTTTTGAGTCCGGTGCTCGCAGAAATTCCTGTGAGGAAAGTGGAAAGACTAAACGATGAGCACTGGATGGTAGAATCAAAGGCAGAATGGGGAAAGTTGTTTGAGGAAAAAGATTCGCCGCTGGCCAGGGTGGTCTGGCTTTGGAGCACAGAGGTTTCGGAGCTGATGCTGGTCTGCCCGCACTGTATCTGCGACGGTAGAAGCATGGCCACATTGATGGGCGAGCTGCTTGCTGTGCTTGATGATCCTGAAAAGGAACTGCTGGCCTATCCTCCCTTTAAGTCGGTACAGGCATTGCTTTCAGAGAAGTATTCCATAAACAAACAGATAAAGATGAGGCTGCTGTCTGTTTTGGCCTTATGGTTCTTCCTGACTAGATCTAAAGGCAGGAAAAGTGTTGCGGGGGACAATTATATGCTGCACTGGAAGTTAGATGCCAAAAATACTTCAGCAATAGTTGCGGCCTGTAAAAGAACCGGAACAACGGTACATGCCGTATTGTGTGTGGCATTCCTGGAGGCATTCCGTTTGGTGCAGGGAGAGAATGCAAGGGGCAGGGTGGTTATGCCGGTGGATATCAGAAGATTTGTTCCGGAGATAAAAGATGATATGATGTTTGCCCTGGCGCCTACCCTGGAAGTTATCGCAGATCAGGATGCCGGGCTTGATTTTTGGGCAAAGGTAAAAAAAGTAAAAGAGGAGCTGGTCAGCAAAATAGCGGGGCTGAACGGCCGGGAATGGCTGCTGATGAGCGAGTATTTTTCTTCATACCAGATCGTCAGGTATCTGAAAGAATCAGAAGGTACCCATGATGTTACGCTTTCCAATATGGGAAGGTTGGGCATTGCCGAACAGTACCACTCATTTGAGCTGGAAACGATATACAGCCCCTCAGTTGCATTTCCATGGAAAAACCCCAATACGATGGTGGTCAGTACCTTCAGGGGAGAAATGGATTTTATGTTTTGTTCAAATGAGGCTTTTCTTAAAGAGGAGGAGGCAATGGTGATCAGGCAAAGGACAATCGGTTTATTACTGCAGGGGGCAGAGGCAGGATATGCAGCAGTATGATGGACAGGAGCCTGCAGTCTGGAGAAAATTTGCCCGCAAAAATCTTCTCCTTTCTACACTGGTTAACCTGCTTTTCAATACCTGTTATCCTTATTTTAATTTTCAGGATCTCAGAGCGGTATGCCTCTTTCATGGATCGTACTGTTTTGCGCGCTTTATACTGCCGATGGCTTTTTTACTGCCATTTATGATCACTTTTGATATGATGAAGAAATCTATGGCCGTTGCAGAACAGTGTGGGAATGACATGATGTTCCCTGGCAGATCTTCAAAGTATAAGTTTATTTTCAGGATTGCCGGTATCAACGGAATGGGTACCCTGGTTTTCATCCTGCTGGTTATGTTGTGTGTGGATATCAGCCTCCCTGAAAATTACCGCTTTGATGGCCGCCTGCTTTCTGTTCTGATGGGCTCCCTGGCTGCGATACTGGCTATGTACTTTACATTATATTCCATTAAAAAAGTAAGGGAATTATTGTGGTCATTGTGATCCTGAAAGAAACATTCATAATTAGTTAAGATGTTCTTGTTAAAGTTTGTTATTTCTATTAACATTGATTAAACTTGACGGAGAAAAAAATGATCTGATTCATATGATGGGACAACTGAAAACTACGCTGCTTTTTATAGTATTGTGTATAGGATATACTGTTCAGGCTAAAGTAAAGCTGCCTGCTGTCTTTAGCGACAATATGATACTACAGCAAAAGACAAATGCCGCTTTCTGGGGACAGTCAGAACCGGGTAAAACAATAGAGATCGGCACATCATGGAACGCCAGAAAGTATAGTTCCGTTGCAGACAGCAATGGCGACTGGAAAATCCTCGTTGCTACACCTTCCTATGGAGGGCCATACACAATTAACATTTCTGATGGTGAGCCGCTTACCCTGAAAAACGTGCTGATTGGTGAGGTATGGCTGTGTTCAGGACAATCGAATATGGAAATGCCACTGGCTGGCTGGGGGAAGATCAAAGATTATCAGAAAGAGATCAGCGAGGCGAAATATCCGAACATTAGGTTGCTGCAGGCGGAACATGTGACTGCCAACAGGCCCTTAAAAGATGTAAAGGTAACCGGCGGGGGATGGCAGGAATGCAGTCCGCAAAGTGTGGCTGAGTTTTCCTCGGTTGCTTATTTCTTTGCAAGGGAGATCTACAGGAAAAAAGGAATCCCTGTCGGGCTGATCCATACCTCATGGGGCGGTACCATTGCCGAAGCATGGACCAGTGGTACCACGCTTAAAACGATGCCTTATTTTGCAGAGGCCGTGAACAGGATAGAGCGTACCGATCAGGAAAAAGTTCTGGCCAATTCTAAAAAGGCAATGGAGAACTGGCAAAATACGGTCCTGGCAAAAGATGCCGGTTTTGAACAGGGGAGACCTGTATGGGTGGCGACGGGTTATGACGACTCTTCATGGAAGACCATGGCTTTGCCTGCGCTTTGGGAGGGTACTGTTCTTCCTGCTTTCGATGGTGTTGTTTGGTTCCGTAAAAAGATATCTATCCCGGCATCATGGGCTGGTAAGGACCTGAAGATCAATTTAGGGACAATAGACGATGATGACATTACTTTCTTTGATGGCGTTAAAATAGGGGAAACGAAGGGATTTGGAGAAACCCGTTCGTATACAGTTCCTGCCGCTCAGGTAAAAGCCGGAGAGTTTGTTCTTGCGGTAAGGGTATTTGACCTTACCGGCGGTGGCGGTATCTATGGAGATAAAAAAGTGATGGCTTTGAGTTCTGCTGCAGGTGAACGTATTTCCCTGGATGGCGACTGGAAGTATAAGGTGGGATTGCACCTGAAGGATATTCCGGCGGTACCCTCAGGAATTGAAAGCCCAAACAGGCCGGCGGTGTTATACAATTCGATGATCCACCCTTTTATTCCGTTTGCCATTCGCGGAGCGATCTGGTACCAGGGAGAAAGCAATTCCGGAAGGGCGAATCAGTACCGTACGCTTTTCCCTGCAATGATTACAGACTGGAGGAAGAAATGGAATATCGGAGACTTCCCCTTTTATTTTGTTCAGCTGGCCAACTATATGAAAACGTCGGAACAACCCGCTGCTTCCGCCTGGGCGGAACTGAGGGATGCACAGCTGAAAACGCTTTCCCTGCCAAATACGGGTATGTCTGTCACCATCGATATTGGAGAAGGGGGCGATATCCATCCCAAAAATAAACAGGAGGTGGGACGCCGGCTGGCATTAATTGCCCTGGCAAAAACTTATAGTTACAAAACTCCTTACTCGGGTCCGCTGGCAATTTCACAGCAGGTGAAAGGCAATTCGGTTAGCGTAAACTTTAAGTATACTGACGGAGGCTTAAAAACGAAAGATGGAGCCGCTTTAACGGGCTTTGCTGTTGCAGGTGCGGATCAAAAGTTCTATTGGGCTGATGCGGTGATCAAGGGCAATAAAGTAGTACTGAGCAGTACAGAAGTTCCGAATCCTGTTGCTGTGAGGTATGCATGGGCAGATAACCCGTTATGTAATTTGTATAATGGGGCGGGCCTTCCGGCTTCGCCATTCCGTACGGATAACTGGAAAGATACTACTGAGGCTAAAGCTGGTAAATAAATGTTCCAGACTGATACAATTCATATTTCAGGCATGCTGCTTCTTTTGTGGATTGCACCACGAGGTCTTGCAGCAATGTTTTTAATGCATCTGCACTTCCTGGTTTAGCTGTTAATACTACCGTTAAGTACAGGCTCCTTCTGATGTTCTTTAGGGTTGAATATTTTGTTCAGGTGATCGTCATATCGTTTCAGATCTTTTACAATGTCTGCATTTTTCTCCACATCGTGGAAATGCATTCCTTCCAGGGGTTTCATGCCGGTAAAAGCATTCATACGGTGAAAGCCAAACATTGGTCCTTCGTCCACGCTTTTCTCATTGAAGAATTCACCAGGCAGGGTAAAGGCTTCTTTGGGGGCATTCCAGGAAGTCGTCAGCATATATTGCTTGCCATGCAGGGAGCCACCGGTGCCATAGTTAATTGCAGGATTAGCCGAGGAGCGGCCGTCGCTGTGGTAAATTCCATTGTCATGTCCTTCGGTAAACACCACATCAATATATTTTTTCATTCCATGAGGCAATTGAAACCACCATACCGGAGTATGGTAAATGATCACATCCGCCCATTTATAATTTTCTACTTCCTGTTTAGCATCATAGTTGGTATTGATATCTGTAGAGCGGACTTCGAAGCCAGGATGTGTAGTAAAGAAATTGATAGTTGCATCTGTGACTGACCGGTTGAAACGGCCACCTGAGTGACCAAAGGCTTGTCCACCGTTGATTACGAATATTTTTTTCATTAGTATATGTTGTTTTTTAATTGTTATGAAGCTTGCACAAGATTTATTTTAATTTTTTAAAAAGTACTCTTGTGCAGGTTTCTTTGTCTTTAAATTTATAACACAAAGTTACCACAGCCCTATTTATTAATAAAATAACATAGAT
This sequence comes from Pedobacter hartonius, assembly GCF_900107535.1. Lineage (GTDB taxonomy): Bacteria > Bacteroidota > Bacteroidia > Sphingobacteriales > Sphingobacteriaceae > Pedobacter > Pedobacter hartonius. Next base: position 164,194 of record NZ_FNRA01000010.1, on the reverse strand, counting down.
GATATATGACTATCATTATTATGATAGTGTTAATAGTATTATATCAATTCTGCAGCATATACAGATAATAGTAACAATAAGGTGTTTTCTTAAAAAAACATGTTATTTTACATACATGAATGTTATTATTCTTGTGTATTATCAATTTTGTCTGTCATTATTATTAAACACATATAAAGTTTACATTACATTATCTATTAATTGAAGTAAATACCGGCGGAAAGATACCAGCAGCAATATTGCCATTATCAGCGAGAAACTGGCCGATAAAATAGCAATTATGTTTGCCGATAACGGCGTAGGGTTATGGTTAAATCCCAGGTAGAGATTCTAGGCGGAATTGTGACTGTCAATAGCAGCGAAAATAACGGAACCACTTTTAGAATTGAATTTAGGTAGCTTTTAGGCTATTCTTATATGATGAAGTTACAAGGTAACCTTGTCATTTGTAATTAGATTCTCACAAGAAAATATTAAGTCTATTGATCTGGTAGATTTAATATTAATTTTCTATGTTTGTTATATCACATGGAAACAATAGTAATCATTGGAACCCGGTCTTTTTCAGGATTTGTTTTTACAAACCAGATTAAGAATATCATTTTAAAAGATGGTATTACGTGTTGTTGTTGCCGTTAAATCCCTTCTGTTCGGAGAATAGCTAACATAAGTCCTTTTTACTCTGCCCGGCGGAGTATAGAGAGGGCCCGGATTTGGATCTACATTAATCTTTCGCAATGCCTGCCTCCCCATCACTGCTATTAAAAGCTTCGGTTTTTACAGTAACCTTTTTATTTAGTCAGCCTTCATTTGCCCAGATAGTGGAGCATAACGGATACCTCTCTGCGGTGTCTTCCCCGGCAGGTGGCATAGATTCTCTTTCGGTTATTCCGAAAACAACGGCAAGCCTGGCAGCAGGTTTGAGGGGTTCCATGGAACATGTCAGGCTGCTGAATTATTTAACGGATCTTGGGGTGCCTGATCAGCAGTATAAATACCAGTCCGGCAAAAAGTTCTATTATCACCTTGCCAATGTTTTTGCCCGTTTAAGGTTATATCCGCTGGCAATGAAATGTTTCTTCAAGGCAGTCCGCGTGAATGGCAGCGGTATGGATAGTCTGCAGCTTTCAGCTGTCGGCTCAAACCCACAGGACGGAGCTTTGGCCGTGAGTTTAAAAGATGATGCCATAGTGGGTAAAAGGGCCCTGGTAGTAAGGGCCAAACGAACGTCCAAAAAAAGTAAACGTACCAGCTTTCAGCAGATTATCAGTAATTTTAATGACGGGAAAACTGCGGTGGCGTATGCCTTGTTGTTCCATGTCAAACAGCCGGCCCCCGGTAAACGTAAAATATTTGTTTGGGTAAATACCGGGCACACCTTTATCACGCTGATCAAATACAATGCTGATTCTACCTACGCTTCGGCATCTTTCGGATTTTATCCCGATAAAGATCAGGTACTTTCTGCTACTCCAATTGCGCCCACTACATCAGCAACGTTTAAAGATGATGCCGGGCACCTTTGGGACGAAGTACTGGGTAAATTCATTTCCAGGCGTAATTTTGAAAATATACTGGAACTGACCAGAAAATTTGAAGGCATGACCTATAACCTGAACCAGCAAAATTGTACCGATTTCGGATTACAGGCAGCCAGTCTTGCCGGAATCCATATCACTGACACTTTCGGGAAATGGCCTTTAGGCAGGGGCAATAATCCTGCAGTTACAGGACAGAGCATTTTAAAGGGAAGGATCAGTAATGAGGCGAAGACAACGCAGGAGCAGCTTTTTATGGATCAAACCGTTGACTGTCAGGAGGCAGATTATGATTTCGATGATTAGCCATTATATGGCCTTAATTAATAATCCTCTATTTGCCTGTTTCCATATGTGGTGCATCTACAGGCTTAGATTCTGGAGAGCCTTTCTGCCGGAAGTATATGGTTAGAAACACAATTGACGCGACAGACAAGAACTCGCTTTGCCAGTTTTGGAAAGTTTCGAACCAGAATTCCGGTTCAGTAAGATAAGCCCCCACATTTTCTAATGGCAAATTTTTAGCTGCCTGTTCAACGTTATGGTTTTGCCAGCTCCCATAGAGGTGAAATCCCCAGCTAACAAAAAACAGAATGGCAAAACAGATGAATAAGGAACTGCTGTAAAGTTTAAGTATCAGTCCGCCCTTTCTAACTGCCCACGGTGCATCTTTTGACGGGATGGGTTCCCTGTCAACCTCTTCAGGTTCATCCAGTTTTTTCGATTCTGCCGAGCCCACCTGGCGTAATCCTACTGTTAGCAGTACATAAAGTGCCATTTGCAGAAATTCGCTTTCAAAATTTTCGAATGTGGCCGAGATGAAATGCCCGCTTGTAAGGTAGGTGGAAAGTCCGATCGGAGCAACGTGATCCTCTGTAAGGTCACTGTTATGCTGTTTCCAGCCCGTTAATGCCTGCGCGGCAAGCGTGATAATGAACAGGGCAAGGAATACAATCGTTAATCCATTGCGGTAAAAATATGAATACTTCGCAGAAGCTGTGCCTTTCATGATTTAGGTTTAATTTATTCGTTAACACGCCCGGATAGGTTATGTTTTATATTTAAATAGTTTCTGTATAGTTCATTTTCTCATGCAGATTTATGTAATTATTTAGATAAATAATGGCTTCAGGGGCATTTATTTCCGTATGTAAAATAAATGCTGTCTCGTGTAGATCTTTTCACCGGCTAATGTCGTTTATATATATAGGTGTAATGTATTCTGGTAAATTTTCTTCATTATTTCTCCTCCTTTGGATTTTTAATAAAAAACTCGTTATAACACCTGACGGATAATCGTTTCTATATCTATTTCATATCTAATTTCAATAACATGCCATTTTTAGACCATGTGTTGCAACCGCCTGCATATGGCTGGAACGACAAAAAAGGTAAGCTGATTAAGCCTACGATAAACCAGATATTAACTGAATTCTTCAGCAGGCTGAATGTGATCAGAGACCGCCGGAACTGGCTGCCATTCTTTAGCTGGTTAAAAGTTCTTTGCTTAATTCCCTTTTTCTTTATCTTCCTTTCCAGCTACCTGAGCTGGTGGACAGTGCTGGCTGCATTTATCTACAGTATGATCATCATGGGAACCCACGGTACGATATGGCACCATCGTTATTGTACACACGGCGCTTATAAGTTCCGAAACAGCTTCTGGCGTTTTATTACTCAAAATCTGACAATAAATGTTATTCCTGAAGAGATTTATGTCATCTCGCACCATGTACATCATTCCAAATCAGACCAGCCTGGCGATCCTTACAATGCGCAGGCAGGTTTTCTCTATTGTTTTCTGGCGGATGTAAATCACCAGCCCATCGCCAAGGATCTGAGTGTTTCTGATTACCACCGGGTTCAGCTGCTGATGAAGCATACCGGCGTATCCGGGAATACTTACGGGCAGTACAAAGTATGGGGTTCTTATGTAAATCCGGTTTCGGCCCTGATCACCTGGGTATTGAACTGGTCCTTCTGGTATCTTGCTTTTTATCTTATGGGCGGGCATGCACTGGCCTGCAGTCTCTTTGGTGCAGCCGCATTTTGGGCGATAGGAGTGCGCACCTTCAATTACGAGGGCCATGCTAAGGGTGAAGACAAGCAGCGGGTAGGGACTGACTATAGCGAGAACGATAAATCTATCAATCAATTGTGGCCCGGCTTTGTTGCAGGTGAATGGCATAATAATCATCATTTATATCCTAAAAGCGCAAGAAGCGGATTTAAACCGCATCAGATTGACCTGGCCTGGTATTACATAAAAATGATGTATAAATTAGGTGCGGTAATTAGTTTTAAGGATGACAAGCAGCGTTTTTACGAGCGTTACCATAAACCCTATCTTGAAGCCAAAAATCGAATTCATGGTAAAGAAATTTAATCGTTAATTGTAAGTTGCTGTTATTTCTTAACCTCGGGATACATTACATTCTGCTCTATCTGATTCAGATAAGCGATAGTGTTCTGGTCATCTTTACTGCATTGTTCAAGTAACATTGCATATTCCTGGTATCCTAAAGCTGATGCCATCCGGTGCAAAGATTCATAGCGGGAAACTTTTATGCTAAAGATCAGCTTAATGATATGCAGGATCAGGATATCATTGAGAATTGACTGACCTTTTCCGGAATGTGCCTTCAGCATACTTAGAAGTTCGTCATCAATAACTGACGGTTTCGCAGCTGACTTCTGTTTAAGGGCGGCCATTGATCCGGATAACCTCGAAATGTGGCTTTCAATATCCGTTTCCGAAGGGGAGATGGCGCTTTTGAACTCATCGGTCATTAATGATCCGGAGATTTTTTCAAGCACTTTCAAGTATTTTTTTTCGGCGGCAAGCTGTTCAGCGAGCGAGTTTTTAAAAATGTCGGGTAAAATAAGGGCGTCAGTATCCATAAAGCCATCAACAATGTCAATAACAATTAGTTTTACCAGCCGCTGAAAATGCTGGAAGTTTGACTATATGAAAGCAGATTACCTGATGTTTTCGGCGTCAATTATATTTACCTGTTTGCCCATTTTCTTCTGTATCACCTCAAAGTGATGTAATTCATCCTGGCTAACCAATGATATGGCTTCTCCTGCGCTGCCAGCACGGCCTGTTCTGCCGATGCGGTGGATATAATCTTTAGGAGAGCGCGGTAATTCGTAATTAATTACAAATGGAAGATCACTGATATCAATTCCGCGGGCCATTAAATCTGTTGCAACCAGTATCCTAACGCTGCCTGATTTGAATTGAATTAAAGCATCAGTTCTGGCACCCTGGCTTTTTTTGCTGTGGATAGCTTTTGCATTAAAGTTGTTTTTACGGAGTTTGTTTACAATCGCATCGGCCGTGCTCACTGAAGAGGCAAACACCAGCACCTGTTTCATTTCATGATGCTCAATCAGATACCGCAAAAACGGACCTTTCCCTTCTTTTGAAATGATATATGCGATTTGGTTGATCAAATCCAGACTGGCCTCTTCCTGCTCTATTTTGATAACTACGGGATCATGAAGCAGGATTTGTTCAATATTCCTGAGGTCATCATTTAATGTAGCAGATAAAAGAATGTTTTGACGTTTCAGTGGTAAAAGGGAAATGATCCTGTTTAATTCTTCTTGAAATCCCAGATTAAGCAATTTATCGGCTTCGTCAAGCACCAGTGTTTCAATACCTGATATGTCTACCGCATTGGAATTTATCAGTTCCAATAGTCTGCCTGGTGTGGCAACGAGCACATTTACACCTTGCAAAGCCATCATTTGCGGATTAATTGAAACCCCTCCGTATACTGCCAGTGTTTTAATACGTTCGGGCAGTGCCTGGCTAAAAACCTGGAACACATCTTTTACCTGTTCAGCCAATTCCCGGGTAGGAACCAGGACCAATACATCTGCATGCCGGTTTTTTATTTTTAATTTTTGCTGCAGGTTCATTAAAAGCGGTAAAACATAACTGGCCGTTTTTCCGGAACCTGTTTTGGCAATCCCTAAAACATCTTTTTTATCTAATATGGCGGGTATAGCAGCGATTTGAATTGGTGTAGGTATAGTGAATTTCTGATTGATCAGTGCTTTTATCAGCGTTTCTGATAAACCTAAGGATGTAAAAGGCATAATTTTGTTTTTTGTAAAAATAGCAAAAATCCGGGTTGGTGTGAGTTTACTTTACTTTGTTACTTATTTAAACCTTCGTATATCTTTAGAATTACTGACAACCCAGGGCAGCCGGTAAATTTGCCGGTAGATTTTGCAGTTCATCTGTCTTTAAATATGCCTGCTGCATTTTCCCGGAACATTTATCAGCTTTTGCTGTTCATTGTAAAAAAACAACATTTACCGGATGAACAGTCAACTGCAGCACCTTTTAAATAGTTCCACAAGTATAGATACTACAAAACTTTCTGAGGTTACAGATTGCCTGGTCATTGCCCCTCACCCGGATGATGAATCACTTGGATGTGGCGGCCTGATTGCCAGCTTGAGGAATTCGGGGATAGCTGTAAACGTTATTTTCACCACAGATGGCAGTATGTCACATCCCAATTCGCAGAATACCAGTGCAGTCGGCCGCTGTAAAATGCGTGAGCAGGAAGCCATCAGGGCGCTGGGTGTTTTAGGGGTGGAGGAAAATTATATTACATTTTTCAGGGGTAAGGACAGTGCACTTCCTGCGGAAGGAGAAAAAGGCTTTGCTGGGTTTGTTGCACAAATGAAATGGATTATAGATACAGTAAAGCCAGACCTGGTTTTGGTGCCTTATGAATTTGACCCGCACAGGGATCACCGGGCAAGCTGGCAGATCACGATGGCTGCTTTGCAGGATTGCCCGCAGGTAGCCATATGGCAATATCTGATCTGGCTGTATACGCTTGGAAAAGAAACAGATGTAGAGCCTTTAACCAATATCAGGGATGGCATACAATACTTACCTATGGGCAACTATAGAAAAATAAAAAAAGAAGCGATTGCGCAACATAAATCACAGCTGAACCTGGATGTGTTTGATGATCCTGAAGGTTTTGTGCTGCTGGATGAGGTGCTGCAGAACTTCTATGGTGACAGGGAATTTTATATTATAAATGACAAATAGGGGATGAGTATAGAAAAGATAGATAAACAGTATTTTGATGTGATGTATGCGGCTTCAGATGATCCCTGGAATTTTTCTGAAAGTGCCTATGAAAGGGAAAAGTACCGGCATACCGTTACCGCACTTGCGGGTAAACAGTTTGTTAACGGGCTTGAAATAGGTTGCTCTATCGGAGTATTAACAGAAATGCTTGCCAGTCATTGTACTGCTATGCTGGGAGTGGATATCAGTGAAAAACCGATAGCTGTTGCAAGGGAGCACTTAAAAGAGCGTACCGGAATACGATTTGAGGTATTGGATATTCCCCATGAATATCCAGACCATCAGTTTGACCTGATTGTGGTAAGTGAGGTGGCCTATTACCTGAGCAAGGAAGACCTTAAACTGAGCAGGGAACTCATTTTGGATTCCCTTACTGAAGGTGGAACCTTATGCCTGGTACATTGGAGGCCCCAGATAGAGGGCTGTGTTTTTAACGGGGACGAGGTAAGCAGTTACTTTCTGGAAGTGCCTGGATATACGCAAACCTATCAGCATATCAATGAGCAATACAGGATAGATGTTATTGAAAAACCCCTGTCAGCAGCTGCAGCTGGTCTTCATATTGATTGACCATTTTTTCCACATCAAATGATTTTTCTGCATGTTCCCTGCAGCTTAACCTGTTTTTCAAAGCTGCTCCGGTAATCGCTCCGGCCAGGCCTTCTATATCACCCGGTTTTGCCAGTACACCGGTTTCCTGCGCAACTAATTGTGGCAATGCACCGATGTCAAAGCCGGCTATGGGCGTTCCGCAAGCTAAAGATTCAGCGATAACCAGCCCAAATGGTTCTTCCCAGGTTGGAGTAACGAGGCTGACCACGGCGTTCCCGATCAGGGCATTTAATTCTGTATGGTCCTTTCGTCCCACATATTCAACACCGCCACCGAGTAAAGGCTCAACCTGGGTCCTGAAGTATTTTTCGTCTGCTATACCGCCAGCGATTTTCAACGGCATCCCCGCAATATTTGCTGCTTGTATAGCAAAATGGGTGCCTTTATCAGGGTGGATCCTGCCAAACCAGATTGCATATCCGCCAGTAGGGTCCGGATAATAGGTCCAGCTATTCAGGTCAATTCCGTTCTGAATGACTGTACATTCATCCGTATACTGTTTCCAGTTCTCTGCATTGCGTGCTGATACGGAGATATAAGTTATCGTGCTTTGCCTGCGTTCGAGCCTTACGGCATTTTGGAGTTCAAAGAACGGTGGTGTATGCAGTACGGTAAGCATAGGTAACTTTAGCATGCCTGCCATGGTAATGGGCACATAATGGAGGCTATTATTGAAAATCACATCAAAATTCATGGTGTCAATGTGTTGCATCAGCTCCATATAGGCATAGTGTTCTGCCATATATTCTGAAGACAGGTTGGGCTTTTTCTCCCTGTGACCGGAAAGGTCATTGTAAGCTTCGTCACTTAGAATAGGATACACGTTCAAAGTTGCATCAGATTTTGATGAGGCAAAGAGCATCACCTCATGCCCGCGGGCTATCAGCCGTTTACAGATATCATAGGTAAATGCTTCCAGTCCTCCGCGGAAGGGGCTTTTAATCGGATGTTTCAGGTGCGCTATAATTCCTATTTTCATAAATAAATATTTGTAATCAGCAGTTATGAAGTTATCATGATCCTGCATTCAATAATTGATGGAATATCATGATGGTTTCATGAATATGCGGTTTGTTCGTTTTGTGCCTGGACAGGAAAGTTTTGTGCCTGGATGGGAAAGGAATGTTCAATACCTTCCTCTCTGCGGATCAGGTAACCGGCTGCGTTTTGCAGCGTAGCATCGGGTGCAGGCTGGCGGAGGTAATAACTGAGGTCGCGGTGCCAGCGCTCCAAATCTCCCGGTGCCATTAATCCCCTTGCCCCTACGCATTGTGCTGATAGTTGCAGGACATCAAGGCAGGTAGCCTCAATAGTCAGCCTGGTCATATTGGCATAAGCAATAAGATGCTCGTACAGCGCTGGTTGGTTGCTGCAGCGGTCAAACTCATGGCCGGCGTTATCAATCCATAGTTGACCGCTGTGTATGGCCATGCCCATTTTCCCGATCCTCATTTTTTGAAAGTGGTCTTCCAGGCGGTCCAGTCTTCTCAAAAAATCCATGGTTTTATTATAAACAGCTTCTGCCATGCCCAGTTGAACCGAAGCAAAACGTATTGCTCCGCCTAAAAAGTAAGGTGCTTTCAGGTAGTCGCCCGTTTGGCCAAGCAGCGCGTTATGGTCAAGTTTAACGCCCGAGAAATCTATGGTATGACTTACAGAGGCTTTCATTCCCATTGGCCGCCACGAATTTCGTTCTATACGGTATTCCTCAACCTCCTGCATAGGTACAATCACCATCTGCCAGTTGGAAGTAGCAGAGGGAAGGTCTGTTTTTCCCCCAATCAGCGCATAGTCTACCAGGTTGCTGCCTGAACAAAAACCCTTTGCCCCGTTTATTATTATCTGATGGCCAGTAACCTGGAAACTGATACCAGTGGCACCATCAGTATTCCATACGCCAAATAATTTTCTGTTCAGCTCCACTTCATTATACCAATACCGGCGTTGAGCAGGATCTGCATATAAATGGATCAGGTACAAGGTATTGATATGGCCTTCGTAGATCCTACCAATGGCGCCATTGCTTCTGCCTACATCTTTCAGCAGTGCAAGCAGTGCCGCGGTATTTTCGTTGGCGAAGTCCAGTTCATGCCCGGGCAATACTATAGTGAGCAGTCCGCTCTTCTTTAGCAGCAAGATTTCTTCAGCAGGCATTTCTCCCGACTGTTCTGTCAGTACTGCTAAGGCGTCAAGTTGGTGGTATAGTTGTGAATAATCTGTCATGAATGATTATATTATGCCAGTTGTTTGGTGTTTAACAAAGTTCTGAGATGCCCTATGGCGGTGTCTACGTGTACATCGGGATGCTGTTCTTCCCATTTTTGCAGGCTTATTGCCAGTTCCGTTTCTTCCCACAATGCTCCAAAATAGCTGGCGGTGGTAATTTTAAATCTCAACCATTCCTCTTCAAGAAAGAGGCTAATTGCCAGCTGTTTAAGCTGGCGGATGTTTAATTGATTGCCTAACAGATAGTCAGTAAATAACTCCCTCAGCAGTTTTTTAGCATTAAATTTAATGATCAGTGATCCCGCGGGTTCCACCAGCATTTTTTTCCCTTCCAGGTTCATTTTTGTCCATTCGTTCAGCTGGATGGAGAAACCGAAATCAACCTGCCCACTTTCGCGGCTTGATGTATAAACCTTTACATGTGGTGAACGCCTGATACGCGCATCAACCCTGAGCAGTGCTTTACGGAAATTTTCGTCTTCGAGAAAGGGAAGTACTGGCAAACGCCCTGCCTTTTCGTAAATGCTGCATTTGACAGCCGTACTGGGGCCGAAGCACTGAAAATGTCTGGGCCATGGGTCAAAGGAACAGGGGTCCAGATGTGATTCAAGACGGCTAACCAGGTAACGGTACCCTACATCTTTGAGGTGGTACTTTCGCGAAGGGCTATTACTGTATTCAGAAATTATCCTGCCGCCCACCACATCGCAGCCCATATCAAACTCTGCAAAGATATAATGCAGCCAGCAGCAATCTACCCTTGAATCTCCATCTGTGGATATAATAACTCCTCGGGCCTGCCCAATAGCTGGAACCGCTGATAGGCCTCATCCATCAGCAACCGGCGTACAGTACCTATATGTGCCTGTTCTTTGTCCAGCCGGATCTCTGCAACCTGCAGGTTAAATCCCGGATGCATTAACTTATACGCAGCGGCAAGCGGAAAGGAATGATCTGTGCAGTTGTTGGCCAGCAGCAATACCTCATATAAATCATTGCAGATTTCGTTTCCTGCAGCATCTACCTGAAGCCTTAATGCGTCCAGCATTCCATAGAGATTTACTTCTTCATTTTTAACGGGTACAATGATGGTAGCTTTAAGGGCGTAATGTGGGTGAGTAGGAAAGAGTGTCTGCATTTTAATGATTTTACTGACAACATCGTAAGTCTTACAATGTTTCATGAATTATCAGGCAGGCATCCAGGTGTTTAAAACAATATATACGGAAAGCAGTTATCAATGCAATGAAGCAGTTCAATACCACTCAGCAAACCATTTGCTTTTATATACACCATCATGGTGCCGGACATTTAATGAGGGCTCTTAGCATTGCCGCAGTACTTCAGGGCTTTAAGATCTTTTTTCTGGGCAGTAACCTGAGGCCTTACGCCGGTTTAATTGCTGATGAGATAGAATGTATACACCTTTCTTCAGATGTACCTGCAGAAAACGATCTGCACTTTTCAGCTCATCCCTTAACTTTTCTGCATTATGCACCTTTGGGAATAGCCGGACAAAGAGAGAGAATAGCTTTATTGACGGATATATTCAAAGATACATCCCCGATGTTACTGATCGTAGATGTCTCGGTGGAAATTACGCTGCTGGCCCGTTTATGTGGTATTCCTTCTATAGTGATCAGGCAACACGGTAGGCGGGACGATCTCCCGCATATGAATGCCTATGAAAGTGCGGAATTGCTGATAGCCCCATATTCCGCAGGGATGGCTCCTCCGGGAGAAAAAGACTGGATCAGCGCGAAAACACTATACGCCGGTGGCTTTTCCAAATACAGTAACCTGAAGGATAGTGATATAAATGAGGAGATACCTGATCAGGTGGCTGTTTTATTGGGACAGGGGGGCAGTTCCATGGATGCTGAATTTATTAATCATCTGGCGGATTGCTGTGAAAACTATAATTTTCATGTGATCGGGTTAAGGGCATGTATTGAGACAGAGGCTAAACATAACGTTATATGGCATGGGCAACTGGACGATCCTATAACAGTCCTGCGTTATTGTAAAGTGGTTATTGGTAATGCGGGGCATAATACAGTGATGGAAATGGCAGATCTTAACAAGAGGTTTATCTGCATTCCTGAGGAGAGGCCCTTTGAAGAGCAGCTGCAGAAGGCGGAATTGCTAAAGGCCAATGGAAATGCGATGGTAGTAAAATCCGGAAATTTGAATCTTTTGAACTGGCCTGTTGCATTAGACACAATGGTAAGGAAACAGCCAAACTGGAAGGGCGTTACTGAAAAAACAGCGTTAGGAAATATTGCTGGTGCCATCAGTCATACAATGGAACGTATTTACGGCAAGCCTGTTTCATGAAGGTGATTTGAGATAAAGATCAATGGCCGATTGCGCAGGATAACTAAGTAATACCAGCTCATTATTGCTCCAGGATATATAACCCAGTTCTGCAAATTTCTTTAACCAGCCTTCCATCGGCCAGCGGCCCCATTTATGGTAAAACACCCTTGCATTGCTGATGATGTCTTCAAGGTGGTTCAGCGGAGGGTCATAACTGGCATGGGGCTGGTGGTAGGCGATGGCATCCACAGTTGTAAGCTCAATTTCTTTTGTCCTTGCAGTAAATGAAAAGTCAGTGTCTTCAGCTCCATATCCCATATAATTTTCATCAAATCCGCCTATTGTTTCAAATACTGATCTGCTGCAGCCAAAGTTCAATGACCAGAATAATTCATAGGGGATATTGGTTAAGCCTCCCCTGATGGGGTCTGGTAAGCTGCAGGCATCAAAGTCAGCAGCTTTAGTTTCAGATGAGAATTTTTCATTTAGATAACGCACCTGGCCAGACCATAATTTGTCTCCCCTGTTAAATGCGGCGGCATATGACTGCATAAAACTGGCAGAAGGTATACAGTCCACATCCAGGAAAATACAATGCCGGGCGTTAGTCTTTGAAACGGCAAAGTTACGTGCCTTTGCCAGCGGTAGTTGTTCGGTGCTATGATAGCCGAAGGAAAGCACTGGAAAAGGGCAGGGCGGTATAAGGCAGGTCCTCTCGTTCATATGAACAATGATCAGTTCAAATTCAGCAAACAGATTTGCGGATAAGCCCTTTATCAAATTCAGCAATGCTTCGTTACGTCCTTTAACAAGGGTGAGAACAGCAATTTTTATACTCATTTACGTCTAACATCTACTGTAGCGAATAGTTCTGTTCCATTCCCCTTATTTGGGTATTTTGAAAAATAAAAATCTTAAACATCTTTGAAAGACAGCACTGCAAACATGCGATTCAATGGTAAGAATGCTGGTGGCGCTGTATACACAAACAATATCTTAATCTAATGAAGAAGTTAAAACTACTCAATTTTCTACGGTCATGTATATCGGCCGGTCTGGCCATGCTTTTCATACAAACCGCTGCACAGGCACAGGTTCCTTATGGAAGCAACAAGGCTGCGGGACACTATCTGGATACCCGGGGCATTAAGTTATATTATGAAACCTATGGCAAGGGCGAGCCGCTTATTCTTCTGCATAACAATGGGGCATCAATGAAAATGTTCCTTAACCAGATCCCTTATTTTTCCAAAAATTACCGGGTGATTGCCGTTGACAGCAGGGCACACGGCCGTTCCACTGATACCAAAGATTCGCTATCGTTTGAGATGATGGCCGATGACCTTAATTCACTGCTGGATCATCTGCACCTTAAAAGTTGCTACGTGGTAGGTTGGAGTGATGGCGGCATTACCGGATTGGTAATGGCGATGCGCCACCCGGATAAGGTAAAGAAACTGGTGGTATCAGGGCCTAATCTCCGCCCTGATACCACAGCAGTGGTGCCTTTCGTTTACCGTTACATGAAACTTGCTGCTGATAGCCTCAGGAAACTGCCTGCAACTGCTGAAAATAAGAATACCTTAAAAGTAATAGAACTGGATTTGCTGGAGCCACATCTTTCACCCAGCCAGTTGAACAGTATTAAGTGCCCTACATTGGTTATCGGTGGCGACCACGATGCTATACCCGTACCACATCTGGTAGAGATCTATCAGCACATCCCAAAATCTTATTTATGGATAGTGCCAAATACAGGCCATTATATTGCTGCCCTCAGGAAGGAACAGTTCAATGCCCGGATCGCTGAGTTTTTTAGTCAGCCATACCGTAAAATTGAAGGGCTGGACATCTTTAAGGGGATGTTATAACCTGGCTTAATCTGCCCTGATTGAGTTATGGCTTGTGAATGATTTGGAGTATAACTACCTTCAGGGCATGATTATAGTTATTCATTGTAACGACCGTATAGGCCTGGTAGCAGCTATTTCCAACATTCTGGCGCAGCAGCAGCTGAATATTGTATCCATGCGTGAGCATGTGGATATCCAGGAAAGCCGTTTTTACGTGCGCCTGCAGGTAGAGCAGGGGGCTGATGAGGATACCTTACAACAGTCACTGCAAAGCGTATTGCCGGCAGATGCAAATATTATCATCAACCCGTTGCCTCATAAAAAGATAGTGGTATTGGTTACCAAAGAGTATCATTGCCTTACTGATATTTTGATCAGAAATTATTTCGGTACCCTAGGTGCTTCGGTGTTGTGTGTAATTGGTAATCATGATCTTTTGGGCGATATCTGTAAACGTTTTGGCATTCCGTTCTACTATATTACACATGATGAACGCACAAAAGCAGAGTTTGAGGATAAAGTGACAGCGGCCATCAGTCTGCATGATGCCGATTACATTGTGCTTGCCAAATTCATGCGGATATTATCACCTGAGTTTGTAGCAAGATTCCCTGTCAAGCTGATCAACATACACCATTCCTTTTTGCCTGCCTTTGTAGGTGCAAACCCCTATAAGCAGGCTTTTGAACGTGGCGTAAAGCTTATCGGTGCGACGGCACATTTTGTAACCAATGATTTGGACGAAGGCCCTATTATAGCACAACAGATCATTCCTGTGAACCATACACTCACTGCCATCGACATGATGAAGGCAGGAAAGGAGATTGAAACCTCGGTACTGGCTAAAGCACTCCGGCTGGTATTTGAAGACCGGGTTTTTGTCTACAAGAACAAAACTATTGTATTTGAATGATTTTAATAGATACAGAAAATTTCCTGCCGGCCTCTTAACGTCCGTAATACTGCCACATAAAGGGAAGCAGCCGGCCTGCTTTTCTTAAAAGCCAGGGCTCCTGAATGCTTTTGTCAACATGTGCAGGCCAAATAAAACAGGCTTGCGAACCAGCCATATACTCTTCATTCACACCCGTCCCATGGAATTTGCTGATCTTATACGGAATCTTGTTCCGGGAAAACCTCAGGCGGTTGCTTTGCGAATCACCCAGATCCAGTAGTACGGTTTCAGACGAAGATTTCAATAAGGCCAGCTGGTAATTTATTTTAGTGGTTAGCAGTAAATTAAAAATAAAGCCTAACAGACAAAACAGGAGGTTAATCAGTATTGAAGCGTAAAGCAGCCGTTTTAAGATCTTATTCCGGTTGCTGAACAATACTTCAGCCGAGAGTAATAAACCAGCTGGCAGCAGCCAGAATTGCGGAATGTACCGGCTCCACCAGGACTCTGGCATGACGATCACCGAAACGACAATGAGCACTACCATCCAGATCATGTTTTTGAAGAACTGTTCCTTTCTTGCATTGCGGTAAATAACGACGAGTATGACCAGTGACAATAGCAAAATCCCACTAAACATAGGGCCGAAGCCAGCCAGGCGCGCATCAACCATCGGAGCATGTGCCAAGTCTATTTTGTTAAAAGTGAATGGTAATTTGAGCTCTATCGGATAGGGGCTCTTTGGATAAAGATTGTCCGTACGTGAAAAGAGAGAGAGAACAAACCGTTCTACTCCTGTTTTATGTTCAAAACCGGCAGGCAGGTTCAGCGCATAAATGATATCCACTTTATTCTTTCCCATCAGCGGGTATAAGGGATTGCCGAAGTTAACAGTATTGGTAATATATGGATTAAATCCGCAGACAATGCCAACAATGCCTGCAGCAACCGAAGTCCACCATATTTTTTTTGCTGTTGAGGTCTCTTTATTCAATAATGCCCATATCCAGAAACCTCCGACAAATACGGCGATATACAGGGTGGCGGTGAATTTCACATTCACCAGCAGGAAGATAGTGATGGACAATATTAAAAGATGACGGGTCCTGGGTGTTTGCAGAATAGAAATCCCTGTGACGATCAAACAGAGTAACAGGGAACCCAATGCCCCGTCTACATAGTAGGTGGGCATCTGGTTTAAGACGATAGGATTACCGGCAAGTAGGATAGAAAGGATAACTGCTTTCGGTAATGACACCCATTGATTACGGATAATAAGGGACACTGTAAGAAAAAGGCTGGCTAGCCAGAGGATGACGTTAGTGGCCTTACCGGTCTCAATATTTCCGGTTGCGCAATAGATAGCCGTCTGAACGGTCTCCATTCCCTTTGCATAATGGTTAACCCAAATTACCTGGTTTACCGTTTTAGGCAGATATTCAAAATAAGGGTTCCACCCGTTTTTCATTTGGATCAGCGCCTCCTGGTGATAGGCCTGTCCGTCAAAAGAAACATCATAAAAATAGCCGGAAACGGCTATTGAAATGAACACAAGCACCAGAGGAATGCCAAATACCAGGTAGAGGTTCAGGTCCTGTTTCTCCCTGCTCCTTGTAAGTGTATAATAACTTAATAGGGAGGCGGCTAAAATTCCAAGTGGAAACTGCCAGGGACCCATAGGGATTTTTAAAAAAAAGAACAGGGAGGAGATCAGAAATGTTCCGGCAAGAATACATATCAAAAGAAAACCGGTATAAAAGAAAAGTGAGGAGAGTTTATTAGATTCTTGTATAGTCATCTCATTTTAAAGCATAAAGGATTTCCGGAATCGCTGCAGAACAATAAACATACTGTCTTTTTAGCGATGTTCAAATGTAATAAAAATACTTTCTTATTTTTTTAGATAGTAAAGTATATTGCAAAGGCGATTTAAATAAGGTATTGCGATAGATTTATGATTATTATTTAACAGCGCTATTCTAAAATTATAATATAACAGCGAAAGATTGGTTCTGGCTGCACAATTGTAGTCTGTTTTGATATATTAAATGTTTGATGATGATAAAAAGACAAATAGCGGTATTACGGTTAGTTTTACGCTTTATACCAGGGGCGCTTAGCCCAGCACAAAATTATACCGCAGCATATGATTGCTGATGTTACCTATAAGAAGGGAGAACATGGGGAATTAAAACTGGATGTTTATCAGCCGCAGCCTTCGGGAAAAGGCAAAACCCCGCTATTGATCTTTATCCATGGCGGTGGTTGGGCCTCGGGAGATAAGTCTGAAATCCGTTCCGGTTACAGGAATGCCCTGCTTGAAGCACTGCTGGCTAAAGGATATGCAGTAGTTAGTATCAATTACCGCCTGACCAATTATGATGATATACATTTTCCGGCACCGGTGATTGATTGCAAAGATGCAGTGAGGTGGGTATATAAAAATGCAGCATCTTATCATTTTGATACAGAAAATATAGGTATCTGGGGAACTTCTGCAGGTGCACATATGGCGATGCTGCTGGCCTATTCAGAGGATAAAGATTTTTATGGCGCCACTGAACTCAGGCCATACGCCTCAAAAGTAAATTATGTGTTAAACAATTACGGGCCGGTAGACCTGAAAGCCCTCTTTAAACCAAAGTTAAGCAACTTCATATTGTGGCTCGTGAAATTATTTTACAAGCGGAAATATGATTTAAGACAATCCCGTCTGGCTACTTTCTCTGGGCTGGATATTGAAAACCAGAAGGAGGAAGTGATTTATTTCACAGGCTTGTATTCCCCGGTAAATTATATTGATTTCCGGTCTGTTCCAACATTCACCATCCACGGAGATGATGATAAAACGGTGCCTTTAAAACAGGCAAAACTATTGGATAAGACACTGCGCAAATTGAATGTTCCCCATGAGATGATCGTTTATGCGGGAGAAGGGCATGGTTTGAAAACCCTCAATACGGACCAGATCAGCAGGCTGGTCACCAGTGTGCTGGTATTTACAGATAACAATACTAAAAAATAGAATATTCAGGCTGCGATGTAACCTTTTTGGTAATATTAAGCAGAAGCGGTTGCTGAGATGATATTTTGTTATCTTTGGCTGATTGGTTCATCATAATGACGATCTCTTAGGAAGATGAACCATTGCAATGAAACCTTAGGCTGAAATCTTATATGATAAAGCAGACTTTTCCGATATATGATGTAAGCAGCTTATCCGGATTTAAAAGGGAAGACTTTTTAATCAGCAGATTTGCCCCCTACCTGAGTATTCATGAAAATCTCCGGGAGGCACATAAACATTCTTTTTATCATGTGATGTTGTTTACGGAAGGGACAGGAAAACATACAATAGATTTTCAGACTTTCCCCGTCAGGCCTTATCAAATGTATTTTATGATACCGGGACAAGTGCATAGCTGGCAATTTGAAGGACATGTAGATGGGTATGTACTTAATTTCTCTGTTTCATTTTTAGATACCCTGTTGCTCAAACCGGATTATCTGGAGCAGTTTCCTTTTTTTAACGGTGCGATAAGCGAGACGGTGATTGAGCTGCCCGGGCAGCTCCGGCACAGGATAGTCCAGTTGTTCGAGAGCCTGGTTCATGAAAGTGAAGTCCCGGAGCTGCTGGCCATTGATATGGTACAAACGCTGATGCTGCAAATATTTATACTGGTGGGCCGTCTGAGTATCGGTAATACTTCGTCTGTTGTGAATTCCTATAGCTATCTGTTGTTAAAGAAATTCCAAAAACTCATTGGGCAACATTATAAATCACTGAGGTTGCCGAAGGACTATGCAGAATGCATGTTCATTACACCAAACCATCTGAACGCCCTGTGTAAAAACGCACTGGGATTGTCGGCCGGAGAGGTGATCCGTAACCGGATCACACTGGAAGCTAAACGTTTGCTGACGAACAAGGCGCTGAGTATTGCCGAAATCTCCTGTCAGCTGAACTTTACGGATAATTCTTATTTTTCGAAGTTTTATAAAAAGCATACCGGTTTTACGCCGGAAGAATTCAGAAAGCAACACTGACTTATCCAATTCCGGTAGCATAACTGGCTGGTCTGAATGCAATGTTAACCATGAGTAATTTTTTGCCGGAATGGGCTGATACGGCCGTGACGCGGCTATTAATGTGTAACTTGTGCGATTAAACCCGTTATGATTGGGAAACAATATGACTGCAATTACCTATTCTTCAACTACTAAACCGATAAAACAGCAATATCAGGGAATATCAACCGTTTTAGCTTTTGCTCTGCTTCCCCTGTCTGGATTTGCTACCGATATCTACATACCTTCGCTGCCCAATATGTCCGCGGCCATGCATGTGAGTGATATACAGGTGCAGCTGACCTTAACGTTTTTTTTAATTAGTTACGGTGTTTCACAGTTGTTCATTGGCAGTGTGCTGGATAGTTTTGGGAGGTACAGGATCAGTCTGGTGTGCCTGCTGATCTTTGCTGTTGCCAGTCTTGTGATTGCAATGACCCGTAATATCTATCTGATTTATTTCATGAGGATCATTCACGGTTTTATGGTAGGAGCCATTGTGGTAGCTAAGCGTGCATACTTTGTAGACCTCTTTACTGGTAATCAGCTGAAACATTACCTGAGCCTGTTCTCCATTATCTGGTCTACCGGGCCCATCGTTGCCCCCTTTATTGGCGGGTACCTGCAGAAGGCCTTCGGTTGGGAGTCCAGCTTTTATTTCCTGGCTGGTCTGGCAATTGTACTGGCTGTACTGGAATTCATTTTCAGCGGTGAGACCTTAAAACATTCCACTGCATTTAACCTTAAATCTATCACGGATATCTATGTAAAAATGGTAAAAACTGCCAGTTTTACGCTTGGAATAGTGATGCTGGGGCTGGCATACTGTATGGTTATGGTTTATAACATGACCGGGCCTTTTATTATAGCGCATCATCTTCAGCTGTCACCAGTAATTGCAGGTTACAGTTCACTGGTCCTGGGGTTCGCCTGGATGGTGGGAGGGTTTATCGGCAAGGCAACCATCAACCGCCCCTTTTTTAAAAGGGTGGCAATCAACCTGACTATACAAATACTGTTTGTAATAGCAATGATGATCAGCCTTAATTTTATTGATAACCTCTATTCCCTGATCTTCTTTGCTTTTATCATCCACGTGGGGGCAGGATTTACCTTTAATAATTATTTTACATTTTGTTTGGGTAAATTCCCGAAAAATGCCGGGATTGCAGGCGGGCTTACCGGAGGGATAAACTATGTGATCGTTTCCTTTTTAAGTTATGGAATCATCTCCTTTGTTCCCGCAAAGGATGAGAGAAATTTAAGCCAGAGCTATTTGATCATCATTCTTTTATCTCTGCTGGTCATGTTTTTCATCTTCAGAACAAACAGGAAAGACACTGTGCCGGTTCCTTAACGCGTTGATGCAGCGGATATTGGAAAATAAATTCCTTATTTCATCCTGATTAGGTAACTTTGTTACTGTGGTATTAAAATTGGTATAGGTAAATGTATCTTTGTTGCACGATTTTACGTTGTATTGTTGTTTTGTAAGAATTAAAGATGATAATAACCGCCATTACTTATTTTTCAGATGAAAGAAAAGGTGAAAATTGAACCCATCGAACAGCATGTTATAGATATAGTTCGAAAACTGAGAAGGAACAAGAGGCTAAGGCAGCAAGATCTTGCCAGGATATTGAATACAAGCTCCTCCTTTATTGGCAATGTTGAAAATGTGCACAATCCCGCCAAGTACAATCTTAAACATATCAGCAGGCTGGCAGATTATTTTGAACTCTCTCCCAGATTTTTTCTTCCTGAGTACAGTCTTTCAGAAAAGAAGGAAGCGTATAGCTACAGGGATTAATTTGTTTGTGTTGCGGAATAAACTGTCTCTGCCCGCTGCGGCTGCTGACAGCCGGATCTAATTTTTTGTTTAAAGAAAATATTGATTAACTATGTTTTAGAATCTGAACGATAGCTGTAAACATACTGTATGAAACTCTTTTTAATAGGTACCGCAGGAATGGCGAAAATGCTGCTGCAGAGTCAGCCGGGATATCTTGACCTGTTACCCGCATTACCAAAAGCATGGGCTGAAGGCAGTATTAAAGGACTTAAGGCCAGGGGAGGCTTTGAAGTAGATATGAAATGGAAGGAACAGCAGTTAAATACGGCGTCTGTAAAATCACTACTTGGTGAAGAGTGTATCATTCATACCAGTGTGCCTGTAAAGGTTATGGGTACTGACATCGTCACGAAGAAGGTACCGGATGGCTATCAGATTTCATTTAAAACACTGAAGGGCAAAACTTACAGTTTATTAACTGATTGCCGGTAACTGTCAGCCAATTAAATTTAAACTGTTAACTTACACTGGAAAAATAAACAATACAAATAAATTATGTTGGATAAACCATCGTTTACGGACAAGAAATACCTGGTTACACTGGTTTTTGTCACCTCCCTGTTTATGTTATGGGGAATAGCAATTACAATGGCAGATGTGCTGAATAAACATTTTCAGCATGTGCTGAGTCTGACCAAATCGCAGTCTGCCTTTGTTCAGTTTGCGGTATTTGGTGCCTATTTTGTAATGGGTATTCCTGCCGGACTGTTTATGAAACGCTTCGGCTATAAAAAAGGCGTGCTCCTGGGGCTTTCGCTTTTTGCTACCGGTGCCTTTCTGTTTGTTCCTGCGGCCTATACTTCCTCCTTTGGATTTTTTGGTTTCGCTTTGTTTATTTTAGGCTGCGGTTTGTCTACCCTGGAAACTGTTGCCCATCCTTTTGTTGCGGCGTTGGGCGATCAGCGCAGCAGTGACCAGCGCATTAACTTTGCGCAGTCCTTTAATGCCGTTGGTGCCATGCTGGGCCCTTTTATTGGCTCCTATTTCCTGCTGCGCACCAATGTTGCAGGCAGTACAGATCTGACCTCTGTACGGGTCCTGTATCTGGTGATCGGTATCGTGATTGCCCTGATCGCCGTTTCTTTTTCATTTGTGAAAGTACCCGCGACAACTGATCCGCATGCGGTAGTTGCTGATCCGGATGCTGTCAATGTAGATATTGCCCCGGGCAAAAAGCTTTTTGAGCACAAACACTTTGTCTGGGCGGTGGTTGCCCAATTCTTTAATGTTGCGGCACAGGCAGGAACCTGGGCCTTCTTCATCAATTACGGGCATGAGAAAATGGGCTTTACAGATCTTAAAGCGGGAAATTTTATGATCTTGTTTATGGGGATGATGCTCACAGGGCGTTTTGCGGGTACGTTCCTGATGCGTGTAATTGCCCCCAATAAATTGCTGGCCGCTTTCGCGCTGGCAAATATTGTGATGTGCATCATTGTTGCGCAAAGTTTAGGATGGCCTTCCTATATTGCCCTGCTCCTGATCAACTTTTTCTTCAGTATCATGTTCCCGACCATCTTCAGCCTGGGTATTAAGAATCTTGGTGTACATACGCAGCAAGCCTCTTCTTTTATCTCCATGGGAGTTGTTGGCGGTGCATTTTTCCCTTTTATTATGGGGAAGGTGGCCGATAGTGCAGGAGTGGCACATGCTTATTACCTGCCAATAATTTGTTATATAGTCATCTTCTTTTTTGGAGCTAAGTTTTTTAGAGTAAAACATTCATAAACAATATTGCCTGAGGGGGCGTTAAATAATAAATGATTTTACGATGAGAAGCAGATTGAATCCCTTGTATACGGTGTTTTTTGCAGCAGTTGTTTTAACCGCCTGCCGGAATGCAGTCAAACCTGCTGTTTCAGCGGGCGCTGTTTTATTTCAGGACGTAACCCTGATAGATGGTAACGGCGCCGCCCCGCTTGAACATACTGATATTTTGATACAGGGCGACACGATCGCTTCGATAGGAAAGGGGCTGGATACGGCGGGTGTTAAAGTCCTGAAACTTTCAGGCAAGACCATTATGCCGGCGCTGATCAGCAGTCACGTGCACGTAGGCACGCTTAAGGGAACGACTACCAAATCCGTTAATTATACCCGCGAAAACATCCTTGTGCAACTAAAAAAATATCAGGATTACGGCATAGAAAATATTCAGGTGATGGGAACCGACAGGCCAATGCTTTTTACCAGTGGTTTGAGAGATTCATCGGTGAACAGCCTGTTGCCGGGAGCAAGGCTCTATTCTGCAGGGTATGGTTTTGGTGTACCTCAAAATGCTCCGCCTGTTGATTTCGGAATGGATAGGGTATACAGGCCGCTAAGTGCTGCTGAGATCCCTGCAAAAATGGATAGCCTGGCCAAACTGAAACCTTCAGTAGTGAAAATGTGGGTGGATGACTTTGGCGGCAAGTTTAAAAAAATGGATCCTTCAATCTACCGCGCTATTATTACTGAAGCACACAAACATCATATCCGTGTGGCCACGCATCTTTACTATCTTTCCGACGCACGCAAGCTGGTAGCGGATGGTGTAAACATTATC
Organism: Pedobacter hartonius; assembly: GCF_900107535.1. Lineage (GTDB taxonomy): Bacteria > Bacteroidota > Bacteroidia > Sphingobacteriales > Sphingobacteriaceae > Pedobacter > Pedobacter hartonius. Next base: position 141,158 of record NZ_FNRA01000010.1, on the reverse strand, counting down.
GGTCACAGTATCCGTGACAGTGTAGCTGACGATCAGCTCATCAACGAAATGAAAGCCAAAGGTGTGGCTTACATACCTACCTTATCTCTGGATGAATTTGCCTATATCTATGCCCGCAAGCCGGAATGGATTGATGATGAATTTTTTAAATCTTCGCTGGAACCCGGCGTATATGAAATGATCACCTCCAAAAAATATCAGGACGCATTAAAAAAGGCCCCTGGTTATGCGCGCAGCGTGGCTGCCTATGAGACCGCATTGAGGAACCTTAAAAAATTATATGTTGCCGGCATATTGGTGGCAATGGGAACGGATTCAGGTGCCACACCGGTACGGGCACAGGGTTTCTCTGAACACCTGGAGCTGGAACTAATGGTACAGGCCGGACTTACCCCACTGCAGGCCATTGGTGTTGCCACAAAAAATTCTGCAAAGATCCTTCAGATCGCTGACAGGTTCGGTACACTCGAAAAAGGAAAAATAGCTGATCTGATCGTTCTGAAGAATAACCCGGCAACTGATATAAAAAATACGCGTTCAATAGAAGCGGTTTATAAAGCAGGAAAGGAAGTCAGCAAGGGGCCGCTGAATAAATAAAATAGTGACTGACTAAGAGTGCACCATACGGTAAATTTCCTGCATGTAGGTAGCCTCTGCAAGGGCAGCAAAGAAGTTGTACCATTCTTCCCTCGTAAATACCAAACTGATATCAGGATATGGAGTAGCCAATACAACAATTTCTTCCCCGCCTGGCGAACTTTCAAGATAGTCATCAAACTCGAGTTCACTTGTGACATCTACAAACGAACTGAACTGACTGAAAGTAAAACTGATCAGTATACTTTTGTTCCAGATGTTTACCATTTTACAATTGACACATTGTGTTACGGCAATATTTCCTTTTCGGGCAATAACTGTTGGTGTGCACATATGAGTTAAACTTATTTGAAAAAAATAGTTCTTATGTATTGACAATCTGCGATCATCAGATATATATTTACAAATATCTAATTATTTAGAACAGTTCCAAATAACTTATTGATTATTATGAAGCTGGTGATGAAAATTATTACCGGCAATTCAGATTTGATGTGCCTGATGGCGAATATAAACTTTCGCTTTATTTTGCAGAACTGGGCGGAATGACCAAAGAAGCCCTGACGTATGACCTGGACAACATTAAATGCTTTGTCAGTTAAGAAAATCTATTAATATCCCTTTGTAATGTAATGGAGAAGCTAATGGGTAGTTTCGTTATCTTCCGGCTTTTTGATGATCCTTAAACTGGAAATATTTTTAAATATCTCCTGGTATCCGGTCACTTTGTTGATTTTCGAAATTTCTGCTTTTAAGTCATCCAGTTTAGCGCCTGTACTTTCAAAACCTGCTATGGTAAATCTTTTGATAGACATCATTTCGCCTTGCAGTTTATGTATTTTAACATCAGTGTTTTCAAAGTTTAAATGGATTGTTCTGCTCAGCACATCTATTTTCATGTCTGCAATTTCAAAACCTGCAACCATGCTTTTACTGAGTTTGTCTATTTTTTTATCTACCTCATTAAATTTAATTTCAATAGCATCAAACTTTTTCTCTATCGTTGAGAATTTTCTGTCTATGGCCTCAAATTTTTTGTCGATCGCATCGAACTTCCTGTGTACAGTCTTAAATTCATTTTCTAAAATGGTATTGATTCCTTTAACAATTTTTAATATGGAGGAACTGGTTTCCTCTAAATTCAGTACTCTTTTTTCAAGTGCATTCATATCGTTTATTTTAGTTAACCAAAACTATAAATTATTTCTTTATTTAAATAAATAACCATTGAATTATTATTAACTTTATTTTTAGTAGAATATTAATTTAAATTTAAGAATTGCAGGAATTTGCCCATTTTGTTGTTTCGGCGTGGGGGTAAACCTTTGCTGAGTTGTCTTTTAAATATTACCGGTAAATATTAATTTAACCATTAACCAATTTTGCAGACAGATCAACCTCTTATAGTGCAGGATACATCAGATTTTAATTTGGAAGGACAGCGTTTTGACCTGGTTTACACGGAACATTATGTTTCTCTGTTTAAGTACGCTTATACAATGGTGAATGATGAAGTGCTGGCCGAAGAAATGGTGCACCAGGTATTTTTAAGGATACTGGAAAAGAACGGATCAGTAACGATCAGCACTTCTTTAAGATCTTACCTGTACAGGTCGGTCCATAATGAATGTTTAAACCATATCAAACATGAGAAAGTTAAGGATGCACATATTGCAGGTACAAACGCCGGTCTCAATTACCATACAGAAACCCCGTCTGGCACGATGCAGTACAAGGAACTTAAGTTTCAATTACAGGCTGCCATCAATGAACTTCCGGAACAATGCCGTACCATCTTCCAGATGAGCAGATTTGATGAATTAAAGTATGCGGAGATTGCCCTTGAACTGGGTATATCCATCAAAACTGTGGAGAATCAGATCGGTAAAGCCCTCAAAAGACTGCGTGTGCAACTGGCAGATTACCTGCCTTTTATCCTATGGTTTCTACTCAATATATTACTACTTAAACGCTGAAAAAATGGGAATTAACGACGATTTATTGATCAGCTATCTGCTTGGGGAAGCTACAAATGAAGAAACATACCATATAGAAGATTGGGTTGCTGAAAATCAGGAACACAGGCGGCGCTTTAACCAGTTTAAGCTCATCTGGGAAAGCAGTCTTGAACTTAAATTCAATGGCCCGGTTGACGCTGACGCCTCATTGAGAAGGCTCAAACAAAAAATTGCTACCCGAAAAGAAGCTCTGCCGGAGACTGTCCCTGTAAGCCAAAAGTATTCGTGGATGAAAATAGCTGCGGCTGTTCTCTTGATTTCTGGATTTGCGTGGTTGTATACAAGCCTGTATTCCACAAAAGAAATGCAGTTCCTGACGCAGGGACTGGTAAGAACAGATACGCTGTCGGACGGTTCTGTGATCACCCTGAACAAAAACAGCGCATTGCTGTATCCGGAAAAATTCAGGGGAAAATTGCGCAGGGTATGGCTCAGTAAAGGTGAAGCCTTTTTCAATATATCGCCTGACAAGGCCAAACCATTTTTGATCAATACAGGCAATACGGTGATAAAGGTTGTGGGAACTACATTTAATGTTAAAAATAAACGCGGACTGGTAGAAGTTATCGTAGAGACGGGTATTGTCCTGGTTTCACAAAATGGTCAGACGGTGTCTCTCCGGTCCGGCGAAAAGGTATCGGTAGAACCGGGCGCAAAGACCCTGGTTAAACAGGATAATCCGGACCATCTGTATACATATTACCGCAGTAAGGAGTTCGTTGCAGATGACACGCCCCTCTGGCGGATGGTGCAGGTATTAAATGAGGCGTACAGTAGCCACATCATTATCGGAAGAAAAGAGCTGAATAATTTAACGCTGAATACCACCTTTAAGGATGAGTCCCTGGACCATATTCTGGAGGTGATCGGAAGGACATTCAGTATTAAAATTGAAAAGAAAAATAACCAGGTGATTCTTTATTGATCAGTATTTTGCTATGACCAAATCCCCTGTTTTTTTTGCTAAAAATTACGTTCTGATTTTATTTGTTGCTCTGGAAGTCTTTTGTTCATCTCATCAATGCGTTGCGCAGAATTTGCTGAACAAGCGTATTACTGTAAGCCTTAATCATGTCCGGCTTGCCGATGCGCTAAAGAGAATCGGTGATGAAGGCCGGTTTTATTTCTCGTATAGCGGCAGGTTGCTGCCCAAAGACAGCCTGGTTACGGTAACAGCAGAACATCAGCCTCTTTCTATGGTACTGGAGCAATTGTTCCATGGAAAGTATGCCTTTGAAGAAAAAAGAAACTATCTGATCATCTCTGCTGTGCTGCCTCATCTTTCACTGATCAATACAGATATTACAAATAATAATAACACCTATTCCATCAGCGGAATCGTAGTGGATGAGCTGACCGGGGAACGGCTGATGAATGCAAGTGTGTATTCAAAAGAGCAGCTCGCGGCTACGCTCACCGATGAACATGGGTATTTTAAACTGAAATTCAGAACAGGAGATCCCGGCATGCTGACCATCACGGCAAGTAAGTTATCCTATAAAGATGTATCACTAAATTTCCTTCGGTCTGTATCTGTGGTCAGCAGGACAAGGATACAGGAATATAAAGAGGCGGCAGAAAATAGTAAGGGTGTTGAAAGAGATGCTTTCGGAAGGTTCTTTATTTCCGCGCGCCAGCAGATACAAAGCCTCAACATCCCGGATTTTTTTGCCAAACAACCCTTTCAGTTTTCCTTAACCCCCGGATTAAGTACACATGGCTTGTTTAGCTCGCAGGTGATCAACAAGTTCTCTGTTAATATAGCGGGTGGTTATACAGCCGGGGTGGACGGATTGGAAGTAGGCGGTCTTTTTAACATCAATAAAGGTGATTCCAGGTATGTACAATTTGCCGGCGTCTTTAACCTGGTTGGTGGCACGGTTACCGGAGTACAAATAGCCGGTGTGACCAACAAGGCGCTTGATTCTGTAAAAGGGGTTCAGCTGGCAGGATTTATCAATAAAACGGAAGGCAGGGTATCTGGTCTGCAGATTGCGGCATTGAATAATGAAGCGCACAAGCTGAAAGGCATACAGATCGGGCTGGTCAATGTGGTGGATAGCTCTGAGGGAGCCAGTATCGGGCTGATCAATATCATCAGGAATGGATTTTATAAAGTTTCATACTCAGCGAGTAATTTGACCAATGCCAACCTGTCATTCACGACTGGCACGCACTTGTTTTACAGTACGCTGCACATCGGTTCGAATATCAGCCGGACTGAGAAACTGTATGCCTTTGGCCTGGGTGTAGGGCATGATTTTATGCTGGGCAGCAAATGGTATATTTCCGCAACCGCTGATTATCAGCTTGCCTACACCGGGAACTGGGACGACCGCTGGGCGCAGGCAAAATTGCTCCTCAATACGCAGTTGACAGATAAAATAAGCGTGTTTGCAGGACCTGCCTATAATAAGTATTCGGCAACAGGGAGCGGGCCCGGATATCAAACACGTTTCAGAAAACCTGAACCCTACTATGGGCTGGGGAACCCCGTTCACAGGTGGCTGGGATGGGAAGCCGGTATAGCTTTCAATTCTGTATTTAAACAGCCCCAGAAAATTAATCATCACACGGAGTCCTGGTTTCTTGGCGGAGCTGCTATTGCAGGAACTGGGTTTGACACAAATTATGGATTAGTGACTGGCGGAGAGTTATTTGCTGAGCGTGAGTTTAGCGGCGGGCTTGCGGCTATATTATCCGTAGAATATCTCAATAATAGTCCGCGGAACAACGGGTTTATTCATACAGATATTATTTCTTATATCAATCCTGTTTACTCCCTTCCTTTAACGACTATAAGCTATTATAATAATAACTTTAAAGCCCTCCCGATCAAAGCCGGCATGAAAGCTTATTCGGGCAAAAGATTATTCTTCGCCGGTCAGATTGGTGTGCTGGTAGGGCTAAACAGCAAGGCTTATTACATCGAAAGACGGGGAGGGGAGGCCGTTACTTACAATTATGATGGGGACGGGATACCTTTTCTCTACTCGGTTTCCATGGGATACAGCCTCAAAAATGGTCTGGAACCAGGATGGGTGTTCCAGGATTTTGTCGGCACAATCTACAAGCACATTGCGCTCCGATTAGCTTACCGGCTCAAAGTCGGGAAGTAGCCTGAAATGCTTAAATTATATCATTTTGCTGACAATAATTATACTTTATAAAAGTAAATTCAATTTAAAATATACATTTGTAATGCGCGTATTTGGTGTAATTTTTTTTCTGCATTAAATACAAGCCGGTTAAAAGTTAAACTAAATGTATGCTATAGTAGGGGTTAATCCGGATTGGGTTGTCATATCTCTATAAAACAATAATCAAATTGAAAGATAAAAAAAAACGCGTTCTTTTCTATCTACTGGACGGAGCGAGACCAGATATACTAACCGAACTGATGAAAGAGGGAAAACTGCCGCATTTACAGCAAATGGTAGACGAAGGTACCTTTCGTCTGGCTACCACCTGTTTCCCCTCCACTACCGGGCCGGCATACCTCCCTTTTCTTACAGGACATTTCCCCGGAACATTGAATATTCCCGGCATCCGCTGGTTTGATAAACAGGAGTTTAAAAGAACCCGGTGGAACAAGATGGCCATGCGTTCCTATTGCGGACCGGAAGCCGGATGGTTCAATACCGATATGCCATCAGATAAGGCCACGCTCTTCGAGTTACTGGGCGAATCCTATAACCTGTATAACATGATCACCAGGAACGTTCCGGATGAATATGACCTGGGTAAAAAAGGTAAAGGCTGGTTGTATACAAGGGCGCATTTTCTGAAAAGGCATCACCCCGTTGATCTTCAGGGGCACGAACGGATCATGAGCCTGCTGCAGAGCGGTAAAGATTTTGATTTCCTGTTCGCTGTGTTCCCAAGCGTGGACTGGGACTCCCATTATCACCATATCCGCGACTACCGTACCATTGAAGCCTATCAGATTGCAGACAATAGTATAGGCGAAGTAAGGGCCCTGCTGGAAAAAAAAGGCTGGTGGGACGATACGCTGTTTTTACTCACCTCAGATCATGGGCTGACACCCAGCCATACCCATTTTGACCTGGGCGACTGGATGACAGACCAGGGATTGAAGTCTGTTTCCTATCCGGTGATCTGGCGCAGCAATCCAAAATCGGCCGTAATGATATCAGGTAATTCTTTTGGCAGTATCCATTTACTGAACCATGAGGGGAACCATGTACTTCATGAAAAGGAATTGCTCAAAAATTTTAACCAGGAGAGAATAGATTCTTTATTGCGTGAAAAGGCCGTAGACTTCATTACGTATCGCGGAGAAAATGCAAATGAGTACTACGTGCAGAATATGCGTGGCAGGGCAATGATCAGCTGCCATAACGAACTGTACAGTTATCAGCCTTTGACGGCTGATCCTTTTGGCCTTGGAAGTATAGCTGTAAATGGCCATAGAAATGCGCTGGAGGCAACCTTCCAGAGCGGTTATCCTGATGCACTGGTACAAATTGTACAGCTTTTCAGAAGCCGGAGGGCAGGTGATATCGTAGTAAGTGCCAGAAACGGATATGATCTTCGCGATTTCTGGGAATATCCGGAACATAAAGGGTCGCACGGGTCTTTAACAAAAGAGCATATCCAGGTTCCGCTGATCTATAATCAGAAGGGTTGGGCAGAACATGACATCCGTACCGCCGATATTTTTCCAACGCTATTGAAATGGATGGGTAAACCTATACCACCATCAGAAGGAAACGCACTAAATTAGTTTTAATTCAACTCAGACCATTTTCATGTCAGCCTACAAAGAAAGCAATACACCGAAAGATACACATCCTGAAGAAAAGACAGTGTTGATCAGCGAAGAAGATTTACAACAAAAAAAAGAACCGGAAACGGCTGTAAAAGAGAATTTACCGATAGAGAACGACAATTCATTCGGATCAGTTTTTAATAAAAATGTGATCTATAAAGGTTGTTTGTGGTTGGGATTGATCACCATCGCTTCTGTAGCTGTGATCTTCTTTTATCATCATACCGGTGATACGATGATGGCACTTACCCATATTAAACTGAAGTATATCCTCATCTGCCTCGTCATGGTTTTTGCGGATCTGATGCTCGGCAGCTGGCGGAATCATATTTTTATCCGCAAACTGAATCCGGAACTGTCCCATTGGGTAAGTTTTAAAGCAAATGTAGCTAATATGTTTATGGGTGCCGTTACCCCATTTCACGGCGGTGCAGGCCCGGCGCAGCTGTATGTCTACAATCGTCACGGCGTTAAGTTACTGGACGGTTTTGTAGTTAGCCTCATCAATATGGGGGCAACATTATTGTTTATGCCGCTAGCCGGTATATTTGCCATATTACTGATGAACGATCAGCTGGAAAGCGGCATGGTACTCACTTTACTAAAATATGGATTTTCAGTATTTTCTGTTTTTCTGATCGTATTTATGCTCGCTTTCTGGAAACCTATTGTTGTTGGCAGGCAAATCCTCAGACTTGCAGGACTGTTCGGAAGCGTATGGCCTTCAAGAAAACTAAAGGCTGAACAATGGGGTGAAAAGTCATTTAACAATATTTTAAACTACCAGCAGATCTGTAAGAAATTGCTGAAAGAACATCCCTTCCTGTTTCCTTTAAGTTTGGTAATTACTACTTTATTGTATCTGAATAAATATTGCATGCAGTATGTGATCCTGCTTGGCTTAGGTGTGCAAACGGAATTGCTGCAGGTGATCAGCATCCAGGTACTGATTCAGTTTATGATATATTTTGCGCCAAGCCCCGGAGGAAGTGGTTTTGCTGAAGCTGGCATTGCGGTTTTGTTCGCCCGGATTGTTCCCGCATCAGTTTTATCGGTATTTACTTTACTGCAGCGAACTTTTCTTCTGTTCTTTCCTGCCCTGATCGGCGCATATGTAGTGATTAGTTTGCTGAAGGACCACACCAAAGAAAACCCGGCGAAATGATCGGGTCATTTGCTGACCGGTACAGGTAATGTTTGTCGTACCTGCCCCTTTAACTTGGCGCGTTCATACCTGCAGGGATGCGGTCATTAATGCCTATTTTAGATAAGTTTTAAAGAAACCCAAGAGCCATGTTCAAAGAAATCAAAGCATTCAGTGGTTTTTCAGTAAAAGACATTGCCACAAGCAAACATTTTTACAGTGGTGTACTTGGACTGGAAACATCCCAACCCATGGATCAGTTATTACTGCAGCTTGCGGGTGGGGGCGAAGTATTTCTCTACGCCAAGCCCAACCATGAGCCCGCAACGTTTACCGTGCTGAACTTTCCTGTACTCAACCTGGAAAAGACAATGGAAGAATTGAGGAAACGCGGGGTTAAATTTATTATTTATAAAGAGGAAGGATTTGAAACCGATGAGAATGGTGTTTTTCTTGATGGTGGACCAAAGATAGCCTGGTTCAAAGATCCTTCTGATAATATCCTGTCGGTAATTGAAAAAGAGGAATAAGTATGGCTTCTGTTTCCGGAGGATAAGATCGTAAATGACAGCGACGAAAAAATCAGGGTATGGTAACAGCATACCCTGATTTTCTAATTATTGGGCGTCGTAGATTACCACCTTTTCAAACAACCCGCGGAATTCATCCAAAAAGGCCTGGTGTAATTCATGAACCTGGTACACATTATGTCCGGCAAGATCTTCAAAGAACAGCACCAATGAAAATGAATAGGTGATGTCCACTACAGCTCTTTCAATAGGAGCAGGAGTACCTACATGGAATTGAATAACCGTTTCAATTTTCTCCAAGGATTCGAGCCCTTTTCTGAAAGCAGCTTTTTGATCTTCTGTAGTATCGGCTTTTAACCAAAATAAAACGTGGTGAGATAGCATATGTTTTTATATTTTTTTTGCAAATTTAGATATTAAAACCAAACCAAATGATAAACCTGGGTCTCCTTTTAACAAATCACTATCGATTATTGAGTGTCGCAGCCATACTGGATGTATTTGAAACAGTAAATGGGATCTATTTTGATGAAGGTCAGGATGCCCCGTTTGACATACATCTTTTTTATGATGACGAGGCCAAAGAGAGCAGCCTTACTGCTTTTTTTCCTGGCTACCATCCAATCAGGCTCTGTGAAGCTTCTAAGCAGGACCTGATCCTGATCCCTTCATTTGTGAATGAAAATGTATCGGATGCCATTCAGGACAATCACCGTGCAATTTTGTGGTTAAGACAGCAATACCAGATGGGGGCTGGTCTGGCCAGCTTCTGTACCGGTGCATTCCTGCTAGGTGCCACCGGATTGCTGAATGGTAAAATTGCCACTACGCACGTGGACGCCTGTAAAGCTTTTACCCAGGCCTTTCCAGAGATAAAACTGGAAGCGGAAAAGACGGTTACGCAGGATGGCAGATTATACACGAGCGGCGGCGCCACCTCCAGTTTCCATCTGATGCTTCACCTCATCCAGCTTCACTGCGGCAAAGAAGTAGCCGTGAGAATTGCTAAGTTATTTGCAATTGACATGGACAGGCAGCGGCAATCTTACTTTAGCACCTTCCATATATCAAGGAACCACAGCGATGATCTGGTAGCTATGGCGCAGCAAAAGATAGAAACCGCTTATCACAATACCGGTACCATAGAAGAAATGATCAAAGATATTCCCGCAAGCAGAAGAAATATCGTGCGCCGGTTCAAACAGGTGACGGGAATTACACCGATCGAATATCTTCAGCAGACGAGGATAGAGGCCGCCAAGAAGTTATTGGAGCAGACAGTTGAGCAGATGACTGAGGTGATCTACAAGTCGGGATACAATGATCCGAAAGCTTTTAGAAAGGTGTTCAGGAAGACTGTCGGAATGACGCCCAGCGAATACAGGGAGAAATTTTATGTAGGTTGATCATTCCTTAACACAATGTCTTTCGTGAAATAACATGAATCTTTTATTTTTGCGGCATATGAAAACTATACTATCTATCATTTGCCTTCTTTTTATGGCTTACAGCGGTAATGCACAAAAAATGAAATGGAATAAGAATAGTGTGATTGCACACAGGGGTGCCTGGAAGAAAAATGGCCTTCCTGAGAACTCCATAGCATCACTTAAAGAGGCTGTCAGGTTAAAATGTTACGGTTCTGAGTTTGATGTTCACCTGACTAAAGACAGTGTGATCGTAGTTAATCATGATCCCGTATTTAAAGGAATGACAATAGCTAACTCTACTTATGCTGAACTTCAGCAGCAGCTGCACAGTAACGGGGAGCAGATCCCAATGCTGGAAAGTTACCTGAAAGAGGGAATGAAGCAAAAAGGCACAAAGCTTATCCTTGAGATTAAAATGGCTGCAACACCGGAGGCTACAATAGTACTTACTGATGCCGTGGTTAAAATGGTAAAAGCAGTGAAAGCAGACGAATGGGTAGAATATATTAGTTTTAGCTATCCTGCTGTTCAAAGGGTGCTACAGTTAGACCCGGCTGCTAATACAGCATTTCTGGCTTATATAAAAGGGGATGTCCCACTTGAAAAACTAAAGGAAGACCATATCGGACAGGCAGATTATTTTTATACGATCTTTCAGCAGGGAAACTGGTTTCAGAAAGCTCATGAACTGGGCATTACCATCAATGCCTGGACCGTTAATGATGAAAAAGACATGAAACGGCTGATTGATCAGAAGGCTGATTTTATTACTACAAATGAGCCGGAACTGCTTTTTGACCTTTTAAAAAAGAATTAATACAAACTGAGTTGATCATGCAAACTGGATCTTCCGGTAAGCGCGATCCATACCGTTGAAGCGGGGGCATTATCAGTCCCTTCGGTTACAAATGGGCTTGAATTCATGTTATTATTGTGGTTTGGTTAGAAATGTAGTGCATTTGAAGGGGTAAGTCTTCCGCATAACAGGTGAATTTAATACAATACAACCTGAAATGCTGTTAGATTTGTTGAAATAATATATCTGTTCAACTATGGTATTTAATAGATCTTCTTACCCGTTAATTTTGTGGTGTTTGCTTTGTTTTGCGTTTTACGGTACGCATGCGCAAACTAAAAAACCAAAGTTTAATGTGATTGCATTTTATACGGCAAAAAATGACCATGCTCATATCAGCTATGTGCATGAAGCAAACAAATGGTTTCCGGAAATGGGTTTGAAGTATAACTTTAGCTATGACTCTACTTCCAACTGGAGTAATATGAATGCAGCGTTTCTTTCGCATTACCAGGTAGTTCTTTTTTTGGATACCCGTCCCGAGGCACCTGAGCAGAGAGCCGCATTCCGGCAATATATGGAAAAGGGTGGAGGGTGGATAGGCTTTCATTTCGCCGCATTTGCGCTTACCCCGTCTGATTTTCCACAAAACTGGGACTGGTACCATGAGCAGTTCCTGGGTTCAGGCAGTTATGGGAGCAATACATGGAGGCCTACTTCAGCAATTTTAAGGGTGGAGGATAAAAAACACCCTGTGACAAAACAGTTGCCGCAGACATTTAAATCTGCACCGAATGAATGGTACCGCTGGTCGAACGATCTTCGTACCAATCCTGATATTAAAATACTGCTGGCTGTTGATTCATCCAGTTTCCCGCTCGGTACGGGTCCTAAACAGCACGAGATCTGGCACAGCGGCTATTACCCCGTAGCGTGGACAAATACAAAATATAAAATGGTGTACATCAATATGGGCCACAATGATATGGACTATGAGCACCATCAGATCAGTGATCTGTCTTTGACATTCTCCAGCCAGGACCAGGACAGGTTCCTGCTCAATGCGCTTTTTTATGTAGCTAAAATGAAATTTTAGAGGAGAGAAGGAGATTTACCAAATGCTTTTTTGAAGGCAAAGGAAAAATGCGACAGGTCTTCGAAACCAACTTCGGGATAAACCTCTGAAACTTTCATCCTTTTTTCTTTAATGAGATAATGTGCTTCTTTCAGTCTTCGCTGCTGCAGCCAGCTGCCTGGTGAGGTGTTAAAGATCTTTGCAAAGTCCCGCTTAAAAGTAGCAAGGCTTCTCCCTGTCAGATAAGCAAAGTGTTTTATTTCTGCATTAAACCTGAAATGGGTGTTCATATATTTTTCAAGATCTGTTTTTTCCGGCTCGTGGAAATCAAACAAGAGGGCAGATGCATGCTTGTCTAAATGCAAAATCAGCATCAATGCTTCTTTAACTTTTAATCCTGTTAATCCTTTGTTGGTTTCTCCCTGTTGGTAGGCAGCAAGTGAGGATGCATAACTATCATACAGCAGATCGGACCTGAGCAATAAAACCGGTTCTCCCTGGTAGGATACGATTGGCGCTATCCGGTTCTCCATGGAATAATCTCTCAGTGAGGGCTGATCAAAAAATACGGTTATAGATTTAAATTCTCCGTTTGCAGGAGGGATTTGAAATGCTTTAGAGAGCTGATTTCTTTTGATTAAAATAGTATCACCCGCTGAAAAATTATAGGAACCGCCTGTGGTATGAATATGCATATTGCCTGATAAAATACGGGTAAACGCATGATCCTGCACAAACGAATCCATTTCCCCGCTTTTTTCTGTATAACAAGAATAACGTAATGGGGTTAAGCTTTTATTTTTTGGAACAGGCATTGCCAAAGATAATAATTCCGCCAATTGCTTTAGCAGTCTTTATCCCGTTTGGCTATTGTTACCTGGTAAGGTCAGAAAAAACGATACCAGGCACAGCCAGTATATGAGAGTTTTAGTATGTCAAATAAGATATTACACCTGTACTCATCGCATAAATAAGCGTAGCTGCAATTGCTATCGTACCGATGGTAATCATCCATTTTCTTGCTGAAGGGCTAAAAGGGCTGTAGTGTTGTTGTTGTGAGTTCATATGAGAGCGGTTTAGGGTTCTGCAATAACATAGGCCAATACTATGCCGCTTTAAATTATCACGGGAAAGTGTCACATCAATCATGTGACAGTACTATATGTTGTAAACCTTATAAATGAGGCAATTACGTATTGGGCTGATTATTTCCCAATCGGGGAATTATGTCCCCGGTTTGATCCCTTTGTAGATGAAATTATGCAGCGCACTTGTAGTCTTGATCATATCTGCCGATAGGTAGTATATGTTGTTTACCCTGATGCCTTTACTTGATGAATCCAATGGGAATCTAGCCTGCTCAATGGTCTTGTTTTTTGAATTAAGGATGTTTCCCCCGATCGAGAATAATTCCATGCTGGACATGCTGGTTTCAAGGAAAGGCAGGATTTGTGTCATCAGTACCGGTAGCATTGCAGGTCCGCCGCCCTGCATTTTGCTGAAGAGTGCAGCAAGAACGTTGCGTTGCCTTTCGGTTCTCTCAAAGTCACCACGTCCAACAGCTCTTATTCTTGTATAGGCTACTGCCTGCTTTCCGCTCAACAGCTGGAGTCCGGGTTCCTTAACCGGGACAGGAGGGATATTATCAATCCCGGAAATTTCCTGCAGATAGTTATTCAAATAAGGAATTTCTTCGGTCTTTACATTTACGTCCACGCCTCCGAGCGCGTCGATCATTTTAGCTGTTGTAAAGAAATCGACATTAAAATAATCTCTGATGTCCATAGCGAAGTTTTGATTTATGGTTTTGATGGCCAGCTGCGGTCCGCCAATAGCAAAAGCAGCATTGATCTTGTCCATTCCTTTGCCTTCGATATTTACATAGGTATCCCTGAGTATGGATGACATCTTTATTTTTTTTGTTACCTGGTCAATGCTGATAATCATGATGACATCAGAGTTTCCTTCCTGGGTCGTATTACGCCTGTCTACGGCAAAAAGGGCAATGTTTACCGGCGGATTTTTCATCGCCGCAATACTTGCCTGTACTTTTGTCGAAATACCAAGCGCGGCGGGGGTTTTTGAAATCTTATGGACAGGTTCAGGCGGAATCACGAGTGGAGGTAAGCCGGTTGAGACAGAAAGTGTATCCTGAGCCTTGGAAGCAAAAGAAAAAGAAGTGGTAATAAAAAAAATAAATAGCAGGTGTTTCATGTTTGATTGCTGAGTTTAATTATGCCTTTGCTGCAAAGAATGTGCTATTTTATGAGAATTCAAATTATATCCAGGTATAATGATGAAAATGACGTTTTTGGAGATAGTTTTATATATTTGAAGTATAGTAAAGTCAGGAAATACCCTGATCTGGAAAAAACCTATATGAAATCTAAACTGCTGCTCCATAATCTTAAGTTGTTTTTCCTCTATTTTTTTTCAGTAATACTTGTTGTTGTCTATCTGTTCCTGATCATCTGGACTTTCTGTTATACTTTATTTGTTTGTTATCTTTTAGTTGCAGCATTTTCTGCCTGTATAATCATTTACTGGTTGCACCGCAGCAAAAGGCAGGCTATTAAATTCTTATTATTAGGCCTTTTCCTTTTTTGTGTACTCAGCCCTTTCAATTTAAGACAATATAATCGCCGGGCTGAGGGTTTGCAAAACAGGATCAGTCAGAAAGGTGAATTAAATACCAAGGAGAAATTAGGCATATACGGATGTTTGCTGATGATTACTGTATTTGATATCATTCCGTTTCCGGAAGCAGCCATAGAAAATTTTTATTTGTTATTCCCTTCAGAAAGCGGGCAGAGAACTTTCTGGAGTAATACAGTGTTGGGTGCTCCAAGTATTATGAAGGCTGCTAAAGCGGGCCAGAACGGAAGAATTGCCTGGAACAGGTGGGATTTTGTATACAATAGAGATTTCAGGTATGCAATTGCTTTGGATCCCTGTACAATCCGGACAATTGAAAAAGAAGGGTATAAGGAGATAAGGTTAATCACGGATTTTGGTTACAGGGAGAATTTTGTGACCGTTCATGCCAATACTTTTCTGAGAGGAACGTTTACCTTTAGAGTGGATGAGGGACTGTTTTATTATCTGCAGAGGGAGGGCTGGCTACATCCTTACCGTGCAGTGTGGATCGCCCATCTTAAATCCGGGAAGTAAGGGGCTTATCCGTGAAATTTATCTGGCCGCTGTATTTACCATAATTGTACTTTTAATTTTGATACATTGCATCAGGTATTGGCTTCTTCGTTCTTCGTCTGTCTTAAAACTGTCAAGTACGTTTGAAACAACATTACCATTGGGGTTGATGGCCAATATCCTTATCATTTGATTACTTTTTGATTTAAGTATAGTTTTTACATATGAAGATGGTTCCGGGTAAATAAACCTGTCTTCGTTCCCATCTTTGATGTCTACAGTGAAATTTTTATTGTTTACGGTATAACTTAACTGGCAATCGCTGCATTCCACACGTAAAATTCCAAATGCTTTGCCAGCATGCGTATAGATATAACTTTGGTTTACCAGAGTTTTTTTTTTGCTGACCGGCTTTTTTTTCCGCACATAGTATGAAGCCAGAATGACGATCAGGCAGCAAAATAAAATAGAGAACGCATTCTGTTTCATTCCGTGTTAAGAGATTGTTAGGGCTGCAACATACTCATTAATAACTTTTAAGTCAATATTCCTGTTGATTTATTTAGCAAAATATTCCCCGGCTCATGGCATATAAATTGGTATAATTGAACAATTTTTTGATATTTTATCGTAACGAATGTTTTTCTGACTACATTGTTTTTTATCAGATAATTGTGAAAAGAATATCAAATTTCTTATTTTAATGAAGACAGCAGTTCTAATATTAGCGCATAAAAACGTTTGGCAACTAGAAAAATTGGTAGAAAGATTAAGCCTTGATTTCGATATTTATATCCATGCGGATGAAAAATGGGATTTGAACGTTGAACTTTTTGAAAAGTACAAGAATGTTTTTTTTGTCAAAAGGTATAGCGTCAATTGGGGGAGTTACATCCAGATATTAGCTACTATAGAATTATTTAAGGCGTCATTCCTGAATGATTATGATTATTATCTTCTGATAAGCGGGCACGACCTGCCAATTAAGAGCAATTTATATCTGAAGGATTTTATCTCAAAAAACGGGGATACAAGTTTCGTCAATAGTGAGTTATTGCCCAAGAAAGCCTGGGCAGGGCAGGGCGGAGGATTTGACAGGCTGAATTACTACTTTGGAATAGATTTTAAGAATAACCTGCCAGGAATACTGAAGAGAAAGGCCTTGTCTTTTACACAACGTATCCAATTAAAATACGGCATCAAAAGAAAGCTTTATCCTATCAGATATTATGGAGGATGGAATTGGGTAAATCTGAATCGCGCAGCGATGGACTATGCGCTGCGGTTTTTAAAAGAGAACCCTGCATTTCAAAGGAGTTTTAAGTATACCTATTGTGCTGACGAAATCTGGCTGCAGTCGATATTGCTGAATTCTTCGCTGAAGATCAGCAATAATAATTTGCGTTATACGACCTGGGAGGAACATGCTTCTCATCCCAAAACCCTGGTAACTGAAGATTTTGATGCCCTGAAAGAATCTGATGATCTATTTGCAAGAAAATTCGATGCAGATCTGGACAAAGAGGTGATTAATATGGTTTATAAAATGACAGAATAATTTTTCTTATTGTTTACTGCCGATATGTCATTTGTCAGGTTGTGATGTAGGGGCGTTAACTTTACAGTTAGTTGAACAATTTCCCCTAATCGTCCTCCAACGTAAAACCATGATAGCGATTGTTGGTTGTGTGGATAATTTTTTTTTAAATTTCTGAATATTATTTCTGTTTATCACTGGCTTTTCGGCTTAATCGGCTACTGGAGCCTGTGAGTGGCGGTTGATAAAGACACGAATGATAGGCTTTGTTAATTTTAGTTGCTTAAATGAATGATATGTGTATGTTTCCGTAAATTTCTGGTTGATAAATTGAATTAATTTCGTGGGTATCATACATCTCACTTTATTAATAATACGTAATTATAAAATGGTTTATAAATTGTATTTTTATTGATATATATTTGGATAATAATAACAAATGTCATCTTTACATGTTAGTTTAATCAATCTCATTTACCTAAATAAATGCCTCAAAAATGGAAAGTGCATCATTTAAAAGAAAACAAGTTTTAATAGTTGATGATGAACCTAGCATTTTAAAACTGCTGAATTTCATATTGTCAAAACAGTACAGCATCCATATGATGGAAAGTGGGTATAAAGCTCACCTGTGGCTTGAAGACGGTAATTTCCCTGATATTATCATTCTGGATCTTCATATGCCTCATTTCGATGGCACATCCTTTCTGAAAAGCATCAAAATAAGCGGTTATTACAGGGAAATACCTATTATCATCCTTTCTGCCGCGGAAGGTCTGGATAAAATCGTAGCCAATTTGCCCTTTAAGGTAGAAGCCTATTTTCCTAAACCGTTTAACCCGGAGAGTTTAAAAGACGAAATTGTTAGAGTTCTGGACGCACTACCAAAACCAATGCTACATAAATAATGGATTACAACTATAAAGGAATAAGATTGGTTTATTCTGGAACTGAGCTTTCGCAGGAATCTGCAGAAACATTGGGACAGGAATATAATGTTGTGCACGTAGGAGATACTTCCAATCTGGAAAATTATCTGAGTACGCTTTCGCTTTTTTCCACACCGGACGTTATCATGATTGAGATCAATGATGAAGAGCTTGTCTTTTCTATCATTAACAAGATCAAAAGTAACCCGCTCACAAGTGGACTGATTATTGTCTTACTGGCGCATATGCCAGACGTGAGATTAAGAACAAGAGCCCTTAAGGCAAAAATACACGACCTGTATTTTTATCCTTTTGAAATGGAGCATTTGAAGGACCGCCTCAATTTTCTGATAAAATTCAAACTAATCAAACCTAATATTGAGCAGCTGGCTGTTATTAAAAAAGAAAAGGAATATACAACTCCAACTCCTAAACGGGTTTTTGATATTGTGTCTTCAGGGGGTATCCTGTTGGTGACCTCGCCTATTTTATTGCTGATTGCCCTGTTTATCAAACTTGATTCAAAAGGGCCGGTAATCTATAAAAGTAAAAGAGTAGGAACGGGATATAAGATCTTTGATTTTTACAAGTTCAGGTCAATGCGGGCCGGTGCTGATAAGGAATTGAAAAACCTTTCAGCCCTGAACCAGTATGCAGATGACGGCAGCGGTGCCAATGCCTTTGTAAAGATAAAGAATGATCCCCGTGTAACAAAATTGGGTAATTTCTTAAGGAATTCAAGCCTTGATGAGATCCCGCAGTTATTCAATGTCCTTAAAGGGGATATGTCGCTTGTTGGTAACAGGCCGCTCCCGTTATATGAAGCTGAAATGCTGACCTCAAATGAATGGTCAATGAGGTTTTTAGGTCCGTCAGGATTGACAGGCCTGTGGCAGATCAGTAAACGCGGTAAAGGAGAAATGTCTGATACCGAACGGAAGAAACTTGATAACTTCTACGCGAAGAACTATTCTGTCTGGTTTGATATCAGTATCATGCTAAAGACATTTCCGGCGTTGTTCCAAAAAGAAAAAGTATAGTGAATTGAACCAACATTAAAACAAACTAAATAAAATATCAATGAAGACAATTTCAGCACTCTCAATTTTTATAATTACCTTTTTTGCTTTGCAGGTATCTGCTCAGGAAACCATTCTGACCGATATTAATTACGGCCAGCTTGAGAAATATGTTCAGCTTGCTAAGGAAAACTACCCAAGGGCAAAAATTGTCCGTGCACAGATGGAATCAGTGCGATTGGCTATTCCAATGGCTAATGTATCCTATTTAGACATATTTACTGCATCATATTTTTACCGTCCTGAGAAAAATCAGGATGCAATTAACCCGACTAACCCATATTCGGTAAATGGTTTCCAGTTTGGAATTAACGTTAACCTTGGTTCGGTTTTAATGAAACCTTTCCAGGTAAAAAAGGCCAAAGCTGACTATAAAGTTGCCAAACTTCAGACGCTTGACCAGGATATGTTCATTACTACTGAAACAAAAAGAAGATATTATCTGTATATCCAAACGGCAAGTCAGTTAAAGATCAGTACACAGACTGCACAGGATAACAAAAATATATCTGAGACTTCAAGACACAGATTCGAGAAAGGCGAGATCACTTTAGATAACTACAATATCTCAAGAATGCTTGTTTCAAGTTCAAATACTAATAAGATACAGGCGGAAGTAAATTACCTGGTTGCAAAAGATGCGCTGGAAGAAATGATTGGCCAAAAGCTTACGGACGTTAAATAAGCAGAGATAGAAACGAATATGGATATTAAAGCATTCTTTAAAATAGTTAACAGGTACAAATGGATACTTATCCTTGTTCCTGTAATTGCCGCCACCATCACTTATTTTCTTGTCAAAAACCTTCCAAAGAAATATAGCTCTGAAGCACAGATTGCCACAGGTCTTATAGATCAGTCGAAACAAGTGAGCGGAGCACAGCAAGCAGATTATTTTAAAATTAATTCTCAGTTCAATAGTATCATTGAGAAGATGAAGATGAGGAAGATCATCAGTATTCTTTCTTTTAACCTGATGGTCCATGATCTGACGGATCCTAAAACTTCGTTTAAAAAATATAGCGAAAAACTGGATTCACTTTCGGCTGAAGACCGTCGTAAGGTAGCTGAACTGTATATAAAAAAGATACAAACGCGTGCAATCAGTAATCCTTCTGATAATAAAGGCGAATATAAGTTATATGACCTCATCGCTTCTATGGATTACGATGAAGTTGCACTCAATAAAAATCTGGATATCATTCATCAGGAGAACAGTGATTTTATCAATGTAAAGTTTACATCGGCTAACCCTCAGTTATCCGCTTTTGTGGTGAACACGCTGACCTCTGATTTTATTAATAGCTATGGTATAGATGTGAATTACAATCAGAACCAGAGTATATCGGTGCTGGATTCTATCTTAAAAACCAAGGAACGCGATATGAATATCAAGAACTCTGCATTGAAGGATTTCAAAATGCAAAACGGAGTACTTAATCTTGACAAGCAATCAGCGCTGGTTTATCAGCAGATTACCCAGACGGAAGATAAAAAAGCACAGGTAATCAGAGATATACAGGCCAGTCAGGGTGCTATTGCAGCCATTGACAGCAAGCTTAGAGGTACTGACCCCAATATGGGCAGAAACGTAATCGGCGATAACTCCGAAATTCTGAATATCAAAAGCCAGCTTGAAGCGGCAAACAGAAGATATGTAGACGGGAATTTTAAACTGGAAGATAAAAAAAGAGTAGATTCACTGACGGCCCTGCAAGTGGCTATTACCTCCAGGAATTCGGACAAATACATTGTTGATCCGCAGGTGTCAAGGCAGAATTTACTGCAGCAGAAGTATACACTGGAAACTACAGTTGCCCAGTTAAATGCCAGTGTTAAATCAATTGACAATGAACTGGCAACTGCCAGGTCAAAATACGACGCTATGGTGCCATTTGATGCAGGCATCCAGAATTATAACAGGGATGCTGATATGGCTACCAAAGACTATCTGGAAGCATTGAACAGGGTGAACCAGACCCAGACAGAGCAGAATATTGGTCTGAAGCTCCAGATTGCGCAGATTGGTATGCCAGGGTTGCCTGAACCATCCAAGACTATTATTTTTGTAGCTTTATCAGGTGTTGCCGCTTTCTTTATCTGTTTCGCCATACTGTTTACATTGTTCTTCATGGACAGTTCAATCCATACCAGCCAGCAATTGGTGGCGGCAACAAAATCTAAGGTGGTAGGAAGTTTAAACCTTATTCCTGATGCTGACAAAACGATTAAAACCATCTGGAACGATACTGACGTAAACAATAACTATAGTATTCACAAGGAATTGCTGAGGTCGCTTAGATTTGAAATCAATGCACAGATGGCTGCAGATGACAGCCGCATTTTGGGTATCACAAGTTTACAGCCCGGGGAAGGAAAAACCTTGGTAGCTACCAACCTGGCTTATGCCTATGCAATGACAGGTAAGAAGGTGCTTTTAATCGGAGGCGATCAGGCTTCTCCTGTATTATCTGATTCCAAACAGCTGATCAAAAGTCAGAACTTTGAGACATTTTTAGTAAGCAGGGAAATCAAAGTAGAGGACCTGATTACAAGACTGAGTAAGGTAGATCATCATAAATCGTTATTGGAAATTCAAACCGAGAGGAATCTGAAGTCTGGATTTGATGTACTGAAAAAGCAGTTTGATATTATTATTATAGATATTGAAAGCCTTACTGATATTAATATAGCCAAAGAGTGGTTATCTTTTACAGAGAGGAGCTTTGCGGTATTTGCTGCGGGTAAGCCATTAAGTGATGCAGATAAAGATTTAGTTTCTTTTCTTAAGAACCAGCCCGGATTTATGGGATGGGTGATTAATAAAGTCAGGTTGACCGAAATCAAAGATTGATTCGGGGGTTAAAGATATTTAAGCATGCAGCAGGAATCTACGTATCTCTCGTTAAAGAGATCGAAAATACTATTTTTAATCTTTGGGGTACTTATAGCCGTAATATCTAGCTTCGTTACTTTTTCATCGGAATTGATTGGCCCTGTTGTATTGATCGTACTGGCTGCTGCTGTCATCTTTGTCTTATTGGTATTCAGGAATCCCAGGGTAGGTTTTATTGCAGTTGTGGTCTGGTGTTTTATGCTGGGCCTGTTCGGAAGAGAGGTTGGAGGGCTTCCCTATGGGATGGGCATAGAAATATTGTTACTACTTACCTGGATCTCCGCTCTGGTATACTACCCAAAGGAAGAATGGGTATTGATGAGGAATGATCTATCGCTTATTTTTTTAATCTGGTTTATCATCAACATCTTTGAAGTGATCAATCCGGCAGGGGCAAGTGTGGTGGGATGGGCGCAGGAAATCAGAGGTGTTGCATTGTATCCAATATTGATCATCCCACTTAGTTTTGTCGTATTGAGTAAAACTAAGGACCTTGATATGTTTATCAGGTTAATTCTCCTTCTGGCATTTATTGCTGCTTTAAACGGTATTAAGCAGGTTCATATAGGGCTTTTTCCCGGAGAAGCACGTTTTCTTGCCAGCCCTGAAGGTGCCACACATATGATCTTCGGTAAATTGAGGGCATTTTCTTTTTATGACGCAGGTCAGTTTGGTGCATTTGAAGCCGTGTTTGTTTTGATGGCAATCGTACTTGCATTGGGTTCGTCCAAATTATGGAAGAAGATACTTTTATTAGGAATGGCCGGGACATTTGGCTACGCGATGCTGATATCAGGTACCCGGGGAGCATTTTTTGCATTGGTGGTGGCTGCATTTTTTGCTATTATCCTGACGAAGAATTTTAAGATTCTTTTTGCCGGCAGTATAGTAATGGTCATGTTTCTTTTTGTATTGAAATTTACCAGCATCGGTGCCAGTGTTTATTCAATTAACCGCTTTAGGACAGCGCTGGATCCGCAGGACCCTTCGTTGAATGTCCGTTTTAAAACACAGCAGGTGCTGAGGGAATACCTGATTTCGAGGCCTTTTGGCGGAGGACTGGGAGTACTGGGCGCATATTCAACCAATAATCCGGGCAAATTCCTTTCTACTATTCAGCCCGATAGTTACTGGGTGAAGCTTTGGGCCATGACCGGTGTTGTCGGACTAACCATCTGGTTTACCATGATGATGTACGTTTTAGGAAAATGCTGTGGGATCATCTGGAAAATCCAGGATAAGAAACTTAAAGTGAAGCTCATTGCCGTATTCTCTGCAAGTGCCGGAATATTCTTTTGTAGCTATGGAAATGAGGTAATTAACAATATGCCCTCTTTAGTTGTCGCCTTCATTTCTTTTGTTCTGGTGTATCAGGCTCCGGGATTTGATCGGCAGATCGCTGAAGCGAACCGCCAGGCTGCTGAAGACAGCCTTCAGGATGACAATGAGAATTTATTCATCGGCCGGCCTTCTACTGAAATTAAACCCCTATATTAGTGCAATATGCCATTTGAGATTTTTTTAATTCCCGGCCTGATATTGTTTGCATACGGCTTCTTCAAATCCCGTAAGTTTTACGACGAGCAATACGATAAAAATAAAGATAATCAATAAAAGATCTGCTATATGATGAATACGCTCTGGGTGATCTTTCAGGTTATTATCGGTTATAATCTTGTTCTTCCCTTCATATTGTTTGTTTTTTACCAGCTATTTAAAAAACCTGTTGCCTCTGCTGCTGTAAGGGTCGATTTCGACTATGCAATTATTGTAACTGCATATGAACAAACCGCATTACTGCCTTCTGTTGTGAATTCACTGCTGCAATTAAATTATAGTAGTTATTTAATTTATGTGGTGGCAGACAATTGTGATATCTCTCATCTGCACTTTGCTGATCCGCGGGTCATTTTATTAAGGCCTGAAAATGTACTGGCCAGCAACACGCGTTCACATTTATATGCGATTGCAAATTTCAGAAGGGAGCATGAGATCGTCACTATCATCGATAGCGACAACCTTACTGATCCGGAATATATCAATGAATTGAACGTCCTCTTTTATGCTGGCTTCGAAGCAGTTCAGGGAGTAAGGGCTGCAAAAAATCTGAATACTACTTACGCCTGTTTAGACGCAGCGAGAGATATATATTATCATTTTTATGATGGTGAGGTCTTATTCGGACTGGGATCATCGGCAACACTGGCCGGATCGGGCATGGCTTTCAAAACCGACCTTTACAAGGCATGTTTTGAAAATCTCGACATTACAGGAGCCGGTTTTGATAAGGTGCTCCAGGCACAGATCCTGAGAATGGACAAGCGGATTGCGTTTGCTAAGGATGCAATAGTTTACGATGAGAAGACTTCGAATGCTGACCAATTGGTCAACCAGCGTTCCAGGTGGATCAATACCTGGTTCAAATACTTCGGTTTTGGCTTTGATATTTTACTGAAGGGCATCAAAAAAGCCAATTTTAACCAGTTTTTATTCGGAATTATCTTACTCAGACCTCCGTTATTTATATTTATTTTGCTGTCTGTGCTATGCGGACTGGTAAATATTTTTATTTTTCCATTTTACTCGTTAATGTGGGTACTGGCTTTCGGTATTTTTGTATTGAGTTTTGTGCTTTCGTTAAAAATTCATCCTACTGACCCAAGAATTTACAGATCGTTAGTCAATATCCCTAAATTTATCTATTTTCAGTTATTATCTTTATTGCACGCGAAGGGGGCAAACAAAAGGTCTGTAGCTACCAAGCATAATGTTAATTCATAAGCCTTATCATTAACTAAGTGGAGTCAAAAATTATTACAGGGAGAGATATTGTTATAGTTGGTCAGCAGCCCTGGGATGTTTCCATCGGGAGTAACTGTAAAAATATAGCGGTGGAACTGGCAAAGCATAACAGGGTATTGTATGTGAATTCAGCTTTGGACAGGATTACCCTGCTTCGTAATAGGAATGATGAAAGGGTCATCAGACGCAGAAGCGTGATTAAAGGCAAGGAGAGCGGACTGGTTCCCGTAGTAGAAAATCTATGGACGCTTTATCCCGATGTATTGATAGAGTCTGTCAACTGGATCAATAATTTTAACATTTTTGATCTGCTGAATAAAAGGAATAACCGCCTTTTTGCAAAATCTATTTCAAGGGCAATTTCGTTATTAAATTTTAAAGACATTATTCTTTTTAACGATAACGATATGTTTAAGAGTTTTTATCTCCAGGAATTTCTCCAACCCGCAGTCAGCATATACTATTCCAGGGACTTTATGCTCGCTGTGGATTATTGGAAAAAACATGGCGAGAAGATAGAACCGGAACTGATCAGGAAAAGTGATCTTTGCGTTGCGAATTCCACTTATTTAAGCGACTACTGCAAGCAATATAATCCACAGTCATACTATATCGGACAAGGTTGTGAACTTGATCTCTTTACCAGTAGTCATACCTTTCCTGCAGTTGCAGAAATAGAGAAACTTTCGGGCCCAAAGATTGGATACGTAGGTGCCCTGCAAAGTATCCGTCTTGATATTGAACTTATTTCCCATATCGCTTTACAAAGGCCTGAATGGAATATCATCCTGGTTGGGCCGGAAGATGATGTATTTAAAGATAGCATCTTACATAAGATTTCTAATATTCATTTCCTCGGACCTAAAAAACCTGAAGATCTGCCAATGTACATTAATGCTTTTGATGTGTGTATCAATCCGCAACTGGTAAATCAGGTGACTATAGGAAATTATCCGAGAAAAATTGATGAATATCTGGCTATGGGCAAGCCTGTTGTTGCAACTTATACGCAGGCAGTAACTATATTTGCAGCAGCTGTTTATCTGGCAGAAGACAAGCAGAAATTTACAGAGCTGATTGAGAAAGGGCTAAAGGAGAATACGCCGGCATTGTCTGCAAAACGGGTTAACCTTGCGCAGTCCCACTCCTGGGAGAATAGTGTAGGGGAATTATATAAGGCTATTAGTCACGTTTTAACAAATTAGGCATGTCATTATCCGAAAGTATAAAAGCAAATCCCTTTGTAAAGAAGATGGCACTGAAGATGCTTATTCCGGCGAACGACTTTCGTCCGAGGCTTTGGATCAGGCTGTTTGTAAATCCTTTCAAACATAAACGGGGCAAAGGTTCCATTATCAGGTGCAGAACCCGGATAGATGTCTTTCCTTTTAACGATTTTCATCTTGGCGACCGGAGTATGATAGAAGACTTTTCTACCATCAATAATGGTGTAGGGGATGTTTTTATCGGTAAAAAATCACTTGTAGGGATCGGCTGTACCGTAATTGGGCCGGTAGAAATCGGCGATAATGTGATCATGGCGCAAAATATTGTGATCTCAGGTTTAAATCATGGATATGAACTGATAGATATTTCGCCGAGTGATCAAAAGACTGTGACCAGTAAGATTACCATTAAGGATGACGTCTGGATTGGTGCAAACTGTGTGGTGACCGCAGGTGTGACTATAGGTAAACATGCAGTTATAGGTGCGGGCAGTGTGGTCACCAAGGATGTACCCCAGTTTTCTGTATCCGTCGGTAACCCTGCTAAAGTTGTGAAATTGTATAATTTTGAAAATAAGAAATGGGAAAGGGTCTAAATATATGAGTTATCTGAAAAATCCCGCCTGGATCAACCAATTCCTCTTTCCGTATGAAAAATTTGAGGATATTGAACCCTCTGTTTTTAAAACTATAAATGCGGACCTGGACAAGGTACAAAGCACAGATCCGGTTGTCAGTATCGTTGTGATTGCCTGGAATGAAGAGATTAACATTCTTCGTTGTGTGGCCACCCTTTCCAAAATGAAGACGAAGTTCCCGTTTGAGATTATTGTGGTGAATAACAATTCCACGGATAAAACACAGGACACTCTTGATCATCTGCATGTAAGGTCTTTCAATGAACTGCTTCAGGGTGCCGGGCCTGCCCGGCAGAAAGGACAGGAAGTGGCACGGGGAAAATATATCCTGACCGCAGATGCTGACTGTTTTTACCCCGAATGCTGGGTTGATGAAATGATGAACGTACTGCAGCAGAAGGGTGTTGTTTGTATCTACGGAAGATATTCATTTATTGGTGAGCCTTCATTTCCAAGATGGAAACTTTTGATCCTGGAGAAGCTGAAAGATACAATGGCCGGGGTCAGACATATCAAACAGCCTTATTTTAATACTTTTGGTATCAGTATGGGATACGTGAAAGAATATGGCCTGAAAATTGGGTTTATTAAAATTAACCGAAGGGGAGAAGACGGACAGCTTGCGATGGACCTGATGAAATACGGTAAAATCAAGCAAATGAAGTCCAGAAAGGGACGGGTGTGGACAGGAGTCAGAACGCTGACTCAAAACGGTTCATTTTACAATATTGTTGTTTCCAGAATTAAGGAAGACCTGAAGCGTTTTAAGTACAATTTTATTACCCGTAATTAATATTTACCGATACTACGAATGATTATTGCCGAAAATATATTTAATGATGTCACGTTACTGATTACTCATTACAACAGGAGCAGTTCTCTGGAACGTTTACTCAGGTCTTTTAAAGAATTAGGTATCGTTTTTGGTGAAATTATTGTTTCTGATGATTGCAGTAAGGCTGTTCATCTTGACCATATCAGGGCGATGCGGGAGGAACTCAACTTTACATTGATTTCTGCACCAGTTAACAAAGGGCTGGCAAACAACCTGAATAAAGGGCAGCATGCGGTTAAAACTCCCTACACGCTGTATGTGCAGGAAGATTTTATTCCCATGGATATTTTTACCGGGCATTTCAGGGATGCAATGGATATCATGAATGAAGATCCTGCGATGGATATCATCAGATTTTATGCATATGGACCTTATCCCTATCTTCAGCCTTATAAAAATGGTTTTTCATTAATGATCTATAAACCCTGGTTTATGGATAAGAATAAAATATATAATTACAGTGATCATCCCCATTTAAGAAGAAGTACCTTTTTCGAGCGGTTCGGAACTTATACTGAAGGAATAAAATCTGACAAAACGGAATATGAAATGTGTTTGTCATTTATTCAGAATAAGGGTAAAGGACTGTTCTATGATCAGTATGATAGTTTATTTAAGCAGGAGAATTCATCGGCTGAGCCAAGTACGGTTACAAGAAGTAACTGGAGACAAAGCAGTAACCCGATATTGTCTTTTGTAAGACTGTTGTACAGACAATTTAAATATAACTATGATATTCATATCAATACAAAGTTCAGAAAGTAACAAGAGAAGATTAAGGTTGAAATAGGGAATATTTTAATTTCTAACGTCAGAATAATATCTTATATTATAAAGAAACTACTAACTATTCATGCTTAATCTCCAGAAAAAAGCCCTTTTAGTCTTTAAGAATTTACATTTTTTATCTCTCCTGGGGAATGGGATGATGGCCGTATTCGGAATGGTCACGCTGGCCATTCTTTACCGGAAGTTATCTGTCGTAGAGATGGGTGTGTACATTTTCTTTATGGCAATACTGGGGCTGATAGATGTGCTGAGAGCAGGTTTCCTAACGATCACTTTTATTAAATTTTATTCAGGTACGGAACTGGAAAGGGCAAGGAAGGTTGCAGGCTCCGCCTGGTTCATCGGCATTGCCATTACTGCTTTATCAGTTGTCGTCAATATCCCTACCTATTTCATCGCTGGTTATGTGACGGATCAGGGGCTCATTTTATTTCTGAAATATTTTTCTATTGTATCTATTATCACACTGCCTTGTTTTATGGCAAATTGTCTGGTACAGGCGGAAAAACGGTTCGACAGGTTATTGTGGTTTAAAATTATGACGCAGGGATCTTTTACCCTGATGATATTTCTCCTGGCATTTTTTAATAAGATTACGCTGAATACGGTGCTTTTAGCCTATGGAATATCCAATTTGTTATCCAGCATAATTGTATTACTGTTAAAATGGACAATGATCTTCTCTATAAAATATGCTGATAAACCAACCGTTCTGGAGTTGTTTCATTTTGGAAAATATAGCATGGGCACCAATATCGGTTCAAACCTGTTCAGCGTGACCAATACTTTTGTGATCAACTTTTTTATAGGGCCTGCAGCACTGGCAATATTCAATTTGGGAGGTAAACTGCTTCAGGTCATAGAAATTCCCCTGCTGAGTTTTGCCGCAACGGGGATGCCCATTTTATCTACCTATTACAATAAGGGGGAGAACCGGGAAATGATGTACACCCTGAAGAAGCTGATTGGTATGATGACCATCGCATTGTTACCTGTGGCACTGTTCTCACTGATCTTTGCCGAACCTATTATTAGCGCACTCGGAGGAAAAGGATATAGCCATAATGAGGCGCCAAACCTGTTCCGGATTTTTATGACCTTTGGATTGTTATATCCTGCAGACCGGTTCTTTGCGCTTGCGCTTGACGTCATCCACCAGCCTAAGATCAATTTTTATAAGATCCTGGTGATGCTGGTTGTAAATATCCTCGCGGTTTGTATAGGAGTATCGATATTTCATTCCGTTTATTCTATTGCCATTGCAGGAATATTTCCTACTATAGTAGCCATTCTCATGACTTATGCCCCATTAAATAAATTCCATAAGTTTAGTTTTTGGAGTATATATGTGATCGGTTATAAAGAAGTGATCATTTTTATCAAGCAAATGAACAGGACCCTTTTAAAAAGATAATATCAACTAGCGTAATCTAATGTCATCATCTATATTTATTCGTTAATATGAGTTCAAAAAATAATATATCCATCGTTGTTGCAAGTGATAACCATTATGCAATACTTATTGCTGCTTTATTAAAGTCTATAGAAATTAATCACAAGACTGCTGAACACATCGATTTTTATATCATTGATGATGGCATTTCGGCTAAAAATAAGCAGAAGATAATAGACTCACTGCAGTCTGACGTGATCACTGTACGATGGTTTGAAAAGCATGCGATCATACCCGAAGGAGTCTCCATACCGGTAGACAAGTCTGCATTTCCGCTGACAACCTATCTGAGGTTATTTGCACCATACGCTTTACCACCGGATGTGGAAAGGCTGATTTATCTTGACGTAGATACCATTGTAATGAAGGATATATCCTTACTCTGGAATGCAGATCTGAATGGCTGCACCATTGGTGCTGTACTGGATGTGGGTAAAACAGTAGACTGTGCCTGGGGCGGGATACCTAATTATAAGGATCTTGGCCTGCTGCCCAGCACCAAATACTTCAATGCGGGTATCATGCTGATTGACGTGATCAGATGGCGTGAAGAGGAGATTTCTAAAAAGGTTATTGATGCATTACGTACCTATGCTGAGCATGTCGTATTGGTAGACCAGTACGGGTTAAACGTTGTGTTTGCGAACAGATGGCAGGAACTTGATCCGCGCTGGAACTGGTTTGCTACTTTTCAGCATGATGATCCGTTTATTATTCACTACCTGGACATCAAACCTACATTCAAATCGTACAGGTCGCAGGAGGCTTTCAGGACAATATTTTATAGCTATCTGAACCAGACTCAATGGAAAGGTTTCAGGCCTATAAGTGACAATTACAGGGTAGTGCGTAAATTCTCAAACAAGATTAAAAAATATATACTCAACTTCTTTCAGTAACTGATGTTGTGTTTGCCGGTTGATGGCAGATATATTATTAACCATTTACATTTACATGAAGAAATCTATAAAGTATATATTATTATTCGGGGTCGGCGCATTAGCGGGGATAACAGCGGAGAGAAACAAAGAATATCTCATTAATGCACAGTTTATCAGAGATCACTGGCATTTCAGAAAAGTAATCAGTAACCAGGAAGCAATCATTAAAGCTGATAAGACGATGATTATTCTGGCGTTTGGTCAGTCTAATTCAGCTGACTACGGAGAAGGTACATATACGTGCAGGAATGAAGTTTACAATTATTATAAGGGCGATCTTTACCGTGCCGAAGAGCCCCTGTTAGGACCCGATGGCAGCGGGTGCAGTGTCTGGTCGCGGATAGCAGATATGCTGATTGACAGCGGACTGTGTAATAAGGTAATCATTGTTCCCATTGGGGTGGGAAGCACATCCATTCAACGCTGGACGGAAGGTGACTGCAGGAAGAAACTGGATAAGACGCTGGATGAACTGGTTAAGGACCGCATCCAGCTGACGCATATTTTGTGGGACCAGGGAGAAACAGATAATGTAGATGGTACAAGCAAGGCAGTTTATAAGGCGAGATTAAACCAGCTGATCAAAGTTATCCGCGATAAAGGTTTCAAGGCTCCTTTTTACTCTTCAATCACGAGTTATTTTCCATATAATAATAATTATCCATTGGGTATCAATCCTCATATTACCGGAGCGCAGAAAGAGGTCATAAACGAAAGGGCGGATGTACTGGCAGGGCCCAATACTGATTCTCTGAACCTGGCTTATTACAGACAGAACCTGGTGCATTTTACGGAGAAAGGTCTGGATGAGTTTGCACATTCATGGTTTGAAAAGATCAGGGATAGTAAATAATCAGCTATAAAAAAAGCCTGATCGATGTCGATCAGGCTTTTTTTATATATCGTTGGAAATGTATGCCTATGCGCGTTCTATTGTAAAGTTGAACCGATTCCTGCTACCAATGAAGTGAAGGCGGTTAAGTTAGCCACTGCATTTTGATACAGAGGGTAGTATTTGTTGTTGGACTCTACAGTGATCTTCGTATCACTCATATTGTTGATCATATTTGTGATTGAATTTCCATCGGTGTACAGCGCGTATCCAAGGTTGTTATAGTATTCAAGTGTACCGCCTGTATTGTAAAGATCCAGTAACTGGCCTTCCCAGTCTTTATTCGTATTCATTTGACCTACAGTGTTGTTGTAAACTTTAGCATTCGCAACGGTTGTTTTACCCGCTATGATATATCTGTCAAAACCTTGCAACTCAAATCCGCTGTATTTTTTTGTATTGTAACAAACGTTGTTGTAGATCTGGTTCACCGCAGGGGTAGAACCTCTTGAATAAAGCCACATCCTGATTGCGTTACCCTGATAGTTTGTTAGCTTGTTATCATGAAAGATACCGTTACCCTGCATAAAGAACACACCGTTGTGGGTTGTAGATGTCTGGTTAACGTTGTTTACTGTGTTATGGTGGATGTTGTAATCCTGTACGTTAGTAAATGCACAAACCGTTCCGGCATTGGTGTTCTGGTAAGTGTTATAGGCAATTTCCACATCCTTGAAGAATCCGTTGTCTTCTCCTGTGCTCTTATTCAGATTACCTCCGAACTGGATAGATCCTGCATTATTAAATGAACAGTTTAATATTTTGAAGCCGTCGGTTCTTGTAGCCGCAGTGCCTGTATAGTTCTGGCCATTGCCATTGCTTGGTGTTCCTGCGATTGTATAGTCTCCAACATTGGTAAAGCTCATGCTTTTCAATACCACACCACTCATTTTGCCATTCATCGTGATCGCCCTGTAAGAGATATTGGCAAATTGAAATCCGTAAGTTAAGCCGGCAGTATAATCACCATCAATGATAACGTTTGTGATATTCTCGGTGGCCATCGATTCTGAGATATTTACCTGTCCTACATTTTTGATATAAACTGGTTTGTCAGTGGTAGCAAGAATATTTTTTATGGTGATCCCTTTATAACTTCCTGCCTTAATTCTGATAAATGTATTCGTGGTGATGTTCAAGGTTGTACCGTCGATAACCAGATATCCTGATCCTGTGCCCAGATCCAATACTTTAGCATCGGATGGTACTGCATAACTTGAAGCTGGTGCAGCAGCGACCGGCTCAGTGGTGACCGGTGTTGTGGTTGTAGGAGTGTTATTGTTTTGTCCACGTCTTCTGTACCCGTCTTTCTTACAAGACATGAGCATAATCGATCCGATTAAAATTGCGTATACTGCTTGATTCTTTACCATAACTTTAAATGATTGTAGCGTTAAATAACTGTCCAACAGCACAAGGATAGACAAATAATCTGGATAAAAATCATCCGGGATATCCGGGGAATTCCCCGAAAAGAGTAGAATTTCCCCAAAAAGTCTATTTCCCCGTTGTGGGGAATGTTTTTCTCGGCTTTATTGTAACATACATGTTTCTAAATATTTTTATATATGACAATATGATGACAATAATACATTGTTTAGCCCTTCACTAATGCTGTTTTGTGTCATTTGTATTATAAAAATTACATAACCGGACTCTTAAATTTTATTGAGATATATGATAAATCTATAAATGTGAAAGATAATCCCCAGTTATATGTGTATAATTGTTAAAAAAGCGGAAATCTTCCTTTTATTTACACATATTACTTATATTTATCGGACATTAGACGCAATACGGGTGAATAGAAGGGCATATTTAAAAGGAATACTGGCGGTCGGCACACTTAGCATCACCTCTTTTTCTGTTTTTAAATGGGTTGATCTGAATAAAAGTGTAGCTCCGGGGAAATTATGGGAGAAACGGGCAATTATTGCCGAGTTGGCAGAGCTGATCATTCCCGAAACAGATACGCCGGGAGCGAAGGCCGCCGGGGTGGATCACTATATAATTGATGTAATGATCAGTTGTAACCCGGTGAGACAGCAACATAAGTTTTTCTCTGGCTTGCAGGATTTGGAAAAATATGCGCTGGACAATTTTGAAAAAGACTTTTTGAAATGCAACACAAATGAAAAACGACAAATTCTTCAGCATTTTGCCGATCATGCTGAATATTCAAACAGGATTCTAAACAAAATAAATAATAAACTTTTTGGGCAGTCTTTCTTTTCGAAGCTAAAAAACCTGACCGTGGAAGGATATTGTTTATCCAGGCTCGGTGTTACGGAAGGACTGGCATATGATTACATTCCGGGTAAGTTTGAGGCCTGTATTCCCCTGCAACCGAATCAAAAATCCTGGGCCACCAAATAATGATGTATATAAGCGACAAAACTAAAGAACTTTCTACCTATGACGCAATCGTTATAGGTTCTGGAATAAGCGGCGGATGGGCGGCAATGGAACTGTGCAGGAAAGGAATGAAAACCTTATTGCTGGAAAGAGGCAGGGATGTTAAACATTTGCAGGATTACCCAACAGCAAATCTGAATCCCTGGGATTTCAAATTCGGGTATAATAATCCGATGGAAGATCAGAAGCGCAACCCTGTTCAGAGCACATCCTATAATCCTACAAATAAACACTTTTACGTGGAGGACATGGAACATCCCTATATCCAGGAACAGCCTTTTAACTGGCTTAGGGGATATCAGGTTGGCGGACGCTCATTGACATGGGGAAGGCAGTGTTACCGGTTCAGTGATCTTGATTTCGAGGCGAACGCCAGGGAAGGGATCGCGGTTGACTGGCCAATCAGGTATAAGGATATCGCCCCATGGTATAGCTATGTTGAATCCTTCATAGGTGTGAGCGGGCAAAAGGAGAATTTATCTCAATTGCCGGATGGGGAATTTTTATCTCCTATGGAACTGAACTGTATTGAGAAACACTTAGCTGATTCTATAAAAAAAAATGATCACGACCGGTTGCTCACAATAGCACGTGTTGCCAACCTGACCAGGGGATGGGATAACCGCGGGCCCTGTCAGTACCGGAACCTGTGTAGCAGGGGCTGTCCTTTCGGCGGCTATTTCAGTAGCAACAGTTCTACTATTCCTGCAGCAATGGCCACAGGGAATTTGACGTTAAGGCCATTTTCCATTGTTACCGAAATTCTGTACGACGAACAGAAAGGAAAAGCGAAAGGAGTGAGGATAATTGATACACTCAGCAACGAGGTGTACGAATTTTATTCAAAAATTGTGTTTGTCAATGCGTCTACCGTAGCAACAGCCGGTATGCTGTTAAATTCTACTTCATCCAGATTTCCAAATGGTTTTGGAAATGGCAGTGCACAGATCGGGCATAACCTGATGGATCATCATTCGTCAGCCGGGGCATCCGGTACCCATGACCAGTTTGCTGACCAGTATTATAAAGGACGAAGACCAAGTGGCTTCCTGATACCCCGGTTCAGGAACCTGCATGATAATGAGAAACTTGATTTTAAAAGAGGTTATAATATCCAGGGACATGGTGAACGGCAGGAGTGGAGTGATAAAGTGAATGGCCTGTCCGGATTCGGATCGGACTTCAAAGCTCAGCTAACCACTCCGGGACCCTGGACTGTATGGATGGCCGGCTGGGGAGAGTGCCTGCCGTATTACGAAAACAAGATTGCGCTTGATCCTGATCAAAAAGATAAATGGGGACAGCCGCTGATCAGAATTGATTTCTCCTTTAAGGAGAACGAACATAATATGATGACTGACATCAGGAACAGCTCCGGTGAAATGCTGGAAAAGGCAGGTTTCAGGAATGTGGATACCTTTAACTATAAGAAACCGGGAGGTTCTACCATTCATGAAATGGGAACCGTAAGGATGGGTCGTGATCCTAAAACCTCTGTTCTAAACCAGTTTAATCAAATGCATGAGGTAAAGAATGTCTTTATCACAGATGGCAGCTGTATGACTTCGTCAGCCAGTCAGAATCCATCCTTAACCTATATGGCTTTAACGGCGAGGGCTAGCCAGTTTGCCTTCGAGCAATTAAAGAACGGCAATTTATAAAAAGAAAGTATTTAGAATGAACGATAGAAAGCGTGGTCGGCAAGAGCTAATAACTCCTTGTCGCCATTGCTGTCTCCATAAGCATATAATACATACTTATCCCTTTCCGGATACTTTTCCAGTAAACGGTTTACTTTTTCAGGTCCATGGCAGTTCTTGCTAAGAAAATTGCCTGTGATGGTATCGTTCTTTAATTGCAGTCCTGTCGCCAGAACTGTTTTTATACCATATTTGTTAGCCCAGGGGCTGATCCAGTTTTCTACAGAAGCACTGATAATAATCACCTCATGCCCCATTTGCTGGTGCCACCTGACTTTCTCTAAAGCGACAGGATTAACGATCTGTTCGATATTTGCGACAAAATCCCTGGATAAATTATCAAATTTATCAATGCTGAGGCCTGCGAAGAAGGTTTTGAAGAGCCTTTCTTTAGCCTTATAGTTTGGAATGACCTTTAATTTGAATAAAAGTACAAACGGAACCATAAATAAACTACCTGTTAACAGATGGGTTAGCGTTACCGCAAATCTTATGAAAACGGGTAAGGTGTCACGTTTAGTAATAGTTCCGTCAAAGTCAAATACGGCGAGCACTTTTTTATCACTCATTGAGATATATTAAATCATTTTTGGGTTGGTTTCTGAAGATCTGCAGGGCCGGAAGGCATCACAAAGCTGGCTTCAGAGCAAATTATTTTTTCAGTATTTGGTGCTTTTTCAAGATCACGGCTGGTGTATCGGATCTGGTTTTCCTGGAAACGGATACGGTTCGCTTCCGCACTGTTCCATTGTACGGAAATTGTCTGACCGGTTTCTTTCATTTGTTGCATTTGTGTATCGATCAAACGTGTCATTGCGAAATTATACCTGAATACCAGAAGCGTGAAACTCACATTCACCAATAAACATAGATACATCAATATTTTCAAAAATTTGATTTTTTCTTTAATATATAGTTCTGTCATTAATAAGATGATCAGCGGAAAGTACCACAACTGGGGTACATATCGTGCCCACCATGATTCGGGCAGGAGGATGACGGACAGAATAATAATACCGAGGGCATATATCCCGCTTTTCATCGTTTTCCACTGACTACCGGTTTTTTTAAGCAACAGCACCAGCAGGAGAACTGAAAGCAGCATGATCCCGCTGAATAATGCTCCGAAGCCAGCAATTCTGGTGTCAATTGCATAAGAGCTGACGATATCATTTTTATTGAATGTAAAGGGGACCTTTAGCTCAATCTGTTTTTGATTGCCTACCATTACATTGTCCGTATGTGCAAATAGTGAAATAAAGAATTTGCTTACCCCGTTGCGGCCTTCAAAACCGGATGGTAAGTTATGCCCCATAATATCAACCTTATTTTCTCCCATCAGCGGATAAAAAGGATGGTGAAATGAAATTGTATTTTTAACGTAGGGGTTGTATCCCACCACAAAAACAGCAACAAAACCAGATATCAATATGGCATAAAATGCTTTTTGGAAAATAACCTTGTTATAGTTTACAAATAAAAGCCATGCAAGAAAGGCCACGGCAAATAACACGATATAAACCAGTCCGGTGAACTTAATGTTTGCGGTAATGATGACAATCGAGGCCAGCAGGAGCAAGTTAAAATAGCTTGCATCCCTGATCACCCATATTGCGGTTACGAAAAAACATAAAAGCAGAATTGCGATCTGCCCGTCCACATAAGTGCTGAAAAGCTGATTTACGGCTACCGGATTTAAAACCGAAAGGAAACTTAGCAATACGGATTTTGAAGTTGACAGTATACTGAAATTCAGTAAGAGTGACAAGGTCAGGCAAAAGGCTGCGGCCAGTAATATGAAGTTGGTTGCCTTACCTGTTTCAATACGGTTAGTTAAACTATATAATGCACTTTGCGGGATCTCAACACCTTTTGAATAATGATTGATGTATAAAGCCATATTAACAGAGGGTGGCAGCAGTTCTCTGGTGGGGTTCCATCCGTTTTTCAATTGATAGATTTCTTCCATATGATAGGATTGCCCGTCATAGGATACGTCATAAAAATTTACTGCAATAATCATGGAAACGGCAATGACTATTATACCGCTCAATAAAGATTGAAAATATATAGAAACAGTCTGATAGTATGATTTACCAGCGTAAAAGTAGACTACCGCAGTTAATAAAAATGACAGTGGAAACTGCCATTTTGAAACGTTGATGCCTGCGAAAAATCCTGCGGTCAAGACGAGTAACGTCATCGCGATGGTAATAACCAGCAATCCGCCCGTTGAAAGCAGAAGTTTTACTTTGTTTTCCCCCATCTGCATATCAGATCTTCAGATAAATGATCAGAAAAAAGGAGATGATCCAGCCTAAAAGGATGACCTGTAGGAACCTGTTTTCTAACAGAACTGTTGTTGGGCTTCCGCTAATACGCCAAACGAAAGTGAGCTGCAGATATCTTAATACGCCTAAAATTACAAAAAATGAAGTGAGGTAAGTGTTTTCGCCAAAATGTGAAACGATCTCAGGGGACGTGCAGTACATTACATAACATACCACGACCGCCGTGGCCATCATTGTAATAGCTACATTCAGAAATTCCATATTGTATCCCTGGATATTTTTACGGGCTTTCTGTCCGGTTTCTACATAACCCGCAACATCATCCCTGCGTTTGGCCAGGGCTAAGAATAATGCAAGTACCAGTGTCATTACAATGATCCAGTGGGAAAGATGAGTGTTTGTTGCTTCTCCTCCAATCAGAATCCTGAGTACGAATCCTGTAGCAATGAGCATGATATCCAGAAGAGATATATGTTTTAGTTTAATGGTATACAGAATATTTTGTATCAGGTAAATCCCCGCGATGACCATCACCGTGACATTGCCTAAAACAATGAAAACAGCAGAAGCCAGGATCAATAGTAGAACAATCAGGAAAATCCCTTCTTTGACAGTGACCTTTCCGCTCGCCAATGGCCTGTTTCTTTTGGTAGGATGTATTTTGTCGCTCTCAATGTCAAGCATATCGTTAAATACATATACAGCGCTTGCTAAAAAAGAAAAACCAATAAAGGTCAGCCCGAGGCTATAGATCACATCAGCTTGAAGAAGTTTTAAAGCGAAGAAGGCAGGTAAGAATATAAAAAGATTTTTACTCCATTGCGGGATTCTTATTAAAAGAAGATAAGAGCGCAGTTTTTCCATCAAGATTGAGATTAATTTATAAACAAATATAATTATATTTTCGAAAAAATTTGATTGACTGAAACACCTAAACCAAACTAATTTACTTTTTTTAAGAGTAAAAAAAATGGTATTCCTTAATACTACACATATTTATGTTGAAACAGTTGGTTGGGCGTTCCTGTAGAAAACATTAATTTTCATGTCGGATTTGGGTGCTGGTGTAATGTTGTAACAACTAATGGTTTTCATTTTCTAAATTATGATTTGAATACAATATGCTTTTTCGTCAGGTAATTAAAAAAGGCAACTATAATGATCGCAAGTGCTTTACACAAACGGATATCCAGTTTGATCACTTCGAAAA
Source organism: Pedobacter hartonius (assembly GCF_900107535.1). Taxonomy (GTDB): domain Bacteria; phylum Bacteroidota; class Bacteroidia; order Sphingobacteriales; family Sphingobacteriaceae; genus Pedobacter; species Pedobacter hartonius. The sequence goes on along the minus strand of NZ_FNRA01000010.1, from coordinate 101,993 downwards.
AGACCCATAAAATGAGTTGGTTCAAAACGATTGCCAGCACAGAGAACAGTACGAATGATAAAAATTCATTTCTCTTGGAATGCTTACTTTTTTCAAAAACAAAGGCCCTGGAGAGAACATAATTGATCACAACTGCAATCACTATGGAGATCACATTGGCGACTAGATATTCGATTTTGAAAAAATCGATGAAGGTATTGAACGTAATAAATTCAATACATGCACAAAATCCGCCTACTAAAATAAATTTAAAGACCTGTTGCTTAAAGATGGATCTGATGAATTCCAAAGTTTTAATTGTTGCTGGTGAGTAATTCCTGGTCGATTTTATTTAAAATATTCTGATCATGGGAAAGATCAAACTTTCTTGCAAAAAGCATTTTCGAATTTCGGATATTTTCAAACTCAGACAGATCAAATACCTTCGGATTGGCGTTACCTTCTGACCAGTCAATATAGCGCAGATTGTCATTTACCACCTGATCTTTAAATGGTGAATTCATAATTAATGTAGGTATGACGAACTCATCTGTCCCCCAGCAATATTTCAGAAATTCTATCAATTGTGGGCTATTGTTAAATTTCTCGTTCAGATAAGCAGCACATTCAGCAGATATAGTCCACCAGGTTGATTTATTGCCACCATACATCTCTGTATATTCAGGGAATTTTCTTGCCGGCATCACCATATTCAGGACTTTTTCTGCGAAAAATTTGCCTTTGAAACTGAGATCAGTAAAATGATATTTTTCATACCTGTCAGTGGCAGTTTTCCACCATTCAGAGTTATGGGATGCATCATATGAAATGAAATTCTTTCCCATGTGCTGATTCAGAAAATCATAGATATGCTGTGGGGAGGTAATCGGGTAGTCCTGTCCGCTTAACAAATTGATGAAATCATACTTAATCCCACTAGCAAATACTTCTGTTATGGAGTTGAAAATAGCCTTCAAAATCGTAAATCCTCCCCAGTTGCATTCGATCCGGTTTTTGATGAATATTACATTAGGTAATCCTTGTAATTCCTTCAGGTCATCTGATGGCACTTTGGCGTCAACATGTATATAAAAATCAGATTGGGGATGCCGCAGTCTTTCAATTAACCGGGCTAACTGGGCATGGTTTTTATGCGTAAGAATGATGTGTGCAATGCGCATATATAAGAATAGAGAAGATGAGAAAGATAGTGGATTCTAATTTTTTGTAATGTAAAAATATAAATTTGTCTTACGATTATGAACAGGTATAATTTTTATAAAATTGTAACCGAAGGTACTATTTCTTTCAAAATTTTCCTAATAACTTAGACTTCATATAGATGAAAGAGTATAAACATTTATTTGAACTATTTTGCCATCCCTTTTAAATCGTTGATAACGTGGTTACTAAAAATATAGTATTTCTTTCTTATGGCAACTCCACAGAGTATTTTAGAGCTATTTATTGTATATTAAGTTTTTCTGCCTGGATGGAAGACCGGATAAAGACTGTACGGATAATAATTTATACCGACAATCCGGAATTTTTCGAAACCTACTTAGGTGACTTTGATATTGAATTTTTTCCGTTAAGCCCTGCTTTATTAGAAGATATGCTCGCAGGAACTAATTTTATTCACAGAAGGAAAGTTGCAGTGATAGACATGACTTTCCGGAATTTCCCTGAAGAAGGCCTGGTCTTTATTGATTCAGATACTTTTTTTATGAAGGATCCGAAGCCAATACTGGATGGGCTCGACGAAGGAGTTAGCCTGTTGCACAAGCGTGAATATAGTTTGGAAGAGGGAATTGCGCTATTTAGATTGTTTGGTCAGGACCAGTATCCGGCGGACTTTATCAAATATATAACAGACAGGGAGTTTTACATTCAGGATCAGCCAATGGTGTTCAGTAAACATGATTACAGCTGGAATTCAGGAGTGGTCGGTTTAAATCCGCAATTCGCTGATTATATGACCGACGTATTTACACTGACCGATGTATTTTATGCAAACTCAGAATGGTTTATCAGTGAGCAAATGGCTTTTTCGCTGATCCTTCAGCGGACAACTCATATAAGGCCTGCGGAAAATTTCATATTTCATTACTGGGGCGCACGGCAAAAGATACTGGTAGATCGCATCATACAGAAAATATTCAGCCAGGATATGCCGGATAAACTTAGAAAAGCAGGATATATGCGCTCCGTTACGAGGAAATTGCAGAGTTTAATTGAATCCGATTTAATTTACGAACAATTAGAAATTGCTGTTTCCCAGAGAAATTTTAACTATAGTGCCAAAAAGGTGGTTCAATATTTTCTGCTAAAATTCTTTAATGTTAAAATCAGAAAATAAATAAGCCCGATATAGTTACCGGGTTGTACCGAGTTCATATAAATATACGGTTACGTCTTTTAGCTGCATCTTTTTTATTGGCTTTCCAAGCTGATTAAACTGGCTGATCAAATTGCCGGCAGGGGTAACCTGTTCCTTATAATACCACCTAGGATCATCTATAAGGTCACCTATATCTGTTAAAAATTGTGTATTATAGATCAGCCACACTCTTTGTTTTCCGGAGAACTTTTTGAAATCTATTTTTAAATTCTGATTGTAATCCTGCAGGCTGCCGGAATTTTTCCTGAAGTCATGTCCCTGAATGGCATTATATTTAAAATGGAGCATGTGGCGGTAAACACGATAACCAGGGGCATTATTCCAATAGTTGTATACAGCATCATCCTCCCTGAAATTGTCATTGATATAGATCAGCGCTTCTTTTTCATAAGATTTTTTATGTTTATAAAATTTGTGGGGTCTTATAACAAAGTAGATTGATTGAATCACAGGAATAACGGTCACCAAAATAAAGAGAATCCATACTATAGTTTTAGATTTCAATTTTATCTGGTAATAATCAAATCCATTTGCAATGAAAATTATAAAAATTGGAGCAATGAACACCCAGAATCTTTCTAATAGCGGATACAGGTACAGGCCGGAAGCAATAAGCATCAATGCAACTGGAAACAGGAGTACGCAAAAATCCCTTTTATTGATCCTAAATAAGGAGTATATACCAGTAAATAGTAAAACAATGGCTACAATCGGGACAGTAATAATTTTAACGATAGTACTATTTGTGAAGTCTTTAAAATTCCAGACCATACCTAAAGGGTAATCCATCATATCATAAAAGTTTCTGCTGAACCATTTAATCTGCTGAATGGAATGCGGCGGAAAAGGCATGAAATTATCATATACTTTGAAAAAATAGACTACCCATTCGGATTCTGCATGTTTATGAGTAAAGACAAGGTAATTTACTATAAAGCTGAGCAGCCACATGCAGAATGGAACCGAGGTCATAAAAAAAGCTTTCCAATCCTTTTTTATCGCAAAGGACAGACTGATTCCTACTGCCATTCCAGCCAATATAAAAATCACCGAAAAGGAGAACCATATTAATATTGCACCCAGAAATCCCCAGCAAACCATTGCTCTCCATGTTTGATTTGCCTGATAACGGCTAAAAAGATATAAAGCAATCACTGTTGCCAGACACTCTGTGGAATATTGTTTGATTTCCACACTGTGGTAAATCAGTGCCGGAGCAAAGGCGAAAATAATCAGGGCAACGACGCGCGCCCGGGGCTTTAAAAAATACCTGCATACGCTTCCAAAATAAAAAAGAGAGAGTATCCCTGCGATTAAGGGTACAAGTCTCAATGACATACTGTTATACCCGAAAATGCTTACCGAGAGTTTTACAAGCCATAGAAATCCAAGGGGTGCCTTCTGTCCATAATCCAGGATCTTTGCTGCAATATCTTTGTAGCTCATATGACTGAAGCTTGAAGACAGGTATATTTCATCCATCCATAGCGAGCGGTCATAAAAATAGTGGAATAACCGAAATAACAGCCCCAATAACACGATGCAGAAAATCAATCTATTATGGTATTGATCTTTTTCGCTATAGGTCTCTTTCAAATTTGTCATTATGTATAGTAATTGACGCAATATCGCAAAAAAATGATATTTTTACCTTCGTGAATTTTAAACCAGATATGGTTTTTAAAAGCTTTAGACCCAATATCCAGGCATAAACAGATTGTTGTTAATCATTGAAATGGGTATTCCGTGAATTAAATTGCAGGTTAATGATTGATAAAATTTCTGTAGATCCATTGGTCGCTGGAGACGTTTCCAAAGTTGTATTGCAACCTGCAAAACTTCGTGAATATATTGCCATAGCAAGACCGGATAACTGGGTGAAAAATGTTTTTATGTTTCCGGGAATGCTTTTTGCCCTGTCCATATTTCAGACTCCTTTTACAGCCGGTTTGGCACTTAAAATTCTCATCGGAATAATCAGTATATGTTTAGTTGCATCTGCAAATTATGTGATCAATGAATACCTTGATAAGGGCTTTGATAAGTATCATCCCTTAAAAAATAAAAGATCTTCTGTAGTGACTATAATGAATCCCGCTATCGTTTATAGTGAATATGCAGTGCTTGGGATATCGGGACTGGGACTGGCTTATGCTGTTTCTGCGAAATTTTTTTCTATGGCGCTGCTGTTGCTGATCATGGGTGTTATTTATAACGTAAAACCATTTAGAAGCAAGGACAGGGTGTTCCTTGATGTTTTAAGTGAATCTATAAATAATCCTATCAGGTTTGCCGCGGGCTGGTTCATTTTTACCCCTGCACTTGGAATTCCGGGAAGTAAGTGGGATCTCGATTGGATCAATACCTTTCCACCTGTAAGTATCATTATTGCATATTGGATGGGAGGTGCATTTTTAATGGCTACGAAGAGATTTGCAGAATATCGGTTAATAGGAGATTCTGCTGTTGCAGGGCAATACCGGCGGTCATTTAAATTTTATACTGAAAATAGTCTATTGGTGTCTATGTTCTTTTATGCAATTACCTCGGCATTCTTTTTGGGCATATTTTTAATAAAGGACAGAATTGAACTCCTGGTGAGTTTTCCTTTTTTTGCATTATTATTTTCGTGGTATCTTAGAATTGGTTTATTAAAAGACTCACCTGTACAAGGGTCCGAAAAATTGTATACCAGAAAGTGGTTTATGCTTTACCTGATTTTATTTACAATGTTGCTTTGTGTACTCATGTTTGTGAAGATACCCTGGCTGTATTGGTTCCTGAAAAATGCAAATAATTATTAGGACTATTTAATTATTCCTTTTTAAACGAATTGTATGAAATATAATCATTATGATTTAGTAGTGATAGGCACTGGACCCGCGTCCAGTTTTTTTCTGAAAAAGTATTTGTCCAAGATAAAGGGGGGTAAAAAGATATTGGTATTGGAAAAAGGCCATTTTTATCCACATGCGGAACGCCTTAAGGTTAAAAAAGGGGAAACTACTCCATATCAGAAATATGATATGCCATGGGAAGATCAGATATTAAATAAAAATAAAAGTAAGGAGTGGCCATTTTCAACAGGTTACGGGGGATCTTCAAACTGTTGGTGGGGATGTACACCACGTTTTATGCCCAATGATTTCAAAATGAAGTCTCGTTATGGTATTGCTGAAGACTGGCCATTGTCTTACTATGATCTGGATCCTTATTATTATGAGGCAGAGGATCTCATGTCGGTTTCCGGCCCTGAAAACACACCTTTCCCCCGAAAAGGAAGGTATCCTTTACCACCGCATGCCTCTACATTAGTGGACAAGATCCTACACAGGAAATATGGCAGCAACTGGATCAGCCAGCCTGGTGCGCGGGCAAGCAGGGCTACAGCTCACAGAAATGGCTGCATGGCATTCAGTACCTGTGAAACTTGTCCTGTTGATGCAAAGTTCAGTATTGAAAACTCAAACATTGGCGTATACAATGATGCCCAGGTAGAATTATTATACGGAGCTGAGGTGCATCATTTGGATATTGTAAATGATGTAGTAAAAAGAGTGCTTTTTCGGCAGAACGGGAAAGAATATGCAATTAAAACCGAAGTGGCGGTCTTGGGCGCAAACCCGTTCTTTAATTCTAATATCTTGTTGCAGTCCGGAGACAGCAATCCGCTGACTGGAAAAGGATTTGGGGAGCAGCTTGGTATGCAGGTGCTGGTTTACCTTGATGATATGACGAATGTGGGAGGAAGCACCTGGGTAAATGCCAACGGATATATGCTTTATGACGGTGACCACAGGAAAGAATTTGCTGCCTGTTTAATTGAGGCGAATAATGCACCGTATGATATCAGGCTGGAACGGGGAAAGCACTTGAATGTGGCCAGTTTCAGGCTGATATTTGAAGATCTGCCGTCAGATGCAAACTGTATTACTACGTCGTCAGATCAGTTTATTCCCGAAATTCATTTTAGTGAAAGGTCAGCATATACATTAAAGGCTGTAGAAAATATGAAGGAAAAATTACCGGGGATATTGTCCTGCCTGCCTGTTGAGGAATTGAGATACTTAGATGCAGCTTCGCATGAAGGTCATATTATCGGCGGTACCAGAATGAGTAATGACCGTTCTAAAGGGGTAGTCGACAAACACATGGTCCATCACCAATACCGTAATTTATTTGTTTTGGGTGCGGGGGCCTTTACCACCTTCGGTCCGTCCAATCCTACGCTTACGTTATCTGCGCTCTCATTATTTGCGGCAGACAAAATGTTTTAAAATGGAAAGAAGACAATTTTTAAGATTGGCCGGCAGTGTTGGAGCAGGAATATGTGTGATCCCGCCATCACTTTATTTCTTGGCTCCCGGAGTAAATGAATATGCTATCAAGCTGATAAAAAAGGAATTTCATTATCTTAAGCTGGCACCGGGAAGTGTAGAAAAGTATGTTGAAGATTATTTTAACATTAGAAAGAATGATATGGTATCGACCCTGAAGTGGAAGGCCACCTATTATCTGGATTTAGATTACGATCATTCGGAGCGTTCCAGGGATCTTCTCAGGTATTTTCTGTTATCCACGGATTTTTTTATTAACAAGACCGATGAGCGAAAGACCGTTAATTATTTGGGTTTCTATTCTCCCTATACCAGTCCTGTTCCTAATCCATACTCTTTTGTAATTTATCCGCCGTCCGGCATCAGGGAACCATGATCTGAATGTGCTATCAATAATATTGCTTTTCATCACAGCCGATGCTCAGCAGAGTAATGTGTTCTTTTCAAATATAACACTGACACAGCTTCAGGCATCGTATAATTTTTTCCAGATCAAAACTTATTCAAAATGCCGGCGATATAATGTATTTGCTCTTCCGTATGCGCAAATGAGCATGGCAGGCTTAAAGTGTGCTGATGTATATGTGCAGAAACAGGATAACCGAAGTTTTTCAAATGATCTTTTAAGGCCGGCTGGTCATGCGGTGCCACGGGGTAATGTATTTCTGTGGTGATATCATGTTCTGATAGGTATTGTTTGAGCCTGTCCCGTTCAGGGTGCAATATATTGTAAATATGATATACGTTAGCATAACCGGGTTCCTGTTTTGGCTTAATGAATGAATCGTTTAAATGCCTGTCATAGATCGATGCGAGTTTTCTTTTGTGCGTATTGATCTCATCAAGGTGGGGAAGCTTGATTCTTAGAAAGGCCGCCTGAAGTTCATCGAGCCTGGAATTGTAGCCGATAACACCATTGTGGTATTTTTTTTCAGAGCCGTAATTTCTAAGCTGTCTGAGCCTTTGCTGATCCTCTTCAGACTTACAGATTATCGCACCTGCGTCACCCAGGGCACCGAGATTTTTTGTCGGATAAAAGCTAAATGCCCCGAAATCTCCGAATGTTCCTGCGAGTTTATTTTTGTATTTTGCTCCATGTGCCTGAGCGCAATCTTCTATTACTTTAAGCTGATGAATTTTGGCAAGTTTTAATATAGGGTCCATGTTGCAGCATTGTCCGTATAAATGAACCACCATAACTGCAACTGTTCTATCAGTGATGGCGGCCGGAATTGCTAAAGGATCAATATTATAGGTGCGGGCATCGGGTTCAACAAGAACCGGTATCAGATCACAATGTATAATGGCCAGAATGGTTGCTATATAAGTATTGGAGGGCACAATAACTTGGGCACCACTTTTGAAGCCACAGCATTTTAGTGAGAGAATAAGTGCATCCAGACCATTTGCCACGCCCACGGCATATTGCTCCTGGTGATAGGCAGCAAATTCCTTCTCAAATTCGGCAACCTCATTACCCAGAATATACCATCCCTTCTCAAGGAAATCCGAAAACTTATTTTTCAGTTTTTCCTCAAACGGACGGTTTAATATTTTTAAGTTCTCATATGGTATCATAAGGCTCGTAAATATAGTCTTTAGGATCAAATGCCGTAGAAGCCAATACAAGAAGTATCGCATCAGCCGAGAAGTCATGCATCACATGCCAGTCTTCAGGCAGTAATATCAGGCATTTTTCCGGGCTGTCCAGGTGGAAAAGTTCGGTTACTTTACTGTTATTGTTTGTGATTTTACATGAACCCTGTATGCAGATTGCTGCCTGGTGCGTTTGATGATGGCGATGGCCGCCACGATCGCTGTCATCTACGGAATAAATATAAAACAAGCGTTTGATCTCAAACGGAACAATGCTGTCAAGAACAGTGAGTATTCCCCTGCTTTCTTTAAAAGTTTGAATATTAATTATATGTGGCATACGTTAATCGGTGTTGTCTATGAGATCAGGAATCTGTGGGGTTGTTATGGAAACATGGTTAGAAGAAGATTCGGAGTTTGCTATGCAAATGTAGATTATACAAACATAATTTGGCTGCTAAAATGTAATTATAGGTATTAATATTAAATTTCAGCCAGATATGTATACAACTGAAGGGAATAAATTCTGACAGGCATCTTCAGCTATAAAAATAAACATATTCTGATGTAACCTGCATTCATCAAAAGCTCCATCTAACAAGTGCAAAAACAATAAAATAAACAGATGAAATTAATTACTTTTACTTCAGATGAAGCGCACCTCAATTATTAGTGTTAATTTTAATCAGCCAGCAGTAACGGTTGATTTCCTCAAATCCATTCAGCTTCATACCAATCCTACTGAAGTTGAGCTCATTTTAGTCGACAATGGGAGTGCAGAAGATCATTATGCTGATTTTTTAGCGGCCTATCCCGAACTCATCTATATCCGCTCTGAAAAGAATCTTGGTTTTGCCGGCGGAAATAACCTTGGAATAAAGAAAGCTACCGGCGATTACCTGCTTTTGTTAAATAACGACACGGAGATCACTGCTAATCTGATCTCTGAACTCAGCAGTGAACTGGAAAGAAATCCCGATATAGGCCTAATATCTCCGTTGTTGCTTTACTACGATGCCCCGGAAGTGATCCAGTATGCCGGTTTTTCTGAAATGAATTACCTCACCTGCAGGAACAGTGTAATCGGGGGGATGGAACTGAATGAAGGTCAATATGACGGCCAAAGCAGGGAAACCGCATTTTGCCATGGTGCGGCAATGATGTGCCGGAGGGCAGACCTGGACACTGTTGGTTTGATGGAAGACCAGTTTTTTCTGTATTATGAAGAGCTCGACTGGTGTGAAAAGTTTAGAAGAGCAGGTAAAAAGATCTGGTTCACCGGGAAAACCCATATCTTTCATAAAGAATCTATGAGTGTAGGAAAGGAAAGCAAAATAAAAACATATTTCATGACAAGGAACAGGATGTTATTTATCCGGAGGAATACAGGTTTACTGAATACCATACTGTTTAGTATATACTATATCGGCCTTGCCTGCCCAAAACAAGTATTGGTGTACCTGAAGAAGGGAAGAAGAGATCTCATTAAATGGGTATTTCTTGGGATAAGCTGGAATCTCAATAATTCAAAAGACAGTACTACACTTGGTTTTAAAATTTAAGTATTAATGGTTATAATTTTCTGGGTCAGTATATTCCTGATCGTTTACACATTTGTTGGCTATGGTTTTGTGCTTTATCTTTTGGTAAAGATCAAAAGCGCGTTTAAAAAGCCTTTTGCATTTAAAACTGAAGCGTTACTGCCCACCGTTACGGTGCTGATCGCTGCTTATAATGAAGAAGATATCATTGAAGATAAAATAGAAAATACACTATTGCTTAACTATCCGAAAGATAAGATCCAGGTGATTTTTATTACCGACGGGTCATCGGATAGCACCGCAGAAAGGATCAGCGGATTTGATGATATCACCTTATTGCACCAGGATGTAAGGGCAGGGAAGATGGCGGCAATTAAACGGGCGATTCCTTTCATAAAGGGTGAAATTACCGTGTTTACAGATGCAAACACATTTTTAAATGCGGATGCCATCCTCGAATTGGTCAAACATTATCAAAATCCAAAAGTAGGAGCTGTTGCCGGAGAGAAAAGAATATTGGTTGAAGAGACGGCAGATGCAAGTTCGGCAGGAGAGGGGTTCTACTGGAAATATGAATCGAAATTGAAGAAATGGGATTATGAATTATATTCTAACGTAGGTGCTGCGGGAGAGTTGTTTAGTATCCGCACCTCACTTTATCAGCCGGTAGAAAGTGACACCATCATAGATGACCACATGATTGCCATGCGTATCGCCGAAAACGGGTTTATTATTGCTTACGAGCCCGGTGCCTACGCAATGGAAACTGCTTCGGCGGATGTAAAAGAAGAGCTCAAAAGAAAAATCAGGATAGCAGCCGGGGGAATACAATCCATTCTGCGCTTAAAAAAAGCTGCTAATCCTTTTCACAACCCTGTTTTTACCTTTCAATATATTAGCCACAGGGTATTGCGCTGGACAATCACACCTTTTCTCTTGTTCCTGGTGTTTATTCTGAATGCCGTAATCGCTTTAAATACCGGCATTTTCTTTTATCAGGTGCTGTTCGTTTTACAGGTTTTATTTTATTTGTTAAGCTTAACGGGCTTGTACTTCGAAAGCAGGAATATCCGGGTGAAGGCACTTTTTATTCCTTACTACTTTTGCGTGATGAACTATGCAGTGCTTGCGGGGATCATCAGGTATTATAAAAAGAATCAAAGTGCTGCCTGGGAGAAATCAAAAAGAAAAGTCTGATTTGTAAGAGCGGGTGAAGAGATCTTCATCCGTATTCAAATTTATCTGCTTAACGGCCGGAAGCTGCTCATGGGCAATGCTCATCAGGTAATCCGGAATTAGTTCTACTGTAGTCACTGCCCAGTCGGCCTTTACTCCTGCAACATGTGCAGGAATAATATTTTCATTGTCAAGACAATTGATCAACTTCAGGTCGTTGATCAGGCCTGTACCCAGCCCTTTCAGAAATGCTTCTTTCCTTGTCCATAACCTAAAAAACTCTTTAAGGGGATTTTCATGCCTGAGCAGGCTATCCGATTCCATCGCGGAAAAAGCAAATTCAGCCACAGAAAGATATTCGAAATCCGGCTGAACATATTCCAGGTCTATCCCGATTTCCCCGGTTCCGATGGCGATTACAGCACGTTGATTGGAATGAGAGATATTAAAATATATACCGGTCTTCCCTGAAAGCTGTGGTTTATGGTGGCCAGCAGCAGTAATGATATTAACTTCTTCCGGCCGGCAGGAGATCACCTCGGCAAGCAGAAATCTCAGCGCAGCTCTTGTCACGATAAACTGCAGCATGTCTTTTTTTTGATGGTAGCGTGCGGCCTGCGCTTTTTCTTCCGGTGTGAGGACGCCCTCCAGCCTGGTGATATGCCGGAGCTGATTTTCGACGGATATACTCCAGATATTAATCGGATCAGGATGTTGTTTTACAGCAGATGATCCAATCAATGAGAGCTGATCAATATTTCGACAGAATAAGTAATTAGCCATGTCTTTTAACATTAAAACCTAAAGATCATACTTTGTCCAATACCTCCTGCAGTTTTCTTGCAAAAGCTTTGTCATATGGCGAAAGCAGCATCGTTTTATGGTCTCCGGGAACGTCGTAAACTTCTACTCCCTTCTTTGCATATTTCTGCCATCCTAGATATTTATAATCTTCTACAAAATAAATATTGTCTGTAGCCCTGAATAGATGAATTTTCTCGTCAAAAGGGGCCAGTTTATAACCCTGGTATGCTATTTCATACTTGGCATCAATTCTTCTCATGATCTCATATACCGCCCCCTGTTGTTTTACATCAACTTCAGTATTTCCCAGAACAGCGTTAATTTTTTTTGTGAACAGAAACTTTTGGTATTCAAATGTCTTTTTAGGATTTCTGACGAATGATTTGATGATCCACCAGAATTTCGGGAGTTGCTTTTTTATTTTCTCTATATAGACATCCATGCCAGAGCCATGGAAGTCGAGATTTTTTGCGTTGGTATCAAAAATCGCCAATAGCTTGATTTCATGCCCCATTAACCTCAACTGCCGGGCCATTTCTATCACCACGTATCCACCGAAGGAATAACCCGCTAAAGCATAAGGTCCAGTTGGGTTTTGTGCCAGAATACTCTCGATGTAATATTTGGCAATATCCTCCATATTATCCATTGGCTCCTCTATCCCGTCAAGTCCCTGGGCCTGAATACCAAATACAGGTTGCTCAGTATCTACGTGAAGACCTATTCCGCTAAAGTTCAATACGTTGTAACCTCCTCCATGAACAATATAGATAGGAGTTTTAGATCCGGTGGGTTTTATCGGTACCAGTGAGGTATAAGTGGTTGGCCTGTTTTGCCCGTCAAAAAGTCTTGCTAAAGATCTGATCGTAGGATACTCAAATAACGTCGCCAGGGGCAGGCCATGACTATTTGCTTTCTCGATCTGGATCATAAACTGTATGGCGATCAGTGAATGACCACCTAATTCAAAGAAATTATCATCAATCCCTATATTCTTTAAATTCAGCAGTTCTTCCCATATTTTTACAATTTTTCTTTCTGTTTCTGTCTGAGGTGCCATATAAGTTGTCTGGTCACCAGCATGCAGCTGGTCTGGTGCCGGCAATGCCTTCTTATCTATTTTTCCGCTGCTGGTACGGGGAAATTCCGTTAGCCAGACAAATACCGAAGGAACCATATATACAGGCAGCAAATGTTGTATTTCAGTTCTTACATAACTTGTATCCTGTACCCCGGTGGAGGAGGATAGATAAGCGATCAGCCTTTTCTGCCCGTTATGGTCTTCTTTGGCTGTTACTACTGCCTGTGCAATTCCGGGTACACGGTTCAGCATGACTTCAATTTCGCCGATCTCAATTCTGTATCCCCTGATTTTCACCTGGTCGTCATTACGGCCAATAAACTCGATGTTGCCATCAGTTAAAATCCTGGCAAGATCCCCTGTCCGGTAAATACGTGTCTGATCTCCGTTCGGCAGATTTATAGCTACAAATTTTTCTTTGGTCAGGGTCGATTTATTCAGATAACCTGAAGCAAGGCTTGCACCGGCGATACATAGTTCACCCGCCTCACCATCATCCAATATGCTGAGACTTTCGTCAGTTATATAGATTTCTGTGTTGTTTATAGGTTTTCCGATATTGGGTAAAGCCGGCCAGCGGAGTGCATCTCCATCTAATTTCAGCTGAGTGACCACATGGCATTCCGTTGGCCCGTACTGGTTGTATAAAATACAGCCGGGCATAGCTTTGAAGAAATTTTGAATCTGGGGAGTGATCTTGAGTTGCTCGCCTGCCGTCATTACCTCTTTCAATGCTGATGGGTATTTCCCCATGCTCACTGCTGTTTCTGCGAGGAACTGGAGTGCCACAAAAGGCAGATAGATCCTGTTAATTTGATTACGTTCAATCTTATCCAGCAGGTTGTCCGGGTTCAGGCGCATGACATCGTCAATCAGTATCAGCATGCCGCCACTTGTCAGGGTGGCAAATATCTCCTGAAAAGATACATCAAACGTCAGCGGTGCGAACTGCAGCGTTTTACTTTCCTGGGTGGCAACGGAATTGGCATTTTGCCATAAGATCAGGTTCACCAGTGCACGTTGTGTGAGATACACACCTTTTGGCCTTCCTGTTGATCCGGAGGTATACAAAACATACGCATTTGGATTTTCAAAGGTCAGCGTTTGTGCAGGAAGACTATAAGTACGGTCAAAATCTATGGCTTCCAGACCCAGTTTGTCAAAAAACTTGTTCTCCACGTTACCGGCAATGCAAAAATTCAGCTTTGAATCCTGTATGATCTGGTTTAATCTCTCTTCCGGATAGGTAGGATCAAGAGGGAGGTAAGCTTTGCCGGCTTTTAAGATAGCAAGCACACCAACTACCATATTTAATCCCCTGGTAGTACTGATACCAATAATTTCCTCATTGGCTGCATGGTGTAAAATTGCCCTGCTAAGGTTGTCTGCCCTGATGTCCAGGTTACTATAACTGATGGACTCGTCTTTGAAACTGATGGCCGGCTTATCCTGAAAGGTCTGGACTGCCTGTTCAAACAGCTGCTGAACCGTTACTCCGTTTAATTCAGCGGCCTCCAGCGGACTGTTCACCTCTTTTCTGCGTGAGACAGTTGTGGTCCTTTTAAAAACAGGCTGCGCCAGATAGTTGGCCGAGCCTGACAGCAAAAGATCTCCGACTTTCTCCTCCGGATGTTTAACGACGAACCGGAGGATTTGTTCGAAGCCTTCCATCATCTGCCGGATCGTATAGTCTTCAAATAATTGAGTGTTGAAAGACCACTCCATGGTGAGGGATTTTTCAGAGCCGCTTGCATTGATGAATAATTCAAAACTTTCATATTCCCTGGGGTTACTGATCAGTTTATATTCAAGTCCTTCAAATGTTACTCCGTCATCCATTCCCATATCCACGTTGAAGACCACCGGAACCAGTGGAATTCTGGAAGGGTCTCTCGCAATTTTAAGTTTTCTCAATAAATTGCCCCAGGTAAGCTGCTGATGATCAAACGCATCCAGCATAGCGGGCTTTCTTAATTTGAGGTATTCTTTAAAGCTGTAGTTCCTGTTGGGATAACTCCTCAGGGGCAGTAAATTTACGCAGTGCCCTACGAGGTTGTAATGTCCTGTTATGGACTGGCCCGAAGCTGGTAAACCAACCACAATATCCTTTTGTCCGGTAACGATATGCAGGAAAAGCTCAAATGATGACAGCAAGGTGAGTACCAGGCTGGTTCCTTCAGCTTTACCCGTTTCTTTTAGACTCTGTACAAGATCCTGATCAAGCTGGAAATCCAGTCTTTTACTTTTGAACGTTCGCTTTGCAGGACGGGGACGATCTGTGGGCAGGTCTAAAACAGGAATGTCTTTCTGGTATTGATTTAACCAATAGCGTTCAATGGTTTCGTGTTCCTTACTTTCTGCAAATTCAAGCTGTTCCTTTGCGAATGTGGTAAGCCGGGTTGCTTCAGGAAGATCTGCACTTTTATTTTTAACCGACGCCGAATAGAATTTACTGATATCCTGAAGAATTATCCCCAAAGACCAACCATCACATATAATATGATGGCCTGTAAAAGTGAAATGGCATTCTTCATCTGAAAGCCGGTGAATACCAACTTTAAACAAGGGCCCATTGAACAGATCAAACAGGTGAAGGGCATCATCCAGAATATATTTCTTTATTTCAAGTTCCTGTTCAGTAGGGGATAGCGCAGAAATGTCAGTACAGGTAAGATAATCCTTCACGGTGTCGTGAATAATAATAGTAGATCCATCCAGGCTGAATGCAGACCTCAATGCTTCGTGCCTGATGACCAGCTTTTCAATAGCCTGCTGCAGAAAGCTGATCTTGATTTTTCCTTTCAGTCTTAAGGACACCGATT
Source organism: Pedobacter hartonius (assembly GCF_900107535.1). GTDB lineage: Bacteria > Bacteroidota > Bacteroidia > Sphingobacteriales > Sphingobacteriaceae > Pedobacter > Pedobacter hartonius. Next base: position 86,256 of record NZ_FNRA01000010.1, on the reverse strand, counting down.
CATTATATCCTCTGCTTGCATCTTTCCCACCCAGCATACATGAGGTCCAGATTTCCCTTTGTGGTTCTGTGGCTGTTGCTGCATTGATGATCTCTCCCTGTGCAAAAGGGTCGAAGTCTACCTGCTTAAATATTAAATTATCGTTAATGTCTACCATTTTTTAAATCTTTGACTCCACCTGGAGGTATTTACTTGGGTTGTCAGGGTCCGCTATGAACCAGGCCGGATTTCCCGCCTGATCCCTGCCTAATTTTGCTCCTTCAACGGGAGGATGAATGCCATCCTCTTTTTTGGGAGAAGCCGGGTCACTCAGGGGAATTAAATCCACACTCATCAATTCAATTACACTTTCCCTGAATTTAGCTGCGATCAGCTCAATTTCGTCCAGTGTATGTGACTCAGTGAGGAAACATGGAAAACCATCCCAGATGTGAATGCCCTTTTCACGCATCAGCGTAAACAAGAGTTCGCTATAAGGATATTCTTCTTTGAACTTGATTTTCCATAAAGAGCCGAAGTAGGCAGCGTACATAGGAAGCTGAAACTCATTGATAGTACTATTCAATAAGTCGGCCAGAAACGCGGTATTATGATTTAAGATGGTTTGTAATTCAGTTCCTTTTTCTTTGAGATATTCCAGAGTTGCTTTACCTGCCGCCAGTGCCAGTGGATGTCTGACAAAGGTACCCGCGAAGTAAGTGACACCGATCTCAGGAATAGAATCATCCCCGTATTGCCAGTATCCCCCGTCCAGGGCATCCATAAATTGTTTCTTTCCGGCAATGGCCCCTATAGGCATGCCTCCGCCAATTACCTTTCCATACGTGCCAATGTCGGCCTTAACGCCAAACATAGCCTGGGTACCTCCCTGATGGGCACGGAAACCGGTAATTACCTCATCAAATATCAGAACCGTTTCAGATTTTAAAGTGATCTCCCGTATTTCTTTTAAGAAAGCCACAGGCTGAAATTCCGGTCTCCTGCTTTGTACGGGCTCTACCAGTACAGCGGCCAGTTCATCGGCCCTTTCCCTGATGATCTGCAGACTTTCATCTGTTCCGTAATCCAGGATCAGCATGTTTTGGACCACCTCCGGCATGATGCCGGGGGCTGCCGGGAAGCTTTTCAGTTTTTTTGTTCCCCTGATGATCACCTCATCATTGATGCCGTGATAGGATCCGGAGAAGGCAACGATCAGCGAACGGCCGGTTACCGTTCTGGCAATTCTCATGGCACCCAGGACAGCTTCCGAGCCTGTATTGCATAGTGCAGCACGGTCAAAGCCGGTAAATTCACAAATGAGCTTACTTACCTCGCCGGCCAGCTCATGCTGCGGGCCAATTTCATATCCTTTTTCAACCTGGTCCAGTACAGCAGTTTTTAATGCCGGATGCTGATAGCCGAGTAAATTGGAACCAAATCCATTTAAAGCGTCTATATATTCATTCCCGTCGATATCCCACAAGTGGCTTCCGAGGGATTTATTGGTGACAATCGAATAAACGATCTCTTTAGTATACGGTTTAAATCCGGAGACTACTCTCGGATCTGCCATATGCGCCCTGTTCTTTTGTGTAGAGGCTTTACTTCCGGCTGTCCTTTGATTATACCGTAAAGTTAATTTTTCCAGAAAATCCCTTTGCACAGGGCTGAGTGCCGAAGCTTGTTTTTCTACCCGTGCGATCGCGCCGAATGGTTTTTTAAGCTCTGTCAGTTCTTCGGCTGAAAGTTCTGATAACGTAAGTTCAGGTTTTGCAGCCTTCGCTGCGGCAACCGGGAGGGGAGCAACATGGTCTGCATAAGTTTGTGCAGGTGGGGATTGCATTAATTCTACCTGTTTAGACAGGAGCTGCAGTTGTTGTGCGATCAGTCCGAGTGCCGAATCAGCCGGGGCAAAGCTGCCATTTACGGGAGAAGCAGTAGCCACCGGTGGCGCATATGCTGGCGGGGCTGCTGCAGGAGCCGGGGCAGTTTCTTTCGGCAGGCTTTGATCAATGAATGCCGCGAGCGTATCAATAGTTGAATACTCTTCATTCAATTGTCTGAAAGTGATCGGCAGTGCAAATTCTTTTTTGAGCATCAGTGCTACCTGAGTCAGCAGCAGTGAATCCATTCCGATTTCTATAAAGCTCATTTCAGGAGTAACACCATCCATCTCAATTCCGGAAGCATTTTCCAGAATATATTTTATTCGTTCTATTAATGTGTTTTTCCTCATAACAGTTAAGGTTTCTGTAGCAGGTTGGTTAATGTTGAATTGCTGTGGTTTCGGGTTTGCCCAAAACCTTTTTTTGTGATAGCTATAGGTTGGAAGATCAGTTCTTCTTCTCTGCTGACCGGTATAAAATGATGCCCAGTCAGGGTTTAATCCCAGCTGCCAGGCTTTTCCAAATGCAGTTAAAATGGAATCAATGGCACCCGAAGCTTCTTTTTTATCCAGACTGGCAATGGCATTGAAACTGGTTTTACTTCCATGCTGCCAGGCCAAAGTAGTGCAGGTATTTCCCGGGCCGGTCTCAATGAGTATGGGGTTATCCATTTCCAGCAGGGTAGCTATTGCAGGAGAAAAAAGTACTGTCTTCCTGAGGTGGTTTGCCCAGTAAGCAGGATCCTGTGCCTCTGCATCCGTAAGGAAATTACCGGTTACCGTAGATACGATTGGCTTCCGGGGTTTATTTAATTTAACCTGTCTGACCAGCGCTGTAAATTCCGGTATTACAGGGTCCATCATCCATGAATGAAAGGCATGGCTTGTCAGCAGTTTTTTGTGTAATATCTGTTTTTCATCCAGTTGCTGCTGAAAAGCGGCGATATCTTGATCCCTTCCTGCAACTACACATAATTTCGGACTGTTCACAGCGGCGACAGACAATGCTGCAGGAAGAAGCTCTTCCACCTGTTCAAATGCTGCGCGTACGCTGAGCATGCTTCCTTTTGGTAGCCTGCTTACCAGATCTCCCCGGGTGGCAATTAACCTGAGCCCATCCTCCAGGGAGAAGATCCCTGATAAATGTGCAGCTACATATTCGCCTATACTGTGACCGCAAAGTATAGAGGGCTGTATTCCCCGGCTCATCCATAATCTGGCCAGGGCATAGGACACAACGAAGAGGGCCGGTTGCGTATACTTCGTATTGCTGATATCTATCTCTGCCTGCAGGTTACCTGGTTCAGGATAAATCACGTTTCGGATATCTTTATCGAGATAGCCTGATAAAATACCGGCGCATTCATCAACTGCAGCCCTGAAGACTTCTTCATGCTGATACAGTTCGGCACCCATATGCAGGTACTGTGCACCCTGTCCGGGAAACATAAAAACCGTTTCTCCCGGAAGATGTTTAAGCCGGGCAACTGATACTGCCGTTTGTGCCAATGCGCTTTCCAGTTCCTCGTTTGTCCCTGCAACAACAAAGCTGCGGTGGTTGAAGTCCGTCCTTGTCGTTTGCAGCGTATATGCTGTATCTGCCAAGTTAAGCGTTGAATGCGACTTTATAAATTCTTTTAAGTGCTCCTGGTAAGCCTGCAGGCTCTCTGCAGATTTAGCAGACCAGCTGAAAATATTTTTTGCTTTGCCCGGATCGCTGTTCGATGGTTCCGGATGTGCATATTCTTCAACAACAACATGGACATTGGTGCCACCGACACCAAATGAACTGACACCGGCTCTTCTCACCTGTTCCGTATCCCATGGCTTTAGCCGCTGGTTGACGTAAAACGGAGAGGAGGAGAAATCAATATTCGGATTGGGCTTATCGAAGTTAATCGAAGGCGGGATCTCTTTATGATACAGCGCCAGCGTTGTTTTAATAAGGCCTGCCACACCCGCAGCAGCCGTCATATGCCCCATATTGCTTTTTATTGAACCGATGGCACAGTATTGCTGAACCGGCTGTTCGCCAAAAGCCTGTCTAAGGCCTTCAATCTCAATGGGATCACCAAGAGGCGTTCCTGTACCATGTGCCTCCACATAAGAAATTGTTGCCGGGTCTACTGCAGCCTCATTGATGGCCATTGCAATTGCTGCAGCCTGTCCCTCTGTACTAGGAGCAGTAAAACTGCCCTTACTGCCACCATCGTTATTTACGCCGGTACCTTTGATGATGCCGTAAATGGTATCTCCATCTTTTTTTGCAGCAGCCAATGTCTTTAAAAGTACAACTCCGGCACCATCACTGAAAACCGTCCCGGTAGAATTTTCATCGAATGATCTGCAATGTCCGTCTTTACTCAGCATCGCACCTTCCTGATAGATATGGCCGCTTTTAACCGGCGAAGTCACACTCGCCCCGCCAGCAATAGCCACATCGCACTGGTTTTTACGCAGACTTTCTACAGCCTGTGAAACAGCAAGCAGAGATGTTGAACAGGCGGAGAAAACACTGACTGCCGGTCCTTTCAGGTTAAGTTCGTATGCTGTTCGTGAAGAAATATAATCTTTTTCATTTACAGTCATTACCTGGAAACTGCCTACCTGGCTGATCAGTTCGGCATTACCGGATACATTTTGCTGGTAATAACTGTTATTTCCTGATCCTGCAAATACACCGATCAATCCGTCATATACCGATGGCAGGTGTCCTGATTTTTCAAGTACATCCCTGCTGATCTCCAGAAAAATGCGCTGCTGGGGATCCATCGCTTCTGCCAGTTTGGGGTTGATGCCAAAAAACAACGGGTCAAAAAGTTCTGAACCCTCAATGATTCCCCGGGCACTTACATAATCAGGGTCATTCTTTACCTCATCCGGTATAGAGACATCAAGCTCCTCCTTTTTGAAAAAGCTGGTAGTTTCTTTTCCATTACGTAATACTTCCCATAGCTCATCAACTGTCCGGGCACCCGGAAATCTTCCGGACATCCCTATGATGGCTATCGGCTGTGCCGGATCTGCAGGGTTTATTGCGTTCCTTTTTGTTTTCTTCTCCGCTGAAGCCGGATTCAGGTATTCCAGGATCTGGCTGATACTCGGGAACTGGTAGAGTTTGGTGATCGGCAGTTCCATATGGTGTTCTGAGCGCAGCAGGGAAACCGTTTTTAATGCCAGCAGCGAGTTACCGCCCAGCTCAAAAAAATTATCATCTATACCAACAACATCCAGTTCAAGTACCAATGCCCAGACAGCTGCAATTTTCTTTTCATCATCTGTTTTTGCAGCGCGGTAGAGGACCGATTGCTCGGGCCGTTTACGTTCAGGCGGGGGAAGTGCTTTTTTATCCACCTTGCCACTTGTAGTCTTTGGAAGGTCGTCCATCCAGATAAAGGAAGACGGGATCATGTAGTCGGGTAGTTTTTCTTCCAGGTATTTTCTTATCCCGGCTGTACTTTCGTCTCCATTGCCTGCAACAAGATAAGCAAGTAACCTGCTTTGGCCTGCTGAATTGTTTTTGGAGATTACAATAGCTTGTTTAATACCTTCAATGGCATTCAGCTGCACCTCAATCTCACCGAGTTCAATCCGGTAGCCCCTGATCTTAACCTGGTCGTCTCTTCTTCCCAGGAACTCAATTGTACCGTCCTGCTGGTAAGATGCCAGGTCGCCCGTCAGGTAAACCCTGGTATTTGTTCCGTTTACGCTAATCCAGACAAATTTTTCGGCACTGAGCTCCGGTCTGTTCAGATAACCGTCAGCAAGGCTGATTCCGGCGATCGCCAGTTCTCCCGTTTCTCCTGCGGGTATCGGGTTTTTATGTTCATCTACGATATAGATGGAAGTATTTGCTACAGGTGTTCCTATGTTCGGCAGCAGGGGCCATGTTTCAGGAGAGCCGTCAAGTAAAAGTTGTGTAACCACATGGCACTCCGTTGGGCCGTACTGGTTATAGAGTATACAGCCATCAAGGCTTTTAAAAAATTCCCTGACCTGGGGAGTGATCTTCAGCTGTTCACCGGCAGTCATCACCTCTTTGAGGCTTTGTGGGAACTGACGGGTACTGCTTGCTGCCTCTGCGAGGAACTGCAGGGCAACGAAAGGAAGAAAAATGCGGTCTATCCTGTTAGTGGCAATGTGTTTGAGCAGGTTTACCGGATCCAGCCTCAGGTCATCGTTTACCAGAACCAGTGTAGCACCCGTTGTCAGGGTGGCGAAGATCTCCTGGAAAGAGACATCAAAGCTCAGGGGGGCGAACTGCAGCGTTCTGCTCCCCGGGCCTGCTGCAGAATTTCCGTGCTGCCACAGAATGAGATTAGACATTGCCCGCTGCGTCATATATACTCCCTTTGGACTGCCTGTCGAACCGGATGTATATAAAACATAGATATTAGGATTTTGCCTGAACACGGGTGTTTTTCCTGCCGTGTTCATCGCAGATGGGCCGGTTAATCCTAGTTTACGGAAAAAATGCTCCTCACTGTTTTCAGCAAGACAGGTTTTAACGCCCGAATCGGTTATGATCTGCTGAAGTCTCTGTTCCGGATAGGCAGGGTCCAGGGGCAGGTATGCTTTTCCGGCCCCAAGTATAGCGAGTACGGCAACTATCATTTCAACAGAGCGGCTCGTACTTACACCTATAAGGTCTTCATCAATTGCAGCAGCGGCTATCTTTTCGCTAAAGCGCTGTACCCTTTCATACAGGGCCTGATAGGTAACCCGTTCATCTCCAAAGGAAATAGCAGTTCGTTCCGGAAATTCTTCAGCAGTATTTTTAAATAGGCTGTAAATCAGCGGGAGATGCGCTGTATCAATAAAATTTTGCTCGGTACTATTTTTCATTGAGTTCTGATTTTTTTAACTGATCGTAGATGTCTTTCTTCACGAACAGGCGTTTTAGTGCAACGGTAGAATGAACCAGGATATAACCGGCTTTTCTTAATTTGTCGCAACTATTTTTGATCCTGAAATGGAACCCCTTGTCATTTGTATTATAAATTTCATCAAACTCCACAAGAATGGCTTTGATATCTAACTTGTCTTCAACAATAGTATCGATCACTTTATATTCTGCACCTTCAATCTCTATTTTAAGGAGGTCTATGTGTGAATGTCCCAGCTGTTTCATCAGGTTGCTTAAGCGGTCTACCGGGGCTTCAATAAAGCTTTTTGAATCTGTGAAGAGATAAGCCGAATGAGAAGAATAGTTTTCCCTTTCCGGATCGTAAAATTTCAGGATATCTTTTTTATCCCAAAGTCCGACAGCAATAAACTTAATTTCGGCAAATTGTTTTGGCCCTATGTGATATACATATGGGGCGATGGTTTTGTCGAGCGTTAACGGCGTACGGTTATTCACATATTCTTTTACCTCATTATAATGGTTAATACCATATGGTGACGGATCGAAAATATAGACCCGGGAATCAAATTTCATTTTTAGCTCAGTATCAAATGATATATCCTCACCTGCACCAACGCAATAGACGATAGATTCGGGTTTTAGAAGATGGTCGGGCACAAGATATCCATGTCTTTCTGAACCGAAATAGGTAAGGTTATTCAAAGGTTGTACGTTTGACTGGGGGTGTATCCCCAGCATTTTTTTTATAAGTTGCGTTGCCATTTATATGATACTGATCTGAATTTTCTATATATATTACTGTTTATTACTAAAACTTTCCTATTCTTAATTTAAGAAAAATCAATGAGATTTAGGCAAAAATAATCTGTTTTAAATCTTCATTATCAAGGTATTTTCTTTGAAACACACGTATAGCTGTAGTGCGTATTTTCATAAACCTGAAAATGAGTAATGTTATACTCTTTACATCAATTGTACCAAAGTGGCAAATCTTCAAAAATTTGAGTGTTTCATTTGTCAATCTTTAAGCATTGGCTTGGCTGTGTGACAAATACTAACTTCAGTACCAAAACCGTTCCCCCTGCTTTGCGGCGCAGATCGTTTTAGCAATTGGCCTGTCTTTAGTATACCTGTTGAAAGTTAATTTCGCTTCCGTCCGGTCGGGCCGGTGCGTAATATGAGTTTAGAAAAACAAAACCGGTACTTTTTTATGAGTAGGGTATTATTTTCCACAATTATATTCAATACTTTTGGATTTGATACGAATTAGGCTCTAACCCGAAAGAAATTTCGTTATGGATAAAGATGAGATTGTAATTAGTGAAATATTGGTAGCAGCAAAATCCCTGTTTGGAAAATTTGGGTTAAAGAAAACTACTATCGATGATATTTCTGCAGCCTCAGGAAAGGGAAAAAGTACGCTGTATAATTATTTCCCTGGGAAGAATGAGATATTTGAAGCAGTGGTTAAATATGAAATGCAAACCGTGATCAAAAATTTGCAGGATACCGTAGATGCGGCTCCTTCTGCAAAAAATAAACTGAAGGCATTTTTAACTACACAAAGTACTGCCATCCTGGAATTGCGTAGTCTTTATAAGGTCCTGTTTGAAGATATTATTGAATCCCGGAAGATGTTAATGCCATTGAGGTTGAAATATGAACGGATTCAGATCGAAATGATCACACAGATCATATTGGGAGGAGTACATTCTGCTGAATTCAAAAACATTTCAGATACGCATATTCATAAACTGTCGTTAGTGATGGTCATAGCATTCAGGGGACTGCATTTTCCGCTTTCAATTAATCCTGCTGATATACAACCTCATGAGTATTTTGATGCGCTGGTAGACATGCTCATTGAAGGAATTGGGAATTAAAAAATTAAACCGCCATATTTATATGATGAACTACCTTGAAGTGTTAGATCAGGTTCGGGCACACATCGCCAGCCTGTTTCACGCTAATAAAGACGAAAGACTAATCTACCATAACCTCGACCATACAGAGCGGGTGGTAAAAGCAGTAGTTAAAATTGCAAATCACTATCAACTGTCTGATCATGATTTCTTTGTGGTAAATGCCGCAGCCTGGTTTCACGACATTGGTTATTTAACAAGCTTTGACCATCATGAGGCCAGGGGCGGGGAATCTGCAAAACAATTCCTTACCGCCAGGGGAGCGGAGCCGGAGGTGATTGAACTCATCGTGAACTGCATTCTCGCTACCAAAATGCCGCAGCACCCCGTGAGCCTGCTGGAACAGATCGTTTGTGATGCAGATCTCTTTCATTTGGGTGGCGACAATTTTAAAGAAAATAACAAACTGATGCGCAGGGAAGTAAAGGCTTTCCATGAAAAAGATATTGATAAGGATGAATGGCGGCTGAAAACGATTGCGCTCTTTGAAGGGCACCACTACCATACAGAATATTGCCAGGATCTGCTGAATGCAAAAAAAGAACTAAACCTACAGGAGTTGAAAGACAAATCAGAAAAACAAGCGCTTAAGGAAGAAAAAAAAGTGGAGAAGGAACAGGAAAAAGAGGAAAAGAAGGAGCGCAGGGAAGAGAAGAAACAGGAGGAGGATAAAGCCGTTATGAAGAAAGAGGCAGACGTCACCACCGTAAAAAAGAAGAAAAACGACCGTCCCGATAAAGGGATTGAAACGATGTTCAGAATTACTTCCGGAAATAACCAGCGTTTGAGCGATATGGCAGATAATAAAGCCCATATTATGATTTCTACCAATTCCATTATCTTATCGGTGATCCTGAGTATCCTGCTGCGCAAGCTGGAAGATAATCCGCATCTGATCATTCCTACGCTGATACTACTGGTCATTTGTGTGGTCACTATGGTGTTTTCTATTCTTGCCACGCGCCCTTCAGTACCTGAGGGGACATTTAGTGCCGAAGATATCAAACAAAAAAAAGTGAACCTGTTGTTTTTTGGTAATTTCTACCGGATGGACCTGCCGGATTATGTTGCCGGAATGGAACAAATGATGGAAGACCGTGATTTCCTCTACGGCAGCCTGATCCGCGATGTATATTCCCAGGGTGTAGTTTTAGGTCGCAAATATCGTTTGTTAAGAGTAGCATATAATGTTTTCATGTTCGGCATCATCGGCTCAGTTCTTGCTTTCGTCATCGCAGCCGCCTGGGTTGCACTTTAACAGCCATATGGAAGAGTACACATTTTATAATCGCGACCTGAGTTGGCTGAGCTTCAACGAAAGGGTTTTAATGGAAGCTGAAAGCGGAAATGTCCCCCTGTTGGAACGGATCAGGTTCCTGTCTATTTACTCTTCAAATCTGGATGAATTCTACAGGGTCCGGATGCCTGTATTAATGGCGATTGATAATTTTGATGACAGAACCGGCCTGTACAATACTTATTATAAGGCACAGTACCTGATCAACCAGCAGCAGGAAAGGTTTGGTCATCTGCTGTCCAATTATATTTTACCGGCTTTAAAAGAAGAAAATATTCATTGGTTATACAATGAAGCTATCCCTTCAGCGATTGAAGACCAGGTCGCCGGTATTTTTTTTAACGAAGTGCTTGCCTATATCAGGCTGTTCTCTGTGGAAAAGGATGATGATGGCTTCTTTGCCGAAAACAATAAGTTATACCAGGCAATCATGCTTACCGATGGGGAAGGAACTGAACGCCTGGAGCTGATCACCGTTCCTTCGGATACCCTGCCCAGGCTTTTTGCCCTGAATGACGCCGGGCGCAAATATGTGGTCTTCCTGGATGATATCATCAGAAATAACCTCGCCTATCTTTTCCCGGGGGAAAAAATCACCGGTGTGTATAACATTAAGATCACCAGGAACGCGGAACTGAACCTGCGTGACGAAATTGATGAAGATATTACTTCAGCTCTGGAAAAGGAGCTGAAAAAACGTGATCTGGGTTTTGCGACCCGCTTTTTATGTCAGCCGGGTATTCCCCTCAGGCATTTGTACAGGATCATTTATACTTTAAACCTCTCCAAAGCATCTGTAGTGCAGGGAGGTTTTTACCACAATATGAAAGATCTGGGTGGCTTTCCTTTGCAGGATGCGCATCTAAGCTATACCAAATGGCCTTCACATCAATCCCTGTATTTAAAAAAGGAAGAAACACTGTTTAACCTGATCATGAAAAAGGACCTGATGGTTCATGTTCCCTATCAGAATTATGACCCCATCCTCCGGTTTTTCAATGAAGCTGCAAATGACAATTTTGTGGAAGAGATCTCTGTTACCCTTTACCGTGTAGCAGATCACTCCAGAATAGTGAACGCCTTAATCACGGCAGCAAAGAATGGGAAAAAGGTATCCGTCATGGTAGAGCTGAAAGCCCGGTTTGATGAAGCCAACAATATCAAATGGGCTTCCAGGATGAAGGAAGCAGGTGTCAAACTGATCTATAGCAATGCCGACATGAAGGTACATGCAAAAGTTGCACTCGTGAAAAGAACGGTAAGGGACCAGAGCCATTATATAGGTTTACTGGCCACGGGCAACCTGAATGAGTCTACAGCGAGGTTTTACACTGATCATATCCTGATGACGGCAAACCAGGATATGCTGCAGGAATTGCAGCAGCTCTTTGGCTTTCTGCGTAAAAAGAAGAAAAAACCATTGCTGGAAGATGACATCAATTTCGGGCATCTGCTGGTCGCACAATTTAACCTTCAGCAAAAATTTCTCAGCCTGATAGACCGCGAGATCCTGAATGCCGGAAAAGGTTTGCCGGCGCAGATCGTGATCAAAATGAATAACCTGGAGGAGAAGGTGCTCATTTCCAAATTATATGACGCTTCTAATGCAGGGGTAAAAGTTCAGCTGATCATCCGGAGTGTATGTTGCCTGATCCCCGGAGTAGCGGGACAGAGTGAAAATATCACGATCAGGCGTATTGTGGACAGATATTTAGAACATGGACGGATATTTGTGTTCCATAATCATGGTGAAGAGGAAGTTATTATGGGTTCTGCCGATTGGATGAACAGGAATATCTATGGCAGAATTGAGGTTTGTTTCCCAATTTACGACGAATCACTGAAAAGCAGGTTAATTGAAATGTTAAATTTGCAGCTGAACGATACTGTTCAGGCAGTAGCATTGAACGAAGAATTGCAAAATACCTATATTACCGGAGAACCGCAGATCAGTTCCCAGCGTGCCATATACGAACTGTTAACAGAGGTGAAGACAGTAGAAACAATTAATGCGATATGAAAGGATTTTTTAAAAAGCTTATAATTTGCGTACTCCCGGTTTTTATACTGATCGGGTTTTATGCCTGTAAGCCTCCAAAACCATCATTTACCAGTCCGGCTCGTTATGATCTCAATCATCCCGAGAAATTTAATATGCCTGAAAGTTTGCTGGAGATCTCAGGTATCGCATTTTATAAGGATAAAAGTGATACTGTTTATTCTATACAGGATGAAGACGGAAGGCTTTTCAGACAGGCCTGGATGAATAAAAAGCAACAACATGCCCGGTTTGCATCAAAAGGTGATTATGAAGATATTGCTATTTTAAATGAAACCGTCATGGTGCTTGAAAGTAAAGGTACGCTCTATGTGTTTCCTTTCACTGAAGCTACGCAGGAAGATATACAGGATATTAAAATATTCAAGGACATTCTGCCAAAGGGTGAATACGAAAGCATTTATGCTGACAATCAAACGAACCAGGTATACCTGCTTTGCAAGAACTGTAAAGATGATAAAAAAGATAAGTCGATGTCGGGCTCTATTTTTACCTACAATTCAACTAAAAAGGAACTGATCCCCTCGGGTAATTTTTCCATGGACCTTTCCGGGATGATTGAAAAGGATGAAATACTGAAAACCGGACTGAAGGCATCGGCGCTGACAAGAGATCCGCATTCCGGCGAATGGTATATCCTTTCTTCGGTGAATAAAGTGCTGGTAGTAGCTACTCCGGACTGGAAGGTGAAAAGTGTTCACCGCTTAAACTCTTCTATCTTCAATCAGCCGGAAGGTTTAGCTTTTGACGACCAGATGAATTTATATATATCAAATGAGGGTGATGAGCTTTCTGCCGGTAATATCCTGAAGTTTAAACCTAAACCTTAAGACAATGCAGGCCATAACTTTAGACTTGGATAAATCCATTAGCGGGATTGATACCGGGGCAACCGGAACTGATATTCAGTTTTCATTAAAGCCTTTTATTGATTTTCTTACCGAAAAAATGAGTAAGGAAAAAACTGCCAAGATCAACTTTTATAAGTATATGCTGGAGCAGTTTTCCGTTTACCCTGAACTGCAGTTTGCTATTCCGCAAGAGGACACTTCAAAGTACAATCATCTTTATGAATTGATATATACTGCGCTGTCACCCATCATCAATGAGGAGAATGAACAGTTATGGGCACTGGGCAGGCCTATTTCACCTTGTTTTTATTATGGAACGGATGCCTTTTATTCCGTTTTACTGGGTAAAGACGGGAATTTAAGGGAGAGCCTTGCCCTGCCCTCAAAGGCGGTAATGGAAAAGAGCAAGATCCTGAATTTCTATAGCATTGTCCTCAAAAGATTTTACAATTTCAGTTTAGGTGGTCAGCAGGATACCATCAAGTCGATCGTTGACCATGATACGCACCTGCTTAAATATTACCGGTTAAATATTGATAACCGGTTCCTGGAGGTTAAAGCCCATGGGGAATTGCCCGATCTTACGCTGCAGCGGATTAAGGAATACATGAAAGATGAAAGTACCAGTATTGAACTGCTGAGCAAACTGCTGCCAGCGGAGATGTTCAGCATTGAAGGGATCTCTATCGTTAACCTTACGGACGTGACTGCAGAATACGCGCTTGAGGCCATAAAGAATACCATTATTGAACACAATCAATGTATGGAAGGCTGGAACAATTCCGTGATTGTAAATGCCCTGAAATCATTGGTTGGAACCGCCGCCATAGAGTTTAGTCTTTTACCTTACATGAGGCTGAATAAAAAAGCACTGTTATATAGTCATGAAGGTTTTGAAAGCGTAATTATCAGACAGGCAAAGCTCAACGGCCTGCCGGAAGATGAATATACGGTACTTGCAGATGATTTTATTGCCCACCCCCGCAGGCTGATCTTCCCTGATGTCAGTAACACCAATGCCGATGAATTTCCTTTGCTCAGGCTGATTGCCGACGGAGGGATCAAATCATACGGACTGTTCCCTTTATATTATAATGCAAAACTGGTGGGCTGTCTGGAAGTACATACAAATGATCCTCTTGCTTTTAACGGAAGCACCCTTTCAAATATTGAAGCAGCATTTCCTTTGCTGGCACAGCTTTATCAGAATATTATTGTCGATTTCAACAATGAGATCACCTCGATTGTGACGGACAAGTTTACGGCATTGCAACCCGCAGTTCAGTGGCGTTTTTTCCAGGTGGCGTACGACTATATGAAGTCAGGCGCTGCCGAAAAGAACCTGCCGATTGAACCGGTTTATTTCGAGGATGTTCACCCTTTTTATGGAGCTATAGACATTAGAAACTCCAGTATCGAGCGTAATCTGATGATCAGGAAGGACCTGTATGCACATTTCGAAGTGCTTGAGCTAACGCTCGAGAACCTGCGGGCGAAGATTCCGGATGGGTTTTCTGAAGATTTCCCCAGGCAAAAGTCGGCATGGAACCACAAGAGTTTTGATGAAATGTCCGACCGTGAAATTATGAAAACTGATGATTATCTGCAGCGTCAGCTTCCAATATATTTTAATATGCTGGCTGAAGAGCACCCTGAAGCTAAGGAACTGATTGACGGATATTTTGAGTTGACGCAGCCAGGCGGGAAGATATATGAGAACAGGGATAACTATGAACTGAGCATGCAAATGATCAATCATGCGCTGAACAGGCACCTGGATGAGTTTAATGCAGAATTACAGGAACTCTATCCGTGTTATTTTGAGAAGTTCAGAACGGATGGCGTGGAATTCGATATCTATCTCGGGCAATCAATTGCTCCCGATCAAAAGTTTGATTACCACTACCTGACAGATTTCCGGTACCGGCAATTGAAGGCAATTGCCGAAATTGCCAGGATAACAGGAAATCTCACCCCGCATTTACCGATACCCCTGGAAACAACACAGCTGATCTTTGTTTACGATAAGCTGATCGATATCGGCTTCCGCCTGGATGAACAGCGGTTCGATGTAGAAGGAAGTTACAATATCAGGTATCAAATGGTTAAAAAAAGAATAGATAAAGCACACATCAAGGACAGTACAGAACGCCTCACCCAGCCTGGTAAAATTGCTATTGTTTATTTTAATAATTCTGAAGCACAGGAATATTTGGGCTATATTCACCGTTTGCAGAGCGAAAAGATGCTGACCGACGTGATCGAATATATCGATGTGGAAGAACTGCAGGGTGTTGAAGGATTAAAAGCATTACGGGTTGAGGTTGCCGGAACGAATACAGCTTAATAAAAATATACATGATTTCCAGGAAGAATAAAGTAAGTTTAATGGTGATAGCCTTTTCTGCGGGCTTGCCGTTTATGGCTATAGCCCAGCAGTCTCACAACAGGGACTCCATCACCATTGCTATTTCTCCTGTTTATGACTCCGTGAGTAAGGCACACCGCTTCTTTTTCGGTGAAAGTTACCGTAAACTTTGGGCTACTCCTGTTAAGGTAAGGATCGTAGACCTGCAGAAGGAGAGGGGCGGAATGAAGGTCCTGAAGCTTGGCGGAGGAATGCAAACCCGTTCACTGCAGCTGAAGGATGCCTCTGGCCAGGAATGGGCATTGAGGACCGTCCAGAAATACCCGGAGCGGGGACTGCCCGAAAACCTGAGGGCCACGATCGCTAAAGATATTGTGCAGGATCAGATTGCCACCAATCATCCTTTTGCTTCTCTGGTAGTCCCTCCCTTGGCAGAGATCCTGCAAATTCCGCATGCACATCCTGAAATTATCTATATCGGCGATGATCCCGCCCTGGAAGAATACCGGAAAGATTTTTCTAATGCCGTTTATTTACTGGAAGAACGGTCACCCATCGGATTTGAAGAAAGTGACAATACCCAGAAAGTAGAACGTAAACTCGAAGAAGACAATGACCATCAGGTGGACCAGAAACTACTGCTAAGCGCAAGACTGCTTGATTTTATTGTGGGCGACTGGGACAGGCATGAAGATAACTGGCGATGGCTGAAGGATAAGGACAAAAAAGGAGATGTCACCTACATCCCTGTACCGAAAGACCGGGACAAGGTGTTTTACAGCACATCGGGTTTATTGCCATGGGTGCTCTCTCACCAGTGGCTGAAGGCTAACCTGCAGCCTTACGAAGAAAACATCCGTGCTGTAGACCAATACAATTTTAACCAGCAGAACTTCGACCGCTATTTCTTAAACTCTTTGTCTGAAAAGGACTGGAAGGAAGCAGTAAAGTATGTACAGGAAAAACTTACTGCCGGTGTTTTACGCCAGGCGATGCTGAAGATCCCCGCCAATATTTTCGCTGAAGGCGGTGAGCGTACACTTCAGATCATGATTGCCAGAAGGAACAACCTTGAAAAGAGCGCCATGGACTACTATCGTTTTCTGGCAAAAACCGTAGAGATCCCAACGTCAGACAAGGGTGAATACTTTGAAGTAAAACATCAAAAGGATGGCGATATCGAGCTGACCATACACAACATTAAAAAGGGTGGTGAACAGGGCAGAAAACTCTATCACCGTACTTTTGACCATACTGTAACCAAAGAGATCAGGCTTTATGGAATGGGAGGGGAAGATGTATTTGATGTGACCGGCAATACTACATCTCCGGTTACCGTCAGACTTGTAGGAGGAGATGATAAGGATACCTTTAAACTGAACCCGGAATTACGAGGCAGTGCTAAAACATATGTTTACGACCGTATCGACGAGGAAAATGACCTTTCTGCGGCCGCTGTCGCGAAACTCCGCCTGTCCAGGGATACGGCTGTAAACCAGCACAAATTTAATTATATCTATGATCAGTTCGGGCCATTGTTTCACCTGAATTATAGCGTGGACAGGGGCATACAGCCGGGTATAGGGCTTATCTTACAGAAACAGGGCTTCAGGAAGTATCCGTATGCTTCCAAACAGGAATTTTGGGTAGATTATTCAACCGGAAGAAAGGCTTTCATGCTCAGTTATGCCGGTGATTTTAAAAAGGTAGTGGGCAACTATGACTTCAAAGTGAATGCTCAGTTCCTTGGCCCGCATAACCTCAGTAACTTTTTCGGACTGGGAAATGAAACGGCCTTTATCCAGGATGACGATGATGACCGTAATGAAGACGAAGGTAAGGACAGGGGGATCTCCTATTACAGGAACCGCTATGATTACCTGACGGCCGATTTTCAACTGTATAAAAAACTCAATAAATGGACTATCGGTGCAGGTATTACAACTGAATATTACACCAGCAGCCGCAGTGCGAATGAGGACAGGTTCCTCCATGATTTTAATATAAGCAATCCTGAAGAATCTGTTTTTGCCGATCAGTCTTACGCTGGATTGATTACCGAAGTCAGCTATGATTCAAGGGATAATATTGCTATGCCCAAAAAGGGCCTCTACTGGAATACCAGGATTACGGGAAGCCAGCAGATCAATGGCGATCGCGATCGTTACGGAAAACTGCAAACTGAATTCCGTTCGTACTTTAATCCCGGAAACGGCGGATTTGTGATTGCAAACCGCGTTGGCGGAGGAACTACCGTTGGCAATCCGGAGTTCTTTCAGCTCCTGCAGCTCGGTGGGGTACATAACCTCCGCGGTTATCACTCCAATCGATTTACAGGCAAAACCATGGCTTACGAGAGTCTGGATTTCAGGCTGAAGCTGTTCGATTTTACTTCGTATGTTGTTCCAGGTTCGATAGGACTGCTTGCATTTAATGACGTAGGCCGGGTATGGTATCCGGGAGAATCTTCGGATCAGTGGCATTATAGTTATGGCGGGGGGATTTACATTGTCCCTGCTGATCTGATCCTGATCCAGGCTGCGGTTGGCATTTCGAAGGAAAGTACATTGCCCTATATTTCTGTCGGGTTTAATTTTTAAACTGCGTATTCTTGCTGTCTTCTTTTGCTATCGTTTTCTGGCTACCGTTTTCTGGCTACCGTTTGCTTTGGATCATCTCAGCTGAAAATATGGTATGCTGTATTCCGACTGCATAGTCTCGCTGCGCTCAACGACGCTAGGTCGGAATACAGCATACCATATTTTTTACAGATCATACCAGGGATCTTCTAAACCCGCGTACTTACCCGGCCACCATACAACCTCCATAACCCGGCCACTGTACATGCCACCATACATGCCACCATGCTACAGGATAACCGTTAAAAAAAAAGAAACATTGGTTTTGATGCCTCTCCGGCTGCGCTTCAGCAGCCGGCAGCATCAAAACCAATGTTCTTTTTTTCAGCGAAGCCCAGAGGAGCTTTAGCGCCGGTGAAAAAGATTATTCTGCCGGCCGGTAGGTGACTTTCGAACTTACCGTTACACCATTACTGACAGATGTGACCGTAGCCGGATAACCATCCGTATTGTAAGTATAACTAAAACTCTGATTGAGATCAGGTTTCAATACATAAGTACATGCCCTGACATTGTTAATACAGGAGAAAAAAAGCTTGTTCCCATCCTCGGCAGCAAATAACCAGGCATAACCGGCGTTTTTAAACAGGCCGTTTTTTTCGTCATAAAGATACCCGGCACTGAGCGCATCGATACTGTTCTGATCTCTGATAACGTTACCGGATGCGGAGTAAAATTTCTGGCTGGTACCGAGCAGTTTGTTTTGCAGATTATAGTGACTGATCTGGCTTAACCGCGATGCTGTATAGTATGTGAAAACATCATTTCCCGCGTCGTCATATCCCTGATCGGTTACCAGATATTTGTTTGCCCTGACCACCCATCCGTCCTTGTCCAGCGTGTACTGTGTGAAAGAACGTAATTCCAAGCCCTGATAACTCATGAGCGCTGAAGGTTTACCCGAAGTATTGTACTTAAGAACAGTGCTGGTCCCATCTCCATATTCTACTTTGGAAAGCGAATTGTCCGCCGTATAACTGAATGTTATTTTTGATTTTCCCGTTCCAATTTGAAGGGGAATAAGTGCTTTTTCCTGGCCGGTACCACCAGGAGATTCCGTGTCGTGAATTGCTTTGGTTTGAGGTTCTGCTTTCTTACAGGCAGGGATCACGCTGAATCCCGTCAGCAGGCAAAATGCAAGAATATTAATATGAATTTTCATAATCTTAATAGTTTATTTATTTAATTCATAACTTAATTCTATTTATGGTTATCGTGGTTAATTAATTAAAAATATTCTTTACACATGCTCTTTAATTCGTCAGGCTTTAATTTAAAATAATACCAAACAAAGTGCGGTTATTCCGGTTATAACTCATATTTTGATCTTAAATTTTGTTCAGTTCAACGATTGCCATCCCGAAAATTATATGGAAATAATTCATTTGAGTGCAGAGTGTTATCCGGTAGCTAAAGTAGGCGGACTGGGTGATGTTGTAGGGGCTTTGCCAAAATATCAGAATAAACTCGGGCATTTTTCCAAGGTGGTCATGCCCGCATATAACAACCCGTTTATGTGGGAGAGTGAGTTTGAAGTAGTGTATGACGCCTGGGTAAACTTAGGCCGTCAGGGATTTCCCGTTCGCATCCTCCGGGAAAAAACAAATAAACTGGGGTTTGATCTTTACCTGGTACATATTGCGGGGTTAACCGACCGTGATAAAGTATATGGTTACGCTGATGATACCGAGCGTTTCCTGGCTTATCAGATTGCTGCGCTCGACTGGATCAACCAGTGGGAGCACCGTCCCGATGTCATCCATTGCCATGATCACCATACCGGACTCGTTCCCTTTATGACGGCGAACTGTGAAAGATATAAAAGCCTGAACCATATTCCTACCGTATTGACGATTCACAACGCCCAGTATCAGGGACAATTCGGATGGGATAAACTCCATTATTTACCGGCTTTCGATCTTTGGAAATCAGGACTGCTGGAGTGGAGAAATGCAATCAACCCACTGGCCTCAGCCATTAAAAATGCATGGCGTGTGACCACTGTTTCGCCGAGTTACCTTAATGAGTTGAGTCACCGCGCAAATGGGTTGGAAAGTTTGCTGGCAAGTGAACGCGGTAAGTCTTCCGGGATTCTGAACGGTATTGATAATGAGGTATGGGACCCTAAAACGGATGTTATGCTTGAGAAATGTTACAATACAAGGACAGTTGACAGTGGCAAGAAGGCAAACAAAGCGGCATTGTGTGCTGTTTTTAACCTGGATCCCACAAAGCCTCTATTCACGTTTATCGGTAGGTTGGTAGGCGAGAAAGGTGCAGATTTGTTGCCTGATATTTTTCACAATGCGCTTGCCCATAGCCGGGGAAATATTAACATCCTGGTTTTAGGGTCTGGTGACCCTGTCGTAGAAGGAAAATTATCAGAACTTAATACATGGTTTGCAGGGAATTATAATGCTTATATCGGGTATAATGAAAAACTTTCCCACCAGATTTATGCGGGAGCTGATTTTTTGCTCATGCCTTCGAGAGTTGAGCCTTGCGGCCTGAACCAGATGTATGCCTTACGGTATGGTACTATTCCAATCGTAAGAAGAGTTGGCGGATTGAGAGATACGGTAGTTGATATAGGAGACGGAGGATTTGGAATTTGTCATGATCAGACGAGCGTTTGGGACGTTGGACAGGCAATGGGAAGGGCCTATGAATTATACAAGGATAAAAAAAGAATGAAAGAGATTCTCAGATATACGATGCAATTGGACCATTCCTGGGATAGGGCTGCCCAACAATATATAGACACATACCAAATGTAATTTAAAAATAATATGACTGAAAAAGTATTGGGAGTTATTCTTGGCGGTGGTCAGGGCTCCAGATTATCACCACTTACCCAGACACGTTCCAAACCGGCAGTTCCGATTGCGGGTAAGTACCGTTTGGTAGATATTCCTATTTCCAATTGTCTGAACTCCGGTATACACCGCATGTTCGTACTTACACAATTTAACTCTGCCTCTTTAAACAAACATATCAAGAATACTTATTACTTCAGTCATTTTAGTGATGCATTTGTTGATATTCTGGCTGCTGAACAGACTCCGGACAACCCTACCTGGTTCCAGGGAACAGCGGATGCGGTAAGACAAACCATGCACCACTTGCTGCAGCATGAGTTTGAATATGTGCTCATCCTGTCGGGCGACCAGCTTTACCAGATGGATTTCAATGAAATGCTGATCGCACATGAAGAAAGCGGTGCAGCAGTAACATTGGCAACCATCCCAAGCACCGCAAAAGATGCCACAAGTTTTGGTATCCTTAAGGCTAACGAGGATAATATCATCACTTCATTTATCGAAAAGCCAAGCAGTGACCTACTGGTAGACTGGGCTTCAGATACAGGCCCCGAAATGCAGGCCGAAGGCAGAAACTACCTTGCTTCAATGGGGATCTATATCTTTAACCGCGATCTTTTATTGAGCATCTTTGCCGAAAATCCTGATGAAAAGGACTTTGGAAAAGAAATCATTCCGAGAATGCTGAAAGAACAGAAAGTATTGAGTTTTCAGTATGAAGGTTACTGGACCGATATCGGTAATATCTGTTCTTTCTTTGAAGCTAACCTGGGGCTGACAGATGATATTCCTAAGTTTAATCTTTTTGATAGTCACCAGAGTATTTTTACGCGTCCGAGGATGCTTCCGCCAACCAAGATATTAAGTTCATCCCTTGATAAAGCCGTGATTGCTGAAGGGTGTATTCTGAATGCAGATTATATTAAACATTCTGTAATTGGTATCCGTTCCAGGATCGGCAATGGAACAACGATTGAAAACGCTTATATTATGGGGAGTGATCGTTACCAGACATTAGGCGAGATAGCTGAAGAGAATGAAAAGGGTAACCCGCTGATTGGAATTGGTGACCGCTGCAGGATTATGAATGCTATCGTTGATAAAAATGCAAGGATAGGGAATGACGTGCAGATTAACGGAGGCCCGCATATGCCAGACGGCGATTTTCAATCTTACGCAGTAAAAGACGGGATCGTGGTGGTTAAAAAAGGTGCTATCATTTCAAATGGTACCGTTATAGGATAATCTCATAAACCGATTACAGAGAGGATGTTTTTACAAGAAAACATCCTCTTTTTTTTGCATTTAACATAGCCTGCATTTTTGCCGGTAATGCTATACTACATTTTTGCGTTGATTTCATTTGCTATTTCAAGCATACCCTGCTCAAAACCGAGTTCATATCCCATTTTAAACACCTCTATAAAGAAATCTTTTGATTCACTGTCCAGACGGCCTTCGGCAGCTTCTTTTTCAGCAGCCTTTTCCGCTGCTTTTTCCGGGTGATAAAGAGTCCGGTTGTCCTTCCTGTCCACTTCCTTCACCTGAGCGGCATGCGTTTCACGTTCTTCGTCCGTTAAGCCTGCAAGTTCAGCAGCTTTAAAAAGTTGCTGGAAGATCTCTTCACCGAAACACGGAGGAACGCTGTCCAGTTCATGGAGATGGCTCAGCAGGTAAAACCATTTGTCTGTTTCTGTTTCCAGGCCCTCTTCGGATTTGGAGAACTCGGGTATTTCCAGGAACTTAAAGCCGAGTTTGCCATGAGGGTTTCTTTTCATATCCATCTTCGTAAAACTGATTTCCCTGTAATAAAGGTCTTCGCAATCTCCGAAACTGAAATTCAGCAGGCCCAGCAGGTAACATTCTTTATGCGGAAAGCCGGATTGCTTGCTGCCGTCTGCCTCCAGATCATTAAAGAAACTGGCCATAAAGTCACGTGTGCTTTTTCGGAACAGATCTTCTTCTATACGCTGGATGACCACCTTAAACTGCTTCCCGTTTTTTTCTGTACACAGCAGCTCTGAGAAGGCTTTTTTCCCTTCTTCATTCCGCTCACCTGTTGTCTCCGGCTGGTAAGTGATATCGGCAATCTGTTTTTTTTCTTCAAAAACAGCAGCTAAAAATTTAATGAGGATTTCTTTATTCAGCATATTGCCAAAAAGATGTTTAAATCCAAAATCTGTGAGCGGGTCAATGTAACGGTTCGTTTTTTCTGACATAGTTTAATAAGTTATATGTCAAATGTAATTACCATTATTTACTTAAGCAAACAATATTAATAATAAATTAATTTATATTAACCAATATTATATAATAGAGCCTGTTTAATTTAAATATTAATTAATTGTTTGGAACGCCAAAATTTAAATTGCTATCATATCACGATTCTGGTATTGTTTTGGGTAGGATGCCCGGTGCAGATAAGTACCCTTCCCATTGCAATTTCCTGATCGGTAAGGATCTCATTGTAATCCATCCTGACGCCTCCATCGGTACATGTGGCCACACATGAACTGCAGATACCGGCCCTGCAGCTGTAAGGCACGTTGATCTGGTGCTCCAGGGCAACCTGTAAAATCCTTTTGTAGTAAGGAACCGCTAACTGGTAAGTATTTTGATTAAATTCAAGAATGACGCTATAGGTGTTCTTGTCCCGTACCTCTTTTTCGGTCATGTCGTCATCATCAGCTTCGTCTTCGGGAATGAAATAGGTCTCTTTTTTGATCTGGTCCAGACGGTATCCCATGGCCAGCAGGGAAATCCTGCACATGACCATATAATCAATAGGCCCGCAGGTATAACACAGCGCGTCTGACTGATCATATCCTAGATTTGCCCCAACAAGATCATGGATCAGGAAACTGTTCAGGCGCGCAAACTGAAGCCGTTTGGAATCACTGAAGAGGAAGATCAGTTTGAAACGCTCAGGATACCACTGCTGCCATTCGTTCAGTTCATCATAAAATAATGTACTGGCCTGCGACCTGTTACTATAGATCAGTACCACCTTAGACTGGTTTTCCCTGGTTAAAGCAGTTTTTAAAATGGAGAATACAGGTGTAATACCCACCCCGGCAGCAAAGAGAAAAACGGTGCGTCTGATCTCCGCCACAGGGCTGTACGTAAAGATCCCGTTTGGCAGTAAGGTGGTCAGTATATCACCCAGGGCAGTTTTATGGTGCAGGTTTTTGGAGATCTCTCCGTTTTCAACCAGTTTAACGGCAATGCTCAGGGCTTCATTTACATCCGGAGAGCTGCATATGGAATAGGAGCGCCTGATCTCTTTACCTTTCACTTCAAACAGCACTGTCAGAAATTGTCCGGCCTCGTAATGTGGCATGGCACCCTCAACAGGGGCTAAACGGATAAAAACATTATCCCCAGGCTGTTTCGAAATTTCAGTGATACGTAACTGTAGTGTGGTCATCCTGCAAATCTATCGATTTCCTTTAAACATAGTTAAAAACCAGTGAGAAGATGGTCTTTTCCCCGGGTACAGAACTTACTTCAAGGCTCCCGTAGTGCATTTTCATGATATTCCTGGTGATGGTCAGGCCAATACCGGAACCGTTTTTCCTGGTGGTAAAAAAAGGAACGAAAATCTTCTCCAGTACCTCAGGTTCAATTCCCTTGCCATTATCGGCCACATCGATGAACAATTTATTCTGCTCCAGCCGGTAGTCAATCTCTATCAACGGATTCTCCGTGTCTTCCAGGGAGTATATGCTGTTCGTCACCAGATTGATCAGCGCCTGTTCCACGAGTTTAAGGTCTACGTTTACGGTGATCTTTGAAGAGGTTTGTCCTACCTGCAGCCTGATGTTTTTTGCAGCAGCAAAGGGCTGCATCAATACATGAATATGCTGCAGGATTCCGCCTATACTGTGGAATTCAAGCTCCGGAGTAGGCAGTTCGGCGATCAGCCGGTAATCTTTTACAAAGCCAAGCAGTCCCTCTGACCGTCTTTTGATTGTTTGCAGGGCAGGTTTGAGGTCTTCCAGATCCTCTTTATTCAGGTATTCTTTATTGGCCACCATGCTGTTGACCGTATCTGATAAGGAACTGATCGGCGTGATGGAGTTCAGGATCTCATGGGAGATCACCCCGATCAGCCTGTTCCAGGCTTCGATCTCTTTTTGCTCAATCTCATCTTTGATGTTCTGAAAAGAGATAATCGTATAGTCTGCCCCGTATAAGTTCAGCGGGATCACCTCGGTAGACAACTGGATGAGTTTGTCCTGTATCTTCAGCTCGAGGAACCTTTTACCTCCCTTACGGATGTGCGCTATCTCGGCCGTGAAAACCGGCAGATGCTGTTTCAGGCGGTGCCAGTATTTATAGGCAGGAACGTTCAGCAATGTGGCAGCCGCTTCGTTAAAAAAAGCAATTTCCATTTGTTCTGCATCATCTTTAACGTCTTTCACTACGATCACGCCAACGGGAACCTGCTGTAAGATGGTTCTGATCAGCTGGAACATCGCATCCTGTTCCAGTTGTATATCCTTGTGGGTCTTTATAATATCATCAAATGAATTATACAGATCGGGAAAACTTCCTTTGGTGCTTTTATTTTTGAAATTCAGCGTGTGGTCGCGCGTTTTGATGGCAAGGATAAAACGTTTGATGTCTGACCTGATCTGGTTGATATAACTGTAAAGGGTATACACTGAGGTGATTAGGATAAATGACAGCCCCGCGATGGTGAACCAGAGCTTTGTTTTGAGGATGAGGTAAATCAGCAACCAGCCCAGTGCATTAATAAACAAGAGCTTGAAGATGAGCCTGAAGGTAAACCGTTCGTAAAACATAGGCCTACAATCCAAATTTTTCTATCCTGCGGTACAGGGCTGCACGGGTAAGCCCCAGTTCAGCCGCTGCGCGGGATATATTGCCTTTATGGTTATCTATCGCTTTCTGTACCATCATCCTTTCCATTTCCTCCAGATCCATATTGGCGGTAACGGGGGCGGCACTGCCAAACCGCTGCGGACTCAGCTGCAGGTCCAGTTCCGTGATCTCATGGCCGTCTGCCATGATGATGGCCCTTTCCATCACATGCTGAAGTTCCCGTACATTTCCCGGCCAGTGATAGCCCAGTAAAGTTTTCCCTGCTTTATCACTGATACGGCTGATGTTCTTGTGGTACTTGGTGCTGAAGGTCTGCAAGAAATGGTTGGCCAGCTGCAGGATATCTTCCGCACGCTGGTGCAGCGGTGGCAGGATCAGTTCTACCGTATTGATCCTGAACAGCAGATCCTGTCTGAAGGTACCTTTTCCCACCATCTCATTCAGCGGCATATTGGTGGCCGTGATCAGCCTGACGTTTACTTTGCGCTCTTTACTTTCCCCAAGCCTGGTTACCGTGCGGTTTTGCAGTACGGTCAGCAATTTGGATTGCAGCGGCAGCGAGAGGTTCCCGATCTCGTCCAGGAAGATGGTGCCGTTATCGGCAAGTTCAAACCTGCCCGGACGGTCATCCCGCGCATCGGTAAAAGCGCCTTTGGCATAGCCGAACAGCTCACTTTCAAACAGGTTTTCATTGAGAGAACCCAGGTCTACATGCATGAAGATATTGTTCTTTCGTAAAGAGTGTTTATGCAGCTCATAGGCGAACACCTGTTTACCTGTCCCGTTTTCGCCAAGGATCAGCACATTGGCATCTGTTGGCGCCACCTTAACCAGGGTATGCTGCAGCTGCTGGATGGGGCCGGATGTGCCGATAATATTTTCAAATTTCCTGGCAATATCATTCTGCAGTGAAGAATGGATCTTCTCCAGTTTTTTCACCTTTTTAGTAGATTGCCTTAATTTTGAGGCCGCGGAAAGGGTAGCATACAGTTTATCATTTTCCCAGGGCTTGAGAATAAAATCTGTAGCGCCTTTTTTGATGGCCTGTACCGCCAGCTCTACGTTTCCATAGGCTGTCATTAAGATCACCACATAATCCCTGTCAATAGAAAGGATATGTTCCAGCCAGTATAAACCCTCACGCCCGTCGCTCGCGCCCTTTTGATAGTTCATATCTAAAAGGATAATATCTATTTCATTGTGGCTCAGGAGTACATTGATCTCTTTTGGAGATTTGCAGATGACCACCTGGTTAAAGTGCTGCTTTAAAAACAGTTTTGCACTCAGCAGAATGTCATCATCGTCATCAATTACTAAAACGTTAGCTTCCGTCATTTTACAAGATTTATTCAAAAATAATTGAATTGTCCGATGTTGTACATTAAGTGTCCGATAACGAACGCTGTTTTTAAAATTAAATATTTAATACGCTGTTTTACAGTAATTTAAATCTATGTTTTTTCTTTGGCATATCCTTGGCATAAGGGTTTGCAGGATACAAAGAACAGCAATGGATAAGATTATAGAGAAAAAGAGATTCAGTAAGAAAATGGTTTTTATAGCCATAGGCGGGGTGTTGTTATTTACACTCGTTGCCTACGGATATAAACTCTCGCTAAGCAAAGTATATAAAGCTGATGCCGACAAACTCACCATCAGCAAAGTGAGGTATGGCGATTTTGAAGATGTGGTTTTGCTGAATGCCAGCGTAGTGCCGCTTACCTCCGTAATCGTGAGTTCATCTGAAGGTGGTACCGTAGCTGAGATCTTTGTGGAGAACGGGGCCAGTGTCACCAAGGGTACGCCCTTGCTCAGAATTGCAAATCCACATGCGCTTTCCGGCTATACCACCAGTGAAACAGGTATCATTGAGCAGCAGAACCAGTTGCGTAAAGTGCGGCTCGACCTGGAGCAGAACCAGCGGGTGATGACCCAGGAGATGATGGTGATCGAAGATGCATTAAGAACATCCAGGCGCAAGTTTAAAATTGACAGCGCCCTGTTTACCAAGAAAGTGATCACCAGGGAAGAATTTAACACTTCCAGCCAGGATTATGAATATAACAAAGGCCGGAAAGATATCATGAAACAGGCCGTGAAGCAGGAGTTCCAAAGCAGGGTGATGCAGTTGAAACAGATTGATTTTTCTGTAGGCCGGATGAATGAAAGCCTGGAGTCCATCAGGGAGAATATTGAAAACATGACCATCAAAGCCCCTGTTTCGGGCAGGCTGTCATCTTATGACCCGGTTGTAGGTAAATCTTATGCTGCCAATGAGATGCTGGGCAAAATCGACGTATTGCAGGGCTACAAACTGCAGGCAGGAGTTGATGAATATTATGTGAACAGGGTGAAGGAAGGGCAGACCGCCAATTGCGAATTCAACGGCAAAACATATGAGTTAAGGGTGAGCAAGGTCATTCCGGAGGTTACTGCAGGGCAGTTCCAGGTAGAACTTGTTTTTGAAGGAAAATCACCGGATGAACTGCGGAGAGGTTTATCTTTACAGGTAAAGCTGACGCTGTCTGACAATAGTAAATCACTGTTACTGGCCCAGGGGCAATTCTTTCAAAGTACCGGGGGCTCATGGGTGTTTGTGCTGAAGGATGGAAAAGCCATGAAAAGAAATGTAAAGATCGGACGTAAAAACTACCAGTACTATGAGATCATGGAAGGGCTGCAGAAGAACGAAGAGGTGATCACCTCGTCATACGACCAGTTTAACCAGTACGACGTGATAGAAGTCAGCAAATAGTGCTGCCTGAGATAAAGAGAAATCAAATAAGATAAAACTCATAAATATAAGACCATGATAAAAATTGAGAACCTGGAAAAAGTCTACAAAACGGAGGAAATAGAAACTACTGCATTGAACGGAATCAATATGCATGTAAAAACCGGCGAATTTGTCTCCATTATGGGGCCTTCAGGTTGTGGCAAATCTACCCTGCTTAATGTAATGGGTTTACTGGATAAACCTGAAAGCGGCAGCTACAAGTTCCTGGAGACCGAACTGCTCAGCATGAACGACAAACAGCGCTCCAACTTCCGTAAGCAGAACATGGGTTTTGTGTTCCAGAATTTTAACCTGATCGATGAACTGACTGTATTTGAAAATATAGAACTGCCCTTAATTTATAACAAGGTTCCTGCTACAGAACGTAAACGCCTCGTGAACGAGATCATCGAGAGGATGAACATCGTTAACCGGAGCGGCCACTTTCCACAGCAGCTATCAGGTGGTCAGCAGCAGCGTGTTGCGGTGGCACGTGCACTGGTGACCAAACCCAAGCTGGTACTGGCCGACGAGCCTACAGGTAACCTGGACAGCTCCCACGGGAATGAAGTGATGGAGCTGCTCTGTGAGCTGAATGAGCAGGGAACAACCATTGTGATGGTAACCCACTCTTCACATGATGCAAGTTTCTCAAACCGGATTATCAACCTGAAAGACGGGCATGTGATCTCCGAAAAAATAAATAAAAGCCGTACTGAAGAACTGATCTAACCAAAGAAATACCATTGAGGACGGTGAGTGTAGCTGAAGATTTCGTCTGGGGCTCTTCTGCACACTGGCCGCCTCAGGTGGTAAATCATAAATAATAGCGACGATATGTTCAAGCTCAACTTTAAAATAGCCTTACGAAACATCTGGAAGAACAAAACGTCTTCACTGATCAATATCAGCGGACTAGCCATTGGTTTGGCCGCCTGCCTGGTGTTATTGCTGTATGTGTCTTACGAATGGAACTTTGATAAACACGCAAAAGACGATGTAAATATCTACCAGGTGATGATGAACCACAAGGGAGCAAACGGACAGATTGCAGAAACGGGGCCAAGTACGGCAAATGTGATTGCACCTCTGTTCAAGCAGAAATACAGCTGGGTAAAAACAGCTGCAAGACTGAGTTGGGCCATGCCTTTCTTAGTATCTGGCGAGCTGAACAGTTATAAAAAAATGGGGGAGTTTGCTGACCCTGAGATCCTGGATATTTTCGGCTATACTTTTATCTATGGCAATAAACATACGGCATTAAGCACGCCGAACAGTGTCATTGTTACGGAATCAACAGCAAGACTGTTTTTCGGTACTACCGACGTAATGAACAGGTCCATCCGTTTCCAGAACCAGCTTGACCTGAAGATCACCGGTGTGATTAAGGACCTTCCGCCCAATGTATCCAGGTCTTTTGATTACCTGATGCCATGGTCTGTCTATGAATCACAATTTTCCTGGGTTCGGGAACCTAACTGGGAAAGCTACAGTTATACTACCCTGCTGAAAATAGATCCCCGGGCCAATGTGTCTGAGATCAACGCCTCCATTAAAGATCTTTATCAGAAAAACGGACTAAAGCTAAAGGTTGAGCCCTTCCTTTTTCAATACAGCAGCTTACATCTGTACGGAAACTTTGTCAACGGTATAAGCACCGGGGGCGGAATAGAACAGCTGCGTTTATTTATGGGGTTGGCCGTTGGCATCCTGCTGATTGCCTGCGTAAACTTTATGAATATGGCTACGGCCAAATCTGAAAAGCGCGCCAAGGAAGTGGGGATTAAAAAAACTATCGGTGCTTCAAGGGCCGGTCTGATCAGTCAGTTCCTGATGGAATCACTGGTTTTAACCGTCCTCAGCGCCGTGATGGCCGTTGTGCTGATTGAAATGTGCCTCCCCTTATTTAACCGTCTGCTTGCCATTGAACTGAATATCAACTATTCCAGTGTGGCAATGTGGCTGGGTTTAGTCGCCGTAGTATTGGTCACCGGGCTGATCGCAGGCAGTTACCCTGCCTTTTACCTGTCTTCATTTAACCCGGTGCAGATCTTAAGAAAACGAAACCTGGGCAGGGGTATCTTTTCTATCACGTTACGTCAGGTACTGGTGGTGGGGCAGTTCAGCTTCGCGGTCATCCTCATCATTGCCACTACAGTGATCTATCAGCAGATCCAGTACATCAAAAACAGGCCGGTAGGCTACAATGTAAATGAACTCGTAGAGGTGGAGCAGGAAGGTGAGCTGTATGGGAAATACGAACTGCTGAAATCCAGGTTACTGGAATCCGGCGCAGTTTCTTCAGTACTGTCTTCTTCATCAACGATCTCAAAAGAACTGTCAAGTTCAAGTGGTGGCGAATGGCCGGGCTCATCTGAAGATGATAAGCTGATCAGGTTCAATACCATGGCCACCACCTATGGATTTGTAAAGACAACGGGAGTAAAATTAATATATGGCAGGGATTTTTCGCCAAAGTTTGCCTCAGATACAAACGCGATACTGATCAGCCATTCGGCCATGAATGTGATGAACCTGAAGAACCCCATTGGTCAGATTGTAAACCACCATGGGTATAAATCTACCATCGTAGGCGTGTTTGAGGATTTCATCCTGGGTTCTCCCTTTGAGAGCGAAAAGCCGCTGATCGTCGGTTTCAGCAGGGAATGGAGCGGAATGGTGACGATGAAGCTGAACCCTGCACATCCTGCCTCAGAAAATATTACTGCAATAGCAAAGATCGTGAAGGAGATCAATCCTGCATATCCCGTAAATATCACCTTTGTGAACCAGCTGTATGCGCAAAAATTACAATCCCAGAAGGTACTGGGGATATTGTCTAACTTCTTCGGCGGACTGGCAATTTTTATCTCCTGCCTGGGTTTGTTCGGCCTTGCCTCTTACAGTGCCGAACAGCGTACAAAAGAGATTGGCGTAAGGAAAGTATTGGGCGCATCGGTAAGCAACCTGATGGGGCTCTTATCATTCAGCTTCCTGAAAATGGTAGGCGTTGCCATTGTCATTGCCATACCTGTTGCAAATTATATCATGTCTGACTGGCTAAAGAGTTTTGAGTTTCATACTTCGGTGAATTGGGTGATCATCCTGCTGGCGGCGGCCGGCACTATAGGAATCGCCTTATTCACCGTAAGTTTCCAGGCTTACAAGGCGGCGAAAGCAAATCCGGTAGATGCATTAAAATACGAATAAATAATAGCACATCAACTCACAACAGATCAACAGTAAACTACATAAGTTACCTAAATCCCGGTTATCATGTTTAAACTTAACTTTAAAATAGCTTTAAGAAACATCTGGAAAAATAAAACTTCCTCCCTGATCAATATCAGCGGACTGGCTATTGGGTTGGCTGCCTGTCTGTTGCTGCTGTTGTATGTTGCCTATGAATATGATTATGATACACAAACCATTGATACCGGGCAGACCTATAAGGTGATGATCAATGGGAGGGATGCTAACGGAGAAGTTGATGGAACAGCAGATGCTACACCCAATGCGATAGCGCCTTTGCTTAAGCAGAATTATCCGGCCGTCAAAGCCGCAGCCAGAATAGAAGGCCAGGGAAAAAGACTGATTGCCAATGGTGCTCAGACCCTGAAAAGAACCACCTATTTTGCAGATCCTGACCTCCTGAATATTTTCGATTATCATTTTATCTACGGAGATAAGCGTACTGCCCTGACTGAGCCGAACAGTGTGATTGTTACAGCATCCACAGCCAGGATGTTATTCGGAACAACTGATGTCTTGAACAGATCGGTGCGGTATGACGATAAAACGGATCTTAAGATCACCGGCGTGATCAAAGACCTGCCCGGCAATACATCTGTTAGTTTTGATTTCCTGCTGCCATGGTCTTTGAATGAGGCATACCGGTCCTGGATCAAGCGTCCCGACTGGGGAAATTTAAACTACAAGACGATCATAAGGATGAATCCTGAAACCGATATCAAACAGTTTAACCGGTCTGTAAAAGGAGTGATCAAACAGCATGCTTCATGGTCATCAAACGAGATGGTACTGTTTCCGTTAAGCAAACTGCATCTCTATGATACTTTTGTAAAGGGAGAAAGTACAGGCGGCAGGATAGATCAGCTGCGTTTGTTCATGGGGCTTGCGATTGGCATATTACTGATCGCCTGCATCAATTTTATGAACATGGCTACCGCTAAATCTGAAAAGCGGGCAAAAGAAGTTGGCATCAAGAAAACGATCGGCGCAACGCGTGGCAGCCTGATCGGCCAGTTCCTGATGGAGTCAATGGTATTGACCGTTCTCAGTACTACCCTGGCCATCGTGCTGATTGAGCTCTGCATCCCGTTTTTTAACAGGCTGCTGGACATTCAGCTGGGTATAAATTATTCCAATAGCTCTATATGGATTGGCCTGATGGGCGTTGTACTGATCACAGGTTTAATTTCAGGCAGCTATCCCGCATTTTACCTGTCGTCTTTTAACCCTATCCAGATTTTAACGAAACGTAACATAAAGAACGGACTGTTTTCTGTAAACCTCAGGCAGATACTCGTGGTGGGGCAATTTAGTTTTGCCGTCATCCTGATCATTGCTACTACGGTGATCTATCAGCAGATTCAATACATCAAAAACAGACCAGTCGGATACGAGATCAATCAGCTGGTGGAATTGCCACAGGAAGGTTTATTGTATGATAAATTAGATGTCCTTCGAGAAAGGCTGGCTAAATCAGGTGCCGTACTGTCGCTCTACCAGTCTTCCGGAACGATTGCCACTGAGACCTCGTGGTTTTCAGGAATGGAATGGCCGGGATCTTCGGAGGCCGATAAGCTGCAGAATTTCTCCCAGCTGGCCACAACGTATGATTTTGTAAAAACTACAGGTGTAAAACTGGTTGCGGGCAGGGACTTCTCCCGTAGTTTCGCTTCTGACAGTGCTGCGGTATTATTGAACCGCTCCGCGGTGAAGAGAATGAATTTGAAAGATCCGGTAGGGCAAACGGTAGTTGCCCATGGCAATAAGGTCACTGTAGTGGGGGTGTTTGAAGATTTTATACTCGGCTCTCCCACATTGAAAGGAAGCCCCTTGGTGGTAGCTTTCATGAAGGGTTGGGGCGGTAAGGTAACCATGCGAATGAACCCTTCCAATAGCGTTACTGAGAATATAGCTACCATAGAAAAGATTGTAAAAGAGGTGAACCCCGCGTATCCAGTAGAACTTACGTTCGTAGATCAATTGTATGCGGAGAAATTAAAAACGCAGCGTGTACTGGGAATCTTATCCAACCTGTTTGGCGGTCTGGCCATCTTCATTTCCTGCCTTGGCTTATTCGGCCTTGCCTCTTACAGCGCTGAACAGCGTACCAAAGAGATTGGCGTAAGGAAAGTACTGGGCGCGTCTGTCTCCAGTTTAATGCAGCTGTTATCCTTCAGTTTCCTGAAAATGGTGGCTTTTGCAATCATCATTTCCGTTCCCATAGCCAACTATGTGATGAATAACTGGCTGCAGAATTTTGAATTCCACACCAGTATCAGCTGGCTGATCGTATTGCTGACCGCTGCGGGAACCCTGGCCATTGCCCTGTTGACCGTAAGTTTCCAGGCCTACAAAGCGGCAAATGCCAATCCTGTTGATGCACTTAAGTACGAATAACAGGATAATGGACAGCACACTAAGAAATAACAATAAAAATAACAACACCAGCATAAACATATTTTAACCCGGTCTGACATGTTTAAACTCAATTTCAAAATCGCCTTACGGAACCTGTGGAAGAATAAAACTGCCTCACTGATCAATATCAGCGGACTGGCTATAGGTTTGGCTTCCTGTCTGTTGCTATTACTGTATGTGTCCTATGAGTGGAATTTCAATAAGCAGTTAAAGGATGAAGCCAACGTTTACCAGATCATGATCAACTTTGACGGCCCTGCCGGAAGTATCAGTGGAACAGGACCGCGGACACCAAATACCGTCGGGCCGGCTCTTCAACAAAGCTACACCAGTGTGAAGGCGATGAGCCGGATCGATGACGGGGATTCCAGGCTCATTGCCAATGGAAGAAACAGTTTTAAAAAGAGAGGCCGTTTTGCGGATGCCGGTATTCTTAAAATATTTGATTACCATTTCATTTCCGGTGACCAAAAGACAGCACTTGATGCGCCAAACAACGTGGTGCTTACCGAATCTACCGCTAAGCTGCTGTTTGGTACTGCGGACGTACTAAACAGGTCTGTCCGTTTTGAGGACAAAGTGAATCTCAAAATTACCGGGGTGATCAAAGATCTACCGGACAATACTTCACTTCAACTGGACTACCTGATGCCCTGGACGCTGTTTGAGGGAATGTACGAATGGACAAAACGTCCGGCATGGACAAATTATAGTTGGACAACCCTGGTGACGTTAAGCCCGGATGCCGATCCGGACCTGCTCAACAATTCTATCAAAGGGATCATCAAAAAACATGTATCCGATGCTACGTCATCTCCCATGCTTTTTCCATTCAGCAAATTACACCTCTATGGGGAGTTCACAGAGGGAAAAAGTACAGGCGGTGGAATTGAACAACTGCGCCTGTTTATGGGGCTTGCCATTGGCATTCTGCTGATCGCCTGTATCAACTTTATGAACATGGCTACTGCAAAATCAGAGAAACGGGCAAAGGAAGTAGGAATTAAAAAAACGATCGGGGCAACCCGGGGCAGCCTCATCAGCCAGTTCCTGATGGAATCACTGGTGCTTACCTTGTGCAGTGCCGTCATGTCCATCGTGCTGGTGGAGGTGTTCCTTCCCTTATTCAATAACCTGCTGGGGATAAAAATGAACATCGTATATGCCAATCCTTACCTGTGGATAAGCCTGATCGGTATTGTTCTTTTTACCGGGGTTGTGGCAGGCAGTTACCCTGCATTTTACCTGTCTTCGTTTAACCCGCTGCAGGTGCTCCGGAAAAGGACCCCTTCCCGCGGGATATTGTCTGTCAGCCTTCGCCAGGTACTGGTGGTGGTGCAGTTTAGTTTTGCCGTGATCCTGATCATTGCTACAACAGTAATCTACAAACAGATACAGTATCTTAAAAATAAGCCTGCTGGTTACCAGATGAATGAGCTGGTGGAATTGGCACAGGACGGGCAGCTGGAAGGTAAATTTGAGCTGCTGAAAGAACGGTTAATGCAGTCCGGCGCGATAGAAGGGATCTGTCAGCTGTCCGGCAGCATGGCCATGTACAACTCCAATTTCTGGGGGATGGAATGGCCGGGGTCCAATGAAACGGAACGGCATATGGTCTTCAGCCAGATGGCTACCACTTATGATTTTGTAAAGACCACCGGGCTGAAACTGGTTGAGGGCAGGGATTTCTCCCGTCAGTTTCCTTCAGATTCTGCCGCAGTGATGCTTAGCGTTTCCGCGGTAAAGCAGATGAACCTCGTTAATCCGGTTGGAAAAATCGTGAAATACCAAGGGGATAATTGTACCGTAGTAGGTGTATTTGAGGATTTTGTCTGGAATGCCCCCTCTCAAAAACAAGACCCGATGGTGGTGGCTTTCAGAAAACAGCAGGGCGGATATATCACCATGCGTTTAAATTCTGCGAATCCTGCGTCAGCTAATCTGGCTGTGATTGAGCGCATCGTTAAAGACATTAACCCCGCATACCCTGTAGAATTTAAATTTGTTGATGCGCTCTATGCCGAAAAATTGAAGTCCCAAAAGATCCTGGGGCTGCTTTCCAATGTTTTTGGCGGACTGGCAATTTTCATCTCCTGCCTGGGCTTGTTTGGCCTTGCAGCCTACAGTGCCGAACAGCGGACAAAAGAAATAGGGGTGAGGAAGGTACTTGGCGCCTCTGTGGCCAGCCTGATGCAACTGCTGTCACTGAACTTCCTGAAGATGGTGGTACTGTCGATCATCATTGCGATACCTGTCGCTACTTATGTAATGGATAACTGGCTGAAGAAGTTCGATTTTCATACTACGGTCAGCTGGCTGATGATCGCGATGGCCGCGGCCGGTACGATAACTATCGCCCTGCTTACGGTCAGTTACCAGGCTTATAAAGCCGCAAAGGCAAACCCAGTGGATGCGTTGAAATATGAGTAAGATTTTCCGTTTACCCACCAACCCATACCAGAAAAGATCATGTTTAGACTCAATTTTAAAATAACCCTTAGAAATCTTTGGAAAAACAAAGGGTATACGCTGATCAATGTTGGCGGTCTTGCCATTGGCCTTGCCAGCTGTATGGTATTGCTGCTGTATGTCGCCTATGAATGGTCATACGATAAACAATCAAAAAATTATGCGGATACCTATGTGGTCTACCAGCATCAGGTTACAAGCTCGGGCATGATGAGCTGGGCGTGGACTCCGGGAGTGCTTGCACCAGAGCTAAGTGGAACTATTCCGGGGGCTGTTATGGCCTCCCATTCCAGTTATCCGCAGCCGCAGCTGCTGAGCTTCCATGAAAGTTATTTCAAAAAAGCTGCCGTTTATGGCGATCCGCAGTTCCTGAAAATCATGGACTATAAATTTTTAAAAGGCAACCCTGCCCGCGCACTTCGGGAAGTCAATTCTGTCATACTTACCGAAACCCTGGCTAAAAATCTGTTTGGGAATGAAGACCCGATCAATAAAATTGTTAAACTCAATAATAAGGAAGATCTAAAAGTGGATGCTGTCATTGCTGACATCCCGAAAAACAGCAGTATTGAATTTGATTACCTGCTGCCTTGGAGTTTATGGGAAAGACAGCAGCCCTTTGTAAAAGAGTCTGGCTGGGGCAATAACTTTTGCCTTACACTGGTGCAACTGCAGAAGGGAGAAAACTTTAGCAAAGCCGATGAATTGCTTAGCCACGTTTTAGCCAATCATCAACAGGGTGCAACAGGGCATTATTCCCTGCATACGTTATCAAAATGGCATTTATACAGTGAATTTCAAAACGGAAGGTCAGTTGGAGGAAAGATTGACCAGGTCAGAATCTTTTTCATGCTCGCTTTCTGCATCCTGCTGATCGCCTGTGTGAATTTCATGAACCTGTCAACAGCACGTTCTGAAAAAAGAGCGAAAGAAGTAGGTGTCCGCAAAGCGATCGGTTCTTCAAGGAAATCGCTGATTAGCCAGTTTATGCTCGAATCTGTTTTGCTCTCCGTTCTCGGGATGGTAGTTGCATTTGTGTTGATAGAGATCAGCCTGCCTTATTTTAATGGGGTACTGCACACCGAACTGGTCATTCATTATTCGGACTGGAAGTTTTGGGGTGTTTTTGCCGGACTGACGATAGTTACAGGATGTATTGCAGGAAGTTATCCCGCATTTTATCTTTCTTCTTTTGAGCCTTTACAGGTTTTGAAAGGAGTTAAGACGACCGGAAGTACCTCGTTGTCTGTCAGGCAGGTACTGGTGGTTTTCCAGTTTGTATTTGCGGCCTGCCTGATCATCTGTACAGCAGTAATCTACCAACAGCTAAATTTTATCAAAAATAAATCCATCGGGTATAACAAAAATAACCTGGTTGAAATTCCCATTCAGGGGTCTATGCATAACGAGCAGAAATTAATTCTGTTAAAAGACCAGCTTTTGAAATCCGGTGCGTTGAGCGATGTTACTTTTTTTAGCCGCAGCATCAGCGAGGGGGGCAATAACACATTTGACGTGAACTGGCAGGGAAAAAATCCTAAGGAGAATGTATTATTTAACCACAGGAGTGCGGGATACGATTTTGCAAAAACGATGGGTTCAGGCATCATTAACGGCAGGGAGTTCTCTCCTAAATATACAGATACAGCAAATGTGATCATCAATGAAGCTGCGGTCAAGATCATGGGATTAAAAAATCCGGTGGGTACCGTTATTAAGTTCTGGAACAGCCCAGTCACGATCATTGGGGTGATGAAAGATTTTGTCATGGAAAATCCATATAGCCAAACGGCACCTTTAATTTTATACCACAAGATGAACGAGGTGGAAGTCGTGGTGGCACGTTTAAATGCAGGGACTAATATCAGCTCATCTATGGATAAAATCAAAGAAGTAACTGAAAGGCTTAACCCCGGCTTCCCTGTGGATACCAAATTTGTGGATGACAATTTCGAGCAGAAGTTCCAGAATGAAAAACTGCTGGGCACGGTTGCCAACTGGTTCGGGGGATTTGCCATTTTCATTTCCTGCCTGGGTTTACTGGGGCTGGCTTTGTATATGGCCGAGCAGCGGAAAAAGGAAATCAGTATCCGAAAGGTTTTAGGCGCAAGTAACATGAACATCGTGACGCTGCTGAATAAGGATTTTATCAAACTGGTCATTATCGCTGATCTGATCGCTTTTCCGATTGCTTATTTGATCATCAATCACTGGTTATCTACCTATAGTTTCAGGGTGTCTATCTCAGTGCTGCCTTTTGCCATTGCACTCGGCCTGTCCCTGATCATTGCCATTTTAACCGTAAGCGTACAGTCTGTCAAGGTGGCGAAAGCAAACCCTGTAGATGCCTTAAAGTACGAATAAAGAAGTTTTAAAAAATGGAATAAAGAAGCCGCTGCTTTAAAAATTATGAATACCTAAACTGATCTGAAGATGTTTACACTCAATTTAAAAATCGCATTACGCAACCTTTGGAAAAATAAGGTGTCTTCTTTCATTAACGTGATCGGTTTGGCTATCGGCCTTGCGGCATGTTTGATATTGCTGATTTATGTAACCTATGAGTGGAATTTTGATAAGCAGTCTAAAAATTCAGCGAACATCTATATGGCCATGACCAATATCAGCAACGACAACGGAAAGGTATTCATGACCTTTGACGGAACAACTACAGCACTTGCGCCACTGATCAAACAGCAGATACCCGAAGTGAAGTATGTTGGCCGTATGGACTATGGGGGGAAAGGTTTGATCGCCAATGGCGAAAACAGTTTCAAAAAAACATCCAGATTTGCCGAACCTGATATTCTTCGTATTTATGACTATCAGTTTAGCTATGGAAATCCCCGGATAGCTTTAAATGATCCTCATTCTGTTATTCTTACCGAGGGCATGGCAAAGACCTTGTTCGGAACAACCGATGTATTGAACAGGTCTGTACGTTATCAGGACAATATCAATCTTAAAGTGACCGGAGTTATTAAGGACCTGCCTGCCAACAGCTCTGACCAGTTTGATTACCTGATGCCCTGGTCTTTTTATGAAGAACTGGATGCCGATGCCAAAGATCTGAACTGGGGCAATTTCAGTTACCTGACGCGTGTGCTGCTGGATGCAGATGCCAATCCTGAACTGGTCAACGCAAAACTTGGCAAACTGCTGAAAAACTATAAACAGTTAAAATTTGCAACACATTTCCTTTTTCCGCAAAATAAAATCCACCTGTATGGAAAGTTTGAAAATGGCAGAAGCACAGGAGGTGACATTGAAAGGATATGGCTTTTTATGGGCCTCGCTATAGGTATACTCTTGATTGCCTGCATCAACTTTATGAATATGGCCACCGCCAAATCGGAAAAACGTGCCAAAGAAGTGGGGATTAAAAAAACTATGGGTGCAAGCAGGCCGTCCCTGATCATCCAGTTCCTGACAGAATCTATGGTGCTGACGATGATTAGTATTGCCATTGCCATCACGCTGGCCGAAATATGTCTTCCGGCCTTCAATAATCTCCTGCAGATGAATTTGAAGATGAGTTATTTTGATACCCGCAGCTGGCTTGGGATAGTGGGACTGGTAGTCATCACAGGTCTTGTCGCCGGCAGTTACCCTGCGTTTTATTTGTCCTCCTTTAATCCTATACAGACACTGAAGCGAAAAACACAGGGCAGGAAGATGTTGGATGTGAGCATGAGGCAGGTATTGATCATCGGCCAGTTTTGCTTTACGATCATGCTGATCATCTCTACGCTGGTGATCTACAAACAGATTCAATACATCAAAAACCGGCCTCTTGGTGTGGAGGTGAACGCATTGGTGGAGATGCCGCAGGAAGGCGCACTGCTCACTAAATATGACCTGCTTAAGGCCCGGCTGCTAAAAAGTGGTGCCGTAACCAGCATGTATCATTCATACTCCGGCTTAGTGCACCATAATAATAACATCAGCGGAATCAAATGGCCCGGTATGACGGCCGATAACAATATCCAGTTCAATAAAGTACTGACTACAGTTGATTTTATCAAAACAACCGGGCTGAAAGTAATACAGGGAAGGGACTTTTCAGAGAAATATGCTTCTGATACCGCTGCTGTGCTGGTGAGTTCTGCTACAGTAAAAACAATGGCCTTAGCCCATCCTTTAGGGCAGGTGATCGATCTGTTCGGAGAAAAGTTAACCATTATCGGTGTTTTCGACGATTACGTATTCGATTCGCCCTATAAATCCAATAATCCCCTGATCGTTACCATGAACAAGAGGAATAAAGGGGCAATTACCATGCGCCTGAACCCGGAACGCAGCTTAAAGGAAAATACGGAGGTCATTGAGAAAATCAGCAGGGAACTTAATCCGGCCTATCCTTTGGAACTCAACTTTGTAAGTGCTGCGTATGCCGCCCTGCTTCAGCAGGAGGTTACACTGGGCATATTATCCAACCTGTTTGGCGGACTTGCGATTTTTATTTCCTGCCTTGGATTATTTGGCCTGGCAGTTTACAGTGCAGAGCAGCGCACCAAAGAGTTTGGGATCAGAAAAGTACTTGGGGCCTCAGTGTATAGCCTGATGCAGTTATTGTCCCTCTCTTTTCTGAAAATGATCGTTGTTGCCATCGTCATTGCTGTTCCCCTGGCCTATTATTTTATGGGGGCCTGGCTGCAGAAATTCGAGTTCCATACCACAATTTCCTGGTGGATCATTTTGATTGCGGCATCAGGAACGTTACTTATTGCATTGCTGACGGTGGGGTACCAGGCTTATAAAACAGCAACGTCCAACCCAGTAGATGCTTTGAAATATGAATAAAGATATACATCACGGAGCATGCTGTGGCAGATTTTTAGGGGATCTGCCGGCAGTAACGGGATGTATGATTGATAGTTATAGGGATGTTTCTATTAATTACCGCGTACATTAACTTCATTGATCGGGCGTAGGCGCAAGCCAGGCCGGATTGATAGAAGTTGGTGTGCGTAGGGTTAGGGCTTTGTAAGCTGCGGGAATTGATCCGCGAAAAGATGAATTACCTTATTAAACTGACAGATATGTTTAAACTTAATCTTAAAATCGCATTGAGAAGCCTTTGGAAGAACAAAGGATACACACTTATCAACATCGCAGGCCTCTCTATTGGCATGGCAAGCTGTATCCTGATCTTTATCTTCATCAGGTACCAGCTGAGTTACGACCAGCAGTTTGCCCGTAAAGACAGGATCTACCGCGTGGTTTCTTCCTGGAAATACAGCGGGAGCGAAGAATTCTCGGGCGGAGTTCCTTTGCCTCTGGCACCCGCAATGCGGAACGATTTTGCCATGCTGGATGAGGTTGCGGCAATACAGCGCGGACGTGGGGTGATCACCATAAAAGATCCCTCCGGGAACGTGAGGATCAAAACGGATGAAAGGACATTTTATGTGGAACCCCAGTTCTTTAAGATATTCGACTACCGCTGGTTGCAGGGAGACCCGCAAAAAGACCTGGTAGCACCCAACTCAGTGGCGCTGTGTGAGGATATGGCGGTTAAACTGTTTGGCGACTGGCACAAAGCCGTAGGAC
This sequence comes from Pedobacter hartonius, assembly GCF_900107535.1. Lineage (GTDB taxonomy): Bacteria > Bacteroidota > Bacteroidia > Sphingobacteriales > Sphingobacteriaceae > Pedobacter > Pedobacter hartonius. Next base: position 44,251 of record NZ_FNRA01000010.1, on the reverse strand, counting down.
AGACGATCAATTACAACAACAAGACAGATCTGAAAGTGACCGGTGTATTTGCAAACGTCCCCGAGAATAGCAGTAACCCCATCCAGATTGCTATTGCCTATTCAGGATATGTAAACAGGAATATGAAAAGCTGGGGCAGCGTCAGCGATGCTTCTGAATGTTATATACTGTTGAAAGAGGGCAGGAATATAGCTGATCTGGAAGGCCCCAAAAATGCGTTCATCAAAAAATACTATGTAGAAAAAGGTGTGGGAAAAGAAGGTCATCTCTTCCAGCCCCTGGCTGAAGTCCACCGGGATGACCGCTATGGGAATTCCTCAAACAACACCACGGGAATGAAAGAGATCTGGGGACTGGGCATCATCGGGGTTTTCCTGATGCTGACGGCCTGTATCAACTTTATTAACCTGGCTACCGCACAAGCGGTAAGCCGTTCTAAGGAGGTAGGGGTGAGGAAGGTAATGGGCAGCAGGCGTAAGCAGCTGATGGTCCAGTTTTTAACAGAGACCATTACACTTACCATTTTTGCCCTGATTGTTGCCTGTGCCATTACTGAGGCTGCATTGCCGGGCCTCGCCGGATTATTCAGGGAAAAGTTATCTTTTAGCCTGGTACAACAACCGGAGATCCTGGGTTTTATGGGCTGCATGGTGCTGTTTGTAGGTTTCCTGGCAGGGTTTTATCCGGCAATGGTCATGTCTGGTTTTAGTCCGGCCCTGGCCATCAAAAACAAAGTGAATGTTGGAAATTCCGGTGGTGCTGCCCTGCGGAAGGTACTGGTTGTTGCACAGTTTGCCATTACGATCATTCTGATCACAGGAACACTCGTTGTGCTCAAACAAATGAAATTCATGCGCGAAAAACCCCTTGGCTTTAATTCATCAGCAGTTGCAATGCCCTATGTTCCCGGTGACAGCCTGAACCGGTTGAAATATGATATCCTGAAAACCAGGATAGAAAATATCCCCGGGGTACTCTCCGCAAGTTTTTGCGCCAGCGGTCCTTCGTCAGGAGATAACACCCTGACAAATTTTTCTTACGGAGGAACAAAAGATGCAGACTTCCAGGTAAATGTCAAACCTGCCGATCTGGACTATTTTAAAACCTTTGGCCTGCAACTGGTTGCCGGCAGGGCCTTGTCCAAAAGCGATACCATAAAGGAATATGTAGTGAATGAAACCCTGTTAAGGAAACTAAATGTTGTACACCCTGAGGAGGCTATCGGAAAGATGATCACCGTCGGGGATGGCCATAAGGCAGCCATTGTTGGCGTGGTAAAGGATTTTAACAACATGAACCTCCGGGAAGCGATCTCACCGATACTAATCTATTCAAGTAAGAATAATATAGGTACCCTGGCCATAAAAATGGACTCCCATCAGATTCCTTCAGTCATGAAAGCGGTGGAAGCCATCTGGAATTCCACTTTTCCGAATAACGTTTACAGGTCCACCTTTATGGAGGAGGACATTGAGAGATATTATGAAAACGAACGCGTAATGGGAACTTTATTTAAAGTATTTGCCTCCGTGATCATCTTTATTGCCTTTATTGGCTTGTTTGGACTGATCTCTTTTGTTGCCACCCAGAGAACAAAGGAAATGGCCATACGGAAAGTACTGGGGGCTTCCACTTTTGAGCTGGTCAGGATGCTGAACATATCATTTGTGCTGATGGTATTGATTGCCAATCTTGTGGCCTGGCCTGTAGCCTATATCTTTATCTCCAAATGGCTTTCCCGGTATACCTACCGAATTGAACTGAGCATATGGCCTTTTGCAGCTGCCATGGCCATCTCCATGCTGGTTACGCTGCTGACAGTAAGTTTAAGGTCGTACCGCGCTGCGAAGACCAACCCGATTGATGCTTTGAAATACGAATAATACTATAATTTTATAAAAACTACCTAAACATAACAAGATGATCACATTACAGAATATAGAAAAATATTACGCCACTAAAGGATTGAAAAGTTACATTCTCAGACATGTAAGCACTACCATTCAGCAGGGCGAGTTCGTCTCGATCATGGGCCCTTCCGGAGCCGGTAAATCCACCCTGCTCAATATCCTGGGCATGCTGGAAGAACCCACCTACGGCACCTATGAGTTTATGGGGGAGGACATCACTTCGCTGAGCGAGCGAAAAAAAATAGAACTCTACCGGAACCACATCGGCTTTGTATTTCAGGCTTATCATTTAATAGATGAAATGACCGTAGCGGAAAATATCGAAGCACCGTTACTGTATAAAAAGATAGCTGGGGCGGAACGCAAAAGCCGGGTGGCCGACATGCTCGACCGTTTCAATATCGTAGGTAAAAAAGACCTGTTCCCAAACCAGCTTTCAGGTGGTCAGCAACAGCTGGTGGGCATCGCGCGTGCCCTGGCAGCCCAGCCTTCCATCATCCTGGCTGACGAGCCAACGGGCAACCTGCAGTCTGCACAGGCCCTGCAGATCATGGAGCTCTTCAAAAAGTTAAACGAAGAGGAGAACATCACCATTATACAGGTTACACATTCCGAGGTCAACGCAGGTTATGGCTCCCGTATCCTCCATTTACTGGACGGTGTGATCAAAGAAGACCTTAATGTAGTGAATCTATAAAAACTGTTTATATAAACTTTATACTGCGTTCCTTATCTTTACGGGATGCAAAGAACCTTTACTGATCAGCTCGGCAGGAAAGTGACGATGAACTATCCACCGAAGCGGATCATTTCCATCGTGCCCTCACAGACAGAGTTGTTATTTGAACTGGGACTAACAGACGAAGTGATAGGCATCACCAGATTCTGTGTACATCCTGCTGCGCAGTATAAAACGAAAACAAGAATAGGGGGGACGAAAAAACTCGATATCGAACTGATCAGAAGCCTCAGGCCTGACCTCATTATTGGCAATAAGGAAGAAAATACCAGGGAGAGCATTGAGTTGCTGAGCGCAGAATTTCCGGTCTGGATGAGCGATGTCAATCACCTGGAAGATGCGATGAGCATGATCAGTCAGATCGGCGGGCTGGTAGACAGAGAGCCTGAAGCCGCTTACCTGAACCACCTGATCAATGCGGGTTTTACAGATCTGCAGACGCTGGCCCTGCAGCTCGGAATAGATAAAAAGGTGGCCTACCTGATCTGGAAGGATCCTTATATGCTGGCCGGGAGAGATACTTTTATCAATGATATCCTGATGAAGACCGGCCTTACCAATATCACGAAAGAAAGCCGGTATCCTGAAACTGATATGGAAAAACTCGCGGCCCTGAAACCAGACCTGGTCTTCCTGTCTTCAGAACCTTATCCCTTTAAAGAAAAACATCTGGAGGAGCTGAAGCAGGTTATTCCGGATGCGGAAATTATGCTGGTGGACGGGGAAATGTTCTCCTGGTATGGCAGCAGACTGCTGAAAGCAGTTCAATATCATTTCCAGTTACAGCCTAAACTAAAATAATAAGCCTTAAAATGAATGGTTTAAGGCTGTAAGGACAAAATAAACACGAAAGGTTTTTGAGAAGTGATAACTATAGCTATCTTTGCAGTCCTAAACAACTCCTAGATGCGGATGTGGCGTAATTGGTAGCCGCACCAGACTTAGGATCTGGCGCTTCACGGCGTGGGGGTTCGAGTCCCTTCATCCGCACACCATCACAAAAAAGCAGTCTTAACGGACTGCTTTTTTTTTTAAGAGTTTTTATTTAAGTTCATATCATCTATTTTAGATAGATGATATAGGACCAACAAGGCTAAGAAAGGATATGGGTAGCTTTTTGGCGGACTGTATACCATTCGAAAAACTTAAAAATTTCAGCCCTTGGATAAAGCGGATCGTGATCATCACGGTTGTGCTCAAGACGGGCGGCATTTTCCATGGCTTGAGGTAGACGATCACGTAAGGTGGCAAAGAGCCGTAGTTTTTCAAGGAATTTTAAGCCCTTATTATATTCTGGAATATGTCGGCGAAGTAGGGTAATTACCTGTTCGCAGTTTTGAAATAACCGTCCGGTCTGCTGGAAGTGAAGCAATAGCCAGAATTCAAAACACGGATTGTTTTCTAGTATAATTACTCCTTCACGCTCGGCGGCACGTTTATGACGCTGGTATTGTTGATCTTGCTGTTGTGAGATCACCGCGTCCATATCGACCATTGCATAAACCCGGTCATAATCTTCCTTAAGAGAGATGGCTCGGTCTAGTACGCCGGAATAGCTCCCGATTCGCCCTGGAAAATCGGGAATGATCTTAAGCCCTTCGGGTCTTTCTGTGTCTCTAAAGTCCGTGAAATAAATGCTTTCGGAAAATCCGTCACCCACAAGGGCAACACTATATCGAAGGTTTCTTAGTTTTGACTGCCTGTTCATTTAGTTTTGCGGAATAAATGGTGAGCCAAGATTGGGTTTTGCGCCCAGTCTTCCCGCACGGTAAGCGTTGACAAGGCTTGCCCCCTTGCGCAATATACCGCTGTCAAAATCTGCAGCAGAATATAAATCTACCGATCCATCTTCCTTTTTTTCAGCGAACCACAGGGCATCCCGGCGGATGAAGTCGATTTCTTCCATCAGTCCAACGTTGTGCGTGGTGATCAGCATCTGAGATTCTCCTGCATTCGCCAGAAAGGTTTGCAGGAAATGTTTCATCAGGTCTGGATGCAGTGAATTTTCCAGCTCGTCAATCAATAGTAATGCTTTTGAGTGGACTAGCATGTATAAAGGAGCACCTAAGGCAAAATATCGCTGTGTGCCAGTGCTTTCTGATTCAATTGGTAAGATGAAGCTGCCTGCTGGCGTTTCATGTGTCACTTCCACCCGCCGGGTGACAGCAACAGCGGCCCCATTGATCTTGAATTTGTCTGTGAATGAACCTGTTGCCGGATCTATGGAGCTGTTGATTTTAACAGAGCCTTGAGGAAACTTATCTGTGTTTTTAATGTCGAAATTTTTGAGTATAGTGCTCAGTGTATCGTCACTTTCGGTATGTACTTTTGTTATCTGCCTGTCGGCTTTGTTCATAAATGTATTAAGCCATGTACTGACGTTTGGATTAGTGGCCATCATTTCAGCGATTGGCGAGGTGATATTGCTGTTGCCGGTGATCATTCCCAGGAAAAATGTACTTAGCCACATATTCAAGGCTTCGAGCTCGAAGATATCCGCATTGGTTTTCGCAAATGCCCCCAGTACGGTATTGTTGTGTAGTGTATTGGCTTCAAGGCGCTCTCTTTCCTTTGCCGGGACTTTAATTTTACTTCCAAACTGGATTTTTGCCAATCGTTTTTCAAGGTCTGTCTCCCGATTAAAGATTTCGGTTGGTTTGGCACTTTGGTAATAGACAAGCCTTTCGCTGATAACAGCCTCGGAATTAAAATTTATTTGATATACGTGACGGCGCTGGTTTGCATAAAAGGCAAACTCTATTGAGGACCTTGATGTTTGCGCGTCTTCGCAAAATAAAAAGGGTTCGAAATCTAATTTTTCCGACTTTTCAAGCAGTGGATTTAAAAGTAGTTTTCGGAGAAATTCAATTGCTTTCAGTATTGTAGTTTTACCAGAAGCATTCGCCCCATAGATGTACGCCAGCTTTAGCAGCTTGCAACCATCAGGCATGATCACCGAATAGATATCATCAGACATTTCTTCATTCAGTATTGCTTCGAAACTTAATTCAACTTCGTCTTTAATTGGACCGAAGTTTTTTATTTTGAGGTATTGAATCATTATTATTCTAATTTTTGCAGGTCAATTGCAAATGTAGCAAAAATAACACTAAATAAATTTATTATAAATGTTACGGTTGTGTACTTTTTTTCGCGGTAGTTGAGACACCATCAGATCTCCTGTCTCATTTTCTTATCGTTAGCTTAACGCTGTGTTTATACCGTTAATCTACTTTGTGAAAATTAATTCTAACTAAATTTCACATGAAAAAACAATTACTTCATACGCTGCTTATGGCTGCCGTAACTATTTCTGCCTGCAAAAAAGACCATAACAATGAAACACCATTCACTTATCCGGATATGGCGGAAGCCTCTGATCCGGCTCTTTTGATGACCACTGCCAGCGGGGTGAAGGTGTACAATGGAGGTTTTGGTTCCGCAGTAGCCGCAGATCCCAATTCACCCGATGTTTTTTATATGTTAACTGATCGTGGTCCTAATGTGGCGGGTCAGCTGGCGAATTCAATTATTATAGGGAAACCTGATTTTGCACCTGCTATCGGTAAATTCAGACTGAAGGATGGCAAATTGATACTGGAACAAACTATCGAATTAAAGAATGCTTTGGGGGCTAAACTCAACGGACTTCCAAATCCTGCCGGAATGGGTGCATCTGGTGAAACTGCTTATGACCTTACCGGTCAGACCATTGCGCCAAGTGCTGATGGAATTGACTCCGAAGGGATGGTACTGGCTGCTGACGGATCCTTCTGGATCAGTGATGAATATGGACCGCATATCGTACATTTTGATGCCAGTGGCCGTACTATTGAGCGTATTAATCCGTTCGGAACGGGAACCGGGGGACGTAAAATCCCGGCGGTATTTGCCACCCGCAGGGCAAACCGCGGTATGGAAGGCCTGGCCATTACGCCGGATGGAAAAACACTGGTTGGCATGATGCAGTCACCCATGTATAACCCGTCAAAAACGGCTACTGCGAATTCCACAGTTTTGCGTATCCTTACTTTTGATATTGCCACAGGCGCGACCAAACAGTATGCCTATGTAATGGACAATGTGACGCTTACCGGGGTGAGTGATATCGTAGCAGTGAACAGCACTACATTTTTAACTGTAGAACGCGATGGTAACTATGGAGGTGCCGCTACCAATCCTGCTACCTTTAAAAAGATCTTCAAGATCGACCTGAGCAAGGCCACGGATATATCTGATCCGGCGAACGGAGCAAATGGCAAGCTCTATGACGGTAAAACGGTAGAACAGTTCAATGATGCAGCAGGGCTTCAGTCTGCCGGTATTATTCCCGTTTCGAAAACAGTAGTACTGGATCTTTTGAAAGACCTGCCATCGGTATATCCGCATGATAAAGCCGAAGGACTGGCCATATTACCTGGTAATATACTAGTGATCTCCAATGATGATGACTTTGGTGTAGTGGATAACGGCAACAGCGGCTTTATGGCCAAAATACTCCCTGCTACAAACTCAGTGGATCACAACCGTTTGTATTTTAAGAAAATCCAGCTGTAACCTCATCAGCAAGGTATCGCATACGATGCTGTAACGGCCCGGTAATGGCCTTATCATAGGAATGATACAGGTTGTATCTTGTTGTTAGTCTGGTCTGATCAGGCATACTTCAGATGTACTCAAATCATACCCCGGCTATACCTCAGCTATACCCCCGTAGGTATAGCTGAGGTATAGCCGGGGTAATTAAAAGGTAACTTCGGGCTATGCCCGGCAGGACTGGTTTACGATCTCCTTACTATTTTTAGCAGATCAGTATATTACCAGTGGTACCGCCTGGTAGTATCCCTTACGCGCCAGTGTACCCACCAGCACTAAAAGTTAAATGGTTTTTGGCGTGTAAACTGTGATTACGCCGTCATTTTCACTGCTCACTACGAGCAGGCTCTTTTTTGTCGGGCTGTCTTTTGCAGGTATGATCAGCACTCCCTCAGGGGCATCACCACATTTCAGCAGCTGCAGAAAAACGGGCTTGGTTGGAACTGTCACGTCATAAACTGCTACCGCATCTGCTCTTTCCATGCCTACAAAGGCTACATTTTTATTGCCGATCTTACCAATGGTTATGCCTTCAGGCTCTACCGATTTGTCATCACTCCTGGTATCATCGTAAACACCTGCGGCGATGGTTTTTACATCAAGTTCATTCTTGCTGTCGAATAGCTGCGAACCGTCATTCCCATTCCATACGCTGAAAGAACGGGCTCCAAGGGAGTACAGCGCGTCGAAATCACCATCTCCATCGGTATCGCCAAGCGTGGTGGTGATATTTAACCTGCCTAACTGGGCATCCTGCTGCAGGAGAGCTGCCGTTGGAAACAGGGTTGGGTCAAGCTTCACTGATTTTGCCCTTTTTACTTCTGTCAGACCCGTATATTCTCTTGAATCACCTTCATTGGCGGTAAAAAGGTAAGGTGTGCCACCAGATTCTATTACCGCTATTCCGTCCGGCATATATATTCCTTTAACGTTCCATTTTGCCAGTGCCGTTTTGCTGTCCTGGTCACTCAGATCAATCTCGTTACCATCCGCATTGTAATCTTTAAAGCCTAAAGGAAAGATATTCGTGATCGTTTTTGAACTAAGGTCCAGTTTTGCAATCGCATTGTTCTCCTGCAAAGTGATCCAGGCAGTTTTTGAGTCGGCAGATACCGTAATATATTCCGGTTCAATATCTTTCACGAAATCCTTGCCAACGCCAAATATCCTGAATCCCTTGGCCGTCAGGGCAGCCTGCTGACCAGCCAGGCTGGAAAAATCGAGGGTGCTGACTGCATAATTATCATTTACTGAAATGATGGAAACTGTGCCGGCAGGATCAACGGTATAGGCATCATTGGGCTCGCCTTCATTTGCTGTCAGGATGTATTTTCCGTCAGGGGAGAAGGTGATCATATCTGGTAATGCGCCAACGCTGATCACTTTGATCTCGCTATAGTCGCTCGTTTTAAACACGGCCACCTTACCATTTGCCTGCTTATCCAGTGATTCTATAGCAGCAGCGAGCTTGCCATCTGAAACGGCTACGCTGTTTACTGCGCCTCCATAAGGTGCCATACTGATAGAGCCAATGACCTTCATGTTTGCGGGATCCTTAAAATCGATCACGTCAATTTTATTAACAGTTCCGTTATTTACCACAAAGAGGCGGTTTGTAGCCGGATCAAAGGCAGTGATCTCGGCAGCTCCGGTATCGCCAATGTCAAGAGAGCTGATTTGTGAAAATGTAGCAGCATCTTCATTTACAAAGAACTCGCCCTCAGCGGCAGAATCTTGTTTGTCTTTTTTACATCCTGCAAAAGTCAGCAGCAGAAGTAAGAGCAGTAGTGTATTCTTCATACGGTTATGGGGTTAAGCGCCCAAAATATCATTCCGGGATTACCGGGCAGTAATGCCGGTGTTAAGGATTTGTTAAGGACGAAGACCTTTGTTTCCGAAGCCGTAATTGCAGGTAAAGCTGTGCCCGGCAGACAAATTGACATTTAAATCGTCTAATTCGGGAAAAAATAATACTTTTGGCACCCTACAACCATCCGGCAGCATATCGGCTGGATTTTTGATTAAAAGACATTTTAAAACATTGATTCAGAAAGATGAATATTACACAGGAAAAAATTGACGACTTAAACGCAGTTGTAAAAATTAAAATTTCGCCTGAAGATTATACTGAAAAGGTCGACAAGTCTATAAAAGAACAAGCCAAGAAATCTAATCTTCCAGGTTTTCGTAAAGGAATGGTGCCAGCTGCACATATCAAAAAAATGTATGGCAAAAGCATCCTTATCGAAACTATAAATACATTGTTAAGTGAAAACCTTAACAAATTTTTAACAGACAGCAAAGTGGAGATCCTTGGTCAGCCTGTGCCGGTAATGGATGATTCAAAAGATTTTAAATGGGACGGTGCCGATGAGTTTGAGTTCGACTATGAAATTGGTCTTGCTCCGGCTGTTGATATCACCATCACATCAAAAGATAAATTCGTTCAGTACAATGTAAAAGCAGACGAAGAAACCCTCGCTTCACGTATCAAAAATATCCGTCGCAGCTATGGCAAAATGTCAAACCCGGAAGTTTCGGCAGACGAAGATGTACTTTATGCCGAATTAGCACAACTTTCTCCTGATGGTTCAGTTTTTGAAGGTGGTATCAATAGTACTGGCTCTATCCGTTTAGACCTGGTTAAAGATAAAGCGATTTTAAAATCTCTGACCGGCAGGAAAAAAGACGACGTATTTGAATTGGACGTTCAGAAAGCTTTTGACAACAATGAAACAGTAATTGCTAAATTATTGAACATCGGTGAAGAAGAAGCCAAAGATCTGAAGTCTAACTTCCAGGTGACGGTTAAAAATGTAAACCGTCTGGAAGAAGCGGATTTGAACCAGGAGTTCTTTGATAAAATATTTGGTGAAGGTGTAGTGACTGACGAAGCTGGTTTTACTGCAAAGATCACAGAAGAAATTGAAGGTATGTTCAAACAGGATGCGGACCGCAAACTGCAGAACGATATGTACACTCAATTGACTGAAAGTGTGAAAATGGACTTGCCTGATGAGTTTTTGCGCAAATGGCTGAAAGCTACGAATGAGAAATTATCTGATGCTGAACTGGCTGAAGGATATGACGATTTCGCGAAAAACTTAAAATGGACTTTGATTGAAAACAAGATCATTAAAGACAACAGTCTCGAAATTAAATACGAAGATGTATTCGCAACCGCTAAGCAACGTTTGGATGCGCAATTCAAAATGTATAGTCCTGCTCCGCTTCCTGAAGAACAGCTGGCTGAATATACAGCTACTTTCCTTCAGGAAAAAGACAATGCGAACCGCATTTTTGAAGAAGTAAAAGCCATTAAGGTTTTTGAATACATTCAATCGGTTGCCACTTTAGACCAAAAAGATATAGCTTATAATAAATTTATAGAAATGAATTAATCTTTTAATAAGATTACTCAAATTCTTAATCTTATGATAAGGCGGCTTTAATTTAAGGCCGCCTTATTTATATCCGCTAATTTAAATTTTACAATACCCAAATAAATTGCCAACTTAGTTTGATTACTTTGGCAATGATAAACGACAAATAAATTAATATATATTATTATAACAATGAATATAGATAAAGACGAATTTAGAAAGTACGCAGTTAAACATCACCGTATTAACGGCTTAAACGTTGATCGTTATATTGGCCAAACCAATATGTCTCCTAAAAGCATGACTCCTTACATCATTGAAGAACGTCAGCTGAATGTTGCGCAAATGGATGTATTCTCCCGTCTGATGATGGACAGGATCATCTTCCTGGGTGACGCCATTCATGATGGCAATGCCAATATCATCCAGGCACAATTGCTGTTCCTTCAGTCAACCGATAACAACAGGGATATACAGATTTATATCAACTCACCAGGTGGTTCTGTTTATGCAGGATTAGGCATTTATGATACAATGCAGTATATTACTCCTGATGTAGCTACAATCTGTACAGGTATGGCTGCTTCAATGGGTGCAGTATTGTTAGTTGCAGGAGCCAAAGGAAAACGCGCAGCGTTACCTCACTCCCGTGTAATGATCCACCAGCCTTCAGGAGGTTCTCAGGGTGTTGCTTCAGATATGGAGATCAACTTAAGGGAAATGCTGAAATTGAAAAAAGAATTGTATGATATTATTTCTGATCATTCCGGCCAAACATACGAATGGGTAGAAAAAGCTTCAGACCGTGATTACTGGATGAAAGCCGATGAAGCCAAAAGCTTTGGAATGATTGACGAAGTATTAGGTTCCAATACGGATAAAAAATAGATAATGGCTAAACAAACAAAAGAATCCCGTTGCTCTTTTTGCGGTTCAAGTAAGCAGGATACGTTGATGCTTATTGAAGGGCTTGATGCATACATTTGTGATAAATGCGTTACTCAGGCTCATCAACTGGTGCTGCAGGAATTCGGCAATAAACAGTCGAAAGGCCTTGATGCATCAGTTACCCTGCTCAAACCAATGGAGATTAAGGCACATATTGATCAGTATGTTATTGGTCAGGATGATGCCAAGAAGGTGCTGTCAGTAGCTGTGTATAACCACTATAAAAGGTTAGGGCAGAAGGTAGACAAGGCCGATGAGGTAGAGATCGAAAAATCCAATATTATGCTGGTTGGCGAAACTGGTACGGGTAAAACGTTACTGGCGAAAACTATTGCCAAGATCCTGCATGTGCCCTTCTGTATCTGTGATGCTACGGTATTGACAGAAGCAGGATATGTAGGTGAAGATGTGGAAAGTATCCTTACCCGTTTGCTTCAGGCTGCGGATTATGATGTGGCTTCTGCAGAACGTGGAATTGTTTATATCGATGAGGTGGATAAGGTGGCGCGTAAAAGCGATAACCCCTCTATCACAAGAGATGTATCTGGTGAAGGCGTACAACAGGCATTGTTAAAGATCCTGGAAGGTACTGTCGTGAATGTTCCCCCTCAGGGAGGACGTAAACATCCTGACCAGAAAATGATTCCGGTAAACACCAATAATATCCTGTTTATCTGCGGTGGAGCGTTTGATGGTATTGAGCGTAAGATTGCCAACAGATTACGTACACAGGCAGTAGGATACAAAGTAAAAAAGGACGATACGGAACTTGACCTCGATAACCTTTACAAGTATATCACTCCCCAGGATCTGAAATCATTTGGCCTGATACCTGAACTGATCGGCCGTGTGCCGGTATTGACGCACCTGAATCCTCTGGATAAACAGGCATTGCGTAATATATTGACCGAACCAAAGAATTCTTTGTTCCGCCAGTATGTGAAGCTGTTTGAATTTGAAGGCGTAAAACTGGTATTCGAAGACGATGTTCTTGATTTTATCGTGGATAAAGCGATGGAATACAAACTGGGTGCAAGGGGATTAAGATCCATTTGTGAAGCAATTATGCTGGATGCCATGTTTGACATACCGTCCGATACCAGTATAAAGGAGCTGGTCATCTCGCTCGATTATGCGGTTGAAAAATTTGAAAAGGCCGACTTTAAAAAGTTAAAAGCTGCATAAAAATTTAATCCCCGTTTAACGGGGATTTTTTTTTACCTTGTTATTTTACCCCACAGCAGCTCTTGGCCATATGCAGCGCCAGGTGATCTTTGCGGGGTAAAATATGTGAATTAAAATGAATAGATATGAATGAAGAAAAAGAAGTAAAAAAAGATGAGATCATCGTAGAAAAAGCAAAAAAGATCAAAGAAGTAGAATCGCCGGTTAAATCCGGACTGAAATCTAAAGGAGATATTGTGAAAAACTGGCTGCCAAGATATACAGGCCGGCCTTTGGAAGAGTTCGGACAATATATTCTGCTGACCAATTTCAGCAAGTACGTGCAGATGTTCTCGGAGTGGAATGATGATGCCCCGATTATGGGACTGGATAAGCCCATGCAAAGCGTAACGGCCAATGGGATCACGATCATCAACTTTGGTATGGGAAGCCCGCTGGCAGCCACAATGATGGACCTGCTGAGTGCAATCAGCCCCAAGGCCGTTTTGTTTCTGGGGAAATGCGGTGGATTGAAAAAGAAAAACCAGCTGGGTGATCTGATCCTGCCGATCGCCGCGATCAGAGGTGAAGGTACTTCTAATGATTATATGCCCGCAGAAGTGCCCGCATTACCTGCTTTCGCCTTGCAGAAAGCAATATCTACGACCATCCGTGACCACTCCCGTGATTACTGGACAGGAACCTGTTATACCACTAACCGCAGGGTTTGGGAGCATGACAAAGAATTTAAGAAATACCTGAAAACATTGAGGGCAATGGCCGTAGATATGGAAACCGCAACTATCTTTACCACTGGTTTCGCAAATAAAATACCTACCGGCGCGTTGTTACTGGTCTCTGATCAGCCAATGATCCCTGAGGGAGTTAAAACTGCAGAAAGCGATAGTACAGTGACTACCAATTATGTAGAGTCGCACCTGAGAATAGGTATTGATTCCTTAAAACAGCTGATCAATAACGGCCTCACGGTAAAACACCTTCATTTTTAATCGTCGGCGTTTTTCGGAGAATCGAATAACAACACATTTCCTGTATGCTGACTTACCATTGACCAGTCATCAAACGGGAAATCTATCACCACTACGCCTGCTGTTGGCAGATTATAGATCTTTGCATCGGCCAGGTAATTGACCAGCTCTGTAAAACCGGGATTATGCCCAAACAATGCAATGCGGTCATAATCGTTATGCAGGCGGTTGATCACCCGGAGCAGGGCAGTAGTATTTGCTTCGTACACTGTCGGCTCCAGCTGAATATCTCCGTAAGGAACTTTTAGTACGTCGGCATAGTGTCTGGCTGTAGTTAAGGCCCTTTTCGCCGGACTGCTTACAATCAATTCAGGAACAATGCCTTTCTGGATGATCCTTTCCGCCATTTCATGGGCATTTTTATTGCCACGATGGTTTAATGTCCTGTCAAAATCAGACATTCCATATTCGCCCTGATCTGACTTTCCGTGTCGTACGACTATAAGTTGTTTGGCCATTCGGTTGCTTTAGGTATTTGTAAAATTAACAATTTCCGCCGCAGGAATGTTTTTCATACACTTAAAATGTCCGAGCGGGCATTGCTCCAGGCCAAATTTGGAGCAGGGCCTGCAGGATAAATCTATCCCTGCAATGAGCGAGTCCTTGACCTTGTAAGGATATACGCCCAGCAGTTCGGGTGTTGTTCCGCCCCATACCGAAACAATGGGTTTATCAAATGCTTCCGCAATATGGGTAAGTCCGGTATCAAAGCCGATGACCTTATGGGCCTGTGAAACAATAAAGACCGACTGGTCAAGATTGGTCAATCCGCAGGTGGAATAGACGTTTGGGCCAACGGCATTACAGATCTCCGTTGCATTGTCTTTTACATCGTTTCCGCCCAGCAATACCACAGGCAGCTTACTGCCCCGGCAGATCTCGATGATCTTCTCATTGGGCATCCGTTTTGTAAAATGGGTAGCCCCGATGACGAAGGCAATGAACTGAGCCTGGTGAGAAGGTGGGAGAAATTCCCCGATCCGGTACTGGTTGCGTACGTAATAATCGATCGGTTTATCATCATTTTTCACACCGAGGAATTTCACGGTTTCCAGGTACCTGTCCACCAGATGGTCTTTCGAAAAGAGGGAGGTCCATTTGAATTTTAAGGCCAGCCATTTTTTGATACTGTCTTTTTTGTAGGTAGAAGAGGGAATCTGCGTTGCGATTTTGATGATCGAGGTACGCAGGTTATTGTGCAGGTCTATGATCAGGTCAAACTTTTCATCTTTGATATCCTGAATAGTATCTTTTAATTTTGGTTTCAGGAGATGCAGCTTGCTGAGATAGGGATTCTGCTGATAGATATACTTAAATTGCTCCTTGGTCAGAAAGTGGACTTCGCAGCCGGGTATCTGCTGTTTCAAACAGCGCACAACGGGTGTGGTATAAATAATATCGCCCATTGAACTGAGCCTGATCACCAGTATTTTCTTTGGCGCTTTCACTAGGTATGCTTTATCTTTTCGATGATGGCCGTAGAGGAATATCCCGTCAGGAAACTCAGGACTTCAACCCTGCCTCCGTTCGCAATCGTTTCTGCGGCACCTACAATGTCTTCCGCCTTATAATCCCCGCCCTTTACAAGTACTGCAGGCAGTACCGTTTTAATGACTTCCAGGGGAGTATCTTCGCTGAATAACACCACGGCGTCTATGAAGAACATAGCTGCCAGCAGGGAAGCACGGGTATGCTCATTGTTAATGGGCCTTGCAGGTCCTTTGATACATTGTACCGAGCTGTCGCTGTTCAGCGCAACAATGAGTTTGTCGCCCAGGTCGGCAGCTTCAGACAAATACGCGATATGACCCGCATGCAGCAGATCAAAACAGCCATTGGTAAAGACAATTTTCTTTCCTTCTGCTTTCCATCCGGCAACAAGTTCTGCTAAACGGGCAGAAGAAACTATTTTTTGGTTTAAAGTATCCTGACTGTTCATCGTAACGGGTTTAATAATTCAGATCTACGGCATTGCAGAAAATATGACCGATGAGGATATGCATTTCCTGGATTCTCGCAGTGGTTTCGTCGGGTACCACGATGTTGAGATCACAGAGGCCGTTCATTTCCCCGCCGTCCCTTCCGGATAAGCCTATGGTTTTGCAGCCCAGTTCTTTGGCCGTATGCAGGGCATGGATGATGTTCCTGCTGTTTCCACTGGTCGATATCGCTATAAAAAGATCATTCTCGCGGGCCAGTGCCTCTAGTTGTCTGGAAAACACAAAGTCGAAACCATAGTCATTACTGATCGCTGTCATGGCCGATGTATCTACAGTGAGTGCAATTCCCGGAAGGGCTTTTCGCTCTTTCACATACCTGCCTGCCAGTTCCGCGGCAATGTGCTGGGCATCAGCGGCACTTCCGCCATTTCCTGCAAGCAGGATCTTTCCCCCGGCCTGCAGCACGGAGGTAACCATTTCGCAGCCTTTTTCAATATCCGGAACGAGTGTGGCGATTACCCTGTTTGTAGTTTGCTGATGATGGTTGAGTTCTTCTAAAACCATTGATGTTAGTTTATAGCTGTTAGTATTTCGTCAATCGTGGTGGTGGCACTGCCGATATGTTTGATCACAATTGAAGCCGCATAATTTGCGATCGTACAGGCTTCTTCTATAGAAAAACCCAGTCCTACGCAATAGGCCAGCGTGGCGATGACGGTATCACCGGCGCCGGTAACGTCATACACCTGGTTGGCCACTACAGGAATGATCTTGCAGGTTTCAGGTGTAATGATGGCGATTCCGTTTTCTGAAAGCGTTACGATCAGGTAGGCCGTTTCGGTAACCCCAAATATGACTTTGGCTGCCGATTCCAGGTCTTCCTGGCGGTGGATCTTTTCTGTTTTGGCGGCTTCGGCCAGTTCCTTGCGGTTTGGCTTGATGATGAAGGCGCCCTTGTATTTGGTGTAATCCAGTCCTTTGGGATCTACGATCACTTTTTTCTGCAGCGCATTGCAAACGCTGATGAGCTGCAGGGAAAGGCTTTGTGTAAGCAATCCTTTATTGTAATCGGAGAGAATCACGATATCGCTCTTTTCGATATACGGAAGCAATGAACTGTAAAATGCAGCTTCAATTTCCCCTGAGATATCATGGATATCTTCCTGGTCTATTCTTACGATCTGATGATTGGAGGCGATCACCCGGGTTTTCACTGTCGTGGTACGGGAGCTGTCCTTCATGATCAGGTCTGTACCGATGTTTTTGGCTTGCAGGATGGCCCTGATCTCTTCGCCAAAGGCATCGTTGCCGGTTATGCCGGCCAGGAATACGTTTGCACCAAGGTCTATGAGGTTACTGGCCACATTTGCTGCTCCGCCGATGATCTTATTTTCGTTTTTAACGTTTACAATGGGCACCGGTGCTTCAGGCGAAAGCCTTGAGGCGCTGCCAAAGATGTAGTGGTCCAGCATGAGGTCACCTATAACCAGGATATTCGGTTTTGGATGGTTATAATGTGCATTGTATAGTTTTTCTCCGAGCATGCTGTGGGATTAATTTTCAAATATAGGTATAATGAGCTTACAGTATCTACTATTTTACGGTGTTGAAATACGCCGTGATCTCTGCCAGGCTGAGGGCATTGAGGCATTGTGCGGCTTCCAGTCCGCCTTTTCTGCCGATGTATACCCCGTAATGCATATCCCTGAAACCTTCCATACGGTGTGCGTCAGGGTTTACGGACAACAACACTCCTTTTTCCAGGGCATAACGATGGTATCTCCAGTCGAGGTCTAACCGCAGAGGGTTGGCATTGATTTCGATGACCACCTGATTGGCGGCACAGGCATCAATCACCTTATGATAATCTATAGGGTAACCTTTTCTGCTCAGGAGCAACCTTCCGGTAGGGTGGCCCAATATGGTGGTGTACGGATTTTCTATCGCTTTGATCAGGCGGGCGGTGGCTTTCTCCTCATCCATCCTTAAATTGCTGTGTACAGAGGCCACAACAAAATCGAAGCTTTTTAAGATATCATCGCTATAATCCAGTGAGCCGTCATTCAGGATATCACTTTCTATGCCTTTGAATAGCTTAAAAGGAGCGAGTTTTTCATTCAGGGCTTCAATTTCTTTATGCTGGGCATAAATTCGCTGCTCATTTAATCCGTTGGCATAAAATGCCGATTTGGAGTGGTCGCATATCCCCAGGTATTCGAGTTTCAGGGTATCTTTGCAGTAGGTGGCCATTTGTTCAAGCGTATGGACCCCGTCGCTCCAGGTAGAGTGGTTGTGCAGGCTGCCCTTCAGATCTTCATAAGTGATTAGCTGCGGCAGGGTACCCGAGGCGGCAAGTTCAATTTCATTCAGTCCTTCGCGAAGTTCAGGTTCCACAAAATTCAGCCCTGCTTTTGAGTAGATCTCGTTTTCATCTGCAAAGGGCCCGTTTCCTGCCAGCTGAAGTACGGAATTTACATGTTTTTCATTCCCTGTAAGTTTAAACAGGTTCAGGTAAAAATCAGTTTTATCATATACATGCAGCCGGATCTTTAAGCCAAAAGGGCTCATGGCGGTAAACAGGTTGCTGCTGCTCTGCTCAAATGGGAGCGGGGCAAATAAGTACAGTTTATCCATTACAGCTGCTGCGTCATCAGCTCCGACAACAAAATCCAGCTCTTCTATGATCTCATTGTAACGGCGATAGGCACCTGCTATACTGAAAAGTGGGGCAAGCCCGGTCTGGGTTAACCACAGCAGGAGTTCCGCAGAGAGGTTTTCCACTAATGTTTCTGCCTGTGCATACAGGAATTTACCCTGTGCAGCCATTTTAAATTCAATTACCTTTCTGATCTCGTCCTGGGTTTTCAGGCCGAAGCCTTTGGCTTCGATCAGGCGGTTTTCGTTGCAGGCATAATACAGCTCACCGATATTTTCTATGCCCAGGTCTTTCCAGATCACTACGATCTTTTTTGGGCCTATTCCCTTAATGGACAGCATTTCTACGATACCTTCAGGTGTCTCTGCAAGGATCTGCTGCAGATCGGTCATGGTTCCGGTTTGCAATAACTCCCAGACCTTTGAGGCTGTACTTTTACCGAGTCCGTCGATCTGTTCAATCTCCTCCCGGCTTTTTGTACTGATGGCAAAAGGCAGCTTATCTACCTTGAAAGCGGCATTTGCTACACTTTTGATCTTAAAGGGATTCTCGTTATGCAACTCCATCAGTTGAGAAAGGAGCCGTAAACTGCGGGCGATGGTCTTGTTTTCCATTGGGCGCTAAAATAAATAAAAAGATGCGTTTTTCTCCCAACAATGTATTTATGGCATAGTTTTTTGGATCTGCAGCGTATGAAATGTATAAATTATCTGGGAGCGGTACTGCTTGGCCTGACGGCTGCCTGCCATGCGCCCACCGATCAGAAAATAAAGCAGGACAGTACAGTTAAGGACAGCGGTACCTTTACAGAAAAGAAAAAACCAACGGCAGGCCCTTCTGAACTGATCGTTGCAGGAAAGCAGGTTGGTAAGATATCTCTGGGGCAGGACATGGAGGAAGTATTTAAACTACTGGGAAAGCCGGATGAGGGGGATGCGGCAATGGGCAGTGCCCTTGGCATCTGGTACGGCAAAGACACGCTGACGGGAAAAAAGGATCCGGTTGTGATTTTCTCCTCTTATCGCGACAGCAATATGGTGGTGAAGTCGGTCAAACAAATATCAGTAGGGGCTCAGGGGTTTCAAACTGCTGAGGGCATCCGTATGGGAACCAGGCTGTCGGCATTGCTGGCCGCTTATCCTTCGCTCAAAAAAACGGAGACTTATCTGAACAGTAAAGATAAAACAGATACCCTCCGTGTTTACGACAGTATTGCTGAAGGGATTGCATTTGACGTGCAAAGCGATACTTGTACAGCGATCACAGTACACGTAAAAAACCGGGCTGCAAATGCTGTTTATTTGCCTGTACATCCGGACTGGAAAAGATTGTAAAGTGTTCTCTATAAAAAAGCTGCTGTTATTTTCTTGCCCGGTGATGATCTGGGTGAGAAAATAACAGCAGCTCCTGCATCAGGATCGTATGATGCCCTTATTGAACTGTAATATCAAAAGGGATCCGCGCCTGTATACCTGCATTCACAATCGCTTTTTTCATCTGCTGGTATAACATGAAGTTCTCACCGAATTCCTGTTTTGCGTAATACAATTTTACATTATCAGCACCATCATCCAGCAGGGATTTCAGCGTACTGATCTGTTCCGGATATTCCACTACGCGGTATTCCTTTAATTTGGCCTTTTTACCGGCTGCCGCTACGGCATCGTTGAAGCTGCCAAGCTTGTCGGCCAGACCGATTTTAACGGCGTCAGTACCGATCCACACATGACCGCCACCAATGGAGTCAATATAAGCTTTGGATTTCTTCCGCCCCTCTGCTACCCTTGTGATAAAGCTGTCATACACATGGTTCACATCCGTTTGAATGATCAGCCTTTCGCCTGCGGTAAGCGGGCGGTTCACACTCATGATATCAGCATACTGACCGGTTTTTACCCCATCGAAGGTAATGCCCAGTTTATTGTTGAACAGGTTTTGGAAGTTGGGGATAATGCCGAACACGCCGATCGATCCGGTGATCGTATTTGGCTGTACAAAGATGGAATCGGCGGCACAGGCGATATAATAACCTCCTGAAGCTGCAACGTCGCCGAAAGAGGCGATCACGGGTTTAACTTTTTTACTCAGCACGATCTCTCTCCAGATCACATCCGAAGCCAGGGCACTTCCGCCGCCGGAGTTCACGCGGAGCACGATCGCTTTGATCTTTTCATCCATTCTGGCCTTTCTGATCGCACGGGAGATCCTTTCAGAGCCGATAGATTCATCATTGCCTTCGCCGCCGGTAATTTCCCCGTTGGCATAAATGACTGCTATTTTATTTTTACTGTCGCTGTTTTCAGTTTTCTGGTTTGCCGCATAATCGTTGATCGTCACAGTGGAGAGCGTTTCGTTCTTTTCGGTACCGCTCAAAGATTTTAATTCATCCAGAACTTCGTCCTTATATTTAAGGCCGTCCACCATTTTATATTGCAGGGCATCATTTGGCTGCTGGATCCTGTACGTATTTGCATAGACAAAGAGGCTGTCTTTAGGGATCTTCCTGGAGGCAGAGATACCTTCCAGGAAAGTATCATACAGACCGCCGAGATAAGCTGTCACCTGTTTGCGGTTATAATCACTCATTTTATCATTGATAAAAGGCTCCACAGCACTTTTATAATTTCCTACACGGATGATCTGTGCTTCAACTCCCAGTTTTTCCAGGGCACCTTTAAAAAAGGTAAGCTGCGAGCTGAAACCTTTAAACTCCAGGGCACCCTGCGGGTTCAGGTAGATTTTATCTGCAACAGAGGCCAGGTAATAGGCATCCTGTGTATAGACTTCACTATAGGCAATGATCTGCTTTTTACTTTTCTTAAAATCGATCAGGGCATCACGGATCTCTTTCAGGGTAGCTTTTCCTGCACCGGGAGAACTTACATTGAGGTAGACACATTTGATATTATCATCGGTCTTGGCCCTTTTGATGGCTTTGATCAGCTCATTGAAGCCAATACTTTTTCCTCCGCCGGAGCCAACGATAGGGAGGTTCTCCAGGGTTTTATTGGGGGTGCGCTCTTTTATGCTTTGGTCGAGATTCAGATAAAGTACGCTGTTACTGAGTACATTTACACTTTTATCCTCGTCTATAGATGATAAAACGCCCACTACGAGAAGAATAAAGACCAGGAAAATAAGGAATGTAGAAATAATAATACCTACTACTGTAGCAAAAACATACTTAAAAAATTCTCTCATGTGGCTGATTAATTATTAATTTGTAAATATATATTAAATGAATCAAGGTTGATATGCACTTAGAGACCAAAACAGTTTATTTGTTACTTGGAAGTAATTTAGGGGACAGGGAGGCGATCATCAGACAGGCGGTCAGCAAAAGCGGGGATGAAATCGGGGAAATCGTTGCGGTATCGTCACTGTATGAAACTGCCGCCTGGGGGAATGAAGACCAGCCCTCTTTCCTGAATATTGCGATAGGCATTAAAACTGCAATGGCACCGCACGAAATATTGAGCCATACGCTGAAGATTGAAGAAGAGCTGGGCAGGATAAGGGCTGAAAAATGGGGCGCGAGGGTGATTGATATTGATATTATTTTATATGGGGAGGAGGTGGTCAGTGATGGCGAAACACTTCAGGTACCGCATCCGAGAATGCACGAAAGAAAGTTTGTGCTGGTACCTCTGGCTGAAATTGCCGGAGAAGTTTACCACCCGTTATTACAGCAAAATATTACAGGCTTATTGTCCTTATTAAAAGATAACTTAGCAGTCACAAATTTCCATAAATTTATATAGTTTTATCTCAAATGATTGACGCAGAAAAAAACAACAGCCCTCTTGATTTATCTTATCTACGTGATATGTCTGGCGACAGCGCAGAATTTATGATCGAAATGATCGACATGTTCAAATCACAAACACCTCTGTATATCACCGATCTGGAGCAGTCCATCGCTGCCGGTGATTGGGATAAAGCGGCCGGGTATGCGCATAAGATAAAACCTACGCTTTCGTATGTAGGCAGGGAAGATGCGCGGGGACATCTTCAGCTGATAGAGAACACTGCGCGTGACCAGAAAGATCTTTCGGTAATGCCCCAGGCATTGCGTGAATTTACTGATTTTGCACAAATTCTGTACAGGCAGCTGGACGAAGCTAAAGCTGAACTGGAGAAACGTCTCTAGTTCAGCTGTAAACAGATGAATAAAGCTTTCTGTAAAAGGAAGGCTTTTTATATTTTTGGGATACGCCTGAAATGCAAAACCGACATGCTGATGTATAACACCAGTACAAAAGGTATGGCCGCGAATTTCAGAAAGGCAATCAGTAATGCTGACAAGATCAAAAAGATAAACTTGATCTTGTTTTGTGCCCATTCCATTGAGCCGAATTTCAGGGAGAAGATCCTGATCTCACTGGTGAGCAGGAAACACATGACCACAGTGATAGCGAGCAGTAACAGCGTTGAATTGGCTAAGCCCGGGTAATCGCGCTGAATAAACGGGAGAGAAACGATAAACAGTGTGTTCATAGGCGTGTTCAGCCCGATAAAGTCTTCCGTCTGCCGTTCATCAATGTTGAATTTGGCCAGGCGCAATGCCGAGAACATGGTGATCAGGAAACCGGTGTAGGGAAGGTATGGTGAAGCAAAATCGCTTTGCGAAAGCATCTGAAACATGACTACGCCAGGCAGAAAGCCAAAACTTACCATATCTGCCAGGGAATCCAGTTCCTTGCCAATAGCAGATTTTACGCCCAGAAAACGGGCTGCGAAACCATCAAAGAAATCAAATATTCCGGATAGCAGCACCATGTAGGCCGCTGCATCCAGATTACCTTTAAATGCAAAAACTACACCAATACATCCCGAGAGAAGGTTGGCGCAAGTTAATGCATTAGGAATGTGTTTCTTCATTTTGAATTAGCTGTTCATGGAAATTAAGAACTCCTCATTGGTTTTTGTGTTCTTGATTTGGGCCTGAACAAACTCCATTGCTTCCTGGGCATTCATATCAGCCAGGTGGTTACGCAGGATCCATACTCTTTGTAAAGTATCTCTGTCATGCAGCAGGTCATCACGACGTGTACTTGATGCAGTAATGTCAATTGCAGGGAAGATACGTTTGTTAGATAATTTACGGTCTAACTGCAGCTCCATGTTACCTGTACCTTTGAATTCTTCAAAGATCACTTCATCCATTTTAGATCCTGTATCTGTTAAGGCAGTAGCCAGGATAGTTAATGAACCGCCTCTTTCAATGTTACGTGCAGCACCGAAGAAACGTTTTGGTTTATGTAAGGCATTGGCATCCACACCACCTGACAGGATTTTACCTGAAGCAGGGGCCGTTGTATTGTATGCACGGGCAAGACGGGTGATGGAATCCAGAAGGATCACTACATCATGGCCGCATTCTACCAGGCGTTTTGCTTTTTCAAGAACAATATTGGCAATTTTTACGTGACGTTCAGCAGGCTCATCAAATGTTGATGCAATGACCTCTGCACGTACGCTTCTTGCCATATCTGTCACCTCTTCCGGGCGCTCATCGATCAGCAGGATGATCAGGTATACTTCAGGGTGATTTTTGGCGATCGCATTTGCCACTTCCTTCAGCAGGTTGGTTTTACCGGTTTTAGGCTGTGCAACGATCAAACCACGCTGACCTTTACCGATTGGCGTAAACAAATCGATGATCCGTGTGGAGTAGTTGTTTGTTTCGGTGAAAAGGTTTAATCTTTCAGTAGGGAACAGCGGAGTAAGATAGTCGAAAGGAACCCTGTCCCTTACATCGGCTGGCAGACGGCCGTTAATGGTTTCTACCCTTACCAGAGGGAAATATTTCTCGCCTTCTTTCGGAGGGCGGATACTTCCTTTCACTGTATCACCGGTTTTCAGACCAAATAATTTGATCTGTGACTGTGATACGTAGATATCATCAGGAGAAGAAAGGTAGTTATAGTCGGCCGATCTTAAAAATCCGTAACCGTCAGGCATGATTTCCAGCACACCCTCATTGGTGATCGTATTGTCGAAATCCAGGTTAGAATAACTGTTTTCGTTTTGTTTCTGGTTACTGCTGTTCCCGTTATTGCCATTCTTCTGCCTGTTGTCTTCTCTCAAAGGCTTCACTTTTTTCTGATCGGCATTTGGGTTGGCAGGTAGCTGGGATGGAGAGCTTTCTTCTTTTTTTGCCTGAGGAGCAGCTGCTGCTGTAATTTCAGTCTCTGCTTCAGGCTGGGCAACAACTTCCTGTTGTTCTTCTGCTGACGGACCGTCAAACAATGAAGCCCTGTTAAAGTTATGGTTTGCAGCCGGGGCTGTTTCAGGCTCATCTTTGGAGATGCGCGTTCTTTTTCTCAGGGGTTTTTCTGCTGTGCTGCTCTTTGGAGCCTTCGCTTTTGTCTGTTTTACCGGAGCCTGGTTAACTGCATCGTTGGTAATGATTTCGGCTATGGTTGATTCAGTTGTTGGAATGGGGGCCGGCTCACCAGTTTGTTCGCTGATCTGGCGGATGACTTCAACCAGTTCGGCTTTGCGCATATCGTCGGCATTTAGGATCCCCTTAGATTTTGCTAGCTCACGCAATTCAGCCGTAAGCTTTTCATTTAATTCTGTTTTGTTAAACATTATGTGGGTGTAGAGAAATTTTTATAAACGTATTTATCGGCATATCAGAGCAAAAAATGCAACTAGGATTTGAAAAATAGAACAAAATTTTGTGAGATTTTCTGGACTGATCAGATAAACTTTAGAGAATTATGTTGCAATTGTATGTATTTGTAACTGAATCTCCAAGTAAAATTTGAAAATGTTAGAAATAATTTACTTAACAATTGTAATTCCGCTTTTTAAAAACCTGTAGAAAAATTGGCATATTTGCGCATAATCTAAGCCCAAATGAATAAAAAGCAACTATTTGAACAGATAAAGTCTAAAAAATCATTTTTATGTGTGGGACTTGACCCGGTGCTGGAAAATATCCCGCAACACCTGTTAAGTCATGAAGATCCGGTATTCGAGTTCAACAGGCAGATTATTGATGCGACAAAAGACCTGTGTGTTGCCTACAAACCGAACACTGCATTTTATGAATCGGGAGGTTTGAAAGGCTGGGAAAGTTTGCTGAAAACCTGGGCTTATATTCCGGAAGATATTTTTAGCATAGCCGATGCAAAAAGAGGGGATATCGGGAACACTTCGGCCATGTATGCCGATGCCTTTTTCAATAAAGAAAAATCAGGGATGAGCTTTGACGCCATTACTGTTGCTCCCTATATGGGCAGGGATTCTGTAAGCCCTTTTCTGAAATATGAAAATAAATGGGTGATCCTGCTGGCTGCAACTTCAAACGAAGGCCACAATGATTTTCAATTGCTGCAGACACCAAAAGGTAAATTATACGAACAGGTCATCAGGATATCCTCCACCTGGGCAGACAGCGAACGTCTGATGTATGTTGTTGGTGCCACAAGGGGATCTGAATTTGCCAATATCAGGAGCCTGGCACCGGACAGTTTCCTGCTGGTGCCCGGAGTGGGTGCCCAGGGCGGAAGTTTGGCAGAGGTTTGTGAATTTGGGTTAAATGACCACTGCGGATTGCTGGTCAATTCGGCCAGGGGCATTATATACGCCGGTAAAGGCGAAGATTTTGCAGAAAAAGCAAGGGAAGAAGCCCTGAAATTACAGCTGGAAATGCAGCAGATACTGGAAGAAGCAGAGTTGATATAAAGTATTTAATTTACAGGAAATAAATTCTTTGAATTAAGTTTGCAGATGCGACTTAATGAAGATTTTTTACACTATATCTGGCAGTACAGGTTGCTGACCAGGCTTGATCTGTACTGCACCAACGGAGAAACCTTACAGATCATCCATCCGGGATCGCGGAATACAAATGCGGGTCCGGATTTCAATACGGCTAAACTCAGGATCGGCGGGCAGTTATGGGTAGGGGATGTGGAGATCCATGTCAGGGCGTCCGACTGGCTCCTGCACCATCACCAGGAAAACCGCTCGTATGATTCGGTGATCCTGCATGTAGTTTGTGAAGATGACGCCGTAATCTGCCGGACAGACGGCAGCCTGGTTCCCGTATTCTTGCTGAAGGACCTTATTCCCGAAGCCATGTTCGGCAAATACCGCGCGCTGCTGGAAGGGCGGAACTTTTTCCCCTGTGCACAGCAGATAGGGCAGGTAGATCACATCACCGTGCAAAGAATGCTGAACAGAATGGTCACAGAACGTTTCCTGGAGAAAACGGCCGAACTGGAGTTTCACCTGGAACAGAATCATCACAACTGGAATGAAACTTTCCACATGCTGCTCATCCGGAATTTCGGTTTCCGGGTAAATAACCTCCCCTTTCAGCTGCTCGCTGCCGGTTTACCCGCCACGCTGCTGGCCAAACACAGGGATCAGCCGCTGCAGATTGAAGCCCTGCTTTTTGGACAGGCAGGCTTTCTGGAGGGCGATTTTAAAGACAGCTATCCCCGGCAGCTACAATCTGAGTATCTGTTCCTCAAAAAGAAATATCAGTTACAACCGGAGGATAAGTCACTCTGGAAGTTTCTGAGGATGCACCCGCAGAATTTTCCGGTGTTAAGGATCGCACAGCTGGCCGGCATGCTGACCGGCAGCAGCCACCTGTTTGCAGAGATCATCGGATTGAATGATCTCAAAGAACTGCGGCGCCTGTTCTCTCCCGGCGAGGTACATCCGTACTGGAAAGACCATGTTAACTTTGACCGTGGCCGCAGGGAGATGCCCGTAAGGCTGGGCAGAAAATCTGCCGAGAACCTGATCATCAATACGGTATGCTTCATTTTATATTGTTATGGCACATATTTTAACCTGCCGGAACTGAAACAACGCGCGACCGGGTTCCTGAAAAAGATACCTGCCGAGCGGAACGCCGTCACTGCACATTACCGGAAAGCGGGACTGAAATTGTCAACTGCCTATGATTCCCAGGCCGTACTTCAGCTGCATAAATACTGCTGTTCTTCCAGGAAATGTTTAAATTGTGAGATAGGGATAGAAATTATCACCAAATAAGTGAGAATTTAGGGTATGGTTTTTGTTTTAAAATAAATAATATCTAAATTGATCAATAATTGAATTCAATTGCGTACCCTGAAACCTGCATAAGGCCGGGGCTGTATGAACGGACATAAATCTACTATCATGTTTCAGAACATCGTCACCTATTTTGAGAAACAAAGTTTTGGGGTATGTACTTATATCGCAGAGCGGTTCAATATGTCTATCAGCAAAATCAGGCTTTTCTTTATCTACTCCTCATTTCTTGCAGTAGGGTTTCCTATTGTGTTTTATATCATGGCAGCGCTGATACTGGATGTGCGCCATTATGTTAAAAGGATCAGGCAGCGGATCTGGGATATGTAATGCTGAGGCTGGTGGCTTCAATATTTTATTATTCTTCTGCGCTTCAGAATAAGATGACACATACAACTATATATTTTATATTTGTTGTTTATTAATAGAGTTAAAAAAAATGTCGGTAAGGGGAAACCAATTTAAATCTAATTCATTCAAAAACGAATACGGGGAGAAGCCAGGTTCAAGGGCGTCGGCCAAACCACCCAGAGAGCTATTTGAACGAATGCCTTCACTGAACTTTCAGAATGAGCGGGTATTGAAGATCGCAGGGCTGTTTTTTCTGATCCTGGCCATCTATTTCCTTGTTGCTTTTACTTCTTACCTCTTTACCTGGCAGGAAGATTACAGTTATGTGATCGATGCCAACGGCGGCTGGAATAATCTGTTCAAAACGATGGAAGAACTGCAGCAGAACAATATTCCTGTTGTAGTGCAGAACTGGCTTGGCAAATTCGGCGCGCTGCTGTCACACCAGTTTATCTATGAATGGTTTGGTGTATCCTCTTTTATCTTTGTATTCGTATTCTTTGTCATCGGCTACCGCCTGTTATTTAAGGTTAAAATATTCGCCCTGGAAAAAACGCTGGGTTACAGCCTGTTTTCCCTTCTTTTTTTATCAATGACCTTTGGGTTCTTCCATTCTTTTTTTCTGGATGCGCCCCACTACCTCGAGGGTGAGGTAGGATACTGGACCAATAAGCTGCTGGTTGCGCAGATCGGTATCACCGGTGTGGGCGGCCTGATCGCGTTCCTTGGACTTACCATCCTAATCATCGCCTACAATATTGACTTTAAACTTCCTGAACGCAGGCCGCGGGCAGCTGTTGAGGAAGAAGATGAAGAGATCATCGTCCCTGAAACCGGTAATCATTTCCCTGCGGCGGCCGCCGCACCCGTAAATGCAGAGCGGGAAATTGCTGTACCTGAGAAAAACCCGGGACAGGTAGAATTTACGCTGAATGACCGCCTGGCGGGACAACGAAAAAAAGAACAGAATATCATACTGACCCCAAGCCGTTTTGAAGAGCCGCCGATGGAGGAGGAGGTCATCCTTCCGAAATCACCGCTGCTGAATGTGATGAATGCGCCGATCATTCTCTCTCCGGTCGTGGAGCCCCTGTCGGAGATCGTCTATGAGGAGGTTAAGCCCGAGCCGCAGCTGACGGTAGAAAAAAGTGAAGAGGAAAAGAAATCTGAAGAGCTGGTAGAGCAATTTGGCAATTATGACCCTACGCTTGATCTGGCAAGTTATAAATATCCCAATCTGGACCTCCTGGAGAATTATGGATCAAACAAGATCTCTGTAAATGCAGACGAGCTGGAGGCGAATAAAAACAAGATCGTTGAGACCCTCAACCATTACAATATAGAGATCGATAAGATCAAAGCGACGATCGGCCCGACGGTTACCCTTTATGAGATCATTCCCGCACCGGGAATCAGGATCTCTAAAATTAAAAACCTGGAAGATGATATCGCGCTGAGCCTCGCGGCACTGGGTATCCGTATTATTGCGCCGATGCCCGGAAAAGGAACCATTGGAATTGAGGTGCCGAATATGCATCCGGAGATGGTTTCCATGAGGAGCATCCTGGCTACAGAAAAATTCCAGAAAACGGAAATGGACCTGCCAATAGCGTTGGGTAAAACTATTTCCAATGAAGTATATATTGCTGACCTGGCGAAAATGCCCCATTTGCTGGTTGCGGGTGCTACCGGTCAGGGTAAATCAGTAGGTATCAATGCCATCCTGGTTTCACTGCTGTATAAGAAACATCCGTCGCAGCTGAAATTTGTACTGGTAGATCCAAAGAAGGTTGAGCTTACGCTGTTCAATAAAATTGAGCGCCATTTCCTGGCCAAACTTCCGGGTGAGGCAGATGCGATCATCACGGATACAAAAAAGGTGATCCATACGCTGAATTCCTTATGTATTGAGATGGATCAGCGTTATGACCTGCTGAAAGACGCACAGGTGAGGAACCTGAAGGAATACAATGATAAATTTATCAAACGGAAGCTGAACCCGAATAATTCACACCGTTTCCTGCCTTATATTGTGCTGATCGTGGATGAGTTTGCGGATCTGATGATGACCGCAGGTAAGGAAGTGGAAACACCTATTGCGCGTCTGGCACAGCTGGCACGTGCGGTTGGGATCCACCTTGTGCTTGCTACGCAGCGTCCTTCTGTGAATATCATCACAGGTACGATCAAAGCCAACTTCCCGGCAAGGTTAGCGTTCAGGGTATTGTCTAAAATTGACTCCAGGACCATCCTTGACAGTGGTGGGGCAGACCAGTTAATTGGTCGCGGAGATATGCTGTTGTCTACAGGAAACGATCTGATCAGGTTACAGTGTGCCTTTGTGGACACTCCTGAAGTGGACCGGATTTCTGAATTTATCGGTAACCAGAGGGGATATCCCGAGGCTTACCAGTTACCGGAATACCTGGATGAAGCGGCAGAATCTGCCAAGGCTGATTTTGATCCGGATGACAGGGACTCGATGTTTGAAGATGCTGCACGTTTGATTGTTATGCATCAGCAGGGTTCCACTTCGCTGATCCAAAGGAAGCTGAAGCTGGGCTATAACCGGGCCGGCAGGATCATTGACCAGCTGGAGGCTGCGGGTGTTGTAGGGCCATTTGAAGGAAGCAAGGCCAGAGAGGTACTGCTGCCGGATGATTACGCTTTGGAACAGTTCTTGACTAACCTCAGGAAATAACGAACAGCCAAATGAAGAAGATCCTATTGTTGTTGCTGATATTATCAGGAATAAGTTATGCAGGTTATACGCAGACCGATGCAAAAGCGAAAGCTATTCTGGCAGAGGTAAGTAAAAAATATAAATCGTACGACGCAGTAAAAGCTACGTTTGCCTTCACCCTGGAAAGTCCGCAGAATAAAGAAAAGGATACACAGCAGGGGACGCTGATTGTGCAGTCTGCCGCCAATAAATATAAAGTGGTCATGACTGATCAGGATATGATCAGTGATGGAAAGAGCCAGTGGACTTACCTGAAAAAAGATAAGGAAGTGCAGGTTTCTGCGGTAGACAACAGCGGTGACGCACTGAACCCTGCGGGAATATTTACCCTTTACGAAAAAGGCTTTAAATATCTGTATACCGGAGAGAAGAAGGCGGGAGCTAAAACTTACCAGATGATAGACCTTTCACCTCTGGATACAAAAAAGTCTTATTTTAAGATCAGGCTGGGTATAGACAAAACAGCGCATCAGATCGCAAACGTGGTGATCTTTGATAAAAACGGGAACAAGTACACCTACGTGGTAACAACTTTTGTTCCTAACGTAAAGGTTCCGGCCGGAACTTTCGGCTTCGATGGCAAAAAGTATCCTGGCGTAGAGGTGGTTGATTTACGGTAATGAAATAAAATTTATAAAAAAGGGTTAAGGCAAATTGTCTTAACCCTTTTTTTGTTAATTTTGAAATATGACTTTAACTTTCGCATTTTGAAAATTACATTTCTGGGTACTGGCACCTCACAGGGTATTCCTGTGATTACCTGCGGATGCGAGGTTTGCCAGTCAGACGATCCCAGGGATAACCGTCTGCGTGTCTCTGTTCTATTGGAAACAGCAGATAAAACTATTGTAATAGACAGCGGCCCCGATTTCAGGTACCAGATGCTCAGGGCGAAGGTGAAAGATCTTGATGCGATCGTCTATACCCATGAACATAAAGACCACGTTGCGGGGCTGGATGATATCAGGCCATTCAACTATCTCCTGCGGAAGAACATTGATATCTATGCTACAGTACGCGTACAGGAGGCTCTGAAAAAGGAATTTTCCTATATTTTTGCGGATAAAGTATATCCCGGAGTGCCTCAGATCAACATGCATACCGTGACAGGAGAGAATTTTCATATCGGTCAGACTGAGTTTATCCCCCTGGATATCATGCATTATAAATTACCTATTCTGGGATACAGGATCGGTGATTTTACTTATATCACTGATGCGAAAACGGTTCCGCAGATCTCAATTGATAAGATTAGGGGAACGAAGATCCTGGTTGTAAATGCCCTGCAGAAAGAAGAACATATCTCTCATTTTACCTTATCAGAAGCAATAACCTTTGCAGAAGATATTGGTGCAGAAACAACTTACTTTACACATATGAGCCATAATCTTGGTAAACATGCTGATATTGAGGCCGAACTCCCTCCAAATATCAGGCTGGCATATGATGGATTGCAAATTGAATTGTAGTTTTTTCAAATTAGGTGTTAAAACTATTCCGAATAAATATATATTTGCAGCACAGAACCTACCCGGGTGGCGAAATTGGTAGACGCGCCAGCTTGAGGGGCTGGTGCTGGCAACGGCGTGGCAGTTCGAATCTGCTCTCGGGTACTTAACGATTTTTCGTTCGGATTTGGAAAGGATTGCTCATAAAAAAGCAATCCTTTTTTTGTTGGTATTCAGTAAGTTATGATGAAAGGTCGGGTCGATTTAATTAGTTCTAAACTGCCCCCCCGGCGTAAACCAGATTATCTTTGAACACCACGCAAACGATAGCATGCTTCTGTGTTACGCTACATTTATCGTAAATTCGAAAACAGATTTGAAAGGCTAGGTAATATCCTTTCCACTATTCCCCGCACCAGCATTCTGGTAACTCTTTGTAAGCTGCCAATTTATTAGTCCCGCGTAAGTACAATTGTTCATTATTTCAAACACTGCGCTATTGCTTGTATATCGAATTTAAAATTTATTGTTAATAAATTTTAAATTCGATATTGAAATCATTGCAGTAAAGACCATTGTAAAGACTGATATCATTGCCATTGAAGAGTACACCTCAACGTGTGCTGTACGTGTAAATCCTTCCAATACCACACCTAAGCCCATAGACAGATATACTATTGATGCTTCCAACCAATAACTTCGACTGGTTGTTACCGCGTCTTTACTCACATCTATGTTTTTCTTTGAAATAAACCAAGTGAATATTTGCATAAAAACATATACAACAAAAATCCACCCGGCATAATTGGATATTGGAACTCCATAATATGCGCCTCCGCGCTCCCAAACCCAATCCGAGCTCAATGTCGAAGCCTGCGGGTCGCCGACAAGGTCAAACATGGACATTATAACTGCTGTTGTAATGGGTATGAATATTTGATAAACGCCGACGATCTTCTTTCCGAAATTTCCTGTTACCATTTGAGCCACGGTCCATGATGTATAACTTAACGCAAAATATAGTGCCATAATAATTATAGGAACATCTAACACCCTGGGGCCAGGCATTTTGGCGTAATGATAATGTCCGAAAGGAAAGCCGGTACGTATGCTCAATGCTTCAAAACCATTACTCACCAGCCATGTAATCACAAACCAAATGATCATGGTACTTATGCCATACCTTTGAGATCCATGAATCCAGGCAAAAACAATCATAGGTACGAACATAATGGCTTTAATAGGAATAACTGGCAGATCTATTCTCACGGCAACCGTTAAAATGATAAATAAAATGATAAATCCCCATTTTATATATTGAGTGATATTAGCTTTTTCCTTACTGATTGCAGCTTGAGAAAGTGAATTCGTTGTTATTTGGTTTGTAGACATATAGTTCTTCTTTTTCATCATTGTATTATTGTTCCTCCAGGTTTAAGTTGGTCTCTTCTTGTTTTAATCCTGTTAATTCAATGCTTGATTTCCATAGTTCAGCCTGGAAAGCAGGATTGTAAGAATCAGCCGATGAGTTTGTTACCTGACCTCGCTTGAAATATATGCCGTTTAATCTCTCTAATTCTTTTGAATACGCCAATGTAGCCAGCCTTTTGCCGGATGTTGCAGCACTAAATGTATCTTTCTTACCAAAAAGCAGGAATAAATGAGCCAATTGACTGGCAATTAAACGCAGGGGAGTTGGAAGGGTTCTCAGGAAACCCGTACCCGGTACCTTACCCGGATCAAAAGCATTAACCCTAATCTTTTTGCCGGCTAACTTCTCGTGCAGGATATAGGCCGTTAAAACATTGCAAAGTTTTGACGTCGAATAACGCTTTTGTGCCACGGCCATTCCAGCTCCATTAGTTGTTTCCGGAAAAGCCAATTCTTTTCCACTTGTAAATACCGGCGGCGCAATGCCAGTATGATTAGCGGGATCATGCACTCCGCTGGAAGTAAATGTAATACTACCGCCCACTTCTATAAAGGGCAACAATAATAAAGTCAAATAAAACCCGCCGAGGTGGTTTGTGCCGAAGGTCATTTCAAAGCCGTCCGTTGTGTATGATGTTTTACCCATAAACAAGCCTCCGGCATGGTTTATCAATGCTGAGATCACAGGATCGGGCGACTTTGCAAAGTCAATGGTAAATTGTTTTATAGATTTCAGCGAAGCTAAATTCAGGGGCCGGCAAACCAAATTGCGATGACCGGTTTTATGTTTTATTTTTTTAACTGCTTCTTCGCCGGTCTGTTCATTCCTGCAAGCCAGGATAATTTGTGCATCTTTCGCAGTATTTGCCAGTTGCAACGCGCATTCAAAACCTATTCCGCTGTTAGCGCCTGTGATGATTATTGATTTCATTTAAAATTTGATTAATATTTGGATATCTTCTGGCCTTTTCCTGTAAAATCTGAACAATTGCTAGCTGTGCGTTATTACGTCCAACAGAATGACTGAACACATAGTTAACATATCGCTTACTTACATGCTGATTTGACCAAATCAGGCATTTCCTGCAAAGCCGCAATTGCTTTTGACCAAGCCGGGTCATCTGCATACAATTGGCTTCTCAAATAAGTCCAGGTAAGCCGCTGAATTAAGGCTACACGTTCAGGATTTTCGTCTTTTGCCTCTGCTGCATCATATCCGGAAATTCCGCCTAAATTGTGTTGCGCACCGATAAAAGTCAGTAAGCATTTCGGCGCCGGACTTAGCTTATATGGATCTGCATGCCATTGTGGGCCACGAACGGTTTCCTGGGCTGATGTATCCTTGTCGCCTGCAATAATTAAAGCCGGCGTTTTCATTCCGGCAAAGTTCGGGTTGTAAAATGAGGGGCCTGCTTTAGCTGCCAGCGGGTTCAAATCAGCACCGCCATTACCAGGCCCGCTCAGGATTACCCCGGCCTTAATGCGCTTGTCTGACAAATCCACTTTTATCCCCTTTTCATCAGTGTTTTGCTCGCCTAAAAGCATCCCGGCAGTGAGGCCACCCAGGGAATGCCCAACAATTGCTATACGGCTTTTGTCCAGGCGGCCTTTAATTTCCGGAACCAAACTTTCAATAGCACCAAGCTGGTCAAGAAGATTTTTAATGTCCCTGGCCCGTGACCGCCAGAACAGGGGGCCATCTGGCCTCATAGGATTTAGCTTCAAAGTTTTAGAATCCAAATGCGTCGGCTGAATCACTATAAATCCATGAGCAGCATAAAAGTCAGCAAGCGGACCATACCCGTACAGGGAAGAGAGGTAATTGGAATTGCCATGCCCGTGTGACAGAATAATAATCGGCAGATTTTTGCCTGTTCGCGGCGCAGTGATCCGTACCTGAAGATTGACCACACGTCCGGGGGCAGACAAGATTACCGGACTGATTGATATTATGCTTGTAGCAGGGTTTACGGGGATCTTTGAAGCTCTGCCAATCAATGGATCTTCCATCTGTTGGTTTGCCGATGCTGCCGGGGTCTGGCTCCTGACAATTGTTGAGTAGCTAAGTAATATATTCATCACTGCTATCGCAATCTTTACTTTTTTCATGTTATAATAATTAAATTTGAGATGTTTATGATTCCTAAAGCGCTTATTTTGGACATAGAAAGTCGCCTGCATGCAAGCAATTGAAATTGCTTACATGCATCAAACGAATATTTAATGTTATACTACGGGAGCTGGCCTGAACTTAATTAAAAGACCTCTTGAATGCCAGTGGCGACACTTTTGTTTTGAGTTTAAACAGCTTACTGAAAGACTGGGAATGTTCAAATCCCATGACATAAGCTACTTCACTAACAGATAGATTGGTAGTCGATAATTTTTCTTTTGCTTTCGCAATAAGCTTGTCATGAATATGTTGCTGCGCACTTTGTCCTGTCAGCGAACGTAACATATCACTGAGATAACTCGGTGAAATATTTAAGTTCTCCGCTAAATATTGAACGGTCGGAACGCCCTGGCTTAAGGATTTTTCGTTGTTGAAATATTCATCCAATAATAGTTCAAACTTTTGCAATAAAGCATTGCTGGTAGCCTTACGGGTAATGAACTGACGTTTGTAAAAACGCTTGGCATAATTGAGCAGCAACTCAATCTGCGTAACAATGACTTCCTGACTGAAATCGTCGATTATACTGTTCAATTCTTCCTCCATAAGTTTAAAAGTGGAAACAATTGTTGCCTTTTCCCGCTCTGACAGATGCAGGGCTTCATTTGTAGAATAGGAGAAGAATCCATATCGCCTGATATTTTTGGCTAACGGATATCCGATGAAAAAGTCAGGGTGAATCAGTAAGACATACTCTGAGATTCCATCATTACCCTCGTTGTCGCTGCTCCCGATCAGTTGATTCGGTGCGGCAAATAATAGTCCGCCTTCGGCAAAGTCATAGTATCCCTGTCCATATCTTAAAGATCCGCTTAGTTTTGTCCGCAGGGATATTTTATAAAAATTAAGGAGATGGCTTCCTGAAGGCCGTACTGCATCACTTAATAGACCAGCAGTGTTAACAAGACTGATCAGCGGATGCGGGGGCATGGGCAAGCCAAAGGCCAGGTGTGCCTCTGATATAGAATCGAATTTCAACGGGCTATTGTCTTTCTTCTTCATAGTGAAACTACTTAAATTCAAATTTTCATATTTTAAGCCAGCTTAATCATCGTTATTGTTACTAATGCAGTTTAAAACGATCAGCCTGATGCGCTATCCACTTATATGATAACGCGCTTAACAATACAAAAGTCATTATTAAAAATACCTGTTTTGTAGCCTAATTGAAGAACTTTGTAGCCAAACTAAGAAATTATATATTTTAAAGGCTTCGTTCAATTGAACGCTGTTAAATTTTGTTCAGCAGATGTTGTGCTTTACCAAATTAAACCCTTTTTATGATCAGTGGAGAAGGGTGCTTTTTTATTGATATCCAAAAGTAGCTGAGAGCAGGGTAAGGACTGAGGATGCAGATTTACTAAGGATGTAATGTCATTCACCCGGCGGTAGGTGACTTTCCGAATTTTTTCTTAAAGGAGTGGGAGAAATGTGAAAGGCTTTGAAATCCCAGGTCAAGATAGATGGCAGATGGTTTGCTATTCTTTTTTTCAATCAGGTGCCGCGCCTCGTTTAGTCTTATCTCCAGGAGCCACTGCCGGGGTGCCATATTAAATGTTTTTTTAAAATCCCGTTTAAATCCTGCCAAACTTCTTCCTGTAAGGATTGCAAACTTCTCCAGCGGGATATTGAACTGAAAATTGTTGAGCATGAACTTTTCCAGATCTATTTTATGAGGTTCCGAAAAATCAAAAAGGAATTCTTGCAGGCCGGGCTGTGTATAGAGCAGTAACTTTACTGCTTCCCGGACTTTAAGTATGCCCAGTGCCTTCGTGATCTCTTTATCCTCATGCTGTACATATGGAATAACTGACTGAAAGAAGCCCTGGAGATAATCATTCACTTTGATATGGATTGTTGACGGCCCGTTGTATTTTGGCACGCTTTCTATCCGCTCTTCAAGTGCAATTTTCCTCAGCAGTTCTTCTTTCAGTAAGATCACGATTGTCTGGTACTGTTCACCCTCCAGAGGTAATTTTGTGATCTCTCCTAACTGGTTCTTTTTTACCAGCATCATTTCACCCCGTTTCATTGAGTTGCGTTCACCGGCAGTCTCGAGCGTGAAATGCCCGGAGACCTGCAATACCAGAGCATTATGTTCAATAAAGCCTATTCTTTCTCTTTTCTGTGAAGAGATAAAGGATAAAAACAGCACCTCCGGTCTGAGTTCAGTAGGATTGATCATTAGTGTAATATTAGCTATACTATAACCTGGATTAAAGATAGTAATTATAGGTGAAGGAAAGTGTTGCCAATTATAGCTCCCTGCGAAAAGTGCTGATGCAAACTTTCCATTTCATCGGGATCGAATTTTATATGCATTGCTTCGATATTTTCTGCTAGTCTTGATTTGTTGCCCATGCTTACCAGGGGCATAATATGATCGCCCTGTGCATTTACCCAGGCAATTGCCAGCTGTGCAGGGGTGTATCCTTTTTTTTGTGCAAGATCCTTCAGCATCTCAACCTTTTCAAGGTTCTTTAAAAAATTATCACCCTGAAAACGGGAGAAATTCCTACGGTAATCATCATCTGCCAAAGGCGCTTTCATGTTGCCTGTCAGCAATCTTTCAGAAGTCACAGCAAAGGCAACGACGCCAATTCCCAGTTCGTCAGCTACAGGAAGTAACTTATCCTCTATTTGACGGTCGGCCAGCGAGTAACCTACTTCCAGTGCGCTCACAGGATATATTTCATGCGCAATGCGAAGTTGTTCTGGCGTGACCTGTGAAACGCCCAGGTAGCGTACTTTACCCTCCTGAATAAGGTCGGCCACCGTTCCGATTACATCTTCTATGGGAACAATATTACCATCTAATCTGCAGGGTTGATACAGATCTATGGTATCTATACCGAGGCGTACCAAAGAATAGTTGATAAAGTTTTTGATGGCCGCCGGACGAAAATCGAGTTCAATGAATCGTTTGTTGTACATGATTGAGCCAAATTTGACACTAATGAAAGCATCGTCTCTGCGCCCTTTGATGGCCTTGCCAATGAGCAGTTCACTGGCTCCGCTACCGTAAAAGTCGCCAGTATTGAGAAAATTGATACCGCAGTCTAATGCCTCCGAGATGGTGGAGATGCTTTCATCATCACTGTTCACCGGATCGGTGAAGTTTTGCGACATGCGCAAACATCCAAGTCCTAACTTAGAGACCATCGGTCCATTTTTGCCGAGTTGTATTTTATCTATTGCTGTCATTTTATTCATTTTGAGTTAATGACACAAAGTTTGTATTTCTATGGTATTAAAGTTTTCTCACAGAGATCAATTTACTTGTTTGTGCGGCTCAGGGATATATAGATCAATTACCTTATACTTTGGCTTTTTCAATAGCATTATATTAAAGATCAATGGGTCTCTTGCAGATTATTTAAGAGTGAACTGCGTTGAAAAGAACCCCAATAGATATAAACAGTCGTTTGCCCTTCATTACCGCATCATTTTTTATCCTGATTTGTTATTCCAATAGTCCTGCCGGGATCTTTCCATCCACTTTTGGAAATGGAATACCAAGAAGTTTTACGATGATCGGCGTCATGTCGCGCAGGTTCATGTTTTCAATTACAGCGCCTTTGCGAATACCCGGACCATGAGCTACCAGACCGGTACGGATATTTTTTGTGTCGGGGAAATGCCCGTGTGTACCTCCTTTGCCAGTCTTTACGGCATCACCGGTGGTTGTAGTGCTAAATGCGGCGTCATGCTCTCCGGTAAGTGCGAAAGCAACATTCGGGTTATAACCGCCTTTGTCCATTTGTTCCTTGCTGATGAGGCGGTAATATTGCTTTACGCTGTCAGGCTGTGCTTCCAGTATTGCTTTTACTTTGTTGATGGTTGCTTTATCAGCAGGGTCTTTCAGGTAAAGGTAAGCAGATCCGCCGGCTGAATTGAATTGCGCTTTCCAGTCGCCCGTTTTCAGGTCATTGATCAGTCCGGCTTCTTTCAGCCATACATTGGGCGAGATCGTTTTCTTTACATCATAGAACCCGTGGTCGCCACCGATAAGGAATACAGTGCTTTCCCATATACCTGCTGCTTTCAGGGCATCTATGATTATGCCTACGGCGGCATCTGCATCAGCCACCGCTTCCTGTACCCGTATTCCGTAACGCCCCACGGCGTGTTGTGCACCGTCGGCAGAAAACAGGTGGATAGTCATTAGTTCAGGTTTGCTTTTCTCTATCACGTATGCGGCAATCTTAGCCACGTTTTGATTTTTTCCTGCATCTATCTTGTCAACGCCGCCAAACACTTCTTTTTTTACCTCGGCATAAAAACCCTGCGGTAAAGAATATTGTTCCAGAACCGCCTCGCCGAGGCTGCCTATATCCGGGATGTTGTAGTCTACAGGAGCATTGGCAGATACGGGCCAGTAAAGCGAAGCAACGGTCATGCCTTTTTCTTTGGCCGCCTTCCAGATGGTTTGAACATGAATGGAACTGTCCTGCCAGTAAGGCTGTTGCGGTGCTCCATCGGGGGTGAATATATTGTTATAGAAAATGCCATGTTTTGCGGGTTGCACACCCGTAACAATCGTGGTATGCGAAGGGTAGGTAACGGAAGGGAATACACTGTTTACACCTTTTGCATAGGCCCCGTCTTTCATCAGGGCGTGCAGGTTGGGCATCTTCCATTCGCTATCCAGGTAAAAATCGGGGCGGAATCCGTCAATGGTTAGAAATATAACGTGTTTGGCTGTCTGTGCCATAAGCTGCCCTGTGATCATAAACAAGGCAAGGAGTGTGATTGAAAATTGTTTTTTCATAATTATTGCCATCCTGATTTTCTGGAGCTTAGTGTTAACCGGTAAATATAACAGGGTAAAGGTGTTTGTTATTTTGTTAACTTTTTGTGAAGTTATGATTAATGTAGTTCGCAGTTCGGGAGCCTGAGAGGTTTTACTGCATGTATTGATGTTAAATTAGAGTACTGTATTGGGGCCGGATGATGCTAAAAATTCCCTCATTAATCTTATAAACTCATCCGGTTGTTCTTCCGCAACGTAATGGCCGCAATCCGGAATACTCACTGCCGTTACAACATTCTGGCAGATTTTGTTCATGGTTGTACCCATATTCAAACCCTGGGCTTGCTCACCTCCTATAGCCAGCACCGGTATCTTTAACTGATGCTGGTGCCGGGTATTCTGGCTGGCACTCTCAGAAAAGGCCCGGTAATAGGCAAATCCATTGCTCAGCAGTTCCCTGCCCGTGTATGCATCGGAATAGAACTGGATGTCATCACTGGTAATGGCTGTTTTGACAGCTGATTTGTTTGTGAAATACCAGGTGAAATATTCCTTTTCTTTTCCCTGAATCAGGAACTCCGGTATATCATGGACACCATGAAAGTAAAACTGCCAGATCTTACCGGCGTTTGCAGGTGAAAACAGTTCAGCCGGCATCAGTCCGGGTATACCTGCATCCATCACGGTAAGTGATTTGAGTGTATCCTCATATTCGAGGGCGAAAGCTACAGCCACCCATGCGCCAATGTCATGTCCCACTAAATTTATCTGTTCCAATTGGCGCAGATCAAAAAATGATCTTAAAAGCCTTGCGACCGTTTGCGTATCGGCAGTTGCGGTTTGATGTGTATTTCCCATCCCCGGAAGGTCAATTGCAAGAACATGATAGTCTCTGGTTAATTCCGGAAACACTTTTCTCCATATATAAGATGTCTGGGGCCATCCATGCAGTAATACGATCGTCTGGCCTGTACCTGCTTCATAAAAGGTAACCGGAATTTCATTTACCAATAGCGTTTGAGCAGCGGGCAGTTGTGAAATCTTGGATATATCCATTGTGCGAATATGATTATATATTCTACAAATATATTAGTTTTAATCTGTATAGATGATGTTTTTATACCAAAAACCGAATTGGTATTTAAATTATTTATTCAGTTGCATATCATCGCCGCTGCCGGGTACATAACCCAGATCCGGGGTTAACCAATGCAGCAGCATTACTCTTGAATAGCGATAGTTAAAAGGAGAAAAGATGAGCACGGTAAGGAATAGGAGGGCCACATAGTACCAGAGATTATCATAAGTGAGGGCTAAACCCAGGATATAGGATGCTACACTTACGGTAATCATTTCTGCTACATTCATGGCATAACTGATAAACATAGATACATAGAAAAATCCGGGTTCCCTTTCAAAACGCAGGCTACAATACGGGCAATATTCATTGGTGATCTGTCCTTTAAAAGAAAGTGAATACATTTTTCCGGTAAAGATATCGCCCTTTCTGCATCTTGGGCACTTGCATTGGATGACAGCCTGTAATTTTGATATAGGTGGGTTCATAATTGTAAAATTAGCTATTCATCAGCATTCGGATCTGAATTTTTAGTTGAAAATCAGTGGTTGCAGGTTGAACAGTGCAAAGCCGGTGTTTGTTTTTAATTTTCGTCCCGAAACTTACCTGCTTAATTTAGAGTAGGATAGCTTTATATAAAGATCTAATCAAGCCCTTTGATCAATTTAAAGAAGGTTTTTTATTAAAAATTTTACATCATTTAAGAAATAATGCTACATTTGTCGCCACGACAGGATGCTCTAAGCGTTGTCAAATGCCCGGATGGCGAAATTGGTAAACGTTGCGGTCTCAGAAGCCGTTGGAGTAAGATCCTTGAGAGTTCGAGTCTCTCTTCGGGCACATTGAATAGATTCATTCTATTTTCTGGCAAAACAGAAACCTGCAGATCTTTGGTCTGCAGGTTTTTTTATGTCCTCAGGACAGGAACAGATTTCTGTGGCTGTGTAACGATCAAAAGGTTTTAGCACGATGTGTCTGTTCCATCTGTATGTAAAGTCAAATCTTCAGTTACAGTAAATGTTTACCATAGTTATTCTCTAATTTTATATTAATCGCAGTTTCAGCTGCGTGCTAAAATTATAGAAATGGCAGATCAAACACATAAAATAACAGGAATCCCTTACTCCGTATTAGATTTAGCCACCGTTGTGGCAGGAAAGACGCCTGAAGATACCTTTCGCAATAGCCTCGACCTGGCAAGATTTGTGGAAAAATTAGGCTATACCAGGTACTGGCTGGCAGAGCACCACAATATGATCAGCGTTGCCAGTTCGGCAACATCAATACTGATCGGATATATTGCAGGAGGTACAACCTCGATCAGGGTAGGATCGGGCGGTATCATGCTGCCAAACCACTCTCCTTTAGTAATTGCAGAACAGTTTGGAACTTTGGCGTCGCTGTATCCCGGCAGGATAGACCTCGGCCTTGGAAGGGCACCCGGTACTGACCAGATCACAGCAATGGCCATCAGGGGTACCCGTTTCAATGCTGCCAATGATTTTCCGGAGGATGTTCAGCAGCTGCAAACTTATTTTTCGGATGATAATGCAGACAGCCAGGTAAGGGCAGTCCCGGGCGAAGGACTGGATATTCCTATATGGATATTGGGTTCCAGTACTGACAGCGCCAGACTTGCCGCTGCCCAAGGACTTCCTTATGCTTTCGCCAGTCATTTTGCACCGGCACAATTTTTAACCGCGATCAACATCTACCGTCAGAATTTCAAACCTTCAGAACATTTGAAAGAACCGTATGTGATTTCATGTGTAAACGTAGTTGCTGCAGATACTGATGCTGAGGCAAACAGACTGGTTACCTCTCTGCTGCAGTTCTTTATGGGTGTGATCACAGGAAAACGCAGGTTACTGCAACCCCCTGTAGACAATATG
The DNA here is from genome assembly GCF_900107535.1 of Pedobacter hartonius. Taxonomy (GTDB): domain Bacteria; phylum Bacteroidota; class Bacteroidia; order Sphingobacteriales; family Sphingobacteriaceae; genus Pedobacter; species Pedobacter hartonius. The sequence continues at coordinate 952 of NZ_FNRA01000010.1, read as the reverse complement.
GAGAGTATCTGGACAGCACAGGAAGCAGAAGCAGTAGGGCAGATGCTCGGCTGTTCATTTATCGGCAGTCCTGAAACGATTCAGGAAGATTTGCAATCTTTTATGGACCAGACAAAGGTTGACGAATTGATGGTTACCTCTCATATATTCGATCACCAGGCACGACTTCATTCTTATGAGATATTTGCTGAGGTGATCAAAAAACTGAACGTCCCGATACTTAGCTAGCCGGCAAAAACTGAACTTAAACTAAATTTATATATAGAATGGATCAGACAATTAGGCGCGTCAGGTCATCATGGGCCCGCTTTAAACGAAGAACGGCTGTATAGGATTGTTGATGTTATTGCAAACCTAGATATTATCACTGTTTTAGCGGGAACCAATGACTACGGACACGGTAGCGCAACGTTGGGGACATCAATAGTCCAATGAATGCTACAACTATTTATGGTTCTGTTAAGCTTGTTATCAATAGGATTCTAACTTTAAAACCAAACATCCGTATTGTATTCTTTACTCCATTTAATAGGGGTGTTTATAACGGTGAAGGTAATGGTTTTGCACCTAATACCAATGGGTTGACTATTAAGAATGTTGCGGATGGTATACAAGATTGCTGTAAATACTTAGGTATACCATCTTATGATTTGTTGTCCAACACAGGTATCAACTCCTATAACTTGGATACACATTTAAGTGATAAACTTCACCCTAACGTGTATGGTGGTAACAGGATAGGTAAACTGATGGGTAACTTCATCAATACATTACCAGTGTTTGGTACTATTACATAGTACATAGAAAGTGCTGTTGGATTAGTTCAGGTGATATTCGTGCTTATACTTTGTATAGAGTGGAGTTGCTATATTTGAGTAGACAGTAAGTTAAGAGAATTACATACCTTAACAGAAATTATGTCACAAGTAAGAAAAGCGTACCCGAAGGAGTT
>NZ_FNRA01000033.1 GCF_900107535.1 Pedobacter hartonius | reverse complement strand
TACAATCTTGCTTTGCATACATATAAACGTGCTGCATGTTTGTGTTCGGTACTCATCAATTCATCTTTGGTATTACTCTGCTAAAGTATGAGTTTGTGTTTTTGTTACACAAAAACCTTTCCGGGAGAAGACCCGGAAAGAACTTGCTTAGCGCTCCCGGTGGTCGCACAAAGTGAAGAAAGAAAGGAAGAGAAAACAATGGAAACTGTAAAAAAACAAGACAGGCTGAAAAAGTCTAAAGGCGGTCGGCCTGTAAAAGCATTGAAAAGGGAAAATGACATTCGGGTCAGGCTGACACAAACCGAGCATTTTTTGATCAGTGAAAAAGCAAAAAAAGCGGGGATGACTATTAGCGAATGGTTCAGGCGTTCGGCAGTGAGAGGTAAGGTTTTAGTGAGGGTTAACACCGAAGATTTAAAGGTATTGAGAACATTATCAGGTATGGCCAACAATCTAAACCAGCTAACTAAGTTAGCCCATCAACAGGGATTTCTAGTTGTTCAGCGTAAATGCCGGGAACTCCTTTCAGATATTGATGATACTTTAAAAAAACTAAGCAGCGATGATAGGTAAAGTAGTGATCGGAAAAAGTTTCGGTGGGTGCGTAAGATATGTCGTACAGAAACAGGATGCACAGGTATTATACGGTGAAGGGTTACGGATAGAGAACACCGATACGATGACGCACGATTTAAATATGCAGAGGAAAATTAACCCGGCATTAGGAAATGCGGTCGGTCATATCTCCTTGAATTGGAGTGCAAAAGACAAAGATAAACTGACCCCGGAAATCATGCTTGCCACCGCGCAGGAGTACTTAGCCAAAATGAAGATTAGAGATACACAGGTTTTAATCGTTCAGCACAAAGACCGAAACCACCCGCACCTTCATATTATCTACAACAGGGTCAACAACGAGGGTAAAACCGTATCAGACCAATATCAGTACAAAAGGAATTTGCAGGTATGTAAGGAATTGACCGTTAGTCAGGGTTTTCATCTGGCTACAGGGAAGGCGCAGGTAAACCGTGAACAGCTAAAAGGTGCAGATAAAACTAAGTACCAATTGTATGATATGATAAGTAAAGCAATCCCTATGGCCAAGAATTGGGAACAGTTTGAAAAGATACTTGCAAAAGACAATGTCTCTATACAGTTTAAGTACAAATGCACAACAGATCAGGTACAGGGGGTATCCTTTGGCTTGAATAAACAGACCTTTAAAGGTTCAGAGATTGACCGCTCCTTCAGTTTCGGCAAATTGGATGCAAGGTTAAATCTTGGACAGCAGATCAACAAAGAAGTATCGAGAGGCAAGCATTACGAAAAAGGAGAAAAAAACAGAGCTGTTTATACTCCCGATCACGAAGGGAACCAAACTCCAGTGGTAGTCTCGATACTAAAAGAGTTGCTGAGTCCCGTTTACTCTGCTCCTGATTATGGGGCACCAATTCCGAGAAAAAAGAAAAAGAAGAAAAAAGGCAGGTATCCTGAGGTGGTAATAAGCCGATAAATTATTAATCGATTAATTATGGAAAATGCAGAGGAAAAAATGGAGGCAATGGAACAGGCAATTGACAGCTTTATTCCTAAAATGCAGGAAATGCAAACTGCCATAACCGAACAGGCAAAAGTGAAAATCCCGGACTATAAGGAGGATTTCGATAAAATCATTCAATTCAGTCAAAAAACCAGTGAAGGTATAAACAAGAGTCTAACACATTTTAAGGAATCCGTTAATGTCTTGATTGAAGTCATACAGTCTATACCCAAACAGGAGCCAGTACAGCACCATCACCACTTTGATATCAAATCAAAAGTTTTTGTCACCAGTTTTGTAATTATGCTTTTAACTGTTGCAGTGTCAATAGGTTTAGCCGTCAGCTTTGGGATTGGCTATATGAAACGTTACCATGAGGCAACATCCTATTCTATTGTCAGGGCTTTTTATCCCAAAGTTGCCAAATATGTAGATAATGCTTACAGTACCAATGCAGAAGAGATCATAAGGGAAGCAGAAATAAGGATTGAAGAGCAAAAGACTTTATCCTCTGAAGACTATGAAAGGATGATTGATAAACGGGATAAAAAGCGGTCTAAAGATCAAATGAAGAGTAAGAGAAAAAGGAAATAAAGTTCAATCCCTACCGCATTTGCGGCCTGCGAAACCCAAAAAGGGTTTCGCTTTGGTGTTTACGGGAAAATGTTTGTGGGGATAGTGGATGTATTTGCTAAAATTTGTCCTCTCAAAATTTGTGCTTAATCACATTACAAGATCAAATTGTTGATAACTGACAAAATATCCAGTTTTGTCATAAAAATGTTTCAAAAAAGATGAAATACCTGACAATTAAATGTGTATAAATAAAAGGTGAAATAATTTTATCAAAAAAGATTTAAAAATTTTATGCTATTTATAATGGGGAATAATGTAGGTGTATTTCCTTATTTTGTTAAAAAAATTAGTAAAAAATAACATTCTCCACCATTCTACAAAAATTACACCAATTCTATTAGTAACTTGTTTCATGTTTTTTAGGCGACTGACAGAATCTTTACTGGCACCTTGGTTGAGTGTAAGGTTTGGCTTGCAGAAATTTTGGTCGATCGATGCAAGCAAGCTAGCAATCAAGGCAAGAAAGCTGGATAGCTTTCGATGGATTTTTAAATTAACGGCGCAAAGATAAAAATAGTTTTCGTTTTTCAAATTATTGCTGCCAGTAAATAAAAATATATCCATTTGTCTGAACCAACACCTGCATATTAAGTGATGTAGGTATGTTTAACTTAACAAAAAAGACATGGACAATTTTCCAAAGAAAAATTGGGTGCTAAGCCCCTCTGTGAGAGTCAAATCTCAACTTCCAAAACTAGTTATTGAATTTTTAAATATGGAGGTGAAAAATGGCGACAAACAGAACTAACCATTTAAATGATGTTTGGAATTGCAACATTAAAGTTGACATTTAGTTAAGCGGCAATATTTTGTTTATTTAAGTTTCTACCAAATTCTTCTGGGGACAAGTATCCCAGTG
>NZ_FNRA01000023.1 GCF_900107535.1 Pedobacter hartonius | reverse complement strand
GAAACTGCAAAGCTATTTTTGTTTAACCTTAATGTTATCGTTATGAAAACTAATTTTAGCGTGCTTTTCTTTTTGAAAAAGCCAAAGAACTACACCAAAGGGGCTGTTTACTTTATCTTTTTAAGGATTACAGTGGACGGGGTGCGTGCGGAAATGTCAACAAGCAGGAACTGCGAGCCGGAGCGGTGGAATGCAAAAGCCGGAAAAGTCATTGGTACAAAGGAGGATGTTAAAACTTTGAATGCCTATCTGGAAAATATGAAAGCGGAAGTTTATGCAGCGCATAGCCAGCTAAACGCGGACGGAGCTGCAATAACCGCTGATAGCGTTAAATGCAAATTCTTAGGCAAAGCCGAAAAAAAACACACCATTATGGAAGCCATTAAAGTCCACAACATAAATATGGCCGCACTTGTAGAAAAGGAAGATTATGCGGAAGGCACTTTGAGGCGGTTTATAGTACTTGAAAAGCATGTTAAAGAATATCTTTCATTCAAATATCAAACAAGTGACCTCAACATCCGAAATATAGACCATGAGTTTATTGATGGTTTTGATTTCTACCTGCATACCTCAAAGGATAATGATACGAATACCGCCAGTAAACATCTTAAAAATCTTGGTAAAATCGTCCGTATATGTCTTAGAAATAAATGGATCATCACTGACCCCTTCTTTGGCTATAAGTTGAAATCAAAGCTTGTACAAAGGGAATACCTCACTGCGGATGAACTGAAAAACATTGCGGGCAAAAAATACAGTACCGCAAGACTATCGCAGGTTCGGGACTTTTTCTTGTTCAGCTGTTATACGGGGCTGTCCTATGCCGATGTGCAAAAACTCAAACAAACTGACATACGTATAGGTATTGATGGGGAAAAGTGGCTGTTCAGCTATCGTAAAAAAACTGGTACGCCTGTAGCCGTCCCGCTTATCCCAATAGCCGCTGATATTCTGGAAAGATATAAAGATCACCCTTTATGTGCCAATCAGAACAGGGCACTGCCGATTTCCAGCAATCAAAAGATGAACGAGTATTTAGTGGAAATTGCCGCACTATCCGGCATCGTCAAAACACTTGGCAACCGGATCGCCAAGCGCACTTTTGCCACTACTGTTACTCTTTTGAACGGTGTACCTATTGAAAGCGTATCAAAAATGATGGGACATACCAATATACGCACCACCCAACTTTATGCAAAAATGCTGGATGAAAAGGTAAGCAGTGATATGGCACCTTTAAGACAAATATTCGCATCAATTTAACCACTTCCGGTCGGCAGCTCATGTGCCGACCGTTTTAAATACCTGATAGATAACGTAGAAACAAAAATCAAAATTTCTAATGAACTTGTTATGCACCAGATTACATTATAAGAGGGCATAAAGTGATGCTGGACTCGGATTCTGGCTGAACTATCTGGAGTGGAAACCAAACAGCTAAAGCGGCAGGAAAAAAGAATACGGAACTTCTTCCCGAAGGTTTCATATTTGAGATATACACTGAGGAACAGAAAATTTTAAGGAGCCAATTTGGCACCTTAACACACGGGGCGCACTCGAAATATAACATCATGGCCTTAATTGAGCAGGACGTGGCAATGCTTTCCAGCGTACGAACCAGCATAAGGCCTATTGAGATAAACATCCAGATCATCCTCATTTTTACCAAAATGAGATAGGTGCTGTCCGACAATCCAAAGATCGGGCTCGAAATTGAAAAGATTAAAGGCAAACTGGATAACCGAACAAATGGAGACACAGCATGCGCCAGCGCCGAAAAGGACACGTATTGAGTTCAATCCGGACTCTTGTCCACATTGATTAAGGATTGCTCAGCAATAGCAGTCTTTTTTCTTTAATTTCAGTAATTTATCGTGAAATGTCGGTTTGATGAAAGCGGTTCTAAAAGCTACTTCACCCCATGTCAGATTCTCTTTGTATATGCCTATAATCAACGTTTGCTTCTGAACAATGTTCGATTTATCATAAAGATCATGTAGCTTAGTTTGGCCTTTTTTATAAGAAATTGTATGTGATGCTCTTTAAAATCTAAAGCTTTTAAAACCTTTTCAAATTTTTCATGGATTAGAATCCTTGTTGGAGTAGGAATGCTGCCACTTAGCCAATATTAAGCGCCTTTCTAGTTGGACACGTTGCCTCAATTGCATATAAAGCTGATGAAATATCACTTATTTAATAAGAAACAATTAAAAGTACCTTTTACATTTTAGAATGACGCAGGACATGAATGGTATTTGCAAGCAGAGTTTACATTCATCTCGAGGGGTATCATTTGAAAAAAAATTAGTTTTAGTGGTCACGGCTGCTCATAGTTTAGACAACCGTTTAACGCTGGCTGTTTAAGGTTATAATGTTCAATACCATTTTCTCAAGACTTTCAGAACGTTTCCCACTATTGAATGCTTCCTCCAAAACATTCTTCATTACTAAGGGATTCTTCCAGGGGCCTTTAGCCTGGATGGCTTTATTGTGCTTATCAACCATCATCGTTAAATATTCTTCACCTAGCTCTCTTTTCAATAAATCTTCTATAGTATCCTTGAAGGAAGCAGACGTTGGTCCAACATGCTCGGGCCAATCACATACTACTTCATTGTTAAGTACTAAAAGATCCCTGTTCTTATCTGACGAAGACTTTGCAGCAGCCTCGGCGCTTTGCCGTCTTGCACTTGCTTGCGTTTTTTCAACGCCTTCTGTGATGCTCTCTTTAGAAATGGCTTTTTCTAAATCCTGCCATGTTTTGTAATCTGAGTCCCATACTGTATAGGTACGTATGCCAAGATCATCGAAAATTATTTTAGGCTTTTCTATATTAGGTTTTCCGCCACAAGAAATTAACGCAATGTCGTGAAGTTCTAAATCAAAGTTTCCTTCAGAATGGAATTTTGATGCAGCTCTCAATGCTACTATGTCTGAGGGGCCCTCCATAAGTACTACTGTTTTTGAAAAGAACCCTTCATTAATTCTGGAATCAACAGCATTAATCATTCCTGATAAGGTTTTCAGTTCAGTAAATGCCTGTCCCTTCGAAGGCAAGGTGGCCTCTCTTGCAGATAATTCTGATAATGATGATTTAAAAATCTTTGTTTCGTGCATTTCTACTTCACCGCACAAAATTTTTGTCACCCTTATTATATTGTTAAAGTCCGAGATATTTAACATTAAGGGTGAGTGCGTCGTATAACAACATTGTACGGTGGATGCAACAGCACTTCCGGTTTCAGCTAATGCTTTAAGAACACTATAAAATAACTTTTGCTTACTTGGATGTTGGTAAAGTTCTGGTTCATCTATGCCAAGAATTAAATTTAACGGCTCTGTTCCTTCATCAGCTCCCGCACGATGCTCAGCAAAATACTGAAGAAGTGAGAGAACAAACGCTCTTTGTAAACCTTGTCCAGACGACGAAAGAATAGTGTCGTAGCCTCCTTCTTTAACATTAACTATAGCTTTGGGAACTGGCAATGTAACGTCGGCTGTTTCTTCATCCAAGTAAATAGAAATATCTACATCGCTGTAGTATGCTTTCATCGCTTTGGTTATTCCTTGCGATAAAATATTCATTTCACCAGTGTTAAAAGGCCTAAGTCTATTTATAAATTTAGTTTTTATTTCTTCTTGAAGAGCTTTTATTTCTGCATCTTCCTTTAATTTGTGCCTAGCAAGAATATCAGTAAGTTCAGCGATAGGACTGTTCCTAGTATCAGTTAAATGATTTTCAGACATCACTGCTGGTATGTAAACAAATTTTGTGAATTTTTCCAAAGAAGATACGGAACTGTTTTCAAATCCAAAAAATTGGGTCTCCGACTCTATTAAGCTGAGCTTTTCGGGATTATTTGTTTCCCAAGCACTAAAAGCATCTTCCATTGTGGGGCCTGTCTTAACATCAGGAAGATCACTGAACTCGGGTAATAGCCTCAGATCTGCAAACTGCTTTTTGAACGTATCAACTGGTTTTCTATCTACTTTTCTAAATGCTGAACAACCTTTTGTTTGCCCATAATATGTGCCTGTATTGTCAACTGAGCTAAACCTTTTGATTACACTTAACTTCTTATCAGATGAAAGGTATTTGGAAAAATGTTCAATTTCATTTTGTGTCAGATCTCCATATAATATTTCTATTTCGATCGATGAATCTATAGATCTTGCAAAAAAGTCATCTTTCGTCACCCTTATTTTTGGTTCATAAAAATATTGGAGCGCTTTGAGAAAATTCGACTTACCGCAACCGTTAGGACCGACGAAAATTGTAAGACCATCAAGCATTATCTTTTCTTGCTTTATAGAGCGAAAGTTCTTTATATCGAGTTGTTCTATTTTCATGAAGTTCTCTTAGTTAAGTGATACAAATGATAAGTTGTATTTTTAATAAATATCAGTATATTATATCCTATTAACCAAAAATACTAAGTAGTTAAATGATAATAAATAGCACCCCTGATTTTCCACTACACCGATTGGGTGGGGATTATCCCAAAAGTGGCCACACCTTTTTTTGCAAAGTGGCCACATCTTCTTTGTAAACTATCCACTTGGTTTCGCTACAAAGAATACATTTATCTGATTTTAAGCATTTTAAGACTATAATTACAAACACCAAACTTATCCACTCATCATCAATATTAAAATAAATCCTAATGGCTCTATACGTCTCAGAGAGCATATCTTTACCGCACTAGATTACCATGAAATATTATATCGGAAACGCAATACCCAAAAAGGATCTGAAAGCTTCTCTAGCGTGGAGGGGCCGTAATCGGAGTAAGACATTTAGACTTAACAACTAAAAGCAAGGAAAGCTGGGAAAATATTAAAACAATAAACCATTATAGTCTTGAGCAGTTTGACACAAAATACACTGGATACTTTCGCCGAAATACACACTATAAGCCCTAAAAAGCGTTCTTAGTGTTCAAAGTATTCCCGCCAATAGGTAGTTTTCTATTACTGGCTTCTCCGTATATGCCAAAAGCGGGAACAGCAGCAGCCAAGAGCGGAGGCCGTTCCGCAGGCCGCAAATGCGGGACGGCCAGTTTGCAGGCATTATTCAAGTAAATCCTATTTATGGTTATTTGATTGATAATATCGCTATTTATTTAATTCAATTTTTTTGGTAAATACATAACATAGGTTCAACAGTTCCACCAATTGATTATAAAAAAATAACATATCTGTTAGTTCCTCGCCTTCAGGAGATTCAGCAGCGAAATGAATCCATCCCTCGTATAGCTCCCAAAGCTTAGTACGGGATTCGTGAATCGGATGGTTCACGAAAAAATAAGTAATTGACGGCACAGGATTATCAAGATCTTCATCGGAAATATCAACAGGTTGATAATTTAAAGCCTTTAAAATTTCTTCCATAACATTCTATTTATTGATGAAACTATATACCCTTCTTAATTGATCTACAAAATCTTTAAAATCACCGTCATAGTGTTTCTTTAGTACTAAGAGCTGAAATTGGCTTCGCTGAAAATAACTGACTAGTTGGCTATCATCAACAGAGTTCAACAGCACATATTTTCTCGGGCTGTAGCTCAGCATAGCAAAGAAAGCGGTATTGAAGTAATATTGTAGCGGATGTATTCTTCCTTGAAGCATTAATCGAAGTTGCAGTTTATAATAATCCCCCATGTCTTTCCATAGAAAACAGATTTCTGGTGTTTCATTATTAAAGGCGCATGGCGTCATATACGATCTTCTTGGCTTGCCTTTTACGTTACGCATTCCATATGTATAACTGTAGTGTGTGTACAACCTTCCTGAAAGTAAAGGAAGCGCCTTTTGCCAGAGCTCAAAAAGCATATTGAAATTATTTTGGTTCTGTTTCTGTTTTTCAGCAAGCCTATGAGCGTCTTCTTTATATTCCGGGTTAGCAACCAAGGCTATTTTCTTCATGTCGAAGCAAATCTCAACGAGGTTTTGTTGTTCGTCCGAAAGATCGATTTCAGAAAGTTGCATTTCATTAAGCACGTATGTTGTAAAGCTTCTTACCTCGGTTTTAGCCTTGTTCAAAATCCCTATGTAAGGAATTAAAAATGGATAATGATTTGTTCGGAACCTTTCATTGTTGTTATCTGCCAAACAGAAACCCAACACCGTGTGTGTTTCTCTAGGGGGCTGTTCTTGAATTGAATGAACTGCTTTCCGTAGCTCCATTATATTTGCAGATACTATGGGGAGTTGTTTTCCAGGTTTATATAGACCTTTGTATCTCACTTTTGACGACACGTGCAAATTATCCTTCGACTTATGGATCATCAGGTATTTAGATCCCCCTGTTTCCTGATCAAAGAATCCCGGCCAATAATAGTCTTCGAAATCATATTCAGTGTGGTAGTACATCAGTTGGTTAAGCGCAAAATAAGCGTATCGGCTCAAATAGTTTTCATGGGTATCAACGCTGCAGCTTACCAGTAGTTCGGAAATTGTGACCTTAATGTAAACCATTTCTTCGGGCTCTTTGTCCAGAATTACACCCATTACAAGCAGTTCATTGCTGAAAGATATTTTTCTGATTTTAATGGGCAGATAGCCTCTCTTCGGTTTTCTAATCTCTGAATATTGGTTCAGTGTATTTTCTGTAAGTATTCTCGTATTGGGTGTAAAAGGCAAACGAAAGAAGTTCGTCGATGAAATATTTTTATCCAGCATGATCCACCTCACTTTCTTTTTTTAATTGTGTATAGGATTCTGCCACTATTGCAAGAGATTTTATCTTTTCACCGCACATAATTTCAGTAAGCTTTAAAAAGGTTGAAACACGAATGAATATTTGCTCTGCGTCAGCTTGTTCAATATTAAAATCATCTTTGTACCGTGCAGCGGAATAACTTTTTACCATGATATCAAAGAGCCGTTTATCATCTTCCCTGCCGGAGAGGAACAGGCTTGATGGTGCCGGAGAAAAGCTTTCGCACAACCGAAGCTGTCTATATAGGTTGTGTATATCAGAACGGTATGCCAGATGAACCCTTATCAAAGCAATACAGCATTGTTCTACTACCTGATGCGCCATAAATGCACTTAGATTGTAATGTTGGTTCGTCAGGCATTCTTTTGCACTTTTTAAAAAACCTGTTGCCAATGTAGAGCGGTGATTGTAATGTTTTTGGGCTTTTACTGCCCCCTGTGTGGGTATAAAATTTATGATATGAGTACGCTGCACCATACCATCCCGGCTATAAAGAATCTGGCCCTCGTTATAAATGGTAATGAAAAACCTGTTATTAGCCTTTATTGCATCTGCAATGGTTTCTTTCCCATGAGCCAATATGGTGATCTTGCCGAAAGGATAGTGATTATTGGCAAAGTCCTGCACCTCGTGTTCAATTCTGGTAACGCTTTCGGTCACCATTAACAAAAAATAATGATAGTTTTCAGTACTGTGGTTCTCTATAAAGCACCCGTTATTGACTTTAAAATCGATGTATTTTCCAAAGCTATAGATTTGCTCGGGCTTGAATTTTTGAACCAGCTCTTTGATAAAGGCCGAAAAGTTTTCTTTCTGGAACTGACCAGATTGCGAGAATTGTTTTTTCATAATCGTGACATTTTTGATTTCTGAGATCAAATATGCGGTACGGCAATGCCGTAACCTACCAATTAAAGTGGTACCTTACCATCATTTATTGGTTCTCTACTACCTAAAAAAATAATTATATTTGGCTCTATGGAAACACCTACAAAATCTAGCAAAATGCACATCGGCAGGAAAATTAGTCGCATTCGTGAAATCAGAGGGATAAAACAGGATTATCTTGCTGTTGAACTTGGCGTTAGCCAGCAAACGGTTTCTAAAATTGAGCAAAGCGAAGAGGTAGAGGATTCAACTTTGGAAAAAATCGCGAAGATACTTGGTGTTACTGTATCAGGGATTAAAAATTTCAGTGAAGAAGGTATTGTTAATTTCTTTAATACGTTTAACGATAGCAGTACTAGTACGTTCAATAATCATTGTACTTTCAATCCTCTTGATAAATTGATGGAAGTAGTAGAGGAAAATAAGAGTCTTTATGAGCGGTTGCTCGCAAGCGAACGTGAAAAAAACGACCTTCTTAAAAAATAAGTAATTCAACTACTACGTTGCGTCTTTAATACATAGACTGTAATTTAATTTTTGTTCGCTACCTTTTAGCTAGCTGTTTTTCGTCCTTTAAATTATCAAAAACTCATCATCAAAAACTAGAATTTGATTAGATTTATGGAATGAGTTTATGAGAATCGGACATAATATATATGTTTTTAAGAGATCATATACAGAACTTTATAATAGATTTTCAGCCCTAGAGGAGTGTCAAATAACTAGCGATTATCGGTATAAATAACACTGTTATGTGGATATTGTCATCAATGACGAGAGTAGATCTGCGTCTCTGTATACATACCGACTAAAATCGATCTGGGACGTTAATTATAGTTAAAGTTCCCGCGCACTCTTATACGCTTCGCTAATTTTAATTAGTTTCGGATTTAAAACAGGAACATGCATAGAATTTTATTTATCACTTTTTTTTTGCTCATAACTGAGTATAGTTTCTCGCAGAGTCTTTCCTACAATAAAGGCGGAACAAAAGCAATAAATTATTTTGAGGAAATACCCTATCAGGATATAAATGGCAAAATGATAGTCAAAGTCAAAATCAATGGGATCGATTATAACTTCCTGTTTGATACTGGGGCTCCGATGTGCCTAAGTTCAAAAATCTTAACGGCAGTAAACGCTGACAAAGTGCAGAATGATCAGGTAAAAGATGTAAATGGCAACAAGACATCTAGCTTAACAGTCGTCATTAAGGATATTGCATTAGGTAACCTTAACTTCAGTGGTATACCAGCGGTTGTCGGAGTTCCCGACTTTTTTAAATGCTGGAATATTGACGGTATTCTAGGAAGCAACTTACTTAGGAATTCTATCATCCAAATAAACAGCCAGAAAAAAACTATAGCCATTACCGATCTGACCGAGAAACTTCAACTCTCCGACAAGAAGGGAATTAGTCTCTTTTTAGACTCTATTCAGAGCTATCCTGTATTTAAAGTGCAGCTTTCAGGGAATTCAACAATGAAGGTAAATTTTGATACAGGTGACAATGGTCTGCTCTCACTTTCTGAAACTTTGATGGACCAGCTTAAAAAAGCGAAAGTTTACGAAACAGTCACTAAGGGTTATGGAGCCAATCAGATAGGAGCATTTGGCCTGGAAAAGGATAATGAGAAGTTGTTATTGAAATTCCTAACTTTTAACGTCGCTGACGTACATTTAAAAAATGTGATGACTGTAACAAGTAAAGGGTCAGGAGCAAGATTGGGCTCTAAAATGCTTAACTATGGTATCGCTACCATTGACTTCATAAATAAGAAGTTTTATTTTGAAGGCAGTGCTAAAGAGATAGATTTGGCTGAAAAGCAGTGGCCGTTTCAACCAACTTTTAACAATAATAAATTGGTTGTGGGCCTGGTTTGGGATGAAGCAGGTAGTAGCGTTGCTTTAGGCGAACAGATTGTCGAAGTTGACGGAACTTCTTTTGAAACCGTAGATCTTTGTGATCTGCTCAATAAAAAGTCAATTCTTGAAGGGAAAGAAAGGTCTACTATAACCTTAAGGTCTCAAGACGGCAAATTACGAAAATTAGAAGTTGAAAAGAAATGAGACGTGTCCTGATAATTCTCATTACACTATTGTATAGCCTATCAGCTTATCCACAATCGGCAGAAAGACAGCAAAGAAATTTGGAAGCATTTGCGAGGCTATACGGTTATGTCCAATATTTTCACCCTTCTAGTGAAGCGCCCAAAGACTGGGCTGTGCTGGCGCTATATGGCAGCAAGAAAATGCTTTCGATAAGCAATGATACCGAACTGATCGCCGAACTCAATAGTATTTTTAACCGAGTTGCACCATCTGTTCAAATATTTTTGACGTCCGCACCACGGCGATTTGATTTTAAAAAAATTACGCCTCCAAATATAGATGGTTATAACATTGTATCATGGCAACACCTGGGGTTCGGCCTTCCTTTGTATCCTAGTATTTACCAGAGCATCAAGCTAAATATCCCTTATGGGCCCAAGGATACAAAATCCCCGGAACAGCTTTTTGAAACAAAAATGAAGATCGGAGCGTATTTGAAGACCGATATCACAGAGGGAATATCATGTATTGTTCCATATGCATTGTACTCGAAACAAGGGAATACCTATCCCGCTGCTGCTCATCTTGCTACGCAAGAACTGATGCGAGATATGGGCAACTCCCTGCCGAAAGATTCGTTAGGAAAGGTATCAATTACAGCAAGTTTTCCCGAAATCAGATTAGCTGACGTTATTATTGCCTGGAATATTCTGAAACATTCATATCCTTACTGGAATGATGCATCCTTACCAGCAGAAACCATCCTCACCAATGCAATTAAAAAATCCATTTCAGATAAAAGTCCAGAGGATTTCCTAAATACATTACGGCTGATGTGTGCAGAAATGAATGACGGACATATGTTTGTCGATCTCACAGATCCCAAAGAAAAAAACAATGAGGCTACGGCATCTTTAACGCTCACAGAGGCAGAAGGAAAGATTGTTGTTACGAAAATTAATGACGAAAAAATTATTGGCATAGACTTAGGGGACATTGTAGATTCCATTGAACATCAGGACGTCATGAAATATCTATTGTCCAGAGAAAAATATTTATCAGGATCGCGACAGTGGAAAAGGTCAAAATCGTTAGTTATGGCGTTAAATGGTCCCAAAAATACTTGTGTACTTCTCTCTCTTACTGGAAAAAATGGTAAGAAAACATTCCTTGTAGAAAGAAATGTTAAAGGTCAAACTTATAAAAACGGCTATGAAAATGAGCCTTATACAAAAGAAGGTTGGCTCAGACCAAACATATATTACATGAACCTGTCACGTGACTCCGTGACCAAGAAGTTAATTGAGGAACAGCTTTTCAGTGCAAAGGCCATAATATTTGATCTTCGCGGATATCCAACGAATGATGAAGTTTTCAGTATCCTCCCTCATCTAATAAATAAGCCGTTGAAAAAGAGGCAGTTTTTCTTTATTCCTCAGATTATATATCCAGATTTTAAAAAGGTTGGTTATCAACGGGAAGGATCAAGGACAAATGCGGAAACACCTTTTATAAAAGCTAAAATTTATGTTCTCACTGATGCCAGTGCTCAAAGTGCATCTGAAACATTTTTGGCACAAGTTAAAGGACTTCCAAATGTGACGATTATAGGAACACCAAGCTCAGGTACAAACGGGAATATCAACGTGATTTATCTGCCTGGGAAATATACTATTTCTTATACCGGAATGATGACAAAAAATGCTGACGGAAGCAAGCATCACTTAAAGGGAATAATACCAGATATCATTTTGACTCCTACAATTGATGGTATTAAGAACGGGCAAGATGAGCCTCTAAATTTAGCTATCAAGATAGCGAAAGAACAAAGTCGGTAATTAGGATGAAGGTCATTATCATTAGACGGTGAGATACTGTTAATACCAAAATTTTATTTGATTTCATCGTTGTATGCCTTGATTTTGATCCATACCTTTTTTCTTATTCTTCTTACGTTTTTGATGCTCCATCGTGTTTCTTGTGGTGCAACATAAACAGGCTCCATTGGAGAAAAAGAAAACTATGAGTGAACTGATCCCGACCGATGAAGGGATATTAAAATCGCTTGGAAAAGATGGCCTGCTTAAATTATTTGGATAGCTATACAGTTCTACTATCAAAAACAAAGGGTTTGAAATGATCGCCCCTTCTGATTTGCCATTCATTATTTAATGAATGGCAAATTATTTCATATCGTCACCCAGATAGCATTTAGTCGCAACTCTTATATTATCATTTCACATCAACAAACTCAATCTTTCTTTTTCAGCGAATCCAAAAGCTTTTTAGCTTGCTTCGCCTCTTCTGCCGTTTCTCTGGCAACTTCTTCCGCATAGGCTTTTTCCAACGCTTCGGCTTCCAGCTTGATGGTGTTCTCTTTCATCGCCTTGGGATTACGGCTGTAGGTCGTATCCGCCCAATGTCCCCATTTAGGGGCTGTCTGCCTGATCGCACGAAACTTGGTGTCATTGGCACTCATGCGGTTGTTTTCGTGGTTCAGGTACAGAGCTGTTCCGAAAGATGAGGCTGTGATTAGGAAACAGGCCGCTACACTAATGATGAGGTTTTTTGACCAGGCCCCGAAATGGTGGTGATGTTCGTTTTTTACGGTGATGACCTTGGGCATGGTACCCACGAGGTCTTTAACCTGATCAATCTGCTGGCTGATCTCCTGATCGTCATAACGCTTGTTGGATTTTTCTATCTGGCTAGAAATGTTAGCTAAAGTCTCTTTATACTGTTCTAAAAACGACTTTAAAAATTCCGGCAGTTCGTTTTCGATGACTTCCATCCGCTTAACTAAGCCCAGAATGAGTTCTTCGGCCATTGTTACTTTTTCTTCTAATTCGTCCTGTTCCATAACATTGAATTTGTTGGTGAATTTTTTTTATTTATCTGGTTACTCCCTGTGATTGCTCTGCCTGTTGTTTCTTTCGTTTCCTGCGGGCTATTTCTGCATCTCCGACCGGGTCTGGTGCAGATGGCACAAACTCCGGGGTAAGTAGGATATCCAGCAGGTTTTCAACTACACCAGACACATTTGGATTATGCTGGTGCTCGGCATGAATGCCCTGCCGGATGGCCTCCCGTAACTGCTGCGCCAATGAGGGTTGATGCGCCTCCCTTGCTGCATGGTAATCCTGTACCTGCTGGTTGCGGTTCAACTGTGCATCCATACGGGAAAAGCTCAAACTCCGGTCAATGGTTGAACCCTTCATTTTCAGCCCTCCCTTTTCAAAGGAAATGCCCTGCACTTCTATGGTACCGCTTTTGAACTTATAGGCGATACCGATGCCCCGTAAGGTCAGCTTCGCTTCCAACTCTTTCCAGTTCGTGGACGTTTTCATAGCGGCTTTAATGGTATCATACAGTTCATATCTGACCTTTTCCTTGCCATCTAAAGCCTGCCTGTTGACCTGCTCTTTCCCCTTGCCCCAATGATAGCCGTATTTCAGGGTCAGCTCCTTGCATGCGTTGATATTGCGTGCATAATTATTCTTATCGGTGATCGTCGCTCCCTTATTGTCCACCCGGTTATATACCACGTGGAGATGCGGGTGCGATTTATCATGATGACGCACCACTACATACTGAGTATCCCTGATACCCATCTTCTGCATATACTCTTTGGCATGTTCCAACATAACCGAATCGGACAGTTTGGGCAGGTCTTCCTTGCTCCAACTTAAGACCAGATGCCCGACAGCCTTGCCCAGTTCCGGCCTCATTTTTCGTTGCAGGTTAAAATCATTGGTCAACGTGGTGGCGTTCTGCATCCTTACACCCTTGGCAAAAAGGATCTTCGCTTCGGGCTTATCCACGATGTAGCGGACACAGCCCCCGAAGCTTCTTCCTGTAATCGGTTTACCGATCATGGCTATTGATTTTGGTTAATAATTCTTCGATCTGCCTGATCAGTGCCTGGCATTTTAAAGCCAGTGTTGGCAAGCCTTCCACGTGGGCGAGATGGGTCAACTGGTTTAGGTTATTGGCCATCCCCGATAGCATCCTGAACCATCCGCTTTCTTCTGAGGTAAAGCGGGGAAAAACCCTTGCACTCTTTGCCGCCTTGCGGAACCATTCACTAGGTTTCAGCCCCGCATTTTTTGCCCGTTGCCCTATCAGTTGTTTTTCTGTAGGGGTTAACCGGATCATGAGCAAATCACTACGGCTAATCGTTTTTTTTGGTCTGCCGGGTACTCTTTTTTTCTTTATTTGATTGTTGGCTGTCGCTGTTTTCATGCGCTGTGTTCCTTTCCAAATCTTCAGTAGATCCTTTCTTAATTCCTTTTTTTTACCGACCAACGGGAGCGAGTCCGGGGCATCCCTTTAGGGTGAATCCGGGTTTTTGTATAGCAAAAACATTAACTCATACTTTAGCAGAGTAATACCAAAGATGAATTGATGAGTACCGAACACAAACATGCAGCACGTTTATATGTATGCAAAGCAAGATTGTAC
>NZ_FNRA01000024.1 GCF_900107535.1 Pedobacter hartonius | reverse complement strand
GAAACTGCAAAGCTATTTTTGTTTAACCTTAATGTTATCGTTATGAAAACTAATTTTAGCGTGCTTTTCTTTTTGAAAAGGCCAAAGAACTACACAAAAGGGGCTGTTTACTTTATCTTTTTAAGAATTACGGTGGACGGGATTCGTGCGGAAATGTCAACAAGCAGAAATTGCGAGCCGGAGCGGTGGAATGCAAAAGCCGGAAAAGTCATCGGCACAAAGGAAGAAGTTAAAACTTTGAATGCCTATCTGGAAAATATGAAAGCGGAAGTTTATGCAGCACATAGCCAGCTAAGTGTGGACGGAGCCGAAATAACGGCAGATAGTATAAAATGCAAATTCCTTGGCAAAGAAGAAAAGGCACACACCATACTGGAAGCCATAAAACTCCACAATACCAAGATGAAGGCATTGGTGGATAAAGAAGAATATGCACCCGGAACTCTTAGAAGATTTGAGGTGCTGGAAAGGCATGTAGCGGATTATGTTACCGCTAAATATGGAAGAGCGGACTTTAACGTAAAACGCATAGACCACGAGTTTATTGACGGCTTTGACTTCTACCTGCATACGGTGAAGGAAAACGACACCAATACCGCAAACAAACACATTAAAAATCTCAAAAAGATCGTTAGCATCTGCCGCAGATATAAATGGATCAGCACTGATCCCTTCTTTGGCCATACGCTAAAATCTAAACCTGTGCATCGGGAATTTCTGACTGCTGATGAATTGCAGAAGATTACTGAAAAGCAGTTCACTACCGCAAGGTTATCGCAGGTACGTGACTTTTTTCTGTTCAGTTGTTATACCGGACTTTCCTATGCGGATGTTCAAAAACTTAAACTTGCAGACATTGGTATTGGGGTAGATGGAGAACGTTGGATATTTACCTACCGGAAAAAAACAGATACAAGGGCAGCAATACCCCTGCTGCCAATAGCGGCAAGCATACTTGATAAGTACAAAGATCACCCATATTGCCTCCATAACAACAGGGCTTTACCAATTTCGAGCAATCAAAAGATGAACGAATATTTGGTTGAAATTGCGGCGCTTTCAGGCGTTAATAAAACGTTGGGTAACAGGATAGCCAAACGGACTTTTGGGACTACGGTAACTTTATTGAATGGCGTACCCATCGAAAGCGTGTCTAAAATGCTTGGACATACCAATGTACGCACGACACAACTATATGCTAAGGTACTGGATACAAAAGTAAGTGAAGATATGGCACCACTCATGGGAAAATTTAATACCCAACATGCCAAAGCCCATCAAGTCACAGAATCGAAAATAAGCGCAGACATTGCATTAATCAGGGAAAGATATATTGTTACCCCCGTCATGGAAGAGGCTTCCTAAAACAGGTTATATCAACTAGAGACAAGGCCACGGATTGCAACTGCGATGCGTGGTTTTTAAATTAGGGACAACGGTACCTATTGTATACCGCAAAGCCAGTGTACAATGGCAGGAAACCAAGGTCAACGACTCCGTAAATGCCCAGAGTGGGAGCAGTAATGGCAAAATGAGCGCAGGGGCTCCGCAGGCCGCAAATGTGTGGGGGGGTATACCAAAAGACCAATATTAATTAGATTTGTGAACTATGTCCAAACAAAAAAACAGGAAATAGGCCTGCCAGTATGATAAGATTATCAAGGAAAACCTTGAAATCGTACTGCCTGTCGTTATCCTTGATATATTAAACTGGATATTGTGCAAAGTGAAGAATTAGCTGATGGTGTACAGCATACCAATATTTGGATAATCTCCAATTTTTAAAAATTGGAGATTATCCATTTAGATTCTTGTTTAAAAAGTCAAGTATATCGATTGGAAGTTGTTCATGAAATTTTTCTCTGTCAAATCCCATTGGATCAGTTGAAGGAAGAAAATTTGGATTTTTCATTGTAGCTGGAAAGGGACTCAAAAATGAAAAGTGCCCTGCATTTTCGATCTCTTTGAAAGTCAATTTTGATTTGTCTGTTATATAGTTTAGAACAATCTCACCGTTCCATTTCGGAGTAACGGGATCGTGTTCAGCGGTGAGCATAAGAATTGGAAGTGTTACTCTGTTCAATGAGTTCATAAACCATCCAGTTCCCGGTGCAAGTAATACAATGGCTTTGATTCTGGAATCTGATGCAACTTCAACCACAAGCCCTTCCCTTGTTCTTGGAACTCCGCCTGCCAATGCCAGAGCAGTATAACCACCCATTGAATGCCCTATAACCGCAATTTTTTTCCGCGCGATATTTCTGCTAAACGAATTGTCGGAAAGTAAAAAATCAATTGTCAAACTCACGTGCCTAGGCCGGTTTACAAGGTTTTCGGTTGTGCTCTCTAATGTATTATTATTACGGTTATTGCCGTAATGTTCGAGCATTGCAACAATGTAGCCATTGTTTGCTAGATGTGTGCTGATTGTCCTGTATAAGAGATTTGAGCCTCCATTACCGTGTGAAATAATTACAAGTGGAAATTGCTCTTCTATAATTTCCGCATCAGGACTTACATTCATCACATAAGGCCCAAATGCAATGGGGCGTGATTCCTCATTAGTCGGGTATTGTACTAAAACAGGAAATGAAATGTTTTTCATTTCATCTCTAACGATCAATTGTCTGCTACCTACAAAAAAATCTTTCATATTTTAAATATTGTTTTTTATTGTTATCCTTGTAAATGTCCATGCCACTGACTGAGATGTCGAATATGGTGATGATGTTCGAACATTAAAACGCACTAATTTAGCTTAGTCAGCAATTACAATATAATTATTGATGCTGGGTTTTACTTTAAGCCTCAGGCTAAAAACTAACGCTAATGGATATATATGATATTGTATTATGCAATTGGAATATGCAAATCTACGATACATTTATTTTCAGGATGTTCGTTAAAGTTGTTGTGGAAAATTTCATACGGATATCTCTCTGCTTTTTTGTAACCATTTTCGTTCATCCAAATAAATAAACTGTTCCAAGATTTTTCAAATTCTTTTGGTTCAATAACGAAATTTCCAACAATACTTTTCCCCCTTTCCATTGTGGTTAATTCAACATATCCATCTACCTTTATTTCATGGCTTGTAAGGATGCCTATACTCATTCTTATTTTGTCTCCATCTGTTATTTTAAAACTGTCATGAAAAACCCTGCATATATTACTATCACTTCTTGTAAGTAACTCCCTGGGTGTCGCCCATTTGACAATCCGCTGAAAAGAACCCTCAATCCCATTTGTCCCAATTTGAGTAACATACGCCAAATTCTTTTTTGGCATTTCTGTAATTTTAACTTTCGCATTTATTTTCAGCCAGTTTTTAAGACTATCAATGTTACAAAGGTATTCTTCGGTTATGTAATTAGCTTTACCATTATTGCTATGCACTTTACTAATCTTGCTAAAATTGCCCAGGTTTGATCTACGAAATTCCGTTGGACTTTGCCCATATATTTTTTTAAATGTCCTGGAAAATGTAGAGTCGTTTTTAAAGCCGTATTTACCAGAGATTTCAGCTATACTAAATTCTTTATCATGTATTAGCATCATTGCAGTCCGCTCAATTCGTTTTCGGGTAACATATGAGCTCAAAGTTTCATTTGTAATTGCCTTAAAAAGTCTATGTAGGTGAAACGGAGAATAAAAGGCCATTTTTGAAATAGTCTGTAACGAGAGATCAGTGTCTAAATTTTCGTCTATGAATGTTAAAATCTTACTTATTCTTTTGATATATTCTTCTTGCATTTTTTGCCTTTTAGGTGTATGGTAAAATTGTCACAACATAAATATATAATTAAATAAATAAAGTGGATTCTATGATCATTTATTATCTTTTCCTGTCAAATTCCTAAAAGTGATATAAATGGTTTCCAAGCCACGAAGTAGATGATCTTATATTTCTTGCGTCTATTTTTTAGTATAAACAGCTAAATCATTATTAAGCTGAATTAATACGTAATCTGATCTCAATTCATCTACAACTGCTTTCTCATTCACTGGATAGAAAGTTTGTATTCTTCTAAATTGCACATTACCAACACCTTTGACCTGTTTAGTTTTTAATTCAGTATAAACTATATAATCAGAACCGGAAAATTTAAATGCAATTCTTTTTAAATCCGCATTTTTCAATACACCGGAATTATCAACTTCCTTAAAAATATCAGCCAGTTGCGTATGTAGCATTCTTGGATAAAAATCCTCCGTATGAAAGGATTTTCCAACAGAATATTGCTTTACCATTTCGGCATAATGTCGGTTCAATATATGCACTAAACTGAATTCGTTAAACTCTAGATTCTCACCGTTTATTGCCAAGATAAATTCTTCGACGGGTGCGGTTTCAAAAATCTCTTTTGCTATACAATGAATGTATTTTGATTGTAGTAAAATCGCCTTCCTTTTTGCATTGTAACGGTTTCTACCACCGAACATGAAGCCGTTTTTAAATTCTTCTTGGGAATCAAGCCACTTTAATTCGTTTCTAGCTTCAAAAGAGACTTGATTAAGCAACTCTTCGGTATGATTTAGAGTGTTAATAATGGCGAGCCATTCTGTAGATTTGTCGTTCAGATACTGTAGCTGTTGTTGCCGTAATATGAGGGGAACTTCAATCATTTCTAATTTACTCGGCATACTATAACGCCCGCCACCTGTGAGGTCATGGAAATAAATTAGATATAAAAACTTGAACTTAAAATTATCACATGCTAAATAATTATCAATTGAATCGTCATCAACGGCTGATAATTTAATACCTGTACATAAAAAGTTCTTTTCATGCTCGGAGAGTTGTTTGTTATCTTTCGCCAGAAGTCTTAGGTCTTCAAAAATAGTTCTTGTACGCTGCTGTTCTTTCTCGGAGTCATCTCGCAACGTTAGTTCCGCTGGTTTATATTTCATATGGTTGTTCAAGAATGAGCTAAATTAACTATAGTTTAAGACTTATTACCTAAATCCAATTTCCGATATTTTTAGAAAGTCTATTTAGATAAAAAGCCATTGCGGTTTTGCAATGGCTTTTCTAAAATAAGATATCCTTATCTAATGCTTATTTATTCTCCTGTGCTTTCAGTAAACGCTCGTAGAGTGCTTCTTTTTCTGCATGGAGTTTTTTAATTTCTTCTACCGTCTCCATTAGTTTATCTAAAGGGTTGAATGTGCATTTGTAATTTTCAGCGTATGCAACTGAATCATCCTGAAAAGTGTTTGCAATTATATTTACAGCTCTTTCCTCGTCAAAATTCCTGATTGCCTCCTCTGGAACCTTCAATATCTGAGCAATTTCCGCTAAAAGCGCATCTTCAATTTTTTCTTTGGATTCCAGAACTGAAATCTTTTTCTGGCTCCATTCCTCGCCCAAAGAAGCGGCAAGCCCTTCCTGTTTAATCCCCATCATTTCACGAAAACGTTTCACATTTCTGCCTTCATGCACTTTATTTGGACGATCAGTTGTAGTACTCATATATTGTTAATTTGAATCAAATGTAATAAATCTTCTGTTGTGTGGTAAAATAAATTAGTTGTCTCTTTATTCGGGAACCTGTTTTAACAGCTCGGCCAGTTCCGCATCTGTTAAATTAGACTTTTCAGATTTATCGTAAATGGTTAGCAAATAAACAGCGTCATCTTCAATAACCAAATTTGCGATCACTCTGGCACCGCCGGATTTGCCCTTTCCTTTTGAGGCAATGGCTAACCTGATTTTATAACACTTGTTGCCTATCGCTGTGCCCTGTTCAGGATTATTCTCTAAAGAATCAATCAGCTCTATATATTCTTTTTTTAAAGAGGGATATTTTTTTACCAACCTTTTAAGCTGCTTATCAAAGGGGCGTAAGGTATAAACATTATAGCTCATTGATCAAATCCCTTGCAGGGCGGGCTTTAAGTTTACCCTGGCGTACCAGTTTAAGGTCTTCAACCGCTTCTTTAATCTCGTCAACCAAAATAGCATTTTCATCAGAAAGAGGCCTTGCTTTAACAAAAGACAAGCTGCTCAAAAGCTCCATAACAAAGGCGGCCTTATTGTCCTTAATATCTAGTATTACTTTCATGATCTGTGTTTAAAAGGGGTTAATACACAAAGATAACTATATCTTTTCAAACATAAAAACAAACCATCAGGATTGAATTTTCGTCTGAAATAGGGTTTAAAATATGCCCCAAATCATCTAAAAAATGGACTGGAAGATTAATATAGACTTTGCAGGTTTTGGTTCTTTGGCTTGAACTAATTAAAGCCTAACATGAAACAAGAACCAACCGTTAGCGAAAAAACCTCTTTCCGCTATTTAAAAGAAAAAGATATAAATAATCCGCATTTTCAAATCGTGTGCTTTTTCTGCGACGAAAACCATATTGAATCTTTCCGCTTTGGAATGATCGACTTGATTAAAACAGCCTGTTCCGACCAGCATTTCGGCAAAAGGGAAAGCTATTATTATAATCAACAGCAGTTTGTCAAGCTACTGGAACTGGCTTACATCCTAAAGGACAGCAAGGAAGATCTAAAACTAAATTCCGATCACCCGCTTTACCGATTTTCAGACCACCCTTTTGAATTGTATACGGAACTGAAAAACAAGCCGTTTCCGGCGCTGCACTTTCGGACGTTATCTGGAGCTGAATTAAATGATGTGCGTATATTTTTAGAAGAGTTGTTCAACTTCAAGAGTTTAGACGATTGGAGAGCAATTTTAGATTCTCTTTTGTATTGTACAAAAGGTGACGTGAAACTAGATGACATCTATGATGAAAAAGTATATGAAACGGTATTGATCAGGGAATATATAGAGAAAACGATAGAGGCTATGGGGCTGGTCTGTGAAACTAAATCTCTGCCTTACATTAAATTGCATCACGCCGGGGATTTCAAATTTGAAGATGAGGAAGAAGAGGCCGCAATCAAGGTCAACCCTATCCCGCTGATGAGGTTTACCGAAAAGAACTTCCCGGCAGTTATCAACTTTATCGCAGATGTTATCGAGCCGGAAAAGATTTACTGCTTAAACCATCGAAGTGACCCGGATGGTAAAGACCATGCTGATCTGATCCTGGTCATCCCAGAAAAATATCCGCAGACATTCGAGGAAATAGAGACTATCGTAAAATTCGCGTTCCTCAAACACCTTCATTTGAGCTGTACCTTATTTAAAAGCTCTTTTTTTCATAAGATGGTCAGTGAAGGACATATTTATTTTTCCATGGCCTGTAATGCTGAAAGCCTGGTATACGATGACGGTAGCAAGCCTTTGCCAGCATTGCGACTGGATAGCAGGCCTGAAAAAATAGAAAAGACCAGACAAGACTTTTCTACCGGACTTACCAAAGCCAAAACCTTTTATACTGCTGCCCAGACCTACCGGAATGAGAACGTGATATTATCGGCCTTCATGCTGCACCAAGCCGCCGAACTATCTCTAAGGGCGTTAAACAGATCGCTAACCACGCAAGACAAAACGACCCACAGCATAAAAGCATTGCTGAAATTCAGTTTACGCCTCACCACCGAATTATCTTTACTATTGGATAATGGCAGTGCCGAAGACGAACGCCTGCTGACCATATTTGAGGGTGCTTACCTGGGTTACAGGTATCATGAGAAATATACTATCGAACGTGCCGACCTGGATATTCTTTTTGACCGGGTCAAAGAACTGCACGCCATTGAGGAAGAAACTTTTGCAAACTGGATGGACAATTATGAACGCCTGATAAATACTGCTCAAGATGAACAATAAAAACCCAGAAAACACGCCAAAGAGGAAAGCATCAACCCCTTACAAATTACTGCTGGATGAGGTGACACATTTGCCACACCCTGCTGATCTGATCACCGTAGAAGAACCGGAAGCGGAAAACTACCTGTACTGTAGCTATGAAATTACCCGGTTTAAAGGCCGTACATTGACCATTCGTTCAGGATGGCGGGATTATCATCAGCAGGAAATCATCATGATCAAAGATTATATCCTGGTGTCCTGTAACTGCGGAACTGAAGTCACACGGCTTTGCTGGCACGTTACCAAATTATTCACCAAGATGATTGAAAGAAGGGAATTTGGTTTTTTTGAGCGTTTTAAAAAATATCCCTATACCGATACTGCTTTCTTTGAAAAGTACCTGACGCTGAAACCGCATTACCATTATGGTGTTACCGCTGTCCCTAAACCGGAATACGGCCATATTTATAACTATGAAAGTGCTATAGAGCCTGGTCGCTTTATATTATACCATTCGTTTTTCCCATTGCCAGTAAAAACAAATGAAGAAGATTCCGGCCTGGTGGCTTATGTCATTGCGGCGCACTCTGATTTAAATGTGCCTTTTCTGATCCCCTGCCAGGCACTAGGGAATGCGGACGGTACGGCTATAAAATCCTTCGCCAACTTTTATGATCCTGCAACTGCACCGGAGCGCTTGGATTCAGCAGGTAAATTACTACATTCCTACAGCCATGATTTTGATCAGCTCTTAAATTTTGAAACAGTACACAAGCAATACAAATATGCTTC
The DNA here is from genome assembly GCF_900107535.1 of Pedobacter hartonius. Classification (GTDB taxonomy): domain Bacteria; phylum Bacteroidota; class Bacteroidia; order Sphingobacteriales; family Sphingobacteriaceae; genus Pedobacter; species Pedobacter hartonius. Next base: position 5,003 of record NZ_FNRA01000024.1, on the reverse strand, counting down.
CGGTGAAGAAAGAACAGCCTTGCGGTATACCGCTTTTAACTATTGGAAAAGAATAGTGCCAGTGTTGAAAGCGCAAAATCAATTGTTTTACCATACCTTTTACAATAAGCTGGCCTACAAAGGGAGCCTCCCAAAAAACACGATGAGACCGATTGCGCTATCGGATGAACCGGTATCATTCCGGTTTACCTTTTCCCATCATACGGGGCATTACAGGCTTAAAATTAATGCACAATTAAACGGAACCGATTTTGACATTAGCGAGGTATTGCCTGCCGGAGACCCATTTTTCTTTTCGCTAGAACATGCACCCCGTTTGTTTTACCAGTTTTTTAGCATGGAAGAAGGCCAGGCCATCGGCGAACTGGTTAAAGCCGGGGGAACTTTTACCGTTCTTGATAATGACCTTGAAGAATTTAACCAACTCATTTTATTCAAACTGGCATTGAAATATCCAGTAGCGTTCGAGCTGAATGAAAGAACAGCGCCGCAGGCGCTTACTGCAAAATCAAAACGCATCAGGACGTTGGATCAAGGTGAATATGTTGCTTTTATTCCGGAGATAGTATACGAGGGAGGATTGGATATTCCTGTCCAGTCCGGTGGCATCGAATTGCTACAAATTAAAAATGGCCGGGTGCAGGTGTTGCAACGAAACAAAGCGGAGGAATTGGCCTTCAAAACATTTTTTATGGAGCTGCACCCCGCATTTGAAAAACAGGAAGCGTTGCCCTATTTTTACCTGTCCAAAGATACCCTCATAACTGAACTCTGGTTTGCCCGAACGATCTATAATCTCAATGATCCAGATGTTACTTTTACTGGTCTGGAAAACCTCATCGGTATTGATTTCCATATCCAGCTTCCTGAAATCGATGTCAACATAAAGCAGGAAAAAGGCTGGTTCGATATTGGGGTATCTGTGACTTTTGGAGAAGTTGAACTAAGCCCGGAAGAAATCCAGAAAGCCCTTAAAAAGCGTTCGGATACGTTGATGCTTTCCAATGGAAAGACTGCGCATTTACCCGATGATTTTTTTACAAAGCTAAGTACCGTTTTCCGAAGTGGCACACTGACCGATAAAGGTTTAAAACTTGCCGGGCAGCACTATACGCTAATAGACCAGTTATACAATAAGGTGGAAAGGCCTGATCTGGCTAAAATGATTGCTGAAAGGGAAAAGCTGTTCAATGAGCAGGAAAAAATACCGCTGGTACCCGTTCCTGAGCATCTAAATGCTATACTGCGGCCATATCAGCTAATTGGCTATAGCTGGTTGTGCCATTTGCATTCCCTAAAATGGGGTGGCCTGCTGGCTGATGATATGGGGCTGGGAAAAACTTTACAGGTGCTCACCCTGCTTCAATACCTTAAGAATAAAGCGCTTCCGTTAGCTCCACATCTGCTGTTAGCCCCAACGTCTTTGCTGTATAACTGGCAGGAAGAAGCGGCTAAATTTTGTCCTGAACTAAATGTGCTGGTTTTTCATGGAACGGAACGGGAAAAGGATGTATCTGAATTAAAGAAGTATGACCTCATCATCACTTCCTATGGTACGGCTGCTGTCGATATTGCATTTTTACTCACAATCAGCTTTGATTATGTGATCCTGGATGAAGCACAAGCAATTAAGAACCCATTTTCACAAAAGTTTAAAATGGTGATGCTCTTAGAGGCTCGAAATCGGCTTGCACTAACCGGAACACCAGTTGAAAATAGTTCTTCCGATCTGTATGCGCTGATGAATTTTGTGAACCCCGGTTTTTTCGGAAGCCTAAGAATGTTTAAGGATAACCTTGCAGCCAAGGGAGATAATGAGGATAAAGAGCGGGCTGGAACTTTACTAAAAATGACGAAGCCTTTTATTTTAAGGCGTACCAAAAAACAGGTCGCAACCGATCTGCCTCCTAAAACAGAAATGACCATATGGTGCGAAATGGAACCTGCCCAGCGAAAAATTTATGACAGGTACCGAAAGGAGTTTAAAACTTACCTGACAGATAAGATTGATACCATCGGACTGGAAAATTCCAAACTGTACGTATTAAAAGGCTTAATGACTCTTAGGCAAATTTGTAACTCCCCTGTATTAATCAAAGACGCACCTGATTTTGATGGCCATTCCTGCAAAATTATCGAACTGATGGAACACATTATGGAGAAAACAACAGGCCATAAACTGCTGATCTTTTCAGCTTTTACCGGAATGCTGGGCTTAATCAGCTCGGGGCTTGAACAGCAGGATATAGCTTATGCCTATCTGGATGGAAAAACCAAATTGAATAAAAGAAAAGAAGCGATAACCAACTTTCAGAAAAATGAGGCTTGCAGGGTATTTCTGATCAGCCTAAAAGCAGGCGGAACAGGACTAAACCTGACCGCTGCCGATTATGTCTATCTGGTAGACCCATGGTGGAATCCTGCTGTAGAAAATCAGGCAATTGACCGCTGTTACCGGATTGGACAGGACAAACATGTAATGGCCTACCGGATGATCTGTAAAGACACTTTAGAAGAAAAAATTTTGGAGATACAGGATAAGAAAAGAAAACTTGCGGGTGAACTGATCCCGACCGATGAAGGGATATTAAAATCGCTTGGGAAAGATGACCTGCTCAAATTATTTGGATAGTTATACAGTCTTACTATCAAAAAAGGAAAGGGTTTGAAATGATCGTCCCCTCTGATTTGCCATTCATTATTTATTTATTGAATGGCAAATTATTTCATGTCCTCACTTAGCTAGTATTTAGTCGCACCTCTTACATTCATCATTTAGGATAAACTGATTCAATCTTTCTTTTTCAGCGAATCCAGCCGCTTCCTGGCTTGCTTCGCCTCTTCTGCCTTTTCTCTGGCAACTTCTTCCGCATAAGCCTTTTCCAAAGCTTCGTTTTCCAGTTTAACGGTGTTCTCTTCCATCGCCTTGGGATTACGGCTGTAGGTCGTATCCGCCCAATGTCCCCATTTAGGGGCTAGCTGCCTAATCGCTCGGAACTTGATGGAATTGGCACTCATGCGGTTGTTTTCGTGTTTCAGGTACAGAGCTGTTCCGACAGATGAGGCCGTAATTAGGAAACAGACCACTACACCAGTGATGAGGTTTTTTGACCATGCCCCAAAATGGTGGTGATGTTCGTTTTTTACGGTGATGACCTTTGGCATGGTACCCACGAGGTCTTTGACCTGATCGATCTGCTGGCTGATCTTCTGATCGTCATAACGCTTGTTGGATTTTTCTATCTGGCCAGAGATGTTAGCTAAAGTCTCTTTATACTGTTCTAAAAACGACTTCAAAAATTCTGGCAGTTCGCTTTCAATGACTTCCATACGCTTGACTAAGCCCAAAATGAGTTCTTCGGCCATTGTTACTTTTTCTTCTAATTCGTCCTGTTCCATAACATTAAATTTTGTTTGTGAATAGTTTGTTTATTTATCTGGTTACTCCCTGGGATTGCTCTGCCTCGTGTTTCTTTCGTTTCCTGCGGGCTATTTCTGCGTCTCCGACCGGGTCTGGTGCCGATGGCACAAACTCCGGACTAAGCAGGATATTCAGCAGGTTTTCAACTACACCAGACGCATTCGGACTATGCCGATGCTCGGCATGAATGTCTTGCCGGATGGTCTCTCTCAACTGCTGCGCCAGTGGGGGCTGATGTGCCTCCCTTGCTGCATGGTAATCCTGTACCTGCTGGTTGCGGTTCAACTGTGCGTTTATACGGGAAAAGCTTAAACTCCTATCAATAGCGGAGCCCTTCATTTTCAGCCCGCCCTTTTCAAAAGAGATGCCTTGCACTTCTTTGGTACCACTTTTGAACTTATAGGCGATACCGATGCCCCGTACGGTCAGCTTCGCTTCCAACTCTTTCCATTTCTTGGAAGTTTTCATAGCCGCCTTGATGGCATCATACAGTTCATACCTGATCTTTTCCTTGCCATTTAAAGCCTGCCTGTTGACCTGCTCTTTGCCCTTGCCCCAATGGTAGCCGTATTTTAAGGTAAGCTCCCTGCAGGCTTTGATATTGCGTGCGTAATTATTCTTATCGGTGATCGTAGCCCCTTTGTTATCTACCCGGTTATAGACCACGTGTAGATGGGGGTGCAATCTATCATGGTGACGTACCACCACATACTGCGTATCCCGGATACCCATCTTCTGCATATACTCTTTGGCATGTTCCAGCATGATCTTATCGGTCAGTTTGGGCAGATCTTCCTTACTCCAACTTAAGACCAGATGCCCGACCGCCTTGCCCAGTTCCGGCCTCATTTTGCGTTGCAGGTTAAAATCATTTGTTAACGTGGTGGCGTTCTGCATCCTTACACCCTCGGCAAAAAGGATCTTCGCTTCGGGCTTATCCACGATGTAGCGGACACAGCCCCCGAAGCTTCTTCCTGTGATCGGCTTACCGATCATGGCTATTGATTTTGGTTAACAGTTCTTCTATTTGCATGATCAGTGCCTGGCATTTTAAAGCCAGCGTAGGCAAGCCTTCCACGTGGGCAAGGTGTGTCAACTGGTTGAGGTTATTGGCCATTCCTGATAGCATCCTGAACCATCCGCTTTCCTCGGGGGTAAAGCGGGGGAAAACCCTTGCATTCTTTGCCGCCCTGCGGAACCATTCGCTCGGTTTCAGCCCCGCATTTTTTGCCCGTTGCCCGATCAGTTGTTTTTCCATCGGGGTTAATCGGATCATCAGCAGGTCACTACGGCTAATCGTTTTTTTTGGTCTGCCGGGTACTCTTTTTTTCTTTATTTCACTACCAGTTGTCGCTGTTTTCATGCGCTGTGTTCCTTTCCAAATCTTCAGTAGATCCTTTCTTAATTCCTTTTTTTAACCGACCAACGGGAGCGAGTCCGGGGCATCACTTCAGGGTGAATCCGGGTTTTTGTATAGCAAAAACATTAACTCATACTTTAGCAGAGTAATACCAAAGATGAATTGATGAGTACCGAACACAAACATGCAGCACGTTTATATGTATGCAAAGCAAGATTGTAC
>NZ_FNRA01000025.1 GCF_900107535.1 Pedobacter hartonius | reverse complement strand
GAACAATACAAAGCGATCTTTGCAACATTTGTATCTGCTGGAACAGGTGTTTGTGATGATTCTCCCTCACTTCCAGTGCCCCCGCCGGAGCCGCCGCCAATTGTGCCAGGAGGAACTGGAGGAGGTGGCAGTTGTCCACTACCTGAACAATTGGTTTTTAGATATGAATCCGACTTTCTCCAGCCCCCTTGTCCACATCCGGGGATATTTGTGGGCGGAGGACAAGCGAATGCATAAGGTGTTTGGGAACTGGGTGATTCGGTAACAGTAACAGTGAGACCTTCTGAGCATGACCGTGTCCAGGAACAAACTTCTATGTAGCTGCAAGACTGAGTATTTAAAATGTTTGAAGATTTTAAGGCTTTATCAGCAAATTTGTTGTTTGGCTTAAATTTTCCTTTATTGTATTCATAAACGTATTCCTCATTTGATACAAGGTTGTAAAGCGTGAGATTTCCAGAAAAACCAGAGGAAAATTTCACTGAATCATCAACAGACTTCTTGTAGCCTACAAAACTTTCAATATAAAAATTTTGATCGCCGTCTAACCTTCTTAACAGTAGGAACTTGGAAATGTTTTGCACACTTATTTTTATATCCTTCCTACTTGAAGTATTCATCGCTTTTGCAGTCAACGGGACATAAAAATAAGCAGTATCACCATTTTTGATTTCTTTTGTCATAGACCAATTTGGCTCCCAATAGTATTTTAATGTATCATTGATCCTAGTAGATAGCTTGTCCCGATAGTTAATTTCGCTAAAAGCCGACTGTATGGAAGCTAAAGATTCTGATTTATTAAAATCCAGCAATTCAGATTTTCGGCAAGCCTAACTAAACACTGCAAACATCGCAGCAGTGATAATTAAAGTCTTCATTAATGTCATAAAATTAGAATAAATAGGCGTTAACTTATTTAGGTGCAATAATTATTTAGAAACAAGTTCACAAAAACTTTTGATAGTTTCATTAAAATAAAAAATTAAGAATACCATTATTACTTACTTAGACCTCATAGACGTGGACGGATTAATTAGAGTACAAACTAGACAAACCCATCCATTATATACTACTTCTACCTTTTTAAAAAATTCAAAATTTGCTTACAATCTTCTATAAAAGTGTTCGACATTTGTCCCATAGGGGACACCATATTTAATGATTAACATTAGCAACTTTCCTCAAATCCTCAGCAAACTGGTTCGATATTAATCCTATTGGGTGTACATCGCCAAAAACGGCCTCTAAATATATTTAGAGGCCGTTTTTGTTTATTAAGGGTTTGGTCTTAAACTCATCTTGTTACAAACAAACATTTTATGTAATTTTGAGGTAGAGTCAAAAGGTCAATACATTATGGAGAAAGATAAACATACATTTGATCAGGCAGAATTAGAGCTCTTGAAAGAAGGTCTAAAACGCTCCTATAAAGAACGCTTTGAAATGGCTACCCGTTTATTCAAAGTACAGCAGACTATGAATAAAGCTTCTATAACCCATAAACCTTTTATCAGCAAATAACCTGTGGATATCTTTGACGAAGAAATCTTAAAATTCTGGAAAGCACTTCAGAACAACAATGTCCAGTATATTATGGTAGGTGGTTATGCTACTAACTTACACGGATACCAACGTTTTACAAGTGATCTTGATATCTGGCTCAAAGACACCTTAGAAAACAGGCAGTTATTGCGTAAAGCCTTTAATGATTGTGAAATCGGCGACTATCCAATGATTGAATATATGCAATTTATACCTGGATGGACTGATTTTCACTTGAATAATGGACTTCGCCTGGATATTCTTATTGACATGAAAGGTCTGGAGGGATATACCTTCGATGAATGCCTTGAAATGGCATCTGTGGCAGATATAGAAAATGTCAATGTTCCATTTCTCCACATCAACCAATTAATTGAAAATAAGAAAATTGTGAATCGCCCAAAAGATCAGATTGACGTGCTTGCATTGGAGCAAATAGTTCAGTTAAGAAATAAAGAATAGGGTATATCTTAAAGATGGACACACGCTGTGTTCAAAATACAACGGCGTCATAAGCCTTCGTTATCTAAACACAGGCAAATAAACAGTTTTTCGCCCCTCGTTACTTTTAAAAACCAATTTCCTCAAATCCTCAACAAACTGGTTCGATATTAATCCTATTGGGTGTACAAGCCTCTTTACATCATGTAGAGAGGCTTTTTTGTTTACGGGATTTTATTTAAAATAATTATGCATCCTCAGTAAGGGTAAGTGCCGCCCTGCGTGTTTCAGGAATAAACATGATTAAATGGCAACTGTTCTATCTCCGGGATTTAATCCCCAAAATAATCTATCAGCCACAATTGGCAACTTAAAGATGCTGCTGACAATCGTATTCATCACGGTGGGCCAGCATGCTTTTTCGCAGCTTATGCCAGAAAACACTTTGAACATCAACAGCACATATATTCCGGCCAGCGGTTACAATCATTCAAAGAACTTTGAAGACACAAAATTAAAGACTGCCCAGCAAAGTACAAATCTGGGATACAGCTTCCCGATTTCTGCTAAAAAAGATTCGCTGACAGGGATGGTCAGCAGCTGGACAGGATCCCTGAGCGGCGCATATTCCAGGCTGGATCATAAGGATGACGTAAATAATCTTATTCCCAGCAGGTTATTGTCATCAAACCTCGGCATAACCCACTTCCGTTCCATCAATGCCAGCTGGTCTATGCTTAGCACGTTATCGGCAGGGATCAACGCCGACCTTGAAAAAGTAAGTTCACATGACCTTTTTATCAATGGGGCCTTCCTGTTTATCAAGACCTACAGCCCTACGTTTTCAATAGGTTTCGGTGGTTTCGTATACAATGCAATCAATTCCCCCCTTGTGCTGCCGGCATTTATACTGCAATGGCAAACCACGGGCAAGTTCCGGCTGAACATTGATTTTCCTTCTGAGATCAGTGTGGCCTATCATACCTCAGAAAAAACAGAGCTAAAGCTGGCATTCAGACCAAAAAATATAAGCTACGACGTGGAAAACAAAGTTGACCCTAAGAAAACTTTGCTGAATTACTGGGAGCTGCCCGTTGGACTGGAAAATAAATGGAAAGGAAAACGAATAGACTTTATGCTGTCAGCAGGAGTTACGACGCTGAGAAGCTTTCAGTTTGGAGAGAGGGGGATCAAAAATATTTATCAAACCCCGCCTGCCCATCTACTTAAGCCAAATGTGTTTGTGAATGCAGGAATCAGTTACCGCTTAAATAAATAACAAGATTAAAGCTCTCCGCTCTCCTCCTCATCTTATAACCCCGATCTCAATTCCGGATATGAATCAACCGACCACATTTTACTCCCCCCTGCCCCCACGTCAAGTATATGCTGAACACCACATCGGAGTGCAGCATTATTTTTCTGGTGTCCTACGGGGAAATCGAAACAAACAGGGTAGTCATATTCCTGAACCTTTTCCATTACGATTTCATAAATTGATTTGCCAAACTCCTCTCCCGCATCATCAGGTTTCAGTTTAAAGCCTCCGATCACCAAGCCGGCAAGCCCGGAGAGTTTTCCCCGGCGCTTCAGGCTCCACAACATCCGGTCAATGGTATACAGATATTCCCCGGTATCTTCCAGGAACAGGATCCTGCCTTTGGTATCCGGATCGGAGCGGGTACCGGCAACGGATTCGATAATACTTAAGTTCCCGCCTATCAGTTCACCCTGTCCCCGTCCCTTCCTGTTCGCTGCAGCAGAAGGAGCTGTATACTTAAAATCTTCACCGGAAAGTGCCTGCCTGATGGACAGGATGGTGGAGATCTGTATGGGCTCCGCCCGCGCCCAGTCGGACGGGAAACTGTTACACATTTTCGAATGTAAAGTAGCGATGCCGAAATTCCGGGAAATATGACAATGCAGTACGGTCACATCACTGAATCCGATCACCCATTTAGGATGGCGGGCAAATTGCTTAAAATCGATTTGATCAATGATCCTTACCAGTCCGTATCCGCCTCTTGCACACATCACCGCATGAATGTGAGGGTCATCTAACATCCGCTGAAGATCAGCCGTACGCTCTGCATCTGTACCGCCATAAGTAAAATCCTTTTTGCCGACAGCCGCCCCGATTTCCACTTTAAATCCCCAGCTCTCTATCAGCTGAACCGAAGGCCGGATCTCCTCCAGGCTAATATATCCTGCAGGACTGGTAATGCCGATTGTGTCGCCGGGATTCAGATACGGAGGGATTTTATGCCGGTGCATATGTTCGTGTGAGGGAACAGCCCAACTCTTCAAGACTGAAAGTGATGCCCCAGCCGTGACTAAAGAAGAAATAAATATTTTTCGGTTCATCCAATGATATAAGACCTAAATTTAACATTTTACAATAGCATATGCTCCATTCAAAGCTTTCTTACCGGAATAAATAATCAATTTTCAAATCAAAAGAATTTTGTAGATTGTAACATTACAATTCAGCTGTCATGATGCCTAAGATTTATATAAGCCTCCTTTTATCTGCTTCCAGCATGATCACATTTGCACAATCTTATCAGCCGGCGGTTTTTAAAGATCAGGACAGGGTAAAAAAAATAGCAGCAACTTTTTCGGTGATTGATCAGCTGTACAAAACCTATGCAGAAGAAAATCATATTCCGGGAATGGTTTACGGGATTCTGGCAGATGGAAAACTGATACATACAGGTTACATTGGGTATACAGATATCAGCAATAAAACTGTGGCCGGTACGAAATCAGATTTCCGGATCGCTTCGATGACCAAAAGTTTTACGGCGATGGCCATATTAAAACTTCGCGATGAGGGAAAACTAAGGCTCGATGACCCCTTGAGCCTCTACATTCCAGAAATGAAAACTGCAAAATATCCTACGGCAGATGCATCCTCCGTAACGATCAGACATTTGCTGACGCATTCGGCTGGTTACCCGGAAGATAATCCATGGGGCGACCGGCAGCTGGCAGCTACAGAAGAGGAGCTGCTGAACATCTACAAAAAAGGTGTTTCATTCTCTAATGATCCCGGACTGGGCTACGAATACAGTAACCTGGGTTTTGCCACCCTTGGATATATCATTAAAAAGGTTTCAGGCCTCTCCTACCAGGATTATATCACACAAAATATACTGAAGCCGCTGGGCATGAGCCATACCTACTGGGAGTATGCAAAAGTGCCGGATGACCAGCTCGCACACGGATACCGCTGGGTAAATTCCGGATGGGTAGAACAGCCGATGCTCCATGACGGTTCTTATAGTGCAATGGGCGGGCTGATCACTACGATAGAAGATTTCAGCAGATACATGGCCCTCCACCTGTCTGCATGGCCTCCAAAAGACGACCAGGAAAGCGGTCCGCTGAAAAGGAGCTCTATCCGGGAAATGCAGTACCCATGGAACCTCTATGCCCTGAACCCGGCAGAGAAGACAGTGAACGGAAGGCCCTGCCCTACCGTGAATGCCTATGCATACGGCTTACGCTGGACCAAAGACTGTGATCACCGTGTTTATGTTGGCCATACCGGAGGCCTTCCCGGATTTGGGAGCCAGTGGACGGTTATGCCTGAATATGGGATCGGCATTGTTGCCTTTGCAAACGCAACTTATGCCAGGGCAGGCGTGATCAATATGCAGGTGCTGGATACCCTGCTTTCGCTGTCAGGAATTGGCCCGCGTCAGCTACCTGCTTCAGCCATACTGAACAAGCGTAAAAATGAACTGATTAAACTCCTGCCCAAATGGGAAAATGTAGCGCAATCCGGCCTGTTTGCACAGAACTTTTTCCTGGATTATTTCACCGACCGGCTAAAAGCTGATGCCGCAGCAGCCTATTCCCAGGTAGGTGAGATCAGAAAAATCAACGAACTGGTAGCGGAAAATCAGCTGAGAGGATATTTTATCCTGGAAGGAACGAAAGCAAATATCCGCATCACATTTACTTTAACGCCCGAAAACCCGGCACTGATACAGGAGTACCATCTTGATCTGATCCCGAAATAAAACGACCATAAAACAAACATTATCCATGTACTTAAAGAAAGTAACACTACTGACCGCTGTTTGCGCCGCACTAAATGCCACCACTGCATTTGCACAAAATATTACGCTGGATAAGAATATCCGGGAAGCTCTTGAACAGGTGCAGCCAGACCAGATCAGGGCAGACATCACCTACCTGGCAGACGACAAGTTAAAAGGCCGTATGCCTGGTACTGAAGGCTTCCAGATGGCAGTTGATTATGTAACAGACCGGCTAAAGTCGACGGGTGTTAAACCCGCAGGGGAAAATGGCACCTGGCTGCAAAAGTTAAACCTGCGCAGGGCTTTTACAAATGATGCCCTGCTGTCCTTTAACACAGGGCAGGGCAGCAATGTACCTTTACCTGGTGCGGGCAGTTATATCGTTTATCCGAATCCGGCTGTGGCCAGCGTTAAACAATCCTCTTCGCTGGTATTTGCGGGTTATGGCATCAGTGAGCCCGGACTTGGTTATGATGATTATAAAGACATCGATGTAAAAGGTAAAACGGTGGTCATCATGCGGGGCTCCCCTGAAAAATTCTCCTCATCAGTAGCCGCCCATGTAATGAATGTCCGCATGTTACTCAAAGTAGCCGCAGCTCATGGTGCCGTGGGTGTAATTATTGGCAATGCAGACGCTAATGTTAAAACGATAACGGGCCCGGCCAATGGGGTTTACAGCGTGACAGATAATAAAGGCAATGTAATTGTATCACAAAGTTATTATTCAGGGCAGATCAGCTTTCTGGCCTCAGTGACACATGAACTGTTGAATTCTTTTTTTAAAACCTCGGAAAAAACCCTTGAACCGGTGATCGAAAAGCTCAAAGCCGGAGTGCCACAGTCCTTCGTCATCCCACAGGGTGTCAATGTGTCTTTTACCACTACCTGGAAGGACATCGTCAGTTATAATGTAATTGGAAAGATTTCAGGTGCTGATCCGGTTCTTAGAAATGAATATGTGGTACACAGTGCCCACCTTGATCATTTAGGAATTGCCAAACCTGTCGAAGGCGATTCACTTTACAATGGCGCACATGACAATGCCTCTGGTGTAGCCAGCTTACTGGGAATTGCAAATATATACAGCCATATTAAGGTAAAGCCCAGGCGCTCCATACTGATCGTGATGGTTACCGGCGAAGAGATGGGCGACCTGGGTTCTGAATATTTTGCCCTGCACCCTACAGTTCCTGTAAAAAGCATGGTTGCAGACGTAAATACAGACATGCCTACCATTATTGCCCCGCTATTATCGGTAACAGCACTGGGTGCTGAACATTCCTCGCTGAACAAACAGGTAGATCAGGCCGCTGCCTGCCTCGGTCTAACTGTGGAACCAGATCCTGAACCTAAACAGGCACGTTTTACCAGAAGCGATCAGTACAGCTTTGTGCTGGCAGGGATCCCTGCCCTTCATATTAAATATGGAAGCAAAACCCCTGACGGCAGGAACAACCTGACCGAACTTGTGGCGAAATGGAGGGCAAAGTACTACCATAAACCACAGGATGATATCAATGGATTGTTCGATTTTGAAGCAGGAAAGAAGTATGCACAGCTCAATTTCCTGATTGGCTACTTCGTTGCCCAGGACCTGACAAGACCTGTATGGAATAAAGGTGATATCTTCAGTACCAGATAAATTCCTATGCTTAGGCCGTTTTATCAGAATGGCCTAAGCTCTTTTCAGGGCTTACCACATCACGAACGATCTGCTTTAGTTCTTTGATCTCAGGAAAGCGGCCCTTCTCTTTCCTGTCGAAAACTACCGTACCGTCGATCCTGATGATATAGGAACCGCCAACTTCACTGGGCTGCAACAACACGCCATGCAGCTCATCGGTAAAGGTACTGAGCAGCTCCTGCCCCATATAAGCCGCCCTGAGCATCCATCCGCATTTCGGACAATATTCTATACTAACCGTTGGTTTTAACGTTGTCATATGTGTAAGTGTTAAATTATTTACGGATCAGGAATGGCCGTTGATCTTATTTCATTTTTAACGAATAGATCATTCCCTTATTTCCGGCCAGCAACACAAGGCTGCCTTTCTTTGCCCTTTTAATGGCATTGAAACTTTCATCGGAGATATGGTACCACCTTTGTCCGCCGTCTTTGGAAACATCAGTTCCCGAAGTACCTGTAGCAAAACAGTTCCTGGCATCATACCATATCACTCCGGACCGGTAGCCGAAGACAGGCCTGCCGGGCTTATCCCAGGACTTGCCGCCATCCCTGGTCAGCAAAATATTATTTGAGTTTTCCTTATCCTTCTGATAGTCGCCCCCAACTACTATGCCCTGGTTGGCATCATAGAAATCTATGGAAAAGGCACCTGTGCTGCTCTGTCCCTGCAGTATGGGGCAATCATACTTCCGCCAGGCTTTACCGTAATCATCGGAAGTATAGATATTTGATTTAGTTCCCCCCGTGGCTATCCACACCTTGCCTCCCGGCAGGGTCTTGATGGTACTGCCACTGGCCGCAAAACCGGCCTCGCCCGTTGCCATTTCAAATTTCAATGCCGGACTGGAATCTTTCCAGGTCTTTCCGCCATCAGTTGTCGTCAGAAGCTGCAGATGTTTTTGAATGGGATCACCAAAGATGATCCCATTCTTTTCGTCCCAGAAATCCATTCCATCGAGGAATATTGCTGAGTCGAGGTTCTTATAACTTTCCGTCCAGCTCTTCCCGCCATCCTCAGTACGAAGGATATACGCCGGGGAGCCCGCGTTGATAATGACCGCACGATTTTCATCAAAAGCTTCAATATCACGAAAGTCGAGCTTTTCGTATCCTTTAGGTTTTGTCCACTTCCAGATCTTTCCTCCATCAGTAGTTTTACCGATAGCCCCGTTGCTCCCGCTCACCCAGGCTATACTGTCAGAGATAACGGAGATCCCCCTGATGCTGGTATTACTTTCACGGGTCAGCGACCCCAGTTCATAGGTTTGTGAAATTCCGGAAAAAGGGATCAGAAGTATCAAATAGAAGAGTATCCGCATTATTTAATCCTCTTCCAAACTTCTGTTCTGCCAATTAATGAGATACCGACATAACCCCTCATATTCAAATCTCCATTATCTTTGATATTCATATTACAACTATAGGTTTTCCCTGATTTAGGGTCATATATTTTACCGTCTGTCCATTTATCATCGTCATAAACAAAATCCTTTAAGATCTCCATTCCAAGGATTGGCTTGCTGCGCAAACTGGCATTCGGGTTCTTCAGATCTGTTTTCACAATTCCTTTTTCATCTTTCTCGGTCTTCAGCCATACGATCTTGCCGTAGTACTTCGTCCCCTTTTTAAAAATTTCTACATGTGCTTCGCCAGTTGAATTGATCCACTGTCCCAGAATAGCATCCTTATTCTGCGCAACGCCCGTTAGAGAGATTACTGTAAACAGTAATAACATTGAAATGTACCTCATAAGTTTATATTTAGTTTAGGCTATCTAGTGGCACAAGACAACCCCGCTTAAACACATTTTAAAGAACATTCCTCTCCTCAATTCTCATCGATTTTAAGGCTTATGTCAGAGTTTTGGCAGAGTTTTGAATCTGTATCCCTTGGAATAGCACTAACAAATATAAACCATTATTGATGAATTCCTATGAACTAAAAGAGCCTTGCAGAATTAACTACAAGGCTTCTCTTTTACTCTGCGACCACAGTTCCATCAGCCCCAGAATGAAGCACGTAGAGAGGCTTTGACACCTTCGCAGTCTTCTTAGTCTTCTGAACAGTGGGAAAAAGTACCTTGTAACAAGCTTCATTCTTCCTTCTGTGGTCATTATCTAGTTCTTCTCTTGCCTATAGCATTTGCTGCGTGGAATTGCAACAATAAAATGGACATTCAGTTAAGCTGCAATATTTTCTTTATTTAAGTTTTTACCAAATTCCTCCGGGGACAAATATCCCAGTG
>NZ_FNRA01000028.1 GCF_900107535.1 Pedobacter hartonius | reverse complement strand
TGTTCGCCTTGTAAACCGGCTTCAGATCTTCAACAACGGCCTTTTTATCTTTCTCAGGTACATACCGCAGACTGGTGCGAATCTGATGCACAATACAAAGCTGGATTTGGGTTTGGGGAAAGACTGCGGCTATCGCCTCAGGAAACCCCTTTAATCCATCAATGCAGGCCACAAGGATATCTTCAACACCACGCTGCTTTAAATCTGTAAGCACTGACCAGCAAAATCTGAGGAATTGAACAGGTCAATGTCTATAGATTCTCTGCGTCAAATTCTTAAGGATAAGGAAGTTCCATCAACAAGGTAAATTGAATTGAGCTGCTGATCTTTGATCAGCTGATGAATTAAATCCAGTGTCCCTGGTTTAACTGCTTCTTTGTATAACATTTGAGCTTTTCTTTAGTCAACTGGAAATACTCGCAAACGGCTTCCATTGTCATGTCAGAAAGACAGTTAAGCCTTGCAGTCTATATACGTCAAGTCGTTCAATGGTTGAACTTTCTGTAAATCAATAATTTATATCGTTTTTGGTGAGTTCAAAATCCCTCAATTTTACTCACCGAATCACTCACTTTTCACTGTGAATTTTGGGTATTCCCGTAAACGAAAAAAGCTTGCAATCATTTGACTTGCAAGCTTTTACGTAGTTTTGATATATTCTCTGTGATCCCGCTGGGATTTGCACCTAGTGTAAAAACCAACGTTTGCAATATGTTAGAGTGGCTTTGAAATTCGAACTCCCCGAATAACGCACCTTTTATTTAATAAAGAATAGCTGCAAATGCTATACATAAATATAGCATTTTATACTAAAAAATGCAAATCAAAGTATCTTCTATATCTAATTCTGAGATAACCCACAACATTTTAATTACTCTTAGTATGTTTATGAATGCTTATTTCTCTGATCTCTTGTCTGTATAAAAGCGTTCCAAATAACGATGGAACATATGCCTTGTTTCCTTGAAAAGGAAATAGTTATCTTTCGATTCTCCATGGAACTCTCTCATTATTGGATGAGAAAGCATTTCAGTTGCACGTTCAAAAGTGCGAATGATTTTTTCACGCTCAGCATTACTTTTAACCGCTTTTAAACCTCGGTAGGTATCAACACCTATTTCATAAAACCAGGGAAAATCGTCCTTATACAAACTGACTAACATCAAAAATCCGATAGACGGCTCTTCATCTTCAAATCCAAAATGAAGCATTTCTTCCAGCATCATAGGATGTGATTTTCTTCTCTTTCTACGCATATCGGGATCAATTCTATTTTCAATTCTCGAAGGGAGGCTATCAAACATAATCTTAACCTCTTCAAATAATTTGGCTACAGAATTTTCATCTACACTTTCGGCTTTTTCAATTTCGCCACCATCTTCTGTCTTTTTTTCTGTGATCTCCTTAACCTTTTCGACAAATTTATCTACTAGTAGCCTTACTAGGCTTTTGTCAGGATCTAATCCTGGAACCTTCATTACCAGTTCAAGTACGAGCTTGGTAATGGATTCCGAATCACCACTGTTGTTCTGAAAAAGAGCAAATGGCCCAGTTATGGCAGAACTAAAAGGAATACCTAGTGCGATTCCAATCACCTTTTTATCAAGTTTACCTTTTGCCACACCAGCTTCATATAGAATCCAAGGCCTGTCCACGCTGTGTTGGGTCAACAAGCAAACAACATCAGATGCCTCATCAATCTTATCCATAATGGCGGGATACCATTCCATCCCATATTCAATTCCTTGGGTTCCTTTTTTGTCTGACGATCTGAATGACTTTAATGCCCCAGCACTCGCACTTTTTAAAAGATTGCTGAATTCTTCCGCCAGTTCTGCATCTCTAGTATCATGACTGATAAAGACTAGTGGATTAATATTTGAACTGATGGTTTCATTTTCAGATTGTGTTATAGGATTCGTTGCCTTTTTTCTAGGAGACATATTGAGAATGGTTTAGATACAATTTATATTATTTATATTTAGGTAGCAATTATGACAGATAGCAATACCATTATCGTGTGTAATTTCAGAGATAACAAAGCTTTCAAAATATATCAATATCGTCAAAAATACTCCTTTGCTCATTCGGATTAAGCTTAATGGCTTCGTCAGCAAGTCTCTCGCGTGCTTTTTTCTCTGGCTTATCAAATGTATTCTGACTAATCCATTCGTCGACATTTTCAATTTCACCTTGTATCTTGTCAATTATTTCTTCTTCATCTTCGAACTGAGATTCCAAAATTTTGAAAATCCCTTTGAGGTGATCCATATAATCCTCCGGTTCCTCCGATTTATCAAAATTATTTTGATACTTTTCAGTCAGATCATTGAGATTTGGAATCAACTCTTTTTCAACTTTATTTTTTAAATCTTGATATTCCTTATCGGTAAAAATCTCCCTAATCTTAGTTGATTTTAACGCATATAAATCTTGTCCTTCAACGGCATATTGAGAGACTTTAGCAACAAATGCTTTCCTGTTCTCTTCAGGTAACAACTTGAAATGATGAAGACGATAGGCAAGACCAACCTCTGCAACTGAATCTAAATAAAGGCCTGGGTTAGTGACCTGTACGAGTGTGTCAGGACTTTCCGCTATGTATCGCGTTAAAAATTTCCCAGAACATCTGGAGGTGAGAAACTCCTGAAGTTTTCTTTTTGCTCCCCATATCGATAGATGTTCAGACTTATAGGCTTTCGTGGTCTTAAAGTTTTTAAGTCTGCTTAAAATAAGTTCAAAGAACGATGTAGGCACTACAATAGCTTTTTCAATTCCCACATCGCCGCAGGAAACTTGTTCCATCAATTTTTCAATAACGCTTCCTTGTAAATATATTTCAATCAATTCGGGACTTTTTGCGACAAATATGGCAAACGCATCACCCACAGTGGGGTGTTTAAATTTCCATATTGGATCATCATTGGTAAACACAAATTGGACAAGATTACCTTTCATTGAATTCAATGCTTCTGTACAGCCCCCAAGGGAACTTCCGATACGATCGACTGCGGACACCTCATGCTGTTTTAAATTAATAGGACTGGAAAGACTATCGTTATTCATATAGATCAACGCCAATGCGGCCACACTGTCCCTATCCAATCCGCTTAAAACATCTACCAAGAAGCTTTCCTGTTTTTTGACAAATTCGGCTAAGTGCCATTCGGAAATATACAGGTTCTTGGTGAAAAATGGGGCAGCGATCCGTCTGGCAGTCTCTGGAATAAAGCTTGGAAGAGATGCTATGAATTCCAAAAAAGGCTTAATTTCTCTTTTAAAATCAAGTGGTTGGGTACCCATTTTCAGATGATTATAAAGCATTTGTCTTTTTCCGTGATGGTAAGGTCGTGGACATCTATTACCACTTGGCTTTCGTTCAAAATCGGAAACGCACCTTCCTTAAGATCGTTTCGGGCTCGATTATAAATATAGTCTCTTGAAGTCATAACTATTTTCGCCCCTGACTTTAACATTGCCTTGATATGGGTAATGTTATGGTTCCACTTATGAACAAGGTTTGATTCGTATTGTGTAACACCGAAACAATCATCTACCCAGAAAAACTGCGACGGATCATCTGGATTCCAATGCTTGACAACCTGCTCAGCCGTACTCAGTTTTAATGTAGATGCTTTCCATTGATCCAGTGCGCCCATAGCCAATAACGATGCAATGGTTGTCTTGCCCGCAGCCGGTTCTCCAACAAGTAGAACAAAACCATGAATATCCAAGGCTTCAGCTGCCTTTTGATAAGCAGTAGTGATAACAACTTTGGCAAGTTCGTCCTTGAGAGACTCCAATAAAGTTCGCCCCTGCAAGTAGACCCTTTCATCTAATATCTGACTAAGGTCACCTAATCCGTATATCCTAGGAACCAATCTCCTTAGTCTATTATTTTCCTGAATAGTCTGAAATAACCAGTTAGACCCTAAGATAACAACATGTTTAACACCCAGATTTCGAAGTGCCGTTTCAAGTTTCGCTGACATCTTACCAGAAATTCCCGCATTCGTAATTAATATGTAAATATCACATAATCCATTTTTAACCAATGCTTCTGCTTTGGGAAGTTCCTCTTTTAAGTCAGCAAATTTGATATTATAGTTTTGTTGGCTTGTAAACTTACATTGAAATACAAACTTCCCACTTAGTGATGTTTTTTCATTGACTGCCCAATCTCCAGAAAAACTACCATCTCGACCACCATCGTTGCTGCTTAAAAATGACATAGCATTTTGGCCAAAAACTTCTTTGGCGATAGTCAATACTAACTGCTGAAAACTGAACCAACCTAACTGATGTAAATCGTACATGGAAATAAGAAAGTGTGAAATGCGTACTTAAAATAAGTCTTTAATTTTTTTATAAATATTTTTAAGATGATGGGTTGAAATATCCAATATAGGCTCATACATAAATGAATTTAAGTGGATATTTTCCGGCGTAATAAGATTTACCTCATCAAATACTGCAATAAACTGTTTCATAGCTTCAACATCCTTAAATTCGTCTTTAAATACCTGGGTGAGCTTACCGGTCTGGTTACCCTTGAATTTTGGATTTTCCTTGATCTTGGATAATATCAAAGTCTCCGCCTTCAATCTAATTGCCATCGACAATACTACTTTGTCTTCTAAATTTATACTGTCATCCTTAATTTTTTCAGCTTCAATAACATCGGCAACACTATAGATATAATCTAAAACCTTATCATTTTGATCATAATTATCCAAATTAATGCCTTTTAAATTGTCTAAATAGGCTTCCTTTATTTTACCAACATTTATAGTTTCAGAATCGTCTTTTATATGCAAGAGAGATGTAAGCAACATATAATTCTCAGAGCTCCCTTCTTTAAAATCAATGAGGTTTCTGACAAAGGGAATGCAGGCCACAAAGATTTTTTTTTCTTTATCCATGTCTTGACGCCACTGTTCAAAAGGATTTGTAATTTCCTTTTTTCCAGCCTTGATCAGAACGATTTCATCTTTATTCCTTTGTGCTATGAAAGAATTATCCCACTTGTTGGAAGTTAATATCCTTTCTTGAATTGTTCTGAAAAAGTCAAAATTATGGGTTAAGATGATCTGGTAGAACATTGGTTCTTCCGAAATGTCCTTCAGATACTGAATTATAGCATACTTATTCTTGTAATCAAACGAGTCTGCAATGTCATCAACAATAAATAAAGTCTTTTGCTTGTTATTCCTTCTTGATTCAACTTCAAATATTAAATTTAAAATATATAAGGCCCGTTTTTCGCCTTGGCTAAGTATATTAAGACCATGAAGCTCAGATCTTTTGAATGAGACCTTCTTTCCTGTTTTTTCATCAGTAAAAAGAAAGACCACATTGGGTACTTCTCGACCGACTAAACAGCTTTGTTTATTTTCTATGTCTAAAACGTAGGGCATATTTAAGAACCGATTGTTGAAAATATCAATTGCCGATTTCCATCTTGAAGATTCAAAATTCGCCTTACCTTCTATTTCGATCAATTCTTTTTCTTTCTCAGTATAGTCATTTACAAAAGGGCTAAACTCAGCATCGTTTTTACAATAAGATTTCCACAATCTTTGGCGGAATTCTTCTAGGTTTTTTATTTCTAACAACAAAATGTTAGGATCATCCAAACCTTCTACAATTTCCTGGAACTTGACGCATTTTGCTTTTTTAAGCATCAGGTCACGGACTTTTTTTAGCTCCTGGTTTTCAAGAATACTTTTTTGAGTTTCCTTAAGCTTTTGATCTAAGTCCTGTTGAGTCCAAGCTTTATCCTCTCCATGAAGATTGATGGTGTTATTTGCGGCAAAAAAACCTTCTTTGCTAAGAGTGCCAGACACTTTTTCAGCCTTCGCGGGGTTAAACACTCCTTTTTTAAAGTAAGGATACGCCGAAATTACCTTATTATATTCCTCGACATACTTGTCAATATTTTCGGTCAGGGTGTTATTTTTTAATATCTCGATGACATCTCCATCAAATATGTCATTGTATTTGATAACAGAAAGATCATCTTCAAATACTTTAGCATCAATATTCTGTAAACACGTTAAGAAATCCTTTTCATTGAAGTCTTTTAGTAGCTGGCTTTCTAGATCTTTCTTGGGTATTCCAGAACACTTATTCAGATTGGTTATTAATGCGTCCTTTCGCTTCAATATATCTTTTGAGATTTCATCATATTTTTCTTTGCTAACAGCGTCAACCAGTAATGCAGATGTATGTTCAGATTCTTTACTTGTATCAATGGATGAGTGAATGACAAAGATTTCATTAGGAGCTAGCACAACTCCATCTGCCGCTACCTCACAAACCATATCCCGCTCGTAGATTTCATCTTTAGGAAATTGCCCATTAGATAGTTGCGAAAAAGTTCTCGCTAATGATGTCTTCATAACACCATTTGGTGCATATACAACAAAGCAATTTGAAAATATTTCGTTTTCTTTTCTGTTGAAAACAAACTTAAATTCAGTTTCTAATTTTTCAATGCCATAGCAATTCTGTAACTTATGTCTAATACGGTAGTCATTGGGCCAAGCATAACGGTGATACTGGGCCAGTCAAAACGGAAATCGTTGGGCCAAAAGATTGGCCGCCATTACGGA
>NZ_FNRA01000031.1 GCF_900107535.1 Pedobacter hartonius | reverse complement strand
CCCTTATAATTGTATTGAAAAGTGGCCCACTGATTATCGTAATGACTGGCCCGCTATCATCCGTTTTCGCTGGCCCAGTATCACCGTTATAGACAACAATCTGGGACTAGATTTAATTTATGATTCTTGGGTTGAAGTAGTTAGTTTGAAGACAGGGATTGATCCGAGCATAATCGAGCAACTTGGTAAAAGTCTTGCAGATGAAAAAATAGAACTATTGTTTGAATTTTCGGTGGCGGAATGGATAGGGTGGTTTCTAGATTGGTTAAAAGATAATGAACTCCGGATTGTGGAAATGTTTCCTGGGTTAGCGGCGCAGGCACAGCTCGCAAGAGTATTAGGGCTAAAGGTTACGACATACAAATTAAGCGAACTTGCTGAAAACATCACAGCAATTAAGCCGATTTTAATAGCTTATGTTGCAGGAGAGAATTACCAGACAGTCAATAATTTGATACCTGGAACTTCTGATGTTTTTTTGACAAAGGCAAGGAATTTTATATTAAGGCTTGTACCTCAGATTAGTTTTGCGATCAGTGCAGTTTCTCTTACTTTAAAGGAACAACTATTATTGCTAGATTATGAGCCTGATGATATACCATTTTTGGTAAGAAACCTGGCGAGCATGGTTAGAGAAGGCTTGGATACACAGGAAAAGCTGCAATATAAAATGGATAGGAGGGCGTATTTGCGTGTCCAAATTCACGATGCCCTGGATATCTAAACATTGAAGCTGATGCGTAGTATGAGTAATAATTTGAGAACAATAGTTCTGTATTTGCAGAGAGCATGACTTCATATTTAGATCAAATTATTTTAAAGGTGCCGGTAATTTAATTTCTTAGATAGGACACTTCTTTTTCTTATTATGGTAACTAATCATTTAATCTCATGAATAATCCGAACATTGAGGCGAATAAAGGAGATATCCTTTGGAGTAATAATAATTTGAACAAAAGTGGTAGAACTGCTCATTATATGGTGTTTATGAAGCCATATGATAAACATTATTTTGTAGGAGCAATGATTACTCACTCAAAAAAGTTTGATAATCTTCCTCTTGAGGAGAGTTACCTCAAGAAAACAGACTCGTTTGGAAAAGGTCACAAAGTTGTCTATGACAATAGTTTGGTAGTTTCACAGCCACTTTTTAAAAAGCTTGACTGGCAGCCTTTTGAAAAAGTTGGCGAGCTTACAGCAGAAGGAATCGCATTTATCGAGAAACATATCCTTGGTTCAGCACCTGGTTTTTACTATGATAACGTTTAAGGCCATGTAGTTTGAAATCCGTTTCACCACCATTTCAAAATCCCCCTTCACGCCCCAAAACCTCAATTACCATCTGCAAATCATCCACGAAATAGTTTGAAATTGGAATCTTTGCGGCCACGAAAGCTCGGTAGTACTTAAGTACTACTGAGCTTTTTTATTTCGGGCTTTATAACCTTAGCTACTCAATTTAATTATTATCATAATTCGTCAAAAATGGAGTGTGAATTAATTTTATTTCCCTATTTTTTATTTCTGCCTGAAAATTCGCATATTTGAATAACAGTACACGCCGCGCTACCCATAAGAACAGCGTACCAGGGCGTGTCTTTTGCTTTATAGGTTTTATTATGAAGACAATTGTATTACCAGAAAGAATATCAGACAATTTTGGTGACCCGATACAAAAGGTTTTGAATTTGATTAGTCAAATCACGGCTTTAGATCCAAATCAAAAAATAATACTCAATTACGAGAGTGTCAAATTTACAAATCCCTTTTTTTTGATGTCTCTGACATTAATTGTAGATCAGTTTACCCAAAGGGGGTATGATATTCAAATCTCAAATACTTTCAGAAGTCCTTATTTAAGAGAGTACATGTCACTCATTGAATTTCCAAATGGAATTGACCCTCTTACCTTCAATGGTAATTTCACTGACCTCATGAATTCTTATAATGGCAAAACATATATTCCAATAATAGCATTTCCTGCTGGCGAGAGTGAGGAGATCTCTAAAATCCGAGATGCTTTTTTAAGTGGCATAAATAGATTGTTGATAAGAATATGTAATCTGCCTCATAACATGATTACGCCTATGATGTATCTGGTAGATGAAGCAGTAAACAATGTATTACATCACTCGAAATCGGACAAAGGCTATTTATTTGCACAATATTACAAGTCAAAGGGATATGTTGATATCGTTATTGCAGATGTGGGGCGGACTTTCTTGGATACTTATGCCTCATTTGATAAATTAAAAGCAGAAGTTACCGATGATAAACTAGCTATGGAAGCGGCGGTAGCAGGTAAATCAACAAAGAGCCAGAATGTAGATAGAGGATTTGGGATCAGTTCTTCTAAAGATCTATTAACAAAAGGTTTAAATGGGAAATACTTTATTTTGTCAGGTTCTGTTTTTAATATTCATACATCAGAAATCAATGATATAGTTCAAATGCCCGAAACAATTCATTGGCAAGGAATGTATTTATGCTTGAGGATTCCGGTGATTGCACCAGCAGGATTTAGTGCCTATGATTTTATCCATTAGGGCTAGGATTGTGTAAAAAATTATTTATATTTATTTATCTTTGCAAATTAAAAAGAAAGGAACACAACTATGATTACGTCAGAAATCAAAGTAGCTGAAATTTTGCCTTCTACATTAGACTCTCGGGAAGCTGCGACAAGGTTAGTCAAAGTTATTAAAGAAGAGAGTAAGTGTAATTCAAAAATTGAAATAGATTTCACAGATACTATTTTTATGTCTAGATCTTTTGCAGATCAATTTCATAAAGATTTACATACAGGCGAAGAAGTATTAGATATCTCGTTTAAGAATGCTTCAAATGATATACTATTAATGCTTACAGCTGTATCTACTACGCAAACTCAAAGAAAAGCAGTCAATAAAAATTATAAGGTACTGAACTTCAGTGATATTAAATCTTTAGAAGAATTCAGCTTTTCGTGGTAACTCATCCCTACTAAGGGTATTTGTTGATACAATCAAAAATATATCCCTGCTATGCAAATAGTGGGGATTTTTATTTCTCTGCCTTAGTTATTATTGGGCTAAAGTTTGAAATCCGTTTCACCAACATTTCAAAATCCCCCTTCACGCCCCAAAACCTCAATTACCATCTGCAAATCATCCACGAAATAGTTTGAAATTGGAATCTTTGCGGCCACAAAAGTTCGATAGTACTTAAGTACTACCGAACTTTTTTATTTTTGGATTGCGTCGGTTTTAGAAAATCATAGAATTGTTAATTAGCAGCAGGCAAAAATCTTATAACTCTCGACGAAAGCTAAAAAGCAGAGCCGTATTTCTCTTAAGGAAATTATTGTATTTAATTTGGTTATTAATTTATTTTAATTACCTTTGTATCAACATGCTTACCCCGCTTCCCTTTAGAACAGCGCGCTCAGGGTAAGCTTTTTTTTTAGCCAAATGTCAAAAGTTTCTTTTAATAAACCTGCCTTAACATATCAAGAACAGATAGAGCAACTTTCCAATCGGGGATTAGTCATTGACAATGTTGAAAGAGCCATTCATTTGTTAGAGAGTATCAGTTACTACCGACTTAGTGGGTATTGGTATCCTTTACTGGCTGACAAGAAAGCGCATATATTTAAGGAGGATGCTCATTTTAATAACGCATTCGAAATGTACTCATTTGATCGAGCCCTAAGAGTTATGGTAATTAGGGAATTAGAAAAGATAGAAATTTCTATACGATCCAAAATGATGTATGTTTTGTCTCATGATTATGACCCTTTTTGGCATGCAGATCCGAAATTATTCAAAAGCTTTCCTGCATATGAAAAGACTTTGGCTAATTTAGAAAGTGAATATTCAAGAAGCAAGGAAGAATTTATTGTTAATTTTAAGAATAAATATGACAATCCATTACCACCAAGTTGGATTCTACTTGAAATTAGCTCTTTTGGAACGGTTTCTAGCCTATACAGTAACCTAATACCTGGTAGGCCGAAACGACAAGTTGCAAACCATTTTGGATTAAACGATACTGTACTCCAATCGTGGATGCATAGTATAGTATACCTCAGAAATATGTGTGCTCATCATTCAAGATTGTGGAATAATAATCTTAATATTTCGCCGGTCATACCTCATAAAACATCGAAACCCTGGTTGCTAAATCAAGACGTTTCTAATAAGAGAACCTACTTCATGTTGTCGATACTCCTGTATCTTTTGCAAACGATCAATCCAAAAAATAGCTTTGTTAAGCGATTTGTGGCTTTGTTAGAGGCATATCCTAATATTGACGTCAAAGCAATGGGATTTCCCGGGAACTGGACTAAGGAGGATCTTTGGAAATAACAAGATTCACATCTTTAATAGATTGTTCGAAAAGTTTGAAATCCGTTTCACCAACATTTCAAAATCCCCCTTCACACCCTAAAACCTCAATTACCATCTGCAAATCTTCCACAAAATAGTTTGAAATCAGAATCTTCGCGGCCACTAAAGCTCGGTAGTACTCAAAACTACTGAGCTTTTTATTTCTTAAAACTTTGGAGATCATTTCTTAACCAAATAGTACAGCTAGTCGGGTGCGATTTGATCATTTACATTAGTCACAAATGGATATTATTTTATCCATATTCGCTATTTTTGGATAAAATAATATCCATTAATCAAATCGGGTAAATTTCTTTTAAATTACAGAAGATTTGGGAGTTATCAACTTTTACATCACGTGTTCACTTAAATCATAAAAGTGAATAGATTCAATTGAAGGGATGGACACAAATTTAATATGTGTTCATTTTTGTCGAAAATATGAACAAATCAGAAAGAGTATAATATATTTATTTAATATAAAAAGGGTTGCCGGTACGAAAGAGGTTAATAACTTCGGCAACAATAAAGCCAAGTAGTATCCATACTCACTGTTTTAAGGTCAATAAATGAGCTAACCTTAAAATGTATAGCATTTTAAGGTTAGCTCATTTATTCCATAATACTTTAAGGTCAAAAACTAAGCTGGCCTTAAAAAATAGGTTTTTTAAGGCCAGCTTAGTTTGTATATTTGTATATGACTTATGTAATAAATCCTGATAGAACTAAACCATGGAATGATCTTCCTGAGTTGCCAATCGACAAGATACTATATGAGGATATAGATATTTACAAACAGCTTGGGGATTCTAAGGCTGCTTTGGCAAGATTACAGGGGCGAAGTATTGCAATCCCAAATCAAGCCATGCTAATTAATTCAATAAGTTTACAAGAAGCGAAAGCGTCAAGTGCTATAGAAAATATTTTTACAACAGACGATGAGTTGTATAAAGCCTATAGCGAAAATCCTGCTAGCGAACCGCAAGGGCCGACAAAAGAGATATTAAATTATAGAAAAGCATTATGGATAGGGTATGATCATCTTAAGCAGCATACTTTTGATGAGAACTATTTTATAAAAATGTATAGAACTGTAAGCCAGTTCAGTGACGGAATAAGAAATCCAATCGCACAAGTCTATATCAAAGAAGGCGGGAGCGGACCAAACGCAGGTACAGTGTTTTACACCCCACCAAGGGGCAAAGGCATTATCGAAGCTAAACTTCATAACCTATTGGAGTGGAATTGCAACAATAAAATGGACATTCAGTTAAGCTGCAATATTTTCTTTATTTAAGTTTTTACCAAATTCCTCCGGGGACAAATATCCCAGTG
>NZ_FNRA01000034.1 GCF_900107535.1 Pedobacter hartonius | reverse complement strand
TGTCTAATACGGTAGTCATTGGGCCAAGCATAACGGTGATACTGGGCCAGTCAAAACGGAAATCGTTGGGCCAAAAGATTGGCCGCCATTACGGAGGCCATTGGGCCAAAGATTCCCTTGCTGATTATAGGATCAAAACGGAGGTCACTGGGCCAAAAGCCTAACCGCTGACTCCTTTATAAAACGGAGGTCATTGGGCCACTTTTCATGATTTTTAATAGTCTTGTATCTGAAACACTTAACAGATACATGGCAGGACAAAGAATTGATATCATGGAATTACGGAGTTTAATCATCTTTAAACTGAAAGGCTTGAGTAACCGCAAGGTTGCAGATTATTTAAAAGTGAACCGCAAAACGGTGGACAGTTACACCAGCCGTTTTAAGGCACTGAATCTTACCTATCAGGAGCTTGCAGAGCTTCAGGAGTGTGATCTTAGAGATTTGTTTACCGAAAACAGCCAAACTGAAAAGGAGCGCTATGAGACCTTAAGCAATCAATTTTCAGATTTCCAGAAAGAACTGCAAAAGCCTGGCGGTACCTTGCAGGAACTCTGGAAAGAATATTTCGAGAAGGACCCTAATGGATATAAATATACTCAGTTTGCTCTTCACTACCGGAATTGGAAGAACAGGAGCCGCCATAGTGGTAAGCTGATTCATAAAGCCGGCGAAAAGTTATTTATTGACTTTTGTGGTAAGAAGCCCTGGTACGTTGACAGATCTACCGGTGAACAGGTTGAGGTTGAAGTATTCATTGCGGTGCTTCCCTGCAGCCAGTATACCTTCGTCACTTCAGTTCCTTCTCAGAAACGGGAAGACCTGATCAGTTGTATGGAATCTTGTTTGAGATGGATGGGTGGAGTTCCACAGGCCATCGTTTCAGATAATTTGAAATCAGCAGTCAGCAAAGGCAGTAAATACGCACCTGTGATTAATAAAACTTTTGCCGGTTTCGCACTGCATTATGGTTGCGTGGTGGATCCAGCAAGACCACATCATCCTCAGGATAAAGCACTGGTAGAGCGCAGTGTAGAACTTGTTTACCAGCGCATCTATTATCATTTACGTAAGCACACTTATTTCAGCCTTAAAGACCTTAATAAAGCGATTGCTGAACTACTGGAGGAATATAACGATTACTTGTTCTCCCACGGTGGTGGTAGCCGCAGAAGTTATTTTATTGACCTGGAAAAGCAATATTTACAGCAGATCACCCCAGGTTCTTACAGTATACGTCAATACCGTCGGGCCAAAGTGCAAAAGACCGCACATATCTACATGAGTGAAGACCGTAATTATTACAGCGTCCCTTATCGGTTTACGGGTTTGCATGTAGAGGTACAATATAATCAGGATAAGCTGGAGGTCTTCTATAACCATGACCGGATTGCCAGTCATGAAAGAAACTACAAAGCTGGTCATTATACGACCACAGCAGACCACATGCCTTCCTCTCATCAGGCTTACGGCAGTTGGAGCCCTGAATACTTCCAGAACCGCGCCCGTCAAATAGGGCCAGATACCCTGGCCTACATTGAGCGGTTATTTAGCCAGTACAACTATCCGGAAATTGCTTATAAACAAAGCCAGGGGATCTTATCTTTTGTAAAAACTTATAACAAAGACCGGTTGGAAGGTGCTTGTAAAAGGGCTTTGGAATACCATAAAGCCTCTTATCGTACCATCGAAATGATATTGAAAAACAATCTGGATACACAGGTGCAGGATCCGGAGGTTCAGTCCGGGCCACCGATTCCAGAACACAGTAACATTCGTGGTGCAAGTCATTACAGGTAAGTGGGTTCTGGATCATATTGACCCCACTAGAATTACACTTTTTTATTAGACAAATAACAACAACAAAATCATGAACGAACACAACACCGTAGAAAAAATGCGTCGTATGCGTATGAACGCGATGGCAAACCTTTACCATCGCAGCATCACCGAACACCTTTACCAGGATTACACCCTGGACGATTTCCTTTCGATGCTGATAGATACAGAATGGGAAAATCGGCAAAACCGAAATATCGAAAGCTTGATACAACGTGCTGGCTTTAAACAAGCAGCTTCTTCCTCAGATATCGATTATCAGGCTAAAAGAGGCCTGGATAAAACAACATTTGAAAGGCTGTTAAGTCTCAACTTTCTCCAGAAAAAAGAGAATCTTATCATTACCGGTTCCAGTGGTTGTGGTAAAAGTTTTCTAGCGCAGAGCATTGGTGTTAAGGCTTGTCAGATGCTGCACAGTACAATGTATTACAATACTGCACGGTTCTTTGACCTTGCTAAGCTAGCCAAACTACAGGGCACTTATTATAAACTGATCAAGCGTATACAAAAAACTGAACTGCTTATACTGGATGACTTTGGTCTGGCCAATATTGATCAGCAGGCCAGAAATGTGTTGATGGATGTTATTGAAGAAAGACATGAGAGTTCATCCACTATAATCGCCACACAGATACCAGTGGCAAGCTGGCATGGACTAATTGGAGAAAGTACTGCTGCTGATGCCATACTTGACAGGATTGTTTTCTCGTCTCATCGAATTGAATTGGAAGGGGAATCTTTCAGAAGAAAAAAACAGTTGAGCCATTAAAATTAAACCCTTATAATTGTATTGAAAAGTGGCCCACTGATTATCGTAATGACTGGCCCGCTATCATCCGTTTTCGCTGGCCCAGTATCACCGTTATAGACA
>NZ_FNRA01000035.1 GCF_900107535.1 Pedobacter hartonius | reverse complement strand
TGTTCGCCTTGTAAACCGGCTTCAGATCTTCAACAACGGCCTTTTTATCTTTCTCAGGTACATACCGCAGACTGGTGCGAATCTGATGCACAATAAAAAGCTTCTTTGTCTTACCATTTCGCCGATTACTTTCTCCTGATGACTTGCTCTCAGCCAGGTGGCTATCAAGTTCTCCATCCATCATCGATTCCAGAAGATGCTTAAGCATCGGGGCAAATACACCGTCGGTGCCACCCATCTTTTTACCATTGTACAGGCCTTACATTGCTTCTTCTTTGAAGCGTTCAAAATCAAATGGTTTTTTACTGTTCATTGTGTCCATAAGTTTATACTAATTTACTTATTCTTACTCTTGATTGTCAAGAGTGGACACAGTTCAATTTACAGTCTCTCGGTTTACTCAAAAAATATACTACTAGTATTATTATCATGCAGTGTTGCGATGAACCCCTGAAAATAACTATGGGCGAATATTTTTGCTCTACTATTCCTTACAAAATCATCATCTTCGCCACTTTGCAGATCGTTAAAATTATGCATATTCCAAAAGGATTTTCTATAAATCAGAGTTGCGCCTGTTAGCCAAGGGTGCTTAGAATTCCTATTTTTTGTCATCCAATACTCATTTTGTGAAGGAGAAAAAAATTGTACCTGATCTATTCCGCATATGTCTGCTCCAGAGTTCAGCAATGCTTCTACTTCACGAACAATCCAATCAGGCGCGTACCAGTCATCATCATCCCAATGTATTATGAATTCTCCCTTAGCTTTGTCACAAGCTATATTACGTTTAGATCCTATTGTGCCTAAAGACTTGGAAAAAAAATATTTTATTTGCTGGTCATTTGGTATTAGATTTTCCACAGATTCTTTACCATCATCTATAATAACCAATTCCTTATTTGAATAATTCTGTTTTATAAAGTTGTCAATTGCAGAAATCACAAAATTGGGCCGATTTGCTGTAGGCATAATACAAGTAACTAGGGGTAAATTGGAATTTAAACAACTAACAGTATTTATGTGATATTTTTCGGGCTTTTGTATGTTTTTAATCCACTTCTCCTGCTGTAGTTTTTCTGCTGGGTTTTCAAATAGCCTTACACCAATGTTATCACCATGAATTAAACCAAGATAGCCAGTAGTATAATCGTGTGCGTAAATTTTAGCTTTAGAACTAAATATAAAATCATTATCTTCTCCGGTCTGCATATCTTTGAAAGGGTTTTTATCCCAAAGTGATTTCCAATAGGCTAACGTTCCCCCATAAATCCACGGCTTTATATTTTCGGTGTACTTATAATTCCAGAATATATTTTCAACCGTAGAAAAGAAATTGATATTGTTAATTCCGGTGATATCCGTATTTAACGTATTCAAAGCATTTACCTGTTTACTAATCCAATCTGGTGCATACCAGTCATCATCATCTAAATGAATGATAATTTCACCTTGTGCTTTGCTACATAGAAAATTACGTTTTGGACCTATCTCCTGTGACGCCTTAGCATAATAATAGTGTATGTTAGGAAGATCAAGGATGTTCAACGATGATAATTCTACACCATCATCGAAAATGATCAATTCACAATTTGGATAATCCTGATTTAAAAAACAGTTTATAATTCCTTCTAAGAATTGAGGTCTATTTGCAGTAGGCGTAATGCAAGATACAAGAGGTAATTTCACAGAGCTATTAGTTGATTAAGACTTTAAATAAACAAAAAACCTAGGTACTATAGGCTGTGGAGCATGGGTAGATAGCCCATTAATGATATAATTTTGCAATCTATCACTTATTGACGGAAGGATCGTAAAAAAATTAGCAGGATATCCTGAGGGCACACCTGAATAAATTGCACAAATGGTCGAACCAATGGCACAACTTGGTTTAAAAGGCGTATATCTATAGTTAGCAGGAAGCGTCGGATCCGGATTTAAACCAGGCACATAAACATACCAGTATCTAGGCATATAATAGAATACTTTTATTCATTAAAAAGTATTAAAAAACTTTAAGTTATGCCTACTCTTTTCAGGATTTTCGACCTTCTCCTATTACATTCTGAACCAGTTAATTTTTCATTAATACCAATAACACTTCTGAACCTATTGGTTGAGGTACTCCGGTTACTAGTGCATTTGCGATAACCATTTTCATTTTCGGCGAAAATTCTTCAGGCTGTTCATCGTATCCGATGGTGTAAATTGCACACAAATTTTTGCCATTAGTGCACCAAGGGGTTATCGTGGTTAATTGGTAATTTTCAGGATTTAAAGGATTGCCATCAACATAGGCGTACCAATGTCTATTTTTATATTTGTTATCCATAATAGTATGTGTTATAATTTAATTATTATTTAATATATTACTTACTCTAATTCGATTTTTGATCTATCTATTTCTCATAATACAAATAAAATTAATCAAAAATTAGCCTTTGAAATAAGGAATCTGTCCCATTTGTCTATAACGGTGATACTGGGCCAGCGAAAACGGATGATAGCGGGCCAGTCATTACGATAATCAGTGGGCCACTTTTCAATACAATTATAAGGG
>NZ_FNRA01000037.1 GCF_900107535.1 Pedobacter hartonius | reverse complement strand
AACTCCTTCGGGTACGCTTTTCTTACTTGTGACATAATTTCTGTTAAGGTATGTAATTCTCTTAACTTACTGTCTACTCAAATATAGCAACTCCATTTCTGGAAAGCAGAAGAACTATCAAAAGCTGCAAGCCCCATATCAGATAAGCAAATTCACGGGTGTTGAGTATAATATAAAATTGATTCTTAAGTAAAGATAAGAAAGCGAACCTTTTAAGCTAAAAATGTTAGTAAAAAGTCGTAATTTAAATTATAAATCTTAGGTAGTTTGAAAGAATATTCTGCAAAAGAGTTATAAATTTATATACTGTATTAATCTTCAACAAAATATTGGGCAAAATTTATTTTGAAAATTTATTGGCGTCTATCGATGACTTCTATGCGGGGATTATAGCGTTATGAAGTTTCTCCTCATTTCAGAGATGACCATTGAGGTTGAGCAATATCTTAAAATGTACATAGGAGAATACATTGAGCATGAAACCGATGTAATTATCCGATATTCGATTGCTGACGCTAAAAGTGTCATTGAAACGGAATTGATAGAGAATCAAAAGCATCTTGATTTTATTATCGCCGATTTTACAAGCGATACTTTTTCCCAAAGCTATACAGAACTAGCCCATTGGTTAAGGCACTCTGTTTTTACCTATTCGGACAAGAATTTCAGACTTTCGGCATTGCCACTATTTTTGATGAACAATATGCTTGGGTATGAGCGCCAGCACTATGAACACGTAGATGAACTAATTGAAAATGTATTTGATGGATTGGTTTATAAACCAGAAAACCATAAAAGAATAGGAACTACTAATAATCCCTTAGCGAAAGGAATGGACAGATGGTTAGACAGATTAAAATCGGATATTGATGATTTAGACTTAGATAGCAGTTCGGATTTTACAAAGATGAATATGCGCATATTTAATGCGAGAGCCTATAAATTAAAAGTGTTGTCTGAAGTGTTCTATGAAAATAAAAAGCCGCTGGACTATTTGTGGGTTGGTAACGGTCTGCAAATTGTTGAATCTACGGCTGATGCTTTAATTAAGTTGTTGAAAACGTATAATCAAAATCCATCTTTACGGAATGAGAAACAAATTCATATATTCCTTCAAACTTATCACCATCTTCTTAAGTCTGAGCACTTTTATAAATCAATTTATGAACAACACTATTATCATAATAGTTCAAGGAAATATGAAGAGGTTGATTTTTTTAATATCGCACATCAATATTCTATGAACTTGAATGAGCTATTCGAAGTCAAGCTGCCAAACCAGCGTTTTTTCTCCAAACGAAACCTCTCCATGCTCAGGCCTGCTCAAAAGTACTTCCATCAAATAGGCACAAAGTATTTTGACTATTTTTCTGATCCCGCCAACTTGGAAGAAATACAATCCAAATCACTTCAACATGACGTATCAATAAAAAAATTAGATTTTCAATATTCTTTATTGATGGGAACTGATGAAGATAAGCTGCAAAACATTTCTGGGTTAAACGCATTCATGGCGATTCCAAAGGCGAACGTTAGGTTGTTAACCTATGATGATCTGATTAAACGACACCACTACTTGCATCTGCGGGTAACAAGATTTGGAATTTAAGGGGTCAGGTGTGTATTTCGGTGAAAGTGGTTCTTCCCTACATTTAGTGGTCATTTTCAACAATCAAAACTAAGATCAAAATTCAATATTAAAGTTCTTTAATTTATAACTTGCTTCTTTTTGCCTTTTCCACTATCAACTTCTTATCATTTTTATTATGATCGTATCCGCACCTAAATAAATAGTATTTCCGCTAATTTCTCCATCGGTGTAGATGAGAGTTAAAGGATCAAAAACGGAATATTTTAGCAAAATCACATGTGTATAATTGGTAGTTAAAAATGTTGATAGTCAATAATTTTATTTGTAACATCAATGCCTCTCTCCGGTGTTTTGCTGTTAAAATTGTGGTAAATTTTGCGTAATTTTCGTTTTTATAACGTAATTAAAATTCAAATATGCACATCAAAACTACCGCTCTCTGTTCTAGACTTAATTACGTAATTTTTCAATAAATGAAGGTACTTAAACTTAAGTTGTCTATAACGGTGATACTGGGCCAGCGAAAACGGATGATAGCGGGCCAGTCATTACGATAATCAGTGGGCCACTTTTCAATACAATTATAAGGG
>NZ_FNRA01000038.1 GCF_900107535.1 Pedobacter hartonius | reverse complement strand
ACCTTAACAACGATTCCTTCTTTACACGCCTTTCAAAAAACTAACTCCTTTATCCTTCTCATCTTTCCCTTCCTCCGAAGCGGGATGCAAAAGTAAGAAAAATATACGTTACACCAAACAATTTCGTAAAGAAAATTGTATAGCGGTCTATATCATATCTTTAATCTTCCAATGAAGAGCAAAAATCGTAAATTACTAGCTTAAAGATTTGCTGGTTCTAAAGTTGAGAGTGCTGCGTTATACCAAAGTGTTACAGGAAAATATCCATGATTTACGAATACTTCGCTTCAAGAAGAGCGGTCAAAACATTAACCGTGCCATTGCAAATATGCAATAGAGAGGTATAATTATCTTTCAGGAAGCGTTTTTAGTAACTCTTTTGCCGGAACTAACTTAGCATTTCCTTCCTTATCACCAATTACAAGGCTTTTATCGTGAAGAGCTGCTTCCTCAGCCATTTTACGCAAAGCGATGTTCAATCCAAACATTACTTTTTCAGTAAATGTTGCATCTTCACCTATTCCATTAGCTTTTATCATGACTGTCTTTTTTTATACTATCCCAAAGTTCGTTATTAAAGATCATTTTTCCAAAGGCATCACTTTTGGCAACAACTTCTGGTGCCAGATTCATATTATTTACAAGTGTCCACTCGTCGCAAATTGGCATATATAAATTGTACAAATTAGATATACCTCTATAATATCTTCGTATAATAGTCTCAGATGGAATATCATGTCCACCCTCACTTACTCGCTGAGCTACTCTCTTAATGGCTACATCAGCTGAGCTCAGCCAAAAGTATAGTAAACTAACCTTATATCCGGCCGCCTGCACATTTTTAACCAATGAAACATAACTACGGGTAGAAAGCGTAGTTTCAATTGCGAAATCAATTCCTTCCCGCACTAATTCATCAATTCGTTTCAGCATTTTACGCCCTGATTCAAGGGCTACGCTCTCCGGATTCAAAGGAGATAGTTCAGCTGCTATATTATCAGCATTGATAAACTCCCTGCAATCCAGAATCTCTGGTAAAATCGTATAGCTTGCCGTGGTCTTTCCTGCACCATTACACCCGGAAATAATATATAAATTAGGCATCAAAAAAAAGTTATAAATTGCATAACATCCTACCTTAGGATGAGAAATCACTTCTAAAATCAATATTTCGTACAATTACATCATGAGCATCATTTACTTAAATGACTTCTTTGAAAACTATAGGCCGCAAATTTAATTCAGATTTATACATTAAGGTCTTTTATAACGGTGTCAATAATACGTACTGGCATATCATATATCATTGTCATCGGTTACAACTTCAATGGTAACCAGGTATTTTTCGCCAGTTGGTAGCTCTTTCTTCCACAATCCTCCATCTTCATGAAATTGGGCATAGAATGGATACCCAATTCGAACGCACGCTGCTTGCCCAATTCGTGCATATTACTCATATTTTTTAATAAACTGTCAACTTTAGATTCCATAACAATCCTCCTATCGTAAGAATAACTCAAATATAAAAAAACACTTTGGCATTTAACTGAATAACGACACAACACAATAGATACGTACATCCTGTGCAGTAATCAATATGATTGTCGATTGATCCTAAAAAGGCTATAAACAAGAAAAGCCTTTCAATTTCCTGAAAGGCTTTCTTTAAGATTTGGCACCGACCTACTCTCCCACGTGTTACCGCAGTACCATCGGCTCTGGTGGGCTTAACTTCTCTGTTC
>NZ_FNRA01000042.1 GCF_900107535.1 Pedobacter hartonius | reverse complement strand
TGGACTTGCTATATTTGAGTAGACACGGAGTTAAGGGATTTACATACCTTAACAGAAATTATGTCACGAGAGAGAAAAGCATACCCGAAGGAGTTCAAACTGATGAGTGTTGAACTGAGTTACACCCGCCCAGATCTAACGACCCTTGCGAAGGAGTTGGATATCAACGTCACATTATTATATAGATGGCGGAAGGAATTTTCAAGTAAACAAGGCAGTAGCTTCCCTGGTAATGGGAAGGTTATCCTTAGCGCAGCCGAGCAAGAAGTGGCTAATTTGAAAAAAGAACTGCGTGAAACGCAGATGGAGCGTGATATCCTAAAAAAGGCTATCAGCATTTTCTCCAAGGGCGACAACAAATATTCAGGTTCATAAAGGATCATAGTAGGATATTTTTAGTTGAGAAGATGTGTTCAGTATTAAAAGTTAGCAGAGGAGGATTTTATAAATGGACAGTAAGTACACCTTCCAAAAGAAGTATTGAAAATCAAAAACTCGAAGCAGAAGTACTTCAGGCTTTTGAAAACAGTAAAAAAATATATGGCAGTCCTAGGATCACCCTAGATCTCCACAAAAAAGGCATTAAAATTTCCAGACCAAGAGTGGCTAGAATAATGCAAAAAGCTGAACTCAGAAGTATTGTGAAGAAAAAATTCAAGATCACCACCGATTCCAGTCATAAATTTCTCGTCCCGGAAAATGTACTTAATCGAGATTTTAAACCTGGAGTGTTAGGAGCAGTTTGGGTATCTGATATTACTTATCTCAGAACAAAAAAAGGATGGCTCTATCTAACTACTGTGATTGATCTTGGGGATCGAAAAATAATAGGCTGGGCCTTAAGTATGACAATGAAAGCAATTGATACAGTGATACCTGCCTTTAAAATGGCGCAAGCCAGACGACCGATTACTAGGGAACTTATTTTTCATTCTGATCGTGGAGTTCAGTACGCTTGCAATGAGTTCAGATGTTTACTGGAAAAAAATCCGTTCATCACCAGGAGCATGAGTAGGAAGGGAAATTGCTGGGATAATGCAGTCGCTGAGAGCTTCTTTAAGACACTTAAAGCTGAGTGTGTATATCAGCACAAGTTCACTGACAAAGCGCAGGCAGCACTTATCGTATTTGAATATATCGAGACTTGGTACAACCGTAAAAGACTTCATTCTGCACTGGGATACTTGTCCCCAGAAGAATTTGGTAGAAACTTAAATAAACAAAATATTGCCGCTTAACTAAATGTCAACTTTAATGTTGCAATTCCA
>NZ_FNRA01000039.1 GCF_900107535.1 Pedobacter hartonius | reverse complement strand
ACTCATACTTTAGCAGAGTAATACCAAAGATGAATTGATGAGTACCGAACACAAACATGCAGCACGTTTATATGTATGCAAAGCAAGATTGTACCTCATTCTTTAAGCCTATTACCAAAAGATAGATGTAGAGTACCGAACATTAACATGCAGCATTTTATACAGGTATGCAAAGCGAGATTTTACCTCATCTATTTTTTAACGTTTATTACCAGGTTCTTACAACCTGGGTAATAAACGGATTCTTGTAACGTATTGTAGTTAGATAAGATATTGATATAGAGAGAAAAAGACAGAAGAGCATCAGCACAACCAGCGGCGTCATTGATCAATGGGGTACGCTTGAGCGAGACCGTACCTTTGTCTGGATCTTTATCCATGAGTCTCAATAGTATTTTAAGCCGGAGATTTCGCTCTGAGCCTGTGTAGTATATGAGTATAGACTATGGGATATCTCTCTCTGCTTCAATTTAAAATGAGAAAGCTTATGAGTACAAAAACAACATTGAAACAGTGTCTGGGTATTGATGTATCCATGAAAAAAATTGATTGCTGCCTGTCTTTTTACACCGTGGACTTAAAGATCAAAGTGGTGTCCACAGTTGGGTTTGAAAACCACGACAAGGGCTTTTTAAAACTTCAGGAGTGGATAGACAAGAAAAAGGATGATAGCATTAACTTAATGGTAAACATGGAAGCTACAGGTACCTATCATGAAGAAGCAGCTTATTTTTTGTATGATCAAGGATACAATGTGAGCGTTATTCAACCTACTAAAGGAAAACAATATGCCAGGAGTCTGGATGAAAAGAACAAAACAGATAAAATCGATGCTAAAATGCTTTCCAGAATGGGACTGGAAAGAGAACTTTTTCCCTGGAACCGCCCCAATGAAAAGCTACGCATCTTAAAAAGATTGAGCAGAGAGCGAATTGGCCTGATCAGAGACAGAAACGCAATGACTAACCAGTTACATGCCTTGAAACACTCCCATGATGCCTTTCAGGATACAGTAGATCGGCTAAAAGACCGGATTGAATTAGCTTCCAAACAACTTGTTCAGATAGAGGAACAAATGCATCAAGAGATTGAGAGTGAGGTTTTCCTGTTAGAGAAAATCAAACATGTAATCACAATTCCAGGAATCAATTTTATCACTGCGGTAGCAGTTATTTCTGAAACAGATGGATTTGCAAATATCACTAACAGAAGGCAGTTGGTAAGTTATGTAGGTCTAGATGTAGTTATTAAAGAATCAGGAACACTCAGTTGGCGGCCACATATATCCAAACGCGGGAACGCCTATATCAGGGCGGCACTTTATATGTCTGCCGTCTGTTCCATTATTCACAATAAAGTTTTAAAGAAGTATT
The DNA here is from genome assembly GCF_900107535.1 of Pedobacter hartonius. Taxonomy (GTDB): domain Bacteria; phylum Bacteroidota; class Bacteroidia; order Sphingobacteriales; family Sphingobacteriaceae; genus Pedobacter; species Pedobacter hartonius. The sequence continues at coordinate 281 of NZ_FNRA01000039.1, read as the reverse complement.
TTAACAGGTTAAAAGACAATGGAAAACCGGGAAAGACTGGAATTGTGGCACTTGAGAGGAAACTTCTCGTGTTGATTTATACCCTATTTAAAAATGATAAAGATTATTTGCTGAATTACAGCAACTGAGATATTAAAATGGTAAGATCTTTTAAGATAGTAGCCCGAATAAACGGGCTACGGTAGATGGTCTTTGCCAAAAATTAGCGACATAACCTCTGTATTGACAAATATAATACTTGAAAAAAGATACTCCAAAATTTGCTTTTTATAATAGTATCT
>NZ_FNRA01000040.1 GCF_900107535.1 Pedobacter hartonius | reverse complement strand
GAGACTGTAAAGTGAACTGTGTCAACTCTAAAAAGTTAGAGTTAAAATAAGTAATTTAGTAATACTTAGGACGCGATGAAAAATAAAGAACCATTTGATTTTGAGCGCTTCAAGAATGAAGCTATGGAAGGCCTTTATCAAGGCAAGAAGATGGGTGGCACCGATGGTGTTTTCGCCCCAATGTTAAAGCACTTGTTGGAATCTATGCTCGAGGGAGAACTGGATAACCATCTCCAGGAAAGCAAGGCTACTGATGATCCCAACCGACGCAATGGAAAGACAAAGAAGACCGTTCGCAGTTTGCAGTCCGGGGAATTTGAACTGGAAAGCACGCGGGATCGCAATGGTACTTTTGAACCTAAAATTGTCGCTAAACGCCAGTTAATCATTACAGAGGAGCTGGAAGACAATGTAATAGCGATGTACGCTCGTGGAATGAGTACCCGCAATATTTCTGATTATGTAAAGGAAATGTATGCAATGGATATTTCAGCAACAGAGATATCAAACATCACAGACCGGATTATTCCAGCGATGAATGAATGGCGGAGCCGACCATTAGAAGCGGTCTATCCTTTTGTGTTTCTGGATTGTATGCACTATAAAGTGCGCGAAAGCGGAGGCGTTGAATCCCGTGCAGTTTATAATATTTTGGGGGTTAACCGTGCCGGAAAAAAGGACTTAATCGGCGTCTATCTTTCAGAAAATGAGGGCGCTAAATTCTGGCTCTCTGTACTTACTGATTTAAAGCAGCGCGGTGTAGATGATATCCTGGTTGCCTGCATAGATGGACTAAAAGGCTTTCCTGGAGCGATAGCGGCAGTATTCCCCAAGACACAGGTGCAGTTATGCATTGTCCACCAGATTCGAACAAGCCTGCGTTATGTACCAGAGAAAGATAAAAAGGTTGTCGTTGCTGATCTAAAGCCTGTTTATAAGGCCATCAATCAAGAGCAGGGATATGAAAAGTTACTGGAGTTTGAAGATAAATGGGGTAAAAAATATCCACTGTCTGTTAAGAGCTGGTTAGATAATTGGACGAATCTTTCTACATATTTTGAATATTCTGCAGAAATCAGAAAGGTCATTTACACCACTAACGCAATTGAGGGAATGCATCGTCAAATCCGCAAAATAACTAAAACAAAGGGTGCCTTTACCTCAGATCAGTCACTATTAAAGCTCGTATACCTAGCCTACAGAGACTTCTCTAAAAAGTGGACAATGCCTATCTGGAATTGGGGCTTGACAATGTCGCAGCTGCACATTAAATTTGGTGATCGATTGAAAGCCTTCGGCGACTTCTTCCTAGGTGGAGGCTGAAGAAGCCTCCACCTAGGAAGAAGTGATGTTGACACAGTTCACTTTACACTCCCA